>NZ_JAOCIW010000001.1:0-4849553 GCF_029843705.1 Shewanella sp. GD03713
GTGGCGGTTTCACTTTGGCAACAATGTATCGGAAGACTGCAAGACGAGCTTTCTGCTCAGCAGTTCAGTATGTGGATCAGACCGTTACAAGCCGAAATGGATGGAGATACTTTGGTGCTTTATGCGCCTAACCGCTTCGTGCTCGATTGGGTTAGGGATAAGTACATCAATATCATTAATCAGTTTTTTACTGAGCAAATGGGTAATGATGCACCTAAGTTACGCTTCGATATCGGTAGCCGTCCGTCAGCGAAAAAGCCTGAGCCAGCTCCAGTTGCGGCTGTGCGTGTGCCTAATCCCCAAACTAAAGCTTCAGTAGGGACTTCATTTAATACCACTGAGCCTGTTGCTAACGCTAATCATCGCAGCAATATCAATCCCACTTACCAATTCGACAACTTCGTTGAGGGTAAGTCTAACCAACTCGGTAAAGCGGCCGCACTCCAGGTTGCTGAAAATCCGGGGGGTGCCTATAACCCGCTGTTCCTTTATGGTGGTACGGGTTTAGGTAAGACCCACTTATTACATGCAGTGGGTAACGGCATCATCAAAAATAATCCTGATGCGAAAGTCGTGTACATGCACTCCGAGCGTTTTGTGCAAGACATGGTGAAAGCGCTACAAAACAATGCGATCGAAGAGTTCAAACGTTACTACCGCAGTGTCGATGCCCTGTTTATCGACGATATTCAATTCTTCGCCAATAAAGACAGATCGCAGGAAGAATTTTTCCATACCTTTAACGCGCTGCTTGAAGGTAATCATCAGATCATCCTGACATCGGATCGTTATCCTAAAGAGATCGACGGGGTAGAGGACAGATTAAAATCTCGCTTTGGTTGGGGCTTAACGGTTGCGATTGAACCACCAGAGCTTGAAACCCGAGTGGCGATTTTGATGCGTAAAGCTCAGGAGAGCGGCATCAATCTTCCCGACGAAGTTGCCTTCTTTATTGCTAAACGCTTACGTTCGAACGTTCGCGAATTAGAAGGGGCGTTAAACCGCGTTATTGCCAACGCTAACTTTACTGGCCGCCCAATTACAATTGATTTTGTGCGTGAAGCCCTGCGTGACCTCTTGGCACTGCAGGAAAAATTAGTCACTATAGACAACATTCAGAAAACCGTAGCTGAATACTACAAAATCAAGATGGCTGATATGTTGTCTAAGCGTCGTTCGCGCAGTGTTGCGCGCCCTAGACAAGTGGCCATGGCGTTATCCAAAGAATTAACTAACCAGAGCTTGCCGGAAATTGGTGATGCCTTTGGTGGTCGAGATCACACCACAGTGTTACATGCCTGTCGTAAGATTGCTCAGCTACGGGAAGAGAGTCACGACATTAAAGAAGATTATGCTAACTTGATTAGAACCTTATCTTCTTAAAATCAAGGAATTTGGACACTATGAAATTTTCAATTGATAGGGATGCCCTATTAAAGCCGCTTCAATTGGTTTGTGGTGCGGTAGAAAGACGCCATAACTTGCCTATCTTGGCAAATCTCCTTGTAGAGGTTAGTGGGCACTCACTCAAAATGACAGGTACCGACCTCGAAGTTGAGTTAGTGGGCCAGGCGGTCATTCATGGTGATATCGAAGAAGGTCGTACAACAGTTCCAGCCAAGAAGCTGTTAGACATAGTTAAATCCTTACCCGAGCAAAGCGAGCTTAAGGTCGAGCAACAAGATAACAAGTGGTTGTTACGCTCTGGCCGTAGCCGTTTCTCGCTGGCAACCCTGCCTGCAGAAGAATACCCCAATGTGGAAGCCTTTCAGGCGGAAATCGAATTTACCCTTAAGCAAGGCGTGCTGAAGTCACTGATTGATGCGACTCAGTTTTCGATGGCGAACCAAGATGTTCGTTACTATCTGAATGGTTTATTGCTCGAAACCGAAGGCAATGTGCTGCGCGCTATTGCTACCGACGGTCACCGCTTAGCCTTAAGTCACAGAACTATTGATGCGCAATTACCTGAAAAGCAAGTGATTGTGCCCCGTAAAGGTGTGATGGAAATGGCGCGTTTGTTGGAAGCCGATGATTTAGATATCGCAATTGCCATTGGTGATAATGCTATTCGCGCGACCACCAGCACCACTGTCTTTACCAGTAAATTAGTCGATGGTCGTTTTCCCGATTATCGCCGTGTGTTACCTAAGGGCGGTGATAAAATCGTTATCGCCAGCCGTAACCACTTCAAACAAGCCTTAACCCGTGCTTCTATTCTATCGAATGAGAAGTTCCGCGGTGTACGCATTCAGTTAGAAGCGGGATTACTGAAAATCACCGCCAATAACCCTGAGCAGGAAGAAGCGGAAGAAATCATCGATGTGGATTACAACAATCAGCCACTCGAAATTGGTTTCAACGTCAGTTACTTATTGGATGTGCTAAACAACCTTAAGTCCGATGATGTGCGTATAACCTTAATCGATGGTAACTCGAGTGCTTTATTGGAAAACCACCTGGAAGAAGATTCCATGTATGTGGTTATGCCGATGCGCTTATAGTATTCCATTGCCTACTTTGTGCCATACGCCGCTTTTTAGCGGCGTATATGTCTTCAAGCCTTTATCCTTTGTTGCCTTATTTACTCGGATGGATGTGAATTGCGGTATGATGACTGTTCTGAGTCTTGGCCTAAGCCGTCGATGCGGTTTGATGAGTAACGCATGAGTCTTATCCGTCTTAATATTGATTCTTTTCGCAATATTCAATTGGCGCAGCTGAGCCCGACTGAAGGGATTAATCTAATTTACGGTCAAAACGGCAGCGGCAAAACCAGCATACTCGAGGCTATTTACTTTCTCGGCATGGGGCGTTCGTTTCGCAGTCATTTATCCCAACGGGTGATCAATAACGAACAGGATAAGTTAACCCTGTTTGCGACCTTAAATTTACCCCGTGGCGACAGTAAAATCGGCTTGCGACGTTTCCGTAGTGGCGAAACCGAAGTCAAAATCGACGGGGAAAAGGTGAAACGGCTATCGACCTTAGCCGAAACTTTACCTATCCAAGTGATCACGCCAGAAAGCTTTTCGCTCCTGTTTGAAGGTCCCAAATCCCGTCGACAGTTTATCGATTGGGGCGCCTTTCATTCTGACCCACAGTTTTATGCGGCATGGGTGAACGTAAGACGGGTTCTAAAGCAACGAAATCAATTGCTTAGAAATGATTCTTCCTATGATCAAATCCAATATTGGGATAGGGAGTTTGTCCGTTACACCGAGCAGGTCACAGAAATACGAAACCGTTATGTAGACTCGTTAAATGAGCTACTTAAGGGTATAATCGGGGAGTTTTTACCGCTGGTAGATGTTAAGGTTTCATTTACCCGCGGCTGGGATAGCAAAACGGATTTTGCACAACTTCTCGAATCCCAATATCCCAGAGATTTGGCTACGGGTCATACCGTCAGCGGTCCCCATAAAGCTGACCTCAGACTTCGTGTAGGTAGTTTACCAGCGCAGGATGCCCTGTCCCGTGGTCAATTGAAATTATTAGTCTGTGCACTGCGTATTGCACAGGGAAAGTTGCTCAAACAACAAATAGATAAACACAGTATTTATCTTGTGGATGATCTTCCATCCGAGTTGGATGCACAGCATAGGCAGCTATTGCTTAAGCAGCTAGTGGACACTGGTGCGCAAGTGTTTGTCACTGCCATTGAGCCTGCAGCAATAGTCGATTCGTTACACACGCCTCCCAGTAGGATGTTCCATGTGGAACAGGGACGTGTAACGGTAATTGAATAACCATTGAGAGAATAATATGTCAGAGAATAGTTACGATTCTTCGAGTATTAAGGTCCTTAAGGGCCTTGATGCAGTACGTAAGAGACCTGGGATGTATATTGGTGACACCGACGACGGTACGGGTCTACATCATATGGTGTTCGAAGTAGTCGATAACTCTATCGATGAAGCCTTAGCCGGCCATTGTACTGATATCACTATTACTATCCATGTGGATGGTTCTGTCTCCGTTCGCGACGACGGCCGTGGTATTCCTGTGGCTATTCACCCGGAAGAAGGCGTGTCTGCCGCCGAGGTGATCATGACGGTATTGCACGCGGGCGGTAAGTTCGACGATAACTCTTATAAAGTGTCAGGTGGCCTGCACGGCGTGGGTGTGTCGGTAGTTAACGCGCTGTCTAAAAAGCTGCAGTTAACCATTCGCCGCGAAGGTAAAGTCCACGAGCAGTTTTATACCCACGGTGTACCTGACGAGCCAATCAAAGTGATCGGCGATGCGACTAAAACCGGTACCGAAATCCGTTTCTGGCCAAGTGAAGAAACCTTCAGCGATGTTGAGTTCCACTTCGAGATTCTGGCCAAGCGCGTGCGCGAACTGTCATTCCTCAACTCAGGCGTGGGTATCCGCTTAGTCGACGAGCGTGACAATAAGAATGAATTCTTTAAATACGAAGGCGGTATCAGCGCATTCGTTGATTACCTGAACCGTAATAAAACGCCAGTAAACAAAGACGTATTCCACTTTATGCAAGAGCGTGAAGATGGCATTACCGTTGAAGTGGCGATGCAGTGGAACGATGGTTACCAAGAAAGCATTTTCTGTTTTACCAACAACATTCCACAGCGTGATGGTGGTACTCACTTAGCGGGTTTCCGTAGTGCGTTGACACGTAACCTCAACAACTACATGGAAAACGAAGGCTATAACAAGAAAGGCAAAACTAACGCGACTGGTGATGACGCCCGCGAAGGTTTAACGGCCGTGATTTCAGTTAAAGTGCCTGATCCTAAGTTCAGCTCGCAAACCAAAGACAAGTTAGTGTCTAGCGAAGTGAAAGCCGCTGTTGAACAAACCATGGGTGAAAAGCTAAACGACTATCTGCTGGAAAACCCTGCCGATGCTAAGTTAATCGTTGGTAAGATTGTCGATGCGGCCCGTGCCCGTGAAGCGGCGCGTAAAGCCCGTGAAATGACCCGTCGTAAAGGCGCACTCGATTTAGGTGGTTTGCCAGGTAAGCTGGCGGATTGCCAAGAAAAAGACCCTGGTCTTTCTGAAATCTACATAGTGGAAGGGGACTCTGCTGGCGGTAGCGCTAAGCAGGGACGTAACCGTAAGAACCAAGCGATTCTGCCACTGAAAGGTAAAATCTTAAACGTTGAGAAAGCGCGTTTCGATAAAATGCTTTCTTCTCAAGAGGTTGCCACGCTAATTACCGCGCTTGGCTGTGGTATTGGTCGTGACGAATACAACCCGGATAAGACGCGTTACCACAACATCATCATCATGACGGATGCTGACGTCGACGGCTCGCACATTCGTACCTTGCTGTTGACCTTCTTCTTCCGCCAAATGCCTGAGCTGATTGAACGTGGTTATGTGTATATTGCTCAGCCGCCTTTATTTAAAGTGAAGAAAGGCAAGCAAGAACAATATCTCAAAGACGAAGCGGCACTGACTCAGTATTTAACTACTCAAGCGTTAGATGGTACTAGCATTTATCCATCTCAAGGTGCGCCAGGCATGTCGGGTGAGCCATTAGAGCGTTTAGTGACTCAATACCGTGAAGTGGAAGCGATTGTGGCTCGTTTAGAGCAACGTTACCCAACGCAGATCACCAACCGCATGCTTTATCATCCAATGATCAACAACGAGATGTTGGCGGATGAGGGCAAGATGAAGGAATGGATCGACGCCTTTATCCATGAGCTGGTGGAATTAGAAAACAGCGGTGTGTTGTATTCTGGTGAGCCTGTACTCGATCCTGAGCGCAAAGTGTATCTGCCGAAGATCACTATCCGTAAACACGGTATCGATACACACTACTTGTTCAGCTACGACTTCTTCCAATCAACTGACTACCAACGCATTGGTAAGTTAGGTGCGGCGCTCGAAGGCCTGATTGAAGTAGGTGGTTATGTACAACGTGGCGACCGTGTGAAGGAAGTGGGTAGCTTCATTGAAGCGTTAGATTGGACCATCGGCGAAGCCAAGCGTGGCCTCTACATCCAACGCTATAAAGGATTGGGTGAGATGAACCCTGAGCAATTGTGGGAAACCACGATGGATCCTGAATCTCGCCGCATGCTGCAAGTGACTATTGATGATGCCGTTGGTGCGGATCAGCTGTTTACTTGTTTGATGGGCGACCAAGTTGAACCACGCCGTGACTTTATCGAAGCCAACGCGCTTAACGTGGCTAACTTAGACGTTTAACGATCTATATCGTTAGCGATTGATAAAAAAGGGAAAGCTTAGCTTTCCCTTTTTGTTTGGTAGAAAATTATCTATCAACACCTGCTTCGTCGGCGTCTACTATTTCAGTTTCGGCTTTAGCGGCTTGTATCCAGGCCTGCATTTCTGGCTGGCTGACGATAAATTCCATATAGGCTCGACTCGCTTGGGAGACTTCAATCTCATAGGTGAAGAAGCGCATCACCACCGGCGCAAACATCATATCGGCTATCGACCACTTGCCAAATAACCAAGTGCCTTGGGCGGTGGCAAACTCTGCCATTTGCTGTGACCAGATACTGTCGATGCGGGCAATATCCTGCAACACGGCAGGGCTTAATTCGACATAACGATGGGCACGGATATTCATCGGCAGGGCATTTCTCAGGGCATGAAAGCCCGAATGCATTTCACAGGCGAAGGAGCGAGCCTTGGCCTTTTGTTTTGGGTCTTGCGGCCAGGCTGAGCCTGAAAGATAAGTATCGTTGATATATTCGCAAATCGACAACGAATCCCAAACCGTGATATTTCCATCGATGAGTGTTGGAACTTTTAGGGTAGGCGAAATAGATTTGAGCCGCTGATAAAAGCTCTCGGTATCGAGCTGAAGTAGGATTTCATCGAACTGAATACCTGATTTTGCTGCCATTAACCAAGCTCGGAGCGACCAACTAGAGTAGTTTTTATTGCCAATGTAGAGTTCCATTTTCACCTTCCTGTTTGGGGTTGTGCTTATCAATATAGGCGCTTGTACTTTGCATGACTAACGAATAGATTTGATGTCATCTATCAGCAAAATGAATAGATAGACTGACATCAGATAGGAAATATTATGGAAATAGAAGCGCTGCGCAGCTTTGTGGCTTTTGTCGATACCGGGAGTTTTACCCGTGCGGCAATGCAAACCTATAAGACTCAATCTGCCGTCAGTATGCAAATGAAGCGCTTAGAGCAAGAGTTGGGAAAAACGCTCTTTGTAAAAGAGGGGCGAAACTTAGTCTTATCTACAGAAGGCCAACGTTTTGGTTTGTACGCTAAGCAATTACTGCAATTGCATGATGAGACTGTCACAACCATTAAGCAGACCCAAGTCGGTACGCAATTGCATTTAGGCTGTCCAGATGACTATGCCGAATCCGTGTTGCCGCGGATAGTGGCGTTGTTACATGGTCACATTAAGCAACTCGATCTTCAAATTACCTGCGCCTCGAGCCAAAAGCTGCGGATCATGCTGGATTCTGGGCAGCTTGATGCGGCGATAGTGACTCGTTTGCCCGAGTCCGATGAAGGCTACTTATTACAAACCTCGAAAGGCGTTTGGGTAAGCGCGAGTGGTTCGAGCTTGAGTGATGCCGATCCTTTACCTATAGCGCTATTCCAAAAGGATTGTAAATTCCATATCGCGGCGTTAGATGGATTGATGAAGCAAGATAGGCATTATCAGTTGTTAGCCTGTAGCAGCAGTGCTGCGGCTCTTAACGCGATAGTGGCTAAGGATTTGGCTATTAGTGCTATGGCCGAATGCAGTGTATCGGCACCGCTGAATATTATCGATTCTGAAACTCTTCCAGCCTTGCCTGTGGTCGCCGTCGCACTGGTTATTTCCGCTAAAGCTTATTCACCAATCAATGCGGAGTTGGCCAAGCAAATTGCGCGGGCCTATCAAGGCTACTTGGAATAAGGTTTCACGTGAAACATTTGATTTGATAATGCAGCCTTAAGCCTAGGTACATATAGTAAAGCTGCGCGTAATACATGATGCGACCACTAGTATATGAACTACAATGGACTGATAATTATGCAGGGTCAGTTAACTCAGCTCTTATAGGTTGGAACGTCTTGATTAAGTCCATATTTAATAAAATTTTTAATATCCGCGAAGAGACAACACTGGAGCGACCTAAAAGCTTTAGTCAAACCGATCTCAGTAAATCGTTGGACAAAGTTTCAGCCCCTAAACGCCAAGAAGAACCCGTTGATACCGTGGTGAGTATTGACCTCGCGGCACTGTTTTACAGCCTGTTATTTCCGGCTAGAACCAAAGATGCTGGTGGCGTTGCCAATAACCTTGAGCGGCGCGTCATGGCTGAAATAGAGCTCGCCTTAGCATCGCCACAAGTGATAGCAGAAAAGGTGCTTAAGCTTCCCTCAAAGGTTTTAGAATTAGACCGTAAATTAGCTGAGCCACAGTTTGATACTAAGGACTTGTTGGCGTTAATCGAGAAAGATCCCTTACTGAGCGTCGAAGTGCTTAAGTTGTGTAACTCACCAGCCTTTAAGCGTGGAGATAGAGAGGTCACAAGCCTGCAGCAGGCTTTAGTGCAGCTCGGCCGTGAACAGTTACGCCGCTTTGTGACGAGCTGCCTAGTGCGTGAAATGCTCGATATTAAACCCATTTATTTTCGGCGCTTTGGTGCCGAAATTTGGCGTCATTCGATGCAGGTGGCCTTTTTAACCAGTGAACTGAGTGAAGAAGATAGAGACACGGCATTCCTATTAGGATTACTGCATGATGTGGGTAAGCTCGCCATCTTTAAAATGTTGCTCGATGCCTTTGTGCAAGCAGAGCCTGGGGAGCAGCCAAACTCTTGGTTATTCCGACAAGTGATGACGGCAAAATCACTCACCTTAAGTGCTTTGCTAGCAAAGCACTGGCAATTGCCAAGCACCTTTGAAACCGAGCTGGATAAATTAGCCCATGTCCATACTCGGCCGCATGAGGGAATTGCCTCTGTGGTTTGGCGCGCCAATATCATCAGTGAGATTTCGATGCTGCAGCAAGCGGGTAAATTGCCTGCTGACATGCTGAGCAACTTGTTAGCCTTGGTTGGACTCGAGCCCGCTCAATTCGAAGCGTTGCACGAAAAACTTCAGCAGTTTTAATATATTGCAGCCAATAAAAAACGCGCTATAAGCGCGTTTTTTATTGGCACTAACTAACGTGCGACTTACTGAAGCAGAGAAATATCCGCAACATGTAAGAACTGTTCACGTAGGTTATTAAGCAGTGCTAAGCGGTTGTTTTTCAATGCTTCGTCATCCGCCATAACCATCACGTCTTCGAAGAACTGGTCAACACTCTCACGTAAGCTCGCCAGCAGTGTTAATGCCTGTTGGTAATCAGCATTAGCGAACAGCGGAGCGAGTTGAGGCTGCAGTTCGGCAAGCTTAGCGGCTAATGCTTGTTCTGCTGCTTCGGCTAACAGAGCTGAGTTAATCGCGGTGGGTAATTCACCTTCCACTTTCGCCAGAATGTTAGACACACGCTTATTAGCCGCTGCCAGAGCGCTAGAGGCTTCTAAGCTTCTGAAGTGTGATACCGCATTGATACGGCTATCAAAATCAGCAGGGCGAGTTGGGCGACGTGCTAATACGGCGAGGATCACGTCAACCTCGATACCTTTATCTTGGTACCAAGCACGGAAACGCGCCATTAGGAACTCAAGCACTTCATCGCTTGCATTCGCGTTGCTTAAGTTCGTGCCATGGAGTTCTTGAGCCTTAGCAATCAGGGTCACTAAGTCCAGTGGCAACTTGTTCTCAACGATAATGCGTAACACACCGATAGCGGCGCGGCGCAGTGCGAATGGGTCGGCAGCGCCCTTAGGTGCCTGACCAATACCGAAGATACCGACTAAGGTATCGAGTTTATCCGCTAAAGCTACCGCGCAAGATACTGCTGCAGTCGGAACTGTATCGCCAGAGAATTTGGGCTTGTATTGCTCTTCCATGGCTAAGGCGACGGCTTCTGTTTCACCGTCTAGGCGGGCGTAATGCATGCCCATAGTGCCTTGAGTATCGGTAAACTCCATCACCATATTGGTCATTAAGTCAGTTTTAGACAATAAACCAGCGCGCGCTGCATCAACGGCGTTAGCGCCAGTTTGCTCGGCAATAAAGGCGGCTAGGGCAGAGATACGAGTGACTTTGTCTTTTAAAGTACCGAGTTGTTGTTGGAACAAGACGGTCTCAAGACTCGGTAAACGTGATTCGAGCGTGTGCTTTTTGTCGGTATTGAAGAAGAACTCGGCATCGGCCAAGCGTGGACGAACCACCTTCTCGTTACCCGCAATGATTTGTGCCGGATCTTTTGATTCTATATTCGCGACAAAGATGAAGTTTGGCAGTAATTTGCCAGCATCATCGAATACAGGGAAGTATTTCTGATCGCCCTTCATCGTATAAACCAAGGCTTCTGAAGGTACGTTTAAGAACTTCTTTTCAAAGCTTGCGGTTAATACGACTGGCCATTCAACCAAAGAGGTGACTTCTTCAAGCAGGTCATCTTCGATATCGGCGGTGCCACCAATCTTAGCGGCCGCTTTTTCGGCATCGGCTTTGATTAAGGCTTTACGGCTTTCGTAATCGGCGATGACTTTACCTTCTTCTTTCAGTAGCGTCAGGTAGTTGTCTGCATGGTCAAGCTCGAAGCCTGTACCCATAAAGCGATGGCCACGAACATTGCGTGCCGATTTAATGCCGAGTAATTCACCTTCGATTAACTCGCTGCCTAACAGCATAGTGGCGGTGTGAACAGGGCGAATGAATTGTGTCTTGCTACTTCCCCAGCGCATTGGCTTAGGAATCGGTAACTTATCCAGCGCACGTTGCGCCATAGCTGCGATTAAGCTCTTAGTTTCAACGCCTTCTACTTTGGCGTTATAAACCAGCCATTCGCCTTTGTCGGTCACCAAACGCTCAGCTTGGTCAACGGTAATACCGTTACCACGTGCCCAGCCTTCTGCGGCTTTCGTTGGTTTACCTTCGGCATCAAAGGCTGAGCTGACAGCTGGGCCGCGTTTTTCAACGATTTTGTCCGCTTGAGCAATCGCCAGTTCTGTCACATTAATGGCTAGGCGACGGGGGGCTGCATACCAAACAGCTGATTTAAAAGCTAAATCGGCTTTAGTTAATTCTTCGGTAAAGTTAGCTAAGAAAGACTCAGCCAGTTTTCGCAGCGCCTTTGGCGGCAGTTCTTCAGTGCCTAACTCGATGAGTAAGTTTTCAAAATTCATGTGTTACCTCTACTTACACATTGGGAAGCCAAGCGCTTCGCGTGCCTGATAATAGGATTCAGCAACGGCTTTAGCCATGGTACGAACGCGCAGGATATAACGTTGACGTTCAGTCACTGAAATGGCGTGGCGTGCATCGAGCAGGTTGAAGGCGTGAGAGGCTTTCATCACTTGCTCATAGGCGGGTAGAGGTAATGGTTTTTCAAGCGACAATAAATGCTGACACATCTTTTCGCATTGATCGAACAGGGCAAACATAAAGTCGACGTCTGCGTGTTCAAAGTTATAGGTCGATTGCTCAACTTCGTTTTGGTGGAACACATCGCCGTAGGTGATGCGACCCATGGGGCCATCGGTCCATACTAGGTCGTACACGCTATCCACACCTTGGATATACATGGCGAGACGTTCTAAACCGTAGGTGATTTCACCCGTCACTGGGCTACACTCTAGACCACCGACTTGTTGGAAGTAAGTAAACTGAGTCACTTCCATGCCGTTTAACCAGACTTCCCAGCCTAGGCCCCATGCGCCTAATGTTGGTGATTCCCAGTTGTCTTCCACAAAACGGATATCATGGATTTGTGTATCAATACCAAGGGCTTGCAGAGAACCTAAATAGAGTTCTTGGATATTATCCGGTGACGGTTTTAACACGACTTGGAATTGGTAGTAGTGCTGCAGACGGTTTGGGTTTTCACCGTAACGGCCGTCGGTAGGGCGGCGCGATGGCTGCACATAGGCACTGCTCATTGGCTCAGGCCCTAAAGAGCGTAGGAACGTTTGTGGGTGGAATGTACCCGCACCGACTTCCATATCTAGAGGTTGAACGATTGCACAGCCTTGCTGCGCCCAATATTCCTGCAGGGTTAGAATGAAACCCTGAAATGTTTTTACGTCGTGTTTCGTCATCATGTCTACTTGTCTACTGCCGTCAGCTTTAATAGAAAATGGTTTCGATTATACCTTGTAGATCTCTGCTTATGTAGGTTATTTTTTACCTTCTTCGTTAAAACGTTAAGGTAGATAGGCCATGGAAGAAATCCGCTGTAATTGGGTCAGTGATGATCCCTTGTATCGCGAGTACCACGATAAGGTGTGGGGGCGCCCAGTTTATGATTCGAAGGAGTTGTTTGCCAAGCTCTGTTTAGATGGGCAACAAGCTGGGTTGTCTTGGATTACTATCTTAAAGAAGCAGCAAAACTACGAACAAGCCTTTGCGGATTTTGAGCCGGCTGTGATTGCAACTTTCGACGACGCTAAAGTCGAGGAGTTGATGGCTAACCCAGGCATTGTGCGTAATCGCCTTAAGATCCATTCGATTATTCGTAATGCAAAAGGTTACTTAGCCTACACTGCGGATGGCAAAGATTTTTCTGAATTTCTATGGAGCTTCGTTGGTGGCAAGCCATTGGTGAATCAATTTACTTCCATGTCGCAGGTGCCTGCGCAAACACCTGAATCAGAGGCAATGTCTAAGGCATTAAAAAAGCTCGGCTTTAACTTTGTTGGCCCAACGATTTGTTATGCTTTTATGCAGGCGGTGGGAATGGTGAACGATCATCTAGTTGATTGCATTGCCTATGATGCTTGTTGTGGTGGCAAATAAGTCACTAATCTAATTGAGTTAACATCCAAAATAAAAAGGCATGTTCCACGTGGAACATGCCTTTTGTTATTTCACCTTGTTGAGATTAGATTTTCTCGAAGAAGAAAGGCTTACGCTGTCGTTTGTTACCATTGAGCTGGTTCATCGACTCAGCATCAAACAACTTACCATTGATCATGGTGTAAGTGACTTTATCTGTGACTCGAATATCCGCTAATGGGTCGCCATCGATTACGATTAAGTCTGCAAGCTTACCTGCTTTAATTGAGCCAAGTTGATGCTCTAGACCGAAGGTAGTGGCTGGGTTGATGGTCGCTGTTTTGAGCACATCCATATTGCTCATGCCGCCTTGGGCGAACATCCACATTTCCCAATGTGCGGCTAACCCTTCACGCTGACCGTGGGCGCCAATATTGGAATGCACTCCTAACTTATTGAACTCATTTGCTACTTTCGCAACATTAAAATGGTTGTAGTGACTGTCTGGGGCGTGGGGCCGACGCATTGAGCGAGCCTGCAAGATGTCGCTTGGAACATACATCGACAGGCGCGGATGTGCCCACACATCGGTCTTATCATACCAATAGTTTTCACCCGAGATGCCGCCGTAGGCAACGACTAAGGTTGGAGTGTAACCGACCTTAGTTTGGCTCCAGAATTGTTTAATATCGTTATAAATATTTGCTACGGGTAATGAGTGCTCTACGGTGGTATGGCCATCGGCAACCATGGTGAGGTTATGTTGTAGCAAGCTGCCACCCTCTGGCACGACCATCATTTCGAGTTCGCGAGCAGCGGCGATAACCTGCTGTCTTTGATTGCGACGCGGTTGGTTGTAGCTCTTAACGCTAAAGGCACCAACTTTTTTCAGTCGCTCTAAATGGAATTTCGCATCATCGAGTGAGTCGATATGTGAGGTATATCCGGGAGCATTTGCGCCATAGAGAATTGTTCCAGTCGAGAAAATCCGTGGACCAACAATGTGACCAGCCTTTTGCTGTTCCGAGGCGGCAAAAATCTCAGTGGTATCGTTTGACGGATCATGAATAGTTGTCACGCCTAAGGATAATCCAGAGTAGAGTGCCCAGTTTTGTTGTGGCACGATTTCATCATCGGCCTGGGCACCATGGGTATGCGCATCAAACAAGCCAGGCATAATGGATTTACCACTTATATTGATGACTTGTGCATCCTTTGGAATCGCAGTGTTTGCATCGCCAACGGCTAGAATATGATTGTCTTTGACGATCACTACACCCTTATCGATGACTTGGTCATTTTCCATAGTGATCACTTTGCCGCCGACAAAGGCGATTGTTCCACGTGGAACATCTGCCTTTTCGGTAAAGCCTAAGTTAATAATGCTTGGCTTAGCTTGCTCGTCCTTTTTGATATACTGAGAATCAACATCGGCTTGGTACAGTTCTGGGCCAAGAGTCCAATAGAGTTGGTTACTCTTGCTATTCCAGCTGATGCTTTCGCCAGCTCGCACACTTAACTGTGTGATGGGAAGATTGCTGGCATTAGGGCCGATTTCAACCGTTTCACCATGTTTAGCAAAGGGGGTAACCCAAACTTTAAAACGTTCGGCAAAGGCCAGTTGTTCGCCGTCGGGTGAAACTCTAAATTCGGTTGCATGCTTACTACTGTAGTGAACGCGCTTATCAAAACCATCTAGGTTAATTGAGGCAAGCTGTGGCGTGTCGTTTTCACCAGTGTTCATAAAGAAAATGCGGTCTGCCGAAGCGCCGAATTGTGCTTGATATCCCTCTGCAGTGATTTTCTTATTTTGTTTGGTTTTTAAATCAACCTTGTACAGGCCCGGTTCCTGCGACCAAGTGCGAGGTGTTAGATGTCCACCTTGGATTTTACGATACACCACCAGTTCACCATCGGGAGAAAAGGTGGGCTCAACGTATTTGCCTGGTTCTGTGGTAAGTTGTTTCGCTTTGCCACCTTTTGCACTGATCACTTGTACTGTGCCTTGGTCTTGGTCATTCCAAGTCGTGAAGACAATATTTTTGCCATCACGCGACCACTGCGGGTAGAGTTCTTCAATGTCGTTACCTAACTCGGTTAAGCGTGACATCTTGCCGTCGAGAAGTGTTTTCAACCAGATTTTCCCTAAAGCTTCGAAGGCGACCTTGCTACCATCCGGTGAAACTTGCGCCATGCGCAGCATTTTTACGTCGAATACATCCTTATCAATATCTTGTTTAAAGCGTACTGAAGGCTGCACGTCTAGCTGGGTTTTGACGCTGAAGGGAATGTTGGTGACCGTCTTATTGGCCACATTCAGGCGATTGATTTTGCCTTTAGCCCAGAAAAAAATATCTTTGTTATCTCGAGTCCAAGCCATGGTGGGATAGACACCGTGGATTGCCCAAGTCTCTTGCATATCGCGGTCTAAATCGCCGTACAGCTTAGTCGTTTCGCCGGATTTCAAATCGAGTAAATACAAAGAGGATTGGAAATCATCTCGCTTGATATATGCTAGTTTGGTGCCGTCAGGACTTGGTGTTGGGCGAATGGCGCCACCGGTTCCTTCGATCAAGATTTCAATATCACCCGTTTGGGTATCGTAACGCTTGATTTTATAGATGCCGTTAACTGAGTCTTTGGAATAGTGGAAGGTTTTCCCCGGAGTGTCATCCTGACTGAAATAGATATAGCGGCCATCGGGTGAATAGGCAGGTTCGCCTAAATCCTTTTCATCGTTAGGACGTTCGGTCAGTTTAACGCCTTCGCCACCTGCGACATGGTAGAGCCAGACTTCACCGGCGCCTAAGCTTCGACTGGCGGTAAAATGCTTACGACCAACTAAATATTGTGAATCAGGGCTCCACGCGGGACTGTTGAGTAAACGAAAGGTTTCCGTCGTGACTGTGCGTGGATTGCTGCCATCGGCGTCCATAATCCAAATATTGTCGCCACCATCTGCATCTGAGGTGAAGGCAATGTGCTTACCATCAGGGCTGTACACGGGCTGCATTTGCCAAGCTATGCCTTGAGCTAATGGCTTTGCCTCTCCACCCGTTACGGGGATTTGATAAATATCGCCAAGCAAATCAAACACTAAATGTTTACCATCTGGGCTGACACTGATGTTCATCCAAGTGCCTTCGGTTACATCTATGGTCACTTTTTCTAGTGGAGCATTGGCTGGTGCATTGACGTCCCAACTGGTTTTTTGGGCGTCTGTTGCCTGTACGGCATGGGAACTAAGGCCAAGCATCAGGGCGATATAAAGCGGTGTCAGCTTAGGTTTCAACATGTTATGTCCTGTTATCGTTATTCTAGGGCTTTGCTGTTATCGGATTAGATAAACTTTTGTTAATACTGCGCTAATTTATCGCACAAATACCCTGTAAGGAAAACGGAAATACTGTTTCAATTAATGACCGAGGGGCAGAAGCTGAGGGGGGAAGCTGTGGGAGAGTAATGTGGCTTACTCTCCACGAGTGGTGATTAGTCTAATGTAACGGGATCGCCGATATGGATCATGGCGTCATTGATGACACGGCAGGTGACGCCACCACGCCAATCGGGAGTAAGCGCGGATTCCAAGCCAGCATGAGCCTGTTCCATCTTCTTGCAGGGATCGGTTTCACCAGTCACTTCGAGGCAGAGATCCCCAATGCGCAGCTGCTTGCCCACATCAGCCGCCCCAAAACTATATCCATCGATTAATAGGTTTGCTCGGCGAGTCGTCCAAGGTAAATTTGCATCTATGCTCTGACAAGCTATTCGCCACTGCTGCAGCGACAGTACCGTGACTTGCCGTTTACCCGGGCGACCAAAAACATCTTTTTCGACGCCGCTGTGCTGGGTGACATTCGCGCATAGCACTTCGTTCATTGGCCCGCGTTTAACCGTTTTGTAGGCGATAGCAACTAGTTTCGGCATGTTTGATGTCCTTATCCTAATGTCGATGCAGAGACTTAGAGTCCCTTTTTAATTAGATATTGATAGGGTGTTTGGCTGGTTTCACTGGCGATCAGTGTGTGGTCCATAAATTCGCAAAAGCTGGGAATATCACGTGTGGTGGCTGGATCATCTGCGATGATAAGCAGGGTTTCACCTTGTGCCATTTGTCTTACCGTTTTGCGCACCATCATTACCGGTTCTGGGCAGCGTAAACCAAGAGCATCCAGTTTGTGTTGTGCGGTTGAGAAAACGTCGTTCATGTGACCTCGAGTGAACGGTTAAACAGAATTGGCTAATGTTACTCCAGTGATTTGGATAAACCAAGTTGATGGCCTGAATTTGTGATGGGGCTGGAATTGCTCCAGCCAAACAGGTGTTTGCTCGTAACCATCGAAATGTTCCACGTGGAACAACATCATTATTCGGCGATTTTATCTATGATTGGTGCAGCTGATTCAAGGGGACAAGACTCTGCGTCGTCGAGGTTCAGAGTCTCTATGTTATTCATCTCGGTTTTTAAATCATTGGCCGCCGTCGCTGGTAACTGTGATTTAGCAGCTCGTGCGCGTTTGTAGCTATACATTTTTTGATCGGCTTTATGGATTAGGGTATTGGCATCATCGTAGTCGTAGGGGCCAGTATCCACGATGCCAAAGCTTAATGAGATGTTATTCAGGTGTCGCTTGATATTCTGGTTAAAGCGTTCGATAAAATGATCTCTGGCTTGTTCCTCACGGCAGTTGGGCATGATGATACAAAACTCATCACCACCATAGCGAAAACAATGATCTTCCGCTCGGGTACTTTCCTTTATTGATTGGGCGACGGCTCTGAGTACTTCATCTCCCGCTCTATGGCCTTGACTATCATTAAAGTGTTTAAAGTCATCCACATCTAGATAAATAACGCTTACGGGTTCGGCACGTCTTTGCGCGGCTCTTAGGATACGCGTGGCAAATTCCTGCAAGTGACGCACGTTTAGTAAGCCGGTTAATGGATCAGTTTGAGATAATTCTTCGAGTTGTTGAGTACGCTCTTTGACTTTGCTCTCCATGCTTTGAGCGTAACGTTCCGCCTTGTCTTTGGCGTTCTCAATTTCAGAAACCAAGCTGCGAATATAAGTATCAAACACTAAGGTAACATCGAAAAGCACTAGCTTGTCGATGGCGATTCTAATGCGTTCATTTTGAGCTGCGTCTTTAACCGAGTTATTAATTTCCGCATAAATCAGCTCTTTTAGGGTATGAACGGCAGAGAGGTAGAGTTTGGGTTCGACGCCGATACGTTTGTGTACTAAGCCAATCCTTAGGCGGTTGTTTACATATTCTAAATCGTACACACCATTAAATAGGTCGAGCACATAGCGTCTCTGGGCGGTACGCAAACGAGCCAGTGTGTCGGAGTCGCCAATCAACAATGCAATTTCAGATACACTGGTTTGCAGGCCATAGAAGTCATCAACGATTTTATCTATGTTCGCTTCAATTACAGGCTTGAAGGATTGAAGCGCTCTGACATCCGCCAAGGTAAAAGAGAATAAGGATTTGCGAAAATCAATCTCAAGCTCAGTGATCCGCATTTGTTCAAAAAGCGTTTGTTCCGTTTGCAGCATAATAACTCCCTCATCGCGTAAATGATGAAAAGCATCCTTGCCTTTGGTTACGCCGTGTTATGACGGTTAAACGCGGATAAGTGCACTAAGGATATTTACCAAGTTAAGTCGAAAACTACCCGATTTTCAAATTGATGAGGCGGTGTGAGTAAGATTATTAATAGTGCGAGATGAAATGAGTGTCTCGTCCTAAGATAGGTTGACAGTTTTAGGCCAGCTCCAGTAGCTGGCCTTTTCTATTGTGCACCTGATTAGGGGAGTCCATATTCAAACTCAGATGCGGTCTCATATCGTTGTATATTGCTATCGATTCTCTAACAAGTATCTTCAGCTCCGCAAATGTCCTACATCGGTGCAGTAAAAACTCCTGCTTCAGTATGCCATTCACTCTTTCTGCTAATGCATTTTGGTAGCAATCATAACCATCCGTCATTGACGGCTGGATTTGGCTCGCCTGAAGCGCATTCTGATAAACGGCTGAGCAGTACTGTAAGCCTCTGTCTGAGTGATGCACCGCGTTGCCGATATAGCGCTTATCTTTGATGGCCATTTTTAACGCTTTCACCACACTCTCGGCTTTCATGTCTTTACTCACGTGATGACCGACTATTTTACGAGAACTGGCATCGGTGATCAGTGACAGGTAGTGCACACCTTGGTCTGACTCAAGATAGGTGATATCGCTGACCAGTACATGCCCTGCATCGTGCAGTCCCTCCTCTTTCAGCAGATTAGGATGCTTCTTCATCCAGTGTTTGCTGAACGTGGTTTTTGTGTAGCTTTTCTTCGGTTTAACCAGTAAACCTTCACTTCTCAAATAGGTAAAGAACCCATCTCGCCCGAGCTTAATATCGTGCTCAACCAGCTTGGATTTTATCAACGTGTAGAGCTTACGGGCCCCTAACCTTGGCATATATTTACGCCAGTACTGGACCCAGTCTTTGATAACCGATAGCTCAGCTCTACGACTTTCCATTCGAGCAACTGCCTGATAAATACCTTGCCTCGACATACCCGCAGCACGACATGCGGCAGCGAGGTTTATTTCTCCGTTGCCTTTTGCTTGCCAGACGTACCGGATAAGTACTTTTTTCTGAGGCCTGCTCCATATTCATTGTCCATGATATCAACCATGCCATTGAGGATTTGGTTACGCAGTTTCTCTTCTGCTAACTCACGTTCAAGGCGCTTGATCGTTTCGGCAGGTGTTTCTTTTGACTTAGTCATAAGGGGATGCTGAAAAGGTTTCGACCAATCGAGTCTACCATGTTTTCTAAGCCAGACGAGTACCGTTGAACGGCCTTGAATACCAAAATGGGCTTGGGCTTGTTTGTACGTCATTTCGCCTTTTTCAACACGCTCTACAACGCCTAATTTAAAGGCTAAGGTGTAATCTCGTTGTGTGCGCTTACGGCTTGAGTTAATTAATGTTGTCATAAAGAAATCCTCTTTATGTCAACGTATTTCAGGACGGGACAGAGAGCAATAAAAAAGCCGGAACTGAGTCCGGCTTTTAAAGAGTGGGGGTTAGGGATTAAACGCGTTCGAAAACGGTCGCAATACCTTGGCCTAAACCGATACACATAGTCGCTAAACCTAAGGTCGCATCTTTGTGTTCCATCAGGTTGATCAGCGTCGTTGAAATACGCGCACCAGAGCAACCCAGTGGATGGCCAAGCGCGATAGCGCCACCATTGAGGTTAATCTTCTCATCGACCACATCCAGCAGACCCAAATCTTTCACGCAGGGTAAAGATTGCGCGGCAAAGGCTTCGTTCAGTTCGATAACATCTAAATCATTAACAGTGATGCCTGCGCGAGCCAGAGCTTTTTGAGTAGCAGGTACTGGACCGTAACCCATGATTGCCGCGTCACAACCTGCAACCGCCATTGAGCGGATACGGGCACGGATTGGTAGACCTAAAGCGCGCGCTTTAGATTCTTCCATGACTAACATAGCCGAAGCGCCGTCAGATAATGCTGAAGAGGTACCAGCTGTTACTGTACCGTTTGCTGGGTCGAATACTGGGCGCAGCGCCGCTAATGATTCCATTGAGGTTTCTGGACGAATCACTTCGTCGTGCAGCACTTTAATTAGCGCGCCGTTAGCATCATGGCCTTCGATGCCATAGATTTCCTTGGCAAAGCGGCCTTCAACTGTCGCTGCGTGAGCGCGTTGGTGTGAACGCACTGCAAAGGCATCTTGCTGCTCACGGGTAATACCGTGAAGCTTACCCAACATCTCAGCGGTTAAACCCATCATGCCAGACGCTTTAGCGACGTTATTGGCTAAACCTGGGTGGAAGTCCACACCGTGGTTCATTGGCACGTGGCCCATGTGTTCAACACCACCGATGATAAAGGTGTCGCCCATGCCAGTCATGATTGCACGAGCGGCTTGATGAATGGCTTCCATCGAAGAACCACATAAGCGGTTGACTGTCACAGCGCCAGCCGTCTTCGGGATACCTGCCAGCAATGATGCGTTACGGGCAATGTTGAAGCCTTGCTCTAGGGTTTGCTGCACGCAGCCCCAAATCACATCTTCAATAGTATTGGGATCTAATTGCGGGTTACGCAGTAATAGACCTTTCATTAATTCGGCAGAGAGTGTTTCTGCACGTACATTACGAAACACCCCAGCCTTAGAACGGCCCATAGGAGTACGAATGCAATCTACGATAACAGCTTGTTTCATAATTAAATTCCTTTCCCGCTAATTAGGCTTGGTAGTAGCTACCGTTGTTGGCTGCAAGGGCGCGCATGGCGTCGGTGACTTGATACAAACCACCTAAGTGAGCGTATTTGTCAGCTAAGGCGACAAAGTTCGCTACGCCCATAGTATCTAAGTAACGGAATACACCACCACGGAATGGAGGGAAACCTAAACCATAGACCAAGCCCATATCTGCTTCGGCAGGTGATGCCACAATGCCTTCTTCTAAACAGCGAACGGTTTCGATAATCATTGGGATCATAGTGCGGGCGATGATTTCATCCGCATCGAATGCTTTTTGCTCACCAAAGGCGGCCTTCAGCAGCTCGTAGCTGGTTGGGTCGACATCTTTCTTTGGTTTACCACGGCTATCTACAGAGTAAGCGTAGAAACCTTTACCATTCTTCTGACCGAGACGCTTGTTCTCAAACATCACGTCAATCGCGTCATTGCCAGATTTGCCCATACGATCGGGGAAGCCTTCGGCCATTACCGCTTGCGCGTGGTGACCCGTGTCTAGGCCGACAACGTCTAGCAGGTAAGCTGGGCCCATTGGCCAGCCGAATTGTTTTTCCATCACTTTATCGATAGCGGCAAAGTCGCCACCTTCGGCGAGCAGGCCGTTAAAGCCTGCAAAGTAAGGGAAGAGTACGCGGTTAACGAAGAAACCCGGGCAATCGTTAACAACGATTGGGGTTTTACCCATTTTGCTGGCGTAGGCAACAACAGATGCGATGGTTTCTTCTGAGCTGTGCTCGCCACGAATAACTTCAACCAATGGCATTTTGTGCACAGGGTTAAAGAAGTGCATACCGCAGAAACGCTCAGGCTTCTTCATGCTTTTCGCGAGCAGGTTGATTGAAATGGTTGACGTGTTAGAGGCGATAATCGCATCTTCACTCACGTATTGTTCAACTTCCGCCAGTACTTGTGCCTTCACTTTTGGATGCTCAACTACGGCTTCGACAACCACGTCAGCATGTTTAACTGGAGCATAGTCTAAGGCTGGAGTGATGTTGTTCAGCACCTTAGCCATTTTTTCTGGGGTAGAGCGGCCGCGAGCAACTTGCGCAGATAACAGTTTAGCGGCTTCGCCTAAACCTAAATCTAATGCAGGTTGAGCGATATCCTTCATTACTATTGGCGTGCCTTTGCTGGCGCTTTGGTAAGCGATACCGCCACCCATGATGCCAGCACCTAATACGGCGGCGCTTTTCACATCTTTGGCGAGTTTGCCTGCTTTTTTAGCTTTGCCTTTGACTAATTGGTCATTCAAGAAGATACCGATCAACGCCTTGGCTACATCGGTTTTCGCTAACTTGATAAACGCTTGATGTTCAATTTGCAGTGCGTCGCTGCGGCCTTTGGTCGCAGCTTGTTCAACAACGCTGACTGCCGCCATTGGTGCAGGGTAGTGTTTACCCGCAACCGCAAACACCATGCCTTTAGCGGTAGTAAAAGACATCATGGCTTCGAGTTTTGGTAAGGTCAGTGGTGACATCTTACGTTGGCGACGGGCTTGCCAATCAAGCTTTTCTGCTACTGCATCTTTTAGCATTTGAATGGCGGCGGCTTCTAAAGCCTCTGGCGCAACAACGGCATCGACAGCACCGACTTTTAAGGCATCTTCTGGACGCTGATCTTTACCCGTGGTGATCCACTCAAGGGCGTTATCCGCACCAATCACACGAGGTAAACGCACTGTGCCACCAAAGCCTGGGATAATGCCCAGTTTGGTTTCAGGTAGGCCGATTTTGGCTGTGGTGTCGGCGATACGGAAATCCGTTGCCAGAATAGTTTCACAACCGCCGCCTAGGGCGAAACCTTTAATCGCTGAAGCGGTTGGGAAAGGTAAATCTTCGAGCTTGTTGAATACGGCGTTGGCCTGTTCAATCCAAGAGAGCAGTACCGCATCATCCTGTGCGAATAAGCCTAAAAATTCAGTAATGTCGGCACCCACGATAAAGGTATCTTTACCTGAGGTCAGCACTAAAGCCTGAATGTTTGATTGTTGTTTAATGCTGTCTAATGCGGCATCGAGTGAGGCGAGTGTTTCTCTGTCGAATTTGTTCACCGAACCGGGTGCGTTAAAGCACAGCTTGGCAATATTATCCTCGAGTAACTCAACCTGAATTGTAGGACTTTGGTAGATCATTGCTTGCTTCCTTTTGGCTTAAAAGTGATACCCACCATTATCTGTTGGTGTTAGTACGACTCTCTATCTCACAGCAGCTTCGGCCATCATTTGACCAGTTGTGTGCCAGTGTGCTTCGAAATTCGATAAATTACAACACCCAATTTAAACGACTGTTTAATTTCTTATCGGCTAGAGTGAATTTTCAGCTTTGTGATACACTGCACAAAGTGTAGAAGTGCCAGATTACGCCAAAGAGTACGTGGTGGGAATTTGTACTTTAGCGGTATTGCTCGCTGGCTAAATGGATAATTTTATTTTTAGAATTAAAAGCATAGGCTTAAATCGAGAATTTGCTAACCTGTGAAATCACAGGGCGTTAGCGAAGGAAAACACTGAGCCTATATGGCTTAGTCAGATTTTCGGTTTTTTTATTAACTATCGTTCATTACAGGATATGACACATGGATCACTTGGCTCATCACTATCATGCCCACATCGCCGAGCTTAATCGTCGAGTCGCTGAAATTGTATCGCGAGAAGCATTATCAGGTTTAGTGATCCACTCGGGTCAGCCACATCGAATGTTTTTGGACGACATTAATTATCCTTTTAAAGCCAATCCCCACTTCAAGGCTTGGTTACCTGTGTTGGATAACCCTAACTGCTGGTTAGTGGTGAATGGTCGCGATAAGCCACAACTGATTTTTTATCGCCCAGTGGATTTTTGGCATAAGGTGTCGGACGTGCCGGAGATGTTCTGGACCGAGCATTTTGAGATCAAGTTACTCACTAAGGCCGATAAGGTTGCCGAGCTATTGCCTAGCGATATCACCAACTGGGCTTATTTGGGTGAGCATTTAGATGTGGCTGAGGTACTGGGTTTCACCAGTCGCAATCCTGACTCTGTGATGAGCTATCTGCATTTCCATCGCACTACTAAAACCGAATATGAACTCGAATGTATGCGCCGTGCGAACCAGATCGCGGTGCAAGGGCATTTAGCGGCTAAAAATGCCTTCTATAACGGTGCGAGCGAGTTTGAAATTCAGCAGCAGTATTTATCTGCTGTGGGACAGGGCGAGAACGAAGTGCCCTACGGTAATATCATTGCCTTAAATCAAAATGCGGCGATTTTGCATTACACCGCGCTCGAGCATCAAAATCCGGCGCGGCGTTTATCTTTTTTAATCGATGCGGGAGCCAGTTATTTTGGCTATGCGTCGGATATTACTCGTACCTATGCGTTTGAGAAGAATCGCTTTGATGAATTAATCACTGCTATGAACAAGGCGCAGCTCGAACTGATCGATATGATGCGCCCAGGTGTGCGTTATCCCGATTTACACTTGGCGACCCATGGCAAAGTCGCGCAAATGCTGTTGGATTTTGAGTTAGCCACGGGCGATGCCCAAGGCTTAGTCGATCAAGGCATAACCAGCGCCTTCTTCCCCCACGGACTCGGCCATATGTTAGGTTTGCAAGTACATGATGTGGGAGGTTTTTCCTTCGATGAGCGTGGTACCCATATTCCTGCACCAGAAGCCCATCCGTTCCTGCGTTGCACCCGCATTTTAGCGCCAAACCAAGTGCTTACGATGGAGCCAGGTTTGTACATTATCGACACTTTACTCAATGAGCTAAAACAAGATAGCCGTGGTCAGCAGATCAATTGGCGCACCGTTGATGAGCTGCGACCTTTCGGTGGTATTCGTATCGAGGATAATGTGATTGTGCATCAAGATCGAAACGAAAATATGACCCGCGAACTGGGCTTAGCGTGATTTTAGGGAGAGCGAGTGCTCGAAAGTTATCTGATACCGAGTGAAAGTGTGCAGATAGAAGAAGAGATAAAGCATAGCCGCTTTATCTCTTTTCTATTTCATTGCACGAGTTTAGAACAACTGAAGTTAGTACTTACTGACATAAAGCGAGATTATCCCGGCGCCAGTCATTACTGCTATGCCTTTATCGCAGGAGCGCCTAACGACAGCATTGCCATCGGTTCGAGTGACGATGGTGAGCCTGCGGGCAGCGCTGGTCGTCCAATGCTCGCAGTATTACAAGGCGCGAATCTCGGTGAAGTCGGTGCCGTGGTCGTGCGTTTCTATGGCGGTACTAAGTTAGGCGTGGGCGGTTTAGTGCGTGCCTATACCTCGGGATTACGCCAAGGTTTAGGGCAATTGCCGACGCGAGTAAAGCAATTACGTTATCCGGCAAAACTGCATTGTGATTACACTCAATTAAGGGATGTTGAGCATCTACTGCAGCAGTTAGAAGCGGTGATCATCGATAAGCAATTTGCCGAAGCCGTTGATATCCATTTTGAAATAGGCAAACAGCAGCAGGGCATATTGAATGAATCGCTGGCAACTTTGAGTCAGGGCAGCCTGCGCGCAGAGTTTGAGCTGTGATGCCCGCGTAAATTATGCCAAAATATGCAAAATGCTGAAAATACCTTTGCAGCCAATGGAATAATTGAACACGCGGAATGCAATACAAAACCATAATAAGAATCATAGGTCTACTTATCGGCCTGTTCTCCATCACTATGCTGCCGCCAGCCTTAATCGCCATTTGGTATAACGATGGCGGTGGTACTGCGTTTATTCAGGCATTTTTTGTCAGCTTATTTATCGGTTTTTGGCTCTGGTATCCTAATCGTCGCTGCAAAGAGGAATTGCGAACCCGTGAGGGGTTTCTGATTGTGGTCCTGTTCTGGACCGTTCTTGGCTCCATCGGTGCTTTACCTTTTATCTTCTCAAGCCAGCCCGATCTCAGCTGGACCGACAGTTTTTTCGAATCATTTTCCGCACTGACCACCACGGGAGCCACAGTTATTGTCGGACTGGACTCCTTGCCTAAGGCCATTCTGTTTTATCGACATATGCTGCAATGGCTCGGCGGTATGGGGATCATCGTTTTAGCCGTGGCGATTCTGCCTGTGCTGGGCGTTGGGGGCATGCAGCTGTATCGCGCCGAGATTCCTGGCCCTGTGAAGGACAGTAAGATGACGCCGAGGATTGCCGAAACGGCCAAGGCGTTATGGTACATCTATCTATTGCTAACCATTGCCTGTGCTGGCGCTTATTGGCTGGCGGGAATGAGCGTTTTCGATGCCGTGTGTCACTCGTTTTCGACCATCGCTATCGGGGGCTTTTCGACCCACGATGCCAGTATGGGATACTTCGACAGCTCAGTGATCAACCTGATTTGCGTGTTCTTTTTGATTGTCTCGGCGGTGAACTTTAGCGTGCACTTTGCGGCATTTTCGCGTCGCGGGATCAATTTTAGAGTCTATTTTCGAGATACCGAGTTCAAGATGCTGGTGGCGATTCAGTTGGTGCTGACGGCGATTTGTTTCTTAACCCTTTATCACTCAGGGATTTATGATTCGCCAGAGGAAACCTTAGATCACGCCTTATTCCAAGCGGTTTCGGTGGCGACAACCGCTGGCTTTGGTACCGAAAGCTTCCATATGTGGCCGCTGTTCCTGCCGATTCTGTTGATCTTCTCAAGCTTTATCGGTGGTTGTGGTGGTTCAACTGCGGGCGGGATTAAGGTGATCCGGGTTATCCTGCTGCTGTTGCAAGGTTCACGCGAGCTTAAACGCCTCGTTCACCCTAAGGCTATGTTCTCGATTCGTATCGGCTCCAAGGCATTACCTGACCGAGTTGTCGATGCCGTGTGGGGATTTTTCTCCGCCTACGCCTTAGTCTTCGTGCTGTGTATGTTAGCGCTGATGGCTATGGGGCTGGATGATATTACCGCCTTTAGTGCTACGGCAGCCTGCTTAAATAACCTCGGTCCGGGTCTTGGGGAAGTTGCGAGTAACTACGCCAGTATTGGTGATGGTGCTAAATGGGTGCTGGTGGTAGCCATGTTATTTGGTCGCCTCGAAGTCTTTACCTTGCTGATTTTGTTCACGCCAACTTTCTGGAGGGATTAACATGCAGACACTAATCATCTATTCGACAATTGATGGCCAAACACTGGAAATCTGCCGCAAAATCAAAACGCTTGCCGAACAAGCGGGTGAGCAGGTGTCTTTAGTGACCCTAGAACAAGCCGAAGCCTTAAGCCTTGCTGATTTCGATAAAGTGTTGATTGGTGCGAGCATTCGTTATGGCAAACATAGGCCCGATCTCTACCAGTTTGTGAATCGCAATCATGCGGTGCTGGACAGTAAAATCAACGGCTTCTTTACCGTGAATGTGGTGGCGCGCAAGCCATTAAAGAACACGCCAGAAACCAATCCTTACATGCAAAAGTTCCTCAAATTATCCCTGTGGCAGCCACAGCAATTGGCGGTGTTTGCGGGCAAAATTGATTACCCTAAATACGGTTTATTCGACCGTACTATGATCCGTTTCATCATGTGGATGACTAAGGGACCGACTGATCTGAAGGGCACCTTCGAGTTTACCGACTGGGATAAAGTCGAAGCCTTTGGGGCACACTTTAGCAAGCTGTAAAAATGATAAAGCCCTAGTCTCTGCTAGGGCTTTATTGTTACCGCCTGACGCGATTTATACGGCGCAGTAACGGCTGTGGAGAATCGAAATCACTTGGGTGACTTGCTCATTCTTAAGCTTGTAATACACAATCTGCGAGCTCTTACGGGTATCGACTAAGTCTTCGGCTCGTAACACCGCCAAATGCTGTGATAGCGCCGACTGGCTCAAGGGCACAGTTGCATTCAGCTCGGTTACGCTCAGCTCTTTATCCAGCAATAGGCACAAAATCATTAAGCGATAAGGATTCGCTATGGCTTTGAGCCATTTAGCCGCACTTTCCGCATTAGTTACCATTGCATTTACATCAATATCATTTTGCATAAGGTACTCACTTTATCGCTTTTGATTAGATAATTCTAATTGAAGATATTTCTATACGCAATCATACTGCTCGGCAATTCAGATCTCAATTTTTGCATTTCAGAATATGAGACAACGCTGATTTGTGATCCTATCAGGGGTTTATTTAACCAATGATTGCCACAATGGTGACATACTTTAACTGAACGGGAATACCCCATGACACGCATTCTGGTGCTTTATTTTACCCGTGGTGGCCATACGGCCAAGATAGCGAATGCGATAGCGCAACAACTCTCGCTGCGTGGCGCCAAGGTGGACTTGGTGGATATTAATAGTGCGGCGGCAACCAAGATTAACTGGCCCGATTATCAACTGGTGGCGCTAGGGGCTTGTGTACTCTATGGCACCTACGATAAGAGTGTATTTCAGTTTATAGAGCAACATGCTCCGGCTTTAAGTGCGTTGCCAAACAGTTTCTTCTGCGTCAACGTGGTGGCGCGTAACCCTGAGAAACGCATCCCTGAGAACAACAAATACCTGCAAAAATTCATAACGTTATCACCTTGGACTCCCGCCGATTTGAAGATTATCGCCGGTAAAGTAGATTACCCCTCGTGGCCCTGGTACGACAGACTGATGATCCAGTTGATTATGAAAATCACCAAAGGACCAACGGATCCTAAGGCGGTGATCGATTATACCGACTGGGAAGATGTGAAGGTCTATGCCGACCATCTGCTAACCTTGGCCGAGGTTACTGAACCCGCCTAATAAAAATGCGCTCTGTGAGCGCATTTTTAGTTTTTGATTTATACGATTAGTATTTCCAAAAGCTGGGATGGAACAGTACGGCTACAGTTAAAATCTCTAAGCGGCCGAGCAACATACCCAAAGAAAGCGCCCATTTAGCCAAATCGGGCAGCGTCGAGAAGTTACCCGCAGGACCAATGATGGGGCCAAGCCCTGGGCCAACGTTGGTAACTGCGGTAATAGCGCCGGTAAAGCTGGTCATAGGGTCTAACCCCGTTAGCACAAGAATCACCGAGAGCCCAACAATCACAAACATAAACAGCAGCACAAAGGTGATCAGTGAGCGCACAATATCTTCACTAATCAAACGGTTGTTATAGCGCTCCCGGAAGATGCCATTGGGATGGCATTGCTGCTTTAACTGCTCGCGCATAATGGCGCCGGCAATTTGGAAGCGGAAGATTTTAATCCCGCCAGAGGTGGAGCCCGAGCAGCTGCCGACAAACATTAAGAATAAAAATGCGATATTCGCAAACGCGCCCCAAGCGCCGTAGTCGGTTAAACCATAACCTGTGGTGGTGACCACGGAAACCACGTTAAAGCTGGATAAGCGCAGCGCGTCGATAAGGGCGATATCCCTCGTTTGCCACAGCCAGAAGCCAATAAAACAAGATACAAAAGTAAGGAAAAACAAGAAGCCTTTGACTTGTGCATCGTTCCAGACGGTGAAGTCTCGCTGCTGGATCATCTGCACAAACATCAGTAGGGGTAAGCCTCCTGCCGCCATAAACACAACGCCAACCCAATGTGCCGAATTTGAAAACGCCGCCATCGAGTTATCTGAGGTCGAATAGCCGCCCGTCGACAGCGTGGTCATCGCATGGTTAATGGCTTGAAACCAAGTCATGCCAGCAAGATGGTAGGCAACACAGCACATCACGGTCAGCAAGATATAGATAAAAAAGAGATGCTTAGCCATGTTTTGGGTGCGTGGCACCGCCTTATCGCTCCAATCCGATGATTCGGTGCGGAACAGCCGCATACCACCGACGTTTAAGAAGGGCAGAATTGCTACCGCCATCACGATAAAGCCAATACCGCCGAGCCATTGCAACAACGAGCGCCAGATTAAGATACTGTGGTCCATAGTATCTAAGCCCGAGAGCACGGTTGAACCTGTGGTGGTAATGCCGGACATGGTCTCGAAGAAGGCGTCCGTATAGCCAATGCCGTGGTATAAGGTAAACGGCATGGCAGCAAACAGGCTCACGATCAGCCAGGTGAGGCTGGTGAGCAGAAACATATCGCGAATATTGAGGTTAATGGTTTTGCTTTGGCCGTTATGCAAGCAGAGGCTGGCGCAAATCCCAGTGACTAAAGCCGACAGCATGAAAGCGCCCACGGTTTCCTCACCGTTGAACACGGCAAGGAGCAGGGGCGCTAACATAAAGGCTGTTAACATCGACAGAAACAGCCCCAAAATAAACAATAGCGGTCTAAAGTTCAGCATAAGATGATGACTTAGAAGAAGAAGGCGCTAGGTTGGAACAGTTTCTCGACTTCGCCGACAAACTTTTTGTTCACGAGGAACAGAATCACGTGATCCCCTTGTTCTATCACTGTCTTGTCGTGGGCCATCAGCACTTCTTCATTACGTACTATGGCGCCAATGGTGGTTCCCGGCGGCAGCTTGATATCGCCAATCGCCTTGCCAACGACCTTAGAGGTGCTGGAGTCGCCATGGGCAATGGCTTCAATCGCTTCGGCGGCGCCACGGCGTAAGGAATACACGTTACAGATATCGCCTTGGCGGATGTGGGTCAGTAAGGCTGAAATCGTCGCCTGCTGGGGTGAAATTGCGATATCGATATTGGCTTCCTGCACAATATCCACATAGGCTTCGCGCTGGATCAGTACCATCACCTTTTTTGCCCCCATGCGTTTAGCGAGCAGGGCAGACATGATGTTGGCTTCATCGTCGTTGGTGACGGCAATAAATACGTCGGTTTGGTCGATATGTTCTTCGAGCAGTAATTCTTGATCTGAGGCGTCACCACAAAAAACTGTGGTGTTTTCAAGCTGTTCTGAGAGTGTTTCGGCGCGTTCAAACTTATGCTCAATCAGCTTGACTGAGTGGGTGCGTTCGAGGCGTTTAGCTAGGCCTAAACCGATGTTACCGCCTCCCGCAATCATGATATTGCGATAGGAGTTATCCAGCTTTTGCATCTCACTCATCACCGCGCGGATATGGCGACTGTCGGCGACGAAAAACACTTCGTCATCGGCTTCGATAATCGTGGTGCCGCGGGGCATGATCGGGCGACCTTGGCGGAAAATCGCCGCCACCCGGGTATCAATATTCGGCATATGCTCGCGCAGTGCGGCCAAGGCGTTGCCGACCAAAGGGCCGCCGTAATAGGCGCGAACCGCAACCAAACTTAAGCGGCCTTCGGCAAATTCGAGCACTTGCAGTGCCCCAGGATATTCAACCAAGCGTTGAATGTAAGCGGTCACTAACTGTTCAGGTGCGATAAGCTCATCGATCACAAAACCACCGCGTGGACGTCCCTCGCTATTTTTGGTTTCACTGTCGATAAATAATTTATCGCGCATCGCGAGATAAGGTTCAGAGCGAATACGGGCGATTTTAGTCGGTGTACCAAATAGGCTGTAGGCCATTTGGCAGGCGACCATGTTGCATTCATCGCTGTTGGTCACAGCAATCAGCATGTCGGCATCTTCGGCGCCTGCTTCTTTGAGTACATCGGGGTGGGCACCATGGCCCGCCACGACGCGAAGGTCATATTTATCCTGCAGGGCGCGTAATCTGGATTTGTCGCTATCGACTATGGTGATATCGTTGTTTTCACCCACCAAATTTTCGGCCAAGGTTCCCCCGACTTGACCCGCACCTAATATGATAATTTTCATGGCCTTGCTTACTTCCTAATGGGTCGCTTTCAATAAACGGGCGTAATAAAACCCGTCCATGTTGTGTTGTCCCGGCGTGATTTGCCAACCTATATCTTGGCTTGAAGCCTGCTGGGCAAGAGTGTCTAGCTTAGCATCTGCGGTTCTGGCTAAAAATGCACTAATTTGGTCTCGATTTTCCTGCGGCAAAATAGAGCAAGTTGCATACAGGAGTGTGCCACCGGGTTTGAGCCACTTCCAGCAGTGATCGAGAATTTGTCTTTGCAGCTCGGCCAGTTCTTCGATGTCATGGTTTTTGCGTAACCACTTGATATCGGGATGACGGCGGATAACACCCGTCGCCGAGCAAGGCGCGTCGAGTAAGATACGATCAAACTGTTCACCCTGCCACCATGAGTCGATGTTGGCTGCATCGCCATGAATAACTTCCGCTTTTAATGACAAACGGTCAAGGTTCTGTTGCACGCGCTCGAGACGTTTAGCATCGAAATCGACGGCGACCAGTTGGATGCTGGGTTCAAGTTCGAGTAAATGGCAGCTTTTGCCGCCCGGTGCCGCGCAGGCATCGAGGACCAGTTCGTCGGCTTGCGGAGCCAGTAAGGTCGCGGCCCATTGTGCTGCACCATCTTGCACCGATGCCGCACCTTCGTGGAAGCGCGGCAATGTCGCCACATCCTTAGGATGGGCAAGTAGAATGGCATCATCACTCAGGCCAGCACTGGCTTCTATCTCAAGCTCACTCAGGGCGGCAAGATATGCATCGCGGCTCTGGGAGAGGCGATTGTTACGTAACCACATGGGTGGACGCTCATGGCTTTGCTGGATTATCTCTTGCCAATTATCGGGATATGCGGCTTTTAAGCGCTTAATTAACCAGCCCGGCGTGTTGTAGCTTAGGGTCTCTGACTCTGTGCTCAGCGGCGTTAATTGGCGCTGAATATTACGCAGCACGCCATTGACGACCTTTACCATGCCCTCAAATTTTAACTGACGGCAGGCCTCGGCGGTTTCGGAGATGGCGGCGTGGCTTGGAATGCGGGTGAAGTAAAGTTGATAGCAGCCAACAATTAATAGCTGGTGGATGATCCTTTGCTTACCTTTCAGCGGCTTAGCCAAACACTCAGCCACGCGTTTTTCGATCTGCGGCAAGGTGCGCATCACGCCGTAGCAGAGCTCTGCGAGCAGAGCTTTATCTTTACCACTGGCTAGATGCTTTTGCTGTTCCGGCAGGGCAACTGAAAGTGACACGCCTTTCTCTAAGACTTCGAAGATGGCTTTGGCCGCCAGTGCACGCAAGTTCATCATTATTGCGCCTCGTTATTTAGACGAGTATTTGGGGTAAACCAGTCGCCGCGGGCGTTGAGTATATCGGCTACGCTGAGCGGTTTTTTACCGGGTAATTGCATGTTGAGCAGAGTTAACACACCATCGCCGGTGGCGACTTCAATGCCTTTTTTACTGGCGCTGATAATAGTGCCGGGGGCGGCATTGCTGCTGGTGGTGCTGACTTGGGTCTGCCACACCTTGATGGTATTGCCTTGGTGCTCAAAATAGCTCACAGGCCAAGGATTGAAGGCGCGGACTTCTTGCCATAACTGAGTCGCAGATTTGCTCCAATCGAGCCTCGCTTCCTCTTTACTGAGTTTTTCGGCGTAGTTCGCTAAGGCTTCATCTTGTTTTTCAGCTGTTAGGGTGCCGTTGGCTAAGCCTTCGAGTGCTTGCAGTAGCGCGTCTGGCCCTTGCAGAGCTAACTTCTCGTAAAGGGTGGCGGAAGTATCATCATCTTCAATCGGCAAGTAGGTTTTCAGCAGCATGTCGCCGGTATCTAGGCCGACATCCATTTGCATGATAGTCACGCCGGTTTCTTTATCGCCTGCCCACAACGCGCGTTGAATCGGCGCCGCACCGCGCCAGCGTGGCAGAATAGAACCGTGAACATTGATACAGCCTAAACGCGGCGTGTCGAGCACCACTTTTGGCAGAATCAATCCGTAGGCGACCACTACCATAATATCGGCATTGAGGGCGGCAAGTGCTTGCTGCGCGGGTTCTTTACGTAGTGAGCCTGGCTGATAAACCGGAATATCGTGGCTGACTGCGAGTTCTTTAACTGGGCTGGCGGTGAGTTTTTTACCGCGCCCTGCGGGTCTGTCCGGCTGAGTGTAGACGGCAATCACATTGTGATGTGAGTTAATCAGCGCCTGTAAATGGCGAGCGGCAAAATCCGGTGTTCCGGCGAAGATGATATTGAGTGGTTTCAAATCTGATCCTAATGCTTATTTGGCGTCCTGTCTGGCCGCTTTTTCAAGTTTCTGTTTGATCCGTTGGCGCTTCAATGGCGACAGGTAATCGACAAATAACTTACCTTTCAGGTGATCCATTTCATGCTGAATACAAATAGCAAAAAGCTCATCGGCTTTAACGGTGAATTCATTACCGTGTCTATCCAGTGCTTTGACGGTAACAAACTCGGCGCGGTCGACCTTGGCATAGATACCGGGGACCGACAAACAACCCTCTTCGTTACAGAAATCACCGCTACTGGCAATAATTTCGGGATTGATAAAGACTTTAGGACGATCGACCTCGTCTTGTAAATCCATCACGATCAGTTGTTTATGATAGTCAACCTGGGTTGCTGCTAGACCAATGCCTTTTTCTTGGTACATGGTCTCGAACATATCATCGATTTGCGTTTGCAACTCAGTAGTAAACTCTGTGACCGGGGTCGCTTGAGTTCGCAATCTTTCATCGGGAAAGCGTAAAACTTTTAATAGTGCCATACTTAAACTCTTAACAAGTCTGTCAAATCTCAATCAGTTGGTTATACTGACTGAGGCTAATGGGCTAATTTTAATCTTTAGTGCCTATCAATAACAGTAAAAGCTCGATTTAAGAGCTAAACAACATGGACCGCACCATGAAACGGCTAATTTTACTTGCGTTAATGACATTTAATTGCACGTTGGTTTCCGCTGATACTCTCACGCTGAAAGCAGGGCATCCCGAGTCATATGTGGTAAAGAAGGGCGATACCCTTTGGGATATCTCGGCCACCTTTTTAAATGACCCTTGGAAGTGGCCACGTTTATGGGATGTTAACCCCCAGATTGCTAACCCTCATTTAATTTATCCCGGCGATCAGCTCACTTTAGTCTTTATCGATGGTCAACCCCGATTAGTGCGTAATGGCGCTAACGAGGGAAAACCCCATATTCGCAAAACCCCTGAGGGACGCGTGATTGCTAAGAGCAATGCGGTGCCTGCGGTTGATTTAGCGTTAATCCAAAACTATCTGGTGCAAAACCGTGTGGTCGATGCCGACTGGTTTGCACAGCAACCTATGGTGCTCGCGGGTGAGAGTCCTTCACGTCACCATGTGGTTGGCGATGTGATTTATATCGATAGCGAACTGCCCTTAAACCAAAAGCTGGGTATGTATGAACGCGGTCGTGACTTCTTCAACAAACAAACGGGTGAAGCCTTAGGACAAGAAGCGATTCTGGCGTCTACTGGCCAAGTGATTGAATCTGGCAAAGTGTCTAAGGTCAAAATCCTCAGCAACTACCGTGAAACCAAGGCGGGTTTTAGGGCGTTGCCTATGGAAGACGAAGCCTTAATGTCGGCCTATTTTACGCCAAAACCTGCCGAGCTTAAGACGCCGGCGACCGTACTAGCGATTGAATCCACCATGCGCGAGGCGGGTAAGCTCAATGTGGTGTACCTAGATAAAGGCACACAGGATAGTGTTGAGCCAGGTGAAGTGTTCTCCATTTACCGCGATGGCGAAGAGATTGTGATTAATAACGATGGTCAACCCGTACCTGCAGCCGAGCGCACAGCCTATGACAATGTGGTGGCGTCACTGTCGTCAGATCGCGCCATCAAGATGCCCGATATTTACCATGGCAAGCTCTTAGTCTTTAAAGTGTTTGATAAAGCGAGCTTAGGTTTAATTGTCTCGACTGAACGTTCTGTACGTGTCGACGATAAATTAATTGCGCCAGACTCCTTAGCTCTTAGAGGTGAATAATCCCTGAACATTTGGTCGATTGGTTAATTGTTAATGCGGTATCTGGGCTAGGACCCGCTCGGACACAACAATTATTAACGCACATGGATGTGGACGACCTCAGGCAAAGATTGGAGCATGAGAGACACTCGCTCCCTTTGTCTGACAATCTACTCCATAGCTTAGTCATTGATTATCAAAGGGTCGATGCCGCCCTCGAATGGCAACAGCAGTCTGAACTACACCACCTCGTTTGTTTTACCGATCCCCTCTATCCTCCATTACTCAAACAGTTACCCGATCCTCCAAGCGTCTTATTTATCAAAGGATGTGTTGAGGCGCTGTTGTTCCCATCGCTCGCGATAGTGGGGAGCCGTAATGCGTCTCCCGGTGGATTACAGGTTGCTTATCAGTTAGCTCGAGAGATGTCCGCGCTAGGATTTAGTATCTGTAGTGGCATGGCGATGGGGATAGATGGTGCGGCCCATAAAGCCTGTGTTGACCATGGAGGAAGAACGCTTGCGGTGCTCGGAACGGGAATTGATATTATTTATCCGCGTCGACATAAGCAGCTTTATGAGGATATTCAGCACCAAGGCTGTATAATAAGCGAGTTTTGGCCGGATATCGGGCCTTTTGCGGGCAATTTCCCGAAACGAAACCGCATTATTAGCGGTCTTTCTTTAGGTACGCTGGTGGTTGAAGCTTGCCGTAAGAGTGGTTCGCTCATCACCGCCAGGTTGGCCATGGAGCAGGGGCGTGAGGTCTTTGCGGTTCCGGGCTCGATTCTCGGCGGCTTTCATCAAGGCTGCCATGATTTATTACGGGATGGGGCAAAACTTGTGGAGAGTACGGCCGATATAGTGGAAGAGCTGGTAAGTTTGACGGCGTTTCACCTTGAAGAAGTCAACACTCGCCACCATATACAGCAAGGTGAGATTTGTGATTTGCCATTTTCATCGCTGTTAGCTAGTGTAGGTTATGAAACTACAACAATTGATGCTGTAGTCGAACATAGTGGGAAAACGATAGATCTGGTGTTAGAACAAATGCTTGAACTTGAGTTGCAAGGTTGGGTTGTTGCAGTACCCGGTGGTTACGTCAGAGTAAAGAGGAGCTAGCCATGTTTGATATCCTCATGTATCTATTTGAAAACTATGTTCACAGTGAAGTTGAACTGTTAGTGGATGAAGACGAGTTAACCAAGGAACTCACTCGTGCTGGTTTTCACCAGTCAGAGATTTTGAAAGCCTTAACTTGGTTGGAGCGTCTGGCTGAGTTGCAGGAAGGGGATAAGCCTTACCTGTGCAATCATGATCAGCATTCATTTCGGATTTACACCAAAGAAGAAATGGAAAAGCTGGACGTGGAATGCCGTGGATTCCTGCTATTTTTAGAGCAAGTGAAAGTGCTGAATGTCGAAACCCGTGAGATGGTAATCGACAGAGTTATGGAGCTCGATGAGCCTGCCTTGATCCTCGAAGATCTCAAGTGGGTGATTCTGATGGTGCTCTTTAATGCGCCCGGCCATGAGTCCGCCTATGAGCAAATGGAAGATTTAATTTTTGAGCAGCCTGAAGAAGGTCGGCTACATTCTTAAGCGTTGCGATGTGATGAATAATGAGAAAGGAGGCTAGCCCTCCTTTTTTGATGCCATAAGCTTGTTAATACCTGTGTGGTGAGTTATCTGCGGATTAGACGCAATGACTGGTGGTAATGATTATGTCTAAGATCGATGAACAACTATTTAGTGCCCATGAGCACGCACTGGAAAAAGAATTCGAGCTATGCCCAGAGTGTGGCAGCGAGTTGTCGGTAAAACATAGCAAACATGGGAGTTTTATTGGTTGTAACAACTATCCCACCTGCCAATATACCCGTCCCTTAGTGCAGCATGAATCGATTGAAACCCAAGTGATTGAAGGTTCCAAGTGTCCCGAGTGCGGCCATGAGTTGGCGGTCAAATCGGGGCGTTTTGGTATCTTTATCGGTTGCACTCAATATCCCAGTTGTACCCACATAGAAAGGCCAGATCAGGAGAGCGATAAACCTGAGGTGGCATGTCCCGAATGCAAAACTGGCAAGCTTGAGCATCGTACCAGCCGTTTTGGTAAGAGTTTTTATGCCTGCAGTGCGTATCCCAAATGCAAATTCATCGTGAATTATCCCCCCGTTGCTGAAACTTGCCCGAGTTGTGGCTTTGGTATTTTAGTCGAGCGTAAAGGGGCCGCGGGGATGCGTTTAGAATGTCCGCAAAAAAGCTGTAAATACAAACGCGCGCTTTAGTGTGATCTGGCTCTAAAGATTTGGTCGTATAAACACCCTTGGGTATAATCCCCCATCGACCACGGATGGGGTGGCCAAGCGCTAAAAAAGCCAAAACGTGTTTGTAGAAATCGATTCAATTCATAAGGTGATATTAAGATGTTACAGCTGCACCCATCTGAAATTAAAGACATAGTGCTTAACGGCGGCGTTATTGCCTATCCCACTGAAGCCGTTTATGGTTTGGGCTGCGATCCAGACAACGACACCGCCATCCAAAAATTACTCGCGGTAAAGCAACGTCCTTGGCAGAAGGGGCTTATCTTAGTGGCGAGCGAGTTTTCCCAGTTAGTGGATTATGTCGATGAGTCACAGTTGAGCGCCGAGCAACTCGAGTTTGCCTTTTCTAAATGGCCAGGCCCCTTTACCTTTGTTATGCCGATTAAACCGCATGTTTCGCGCTATTTATGTGGTGAGTTTGATTCTATCGCCGTGCGTGTCTCCGCCCATGAAGGGGTGCGAACCTTATGCCAAGCATTAGGTAAACCACTGGTTTCGACTAGCGCCAATTTAGCCGGCGAAGATCCTGCACTCAGCGCTGATGAAATTCTTAATGCCTTTGAGGGTAAGATTGATGCCTTAGTGTTAGGGGCATTAGGCGAGCAGCGTCAACCCTCCACCATTATTGATGCCCGCAGCGGTAAGATATTACGTAACGGACAATAACTGATTTATAACGCAAAGGATAAAAGCAGATGAGCGTGCCAGATGCGACAGTGGTAAAAGCATTTTTACTCGATCTACAGAATCGAATTTGTGCGGGTCTTGAGCAGTTGGATGGGCAAGCAAGCTTTGCGGCCGATTCATGGACACGCACCGAAGGCGGTGGCGGTACCAGTCGTGTCTTAACTCAAGGCGCGGTATTCGAGCAAGCCGGGGTGAACTTTTCCCATGTAACAGGTGCTGCCATGCCCGCATCGGCAACGGCTCATCGCCCAGAATTGGCGGGTCGTAGTTTTGAGGCCATGGGCGTTTCTTTAGTGATTCACCCTAAAAACCCTTATATTCCAACTACCCATGCTAACGTGCGTTTCTTTATTGCCCATAAAGACGGTGCGGATCCCGTTTGGTGGTTTGGTGGTGGTTTTGACTTAACGCCTTACTATCCTTTCGAAGAAGACGTGCGTGAGTGGCATCAAACCGCTAAAAATCTGTGTCTGCCCTTTGGCGACGACGTATATCCTAAATATAAGAAGTGGTGTGATGAGTATTTCTTCCTGCCACATCGTAACGAAACCCGCGGCGTGGGCGGACTGTTTTTCGATGACTTGAATCAAGCTGGCTTTGATAAGAGTTTCGATTTTATGCAGGCAGTGGGGAATGGCTTCTTAACCGCTTATGCGCCGATTGTTGAGCGCCGTAAAGAGACGCCTTATGGCGAGCGTGAGCGTGAGTTTCAGTTATATCGTCGCGGCCGTTATGTTGAGTTCAATCTGGTATACGACAGAGGTACCTTGTTTGGACTGCAAACCGGTGGTCGTACGGAATCTATTTTGATGTCAATGCCGCCATTGGTACGCTGGCAATATGCTTATACGCCAGAGGCGGGTAGCCCTGAGGCAGATCTATACGATAACTACCTCAAACCTCGTGATTGGGTATAAGCACGCTAACACGAGTTGCGTAATCAGTACGTTACTGATTACGCATATGATCAGCCAGAGTTGAAATCGCCTCATAAATAGCGGCGCGATGCTCTGGCTTTTTTATATGTTCTTCAATGGCAAACTTCATGCAAAATAGCCATTGATCCCGCATTGTCTCATCAACAGCAAAGGGCATATGCCGAGCGCGCAATGCGGGATGACCATACTTTTGCTGATATAACTGCGGACCACCGAGCCAGCCACTTAAAAATTCATAGAGCTTTTGTTCCGACTCCGCAATCGGCGCACGGTGAATCGCGAATAAGGCTTGCGTTTCTTCTGAGCTTGCCATTTTCTGATAGAAACTATGGGCAATCGCGCGGATCACTTTGTCGCCACCAATTAAATCATAGGCATTTGACTGATTCGGATCCCTGTCATCCGGTACGCTTGTGTGTTTACTAAATATCTTTTTAAGCCAGTTCATAGGTCTAACTGCATTGCTGTCTACAATATCGATGCGCGCATTATAGCCTGAATGCCACGGTGAAACTGAAGGCTAAAGTCAGGTACAACAACTTAGGCTCGCCATTAGGCTGTGCTACCGCCTAAAAGCACGCTAGACTGCAAGCCATTCACAGCCAATAGAATTCCGCAGATGACAGATATGCCTTCAGTAACTACGCCAGCGCTTGATCGATATGCCGTATTTGGCAATCCGATCGGTCACAGTAAATCGCCCTTTATCCATGGACAGTTTGCGTCCCTTACGCAGCAGCCTTTGAGTTATGAAGCGATTCTGGCGCCCATCGATGGTTTTGAAGCGAGTTTACGAGCATTTTTTCAGGCGGGAGGAAAGGGCGCGAATGTGACAGTTCCCTTTAAAGAGCAAGCCTTTGCTCTCTGCGACAGCCTTAGTGCCGAAGCGACGCTGGCGGGGGCGGTCAATACCCTAAGCTTGTTGGCCGATGGCACTATTTATGGTGATAACACCGATGGTTTGGGGCTGGTGGCCGATCTTATTCGCCATCTCGGCAGTTTGCAGCATAAGCGGGTGCTCTTGGTGGGGGCTGGTGGCGCGGCGCGCGGCTGTATCTTGCCATTGCTTAAGGCTGAAGTGGGTCAACTAGTCATCACTAACCGCACTCAAAGTAAGGCGCAGGCCTTAGTGGATATTTTTAGCCAAGTACAAGAAGGGCGCTACTGCGATAAACTCCAGGCGATGTCGATGCCTGAGTTGTCGGGGGAGTACGATTTAGTGATTAACTCGACCTCAGCGAGTCTAGCGGGAGAGCTACCGCCACTACCATTGTCCATCATCGGCAACAAAACGGCTTGCTACGATATGATGTATGGCGCAAAACCAACGGCATTTAATCAATGGGCTGTGCAACAGGGCGCAGCGCAAGTGATTGATGGACTGGGTATGCTTGTCGGTCAGGCGGCAAAGAGTTTTGCGCTCTGGCGTGGCGTCGAGCCTGATACCTCAGGAGTGCTTAAATTGCTCAGGGACAAACTACAGGCCGATGCGCAATAGAGGCTCAAGAGGAAGATAAGATGAATCAGAGTATTTTATTCCCCGATCTGCAACATTGGGATGAAACCCAAAAGCACATTTGCTTTATTGCCCAGCAGCAGGGCATGAACATTAAGTGTTATATCAGCGCGCAGAAGCTGGCGCAGTTAAATGACTTTTCGCCTCAGCCTAATAGCGATGAAGCGGCCGCCATGTTAGCGCTATTTGATGCGGTGCGATTCGATGCCGAAGAAATGGCAGAAGCCTTAATTGAAGCAGAAGAGTTTGATGAGTTTGGCGCAGTGCACTTAGGCTAAGAGCAAAATGAACAAGATGGCAGCGTAAACACTGCCATCCAATTTAATAGAAACACTACTCTGGCTGAGGTTCTGCCAAGTATTCGTTTTTCAAGCGCACATAGTTATCCGCGGATTCAGGTAAAAACTTCAATTCCGCTTCGGTTAAAGGTCGCGCCTGTTTCGCAGGGCTGCCGACATATAAGTAGCCGCTCTGCAACACCTTACCCGGCGGTACTAACGAACCCGCACCTAAAATCACATCATCTTCTAATATGGCACCGTCGAGGATAATCGCGCCCATCCCGACTAATACACGATTGCCAACTTTGCAGCCATGCAACATCGCCTTATGCCCAATTGTCACATCATCACCAATGATCAGTGGATGACCCTCTGGACGAGAGGCGGATTTACGGGTCACGTGCAATATGCTGCCATCCTGTACATTGGAGCGCTTACCAATACGAATATGGTTTACGTCACCACGCGCCGCCACCATAGGCCAAATACTGGCGTCTGTATCTAAAGCGATATCACCAACGAGTACCGAAGCTGGGTCTACATACACATTATCGCCGAGTTGTGGATGAATCCCTTGGTAAGTTCTGAGTGGCCCTGACATAAAAAAGTCCCTAATTGAGTGGTTTTTCGCATTATAAAGGCTAAAAACTGACTGGTCAGGTCAAATATCCAACGAACAGCGTAAAAAAGCTGATTATCTTCAATTTAGGGGTTGCACAAAAAGTTCTGCTGCCTATAATGCGCATCCACTGACACGGCAGACAGCGAAAGCAAGCGCGGTGACAGTGCGAATCGAATGCAAAATGTGCAGTTGATTCGAAAGCCTCAAGAAGTTTGCAAAAACGCCTTGACGCGACAGGGGAAATGCGTAGAATACGCAGCCCTGACCCGCTGAGCGGTAACGCGAAGTGAATGGTCAAATGCTCTTTAACAATCTAAACAAGAAATCTGTGTGGGCACTCACAGGTGTTGAGTTAATCGAAATTACTCTGCCGTTTGGCGAGTAATCAAAATTTACATCAATGAATGAGTGTTCATAGCAATATGTACAACGACTTATTAAGTTAAGTCGATTCAGAATTCATTGAGTCGAATCTTCGGATTCACAAAACTTTTAATTGAAGAGTTTGATCATGGCTCAGATTGAACGCTGGCGGCAGGCCTAACACATGCAAGTCGAGCGGCAGCACAAGGGAGTTTACTCCTGAGGTGGCGAGCGGCGGACGGGTGAGTAATGCCTAGGGATCTGCCCAGTCGAGGGGGATAACAGTTGGAAACGACTGCTAATACCGCATACGCCCTACGGGGGAAAGAGGGGGACTTTCGGGCCTCTCGCGATTGGATGAACCTAGGTGGGATTAGCTAGTTGGTGAGGTAATGGCTCACCAAGGCGACGATCCCTAGCTGTTCTGAGAGGATGATCAGCCACACTGGGACTGAGACACGGCCCAGACTCCTACGGGAGGCAGCAGTGGGGAATATTGCACAATGGGGGAAACCCTGATGCAGCCATGCCGCGTGTGTGAAGAAGGCCTTCGGGTTGTAAAGCACTTTCAGTAGGGAGGAAAGGTTGTAAGTTAATACCTTGCAGCTGTGACGTTACCTACAGAAGAAGGACCGGCTAACTCCGTGCCAGCAGCCGCGGTAATACGGAGGGTCCAAGCGTTAATCGGAATTACTGGGCGTAAAGCGTGCGCAGGCGGTTTGTTAAGCGAGATGTGAAAGCCCCGGGCTCAACCTGGGAATTGCATTTCGAACTGGCAAACTAGAGTCTTGTAGAGGGGGGTAGAATTCCAGGTGTAGCGGTGAAATGCGTAGAGATCTGGAGGAATACCGGTGGCGAAGGCGGCCCCCTGGACAAAGACTGACGCTCAGGCACGAAAGCGTGGGGAGCAAACAGGATTAGATACCCTGGTAGTCCACGCCGTAAACGATGTCTACTCGGAGTTTGGTGTCTTGAACACTGGGCTCTCAAGCTAACGCATTAAGTAGACCGCCTGGGGAGTACGGCCGCAAGGTTAAAACTCAAATGAATTGACGGGGGCCCGCACAAGCGGTGGAGCATGTGGTTTAATTCGATGCAACGCGAAGAACCTTACCTACTCTTGACATCCAGAGAATTCGCTAGAGATAGCTTAGTGCCTTCGGGAACTCTGAGACAGGTGCTGCATGGCTGTCGTCAGCTCGTGTTGTGAAATGTTGGGTTAAGTCCCGCAACGAGCGCAACCCCTATCCTTATTTGCCAGCACGTAATGGTGGGAACTCTAGGGAGACTGCCGGTGATAAACCGGAGGAAGGTGGGGACGACGTCAAGTCATCATGGCCCTTACGAGTAGGGCTACACACGTGCTACAATGGCGAGTACAGAGGGTTGCAAAGCCGCGAGGTGGAGCTAATCTCACAAAGCTCGTCGTAGTCCGGATTGGAGTCTGCAACTCGACTCCATGAAGTCGGAATCGCTAGTAATCGTGGATCAGAATGCCACGGTGAATACGTTCCCGGGCCTTGTACACACCGCCCGTCACACCATGGGAGTGGGCTGCAAAAGAAGTGGGTAGCTTAACCTTCGGGAGGGCGCTCACCACTTTGTGGTTCATGACTGGGGTGAAGTCGTAACAAGGTAGCCCTAGGGGAACCTGGGGCTGGATCACCTCCTTACCTATACGACTAACTCGATGTTTGTTGAGTGTTCACACAGATGGCTTGTTGAACTTCTCGAAAGAGGAGGGAGAGCGAAATGCACCGCGAGCCGGTAAGCATTGTTCTTTAACAATTTGGAAAGCTGATAGTAATTAATACAATGATATCTGTCGTTGTGTTAATACGAAAAAAATTGAGTTCTTAAAACACTTTTTAAGTGTCTTGAATATTCAAGTCTAAGGCGAGTCCATCTTCTTGGTCGAAGATGAGACAAGTAAAACCAGCTGGTCGCAACAATTCAAGTGAAACTCATTTGGGTTGTATGGTTAAGCGACTAAGCGTATACGGTGGATGCCTTGGCAGTCAGAGGCGATGAAGGACGTAGTAACTTGCGAAAAGCGTTGGCGAGCTAGTAACAAGCATTTGAGCTAACGATGTCCGAATGGGGGAACCCAGCAGCATAAGCTGTTATCACTACATGAATACATAGTGTAGTGAGGCAAACGAGGGGAACTGAAACATCTAAGTACCCTTAGGAAAAGAAATCAACCGAGATTCCCCTAGTAGCGGCGAGCGAACGGGGATTAGCCCTTAAGTCAGAGGGGTGTTAGTGGAATGGTCTGGAAAGTCCAGCGGCACAGGGTGATAGCCCCGTACACGAAAACTAACCTTTGATGAAAACGAGTAAGGCGGGACACGTGATATCCTGTTTGAATATGGGGGGACCATCCTCCAAGGCTAAATACTCCTGACTGACCGATAGTGAACCAGTACCGTGAGGGAAAGGCGAAAAGAACCCCTGTGAGGGGAGTGAAATAGAACCTGAAACCGTATACGTACAAGCAGTGGGAGCGGTTCTTGAGACCGTGACTGCGTACCTTTTGTATAATGGGTCAGCGACTTACGTTTTGTAGCGAGGTTAAGCGAATAGCGGAGCCGTAGGGAAACCGAGTGTTAACTGCGCGTTTAGTTGCAAGGCGTAGACCCGAAACCCGGTGATCTAGCCATGGGCAGGTTGAAGGTTGAGTAACATCAACTGGAGGACCGAACCGACTAATGTTGAAAAATTAGCGGATGACTTGTGGCTGGGGGTGAAAGGCCAATCAAACCGGGAGATATCTGGTTCTCCTCGAAAGCTATTTAGGTAGCGCCTCGGACGAACACCTTTGGGGGTAGAGCACTGTTAAGGCTAGGGGGTCATCCCGACTTACCAACCCTTTGCAAACTCCGAATACCAAAGAGTGCTATCCGGGAGACAGACGGCGGGTGCTAACGTCCGTCGTCAAAAGGGAAACAACCCAGACCGTCAGCTAAGGTCCCAAAGTGTATGTTAAGTGGGAAACGATGTGGGAAGGCTTAGACAGCTAGGATGTTGGCTTAGAAGCAGCCATCATTTAAAGAAAGCGTAATAGCTCACTAGTCGAGTCGGCCTGCGCGGAAGATGTAACGGGGCTAAACATACCACCGAAGCTACGGGTGCAATCCATTAGGGTTGCGCGGTAGAGGAGCGTTCTGTAAGCCGTTGAAGGTGAAGGGGTAACCCACGCTGGAGGTATCAGAAGTGCGAATGCTGACATGAGTAACGATAAAGGGGGTGAAAAACCCCCTCGCCGAAAGACCAAGGGTTCCTGTCCAACGTTAATCGGGGCAGGGTGAGTCGACCCCTAAGGCGAGGCCGAAAGGCGTAGTCGATGGGAAACAGATTAATATTTCTGTACTTCCGCTAACTGCGATGGAGAGACGGAGAAGGCTAGGCTAGCGCGGCGTTGGTAGTCCGCGTTTAAGGTGGTAGGTGGAACGCTTAGGCAAATCCGGGCGTTCTTAACACTGAGAGCTGATGACGAGTCCCCAAGGGGATGAAGTAGTTGATGCCATGCTTCCAGGAAAATCTTCTAAGCTTCAGGTTAGCGGGAATCGTACCCCAAACCGACACAGGTGGTCGGGTAGAGAATACCAAGGCGCTTGAGAGAACTCGGCTGAAGGAACTAGGCAAAATGGTACCGTAACTTCGGGAGAAGGTACGCTGCTGTTGGTGATGGGACTTGCTCCCTAAGCTGACGGCAGTCGCAGATACCAGGTGGCTGCAACTGTTTATCAAAAACACAGCACTGTGCAAAATCGCAAGATGACGTATACGGTGTGACGCCTGCCCGGTGCCGGAAGGTTAATTGATTGGGTTATCGCAAGAGAAGCTCATGATCGAAGCCCCGGTAAACGGCGGCCGTAACTATAACGGTCCTAAGGTAGCGAAATTCCTTGTCGGGTAAGTTCCGACCTGCACGAATGGCGTAATGATGGCCACGCTGTCTCCAGCCGAGACTCAGTGAAGTTGAAATTGCGGTGAAGATGCCGTATACCCGCGGCTAGACGGAAAGACCCCGTGAACCTTTACTATAGCTTGGCACTGAACATTGACCCTACATGTGTAGGATAGGTGGGAGACTTTGAAGCGGGAACGCTAGTTCTCGTGGAGTCGTCCTTGAAATACCACCCTTGTAGTGTTGATGTTCTAACTTGGGCCCCTAATCGGGGTTAAGGACAGTGCCTGGTGGGTAGTTTGACTGGGGCGGTCTCCTCCCAAAGAGTAACGGAGGAGCACGAAGGTTGGCTAAGTACGGTCGGACATCGTACGGTTAGTGCAATGGCATAAGCCAGCTTAACTGCGAGACAGACACGTCGAGCAGGTACGAAAGTAGGTCATAGTGATCCGGTGGTTCTGAATGGAAGGGCCATCGCTCAACGGATAAAAGGTACTCCGGGGATAACAGGCTGATACCGCCCAAGAGTTCATATCGACGGCGGTGTTTGGCACCTCGATGTCGGCTCATCACATCCTGGGGCTGAAGTCGGTCCCAAGGGTATGGCTGTTCGCCATTTAAAGTGGTACGCGAGCTGGGTTCAGAACGTCGTGAGACAGTTCGGTCCCTATCTGCCGTGGGCGTTGGATGATTGAGGGGAGTTGCTCCTAGTACGAGAGGACCGGAGTGAACGAACCGCTGGTGTTCGGGTTGTCATGCCAATGGCATTGCCCGGTAGCTATGTTCGGAATCGATAACCGCTGAAAGCATCTAAGCGGGAAGCGAGCCCCAAGATGAGTCATCCCTTGGACTATAAGTCCACTAAAGAGCCGTTCGAGACTAGGACGTTGATAGGTCAGGTGTGTAAGCGTTGTGAGGCGTTGAGCTAACTGATACTAATGACTCGAGAGGCTTAACCATACAACCCAGATGGGTTTTACTAAGTGATACTTAGACGAATAGAAACACTTAAGAAGTGCACTCAATCCAGCTTTCCGAATTAATTTACTGCCTGCATGAGATAAGACGGGTAAGTAAATAGCAAATTTGCTTGGTGACAATAGCATTGTGGTCCCACCTGATCCCATCCCGAACTCAGAAGTGAAACGCAATCGCGCCGATGGTAGTGTGGGGTCTCCCCATGCGAGAGTAGGTCATCGCCAAGCGCCTAATTTAGCTTAATGTGCAAACGTTAAGTTAAAGGAGCGGTAGTTCAGTTGGTTAGAATACCGGCCTGTCACGCCGGGGGTCGCGGGTTCGAGTCCCGTCCGCTCCGCCAACATTAAGAGATAAGCCTCTGCAGCAATGCAGAGGCTTTTTTCGTTATGTCGTTTTGTCTATTTCCGCTTACAACGAATTCGTTGACTGGGATATCACAGATAACGGCTTACTTTTGGCGAGTCGTTATCTACTTGGTTTTTGATTAAAAGAGCTTAGCGATTTGTTTATGATAAACTGCTCATTTTTATGGTGAGGCTGGCTAGTTTTTCATTTGTGGGAATGCGGTTGTGCGCCACTTGGCAGTATTGAACTGTGCTTCTGCCTTCACATCAATTAAACGTTATAATGTCTACCAACTTTTACGAGTAATAAAATGAATTGTCGTTTAGGCTGCGGTGCTTGTTGTATTGCACCTTCTATTAGCAGTGGGATCCCAGGTATGCCAAATGGTAAGGCGGCTGGGGAACGCTGTGTGCAGCTCAGTGATGATAATTTATGTTTGATTTTCGGCTCGCCTGATCGTCCCGCGGTTTGTAGTGATTTTGACGCCTCTTTAGATGTCTGTGGACACTCTAATGAAGAGGCGCTCTGGTTGATCACAAACCTTGAAACTCAAACATCTCAATAGTTTATTGCTGACAGGTGAATTATGCAGTTAACACGCTATACCGACTTTGGTGTTCGCACGCTGATGTATCTGGCGGTTCAGCCCGATCGAACAACCCTATTCAGGATCGCAGAGATTACCGAGGTATTTGATTTGTCGCCAAATCATGTCTCGAAGATTGTGCATCATTTAGGCAAATTAGGTTATCTGGAAACCATACGCGGTAAAATGGGCGGATTTCGTTTAGGGAAACCAGCGAGCGAGATTAACCTCGGACAGCTTATCCGTGCGTTAGAGAACTCTCTGGCACCGATTGATTGCAGCAAACCCTATTGCCGTTTTACTCCCGCCTGCCAGTTGAAGGGCGTGTTAGCCCAAGCCGTTGAGGCGTATTTAAACGTACTCGATCAATACAGCCTGCAGGACATTGTCAGCAATCGAAATGAGTTGTTGGCACTGCTGCCAGACATGACTATCTCTGTCTTACAGTTGGATTAGTGCCTTTCTCATGGGCTAGTTCGATGGGCAACAAGCTTGACGTCGGTACTAGCTCAATCCCTTCCGCCTTTAGGCGCGCTAAGTTTGTTTTTAAGAAGTGAATGGTTTCTGGGTAAGGATGAGCGATAGCGACTAAACTGCCTTGCGAGTGAGCCTGACTTATCATCAAATTAAACTGTTTTTCCAATGCTGCGGCACTGACGTCATTATCGAGAAAGAGCTGGCGTCGTAGCAGTGGCACGCCGAGCGAATCTGCCTTATCTCCCGCCTTAGTGAACTTGGTTGTCATACTATCGACAAAGTAGAGCTGCTTCTGCTTTAGCGTTTCCATCACCCACAACATAGGATCATCGAGCTGCGTTAGCAGGCTTCCCATATGATTGTTGGCGCCTTTAGCAAAGGGCACACTGGCGATGGCGGCAAGTACACTGCTACGTATCTGTGCTTCGCTCATATTATTCGTTAAACCACCAACACCTAAGGCTTTGCCATTGAGTGCCTGCATGGGTAAGTGCAGCATAATCTCGTGGCCTTTGGCGTGCGCAGCTTTGGCCAATTTATTGCTGAGCGGCGTATGTGGCAGTACCGACAAGGTGACTGCGCTTGGGAGTGACAGCACGGCTTCGTCGGTGTGGCGATAGCCAATATCATCGATGATCAAGGCGATTTGGGCCGCATTGCTTGGCGCAATGCTCAGAGCCCAAAGGGCCAATATGTAAAATAGACGCACTATTTCTTCTTATTAGTCATGATGTTGCATCCAAGCGATTGCCGAGGTGACTAGGCTGTCTTGGCTAACATCGGTTCGTGCTGAGATGGCGTCGATTATAGCCATATTCTTTTGATTGGAGCCAGTTTCGGTTGCAACTTTAATGTCGGGCACTATGCCGATATCGTGAATGTTTTCCCCTCTGGGGGTGTTGTACTGGGCGATGGTGAGCTTGATGGCATTGCCGTCATTGAGTATGGGGATAAGACTTTGCACTGTGCCTTTGCCAAAGCTCGTTTCACCGAGCAGTTTAGCGCGGCCATTTTCCTGCAGGGCGGCTGCGAGGACTTCGGAGGCGGAGGCAGAGCCTTTATTGATCAGTACTAACATAGGCACATTGGTCAGCATGGTTTGCGGTGAGGCGTAATAGTCGGAGTTGGCATCGAAAAAGCGGCCAGAGGTTGAGACGATTCGGCCCTTCGCTAAAAACAGATCGGCAATCTTGATTGCCTGATCCAGCAAGCCGCCGGGATTATTGCGTAAATCTAAAATCAGGCCTGTAAGATGCGCGTTTTGCCACTGGCTTAAACTGCGCACCATGTCTTCGGTGGAGTTCTCTTGAAAGCTACTGAGCCTAATGTAGCCGATATTACCATCCAGCAATTTGCTGGCGACAGATTGAATCGTAATTGTACTGGGCTTAAGGGATACCTCAAATTCCACGGCATCATTACGGTGTTTAAGCGTCAGGCGGATACTTTGATTGCTGAGGCTATGTTGTTTGATTTGATTGAGGATATCCGCAAGATTGGTTTCGGTAGTTGGGGTGTCATTCAGCTTGATAATGATATCGCCCGCTTGGATACCGGCCTGTTCGGCGGGGGAATTGGCAAAGGGCGCGATAATGCTGATATGGTCTTTATCGCTGGCGACCTCAAAGCCAAAGCCGAAGTATTCGCCGCGATTGGAGTCTTTTAAGTCGAGTAACTCTTGGTGATTTAAAAAGCTGGAATAGGGATCTAAGTGCTCAAAAATCCCTTTAATGGCGGCTTGCACCAGCTCATCTTTGGAAACGGTTTTAACGTAATAGGTTTCGACCGTTTCTAATACATCCTGCAATAGCGGGTAGTCGAAGTCACTCTGATATGACTTGGCATTCTCTTGGCTGGAGAGGCTAATGGACAGGCCTAGGCTTAGGCCGAGTCCAAGGCAGACGATATTGCGGATTAGTTGTTTCATAGCCGTCCCCTGTGATGATGGGGACGGCCACCTTAGCGACAGTACTGATTAACGGCAGTACTTGGCTGGATCGACCGCTTGCCCCTTATACCTTATTTCAAAGTATAGGCCAGGCTCTGTCTGTCCACCCGAACGTCCGACTAAAGCAATAGCTTCACCGGTTTTGACCATATCCCCAGGGCTTTTTAACAGGGCCTGCGCATGGCCGTAGAGGCTCATATAACCTTTACCATGGTCTATCACCATCACCATACCAAAGCCTTTAAGCCAGTCGGCATAAATGACCTTACCGCCGGAAACTGCACGAATATTTTGTCCTTCGGGTGCTGAGAGCATAGTGCCTTTCCACACCACTTGACCGGATCTCGGGCTGCCAAAGCTGGCACTGACACGACCTTTGGTCGGCCACTTGAGTTTGCCGCCTTGTTTATCGAAGCCTTCCATCGAGGGGTTATCACGCATCGCCTTAAGCGCTTGCTCAACCACTCGTTTTAAGCTGGCTTCTTCAATTTGCAGTTGTTCGAGTTCGGCGCCCTTGGTATTCAGGGTGCGCTGTAATTCTTTTAGGGTGAGCTGGCGTTGATCTTGTTCTTGGTTCAAGCGCTTAGATTGCACTTGTTGCTCGGCCATCAGCTTAGTTAATTGTTTTTGCTTGCTGGTTTGCGAGACTTTAATTTCATCTAGTTCGGTGATGGTTTTCTTTAACTCGTTAATCGAGTTCATGCGTGCCTTGTTGAGGTATTGGTAATAGGCCAACATCCGCTCAATCGTGGCGGGACTCTGCTGATTCAGCATCATCTTAGTGTAATCGTGGTTACCGGCAAGATAGGCGCTCGAGAGTTGTTTTGATAGCGTTTTTTGCTGGCTGACCTTGAGGGTTTCTAACTCTTCTTGGCGTTGTTTGAGTTCGGCGAGCTTAGTATCAATCTGCGCCAAACTGTTTCTGGTGCTATTGACCTTTTTGGCTGCCGCCGCAATCGCCTCTTCGTCACTACGCAGCAGAGCGAGTAACTTTTCCCGCTGTTTACTGGTGTTTTTGAGCGCACTTTGTTGTTGGTTGATCTGCGCTTGGATGGATTTCAACTCGGACTGACGCTTCTCCAAATCAGAAGCGTAGACCGAGAAAGATAACATCATAAAGCCAGCAATAATGCTGGCTTTAACGGGGAGTCGAGTGCTCACTAGGTAACAACTACTCTTTTACGTGGATTAAGGGCTTACCCGTCATCTCTGCGGGAATGGTTTCACCCATCAGGTGCAGAATCGTTGGGGCGACATCGCTCAGTTTACCACCTTCATCTATGGTGGCGTCACGGCCAACAAACACAAAGGGCACGAGTTCGCTGGTATGCGCCGTATGGGCTTGGCCAGTGGTTTCGTCGGTCATCTGCTCGGCGTTGCCGTGGTCGGCGGTAATAATACATTCGCCGCCCACTTTCGCCAGTGCGTCAACTACGCGGCCGATACAGGCATCGACAGCTTCGCAGGCTTTAACCGCCGCATCGAAGTTGCCAGTATGACCCACCATATCACCGTTCGGGTAGTTACAGATAATCACATCGTATTGAGCGGATTCAATCGCTGCGACTAACTTATCCGTCAGCTCGGTTGAGCTCATCTCAGGTTGTAAGTCGTAGGTTGCCACTTTAGGTGAGTTGATCAGGATACGATCTTCACCGTTGAATGGCTCTTCCTTACCGCCGTTGAAGAAGAAGGTCACATGGGCGTATTTTTCAGTTTCGGAGATACGTAACTGAGTACGGCCACGGTTTTGCAGCACTTCACCTAAGGTATTCACTAGGTTTTCAGAAGGATAAGCGATAGGTGCTTTGATATCTGCTGCGTATTCGGTCAGCGTTACAAAGTTAACCTTTGGCGTCACTGCACGTTCAAAACCATCGAAATCGGCATTGATAAAGCTACGGGTGATTTGACGAGCACGGTCGGCGCGGAAGTTCATGAAAATCAGCGCGTCGCCATCGTTTAAGCTGGCAACCTTGCCTTCGCTGTCGGTAATGGCAGAAGACGACACAAATTCATCGTTTTCGTTACGCTCGTAAGCGGCTTCTAACGCGGTCACGGCATTATCGTATTGGAACTTCGCCTTGCCTTGAGTGATCAGCTCGTAAGCCTGAGACACACGGTCCCAACGGTTATCACGGTCCATGGCAAAGTAACGGCCAATAATTGAGGCGATACGGCCATGGCCCAATGTAGTAAACAGATCATCAAAGTGGCTTAGGCTGCCTTTGGCGCTGCGAGGTGGGGTATCGCGACCATCTAAGAAGGCATGTAAGTACACTTTAGTGGCACCGCGCGCCACTGCCATACGGCACATGGCTTCGATATGCTCTTCATGGCTGTGTACGCCACCGGGAGAGAGCAGACCCATAATGTGCACTGCACCGCCGGCTTTGACTGCCGCATCGACGGCATTGCAAAGGGCTGGGTTTTGTTCAAACTCATGATCTGCAATGGCTTTGCTGATACGAGTCAGCTCTTGGTAAACGATTCGGCCAGAACCTAAGTTGATATGGCCTACTTCAGAGTTCCCCATCTGCCCATCGGGCAAGCCTACATCTAAGCCTGAACCTGAAATTAAACCGTGGGCATATTGGGCGTTGAGACGGTCTAGTACTGGTGTGTTGGCGTGATAAATCGCATTCATATGCGTATTTTCACGGTAACCCCAGCCATCGAGGATCAACAACGCGATTGGACGTTTAGTTGTCGTCATGGTGATACCTTTAAAGTTTAAGGAAGCTAAAGAAATCTGAAATTGGTTAAATATTACTACGTAAGCGGGGTACGAAAAAGCGCTTTACCTAGATTAAGGTCATCGAATCGCTATTTGAGCAGATTCTGTGAGCGCCAAGAGAAGCGAGATGGCGCAAGGGCTGAGCTGTGTTCTAGAACTGTGACTAAACAGCTGCAATCTGCCAAGGCAATGGGTATACTCTGTGCCCTTATCGAATTTTTCGCCATTTATACGGGCTGTAACCATGCAAGAATATATCGAATTTTTTAAGGCTCACACTATGCTAAGTCTGGCTTGGGTGGGTTTGTTTGTAATGCTTGTGGTCAGTGTGATCAAATCGAGCTTCTCTAAAATCAAAAATGTCACTCATCAAGAACTCACCACTATGGTGAACAGACAAGACGCTAAAGTCGTGGATGTGCGTTCAAATGACGAGTTCCGTAAGGGCCATATTGTTGATGCAGTTAACGTTACGCTCGCGGATATCAAAAATAATCAGGTTTCAGCCCTTGAAAAGTTCAAAGGCAGTCCCATTATACTGGTATGCAATGCTGGCATGACCTCGTCTCAAGCGGCTCAGCTTTTAAGTAAACAAGGTTTTGAAAACCTGTATAACTTGAAAGGTGGTATGGGTGAATGGCAGGCAGCGAATATGCCTGTTTCAAAAAGCAAAAGATAAGTTGTCGGCGGCAGTTATGCGCTGTGCTGCATAGTTAATTGATTGTGCAGCAGTTGCGTCATCATTGTTTGGCATACTAATCCTGTGGTCACTAAGGGCTTAAATTAAGTATTTAGATTGACTTCAAAAGTACCCCGTTAAGGGAACGTTGGGACGGTACTGAGATCTCATTCAGGCATCAAAGCATAAGCCCAGCTAAATAGACAAAAAAGCCAACCAGATAAGTGTTGGCATAACATTGATAGGATAGGTAGGAAATTATGGCTGAAGTAGCAAACAACGAACAACAAGCCCCACAATTCAACATCCAACGTGTTTACACTAAAGATGTTTCTTTCGAAACACCTAACAGCCCAGCTGTATTCCAAAAAGAATGGAATCCAGAAGTTAAGTTAGATTTAGACACTCGCAGCGCTAAATTAGCCGATGACGTATACGAAGTGGTTCTGTCTTTGACTGTGACTGCACAAAACGCTGGCGAAACTGCATTCCTGTGTGAAGTACAACAAGCAGGTATCTTCTCAATCGCAGGTCTGACTGAGCCACAACTGGCTCACTCATTAGGTGCATACTGCCCTAACATCCTATTCCCATATGCGCGTGAAGCTGTAGGTAGCTTAGTGGGTCGTGGTACTTTCCCACAACTGAACTTAGCACCAGTAAACTTCGACGCTCTGTTCGCACAATACGTGCAACAACGTCAAGCCGCAGCAGCTGCACCAGCAGCCGAAGAAGCTAACGCTTAATTACATGAAAAACTCTGCCGATATCACGGTGTTAGGGGCGGGCTCTTATGGCACCGCCCTTGCCATCTCTCTAGCCAGCAATGGTCATAAGACCTTGTTGTGGGGGCACGATCCTGCCCATATGCAAACGCTCGCTCAGGACAAATGCAACCAAGCTTTCTTGCCTGGTATTGCCTTCCCCGAGTGTTTACATATCGAAGCCGACTTAGCCAAAGCCTTAGCGGCCAGCAATAATGTGCTGGTTGTGGTACCTAGCCATGTGTTTGGCTCGGTACTGGCCCAAGCGAAACCTTTGTTACGCCAAGATGCTCGCATCGTATGGGCGACCAAAGGACTCGAGCCTGAAACCGGACGTTTGCTGCAAGATGTGGCCCGTGATGTGTTAGGCGAGCAATATCCGCTGGCGGTATTGTCAGGACCGACGTTCGCGAAGGAATTAGCTATGGGGTTACCTACGGCGATTTCGGTTGCGGGTACTTGTCCCAAATTTACCGCTGAGCTAGTGGAATTGCTGCACAGCCCTAAACGTTTACGCGTTTATGCTAACGACGACTTTATCGGCCTGCAATTAGGCGGCGCGGTGAAGAACGTTATCGCCATTGGTGCGGGCATGTCAGACGGTATTGGCTTTGGTGCTAATGCCAGAACGGCGTTAATTACCCGTGGTTTGGTCGAGTTAACCCGCTTAGGCGAAGCCTTAGGCGCCAGTACCGCCACCTTTATGGGTATGGCTGGATTAGGCGATCTAGTGTTGACTTGTACCGACAACCAATCCCGTAACCGCCGCTTTGGTTTAGCCTTAGGTAAAGGCTGCGATGTGGATACCGCACAGGCAGAAATCGGCCAAGTGGTTGAAGGTTATCGCAATACTAAAGAAGTGTTTACGCTGGCGAAGCGCATGGGCGTCGAAATGCCGATCACCGAGCAAATCTACCAAGTGTTATACCAAGGCAAAGCGCCCTTGGATGCCGCCAAAGAACTACTCAGCAGAGAAAAGAAATCAGAAACGCCAGCGCAATAAAGCGCGAGTCGTGATGATGCTGAATAAAATAAAGGGTGCTAAAATAGCGCCCTTTTTTATGTCCGATCGCCATCGCCTTAATGTACTGGCAGCAGTCTGTATTGGCTGTATCCATCAAGGCTGGATGCTGAACGCGGAATATCTACCCCAATATCAAAGACCAATACTGTAACCCAGTCTTTGAACTATTTGGGATGATGGGCAATAGCCAAATTAATTTATCGACTGGAGTATAAGTGTGAAACATCATGATGTAATTATTATCGGAGCCGGCGCCGCAGGATTAATGTGTGCTGCAACAGCGGGTTACCGAGGTCGTGATGTACTGGTACTCGATAATGCCAAGCAGGCTGGGCGTAAAATCCTTATCAGCGGTGGCGGCCGTTGTAACTTTACCAACCTTAAAGTCGAACCCGCCAACTTTATCTGTGGCAACCCACACTTTGTCAAATCCGCATTGGCGCGTTATCCGTCGCAGCAGTTTATTGAACTGGTTGAGCGCCACGGCATTGAATACCACGAGCGTGACCATGGCCAGCTGTTCTGTAATGACTCGGCCAAAGAGATAGTTACTATGCTGCTGACCGAATGTGAGTGGGCGGGTGTGAGCATTAAACTTCGCACCGATATTCTGGCTGTGAGCAAAACCGAGGCAGGCCGCTTTGAGCTAAACACCTCAAATGGCGAGTTAAGTTGCGACTCCTTAGTGATCGCCACCGGCGGTTTATCAATGCCAAAACTTGGCGCCACGCCTTACGGCTATCAATTGGCCGAGCAGTTTGGGCTTAAGGTGTTGCCAACTCACGCGGGTCTGGTGCCTTTTACTTGGCACAGCGAAGATAAAATTCGCTTCGAACCGTTGTCGGGCATTGCCGTACCGAGCCGCATTACCGCCAAAGATGGCACCGCCTTTAGTGAAGCCCTGCTCTTTACTCACAGAGGCTTATCTGGCCCCGCTATTTTGCAGATTTCCAACTATTGGAAAGCGGGCGAAACCATAGAAATCAATCTATTACCCAATATGGACGCAGCACAGGCTTTAGAGCAACAACTGGCCGCACATCCTAAACAGAGTCTGCGTAATACCTTAAGCCAGTGGTTGCCTAAGCGGCTGGTGGAAGTGTTATTCGATGAAGCTTTACTCAACAAAGCCTTAAATCAGCTGGTTCATGCAGAGCGCGCCAAGTTAGTCGACGATTTGCACCACTGGACAGTCTTAATGAATGGCACTGAAGGCTATCGCACCGCCGAAGTGACCCTCGGCGGCGTGGATACCCATGAACTGTCTTCCAAAACCATGGAAGCCATAAAAGTCCCCGGCCTGTTTTTTATCGGCGAAGTGATGGATGTCAGCGGTTGGTTAGGCGGGTTTAATTTTCAATGGGCCTGGGCGTCTGGTGTGGCAGCAGGAAGGGCGGTTTAGTTGTGTAGGTAAAATAAAGATTGCCAATATCAAATAATGATTGCCCTAATCAACCTTCATGTAAAATAAAGTTTGCCATAATCCACTGGTAGGCCTACGCTTTCAGTATTCACGATTGCAGGAGCGATTATGGCTCGAAGCTTTGAAACTTATGAGGATTACAAACGTCATTTAAGGAATAAATGGGGTCAAGGTGAAGGGAGAACATATAAGCCTTGGTTTACGACTAAGGATGTTAAAGCTCCTGAAGCTTTTAGAGCTGAGATCTTTGGCCTGAAAACTGGAAGGGTTCATCACTTTCTTTCATCCAAAGAAGCTCAGCTCTTCTACATACTTGAACACCGTGATGACGTTATTGATATTCGAGAACAGTTTCCATTACTTCCTTTGGAGTTAAGCCAGAAGATAGCAAGAACACTTGGGGTTAAGCACCCTACGGTTACGAAAACCGGCATCCCGTTTATCATGACTACTGACATTTTAGCGACCGTAAAATGTGGTACTGGTAAATCTTATCTTGCTTTTTGTGTTAAGCCTGAAGAGAAATTAAATGATTCTAGGGTTCTTGAGAAAATTGAAATTGAAAGAATTTGGTGGGAACTGCTGGGAGTACCCTTTCAGGTATTTACTGGAAACGACGGAACAGAGATTTTAAGTCGAAATTTGTCATGGGTAACAGACCCTCTACGTTCCAGTACCCAATATGAAATTGGAAAGTTTGTTGAACCTGCATTATCTCTTCTCTCTCCTGGTAAGTATCTAAAATCAGATATTTGTAATATGTTTATGAGCACTTTTTATATTGATAGTGTAAGTGCTTTAAATATCCTAAGGATGATAATTGCTAAAAGACTCATCACTGTTGATTTGACTACTTTACTTGAAACTTCTTCAATTATTACGATTAATAGCATTTCTTTAGACGCGAGGAGAGTTGCTGGTGGAGATTGAAATCAATAGCATTTGGGAGTTTAGAGATGTAGAAGGCTTTAAAGACGGGATCTACAGAGTACTTAGAATAGAAGATAACATCTCTGCACTCATTGTGTTTAACCTTGAACACACTACCAAAATTGTTAGGCCAGCTTTGCTTCAGATTGAACACTTTCGTGTGCGTTTCAAGAAGAAAAAGATCCAAAAAACAATTTATGAGCTGAGTCCTTACTTGCTACACGATGAAGAGATAATCCCTGTAAAGTATAAATCTTTAAGAGAAGAAAGATATAAAAAGATTAAAGAGCTAGTTCAAGATCCAGATCTTCTTTTTGATTTTTCAACAAAGCGAAAAATCCCAGAGGTTTCTATTCAAGCCATAAAGTGTGGAACTGACAATAAGACGATTTATCGGCTTCTCAACCTATATTGGAGGCTTGGCCAGACAAAGAACTCGTTACTTCCAGCATATAGTTTAAGCGGGGGCAAAGGTAAAATAAGAGAAGCCGTAAACAATAGCCTCGGAACTAAACCTGTTTCTCGGACAGGACAATTCTGTTCCCATCAATCATATATTGTCAAAGAAAAGGATCGAGAATTATTCGAAAAGGCTTTAAAAAAATACTACCTAAAGCCTAATGGACTCAACTTAAAAGAAACATATAAGAATTTACTAAGACAGAGCTACCAGTTTGAGATTTTGGATGCTTATTATTTGGATACGATTCCAGGTGTTCCTAGCTATAGGCAATTCATAAATTGGTCAAAAAAAATCTTCGACCAGCATGAGATTGTTAAATTTAGGACAAGTGAAACCGACTATCTAAGAAATAAAAGAGCGGTAGAAGCGAGCATCACAGATAGAACACCTTTACCAGGTAGTTGTTTTGAGATTGATGCAACTGTAGCTGATGTCCATATTGTTTCTGAGTTGCGTAGAAACCATGTCATAGGTCGGCCAACTATTTATTCAATTATTGATCGTGCCAGCCGAATGATAGTTGGGTTTCATGTTTCTTTGTACCATGCATCATGGAAAGCTGCGCGACAGGCTTTAGTTAATGCGTTCTCATCGAAAATTGAATATTGCCAACAATTTGGAATTGAGATAAGTGAAGACGATTGGCCATGTTCACACCTGCCACAGCGATTGATTTGTGATAACGGAGAAATGATTGGGCTGAAACCACAAGAGCTCATAGTGCCTCTGACAGAGTTACAAATTGCTCCCCCTTATCGACCTGATTGTAAGAGCTTAGTTGAAAGACGATTTGGCTACTTGAATGATAAATCGCTCCATCGTCTGCTGGGAAGCAGTCGTGGCGGTAAAATAATTAGAGGTAGTCCTGACCCTAGAAAAAGTGCAATTTATACGTTACGAGAGATAACAACGCTTTTAATCAGAGATGTAATAGAGCACAACAAAGAAATCTTTGATGACCTCCCCCCTGTGTCAGGATTGTTGTCACCCCTAAATAATCATTATGTTTAAAGACAGGGTGCGGCAAAAGAGAACGATATGGCTCGGTATTCACCAGAACGTAAAGAAGCGATCCTTAAAAAATTATTACCTCCTCACAACTTAACGGTCGCAGAGGTCGCTCGGGAAGAAGGCATCGCGGTGCAAACCTTGTATCATTGGCGAGATATTGCCAGAAAAGAAGGTCGCCCCGTGCCAGGTAAAACATTAACAGCCGATGATTGGTCGGCTGAAGCAAAACTTGCCGTGATTATTGAAACAGCGCCGCTGTCGGAAGCGGAGATAAACCAGTATTGCCGTGAAAAGGGCTTGTTCCGCGAGCAAGTACAGCAGTGGAAACAGGATTGTTTAGCTGGTTTTCAAACCTCAGAAGTACAAACTAAAACCATTAAACAGCAGGCTAAGGCTGACAAAGCCGAAATCAAATCGCTGCAACGGGAATTGCGCTATAAGGAGAAAGCGCTGGCTGAAGCTGCTGCGTTACTGGTGCTCAGAAAAAAGCTCAATGCGCTCTGGGGGGACGACAGCGAGGAGAGCTAACCCCCTTGCCTGAGCGCATAGCATTGATTGCCTTAATCCAAGAGGCCTATACCAATGGTGCTCGCCTTTATAAGGCTTGTGCTGAAACGGGCCTCAGTAAGCGTACCTATCGACGTTGGTATCGAGAAGGTCAAGTGCAAGCTGATTTAAGGCCAACAGCAGCTCGACCAGAGCCAGCAAATAAACTCGAAGAACATGAGCGACAACAGATATTAAGTGTGTGCAATCAAGCGGAGTACGCCAGCTTACCCCCGTCGCAAATTGTGCCAACATTATTAGATAACGGGATTTATATCGCCTCGGAATCCAGCTTCTACAGAGTGTTAAATGCTCATGGTCAACTTAACCATCGTGGCCGCACTCAGGCTGCGGTCAATCGAAGCAAACCGTTGAGTTATCGGGCAGATGGGCCGAATCAAGTGTGGTCATGGGACATCACTTATTTAGCCTCAATCGTCAAAGGCCAGTTCTACTATTTGTACCTGTTTGAAGATATTTACAGTAGAAAAATAGTGGGTTACGAAGTTCATGAGCAAGAAAGTGGGGAATATGCCGCTGCGCTAATCCAACGCTGTCTGTTACGCGAGCAATGCTTTAACACGCCATTAGTGCTGCATTCTGATAATGGGGCGCCGATGAAGTCACTGACCATGAAAGCCAAGCTGGAAGAGCTTGGTATTACGGCATCATTAAGTCGGCCGCGGGTGAGTAATGACAACCCCTTTTCAGAGTCGTTATTTAAAACGTTGAAATACCGCCCACAGTGGCCGGCATCAGGTTTTAGCTGCTTAGCAACAGCAAGAGAATGGGTGGAAAAGTTTGTAACCTGGTACAACGATGAGCATAAACACAGCCAGCTAAATTTTGTCTCACCAGGGCAACGTCATGCACTGCAAGATGGCGCTATTTTAGCGAAGCGCAAGAAAGTGCTTGAGGCGGCGAAGGAAAGAAAACCGATGCGTTGGTCTACAGAGATCAGAAATTGTGAAGCGGTTGGCGCTGTAACACTCAACCCAGATAAGGCACCAGAAGAAGGCGTAATAAATGCAGCTTAATATTTAAACAAAGAGTGACAACTATCTTGAAAAACACCGGCTGGCTGAAGCTGCTGCGTTACTGGTGCTCAGAAAAAAGCTCAATGCGCTCTGGGGGGACGACAGCGAGGAGAGCTAACCCCCTTGCCTGAGCGCATAGCATTGATTGCCTTAATCCAAGAGGCCTATACCAATGGTGCTCGCCTTTATAAGGCTTGTGCTGAAACGGGCCTCAGTAAGCGTACCTATCGACGTTGGTATCGAGAAGGTCAAGTGCAAGCTGATTTAAGGCCAACAGCAGCTCGACCAGAGCCAGCAAATAAACTCGAAGAACATGAGCGACAACAGATATTAAGTGTGTGCAATCAAGCGGAGTACGCCAGCTTACCCCCGTCGCAAATTGTGCCAACATTATTAGATAACGGGATTTATATCGCCTCGGAATCCAGCTTCTACAGAGTGTTAAATGCTCATGGTCAACTTAACCATCGTGGCCGCACTCAGGCTGCGGTCAATCGAAGCAAACCGTTGAGTTATCGGGCAGATGGGCCGAATCAAGTGTGGTCATGGGACATCACTTATTTAGCCTCAATCGTCAAAGGCCAGTTCTACTATTTGTACCTGTTTGAAGATATTTACAGTAGAAAAATAGTGGGTTACGAAGTTCATGAGCAAGAAAGTGGGGAATATGCCGCTGCGCTAATCCAACGCTGTCTGTTACGCGAGCAATGCTTTAACACGCCATTAGTGCTGCATTCTGATAATGGGGCGCCGATGAAGTCACTGACCATGAAAGCCAAGCTGGAAGAGCTTGGTATTACGGCATCATTAAGTCGGCCGCGGGTGAGTAATGACAACCCCTTTTCAGAGTCGTTATTTAAAACGTTGAAATACCGCCCACAGTGGCCGGCATCAGGCGGTGTTTTTCAAGATAGTTGTCACTCTTTGTTTAAATATTAAGCTGCATTTATTACGCCTTCTTCTGGTGCCTTATCTGGGTTGAGTGTTACAGCGCCAACCGCTTCACAATTTCTGATCTCTGTAGACCAACGCATCGGTTTTCTTTCCTTCGCCGCCTCAAGCACTTTCTTGCGCTTCGCTAAAATAGCGCCATCTTGCAGTGCATGACGTTGCCCTGGTGAGACAAAATTTAGCTGGCTGTGTTTATGCTCATCGTTGTACCAGGTTACAAACTTTTCCACCCATTCTCTTGCTGTTGCTAAGCAGCTAAAACCTGATGCCGGCCACTGTGGGCGGTATTTCAACGTTTTAAATAACGACTCTGAAAAGGGGTTGTCATTACTCACCCGCGGCCGACTTAATGATGCCGTAATACCAAGCTCTTCCAGCTTGGCTTTCATGGTCAGTGACTTCATCGGCGCCCCATTATCAGAATGCAGCACTAATGGCGTGTTAAAGCATTGCTCGCGTAACAGACAGCGTTGGATTAGCGCAGCGGCATATTCCCCACTTTCTTGCTCATGAACTTCGTAACCCACTATTTTTCTACTGTAAATATCTTCAAACAGGTACAAATAGTAGAACGGTTTTAGCTGCTTAGCAACAGCAAGAGAATGGGTGGAAAAGTTTGTAACCTGGTACAACGATGAGCATAAACACAGCCAGCTAAATTTTGTCTCACCAGGGCAACGTCATGCACTGCAAGATGGCGCTATTTTAGCGAAGCGCAAGAAAGTGCTTGAGGCGGCGAAGGAAAGAAAACCGATGCGTTGGTCTACAGAGATCAGAAATTGTGAAGCGGTTGGCGCTGTAACACTCAACCCAGATAAGGCACCAGAAGAAGGCGTAATAAATGCAGCTTAATATTTAAACAAAGAGTGACAACTATCTTGAAAAACACCGCCAGTGACACGCCGCCCTTTTATTTTACAAGAAGTATCCCTATAGGCTCGACGGCGGCATCTGCAATACATGGAAGTGTAAATGCCGCCAACGGACACTGTTGCAACAATGGCAATTTTAACGACCATTGAACTATTCATCTGGCTAAAGGCTTTTGCCTCATTACGTGTTTCGGCTCGTTAGCTCAACCGAAAATTCCCACTCCTGCTGCTGTACAAATTTTTATCTATTTGCCTATGTTTTGCCTTACCAGAAATTGACTAACAATGTATGGGTATACAGTCATATTTAAATTTAGGTATTTGGGGATGATTTGAAGGCAAGAACATTGCGCACTAATTCCATCCGCAATAAATAAAACACTATAAAATCAGGTGAATATAGTAACTGAATTTTAGTTAATAGGTTTGGAAAACGCGCATGCGCGTTTTTCCAGATGGTATATTAGGCAAAAAGCTGATAAGTTCTTTGTATACAGATAGTTAACTGTGCGCGTTTTCACTGGTCTAACATGATAAACGCGCATGCGCACGAATAAAATGTTAGGGCATTTTGGAGGTTCCATGGAGGATTTGGAGAGAATATTAATTGAGTTGGAGGAGCGTCTTTTCCAGCCTGATGTTCGAAATTCTTCAAGTGAACTCGCTCAGCTAATTTCTGATGATTTTATTGAAATTGGTGCTTCAGGGTTGCGATTTGGGAAGGCAAATGTATTGGAGCGTTTACCAACTGAGGTTGCGCCTGAAATAACCGCAAGTAATTACGAGTTACGTATGTTTGGCCCGGATTGTGCTCAGTTGTTATACAAAGTGAAGATGTCAAAAATTGATCATCCATCGCCAATTTATTCGCATAGATGTTCAGTCTGGCGACAGAACAATAGCGCTCAATGGCAAATGATTTACCATCAAGGGACAACATGTGCACCGTTTTAGTGTGCAGCCCTAACAAGTGCCTTAAACATCGCGGCCTTCGGCCGCTGGACTCGCAACAAGTTGCTCGCCGTTTAGGCGATAGTTAAGTTACCAAGGAAGATATGCGTAAATTTCTGGCATTGGATAAAAAATCTCAAATAGACTTGCGAGAAAAGTATCCAGATCTTGATAAGTTGTATGCTGTAGAAGATACAGATGCATATACTTACATGGCGGTTTCGGTTTTCGACCGTTGGTTGGGAGAAGAAGACTCAATTAAATACTTATCTGACGTTTCTGATGAGGAGCAACAAAGTAGAGATGCAAAATTCGTTAAATTTGCGAAAAAATTAATCGATAACACTGAGGTTCTAAACTTTACATTTAAAGGTCGTTGGAGTTCAGCTAAACCACAATTTCGAAAATTTACCTCGGATGCTGCTAAAGAAGCTTACTTAATGTGCGCTCCACATAATGTAGATAGTAGTCATTTTTATAAAGTGGTGCTGCCTGAGTTGGAGGCTGTATATTTTGAAAGCTGGGACGACACTAATGTTTTCTACTTACGTAATCCTAAACACGCAGAAAAAATTGAAAAATGGGCTAATGAATGTGGCTTATACCGTCTAAATAGGTAACTTAACAAGCGCATCAAAAATGACGTCAAACGCTTGGCTGGCGCTCATTCTTCGCTAATTTTAGCCAAGCATTATCCGCATTTTATGCGGGCGTTAGCCCATAGATATTCTTATCCAAAACAGACACGTTCGAGTTAAGGCTTTAACTCGAAAATGTCCCATAAACGAGTCGCATATCTTCTTTAAAACAAATAGGTTACGCCGATGCTAAACAGGTGAACCATGGTGATTAGCGAGACGACCGTCCGCCCCATGGCCGCTCTTTGGCATCCATGCCATCGTGGCATTCGTGAATCCATTTACATCAGACGGGCGGCCCGGCATCCAAGGATGGACTTGAACAACATCCGTGTTTAACGGCCAGTTCGCCTTCCATGGCTCTCGTTCATAAGCTTAGAAACCCAAGGTTCTATTCACCGCGTCGTCGATCAAATGCCGTGGCTCACCTATCCGTCAGCGTTTCCATAGACAACTCGATCATCCCACAGGCTCAAGATTACAACTCTCTGATTATCAGTAAATTTGTTGTGCCACCAACCAATCCTTAGCCAATTGCTAATTTGGTTTCTGCATAGCGCAGCTTTTTTACCCTTGGGTTGGCAAGGAAGTAGGCCAACATCAGTGGGCCGAGGCGTCCCATAAACATCATAAAGATGATAATGCCTTGGCCTGCGCTGGATAAATTGCCTGTTAATCCACGGGATAGCCCGACGGTGCCGAGGGCGGATACGGCTTCGAAGGCGATATCCATTATCGGGGCTTTTTCGGTAAGCACGAGGGCGAATATTGCCAGCCAAGTGACGCCGATGGAGATCATCGTTAGAGCGAGCGCCTTGCTAATGGTATCTTTGGGGATTTCGCGCTTAAACACATACACTGCTTCATCGCGGCGTAAATAGCCGTAGGTGGCGAGGATTAACACCATAAAGGTCACCACCTTAATGCCGCTGGCGGTGCTGAGGGAGCCGCCGCCGATAAACATCAGCACTAAAATCAATAGGGTGGAACCATCCTCGAGTTGGTCTATGGGCAGGGTGTTAAAGCCTGCGGTGCGTGGGGTCACGGCTTGAAACCAAGAGGCTAACCATTTGCCGAGTTCGCTTAAGGGGGCGAGGGTGTTGGGGTTGTTGTACTCAATCAAGTAAATGGCAATCACGGCTACGGCGTTGATCAGTATGGTGCCAGTAATCATCATGCGGCTGTAGACGGTGAGTTTCGACCAACGTTTATTGCGCTTGAGGTCAATCCACACCGAAAACCCAAGGCCGCCCACAATAAATAAACCTGTGATGGTGAGGTTAACGACTGGGTCGGCCACATAGGGGATTAAGCTATCTGGGCTTAGGGCAAAACCCGCGTTATTAAAGGCGCTAATGGTATAAAAGAAGCCATGAAATAGGCTGGTTTGCCAGCCCAGCTCGCCGCTCCAGTAGACGGATAAAATCAGCATACCCACAGCTTCAACCAATAGTGAAAACACCAGCACGGCCTTAGCGGTCGAGACTAAGGTGGAGGTATCGGTTTGATTAAACGCTTCTTTCGCCACTGTTTGCTGCAAGAAACCTATCTTACCGCCCAGCGCTATTAGCGTGACTATGGCAAAGGTCATCAAACCTAGGCCGCCGCATTGAATTAACAGCGCGATAATCACTTGGCCAAAGGGCGTGAACACACTGCCTGTATCGACGACCACAAGCCCTGTGACCGTCACCGCCGAGGTCACGGTAAAGAGGCTTTGCAGCCAAGTAATGGGCGACTCGGTGGCGATGGGCAGTTTAAGCAAGCAAGTGCCAACTAAGATCAGCAGAGCAAAACTGACACTTAAGATAAAAGGCGGCGCGCCAAAGAGTTTTTTACCGCTTTTAGGTGTGTGCTCTAGGGTGAGCGAAGGGTGCCATTGAACCACGTTACACCAACCTTGGTGCGAGCTGTTTTAACTCGGCACGGCTACCGCAGAGGAATAGGGCATCCTCTGTGTGCAGGCTAAAGTCGCTATCAATCTTGCTAAATACGTTGTGCTCACGCTTAACCATCAGCGCCGCTACCTTGCCCTTAGGATTGCGTGGGACATTGGTTTGCTCATCGGCGCTGTGCTCCTGCAAGCTCCCGAGCAGTTGGCCAACAGTGGTGTGATGCAACTGGGCTTTAATATGGATTTCAACAATATAAAGCCCATCGCCGATGGCGAGAAAGTTATTCACCATAGGGTAGTTAAGCGACTGGGCGACGCGGATCCCCATTTCTTCCTCGGGATGAATAATACGGGCAACGCCGAGTTTCGACACTATGGTGTGGTGCGCCTTGGTGCTGGCCTTGACCCAAATCGTCTGCACGCCGAGGTTTTTCAGTGCCAGTGTGCACAGCAGGCTAGACTGCATATCCTCACCGATAGCGACCAGCACTGCCTCGCAGTTGGTCAGATCGAGTTCGCGCAGCGACGCCTCATCGGCGCAGTCGCAAATCACCGCTTCGGTAAGACTTTCTACATATTTTTCAACGATTTTGGGGTCGCTATCGACACCGGTAACCGTGTGGCCTAAGTGGATGAGTTCGAGGCTCGCGGCAACGCCGAAGCGGCCTAATCCGATGACAGTAAAATGTGCCATTTCATATCCTTTTGTGATTGAGCTAAAGAGTGAGGCGAGTTGGCCTAGGGCGGGCCGAGGTCGGTGAGTCGATACCCTAAGCCGGGCTCGGTTTTGATCAGCTGTTGTTCGTCGCTGTCGTTGAGCTTTTTACGCAGTTGGCGGACTAAAATCCGTAGATAGTGGCTATCTTCTTGGTGAGTCTCACCCCAAATATTGCGCAGCAGTTCGCTTTGTTTCAGTAATTGCCCCGGGTGGGACATGAGTTGGGCGAGCAGGGCAAATTCCTTTTTAGTGAGTGCCACTTCCTGTTGATTGAGCCAGCATTGATGGCTGCTCTTTTGTAGGGTGAGCGGGCCAAATTGCAGCATATCGATGGGGCTTGAGGTATCCACAAGGTCGCGGACTAATACCTTGATACGCACGATTAATTCTCTGATGCCAAAGGGCTTACTCAGATAATCGTTAGCACCTGCCTCGAGCAGGCGGATTTTTTCTTCCTCCTGATCGCGGGCGGTGAGCACCAGCACTGGGGTCTTATCCTGCTGGCGCAGCCCATGGAGCAACTCGATACCATCGCCATCGGGCAGGCCGAGGTCGAGCACGATAAGGTGCGGTTGGTGGCTTTGGTATTGTTTGAGCGCCGTGGCTATGCTGGTGGCGCTTAAGTATTCAAAGCCTTCCGCTTCGAGTGAGATCCGCATAAAGGTATGGATTTGCGGCTCATCATCCACCACTAATATCTTATAAGCCATTTATGCCGCCTCCGTGGTTATGGGTAAAGCGATGCGGATCAGGCTGCCTTGGGCGACACTTTCGGCGCCGATGCTGCCCCTGTGGGCGGTAATAATGCCTTTAGCGACCGCAAGGCCTAATCCCGCACCGCCATCGGTCGAGGGATGTTGACGATAGAACAGCTCGAAAATGGCCTCGGCGTCGGCTGGCGCTATGCCCTGTCCTAAGTCTTGAATATCGATGCGTAGCAGCTGTTGGTGGCGGTATAGGTTTACCGTAACAGGCAGTTCTGCGGGCGAGTAGCGCAGGGCATTGTCGAGCACATTGAAAATCGCCTGTTCAATCAAAGAGCTACAAATCATTAATGGCGGAAGCTCTGGCTCACTATGAATTTGGATCCTAGGTTGCGCGGTTTGAAAGCGGGCAATAGTGCGCTGTAATACTTCGCGTAGATTGGCTTCGTCTAGGCTAAATTTGAGCGCGCCATGTTGTAACTTGGTCGCCTGCAAGAGGTTTTCAATATATTGGTGCAGGCGATGACTCTCGGCAGCGGCCGAGTCGATAAGCTCCTCGTTTTGCTCTGGGCTGAGTTTAGCTTGGTATTCCTTCAGCGTGGTTAAGGTGCCGATAATGGTCGCAAGCGGCGTGCGTAAATCGTGGGAGACAGAGAGCAAAATGCTATTTCTAAGCTGTGCCTGTTCGAGTGCCTGTTGCTGGCGGCGATAATGTTCGGCTAACTTGCTGCTAGTGAGGGCGACCAGCAAAAACACGCTTAGATTGACTATGTCTTCGACGTTGAACATCTGCAACGAATAGCGCGGGGTGGTAAATAAAAAATTGAAACTCACTGCGCCAAACACGGCCACAAAATAGGCGTAGTTGGCGCTGCATTGCAGGGCCACGGCGACCACGGCTAATTGCAGGATAAGCAGTACGGCAATGGCCGAGCCTGAAAAGTAATCAATCAAATAGCTTGTGAGCAGAGCAATCACTAACAACATGGCGGTAAATAACGCGGGGTGCGTGCGCCAGTATTGGTTGATGGAGGCTGTGTTTGCAAAAGTCATAACGGCTAAGGCGTTGCTGAAGTTAAGGCTACTCTAGCAAAGGCCTGTAGGGATAGCGCGTAAAAAATCCGTAAAATTTTCTGGGGTTTGGCTTGTGAATGTTGTCTGGCATTTACATCAGGCTGGCGGTTCTGCTCGCCAAGTTGCATTGGATAGTGGCTGCAAATACCGCCATTACGCGAGGTAATCTAGCTCGGTTACCTCGCGCTAACGCATGAAAGGCTTGGGCTACCAAGGGATGGGCGGCGGCATTAAGCGTTTGCCGTTATAACCCTGCACAGTGGCAAAACGTGGGGACTTGGCCTCCCAATCGGCTTGGGCGCTGGCGATATCTTCCTTGCTGTGGCCGACAAAATTCCACCAAATACTGACGGTGTCGGCGAGGGGGGCGCCGCCAATCAGCAGTAAACGTGCGCCAGGGTGAAGGTCGAGCGTCACACTCTCGCGCAGCATGCCAAGGTAAGCGAGGTTATTGTTATCAAAGGCCTCGTCGTCGATATCGAATCTGCCTTCGAGTGGCATTAGGCCATATTCAAATCGCGGATCCAGCCTGAGCGTCAGTTGAGTGGCCTCTGCGGCAAAGATATCGAGCGCGACGATTGGTGAAAAGTGTAGCGTGGGCGCTTGTTTATCCTTCCACGAGCCAATCAATAGGGTAAATTCGGCGCCCGCTTCCTGCCAAGTGGGCAGCTGGGGATAATGGTCGAATCTAGGGACAGTGTCTTTGTGTTCCAGCGGCAGCGCAATCCATAACTGCACCGCATGCATAGTGCGATGACCTTCGACGGACTCTTCGGTGTGGGCAATACCATGGCCTGCGGTCATCAGATTGACCTGCTTTGGGCGGATCACTTGGGCGCTACCTAGGCTGTCCCTGTGCATGATTTCCCCCTCCAGCATCCAAGTGAAGGTTTGAAGGCCGATATGGGGATGCTCGCCCACATTCATTAAGGGGCCGTCGGTGACTGGGCCAATATGATCCAGAAAACACCAAGGTCCTATGAGTCGACGCGGTTTTTGCGGAATCGCCCGCGCCACGGGTATCCCGCCCACATCACTGATTTTTGGGGCAATTTGCTGGATTTGGATCCGCCCATCTTCGACGGGGCATTCCCTTGGGCCGCCGTAAAATGGCGATGTTTGCATTTGACTCATATCGACTCCTTATCTTCATTTAGACACGGATAGACTTAACATTTATGCTGGTGCAGCGAGGCGTGTTATCGCCCTCAAGGTCTGTTACTCGTTGCTCGACCTTAATGACTTTAACGCAATATTGGGAATAAGGGATGTTAACAGACCCTGTTTTTTGGCTGGTGGCGATTCCTGCGGTGTTGATCACTGGGATCTCTAAATCGGGTTTTGCCGGCGGTGTCGGTGGCTTGACCGTGCCCCTGTTAGCGCTGGCCATTAGCCCGGCAACCGCGGCGGCAATCATGTTGCCATTGCTGATTTATATGGATTTTTTAAGTGTTCGCTCCTGGTGGGGCCAACATAATCCTCGCCAATTATGGATCCTTTTACCCTCAGCGATTGTGGGCATAGGCATAGCCTATTGGTTGTTCGACCGCTTAAACGAAGATTACTTACGGGCGATTTTAGGCTGTGTGTCCTTAGGTTTTGGTCTTTATGGCTTGATATTAGGGGATAAAACCCAAGCAACGCCTTCGCCACTCGTGGGGCGACTCTGCGGCTTAACCGCAGGCTTTACCAGCTTTGTGGCCCATGCGGGCGGGCCGCCACTCAATGCCTATTTGCTGCCGTTACGCTTGGCCAAGCCAGAGTTTTTAGCCACGGCAGTGGTATTTTTTGCGGTGGTGAATCTGGTTAAGTTGGTGCCCTATAGTCTGCTCGGGCAAATTAACCAAGGTAACATTCTGATTTCGCTATTACTTGCGCCTTTGGCTTGGTTAGGCGTAAAACTGGGGTTGGCGATTCAAGATAAGATCAGCGATAGGTTGTTTAAACGCATCATCTTGATTTTAATGGTGCTGGTGGGTATTCGTTTATTGTGGACGGCGTTATAGTTTTAAGCTTGGGATTAGCTTAGGCTGTTACCATCGGTTTTTTCACGATATTTTCGTTATCGCTTTGATAGCACCCATATTACGCAAGAATTGCCTGCGATGAGTTTTACGCTAATGAAACGATTACTGATAGTTATCTTAGCCTTAGGTCTTGGCGCCTGTGCGAGCGCGCCAGAACCTAAGCCTGTGGTGAAGCAAGTTGAACCTGTCTCCGTTTGGAACGATAGCAATATCGCCGATTTCCATTCCGAATGGCGCGGCGTACCCTATCGCCTAGGTGGCGGCACTAAGAAAGGCATCGATTGCTCGGCCTTTGTGTCGGTCGCTTATCAAAAGATGTTGGGCATGACTCTGCCGCGCACTGTGGAAGAACAGCAAGCTCTCGGCAAACCTGTGGCGCGGGACCAACTGCGTAAAGGCGACTTAGTGTTTTTCAAAACGGGTTGGAGCACGCACCATGTCGGCATTTATGTGGGCGGGAATAATTTCCTCCATGTCTCGACGAGCCAAGGGGTGAAAATTTCGAGTCTGCTAAATAGTTATTGGGCATCAAAGTATTGGAATGCAAGGCGAATTTAAGCCTTAATCACAGGTGGAGACTCTATGACCCCAGCGTCTGCTTCGTCCCCTCATGAGCCTCTGCCCACCTCGGTTTTTCTGGCGATTTTCTCCGCCGTATTCTTACCCATGTTTCTGGCGGCGGTCGATCAGACCCTACTCGCCACCGCCACCCCTGCGATAGTGGAAGATCTTGGCGGCCTCAGGCAAGCCTCGTGGATCACTATCGGTTATATGCTGGCGATGGCGGCCAGTGTGCCTATTTACGGCTGGCTAGGGGATAACTTTGGCCGCGCTAAAATCCTGATGATCGCCTTAGTGGTGTTTGCGTTGGGTTCAATTGTTTCCGCCAGTGCTGGGGCTATGGACCATATGATTGCCGGGCGGATACTCCAAGGCCTCGGCGGTGGCGGGCTGATGAGTCTGTCCCAATCCCTGGTAGGGGAATTGGTGCCGATACGGCAAAGGGCGCGTTTTCAGGGCTATTTTGCCGCTATGTTTACCCTCGCCAGTGTTGGCGGCCCTGTGATTGGTGGCTTTGTGGTGCATGCCTATTCTTGGCACTGGTTATTTTGGGCGAATATTCCTTTGGTCATGCTGGCGGTTTGGCGACTTAATCGCTTGCATAAACAGAGTATTAAACCCGTGCGGCAAGGGCGGTTTGACTTACTCGGCGTGCTGTTATTTCCCACGATCATCACGGCGCTGCTGTATTGGTTGTCAGTGGCGGGGCAAGACTTTGCTTGGCTATCGACCACAAGTTTAGGCTTTATGGGATTTATCTGTGTGGGCGCCCTAGTGCTCTTGTGGTGGGAGCGTCGGCGAGAGAGTCCTTTCTTACCGCTGGATTTACTCGCCAATAAAGCCATTTATATGCCGCTCTTCACGGCCGCGCTGTTTGCCGCCTGCCTGTTTGCGATGATCTTCTTTTTACCCATTTACCTGCAGGTCGGTCTGCACACCAATCCGGCCAAAACGGGCTTGCTGCTGATGCCAATGACCTTTGGCATTGTCACAGGTTCCACCATCGCTGGCAGGCTGTTGAGTCGGGATGTGGCGCCTAAATGGTTGCCGACCTTCGGCATGAGCTTGGCCTTTATCGGTTTGCTCTTAATCGGTTTAGTGCCGCCGAATGCGAATCTTATCGGCGCTTTAGGTGTGCTGGTGGGCATTGGCTTAGGGACTGTGATGCCCAGCGTACAGCTAGTGGTGCAGAGCGTGTCGGGCAAGGCGCGTTTAAGTCAAATCACCGCCATGGTGTCCTTGAGTCGTTCCATGGGCGCGGCAATTGGTACGGCTTTATTCAGTCTGTTGCTATATGGCTTATTACCGCTCGACGGGGCGCAGGTGGGAATTGCGGCAATAAAGCAGTTACCCATAGAGGTTGTGCATCACGCCTTCCAATGGGGTTTTATCGCGGCGGCTCTGGTGGCACTCAGCTCGGCGATTGTGGGTTATTTCTCGCCTGCGACTGCGCTTAGGGATCATGAGTAGATTTGTTGGTGCACGACGGATTTAAGCTGTGTAGTATTTGCGGTAGGTTCGCTTCCGCTGTGACCCCATTCTTTGCCAGGAATTCTGCATGACAACTAAAAACTGGACTTTAAAGAGCATAGCTAACGAGCTAGGTGTCTCTAACGCCACTGTTTCTAATGCTTTTAATCGTCCCGATCAGCTATCGGAAAAACGTCGCAACGAGATTTTAGCCGCCTGCTCTAAACTGGGGTATTTTGGCCCAAATAAGGCGGCGCAGTCCCTACGTAGGGGCAAATTTGATACCGTCGCGCTGGTACTGTCCGATAGTGTTGAATATATGGTGTCCGATCCTGTCGCCAGTAAGTTTATGAAGGGGGTGGCTTCGGTATTGGAGCGGGAAAAACTCAACTTACTGCTATTTTCTGGCAGCTCCGACAGTGTGAATGCGGTGGCCGATTTTGTGGATGGGTTTATTTGTTATGGTCGCCCGCGCAATACCTTGCTCGCCGAGCAATTAAAACAGGTTAAGAAGAAGGTGGTTACAGTGGACTTTGATATCCACCGCAACGCTTCTGTCAGCATTGACAATAAGTTAGCCGCCTATGAGGTGGCAAAATTGGCGTTAAAATCTCCCTCCGATCAAGTTGCAATATTGGGATTGAGGCTACTCGATACCCATTTAACTTGCCGAGTTTACGATTTGAATTTGCTCGAAATCGATATGTCGATTGCGCACCAGAGGTTGCAGGGATATTTACAGGCGATTGAGGAAACGGGTGTCACCCTTGGTAATGATCGGATTTGGAATATTCCAGAAAGTAATGCGGAGTATGCGCGGATTGCGGCCAAGGAGGCATTAAACTCAACCCCAAGACCCAATGTATTTTTATGTATGAGCGACTTAATTGCCCTTAGTGTGCTGGGTGAGGCGCAGGCCATGGGATTAGCGATTCCTGAGGATATTCGTGTCGTGGGATTTGATGGTATTGATGAGGCGACTCGCTCGAATCCACCACTGACCACGGTTTACCAATACTCGGAACAAAAAGGCCAAATGGCGGCGCAGATGTTTATCGACGATGCCGTGCATGCTCAGGTATTAGGGTATGAACTACGTTTAGGCAAAAGCTGTTAATACAATCAGTTTTATATGCAAAAGGCGCTAATTAAGCGCCTTTTGTTTTTGTTCTGCATTAGGCCTGTGCTTGAGTGAGCAGGTCTGCTAATGCGATTTGGGTTTCGATGCCTTGCTCATCAAGTAGGGTGATCAGCCCTTGTTTATGGGCAAAGTCGAGACTAAGACTGGCCGATGCATTTTGTGCAGACCATGTGAGAGTTAGTGTTTTTCCACTTGCTGCCATCGAAAAGCGGCCATTGAATGCTGCGCTACTATTACGCAGTTTAATCAATTGGATGAGGGCTTTAACCACAGGTTTTTGCAGGGCTTGTTGCACTTTTTCCCGGTTTAAATAGGGGCGATTAATGTCTCGGCCGACGTGGGTTTGATTCAGCAACGTCATGTCGTTTGGTATGGCAAGCAGGCCTGTGTAGTAGACCTGAGGAATACCCGGTGCGAAAAACTGAATTGCTCGCGCCATCAAGTAATCAAGGTCATTTTGCCCTAGGGCATCGTAATAGGTGCAGTTGATTTGATACAAATCGACATTGCTGGCGGCCGCCCCTGTGGCTTGTAGACTCTCGCCCTTACTGTTGTCGTGTATGGTTTCGACCAGATTATCGATTTGTTTTTCGTCCAATAATCCGCGTAAGCCATCCATTGGGCCGACATCGATAATACCAATGCCATCGTGGGTATCGAGAACGGTAATGCAGTTGCGAGGGGCCATGTCTAGCCAGTGACTCAGGGCGCTACAATCTTGGCTAAACAGCGTGTGCAGGATGAGCGGTGGCAGGGCGAAGTCGTAAACCATGTCCACTCGTTTGGCGATATCGATTTGCGTCATATGATGGGAGTGGATTTCGGCTAGGGTTGTCATACCTAACTCATTGGCCTGCTTCGCTAATTTATCCACAAACTCGAAGGACTCTTCAATCATAAAGCAGCTAGTGCCGGGTTTTTTTATCGCATAACCTGCAGCATCTAAGCGGATTAAATTGACTTTGCTGTGGTTAAATCGCGCCAATACGCGGTTTAAATAATCCTTACCTGCAGCTGAGTTAACATCGATATCGATCTGGTTACGGGTAAAGGTGGTCCAAAATTCTTCCGTTGAACCATCCGCTAAGGTGTAAGTGCTAAAGCAGCTCCCTGGGCGGGGGCGATAGATAGCTTTTTGATCCTGTTCACTTAATCCCTCAGGGAATACCTTGTCCTTGGTCAGGAATAAATCCCAGTAAACCGATTGTTTGCCATGTTTGAGTACATCTTTAAACTCGGGGGATTCTGCGGACATGTGGTTAACGATCAAGTCGGCCATGATGTCGAACGCTTCGCCTATGCTTTTGACATCGTCCCAATCACCTAAGCGTGAGTCCACTTGTACATGGTCTATGGGATCAAACCCCGCATCGCTGCCATCGATGGGATAGTAAAATGGCAGTAGATGAACGCCCCCAAATAAACCATCTAACTCATTATCGAGTAAGGCTTTGAGTTGTTTGAGTCCGGCACCGGTTATCCGATCGACATAGGTGATCAATTGCACTTGATTTTTCATACTTTGCCCACGCTTTAGTAGCCTTCCCAGAGTAAAGTTTGCTGGCGGTTATTTATAAATTGCACAAACAAACTTAATCGATTAAGTTGTATATTTAACCAATGTGAAACATTATTCAAGTGGTTTGTTAGATTTTTGAGTTAGTCTTGGTTTTGGGGGGATTAGCTCACTGCTGTACATAAATAATGCCTAAAGCTGTTTGGGGCTTAGCTAGCTTCAAAGGGGATTTAGCGCGATAACGATAAGGTGAAACAGTATGGTAAGTGATTCAAATTCTGTAGAAAATCGCCATCACACTCGAATTAGAGTGTTGACGTATTTAATGTTTTTTATGTTCGCTATGACCTCAGATGCCGTGGGCGTGATCATTCCTCAGCTGATTTCTGAGTTTGGCCTCTCTTTATCACAGGCGAGCGCCTTTCATTATATGCCGATGATTTTTATTGCAATAAGTGGTCTATTCCTCGGTTTTTTGGCGGATAAAATAGGGCGTAAACTAACCATTTTATTAGGGCTGTTGTTGTTCGCCATTGCCTGTTTTTTATTTGCGCTTGGGGAGTCGTTTTATTATTTCCTGCTGCTATTGGCCTTGGTGGGCTTGGCAATAGGGGTATTTAAAACCGGGGCCTTAGCCCTGATCGGTGATATTTCTCGGTCGACAAAACAGCATTCCAGCACCATGAATACGGTCGAAGGATTTTTTGGGGTCGGCGCCATGGTGGGGCCAGCCATCGTCAGCTATCTGCTTATCAGTGGTGTGTCATGGAAGTATTTGTATTTTGGGGCGGGTGTGTTTTGTCTGCTGCTCTGTTGGCTAGCGTTTAGGGCCGATTATCCGCAGGTTAAGCGATCTTCAACGGAAACAATTAATCTGACGAATACCTTCAGTATGATGAAAAATCCTTATGCATTAGGGTTTTCCCTTGCGATTGGTTTGTATGTGGCCACCGAAGTGGCGATTTATGTATGGATGCCTAGCTTGCTGCAAGAGTATCAGGGGGATTACACAGTACTTGCGGCCTATGCCTTGACCATCTTTTTTACCCTGCGAGCGGGTGGACGGTTTTTGGGTGGGTGGATATTAAATCACTTTTCGTGGCAACAGGTTATGTTCTGGTTTAGCTTAGCGATCAGCCTTTGCTACCTCGGCTCTATGCTCTATGGCGTTGAGGCCGCCGTTATTCTCTTGCCCCTCTCAGGGCTGTTTATGTCAATGATGTATCCCACTTTAAACTCCAAGGGGATCAGTTGTTTCCCCGTGGCACAGCACGGCTCTGTGGCTGGAGTTATCCTGTTTTTTACCGCGGTTTCTGCGGCGTTGGCTCCCCTGTGCATGGGGTTAGTTGGGGATATTTTCGGCCATGTGAAGTATGGCTTTTACCTCGCAACCGGGTTTGCCGTTTTGTTGTGCCTGTTAGCGGGGATTAATCTGATTAAAGATCCTTCTCAAGCTCTGTTAAGCCGTGAAACCGTTTGAATTGAAATGTGACAGAAAAATTTTTTCTGTCACATTTTTTCGATTAATCAATTAATTGCTAGCTGTTCCCACTTTAAGTTTGTTGGCTTGTACAAAAAACGCACTTGCTTTTTGTTATTTAGTTGCTAACTTGTTAACTTAATCGATTAAGATGTTTTTGGGAACCAAACAAGACTCACTAATCGATTAACAACAATTCAGTAGAAGTTGCCGTGGGGAGATATAGGCAGCTTCTCAAAATATGGGTGGGGACATAAAAATGATAAATCGCACATCACAACAATTCTTGTTAAGTACCATCGCCGTCTTGGTGAGTTCTCAGCTTTGGGCTGCCGATGCACCCGCGCAGGAAGAAACCAAGAAAGATGCGTTAGGCCTCGAGCGTATTACCGTTACGGGCGTTGCTCGTGGTACCCGCGTCATGGACTCGAGCGTGTCAGTTAGCAGCGTATCACTCGCCGAGTTGGAGGTTAGTACTCCCCGTTCATCTGCCGAAGCATTCCGGATCATTCCGGGGATGAAGGTGGAATCAACGGGTGGTGAAGGTAACGCTAACATTGCTGTCCGTGGCTTACCTGTGGCATCGGGCGGTGCTAAGTTTCTTCAAATCCAAGAAGATGGATTACCTATTCTGCAGTTTGGCGATATTGCCTTTGGTAATGCGGATATCTTCTTACGCTTAGATTCTACAGTGCAAACTATTGAATCGATTCGCGGTGGTTCGGCGTCTACTGCGGCCAGTAATGCTCCCGGCGGTATTATTAACGTGATCAGTAAAACTGGTAGCTCGGATGCTGGCAGTGTGTCTACCACCTTTGGCTTGGACTACGATACCTTCCGCACCGACTTTGAATATGGCACGAGTATCAATGACAGTCTGCGTTTCCATGTGGGGGGATTTGTGCGGACTGGCGAAGGTCCTCGCCAAGCTGGTTATGATGCCAACAAGGGCGGCCAGGTAAAAGCCAACATTACCAAAGAGTTCGATAGTGGCTATGTTCGTCTTTATTTTAAACACTTAGATGATAAGAGTATTGGCTACTTACCTATGCCAATGTATTCGGACGGTAGTTCTGTCCCAGGTTTTAATGCGAAATCCGATGCTATTCAATCAGCTTATTTCCTCTCAACCCTGAGTTTGGGCGCCGATGGTGAGCGTCGTCGCGGTGATATGCGCGATGGTATGAACCCTGAGGTTAACTCTGTGGGTTTAGAGGCGTCTTTTGATTTAGGCAATGATTGGCAGGTCGAAAACCGTTTCCGTTTCTCGGATGTGAGCGGTAATTTTATGGCGCCATTCCCTGCCGAAGTGGCTAATGGTGCCGACATTGCGGCCAGTATTGCCGGCACTGGCGCCAAGTTGATTTATGCCAATGGTCCCGATGCGGGCAATCCTATGGATGGACTCGCCATGCGTATCCATACCTTCGACGTCAAGATGAATGACTTTGGCTCAATCGTAAACGACTTAAAATTGACGAAAACTTTTGACGATACCAGCGTTACTCTGGGTTATTACAATGCCACCCAAAATATCAATATGACCTGGATGTGGAACTCCTATCTGATGGAAGTCAAAGGGGATAACGCCGCATTGCTCGATGTGGTGGCCACCGATGGTACCGCCTATTCTGATGCTGGGCTCTACGGCTATGGTGTGCCTTATTGGGGCAACTGTTGCCAACGTAATTACGATACCGAATACAACATTAAGGCGCCTTATCTTGCGGTAGCGTCAAGTTTTGGGGATTTGTCGTTGGATGCCAGTGTGCGGTACGACAGCGGCGATGCCAGTGGTTACTACGCAGGTAATGTGCAATCGCAAGTGGATATGAACTTGGATGGCGTTATCTCTATTCCTGAGCAGAGCGTCTCTTCTATCGATAATGCCAATCCGCAACCCGTGAATTATGACTGGAGCTACACCTCCTATTCACTCGGAGCAAACTATCAGTTTGACAGTGATTTAGCTGCATTTGGTCGCTTGAGTCATGGTGGCCGCGCCAATGCGGATCGCCTGTTATTTGGTAAGGTTCGTGCCGATGGTTCAGTGGCAAAAGAAGACGCTGTCGATAATGTGGATCAATATGAGTTAGGCGTTAAGTACCGTTACGATGATTTATCGGTGTTCGCGACCGCTTTCTATTCAGAGACCGAAGAGCAAAACTTCGAGGCGACCAGTCAGCGTTTCTTCGACCGTAAGTACAAAGCCAAAGGTATTGAAATTGAATCGGCCTATTTTATCGGTGACTTCGATTTTAGGGGCAATGTCACTTGGACCGACGCTGAAATTGCCAAGGATGCGTTAACGCCAGACGTTGTGGGGAATACCCCAAGAAGACAGGCCGACTTTATCTACTCGCTGATGGGCCGTTATAACTTTGACCAAGGCTCAGTGGGCATCAACCTGATTGGTACCACTGACTCCTATGCACAGGATAATAATGATCTCAAGTTTGATGGTTACAATCAGGTCAATGCCTTTGCAACCTACAACTTGACTCAGGCCTTAAGCGTCTCGTTAAACGTCAACAACCTGTTTGATGCTACGGGTATCACTGAAGCTGAAGAGGGTTCGATTCCTGATAACAATATTATCCGTGCTCGCACCATTAATGGCAGAACCACGAGTGCAACCTTGAGATACGAGTTTTAACTCCGGCGGGTTTGAGGCTTAAAACCAACAATTTAAAAGGCCCATCAAGCATGGGCTTTTTGCTTAACCATTAGAGACATAAAGGGATCCATATGACGGTATTACTCAGTTTCGGTGAGGTGTTAGTGGATTTATTGCCCACAGATATTAGCGGCAAGTCCCATCAAGCCATTGCGGGCGGCGCGCCTGCAAACGTGGCTGTGGGTTATGCCAAACTGGGGGGCAAGAGTTACTTTGCCGGCGGCATCAGCACCGATGATTATGGGGCTATGTTAAAACAAGCCCTAGCGAATGAAGGGGTTGTAACGGATTACTTGACCCAAGTGCCGGAGGCGCCAACGGCGACTGTGGTGGTAAATTTGGATGAGCATGGCGAACGGACCTTTGAGTTTAACCGCCAAGGGACTGCCGACCTTTGCTATAGCCCGCGCCATTTTGATGCCATTCCATGGCAACAGATGGATATTTTTCATCTCTGCTCCAATACCTTTACCGAAGCGAGCATTTTTAACGCGAGTCTCTATGGCGCTCGTTGTGCGAATTCATTCAATAAGATAGTGAGTTTTGATGTTAATTTGCGCTTATCGCTCTGGCCCGATACCGCATTGCTTGCTGAGCGGGTTGAGCAGTGTTTTCGTTACACACAAGTGCTGAAAATGAGCCGTGAAGAGGCTGAGTATTTAGCATTAACGCGGAATAAGAGTTTCGAAGATTATTTGCAGTTTTGTTTGGCGCAAGGTGTTGAAGTTATTTTGATTACTGACGGCGCCAATCCAGTGCAATGCATCACAGTGAATGAACGATTTAGTGTGCCAGTCCCACAAATTAAAGCCGTTGATACCACGGCGGCGGGCGACAGCTTTATGGCGGGTTTTTTGTTTGCGCTAGGTTCTGAGTTGGCGTTTGATCTCGAGCATCTAACCTTAAAACATCGACTCGCATGTCAGACACAGTTGCGCAAGGCGATTGAGTTTGCGGTGCGTTGCGGCGCCGTAACCTGTGGGCAGAAGGGCGCTTTCCCTGCGTTGCCCACACTGTCACAGGTGAGTTAACTCTTCCTGCAAACCATCAAGCTGAGGTGAGTGATTGCTTGCCTTAGCTTTTTTTCGAGCCTATTGCGCGAACTTCATCACGTTTTACTTGCCCCATTAGTCGAGCATTTATGCTATTTTAGCTGCGGCTTATAGTCGAAGGAGCATAGGTTTCTCCTCTGCTTTCGGTCGATTGGTTTTATTTCAACATGATTGGGGATTTCCTATGAGCAAAGCAAAAATCGGGATTGTTACGGTAAGCGATCGTGCCAGCGCGGGGATTTATGAGGATATCTCGGGCAAGGCCATTATCGACACCCTCAATGATTACCTCACCAGCGAGTGGGAGCCGATTTATCAAGTGATCCCCGACGAGCAGGATGTGATTGAAGCGACCCTGATCAAGATGGCCGATGAGCAGGATTGCTGCTTGATTGTGACCACGGGCGGCACTGGTCCAGCCAAGCGCGATGTCACGCCTGAGGCGACTGAGGCCGTGTGCGATCGCATGATGCCGGGCTTTGGTGAACTGATGCGCGCCGAGTCGTTAAAGTTTGTGCCTACGGCGATTCTCTCGCGCCAAACTGCGGGCTTGCGAGGGGATTCATTAATTGTGAACCTGCCGGGCAAGCCAAAATCTATCCGCGAATGTTTAGATGCGGTGTTCCCCGCCATCCCTTACTGCATCGACCTGATGGAAGGGCCGTACCTCGAGTGTAACGAAGCCGTGATTAAGCCTTTTAGGCCTAAGGCAAAATAACGCGCCGCACAGCAAGATGACATAAACCCAAGCCTAGCTTGGGTTTTTTATTGGCTTGTTCGGAGTTGGTGGCTTGCTGGTGATCAGCAGCGCCGACACGCCCGTCGCGATAAACAGCACTGGGATAGCCACAAAGTGCGCGAAGGCATTGGGCGCAATGCTGAAGTTTAACCAGAGCAAGAGTGTCCAAATGAGGCTGAGTAAGCCAAAGGCCAGCAGGCGTTTAAACTGGCTGAGGGTGCGCTGTGTCATAGTGTCGTCCTGTGTGCTGGAGGTTTAAGCACAGTCTAAAAACTCCCGTATTGGGCTTGAAGTGTCGTTATTGACAATTTTAGGGTGAGTAGTGACATTTTTAGCCAGTAAGCTAGACTCAATACATGATGAGGCTGGGGAGGGCATTGGAATGAAAAGGATCACTATTTTGGCGACGGACAATACGGTTGCCAGCGGGATTATTGGTTTTCTCGATGTGTTTAGTTTCTGCAATACCTATTGGCGGCGAGTCAATCCACAGGCTGAGCAAGACCTGTTTGAGTGCCAAGTGGTCTCGAGTCATGGCGGTGATATCCTAACGAATCAAGGTATTAAAGTGCCTGCCGTTGGGCTTAATACCCCGAGTGATATTCTGCACTCCGATGCGGTGATCTTGGCCTCGGCCATGGTGACCAATAAAAGCGAGTTTCAAACCTATCTCAATGATTTTGAATCCTTATTCGAACCGTTAAGGTTGTTTGCTGTCTCAGGAAAACCATTGGCGGCCTATTGCTCAGGCACCTTGATTTTAGCGGCCTCCGGCCTGCTGGACGGGCGCGAGGCGACCACCGTCTGGTGGCTGAATGAGATGTTTCAGCGACATTTTGCCAAGGTGAACCTGCGGATGGACAAGCTGGTGGTGTCCGACGGCCATCTGCATACCGCGGGGGCGACAACCTCGAATATGAGCCTAGCACTGCATTTAGTGCACATTTTGGTGGGTGAGCAGTTAGCAAGCCAGATGGCAAAAATCCTGTTGATTGATCCTAATCGCCAATCCCAACAACCCTTTATGACCATGGATCTGATGACGTCGAGCCATAAGGACGAGGTGATTTGGAATGTGCAGCAATGGATGCAACATCATTTAACCGAACCCCTGTTACTGGATGATATCGCTGATAAATTTGCTTTAGGTAAGCGCACTCTTATCCGCCGCTTTAAAAAGGCATTAAACGAGACTCCGGCGAGCTATGTGCAGCGCCTGCGGGTGGATGAGGCAAAACGCCTATTGGAAACGACCAGTCTAGGCTTAGAGGAAGTGGTCACCCGTGTGGGTTATGAGGATGTCAGCTCGTTTCGCAAATTATTCATTCAGCTAACGAGCTTAACCCCGAGGGCCTACAGGCAGCGCTTTAATACTCAGCAATATGAGTTTGATAGCGACAACTGCTGCGAGGCTGAACTGCATTAACGGCTATTTCAGCGCGTCAATCTGTTGCGCCAGAGATGTCTTGGCAGTGTCGTTCTCTGCGTCTGTCACTATGCGCTCCAGCACTTGCACACGCTCGGTAAGCACTTGATTCTGTAGACTCAACTGTGTGAGTTTATCCTCAAGCTGTCGCTCATTGCCGCCACCCAGTTGGCGGATTTTCAGGTAATGCTTAAACATTTCTGTGGCACTCACACCCACCACAAAAGTCACCATGATCACCATCAGCACATATTCGTTTTCCATAACTGACCCCTTTAACCCAAGGGCGCGGTGCGCCCTTGGGTCGATAGTGTTATAAGCCGAAGACCACTTTTTCACTCTTTAAGGATTTTTCCATACCTAACGCCAAGATGAGGGCGATGGCTAAGGTGCCCAGTGTCGATACCAGCAATTGAAGCATGTTCATGTCCTTACCTTTGATAAAGTCCATCAGCGCCTGTTGCTGACCCGAAACGGGCAACCATTGCAGTATGTCCGGCGCTATGTTGTAGCTGGCCGCCATGGATAGCGCCAAGGGCACAAACAGCACCATAGTTAGATAGGACTGAGCTTCCTTAAAGGTTTTGGCCATAAAGGATACAAACAATTGCAGACAGGCGGCCATCAGGGCGACGGGAATACCGACCAGCAACATTAGCGCCATAAATTCATTGGTGATGCTGACGCTAAAACCGAGCTCCTGCCAAGGCACGAAGGTATAGGCGACCTTAGACACGAGTAGAATCAACACTAGGCCGAGCAGGGCAAATAGGCCGACGGCAATGATTTTAGAGAGCACTAATTGGCGCGTGGTCAGCGGATGGCTGAGCAACAATGCCAAGGAGTTACGCTCACGCTCACCGGCGCTGGTGTCGATGGCCAGATTCATCCCCGAGATAAACACTGAGTAAATCATAGTGAAAATGGCGATACCTAAGATCATCCCGCCCTTAGAGTCGGTTGTGGCTTGGTCATGCACATTCACTTTCAGCGGCTGCACCACTCGAGGGTCGATGCCACGGGCGATTAGGCGCAGGCTGCCCATTTCGGCGCTATAGGCCTGTAACTGTTTCTCTAAGCGACGAATCGAGTTTTGCAGTTTTTCCTCTGAGTTATCGGCCACGATAGTGATCTCGGCGCCTTTGCCTTGGTTCATCTGCTTGGCATAGTCGGGGCTGATAATCAGCTCGATGGCTTTCAGATCCTTAGCGCCTGCTTCGCCTTGTGTAATCCCCTTGTTGGATAAAAATCTCACTAAGTCCGGCGCCTTGTCGGGATTAGTGATGCTGATTTTAAGATCGTCTGGGCTGGTCAGTTGGCCGATAAGCACCATAAACAGGCCACACATGATCAGCGGCGTACCAATGGCGTAGTAGAGTCCCGCCATCACAGAGCGTTTATCGCGGGCGGCGTCTATCAGTTCCTTGCGAACCATTGCGATGATTTTGTTCATGATTATTCCTTATCCCAAGTTTGTCTGTTCGCCATTAGGTCGAAGCAGGCGTTATCGCAATTTGTGTGAGCGTTAATGTTGTGAGTCATCATGCGGCAATGCCCTCATCGGTGCCGATCAGCTGGATAAATGCATCTTCGAGTGAGGCCTTACCCGTTTGCGCGCAGAGTTGCTCTGGGCTGCCGATGGCGACCACTCGGCCCTGCGCCATCACGATCACTTGGTCGCACAAGGCCGCGACTTCCTGCATCACATGGCTGGAAAACAGCACGCAATGCCCTTGATTCTTAAGGTCGATAAGAATATCGCGCAGCAAGCGAGTGCTCATCACATCGAGTCCACGGGTCGGCTCGTCGAGGATAATATTGCTCGGGCTGTGGACTATGGCCTGGGCGAGGGCGGTCTTCATTCTTTGCCCTTGGGAGAAGCCTTTACAGCGGCGATCGCTGATATCTTCGAGGCGCAATTTGGCGATGACATTATCAGTAGCCGCCTTGGCATCACTCGCGGATAAGCCGCTGAGTTCGGCAAAGTAACGGATATATTCCCGCGGCGTTAAGCGCTCATATAGACCGAACGGGTCGGGGAATAAGCCTAACTGCTGCTTAGCGCCAATCGGGTCGATGGCAACGTCGATACCTTCAATTTCAGCCGTGCCAGTATCGGGTTTTAACAGACCGAAAATCGTGCGTAAACAGGTGGTTTTACCCGCGCCATTAGGGCCGAGTAGGCCGGTGATCTGGCCGTTTTCGGCCACGAAGCTCAAATCGTTTAAGGCCTGCACTTCGCCGATGCGCTTAGAAAGATGGGATACTTTGATCATGACTTACTCCTTGGCTCCAGTGCTGGGCTTATCCTTGGGCTTATCTTGGGAAGAGTGGGTTGCATCTTCGGTCGCGAGTGGCTCAACCGAGCTGGCATTTAAATAGAAGCTACGGCGCACATCCTTCTTCAAACATTCACCATCGAGATCTTTGACCGAACCAGTACGCACTAATTCGGCGATTAAGTTGTTGGCACAGGACTGATAGGCCACGCCATGGGTGGCGTATGGCGCGACCAAGTGTTTAGCGTTGGTGAGTTTTTCCATCGCCAGTTCTCCCCAGCTCGGTGGGGTTGCTGGATCAATTTCGCCCGATAGCAACAGGGTTGGGATATCGCTCTTGATAGGTTCGCTAAAGCTGGCATCGACGGGCGGCACCTTCCACACAGAACACGATGCTTCGAGGCTATCGAGCATGGTTTTACCGACATAAGAGGTTTTGGCTTGTTCACGCATCGCAGGGGTGATGCGATGGATGTCTTCACCACAAACCACGGAGGCGTGCATGCCCATTGCCATACCTGCACCATCGGTAGTTAAGGCATACAATCCGAGTAGCGGTTGATAGTTTTCTTTGGCGGCTTGATGAATTGCATGGGGCACTAAGGCGCGCACATTGGTTTGATATAACGCCATTCTGATCGCGCCGTAAAACTTCGCGCGAGTGAGCGTGAGTAAGGTCTTTTCACCCGTTACGGGCTCGTGTACTTGCTCCATTACTGGCCCTTCGGTCAGTCTTGCAACCACTTGGTCAAACTCGGCTTTGAGCTCTGGAAACTCGGCATGGCAGGCTGCGGTTTCTTGGCAATCTTTAAACAGTAAGTCAAAGCCGCGCTCAATTGCCGAGCCGATTTCTAATACGCTCTGCTGCATTGGCACTATGCCGTCTAAGGTGACTGTGGCTAAGTGCTCTGGATATAAGCGCATATAGAGCTGCGCCATACGCGTGCCGTAGGAGATACCGTAGAGGTGCAGCTTTTTGTAGCCTAAATGGGCGCGTACTGCTTCAAAATCTTGCACTGCATTGAGACTGCCGTATTGGGTGACATCAGTATCGGGGAATTGATCGCGGCATTTTTGCGCTTCGGCCAAGGTATCGACATTATCATCGTCGAAGGACAGTGGCGATTGTGGGCCAGCGTCACAATTGAGCACATTGGAGCGCCCCGTTCCGCGTTGATCAATCAGCAAAATATCCCGCTGCTGACGTACTTTATTCAGCATGCTATCAAAGCTTGCCGCGTTATCGATGGCCGATTGACCTGGGCCGCCGGCAATCGCTAGTAAGGCTTCTTCGTGGTTGACGTTTTTTACCGCAGGCAGGACCACATAATGCACTTGGATCTGTTTGCCATCCGGCTTGTTAGGGTTTTCGGGGACAGTCACAAAGCCGCAGTTTAAACGGTCCGATACACCTTCTACATAACAGGTATTTGTAGGGGGAATAGGGTTAACAGCATTGTCGCTTGCCCAAGTAACAGAACTGCAGATGGCGAGCATTAGTGCACTCAGGCCTAAGAGCTTGTGTCCTTGTGTGCCCTTGAGCCAACAGTTTTCTGAGCGCTTAATCGCAAAGCGAGCGCTGGCATTATGGGACTTCCTGTGGGTCATGCTATATCTCATGAGCGCTTTCCTTTTTGCATTTCAGGATGAGTGTGATACTTTAAATACAGTGTATCGGTGTATCAATGTATTAATACAGTGTGTAAAGACTAATGTTAGAACTTTTAAATGTCAACCCCAGCAGTGGTGAGCCAATTTACAAGCAATTACACGAGCAAATCGTGCGCTTGATTGTGGGCGGCCAACTGCAAGAGGAAGACGTATTGCCCTCAGTGCGTCAAATTGCGGAATTTCTCGCGGTTAACCCCATGACGGTCTCCCGCGCGATTCAGCAACTTGTTGACCAAGGCTGGTTAGAGCGCCGCCGTGGTCAGGCGACTCGGGTTGCCGCCCGTAGTGAGGCGATGGAGTCGGGCGTGAGTCTGCTTGAGCCGCAATTAGATGCCTTGCTGACTCAGGCAAAACAATTGGGCGTGAGTCTGCCCGAGTTACTGCAATTGATTAATGAACGTTGGCAAGCCTAGCTAAAACGAGAATAAAAAGGATGCAATTCGATGGATCAAGAGTTTTCCCCAATACTTGAGTTTTCTAATGTAAACAAAGTATTTCGTGGCAAAGGTGCCAGTGAAAAACGTGCACTCAAGGATCTGACCTTACGTTTATCTGCCGGTATGGTTGTGGGGTTATTGGGACAAAACGGTGCGGGCAAATCGACCCTAATGCGCTGTGCTCTGGGGATCCTCTCGCCGGATTCGGGTGAAATCCGCACCTTAGGTGAAACGCCGGAGCAGCTCTCCTCGGCGGCGAAGGAACGCCTAGGCTATGTGCCGCAGCAACCCTTTGGTTATGAAGGTTTTACTGTTGAGCGCGCCCTCGATTTGCACCGCAGTTTTTATCCCCACTGGGACATGCAGTTAGAGCAGGATTGGCTCGCCCGCTTCGAATTAGATGTGACTCAACAGGTGCAACGCCTGTCCGTTGGTCAGCGCCAATCCTTAGCCTTGATCATGGCCATGGCTTATCGCCCTGAGTTGCTGATCCTCGATGAGCCCGTGGCCAGCCTCGACCCAATAGTCAGACGCAAGTTTATGGTCGATTTGTTCGACCTGGCCCTCGAATCCGGCTCGGCCGTGTTGTTTTCATCCCATATCACCTCTGATTTAGAACGGGTCGCAAGCCATGTCGCCCTGATTAAACAGGGCGAGCTAGTGTTGTTTAAGGAGATAGATGCCCTGCGGGAAGAGGTGCGTCTACTCAAACTGGCTGCGGGTACTGAGTTGCCTGAACAGGTGCGTATTTTGAGCCGTGATGGCGATTCTGTGCTGGTGGACAGGGGGGAGATTGAGCTTAATTTCCCTGGTGTGCTGCGCAGTGAGGCGCTGAATTTGGAGCAACTCTTTGTGGAGTTGCACAAATGAGTTCAGCTAAACCCTTAGTTCAAGTACCTGAAAAACTGGGGACGCACCATTCGATTAATCCCTTTAACGGCATGCTGCGTCTGTGGTTGTTTGATGTTGGCAGTGTGAGTTTTCTCGGCACAGGTATATTTGGCTTGGTGCTGAGTATCTTAGCGGGATGGGCGGGGCAGAAAGAGAGTTTCGATATCTTCATTGCCATGGCTATCGTCTCGACTTCGGCTGCCGTGGCTTGGCAGCTTATTCGTTTGATGGCCAATGAGTGTTCGATATTAATTCCCCGTTATCGACAGAATGTGTTTATCCAATGCGAAGTGATGCTTATCGGTGTATTTAGCTTAGCCGTGCTACTTTGTGTGTTGTATGACTTTACCTCGAGCCTGTCATTACTGGTATTTGCGCAAGGGATAAGCCTAGGGTTTATTCTGTTGTGTTTGTTGCAAACCCAGTGGTTTTACAGCTCATTTTTACTGTTTATCTTAGTGCCGTTTTCCAACGAGTTGGCGGAGCAAGTTCCATTGTGGCTGAGCATCATAGTGCTGTTTGTGTTTGTAGTACTAATTTGGCGCCGATGCCTAGTGTTACCTTGGCGGGTGGAGGCGCGCAGCGTGTACCTCAATGGACTCGAGATGGGCTGGTTTTGGTTGCCGAGTCTGCAATCGATGCGGATCTTGAGCCGATTAGAGCGCTACCTGCATCCGGTGAACTTCTTTATCGGTCCTATGCTGACCGTATTACTGCTGTTGCTCCCCGTGTTAACCATCGGGCTTGGGATCGCCTCCCACGAGCTGCATTGGGATTTTCCAGTATTACTGCTGTTGGCGCAGTTTAGTGTAATTAGTTGCTCGCTAGTACACTGGAGCCGAGTACAGCGCTCTCGGGCGACAGAATTGCTCTTATTACTGCCGGGGTTCGATGGCCGTGCAGGATTAGTTAAAGCCTTTGCCCGTGGGCAGCAACGATTACTGTTTTTCATCGGCATAGGCATTTTGTGCTGTAGTCTGTTTATTACTTGGCTCGATGGTGATTTGAGCTTGCCTCTGCTGGCACACTTAGTCATGAGCACTTATTGGGCCTGCGCTTTAGTGTTAGGTTTAGGCTGCCTATGCCGCCGAGTATTACAGGTGAGCCTGACCATGCTGGTGGTACTGGGGCATTCGCTATGGGTGTCGATTAGTCTTGCAGCGCTGCAACATGATGGCAGTTTATTTTATTGGTTGTTGGGTGACTTGTTACTGCTGATCCTTGGACAAATGGCACTGTTTTGGGGTAGTAAAAAGCTCTGGCAGGGCGACATTACCGGGCTCTAATTGCGCTGAAATGGCGTGATTTGGGCGACATTTGCACAAGATTAGAGCAAAAACTCTTAGTTTTTGGCTTGCCTTCAGGTAGAATGCCGCAAAAGCGGTACACTTGTAAGCTAAAAGGTGAGTCATTCATGTCGCTGGAACAATATCACGTAATTCGACTATTACAGCAGCAAAGCCAGTCATTAAAGGAGGCTATTGCGCTGGAAGGTTTTGAAATGGCTGCACCTTGGCATCAAGTCAGTTGGCAGGCATTCGATCAAATCAGCCATAAAATTGCACAGGTGTTGATTGAACTTGGCGTACAAGTGCAAGACCGTTGTGTGATCCTGTCGCAAAACTGTCCTCAATGGACCTGTGCTGATATCGGCATTCTGAAAAGCCGTGCCATTGTAGTACCTATCTACCCAACCAGCACCTTAGAGCAAGCCAGCTTTATCATTAATGATGCCGCGGCCAAGGTGATTTTTGTCGACGACGCCAAGCAATATGCGCTGGCCTGTGAGTTGCAAAAACAGTGCCCGACCCTAGAGTATGTGATTGTGTTTGACGCGAGTGTTGATCTGGCGAAAGGCATTGCCCAACATCAGCATTTAGACAGCTTGTTAGCCAAAGAATATGACCAGAGTGCTGAACTTGAGCAGCGCTTAAAAGATGCTAATCTCGACGACCTGTTAACCCTGATTTATACCTCCGGCACCACCGGCGACCCTAAGGGCGTGATGCTGGATTACCGCAATATGGCCTCGACTGTGCGTCAGCACGATCTGATTTTGCCTTTCAAAACCGGCGATGTGTCTTTGGCTTTCCTACCGCTCAGCCATGTGTTTGAGCGTGGTTGGAGCTTCTACGTGCTGTGCCGTGGCGGCCACAATGTGTATCTGCAAAATACTCAAAGAGTGAAAGAGGCCATCAGCGCCGTGCGTCCGCATACCCTGTGCGTGGTGCCGCGTTTCCTCGAGAAGGTATACAGCGCCGTGCAGGATAAGGTCGCTAAATCCGCCGAAGGCCGTAAAAAATTGTTCGCCTGGGCTATGGGTGTTGGTGAGCGTCAGTTTGAAGTGGGCCAAGGCCGCGCTAAGGGCGGTTTGTGGTTATCCTTGCAATGGCGTTTGGCGAACAAACTGGTTTACAGCAAGTTGCAAGCTGTGCTCGGTGGCCGCTTAAAGTTTATGCCCTGCGGTGGTGCTGCACTCGATTTAAACGTAGCGTCTTTCTTCCATGCCATTGGTATTCCCGTACTTTGTGGTTACGGCATGACGGAAACGAACGCGACTGTGACCTGTAATACTTTAGATAACCGCGTTGCGGGTTCGAACGGTAAAGTATTGCCCGAAATCGAAGTGAAGCTAGGTAAGGACGATGAGATTTTAGTCCGTGGTGATACTGTGATGCGCGGTTATTACAATCGCACTGAAGATACCGCTGCAGCCTTCGAAGATGGCTGGTTGAAAACCGGCGATGCGGGACGACTTGATGCCCACGGCAATTTATTTATTACTGACCGCATCAAAGAGTTAATGAAAACCTCCAACGGTAAGTACATTGCGCCGCAGCGGGTTGAGGGCACAGTGGGCCGTTGTCCTTTTATCGAGCAAGTGGCGGTGATTGCCGATGCCCGTAATTATGTGACGGCGTTGATTGTGCCAGCCTTTGAAGCGCTCGAAGCTTGGGCCAAGGATAAGGGCTTGAAATACGAGTCACCTATCGAGCTGCTGCGTCACAGCCATGTGGTTGAGCATTTCGAGCAGCGTTTAAAGCATTTGCAGCAAGAGCTGGCGGGGTTTGAGCAAATCAAAAAGTTTACCCTGCTGCCCGAAGCCTTTTCGATGGAGGCGGGATTAATCACGCCGACGCTGAAATTGCGCCGCAAAATGATTTACCACAAGTACGCCCATGAAATTAATGCTATGTACAATAATTGATTGTTAAATCTTTGATCTTAAAAGGCCGCTTTGCGGCCTTTTTTGTGTTTGCCACTTCCTGAAGCAGCGGACTTCGCTTAAAATTCGCCCCGCTTACTGGTGCGCACGAGGCGCAAGGTGTCGGTGTAAAGGATAGTTAAATGGAACTTTCGATTCGTCGTCTATGCGCCGCGGCTGGTGCGGTGTTGCTTTCTTCGTTTGCGGTTATTCCTGCTGCACTTGCGGCGGAATATGACAAAATGGTTCACGGTCCCGTGGATCTTCCCAATGGCCAATGGCTCAATTTTTATCAAAAAGATCAGCAGGTATGGGGCGAAATGCTCTATGGCGATGCGCCTGGTGTACGTATTGACGATTACGGCCGCGCCGAAATCGTGGCGGTGTTTTACTATGATTTCGACAAGGGCGGCACTAAAGAGGTGATCGTCATGCTCAAGGATGCCGATGGCCAGCATCTGCGGGGTTATGGTTTTGAGGGCGAGGAGTTGACTAAACTGCTGCGCCTGCAAGCCGTGCTCGATGAAGTCGCACCCACCATTAGCACCTTTACCGTCGGCGGTGTTCGCAAAGTATTAAGCCAGTTGCCACCGCAGCAGTACCGTATGACCTATGAGGCTGAGGGCGTCCAAGATCCTGACATCAAAGCGATTCTTGATGGTACCTCTAAACTCAAACCGACCTTAATTGGCTATCGCAATTCTGAAGGCACGGCAACGGATGTAAAAACCGCAGTGGAATACAAGCTGCGCTATCCCCTGACTCGCACCGATAAGGATGCCGAGGGGCGTGAACGAAAATACAGTCTGGTGGCAACCTTTGATCGCAGCGCCTACGTCGAAGAAGATAGTAGCTTTATGCTGGTGGCCATTGGTTACGAGGCCGATGACATCGATTGGCTTAAAAATGGCAGCGAAAAAATCCCTCGTACTGGCGCTTTCTATGAATATATGAGCATGGGCAGTACTTGGGCTGGCGTTGCCAGTGAAGCCCATTATGTGCAGGGTGAGCTGGATGGTCACTTTGCCGCCTACGATGCCCGCAATGGCAGTGTGATGTATGCCGGTGACTATAAGCTAGGTAAGCAAGTGGGTAAGTGGATTGAAGCCGACAGCCGTGAAACCTATTGGGAAGGCGAGTACCTCGACGGTAAGAAGCAGGGCAAATGGGTGTTGCAGTCCATGATGGATGACGCCGATAACTACGGCTTTATTCACTACAACAAGGGCGTGCCCGATGGCCCGAGTGAAATCTATACCCCAGATTACGATTCCAGCACCGAAGGCGCGAAGAAGTTGTCCGAAAAGGGCATCTATCTCAATGGCGTGAAAGATGGCGAGTGGCTTGAGTCCGATGGCAGCAAAGGCCAATACCAAAAGGGCGTAAAACAAGGCGCTTGGGTGGAAAAGGTTACCCAGGGGGATTATCGGTTTCAAACTGGTGAAGGCAGCTATCTCGATGGTAAACGTTCAGGCACTTGGGTATATATTCGAACGCCCGATGAGAACGATGCTTTTACCACTAAGCAATCGGTGACTTATCTCTACAAGACCGAAGTCAACTATGAGAATGGCCTACGCCAAGGTGAGGCTAAGTTATTCAATAAAAATAATTTTATGTTCGCCCTTAAACATTATGATAAGGGCCGCCTCCACGGTGAAAGTCTATGGTATTCCGCCCCAAATATCGTCAGCAATGTTGCCAATTACCGTCAAGGGGAGTTGGATGGCGCACAAATGTGGCTCGAGTCTAACGGCGATCTGAATGAGTTGAGTCAGTATAAGTTTAATGACGCCGTAACACTTAAGCCTTCGCAGGATGAATGCATGATGCGAAAAGAACCCTACGCAGGCGATTGTGAGGGGGTGTTAAGTTCAAAAAATGCTGAAACTAGCTCGATTAAAGACGGTGAGCAACGTGTATATCGTGGCGGCCGCCTATCCGAATTAAGCTATTACACTAATGGGTCTGTCGATAAAGAATATCGATTCGATTCTAACGGTCGCTTAATGTCCTTGCAGACTTATAAAGCGGGTCAGGAATATGGCCCAAGCATCCGCTATTCCACCGACGGCGGCTATTCGCTCGTCCAATATGGTCATCTTATCAATAACCGTCTTTCAGGCCCCCATTACACTTTCTATCCTAACGGTCAGTTAAAGAGTTTGTGGAACTATTGCCAGCAAGAAGGCGAAACCTGGAACGGTGAACCTTATTTCTGGGATAACGCCATTGCGCGCTGTGGTATCCAGCGGGAGTATTTTGATAATGGTGCCGTGAGTTGTATCGAGGATCTCGACAGCAATTATGCCGTGGATAAAGTCTGTTACGACCAGAATGGTAAGTTAGCCAGCGAAATGCTGCGTATCGACGAGCAGCATGTGGTGCATAAGCGCTATATCAACGGGGTTATCTATCAAGAGGAACCCGGATTCTCGGATTTTTCCCATGTGACTAAGGGGCGCAAAATCTATCACTTAGAAAACCCTAAAAGCCATGGTGTGTTTAAGTCCTACGACAGCAGTGGCAAGCTCAAATACGAAAAAATATTCGATATGGGTAAGGCTGGCTGTATGAAAAAGTACGATGCCAATGGCAAGCAAACCCCAGAGACCGCGAGCTGCCAGTTCTAGCATCGCGCTTCTTATTTCTGTTAGGCTTGGTGGGGATAAACGGGGCAAGCACCTCGTTTATCCCATTCACAGCATAAAAGTATAAGAACAACAAAAGGGAAGTTTGCATGTCAGTCACCGAATACAGCCTCGAAATCCACCCAAGATTTACCGAAACCGATGGTCTAGGCCATATCAACAACACAGTGATCCCCGTGTGGTGCGAGGCGGCGCGCACGCAAATCTTCGAGATTTTTAATCCCGAGTTGGATTTGCATCAGTGGAACCTCATAGTGGCAGGCTTTAGCGTGGCCTTTATCGCGCCGACTTATTACGGCAAGAGTGTGACGGTGAAAACCTATGTCAGTCGTATCGGCAATAGCAGCTTCGAGCTGACTCAAACCTGTTGGCAAGCGGGTAATAAAACCGCCGAAGTGAAAACTACCTTAGTGCACTACGACTACAGCTGCGAAAAAAGCCGCCCCATCCCCGAAGATATTCGTGAAATCCTGGCTAGCCTGAACGGCGAAGCTGCATAAGTCTGATATTCGCTTTCACCGCACAATTGCAATTGCGCGGTGAAAACGTTAACGTGGCGGCCGCAAATGTGATGCGGATCACTTATCCGCGCCTTTATTCCTTCCGGCCGGATTTAGCATGAGATTTTACTTCACCCGAATGCGTTCTAAGGACATCTGTCCGCCACGACAACCCCTGAAAAAAATCGTTTGGTCATGGGTAGGGGCCTTTTGCGGCATTTACTTAGTCGCCGGTCTCGCCAGTTATATGAGCGATAATCTGCTCGGCACTATGTTTGTGATTGGCTCATTTGGGGCGTCGGCAGTATTAGTCTACGGCGCGCCGCTGGCAGAGTTTTCTCAGCCACGTAACTTGATTGGCGGCAGTGTGTTATCGGCACTGATTGGTGTGGCTGTTTATCAAGTGTTTGCCGATTATATGGTGCTCGCGAGTGCGTTAGCCGTATCACTAGCCATCGCATTGATGTATTTAACTCGCACGCTGCACCCACCGGGCGGCGCAACGGCATTAATTGCCGTGATAGGCGGCGAGAACGTGCATCAACTCGGGTTTCTCTATGCGTTGATGCCGGTCTTTCTTGGCTCACTGCTGCTATTGCTGGTGGCGCTGGTCGTGAATAATCTCTCCACCGATCCCAAACGCCACTATCCAGTCTATTGGATTTAGCTTACCTGTTGCGAAGCCAGTTATTTCAAAAATTTCTGCACATACCAACAGCTGGCTACTATCTCAAAATCTTGGGCTTTGGCCCACTTTAGGCCATGGCGAACTAAACGTTCGGCAAGGCCTTTGCCGCGCAGCTCGTCGGGCACAAAGGTTCGGTTAAAGTCGATGTGCTGGCCATTGAGTCGGTATTCCAGCACGGCTTCATGACCGTCAACGGGGATCACAAAGCGTTGTTTATCCTGTTGATGCTCAACAACGACTTCTATTGGCGCTTTTTCTGACATACAGCCTCCCTCTGATATGGCCTAAAGTGTTATGGCAATGTTGCCATAGACTCGGTAGCTTAAGCTTGCTCGTGTTGTTTAAGAATGGCGAGTAATTCCGTGGGAAGCTCGGCTTTTTGACCCGTTTTAAAGTTAAACATCACTGCGACCGAAGTACCTAAGGTCGTTATGGCCTGTTGCTGCTTACTAAAGGCCTGATAATGCATGGTAAATCTGTCGCTTTGAATATCGCTGATACTCACGCTGACCAATAGCGTATCGGGGAAGGTTACTGGACGTTTATAGCGGGCCTGATTTTCGCTAATCACTGGACCAACACCGGATTTATACAGGGCATCGAGTGGAAAGAGGCGGTTGAAAAAGTCGATACGTGCGGTTTCAAAATAGCGGAAATAGACCACGTTGTTGACGTGTTGCAGCGCATCCATTTCGCCCCAAGCCACGGGGATTTCGGTCACTATAGGGTGCTGTGCGAGAAACTTTTCCATTGGACTTAGTGTTGGACTTTCCATTGCATTACTCATAGTCAAAAGCTCTAGTTAAAACGCTCGTTTAAGGCAGCCAGACTAGCAGTATAAAGTGCGAGCGACAAGCCCAAAGCGCGGTGATATGCTGGCTAAGGCTTGGAGGTTTATGATGATTTTTTCAATTATTTTAATGGATTAAATACTATGTATATTGGTGCTGTGGCGAAGCAAACTGGCCTGTCGATCAAGGCGATTCGCCTCTACGAGGAGTGGGGACTGATCAGTGCGCCGATCCGTAAGGGGCGTTATCGTACTTATAGCGCAACCGATATAAAGCAGTTATTGCTGATCAAAGAGGCCAAAACCTTAGGTATTAAACTCTCGCAACTTAAAGACTTGTTTACCGAGGGTGAGCAGGCGGCGCAGCTTGAGTCTGTGCAGCAGTTTTTATTGAATATCAAAGCCGATTTCCAGCGGCAGATTAGCGAATTAGAAGATAAATTAGTCAGGCTCGATGCCTGTATTGATGGTTTGGATACCTGTGAATCCCGCGCCTAATTGCAGGCTTGACTCTGCCCCTAGGGGCAGAGCTTAAGCTGTTGTCATATTGAATACTCAAGGTTTTTACTATGACAAAAAAGATTCTGGTGATTTCTGGTCATCCCAAACCCGATAGCCTGTGTGAACATTTAGCCGACACTTACGCCAAGGCTGCGGGCGAGTCGCATTCGGTGCGTCTGTTAAAGCTCAGCGAGTTGGAGTTTGAGCCTAATCTGGTGCAGGGATACCATCAAGAACAGCCATTAGAGGCGGATTTGCAACGCTTTCAGCAGGCCATTCTATGGGCCGAGCATCTAGTGATTGTGGTGCCCATTTGGTGGGGCAGCGTACCCGCCAAGTTTAAAGGGTTAATTGATAGAACATTTTTACCTGGTTTTGCCTTTCAGTATCAGCAAGGGAAAACCTTTCCTAATCGGCTGCTTGAGGGGAGAACCTCACGCATTATCATGACCATGGATACGCCGCCTTGGTATTACAAGTGGTTCCAAGGCGCGCCCGCCCTAAAGCAATTAGATATCGCAACGTTAGCCTTTAGTGGTTTTAAGCGCGCCAAGAGTCAAATGTTGGGGCCGGTGATCAATGCCAAGGCGCAGCAAGTACAAAACTGGCAAGCGCAAGTTGAACGGCATGGCAGGTTGGGGCGTTAATCAAAAGGAACTTAAGTGATTAAACAAGTTGGCAATACTCAGATCCAAGCAAAGCATCTCGCCAGTTGCCACTGTGGCGCCGTGGTGTTGGAGTTATCGCTGCCCAATGGCATTGAAAAGCCAAGGCGTTGTGATTGCTCTATCTGTCGGCGCAAGGGGGCTATCGTCGGCTCAGTGCCGCTGGCGGGATTGAAGATTATCAAAGGCGAGACCGTATTAAAGTGCTACGAATTTAATACCAAAACGGCCAAACATTACTTCTGCTCCGTGTGCGGCATTTATACCCATCATCAAAGGCGCTCTAATCCCAATGAATATGGCTATAACCTTGGTTGCCTCGAAGGCGTTAATCCCTATGAATTAGGCGATGTGCTGGTTTGCGATGGGGTGAATCACCCGGCGGACAGGTAGATGTGATTTGCCCAATAAACAAAAAGCGACCCTTGGGTCGCTTTTTGTGTGCAGTGCCGATATTAGTCGATCACTAGCTCATCGAAACTGTTGATAGTGCGAAAATCGCCGGTGCGTTGTTTGCTGTCGCGCACCATTTGGCAGGTCATCATGCCTGCGGCTTCGGCGGCTTTAAGCTCTTCAACCACGTCGGACACAAACAGCACTTGCTTAGGACTTAGGCTGATGGTGTTGAGTATGTTGGCGTAGGCTTGTTTATCTAATTTGTTACCGGTACGGGTATCAAAATGGCCGCTAAACATTTCGGTTAAATCGCCGCCATCACTGTGGCTGAACAGCAGTTTTTGGGCTTCAACCGAACCCGAAGAGAAGCTGTAAATACGCAGTTTTTGCGCGCTAAAACGGTTAACCGCTTCGATAAAGTCGGGGAAGATATGGCCTGTAAATTCGCCATGGGCGTAACCTTGCTTCCAAATCAAACCCTGTAGGGTCTTGAGTGGGGTCGCTTTGCGGTCTTCATGTACCCATTGCTGCAAAATTTCAGTCACGCGGGCTAAATCGGCATCGGGTTCGAGGGCGATATCTCGGGTGTCGCAGATACAGTTTTCCACCAAGACATTGTGTTGGTTCTGCGCTAAAAAGTCTGGTAAGGCTTTGACAGAATAGGGGAATAGCACATCTTGGATAAAGGTTAGGTCTGTCGTGGTGCCTGCTGTGTCTACGACTATGGCTCTGATACCCATAATGTTTTGATACTCCACAATATGTTGGCTAAAAAATGCAACCCCGATCCTAAGCGTTATTGGGGTAATTGGCTAGTGGATTTCGCCCTTAGACCGTGGGAGATTGTGCACCATATCACTCAGCTATTCGACTGAAACTTAATTAAATGAGGAATTTTAGAGGCTTATCTAGTGGATATGGATGAAATACTGGATTTAGTCGGGAGAATTATGCTGTTTATGATCCCACAGTTTGTTGCCAGCATAAGACTATGGTCTTAATAGCTAAGGGAAATTTTGGCTGTTATTGTAGCTTTACTATCTTTCGACTGAATTTGTTCACCTTTAGGGTTTTAGGGATGAGGTCGAGCGCGCCCCGCACTGATGAGACTGTTTATGAAATATTTACCCGCATTTGGCTTAGGTATTCTGTTGGCGGTATTGAGCTTTGTGAGTTTTGCACTGGTTGCCACAGCGGGCTATATGTACGCCTTGCTCGGAAGCGTTGATAACCTTAGCCACACTAGCGCGGTTTATCTGGGGTTAGGTGCCCATGATGCGGGCTTATTATTGCTGCTCTCTGGGCTGATGCTATTTAGCTATCAGCGACTTTTTCCTCGATTGCCATTCGATTGGTACGCAGCGGTGGCGATGCAATTACCCTTAGGTTCCTTAGTGCTGTGGGCGGATGGGGTTTCCTTTAATCTCACGGATTTTTACGGCGTAGCCAGAGCCTTAACCCTCTTTAGTGCCACCTTTGGAGTGCTGATTATTTTTGGCTTATTGCAGCGCCGTGGTCGTAGGCTGGCTCGGGCTTAATCGGTCATTGGTTGGCCTTAAACTGGCCTTGCTGGAATAAAATCCGTAAAATCATTGGCCTAAATGGATTTGAGTCGTAAGAGTAGGAGCCAATGAGTTCGATTGAATTTGATATTCCCGAAGATCACCGTATTCCCTTTCAGAAGTATTACAAACAAAAAATCGCCCCTAAATGCGCACCGTTTGAAGCAAAACGTGAAGGCGTGAACCAGAGGCTGCGTGAAAATGCCAAGTTCACTACCCCAATCTACTACCTATGCATCACGGTGATTTTGGGCGCCTTCGCCGGGTTGCTCGGGGTCCAGTTTATGCTGGTGCCTATGGATTATTTTGTGCCTTTGATGATTGGCGCGTTTCTGCCGACTCCCGTGATAGCGTTAGTGGCGATTGCCTCGGGAAAGGAAAGCAATGAACTCTATAATGCCGCTTTTGAAAAACTCTATCCCATTAGTCTCAAGTACTTCGGCAATGATTATGTGTTAACGAGGGAGCCTAAGGTGGATTTCTCAACCTTTCTGGAGTTGGGGCTGCTGCCTAAAACCGATAAGCAGTATGCGCCAAATTGCCTGAAGGGAACCTATAACAAGGTGCCGTTCCAGTTTTACGAGGTCGATGCTTACAACACTAAATCGAACAACAATGGCTCGGTTGAGCGAGAGACCATCTTCAATGGTGTACTGCTGGTGTGCAATATTCCTAAGCGATTCAACGGCACTACCTTGTTAGTCACGGATAAGGGCAGTTTAAAAAATCGAATTGAGGGGTTTAAGACAAAGCTGTCGCGGGTCAAGCTTGAGGATGTTCGTTTCGAGCGTTATTTTGAGGTGTATAGCAGCGACCAAGTCGAGGCGCGCTACTTACTCAATCCCTTGATGATGGAGAATCTCTTGGCCTTAGGACGCGAGCTAAATGCCGAGGTTGAAGCCTGTTTCTATCAAAAGCAATTGCTGATTAAGATCCCGACAAAACACCATTTCTTTATCAATCAACTCGATTTAGATCGCCCCATCGATTTTAAGCTCAATATCGAGCAGATGTTCACCGAGTTAGGTTATACCTTCTCGATCATCGATACCTTAAGGCTGGATAAACATACCGGGTTATAGCAACAGTCAACTCAATTGCAGCCACATTCTGTGGCTGCTTTATGCTACAGCTTAAAACATGACTTTTGGCACTTATGGGTGGCTCCCCGTGCTCGTTACTATCAAGCTTCAAACTTTGATGGAGCAAGATGATGAACACGATTTTCACCCTGTCGCAATTTGTGCATATCACCGCGGGCGCACTGGCATTAGTGTTATTTTGAATGCCTGCCATGCTGAAAAAGGGCAGCGCGAATCACAGTCGTTTTGGCCGTTACTATGTCTATGCCATGTACACAGTGGCGGCGACGGGCGTGGCGATGGCAACGACGGGCCTCATTGACTCGCTCGCGGTGATTAAACAGCCTGCGGCCAGTGCCGACGCCTTAGCGGCGCAGATTGCGAATCGTCAAAATGCTTGGATATTTCTCATCTATATCAGCTTATTAACCCTAGTGACCGTGAGGCATGGCGTGTTAGTTCTGCGTTATAAGGCGCAGCGTCAGTTATTAAAATCGCCGCTGCATTTGTCATTAATGCTGAGCTTAACGCTACTTGGCCCTGTGATGGCGCTATGGGGATACCAAGAAAAGCTGATCCTCGCGGTGATTTTTGGCCTGTTAGGCACAACGGTTGGGGCGGGATTCCTGCGTTATAGCTTTAAGGCGACTCTGACCAAATTAGAATGGTGGATTGAGCATTTAGGCGCCATGATTGGCTCGGGTATCGCCTGTTATACCGCCTTTTTTGCCTTTGGCGGCAGCCGTTTGTTTATCGACCATGGCAATTTGCGTCTGTTGTCGTGGACACTGCCAGGTGTTGTCGGTTTTGTGGTGATCCGCTATTTAAGCGGCAAGTATCAAGGTCGCTTTGCGGATTAACCTGAATCCTGAAAACAAAGGGAGCCGTAAAAACCAAGGGAGCCCTAAAAGCATAGGGGCCGCCTAAGCTGCCCCTATATTGAGATGATTTGAGTGGTTTTACCCGAGTTACACCTTGGTCTCGGCGGCGGCATTGGCCGCCTTAGCGGATTCGAGCCACAGATCCATCTTTTGCTCCAATAAATCTAAGGGCAAGGCGCCATTTTCAAGCAGCCTGTCGTGGAAGACTTTAATATCAAACTTATCGCCCAAGGCTTTTTTGGCCTTAGTGCGCAATTCGATAATTTTCAGCTCGCCCAGCTTGTAACCTAAGGCTTGCCCCGGCCAAACCACATAGCGCTCGATTTCGCCCGTAGCTTCAGAGAGGTGTATTCCCTCAGTCGCCACTGCATAATCAATGGCTTGCTCACGACTCCAATCCTTAGCATGCATAGCCGTGTCGACCACTAAGCGCACCGCACGGTGTAACTCAGACTGCAAGCGGCCAAGGTCATTAATCGGATTATCCTGATACATGCCCATCTCGGCGGCTAAACGCTCGGCGTACAGCGCCCAACCTTCTCCCGCGGCATTAGAGTAAAAAATGGTACTCAGCAGCGGCAAGGTATCCGACAGACCGATGAGCGTCTGTAGATGATGGCCGGGATTGGTCTCGTGATAGGTTAAAGTTTGCAGCGAATAGGAGGGCAGTGCCGCCATATCGTACAGGCTTATCCAGAAGGTGCCCTTACGCGAACCATCTTGAGAAGGCGCATCGTAAAATGCACCGCTGGTTGCGGCGGCGCGACTGTCTGGCACGGCTTCAACCGCAACCTCTTGATTCGGTAACAGCCCAAACCACAGTGGTAATTTGGCATTCACTTTCGCCAGATAGCCGTGAATGTCCGACATTAACTGCAGTTTGCCCTCGGCGGTGTTGGGGTAGATGTATTTAGGATCCTTGAGCAATCGCTGCATGCGCTCGCCAACTGTGCCTTTGCGGTAACCCACTTGTTTGAGTAACACATCCATCTCGGCGGTAATGCGGGCGACTTCGTCTAATCCCAGTTGGTGGATCTCATCTGGGGTCATCTCCGAATTGGCGAGGTGCTTAATCATCGCCTTGTAGAGTTTCGCACCCTGAGGTTGGTGCCCGAGTCCCGCCACATGGGTGGCCTTGAGGCGCACGGCTTGCAGTGCAGAAATCAACTGACGCGTTGCAGGGTAATATTTAGTCTCCACCAGTTCGGCGGCTGAGTTCGCCAACGCCTCACTTTCTGGTACTTGGGCGGCGGTTAATTTGGCTTTAAAACTGCTGACCAAGGGATGCTCGTTTGCATGGTGCACTAACTGTTGCTGCAAACCCGCTATGGTCTTATCAATAATAAAATCGGGTGGGATTACGCCCATTTGCACATCTTGATCCAGCTTATCGATAACTGTGCCCATGGCGGCAGGGTACATGGTTAAGCGGTTAAGATAGGCCTTGGCTTGCTCTGGAGTGGTGACCGCAAACTTATCTTCCATATACCCCGGAAATTCAACATGCAGTCCCGATAAGTGGTTGACGACATAAGGTAAAAACCAAACGCCGTATTCACCGAGCATAGTGCCATAAGCCACGGTTTCGGCAGGCAGCAGGGCACCGGCGATTTCAGATTTTATCGAGCCTAAACTCACTTGCTCCGAGGCGCTAAGCTGGCTGGCATCGATAGCGTTGAGTTCGGCTAATATGGTCTTAAGTGCTTTACGGCGATGATTTTCCCCCGATGGGCTGTAATCGGTCAGCTTAGAGAGCATATCCTTGCCCGCCTCATCCTCGGCCACGCCATAATAGGTGGCGATTTCGGGTCTAAGGGCAAAATAACGCTGGGTGATTGGCGCGAGTTGCTGCTTTAGGCTCAATACTGGGATGGCCTTTTCGGCCTTGGCCTGCTCAGCAGTTTGATTGGTCTGTGTTGGGTTTGGATCGCTACAGCCCGTTGCTAACATGGCCAGCATTAAAGCATTTATTATTCTTTTCATCGGGTTACTCATACAAAGACATTGAGGCAAATCCGTTATCGAACCTATCCCCCAAGTGTTAAACCGTGTTTTGTGTGATCAAGCTCAAATTTGAACGGTTATCCTAGCAGTTTATTGCATCCAAGCCGCAAGAATTTTGTTACTCGTTTTGAGTGGATGAATTGGATTGACTCATGGTCGTAAGTTTTTGTTGGTCTTAATCAGTCATTCACCCAATGGTTATTTAGTTGACACAATCAACTAATATCGATATTGTTGATACTGTCAACTATGTCGAGATGCCATTATGTCAGCCACTTCCCTCGGTGAAACCTTGCACAGATTAGTGCATGCCTACAAAAAACAGCTGCGTGCGGATATTGCTGCGCAGCAGATTGAATTGCCTGTCACCCATATTCGGGCGCTCAAGGGGATTTGCCGTCATCCCGAGGCCACGGCGCAATCTATTGCCCTGCGTATGCAGCGGGATAAAGCCCAAATTACGCGGGTGCTCAATGAGCTACAGCAGGGCGGTTATATCCTAAAAGTCGATAATCCAAAGGATGGCCGTAGTCAGTTGTTGAGGCCGACAGTGCAGGGCGAGCAGTTGATGACGCAAATTGTTGCCGCCGAAAAAGCCACGGTTGCCCATATGACCCAAGCACTCGATCAGGATGAAATTGCGGTGTTTATCCGTATTGCCAACCAGATCAGCGATAGCGTGGCAGAAAGCTAACAATTGAGTGCCATTTATCTTTTTGGAGTTTAAGTATGAACAGACCCGCTCCGCGCGAATTGACCGTGATAGGTAAAACCCAAGTCACGCCACATATGCTGCGTATCACCTTAGGCGGCGCTGGCTTTGCAGGTTTTCCCGCCGATCAAGAAAGCGCCTATATCAAATTACTGTTTCCGCAGCCGGGGGATGAGCGGCCATTAATGCGCACTTATACCATTCGTCAGCAGCGGGCGAATGAAATCGATGTGGACTTTGTGCTGCACGACACCGATGGCCCCGCATCTCGTTGGGCTAAGTCGACCGAGATTGGGGATACCATCCAAATCGGTGGCCCCGGACTGAAAAAACTGATCAATTTAGATGCCGAATGGTTTTTACTGGCAGGGGATATGACGGCCTTGCCCGCCATCAGCGTGAACTTGGCGCAATTGCCAAGCAATGCCGTGGGTTACTCTGTGATTGAGGTGTTAAGTGAGGCCGATATTCAGCCCTTAGTGCATCCTAGCAATCTGCAACTGCATTGGGTGATTAATCCAGAGGCCGATCCAGAAGGTAAGCCCTTGGCTGAACGCATTGCTCTGTTGCCAAAACTCGAGGGGCAAGGCGCAGTGTGGCTCGCCTGCGAGTTTAGCAGTATGCGCGCCCTAAGAAAGCTGCTTAAGCAGACATACGATTTACCGAAAAGCCATTTTTATACATCAAGTTACTGGAAAATCGGCTGTAATGAGGGTGAGCATAAGCTGGTAAAACAAGAAGATGAGCAGTTAGAAAATGGCGCTCAATAACCGCAGATATGATTGCTAAACAAGGCCGCCAGTATCCATGGCGACCTTGTTTAGCTGAACCGCGGGTTATTGATGAATTAACTTACCGTTTTTCACTACATCCTTGCAGGGATTCACGCCGTAGCTATAGGCGAGTTGCGCTGGGGTGGCGATATCCCACAGACAAAAGTCGGCTTGTTTGCCGACCACTAAGCTGCCGACGTTATCTTCAATCCCTAGTGCCTTGGCGGCATTGAGTGTTAAACCCGCAAGCGCTTCCTCTGGGGTTAAGCGGAACAGGGTGCAACCCATGTTTAGCATCAACAGGGTCGAGCAGATGGGCGATGAGCCGGGGTTAAAGTCGCTGGCGAGCACCATAGGCACACCGTATTGACGCAATAAGTCGATAGGCGGTTTTTGGGTTTCTCGCAAAAAGTAAAACGCGCCCGGTAACAGCACGGCGCAGGTGCCACTTTCACTTAGGGCTTTAACGCCGGCTTCATCCAAATATTCAATATGATCAACCGACTTAGCCCCTAAACGTGCGGCTAATGCAGAGCCGCCCATATTGGATAATTGCTCGGCGTGCAGTTTAACTTGCAGGCCAGCCGCTTTGGCGGCGCTCAGCACGCGCTCAGTTTGCTCTAGGTTAAAGGCGATATTTTCACAGAATACATCCACCGCATCTGCGAGGTTTTCGGCGATCACCGCAGGCAGCATCTTATTGATAATTAAGTCGACATAGCCGTCGCTATTGTCTTTAAATTCGGGCGGCACCGCATGGGCACCGAGGAAAGTGGTCTTTACATCCACATGGTGATGCTGGCCGAGTTCGCGGGCTACGCGCAGGATTTTGAGTTCAGTTTCGGTATCTAGGCCATAGCCAGATTTAATCTCAACCGTGGTAACGCCTTCCTTCGCCAAGGCATTTAAACGCTGGCGCCCGAGGTCAAATAGTTCGGCTTCGTCGGCCTCACGGCAGGCGTTAACTGTGGAAATAATGCCGCCGCCAGCACGGGCGATTTCCTCGTAGGTGGCGCCCTTTAGGCGTAGCTCGAATTCGTTGGCGCGATTACCGGCAAACACTAAATGGGTGTGGGCATCAATCAGCCCTGGAGTGATCCAACCGCCCTTGCCCCTGTAAACAGGAATGGACAACACATCGAAGGCGGGCAGCTCGCTGCGTGGGCCTAACCAGGCAATTTTACCGTCTTTTACTGCGATAGCCGCATTGGTAATTGCGCCGTAAGGTGCTGATATGGAAGGGTCCATTGTTGCTACGTTAACGTCTATCCAAACCTGATCCCAAGACATTTTATCCCTCGCTGCGTTGGCTTTTTGGCCCCGCAAACTCTTTATTATCGAAAGTTATGTGAGCTAGCTTGTATTTACTTGTATATACAAGCTAGGATTGTAGCCGCAATTTTGAACGTTTGAAAGTGGCTCAGTGTTTTGGTGTGTGAGTACCTACCACCCCAAACCTAGGTAGATTTTATCTTGAGGAAGAGTTTTGGCTACGCCTAAGTTTGCAGAAATTAAGCAATATATCATTGGCTGTATCGAGTCTGGTGAGTGGGAAGAAAATGCCCGTGTCCCCTCGGAAAATCAGCTGGCCGAACTGTTTGTCTGTAGCCGGATGACGGCGCGTCGCGCCCTGACTGAGCTGACAGATAACGGCGTGCTTGAGCGTTCACAGGGGCTGGGCACCTTTGTGGCGGGGCGAAAGTCGCAATCCTCCATGTTGGCGATCCGCAACATTGCCGACGAAATCAAAGACCGTGGTCATGGTTACAGTGTGCAGCAGTTGGCACTTGAGCAAGTAAATGCCACCGCGCCTATCGCTATCGCACTGGCGCTGGAGCTCGGGAGTCCGGTGTTTCATTCGGTGTTAGTGCATTGCGAGCAGGGCGTGCCACTGCAAGTTGAGGAGCGTTATGTGAATCCCGCCTTTGCGCCCGACTATCTGGCGCAAGACTTTAGCGAGCAGACACCCCATGAATACCTGTCGCAGGTGGCGCCGCTGACCGAGGCGCACCACACCATCGAAGCCATTATTGCCAGTAGCGAATTGCAGCAGAGGTTAGCCATTCCGGCGACCGAACCCTGTTTACAGATTTCACGCCGCACTTGGTCACGCCAAGGGGTGGTGAGTTTTGCCAAATTAGTACACCCGGGTAGCCGCTTTAAGCTCGGCGGACACCTGACATTTAATAAATAACGTACGCAAACAGAGATGATGCTTATGGCATTCATCCGATGTTTAGCGACAAAAACACAATAAAAACAATAGCACTTAGCCGAATGGCGAGTGAGTTCAACAGGTTGAAAGAGGACATCTCAATGGACAAGCGACACGACCCAAGCCGCCGTATTATTGCGCCCCATGGTAGCCAATTAAGCTGCAAAAGCTGGTTAACCGAAGCGCCAATGCGTATGTTAATGAACAACTTACATCCCGATGTGGCCGAGCGCCCAGAGGATTTAGTGGTTTACGGTGGTATCGGCCGCGCGGCCCGTGACTGGGACTGCTACGACAAGATTATCGAAGTGCTAAAACGCCTCGAAGACGACGAAACCTTAATGGTGCAATCGGGCAAACCTGTAGGCGTATTTCGCACCCACGCGGATGCTCCCCGCGTGCTGATTGCTAACTCTAACCTAGTGCCACATTGGGCAAACTGGGAACACTTCAACGAGTTAGATAAGCAAGGTTTGGCCATGTATGGCCAGATGACTGCGGGTTCGTGGATTTATATCGGTACTCAGGGCATTGTCCAAGGCACCTACGAAACCTTCGTTGCCGTGGCAAAGCAACACTTTGGCGGCGTGGCTGCCGGTAAGTGGATCCTCACCGGTGGTTTAGGTGGTATGGGCGGCGCGCAAACGCTGGCCGGTACTATGGCTGGCTTCTCAGTGCTCGCCTGTGAAGTGGATGAAACCCGTATCGATTTTCGTCTGCGTACCCGTTATGTAGATAAAAAGGCGACTTCATTAGACGAAGCCTTGGCTATGATCAACGATGCCAATGCCTCGGGTAAACCCGTATCTGTGGGCCTGCTGGCTAACGCCGCCGATATCTTTGCCGAATTAGTGAAGCGTGGCATTACTCCTGATGTCGTCACCGACCAAACCTCTGCCCACGATCCGCTGAACGGCTATCTGCCACAGGGCTGGACCATGGCGCAAGCGGCTGACATGCGTAAAACCGATGAAGCCGCCGTTGTTAAAGCGGCTAAAGCCTCGATGGCGGTACAAGTGCAAGCCATGTTGGATCTGCAAGCGGCAGGCGCGGCGACCTTAGACTATGGCAACAACATTCGCCAAATGGCCTTCGAAACTGGCGTTAAAAACGCGTTTGATTTCCCCGGTTTTGTGCCTGCTTATATTCGTCCACTCTTCTGCGAAGGTATTGGCCCGTTCCGTTGGGTAGCCCTGTCTGGCGATCCTGAGGATATCTACAAGACCGACGCCAAAGTGAAGGAGTTGATCCCCGACAATCCACACCTGCACAACTGGTTAGACATGGCCCGTGAGCGTATCGCCTTCCAAGGTCTACCAGCGCGTATCTGCTGGGTGGGCTTAAAGGACCGTGCGCGTTTAGCTCAAGCCTTTAACGAGATGGTGAAAAACGGCGAGCTGTCGGCGCCAATTGTGATTGGTCGTGACCACTTAGACTCAGGCTCAGTCGCCAGTCCTAACCGTGAAACTGAATCTATGATGGACGGCTCAGATGCAGTCTCTGACTGGCCATTACTGAACGCACTACTGAACACTGCCAGCGGCGCGACTTGGGTATCGCTGCACCACGGTGGTGGTGTCGGCATGGGCTTTAGCCAACACTCGGGTGTAGTGATCGTGTGTGACGGTACTGAGGCCGCCGCTAAACGTGTTGGCCGCGTGCTGTGGAACGACCCAGCGACAGGCGTGATGCGCCATGCGGATGCGGGTTACGAGATCGCGAAAAACTGTGCCAAGGAGCAGGGCTTAGATCTGCCCATGCTTAAAGACTAACTATTCAACAAACCGTGAAAAACAACGACAAGAATACGGATGTAAAAATGAAATCAGTCAATCATTTAGTATTAACGCCTGGCAGTTTAAGTCTGGCGCAACTGCGTGAAATCAGCCGCCATAAGCTGACACTCGAACTGGCACCAGAGGCGATTACCGAGATCAACACCAGCGCGCAAATCGTGCAAAAGGTGCTGGATGAAGGTCGCACCGTTTACGGAATCAACACGGGTTTTGGTCTGCTGGCCAACACTAAGATTGCCCCGGAAGATCTGCAATTACTGCAACGCTCTATCGTGTTATCCCACGCAGCGGGCACGGGCCAATACATGCAGGATGCCACAGTGCGCCTGATGATGGTGTTAAAGATCAACTCCCTAAGCCGTGGCTTCTCGGGTATCCGTTTAGAAGTGATTAACTTCCTTATCAGCTTAGTGAATGCCGAGGTTTATCCTTGCGTGCCTGAAAAAGGTTCTGTGGGCGCCTCTGGCGACTTAGCGCCGTTAGCCCATATGTGTTTGCCGCTGTTGGGTGAAGGCGAGATGAGCTATCAAGGACAGATTATTTCGGCCGCCGAAGGTTTAGAAATCGCAGGCCTCAAGCCAATCGATTTAGCCGCGAAGGAAGGCTTAGCCCTGCTCAACGGTACTCAGGCTTCTACCGCACTGGCGCTGGAAGGTCTGTTCCACGCTGAAGACTTGTTTGCTGCCAGCTCAGTGATTGGCGCCATGAGCGTCGAGGCCGCCATGGGTAGCCGCAGCCCGTTTGACCCACGCATTCATGCGGCCCGTGGTCAGAAAGGACAAATCGATGCGGCCATGGTGTTCCGTCATCTGCTGGGCGAAGAGTCTGAAATCAGCTTAAGCCACCTCAACTGCGAGAAGGTGCAAGACCCTTACTCACTGCGCTGCCAACCACAGGTATTAGGTGCGTGCTTGACTCAAATCCGCCAAGCGGCCGAGGTGTTAGGCACAGAAGCCAACGGCGTGACCGATAACCCGCTGGTATTCCAAGATACTGGCGACATTATCTCTGGCGGTAACTTCCACGCCGAGCCTGTTGCTATGGCTGCGGATAACTTGGCGATTGCGATTGCCGAATTAGGCGCGATTGCCGAGCGTCGTATCGCGCTGCTCATCGATTCTAGCCTGTCTAAACTGCCTCCTTTCCTGGTTAAAAACGGTGGGGTGAACTCGGGCTTTATGATTGCCCAAGTGACGGCGGCGGCATTGGCCTCTGAAAACAAAACCTATGCCCATCCAGCATCGGTCGACAGTTTACCGACCTCGGCCAACCAAGAAGACCATGTGTCTATGGCGACCTTTGCGGCGCGCCGTTTACGGGATATGAGCGAAAACACCCGTGGCGTGTTAGCGATTGAGTTATTGGCGGCAGCCCAAGGTTTGGATTTCCGCGCGCCGTTAATGCCAAGTAAAGCAGTGGCGCAGGCGAAGGCCGAGCTACGCGAAGTGGTTGCCTACTATGATAAAGACAGATACTTTGCGCCGGATATCGATGCGGCCACGGATCTGCTTTATACCGCCAGCTTTAATGCTTACTTGCCCCTAGGCGTATTGCCGAGTCTGTAATACGTAGTCTTTGGCACCGATAACCCATCAGCGGGTGAAAAGTGCCGAAGCAAACGACCAATAAAGTGAAAGGCATAGCGATTTGCTATGCCTTTTGTCTATCTATGCGGCGATTTCGCTGTTTTTGCACTTTGTACTTTAGGTGTGTTTAACACCGCAGGATGAGTGCTTTTTTATCCAATCTTTACATTGTCAGCTTTGATCGCTGTCTATCCGTCCAAAACTGGTAAATCTGAGGTGTTTTTAACCATCTTTTATTTCGTTTCGGCTTTAAACTCATGCTTTATATAACCTCAACATGCCCATGTGAGACAAAATGGGTCTTGCTTGTTGGACAAAATGTCTTTTGGTGTGTTTTGGGTTTATATCTTTATTTGTTCTTTGTTTTTGAAGTTAAAATCTAAATATTTTCAATTAAACCCGGGTTGACGGTCATTTATTCTGTAGCTGGTAAATTGAGATCTTGATCTCATGTCATTATTTGTTATCTATTTTCACTTTAAGGATAATCTTAAATTAAGTGGGGGCTTTATTGACTCACTCAAACGATTGCAGAGTTACCACTGCAATTACCCAACTCATAACGACAAAAGTGTGAGAGAACGCTATGAACAGACGCCAGTTTTTTAAACTGTGTGCGGCCGGAGCGGCAACCTCAGCGATTTCAGCGCTGGGATTGATGTCCGAAAAGGCCTATGCAGCAGTGCGAGAGTTTAAGCTGATCGGAGCCAAAGAAACCCGTAACAACTGTCCGTATTGCTCGGTCGGTTGTGGCCTGCTGATGTACAGCCAAGGCAGCGGGGGGAAAAACTCTGAGCATGCTATTTTCCATATCGAGGGTGATGCCGATCATCCAGTAAACCGCGGTGCATTGTGCTCTAAGGGTGCTGGCCTTGTGGATTATGTTAACAGTCCACACCGTTTACAGTATCCAGAATATCGCGCCCCCGGCAGCAACAAGTGGGAACGGATCAGCTGGCATGATGCCTTTAAACGTATTGCTCGTTTAATGAAAGATGACCGTGATGCGAACCTGATTGAGAAAAACGCCGATGGCGTAACGGTTAACCGTTGGTTAACTACAGGGATGATGACCTCATCCGGTATGGCCAATGAAAGTGGCTTAGCGACCCAAAAATTTGCGCGCGCTTTAGGCCTAGTGGCTATCGATACTATTGCACGTAACTGACACTCCCCAACGGTAGCAAGTCTTGCTCCAACATTTGGGCGCGGTGCCATGACCAACCACTGGATCGATATTAAAAATTCTAACGTAGTGATTATTATGGGCGGTAATGCCGCAGAAGCTCACCCTGTCGGATTCGGCTGGGTTACAGAAGCTATGCAGCATAACAATGCTAAGTTGATTGTGGTTGACCCACGTTTCAACCGCAGTGCGTCATTGGCAGATCACTATGCCCCAATCCGATCAGGAACTGACATAGCATTCCTTCTGGGTGTGATTCGCTATTTGATTTCGACCAATCAAGTTAACTTCGATTATGTGAAAGCCTATACCAACGCCAGTTATCTGGTGCGGGATGATTTTGACTTCCATGACGGCCTATTCTCAGGCTTTGATGAAGCAAAAGGCGAGTACAACAAAGAATCCTGGTTCTACCAACTCGACGAAGACGGCTATGCCAAAGTGGATGAAACACTTGAGCACCCGCGTTGTGTGTGGAACTTACTCAAACAACACGTAGAACGTTATGATTTTGCAACGGTAAGTAATATCACTGGTACGCCAACAGCGGACTACCAAGTGGTTTGTGACGCCATTGCGAGTACTCATACTAAAGACCGTGTGGCGACCTTTATGTATGCGCTGGGCTGGACCCACCATAGTAAAGGTGCGCAGAACATCCGTTCTATGGCGATGATCCAGTTATTACTGGGCAACATTGGTCAGTTAGGCGGTGGTGTTAACGCATTACGTGGTCACGCCAACGTGCAAGGTTCAACCGACATGGGGCTACTGGCCCAAAGTTTACCCGGTTACCTAAAACTGCCAAACGATAAAGAACCGACCTTAGCGGCTCACTTGGCGGCGAACACGCCTAAGCCATTGCGCCCAGGTCAAACCAACTACTGGCAAAACTATCCGAAGTTTTATGTGTCCCTGCTCAAAGCCTTCTGGGGTGAGAACGCGACGCCTGAAAACGAGTTCGGTTATCAGTGGTTACCTAAGTGGGATCAGATGTATGACTTCGGTAAGCATCTGGACATGATGTACCGTGGCAAAGTGAACGGTTGCATCGTGCAAGGGGTTAACGCCATTAACTCCATGCCTAACCGTAACAAGAACATCAAGGCGCTGAGTAACCTTAAGTACTTAGTGGTGCTTGATAACTTGTCATCGGAAACCGCCACCTTCTGGCAAAACGAACCCGGTTTTAACGAGGTCGATACCGCCAGTATTCAAACCGAGGTCTTCCGCCTACCTGCGACCGTGTTCGCAGAGGAAGAAGGTTCGATCGTTAACTCTGGCCGCTGGATGCAATGGCACTATAAAGGGGCTAATCCTCCAGGCGAAGCGATGTCGGACTCTGAGATTGTCTCTGGCCTGCTGCAAGAGTTGAAACAGCTCTATCGTGAAGAGGGCGGCAAACTGCCCGAGCCGATTGAAGCGATTAACTGGAACTATATCGATCCGCACAACCCAAGCTCTATCGAACTGACGAAAGAGTTGAATGGTTATGATGTCGCGACCAAGCGTCAGATCAGCAGCTTTGCTGAACTGAAGGCCGATGGCAGTACCGCGAGTGCCTGTTGGATTTACGCGGGTTCTTGGACCGAAGCCGGTAACCAAATGGCTCGCCGCGATAACCATGATCCATCGGGTAAAGGTATTACGCCGGGCTGGGCCTTTGCATGGCCGCTTAACCGCCGCGTCCTCTACAACCGTGCCTCTTGCGATGTGAACGGTAAACCTTGGGATGAGCACCGTAAGATTGTCGAGTGGAAAGACGGCAAGTGGGAAGGGATAGACGTGCCCGACTTTAATGCCAAGTTGAATCCACAGGAAAGTGCGCATCCTTTCATTATGCAGGCTGATGGCGTGGGTCGTTTCTTCGCGCTCAAACTGCTGAAAGAAGGACCGTTCCCAGAGCATTACGAGCCTGTCGAATCGCCCATCGGCACCAACCCTCTGCATCCGAATGTGGTGCACAGCCCTGTGCTGCGTTGGTTCGAAGGGGTGAAAGACACTATAGGTACTAAAGAGGAATACCCATACGCCTGTACCACTTACTCACTCACAGAACACTTTAACTTCTGGACGACACACTGCCGTTTAGCGGCGATTGCCATGCCAGAGACCTTTGTGGAAATGAATGAGCAATTGGCGGCAGAAAAAGGCATTAAGAATGGCGATTGGGTGAAAGTGAGCTCGAAACGTGGCCACATTCTCACCAAAGCCTTAGTGACTAAGCGTATGCGCCCATTGCAGGTCAATGGTCAAACGGTACACACACTCGGTATTCCACGTCACGGCAGCCATAACGCGCTCACACGTAAGGCCTATAGCTGTAACGTCCTTACCACTGAGATGGGTGATGCCAACACGGGTGTGCCTGAGTACAAAGCGTTCCTCGTGAATGTTGAAAAGGCGGAGGTCTGATAATGGCGACTCAAGATATCATTCAACGTTCCGGCACTTCGCAAGCGACTCCACCTGCACAGGCAAGAGTCGGTGGCGTGAAGCAAATTGCGAAGCTGTTTGACGCGACTAAGTGTAATGGTTGTAAAGCCTGTCAGGTCGCTTGTTCCGAATGGAATGACCTACGTGAAGAGGTGGGTTCGTTCCAAGGGACTTATCAAAACCCAGCATCTCTGTCCCCAGAGTGCTGGACCCTGATGAAGTACAACGAGATCGAAGACCAAGGCAAATTACGTTGGCAGTTTACCCACAGTGCTTGTATGCACTGTGCGGATCCCGCCTGCTTAAAGGCCTGTTCTACCTCTGGCGCGATTATTCAACATGCCAATGGCACTGTGGATTTCGATTCGGACAAATGTATTGGCTGTGGTTATTGTGCCAGTACCTGTCCATTCGATATCCCGAAGATCAGCGCCGTCGACAACAAAGCCTACAAGTGCACTATGTGCTCTGACCGCTTGGCAGTTGGGCTTGAGCCTTCCTGCGTTAAGTCCTGTACCACGGGTGCACTGCGTTTTGGCACGCGCGAAGACATGCTGTTCTATTCAGAAAAGCGTGTTAACGAGCTGAAAGAACGTGGTTTTGCTAAGGCAGGACTCTACAACCCTGAGGGCGTAGGTGGCACAGGCATGCTGATGATATTGCACGATGTCACTCAGCCTGAAACCTACGAAATGCCAAAGGATCCGCAAATCCCATTGTCTGTCACCCTGTGGCAGGACTGGGTGAAACCACTAGGTACTGTCGGACTGCTTGCAACGGCGGCTGTGGCCTGCCTGCATAAGATCACCGTCGGTCGCAACATAGTGGAAGAGGACCAACCCGGCTATCAGCCGCCAGAGGACAAGGCGCAAGCGGAAGAGGAGGCCAAGAAATGAGCAAGCATAATAAGCAAGAAATGGTAGTGCGTCACAAACTGTTCGACCGCATCTGTCATTGGTTCATTGTGGCCGTGGGGCTAGTCACCTTTCTGACGGGCTTTTCCTTCTTCTATCCCTCCTTCCAATGGTTGGGCGCGATAGCGGGCACACCGCAATTGGCGAAGTTTATTCACCCAATTGCCGGCCTGATGATGTGTTTACCGCTGATGTTGATGTTGGTGCGTTATTACCACCACAACAAATGGGAAAAACACGATCTGGCTTGGATGCTCGCCATCAAGGACGTGATGTTCGAGAACGAGGACAAAATCCCGCCTATCGGCCATTACAACCCTGGTCAAAAAGTGCTGTTCCGTGCCTTTGTACTGACTTCCATCACCTTAACCGTGACGGGATTCATCATGTGGCAACCCTACTTTGCACCTTACTTCTCGGCCACTGTGGTGGGCTGGGCGATCGTGCTACACGCCATTTGTGCCTTGATCATGCTGATGTTTGTGATGGTGCACTTTTGGATGGCGACCTGGGTGGAAGGTTCTATCACAGGCATGCTTTACGGCAAGGTCTCTAAGGCTTGGTGCCGTAAACATCATCCGCTGATGTTGGATGAACATTCGGACGTGGAGAAACATTAATGAGTCATACAGCCGAGATACCTATGGTCCCCGGCAGCGAATCGCCGCTGGAGCTTAAACCCTTAAAGGCGGTGGACCCTAAAACTGTGTATCACAGACGGGCGCAGCGTTTGTTGTCGTTGGCCAAGGACTCGCCGCTGGCCGACTACTTTGAGCTATGCCGCCGTGTGGTTGCGATTCAGGCCAGATTGGCGGCGGAGGCTGACTTCGGTCAGCTTCTCGCTTGGGGGAAAGATGAAGCGATTCCGCTTTCCCACTTGGGTTCAGAGGCAGATAGCTACTGGCAAGGACTGCTACAACAACTGTTAAGCGATCTGCTGCCGCAGGTGGATGAGGATATGGCGAGAGTGCTGCGGTTGTTGATGCAGCAATCTCCAGAACAACTCACCTCCTGGGGCAGTGCATTGCGTCAGGGGCATATGAGTGAAGTGCCCGCGCGCTTCAGTTTGTTTATCTGGGCGGCGATGGGGGTCTACTGGTCCCATTGGGCACCTATGGTGATTAAACGGATTGACCAACGCAAAGTCGTGCAGCAGAACCTATGCCCTATTTGCGGCTGTCATCCCGTGGCGAGCGTGATTGTCGACCAGCCGCGAGCGGGTCTACGTTATCTGCATTGCAGTTTGTGCGAGAGCGAATGGCATTACATTCGCGCCCACTGCACTAGCTGTGGTCAGGATAAAGGGACGACTCTCTGGTCATTCGATGATGCTAAGGCGCAGGTGCGCATCGAGAGCTGCGACGAATGCCATGGTTACACCAAGATGCTGTTCGTCGAAAAGTCACCGCTGATGGATGTGGCGGCCGACGACTTAGCGACCCTGATGCTCGACAGTGAGCTAAATGCCAAGGGCTTTGGGGCGACCACGGTCAATCCATTGCTACTGGCCCACGAAACTGAGCAATAACCAAAGTCGGGAAGGGCTCACCGAGTCCTTCCCCTTATATTTATCAAGATGATACAAATGATGACCCAAGTACCCGATACACCCCAAGCCCTGTACCGCGCGCTGCCGTCGATGGACAGTCTGCTCGCCGATGCGATATTGGCGCCCCTGCTGCAAAGCTATGGTAAAGCGGCGGTAAAGGCGGCGCTGGATAGCCAGTTACGCACGGCGCGTGAGCTGATAGCCCAGGAGCGACGTTTACCCGCTTGGTGTGCTAACCCGTCATTATTGAACGGATATTTGGTTGATCAATTGTCTAAGGACTATAGCCATAGTCTAAAACCCGTGTGGAACCTCACGGGAACCATACTGCATACCAATCTTGGTCGCGCCCAGCAGTCTGAGGCGGCCATTCGTGCCGTGACCTCTGTGATGCGTTACCCCACGCCGCTGGAATTTGAGTTGGCAGCGGGTGAGCGCGGCCATCGAGATAATGCTATTAGTGGGTTAATCCAGCGCTTAACTGGGGCTGAGGCCTGCTGCGTGGTGAATAACAACGCCGCCGCTGTGCTGCTGATGTTGTCGGCGGTCGCGGCGGGCAAAGAAGTGATTGTCTCCCGCGGCGAGCTGGTGGAAATCGGCGGCGCCTTTCGTATTCCTGACATTATGCGCCAAGCGGGCTGTACCTTAGTGGAGGTCGGCAGCACTAATCGTACTCACCTCAAGGACTATGAGCAGGCGATCACCGAAAATACCGCCGCCATCATGAAGGTGCACACCAGCAACTACCATATCAGTGGCTTTACCGCTTCGGTGGATGAGGCCAGATTAGGCCAACTCTGCCGCCATCGTGGGGTCGCGCTGATCTCGGATCTTGGCAGTGGTTCACTCACCGACTTACGCCGTTTTGGCCTTAAACAAGAGCCGACGCCCCAAGCCATGTTGGCAGATGGGGTCGATTTGGTCAGCTTTTCCGGCGATAAACTCCTCGGCGGCCCGCAATCGGGTTTGATTGTCGGTAAACAGGCGCTAATTAGTAAGCTTCAAAGTCATCCGCTCAAGCGTGCATTGCGTTGCGATAAGCTGATTCTCGCGGCGCTCGAGGCAACGCTGATCCACTATCTCAACCCAGAAACCTTGGATCGGGAACTGCCGATTATGGCTAAATTTGCCCGCAGCCAAGCTGAGTTGCGCCACATCGGTGAGCGTCTGCAGCGCGCCTTAGCACCGCTGTTTGCCCCGAGCTATGGCATCGAATTAGTGGAGTGCCAAACTCAAGTCGGTAGCGGCTCGCAGCCCGATACCTTTTTACCCTCAATCGCCCTGTGCTTTAACGCGCAAGAGGGTGGCAGTCTCACGCTGCTCGAGCAGCATTTTAAGCAGGCGCAGCGGCCTGTGATTGGCCGTATGACCCAAGATCAACTTCGCCTCGACTTGCGCGGTATCGATGATGAGGCCGAATTATTGGCCGAACTCAGCACCTTAGGTGTGCAGCTATGATTATGGTCACCGCGGGCCACGTCGACCACGGCAAGAGCACGCTGATCCGTGCCTTGACGGGGATGAACACCGACAGGCTCCCCGAAGAAAAACGCCGTGGCATGACCATCGATCTCGGCTACGCCTTTATGCCACTGCGAGATGGCACTCGTTTAGCCTTTATCGATGTGCCCGGCCATGAAAAATTCATCAATAACATGCTGGTGGGCGTGAGCCATGTGCGCCACGCGCTGCTGGTGTTGGCCTGTGACGACGGCGTGATGCCGCAAACCCGCGAGCATCTGCAAATCCTCGCGCTTTTACCGCTAAACAGTTTGACCTTAGTGTTGACCAAGCGGGATTTGGTCGATGAGCAAACCGCCGCCAAGTTGACCCTAGAGGGAATGGCGCTGCTTGCCGAATACGGGATCGAGGCCAGTGGCGTGTTTGAAGTCTGCGCGAATGATGCAGGCGATGCGGGAGTAGACACTCTTAAACAACATATTTTGGATATTGCCGAGCAGCAATCGACCCAAGCGGAAGATGCCAGCAGCTTTAGGATGACGCTCGATCGCGCCTTTAGCGTTAAAGGCGCCGGCTGTGTGGTCACGGGCACTGTGATTAGCGGTAGTGTGTGTATCGGCGATAGCCTCTACAGTTCAGGCCAAAAGGCCAAACTAAGGGTGCGCGGCATTCATTGCCAGGGGATGGAAGTCCATCGAGCACTCAGTGGCACTCGGGTCGCGTTGAATCTTACCGGGGTCGATAACCATAGGGCGCCTGCCCGCGGTGACTGGTTAAGCAGCCTGCCTCAGGCTGAGCTGTGCGCTAGACCTGTAGTGCAAATTCGCAGTTTTGAACCCTTAACCCATTGGCAAAATGTGCATTGTCACCACGGAGCCGACCACACCTTGGGGCGGATTTCCTTGCTCGATGAGGCCGATGAGCAGGGGCGTTATCTGGCCGAAATTGTGCTCGATAAGCCGCTGCTGCTGTGTCAGGACGACCCAATAGTGCTCAGGCATATTGGCGGCAAGCAAACGCTGGGCGCGGGGCGGGTGCTGGCATTAAAAGTCCCCAATCGTAAGAAGCGTACGCCGGAGCGTGTCAGTAAGCTGCAACAGCTGACCAAGCTCTCCAATCCGGTGAATGTGCTGGCGCTACTCGGCCAGAGTGAGGCGCTCAGTATTGATGAAATCCATTGGCGCTGGCAGCTAACCGATGAAGGGCTCGCAGCCATGCTGGCGCAGGCGGGGCTGACTCGTCTCGGCGCCTATGGACTATCGACCCAGTTACTTGAGCAAGAAAAACAGCAGTTTATCGAGCTGTTACGTGAGTATCACCAACAGCATCCCGACCAACTAGGGCTTGGGCGTAATCGTCTACAACGCATGAGCCACAGCATATTACCCAACGAGCTGGCCAATAAGGTGCTCGATAGCCTCTGCCAAGATGGGCAGATGGTGCTGCGCGGCGCTCTGCTGCAGTTGGCGGAACACAGGATTGTCCTCGATAGCGAGGCGCAGCAGTGCTGGCAGCGCTTGGCCCCTTGGTTGGCGCTGCAAACCTCGCCCGTGTGGGTGACTGAGATGGGGGAATATCTCGAACTCGAGCCAGCCAAACTCAGATTGCTGTGTTTTCAACTGGTGCAACAGGGCTTTATTACCGCCGTAGTGAAGGACAGATATCTGCTGAGCGAGCAGTTGTGCCATTACGCCAATCTGGTGCGTGAGCATGTGGAAACCCACGGCAAGCTCGAAACCGCAGAGTTTAAGGATCTGATTGGCCTAGGCCGTAAGGTCAGCATTCAGCTGTTGGAGTTTTTTGACCGCAGTGGTTTTACCCGTAGGAAGTATCGCAGTAACAGTCGGGAGATCCGGGATGGGGAACTGTTTTATTCCCATGAGAATTGGCGGAAGAACATAGGAGTCGAACCTACCCAGGACTGCTGGCAGCCCTACCCGGATTTGAAATCCGGACGCCTCACCGGAGACGACGTTCTTCCATTCGAAGACAGACCGATAGTAGAAAATGCTTAAACATGAATCAAGCGCATTCGTATTTCGTTAGTCGCTTTGTGACTTGAGTCGAACTTTACTGGCAAACCAATTGTTTTTATTTGAATTAATGAGTTTAGAGGGTCGCTATGGAATATCATTCACACGCCGTGGTTACTGAAAGAAAGGTGACCCTTTTAGAGCAGGGACAGGCCTCCGAGTTAACCGATTATGTGGCTAACGAGGTACGAGTGGCGCTGGTGTATAACGGCATCGCCCACACTGTGATGCTCGCCAGCCCAGAAAATCTCGAAGAGTTCGCCATTGGCTTTACCTTGTCGGAGCGGATTGTTTCCCATGTGAATGAAATCAAAGGGGTGGATCTGGAGTTCACCCCCGAAGGCGTGCTCATTCAGGTGGAGATCACCCAAAGATGCTTTATGGAACTCAAGCAGCAGCGGCGCAATATGGCGGGGCGCACTGGCTGTGGCCTTTGCGGTGTAGCGCAGCTAGAAGAGGCGGTTAAACCTGTTATCCGCGTCGACTCGGACGCCAGATTTAATATCGATCATCTGCAGCTCGCCCTTGAGCAGATCAAAGAGAATCAACATCACTTTAAGCTCACGGGGGCAACCCACGCCGCCATGGGCTTAGACGAGGAAGGACAAATCATCGCCGCCTTTGAGGACATAGGGCGGCACATTGCACTGGATAAATTAATCGGTGGATTTTCAATGCGTAAGGCAGAGCGACCTGTCGCAGTGTTGCTCACTAGCCGCGCCAGTTTCGAAATGGTGCAAAAGGCCGCCAGTGCCAATATCCAAATTCTGTTTGCTATGTCCGCCGTGACTTCACTGGCGTTGGAATTAGCAGAGAAAAGCAACATCACGCTTATCGGTTTTTGCCGTAATGGCAGAGCCACGCTCTACACCCATAGCTATCGGTTATCGGGAGTAAATCGTGGCTGTCTAGCGAAAGCCATCTAAAGCGTGTCGCCACACAATTAAGATTCTTTAGCGCCTTATTTTTAAGGGATTGTGCCTTGCTTGTGTGGCAACGGGTATAAGCCTCGTGCTTATTTTTTATAGTCTCGTTCATTAGGGTAATGACATGACATGGCAAGAATTTAAACAACAATATTTAGTCCGTTTTTGGGCACCTATGCCTGCGGTTATCGCCGCTGGTATCCTTTCTACTTACTATTTTGGGTTAACTGGCACTTTTTGGGCTGTTACGGGGGAATTTACTCGCTGGGGCGGGCACTTACTGCAACTGGTTGGTGCAAATCCTGAAACTTGGGGTTATTTCAAGGTGATTGGTTTACAGGGTTCTCCCTTAGACCGTATCGACGGCATGATGATCATCGGCATGTTTGGTGGTTGTATTGCGGCGGCGCTGTGGGCGAATAACGTCAAACTGCGTATGCCACAGAGCCGTATCCGCATCGCTCAGGCGTTAATCGGCGGCATTATTGCTGGCTTTGGGGCGCGCTTGGCGATGGGCTGTAACTTAGCAGCCTTCTTCACTGGGATTCCGCAGTTTTCCTTACATGCGTGGTTTTTTGCCCTGGCGACGGCGGCGGGTTCTTACTTTGGTGCGCGCTTTACGCTACTGCCTATGTTTCGCATTCCGGTGAAATTGAAGAAAGTCGATAAGGCGACCTCGGTTAAACAGGATGAAAACCAAGCGAGACGACGTTTTCGTATCGGCATGTTAGTGTTCGCGGCCATTATCGGCTGGGGATTACTGACAATGTTCAATGCGCCTAAGCTGGGTATCGCTATGCTCTGCGGTGTGGGTTTTGGTCTGTTGATTGAGCGGGCACAAATCTGCTTTACCTCGGCATTTCGTGATATGTGGATCACCGGGCGCACCCATATGGCCAAGGCAATTATTCTCGGTATGGCGGTGAGTGCCATCGGGATTTATAGCTATGTGCAATTAGGTGTGCCGCCCAAAATCATGTGGGCTGGCCCGAATGCGGTGATTGGCGGCCTGCTGTTTGGATTTGGCATTGTACTGGCGGGTGGTTGTGAGACGGGTTGGATGTATCGCGCCGTCGAAGGTCAAGTGCATTTCTGGTGGGTTGGTTTAGGTAACGTACTGGGTTCAACCCTGCTGGCCTACTACTGGGATGATTTAGCCCAGCCATTAGCCACAAGTTGGGACAAGGTTAACTTGCTCTCTAGCTTTGGCGATAAGGGCGGTTTATTGCTGACCTATCTGCTGCTGGCGCTGTCGTTTGCGGCCATGTTGCTGTGGGAGAAACGTTTCTTTGCCCGTAAGGCGAAGCGGGATGAACAATTGATCGCGGAGGCGGCATAATGAGTCAATATATTCCAGATTATCAACTCGATATGGTGGGCGAGCCTTGTCCTTATCCCGCAGTGGCAACCCTTGAGGCCATGCCGACACTGAAGCCGGGGGAGATATTAGAAGTGATCAGTGACTGCCCGCAGTCAATCAATAATATTCCACTCGATGCCAAGAATCATGGCTATAAAGTGCTAGAGATTGAACAGAACGGGCCAACGATTCGTTATCTGATCCAGCGCTGAGGATAGGGCTATGCTAACTATCATCAGTGGCTTAGGGATTGGTTTGGCTATGGGCTTTGTGATGCAAAGGGGCAGATTCTGTATGGCAGGAGGGATCCGCGATACCTATCTACAACGTGACTTTACCATGGTGATCGCGATTTTGATTGCCATCAGCATCCAAAGTTTAGGGCTGTTACTGTTCTATGAGTGGGGCTGGGTTAAATTGCCCGAAGGGCATTTTCCCTGGTTGGCCACCTTAGTGGGTGGAATATTGTTTGGTGTAGGGATGGCTGCAGCGGGAAGTTGCTCTACTGGTGCCTATTACCGTGCAGCCGAAGGATTGGCAGCCAGTGTGATGGCGGTGCTTGGTTTTATTGTTGCCAGTAAATTTGTGCGCCTTGATGAGATGAAAGGGCTTCTTAAGCCTTTGAAACAGCATCAACTTGAGGATCAAACCCTCTATCAAACTTTAGGTGTTTCCCCTTGGGTGATCGTGCTTGCTCTCGTCTCACTCACATTATGGTTGGCATTGAGTTATCTCAAACGCCGCAAACGTCCGGTAGCGCTAATGGCGCCTCGTAAAACGGGGATAGCTCATTGGTTGTTTGAGGCGCGTTGGCATCCTTTTGTAACAGCTCTAATGATTGGTTTGCTAGCGCTGCTGGCTTGGCCAGCCAGCCTTGAGAGCGGTCGGGTTGGTAGCGTGGGGATCAGTGGCCCAAGTGCGCAATTATGGGATCTTATCACCACAGGCAACACTAAGTTTTTTAGTTGGCCTGGATATTTCCTCTTAGGGCTATTTGCCGGTGCCTTCATTGCCGCCCGAGGTAGTGCTGAGCAGCGCTGGCGCTATCCTGGACATAAAGTCGTATTGTTTGGGTTTGTAGGTGGTTTGTTTATGGGAGTAGGCAGTGGGCTTGCTGGTGGCTGTATGCTGGGTAACGCACTGGTTGGTACAGCCTATTTGTCGTGGCAAGGCTGGCTATTTATTCCTGCTATTTTATTGGGTAGTTGGTGCTTTAACTATTTTGCGCTACTGAGGCCGATGCGCCTTGCGCAGATTTAATTTCGATAAAGGAGCTGTATATGGAACACTATCTCGACACAACGGGTAAGTTATGCCCTTTTCCTTTAATTGAGTTGCAACGTTTAATCACCAATCTTGAGACTGGTGATAAAGTGGTATTGGATTACGATTGTGGCCAAGCAACTGAAAATATTCCGCGCTGGGCCGCAGAGGCTGGGCACGAAGTGATTCACTTTGCGCAGAAGGGTGATGCTGCTTGGACAATGACGATTCAAAAAGGTTAATTTGTCCTAAAATAAAAAGCGCTGCATTGGCAGCGCTTTTTGATCTTAGCCTTGGCAATCGGCTGGTAGATATTCGTCGGGAATACCGTTACTGCTACATACCCAAGTGACATTATCTTGCTCGTCAACTTGGGGCGACAGATACACCTCATAACCTTGATAATCTCCTAAGGCTTCGCCGGCAACAAAACCAACAATCCCCTCGGAATAAAGGTTAAAGGTGGTTAGCTGCTCATCGGTAAAGCCAAGCGGCTCTAACTCGGTCGGCCAAGCTTTATGGCTTTGGTAGTATTGAGTCAGCACCTCGGTAATAGGGGCTAATGATTGATGTAACTGGTCGATATGCTCGATAGCCAGTGCGGCATCGGGCACGTTAGCGGGCTCAGAGTCCATTTGCGGGGTGCTGGTGGCGTAGTTGGCATCATCATAGTTAATGCTGGCTGCGCCTGCTTTCTCTTGGTATTCCTTATATGCGGGAATCGCCACCGCAGCGGCCACACCGATAATGGCCGCAAGGATGATGATCCCGCCGCCCGCTGTGCCCATACGTGGCATAAACAGGCTAAAGAGGTAGGCGAATACGCTGCGAGAAGGCGCTGCATACATTTTGCCCTGTGCGGTCGCTTGTACTCTTGCCATACGTTTAGTTAGCCATGGATAGCTGCTATTAAGCTCATGGAAGGACATCCAAAATCCGCTCGACTCTTGGGTTTGGCGAATATATTGATCCACATTCATCCGCTTCCACTGCTCAACCCCAGCGGCTAATACGGCAACCGCATTGGTGGCCGAACGTAAGCTATTGCAGCAACGCAGACCGTGCAGGTCGCAGGTGTACTCGCAGGCGCGGGCATAGGCGGCGCCGACTAATGGCAGCCAAGTGGCGAACACTAACAGCGGCTCTTTACCAATATGGTTACGGCGAATATGGCCCAACTCATGGCCGATATAGAAGTTAAGGGCATCTTTATCGGACTCGAGTGCATCCACGATCGATGAGAACAGCACTATGTAGTTACGGCGTAAAAAGCGGGTGGCGAGGGCATTTAGCATGCCATCGGCGGCTAACAGGTAGGCGCGGGGCGGTTCTTTAATCTCTAAACGCTCGCAGCAGGCGAGGTATTGTTTGTGTAAATCGGGGAACTGCTCAGGGCTGATTTCAACCGCCGTGCCCTTTAAGTAGCTGATAAACGCCGAGTGGGTGAAGAGGTAAATGATAAAAAACATCAGCACATAAATCAGGGCGAGACCTTTGGTGGCTAAGATCAGCACGGCCCAAATTAGTCCCGAAATAATTGCTAAAATTGCAAACAGTGACTTTTCTTTCGAATAGACGGTATCGGCCATTTGAATGGGGTTGTCGTTCCCTGTGCTAATCGCTTGTTCCATGTTGATCCTTTTCCTAGTGAAATAACAAAGCGGCGTGAAAATAGTCAATTTCACTAGGAAATTCAATCTCTATAACTGGAATAACCGATAATTTACCTTTAAGTGCTAAAAATGGCTTAAGGTGTTAGTACTGCGGTGCCATTTTTTATCGCGTTTTGCGCCAGCTCGTAAACCTGCTTCTCGGCCACATCGACTAATGCTTGGTGCTCTTCGCTGAGTTGTTCCATCTCTCTGCCCATTACTTCCATCGATGCACCTAGGCTTTCAATTTGCGCGTTAACCTCAGTATCTTTTTCACTTGAGGCGAGATTGATTAAGAGTTTGCTGGTTTCGGCGCTGATGGCATCACCCTTAACCTGCATTTGTTCACCCAGACGCTGCATCTTCTCGCCTTGGATCTGCATTGGGCGCACCGCCTCTTTTACTTGATTGACTAAGGACGGATCGGTAATCACATAGCTATTTCCAGCGGTTTTGACCCACAGATAGTCGGTTTGATAAGCATTGCTTTGGCGTTTGAGTTTATTCCAATCTTGGCTCTCACCCGCGCCAATCGTGAGCTCGCCATCTTGGCGTACATAAATCCACGAAAAGTCAGGATAGTTACGGCTATTGATCGAGATTTGGGTGTCGCTAGATGACTGAGTGCTGACCTGTTGGGCTGCCCAAATCCCACAGGGGATGAGCGCGAGGATCAATAAACCGCCGAATACTTTTGTGTGAGTGTTCATAATGCTTCCTTGTATAGGGATAAGTGTGGTGACCCACTGACTAGGCAGAATATGTGCCAATTAAATATTCTTTATTTATCAGAACGATAAAAAATGTGTCCGCGTGAAGAGTCTAAAGTGTCCGCATTATGACTTTAAATGTGTCCGCGCGATTGTCCGTTCAGTGGACACTCTTGGGATAACGTCTGTGGCTGCACTACACTTACTCGAGTTTGTGCAAAGCCGTTAGCTTGTAGAGCTAACATTGGCAGGTATTTGTGGCTAAGTGCTGATTTTTGCTCGCTCAAAGAGGGGGATTGAGCTTAAGTCAGCTTAGGTTAAGCCAAGGTGGCGTTAGCTATGGGTAACAGGTAGCCATAAGCAATAAATAAAGGGAATCACGGGTATGACATTTACCAAGAGAATCAATATGCAAACCGCAGGAGCGGCGGGGCTTTTAGCCGTGGCCTTAAGTGTTCCTGCTATAGCCGCAGAAAAGCCTTCCTTTGACTGTGGCAAGGTTCAGGCAGGCAGTATCGAAGAGCAGGTGTGTCAGGATGCGGGCTTGACTAAGCTCGATCAGCAACTGGCCGAGGTATACGCTCAAGCTGCTGATAAGGCAAAGAATGAGCAACCTCCTATGCTAAAAGCCATGCAGCGGGGCTGGGTCAAAGGCCGTAATGAATGTTGGAAGAGCGAAGATAAACGCGCCTGTGTTGAGTCGAGTTACCAGACGCGGATTGCCGAGCTACAGGCGCAGTATCGTCTCGTGGAAATGACTGGGCCGATATTTTACGTCTGCGACGGTAATCCGGCGAATGAAGTCGTGGTCAGTTACTTTAAGACTGAGCCTGCCACTCTGATAGCCGAGCGTGGCGATCAAACGTCCTTGATGTTTGTTCAGCCCAGTGGCAGCGGCGCTAAGTATCAAGGCCGAAATGAGAGTCTGTGGGAACACCATGGCGAAGCCAAAATTGTCTGGGGATACGAAGCGCCAGAAATGACCTGTGTGGTAAAACCTCAGTAAATTTAGAAGTTAACCCCTAAACCTAGGCTGTAGGAAATATCCCGCGAATGCTGCACAGCGGATTTAGTCTCATTGATATCGTATTTGAATGAGAGATAAATCTGTTGTGTCAGCAGATATTTTAGTCCAAACGTCGAGTCAGAAATATATTCAATGGTAGGAATATCGGGAAAGGCAATTTGCAAATCTGCATAGGTCTCTAACACACCGTCGAACCAATATTGTTTGTAGTTGATGGTTGCCGCCCAAGCATTTAGCTCATAGGTAAATACTTGATAATCTAGCCAGAAGTGGTTGTAGGTGAGTACAAAGTCGAGCTTGTCGCGGTTGACGCCCCAAAAACGATAGCCCGGACCCAATGCGGCGTAGTAGCTGCGAATATCGAGGTTGAGCTTATCCTCCTGATAATAATCCTCTTGCCGCAGGAACCAATGGTCACTGATCAAATAGTCGAGGCTGTAATGGGCTTCGAGGGTATTACGCTTAGTGGTTTTGTCTTCGGTCTCGTAGCGGACTTCACTCTTGAGGTTATGACGCCAGTTTAAGGTTTCGGCGGTCACATCTCCCTTAGCATGCAGCTTTTGAGTGTTTTTACTGTTATGGGTGACATCAATGGCGGCCTCTACACTCCCGCTGTAGTGCCAGTCCGAGTCACTCAGGAGTTCCGAATAGATTAACTCGCTGATTGGGGTCTGCTTATCGTCTATCAGCACAAAGCTATCTAATTCAGAAGCTTGAACCGTTACCTCTTTGATTGAGCGATTGATGCTCCAGGGCTGTGGCTCACGGGTTTCAAAGCTGCGAACCGCGCTGCGTTCGATAGTGATTTTGGGGGCGTAGCTAGGTTTGATTACCAGATTTTGCTCATCTAGCGCTTTAATCTCACCGGTAATTTTATCGCCATTGTTCAGAAATACCGTATCGGCAATGGCATGGTGACTAACACCACAGAGCCAGAGTGTAAGAGCGAGAGATGAATATCTATTGGGCATCTTGCATCTGGCTCATATGGGGAATAAGGGCATGCTGGCAATTGTAGCTTATTCGTCTGATAACACCCGTTTGTGTTTGTAAGGAATTGAAAGCTAACGCCAATTCCTTACCTCATTCGTCGGATTAGCGCGAGTTAATCTCAGTGATCTTGAGATTAATCAGTTGTTTCTGCCAACGGTTTTTATCGACGCCTTCGACCCAAATCACTGGGCTCTTACGTTGCTCGCCTTTACGTAGGTAGGTTTCTGGCATGCGGAAAATGGCTTCCCAGACTTCCAGTTTTTCGGTTTTGAGCAAGGTGCCATCGTCGGCAAAGAAGCTAGCTTCGACTTCAACTAAGGTCACGTGCTCACCGCTAGTACTGGCAAGCTCGAAGGTCAGGCCGAGTTTATCGCCCTTCCATTGGCTCTCGTTGAAGGTGACTTTAATGCCATCTTTAGCGGTAGAGCCTAAGAGCTCGGGGCGCGCAATGGCGTTTGCGGTTAGTGTGGTGACAGGTTGGGCTGCTTCAATGGCGGGTGTGCTGCTGGCTACTGCTGTGGCCGCTGCGGTTGATGTCACCGCGGTAGTTGGGGTAGCAACTGTGGCAACCGCTGGCGCTGCCGCGACTTTGGTTTCCGTGATGATATATTCCCAAGTGAAGTCATCTTTGAGTCTGACCTGAGCGCCATTCTCTAGGGTGATAGTTGCCACATCGGCGGCCATCACAGATGAAGAGAGCAGCAATAATGAGCTGAGCGTGCTGAGGCGAAATGAACTGGGCATGGTTTCTGGCTCCGATATCCGTCTGAGTCAATATTTTGCCCTAACATAAACAATTTATTGCTATTAAGTCACTGTCTAAGTCGCATTTGTACCAAGAAAGTCGATTTTACTTAAGCACAAATACAGCTTGTGGTTATAAGCTATGGCACTATCAAGTCTATAACAGGATTAAATATTGCCACCTAAAGGAGGAGCCTATGTTTTGTCGATACGGATGCTTGCTAGCCTTGTTGTGCAGTGGCGCGGCATTGGCGCAGGATGAGCTCCCTAAAGGCTGTGCTGCAAAGCTAGCTGCAATTGAGGCGCAGCTTGTTGAGGCTAAAGCCGCGGGTAATCAAGCAAAAGCAGAGGGTTTAGTGCAGGCGCGCCAAGCTGTGCTAACCCATTGTGATGATGACAAGCTATACCAAGAGCGCTTAGCCAAGGTTGAAGCCTTGGAAGCTAAACTCGTCGAACGTCAAAATGAGCTGACTGATGCGATAGCTGCGGGTAAGTCTATGGATAAAATCAATAAAAAACGCCAAAAGGTGGCAGAGGCTCAAGCTGAACTGGATCAGGCGCAGGCCAAACTTGAGCAATAGCGGCTAGGCCATTAGCTGCTGCGCTATGGATGCAGGACTCAATCTGGCATTTTAAACTGCGATGCGCTTTAAGCTCTTGGCCTCGAATGCTAAAATCGTTTGAAAAATAAATGGTTGTGAAATAGTTGTTGCTAACTTCAATCGTGAGCGCGCCATGCTCTCGCAACCTAATGGCTTTATCTTGGGATGGCTTAATTGGGCAGATAACCCAGCCGTTTCTCTAGGAGTAGATTGTGGATCAAGAAATTCGCCTTGAAATCTCGGGCTGGTTATCGAGTGTCGGGATCGACAGCCAACCGTCCGACAGCATTTCAACGAGCATTATGCTGCTTGCCTGTGTGCTGGTGGCGGCCATTGCCTATTTTATTATGCGCCGTGGGGTGATCCGCGCGGTGAACATGGTGATCCTGCGTTCCAAGGCGACGTGGGACGATGTGTTTATGCGCTATAAAGTGCTCGAAAAGCTGGCGATGTTAGTCCCTGCGATAGTGCTCAACCTGCTAGTGCCCATTACCTTAACTGAGCACCCCGTGCTCAGCAGTTTAGTCGACCGCCTATTGAGTATTTGGTTGGTTATCCTGATGATCCGCGCTATTTACGCTGGGCTCGATGCGGTTAATGAGATTTCCGATGTCAATCTAGTCAGCCGCCGCTTGCCGGTAAAAAGCTTTGTACAGTTGATTAAACTATTCCTGTTCTTCGTCGGTCTGATCGTGTCGATTTCCGTACTGGCGGATCAGTCCCCCGTGTACTTCCTCAGCGGTTTAGGTGTGGCAACGGGTTTTGTGATGTTAGTGTTCCGCGACACCATTTTGGGCTTTGTGGCGGGCATTCAGCTCGCCGCCAACCGCATGGTGAGCAAGGGCGACTGGATCCAAATGGACAAGTACGGCGCCGATGGTGCGGTGGAGGAAGTGTCCTTAACTACGGTCAAAGTGCGTAACTGGGACAAGACCATCACCATGATCCCCGCCTATGCCTTAGTGTCGGATGCATTTCGTAACTGGCGCGGTATGTCGGAATCGGGGGGGCGCCGTATCAAGCGTGCGGTCAATATCGATATCAACAGCATTAAGTTTTTATCTGAGGAAGAGCGAAATCGCCTCAGTAAAATCAATTGCTTGAAAGAGTATTTCCCCGCCAAGATCAGTGAAATTCAAGAGTCGAATGCCAAAGTGTCGGATCTGGACATGAAGGTCAACGGTCGCCATCTGACCAACGTCGGCACCTTCCGCGCCTATTTGCAGGAGTACCTGCAACGCCACGATAAAGTACATAAGGATATGACCCTGATGGTGCGCCAACTGGCCCCCACGACCGAAGGTTTACCGATAGAGATTTATATCTTTACCAATGACACCCGTTGGGCTTTTTATGAGGCGATACAAGCGGATATCTTCGACCATATCTTTGCCGTATTGCCCGAGTTTGGTTTACAGGCCTTCCAAGCGCCGACAGGCAACGATATCCGCAGTCTAAAATCGGTGAAAGTCGAGGGCTAATCTAATCCCGACTGACTAAGATGGCGGCGAGGGTGAGAAATACGCCGCCGCTGGTACGGTCAAACCAATGCAGTTTGTTGCTGGCCTTTAGGCTCGGGGCCAGCACATTCGCCATCGAGGCGTACAGCATCACAAAACTAAAATCGACCAGCGCCCAGGTGAGGGCAAGAATCGTCAGTTGCGGCATTTGTGGTGCGGTTAAATCGATAAATTGTGGAAATAACGCCGCAAAAAACAGCAGGTCTTTAGGATTGCTGATCCCTACTAAAAATGCCTGTTTATAGAGTTGTTTAGCAGTCCCTTTTCCTTCGGTTTTCGTCACTTCCAGCTTTTGTCCCTGCGACTTGGTGAGCACGAGTTTAATGCCCAAAAACACCAGATAGGCGGCGCCGCACCATTTGAGCAAGCTAAAGCCGTATTCCGAGGCGCTGATAATGGCGCCTAATCCTGCCGCCGAAGCTGCCATCAGCACTAGCGCGGCGCTGACACTGCCAAGCCCTGTGGCTATGCTACGTTTTTTACCGAAATGAATGCCGTGGGACATAGACAACATGGCAATAGGCCCAGGGGAAATCCCAATCAACACAATCGCAAAAAGGTAGAGTAACCAAGTTTCGGTCTGCATATTTCGCTCCGTGATTCCTCAGTCATTAACGTCTGTTGTCTGGCGTATAGTCGGGGATCGTTTTGGGATGACGCCCTTTAATGCTGCGGTAAAAACTGAGGATTTCCGCCATATCTTGTTCTATTTCTTTTGGTTGCAGTGGCGGCTGGATCACCACGGCCTTACGGGCAAAGTCTAAGCCCACTGGCACTATGGGGACCTGCGCCTTGGAGGCGATATGGTAGAAGCCGCATTTCCAGCGGGTCACTGGGCTGCGAGTACCTTCGGGGGCGAGCGCGAGTTTATAGTCGGGCTGAGTGGCAAACAACTGCACGGCAGCATCGACTAAATTATTGTTTTTACGCCTATCCACAGGGCTGCCACCGATAGCGCGGAAGAACCAACCCCAAGGCGGAATAAACAACTGATGCTTACCGAGGAAGTGTATACGGGTGTTTAAGGCGCCGCGGGCGAGCACGCCGATGATAAAGTCCCAATTACTGGTGTGTGGCGCAACAATCACAATGTATTTGGCCTGAGAGGGTAACTGCCCTTGGATTTGCCAGCCTGAAATTTTGAGTAGCCAGCGGCATAAATGTGTAAACATAATTTGGTGCTCAGAGTCGAAAAATGAATAATATCATCAGCTTTTTTTAATTATAAATCGGCTTTGACAAGATAGTCTGCGCCAATTTGGTTATAGTACAGTCTAACCTGATAGTTGGGGAGCGATACTATGTTGCGACAGGGATTGATGAAAAAACACATTTTACAGTGCCTCGCGGTACTGATGTTGCTGTTTGTCGGGCAGGTGAGTGCTGTGCCGACGGATGACATTGCCCAAATGCTAAAAGGTCAGGAAGATGCGTGGAACCGCGGCGATCTTGACGCTTACATGCAGGGTTATTGGAAGAGCGAACAGCTTAGATTTGTCTCTAATGGAAAGTTTCGTTATGGCTGGGATGAAACCCTTGCCGCCTACAAGAAAAACTATCCGAATAAAGAGGCTTTAGGTGAGCTGAAGTTCACCATCAAAGAAATCAAAATGCTCAGTAACTACGCCGCTATGGTCGTTGGGCGCTGGGATTTAAAGCGGCAAAAGGATGCGCCCACGGGGGTGTTTACCCTGCTGGTGGAAAAAATTGATGACCGCTGGGTGATCACTATGGACCACAGTTCGGACTGATACACTGATCTCGGACGAGCAAGCTAAAAGTGGGCGAGACAGTCCGGCTCTTTAGGTAATTGTGACGGCTGGGTGAAGTGAAAATCCTGCTGCCCTAGTCGTCGCCCCTTACCGTCGTATCTTACCTCGGTAAATTGGACTTCCCCTTGGGCATTTTGCAGCAAAATGCTGGTGGAGCGGGTGCCATAGTCGGGGTGACGAATATAAATTGCCGCGAGTCGGCGTTCCCATTCTAGCCCGACGCCAGTGTCGGGTAGCTCGTTATCCTCTGGCCGCGAATCATCCTGCATCAACTGAATGAGCGACTCTAGCTCAAGCGGCCCCGATTGTTGGATGAGGGCCTCGAGCGAGCGTTGGCCTTTAGCCATTTTCGGCCAGATATCATCAAGCGCGCCATTGCTAATGGCGTGGAATCCTGCCGTGAGTTTCACCGTGTTCCGCTTAAGACTGTTAAAGCAATAGAGATTAGTACCTTGGCCAAACACGAGATTAAATGGCTGATAATCTTCGGCGTGTTCCTCAAGCCAGTTAGGGCAGATGAGCGAACCCGAGCTTAAGGCTTTAATGATCAGCTCGCCGCGACTGCGCATCGGCTCTTGGGACTTTTGCGCCACCCTTAGGTTAGTGACTCCCGCAATTTGCCCCTGTTTATTCACCCCAAGCCAAGTGCCCCCTGCCTGCAAATCTTTGCCCGCGAGCATATTCTGCTCCGGTGGCCAAAATTGTGCTGGTGCTGTGGGTCTGTGGTGAAACTCATCCCGATTGGCGCAAATGATCAGCGGATACTGGGGATGTGTTTTAAGGGCGACAAAGAGTATGCACATAACAGGCTAAATTAATCCTAGGAGTAGGATTAACTTAGCCTGTCTGTGATCAAATGAACAGTGCTAGTGATGGTGCTTATTTGCATCGCTATGGCTGTGGCCGCCACTCTGATGTGAATGAGAGTGTGTATGGCTGTGACTATGGGCGCTTTCTGCAACCGAGGCGTGTGCATGGTCATGGCCGTGCTTATGACCATGGCTAGCCGGTTTTAACATCATCAAGCGGCGTAAGAACTTACGTGGCCCTAGGCGCAGTAAGCTCGCGGCAAATAAGCCTGATAGAACCAGCAAGGCGGCCAAGTTAATTGCCTCAGGCAAGGTGATTAAAGAGAACCACATAGGTAACCTGAGGGCGGCAACGAGGGCGGCGGCAATTATCGCCAGTAAAACACCGCGCTGTGGCCAGCTCATGAGTTTAAGTTGGGCGATGTTCAGTACGGGCGCTGCAATCAGAGGCAGTATGATGGCAATAGGGCTCCAGCCGCTGTAGGCGAGGGCAATCGACAGTACTGCTGCGCCTAAGTTACAGAAACGCATAGGTAAAAAGACCAACAAGAGTACGGCAATCTGCAACATAGGATTGCTTAACGGTACCGAAGGATGGCCTATCAGATTGACTAGCACTAGGCTGAGGAGCACCCAAGGGGCACTGCGATCAACCAGATGGGCAAAGCCAAAGCGCAACGCATTGTTGGGCAACTTGCTGTGGGGATCGGTTATCTCGACCCGAGCATGGGCCAGATAAGCACTCATAATAAACACCACGAGCAGTTGGAATAGCGCCAGCCAAGGGCCAAGTAGTAGCGCGGTGAGCACAAGCGCCTCTGGGCCCGCTAAGCGTTGGAACCAACGGCGAGCAAGGCTGTTATCCTGCGGAGTTAACCCTAGTTGGAATCGCAGCGCGGCCGCGGCATAGCTGAGTAAAAGTACCGGTGCTATGGTCATTAACCAAGTGGTGAGCTGTTCGGTGCTGTGATCGTGGTGGGCATGTTCATGGCCGCCAGAATCCATCAGTAACAGCACCATCAATAATCCAATCCCCAGTAAACTGCCGATACCGGCCTGATATTCATACTGGCCTTGCTTATCGGTGTCGTGTTGACCATGGGGTTGATGCAGCACGACGTGCAGGATTGAACCTGTCACAAAGGCTTGTAAATAAACGGTATTATCTAAACTGAGTTGGGATAATAATTGTTCGCCCGCGAAATAACCCACGCCTGTGAGCAGCATCATGGCGACTAATACTAAACTCGCCCAACGGGTGCCGACTTGAGGTTTGAGTAACCACCAAATGGCGAGACCCACAGGTAGTCGGTGCAATATCACCCCGAGCGCCAATAGGCTGGAATTGCCATCTTGCTGCGCCAGCACCATAGCGCCACCATCTGTGATGGTATGCAGTAAAAGACCGCCAATCCCGAGTGACAGGGTTAGATTATGGGTGATCTCTGAGTAGCGATGGAATAAGCGTTCGCTGGCGGTCGGTCCCCAGAGGCCGAGGACGACAAAGACGATGGCCAATAGGCCGCCATGCTCGAGCAATTCAGGCAAAATATGGATCAGCACTAGCCCGCCTAAAGAGACGAAGATAAAGCCATCGAGTCCCTTCTGTAAGCCGCTGCCCGATGAAAAGTAGCGATAAAACAGTGGTCCGATTAATAGTGCGATACAGCTAGCGAGAAGATAGAGCATGGATTCCACGAATTTTGCTGAAAAAACGCCATAGTATACCAGTTGTAATCAAAATGAGCAGCGACTTACTGGCAATTTACTAAAGTGACATTTACCTATCATTGCAGGCGCAGAAATCCCTTTAACGCTCGAGGGCGTAAACTCAGTGCGCTTGGTATTTGTCGGAGGGAAATTGACAATGGCATGCTGGCTTATGGCCATCATTAGGAATTTTATAGATAATTTTTCACATCTGTAACGCGAAAAAGTTATACAATATCGGCTCATGTTGGCTTGGGTGTTGATAACGTTAAATGGATATATTTTCTGCTGCGGTAATGTTGTTTTTGATCATGGATCCCCTCGGTAATTTACCGATTTTTGCGTCGATTTTAAGGCATATCGACCCGAAAAAACGTCGTAGGGTTTTGATTCGCGAGCTGATTTTCGCATTATTGATCATGTTGGCCTTTCTGTATGCTGGCGAAGCCATCCTCAGTTTCTTAAATCTACGTTCCGAGTCAGTCAGTATTGCTGGCGGGATTATCCTGTTCCTGATCGCCATTCGAATGATTTTTCCTCAGCCGGGTGGCGTGGTGGGTCTTGCGGCGGGAGAGGAACCCTTTATCGTCCCTATGGCGATTCCGTTGATGGCAGGGCCATCGATTCTGGCTGCGCTTATTTTACTCGCGCACACCGACAGCACTCGCATGGGTGACTGGACGATAGCGCTAGTGTCTGCGTGGGGGGCGAGTGCGGTTATCCTAATGTTCTATAAGCTCTTTACCCGCATGTTGGGTGAAAAAGGCTTAACGGCAGTTGAGCGCTTGATGGGGATGGTACTGGTAATGATATCGGTGCAAATGTTCCTCGATGGGGTTTCAAACTATATGAAAACCGCCAGCTAAACCTAGCTCTGTTTTGCAAGAACCGCATTAACGCCCGTTAATGCGGTTTTTTTATGCCTAAGGGGCGATGAGGCCTGTTTGCTGAATAACGGCTGACAAAACATAAAAAGAATCCCATCCCTGAATGTATCAAGTTGTTACGCAAAAGTAGTCCTGATATGTTTTTACATCCCTCGAAAAGTGGGGAAGGTATTCAAGATAGCGAGCCGCTAAAAACAAACTTGCCATAGAGCAAATAGGCACTAGCCTTAGAAAATAGCTTGGCTACAGCGCACATTGTGACGGAAGGAAGAGTAATGCGAAGTTCAAAAAGTATCACAGCGTTAGGATTGATGTTGGCCTTGCTGAGTGGCGCTAGTATTGCGGCGCCCAATCATACGCCAGCGGATGCAGGGGTCATCAATAAAGAAAGGATCCTTTATTGGTTGATCAAGCGGGGCGAAGTCTCCGCAGATGCCAGCGACAGCGTTAAGCAAGCGGCCGTTGAAGCCTATATTGCCCGTGCCAGCCTAGCCCAGCCCAAAGAGCCGAGAATGGTGGTTGAAGCCGAGCATGACAGGCTACAAAAAGTGAAGTCGACGGCGATGATGCGCGCGCCCGCACAGCGGGTGTTAGCGGATGCCGACGTGACCAAAACGGTGAAAGTATTAACCGTACTGATTGATTTTCCGGATTTAAAATATAACAACAATGGTTTAACGGCGAGTGATACCGACATGTATTACTCCAGTTACCCTGCGTCCCACTATAAAAATTTACTCTTCTCCACCACAGGTTTTAATGGTCCTCAAGGGCAAACCTTAGACTCGGCCTATCAATATTACCAAGCTGTTTCGGGCAAGACTTTCTTCTTCACGGGAGATGTGAAAGGTTGGTACACCGCGAGCCAAAATGCCGATTACTATGGCGCGAATGATGCCGATACAGGTAGCGATGCTAATGTGACTGAGCTGGTTAAAGAGGCTGTCAGCCAAGCGGTAGCCAATATGTCGGCGGCCGAACTCGCAACCTATGATGTTGAAGACCAATACGATTTTAATGATAACGGCAATCTAAATGAGCCCGATGGCATAATTGACCATGTGATGATTTTCCACTCGAGTATTGGGGAAGAGACAGGGGGCGGCAAATTAGGGGATAGCGCGATTTGGTCGCACCGTTACTACGTTGACCAAAGCACGCAAGGTTATAGCCTACCTGGGTCGTCCAAAAAACTCTTTGGTTACACCATACAACCAATCGATGCGGCAACCGGGGTATGTACCCATGAGTTTGGCCATGATCTGGGTTTACCCGATGAATATGACACTACGGATAACACCAACAAAGATGGTTCCCCTGTCGGTTTTTGGTCTTTAATGTCGGGTGGTAGCTGGACCGGCGCTCTTGCGGGAACTAAGCCTAGCGGTTTTAGCCCCTATGCACGCTCCTATTTGCAGACAAAATATAAAGGTAAATGGCTGAATGAGCGTGAAATCAGCTTAGACAGCATTCCTAAATCTGGCATGGAGGTGACACTGAACCAAGCGTCAAATCAAGACCTAGTGAATCAGGTGTCGATTCCTCTCCCTGCAGCTCCGATTGCCTTTAAAGCACCCTATCAAGGGAGTTATCAGTATTACTCTGGCCAAGGCGATATGCTGAGCAATAGCATGAGCTTTACGGCAAATTTACCGGCGACGAGTGAAAAACTCACGCTTGCGATGCAGGCGAGTTGGGAAATTGAAGCCGACTACGACTATATGCAGGTCAAAGTGAACGGCGTGGCGATGGCGGGCAATTACACTAAGTCCGTCAATGCGATTAACAGTGCTCGACATATTATTACGGGTAAATCATCGAGTATTTCGACCGCAGTAGGCAGTGATGCTTGGGTAGGATTGGAATATGATTTATCAGCCTACGCTGGTAAAGCTGTGACGATTGAATTTACCTATGTGACCGATGAAGCCGCTATCGAGTCCGGTATCACTATCGACAACATCAGCATTAAGCAAGGTGCAACTGAGCTATATGCCGATAATGCCGAGGTTGCGGGTAAAGCCACTCTGGCAGGTTACAATCGTATTACCGACACTCGTCCTGGTCCTGCATCCCGTTATCTTATCCAGTTACGCAGTCATAATGGTGTCGATGCTGGATTAAAGAGTAAAGGTTTTGATCCCGGTGTACTCCTGTGGTTAGAGGATTTTAGTTACTACGATAACAATGTGTCTGATCATCCTGGCCACGGTTTGATTGGGGTGATAGATGCGGATCAGAACATGATTGGCAACAACTCGACCGATGTACAAATCCGCGATGCAGCCTTTAGTACGGTAAGACAAACTGCTTACAGCGGCGATAATAACCTCGAGCCTGTGAGCCTGTTTGACGATAGTTTCGATTATAGTGCACCGCTACAACCTCAATCGGGTATGGTGTTGCAAAAACTTGGTTTGACTATGCAAGTGGTCTCTCAAGCCAGCGATAACAGCACTGCGGTGATCCGTTTAGCCAATGCGAATGCCGATCCAGCGTTAACTCCCTTAACCGCTGGCTTTAGTGCGAGTACCAACCAGCTCACGGTGAACTTTAGCAACACCTCGGCAGGTGGCGTTGGTAGCCTAAGCTATACATGGAACTTTGGCGATGGCACCTCAAGCACTTCGGCATCGCCAACCCACACTTACACTCGCGCGGGCACTTACACTGTCACGCTGACGGTGAAAGATACTCAAAATGCTAGCGCAAGCAGCAGTTCAAGCGTAACCGTGGCAGCACCAACGACACCTGCTGAAACATCGAGTGGTGGCAGTCTAGGTTGGCTGAGCCTGATGCTGCTCGGTGGCTTTGCGTGGCGTCGCCAGCGTCAATAAGCGGATGTGCTAACGAAAAATGCCTCTGATATAGAGGCATTTTTGTTTTAGCGTAGAGGTTAGGACTATAGCTTAGCCATCGCCTGCACCGCGGCCGGGAGGAACATTTCGCTGACAAACATTTCCTCCTCGTCATGGTGGAAATATCGGCGGCGTCCCCAGAGCTCGTGTTCGACGTTTTGCGCTAAACTCTGAGCGAGCTGAGCGAGGCGACTGTCGGTGGTAAAGCGTGCAATTTCGATGCGACCGGGCACAAAACTGTCTTGGCTAAATAATAATTCGCCCAGTGGACGTGTACCTAGGCCTAAAAAATCGGCTTGGCGGGTCGATAATAAAGATTGCGGGATCAAGGTTCTAGCAAATACCCAAGGCACTGAATCGAGGCAGAGTAACACTTCTCGCACCCAAACGGCATTTTGCTTGGGATATTCCCCTTCGAGCGGGGCACATTGGCCTTCACCGAGGATTTTGACTTCGAATTTATCGCAACAGCCCTTGAGCTTTTGTGTCAGGCTTCCCGGTGCCAGTAACCATTCTTTAAGGGGAGAAGAGGGAAGATTTTTGGCGTTATCGGCACAAAACCATTGAATAGATTCGCCATAGGGGAAGCTTAAGCTGGTCACATTCATTAAATACTCGTTACAATATAAGCAAACGTCGGCAGTCTACCAGATAGATTGGGAAGTTTCTTCCATTGACCATTATTGTTTTTAGGGAGCTGTAAACCGCGATGAAAAAATTATTATCAGCCTGCCTGATCTTATTCAGTGTTGTATTGAGTGCATATGCGGCCGACGAGAAAGAAGCGACTCCCGCAGGGGATTATGCTTACTACGGTTTCGAACCCGAAATCGTGACTAACTATATTTCAAACCGCAAAAAACTGGGGTTTGTGAAGATCAGTGTCGAGCTGATGGTCAAAAATCCCGATGATCTCGTCATCGTTGAGCGCCATGATCCGCTGCTGCGCGCCGCGATTATCGAAGTGCTGGGTAATCAGGCCGAAGAAAAGATTAAGTCCCTCACTGGCCGTGAAGAAATCCGCCGCGAGTGCTTCGATACTGTGAATAATCTGCTGACCAAAGAGGCAGGTAAACCCTTAGTGGTCAACCTACTGTTTACCTCCTATCTTTACGATTAATTCCGCCAATATGTTTGAGGGCTGATCCTTGGATTAGCCCGCCCTTGTTGATAAGTCATTATGCCTAAACCCGCCATTAAAACTGCTGCTAAACCCGCGATGTCATCCGCAGGTAAACGGGGTAAGCCAAGCACGCCAAAATCGCTAGCCAAACCCAAAACTGCGAAACCGAAAACGGCCAGCAAGCCCAAAGTAATGCACGTCGAGAAGAAGCGCTTACATCCGCGTAATTTGCACCTTAATGGTTATGACTTTCCAGCCCTGATGGCGAGTTATCCCAAGCTAAAAGCCTTTGTCCGGCCCACGCCCTACGGCGCCTTATCTATCGATTTTGCCGATCCCTTAGCGGTGAAAACTCTGAATGCGGCTCTCTTGAATCATCATTATGGGCTGGCGTTTTGGGATATCCCCAAGGGCGCGCTGTGCCCGCCAATCCCTGGGCGGGTTGACTATCTACATTACTTGGCCGATTTGTTATTTGAGGGCGGCAAAGTTAAACGCGCTGCGGCGATTCATGCCTTAGATATAGGCACTGGGGCGAATGGCGTTTATGCCATCCTAGGGCATCAAGTGTATGACTGGCAGTTTGTCGCCTCGGATATTAATCCCGAGTCGCTCACCAATGTGCAGTGGATTATCGACAATAACCCGAGTTTGCAGGGGCACTTATCCTTAAGGCGGCAGCAGGATGACAAGGCGGTCTTTAATGGAATTATTAAAGCTTCTGATCGCTTCGAGTTAACTCTGTGCAATCCTCCCTTTCATGGCTCGTTAAAAGAAGCGAGTGAAGGCTCGCTGCGCAAGGTGCGTAATCTGCAACTTAATCGTGGTGAGCAGCCTAAAGCGACCAGCGCGACCTTAAACTTTGGTGGTCAGGCGGCGGAGTTATGGTGCCAAGGGGGGGAAAAGCAATTTTTAACTACTATGATCCGCGAGAGCCAAGCGTTTGCCGAGCAATGTTTGTGGTTTACCAGCTTAGTGTCGAAGCAGGAGAACCTTAAGCCTTGTTATCAGGCTTTGGAAAAGTTGGGTGTCGATACAGTAAAAACCATTGAGATGCAGCAGGGCAATAAGGTCACTCGGGTGCTCGCATGGAGTTTCCATTCGCAGGCTAAACGTTTGCAGTGGCGTAATCAGGTCATCAGCGGGGCATAAAAACAGGCGCCGAGTGCGCCTGTTTTTTTTTACTAGCCTCAATTACTGGGCGTTTTCCTGTGGGTGGTCGCGACGAAATAGCGCCCACTCATCAATTTTTTCACCGCTTGGTAAAGTACAAATGCCATGTTCACCTTCAGCTGTCTTCTGGATTTCTGAAGTGCCGCCCAGTGAGACGCAATATTCGGCGGCTGGGTTGGCGATTTGCACCTTAGCGCCAGCTTTGGCTTCGGTTGTTACTTCGGCGGGCGCCTGAGTTGCAGGTTCAGTCTTCTCGCCGCAGCCGACTAAGCTGCCGCACATAATCAGGCCGATCAACAGTGGTGATGTTAACTTCATGCTGTTTTCCTTGTCGTTGAGTGACTTATTTACGTCCTAAAATCCGCAAAATACGCAGAAATAGGTTGATGATATCCATATACAAAGCGGCGGCACTGTCGACGGCATTATCGACGGTTTTCGGGATTTGATTCGCACGGCCCCAATCGTAGCCAATATAGCCGCAGAAAATGAGCACAACTATCCAATCCAAAATGCCGTGGTGGGTTTTAAAGATAAATATTTCAATCAGTTCAACGACTATCACTAATAACAATGCGATAGTCAGCACCCCAGCGATTTTCTGGAAGAAGGCAGGGAACATAGTCCCCAAACACATCATGGCGATAGTGACTAAGCTCGTGATTCGAATCGCCTCGGTCACCAGCTCGGGGTCGTACTGGCTAACGACCATATTAATGATCAAGCCAAAGGGCACGACCACAAAGTTGTAGCCAATAAAGCTGACGAGGGGGTTACTCGAACTTTGAAATAAGTAAATCCCAAAGAAACACGAAGCGAAGTAACCGATAAAGAAAATCCACGGGTTAACGCTGGCAATTGCTTCGGGGTCGATATGGCTGACCATTATATAGTTCACGGCAAAACCCCAGAGTAGGGTTAAGCCAATCACTAAATTATAAAGACCCGCGCCAATGAGAGTGTCATCGGTAATGCGGCGGTCGAATACGCTGTTTTCAGAATCCATTGATTTTTATATCCTTAATTGTAGAAAGCGTGCTAAGTGCTGAAGGTTACTCTGTTATTCACCACAAATCTTGCAGCGGGGTTGTTTAGGGAGTTTCATTTCGCGAAATTCCATGGTCATGGCATCGATCATCAATATTCGTCCTGCGAGTGTCTTGCCCATACCCGCAATCACTTTAATGGCTTCAACCGCCTGTAAGCAGCCGACCATGCCGACCACGGGGGCGAGAATGCCGGACTCCACGCAGCTGAGTTGCTGCTCACCAAAAAGTGAACTAAAGCAATGATAACAAGGTGTTTGCGCTTGATAGTCGAAGACAGTAACCATGCCTTCCATACGAATCGCGGCGGCTGAGACCAGCGGGATCTTGTGCTTAAAACAACTCTGATTTAACTGCTCACGCACACTGACATTATCGGTGCAATCCACCACGATACTGTGGCTGGCGACTAAGGCGTCGATCTCATGGTCATCCAATACCGCATTGATGGTATTGATTTTAACGTGAGGATTGAGTCGGTTAAGGCTCTGCTTGGCCGACTCGACCTTAGGTTGGCCGATAGTCGCATCCTGATGCAGCACTTGGCGCTGCAAATTAGAGAGTTCGACCGTATCGAAATCCACTAGAGTCAGCTCGCCAATGCCCGCAACGGTGAGATATTGCCCCGCCGCGCAGCCTAAACCGCCGGCGCCAATCATCAAGACTCTGGCGAGTTTTAAGCGCTCTTGGCCGTCGATATCCATCGCCTTGATGGAGATTTGGCGACTGTAGCGGGTGAGTTCGCCGTCGCTGAGGATCTCTAGTTGTTCATTCATCGAGGCGTACCTTAGCAGAGCACTGAATTAAAAGGTTCAACCGTCACTTGCGTGCCCACTGGGGTGTCACCTTGGAATTGCTCCAGCAGTACGAAACAATTCGCCAGACTCATAGAGGTCAACATGCCCGAACCTTGGCTGCCCGTGATGGCCACTTCCAACTCGCCCTGTGCATTGCGGGATAAAATGCCGCGCTGATATTCGACACGGCCGGGCTGTTTACGCACGGGAGTTGTCAGAGTGGCGGAAAGCATCAGTGGCGCCTTCGGGGTTAAGCCCTGCATCTTATTCAGAATGGGCCACACCAACTTGTAGAAGGTCACCATGGAAGACACGGGATTGCCCGGTAAGCCGCAGAATACCGCCTTGCCTATGCGTCCCATGGCAAAGGGTTTGCCCGGTTTAATGGCGAGTTTCCAGAAGGTGATTTTGCCTTCTTCATCAAGGATTTGCTTAGTAAAATCTGCTTCACCGACCGAGACGCCGCCCGAGGTTAACACCATATCCGCTTGGCTCGCGGCATGGCGAAATGCGTGGCGAATGGCCTCTGGGTCGTCGGCTATCACGCCTAAATCCAACCATTCCACATTGGCGCGGCTGAGTAAGCCTTGGATGGAATAACGATTTGAATCGTAAATTTGTCCCGGTGCTAAGTCGCTGCCCACGGGGCGCAGTTCATCCCCAGTGGAGAAAAACGCGACTTTGAGTTGGCGGTAAACCCGCACCTGACTCACGCCAATGGTGGCTAATACGCCGAGTTCTGCGGCGTTAATTTCGATGCCCGCCTTTAGAACTTTAGTGCCTTGCAGCAGCTCTTCACCGCGGCAACGCACATTGGCACCCTTAGCCTTAGGGTGATTGATTTGGATTTGATTGCCCTGCGCTTGGGTTTCTTCCTGCATTTGCACTGTGTCATAACCCGCTGGCACTGGTGCGCCCGTCATTATACGCACGCAGGAGTGAGGGGTTATTTCACCTTCAAAACCATGGCCTGCAAAGGAGCTACCAATCAGGGTTAATGTGGTTTGATTGGTCTGATTATTTAAGTCGGCAAAGCGAAAGGCGTAGCCGTCCATCGAGGAGTTATCGAAGGGCGGCAAATCGATGCAAGAGGCCAAATCCTCGGCCAAGACGCGGCCAAGCGCATGGGGAAGGGTAACGACTTCTGTGTCTGACACTGGGCTAACCTGCTCAAGCAGAAGGGGAATGGCTTGATCTGGATGCATTAAGCTAGGTTGCGAACAAGGATCGGCTTTCACGGACATCGGGTCTTCCTTATGGGCAAAAGGTTGGGCAAATATGCTGGCTATTATGCCACGCTGTGCTTGCTTGGCTATGATCTGCATAGGGGTTTATGTGATTTGTCAGACAGTTTTGCTTAAGTCTTGCCTAAAGAAAATGCTAGCAAGACGTCATTTTGCGACGACTTGGATATGCTGCCAAATACGAGTCTATGAACAAATGAAAATCATTTTTATCAATGAATCATTAACTTAGCTCTATAAACAAAGGTAAATTTTGTTGCTTTTGGCGACGCCCTTCATGACAATGTGTGCCAAGATTTCAGTTCGAATGCCCAAGAGGATTAACTATGCTGTCTGCAACCATGATCGAAAAGTTGAATGAACAAATTAATATGGAGTTCTTCTCCTCTAATTTATACCTGCAAATGAGCGCATGGTGTGAAGATCAAGGCTTTGAAGGCGCAGCAAAATTTATGCGCGAACATGCGGATGAAGAGATGGGCCATATGCGTCGTTTGTTCACCTATGTGAGCGAAACCGGCGGCTTACCTCTACTGGGGGCCATTGAAGCGCCGCAGTCACAGTTTGACTCTCTGCTGGCGTTATTCGAGCTGACCTATGAGCATGAGCAGTTGATCACCAGTAAGATCAATGCCTTGGCCCATGCAGCCTTTTCAAACCAAGATTATTCGACCTTCAACTTCCTGCAATGGTATGTGGCCGAGCAGCACGAAGAAGAAAAGCTGTTTAAGTCGATCGTCGATAAGATCCGTTTAGTGGGCGAAGATGGTAAAGCACTGTTCTTTATCGATAAAGATTTAGCTAAGTTGGCATCAAAGGGCGGCGAGAGCATTATGAACCCCCAAAGCCAACCACAGGCCTAAGCATCATTGCGATATTCAACGCGATAATAAAAAAGCAGCTTAGGCTGCTTTTTTTAATCTCTATGATTCGTGGCGATAGGGTCAATCTATCAACTGTTTACACACTTCTCACGCTGCTCTAAGTGCAACATCTTCGGCAATGTCTGGCTGAGTAATGGCGTAATCTCATCGAATGGTAGCGGTTTAGAGAGTAAATAGCCTTGGGCATAGTGACAGCCTAGGTCACGCAGAAACCTCCACTGCGCCTCTGTTTCGATTCCTTCGGCCACCAGTTCCATTTCAAGGCTTTGCCCCATCATCACAATGGCCTTGACCAGATTGGCGTTCGAGCTGTTATCGAGGGCGTTTTCGACAAAACTGCGGTCAATCTTGATAACGGAAATTGGGAATTTCTTCAGATAACTCAAGGATGAATAGCCTGTGCCAAAGTCATCGATATAAATCTGCGAGCCTAAGTGGCGAATCGATTCTAGGGTGCTTAGGCAGTGGCTGGCATCGCCCATCAGCATGCTCTCGGTGATCTCGATATGCACGTTTCTCGGGTTGATATGGTGACGATTAAAACACTCCTGCAGCACTTGGTCGAAACCTATGCCGCGGGTGTTGATGCATTGGCGGCTCGAGACATTAATCGCGACATTGAGTTTGAATCCCATATGTTGCCATTGCCTCAAATCGTGCATGGCTTGGTTAAGTACCCATTCGCCCATAGGTTCGATAAGCCCAGTCTCTTCGGCGATACGAATAAAGTGATCCGGTGGGATCAGGCCTAAGTCTGGGTCTTGCCAGCGGATCAGAGCCTCAAGGCTACACACTTTACCCGTTTTCATATCCACAATCGGTTGATAGTGAAGAGTAAATTCATCCTGAGCCACGGCGCGGCGCAGGCGCTGTTCAAGCTCCATGCGGGCAAACATGGCCTGGTTCATGCCAGAGGTAAAGTATTTAAAGTTATTGCGACCGGCATCCTTGGCTTGATACATGGCCATTTCGGTATTTCGGGTCAGCGAACTGACATCGAGCCCGTCTTCTGGATAGACGCCAATGCCGAAACTGGCGGAAATCTGGATTTCCCGTTCATTTAAATTAAAGGGAGTCGCTAGGGTTTCGATGATCCGGCTCGCCATATGCTCGATGGCTAACTCATTGGTTAATCTTGGTAAAATAAGCACAAACTCATCACCGCCAATACGGGCGATAAAATCGTTTTTACCCATAATATTTTCTAACCGTTTGGCCACATCCTGCAGTAAGAGGTCGCCCGTCGCATGGCCTTGCACATCATTGATATATTTGAATTGGTCTAAGTCGATCAGCAGAATCGCTAGTTTGCGGGAGTCGTGTTGGGCGAGTTGGATTTCATGCTGTAGCCGCTCGTTAAACAGTTTGCGGTTGGGCAGCCCCGTTAGCGTGTCGAAGTTGGCTTGATACCAGAGGTCTTGTTCGTATTGCTTGCGCTTACTGATATCCATAAATAAACCAATATGTTGGATTATTTCGCCCTGCTCATTGCGCACCACAGTAATTGCGAGGTACTCGGGATACACTTGGCCATCTTTGCGCTTATTCCAGATTTCACCTTCCCATTTGCCTTCTTTATGCAGCGCTTCCCACATGGCGGTGTAGTAATGATGCGGGTGGCGATTCGAGCTTAAAATCGAGGGGCTGCGGCCTTTAACTTCTTCGAGGCTATAGCCGGTGATCTGGCTAAAGGCGGGGTTAATCAGCTCGATATGGTTATCGGCATCCGTGACCATAATGCCTTCGGCGGAATAGTTAAACACGGCGGCGGCGCGGCTTAGGGCGTGGTTGGCCTTTTGGCGCTCGCTGATCATCCGATTCATCGCCTGCGCCATGCGCGCCAGCTCGTCGGAGCCGGAAGCATCGATATTGATATTAAGCTGCGGATCGGCGGCCATTCGCTGCATATCATTGGCAATCTTAGTGATTTTCACCATAAAGCTGCGAATAATTTTTCGCCCCAGCCAGAGGGTTATTGCCGCGGTAAAAAATGCGGAGAATAAATATAACCCGAGCAAACTGAGTGACTTAGTTTGCTCAACTTCACTCTGATGCGCCATGTTTTCGGTGATTTCATCACTGATGGCGTGCAGCTTATTGATCCTATCGCTGGTGAGCGACCACCAGTGCTTACTGCTGACCGGATGCGGTGGCATTAACAGCTTGTCTATGGCCTCGCTCAGGCCGCTATCATTGACTTGGGCGAGGGCGGTGATTTCTTCGAGTGACAGTTGCTGTTGCTTCAACTGTTGCAGTTTAGACATGCAGAATTGATATTGATCGACACTGTCTTCAATCGTCCTGACCGCCGCTTTGAGATCGGGAATATTGCGGATCTCATGATTAAGTTCATCGAGATTCAGCTGGATAATTGCCTGCGCCTTAGTAAATTTCTCTAGCGAGGCAGCATCGCCCTTGATGAGGTAATCCTGAAAACTGTCAATCAAGCCACCGTAGCCTAAATGGGCATTGATATTCTGCACTAAGGTACTGACGCGGATTTGTTGTTCGATCTGTTGGCTAATCTTGAGGATACGCAGATTCTCGGGGGAGGTTTGCACCTTGCGGATTAAGGACTGACGGTCAGAAATCGAGGCGTTGCTGGCATGTTCTATGGCTTGACCATATTCATACATGATAGTGCTGATCGCGCGGTAGTCGTTAATGTTCAGCGTTTGCGACAGCAGCATTCGATTAATCGCACTACGCTCTTTTACCGCCAGTTGTTGCACCATCAATAAGTTAAGCAAATCCGTGTAGGCGCGAGATTGCGCAATATCGTTGGTTTGTAACTGTAATTGCTGGATAAGTTTGACCAATTCCGTGTTGAACTGGTTATACAAATCGATAAAGGCCTTAGGATGTTGGTCGAGTGCCTCTTGGCGCCCAGATGCCAGCCTATGACTTAACAGGGTTAGGGTATTGAGCTGTTCCTGCAACTGCGCGGCGGCGAGTTGATTGCGACCCAAGGCAGACATTAAAGCGCTTAAGGCTGAGCCATTGAGCAGGGTATCTAAGGCGTCTGAGGTTATCTGTTGTTGCTGTAGCAGGCGTGTTTCTTCTTGGGGGGAACCGGGGGCAGAAAGCTGGACACTGAGGCCGTATTCGTTATGCAGTTGGTAGAGTAGTTCGGTGGTTTGGGCGGTCGCTTGGATTGCCAGATGGTTCTGATTGGCGGAGCGATATTCCTTCACCAGCACATACATCCGCGACAACACAAAAATACTCATCATCAGCAAAGGTAGCAGTGAAAACAGAATCAACTTCTGCTTCAGGCTGAGATGCTGTAGCGTGGATGGCATGTAAACTTACTCCTACTTTTGCCCGGTTGGAGACATAAAAAATCAAGGCAAAACCTTGATGTGTTAAAAGTGAAAAAAGACCGGGCACTGGGTGTGGATATTTAACATAGAAGCAAGAGGGTCGCGACCCCTAGTTTATGGATATCTAATCTAGCTCACGAAATTCAGAGATTTATTATATATAACTAACACACTATTTTTATTAGTGTATTTGCTCTCCTAGCAAACGAATCTTTTGTTTGTCTGTGATATGGAGCTTAATTTAATACAAATTCTCCCGCTTTTTAGCATGATGTTTGGTAAATAAAAAAGGACGTGGGCAGAGCCGACGTCCTTTAAATGGCATCCCGCTTTGGGGATTAATTAGCCAACGTTGGCTAATAATGACTTACGGTAAACAACGATATCTTCAATCGTCAGCACTGGCATATTGTGCTCGGCACCAAAGGCGATAATTTCTGGCAGACGTGCCATAGTGCCATCGGGATTGGTGACTTCACATAACACGCCCGCAGGCTTGAGGCCGGCCAGTTGCATTAAATCGATAGTGCCTTCGGTATGGCCACGGCGAGTTAATACGCCGCCGGGTTGAGCGCGCAGCGGATACACATGGCCTGGGCGAGCTAAATCGCTTGGCTTAGCATTGTCGGCGATGGCGGTTTTAATGGTGGTGACACGGTCAGCGGCCGAAACCCCTGTAGTGACGCCCACTTTGGCCTCGATACTCACGGTAAACGCTGTGCCATATTGGCTCGAGTTGTTTTCGACCATAGGTGGTAGCTCAAGGGCTTTGACCTTTTCGTCCGGTAAACACAAACACACGATACCGCTGCATTCGCGAATGAGCATGGCCATTTGCGCATTGGTTAGTGACTCGGCGGCAAAAATTAAGTCGCCTTCGTTTTCCCGATCTTCGTCATCGACCACCAACACACCTTGGCCTTGGCGCAGGGCAGCAAGACCCGCTTCAACGCGTTCGATAGCAGTACCAAAAGGAGCAAGTAAAGACTGATTCATGGTTAATATCCTTCAAAAATACGACATGGGAATATCCAGAATCAGGGCGTGCAGAAATACAGCCATTACCCTAAAGGGGATTGTGCTGTAGCAATCGACCCGCTTTAAGCGCAGGCTTAAAAACGTGATTGCAAAATATGAGGCTAACAGCAGGGATACTTAGCTCAAGTTAATGCCAATTATCCAAGTGTTGTCTTACATTCTCTTCCATCCGGACTCAGTACTGTTGCTTGCGGCAAACAGTCCATTACCGTCGGCTCTGGAATAGTAGCGCTCGATAGGCTTAACCATAACGAGACAAGCTAGGGAACCAGATCTGCTGACCCCGAATTGCGTTCGGGCGCTCGCGGGCTTTAGTGTGGGGAAATTTATTCACCTCACTATTTACCGCCGGTGGGGAGTTTCACCCCGCCCTGAGAATTGTTGATAGGCTTTAGCCTAAAAACGCGGTTATGTTGCGCCTAATTATTGGTGATGGCAACAACATCGCGCCGGAAATTGGGCAATGTTTGCGCAAGCGCACAATGCCTTGTGATCCTTAAGCAAGCGCAATCTTTAGGAAACTCGCAACTTGAGCTAGCTTGGGTATATCATATCCGGCACATCAACTTATTGGCTTGCCGTCGTATCTTACGATGGTGTTTGAACGTCACAAGGACGTATACATGCGCACTCTGCTGCTTACTTTAGGTCTTGCTATGTTATTACCCGGTTGCTCCACTCCAAAAGGGCAAGTCTCTGCGCCCGTTGCGGAAAAAATCCCCCATGTGATGACCTTGCACGGCGTCACACGCACCGATGACTACTATTGGATGCGCGACGATAAACGCCAAGATCCTAAGGTATTAGCGCACCTTAAGGCTGAGAATCGTTATACCCAAGCTTACTTTAAGCCGCTTAAGTCATTGCAAGACGGGTTGTTTAACGAGCTGACTGGGCGTTTAGTGGCCGATGAGTCGAGTGTGCCGTACCAATGGCACCAGCATAGCTATTACCGCCGCTACCAAGAGGGCAGCGAATATCCGCTGATCGCCCGCAAAGGCAGTGACGGGGTTGAGCAAATGATGCTCGATGTGAATGAACGCGCCAAGGGCCATGAGTTTTATGGTTTAGGTGGCGTTAGCGTCAGCCCAGATGAAACCATGTTGGCCTTCGGTGAAGATGTGTTAAGCCGCCGCGTGTATAACATCTACTTTAAAGATATTGAATCCGGCGCCATGATCACCGATGTGCTTGAAAACACAGAGGGTCGTATCGTTTGGGGCAATGATAATCGCCATGTGTTTTATATCGCCAAAGATCTGCAAACCCTGCTGGGCTATCGCGTGTATCGCCACGAACTCGGCACGCCACAATCGAGAGATGTGTTGGTGTATGAGGAGCAAGACGATGCTTATTACATCTCTCTCGGCAAGAGTTTAGATGAGTCGCAAATTGTGCTGTTCCACGAGAGCACCACAACCAGCGAAGTGTCAGTGCTGGATGCAAACGATCCTTTAAGCCTGTTCAAACCTGTGCTTGCGCGGGAAGAAGGCCATGAATATAGCGTTTCTAAACTGGGTGATAGTTATTACATTCTCACCAACTGGCAGGCGACTAACTTCCGTTTGATGAAAGTGGCGATTAAGGATGCCGCCGATAAATCCAAATGGCAGGAAGTAGTTGCTCACAATCCCAATGCGCGGCTTGAAGATGAGCTGGTGCTAAAGGATTACCTGATTATTCAAACCCGTGAAAATGGCCTGACACGGATTAAAGTGATGCCATTCAATGGTCAAAAGCCCTTTGAGCTGAGTTTTGATGAGCCCGCCTATGTGCTGGGTTTAGATGTTAATGCCCAGCAAGATAGCAATAAGTTACGGGTTTTCTACTCCAGCCTGACTACGCCCGAGACGATTTATGAGTACCACTTAAGTAATCCTGATAGACGCGATCTGCTTAAGCAGGAACAAGTGCTCGGCGGCTTCGATGCCAGCCAATACCGCGCCGAACGGTTATTTGTCACCGCCCGCGATGGCGCTAAGGTGCCGGTGTCCTTGGTGTATCGTAAGGATAAGTTCAAGAAAGACGGCACCAACCCTCTGTACCAATATGGTTATGGTTCATATGGTTACACTGTTGAGCCTGACTTTTCGTCGTCGGTTATTAGTCTGCTCGACCGTGGCTTTGTATATGCCATCGCCCATGTGCGCGGCAGCGAAATGTTAGGCCGCCCTTGGTACGATGCGGGCAAATTACTGAATAAAAAGAATACCTTTAATGACTTTATCGATGTCACTACGGCCTTAACCGAGCAAGGTTATGGTGATAAAAATAAAGTGGTGGCCTCGGGCGGCAGTGCTGGTGGGCTGCTAATGGGCGCGATTGCCAATATGGCGCCTGAAAAGTACTTTGCCATTGCAGCACACGTGCCCTTTGTGGATGTGGTCACGACCATGCTCGATGAGTCGATTCCGCTCACTACCAACGAGTACGATGAATGGGGTAATCCAAACGACAAGACCTATTTCGACTATATGCTCAGCTACTCGCCCTATGACAATGTTGCCGACCATGAGTACCCACACCTGTTGGTCACCACGGGTTTGCATGATTCACAGGTGCAGTATTTCGAGCCTGCTAAATGGGTAGCAAAACTGCGCGAAGTGCAAAATAAATGGTACAAACTCGACGATAAGGTATTGTTATTCCACGTCGATATGGATGCAGGACACGGTGGCAAGAGTGGTCGTTATCGCCAGTACCAAGACACAGCGCAGGAATATGCCTTCTTCTTAAGTCTGCTAGGCATGACTAAGTAGGCGCCAACGGGTGACCGATTTAGTGATTGAAGCCGCTAATTCAACTCCCTCGGCTAGCCCCCAAAAAGGGGCTAGCCAAGCGCCAGCTGTTAACCAAACTCAGCTTTATAGTAAGTCAGAAGCGCTAGGAGCTGAGCAAGCTGTGACTTCGGAGCAAGGTGCGACGTTAGAGATAGAACAAGTCTCGACATGGTATCTGTACCTTATCCGCTGCGCCAATGGCCACCTATACACTGGCATCACCACAGATGTCGCACGCCGCTTTAACGAACATCAATCAAGCAGCCCCAAAGCGGCAAAGTACCTGCGCGGCAAAGGGCCATTAACTTTGATGTATCAAGAAGTCGTCGGCAGTCACGGGGATGCGCTAAGGCGTGAAATCGCAGTTAAAAAGTTAAGCCGCGCTCAGAAGTTGGCGTTGATTGAATCTGTCGAGCATAGCTCCCTAGAGCCGTACTCACATCCTTGATGTACTTGTAAAATGATTAAGCACTATCATTTCAGTGACACGCAGCAAGTACGTCCTTGTATGCTCGACCGTGACATCCATGTCACGGACGGTCACTTCCATGTCAGTGCTTAATCCCGTTAACCTCGGAGTATTTTTTGCCCTACCTGCCCCAATTCTGTTGTTTCACCGCAGAATTTAACCGTGGGTTTCTTGATAAATTTGTCTATGCGTCCAGATGATGTGGTATGAGATATAGTATACGGTAGTCAAATATAATTTTGACTGGAGCAAAGCAGAACCCAATTTATATTAATCACTTAAGGTAGTGGGCGAAGAATATGATACTACTTTTTATCGTTCATTCTTTTTATCTTTTCTGTTACTGCTTCTTGCCATTTAGGTTTAAGTTGTTCTAAATGAAAGGTATCTTCTTTCATTGACCATGTGGCAACAAGTTCTATAACTTCTGATTTCAAAAATTTTTTACGCTTATTAGTATCTTTAGCCTGATTCACAATATGATGAGCCATAATACCTAGCTTGCTGTGATCAAGATTAACTAAATCTTTATGTCTGTCATTAATACGTGAAAATTTAGTATTTGCAAGCTTGGACTCAATTTCGAGTCCACTTTCAGCTAGCCAATTTTCTTCTAACCAAAGTACATCTATAGTCGCTGGCTCATCCATTGAAATAGCCAAAGCAACGATGAGATCTTTTACCTCATCATCATCAAAGTTTGTAGTGGCAGATTGCCAAACTGAAAGTGTATTTCCTTTTGTTCTTGTGCAGCCTGTAATGGCGTCTGCTTCATAATTTTCATGGTTGTTTTCGAGATTATTTTGCCATTTGCTAAGGGAGAATTTTCGTAATAAATATGCCATCACAAAGTCTCTAAGTACCTGATTACATTTTGTTTATATTCTTCTAGCCACAGTATGTTTAAGGGCTTCATTTCTTTTAATAAAGCTATGTGCCCAGGTTGCTCCCAAGATTCAACTGCTCTAATAGTTGCTTCATTGACCAATCCACTGGCATGACAGTAACCAGCAAAAATCAAGGTGTCTGCACGATCCTCTAACCACTCATAACGAATTGAAGATGCAATACTTATAAATGTGAACATTGCGTGTTCACCATGTGAGTAAATATTTAACCAAGCTTTCTGAAAGCTATCCTTGAGAACTTGAGGATCTTGGTAGTATAAGTTTTCAATATATAACTGAGATTTACTTGTTTGTCCTTCTATGTATTCATCATCTAGTACAAAATCAACAATAAGCTCAGCACATTGGTTAACTTTTGCATCGCGAACTTGGCTAATACCTAATGTTGAACTTGAGGACGTAATTATTGGTTTTGAGGTACTACTTGATAGTAGCTCCATTAGATTCATTATCTGGGTGCTTCTAGAACGTAAATTTGCGTTGATGGCCATAATTTACTCTGTATATCTTTTCAGTTGTTTAGATAATGCTAAGTTATTCTCATGTAACTCTTTAAAAACCACATGAGCTTGCTCTAGGCTAAAGCGGAGTTTTGTGTTGTGTTGTACAGTGTTGCTATCTAGGTCAAAAATAACACAATCCATTGGCTCTGCTAGACTAGGCGCTTGTCCCATTATTTCGCATCTACGAATTGAACTTATACTATTTATAGTTTCACCACATTTAGGAAGTGTTCGTCTTTCTACTATACGGTTATCCCACTCAAAGGGTTGCGCTTTATGATGAGTAAAAAGTTGTCTATAAAGGCAGCTATAAGTATCCTCCTCAGCCTTGAAAATTCTGCTATTTAGTATCGACAGTCGGTTTCCTTTTTTCTCAGGGAATACTGATGCGAGAGCTTCGAAAATTCCAAGAGATTTGCCCATAAACTCATGTTGAGATCCAACTGTTCCTATAATCACAATTTCATTTCTAGGAAATTCAACGTGCAAAGACTGGTCAGGACTTACCATCATTGGGATTAGTTTTCGTTCTCCAGTGATCGCGTTTATTTCTTGCCCCATATTAGGAATCAAATTGAATTTACCAATAGAATTCATTAATGCTGTCACAATTGGTGGACTTGCTGTGACATCTTGGTTATCAGTAAAGAAGTGAGCTTGATGAATTTCTTGCACAAGATTCATAATAAGACCTAAATCAAAAGTTTATCTGTCATCGACATACAGAATTTACAGTAAAATTAGTTGAAATGTTAGGTTAGTTGCTCAAAAAATCATAAAAAGTAATGTTATCAAAGCAGTAAAGTTTATCGAGACACCCACTGTTAAATTTTCTTACAGGAATGATAGGACTGGAAAAACTCTTTCAGAATTAACAGTTTGCCCAGATGGTCCAGAAGTTCATCTCCCCTGCGAAGTTGCTGAAGGGCGTTGAAGAAAATAGCGTGACGCAGACAGGATGTCTGCGTAGCTTTCGGGGGGAAGGGATGCCCCATCGGAAGCGTTAGCTATTTTCGAATAAGCACGAAGCCAGTAATTAATGCATGTAACTTCGCTAGGGGCGTCTTGGCTGCTTGTGAAAACATTAGCAAGGAGGATAGGACGAGCAGTCCTTCTTGGTCGGGTGTGGGGTTAAGCCCCACGACTTTGACTTTTTTAAACATATCAACAAACAAAATAAAGCCTTATTTATATACTCATTGCTAAATTTTGCTCCGAAAAACAAATAGGTAAAACGTTACCAAAGGCTTACCTGAATTGAGACTGAGAAAGTCTCAAACGCAAAAAAAGATGCCACTACAAGGGGTTAGTGGCATAAAGTGCATAAGAATGTCCATGGAACGGTAACGCAAAAGGGGGGGTAGAAGACTGACATTTGGTTGGGTACTGCAACATCAGTCTCTACGCCGGGAAGTTGGTTGAGCGGTAATGCTGTTAATCTAACGGGCTTAGTGTTTGCTTACTGGGCCATCGATTTTATCGAAGCTCACATCCCCTGAACCTGCCGAGAGAATGGTTAAGCCCTTAGTGTTCACCACATTGATATCGCCTGAGCCATCGTTGATGGTGACAGTGTTTTGCACATTGGCGACGTTGATTTCACCAGAGCCGTCATCGATGGTGATGCTGCCTTTAATATCATTAACTTGGATACCGCCAGAGCCATCGACAATCGCCAGATTACCGTTGACTTGGCTGACTTCAATCGCGCCAGAACCATCGTCGATACTGACATTATTGCCACCATGGATTGCCAGTTCGCCCGAGCCATCCTTGACCTTAATATCTGCAGTCATCTTGTTGATCAAAATCGCACCCGAACCATCATCAATGTCCAGCGCTAATCCGGCGGGCACTTGTAACTTAAGGTCGATATAGGGTGAGTAATTGCTAAAGCTGCTATGGGATTCAAAGTCGGCCTTAAGCTGGGCTTTGTTGGCCTTTTTCTCAAGGGTGAGAATCACTTTTCTATCGTCATTGCTATAGATATCAGCGACTAACTTAATTTGGGTCAGGCCTTCAACACCGATAATTTCAAGAGTGCCCGCACCTGTTTCGGCGACGAGCTCTTGCAAGTCTTGAGCATCGAGGTTGAGTTCACGTTGTTGGTGATCTAAGTCCGGCATGCCAGCGGCGTTCACATTGATAATGCAGCCAGTGAGTGACACGCCAACCGTAAAGAGGGCGACAAATCCGAGGGTGAATATAAAAGGGCGTAGTGACATTTTCTTCTTCCTTGTTATCGACACTCGACGACCGACTGAGTGCTGAGCTATTAGCGATAAGCTTGATATCAGTCGAGGTTGCACATCCTATGCCAATTTTAAAATTCATTAATAATCATGCAGATAAATAAAATGTGTCCGTTTGGGCGAGGGCGGACATGTCCGCTGAATGAGTGATTTTTCCCAAAGAGTGGTGAAATTAATCACTTATTCGGTTAGCGTGTGTCCAACATTCCAGCTTGATAAAAAGCGTAACCAGAAAGGACTCATATGGATTACTTAACGACCAATACAATCGCTTGGGATGCCCGCACTCGAGTGCACTTAACTTCTGATTTTTATGATGTTGAAGGCTTTTTGAGTGGCAACACATCCTTAACGGAAATCGAGCTGAGTGAGCTTGCGGTGGCGGGCAAAAGTCTACTGCATCTGCAATGTCATTTTGGTTTAGATTCCCTGTCGTGGGCGCGAATGGGCGCAAAGGTGACTGGGATCGATTTATCCGAGGTGGCGATTGCTGAGGCGCGCAAGCTGGCGCTGCAGACGGAGTTGTCCGCCGAGTTTATCTGTAGCGATGTCTACAGCGTAGCGGGCAAGGTTGAGCCGCAAGATATTGTTTTTACCTCCTATGGCGCGATTGTGTGGCTGCCTGACTTAACACTCTGGGCGCAGACCATTGCGGCGTGTTTAAAGCCCGGCGGACAGTTTTATATGGCTGAGTTTCATCCGGCGCAGCAGCTATTTGATGGGTATAGCTATTTTAATCGGGGTGAGCCAGATATTGAGCAGGAAGGGACCTATACCGAGAATGCCGGTGATGAGCAGCAGACCTTAATGTGTTGGTCCCATAGCTTGTCTGAGGTGATCAATGCCTTATTGCAGGCGGGTTTAGTGTTGGAGTTCTTCCACGAGTTTGCGTTTAGCCCCTATAACTGTTTCGAAGGGCTAGAGGCGCAAGCCGATGGCCGTTATGTACTCACACACCAAGGGCAACAGGTGCCCTTGGTGTATAGCATTAGTGCGCGTAAGCCTGCTTAATCCTTGCCGTTTTTAACGCATGGATTAACGGCTACGGTAGACCGGATACTTAAGATATTGATTATCGTAGTAAGGGCTGCGCTCATAGAACCAGCGTAAGCGTGCCTCAGGATCGGCGGCAAACTCTGGGTTTTCCAGCGCTTTGTTAAATTCCGTCTGCAGCTTAGGATCTTCCTTAAGCATCTTGGCGGCCAGCGGCTCTACGGCGTAGTCCTCAATGTATTCGGTACGGGTAAAGATAGGGTTGAAGAAGCCCCATTGCAGTAACGAGTCCGGTGATTGTGGCTCGAGCAGTAAAATCGCCAGATCGCCTAAGGGTTGATCTGTGCTGATTTTCACTGTGCCCGCGGGCAAGGTGGTGGTCAGTTTGGCTAGTGTCGAGTCGGCCTTCACTGTGAGTCGTCCCTCGAACGCCTTGGTATTAAACACCGGATTGCTCAAGCTGTATTGCTGCAATTTAAGTTCTGTTGGCTTGCTTAAACGCGTCATCCGAATGCCGTGTAGATTTAAGCGGTCGATCACTTGTGTCCACTGGGCAGGAATATAGTAAGCACTCGGGCGAGTGACTTTAATGTCGGGCACAGTTTCGGCAATCACAGGTAGGTTCGGGTACAGCTTGGGCTCGCCTGTCCAGCGCACTACCTCGGTGCCGCTAATCGGACTCTGCTCAAGCTTGTAATCTATACCTTTAAAATCCCAGCCTTTAGCCAGTGGCGCCGATTTCCACGTTAATGTGATCAGTGGCGAGGCGCGGTATTTATCCTCTTGAATCGCACTCTTTAACTTAGTCGCTTGGTCGCCAACAGTTTTCAGGGTTTGCTCTAGCATCACATAAGTGCCAAGTACGCGCTGCTTAAAGGGTTTTAAGCTATGGTTCTCAATCAAAATGGTGGGCAGATGGCGGGCATCACCATAACCATTAGAGAAGCGTGGGCTAGGGTTCCACAGTGACATGCCTTTAGTGATATCGGTATTGTCGACGGCGAAAATCAGCGGACCTGGGATATGGCCTTGGGCGGTTAATGCCGCTTCGACCGCTGGGCGGTAGCTATTTTCGAGCCAGCGGAAACTGGCGGGACTCAAGCCTTGGGCGAGGTTGTAGCCGAAGGTGATGTCGTACTGGTAATCGATACCGTCGGTGACATGCACATCGATATACAGATCCGGTTGCCACACATTGATTGCCCGCAGCATATGCTGCATTTCTAAGGTGTCGGCCTTGGCGTAGTCACGGTTCAGGTTGAGGTTATTGGCATTGGTGCGCCAGCCCATATTGACCGGACCGCGTTGATTAACGCGGTTAAATTCGCCGCTGCGCTCATGGGCATCGACGCTAAACATAGGCACAAACAGCAAGTTGGCCTTTTCGAGCAAGTCGCTCTTGTCGCCTTTGATGATATCCCGCAGTAGCATCATGCCGGCGTCTTTACCGTCGATTTCGCCCGCGTGGATCCCGGCCTGCACAAGAATCGTTGGCTTAGTGTTTTGCTTTAAACGTGCCGATTCGTTAATGCCTTCACTGCTGGCGACATACATCCAAATGTCGCGCCCTTGAGGGCTCTTACCTAGGCTGACTTTCTGTAATTTGGTGGTTTCGGCCGCCAATCGGTCGAGCCAAGTAATGGTATCGTCATAGCTTGGGCTTTCGTTGCCGTTGCTTTGCTCGAAGGGCGTCGCCCATTCGTTATCGGCGCTGAGTAACAATGACTCACTGGTACCATGCCAAGTGATGCTCGGCGGGAGAATGGCGTCATTCACAAAGGTATTGGCGCGAGTCGGTGTCGCTGTTACTGCGGCTTCGGGAATGGCTACAGCCGCGGGCGAAGCGCTGCTGTCGGCGCTGGCGTTAACCGCGTCAGTTTTAGCGGCTTCAGTATTGGCTACTTCAGCATTGGCAGCTCCAGTCGTTGTCACTTCGGGTTGTGCGACTTCGGTATTCGCGGCAACGGCTAATTGGGCGGTGAATAGTGAACCCGCCGATAAGCAGGCAATGGCGATAACGGAAGGGGAAAACAAGCGCATGAAAACAGTCCACACATCGAATTTTTATTAGGGCGGTATCTTTTCATTAAGCCCCTGCGAGTGCAAGGGCTGCCAAGGGTTTATCTTGGTTCGAGTGAGTGATTTTCGCTGCCATGCCCCGTGGTAACAGTCTATGAAGGTTTAGCGGTTTTATGTAACACGGTTTGTCCGCTATAGGCGATTTCGATAATCTCGATATCGGCGTAGAGCGCTTCGACGGCAATGGCGAGTTGATAGATAAGCCAGCCGTATCCCGTGAGGGCAAATCCCTGCGCAACTTCATTTACTAAAGGGGCCGAATTTGGCGTTTGGGCGGCCAAGCTGAGTTGTAATCTGTGCTGCAACTCTTGCTCTAGGGCGCTGGGCAGGGTCGGTAACGTGGCTGTTTTGCCCGCAACAAATTCACTCAGCCTGTGAAGATAAGCCGTAAGCTCGGCGGCGACACGGTTGATTTGGTGGTATGCCTCTTTGTCGGCCTCCTGCCAGCGACTCAAAGGTAATAGCTCGAGTAGAGTGATCAGCCGCACCTGTTTATTCACTAATTCCGCCAGCAACACTTTATGTTTTTTCAGGGTTTGGCTTTCCCACTCGAGGGAGAAAAACAGTTTCTTCTGGGTTAATACCGCCTTCATCGCCGCCTCGAGTTCGGCGCGAAAGTCTAAATCATGGTTGGCGGGAGCCTGTAGATGTTGGGTCAGCACTTTGGCCATACTGTCGATGGCATTGGCGAGCTGGCTGCGCCAGTCCTGCTTGGCCTTAATCGGGAAGATAAACAGCGACACCAGAATGGCAATAACACAACCGAGCAGAATATTCGCCGTGCGCCAGAGTGCCTCTGAGGTGTCGTGGTTCGCATCGCCCACCACGATAATAATGGTGAATCCTGCCACCAGATAGGCATAGCTGTAGCGTCCCGCCGAGATAAAGCAGATCAGCGTGACCCCTAAGATCAGCAGCCCCATAATCAGCCAATAACTGTCGATAGTGGCCACTAACATCACACCATAAGCCGACCCTAAACAGGTGCCTACCGCCCGTTGCAGGGACTTTTCAATCGCGCCGCCCACCTGTGGCAGACTCATCATAATGATCACTATGGTCACCATGCTCCAAATAAAATGCGGCGGCGACCAAATGGCGTTAATGGTGACGGCAATCAGCAGGGCGAGGCCGAGTTTAAGGGCGTGAATGGCGCGGAAATGACGATAGATAAAGTCGGCAAAAGGGCTTGCAGGGGCAAATACGGACATAATGCAACACTCCTTTGGACTGATGGTAGCCAAGCCATTATCGCAGAAAGGCACTTGGTCCGTGTGGCTTGGCGGATAAAGAAATACGAATTGCGAGGCGGCGCCGTTTGAGCTTAGACCAAGGCGTCGCCAAGATCACATAAATCTGCATTAAGTGATACAAAATCAGTGGGATAAGATGCGGTATCTCGAGGGTTTAGGTATAAAAAAGGCTTGAATAAGTAAGCCTATTCAAGCCTTGGTATATCAATGTATTTATGCTGTTAGTTCGAGTTTGGCTCTGCGGTGTACTTATCCATAATGATGGCGCAGGCGGCATCACCCGTGATGTTGAGCGCGGTGCGGATCATGTCAAACACTCGGTCGAGGGCGAATAACAGTGGTAAACCATCAATCGGAATCCCTGCAGCCAGTAGTACCGCGACCACTAAAAATGACGGACCGGGCACACCCGCTTGGCCAATGGCGCCTAAGGTAGAGGTAAAGATAATCGCGGCATAGGCGGTCATCGACAGATCGATGTTGTACATTTGCGCGAAAAACATGGCGACTAAACCATAGTAAATCGCGTTGCCGCTCATATTGATGGTGGCACCTAAAGGCAGCACAAAGGCGGTGGTAGCCTTAGAAACCTTAAGATCTTCTTCACAGGTTTCCATATTCACCGGCAGCGTGGCCATAGACGATGCTGTCGACAGTGCCATCACCTGAGGTTTTTTCATCGCAGAAATAAATTGGCGTGCCGATACCTTAGAAAACAGTTGTACCACTAAGGGGAAGAACACAAAACCGTAGATCAGAATTGCAGCCACAAACACGGCAAACAGCTTAAACACGACTTCTAAGGCATCAAAACCAAAAGTGCCGACGGAATCGGCCATCAAACCAAATACCCCAATGGGCGCAATCACCATCACACAGTTGATCATCCACACAAAGGCGTCGACGACGGTATTTAACGCCGCCATTATGGGCTTAGCGCCATCGCCTTTGACCTTGGTCAGCGCGATACCGAAAAATATACTAAACACCAGAATTTGAAGGATATTTCCGCCAGTTAGTGATTCGAACACATTGGTTGGGATCATGCCAATAAAGGTGTCCATGACTCCAGGCAGAGCGCCATGTTCGGCGGTGACTTCCATCAGGCCGCTACTGCTATGGGCGGTAAAGTCGACGCCTGCGCCCGGGGTAAACACCTTGCCCATGACTAATGCCAAGGCCACGGCAATCCCCGAGGTGACAATAAAGAAACCGAAGGTGCCGACACCAATCTTACCCGCTGAGGGGCTATCGCCTAAGCTGGCGGCGCCGCTGATGATAGACACCAGCACCAGTGGGATCACTAGCATTTTGATTAAATGGATAAAGATGGTACCCAGTGGGGCGAAGATGCTCGCACTTTCGCCCATGGTAAAACCAACCAGTGCGCCAATAATCATGGCAATAACCACTTGCACACCAATGTTGCCTAATAAACTCTTGCTCTTCATTCTTGCGAAACTCCCCAATTACCGCGGCATTTTGTGTCTTAAGACTAGTTATCTATTTACAGGCCTGCCCTCGCTTTTGGCGTAAAAGCGCAGCCCTGACACGTTTTTTGGGCGCTTAAGGTACCACAGTTGCTGTTACGGGTTTTGTGAAACATCACCAACCTTGGTCTGAAAATAACCAAAATCTAAATAACGCGACGTCTAAATGAATAATGTTTAAAAATACACGCCGTAAAATAATGTTTATTTAAATTTGATTGGTTTTTTATCCATCGAATTGATGAATTGTGATTTTGGCTTTGATGGACGCAGATGTCCTCTCGTATTCTTGGGGCGGGTTGAGTCGCGAGAACTCCCATCTGTTACTTGTATGCATCTTGGGAGTGGTGAATAGCTTCTATGACTATGCAACTTAGTGGCTCACTCGGTTTTACTATGACAACGCCATTCGAGGACATTATGAATATCAGCTCGTTTTTCGGTCAGCCCGAGTCGTTACAGCGCTGGATAAGAAAGTGCATCGAACAACCTGGGTTAAGTTATTGGCTGGTTTATCAAGATCTTGAACAAGGTGAATCCCTACAGTTGACCACGCTATTGTTCCCGATAGTGGCTGATATGAGAGACCTATCGGATGACGAAATTGATGCCTTTGAGGATGGCTTAGGCCGCAGTGACTATGGTTATCTGCTAAACACGGATCAAATAGAGGATGTGATTGACAATCTTAAGCAGCAAACAGCTCAGCCCAGTGAACAGGAACTGCTTGAAGCTATTATCTTTTACTATGAGCGAGATGCGTTTATCTGCCTCTGATGGGCTCTTTGTAGGGCGTTGCGACTTAAGTTGAGACAAGCGCCCCCGAGGAATTAACTCAGGGGCGCGGATGGAGTAAGCTTTACTTTGCTAGCGACTTAAAGTGGTTGTGCAGGGTATTGCTGAAGCTTTGGTCGTAGGTAAAGCGATATAACTGTTTATTGTCAGTCGTATCAAATGCCGTGTTTAGCTCAACTTCAGTCAGCAAGTTTGAGGTCACAAGGTAGTAGCTCGGTTGCACCATCTGGCTAGCAATCGGATCCTCCACAATTTCAGTGATAGTTAGCAGCTTGCCGCCATTTGGGCTGGTGCTAATGCTCCATTCATGTTGGCTTTCAGGCTGACCGAAGCTATCGAGAATGGTGAATTTATTCGTTGAGTCCTCAACGTAACTCTCGGGGTAAGCGAAGGGCCACAACAGTCCCACGATCAAGCTAGTAGAAAGCTCGCTCGCGGTTTCAACGCCCGTTTCATAGGTGATGGGATCTTCTTCGCGGCATAACACGTCGGCCGTTTGCTTAATATCCATGCGATATATTTGCGCAGGCCAGCTGAGTGACGCCAGTTTAAGATCGCTCGGGAGGTTTGCCAGCAAATCCTGCCAGTCAGCGGCCGTGTTCTGATACTTATGGAAATTCATTTCGACAGGGACTTCAGTGCCAGCATAAACGGTTTTTAATTGATTGCCTTCAATCACAGGTTCTTTAAGGACATACCCTTGGTCGTTACGCGAGGCATTGATCCATTTTTTCATTGGCTCATTCCAGCATTCGGTAGGGACTTCCTCTCCCGACGTGTTGTCGAAGATCATCACAGCGTCACCTGAAAATACCCCTGTAAGAGTTTGGTCAGCAGTACCATAATCTAAGCTGACAAAGTGGCTGTTGCGAACGGTGGCGATATTGAGCACATGAGATGCGTCGGTTTGATTGAGCATGCTGCTAAACACTGTATCCCAGTCAGTGCTGTTCATCGTCTTGTCATCAACCGGCGCTTCCATATAACCGAAGGATACTAAGGTGCTCTCCACCTTATTGGTGACGGCAACGGGATTAGTTTGCAGATAAGCCTCAGTGCCAAAACCATACCCTAGGATTAAATTCTCGAAGGCTTCAAATGCGGCGATTAACACTTCGATGGCTGCCAAAATTTCCACTGTGCGCTCATTAGTGAGATTTAGCAGATAATCGTGTAACAGCAGGGTGTCGAGAAATGTGGGTTGCAGGGTGATTTCGGGCGAAAGACTAAATAAATCGGCTTCGACTTGTTTAAATCCAGTGGCGTATAAGGATTTGAGTTTGGCGCGGAACTCAATCACTTGCTGTGGCGTTAAGTCGGCCTCAATCATCTTGCGATAGCGTGAAAACTCAATATTGGTCAGCGCGTTGATATGACCCGCATGATCGGGCAGGGCAACGATATTCATGCCGCCTGTGGTGGCGTTGGTGTTAGCTGCGGCGGAGCTCATCGCCAATGCTGAGCGTGCAGATGACGCCGCGTTATCAATCCAATTGGCCAACAGGTAATAGTTAGGTTTTTCGGTCTCGCTTTTCCAATCGATTTGATACTTACCGTCAGTGCCCGTAGTGGTGCTCGGTTCACCCTCTGAGCAGCTTAAGTCTTGGTTGAGATCGACGCACACGTTGGCCCCGGCGATAGCGCCGATATAAGTGACCTGACCCGTGACTTTATGTGCGTATTCTGTGGGTGGCGTCGGCTCTGGCGTCGTGGTGGTGTCATCTTTATCGTCTGAGCCAGAACATGCCGTCAGCAAACTGGTGGCGATCAGCAAAGAGAGCAGTTTAGGTTTAAACATCTTGTGTCCTTACATTAATGCGGCAATTTCCATTGCACTAAGTTAGCGTGGAGTCATCTGATAACGTCGAGTATTCAGCGTGTTGCAGTGTTATTCGTGGCCAAGCCAAATAGCATGAGCCTAGGTGACTAAGAAGGGAGTGAGTATCGGTCTGGGTGGATAAAAATCGACGCCGCTTGTGATAAAACATGCGGCTTGATGTGAAATCCCTTTCACGACAACGTTTGGCATCCTTCCGGTCAAAATGCGGCTGTTTTTAAATCAGTCTGCATTTTCGGTAGCTATTTTTGCCTGTACAACCCATCGCCTCAATCACGCTAAAGTATTAACTTATTTCATATTTGTTATTGCGCAATCCGTTTAGTGTTACTTTTCGCAGCAGTATTTCTATGGAGGGTAAATATTGATGCGTGTTTCTAAGCGGAGTTATTTAGTGGGGTTATTGGCTATGTCGACGAGCTTAATGCCTTTGTCGTTAATGGCGGCGGATGAGGGGTTATTTACGCCTTTTCCTACGGCGAAATTAAAGGATGAATTGACGCGCCATTATGCCGAATATCCCTTTATTATCAGCGCGGGTGAACAAAGGTCTGACTATCGTTTTAAGCCCATCTTCGGTCAGGTCCATCAGCAAAAATATAAATTAGCGCCTGAATATAGCCCTGCGCATATTCTCGACAATTACCGTGAGCAGATTAAAAAGCTTGGTGGCGAAGTCCTATTCGAGTGTCTGCTTGAGGCTTGTGGTGATTCTCGCTTATTACGAGAGAAAATTGCGCTGTTGGATGGCGTTATTGGTGTTGAAAGTGGTTACTTGTTTGCTCGAGCGAAGAATGAGCAAAAAGAGTTTTATACCGCCATACAAGCAGCAGTTATGGATGATTCTGCGAGTCTTCATATTACGACGCTCGAGGTGATCCCCGAGCCGTTAGATTTAGTCACAGTTAATGCTGCATTTTTACAGCAGGCGCCTAAGCAAATCGAGTTTAAAGATAATCAAAAGAAGGATACCAACGGCGCTGAGGATCATCCGCTTATCAGCCGCCTAAAGGGAAGTTATATCCAGGACTTTAAACGCCAAGGCTTTGCCAGCACAGTATTTGTGTCTTCAATGGATGCAAGCAATAAGCCTGTGCTGGTGGAGCATGCGGGTAAGTTGACTCAAAATGGCTATTCAATACCAAAGGAATATTCGGGTTACGAGGTGTTCACTAACTACAAGGTGGCGTTGACTAAACTCGGATTCGAGACGCAATTTGAGTGTCAGGGAAAGGCCTGTGGTAGGGAAGATAGGTTTATCAAAGCCATCGATTCTCTAGCGAATATTGGTAACGAAGACAGCCAGTTTTATGCTTGGTATACCTTAACGCGCCCCGAGGGGAATGTGCATGTGAGCACTTATACCATTGGTTATATCGGCGGGTTATGGACCGACCTGCGGGTGATAGAGGAGACTGAGCTTAAGGATGATCGCGTGGGGATAAATCTTGAGGCGCTAACCGACCAAATCGAAGCCAAGGGGCATGTTGCCTTAGAAGGGCTGTTATTTGAGTTCGATAGCGACAAGTTGTTGCCCGAGGCGCAGCCCGTTGTCGAGGTGCTTGCGAGTTACTTAAAGGCAAATCCTAAACGTGCATTTTATGTGGTGGGTCATACCGATGACAAAGGTAATCAAGCCTATAACCAAGGTCTATCCCAGCGCCGCGCGGTGGCGATTGTGAAGTTATTGACCACGAGTCATGGTATTCAAACTCAACAATTGGAAGCCGTAGGCATAGGTGAACATGCTCCCGTTGCTAGCAACAGTGATGAGGCGGGGCAGCAGCAGAATCGCCGTGTCGAGTTAGTATTGAGATCGGATACGAAGTAAGCCCTATCTTTTGATTCAATTGATATAAAAATGGCATCAGCTCTTGTCGAGTTGGCGCCATTTTTGTTTATCTGCGATAGCTCAGCGGACGTCTCTGCCAAGCGATATTCATACTAAGGCTAAGATACTAAGATAGTGCCGGGAAGGAGAGTGAACTGCCAATTCCTAATGGCAGACCTAAGGCCCAGTAAGCGAGTAAGAAACCGCTCCAAAGCAGCAGAAAACTGATTGAAAACGGCAACATCAGCGCCACTAAGGTGCCAATGCCTGATTCCTTAACGTATTTTTGGCAAAACACCACAATCAACGGAAAATAAGGCATCAGCGGGGTGATGATATTGGTCGATGAGTCGCCAACGCGGTAAGCGGCTTGAGTCAAATCGGGCGATACGCCCAGCTCCATTAACATCGGCACCATGATGGCTCCAATCAAGGCCCATTTGGCCGATGCCGAGCCGACTAATAGATTGACGAACGCGGTGAGAAACACAATCCCGACTAATGTTACGCCCATAGGAAGGGCCAATTCTTTCAACGCTAACGCGCCTTTAATCGCCATTAATGCGCCTAAATTGGATTGACCAAAGGCATAAATAAACTGAGCGCAGAAGAAGGCCATGACGATGTAATAACCCATGCCGCTCATGGACTTACTCATGCCTTGAATAATGGCTCTGTGGTTATTCGCCGTGCCCGCAACATAGCCATAAACTATGCCAGGCACGAGGAAGAACACAAAAATAATCGCCACAATGGAGCGCATTAAGGGAGCCGAGGCACTGGTTAGCGCGCCATCGGTACCACGCCAGGCAGAGTTGTCACCATAGGCGGTAAACACTAGCCCTAAGGCACATAACAACATGGCGCCCATCGCGAATTTGAGACCACGGCGCTCATGGGGCGCCAGCTCATCAAGCGTTGGCAGCGTGCTGGGATTGCCATTCACCGTGGTACTTTTTAGGCGCGGCTCAATCACTTTATCCGTTAAGAACCAGCCAACTAAGATAATTAACACGGCTGAAGCCGACGTAAAGAAGATATTATTTAGTGGGTTAATCGTTAATGTGGCAGCCGCTGGGTCGGCGGATAATCTTGCCGCGGCCTGAGTTAAGCCTGCTAACATAGGGTCAAGGCTCGATGGCACACCCACGGTCGCAGAAAAACCGCCGGATACGCCAGCAAAAGCGGCGGCAATACCGGCTAGGGGATGACGACCCGCGGCATAGAATATCACCGCGCCGAGTGGGATAACCAGTACATAACCCGCATCAACCGCGACATGGCTCAGGATTCCCACGGCGATCAATACCGGAGTGAGTAACATCTTGGGGGTCACCGATAAAATCGAGCGCAGGCCAGCATTAATAAAGCCAGTATGCTCAGCCACGCCAAGCCCCAGCATAGCAACGAGCACGACACCGAGCGGTGGAAAAGTCACAAAAGTGGTGACTATGTTCGAGGTAAATGCCGTCAGTGCGCCACCTTCGAGCATATTCACGACTTGAATGGGGTTGCCAGTACGAGGGTCGATTTCATCAAAACTGACACCCGATAATCCCCAAGAGATCAGCCAGACTAGGCCCAGAAACATCGCAAATAACACCGCCGGATCGGGCAGTTTATTGCCGACGACTTCGACGCCATTGAGAAATCGCTGGAATCCAGTGACAGGTTTATGGTTTTCCATTTGGGTGCCGCTTCCTAAAAATGATGATTGTTATCTGTGATTATAAAAACGCAGCATTAATTTAAGCTTGGTTTAACTAATCGATAAGAAATAAAACACATAAAAATCTATCGCAGTGACTTTAGTGCGGCTGGTTCTTAGCCATAAAATCAACAGGCAAATAAAAAGCGCGGATTCATCGCTGAACCCGCGCTTTTTTACTCAACAATGTATTTGATTACATTATCTAAATGAGTCCGCTACCCGCTTATGCCTTTGGGCCTGCGTTACGGATGGCATCTGACACTTGGTACTTAGCGAAGTTCTTAGTGAAGGCTTCGGCCAGTTTTTGGGCGTATTCGGCGTAGAGTGCCTTATCGCTCCAAGTGTTCACTGGGTTGAGTAGGTTAGTGTCTACACCGGGTACCGCGACAGGCACGGCCAGATTCAGCGTTTCTAAGTGTACGGTTTCGACGTTTTTCAGCTCACCGCTGACAATCGCATCGACAATGGCGCGGGTCGTTGGGATGTCGAAACGTTTACCAATACCGTGTGGGCCGCCAGTCCAGCCAGTGTTAACTAAGTACACTTGGCTACCGAATGACTCGATACGCTTCATCAGCAGCTCAGCATATACGCCCGCAGGACGTGGGAAGAAAGGCGCGCCGAAGCAAGTAGAGAAGGTAGACTGAATCGCCGAGGTTGAACCGATTTCAGTCGAACCGACTTTAGCGGTGTAACCAGAGAGGAAGTGGTAAGCCGCTTGCTCTTTGCTCAGGATAGAAACCGGTGGCAATACGCCAGACACGTCGCAGGTTAAGAACACCACTGCGTGCGGCTCGGCGCCACGGTTGTCTTCTTTACGCTGAGCGATATGCTCGAGTGGGTAAGCCGCACGGGTGTTTTCCGTCAGGCTGCTGTCTTTGTAGTTAGGTACGCGGTGTTCGTCCATGACCACGTTTTCCAGCACAGTACCGAAGCGAATCGCATCCCAAATCACTGGCTCGTTCTTTTGGCTCAGGTCGATACACTTGGCGTAGCAGCCGCCTTCGATGTTGAATACGCCGCCTGGTGCCCAGCCGTGCTCATCGTCACCGATCAGGAAGCGTTTTGGATCCGCAGACAGGGTGGTTTTACCCGTGCCTGACAGACCGAAGAATAGGGTAGTGTCGCCGTGTTTACCTACGTTAGCCGAGCAGTGCATTGGCAATACGCCTTGGGCTGGCAGCAGGAAGTTTTGTACAGAGAACATCGACTTCTTCATTTCGCCAGCGTATTTCAGGCCCGCTAGCAACACTTTGCGCTCGGCAAAGTTTAAGATCACCGCCGCATCTGAATTGGTACCATCACGCTCAGGAACACAGACGAAGTCTGGCGCGTTGATGATTTGCCATACAGGCTTGTCTTGACGGTTAAATTCTTCTGGGATGATAAAAAGGTTGCGGGCGAACAGTTGGTGCCAAGCGTATTGAGTCGTCACGCGCACTGGTTGGTAATGTTCTGGATCTGCACCGACTTCGAGGTCAGATACAAACAACTCTTTATCGGCGAGGAATGCTTCTACGCGCGCCCATAATCCTTCAAAAGCACCGGGTTCAAATGCTTGGTTGACGGGTCCCCATTCGATGTCAGCCGCTGAACTGTCTTCTTTTACGATAAAACGATCGCCAGGAGAGCGACCGGTGCGGGTACCGGTTTTAGCGACCAGTGCGCCGTTTGCAGTCAATTCACCTTCGCCGCGTAGCAGGGCAAATTCGACCAGTTGTGCTGTTGAGGGGTTGTAATGAACGCGGTTTAATCCATCCGCCATAGTGAGGTCTCCATTGACTTGTATTTGTAAGGTTATTTTTTTATCGATCGTCTGCCGATTTGTTTTTATTTATCGCCCGAGGCGTGCTAGGGGACAAAGTGTGCCGATTGTATCCTATCCGCGGGTAAAGTGTGAGCTGGATCATTGAGGCGGTACAAAAAAGGGCACCCTAAGGTGCCCTTTTAACAGTCAATTTTGACTTACTGCTGGGTATTTGAAGCTGTGCCGTTGGCATAAATAGCTGCGATATCAATACCATCGAATACGTATTTGGCATTGCAGTACTCACAACCCATTTCGACCTTACCGTCTTCGGCCAGAATGGCTTCGACTTCGGCTTGATCAATGGTTTTGATCGCGGCTGCGCTGCGCTCACGTGAGCAAGTGCATTTGAAGCTGACTTCGATAGGATCGAACAGACGCACTTCTTCTTGGTGATATAAGCGATGCAATACGTCCTGCGCATCTAAGGTGAATAACTCTTCTGCCTTGATGGTCGCAGTTAGCTGACATAAATGCTCGAAGTCGGCATTGTGGTCTTCTTGGCTTGGCAATACTTGCAGGAACATACCCGCAGCTTGCTTACCGTCGGCGAATAACCAGAGTGCGGTAGGTAATTGCTCTGACTGGTTAAAGTAGTCTTCGACACAGGCGGCTAAGGTTGGCTTGTCGAGGGCGACCACGCCTTGGTAACGCTCGCCTTCATCCGGCGTCAGGGTGATAACCATATAACCTTGGCCAAATAGATCGGCGAGGCTAGCATCATCGGCTAAGTCGCCTTCCCAGCGGGCAATACCGCGTAATTGCTGCTGGTTATTGCCATTGATCACCGCCAGTGATACTGGGCCGTTACCCTGCAGCTGCACGCTGATATCGCCACTGAATTTTAAGGTGGCAGTTAACAGAGACGTCGCTGCCAGCAATTCACCCAGCAGGATTTGCAACACGGGTGGGTAAGCGTGTGAGCCAATCACCTGTTGATAGCTGTCTTGTAACTGTACGAGTTCACCACGCACATCGGCATTGTCGAACAGGTAGCGGTTTAAAATATCTTGTATCATCTTGTATCTCGCTGTTAGGTAACTTTTACGTAATTCTTAGCATTCTTTAAAACGGATAAGTTGGCGTCGTTGCTTTTTATCCGGTTTATGGTCGGGCGCAGGATTATTGAGAATATTCAATCGTCTTGCTTCGGCGTTTACCGCACGCTTGGCTATACTGGCGGCCGTTTCTTCGTACAATTCCTGCGCAATCGATGCACTTTGGCGCATTTCAGATAATTTTTTTATGACGATCTCTTTATCGTCATATCCCTGTCGTATCTTAAGGACGGCACCTATCTCGGCATTCTTACTAGATTTGGTGCGAGCACCGTTGTAATGTACTTTGCCGCCGTTGATCATTTCTTTGGCAATGGCACGGGTTTTATAAAAACGTGCGGCCCATAACCACTTATCGAGTCGAACGCTGCCACTGTCGCTTACACTTTGCGTCATAGTGTCTCCAAGATAAAAGATCGATGAGTTCACATGCTGAACAATAAAATGCCTAAGCCGCATTGCTATTATGTTAAAGGGTGGTGCGCTTCACACCCTTTTGAGGCGGGCAAAGTTAGCATAAATGGCGAATTTTCGCCAATTGCAATACTGTTATGGGGTTGTTGCCAAATGCGGCCTAGGTTAGCATGTGGCGAACATGATAATTTTTATAATCAGAACAGAGACCTGTATTGAGGGTCCACATAAATATGGATTTATTAGATAACGTTATCGCAAAAGCTGCAGGTATTCCGCATAAGCCGTTGAGTCAGGTTGTTTTCTGGCTTGGTTTTATTCTGAGTTTACTCTTAGCCGCGCAAATTACATGGAAACTCGTGCCTACCACCTCTTCTCCTACAGCATGGTCTCCCACTGCGGTGACCACGGCGGGTAAAGGGGCTGGGCAAATTGATCTGGCAGGATTACAGCAACTCGCACTTTTCGGCAAAGCCGACGCCAAGGCGGATAAACCTAAAGTCGAAGTGGTCGAAACCGTAACCGATGCGCCAAAGACTTCCCTTTCTATTCAACTGACGGGGGTGGTGGCATCCACCGCTGACCAAAAAGGTCTGGCGATTATTGAATCCAGTGGTAGCCAAGAAACCTACAGCCTAGGCGATAAGATCAAAGGCACTTCGGCTTCGTTAAAAGAAGTCTATGCAGACCGGATTATCATTACCAATGCGGGTCGCTATGAAACCTTGATGCTTGATGGTTTGGTTTACACCAGTCAAAGCCCAGCGAATCAACAATTACAAAAGGCCAAGAGCGGAAAAGCTGAAGTCGTTAGCCGCGTGGATCAGCGCAAAAATGCTGAAATTTCCCAAGAGCTGGCCGAATCCCGCAGCGAACTCTTAGCCGACCCCAGCAAAATCACCGATTACATCGCGATTTCTCCCGTAAGACAGGGCGAAAGCGTCGTGGGCTACCGTTTAAACCCGGGTAAAGATGTGAACCTCTTTAAGCAAGCGGGCTTTAAACCCAATGACCTTGCTAAATCGATTAATGGATACGACCTGACTGTGATGAGTCAGGCGTTAGAAATGATGAGCCAATTGCCTGAATTGACTGAAGTTTCCATCATGGTGGAGCGGGAAGGACAATTGGTTGAAATCATGTTTAGTTTGCCGCAATAACACGCGTTAGAGGAAAGTAAAATAATGAATAACAAACGGATTCGACGCAAACTGATTGCTGGAGTTGTGGCTGGCGCCACTATGCTGACCTCGCAATTTGTTTGGTCTGAACAATATGCGGCCAACTTTAAAGGCACTGATATCCAAGAATTTATCAACATCGTTGGTAAAAACCTGAATAAAACTATCATTGTTGACCCGACCATTCGCGGCAAGATCAACGTGCGCAGTTATGATCTGCTCAACGATGAGCAGTATTACCAATTCTTCCTCAACGTGCTGCAAGTGTACGGTTATGCCATCGTCGAGATGGAAAACAACGTCATCAAGGTCATTAAAGACAAAGATGCGAAAACCGCGGCGATTCGTGTTGCCAACGACAACGACCCAGGTTTAGGCGATGAAATGGTCACCCGCATCGTGGCGTTGTATAACACTGAAGCCAAGCAGTTAGCGCCGTTATTACGCCAGTTAAACGATAACGCCGGTGGCGGTAACGTAGTGAACTACGACCCATCGAACGTACTGATGTTGTCAGGCCGCGCAGCTGTGGTGAACAAATTAGTCGAAATCGTTCGCCGTGTAGATAAGCAGGGCGATACCTCGGTACAAGTGGTGCCACTCGAATACGCCTCAGCCGGTGAGATGGTGCGAATTATCGATACCCTTTACCGCGCGACAGCGAACCAAGCGCAGCTCCCTGGACAAGCGCCCAAGGTCGTTGCCGACGAGCGGATTAACGCCGTAGTGGTCAGTGGTGATGAAAAGAGCCGCCAACGCGTGGTTGAGCTTATCCACCGCCTCGATGCCGAGCAGGCCAGCACAGGTAATACCAAGGTACGCTACTTACGTTATGCCAAGGCTGAAGATTTGGTTGAAGTGCTGACCGGATTTGCGCAAAAGCTAGAGGGTGAAAAAGACCCTAGCGCCCAGGCTGGCGGTAAGCGTCGTAATGAAATCAATATTATGGCCCACACTGATACCAACGCCTTAGTGATCAGCGCCGAGCCAGATCAAATGCGCACTATTGAAAGCGTGATCAACCAACTCGATATTCGTCGCGCCCAAGTATTAGTCGAAGCCATTATCGTGGAAGTTGCCGAAGGCGATAACGTCGGTTTCGGTGTGCAATGGGCATCTAAAGCGGATGGTGGTACTCAGTTCAATAACTTAGGTCCAACCATTGGTGAAATTGGTGCCGGTATTTGGCAGGCACAGGATAAAGAGGGAACTTATATCACCAACCCAAGCACGGGTGAGGTAGTAGGTAAAAACCCTGATACCCAAGGCGACGTGACTTTATTAGCCCAAGCCTTAGGTAAAGTGAATGGTATGGCGTGGGGCGTGGCTATGGGTGACTTTGGTGCCTTGGTACAAGCTGTGTCGGCCGATACCAACTCAAACGTACTGGCAACGCCATCGATTACGACTTTGGATAACCAAGAAGCCTCGTTTATTGTCGGTGATGAAGTGCCGATTCTGACCGGTTCTACCGCCAGCTCAAACAACAGCAACCCATTCCAAACCGTTGAACGTAAAGAGGTTGGGGTGAAGTTAAAAGTGGTGCCTCAGATCAACGAAGGCAACGCGGTTAAGCTTGCGATTGAGCAAGAAGTTTCTGGTGTAAACGGTAACACGGGTGTGGATATCTCCTTCGCGACTCGCCGTTTAACCACCACTGTGATGGCCGACTCAGGGCAAATTGTGGTACTCGGTGGTTTGATTAACGAAGAAGTTCAAGAAAGTGTCCAGAAAGTACCATTCCTCGGTGATATTCCGGTACTCGGACACTTATTCAAGTCGTCTTCCAGTAAGAAGACCAAAAAGAACCTGATGATCTTCATCAAGCCCACCATTATCCGTGATGGTGTGACTATGGAAGGTATCGCAGGCCGTAAATACAACTATTTCAGAGCATTACAACTTGAGCAGCAAGAGCGCGGCGTGAACTTAATGCCGAATACTCAAGTGCCAATTCTGGATGAGTGGAATCAATCTGAATACCTGCCGCCGGAAGTAAACGATATTTTGGATCGTTACAAAGAAGGCAAAGGGTTAGAAACTCAGATGCGTAAAACGGACTCGACCCTCAAGTCGCTGGATGAAAACAAGAACAAAGACAAAACACAATGAGTGAAATACAAGTAACCCAAGTCGAGGATTTAAGCCTAGTTTCTAACGAACTAGGGCTTGAAGCCGAAGGTGATGAGGTATTTCGCTCCAGCAGCAAAGAGCGTTTACCCTTTGCCTTTGCCCACCGCCATGAGGTGATTTTAGCCTATGGCGATGATGGCGCCTTGAACCTGTTTTATACCGCCAAGACCCCATTAGCGGCCATACTCGAAGCTCGCCGTTACTCGGGCGCGGATTTGCCGCTGGTCTTGCTCGAGCCGGGCAAGTTTGAGGCGAAATTAACCCAGGCCTATCAAGCCAACTCCTCCGAAGCGCAGCAGCTGATGGAAGATATTGGCAACGAGATGGATTTATTCACCCTCGCCGAAGAGCTGCCGCAAACCGAAGATCTGCTGGAAGGCGATGACGATGCGCCTATTATCAAGCTGATTAACGCCTTGTTATCTGAAGCGATTAAAGAAGAAGCTTCGGATATCCATATCGAAACCTACGAGAAGCAGTTGGTCGTGCGTTTCCGTATCGACGGCGTGTTGAAGGAAGTGCTTAAACCGAATCGTAAGCTGTCATCTTTGTTGGTGTCGCGGATTAAGGTGATGGCGCGCCTCGATATCGCCGAGAAACGTGTACCGCAGGACGGTCGTATTTCGCTGCGGATTGCGGGTCGTGCGGTGGACGTGCGGGTATCGACCATGCCATCGAGCCATGGCGAGCGTGTGGTGCTGCGTCTGTTAGATAAAAATGCTGGCAATTTGGACTTAAAACAACTGGGGATGACCGACAGTATCCGTGCCCAGTTCGACGAGATTATCCGTCGTCCACACGGCATTATTCTGGTGACAGGCCCTACGGGTTCGGGTAAGAGTACCACGCTGTATGCGGGTCTTACCGAGATTAACTCTAAAGATACCAATATCTTAACCGTTGAAGACCCGATCGAATACGAGTTAGAAGGTATAGGTCAAACCCAAGTGAACACTAAGGCGGACATGACCTTCGCCCGTGGTCTACGGGCGATTCTGCGTCAAGACCCGGATGTGGTGATGATCGGGGAAATCCGTGACCTAGAAACCGCCCAAATTGCGGTGCAGGCATCTTTGACCGGTCACTTAGTGATTTCAACCCTGCATACCAACACGGCCTCGGGCGCGATTACCCGTTTGCAGGATATGGGCGTAGAGCCTTTCTTAGTCTCATCAAGTTTGCTCGGGGTATTGGCTCAGCGCTTGATCCGTACCCTCTGTCCAAAATGTAAGACAGAGCATGTGCCCGATGAGCGTGAACGTGAGCTGTTGGGTATTACTGCCGATGATCCACGCCATATTTATCGTGCTAACGGCTGTAAGGCCTGTGGTAACAGTGGCTACCGTGGTCGTACGGGCATTCACGAACTATTGTTGGTCGACGATAATGTGCGCGAGCTTATTCACGGTGGACGTGGCGAACTGGCGATTGAGAAATATATCCGCCAGTCGGTACCAAGCATTCGCCACGATGGCATGAGCAAGGTGCTCTCAGGTATCACCACTCTGGAAGAAGTCCTAAGGGTGACCCGCGAGGAGTAAGCTATGCCTGCATTTGAATATAAGGCGCTGGACGCCAAGGGGAAGCAGCTTAAGGGCGTGATCGAAGCGGATACCGCCAGACACGCACGTAGCCAATTGCGCGATCAACGCTTGATGCCGCTGGATATTCTGCCGGTCACTGAAAAAGAAGCCAAGGCGAAAGGTGCGGGATTTTCGCCCTTTAAGCGCGGGATTTCAGTGGCGGAATTAGCGCTGATCACCCGTCAAATCGCGACACTGGTGGCGGCGGGCTTACCGATCGAGGAATGTCTTAAGGCGGTAGGCCAGCAATGTGAGAAGGCGCGACTTGCCAGTATGATCATGGCGGTGCGCTCCCGGGTCGTTGAGGGTTATAGTCTGGCCGATTCCTTGGCTGAATTTCCGCATATTTTCGATGACTTATACCGCGCTATGGTGGCCTCGGGGGAAAAATCAGGCCACTTGGAAGTGGTGCTAAATCGCTTAGCCGATTACACCGAACGTCGCCAGCAGCTTAAATCTAAACTGCAACAGGCGATGATTTATCCCATCATGCTGACGATTGTCGCCATTGGGGTGGTATCAGTGTTATTGGCCGCCGTGGTGCCAAAAGTGGTTGGCCAATTTGAGCATATGGGCGCCGAGTTACCGGCGACGACCCGTTTCTTAATTGCTGCCTCGGATTTTGTCCAACACTATGGTCTGTTTGTTGTTTTAGCGATTGGTATTCTGTTGGTAGTGTTCCAGCGTCTACTCAAATCACCGATTTTCAAGATGAAATACCATACATTTTTGCTGAAAATGCCGGTGATTGGCCGAGTGAGTAAAGGGCTTAATACTGCGCGTTTTGCGCGTACCTTGAGTATTTTATCCGCCAGTTCGGTGCCTTTGTTGGACGGGATGCGCATTGCCAGCGAGGTATTGCAAAATATGCGGGTACGGGCGGCGGTGGATGATGCAACGGCGCGCGTACGGGAAGGAACTAGCCTCAGTACCGCGTTGACTAACACTAAGCTATTCCCGGCGATGATGTTATATATGATCGCCTCGGGGGAGAAGAGTGGTCAGCTCGAGGAAATGCTTGAGCGTGCTGCGGATAACCAAGATAGGGAATTTGAGAGTAATGTTACACTGGCGCTGGGTGTGTTCGAGCCCATGTTGGTGGTGAGCATGGCGGGGGTTGTACTCTTTATCGTGATGGCCATTCTGCAACCTATTTTGGCACTGAACAATTTGATTAGTGGCTAGTTTTTAATTTATGGATTATTGCCTCTTTGGACTCAGAGATGGCGCAGGTTTTTCTAGGAGATGTAGTCGATGCAAATGAACAAAAAGCACAAGGGTTTTACCTTACTCGAAGTGATGGTGGTAATCGTTATCCTCGGTATTTTGGCGTCTATGGTGGTGCCAAACCTGATGGGCAACAAAGATAAAGCCGACCAACAGAAAGCGGTATCTGACATAGTGGCGCTCGAAAACGCCTTAGATATGTACAAGTTAGATAACGGTGTTTATCCAACGACTGAACAAGGTTTAGAAGCCTTAGTGCAAAAACCAACAATTTCACCCGAGCCACGTAACTACCGTGAAGAAGGCTATGTTAAGCGTTTGCCACAGGATCCATGGCGCAATAACTACTTACTGTTAAGCCCAGGCGAAAACAGCAAGTTAGATATCTTTAGTGCAGGCCCAGATGGTCAACCAGGTACCGAAGACGATATCGGTAACTGGAACTTACAGAACTTCCAATAAGATGTTAACGCTGCGCCACGCCGGCTTCACCTTGATGGAGGTGATGCTGGTGATTTTGTTAATGGGACTCACCGCGGCAGCGGTGACTATGTCTATTGGCAATTCAGGCCCACAACAGGCGCTGGAAAAAAATGCGCAGCAATTTATCGCCGCCACAGAGCTAGTGCTGGATGAAACCGTATTGAGCGGTCAATTTATCGGTATCGTGGTGGAAAAGACCAGCTATCAGTTTGTTTATTATAAAGATGGTAAATGGAATCCATTGGAGAAGGACAGGATTCTGTCTGAAAAGCAAATGGAACCCGGCGTCGTGTTGAACCTAGTGCTCGACGGTTTACCCTTAGTGCAGGAGGATGAGAAGGACGAGTCGTGGTTCGACGAGCCCTTAATCGAGCCTTCTGCGGAAGATAAGAAAAAGCATCCAGAGCCGCAGATTTTGCTGTTTCCGAGTGGTGAAATGAGCGCCTTCGAGCTGAGCTTTATGACCAAGACCGACAAGGGACCACTCGATGTGTTAGTGGTGGGCGATGCCCTTGGCCGTTTAACCCTAGGGCGACCCGATGAAATACGCTAAGGGTATGACCCTACTCGAAGTCATTGTGGCCTTGGCGGTGTTTGCCATCGCCGCCGTCTCTATCACCAAAAGCTTAGGTGAGCAGATGGCGAACATGCCGATTCTGGAGTCACGCACCCTTGCCCAATGGGTGGCGGATAATCAAATGGTCGACGCCAGACTCGATCCGCAATTTCCCGAATTAGGCAAAAAAGAAGGGCAGGTAGAACTCGCGGGTAAGGATTGGTACTGGCGTAAAGAAGTGGTGAAAACCACGGATGATAACTTTCGCATGATCCGCATTAGTGTCAGTGAAGATGAACGTTATCAGCGTATTGCAGCACAAGTGAGCAGTTATGTCCTTAAAACAAACTAAGGCTCATAAGGGATTTACCCTGCTGGAAATGCTGATCGCGATTGCGATTTTTGCCATGTTAGGTTTAGCCGCCAATGCGGTGTTAAGCACTGTGCTGACCAACGATGAAGTGACCCGTAACTTCTCGGTGCGTTTAAAGGCATTGCAGCAGGGCTTTGGCGCGATTGAGCGCGACCTTGGGCAGATGGTGGCGCGGACACCCAGATTACTCGAAGGCGGCCGTGGTACCACAGTCTTCCAAACGGGTAACGATATTTTAGATTCGGAATCAGAGGCCTTGGTGTTCTACCGCTTAGGCTGGCTCAACCCCGACGGCATATTGCCCCGTGGCAGCATACAGTCAGTTGCCTACGTGGTGCGCGAAGGAAAATTAGAGCGTTGGTACTTTCCGTATCCCGAACCCGAATTTGGCGCCGAGCCAATGAAGACTGTGATTATCGATAAGGTGCTCTCGGTCGAGTATTCCTTCTTTATGGAGGACAAATGGGAGCGCAAGGTCGAAGCGACCAAGTTACCCAAAGCCATAGCGATGGAAATTGAGATTGAAGGCTTAGGCAAAATTCAACGTAAGTTTATGTTGCCCTTGGGTGCTGCTGCGCCAGAAAAGTCCAATGATGAGGACAACAAAAACGACAACGCCGATGACAATAAAGACGACAACGGCGACCAAGACAATAGCGGTGATGGCTCGGGTAACGGCGAAGAAGATCCCGGCAAAGGTGACCCAGGTAATGAGGATGGCGCATGATAAAGCGAAGTCCGACTAAACAACGTGGCGTCGCGCTGATTGTGGTGTTGCTGATCGTGGCCATGGTGGTGATTATCGCCACCAATATTACCAGCCGTAATCAGTTGTCGATGCGCCGCACCTTAAACTTAGCCCAGTACGATCAGGCCTATTGGTACGCGATTTCCGCTGAAGAGTTGGCGAAGAAAATCCTTAAGCAGGACTTAGACGATTCGGAAGGCCGGGTACACAAGCAACAATATTGGGCCATGAGCGACGTGGTATTCCCGGCGGAATATGGTGAGATTGCAGGCAAGATCACCGATATGCGTTCGTGTTTTAACTTAAATGCTTTGTCCGTCACCACAAAAGATGTGGAAAACGGTCAACCTAAATTGCCGTTAGCGGCAAAGCAATACAAAGCCTTATTAGTGAGTTTAGGGATGGATGATTTTACCGCGGATCATTTAACCCAAACCCTAAAGGATTATATCGACGAGGACACAGTCGCGAGCCCTTATGGCGCCGAAGACGCCGAATACGAGGCGCGAAATGTGCCATATCGCGCCGCGAATACCCTGATGAATCACAGGAGTGAGTTGCGGGCGGTGATAGGTTACACCCAAGATATTTATTTGAAATTATTGCCTTATATTTGTGTGATCCCAGGGAATGACAGACAACTGCTAAACGTGAACACCATAGATGTCGAGCAAGCGGCGCTGCTGGCGGCCATGCTGGATAATCAGATTTCGGTTGGTGAGGCCGAAAGCATTATCAACCAACGCCCCGGCGATGGTTTTGCCAAGATCGATGATTTTTATGAATCCTCCTCAATGGGGTCGATTAAGTGGGAAGATGCGATGAAGTCCAGTTTTGTGGTGGACAGTCAGTACTTCCTCCTCGCCTCGGGCGCTAAGGTCGATAACGCCATTTTTAGGATGGAGAGTGTGCTCAAAAAGGGCAGCGGTAACAAAATGGATGTGCTCACCCGTCAGTTTGGTGGACAAAAATAATAGCAAACAAGCTCAATCTTTTAAGATGGAAGCTGGTGGAGAAAAACTGTGAGTGAACGGCTATTTATTCGCTTAGGCAGAACCGCAGAGCAGGCATGCTCTTGGCTGGTTTGGTCCGAACAAGAACAAGAAATTATCGCCTCTGGTGAACTTGCCAACGCCCAAGGTTTATCAACCTTAACCGAGCGCGCGGGAAATCGGCCTATCGATGTATTGGTGCCAGCCTCCGCCATGACGCTCACCAGCGTGAATCTGCCCGAAAAAGGCCAACGCCAAGCCTTAAAAGCCCTGCCTTTTATGTTGGAAGAAACTATCGCCGACGATGTGGATGCGATGCACTTTACCGTTGGCCCGCGCAATGGCGATGCCCTCAGTGTGGTGGCCGTTGCCCATGAGCAAATGCAAACTTGGCTCAGCTGTTTGGCCGAAGCGGGTTTAAAAGTGAAGCGTATCGTGCCCGATTGCCTCGCCTTGCCATTGCAGGAATGCCAATGGGCGGCCATGCGTTTCGGTAACGAGTTATTACTGCGTACAGGATTAGGAACTGGCCACAGTCTGCCTTTACCTTGGCTGCCAGTTGCGATGAAGCAACTGACGGCGCAGGCCGACGAAGTGTCGGTCGCCAGTTACACAGAGATGGAACTGGACGGCGTTGAGCTTAAGCCGCAGCCGCTCGATTTACCTATGTTGGTGCTAGCGCGCGGTATTTTACATGCGCCCATCAACTTACTCACGGGTGTGTATACGCCGAAGCGCGAATACAGTAAGCATCTGTTGCAATGGAAAAATGCCGCAATCGTATTAGGCGTTGCCATTGCCTTGTCCTTAGTGAATAAGGGCTTAACCATTCATCAAGTGAATGGCCAGATTGCCGATCTGAAGGCGCAGAGTGAAGCCATTTATCAACAAGTGGTGCCGGGGAACTCACGCATTGTGAATTTACGTTCGCAGATGGAAAGCCAACTGCGCGCACTCCAGGGCCAAGGCAGTGGTGCTGAGTTTTTTGCGATGCTCGATGGTTTACAGGACGCCTTTAAACAAGTGCCCGAGCTGAAACCAAACACCTTAAGATTTGAGAGCGCCCGTAATGAAATCCGCATGCAAGTCACGGCCAAGAATTACGCGCAAATTGAGAAGTTTAAAGAGATAGTCGGCCGTCGTTTCCAAATGGATGGCGGTACGATGAATAGCGGTGAAGATCAGGTCACCAGTACCTTAACCTTGAGGAGCAAATAAGATGGATAATTTGCGGACTTGGTGGCAAGGGCTTGCATCGCGCGAGCAGCAAATCGTCGGCTTCGGCGCCGTTTTCTTAGTGATCGGCGTGTTTTACTGGGGCATCTGGACACCCATTGCCAATGCCGAAGCCAATGCACTTCGCAACTTAACGGCGCAGCAGCAGACCCTGACCTATGTAAAGCAAACGGCGAATAAAATCGCTGGCTTAAAACAAAGCGGCGCTAAACCGACAATGTCAGGCAGCTTAAGCTCGGTCGTTAACCAAACGGCGGGCACTTACGGATTAGTGATCACTCGTATGCAGCCCCAGGGCGATAAAATCCAAGTGTGGATGGATGATGTGCCATTCGATGCCTTACTCAATTATTTGAGTGACTTAGTGCAGAAAAAAGGCCTATCACTTGAGAGTGTTGATTTGGCAGAGGCCGACGCGCCTGGCTATGTCAAAGTAAGACGTATCCAACTAGCGCAATAGGTTAAGGTGTAGCTGTGAGTTTGATAAAAAAAATCATTATAGGTGTACTGGTTTATTTAGTGTTTTTGCTGGCGTTATTTCCCGCCAGTGTCGCTGTGCGCCTCACGCCACTGCCTGCAAATGTGGGAATTTCAGGAGTGAGTGGCAGTATTTGGTCTGGCAGCATCGAAACCTTAAATCTGCAGCAACGCCAATTGGAACAAGTTCGCTGGGAGTTGAGCCCTTGGGCGTTGTTTTTAGGTAAAGTGAAGCTAGATTTTCAAGTGGGTAGCCGTGCAACCCCTGTGAGTGCCAAAGGTGTCGTCACTTGGTCTATGGGCGGGATCAGCGCTCAAGGATTGCGTTTTGAAGCGCCTGATAGCTTCTTGATTGGCAATGCAAAACTGCCCTTTAGAACCGAAATTAACGGTGAAGTCAGCTTGCTTGTGGAAACTCTAGAACAAGGTAAACCTTGGTGCGAGCAGTTATCGGGTAAGCTGTTTTTAAATCAAACCAATGTGAAGAACCAATTCGGCAATTATCCACTGGGTAATATCGAACTGGGGCTAAGTTGTGTCGAGGGTAAAGCGCAGCTCGCCACCGATGAGAGCAAAAACCAGTTGGGGATTATCGGCACGCTACAGCTAGATGAAGGCAATATGGTTAAGGTTGCCGCTAAGATTAAAGAAACCAACGAACAGCCAGAAGATATGCGTAAATCCCTCGGTATGCTCGGCAAGCGTGGCAGCGATGGTTACTTCCCTGTGGTTTATCAAGGTCGTATTCCTGGGCTTTAATCTTAGATAAGCTTGAGAATGATTCGATAAAGGCACCTTAGGGTGCCTTTTGTTTTAAAGGATTAACCCGCTAGATCGGCAAACAGCAGGCGATAGTCGCTAATGGCCGGAAAATCATGGAAGGCCTTAGCAGGCTTTTGGCTATCGGGATTGCTGATCCCGAGCTGATGGCCCACGCCTGCTAAGCGCGCCGCATTCAAAATCGGCTCGCTATCATCGATAAACAGGCAGCGCTCTGGCACTAGGGCGAATTTTTCAAATAGCGTTTGCCAAAATTGTGGGTGTTCCTTGGGATAACCCGTTTCATGACTCGAAATCATCGCATCTAAGCCGCTTGCCAGTTCAGTGTGTTCCAGCTTAAGCGCAAGACTCTTAGGATGGGCATTGGTGACTAAGATACGTTTTTTACCCGCAGCGGCAAGGGCATCGAGAAATGGCATGCTGTCTTGGCGCAGCTGAATACGGTCAACTAAGTTGCGGTGAAGCCCCATAATGTCGAGCTGTAACTCGGATTGCCAATAATCGAGGCAATACCAGTCTAACGTGCCCGCGACTCTGCCGTAGGCTTCTTCCACCAGTTGTTGTGCCTGGCTCTGGCTTAATCCCCGCTGCTTGCTCAGCTCCTGTGGCACCAGACTCAACCAAAAATGGTTATCAAAGTGCAGGTCGAGCAGGGTGCCATCCATATCGAGCAGTACAGTATCAATCTTCTTCCAATCAAACATGGGATGTCCTGTGTGGTTGCTATTTGTCCAACAAACAGTGGTGAATTTATTCCAAACGAAAATATGTTTTCAGATATTCACATTTGCCTTGTATTAACTCTGTTTGGGGTAATGGTCCTAGATTGCGTAGGTGAGAACTACATTTGTCACCTAAATTACTTTTTCCCCAGATTACAATTAAGTGTCTAAGTAAACCTGTTCGATATATCTATAAATAATGATTTCAAAATTCGAGAGATTTGAATGGCGGCTCAATGACATTTCTTCCTGATTTACCTCGTTCAGGGCCAACATTACTTGTGGGAGTTTTGAGTCAAAATCCATATTTCTTTACTTCACACCTGTAATGAGTTGTCCTGATGCTAATGGAGGCGAAGGCTTGCAGCATCAAGGTTGGCGCTTTGAAGTACCCGTTGGCTTGTTCCATTGGCAAGCCGATATCAGCAGTACCATGGGCAATACAACGATCAAGACCGATTTAGATGGTACTGATTGGTATGCGGGAGTGCGTTTTAGTTACCAATTCAGTGATGCTTGGTCCGTGGGGTTAGGTTATCAATACATAGATATCGAGCCGAATGATCTATTGAGTTATCAGCTCAATTTGCGCTATCAGTTTTAAATGATGTCGACATCAAAAGGGGCTTAGCCCCTTTTTGTTGGTGATTTTTCGCGGTAAAAAGCGAAAAGTTTTAACCGTTTCTCCTTTGTCATTGCTGAGTATGTGATTTAAATCCCATGGCTTGGATGGTGGTCTTTGGAATAGCCGCACTAAATTCAGGTTGTAGATTAAAGACAGGATAGTAAGATTGTCACTTATCCTAGTTAGTTTGTTGCTATTTTTATCCAGGGGCAGTTATGTCGCAGCGGCACCATAAGCCGGAAATCTTACATACCGAAGTTGTCGCTAAGAGCCGCTTGTTTCAAATTGAACAGGTTCATCTTAAATTCTCCAATGGTGTTGAGCGCCAGTATGAGCGGATGAAGGGTGGTAGCCGAGGCGCTGTGATGGTGGTACCCATTCATCAAGGCAACATGCTGTTAGCTCGAGAATATGCCGCTGGAACAGATAATTACGAGCTAGGTTTTCCTAAGGGATTAATTGACCCTGGTGAGCAAGCTATCGAGGCGGCCAATCGAGAATTGCAGGAAGAAATCGGTTTTGGGGCGCGTAAGCTGACACTGTTGAAAGAACTTAGTCTTGCGCCGGGTTATTTCTCTAGCAAGATGCAAATTTTCATCGCAGAAGATTTATATGAAAGCCGCCTCGAAGGCGATGAGCCTGAACCCATAGATGTGGTGCCTTGGGCGTTGGCCGAGTGGGAAGCGTTACTCGATAATAGCGATTTTTCCGAATCTCGTAGTGTGAGCGCATTGTTTTTAGCGCAGAAACACCTACAACTTAAATAATCTTTTTCGTTAAAGCGTTCAGCAACTGAGTGCTTGTAAATCATTCGCGAAGTTTGCGATTGGAGTGGTTATGAAGCCAGAAGAGTTAATCGACGAGGTGATTGCGATAGCAACGGATGCGGGTCGCACTATTCGTGAGATTTACCTCAAGGGTAATTTTGAACGAGAAACCAAGTCTGATAATACCCCTGTCACCTCGGCGGACCTAGCGGCGAATCAGCTGATCTGTGAACGCTTAGCCGCATTGACACCCGATATTCCTATCCTGTCTGAAGAGGCTGCCGATATTCCCCTAAACGTGCGCGAAGGCTGGAAACGTTATTGGTTAGTCGACCCTCTCGATGGTACGGGGGAGTTTATTGCGGGCAGTGGTGATTTTTCGGTGATCATCGCGCTGGTGGAACACAATCGTCCTGTGATGGGCGTGGTCTATGTGCCTATGACGCAGGTGTGTTATTACGCCATTGCCGGCTTAGGTGCCTATAAACGCACCGATAAGCAGGAAGTGCGCATCAGTAGTCGGCAAATTCAGCACCGTGAGCAAGTTTCCCTTAGGTTAGCTGTGAGTCGTCGTCAGGATCCCCAATCCGTGTTGACCCTGTTTAATCAGCCTAAGCATTGTGAGCTGGTGGTCATGGGCGGTGCTGCCTTAAAGAGTTGTCTGGTTGCCGAAGGACGCGCCGATTGTTATGTGCGAGTCGGGCCGACGGGTGAGTGGGATACCGGCGCCGCGCAGATCATTATTGAGGAAGCAGGTGGCCAGCTCATGGATACCGAACTGCAACCTTTAACCTATAACGAGCGTGAGACGCTTGAAAATCCTAACTTTATTGTTGTTGGTGCGCCCAATTTAGAGTGGGATAAAATTTTAATTGGTGAATAGTTTTACATGCAGTCTATCCGTCCAGTATTAAAGTCAGAGTTAGCCGATGTTTTTCAACTCGAACAGGCTATCTTTGGCGACCATTGTTATCCCGATTTTTTCTTCCGCCAGGGATTTGATTGTTGGCCTGAGCAGTTTCTGGTTGCCGTAGATGATGGCGGGGAGATTTTAGGCTATTTGCTCTGTGCTCAAAGTAGCGACCCCGCCTGTATGTGGATCCTCTCCGTGGCGGTGGGTGAGCAAGCCCGCGGGCAAGGCATTGGTAAAAAATTAATCCAACAATGTTTAACCCAACTACCATCTCAGGTTAAGCGGGTGGATTTAACCGTCGATCCCCATAATCCTGCCCATGGTTTGTATCAGCGTTTAGGGTTTGTCGATACCGCCTTCGAAGCGGACTATTTTGGTGCTGGGGCCGACAGGGTGGTGATGAGCTATCACTGCCGCTAGGTAAAGTTCAATGTCGAAACGGCGCTCTTGATTGAGGGCGCCGTTTTTTATGCGTTAAAAGTTAAATTTTTTTCAAGGTTTCCATCGAGCGATTACCTCAAAGTTAGCCCTTCTTCCCTCATTTTTATGGCTTTTATTTCATGCTGTACGCAAAATAAACTTATTTTGAACGTTGTTTTTTATTTTTTGGGCTGTTAATCTCACTGCATTCAACAGGGAGTGAGACCTATGGCGAGACGCAAAGAACATAGTCATGATGAGATTCGTGCTATGGCAATAGAAGCGGCAATGGCGCTGCTGCAACAGCAAGGGACACAGGAGCTGAGTTTGCGCAAGATTGCTAGCCAGATTGGCTATGTGCCGAGTACCTTAATCAATATCTTTGGTAGCTATAACTACCTTCTATTAGCCGTTTCTGAGTCAACGTTGCAAGCGCTGATGCATGAGCTCTCCGAGGTCAATGCAGAGAATAGTCGCAATCAAATCATTAGCATGGCGCAAAAATACGCTGAGTTTGCCCATGCACAGCGCCAATGTTTTAAGTTGGTATTTGAACTGCAGTTACTCGACTGTGAACCTTTGCCCGAATCCCAAGGCCAGCTTATCGCGGGTTTATTCAGTTTAATTGAGCGTGAGTTAGCCCTGTTATTCCCCCATAAAACTGCTGAGCAGCAACTTCAAATGAGCCGAGTACTCTGGGGCGGCATCCACGGCCTCACCGCCTTATCACTGGATAATAAATTGTTTGCCGATACGGCATCTTTACCCGCTTTGTTAGAAAGTCATGTGACTGGGTATTTACAGGGAATGGGTTATCAGAGGGAAGCATCATGCTGCTAACAAAACGTTTTTTACCGTATTTTGCTACTCAATGCCTTGGGGCACTTAACGACAATATCTATAAAAATGTGTTGTTGCTGCTGGTCACCTTCAGCCAAGTCAATGATTTACCTATTAGTGTCGACATGTTTGTCAATTTGGCTGCTGGGGTATTTATCCTGCCGTTTTTCCTGTTTTCGGCCCATGCAGGTGTGGTGGCCGATAATATGGATAAGGCCAAACTTATCCGTCGCTTAAAACTGCTCGAAGTCATCATTATGTTCAGCGCCGCCGCGGCCATCGTGAGCGAAAATTACATGATGATGTTATTACTGCTGTTTTTAACCGGTAGTCAGTCAGCCTATTTTGGCCCGGTCAAGTATTCCCTCCTACCTCAAGCCTTAAAAGAGGATGAGTTAGTCACGGGCAATGCCTGGGTTGAGATGGGGACGTTTTTGTCTATCTTGATTGGTACCTTGAGTGCTGGGATTTTGGTGTCTGAAAACAATGCCACCCTATGGTCGGCCATCACGGTCGCGAGCCTTGCCTTGGCGGGATATTTATCTAGCCGCGCGATCCCAGCTTTACCGCCGCAGGGCACAGTAGAGAAAATCCAATTTCGCCCATTATCAGGCACTTGGCGCACCATAAAGAAGGCGCGTCAAACACCTTCGATTTGGATGGCCATCCTCGCCATTAGCTGGTTCTGGTTTTTGGGTGCCACATATCTGACCCAATTCCCTAACTTTGCCAAGCTGCACCTGCACTCTGGCGCGACTGTGGTGTCGCTTCTACTGGGGATGTTTTCTATCGGGATTGCGGTGGGCTCCTTTGTCTGTGAGCGTTTTTCCTTTGGCCATGTGGAGTTAGGTTTGCTGCCCTTTGGGGTGCTCGGGTTAACTGTGTTTGGTGTGGACTTGCTTTGGGCGATTCCGCCAGCACCTGAGGATGCGCAGTTTGTTTATGGCTTACACTCCTTTATTGCCGAGCCGAAGCATTATCGAGTGATGTTGGACTTCTTTATGATTGGTGTCAGCGGTGGTCTGTTTATTGTGCCTCTGTATGCCTTTATTCAAGCGCGCTCCGCTAAGGGAGAATGTGCGCAAGCGATTGCCGCGAATAACATTATGAACTCGCTCTTTATGGTGGCGTCGGCGTTGTTGTCTATGCTGTTACTCGGGGGGGCTGGCTGGAGCATTCCACAGTTGTTCCTGCTGCTGGCGGTGATGAACTTTGTGGTTGCGCTTTATGTGTATTCGCAAGTGCCTGAGTTTACTCAACGATTTATCAGTTACTTACTCAGCCATGTGATGTATCGGGTGACTGTGACTGGGCGAGAAAAAATCCCTAAAGAAGGCGCTGGCATCATAATCTGTAACCATGTGAGCTATGTGGATGCGTTGATCATTATGGGGGCGTCGACCCGGCCGATTCGTTTCGTGATGGATAAATCTATCAGTGAAATCCCTGTGCTGAAATACCTGTTCCGCCATGCTGGGGTGATCCCGATTTGTTCGCCGCGCCAGAGTGAGGCCACTTACAATCAAGCCTTTGAATCGATTCATGAGGCGTTAGCGAATGGCGAGTTGGTGTGTATCTTCCCCGAAGGTCGTTTAACCCCCGATGGTGAACTCGGCGAGTTTCGTCCCGGTATCGATAAAATCCTCGCTCGCGATCCTGTGCCGGTGGTCCCTATGGCGCTCAATGGACTGTGGGGCTCTTACTTTAGTCATAAAGATGGCCATGCATTGACCACAATGCCAAAACGCTTTTGGTCCAAGGTATCGGTGAGCTTAACGGATGTGGTGGATGGGCAAAGTGCGACTCGGCACTCGCTCAGGGATAGTGTCGCGAATCTACTCAATAAGTCCTAAGTTTACGAGATGGATAAAGAAAACCGTGGCAGTTAGCACACGGTTTTCTTGTTTTTAGCCTTTTGAGTGGTGGTTATCCAAGGGACCGTTATTTCGCTAATAGCTATTCCGCTGATAGTTATCCAGCCACTCATGCGTGGCTTGGTGACTTCCCCTAAACAGAATATTGCCGGCTTTCTTTTGCAACTGGTATTCGTACATGGGGTCGTAATACTTGTGCAGTAGCAGGCTTATCCAAGCCAAATGTTGTGAGGTTTGATTTTGATTAAGTTGCTGAGACAGTGCTTGTTGCATGATGTCTTGCAGCTCTTGATATTGCTTTCCGCCAAGACGTTTGCGAATGCTGCCAAGACTCTGTAATAGGTAGTGGCTAAAGGCTTCGAAACCTGCCTCTAAGCCGAGACGCTCGATAAATCCTCGGTGCATTTTATGAACATATTCATCGAGTAAGCGAGTGAGCCTGATGTCATCATCTTCTTCGAGTACTACAATATCGGCCGTCTGCATGGCGCTATAAAAGCTTTGCGGCAGCGCCGAGCGGCCAATCAAAAAGCTTTCATCCTCGAGCAACAAACAGGCGTGATTACCTAATTGATGGTGTAACAGGGCAATGGCGAGCCGATTTTCAAAGTTAATTTGTGTTGGTTGTGGATCGATGTTTTTTCCAAAGCTCGAGCCTCTGTGATTGGCAATGCCTTCGAGATCGATTGCTTCTTTACGGTGTCTTAAAAAATCGGTTTTACCGCTTCCCGTCATGCCACTCAGGCTTAGCAAAGGTTGCTGACTTGGCGCCGTCTCAATGACACCAATTAAATATTGGCGCATGCCTTTGTAGCCGCCCTGTACATAAGGCACGGTAACGCCTGCCTCTTGCAGCCATTGCTGGGTTAACTGTGAGCGTAGCCCGCCGCGAAAGCAGTAAAGATAAGCTTGGGGGTTTGCTGATAAAAAGTTTAACCAAGCATCAATACGCTGCTGTTTTACCACGCCATGCACGAGGGAATGGCCCAAGGCTATCGCGGCTTGCTGTCCTTGCGCTTTGTAGCAAGTGCCGACCTTTTCCCTTTCCTTATCAACCATTAACGGCAGATTTACCGAGGAAGGAAAAGCGCCGCGGTTAAACTCGATTGGCGCCCTTAAGTCGATTAATGGCTGCCCAGCGATAAAGATATCGTGATATTGCTGGGCGGGGATGAGCTTAGTTGTCATTAACACAGCACCACATTGGCGGTGGAGGTGGGCGTTTCTAGCGAGCCAATACAGATAGGCTCAATTTGATGGGCATTAAGTAGCGCCACCAGTTCCGCTTCGGCCTCACTCGACACTGCCACTAGCAAGCCACCACTGGTTTGTGGGTCACACAAAATGGCTTTTTGATGATCGGTAAGTGTGGGTAAGTGTTCGCCATAACTGTCGTAGTTACGATGGGTGCCACCGGGAATACAGCCTTGCGCTAGATAGTCGAGGGCGCGCGGTAAGAGTGGCACGGCATCGAGGTCAAGTTTGGCAGTGAGTTTAGCGCCTTGGCATACTTCCAGTAGATGGCCTGCAAGCCCAAAACCTGTGACATCTGTGAGGGCGTTCACGCCTTTAATCTTAGCGATTTTGGCGCCTATGCTATTGAGCTGGCACATGGCATTTACTGCAATTTGGCTATCTTCATCTTTGAGCTTCTTCTGCTTTTGTGCCGTGGTGAGAATGCCAATACCGATAGGTTTAGTGAGATACAAGCGATCGTCCGCTTTTGCGGTATCGTTTTGTTTTAAATCTGTGAGGGCGATTTGCCCGGTGACCGCAAGGCCAAAGATTGGCTCAGGCGCATCGATACTGTGACCACCGGCTAACATTATCCCAGCTTCCATACAGGCTTGACGGCCGCCATCAACCACTTGCTGTGCAATCTCGGCGGGGAGTTTGTTCACTGGCCAGCCTAGAATCGCAATCGCCATCATGGGCGTGCCACCCATGGCATAGATATCACTAATGGCATTAGTGGCGGCGATACGGCCAAAGGTAAAGGGATCATCTACGATAGGCATAAAAAAGTCGGTGGTGCTGATAATGCCGATTTCATCGTTGAGCTTGTAAACGGCTGCATCATCACGGCTTTGATTGCCGACCAACAGGTTAGGATCGGTAAATACAGGCAGCTGCGAGGCAAGAATCGTGGTCAGTACTTTAGGGGAAATTTTACAGCCGCAGCCGGCACCATGACTATATTCTGTGAGTTTAATGCTATCGGCGGAAGATACAGCGGAATTCGACATGAGCCCTACATCCTGTAAAAAGTGATTGAGGCATCATCATAATAGGATACGGCCACCATGCAAGGCGGCCGTATGATTTTTACCGAGAATTGTGGTCTAGCTATAACTTGCCGTGAGGCTCTTCCAGCTTTTTTGCTGAGTCAGGAATCGTGTCTTTAATTCTTCGACTTGCAGTAGCAACTGTTGATCGACCAGTTGCTTACGCTTGGCTTCTAGCAGCGCCTTTTTTGCCTGATAGTATTCGAGTAAATGTTCCTTCATTAACTCGTATTCCTGTTGGATTTTCTCAATCACTTCATCGGCATTGGGCAGATGGATCACTTTATTTTTGGCATTCAGCAGTTGCATCTGCAAGCGTGCGCTCTCAATCCGCTCCTGTGGACTGGTGCGTAGGTCTTTGGCTAAGCCAACCCAAGATAACGCCTTAATCAACCACTTAGTCGGATCGTAATGCCACCATTTAATGCCGTTACGGTAATCATTTTCGAAGATATGGTGGAAATTATGGTAACCCTCACCGTAGGTCAACATCGCTAGAAAACCGTTGTCACGGGCGGTGTTTTTATCGGTATAAGGTTGGCTACCCCACACGTGGGCGAGGGAGTTAATGAAGAAGGTGCAGTGATGCACAACGACTAAGCGCAGCAATCCTGCCATCAGCAACATGCCAGCGATATTACCAGTGAACCAGCCGAGTAGCGCGGGCAAACCAATGTTCATCAGAATTACGAGGGCGAGATAGTGCTTGTGTTGCCACATAACAATACGGTCGTTCTGCAAATCACGCACGTTTTGGTAGTCATGGTAACGTTGGGCTTGATATTCGCGCAGCATCCAACCGATATGGCTGTACCAGAAACCCATGTTAGCCGAGTAGGGGTCTTTATCATTGTCATCGACATGCTTATGGTGCACACGATGATCGGATGCCCAATGTAATGCACTGTTTTGTAATGCTAATGCTCCGCCAAGCGCGTAGAGGAAACGTACCGCAGGGTGAGCTTTATAGGCCTTGTGCGACCAGAGTCTATGGTAACCCGCTGTGATCGACAGACCACTGGCAAAGGCTAACACCACAAAAGCAATCCATTCGCTGGCGCCATAACCGTGGGCTATGCCATACCAAGGAACGAGGATAACTGCACTGAGGAAGGTGAGGCTAAAGAGGATGACATTTAGCCAGATGATAGGGGGTTTATTCATTATAGTTTCCAATATCCGCATTTGAGCGTACAACTGTAAGCTAATTTAGCCTAGCAATCTTGTTTGGTCAAGGTGGATGGGGCTGTGTTTCAGACGCAAAAGCGGTATTATCGCGTCATTACATTCAGTTAGCGGATTGAAGAATGGGTATTCGTGCACAGCAAAAAGAGAAAACTCGGCGGGCATTGGTCGATGCGGCGTTTAACCAGCTCAGTGCTGAGCGAAGTTTCTCTAGCTTAAGTTTGCGTGAGGTGGCGAGGGAAGCCAACATTGCGCCCACATCCTTTTATCGTCATTTTAAGGATATGAATGAGCTTGGGTTGACCATGGTCGACGAAGGCGGGCTGACTCTAAGGCAGATGATGCGAAAGGGGCGGCAACGTGCCGAAGCCGGGGGCAGTGTGATCCGCATTTCTGTCGATACCTTTATGGAAGTACTTGATTCTAATCCAAACGTTTTCAGAATCTTACTACATGAGCGTTCAGGTACTTCGGCGGCCTTCCGCGCCGCGGTAGCCCGCGAGATTGAACATTTTATCTCTGAACTGGCCCATTACACCGAAGCGACAGCGGGCCGCACGCCTATGCTCGCCAGAGCACAGGCTGAAGCGCTAGTGACCTTAGTGTTTAACGCCGGAGCGTCGGCACTGGATATGAAGCGCGCCGATCGTAAAGTGCTTGCCGATCAACTGGTGATGCAATTACGTATGGTGGCAAAGGGCGCCGAAGCCTTACAACACAAGGTTGAGCATCGTTAAGTAAGATTGTGATTTAGTCCAAAAATAAAGGAGCCAATGGCTCCTTTATTTTTAGGTACATAGAGTCGCCTAACGACGCTCAAGCAGTACACCTGTTTCCATATGGTCGGTGTAAGGGAACTGATCGAACAGGGCAAAACGGGTGACTTTATGGGTCTGATTTAATTGCTGCAAATTGTCTTTCAAGGTGTCGGGATTACAAGAGATATACAGGATCCGCTCATAACCTTGCACTAGCTCCAACGTGGCGGGGTCGATACCTGCTCGTGGCGGGTCGACAAAAATGGTGTTGCAGACATAGCTATCCAGATCTATGCCTTCTAAGCGTCTAAAGCTGCGCTTTTTCGCCATCGCATCGCTAAATTCTTCCGCCGACATACGGATAATCTGCAGATTATCGATATTGTTGACTTCGATATTGTACTGGGCAGCATCCACCGAAGGTTTAGCTAACTCGGTCGCGAGCACGCGATTAAAGTTTTGTGCCAGCGCGATGGAGAAGTTGCCATTACCACAGTAAAGCTCCAGTAAATCGCCTTGGCTGCGTTGAGTCACGTCAATAGCCCATTCCAGCATCTTGATTGCCACCTTGGCATTTGGCTGGGTAAAGCTGTTTTCGATTTGTTTGTAATGGAAAACTTTGTCATTCACTTGCAGTGACTCAACCACAAAGTCTTTATCTAAATCGATTTTCTGTTTGCGCGCACGGCCAATGATATTGACCTTAAATTGGCTGCTCAATCTGGCTTTAAGTGCAGCGGCTTCGCTGCGCCATTGATCATCAAGCTGTCTGTGATACAGCAGTGACACGAGAATCTCACCACTGAGCGTTGATAAAAAATCAACCTGAAAGAGTTTATGGCGTAGGCTGTGGTTCGGTTTTAACTCGGCGATCAGCGCCGCCATCATCTGATTGATTAAGGCACTCGCGGGTAAGTATTGATCGCAACGAACTTTGTCGTTCAATACTTTATCGAACATGTAATAGTATAAATCGTCGCCCTCGTGCCATACGCGAAACTCGGCGCGCATCCGATAGTGGGCAGGTTCTGAGGCAAACACTTCAACACTCGGTGTCTCAAATTGGGCAAAGGCCTGCTCTAGCTTGATACGCTTTGCCGTTAGTTGCGCATCATAGGTCGTGGGATCCATTGCTGCTAAGTTCATTGTCGATTCACCGTGGCTGTAAATTGGGGCGCAAATTTTATACTAGGTGACACGAATGTCCAGCATCTTGGTTTTGCGGTTTGAGCAAAGCTGTGGGAAAATCCGCCCGCGCATGGGGCAACGAATTAACTGGAGACCGGCTTGTCGCAACCAATATTAGTATTCGATTCTGGCATCGGCGGTCTATCCGTATTGGCCGAAATTCGCAAACTGCTCCCACATCACGATTACTGCTATTTATTCGATAATGCCAGATTGCCCTATGGCGAATTAGAAGAGCAGGAACTTATCTCGGGTTGTGTTGCGCTCATCGACCAAGTCGTCGAGCGTACCCACGCCGCCATTGTTGTCGTAGCTTGCAATACCGCGAGTACTGTTGTGCTGCCCGCGCTGCGTGCCACTCTATCTATTCCTGTGGTGGGTGTTGTCCCCGCCATTAAACCCGCGGCGCAGTTATCTAAAAGTAAGCGTATCGGTTTGCTGGCCACTCCTGGTACGGTCAAGCGCCACTATACCTACGAACTCATCAGCCAATTTGCCGATGATTGCCACGTTGAGCTGTTCGGATCTTCCGAATTAGTGCTAATGGCCGAACAGAAGATTGCCACGGGCCAATTAGATATGGCGCGGTTAACACAGGTGCTATCACCAATAGTCGAAGCGGACTTAGATGTTTTGGTGCTTGGATGTACTCACTTCCCCATGCTGCGTGATGAACTGCAACAGGTATTAGGCCAAGGTGTCACCTTGCTCGATTCTGGAGAGGCCATCGCCAAGCGAGTCAAAACCTTGTTGGCTGAGACTAAGAGTGATGAGCAAGTTCAGGAAGAAGACGCGCACAGTAATTTACTTATGCAGGCGTTTTATACTAAAGCAGAAATCAGTGAGGGATTAGCGACTACGTTAGTCGATTGTGGCTTTTCAACCCTAGAGCGAATCACCACAATCAACTCAAACGGATAAATTAACGCGGATTATTCATCGGTACCTGTACGGTCGGCAGCTTCCGAATCTTGAGTCTTCGCTTCTCTAACCTTCAAGGTTCTTTCTTGGAAGTTAAAATCGTTCAACTTGACCATCGCCTTTTGAGCTCCCGCTTCGGACATTTCCACAAAGCCGAACCCTTTACGACGTCCCGTTTTACGATCACGTACTAAACGTACTGAGTTGACGGGGCCGAACTCACCAAACAGAACCTTTACTTCACCCTCATGGACACGATAAGGCAAGTTGCCTACATAGAGTGTCATGGTCGGGCCAACATATTGCTCATCAGCACCTTGAGCTTGGTTTGTCTCAGGGACAAATTTAAAAACGAGAGTAGTAATGATAACGCCAGCAACAAAAGCGATGTACGCAGGTAATGTAGTTGCAAATTGAGATAGCGCGATTGCGCCGAGAATGGCAATAACCAAAACAATAAGAAATGACTTTTGCATATAAATGCTCTCTGAATGAAATAGAAAATGATAAATAACTGTTAACAGCAAGTCATATGGTAATGAATTATTTACTTTTACACTAGACCGCTGCCGAAAAATTGAGCGTGATTTATCATTTCTCAGATAAAAATTCGCTTTTAAATCGAATAACAAAGCAGAAATAGATAAAAAATAGACATGATGTTTAAAATATCGGCGTACGATTTCAAGAAGCGAAAAAAGCCCTTGCGTAAAAAGTTCTGCTGCCTATAATGCGCATCCACTGACACGGCAGACAGCGATACGCAGTTTCAAGTGCCAGTTCATCGAGTGATTCACTCCTTGATGAGCGAAAAGAAAGTTGCAAAAACTACTTGACGCAAAAACGGGAATGCGTAGAATACGCAGCCCTGACCCGCTGAAATCACTTGTGATAAGGCGATGGTCAACGCTCTTTAACAATTTATCAAGCAAATCTGTGTGGACACTCACAGGTGTTGAGTTAATCGAAATTACTCTGCCATTTGGCGAGTAATGAAAATTTACATCAATGAATGAGTGTTCATAGCAATATGTACAACGACTTATTAAGTTAAGTCGATTCAGAATTCATTGAGCCGTTTCTTCGGAAACAAAAAAACTTTTAATTGAAGAGTTTGATCATGGCTCAGATTGAACGCTGGCGGCAGGCCTAACACATGCAAGTCGAGCGGCAGCACAAGGGAGTTTACTCCTGAGGTGGCGAGCGGCGGACGGGTGAGTAATGCCTAGGGATCTGCCCAGTCGAGGGGGATAACAGTTGGAAACGACTGCTAATACCGCATACGCCCTACGGGGGAAAGAGGGGGACTTTCGGGCCTCTCGCGATTGGATGAACCTAGGTGGGATTAGCTAGTTGGTGAGGTAATGGCTCACCAAGGCGACGATCCCTAGCTGTTCTGAGAGGATGATCAGCCACACTGGGACTGAGACACGGCCCAGACTCCTACGGGAGGCAGCAGTGGGGAATATTGCACAATGGGGGAAACCCTGATGCAGCCATGCCGCGTGTGTGAAGAAGGCCTTCGGGTTGTAAAGCACTTTCAGTAGGGAGGAAAGGTTGTAAGTTAATACCTTGCAGCTGTGACGTTACCTACAGAAGAAGGACCGGCTAACTCCGTGCCAGCAGCCGCGGTAATACGGAGGGTCCAAGCGTTAATCGGAATTACTGGGCGTAAAGCGTGCGCAGGCGGTTTGTTAAGCGAGATGTGAAAGCCCCGGGCTCAACCTGGGAATTGCATTTCGAACTGGCAAACTAGAGTCTTGTAGAGGGGGGTAGAATTCCAGGTGTAGCGGTGAAATGCGTAGAGATCTGGAGGAATACCGGTGGCGAAGGCGGCCCCCTGGACAAAGACTGACGCTCAGGCACGAAAGCGTGGGGAGCAAACAGGATTAGATACCCTGGTAGTCCACGCCGTAAACGATGTCTACTCGGAGTTTGGTGTCTTGAACACTGGGCTCTCAAGCTAACGCATTAAGTAGACCGCCTGGGGAGTACGGCCGCAAGGTTAAAACTCAAATGAATTGACGGGGGCCCGCACAAGCGGTGGAGCATGTGGTTTAATTCGATGCAACGCGAAGAACCTTACCTACTCTTGACATCCAGAGAATTCGCTAGAGATAGCTTAGTGCCTTCGGGAACTCTGAGACAGGTGCTGCATGGCTGTCGTCAGCTCGTGTTGTGAAATGTTGGGTTAAGTCCCGCAACGAGCGCAACCCCTATCCTTATTTGCCAGCACGTAATGGTGGGAACTCTAGGGAGACTGCCGGTGATAAACCGGAGGAAGGTGGGGACGACGTCAAGTCATCATGGCCCTTACGAGTAGGGCTACACACGTGCTACAATGGCGAGTACAGAGGGTTGCAAAGCCGCGAGGTGGAGCTAATCTCACAAAGCTCGTCGTAGTCCGGATTGGAGTCTGCAACTCGACTCCATGAAGTCGGAATCGCTAGTAATCGTGGATCAGAATGCCACGGTGAATACGTTCCCGGGCCTTGTACACACCGCCCGTCACACCATGGGAGTGGGCTGCAAAAGAAGTGGGTAGCTTAACCTTCGGGAGGGCGCTCACCACTTTGTGGTTCATGACTGGGGTGAAGTCGTAACAAGGTAGCCCTAGGGGAACCTGGGGCTGGATCACCTCCTTACCTATACGACTAACTCGATGTTTGTTGAGTGTTCACACAGATTTGCTTGATAGAAGATAGAGTAAAAGATGGGTCTGTAGCTCAGCTGGTTAGAGCGCACCCCTGATAAGGGTGAGGTCGGTGGTTCAAGTCCACTCTGACCCACCAATCCTTTGAGGGTTGGGACATCTGATACTCGCACTGCATGTAAATGGGGCTATAGCTCAGCTGGGAGAGCGCCTGCCTTGCACGCAGGAGGTCTGCGGTTCGATCCCGCATAGCTCCACCACTTACTGCAATCTGGTTAGAGATGCCAAAGATAAACTGAAAAATTATCTTTGGCTTTTTTAAGCCCGCTCTTTAACAATTTGGAAAGCTGATAGTAATTAATACAATGATGTCTGTCGTTGTGTTAATACGAAAAAAATTGAGTTCTTAAAACACTTTTTAAGTGTCTTGAATATTCAAGTCTAAGGCGAGTCCATCTTCTTGGTCGAAGATGAGACAAGTAAAACCAGCTGGTCGCAACAATTCAAGTGAAACTCATTTGGGTTGTATGGTTAAGCGACTAAGCGTATACGGTGGATGCCTTGGCAGTCAGAGGCGATGAAGGACGTAGTAACTTGCGAAAAGCGTTGGCGAGCTAGTAACAAGCATTTGAGCTAACGATGTCCGAATGGGGGAACCCAGCAGCATAAGCTGTTATCACTACATGAATACATAGTGTAGTGAGGCAAACGAGGGGAACTGAAACATCTAAGTACCCTTAGGAAAAGAAATCAACCGAGATTCCCCTAGTAGCGGCGAGCGAACGGGGATTAGCCCTTAAGTCAGAGGGGTGTTAGTGGAATGGTCTGGAAAGTCCAGCGGCACAGGGTGATAGCCCCGTACACGAAAACTAACCTTTGATGAAAACGAGTAAGGCGGGACACGTGATATCCTGTTTGAATATGGGGGGACCATCCTCCAAGGCTAAATACTCCTGACTGACCGATAGTGAACCAGTACCGTGAGGGAAAGGCGAAAAGAACCCCTGTGAGGGGAGTGAAATAGAACCTGAAACCGTATACGTACAAGCAGTGGGAGCGGTTCTTGAGACCGTGACTGCGTACCTTTTGTATAATGGGTCAGCGACTTACGTTTTGTAGCGAGGTTAAGCGAATAGCGGAGCCGTAGGGAAACCGAGTGTTAACTGCGCGTTTAGTTGCAAGGCGTAGACCCGAAACCCGGTGATCTAGCCATGGGCAGGTTGAAGGTTGAGTAACATCAACTGGAGGACCGAACCGACTAATGTTGAAAAATTAGCGGATGACTTGTGGCTGGGGGTGAAAGGCCAATCAAACCGGGAGATATCTGGTTCTCCTCGAAAGCTATTTAGGTAGCGCCTCGGACGAACACCTTTGGGGGTAGAGCACTGTTAAGGCTAGGGGGTCATCCCGACTTACCAACCCTTTGCAAACTCCGAATACCAAAGAGTGCTATCCGGGAGACAGACGGCGGGTGCTAACGTCCGTCGTCAAAAGGGAAACAACCCAGACCGTCAGCTAAGGTCCCAAAGTGTATGTTAAGTGGGAAACGATGTGGGAAGGCTTAGACAGCTAGGATGTTGGCTTAGAAGCAGCCATCATTTAAAGAAAGCGTAATAGCTCACTAGTCGAGTCGGCCTGCGCGGAAGATGTAACGGGGCTAAACATACCACCGAAGCTACGGGTGCAATCCATTAGGGTTGCGCGGTAGAGGAGCGTTCTGTAAGCCGTTGAAGGTGAAGGGGTAACCCACGCTGGAGGTATCAGAAGTGCGAATGCTGACATGAGTAACGATAAAGGGGGTGAAAAACCCCCTCGCCGAAAGACCAAGGGTTCCTGTCCAACGTTAATCGGGGCAGGGTGAGTCGACCCCTAAGGCGAGGCCGAAAGGCGTAGTCGATGGGAAACAGATTAATATTTCTGTACTTCCGCTAACTGCGATGGAGAGACGGAGAAGGCTAGGCTAGCGCGGCGTTGGTAGTCCGCGTTTAAGGTGGTAGGTGGAACGCTTAGGCAAATCCGGGCGTTCTTAACACTGAGAGCTGATGACGAGTCCCCAAGGGGATGAAGTAGTTGATGCCATGCTTCCAGGAAAATCTTCTAAGCTTCAGGTTAGCGGGAATCGTACCCCAAACCGACACAGGTGGTCGGGTAGAGAATACCAAGGCGCTTGAGAGAACTCGGCTGAAGGAACTAGGCAAAATGGTACCGTAACTTCGGGAGAAGGTACGCTGCTGTTGGTGATGGGACTTGCTCCCTAAGCTGACGGCAGTCGCAGATACCAGGTGGCTGCAACTGTTTATCAAAAACACAGCACTGTGCAAAATCGCAAGATGACGTATACGGTGTGACGCCTGCCCGGTGCCGGAAGGTTAATTGATTGGGTTATCGCAAGAGAAGCTCATGATCGAAGCCCCGGTAAACGGCGGCCGTAACTATAACGGTCCTAAGGTAGCGAAATTCCTTGTCGGGTAAGTTCCGACCTGCACGAATGGCGTAATGATGGCCACGCTGTCTCCAGCCGAGACTCAGTGAAGTTGAAATTGCGGTGAAGATGCCGTATACCCGCGGCTAGACGGAAAGACCCCGTGAACCTTTACTATAGCTTGGCACTGAACATTGACCCTACATGTGTAGGATAGGTGGGAGACTTTGAAGCGGGAACGCTAGTTCTCGTGGAGTCGTCCTTGAAATACCACCCTTGTAGTGTTGATGTTCTAACTTGGGCCCCTAATCGGGGTTAAGGACAGTGCCTGGTGGGTAGTTTGACTGGGGCGGTCTCCTCCCAAAGAGTAACGGAGGAGCACGAAGGTTGGCTAAGTACGGTCGGACATCGTACGGTTAGTGCAATGGCATAAGCCAGCTTAACTGCGAGACAGACACGTCGAGCAGGTACGAAAGTAGGTCATAGTGATCCGGTGGTTCTGAATGGAAGGGCCATCGCTCAACGGATAAAAGGTACTCCGGGGATAACAGGCTGATACCGCCCAAGAGTTCATATCGACGGCGGTGTTTGGCACCTCGATGTCGGCTCATCACATCCTGGGGCTGAAGTCGGTCCCAAGGGTATGGCTGTTCGCCATTTAAAGTGGTACGCGAGCTGGGTTCAGAACGTCGTGAGACAGTTCGGTCCCTATCTGCCGTGGGCGTTGGATGATTGAGGGGAGTTGCTCCTAGTACGAGAGGACCGGAGTGAACGAACCGCTGGTGTTCGGGTTGTCATGCCAATGGCATTGCCCGGTAGCTATGTTCGGAATCGATAACCGCTGAAAGCATCTAAGCGGGAAGCGAGCCCCAAGATGAGTCATCCCTTGGACTATAAGTCCACTAAAGAGCCGTTCGAGACTAGGACGTTGATAGGTCAGGTGTGTAAGCGTTGTGAGGCGTTGAGCTAACTGATACTAATGACTCGAGAGGCTTAACCATACAACCCAGATGGGTTTTACTAAGTAATACTTAGACGAATACAAACACTTAAGAAGTGCAACTCAATCCAGCTTTCCGAATTCATTTACTGCCTGCGTGAGATAAGACAGGTAAGTAAATACCAAATTTGCTTGGTGACAATAGCATTGTGGTCCCACCTGATCCCATCCCGAACTCAGAAGTGAAACGCAATCGCGCCGATGGTAGTGTGGGGTCTCCCCATGTGAGAGTAGGTCATCGCCAAGCGCCTAATTAAACAATGAAGCCAGCTGAATAAGCTGGCTTTTTTGTGTTTGGCATTTGGCGTTCTTAACTGTCACTTCCACTGTTGTTTTTACTCTTGTTCAAGATCTTACTGTATTAATCTGCCTGCTTTTACCGATCTACCTCAGTTTGCTGCAATTCTAGGGTGAAGCGTTTACAATGTCGCTTTTGTCGCGGCAGAACATCACCATGTCTTTTCCATATTCGCTAAAGCCGTTTAATACGTTTGGCGTGGATCAATCCTGTTTATCCATGATTGAAGTCCATTCCAAGGCAGAACTGCAATCGACCTGCTTATCCTTATATCAGTCTAAGCGACCTATGCTTGTCCTCGGTGGCGGCAGCAATATCGTATTCACCGATGATTTTAATGGCACTGTAGTGCGTGTGTTGACTAAGGGTATTTCCTGCTCTGAAGATGACACTCACTTTTACCTTGCCGTTGAGGCGGGTGAGAACTGGCATGAATTGGTTCAGTTCAGCTTAAATCAGAACATGCCAGGTCTTGAGAACTTAGCGCTTATCCCTGGTACTGTTGGTGCAGCTCCGATCCAAAACATCGGTGCCTATGGCGTTGAGCTTTGCGATATTTGTGATTGGGTCGAATACATGGATCTCGAGTCTGGCAACTTGTTAAGGCTTACAGTCGATGAGTGTGAGTTTGCCTATCGGGAGTCGATATTTAAAGGCAGCTTACGCGACAAAGCTGTGATAAGCGCCGTTGGTTTGCGCCTCCCTAAAGCCTGGCAACCGAAATTGGCCTATGGTCCGTTGCAATCATTTAACGCTGAGACGGTGACCCCAAGGGAGATTTTTGACCGTGTCTGTGAGGTGAGGAGCGAAAAGCTACCCAACCCTGAAGAACTTGGTAATGCAGGTAGCTTCTTTAAGAATCCTATCGTAAGCGCGGCGACTTATATGCAGCTTGCTGCGCGTTTCCCGAGTATTGTCGGTTATGCTCAACCCAATGGAGAGGTTAAACTGGCTGCGGGTTGGCTAATTGAGCACGCGGGTCTTAAGGGCTTTGCCCTTGGGAACGCGGGAGTGCATGCGAAGCAAGCCTTAGTATTAGTCAATTTAGGCCATGCAACTGGCCAAGATATTTGTCGATTAGCATTGCATGTTATTGCGCGAGTGAATGAGGTTTTTGGCGTTAAGCTAGAAGCCGAGCCAAGAATTATGGGATTAACAGGGGAGACGAGTCTCGATGTCTGATAACTGGGTGAGAAAACGCGAAATACTGGGATTACTGTCGAGCGAACATTTTGTCTCGGGTGAAGAGTTGGCGACACAACTGGGTATTTCTCGTGCGGCGGTGAGCAAGCATGTCGATGCTTTGGAAGACTATGGCGTGGCGATTTACAGTGTCAAAGGCCGTGGTTATAAGTTAGCGAACCCCATCTCCCTTATCGACTCGGCTCGGTTAATTCAGTCGATTGAAAATCGCTGCTTTTATTTTGATGAGATCCCAAGCACCAACGGCTTTATGTTAAGCCATACGGGTGAGCTTAAAAGTGGCGACCTGTGTGTAGCGGAATACCAGTCGGCAGGACGAGGTCGCCGTGGCCGTACTTGGGTTTCTCCCTATGGGCATCATTTATATTTCTCGCAGTTTTGGTCATTCCCCCAAGGGATGGCGCAGGCAATGGGCTTAAGCCTAGTGGTGGCTTGCAGCTTAGTTGAGGTATTGAAATCATTTGGCGTAGATAATATCGGCGTGAAATGGCCAAACGATATTTACCTTAATTATAAAAAGCTTGCTGGGATTTTAATTGAGATGTCAGGTCAGGCTGACAGCGAATGCCAATTGATCATTGGTATTGGCGTCAACATGGCCATGTCGGAAGACCAAGGAAAAGGTATCGACCAGCCTTGGAGTGATCTATCCGCCTTAGCGACTATGCCGAATAAAACGGATCTTGTGATTGCGCTGCAAAAGCAGCTTAAGAAAGATATTCAGCTATTTGAACGCGAAGGATTAGCTGCATTCAAAATGCGTTGGCAAGCGGCTGATTTATTCTATGGCAAAGAGATCCGTCTAATCATGGGTGAAAATCACGTTGAGGGTATTTGCCGTGGCGTCGACGAACAGGGCGCAGTGCTACTTGAAACCGCCGATGGCACACAGGCATACATCGGCGGCGAAATCAGTTTAAGGCCGAGATAGGCTATTTGCGCAGCAATACGTGGGACATCAAGTGATCCTGGCCTTTTTGCAGGATCAGATGTGCCCGCTCTCTTGTCGGCTGGATATTGAGTTGTAAATTGGGGCCGTTGATTGTGTCCCAAATCTTCGCCGCAATCGCATTCGCCTCATCATCCGTTAGGCTGGCGTAGTGATGGAAATACGACTTTTCATCACTAAAGGCGCCTTTACGGAATTGCAAAAAGCGCTCCTGATACCACTGCTTTAATAAGTGCTCTTCGGCATCGACGTAAATAGAGAAGTCGACAAAGTCGGAGACGAAGGGGCGACGTATATCTACCGGTGAATCTAAACCAGTTTGCAGTACATTGAGTCCTTCTAGGATCAAAATATCGGGCTGAGAAACCGTTTGATGCTGACCGCGAATACGATCATAAGTCACGTGGGAATAGATAGGCGCATTAACATGGGCCTGCCCGGATTTTACCGCCGAAATAAATTCGACCAACATCTTCATGTCGTAACTTTCGGGGAAGCCTTTGCGCTGCAAAAGGCCCTTGCGCTTTAAGTCGGCCAAAGGATACAGAAAACCATCGGTAGTCACTAAATCGACCTTAGGATGCTCAGGCCAATGGCGCAGCAATGCTTGTAAAATACGCGCTGTGGTACTTTTGCCCACTGCAACGCTACCAGCAATACTAATGATATAAGGACTGCTCGAGGGTTTTTGGCCGAGAAACTCATCCAAGACTAAGCCACGTTGTTGCTTAGATTTTACGATGAGATTGAGTAACCGACTTAGAGGCAAGTAAATATCGGTTACTTCAGAGAGGGAGACCTTCTCATTAATACCGCGCAAATTTTCCAAGTCTTGTTCACTCAGTGTCATTGGCACTGCGTCCCGTAAAACAGACCATTGCGCGCGCTCAAAGGCAAGATAGAGTGCTTTTTGAATTGGATTTTTTGACGTCATTGGCTTTCCTCGGCTTAGGGATCGCACAGTACACCATGACTTAAGTATCGACAATATAAAATCTATTCCCGATGCGCCGTTTGTTTGTCTCGCTTGAGTATTCGCAGAATAATTGCACGACAGCCTAGGTTTAAGTGTAAAAAAGCATCATTTGATTGCTTTTTTTAAACAAATCGTCGATTTTTGCTTGCACTTGGGCACACATTTACCTAATATCCCGTTCCGAAATGATTTGCCGGCATAGCTCAGTTGGTAGAGCAACTGACTTGTAATCAGTAGGTCCCGAGTTCGACTCTTGGTGCCGGCACCATTTTACTGGAGGGGTTCCCGAGTGGCCAAAGGGATCAGACTGTAAATCTGACGGCTCCGCCTTCGAAGGTTCGAATCCTTCTCCCTCCACCATTTTCTAGGTAGTTAGGTAGCCTTAGTTAGGTTGCGCGGGCATCGTATAATGGTATTACTCCAGCCTTCCAAGCTGATAACGCGGGTTCGATTCCCGCTGCCCGCTCCAAATTTAGTTGCTGATATGGCTCAGTTGGTAGAGCACACCCTTGGTAAGGGTGAGGTCGGCAGTTCGAATCTGCCTATCAGCACCAGCCTTTCTATATTAAGCTCCTATACCTAAATAATCGGTTCGATGTCATTTATATGCATCGGATTTTTTCTATATGTATGTTTTCATCACCAAGACTCTTGGATTGAGGCAATACCATGGCAAAAGCTAAATTTGAACGTAATAAGCCCCATGTTAACGTGGGCACCATCGGTCACGTTGACCATGGTAAAACCACTCTGACTGCAGCTATCTCTCACGTACTGGCTAAGACCTACGGTGGTGAAGCTAAAGACTTCTCTCAAATCGATAACGCTCCAGAAGAGCGTGAGCGCGGTATTACCATCAATACCTCTCACATCGAATACGATACTCCAACTCGCCACTACGCACACGTAGACTGCCCAGGCCACGCTGACTATGTTAAAAACATGATCACTGGTGCTGCACAGATGGACGGCGCGATCCTGGTAGTAGCTTCTACTGACGGTCCAATGCCACAAACTCGTGAGCACATCCTGCTGTCTCGCCAAGTAGGCGTACCATTCATCATCGTATTCATGAACAAGTGTGACATGGTTGACGATGCTGAGCTGTTAGAATTAGTAGAAATGGAAGTACGTGAACTGTTATCAGAATACGACTTCCCAGGTGATGACTTACCAGTTATCCAAGGTTCTGCTCTGAAAGCGCTAGAAGGCGAGCCAGAGTGGGAAGCTAAGATCATCGAATTAGCAGCGGCACTGGATTCTTACATTCCAGAACCAGAGCGTGATATCGATAAGCCATTCCTGATGCCAATCGAAGACGTATTCTCAATCTCTGGCCGTGGTACAGTAGTAACTGGTCGTGTTGAGCGTGGTATCGTACGTGTTGGTGACGAAGTAGAAATCGTTGGTATCCGTGCAACTACTAAGACAACCTGTACTGGTGTTGAAATGTTCCGTAAGCTGCTTGACGAAGGTCGTGCAGGTGAGAACTGTGGTATCCTGTTACGTGGTACTAAGCGTGATGACGTAGAACGTGGTCAAGTATTATCTAAGCCAGGTTCAATCAACCCACACACTACTTTTGAATCAGAAGTATACGTTCTGTCAAAAGAAGAAGGTGGTCGTCACACTCCATTCTTCAAAGGCTACCGTCCACAGTTCTACTTCCGTACAACTGACGTGACTGGAACTATCGAACTGCCAGAAGGCGTAGAGATGGTAATGCCAGGCGACAACATCAAGATGAAAGTGACTCTGATCTGCCCAATCGCGATGGATGAAGGTTTACGCTTCGCAATCCGTGAAGGTGGCCGTACAGTAGGTGCTGGTGTTGTAGCTAAGATTTTCGCTTAATCGCGAATTAGTTATAGTACTGAAAAAGGAAGCTTCGGCTTCCTTTTTTGTTTAAGTCGATTATTTACTAGGTTTTGTGGGTTGCAACGGCTGTGCATCCTTGCTAACAAAGTCGAATAAGAATACAATCTATGGCCGATTTTTGACCCTGAGCTTATGCAACATGCGTTTCTAAGGGTATTCGGAATGCAGAGTATCTAAAGCGTATTGTAACTGGGTCGTATGTCCCTAATTATTGTGCTCAAGCTCAGGCCGTATTGAGTAACGGAATAACCGATGACAACAAATACTGAAAACCAGACTAACTCTCTGGATATCGTGAAGTGGGGTTTAGCGATCCTATTGCTGGCCGCTGCTGTTATTGGCAATCAAATGTATAGCGAGACAAGTGCCGTGATCCGTGCACTGGCTGTTATCGTTGCATTCGCTATTGCTGGTTTTATTGCCCTGCAAACAGAAAAGGGTAAGAAAGCCTTAGCGTTCGCTCGTGAGTCGCAAATTGAAGTGCGCAAGGTCGTATGGCCAACACGTCAAGAAGCGCTTAACACCACTTTTATTGTCCTTGCTGCAACAGGTATTTTAGCCCTTGTTTTATGGGGTTTAGATGCAGTGTTAATGCACATTGTCAATTTCATCACTGGCGTATAGGCACCTCGAATGACTGAAGCTAAAGAAGCTAAAAAAAGATGGTATGTAGTGCAGGCATTCTCAGGCTATGAAAGCCGAGTTTGTAAGTCACTGATTGAATACATTAAAATGCACGGCATGGAAGAGTACTTCGGCGAAGTATTGGTTCCGACTGAAGAAGTCATTGAAATGCGTGCAGGCCAGCGTCGTAAGAGCGAGCGTAAGTTTTTCCCTGGTTATGTTCTAGTCCAGATGGAAATGAACGATGACAGCTGGCATTTAGTCAAAAGCATCCCGCGTGTTTTAGGCTTTATTGGCGGAACTTCTGATCGTCCTGCCCCAATTTCAGATAGAGAAGCGGATGCAATTCTGCGTCGCTTACAAGAAACCACAGCTTCACCGACTCACCGTGTTATTTTCGAGCCGGGCGAAGTGGTGCGTGTTTGTGATGGTCCATTTGCTGACTTTAACGGTACTGTTGAAGAAGTGGATTATGACAAGAGCCGCGTAAAAGTGTCAGTAATGATCTTTGGTCGTTCTACACCTGTTGAGCTCGATTTTAATCAGGTCGAAAAAGGCTGATTAAATTAAATACAAAAATCCGTTTGGCAACGGGTGCGGATTTCTATATAATCCGCACCCGTTGTTTTCGGGGGAGCACGTCGGCATGTCGCTGATGCGCGTTTGAACCCAAACTGAGGAAATGTCAGATGGCAAAAAAGATTGATGCTTATATTAAGCTACAAGTGAAATCAGGTTCTGCGAACCCTTCACCACCAGTTGGTCCAGCTCTGGGTCAGAAAGGTGTGAACATCATGGAATTCTGTAAAGCGTTCAACGCCCGTACAGAAAAAATGGAAAAAGGCATGCCTATTCCAGTCGTGATCACTGTGTACAGTGACCGTTCATTCACTTTCGAAACTAAGACTCCGCCAGCTTCTTACTTACTGAAGACTGCTGCAGGCCTGAAATCAGGTTCTCCACGTCCAAACACTCAGAAAGTAGGTACTATCGCTCGTGCTAAGATTCAAGAAATTGCTGAATTGAAAGCGGCCGATATGACTGGTGCTGATGTTGAAGCGATGACTCGCTCAATCGAAGGTACTGCGCGTTCAATGGGTTTGGTTGTAGAGGGTTAATATAATGGCAAAACTAACTAAACGCATGCGCGTAATCCGCGAGAAAGTTGACGGTACTAAGTTATACGAAATCAACGACGCTGTTGCTCTGTTAAAAGAATTAGCAACTGCTAAGTTCGTTGAAAGTGTTGACGTAGCTGTTAACCTGGGTATCGACCCACGTAAATCAGACCAAAACGTTCGTGGTGCTACTGTATTACCACACGGTACTGGTCGTGAAGTTCGCGTTGCAGTATTTACACAAGGTGCAAATGCTGAAGCTGCAAAAGCTGCTGGTGCAGAACTCGTTGGTATGGATGATCTGGCTGAGCAAATCAAAGCCGGTGAAATGAACTTCGACGTAGTTATCGCATCTCCAGATGCAATGCGCGTTGTTGGTATGTTAGGTCAAATCTTAGGCCCACGTGGTTTAATGCCTAACCCAAAAACTGGCACAGTAACGCCAAACGTTGCTGAAGCAGTTAAGAACGCTAAAGCTGGTCAAGTTCGTTACCGTAACGACAAGAACGGTATTATCCACACAACTATCGGTAAAGTGGATTTCACACCAGTTCAATTGAAAGAAAACTTGGAAGCGTTAATCTCTGCACTGAAAAAGGCTAAGCCTGCAGTTGCTAAAGGTGTATACGTGAAGAAAGTTAGCATCTCTACCACTATGGGTGCAGGTGTAGCTATCGACCAAGCGACTCTCGATACAGCTAACTAATTTTACAAGGTGAGCGCATTAGTCTATAATGCGCGCACTTTGTGGGTTGAAGCCTGTTTTTGATGTGTAACGCATCGTGAAACGGGCTTCCGTCCAAGACCGCAGGTGTTTTCCTTATCGGTTTACTTAATTTCCTGCGTAGACGGTGTCAGGCCCCAGCTAAATTTTTTTACTGGATAATCTGCACCGTAAGTCACTAAATACATAAGTATTTAGTATGGTAAATACTAGGGGAATACCCTAGGTGGAATCCAGGAGTAAAGCCAATGGCATTAAGACTCGAAGACAAAAAAGCGATTGTTGCTGAAGTCAACGAAGCTGCCAAAGGTGCGCTATCTGCAGTAGCCGCTGATTCACGCGGTGTAACTGTAGGTGCTATGACCGGTCTGCGTAAAAAAGCTCGTGAAGCTGGTGTTTATGTACGTGTAGTACGTAACACTCTGGCTCGTCGTGCTGTTGAAGGTACTGCATTTGAGTGCCTAGCAGAAACGTTCACTGGCCCAACTTTGATTGCTTTCTCTAACGAGCACCCAGGTGCTGCAGCACGTCTGTTAAAAGACTTTGCTAAAGAGCAAGCTAACTTCGAAGTTAAAGGCGCAGCCTTTGAAGGGAATTTCATCCCTGCAGCTGAAATTGATCGTTTGGCGAAACTGCCAACATACGAAGAAGCACTAGCACAGTTAATGATGACTATGAAAGAAGCATCTGCTGGCAAGTTCGTTCGTACTCTGGCCGCCCTGCGCGATCAAAAACAAGAAGCCGCTTAATTTTAAGCTGGCTGCTTAATAAAATTGAATTCAGAACAATAGGAAACATTTGTTATGTCTATCACTAAAGACCAAATCTTAGAAGCCTTTGCAGCTATGTCTGTAATGGAAGTTGTTGAACTGATCGAAGCTATGGAAGAGAAGTTCGGCGTTTCTGCTGCTGCTGCAGTAGTTGCTGGCGGTGCTGCTGATGCAGGTGCTGCTGCTGAAGAACAAACAGAATTCACTGTTATGTTAACTGCTCACGGCGACAACAAAGTTGCTGTTATTAAAGCAATCCGTGGCGCAACTGGTTTAGGCCTGAAAGAAGCTAAAGCAATGTCTGAAGCTGCTCCAGTAGCAGTTAAAGAAGGCGTTTCTAAAGAAGAAGCTGAAGCTCTGAAGAAAGAACTGGTTGAAGCTGGTGCTACAGTAGAGATCAAGTAAGCTATTATGTAGCTTACTCACCCAAGCCAATTGGGTGGAGGCTGGCGGTTTTTTAACCGTCGGCCTTTTTTGCGCTATATGCGTCGGCGATTTTTTTTCACCGTTTATCGCCAAATTTTGCAGTCCCTAGCAGAGATTACTGGTTAGGTTCTTGCCATCAACGGTGATGGGCAAACGTGCTGAATTTAATGACGAATGTTATAAGTTCAGTCTTGGTCACATCTCGCAAGCAGAGGAAACCCATGGTTTACTCCTATTCTGAAAAGAAGCGTATTCGCAAAGACTTTGGTAAGCGTCCACAGGTGTTGGATATTCCTTACCTTTTGTCTATTCAGTTAGACTCTTTTAAGAAGTTCACCGATCAAGATCCTACCGGTGAGCGCGGCCTAGAAGCCGCCTTCCGTAGCGTTTTTCCCATCAAGAGCTTTTCTGGTAATTCAGAACTGCAATACGTCAGCTATAAGCTTGGCGAGCCTGTTTTTGATGTGAAAGAGTGTCAGATCCGTGGTGTTACATATTCAGCTCCACTGCGCGTTAAATTACGCATGGTGTTGTATGATCGTGAAGCAGCGGCCGGCACTGTAAAAGATATTAAAGAACAAGAAGTCTACATGGGCGATATCCCATTGATGACTGACAACGGTACCTTTGTGATCAACGGTACTGAGCGTGTAATCGTATCTCAATTACACCGCAGCCCAGGCGTATTCTTCGATCACGACCGTGGTAAAACCCACTCATCAGGTAAGGTGCTGTATAACGCACGTATCATTCCTTACCGTGGTTCATGGTTAGACTTTGAATTCGATCCTAAAGATGCGCTGTTCGTACGTATTGACCGTCGCCGTAAATTACCTGCGACCATCATTCTGCGCGCATTAGAGTACTCTACTCAAGAGATCCTCGACCTGTTCTTCGAACGCGTTGAATTCAAGATCAAGAAAGATACTCTGGTTATGACCTTAGTACCTGAGCGTCTGCGTGGCGAAACCGCCAGCTACGACATCAAGGATGCTGAAGGTACTGTATTGGTAGAAGCGGGCCGTCGCGTGACTGCACGTCATATTCGCCAACTCGAAAAAACCAACACCACTGAACTCGAAGTACCAGTTGAGTACATCGTGGGCAAATATGCAGCCCAAGATTACATCGATCCGGACACGGGCGAAGTATTAGTTTCTGCTAACAGTGAAATCAGCTTAGAAGACTTAGCGAAGTTATCACTGGCAGGCATCAAAGAGCTGAGCACGTTGTACATCAACGAGCTAGACCACGGTGCTTACATCTCTGACACTCTGCGTATCGATCCAACCACTAACCGCTTAGAAGCGTTAGTTGAGATCTACCGCATGATGCGTCCTGGTGAGCCACCAACCAAAGATGCAGCAGAAGCCCTGTTCCAAAACTTATTCTTCAGCGAAGAACGTTATGACCTGTCTAAAGTAGGTCGTATGAAGTTCAACCGTCGTCTCAGCATTCCTGATGACGAAGGTAGCGGCGTACTGTCTAAAGAAGACATCGTTGCAGTAATGAAGAACATCATTCACATCCGTAACGGCTTTGACGAAGTGGACGACATCGACCACTTAGGTAACCGTCGTATTCGTTCTGTGGGTGAAATGGCTGAAAACCAATTCCGTGTTGGTCTGGTCCGTGTTGAGCGCGCCGTGCGTGAACGTCTGTCATTAGGCGATCTGAACGAGCTGATGCCACAAGACTTAATCAACGCTAAGCCAATCTCTGCTGCAGTGAAAGAGTTCTTCGGTTCTTCTCAGCTGTCACAATTCATGGACCAAAACAACCCGCTGTCAGAAGTAACGCATAAGCGTCGTATTTCTGCTCTAGGCCCAGGTGGTTTGACCCGTGAACGTGCAGGCTTCGAAGTCCGCGACGTACACCCAACGCACTATGGTCGTTTATGTCCAATTGAGACCCCTGAAGGTCCAAACATTGGTCTGATCAACTCATTAGCAAGCTTTGCCCGTACTAACTCTTACGGCTTCTTAGAAACACCATACCGCAAAGTGGTAGACGGTGTGATCACTGATGATGTGGAATACTTGTCAGCGATTGAAGAAGGTCGTTATGTGATTGCACAGGCGAACATCGAAGTTGACTCTGAAGGCCGCATGGTTGAAGAGCAGATCGCATGTCGTCACAAAGGTGAATCTACCTTTATGCGCGCGTCTGACATTCAATACATGGACGTATCGCCACAACAGATTATCTCTGTTGCTGCGTCACTGATCCCGTTCTTAGAACACGACGACGCGAACCGTGCATTGATGGGTGCGAACATGCAACGTCAAGCGGTACCAACACTGAAATCAGAGAAGCCTCTGGTCGGTACTGGTATTGAGCGCACGTTAGCTGTGGACTCAGGCGTAGTAGTCGCCGCTAAACGTGGCGGTGTGATCGATTACGTTGATGCGAGCCGTATCGTAGTTAAAGTAAATGAAGACGAGCTGCGCCCAGGCGAAGCGGGTATCGACATTTACAACCTGACTAAATACACCCGTTCTAACCAAAACACTTGTATCAACCAACGTCCATGTTGTTCAGTTGGTGAGCCAGTGGTTCGTGGTGACGTGTTAGCAGACGGTCCGTCTACTGACTTAGGTGACTTAGCCCTTGGCCAGAACATGCGTATCGCGTTCATGCCTTGGAACGGTTACAACTTCGAAGACTCGATCTTAATTTCTGAGCGTGTTGCACAGGAAGACCGTTTCACCACTATCCACATTCAAGAGCTGTCTTGTATCGCTCGTGATACCAAGCTGGGTAGCGAAGAAATCACTGCTGACATTCCAAACGTAGGTGAATCTGCTCTGTCGAAACTCGACGAGTCAGGTATCGTTTACATCGGTGCAGAAGTGAAGGGCGGTGACATTCTGGTAGGTAAAGTGACGCCAAAAGGCGAGACTCAACTGACGCCAGAAGAGAAGTTACTGCGCGCCATCTTCGGTGAGAAAGCGTCTGATGTGAAAGACAGCTCACTGCGTGTACCTAACTCTGTTAAAGGTACCATCATCGACGTTCAGGTATTTACCCGTGACGGCGTTGAGAAAGACAAACGCGCCATTGAAATCGAAGAAATGCACATTGCCCAAGCTCGTAAAGACTTAGGCGAAGAGTTCAAGATCCTTGAAGAAGGCGTATTGAGCCGTGCGCGTAACTTATTATTAAGTGCCGGTTTCACTGAAGCACAAATCGCAGCATTGCCACGTAAAGATGTATTGGTTCAAGTTATTGACGATGAAACCAAACAAACTGAGCTTGAGCAATTAGCTGAACAGCATGAAGAGCTGAAAGCAGACTTCGATAAGAAGTTTGAAATCAAACGTCGCAAGATCACCCAAGGTGATGACTTGGCACCAGGCGTACTGAAGATCGTTAAGGTTTACTTAGCGGTTAAACGTACAATCCAACCAGGTGACAAGATGGCGGGTCGTCACGGTAACAAGGGTGTTATCTCTAAGATTAACCCAATTGAAGACATGCCGTACGACGAGCAAGGCAACCCTGTGGACATCGTATTGAACCCGTTAGGCGTTCCATCACGTATGAACATCGGTCAGGTTCTTGAAGTTCACTTAGGTGCTGCTGCTAAAGGTATTGGTAACAAGATTGCTGCCATGCTGGAAGATCAGCGCGAGAAGGGACTTGCAGAAGTTCGTAACTACATCAAACAAGTGTACGAATTAGGTGACGAAGTGCAGCAGCGCGTTGACATCGATTCATTCACTGACGATGAGTTACTGCGCTTAGCGAACAACCTGAAAGGCGGTATCCCAGTTGCTACGCCAGCCTTCGACGGTGCTAAAGAGAAAGAGATCAAGCAGATGCTTGAGCTTGCAGGCTTGCCAACCTCTGGTCAGCTGAAATTATTTGATGGTCGTACCGGTAACGAATTTGAGCGTCCAGTAACTGTAGGTTACATGTACATGCTCAAACTGAACCACTTAGTTGACGATAAGATGCACGCCCGTTCTACCGGTTCGTACAGCTTAGTGACTCAACAACCACTGGGCGGTAAAGCTCAGTTCGGTGGTCAGCGTTTCGGGGAGATGGAAGTGTGGGCACTCGAAGCATACGGTGCCGCTTATACGCTTCAAGAAATGCTCACCGTGAAATCGGATGACGTTAACGGTCGTACTCAGATGTATAAGAACATCGTCGACGGTAACCATCAGATGCAGCCTGGCATGCCAGAGTCCTTCAACGTATTACTGAAGGAGATCCGTTCACTCGGTATCAACATCGAGTTGGATCAGGAATAAGCGCAGGTATTTAGCCGCGTTTGGCAACAGAATGGTGCTCCGTGCGAGCGGAGCACCCGGTTTAACTCCTTCAGGAGAGAAACGTGAAAGACTTATTAAAGTTTCTGAAACAGCAAAGCAAGACTGAAGAATTTAACGGCATCAAAATTGGTCTGGCATCGCCTGATCTGATCCGTTCTTGGTCTTTTGGTGAAGTTAAGAAGCCAGAAACCATTAACTACCGTACCTTCAAGCCTGAGCGTGAAGGTCTGTTCTGTGCGCGTATCTTTGGCCCGGTCAAAGATTACGAATGTTTGTGCGGTAAGTACAAACGTTTGAAGCACCGTGGTGTGATCTGTGAAAAGTGTGGTGTAGAAGTTACCCAGACTAAAGTACGTCGTGAGCGTATGGGTCACATTGAACTGGCTAGCCCAGTTGCCCACATTTGGTTCTTGAAATCACTGCCGTCCCGTATCGGTTTAATGCTGGATATGACGCTGCGTGATATCGAACGCGTACTGTATTTTGAATCTTTCGTCGTGATCGAGCCTGGCATGACCAGCCTTGAACGTGGCCAAATGCTGACAGAAGAAAACTATCTGGACGCATTAGAAGAATACGGTGACGAATTCGAAGCTAAGATGGGTGCTGAAGCGGTATTAGAACTGCTGCGCGCAATCGATCTCGAAAAAGAAATCGAACAAATGCGTGAAGAGCTGCCATCAATCAACTCTGAGACTCGTCGCAAGAAAGTGACTAAACGTCTTAAGTTGATGGAAGCGTTCCACACTTCTGGCAACAAGCCAGAGTGGATGATCTTAAAAGTACTGCCTGTGTTACCACCTGACTTACGTCCGCTGGTACCGCTCGATGGCGGCCGCTTTGCGACTTCAGATCTGAACGATCTGTATCGCCGCGTGATCAACCGTAACAACCGTTTGAAGCGTCTGTTAGATTTAGCTGCGCCGGACATCATCGTACGCAACGAAAAGCGTATGTTACAAGAGTCCGTTGATGCGCTATTAGATAACGGTCGTCGTGGTCGTGCTATTACCGGTTCTAACAAACGTCCTCTGAAATCTTTGGCCGACATGATCAAAGGTAAACAAGGTCGTTTCCGTCAGAACTTGTTAGGTAAGCGTGTTGACTACTCAGGTCGTTCGGTAATTACCGTAGGTCCTACTTTACGTCTGCACCAATGTGGTCTTCCTAAGAAGATGGCACTGGAACTGTTCAAGCCATTCATCTATGGCAAGCTGGAAGGTCGTGGCTTAGCGACAACCATTAAAGCTGCTAAGAAGATGGTAGAGCGTGAAGTGGCGGAAGTTTGGGACGTTCTAGATGAAGTGATCCGCGAACATCCAGTGATGCTTAACCGTGCACCAACACTGCACAGACTGGGTATCCAAGCATTCGAACCAGTACTGATTGAAGGTAAAGCCATCCAGTTACACCCACTCGTTTGTGCGGCATATAACGCCGACTTCGACGGTGACCAAATGGCGGTACACGTACCGTTAACACTGGAAGCGCAGCTTGAAGCTCGTGCCTTGATGATGTCTACCAACAACATCCTGTCACCTGCGAACGGCGAGCCTGTTATCACTCCATCTCAAGACGTGGTATTAGGTCTGTACTACACCAGCCGTGAGCGTATCAACGGCCGTGGTGAAGGTATGTACTTTATGTCTGTTGCTGAAGTTGAAAAAGCTTACGCAACTGGCGCTGCTGAACTGCATGCCCGCGTGAAAGTGCGTATCACTGAAACCGTTATCGGTGACAATGGTGAGCGTACTGAGCAACGTCGTATCGTAGATACAACTGTGGGTCGTGCTCTGCTGTCACAAATTCTGCCAGCAGGTTTGTCATTTGATCTGGTTAACCAGAACATGGGCAAAAAGCAGATTTCTAAACTATTGAACACTTGTTACCGTCAATTAGGTCTAAAAGATACTGTTATCTTCGCTGACCAACTGATGTACACAGGTTTCCGTTACGCCACTATCTCTGGTGCATCTGTCGGTATCGACGACATGGTGATCCCAGCTGAGAAGTACACCTTAGTTGCTGACGCTGAAGCAGAAGTGCTCGAAATTCAAGAGCAGTTCCAATCAGGTCTGGTAACCGCGGGTGAGCGTTACAACAAAGTCATCGACATCTGGGCAAGTGCGAACGAAAAAGTTTCTAAAGCGATGATGGAAAACCTGTCAACTGAGACAGTGATTAACCGTGATGGCGTTGAAGAGAAACAAGCATCGTTCAACAGCATTTACATGATGGCCGACTCGGGCGCTCGTGGTAGTGCCGCACAGATCCGTCAGTTAGCGGGTATGCGTGGTCTGATGGCGAAACCAGACGGTTCGATCATCGAAACCCCAATCGTGGCGAACTTCCGTGAAGGTCTGAACGTTCTTCAGTACTTCATCTCAACCCACGGTGCGCGTAAAGGTCTTGCCGATACCGCATTGAAGACAGCGAACTCGGGTTACCTGACTCGTCGTCTGGTTGACGTTGCTCAAGACTTAGTGGTCATCGAAGACGATTGTGGTACTCACGAAGGTCTGACAATGAAGCCGCTGATCGAAGGTGGTGACGTTGTTGAGCCATTACGTGAACGCGTACTGGGTCGTGTGGTTGCGGTTGATGTTCTGTACCCAGGTACTGAAGATGTGCTTGCACCACGTAACACTCTGCTCGATGAAGCATGGTGTGACAAGTTAGAAGAACACTCAATCGACGAAGTGATTGTACGTTCAGTCATTACCTGTGATACCGACTTCGGTGTGTGTGCGGCATGTTATGGCCGTGACTTAGCCCGTGGTCACCTGATTAACCACGGCGAAGCCATCGGTGTTGTCGCGGCGCAATCAATCGGTGAACCAGGTACACAGTTAACGATGCGTACGTTCCACATCGGTGGTGCGGCATCGAGGGCATCGGCAGAAAACAACGTTCAAGTGAAGAACTCTGGTTCGTTGAAACTGCACAACGCTAAGTACGTAACTAACACTGACGGCAAGCTGGTTATCGTTTCTCGTTCTTCTGAACTGGCGATCATCGACGAATTAGGTCGTGAGAAAGAGCGTTATAAAGTGCCTTACGGTACTGTGCTCGAGAAGTTAGAAGAAGCTGCGGTAGAAGCGGGCGATATCATCGCTAACTGGGATCCACATACTCACCCAATCATCACTGAAGTGGCGGGTAGTATTAAGTTCGTTGACATGATCGACGGCGTGACCATGACTCGTCAAACAGACGAACTGACCGGTCTGTCTTCAATCGTGATCCTCGACGTGGGTCAACGTGGTTCAGCGGGTAAAGAAATGCGCCCAATGATCCGTCTGGTTGGTGCTGATGGTAGCGACCTGATGATCCCAGGTACTGAAGTACCAGCACAATACTTCTTACCAGGCAGTGCGATCGTTAACCTCGACGACAACGCGCAAATCGCCGTGGGTGACGCGTTAGCACGTATTCCACAAGAATCGTCTAAAACACGCGACATCACGGGTGGTCTACCACGCGTTGCTGACCTGTTCGAAGCTCGTAAGCCAAAAGAGCCAGCTATTCTGGCGGAAATCTCTGGTACCATCTCGTTTGGTAAAGAGACCAAAGGCAAGCGTCGTCTGGTGATTACACCAGCGGATGGCGGTGAACAGTACGAAGAGATGATCCCGAAATGGCGTAACTTAAACGTGTTCGAAGGTGAAAAAGTCGAACGTGGTGAAGTTATTGCTGACGGTCCAGAAGCGGCGCACGACATTCTGCGTCTACGTGGCATCCACAACGTAGCAAACTACATTGTGAACGAAGTACAAGACGTATACCGTCTACAAGGCGTGAAGATCAACGATAAGCATATCGAAGTGATCATCCGTCAAATGCTGCGTAAGTGCGTGATCACCTCTGCGGGTGACAGTGAGTTCTTAGAAGGCGAGCAAGTCGAAGTGTCTCGCGTGAAGATCGCTAACCGCGACCTGATCGAACAAGGCAAAGTACCTGCGACCTTCGAACGTGAACTGCTGGGTATTACCAAAGCGTCTCTGGCAACAGAATCGTTTATCTCTGCAGCATCGTTCCAAGAAACCACGCGCGTACTGACAGAAGCTGCCGTAGGTGGTAAGTCTGATAACTTACGTGGTCTGAAAGAAAACGTAATCGTTGGCCGTCTGATCCCAGCCGGTACTGGTTATGCTTATCACAAGACCCGTAACGATGCCCGTGCTAAGAAAGACGAGCCAGTTGTAGTGAATAAGATCACTGCAAGTGAAGCAGAACAAAACCTTGCAGACCTCTTAAACCTGGCTGGTAGCCAAGATTAAGTAATCAGTTTGTAACAAAAAGGCGCCGATGGCGCCTTTTTTATTGTAAAATGCCGCAAAAGTTGGCTATTTCTTGACAGTCAGGCATTACCTTTCTAAAATTCCGCGTCCCACCATTGTGGGATATAGATTTTTCACACCTTATCGTTGAGTTTGATTCAACTGTTTCGGAGCTATACATGGCAACTGTAAACCAGTTGGTACGTAAGCCACGCGCACCTAAAGTCGACAAGACTAACGTGCCTGCGTTGAACGCGTGCCCACAAAAACGTGGTGTATGTACACGTGTGTACACTACTACCCCTAAAAAACCTAACTCTGCACTACGTAAAGTAGCTCGTGTGCGCTTAACTAACGGTTTCGAAGTTACTTCGTACATCGGCGGTGAAGGCCACAACCTGCAGGAACACAGCGTGATCTTAATCCGTGGTGGTCGTGTTAAAGACTTACCAGGTGTGCGCTATCACACTGTTCGTGGCGCCCTAGACTGTGCTGGCGTGAACACTCGTCGCCAAGGTCGTTCTAAGTACGGTGCTAAGCGTCCTAAGTCTTAACGCAATCCGTTAAGTAAGGCCAAGCTAGTTTTATTTTGAGAATTCCAGTTTTGGAAATCCCTGAAGCATACGGAGAATTGTTATGCCAAGACGTCGCGTTGTAGGACAACGTAAAATCCTACCAGATCCAAAGTTTCACAGTGAGTTGCTGGCTAAGTTCATCAACGTCATTATGCAAGACGGCAAAAAGTCGACTGCAGAAAAAATCATTTACAAGGCGCTAGATGTTATCGCTGAAAAGAAAGGCGCTAACCATTTAGACGTTCTTGAAGCAGCCCTGGACAACGTACGCCCATCAGTCGAAGTTAAATCTCGTCGCGTTGGTGGTTCTACTTACCAGGTACCATGTGAAGTTCGTCCTGTGCGTCGTAACGCACTGGCGATGCGCTGGTTAGTTGAAGCTGCTCGTAAGCGTGGTGAAAAATCTATGGCTTTACGTCTAGCAGGTGAAATGCTAGATGCGTCTGAAAACAAAGGTACTGCTGTTAAGAAGCGTGAAGACGTGCACCGCATGGCTGAAGCTAACAAGGCCTTTGCTCATTACCGTTGGTAATCTGATGGTGTGGGCTTAGGCCCACACCATTGTTGTTGATATTGCCAAGGCACCTGTCTTGGTGGAGAGGGTATAATAGTGGCTCGTACAACCCCAATTGAGCGTTATCGTAATATCGGTATTTGTGCTCATGTGGACGCAGGTAAAACCACCACAACAGAACGTGTTCTGTTCTATACCGGTTTGTCTCATAAAATCGGTGAGGTGCATGACGGCGCCGCGACCACTGACTGGATGGTACAAGAGCAAGAGCGTGGTATTACTATCACCTCGGCTGCTGTAACCACATTCTGGCGTGGTATGGATGCTCAATTCACTGAACACCGCATCAATATCATCGATACCCCTGGTCACGTTGACTTCACTATTGAAGTTGAACGTTCTTTGCGCGTTCTCGACGGCGCTGTCGTGGTTTTCTGTGGTTCTTCAGGTGTTGAACCTCAATCAGAAACCGTTTGGCGTCAAGCTGACAAATACCGCGTTCCACGCTTAGTGTTTGTCAACAAGATGGACCGCGCAGGTGCGGACTTTGAACGTGTAGTGAAGCAAATCAGAACTCGCCTGGGAGCGACTTGTGTGCCTATTCAACTGAATATTGGCGCAGAAGAAAACTTTACTGGCGTGATCGACTTAATCAAGATGAAAGCCATTAACTGGAACGAAGCGGACCAGGGTATGACTTTCTCTTATGAAGAGATCCCTGCAGAGTTAGCCGATAAAGCGGCTGAGATGCATGAGTATCTGGTTGAGGCAGCAGCCGAGGCCTCGGATGAACTGATGGACAAGTACCTTGAAGAAGGCACACTGTCAGAAGACGAGATCAAAAAGGCACTGCGTCAGCGTACTATTAATAATGAAATCGTTTTAGCGACCTGTGGTTCTGCATTTAAGAACAAAGGCGTTCAAGCGGTTCTTGATGCGGTTGTGGAATTCTTGCCAGCTCCTGTCGATGTGCCTCCTATTAAGGGCATTGATGACGATGAGCAAGAAGTTGAGCGCCCATCAGATGACAATGCCCCTTTTGCGGCGTTGGCATTTAAGATTGCTACAGACCCGTTCGTGGGCACTTTGACCTTTATTCGCGTGTACTCTGGCGTACTCGAATCAGGTTCTGGCGTTTATAACTCTGTTAAACAGAAACGTGAACGTATCGGCCGTATCGTGCAAATGCACGCTAACGACCGTACCGAACTGAAAGAAGTACGTGCAGGTGATATCGCTGCGGCTATCGGTCTGAAAGAAGTCACCACGGGTGATACACTTTGTGATCCTGATCATAAGGTGATCTTGGAACGCATGGAGTTCCCTGAGCCAGTAATTACCATTGCCGTTGAGCCTAAGTCTAAAGCGGACCAAGATAAAATGGGTATCGCGCTGCAAAAACTTGCAGCAGAAGATCCATCTTTCCGGGTTGAGACTGACGAAGAATCATCACAAACACTGATTTCTGGAATGGGTGAGTTACACTTAGACATTATCGTAGACCGTATGCGTCGCGAATTTGGTGTTGAGTGTAACGTAGGTAAGCCACAAGTGGCCTACCGTGAAACCATTCGCGCATCAGTCGAGGCTGAAGGTAAATTTGTACGCCAATCAGGTGGCCGTGGACAATTCGGTCATGTTTGGTTAAAACTAGAGCCTAATGAAGAAGGCGCTGGTTACGAATTTATCAACGCGATCGTTGGGGGTGTAGTTCCACGTGAATTCATTCCTGCGGTTGATAAAGGTATCCAAGAGCAGATGAAGAACGGTGTTCTCGCCGGCTTCCCTGTGTTGGACGTGAAGGTCACTCTGTTCGACGGTTCATATCACGATGTGGACTCGAATGAAATGGCGTTCAAAATTGCGGGTTCTATGGGCTTCAAAAAGGGTGCGCTCGAAGCGAATCCTGTGTTGCTCGAGCCTTGCATGAAAGTAGAAGTAACTACTCCTGAGAACTACATGGGCGATGTGGTTGGTGACTTAAACCGTCGTCGTGGTTTGATTGAAGGTATGGATGATGGCTTCGGTGGCATCAAAATAGTCCATGCTGTAGTGCCTCTTTCTGAAATGTTTGGTTATGCAACTGATTTGCGTTCTGCGACTCAGGGTCGTGCTTCCTACTCCATGGAGTTCTTGAAGTACACTGATGCACCGCAAAACATTGCGAAAGCGATTATTGAATCTCGTAGCTAATTTTAAGTTACGACATAAATGTAATATGGTCCTGTTGATACAGGATTATTCTGAAAAGAAAGGAATATATCGTGGCAAAAGCTAAATTTGAACGTAATAAGCCTCACGTTAACGTGGGCACCATCGGTCACGTTGACCATGGTAAAACCACTCTGACTGCAGCTATCTCTCACGTACTGGCTAAGACCTACGGTGGTGAAGCTAAAGACTTCTCTCAAATCGATAACGCTCCAGAAGAGCGTGAGCGCGGTATTACCATCAATACCTCTCACATCGAATACGATACACCAACTCGCCACTACGCACACGTAGACTGCCCAGGCCACGCTGACTATGTTAAAAACATGATCACTGGTGCTGCACAGATGGACGGCGCGATCCTGGTAGTAGCTTCTACTGACGGCCCAATGCCACAAACTCGTGAGCACATCCTGCTGTCTCGCCAAGTAGGCGTACCATTCATCATCGTATTCATGAACAAATGTGACATGGTTGACGATGCTGAGCTGTTAGAATTAGTAGAAATGGAAGTACGTGAACTGTTATCAGAATACGACTTCCCAGGTGATGACTTACCAGTTATCCAAGGTTCTGCTCTGAAAGCCCTTGAAGGCGAGCCAGAGTGGGAAGCTAAGATCATCGAATTAGCCGCTGCACTGGATTCTTACATCCCAGAACCAGAGCGTGATATCGATAAGCCATTCCTGATGCCAATCGAAGACGTATTCTCAATCTCTGGCCGTGGTACAGTAGTAACTGGTCGTGTTGAGCGTGGTATTGTACGTGTTGGTGACGAAGTAGAAATCGTTGGTATCCGTGCAACTACTAAGACAACCTGTACAGGTGTTGAAATGTTCCGTAAGCTGCTTGACGAAGGTCGTGCAGGTGAGAACTGTGGTATCCTGTTACGTGGTACTAAGCGTGATGACGTAGAACGTGGTCAAGTATTATCTAAGCCAGGTTCAATCAACCCACACACTACTTTTGAATCAGAAGTTTACGTTCTGTCAAAAGAAGAAGGTGGTCGTCACACTCCATTCTTCAAAGGCTACCGTCCACAGTTCTACTTCCGTACAACTGACGTGACTGGAACTATCGAACTGCCAGAAGGCGTAGAGATGGTAATGCCAGGCGACAACATCAAGATGAAAGTGACTCTGATCTGCCCAATCGCGATGGACGAAGGTTTACGCTTCGCAATCCGTGAAGGTGGCCGTACAGTAGGTGCTGGTGTTGTAGCTAAGATTTTCGCTTAATCGCGAATTAGTTATAGTACTGAAAAAGGAAGCTTCGGCTTCCTTTTTTATTTTGGGCTGGCGTTATTCTGAAATTTGTGTAAAATGCCCGCCACTCTGAAGTTGAATAGTCTTTTTGATGACTATTTACACAGCGGGCTTGAAATCTAATTTTAGATAAGTATAATGGCCCCCTCGTTAACCTAGGTTAGCGAATTAAATGATGAGTCAATGAATTCGTCATTATCATAGCGGCTCCGATTGGGAGTCGAACGGTTAAATCATCTCGCTCTGCTTTTCCAGTTAGGAAGAAGCTAGAGGGTGATTTTTTATGTGTCCATTTTAGGAGCTCTGGTCAATGCAGAACCAAAGAATCCGTATCCGCTTAAAAGGATTTGATCATCGCTTAATTGATCAGTCTACAGCGGAAATCGTTGAAACTGCTAAGCGTACAGGCGCCCAAGTACGTGGTCCAATTCCACTACCTACGCGCAAAGAGCGTTATACCGTTTTGATCTCTCCGCACGTTAATAAAGATGCTCGTGACCAGTACGAATTACGTACTCACAAGCGCCTGGTTGACATCGTAGAGCCAACTGAAAAGACTGTAGACGCTCTAATGCGTTTAGATCTTGCGGCTGGTGTCGACGTACAGATTAGCTTGGGTTAATTGAGATCCTTAGAAGAGGTTTGAGAGATGGCTATCGGTCTTATTGGTCGTAAAGTTGGTATGACTCGCATCTTCACTGAAGATGGTGTTTCTATACCTGTTACAGTAATTGAAGTTGCTGGCAACCGTGTTACTCAAGTGAAAACTTTAGAAACTGACGGCTACCGCGCGCTTCAAGTTACTACTGGTACCAAAAAAGCCAATCGCATCACTAAACCAGAAGCAGGTCACTTTGCCAAGAGCGGTGTTGAAGCCGGTCGTGGACTGTGGGAATTGCGTCTGGCAGACGGTGAAGGCGAAGGCATTGAAGTTGGTGCTGAGCTAAATGTAGGTATCTTCGCTGATGTAGCGAAAGTTGACGTTACTGGTCAATCTAAAGGTAAAGGCTTCCAAGGCGGCGTTAAGCGTTGGAACTTCCGTACTCAAGATATGACTCACGGTAACTCTTTGTCGCACCGTTCGAACGGTTCTATCGGTCAGAACCAAACGCCTGGTCGCGTATTTAAAGGCAAGAAAATGTCAGGCCACATGGGTGCCGAGCGCGTTACTACTCAAAATCTAGACGTTGTACGTGTAGATGTTGAACGTAACCTGCTACTGGTTAAAGGTGCTGTTCCGGGCGCAACTAACGGCGACCTGATCATCAAGCCTGCAGTTAAAGCTTAAGGTCTGAGGAGATAGTAATGGAATTGGTATTGAAAGACGCGCAAAGCGCTCTTGAAGTTTCCGAAACTACCTTCGGCCGTGACTTTAACGAGGCACTGGTTCATCAGGTAGTTGTAGCATACGCTGCAAACGCACGTCAGGGCACTCGTGCTCAAAAGACTCGTGCGGAAGTAACTGGCTCTGGCAAAAAGCCATGGCGCCAAAAAGGCACTGGCCGCGCTCGTGCGGGTGGTGTTAAGGGCCCAATCTGGCGTGGCGGTGGCGTAACTTTCGCTGCTAAAACTCAAGATCACAGCCAAAAAGTTAACAAGAAGATGTACCGCGGCGCGCTGAAAAGCATTCTGTCTGAGCTGGTACGTCAAGACCGTCTGGTTGTTGTTGAATCATTCAGCGTTGAAGCTCCTAAAACTAAAGAGCTGAAAGCTAAATTGAAAGCAATGAACTTAGAAGACGTGTTAATTGTGACTTCAGAAGTTGACGAGAATTTATTCTTAGCAGCTCGCAACCTGTACAAGGTTGACGTTCGTGACGTTGCAGGTCTAGACCCAGTAAGTCTGATCGCGTTCAACACAGTGCTTGTGACTGCTGATGCAGTTAAGCAAATCGAGGAGATGCTAGCATGATGATCCGCGAAGAACGTTTGCTAAAAGTAATTCTTGCACCTCACATCTCTGAAAAGAGCACTGTGAATGCTGAGAAGCACAACACTGTTGTTTTCCGCGTAGCTATCGATGCAACTAAAGCTGAAATTAAAGCTGCTGTTGCTAAGCTATTTGAAGTTGAAGTCGAATCAGTTCGCACTTTAGTGAGCAAAGGCAAAACTAAACGTACTGGTGGCCGTGCTGGCCGTCGTAGCGATTGGAAAAAAGCCTACGTGACTTTAGCTGCTGGTGCTGACATCGATTTCGTCGGCGGCGCTGAGTAAGCAAAGGAGAATTATCATGGCAGTTATTAAGTGTAAGCCAACCTCTCCAGGTCGTCGCCACGTTGTTAAAGTGGTGAACTCTGACCTGCACAAGGGTAAACCTTTTGCTGGCCTGTTGGCGAAAAAATCTAAAAGTGGTGGCCGTAACAACACTGGCCGTATCACTGTTCGTCACGTTGGTGGCGGTCACAAGCAGCATTATCGTTTAATCGACTTCAAACGCGATAAAGACGGTATCCCTGCAAAAATCGAGCGTCTGGAATACGATCCAAACCGTACTGCGCACATCGCTTTAGTACTGTATGCGGATGGTGAGCGTCGTTACATCCTTGCTGCTAAAGGCATGCAAGCTGGCGACAAGATCCAGTCTGGTGTTGAAGCCGAAATCAAAACCGGTAACGCAATGCCACTGCGCAACATTCCAGTAGGTTCTGTTGTGCACGCTGTAGAAATGAAGCCTGGTAAAGGTGCTCAGATCGCGCGTTCAGCGGGTGCTTATGTACAAGTTGTTGCTCGTGATGGCGCATATGCCACTTTACGTCTTCGCTCTGGCGAAATGCGCAAAGTGCCAGTTGATTGCCGCGCAACATTTGGTGAAGTTGGTAATGCCGAACACATGCTACGCCAGTTAGGTAAAGCAGGTGCTAAGCGCTGGAGAGGCGTTCGCCCAACAGTTCGCGGTGTTGCAATGAACCCGGTAGACCATCCACACGGTGGTGGTGAAGGCCGTACTTCTGGTGGTCGTCACCCAGTGACTCCATGGGGTGTGCCAACTAAGGGTTATAAGACTCGTAGTAACAAGCGCACTGACAAGTACATCGTACGTCGTCGTAATAAATAGTAAGAGGATTCGCCATGCCACGTTCTCTCAAGAAAGGTCCCTTCATTGACCTGCACTTGCTGAAGAAGGTAGAGAAAGCGATGGAAGCAGGTGACAAGAAGCCTATTAAGACTTGGTCACGTCGCTCTATGATCATTCCAAATATGATTGGTTTGACCATCGCTGTCCATAATGGTCGTCAGCACGTTCCTGTGTTCGTAACTGACGAAATGATCGGCCACAAACTTGGTGAATTCTCACCAACTCGCACTTATCGCGGCCATGCTGCTGATAAGAAAGCGAAGAAGCGTTAATACGGGAGGAATAAGATGGAAGTTTTAGCTAAACATCGTTTTGCCCGTACGTCTGCGCAGAAGGCTCGTCTAGTTGCTGATCAAATTCGTGGTTTGCCTGTTGCTAAGGCCCTCGAAATTCTGACTTTCAGCCCAAAGAAAGCCGCCGTACTGGTTAAAAAAGTACTTGACTCAGCTATCGCAAACGCCGAACACAACGAAGGCGCTGACATTGATGAGCTAAAAGTAGGCGCCGTCTTCGTTGACGAGGGTCCAACTATGAAGCGTATCATGCCACGTGCTAAAGGCCGCGCTGATCGTATCATGAAGCGTACCAGCCACATCACTGTGGTTGTATCAGATCGCTAGGAGAGAGCAATGGGACAGAAAGTACATCCTAATGGTATCCGTCTGGGTATCACCAAGCCTTGGATCTCTACCTGGTACGCAGATAAGTCAGATTATGCAAATAACCTGAACAGCGACTGGGAAGTGCGTAAGTATCTTGCAGACAAACTGCAAGCTGCATCAGTATCTAAGATTGTTATCGAACGCCCAGCGAAAAGCATCCGCGTTACTATTCACACTGCCCGTCCAGGCGTTGTGATCGGTAAGAAAGGTGAAGACGTTGAAGTATTGCGTGCTGCAGTTTCAAAACTGGCTGGCACTCCTGCTCAAATTAACATCGCTGAGATCCGTAAACCTGAGCTAGATGCCAAGTTAGTTGCTGACTCAATTGCACAGCAATTAGAGCGTCGTGTTATGTTCCGTCGCGCTATGAAGCGTGCAGTACAAAACGCAATGCGTATTGGTGCTCAAGGTATCAAAGTTGAAGTTAGTGGCCGTTTAGGCGGTGCTGAGATTGCGCGCTCTGAGTGGTACCGTGAAGGTCGTGTACCTTTGCATACACTGCGTGCTGATATCGACTATTCAACCTCTGAAAGTCACACTCAATACGGTGTGATTGGTATTAAAGTTTGGATCTTCAAAGGTGAAGTTCTGGACGGAATGCTGCCACAGATTGAAGAGCCGAAACAGCAGCAACCTAAGCGCAAGCCTCGTGGTAAATAGGAGAGCCGGCAATGCTGCAACCTAAACGTATGAAGTTTCGCAAGATGTTCAAAGGCCGCAACCGCGGTCTAGCGAACGGTACCGAAGTTAGCTTTGGTACTTTTGGTCTGAAAGCAGTCGGCCGTGGTCGTTTAACTGCTCGTCAGATCGAATCTGCACGTCGTGCCATGACACGTCACATTAAGCGTCAGGGACAAATTTGGATTCGAGTTTTCCCGGACAAACCAATTACCTCTAAGCCTCTTGAAGTGCGTATGGGTAAAGGTAAAGGTAACGTTGAATACTGGGTATGTCAGATTCAACCTGGTAAGGTTCTTTATGAGATGAATGGTGTTTCTGAAGTGATCGCTCGTGAAGCGTTTGCTTTAGCTGCTGCCAAGCTTCCAATTAAGACTACCTTCGTAACTAAGACGGTGATGTAATGAAAGCGAGCGAACTAAGAGAAAAGAGCGTTGAAGAACTGAACGCTGAACTACTTGGTCTGCTGCGTGAGCAGTTCAACCTGCGTATGCAACACGCCACTGGTCAGTTGACTCAGACTCATCAACTGAAATTAGTGCGCCGTAACATTGCGCGCGTTAAGACCATTATTACTTCTAAGGCGGGTGCATAATGTCTGATAAAATCCGTACTTTGCAAGGTCGTGTGACAAGCAACAAAATGGATAAAACCATTACTGTAGCTATCGAACGCCAAGTGAAACACCCAATCTATGGGAAGTACATTAAGCGTACGACTAAGATCCATGCACACGATGAAGCTAATCAGTGCAACGAAGGCGATGTAGTAGCGATCCGCGAATGTCGTCCTCTGTCTAAGACTAAATCTTGGACTCTGGTTGAAGTAGTATCAAAGGCCTAATTATATTAGGTATTTAGGTAAACGGCTCCAGTATTTGGGGCCGTTTGTTTTTTAATACTATACATTCCATATTTATGGTGTTATATTTGCGCGCCATTTTTGACTAAATTCAAAGCAAAAATGGTGTTTATAGTCCCAATTGTGGGAATTGTGTAGTAACGATAGCGGAGCACTTAAAATGATCCAAATGCAATCGACTCTTGACGTCGCATGTAACAGCGGCGCACGCAGAGTTCAGTGTATTAAGGTCTTGGGTGGCTCTCATCGTCGTTATGCCGGTATCGGCGACATCATCAAGGTTTCTGTTAAAGAAGCAATTCCTCGCGCTAAAGCGAAGAAAGGTGATGTGTATAACGCGGTGGTAGTCCGTACTAAGAAAGGCGTACGTCGTCCAGACGGTTCTGTCATTCGCTTCGATCGGAATGCAGCAGTTCTTCTGAACAACAACCTGCAGCCGATTGGCACTCGTATCTTTGGACCAGTGACACGTGAATTGCGCTCTGAGCAGTTCATGAAGATTGTCTCGCTGGCACCAGAAGTACTGTAAGGAGCTTCAAAATGGCAGCTAAAATCCGTCGTCAAGACGAAGTAATCGTATTAGCAGGTAAAGACAAGGGCAAACGCGCTAAAGTTGCTCAAGTATTACCTACTGGTAAGTTAATTGTTGAAGGCATCAATCTTGTCAAGAAACACCAAAAGCCAAACCCACAACTGGGTGTAGCGGGTGGTATTGTTGAGAAAGAAGCACCGATTCAAGCATCAAATGTTGCGATCTTTAACCCTGTCACTGGCAAGGCGGATCGTGTTGGTTTCCGATTTGAAGACGGCAAAAAAGTTCGTTTCTTTAAATCGAACAGTGAACTCGTTAAGTAACTGGAGTAAACGATGGCGAAACTGCATGATAAATATCAAGAGACTGTTGTCGCTGAACTGACTAAAAAGTTCGGTTATACCAGTGTCATGCAAGTCCCTCGGATTGAGAAAATCACCCTGAACATGGGTGTTGGCGAAGCCGTTGCAGACAAAAAAGTTATGGAACATGCTGTTCGTGACATGACTGCAATCGCTGGTCAAAAACCAGTAGTGACTGTTGCTCGTAAATCAGTTGCTGGTTTTAAAATCCGTGAAGGCTACCCTATTGGCTGTAAAGTGACCCTGCGCGGTGAGCGTATGTGGGAATTCTTAGAGCGTTTAGTTGACATCGCAATCCCACGTATTCGTGACTTCCGTGGTCTGAGCGCTAAAGCGTTCGACGGCCGTGGTAACTACGCAATGGGCGTGCGTGAGCAGATCATTTTCCCAGAAATCGATTACGATAAAATCGATAAAATTCGCGGTATGGATATTGTTATCACTACCTCTGCGAATTCTGACGAAGAAGGTCGTGCTTTGTTAGACGCTTTTAACTTCCCATTCAAGAAATAAGGGTAGCGTAATGGCAAAAACATCAATGAAAGCACGTGAAGCAAAGCGTGCACAGCTCGTAGCTAAGTTCGCTGAAAAGCGCGCTGCTCTGAAAGCAATTATTGCAAGTCCAGCTTCTTCTGACGAAGACCGTTGGGACGCAGTATTAAAGCTGCAAGCTCTACCACGTGATTCCAGCGCATCGCGTCAACGCAATCGTTGTAATCAAACTGGTCGCCCACATGGTTTCCTGCGTAAGTTCGGTTTAAGCCGTATCAAGTTACGTGAAGCAACCATGCGTGGTGAAGTTCCTGGCCTGCGTAAGGCTAGCTGGTAAGCACTTGTCACGGAGTAAGCTAATATGAGCATGCAAGATCCTATTGCGGATATGTTAACCCGTATTCGTAACGGCCAAGCTGCTAACAAAGTATCTGTGAAGATGCCTTCTGCTAAGCTGAAAGTCGCTATCGCGAAACTGCTTAAAGAAGAAGGTTACATCGCTGATTACGCCGTAGCAGATGAAGCCAAGCCTGAACTGGAAATCACTTTAAAGTATTTCCAAGGCCAACCAGTCGTTGAGACTATCCAGCGCGTAAGCCGTCCTGGTCTTCGTATTTACAAAGGTAAAAACGAGTTACCAAAAGTGATGGGCGGACTGGGTGTCGCAATTGTGTCCACTTCTAAAGGCCTGATGACTGATCGTGCCGCCCGCCTTGCAGGCATGGGTGGCGAGGTTATCTGCTACGTAGCATAAGGAGCTAGGAATGTCTCGTGTAGCAAAAGCACCAGTATCTATTCCAGCTGGCGTAGAGGTGACCTTAAACGAACAGACCCTGACCGTCAAAGGCGCGAAAGGAAGTCTGACTCGAGTGATCAACAATGCGGTCAATGTTGTTATTGAAGATGGCGTGATCAAGTTCCTACCTGTTGAAGGCGCTGTTGGCGCTTGGGCACAGGCTGGTACCACACGTGCATTAGTAAACAACATGGTTGTTGGTGTATCTCAAGGTTTTGAGCGTAAGTTAAAGTTAGTTGGCGTTGGTTACCGTGCGAAGCTCGTCGGTTCTGACATTGACCTGACTTTAGGTTTCTCTCATCCGTTAGTACACAAACTGCCCGCAGGCGTTACTGCAGAGTGTCCAAGCCAAACTGACATCGTCCTACGTGGCGTTGATAAGCAGTTAATTGGCCAAGTCGCTGCTGAGATTCGCGGATACCGTCCACCAGAGCCATACAAAGGCAAGGGTGTTCGCTATGACGACGAAGAAGTACGCCGTAAAGAGGCTAAGAAGAAGTAGGTAACGCGATATGGATAAGAAAACATCTCGCTTACGTCGCGCTATTCGCGCTCGTAAGAAGATCCAAGAGCTGGGCGTGAACCGTCTGGTTGTACATCGTACACCGCGTCACATTTATGCTCAGGTGATCAATCCTGAAGCTCAGGTGGTGGCAGCTGCTTCAACCGTGGAAAAAGCGGTTAAAGAGCAACTGAAGAGTACCGGTAACGTAGACGCGGCTAAAGCAGTAGGTAAATTTATTGCTGAACGCGCGATCGAGAAAGGCGTAACTAATGTTGCGTTCGATCGTTCTGGTTTCAAGTATCACGGTCGTGTAGCTGCTCTGGCAGATGCTGCTCGTGAAGCTGGCCTCCAGTTCTAAGGGGTTATAAAAATGGCTAAATTAGAAGCTCAGCAAAAAGACGATCTGCAAGAGAAATTAATTGCAGTTAATCGTGTTTCTAAAGTAGTTAAGGGCGGTCGTATCTTTAGCTTCACTGCACTAACAGTAGTGGGTGATGGTAACGGTAAGGTCGGCTATGGCTATGGTAAAGCGCGCGAAGTTCCAGCAGCGATTCAAAAAGCTATGGAAAAAGCCCGTCGTAACATGGTGACCGTTGAGTTGAATGCAGGCACTCTGCATCACCCAGTTAAAGGTCGTCATACTGGTTCACGTGTATACATGCAACCAGCATCACAGGGTACCGGTATTATCGCCGGTGGCGCAATGCGTGCCGTATTGGAAGTAGCAGGCGTTCATAACGTTCTGTCAAAAGCATACGGTTCTACTAACCCGATCAACATCGTTCGCGCGACTGTAGATGCTCTGGTGCACATGAAGTCACCTTCGCAAATCGCAGCTAAGCGTGGCCTGAATGTTGACGAAATTCGGGGGTAATGCACCATGGCAACTAAAACTGTAAAAGTTACTCAGACTAAAAGTGCTATCGGTCGTTTACCAAAGCACCGTGCGACCTTAACTGGTCTTGGTCTGCGTCGCATTGGTCACACTGTTGAATTAGAAGATACTCCTTCAGTTCGCGGTATGATCAACAAGGTCTACTACATGGTTAAGGTGGAGGATTAATAGATGCGTTTAAATACTCTATCTCCAGCTGCAGGCGCTAAGCATGCACCAAAGCGTGTAGGCCGTGGTATGGGTTCAGGCTTAGGTAAAACTGCAGGTCGTGGTCACAAAGGCCAAAAATCTCGTAGCGGTGGCGGTGTACGCCCAGGCTTCGAGGGTGGTCAAATGCCACTTAAGATCCGTTTACCTAAATTTGGTTTTACCTCGCGTCGCGCTATGGTAACAGCTGAAGTTCGTGTACTCGAACTGGCTAAAGTTAACGGTGATGTTATCGACTTAAACGCTCTGAAAGATGCGAACGTTATTACTCGCAACATCCAGTTTGCGAAAATCGTTCTTTCAGGTACCATTGAGCGCCCAGTGACCGTAAAAGGTCTGAAGGTAACCAAAGGTGCACGTGCAGCGATTGAAGCTGCTGGCGGTAAGATCGAGGAATAATACGTCGATGGCAAAACCAGGACTTGATTTAAAAAGCGCGAAAGGTGGACTTTCTGAATTGAAAGCTCGCCTCCTGTTCGTGATTGGTGCGATTATCGTCTTTAGAGCCGGTTCGTTTGTGCCAATTCCTGGTATTGACGCAGCTGTATTAGCAGAGCTGTTTGCTCAGCAAAAAGGTACCATCCTTGGCATGTTTAACATGTTCTCGGGTGGTGCTCTTTCCCGTGCTTCTATCTTTGCATTAGGTATCATGCCGTACATTTCGGCATCGATTATCATGCAGTTATTGACTGTGGTGCATCCTGCACTCGCTGAATTGAAAAAAGAAGGCGAGTCTGGACGTAAAAAAATCAGTCAGTACACACGTTGGGGTACGTTGGTGCTGGGTACATTCCAGTCGATCGGTATTGCAACAGGGTTACCAAACTTAGTCCCAGGCCTAGTGGTCAACATTGGATTCGGTTTCTACTTTGTTGCGGTTGTGAGCTTAGTAACAGGAACCATGTTCCTGATGTGGCTAGGTGAGCAAATTACCGAACGAGGTATAGGTAACGGTATCTCGATTTTAATTTTCGCAGGTATTGTTGCTGGATTACCTTCCGCTATCGGCCAAACGGCTGAGCAGGCGCGTCAAGGTGACCTGAATGTGTTAGTATTGTTGTTGCTCGCGGTAATTATTTTTGCTGTGACTTATTTCGTGGTGTTTGTAGAACGTGGTCAACGTCGTATCGTTGTTAACTACGCTAAGCGCCAGCAAGGCCGTAAGGTATTCGCTGCGCAATCTACTCACTTGCCGCTGAAAATAAACATGGCGGGTGTAATTCCTCCAATTTTTGCGTCAAGCATCATTTTGTTCCCAGGCACACTGGCTCAGTGGTTTGGTCAAAATGAGTCTATGTCATGGTTAAGTGATTTTTCACTGGCCGTGTCACCAGGACAACCGCTTTACTCATTATTGTATGCAGCAGCGATTATCTTCTTCTGTTTCTTCTATACTGCGTTGGTATTTAACCCACGTGAAACAGCAGATAACCTGAAGAAGAGTGGTGCATTCATCCCTGGGATCCGTCCTGGAGAACAGACTTCGCGTTACATTGATAAAGTAATGACTCGCCTGACATTAGCTGGCGCGTTATACATTACCTTTATCTGTTTAATTCCGGAGTTCATGTTAATTGCGTGGAAAGTACAGTTCTATTTTGGCGGTACTTCACTACTAATTATGGTAGTCGTAATCATGGACTTCATGGCTCAGGTTCAGACCCATATGATGTCACATCAGTATGAGTCTGTGATGAAGAAAGCTAACCTAGTAAACAAAGCGAACTTAGATCGCTTTGGTCGCTAAGTAGCTTTACGGAGTGATGAAATGAAAGTTCGAGCTTCCGTGAAGAAGATCTGCCGTAACTGCAAGATCGTCAAGCGTAGTGGCGTTGTACGCGTTATCTGTGTTGAACCAAAACACAAACAGCGTCAAGGCTAATAGAAAAATTGTTCAGCCCAGTGTTGGGCTGAACAAAATATTGTTTGCAAATCTGTCAACTGTCGAGTATCCTTTCGGGCTTTTCGCAGTTGGCCTTTAACTTAAGGAGTGCATAGTGGCCCGTATCGCTGGCATTAACATTCCTGATCAAAAGCATACAGTCATCGCATTGACTGCAATTTTCGGCATCGGCCGTACTCGCGCTAGAGCAATCTGCGCAGCTACGTCAATTGCTGAAACTGCTAAGATCAAGGAATTGAGCGAAGCTCAAATCGACACCCTACGCGAAGAAGTTGCCAAATACTTAGTAGAAGGTGACTTACGTCGTGAGATTTCCATGAACATCAAGCGTCTGATGGACCTTGGTTGCTATCGTGGTCTCCGCCATCGTCGTAGCCTGCCTCTTCGTGGGCAACGTACTAAGACCAATGCGCGTACGCGTAAAGGTCCACGTAAACCAATCAAGAAGTAACGGGAAGGTAGACAATGGCTAAAGTTCCGTCACGTTCTCCGCGTAAGCGCGTACGTAAACAGGTTGCAGATGGCATGGCTCATATCCATGCTTCTTTCAACAACACAATTGTCACCATTACAGATCGTCAAGGTAATGCGTTGTCATGGGCTACTTCAGGTGGTTCAGGTTTCCGTGGTTCACGTAAATCTACGCCATTTGCTGCACAGGTAGCTGCTGAGCGTGCAGGTGCTGCTGCTCAAGACTACGGTTTAAAAAACCTTGAAGTGTTTGTGAAGGGTCCAGGTCCAGGTCGTGAATCAGCCATTCGTGCGCTGAACGCTGTTGGTTATAAAATTACCAACATTACCGATGTGACGCCGATCCCTCATAATGGTTGTCGTCCTCCTAAAAAGCGTCGTGTATAACGCGTTTCATTAGGATAGTTGGAGAAAGATCATGGCAAGATACTTGGGTCCCAAGCTCAAGCTCAGCCGCCGAGAAGGTACTGACCTTTTCTTAAAAAGCGGTGTGAGAGCAATCGATTCAAAGTGTAAACTGGAATCTGCACCAGGACAGCATGGCGCTCGTAAGCCACGTCTGTCAGAGTACGGTTTACAGTTACGCGAAAAACAAAAAGTTCGTCGTATTTACGGTGTGTTAGAAAAGCAATTCCGTAACTACTACAAAGAGGCTGCACGTCTGAAAGGCAACACTGGTGAGAACCTGTTGCAACTTTTAGAAACTCGTTTAGATAACGTTGTTTATCGTATGGGTTTCGGTGCGACTCGTGCAGAATCACGTCAGCTAGTAAGCCATAAATCAATTATGGTTAACGGTCGTGTTGTTAACATTCCGTCATTCAAAGTGTCTGCGAATGATGTTGTAAGCATCCGTGAAAAGTCACGCACTCAAGCTCGTATCAAAGCGGCTTTAGAAGTGGCAGCTCAACGCGAGAAGCCTACATGGGTTGAAGTCGACAGCGCGAAAATGGAAGGTGCTTTCAAGCGTATTCCAGAACGTAGCGATTTGTCTGCGGAAATTAACGAACAGCTGATCGTCGAGCTTTACTCTAAGTAAGGCTAACAAACAAGAGAGGACACAATGCAGGGTTCTGTTACAGAATTTCTTAAACCGCGTCTCGTTGATATCGAGCAGGTTAACTCAACACGTGCCAAGGTTACTTTGGAACCGCTTGAGCGTGGTTTCGGCCACACTTTAGGTAACGCGTTGCGTCGCATCCTATTGTCGTCTATGCCCGGCTGCGCGGTTACCGAAGTCGAGATTGACGGCGTACTGCACGAATACAGCAGTAAGGAAGGCGTACAAGAAGATATCCTTGAAATCTTGCTGAACCTGAAAGGGTTAGCAGTGACTATCGAGGGTAAAGACGAGGCTATGCTTACATTAAGCAAGTCCGGCGCAGGCCCTGTCATCGCAGCAGATATCACGCATGATGGTGATGTCACTATCGTGAATCCTGATCATGTTATCTGTCATTTAACAGGTAACAATGATATCAGCATGCGTATTCGCGTTGAGCGTGGTCGTGGTTATGTGCCAGCATCTGCTCGTGCACAGACTGAAGACGATGATCGCCCAATCGGCCGTTTGCTGGTTGATGCTTCTTTCTCGCCAGTTGCACGTATTGCCTACAATGTAGAAGCAGCTCGTGTTGAACAGCGTACTGACTTGGATAAACTTGTTATCGATATGACCACTAACGGTACTATCGATCCTGAGGAAGCTATCCGTCGTTCTGCAACCATCTTAGCTGAACAGCTGGATGCGTTTGTTGAGCTGCGCGACGTGACTGAGCCAGAAATGAAAGAAGAGAAGCCGGAGTTCGATCCGATTCTGTTGCGTCCTGTCGACGATTTAGAGCTAACTGTACGTTCGGCTAACTGTTTGAAAGCCGAAGCGATTCATTACATCGGAGATCTGGTACAGCGTACTGAAGTTGAGTTGCTGAAAACCCCTAACTTAGGTAAGAAGTCTCTTACTGAAATTAAGGACGTTTTAGCTTCTCGCGGACTGTCGTTAGGTATGCGTCTGGAAAACTGGCCTCCAGCTAGTTTAGCAGACGACCTATAAGTCTCAGGTTTGTACAGATTTAGGTTATAAGGATTAGGTCATGCGCCATCGTAAGAGTGGTCGTCAACTTAACCGCAACAGCAGCCACCGCCAAGCTATGTTCCGTAACATGGCAAGCTCACTGGTTCGTCATGAGATCATCAAGACAACCGTAGCTAAAGCGAAAGAACTGCGTCGCGTAGTTGAGCCTCTGATAACACTTGCTAAGAGTGACAGCGTTGCAAACCGTCGTTTAGCGTTTGCACGTACTCGCGACGCTGAAGTCGTAGGTAAGTTATTCACTGAATTGGGTCCACGTTACCAGGAACGTCCTGGTGGCTACACCCGTATCCTTAAGTGCGGTTTACGTGCTGGTGATAAAGCCCCAATGGCTTACATCGAGCTAGTAGGTCGTCCAGAAGCTGCTCAAGCTGTTGAAGTTGAAGCTGCTGAGTAATTAAGGCTACAAAGATTGAAAAACCGGGCTCTAAGCCCGGTTTTTTGTTTTTAGCACATCTTAGTTAATCTACCCAAGTCGTTTGTTTCTCAATTTCCTTTGGCAGTTTGAGTTGCCATCTCTTTATCGCTGCACGGCTAAATCGATATTGGCCAAGATCATCTGTAATAGGGAAGATGTTCTCAGGCTTTTCTCCTGCAAGTATTCTAAGGGCCATGTTGGCTGCGATTGAGCCATGATGATAGCCATCGAGCACATAGCCACCTAGATTGCCATTGGCATAGATGCTAAATCCCCAAAAGCCGAAATTCGGCACGTGTGTGTGGTTGGTAATCCATTCGAGTAAGTTATCGGCATCCACTGATTGATCGTCTTCATCTCTGACAGCGTGATACAGCGCCACCACAATTGCACTATAACCATTATCCTTTGCTGCTCTGACTTGTTGTTGCCACTCTGCTAATTGGGTTAGTTGGAGAATGTGAACTTCGATATCACTTAACATGCTCGATGGTTGCTTACTGATGTACTCGGCCGCGATTTTCGAAGTATTGCTGCCATCGAAGAGCACTAGGATTTTACGATGCTTGGCTTGTGGCAATAATCTCTCGAGTAACAGTAAGGAACGCTTGAGTAACGGGCGCTCTAGCACGCCTGTGAAGCGCTTATGCTCATTTAAATGGTATTCCCGAGGATTTATATTCACCCCGAGATAAACCACGGGAATTTGGCTGCTATTGAGGCGTTGATGGAGATAATGAACGGCGTTGTCATCGGCAAGGATCACGAGTTGTGGTTGTTGCTCCACAATGAACTGCCAAGCCAGTTCTGTACGCTCGGCGTAGCGCTCTTTAGCTAAACGCTTGGTGTCCATCTCAAAGTGGCTAACTTGATGTTGTGGGGCCAGTTTATCGACAATGGCTTGATAGTATTCTTTATCCCACTGATAGCCTTGATGGTAACTTTCGATAACCACCACTTTAGCAGCGTAGAGCATCAGCGGGTGACTGTTGAGCATTAGGAGTAGCAACAGTCGCCATCTTTTGTTAAATGGCTTAATCACATTCATAGACAGCGTCCTGCCGGAATACTGTCTTGAGTATAGTTCAGCCGTTAATTGTGAATGGACAATAAAAAAGCCTCCGAAGAGGCTCTTTGTTTATCAACATTTACAGCATGGCGATTATTGCGCCGCCGATTTTTGCTGGCTGTAATCTAACTTCTCATGCTTTTGGCCCATGGCTTCGGCCACTTCTGGCGGCATGTAATTTTCATCATGCTTCGCCAGTACTTCGGTTGCGGCCAATTTGCCGTCTTCACCTAATACGCCTTGTGCCACAATACCTTGGCCTTCACGGAACAGATCCGGCAGCAGATCGTCATAGGTCACGAGAATTTCGCCACCTAATGAGTCATGCACGGCAAACTGCACGTGCAGGCTGTTTGGATCGCGCACCATAGAACCAACCGTTACCATACCACCTACGCGAATACGTTGGCCCGCTTCGGGTTTAACACCGGTATCGGTTTTACCGTGTACGATCTCCGACGGTGTATAGAATAAGTTTAAGTTGGAGTTCAGCGCATACAGCAGAAGCGAAGCAATCGCGGCTACGCCACCGATTAATGCTACAGCTAACGTCAGTCTCTTTTTGCGTCTTGGGTTCACGATTTGGTACTCCTAGTCTCTTTAAGGCGTTCTTCGCGGTTCATCTTCTTCGCGATTTCAATCAATACTTTGCGCTTTTGGCGCGCACTAGTGATGATCAGCGTCGATAAACAGAAGAAGGTCACGCCATAGGCAAGCCACACATAAAAGGCATAGCCACCCATGTTGAAAAAATCACTGATAGAATCGAATTGCATTATTTGACCTCCTCAGCTTTAGCAAGTTCACGTACCCAAGGGCGCATGCCGTTTCTTGCTAAGATTTCTGCTCTAAATCTCACAATTGTGATAGCCCCTATCATAAGGCCGAAACCTAAAATATTGATTAAAAGTGGGTATAACATTTCGCTCGACATAGTCGATTTAGAGGTAATTTTGATAGTTGATGGTTGATGCAGTGAACTCCACCATTCAACCGAGTATTTGATGATCGGAATGTTGATCACGCCGACGATCGCTAAGATCCCTGCTGCACGTGCTGCTAGCACTTTGTCTTCGAAGGAAGCATAGAGCGAGATCACACCTAAGTAGAGGAATAGCAGGACTAATTCAGACGTTAGACGTGCATCCCATACCCACCAAGTACCCCACATGGGTTTACCCCAAGTCGCGCCAGTAAAGAGGGCGATAAAGGTAATCACGGCGCCAATCGGTGCAATGGATGCGGCGGCCCAATCGGCCAGTTTAATTTGCCATACGAGGCCGATAAATGCGGCTGTCGCCATACCCATGTAGGCGGCCATTGACATTGAGGCTGCCGGGACATGGATAAAGATAATCCGGTAGCTGTCGCCCTGTTGATAATCTGTTGGAGCAAACATTAATCCCCATACCGTGCCGACGGTAATAAAAAGACAGGCTAAGGTGGCAAACCATGGAAATAATGTTCCTGATAATTTATAAGCGCGCTCAGGATCCGCGTAAGGGTGTAACCATTTCCACATTTTAGTTAGTACTCACTCGCAGAGATGCACCAATTGCAAAGGGTGCTAAGGTTAACGAACCGATCAACATGGCGCCAATTATAGCGAGCTGACCATCATAGGGTAAATTCATTCCTGCAGCATCTATGGCGCTGGTCGCGAAAATCAGCACAGGAATATAAAGTGGTAAAATAAGCAGACTCAGTAACACGCCGCCTTTACGCAGACCCACGGTTAGGGCCACACCAATTGCGCCTAAGAGGGATAATACTGGCGTGCCTAGTGCGAGTGTTGCAATCAGCGCACCATAACTGTTGGCGTCTAAATTGAGCAGCACCGCCAGCAGGGGCGCGATAATAATCAGTGGTACACCAGTCAGTAGCCAGTGGGCTAATACTTTGGCCAATACCAATACCGAGAGTGGCTGTGGGCTGAGTAGCATTTGCTCTAAGCTGCCATCGCTAAAGTCGGCTTTAAATAGGCGCTCGAGTGAAAGCATAGACGCGAGTAATGCCGCAACCCAAATAATCCCTGGAGCAATACGGGCTAGCATTTGTGGTTCAGGACCAATCCCCAAAGGGAATAGAGTCACAACCATGATGAAGAATAACAAGGGATTAAAGATATCGCCGCGGTGACGAATGGCGATTTTTAGATCCCGCTGCAGTAATGTTAAAAACGCTTGGGTAAAGCTGATGCCTCTTTTCATTATGCCAAACCTTATACGAAGCGATAATCTAGACGAATTTTACGAAGCCTATCATCTTTGATAATGCCCATATCTTGGTGAGTGGTGAGGATCACGCAGCCACCATTATCCGCATGTTGAATAAATAACTGTTCAAGCTCTTCGACACCTCTTTTATCGATTGCGGTAAAAGGCTCATCGAGGATCCACACTTTACAGTCATTGTGCCAGAGTCTGGCTAGTGCTGTACGGCGGTGTTGACCAGCGGATAAATGCCCGGCGAGTGCTTCCTCAAACCCGGCTAAATTCACTTTAGCGAGAATGGCGGAAGTATCGAAATCATCATAGCCACTGATTCTTAAATTGAAGTTAAGGTTTTCTTCGGCGGTTAATTCGGATTTCACCCCGGCAAGATGGCCTAAATACAATAGGTCTTCGTTATATTCGTCGCGGCAACGGTTAATATCTTCATTGAGATAAAAAGTTTGCCCAGCGTAGGGGCGAGATAAGCCTGCCAATATACGTAATAAACTGGTTTTGCCGGCGCCATTTGGGCCTTCGATCTGGACGATATCGCCAGCATTAATATCAAAACTTAATTCATCAAACAGGATGCGTTCTTCGCGGATACATGTCAGCTTGCTCGCCGATACCAGTGTGTTTACTGAAGTTATATTTGTCACTGAACCCTCTATCTCAAGCCGGAAGGAAACACAAGTGATTCTAACACAAACGATATTGCGGGGTTTACACTTGCTTAATACTAGATGTCAGCAATTTGATGTGGTTCCAATAACCGCAATATTTCTCGAACTAATCGAACTTTTTTAATACTTGCTAATATATTAACGAATTTGTCACGCTTGTCGCCTTATATCATTTGTGCTGAGATTCTAATCACAAAAAGATGAGATTTATTGAAGTTTGTAGTAATCTTAGTTCGCTATAATGAGTCTGCCTCAAAGGGCAGCGAGAGCTTTGTACGTATTTGCATTAGGAACATTGAACATGAAAAAACTGTTAGCAATGACTGCAGTCGCTGCTTTGACTATGTCAGTCAACGTTTCAGCTCAAGATGCTGAAGCTATTTTCAACAAGGCATGTACCGTATGCCACAGCATGGGTGTTGCTGGTGCTCCAAAGGCGCACAACGCTGCTGAGTGGGAACCACGCTTAGCAAAAGGTATGGACACTCTGTTACACAGTGTAAAAACTGGCTTAAACGCAATGCCACCAGGTGGTATGTGTACTGATTGTACTGACGAAGATTACAAAGCAGCTATCGAGTTTATGTCTAAAGCTCAGTAATTTTTGCAGTGTTAAAAAAACCGGCATCAGCCGGTTTTTTTATGTCTGCGCTAAGCCGAGGCTTAGCGCTAGGTGCGGATAACTTATTGTACTTGGGTATCTAATACTAAGCTTGCAGTATCACCCACATTCACTTTGCTGACCTTGCCTTGAATATCACCTGCTTGAGGTTTGATATTGCCATGTTTAGACAACACCGCGATCACTTCAACACTCGCAGTTTGGCTCAGTTTCACATCGCCACCCATACCAGTGCTGTCATCGAGTGTCACTGTTACCGGTAAAGATTTTGCGCTCACCTTAGTTGCCGCTAATGGTACTTTAGGACCTTCGGTCGCACGGGCGAAGACGAAGATAATGTCATCAGGGCCAGCTTGTGCGGCCAGTTCAGGTGAAATTGAAATCGCAATACTTACAGACTTAGTCGCAACTTTTGCCTGCTTGTGGACATCATCGTTAGGCATGCCAGCGGTTTCGCCTTGCATACGCAGGTTTGCCGTTTCAATGGCATTCATCAGCGCGGCGCGGTCTACATCGGTGCGGTCGCTATTGAGAATGGTTTGCCATGAATCAATGGCTTTTTGATAGTTGGCGGTGAAGAAAGCATCCATACCCACGAGCAGTAAGGTTGATGGATCCTGTGGATCTAACGCTAAAGATTCATCAATTAAAGCTTGAATTTGCGGAGTCATTTGCTGACCCGCTTTATAGTACATAGCTGTTGCTTTTGGACCAATTAATTCAGCGTGTTTACCGACTAATTCCATCACCTTATCGAAGGCTGCAACGGCTTTATCGAATTGGTTAGCAGAGATATAAGCGTGACCTAGGCTGAACCAAGCTTGGCTGTTTTCAGGCTCGGCTTGTACTTGTGCCTCCATCATCTGTACGCGTTGTGCCATGATTTGCGCCGCGTCCATACCCGCATGTGGGTTAGCAGGTTGGGTGTTGCCGATATTCTCAAAGGCACCCAAGTGCTGATAGAGGTAACCTGAAATCGCAATCAAGCAGACCGACATGACCGATGGCCATAAAATGCTCTTAGGTTTGATCTGGTTGACGAGTGAATCATCGCTCGCTTGTTTGATGTCTTGGAGCAGGCTGATTTCTAGCTCTTTCTTCAGTGCATCAAATTCAGCTTGGTCGAGCAGTTCTTCATTGAGTTCTTTCTCAAGAGTGGCAAGACGTTCATTGAACAATTCAAGGTTAGTTTGTCTGCGAACGCCGGCTTCTTCAGTGCGTAACAACTTTTGCTGTCTGAAATGCGGGATCCAGATCAGCGTTAAGCTGACCAACACAACAAGCGCAATAAAAATCCAAAATGTCGTCATTGTTTCTATATTCACTTTAGTTTGCATAAAAGCGGTTGTTACCGCCGGCTTGGAAGCAAGATTATACGTAAAGATTATTCATTGAACAGTAATATAAGACCTTCAACGCAGTGAAAACTGAGAGTTGGGCACTGGTTCACAAATTGATCCATCAGGTAAATTTTGTATGAAACTTAAGGCTCATTTATCTGTCACATGCAAAACTGTAGGCCTGTGATGGCTCCATTTCGACAAAAATCGAGAATGAGACAAGTCACCCAGTTTTGTATGAAAGAGGCAGACAGGAACAATAGCAAATACTAAAATGAACAAAATTTCGTGCATTTGTGTGAACAGCATGTTGTGCGTTGGTCTAGAGTCTTTCTAAATCAACATATTATTAGAGACTGAGGAAAACCCATGATCCCAGAACTTGGACACTTTTCGCTGATTATAGGAGTGGCATTCGCCTTCTTATTAGTCAGCGTTCCCCTTATAGGTGTTGCCCGTAAAGACCAATATCTAGTGAGGTATGCTTGGCCGTTAACCTACGGAATGTTCTTTTTTATCGCTTTATCCGTAGTATCTCTTGGTTACAGCTTCGCCGTTGATGACTTCTCCGTTGCCTATGTGGCACATCACTCGAACTCCCAGTTACCTATCTTCTTTAAGATTGCGGCCGTATGGGGCGGTCATGAAGGGTCACTGCTGTTCTGGGTGTTTGCGCTATCGACCTGGGCGGCTTCGGTTGCCTTATTCAGTAAAGGCTTAGAAGAAGTGTTCACCGCTAGGGTTTTAGCTGTACTGGCGCTGATCGTGATTGGCTTTAGCTTATTTATGCTACTCACCTCTAGCCCATTTGAACGCCTATTCCCAATGCCAGCCGAAGGTCGTGACTTAAACCCAATGCTGCAGGACGTGGGCTTAATCTTCCATCCACCTATGCTGTACTTAGGTTATGTGGGCTTCTCGGTGAGCTTCGCGTTTGCGATTGCCGCTCTCATGAGTGGTCACCTTGACTCTGCATGGGCACGTTGGTCACGTCCTTGGACCTTAGCCGCTTGGATTTTCCTCACAGGCGGTATTGCATTAGGTTCTTGGTGGGCATACTACGAATTAGGCTGGGGCGGCTGGTGGTTCTGGGATCCCGTAGAAAACGCTTCCTTTATGCCTTGGTTAGTAGGTACTGCATTAGTTCACTCGCTGATCGTGACCGAAAAACGTGGTGCGTTCCGTAACTGGACCGTATTACTGTCTATCTTCGCGTTCTCTTTAAGCTTACTCGGTACCTTTATCGTGCGTTCTGGTGTATTGACCTCTGTACACTCCTTCGCAGCCGATCCAAGCCGCGGTATGTTCATTCTGTTACTGCTGGGTCTTGCGATTGGTGGTTCACTCACGCTGTTCGCCTTCCGCGCCAGTGAAATGAGCAGCCCTGCACGTTTCGAGCTGAAATCAAAAGAAACCATGCTGTTAGTCTGTAACGTGTTACTCACGGTTGCAGCGGGTACTGTGTTGTTAGGAACTCTATATCCACTGCTGATCGATGCCTTAGGCATGGGTAAGATTTCTGTTGGACCTCCATACTTCAATGCTGTGTTTGTGCCTATCGTCCTCGTACTGTTTGGCTTTATGGGTGTCGGTCCAATCATCCGCTGGAAGAAATCCAAAGCCGGTGAGCTCAAACGTCAATTACTGGTACCTGCATTAGTCTCTGCAGCGATTGGTATCGTGACACCGTTTATTGTGGATGGTGCGTTCAACGCTTGGGTTGCCTGTGGTATCGCCGCTGCGTCTTGGATTGTGTTAGCGACGGCAAGAGCCGCGTATAACATCGTTAAGCCAAAAGAAGGCGAAGTGAGCGTGGCACGTATGGGCCGCAGCGAACTAGGGATGATCTTAGCCCACTTAGGTATTGCCGTGTCGGTGATTGGTGCCACTATGGTATCGAACTACTCGGTTGAGAAGAGTGTGCGTATGGGCCCTGGCGTGAGCCAAGAGCTTGCGGGTTATACCTTTAAGTATCTCGAGACTAAGAACGTCGTCGGTCCTAACTACACCGCGCAACAAGGTCAAATTGAGATCTACAAAGGCGATAAACTGCTGACGTTACTCAAGCCTGATCGTCGCCAATACAATGTGCGTACTATGGACATGACCGAAGCGGGTATCGATTGGGGTCTGTTCCGTGACTTATATGTCACCATGGGCGACCCAATCAGCAGCACCGAATTTGCTGTGCGTTTGAACTACAAGCCATTTGTTCGTTGGTTATGGTTTGGAGCAATATTCATGATGGTCGGTGGTTTCTTTGCCGCATCGGATAAACGCTATCGCTCAAAAGTGGCCGCTACGGTTAAGCCACAAGCTGAAAAAGCGAAATTAGCTACCGCGCAATAGTTGGGGAATATATGAAGAAGTTGGTTCTGTTTATCCCATTAGTCATCTTTCTTGGCATGGGGGTATTTTTATACAAAGGATTGTTTTTAAATCCACAGAAACTGGATTCAGCTCTGGAAGGAAAGCCGATCCCGGCTTTCCAACTGGAACGTCTCGAAACACCAAGCGAGATGATTACCAATGAGCAACTGAAAGGCAAAGTCTCACTACTCAACGTATGGGCTACTTGGTGTCCATCTTGTAAGTATGAGCATCCTTTCTTAGTCATGCTGAAACGCCAAAATATTCTGCCTATCTACGGGATTAACTATCGCGACGAGCGTATTCCCGCATTGGAAGAATTAAAACGTCAAGGCGATCCGTACCATACCAACATCTTCGATAAGGATGGCCGTTTAGGATTAGATCTCGGGGTTTATGGTGCGCCAGAAAGCTTTATTGTCGATCATAAAGGCATCATTCGTTTCCGTTACGCGGGTCCAATCGACCAGCGCGTATGGAGCGAAACTTTGTACCCCATGATCCAACAACTACAAGCTGAAGCGGCGAAGGATGGTGCAGCGTGAGAACACTGACAAAAATCATCGGTGGTTTAGTGTTGTTGCTGAGTATGGTAACAACGGCGATGGCGACACCCGTCGACACCTACGAGTTTAAATCGCCAGAAAACCAAAAACGTGGTCTATCGCTGGCCCATGAACTGCGTTGTCCGCAATGTCAAAACCAAAACCTGATCGACTCTAACTCACCCGTTGCCCGAGATCTGCGTCTTGAAGTCTACAAGATGGTCGACGAAGGTAAGGGCGATGATGAGATCATCGAGTTTATGACGAGCCGCTATGGTGAGTTCGTTCTCTACAAACCTAAAATGGAAACCAAAACCTATATTCTTTGGTTAGGTCCAGTGGGTTTGTTGCTGCTCGGTCTTATCATTGGCTTCATCTTTATCCGCAAGCAACGTATCGGTGGCAGCACTGAGGCCGAGATCAGCGCCGAAGATCAAAAAGCGCTCGATGCTTTATTAAAGCGTGATACTAAATGAAGTCATTTGCCTTAGCTGCAATCCTTGCGAGTCTGTCTGTTGCCTTTGCTGGTGGTGCCCAAGCGTACCCCGGCATGCAGCAGGCAAATAAGCCGATAGAGTCGACAGTCGACCTGATTAACGTTTTACCCAAGACTTATCCTATCGAGCCAGTTGCCTTTAGTGATGTCGATGGTAAGGCTGTCGATTTCAGCCAATACAAAGGCAAAGTCGTAATGGTGAACATGTGGGCGACTTGGTGTCCTCCCTGTGTCAGAGAGTTACCTGCGATTGAACGCTTGGCGACAAAGTTCAAAGCGGAAGAGTTTGCACTATTACCTATCTCTATCGATGCGGATGGCAAACAGCAGGTTCAGCCATTTCTAACCTCATTAGGAATGGCGAACTTTAATTCCTACTATGATCCCCAGCAAAACCTCGGGCAGGTGTTTCCGTTAGATACTATCCCCGCGACCTTTATTCTCGATCAAAACGGTCAATTGATCGCGTTTGTGCGATCATTTGTCGACTGGGATGACGCAAAAGCCGTATCGCTAATCCAAGGTTTTATCGATAAAGGCGCGAAAAAGCTGAATTAAGCAGCAGATTGAGTGTAAATAGAACGCCATTGTAGAAAAGATCGCCATGCGATCTTTTTTCTTTTAAAAAGCCCTTGCACAAAAAGTTCTGCTGCCTATAATGCGCATCCACTGACACGGCAGACAGCGATACGCAGTTTCAAGTGCCAGTTCATCGAGTGATTTAGTCCTCGATGAGCGAAAAGAAAGTTGAAAAAACTACTTGACGCGACTGGGGAAATGCGTAGAATACGCAGCCCTGACCCGCTGAGCGGTAACGCGAAGTAAATGGTCAAATGCTCTTTAACAATCTAAACAAGAAATCTGTGTGGACACTCACAGGTGTTGAGTTAATCGAAATTACTCTGCCGTTTGGCGAGTAATCAAAATTTAAATCAATGAATGAGTGTTCATAGCAATATGTACAACGACTTATTAAGTTAAGTCGATTCAGAATTCATTGAGTCGAATCTTCGGATTCACAAAACTTTTAATTGAAGAGTTTGATCATGGCTCAGATTGAACGCTGGCGGCAGGCCTAACACATGCAAGTCGAGCGGCAGCACAAGGGAGTTTACTCCTGAGGTGGCGAGCGGCGGACGGGTGAGTAATGCCTAGGGATCTGCCCAGTCGAGGGGGATAACAGTTGGAAACGACTGCTAATACCGCATACGCCCTACGGGGGAAAGAGGGGGACTTTCGGGCCTCTCGCGATTGGATGAACCTAGGTGGGATTAGCTAGTTGGTGAGGTAATGGCTCACCAAGGCGACGATCCCTAGCTGTTCTGAGAGGATGATCAGCCACACTGGGACTGAGACACGGCCCAGACTCCTACGGGAGGCAGCAGTGGGGAATATTGCACAATGGGGGAAACCCTGATGCAGCCATGCCGCGTGTGTGAAGAAGGCCTTCGGGTTGTAAAGCACTTTCAGTAGGGAGGAAAGGTTGTAAGTTAATACCTTGCAGCTGTGACGTTACCTACAGAAGAAGGACCGGCTAACTCCGTGCCAGCAGCCGCGGTAATACGGAGGGTCCAAGCGTTAATCGGAATTACTGGGCGTAAAGCGTGCGCAGGCGGTTTGTTAAGCGAGATGTGAAAGCCCCGGGCTCAACCTGGGAATTGCATTTCGAACTGGCAAACTAGAGTCTTGTAGAGGGGGGTAGAATTCCAGGTGTAGCGGTGAAATGCGTAGAGATCTGGAGGAATACCGGTGGCGAAGGCGGCCCCCTGGACAAAGACTGACGCTCAGGCACGAAAGCGTGGGGAGCAAACAGGATTAGATACCCTGGTAGTCCACGCCGTAAACGATGTCTACTCGGAGTTTGGTGTCTTGAACACTGGGCTCTCAAGCTAACGCATTAAGTAGACCGCCTGGGGAGTACGGCCGCAAGGTTAAAACTCAAATGAATTGACGGGGGCCCGCACAAGCGGTGGAGCATGTGGTTTAATTCGATGCAACGCGAAGAACCTTACCTACTCTTGACATCCAGAGAATTCGCTAGAGATAGCTTAGTGCCTTCGGGAACTCTGAGACAGGTGCTGCATGGCTGTCGTCAGCTCGTGTTGTGAAATGTTGGGTTAAGTCCCGCAACGAGCGCAACCCCTATCCTTATTTGCCAGCACGTAATGGTGGGAACTCTAGGGAGACTGCCGGTGATAAACCGGAGGAAGGTGGGGACGACGTCAAGTCATCATGGCCCTTACGAGTAGGGCTACACACGTGCTACAATGGCGAGTACAGAGGGTTGCAAAGCCGCGAGGTGGAGCTAATCTCACAAAGCTCGTCGTAGTCCGGATTGGAGTCTGCAACTCGACTCCATGAAGTCGGAATCGCTAGTAATCGTGGATCAGAATGCCACGGTGAATACGTTCCCGGGCCTTGTACACACCGCCCGTCACACCATGGGAGTGGGCTGCAAAAGAAGTGGGTAGCTTAACCTTCGGGAGGGCGCTCACCACTTTGTGGTTCATGACTGGGGTGAAGTCGTAACAAGGTAGCCCTAGGGGAACCTGGGGCTGGATCACCTCCTTACCTATACGACTAACTCGATGTTTGTTGAGTGTTCACACAGATGGCTTGTTGAACTTCTCGAAAGAGGAGGGAGAGCGAAATGCACCGCGAGCCGGTAAGCATTGTTCTTTAACAATTTGGAAAGCTGATAGTAATTAACGCAATGATGTCTGTCGTTGTGTTAATACGAAAAAAATTGAGTTCTTAAAACACTTTTTAAGTGTCTTGAATATTCAAGTCTAAGGCGAGTCCATTTCCTTGGTCGGAAATGAGACAAGTAAAACCAGCTGGTCGCAACAATTCAAGTGAAACTCATTTGGGTTGTATGGTTAAGCGACTAAGCGTATACGGTGGATGCCTTGGCAGTCAGAGGCGATGAAGGACGTAGTAACTTGCGAAAAGCGTTGGCGAGCTAGTAACAAGCATTTGAGCTAACGATGTCCGAATGGGGGAACCCAGCAGCATAAGCTGTTATCACTACATGAATACATAGTGTAGTGAGGCAAACGAGGGGAACTGAAACATCTAAGTACCCTTAGGAAAAGAAATCAACCGAGATTCCCCTAGTAGCGGCGAGCGAACGGGGATTAGCCCTTAAGTCAGAGGGGTGTTAGTGGAATGGTCTGGAAAGTCCAGCGGCACAGGGTGATAGCCCCGTACACGAAAACTAACCTTTGATGAAAACGAGTAAGGCGGGACACGTGATATCCTGTTTGAATATGGGGGGACCATCCTCCAAGGCTAAATACTCCTGACTGACCGATAGTGAACCAGTACCGTGAGGGAAAGGCGAAAAGAACCCCTGTGAGGGGAGTGAAATAGAACCTGAAACCGTATACGTACAAGCAGTGGGAGCGGTTCTTGAGACCGTGACTGCGTACCTTTTGTATAATGGGTCAGCGACTTACGTTTTGTAGCGAGGTTAAGCGAATAGCGGAGCCGTAGGGAAACCGAGTGTTAACTGCGCGTTTAGTTGCAAGGCGTAGACCCGAAACCCGGTGATCTAGCCATGGGCAGGTTGAAGGTTGAGTAACATCAACTGGAGGACCGAACCGACTAATGTTGAAAAATTAGCGGATGACTTGTGGCTGGGGGTGAAAGGCCAATCAAACCGGGAGATATCTGGTTCTCCTCGAAAGCTATTTAGGTAGCGCCTCGGACGAACACCTTTGGGGGTAGAGCACTGTTAAGGCTAGGGGGTCATCCCGACTTACCAACCCTTTGCAAACTCCGAATACCAAAGAGTGCTATCCGGGAGACAGACGGCGGGTGCTAACGTCCGTCGTCAAAAGGGAAACAACCCAGACCGTCAGCTAAGGTCCCAAAGTGTATGTTAAGTGGGAAACGATGTGGGAAGGCTTAGACAGCTAGGATGTTGGCTTAGAAGCAGCCATCATTTAAAGAAAGCGTAATAGCTCACTAGTCGAGTCGGCCTGCGCGGAAGATGTAACGGGGCTAAACATACCACCGAAGCTACGGGTGCAATCCATTAGGGTTGCGCGGTAGAGGAGCGTTCTGTAAGCCGTTGAAGGTGAAGGGGTAACCCACGCTGGAGGTATCAGAAGTGCGAATGCTGACATGAGTAACGATAAAGGGGGTGAAAAACCCCCTCGCCGAAAGACCAAGGGTTCCTGTCCAACGTTAATCGGGGCAGGGTGAGTCGACCCCTAAGGCGAGGCCGAAAGGCGTAGTCGATGGGAAACAGATTAATATTTCTGTACTTCCGCTAACTGCGATGGAGAGACGGAGAAGGCTAGGCTAGCGCGGCGTTGGTAGTCCGCGTTTAAGGTGGTAGGTGGAACGCTTAGGCAAATCCGGGCGTTCTTAACACTGAGAGCTGATGACGAGTCCCCAAGGGGATGAAGTAGTTGATGCCATGCTTCCAGGAAAATCTTCTAAGCTTCAGGTTAGCGGGAATCGTACCCCAAACCGACACAGGTGGTCGGGTAGAGAATACCAAGGCGCTTGAGAGAACTCGGCTGAAGGAACTAGGCAAAATGGTACCGTAACTTCGGGAGAAGGTACGCTGCTGTTGGTGATGGGACTTGCTCCCTAAGCTGACGGCAGTCGCAGATACCAGGTGGCTGCAACTGTTTATCAAAAACACAGCACTGTGCAAAATCGCAAGATGACGTATACGGTGTGACGCCTGCCCGGTGCCGGAAGGTTAATTGATTGGGTTATCGCAAGAGAAGCTCATGATCGAAGCCCCGGTAAACGGCGGCCGTAACTATAACGGTCCTAAGGTAGCGAAATTCCTTGTCGGGTAAGTTCCGACCTGCACGAATGGCGTAATGATGGCCACGCTGTCTCCAGCCGAGACTCAGTGAAGTTGAAATTGCGGTGAAGATGCCGTATACCCGCGGCTAGACGGAAAGACCCCGTGAACCTTTACTATAGCTTGGCACTGAACATTGACCCTACATGTGTAGGATAGGTGGGAGACTTTGAAGCGGGAACGCTAGTTCTCGTGGAGTCGTCCTTGAAATACCACCCTTGTAGTGTTGATGTTCTAACTTGGGCCCCTAATCGGGGTTAAGGACAGTGCCTGGTGGGTAGTTTGACTGGGGCGGTCTCCTCCCAAAGAGTAACGGAGGAGCACGAAGGTTGGCTAAGTACGGTCGGACATCGTACGGTTAGTGCAATGGCATAAGCCAGCTTAACTGCGAGACAGACACGTCGAGCAGGTACGAAAGTAGGTCATAGTGATCCGGTGGTTCTGAATGGAAGGGCCATCGCTCAACGGATAAAAGGTACTCCGGGGATAACAGGCTGATACCGCCCAAGAGTTCATATCGACGGCGGTGTTTGGCACCTCGATGTCGGCTCATCACATCCTGGGGCTGAAGTCGGTCCCAAGGGTATGGCTGTTCGCCATTTAAAGTGGTACGCGAGCTGGGTTCAGAACGTCGTGAGACAGTTCGGTCCCTATCTGCCGTGGGCGTTGGATGATTGAGGGGAGTTGCTCCTAGTACGAGAGGACCGGAGTGAACGAACCGCTGGTGTTCGGGTTGTCATGCCAATGGCATTGCCCGGTAGCTATGTTCGGAATCGATAACCGCTGAAAGCATCTAAGCGGGAAGCGAGCCCCAAGATGAGTCATCCCTTGGACTATAAGTCCACTAAAGAGCCGTTCGAGACTAGGACGTTGATAGGTCAGGTGTGTAAGCGTTGTGAGGCGTTGAGCTAACTGATACTAATGACTCGAGAGGCTTAACCATACAACCCAGATGGGTTTTGCTAAGTAGCACTTAGACGAATACAAACACTTAAGAAGTGGTACTCAATACAGCTTTCTAAATTAACAAATAAAGGTTAATTACGCAGGTAATTGTGCGGCAGACAAAGCCGTGACGAGCGAAGGGCGGAGTGTACGGTAGTACATGAGCACTGGAGTGAGGAAACAATGCCGTCAGACGTAGAATTAACCAGTAAGAATTTGCTTGGTGACAATAGCATTGTGGTCCCACCTGATCCCATCCCGAACTCAGAAGTGAAACGCAATCGCGCCGATGGTAGTGTGGGGTCTCCCCATGTGAGAGTAGGTCATCGCCAAGCGCCTAATTTAGCTTAATGTGCAAACGTTAAGTTAAAGGAGCGGTAGTTCAGTTGGTTAGAATACCGGCCTGTCACGCCGGGGGTCGCGGGTTCGAGTCCCGTCCGCTCCGCCAACATTAAGAGATAAGCCTCTGCAGCAATGCAGAGGCTTTTTTCGTTTTATCTGTTTCATTTTTGAGTCGCTCTTATCTCTTTGTCTATCTTCTGGCTAGCGCAAAATAAATCTTTATTTTCTGCTGTTGAAATCATGCTATTTGCCCCAAGATAATCCGAAGTGCTGCAATCTGGTGGCGTTTATCACAGGAGTTTATGTCATGCTTTATGATTTAACGGCTGTTCAATTTAGCAAGATGCTGAAAAACTTGAGTCTTATTCTGGAAAAGGGTGAGATTTTTGCCAACTTGAAGAAGGTGGATATGGCGGTATTATTGAATTCCCGCTTAGCACCCGATCAATTTAATCTGATCCGTCAGATCCAGATTGCCTGTGATACCGCCAAGATTGGGGTTGCGCGTCTGACGGGTAATTTAGATACAGTGCCTAAGCATGATGATACTGAAACGACTCTGCCTGAGCTGCAGGCGCGTATTGCTTCTGTTATCGACTACTTAGCTCAATTTACCGAAGCAGATTTTGCCGATGCGGCGACAATTCACGTCTCTCAACCGCGTTGGGAAGGTAAGTATTTGACGGGATACGAGTTTGCGATTGAGCATGCCATTCCGAACTTATATTTCCATGTAACGACGGCCTATGCGATTCTGCGCCATAACGGTGTGGATGTGGGTAAGAAAGATTATCTTGGCCCTATGCCTTACAAGTCGTAATGTTCATCGCACGGCAGAGCATTTGCTTTGCTGTGCGTTTAATGCGGCTGAGGTAATAGTACGCTAACCTTTAGCCCGCCAAGTTCTGAATGTGTAAAGCTAAGTTCCCCCTGATAACTCTCGACAATATCTTTGCAAATCGACAGGCCTAAACCGTGGCCTTGAATGCTCTCATCGAGCCGAATTCCTCGCTCCGTAATCACAGCTAAATCGCTATCGGATACGCCTTCACCATCGTCGCTGACCTCAATCTGATACGCCCGCTTGCTGACATGAGTCTGCTCAATACACAGCTTTATCTGATGCCGTGCATGCTTGCAGGCGTTGTCGAGTAGATTGCCAAGTAGTTCCAGTAAGTCGTCCCGGTCGAAGGGCATGACCAGTGATTTATCAAACTGATAATCAATTTGACGCTCTGGATAGATGCGCTGCATCACTTGGATGAGTGGCGGCAGATCGTCATTGAGCACGGTAAAACGCCCAGGCGTTGAAAGCCCGACGATTTTAGTGCGCTTAAGCTCTCGCTCAATAATATGGTGCAGATCCGCGAGCACCTTACTGCCTTCGCGTCTTTGCTCTGGCGCTAGGCTATCGAGGTAGGATTGTAGCCCTTGCAGTGGGCGTTTCATTTCGTGGGCAAGATTACCCAAGGCATTGCGTGAACGTTGCACCCTTTGCCCGAGTTGATTCATGAGGCGTTCGATTTCCTCAATCAAAGGACTAATCTCTGTTGGCGTGTGCTGGGTATCGATTTCTTGCCCTTGGAGCCGTAGTTGCCTGATGGCATCTGGCATTTGCTCTAGCGGTTTAAAGCCCCGTTTGAGCAACAGGTGCTGGGCAAATAGCAGGATCATAATGGTCAGCAGTACCACTACCGCGGCAAAGCCTAAAAAGCGTAATTGGGTTTGCTCGAGTGAGCTAATGTCTTCCGTCACCCAGAGGATAATGGTTTGCTCATTCTTGACGATTGCCTGACTGAGCATCAGCCAATGATGGTGGCCAACATATTGAGTGGCGAGTTGTTCTTCACCAACCTTTAGTGTTGGCAGGGAGACGTTATGATCGAAAAGCGATCGAGAGCGGAGCTGCTGCTCACCGATTTTAATCGCAAAGTAGTGGCCCGAATTGACCCTGTGATACACATTGGGAAGCCTGTCGGTACTCAGTGCCCAAGTGCCATCGGCTTGCGGTTCGAGGGCGGAGATCAGACTATCGGCATCGTGTTGCAGGCGCGAGGCGACAAAGTCTTGGGTTAAGATTTGAATGCCTTGAAATAGCAAATACAACAATAGCGCCATAGCGCAGGTGAGGGTGATAAGCAGATTGCGGGTGAGGTAGGCTTTGAGTGAATACACGCTTATGCATCCTTGAGTCGATAACCTTGGCCGCGCCGCGTCTCGATATAGTCTTTACCTAGGCGTTGGCGAAGTCGGTTGACGTACACTTCAATCACATTGCTGTCTTTGATTTGTTCCTCTTCGTAAATGCGCTCACTCAACTCGGATTTGGAGACAATCTTAGTCGGGTTGGCCATTAAATAATGCAGCAGGCGATACTCAATCTTAGTCAGCTCGATTACTTCTCCTTCGGCATTGGTCACCGCTTGTTTATCCACATCGAGGGAGACGCCCGCATGTTGCAGCAGATTATCAGCGCGGCCAAAGTGGCGGCGGATCAGCGCTTCTAATCTGGCGAGCAGCTCCTCAACATGGAAAGGTTTACCGAGATAATCATCGGCGCCAGCCTTGAGGCCATCGACGCGTTCGTGCCAAGCATCGCGAGCCGTAAGAATTAACACTGGCATCAGCAGACCCTTTTGGCGCCATTGGCTCAGTACGCTTAAGCCCGGCTTTCCGGGCAAGCCTAAATCGAGGATCACCGCTTCGAAGGCTTCTTCCTCACCCAGAAAAGCACCATCGATACCATTATTGGCATGTTCAACCGTGTAGCCCGCCTTGTTAAGGGCGGGGATGAGGCGAGCCACTAAGTCAGTATCATCTTCAATTAGGAGTAAGCGCATCAGTCGACCTTTTCCTTAAGCCATTCACCCGTTTTGGCATCGATCTTAATCTCATAGACCACTCCATCGTCGCGCAGGATTTCGAGTTCATAGATGATGCGCCCGTGTTTTTGCTCGACCTCGAGGTCTAGCAAGCGCCCCTTAAGGCGCGACTCATAGCGTTGCATGATGGTGTCGAAGGGTAATACTTTACCCTCCTTCACCCATTCGACCACTTTGTTGGAGAGGTCTTCATCATGGGCTAGACAGCTTGGGCTGTTAATCATCCCAGCGGCCAAAGCCAGGAATATTAACGGTATCTTCATCGAATATGCCCTTCTCTGCGAGGTTATGGCAATTGCTGCATTGGCTGAATGAGCCGACTTTGGGGTTATCTTGCACCATGCGTCTTGGGATCTCATCGTGCTTACGGATAAAAAATGCCTGCTCGGTAATTTTCTGCGGCCCCATGCCGTCAATCAAAGGTTTGCTATTTTTCATCACCTTACCATTTTGCGCAGCATGTTGAACGAGATATTGCTCAATTCTAGCCGTTGCTTCAGGGGGCAGGCTGGCATCATCACCAAAGTGGTTGCTTAGGTTGCTGGTAATTGCTTGCCACTTTTCGGCGGGCAGTACATTTGCGGGATACGCCATATGGCAGCTACCGCATTCTGCTGAATATTCTGCATTTTGTGGGATGGCTTGATTATGTTCGAAGCCATCGTGGGCATAACCTGTGCCAGTAAAGGTTAAGCTAAGGCCTACGGCGCCTATCGCAAGGGCGAGAACGGTGAGTGTGGTTCCGGCAATCCAGCTTAGGGGATGGGCTTGTTTAGTCATGGTATTTCCTTAAGTTTTACTGATTAAAATGGGTGTGAATAACGCCGTTATTGCAAACTCAGCCACAGCAGTACGTCGCCTTTTTCTTGAGGCGTGCACTCGCGTTTAAAGGTCCAGTTACAGTTGCGGGTAAACCATTTCTCTATCTTGGCCGCATCGGTTAAACGGTTACTGGTGAGTGACGGCGCCATGGCCTCGATGGGCTTTCGGGTGTTTTGATGCATACCTGGGTCTGTCACTTTGGCGGTGTGGCAGCTGGCACAGCTGCGATCTTCACTCTGCTGTAGCCACAGTGTTTGTCCAGCGGCTGCGCTAAAGGGGCCTGCACCTTGTGCCTGATATTGTTGTAGTTGTAAGCCAACTCGCTCGGCGCTGAGTGGCAAGCTGGCGACCTTGGAATTGGCGGCATTGGCATTAACACTGCTGAGCAGTACCACAGTGAGCGCCAGTCCCATCAGGCTTTTATTCAGGTTGTTGTTCATCTCTAACTCCTTTGAACGGTCGGATTGTGACTGTTATTGATGTTCATCTTGTTGGATCAGCGGACGCTGCTTTTTACCTGTCAGCATGGCTTTGACGAGGTTTTCCTTATGCAGCAGGCTGCTGACGATCACGCCGCCGACATGGGTGACGATAAGAAACAGGCTGAAGTTGGCGAAAAACTCATGCACTTCTTTTAATGCGCCCTCGGGCCAAGAGGCGAAAAAGCTTGTGGCTAGTGGACCTTGGCCATCGGTGGCATAAAGCGCCATGCCGGAGAAGCCCGTGAACCCTATGCTGAGGATCAGGGCGACTATCATCAGCGCGCCTGCCGGATTGTGGCCGATGTAATCTTTAGCCTTGCCCGTGAAGAGTTCCTTCAGGTAAGCCCATGCGATGCTCGGACGGGTAACAAAGTTGATAAAACGCGCATGGTGAGTGCCAATCACGCCCCATAACAGGCGAAATACCAGCAGGGTTAAGATGCTGTAGCCAGCGTAACTGTGGATGTTCATCCATTCGTCTTCACCTTCGGTGAGGTAGGCTAAGGTAAAAAAGCCCACCAATGACCAGTGAAAGATACGGATCAAGGGATCCCAGACTTTGATGTTTTGCTGCATATTTGAGGACATGATCTGTTGCTCCTAAGGTGGTGTGCTTGCAGGCTACTAAAGCCAAACTTAAACGGCGCTTAAATTTTGCGGAGTGACTTGCCCGCTGTTCTGGTGAGTGAAATGGGTAAATAGGAGATAAATCCATCGAACTAAGCTTGTTAAGGTATTGGTTTTAAGATAGATTTTGCCGCTTCATCTTCGAGAGGTAAGGGAGCAACCTGTTTATGCCAGTCCATCTTTTTAGCCGTCAGCCCGATCGAAAATCTTTTTTAATTTATGCGGTGCTGCTGTTTATCATCGAAGTGTTGATCGCGCGTTTTGTGCCTTCGGGGTTTATTCGCGGTTTTGTAGGTGACGTGTTAGTGGTGATCCTGTTGTTTTGCATGGCGCGCACGCTAGTGCCCGTGGTGAATGCAAAAGGGGAGTCAATCAATCGGTTTTGGCAAACGCCATGGTTGGCGCTGGCTGTGCTGTTGTTTGCCTTCGGTATCGAATTTGGTCAGTATTGGGGCTTAGTGGACAAGCTGGGGTTGGGCGGAAATCGTTTAGCGCGAATCGTGATTGGTAGCCATTTCGACCCACTCGACTTGCTGGCGTATTTTGTGGGATACCTGATATTGATGGGCTTGTATTGGAAGCGAAATTAGCTATTTCAAGGCAAAGGAAGGATACAACATGCAGCCGATAACAGCCTTCACACTGCGAGTGTCCGATACTGAGGCGCTCACTCAGCCTTTGTATTTCAATGAGCAAGCTACTGGGGCCAAGATTGCGGGAAGGCCGCTTGAGGCCCAGTACCGCTGCACTTTACCCTGTGGCACCCAAGGCTATTTACTGTTGACCTCCTACGATTGTCCCTTTGAAGAATCGACCGAGTGCAGCCTGCTCGATACAAATTTTAAATTAGTGGCGAGTCGCTCCTTCTCGCAGAGTTATCATTCGTTTTTACTCTATGCCCATTGGCCTGTTGCGGATAATGGCCTGCGGCTGCATTACTACGATCAGTTAGTTTGGGATTTGCATGTTCTGCCAAGCCGTTTAGGTCGGTTCGGCGGGCCGCGTCTCGAATTTAGCCCAGTAGCCAATCCTGAGTGCGATCCCCGCACGGCAAGCTCGATAGCAGAACTGTCGCAGCGGTTAGCGAATATCGAAACTGACCGTTAACGCGATACTAAAAAAGGCGTCAGCAACTCGGTTAACCAAGCCATAAATACCTGAAGGCGTTTAGAAAGATGACGTCTATGGGGATAGAGCAAGCTCACTGGCATTGAGGGCGCAGGGTAATCTGGCAAGATCTCTATCAGTTCGCCAGTTTGGAGATATTTTGCCACCCCAATATTCGGCGCTTGAATAATTCCTAAACCCGCCAGACAGGCCGCGCTGTAGGCATCGGCATTATTGACTGTGATTAGCTTAGGTAAGGCTAGGGCGCATAATTCGTGATTATCTTGGCTTAGATACTCAAATCCTGAATCGCTGCCGCCCAATTGGCCAACGTAATGGATAAGCTTATGCCCTTGGCTAAGATCTTCTAAACTCGATGGTTTACCGTATTTTGCGATATAGCTTGGGCTAACGCAGTTCAGCATCTTAAAGTGGCCAATTTTTTTAGCGATAACGCCTTCTTGCTGCACGCTACCAACGCGGATCACGCAGTCAAAACCTTCGGCGACGATATCGACCTTGCGGTCGGTACTGCTTAGCTCCAACTCAATTTGGGGATATTGCTCAATAAAGTCAGGAAGATGAGGAAGCACTAAGTTTCGCGCAATCCCTGTGGACATATCGACTCTTAAGCGACCGGAAACTTGCGCCGCCTGTAGCTGGAAAAGGCTTTCTAATTCTTGATAGTCGGTGAGCAAGTTTTTGCAGCGCTCATAACAACTTATACCATCTTGAGTGAGGCGCACTGTGCGAGTGGTACGTTGTAGTAAACGTGCACCTAACGCGGTTTCGAACTGGGCTACGACATTCGACACATGGGTTTTCGACAGACCTAGGCTGATACTGGCTTGAGTAAAACTCTCTAATTCAGCCACCCGCATAAAAATTTGCATGGCTTGTAGTCTATCTTGCATTGCAATTGTTCTCTAATAGCTAACAGTCTTGCCATTTATAGTGTGTTTATCCCTCTTTGTGCAAGTAATAAGCTGTGTGCAGTGGAATCGCCATGCTGTGCGGCGGCATTAACATAGATGAATGAAGAGGATACACAATGAACACAACTCCCATCGCGCTGATCACCGGTGCAAGCCGTGGTTTAGGTAAAAATGCGGCCCAGACCTTAGCCGCACAAGGTGTTGATATTATTCTAACTTACCAAAGTAATGCTGCAGCGGCCGCCGAGGTGGTTGCGGAAATTGAATGGCACGGACGCAAGGCTGTCGCGTTACCGTTAGATGTGGGTGATAGCCAGTCCTTTAGCGATTTTTCTCAACGCGTTAAAACCGCACTCGAACAGACTTGGCAGCGGGATAGTTTTAACTATCTAGTTAATAATGCAGGGATTGGTATCCATGTGTCCATGGCTGAAACCAGTATGGAGCAGTTCGATACCTTGATGAATATTCATGTCAAAGGGCCTTTCTTCTTAACTCAGGCTTTGCTGCCTCTGCTTGCCGATAATGGCAGTATCATCAATGTCTCTACGGGGTTAACGCGCTTTGCTGTTCCGGGATTTGGTGCCTACGCCACTATGAAAGGCGCGGTCGAAACCATGACCAAATACTGGGCGAAGGAGCTTGGTCCACGCGGCATTCGCGTTAATGTGCTGGCTCCCGGTGCAATCGAAACGGACTTTGGTGGTGGTGCCGTCCGGGATAACCGACAGATGAATGAGTTTTTAGCGCAGCAAACGGCGTTGGGGCGGGTGGGATTACCTGAAGATATTGGCGGAGCAATCAGTGCCTTGTTATCACCCGCCGCGGCGTGGATAAACGCACAACGTATCGAGGCATCTGGCGGTATGTTCTTATAGTTCTACCCGATAAAAATAAAGAAAGGGCCAGTGGCCCTTTCTTGTTATCAAGGTAAATTTCAGCTGGGTTAGAAGAACCCGAGCGGATTGATATCGTAACTCACCAATAGGTTTTTGGTGTTTTGATAGTGATTGAGCATCATTTTGTGGGTTTCACGACCGATGCCCGACTTCTTATAACCGCCAAAGGCCGCATGGGCAGGATAGGCGTGGTAGCAGTTAATCCAAACGCGACCCGCTTGAATGCCGCGACCTAGACGCTGGGCGCGGTTCATATCCCGAGTCCATACACCCGCACCAAGGCCGTATTCGGTATCGTTGGCAATTGCCAAGGCTTCGGCTTCATCCTTGAAGGTGGTGACCGAAATAACCGGACCGAAGATTTCCTCTTGGAAAATCCGCATCTTATTATGGCCTTTCATGATGGTTGGGCTGATGTAATAGCCTTTGCTTTGCTCGCCTTCAAGCTGGCAGAGCGAGCCGCCTAAGAGCACCTGCGCGCCTTCATCTTTACCAATCGCGAGATAGCTTAAGATCTTATCGAACTGCTCTTGGGAGGCTTGTGCGCCCACTTGGGTGGCGGTATCCAGCGGGTTGCCCTGCTTGATGGTTTGCGCACGGGCGAGCACTTTTTCGATAAAGCGATCGTAAATCGATTCTTGGATTAGCACCCTTGATGGGCAAGTACAGACTTCACCTTGGTTGAAGAAGGCCAGCAACATGCCTTCGACGGCCTTATCTAAATACTCGTCTTCGTGGTCCATCACATCGGCGAAATACAGGTTAGGCGATTTACCGCCGAGTTCGACTGTCGATGGGATCAGCGATTCGGCAGCACATTTTAAGATGTGGTAACCGACTTCGGTGGAGCCAGTAAAGGCCAGTTTAGCGATGCGTTTGCTGGTGGCGAGGGCTTGGCCCGCTTCTGCGCCAAAACCGTTGACGACGTTGAGGATGCCGGGCGGCAGCAGATCTTCAATCAGTTCGAGTAGCACAAGGATAGAGACGGGTGTTTGCTCGGCGGGTTTGAGCACCACACAGTTACCTGCGGCGAGCGCAGGGGCGATTTTCCATGCCGCCATCAACAGCGGGAAGTTCCACGGAATGATTTGCCCGACGACACCTAAAGGTTCAGGGAAGTGATAGCTGACGGTGTTGCCATCAATATCAGCAGCACTGCCTTCCTGTGCTCGAATGCAGCCAGCGAAGTAACGGAAATGGTCTACAAACAGAGGCAAGTCGGCGTTGAGAGTTTCACGCACCGCTTTGCCGTTTTCCCAGGTTTCGGCAACGGCTAAGTATTCGAGATTTTGCTCAACGCGATCGGCGATACGCAGCAGTAAATTCGCACGCTCGGTGACCGAGGTTTTTCCCCATGCATCCTTAGCGGCATGGGCCGCATCGAGCGCCAGTTCGATATCGCGATAGTCGGAGCGGGGAATTTTACAGAAGTTTTGACCATTGACGGGGGAGCGATTATCGAAGTATTCGCCGTTAACTGGGGCGACCCATTTGCCACCGATAAAGTTGGCGTATTTTTCTTTAAAGTTAACGATGGCACCAGGAGTTCCGGGTTGAGCATAAATCATAGTGTTATTCCTTCTGTGGCTGCCGAAAACGCTAAATGTGTAGCGTCTCAGCATGGGTCTTGTTGAAATGGGTTTGAGCACTGTTGTTATTTTTATCCTTTGCCAAGAGTTAACTGACAAAGCTATTGATTAAGTTATTGTTCTCTTACGCAACACTCGAGTACTGCGTACAAACAGACATCGCAAGGACAGTGCCAAACTGGCAGGAGTTGTACACTTGTTGAGCTAACAGTATGATGAAAAGCTAATTTTGCAGATCCCAAACAATGGGGGCACTCACGGAAGGAAAGGTGCCCTGTGGTCATTTTGTCATCCAACGACACACCATGGGTGTGCCAAAATGGAACAGCGCTCGGGGAGCTTGGCTATGACAGTAAAACCGCATTTTCCAACCACACAGGCATGGTTAACCGATTCATGGCAGCGCAGCTTAGGTGCTGGCTTGTCAGAGTTTCGTGCTGGTGAGGATCTCAGGCTCACGCGCGCTGAACTCAAACACAAACATGAACAATATCAGCAACTCATCGAATTAGTACAATCCCATGCCTTGCCGCTATTTAATCAACTAATGGCGCACTCTAATAGTCGATTATTGCTCTCCGATGCTGACGGTTATGTGCTGAAACATTGGGGCGTGAGTCGTTATTCCAGTAAGTTAGCGGATGTAGCGCTTGATATTGGGGTTAACTGGCTTGAACAGTATAAAGGCACCAATGCCATAGGTACGGCGCTCATGGCCAAACAGGCGGTGTCAGTGGTCGGTGAGCAGCATTTTATCCGCCAAAATCGTTTTATGAGTTGCACTGCTTGCCCTATTTTTTCACCCCAAGGCGAGATGCTCGGAGTGCTCGATATCACCAGTGAGCAACAGCGGCATTCACAGCAGACCTTAATGTTAGTGTCGAGTCTGGCGCAGCAGGTTGAGACTGCGTTGTTGTGCCATCTGCCCGATAGTCACTATCGGATTGATTTAGCCGCTGAACCGAGTTTATTAAGTTCTGGCTGGCAAGGCATAGTGATCGCTGACAGTGATGGGCGAATTGTGGGTTGTAATCCCATGGCAAAACAATTGCTGAGTCAAGCCAAGCTGGGCGATAGCCTCGAGCTGCATTTTGGGGATAGCTGGACGCGTACGGGGGGCTTTAATCGGGATTTGGCCCTGCACTTACAGACTCAGGCGTTGGGTGTTACGCAGACCAAAAGTGCGAAGACGATTCAAGATAAGCCGCAGAGTCAATTGGGGGTAAGGTTTCGCGATCCCTTGCTTGAGCGGGCTTGGCAGCAAGCGAATAAGGTCATCACTAAACAAATCCCTTTGCTGGTGCTTGGCGAAACGGGTGTCGGCAAGGAGCAATTTGTGAAAAAGCTCCACGCCCAGAGTGCCCGCCGCGCGCAGCCGTTAGTGGCGGTGAATTGCGCCGCCTTGCCCGCTGAGTTAGTTGAGTCTGAGTTATTTGGCTATCAGGCAGGGGCTTTTACTGGCGCTAATCGAACTGGTTTTATCGGTAAGATCCGCCAAGCCCACGGTGGTTTTTTGTTCCTCGATGAAATTGGCGAGATGCCACTGGCGGCGCAGAGCCGGTTACTCCGGGTGCTGCAGGAGCGTGAGGTCGTTCCTGTCGGCAGTAATCAAAGTGTTAAGGTCGATATTCAGATCATCGCCGCGACCCATATGGATTTAGAGTCGCTGGTGGCGCAGGGGCTGTTCCGTCAGGATTTGTTTTATCGCCTAAATGGATTGCAGGTGCGGCTGCCTGCGCTACGTGAGCGGCAGGATATTGAGCGCATTATCCATAAATTGCACCGCCGTCACCGCAGTAGCGCGCAAACCTTGTGTACTGAGTTGTTGGCGCAGCTAATGCGTTACGATTGGCCCGGCAACCTAAGGGAGCTGGATAACCTAATGCAGGTGGCGTGTTTGATGGCCGAAGGTGAGGCCGTACTCGAGATAAATCATCTCCCCGATTACCTTGCTCAAAAGCTAATGGATCTGGCGTTTGAGCCGCACACCTTAACTGAGGTTGTCGACGCGGAAACCACGGCGCATCCGTACGAACTGGCCGAGTCTAGCTCCGCCACCATCGACTCGCTCCATGGAACCATAAATCTGAACGTGTTGCAGGCTTACCGCGCCTGCGAGGGTAATGTGAGCCAATGTGCTAAGCGTTTGGGGATTAGCCGTAATGCCTTGTATCGCAAATTAAAACAGCTAGGGATTAAGAATTAACGGCAGTTGGTTGTTGATAATATAAGCCCCGCTAACAGTGTTAGCGGGGCTTATGTTTTTAGGTCGGTAAACTGATATTGACTTCAAGGCCGTGGGGCTGACGATTCTCGGCTCTGATTTTGCCTTTATGGGCGCTAATGGCTGCTTCGGTAATGGCGAGTCCTAGGCCCCAACCACCGCTTTCCCGCTGCCTTGCCGAATCGGGGCGATAGAAGGGTTTAAAAATCGCTTCAAGTTCAGCAGGATCTATCCCCGGGCCATCGTCTTTAATGGTGATCTGTACTTGGCCGCTGGCTTGGCTCGCGCGCAGGTGAATATCGCTCTGGGCATAACGAATCGCGTTGCGCAGCAGGTTTTCTATCGCCCGGGACAGGGATTTCGGATAATGGCTGAGTTCGATGGCTTCATCGATATCGATAGTGATCTTTTTGCCCTGTTGATCGGCTTCAAATTCGGCATCGTCCAATACTTGGCTTAGCGACTCGGCTAAGCCAAGGCGCACCTTGGTCTCATTGGTGCTGAGTTTGACCCGCGACAACTCCAAGAGCTCTGCGATCAATTTCTCTAGTTGCTCGGCCTCGTAGGCGATACGGTCGGTTTCCGTAGTCTGTTGGCCTTTCTTGCGGGCCAATGCCAGTGATAATTGTAGGCGGGTCAGTGGGGTGCGCAGTTCGTGGGAAATATCCCCCATCAAACGTTGCTGATTCTTCACCATGGCTTCGATCGAATCCGCCATGCTATTAAAGGCGGTGGCGAGCTGGCCGATTTCATCGTTACGTTGAGTGGTCGCCTTATCGACGCGATTGCTGAGATCACCTTCGGCGAGGGCATCGGCACTTTTCTTGAGCGAGTTTAATGGTTTACCTAAATGCCAAGCGAGTATGGCGCACAGTAATCCCGAGAGCACTATGGCTAGGCTTAGGGTGAGTAGCTTGTTTTCAATAAAGAAGAAGAACCAGGGACGAGGGTGAATATCCGGCAAGCGACCATAGAGATAGTAGGTTTCACCCTGAAGGGTAAATTGGTGTGGGCCGAAGACCAATTCATCTTTAAACTGATGACTAATCGGCTGTTTTTCCTCGTCGGTCATTAGCATAAAACTGCGTACGCCACGGCTGATTCTATTGGTGTTAATCACTTGGCCTTGGCTGTTGGCCAGATAGAGCCTAGGGGGTTTGCCCTCCATATCACCACGTCTTTCCCAGCGGCGCAGAAAATCAGATGTGACTAGCTCGGGATTGTCTTGAATACGCTGCGCTATGCTTGCCAGCACTTTTTGCAGATGCGGCGGAATTGGGGCGCGGTCGTGATTTTGTTGCAACAAAGGCAACAGCCCGACTAAGGCAATAATCAACGAACTACAGAGCCAAAATCCGAGCAGTAACTTGATAAATAAGCGATTAGGCACAGTTGTTCCCGTCGTTATGGTAGCCAGATATAGCCTTTGCCACGGATAGTTTTCACCCTAGGTCTGCCATCGCTACGCTCGGGGAGTTTTTTGCGTAGATTCGAGAGGTGCATATCTAGGCTGCGGTCGAAGGGCATGAGTTTTTTGCCGAGCACCATCTCGTTAAGCTCTTCTTTATTCATCAACTCGCCAGCATGGAGCGCTAAGGTGTGTAGCAGGGTAAACTCGGTTCCCGTGAGGATAATCAGTTGCTCATTGCAGTAGGCTTCTTGGCGTGAGGGATCTAAGCGCAAATCGCCAAATTCCTGCGCTGGGGTGGCGTGGATCTCTTGGGCGGTTAAGTGTGAGCGGCGAATGATGGCGCGAATCCGAGCGATAAGCTCCCTGTCATTAAAGGGTTTAGGTAAATAGTCATCGGCACCGATTTCAAGCCCTACCACACGGTCAATTTCATCACCTCTGGCGGTGAGCATCAGCACCGGTGTTTGCTTGTGTTGGCGAAGGGCGCGTAGCACTTCAAAACCGTTTAATTTAGGTAACATCACATCGAGTAAGATCAGATCGTAATCCCCCGCTAGGGCCAGTTCTAGGCCTTGCTTGCCATCATAGGCCAGCGTGAGTTTAAACCCTTCGAGCTCGAGTAATTGTCCGAGGAGTTCTGATAAACCAAGATCATCATCGATTAATAATATCCGACTCATAGTGTTCCTTAATCTGGGTGAACTGGTGTGAAAGACTCAAAGCGATGTGCTAAACCACAGACGGCTTGAGTATTTTGCCTGAGTATACCTCTTTTGATGTCAATTGCTGTGTAGCAATGTAAGCCAAAGTAAAGAATAGGGAATTTGTTAGTTCTTGTCGCAACTTTACACTGATTTACTCAGGTCACGCCCTCACTTACATATGACGCTTTAGACTGTAATCGTCGAAAGTGATTCGGCTTTTAAAAGGGTCGTCACTGTATCTTGTCTTTACAACATAACGTTGAACTATTGAGGTTAACATGATGAAAACATTATCTCCTTTTAAAGCAGGCCTATTTGCCATCCTAGCAAGCTCCGCGGTATTCGCGACGACAGTTAATGCCGAGCCAGGCCAAGGTTGTGACCATCCTCGTGGCGAGTTTCATAAACGTGGCGATCGCATGGAGCATGATGGCATGCATAGAATGTTCGAAGGATTAGACTTAACTGATGCACAAAAAGCAGACATTAAAAAGCTGTTTGCTGAGCAACGCGCCGCACGTAGCGACGACAAGCCGTGCAAGGAGGAGCGTTCAGCGCATCGTGCTGAAATGCAGGCGATGCAGAATCAAATCTACAATCTGCTGACACCGGAGCAGCAAGCTAAGTTTAAAGCGCGATTTGAAGCACAAGCTGGTAAAGAACCTCGCGGTTAAGCTTGTAAGCTGATATACAATAGGGTCATAGCTTCCCGATATAGACCCTTATGACTCAGACTTCCCAATACGATTTTTGGGTCAAACTGGCTAGTCGCGCTTCCGTGGCTACCGCTTTGACCCTTATTCTTATCAAGCTGTTAGCTTGGTTATATTCTGGCTCGGCCAGTATGCTGGCATCCTTAACGGACTCCTTCGCCGACGCACTCGCCTCAATCATCAACTTTATCGCCATTCGTTATGCCATCGTCCCCGCCGACCATGACCACAGATACGGCCACGGTAAAGCGGAGCCATTAGCGTCGTTGGCGCAATCGGCCTTTATTATGGGCTCGGCATTCCTGCTGCTGTTTTATGGTGGAGAGCGGTTACTGAATCCCGCCCCGGTTGAGCACGCAACTTTAGGTGTGGTGGTCTCAGTTGTCGCGATTGTGTTGACATTAGCATTAGTGATGTTGCAAAAGCGGGCGCTGGCGGCGACCAATAGTACGGTAGTCGAAGCCGATTCGTTGCACTATAAGTCGGATTTATTCCTCAATGGCGCAGTATTGCTCGCACTCGTTTTGTCCCAATATGGTTGGTGGTGGGCCGATGGGCTCTTTGCCGTGCTTATCGCTTGCTATATCGGCCAACAGGCTTTTGATTTAGGTTACCGCTCGATTCAAGCATTGTTAGATCGTGAGTTAGATGAAGAAACCCGCCAGCGGATAAAACAAATTGCTAAGGAAGATCCAAGAGTATTAGGGCTTCATGATTTACGGACGCGCCAAGCAGGTAAAACCATTTTTATTCAATTCCATTTGGAGTTAGACGGCCATTTAAGCCTAAACGAGGCCCACAGTATTGCCGATACCACAGGGCTTAGGGTAAAGGCCGCCTTTGAAGATGCCGAGGTGATTATTCACCAAGATCCCGTACAAGTGGAGCCAATGACTCAATAACCGCGGTAAAACACTAAAGCGATTATTGACATACCAAAGGAGTGGTTATGCCATGGATGCAGCGGCAGTCTCACCTGTTTGATGCTAATACGCGGCTCATCTGCCGTTATCATCGATTGTCGACTCACTCGCTTTGAGTTGATTGCCGAGCATGTCCCCAGCGCGAGCGGGGGACTTGACTCAAACCTCTCTGATCATAATCTAGTGAATCTTCCTATGGGCGTTTGGAGCGAGCTTATCCTGCGTCAATCCTTATATTATTGGCCGAGAATTATTCCGTTCAATATTGCGCAGCGGGAGTATCGACTACATGTTTGGCCATTATTAATGTGGCGCAGCCGGGTAATTTGTGCACAATCGAGAAAAGTTATGATTAGTGAATGCCTCGATGAGCGAAAACGTCGTTCCCTTATTCTCTAGTGTTATTTCGCGATTATGAATGTATTGCGAGTCGTTAGTTAATGCTTAAGTCTCTTCTCATACATGCTCGTTTTATTTAAAGCTGAATGCTTTCTGTATAAAGTGTATTTAGCCTTTACAAACTATTACTCTTATTTTGTGTTTGTTATATTATTCGCGGCGTTTACTACTTAGGTTAACTCATTAGGGAAATGTAATGAAAAAACTATCTTTAGTTGCGGGTTCTTTACTAGCAGTATTAGTGACAGGCCAAGCTGTAGCGGCAGCTGACACCACAGGTTTTTATGTGGGTGGTGCACTAAATCGCGTGACTGTTGATGTGCTTGATGATGGAGAAACAGGGACAGGTTTCGGTGTATACGGTGGTTACAACTTTAACGAATGGTTTGGTTTAGAGGCGAATTTATTTGCAACTGGCGATTTAGGCGATAACGATGTCGATATTTCTGCGGGTGCACTTACTTTTACACCTAAGTTTACTATGCAAATCAATGATATGTTCTCAGCTTATGCAAAGGTCGGTGTTGCATCTATGGCTATGAATATTGACGGTTTTGGTTTTGATGAAGATTTCACAGGCTATGGCTGGACCTACGGTGTTGGTATTAACGCTGCTGTGACAGAGCATTTAAATGTTCGCTTGAGTTACGATGTTACTAGCGGTGATTTAGACGCTGACCACAATTATTTAAATGTGAAAGATATCGATACCGATATTAAACAACTGGCGATTGGTGTGCATTACCAGTTCTAATTATTTAGATTTAATCTAAATAATAAAAAAGGGATATCACTATCCCTTTTTTGCTTTTAAATGGATGGTTAATCCATAGACAATTCTTTGAGTTTTCGCGTTAAGGTATTTCTTCCCCAACCTAAACGTTTTGCCGCTTCTTGTTTATGCCCTTGGGTATGGCGTAATGCGGTTTCGAGCAAAATACGTTCAAAGGCCGGCTGAACCTCAGTTAATAAATCACTATTTCCCTCAGACAGTTTTTGGTCAATCCACTCTGTGAGTGCCGATTGCCAATCTTGGCTGCCTTTTGCCATAGGATTAATGCTGGCGGGCTCTTTAAGTAGCTCTGGGGGTAAATCCTGGGGCAGGATTTCTTGTCCTGAGGCCATGACGGTGAGCCAGCGACAAGTGTTCTCGAGTTGTCTAACGTTGCCCGGCCATGGCAATTGCGATAGCTTAGCGGCGGTCTCCTTGGTGAGGATTTTGGCTTCGACACCAATCTCCTTGGCGGCGGAGGCTAAAAAGTGGCTAGCAAGCTGAGGAATATCCTCACGGCGTTGTGACAGCGGTGGCAAATGGATACGAATCACATTGAGGCGGTGGAATAAGTCTTCCCTAAATCCGCCTTTTAGGACTAATTGCTCAAGATCTTGGTGGGTGGCAGCAATGATGCGCACATCCACTTGTACAGCACTGTGGCCGCCGACTCGATAAAACTGTCCATCGGCGAGAACCCGTAGCAAACGGGTTTGCACGTCTAGCGGCATATCGCCGATTTCATCTAAAAACAGGGTGCCGCCGTTAGCTTGCTCAAAGCGCCCTTGACGCACGTTAGCCGCACCAGTAAAGGCGCCTTTTTCGTGGCCAAACAGTTCTGATTCGATTAAATCCTTGGGAATCGCCGCCATATTCAAGGCGATAAAAGGTTTATCTTTACGCGGACTGTGCTTATGCAGTGCGCCTGCGACTAGCTCTTTACCTGTGCCTGATTGGCCATTGATCAGTACGCTGATTGAAGAGCGCGACAACCTACCAATGGCACGAAACACTTCCTGCATCGCGGGGGCTTCACCGATAATTTCGGGGGTTTTGACTTGAGTTTCCTGCGCCGCTGGCGTTGGACTTTGCTCTGTTGCATGGGTCAGCGCACGCTCAACGAGGGAAATTGCTTCATCAATATCAAAGGGTTTTGGCAAATACTCAAACGCCCCAGCTTGATAGGCACTCACGGCACTGTCTAAGTCCGAATGCGCCGTCATGATGATAACGGGAATATGCGGATAGTGGATTTGCAGTCTTTCAAGCAGAGTTAAGCCATCGGTGCCCGGCATACGAATATCCGAGACGATGACCCGTGGTTGGGCAATCTCTAATGCTTGCCAAAGTGATTCGGCCGCAGCAAAGCTGGCGGTGCTGAGTTTAGCGCCTTGGAGCGCTTTTTCGAGCACCCAACGTATTGAGCTATCATCGTCGAGGATCCACACTTGTTCACTGATTCGCATTTTGCTTCCTCATACGGTATGTGTTGGTTTTGCTTAATTATTTGGCACTTAAAATCGGTAGAGAGATAATAAATTCTGTGTGTCCTGGGCTGGAGACGCAATCAATTCTGCCCGAGTGTAATCTGGCAATGTTGTGGGCAATCGATAGACCCAGCCCAGAACCTTGCTCACGGCTGGTGACCATGGGATAAAACAGTGTGTCCATGAGCTCAGGTGGAATGCCTGGGCCATTGTCGATAATGGACAGGGTCAGTACGAGCTTGTGGCGCTGCGAACCGATAGTGACTTGGTGTTGCGTGCGGGTGCGGATCAGGATTTCACCGCCAGTATACTCGAGGGCTTGCACCGCATTCTGCAAAATATTCAACACTGCTTGTTGCATTTGGTCGGGATCCATCTCGATATCGGGAATCGAGGGATCGTAGTCGCGCTTTAGCTGAATATTGGCGGGCAGAGCCATTTCCACCAGTTTATAAACCTTCTGCACCACTTGATGAATGTTGTGCAGGCTATGTTGGGTCGGTCGCTGCGGGCCGAGCAATCTGTCCACTAGGCTGCGCAGGCGGTCGGCCTGCTCAATGATCAGATTGGTAAATTCCTTTTGTGCCGGATCCTCTAATTCCCGTGAGAGCAACTGTGCCGCGCCACGCAGGCCACCCAGGGGATTTTTGATCTCGTGGGCCAAATTTCGCACCAGAAATTGCGCCGCCTGTTGCTGGGCATCCTGGCTGAGTTGCTGGTGGATCCGGCGTTGCTGGTCCACCTGTCTCAGTTCAAGCAGGCTCAATTGTGCTTCGTCTTCGAGCGGGATCAGCGTTAGGTCGACGGTATGGTGCTGGGCATCTAAGGTCACTAAGGTCGCCGTGTTAACCGTGAGGCCTTGGCCAGCTTTCACCGCATCACTCAGTAATTGGGCATCAACGCCAAGGACTTGATAATGCTCCGGAAGGGCTTGCTCGACTAACCTATGGCTACCTACACCTAACAGTTGCTCTGCTGCTGCGTTGGCATAACAAGGCTTAAGATCCTTATCGATGACAAGTACCGCGGTGACTAAATGATTAAGCAGAGTCTCTTTATCCATCTACCGTTCCTGAAAATGGGGTTGCACCATTATGTTGCACCGATTTGGTGCAGGCTGCAACACGACTTCATCAAACGGCTAGATTGAATAAAAACGACCTAATCAATTGTTATTAAATGATTTAATTAGATTTCGGTTGTTTTTTCGGGACTGGATTCATCGCCGCTTGATGAAGAAATATCTTTCGTGGGGAGCTAGATGCAAAGACTTTGCCGTTTTGAGTCATGGCATCGACAACAATGGTATGTTCACCTCGGTCGATGTTCTTAAGTTGGAAGATGCCACCCACTTGAGGCTGGCCGACCGTTTGACCGTCGAGTTTTAGTGCCATCAGATACTGGCTTTTGATCTCCGGGGTGACAGTGGCCGTGACCTGAAAGTCGCCGTTATTGTCTCTCACTGTTTCCTCTTCTTCTGGGGAGGTGATGACGACTTGATACTGGATTTGTTGGATCACTTGCGAGTCATCCGCGTCATTTTTTACGGGGGGAAGTGCAATTTGATTGAGGGTTTTCTCTTTTAACTCAACAACCTCGGCATTGGGATGTGGCTCATCTGAGTAATGGACTTTTCCATCTTTATCGACCCATTTGTACACTGTTGCCTGAGCGAACAGGCTGAGCAGCAATAAGCTGATGAGGGTGAATGTACGCATGCGAAAGTCCTTTTGCCTTGGAGATGAAGTTCTACAAGATTAGTCGTTTTTTCACCAAAAATCATGGTGTTTATTCAGCTCGGTTGAGGTTTAGCGTGGGAATAAACGCGGGGTTGATTTTATGCCTTCAAATCGGTGGAGCGCCTGGTTCTGTCGGCAAATATCTAGTGGAGTGAAGGTGAGAGCGGTTTGGATGTTGAGGCGCAGCCGAGTTTGCCTCTTTTAGGTGAGTGTCAACGCACCACTATGGTGCGTTGACTGCAGTAACGAAAGCTTAGAGCGCCAGGGTTAAAATATCGCGGCTCATAGCGGGATCGATATTGCCATGTTCGCCTAGGGCAACCATGCCATGTTGCTCAAGCTGAGTGACGACAGCATCGACAGCTTCTTTACCTAAATCGTAGGCAGATAAGTGGGTTGCAATGCCCATGGATTCGAAGAAGGCTTGGGTTTTCGCAATAGCCGCCTCAATACGTTCATCTTCCGAGCCGGTGTTGATGTGCCACACTCTGTCAGCAAACTGCAGTAATTTTTCACGCTTAGCGGCTTTAGTGCAGCGTAATAATGCTGGCAATACAATGGCTAAGGTGCGGGCATGGTCAATATCATATAAGGCTGTGAGCTCATGGCCGATCATGTGTGTTGCCCAGTCGTGCGGTACACCCGTCGCGATAGTGCCATTGAGTGCCATAGTCGCGACCCACATCAAGTTAGCGCGGATATCGTAATCTTCTGGCTGTGTGAGTGCCTGTGGCCCCAGTTCAATCAAAATTTGCAGCAAGCCTTCGGCGAATCTGTCCTGCACCGCCGCATTGACTGGGTAGGTGAGGTACTGCTCTGTGATATGCACAAAGGCATCGACCACGCCGTTCGTCACTTGTCTTTCTGGCAGGGTGAAGGTCTTAGTTGGGTCGAGGATTGAGAATTGCGGATAAACTAAGTCGTTACGGAACGGCAGTTTAGCTTTCAATGACTTACGGGTCACCACGCTGGCGTTGTTCATCTCCGAACCCGTCGCTGGCAAGGTTAATACCGAGCCAAATGGCATGGCTTTAGTCACATTCGCGCCCCAGTTGGTGAGAATATCCCAAGGCTCGCCTTCAAATACCGCTGCCGCCGCAACAAATTTAGTTCCATCGATCACAGAACCGCCGCCGACTGCGAGTAAAAAGTCGATGTTTAATTCACGAACTTGCTCGACAGCCTGCATCAGGGTTTCGTAGGTTGGGTTAGGTTCTATTCCCTCGAACTCGACCACGAAACGATTTCCAAGCGCTTGTTTTACTTCGGTTAAGGTGCCTGTTCTTCTGGCGCTGCTGCCGCCAAATAACACCATGACTCTGGCATCGCGAGGCACTAAGGTGTCGATTTCAGCTATGGTGTTTTTACCAAAGTGGATTCGGGTTGGGTTGTAGTAGGCGAAATTGAACATACTGCTATGTGTCCTATGGTTGGAAAATGATTTTAGTAGACCAGTCGTCTAGATTTGTTTGGCTACTATATGATAAATCAAGCCGATGAGGCGATATTTCATTGTTCATTAACGGGTTGCGGATTAATTGGTGTGCCAGTGTTGCTGGCATTAACCCATGGTTTTGGTCTTTAAAATAGATTCGGTCATTGCAAGGGCGCGCTCTAAAGCTGCGTGGCTGTGGCCGAGTTTATTCATCAAACTGGCGCCGAGCCACATGTGATACAACAACTCTGCTGTTGCCTGGGCATCCTGTTCACAGATGGATTTATCGGCAATCCCCACTTGAATGCACTGGGTTAAGCGCTCGATGATCCCTGCCGACCCCTTTAAAAGCACAAGGCGCATGGCCTCAGAGAGATCGGCCACCTCAGCACTTAACTTAACGACTAGGCATTTTTGATCGACACAGCCGTCCTGCTGTACGTGCAACCATCTTTGCCAGTATTGCATTTGGCGCTCAAAGCCTGAGAGTTGAGTCTCGTTAAACAGGCCATCAAGCTCAGCTTGGTATTGCTCGAAATACCCCGTTAACAAGGCCTCACCAAATTGCTCTTTGGATTTAAAATAATGATAAAACGAGCCTTTAGGGACCTGGGCAGCCTTGAGTAATTGGGCTAAGCCTAGGCACGAAAAGCCTTGTTTGAGGATCAGTGAGTATCCAACGTCGAGAATATGCTGACGTGTCGATTGGGTTTCAGATTTCATGGCGAAGGATTATAAAGTGTATTAGACCAGTCGTCTAGTAGTCTGGTTTGCATCAATACAAAAGCGCTAACGATTAAGGAATGCCTAAGCTGGTTAAGCATTCCTCGGTAAGGGTCTTACAGGTAGCTACAGCAATACTCGGCTATCGCATTGTTGCGGATTTTAAAGCTGACGTTGGCCGCGAGTTCGAATTGACTGCCTTCGCTAAAGGTTTGCCAGGTTGTGTTATTTGGCAGTAACACCTCGAAACTGCCGCTGGTAACCTGCATGATTTCTCCCTGAGAGGTGGAAAACTCATATTCTCCAGGGAGGACCACGCCTAAGGTCTTTTTGCTGCCATCGCTGAAAAATACACTGCGGCTGGCAACTTTACCCTCAAAGTAAATATTGGCTTTTTTCGCGACTGAGACTTGCTCGATTAACTCCATGTTACGCTCCCATTTGTGCAGATGTGAATTTGTATTCAATTTGATGTGATTTTTATTCTTGCGTCAATGTGAAAATTTTCATCGTCAACGTTATGTATCACTTAACAACGCTATTTCTATTGCCTCTTATACATTTCAATGAAATATGCATAAAAGCGCCTGAGCAAGGTTAATGGTTATTTAATTAGCGAGTTGCGTACTGAATAAAAAAATGGCCTCACTTGGTTGAGGTTTCAATCTTCACCTATAGTTTTAACGGTGGTTGTTTTGCCAGTAATTATGGAATCTTGGGTGCGACAAGGAGTGTCTCCATGGGATTTACGCGTAAAATTCAACTGATTAGTCTGTTGATCGTTCTGTTACCTCTGATCCTATCGACAGCGATAGTGACCTATCTTGCCAAAAATGAGTTATTTGCAGAGGCTCAATCCCGTTTGGTGGCCGTTCGAGAGATTAAACAGCGGCAGATCAACGGTATGTTTCAAGATTTCTCAGATAACTTACAGTCCGTTAGCGCGGTGATTGCCAGCCAGCCGAATCTAGAAACCTTGAGCGATTTAGACTCAACGCTCAAATCCCTCAACAAACTGCTGGGTTTTTACGATCTGTTTATCATCACCGATGACGGTACGGTTTTTTATACTGTGGCGAAAGAGCCTGATTACGGGACCAATTTGCGTACTGGGCCCTATCGTTCTTCAGGGCTTGCACAACTCTTCGATAAGGCACTTACGACATCGGACACTGTGTTTTTACAGGATTTTTCTGCCTATGCACCATCAAACGGACAAGCGGCCGCCTTTATTGGCCAAGGCATTCAATACCATGGGCAGCATATTGTGGTGGCTGCACAGGTTTCTATCGAGCGGATCAACCGCGTGATGCAGATCCGCGAAGGGATGGGGGATTCGGGGGCAACCTATCTCATCGGCCCCGATAATCGAATGCGTTCTGACTCTTTTCTTGACCCCATCAATCGCACCGTATCTGCCTCCTTTGCAGGCTCGGTCGCTAAAAATGGGGTCGATACTCTGGCGGTGGCAGCTGCGTTAGCTGGTAAAGAGGGGGTTATGCAGGTTTATGATTACAATCATAATCTTGTTCTCTCAGCCTACTCGCCTGTCATTGAAATGGGGCTCAAATGGGGCTTAATGGCCGAGATTGATGTGAGTGAAATTGCCGCGCCTGCCTACCATATGATGTATATCGGGCTGATGGTGTGTGCCTTGTCTGTGGTGCTGGCGATCGCGGCGGCAAAACTCGTGACCAGCTTTGTGCTTAAACCTCTGGGCGGTGAGCCCGAGGATATGTGCCATTTGACTAGCCTTATCGCCTCTGGGGACTTAACCCATAGTCTCTCCCACGGCCATGCTGATAATCATTTAATGAGCTGGCTGGCGAGGATGCAGACCAAATTAAAGGAAATTATTAGCCAATTGGTGGGGATGGGCCACGAGCTAGAGTCTGCCGCGGAGCAAAATTCTGCGGCTATGTGTCAGGCCGATTGCAGCATTCAATTGCAGGCGAAAGAGACAGATATGTTGGCCACGGCCGTAGAGGAAATGAGTTATGCCGCCGCCGAAATCAGTACCAATACACTGAAATCCTCCGACGAGGTGGCCTCTTGTACTCAATCGAGTGGCATTCTTTCACAAAATCTTGCGAGTACTCGCCAAAGCTTACAGGTGACGCTAGCAAGTTTTGCCGCCATTCATCAGCAGGTCGGAAATCTTGAGGCAGATAGCCAGAAAATCGGCAGCGTTCTGGATGTGATTAATGCGATTGCCGAGCAAACCAATCTGTTAGCCCTCAATGCGGCGATTGAAGCTGCCCGAGCAGGAGAGCATGGGCGTGGATTTGCGGTGGTAGCCGATGAAGTGCGGCAACTTGCGGTGAAGGTACAAGAGGCGACGCAGGACATTGGAAAGGTATTGCAGGGGATCCAGCAGCAATCGGGTGTGCTGGCGCAGCATAGTGTGACTTGTTCGTCTGAGGCATCTAAAACGGCTGAGGATGCCGAAGGCATGCAAGCGGCGGTGGATGATATTGCTATGCGGCTTGAAACACTTAAAGCCTTAATGATCCAAACGGCAACGGCCGCAGAGGAACAAACCACAGTGTCGGCGACGATAGCCCAAGGCATTGCAGGGCTCAGCGCGGCGGCGGAGGAAAATAGCGCGGCTATCAGCCAAGTGGCCGCGAGCACCCGAAGCCTGTTAGGGCTAGCAAACCAACTTGGTTTAACAACGGCTCAGTTTAAGGTCTAGGACGCAGTGCCAAGCATAGGTAAGCAATGCCGAGCATTCGTCGTTCTTGCAACTGGATGACTATTATTGCTGCGCCGTTTGTTATGCATCCGCCAGAAGGGATTATCTGGCGGATTTTTTCTTTAGGGCGACTATTAATCTTGAAAGCTAACGCTTACGCCAGATCGTCATCTCTGAAATCGAATGCTGGAATTTACGCTTGGTTTCGCGGATAACGAAGGGGATTTCTTTCACTGCGACCAGTTCAAATTGGCCTATCAAGGTTTCGGTTAACCCATCTAAAGTGGTGAAGTTTTCCCCTTTGACTTTAATCCCCCCAAGCCATTTATCCTTTGGCGTGTAGTCTTCGAGCCAAGTATAGGGCGAGGCGATAACCAGATATCCTCCTTGATTGATGCGTTGCCCAATACTGGTGAGGAAATGTTGAGGATCGTTCAATCTGTCGATGAGATTTGAGGCATAGACCAAATCGTATCCTGTGTAGAGAGGCTTGAGATTACAGGCATCCCCTTGGATAAAATTGACTTTTTTGGCTTCGCCAAGGTATCCCAGTTTAGCAAGACTGGCACTCTTGAATTCCTGTAAGTCTCCCTCGGTGCGAATGGTGTAGCGTTTTTCGCCTTGTTCGGTCAGGGCGTAAGCCTGCTGGATAAAGCGCGCCGAAAAGTCGATGCCATCCACGTGGTCGAACACTTTGGCTAACTCAAAACTAGCACGTCCGACTGAGCAACCTATATCTAAGGCTTTGGTGGTGTGCTCGAGTTGGATCTCGTTGAGTGCTTGTTGTACCCCATTTACGCAAAAATTCGGCACACCAAAGTACTCGGCACCATAGTGGAATTCTAAATACTGGGAAATCAGTTCATCGGTTTCGTACACATTGACCTCGGCCATTTGCTCTGGATTTTGCAACGACTCAACGTAACGGAATCCGGCATGTTGATAAAAGTGACGCCTAAAGGCATAGCGTGAAGCGGCAATGGCTTCATTGCCCGTTGAAATCCACGAGCCGCCCTTAATCAGATTGTGCTTGCCATCGAAGGTAGGCGTCGAAAAATCATCGTAGAGCGGATGTACTGCAAAACCATTAAAACCGTCGATAGCGGTTTCAGTCCATTGCCAGACATTGCCGACAATGTCATAAAAATCATTGTGTTTAAAGCGGTTCACCGGGCAGGAAGAGGCGTAATAAGCCAGTGAGATATTGCCTGGAACTTCATGCCAATCGGGGGCATCGCTCGGTACATTTTCCCGCAAGATATACCACTCGGCCTCGGTGAGTAGGCGAATATTGCTCTGGCTTTGGCGCGCCTTCCAATTACAAAAGGCCTTAGCTTCGAGTTGATTGACTTCGACGGGCCAATTGAGCGGCAAAGGGATTTCGCTGGTGAGGTTACGTTGCCACCATTTATCATCGCGGCGACGCCAAAAGCGCGGCATTTGGGCTTGGGTATACGCCAGCCAAGCTTGGCCTTCCTCATTCCAATAGTCTTGAGTTTGATAGCCTCCCGCTTCGACAAAAGCTAGGTATTCTTGATTGCTCACTAAGTACTTTGAGGCTTTAAAGTCGGCGACTTTAAAGCTCTTATTACCGTATTCGTTATCCCAGCCGTAGGTGTTGTCTTGCTCTTTTTTACCTAAGGTGATTTTTTTACCCGCTACGGTAAGCAGTTGATTGGGTTCGGCGCTACCCACATCCTGACATTCTGGCCACTGGGAATTAGCACACACATCCTCTAATGGAAGCTGGCGAATAATGGCGGAAGAGGTCTCTAAGTGAATGCGCTCGTGTTCTATGCCCATCAAGATGACCCAAGCGGGACTGTCTTGGCTGATCGGCAGAGTGATTGGCATGGTATCAATCAGTTGATTGACGACCTGTTTGACTTGATCCCGATAAGTCTTTACCTCTGCGACACTTGGCCATTGATAGTGGGTTTCGTCGAGGTCATCCCAAGACATTTCGTCTACACCGATGGCAAACATAGATTCAAAGTGATCATTCACTCGTTCATCGAGATACTTACCCAGCTTGAGTTTATTGATATAGAAAGTGGCGGTATGACCAAAGTAAAAAATCAGCGGATGGCGCAGCGGTTCGGCTTTAACGTAATAAGCCTCGTCGTGTTTTATCAGCTCGAAGAGGGATTCGTAGAGTGCCCAAGTTTGATTGAAGTATTGTTTAAGCTCTTGACGTTTCAGCGCCTCATTCTCACCCGTAAGTTTGAGTGTTTGCAAAACTGGCATATTCGATTTCTCCATAGGGCAAGCTGGTGCCATAGTGGTGGCTATGGGTTGTCAGGCTCAATACGTGGCGCGGGTTTATTGGATCACTCTATCAACAAAATGTGGCAGTTATTGAGCTGTTTTTTCAAGCTAACAGAAAGTCCTCATGGCTCCAATCATTAACTCGAAGTTCAGCATATGACCTTAGCGGCGTCATTTTTATTGCAGTTATGTGGGTTACAGTCTGAGGGGAATTGTCTGCAGAAGGTTAAAATTATTTTATCCCTGACCAGTATTTTATCTGCCAAGGTTAAGGCAGAATGTTCTCGTCCGTAAAATTATTATGCAGGATATAACGGGATGGCAATGAACGCATTATGGATACCCGCTTGGTATGAGCTTGATCCGTCGATCGTTGTGGGCGTGACTGAAGAGTTTGTATTTCATAAACCCGCTACCAATGAGGCACTGAGATTTTACAGTGGCGCGAAAGAAGCTGATGCAGTGAAAGCGACAGGCGCAATTTCAAGCATTCATCACAAAGTCTTGGGGGATATTGAAAGTGTTGATGCTCAAGGGCTTGATTATACGGTTGTGTTAAAAGATGGTCGTCGTTTATTGGTGAACGCAGAGGAAGATCCTGGCCTCATTTACGAATGGGTGGATGACAGTTGGCAACCTTCGGAGATGGTGATCCAAGATTGGCAACTGGATGTAAAGTTTACCTCGCTTTCTCCCTTTAAGATGATCGATTAACCAACATCCTATTGTTCGGAGCAGTTAGGCTCAAAATGTTGAACCGACTGCTCCTCAAATAACGCCTTTAATAACTGATATTCATGCTGAATCTTGGCGACATAGGCGTCATGAAACTCCAACTCGCTAAACTCTTCTAAACATTGTCGATAACGACGCAGTTGCTCTTGTCCATCAATATCTTGATGTAGCCAGTCGATAAGCATACGAATTCCTTTCGTCTTTCATCCTTGAAGCGCCAGCTTAACCTTTTTCTAATCTAGTGTGGGATGGCATTTGATGACACTTTTATGAATAAATGTCTAAAAATCACACATTGAAGAATATTTTTATTATTTATCAATATATTGAGTGATTGTATTTAACGTTTAAGTTGCCTGGTGGGTTAACTCGCTGAATTCAAATATGGATAAAGTCTTACAGCAAAAACTGCTATTGGCTGCTGTGATGGGGTTCAACACCTTGATAGCGGCGATTGTGTCACCTGAGGTTTTGGTCTAGATTGAGGGCTCTTTTAACCGAGTCATCGCCGAGAGTTAGCGCGGTCTGTTGTTTCATTATGGAGTCCTGTCATGGCAAATATTTTGCTGGTGGCCAATCTTAACTGTGACCGAGTGCTGATCCTTGATAAGCCATTGAAAACGGGCGGGCGCTTTCATTATCAAGATGGTGGACAAAGGTTAGGTGGTGGTGGCGCCAATACTGGGCTCGGACTGGTATGGGCGGGTCATAGAGTTGCCTTGGTGAGCCAAGTCGGGCGGGATGAAATGGGCGACTGGGTCATCGCAGAGGCGAGTACTCAAGGGCTCGATTGTCGTTTAGTGCAGCGCCGCGCGGGAAATACCTGTGAAATGTTACTGGTGATGACGCCCGATGGTGAGCGCACCATCATTCGTCCGCAGCGGCCAGTTTTTGAATTATCTGTGCCACCCAAATGGCAGCATTGGGATGCGCTGTATTTTAATACCTCGGCTGAGGGTACCGTTAGTTGGGCGAAAACCGCACTGGAGCATTGCCTTGTGATCGCACAACTGGCGAAGGATGACAGGCCGCGCCCTTGCCACGTGTTACTGGCTTCTGTGAGTGATATGCAAGGCCGCTGTGATGTCGCGTCTTGGGATTATGGCGTGAGCATTGGTGGAGAATCATTACGTTATTTTGTTGTCACCGACGGTGTGCGTGGCGCTAAGGTGTACACCCGAGATGATGTGCAGCATGTGCCGGCTGTGCCTGCTGAGGTTGTCGATACTACAGGAGCGGGAGATGCCTATGCCGCAGGGCTTATCCATGGCTTATGTGCGGGAAAAACCATTACCGAAGCTATGGCCGAAGGCGCGATTTGGGCAGCATTTGCCGTGGCCACCGACAGCTCTATCCCCGGTGAAGCATTGAAACACTATTTAGAAGGTTAGAATGGCTGATTAGCCTCAATGTGACGTCCAAGGGAAGTCATCTTTCTGTCATCTAGGCTTGCTAGAGTGTGTTCAGTGACGAATAGCTCTTGTCCCTTAACGTTTTCTTGTGCTTTTCTCCCATTTTGTTGGTTCGCATGTTTGCCCCGTTTCCCCAACGGGGCATTTTTTTAGCTCGAATAATGTTATTCCGTTACCGAACATTCATATTGTGGAAATATTGTGCGGTTGGCGAGGGTTTACGTTAACATTCAGGCAACGCATCTCGTTGAAATAGAATAATAAGCCTGCAGTTGTTGGAGTTGGAAATGGGCAATCACGTTTGGAATGATAAAAAGAAGTTTATTTGGTTGCTGTCAGTATTGTTACTGGTGGCCTTTTTAGTCACCAGTGGCATTAGTTATAAAGTGGCCCATGACTCCTTGAGTCAGCAGATTGAGAGCAATACTTTACCCCTAACCAGTGACAATATTTATTCTGAAATTCAACAGGATCTGCTTCGTCCCATCTTTATCTCCTCGCTTATGGCGCAGGATACCTTTGTGCGTGACTGGATGTTAAACCATGAACAAGAACCCGAAAAACTGATCCGTTATCTCAAAGAAATCCAAGATAAATACGACACAGTCACCAGCTTTTTTGTCTCGGAGCAGAGCCGTAATTACTACCATTCTTCGGGAGTCCTAAAGAAAATCCAAGATATCGACCCAAACGATGCCTGGTATTTTCGTGTGCGCTCGTTACCCGAGTCAGAACATTACGAGATTAATATCGATGCCGATACGGCGGATCGGACTAAGACAACCGTATTTGTTAATTACAAGGTTTTTGATTTTGAAGGTAAGTTTATTGGCGTCACCGGTGTCGGCCTTGCGGTTGAAAAGGTCAAGGCGCTGATCGAGCTCTATCAGAAACGTTACAACCGCCGGGTATTTTTCACCGATAGGCAGGGCAACGTCACCCTCCATGGGGATGAATATGATGGTGCCGATTCTTTGCAGACTACTGCCGGACTCGAGCTGCTAGCCACGCGGATTTTAACCAGCCCGAGCGCGGCCTTTAGCTATCAACGCAATGGTAAAACGGTCCACTTAAACAGTCGCCTCGTGCCTGAATTCAAATGGTATCTTATCGTTGAGCAGGAAGATGTGCCGCAGGAGCAAGAGCTGCTGAATACCTTTTGGGGTAACTTGGGCTTAAGTTTATTGGTGACAATTGGGATTTTACTGATTTCAAACATGACCTTAGGTCGTTATCAGCGCAAACTGGAGATTATGGCCTCAACCGATAAACTCACTGGTGCCGCTAATCGCCAAGTGTTTGAAGAGTATTTCCATCAGGCATTAGAGAAGGCAAAGCTATCCAAGCAAGCGATTTCAATCCTCCTTGTCGATATCGACCACTTTAAAAAAGTGAACGATAGCTATGGTCACAGCATTGGTGACTTAGTATTAAAAACCGTCACTAACCTGCTGCGTAGTCAGTTAAAAGAGCAGGATGTACTTTGCCGTTGGGGCGGCGAGGAATTTATCGTGTTATTGCCTGAGATGGATCTTAGCCATGCCGCTGAATTGGCGGAGCATTTCCGTGATTTAATTTTCCAGCGCGAATTAAAAGTCAATGGCGTGCATATCGCTATCACTGTGAGTATTGGGGTTGCCGAATACCAAAAACTTGAGCCCGCGGAAGATTTGATTAAACGAGCGGATCTCGCCTTGTATCAGGCGAAAGAAGCGGGGCGCAATCAAGTGGTTCTCAATCAGTAGTATGCTGTTATGATGGCCAAATCTGCCAAAGGGATTGTTTTGCTTAACGCCGCGTTTAGTGGCTGAGGCGTGCGGGCAGAGTTCGGTGACGGATAGCGATGAAGTAGGAGTAACAAATGTCGACCTTGTTGGTAAATAGATTATCGGGTTTGTATTTAGGGGCGGTTCTGCAAGAGATTGACGGTGTTTCTACTGGTATCGACGGTAAAAAATCGGCGCAGCAGTTGCGAGTGAATGTCGATCGTGTCGAAGGCGATGCGCAAGCCGATCCTAAGCACCATGGCGGACTCGACCGAGTGCTGCATCATTTTCCCCGCGAGCATTATGGTCAGTATCGTCGCTGGGATTTAATCACCCAACTCGAAGATGCGCCGAGCATGGGTGAAAACATCAGCACTGTTGGTTTGAATGAAACCGAGGTCAATATCGGCGATATCCTGCAAATCGGTGCCGTCACAGTGCAGGTGACTCAGCCGCGTTCACCTTGCTTTAAATTGAACTTGCAATTTGGCCATAGAGACTTTGCCCTCGCCATGCAGCAGAGTCAGCTATGTGGTTGGTTTTACAGAGTATTAACCCCTGGTGTGATTCAGCTAAACGACAGGATAGAATTAGTCGAGCGTAAAACCGATATCAGTGTTGCCGAGGCCATGGCGCTGTACTTCTCACCCGAATACGATGCCAAAGCCTATGATAGACTCGCCTCATGTGAAGGGTTGGCACAAAGCTGGGTGAATAGTCTGCAGCGGCGCTTAGCGACACAGCAAGTCGAAGATTGGCAGATGCGCTTATATGGGCCAAAAGGTAAATAAACTTTATTTTTCAAACAATAATACAGGGAAAGTGTAATGATAGAGTCAGTGACTAAGAGTGAAAGAGATTTTGGCTTACTTGTGTATGCCTCCAGTTTAATCGGTTATTTAGTGCCATTAGGCTCGATTCTCGGACCACTGATTATGTGGTTGATGAAACGTGAAGAGTCGGCTTTTGTCGACCAATGCGGCCGTAGTTGCTTGAACTTTAAATTAAGCCTGTTGATCTATGTGATTATCAGCGGGCTGTTAGCCTTTGTGGGCATTGGGTTTATCTTCTTGATCATCCTCGGCATTCTCGACTTAGTTTGCACTATCCTTGGGATCATTAAGGCGAGCGAAGGGCAAGTGTATCGTTATCCGCTGACGATTAAGTTCCTTTCCGACAACTAATTGCTTTTAAAGCGATTCAATAAAAACGCCTTAGGGAGAGATTCGCTAAGGCGTTGTTGTTTGGTTTCAACCCATCTTGGACTTACACCTTAAATTTCGCCACTAAGGTGTCTAAGCGGTGGGCGAGTTGATTTAGCGCTAAGCTCGCCTGTGCCGCAGCTTGTGCCGTGCTGGCGGTGCGCTGGGTGATCTCGTTAATTTCGGTCACGTTGCGGTTGATATCTTCCACTACGGTCGATTGCTCTTCCGTCGCCGCGGCCACTTGAATGTTCATATCGCTGATCAGGCCAATACGGTCACTAATGCCTACCAGAGATTGGCTGGCCTCATCGACGGCGGCCACCCCTTCGTGGGAGCGCGCACGGCTTTGGGCCATGGCATTCACCGCTCGGCTGGCTTCGGATTGCAACTTGTCGATCATGCCTTGGACTTCGTTGGTCGATGCGGCGGTGCGCGATGCCAGATTACGGACTTCATCGGCTACCACTGCAAAGCCTCGTCCCGCCTCACCAGCACGTGCGGCTTCAATCGCGGCGTTTAGGGCTAACAGGTTAGTTTGCTCCGAAATCGCGCGGATCACATCGAGAATGCCACCGATAGACTTGGTATGAGTCGCGAGGGATTCAATCACTTCACCAACTTGTTCCACATCCTGAGAGAGCTGATTAATGGTATCTCGAGCACGGGTTACCACCACTTGGCCACTATTGGATTCGGTATCGGCATCTTTCGCCGCAACAGCGGCTTGGGCGGCATTGCTGGCGATTTCATTTACAGTGGCACCCATCTCATTGATGGCGGTCACTACCATCATAGTGCGATCTTTTTGCTCATGGCTGTCTTCAAGGGTTTGCTGCGCCTGATTAGACACATCCTTCGCCGAGAAGCCGAGCTGTTCACTGGTCTGCGCAACCTCAATCACTGAGTCTTGGATTTTGCTGATAAAGCTATTAAATCCTTGTGCCAGTTGGGCAATCTCATCTTCACCTTTAACGGGTAGGCGCTGACGTAAATCGCCTTCACCTTCGCCGATATCACGGAACATTGCCGCGACTTGTGCGATAGGGCGGCTTACTGAACCTGCCACCACAATCGCCAGCATGATAAAGCCCGCGGCAATGATGAAGGTCCAAATTAAGATCTGGTAGGCGGCATCCGTTAGCAGGGCGAACACTTCGGCTTCGGGCACTTGAGCCACGAGATACCAATCCATGGAGGGAATATAGCTGCTGGCTACGAAGGTGTTTTCACCTTGGATTTGGGTATCGATCAGGTTGAAATCATTACGATTAAGTAATGAGCTGATGTTGGCACCTGAGTACAAACTCTTGAGGCTACTCTTGCCAATTTGGCTGGCGTCGGGGTGCAGTTTTATCTCGCCTTTGGCATCGACTAAGTAAACAAAGCCTGTTTCTTCAATCTTAAAGGAGCCCAGTAGACGCACCATATCATCGAGGGATTTAGCGAGGCCAACGAGTCCACGACCATTCGGTTGCTGGTAGTTAATAAAGAGTTTTACCTCGCCATTGGCTTCGGTAAAGACGTTAAGCATTCGCTCTTGGCCGCTGTCGCGATAACCAAAAAACCAACCGTCCTGCGCAGGGGTGAGTACACGTAAAAAACCATCCTGAGTGTAGTAGGCGGCGGTTTGTCTATCGGCGTAGGAGGCTTGGGCCAAATGATATTGGCGGGTGATATCCTTCAGCTGGGCAACGACTTGCGGCTCTTGCTCCTGCGGACGACCGTTTTCAAGCCATTGCAGCAACATACGGCTGCTGGCGAGTTGTTCGGCGGCATTCATTAAGCTCGAAATATCTAGCTCAATCTTGTTGCGGATCTGCATCATTAAGCTGGGCATTTCCGACCCGAGCATACGCTGCTGTACCACGCTTTTTGCACTACGTTGGCTGAGGACGCCCACGAGTATGGTCGACAGCAGCACAGCAAATGTCACTGTCAGCAGGATTTTCTGCTTAATAGTAAGGTTATTCAATATCATAAATATCAATATGCCTGTGTTAGACGTTTAGAAATATCGGTCGACGTTTTCTAGCCAATAACAAGTATCGGACAGAAATGTTAAAAGTTAACCTTTGTTTAGGTCGAATGCCGAATAAAACAGCGTCCAAGACATTTATTGGGCCTAACCTGTTGCTCTTGCGGTAGATCTTGTTATGTAGAGTATAGATGGAAATGAGTTGCTGATTTGGAGCATGTGATTTTTATGGCGCAATTGTGACCAAAGTGTGGCGTGAAGGCAAGCAAAAATAAGGCGCTCAATGAGCGCCTTATTCCGGTTGAGTTACATATTCGGGTAGTTTGGACCACCGCCGCCCTCGGGCGTCACCCAAGTAATGTTTTGACTCGGGTCTTTAATGTCGCAGGTTTTGCAGTGGATGCAGTTTTGCGCATTGATGACAAACTTAGGCTGTCCTGCTTCTTCAACGATTTCGTATACGCCGGCAGGGCAGTAACGCTGGGCTGGCTCGTTAAATTGCGTCAGGTTTATCCCGAGCGGGATGCTGTTGTCTTTTAAGCGCAGATGGCAAGGCTGGTCTTCCTCATGATAAGTGCTCGACAGGTAGACTGAAGAGAGCTTATCGAAGCTGAGTTTGCCATCGGGCTTGGGATAATCAATCTTGCTGTAGGCGCTGACTGGGGCCATTTGTGCATAGTCTGGGTGCTCATCACGCAGGGTGATTGGGAACTTACCGCCGAACCAGTTTTGATCTATGTAGTTAAATGCGCCGCCGAGGAAAGTGCCAAACTTGTGCATTGCTGGGCCAAAGTTGCGCGACTTATATAACTCTTCGTGTAACCAGCTTTCTTCCAGATGGGTTTGGAAACAATCCAGATCTTTACCGCCTTCGACCTCGGCCAGCATCGCTTTGGCTAAGGTTTCGGCTGCGACAATACCGCTCTTCATGGCGGTGTGGGTGCCTTTGATCTTGGCGAAGTTTAAGGTACCTGCATCGCAACCAATCAGCAGACCGCCGGGGAAACTCATCTTCGGCAGTGAGTTCAGGCCGCCCTTAGTGATTGCGCGAGCACCATAGGTCAAACGCTCGCCTCCAGTTAAGTATTTGGCGATAACAGGGTGAGTCTTATAACGTTGGAATTCATCGAACGGGCTTAAATGGGGGTTCTTGTAGTTGAGGTCGATAATCAGACCCACGGCAATTTGGTTGTCTTCCATATGGTAGAGGAAGCCGCCACCCGATGCGCCATCGGTTAATGGCCAACCACCTGTGTGCACCACTTTACCTTGTTCGTGTTGTTCGGCGGGGACTTTCCAGATTTCTTTAAAGCCTAAGCCGTAATGTTGTGGTGTCTTGCCATTATCTAAGTGGTATTTCGCGATCAGCTGTTTGCCTAAGTGACCACGGCAACCTTCTGAGAACACGGTATATTTGGCGTGTAGTTCCATGCCAGGCATAAAGCTGTCTTTCGGCTGACCGTCGGCACCGACGCCCATATCACCAATCAGGATGCCTTTCACGCTGTTATCTTCATTGAAGAGTAATTCGCTGGCGGCAAAACCAGGGAAGATTTCTACGCCGAGCGCTTCGGCGCGGGTCGCGAGCCAACGGCAGAGGTTACCTACGCTGACAATATAGTTGCCTTCGTTGTGCATGGTTTTAGGCACAAACGCATTGGGCATCAGCTTGCTGTCGGTGGCGGAATTGAGTAGATAGATTTCATCGTGGGTCACGGCTGTGGTGACGGGAGCGCCTGAATCGCGCCAGTCGCTAAATAGCTCATCTAACACTCGTGGTTCGAATACGGCGCCAGATAGAATGTGTGCTCCCACTTCGGAGCCTTTCTCTACCACGCAGACGGTAATTTCTTTGCCTGAACTCTGTGATATCTGCATCAACCGACACGCAGTGGCCAAGCCAGCTGGGCCTGCGCCGACGATAACAACATCGAATTCCATTGATTCGCGTTCCATCAGTTCACCTCTTCCTTCGCATATCCCCGATTTTTACCGGGTGTTGTAGTTTGTTTGTAAACGGGCGTTTTATTGCTGATGTCCACCTTACCTCAAAATCACCGCAGGGCACAGGGGCTAAGCGGGCTGTTTAGCCTAAATAATGACAAATCTTTGGGTGAGCGCTGTCACAGATTGTTCACGCCCACTTGAAGCGGATCAAGAAATACCTGTTTGGGGGTATAGCTAGGCAATACTTTCGGCTTATAATCACGGTTGACGGTTCTCCGAGCTTGCCTACCTAAGTCAACAGATATGGGGGTGTAGCCGTGGCAATAAGGCCACTGGGGTGAGTAAAGAAATGCACTCGCCTCCCACACTTGGAAAGGTGATCATGTCTCAATTACAAGACAATTTTGGTCGTAAATTTCATTACTTACGAATGTCAGTCACTGACGTTTGTAACTTCAAATGCAGTTATTGCCTCCCAGATGGTTATCATCCGAATGGCAAACAACAGTTTTTATCTCTCAGTGAGATAGAAAACCTTGTGTCCGCATTTAGCCAGGTTGGCACTCAAAAAATTCGTATCACTGGCGGCGAACCCACGCTGCGTAAAGATTTTACCGATATCATTCGAGTGGTCGCCGACAACCCTCGTATTCATACCGTCGCTACTACCACTAATGGGTATAGGCTCGAGAAGCATGCCCAAGAGTGGTTCGACGCAGGGCTGCGCCGTATCAATGTGTCGGTAGACAGCTTAGATCCTAAGATGTTTTACCAGATCACCGGCGAGAATAAGTTCGACGAGGTGATGCGTGGTATCGATGCCGCCTTATCCGCGGGTTTTGAGCGCGTGAAGGTCAATGCGGTATTGCTCAAGGGGATGAACGATAAAGATTTACCGCGCTTTTTGAATTGGATTAAGCACACGCCCATCGACCTGCGTTTTATTGAGCTGATGGAAACAGGCCTTGGCCGCGAGTATTTCCAAGCTCACCATTTGGCGGGTGCCGATATCAAAGCGCAGCTGCAAGCCGAGGGCTGGCAATTAGATACGCCTCGCGCCGACGATGGCCCTGCGCAAAACTTCAGCCACAGTGACTTTAAGGGCCGTATCGGCTTGATCATGCCCTACGCCACTAACTTCTGCGCGAGCTGTAATCGCTTGCGGGTCTCGGCCAAGGGTAAGTTGCACTTATGCCTCTTTACCGAGTCTGGCATCGATTTGCGTGATCTACTGCAACACCCGAGTCAACAAGCGGAATTAATCGAGCGGTTACACGGTCAACTGGCGCAGAAGAAGGAAACCCATTATCTGCATCAGGGCATTACTGGCGTGACGCAACATCTGGCCTCGATTGGCGGTTAATCTAACTTAGGTCTTAGTCTGCTTATCGCGTTATCTTTCATTAGGTTAGATTTCGCGATGGCGCTTAACTTCCCTATGCTTGAATTTGGCATCAGTTTAAAGGATCGCTTCAATGAGCAATGTATTTACCCATATTAACGCCGACGGCAATGCCCATATGGTCGATGTGACCGAGAAAGCCGTGACCGAGCGCGAGGCCCGTGCCGAAGCCTTTATCGAGATGGCGAGCACGACCCTCGAGATGATCATGAGCGGCAGCCACCATAAGGGCGATGTGTTCGCCACCGCCCGTATCGCGGGGATCCAAGCGGCGAAAAAGACTTCAGATTTAATTCCGTTATGTCATCCACTAATGCTAACTAAGGTCGAAGTCGAGCTCGAGGCTCAGCCTGAACATAATCGCGTGCGCATCACTAGCCTGTGTAAATTATCAGGTAAAACCGGTGTCGAAATGGAGGCGCTCACGGCGGCCTCTGTCGCAGCGCTGACGATTTACGACATGTGCAAAGCCGTGCAAAAAGACATGGTGATTTCACAGGTGCGCCTGCTCGAAAAACGCGGCGGCAAGTCGGGACACTTTAAAGCTGAATAACGTAAAGCGAGATAAGAATATGATTAACGTGTTGTTTTTTGCCCAAGTTCGTGAGCTTTTAGGAACTGCCCAGCTGAGTGTTGAAGCGAGTGAGCAGACACAAACCGCAGAAGGATTACGCGCAACACTCGCGGCCACCGACGATAAATGGTCCAAAGTGTTAGCATCGGACAAATTGCTGGTGGCGGTGAATCAAACCATTAGTCAATGGGATACCCGAGTGAGCGATGGTGATGAAGTCGCCTTCTTCCCGCCTGTGACCGGAGGTTGATATGCGTTTACTGCCAAATGTGCGGGTGCAAACCGTCGATTTTAATGTGGCCGATGAGTACCACCAATTAGCCCAAGACAATAGCGATGGCGCCGTTGTCACCTTTGTGGGCAAGGTGCGCGACTTTAACGACGGTTCAGTGGTGACGGACCTGACCTTAGAACACTATCCCGGTATGACGGAGCGCGTGCTCGAGCAAATCGTGGTCGAAGCGCGTGAGCGTTGGCCGCTCAATAAAGTTACGGTTATCCACCGTGTCGGTACTATGGCGCTGGGTGAGCAAATTGTGTTTATCGGCGTCACCAGTGCCCATCGCAAGGCGGCCTTTGCGGCCTGCGAATTCTTAATCGACTTTTTGAAAACCAAAGCCCCTTTCTGGAAATTAGAAGCCGGGGACAAGGGCAAGAATTGGGTCGAAGCCAAGGACGCCGATGAGCAAGCGGCGCAATTGTGGCAACACAAAGACTAACGTAAGACTGAGTCAGTAGTAGGCGAGAGTGAGGGTGAGTTTATGCACAGTGTGGCAGGGTTAGGCAAAATCTGGAGTTTAGTATTTGCTCTCGGCTTGTCGTGCTGTGTCGCCTTGATGCCTGCCGTTAGCCGCGCCGAGACTGTGCCAGCGATTGCGGCCGCCGCCAATATCAAGTTTGCCCTCGATGATATTGTTAAAAACTTCAGCGCCGAAACCGGGCTCAAGGTGCGAGTATCCTATGGCTCGTCGGGGAATTTTGTCGCGCAAATTCAACATGGTGCGCCGTTTGAACTCTTGCTCAGTGCCGATGAGCGTTATATTCATGAGCTGCAAAAAGCTGGCTTTACCCGCGATGCTGGCGTGCAATACGCGGTCGGTCGCCTAGCCTTAGTGGCTCCAAATAAGTCTCCCTTAACCTTAGATGCCGAGCTGAATGGCGTAAAAAACTTGCTCGCCGCAGGCAAGTTGGAGCGCTTTGCGATTGCCAACCCAGAACATGCGCCCTATGGGGAGCGCGCTCGCGAACTTCTACAAAAATTAGGTTTGTGGGATGGCCTACAAACTAAGTTAATCTTGGGCGAAAATGCCTCCCAAGCGGCGCAATTTGCCGTGAGTGGCTCCACCCAAGGCGGGATTATTCCGTTATCCCTTGCCTTAGCGCCACAGTTTAAGGCCTTAGGTCAGGCGATTGCCTTGCCCGAAGCATTGCATGGTCCACTCAACCAACGCATGGCCTTGATGCCAAAAGCGGGAGCAACCGCAGAGCGTTTTTATCAATATCTTCAATCTGATGCCGCCAGAGCCGTATTCCTGCAATACGGATTTGGTCTACCCGCTCGATAAGGCCAGACATGGATTGGCAGGCACTCTGGTTATCGGTCAAGCTCAGTAGTATCACGGTATTGGTATTGATCCCGCTGGCGATTCTGGCGGGGCGAGCCTTAGCCTATCGTCAGTTTGTGGGTAAGTCTTGGGTTGAGGCCTTAATCATGGTGCCCTTAGTCTTACCGCCGACTGTGATTGGGTATTACTTGCTGGTGGGGCTAGGGAGTCAAAGCTGGTTAGGGCAATGGTTAGAGCGCCTAACCGGGCAGCAGTTAGTGTTTCATTTCTCGGGGTTAGTGCTGGCGTCTGTGCTGGTGAATATTCCGTTTGCGTTGCAACCGATACAACGCGCCTTTGAAGCGGTTCCCCACGACGTGCGCGATGCTGCAGCCTGTTGCGGCATGAGCAAACTTAAGATTCTGCTGAAAATTGAATTGCCTATGGTGTGGCCTGGGGTGCTGACCGCCTTAGTGCTGTGTTTCTCCCATGTACTCGGTGAGTTTGGGGTCGTGTTAATGATGGGCGGGAATATTGCCGGCGAGACCAAAACTATCTCGATTTCCATCTATGACAGTGTTCAGGCCTTCGATTTTGGCGCAGCAGGTACTATGTCATTGGTACTGTTGTTATTTGCGATTAGCGCATTGGCGCTCACCACCAGTTTATCGCGGCGTTTAGGAGGTCAGCGTGGCGCAAATCATCGCTGATCTGTATTGCCAGATCCAAAACCAAAAGCATATTAAGCTGAGCGCCGAATTTAGCTGTAAAGCGGGTGAGGTACTGGCTGTCGTCGGGCCATCGGGGGGCGGTAAGACAACGTTGCTGCGGATGATCGCGGGGCTGAATCATCCCGATGCGGGCAGTATTGTGTTTGGTGAGACGCCATGGTTCGATCATCAAAGTCGCACCGCGCTAACGCCGCAGCAGCGCCATATCGGCTATATGCCACAGCATTTTGGGCTATTTCCCAATCTTACCGCGCTCGAGAACGTGGTTGCAGGGCTTGACCATATTCCCAAATCGGAGCGAATTGCGAGGGCGAAGGACTGGTTAGAACGGGTCAATTTGCATGGGTTGCCCGATAGACTGCCTATGCATCTCTCCGGCGGTCAACGCCAGCGGGTTGCGCTTGCTCGCGCCCTTGCCCGTGAACCGTCGGTGTTGTTACTCGATGAGCCCTTTTCGGCAGTGGACAGAGAAACCCGCGAGCGTTTATACCTCGAACTTGCTCGCCTCAAAGAGCAACTGCTTTGCCCCGTCATTATGGTGACCCATGATTTAAACGAAGCGCTGCTGCTGGCCGATTCGATGATCTTGATTAGCCAAGGTCAGATGTTGCAGCAGGGCGCGCCGTTTGAGGTGTTATCGCGTCCACGTAACGAGGCGGTTGCGCGGCAGATGGGCTTAAGGAATATTTTCGATGGCGAAGTGGTGTTCCAAGACCGTACTAAGGACATTACTTGGCTCAAATTTGGTGAGCAGCTGATCGCCAGTGATTTTGGTAAAGACCGCAGCGTGGGCAGCAAAGTGCGTTGGGTGATCCCGAATCAAGGCATAAGATTTAACGCCATCTCAAATGGACGTTTATGCCGCAGTTTTAATAAGTTAGATGTCACCATCGACTCCTTGCTGGTGATGGGCGAGTCGGTGCGCGTGGTCTGTTATGCCACTGAGACTGAGTTGCAACTTAATACGGAAGTGTCGCTCCATCTCGCGCAGAAACTTGGCTTAACCAAAGGGATGCAAACCACGGTTGCGCTCAAATCTGAACAAATTCATATTTTAGAGTAACTAAGTTTTTTGCCTCATTTCGCGAAATCTATTCTCTATTAACGAATAACTCAGCTTGATTTGCGAAGCTGCGCTGCCGTTAAATCCCTAGATGATCAAACCGACATTCCGCACCTGATTTAGGAATAAATTTGCCGATAGCGTTCACCTAACACGTCGAGAATGATCTGCTGGTCGGCCGTTAGCCCCGTGACCTGAGGTGGCGCCTCTCCTAACTGGTACTCGTGTACCCCGCCAAAGCGTAAAAAGATCCAGCGCGCAGTTGGTTTTTGCGTGGGTTTCTTTTTCATGTCCGCCACACTGCGATTCTGCTCTACTAAGCCCTGCCGGATACGGTGCTCCAGCGCCGCATAAATCATCAGGCTACAGGTCATCACCATCAGTAATGCTTCGATACGTTCTGGTTTTTTAAGATACAACGACGAGGTTAAAAATTCGGGACTTTTCAGAAAGCGAAACCCACGCTCGACGTTCTGCTGGGCTTTATAGATTGCCAACAGCTCAGCCATGGTGAGCGTTTCACTGTGATCATTGGTCGCGAGGATGAACACCCCAGTCTGGTTGCGTGCCTCTGCTACCCGCGCCAAGCTACTTGCGGCTAACCCCTTGATGTGAAATTGGTAGCTCACCGGCACTTCACCCTTTTGCGGCCTTCCGCGCCCAGCATAGAGAGGTTCACTCACGACCTCTGCTTCCAGTTGCAGCAGATTTAAGTTGGCTGCAAAACGGGCTAATTCAGCCTGCGCATCGGCCTCGCAGGCAAAACGCTGAGCACATAATTTGCCAAAGGCTTTCAGCTCACGCGTGCTGTCTTTCAGTAGGTTTTTGGCTAATGTTTGCTGCTCACGGTGGCTAGCCTGTTCGCTGCGCACCAGCAACCAACGCTGCGCGACGTCGGCATAATTGGCGCTTTGCCAACAGCCATGATAGCCATTGCCCAGCGCAACCAGCGACTGGGTGCCAATGGTTGCCACGGCTCGCTTGGCCTCATTGAGGGTGACAGGCACACGAGTCACGAACAACTGTTGCTGTTGTGCCAGTAGTTGCAAGGTGTCGGTGCAATACAGCGCCGCATCGCCGACCAGATAACGACTCTCCTGCGCGGCCTTGAGACTGCTCAAGTGGCGCCGTACGGTCTGGGCAAAGGCCTTGGTATCATTACTATTGCCACTCAAGGCTTGCATATAAATGGGCAGGCCGGCTTGATTTTCGCAGATAAGTTCCAGGATAACCTGGTTTAGCTCTGGCCGGTGGTCGCGGCTGTAGCCCCGTACCAATTGCAACTTACCGAGCTGTTCGCCATCGACTTGGTCATAGGCACCATCGACGTGGAAACTGGTGATATCGAGGTGTACTGCGGTACTTTTGAGCTCCAATCGCTCGACGACCTGTTCCGCCATCACCTGATAAAGCGTGCTGACATCGGCCTCAAAGAGGGCATCAAGGCAGCGGCCGAGCACGTCATCATTTAGGTCATCGGCACAGATCCCAGGGCCAATCAGACGCTCTACAGGCTTGTTGGCAAAGAATTGCGGGAACATGTGCAAGGTGGAGCTATGAAAGCCAAGACCATTCAGAATCATCGCCACCAAGGCTTCACCATGTGAAACTTTGTAGGGCGGCGTTTTGGGGAGCACCGCATCAATCATGCGAGCAATGCCGAGTTCTTGGCAGAGTGCAGCGACCAAACCAAGGTGGTCGAGGTTACGAATAGCGATAGCGGGAGTGGCCATAATGATCTACCTGCAAAAAGTAGTAATAGATCAGAATGGCCGATCGCCGTCAAGTTTTTTTAAATCGAAAATTAGGTGCGGAATGACGGATCAAAGCTTAATCTTGTTTCCATCGGTGTTTCAGTAGGTATTAGGTAAACTCAATACATTCGTCAGTGCTTGCCGAGCCTGAATCAATCGGATTGAGCAATCCACATGGGTGATGAACTAGGCGCCATCATGGGCAAACAGGGATAAAAACGATGGGGTTTTGGCATGCCATCGACATCTAACTGATTGTCTCATAAGATACAAACTTAGCCGATTTTTATGGAGGAGCCATGAGACTATGGTTGCTAGGATTCATGTTGGTATCTGGGATTGCCACCGCAGCCCAGAGCATGTATTCGATGCTTTCGAGCGGTGAGTATCAGCCGCCGTTAAGTGTGATGCAGCAAATTGAGAAGGATTTTCCTGGCGTGATTGCCGAGTTTGAAATGGAAATGCAGGAAGGCGAGTTGGTCTACCAGTTTGAGTTGATTAATCCGCTGGCGAATGCGATTACCCGTTTCGAATATCGGGCGCGAGATGGTAAGTTATTGAAACAAAAAGCGGGTAAAGTCACTGCCGACGATGTTGGTGAAGTGGAAGCCGCACGCCTTATCAGCACTAAACATCAAACCTTCTCTGGCATTATTGCGATGGCGACTAAGGACCATAAGGCCTTTTTGACCGACGCAAAGTTAGATCATGACTTAGGTATCAGTTACTTAGAGTTAAAGTTGCTGGATGATACTGGTAAGTATAAATTGGCATTCGATATTGAAAATTTACGGCAACTACCTTTACTTAAGTGGGATTAGCACTGAGCATCACCGCTAAGCGAAGACAGGGGAGCGCAGCATACAGATGAAAATACTTTTAGTTGAAGATGATGCGACAACGATCGACTACATCGTTAAAGGATTTCTTGAGCAGGGGCATAATATTGAGACCGCCAGCGATGGTCATCAAGGCCTGCTGCAAGCCACGAGTGGTCAGTACGACCTTTTGATTCTCGACCGCATGTTGCCCCAACTCGATGGTTTGAAACTGCTGGCCGCCCTCAGAGCCACGGGCAATCAAACCCCAGTGCTTATCCTGTCGGCGCTGGCCCATGTGGATGAAAGAGTGAAAGGCCTGCGTGCGGGTGGCGATGATTATATGACTAAGCCCTTTGCCTTTTCGGAGCTGCTCGTACGTGCCGAAAAGTTGATGCAACGGGGTCAATCCGTCCCTATTACCACAGATTTGGTGGTCGGCGGCTTAAAAATGGAGCTGCTTACTCGCAATGTGACTTTAGATGGTCACGATTTAATGCTGCAACCCAAAGAATTCCAACTGCTTAAGTATCTGATGGAACACGCCAATCAGGTAATTAGTCGCACGCTATTATTCGAAGCAGTATGGGATTATCACTTCGATCCCCGTACCAATGTGATCGACGTGCATATCGCCAAGTTACGCCGTAAGTTTGAAGAGTTAGGCCACGGTGAATTGATTGAAACCGTAAGGGGAGCGGGTTATCGCTTACGCCAAAGGCATTAAGCCTTACCAAAGCAGCGCCTGGCGCATCACTATTATCTTCTCGACCTTAGTGACTGTGATCATAGGCGCTTTGCTGTTTGCCCTTTATCGGCAGCTCATTATCGAACAGCAGTACCAAGTGACTCAGTATCTCGAGTCAGAAACCCAACGTTATCAGCAGCTTGCTCTTACTGTGGACCGTCGTAGTTTTGCGGCGCAAATCCGTGCCGCCGATCCGCAGACGGCGCTCATCGCTTGGCGCAACAGTTATGACATGGTTGGTGCCTTAAGCTTTATGCCAGAAGGCATGCCCATGCTGCCGCAAACTCGGGATTTCCCCATTTTAACTGGCGGCCCTGATAAGCTGCATATCCTCACTGGTGGCCTAGTGATGACCCGCTATGGCCCTGTGCTCATCGCCACCCGTACCGATAACTTAGCCACCTTGATTGATAAATTTATCAGTGCGGCGGCCACGGCCGTGATGTTGACCATAGTGTTAACCTTAGCGCTGGGCTATTTGTTTTCTAAGGCGATTTTGCGCCGCTTAGTGCAGTACAACCGCTTGAGTGAGCAAATTGAGCGGGGGCATTACGATACGCGTCTGCCGCTCAGTTGGCGTCAGGACGAGTTCGATATGTTGGCGCTGCAGTTTAATAACGTGCTGGATATTCTTGAGAATAACCTGATGGCGGTGCGCGGGGTGACTGACAATATTGCCCACGATTTGCGTACACCCTTATCCCATATTCGCATTGGTCTTGAGGAGTTAGCGGCCAAATCCCCCGATGAAATCAGCGAAGGTTGCGCGATTTTGACCGAAGAGCTCGACCACTGCCTTGCAACCTTCGATGCCATGCTCTCGCTAACACGCATCGAGGAAGGGCAGCAAACCTTAGATTTGCAGGAGCTGAGTTTGGCGCAGCTATGTACCGATTTGTTGGACATGGCCGACGCGGTCGCCGAGTCGAATGAGCAAACCTTGAGTCTATCGCTCCTATCTGACCATAAGATTTATGGTGACAAGTATTTGTTGTTCCAAGCCTTATATAACTTGGTCGACAATGCGATGAAGTACTCAGGCCAAGGCGCTCGCATCGATATTATTCAATCTGGCGCCCAAATTAAGATTTGCGATAACGGCCCAGGGATCCCCGATGACAGCAAGGAAAGGGTGTTTGAGCGATTAGTGCGTCTCGACCCCAGCCGCCATTTGCAGGGCACAGGTTTAGGATTATCTATGGTCAAAGCGATCATGTCGCGGCACAATGCGCAAATTACTCTTTCGGATAATCATCCAGGCCTAGTGGTGACCATTCAGTTTTAGGCCTATATCCGCATGACAGTGTTGAGAACCCCATGTACCGAATCATAGCCGATGAGGCTGATTTTCTTGTTATTTCTAAATCGCCGAGTGTGCATTTTCACAGCCAAGATGGCACTGCGGGTGTCGTTGCGCAGCTGGAGCAGGATTTAGGGATAAAACTCTTTGCCGTGCATCGGCTCGATACGCCGACCTCAGGGCTGTTACTGTTAGCCAAACATCCTGCGGCGGCGCGGCAGTTGACTGAGCTTTTTAGCGCCCATCAAGTGCAGAAATACTATCTAGCGCTCGCCAAAGGCAAGCCGAAGAAGAAGCAAGGCTGGGTGATTGGCGATATGGCTAAATCCCGCCGCAGCATGTTTAAGTTGCTGCGAACTAAAGAAAATCCTGCGATAACCCAATTCTTCTCCACCAGTGTTGGCGAAGGGCTTAGGCTTTATTTACTCAAACCCCACTCGGGGAAAACCCATCAGTTACGGGTCGCGCTTGCAAGCCTCGGGGTACCGATTTTAGGCGATGCCCTCTATGGCTCGGATGTCGCCGACCGTTGTTATCTGCACGCCTATTGTCTGCATTTTCGTTATCAACACGAGGATGGTCACTGGCAGGAGTATGCGTATCTCGATATGCCCGAGCAGGGCGAGGTCTTTAGTATGCAGGGCGTGACTGAGGCGCTTAAACAGTGGCAAGCCCCCGAGTCATTAGACTGGCCCGAACGTTAGGCTTGTGGTGTTAGGGCTTGGCAGATCCTGTCTCGCCCCTCTGATTTGGCGCGATACATGGCATGGTCGGCTTCGATTAAGAGCTTGTCTGGCTCACAGCCTCGGTAAATGGTGGCGTAACCAATGCTGGCATAGAGTTGGATCTCTTGCCCTTGGCATTGAAGCGGATTTTCCCTCAACACCCTATGTAACTTATCTGCGACGGTTCTGGCGGCGGACGCGCTGGTGGCGGGCAGTAATACCAGAAATTCTTCTCCACCTTGGCGGCATAGGACGTCATGTTCCCTCAATACAGTGCTAAATAGTCTTGCAGCCGTAAGTAGGGCAAGATCGCCTACGGCGTGGCCATATTGATCGTTGATTTGTTTGAAATGATCGAGATCGAGCAGTATCAGGCTGTAGGGCTCAGCATTTTTTTGCCAGCGTTGATGGATAACCGTAAGCCGCTTTTGCATCGCCCGCCGATTCCACAGCCCAGTCAGTTGGTCTCGCTCGGCTAATACTCTGATTTTGCTGACAAGGCGTGTTATCGCATTGCCAATCATCACTATGTTGATGATAAGGGCGAGGACAACATAAAACCATAGCACGGGCGTCGCCTCCTCGCGATAGATGGCGATAAAGACATGGTTTTCGTTCGATGAAAGCAGGGCGATTAAGAAGCGAAGAGTGAAGATAATGACCATGGCGACTAATGGCAGCACCATCGCCGTGGCGACTTTGCTGCCAGCATCTGGCTTGATGGCAATAAAATTATCTCGAGTCAGCATCACAAAGGTAAGGGCGGCATTGGCAGAAAACAGCATGGCCAGCACTGGCTCTGAGTGTGAGCTCGGGGGAACCGTTAACATCAATACTGCGGTGATAGTTAGAATACTCAGATCGAACTTAGTGCTGTGTTTCAAGCGAAAGAGATACTGGGTCCCCCAACGCAACATGATAAATCCCAACAAGATGATGATATCGGAGCAAAACCAATAGAGATAACTGTTTGATTCTGTCCGTTGGGTATTGAGTATGATGCCAAACAGCACAAAAAGGTTGGCGAGGGAAAACCGCATACTGGCTAAGGTGGCGATTTTTAACGGTTGAGCGATTAATCCCCAAGCAATAGCGGCGGTGCCCGTGAGCAGGCAGATAAACTTAATCAGTAAAAGGGCTTGAGGATCCATGGTTAGGGTTCATTTTTTCCTTTAACTATAGATGGCTTTTTCAGTTTGTGCGGACGTATATACCACTCAAACAAAACTGTTGACGATGAAAAAGTTGCAAACCTGCACACTAACTGCGAAGTTAGTTAAAGATATGGTCAATTAAGGACAGCCTGCTATGGATACAAACAAATTACTCTTAGTCATCATTGCGATTCTATTACCTCCAGTCGCGGTATTTTTAAAGGCGGGTGCAGGCAAGGACTTATTAATCAACATAGTGTTGTGTTTATTTTTCTGGTTCCCCGGTTTGTTGCATGCACTCTGGGTGGTGACGAAAGATTCGTGAATCTGTCTCGTCCTGAAATAAGTTGACACTTATTTCCACCTAAAACGCTCGATGAACCTCATCGGGCGTTTTGTATTTTAAGGTCAAATGTGGCCGCCGTTGATTATAGATGGCAACCGCTTCTGCCACCATTTGTCGTGCCTCCTCCAGCGTTGCAGGCTTATGTGTTAAAAACTCCTGCTTCAAGATGCCATTCACTCGCTCTGCTAAGGCATTTTGATAGCAGTCATATCCGTCTGTCATTGAGCATGTCACGCCATGATGTGCGTGAACCGCTTGATACGCGTTTGAGCAGTACTGTATCCCTCGGTCTGAGTGGTGTATCAGCGGTTTATCTTTGTCTTGTCGCTGCTTCAGCGCCCGTTTGTAGGCCGTTAGCACCCCGTCTGTTTTAAGATTATCATCAACATGATAGCCCACAATTTTTCGTGACCAGGCATCGGTCACCAAGCTTAAATAGGCTTCATTATCTTGCAGTGGCAGATAGGTAATATCCGCCACCCAGACTTGCTCTGAGCGGCTGATGTCCACTTGCTGCTCACTGGGCTTAAGCAAGTTGGGATGACACCTGAATCGATGATGGCTATGGGTCGTTTTATGGTACGCCCGCTTAGGCGTGACCAACAAACGATGCGCCCTAAGACAGCGAAATAACCGGTCTCGTCCTATCACTATTTGATGCATTTTGTTGAGTAAATACTGCAGTTTACGCGTACCGACTCGCGGTTGAAATAACCGTTCATATTGTACCATTTGCAACATCTGTTGCTCCCTTAGCTCTGAGACGATTTGCCGCTGGCATTGCTGATAATACGCCTGACGACTGATGCCAAGGTAACGACAGCATTGGGTGACGCGATAACCTACGTCCGTTTTTTCCTGGAGCGTTTCGCGGGTGGCTTTTTTACGACGGATATCCCGTAGTCAGTTCTGAGTTTTTCGACAATGGCTTCGAAGAACGCCGCTTTCATGCGGGTATCTTCAAGTTCGGCTTCGAGGGCTTTTATCTTTTGCTCGGGGGTGAGCTCGGTGGGTTCAGTCATCAACTGTCCTCGCATTGATGTAGACGGTGTCCCTTGGGACCAATCCAGTTTGCCATGCTTGCGTAACCACACTAACACGGTGGAGCAACCTTGAATACCGTACTTGTCTTGCGCCTGCTTATAGGTCAGCTCGCCTTTTTCCACTTGGTTGACAACCGCCAATTTAAAAGCGAGGGAATAATCGCGTTGAGTTCGTTTAATTGTTGAAGTCATTACACTCTCCAAAATGAGTTTGAAAAGTGTCAACGCTATTTAGGACGGGTCAATCCCCAATAAAAAAGCGCAACTTAGGTTGCGCTTTTTTATACGGTAAATTGGGTGTGCTAACTAGAAAGCCACTGTATAACCGAGTGTTGCTGTGCGACCCATGCCTTTGAAATAACGATCATTAGTACCCATAGTTTGTGAGTAGTAGTTGAAATAATCCTTATTAAACAGGTTTTGTACGCCTAAGGTTAAGGTGCCAGTGTAGAGCGGCATTGAGAATGACGCATCGACAGTGGTGTAGCCATTAAACTCGGCATATTTCTCACCAGTTGCATCTTCGAAATCACGGTCCATAAAGTAGTTTGCCTGTACGCGTGTCGACATTTCGTTATCGAAATTATGGGTCCAGAACAGGTTGATACGATTCGGTGAAATGTTGGCACCATCGAGATCGGTATCCGTTTTGTTGTCATCATTCGAATCGTATTCACCGCGCTGAATCGCTAGATTCATGCCCAGATCGTCGTTGCTGGTCAGGTAGGCGGTGATATTGGCTTCGATACCGTCAATGACGCTCTTCTCACGTTTAACGTCGTAGAAGCCGTCGCTGTTTAAGGCTAAACGGGCGCCATAATCGGTGGCCGAACGGTAGTAAGCAATCTTAGCGCTCAAGAATTCACCTTGGTAATCGGCGCCAAACTCCACGTTATCCGTCACAATCGGTGCAAGGGATAGAGAGTCGCTGATACTTGGGTTTGCTCCGGGGAAGCTGTTACCGTCGCGCAGAATACGGCCGATATCTGGCATACCAAAGCCTTGGTTATAGCTAGTGTAAACGCGGATATCTGGAGTGATCTTGTAGGAGACACCTATGTTGAATAGGGTCTCGTCGAAACTCGCTTCGCCCCCTTCGATTTGTTTATTCCCTGCACCGTAGAGCGTCTTGTAGTCATCGACATTGAGTTTAGCGTGCTCGTAGCGTACGCCGGTCGATAGGGTTAGATCAGTCATTAAATCATAATCTAACTGCAAATAAGGCGCGAAGTTGTCATAGGTGCTTTCAGGCACCCACGACAGACCCGTCTGCACTAAATCCTGCTCAGTGGTATCGCGGAACAGGTCGATACCATAGGCGGCGTCGATACCCGTATCGGCAATGTTTTTGGCAATTAACGAGGTTTTTAATCCCCATTTGACCGAAGAGTTACGCGATTGCTCATAGTACCAACTCTCGCCTTTAGGGCCTTCGCATTGTACTAGGTTGTCGTTATTGGCAAATGCAGGATCGTAGAAAGTCTTGTTACAGCCACCGCCATACACGGCCTCAAAATCTTGATTAAACAACTGAATACTCAGCTGTTGACCAGCAATATTCTCGTGGGTGTAAGTGAGGCTAGTCGTCGTGACTTGGTTGTTGGCCGCTTCCCAAGGTTGTTTTTCTTCGATTGCGCCCGTTGGTTTGCCAGTGGTGATATCGCCTTTCACCGGCATCCAATCGCCATTGTTCTCCATGTTGTAATGGTTAACCATCAGCTCTAAGCGCGACTCGGCAAAGTTATGGCCGAGTTTGATAAAGAAGTCTTTGCTCTGGCTGTCCATGGACTCGCCTTGCGTCGTGTCCACGCCAATCACATCGTGGTTTGCATCGTAGTACACGCCGTTATTGCGATAGCTCACCGAGCCCAACATATCGATCAGCTCGGATTCGCCCGAAAACGCATAGCTGGCACCAAAACTTACACCGTTCGATTTGAGCGAGTCGGGCACAGTAACATCGAAACTGACGACGTGTTGGTTATCGCCCGTTGGTTTTTTGGTGATGTAGTTGATGATACCGCCCTGTGCGCCTAAGCCGTGCATCGCATTGGCGCCGTGGATAATTTCGATACGCTCGATCATCGCAGGGTCGATAGTTTGTCCCGAACGACCACCACTACGCAGTGGGTTGGATTGGGGGACGCCATCGATCATGATTAATGGCGGACGGCCACGCAGGGTTTCGCCCGTGTTGCTCATCTTCTGGCGGCTGGGTGAAAAGCTAGGTGCTAAGTTGCCGATAATCGTCGACAAATCTTTAGTGGTGCGGAACTGCTCTTCGAGTTGCACGCGGTCGATAATGGTCACTGTATTGGGAATGGAGCTTGGCGATTTATCCATGCGGCTCGCGGTGACAGTGATTTTTTCGATGTTTTTATTCTTATTCGTTCCCGTATCTGGGGCTTCTTGAGCCACTGCGGATTGGGTGAGGGCGGCAAATACGGCGAGGGCAACAAACGAGGTTTTGAACGTCATATAACTTCCTGCTAAGGGCGAGTGAATTTGCTACACCGATATCCTTGGCATCAGACTATTCCGTTAAACAACATTGCAAATGATAACGATTTTTATTGCGGCTGATTTTAAGGAAGTGAATTGGGCTTGTCTAGTCGAGTTGTAAATAAAATGCGTGGAAAAAGTGGCACTTTCTTGAACTTGTGACTCGGTTATCAATATAGGTGCATTTAGATTGAGGGTTTTCTCCTAGGCTGAACCGCCGATTTGTTGCCGAGTCGAAGGAAGAATATAATGGCGACCTTTTTCTCGCCTTGGTGCCCATATGAACCGTAAAAAGAAGATTAACCAAACGCTTAAACAGAAGGCGAAAAAAGCCAATGCCAAGTTGCATAGCAGCAATAAGCCTAAATACGTTTCTAAAGCCGAGCGAGCGGCGCAGGCTATCGCGGCAGAAACCGAGGTGACTCAACCCGTTGAACAACCCGCTGAAGTCGTTGCCAACGGGAATGCTTAACCGACCAACCTTTTACTTAGGGTCTAAATAGTCGATTGGATTTAAGTAAAACGCCTTTTTATATCCTTGGGTTGAAGTGTCGATTAACCAAGGTCTGGGTAACATGCTTAAAATGGAATAGTGCAAATGGGGCGGTTTGCCTTGGGCGTTCCCCGTTGTGCCGACAGTACCGAGCACATCCCCGCGTCCCGCAAATAACCCTGTCGATGCGTTAAGGCTATCGAGGTGGGCAAAATAGTGGATTTGCCATTTGGGGCCAAGTCCTACCACCACCTTACCCCCCTTAAAAAACTCCCCTTTATACAGAAGCAACAGCGGCGTTGGCGCGATTACGGGCGTATTGGCCGCGGCAAATATATCAATGCCTTTGTGGGTGCCAGAGCTGCCCCAGGGTTCATACCAAAAGGTTTGGCTATTCCAATCCTTATTGCTGGCGCCTTTGACTGGGATGACGGGCTGTTCTGGCACTAGGCACCCAGCAAGAATAAAAAGCAGCATGGCGAGCGTGATAAATTTGAGCTTCATTTTGACCTCCGTATAACGCTGCTAGTGGAACTCGCTGAATTCATGCCAATTAGTGGGGTATTGACTGCGCTCGGCCTCACTGAGTGATAACCAGTAGGGCCGCCAAAACGTATCGCACCAAAACTCAATATTGCCCTGCAGACTCCCGAGTGTATCAGGATCGACATCGGGAAAGCTTTCCCATGGCGCTGGTGGCGCAGCCTTAAAGGCGATTAGCCGTTGCAGCAGTGCGATATCATTGCTGATGAGTAGCACGCAGAACCCTGCAAAATCAGCATATTGATGTAGAAAAACATGGCTTTGCCCTTGGGCATGGTGCAACAGCTTACTCGATGCTGCATCCTTTTCAACAACAGGCGCGAATGCCATCTCGGCGAGCAGGGCATCGAGTCGTTGTTCATCTTGGTTACTCAACAAGCAATGTATTTGATAGGCGGCGAGATCGGGCTGCATCGCGGGGGTGACGATGGGATAAACTTGATGGCTGGGCAAAAGCAGGTGAGGTAAGGGCTCATTAAAAATCGCTCGGAGAGCCGCAGTCTGTGAGTCTGTATTCGCCTTAGGGCCGAGGTGTCGTTTTAGCCAGCCGAGTAGTCCCATTTTTGTTCTCCTAACCTTAGCGTTTAAGTGGAGTCGCTTGTTGGTTTGCTTGGGGATTCCCCTCAGTACTTCCTTCAACACTCTCCCCAATGCTCTCCTCAACCTCTCCCGCTATAATCATGGTCGCAGGAGCTTCCCAGCGTAACCAACCCTTGGTGCGCGGGGCATCGATATACCACAGGCCTTCACGTTGCACTAGGGGGAAAACCTCCCGTGAGGGCGCAAAAGGACCGGGGTTCTGCTGGGCAATTTCGATACTGGTCTCTGTGACGCTGGCGACAATCGCGACATGGCCGTAGGGATTAAACATCCATGGCGCGAATACCAGTAAATCATCGGCCATAGGTTTGCTTTGGCTGCCATTAGTATATTGCCGTAGGGCGCGTTTTTCATTCCAGCTCGCATCGGGCAACAGGTCGTTGAAGAAGTCTTTGGCGTGACCGAAACTGTCGGGCATTTTATGTTGATAACGCAGGTAAAAGTAACGTTTAACGAACTCTACGCATTGGTATTTGATACCCAGGTTATAGCCGTCGAGTGAGAGGTTGCGCCCCTCGTTAGTGTTGACGCCGCCGTTATAATAAATCTCGACGCCATTGAGTGAGTCGAGCACATCACCCACTTGGTAGTCCGTATTTAAGTTATAACGAGTCAGCCCGTGGTAGCTGAGAAAACCAAGGCCGCAGACTAGGCTCGCTGCGAGTATTAATAAACGAAAACCTTTCACCATCTTTAGTACGACATTCTCAAAAGATAAATTGATTCAGTAGGATACAAGGTCGGATTGTATGCTGATGTCGCTAAAAACGTCTAGGCGTACTGACTGTTTGCCGGGAGCTTAATGCTTTCGTTGTACTTGGGGTGGGGAGGAACCTTAGCGGCGCACTGATTAAGCGCCGCTAAGGAAATACCTCTATGACTATTTGTTGGAGGCGAGTTTGACTGGAACCACTTCAAACTCGGGTCTGTCCTTGGGTAAGTATGACTTCCACCACCCTTGATTGAGTGCTGGGCTGTGGGCTAGCTCATTGAGGTTAATCCCCTGACCAAACTCAGGGGTCAGCAGGGGGACTGCATAGGCTTTCGCCGCCGCGGCAATCCGCTCTAAGGGTTCGTACCAACTGTGCAGCGCTAAGTCGAAACTGCTGTTGTGGATTGGGATAAGGTATTGACCTTGAAGATCTAAATGCGCCCGTAGCGATTGTTCAGGCTGCATGTGGATATCGGCCCACATCTCATCGTAGGCACCGGTTTCGACTAAGGTGAGGTCGAAGGGGCCAAGTTTATCGCCAATCTTTTTAAAACCATCAAAATAGCCTGAGTCGCCACTGAAAAAGATATTTAATTCAGGAGATTGAATCGCCCAAGAGGCCCACAGGGTTTGATTTCTGTCTTTCAGTCCTCGGCCTGAAAAATGTTGTGCGGGCGTGGCGGTAAAGCGCACACCTTGATGTTCGGTTGCCTGCCACCAGTTGAGGGCGACAATTTTTTCCTTTGGGATACCCCAAGCAATCAAATGTTTATCGACACCCAGTGGCACAATAAACTTCTGAGTGCGCGCCGCGAGCGCCACTACGCTTTGTTTGTCTAAGTGGTCATAATGATCGTGGGACAAGATAATCCCAGCGAGCGGCGGAATGTTTTCGAGCTCAATGGGCAGAGCGTGAAAACGTTTTGGACCAAACCATTGGCTTGGTGAGGCGCGCTTTGAAAACACAGGATCGGTTAACCAATACTGGCCGTTTAGCTGTAACAGCACAGTCGAGTGGCTGATTTTATACAGCATAGGCGTTGCCCCCGCCCCCGCCGTAGCAGGCAGTTGCATGGGCTGAATCGGTAGCGCTTGGCTCGGAGTCTTATCGGGAATGCGTTCAGTGACATAACGCCATAAAATGGCTGGTAAATTACCTTCACCACTGTGAGTGTTTGGCGCTTCATTACGAAAGCGTTGATCCTGAGTTGGGGCAGTTTGAATGGTGTTAGGATCTAAGGTCATAATAACACTCCCGAGTAACAGTATAGCCAAGGTGATTTTGAGTCGCATCGTAAACTTGATAAAAGTAAACTACACAGTGTAGTTTACTCAAGGCTGTGCAAAAGTAAACTCAATAGTGTAAAATCTCGGCAAATATTTTGATGGCATACCACAATGGCAGAAAAAGCAGTAAAACTGACACATTCCCAACTGAAGCGTTTGGCGATCCTCGACGCGTCACAGGAAGAATTTATGGTCAATGGTTTTGCCGGCGCCAGCATGGATAGAATTGCCCAGCGTGCCAATGTCTCCAAGCGTACTGTTTACAATCATTTCCCCAGCAAAGAAGTGTTATTCGAGGCGACAACCGGTGACCTGTGGGCGCGCACTAAGGAAGCGGCGACCTTAGCATTTAATCCTGAGCTGAGCCTCGAATCACAATTGCAACAGATTGCACGCCGCTGCTGGGAGCTTTATCAGCAACCGGATTTCCTGCGAGTGGCAAGGGTAGTGATGGCCGAGTTTATTCGTTCACCGGTTCAAGCGACCGAGGCCATGGAACGATTAGCTAAGCAAGAAGGTGGATTAGAGGCGTGGCTTGCCGGAGCCGTGGCCCATAAGGCATTAAAAATCGATAATATTCCACTGGCGGCAACCCAGTTTTGGGGCATGTTTAAGGCCTTCGCCTTTTGGCCGAAATTGTTCCATTTGAAAAATCACGATGAGCAGCGGCAAGAGATCATTGATGCCAATATCCGTATGTTCCTCGCCATGTATCGCGCTTAACTTTCACTTGTTTCAAGCATAAGGCCGATAACGTGTTCACGTTATCGGCCTTATGTGTTTTATCGCCTCAAACCGTGCTTACAGTAAGGTGGTTGCCAGCAGATAACCGACGGTCGATGCTGTGCCCACGCCTATCAATCCCGGGATAATAAAGCTGTGGTTAATGATGAACTTACCAATTTTGGTGGTCCCTGTTCGGTCGAAGCCGATACAGGCCAAATCGCTTGGATAAGTGGGTAGCACAAAGTAACCATAGCTCGCGGGTAAAAAGGCAATCAACAGCTTAGGATCGACGCCTAAGGCCAAGCCCATGGGTGCGATAGCCGTGAGCGCCGCCGCTTGGCTGTTGACCAGTTTTGAGATTAAAAACAGCACTAAGGCATAGGTCCAAGGTTGGTTTTGCACCACATGGGAGAGGTTTTCCTTCAGTACATCCATATGACTGATAAAGTAAGTATCACTCATCCAAGCCACGCCAAATACCGAGAAAATCGCCACCATGCCGGCCTTAAACACTGGGCCGTTCGCAATTTCTGTGGGTTTGACTTTGCAGCTCATTAAGATAAAAGCGCCAGCGATCAACATCATCATCTGGATTACTAAGTTCATCGATAGCGGCGCCAGTTTGCCCTTCGCCTCAAACACTGGGCGCAGTTCGCTAAAGGAGCCGAGTAACACCACGGCGGCGATAGCGGTGAAGAAAATCCCCGTCGCCCAATAGGCTTCCTTAGGAAAGGTTTGATCCAGCAGAGTCTCGCTCTTGTCGTAGATAAACGCCCTTTGTTCGGGATCTTTAATTCGCGCCTGAAACTCTTCGTCCTTATCTAAATCTTTACCACGACGCAGGCTCCAGAGGGCCGCCACTAACACGCCGCAAAGGGATGCTGGTACAGACACCATTAAAATTTCCAGCATGCTGTAGGCATGGCCGACACCATGCTGCGCCGCCAAAATCGATACCATAGAGACCACGGCGACCGACACTGGGGAAGCGCAAATCGCCATTTGCGAGGCGACTGATGCCACCGCCATCGGGCGTTCTGGACGAATGTTTTTCTTCAGGGCGATATCGGAGATGATCGGGAACATGGTGTAAACCACATGGCCAGTTCCGCATAAAAAGGTTAAGGTCCAAGTGGTGAGCGGCGCCAGAATGGTGATGTACTGTGGATGGCGGCGCAGTAAACGCTCGGCAAACTGCATCATCACATTTAAACCACCTGCGGTTTGTAACACCGAGGCACAGCCGATCACCGCAAGAATGGTGAGCATCACCTGTACGGGCGGTTGTCCAGGGGCGAGACCAAACACAAACGTCAGTAAAAATAAGCCGATACCACTTATCAGCCCTAGCCCCATACCACCATAGCGGGTACCGAGCAGTAAACAGCCGAGTACGACAATAAACTCCATTAAAATCATTTGATTCACCCCTGCGGAACCTGCCGCGCGATTTGCATTAGGACTAGCTTTATTTGGCGCTATTGTGCGAGGGGAATGGATTTGAGAACTTGAGCTGGCGCAAGGTGTAAATAAAAAGTGGCATTGGATTTTTCATAAATTTGAGCTAGCGCTAGAAACGCGCGAGCAGAAGTTGCATTCTTGTTAACTCGGATACGCTAAAGACGCCAGTAGCCAAGTAAAAACGCGTCTATCAGTACTTGCTCCGGTAAAAATAACCATAACAATTTCCAAGGATGTCCAAGTGAAACCTGCCACCTATAACACCGAAGCCTTCGATGAGTGGATCCGCAGTCGCTTTGTGGAACTCAACTCCCAGCTCGAACAGCTTTATTACCAGCAGACCGACCGCGCCAATGTGCTAGATATCGGCACCGAGCTTAAGCAAACATTAGAAAGTGAAGGGCGTGAGCTGATTAAGGCGCTGCTCGATGAAGGCAATACCGATGAAGGCTTCGACAGTGCCTTCGATCTGCTAGGGAATGTCGGCCTGTATATGGCCGCCTGTCGTCGCCATGAGATTACCGAGCCGACGCGGGAAACCACTTCACCACTGGTCGAGGCTTCGGCGCTCGCTATGCATATCGGCGCCTCCATCGGCGTGACGCCACGCTTTGCTACTGCTCATTTGACCACCCATAACCGTGCCCACAATGGTATCTACAAACGCTTTACCGATTTGCCCGACGAGAAGCTGTTTGTGGATTACAACACTAAGGGCATCTTGGCCTATAAGCGCGCCAGCGATGCCCTATTAAAAATTCAGCCCTTGGGGATCTCTCATCCTATTAGCCACGATTTACTGCGGGTGGCCAAGCAGGCATTGCAGGATGTGATTGAGTCAAATCAGCAGTTATTTAAATGGTTAGATACCGACCGCTTCTTCTATTGCGTGCGCCCCTATTACAAACCCTATCGGGTTGGCTCAGTGGTGTATCGCGGCGCCAATGCTGGCGACTTTGCCGGAATTAACGTTATCGATTTAACCCTAGGTCTATGTTTTGCCAACGAATCGGCCTATTCGCAAATGCTGGTGGATAAGTTTTTATACATGATGCCAGAGGATCAACAAATCCTGCGGGAGTGTATGCGCCGCCCGAATTTGATGGATGACTTTTTACAGTCCAAGGCCTGCGTGCAGCAGGATTGGTATCAGGAAAACCTTAAGCTGTTTATCGAAGTCTGTGAATTGCATGGCGAAACCGCCATTCAACACCACAATGAGTTGGTGACTAAATACATTGCCGAGCCTTCGGTGAATATGGAGCAGCAACATTTAGCCAAGGTCACCGCCAGCGGCCCACCGTTGCATGTGCTGCTCGGCTCCCTCGAGCGCTTAAGGGATAGACGCGCGGCGGTGTTGCGACACGATATTCGTACCCGTTATCACGATCTGAAAAAACTCAAAGACAGTTTAAGGTAAGGCCATGCTGCTAAACGTAAAACAAGACTTTTGCCTTGCAGGCCCAGGTTATCTGCTCAACCATTCCGTGGGGCGGCCACTAAAATCGACCGAGCAAGCATTTAAGCAGGCATTTTTTGCGCCTTGGCAGGAGTCTGGTCGCGAGCCTTGGGGTCAATGGTTGGGCGTCATCGATAACTTTACCGCGGCGCTAGCGAGCCTATTTAATGGTCAGCCACAGGATTTTTGCCCGCAGGTAAACCTATCGAGCGCCTTGACCAAGTTGGTGATGTCCCTCGATAGATTAAATCGTGATGGCGCCGTGGTGCTGATGAGCGAGATTGATTTTCCCAGCATGGGGTTTGCCCTGAAAAAGGCATTGCCCGCAAGCTGTGAGCTGCGCTTCATTCCCAAGGGCTTAGATGTCACCGACCCCAACGTGTGGGACGCGCATATTTGTGCCGATGTCGATTTAGTCTTTGTCAGCCATGCCTATTCTAATACTGGTCAGCAGGCGCCATTGGCGCAGATCATTCCCCTTGCCCGTGAGCGTGGCTGCTTGAGTCTCGTGGATGTAGCGCAATCGGCTGGGATTTTGCCGCTGGATTTAACCAAACTACAGCCGGACTTTATGATTGGTTCGAGTGTGAAATGGTTATGCTCAGGCCCAGGGGCTGCGTATCTGTGGGTCAATCCAGCTATTTTGCCCCAGTGTCAGCCGCAGGATGTGGGTTGGTTTAGCCATGAGAATCCCTTCGAGTTTGATATCCATGATTTCCGCTATCACCCAACTGCGCTACGGTTTTGGGGCGGTACGCCTTCTATCGCGCCCTATGCGATTGCCGCCCACAGCATTGAATATTTTGCCAATATTGGCTCACAGGCGATGCGTGAACATAACTTGCAGTTGATGGAGACAGTCGTCCAGACATTGGAATATGAGTTGGTCTCGCCACGGGAAGTAGATAAGCGCAGTGGCACCTTGATCCTGCAATTTGGCGAGCGCCAAGCAACCATCATGGCGGCGTTGGCGGAGGCGAATATCAGTGTCGATGCCCGCAGTTTAGGAATACGCGTATCGCCGCATATCTATAACGATGAGGCCGATATCGCGAAGTTGCTTGAGGTGATAAAAGCCCATCGTTAATAGATTGAACAGGGCTTGCTCGAAGCGGCTACGAATGGGGTGCGCTAAGGCGACCTAGTTGCACCCTATGCCGATATGACATTACCCTTTAGCCTCACGGGTTGAGGCTAAGGTCATTTATGGCTGGCGAATATGTTTAAATACTGTAGTTATAGCGGCAGAACATAGACCGTGGGGTGCGAAGCTCTGGATTGCTTGGGGTGATAGCCAAATCGACGGGTAGCATCACTGCATCGACTACCAGTGACCCGCCCATATCCACCAGTGTCAGTGGGACAGTAAACAGCAACAGAGGTGGAGCGGATATCGCGGATATCACCACACACTCCTCGCCATTATCGACAGCCGTTTGCACACTCGAAAATGAGTGACCCCAGGTTGAATCTGCTCCCATTCTCGACGTTACCGCTGCGCATCCGCTGAGATACCCGCATACAACTAACCAAGCCAACCAACGCATAACCACTCCATTGTTTATGTTTGAAAAAACGCATCGCTTCCATGTGGCTGACTCGTTTGATCGACTCAGTGTTCTGGTACTGCGGTAGCATAGCGGATTTTACTCGGCACAAATGTGCTCTGTTTCAATGGTTTGGCATTCTAATCAGATGAGTTTCGTTGTCAATTATTCGGCAATTACAGCCCTATGGCTCAATCCTTTTACGGTTGAGGCGTTCAACAATCTGGCTGGCATTTAGATCGTGGACGACGTTTATGACGGTGGAAGGAGCGTCGGTAATGGCGCCTATCACCACTAGAATGGGGATGGTTTCCATTGGTAATCCTAAGGTAGTGACGATAAAAATCTCCCCGAGGAAGGCGCCGCCCGGCACGCCACCAATGATGAAGGCGGATAGGACGGAGATGAGTATGGTCACCATAAACACATCGACCGTGAAATCTAACCCGAGCAGAGAGTAAATAAACACAATCTTCAGTGCGGTGATAATGGATGCGCCGCCCTTATTCAAATTCACTAGCAGCGGCAGGCTGATATCGGCGATTTCGGGTTTTATCCCCATCTTCAGCGCCGCCCTTAAGGTGACTGGCAGGGTTGCGAGGGACGAAGTCGTGCCTAATGCAGTCACTGCGGGTTCGAGGGCGTGGCGCCAAAATTGTCTAATCCCGTACATGCCGCCGCCAAGCCAGGCATAAAAAGTGGAGCCGACGGTGAGGTAGATAAAACAGGCTACTAAAAATAATCCCACGGCGCGGGCAAAGGTCACCACAAGTTGTGGGTCTTGACTCGCCATGGTGGAAGCAAAGTAAGCGCCAAGGCCGACGGGGGCGGCCAGCATAATAATGGCGACTATCTTCATGATGACGGTATTAAAACTGTCGAGCAGTGCCGAGACTTTACGGCCATCTTCCCCCGATTGACCTATAGCGATTCCGGCAATCACCGACATGATGATAAGCGCCAAGATATTGGATTTGGAGAGTAATCCAGAAAAGTCATTGGTGGTCAGCAGCGCCACAAAATCCATCTTCCCCGAGGTGTCGCTAACGGTTTGATTAAGATCGAGGGTCACGCCTTGGGCTGGATCAAACATCAGTGCCAGTAAGGTGATGCCGACGGCGGGAATAATCGCCATCAGAATCGAAACGCCCATAATTGACACTAAAATCGCCCCAAGCTTTTTTAAGTCCGTCATGCGGGCTATCGATGAGGTCACGCTGATCGCCACTAAGGGCACGATAATCATAAACAACAGATTTAAAAAGATTTGCCCTAGGGGCTTGAGCTTGAGTGCCAAGGATGGCAAATAGATGCCGATCATGCCGCCAAGTAATAATGCACTGAGCAGCACAATAGAGTCTTGATAGGGTTTGAGTTTTTGCCACATAGCTAAGCGCCTATTGTTATTTTTATCATTGTGTCGGTGAGTCATTAGGAGCGCCCAAATGAGAGGAGTCAATCATGCAGCATGGACATGCTCAAGCTAGCGAGTCATTCGCATAAGCGCAAGAAGGGATTGGAAATAAACTCTTGTTTGGTTTTGGGTAACGGTTAACAAGCGTGCTTGAGCCTATTCAGCATCTGATTCCGGGTGATGTGACTCTTGTTAACATGATAGCTTCTGTTTAGGTGTATTAGCCGCACGGCGAGAGCACGTCAGTAGAAAGGAGTATTTACCGAGTTAGGCTCGTTTGTAACGTTGTGCCTCGTTCGTTTATTGATTAGCTTACTCACACTGGGCTGTATGCAAACACCCAAGGCCAATATCACTATTTAATCAGGGATGAATGAAATGCTAAAAAAATGGATTGCGATACTGTTACCCGTTGCCGTATTAGGCTTGAGTGGCTGCGCCTCGGTCAGTGATACTGATACCGATTCGACTGTGGCAAGCAGCGTCGAGAAGAAAGTCAGCAAAAAAGGTTGCGATAAAGTCACCAGCACGGGTTCGCGCATTGGTCGTTGCAAATAATCAGCTTGATCCTGCATGCATCAGCATAAAAAACGGTCCACTTGGGGACCGTTTTTTGTTTGTGGCATTTGCTCAACCCGCCTTAAGGGAAGGCTGAACACAAGTGATTGATGCCATTTAGCCTGTTATCACCAACTCAGTTGATAATTGAGGGCAAAGGTGCGGCCACGGCCATGGTAGTCGAACATAGACTCAGGACCGTAGGTCGGGCTGTAGAAATACACCGCTCTTTGGCCCCACAGGGTGCTGTAGTCTTTATCGAGCAGGTTTTCGATGCCGTAGCTCAAGGTGCCGACCGGTAAATCGATAGAGCCCAGTAAATCCAGCGTCGTGTAGCTATCAAGCTCACTCGCTAAGCCATCGTTGGTTTTGAAGCGATAGTCAGATTCGGCGCTGAAACTGTGTTCAGCCTGTAAACGGATCTTCTGTGTGTCGCCGCGCCAGCCAATGAAGGCGGTGGCCTTAGAGGGCGAAGCATAAGTGACGGTTTCATCAATCCAGTTATCTTCATCTTTTACTTCACTGCGCACCAGATGCAGGTTGGTGCCGACTTGCCAGTCGGAGCTGATATCAAAGTTCAGTTGTGCCTCTAGGCCATAGCTGCGCTTATCTTGGTCTTTGACATTGATGGTCAGATCTTTGCTGTTGACCTCAATGACCTTGTCAGACACGGCATAATAGACGCTGGCTTGCGCCTGCCAACGGTCTGCAAGATAACGCCATCCCAGCTCCATGGAGTCGGTCTTGATCCCATCAAGGCGAGTATCATTGATATTGATGCTGTTTTGCAGCTGTAAGTAACCGTCGGCATCGGCCTTATAGGTGCCGCGGCCATAGTATTTCGATAGGTCTGGCAGTTCAAAGCCTTGGGAATAGGCAAGCCAGAGTTGTTGGTCTTGGCTTAACTTAGCCACCAAGCCGAGGTTGACTAACCCTATGTTATAGTCAGTGCTGCCGCCTTTAATGGCATCGGCTCCCGTGGCTTTGCCAGAGGCGATCGCCACCTGTTGGTTATAACCGATAAAATCATCAACACTGTTTTCCATGTGTTGATAACGATAGCCTGCGTTTAGCACCAAAAAGCTATTCATCTCCCAACTGCTTTGGACAAATGCAGCAATGGATTCGACCGAAAAGTCGACATAACGGCCGGTAGTGAACAGCTCGCGCATCACTAAGCCGCCGTGTTGGTTGGCGGCATCGAGGTCGAAGCTCATTTGGCTCGAATCAAAACTTTCTTTATCCCAATCCAGTCCCCAAGTGAGTGTGAGACTATTGACGGGCTTGGATTCAACGACCGCCTTCAAACCATAGATGCTGGTGTTTTGGGCCGATGCTGAGAAGTTGTAGACGCCGCTGGTTTCATTGACATAGGGGAACGGGTGGAAATCCAGATTCTCTTTGCGATAAAAGCCTTGTAAATACAGGGTTTGACCAAGAAACTCATTCTGGGAGTAGGACAGATTCAGCAAAGTGCGCTCGGTGGCGGGGCTGCGGTCAGCGTCTAATCCCTTACGGGTTTCGAGCACTGAGGCATCGCCAGTGACGCCGGAGAAGTTCTCACCCATATACAGACCATGTTCATTGTCTGAACCATTGCGATAGTATTGTGCCATGGCGCTGAGGTTGGCGTCATTGGCAAGCTGCCAATCCATATTCGCCATTAAATCATAACCTTGGGTGTACTGCATTCCAGTTTGGGTAATGTCCAGCATCACAGGGTTGCTGCTGCCATCAAACCATTGGCCGTTTTCCTGCCAAGCGGCACTGAAGCGCCCTTTTAGCGAATTGCTGCCCCCTGTCACCGCCAGCGCGGTGCGGTAATCTAAATCATCACTGCTATTAAAGCCGGATTTGAATCCCGCTTCGGCTTCGAAGGTATCACTGCTGTCAGCTGCTTTTTTAGTAACGATATTAATGGCACCGCCCAGTGCGCCACCGCCATAGATAGCCGACGCGCCAGCGAGCACTTCGATGCGGGCAATATTGAATGGATCGATACTGTCGAGCTGACGGCTGATGCTGCGGGAGGTGTTCATCGACACGCCATCGATTAGGACCACCATGGCGCGACCGCGAATATTCTGGCCAAAGTTGGTGCGCCCTTGGCTGGATACATCCATCGACGGCACTAAGGCGGCGAGCATTTCCTTAATGCCTTTGCCACTATCGGTTTGCTCGCGAATGCTGGCTTCATCAATGATCCACACAGTGCTGGAGAGATCGCTGATTTGGGTCGGTGAGCGGGTGGCGGAGACCACCATGCGCTCCATATCGTTTTCAGCGGCTGTTGCCACATTAACAAGCCCCAGTTGGCAGATAACTGCGGCGGCGACTAGGCTTATCGGCCAGCTCAACCTTCTTGTAAACAGAGGCCTCGCAGCTATGCGAGGCCTTTGTGCTACAAGATGTGCTACAAACTGAGACACGAAAAATTCCCCATACCTATCTACGGAATGGGATCTATTACTTGCGGTATCGAGTACCGAGAGTAGTCCAAGATATGACCGGATTACCTGCCGTCTTAAGGCAGAGTTTAAATACAAGATCGCCAGATGTTGCTTTGGAATTCACTAGGATAGTTGTATCTAAAATTTGTGAATTAAAAGGTGTTGTAATGGCTCGAAATCTTGAAACCTCTCTGAAAATGCATTTCTCCATGATAAAAACAATCTACGGTGATGTAGTAATTCATGATGAAAATGACGCTGTGGAGGCTCGAAAAGTCCGCACTTTTATGGTGGAGAATGATGATATAATTGTTAAAAATCATTCTGTTACACCGAATGTTCAAGCCTGCCCTCCTAATGTTGATGTGTCATTGTCTGAAGCAATTTGCCAGTACATGTCTTGGCGTGAAAATCGCAGAAATAAAAATGGTTCATTGGGGTTAACTGCTTCTGCCAAAAATGCTCGAATGCGGAACTTTGATCTTTTACTCCTGATACTTGGTGATATCAGTATTCATGAGGTTACGAAATTTAAACTTCGTGATTTATTAGACTGTATTTCGAATATGCCGAGACGTAACAAGAGCCCTTACTGCGGCAGGACTCTCGAAGAAGCGGTCGAGGCTGCAAGAGAAAGAAGTGTTTCTGAAGACGAGTTGGTTGCATCTAAGCAAGCTAAAGAAGCTTTAAAAGATTATCAGTCATTGTTCTCGCGATATCTGACAGATGAAATGGGTTGGTTAAAGGTCGCACCTACGACAGGGGTTCGTGTCGAGTTTGAATCACTTTCATACGCTTCATTTTCTCATACTCAAATTAGTCAGGTGGTCGATTACTGGAAATCGCAGCCGTGTTCTGACTACAAATGGATTATGTTGCTTGGAATATATACCGGAGCTAGGCGAGGAGATCTTTTCAATCTAAAGATTTCATCCGTTCGTTATGATAAGAGCTGTGACAGATTCTTCTTGTTCATTGAAGAGGGAAAGAATGAAAATGCTAAACGTATGATTCCATTGCATAAGTCACTGTTTGATAAAGGTTTTGTGCGGTTCTATAAGGCTAAGAAGTCTTCTTTGGATATAGAGGAAAAGCTTTTTGGAGATGTGAAAGTTGATAATTACATTACCTCAAAGTTTAGGCTTAGTTTGGATGCGATCGGCATACCCAAAACAACGCCGAAAAAGAGGCGTTATTCATTCCACAGTTTGAGACATACGGTAGTAACTAAAGCCAGAAGTCAGGACATTAGTCTCGCTAAGATACAAACTGTTATTGGTCATGAACTTTCAGAAGGCGGCACTACTGATATTTATACAAATGAGTTTGAGCTAAAGGATTTGCTCTGCGTAATTGATTGCTTAGATTGGTGATGAAATCAAGTTAATCTAATTCTATCAGCGAAGAGGCTACCAAGTACGCTAGGTAGCCTTTTTGTTTTATAGGGATTTTAATGAACTGATGCTGGTGGAGTGCTCAGTGTAATTATAGTTGCCGAAAAGGGTGGTTTAAGAGAGGGAGTCGAACCCTCTCTACGTTTTCTAAGAAGCTGATTTACGCTGGTTTTTGGTCAAAGGAAACAAACTCTTGTTACACCTTACTGTATAAATCTTTTGTTAGAAAGAACAAATGAATGCTCCGAGCCTTTCATCCCATTTCGTTAACTTCTCGGTATGTGAGGTTTCTCTACCAATTTGGTAATTTTAGTTTGTACCTTGAATGCTTTTGGTGCTAACCTGCTGAAGTTTCGATGTTATTTTTAAAATAGTCTCTTTAATCATAATGTACTCCATGATTTATAAGGGACACTGGCTGCCAATTGTGCTGTTTTAAGGAGAAAAAATGCGTTATTTGATCCCTTCATTAATTTCAGTTTTGCTCACAGGTTGTGCGACAACCTATAAAGCTCCACTCATTCAAGATAAAAATTACTCCGCTATGCATCAATCTACTCAAGCCGATACTTTGGCAAAAGCTAAGAGAGCATTATTACTCGATGGTTTTCAAATCCAATCAAGTGATGATAATGCAGGCTTTATCTCGACTAGTTCTAAAAATTGGAAGTTAACTCCAGATCAAGCTAATTGCGGAACTACAATGGGCATCGACTACTTAAAAGATAACCGCACGAAAACCTCTGTAGCATTCAATATTATTGTGGATTCTTCAAATATAGTGATTCGATCCAACATTCAAGGTGAATATAAACCAGGTGCAGTTGACCAAGACATAACGCTAACTTGCGTTTCAAAAGGAACAATTGAACAGGAGCTTGGTAAAAAAATATTAAATTAAACAATGCGATATGCATTCAAAGTTAAAATTTTTGTAGGGATATAGTTAAGCAGATTTACCGTAAATTTCTAGGAATCAGGAGGATTCAATGAACAAATCAATAGATTGGTTTTGTCGTATAGTAAGGATAGCTGGAGTTAACTTTCCGGTAGCAGCATCATTTGTTCAGATACAAGCTGAACTAGATAATGTAGAAATATCCAAACGCATCGAAAAACTAGAAGATCCAATTAGCCATTTACATGAAGATATTCGACAGGTATCTCGACTACTTTATGCAAAATTAGTTGAAGAAGATTCGACCGACCTCAATTTCAACGAAGATTTTTATCTAAAGTATTCTAGACCTTTAGCCACATTGAATCAGTCAGGTTATATAAGACTAAACAATGCGTTAGGATCAAGAATTCCAGTTAATATAGATTTGATTGACCCATCATTTATCCTATATTTGACTGCCATTGCAGGTAATAGCGAAATGATGGGGTATTTAATAAAAATCGTTGATGAATGCTCTTTTGGTCAGTGGCTAGATGGCAAAAAACTAAAAGAAGAACTCAAAATTCCTAGCAGTGTAGTACACGCTGTTTTTGAAGTTTATGAAGCTAAGGGTTACGGTTTACTATCTCGTGAACTCAACACATGCATGTATAGGGGGAATTGCTAATAATCTATTAAACCGTCATTCCGCAGCTAATTCCAGAATTTAAATAGTGTGATCTGGCGATCAGCTTTTCATAAAAACTACGACACCATCTTGACCGCGATCGACAGTTTTGATCTATTACTGCTATTTGACGGTCTCAAAATATGTCTACCCATCCTGTTATTAAACGCTTAGATCACCTTGGTCTCATTGCCGCCTTTTGTCACGAAATTGGCCTGCCACGGATGATAGATGCCGTTATCCCAAAATATTCTGACCACAATGTTTCTCATGGTGACGCGGTATTGGCCATGCTCCTAAATGGACTTGGCTTTCATAGCAGAACACTGCACATGTTCTCGGACTTTTTTAAGACCAAGCCTGTATCTAAGCTACTCGCCAAAGACATTGAAGCACACCACCTGACTGATGATGTACTAGGCCGCACATTAGATGCTCTATACGAAGCCGATGTCTCAGCGCTCTATCAGGTTATTGCTGAGCGTGTTGTTGATAAACTGGGCTTGACGACCGATTCTGTTCATCTTGATATCACTAGCTTCCACGTTGATGGTGAGTATGCACAAGATGAAAACACCAACGTGATTAAGCTTGTAAGAGGTTATAGTCGGGATCATAGGCCAGAGCTTAACCAAGTCGTGCTTGAACTCATCTGTGAAAACCAAGCAGGTATTCCTGTTTACATGCAAGCACTGAGTGGTAACACCAATGATGCCAAGGCATTCGCTGAAGTCACTAAAAGACACATACATTGCCTAAAAGCCGCGCAAAATAGTCGTTACTTTATCGCTGATGCCGCTTTGTACACCGAAGAAAGCATCTCCTCGCTAGATGAGCAAAATCAAAAATTCATTACCCGTGTCCCCATGACCATCAAGCTCGCAAAACAAGCACTACTTGCGCTAGAGCCAGAGCAATTAAGCACTATCGGTCATGGCTACTCAGGATGTTGGATAGACTCGGATTACGGAAAGGTCAATCAACGTTGGTTGCTCGTTCACAGTGAACAGGCCACCAAGCGGGAAGAAATCACTTTCTTCAAGAACTTAGAGAAAAACATAGCAAAAGAAATCAAAGCGTTGGAAAAGCTAAGTAAAAAACCATTCGCTTGTGAAGTTGACGCAGAATTAGCGTTTAACGATTTCAAGAAACAATGTGACTTACTTGGGTTTGAACAAGGCACTCTCATCAAACAGCCGACTTACTCTCATTCGGGCCGCCCAAAGACAGATGAAGCACCGACAGGATACCAATACTTTATCGAAGCCGCCCCCTTCACCGACCTAGAAAAAGTAAAACTGGCTAAGCTCAAAGTAGGCATGTTTATCCTCGCGACGAATGACACCGACAATGAAGCACTCACCATGGCGGCTCTTCTAGCACATTACAAATCGCAACAAAAAGTCGAGCGCGGCTTCCGTTTTCTAAAAAGCCCTGAGTTTTTAACCTCTTCCATCTTCTTGAAAAAGCCTGAGCGCATTGAAGCGTTGCTAATGATAATGACGTTGAGCTTGCTTGTTTACGCTAGTTTAGAACACAAAATCAGAGAACAACTCGCACAAACCGAAGCGTTCTTCCCAAGTATGGTAAAGAACAAGACGACCTCCAGACCGACGGCACGTTGGGTCTTCTTGCAATTCGAAGGCATAGATACGCTAGAGATTAACGGCCAAAGGTTCATCACTGGACTTCAAGATCACCAAACACAACTACTCAAATTACTCGGTAGATTCTATGAGGTAGTTTATTCCTAAATTAGCTGCGGAATGTCGGATTAAAAGCTAGATTAGCTTTACCATCTAAAGTTCATTCAAGATAACTAACTGTGCTCAGCATGTATACTTCAATGAATACATTTGGTATAACGTAGGAATGCGGCTTTCAGAGCCAAATGAATACACCTAAATGTAATGACTTGAGACACCACATGCTGAATACACCTAATCTTACCATTCGTGCTTACCTTCGAGCTTCAACCAAAGATCAAGACAGCTTACGCGCCAAACCGGAGTTAATCGCCTTCGCTAAAGCACACCACGTAAAGATTACGACCTTTTATCAAGAAAACGTATCAGGAAACGACCCTGACCGCCCAGAGCTAAATCGGCTTATTGAGGAAGCATCTGAGGGGGACATTCTGCTCATTGAGAAGATGGATCGCTTGAGCCGCTTACCTTGGGAAACTTGGCAGAGCTTAAAGAGCAAGATTGCGAGCAAAGGGATCATCATTGTAATAGCTGATCAACCTCAAACACATTCAGCACTAACAGCAAACGATGTGAATTCCGGCTTCATTCAAAAGGCTCTTACAAACTTTATGATTGACCTTGCTGCGGGTATGGCTCGGGACGATTACGAAACGAGAAGGGTTAGACAAGCCCAAGGCATTGCTAAAGCCAAAGCCGAAGGGAAAACATGGGGAGGTCAAAACAAGGATGAAAAGCTTCACCAAGCGATTCACACTCACCTGCAAACGATGAGTATTCGTAAAACTGCAGAGATGCTCGGGTGTTCAGTTTCAACAGTCCAAAGGGTAAAAAAGCAAAACTCGATCAAATAAGAAGCGATCGAACTATAAGAGCAAAATATTTTGCTGGCACTAACCCGCTGATAAAGATCTACTTTTCTATATATCCACGGATTATACACAGCTTACAAACAGTTGATGTAGCTATGTAATGTAGCTACGTTTTTTCATTATGTGTATAATGCAGGTGTCTGAATCGTAAAGATTTATCCTTATACAGAGTAAAATAAAATTTATGAGAAATAATATATCTAAAACACTAGATATCTTAATTCTGGATCTCCAAGATCAAGGTTTAGAATTAAGCTATTTAAATCAGCTTTCAGAGCACGAGATTTATCGACTAGCTAATAAATACAAGCAGAGTGAACCCCAAAAAATCTCATTCGAGGAGCAAGAACTAATCAATCAACAGTCCAAGCAAAAAGAAGCGCAGAGGAAACAGAGACAGTTAGAGCTGGAGGTCAAGGAAACCTCTAAATATCAACACTTAGGTGGTTTATACCGAATCAGCGCTTCTTTAGCTAAACAAGGACTTAAATAATGTTAGATAGAATTAACTTTTGTTCAGATCTCGTTTCTACAGCCATTAACGCCATTGAGACGAATGATCAAACCTCGGCACTTGCAAACCTTAATGCACTCAAGAATGTCATTAACGGCCTAAAGTTTGGTGATCAAGTTACTGCGAAAGCAATCAAGCAGGTCGCAAAGAACACTGGCCTAGATGATATTAAAGCGTTGGAAGCTTTGGTGCTCACTGGTTGCACTACTTTTGGGCGTGGTCACGGCCTACAACAATCCACATTGGCAGACTTCTTACTTCGTGAAGCTAATATTGCTAAAAACGTAACCTTGCCGATCTTGGGGGTGAAGTAATATGAGCATCAACACAAGCCACCCTATTCGTATACGTAAAGAGCTGAATGAAATCATCATTGGGCTTGCTGAGCACTCCGATATGGAGTATCGAGATTTGGTTGCGTATCTGATAGCTGAAGGCTTAAACACTCTCAGATTACGGGCAAACCTGAACGAAGAAGGAGAAGTTATTGGCTAAGACTCCGCCCCATATCGAAGGCGAAGTTTTAGCGATGATTGCGGCAGGTTATTCACTTGCCGCTGTATCAAGCCAGTTCGGCCTTTCGTATCACACCGTCAGAGGCATTCAGAAGCGAGCAGGTATCAAATCCGGTGAAATTAAGAAGCAAATTATCCTCAAATATCAAAATGCCCTGAAAGACTCCCTAGCTAGTGATTTCATAAGAGATAAGGCATCTGCCCTGCTTATGGATGATCTAGCTTTGTCGTCAAAGCTACGCAGTAAATTACATGTGCTTTTGGATGAACTACCGGACTCACCAAGGGACACCAAAGAGGCGGTACTTATTGCACGTTCCCTGTCAGCAATAGCCACCAGCTTAAAGCTTTCAAATGACACCCTAAGAGCAAGCTTTAAGTTAGGTGAAGAACCTGAGATCAACGAAGATCTACCGGAGCTGATAGTTAGAGAGATGCTTGAGAAAGAGATTGAAGAGATAAAGGCAGAGCAGAAAAGTATTGTGAGCGCATAAACAAAAAAACCTCCGGCAAGAGGTTCTTTTTTAATAACAACAATTTACAGAAGCAGTATAACATTTTGATATATAGAACAAAAGATGAAAGTTTTAAAAAGATGAGTCCTGATGAATATTTATACAGAGGACTAAGTCGCAAACCAATGAATGAAAAACTATCTTATCTTATTGCTTTGAAACGCAAGAATATTCGCGATAGTAGACACGAAAAAGATAATCGTGGATTGCTCGAGTTAGTTGAAGGTCAAGATTCAGGATTAACGCACAACCCCCCAAAAACTTTTCCAGAGAACCAACTATTTCACGCAAAACGCTTAAACCGTGAATCTAGGGAAGTGAGAGAAGAGGCAAAAGCATCAGGAAATTTCTATCCAATAGTTGAGGAAATTTTCTCGCCAGAAACTGTGCTGAAAAGGAATGAAGTTTTCACTCAGATGATTGATAACATGGAGTTTCTTACGTCATCAAGTAATGGTGGCGTTAAACGGTTCCTAGTTTATAGATCTTTAGGGTACCTAGAAGGTGAATTACCTAAATGGGTAAAGCTAGATAAATTATACAAACATTGTTTAATGACCTTAGCAATGAGGGAACAGTGTAAGCGCTTTTACTCCTTCACATTGAATCTAGGTAAAGAGCTGAATGAATCAATCACGCCAGACAACCAGAAGCAGCGAGTAGACGAGCTGGCAAAAAGAATTCAAAAGAATGTCGAGTCCCAAAACTATACAAATTTCAGAATATGGTTTTCGCTTGAATATTCCCTGACCGGAGACATTGGATATCATCTACATGGATTTGTTGGTTGGGATGAGGGTTCCAAAGACAAGTTAAGCCGCATATTAAGCAAGGCGGCAGATGAATGGGTTGTTAAAAAGAACAAACAATGCCAGTTCAAGAATGAGTGTGTTTTCTGGAAGGAGTCGATAATCCAGACCTTCTATGCACTAAAGACTCCGGTTCACGTTTACTCAAGTCATCCTGTTAAACAAGGTGCTAAAAAACATTATGAGAAATTTTTGGACGCACTAAACAAATCTAAGCCACTCATCGCTCTCTAGAATCAATTTTAAAGCGTTAAAATCCATTAGTGGTGCAACGTTGTTCAGGAAGTGCATTTATCTATCTAATCGCTTCCTATTACGTTTGGCTGATTCCTTGTGAGGATCAAAACATGGGCAAACTCGGAAATAAGAGAAGTCCTAGAAAAAACGCGTTTCCCTAAAGCCACCCGTTTCATTGCTTTTGGGGTATTTTTTGAAAATTCACCCCAAAAGCACACCAGCTAAATACTCGTTTGCAAAATCCTGACTATCCGGTAGTCTGGTTTTAGTGTGCTACATTTTGTGTCTCAAACTGAGACACAAAAGATTGTAAAGCGCCTTTAACCCTTACCATTACTGAACAGATTCCGCTGCGAGGAGTCGGCTTATCGGCCCGATAGACTTAGGCATAGTATTCTCCATCAAAAACAATAGGTACATGAGAAGCCAAAAGGACTGCACTGTGGTGCCTTTCCTCGCGACCCAGAAAGCGTTTTTAATGGGTTGTATTCAATGCGCTAACTGAATATGAATAGGGAGTATTCCGTTTTTGGCTCCAAAAAAGACGCATTATTATAGTTGTAATCGAGAATAGTTCTTAATTGGATTTACAAAGCCTTTACTTTTTTATGCACCCCAAATCACGAGGCGACAACAAATGGACAGATAACAACGAGAGGTCGGAGTGTATGCGTGTAGAGGTGTTGAATAGGCAGGGGAATAATTGGGAATCACTGTGCGATAGAGACAAAACAGCCCCGACAGAAGACCGTCGGGGCTGGTAGATGTTGTGCAGCTAATTGATGCCGTTAGCCATTACAGGCTGTAGTACATCTCGAACTCTAATGGGTGAGTTGTACGGCTTACACGCTCAGCTTCTGCAGATTTCAGTGCAATGTAAGATTGGATGAAATCTTCGCTGAATACACCGCCGCGAGTTAAGAACTCGTGGTCAGCTTGCAGGTTTTCAAGCGCATTTTCTAATGAAGTCGCTACTTGTGGGATTTCAGCCGCTTCTTCAGCTGGCAGATCGTACAAGTCTTTATCCATAGCTTCGCCTGGATGGATCTTGTTTTGGATACCATCGATACCCGCCATCAGCAGCGCTGCGAAACCTAAGTATGGGTTTGCATGTGGATCTGGGAAGCGAGTTTCGATACGACGGCCTTTAGGGCTTGGTACCACTGGAATACGGATTGAAGCGCTGCGGTTACGTGCTGAGTAAGCTAACATCACTGGTGCTTCGAAGTGTGGTACTAAACGCTTGTAAGAGTTAGTGCTTGGGTTAGTGAAAGCGTTCAGCGCGCGAGCGTGCTTGATGATACCACCGATGTAGTACAGTGCAGTTTCACTTAAACCAGCGTATTTGTCGCCTGCGAACAGGTTCACACCGTCTTTAGACAGAGATTGGTGAACGTGCATACCGCTACCGTTGTCGCCAACGATTGGCTTAGGCATGAAAGTCGCAGTCTTACCATAGGCGTGAGCCATGTTGTGTACTACGTACTTCAGAATTTGGATTTCGTCCGCTTTCTTAGTCAGAGTGTTGAAGCGAGTTGCGATTTCGTTTTGACCCGCAGTCGCCACTTCGTGGTGGTGAGCTTCAACGACTTGCCCCATTTCTTCGAGCACTAAACACATAGCGCTACGTAAGTCTTGTGATGAGTCAACAGGAGCAACTGGGAAGTAACCGCCTTTCACGAATGGACGGTGACCAGTGTTACCACCTTCGTAGCTAGTGCCAGAGTTCCATGCCGCTTCTTTAGCGTCGATTTTCACGAAACAACCAGACATGTCAGTACCGAAACGTACGTCGTCGAACAGGAAGAATTCTGGTTCTGGTCCAACTAATACAGTGTCAGCGATACCGGTAGAGCGTAAGTATTCTTCCGCTTTTTTCGCGATAGAACGTGGGTCGCGGTCATAACCAGTCATAGTGCCTGGCTCGAGAATGTCACAGCGGATCAGGGCAGTGGTTTCTTCGGTGAATGGGTCTAATACAAACGTGGTTGGGTCTGGCATCAGCACCATGTCTGATTCGTTAATGCCTTTCCAGCCAGCGATTGACGAACCGTCAAACATTTTGCCGTCTTCGAAGAAATCAGCGTCTACCTGATGAGCAGGGATAGATACGTGCTGCTCTTTACCTTTGGTGTCGGTAAAACGTAAATCAACAAACTTAACTTCTAATTCTTCAAGTTGCTTTAAAACTGATTCAACTGACATTCTCAAGTCTCCGGTAGGGTAAAGGGATGTCCCTTCTATAATCTTTTAACTCAAGTCGCGCTTGAGCCAAACTTACAAGCTATATAGCGATATCTATGCCAACAATTTAAGGTGTTGATAATCAAAGGCTATATATTTTAGTGCACAACAATTCACTTCGTGTTGCACTATGTTGGTGCGTTTGCATGTGGCATTTTGGTGCATTAATCCATTTTGGTGCGCACCGTCACAACACCATTTTAGTGCAAGCAACTTGAGCGCAATCTCGCAACGCCCATTTATCCCAAACTCGTCGGCCTATTAAGCTCAGAGGCAAGCCAGATTGGTATCTCAATTCTGGCTTTTGACAAGATTCGAAACCAAACAAAGCACAACGAATTTAGCACATTAGTGAGGCGAGATAACCGTGCAAGCTCACTATTTCAATCGCCCGCAATAATGTCACAAAACTGTGGCAACCTAAGCTGTTTTTCGCGGGGCGGTTATAGCTGGTTATATTGAGTAATGCTTAATTATCAAGTAATTAATTTCGTTGTTCGCAATGTGGGATAGAGTTTATTGAAACAGAGGCCAAAGGCATCCGCAGAAACCGCTAACTGGTGCCTGCTGCGCTTATTTTTATGGCTCACTCTGGCGCATCACGGCTTGATGGCGTGGATTGACTATACTTATGGCGGCTTTGGGCCGAGCGATAAAAGTAGGACTGAGTGAAAAACAGTGAATTCAGCTGCTTAGCTTAGTTGATGACAAGATAAACTGGTGAATCGCCTGCGCATTAACGGTGCATTTAGGCTATTTGACTCGGGCAAGAGAGTACCTTTTGAGCACTGTGCTCAAAAAATTGTTTTATAAGTGTTCAAAAATAATCCTGTGCGGCGAGGCCGCTCTGGAGTAGAATGTCACGCTTTTTTATGGCGACTCAACGTAGATTGCTATAACGAATATTGAAATATCCCTATTTTTGTTTGATGGTAAGAGGTTTATCCGTGCTAGAGAATTTACGTAACATCGCCATTATTGCGCACGTTGACCATGGCAAAACGACCCTGGTTGACAAGCTGCTGTCGCAATCAGGAACCCTTGCAACCCGGGGAGAAGCTACTGAGCGGGTGATGGACTCCAACGATCTTGAAAAGGAACGTGGGATCACGATTCTGGCAAAGAATACTGCCATCAAGTGGAACGACTACCGCATTAACATCGTAGACACCCCAGGCCACGCCGACTTCGGTGGTGAGGTTGAGCGCGTACTGTCTATGGTGGACTCAGTATTACTGCTGGTTGACGCCGTTGACGGTCCAATGCCACAGACTCGCTTCGTAACCAAGAAAGCGTTCGCACAAGGCTTAAAGCCAATCGTTGTTATCAACAAGATTGACCGTCCTGGTGCGCGCCCTGATTGGGTTATCGACCAAGTATTCGACCTGTTCGACAACTTAGGTGCGACTGACGAGCAATTAGATTTCCCTGTTGTTTACGCTTCTGCGTTAAACGGCTTCGCAACGTTAGATCCGGATGAAGTTGGCACTGATATGACGCCACTGTTCCAAACTATCGTTGAAAAAGTATCTTCACCTGCAGCTGACGCTGAAGGTCCATTCCAGATGCAAATTTCTCAGCTCGATTACAACTCATACGTGGGTGTTATCGGTGTTGGCCGCATCAAGCGTGGTAGCATCAAGACTAACCAACAAGTGACCGTGATCGGCGCTGATGGTAAGACTCGTAACGGTAAAATGGGCCAAGTATTAGGTTACATGGGCTTAGAGCGTACCGAAGTTGACGTAGCAAACGCTGGCGACATCGTGGCTATTACCGGTTTAGGCGAGCTGAAAATTTCTGACACTGTGTGTGCCGCTGGTAATGTTGAAGCGCTGCCACCACTGTCAGTTGACGAACCAACACTGACCATGACTTTCCAAGTCAACACTTCACCTTTCGCAGGTAAAGAAGGTAAGTACGTGACTTCACGTAACATTCTTGAGCGTCTGCAACAGGAATTAGTGCACAACGTGGCACTGCGTGTTGAAGAAACTGACAGCCCAGACCGTTTCGCGGTATCTGGCCGTGGTGAATTACACTTATCTATCCTGATCGAAAACATGCGTCGTGAAGGTTACGAATTAGCGGTTTCTCGCCCAGAAGTTATCTTAAAAACCATCGATGGCGAACTGTGTGAGCCATACGAGACCCTGACCGTTGACGTTGAAGAAGAACATCAAGGTACAGTCATCGAGAAGCTGGGTGTACGTAAAGCTGAGATGAAAGACATGCAGCTTGACGGTAAAGGCCGCGTGCGCGTTGACTTTATCATCCCAAGCCGTGGCTTAATCGGTTTCCAAACTGAGTTCTTAACTGCAACTTCTGGTACTGGTCTGATTTACCACTCATTCGATCACTACGGTCCGCACAAAGGTGGCGATATCGGTCAACGCGCTAACGGCGTATTGATCTCTAACGCGACTGGTAAGGCGCTGACATTCGCACTGTTCGGTCTGCAGGATCGCGGTCGTCTGTTTATCGGCCACGCTGCCGAAGTTTACGAAGGTCAAGTAGTGGGTATCCACTCACGTTCTAACGACCTGACAGTTAACTGTCTGAAAGGTAAGCAGCTGACTAACATGCGTGCTTCTGGTACTGACGAAGCTCAAGTACTGACTACGCCAATCACCTTAACTCTTGAGCAAGCGCTTGAGTTTATCGATGATGACGAATTAGTTGAAGTAACACCTAAGAGCATCCGTGTTCGTAAAAAACACTTAACTGAAAACGACCGTAAGCGCGCTAGCCGCGGCTAATGGTGGTTGTGTGGTCGCGATAAAGTGACTGCCCAGTGAATGAATAAGGCCCCGCTAAGGCAACTTAGCGGGGCTTTTTTTATCAGCCTTCAATCTTCAATTCTCAATTTGTCCCTTACGATACTGCTGCTGCCATTGTTTTGGGGAAAATCCTGTCCAAGTTTTAAAGTGGCGACTAAATACGGCGACTTCGGCATACCCAAGTTGCAGTGCGAGTTCGGTGATGGTTTGCGTGCCATAACTGAGTTGCTGCTGGGCGATGTTTTGCCGAACATCCTGTAGCAATTGTCGATAGCTTTGCCCCGTTTCTTTCAGCCTCGTTTGTAGGGTGCGTTCGTGTAAACCCAGCGCCGTCGATACCCGTTCGATACAACACTCTCCCGTGGGGAGCAACCGATGGATTAAGTCCCGTGCTTGGTCGGCAAGGTTGTCGGGGTAGCGGCTCTGTAAATATTGCAGGTGCGACTGGAGGTGGCGGTTAAGTGCCTCTTCATCGTGATAGTTACGCCCCAAGAGTTGTGAGGTTTTGAGCACCACGCCATCAAAGGCTTCGCGAAAACGCACTGGCTGGATAAAGCGCTGTGGCTCAGAACCGCTAGGTTTGTTCTGGCACAAATACAAAGGAATGTTGCTGATATTCATATTGAGCAGGCTCGAGACAAACATCGCCAGCTGCGCCACACTCATTTGCATCAGTTGTTCTATGCCGCTAGGGCTGTGAACATTGATCAACAGCGCCAGTCGCACAATGTCAGTCTGTGGCTGTAGCTGCAATGACACCCCAGAGGCGTGTAAATACAGATAGTCATTCACTCGGGCAAGGGCATCGGCCACTGTGGCCGTGTGCGACACCAACATCGGCAGATCTCCAAGTACATGCAAGGTTTGCCGCTGCGCCAACATTAAGCCAAACAAGGGCTGCTGGCAGCGCTGGGCGGCAATTTCCAATAATTCGGCTAAGCGTGGATAGGCGATATAGGTATTGGGATCGCGAAACTGCGCCTGTCGCAGCCCCGCTTGCTGGATCATTTCAATGGGGTTTTGCCCCAATTCTAGGACTAATTGCTCAAATTGAGCGACGGCACCACTTCGGACTAGGTACATGGGACGCTTAGTTCACTTTGTTATAAGACTCGTAAAATATCAAATTTGGCTCGTAAAAAGTCAAGATGCTGAGTAATTAAGCGTCTAAATTAACATCGTCTTAATAATTAAATGAATAAATACAAACAGAGGACAGCTATGCGTTTATTACATAAAACCGCCGTGGTGACGGGGGCTGCCGGGGGCATAGGGCAGGCTATTATTCGTAAACTGCTTGCCGAAGGGGCTAGGGTTGTCGCCGCCGATTTGTCCGTCGATGCGCTCAAGGTGTTTAACGATGTCCCCAGCGACAAGCTCGTCACTTTTAGTGTCGATGTGACTGATTACAGCCAAGTTGAGGCCATGGTCAAGCAGGCGGCCAAGCAGTTTGGCCAGCTCGATATTCTGATCAATAACGCCGGCATCGGTTTGGCTAAACCGCTGTTACAGCATGATCCTATTAATGATTTTGAACCTGTCACCAATGTGAACCAAAAGGGCGTGTACCACGGCATCCTCGCCGGTGGCCGTCAATTCCAAGCCCAAGGCTCTCGGGGCGTGATTTTAAATACCTCGTCAGTTTACGCGCAGCTCGCCTCAGAAATGACCTTTACCTACAACGTCAGTAAAGCGGCCGTCGACATGATGACCAAATGCGCCGCGCTAGAGTATGCGCCGCTTGGCGTGCGGGTCTGCGCCGTGGCGCCGGGCCGAGTCGATACGCCTATGCTGCGCCAATACGAAGCGCTCGGATTGTGGGAACACATTCGCAAAGAACAAATGCGCCAAGAATTTACCCAACCGAATGAGATTGCCGATGTGGTGGCATTTCTCGTCAGTGACGAGGCCAACTGCATCAATGGCTGCACAGTGAACGCCTCCGACGGCTTTGAAAACTTTAAATATCCACTGCTGGGGTAGTGGTAGCTCGACCCAACAACACAATAACAACAATGAGGAATGCAAACATGGCTCTACCAGAAGTGATTAATCATCAAGACTTTTTATTAACCCTCAACACCAATGAAGAACAGATCATCAAAGATGCTTTACCGGGCGTTGATGTGTACCCGTTATTTTTAGACCCTGAAAACGGGGTTTGGGTGATCCGCGCTAAGTTTAAGCCGGGTATTACCTTACCTAAGCATTTCCACACGGGTGTGGTGCATTTCTATACCTTAGCGGGTCGCTGGAACTACCTTGAATACCCAGACCAACCGCAAACCGCGGGTAGCTACTTGTATGAGCCAGGCGGTTCTATCCACACTTTCCATTGCCCAGCGGATTCTGAAGGCGCCGATGGGGTGATGGTGATTACCGGGGCGAACGTTAACTTCGATGCCGATGGTAACTTCATGTTTATTATGGATGCAGGCTGGATTGAGCAGGCGCTCTTGGCGGCAGCAAAAGCGCAGGGAATTAAGCCGCGTTATATCAAGCCCGGTGCCTTAGCCCGCATGAGCGATGCAGAATAGGAGCCCGCTATGAGCATGATGAATGCCATTGTGATGCAGGATGGCGACGTCAGCCTGCAACGGGTCGAGCAACCTAAGCCGCAGGCGGGCCAAGTGTTAGTGCGTAGCCTCGCCTGTGGGATCTGTGGCTCGGACATTCATATCACTCGTCACTACAGTGAAGTGTTTGATTTTTATCGTAAGCTTGGGGTCATGCCCGAAGGTGTTGACAATCATGCCGCTGTGATGCTCGGCCATGAGTTTTGTGCCGAAATTGTCGAGTTTGGTCCACAGACTCATCAAGCCTTAGCGCTTGGCACTCGGGTGACGTCTGTTCCCATTCTGATGAGCCAAAATGGTGCGGGAGTGGGAGTCACTCCTGGGGTGAATGGGGCCTATTCTGAATATTTTATTCTCGATGAAGCCCTATTGATGCCTGTGCCTGAACATTTGCCGCCGGAGGCCGTGGCGCTGACTGAACCCTTAGCCGTGGGATTGCATGCGGTGAATCGGGGCGATATGCAGGCCGAGGATGTGGCGCTGGTTGTGGGCTGCGGCCCTATTGGTCTGGCGGCGATCTCCGCACTGCATTTACAAGGCGTGACAAAGATAGTGGCGGCGGATTTACAGGGCGATAAATTGCAATTAGCCCGTGAATTTGGGGCGACTCATACGGTGAACCCCAGTGAGCAGGACGAAGTCGCCTTCGCCGCCGAGATTGCTGCGGGTAAGCGTTTGGTCATATTCGAATGTGTCGGTATCCACAGGCTTATCGAAGGTTTTGTGCAGCGCGCGCCCGCCAAGGCGACGATAGTGGTGACGGGTATCCACACTGCCAATGCCAATATCAATTACGCCTATGCCACGGTCAAAGAATTGGATATGCGCTTCTCCTACTATTATCAGCCGGCGGAATTTGCCGCCTGTTTAGCGGAATTAGCCCAAGGCACTATTCCTTGGCGTAAGCTGCTCACGGGTAAAGTGGGGATGGATGGGGTATCGGGGGCATTCAAGCAATTAATGCAACCGAATCCACACATTAAAGTTGTGATAGAGCCTTGGCGAAATGGCGATCTAGAGACGCTCAGCTAATCGCTCGACACTTAATCAAATAAAGCCGCACATTAATGTGCGGTTTTTTTGTTCATTGTTAGCGTTTTTGATATCCTCAATTGGCTAATTTTTAATCCTGCATAGGCTCACAAAATAGCGACTTTTAGCCGATTTCGATTGTGTTTTAGCGAATGTAGCCTAGGGTTAATTGTTAGGCCAATCCCTAGAGATGGCATTGTCTTTGTTACCAAATTTGTCTTTTCTGCTGTCACAAGATTGCCAATAAGCCTTGGCAAACTGTGAAGGCTCTCGTTTCGACCGTAGTGTGTCTAGCAAGAGTTTTAGGGCGCGCTACTCCCGTTAGTGCAAGCTAAGTAAAGGAATATTCAATGGACAAGACTCAAAGCTCCCAAGGTAAATGCCCCGTGATGCATGGGGCAAATTCAGCGGTCGCCAGCAACAATATGGATTGGTGGCCTAAGGCACTTAACCTCGATATTTTGCACCAGCACGATAAGAAGACGGATCCTATGGATCCTAAGTTTAACTATCGCGAAGCCTTCAACAGCTTAGATCTCGCCGCGGTGAAGCGCGACCTCAATGCCTTAATGACCGATAGCCAAGATTGGTGGCCCGCCGACTGGGGACACTATGGTGGCCTGATGATCCGTATGGCATGGCACTCGGCCGGGACCTATAGAGTTGCCGATGGCCGTGGCGGCGCGGGAACGGGCAATCAACGCTTTGCTCCACTCAATAGCTGGCCCGATAACGCCAACTTAGACAAGGCGCGCCGTTTACTCTGGCCGATTAAGAAAAAATACGGCAATAAACTCTCATGGGCGGATTTGATGATCCTCGCGGGCAATGTGGCCTATGAGTCTATGGGCTTAAAAACCTATGGTTTTGCCGGTGGCCGTGAGGATATTTGGCACCCAGAGAAGGACATTTATTGGGGCTCTGAAAAACAATGGTTAGCGCCGACGGAAAATCCCAACAGCCGTTATTCGGGCGAGCGTGACCTTGAAAACCCCTTGGCCGCCGTGATGATGGGACTGATCTATGTGAATCCAGAAGGGGTCGATGGCAAACCCGATCCCCTACGTACCGCCCAAGATGTGCGTGTCACCTTTGCGCGAATGGCGATGAATGATGAAGAAACAGTGGCCTTAACCGCGGGTGGCCACACTGTGGGTAAGTGTCACGGTAATGGCAAGGCACAGGATCTTGGCCCAGAGCCTGAGGGTGAAGATCTTGAGGCTCAAGGTTTGGGCTGGCTCAACAAAAAAGGCCCAGGCATTGGCGCAAATGCCGTGACCAGTGGCCTCGAAGGCGCTTGGACGACTCATCCCACGCAATGGGATAACGGTTATTTTCACCTACTGTTAAATTACGATTGGGAATTGAAAAAGAGCCCTGCGGGTGCCTCGCAGTGGGAACCGATTAATATCAAAGAGGAAGATAAAGTCGTCTCTGTGGGCGATCCGAATCGCAAGTTTAATCCCATCATGACGGATGCGGATATGGCGATGAAGATGGACCCTGAGTATCGCAAAATCTCTGAGAAGTTTTATCAAGACCCTGCCTATTTCTCCGAGGTATTTGCCCGAGCTTGGTTTAAGTTAACCCATCGCGATCTGGGTCCGAAGAGCCGCTACTTGGGGCCAGAAGTACCGAATGAGGATTTGCTTTGGCAAGACCCGATCCCAAGCGTGGATTATCGCTTAGATGCCAGTGAGATTGTCGACCTGAAGACGAAATTATTAGCCTCGGGACTCAGCGTATCCGAGTTAGTGGCAACGGCATGGGACAGTGCCCGCACCTTCCGTGGCTCGGATTTCCGTGGTGGCGCCAATGGCGCGCGGATCCGCTTAGCACCGCAAAAGGATTGGCAGGCGAACGAGCCCGAGCGGCTGCAGAAGGTGCTTAAAGTATTGACTGAGTTGCAGGCAGGCCTGAGTAAAAAAGTCAGCATCGCCGACTTAATCGTGCTGGGCGGCGCCGCTGCGATTGAAAAGGCCGCCCACGAGGCGGGAGTGAAAGTGACTGTGCCCTTTATCCCCGGCCGTGGCGATGCGACGCAGGAAATGACCGATGTGGAATCCTTTGCCGTGCTTGAGCCCTTGCACGATGCGTATCGTAACTGGCAGAAAAAGGATTATGTGGTTCAGCCCGAGGAGATGATGCTCGATCGTACTCAACTGATGGGGTTAACTGCCCATGAGATGACAGTACTGGTTGGCGGAATGCGGGTGTTAGGCACTAACTATGGCGGTACAGGTCATGGTGTGTTTACCGACAAAGTAGGTGTGTTAACCAATGATTTCTTTGTGAATCTGACCGACATGGCCTACAACTGGAAGCCTGCTGGCAGCAATCTTTATCAGATAGTCGAGCGCAAAACTGGCGCGGTGAAGTGGACCGCTACCCGCGTCGATCTGGTGTTTGGTTCTAACTCGATTTTGCGTGCCTATGCCGAGGTCTATGCGCAGGATGATGCCAAAGAGAAGTTTGTGCATGACTTTGTGGCCGCTTGGACTAAGGTGATGAATGCCGATAGGTTCGATTTGGCTTAGTCACTAGCGCTTAAGCTTAGCGCGAACATAAAAGGTGCAGCTTGGGCTGCACCTTTTTTATGTCTACTTAGCAATAAATCAGAGAGTTAATGGCCCACTCGGTCAATCACTTGGATAAGCTCCATGCGGATACTGTCCGGTGTTTGGCTGTGCCAGAATCCGGCTAAATAGGCGCCGAGTGGCAGGGCAAAGAGCGCCAATAATAACAAGACTAACAAGCCCTTATGGCTAACGCTGTGGCCAGATTTTAGGCTAAAACCGAGTGCCGCCGATTTAGGACAGGCGGCGACGCAGCGCATACAGGCTTGGCACTCGTCGCTGCGAACCGTGGTTTTGGTGTGCACTATGATGTTGGCTGGGCAGGCGCGGGTACATTTGTCGCATTTCATGCCTTTAGCTTCGATCAGGCAATGTTGAGTATTGCGGCGGATCTTGAGCGGGCTGGCAAAACTTAAGATCCCAAGCATGGCGCCATAGGGACACAAGTAGCGGCAAAATCCTTGGCGACGCCACGCCGCTAAGGCGAGGATAAGCGCAAAGCAGGCTAAGGTGATGAGGCCTGGCGTGACAAAAAACAGCGCCATCTTAAGGTCGGCAATCTTGTGGTAGTTGCCCTGTAGATAATAGGGAATCGATTCGCTAGGCATACCGATAACGATGTAAAACAGCCCCAGCAGCAATAAGTATTTCAGCATCCGCAGTGGCCAGTCCAACCATGCGGGCGGCGCCAGTTCGGCCTTGATAAAGCCCTTGCGTAAGGCGTAGAGATATTCGCCTGCAAGCCCTAATGGGCAGGCCCAGCCACAAAAGGCGCGTTTGCAGAGTAGGCCCGTGAGTAGCACGGCGGCGAGCATGACGGCTGCGGCGGGATGGGTTTGGTCCCACAGGTTGAGCGTCACTATGGCTTTTAGCTCAATGCCGCCCGCGATAGGTAAGAAGGCATCGACGACATCGGGGCGCATCAACCAAGGCACTATGCCTTGTTTAAGCTGGATAGCATTGATGCAGTATTGGATGGCGACGATAAACAGTGAGAGCGCGAGCAGATGTTGGCAGCCTTCCCGCAGGGTGTTGATTTTTATCTCGCCCTTTAATTCCTCAGGGGCAAACTTGTTAGCAATCAGGCACAGCGGCAAGGCAATGGCTAGGGCGAGCGCCAAAGGCCAATAGAGGCTAATCGCGACGGCGCCAACACTCAGGAGTAAGGTGGCCACTGCTCCCCATTTTTTACCGCTCCAATAGCTTAGGGATGCGATATACATCAGGGCCAACATCAGGGTAAGAGATTCAATAAAAGTCATGTTAATACTGCAAATAGAATACACGTATTCAGTCTGAGTCGAACTGACGGGATAAGTTTTTGAGCTAAAAGTGAATTTGTGCGGTAGATCCAATAATTATACGATTGAGAAACCAAAGCGCGCCTTAGCTCACAAAGCCAAATATCTTAGCCTTGCACAAAAGAAACAGAGAATGCAGGGAGGGTGAAACTAGTCGCTTTATCATAGACCTGTTAAATGGAACTCGCTTTTTGGCTATCGATATATTTTTGAGTGTTATTTATACAGCAACAACCTCTTGTCTGTAAAACTAATAAACTAGAGGTGATATCCCAGTCTATGGTGAGTCCCCCCTTATTGAGCTTTCCGTGAAATCTGCGGCATAAATTTTAAGTCCGTGAAAGCTTTAGGCTAAAGGTAAACTTGTTTATACTGTCAGCATTAACATTGAAATCTCTTAATGGTAAACATTTTTTAACAAGACAAGGGGGGGGTCACTTGAGCCAAGAAGAACAATATTTAAAAGATGCCAAGGCTTGTTTCGCTGCACGACAATTTTCATCTGCGAGCAGGTATGCGCGAAAAGTGATTCGCCTTCAACCTCAAAATCTAGATGCATTATTAATTTTGGCGCAACTTGCGCTTGAAGCGAATGATTTCAAGGATGCTGAAATTAAATTCGACACTATTTTAATACTGGATCCCAGTTCGGTGAGTGCACTTAGAAGTAAATTACATTTGTTAGAAGTTCGGCAACGCTATTTTGAACAAATTGATATTATCAATTGCCTTATCAAAATCACTCCAGACGATCTCGAGCTACACTTTAAACTCGGTATAGCGGCACTACAAACTGGAAACATGGTCTTGGCAACCGAAGAATTAAACTATTGTGTTAAAAATAATTATGATAATGGCGCTGTAAAATTGAATTTAGGCCATATTTACAAAGCGACAGGTAATACACAACTTGCTGCATTTTATTACCATGAATTTATTGCAGAAAAACCAGAAAAGAAAGCTGCCGGATTTTGGGGGTTAGCAGATTTAAAAAATTATACGTTTTCAGAAATGGATAAAATAGAAGTCATTACTGCCATAAATACTCCATCGCAGTCAGATGCAAGCCTTGCATTATTATTATATACACTGAATCGGATCTATGAACAGTCAGGTGATAATAAGCTAGCATTTGATGCTATGGTTAGGGCTAACAATCTCTTGGTGCCACTAAAACCATTTAAAAAAGCCTTATTTGTTAACACTGTACAATCTCTACTCCATACAAACTTGACTCCACGTATGGCAGTTGATGGGGGCTCTATCCCCATTTTCATTGTTGGTATGCCCCGTTCAGGGACAACATTAGTCGAACAGATTCTTGCGAGCCATAGTTTAATTGGTGCAACCGATGAGCTACCTTATATAGAGAGAATAGCATTAACCCTTGAACAAGCAGGTGGCTACGCTAAACAACTGGAAAATTTTAATCAACAGCAAATAAATCAGTATCAACAGCAATATTTACAAGAATCTGCTCAGTATTTTACAGAGGTTCCTTATTATTTCATTGATAAAAATCCCAATAATTTCCTTCATATCGGTTTGATCAAAACACTTTTCCCTCAGGCAAAAATTATAAATGTCATTCGGCATACGACGGATAATGCCCTCAGTGTATTTAAACAATACTTCAGTGTTGGGCACAATTATTCCTACTCATTAGATAATATCAAAGTGTATTGGGAAAATTATCTCGAGCTGATGAAGCATTGGGATCGTCTATTTCCGCAAGAAATATATCATCTCTGCTTCGAAAGACTAGTTACTCAGCCTGACGATCAAATTCCTAAGTTGCTTGCATACTGTGGTGTAGAATTTGAAGTTGATTGTCTAAATTTTTATCAGTCTACGCGACCTGTTTTGACACCTAGTGCAAGTCAAGTTAGACAGCCCATGAACACTAAGGCTATAGGGCAATGCGAAAAATATCAGCCATTTATGGCACAAGACTATCTCGATTTTGAGGAGATCAATGCTAAAGTTAAAAAATGTTTGTTAAGTGCAAAAATTTAACCCAAAACGGTCCAGATAGCTATTATTTAGAATAGAGTTATGGATTGTCTCGGAGAGCTTGTTCATCTTCTTGGGGTGGATTAGCTCTACTTGTTGTTTATGGTGTGATTTGAAAATTCGTGCCGACACTGTAATATTTAATCACCAGCGAAATTTTACCTATTTGCAAACGTATAAAGTGTTAAATGGCTCCTCAAATCATTAAATTAATATAATTCAATCGATTATTTTTTTTGGGTGGTATGGTGATATTCACGAAGCATTGAACTAAAAGTATTTCAATTTTTTGAAAAATGCTGCCCTCTTAGAGAGGCAGCATTACTAAGTAGTCAGTATTTTATTGATGTAAGATTAACTTATCTTTCCATGGCAATTTTTATATTTTTCACCAGAGCCACAATGGCATGTACTATTTCGAGTTAATCCTATTTTTTTCGATTCATTTTTATTTATGGACTTAATAACGTTAGTGGTTGGCAGTGCTAATTCTACATTCATTGATGGACCTATTATCAGCTGTGCTAAAATTTTTACAGCGGAAGTACCATTTTTGATAAAAATATTTTTATCAAACTGGCTTGCTTGTTTCAGCACTTCATTTCGTAATCGATGAAATAAAGGCCAGCCAGTTTTATCTTCACCATATAAAAACCATAACTCACGCCAATCAGATACAAAATTCTTTAATAGTTTAGCAAATTGTGCTTTTGTTGATTCAGAACTTTGGCTGTAAGACTGTACCTCGGTTATTAAATCATTCACTAATAATTCAACTTCACCAGGTGACATTATTATTTGGTAATTATTTTTTTCTGTACGAAGTTCAATCCGTTTTTTAGGCTGATAATTAAGGAATTTACGAGATGTCGAACCATCTTCGTGGATATTTTCGATCATATCCCAAAAATGGCTTGAACCAGCAAAATCAATCACTAAATGGACACGGGATTGGTTACTGTTATTTTCAACTTTGTGGAATTCCCATGAGTCAAAAATCCAGCAATCACCAGCAGCCATATGTATACGTTTGTTAGCACACTGGAAAATAACAGTGTCGGTGGTAGTTATGGGAATATGTACTCTGACACGTTTATACCAGTGATAATTGATATCTGAATGTAATGGGACTTCGCATCCAGCATCAAGTTTCATCAATCGAGTTCGGCCAACCACCTCGCCAAATGAAGCGATTACTTGTTGCAGATATTCACATCTGAGTAATGCCGAAGTTGGCAGCATAATACCCTTAAAGTCATTATTAAATTCACCATTGACAGATATTAAAGGTAAAGCTGAGTTTCCTTTAAAATTTTCATGATGTGGCACCCATTCAGAATCAGCAAATTGTGCGATCTCTTGCTGCATTTTTTCTAAATCAAATTGTAATGGGAGTTGATAAAATTCACGCTTAAGTTTCATTATTGTTAACTCTTCATCTGACGGGCTAAATTAATGCGCCATGGCAATACTTATAACGTTTTCCTGACTTGCATGGGCAAAGTGAGTTTCGACTCATGCCTTTATACAAATCTTTCTGAGTAACACTATCTTGATTTGTTTTTAGGATAACCCTTACTTTAGACAACGGTTCAATGGATTGTTCGATTAATAACTTATTTATAAGGTCTAGTGTCGATTCAATTTTAGGAAAAACCTGTTGTATTGCTGCCGCATTACTCTGCCATTTATTGGGAGCTGGAGGAGAAACTGTATATCGAGAATAGGGTAAATGAGTATCACAAATCTGCTGGAATAAGTTATCAAAAGGGATATCGCAAAATTGACAAAGAGCTGCGAGTTGCTTGCTAGGTGTTGCCACTAAATCACGGTAAGTGAGTATATGCCAACGAGACTTAGGTAGTTTTAATAAGCTGCTCATGATCGCATCGTTTGCCTGCTGCCATTGAAAAGCAGCGATTTCCTGCAGTGTGTTACCTCTTTGTCGTGCCCAATTATCTGGAAGTAATAAAGACCAATCCCCAAATCCTGGCAATTGCGGATACGTGACAAATCGATTGGACCGCCATGCTTCCATAATGCTGCTGATATTTTCCTTAGGATCTCTGACTAAATAAATAAATAATGCATCAGGAAATACACTGTTGAGAAAGTCGACACGTAAACTATTTTTAGGAGTTTTTTCTAAAAATCGTATAGGTGAATGATGGGGCAAAGAAACCTGAGTACCATCGGCTTTACGCAATTTTGAAGCAAATCCCTTTCTCAATAGATGAATGATATCAGGTGTGGCATCCTCTTTAGTAAGCGCATTCGAACGGAATCCTCGTATTGCTACATTTAGTTCAGGGATAGTTTCAATGACGGCATGGCTTTCACCACCGATTGTACATAAAGAGGTGTTTTGTGACAGGACCTCAAAGAGCAAGGTGCTGCCAGAGCGTGGAGCCGACAAGATAATTATGGGGCGCTCAAAACAAGTATCCAATCGTGTTACCCTGCATTAACAAATTAATTTAAACACAGCATACAGGAAGACGGTTTTGACTTCAAAATACACCACCCGGTAGCATTTTTGCGCCCAAGATGTATCGCTTTTTAATCTTATATCTGCATTAGTATTGTTATTTCTAATCTGTTATGTTCGATTTTTTGGTGTTTATTAGCCTGTACAAGCTATTAGATTTGAATTCTAACTGTTCCCGTTTAAAGACGAGCAATCTCATACATTATTGTTTTTAGTCTGTTATGACGAGAAATATAGCTAAATTCTTATGCTCTGATTTATAAGGTGTATTTTTTAACTGTTTGATAATAAAAACAAATTTACTATAGGTGATAAGTTGAGATGTATCATTTCAAACAGTTATAGCAAATTGACCCGCTTAATATTTCCGCAAAGCACAAACTTAAACTCAACATCGAGTTTACCTATTTACAGGCTTTGTTAACCCTTTGAGCTCTCTAGGGCCTCGATAAACTTGGTCGACTCGTTGATCGACTTGTTCATCTCTTTGATAAGCCCAGAGATATCCGTCTGTAGGCTCGCAAATTCCCCTTTAATCGCGCCAATCGCTTGAGCATTCAAGTTATGCTTTAAATACAGCATGTTGTCTTTCATGGCGGTGAGAATGGGCGGCATTTTAGATTCGGCGCGACGCATGGTTTTCATCAGTTGCTCGTAGGAACGGCGGGTTTCCTTGAGCTTGGTTTCACTGTTGCGGCGCAGGCTGGCTTTGCTGATCTCGCCGATTTCGGCTTGCCATTCATCGAATAGCGCCTCGGCGACATCTTCGACTTTATTGATGCGATTACTCACGTCATCGGCGGCAGTTTGGGCTGACTCGTATTCATCTTTGGCCTTGTTATAGGCCTTTTCGAGGTTGCCACCATCGTGGTTGAGCAGGGCTTGCATCTCCTCGAGTGCTGAACTGAACTCTTTTTGGGCATCCTCTTGGGATTCTTTTGCGGCCTTCACTCTGTCGACCATGATGTCGCGCTTGTGGTAGCCCACTTTTTCCATGGCGCCGTAATAGGCACTCTGGCAGCCCGTCAGCAATAGCGTTGCCGCCATCAGGCTTGAGGTGATCAATCTTTTCATTGGGTATTCCGTCACTGAGTCAAATGAAGTTAGTCGGCCTTAAAACGCGCCGCATCGATAATGCTCCAGAGGTGAAAGATAGCACCTATTACAGCAGGGACCACTAACCACCAGAGGGCATAGCCAACCACAGTGACCACGAAAAACAGCAATGCAGCCAAAATTCGTCCCTGAACTAGTTGACCTAGGCCGGGAAAGAACAGACTAGCGATAGCGGCGATAACATTGCCCGCAGATCCTTGTTGTGACATCAATTCACTCCTTAGACTTGTAAATTAAGTGTTTATTGTACGAAGATAACGAGTCAATACCAACAGAATCAAGAGAAACCCGTGACTAAGAAGATAGAACTGGCACAAATTCAAGTCTTATTCCTCGGGATCTGGCGCTTCCTGCTGCATTTACGCCAGCGTTTAGTGGAAGATCAAATCAATATCCGCGCCGGCCACTTAGCCTATGTCACCCTGTTATCCCTTGTGCCTATGGTGGCCGTGACTATGTCGATGCTGTCGGCTTTCCCTGTGTTTAAGGGGATCCGTGGCCAAATCGAAGCCTTCGTTTATGAGAATTTTCTGCCCGCGGCGGGCGATACGGTACAAGTCTATATTAATGAATTTGTTGGCAATGCCTCTAAGGGCACGGCAGTGGGGATCGCGGCTCTGGTCGTGGTGGCGATTATGCTGATCTCCGCCATCGATAAATCGCTGAATAATATTTGGCGTACTAAGGAAAAGCGTTCAGTGGTGGTGGCCTTTTCCATGTATTGGATGGTGATTACCTTAGGCCCAGTGCTGGTGGGCGCGAGCCTAGTGGCGACTTCCTACGTGGTGTCATTAAAACTGTTTGAGGGCGACGCCTTATCTGGGGTGATGCCGCTATTTATCGAGCGCTTGCCTATGCTGTTTTCGGTGGCAGCGTTTTTACTGCTCTATATGGTGGTGCCGAATCAAAAGGTGAAGTTTTGGCATGCGCTATTAGGCGCGGTAGTGGCGGCCTTACTGTTCGAGTTGGGGAAAAAAGGCTTTGCCCTGTATGTGACTAAATTCCCTAGTTATGAGGCCATTTACGGCGCTCTGGCGACCATTCCTATTCTGTTCGTTTGGGTGTATTTATCTTGGATGATAGTGCTGCTGGGCGCCGAAATTACCGCGGCCATGCCCGAGTATTTGGACTATGAGTCCAGCAGTGATATCAACGAAACTAACCTCGATGGTCAGCCTTTAGCGGCGCAGGATACACCCGCCGCGCAGCCAGAAACCACATCCGCCCAATCAAGCCAAGTGCTTGAGACGACAGGCGAACTCGCTGCAACCGCGCCGCAATCGTCTACACTGGATAAGCCGTAGCTAAGTTGTAGCCATAGCTAAGTTGTCATCCACCAAGACATTCAGCGAGCCTTATCCCACCTATGATCACTGATGCCCATCAGCTTGCCCCTTTTATCCGCCGTGATTGGTTGATGATGGGCAATGGGCAGCAGTTGCATCTTGCTCAATATGGTAATCCGCGGGGGATTCCGCTGCTGTATTTGCATGGTGGCCCAGGAGCTGGGGCTTCGGTCAGTGAACTGAGTTTATTTAATCCCGAGCACTATTGGATTTTACTGTTAGATCAACGTGGTGCGGGGCAATCACTGCCAGCTGGCGAGTTGGAACATAACCATTTAAATGGGCTTATCTGCGATATTGAGGCGATTCGCATTCACTTAGGCATAGAGCGTTGGTGCTTAGCGGGTGGATCATTTGGCGCCACCTTAGCCTTAATTTACAGTGGCTTATTTCCCCATCGAGTGATTGCCCAAGTGCTGTGGGCAATGTTTATTCCCTCCAAGGCGGGTATTGAATGGCTCTATGACCCATCGGGCGCGGCGCAGTTATATCCGCAGGCTTACTGTGAATTTGCTGCACCTTCTATTAGATTGGCGGATTTATTTACGTACTACCAGCTAGGATTGAACGCCCAAGATGAAGCAACTCGCCATGAATTTGCTCGCCGTTGGATCCAATGGGAATTAACCTTAGCGGGCGTACCAACTGGCTTACCTAAGCGGCTTGCAACGCCGCTATTGGCCTTAGCTCAAATTGAGCTTCACTATGCAAAAAACGATTACTTCAATATGTTCAGCGTATTACAACGGGTGACATCTCAAGTCACAGCGCGTACCCTGCTATTACAAGGCACGCAGGATGCTGTCTGTCCGGCACGCTTATTAGCCGCATTTTTGGTAAAAATCGACAACCCTAGGATACAAATTCATACCATTGTCGATGGTGGGCATTCGCTGAATAGTGACATACTCTCACTTGCCGTCACACTCGAGATCCAAGCCATGTGGACTTGGATAAAGCGACAGGAGCTAGCATGAAATTAGCCGTTATCATTGCCGCCATTTTGGGATTAACAGCCTGCGCGGCCACCTCATCCTCTACCCCAGAACCTCAATCCTCATCTTCTTCGGTCGAATCTATCGAGGCGCGCGCTCCCGTGGCGCCCAAAGTGGTGCAATTAGCCGGAATGACCAACGAGGCCGCCGCCGATACCTTGTATCAGGCCTTAATCGATGCCAACTATTTAGCCACCAAAGTTGGGGCGGATAAGGTTGCGGTGCAATTTGGTAATAATGATTTTATGCTCGAACCCAGTATGAATGCTGCGGGGATTGACCGTATTCTGATGAACCGTTTTTATGCGGTGCATCCGCAGTTGCAGGCCAATCCTGAACTGCCCGCTGTGATTGGCGAGCTGAATGCCAAGCTCAATTTTGCTAAATTCGTGCTACGTGAGCAGGGCGCGGTGATCCAAATTCAGGGCACTGTGACCTTTGCCGATAAGGTCGAAATCGAGGAACTTCGTCGCTTTATGCTGTGGACCGATGGCGGTTTAGCTGAAATTGCCCAGTCATTACCCGAAGGTGTGGAGCAGTATCTGCGTCCTATCCCCTTGATGTCCCTCGTTAAGTCTTAATTTAAAGGAAAAGTTGTGATCGCTTTAATTCAAAGAGTGAGCCGCGCCAGCGTGGTGGTGGACAATCAAACCATAGGTGCAATCGATAAGGGTTTGTTAGTTTTACTTGGGGTTGAGCGGGAAGATAACCGCGAGAAGATGGAGAAATTAGCCACTAAGGTGATGAGTTATCGAGTGTTTTCCGATGAAAATGGCAAGATGAATCTCAACTTAACTCAGGCGGGTGGCTCGCTTTTAGTGGTGTCGCAATTTACCTTGGCCGCCGACACTGGCCGTGGCCTGCGCCCGAGCTTTTCGGGGGCGGGTACACCCGAGCAAGCGCTTGGCCTGTATGAAGAATTTGTCGCCTTTTGCCGTGCGCAGGGGGTAACGACTGAAACGGGACAATTTGGCGCCGACATGAAGGTCGAGCTGGTCAACGATGGTCCAGTAACCTTCAATTTGCAGGTATAACCCACAGGAAAATGTGCCAACGGCAGTAAGGACATGCACATGGACGAATTATTGAACCAATTGCGCCAGACCTGGCACAGCACCATTCCCGTTAGCGAGTATATGCAGATAGCGCCAGTTTCCTTCGCCGAAGGCGAACTGCGCGTGAGTGCGCCACTGGCGCCGAATATCAATCTGCATAACACTATGTTTGCGGGCAGTATTTATACCCTTATGACGCTCACAGGTTGGGGCATGGTGTGGCTGCAACAGCAGCTTCAGCAGGTGGATGGCGACATAGTGTTAGCCGATGCCCATATCCGCTACATAGCGCCCGTGACCTGTGCGCCCGAGGTCAAAGTGCGCTGGCCTGAAACAGATTTAAGCCCGCTGCACCGGGGGCGTAAAGCCAAAGTAAAACTGGAAGTACAACTCTTTTGTGACGAAAAACTCTGCGCTCAATTTGATGGCTTATATGTCAGTGTGCCTAAAATGTAAAACCTTTCTAAAAAATCGAAGCTAATCTCAAATTTTATCCGCTTTTTTTCTTTTTTATGGGCTAATAAACTAGCGTCATAGAGTCGAGAGCAAGCTGAAAGACTCTCAAGTATTTCAATTTTCGGAGCAGATTATGTCTAAAGTCCTAGTGTTAAAATCCAGTATTCTTGGCGGTTATTCACAATCTGCCTTGTTAGTTGACCACCTGATCGGTAAATGGGAAGACCAAGGCGCGACCATCACAGTTCGCGATTTAGCGGGTAAAGATGTGTTGCCAATGGTTGATGGCGAAATTGCCTCTGGCCTACGTGGCGGCGCCGAGTTAACTGCACGTCAGCAAGAGATGCTCGACCTGTCTAACGCCTTAGTTGAAGAGTTAAAAGCGAACGACACTATCGTGATCACCGCGCCTATGTACAACTTCAACATTCCAACCCAGCTGAAAAACTGGATTGATTTTGTGGCCCGTGCCGGTGTGACTTTCACTTATACCGAAAACGGTCCTAAAGGCTTAGTAGAAGGTAAACGCGCTGTGTTGATCACCACCCGTGGTGGCGCTCATAAAGATGGTCCAACGGATCACATTGTGCCTTTCTTAAAAACCTTCCTCGGCTTTATCGGTATCACCGACGTGGAAGTGGTTTATGGCGAAGCGCTGAACATGGGCCCAGAAGCCAACCAAAAAGGTATCAGCGAAGCGAAACAAAGCCTCGATGCGTTAACCGTTTAATCGCAAAGATAATAAAAAATGCCAGCGTAAATGCTGGCATTTTTGTTTCTGCAGCAAGCGATTATTCGCACAGCTTGCAGCCAAGGGATATAGCGCTGGTTTCGATATAACGCACCTTAGTGCTGGCTTGGCCACGGTTGCGGCTCACGCTGTAGCGTGTTGCGCGAACCACTTTGGGCTGAGGCAGTTGTTCGCCGCTAGGTGGGCGTGGGCACTTTGTTATCATCTGCACCTCCTCACGCATCGTTGTTTTGCTTAGCTTAGGCCTTAGCTTGGCTGGCAGCACACTAAATCTTTTAGCGAGCCACCGTTGACCACACATTCAAAACCATTGGCCCTTAAAATATCGCAGCCCTTTTGGGCACGAATGCCTGCGCCGCAGTAAAGTACAAAGGGATGCTGTTTATTTTCGACCTGATGCAACCATTGGTCGAGCGTTGGCAGCGGTACGTTAATGGCCTGAGGCAAATGACCCGAGGCAAACTCCTCCGGTGAGCGCACATCGATAACGCGCGCACCTTGATCAATCAATTGCCAACATTTTTCACCGTTGCTGCTGCCAGATAATTTAGCCAGTAAAGATTGAAACATAGCTTTGCCCTCTATGATTAGAAAATTTTCAATAAGTTTATTCTAATGGATTGTCGGGCGCAAGCGCCAATCTGTTGGGCACTTTGCTTGTTGGCGTTACTCGGTGGCAGGCGCTTCCCTGTAGTAATGGATAAGATCATGAAACACCACAGGTTGATCGCTCAAGTTGCGGTAACCATGGGGTTTATCGGCGGCAAAGCGTACGGCCTCGCCCTGCTGTAATGGCTGCCACTGGCCATCGACTAACACTTCCATGGTGCCGCTCAGTACAATCACATGCTCGGTCACGCCCGCTTCATGGGGCTCGGAAAGGCGTTCATAGTGCGGCAATAGAGTGAGTTCAAACATCTCAAAACCAAAGCGTGGCTCAAAGGGAAATAGCGACGCCACTAACATGCCATCGGTTGCAGGCTTTTGGCGTAATGCATCTGCGTTACGAAAGACCGCGCCTTGGCTCTCGGGCGTTGGCTCCAGAAAAGTCGAGAGTGAAATATTAAAACCGCTGGCGATTTTCCACAGGGTAGCAATGGTGGGGCTAGATTCGCCGCGCTCAATCTGGCCTATCATGGCCTTGCTTACGCCTGTCTCGAGTGCCGCTTTATCTAAACTCCAACCCTTTTGACTGCGCAGTTGTTTTAGGGTCGCGGCAAGATAGCTGTTGATGGTCTGCATTAGGTTATGACGCTTAAAAAATTATTTGTACGTTATAACGCACAGGTGCTATCTTGTCCATCTCGTGCGTTATAGCGCACAAGTAATGGTGCGATGATCAAGGCGAAGGCAGGAATAGGAGTAGGGATGATGTGGCGCGAGGCTTTGGGACTATCAAAAATATCGGCGGGCTTTATTGCTGTGCTGGTGGGCTACAGCAGTTCGGCGGTGATTATCCTGCAGGCGGCGGATGCCGTGGGTGCGACATCGGCACAGATGAGTTCATGGCTGTGGGCCTTAGGTGTTGGCATGGGGCTCACCAGTATTGGCCTGTCTCTCTACTATAAAAATCCGGTACTTACGGCATGGTCGACCCCCGGGGCGGCGCTGATGGTCACCAGCCTTGCGGGATTAAGTATCCACGAAGCCGTCGGTGCCTTCCTGATCAGCTCTTTGTTGATCACCCTATGCGGCTTGGCGGGTTGGATGGATAAGCTTATTCGTATCATGCCGCAGTCAGTCGCGTCGGCCATGTTAGCGGGGATTTTACTGCAGTTTGGTTTAGGACTGTTTCAAGCAATGCAGACTCAACTGAGCTTAATCCTATTGATGTTATTAGTGTTTGTTGTGCTTAAGCCCTGGGCGCCGCGCTACATTATGTTACTCACCCTCGTCGTGGGGATAGGGATGAGTTATCAATTGGATCTACTGCAACTCGATAAGCTTGAACTGCAATTCGCGGCTCCCGTATGGATAGCGCCTGCGTTTTCTGTCACCAGCGTAGTGGGTGTGGCGCTGCCCTTATTTGTGGTGACTATGGCCTCACAAAATATGCCTGGGGTAGCAGCGCTCCACGGCCATGGTTATCGCCCGCCTATCTCGCCATTAATTACCGTGACGGGTCTGATGGGGGTATTGTTTGCCCCCTTTGGCGGTTTTGCCTTTAACTTATCCGCCATTACAGCGGCGATTTGCATGGGTAAAGAAGCTGACCCAAATCCCGCGACCCGTTACTGGGCGGCTGTGTGGGGCGGCGTGTTTTACTTTATCACTGGCTTACTTGGCGCCACTGTAGTTGGCCTCTTCGCCGCATTTCCGAAGGAGTTGGTGCTTGCGATTGCAGGATTAGCTCTGCTTGGCACCATAGGTAACAGTCTAACCGCAGCGCTCGCGGATAACGACGAGCGAGAAGTGGCGGTGATTACGTTTCTCGTCACCGCATCGGGTGTGAGTGTATTGGGGATCGGCAGTGCATTCTGGGGATTATTACTCGGATTTTTAATGCATTACTGGCACAAGCATCGCGCATTAACCACAACTAAACAGGCAAAAGCTTAGTTGTGGTTAGGTCTAGACTGAGGTTTGCTACCTTAGTGGATTGATGTGTGCAGAGGCCTAGAGCTTTTTGGTCATAAACAGGCTATTGGGGTCGAGCACGTAATCGGCAAAGGGGCCGCACAGCTCGAAACCAAATTTGGCATACAGGTTACGGGCAGGCTGGAAAAAGGCCATCGAACCTGTCTCTAGGCTCAGGCGCTGCACACCTGCGGCTTTGGCATCATTGATCAAGTGCTGCAATACCTTAGAAGCGATCCCTTGTTGTTTGTAGGTGGCGGCGGTACGCATCGATTTGATCTCCGCATGCTCGGCATCTAACCATTTTAGTGCACCGCAGCCTGCCAGATTGCGGCCATCCCACAGTGTCCAAAAGCGAATATTGGGTTGGCGCAGGCCATCAAGGTCTAATGCGTGCACGCTTTCTGGTGGCGAGGTTGCCCGCATATCTTCAAGGTGCTCAGTTAAAAGTGCTGCAATTTCAGGCCCTTTTAGATCATCTAGTATTATTTTCATTGTTGCTCTCAAGATTAAAATTCCCTGTGTTGGCGCTTATCCATCATTGCGTTATCGCGTTTGGTTGTTTTTAGGGGTAAAACGCTGCGGTGATTAAGCAAAGGGTAGGCCAAGAGTTTTTAGTTAAAGCTAAACGCAGAATCAAAGTCGTGGGGCTTCACCCACTGATTTTTAATCAAGAGTCGACCAAGGAGGACAGCTCGTCCTATTGATTTCACATCAGCCAAGACTCCCCCAACGGAGTTGAAAGCCCCTTGTGCTCATTGCAAAATTTGCTACAGCTTCCTAAATCCTCGATTTTCATCTGGCTAAATGGACGGAGCTATAAATTTGGAGCTGTATATACTACCAAATTGAAAAGACACTTCTCTTTTTTGAATGGAAATCTGTTAATATTCAGCATCATTGAGAGCTGATAATTAAATAACTTAAATAGTACGCTTGATAACAATCAAGTTAGTGTTATTTAAGCGGTTGAACACGGCTAGGTTATTGATTCTATAGTGTATGTTTGACTCTAAGAGAACAATAAATACTATAAAATTATTGTTTGAATGGAATTTGCTTAATGCAAAGGAGGCGCAATGGTAATCGCGAAAAACACATCTGATATAAAAGCAGACCTTTTTATTAGTTCATCACTTGAAATGATGCGCAAGAAGCTTCTTGACTTATCCGCTAGAAATCGCCTTCTAAATTTCCCAATTACGAACAAAACCTCTGCCCTGCGAATCGTCGACGAGTTACCCGACCAGCTTTCCAATGCTTTATGTTCTGATTTTACTATGGAGTTTGGACCCGTCGACGAACCGACCCGTGAACAGTTAATTGAGCATGGATATATACAAGTCGGAAAAGATAAAAAAGATGTGCAGTTAAAGCCTTTTCCCACTGCAATGGAGTGGGCCAAAGTACTAGGGATTAATACTTCTTATACTTTACCTGGCGGTGATCTGGGAGATGAATCTCCAGCAGTTAATAAGCAACTATTAGAAAAAGCCAGTGAATTTATCACTGAGTATGCATTAGCGCATAACGATAAACTAACGGGTATCCGCTCTCATTATGCTGAATATGGAGTTGATCTAGCGCTATTAACCGCCGCTTGTCACCAAGCTGGATACAAAGACCTTGGGGATTTTGAACGCCAAATCAAATCGGGTAATGGTGTTCAAATTGCCCAAGTACATTCGAAGCATACTGATAATAAGATCCAAGTATTGCTATTCCCTGGTGAATTAGAGGCCAGACTAAGAGCCATTTATAATAAAGCCCAGACTGCGTTAGAAGAAAGTGGCGCGAATATCTTGTATCTTGCTCTAGGCTTCCTGGAGTGGTATGAAGCCGATATTTCAGATAAAGCTCGCCTTGCGCCCTTGTTTAGCATTCCCGTCCGTCTTGAGCGCGGTAAGTTAGATCCCAAAGATGGCCTATATAAATATCAGCTGGTTTATACCGGCGAAGATATTCTGCCTAACCTTTCTTTGAAGGCAAAGCTACAAACTGACTTTGCGTTGGCTCTGCCTGATTTCGAAGACGATCAAACTCCCGATGATTACTTTTCAGCAGTTAACAAGCTTATCAAAAAGAATAAGCCTAACTGGTCCCTACAGCGTTTTGGATGCTTGGGATTGTTGAACTTTGGCAAAATGATGATGTATCTGGATCTAGACCCTGAGCGATGGCCACAGGGAGATAGAAACATCACTTCCCATAACGTAATTCGTCGTTTCTTTGTTAGCCAAAAAGGGGAGTCAGTCCCAGCTGGTGGGGATAGTTCTGGTGAACATGATATTGATGCTTACACTGATATTCATAATAAAGTGCCGCTTATTGATGATGCCGATAGTTCCCAGCACAGTGCTTTAATTGACGCTATTCAGGGCCGTGATTTAGTGATTGAAGGTCCCCCAGGCAGTGGTAAGTCTCAGACGATTACTAACCTAATCGCAGCAGCTTTAATGAATGGTCAAAAGGTACTGTTTGTTGCTGAAAAGATGGCGGCGCTAGAAGTGGTTAAAAGCCGTCTCGATAGGGCTGGCCTTGGTGAGTTTTGTTTAGAGCTGCATAGCCATAAAACACATAAGCGTAAAGTGCTGGACGATATTCAGGCGCGTGTGACTTTAAATGCAACGATGCCGAGTCAGATGGAAATCAATGCGCAAATTTTGCGTTACGAAGAGCTCAAGCAGCAACTGAACGAGTATGCCGCTTTAATCAATAAAGAGTGGGAGCAGACGGGCAAAAGTATCCACCAAATTTTGAGTGCTGCGACCCGTTATCGAAGCAAACTTGAGATAGATGCAACTTCACTTCATCTCAAAGATGTTAGTGGTCAATCTCTGAATAAAGTGAAGCAGTTACGTTTACAAGATCAGGTTGCGACATTCCAGCAGATATACCGTGAAATTCGGGAGCAACTTGGGCATGAAGTTGAAATCTACCAACACCCTTGGAGTGGTGTCAGAAATACTGAGATTCAGATATTTGATAGTGATCGTATTGTCGAATGTTTAGTTCAGTGGCAACAGTCACTTGAGATTTTTGCTCAAGAGTACCAGCTATTTATTAGTGATTGGAATATTGATGTTGATGGTATGGACTCTCTTAAACTGATAAATACGGTATTACAGGACCTTAATTCTTTAAAGCCTCTCGCTGGTGGAGAGGTATTTGAAGCTCTACGTTCTTTTGAAGCTGAAGGTGCTATCGAGAGTGTAAGAAGTTATCTTTCGGTTTTTGAGGACTTACAAAAACATTATCAGCAATTAAGCGAGAAGATTCATCCTGACAAACTCAATTCAATTGAACACATCCAACCGCAGGATATGCCTAAAACGGGATTAGATACTTTCGTTATTCCAAATGGGATAACGATTCGCGACCTAGTGAAGTGGTACGAGTCGTTAAATAAGGCCTCACTTACACTTGGTATGCTGACTAATGAGTTAAGTGACTTTAAGCAAGCTCTCCCTTCGGCGATTTCTAATGCAATGGATGATAGTCGTAATGGCTTGCAATTTACGGCTCAGTTACTTCAGGTTATTGCTGGTTTACCGACAGAATTAATACCTCTTCGTGATTCGGTATTTGATGACGATGTTGTTGATACCACGTTAAAAACGCTATCTAAACAATGTGCCGTACTTAGACCTTTAAAAGAAAGCCTTTCTAAAACCTTTTTACTGGAACAATTACCCACAGCCGAAGAGCTCAGTCAGGCCGTTTTGGTGTTACAACAGGGTGGAATACTGTCTTGGTTTAACAGCAATTGGCGACAAGCACGCACATTACTCAAGTCAGTCATTAATCCAGCCATTAAATTCGCTAAAGCCAAGAATCAATTTGACGAGTTAGTTAAATATCGCTCCGAGCTGAAACAATTTGATGCATGCGATCATGCTCGTTCGTTAGGCAATGCTTTTAGAGGTATTGAGACTGACTATGAACAGCTAACCGCCTTACGTCAGTGGTATATCAGAGTAAGAGAAACCTACGGTGTAGGTTTTGGTCCCAAAGTCGCTATTGGTACGAGCGTTTTAGGGTTGGATTCAACATTAATTAAGGGTGTCCACCAGCTAGAAAAGCAAAAGCTTTCATCGGTATTGCTTGAAACAATATCTATGATCGATAGTTTATTACAGCGTCTACCCAAAAAATCTGTAAATCTAAATCAGCAGCAACAACTTGTATGGGTTGGTGAAGGTTCTTTGCTGGATAGTCTCAGTCTGGAAGTGAGGCAAGCTTTAGAACAACTGCAAAGCTGGTACTTGAGTGATGACACTTTGCTCAGTGAAGCAGGAAAATTAGTTAATGCTATTAAGCAAATGCAGCAATGGCATCAAGAGTTAGCTGACAAGCGGCCCCTATTAGAACCATTTGCAGATAAGACTATGCCATTGTCTTTTGGGGTGCATAAAGATAATAGTTCGTCTATTGGTGTTATCAGCTCCACCTTAGATTTAGCTGAGCATCTTTTAAAGCAAGTGAGCAGTACTTCTTTTGCTGCTTGTGTAAGGCAGCTTGAGAATGCACAAAATTATGAAGAATTGCTTGGAGAAGGAGCAAGACTTAAGGAACTAAGAAACAATCAGGCTGACAAATTGTCGGTGTTTGAGTCTGAAACCGAGCTAGATGTCGAGATGTGGTTTAGACCTGTTGATGATTCACTTAAAGGATTGATCATTCGTAATCAGCGCGCAATTTCGCAGCCTCGATGGTTGAATGGTTGGGTTAATTTCACTCGTAATCGAATGCAGATGCATGAGCTTGGATTAGAGCGGATCTGGGAAGCGGTATTTAATGGTGCTTTGGATATCGAGCAAGCTGATTTGGCCTTGGATTTGGCGTTGAATGATCAGTTGTCGAGGGAGATTATCAATCAACATCCAGATTTGGCTAGAGTTTCAGGTACGCAACGTAACGCGATCCAAACCAAATTTAAAATCTACGATAAAAAGCTATTCAAGCTACAACGAGAACGTATTGCAGCCAAAATTGCATCTCGCTCAGTGCCTGAAGGTAACTCCGGTGGCCGTAAAAGTGAATATACCGACTTTGCTCTGATAAGAAATGAGTTGGGTAAGAAGACTAAGCATATCCCAATTCGGCAATTGGTTAACCGTGCAGGAGAAGCACTGTTAGCGTTGAAACCTTGTTTTATGATGGGGCCAATGTCTGCTGCTCATTACCTTGCACCTGGCAGATTAGAGTTTGACTTAGTAGTGATGGATGAAGCTTCGCAGGTCAAACCCGAAGATGCGCTTGGTGTGATTGCTAGAGGCAAGCAAATTGTTGTAGTGGGTGACCCCAAACAGTTACCGCCCACGAGCTTTTTCGATCGTTCAATTGAAAGTGATGATGACGAGGAAGTTGCAGCATTAGGGGATACCGACAGTATTCTAGATGCTTCACTGCCCCTATTTCCGATGCGTCGTTTACGTTGGCATTATCGCTCTCAACATGAAAAGTTAATCGCTTATTCTAACCGTCATTTCTACAACAGCGATTTGGTTATTTTCCCCTCTCCAAATGCGGATTCCCCCGACTACGGTATCAAATTTAGCTATGTGGCTGGTGGACGGTTTACGAATCAACACAATATCGAAGAGGCAAATGTTGTTGCGCGGGCAGTAGTAAAGCACGCACAAACTCGTCCTGAAGAATCAATTGGCATCGTAGCGATGAGTTCTAAACAGCGGGACCAAATTGAACGTGCTTTGGATGAGCTTTGCCGCTCAGATGCTTCAGCAGAAGCGGCAATTAGTAAGCTTCGTGTCCATGATGAGCCTCTGTTTATCAAAAACTTAGAAAACGTGCAGGGGGATGAACGTGATGTCATTTATATCTCTTTCACATATGGCCCTGCCGAGGTCGGAGGTAAAGTTTATCAACGCTTTGGACCGATAAACTCGGATGTGGGCTGGAGACGATTAAACGTACTGTTTACTCGCTCCAAAAAGCGGATGCATGTGTTTAGCTCTATGCGTGCTGAAGATGTGCTAACGAGTGAGACTAGTAAGCGAGGTGTTATCGCGCTTAAAGGTTTCCTGCAATTTGCTGAAAAAGGCATGTTGGATTCAATTTCGACTTCTACAGGGAAAGGGCCGGATAGTGATTTTGAAATTGCGGTAATTGAAGCTTTAACAAAAGAAGGATTTGAATGTGAGCCTCAGGTGGGGGTTGCAGGATTTTTTATTGATATAGCTGTTAAGGACCCTGGTAGTCCTGGACGCTATTTAATGGGGATTGAATGTGATGGAGCCGCTTATCATTCGGCGAAGTCTGCTCGGGATCGCGACAGATTAAGACAGGAAGTATTGGAGCGTTTAGGCTGGAAGATCAACCGTATTTGGTCAACTGATTGGTTTGGCAACCCAGAAGAGGTGTTAGCACCAATTATTCGAGAACTTCATGAACTGAAGTCAGCAATAAAAGTGACTGTGCCGAATTTGGATGTTGATGAAACAGAAGAAACCGTAGTTCAACCTGCAGTTGCATCAGTAGTCTTGAATCAACCTGCAGCAGAGTTGAGTTTAAAGGAAAAACTAAGACATTTTGCGCAGCATGTTATCGAGTTGGGCAGTCCTCATACAGAGGATGATTGCCGATTGCTGCGACCTGCAATGATTGAAGCGCTTTTGGAACATCAGCCTTTATCTCGTTCTGAATTTGTCGAGCGGATTCCACAATATTTAAGACAGTCAACTGATTCGTCGGGGGCGCAAAGGTACCTTGACCATGTTCTAGCATTAATAGATGGTTCAGATTCAGTACCCAGTAATATAACTGTTTAATGAAATTATGAATCGTGAGTTGAAAATCTAATTTGGGTGAGTTGAGGTGCTAGCATGTGTTGCTTCCTTACACCTTGTATTGGTATTTATGTAGAGGACTCTTTTAAGTCGAAGAAGTTACCGATGCATGGTGATTGGCGAGACGAGCGTCCGCCCCATGGCCGCTTTTTGGCATTCATGCCATCGTGGCATTTGTGAATCCTTTCACATCAGATGTGGCGACCCTGTATCTAAGGATGGACTTGAACAACATCCGTGTTTAACGGCCAGTTCGCCGTCCATGGCTCTCGTTCATAAGCTTAGAAAACCTAGGTTTCTATTCAGCGTGTCGTCGAGCCAGTACAGTAGTTGGCCTCACGCCTACTGCAAATACGCCAGATATAGCTATTTCAGATGATTTTGGGGTAGTTGTGGTTGACCTAACAGGGCAACGATAAGGATAAAGTCGTCTTCTTTGGTGAAGTAGGCTGTGTGTTTACCGATAGGAAAGTAGAAACCGTTGGGGTAAATATCGTTGCAGCTTCTGCCTAATCCGGGGTGATTGGCTAACATTTGCAAGCCGGATATTAGGCTTTGTTTGTATTTGTGCCACTGCGACTCAGAAAAGTGTTGAAGGGTGTAGTCTTTAATCTTTAGTAGGTGAGCCTGAGCTAACCTACTCAGTTTATAGCGTTTATTATTCATGTGAGTAGCTACAGGGCGTTAAGAAAATCTTCACCATCAACCACATTGCCCTTCGCTAAATCTTCTTTGGCTGCGTTGAAACAGTGCTTCAGATAGTCGGCTTTCATCGCCTCAAGCTGTTCGTAATCGTGGATAGACATGACCACAACCACATCTTTACTGTTTTTGCTGATCTTGATGGGTTCACGTTGAGCGTTTAGCAGCAACTCACCGAAATTTCGTTTGGCGTCATTGGCGGTTAATGTTTGCATGAGTTAAGCCCCGTTTTGGAAAGACAGTGGCAGTATAGTTTATTGAGTGAAATGGTCAAAATGATTAAATCGTGCGATTTGTGCTAAAGATGGATTATCTTGATTGGTTTGATGATGGTTTGCCTACCAAAGAGATCAAAAAGCCGAGATGATTCTCGGCTTTTTGTTAATGCTTTTACTCATCCAAAGAGGATTAGTAGTACTTCTTCAGATAGCTCTCGGCGTAGCTTTTCAGCTTTTTGTTTGGGTTGTTGTTGGCAATATTTTCAATGACTTCGCGGTATTGCGTATTGCCTGATGCGGCGAGGGCCTTGGCCATATTGGCGTAGGTATCGATGGCTAACTTGTCGTTGCTCATTAGGCGTGGATTTTTAAGCTCAACGCTCAGACGCTCTAACAGAAAATCATCGTAGTTTTGATCGTCCATCATGCGTTTAGCGGCAAGGCGCATCAACTCTAAATCGTCGCTCTTTAACGCATTGGCATAGGCATTGTTTTTAGGGCTTTGTTCGGCCACATATTGGCTCTTGTCCGCTAAAATGGCGTTCCATTTTTTGTATTTATCTAGGTTCTCAAGTGCTTGGGTCGCGTACTTTTTCAGTTTTTTATGAAAGTTACCACGCACTATGCTGTTGATAGTTTCGCTGTACTTATCGTTACCCGAGTAAGCTAGGCCTTTGACTAACCAAGCGCTGTAGTCTATGGCATTTTTCTCGGTGGCGAGGGGCAGCGATTCGATCAATTTGGCCTCTAACACATCGTAAATGGCGGGATCGGATAATCCGGCAATCGTCAGGGCTTCGATGGCTTGTTTTTGCTTAAATTGATTGTCGCCTTTAAAAATTTCTTGATAGGTTTCAACCGTGTATTCCTCTGCCCATAGGGGAGAGCTAAATAAACTGATGCCGAGTAATATGCTTGCTACTAATGGTTTCATTGATATGTCCTTATGTCGTTTTCCAGCGTTTAAAAATCAGTGAGGTGTTGATGCCGCCAAAGGCGAAGTTATTGCTCATCACATAGTCGGTGTCGAGCGCACGTGGCTCGCCGCGAATGTAATCGAGTGCGGCACATTCTGGGTCGATATTGTCGAGGTTGAGCGTCGGGGCAAACCAACCCGCATTCATCATCTCAATACTCACCCAAGCTTCTAACGCGCCGCAGGCGCCTAAGGTATGGCCTGTATAGCTTTTAAGGGATGAAATCGGCATATCCGCACCGAAGACGGCATGGGTCGCATGGGTTTCGGCAACATCACCACGGTCGGTCGCTGTGCCGTGGGCATTTACATAGCCAATGGCATCGGGCGTGAGCGCCGCATCCTTAAGGGCTAAGCGAATGGCGATTTCCATGGTATCGCTATTGGGCTGAGTCACATGCTGACCATCGGAGTTAGTGCCAAAACCGACGATCTCGGCGTAAATTTTCGCGCCGCGCGCCATGGCGTGTTCTAACTCTTCGAGTACCAGCGTACAAGCGCCTTCACCAATCACTAAACCGTCGCGATGGGCATCGAAGGGGCGAGGCGTTAACTCAGGGGTGGCATTTTTAGTGCTGGTGGCAAACAGGGTGTCGAATACCACGGCCTCGGTCGGGCAGAGTTCTTCACCGCCGCCCGCGAGCATTAAGGTCTGTTGCCCGTATTTGATGGCCTCATAGGCGTAACCTATGCCTTGGCTGCCCGAAGTACAGGCGCTGCTGGTGGTATGAATGCGTCCCTTAAGACCAAAGAATACCCCCACGTTTACCGCAGTGGTGTGTGCCATCATGCGGATATAGCTGGTGGCGGTGACGCCTGACATATCGCCATTTTTGAGCATATCGCCAAAGGCGACCAGCGGGTCAGTACTGCCAGTGGAGGAACCATAGGCAATGCCCATTTCCCCCGAGGTGACGATAGGGTCGTCCAATAGTCCAGCATCTATCAGCGCAAGTTCGCTGGCGCGAGTCGCCATAATCGAGACGCGTCCCATGGAGCGGATCTTTTTGCGGGAATAGTGGCTCGGCACCTCAAAGTCGGTAATGGGCGCAGCAAGGCGGGTGTTTAGTCCGTCGTATTTGTCCCATTCCGCCATCGTCACGACACAATTTTTTTGTGCCTTAAGGCTGCTTGCGATACTCGGCCATTCATGGCCTAGGGCGCTGATACCGCCGATACCGGTAACGACGACACGTCTGCCTAGGGGATTGCGCTGGGTCATTTAGATCATGCCTCCATTCACCGAAATCACTTGGCGCGTAATATAGGCGGCATCGTCCGACATTAAAAAGGCGGCTAACGCTGCGATTTCATTGGGTTTACCCATGCGGCGCATCGGCACTAACTGCTCGACCATATCCTTAGGAATATCCGCCACCATATCGGTTTCGATCAAACCTGGGGCGATACAGTTTACAGTGATCTTACGTTTGGCCAGCTCTAAGGACAGCGCCTTAGTCGCGCCAATCAATCCGGCCTTAGAGGCGCTGTAATTGACCTGTCCACGGTTGCCCGCGATACCTGACACTGAGGCTAGAGTGATGATACGGCCACCCTTGCGCCCTTGTACCATGGGCATAACACAGGGATGAATCACATTATAAAAACCATCGAGGTTAGTGTGGATCACGCTGTCCCACTCGGTTTCGCTCATCGCTGGGAAGGCATTGTCACGGTTGATGCCCGCATTGAGTATCACGCCATAATAGGCGCCATGGGCTTCGATATCGGCTTCTATGGCGGCTTTTACGGCGGCGCGGTCGGCAACATCAAACTTTAATAGGCTGACGTTCACCCCAAGGGCGCTAAGTTCTGCGGCGCTGGCATCGGCTGCGGCCTGATTGCTGTGATAATGCAGGGCGATATCGTAGCCCGCAGCGGCCAGTTTAAGGGCGATGGCTTTGCCAATACCGCGGCTCGAACCTGTGACTAATACTCTGTTATTCATTTTTATTTCTCCACCCGCGATGCTTGATGATGAGTTGTTTATGCATCAAAGGGCTAAATCCTTTTGTAGTGCGACTGACGTTGCGTCGGTTTAAAGCTTGGCGCTTGTGAGCGCTAGGCCAGACATTAAGCCTGACTGGAGGCGATATACGCTTGGGTGTCCTGGGGTTGGAACACGTTCACATTGGCCTCGGCCACAAGTTGTGGTGTTTGCTCCGCTCCCGCCTCGGGCAACAGATAAATCTGGCAATCGAATACCGCCAGTCCCGACTCTTCTTGATAGAGGCGTTTAACCTGAGTGCGGTATCGACGGTTGAGTTCGTACTGCGCTGTGTGTAAGGCTAATTTACGCGATCCCAATAAAAAACCCACTCGGATTTTATCGTGGCGCAGTTTGGCCTCAACACCGGCGAGTGCTGCGATGCTCTGCGCCATATATTCGATGCCCACATAATTGGGGACGGCCTGACGTTGCTCGTCAAAATAAGCACTCTGCGGGCTGATCTGCACTTCGGTTTCGAGCGCATCCTGCTGATGGCGAATTATCTTATCAATCAAGATCATCGGCGCGCGGTGCGGAATAAAATCGGCAATATTCTGCTCGGCTAATTGTTGCAGCCACATCGGCTCGGCGGGTGCCATTGCAGTGTCAGTAGAACTAGACATAAAACTTAAGCCCCTTTACGGCAAAAAATCAGGCTGGCATTGCTGCCACCAAAGGCGAAGGAGTTGCTCATCACATAGTTAAGCTTGCCATGCTCGGCGCATTGCTTGGGCGCGACTAAGGCTATGTTGGGATCCTGTGGATCTGGCTGCCCATCATACCTGTGGGGAGGCAGGGCAAGATGGTGATTATGGGGTGAGAGCAGTAAATAACAAAATGCGGCTTCAATCGCGCCCGCGGCACCTAAGGTATGGCCAACCAGCGGTTTAGTTGAGCTTGCGGGTGGCGGCGCTTCGCCAAATACCGAGAGTACGGCGCGGCTTTCCATCGCATCATTTTTAGGCGTTGCTGTGCCATGTAAGTTTATATAATCAATCTGTTGCGCCGAAATGTGTGCATCATCAAGCGCGGCCTGCATGGCGGCAATTGCCCCCGCACCTTCGGGGTGCGGCGCCGACATATGGTGCGCATCGCTCGACTCGCCTATGCCTGCAAGCAATACATTCGCTTGCGTTGAGCCGAGTGTTTCGTTTTCCGCTAGGGTCAGGGTAAACAGCGCGGCGCCTTCACCGATATTGATGCCATCACGATTGGCGCTGAAGGGATTGCAATGCCCCTTGGAAACCGACTCTAAGGCGTGAAACCCGTTGACTGTCAGTTGGCACAGGCTGTCGATACCGCCAACGATCACCATATCGCACAGCTTGGCCTCGAGTAGGCGTTTGGCGCTGGCAAATACCTTAGCGCTGGATGAGCAGGCGGTCGAAATGGTGTAGCAAGGGCCTTGAAGCTCAAATAACTGGCGTAAAAAATCGCTGGTGCTGCCGAGTTCCTGCTGGAAGTAATGGTAATCGGCGGGGAAGTGGCCGTGTTGATTCCGATAGGCCAAGGCGGCTTCGCCCTTCGAAATCCCCGAGGTGCTGGTGCCTAAGACTACGCCGATGTGGTCGGCACCAAAGTCACTTTTGGCTTGCTCAACGGCGTCGCGAATTTGCAGTGCGGCAGCCAGGAGTAATTGATTATTGCGACAATCGAATTGCACCAGTGCGGCAGGTATCGTCGGTAACGGCTCAGTGACGGGCGCGACCAGTGTCGACTCCCCAAATAACAGGGTGTCACTGGTTTGCATGGCACTGGTATCGCCTGCAATCAAGCGGGCTAACACCTGCTCGGGCGTTTGCCCTAACGGGGTACACAATCCAATCTGTGTAATGGCGACTCTGTTGTTCATTGCTGCTTGCTATACCTATGGCCTTTGATGTGAGCAATGCTAAAAGCTCATATCGATTGGCTGTTAACGGGTGCCTATGGCATGGTCAAAAGACGATTAAATGGGTTGTATCTCTAACTCAAATTTTGCCTGTGGCATGGTCAAATTAATGTGTGCCTGCCAGAGAGCATCGTCGCTCTGTTGCTGATAACGAATTTGTATCACTTGAGTCTGATTATCACTGCGACTGATCAGCGTGTCTTGGCTATAAAACTGGCGACAGGGAATAGCGTCACACAATCCTGTCACTAACTCGCCGCCCTCTAAATGGCTTTTAATACTCTGCTCAGGCCAATAGATGAGTTGCATCATCGCCATCAGGTATTCGGCCTTAAACTCATCCCCTAGCAAAAGACTCTGTTCACTGCTGAGTGTATTCCCATCGTAAACCAAGGTAAACAATGCCTGCCCAAGGGGCGCGAGCCCGACCAGCGTCATCCGTTCCCCTTCGAGTTCGAGCTGGGTGAGTAGCTCGTGGGTGTTATCGCCCACCTTAATGCTCACCTTCTGACTAAAGGACTGGGGTGAGGATACCCCAGCTTTGCTGTCGTTTTGCTGACTCTGGCTTTGAGTCTGGCTTTGGGGCGTATTTGTCTGAGGCTTGGTAAGCGTTTTCTCGATCGCTGGGCCAAAATCGTGGGGGAGTGGCGCTAAGCAGTAACGCATATCTTTCGCCAAACCGACACAGGTTTGCCGATAGAGCAGCTCGCTGCATCCCATCAAGCCTAGGCTGATCAGGAGCAAGCAAAACGTCGCAATGGCTTTGGGGCGACCGTTGGCGTTAAGGCTTAAGCGCATCGAATTACACCTCGGCTAATTCGCTAATAGCTGGCTCGGCGCTGAGTTCGGCTTCTTGCCGACATAGCTCGACCACCATATTCAGGCGTCGCTCGGAATCTTTTACAAAGGGATTTTGCACATCCCAAGCATAGCCCGCCAAAATCGAGCAGATCATCTGTTTGATTTTTGGATTCGGGTTTTCGTAAAAAATCACATCTTGGAATCGGCCATCGTACCAAGCCTGCACATAAGTGCGGAAGGTGTTTACCCCTTGCATTAACGGCGCCGAGTACTCGGCGGGCCAATCTACCGTGTCGCCATTTAGCTGTTTAAGCACGCATTTCGCCGCCATCGATGCCGATTGCATGGCGATAGTCACGCCCGATGAGAATACCGGATCGAGAAACTCACCCGCGTTGCCCAGCAGGGCAAACTTGTCGGTGGCGAGGCGCGATACGTTGGCCGAGTAACCCTTGAGTGTCGCACAGGGCTGGGCGACTTTAGCATTGGCCAGCAATGCTTTCAGGCCGGGTTCTTCTTTGACTATGGTCAGTAGCTGCTGCTCTAAATCGCCTTCGAGGCGCGCGAGTAACTGCGGCTCTGCCACTACGCCGAGCGAGCAGCGACCGTTGCTGAAGGGAATTAACCAGTACCAAATATCCTGATGCTGCGGGTGTACGCTAATTAAAATCTTGTTCCGGTCGAAGTTGGGATCGCTGATGTTATCTTCCACATGGGTAAAGATAGCACTGCGGGTCGGCAGTGATGACGGCGTTTCGAGGTCGAGTAGCCGTGGCAATACTCGGCCAAAACCACTGGCATCGAGCACATATTGTGCCTCAACTTGGTACAACTCACCTTGTTCATTACGCACGCTTAAGCGTGGATTGGCGCTTAAATCGATTGCCTCAACGGTTTCACCGTAACGGATTTCTACCCCAAAGCTTGCTGCGGTATCGGCAAGCAATTTGTCGAAGTTTGCCCGTTGCACCTGGAAGGTTGTGCCCGGCCCTGGGGTAAATTTATCGGTAAAGTCGAAGGTGGTATACACCCCATCGCGACGGAATGCCGCGCCATTTTTATATTGGAATCCCGCCGCATTCAGCGCCTCCAACATGCCCGCTTCTTCAATAAATTGCATGCAGCAGGGCAGCAGGCTCTCGCCGATAGAAAAGCGTGGAAAGTGTTGTTTTTCTAACACTAATACCCGTTTGCCTTGCTTATGCAACAGGCTAGCGGCAATTGAGCCCGAGGGGCCTGCGCCAATAATGGCCACATCGACGGAAAGGGAGTGAGACTGTGCGAAACTTGCTGCAGTGGATGTGGACATTTAAATAACATTCCTTGTAGGTATCGAGACCTTGTTGGTGGTTAAAACCTGACTGGTGGTCAAAATCAATGGCGAAAGTACAAAGGTAAACCCTATGCCGAGGGACAGAGTTAATCCAAAATAATGAATAGCTTGGGTTTGGCTAAAGGCGAGCAAGCCAAAGGCCAATAGGGTCGAGCAGGCGGACATAAACACCGCCATCATCACTGCCTTGCCATGTTGCTCTGCGGAGGCAAAGAACAAACTGTAATCTATCCCAATCCCGAAGACTAAAATCAGCGCCAGCGCATGAAACAAGCTTAAGGGCGAGCCGACTAAGCCTAAAATGGCCAAGGTGAGTAAGGCGGCCAGCGCGGGTACGGCGACCACTAATGCGGCTCTTTTAACGCCAAAGCTCAGGCTAAATAGTAAGAGGGCGATAACGAGCGCCAGCCCCAATAACTTGAGGGTAAGCAGGCGATAGTGGCCCATCACAGTGGAAATATCCGCCACTTTATCAATAAGTTGTACCTGCGGATCCTCGGCAAAGCGCGCCTTGAGGGCCGCTATATCTTCAATTCCACCAAGCAGCACTATGGCGCCATGGCTATCGTTCCCTAGGTTGGCATTATCTAGACTGGTCGTTGGCTCTGTTGAGTGATCAAGCTGTGCGAATCCCTGCGGTGCAAGCCAGAGTGGGGCTAACTGTTTGCCTATGCCCTGTTCGAAAAAATCCGTCGGGGTGATATAGCTATCCTTGGCGGCAAGATAGGCGGCAGAAAGCTCGGGTGCTAGGCCGTCATCGAGGCCAATGCTGTTTAGCACTGTGGTTAATTGCGATTGGTAAATCTTGCCCTGCAATTGATACGCCGCATCCTGCTTTTGCTTGCTCGGCAGATAACGGCTAAGGCTGACATAGTTGCCCAGCTCTTGCTGCTTAATGGCGGCATCGAGCTGCGGACTTAGGGCTTCGAGTCGTTGCAGTAAGGCTTCTTCGCTGGGGGCGCGCACCAATAAAAACTGGTTATCCGTGCCGCCACTGAGTAATTTTCTGAGCTTGTCTTCAGGCTCTGTCACGCTCGCAGGGCTTTGCTGTAAATGGCGAATATCATCGTCGACGTTAAGTTTGCTGATCCCCAATAGGCAGACTCCCGCGAGCACTAAGGCAAACAGACTCAATCCCCATGGCGAGATCAGTTTATTGGAGAATCCGGTGAGTCTCGCAAGATAGGCCTCTGCAAGGGTTAACGGACGTTCCCCCGAAGGCAACTTGCTGCCCGCCAATAATGGATAGGCGAGCACTAACGTCAGGTAGGCGCCGAGTAAACCCGAGGCGCAGAAAATCGCTACCTGCTGCATGCCGGGAAACGGTGCTAAACCGATACCGACATAGGCTAAGGCGCTGGTGATAAAGGCCAGTGACACTGTGGGGAATATATAGGCCACGGTCGCCTGCGCGCTTCGCTGATGGTCGCTTAACCGCTCGCAGTAAAAATGAAAGCTGTAGTCAATGGCAATCCCAATCAGGCTAGTGCCAAAGACGAGAGTGAGTAAATGCAGTTCCCCGAACACACTTAAGGTGAAGGTCACCGCCAGCAGCAGACCGCTGCCGATTGTCACCATCGCCAGCAAGAGTGGCATCACGGAGCGAAAGGCGAGCCAAACCAATAACACTACGCCAAGTAAAGAAGCGAGACCGAGGACAGAGATTTCACTCTTAGCAGTATTGGTAGCCTCGATGGCATGAAACAATGCACCCGCCTGTAACACTTGTATGCTGGGGTATTGCGCGCTGACGGCATTCAGCGCCTGAGCGAGAGCCGCTTGCTGGCGTAATTGCGCATTCGGGTTAAAGGCGCTTTCTGTGCCCTTTGCCATCATAATGGCAGCCACGTCTTCACTGCTATTAACACCTTGTTTGGTATCAACACTTTGTGGATGAGCGATTAAAATTCCTTGATTGGCGCTCAGCTTCGAGTTGGGCGCAAGGGCGAGCAAATTGTCGGGAAACAACAGCAAAGGATCTTGGGTCAAGAGTTGGCTATTGGCATAACTAAAGGCGTTGTAGAGCTGCTGAGTGGCTGAGGCAATTAAGTGCTCGAGGCCATTATGGCTTAAGGCTTCGGTTTGTTCAGGCGTGAGCAGTTTAAATCTATAAGGGAAATAAAATTGTCCTAGGGCTTCACCCAACTGCAGATCGGCGCTGCGAATATCGGTAAAGGCGGTATTTTGAGTCTTAAGCTGCTCCATCAGGAGTGTGGCCGCCGCAATCGCCTGAGGTTCATCCTTGGCAATCAGGGCGAGATATACTTGATCGGCGAGTGTCGATTCCACTTGTTCGAGGGCGCGCGCTGTGAGCGCGTCCTGCTGCAGATGGGGCAACATGGCGAGAATATCGCTTTGAACCTTTGCCCCATTTTGCCACAGTTGCAGCGTCCAAAGGCTCGCCGCCAGCATCAAACACAGCCAAATAGCGAAGCGCCATTTAGTCGAGGTTTGCATCAGGCTGTGGCCAATACGCGTGGCAATCTTGGGCGCCATGTTTCTGCCTTACTCTCTTGGACCAGTGTCTTTAGGCGTTGTCTGGCTGATGGCATATTGGGCTAACTCAGCCTCACTCAGTGGACCTTGGCGCAGCTCGCTAAAATCGATACGGGTGATATCCTGCGGACTCACACTCGGATTGGCGCTGAGTAGCACTAAGGCGTGTAGCGTATCGCTGCCTTCGAGCACCATATTAGCGATTGCCTTCTTCATCAGCGGATCTTTAGGGGTTAATCCCAACTGCCAGTTTGCGCTGCCTGAACTTGAGTTTTCTTGTGGCGACTTGCCTTGCGCTAAGGGCTCTTGGGCTAAAAAGTGCAGTTCGAAGTTTGCACTTAAACCCGAAATATCGCCGCCCAGCATGGCATTTACTAGACTCGGTAATAAATCCCCCATGGCTGCCGCGCTTGCCGAAGCATCGGCTTGGCTGATTTGTACTCGCCCTTGGCTATCTCGCTGAATAAGTTGCTTATCTTTTAAAATCAGCAAGGACTCGAAGGGGCTAAGTTGTTGCCAGATCAGCCCTTGTGCCTTGTCGAACACAAACTGGCCTTGGCTTACTAGAGGCTTTTTCAGCACTTTAAGCTGACGCGATTGCACAAAGTGGCCGCGAACCGTCTCGCCAAGATTGAGCTTTTGGCTAAGGGCGAGCAATGCAGCGTTATCTGCGCCTTGGGCAAATAGCGTTTGATATTGGCTCGAACTTGTGAGGTTCGAATCGGTGAGGCTCTGCGCCTGTACCGAGCCAAACAGCAGTGTGCAGCTTAAGAGTAGGCTTTGGCAGAACCCTTGCCACCACTTAGCTCGTGCGAGGAAGGCAATCATTCGCTATCCGCCTTTGCAAGCAGCGGGGCGATTTTGCTGCGGAATATCTCTGGCGTCACAAAGCACATTTCTTGGCTCGTCATATCCACCGCAGCCTGAATGGTATAGCCCTTGGTAATACGCTCACCGGTTGCCGTATCACGGATTTGATAATTGATTTTTAGACGATTTTCCCACTCGACCAACTCGGCGCGCACGGTAATGTTTTGCTCGAAGGTGCTGGCCTTAACGTATTTGATCTGCAAATCAATAATCGGCCAAGCATAGTTCGAGGCCTGCATTTGGCGATAGTTGTAGCCTAACTCGTCGAGTAATTTGCAGCGGGCAATCTCGAAATAACGCAGGTAATTACCATGCCAAGTGATCCCCATCGAATCCACATCGTGGAAGGGGATCTGCATGTCCATTTCTATGCTGAGCAAGGCTTTCATCGGCACACTTCCCATTCGCCCGCTTGGATTTTCGCAACGGTTTGGCGCAGCACGGCTTCGAGCGGTCTGTCTTCGACTAATGGCTCAAAATCGGCGCGCACTTGGGCGAGCGTGGTCGCCAGCGAAGGGGTCAGTGAGCTTTCGTCTAACTCGTTTTGTTTTATACGCAGGCCAATGCCTTGAGTCATGGCGAGTAGGGCTGCGGCGGCGACTTGCTCTGTTAGTTGCAATACGCGCATACAGTCACGGGCGGCGATAGTGCCCATGCTGACTTTATCTTGGTTATGGCATTCGGTTGAGCGAGAGAAAACACTCGCGGGCATAGTGTGCTTGAGCGCCTCTGCCGTCCAAGCCGAAACGCCGATTTGCACCGCCTTAAAGCCATGGTTGATGGCGCGGCGTGGCCCAGTTGAACCCGAAAGGTTAGCGGGTAAACCGTTGTTAAACTTAGGGTCCATCACTAATGCCATTTGGCGGTCGATGAGATCGGCGATGTTGGCGACAGTGTTTTTCAAGGAATCCATCGCAAAGGCAATGTGTCCGCCGTAGAAATGGCCGCCGTGGAGAATATGCTCGCCTTCACCATCGACTATGGGGTTATCGTTGGCGCTGTTAACTTCGGTTTCGATAAATTGGCGCATAAAGGGCAGCGCATCCTGCAATACGCCAATGATGTGCGGCGCGCAGCGGATGGAATATCTGTCCTGCAGACGATCTGAATTGCGGGGGTGAACATGGTGGTTCAAATCTTCCCTGATCCAAGTCGCGATTTGGTTTTGTCCCGGATGGGGTTTGGCGGCAAACAGAATATCGTCGAAATGGTTCGAGTTACCTTTGAGGGTTAACGACGCCATGGCGGTTATGCGGCTGGCTAAACGCGCTAAATATTGTGCACGATCAAAGGCTAAACAGGCTAATGCCGTCATCACCGCCGTGCCATTCATCAGGGCTAAACCCTCCTTGGGGCGCAGCACATGGGGCGTGATGTTCAGCTCGCGGTAAACCTCTTGGGTGGCTCTGCGCTCGCCGTTATAAATCACTTCGCGCTCGCCAACTAGCACGGCGGCGAGATAAGACAATGGCGTTAAGTCACCGCTGGCACCAACCGAACCTTCCTCTGGGATCACTGGCACTATATTGAGATTAAGCAAGGTTTCGATGCGCTTTAATAGCTCATAGGTCACGCCGGATTTACCGATGGCGAGGGAGTTTAAACGGCAAGCCATCACGGCACGCGCCTGCATCACGCTTAAGATTTCGCCGAGGCCACAGCCATGGAAGCGGGATAAGTGCAGTGGCAGCTCATGGACTAAGTCGAGACTCACGTTGACAGTGCAAGAGTCGCCATAGCCGGTGGTAACGCCGTATACCACACCTTCTTCGTGCAGCAGGCTGTCGATAAAGCGGGCGCCCTTTTGGATATAAGCTTGGTAATCGGCATCATCATTGAGTTTGACTTTAGCACCCTTAGCAACGGCGACGACTTGCTCTAATGTGAGTAACTGACGGCCAAATTCGATTGGCAACTCAGCGGTTGTCGTGTGAGTAACTGCGTGGCTCATAAATGCTCTGTCCTGTCTGTAGTGCGCTCCTGCTCTGGGAGTGCTGCTGTCGTTTGTGGGGCGGGTGTCGCGCGGTTGACCTTGCTATCGTCCCGCCAAAAATCAAAAAAGTTAAACCACTGCAAAGGCTCACGCCTTGCGTAGTATTCGAGGCGTTCGCTGTAGTTATGCACCGCCTGTTGTAGTCGTTCCATTCGCCCTGCACGCGGGCCCTTGAGACTGTTGCTAAAGTGCTCCAAATGCACGCGATATCGCCCTTGTTCGCGCAGGCAAAACATCAGGTACACAGGGCAATCCAAGAGGCCGGCCAGAATAAATGGCCCCTGCGGGAAGGCTGCCTCTTCACCCATAAATGGCGCATATACCACGCGTCCTTGGGAGTGGGATGAGGTTCTATCGCCAGCAATCACCACTAGCTCACCGTCTTCAATCTTTTGCTGTAGTAGCATAGAGGTGGCGGGATTAAGCTCGGTCACTTGGATCAAATTCAGCGTGCTATCTGGGTTTAATTGCTTGAGGACATTATTAAAGTTTTCGGCATGGCTGGTTAACACCATGACATTCACTTTGACCTTGCGCTGGTGGATTGAAATCGCGCGGCACAGTTCGAGATTGCCCAAGTGGGAAACCAATAACACCGCGCCTTTGCCACTTTCTAGCTGTTCGGCCAGTACTTGGCGGTCGGGAAAATCCACTTGGCTTAATTGAATGCGGTCGCACCAGGCATCGATTCTATCGAGCGCCGCATTACCGAAGGCGAGAAAGTGGTTCAGGCTATCGCGCCAGCCAATGGGGCGATTCAATTGGGGATGCTGTGGCTCGAGACGTTGCACGCGGCGCAGAAAATCCAACGAGGCTTCACGGCTGACTTTGCCCGTCAGGAAGAAATAGCAAATCACCGGATACATAATGGCGCGGCACAGCCAATGGCCGCCGAAACGGTAGCTTTCGACCAACAGTTTTATGCCCCAATAACTGCCGCGCTCCTTCATCCCCGACCAATGAGTTGATGTTTTATCGGGCTGGGGCGATTGCGCTTTCTGTTTACGGCGCAGTAGTTGTGGCAGGCGCTTTAACATGCCGAAAAATAATCGGGTGTGCAGCTTAGTGATGCGCACATTGTCGGCCACACCTTGAAAGTGGCTGACGCCGTTTTCGGGATAAATGACCTTAGTGGAGTGAAACAGAATTTCCACCCCTTGCCAGTAGAGTTTGACTAGGATTTCGATATCAAAATCCATCCGCTCCGTGAGGGCGTGCTGGCTTAATAGGCGCTCGGTGGCGGCTAAGGGATACACCCTAAATCCGCACATAGAATCTTGAATATCAAAGCTTAAGGTTTCGACCCATACCCAAAAGTGGGTGAGGTAACGACCGTAGAGTCGCCCCTTGGGGACGGACTCGTCGTACTCGGGCTTGCCCGAGATCAGCGCATCCGGCTTGGCCTGCGCCCTAGCGAGCATGGCGGGGATATCACTTAAATTATGCTGGCCATCGGCATCGACCTGTAACGCATGGGTAAAGCCATCGCGATAGGCACGGCGAAGCCCCGTCATCACAGCCGCGCCCTTACCACGATTGTAGGGGTGTTGCAGCAGAGTCACCCAATCGTGTTGCTCCGCCAAGGATTGCAGCAGATAGCGGGTCTCATCGTTGCTGCCATCGTCAATTAAATAGCAGGGCAGATTGAGGGCGGCAAGCTCGGCCAAGGTCTGGGCGATCGCGGCGCTATGATTGTAATTGGGGATCACCAGCGCCAGCTTGATTGGTGCCGTGCCCATTAAATCACTCGGCGGGACTAGCATTGTGTCGCTCATACCGTCGCTCACAGGGACGCTCCATCACCTTGCTGACTAGCAAAGCTGATACGCCCGGAGGCATAGCGGTGGTCGCCATCGCTGTAGGCAAAGGTTAACTTCTCTTTGGCAGCATTATGGCTAATGGCTAAGGTGACTTCCTGCCCTGGCAGAATAAGCTGTTGAAACTTTAGCACTTCTAAATTAGCGACCGCAGCGTTGTAACCAAAATGCTCGCAACCTAAGCGCACGGCCCAATCGAGTTGGGTCACACCGGGGAGCACGGCTTGCTCGGGAAAATGGCCGTTAAAATATTCGAGATCGGCGGCGACAAAGAGGCGCAGTTCAATACTTTCTGGGCCGATCTCTGATGCGAGGATCGGCGGTAAACTCGACTTAATCATGGTCAAATAACTCAACTAGCTGGGCGACGACGCGCTTGCCCTGAGTGTTTAACGGTAAGGTTTCGGGGTAACGCCAGCGGCGCGGTAAGGTCACTCGCTCGAACTGAGTCAGTAGATGCGCTTTTAACGCATTGTTGATACTGAGTTTTCCCTGCTCTTGGTGCACACTTCGGCCCAATGGCGACAGGGTGATCACTGCCCCTAGCTGGGATTTAAACTGGGGCAATACGACCAAGGCGGCCTGCTCGACATAGGCGTGGCTACAGAGCAAGGTCTCCATTTGCGCCAGTGAAAGACGTTTTTCTTCAATCTTAACGATGCGGTCGAGTCTTCCCTTGAGCCTGAATTGGCCATTGGCCGTTAGCTCGATTTTATCTTCGCAACGTAACCACTGATCGTCGGCCAAATAGGCCGACTTCAGCAGCAGGGCACCATCGTCAGCGTCTTGGTCTATGGTAATTTGTTCAAACACTTGCCAAGGTTCGTCGGCCTCGTGTTGGCGACGGTAGGCGATACCGCCGGTTTCGGTGCTGCCGAATATCTCGATAGGTAAATGGCCATAGCACTGGGCAACCCCTTGGGCAGCGGTAAAACTTAACGGCCCGCCGGAGCTAAAGACTAAGCTGGGTGAGCGCAGTTGGCGTTCGTGTTCTAGCGCCTTAGGCAAACGGGATAATTGCGCTGGGCTACTGATCAGGCACAGGTTTGGTAACAAGGCGGTGTAGTAGCTTAAGGTCTCAGGGTATTCGATTTGCTCGCTTAAAAAAGGGCGACTGGCGGCTAATGGCCAGAGGATTTTAAACAACAACCCGTAGATATGCTGATGGGAAACAGTCGAGACTACACTGCAGTGAGGCAAATGCTCGGCGAAGGTGTGCTCGAGCACAGTCACTTCGGCATCGAGCTGCCTTAAGCTCTTGCGAATCGCCTTGGGCTCGCCACTGCTGCCCGAGGTAAAGAGCAGCAGTTCTCCAAAGGTGTCGCTCTCTGGCCAAGGTTTGGTGGGCAGGCTCAGCTCTTTATTCAGCAGGATAAAGGCGTGGCTCTCGCACAGCGGCTTGTCTGACAGTATGCCTTCAAACTGATGGGTCAGCTCACTCAGGGTGCCGGTTTGGGTGTTGGGCGGCAGAATAATTTCCTTGCCCGCCAACAGTGCGGCACACAGACCCACGGCAAACAGATCGCTGGTATCACTCGCCAGTAACCATTTTTGTTCAGGCGCTTGGCGCAGCTGCTCGTAAAAATGCGCAACCTGATTGGTAAACAGGGCACCTGTGACTATGTCATGGTGATTAAAGCTGATCAGTTGTTGGGCGAATGGCCCTTGGGTTAACCAGTTTTTGAGTAGTTGTGTCATGTCTTCTTCAACCAAAAGCTGCGATATAACCATTCCCCACCGAGGAGCAGTCCCATGAGTACGTATGCAATCAAACCGTTATACAAGGTCCAAGTTGCTAGGCTGGTAAATGCGGCGGTATAGGCCGCCACAGTGCCGTTTAGGATAAATAAGCCACACCAAAGCAGGGTGACTTTTTTAAGATAACCTATGGCTTCATCCGGCAAGTCGGGCTCTTTGAGCCGTGCGAGCCGTTCAATCATGCTCGGGCCTTGGTATAGCGAGTAGCTAAACAGGGCTAACATGGTGAGGTTTATCACCACGGGGTAATACAAGAGCCAGTCGCTGCGTTTGGCGACAAAACTGCCCGCCGTGAGCGCAATCCCAACAAGCAAAGGCAAAACTAAGGTTTTAACCTTTTGCTTTTGCAGCATTAAACGCACTACCAACAAGAGGCATAGCACTAGGGCTATGGTGCCTGCTGGCAGATAATTCAGTCCTAAATACACGGCGACTGGATAAGCAATCAGCGCGAGTGCGGTTAGTACTTGTAGCAGGACACGCATTAGTCTTTAACTAGCCCTTCAATGGCGTTAACGACGTCGTTGACTGTACGCACAGATTTAAACTCGTCGGGCTGAATTTTTTTGCCCGTGAGCTGCTGTAGCTTAATCACTAAGTCGACGGCATCGATGCTATCCAGATCTAACTCTTGATAGAGATTCGCCTCTGGCGTAATGGCATCGGCATCGATTTCAAACTCATCCACCAAAATCGTGGTCAACATAGCGAGGATTTGTTCGCGGTTTTGCATCTTCCTCTCCTACGGACGTTGTGATTCGATGAAGTTAGCTAGGCTGGCGACGCTGTAAAAATGCGCCTTAGTGCTATCCGAGTTCGCTTCGATTTTCACATCAAATTTTTTCTTGATGGCTAAACCCAGCTCGAGCGCGTCGATCGAGTCGAGTCCGAGTCCTTCACCAAATAGCGGTGCATCTGTGTCGATATCATCAATACTGACGTCTTCTAAGTCGAGGCAGTCGATGATCAACTGTTTAATTTCGTTATGTAAAGTCATAATTATTTTCGAGTTGTTGTTGATAATATTGTTCAAGGTCTCGGGTTAATTGCCGAGCCATTTTCGCATGCTCACCCAAAGGGGCTTGGTAGCCTTGGTGAGAAATTGTGTTACCGATTTCGACGGCCATTCCCATGGTTTGCCTTGGGATCTCATACCAAGGTTGTTCCTTTGTCAAACCACGCACATTAGTGCGCAAAACCACAGGTAAAATATCGGCTTGGGTGCGAATAGCAATATTGGCAGCACCGCGGGCAAATTCGTTAATGCTTGCACCAAATACGGTGCGTGTGCCTTCGGGAAAGATAATCAGGTTCGTGCCGCGGGCGAGTACTTCTCGGCAATCTTCGAGCATGAGTTCGGCGCCGCGATTGGGAATATATCCCGCGCAGGAGACTACGCCACGTAAGAAGGGATTGCGCCACAGCCCCTGTTTAACGATACAGCCCGCATTAGGCATCAAGCTGATTAATACCACCACATCGACCAGGCTCGGGTGATTGGCAATCACTATCACGCCCTTGGCATTTCGCAGTAGCTCGGCATTATGGGTGCTGACTCGGATAACTCCTGCCCAAGTCAACATGGCCACAAAGCCTTTAAACATAGTGTGCACGGCCTTTTGCACGCGGATAATCCGCGCCTCGGGCGTGCCCGGCCAAAAACGCAGCAGTGGCAAAATGGTTAACGAGCTTAACAGTCCACCGAGACCAAAGGCGATGTAGCAACTGACGCCGCCGAGCCAACGCGGGATATAGTTGATTCCCGCGCGGCGTTTTTCGGGCAGCGTATAAGCGACATTAAATTCGGCATTGTGTGGCACTGGATTAGGCATGCGTTAGGCTCCAGTGCCAGTGTGACAAGCAGCCGTCAATATCCTGTGAGGTTGCCAGCGCATGAATCAACATGCCATAGGATAGCGGCGTGGCGTTTCGTTGCTGCTCTGCTGTCAGTTGGCTTAGGGTGAGGGTGACGGTTGCACTCTCATCTGCGGGCGCTAGGGTCAATCCCAGGGCTAAGGGCAACTCAAACTCTTGAGTAAATTCATCATAGACTGGCGGGACGGGATCATCGCCAAACACCAATAACAGTGGCTCAGGCGATTGGTGCAGCTGGGCGAACGCTTCCACCATGGCTTGGGAAAGGGTTTCTGTGCCCGCGGCAATCGAGGTCGAAGGGGCGGTGTTATTGGTTAAAATGCCAAAAATACCACTGCCAGTGTTATGCACCGACTGACTAAAACCTAAGGGGGAAAGCGGTTGTTTTTCAATGATGTCTTCGAGCAGGCCGATGGTGCGGTGCAGCTCGCCGTGGCGAGAAGCAAATATCGAGCGACAGTTAGGCGCGGCCTCACATTGGAAGCTGACATCCAGCATCATCTTGGTTAAACGGCTAAAACGTCTGCGCTGCATGGCGGGGACTTGGGAAAGGGCTGGGGAAATCCCCTCGAGGTCATTTTCTTTGCTTGTGTCAGCCGAGTGCTTGCACCAAGTTTGCCAGTCATCACGCTGTGGATACTTTGGCGCCCATGCGCCCCAAGAAAGGATGCTGAATCTGAGTTGCACTACTTTGCCTCGACACTATTTAAAGCTGTCTTAGTTATCCCTAACTAAGCGAAAATTTTAATGAATTGATTGGCTTATCGCTATTTTCTCGCTGGATTGACGAGCACAATTCCCCCGTTTATTGAGTGGCTTATTCTACACTAAGTCCTTAGTTTTAATGAAGCCATTTGCATTGTGATGGTTAACAAAATGCAATTAAGTTCGAATTTATCACCCAAGAGTAACATTCGTTGCAGCTGAGGTATTGGGAGGATAGAGGATAAAACCTTGGACTGAACCTGAGTTGAACAAGTCTATAGGTAGTATTTTTAAGATACAAAAAAGGCGCACTAGGCGCCTTTTTAGACAAGCTTTGGGCATTACTGGGCGAGTTGGTTTTCCAATTTACGCAGCGCTGCTTTGACTTTACGGGTGTTTTCAGGCCCCATGCGGATCATCAGTTTTTGCGCGCTCGGCAAGGCCTCTAAATTAGGATCCACAAAGCGGTAGTTCACGCTGATTGAACTGAGCTCAATAGGCTCTTCGATGATAGGGGCGGCAAGCATGATTTTAATGGCTTGCAGCATTCGGTCATTGAACTTGGCGTTGCTGTAACCTAACTCGGCAAAGGCCTCATCAAACAGAGGTGTGAGCTGTTTGTAAGTGTGCATTAAGCTTGCTTCATCCATGCTGGCAAGTACAGTCGCGTAGGCATCGTATCTGTGGTAACTCTCTGGATTTAAATACACTTTGCTAGTGATTTCAGACACAGTGAATAGCTTTTCTGGGCCTTTGACTGGGCTGACTTTGCGGGCGAGATCGCCTTGGGCCAAGTTGTCCACAAACACCACAAACTGACGGGCCAAATCTTGGTTCACTAAAGAGGAACCGACCACGTTGTTATTGATGATCGCCAGCGCTTTTTGATGCACAAAGGCATCGCTCTCAGGCAGGCTAGGGACGACTTCTTCAGGAATGGCAGGCTCGGTTGGCGTGACGACGGTTTCGGTTTCCGGCGTGGTCACCGCTGGTGCTTCATTTTCCACTGGCGCAGTTTCAGGCTCAGTGCCTGTCTCGAGCGTCATAGGTTCAGATGAAGGCGGCTCAGGCAGCACTATCGGCGCATTGGGGATGAGCTTGGGTGAGTCATCTTTCGTGTAGTAATAATAACCTCCTGCAGAGAGCAGCACGACGAGCACAATCGCAATCAAAGCAAAGCGATTACTGCTTGAAGAGGTTTCTTGAGGTGTAATTCTATCATCTTGATTAACTTGCATTTTACATCCTTCGCTTAAGTGTCAAGGTAACGGGGTGAATACATGCAGCTAACATTTAAAGTGCAAGTGCCAACGAGTTGTCGGTGGCAGGTTCATTGTGCAAGTTTCCACGCGCTTGTCCATAGCGGTGAGCTGAACAGGCTGAATTTATTTTACCTTGAAGGGGTTAGCTTAAGGTTTAGGCCTGAACGTATTGTTGCCTGTGTCCAAGCCAACGATGAATAATGGCATCGACCGATTCTGGTGCCTGTGACATCACATGGCTCGCCAGTTTTTGGATATGTGGAATAAGCGCCTGATCGCGGACAAGGTCGGCGATTTTCAGCTCGGCCAGTCCCGTTTGCTTAGTGCCCAGTACTTCGCCCGGCCCACGGATCTCTAAGTCTTTCTGTGCAATCACAAAACCATCATTACTTTGCCTGAGCACATTTAACCGCTGGCTCGCGGTTTGGCTCAATGGCGCCTTGTAGAGTAACACACAATGGCTCGCCACGGCACCGCGCCCTACGCGGCCCCGCAGCTGGTGCAACTGTGCAAGGCCCAGTCGCTCGGGGTTTTCGATAATCATCAAGCTGGAGTTGGGGACGTCGACACCGACTTCAATCACTGTGGTTGCCACCAAGAGATGTATGCTTCCCGTCTTGAAGTCGGCCATAATTTGTTGCTTTTCAGCACTTTTCATCCGGCCGTGGACTAAACCTATGCTCAGTTCCGGCAGCGCTTGGCGCAATTCCTCGGCGGTATCTTCCGCCGCTTGGCACTCAAGGACTTCGGATTCTTCAATCAGAGTACAGACCCAATAGGCTTGGCGTTTATCCGTGACTACGCTGTTGTGGACGCGCTCGAGCACTTCATTGCGACGCGAATCGGGAATGGCGACTGTGGTGACGGGCGTGCGGCCGGGCGGCAACTCATCGATAATTGAGGTGTCCAAATCGGCGTAGGCCGTCATGGCTAAGGTCCGTGGGATCGGCGTTGCCGTCATAATTAACTGGTGGGGATGAAAGCCTTGGTTAATGCCTTTTTCCCTGAGTCCCATCCGTTGGTGAACCCCGAACCTGTGCTGCTCGTCAATGATGATCAAGGCCAGTTTGTTAAAGGTTACCTGTTGCTGGAAGATGGCGTGGGTACCTATCACCATTTGCGCCGCGCCCGATTCAATATCGGCTAAGGATTGCGCCCGCGCCTTGCCTTTAAGCTTGCCCGCTAGCCAACCCACTTTTAATCCCAGAGGCTCAAACCAGGCGGCAAAGTTTGCCGCATGCTGCTCGGCGAGTAATTCGGTAGGCGCCATCATCGCCACTTGGTAGCCATTTTCGATGGCCTGCAGGGCGGCTAGGGCGGCGACTAAGGTTTTACCCGAACCCACATCACCTTGAACTAAGCGCATCATGGGATGCGGTTGCTCTAAATCTTTACCTATCTCGGCGACGACCCGTTGCTGTGCGCCCGTCGGTTTAAAGGGCAATGAGGCGAGAAAGGGATTCAATAGTTGGCCGCTGGTGTGCATGGTCACGGCGGCGTCGAGATTGCTGCGCTGCCTGAGTCGGAGCATGCTGAGGTTATGGGCGAGCAGTTCTTCTTGCACCAGCCGTTGCTGCGCCGGATGCTGGCCGAGCTCTAAGTCAAATTGTGATATTCCAGCGTGGGGGCGATGCAGGGTTTGCAGCGCTTGTTTTAAGCTCATGCTGTTGGGCTGCAAATTGGTGGGTAATAACTCGGTCAAACCGCCGTCTTCTAATAATTCGAGGGCTTGCTCGGTGAGCTTGATCCAACTCGCCTGCTTGAGTCCTTCCGTCGTGGGATAAATCGGCGTAAGGGTATCGCTTAAGTGAATGTCTTCACCGGGATACACAATTTTGTACTCGGGATGGACGATTTCTGCCTGATGATTACCACGGCGAATTTCACCGTAGGCGCGGATCATTAAACCATTTTGCATCGCATTGCGTTGCGCCATCGAAAAGTTAAAGAAGCGCAGGCTCATGCTGCCGGTATTATCCCGCACATTGCACACCAGCATGCGTTTGCGGCCTTGAATGATTTGCGTCGACTGGATTTCGGCTTCAATGGTGCCGTAATTTCCCGGCATTAAGGCGGCAATAGGGTAAATCTGAGTGCGGTCTTCGTAGCGCAGGGGTAAGTGAAACAGCAGATCTTGTACTGTTGTGATGCCGAGCTTGGCGAGTTTTTCCGCCACCCTTTTGGCGACGCCTTTGAGGTCGGTGATCGGAACAAGATCCAATTGCTGCAAGTCGTTAGCGCTCAATCACTGTGAATTTATACATATACTAACAGAGTATAAGCGTAAGGCAATCTTGGGCTTGACGCTGGCGAAAGGATAAATGGCGATGGGTTAACTGGCGGGGAGGCGTTACACCAAAAGAATGAACTTAGCCGTTAACATTTAAGTTATCTTATTAAAATTAAAATGAATATCCTATAATTGTTTGCGCTGAACTTAGGCAAAAATAAATATTCTTAGTTACCAAGTTCACTTTTTATTATTTTGTGGTTTAATCAAATAATTGGTTACCAGCGACATGCTTTGGTAATTATGCGGTAACAAGGTTGTGAATCGAAATAATAAAGTGACCTCCAGTGACGGAACACATTTGGGGAAACACCGTCGAGGAGAACTCGCTTTTGCGTCTATGGTATTTGAGTTGTTTATTTATAGGCCTGCTGTGTTCCATATCGCCTGCATGGGCCAAATTAGAAGTGGCTTTTTTTAACCCTGGCGCCGCAACGGATAGCTTTTGGGGTGATGTCGATAAATTAATGCAAGTGGCTGCCACTCAACTCGATATTAATTTACAAATAACCCATTCAGACCGTAATCATTTTAAAATGATTAACCAATTAGAGGTATTATTAAGCTCTACCTCATCCATCCCTAGCCATATTATTTTGGTAAATGAGAAGCAGTCAGCAATAAAAATGTTGCAGTTGCTCTACCACTATCCCATATATGTGCAGCTGATATTGAATGATATTTCAGTGGCCGAGCGAGAAACCTTATTAGCGGATCCACATTGGCAAACCTATTTATTACCAGCCATTATTCCCGATAATTACGCGATTGGCGCCGAAACGGCCAAAATCCTATTAAGTGGTTTAAAGGATGAAAACGCGAAGGTTTTATTAATTTCGGGCGATAAGTCGACGCCTGCCTCAGTGCTGCGCACCCAAGGCGCCAATGACTACTTTTTTATGCAGCACAATGCCACTGTGACTCAAACCGTCTATGGCCAGTGGAGTCAAGATATTGCCTATGGGCAAACCTTAACTTTGCTTTCCCGCTATCCCGATTTAAATCTGATTTGGACGGCCAGCGATAATATGGCCTTGGGAGTGTTAAAAGCCTTGCGGGAAAAAGGACTTCAGCCTGGGCGTGATGTATTGGTGAGTTCAGTGAATACCTCCGCAGAGATTTTACAGCTTCGCCAATCACAGCAGGTCACCACTTTGGGCGGCGGGCACTTTTTAGCGGGCGCTTTGGGATTAGTGCAGCTGAAGCATTATCAAGCAACTTCGCAATATTATCCCTATGCGGACATACAACTTTTTAGTGTCCTTAATCCGGATTCGGAGTTTTATCGGCTGTTAGTCGCTAGGGATTGGGCGGGAATTTTTAAGACACAGATTTTGGATAAGTTGCCACAATCATAAATAGGTATCCATGAAGCATCGTAATCATTCCATCAGTCACAGAATGACGCTCACTATTATTGGGGTGAGTTCGTTTTTTGCTGTCCTGACTATGTTGGTACAGTTGATATGGAACTATCAAGAGAGCATAGATAAAACCACGGCGGATATTCGTGAATACTCCGAATCCATCTTACCCAGTGTGGCTAAGTCGCTGTGGGATGTTGACCATAGTTTGTTATCGGATTTGTTGTCTGGCCTTGGGATGATGCCCATGGTGGCGAGCGTTAATCTAGAGAGTATCGACGGCGTTGCCATGCAATTGGGTAAGTCGATTCATTTAGATAATCGTCGGCAAACCCTGTTTCACTATCCCATTAACTATCAAGAGCAGCAGATTGGCATGCTGACGGTCGGTTTAGATACGGACACACTCTATTACGAGTTGTGGCAGCAATTGATCATCATAGTATTAGGCAACGGGCTGAAAACGCTGCTGATGATTTACTTGATTCTCTCTTTGGTTCGCTTGTTAGTCACCAATCGCCTCTCGGCGCTGGAGCGGTTCGCCAATCAAATTAACCTGCACTCCCTGCCTAAGCTCAATGTGCCCATGAGTGTGATGCAAAACTCCGATGAGATTGGCCATGTCGCCCAATCGCTACAGGACATGTATCAGCGGATCCGCAACGATTTGGCAATCAATAAACGCCAGCAACGGGCGCTGCAACAACAGCAAAACCAGTTGGCGAAGCTGGTCGATGAGCGGACTCAAGAACTCAATTGGCAATCCAAGGCAAACCAGCTGCTAGCCGAGATGTCGTTGCAATTTTTAACGACAGACACCACCCGATTAGATGAGTCCTTAGCCGAGGTCTGTGGCCGCATTGGTTGCCTATTTGATGTTGAACGGGTGAGCATTATTGAATTTACCCAGCAGCACGCCCGATATCGGAGTTTTTGGAGCTGCGAGTCGCAGGCGGGCAAGATCCAAGATATTTCCATCGACAGTGTGGCTGTGCTGGCACAAAAATTTACCTCAGAGTCGACCTTAGTCATTGAGTCGGTTGCTGAACTGGCGGATGAATCACCAAAGGAATATCAAGCCTTGTGCTCGGTCGGCATCTGTTCAATTGCTGCCTATGCGATTAAAAATAACAATCAACTCTTGGGGTTACTCTCGCTTACTATGGTCAGTCGTCCATTAAATTGGAGCGTGCAAAAGAAGGTGATGCTGACGCAATTTGCCGCGGCACTGAACGAATTATTACTGCGTGAGGAAAAAGAGCGACAGATGCTCAGCCTGCAACAGGCTTTAGTGTCGGTGAATGCTCAGCTGCGGGTGATGGCCGACACCGATGAATTAACCGGATTAAGCAACCGCCGCCCCTTCACTCAAACTCTAGAAACCTTGCTCCAGCAAGACACTTCCTTCGGCCTGCTCATGTTGGATGTCGATTACTTCAAGAGTTACAACGATACCTACGGCCACCTCGAGGGCGATGCGGCGCTTAAGCGAGTGGCGCAGGCGTTAACTCAGTGTGGTATTTTGCCGCAGGAGAGTTTACTTGCCCGTATTGGTGGTGAGGAATTCGCGATTGTTCTGCAACAGATTTCACCAATCCAATTGGAGGCGATAGCCAACCAGCTCTGCTACCAAGTGGCCGCCTTGGAGATCCCCCATAAAAGCTCCCCAAAGGGCAAGATCACCCTGAGTATTGGTGGGGTGTATTTTCCTAAGGAGAGCCAGGATGGCTTAACGTTGTCGGAGGTACTGCGCCGTACCGATATTTGTCTGTATCGCGCTAAAGATCAGGGGCGCAATACCGTGGTGATTGATTCGAACCATAAGTGACTGTTAATTGAGGCACGGCACCACAGCTTGTCTTGAGCATGGCTCTGCGCCGATTTATTTCTGCTTTTGGCCTGCTATAATTGCCGCCCTTTAATTTCTAACTCTAGGTTCTGGTGTGTCAAAACGGGGCAAAAATACGGCAAGTGCGGTGTCGATTTTCAATATCGATGATTTGTCCACTTGGCAAAAATATCGCAAAGGCTTATGTGATAGCTGCCATGCGACCTGCTGTACGCTACCCGTTGAAGTCACTGTGAGCGACTTAGTGCGCATGGCCTTAGTGGACGAGTTTGAAGCCGAGGGCGATCTCAAAGCCATCGCCAAACGTCTACAAAAAGCGCGCATCATCGACAACTTCAACCACAAAACCGCCATTTTTACCTTGGCCCGCATGGCGAACGATGATTGCCTGTACCTCGACAGTAAAACCCGTCGCTGCACCATTTATCATCAACGTCCTGAAACTTGCCGTAATCATCCACAAATCGGCCCTAAAGCGAATCACTGCCCTTATCGTCCCCGTGAGTAAGCTTTTGGATATGGAATTGGTATAGGGCTTCGAGTTGATGGCTGTCTCGCATCGCTTGCACCTGCCGATTAAATTCGCGCGCAATCAAGTCTTTATTGGCTGAACGTTTTGAGATCAGCATATAAAAAGGCTCCTGCTGCGTATTGGGTGACACCTTAGAGGTGAGTGTCTTAGGCAGTTCACCCGACTGCGTTAAAGCGAGGCTGCCAGCTAAAATCTCCTTGCGGGCGATGAAGAATTTACATCTGTGTTTCAACAACATTTCAGGGAGATGTTGCAAGGAATTGATTTCGCTGATGGGCGTTTCTTTGCGCCAGCCAAAGTTGTCGTAATTGAAGCCTTTAATGCCGCAAACCGTGCCAAAATCAGCCAACTGATTGATATCATTTATATGAAATTGCGGGTCTAGTTCTGCTTTCAAATAAAAATAACTGGGGGTGAGGTAATAATAAGCAATAGATGGGATATAATCAGTCGCCCTTTGTCGGTTGAGCGATGCGCTCATTGCGGCATCTATGCTGCCATTTTGAACGTCCTTCAAACAGCGTAACCAAGGCAAAGCCTGCACTTCATAATCAATTCCAATGGGTTTAAAGGTGCGTTCTAGCAGGTCGATATCGTAGCCGCTAAGCGTGGAAGTCTTAATGCCATCTTGCCGAATAAAATAATTAAACGGTGGATATTCAGTCTCTTCGACACAAAAGCGTAACCTTAATGGGGAAAGCTCATCTGCGCCATGGGCAGCAGGCGAGAGCAGAATCACGCATAACAAGGCGATTAGCGGATATAATAAACGCATCATACTTTTTAAGCGCAGTGGCGATTTTTTTAAAGTGTAGCAAAGGGCTTAGCGGCAGCAGGGTTCTTTTATCGCCACAGGCTTGTGCCGCTTTACGGGGCCAAATCCAACTAACTCGCGAAAATCACTGCGCGGGTTGGTGCAAGTAAGTCTAGTGTGAAACAAAAGGTGTTACATGAGTCTCTTAGATAACGTGATGATTATATTGTGCTTAATTGGCGCAAGTTGTTTCTTTTCCATGTCAGAAATCGCTTTGGCCGCATCACGCAAAATCCGTTTACGTCAATTAGCCGATGAAGGCGATAGCCGCGCCGAAAAAGTGCTGCAACTCCAAGCCCAGCCCGGTAGCTTTTTTACTGTGGTGCAAATTGGCCTGAATGCCGTCGCCATCATGGGCGGTATTGTGGGTGAATCGGCGTTTCGTCCCTATTTTTACCAGTTTTTAAGTGCGTGGTTGAGCGACCCTTGGTTAGGCCAAGTGAGCTTCTTACTGTCTTTCGTCGTGGTGACCAGCGCCTTTATTCTGGTTGCGGATCTCATGCCCAAACGTATCGCGATGGCGATGCCAGAGCCTGTTGCCTTAGTGGTGGTTGGCCCTATGAGTTTCTGTATCGCGATCCTTCGTCCATTGGTGTGGTTTTTCAATGGCATGGCAAGCGCCATCTTCAAGTTACTGCAAATCCCAACCGTGCGTAACGATGAAATCACCCCAGACGATATTTATGCGGTAATGAACGCGGGGGCAGAAGCGGGCGTGCTCGACAAGGGCGAGCAGCAAATGATCGAAAATGTATTTGAAATGCAAACCGTTTCGGTAACGTCTGCCATGACGGCACGTGAGAGCTTAGTGTATTTCCTGCTGCAAGACAGCGAGGAAGATATCAAACGTAAGATTGCCGAAGATCCCCATACCAAGTTTTTAGTCTGCGATGGCCAATTGGATATGGTCAAAGGGTTTGTTGATGCGAAAGAGCTGCTGATCCGTGTGATTAACGGTGAGAAAATTACCTTAAAAGACAACAGTCTGGTGCATACCTCGCTGATTATTCCCGATACCTTAAGCCTGTCTGAGGCGATGGAATACTTCAAAAACAGCCGCGCCGATTTCGCGGTGGTAATGAACGAATATGCCCTGGTTGTGGGGATTGTCACCACCAACGATCTGCAGCGCGCAGTGATGGGGGCTTGGTCGCTACATGAGAGCGAAGAGCAAATTATTGCCCGTGATGGCAATTCTTGGTTAGTGGATGGGGTGACGCCGATTACCGACGTAATGCGTGCCTTCGATATTGAGGAATTCCCCCATAACCAAAACTACGAAACCATTGCCGGCTTTATGATGTACATGCTGCGTAAGATCCCCAAGCGCACCGACTTTGTTAACTATGCCGGTTACAAGTTTGAAGTGGTGGATATCGACGCCTACAAGGTCGATCAACTGCTGGTAACTCGTATCGATGGCAATGATAAGTTGATGTCGCCAGATACCTAATTTTATCAACATCATAAAAAACGGGACTCAGTCCCGTTTTTTATATTGCTACTAAAATTTAGATCGCTTCTAAAAACGCATTCACTATCGGATCGTCCAAGCGTTTGACCTTGCAACAACAACCCAGCTCAAAGGGGGCAATGTTCACGGGGGAGGCTAATAGCTGGATCCTATCCCGTACCGGACTGTTATTGATCACTACCTCTGGGGTGATACTCACACCACACCCGAGCGCCACCATGGATGCAATCGCTTCTTGCCCCGACACCTGCGCATAGATATTGGGGCTTATTCCCATCTGTTTGAACCAATTATCGGCGCGGCGGCGCCCAGGGCCATGGTCGGGAATGATAAAGGGCACCCGCGACCAGTCGATGGGGGCTTGGCTTATCTGTTGCTGCACCGCGCAGCGCATGGTTGGCGCGATTAAGGACAAAGGCACATCGTCAATCTTGGCGAAATGCAAGGTGGCAGGAAAGGGATCCGGCAGCGCGGCAATGGCAATGTCGGCGCGATTTTGTTGCACTTCGGCCAGTGCATTGGCGGCATCTCCTGTGGTGAGGGCAATCTCAACAAAGGGATGCTCCTGCCGAAAACGTTCCAGCAATTGCGGTAAATGGCTGTAGGCGGCGGTCACTGAGCAATAGAGATTTAAGGTGCCGCGCAGTACATCCTGCTTGAGATCGATACTGTGCCGCAGGTTGCGCCAATGGTGCAGGGTCTGCTCGGCGAACAATTTAAACTCGCGCCCAGCATGGGTTAAGGTCACGCTGCGATTATCCCGTTCGAATAATTTGGCGTTCACTTCTTCTTCGAGCCGTTGCAAGGCGCGACTTAAGGTCGAGGGACTGACGTGCATCTGCTCCGCCGTCTTGGCGAAGTGCAAACTGTCACATAAGTGTAGGTACAATTTGAGGGTGCGTATGTCCATAACCTCGTCCTATTGGCCGCTTATAAAGGGTGTTGTAACCGAAAATGACATTGCATAAAACGCAATGTGAGGTTTCGAATATATCATTTTAAGCAACGATAGCCATAGGTTATAGTGATTTCAATCACAACCAGTCATTAACAAAAAGTTGATATTGGTTGAGTCCCAAATTCCCGACTGAAAGGTGGTATCTCAGATGGCTAACTATTTTAACTCTCTGAATTTACGTCAACAATTAGCGCAGCTTGGCCAATGTCGTTTCATGGACCGTTCTGAATTCAGCGACGGCTGCAATTACATCAAAGATTGGAATATTGTTATTTTAGGTTGTGGTGCTCAGGGTCTTAACCAAGGTCTGAACATGCGTGACTCGGGGCTGAATATTGCTTATGCCCTGCGCCCAGAAGCCATTGCTCAAAAGCGTGCCTCATGGCAAAAAGCCACAGACAATGGCTTCAGAGTCGGTACTTTTGAAGAGCTGATCCCTACAGCGGATTTAGTGCTGAACTTAACGCCCGATAAGCAGCACTCTAACGTTGTTAGTGCCGTGATGCCGCTGATGAAGCAAGGCGCGACTCTGTCTTATTCCCACGGTTTTAACATCGTTGAAGAAGGCATGCAGATCCGCCCCGATATCACAGTTGTGATGGTGGCGCCTAAGTGCCCTGGTACTGAAGTACGTGAAGAATACAAGCGTGGTTTTGGTGTACCGACCTTGATTGCTGTGCACCCAGAAAACGACCCTAATGGCGATGGTTTAGAGATTGCGAAAGCCTATGCGAGTGCTACAGGTGGTGACCGCGCTGGCGTGTTGCAATCTTCCTTTATCGCCGAAGTAAAATCGGATCTGATGGGCGAGCAAACCATTCTGTGTGGTATGTTGCAGACGGGCGCTATCCTAGGTTACGACAAGATGGTGGCCGATGGTGTTGAACCTGGCTATGCCGCTAAGTTAATCCAACAAGGTTGGGAAACCGTGACCGAGGCGCTTAAGCACGGCGGTATCACCAACATGATGGATAGACTTTCTAATCCAGCCAAGATTAAAGCGTTTGAAATTGCAGAAGATTTAAAAGAAATCCTGCAACCCTTATTCGAAAAACATATGGATGACATCATCAGCGGCGAGTTCTCCCGCACTATGATGCAAGACTGGGCCAATGACGACGCTAACCTGCTGCGTTGGCGCGCCGAAACCGCCGAAACGGGCTTCGAAAATGCCCCAGTGTCGAGCGAGCATATCGACGAGCAAACCTATTTCGACAAGGGGATTTTCCTAGTCGCGATGATCAAAGCCGGTGTCGAATTAGCCTTCGATACTATGGTATCGGCGGGTATTGTTGAAGAGTCAGCCTATTACGAATCACTACATGAAACGCCGCTGATCGCTAACACCATCGCCCGTAAACGTCTGTACGAGATGAACGTGGTGATCTCGGATACCGCAGAATACGGTTGTTATCTGTTCAACCATGCTGCCGTGCCTATGCTGCGTGACTATGTAAATGCCATGTCGCCAGAGTATTTAGGTGCGGGTCTGAAGGACAGTTCAAACAACGTCGATAACCTGCAGTTAATCGCCATCAATGATGCGATTCGCCACACCTCAGTTGAGTATATCGGTGCGGAACTTCGTGGTTATATGACTGATATGAAAAGTATTGTTGGAGCTTAATTGATAGAGGCCGAGCCCCTAAGGATGTGGGGCTCGGCGTGACAAATTTATTCCTGCTTCGTAGGTTGTCGAGCGGGCAAAACTGACATGGGTTAGTTGGCGATAAGGTTCACTAACGCGCGTTTGTTAACGTTTCACTTTGTTGTTTTGCATTGTCTCGGCAGGGAAGCTGAATTTTTTTGACATTAGATAATTTTTTATTGTGTTTGGCTGTCGCTTTATGGTAAAGCTAATAACTCGCGGCGGGACAAGGTTCCCAAAGCAAGCATCGCTCAGGCTTAAAAGTGAGGAGCGATAAGAATTTCAGCGATACACATACAGAACACCGATTAGGAACCCATATTGATGTTTAACCAAGCTGCCAAGCTCATTCTCGTGATTATTACCGTAGTGATTATTAAATCACAGCGGGGGCGGCGCATGGCAAACTGGTAGACCTAAAAGGTTAAAAGTTTCGAAAGAACCCCCCGCTCCGAAAGGACCGGGGGGTTCTTCGTTTTCAGGCCCTAGGTTTTGGAAATGAGGTTTCGAAATAGCACAAATTACGAGTCGATTTTCGGCAATTTAGGATCAAGGTAGCGAGAGAGAATATGGAACCAGGGCAGATGATTAGAGGCGCAGACGCAGTCATAAAAGTGTTGGCAGCACATGGTGTTACCACTGTATTTGGTTACCCAGGTGGTGCCATTATGCCAATCTACGATGCCCTCTATGGAAGCCCTGTCGAACATCTCTTAAGCCGCCACGAACAAGGCGCCGCCTTTGCCGCAGTAGGTTACGCTAGAGCCAGTGGTAAAACCGGCGTATGCTTTGCCACCTCTGGCCCTGGCGCCACCAACCTAATCACTTCACTTGCCGATGCGTTATTGGATTCTGTGCCTGTTGTCGCTATCACGGGTCAGGTTTCAACCGCCGTGATTGGCACAGATGCGTTTCAAGAAATCGATGTATTGGGCATGTCCTTAAGCTGCACTAAGCACAGTTTTATGGTGACGGATGTCAACGATCTGATCCCGACCCTGTATCAAGCCTTCGAAATCGCGGCATCGGGTCGCCCCGGCCCAGTGCTGGTGGATATTCCTAAGGACATCCAAATCGCGCAACTGGAATATCGCACTCCCTTGCTGGCGGTAACCAATGAGCCACAGGCGAGCGCCAGTGAGATTGAGGCGGCCCGCGCCCTGTTAGCTGAGGCGAAACAACCTATGCTGTACGTGGGTGGTGGCGTCGGGATGGCGGGCGCGGTCGATCAACTGCGGGAATTTATCAAAGCCACGGGGATGCCATCGGTCGCAACGTTAAAGGGCTTAGGCAGTATTGCCCACGGCACCCCAGGTTATTTAGGCATGTTAGGTATGCATGGCGGAAAGGCGGCCAACCTAGCGGTGCAGGATTGTGATTTATTAGTGGTTGCCGGTGCGCGCTTTGATGACAGGGTCACAGGGCGTTTAGCGACTTTTGCCAACAAGGCTAAAGTCATCCATTTAGATATAGACGCCGCTGAGTTAGGCAAATTGCGCCAGCCCGATGTGGCCATCGCCGGTGATTTACGTCAGATTTTCCCCGCTTTAGCTATGGCGCTGAACATCACGCCTTGGCAAGCAGAGGTTGAACATCTTGCCCGTAAACATCAATGGGATTATCAACATCCCGGCAGCTTAATTTATGCTCCCGCCATGCTGCGCCGCCTTGCTAACAAACTGCCCGAAGACAGCGTAGTGTGCTGCGATGTGGGCCAACATCAAATGTGGGTTGCCCAGCATATGTGGTTCCGTCGCCCTGAAGATCATTTATCCAGCGCTGGTTTAGGCACTATGGGCTTTGGGTTACCCGCCGCTATCGGCGCCCAAGTCGCCCGCCCGGATGCAACCGTGGTCACAGTGTCTGGCGATGGCTCTTTTATGATGAACGTGCAGGAGCTGACCACCATCAAGCGCCGCAAATTACCGGTGAAGATCCTACTAATCGACAACCAAAAACTGGGGATGGTGAAACAGTGGCAACAGCTATTCTTTGAAGAGCGCTACAGCGAAACCGATTTATCTGACAATCCTGATTTTGTGTTATTGGCCTCAGCATTTGATATTCCTGGCCGCACGATTTTCTCTTCCGACGAGGTGGAAGAGGCCTTAACCGAGATGTTAGCGGCTAAGGGACCCTATTTGTTACACGTAGCAATCGACGATGCTTTTAACGTTTGGCCACTGGTGCCCCCCGGCGCATCAAACAGCGATATGATGGACGAAATGGAGAAACAAACATGATCCACTCCCTAGAATTAACGGTTCAACAACGCCCAGAAGTGATAGAACGTGTACTACGTGTGACTCGTCACCGTGGTTTTACTGTCACCCAAATGCAAATGCGGATGAACGACGATGCGAGTCTGTCGCTGGATATGGAAGTGGACAGCGAGCGCGCCATCGAGCTGCTCAGCAATCAACTGAATAAATTGATTGATGTCACTCAATGCAAGGTCTTGTTACCGCTAAACTTGCAACAACAAAAAGTACACGCATAAGCATGCAGTGGCTGCGGTATTAGCACTGCAGCAACGCCCTAAGGGCACGATTTTCGATTTGAGATAAGGGATAGAGTCAATGCCAAAGTTACGTTCAGCAACCAGTACCGAAGGCCGCAATATGGCGGGTGCCCGTGCGCTATGGCGCGCCACAGGGGTGAAAGACAATGATTTTGGTAAGCCGATTATTGCGATTGCCAACTCCTTTACTCAGTTTGTTCCCGGCCATGTGCACTTAAAAGATATGGGCTCTCTGGTGGCGGGCGCCATCGAAGAGGCGGGTGGTATCGCCAAGGAATTCAACACCATCGCTGTGGATGATGGTATCGCCATGGGCCACGGTGGCATGCTCTACAGTCTGCCTTCGCGGGAGCTTATCGCCGATAGCGTCGAGTATATGGTCAATGCCCACTGCGCCGATGCGCTGGTCTGTATCTCTAACTGCGACAAAATCACCCCCGGCATGTTGATGGCGGCGCTGCGCCTCAATATCCCCGTGGTGTTTGTGTCGGGTGGGCCGATGGAAGCGGGTAAAACCAAACTGTCGGACAAGCTTATCAAGCTTGATTTAGTCGATGCCATGGTGGCTGCGGCTGACTCGAGTGTGAGCGATGAAGATAGCGCTAAAATCGAACGTAGTGCTTGCCCAACATGTGGTTCCTGTTCGGGCATGTTTACCGCTAACTCGATGAACTGTTTAACCGAAGCTTTAGGTCTGTCGTTGCCGGGCAACGGCTCCATGCTCGCGACCCACGCCGACCGCCGCGAACTGTTTTTAGAAGCGGGCCGCCGCGTAATGGCGCTAACCAAACGTTACTACGAACAAGATGATGCCTCGGCACTGCCGCGCAACATCGCCAGCTTTAAAGCCTTTGAGAACGCCATGGCACTGGATATCGCCATGGGCGGTTCGTCCAATACTGTGTTGCACTTATTGGCTGCGGCGCAGGAGGCGGACGTGGCATTCACTATGGACGATATCGACCGTATGTCGCGCCAAGTGCCGCATCTGTGTAAGGTGGCGCCGTCGACCGCTAAATACCATATGGAAGATGTGCACCGCGCCGGTGGTGTGATGGGTATCTTAGGCGAACTCGACCGTGCCGGACTGCTGCATACCGATGTGCCACACGTTGCCGCCGATGCGGGGGGCAACCTCAAGTCGGTGCTCGCCAAGTTCGATGTGATGCAAACCCAAGATGACAACGTAAAACAATTCTTTATGGCGGGACCTGCGGGCATTCCTACCACTAAAGCCTTTAGCCAAGACTGCCGCTGGCCATCGCTGGACGATGACAGGCGTGAAGGTTGTATCCGTAGCCGCGAATTTGCCTTCAGCCAAGAGGGCGGTCTGGCCGTGTTATCGGGCAATCTGGCCGACAATGGCTGTATCGTTAAAACTGCGGGTGTGGATGAATCTAACCTGACCTTTATCGGCAGCGCTCGGGTGTACGAAAGCCAAGATGACGCAGTCGCTGGTATCTTAGGTGGCGAAGTGGTTGCGGGTGATGTGGTGGTGATTCGTTACGAAGGGCCAAAAGGCGGCCCTGGCATGCAAGAAATGTTGTACCCCACCAGTTACTTAAAATCCCGCGGTTTAGGCAAGGCCTGCGCGCTAATCACCGATGGCCGCTTCTCTGGTGGAACTTCCGGTTTATCTATCGGCCATGTGTCGCCAGAGGCGGCGGCGGGCGGCACTATTGCCTTGATTGAAAACGGCGATCGCATTGAAATCGATATTCCTAAGCGCAGTATCAAGCTTGCGGTGAGTGATGCCGAGTTAGCGGCGCGCCGTGAAACCATGCTCGCCCGTGGGCCAATGGCGTGGAAACCGCTTTCACGTCAGCGTTATGTGTCGATGGCGCTCAAAGCCTACGCCATGCTTGCCACCAGTGCCGATAAGGGCGCGGTGCGCGATCGCAGTAAGTTGGAGGACTGATATGTTATCTCTCGCATCGTCACAAACGGAGCAGGCTGAGGCGCAGGCCTCTCAGTCGAAGCCGGGCACTTCTGCCTTAGAAAAGAGTCAGCTTGCGCAAAGCTACCTGCAAAAAATCCTGCTGTCGTCGGTTTATGACGTTGCGAAAGTGACGCCACTCTCGAGCCTGAATAAACTCTCGGCGCGTTTGGGCTGCCAAGTATTTTTAAAGCGTGAGGATATGCAGCCAGTGCATTCCTTCAAGCTGCGCGGCGCCTATAACCGCATCGCCCAGTTAAGCCAAGCCGAATGTCAACGCGGCGTGGTGTGCGCCTCGGCGGGCAACCATGCCCAAGGCGTGGCCATGTCGGCGGCCAGTCGTGGTGTGGATGCGGTGATTGTTATGCCCGAAACTACGCCGGATATTAAAGTCGATGCGGTGCGTCGTTTGGGTGGTAACGTAGTGTTGCACGGCCAAGCCTTCGATCAGGCCAATGGCTTTGCGATGGAGATGGCCGAGCAGGAGGGGCGGGTGTATATCGCCCCTTTCGATGACGAAGCCGTTATCGCAGGCCAAGGCACTATCGCCCAAGAAATGCTGCAACAGCAGCGCGACCTTGAAGTGGTATTTGTACCCGTGGGCGGCGGCGGATTAATTGCCGGGATTGCCACCTATTACAAGGCGGTGATGCCACAGGTCAAAATTGTTGGAGTGGAGCCTGAAGATGCGGCCTGCTTAAAAGCGGCGATGGAGGCGGGCGAGCCTGTCACACTTGCGCAAGTCGGCTTGTTTGCCGATGGGGTCGCGGTTAAACGTATCGGCACTGAGCCATTTCGCTTAGCTAAGTGGTTTGTGGATGAAGTGGTGACGGTAACGTCCGACGAAATTTGCGCCGCCGTTAAAGATATTTTTGAGGATACCCGCGCTATTGCCGAACCTGCGGGTGCCTTATCCCTTGCTGGGCTTAAAAAATATGTCAGCACCAATGCCGCAGGCGAGAGTGGTAAGGGTGAAAAAGTCGCGGCAATCTTAAGTGGCGCGAATGTGAACTTCCATAGCCTACGTTATGTGTCGGAGCGCTGCGAACTCGGTGAGCAAAAAGAAGCTGTGCTGGCGGTTAAAGTGCCCGAGCGTCCCGGCAGCTTCCTGCGTTTTTGTGAGTTGCTCGAAAAGCGGGTGATGACCGAATTTAACTATCGCTTTAGTAGCCGCGATATGGCGGTGGTGTTTGCGGGTATTCGCCTGACCAAAGGACATGGTGAATTAGAGCAGATCATCAATACCTTAGAAGATAATGGCTTCGAGGTGCAGGACTTATCCGGTGACGAAACCGCGAAATTGCATGTGCGTTATATGGTCGGTGGTCATCCGCCAGAGCCGTTAGAGGAGCGCCTATTTAGCTTCGAGTTTCCCGAGCATCCAGGAGCGCTGCTGAAGTTTTTAACTACCTTGCAGAGCAAGTGGAATATCAGTTTATTCCATTATCGTAATCACGGCGCGGCCTTTGGGCGAGTGCTGGCGGGGTTTGAAGTCCCCGAGGGCGATGCCTTGCCGTTTCAGCAGTTTTTAACTGAGCTGGGATTTGTCTATCAAGAAGAAACGCAAAGCCCTGCATATCAGCTGTTTTTGAATGCTGGAAAAGGAAAAAAGAGCCTGCCTTTGTAATCACTTAGCTTTAGGTTACAACTTAGGCTAAAGGAGGGGCGCACAGGCGCCCCTTTTTGTGGTAGTTTGGTTTAACAAGTTAAGAGTGAATGCTCTAGTCACACAATAATCAATCAGACCTCGATCCTACGCATTAAGGAGACATGATGTTACCTGCACCGCATTTTTCTGCCTTTAATCCGCCTCGCCGCATTTTGATGGGGCCAGGTCCATCAGATGTTTATCCTGAAGTATTAGCCGCACAGGCAAGGCCGACCGTTGGTCACCTAGATCCATTATTTGTCGGTATGATGGATGAGCTTAAGAGCCTGATCCAATATGCGTTTCAAACCAAAAATGAAATGACGATGGCAGTGTCGGCTCCCGGTAGTGCAGGCATGGAAACCTGTTTTGTAAACTTAGTCGAACCCGGCGAAAAGGTGATTGTGTGCCGCAATGGTGTATTTGGTGAGCGTATGCGCCAAAACGTCGAGCGCGTCGGTGCGATTGCGGTGCTGGTGGATAACGAATGGGGCACGCCAGTCGATCCTGCTGCCGTTGAAGCGGCGCTTAAAGCCAACCCCGATGCTAAATTCCTCGCCTTTGTGCATGCCGAAACCTCAACAGGCGCATTGAGTGATGCTAAAACCCTGTGCGCGCTGGCAAAACAATACGGCTGTTTATCGATTGTCGATGCGGTCACTTCCCTCGGCGGCGTGGAATTAAGAGTCGATGAATGGGGAATCGATGCTATTTATTCTGGCAGTCAGAAATGTCTCTCCTGCGTACCGGGCTTATCGCCTGTGTCTTTCTCGCCCAATGCGGTGGAAAAGCTTAAAAACCGTAAAACGCCAGTGCAGAGCTGGTTCCTCGATCAAAGTCTGGTGATGGCCTATTGGACGAGCGCTGGTGGCAAGCGCAGTTATCACCATACCGCGCCCGTTAATGCACTTTATGCCCTGCACGAATCGCTGCGTTTATTGGCCGAAGAAGGTTTAGAAAATGCGTGGAAACGTCATCAAGACATGCATTTAGTGCTGCGCGCCGGCCTTGAAAAACTCGGCCTGAAATTTGTGGTCGCCGAAGCTTCGCGCTTGCCACAACTTAATGCCATTTATATCCCTGAAGGCGTTGACGATGCCGCCGTGCGTGCGCGTCTTCTCAAGGATTACAACCTTGAAATCGGTGCCGGCCTTGGTGCTCTAGCGGGTAAAGCTTGGCGCATCGGTTTAATGGGCTTTGGTGCCCGTCGTGAGAATGTCGCGCTCTGTTTGCGCGCCCTAGAAGAGGTGCTGAACTAATATGTCAGTTTCGCGTATAAGGATGTTACGCAGTGTGAGTGTGCGTTTAGTGAGCTCACGTTTATTGATTGGCGGTTTGATTCTGATCTTAAGTGGTTGTGCCTCCAGCAATATGAGCAATACCAGTTGTGATTTTGTGCGAGGTACAGCAGGCAATCAGAGTCAACGCGAGGCCAGCGGTGATGATAGCAATGCCCGGCAGATGGATGTGGGCATTGGGATTTTAACCGCCATCTTCGGCAGTATTAGCCGAGCACTTTCTTCCGATGATAAATCGGATGAGAAGTGTGTTTAATCGGCAAAGTTGTATTTTACTTTGGGTGGTATTGATTAAGCACAGTCATTTCAGTGACACGCCGTGAATATGTCCCTATAGGCTCGACGGCGGCATCCATGCCGCCAACGGTCACTTCCATGACCGTGCTTAATCCAGTTAAACCCTTGGTATACCATGTAGTCCTTTGTGAAAACGTTAACAATTCTTAGGGCTCGTGTTGTTGGTAAGTTTTTGATTAAATTGAATATAATGTGTTTTTAATATTTAATATCCATCATTTCAAATGCATAAATAGATTTTGTTTTTACGGGGATATATGAAGAAAATATACAAATATATGCCTTATCGGCGAGAATTTTTTTCTAGTTTTTGTCTCCGAGCAAGTCAGCGAGGTGTTCTAAATGATCCATTTGAGCTAAGTCCTGCACAAGACTTAATTGATAAGGTACTTCGTGATGGATTAGGGGCCGACTTCTTTGAACAAGCTGAACAGTTTTCATCAGATGCTAACTTTAACGAAGTTGGTGTAATTTCATTTACTGAAAACTACAATAACTTACTAATGTGGTCACATTATGCTAATGAGCATAAAGGGATTGTTATTGAGTTTGATTATGAAAAGTTAGGATATTATTTTAACTACAAGCTATCAATGTCAGACACTATTGAACGTGTACTATATAACAGAGAGCGTTTTTCACCCTTGCAGAAAGGTGTTTGTGTAAAAGATTTATTACTTACCAAAAGTGATGACTGGATTTATGAGAAAGAGCACCGTATTTTACCTAAATTACGAGATGCAGACTTTGTTCGGGTAGATAGAATCTTGTTCGAGCAGCTGCATGATTTTTATGATGATCTATATATTAGATTATTTAGAGTTATTTCAGAAGATGACAACTTTATAACATTTCAGGTTAATCCAGATGAGTATGAACGTTTTGACAACCAAGAGTATGATGGAAACTCAACTGATGATAATGAAGAGATGAAGTTTAGTCCCAGTGAAACAATTCTTAATGAAATATATGGTTCATTAGCGGTAATGCCTTCCTCTGTCTTTTTATTTCAATTGCCTGTTGATTGCATCTCTGCTGTGTTCCTAGGTTGTAGGACTTCGCCGACTGACATTGCGGAAATTAAAGACTTGGTGAAAAATAAAAATATTCCCACATTTCAAGCAGAGTTAAGCAAAACGCACTTTTCTTTGAGCTTCAATGAAGTTTAATTTCACATCAAGCGATTGGGAATTTCCTTAGTTACATTGATGGTGCTGAGTGAGTAATTTAATCTTATTTCTTGTTTTTATCTTATCTATTCCTGTCGTGATTATTGGCGCATTTGTCTTCGAGGATATTGGTGGTCAGCTGTTAATCTCTTGGTTTTCATTGGTGCTTGGGCTGATTGGGATTGGCGGGATATTAAGATTTAGGCAAGAGCAGCTGTTAGCTTATGAGTTGGTTGAAGGGACGGTTATTTCGCTGCAAGAGAATCATCGATATAGCGACGAGCCTGAGCACTTTAGGGATCAACAAGTGTTTATTAATCCGGTGATTGAATATTTTTGGCGAGGGCAGCGCTATATCTGCGGCGCGCTGATGAATTATAACGAGCATGCCTACAACCGCTTTGGGCCGAAAATAGGTGATAAGGTGAGCTTATCTGTGCCTATTCAACAACCAGAAGCTGCTATCGAACACAAGTTCCTCGCAAGATACAGTCATTTGATTATTGGTGTGATGGCGCTTTCAATATCTGTCGTCTTGGCTGTATTGCTGTTAACGGAGGTCGTGGCATTTACGTATGGCTGAAGTGATTGGTCGCTTAGACGTTTCCTGATAAAAACGGCATCGACATAAGTTGCAGATGCCGCCTGTCACACTGAGTTAGCCCTTTGGCTGGCTTTATGCTTCTTACCCGTTGGGTTGCTCTTTACTTCTTGGCCTTAACTTTTCCACTAAAAATACACTTAAGCTGCTGATAATAGCGGCGAGTACGGTGGAGAAGAGCACATCCTGCGGCCAGTGCATGCCGAGTAACATGCGGCTGAGGCCCATCAATAACCCCCAAGTAAATAACGCGTTGGCAAATAGTGGCAAACCCGCGAGTAGCAAGTAATAGCTGGCGGTGAGCACTAGGGTGACCGCAAAAATTGTGTGACCAGAGGGAAAGGAATAGCCGATTTCATCCTCCCAATGTTGGTGAATGTTAGGCGCGAGTTTGACCTCTGGCTCCATAGTATGTAGCTCGGTTAGCGCCTCGGCGATGGCCTGTGAACGCTCAGGTTTGGCTAATTGATAAAAAGTGTGTGGGTTAAGTTGTGCTTCCTCTGGTAGCCCTTGGTCGGAGAGATACACTAGGTTTGGCCTTGGCTCTTTAAACAAGGCTTTAAGGGTATGACTGGTGCTCAGGCTGATGACTTGGCTGAGGCTGATGGCTAAAAACAGGCTCATAAACAGTGCTTTGGGCATATAGCGATAGGCGAGTGCCAGTACCGCTAACACGGTCGCCACTCCATAGGGCGCCGTGCCTGTGGTGGTGAGCCAATATAAGGCTTTGGCTAAGGGCGATTGCAGGTCGATCAGCGGAAATAATTGATTTTGAGTGAGTAACAGTAAGCTTGGAATGGTTGCCAACAGTAACCAGACAAGGGTTAAACGACGTAGAAGATAGGCTGGATGAGTCAAAATATTCGCCTCCGAGTAAACCACATAGGCTACATGCCACGTTTGGGCTTGCCAATAAAAAAATCCCGACAGCAAAAAGTGCGCTGTCGGGGGTCTTCAAGGGTGGAGCGGTAGGTGCTATTGCACCGTGTTCTTGGGTTGATGGCGGGTCACGAACATCAAAATCAGTAACACTACGAGTAACAAGCCAGTGCCCATCAGCAGGGCGTAATCTTCTAGTTGCAGTATCGAGTACAGCACCGCATACAAGCTCACCAGCATAGTGCCGACAATTGCGCCACGCTTAATGCTGGCGGTGGCACTGCCCACATAGGCGGATACCGACAACACTGGAATACAGGCGGCGATCAAATAGGCTTGCAGGAAGGCAAGGTGCTCCGAGAGTGACAGTAGTAATAGGTAAAACAGGGCCATGGCGCTGCCAACCAGCATGTATTGCACTGTGCTTAGGCTGGTCTTTTGCCCCAGCTCGAAAATAAATAACATGATAAAAGTCAGTACGATAAACAGCATGCCGTATTTGACTGAGCGCTCAATCTTGCCGTAGTGGGTCACAGGTTCAAACAGCATGGCATTGGCGACGACTTCTGTGAGTGTCGACTGGTTACTTTTAATAAATTCTTGCGGATAGTTACGGGTTAAGTGACTGATATTCCAGCTGGCAGTAAATCCATTGGCGGTGATTTCGCGCTCTGCCGGGAGTAAGCCTTTAAAACTTGGGTGCGGCCAGTCGGCATGGATATTCAGCAGGGTTTGTTCGCCTAATGGCAGGGCGCTAATCGACTGTGAGCCGCGCAGCGTCATGGCAAAGTTCACGCTAAAATCACTCGCTTCGCCGACTTGGATCCCTTGGTTAAAACCTTTCTCTAGACCGCCAGTCGTCAAGCCTGTGCCCGACATCAGCGAGCCTGAGAGTAGGACTGAATCGCCTGTTACCTGAATTTTTTCTACTTTATCAATTGCTTGATTCGATGACACCCCAAAGACTAAACGGGCATTTTGATTATCGAAGGCGATAAGGTTTGGAATATCGTAACGGTTTAAGCGAAATTCAGCCTGCCCATTAAGTGCAGCGTTATATACCAGAGATTGGTAAATGCCGCGGGTGCGAAAATCATGCTTTAAATCTAAATCGAGGCTGAGTTTTTTCGGCAGGATCACCAGCTCGTCCTGATAGGTGCGCTTTACTTCGTGGCGAGTTTTGCCGTCGTTACTGACTTCTTCCTGCATCACAAAATAGCTGTAGGGGATCACCAGCGCTGGGCCTGAGAGAGTTTGTTGCTCGCCCCATGAGCGGCCGATTTCATCGACCACACTGTGGTACAGGGCTTCGCGATCGGACGTCATGTCCATGATGATCCCAAGTGGTAGCAAGGCCACAATCGACAGTATGCCAATAGTTAAGGCTTTTAATAGCGTGGTGTTTTTCAATGCCGCTCCCTTTGCTGTGGCATGCTGTTCCTGTGCTGACATATCTGTTCCTTGATCACGATTGAGTTTTTTAAGGAGTGCGCGCGCAACTAAATAGATGGCGCCGCCAAATAGCGCCAAACTCAGTAACGTGAGCACCCAGAAAATAATGTTAAACATGGATTTCATTCCCTATGAAATACGCGCGAGTCGCCACGGTATTCTGTGGTGCTAACTCGATATCACGGTGGGTATTAAAACAGATTTGCCCGCAGGAATTGCGGGCAAGTTGCTGATCAATAGTGGCAAAATTATGGCAATCGCCCAGATTCGAGCTAAATCCTAGGTCGCGGCTCGGGGCTTTTGGCCAAACTTGGGGTGTTTTGCCTCAAAATCATCTTCCTTACGGATATGTTTGAGTAAGGTCTCAAGACATTCCTTAAAGATGTTGGTTTCTTCCGAATAGACGGCGGCATGGTGTGAAAACCATTGGTGTTTTTCACGCTCACGATTATTGGCGTCAGGCCAAATACGTAGCTCATACTCATCGCCAATCACGACAATCGCATAGTCGATGGCACCATTGGTAAAAGTAATGCATTGGGGTAGATATACGGGCTGCTCACCTTTGAATAGCTCGTACCAAATGGCTTCGTTACGCCAAGAGACTATGGGCAAAGGTGCTTTGATGGAGCAGCCAATCGATTGATGCTGGTTAAACAGGACGGCCTTAATATCCTCTATGGCAAAGGGCTGTAAATCGCCATTTTTGTCAGCGAGTGAGTACAGCATATTCATCAAAAATGGCAGCTTAGTGCCATTGCCAGTTTTGCGACCGCAGAGTTTAGCTTCGCGGTAATAGATATTCATTCATCAATCCTTAATGAGGGACTAACCTTGGAGAGTGCATCGCTCGCCTCGAGGTAAAGCGATAGCCCTTAGCTAGGAAATGCCTTATGTTAACCGAAGTTGTCGGCAAGCTGGCAAATTGGCGCCAAGTTTGCGAAATATACGACAAAAGTGAGACAGCTATCCCTTTGATATTTAGCCGATAAGGGTATCCATTTGAGATAGCTATTCGCTTTTAGTACCTTTGGAGAGTGCATGTCGAACCCTTTTTCACCCCGCGAGTGGTTACAGCTGAATATGCAGCAGCAAGGTTTACTGCAACCTCACTCGTCGGTGAGCGAGCTGATTAGCCGCCTTGGTTATGTGCAGATCGACTCTATCAATGTGGTCGAGCGGGCGCATCACCATGTGCTGCATAGCCGGATGCCGCAGTATCAACCGCAGATGCTAGATACGGCGTTAGCACAGGGGGAGATTTTTGAATATTGGTCCCATGCGGCGGCCTATTTGCCGATTGCCGACTACCGTTTTAGTTTGCAGCGTAAACAGCTGCTACAAAATGGCGGAAAACATTGGTTTGAGCCAGACGATAAGGTGATGCAGGAAGTGCGCGCCCGCATTCGCGCTGAAGGGCCACTTAAAGCCAGTGACTTTGAACATACCGAAGGTAAAAACGGCGCCTGGTGGGACTGGAAACCCGCCAAAAAAGCGCTAGAGCAGTTGTTTATGCGCGGTGAGCTAATGGTGGTGCGGCGGGAAAAATTTCAAAAATGTTATGATCTTACCGAGCGTGTGCTGCCAGAGCATATCAATACCCAAGCGCCGAGTGAGGCCGAATTTGCCCACCATTTGATTGAGCGTTACCTCGATGCCCATGCCTTTGGCTCGGCGGCGCAAATCGCGTATCTGCGCAAAGGCATAAAAGCTAATGTGAATGAGCAATTAGCCGCAATGCAGTCCCAAGGTGAATTAGCGAGCTTTAAGGCCGAAGGGCAATGGTATTTTTATCGCCCCGAGCTGCAAATAACCGCTGCGATGCCCAACCGAGTCTGGTTACTCAATCCCTTCGATAATCTATTAATTCAGCGGCAACGATTAAAGCAATGGTTTGATTTTGATTATCAAATTGAAGTCTATGTGCCCGCCGAAAAACGCCAATATGGCTATTACTCCCTCGCGATTTTATGGTGCGACCGCTTCGTTGGTCGAGTAGATGTGAAAGCTGAGCGGCAAAGCGGTTTATTGTTATTACAGCAGCTAACCCTAGAAGCTGGATTCGATGGCATGGATGATGACTTTTGTGCGGCATTTGAGGCTGCAGTCACTGAGTATGCGCGCTTTAATGGCTGTAGCCGCTGGAAATTGGTGAAGGCTAACCATAAGGCATTTAAACAAAAATACGCACGGCAGCAGAAGATCTAATCGGGATCTTTATCGTTATCTGGGCGCTTGTCTTTAGTTGGTACATCCATCCAGCGAAAGCACAGGTACAGCAGTGCTAAAAAGAGTAGTGGCAGGGCGGCATAGCCTAAGGATAATGAACTGTTTTCACTGCGCGCGAGCCAATAGCAGGGAATGTACACTAAGGGATAAGCCAGGGGTCCCCACAAAAAGCTTTTATTCATCAGCCGATAAAACCAATGCACTTTAATCGTGGTTTGGCTTGCAAGCCCCATCAGGCTTGCGAGAACCACAAAGGGATAACTGAGCAGTGGCAGACCGCCAAGGAGTAACAATCCCCAAAGGAGATAGTCCTGATAGAAAGTGGTGCTTGCGGTATCCATTGTCTTCTTCCCTGACGATTCGAACTCGAGCGCTTAAGTCTTGGCGCCCACAACTATTTTCGCTCGGTAAGCCCTTGCTGCATCTTAAGCCAAAAGCCTTGTTGGCACAGATTACTAAAGGACTTTTGCTGCGGCGAAATCGCGATATCGGCCGTCACGAGGCGATAGCTGAGCCAATAATCGGCACAAACCGCGTCTGACTCATCAGCCTGTGTATCTTGCTCGCTTAACAGGCTGACCACAACCCCGTTGTCGAAGTGATACAAGGTCAAGGATTCGCAAATTTCAGCATTATCGTCCCGATAACTGTGCTGCTCTTGGGTGTGGCTCACCACTGAAACCGGGCTAGGATAACCTTGAATGGCGAGAATGTAGCTGGCGAGTTGTTGCATTATTTCCCTAAGTGACTCAATGCTTGAAGTGTTAAAAACAAAAAAGCACAGCTGCGCTATCGCTAACTGTGCTCTTTCACACATGCATTATCAGTTAGTCCGCGGCGTTCAGCTTTTTCTCAAGCTCATTAACTTGCGCCTGCAGAGCTTCTAACTTCTCGCGGGTTTTCAGTAGTACATGCTGCTGTACTTCAAATTCTTCACGGGAAACCAGATCTAACTTGAGCAATTGATTTTGCAGCACTTGCTTGCTGCGCTCTTCAAATTCACCGGCAAATTGCTTAAGACCGCTGGGCAAACTATCGCTCAGTTGCTTCGCCATTTCTTCGATTTTCTTTGGATTGATCATAATCTTGTCCGCCTCTTTGCTGAATGGATGAATTGTAACTCAGTACGTTAGCTTTCAAAAGTAAAGCCGCGGATTGGGCCGTGCTCATCGCCACGATTGCGCGCTTTGTCACGGCGGTGTGATAACGATTGCAAGGGGATTTGTTGGCCTTAAAACCTTAGCTTCTGCTATGATCCCATCCCCCTTCTGAAGACTTGTTTGGATATTGCGCGAAGATGAAACTCAATCCTGCCCAAAATGATGCCGTTCATTATGTTTCGGGTCCCTGCTTAGTGTTAGCGGGCGCGGGCAGTGGCAAAACACGCGTAATTATCAACAAGATTGCCTACCTAGTGCAAAAGTGTGGCTACAATGCGCGCAATATTGCGGCGGTAACTTTTACCAACAAAGCGGCGCGCGAGATGAAGGAGCGGGTCGCTCAGTCTATGGGGCGCAAAGAGGCTAGAGGGTTGTGGATTTCGACCTTCCACACCCTGGGGCTTGAAATTGTAAAACGTGAGCATAAAGTGCTGGGATTAAAGCCTGGGTTCTCGTTATTCGATGATCAAGACACGCTCGCGCTCCTTAAAGAGCTGACTCAAAAAGAATTACAGGAAGATAAAGACTTACTCAAAGCCCTTGCGGGGGCGATTTCCAACTGGAAGGGTGGGCTGATTATTCCCGACCAGGCGCGCAAGCTGGCAAAGGATGAACAACAGCAGTTGTTTGCCATGTTGTATCAGCGTTATGCCCAGCATATGAAAGCCTACAACGCCTTAGATTTTGATGACTTAATTCTGCTACCGACCTTATTGCTAAGGCATCACGAGGAAGTGCGTACGCGCTGGCAAACCAAGATCCAATACCTGCTGGTGGACGAATATCAGGATACCAATACTTCCCAGTATGAGATGGTCAAATTACTGGTGGGTGAGCGCGCGCGTTTTACCGTGGTGGGGGACGACGACCAGTCCATCTATTCATGGCGCGGGGCTAAACCGCAGAACTTAGTGTTGTTGGGCAAAGATTTTCCCACGCTTAAGCTGATTAAACTCGAGCAGAATTATCGTTCTAGCCAACGTATTTTGCGGGCGGCTAACATCCTTATCGCCAACAATCCCCATGTGTACGATAAGTCGTTATTTAGCGAGTTGGCTTATGGTGAGCCGATGCGGGTGCTGTTTGCCGCCAATGAGGAGCAAGAAGCCGAGCGTGTCGTTGCCGAAATCATTCGCCACAAGTTTGTTGGCCGTACCCAATTTGGTGACTACGCGATTCTGTATCGGGGAAACCACCAGTCTCGCCTGCTCGAACGGGCGCTGATGACTAACCGTATCCCCTACAAGTTAAGTGGCGGTACCTCGTTTTTTGCCCGTGCCGAGATTAAAGACATCATGGGCTACCTCAAATTAGTGGTAAATCCCGACGATGATAACGCCTTTTTGCGAGTGGTAAACTTGCCTAAGCGCGGCATTGGTCCATCGACCTTAGAGCGTTTGGGTAACTTCTCCAACGAGAAACATATCTCCATGTTTGAGGCAATTTTTGACCCTGAGCTGAATCATCATTTACCGCCTAATGCCATGTCGGCCTTGTATCAATTTGGCCGTTTTATTGTCGATACCGGGGAGCACGCCGAGCGAGGCGAGCCCGTAGAGGCGGTAAAACAATTGATCCGTAAGATTAATTACGAAGACTATTTATACGAGACCAGTACCAGTGCCAAGGCCGCTGAGATGCGGATGAAAAACATCTCCGAGCTCTATCGCTGGGTGACTGAAATGCTCTCGGGGGATGAGTTAGAAGAACCCATGACCTTGCCTGAGGTGGTTAACCGCCTGACGCTTAGGGATATGATGGAGCGTAACAGCGAGGATGAAGGTGGCGATCAGGTGCAGTTAATGACGCTGCATGCCTCTAAAGGGTTGGAATTCCCCTTCGTGTTTATGGTGGGGGTTGAGGAGCGCATTCTGCCGCATCAAACCAGCATAGATGAAGATAACGTCGACGAGGAGCGTCGTCTGGCGTATGTGGGGATTACGCGTGCCCAGCGCGAGCTGTGGTTTACCCTCTGCCGTGAGCGTCGCCAGTTTGGTGAAACCATGCGCTGCGAGCCGAGCCGTTTTCTGCATGAGTTACCGCAGGATGACCTTATTTGGGAGAACCGTAAACCGCAGCAAACCGAGCAGGAGCGCATGCAGACTGGCCGCAGCCATATCTCAAATTTAAGGGATATGTTTAAAAAGCAGTAATCACAAGATTCATCATGTGATTACTGCATTCAGGCACAGACCTGTTGTGTGGTGTCTGACAATAAAAAAGGTGAGGCTAAGGCACCGCCTTGGCCAAAGCGATAACCTAATGCGTGGAAGATTTTTATCTGCTCGGCGGATTGTAGCCCGTCGACAAAGGTTTGTAAGTCTAAGGTCGAAGCCGCTTTCTGGTAAGCCGACATCAGCTTAATGTGTTGCTCATCCTGCAATTGTTTGGTGATGTTGGCATCGAGCTTTAAGCCCTTAATGGGTAAGAATAACAAGCTATTTAATGAGCTGTGGCCACTGCCGTAGTGGCTGATCCCCAAGTTCACGTCCAGCTTTTTCAACAACTCAAAGCCATTAATGTGATTCTCTGTTTCCAGCACTAATGCCTTTTCATTAAAAAACAGCCATAGCTGTGGCAGTGCAAGCTTAGTCTGCTTTAGGGCGTTTTTGAGTCCACGCAGCGCGTGCTTATGCTTTAGATGTTGGCTCGACAGCATAAGGTGTAATTCAACTTTATCGCCTTGGTTGGCAAGTAGTTGATGATAGCTCTTATCCAGCAAGCTAATCGTATACTTATCCAGTTCGACCATCAGGTTCGCTTGTTCGGCTAACTGGCTGAGGATCTCCTGTGGAATGGTGCCCCACTGTGGATGCTCCCAGGTCAAACGACATTCTAAAGCTTGGGTTTGCTGTGTCTGTAAATCGACAATCGGCCAAAACTGCAGTTGTAACTCACCAGTTTGTAAAGCTTGCTTAAAATCATTTTCGAAGGCAATGTCCTGCATCTTTTGCTGGGAGGCGCTATCGTCGAAGATGACATAACAGCCTTTGCCATTTGCCTTGGCTTGGTACATGGCGGTGTCGGCATTGCGTAGCATAGATTCACTGGTATCTAGCTTATTGCCACTGATGGTGATGCCAATACTGGCGCCCGAGTGAAACTCGATTGCCCCTAAGGTATAGGAGAGTGAGATTTTTTGAATCACCCGCTCGGCAACATCACGGGCATCGTTAATACCATTAATACTATCGAGCAGGATAACAAACTCATCACCACCGAGTCTGGCTAAGGTATCGTTACTGCGAATACAGGCGCGTAGGCGGGTAGCGGTTTCAATTAAGAACCTATCCCCCTCTAAATGCCCCATAGTGTCGTTAATTTGCTTAAAGCGGTCGAGGTCGATAAACAATAGGGCAAACTGCTCTAGGCTATGGCGACGCACGTGTTTAATGGCTTGGTTGAGGCGTTCCATAAACATGGCGCGATTCGGCAGCCCTGTGAGCGCATCGTGCTTGGCATCATGCACTAGCTTGGCTTCCATATTGCGGCGTTGGCGGATTTCTTTTTCAAGATCCTTATTTAACTCGGCAAGAGCCGTGGTGCGTGCCGCGACTTTTTCTTCTAATTCTTCATAGCTACGGCGCAAAGATTCTGCCGTTAGCTTTTTCTCGATGGCTGCGCCGATATGCTGGGATACAAACGTCAGCAATTCCAAATCTTTAGTTTGGTAGTTTTGGGTCATGCTGAAGCTGTAGATGGTCAAGGCGCCACGCACTTCATCATGGATAAACAGTGGAATACCTATCCATTGATGCATTGTTTGGGTGTGGTTTAGTGCGGGGGCTTTAGCGTAAAGTTCGCCAGAGGTGATTAAGTCATTGATATCATTTTGGTCGAGTAATAATGGGCGCTTGTGTTTAAGCACATACTCGGTCAATCCATCCTGCAAAGGCCTTGAACCTGGATGTTGATTACCTAATTGCGGCACGTAAAACGGGAAGGTTAAGTGAGTGCCTTCTTCATTCAACAGAGCGATATAACAGTTATTGGCGGGGATAAGATGGCGAATCACATTATGCAACTGGGCATAGAAGTCAGGGTTATCTGAGCCTGAGCTTGCAAGTTCAGCAATCTCAAATAACGACTTTTGTAACCGCTCGGCTCTGCGGCGCTCATACACTTCTTGCTTGAGTTTATCGTAGGCTTGGCTGAGTTCCTTAGTGCGTTGCTGAATGGCTTGTTCTAGTTGTTCTTGATGTTTAAGCCTTTCCATCACGCCGGCAATGTGATGGCAAATAAAGGTCATTAACTCGACCTCGATATCGCCGTAACTCACGTTGGTATCATAGGTTTGCACTACGAGTACCGCGGTCACTATGCCTTCATGTTTAATGGGGACGCCTAGCCATAGGTGACAAGGCGAGCCGAGATTGACTATCTCGCCCGCTTGAACCAGTTCGTCAACTTTAGCCTCATCGCACAATACGGTTTCGCCAGTGCGAAAGACATAGCCCGTTAAGCCCTGTTGTAGCAGGGTGGATAGCGATTGCTCGGGATAGAGTTGGGCGGGGTGGGCGTCTTTTTCATCGGCGAAGAAGGGAACAGAAATGTCCCCGCTATTCACATCTAGAGTGGCAATAAAAAAATTATCGGCAGAGATTAGTTGCTTTAGGTGTTGATGCACACCTAGATAGAATTCTTCGAGGGAAGAAACCTGAGTCGCGATATGGGATAATTCGAGTAACGCATTTTGAACGATTTCGGCACGCTTATACTTATGCGCCAAATATTTGAGGCGATTAAGTCTCTTTTTTAAGCGTTCAACCTCATGAGCTCGAGGCGGGGTAGTTCCATCTTCATCCCTAAACATGATACTCACTAATCAGTTCTGCGTTAATTGTTTACCAAACGTTATATTTAACATGAAATACCGTAACATCCAAGCCATATTTACGATGGAGTTTCGTCGAAAAAGCATGCGAATGTATCAAAACTTGAGCAGTCAGTAAAAAAAGTGCAAAACAGCTATAGACTCAAAGGCTATTTGTCCATACTATATGCGGCGCTAACCAAGGCGAGCGCCCATAGCTCAGCTGGATAGAGCGCACCCCTCCGGAGGGTGAGGCCGAAGGTTCGAATCCTTTTGGGCGCACCATTTCTCCGAATGAGTTGTGAGCTTGAAGGTTAGCAGTAAAGTGAAAGTCAGTGGTGATTGTAGCTCAGTTGGTAGAGTCCCGGATTGTGATTCCGGTTGTCGTGGGTTCGAGCCCCATCAGTCACCCCATTTCATTTACATCTCGGTGATTAGCGCAGTCCGGTAGCGCATCTGGTTTGGGACCAGAGGGTCAGAGGTTCGAATCCTCTATCACCGACCACATTCTTCGCATAACTAGCGCGCTTGATTTTTCAGGCAAATAGTTAACAGTTACGGTGATTAGCGCAGTCCGGTAGCGCATCTGGTTTGGGACCAGAGGGTCAGAGGTTCGAATCCTCTATCACCGACCAATTACATTGAAGCCTCAGAATTCCTTAGGAATAACTGGGGCTTTTTTGTATCTGTCTCTCGGCTGTATGCCTCTGTTTAAGCCTTGCGAGTAGTCGTTATTGCACGACATAGCCAAGTAGCCATTCTCCCCGCTCAAATAATTAAGGCTCCCGTAGGAGCCTTAATGCAAAGATATTCGACTTAGTCGATATTCTCTGGCGGAACGATAAAGCCTTGATAGGCGTCAGTTTTAAGCTCATCAAAGCGTTCTAACTGCGCTTTTTCTTGGATACCTGTCACTATCACCTGAATATCCAATCCTTTGGCGACATTGATAATGGCGCGGCAGAGCTCGCTATTATGTGAGGCCTCGTCATAGTAGGAGAAGGATTGGTCGAGCTTGACGTAACTTGGTCTTAGCTCTTGAAGGTACGACATTGAGCCAAATTGGCGACCAAAGTGGTCGATACCAAATTTAGCGCCATTATCACGAATAATATTGCATAACAGCACACAGGACTCTAAATCGCTATAGACGCCTGCTTCGGGGATTTCAAAGCAGATGCGCTCGACCTGTGGCATGCTGCGCAGGAAGTGATTGAGCCAGTCATGGAACAGGGTATCGCTAATACTTTGATGCGTCAGGTTGATTGCCAGTGGCTCATAGTTACGCTCAAGTAGTTTTTGCTCATATACTGTCTCAATCAGGCACTTATCGAGCAGAGAGCCGAGTGATAGCAGTTCAATATAGGGCATAAACTGGCCAGCGTGGGCCACCTTATCGCCCAACTCAAGTTGACAGTAAAGCTCTCGCTGGGCGACACCATCACCATTACAAAACTGGATAGGCTGCCAACGGAACTTAAACTTCTTATTGCTGATGGCATGGCTTAAGTTGTCGCGCCACTGTTCACGGGTAAACAGCTGTTGCTCTGTTGTTTCGAACCAATGGAAGGATTTATGTTCCTTCAGGGCTTTTTGCAGCGCGTTATCCGCCTGCGCCAGAATGTCTGACACCTTCATCTGACCGATGCGTTCAGCGACACCGATGGCAAAGTTCTCATTGGGCTTACAGCCTGCTTTAGAGATTTCTTGGTTGATGGTGCGGATCAGGGTTTGCAGGTACTTACTTATTTGGTCGTGCTCGACATCGGTAACGAGGAAAGCAAATTCAAACGCGGCAATACGCGCCACCACGGATGGGGTGATCTCATTGAGTTGCTGAACCAGTTTTTCGGCCAATAGGCGAATGGTTTCATCGCGAACCTGATAGCCATATTTACTGTGAACTTCTTCGAGCCAGTCTAGCTTAGCTAAAAATAGGGCACCGCTACTCGGTTCGCTTAGCCAGCCATTGAGACGGCTCACCACATATTGGCGGTTAGGCAGTCCAGAGGCGGGGTCTGTGAGATTCTTTTTACGTAAAGTACCAACTTCTTCATCGAGCGATTGGAAGAGTTGTTTAAGTTGAGCTGACATACTGTTGAATGCGGTAACGAGATCTTTGAGTTCTGTGGTCTTAGGCAAGGGCATATCGGGGCCAAACTGGCGCGCAGCAATCTTTTTAGCATGATCAGATAAAGCGTGGAGTGGTTTTAGGATCCAAGTTAATCCTAATCTTGCAGTAAAAATTGCGACTAAAAACAGCAATGAAAAGGCGATAATGGTATTTGACATAATTCGCCATAATTCATGGTAACCAAAACCTGGGTGCGCAGTGATTTCTAGTTGAGCCAGTTGTAACCATCCAGAGGTAATAGTGCTTTCTTTTTTGATTGTCTTAAATAGTTTTAAATTGATGAACCATTGGGGCACATCTTCAATTTTTAGCGGGTTATTCCATTCCTGTTGTTTGCCATCAACCATCCAAGTCAACTTGATATTTTGATAATAGCCGCCTTCAAAAATAACGTTAACTAAGGTTTCGGCAGCCGCAGTATCGCCAGCTTCAAGTGCAGGAGTAAGCATTAATCCAAGCGAAGTACTGGCGTTGTTTAGATCCGATTCCATTTGCTTGGTTAAAAAGCTTTGAGTCTCAGTGAATTGCACATAGCCAAGGCTTGCTACTACTAACAAAAACAGGCTAAAAAGCAGCGAATAAATCTGTCTAAACAGTGTCATCTTGGGTGCTACTCCAGTTTTAATTTGGGTTGTCTTAGGCGATCAACCCCTAACCTATGGTTAAGGTCATTCCATTTTTCGAGTCGTGTTGACGAGCCAGCTAAAACGCCTCGTCCCTGTTCTTTATTTAGCCATAACTGTTTACCGTTAAAACTGTAAACGGGTATGAGATCTTTACGTTGTGTTGCGGGTTTGATGACATGGTCGAGATTATCGAGTACTAGAGGGATGGATGAAGGCGTATCATAGTAAGCCAACACCATATGATACTGATTCACGCTCGTGGCTTTAACCATAGTGATCCGCATCTTATCTTCGGGCACACCTAATTGGAGTAACGTGAAATATTTGGCAATGGAAAAGTCCTCACAGTCGCCACCATTTACGCCAATAAACTCCATTGGAGTCGCCCAGTAGTTTGATTCTCCCCATAACTTGATGTCATCGACGAAGCGGAATAAGTTAAAAAAGTTGTTCACTTTTAAAAGTTTATCTTTTTCGTCGAGCGTGCTGGCTTCTGCCACCACTTTAAACCAAGCTCTTGCACGCATACCCGCGCGCTCACCATAACGCTTCTCCAGCGTTGAGGTAATTTTGGCTTCATCCAGCTTTTGGGTCGGGCTGGCATATAAACAGCCGACCGCAAGCGCAGACGCGATTAGGCTTAAGCGACAGGCCCGCAAAAACGAATTGTAATCCCTTAGCCTGCCGTTCATAGCCTATTCTGTTAGCCTTTATTTAGTGGGTTCATCGACAGAGTAAATCGTCCATTTCATATCTGTCGTCGTATCATCACCGGTCACTTCCGCGACTACGCGGCGGTTACGGGTTTCAGCATCAGGCGTATGCTCGAGTACCAATGGACGGCTAGAGCCGTAGCCAATGGCTGTGAGTCGAGCTCTGTCGATGCTGAAGCGATCCGCTAGCACCGCGGTGACGGCATCAGCACGTTCTTGAGAAAGTACGGCGTTTCTTTCATCTGTCCCAGTGCGGCTAGTGTGACCTTCTATAGTCACTTTAGTCGTGGGATATTGACGTAAAAACATCGCAATTTCTTCAATCTGAGGATAGTACTCTGGTGCAATATAAGCTGAGTCATTTGGAAATAATACATTGATTTCCTTACGCTCATTAATCGCTTTTACTTGACCGCAACCATAATTATCCGTACCTGCGCCTTTGGCGGTGTCGTTGCAACGCTCACGTGCTTCAATCACGCCATCACCATCCTTGTCGGACAGATCATAGGCCTGAGTCGTGGTCATTTCTTCAATATTAACTGTATCCCGCATGGAACAACCAGCTAAAAGCGCCACGCTCATAAATAGAATTAGGGTTTTCATTGGTTGGCTCCTCCCTCGTAGTTGCGCTCACCACGCCATGCTTCTGGGCGAGTAACTTTTAAGGAGTCAAGTAAACGTCCAGTAGAGTTGAGTACGCGATATTTTGCAATGATTTCATCGTATTCGGCTTGTAAGTAATCTTTACGTGCCTCAAACAGCTCGTTTTCGGTATCGAGTAAGTCGAGTAAGCTGCGTTGGCCCAAGTTAAACTGTTGGGCATAAGCAGATTGGGTGTCCTTTGCTGCCATCACATGGTCGCGGATATATTGCTTCTGTGGGGCTAACATTTCATAGGCGTTCCACGCTAAGTTCACGCCTTCAACCACTTCACGCTGCGCGCGTTGACGGATTTCTTTGGCCTCACCTAACTTGTAGGCTGTTTCTTTTTCGCGGGCGAGATCTTTACCGCCAGCGAACAGGTTGTATCTCACTCTCACCATAGCAACCAGATCGTTGTTGTAACCGCCAACGTTTTGGCTGGCTAACGCGCTAACGCCGTCTTCACCGCCCACATCGTTGTTCCAGTTACCATTTAACTCTAACGAGACTTGTGGATAATAACTTGCTTGCACCGACGAACGTTCGTTCTCGGCGGCGCGAATATCATTGGCTGCGGATTTTAAAATCGGGTGGTTTTCCTGCGCGTCGGTAAGGCCCGAGTTAAGATCTTTCGGCAGTAAATCTGCATCCGGTACGGGTTGGATCAAATCAACAGGATCAGCCGCGATCACACGAATAAATTGTGCTTTGGCATCGAGTAGATTATTACGTGCAGAAATGACGTTCGCATTGGCACGGGCGAGACGACCGGTAATTTGTGAGAGATCCGCAGTCGAGCCTAAACCTGAATCGGTACGTTGTTTGATTTGCTCATAAATATCTTTGTGGCTGTTGAGGTTTTTCTCAGCCAATTTGAGCACCTCATCGGTGCGCAGATAGTTGAGGTAGACCTTACTGACATCAAGTGCCATGTCTTCTGCTGCGGCAAGAAGCGCCCACTGGTCTGCACTGGCTTCAAAGCTATAACGATCAACTTCACTGCTGGTATAAAAGCCATCAAATAGCATTTGCTTTAAGCTCACACCAAACTCACCTCGGTTGAGTTCAGCAACTCCTTTGCTATCAACATCACCCACATTCGGGCGTCGACGAGTCGATACACTGTCGGTTTGTTCATAGCCATAGCCACCAGTGACATCAATTGTTGGCATATAGCCCGCAATCGCTTGATTCACTTGCTCTTCTCTGGCCTTGAAGCGGTTAAACGCAACGCGCAAGTCAGGATTTGTATCAAGTGTATGTGCTACCGCTTGTTCGAGCGTTTGGCTGTGAGCCGATAGCGGTAACAGGATAACTGATAATACAATCGCTAGTTTTGAACATTGAAATTGTTGTCTAACTGAAGTCTTCATTGCAAACCTCCCGGTTTATAACAGGCTTAACGCTCTCTGAGCGCGGTATCCTTAGCCCTTAAAATTGGATTTAAAATGTACTCAAGAATGGATCTTTGTCCGGTGATAACGTCAACGGTCGTTAACATTCCCGGAATAATTGGCATCTGTGTGCCATCGTCTTTTACTAAACTGGATTCTTCTGTTCTTACCTTTATAAGGTAGAAGCTATTTCCTTCATCGTCCTGTGAAGTATCGGCACTAATATGCTCGACTGTACCTTTTAGGCCGCCGTAGCGCGTAAAATCGTAGGCCGTGACTTTGACGACCGCGGGTAATCCTGTGTGCAGAAACGCAATATCCTTTGGTAAGATCTTGGTTTCAATCAGCAGTTGGTCCTCTGAGGGAACGATTTCCACGATATCGACACCAGGCTGAACAACACCTCCTAAGGTATTGATATGCACAGACTTGATGGTACCGTTAACAGGGGAAGTAATAATTGCTTTACTCACCTTATCCTGCGCACCCACTTGAGCCTCGTTCATACGTGATAAGCGTGTTTGGGTTTCGTTAAGTTGTGCGCGAAGATCGGCGGCATAAACGAATACGGCTTCACGGCGCTTAAGAATCGCTTCGTCTAATGCGGCCTTCAGCTTAGGTCTGAGTAATCGTAAGGAGTTTAGCTCACCTTGGGCATCGTTAACGGCACGCTCAAGCTTGAGTAATTCGACTTCGGGCACGATGCCTTTTTTGGCGAGTGGCCGAGTGAGCTCGAGTTCCCTCGAAATCAACTGCATACTGGTCGTTAAGGTGGTGGTTTTTGAGGCGAGATCATCAATTTCCTGCTGTCTTTGCTGGATTTGACGTACCAGAATTTCCAACTGGTTGCTTAGGTTGTCTAAGCGGCCGTTGTATTCTTCCTGCTGTCTTTTCACTAGCGCTGGCTCAGCCTCGATTAGGCTTTCAGGAAACACTAGGGCTTTCTTGGTGACTTTAACTTGTTCACGCCAGTCTGAGGTCATGTCTGAAATCAATATGCTGTCTAGCTCGGCACGCATACGGATGGCATTGGTTTTTAAACCAAAAACCTCTTGCTCTTGTTGAGCAAAGTCGGAGCGAAAACGTGTGTCATCGATGCGAACCAAAGGTTGGCCTTTAGTGACGACATCGCCTTCTCGCACATACAGCTCCTGCATGATGCCGCCATCGAGACTCTGGATTACTTGCACTTGCGAAGAGGGAATGACCTTACCCGAACCCGTAGTGACTTTATCCAACTTGGCAAAGCCTGCCCATAACAAGAAGCAGACAACCATAGCTGCCAAGGCCCAAATAATGAGTCTGTGCCCACTGGGAGCATCAGTCATCATGGCGCCATAAACGTCATCCACCATGTCCAAATCATTTGCGGTTAGATTTTTACTCATTGTTTCGGGCCTCCAGTCACTAGGCCAAAATTGAGTTTTTCTAACACTTCGGCTTTGGGACCGTCGGCAACCACATGGCCACGTTCCAGCACAATAATTCGGTCAACCAGTTGTAATAAATGCATTTTGTGAGTGATCAACAGTAAGGTTCTGTCCTTACTAACATTTTGCATAGAGCGAATAAATTGCTGCTCGGCGCGCGCATCCAAACTGGCTGTGGGTTCATCCATTAATAGCACAGGTGGATCGTTAAGTGTGGCACGGGCAAGGGCAACGGTTTGTCTTTGACCGCGGCTCAGTGACATACCGCCTTCGCCCACCTGCTGATCCAGACCCTCTGCTTCTAAGTGAGTGAACTGGCTAACACCGGACAGCTGGACTGCACGGATCAGTTGATGCTCGGTCACTTGGCGAGTACCAAATAGAATGTTATCTCTGATAGTCCCATGGAAAAGGGTGACGTCCTGCGGCAGATAGCCAAAGTTACGGCGAAGATCGCTAGGATGAATTTGCGCCGAGTCGACGCCATCGTAACGCAGGCTCCCGCTGGTGGGTTGAAATAGGCCAACCAAGAGTTTGGCTAAGGTACTTTTGCCCGAACCATTGCGGCCAATAATAGCGATACGTTCACCAGGATTGATGGTGAGCGTCATAGGGTAGAGCACAGGTTTTTCTGAACCGGGATAGCTAAAGCCCACGTGATCGGCGTTGATTTTACCCATCAAGCGTTGTTTGCTGACGAGGTGGCCTTTGTTCTCGAATTCGTCTTCTTGTACCATTAGTTCGTTGAGCTGGCGTAGTGCGCTGGCGGTATGGTTCGCGCGGGTCATCAAACCTGCTAGCTGTGCCATCGGTGCTATGGCTCGGCTCGATAACATTACAGCGGCAATAATCCCTCCCATGGAAATGGCATTATCGGCAACGCGGTATACCCCTAAAATCACTACGCATACAACCGTAAATTGTACAATGAAGTTAGCCATATTGGAGACTGAGTTAGAGAGTTTTTTCGATCTCAATTGCCAGTTAGCACTATGGCCGATCATTTGCTGCCAGCTGCGCTGAACAATCCCTTCGGCGCCGTTGGCCTTAATCGATTCAAGAGCAGAGAGGCTTTCGATCAGATGACCGTGTTTTAAGCTGGAGAACTTATTACCTTCTTCAATGGCAGCTTTTAGCTTAGGTTGGGTATAAAGCGTAAAGCCGATAATAATCAAACCACCCACTACGGGAATAACCGCTAAATCCCCCGCTACAATGTAGATGATGATGAGAAAGAAGAGTGCAAATGGTAAGTCGACCAATGTTGTGATGGTCGCCGAGGTTAAAATTTCTCGAATATTATCAAACTCACCCAGTTGCTTGGCCATGCCGCCAATACTCGGTGCGCGCCGCTCAAGCGGGATGCCAATCGCTTTTGCAAACAGCCGTGATGACACTATGATATCGACTTTTTTACCAGCAACATCAATCAAATAACTTCGAAGTTGTCGCATGATTAAGTCAAATAGGTAAGCGATAGATGCACCTATGGCTAATACCCATAGGGACTCGAAGGCTAGGTTAGGCACAACCTTGTCATACACATTCATGATGAACAGTGGAGAGACTAACGCAAAGATGTTGACCAACACCGAGGCGATTAACGCATCTCGATAAATGGGCGCGGAGTCTTTTAAGGTTTGTACTAACCAATGGGTTTTATTGTCGTGTAAGTAAACGTCGAACCCCATATCGCCACGGTATTCCTGTTTTACAAGGAATAAATAGCCGACATATAAGGTTTCAAGTGCCTCTATTGTGAGCACTTCTTCACCGCCGGTTTCAGGCAGTTGGATAACCGCTCTATCTGACTCGAGGTTGAGTTCGCGCAGGATACAGGCTTTCTTGTCTTTTAAGAGCAAAATACATGGCAGCAGTATCGGGGATATTTCGTTTAACCCCTTACGCGATAGTTTTGCCGCTAGTCCAGCACGAGATGCCGCTTGCGGTACTAAATCGGGAGTTAATGCTGCCCCAGACAAGGGCAGACCTGCCGCAAGTGAATCACTCGAGCATGGATTTCCAAAGTGTTCAGTGAGCAACACTAAACAATCAAGTAGAGGGTCGACTATTACCCGCTGTGAAGCGGAAATAGTCCACTGCTCAACTTTTTCTGAGGCTGTAACAGGCACCTACTTATCTATCCTTTGATTTTTATTTTATTATCAGAAGTATGGGTCATGATGGCCTATATTTCTATAGGCCATATGAACTGATTTCCTAAGGAATGATAGTACCGTTGTTGTTATGAGGGTCTATTAATGATGTAACACCCTGTGGTGCATCAGGTGTGACAGGCGCCGCATCGATGATCAGAGGGCCGTTACCATTAGTGCCCAGTAGTCCATTGATGACGCCTGCATTATCGGTAGCACTATATTGGCTAAACAGATTAACTCCATCCAGTACGATATGTTGATCGAATACGCCATCCTTGTTAGCATCGATATCGATAACGGTAGAACCATTGCTATCTAAGCTAAAGTTCAGATAGCTTTCTAACGTGCCAGCCGTTTCTCCTTGGAGTAAATCACTCAGATCGAGCTTATCTTCACTCACATTGAAGTCCATGATGTGGTCTGTGCCTTTGTCAGCATCCGCATAGCGCCATACGAAGGTATCATTACCACTATCACCACGTAGAACGTCATCACCTAAGCCACCGATCAGAGTATCGTTACCTGCACCGCCAATCAGAGTATCGTTACCTGCACCGCCAATCAAAGTATCGTTACCATTGCCACCATAGAGAGTATCTTTACCAGCACCTCCATCCAAATAATCATTGCCGCCCTGACCGAATAGAATGTCATTACCAGCACCACCCAAAATGATGTCTGCTTTGTCGTTTGCACCAGATTGGTCAAACTCGTCACTATGTTCACTGATGTATCTGTGAACTTGGGCATCACTAGCATCAGCTATACCTAGCTTATCGGCAACGTAGGCTTTAATAGCGGCGAAGCCTTGGCCACTAATGCCAGTAAAGTGTATCGCATCACCAAAGATGACATCATCTCCAGCACCACCATCAAAACGATCTGCGCCTGGTATGGCGTTAACTTGGTCGCCAAGAATTGCATCGGCTAGATCATCAGCATCAACATTCGTTTGAACATTATCATCAGAGTCATAAGGTAATAGGTCATCCTCATCGATGTTCGAACCCATGCCGATGGCTTGAACCGTGACGCCTAGGCTTGAGAGCAATGCAAAGCCTGCTTGGGAATTTGATATAGTATCCGCGCTGGAGTCTCTACCATTACCAGCTAAAGCATAGTACTGATAGTTACCTTGGGCATCGGGTCGCATTGCTCCAACAGGGCTCCGGCTCACGCTGTTGAAGACGTCTACGCTGAAAACATTACCATTTTCGTCAATCACCACATGTCCGTTAACTGTATAGACTTGGCCGAATACGTAGCCACTGCCGATGAGTTGTGACAAGCTACGATCATTATTGCTCCCCCAAGTGTCGTATACCAGTGGGTTACCACCAGGAACAGCATTGTAGTAGGTTGGTTTGCCGTCGGTAATAAAGAAGGCAAGATTAGTCGCCCCACTATTATTTTGGGCATCACCATTGGCGAACCAGTTGGCCGTAGTTGTGAATACATCCTCATAGTTGGTGCCGCCGCCGCTGCTCATATCATCTAAGGCATCTTGAAGAATATCTAATGCATTGGGGTCACTAAGATCTACACTGATGCTGCCCTTGGCGTGAGTATCAAAATCAACCAAGAAAATTTTCACCGTACCACTTTGTTGGCCGCTTGCACTGTCTTTGAGGGTTTCCAATACCTGAGCCAACTGCAATTTCATCGTCTCTAGCGTATCAGCGTTAATACTGCCTGAGCTATCGACCATAAAGGCAATATTGTAGTTTTGACCTGGCAGAACAATGCTACCGTCAAGGTCTCCCACAACAATATTGTGTTCGCTGCCAAAATTGACATTTTGGTCTCCTGGCTCACCTTCTGTGCCCTTGAAGTAATCAAGACGGATGGTATCTTCACCCGTTGCAGAATTAGTGAGATCGGTCCCTTTCTCTCTGGCAACCGCTTCAACTACCAAGTCAACCTGACCTGCACTTGTTCCTGGAACGCGAATTGTGACTCCAGTCAACGTAGCGTCCAGTGCATTTTCAGCCCAGAGATTGCCACCAGTCCAGCCATCAGGGCCGTCGTAATCTAGCAGTAGCTTGCCATCATTGTCAGCTACACCGAGTAGTTGTCCGTTGTAGAACACTTGTGTGCCAGCAGGCAAACCACTCAATTCAATGGAGTCGAGCAATTCGCTGCCGTCACGATCAGTTAGAGATGCATGGATTTCAACTGGGTAGTCAACATAGGTTGGCTGAACCATGACGAGCTCACCAGTGTTCTTGTCCAATTCATAAATGCCGTCATCAAATTGGATATATTCGATATCGTGCAGTGCTTTTGTTATTGTTTGTCCGTGCTCAATTGTTGTGAAGTTGAACCAGTTGTCCCACTGTGAATATCTATAGTCTTTCGTGATGATATAATCAGCGCGATTGCCCATAAGGACGGCAATATCATTCCCTTCGCCACCATATAAGCTATCTTGGCCAAGTCCTGCAACTAAGATATCATTCCCAATACCGCCATTAATTGTATCACCTTGAATAGCATCTCCGCCGACTAGCACATCATTGCCAGCATAACCAAGCAAGTGATCTCCACCGCCATTCGTGCTAACTATGTGATCGTTTCCATTCGAACCATATACTGTATCTTGGCCACTGGAAGCATCTGTTTGTTTAGCTCCAGTATTGAATGGTTGGTGAGTAAAATCGCCATTGCGGAACTGTTCAGTTGTAATTCCTGAGCTGATGAAACCACTGTAAAGTGGTGTGCCATTAGCGGTCAGTATCACGTCAACCAATGGCTTATCGGCAACTGGTTGTACTGTAATATTGAGTGTTGCCGTATCTCCCGTATTAGTCGTGTACGTAACAGTGGACACATCGCCTGACCAGTGTTGATTAGGTATAAATTTGAACTCTCCATTAGCTTGTATTAGCAAGCTACCTATGGAAAGGGCCACAGTTTGACCTGCATTGAAGCTTGTTAGTGTGCCGTTATACATGACGGTAAAGCTGACGATACTTGTATTACTTGAATGGTCGTTAGTCAAAAGTTGACCTGTTACTAACTGATCTTCTTGCTTGGTAAAGCTATCGTCACTCGTATAAATGACAGTCGCTTGGTCGCTGCCCTTGTCTGAGGTGTTACCTGCCTTGTCGGTTTGGGTTGCTTCCACCTTCAGCAGTGCACCGTCCGCCGGACGCGTTTCCGTCCAGCTGATCACGCCCGTGGTGGCGTTGTAGCTGTAGCCAGTCGCAGGATTGCCATTGGCAAACTGCAGCTCGCCATTCACCAGCTTTAATTCCACATTGGTGGTCACGCCAGCATTGACGATAGTCAGGTTCACGTGACCGCCAGCACTGAAGTCCTCGGCATCGATGCTCACGGTCAACTGTACACCTGCACCATTTCCGTCGATTTCGCCTTGCGTCAGCAGGCCATCATCTGGATTAGCGTCATCGACAATTAATACGGTCGGTGCAGTGGGTGCTGTGGTGTCAACCAGAGCCGTGTCAGAACCTTCAGCAGAAGTGTTACCCGCCTTATCGGTTTGCGTAGCGGTGACCGTGATGCTTTGACCGTCAGCTGGGGCAGTTTCAGTCCAGCTGATAACGCCGTTAGCGTAGGTATAGTTATCAAAGGTCAGGCTACCACTGCCATTATCAGTGAAGTCAGCAAAGCTCAGTTGAATTGCGGCACCGCCATCAATGGTGAGTGTGACATAGCCACCGGCTTCAAAATCAGTACCGTTGATTGATACGGTAAGCTGCACACCATCGTTGCCCATTTCAGCCGCAGTTAACAGGCCATCACCTGGGTTACCATCATCAACAATTAGTACGGTTGGTGTATTAGGTGCCGAGGTGTCGACCCCAGCGGTATCGACGCCGCTGGTGCCGAGGTTGCCGTTTAGATCTGTATAGCTGCCGGCGGTGACAGTAACACTGGCGGTGCCAGTGAAGCCTGGGGTCGGCGTGAAGGTTGCAGTCCAATTGATACCATCTGTGCTGCTAAGGTTACTGAGCGTGCCGCCCACAACCACTAAGTCAGAGGCGTCAAAACCGGTGACTTTCTCACTGAAGGTGAAGGTCACTTCACTGGTTTCGCCAACCGTTAGCACGTCATCGACAATGTTCACCACGACGCTTGGGCCTTGGGTATCCACGCCTGCAGTATCACTGCCGCTGGTGCCGAGGTTGCCGTTTAGATCTGTATAGCTGCCGGCGGTGACAGTAACACTGGCGGTGCCAGTGAAGCCTGGGGTCGGCGTGAAGGTTGCAGTCCAATTGATACCATCTGTGCTGCTAAGGTTACTGAGCGTGCCGCCCACAACCACTAAGTCAGAGGCGTCAAAACCGGTGACTTTCTCACTGAAGGTGAAGGTCACTTCGCTGGTTTCGCCAACCGTTAGCACGTCATCGACAATGTTCACCACGACGCTTGGGCCTTGGGTATCCACGCCTGCAGTATCACTGCCGCTGGTGCCGAGGTTGCCGTTTAGATCTGTATAGCTGCCGACGGTGACAGTAACACTGGCGGTGCCAGTGAAGCCTGGGGTCGGCGTGAAGGTTGCAGTCCAATTGATACCATCTGTGCTGCTAAGGTTACTGAGCGTGCCGCCCACAACCACTAAGTCAGAGGCGTCAAAACCGGTGACTTTCTCACTGAAGGTGAAGGTCACTTCACTGGTTTCGCCAACCGTTAGCACGTCATCGACAATGTTCACCACGACGCTTGGGCCTTGGGTATCCACGCCTGCAGTATCACTGCCGCTGGTGCCGAGGTTGCCGTTTAGATCTGTATAGCTGCCGGCGGTGACAGTAACACTGGCGGTGCCAGTGAAGCCTGGGGTCGGCGTGAAGGTTGCAGTCCAATTGATACCATCTGTGCTGCTAAGGTTACTGAGCGTGCCGCCCACAACCACTAAGTCAGAGGCGTCAAAACCGGTGACTTTCTCACTGAAGGTGAAGGTCACTTCACTGGTTTCGCCAACCGTTAGCACGTCATCGACAATGTTCACCACGACGCTTGGGCCTTGGGTATCCACGCCTGCAGTATCACTGCCGCTGGTGCCGAGGTTGCCGTTTAGATCTGTATAGCTGCCGGCGGTGACAGTAACACTGGCGGTGCCAGTGAAGCCTGGGGTCGGCGTGAAGGTTGCAGTCCAATTGATACCATCTGTGCTGCTAAGGTTACTGAGCGTGCCGCCCACAACCACTAAGTCAGAGGCGTCAAAACCGGTGACTTTCTCACTGAAGGTGAAGGTCACTTCGCTGGTTTCGCCAACCGTTAGCACGTCATCGACAATGTTCACCACGACGCTTGGGCCTTGGGTATCCACGCCTGCAGTATCACTGCCGCTGGTGCCGAGGTTGCCGTTTAGATCTGTATAGCTGCCGGCGGTGACAGTAACACTGGCGGTGCCAGTGAAGCCTGGGGTCGGCGTGAAGGTTGCAGTCCAATTGATACCATCTGTGCTGCTAAGGTTACTGAGCGTGCCGCCCACAACCACTAAGTCAGAGGCGTCAAAACCGGTGACTTTCTCACTGAAGGTGAAGGTCACTTCACTGGTTTCGCCAACCGTTAGCACGTCATCGACAATGTTCACCACGACGCTTGGGCCTTGGGTATCCACGCCTGCAGTATCACTGCCGCTGGTGCCGAGGTTGCCGTTTAGATCTGTATAGCTGCCGGCGGTGACAGTAACACTGGCGGTGCCAGTGAAGCCTGGGGTCGGCGTGAAGGTTGCAGTCCAATTGATACCATCTGTGCTGCTAAGGTTACTGAGCGTGCCGCCCACAACCACTAAGTCAGAGGCGTCAAAACCGGTGACTTTCTCACTGAAGGTGAAGGTCACTTCACTGGTTTCGCCAACCGTTAGCACGTCATCGACAATGTTCACCACGACGCTTGGGCCTTGGGTATCCACGCCTGCAGTATCACTGCCGCTGGTGCCGAGGTTGCCGTTTAGATCTGTATAGCTGCCGGCGGTGACAGTAACACTGGCGGTGCCAGTGAAGCCTGGGGTCGGCGTGAAGGTTGCAGTCCAATTGATACCATCTGTGCTGCTAAGGTTACTGAGCGTGCCGCCCACAACCACTAAGTCAGAGGCGTCAAAACCGGTGACTTTCTCACTGAAGGTGAAGGTCACTTCGCTGGTTTCGCCAACCGTTAGCACGTCATCGACAATGTTCACCACGACGCTTGGGCCTTGGGTATCCACGCCTGCAGTATCACTGCCGCTGGTGCCGAGGTTGCCGTTTAGATCTGTATAGCTGCCGACGGTGACAGTAACACTGGCGGTGCCAGTGAAGCCTGGGGTCGGCGTGAAGGTTGCAGTCCAATTGATACCATCTGTGCTGCTAAGGTTACTGAGCGTGCCGCCCACAACCACTAAGTCAGAGGCGTCAAAACCGGTGACTTTCTCACTGAAGGTGAAGGTCACTTCACTGGTTTCGCCAACCGTTAGCACGTCATCGACAATGTTCACCACGACGCTTGGGCCTTGGGTATCCACGCCTGCAGTATCACTGCCGCTGGTGCCGAGGTTGCCGTTTAGATCTGTATAGCTGCCGGCGGTGACAGTAACACTGGCGGTGCCAGTGAAGCCTGGGGTCGGCGTGAAGGTTGCAGTCCAATTGATACCATCTGTGCTGCTAAGGTTACTGAGCGTGCCGCCCACAACCACTAAGTCAGAGGCGTCAAAACCGGTGACTTTCTCACTGAAGGTGAAGGTCACTTCGCTGGTTTCGCCAACCGTTAGCACGTCATCGACAATGTTCACCACGACGCTTGGGCCTTGGGTATCCACGCCTGCAGTATCACTGCCGCTGGTGCCGAGGTTGCCGTTTAGATCTGTATAGCTGCCGGCGGTGACAGTAACACTGGCGGTGCCAGTGAAGCCTGGGGTCGGCGTGAAGGTTGCAGTCCAATTGATACCATCTGTGCTGCTAAGGTTACTGAGCGTGCCGCCCACAACCACTAAGTCAGAGGCGTCAAAACCGGTGACTTTCTCACTGAAGGTGAAGGTCACTTCACTGGTTTCGCCAACCGTTAGCACGTCATCGACAATGTTCACCACGACGCTTGGGCCTTGGGTATCCACGCCTGCAGTATCACTGCCGCTGGTGCCGAGGTTGCCGTTTAGATCTGTATAGCTGCCGGCGGTGACAGTAACACTGGCGGTGCCAGTGAAGCCTGGGGTCGGCGTGAAGGTTGCAGTCCAATTGATACCATCTGTGCTGCTAAGGTTACTGAGCGTGCCGCCCACAACCACTAAGTCAGAGGCGTCAAAACCGGTGACTTTCTCACTGAAGGTGAAGGTCACTTCACTGGTTTCGCCAACCGTTAGCACGTCATCGACAATGTTCACCACGACGCTTGGGCCTTGGGTATCCACGCCTGCAGTATCACTGCCGCTGGTGCCGAGGTTGCCGTTTAGATCTGTATAGCTGCCGACGGTGACAGTAACACTGGCGGTGCCAGTGAAGCCTGGGGTCGGCGTGAAGGTTGCAGTCCAATTGATACCATCTGTGCTGCTAAGGTTACTGAGCGTGCCGCCGACAACCACTAAGTCAGAGGCGTCAAAACCGGTGACTTTCTCACTGAAGGTGAAGGTCACTTCACTGGTTTCGCCAACCGTTAGCACGTCATCGACAATGTTCACCACGACGCTTGGGCCTTGGGTATCCACGCCTGCAGTATCACTGCCGCTGGTGCCGAGGTTGCCGTTTAGATCTGTATAGCTGCCGGCGGTGACAGTAACACTGGCGGTGCCAGTGAAGCCTGGGGTCGGCGTGAAGGTTGCAGTCCAATTGATACCATCTGTGCTGCTAAGGTTACTGAGCGTGCCGCCCACAACCACTAAGTCAGAGGCGTCAAAACCGGTGACTTTCTCACTGAAGGTGAAGGTCACTTCGCTGGTTTCGCCAACCGTTAGCACGTCATCGACAATGTTCACCACGACGCTTGGGCCTTGGGTATCCACGCCTGCAGTATCACTGCCGCTGGTGCCGAGGTTGCCGTTTAGATCTGTATAGCTGCCGACGGTGACAGTAACACTGGCGGTGACAGTAACACTGGCGGTGCCAGTGAAGCCTGGGGTCGGCGTGAAGGTTGCAGTCCAATTGATACCATCTGTGCTGCTAAGGTTACTGAGCGTGCCGCCCACAACCACTAAGTCAGAGGCGTCAAAACCGGTGACTTTCTCACTGAAGGTGAAGGTCACTTCACTGGTTTCGCCAACCGTTAGCACGTCATCGACAATGTTCACCACGACGCTTGGGCCTTGGGTATCCACGCCTGCAGTATCACTGCCGCTGGTGCCGAGGTTGCCGTTTAGATCTGTATAGCTGCCGGCGGTGACAGTAACACTGGCGGTGCCAGTGAAGCCTGGGGTCGGCGTGAAGGTTGCAGTCCAATTGATACCATCTGTGCTGCTAAGGTTACTGAGCGTGCCGCCGACAACCACTAAGTCAGAGGCGTCAAAACCGGTGACTTTCTCACTGAAGGTGAAGGTCACTTCACTGGTTTCGCCAACCGTTAGCACGTCATCGACAATGTTCACCACGACGCTTGGGCCTTGGGTATCCACGCCTGCAGTATCACTGCCGCTGGTGCCGAGGTTGCCGTTTAGATCTGTATAGCTGCCGGCGGTGACAGTAACACTGGCGGTGCCAGTGAAGCCTGGGGTCGGCGTGAAGGTTGCAGTCCAATTGATACCATCTGTGCTGCTAAGGTTACTGAGCGTGCCGCCGACAACCACTAAGTCAGAGGCGTCAAAACCGGTGACTTTCTCACTGAAGGTGAAGGTCACTTCGCTGGTTTCGCCAACCGTTAGCACGTCATCGACAATGTTCACCACGACGCTTGGGCCTTGGGTATCCACGCCTGCAGTATCACTGCCGCTGGTGCCGAGGTTGCCGTTTAGATCTGTATAGCTGCCGGCGGTGACAGTAACACTGGCGGTGCCAGTGAAGCCTGGGGTCGGCGTGAAGGTTGCAGTCCAATTGATACCATCTGTGCTGCTAAGGTTACTGAGCGTGCCGCCCACAACCACTAAGTCAGAGGCGTCAAAACCGGTGACTTTCTCACTGAAGGTGAAGGTCACTTCACTGGTTTCGCCAACCGTTAGCACGTCATCGACAATGTTCACCACGACGCTTGGGCCTTGGGTATCCACGCCTGCAGTATCACTGCCGCTGGTGCCGAGGTTGCCGTTTAGATCTGTATAGCTGCCGGCGGTGACAGTAACACTGGCGGTGCCAGTGAAGCCTGGGGTCGGCGTGAAGGTTGCAGTCCAATTGATACCATCTGTGCTGCTAAGGTTACTGAGCGTGCCGCCCACAACCACTAAGTCAGAGGCGTCAAAACCGGTGACTTTCTCACTGAAGGTGAAGGTCACTTCACTGGTTTCGCCAACCGTTAGCACGTCATCGACAATGTTCACCACGACGCTTGGGCCTTGGGTATCCACGCCTGCAGTATCACTGCCGCTGGTGCCGAGGTTGCCGTTTAGATCTGTATAGCTGCCGGCGGTGACAGTAACACTGGCGGTGCCAGTGAAGCCTGGGGTCGGCGTGAAGGTTGCAGTCCAATTGATACCATCTGTGCTGCTAAGGTTACTGAGCGTGCCGCCCACAACCACTAAGTCAGAGGCGTCAAAACCGGTGACTTTCTCACTGAAGGTGAAGGTCACTTCGCTGGTTTCGCCAACCGTTAGCACGTCATCGACAATGTTCACCACGACGCTTGGGCCTTGGGTATCCACGCCTGCAGTATCACTGCCGCTGGTGCCGAGGTTGCCGTTTAGATCTGTATAGCTGCCGGCGGTGACAGTAACACTGGCGGTGCCAGTGAAGCCTGGGGTCGGCGTGAAGGTTGCAGTCCAATTGATACCATCTGTGCTGCTAAGGTTACTGAGCGTGCCGCCCACAACCACTAAGTCAGAGGCGTCAAAACCGGTGACTTTCTCACTGAAGGTGAAGGTCACTTCACTGGTTTCGCCAACCGTTAGCACGTCATCGACAATGTTCACCACGACGCTTGGGCCTTGGGTATCCACGCCTGCAGTATCACTGCCGCTGGTGCCGAGGTTGCCGTTTAGATCTGTATAGCTGCCGGCGGTGACAGTAACACTGGCGGTGCCAGTGAAGCCTGGGGTCGGCGTGAAGGTTGCAGTCCAATTGATACCATCTGTGCTGCTAAGGTTACTGAGCGTGCCGCCGACAACCACTAAGTCAGAGGCGTCAAAACCGGTGACTTTCTCACTGAAGGTGAAGGTCACTTCGCTGGTTTCGCCAACCGTTAGCACGTCATCGACAATGTTCACCACGACGCTTGGGCCTTGGGTATCCACGCCTGCAGTATCACTGCCGCTGGTGCCGAGGTTGCCGTTTAGATCTGTATAGCTGCCGGCGGTGACAGTAACACTGGCGGTGCCAGTGAAGCCTGGGGTCGGCGTGAAGGTTGCAGTCCAATTGATACCATCTGTGCTGCTAAGGTTACTGAGCGTGCCGCCCACAACCACTAAGTCAGAGGCGTCAAAACCGGTGACTTTCTCACTGAAGGTGAAGGTCACTTCACTGGTTTCGCCAACCGTTAGCACGTCATCGACAATGTTCACCACGACGCTTGGGCCTTGGGTATCCACGCCTGCAGTATCACTGCCGCTGGTGCCGAGGTTGCCGTTTAGATCTGTATAGCTGCCGGCGGTGACAGTAACACTGGCGGTGCCAGTGAAGCCTGGGGTCGGCGTGAAGGTTGCAGTCCAATTGATACCATCTGTGCTGCTAAGGTTACTGAGCGTGCCGCCCACAACCACTAAGTCAGAGGCGTCAAAACCGGTGACTTTCTCACTGAAGGTGAAGGTCACTTCACTGGTTTCGCCAACCGTTAGCACGTCATCGACAATGTTCACCACGACGCTTGGGCCTTGGGTATCCACGCCTGCAGTATCACTGCCGCTGGTGCCGAGGTTGCCGTTTAGATCTGTATAGCTGCCGACGGTGACAGTAACACTGGCGGTGCCAGTGAAGCCTGGGGTCGGCGTGAAGGTTGCAGTCCAATTGATACCATCTGTGCTGCTAAGGTTACTGAGCGTGCCGCCCACAACCACTAAGTCAGAGGCGTCAAAACCGGTGACTTTCTCACTGAAGGTGAAGGTCACTTCACTGGTTTCGCCAACCGTTAGCACGTCATCGACAATGTTCACCACGACGCTTGGGCCTTGGGTATCCACGCCTGCAGTATCACTGCCGCTGGTGCCGAGGTTGCCGTTTAGATCTGTATAGCTGCCGGCGGTGACAGTAACACTGGCGGTGCCAGTGAAGCCTGGGGTCGGCGTGAAGGTTGCAGTCCAATTGATACCATCTGTGCTGCTAAGGTTACTGAGCGTGCCGCCCACAACCACTAAGTCAGAGGCGTCAAAACCGGTGACTTTCTCACTGAAGGTGAAGGTCACTTCGCTGGTTTCGCCAACCGTTAGCACGTCATCGACAATGTTCACCACGACGCTTGGGCCTTGGGTATCCACGCCTGCAGTATCACTGCCGCTGGTGCCGAGGTTGCCGTTTAGATCTGTATAGCTGCCGACGGTGACAGTAACACTGGCGGTGCCAGTGAAGCCTGGGGTCGGCGTGAAGGTTGCAGTCCAATTGATACCATCTGTGCTGCTAAGGTTACTGAGCGTGCCGCCCACAACCACTAAGTCAGAGGCGTCAAAACCGGTGACTTTCTCACTGAAGGTGAAGGTCACTTCACTGGTTTCGCCAACCGTTAGCACGTCATCGACAATGTTCACCACGACGCTTGGGCCTTGGGTATCCACGCCTGCAGTATCACTGCCGCTGGTGCCGAGGTTGCCGTTTAGATCTGTATAGCTGCCGGCGGTGACAGTAACACTGGCGGTGCCAGTGAAGCCTGGGGTCGGCGTGAAGGTTGCAGTCCAATTGATACCATCTGTGCTGCTAAGGTTACTGAGCGTGCCGCCCACAACCACTAAGTCAGAGGCGTCAAAACCGGTGACTTTCTCACTGAAGGTGAAGGTCACTTCACTGGTTTCGCCAACCGTTAGCACGTCATCGACAATGTTCACCACGACGCTTGGGCCTTGGGTATCCACGCCTGCAGTATCACTGCCGCTGGTGCCGAGGTTGCCGTTTAGATCTGTATAGCTGCCGGCGGTGACAGTAACACTGGCGGTGCCAGTGAAGCCTGGGGTCGGCGTGAAGGTTGCAGTCCAATTGATACCATCTGTGCTGCTAAGGTTACTGAGCGTGCCGCCGACAACCACTAAGTCAGAGGCGTCAAAACCGGTGACTTTCTCACTGAAGGTGAAGGTCACTTCGCTGGTTTCGCCAACCGTTAGCACGTCATCGACAATGTTCACCACGACGCTTGGGCCTTGGGTATCCACGCCTGCAGTATCACTGCCGCTGGTGCCGAGGTTGCCGTTTAGATCTGTATAGCTGCCGGCGGTGACAGTAACACTGGCGGTGCCAGTGAAGCCTGGGGTCGGCGTGAAGGTTGCAGTCCAATTGATACCATCTGTGCTGCTAAGGTTACTGAGCGTGCCGCCCACAACCACTAAGTCAGAGGCGTCAAAACCGGTGACTTTCTCACTGAAGGTGAAGGTCACTTCACTGGTTTCGCCAACCGTTAGCACGTCATCGACAATGTTCACCACGACGCTTGGGCCTTGGGTATCCACGCCTGCAGTATCACTGCCGCTGGTGCCGAGGTTGCCGTTTAGATCTGTATAGCTGCCGGCGGTGACAGTAACACTGGCGGTGCCAGTGAAGCCTGGGGTCGGCGTGAAGGTTGCAGTCCAATTGATACCATCTGTGCTGCTAAGGTTACTGAGCGTGCCGCCCACAACCACTAAGTCAGAGGCGTCAAAACCGGTGACTTTCTCACTGAAGGTGAAGGTCACTTCACTGGTTTCGCCAACCGTTAGCACGTCATCGACAATGTTCACCACGACGCTTGGGCCTTGGGTATCCACGCCTGCAGTATCACTGCCGCTGGTGCCGAGGTTGCCGTTTAGATCTGTATAGCTGCCGGCGGTGACAGTAACACTGGCGGTGCCAGTGAAGCCTGGGGTCGGCGTGAAGGTTGCAGTCCAATTGATACCATCTGTGCTGCTAAGGTTACTGAGCGTGCCGCCCACAACCACTAAGTCAGAGGCGTCAAAACCGGTGACTTTCTCACTGAAGGTGAAGGTCACTTCGCTGGTTTCGCCAACCGTTAGCACGTCATCGACAATGTTCACCACGACGCTTGGGCCTTGGGTATCCACGCCTGCAGTATCACTGCCGCTGGTGCCGAGGTTGCCGTTTAGATCTGTATAGCTGCCGACGGTGACAGTAACACTGGCGGTGCCAGTGAAGCCTGGGGTCGGCGTGAAGGTTGCAGTCCAATTGATACCATCTGTGCTGCTAAGGTTACTGAGCGTGCCGCCCACAACCACTAAGTCAGAGGCGTCAAAACCGGTGACTTTCTCACTGAAGGTGAAGGTCACTTCACTGGTTTCGCCAACCGTTAGCACGTCATCGACAATGTTCACCACGACGCTTGGGCCTTGGGTATCCACGCCTGCAGTATCACTGCCGCTGGTGCCGAGGTTGCCGTTTAGATCTGTATAGCTGCCGGCGGTGACAGTAACACTGGCGGTGCCAGTGAAGCCTGGGGTCGGCGTGAAGGTTGCAGTCCAATTGATACCATCTGTGCTGCTAAGGTTACTGAGCGTGCCGCCCACAACCACTAAGTCAGAGGCGTCAAAACCGGTGACTTTCTCACTGAAGGTGAAGGTCACTTCACTGGTTTCGCCAACCGTTAGCACGTCATCGACAATGTTCACCACGACGCTTGGGCCTTGGGTATCCACGCCTGCAGTATCACTGCCGCTGGTGCCGAGGTTGCCGTTTAGATCTGTATAGCTGCCGGCGGTGACAGTAACACTGGCGGTGCCAGTGAAGCCTGGGGTCGGCGTGAAGGTTGCAGTCCAATTGATACCATCTGTGCTGCTAAGGTTACTGAGCGTGCCGCCGACAACCACTAAGTCAGAGGCGTCAAAACCGGTGACTTTCTCACTGAAGGTGAAGGTCACTTCGCTGGTTTCGCCAACCGTTAGCACGTCATCGACAATGTTCACCACGACGCTTGGGCCTTGGGTATCCACGCCTGCAGTATCACTGCCGCTGGTGCCGAGGTTGCCGTTTAGATCTGTATAGCTGCCGGCGGTGACAGTAACACTGGCGGTGCCAGTGAAGCCTGGGGTCGGCGTGAAGGTTGCAGTCCAATTGATACCATCTGTGCTGCTAAGGTTACTGAGCGTGCCGCCCACAACCACTAAGTCAGAGGCGTCAAAACCGGTGACTTTCTCACTGAAGGTGAAGGTCACTTCACTGGTTTCGCCAACCGTTAGCACGTCATCGACAATGTTCACCACGACGCTTGGGCCTTGGGTATCCACGCCTGCAGTATCACTGCCGCTGGTGCCGAGGTTGCCGTTTAGATCTGTATAGCTGCCGGCGGTGACAGTAACACTGGCGGTGCCAGTGAAGCCTGGGGTCGGCGTGAAGGTTGCAGTCCAATTGATACCATCTGTGCTGCTAAGGTTACTGAGCGTGCCGCCCACAACCACTAAGTCAGAGGCGTCAAAACCGGTGACTTTCTCACTGAAGGTGAAGGTCACTTCACTGGTTTCGCCAACCGTTAGCACGTCATCGACAATGTTCACCACGACGCTTGGGCCTTGGGTATCCACGCCTGCAGTATCACTGCCGCTGGTGCCGAGGTTGCCGTTTAGATCTGTATAGCTGCCGGCGGTGACAGTAACACTGGCGGTGCCAGTGAAGCCTGGGGTCGGCGTGAAGGTTGCAGTCCAATTGATACCATCTGTGCTGCTAAGGTTACTGAGCGTGCCGCCCACAACCACTAAGTCAGAGGCGTCAAAACCGGTGACTTTCTCACTGAAGGTGAAGGTCACTTCGCTGGTTTCGCCAACCGTTAGCACGTCATCGACAATGTTCACCACGACGCTTGGGCCTTGGGTATCCACGCCTGCAGTATCACTGCCGCTGGTGCCGAGGTTGCCGTTTAGATCTGTATAGCTGCCGGCGGTGACAGTAACACTGGCGGTGCCAGTGAAGCCTGGGGTCGGCGTGAAGGTTGCAGTCCAATTGATACCATCTGTGCTGCTAAGGTTACTGAGCGTGCCGCCCACAACCACTAAGTCAGAGGCGTCAAAACCGGTGACTTTCTCACTGAAGGTGAAGGTCACTTCACTGGTTTCGCCAACCGTTAGCACGTCATCGACAATGTTCACCACGACGCTTGGGCCTTGGGTATCCACGCCTGCAGTATCACTGCCGCTGGTGCCGAGGTTGCCGTTTAGATCTGTATAGCTGCCGGCGGTGACAGTAACACTGGCGGTGCCAGTGAAGCCTGGGGTCGGCGTGAAGGTTGCAGTCCAATTGATACCATCTGTGCTGCTAAGGTTACTGAGCGTGCCGCCGACAACCACTAAGTCAGAGGCGTCAAAACCGGTGACTTTCTCACTGAAGGTGAAGGTCACTTCACTGGTTTCGCCAACCGTTAGCACGTCATCGACAATGTTCACCACGACGCTTGGGCCTTGGGTATCCACGCCTGCAGTATCACTGCCGCTGGTGCCGAGGTTGCCGTTTAGATCTGTATAGCTGCCGGCGGTGACAGTAACACTGGCGGTGCCAGTGAAGCCTGGGGTCGGCGTGAAGGTTGCAGTCCAATTGATACCATCTGTGCTGCTAAGGTTACTGAGCGTGCCGCCGACAACCACTAAGTCAGAGGCGTCAAAACCGGTGACTTTCTCACTGAAGGTGAAGGTCACTTCACTGGTTTCGCCAACCGTTAGCACGTCATCGACAATGTTCACCACGACGCTTGGGCCTTGGGTATCCACGCCTGCAGTATCACTGCCGCTGGTGCCGAGGTTGCCGTTTAGATCTGTATAGCTGCCGGCGGTGACAGTAACACTGGCGGTGCCAGTGAAGCCTGGGGTCGGCGTGAAGGTTGCAGTCCAATTGATACCATCTGTGCTGCTAAGGTTACTGAGCGTGCCGCCGACAACCACTAAGTCAGAGGCGTCAAAACCGGTGACTTTCTCACTGAAGGTGAAGGTCACTTCACTGGTTTCGCCAACCGTTAGCACGTCATCGACAATGTTCACCACGACGCTTGGGCCTTGGGTGTCGATGATCACATCTTGGGTCACTGTCTTAAAGTTACCCGCAACGTCTGTCACTGTGGCGTTCACTGTGTAGGTGCCATCGGCTAACACTGTGCCAGTCAGATCCACACTCCAGTTACCTTGCGCATCAATCACTAAGCCGTTAGCGGTGGTGTAAGTCACCCCGTTGATGGTGACGGCTAAGGTGCTGTTGTCATCCAAATCGACGGTGCCGTGGAACACCAAGGTGTTGTCGTTGGTGATAAAGTCGCTGCTGGAGCTACCGGTGTCTTGGGTGATGCTGGTGATGGCCACGGTGTTGCCGTCGCCGTCTTGATCAATCTTGGTATCAATCACTACATCTTGGGTGACGGTTTTGCTGTTGCCGGCCACGTCGGTAACGGTGGCGACCACAGGGTAGGTGCCGTCAGGCAGCACGGTACCGGTCAGGTCCACACTCCAGTTACCTTGCGCATCAATCACTAAGCCGTTAGCGGTGGTGTAAGTCACCCCGTTGATGGTGACGGCTAAGGTGCTGTTGTCATCCAAATCGACGGTGCCGTGGAACACTAAGGTGTTGTCGTTGGTGATAAAGTCGCTGCTGGAGCTACCGGTGTCTTGGGTGATGCTGGTGATGGCCACGGTGTTGCCGTCGCCGTCTTGATCAATCTTGGTATCAATCACTACATCTTGGGTGACGGTTTTGCTGTTGCCAGCCACGTCGGTGACGGTGGCGACCACGGGGTAGGTGCCGTCAGGCAGCACGGTACCGGTCAGGTCCACACTCCAGTTACCTTGCGCATCAATCACTAAGCCGTTAGCGGTGGTGTAAGTCACTCCGTTGATGGTGACGGCTAAGGTGCTGTTGTCATCCAAATCGACGGTGCCGTGGAACACTAAGGTGTTGTCGTTGGTGATAAAGTCGCTGCTGGAGCTACCGGTGTCTTGGGTGATGCTGGTGATGGCCACGGTGTTGCCGTCGCCGTCTTGATCAATCTTGGTATCAATCACTACATCTTGGGTGACGGTTTTGCTGTTGCCGGCCACGTCAGTGACGGTGGCGACCACAGGGTAGGTGCCGTCAGGCAGCACGGTACCGGTTAAGTCGACGCTCCAATGGCCATTTGCATCGATCACTAGACCATTACCTATGGTGTATTCCACGCCGTTGATCGTGACAACCAAGTTACTGTTGCCATCTAATTCTACGGTACCTTGGAACACTAAGGTGTTGTCGTTAGTGATAAAGTCTGTATTGGAACTACCTGTATCTTCGGTAATACTTGTAATTGTTACAGCGTTATCTCGTCCCAGTCCTATCTGTGTATCGACAATCACATCTTGCGTTGCACTAGTGGTGTTACCAGCAATGTCGGTGACAGTGGCGACCACGGGGTAGGTGCCGTCAGGCAGCACGGTGCCGGTCAGGTCCACACTCCAGTTACCTTGCGCATCAATCACTAAGCCGTTAGCGGTGGTGTAAGTCACTCCGTTGATGGTGACGGCTAAGGTGCTGTTGTCATCCAAATCGACGGTGCCGTGGAACACTAAGGTGTTGTCGTTGGTGATAAAGTCGCTGCTGGAGCTACCGGTGTCTTGGGTGATGCTGGTGATGGCCACGGTGTTGCCGTCGCCGTCTTGATCAATCTTGGTATCAATCACTACATCTTGGGTGACGGTTTTGCTGTTGCCGGCCACGTCGGTAACGGTGGCGACCACAGGGTAGGTGCCGTCAGGCAGCACGGTACCGGTCAGGTCCACACTCCAGTTACCTTGCGCATCAATCACTAAGCCGTTAGCGGTGGTGTAAGTCACCCCGTTGATGGTGACGGCTAAGGTGCTGTTGTCATCCAAATCGACGGTGCCGTGGAACACTAAGGTGTTGTCGTTGGTGATAAAGTCGCTGCTGGAGCTACCGGTGTCTTGGGTGATGCTGGTGATGGCCACGGTGTTGCCGTCGCCGTCTTGATCAATCTTGGTATCAATCACTACATCTTGGGTGACGGTTTTGCTGTTGCCAGCCACGTCGGTGACGGTGGCGACCACGGGGTAGGTGCCGTCAGGCAGCACGGTACCGGTCAGGTCCACACTCCAGTTACCTTGCGCATCAATCACTAAGCCGTTAGCGGTGGTGTAAGTCACTCCGTTGATGGTGACGGCTAAGGTGCTGTTGTCATCCAAATCGACGGTGCCGTGGAACACTAAGGTGTTGTCGTTGGTGATAAAGTCGCTGCTGGAGCTACCGGTGTCTTGGGTGATGCTGGTGATGGCCACGGTGTTGCCGTCGCCGTCTTGATCAATCTTGGTATCAATCACTACATCTTGGGTGACGGTTTTGCTGTTGCCGGCCACGTCAGTGACGGTGGCGACCACAGGGTAGGTGCCGTCAGGCAGCACGGTACCGGTTAAGTCGACGCTCCAATGGCCATTTGCATCGATCACTAGACCATTACCTATGGTGTATTCCACGCCGTTGATCGTGACAACCAAGTTACTGTTGCCATCTAATTCTACGGTACCTTGGAACACTAAGGTGTTGTCGTTAGTGATAAAGTCTGTATTGGAACTACCTGTATCTTCGGTAATACTTGTAATTGTTACAGCGTTATCTCGTCCCAGTCCTATCTGTGTATCGACAATCACATCTTGCGTTGCACTAGTGGTGTTACCAGCAATGTCGGTGACAGTGGCGACCACGGGGTAGGTGCCGTCAGGCAGCACGGTGCCGGTCAGGTCCACACTCCAGTTACCTTGCGCATCAATCACTAAGCCGTTAGCGGTGGTGTAAGTCACTCCGTTGATGGTGACGGCTAAGGTGCTGTTGTCATCCAAATCGACGGTGCCGTGGAACACTAAGGTGTTGTCGTTGGTGATAAAGTCGCTGCTGGAGCTACCGGTGTCTTGGGTGATGCTGGTGATGGCCACGGTGTTGCCGTCGCCGTCTTGATCAATCTTGGTATCAATCACTACATCTTGGGTGACGGTTTTGCTGTTGCCGGCCACGTCGGTAACGGTGGCGACCACAGGGTAGGTGCCGTCAGGCAGCACGGTACCGGTCAGGTCCACACTCCAGTTACCTTGCGCATCAATCACTAAGCCGTTAGCGGTGGTGTAAGTCACCCCGTTGATGGTGACGGCTAAGGTGCTGTTGTCATCCAAATCGACGGTGCCGTGGAACACCAAGGTGTTGTCGTTGGTGATAAAGTCGCTGCTGGAGCTACCGGTGTCTTGGGTGATGCTGGTGATGGCCACGGTGTTGCCGTCGCCGTCTTGATCAATCTTGGTATCAATCACCACATCTTGGGTGACGGTTTTGCTGTTGCCGGCCACGTCGGTAACGGTGGCGACCACAGGGTAGGTGCCGTCAGGCAGCACGGTACCGGTCAGGTCCACACTCCAGTTACCTTGCGCATCAATCACTAAGCCGTTAGCGGTGGTGTAAGTCACCCCGTTGATGGTGACGGCTAAGGTGCTGTTGTCATCCAAATCGACGGTGCCGTGGAACACCAAGGTGTTGTCGTTGGTGATAAAGTCGCTGCTGGAGCTACCGGTGTCTTGGGTGATGCTGGTGATGGCCACGGTGTTGCCGTCGCCGTCCTCATCGATCTTGATATCGACATTACCATTATCAGTGGCATTGCCCGTATTGCCAGCTGGATCTGTCACTGTTGCGGTTGCAGTATAACCACCATGAGGAATTGGATTAATGACATCAACAGCATATGTACCGTCAGGATTCACAGTGGTGGTAAGAGTTTGCTGCACACCATTGCTGTCAGTAACAACAATAGTGATGAGGCTACCAGGGGCGGCATCTGTTGTACCTGTGATGGTTGGCGTGGTATCTCGGGTATCATCAGGCGCGCTGACGGTAATAGTGGGGGCCGTCGTGTCGAGTAGCGCGGAATCACTGCCTTCAGGCGAAGTATTACCCGCTGGATCGGTAATGGTTGCAACTACAGTGATAGTTTCACCTTCAGCTGGCGCAGGAAGTGTTAAGTTTACATAACCATTATTGATATCTTCTTGTGTCAACACATAGTCAACACCATTCACTGTCAGGGTATCGCCTGCATTCGCACCTGTGCCGTCTAAGCCAATGGTCACACTGACGTCTGTTGCCCCGCCGAGCTCTGCATTACTGATAAAACCATCATCGTTTGTATCAGTGGTAATGGTAACGCTTGGTGCACCATCGGCCACAGGAGTGACATTAATGGTTAAGGTTGCAGTTGAGCCAGTATTGGTGGTGTAGGTAATTACTGGAACTTGGCCGTTCCAATCTGCATTAGGGGTAAAGCTGTAAGAGCCATCGGCATTGAGTACTAAGCTGCCACCTTCGAGAGCGACAGTTGTGCCTGCAGCAAAAGTGCTGCCCGATACTGTAAAGCTCACCACACTTAAGCTGGAATCGACATCGGTGTCGTTGTCGAGCACATTGCCTGTGGCGACGGTATCTTCAGCAACAGTATTAGTGTCGTTGGCTAATACCGATGGATCATCAACTGGGGTGACATTAATGGTTAAGGTTGCAGTTGAGCCAGTATTGGTGGTGTAGGTAATTACTGGAACTTGGCCATTCCAGTTTTCATTCGGGGTAAAGCTGTACGAGCCATCGGCATTGAGTACTAAGCTGCCACCTTCGAGAGCGACGGTTGTGCCTGCAGCAAAGGTGCTGCCCGATACTGTAAAGCTCACCACACTTAAGCTGGAATCGACATCGGTGTCGTTGTCGAGCACATTGCCAGTGGCGACGGTATCTTCAGCAACAGTATTGGTGTCGTTTGCTAATACCGATGGATCATCAACTGGGGTGACATTAATGGTTAAAGTTGCAGTCGAGCCAGTATTAGTGGTGTAGGTAATCACTGGAACTTGGCCGTTCCAGTTTTCATTCGGGGTAAAGCTGTATGAGCCATCGGCATTGAGTAATAAGCTGCCGCCTTCGAGAGCGACGGTTGTGCCTGCAGCAAAGGTGCTGCCCGATACTGTAAAGCTCACCACACTTAAGCTGGAATCGACATCGGTGTCGTTGTCGAGCACATTGCCTGTGGCGACGGTATCTTCAGCAACAGTATTGGTGTCGTTTGCTAATACCGATGGGTCATCAACTGGGGTGACATTAATGGTTAAGGTCGCGGTTGAGCCAGTATTGGTGGTGTAGGTAATAACAGGAACTTGGCCGTTCCAGTTTTCATTCGGGGTAAAGGTATAAGAGCCATCGGCATTGAGTATAAAGCTGCCACCTTCGAGCGTAACAACTGTGCCCGCCGCAAAGTCGGTTCCGTTGATATTAAATCCAACCACACTTAACACATTGTCGGCATCGCTGTCGTTATCGAGCACATTGCCAGAAGCAACAGTATCCTCATCGACCGTAATACTGTCGTTAACTAATACCGAAGGAGAGTCGGTTGCTACGGTTTGCTCTGGTGCGGCTGTTGTGGCTGCGGTGAGCGTTTGTCCAGAGGTTGAATAACCAGATGTCGCTAAGGCTTCTGTGCCATCACGGGCTAAGGTGACATAGCCAGAGTTACCGTCACGGCCAGCTGGCGCATTACCAGCGGCGGTTTCTGGTAAGTTTTGGGTTGGGTCCTCACCCGATGCAATGAGATCTTGTAATGCTTGGATTTCGTCTTGGGTTGCTTGGCCGCCGGCGTTGGGGGTGGCAGCAATGCTAGGCTCAACCTCATTGGATAACTTAGTACCATCATCAAAGGTGATTTCGTAAGTCGCATTTTCACCGATATGAAGCACAGCACCTTTGGGGAGTTGCTCGCCATCCTTAGCGGGTTGATTTGAACCATTAACCTCGACTTCGATCTGCCCTTTGACTAGTTTGAGCAAACCTTTCTTTGTTGTAATGATCGATCCCATAATAAGCTCCCAACACCTGATTGTGTTAATCCAAAGATGCACAAATCCAACAAATGTGTTGGATAGTGATACAAGTGATGAAATTTTAGCTTGGTACTAATAGGAAGTCAATTTTTTGACGCAATGCGATAGCTTGCTATGACTGGCTTTTACGGAGAGTGGTTCGAAAAATTGGCGTTTAAATCTGCCTTAACTAGATGTGGTATCTTAAAGCAGAATAGACGCAGCATCTAGTACCTTTGTTTTATATATAGAAACATATTTATAACAAATTGGTCTGTGTATAGAGATTAAAATTTTATGAATTCTGCTAAAACGGCGTTTAGGTGAGCTAAAAAGGAATTGATTGGTTAGTTTTGATGAGCCGCAACTCCTATAGAGGAGCTGCGGCTATAGCAAATTACAAGTTAACCGCCTGGCGATAACTTTGATTTGCGTTACCTTGTTCGCCGAGTTGTTCTTGAATACGGGCAAGTGATAACCAAGACGCTTGGCTTGGGGCGAGACGACACACATTCTGCCAGCAGGTTTTAGCTTCTTTCATGTCGCGGGTTTGTTGATACAACAGCGCTAAGCACTTTTGGTAATCAGCATTATTCTCATGGGTGATTTCATGCTTGAGTAATTGCTTGCGGATCTCTTCGTCATGGGCGGTGACTATTTGTGGTATTACTTCTAACAGTGACGACTCTGGCGAGCTACGTAGCTTTTTCGAGAGTAATTTAAGCGCTTGGTCTTTACGATTGAAGCGGCATAAGCCCATGGCATAAATCGCTAAAAACTCAGACTGGTTACGTTCATCGCGTGAAAGCCATTGCCAGCATTGTTCTAGGGCTTCTTCCCCTTTTAGACTCGCCGCTTTTAACAGGGCGCAATGGGTTTCAATGCTTAGTGCATTTAGCTTGGTATCCTCTAAGATCTGCCGTTTCTTCAGTATTGGGAGCAATAGCTTAAGCGCTTCCCAATCTTCCTGGGCGCGATATAACTCGAGGGCGAGTTTCAGCACAGGGGCTTTACTCTTGCTAGTTGGGGCTAACTTATCGAGCTCGGCTCTGGCTAAGGCTAATTCACCTTGTTTGAGTAAATAACGGGTACGAGTGGTAGCTACCGCATTGGCCGTCATAGGCTGGGCTTCAGCGCGGGCAAGATATTGATCTCGTTCGGCAATTTTATTTTGATGTTGAGCAGCACGTGCAGCGGCTAATAAATTTAATGCTGGCAGTTCACCGTTGTCGGCCCCTTTAATCATGGCACGTTCTGCCGCAGGCCAATCTTCTTCGGCAATCGCGAGTGCGCCCATCAGAGTGTGTTTCTTGGCAGACCGGCGACGCCAATGCTGCGGGATAAAACGGCTACGTAGCAGCAGATTAATCACAGTGATCACTAACCATTCCAGCACTTGGAATAGCGCATAAAACACGATTAACATGACGATGCCAAAAACTAAACTGGTCTCAAGCTGGTAATCACCCGCGGCAATATACACATAGCCAGTATTGCCAACAATCCAGGGGCTGATACACAGGCCTAAAAGTATAATACCAAGAAATATTAATGCCTTAATCATAGCTGCGGTTCCTCTGCAGAGGTGAGTTCACCATAGCTGGTTAACTGTAATAACAGCGGTTTAGCGGCAAAAGATTTCAGCGTAATAGGGTCAAGATCGAGTGTTGCCAACTTGTCGATTTCGGCAATGGCCTCGCTAGTTTGATGCGCTTGAACATCAAAATAGGTTTGGATCCACTGGCGCGCCATCATCAGTGATTGATGATAAGCGGCTCTATCATAGCGATAGAGTGCCAGTTGTGATTGCAGCAGTTTATGGCGGATATTCTCAACCAAATACCATTGTTGCTCTGGAGCAAGTAGGGCTGGCGCATCGGCGGTGCGATGACGAATAGTAATAAAATCTTGAGTCAACGCCTTCCAGGTTTTACTCAGATTACTTTGCCAATCGTTAAGATCGCCGGAAATGGTCGTATCTTCAGCCGTGCTTGCTTCAGCGTCGGCACGATTTAGCGGCAATTTGTCAAGTTGGTCGATTAAGGCATCGAGTGCTAATACACCACCTTCAATATCCAAACTCTTAATATTGGTGGTCGCCGCAATATCCTTTGCCAATGCCTTACGGATTGGCAGTAATGCGGGGTTGTTCATCGCGGCAATAGTTTCATCTGCGGATTTTAATAAATCGGTTGCCGTGCGCGGATCTTTTTCGAGCCAAAGCTTACGTCCAGCCATGTTTACTAGATATTCGGCTTCTGAGGCCATCCAGTGGGTTGGGCTGCGCTGGGCCAGTTTCTCTAGTCTGTCCTGTAACTGGTTTTGATCTGTGGCAAGCTTAGATAACTCTTGGAAGGTTTTTGCATCTGAGAGTTGTTGTTGCTCAAGTTGTGCAAGACGCTGATTTGGGACGAGTAAAGCCTGTTGCAACTGATCTTGCAGGGCTAGATTTTTCGTCTCTTGCAGTTGAAGCTGTTGCTGCATTTGTTGATACAGCAAATAGCCACCACCTATGGTGCAAACGGTCAAGCCTAAGGCCAGTAGTACACCAAAACGAATAGCCCATGAGCTACGATTCACTTGCACCACTTGGTGAGCAGCTTGGGTCGATTTGGGTTTGCTGGCTTGCGACTTAGTGTCGGCAGGTTTGACTTCTTGTTCTTCAGGTTCTTCAGGCTTGCTCGCCTGTGACTCAGAAGCTTGGTTGTGTGGTGCAGCGTCATCGGTATTGACCGATGTGGCGAGAACTGGGATAGCCTGTGACTCTGGGCTTTGGGCGTCGTGCTTGTTGTTATCCATTTAACAGTCCTTAAAATCATGCTACTGCCGAAATTCGAGTAAAATCGGGCTAAATAGCGCTTAGAGTTTAAGGGCGTTTAGCACGGCTTTGCTGTTGGCGGCATTGGCATTGGTGACTTGGGTTATACCAAAGGCATGAGCTTGAGCTTCTACTCGGTTACTGGGGACTATGATATGACATGAGCGCAGCCATGCAAATAACTCTTTTGGCACTAGATTAATCAGATTATCCAGTACTTCACCACTCGTCACGACAATAGTATCTATCCCTAAGTCTCGCCAGTGTTGGCTAACCGCGGCGCCATCGAGTGGTGGGCAAGCGCGTTGATAGACTTCCCAATAGCGCAGCCTCGCGCCTCTGGCACTCAGTTGCTCAGCGAGGGCTTCACGACCACCGACACCACGAATGATAGTGATATGTTTGCCTTGGATATGTTGCAGTGCAGGCAATGTCAGCAAGCCTTCTGTTTGCTGACAATCATCCGGTGCTTCGAGAGCTTCAATTCCCTTCTCTTGCAGCGCTTCCCAAGTCGCATGACCTACGGCGAAATAAGGTACGCTTGGCCAGTCTTTAACTTGGGCAGTATCGACTTTAAACGCAGCATCAGCAAAGCTGACAGCATTGGCGCTGATACAGATAACCATATCGACATTAGCGAGTGGATGCGAAGAGTCTGGCGGCAGAGGGGGCGTGGCCTCAACGCAGAGCAGTGGCGTCACACAGTGTTCGATGCCTCTTTCATTCAAGGCATCGACCATCGACTGATTGCGCCCCTCGGGGCGCGTCAGTAAGACTTTCATCGTCTTAGGCTTTGGCGTAAACAGCGTCGAGGATGCTTTTAGCGCCTTTGCTCAGTAGTTCTTCAGCAAGGGCAACACCGAGTTGCGTCGCTTCGGTCTTTGGACCTGTGATCACGCCTTCGATGATTTCGCTACCATCTGGATTACCAACGAGGCCGCGCAGTGTCATCTCATCACCATCTATTTCGGCAAAGGCGCCAATAGGAACTTGGCAGCCACCTTCGAGGCGAGTATTCATGGCGCGTTCGGCGATGACTCGGTAGCGAGTCTCTAAGTGCTCTAAAGGTGCCAATAATGCTTTAACGCGCTCATCATTGGTACGACATTCGATACCGACAGCACCTTGACCGTTTGCGGGTAAGGATTCTTCCGCAGAAATAAAGCTAGCAATACGCTCAGATAATTTCAGGCGAATTAAACCCGCCGCAGCCAGGATAATCGCATCGTATTCGCCGTTATCGAGTTTCGCGAGGCGAGTACCGACGTTGCCACGCAGATCTTTGATAATCAGGTCTGGGCGTGAGGCGCGCAGTTGGCACTGACGGCGTAGGCTTGAGGTGCCTACCGTGGCACCGAGTGGCAGCTCACTGATTGACTTATAAAGGTTAGACACAAAGGCGTCGCGCGGATCTTCGCGTTCACAAATCACTTCCAGCCCTAAGCCTTCGGGGAAATCTACTGGCACGTCTTTCATCGAGTGTACGGCGATATCGGCTTGGTCTTCGAGCATAGCGACTTCGAGTTCTTTCACAAACAAGCCTTTACCACCAACTTTCGCTAATGGCGTGTCTAAGATAACATCGCCCTTAGTGCTCATTGGCAATAGCTCCACCACAATACCTGGGTGAACGCGTTCTAATTCTGCTTTAACAAATTCAGCTTGCCACATGGCCAGCGGACTCTTGCGGGTAGCGATACGTATGCGGTTTTCAGACATGCCTAGTTTCCATCAGAGATCTTAGTTGCGCCAATGCTAACATTGGCTATTCGCGAATGTAAGGAAGCCGTATCGATTCTTTGAAGTCGGCGGTGTTCTAAATAGTATAAAAGTGTGATGGATATCTCATTTAGTTGCTCAGCTTTGCAAAAGTGTTAACATGAGCACACTTCTCAATTGTGCTTAAGTGTCGTGTTCTAGGATGGATCAGCAAGGCCAGTTTCCTGATATTGCAGAAAGACTTAATCAGGTTCGTATTGCACGGGCCTTAGCCTTGTTGTCTCCGTTGCAAAAGCATTTGTTCCGTTTGATCCCCTTTTTACTTCAACAGAATAGCGTCCAGTATCCCGGCTTTGTCGATGCCGACACACCGTGTGGGATCCAAGGTTATCGTCCTGATTCACTTGAGGCGCAGGCCTGCGATGTATTTAAGCTCCCCTTTATTGCTAATGAGGTTGAAAATCCAGCCTTTGAAGGCGTTTACGCTATGGGTAGCACGGCCAGTTTTGGCCAGAATGCCAAGAGTGACGTGGATGTATGGCTAGTGCACCATGCACAGCTGTGTGATGAGGACTTAGCCTTTATCAAATTAAAAGCCGAGCGTTTAACCGCTTGGTTTGCCGAATATCAGTTTGAGGTGAATTTTTACTTAGTTCACCCGCTGCAATTTTCTGGCGATAAATCGCAGCGTTCCGGTTGCCAATCGTCGATGGCCCATGAGCACAGCGGCAGTACGCAACATTGGTTATTGCTTGAGGAGTTTTACCGCAGCCAAATTCGGTTAGCGGGTAAAACCATCGCATGGTGGCCCGATGCCAAGCTTAATCCTGAGCTGCTGTACCTAGGTAATGTGCACGAGCTGCCGGCGAGTGAGTACTTTGGAGCGTCGCTGTGGCAGCTCTATAAAGGCCTTAATAAACCCCATAAGGCGTTGATAAAAGTACTGCTACTGGAAGCCTATGCGAGTGAATATCCCCATTCGCAACTGTTGTGCGACAGGTTATGGCAAAAGACCTTAGCGGGAGATTTCTCCACCTCTAACGATGCTTATTACGCGATTTATGAGGTCATCGAAGCCTATCTATTAAAGCAGAATGATAATCGTCGACTCGAGATTGTGCGCCGCTGTTTTTATCTCAAATGTGGCGTGTATTTGAGTGTTGCGGACCAAGGCAAAGACTGGCGCTACGCCAAAATGCAAAAGCTAGTGCAAGAATGGCAGTGGCCCGACAGCTTGATTTCGACCTTAGATGACTGTGAGCATTGGCACAGCGGACAATTGAACTGGTTCAATGAACAGCTCAACGAGTTGCTGCTGGCGAGTTACCAAACGCTGCTGCGCTTCGCCTCGACCCATGAGTTGAATGAGGGGCTCAGGATTGAAGAGCTGGGGATGCTCACCCGCAAGTTGCACACTTACTTCAGCCAAGATGAAGATCAAATCGCTAAGTTAAATCTGCTTTGGAGCCGCTCAGTCGCCGAATCTGAAGTGACCATGGTGTCTAGCACTAAGGAAAACCAATATTACCTTTATCGTCAGGGGCCAAAACCGCAAAATCTGTTGGGTGAATCGGCGATATGTAAGGGGAAAACTCCCTCGGCATTGATGATCTGGGGCTGCTTGAACGGCGTGTCGACGCCAGAAACCAAATGGTATGAGTTTGGTCAGAGTAAGGTTAAGTCTCGGCGCCTAACCGAGGCGGCGCGGCGGCTACTGAACTTTATCGACCACGACTGGCGGGTATCGAAACTTGACCTATGCCAGCCTTGGCATTTTAGAAAGCTGATTTTTGTTCTTAATCTCGACTGCGATCCTACCGTCCACTGGCATGGGCAAGAGATGATGGTCGATGTAATGAATGCCAACGTGTTTTCATTAGGCCGTAAGAAGGAAAATATGCTCGGCGCCCTCGATGCCATCTGCCTCAATAGTTGGGGAGAGTGGCAATGCCACCGTTTTGAGGGCGAAACCGCAGTATTGCAGGCGCTATCGTTTGTCACGCCGGGGTTAAGGCGAGCGACTCATCCGGTGGATATGGATGTGATTAGCTGCTCACAAAAACTCAGGCCTCAGCTTAAGTTAGCGGTGAAAAACCTGCTGAAACAAACCGTGCGCCTATGTCAGCAGGTGCAACAATCGAGCACTTTAGTGCAGCCGCTGCAAATCAGTCATACCCGTTATGGGATTTTCTTTAACCCATTAGGGATGGCGTATCAGGACTTGAGCGATGCAAAATCCTTCTATCAGCAGCTGTCACGCAGTCATCTGGTGCAATTGCCTCGGCCCGAGTTGGGCGACGATCCCTTTTCGAGTATGCCGAAAATTATTCAGAACTTTGCGGCTAAAGGAGCGATTCAATATTTCCTGCGCCAGCGGCCCGAAAGTCTGGATGTGTTTATTCTCGATGAAGATAATCAGCTCAGCCATTATGTGCAGCCTGGCTCGAATATGATGGAGTTGGTCAACAAAGTGAGTCATCACTATGTATTTGATGAGTATTATGCTTCGAAGGCGAGGTTTAACATTCCGCAGTTTTTCCATCTAGTGCGGGTTGCGGGCGAGTTGACTGTCATGCCCTTTGGGGTCGATATCAATAACGCTAACGTGGAGTTTTAAGCGGGAATCGCTCCCGCTTGTTAAAGCTGCACGCGCTTATTAGAAGCTCAGTGCGATACCGCTCTGGCGAAGGATTGAGTCCTGTACAAAGGGCATAAACTCGCCACCATTACGGCCATCAATCCATTTACCATCAACAAAACCAAAGTGATAGCCACCGAAACGGGTCGCAACCCAAATCTCATGCAAAGGCTCTTGTTTGTTGATAACAATTTTCGAACCATCGACAAATTCCAGCTGTAACACGTTACCGCTGGCATCAATATCGACATCGGCGTCTTGTTCATCAATTGCGGTTTCGATAGCGGTCTCTATCGCTTGGAACATGTCATCGGCGAGCTGGTGAAATTCTGTATCTGTCATGGCCATGCATTTCTGTCCTTTGCTTTCGTCAAGATGGGTGCGATTATAAGGCTATTAGTCACCAGATGCACAGATGTTGAGAAAAATGAGACTGTTTTTATTGTTATTGCTTGGTAGCCTATTCATTACAGCATGCGGTCAAAAAGGCCCCCTGTATAAATCCTCTCCCGCAGAGGTGAGTCAGCCTACAGAAATTAAGGCGCCGAAGAGTGAAGCGACCCCTGCCGACCCGGCGGAGCCTCAAGCTGAAACTGAAAAAACACAATAATAATCAGCATAATTACAACAAAGCGCAGTAAGGAATCGGACATTGGATCACTTTCTCTACCAAGACAATACCCTGTACGCCGAAGGCTGTCGGGTCAATGATTTAGCCCAGCAGTATGGCACGCCACTGTATATCTATTCCCGTGCGACGCTCGAACGTCACTGGCATGCGTTTAACAATGCGGTGGCCGACTATCCACATTTAGTATGTTACGCGGTGAAAGCCAACTCTAACTTAGCCGTGCTAAACGTCTTGGCTCGTTTAGGCAGTGGTTTTGATATTGTCTCGGGCGGTGAGTTAGCGCGGGTGATTGAAGCCGGTGGCGACCCGGCCAAAGTGGTATTTTCGGGCGTGGGTAAAACCGTTGCCGAAATGGAACAGGCACTTAACCTCGGTATTTATTGCTTTAATGTCGAATCGAGCGCCGAGCTTGAACAGTTAAATCAGGTTGCAGGCCGCTTAGGTAAAGTTGCTCCCGTGTCACTGCGGGTGAATCCCGATGTCGATGCCGGTACGCATCCTTATATTTCGACGGGTCTTAAAGAGAACAAATTTGGTATCGCCATGGATGAGGCTGAAGTCGTATTCGCCCGTGCCCATGCGCTACCACATTTGCAGGTAAAAGGGGTCGATTGCCATATCGGTTCACAACTGACAGAGATCCAACCTTTCCTCGATGCGATGGACAGAATGTTGGCCCTTATCGACCGTCTGGCCGAGCAAGGCATTGTGATTGAACACTTCGATGTGGGTGGTGGTTTAGGGGTGACCTATGACGATGAAACTCCGCCGCATCCTGATGTTTACGCCGCAGCCCTGCTCGCACGTTTAGGCGATCGCAAGCTCAAGTTAATTTTCGAGCCGGGTCGCGCCATTGCCGCTAACGCGGGCATTTTCGTCACTCAGGTGCTGTACCTTAAAGAAAACAGCGATAAACGTTTTGCGATTGTCGACGGCGCGATGAACGACTTAATTCGCCCCGCACTCTATAGCGCTTGGCAAAATATCATTCCGGTAAATCCAAGGGATGAACAAGCGCAAGTATTTGATATCGTAGGGCCAGTGTGCGAAACCGGTGACTTTTTAGGTAAAGACAGAGCTCTCGCGATTGCGGCAGGGGATTTATTGGTTGTGCGCTCGAGCGGTGCCTACGGTTTTGCCATGGCCTCTAACTATAACACTCGTCCCCGTGCGGCCGAGGTGATGGTCGATGGTGACAAGGCTTATCTGGTGCGTGAGCGAGAAAAATTAGCGCAGCTCTGGCAAGGTGAGCAACTCCTGCCGTAAACTAGAAAATTATATTGATTCAGGCGCTTGGCTAGTTAATGGCGGCGCCTAGGCTTAAAGGATAAGTATCTTGATCCAATTCACTAAGATGCACGGACTGGGCAACGATTTTATGGTGGTCGATGGTGTCACGCAGAACGTGTTCTTTTCGCCTGAGCAGATCCGCCGTTTAGCCGACCGTAACTTTGGTGTCGGTTTCGATCAACTTTTGCTGGTTGAGCCGCCCTATGATCCCGATTTGGATTTTCACTATCGTATCTTTAATGCCGACGGTGGTGAGGTCGAAAACTGCGGCAATGGCGCCCGTTGTTTTGCGCGCTTTGTTCGTAATAAGGGTCTGACAAATAAGAATAAAATTCGTGTAAGCACCTCTGCGGGTAAGATGACTCTTCGCCTCGAACGTGACGGCACTGTCACTGTGAATATGGGCGTGCCTGTGCTCGATCCTAGCCAAATTCCTTTCAAAGCCAAGAAGGCCGAAAAAACCTATCTGCTGCAAACGTCGCAACAAACCTTTTTATGTGGTGCGGCGTCCATGGGCAACCCCCACTGCGTGCTCGATGTGGAAGATGTTGCTAACGCGAATGTCGCCGAGGTTGGTGCACTGCTCACTAAGCATGAGCGTTTTCCGCGCGGGGTAAACGTCGGCTTTATGCAGGTGGTGAACTCGGGCCATATCAAGCTTAGAGTTTACGAGCGTGGTGCGGCCGAGACCTTAGCCTGTGGCACTGGTGCTTGTGCCGCAGTGGTGGTAGGGCAAATCCAAGGCAAACTCGACCAACAGGTACGTGTCGACTTGCCGGGGGGCACCTTAACCATCAATTGGGAAGGTGAAGGCAAACCCCTGTGGATGACGGGGCCAGCGCAGCACGTTTACGATGGACAAATTCAGTTATGACCGAGCCTTTGATGCCGCAGACCGATCTTCCCTTCGATGAGTTGATTATTCGCGAGTACCTACTCGATAACCCAGACTTTTTTAATCGTTATCCCGAGCTGTTACTTGCGATGCGTTTACCCCATTCGGAGCGCGGCGCGATTTCCTTGGTCGAGCGTCGTCAAGAGTTACTGCGCCAACGGGTTGGGCAACTCGAAGAAGAAATCACCAGTCTGCTGGCGATGGCAGCGCGCAATGAAAAGATATTCCTCTTTAATACCGAGCTGTCTTTTAAGTTACTCAATTGCGTTAATTTAGAAGCCCTTAAAGAAGTGCTGGCCGATAGTTTAAAGACGCAGTTTAATTTTACCCATGTGCGCCTGATCAGCGTGTTAGATGCCGATGTGGAGATGCAAGCGATTTGGGCTCAGCGTCTGCGCAAGGATTACTACTTTGGTCGGTTAACCCAGCAGGAAGCGAAACGCCTATTTGGTAGCGAAGTGGGCTCTGTCGCGTTAGTGAAGTTAGCCGATGAGATCCCGATGATTTTTGCCGTTGCTAGCCAAGATGCGGCGCATTTCCATCCCGATATGGACAATATGTTGCTCGAACAATTGCGCCGATTACTCGCACATATGCTGGCCAAGCTTTAAGGTACATGGTGCGCCTTGCCTCAATTGCGTAATGATGAGGAGATGGAGATGACCCCACAGTGTCAGTCCTATTTGCAGCAGTTTGAAACCTATATGCAGTCTGAGCGCCAGTTGTCGGCGCATACGGTTCGCAATTATATGTATGAATTGCAGCGGGGAAGCGAGTTACTGCCAGAGGGCGTGAATCTGCTCAATGTGGGTCGTGAGCATTGGCAACAGGTGCTTGCTAAGCTGCATCGCAAGGGCTTGAGCCCGCGCTCGCTGTCATTGTGGTTGTCGGCCATCAAACAGTGGGGAGAGTTTTTATTGCGCTCAGGCGTGATTGAACTTAATCCTGCCAAGGGGCTGAGCGCGCCCAAACAAGCCAAACCGTTACCGAAGAATATCGACGTCGATTCTATTTCGCATCTGCTCGCGATAGAGGGCAATGATCCGCTGACCCTGCGTGATAAAGCCATTATGGAGCTGTTTTACTCCAGTGGATTGCGCTTGGCTGAACTGGCGGCGCTGGACTTATCCAGCGTGCAATACGACCAGCATGAAGTGCGCGTTTTGGGCAAAGGCAACAAAGAGCGCATAGTCCCCGTTGGGCGTTACGCCATAGAGGCCATCAGTGCTTGGCTTAAGTGCCGCAAACAAATTTCCTGTGAAGATAATGCATTGTTTGTCACGGAGAAGGGCAAGCGTTTGTCCCATCGCAGTATTCAGGCGCGCATGAGCAAATGGGGTCAGGAGCAGGCGCTTTCTATGCGGGTGCATCCCCATAAGTTACGCCATTCCTTTGCGACGCACATGCTGGAATCCAGTGCCGATTTACGGGCGGTGCAGGAATTATTGGGTCACGAAAACCTGTCGACCACGCAAATTTATACCAGTTTAGATTTCCAACACTTAGCTAAGGTGTATGATAACGCCCATCCTAGAGCGAAAAAACAACAGGATAAATAATGCGTTGTTATCTTAGACCCCAGAATATTCGTGCGATCAGCTTCGATCTCGACGATACCTTATACGATAACGAGCCTCATATTCTGAATGCCGAAGCCGAGCTAACGCAGTTTTTGCATCAGGCTTTTCCGCTTACTCAAGCTTGGCAACCGCAGCAATGGCGACTGCTCAAGTTACAGTTGCTACAGCAAAATCCCGCCCTGGCTCATGACACCTCAGCTGCGCGAATTGCGACTCTGCATAAAGGCCTTTCGCTGCTCGGTTATAGTGAGTCGGAGGCAAAACGGGGTGCGCAGGAAGGGTTGGATTGTTTCTATTTCCATCGCAGCCATTTTCAGGTTTCAGACGAAGTATTGGCGCTGCTCACGCGCTTATCGGCCCATTTTCGGTTGATTGGTATCACCAATGGCAATGTGGACGCACAGCGCATTGGCTTGAGTGAGGTGTTCGAATTTGTGCTGCATCCTGGCAGTGGTGTGCGGATGAAGCCTGCTAAAGATATGTTTTCACAGGCCTGCGAAAGGTTAGATATCGGTTTAGACGAACTGCTGCACGTCGGTGATAGCATGAATGCCGATGTTCGCGGTGCGCGTTTGGCGGGGTGCCAGTCGGTCTGGCTCAACCCGAGTTTTGGTCGCGTGGCGTCGTTGCCGATAGCAGCCCTATTGCCCCATATGGAAATTGCGACCCTCGATGCTCTGCTGGAGATGTTACTGCCATAATTTGGTTTAAAGAAAGTTGAGCTAGGTTATCCGCTGAATTAAGCGATAGCTTAAGGTGATAAGGATCAAAGATTGCTTCACGGCTTTGCCGTAGAGTGTTCGATATCTTTCACTCGGTTGTTACGCCATCACTGTCAAGGAACTGCTATGGTGCGTTTAAGTCTGTTGCTCCTCTTGAGTCTATCGTTTATTGCCCCTGCGTCGGCGCACGAAATCCACTCCGGTGGTGGTTTTATGGCGGGCTTTAATCATCCCGTTTTAGGTTTTGACCATCTCCTTGCCATGTTGAGTGTGGGCATGCTCAGTACTCAATTGGGCGGCCGCGCCATTTGGACTGTGCCTTTAGCCTTTGTGTGTTTTATGTTAGTTGGTGGCATTTTAGGCCTGTATGCGATTCCGGTGCCCTTTGTCGAAATTGGCATTGCGCTATCTGTCTTATTGCTTGGGCTGGCGATAGCTTTTGACCGCCAACTTCCGCTGTTGTTTGCTATGGCTTTTGTGGGCGTGTTTGCGATTTTCCACGGCCATGCCCATGGGATGGAAATGCCTGAACTCGCCAGTCCCATACTCTATGCCTTCGGTTTCTTGTTTGGCACTGCGGTCATTCATCTTGGTGGGGTCATGTTAGGATTAGGCATGCAGCGCGTGACGGGCCAGCGCCGCTTAATGCGGGTATCGGGCGTAGCGATTGCGGCTATGGGTGGATATTTACTCGCAGGCTTTTAATGGCTTAACGCGCCTTGAGTTGCTTAGTGCAATGATGGGCGCGGCGCAGCATTTGCGTGACCTGTCTTCGGCTGGCGTGCATGTCGGCATCCCCAACGCGAAAATAAGTCCCCGCATAAGGATCTGTGCCGATAAACACGGGCTTTAGGTGCTCTGGCGCGAGTGGCACGCGAATCCTTATCAGCTTTTTATTCATAATTTCAATTAGCTGCACATCAGAAATCGCCAGGATATTATGGCTGGTGCGGCTGGGATCATCGAGGATTTCCCAAAACTCCTGCAACACGGGCAGGGGATTCGGAATGCCTTCAATGGTGAAATAACCATGTTCTTCACGCACCCCAAGGATAATCTCGCCACCTAAGGTGTTGGCGAAGGAGCTATAGGTCGCCCAAATATCTTCGGGGAGCTGGCCTTGACCGTCGCGGCCCCGCGCGAGTTTGAACTCCACTTGGGCGGATTCATGCAGTGAACCAATATCATCGAGTGCGAATGTGGGGTATGTCATGGCGGCGGCTCCTTGCGTAGCACACCACTTTTTGTAACACGCCAAAATAACAAAGGCCAGCAGTTGTGCTGGCCTTTGTTGTGAATCAGCTATCTGTACTAGGCGAGTTGCAGCGCCTTAGGGAAGAGGATGTTGTTCTCTAAATGGATGTGTTGGTGCAAGTCTGCCTCAAATTCGACCAGAGTCGCATAACAGACGCGCCATGTGGTGCAGGCGTATTCCGGCGGCGTAAAGTCATTGGTTAACTCGTGAAGCTTTTGCAAAATTTGCCCAGCTTCTTCGTGCTCGTATTGCATCGCATTGATGGGGTTGCCTATATGGCCGAAACAACCTTGCACTTGCTCACCTTGGCTCATGGCGCGGATCGCCGGGAAGAGGATATTTTCTTCCTTCATCAAATGCGGCATTAAGTCTTCAATTAAGGCGCGCACCCAGCCAGCGAAGGGAATAATCTCGGCATAATGCTCACCATGGGCGCGTACCATTTTCTCTGAATATTCGAGCAATAACGGTGCCTTAGCGCGAACATATTGATGGTGGGTGCGCTCGATATAATCGATCAACTGGTCGAGTGGCAATTGATTGAGTTCATCTTCCTTGGCTCCCGAGTGGGAAACGGCCTCCAATGCGGCGACGACTTGCTCAGGATTGGCCTCTGCTCGCTCGCAGGCATTGGCGAGTGCTCGACCACCCCCGCAGCAGAAATCGATACCAAATTGGCTAAACACGTGGGCGCGGCGAAAATCCTCTGCGACCAGTTCCCCCACTTTGCGTTCAAGCAATGGGGTGATTGAGGCTGACTGTGCTTCAACTGGGTTTTCGGATGAGAGATGGGCAGATAACATAGCAACACTCCAAAGCGAGAATAATTTTACATGCATAATATTTGCAGCTTTATATTCGCGCAATAAATCCTGACTAAATTAGTCGGGCATATCACATTTCATGCTATGAAATATCTCTAAGGGAGTAGCGAAGTTACCTTAAGGTGAGCGCAATTCAATTACTTTGCTGTGGCGGGGAATTGTCGCTAAGAAAGCCAAAGGCGAGTCATTGCTATGGCTCTTAGAGAGAAATAAAACGAACGAGCAGAATTAAGTGGAGTTAGCCGTGATTTGACTACCGACCAGCTAGCTAGAAAATTTGAATGTTAAGCCTCCTTAATTGGGGGCTTTTTATTGCCTTAATACGGCATAGGTATGCAATGGTTTTTCTAACGTCAGTACCCTGCTAATTTTAAAGTTATGCTCGAATAGTGAGGGGTTTTCTTACTCATAAAAAAGGTGGCAAGATTTTTCCAAGGTCAAACAGGTATTAATTGGAAGTCACGGGGAGGGTAAAACTTATCTTACTCGTTAGAACTTGGCACCAGTTTTGTGACACGTTAAGGGAGGGACATATTACACACGTTAGAGCGCCATTGATGGAAGGATTAATGGCTTTTAAAACGTGGGGAAGGTATCGGCTTAAGTCATACACATTAGTCTTTTTTCTGACACGTTAGATGCTCCACTTTCGGCTACTTCAAAACGTACAGGGGCGCGGTTCGTCGAAACAGTGGGTAGTTATATTAAATCTAGCTATTTGGTGTTGTGCGGACTTTGGCTATCTTTTTCTTCGCTAGCTTTTGGTTAAGTTTGTCGATGCGTTTTTCATAATTATCTGTCCATCCTTGCTTTAGAGCTTGCTTAGATATTTTTAATGCACCTTCAAGATCGCCTTCTTTCTCAAGAATAATCGCTAGTTGCTTGTAGCCTGTATGTGAGGGCAGCATTTGAGGTTCGTCATAATAAGGGTGCTTCATACCCGTTAATTGATGAAGCTGTTTTAGTTCTTTAGGTTTTTCGGGGTGACGAAATTTGTTGGCTGTTTTATCGGCTATGGCTATTTGCATTAAACACAGCTCTTTTACCCTTTCGTAGTGGTCGAGTTTTTCCCGCAACGCGTAGTGATGTTTGATAAGTGAGCCTAACACAAGGTGAACATCAATGAGGTTTGTCTTCGGGTTAGAGTATTCTGCAATTGTCACGCTTTCCGTTTTTGTTAATAAAATATCTTTAGCTTGACCCTTAGCAACACAAGCTAGAACGTGTATTAGACCGCAGATACCCGTGCCACTATGTCCATTATTAGAAAGTGGTTGATATAAAAACGGGGGATTACTTATTAAGCCCATTGGCTGGTAATCATTGGCAATTTGCTCCCTTTGCAGTGCTGTCAAAGCTGTTACCCACCACTCTTTCAGCTCAAACTTATCGAGTAAGTCCATAATCCCTCATTTTATACTTAGATGAGAACTCAAGAGTTTCCTTTATAAGCGGAGTGAATCGCTGTAATCAAGATAAAAACTAATGCGAGTAGATCGCTAGCTGTGGGTTCAAATGTGGGTTCAAAATGCAAAAAGGGTTAATCATTTCTGATTAACCCTTTTCAATACAACAGCTTAATCCTTGCGGATTAGTTCATGCCGTATTTCTTTAATTTTTTACGCAGAGTACCACGGTTGATACCTAGCATGTTTGCTGCGCGGGTTTGGTTGCCGCGAGTGTGTTGCATGATGATGTCAAGCAGAGGTGCTTCAACTTCACTTAGCACCATTTCATACACTTCTTGTGCTTCCTGACCGTCCAACTGTGCGAAGAAGTTAGTTACGGCACGCTTAACAGCGTCACGTAATAACTGGGGCTTGATAGTGCCGTTTGCGGTTTCGATTTTGCCAACGGTAAGCTGGTGAACTTCTGTGTTAGTTGTCTGATCAAACATTCTATTCTGCTCTTTATTAATTCTGTACTAATTCATCAAAATAATATTCCACCAGGGAATACTGTTCTGCAGCGGTTTCCAGCTGATTAAAGTCAGCCCGGAACTGGCGCTGATCCTCTTGGTCTAGGTACCATCCAATATGCTTTCTGGCGAAGCGGATACCCTTATATTCACCATACAAATCATAAAGTTTGGTGAGGTGTTCCAGCATCACTTGACGCTGTTCAGCCACCTCAATGGGCGCTAGCTTATTACCCGTACCCAAGTAGTGCTGGATTTCTCTGAAAATCCAAGGCCGTCCTTGAGCACCCCGTCCTATCATCAGAGCATCGACACCGGTATAGTCCAGCACGAAGCGGGCCTTCTCCGGACTGTCGATATCCCCATTCGCGACAACAGGAATCGAGACATTCTGTTTAATTGCTTTGATGGTGTCGTACTCGGCGTCGCCTCTGTACATGCATTGTCTCGTGCGGCCGTGAACGGCGAGCGAGGCGATACCACAATCCTCAGCAATCTGGGCGATTTGAACACCGTTCCTGTGTTCAGGCTCCCAGCCTGTGCGAATCTTTAACGTGACAGGCACCTCTACTGCAGCGACCACGGCTTGTAAAATTTCTTTCACTAAGGGTGGATTTTGCATTAGGGCAGAACCTGCCAGCTTTTTATTCACTTTTTTTGCCGGGCATCCCATGTTGATATCAATGATGTGGGCACCTTGTTCGACGTTGAACTGGGCGGCCAGCGCCATTAACTCTGGATCTGCACCTGCAATTTGCACTGAGCGAATACCTTCCTCGCCGGAATGCGTCATACGCTGGCGGCTCTTATCTGTGTCCCAAACTTCAGGATTCGATGAAAGCATCTCCGACACCGCTAAGGCTGCACCATAACGAAGACAGAGATTACGGAAAGCTTGATCGGTGACACCTGCCATTGGTGCCACGATCAGCTGATTCTTCAGTTGATAGGGTCCAATCTGCATTTACTGTTTCACCTTAGCTCTTCAAAGGGGCGCTATAGTAGCCCTTTTTATTGGCCGTGAAAAGGTCAATAAATGACCTAGGAGCAATTTTTTTTCTTGACTTTTTAGCCTTGAGAAGTCATCGACAAAATAAGCCTAAGCCAGTGGTGGCGCATGTTGCGCCACCCTTTAGCGTTATTTGCGCTTACCTGTCAAGCGGCTCCAATCTTCTTTGTGAGCCGCTTCGTCCATGTCGAACCATTGGCTATAGAAGTCAGAGATTTCTTGCGCTTGCTCTTTAAGCAGTCCAGAAAGGGCTAATTTACCGCCAGATTTGACACGCTCGGCGATAAGGGGGGCAAGTTCACGCAGTGGGCCTGCGAGAATATTGGCAACTAACACATCGGCCTTAAGATCGGCGGGTTGATCTTCTGGCAGATAAAGTGCCAATTGGTCAGCAACATCGTTACGCTCGGCATTGGCTTTAGAGGCTTCGATGGCTTGATAGTCGATATCGATACCTGTGACCTTTTTTGCGCCCAGTTTCAGCGCCGCCACGGCGAGAATGCCTGAGCCGCAGCCAAAGTCGATCACTTCTTCATTGCTGAGATCTAAGCTATCTAACCACTCTAAACACAGTGCTGTCGTTGGGTGAGTGCCTGTGCCGAAGGCCAGACCCGGATCTAAGATCACGTTCACTGCGCTCGGATCGGGAACTTCACGCCAGCTTGGGCAAATCCATAGGCGTTTACCGAATTGGATTGGGTGGTAGTTATCCATCCACTCGCGAACCCAGTCTTTATCTTCAATTTGCTCGATTTTGTGGCTGAAGTGCTCGCCTAAAAACGGCAGGGTTTTCAGCATCTCGATAGTCGGTGCGAGATCTGTGTCAGCCTCGAACAGGGCAACCACAACGGTATCTTGCCACAGAGGGGTTTCGCCCAGTTTAGGCTCAAAAATTGGGGTGTCTTTACCATCTTCAAAGGTAATAGAAACGGCGCCTTCTTCCATAAGTAAGTCGCTGATGGTTTCAGCATCGTCACTGTTAGTGTTAATGCGAAGTTGGATCCAAGGCATGGGTAAAATCCTGTGGCTAGGTTTAAAAAATATCGCGCTATTGTATACCCAAACTGCGCTAATTTGCAGAATTCGATGGCAATTAAACGTTAGCGATGTCGATGAGGTGGGTTGAGGGATTTGCGCTAGCAATCTAGGGGTTTTGGGTAGTAAACGAGGTTTATTTCAGCATGGACAAGGAGTTAGCTTGTCAGCTGTTGGTTGTACGCAAAATCGAACCGCTCGTTTCGATTTTTAATATAAAGCCATGAAATATAATGGTTAATTGGTTTTACCTTTGTTTGGTTTTTACGACTTTTTTGTGATCCTCTTCTAAGAGTTGACGCTTATCCCGTGAGTTGCCTCACGCTTTAAATCTGTGACACTCAGCCGCGTTTTTTGTTGCTGCTATGGTGTAGTTTGCAAAGAGGCGTCAACAAACCATTAAAGGGTAAAAGCAAGATGACAAGCGTAACGCGCGTTCACACTAGCGTGAAAACACAGGGGATAGGTCACCCTTGGTCGGCTAAGGCCGATAGATTACAGAGCGCGACTGGTATTATGCTGGGCTGCTTTCTGTTGTTACATATGCATTTCGAGTCGAGCATTCTGCTGGGGAAAGAGGCCTTTTACCATGTGGTGCAGTTGCTCGAAGGCGGTATGTTTAGTAGTACGGGCCATGGCTTTCCGATTGTCACTAAACTCTTCTCAGTGTTTATGCTGCTGGTGGTGATTCTACATGCTGCCGTTGCTCTTAGGCGGTTTCCGGCGCAGCTTGGGCAGTGGCGAGCGTTGCGATCACATTTAGGAGGCATTAAACATCGCGATACCCATGCTTGGTTTTGGCAATTAATCACGGGTTTTATTTTGTTTTTCCTAGTGCCTGTCCACCTCTTTACCATGATCTTAAATCCTGAAATTGGTCCACATTTATCGGCCGAGCGTGTCTATCACGATAATGCTTGGTTGCTCTACGCTCTGTTGCTGCCCGCAGTCGTCATCCACGCCATGATTGGTTTATACCGAGTGGCGGTTAAGTGGGGCATCACGACCCAGCGCTCCGGCTTACGTAAGCTTGCTAAGGTATTGATTATCTATTTGTTATGCCTAGGTGGTGCGAGCTTAGTCTCCTATATGTTTATCGGTAGTGAGCTAAGTGTGCCGGTGCAGCCTTACGTGCCCCATTGATTGAAATCCAATTCTGCTGCGTTTATCCCTGATGGATTTGGGCGCAGCAGGATTTTGTTTCGCTGCTAATATTTAAGCATTCGATTAATTATTCGCCTCCTAGTTGATCTAACTCAGGTTTTTTGATGGATTTGTGAGCGATATTAATTTTCGAGGACAACTTATTAAGCAGGGCTCTTAGGAGCCTGCGGCGCGAGGCGAAAGCAATGGCAATCAAACTAAGTATAAAAAAATGGAGTGCGTGGCTGGATTTAAGCCAAAGTTTGTCGGGTGTCATTCTGGCGGTGTTTTTGTGGACCCACTTAGTGCTGGTGTCATCCATTTTATTGGGTGGCGATGCCATGAACTGGGTGGCTCGAACTATGGAGCTAAGTTTTCTCTCCAGTGATGGCCATGGCTATCCCTGGGTGGTGACTTGTATTGCTGTGGGGATTGCCGCCCTAGCATTGGTGCATGTGATTGTTGCACTGCAAAAGTTACCCATGAGTTTGCGTCAGCAACGGGCGCTAAAACAACAGATGCAAGTGATCAATCACAGCGATACTCGTCTCTGGCGTTGGCAGGCCATTACGGGCGTGGTGATCCTGTTATTGCTGCCGGTGCATCTATGGCTTATCGGCTCGGCGCCAGAAACCATTGGCCCGCAGGGCAGTGCAGAGCGGATTTGGAATCAAGGCGTGTGGATGGTGTATCTGCCACTATTACTGACGGTGGAGTTACATGCGGCCATCGGGATTTACCGCGTAGCACTGAAGTGGGGCGCTGCGCGGGATCTCAATAGTCGCAGCCGTTTACGTAAGATTAAAACCATTGTGAGTATCGCGTTTGTCACTGTAGGGATTGCCTCCTTATTGGCATTTTTACCCCACGCGAGTTAGCGAATATAACAAAAGAGTGTTGTCCTAAAACAATAACAGCAGTACCCGTTAAGGAGCAGGCGTGAAACTGATTTATACCGATTCATTAGTGGTTGGTGCCGGATTGGCTGGCCTGAGGGTGGCCATTGCCTCTAAAGAGCGCGGGTTAGATACCTTAGTGCTATCGCTTATCCCCGCTAAACGTTCTCACTCTGCGGCGGCGCAGGGCGGAATGCAGGCAAGCCTTGGTAATGCAGTTAAAGGCATGGGCGATGATGAAGACGTGCACTTTCAAGATACGGTGAAAGGATCGGACTGGGGCTGCGATCAAGAAGTCGCCAGAATGTTTGCCCATTGTGCGCCTAAGGCGGTGCGTGAATTAGCCAACTGGGGTGTGCCTTGGACACGTGTAACCGCAGGCCCGAGGGACGTCATTGTTAACGCACAAAAAGTCACCTTGCAGGAAGCCGAAGAGGCCCACGGTCTGATCAATGCCCGTGACTTTGGTGGTACCAAAAAGTGGCGCACCTGCTACACCGCTGACGGTACCGGCCACTCCTTACTCTATGCCATGGATAACAAAGCGATTTCGATGGATATTCCTGTCCACGAACGCGTCGAAGCGCTGGCGATTATCCACGACGGTCAACGTTGCCACGGGGTAATTGCCCGTTGTTTAATCACGGGTGAGTTGCGTGCCTATGTCGCGAAATCGACCACTATTGCTACCGGTGGCTATGGCCGGATTTATGAAGTCTCAACCAACGCGATTATCTGCGAGGGGATAGGTCAGGCGCTGGCGCTCGAAACGGGCGTTGCGACCCTTGGCAACATGGAAGCGGTGCAATTCCACCCAACGGCGATTGTGCCCGTGGGGATTTTAACCACAGAAGGTTGCCGCGGTGATGGTGGCTTGCTGCGGGATAAAGACGGTTACCGTTTTATGCCGGACTATGAACCAGAGAAGAAAGAGCTGGCGTCGCGGGATGTGGTGTCTCGCCGCATGACCGAACATATGCGTAAAGGTAAGGGCGTCGATAGCCCCTATGGCCCACATTTATGGCTCGATATCACCCTGCTTGGGCGCAAGCATATCGAAACCAACCTGCGTGAAGTGCAGGAGATTTGCGAGAATTTCCTCGGGATTGACCCTGCGAAGGATTGGATCCCCGTTCGTCCAACTCAGCACTATTCCATGGGCGGGATCCGCACTAAAGCGACGGGCGAGAGTCCGCAGCTTAAGGGCTTATTCAGCGTCGGCGAAGCGGCCTGTTGGGATATGCATGGCTTTAACCGCTTGGGCGGTAACTCGCTCGCCGAAACCGTGGTGGGTGGCATGATTATCGGCAAATATGTGGCTGATTTTTGTGAGAATAATAGCCTTGAAATCGACACTCAGCTTGCCGAGAAATTTATGCGACAGGTGCAGACTGAAATCGACACCTTAGTCGATGGCGAAGGCCATGAAAGTCCCTTTGTACTTAAACGCGAAATGCAGCGGATTATGATGGATTACGTGGGGATTTTCCGTAACGGCCCTGAGCTTGATAAAGCGGTGACTGAGCTAAAAGCCCTGCTTGAGCGCTCACGTAAACTCGGCATTAAGTGCAAGAAACGCCACGCTAACCCAGAGCTGGTAGAAGCGCTAAGGGTGAAGCGGATGCTCAAGGTAGCGTTGACCGTTGCCTGTGGCGCAGCAGCGCGTACCGAAAGCCGTGGTGCCCACGCCCGTGAGGATTATCCGCAGCGTAATGACAGAGACTGGCTCAACCGTACTCTCGCCAGTTGGCCCGATGCCGAGGCGTTGGCCCCCGTTTTAAGCTACGAGCGGCTGGATGTGATGAAGATGGAGCTGCCGCCGGGATACCGGGGTTATGGTATCGATAATGCCATCGCACACCCCGATACCGCCAAACGCGAGCAACAAATTGCCGAGATTTTGGCAGGGCTGGGTGACGATGCCGATCGTTATCAACGCCAAGCGGCGCTGATGCCATTCGAGCTGCCGCCGAGCTTACAAGCTAAAAATGAACGTTTAAGCGATACCTTACAAAGACCATCTGCCAATGTGCTAGGAGAAAAATCATAATGAGCCAAGGTCGCCAGTTAACCTTTAATATTTTTCGTTATGATCCGCAGGAGCCAAACGATAAGCCGAAGATGGTGCGTTATCATCTCACCGAAACGCCGGGCATGACGGTATTTATTGCACTCAATAAGCTCAGAGAAGAGCAAGATACGTCGTTGCAGTTTGACTTTGTCTGTCGGGCGGGGATTTGCGGCAGTTGTGCCATGGTGATCAATGGTTTCCCAACCTTAGCTTGCCGTACCTTAACCGCCAAATATCCCAAGGGAGAAATCACCCTAATGCCATTACCTGGCTTTGAATTAATTGGCGATTTATCGGTTAACACGGGTAAGTTTATGCGCGAACTCGCCGAGCGCTTGAAGCTGTGGTTACACCCAAAGGCGAATGATATCAGTATTCATCGACTCGAAGAGCCTATGGCGCCAGAGGAAGCGGCGCGGCTCTATGAATTAGAGCGCTGCGTCGAGTGCGGTGTTTGTGTATCAGCCTGCGCCACTAAACAAATGCGTGAGACCTTTGTTGGGGCCGTGGGCATGATGAAAATCGCCCGTTTTGAACTCGATAGCCGCGATGCGCGCACGGCTGAAGATTTTTACCATGTGATTGGCAATCAGGATGGCGTGTTTGGTTGTATGACCTTGCTCGGCTGCCAAGACAACTGTCCGAAGGATTTGCCCCATATGCAGCAGATAGCCTATCTGCGCCGCAAAATGGCGATGACCTTAGTTTAATTTCTGTTAGCTGTTTGATTCAAAAAGCAAAGCGCCTGATTAGGCGCTTTGCTTTTGGTCGTTAACAGGCATAGGTTTTATGAATATCAACCTGCTTAACGAGTTCTTCTGATGCTGTTACGAAAGCACTAAAGTGCGGACTTGCCATATGTGCCTCCAGCGCTGCTAGAGATTGCCACACTTCATACATCCAGAAGTGATTTGCATTATCTAAAGAGCGATGCAGCGTATACTCAAAACAACCAGCCTCTGTGTGGGTATCCCTCACTAACTGTTTGAGCAAGTTAAACAGCGAATCTGTTTGGCCTGGATGTGCTTGGATTTGCGCAAAAACCGTGATTTTCATTGGCTAAATCCTTCTAGCACAATTTTACCTATGACCTTACCCGACTCAATTTGTGCATGCGCCTTAAGCAAGTTTTGTGCATTGATAGTGCCGTAATGCTCACCAAAAGTACTTTGCACTGTTCCTGCATCAATCAGCTCTGCGATACGGTTGAGCAGATGATGCTGGGCAATCATATCTTCGGTTTGAAAGAGGCTGCGGGTAAACATGAGTTCCCAATGTAGCGACAGGCTTTTACGTTTAAGCTTCATCACATCCAGTGGACCGACTGGATCATCAATTAGCGCCAGTTTTCCTTGGGGTCTAAGCACTTTTACGATTTCGTCAAAGTGCTTATCGGTTTGGGTTAGGCTAATCACATGGGTAACGTCGGCAATACCCAACTGCTTTAGCTCCTCCGAGAGCGGCTTGTTGTGATTTATGACCGCATCGGCACCCAAGTTTTTAACCCAAGTTGCGGATTCAGGACGTGATGCAGTGCCAATCACCTCGGCGCCAGTTAGCTTGACCGCAAGTTGAGTGATGATAGAACCTACGCCGCCAGCGGCACCGATAATCAGAATACGTGCATCCGTGGCTGAGCCGTCCTGCGGTAGACCTAAACGGTCAAACAGCAATTCCCAAGCCGTGATACTGGTTAAGGGGAGCGCTGCTGCTTGTGCATTGCTTAGGGTTTGAGGTTTACGGCCCACGATACGCTCATCGACTAACTGATATTCGGCATAGCTGCCGCTGCGGCTAATCTCGCCGGCATACCAGACTTCATCGCCCACCTTAAACAGGCTCACCTTGTCACCCACGGCTTTAACGACTCCGACCGCATCCCAACCGAGGATTTTATATTCCTCTGCTGGAACTGAGCTTGATGCGCGGATTTTGGTATCGACGGGATTAACGGATATGGCTTTCACCTCAACTAGCAGATCAAAACCTTGCGGTGTAGGTTCAGGTAAGGTGATGTTTTGTAATGCATTGGGTGCATCGACGGCTCCCGCGGTTTGATAACCTATGGCTTTCATCTTGATTCCTCGCTGGCGGCTGGTGTCTGTACTTGTCAATGGCAACTATTGTGTGGAATATTAAAGCCTAGATAAACGGGGTAAACTTTGTAATTTTTTCAAAGGATTTTTGAAAATCATGCTGCTGAATGATCTCGCACTATTTGTTCGCGTTGCCGATTGCGGCAGTATTTCGGCTGCTGCGGTTGAAATGGAACTCTCGGCAGCATCGGCGAGCGCAGCGATTAAACGGCTTGAAAAACAACTCGATACTAGCCTATTTGTACGTACGACCCGAAGCCTGAGATTAACTGCTCAAGGTGAGCGCTATCTTATCCATTGCCGCCGTGCTTTGAGTGATCTCGCCCTCGGGGAACAGGCGATTGCCAGCGATAAAGGTAAAGTCTCTGGCACCTTGAGCCTGTCGGTTTCATCCGATTTTGGGCGTAACTTATTTGTCCCTTGGCTCGATGACTTCCTGTTAGATTTTCCGCAGCTACAGGTGCGGTTGCATTTGGGCGATAACATTAGCAGCTTTTACCACGATAAAATCGATGTCGCGGTACGTTACGGTAAACCGCAGGACTCCAATCAGGTCGCATTTCCGATTTGCTGCGCCGACCGATTATTATGTGCTTCACCTGAATATCTCGCCAAGTTTGGCAAACCAGAAACCTTAGAACAGCTAGCTCAGCATAATTGTTTGTTTTATAAACTCGATGACCGCACCCATGATCAATGGCAATTTGAGCGTGATGGCCAGGAATTTAAAATCCGCGTGACGGGTAATCGCAGCGCCAATGATGCTGAGATTGCGCGCCGCTGGGCCGTGGCAGGTAAGGGTTTAGTGTTCAAGTCGAGCTTAGATCTGGCGGAGGATATTATGGCTGGGCGCCTTGTGCCCTTGCTGCCAGAATATCGGGGCGAATCGGTTAATTTATACTTAGTGTGCCCTGGGCGTGAGCATGTCACGCCCGTGGTGCTGTTACTTCGTGAAATGCTCAGGCAACAGACTCAAGCCTTAAGTCGTGCCCTAGCGGCATACCTTAAGTCTGAAACGCAGTTTAAATAACAATTGAATGCGGGAATCTAAGGGAGTTCGCTGAGGTTTGATAAGTGGATTGCCTTCGTGATTTCCTCTCTGAAGAGGGCTCAACGCTCTGTGATTTCATCTTGTCCAGCTAAACTCGGCGCAATAAAAAAGCCGCATTAAGCGGCTTTTTTGAAAGATTTGACCCTAAACCTAGGATTAAGACTTAGCGCGTTTCATCGCGGTGAAGAATTCTTCGTTAGTCTTAGTCATCGCCAGTTTATCGATCAGGAATTCCATTGCGCTGACTTCATCCATTGGATTTAAGATCTTACGCAGGATCCACATCTTTTGCAGTTCATCAGGTGTGGTCAGCTTTTCTTCGCGACGAGTACCACTGCGGTTGAAGTCAATCGCAGGGAATACGCGTTTTTCAGCGGCCTTGCGTGACAGATGCAGTTCTTGGTTACCAGTACCTTTGAACTCTTCGTAAATTACTTCGTCCATTTTCGAGCCAGTATCAACCAGTGCGGTGGCAATAATTGTTAAGCTGCCGCCGTTTTCGATGTTACGAGCTGCACCAAAGAAGCGCTTAGGACGGTGCAGGGCGTTTGCGTCCACACCACCGGTTAACACTTTGCCCGATGATGGGATAACAGTGTTGTATGCACGCGCTAAACGGGTGATAGAGTCGAGTAGGATCACAACGTCTTTCTTGTGCTCAACTAAACGTTTGGCTTTTTCAATAACCATTTCAGCCACTTGTACGTGACGGCTGGCTGGTTCGTCGAAGGTCGATGCAATCACTTCACCTTGAACTAGGCGTTGCATCTCGGTCACTTCTTCAGGACGTTCATCGATCAGCAATACCATCAACACCACTTCAGGGTTGTTGTAGGTGATAGACTGAGCAATGTTTTGCAGTAATAAGGTTTTACCCGCTTTTGGTGGCGCGACGATCAGACCACGTTGACCCTTACCGATAGGAGAGCATAAATCCAGAATACGGGCAGTGATGTCTTCAGTAGAGCCATTACCACGCTCCATACGCATACGTTCTTCTGCGTGGAGTGGGGTTAAGTTTTCGAAGAGGATTTTGTTGCGAGAGTTTTCGGGCTTATCGAAGTTAACTTCGTTAACTTTTAGCAGGGCAAAATAACGTTCACCTTCTTTTGGTGGGCGAATCTTGCCAAAAATGGTATCGCCCGTTCGCATGTTAAAGCGGCGAATTTGGCTTGGTGATACGTAAATATCATCAGGGCCAGCTAAGTAAGATCCATCTGCACTACGTAAGAAACCGAATCCGTCTTGGAGTATTTCTAATACACCGCCACCGAAAATGTCTTCACCACTTTTGGCGTGGGCTTTAAGAATAGAGAAAATAATGTCCTGCTTGCGAGCACGGGCCATATTTTCGAGTTTCATATTTTCGGCTAGCGAAACTAGGTCGGATATCGGCGTGTCTTTTAATTCAGTTAAGTTCATGTTGGGGATCTTGTGTTACGCGACAAAGCTTACCGCGATCAATCAGTAAAGTTTGTGATTCAGGATAGTGATTGACGAGCGAGAAGTGGTTTAGTTAGAAAGAATCTGGTTATTAAAGTAGCACTAACAAAGCGGGGCGTCCAGAAATTTAGGGGTATTCCGGCACAATTAATTAAAGCTTGTGCCGGAGGTCACTCATAGCGACAACAAATTAGATTTGTGCGTCGATGAACTCTTTTAATTGAGTTTTTGACAGTGCGCCAACTTTAGTTGCCGCTAATTCCCCGTTCTTGAATAACAGTAAAGTTGGGATACCACGAACGCCATATTTCGCTGGAGAAACGTTGTTTTGGTCAACGTTTAATTTAGCGATAGTCACACGACCTGCGTACTCTTCGGCAACGTCATCAAGGATTGGAGCGATCATTTTGCATGGACCACACCATTCAGCCCAAAAGTCTACCAATACTGGTAAATCGGCCTTTAATACGTCGTTTTCGAAGCTGTCGTCGCTCAGGTATATAATTTTATCGCTCATGATGTTCTCCAGTTTGGTTGCCATTGCTGGTTTGTTAATGGCTTACCATGTATATTGGGGCTGAAAAATAGCTTTTCAAGTTACCTTTTTACAATGTGGCTATTTCAAACGATCGAGTATCTTATTGCAACCCCAAATGGTATGCTTGCGCTATGAGCCAAACACATTTATCTAATCAAAAATTTGCCGACCTTCCTCTGCATCCAGAGGTTAAACAGGCACTTGCCGAAAACGGCTTTGAATTTTGTACGCCGATTCAGGCGTTATCATTACCCGTATTACTTCAATCAAAAGATATCGCCGGCCAAGCCCAAACGGGCACGGGTAAGACAATGGCGTTTTTGGTTGCCACATTTAACCATTTATTGTCGACGCCTGTTCCTGAAAACCGTCAATTAAATCAGCCGCGCGCCATCATTATGGCTCCAACCCGTGAACTGGCGATTCAAATCGCGAAAGACGCAATTCTTCTAGCCAAACACAGCCACTTAAAAGTCGGCATTGTCTATGGCGGTGAAAGCTATGATGTACAGCGCAAGACGCTCGATCAAGGCGTAGATATTCTGATTGGTACGACCGGGCGAATCATTGACTACGTTCGTCAAGGGATTATCAATCTCGGTGGCATTCAAGCGGTGGTACTAGATGAAGCCGACCGTATGTTCGACCTTGGTTTTATTAAGGATATTCGTTTCCTATTCCGACGTATGCCCAGTGCCGATCAGCGTCTGAATATGCTGTTTTCGGCGACACTTTCGATGAAAGTGCAGGAACTCGCCTACGATCATATGAATGATCCTGTGAAAGTCGAAATCGCCCCCGAAGAAAAAACCTCCAAGAACATCAAAGAAGAAATTTTCTATCCTTCCCAAGAAGACAAAATGCGTTTGCTGCTAACGCTGATTGAAGAAGATTGGCCAGAGAAGGCCATTGTTTTTTCAAACACTAAGCACAGCTGTGAAAACCTATGGTCTTGGCTTGAAGGGGATGGGCACCGTGTTGGTTTGCTGACGGGCGATGTGCCGCAGAAGAAGCGTATTCGCATTCTCGAGCAATTTACCCAAGGCCAATTAGATATTCTGGTCGCGACCGACGTTGCCGCGCGCGGACTGCATATTTCCGATGTTTCCCACGTCTACAATTATGATTTACCTGATGATTGCGAAGATTACGTCCACCGTATTGGTCGTACTGGGCGTGCGGGTAACAAAGGTGTATCGGTCAGTTTTGCCTGTGAAGAATATGCCCTGAATTTGCCTGCGATTGAAACCTACATCAATCACTCTATTCCTGTGAGCAATTATGACCGTGATGCCTTGCTGGAAGATATTCCGCCGCCGGTCAAAATTCATCGCAAGCATCCTGCGGGAGCACGCAATTTACGTGAACGCTCAGGTGCAGGGCGACCACAAGGTGCCCATCGCAGTGGTGGACGTCCACCTCGCCATGACAGGACGCGTAGACAGCCTTAAATGCCAACACCCGCTTATGCCGCCATTACTTTAGGCTCTAATAGCTTTAATATGCTGATCGCTAAGACAAAAGGCGGTCAGCCACACATTATTGCTAAATACAAACGTAAAGTAAGGTTAGCCGAAGGCATTGGCGAAGATGGTCATCTAACCGCAGAAGTGATGCAGCGTGGTCTAGATTGCCTAGCAATGTTTGCCCAAATGTTAGCGCTGCATAAAATCCATCCTAATCATGTCGCTGTAATTGCTACCGCGACACTGCGCTGTATCCATAATTCCGATGAGTTTAATCAGAAGGCGATTCCGCTTTTGGGTCATCCGATTGAGATTATCTCAGGCATGCGTGAAGCTGAGCTGATTTATCAAGGTATGGTGGCGACCACTTGCGGCCAAGGTCGACGTTTAGTGATCGATATTGGCGGCGCCAGTACCGAGTTTATTATCGGTGATGGTCACCAAGTTCAGTTTAAGACCAGTTTGCCTATGGGCAGTGTGACCTTTAATCGTCGCTTCTTTAACAATGCCCCGTTGCAAGAGCTCGATTTTGACGATGCCAAGCAGGAAGTGTTGGAAGTCTTAGGTGAACATAGGCAAAGGTTAAAAGACTTAGGATGGCACTGTGTGGTGGGGGCTTCTGGCGCTGTGCAATCTGTAGTCGAAGTATTAATGCACCGTAAGCAGTCTGAAATCATTACCTTAGCTGTGCTGAATCAGCTTAAAGCGGAAATCCTTGCCGAAGAACATGCCAGCCTTATGGGGATTATCGGCCTAAGTGCCGAGCGCGCACCGACATTTGCCGCAGGAGTGGCAATTTTACTCGCGCTCTTTGAATTCTTGGGGATTGAGCAGTTGGCGCTATCAGGCGGCGCACTGCGTGAAGGGGTGTTAGTGATGCTGGCGCAGCGAATTTTAGAAGAAGCGATTTAACTTCGGCTCCATTTTAAAAAGATAAAGGCCGCCAAGTGTAGACTTAGCGGCCTTTATTATTTACCGACTCGAGATTAGTTTAAAATCTCGACTAAATCTTTTTCGAGCGAGACGGTTGGACGCTCAACAATACGGCCAATTTCTTTACCCTGTTGTAGCACGATAAAGGTGGGAATACGTTTAAATTCGTATTTTGCCGCCAGTCCTTCAGGATCTTGCTTGCTGCGATCAACCCCAATATAAGTCACTTTAATATTGGGGTTAGCCACTTCTTCCATAATGCGAATAAAGCGTGGTGTTTCGCGATGGCAGTCTGGGCACCAAGTGCCGATGATGACCACGATTTCGGTTGGCTCAGTGATATTTTTAAGAGGGGCTAAGGATGTGGTATCCACTTGATAGCTCTTGTAGCCCTCAGCAAACTCATTGAGATCTTTTACTAAATGTTGCGCTTCAACTACACCGGTTAAAATCACTTCTTGTTTCTCCTCGCTGCAGGTGGCAATCAAGCCCTGTTGTTGCTCTTCAAAGCCACAGCCGCCATTTGCTAGTACTTGGCAACTAAAAAATAACGCGGTCGTGGCGAGTAATGCTTTGACGTTATTGTGCATGATATGCCCTCGAAATCGAAGAAGAATAATGAGATTGCATTCAAACACTAATTTGCGCTTTCTAAAAGTTGCGGATGAATTTGCTGCAACCCAGATCACGTATCGCTAATGTAAAACCTAAATCTTGCCTGCAAAATAGCGGTGTTGTTATTCGGCTTGTGCCAATAATTTACTAAGGATCGGTTTATTGGCCTCGGGGAAGTCGTAATGGCTCAGCTCATGTTTATTGACCCAAGCAATCTGTTGCCCTTCAAGCCCTTGCGCTTCTCCCGTAAATTCACTGACAGTATGAATATCGAGTAACACTTGTTTATCGGGATAATCGTAGCTTAGCGCCATAAAAGGCTCGCTTTCGCTGACGATTAGCGCAACTTCCTCTTTTAGCTCACGAATTAAGGCTTGGGTGACGGTTTCGCCCTGTTCGACTTTGCCTCCTGGAAATTCCCACTTACCGCCTTGATGTAAATGTTCTGGTCGCTTAGCGAGTAGGATTTGCCCGTTAGGGTTGAGGATAATGCCGACGGCAACATGAATGCGTTTTGTCATAAAATTCTGCTTATAAAGGGCTGATTATTGAGTCTTACTCTTTGAAAAAGCTTTCTTCGTCGTAACCGAGTTCATCTAACGCGTCGAGGTCAAACTCAGATTTGACCGGAATAGCATGTTTTTCGGAGGCCCAATCGCCGAGGTCAATCATCTTGCAGCGCTCGCTACAAAAGGGTTTGAATTCCGATTGAGGAACCCATTCTACTGGGGTTTTACAAATTGGACAGTTGACGGTTAACGGCATAATAGACTTCTCCTTAGCAGTCGACTGAAATAACAAGGGAATCGCTGAGTATCGCAATTATGCCTAGTAGGCAACATTGGCTTTAACTCGGCAGTAACTTAGAGGTCGTTAGTGTAAAGGCTTCAGGCACAGGTCGCTAGTAGGAATTCGATGCTGCGGTCGGAGTGGCGCTGTTGGTCGAATTGGACAAAGTGGATGGCGTAGCGATTGCGATGACCACTGATGGTGGGGTAGCAGCCGTGGGCGGCATCGACTTTGACTCGTACTAGTGAGAGCGCTTGAGCACTATCACCTTGGTAAAAACCGGCATGGGCGGTGGCGTTATCGAAATGGGCGGTACTGCGGGTAAGTTGAAGCAAAAGCGTGATGGGAGTGAGAAGGGGATCAAAATGGCTGATCCAAGCTTGGTAATCTTGCTGTCTTTCTTCCCAGGGTTTGGCGAGCCAAAAATGCAGTTGGGGGAGGTCGAAGTTGCAGCAGGCGCCTGGCATGCCAAAACGCTGTCGCAGAGCCGATAAAAATCGGTCTTGTTTGAGCTGGCTTCCACAGCGCTCGGGACGCTGTAGTGGCTCCCTAGCTTGCATTAATGCTTGAATGTAAAACTCAATCTGTTCGCTATCGACATGGTCGAGCTCTTGCCATTTGCTCAGTTGCAGCAGATTGCGCTCGATATCTTTAAGGACTTCATTGCGATAGTCGCAACGCTCCGATAATTCGCACAGGGAGAAAAGAGGGTAGAAACATCTATGTTGGTGGTCGTGATTTAGGTTATTACTGAGCTGTTTATTGAGATATTCGAGGCGCAAATAGCTGCGAATCTTCTCATTTAAAGGCTGTTCGTAAACTAAGTCAGTCATGGGCGTCGTGATTACCGGATAATTGTAAATAGCGCTGGTGCAATGCTTGCACCTCCTGTTTTAGTTTTGATATCTCTCCCTGATTATCAATAATGTCGTCGGCTCTAGCGAGTTTGTCACTGCGACTACATTGACTATTAATGATGTTATTTACCTGAGTGGCGTCAACATTGTCCCGTTTTACGGTACGGCTTACTTGCAACTCCGGCGAAATATCCACCACTAAAGTCCGATTGACTAACCTATCTAACCCGTTCTCAAATAGCAAGGGCACAACCATAATTACATAGTCTGAGGTAGCATTTTCGACTTGTGATAACATTTCTTGGCGGATCATAGGATGGAGCAACTGATTCAACCATTGGCGCGCTTGTTCATCACTAAACACCCGTTGCCGCAGCTTGGCTCGGTCAAGCTCCCCAGCCTCGGTTACTATTTCAGTGCCGAAGTGAGCGATAATTGCTTCGAGTCCTTTTGAGCCTTTAGCGACCACTTCACGAGCGACTATATCGGCATCGACTAAATCAACACCTTCTTCGGCAAATAAATTGGCCACGGTAGTTTTACCGCTACCAATGCCACCCGTTAGACCTATGACAAACTTGGACATAACATTCTCGTATACATAAGGTACCTACTCGATACAGACAATTCCGTCCGAGCTTGAACGCCAAACGCTGAAGAAAGAAAGGTGCATCCCGTGTTTTTACAACGTACTTAGATACCAATCGACTATAGGTTGTCCCCAGATTAGCGCTATCCAACCAGCGGCGGCAATATAAGGCCCAAAGGGGATTGGGTTTGCTAGCTGGTTACGTTTGAGCAGGATGAGCGTGATGCCGACAAGGGCACCAACTAAAGACGACAGTAAAATGACTAGGGGGAGCATTTGCCAACCTAGCCATGCGCCAAATACGGCGAGCAGTTTAAAGTCGCCATAACCCATGCCTGCCTTACCTGTGAGTAGCTTAAACAGCCAAAACACCGACCAGAGACTCAAATAGCCTGCTGCAGCGCCTATAATGGCATCGGTTGGTGTGGTAAAGGTATGGTTGAGGTTAATGAGTAATCCAAGCCATAGGAGTGGAAGTGTCATCTGGTCGGGAAGCAGCATCTCATCGAGATCGATACCCGTTAAGGCAATCAATACAAAGGTTAATACCGCAGCAAACACAAACTGCCAGCTAGGACCAAAATGCCAAGCAATTGTTGCAACCAATAATCCTGTGACTAACTCAATAATCGGATAGCGTGAGGATATTGGTGCATCGCAAGCGGCGCATTTTCCTCTGAGTATTAACCAGCCCACAATCGGTAAATTATGCCAAGGCTTGATTGCGGTTTTACATTTAGGGCAGGCGGAACCTGGCACCACTAGATTGTATTTTTCAGGGTAAGTATCTATCGGCTTGTTGAGCTTTTCTATGCCAATCTGCTTTACGACATCAGCATGATATTCCTGCAGATATTGATTGCACTCCTGTTGCCATTCGCGCTTCATCATCACCGGAAGGCGATGAATGACGACATTTAAAAAGCTACCAATAGTGGCGGCAAACACAAAACTTAATGTAATAAATAGCCAAGGACTCTGAGCTAGAGAGTGGCTTAAAAGGGATATAAAGTCTGACATTAGCAGTTCTTATTCTTACTCATTAAATCAGTTAGTTGGGTTCGCTGCGTTAAGCTTAACCCACAACGTTACCCATTTGGAAAATCGGCAGATACATACCGACAATCAAACCGCCGACTAAAATGCCAATTACTACCATCATAATGGGCTCGATAAGGCTTGATAAGCCATCAACGGCATCATCGACCTGCATTTCATAAATATTGGCCACTTTGTTGAGCATATTATCGAGTGAACCTGATTCTTCACCAATCATCACCATTTGGATCAGCATATCGGGGAAAAGTCCTGTGGTGCGCATGGCGACGTTCATCTGCATCCCCGCCATCACTTCTTGACGTACTTTTAATAGTGCCGAACGATAAACCGCGTTGCCAGAGGCTCCCGCAGCTGACTCCATACCGTCAATTAAAGGCACCCCTGCGGCAAAGGTAGTGGCTAAAGTACGGGAAAATCGTGCCATCGCTGCTTTATGGAGGATTTCGCCAATAATAGGGATTTTAAGCACAAGCTCGTCTATACGATCCCTAAACATTTGTGAGTTGCGGTGGGCACGGACAAATAACCAAATGGCAACAATTATGGCAGCAAGGAAAATATACCAAGAACTCTGTAAAAAGCGTGATATACCAATAATTAATTGGGTAAAAGCGGGCAGTTCTGCGCCAAAGCTTTTAAAAATATCTTCGAATTGAGGGACAACGAATAGTAATAATAGTGTTGTCACTAATATTGCCACCACTACAACGGCCGCAGGATAAAACATCGCCTTTTTAATCTTAGATTTTAAGGCTTCGGCTTTTTCTCTATAGGTTGCTATTCGATCGAACACTGCATCGAGAGAGCCTGAATGCTCACCTGCTGCGACTAAGTCGACATAGAGATCATCGAAATAGCGTCTATGGGGACGTAGTGAGTCTGATAATGGAATCCCCGATTGTACTTCTGACAATATAGTACCGAGCAGCTCGCGCATTTTTTGCTTCTCATGGCCGCGACCGAGCATTTCTATGGTGGTGACTAAGGGGACGCCTGCTGCCAGCATGGTTGCTATTTGGCGGGTCACCATGGCGATATCCATAGGTTTGATATCGGGATTTCGAGCGAAAAGAGGTGATGCTTTTTTGCGGACAACTTTAGGGTTAACCCCTTGGAGTTTTAGTTGGCTTTTTACCTCGGCGACACTAGTGCCTTTTAATTCGCCGCCGGTTTTTTTGCCATCACGGTTTAAGCCCTTCCATTCAAAGGTATAAATCTTAGGTTGGCTTTTTTGCTCGTTCTTTTTGGCACGAGGCTTTTTTACTGTCGTTGCCGTCGCCATAGATGGTCCCTATTAAGCATTAATTAGCTATAAGTTTATTGTCACTAGATTAGTATATATAGCGATACAAAAAGTGGTTATATAAAACCTTTAAGCGAGCTATGTAGTGTAGCCAAATAACTATGCGTTTTAAAAACTTGTGACTCGGTTTACTTCGGCAATACTGGTAACCCCTTGGATCACTTTGAGTAGGCCAGATTGACGCAGATCGCGCATCCCCTGTGCTTTGGCTTGCTCGGCAATTTGTAATGAATTACCGCCTTCCATAATAGTGCGGGCGATTTCATCGGACATTTTCATTACTTCGTAAATACCGACCCGTCCTTTATATCCGCCAGAACAATGCTCACAACCTACAGGTTTATAGGTGGTAAAGCCTTGAGTTATTTGCTCATCGGTAAAGCCTAAACGTTGTAACTCATGTTCAGGAATTTGTTCGGGTTGCTTGCATTCAGTGCAAAGCCGTCTTGCAAGTCGCTGAGCAATAATAAGATTCACCGAGCTGGCGATATTATAGCCAGGTACACCCATGTTGATTAAACGGGTTAAAGTTTCGGCTGCCGAATTAGTATGAAGTGTGGATAACACTAAGTGACCGGTTTGAGCTGCTTTAATGGCAATTTCTGCGGTTTCAAGGTCACGGATTTCCCCAACCATCACTACATCGGGGTCTTGGCGCAAAAAGGAGCGTAGCGCTGAGGCAAAGGTTAAGCCCGCTTTTAAATTAATATGAACTTGGTTTACACCCTCAAGGTTAATTTCTACGGGATCTTCGGCAGTAGAGATATTGCGCTCGGCGGTATTCAGGATATTTAATCCTGTATAAAGCGAAACCGTTTTACCCGAACCTGTAGGGCCTGTGACTAAGATCATGCCTTGGGGTTTGGCTAGCATCTCAAGGTAAAGCTTTTCTTGATCGGGTTCGTAACCGAGTTTTTCGATACCAAGCTGTGCGGAAGAGGAGTCCAATATCCGCATTACGATTTTTTCGCCCCAGAGTGTCGGTAATGTACTTACCCGGAAGTCGATGGACTTAGTGCGGGAAAGCTTCATTTTAATCCGGCCGTCTTGAGGGACGCGGCGCTCGGCAATATCGAGTTTCGACATTACTTTTAAGCGCGCCGATAAACGCCCTGCTAGGCTAATGGGCGGTTCGGAGACTTCGTGCAAAATACCGTCGATACGAAAACGAATGCGATAGCGTTTTTCATAGGGTTCAAAGTGAAGATCTGATGCTCCCTTACGTATGGCATCAGTTAATATCTTATTGATATAAATGACGATTGGTGCATCATCACTGCCATCACCAGTATTTTCTTCTTGGCGCTTATCGGTGTCGGTAATCTCAATACCCGCTAAAGCGGTTTCATCCATACCGCCTAGATCGAGACTGGTGATATCTTCTTCTAATACCTTTTCAAGGGCTTTAGCCAGCTTATCCTCTTCCACCAAAATCGCTTCAGCATGCAGTCCTGCACTAAATTGAAACTCTTCGAGGGCGGCAATATTGGTAGGATCTGAGGTGGCAATATAGAGGCGATTACCGCGTTTAAAGAGAGGTAGACAGCGATGTTTTTCAATCAGCTTTTTATTAATAAATTCTTCTGGAATGGCACTGATATCAAATTCAGCTAAATCGAGTAGTGGAGTACCATATTCCTCATAGCAAAGCTCGGCAACAGAGCGCGCCGAGATCAACTTAGTTTGAACTAAGGTTGTTACTAGGGTCTGTTTAGTTTGACGGGATTTAGTGATGGCATTCGCCATCTGCTCTTCATTTAACAGACCCTTACGAATAAACAGGGTAGATAAACCCAAATGAAGACCTGTGGTTGGCATTATGCTGTCTTTGTTAGTTATAAATTAACGGTGGTTCGTAATAATAAACAAACCACCGTAATTTTTTATCTATTTACAGTAGTTTGCTGCATCGCATGTACCGCTTTGAGCCCAAGTTAATACACCCGAAGTGTCTGTGCCTACTAACACATTTGTATACGCCCCGGCAGCAGTAGTCCCAGTTGCAGTAATAGTAATAGTTGTTGCGGTAGAGGCTAGAGTTAGGGATGCTAGATTATCTGTAGCAGCTGGAGCTGCTGGAATCCCATTTGTGTTTAAAGTACCACAATTTGTTGTACCTCCTTGATCATGGAAGCATACAGTAGCAGCTGTTTTTATTCCGTCGGCAGCAGTATTCACTTCAGAGAAACGAGCTTTTTTTGTATAGTCTTTATATGCAGGCAGTGCGATTGCAGCCAAAATACCGATAATGGCAACTACAATCATTAACTCGATCAGGGTGAAACCCTGAGCTTGCTTGTTTAAACTTTTATTCATTGCTTTCATTTCTTTCTCCAGCTTACGCAGTATTAATTAACAAGTTAACTTGTAGTCACCCGATGATAAGTAAAAATGTTTATTTTACAATTACTTTTACTTATCTGTTTTACTTTTTAGCTTTAGTCGCAGTGGACATTGCTTACAACCGTTAAGCCTATACTATGTTGGCTGATAAATCGATTTAAAATGTAACAATTTACCAACATACCATTTTGTATAGGTCATCGTTTGATGTATCGTCAAACATATTGCATCTTTCAACGTGCTCTTTAATGTGGCCTCAGTGCTATTGAGGCCTCAAGCCGCACCAAATTGCACAGGTTTCGCGTATGAGGGATGAATTTGCCTAAAACCATCTCACCCGTAACAGACGCTATACCTAACTCGCTATACTTAACTCTTTTGGCAAGAAGCTATGTGTCATGAATAAGCACCTCACATAACCCTTGCGCCAATCCTTTGCTGTCCTTCTGTATCCCTTCATACAGTGAGTGAGATACAAAAATTCCATGTCTTTAGTGTGTCTAGCATGCCGCTATTTCCACTTCAGTAAAAGTTAGTACAAAGTTAAAAAAAAGGGAACTGCTTTTTGGTGAAAAACACTAATAAAATGATTATTTTGTCTAAAAAATTGACATTAAAACGTATTGCGTTCTAACAAAAAATTGACAGTGATACAAATGTTGGCGTTGTTTAACTTTGTGTCAAAACTGTGACGTGATTTTAGTGATAATTGAGTGAGATGAGGTTTGGCGATAAACGCATTACTTTTTAGTACTATTTGATTGATAAAAAAGGAATGGATATTAGATAAGGTATTTTAAATCAAGTGCTTGAAGTATTTTCGCTTTGTCTCTAATGTCTGGTTTTGGACAGTGTAAGGCTAACACTTTGTCTTTATTGTTTATAATTTGGCGTAATATCGAAGCTATTTTAGCCAGTATTTATGAATTAATAGCGAAAGCGGCTAGCTAGTGACCTTCAGTGAGCTATTTACCTCAAAAAAATGGTGGTGTTTTTGTGTTTTAAAAAATGCGTAAAACGAAAATATTATAGCCATATGCCGTTTTATATATTGAGAAAATAACACGATAAGTGCCGAGATGGCTTTGAACAAAATCAATAAATAAAAGTCAGTAAAGAAAAGCTGAACACGCTGATAAAACTCGTAGATAAAAGCGGCTTAGTGTTAAGCCGCTTTTGGTTGGATTACTTAAAGTTGGATATCTAGTGGATCAAAGTGCTACTGATAGCCCAAGCTTGGACCCAATGAGACTAAGACTTGAGTCTGAGTGAGAGATCGAGGGCGCGAACGTGCTTTGTGAGTGCGCCGACGGAGATATAGTCAACCCCAGTTTTGGCAAATTCTGCCAAGGTATCTAAGGTGACATTGCCCGAGACTTCAAGTTTTGCACCACTACCTTTAGCCTTGTATTGATTGTTGAGTTCAACCGCTTCGACCATCATAGTGATGTCAAAGTTATCTAACATGATGATATCTGTGCCTGAATCGAGCGCTAATGCGAGCTCTTCTAGGGATTCAACTTCAACTTCTACGGGTTTATTCGGGTGCAAGCTGCGCGCAGCATCTACCGCTTGGCGAATACCACCGCAGGCCATAATGTGATTTTCTTTAATTAAGAAGGCATCAAACAAACCGATTCTATGGTTTTTACCGCCGCCACAAGTGACCGCGTATTTTTGAGCCGTGCGTAGTCCTGGGATGGTTTTGCGAGTATCGAGTAAGCGTGTGTGAGTGCCCGCTAACTTATCCACATAATGTTTTGTCAGTGTCGCGACTCCTGACAAGGTCTGAATAAAGTTCATTGCAGTGCGCTCGCCCGTAAGGATAGTGCGGGCTGGGCCTGATAGTTCACATAACACTTGGTTTGGTAGCACGAGATCGCCATCATCAACATGCCAGTGCAGTGCGACTTCGCCACCTAATTGATTGAAGACTTGTTCGGCCCAAGCTTTTCCGCAAAAAACTCCTTCTTCGCGGGTGATTAAGGTCGCTTCGGCATATTTATCAGCAGGAATAAGTTGGGCAGTAATATCGCCGTAGGCAATGGCTTTGCTGTGCTCGTTGATCTCGGTTCCACCAAGGTCTTCATTGAGGGCAGTTTTTACGGCGTGACGAATATCGTTCTCTAGCATGATTGGGTCCTTGCATTCTTGCATGCCAAAGATGGCGTGCTTGAAATTGCTTGCTTGCATTTAGGGCTAAGATTACCACCTAGTGCGGGTGATAAAAAGTCACAAGGAGTGGGCCGATTGAGATTATCGTGCTAACTGATGATGGTTTGGGGCGTGGCGGGATATTTCACCTTTGTCATTGAATTGCATATATTCAGTCACTTAATACTGTTAGAGTAGTGGCATTATGCCTGTAATATAGGAAGAGCTTATGCGCTTTGATGCCGGATGGTTTTCCTCGGCTCGACGCTGTGAGTCACCGCATTTTAACCGTCGCCCATTTGGGGAAATTAGCCTGTTGGTGATCCACAATATCAGCCTGCCAGCGGGATGCTTTGGACTTCCCTATATTGATCAATTATTTCAAGGGTGTTTAGATACTGAGGCCGATGAAAGTTTCGCCGATTTAGCGGGGCTGCAAGTGTCAGCACATTTTTTAATTCGCCGTGATGGTGAATGTGTGCAGTATGTCAGTTGTGAAGATAGAGCCTGGCACGCTGGCGTATCTCGTTATAGCGAAAGGGAAAATTGTAATGATTTCTCTATCGGTATCGAGCTTGAAGGCACAGATACTGAGCCCTATACTGCGGCCCAATATCAGCAGCTTACAGAGTTGACTCGGGCCTTATTGGCGCAGTATCCGGGATTAACAGTTCAGCGGATTGTGGGGCATTGTGATATTGCACCGATGCGTAAGACGGATCCAGGACCAAGCTTCGACTGGGAAAGGTATTTAACCGCGTTAGGCTAGCAGCAAAGAGGAGCAAGCGAAGGGGAGGTATTTTCTCATCACCCTGAGCTTTTCCGGCTTTTTTACAAGGAGTATTACCGATGGCATTATTTTCATTACTGGTCGCCATTCTTGTGGAACGATTGAAGTTCCTTCCCGCTTCGTGGCAATGCGATCGCGTACTGCAATCCTATCAATCCACTTTCTTTGGTGACAAAGCCTCGTTAACCAATACCAGTATGTTGCTCGCCTTAGTTTTGCCCGCCTTGGTAGTGCATGTTTTGGGTTGGGTTGCCTCTGGCATGTTTTGGGGGCTGTTAACCCTTGCCCTGTGGGTGGTGGTGGCAATTATTTGCTTTAATCATCAAAAACAGCGCGATAGCTTTAAAAAGTATATGCAGGCGGCGTGTCGCTCCGACGTGCAAGCCTGTTACCACTATGCGGCCGAATTAGATTGCAGTGAGTGTTTAGATGCGGTGTCTGAAAAAGACTTAGGCGCCAAGGTCGGGCAGAGTGTTGCCTGGATTAACTATCGTTATTACGGCGCAGTGGCATTATGTTTTATCTTCCTAGGCCCAGTTGGCGCTGTCTTATATTGCACCGCGCGTTTTTATGCCGAAGAGAATGTGCGTAAATCCCTTAATCTACCGCTTATCGAAGATATTATGTTTGTCCTAGATTGGATCCCGAGCCGGGTATTTTCCTTTGGCTATGCGCTCAGCGGTCAGTTTAGTGAAGGGCTCTCGGCTTGGCGTGACCATGCCTTAAACATCAATGCGAGTGCCAGAAGGGTCGTGACAGAAACGGCGTTAGCTTCTCAGCCGCTGCCAGAGGAGTCGAGTGCACCAGTTTGTGTACAATCGACCTTGGCATTATTAGTCTTAAGTAAACGCAACTTTACGCTGATGGTTGCTGTGCTGTCGCTGTTGACCATTTTTGGCCTAGTGACTTAAGCCGTAGTCGCCACATGACATTTTAAAGAAGGAATGGGTGAAGGTGATTCGCCAATTCCTTTTTTGTTTTTAGTGCACTGTAACCGAGATTTCTGCTACGTCACAGAATGCTATTTAGCCACTGTATTTTGGAATGATTTTCGGTGAAAATGCCGTTTACTCAGAGGCTTATTTGGCATTCATTTACTTATGTCAAATGGTCTGACCCCATAGTGACATTTTTAGGCTATGCTCTCACATCGTGAGCGGTTTTGAATGGGATCACCTTTTAAGGTCGATTTTCAATCTAGACATCAAAAGTGTGATTTGATAAAGTGCGCTCACTCATAAAAATTGGTAAGACCAATTTACAACGGAGCTGAGCGCCTAATGGCCTATAGTAAAATTAATCAGCCAAAAATTTCTGATGTGATCATGGCGCAACTCGAGCAGATGATCCTCGAAGGCAGTTTACAGCCGGGTCAGAAATTACCGCCGGAGCGCGAACTGGCCATCCAGTTTGAAGTGTCTCGCCCTTCACTGCGTGAAGCCATTCAAAAGCTTGAGGCGAAAGGGCTATTAATGCGCCGTCAAGGCGGCGGTACTTATGTCAAAGAACAACTCTGGCAGAGCCTTGCCGATCCTATCGTTGAATTAATGACTGCCGATCCAGAAAGCCAATACGACTTGCTGGAATTCCGTCATGCGACCGAAGGCATGATGGCCTATTTTGCCGCATTGCGTGGCACAGACGCCGATATGCAGAATATCAAGCGTATGATCCTTGAGGTGGAAGCCGCCACCAATATCGAACAACAAGCCGCTGCCATTGTGCGTTTCTATCGCGCCGTCGCCGAAGCGTCACACAATGTGGCTATGTTGCATCTCGTACTCAGTTTAACCCCTGTGCTGCATAAGAATGTGGCGCAAAACTTGGAGCTTTTAAGCCGCCGCGAAGAAGCCTCCACTATGGCCAACGATCACAGACGTGCTCTGCTCGCTGCTATCGTTCGTCGTGATCCTGAAGCCGCCAGAGAAGCCTCGAATGAACACTTAAGTTACATCGAAGAGGTGATGTTATCTGTGCGGGAAGAAGATAGCCGGTTGCAGCGAAGTTTGCGCCGTTTAAAGAGTGGCGCTTAAGTTCCCGACTTTAGCACTCGCTAAAGCGGAATATGCCGCAAACACCATTCATCATCATGTATATAGAGAAGGACAGTGTCATGTCTGAAGATATGCTACAAGACTTAGATCCGTTAGAGACTCAGGAATGGGTTGACGCCCTGCAAGCTGTATTAGAACAGGAAGGCCCTGAACGCGCCCATTTCTTATTAGAGAAACTGATCGATAAAGCCCGTCGCAATGGCACGCACTTGCCTTACACTGCGACCACGGCCTATTTGAACACCATTCCGGCGGGTCAAGAGCCGCACATGCCTGGCAACCAAGAGATGGAACGTCGCATTCGCGCCATCATCCGTTGGAACGCCTTAGCTATGGTTCTGCGTGGTTCTAAGAAAGATTTAGAGTTAGGCGGCCATATTTCGAGTTTCGCGTCGAGCGCAACCATTTATGACGTGTGCTTCAACCACTTCTTCCGCGCGCCAAACGAGAAAGACGGCGGCGACTTAGTGTATTTCCAAGGCCATATCGCCCCAGGTATCTACGCCCGTTCATTCTTAGAAGGTCGTTTAACTGAAGACCAACTGGCTAACTTCCGTCAAGAAGTGGATGGCAAAGGTTTATCTTCTTATCCGCACCCTAAGTTGATGCCTGACTACTGGCAATTCCCAACGGTTTCTATGGGTCTGGGTCCAATCCAAGCGATTTACCAAGCTCGCTTCTTAAAATACCTGACTGACCGTGGTCTGAAAGATTGTTCTGACCAAACCGTTTACTGCTTCTTAGGTGACGGTGAGTGTGACGAGCCAGAAGCCTTAGGTGCTATCGGTTTAGCTGCCCGTGAAGAATTAGACAACTTAGTCTTCATCATCAACTGTAACCTGCAACGTCTGGACGGCCCAGTACGCGGTAACGGTAAGATCATCCAAGAGCTGGAAGGCGAATTCCGCGGCGCAGGCTGGGAAGTGGTGAAAGTGATTTGGGGTCGTTATTGGGATCCATTATTGGCCCGCGATACCAGCGGTAAGTTACTGCAGTTAATGGAAGAAACCGTTGACGGTGAATACCAAAACTGTAAAGCCAAAGGTGGCGCTTATACTCGCGAACACTTCTTCGGCAAATACCCAGAAACTGCCGAAATGGTAGCGAACATGTCAGATGATGACATTTGGCGCTTAAACCGTGGTGGTCATGACCCAGTTAAAGTGTACGCGGCATTAGACCATGCGCGTAAGACTAAAGGTCGCCCAACGGTTATCTTAGCGAAAACCGTTAAAGGTTACGGCCTAGGTGATGCGGGTGAAGGTAAGAACATCGCACACAACGTGAAGAAAATGGGTATCGAGTCTATCCGTTACTTCCGCGATCGTTTCAATATCCCAATTCCAGACGATCAATTAGAAGATCTGCCGTTCTACCACCCAGGTCCAGATTCGGAAGAAGTGAAGTACATGATGAGCCGTCGTGCCGAGCTGCATGGCAGCGTGCCGCAACGTCGTGAGAAGTTCAGCGAAGAGCTGGAAGTGCCATCACTGAAGATTTTCGATTCGATCTTAGCAGGCTCAAATGGCCGTGAAATTTCATCGACCATGGCGTTTGTTCGCGTACTGACTGCGCTGTTAAAAGACAAGAAGATTGGCAAAAACATCGTGCCAATTATTCCTGACGAAGCGCGTACCTTCGGTATGGAAGGTCTGTTCCGTCAAGTGGGTATTTATGCTCACGAAGGCCAAAAATACGTTCCGCAAGACTCTGACCAAGTGGCTTACTACCGTGAAGATAAGTCAGGCCAAGTACTGCAGGAAGGTATTAACGAATTAGGTGCTATGTCATCTTGGGTATCGGCTGCAACTAGCTACTCAGTGAACGATGTGCCAATGATCCCATTCTACATCTACTACTCAATGTTCGGTTTCCAACGTATTGGCGACATGGCTTGGGCAGCAGGTGATATGCGTGCACGCGGCTTCTTAGTCGGTGGTACGTCTGGCCGTACAACCTTAAACGGTGAAGGTCTGCAGCATCAGGACGGTCACAGCCACGTACTGGCTAACACCATTCCTAACTGTATTACCTACGATCCAACTTACGGTTATGAAATTGCCGTTGTGGTACAAGATGGTATTCGTCGTATGTACGGCGAGAATCAAGAAGATATCTTCTACTACCTGACCACAATGAACGAAAACTACGAGCAGCCAGCCATGCCAGAAGGTGCAGAAGTTGGCATCGTTAAAGGTATCTACAAGTTAGAAACCGTTGCCGGCTCGGGTAAAGGCAAAGTTCAATTAATGAGCTGTGGCACCATTCTTGAGCAAACCCGCAAAGCGGCTCAAGCACTGGCAAAAGACTTCGGTATCACTGCCGACGTATTCAGCGTAACCAGCTTCAACGAACTGACTCGCGATGGTCAAGCGGTTGAGCGTTGGAACATGCTGCACCCAACTGAAACGCCAAAACAAGCGTATATCAGCCAAGTGATCTCCAGTGATGCGCCTGCAATCGCAGCGACTGACTACATGAAGATCTACGGCGAGCAGTTACGTGCTTACATGCCAACCGATTACAAAGTGTTAGGTACTGACGGTTTCGGTCGTTCAGACAGCCGTGACAACCTGCGTCACCACTTCGAAGTGGACGCTAAGTTCATCGTTATCGCGGCACTGAAGTCACTGGTTGATCGTAAAGAGCTGCCTGTTGATGTGTTAGCGAATGCCATCAAGGAATACGGCATCGACGCTGACAAGATCAATCCACAGTACGCGTAAGAGGCAATAAAAATGGCTGAATTAAAAGAAGTTTTTGTTCCTGATATCGGCGGCGATGAAGTACAGGTTATCGAAATCTGTGCTTCTGTGGGCGATACCTTAGCAGCGGAAGAGTCGATTCTGACCGTCGAAAGCGACAAGGCGACCATGGACATTCCTGCGCCTTTCGCGGGTGTGTTAGCCGAATTGAAAGTGGCCGTCGGTGACAAAGTCAGCGAAGGTACTTTAATTGCGATGATGCAAGCAGCGGGCACGGCTAATGTTCAAGCTGCGCCTGTTGCTCAAGCTGCCGCTCCTGCGCCAGCCCCAGCAGCACCAGCTCCAGTACAAGCGGCTCCAGCCCCAGTGGCTGCCGCGCCAGCGACGGGCGCAACCCAAGTGGTTGAAGTCACTGTGCCGGATATCGGTGGTGACACCGATGTGTCTGTTATCGAAGTCTTAGTTGCCGCTGGCGATAAGATTGAGGTTGACGCTGGCCTTATCACGCTTGAAACCGACAAAGCGACCATGGACGTACCATCGCCATTCGCGGGTGTGGTAAAAGAAGTGAAAGTGGCAGTGGGTGACAAGGTTTCTCAAGGCTCATTAGTGATCATGCTCGAAGTGGGCGGCGCGGCACCTGCTGCAGCGCCACAAGCGAGCGCGCCAGCAGCCTCTGCACCTGTCGCTCAAGCGGCTCCTGCTGCGCCAGTTGCTCCAGTCGCAGCTGCAGCACCAGTGGTTGCGGTTAAAGAAATCCAAGTGCCTGATATTGGCGATGCGAGCAATGTCGATGTGATCGAAGTGCTCGTGTCTGTGGGCGATGACATTACAGTTGATCAAGGTTTAATTACCCTTGAAACCGATAAAGCGACCATGGAAGTACCAGCGCCATTCGCCGGTAAACTGTTGTCGTTAACCGTTAAAGTGGGTGATAAGGTTTCGCAAGGTAGCGTGATTGCGACGATTGAAACTACTTCCGTTGCAACAGTAAGTGCGGGTGCAGCTTCTGCCCCTGTGGCTCAAGCCGCAGCTCCTGCTCCTGTTGCCCAAGAAGCGGCACCAGCGCCTGTTGCAGCCGCTCCTAGCCGTCCACCAGTTCCACATCACCCAAGTGCGGGTGCGCCAGTGGCAACCGGTGTGGTGCATGCGTCTCCTGCGGTTCGCCGTTTGGCCCGAGAATTCGGTGTGGACCTCACTCAAGTGACGGGTTCTGGCCGTAAAGGTCGCATCATGAAGGAAGACGTACAGGCGTATGTGAAATACGAACTGTCTCGTCCTAAGGCGACAGCAGCAACTTCCGTTGCAGCGGGTAGCGGTGGTGGTTTGCAAGTAATTGCCGCACCGAAAGTGGATTTCAGCAAGTTTGGTGAAGTGGAAGAGATTCCATTAAGCCGTATCCAGAAGATCTCTGGTCCAAACCTGCACCGCAACTGGGTAACTATTCCCCACGTGACTCAGTTCGATGAAGCTGATATCACTGAAATGGAAGAGTTCCGTAAGCAGCAGAACGACGCAGCGGCGAAGAAGAAAGCCGATTATAAGATCACTCCGCTGGTCTTTATGATGAAAGCTGTGGCGAAAACGCTGCAACAGTTCCCTGTGTTCAACTCAAGCTTAAGCAGCGACGGTGAATCACTGATCCAGAAGAAGTACTACCACATCGGTGTGGCGGTTGATACGCCAAACGGTTTGGTTGTGCCAGTGGTGCGTGACGTGGATAAGAAAGGCATTATCGAGTTATCTCGTGAGCTGGCCGATATTTCTATCCGCGCCCGTGACGGTAAACTGAAGTCTGCCGATATGCAGGGTAGCTGCTTCACTATTTCAAGCCTAGGTGGCATTGGTGGTACTGCATTTACCCCAATCGTTAACTACCCAGACGTGGCGATTTTAGGTGTGTCTAAATCTGAAATTAAGCCTAAGTGGAATGGTAAAGAGTTCGAGCCTAAATTGATGTTGCCACTGTCGCTATCATACGATCACCGCGTGATTGATGGTGCTATGGCTGCACGCTTTAGCGTGACCCTGTCAGGAATTCTGTCCGATATTCGTACTTTGATTCTGTAAACAAATAAGGCTGCTCAACTTGAGTGGCCTTTTGTTTATTGTGATCAGTATCAAACACAGGTTAAAATGCGCCCACCTTACGCGCTGGCGCATTTTCGGTTGGCAGGATTACTCTCCTCCAACGGATTGAATGAGAATTAGAGGAAAACATGAGTAACGAAATCAAAACTCAGGTAGTGGTATTAGGTGCAGGTCCTGCTGGATATTCTGCTGCCTTCCGTGCGGCTGACTTAGGTCTGGAAACCGTTATCGTTGAACGTTTTAGCACTTTAGGTGGCGTGTGTCTGAACGTGGGTTGTATCCCATCTAAAGCCCTGTTACACGTTGCTAAAGTTATCGAAGAAGCCAAAGCCGTTGCTGCACACGGTGTTGTGTTCGGCGAGCCAACAATCGATTTAGACAAGTTACGCAGCTTCAAGCAAAAAGTGATCAGCCAGTTGACTGGTGGCTTAGGCGGCATGTCTAAAATGCGTAAAGTAAACGTTGTTAATGGCTTCGGTAAATTTACTGGCCCTAACAGCTTAGAAGTGACTGCTGAAGACGGTACTGTGACTGTGGTTAAGTTTGACCAAGCGATCATCGCTGCGGGTTCTCGCCCAATCAAACTGCCATTCATTCCCCATGAAGACCCACGTATTTGGGATTCGACCGACGCATTAGAACTGAAAGAAGTTCCAGGCAAACTGCTGGTAATGGGCGGCGGTATCATCGGTTTAGAAATGGGTACTGTGTATTCATCTTTAGGCAGTGAAATCGACGTGGTTGAAATGTTCGACCAAGTGATCCCTGCGGCTGACAAAGACGTTGTTCGCGTATTCACTAAGCAAATCAAGAAGAAATTCAACCTGATCCTAGAAACTAAAGTCACAGCGGTCGAAGCCCGTGAAGACGGTATTTATGTTTCTATGGAAGGTAAGAGCGCACCAGCTGAACCAGTGCGTTACGATGCGGTATTAGTCGCTATCGGCCGTACACCAAATGGCAAGCTGATCGATGCCGACAAAGCCGGCGTTAAGATTGATGAGCGTGGTTTCATCAACGTTGACAAGCAATTACGTACTAACGTACCGCACATCTACGCTATCGGTGACATCGTTGGTCAACCAATGCTCGCTCACAAAGGCGTGCACGAAGGCCACGTAGCGGCCGAAGTGATCGCGGGCATGAAGCACTACTTCGATCCAAAAGTCATCCCATCAATCGCTTACACAGACCCTGAAGTGGCCTGGGTTGGTCTGACTGAGAAAGAAGCTAAAGAGCAAGGTATTGCTTACGAAACAGCGACTTTCCCATGGGCTGCCAGCGGCCGTGCAATCGCTTCAGATTGCAGCGAAGGTATGACTAAGCTGATTTTCGATAAAGACACGCACCGCGTTATCGGTGGTGCTATTGTTGGTGTGAACGGTGGCGAACTGTTGGGCGAAATCGGCCTAGCCATCGAAATGGGTTGTGACGCTGAAGATTTAGCATTAACGATTCACGCTCACCCCACACTGCACGAATCAGTGGGTCTAGCGGCTGAAATCTACGAAGGTTCTATTACTGACCTGCCAAACCCAAAGGCAAAGAAAAAGTAATTTAATCTTTGTCTCGTCCTGAAATAAGTTGAGACTTATATTCGTAAAAGCGCCTTTAGGGCGCTTTTTTATTGCCTAAGTAAAAATGTAAAGTTAATGTGAATGTGCGGGTGTATTCAGACTGTTGAACTGCTACAGTACAGTTATACCCAAGCGACCTCAAAATACGAGTTTCAGAGCGCCTAGGGGGCTTCGATTCAAGGCGCATCAATGAAAAAATGTCGGCCACCTTTTGAATTGATGCAACACGGAAGTGGAGTGCCCTAGGCGCTCCGTCCCGGCGGGGTTTAACGCACTTTATGCCGTGTTGGCTATTTTTGACTTAGCCCACTAGGCCTACAAATAGCCGCCTTGCTTAAAGTGCGTTAAATTCCCGCTGAATTCTGCATTTTGAGGTGGTTTGGGTATATGTATGAAGTAAGCCATCAAATGCAAACAAGAATAACTAAAACACTTCTGGCATGTTTCATCCTTTTTGTCTCTGGTCTGAACATGGTTTGGGCTGGTGGATTTGTGCAACGTGTTTTCACCGACCGAGATGGATTAGCCGCCACCAGTATTCGTGGCTTGACCTTAGATGACCATGGTTTTGTCTGGGCGGCGACCGAGCAAGGCTTATATCGCGTTAGTAATTCTAAAGTCAGACGCATAGACAAAACGGGGAGCGAGTCCCGTCTTGCGGATGATTTCCTCAACTCAGTGGTCAACGTCGGGCAAGACAAGCTGCTGGTCAGCACCAACGCGGCGTTGTATCTCTACGATATCCGTGGCAATCAATTTACGTTGTTTGGCTCACCCGATTTGTTCCCGCACTTTCCAGGTGGCGCCATGCTGTCTGCTGCGCGGATGGATGCTCAGCGTTGGCTATTGCTGATTGATAATGGTCAGATTTATCAGTATTCCCCTGCGACTTCTGAACTCACTCTGGTGACTCAACTGGCGGTAAATCGCGATCTGCCTTGGCGCAAGTTATTGGTGCTCCCCAATGAGCAAATCCTGCTGGCTGGGCAATTTGATTTATTGCTGCTGGATAAGTCAGGTAAAACCCTCAGTAAATACCCATGGACTGAGTCTATGGGAAGCATTCTGGATATGCTTGAGGATACGAAACACCGCGTATGGTTGGCGACGAGCCGTGGCGTGTATCGTTTCGAGCCAAGCACACAGCAACTTGATCCCGTGCCTGAATTACCCGATTGGAGCACAGTGATTGTTGAAGATCCTAAGGGCTCGCTATGGTTTGCCAGTCGTTTTGGCCTATTGAAATGGTCGCCAGAGACCCACCAGATTGAGAATTATCAGGAGGAGCTGAAAAAGCAGGCCAATATGGAAATCCTCAAGGCCATGCTGTTCGATGATTCGGGTCTGATGTGGGTGGGCGGCTCTGGCGATGGCTTGGCGCTGCTGGCATCGCGTCCCGATTTTATCTTAGAGACCTATACCGCGGATAAGCCCTACGCACTGGGCGATGCCATGATTTGGTCAGTGTTTGCGGCACCTGAGGGACTCTGGCTTGGCTCATCCAATGTGATGTTTATTGCCAAGGACACACAGCAAACCATAGATATCCCGATTGAAGGTTTGCTGTCCCACGAGAGTATTTACGATATCAGCCCATTTGCCGAGCACTACTTGTTGATCTCTAGCACCAGCGGCCTGTTTGTGGTTGATAGAACAAGCTTTAAGGGCGAGAGCTTTGCAAAGTGGATCAATGGCCAAGATGAATTTAAAAACAAGCTGGTTTATCGGACTTATGTTGACCCACTGTTAAAAGGGCGGGTGTGGATCGCCAGTTCTACAGGCCTGTATTTCTGGGAGGCCGATTTAAAAGCGCCACAGGCCTTTGACATCGACAAGCCTGCAAAACCTGCTAAAGATGCCGTGGAACCCAAGCGTCCGGCGATTAGAACCTTGTATCGCGCCTCCGACGGTAAGCTGTGGATCGGTGGTAAGCGGGTTTTTGGCTATCTGGATGAGGCGAATGAGTTCCACGATCAGCGAAGCCTATTTAATGGCTTGAGTGCCATGCCCACCGTTAGCCATATCGAAGAAATGTCACCTGGAGTGATGTGGTTTGGCTCCTACGAAAAGGGCTTATTTGAGTATCACCTCAACAGCAGTGAGCTGGTTTCGCTTACTGCGCTATGGCAAGTGAACTGCAGCTCAGTGTTTTTTATCCAAAAGACGCCTAAAGCCAATCTGGTGGCCTGCGCCGATTCTCTGATCCGCCAAGATATCGCGACCGGCCATATCGCCATGTTTAACCAACTCGATGGGCTGATTTCCGATGAAATGAATGAAGGAGCTTACTTCTATTCCCCCGAGTTTGGTCTATATCTTGGCACTCCGGAAGGGGTTATGCACTTGGATGTGGATAAGCTGGTCAACCGGATCACCGATGACCATGTGATGCTCGAGTCTGTGTCTGTCTATTACGATAACAGCACCGAAGTTTCCCTACTGCCTCAGCCCATGATGGTAATTAAACCCGATGCCAACATGGTGAGTTTACAGATCACTAACCTCGATTACCTTGATGATTCGCCAATACAATTTAAATATCGACTCAGATATCAAGGGGAGGAAGATAACTATGTGCTGCTCCAAGGTGAGTCGCAGGTAAACCTCGCAGGCTTAGCAGCGGGAGAATATCTACTTGAGGTGTTAAGCCAAGTCAATGGAATCTGGTCAGATAAGCCCTTTACTTTTCCCTTCTATGTTGAGCAGCACTGGTGGTTGACTCAAGGGTTTAAAGGTTTATTATTATTAGTGTTTTCGATTATTGCACTGAGTTTAGCGTGGTATCGACAGCGTCAGGTTCGCACCTTTATGGCGATGAATCAAGCGCTAACCGAGAGTGATGATCGTCTCAGGCAATCGTTACGTGGTAGCGACTCTGATCTTTGGGAATGGCATAGGGATAGCCAATGTTTTTATCTCGATAACCGCGGTTATGTCTTGGGAAGTCATGCCAACGAAATTGTACTTACTCTTGAATCACTTCCCGTACATCCTTTGGATCGGGAAAAAGTACTGGTGCAATGGAATAGTATGCTTGCAGGAGAGGTTGATCGGTTTGAAGCCGAATATCGATATCATCGTCGCGATGGTAACTGGGGCTGGTTGAGAGTGCGCGGGCGTCCTGTGGCTCGTAATAAACAAACCCAAGTTATTGAGCGGGTAGCGGGTATTTATAGTGATATAACCTTGCAGCGGCAGCTTGAAGATGAAGTCAGTCTTTTAGCCCAAGCGTTTGAAAATACATCAGAAGGTGTACTTATTTTAGACGTAGATGAAAATATTCGTGTTGCCAATCATGCCGCACAGCACATTATAGGCTCAGAACAACAGAGCTTAGTCGGCCTATCATTTTCGCAATTTGTGCAAATGAAGGACGGGTTATCTACGGAAGTTGCCCAGTTACTTGGTCAGGATAGCTCATGGACGGGTGAGCGTGAGTTAGTCGGACAAAACGGCCTAGTTTATCCCGTATGGCTTAACGTATCGGTGATGCAGTCACTGAATGAAAATGCCATTCACTATGTAGTGGTATTTTCAGATATCACTGAGCGGAAACGCACCGAGGCCGACCTTAGACGTCTGGCAAATTACGATGTATTAACAGGACTCCCTAACCGTTCGTTATTCGCCAATCGTTTGATGCAATCTATTCAAGCGGCTGAGCAAAGTGGTGAAAAGTTAGCATTGCTGTTTCTTGACCTAGATAGATTTAAGCATGTCAATGATTCCTATGGCCACAGTATGGGCGATGCACTCTTAGTTGAAGCATCTAATCGATTACAATCCTGTATCGGAAGTGACCATTTACTCTGCCGTTTTGGTGGCGATGAATTTGTTATTTTGTTGAAAAATGTTAAAGAGTTAAGTGATATTAACCACTTAGCAGAACAGTTGTTGGCACAAATCGTCGCGCCATTTAGGTTGTTTGGCCGCGAGTTTTATATTTCAACCAGCATTGGGATCAGTATTTGGCCCGATGATGCAATGCAGCCAGAAGCCTTCATAAAAAATGCGGATCTGGCCATGTATCATGCCAAGGAAGAAGGTCGTGGTAACTTCAAATATTATTCATCAGAGCGCAATGCCCAAGCGTTATACCATTTACGTTTGGAGGCTGATTTACGTAAAGCGATAGAGCGGCAAGAATTTGAACTGTATTATCAACCACAAATTGATATTTTGCAGGGGGATAAATTTATTGGCATGGAAGCACTCATTCGTTGGCGACATCCCGTCGATGGTTTTGTGCGACCCGATATTTTTATTAAAGTTGCCGAAGCTTGTGGTTTGGTTGTTGATATTGATCGCTGGGTTTTACGCCGCGCGTGTTCGGATGGGGCCAAATGGGCAATGCAAACCGCTGAGCCATTTAAATTGTCGGTCAATATTTCAGCTGTGCATTTCCGTCAACCAGACTTTATCGATGGCGTGAAGAAAATTCTCGATGCCACCCGTATGCCCGCTTCATCTTTATGCTTAGAAATTACCGAAGGGGTGTTAATGAAAGAGTTGCAGGTGGCTAAAGCCCACTTAATGCAGCTTGACGAGCTTGGCATTGAAGTCGCGATTGACGACTTTGGCACCGGATATTCCTCTTTAGCTTATTTACGCAATTTTGAGGTGAATACACTCAAAATTGACCGTTCATTTTTGATCGATATCGCCTCTAATTCTGCCGATCAGGCTATTGTGAGTAGTATTATTGAATTGGCTCGTAACTTAAAATTAACCGTAGTAGCAGAAGGGGTCGAAACCGTTGAGCAGTTAGAGCAGCTTTTTAGCCGTGGCTGTTATATTGTTCAGGGCTATTACTTTGCTAAACCAATGTCTGTCAGTGATTTTGAAAAATATCTTCAGTTACAGTCTCCGCTTGACTCATTGCAATCTTAATCTGCAATTTATGTGTGCTTAATTGCGCATTTTTAGCCTCGGCTCAAGTTGGGGTTTTATGTTGAATTATCTGTTTACAGCACTTGTGTTTAAACGTAAATGAAATAACGCGATCATTAATGGCAAATTTTCAACTCATCGGTTCAGATAAAATATGACTGATGGTTAAATAGATAAATTTGCTAATATTAACTCGAAATTTTTTATCCTATAAAAGTACTCATTATGATGCGCCGAATAGTAGCTTCTCTCTTTTTATGTGTGTTGCTGACTCCCTTATGTGCGGCTGAACGGCCAAAAATAGGATTAGTGTTAAGCGGTGGAGGTGCTAAAGGCGCCGCCCATGTTGGTGTACTTAAAATTTTAGAAGAACATCATATTCCTGTGGACTATATTGCAGGTACGAGTATCGGCGCTTATGTCGCGGGTATGTATGCCTTGGGATACAGTGCAAGTGAAGTCGAAACCATCATGATGGGGGTTGATTGGGATAGTGGTTATTCGGATACCATCCCACGTAATGTGTTGAGCTACAGGGATAAACAACTAAGGGATCGCTACAATATTCCGCTGAACATTGGTTACAACGAAGGTGAAGTGAAGGCGCCTAGTGGTTTACTGCGTGGCCAGACCATGTCGCAGCTATTGCGTCAATCAACGGATTTAGTCAGTCAGTTTGGTGATTTTGATGATTTAGCCATTCCCTACCGAGCGGTGGCGACCGACTTAGAAACCAGCTTACCCGTGGTTATCAACCACGGCAGCATAGTTAAGGCCATGCAGGCATCTGCAACTGTACCAGGGGCGCTGCAGCCGACACAGATTGATGGCAAGTTGTTAGTCGACGGTGGGATTGCCAACAACATGCCCGTGGACGTAGTTAAGGCTATGGGCGCCGATATAGTGATTGCCGTGGATATCGGTTCGCCACTGGTGACCAAAGACAAGCTCGACAGCACGATTGCGGTGCTCGATCAGTTATCTAACTTCTTGACTAACGCCAGTACTGAAAAACAAAAGCAATTATTGACTGATAATGATGTGTTGATCCGTCCTGCGATCGATGCCCTAAGCACAACCGATTTTACCATCATGCCTTTAGCGTTAACCCTCGGCAAAGAAGCGGCGACCAGCCAGTTAGTTAAATTGCAAAAGATGAGCGTTAGCGAAGAACAATATGCCGCCTATGTTGAGAGTAAAAGGGCCAAGGGTAAGACTGTCATGGCGGATATCGCTCATCCTATCAAGGAAATTGTGTTTGATAACCACTCAAAAGTTAGCCTTAATTTATTAAAAGAAACCCTAGAACTTAAACCTGGTCAGAATATTACTAAAGATGAATTGAACGATGCCTTAAAACGCATCTATTCCCTCAATAAGTTTGAGCGCGTGGATGCCGAGTTTGTCGAGTCTGAAGAAGGTCGAGTGCTGACGGTGACCACCCGAGCTAAATCTTGGGGACCAAATTACTTCCAACTAGGCTTTAATTGGGAGGACGATTTTAGCTCTGATTCAGCCATCAGCTTTGATATGGCTTATACCATGACAGACTTAACCTTTAATGGCGGAGAGTGGCGAAACGAAGTTAAGCTTGGATTCGAAAAGCTATTTGCAACCGAGTTTTATCAACCGCTAGATAGAGATCAAGAGTTTTATAGTCGAGCCCGATATCAATTCGATGTTCATAATTGGGATCTCTACGATAACAATAACCGTGTTTTTGTCTTTGACAAGAAAACCCACACTATTGAATTAGGAATTGGTTATAACTATGTCTTGCAAGGGTTTATTGAATTTGGTTTAGTGGGGGAGAAAGGCGTTATCGTCAATGATGCCTGGTTGCTGAAGGATTTTGATTTTAACTCCTACGGTGCTTACTTGAGGGTTGGTTATGACAGCTTAGACAGTATTAGTTTCCCGACTTCGGGTAACCGCATCACCTTAAATGTGTATGTGCGTAATGAAGATTTTGACGATGTCGTTGATAACAATAAAAACGAATTTAGTGTTCAGGTTGAAGCCGATTGGAAAGGCGCGCTCAGCGTTGGCAATCATGCCTTTGTGGGTAAAGCGTCGCTTGCGACAAATAATAATGACGGACTTAATACGTTACACTTGTCCGATTTGGGCGGTTTCTTAAACCTTTCTGGTTATCACAAGGACTCGCTCACAGGGGCGCATAAGCTCTTTGGCGCCTTTGTCTATCAGTATGATCTGGGCCGAGATGCCTTATTAGGTATGAGAGATTACCCACTCTATTTAGGGCTAAGTTTAGAGGCGGGAAATGTATGGTATGAACGCTCAGAGGTATCCCTCTCAGACCTTATCTATGCTTCTAGCCTTTACATAGGTACAGATACTTCTATGGGGCCGGCAGCACTGGGCTTTGGTATTACAGATATGGGTGATAAATCCTTGTATTTATTTGTCGGTAAAGCCTTCTAAATCGATCGAAGGGCATAACTAAGGTTATGCCCTTCGTTTTTCCTGCTGAACACTATTCCCGCATAATCTAAAAATCGCGTTTATACTGGTTTGCGCAAATATCACTAAGTGTCATAACCTTTTACAAAATCTTGCTACAGCCAAACTAGGCAAAATGCTAAGGTTTTGCAGGAAAAAATAACAACACTCTCAACGGAAGCTGGGGAAAACAATGAAGAAGATTAGCACACTGGCGCTGGGGATTGCCCTGAGCCTAGGTTTAGCCGCTTGCAGCAGCGAGCCTAAAACTGAAGTCGCCGCGGTTTCTGGCATTGAATTACAAAACTTTGATGCCTCAGTTCGCCATCAAGACGATTTTTATTACAGCGTGAACGGTAAATGGTTAGCGAATACGCCTATCCCTGCCGACAAGTCTAACTACGGTGCATTCTCTGTGCTGTACGATCAAAGCCAAGATGCGTTGAAAAAAATCATCGATGCCGCCGCAGCGCAAAAAGATGCTGCTCCTGGCTCTAATAATCAAAAAATCGGTGACTTTAACGCCAGCTTTATGAATACCGATTTGCTCGAATCCTTAGGTGTAACCCCATTAAATCCATTACTGGCGGATATCGCAGCGGTGAAAACCCACGGCGAATTACCTGCGGTAATGGGCAAATTACTCACCAGCGGTTCAGGTATTCCCTTTGGTTTCTACGTTAATAACGACGCGAAAAATTCTACCCAATATGCAGTGTATTTAAGCCAGTCGGGCTTAACCTTGCCAGACCGCGATTACTACTTAAAAGATGACGCTAAGTTTGTCGCTAATCGCCAAGCAATGGCGAAATATGTGACTGATATTCTGACTGAAGCAGGCTATAAAAATGCAAAACGTGCCGCGAAAAACGTAGCCGACATCGAGATGATGATCGCTAAGAGCCAGTGGAGCCGCGTTGAATCTCGCGATGCTAACAAGTCTTACAACAAACTGAGCCGTGCCGAGCTGCAAAAACTCACTGGCAAGTTTGATATCAATGCCTTTGCGACCAGTGCGGGCCTTGGCGATAAAGTGACTGAAGTCATCGTGCGTCAGCCATCATACTTAGAAAAGTTAGGCGCTAATTTTGATGCCTTCCCCGTTTCAGCTTGGCAGGATTACTTAACGTTCCACTTAGTGGATAGCTATGCTGAGCTGTTAAGCAAAAACTTCGTTGACCTTAACTTTGCCTTTAAAGGCAAAACCTTAATGGGTATTGAAGAACAACAACCACGTTGGAAAAAGGCGGTAGATGGCGCCGACCAAGTGATTGGTGAGTTAGTCGGTGAGGAGTACGTTAAGCAATATTTCAAACCAGAAGCAAAAGCCCGCATGGAAACCATGATCAAAAACTTGATCAAAGCTTTTGAAGTCAGCATCAACGAACTCGAGTGGATGACGCCTGAAACGAAAGTCGCGGCTCAAGAAAAACTGTCTAAGTTTACCTACAAGATTGGTTATCCAGACAAGTGGAAAGACTACACAGCGTTAGAGATCAAGCCTGATGAGCTGGTGGGTAACTATATGCGTTATGCCAACTTCGAATATCAAGACATGATCAACAAGTTAGGTAAGCCAATCGATCGTACCGAGTGGCATATGACACCACAAACGGTGAACGCTTATTACAGCCCTGTTGGCAATGAAATCGTATTCCCTGCGGCGATTCTGCAACCGCCATTCTTCAATATGGAAGCCGATGATGCGGTTAACTACGGTGGTATCGGTGCGGTAATTGGCCACGAAATCAGCCATGGTTTCGACGACCAAGGTGCTAAGTACGATGGCGACGGCAACCTGCGTGATTGGTGGTCTGATAAAGACCGTGAAGAGTTCCAAAAACGCGGTAAGCAACTGTCGGCGCAGTATTCTGGCTATGAAGCGTTGCCCGGTAAGTTTGTGAACGGTGATTTAACCTTAGGCGAAAACATTGGTGACTTAGGCGGGTTAACCGTAGCGGCGCGTGCCTATGCGATGAGCTTAAACGGTAAACCTGCACCAGTGCTCGATGGCTTAACGGGTGAGCAGCGTTTCTTCGTCGGTTGGTCACAAGTGTGGCGCCGCAACTACCGTGATGAAGAGTTAGGTCGTCGTTTACTGACGGATCCGCATTCACCTAGCCACTACCGTGCTATGGGTACACCGCGCAATATTGAAGCCTTCTATAAAGCTTTTGAGCTGAAAGAAAGCGACAAGATGTATTTAAAACCAGAAGAGCGCGTAAAAATCTGGTAATCCATAGGATGAAAATGAAAAAGCCAGACGGATGTCTGGCTTTTTTATTTGCGTCAATTGTTGCTGTGATTAGCCCAAGATAGCCGGTAAATCTAACAAGCTGTCGGCTTGGTGATGGGCGACAACCCATTTGGCCTGCCCGCGTTGCTCCGGTGCGGGAATGGCGACGGTCTGCATATTGGCAGCGCGGGCGGCGATAAGACCATTGAAAGAGTCTTCAATCGCGAGGCAATAACGCGGGTCGACTCCTAACGCGGCGGCGCAATTTAAGTACACCTCGGGATGGGGTTTGCCATAGGTGAGACCTTCGGCGGATTGTACCGCCATAAACTTATCGCTTAGGCCGAGTTTACTGAGTACGGCTTCGATAATGGTGTAAAAAGAAGAGGTGGCTAGGCCTATCTTTAAGCCTTTAGCTTGGCAGTAATCAATGGCTTGTTGAACGCCTTGCATGGCTTCGCCCGTTCGCAGGATTTCCTCTGCGACTTTATCGACGATGGCGGTGCTGACCTTGGCATTGTCGTAATCGGCCCAAGGTGCTTTGTGATACCAATAGTCGACACATTGGTCGATACGTAAACCTGTGGTTTGTTGAATCGTTTCGATAGTGACGGGCACGCCAAGTGCCGATAAGACTTCATACTCAACCCGTTGCCAAAGGGGTTCTGAATCGATTAACACACCATCCATATCAAAGATAACAGCTTGAATACTAAGGGATGTCATTACTACTCCAAGGGATGGGAAGGATTACTAAGCGCTATGCTCTGGGAACTTGAGTGTATGGTTAAGCTCTGCATCTTCAAAGTCTAAAAGCACAAAGTTTAAAAATATTTACGCTTAACCTGCGGTTGTGAGCAAAAAAATATTCGTTCGATTTTAAATTGATTAACTTATGTTAACTATTTGTCGCTTATGGTTTTTTGTCTGTTTTCAAACTATTGTCTAATTTCCCTTGTTTTATTCTTGCCGTAAGTTGAGCTGCACCTCCGGATTTAGCCCTTATTTCGTCTTTCGCCGAGTGTGACCTGATTCATACTTTTGCAAAGCTGTAGTATACTGCTGGCCGGAAATACGGGTCGATCATGTCGGACTGTCAGCTTCAATTGAGAAGACGTGCAGTTTCGTTGTTAGAGCGCCAAACAAAGAGGAATGTTGCCGTGCTAGAAGCATATCGTAAACACGTCGCAGAACGTGCTGCAGAGGGCGTAGTCCCTAAGCCATTAGATGCACATCAAGTGGCTGAACTGGTTAAATTGGTTCAAAATCCCCCCGCTGGTGAAGAAGCCGTTATTCTTGACCTGCTAGAAAATCGAATTCCCCCCGGTGTTGACGAAGCCGCTTACGTAAAAGCCGCTTTCTTAGATGCGGTTGCCAAAGGCGCTGCAACTTCACCTATCCTGTCTGCCGAACGTGCGACTGAGTTATTAGGCACTATGCAAGGTGGCTATAACATCGAGCCGCTGATCGCTCAGTTAGATAACCCTGCTCTGGCGCCTTTAGCCGCTAAAGCCTTATCTCACACGCTGCTGATGTTTGATTCTTTCCACGATGTGGTTGAGAAAATGGAAGCGGGTAATGCCTATGCTAAACAAGTCGTTGAAGCTTGGGCAAATGCAGACTGGTACTTAAGCCGTCCAAAATTAGCGGACAAAGTGACCCTGACCGTATTCAAAGTCTCAGGTGAAACCAACACCGACGACCTGTCACCAGCACCTGATGCTTGGTCACGTCCAGATATCCCATTGCACGCTTTAGCTATGCTGAAAAACGCGCGTGATGGTATCGAGCCAGATGTACCTGGCAGCGTAGGTCCAATCAAGAAATTAGAAGAACTGAAAACCAAAGGTTTCCCATTAGTTTACGTGGGTGACGTTGTAGGTACAGGTTCGTCACGTAAGTCTGCGACTAACTCAGTACTGTGGTTTATGGGCGATGATATCCCATTCGTACCTAACAAACGTGCAGGTGGTTTCTGCTTAGGTGGCAAGATTGCGCCGATTTTCTTCAACACTATGGAAGATGCGGGCGCACTGCCAATCGAACTTGACGTCAGCAAAATGGAAATGGGCGATGTGATCGACATTTATCCATACGCTGGCCAAGTGAAGCGTCACGACTCAGACGAAGTGATTTCTGAGTTCAGCCTGAAAACCGACGTACTGTTAGACGAAGTGCGTGCTGGTGGTCGTATTCCATTGATCATCGGTCGTGGTTTAACTGACAAAGCGCGCGCAGTATTAGGCTTACCAGCTTCTGACGTATTCGTACGTCCTCAAGACGTCGCTGATAATGGCAAAGGTTACACTTTAGCGCAGAAGATGGTTGGTAAAGCCTGTGGTGTTGCTGGCGTACGTCCAGGCCAATACTGTGAGCCTAAGATGACTTCTGTGGGTTCACAGGACACGACTGGTCCTATGACCCGTGACGAGCTGAAAGACTTAGCCTGTTTAGGCTTCAGTGCCGATTTGACTATGCAGTCATTCTGCCACACTGCCGCTTATCCAAAACCAGTAGACGTGAACACTCACCACACTCTGCCAGACTTCATCATGAACCGTGGCGGTGTGTCTCTGCGTCCAGGTGACGGTGTTATCCACTCTTGGTTAAACCGTATGTTATTACCAGACACAGTTGGTACTGGTGGTGACTCACATACACGTTTCCCAATCGGTATTTCATTCCCAGCAGGTTCTGGTCTAGTGGCATTCGCTGCCGCGACCGGTGTGATGCCTCTGGACATGCCAGAATCAGTATTAGTGCGCTTCAAGGGCAAGATGCAACCTGGCATCACCCTACGTGACCTAGTACACGCGATTCCATTAAAAGCGATTGAAATGGGTCTGCTGACCGTTGAGAAGAAAGGTAAAGTGAACATCTTCTCTGGCCGCGTACTGGAAATCGAAGGCTTAGAAAGCCTGAAAGTTGAACAGGCATTCGAACTGTCTGACGCTTCTGCAGAACGCTCTGCTGCGGGTTGTACTATCAAGTTAGACAAAGAGCCAATCATCGAGTACCTGAACTCGAACATCACTATGCTGAAGTGGATGATCGCCGAAGGTTACGGTGACCGTCGCACGATAGAGCGTCGTATCAAAGGCATGGAAGAGTGGTTAGCGAATCCTGAGCTGATGAGCGCAGACGCTGATGCCGAGTACGCTGCGGTGATCGAAATCGATTTGAACGAGATCAAAGAGCCAATCCTGTGTGCGCCAAACGATCCAGACGATGCAGTATTACTGTCATCTGTTGCGCAAACTAAGATTGACGAAGTGTTCGTAGGTTCTTGTATGACTAACATTGGTCACTTCCGTGCGACCGGTAAGATGTTAGACAAGTTCGCTAAGACGCTGCCAACACGTCTGTGGATTGCACCACCGACTAAGATGGACAAAGACCAGCTGACCGAAGAAGGTTACTACGGTATTTTCGGTCGCGTTGGGGCGCGTATCGAGATCCCAGGCTGTTCACTGTGTATGGGTAACCAAGCACGTGTGGCTGAAGGTTCTACAGTGGTATCGACTTCTACCCGTAACTTCCCGAACCGTTTAGGTACAGGCGCTAACGTTTACTTAGCCTCTGCGGAATTAGCGGCAGTAGCAGCCCTGTTAGGTCGTCTGCCATCGGTTGAAGAATACCAAGAATACGCGAAAGAGTTAGATGCAACTGCAGCTGACACTTACCGTTACTTGAACTTCGATCAAATCGATTCTTACACTCAGAAAGCATCACAAGTGATCTTTCAATCAGCTGTATAATCGATTGATATGATAATGAAAAAGCCAGCGAAAGCTGGCTTTTTTGTTTGTAAATTCTATCGCTAATAAGCTGTTGATTAAGAAGTGACTGCTAATCTCAAACACTATTTATCAAGGGTGGCGACTTGACCCATTGAGGCGCAATCATGCGACTCGCGGTGCATAACGGTTAGCGCTAATTAGGCTTGCTGGGCGTGCTCTGAATACTGGTTATGTAGCACTTCGAGCAATTTATCTTCTAACTCGAAACGGGTTTCCATGGTGTGGGCCAGTTCGGAAAGATCTTTATCGAGCTGGTATAACACTTGGTCATCCTGCGCTTCGGCGTACTTATCATTAAAGTCTAACGCCGCGTTGGTCGTTGGGGTGATCTTTGGCAGTACTTGCTGGGCTAAGGTTTTGCTCGAGGCGCCAAACTTTTCACAGGCATTGACCACTTGGTCATAGACTTCGAAATGGCCTTCGGAGACGTAATCGACTAATAAATCACAAAAGGATTTCACATGATCGAAGGAGGGAAGGGATTTTTCGGCTTTCCCATAGGGAGGAAGGCCTGCTATCTGGCAGTAATGCACCAAGAGTTTACGACGATTTTCTAGCCATTGATCTATAAGCTTATTTGAACCGCCCCACTTTTGTTCTGCTTTCTCGAGTTCTCTCAGCATGATGCATTCCATTTAAGTGCCAGGACATGACTCTAATGTAGGGGAGAAATAGCTCTTGGATCAACCCTTTTTATCGGGATTTGCGAGAATTGGCAGATGGACAAACCAGCTGTTTTGTATAAAAAAATGCGGAAATAAAAAGCCCAACGATAGAAACCTATCGTTGGGCGAGTAATGTATATAGCAGGCTCGATGCGACGAGCTTCTTGATTGTTCTTGCTAGCGCAAACTTTTTATACCAAAGGCAGGAAACCAGCGCAACTTTTTTCTGTCTTAGTGTGACTTTGGGTTCGATTACTAAACAGTATGTTATCTGGCTAGCATTTTGACGATAAGTGCTTAAATGGACAGCAATGATGGGGAATAGCTCACATAAATTTGCACTTAAAGGTTACATTATCCGCGTAAATGCTAAACTACCGACCCAGCGGATCTCAATAAGTCTAGGAATCAAGCCAAATGGCAGAATTAAAGAATGATCGTTATTTACGCGCCCTACTAAAACAGCCTGTTGATATGACTCCAGTGTGGATGATGCGTCAAGCTGGCCGTTATCTCCCTGAATACAAAGCGACTCGCGCTCAAGCGGGTGACTTCATGTCTTTATGTAAAAACCATGAACTGGCCTGTGAAGTAACGCTACAACCGCTGCGTCGTTACGAGCTGGATGCGGCGATTCTGTTTTCCGATATTCTGACTGTTCCCGATGCGATGGGATTAGGTCTGTATTTTGAGGCGGGCGAAGGCCCACGTTTTGAGCGCCCAACAGACACTATCGATGCCATCAAAAAATTAGCCGTTCCCGATCCAGAAGATGATCTGGGTTATGTGATGAAAGCGGTTAGCACTATTCGCCGTGAACTGAATGGCCAAGTGCCATTGATTGGTTTCTCTGGCTCTCCTTGGACACTCGCGACTTACATGGTTGAAGGTGGCTCGAGTAAAACCTTTGAAAAAATTAAGAAGATGGCCTACGCAGAGCCAGCGGCGCTGCATATGTTACTCGACAAGTTAGCAGACTCAGTGACTCTGTACCTGAATGCGCAGGTTGCTAACGGCGCTCAATCGCTGATGATCTTCGACTCATGGGGCGGCGCGTTATCGCACACGGCTTACCGTGAATTCTCACTGCGTTATATGCAGAAGATTGTCGATGGTCTGACTCGCTTTGCCGATGGCCGCCAAGTGCCAGTGACCTTATTCACTAAGGGCGGTGGCTTATGGTTAGAAGCCATGGCTGAAACTGGCTGTGACGCCTTAGGTTTAGACTGGACTGTCGATATTGCCGATGCCCGTCGCCGTGTCGGTCACAAAGTGGCGCTTCAGGGCAACATGGATCCTTCTATGCTGTACGCGCCAATCCCACGTATCGAAGAAGAAGTAGCTCAAATTCTGGCGGGTTACGGTGAAGGTACAGGCCACGTGTTTAACTTAGGCCACGGTATTCATCAGCACGTTGACCCAGAGCATGCGGGTGCCTTTATCAAGGCGGTTCATGCTCAATCTAAGCAGTATCATAAGTAAGCGATACTGAAGAAAAAACGGACCTAAGGGTCCGTTTTTTTATGCTGTGACTCAATGCTAAGCAGTGCGGGCTTAACGTCAACTCGGCTCGAGTTATGCCTTTCTCCCCAAACCTAAAGCCGAGGCATTACAAGGTGTTTACAAGCGGCTTTAGAACATAGGATATTGATTAACATCTAACTTTTTAAAACTTATTTAGCGAATAGCTGCGCTAAATCAAAGGCGTTTAACACAATTAAATGCATGCTATTGCTTACTTTAGCAACGGATAAAGCAAAGTGATATTTAATACTATTTGCAAATGAGATATGTTGCATGACGCTATAAGGGACTATGTAAAGCCGTTTATTTATTCAATGACAAAAGCCGTGGTAAGAGATGCGCATTGGCAACAAAATATTGGTATTTATTGCAGGATTCTGTTTGCCAGCGGTTGTGCTCGTGTCCTATTGCCTCGGCTATTGGTTCGATCATAGGGTTGAATTGCTGCGCCAAGATAATGTGCAGCATGAGCTGACTAATATCCAGCAACAGTTTCTCATCGATATCGACCGTTTAAGTTTTCTCACTAATATCTATGCCTCCCCGCTGTCTCGGGTCGATGGCGAACTGCTGCAATCCATCGAGTCATCATGGCTTGAGAGCGCCATGTCCGCCAATTTACACTGGTTTATTCTGCAGGGCGGGCAACTGCAAAGTGTTCTCGCCAACACCTCCAGTATTGCCTTAGCGACACAACAGCAAATTGCCGATGCGGTACTTGCCGCTGGTAAACCTAAAGTGGCTGGGGTGTATCTTGCGGGGGATGTTGGGCTTGTTGTCACCGCCGCAGCCGTCGCCCCCGAAGAATACGTGCTCTTGGTGCGCCAGTTATCGGCGCAGGATTTATTAGAATATGCCCAAGCGCCATTAGTCACTCAGGTGCAGATGAGTCGCAGCAACACTGCGGCCGCGAAAGATCGCCTCAGCTTTGTGCCAGTCCCGAGTTTGCAGGAAAACTCGCCATTGTATCTGCAGGTACAGTTCTCCTCTGAACCTTTCCAAGAAGTAAAACTCGACCTCGATTGGGTTTCGGTGGGGATTATTCTACTCGGCGTGATGATTGTTGCGCTGGGGTACATTTGGCTGCGCGCTGGCCTGTTAAAACCCTTTAAAAGCATGATGAAGCAGCTGGCATTAGTCGACCCTGCGGCCAGCGTGTATCGCCCTGTGAGCGGTGAAGGTAACGTCGAGTTAGAAGTGTTAGCCAGCCGGGTTAACAGCTTACTTGCCCGTATATACCAGCAGAAAGAACGCGGTAAGACTACCCTAGAGTCGATTGCCGAGGCGGTGATCCTGACTGATATCGATGCCAAAGTGATCTATATGAATCCCAAGGCCGAATCTTTGCTCGATGTTGCCAGCTGTTACGCCGTTGGCCAGAGCCTAGCGTCGTTATTAAAAGCGGGGGAGCAGTTAAATCAAGCGGTATTCCATTGTATGCGTTTGGGGGAGACTACGCCGCAAGTCGCCAAAATCAAGCTATTAACCGCCACGCCACGGATTATTGAACGTAGCATCAGTAACGTGTTGAATCATGATAAAGAAATTACCGGCACTGTGGTGGTGCTACGGGATATTACCCAGGAAGAGCTACTTAAGCACCAGCTGCAAAAACGCGCCAACTTCGATAGCGTGACAGGTTTGCTCAATCGGCAAGCCTTCGAGGAGCGGTTGCCGCAGTTTGCCAGTCAGGCTAAGCGCCTCGCGGTATGTTATCTGGATTTAGAGCAGTTTAAGTTGATTAACGACAGCTGTGGCCATGCCGCAGGCGATCGCATGTTGGCCATAGTAGCGCGGACGATTCAATCTTGCCTTGGGCCGCAGGCATTGCTGGCTCGCTTAGGTGGCGACGAATTTGGCTTAGTGATTTGCGATAGCACTGCGTTGGCCGTTGCCCAGCAGTTAAAACAAATTATCGCTCAGGTTTCGCTGCAGGTACTGCACGATAAAAACTGTAACTACAAGGTCGGCTTGAGTATTGGCGTCGCCTTTGGCCGTGCGCCCTATATCAATGCCTTGGAGCTACTTAAGGATGCGGATATTGCCTGTATTGCCGCTAAGGCCAAGGGAACAAACCAAATCCATTTTTACGATGATAAAGATAAAGAGCTGACCTACCAGCGCAACGCGCCCAAGTGGGCGGTGCGTATCGCGCAAGCGATTGAGGAAAATGAACTGCTGCTCTACTACCAACCGATCCGCGGTTTAGGGGCGAGTTCTAAACGGCAACGGATGGAAATCCTGCTCAGGATCCAAGAACCCTGCGGCCGTATTTTAGCGCCAGCACAGTTTATCGCAGCGGCGGAGCGTTTTAAGCTCATGCCTGAAATCGACAAAGAAGTGATACGTAAGGCCTTCTTATGGCTATCCTTAAATCCACAGTTGTGGCCGGATCACTGTATTTCAATCAACCTTTCAGGCAATAGCTTAGGTGCCGAAGGCATGGTGGAATATATCGCTTTGCAGCAACAGATTTTTGATATCCCAAGCCAATGTGTGTGCTTTGAAATCACCGAAACCACGGCGATTCAAAATCGTCACCGCGGCATGGAAATGCTCAGGCAGCTGCGTAAACTCGGGTTTTCTTTTGCGTTGGATGATTTTGGTAGTGGCTTTGCGTCCTATGGTTATCTGCGTGAACTGCCGGTGGACTATGTCAAAATTGACGGCTGTTTCGTGAAGAACCTCGCGGTCAACGCCAAGGATTACGCCATCGTCAAATCCATTCAGGACGTATGCCGCGTCATGGGGATTGAGACTGTGGCCGAGTTTGTCGAAAACCAAGAGATTATCGATAGATTACAGGCGATTGGGATTAATTACGCGCAAGGTTATGCGATAGGGCGACCGCAACCCCTGAGCAGTTATTGCGAGCCGCTTGGCGTGCCGCACGCTCAACGCGCATAGGGGATTGCGCTTTTAAGATGATTATGCCAATTTACTTCGGAGCATAATTAACACATTGGTAACAAGGGAATAGTTATGGATGGACTGACGGGTAAAGTGGTCATTATTACGGGCGCTTCGGAGGGAATAGGCCGTGCGCTGGCCATCGCCATGGCACGGGTGGGTTGCCAACTGGTGCTCAGTGCCCGCAATGAAACACGTTTAGCCTCCCTTGCCCTCGAAATCGCGAACTATGGTCCGACTCCCTTTGTATTTGCCGCCGATGTCAGTAGCGCCTCCCAATGCGAAGCCTTAATCCAAGCCACTATTGCCCATTATGGTCGCCTCGATATTCTAGTGAATAACGCGGGCATGACCATGTGGTCACGTTTCGATGAGCTTAATCAGTTGTCTGTGCTTGAAGATATCATGCGAGTCAACTACTTAGGGCCAGCGTATTTAACTCATGCCGCCTTACCCTATTTAAAATCGAGCCAAGGTCAGGTGGTGGTTGTGGCCTCGGTAGCTGGGTTAACGGGCGTGCCGACGCGCAGTGGCTATGCCGCTTCTAAGCATGCAGTTATCGGCTTTTTTGATTCGCTGCGGATTGAACTGGCGGATGATAACGTTGCCGTGACTGTGATTTGTCCCGATTTTGTCGTATCACAAATTCATAAGCGTGCCCTCGACGGCGAGGGTAAGCCGCTTGGTAAATCTCCAATGCAGGAAGCCAAAATTATTACCGCCGAGCAATGTGCGAACATGATGCTCCCTGTGATAGCGACCCGAGGTCGGCAGCTTATTACGTCGCTGCGTGGCCGACTCGGGCGCTGGCTAAAGCTGATTGCACCAGGATTAATCGATAAAATTGCCCGCAAGGCGATTGCGTCGGGTCATTAAGGCTTATTTGCCGCGATTAAGGTGTTTCACAATAGCTTGCTCTGCCTCGCTTTGGGTCGCCTTATCGCCATCGGCCTGAATATGGGCGGTGGCTTTGTGGCCGGTGAGATCCTCTGCGATATGTAACCAGTCTGGATGCCAGTAAAAATTCAGTCCCGATAGCGTCTGCCAATTGTGCACGCCAGACTTTTCTCCTTGATAAATAATGTCTTTGATTGAATATCCCATAAATAACCCCTGATATTTTTGTTGGGTCTAGATAGTGCACCCGCCAAAGGGGGACTTGTGTGCGTCAGCTCACGCTTTAGGGCAAAAATAAACCCCGCATAAGCGGGGTTTATTGGTGATGGGCTTAGGTGTCAGGCTATCGATATCTAAGACCCATTAAGGTTTAGCGCATTGGCTAGGTGAGCCTGTGCCTTTCCACAGAGTGCTACCATCGCTAACTGACAGAGGGATAAAGCTTAAGCCTTGGCTCATGTTCGCTGGTGGCAAATCGGTTTCAAGCTCATACATACCCATAGGGACCGCACCTTGGCTGGCGTTTGCCGCTACCTGCGCCGCGGCGAGGCTTGAGTAACGCAGGCCCAACATATCAAAATGGCTGCGCCAATCTTTGCCTGTGAGCTTACTCAGGGATACCAGCATAAAGTCATTGCCCGGAATATCCCTCACTGTTTTGCTGCCGTAAACGCTATGGCCCTCGTATGGGAAGAGTTCAAAGCCGAGTTTGCTGCGGTTAGCCTCCCAGTCGCTGGCATTATTGGCGTATTTGCCAAAGATGCGGCTGTGCTGATATAGCAGGGTAAAGATATTGAAACCATTGCTTAGGCTGGTACCGTCGTTAAGCGTCATGCCATGGGCTTTTAGCGCCATTTGGATGTAAAACGCCATGCGATAGCCGTTGTGTACCGCGTAAGCATTGCTGGCCCAAGGGGCGGTGTATCTGTCTTCGCCCACATCGAGCACTTTACAGTTGGCGCCAAAGACCACGCGTTTGCCACTGGTATCAGTGGTGCCTGCCGCATCGGACATAAACACATAGAAGAGATCTTTGTGATTCATATGACCATCGGTGATGCTGCTCGTGTTGCCGTCACGCAGATAATGGGTCTTCCACAACACCACATAGGGGAAAATATTGTTGGAGTTTTCCCCCGCGCGGCTGCCATAACCAGCCCAATTATCGCGATTGGCAGCAGTAGCGTATTGCACGTTCAGGCGGTTGGTTTGCAGATTGTGGCCGAGTTCGTGGTTATCTCCCCAACCCGTGGGCGAAATATTCCAAGCCGCATCCCATGGATTACCACTGCAACCCGAGCCGCAGTGGGCGTTTTGATCATAGTTAGCGTGTTGGATGATGCTGCGGGTATGCAGGCTAGCATCGGTGCAGTCTGCGCCAAACAGTGCCTGACAGCTTGCAAGCACATCCGAGGGGAGAGATTCACTTAAGCTCTTACCTTGGATTTTCAGCCCAGCGAGGGTATACACGCTGTTGATATGATCCTCGACAATGCTCTTGAGCAACGCATTGACATCCGGGAACTTACCGCCAATCGCATTCATAAAACGGTCACGGCGCAAATGCTGCTCGGCACCATCGGTGCGAAGATCCACATGGGGCAACTCGGTATTTTGGATCTTATCGCTAAAGGCCGTGATTTCAGCGGGATTAGAGAAATCCATAATGCTGGGGTGCTTGGCCACATTCTTGGCTTGCACATCGACACTGAGCGCACCGTCGCCACCACTGATATAGAGATAAATAGGGCCGCCATAGGGGGTTGAGAATTCAAGACTTTGCCCTTTGGCGAGCTTGAGGCGCTGCTGGGCGAGTTCCAGTGGCGCGCGATAAACCTTTTGCTCATAGGCGCGGTTAGTATTACGTCTATGATAATTCAGCTTAATTTCAACATTAGCATCAGTATTGTCTAAGCGGTTGAGTGTGATGGTTTGCCCGGGTAAGGCGTACCAGCCCGTTGTTGTCCACTGGCCGGAGTAAGGCACTGTGATGCTTTTACGTTCAGACACAGTTGCAGGGTAAGCGTAATGGGCATTGCTTCCCTTGCTCAGATTGGTCCTGTCGGTGACATACTCACCTAAGTCAGGTTGGGCTAGGTTGTGGGCGCGGGCGTAGCTGACACTCCAATCGGCAAACAAGGCTTGCTGCCACTGGGCGGATTCGCTGTAGGCGATGGGGTAATCAATTTCGGAGCGATACTTATCGGCGAGCAGTAACCCCGCTTTCATCAAGCTGAAATTCGAACTGTTAAAAGCATTGATATCATTGTTATCTAAGGTTTCGGCATTGCTGCGATACCAATCCGCGCCCGCCTTGAAGGTATCGACAAAGGCGCTGCTGTTACAGCTTAAATAGTTGCCGCTGCAGTCATTGAGCACTTGCGTATCGAAGCGTTGTTCGCGCAAATTTGCCAGCAGGGTGTCGACATCCGCGAGCGCCTTATCTTGCGCTAGGATAGTGTCGATACTCAGGTTATTGGCATTGAGTTTCGACCAATAGTTTCCTGCAGTAGAGAGCCCCATCTCAAGATAGAGTGGCGAGAGCATAGCGCTTTGTTCGCGTCGATAATTCGAGAGCAGCAGCGGGATCCCCGCTGCCTTGGCTTTAGTGATGGCCGCTTGAATGCCCGCGTAACCTAGGTTGTCGCGGTCAATATCGCTGATAACGATTAAATCGGGTTTTAAGGTATCGATACAGCTGGCAAGGGCGGTGTAATCACAGCTATTGGCGTCGTTGATGCTGTGGGCGTCGGGGTAGTACTTGCTTAGCCAAGTGCGGATCCCTTCGTTATGGGGGAAATACCAACTGTCGGCGCGACTTGGCATCTGTGCCGTGACTATGCTCAGGCCATTCTGCTGATCGCCGCCTTTGGTCAGCCATCCGATAAGGTTTTTCAGCAGCTTATCACTCTGATCCGAATTATTAACCGCAAACAGGTTGCCACCCATGGCGGCATAACGCTGGCCTTGTTGTTCGCCCGCCATCACTAAGCCGCGTACGGCGCTGGCGCCGCTGCCATCAACATTGGATGGCAGTAAGGTAAAAGTATTTTCCGGCATAAAGCTCGAAAAGGTGATGGAATCGTGGGTCGGATGCCAAGTGATGCTGTTACCGACACCTTGATAGAGTTCGGTGATTTTCGCTTTGCGGGCAGCGTCCACTTTGGCAAGTTCAGCAGTGCTGAAATCAATCAGTTCGTTAGAGCTGGCAAGGGTATGGTCTTGATGGCGAATGGCATTTTCAGCATTGCTGATAAAGCTTGGGGTAATTGTGCAATCGGCGCTTATCGTCGCAGTGATGTAGGTCTGTTCGGTCAGCGCACCGCCACAGCCGCTAATGCTATCCAGCACGAAACCGTTGTCGGCTTGAACGCTAAAGCTGGCACTTTTACCCGCATCGACCTTTTGGCTGCTAGGGATGAGCTTACCACCTGAGACTGAACTGGTACTCGCTGTATATTGAGTCACCGCGGGAGGTTGGACTGGCGGCTCCGGCGGGGGTGTTGTGCTACCCGAGTCCTCTGAGCCTCCGCCACAACCCGCGAGTATCAAGGCGATGGCGGCAGAAATGAGTCTAATCTCCATGGAGAATCCTTAGCATTTGTAGGTAGTTAACATTTGCGTAGCATTGTATAGGAATAATGCGGGTGAAAGTAGGTTTTGATTGTTTAAATCGATATAAATCATTAACTTAAAATTGACGCTCGTCAAATTTAAGTCATAAAAAAACCGGCGCATAGCCGGTTTTTTTAAATGAATTAAAGCTTAGCCCTGTTGTTCGCGGGCAATGGCGCGATAGCCGATATCGGTGCGGAAATACACGTCATCCCAGTGGATTTCATCAACCAGCAGATAAGCGGCTTTTTGTGCTTCGGTCACTGTGTGTCCTAGGGCTGTAGCGCATAATACGCGGCCGCCGTTAGTAACTACATGACCGTCTTTCATCTCAGTGCCTGCGTGGAAGACTTTGGCATCGTGATTACCTAGGCTTAAACCTTGGATCACATCGCCCTTGCGGTAGTCGTCTGGGTAACCGCCGGCGGCTAATACAACACCGACTGCGGCGCGTGAATCGTACTCGGCGGTAACTTTATCCAGCTCGCCACGGGTCGCGGCTAAACACAGCTCAACCAGATCTGACTTGAGGCGCATCATAATAGGTTGGGTTTCTGGGTCGCCAAAGCGGCAGTTGTATTCCAGTACTTTGGCGCTGCCGTCTGGTGCGATCATCAGACCCGCATACAGGAAGCCAGTGTAAACATTGCCTTCAGCGGCCATGCCATCAACCGTTGGGCGGATAACGTTAGCGATTGTCCAATCGTGCACGCTTTGGGTAACGACTGGTGCAGGGGAGTAAGCGCCCATGCCGCCAGTGTTAGGACCGTGGTCGGCATTATCACGGGCTTTATGGTCTTGGCTAGTTGCCATGGCGAGGATATTTTTACCATCGACCATCACGATAAAGCTGGCTTCTTCGCCTTTTAAGAATTCTTCGATAACCACGCGAGAACCAGCATCGCCAAACTTGTTGCCTGCGAGCATATCTTCGATGGCGGCGTCAGCTTCAGCTTGATCTTGCGCGATGATCACGCCTTTACCTGCGGCTAAACCATCGGCCTTGATTACGACTGGGTAACCTGTCTTGCCCGTTAGTTCACGCACGAAGGCTTTAGCATCTTGGATTTCGGTACAGTTTTTATAACCCGCGGTTGGGATATTGTGGCGTGCTAAGAAGTCTTTAGTGAACGCCTTAGAGCCTTCTAACTGTGCTGCCGCTTTAGTTGGGCCGAAAATGGGTAGACCCGCAGCATTAAAGGCATCGACCACACCCAATACCAGTGGCGCTTCTGGGCCAACGATGGTGAGTTCGATCTGATTGGTTTGAGCAAAATCGAGCAGGGCAGGAATGTCCGTCGCGCTGATGTTGAGGTTTTCTAACTTCGGCTCGAGGGCTGTGCCCGCGTTACCCGGAGCAACATAAACCAGCTCTACCTGTGGGGATTGTGCCGCTTTCCAAGCTAGGGCATGTTCGCGGCCGCCGCCACCAATAACTAATACTTTCATGTTAAGTCATCCCTTTGAGTTTTAAATTCTTGTGGTTAGATTTTTAGCGCTACAGAGTGCGATAAACGAAACAGCCAGCACATGGCGTGCTGGCTGTAGGTGGCATTAGTGACGGAAGTGGCGCATGCCCGTCATTACCATGGCCATGCCGTGCTCGTCGGCCGCGGCTATGATTTCAGCATCGCGCATTGAGCCACCTGGCTGGATGATGCAGCTGATGCCCGCCGCCGCTGCGGCATCGATACCGTCGCGGAATGGGAAGAAGGCATCGGACGCCATCACAGAGTTAACCACTTCTAAGCCTTCATCGGCCGCCTTGATACCGGCAATCTTAGCGCTGTAGACGCGGCTCATTTGGCCGGCGCCGACACCGATGGTCATACCGTCTTTAGCGTAAACAATGGCGTTAGATTTAACGAACTTAGCCACTTTCCAGCAGAACATTAAGTCCTTCAGCTCGCTCTCGGTCGGTTGACGCTTAGTCACGACTTTAATGTCATCTAAGCCAACCATGCCTTGGTCGCGGTCTTGCACCAGCAGACCACCGTTTACGCGCTTATAGTCTAAGGTCTTGGTCTTAGTATCCCATTGACCGCACTCTAACAGACGCACGTTGGTTTTCTTGGCCACTACATCGCGGGCAGCTTGGCTCACGACTGGCGCAATAATCACTTCAACGAATTGACGCTCAACGATAGCGCTAGCGGTTGCTGCATCTAACTCGCCGTTGAAGGCGATAATGCCGCCAAAGGCTGACGTTGGGTCAGTTTGATAGGCGCGGTTATAGGCATCGAGCAGATCTTTACCCAGTGCAACACCACATGGGTTAGCGTGTTTAACGATAACGCAAGCGGGTTCGCTGAACTCTTTTACGCACTCAAGGGCGGCATCGGTATCGGCGATGTTGTTGTAAGACAGTGCTTTACCTTGCAGTTGAACTGCAGTTGCGACTGAGGCTTCGTCGATCTTAGTGTCAACATAGAAGGCTGCAGTTTGGTGGCTGTTTTCACCGTAACGCAGATCTTGCTTCTTCACTAATTGAGTGTTGAAGGTGCGTGGGAACTTAGAGTCTTCGAAGCACTCATCAGTGCTATGCGCAGGAACCATAGTGCCGAAGTAATTGGCGATCATGCCATCGTAACCGGCAGTGTGTTCGAAGGCGGCAATCGCTAAATCGAAACGGGTCGCGTGAGTCGTGCTGCCATTGTTGGCGGCCATTTCGGCTAATACGCGGTTATAGTCGGCCGCATTTACCACGATAGTCACGTCTTTATGATTTTTCGCCGCAGCGCGCACCATAGTCGGGCCACCGATGTCGATGTTTTCAATCGCATCTTCTAAGGTGCAACCGGCTTTAGCTACGGTATCGGCAAAAGGGTAGAGGTTAACCGCAACCAGATCGATTGCATTGATGTTGTTGGCAGCCATGACATTTTCATCAAGACCGCGACGCGCCAAAATGCCGCCATGCACTTTCGGGTGCAGGGTTTTAACGCGACCATCCATGATCTCAGGGTGTCCTGTATAGTCAGATACTTCGATAACAGGCACGCCGTTATCCGCTAACAAGCGAGCGGTGCCGCCCGTTGACAGCAGTTCAACGCCTTGGGCGTGTAATGCTTTGGCGAATTCGAGAATTCCGGTTTTATCTGAAACGCTTAACAGCGCGCGACGAATGGGTCTGGCATTATTTGCAACAGTCATTTGGGTACAGGGTCCAGTTATTTTAGTTTCAAGGATCTTTCGGAAAACAGAACAACTTCTATCGGATTCTGCTTTCCAAAAGCCCCTTGGTCCTACTTATATTTTTTGTCCCAGCGTCAGGCGCGCGTATTCTACCGTAAAACTGGATTTACGGGTGTTTTTTCTGCGCGATTTCACAATATTGATATCAGAACAAAGTGCCGTGGTTTTTGACTGAGGGATAAATTTAAAAATAGCCCTTGACCTTGGAGTAGGCTCTAAGGTTTATACTCGCCCTATGATGTTGATTGTCAGCGAAGGTTGGCATGGGGCAAGCTAAGCTGCAAAGGATAGAACTATGTACCGCATTGGTGAGTTAGCCGATTTATGCGAAGTGAAAGCCGATACCCTCAGATTTTATGAGAAACACGGCCTGCTTTCGCCTTCGAGCCGCACCGACTCTGGCTATCGGGTCTATACCGATGCCGATGCCGCACGGCTGCGTTTTATTCTACGGGCGAAGGCGGTAGGTTTTAGCTTGAGTGAAATTAGCGAGCTGCTTTCTATCGAGTTGGATAAATCCAATTGGGCCTGTGCCGATGTGAAGGGCATGGTCGACGTTAAGTTGGCTCAGGTGCAGACTAAGATTGCCGAGTTGCTGCATTTTAAAACCAGTTTGCAAAAACTGTCGGATGCCTGCTGCGGCGGTCCGCGTAGTGCCGAACATTGCTCGATTTTAGAGGCGCTGGAGTCGAGCACAGAGCGAGTGCGTGTGGAGCACGACCATGGCCAAACTCCAGATGCGACAACCCTAGATAAGCCAGGGAATTAACTATGTTATTGAAGAATTTTATCGATCTGTTTTTAGATTCCGCCCCTTGGCTGCTGCTCGGCTTGATTCTGGCGGGCCTACTCAAAGTGTTTGTGCCCATGGCTTGGATGCAAAAGCAACTTGGCGGACATGGCTTTAAAACCGTGGTGAAGGCGGCGTTATTGGGCGCGCCATTACCTCTGTGTTCCTGCGGGGTAATACCTGCGGCCGTTGGGCTGCGCCGCTCTGGGGCATCGAAAGCGGCAACGACTTCCTTTTTAGTCTCGACTCCTGAAACTGGGGTCGACTCTGTAACGGTTTCTTACGTTTTACTCGGCCCTTTTATGGCGATAGTACGGCCGATTGCGGCGATCACCAGCGCTATTGTTGCGGGCCTTTTAGTCGGGCGAGATGATGACGATGGCAAACCTGCGGCTAAGGCCGAGGCTCAGTTAGACAAGGTTCAGTTAGACACGGCTCAGTCAGACAAGGCATTCGATAGTGCTACTCCTGTCGCTTCATGCTGTGCTTCAAAATCCCCGTCGGCGGAGAAAATGGTCAAAGCCGAAGCGGTAAAAAGCTGCTGTTCATCGACTAAGGCACCTGCAATCATGCCAGTTAAGTCTTCCTGCTGCGGCAGTGATAACGCGAAAGCGCCAGCAGCCGAGCCAAAAATCAAAATGACGCCGATGGCTACGCCAAGTCTAATGGCAACTGGCGGCCCAAGCATGGGCGCTGTCACTATGGTTAATGCAGCTAAGGTTAATGCTGCTAAAGCCCATTCCGTAAATGCAGAGAGTGCGGGATCATGCTGTGGCACTCAAACTGCCCTGCCTGAAAAAATAGTCGTAGTGAAGAAGGGCGCTTGTTGTGGTAGCTCAAGCGCGAAAACGGCTGACAGCCATCAAGCCGAAGGCGAGAGCTGCTGCGCATCTACACAGGATATGGCGACCGAGCTTAAGTCTGAGTCTGTGATTGCACGAGTAGGCATAGGTCTTAAATATGCGGCGACGGATCTGGTGCGTGACACCACACTCTGGTTACTGGTGGGCTTATTCTTCGCGGCCATAGTACAAACCTATGTTCCTGCTGACTTTTTAGCTAAGTGGGGCGATGGATTGCTGGCAATGCTGGTGATGGTGCTAGTGTCTGTGCCTATGTATATCTGTGCCACGGCTTCGACGCCGATTGCAGCGGGCTTGCTACTGGCGGGTGTCTCCCCTGGCGCCGTGCTGGTGTTTATGATGGCAGGTCCTGCAACCAATATCGCCACCTTAGGCGTGGTGACTAAGGAGCTGGGTAAGCGTGCGCTCTATGGCTATCTTGGCGGCGTCTTGGGGGTTGCCTTAGTTGCCGGCGCTTTGGTGAACTATCTGGTTGCTAACTTTGGTTTTGAGGTGATGCCGCAGATTGGTGAGCAACATCAAGTGTTGCCAGAGTGGCTAGTCGCTACATCAGGCATAGTGCTCGCACTGCTGATGGCGAAAGTGGTATTCGAGAAAATCCCAAGAAGCTGGCTGCGCCGCAGCGACTGCTGCTCATAGTGCTAACGCTAACTAAAAATCCCCAGCAATGACTGGGGATTTTTTTATTGTGACACTTCAATTGTACCGCTCACGCGGCAGGGTGACGCGTGACGCTCAGTCGTTTATTAGTTCGACTTTTTAGCATCGATAAAGGGCAGGGTGCCCGTTGGCAGCACTGTGGTGGGCAGCTTGCCATCCCACTTCTCGGCCTTGGTCAGTTCGACAAGGTTTTGATTTTGTGCCAGAGCCTCGGCGCGGCTCTTAATGGCAGACGCCTCTGCATCCCCTTTAATCCTAATACTTTCGGCCTCTGCCTTAGCGCGGGCGAGTTGCGAGTCTGCTTCTGCCTGCGCTTGGGTCACGGCGATTTGTGCGCTGACTCTTTCTTTCTCGAGGTTTTGCAGCTGGGTTTGTACCTCAACTTCGGCGCGCATTCTGTCTTCTACAGACTTTTCATAGGCGTTGGAAAAGTCGATATTTTCAATCTGCACTGAGGTGATTTCGATGGGGCCTTTGACCGAGTTAGTGATGGCGCTGGTGACATCTATACCGAATTTGATCCGCTCCTGCACGACCGAAATCGCAGTGTATTTACCAAAAATGTTCTCAACTTGCGTTGGCACTTGGCGGTCGAGCAGACGAGCTACCATGGCATCGATACTCTTAAAGTTGGCATACACTTCTTCGACGCGATCCGGCGGCACGTTGAAGGTGACTGAAGCATTGAGGGTCGCGGGTTGCTGATCGCGGCTATAGGCTTGTAATGAGCTGTAGCTGGTGGTGTGGGTTTGGGTTGAGATTTTCACTACTGTATCGAACAGTGGCATTTTAAATCCGAGCCCTGGCTCGGCGGTGCCGATGATCTTACCGTTACGTAGAATCACTCCGCGCTCACCTTGGTCGACCGTGTACCAACTGCCAAAGAGTGAAATAAAGAGGATCAGTAAAATCACCAGGGGGATGATTTTAGAGAGGCCAATAGAGCTTGGCAGGTTAAGTTCAGTTTTTATCATGTCGCTTCCTTTGCTGATATGTTGCGATGGCGAATTTATTGGGGCGGAATACGGTTTAGTTTTAATCACTTGGCGTTACATTTTGCAGCAAAATGTATCTTAATGGTTAACGTGAGGCAACAAGACTGCATTGGACTTGTCGATGTGTGAGCCAGATGTCATTGCTTATCCTTACAGTGTAAATGTTATTGCGAACTATTCTCATCAAAGTTAGAGTCCCGAAATTAACTCAATTTTCTATCATGTCGCCCCGTTATTGCTTTGTGGGAATCAGGCGGAAAGGCGATAGATTTCAGTGGGTTTAATTGTGCTAACACTTTGTCTTGAGAGGATAAATCCCCGTGTTGCAACTCATCTTTTTGTTGTCGACGCTGACGGCTTGCCTGTTGTGTTATTTGACCAATAAGCAGCAAAAACGATTAGCTCGCCCTTTGCCTAAGCGGCCTTGGCGGTTACTTGCCTATGGGCTTGCCCTCGCCAGCTTGATTGGTTGGCTGAGTCTGTTCACCTTCAGCGCCGCAATATTTCTCTGGATAGCCCTGTTGATGTTGCTCTCGGGCTTAGTGCCTTTTATCTCTCTTATCGGTCGGAAATAAGCCATGGCGCGTTTAGCTGAACAGGACAAGTTACAACCCGACTGGTGGACTAAGTCACTAGCAGGATTGATTTTAGGCTTCACTTTGGCGCTTGGATTAGTGGGATTATTTGCCTGGTTTGGTCCGGGCGGAATCGATGCTGATACTAAGGTGCAGGTCAATATGTGGTTGATCGCGCCCATTTGGTTATCTGTCTTAAGTTTGAGTTTTCTCTTTAAAACAGGACTCAGAGCCATTGGCTATTTAGGCCTGCTTAACATTTTGACTTATATAGTTTTATATACCTTTAGGTGATAAGGGATGAAAGTTCGCAGTGATGTGTTACGGGTGTATCAGTCTATCCATATTTGGACTGGGATCATCGCCGGAATAGTGTTGTTTATCGGTTTCTATGCCGGATCGCTCACTATGTTTAAAGGCGCGATTGACGCTTGGTCAATGCCGCCCTCAGTGACTTTGCCGCAAGTCTCTGCCGATAGGCTCGATGAGTTAGTGTCGCAGGTGTTAGCGCGGGACGATAAGGCGAAAAACGGCTTTAGTTTGCACTTGAATGATGAGCATCAGTCGCCGATGACTTGGTATCAGCAGGGCTCGGAGCGTGAACTCAGCATGAGTAATCAGCTTTGGCATGCTAGCCTCGACGAGCAGGGGCAATTAGTGACTCAGCTAAGTACCCCAAGCGAGCTGGCCGAGCTGATTGACCAATTACACCGCACTGCGGGGATTGCCGGTGAAGTGGGCCACGATCAAGCGGGTGTCTATGTGCTCGGCGTCGCCGCCTTCTTATACTTCTTGGCACTGGTTTCTGGAGTGATTTTCTTACTGCCCACCTTAACTAAAAGCTTTTTCGCCCTGCGTAAAGACAAGGGCGAAAGCCGTTTCTGGCTCGATGCCCACAACTTAGTTGGCATTACTAGTTTGCCATTTCATCTGGTGATCAGCCTGACCGTGATAGTGTTTGCCTTCCATGATCAGCTTTACGATGGGCTCAAGCAGGTGGTTTACGGTGAAAAACCGCTGTTTGCCCAACCCGCACCCGACAGAACGCCCTATACGCTCGCCGATTTGCCTAAGATCAGCACGGTTCTGACTAAGGTGCAGGAGCTCGCCCCCGAGTATCAAGTGCATGAAATGACCTTTATGAACTTGAATAATCCCCGTGCGACCTTGCGTTTAGGCCTGTACAACCCTAACGGCTTTATGCGCGGGCCAGTTACCGATTACTTATATCTGCACCCCTATAGCCTTAAGATAACCAACAGCACCATTGACCAGAGTGATAAGGGCATTTGGGCCAGAACGGTGGCGGTATTCTTCGGGCTTCACTTTGGCAGTTACGGGGGCGATCTTGGGCGCTGGGTGTATTTCTTTTTAGGCTTGAGCGGCGCTTTTTTATTTTACAGCGGTAACTTGCTGTGGCTGGAAAAGCGACGTAAAAAACAGGCGAGTGAGCAGACGCGTGCTTGCCGATTAATGGCGAGCGCCACCGTGGGGATTTGCTTAGGTTCGGTTGCCGCTCTGGCGGTGAGCATGCTGCTAGGGAAATGGTTCTACTCACAGGTGAGCAATATTAATCATCTCTATCTGTGGTTGTACTATGTCGTCTTCGTCGCCTTAGTGGCTTATGCCTTTTGGCGCGGCGCGGCGAGGGCGGCACTGCTGATTTTGCCTCTGTGCGCCTTGGCGACTCTGGCAATGCCTATTACCTCTGTGATTGGGCTGTTAGTGCCGAATCTTGGCTTATGGGCGCCCCATTCGGCGGCAACGCTTGGGGTCGAACTGGTGGCGCTCGGCTTTAGTGGGCTGTTCTACTATGGATACCGACTCACGCGCCATCGCGTATTCAATGGCCCGCAGGACAGTGTCTGGGCTATTCCCAGCAAGGGGCTGGTGGCTGAAGAAGCTAGGTTAAAAACAGTCTAAAAAATGGGCGCCCTTATCGGCGCCCTTTTTGTTACTGAGCAATAGGCCTTAAGCTTTTGCCGTCGGCAAGCGAGGTTTGCTTCGCACCAGTAAGTGCGCGCCAAGGTAACAAGAAGTCAGCACAAAACTGGCGGCTAAGTAGAGTAACAAGCCATGCTCGATATGATTAAAGCGACTCGCTGCAACCGGGCCGATAACCGAACCTACGGAATAACTGAGCAACATAATCTGAGTTGCAGACACAATTTGGCTGCTGGGCAGATGATCACAGGCCAGACTGATGGCGATAGGGTAGAGGGCAAAGGCGCAGGCGCCCAGCAACACAAAGCCTAACCAGAGTCCAACGAGGGATTTCTGTGTCAGTAAAAAGAGTGCCGCTGCGCCAATTAAGCAGAAGGCAGCCATTAATACACTTTTCTGGAAGCGTGGAGATAAATAGCTCACTAAGGGCTGGACTATCATGCCGCCCATAATGATCAGCGCCATAAATTGCCCCGTCTGCTGGGCAAATCCCATGTCCTGCGACACATAAACAGGCAATAGGCCGTAAATAGGGCCGAGCAATAATCCCGAGACTAAACAACCAACCACGGCGGGTTTACTCAGGTTTTTAAGATCCGATAGGGCAATCGAGTGTTGCTCGCTCGATTGTGGTTGACCGCGTTTGACTAAGAGCGCGGGTAAACTGGCGGCGGCCAGTAAACCTATCACCACTAAATAGGGAAGGTTGCCCGTGGTACCTAAGTAATCGACCGCGAGTTGTCCTATTGCCGTGCCGCCGTAGAGGGCGGTCATGTACAGGCCTAAGCGTTTGGCCCGTTGTTTTTGGGTGTCGGCCATCAGCAACCAAGATTCGACTACCACAAAAATCCCTGCCACCGCGACACCAGCAACGAGTCGCGAAGCGAGCCAGATACCGCCCTGTGGCAGCAGTACCATGACCACAACGCTGCACAATAAGATATTGAGAAATAAAATAAAGGCCTTGCTGTGTCCAATACGTGCCACGATTGGCGCGATGCAAGGTGCGCCCAGCAATAAGCCTAGGTAGAAAATACTCGCGAGCCATGGTGCGAGATCGGGGCTGAGCTCAAAGTAACTGAGTGACAGCGGGATCAAACTCATCAAATAGCCCGAGGCGAGGGCAAATAGGCTTAAGCCAGCAACAGGCACAAACAGCCCTGGCTTTTGAGTCGATTGAGTTAATGCACTATTTTCCACAAGCGGTACCAAAATGGATAAATCATTAGCGGGAGGTGAGATTACGGGCGCGACTTTAGGCCGAATTTTGTGCAGGGTAAAGTGAGTTAGATTGACTGAGATGGTGAATAATATTTGTGTTTATTATTCATAGAGATAATGAGCTTTAAATGTTACAAACTTGCGATTTTGTTGTGCGTTTTTTCGGCGTTGAATGAACGGTTATTAAACATGTCGGGTAATTATACTTGAGTGCTGTTAAACATCACTACACGATTTCTCCCCGCCAGTTTTGCCTGATACAGCGCCTTATCCGCGCGGCGCAGCAGGGATTCTGGCGCCTCATCTAATGGGCTCATCGCGGTAAAGCCGATACTGACACTGACGCTGAGCTGTACATCATCATAGTCCATGGCGGCCTTGGCAATGGCTTCCCTGATATCGTTAAAAAACTGCAGGGCATCATAGCCAGTTTGCTCGAGGAAGATTATCGCAAATTCCTCACCGCCGATCCGAAAGAATTTACCTGGACTCGTCATCAGCGTTTCGGTAATCGCGACAATCCGCTGTAACACATAGTCCCCTGCGGTATGGCCAAATTGGTCATTGAGCATCTTAAAATGATCTATGTCCATCAAAGCAAAGTAAAAGGCTTGTCCCTGTTCATGGAACACCGCGATGGCTTGTTGGATTTTTTGGGTAAACACCCGTCGATTGGCCGCGCCTGTTAAATGATCCGTTGAGGCAAGGTATTCGAGTTCTTTCAGTTGCAGACGCAGGCTGATGTTCAGGCTAATCCAATTGGCTAAGCACTGTAACTCTAAGGCGTGTAAATCGGTGTAATAATTGGATTGTTGATGGGCGACATTAAGTGTGCCCAAACAAATATCCCCATAGAGTAATGGGGCGTCCATGCAGGTATTCATGCCGCTCTGGGCAAGCATGATGCAGTCCAGATCTGCGGATGTCGTCAGAACATCGCAAATCAGTACTGTCTTGTTAGTGAATACGCGACCAACAAAGGTGTTAGCAATCGGGACTCTAAAGTCGAGTGGAATAGCCTTATCGCCACTGATGGAATAGATTTTTAGGTAGTCGGCATCGTCCTTTAAGGTGATGCTGACTCGTTGTGCATCAAAGAGTTGATAGATCCATTGGGAAACCGTATCGAGCACTTCTTGGAGTGAGGTCGCCACGGTAAGCGCCTGCACAAATTCCACGGGGAAGCTAATCTGATGTTCCTTGGCACTATCAGATAAACTCAAGGGGTTAAAATATCTGTCCATCGCTATCCCCTCCCTTAAACGCCTTTGGTCATTTAAAGCAACATTTTAAATGCCTAAATAAGGTTCTAGCTGCAATATAGAGTGAGTTTGCACGCTCTGCAATCTTTGTTGGTTTTAGGTTAAAGAATCTCTTATTTGCATTCAAGCTGACACAACTTGATAGCGCCGCACGAAGGGGGAGATAGCTTGAAAATCGGCGTCATCTCGGGGCTCAGACGGTTTTTGTTCGGCGAGCCGTTAAATTGAGTGGTTGTTTAAATGTGAATAAATTGGAAAATATGCGGCGATTGTCTTTGGTGGAATCTTTAGTTGCAAAAGTGTAAATAATTTAGATATTTTGGTTTTAACTGCTGTTTTTAAGATTAAATTCAGTCTTTATCACTTGGTTGAAAACTAAAATTTGACGTGCGTCACAGTTTTAAACATTTATTCAATTACAGCTTTGGCAAACTTTTGCGGTATTTTTGTGCGTTTGAAAATTTTGTACATAAGTTCAGATCAAAAACAGGTGATTTTTATCTCGAAAATGGCATTTTTGCGCCTTTTGTCTGCAGTGTTTGTGGTTGCTTGGTGGCAAAAGCACAAAATAAACTGCTTTGCCAAGTGTGACCTATGCCCTAAATTTGCCTAAAAAAATAATGGTATGAAGGTTGTCACCATGTCCTTAGAGCAATCAACGTCGGTTCCCCCCAATCATTCGCCCGCGAATGCCGGGCTTGAAAAGAAAAAAATGCTGATCTTAGTGGCGGATATTCTGCTGCTATTCGCGCTGTATTACGGTTTACCCTTTGACCAAGGGGTCAATACAGGGCTGGCTATCTTAGTGTTCGCCGCCATCTTGTGGTTAAGCGAAGCGATTCACATCAGTATCACGGCGATTTTAGTGCCGATTTTGGCGGTATTCTTTGGAGTGTTTGAAACCAAAGAAGCCATGAGTAACTTTGCCAACCCGATTATCTATCTGTTTTTCGGTGGCTTTGTATTAGCTGCGGCGCTGCACCATCAAAAGATCGATACCCTGATAGCGCAAAAATTATTACTGGCCTCCAAGGGTAAACTCAGTATTGCCTGTTTAATGCTGTTTGGCGTGACGGCGTTGCTGTCTATGTGGATCAGTAACACAGCAACCACGGCGATGATGTTGCCACTCGCGCTGGGGATTTTGCAGCAGCTCGATCGCAAGATGTACCACAGCACTTATGTGTTCTTGCTGCTTGGGATTGCCTATTCCGCCAACATTGGTGGCATTGGTACCTTAGTCGGCAGCCCGCCAAACGCGATTGCCGCGGCGCAGGTCGGCCTAAGCTTTAGCGACTGGCTGAAGTTTGGTATTCCTACGGTGATCTTGATGTTGCCTATGATGCTTTTGGCACTCTACTGGTACTTTAAGCCGGATCTATCTGCGCAATGTAAGTTGGATGTTGAAGAACAAAAACTGACTTTCCAAGGCAAACTCACCTTAGTTATCTTCCTCGCGACGGTTTGTTGCTGGATTTTCAGTGTGCCGCTGGCCAAAGCGCTCGGTGGGATCACGCAATTTGATACCATAGTTGCCCTTGGTACTGTGGTGTTGCTGGCGGGACTCGGGCTTGTAGGCTGGAAGAAGATCGAATCGACCACAGATTGGGGCGTATTGATCCTGTTCGGTGGTGGTTTAACCTTGAGTGCCGTGCTCAAAAGTACCGGTACCAGCGTGTTCCTCGCGCACTGGATGACGGATATTTTTGGTAGCACCCATATGTCGCTGTTTGTGTTCGCGGTAATCGCCTTTGTGGTGATGCTGACCGAGTTTGCTAGTAATACCGCAAGCGCGGCGCTGTTAGTGCCGGTATTTGCGGCGATTGCCGAAGCATTAGGGGTATCGCCAGTGATGCTCTCAGTGCTGATTGGTATTGCGGCTTCCTGCGCCTTTATGTTGCCTGTGGCGACGCCGCCTAACGCCATTGTTTACGGCTCTGGCCATATTAAGCAATCGGAAATGGTGCGAGTGGGTATGATAGTTAACTTCCTCAGCATGATAGTGCTGGGCATTATTGCCCACACCTTCTGGGAAGTGTAAACGCGCCTGATTCATCCAAAAAATACCCAGCTAGGCTGGGTATTTTTATGGGCGCAACTATAGATTCTAACAATAACTCTGCAGCCATTGGTCGAGCGCCGACTTGGGTAAGGCGCCCGCTTGCTGGGCGATAACATGCCCCTGTTTGAATATCATCAGCGTAGGGATAGAGCGGATCCCAAATTGCGCCGCCAACGCCTGTTGCTCCTCGGTATTAATCTTGCCGAAGCGAAATTGTGGTTCCCATGCTTTGGCTGCCGCCGAAAAGGTGGGCGCAAAGCTTTTGCAGGGGCCGCACCAGCTCGCCCAAAAATCAACAACAATTGGCAACTCTGACTTGTGAGCATGATTGATAAAATTGGCGCTCGTGAGCTCAATGGGCGCCGCCGCAAACAGATTCTGTTTACATTTGCCGCAGGTAGGCTGCTCGGTTAACCGCTCTTGGGGCACGCGGTTTAAGGTGTCACAGTGGGGGCAGGCGATAATCATGGAATGGCTCCTTAGCTCAATGCATGCTGTAGATATGGGGACGCCGTGGCAAATTTAAAGGGAGGTAAAGGCGTATCGAAACCTGCACCACAAAATGGGGGAGCTGCACCGACAAGCTCGGCTGGCGATGTTAGAATAGACACTTTGATGGATCACTTGTATGTAAGTGAAGACGAAGAGATTAATTAAATGACTGAATTAGAAGTTGTCGATCTGGTTATCGGCGAAGGAAAAGAGGCCGTAAAAGGCGCGTTGATCACCACTCAATACCGCGGTTTTTTACAGGACGGCACTCAGTTTGATTCCTCCTATGACCGTGGTCAGGCATTTCAATGCGTGATTGGCACTGGCCGAGTGATTAAAGGTTGGGATCAAGGACTGATGGGCATGAAGGTTGGCGGAAAACGTAAGTTATTCGTCCCTGCGCATTTAGCCTACGGCGAGCGCCAAATTGGTGCCCATATCAAGCCAAATTCTGACCTCACCTTTGAGATTGAATTGCTTGAAGTGCTCACCCGCGATTAAGCGTCAGCTTGATGGGGTCAGCATCTGGCTGACTCCTTTGTGTGGCTTGCCTGCTCCCCTTTAGCTTTATCCTTTTTACTATGTCCCTTCGGCTTTAACTGTTTTACACTGGACGAAAATCCTCCAACCTAACAACAGAGACTTTTCGTGGTAGCGGATTCTGCAGCACAAATAAAGCAACTTCAGGCCGAAATCGCCGAGCTTAAACGTGAAAATGCGCGGTTAACGGCGCTCAATAATCGCGCCGAAGAAAAACTCTTTGCCGCCCTCGATGGCAATGGCTTGTGTTTGTGGGAGCAGCATGTTCCCAGTGGCAATCTCACCCTGTTCAATGTGAAGTGGGGCGAACTGCTCGGCTTTAGCCGCGAGGAGCTTCGCGCCCATGTCGACAGCTGGAAAAGCAAACTTCATCCAGAGGATAAAGAGTGGGTAATCAAAGCCTTTGAAGATCATGTGAATGGCAAGGCCGATTATTATCAGGTCGTACATCGCATGCTGCACAAAGATGGCAGCATCACTTGGGTGTCGGATCGTGGCCGCATTGTTGAGCGTCTACCCGATGGCACGCCGCTGCGGATGATGGGCAGCCATATCGATATCACTCAAGAAAAGCGCTATGAGCTGGATTTAGCTCGGTTAGCCCATAGCGACCCTCTCACCAACTTGATGAACCGCCAAGCCATCACCACGGCCTTCGATGAGTTATTGCAACCCGGCCAGCGTGGGGCGTTATTCTTTATCGATCTTGATGGTTTTAAAGCCTTAAATGATCACCATGGCCACAAGTTTGGCGATAACTTATTGGTGCATGTGGCGCATTCATTAGTGGAGCATTCGGGCGCACAGGCGAAGATCGCGCGGCTCGGCGGGGACGAGTTTGTGATTGTCCTGCCCACTTCAGATATCGAAGTCTTAGGCATGCTCGCGCAATCCTTGTTGGATGTTTATCGACAACGTTTCTTACTCGATGGTTGCGAGGTGGCGATTAGCCTGAGTATTGGTATCGATATTTTTGAGTATGGTGATCGTTTTGCTCAAAGCTGCGATCGCGCCGATGCCGCTATGTATCGTATTAAACACCAAGGGAAAAACGGCTACAGCTTCTCTCGGGATGAGAGCGCTATTGACCGTTAATCGGCGGCAGATGCGCCTAGCTTGCGCGTTTTTATAAAGTGATATTTCACAGCTGACAGCCCCACACCTCAACGGCGGCATCGTGTGTGTTCGGCGGGCCAATCCAATGACTCATAGCTTGGCACTGCGTCTCCCCCAAAGCCTGAGTGAAGCACAGCTCAAAATCCCCAGCCTCGGGTGTGCGCCCTAAGTGTAATCTCGGCAGCACGGGCAACTTAGGTTGATAATGCCAACTGCCATTGCTAAACACAGCGTCATCGGGGATTTCCATTCCCGCGCCCGTGCCTTTGACTCTGGCCTCAGTGAGTTGTAATCCTTGAGTGGTGACTTGATAGTCTTCTTCCCAGCGGATTTTTTCTATGCTGTGGTTCCACGCCAGGGTGAACTGCTCTGTGGGCACTTGCGCCCACAGAGTGCCCGCTAGGCCTAAACATAGACCTAGCATCTTAATGCCTTACTTTTGCATACACTCAAAACCTTACCCCTGCTCGGCAAGACGTTTCAGTTTGCGTGCTCTTAGGCTGTGCTGCACGATAAAGAGTAGCGCCAGACCAAAGCCGATTTCATCACTGAGTGGTGTGGCAAGGATTAAACTGGCTCCGGCGAGGAAGCCGATAACCCGTTCCCACCAATAGAGTTTTTGCAGTAAGAAACCGGTGAAGATCACGCCCCAGATACCAATACCTACGGTGGCTTTTAACATCACAAAGCCGATGGCAAGCCAGCTATCACTTTGTAGCATAAGCGCCGGATCGTAAACCGCCATAAAGGGGATCACAAAGCCAGCGATAGCGATGCGAATCGCCCATAGACTGATCTTCAGCCCCGATTCTTTTGCGATTGGCGCGGCGGCAAAGCAGGCCAAGGCGACGGGAGGCGTGAGGTCGGCCATAATCCCGAAGTAAAACACAAACATATGGGAGACGATCAGCGGCACACCTAAGTCCAGCAGGGCGGGGGCGGCGATCGAGCTGGTAATAATATAGTTAGGGATACTTGGGATACCCATGCCCAACACCATGCAGGTGAGCATAGTTAACACCAACGAGAGGAAGAGGTTATCTTGACCCACGGCGAGGATGTAACTGGCGAAGGTTGAGGCAATCCCCGTTAGCGAGACGATACCGATAATCACCCCAACCAGAGCGCAGGCAATCCCCACGGGCACCGCATGGCGAGCACCATCGACTAAAGCGTGCAGGCAGATGGTCAGGGTATCTTTGCCCCCTTTGATAAACCAGCAGACAGCGACGAGTAAGGCGATGACCCCGAAGACGACGGCGATTCCCATCTGGAAGAAGCCGGCACACAACACCCCAAGGGCAATCCAAAAGGCAAAGCGCATCGCATTAGAAGGTAGGCGCAGCACAATCGCAGAGCCTAAGATCACAATCGAAGTCAGCGCTAAACCGACCATGCCGGAGAAGAGCGGCGTACGTCCCGAAAACAGCAAGTAAATCAAAATAAACAGTGGGATCAGCAGATACCAGCGCTCCTTCACTGCCGCCCAAGGATCGGGGCATTGATCCTTAGGCAAACCGCAGAGATTGGCGCGTTTGGCTTCCAGATGCACCATCCAGAACACTGAGCTGAAATACAATAACGCGGGGATTAACGCCGCTTTAGCGATTTCAATAAACGGCACGTTAATAGTTTCGGCCATGATAAAGGCCACCGCGCCCATGATGGGCGGCATAATTTGGCTGCCCATACTGGAAGTGGCTTCTACACCGCCAGCAAAGGCGGGGCGGTAGCCGAAGCGCTTCATCAAGGGGATGGTAAATTGCCCCGTGGTCACCACGTTGGCAACGCCCGAGCCCGTAATTGTGCCCATCATCGCCGAAGATACCACGGCCACTTTCGCCGGGCCGCCGAGTTTATGGCCGAATAATCCCATCGCAAAATCGGTAAACAGACGGATCATCCCCGCCTGCTCTAAAAAGGCACCAAAGAGAATAAATAGGAAGATATAGGTAGCCGACACATAGGTTGGTGTGCCGTAGAGCCCTTCGGTACCGAAGGATAACTGATTGATAATTTGGTCCACGCCGTAGCCACGGTGCATTAAGTCACCGGGGAGATATTGGCCGAATAAGCCGTAGGCCAAGAAAATACAGCAGATAATCGGCAGTGCCCAGCCCATCACCCGCCGCGCGGCTTCAAACACTAAGACAATCAGCACCACGCCAATCACCATATCGGCATCGGTAAGTTCACCGGAGCGCTGGATCAAATCGGCCTCAAAAAACCATTGATAGGCGGCCGTTGCCATGCCCGCAAGGCCAAGCACCCAGGCTAAGGGTTGCCAAGGGCGAGACTTGCCCACCGCCGGATAACTTAAAAATACGATTAACAGTAAAAAGCCAACGTGGGTTGCCCGCAAAACTTGGGTCGATACGGGATGAAAGGCGGCGGTAATGATTTGAAAAATAGAGAAAAGTAGCGCGGTATAAAACAGCGCCTTGGGCCAGTCACTGGTCTTGGCGCCTAGTCCTTGTTCGGAATAGCTCATATTTATGCCTCACAGCATTAGACTACAGAGGGCGACGCAGCACTTGAGTGACGCTATCACTCAAGTGCTTAGGTCAAAAACGGGTCGCACAGATTGAGGTTACACCCTTAGAGTGCGCCAACTTCTTTGAAATAACGCTCAGCACCTGGGTGCAGTGGCGCAGGCAGGTTTTTGGTTGCCTTGTCTAATTGAATGGCTTTCGCCGCTGAGTGGGCGTTGCCGAGGCGGTCTAAATGCTCAAACATCAGTTTAGTCATCTGATAGGCTAAATCGTCAGACACACCGGCTTGAGTCACAAAGAGGTTTTGAATCGCAACCGTAGAGACATCAGCGGTTTGGCCTTCGTAGGTGGCTGCTGGGATCACACCATGTTGATAGGCTGGGTTATTGATTTTGCCGATCACATCTTCGGGGATTTCCACAAAGTTGATTGGCATAGTCGCGGCTAAATCGCGGATAGCTGCCATACCTAAGCCCGAAGATTGTAAGGTCGCATCTAACTGACGGTTTTTAATCAGCTCGACCGATTCGGCATAGGGTAAAAATTCCACTTTGCCCATGTCTTCGTAGCTTAAACCCGCGGCTTTAAAAATGGCGCGGGCGTTGAGTTCAGTACCTGACTTCGGTGCACCGACAGAAATACGTTTACCTTTCAAATCCGCTAAGGTTTTGATGCCAGATTCCTTATTGGCCACAATTTGAATGTAGTTAGGGTAAGCGGCTGCGAGTACGCGCACCTTATCTAATGGCTTTTTAAAGCCTGCATCGGCATCGCCTTGATAGGCAGCAGCCACAGAATCGCCTAAGGCTAAGGCCAATTCACCACGGCCCGCTTGCAGCAAGTTGAGGTTTTCAACCGAGGCTTTAGTGGCCTGCACAGAGGTTTTGGCGCCTTCAATGCCTGAGCCATAGAGCTGCGACAGTGCCACACCAATGGGGTAATACACGCCACTGGTGCCGCCAGTTAAGATATTGATAAAGGCAGGTGCGGCCGCCATTGAGGCTGCGCTGAGTGAGAGCGTTAATGCTGCGCCAACGGCGATAAAACGTTTGTTGATTTTCATGCTGAAATATCCTTATTTTTTATTGTGTTATATAGGGTAAGGTAAATCGAACTGTTTGATTGCTACTTTAGTATCACTACTTATATACCCAAATCTGCTCAAAATACAGGCTTTGTCACGAGTTTATATGCAGTCTAAATCGTGATTTATTAGGCGAATAACCAATATTCCAATAGGGCTAGCGAGCGTCGGGTGCTCTGATGGCTAAAATGGAATAAGCTGATAAATCGGTAACTTAGCTGCGATTGTGGTTCTGGGTGATCTAGGTAAATAAAACCTTAGCAAAAGACTCAAGCAATGTGCATGTTGCTTTAGTCTAGGTGACATTTTCAGTTAAGGGCTTAGGCTAATTAAATCATCACCTTATTGATAACTTAATCTGTGTTGTTTGCGGGATAAATAACCAAAAACCGAGAGTGAGCCAATAAAAAGGGCTAACCGCAGTTAACCCTTAATTGTCGATATTGGAGGCGCACCCTAAAGTGCCACAATATTATTTAACGTTATCGAGGAGACCTTTAGACGCGTTTTTGGCGTGTTTTGCGGCACGTTTTTCCTTCATCGTCATTAACGGCTTTTTCTTGGCCTCTTTGCGATTTTTTTGCTCTTTACTCATAGTTAACTCCATGTACTTTCAGTGGTTGTTCATCAGGCTAATCATGTAAGCCATTTGCGTAAAACCCGTTCCATGATGTCCTGATTAAAGCGAAACGATTAAACTCGAATTACACCATTTTTAAATCACAACTATTTAAAACTATTGGTAAATTACTTGAATTTATTTGCCTCTCTGAGCGGTACTTGCAAAATAATCTTATCACCTAAATCCTAACTAAGATCCACTCACTACTTAGAATAATTCACGCTAATGGTAGTGCCAATGTGTATATAAAATATGCGGTTTGGCGCACGGTTTTAGCCCAGCGCCATTACCTGCGGGTCGACTTGCCGAGTATGCCGCCGAGTAGTCCGCGCAATATTTGTTTACCGAGTTGATTACCCACGGTTCGCGCCGCTTGTTTGGAGAGTGTCTCGGCCAATCCTTGGCGGCGTTTATTGCCAAAGATCAGTTCACTAAACCAGCCTTGCTCCGCCTCTTGGGTGGCGGGCGTATTCGCGGTTTTGGTGCTAGCGGCGCCATTGGCCGCTTCGGCGTGCCGTTGATTGAGCCGCTCGTAGGCGGACTCTCGGTTGATTAAAGTGTCGTACTTGCCGCCAATGGGACTCTTGGCACGAATGGCGTTTAACTCCTCCGCACTTGCGGGCCCCATGCGACAGCGGGGCGGTGCAATCAGGGCGCGTTCCACCATAGTAGGCACACCTTTCTCGGCGAGTGTCGAGACTAAAGCTTCGCCCACGGCGAGTTGTGAAATCACCTCGCTGACCACCAATTTAGGGTTGGGCACAAAGGTCTCCGCCGCAGTTTTAACGGCTTTTTGATCCCTTGGGGTATACGCCCTGAGGGCATGCTGAATCCGATTACCGAGCTGACCTAAGATCTCGTTGGGAATATCGTCAGGAAACTGCGAGCAAAAATACACCCCGACGCCCTTGGAGCGGATAAGCCGCATAATCTGCTCTATGCGTTTAAGCAAACTTGCTGGGCAGCCTTCAAACAATAAGTGTGCCTCATCGATAAAGAAGACTAACTTGGGTTTATCGAGATCGCCGACTTCGGGTAGGTTTTCAAAGAGTTCTGATAGCAGCCAGAGTAAGAAACTGGAATAGAGGTTAGGGGTCAGGATTAACTTATTAGCGGCTAACAGATTGATAATCCCGCGCCCTTGTAAGTTAGTGCGCATCAAGTCTTCGAGTTGAAGCGCTGGCTCGCCGAAAAAGTCTTTGCCGCCATCGCGCTCTAAGCCGAGGACCGAACGTTGAATGGCGGCGAGGGACTGGGCGCTGATAAGCCCATACTTGGCGGAGATATCTTTGCGCTCATCGGCGACTAAGTTGAGCATAGCGCGAAGATCGTCGAGATCGAGTAACAATAAACCTTGGTCGTCAGCCAGTTGAAACACTATGTCTAAAATACTGCTTTGGGTGTCATTGAGTTCGAGAATGCGCCCGAGCAGGGTCGGCCCCATCTCGCTCACGGTTGTGCGTAAGGGGTGTCCTTGCTCTCCTGCCAAATCCCAGAAAACCACCGGATTGGCCTCGGTTTGATATTCCTCAATCCCGATTTCGGCGGCTCGCTGGAAGAGTTTGTCGTTTGGTGTGCCCGCGACGCCAAGCCCAGAGATATCACCTTTAATGTCGGTGATAAATACCGGCACACCTTGGCGGGAGAAGCCTTCGGCGAGGGTCATCAGCGAAACGGTTTTCCCCGTCCCAGTAGCGCCTGCGATCAGTCCGTGGCGGTTGGCATATTTAAGATTTAAGTGAACCTGTTGCTCACCTTTACCTAAGAGTAGAGTATTCAAGCGCAGTCCTTGTCTTAATTAGCCCCGTGATGAACCAATGGGGCGTCGGTCATGGGTGGATAAAAAAACATCACTCAGTGTTTGCCTTTCGTGGATCTGTGTCAATATCGTTGAGCACATAATCGATACAGCTCAAGTAAAGCTTGCCAATGTTAGCTTGGTTAAGTGTAGCTATTTTGTTGAGGAGCCGAAGATGAAAACCCCTTTGATTATGTTAGTCTTGTCCGCATCACTGTTGACCTCTGCCTGTGCCGAGTTAGCCTGTTCTGCCCGGACGGATGTCGACCCCTATGAGCCCATGTTAGATAAACAGCGCTGCGTGGCTGAGGCGGATAAACAGTTGGCAGCCCACGAGAAAGCCAAAAAGGCTGCAGAGGACCAACAGCTTAAAGAAGCTGTCGACAAAGCGATTCAACAACGTCAATAGAAAGGATTGGTATGAAGGGAGCGGGAGGAACACAGGGCGGTATTGGCCAATTTTTTATTGGGCTTGCCATGATGTGTGCAGGATTTTATCTGTTATTCAATGCGATACAGGTAAGCTCCAGTTTTGGACTGGGCTATGGACTCTACCGCATGAATGCTTTTGGGCAGGGATTTTCTATCACCACAGGTATGGTGATGCTACCGTTTATCCTCGGGATAGTGATGGTGTTTTTTGATGCCAAGACTAAGTTCGGTTGGCTGCTGACCTTAGGCTCCTTAGTCGCCTTAATTGTCGGCGTGATAAGCTCGATTCAGTTTCACTTTAGGGCCATGTCGGCCTTCGATTTGATCGTGATTTTAGTGTTAGCCTTTGGTGGGCTAGGGCTGTTTTTACGCTCGTTAAAAGCGGCGCCCGCCGAGCAGAATGATCCCAAATAACGGCTACACTGAAATCTAGCTCCCATACCCATAGCCTAGGAAATCCAATGCGTTGGCATGACAGTGACCGCAGCTCCAATATCGAAGACAGACGTGACCAGCAGATGGCGTCCGCGGGCGTGCCCAGCGCGCTCCTGCTGCGCTTGCTGCCTTTTCTACTTCGCACCAAAATCGGCCGAGTGATATTGCTGCTAGGCGGATTGTATTTTGCGTTTCAATATTTTACTGGCGGATTGTCCCTAGACCCGAGCAATCAAGCGGGGTTTAGCCAGTCACAATCGGCCAGCAATACAGCCGCTCAAGATGAAAATGCCCAGTTTGTGGCGGCGATCCTCGGCACCACCGAAACCGTCTGGAATCAATTACTGCAGGGGCGATATGTCGAGCCCAAACTGGTGCTTTATCGCAATATGACCTCAACGGGATGCGGTATGGGACAGGCGCAATCAGGGCCTTTCTATTGCCCCGCTGATAGCAAAGTTTATATCGACTTGAGTTTTCTCGAGGAGCTGAAAAAACTCGGTGCGCCGGGGGATTTTGCCTTCGCCTATGTGATTGCCCACGAGGTGGGCCACCATGTGCAGAACCTACTCGGGACCAGCACTAAAGTCCGTCAGGCGCAGCAAGCCGCTGGCAAGGCGCAGGCCAATCAATTGAGTGTTGCCCTCGAATTGCAAGCCGACTGTTATGCTGGCGTGTGGGGGCATTATGTCGACAGGCAGCTCAATCTGCTCGAAGCCGGAGATGTTGAAGAAGGCATCGCTGCTGCGAGTGCTGTGGGGGATGATCGCCTGCAAAAAATGGCTGGCCGAGCCGTACAACCCGAAGCCTTTACCCATGGCAGTTCGGCTGACAGGGTAAAATGGTTTAAGACAGGCTTTGCCTCTGGCAAGCTTGCCAGCTGCAATACCTTTAATCACAACTCGTGATAACACAGCCTTAGCGTGGGATTGAGACATGGCATTTGAAGGTAAGCGTTCATTTTAGGACGTATTGACGCCTTGCAGATTTCTGCCAACCAACCTGACTAAACGTCTTTCATGATCTGTACCAGTCCTGGTGGCATTTTCCACTGGCGATTATCGTCACTGACCACCACCACCGATTTCTTGTTAATTTTGATGACCACGCCGAATACCTGCCCCTCTTTGGCCTTGAAGTGCACTTTTTGGCCTAAGCGTAACTGACTCAGGACATTAATATCGTTTTGCAAACGCAAGTACTCAATCCGTTTCCAGATAAGCTCGTTCAGCTCGTGTAATTCGTCTAAGGTTAGGTCTTCTATGCGCATATCGCCTCCGTCTGGAGGCTATTCTACCGAAGTGGCGGGTAAAGCAAAGAGGTCAGAGCGTAGCGGGTTGTCAGCGAACTTGGTTTTCCAATACTGTGGCGTCAGTTCGTGTACCTGGCTGGCAGGATGTTGGCTGATGCGCAGCAGTACATCGGTTAAATAGTCGTTCACGTTGATATCGTGCAAGCGGCAGGTCACTATCAGGCTTTGGATAACGCCGACATGCTCTGCACCGATTTCGGTCCAACAGAACAGCCAATTTTTTCGACCCATTGGAATGGACCTGAGCGCCCGCTCCAGATGGTTCGTATCCAGCGGCACATCAGGGGCTTCCAGGAAGACGCGCAGTGCCATTTCTTTGCTTTGTACATAGCCAATCGCTTTATAGAGGGGGTCTTTGGGCAGCAGCGTCAGGTTATGCAGGATGTCATCACACCACTGGAAGAAGCGGTCCACCACCGGTTTACTGTGGGTAAGCCGGTATTGGCGTTTTTTGTCATCAGTGAGCTTTTGGCGTTGGATAGTCTCTTCTATTTCATACAGCTTAGCGATTAGGCTTATCGCTTCGTTGGCCGGTTGTGGCCAGCTGTTTTCAGCTTCAATAAATTGCCGGCGACTATGCACCCAGCACTGGGCGTGGGTTAAGCCTTCATTGGCTTTGATATAACTGGCATAGGCACTGTAACCATCACTTAATAAGGTGCCTTTAAAGCGATGTTTTAATATCTCTTCGATATGCTGCCGCCCGCGGCTGGTGGAGAAGGTAAAAACAATTTCATCTTTATCGCCATACACCGGCCAGAAGTAACTTTGCTTCATTTTGCCTGGCCCAGCTTTGCCTGCTTTGATGGGCGTCTCGTCCATGGCCAGCACCTGGCTTTGTAAGATGCTGGTCAGCATCGCATCGACAATCGGATACAGTAAATCAATGCCACGTGCCACAATGGTGCCCAGCGTACTGCGGCTTAAGGTAATGCCCGCCGCAGCTAAACGCTGGTGTTGGCGATACAACGGCAAGTGATATTGGAATTTATCGACCAGCATCCCGACGATAAAGCTCACATCCGCACAGCTTTTATCCAGCACATTAAACGGCGCCTTGCTTGGCAGAATGGCTTCGCTCTCTTTGTGTTTGACGATTTGCCGGTCATAACGCAGCACTTCGAAGCTCGCCGGGCGCTGCGCTAAGCGGAAGGTGCTTTTCACACCAATCACTTCATATTTGTCCGCATCTTCCCCTTTTAGCTCATCGGGAATAAGCGTAATCACTTTGACCGGCACGTTATCGTTAAAACGTAGGCCACTGTCATTGACGCAATCATCCGGACGCTGCTTGCCTTTTCTGCGGGTGTAGGTGGTGTATTCGGTTTCACCTTCGGGCTGGGTCAGCGCGGGCACCATATCGCCCAGCAAGCTTAACTGCATACCCAATTCCAGCGCGCGCTTTTCTGACTTCTGACCAAACAACTGCTTCTCAAACCAGGCTAAGCGCTGCTTAATGCCTGCGAAGGACTGGGTCAATGTCGTGAATTTCGCTTGTAGCTCATCCCAGTTTTGCTCAAGTGTGCTGTGCTTTTGCGATAAAGTTGCATGCTGTTTTGATAAGACAGCGTGCTTTTGCGCCAATTCAGCATGTGCTTGCGCTAAGGTGTCTTTTTGCTGAAGAGCCTCAACCAAGGCTTGCAGACGCGCAATTTCACTGGTCAAATTAACCAGTGTCTCAGCATCCGTTGCCACGTTGGATGAGGGTGAAGGCTTGATTTTCATAGCGCCAATTATACAGGCTTATCAAGCGCTTGGCTGCCCATAGCGCTTCGCTTGTTTTTGACGAAGTACGGTAATTCCGTCAACGATCATTTGCAGGGTGCAGCCGGTGAGCGATTGGATCCCATTGGGGTGCGGTTTCACCGGAAACTGGCCTTGCTCTAGGCGCTTCGCCCAGACACAATAGCCTGAGCTTTCGAAGTACAACACCTTCATCTGGGTTTTACGGGCGTTGATAAACACAAAGTACTGGCCGCTTTGTGGATTATGGCAAAGCTTATTGCGTACCAGGGCACTTAAGCCGTTAAAGGATTTACGCATATCCACGGGCGTGGTGCACAGCCAGATTTTTTGGTTAGCTGCAGGGATAAACATTATTGCTGGCTAAGGGTAAGTTCAACGCCATTGCCCAGCGACAAGACAATATGCCAGCGGGTGTTGCCTTGGTGTGCAAACGCGGATAAATCGATAAACTGTGTATCTTGACGAACAGGTGCTTGCTCGGTTTGTGGAGCCAAGCGTTGCCGCCATTTGTAAAATGACATGGTACTCAGTTGATGGGTTTGGCAAAACTCAGCAATGCTCAGCTCTGATGTGTGCCATAAGTCGATTAATTGCTGCCATTGTGCAGCGTTGCGGTAAGCGCGCTTTGTCATATCACTCTCCTGTTATGGTGAGTGCACAGCTTATCGCGCGATCGTTAGTGGGGATAGGACGTCCTAAAATGGACGCTTACATTTGAAGATAGATTTCGGCTCAGTAGCCATGGGGTGATCACTAACGATGCTGGCCAAGTGTTACTCCTTAAGGCTAATTACGGCAATTGTGCCTGGGGCTTACCCGGCGGAGCCTTAGAGCCCGGCGAAACGATTCACGAAGCCCTGTTGCGTGAATGCCAAGAGGAGCTGGGATTGGCGGTGAACGTCCACTACCTGAGCGGTGTGTATTATCACAGTGCCTATCAATCCCAAGCCTTTATCTTTCGTTGTGAGTTTGCATCTGCCGATGCGGTGATTCGCTTGAGTCATGAACACTCAGAGTTTGCCTTCCATGATATCGACACCCTTAGCGCGGTTCAGCAGCAAAGAGTTAAAGATTGTCTTAATTTCAACGGGGTTGTCGTGAGTGCAAAGTTTTAAGGCTTTGCCAGCAAGCATGGGTGGTTGCTTTTAAAAGCAAAGTCAAAGTCGTGGGGCTTCACCTCCTGATTTTTAATCAAGAGTCGACCAAGGAGGACTGCTCGTCCTATCCTCCTTGGATGCTCCAAGACGCCCCAACGGAGTTGAAAGCCCCTTGTGCTCATTGCCAAATTTGCTATCGCTTCCGAAGGATGCGTCCATGCACCTGCGAAAGCTAGCTCGCCATCCATGGCGAGACTCACGCAATTTGTCTATTCGCCCTGCGGCAACTCCGAGGGGATGGTGTATTACTGTGATTATTGAGTTGTCTGTTGGTCACTAAAAGCAATAAAGAGATATGAATGCCCTGTTTAACCCTATTCGGTTTTTTACTAAGTATAATATTTACAATATAACAATGGGTGTTTTGATAAACTATTTCTTATCTTTCAAAGTATCGCCTTTGATATTGAGGTTAAAATTTGCATAACTCTTTAATTACCGCAGTTTGATGCTCTAGTTCGGGGAATAAGCGGCTTTTATCAATACCACACATTCTTAGAGAGTTTAGAATGTCTTGTTTGGCGTCCTTATCTATAAGGATTGACGATAGCCCAGCAGTCTCATTCGGCTTTAGATGGGTAAATGGAATAATCATCTTACCGTTAAAAATCTTTCCAGCATGTACGGTAAAACATCCATTTTGAGCAATTAATCTTTTATTTATTAACGGTGGGTGATACATGTAAAAGCTACCTACGTGATTCAATTCGTATTCATCTAGTTTAAAGTTTATATTGATAAAACTTTTTTTGGTGAACAAAGATAATAGATCGTTTCCATTGTAGTCTACGATTGAAATTCCGTTGATATAAGTATATGACTCTAAACTTCCTTTTTCCTTAGACTCTTCTTTAATTGCGGTCAGTACTTTTACACTTGTTTCTGCATCTATTGATGTATTAATGACTTTTGTATTTACATCTTCAAATATTAATACGCCTATTTCTTGTTCAAATGGAAGAGGATTAAGAATAAAAAGCTCTCCATCGGTATTATCATCCAGACAAGCAAAATAGGTCGCCACTAAAACATTTTCAGACCAATCTAGCAACCTTGTGGGCAATCCATAGTGTTGTGCGTAGGTAAGCAGTTCTAAAGTATTGGAATGTTCCTTTTTAGCGGCAGGGTGCCTGCGAAGGAATTCTTTTAATAGTTCATTTTCATTGTAATATGGGCCATCTCCATCCTTCCCCGTCCGTCTAAAAACAGAAGGGAGCAGTTCAAAGGATGAGTCAGTGTGACCACGAAACCAAGCACCCCGCTTACTTATGTCGAGCGATTCAACAAAAGCGATGATCTCTTGAAGTGAATTTGCTGTCGGTGGTTGCTTGTGTTCCGCCATCTTGTACGCCTTTATTTAATAAAACTGTTTCTAAAATTTATATCATCTTGCCATGGAACTTGGTTGTGTTTGGGTCAACTTTGGACTTATCACCTTCGTGAAACAGATACACATGGTCATCTGGCTGCATGCACATATTGCCAATCTGAAAGACATCAAATTAATCTGGTGATCCAAGATAAAACAAGAACATAATGCACTTTCGATTAGCATTCAAGAAACGAAGATTTTTAGTAAAAAAGCTCAACTCACTTCTTTTTGGCAGTCTTCAAAAGGGGGATGAAGCTGGTTTGAACTCAGCCGTCCATTCTATACAGACTGCATGCTCGTCAGAAGGTGCTGGATACTGTAGAGGTTGGGAAGATTCCCCCTGTGTCAGGATTGTTGTCACCCCTAAATAATCATTATGTTTAAAGACAGGGTGCGGCAAAAGAGAACGATATGGCTCGGTATTCACCAGAACGTAAAGAAGCGATCCTTAAAAAATTATTACCTCCTCACAACTTAACGGTCGCAGAGGTCGCTCGGGAAGAAGGCATCGCGGTGCAAACCTTGTATCATTGGCGAGATATTGCCAGAAAAGAAGGTCGCCCCGTGCCAGGTAAAACATTAACAGCCGATGATTGGTCGGCTGAAGCAAAACTTGCCGTGATTATTGAAACAGCGCCGCTGTCGGAAGCGGAGATAAACCAGTATTGCCGTGAAAAGGGCTTGTTCCGCGAGCAAGTACAGCAGTGGAAACAGGATTGTTTAGCTGGTTTTCAAACCTCAGAAGTACAAACTAAAACCATTAAACAGCAGGCTAAGGCTGACAAAGCCGAAATCAAATCGCTGCAACGGGAATTGCGCTATAAGGAGAAAGCGCTGGCTGAAGCTGCTGCGTTACTGGTGCTCAGAAAAAAGCTCAATGCGCTCTGGGGGGACGACAGCGAGGAGAGCTAACCCCCTTGCCTGAGCGCATAGCATTGATTGCCTTAATCCAAGAGGCCTATACCAATGGTGCTCGCCTTTATAAGGCTTGTGCTGAAACGGGCCTCAGTAAGCGTACCTATCGACGTTGGTATCGAGAAGGTCAAGTGCAAGCTGATTTAAGGCCAACAGCAGCTCGACCAGAGCCAGCAAATAAACTCGAAGAACATGAGCGACAACAGATATTAAGTGTGTGCAATCAAGCGGAGTACGCCAGCTTACCCCCGTCGCAAATTGTGCCAACATTATTAGATAACGGGATTTATATCGCCTCGGAATCCAGCTTCTACAGAGTGTTAAATGCTCATGGTCAACTTAACCATCGTGGCCGCACTCAGGCTGCGGTCAATCGAAGCAAACCGTTGAGTTATCGGGCAGATGGGCCGAATCAAGTGTGGTCATGGGACATCACTTATTTAGCCTCAATCGTCAAAGGCCAGTTCTACTATTTGTACCTGTTTGAAGATATTTACAGTAGAAAAATAGTGGGTTACGAAGTTCATGAGCAAGAAAGTGGGGAATATGCCGCTGCGCTAATCCAACGCTGTCTGTTACGCGAGCAATGCTTTAACACGCCATTAGTGCTGCATTCTGATAATGGGGCGCCGATGAAGTCACTGACCATGAAAGCCAAGCTGGAAGAGCTTGGTATTACGGCATCATTAAGTCGGCCGCGGGTGAGTAATGACAACCCCTTTTCAGAGTCGTTATTTAAAACGTTGAAATACCGCCCACAGTGGCCGGCATCAGGTTTTAGCTGCTTAGCAACAGCAAGAGAATGGGTGGAAAAGTTTGTAACCTGGTACAACGATGAGCATAAACACAGCCAGCTAAATTTTGTCTCACCAGGGCAACGTCATGCACTGCAAGATGGCGCTATTTTAGCGAAGCGCAAGAAAGTGCTTGAGGCGGCGAAGGAAAGAAAACCGATGCGTTGGTCTACAGAGATCAGAAATTGTGAAGCGGTTGGCGCTGTAACACTCAACCCAGATAAGGCACCAGAAGAAGGCGTAATAAATGCAGCTTAATATTTAAACAAAGAGTGACAACTATCTTGAAAAACACCGGATTAAGCATTGTTATGGAAGTGACCGTTGACGGCATGGATGCCGTCGTCGAGCCTATAGGGACATATTCACGGCGTGTCACTGGAATGAAAGTGCTTAATCCTTATTGAACATGCTTTGAAATAAATCTGGTTATATATGGCTCGATTTCAAACGGTTCGATAGGCAATAGCTGTGTTCATGGTTTTTAGAATAAAAAAATGCCGGACTACGGAAGAACATAGCCCGACAAAGGGAAGATAGCGTTAGCTATAGGGCGGCTGGGGTTAACTCGACTAACCAAAGTGATTGGTTATTGCTGGTATCGGTTAAGCTCACTAAGGCGCGTTGATTGCCTTGGCAAGATTTGCCTAACAAGGGGCTGATGGTCATTGTCTGACTGCCACTAAAGGCAAAGTGCAGTGTGCCAGCGGTTGTCATATAAAAATCGCTGTTCACTTGGGCATTGCTGGTGACTTCGTTCAGGCTGATCTCACCAATCACATCCCCCATATCATTCTCGGACACATTCTGCACCAGCATGTTGTAACGTGCGCCGCATTGGCCATTGGCGAACTCGGTGGTGCAGCGGTTTTGTGTGTCCGTGGCAAAGGTTAAGTCGAATTGCAGCAGGCGATTGACTGTGGCGTCGTAGCTAAAGCCTTCGATATCCCGCACCGAAGTTATGCGTCCAAGGCTGGTGCCTGCTGCGGCTGAAGGTTTATCGACCAACTCAGTCACAAAACTGCCTACCTTATCTAAGGTAAAAGTACCGCCTTCTGGGCCATTTTCAGTTGCCATCATCTCGCCCCATTGGCTGGTGCTGATGGATGAAAACTGATGGGCGTCAGCTGACTGGGCATCATAGAGACCATTAGGGCCGTCGGACTCGACACTGGCGGTAAACTTATAGCCACTGGTATCTTTGACGTAATGACCAAATTCTCCCGATTGCGCTTGGGGGGATTGACCCTCATAGCTGTCGGAGTTGGCGGTATGCACAATGGCATAGGCTTGATTGGGCAGGAAAGTCACAAAGCTGTCGTTCTCGGTTTCGGGGTCGTACACATGCCAGGTGCCGATTAACGCATCGCTAGCATCTTCGATACGAGTGAGCGTGATATTGCTGGCGCCATTGTCCGTGAGGGTCAGCTTGAGGGTAGTTAAACTGACCTCTGCCTTATTGACGACACTGCTGCCATCGTACAGGCCGCCGGAGCCGTCAGATTGACCAATAAGGCTGACACTGAAGCTGCCTGTCACGCTATCCCAAGTGTAATTACCGTATTCGACCGAGGCCGCCGCTTGGCCACCATCGCCAGAACTTTCGTGGATCAATAGGTAACGGCTATGGTCGATAAAGGTCAGAATATTACTTTGGCCTTCTCCCTCCGACAGCAGCCAGCTACCCAGCAGCAGATTACGATTCGAATTATCGAAATGGCTGAGGGCCTGGGCTTCACCGATAAGACTCAAGCCCGAGCCGAGGCTGGCAAAGGCGGTGTTGAGTTGGGAGTCAAAATCGGCACTGCTGATATCCAGTACGGTATTGGCGAGCAGATCATGGTGTGAGCTTTTGATCTGAATGCCATTTTCGACATCGCAATCCTTATCTAGGGTTTGCAGCAATTGCAGGATATTTACCTTTGTGACCTCATTGCCCGCTGCAATTTCGGTGGGAGTGACGAGTGCGCTGGCAGCTGTGCTGGGAAACTGAATCGCGCCGACCGAAAAGGTGACTTGTTCCCCCTGTAAGTATTGAAACTCACCAATATCGCTGGTGGTGCCATCGGTTTGGCTGTCGGTTTGATAATGGATCCCGGCAACTGGGCTATCCCTAAAGATCCCGGTTAATTCGGCATTAGCATTGGTTTCACAGGTGACGAGGGCGGTTTCGGCATTGCTCTGGCTTAAGGTGCCGCTGCCATTAGCGACGGTACAGGTTTGTGCTGTTGGCTGCGTATTGACGGTAATGGCAAAGCTAACGCCTTCATTCTGCATATTCGAAAATGCAAAGGCCTTATCTGTGCCATCACTTTGAACAGAAAGCGTTTCTACTGTCTGGCCATTGGTTTGTAGGGTGAGTTTTAAGGTGTTGGTTAGCCCTTTTACTGTCCCTTTAATGGCAAACTGCTGGGATTCAATGGGGCTAGGATCTTCATCGTCATCATCACTGCCGCCACAGGCGCCGAGCGTGAGACCTAAGAGAATGGGAACCGTGAGTCGATAGATTGGCTTCATTATGTAAATTCCTTTTAGGCTACTGAGCAAATATCAGCAACAACTCGCTATCCCACATAGCGGGATGGTCGTTAGTCATCATTGGGGCACGGGCGATAGCGATCGGCAGAAGGGCTCAGGTGCTGAACCCTGAACAAGATATAAATCCTCTGGAGGGATTTTGTCTTTGAAACTTATTGAATGTTTTTGAAAGTGAATAATATCAATAGATTGAAGCAAAATTTGCTGAGGTTGAGCGCGGCTTTACTGCGCGCCTTCGTCGGCATAACGGATGAGTGGCATCAAGTGTTGATATAAGTCTTCGGCTTCGACGGCGATGTCCTGCGCGCCATGTTCTTGGGCTTTTTGCCGCAGCGCCTCGGAGGGCATGATGGTGTAGAGGTAAATGGGTGTGCTGATGCCACGCTCGCGGATTGCCTGCATCAGTTTCAGACCTGCGAGGGGATCCGTGCCCCGGCCCATGTCGGTAATAATGGCATCGTAGCTATACAAACTCAGCAGTGTGAGTGCATCGCTGCTGGTTTTGGTGGTGTAAACCCCAATCTTTTTTTGCTCTAAAAACTGGCGTTCGGCCTGATTATTTTCCGGGTGATCATCGACCCACAATATGCGTGCTTTTACGTTTTGCGGCTCGGCCAACACTAATTGGCCGTTACGTTCGGCTTGATTGTGATAGAGCAGGGCAAGCACTGCGCTCGACAAGATCCCAATCAAGACTAATCCCGGCAGGGTGAAATAGGGCTTTTTTTGCGCGGGTTGAAGTGTATTCGAGTTGGCTGCGCTGGTGGCGTTATCTGTTATTGCGAGTGAGTGGTCTTGAGCGGCAAAACTGTTAGCGACGGCATCGGAGCGAATAATGGCGGCGATATCGGGGGAGAGCCGATACCCTCGGCCATGCAAGGTTTGAATAATGGGCACCTTAAGGCCCGCCGCCTCGAATAATTTGCGGGTATCTGAGATTAATCTTGCGACGGACCAACTGCTCACCACAGTATTGGGCCAAATATGTTCGAGCAAGCAGGCCTGATCGCAATGGGCGGGATAGGCGTCGATTAGCTTTGCGAGTAACAGGATAACGCGCTCGTCACAGTGGAGCCTTTGGTTGTTGCAGAACAAGGTTCGGTTCTGGGTATCCAACACAAAAGCGTTAAAACAATAATGCATTCAGGTCCCTTGGCATCGAGTCATACTTTAGTTGTTAATAAATTGTATCAACCAATTCAAGCCAAACTTGGCCCTCGAGTCAAATGAATTGTCTGTGATTGAGCTCAAACTCGTGGCATGCCTTGGGCGCTTCTTCTGTTATACTGCCCCCTCGATTTTTTGGAGGCGAGAATGGACGTATCTTCTTTACTAGACGGCCTGAATGATAAACAGCGCGAGGCTGTCGCGGCACCGCAATCCAGCATGTTAGTGCTTGCGGGCGCAGGCAGTGGCAAAACGCGAGTATTAACCCACCGTATCGCGTGGTTAATGCAGGTCGAACAGCAGAGCCCTTACTCAATTTTAGCTGTGACGTTTACCAATAAAGCCGCGGCCGAGATGCGTGAGCGGGTGGAGAAAGTCGCTGGCACCAATATGGGGCGGATGTGGATTGGTACCTTCCACGGGTTAGCGCATCGTCTGTTACGAACTCACTTCCAAGATGCGGGATTGCCGCAAAGCTTCCAAATTCTCGATTCGGACGATCAGGTGCGCTTGCTGAAACGCATCCTTAAAAGTTTGAATCTGGATGAAAAGCAATATCCTCCCCGTCAGGCGCAGGCCTATATCAATGGCAAGAAAGACCAAGGATTACGGCCCAAGCATATCGATGCGGGTGGTTTTCCGATTGAGCAAAACCTGCTGAAGATTTATCAGGTTTATCAAGAGTCTTGTGATCGCGCAGGTTTAGTCGACTTTGCCGAAATCCTGCTGCGTGCCCACGAACTTTGGCTCAATAAACCGCATTTGCTGGCGCATTATCAAGAACGTTTTAAGCATATTCTGGTAGACGAGTTCCAAGATACCAACGCCATTCAATATGCCTGGATCCGCGTGCTTGCCGGCCAAACCGCCAATGTGATGATAGTGGGTGACGACGACCAATCTATTTACGGTTGGCGTGGCGCTCAGGTTGAAAACCTGCACCGCTTCCTGCGGGATTTCCCGACGGCGACTACGATTCGCCTCGAGCAAAATTATCGCTCCAAGGGCAATATTTTGAAGGCGTCGAACGCCCTTATCGCCAATAACCCCGAGCGTTTAGGTAAAGAGTTGTGGACCGACGAAGCCGATGGTGAGCCGATTTCCCTCTACTGCGCCTTCAACGAAATGGACGAGGCGCGCTTTATTGTCGGCCGTATCAATGATTGGTACGAAAAAGGCGGCAATTTAAGTGACTGCGCGATTTTATATCGCTCAAACGCTCAGTCGCGTGTGCTCGAAGAAGCCTTATTACACAAAGGCTTAGCCTATCGTATTTACGGTGGCCTGCGCTTCTTCGAACGCCAAGAGATTAAAGATGCTATGGGTTATATGCGTCTAATCAGCAATAAAAATGACGATGCCGCCTTCGAGCGCGTGGTTAATACACCGCCCCGCGGCATTGGCGATCGCACCTTAGATATTCTGCGTTCGACCGCCCGTCAGCAGGAACTCACCCTGTGGCAGGCTTGTTTACGTTTGCTGGATGAAAAAGTGCTGGCTGGCCGCGCCGCCTCTGCGGTACGTGGCTTTATGGATCTTATCGTCACCCTGCAGGAAGAAACTCAGGATATGGCGCTGTACCGGATGACGGACACAGTGATCCAAGCCTCTGGCCTTAAGGCCATGTACGAGGCGGAAAAAGGCGAAAAGGCCCACGCCCGTATCGAAAACTTAGAGGAACTCGTTACCGCGGCGCGCACCTTCGAAATGCCAGAGGAGCTTGAGGATATGGGCGAGCTTAACGCCTTCCTATCCCACGCGGCCTTAGAGGCGGGCGAAGGTCAGGCCGATGCCTTTACCGATGCCGTACAGTTAATGACACTGCACTCGGCCAAGGGGCTTGAGTTTACTATGGTGTTTATGGCGGGCGTCGAGGAGGGGATTTTCCCGAGTAAGATGGCGCTCGAAGAGGGCGACAGACTCGATGAGGAACGTCGCCTCTGTTACGTGGGCATGACCCGCGCGATGGAAAAACTCTATATCACCTATGCCGAATCCCGCCGTATTTATGGCCGCGAAGATTATGCCCGTCCATCTCGCTTTATTAAGGAAATTCCGCCGCAATATGTGGACGAAATTCGCTTAAAGGCGCAGGTGTCAACGCCGATGGCGAATAATCGCTTCAGTGCGCAAAAGTCGGCGGTCGCCAACGATACTGGCTTTAGCGTCGGCCAAAGAGTGCATCATCCAAAATTTGGTGACGGTAAAGTGACTAACTTTGAGGGCAGTGGCGCGCAGGCGCGAGTGCAGGTGAATTTTAGTGATTTTGGCAGTAAGTGGCTGGTGGTCGCCTACGCGCGTTTAGAGGCGCGTTGATTGACGCCAATGTCATGATTTTGTGACAGCTTGAGTCTGCACAAATTCGCTTAAAAGGTGGCTAGGGTATATGATGCTTAGCCTAGCAACCGAGATAAAAAATTAGGTTTGGGAGTAGCTAGTTAATGAATCTAAAGCAGAAGTGGGACGTGTATTCCCGCCTGACTCGACTCGACCGTCCTATCGGCACCTTGTTATTGCTCTGGCCCTGTTTAATGGCGCTGGTGTTAGCGGCGGGTGGAATGCCCGATATTAAAGTGTTGATTATCTTTATTATCGGTGTGGTGATTATGCGCGCCTGTGGCTGCATTATTAACGACTATGCCGACCGCGACCTCGACTCCCACGTTGAGCGCACTAAATCCCGTCCCCTCGCCAGTGGCGAAATCAGCACCAAAGAAGCGCTATTGCTGTTTGTGATCTTAGGTTTAGCTGCTTTTGGTTTAGTGTTACTGCTCAACGGTTTAGTGGTTAAGCTCTCTGTTGTCGGCATTATCCTCACCATTATCTACCCCTTTACTAAGCGGGTAACGAACATGCCGCAGATGTTTTTGGGCGTGGTGTGGAGCTGGTCGATTCCCATGGCCTATGCGGCGCAAACCGGTGAAGTGCCCATCGAAGCTTGGTGGTTATTTGCCGCCAATTGGTTCTGGACTGTGGCCTACGACACTATGTACGCCATGGTCGATAGGGACGATGACTTAAAAGTCGGTATCAAATCGACAGCCATTCTTTTTGGCCAATACGACCGTCAAATCATTGGGTTATTTCAATTTGCCGCGCTGCTGTGTTTTATCGCCGCGGGTTGGAGTGCCGACCGTGGCCTGCTCTATGGTTTAGGACTACTTACCTTTGTTGGTTTTAGCACTTACCAACAGATGTTAATTTTTGGCCGCGAAAGAGCTCCTTGCTTTAAAGCCTTCCTCAACAATAACTGGGCGGGATTAGCACTGTTTGTCGGTTTAGGCGCCGATTATCTGTTTTAAGTTTTCCTCTCCGTTTGTATGAGTGCTATCAGGCGTGTCGCCTGATAGCCGCTCAAAACTCATCAAAAGCCTGTTCACACTCAAGCTACTGACTCGATGCGCTATTCATCTGCGACGGCAGACTTGTTGAATCTAGAGCGTCAGAAGCTTTATCCTCAGAAGCTTTGGCCTCTGAAGATTGAGTTTCAGCACATTGGTAAGCATTTCCCATCATAGTCACTGAGCCTAAAAACTTAAGCGGTTGATAGAGATAAACCGTATCGGCGCCGAGGGCATGACTTTTGATACGCAGCTCGTTGAGAGTGCCCCACACCATATCCCTATCACTGTGTAACCAATAGTCATAGAAATGTCCCTGTGATCCAATGACTGTGCCTTTATAGGTACAGTTTTCGATGGCGACAGAGTTTTCCCATAATATTTTAACCTGTGCCGATTCAGGCGTCGGAAAGGTGACACACGCCGTTAAATTTAAACCGATTAATAACAGCAATATTGCACGAAAGATCATTTATTGAGTGCTCGCATTCACTATTTCATCAAATCGAAGTTAATGGGGTTCTATTAATTCATCACTACTTTTTGCCGATGACTTTAATTCCGGCTTTACTGCGGTCTGAATTTCCATATACCTCAATTTTTTTCACACAGCGGCGCGCACCGAGTGATTTCCACTCCGAGTGTTTATCCTTTTCGATATCGGTATCAAAGCGGACGGTACGGGTTTTATCATCCCCATAGGTCACTACGACGCGATCAACGCTGACATCTCTTTCTGCCTTGATTTTAATGTACTTTGCTTGTCTACAAATGATAAGCGGGATGGTGGCAGGATGATCACCTATGCCGAGTAACAGGGTTCGACCTAGGGTGATTTCATCATCCTTATCATCATCTTTTGCGTGGGCAACGGTTGTGGTGAGCGCGAGTAGTAAACAAAGAATGAGTCGATGGATGATGGTCGTCGAAAATAGACTGGATTTTAATAACATTATGGCCTCCAAAAAATGGGGGCGAATCATAAGGGATTTAACTATCCCTAAATAGTTTTTTAATTGGTGAATGCGGCGGATATCACGTGATTTTTTAGGAAGTTTCGATAAGTGTTTTTTACTTTGATACAAATGTCATTGTTATTTTGGTTATATTATTTTTGTTTTTAATTAGACTGAAATATCCATTAAATGATGACATTTTATCATCCTATTTAAAGGGCAGATTTAAAGTGCCGATTTTTCGCTGTCGGCCAAATGCTGTATGTCGTATGCATTTTTCTGGTAGATTGTGACAACTCGTACTCGGCTCGCTCGCTTATCGCCGTATTCGCTGTAAGCAAGGCAGGCGCGAGTCGCTACAGGATTTATTCAATGGAGGTGAAGTATGCCGTGCCGACTAACACAATTGTTTGGGATCCAGTTTCCGATTATTCAAGCCCCGATGGCGGGCGTGCAGGGTAGTGCACTGGCGATTGAAGTATCGCAGGCCGGTGGATTGGGCTCCTTGCCCTGCGCTATGTTATCCCTCGAGGCGCTTGAGGCTGAGTTAACCGAAATCCGCAGCAATACCACTAAACCTATCAATGTGAATTTCTTTTGCCATAGTGAGCCTTTACCGCAGGCGGCCAAGCAAGCGGCTTGGCTCGAACAGCTGACACCCTATTTCACTGAATTTAATCTCGACCCGAATGCGCAGCCCGCTGGCGCCCAGCGCACCCCCTACAGCAAGGCGCAGGCCGAGGTGTTAGCCAAATTTAAGCCCGAGGTGGTGAGTTTTCATTTTGGGTTGCCCGATGAAGAGTTGCTGCTGGAAATCAAATCCTGGGGTTCAAAAGTTATCTCCACGGCGACTACTGTCGAGGAGGCACTTTGGCTCGAGGCTCGCGGCGCCGATGCGATTATTGCCCAGGGCCTTGAGGCAGGTGGGCACAGAGGGCACTTTTTATCCGAGGATTTAACCGAGCAGCAGGGGACTTTTAGTCTTTTACCGCAGGTGATTGCGGCGGTGGATATTCCTGTGATTGCTGCCGGTGGCATTGTCGATGCCACCACAGTGCGCGCTGCCATGGCGATGGGCGCTTCGGCGGTGCAAGTGGGAACAGCCTATTTACTCTGCCCCGAGTGCAATACCAGCAGCATTCATCGTGAGGCGCTGCAAAGCGACGCCGCTCAGCATACGGCACTGACTAATTTATTTTCCGGTCGACCCGCTCGCGGCATAGTGAACCGCTTTATGGCCGAAATGGGGCCGATGAATGAAGCTGTGCCAGATTTCCCCTTGGCATCCTCAGCCGTTGCGGGCTTAAGAACGGCGGCGGAGCGGCAAGGATTTGGCGATTTTAGTCCGCTATGGTGCGGCCAAAATGCCAGTGGTTGCCGAAACATTCCCGCAGCCGATCTGACGCGGCAGCTGGCTTTAGGGGTGATGGGTTTATTATCTAGCTGATTATTTCTTACTCAACCTTGTCTCCATGGCCGTCACTCCCCATATCACTACTAAGCCAAGTGAGGAGTTTGGTGTTCATTATCATGGGGATGAGGTGTATCGAGCCGCATCCCTATATTGAATATGCTCGTTGATAGGGATGTTAAATGCTAAAAATCCGACTTAGACGCCAAGTTCAATACCGCATTGCCTTTCTGGTACTGATGATTGCGGTATATGTCCTAGGCTTTCATTTGCTGCCGGAGCAGCTTACAAACACGCGTGAAGCCTTATCCTTAGCCGTAGTGACGGCCCTCTATTTTGTGCTGTTGCCAGTGCTTTATTGGTATTGGATTATCAGAATAGGTGCGCAAAAGCCGTGGAAGATATTGGTTGTGTTAAGTTTGAGTAGCCTAATGGCTAGGCTTAGCTATCCACATGAAGTTGCTGAGTATTTCGAGTTTGTCGCTTGGCTACGTTATCCCATTATTGCGGTATTACTCCTTATCGAGCTGTACTTGATGGTGAGCATTATTAAGGGCTTATGGCAGGCGAGAAAGGCATCTGGGGATCCAAGATTAGCTATCGTTGAGCAGTATGCCGCAATGGCGCAGCCTGAGCCGAGTGCTGAAGCGGTAAAAATAGACTCAATTAATCCCTACAAGCCGTCAGAGTCTGGTTTGCCGCCAAGTGCCGACGAGAAGAGGTTAACATTGGGGTTGATCCTCGCCACTGAGCCCGCCAGTTGGTATTACGCTATTCCTTATTTTTCCCGTCGTCACCCTGAGGCTATTGGCTCACTCAACTTGCTCAGCGCTAAGCCTTGGCATGCCTTGGTTATCATCGTGGGGTTAATGGCCGCCTCAGCGGTGAGCTACAGCTTACTCGATGGAATAAGCCATATTGCGGCACTATTTGTTTCGGGGTTGCTTTTGTACTCCATCCTATTAATGGCGGCAAATTATCGGATCAGCCGTTATTACTCGCTCTACCAAAGGGCGGATAAGCTCATTATTAATAACGGTATGTGGGGCTTTATGGCCGTTGATTTCACGCAGATTAGTGAACTGAAATTAGGGCACTTTAGCAGTCCTGTGTCGCAGTCTTCACTGGGTGACACCACGCCTAGTGACGCACCCGAAATCTTAACCCTAGGTCGTGGTGAGGCGAATGTGCAGCTGATATTTAAACTGCCACAAGTTTATTACGGCGCTATGGGGCAATTACCTGAGTCATTGACTGTGGTTAACTTAGTCGTCGAGGACCCTCAAGCGTTAGCCGATACCTTAACCCCATGTGTTGTGCTAGATAAGGTATCGTAGTGAGAAGAAAATGAGTTCGCGGCCTTGGTGCAATCGGCGCGTCGCTTCTGCTCAAATAGGCTTATATTTTACATGGCTAAAATATAAGCCTATTCATTTATACTGGCGGGTGAGCGGCTCAGTCCTGTAATGCCGCCCTGTTTCACTTGGTATTTGTTCTCAGTAATTGCTTATGTCACTGGCTGAATCTCACGACCAACCCTTGTGGTTGCGAGCGATCTCCACCTGAAAGGATAACGCTAATGTTTTTACGTCGAATCATAGTTACCTGTCTCGCCCTTATCTGTTTTTCTACTTTTGCTGCCGATAAAAGCTATCAAGATATAGTGCTAAAAACCTATCCAGATCAACAGCAAACCTCCTTAAAAAACATCGCTGGCGATAAGCCGATTTACCTTAAGTTTTGGGCAACCTGGTGTCAGCCCTGTATGGAGCAGATGCCGCATTTTGAGGAATTGCAGAAAAAGTATCAGGATAAGGTCAATATCCTCGCCCTGAATATTAATATCAACGAAGAACAGCCTAAGATAGCCGAAGTGATCTCACGTTTCGGTCTGACTATGCCTGTCTGGCTAGATAACGAGGGCGAATTGGGTGTGGCCCTTGGCTTAGTCGGGACGCCCTATAGCGTATTAATCAATCGCGCAGGCGAGGTGGTTTACACTAGCCATGAGTCGGATGCGAACCTCGATAAATTTATCGATATGTTGGCCAATGGCCAAGAGCTCAGCGCGCAAACTACAGATGCACCAAGCCCAGAACAAACGGCTAAGCTGCTGAAACCTTGGGAGCAAGGCGAGCATCTACTGTTTTTTACCGCCACTTGGTGTGATTGGTATTTGGCAGAGAGTCGCCCTGAAATGTCTCAGGCCTGTGTTGCCGCCCAGAAAGATTTAGACATGCTAGCACAACAGCTGCCGAACAAAGCCTGGCATGGGGTGGTGAATCATCTGTGGACGGACGATAAAGCCCTCGCCGATTTTAAACAGCTCTATCCTTCACGCGTCGATTTTAGTATCGATGAATTAGGTGTGCTATTTAATCACTTTAGTATCCGCAACATCCCGACATTGCTTTGGGTGAAAGACGGTAAAGTAATTGAGCGTATTACCGATTTTAGCCAGCCAGAGAAAATTGTCGCTAAGCTCAAGGCCGCGCCATAGGGATTTTCAACCATTTGGCCTTCGAGATATTCGAAGGCCTTTGGGGATACCAGTAGCACTGATACACTACTCACGCTTTAGTTAAATGTCGTTGCCCATGGAAAGCACTGCGCAATAAACTGGCTCACAGAATGGGGAACACCCAAAGGCTGGTTGTTGCTTGGCACTCTGCCAAGTTTTCCGCCTTGTTGTTGGATTCTATTGTGGGAGTTTGTGGATGGCACAGATTATCAGTAATGCTGCGGTGGGTCGTACCCTATTGATTTTATTGCTGTGTGCTGGTGTTTTCTTTTTTATCGATTTTTTAGTTCCCGCCTTGGCCGCCCTGATCGTCTGCTTCTCCAGTTGGCCGTTGTATCAAAAATTAATGGCTAAATGCGGTGGTCGCTCGGCGTTGTCTGCCACTATCGCGTTAGTCTTGATTATTCTTGGGCTTATTACGCCGCTGATTTTTGTATTTTCCTATGCTTTACAAGAAATTAGAGCCTGGGTGGAGTGGCTGGTGTATGCCAACCAGCATGGCGCTCCCGTGCCGCTGTGGATTAAGGATTTACCTTGGATTGGCGAGTGGCTCACCCTGCAATGGCAGCAGTTTATCGGTGAACCCCATGAGCTGGGCAAGATAGTCAGTGCCATTAGTGGCCAGAATCTGAGTGGTATTTCCCGCTGGGTACTGCAATTGGGCTGGAATACCTTGGGCCTGCTGCTGACCTTGCTGTTTATGCTGATCACCTTGTTTTTCTTATATAAAGATGGCGAATCGGTGGCTAAACAGCTGGATATTGTTGGCGAGCGCATTCTTCCTGCACGCTGGCATAGGTTCTCCCGCGTGGTGCCTGCGACTGTGAGTTCAACCGTTATCGGCATGACACTTATCGCCATCGGTGAGGGCATTGTGTTGGGGATTGCTTACTGGATTGCAGGTGTACCTTCGGCCGTAGCCTTTGGGGTGTTGACCGCGTTTATGGCCTTAGTGCCCGGCGGTGCGCCAACTATGTTTACCTTGATTTCACTGTACTTAGTCGGCACCGGCGATATGACGGCAGGGGTGGGCTTATTCCTCTGGGGCAGTATCGAGCTGTTTATTGTCGATAAAACGCTGCGACCTAATTTGGTTGGCGGGCCAATCAAATTACCCTTCCTGCCGACCTTTTTCGGTTTGATTGGTGGGGTGAAAACCATGGGGTTTGTTGGTCTGTTTGTCGGCCCTGTGTTGATGGCGTTGCTGATTGCTATCTGGCGCGAATGGTTAAGGGACGATCCCAGTACCGAGCCTGACTCACCAGAGGTTCTGACATCCGTATCCCAAGAGATACTGCCAAAGCATGCAGATTAAAGCTGGCCGTATGTCTGTTTGCGCTCTTCGGTGTAATACCACCAAGGTTTAGGGTCATCACCCGCCATAAAGCGGGTGATAGACAGAAACACATCCAGTACGCAGGGGTCGTGTCTTTGGCCAGTTTTGTCGCACAGAGTGCGATACATCTGGTAGGGATTTTGCCCCAGCAATTGCGCCGGTGTCTCTATGCCGAGCAGGCGTAAATCCGCCGCGCTCGCTTTACCAATATTCGGTAAATCCGTTAATTGCATAACCTTAGCGCGTACCACTTTTGCTGGATTCATTTGTTATCCCTATCAGTTGCACCCATGTTCTAGGAGTCTACCTCGTTCTGAAGCACTTGGTCAGACTTTCAATGGGTGACTGTGGCCGCTGGCTCGGCAAAACGTCGCTGCACTTGCAGTATTTGCTCCTTGCAGGCGATAAAGGCCTGCGCCAACTGAGGGTCAAACTGAGTCCCTGAGTGTTCTTGGATGTAATCAAAGGCCTGCTCAGTACTCCACGCCGCTTTATAGGGGCGGTCTGAGGTGAGTGCATCGAACACATCGGCAACCGCAGCAATACGGGCGCTTAATGGAATGTGCTCGCCTGCCAGCCCATGGGGATAACCAGTTCCGTCCCATCGTTCATGGTGATGGAGGGCGATTTCCTGCGCAAGGGATAACAAGGGATCGTTTTCGTCATCGAGGATCTGCGCGCCAAAACTGGTATGTTGCTGCATTTGCTGGCGCTCATCGTCTGTTAACTTACCCGGTTTCGATAGGATCGAATCTGGGATGCCAATTTTGCCAATATCGTGCATCGGCAGCGCCGTAAAATACATCTCACACCAAGCTTGGGAGTCGCAGACTTGCTCGGCCAGAATGCGCCCATAATGGCTCATGCGGGAGATATGTAATCCCGTTTCGTTATCCCGATATTCTGCCGCCAGCCCAAGCTTTTGAATAATCTTATGGCGAGTCGATTCAAGCTCTTGGGTTCGTTGCTGAACCAGTGCTTCGAGCTGCCTTGCCTGATTGCTCAAAGCTAAATGGGTTTGAGTCCGTACCTTGAGTACAGCTGGGCTGATGGGTTTGGAAATATAGTCCACGGCGCCGAGTTCAAATCCGGTTTGCTCGTCTATGGTATCTGTCTTGGCGGTCACAAACACCACGGGGATCTTGCTGGTCACAGGATCGCGTTTGAGTCTGCGGCAGGTTTCGAAGCCGTCCATCTCAGGCATCATCACATCGAGTAGGATTAACTCTGGTAATGGATGGGTGCTAGCCAGTTTTAACGCTTTCTCACCCGATGTCGCGGCGCGGATCGTATAGTGCGCCGACAGGATCCCATGAATGATCTGAATATTATCAGGAGTATCATCCACTACTAATAGGGTGGGCTTTGTTACAAATGGAGTCATGGTTTCGCCTCAACTGTGTCGGTTGGTTTCCCGTATTAATCCGGCGACGATGCTGAGAGAGCCCCAATTCGTCCCCGTTAATGCCAGTGCCAAACTAGGCGGTTAATGCTGCTTAATTCCATGAGGAATCAATATAACAATATGAAAATCATCATAAAAATATGAAGTCTACATTTTCATTTTTCAGGTTATATGATGGCGGTAGCTGTAAGCTTGACGGAAAAAATATTGCGGATTTAACGACTGGTTAAATCTTGTACTAACAGGATAATACCCCAAAAAAATGTATCATGTTGTATCTTTTGGCCTGTTTTGTTCACACTTTTAGGGATTGATACTTTTTAGTCGATGCGGTTTTTTTTACAATTGTTGCCTGTTTTATGAGCTAAAGCGCCTTTGGCCCAGTGGATAAGCGGGCTAACTGTGCTCCATCCATGATCTCGGATCCCATAAGATCCTCCGTGTTTTAGCTGTTCGCATTTCGTCTTCTCATTCTTAATACACCATTCATACCAACGGGACGGTAAGAAACTTAACCTAAGAGGAAAAGTTATGGCCGTTTTTGGCATTTCATCGGGTCGTATACACAGGACTATTCGACAAGGCTTGGCCGCCATCGGCAGGGGTCACCACCAAGCGCATCCTTGTAAGCCACTCGCTTCATTGGGTTATTTTGCGGGTCTCTTGCTGTTATCAGCTGCGCTACTGTCTGTATGGCCCAACGCTGTGCTGGCCAATGAATCATCGACGCTGCAACATCGTCAGGCGCTGGCCGAGTTGACGCCGGCGCAAAAACTCGCCCATAGCCATAGGGTGAGTCTGATCTTGGAATCCGATAGACCTTTTTGGCACCAAATCGCTAAGTTCGCCAGAATTGCAGCGATGGATCTCAATATCCAATTGGATGTGGCTTACGGCGATGGCACGCCAGACACTTTGCTCAAGCTGGGCCGTGAGGCGATAGCTAACGATGTTTCTGGGATTATTTTTGTCCCCGTTGCTGGCAAGGGGCAGGCGCTCTTAGCCGAGGCAAATCAGCAGCATATCCCTGTGGTGACCATCAATTCCGAATTTAGCCAAAGCTCATTGTCTCTGCGCACACAAAATGCCAACTGGATTGGCCGAGTGGCGATGAATAACAACAACCTTGGGCAAAACCTACTCGAAAAAATGTTTGAGCAGGAAAGCGCTGCCGAGCGCATGAATGTGCTGTTACTCGCGGGGAATAAAGATAATCACGATGTGCAAAAGCGTACTGCTGAGCTGAAAACTGCAGTGAAAAAGCAATTTGCCAATGCCAAACTCAAAGTAGTGAACACCAACTGGACGGCGCCAGCGGCGCGTGAGGCTTATCTTAAAGCCATACAACAGGATCCTAGTATCAATACCGTGATTGCCATGAATACCACTATGGCATTGGCGGTAAGCCATGAGGCCGAAGCCAATCCGCAGCGGCCCATTCCCCATATTGCTTCGTTAAGCTGGGATCATCAGCTCGCCCAAGGGATCCAAAAGGGGGCTATCGCCGCCGCTGTCGGTGGGATGGAGTTTCAGGGCGCATTTGGTCTGGTGCTGCTGTTCGATTATTTAAATGGGGTGGATATTCGCTCCAAGGGGGCGGAGTTTTTAATTACACCTTTGATCATCAGCCCTAATAACTATAACGATTACTATGAGTTACTCGACTTTGACTCACTGCAGCCCGATTTCGCCCGAGTCTCGTTGGCGCTCAATAAAAATCTGTTTCTGGTCGATTTTCGCCTAGGCGCGCTGATCCCGAATATGGATGTGCACCGCTTTATGAGCATGCTCACCGCAGAGGAAAGGGCCTTTATCAACAACAATCCCATCGTCAGGGTGGGCGTGGATCCCCATTCAGCGCCGATTGATTTTATTGATGAAAACGGCATTCACCGCGGCATGATGGCGGACTATCTTGCCGAAATCAGCCGTGTGGTACCGCTGATTTTCCAGACCTATAACGAAGGTTCCTGGCAGCAAGCGCTTGAGGAATTTAAGCTGCATAAAGTGGATATGTTATCGCTGGCCTCGGCGGATTCAGGGCGTGAGCAGTGGATGTTATTTACCGATGCCTTAAATCAGTATCCGCCGGTGATAGTGACCCACGTCGAGGGCGAGCATCCCAACAGCCTTGAGAGCCTTAAGGGCAAATCGGTCAGTGTAGTAGCCGGTGATATTACTCACACGCAGCTACTCGAAGACTATCCAGACATAGTGCTGGTGCCCGTCAGTAATTTGGAGCAAGCCTTAATGGCAGTGGATAAGCGTCAGGTCGATGCGGCCTTTGTTAATTTCCCAAGCACAGCGCACTTACTTCAGTCGCCTCCCTTTAATCACCTGCAAATTGCGGCGGCCAGCGACTACCGCTTTGGGATTTCTATGGGGGTACGTAAGGACTGGCCCGAACTGCAAAGCATTTTAGATAAAGCCTTTGCACAAATCCCGCAGGATAAGGCGCGCGAAATTCAGCACCGCTGGGTGAATGTGCAATATGACCTGGGGATTAAGAAGCAGAAAGTATTCGACTGGGCGGTGCGGATTGCCGTGGCGGTTTTGCTGGTGCTGTTTCTTTTTAGCTTGCGCAACAGACGGTTAAATAAAGATATCGTGCAGCGGATCCACACCGAGCAGCAGCTAAGCCTGAGCATGCATAAGTTTCAAGCACTGTTTGATTCGGCGGTCGATGCCTGTGTGATTACCGATAGTCAGGGGGTGATCATCGAGTGCAACAGTGCTCTACTGTCATTGCTCAAGTATCAGAGTAAACACCAACTGATTGGGCAACGCACCTTAGTCTATTACCCCGAGCAGGACGATGATGCTGCTAAACAGAGCGTGTTTGAGCAACGTCTGCAAACCGTGTTAGACCAAGGGCAGCTTAAGTTTGAGGCCGACTTTATTAACACGGCCGCCGAGGTTATTCAGGTAGACGTGACACTCAAGCGCATCGAGCTCAATGGCGAGCTATTTGTGCTGGGGTCGTACCACGATTTGTCGGAACGAAAGTTAATGAATGCCCTGCTCGAGCGTGAGCGGGATTTGCTGAAACACGTGTTAGGCAGAAGCCCGATCGGGGTCTGGATATGTATCGAAGGGGTTTGCCGTTATGTGAATGAGCAAATTACCGAGATGACGGGGCTAGAGGTGGGGCAATCAGTTTATCGGATTTTTGTGCAGCCCGATGACTACCGTTGCCATATCCGCGAATTGGATTTAAGCCAAGACAGTACCGTATTTGAGACGCAACTGTTTGATGCCCATGGCCAGCGCCGCGATGTGCTGCTGACTTCCTATCACACAGTGCAGGACGGACAAAATGCTAACCTTTGTTGGGCCTTAGACATTACCGACACTAAGTCGATTCAGGACGAACTGGCCATTGCCAAAGAGGCGGCTGAGGCGGCTAACCACGCCAAGTCGGACTTTTTAGCGAATATGTCCCATGAGATCCGCACGCCGATGAATGCGATTCTGGGGATGTCGTATCTCGTGCTACAGACAGAGCTGAACAGTAAGCAGCGGGATTATGTGGGCAAGGTGCATCAAGCCGCGGGCTCGCTGCTGGGCATACTCAACGATATTTTGGATTTTTCCAAGATTGAGGCCGAGAAGATGGATATCGAATGCACGGTATTCGATCTCGACGATGTGCTGTCTAATTTGGCTAATGTGGTGAGTTACAAGGTCGAAGAGAAAAACATGGCATTTATCTTCGATCTGCCGCCCGAGCTGCCCCGTTATTACCATGGTGATGGCCTGCGCTTGGGGCAGATCCTGATCAACTACTGCAATAACGCGGTCAAGTTTTCCCATGATGACAGCAGTGTGGTGTTAAGTTGTCAGAGTACGCAACAGGGGGATGAGGTCGAGCTGACCTTCTGCGTGGAAGATTTTGGCATTGGTATTCCCGAGCAAAAACAAGGGATGCTATTTGGCTCATTCGAACAAGTCGATGCCTCGACCTCTCGGGAATATGGCGGCACCGGGCTTGGCTTGGCCATTTGTAAGCGCCTTGCCCACTTGATGGGCGGCGAGGTGTGGTGTGAGAGTGAGTTTGGTGTGGGCAGTCGCTTCTACCTTAGGATCACACTCAACTGTGCCGATACCTATGAGCCTAAGTCGCTATTCGATGCCTTAGCGGGGGAAACCGCTAAGTTAGTCGGGCTGCACCCTAGATTAGAAACGTTACTCACAGAACATGGGATATCGGCCCAGATGCAGGTCTCGGTGGCCGACTCTGATAGCGTCATAGAATCGCTGAACCACTCAGGCACGCGCCAGCTTGTGCTCTGTGATTACAGTGCATTTAGCCCAGCGTTACTGGCTGCGCTAATGGCCAATCCCGATTCGCGGATGCTGCTGATTGGTAACCTCAGCGACCAAGACACCCTAAGGCCGCTGATTGAAAATAACCCAAGGGTGCTGTCACAAACGAAACCACTGACGCCTATTGCCATAGGTAATGCCCTGTTATCCCTGCTGGGACACAACAATGAGCATGGCAGACAAGTGCAGCAGGACCACTCTCTGCACGCCCTGAAGACTCAGTTAGCGGGGGCCGAGGTGTTACTGGTTGAGGATAATCAGCTCAATCAGGAGCTGGCGGTAGAGCTATTACGCCAAGCGGGCGTGAATGTCACTGTGGCGAATCATGGGCTTGAGGCCATTGAGCGCATCGAGCAGCAGTACTTCGACTGTGTGCTTATGGATTGCCAGATGCCAGTGCTCGATGGTTACGAGGCGACTCGCCGGATCCGCGAATTGCCTGAATTTGCCAATCTGCCGATTTTGGCCATGACGGCCAATGCCATGTCTGGTGACATTGAAAAAGCGCTGGCGGTGGGGATGAATGACCAAATCACTAAACCTGTGCATGTGAAGGATCTCTACACGGTTATGGCGCGCTGGATAACGCCAAAGCAGCGTAAACCAGTGCCCTTGGTATTAAAGCGAGCGAGCACAGGCCATGGCCTGCCGCAGCTCGATGGCTTACAGACTCACAATGGTCTTGCGCTTTGCGATCATAACGAGTCGCTCTACAGTCATTTGTTGGGGTTATTTATCAACACCAGCAAGACACTGCTCGGGCAGCAACAGCGCGCCTGGCAGGACGAAAATGCCGATGAGCTGCGCTTAAGCTTGCACACCTTAAAGGGCGTTGCCGCCAATGTCGGGGCGGTGGAGATCAGCCGCCAAGCCGGTGAACTCGAGCAGCAATGCCACACGGCGCAGCAGAGTTTTACCGTGGAGTTACACGATCAACTGTTGGCGCTACAAACCGAATTACAGTGTTTGGTCAATGGCTTGGAGCTTTGGCATCAACAGCTCAGCACTAAGGATGAAATCTGTCTGGATGATGACGCCTTAAGTGGACTGATGGAGCAATTAGAAAACAGCCTGCTGGAATACAACACCAATGCTCTGGAATGGGTGAATAAGCTTATCCATGCGCCGCAGTTTCAGTCCCAGGCGAGTGTGCTTAAACAGTTAAAAATGGATGTTGAACTGTTTGATTTTGAACAGGCATTAACGCGACTGCACACACTTAAATTGGCGCAGGAGGAAGTATGCAGTTAGGTCAGATGCAGTGTTTGATCGTCGAGGATATGGATGCCCTGCGTAAGATTATGGCTGAGCAGCTGCGGCAACTCGGTTTTGGTCAGGTGTTACAGGCCGATTGCGGTCGCCAAGCCTTGGACGTCTTACAGCGTCATCAGGTCGAGTTGTTGCTGCTGGATTGGAGCATGCCCGATGGCGATGGCCAAGAGTTACTCGAGGGCCTGCGTCAGCAGGAAAAATGGCGGGACTTACCCATTATCCTCGTGACGGCCAATGCCCATCGAGGTTTAGTGGACGTGGCAATGAAATACCATGTCGCAGACATTATCGCTAAGCCTTTTAACTCTAAAACCTTGCAGGGCAGAGTGTTACAGGCGCTCACGCGTCGGCATAAACGCACTCAAGTCGCGCTATCTTCAGCGATGGCGGCTAAAGTAGAAACAACGGCGACAACTGAAACGACGCCCGCCTTGAATGTGGTGCTGGTGGTCGATGATATGCCGGATAATCTGGCCTTTATGGCGGGGCTCTTAAATGACGAATATAAGGTGTTGTTTGCTAAGGACGGTAAGGCAGCGCTAAAAATTTGCCAATCGGCGACGCCGCCCGATGCGGTGTTGTTAGATGTGATGATGCCCGAGATGGACGGACACCAAGTGCTGCAAGCCTTGAGATCTGAGCCTAAATCGGCGCAGATCCCAGTGATCTTTGTCAGCGCCCTCGGCGAGGTTGAGCATCATCTACAGGGGCTTAGAGGCGGCGCGATAGATTACCTCACTAAGCCAGTACAGCCAGAGATCTTAAAGCTCAAACTGGCGAATGTGCTAGCACAAATGCAGCGCCAGCGGACATTACAGCAAGAGTGCGACGAGATGCAGCGTCTGGCACAACTCAAAGACAATGCCGATGGCATCATGAGTCACGATCTTAAAAATCCGCTGGCGACCATCAGCGCGCTGGCGCAAAAGCTCGCGCAGGATAAAAGCTGTCCTAAGGAGTGGCTGCCCAAGATTAATTTGGTCGATGAACTGGCCCTACAGTCGATCAACACCGTGAATTTGACCTCGGATATTCTGCGTATCGAGGCGGGGCAATATGCCTTGGATGCCGAGTGGTTTTCGGTGCATGAAATGCTTAAGCAGTTGCTGCAGGCGGCGCAGCTAACCTTTCACAGCAAACAGTTAGTGGCGTATTTGTTACCCGACGAAGACCCTTGCAGCAGCTTCGATGTGATGGGCGACCCCAAGCTCTGCCATCCTATGCTGTTCAATCTGCTAAAAAATGCCTTCGAGGCGGCGCGCCCTAAGACTAAGGTGGCGATTTCGCTATCGCGCCAGGAAGGTGATGTACTGATCGCTATCGAGAACACAGGCGCCGTGCCCGTCGATATCCGTGAACAGTTTTGGGAAAAATATGTCACTCAAGGCAAGGCAGAGGGGCTAGGCATAGGCACCTATGCGGCCCGTTTGTTTGCTCGGGCGCAAAAGGGCGAGGCTAATCTCGTGGTGGATGATACTAAGTTACTGACTCGAGTTGAGCTCCGTCTACCCGCCGCCGTCGATGTCGTGGTTGCCGAGTGATAAAGGCACAACAAAAAGGGCAAGCCTTAGCTTGCCCTTAGCGCGTTAGAGTTTACTGATATCGACGTTTAAACCGTCCAAGTGTTTTAGGATTTCAGGATTCACATTGGTGTCGACACGCCCACCTAAGTGCTCGGCAAAAAACTGCTCAGTGGCGACAATCGAGGCCAGTTTATTGGCTCGCTTACTGAATCCATGCCCTTCATCTTTTGCCAGTATGTACTTAACTGGTAAAGACTTTTGATACATCTTCTTGGCAATATTGTCTGATTCTATTTGGGTGACGCGTGGGTCATTCGCACCTTGGATCAGCATCAATGGTGCCTTGATGTTATCGACATAGTTAATTGGCGAGCGTTTTTCCATATCTTGTTTCTGCTCGGCAATCTGTGGGTCACCCACCGACTCAAACCATTGACCTAAATAGGGGCGCCAGTAGTCGGGGAAGGAATTCATCAGCGTCACTAGACTCGATGGCCCCACATAGGCGATCACCGCTTGGTACAAGTCAGGTGTAAAAGTCGCGCCAGACAGCGCCGCATAGCCACCGTAGGAGGCTCCAAAGATCCCTAAGCGCTGTTTATCGGCAATGCCCTGCGCCACTAAGTAGTTAGCTCCGTCGGTGAGATCGTGCTGCATGCTGCCAATCCCCCAATTATTGTTGCCTAAGTTTAAGAATTTCTTACCGAACCCCGTCGATGCACGGAAGTTCGGTTGCAACACCGCATAGCCACGGTTGGCATAAAACTGGGCAATCGCGTGGAAGTAACCCGAGTCGAGCGTCCAAAAATCCCGTGCCCAAGGGCCGCCATGGGGCAGGATAATGGTCGGCAGCTGCGTCTGTTTACCCTTAGGCAGTGTTAAATAGGCTTGGATTTTCACGCCGTCCCGCGCGGTATACACAATCGATTGGCGTGGCGAGAGTTGATCCGCAGGAATGCTGGCTGGAATGTCCACTAACAGATGGATATCCCCTGTGGCGGCATTGTATTGATAGTCCGCGCCCGCGGCTCTGTCGCTGGCGACATGGATTTGCCACAGATGGGTTTTCTCGTTCATCTCGCCAATCGTGATTTCAACATCTTGATTAAAATGACGATTAATCACATCCCAATGGCGGGCAAACTCGGCATCTAAGGGATAAACTCGCAAACGGCCGCCATAGTAAGCCACGGCTAATGGCTCGCCCGCATCGTTAAATTGCACCGAATAGACGTCGGCCTCGTTGTCGGGATCCTTGTGCAGCGTTTCATATTTACCCGTCATCAGGTCGACTTTCAGCAATTCCTGCTTATCGCGATCACCGATATTGGCGCTGATATAGGCGAGTTTTTTGTCATCGTTCACTTTAAGAATATCGATGCTCTCACCCTTGGCGCTTTGGATGATCTTGCGCCAGTTGCCGTCGATCAGCACATATAAGGCATTGGTGTTATCGAGATTACTGCTGCTGGCAATCACAGGTTTACCCTGCTTGTTAAACTTCACTTGAGTAAAGCTCAGTTCGTTCTTCAGGATTGGGGTTAACTTGCCATCGTGGATGTTGAGCAGATAAATATCCATACGGCTCGAATCGTCGTGGTTGGCTTGAACAACCAGTAAATCAGGATTGTCTTTTACCTGCTCGAGCACGCTGTATTGCACATTGTCCTTATGGGTTAAGCGTTGCTCTTTGGCGGTGATCTTGCCCGCGTGTTCTTCAAAGCTCAGCTTGTAAATCTGGGTGTTCTCATTACCGCCTTTGTCCTTCATAAAGAACAGGTCATTGCCCTTGGCGGACCATTCGAAGTCGCGAATAGGTTCGGCGGAGGTGGTCAGTGGCGTAGCACTGGCAAGATCGGCCTTATCGGCCATCAGGAAGATATTACTGGCCCCTTGATACTCCTTCACAAAGGCGAGCCACTTGCCATCGTCGGACATTTTTAAATGGCGAATGCTCTGCTCGTTAAAGAAGTTTTCGATAGGAATTAACGGCGCTTCGGTTTGCTGCGTCGCGGCAACTTGAGGTTGTGCATTTTGGGTATCAGCGGCGCTGCAACCCGTCAGTAGCAGTGCGGCGGCAATGGCAGCACTGCATAACTGACTCGTGAATGGAAATTTTTGCATTGTCGTCACCTGAGTGTGTTGAAATTGAAAACATGCTAATACGAAAATTAATTATCGTAAAACAATAAATTTATATTTCTTTGTAATATTTTTTGTCGAAGGATTATACTGATGCACGTTCGCTAAGAATTATCTAGGGTGATGTTTGGGTGAGTTGATGAATCAAAATTTTAAAAAATTAATAAAAATCAGTGAGTTTTGCCGCTGGCTGGTGCTCTTTTCGGCGGTGGCCATTGTCGGCTACTTGTTTTATTGCTATTGGGCCTACGACGATATTCGCTTCAATAGCAGTAACACCCAGTTGCTCGAGTTATGGCACCTCGCAAGCGCCAACAGAATGCTGTTGCTTGCAATGCTAACCCCATTATTTATCACATTTTTATTAGGAGTCTATTGGCTGCAACGGCTCTTATCCTGCTATCAGCGCGGCCTGTTTTTCAGTGATGAGAGTATGAAATGTTACCTATGGCTAGTGTGGTTAAAAGTGGCGGCCTTAGTGTTCGAGATGCTGCAAACCTTAGGGATAGGTATCTATCATCAGTCATTTTTTGAAGAAGGTCGTATCGAACTGGTGCTCGATTTTGGCAATATATCGACGATTTTACTGATGTTGCTGATCGTGTATTTGCTTAAAGCCGCCCGCGATTATGAGGCGGAAAACCAAGAGTTTGTTTGATTTTGAATATTATCGTTAATTTAGACGTCATGATGGCGGTGCGAAAGGTGAGCTCTAAGGAGCTGGCCAAAGCGGTGGGCATTACCGAGGCTAACTTGTCCCTGTTAAAACGGGGCAAGGTCAAAGGGGTGCGTTTCGATACCTTGGCGAGTATCTGTGAATACTTGGCCTGTCAGCCGGGGGATATTTTGGAATACCGCAAGGATGCCGAACAAGACGCGTCGGACTAAGGAAGTGGCCTAGGCTGCATGCTGTTTATAGATGCTGTGCAGCCTAGGTTTGCGGTTTTACGCTTTAACTAACTGAGTTAAATCCGCAGGGCGATAGTACACCGACTTTAATACCTTGCCTTGGCGCACGACTTTACCGGCCATTTCCACATCTTTAGCGCATTTGGCGATGATAAACTCGCCCTTTTTGCTGCCAACGATTTCAACGCCTTGCTCGGCATAGAAGGCGATAGTCTCTGTCAGTTCCTGCTCATTGCGGCACACTTTGCTCATGTTGCTCGAATGCACTTCATCCCAGCAGGCGATAAAGTCGATTTCACGGTTTTTAGCCACACACAGCAGCAAGTCGATAAGGTAGCTGATCTCTAGGCGGTCACTCATTTGGGCCGCGCCTAAATGCACTAAACGCCCCATTAATACATACACAGAATCGACAATGGCATCGGCCTGCTCGATACGGCTATCGGCTTCGGCAAGTTCGGTTAATTCTTCAATAATCAGTGAAGTATGTAGCGTGTCGGCCTTTTCATCCAAGGAGCTAGCATCGTTGACGGCGAGGTCGAAGGTGCTGCGAAACTCACTGATATCACGGTACAAGTGGTCATAAATAGGTTGAGTTAAACAAGTGAGTTTCATCGGGAAGCCTTAGATTTTATCAATGGGTTTTACGAATGGATTTGCAAAATCGATTCATGGATAACAGCGGCAATTCTAAAGAAAGGTGGCGCAGAATACAAAGCGAGTCCGCCTTGGGGTAAAAATACCTGCTGCCAAATCGTGGAGCTGCGGGCTTCGGTATGCGCTGGGTGTAAGTGTGCTCAGTAGCTATCTGTCGTGGCTTTGTGCTATTGGCCAAGCTAATTCATTCTATTTGGCATCGCGAATACTGATCTTGGCTTGTGTTAGAGGTGTTTACCTACTCAGTGTTGTAATTAGACTGTATTAAAGACTTTGCATTAACTTTCTATCATAAAGTGTGAGTTTCTTTTACATCCCACCATATCGCCAGTTACACTGCCTCGCCATGCTGGAAAGCATTCGAATAGCCAAAATACCAAAAATACAAGAATAACAACGGAAGGAGTCTCATATGTCGGACCGCCTGATCCCCGCCATATTACTGTCGACGACAGTACTGACAGGGTTAACTGCCTGTGGTGATAACACCAAGGAAACCGCCGCTGCAGCCAGCGACAATGCTGCAAAAGTACAAACCAGCGCAGCGCCTGCTGCCAGCCAAGCCGCCATGCCAATCGGCATTAACCTCGCGGCAATGTCGTCTAAGGTTAAACCCGGCGATGATTTTTATACCTATGCCAATGGCGAGTGGATGAAAACCACTGAGATCCCCGCCGATCGCTCAAGCACGGGTGCATTTCTAGTGGCTTTCCAAGAGACGGAAAAGCATAAAACCAGCCTGATCGCCGACTTGGTCAAGGCCGAACACGCCGCTGGCAGCGATGATGCACGCATTGCCGATTTCTACAAGGCGTACACTAATACTGCGGCAATCGATGCGGCGGGCATGAAGCCAATGGAAGCCGATTTAGCCCGCTATCAAGCCATTGCGGATAAACACGCCCTATCTGCGGCGCTCGGTGCTAACCTGCGTGCCGATGTGGACCCTCTCAATGCCACCGACTTTTTCACCGAAAACCTCTTCGGTATTTTCGTGACTCAAGGTCTGGCGACGCCGGGCGAAGTGCTGCCTTATATTCTGCAAGGCGGTTTAGGTTTACCCGAGCGTGAATACTATCTCTCGGACGACCCTAAAATGGTCGAGATCCGCACCGCTTACCGTGCCTATATCGAGACCCTGCTGACCGATGCGGGCATCAGCGATGCCGCAGCCCGTGCCGAGCGCATTTTTGCCCTCGAACACAAGATCGCTAGCGCCCACGCCAGCCGTGAAGACAGTGAAGATTTCACTAAGGCATCGGGTGTGTGGAGCCGCGCCGACTTTGATGCTAAAGCCCCTGGCATCGACTGGACAGCGTTTTTAGATGCCGCGCAGCTTGGCAAGCAAGACAGATTTGCCGCCTATCACGCCAGTGCTATTACGGGACTGTCGGCGCTGGTGGCCTCTGAGCCGTTGGATGCGTGGAAAGACTGGTTGGTGTTCCACCATATCAACAGCCACGCCGATGTATTGCCTTCGGCTATCGATAACGCTTCTTTTGCCTTTAACGGCACTAAGCTATCGGGCACCCCTGAGCAGCGCAGCCGTGATAAACGCGCCTTGAGTGCCTTGGATGAATACCTGGGTGATGCCGTGGGCCGCGCCTATGCCGAGCATTATTTCCCTGCCTCGGCCAAGGCCGAAGTCAGCACTATGGTGGATAACATCGTCAGTGCCTTTGGTAAGCGTGTCGAAAAACTCGAGTGGATGGACCCTTCAACCAAGCAGGAAGCCTTAGCTAAGGTTGCGACCATCGCCGTGGGCGTGGGTTATCCTGATAAATGGCGCAATTACGATGCCTATGCGGTATCGCCAACTAATGCCTATGCCAATGCTATCAATGGTGAAAAGGTGGAATACGCCCATCAACTCGCCAAAATCGGCAAACCTATGGACAAGGGCGAGTGGTGGATGACGCCGCAAGTGGTTAACGCGGTTAACCTGCCAGTGCAAAATGCGCTTAACTTCCCTGCGGGGATTTTGCAGCCACCATTCTTTGATGCTAAGGCCGATGCAGCCTATAACTATGGCGCGATTGGCGCTGTGATTGGCCATGAGATCAGCCATAGCTTCGATAACAATGGTGCGGCGTTCGACTCGACTGGCGCTATGCGTAACTGGTGGACGCCAGCGGACTTTGCACAGTTTGCTAAGCAGGGTGAGGCATTGGCGAAGCAGTTTGATAGCTATGCACCATTCCCGGATCTGCATGTCAACGGCAAGCTGACCTTAGGTGAAAACATTGCCGACGTGGCGGGCTTAGCGGCCGCGCTCGATGCCTACCATGCTTCGCTTAACGGCAAACCTGCGCCAGTTATCGATGGCTTTAGTGGCGATCAACGCTTCTTTATCGGCTTCGCGCAAACGTGGGCGACTAAGATGCGTGACGAAGCTTTGCGTGCCCGCGTGGCGACCGATGGTCATGCCCCTGGCATGTACCGTGCGCTGACTGTGCGTAACTTAGACGCTTGGTACACAGCCTTTGATGTGAAGCCCGGCGATAAGCTGTACTTAGCCCCAGAGGATCGCGTGAAGATCTGGTAAGCGTAAGTTGATAAAAAGGGAACCCTAGGGTTCCCTTTTTTGTTAGCGATTTTGCAGTCGATTGTAGTCCAGCCAACCGCTCTCAATCGGGTGACTGTCGAAAAAGGCTTGGTTGAGTTTATCGCTAAAGGCCCAGAAACGCGGATCGGTACGGCGCACCGCCGCCAAATCCAATAACGCCTCGTAGTCTTTTTCGGTTTGCATGCCTTCGACCTTGGCCACAACTTTGGCTAAGTCCTGCTCCTTAATATGCCAGAAGGCTTCGGGGTAACTGCCCAAAAGTCCGCGCACTAGCGTGACATCATCCTTGGCGGGATCGCGGTTGCTTTCCTCATTGAATAGGCTCGAAATATTTCGATGGGCACTGTTACGTACTAAGGTAAAAATTTCCGCTTTGCCCGTTTTTTCAGGCTCAATCATGATCATCGTCAGCTCGGGTAAAAGGGTGGCTTGCGTGCCTTTGACTCTGCCTAGCGCCTGCAACAATGCCTTGCTGTTAGGTTGCAACTGACTGAGTGCGATTTGATAGCGTTGGGGCTGAACTTCACCGACCTTAGCGGCCAATTTTTGATAGAGTTCGGCCTTAAGATCGTCCGTGTAGTAGAGCACGCCCGTGGGTTGATTGAAGGTATTAATATCCCCTGCAATAAAGGCGGTTAGCTGGGTGCCCGCATCCTGATACCAGTCTTTAAACTGCTTACGGCGCTCCTCTTGGGGCAACAAGGTCAAGAAGTTAGACTCGCCCTCCATCCGTAAAAAATCCATATACAGGCGGGTGAGTAGCTGGTGGCCGTAATTGCCATACACATCGAAACCGGCGACTAGGAGGTAGTGAATGCGCTCCAGCAGGGCATAATCGATCACCCAAGCCGTCTTGGGAGATTCTCCCACTAACCCTTTGACCACAGTGGCATTATCGAAATGCCTAAATACCGTCAGGCTAGCATTATCATTACTGCCTTCTCCGTCCCATAAACCATCGATAGTAAGGTGGCGACCATTTTTAAACTTATGATTTAAAAACTGATTTCGTGCCCGCATATACTCGCCCTGTTTGGAGGCGTATTTCACCCAAGTCACGGCAAGGGCGGTGCTTTCTTCCTCGGCGGGCATACGTAGGTTCTCGATTTGGCCCTGATAGAAGTCAGTAAAGTCGCTGTCGTCCATATATTCTGGGGTGACAAAGTAAACCCAAAATCTATCGTTGATCACATTGAGGGCGACCTGACCACGGCAAACCGGCCCCTTGATAAAGCCCATAATAGTGTCTTGGGCGCGGGTAAGCATAAAGCGATAACGCGAGCCTGCGGGCAGTTGAATAAAGGCCTCGAAGGGATTGGCCGCCACGCTCGGCGCATAGCTTGGCAGCGAGCTGACTTGGTACTTGGCATCGATAAACCACTGCTGCCAGTTTTGCAGCACAGTGTTATTCAAGGCGTAGGGAATATGGGTCTTATCGACGATCGTGGCGTGATAGGGCTTAAAGCGGTAATACACCCGCGACACTTGCGGATCGTCGAAGGGGCGGCGACTGGCAATCAGATCAATCGGTTTGCCCGGCGGCGTGCGTGAGCGCACTAACTCGAAGTAAGCCGCGGGAGCATCGGCCGCGGTTAACGACTCAAAATATAGGTGGAAGGCAAATAAGTGCTCGTAAATATAACGGGCGCTCAGTTGCGCCTTGAGGCTGTCGGCATTTAAGAACTGCTCCCAGCGGGCAATTTCTTGATTAAACTCGGCGCTGAGCGCGGGTGGCGTCGGCAACACTGCACCCTGTTCGAGCCATTGCATCAATACTTTATGTTCCTGCTGATTGAGCGCAGGCAAGCCGTAGGGCATACCCGCAAGCGGTTGGTATTGCTCGTATTTGTCCATTTCCTCAATGCTGGCGCACTGCTGAACCCGATCGAGGCTAAAGTCGAAATTTTTATCGAGCAGTTTAGTGTCCGGCAGGGGATGGGCCTGTTTTAGCGTGAGCATCCGCGCCAGCACTGAGGCCTGAGTATTGGCCTGTGGGGTCTGGGCGCGCTCATTGAGCACGGGATAAAAACCGCGTTCGCGCCAAGCTTCAGGCGTGTGGGCATCGACAAATAACCGATTTGGTGTTGCCGCCATCAAGCGGGTGCCCTGATAGACTTTTTCCTTGTTCGCGCCCCGTTCAATCCCCTCACTGGAAGTCATTTTAAGTTGGCAGGGCGCATCGTAACAGGCATGGCAAACCACGCAGCGACCGTTGATGATAGGTTCAACAGCCGAATGATAAGTCTTTGTTTGTGCTGTGAGTTCACTCTGGATTGGCTGATTATCGGCCCGCGTCAGCGGCGAGCTTTTACCGTAAAGATTATCAAAATCCACTTGAGCGACGCTGGCACAACCCGTGACCGCTAACACTAGGGCCAATAGCCAACGTTTCCAGACTGCATTTATCGGATTCATATCCACTCCTTTGCCCGACTGATGAGCTTTATCCATGCCTAATCTGCAACACTCTAGCAGAATAGTCTGAACAAGTTGAATTTACGGCGTATTTTTTGTTTTTTCGACGATTATCGTCCCGCCAGTACGTCTTTATATGTTTATTTTGTGTTTTATCAAGGTTACATAATGGTACGCATTTTTTTGCGGAGTTTTGTTATATCTAGTAGCGCACCTCTGTGCGTAAAAAAATAACTATATAATTCTGAAGGAAATGCTATGAACAATCAGCAGTTCAAACGTACCGCTATCGCGAGCCTGACTGCGCTCTATGTTAGCGGTGCTTGTACGTTTGCATTGGCCGACCCTGGAATGGAGAAGGTTGCAGGGAGCAGTTTTTATACTCCCACTTTCACCGCCGAAGATGTCTTAAAAGTGACCAATGAGCGCAAGGCTGAGTTAAGTGGTGACATTTATGTCGGCACGCCAGGACAGCTCAACCGCGTTAAAAAAGCCCGTTCCCCACAAGAGATTTTCCAGCCTGAAGCCAATTCACAGGGCGTGCAGACCTACATAGTGCAGTTAGAGGCCGAACCTCTGGCGACCTACGAGGGTGATCTCCCTGGGTTCGCCGCGACTAAGGCGCCAGTTAACCGTTCTATCATCGCTAAGGGTCGTGTCAGCGTAAACACGGCGGCGGCTCAGTCCTATAAGAGTTTCTTGTTAGGCAAACAGGACAAGTTTGTTTCGAGTGTACGTCAAGCGGGCGTTAACCTGAAAATCAACAAGCAATTCACTATTGCCAGCAACGCTTTAGTCGTTGAGATGACGCAGGAAGATGCGATTCGCATGTCGCATCAGGCTGGGGTGAAGCGTATTTCCCCTAACCGTATTTTTGAACTGCGCACCGACCGCGGCCCAGAGTTCATTGGTGCTGACCAAATGTGGCAAGGCACTGCAACGCAAGGCGGTTTGCCCGTGAAGGGTGAAGGCATGGTCGTCGGTATTATCGATACCGGTATCAACACCGACCATGTCGCCTTTGCCGATGATGAAGAATATGCGCGCTTAAACCCATACAAAGGTCAGGCGATCGGCGATTGTGGCGCCTTCCCTGAGCTGTGTAACAACAAGTTAGTGGGCCTGCATTCTTACCCTGAAATCACCGATGTGTATGCCGCCCCTGAGTTCCAAACTTCTAGTGGCGCGAAAAAGCGTATTCGCCCTGCCAACGCAGAGGACTACGCTGGCCATGGCTCTCACACGGCGAGTACCGTTGCGGGTAACACTTTAAAAGATACACCACTGCAAGGTTTTACCGGCGATAAGGTCAGTGATGGTGTGGATGTACCTTTCACTTTCCCTCAGACCAGTGGTGTCGCCCCACGCGCGCACATTATTGCCTACCAAGTGTGCTGGCCAGGCACCAGTGGCGACCCTTATGCGGGTTGTCCTGAGTCGGCCATCTTATCGGCTTTTGAAGATGCGATTGCCGATGGTGTCGATGCGATTAACTTCTCTATCGGCGGCGCGGAGAACATGCCTTGGGGTGACCCAATGGAGCTGGCTTTCTTATCGGCCCGTGAAGCGGGTATTTCAGTGGCCGCTGCGGCGGGTAACAGCGGTGCCTATTGGACGGCTGACCACTCATCACCTTGGGTTACCACAGTCGGTGCAACCACCCATGACCGTAAGCTGAAGGCGGGTATTAAGAGCCTCACAGGCTTCGAAGGCACGGGTAAACCAACGACGGCGATTCAAGGGACCAGCTTCTCTGGCGCGATTACCGGTGAAGTGGTGTTGGCAGAGAAATATGCTGATCCTAACACCAAAGACAGCTACACAGCGGCAAGCTGTAATGTGCCTTTCCCTGCGGGCACCTTTACATCGGATCAAATCGTCGTTTGTGAGCGTGGTGATATTGCCCGTATCGAAAAAGCGAAAAACGTGGCTGCAGGCGGCGCCGGTGGCGTGATCCTGCAAAATATGAGCTCTTCAGTGGATAACCTCGAAGCGGATATGTACGTGATCCCGGGTATCCAAGTGAAGTATGCCGATCGCCTTAAGATCCGTAACTGGGTACTGAAAAACCCAGGTACTGCGCGCGCGACCATTACCGACTTTACTAACGAGTACAGCTTCGATGCGTCAGCGGGTAATAACCTAGCGACATTCAGCTCCCTAGGCCCAAGTAAAACCAACAACACCTTAGTACCCGATTTAACGGCGCCGGGTGTGGATATTTATGCGGCCAACGCCGACGATCAGCCATTTACCAATAACCCATCAGCGTCTGACTGGACCTTTATGAGCGGTACTTCAATGGCCGCGCCGCACGTTACTGGGGCGATGACGCTATTGACCCAGTTACACCCAGATTGGACTCCAGCTGAAATCCAGTCTGCGCTCATGCTGACCGCAGGTCCTGTGGTATTGAATACCGGATATGAGTTGGTTGAACCTTACTACAACTTCATGGCGGGTGCGGGGGCGATCAACGTGGCGCGCGCAGCGGATACGGGATTAGTGATGGATGAAACCATCGACAACTACCGTAATGCCGATCCGACCAACGGCGGTGTAGTGAACTGGTTGAACTTGCCTTCTATGGTGGAAATGGAATGCGAGAAAACCTGTAGCTGGATGCGTACCGTTAAGGCGACCCGTGATGGCACTTGGACAGTTGAAGGTGTCGGTAAGGAAGAAGGTTTTGAGGTATCTGTATCGCCGGCGTCCTTCAGCCTGAAGGCGGGTGAATCGCAAAGCATTATTATCACTGCGAAAACGCCAAATCTTATCGAACATAAGGTGGAGCCAACAGATGCTTCGGCGCCTTGGAGCGAAGTGCTCAATAAGAATGCTTTCTTCAATGGCCAAGTGTTACTGAAAGAAACCAATGGCAGCTCACCGGATGTGCATATGCCTGTGGTGGTGGCGAGCGTTGCCGATCAGCTACCTGTGGCACACCGTTTTGAAATCACTCGCGATCAAGGCACTGAGTCTTTGGTGGTGAACACTGATTCTTACAGCCAACTGACCCCACGTTTCTATGGCCCAGTGAAGCCAGAGATCAGCTCAAATAAATTAACTGCAGTGAGCGCGATCTTAAGCAAAGCGAACATAGATAAGGGTTGGGATATTCGCCCTGTAGTGGTGCCTGAAGGCACTAAACGCTTCGTGGTAGAAGTTCAAAAGGCAGAGTTTGTCTCGACGCTGGAAAACTTGAACCCACGCTATACCGAGATGCACCCCTTTATCATGGTGGGTCTGGATAAGAACGGCAGCAATACCTTCGTACCAGAGGGCGATAACCCAACGAGTTCTGCGATTCGTGCGGAATATATCGATGAGTTAATGTGTATTTCGAGCAGTCAGTCTGAGCATAACTACTGTAGCTTTGAGAACCCAACCCCAGGTACTTACTGGGTAGCTACCGCTATGGCCTATGGTGCGGGTCAAGGCGATGTTGCCGTGGAAACTGGCTATGCCCTAGTGATGGAAAACGATGACAAGGGCTACCTGAACATGTCAGGCCCGGCATCCCACGACGGTAACGGTAACTATGAGATTGGTCTTCACTGGAACATTCCTGAAACCAAAGCTGGCGATGTTTACTACGGTGGTTTCGACCTTGGCAATATGCCAGGTGCCGAAGGCACATTAGGCTTTACCGCGCTGGATATTCGTCGTGCCGACGATGCGGTAACTTGGTCTGTGAGCCAAGACAAGGCCCGTAGCATGGATGTCATCGACGTTAAGCTCAACATTGCGCCTAACTTAGAGACACAGGATCGTAACTACAAGTTCGAGATGAAGCTGCCGGAAGGTATGCGTCTCGCGACGGGAACGATCAAAACCAATAACGATGATGTGACCAAAGCGATCGTTGCCGATGAGCACAACCTAACCCTGAGTGGTTTAGAGTTGTCGACACGCAACGTTGGACGTGAGTACAAGGTCAGCACCAGCTTAACCGATAAGATGTGCCATACACCGCTGATCGATGAATATTCGAAAGGCGGCTATATCGACCTGTGGGGCGAGTTCCGTATCCAGCCTAACGCAGACTGGTTTGTCGGTGACTTTAACAACGCATTCGATGTGCCTATCAATTGGCTGTTCTACAAACAAAACGCCAAGTTTGAAGTCTACAACCAACCTAACGCGGGCTACATGCGTATGCATACCGTGGGGGCGTTGCAGTTCAACACAGGTTATTGGTACATGTCACAACACCGTGGTCCAGGATTCTTGAACGAAGCCTTGGCGCCATTCTGGCGTGGCACGTTCACCAGCAAGTATCGTCGCGATCCTTCTGAGCCATGGGGTTTAACCATTGCAACTCAGTATGCTGAAGACCGTCCAGATTTGGGTGATCTACTGTTCCTCGAGTTCGACAATGTCACCGACAGTAAAACGGGTGAAGAGTTTGACTTTGAAACCATTTTACGCAGCGGTATCGACGATCGTCCTGGCCAATACGAAATCATTTACGCCTATAGCAACTTAGGTGCAAATGTGGCGAAAGGCGCGGTATTTGTGGAAGGGTTTGACTCTCCATGGTCAAGAACCGTAGGTCCAAAAAATGGCAACCTCTACGAAGTCTTAGGTTTCGATGACTTAGACGAAAAACTGCAAAACGATCTGGTGGTCTGTTATGACTATGTGGGTCCTGAGCAGAGTCGTATGGAAGTCAGCTTTAAAGTGGCCGTTCAACCGGAAGCTACGGGCAAGACGCTGAATGTTGAGCTGAACTACGACCTAGAAGGCGCAGCACCTACCACGTTAGTGCATACAGTGAATGTGAATGGCAATATCAAGTTAGCGCCAATTGCTAACCAAGTCGTTGCCGAAAACACCCGTCTCGAAGGACTGAGTGTCTCCTATGTGGACGCGAACAAGGTTCCGAACACGGTTGAAGTCACGGGTGAGCACATTAGTGCCGAGATCAAGGGTAGTCAGTTTACCCTGATCCCAGAAGCGAACTTCCACGGTGACACCTTAGTCACAGTGACTGTGCGTGATAACGAAATCAGCTCCGATGCCGCCAGCACTAGCTTTATGCTGACGGTAGAGTCTGATGGTGTTGAACCTACGCCAGTCACCCCAGTGACTCCTGAGACTCCTGAGCCAGAATCTAGCTCAGGCGGTGCCTTAGGATGGAGCATACTCAGCTTGCTTTCTATGGCATTTATTCGCCGCGCTAAAAAAGCCACTCGTGCTTAATTAGCTTCATTCTCCAGTCAAAAAGAGGGACGCATGTCCCTCTTTTTATTGGGTTAATATCTTCCTGTTATTCGACCTGTTCACGGGTTAAGATGAATGACATGCGTGAATGCTAAGCTTTATTGGGCACAAATCGATAAGGGAAGAAGATGACTACAGAACGCTATTTTTACGAGCCGAGCAAGGGACATGGACTATCGCACGACCCCTTAAATGCGATTGTCGCCCCTAGACCCATAGGCTGGATCTCCTCGCGCAGTGCCCAGGGGCAACGCAATCTCGCGCCCTATAGTTTTTTCAATTGTTTCAACTACAAACCACCGATCATTGGCTTTGCCAGCACGGGCTGGAAAGACAGTGTCGCCAATATCGTCGACACCGGTGAGTTCGTCTGGAACCTCACCACCCGCAGCCTTGCCGAGAAAATGAATCAAACATCCGCCATGCTGCCCCGCGGGGAGGACGAGTTTGCCTTTGCCGGACTCACCCCCAAGGCGGGCACTATCGTCCAAGCTGAGCTGGTGGCCGAAAGCCCGGTCAACTTTGAATGTAAGCTGTCTCAATGTATTCAATTAACTGCCGCCAATGGGGATAAGATTGATACTTGGCTCGTCTTAGGTGAAGTCGTTGCCGTGCATATCGCCAAGCATTTGCTCAATAGTGAAGGTGTGTATCAAACCGCCCTCGCCGAACCCGTGCTGCGCGCCGGCGGCCCATCCGCCTACTATGGGATCTCCGAAGATCTGCGTTTCGATCTACATAGACCACAAGTGTAGGGCGCTTAAATGCCGCTAGGCTTGAGAGGCAAACTGCGTTTGAGTTTTTGAATTATGAGTTTTGGTATCTCATTGCAGAGCAATTCATGATTTAAGCTTTTTTAAAAGAAAAATCAACGTCGTGGGGCTTCACCCCACACCCGACCAAGGAGGACTGCTCGTCCTATCCTCCTTGGATGCTCCATGACGCCCCTAACGGAGTTGAAAACCCCTTGTGCTCATTGCCAAATTTGCTATCGCTTCCGAAGGATGCGTCCCTGCACCTGCGAAAGCTAGTTCGCCATCCATGGCGAGACTCACGCAATTTGTTTATTCGCCCTGCGGCAACTCCAAGGGGATGGTGTATTCTTTGAACTTTTGTATTGTATTCAAGTGGCCAAAGGTAGAAAAAGTACGAGTGTTTTATCTTTTTCAGCAATTAACTTCCGAGTGCTTTTTTGTGCTATAGCCTTAGTGGTTAGCCATGTAATTGCGGTTAATTCCGAAGTGACTATAATTTCCAATCGTAGTTTTTGGCATAGAAAGATATTTTTAATATAAATTTTATATTATTTATTTAAATATATGCTGTGAGCATGTTTTTTTACAGGAATAGTAAGTAATGAAAAAACTGTATATTATTGGCAATGGATTTGATATGCATCACGGATTATCAACAAATTATTTCAGCTTTAAAAACTATATTAGTTTGCATAATCAAGATCTTTTTAGAAAAATAAATCAATATTATTGCTCGGGTAATGATGAGGATTTATGGGCTAATTTCGAAGAGAACTTGGCAAATTTAGATAAGGATGGTGTACTCGATGAGTTATCTGAATATCTTCCAAATACTTCAAGTGAGGATTTCCGTGATAGGGATTGGCATACTGCTGATATCGAATCAAATAGGTTACTCGAATTGCTAACAAGTAAATTACGTAAAGAGTTCAGTAATTTTATTATTGAAGCATCTTCTGAAAAAATAGATCCATCTAAGCTAATAAAAATTGATATTAGTGAGTTATTTCTTAGTTTCAATTACACTAATACTTTAGAAAAAGAGTACTTTATTCCTGGTGAGCGTATTTTATACATTCATGGTGTTGCAAATGATGCAGAGGATTTAATTTTCGGTCATGCGATTGAGCCTGATTCCTTTATTGAGGAAACAACCATTGAAAGACCTCCTGATAACTTTTCGTCGGAACAGTTAGATTACTGGTATGATGAAATGGCTAATCAACATGATCCTATATATGAAAATTTGAAAAATAATGTAAATAGTTACTTCTCTGCATCATATAAAAATACTAAAAAAATTATTAAAGATAATGAAGACTATTTTCAAAGGCTTGATAGTATTAAAGAAATTTATATTTTAGGACATTCGCTTTCAGACGTTGATATACCATATTTTGAGAGAATAGCTTCGATTGTAAAACCTGATTGCTATTGGTACGTTTCTTATTACAGTGAATTTGAAAAAGTTAAATTTGAAGTTGTATTAGAAAACTTAGATATAAATCCTGCTTACTATCAATTGATCAAAATAGCAGACTTGTGTTGCTAGTAGTTTTGAAGAGTAAGATACGAAAACTGTTATGATAGAGGAAGTTTATAGTTCTTTCCGGTAAGCAATACAGCTAAACTTTATATACTGGTTGAAGGTGCACCAATCCCTGCGAAGTTGCCGCGGGGCGTTGGAATAAATTGCGTGAGTCCGGTCATGGATGACCGGCTAGCTTTCGGGGTACAGGATGTACCATCGGAAGCGATAGCAATTTATCCATAAGACCAAGGCCAGTCTCTAATGCATGTAACTTCGCTAGGGACGGCAAGGGAGATCCAAGAGGGGATTGCTGTTGATCCCCTCTTGGTCGGGTGTGGGTTGAAGACCCACGACGTTGACTTTGATGTAAAAAACAAACTACGTCTGGATATGTAGATTTCTTAGCTGTAGGCCATATTCAATGTGAAATACGGCATAACGTATAAAACAAAACCCCAGTAAAAACTGGGGGTTATTGTTTGAGCCAATGTTGGCAAAGGTTACTCAGCCAAACTCACAAATCAACGCGTTATTTGATAAACGCGAAGGCATCGCCGTAGAGATGGGCTTCATCGACACCCATTTCGCGGAAGATTTCGCGGGCGGCGCCGACCATATCGAAACGACCTGCGATATAGATGTCATAGCCATTGAGGCTGATAAAATCTTGCTTGATTTGCGCGAGCAGATTAGCGGTTTTACCCTGCCAGTTTGCTGGAGCTTCTTCCACAACGGGCACAAAGTGTAACCAAGGGTGAGCGTCGTGCCATTGGCGAGCGATGCTTTCGTAGTACATCGCATCTTGGGTGCGGCAACCCCAGTAGAGGGTAGTTTCGACCTGTTGGCCGAGGGCGATTTGTTGCTCGACAATGCTCTTAATGTAAGAGAAGCCAGTGCCACCGGCGATCAATAGACGTGGGCGCTGGCTGTCGTGGCGTAAGTGTGCTTCGCCGCCGGGAGCTTCGATGTCGATATGCGTGCTATTACGCAATTTTTCAACCACTTGCATTGGATAGCTTTCGCTGACGGCCGCGCCAATATGAAGCTCAATCACTTCGGCATTAGGGGCGGACGCGATAGAGAAGGGACGTTTATCTTTTTCACCCATCACAACACACAGGTATTGTCCCGCTTGAAACTCAAAGGGGGTGTCGGGCTTTAACCACACCTGATACACGGCGTCGTTAAAGGGGGTTACTTTCTCTATCTTACAACGTATGGTTTTCATCAAACTTCCTTTGCACCTTTCATCATTTGTTGTCGTTAGGTGTCACATTAAGGCCGCTGGCGGCCTATTCTCTTGGCTTAAGTGGGTACGAGAGTCGTGCTTAAGCTGAATTATAGGGTTGGGCTGTCGTCTATGCCTAACTCATCCCAGATTGAGTCGATCTTTTGCTTAACCTTAGGATCCATCACGATCGGTGTGCCCCATTCGCGGTTGGTTTCGCCTTCCCACTTATTGGTGGCATCGAGGCCCATTTTGGAGCCGAGGCCTGCCACGGGGGAGGCAAAGTCGAGGTAATCGATCGGCGTGTTATCGATCATCACGGTATCGCGCTTAGGATCCATACGGGTGGTAATGGCCCAAATCACATCATTCCAGTCGCGGCAATTCACATCGTCGTCGACCACCACAATAAATTTGGTATACATAAATTGGCGCAGGAAGGACCAAGCGCCCATCATCACCCGTTTCGCATGGCCAGGGTATTGTTTACGAATCGAGATCACCGCCATCCGATAGGAGCAACCTTCGGGCGGCAGGTAAAAATCAATAATTTCAGGATATTGCTTACGCAAAATCGGCACAAACACTTCGTTGAGTGCCACACCTAACATGGCGGGTTCATCCGGTGGACGGCCTGTGTAGGTGCTGTGGTAAATCGGATCCTTACGGTGGGTAATATGGGTCACGGTAAAGACAGGGAATTTATCCGTCTCGTTGTAGTAACCCGTGTGGTCGCCGTAGGGGCCTTCTTCGGCCATTTCGTCGGGATCGATATAGCCTTCGAGGATGATCTCGCTGCTGGCGGGCACTTCTAAATCACAGCTTAATGCCTTGCAGACTTCGGTACGCTCGCCGCGCAGCAATCCTGCGAAGGCGTATTCGCTCATGGCATCGGGCACTGGGGTGACCGCGCCTAAAATGGTCACAGGATCAGAGCCTAAGGCTACCACTACAGGGTAACGCTCGCCGGGGAATTGCTCTTTAAAATCGGCAAAGTCGAGGGCGCCACCACGGTGGGACAGCCAGCGCATAATGAGTTTATTCTTGCCGAGCAACTGCTGACGGTAGATCCCAAGGTTTTGGCGACTCTTACGCGGACCTTTGGTAATGGTTAAGCCCCAAGTGACTAAAGGTGCGACATCGCCCGGCCAGCAATGCTGAATCGGCAGCTGAGTTAAATCGACTTCATCGCCCGTTTTTACCACTTGCTGACAGGCGGGATTACGCACTGTTTTAGGTGGCATATTCAAGGCTTGCTTGAACATGGGGATTTTTGAAATCGCGTCTTTAAAGCCGCGTGGTGGCTCGGGTTCTTTTAAAAACGCCAATAGCTCGCCGACTTCGCGCAGTGCTAACGGGTCATCTTTACCCAGCGCCATGGCGACACGTTTTGGGGTACCAAAGAGGTTGGCCAGCACTGGCATTGAATGATTCGTTGGATTTTCGAATAGGAGTGCAGGGCCTTTGGCGCGTAGAACGCGATCGGCGATCTCTGTCATTTCTAAATGAGGATCAACGGGGTAGCTAATGCGTTTGAGTTCGCCATTGGCTTCCAGATGATCAATAAAGCTGCGTAAATCCTTAAAACTCATGTGGAAATAGCCTCTGCAGTGGAAATCCGTGTGGCGCGCACTATAGCATTTTTCTGTTTTAGGGTTAACCTATTCAGTGATCTTCCAGCTTTGGAAGCGTAAAATGCTTGTCCTAGGTCGATGTTTATTTGACCAGTGCCCGGTATTTCGAGGTTTATATGACACTCTCTCCATGCCTTGTTAAAGATAAATATCTTCAACTTCAATCAGTTTGCTTACCTAAGTCGGCTAAGCCTTGGCATAAAACAGGCTTTACCTTGTCTTTACTGGGCGCCTTACTGATTTGCACCTTAGCCGTGCCGAATCTGGCGGCGGCACGCGATCGCGGCAATGATCGCCATAGCGAGAGTCATGGTCGCCACGACAATCACTACAATAATCACCATAAACATGGGGATAGCCACCGCCACTATCGTCCCTATTATCGTCCTTATTATCCTTGGGGATTGGGCCTAGGTGTTGGCTTAGCGACGGGTTGGGGTACGGGTTGGAATCTCGGCTACGGTTGGAACGATTGGGGCTGGAATAGCTCGCGTTATTGGAATTCACCCTATTCGGGCATAGGCTTGTCTATTCCTATGGCCTATGATGATACGCCAGTGGCAGTTTCGCCCCCAGTGCGAGTCACAACGAGTATGCAATATTCGCCGAGCGAAGGCCGTATGGTGTCGAATATGCCAACGAATAGTGCGACTGTGATATCACAGACAGGTGCATCGACGGCTAGGGCATCAACAGCCTCGGCGGAGCAAATTGCCAATGTGCCCCGTGCACGGGCGGCGCGCAGTGTGTCGAGCCTGCCGAGCAATGCCAGAATAGTGCAACAGGATGGCCGTACCTTATATGAGTGGCAAGGTACGCTTTACGCCTTCGATTGGAATAGCCAAACCTATCAAGAACAGTTAGTGAAGTAATGTTGTTTTAGGCCTTATCGACGGGAGCCCCGAGTGGGCTCCTATTTTTTTCTTAGCCAGTTGTCGTTTTATAGAATCGCGGAGAAATCGTTTGCAAGCAGTTCAACCCCAGACTCAGGCTCAAAGCAGCGCGCTTTGGGTGTTACTCGCCTTGGCATTAGGCACCTTTGCCCTAGGCACCACAGAATTTGCCGCCATGACCTTAGTGCCTTATATCGCCAGTGATTTAAGCGTCGATGTCGCCCATGTGAGTTATGCCATCAGTGCCTATGCCCTTGGGGTGGTGGTGGGCTCGCCCATCATTATGGTGCTGGGGGTGAGGATTAAGCGGCGCACGCTGTTAATCGCCTTGGCCGCCATGATGGCGGTTGCCAATGGCTTAAGCGCCCTAGCGTCCAGTTTGAATTGGTTAGTCTTTTTCCGCTTTTTAAGCGGCTTGCCCCATGGGGCTTACTTTGGGGTGGCTATGTTACTGGCGGCGTCCTTAGTGCCTCCCGAGATGAAGGCCCGAGCGGTTTCTCGGGTGATTATCGGCTTAACCTTAGCCACTATCGTTGGCGTGCCCTTCGCGACCTGGATGGGACAAACCGTCGGTTGGCGCTCTGGTATCGGCATAGTGGCGATTATTGCCGCCGTGACTGCTGTTATGCTGTATTTTCTCGCGCCAAATGTTGCCGTACCGCAAAATGCCAGCCCGAAAAAAGAGCTGCAAACCCTGAAGAACCGTGAAGTTTGGCTCACGCTCGGCATTGCGGCTATCGGTTTTGGCGGGATTTTCTGTGTGTATACCTATCTGGCCGAGACGCTGATCCAAGTCACCCAGGTCGAGCCCTTTAAAATTCCGGTGATGATGGCGGTCTTTGGGATTGGCGCCACCTTAGGCACCTTAGTCTGTGGCTGGGCGGCGGATAAGTCGGCGCTGGCGGCGGCATTTTGGTCGCTGGTGTTAAGCACCTTAGTGTTGGCGTTGTATCCGAGTTTGACGGGATCTTATTGGGCATTAATGCCGATTGTATTCTTTGTAGGTTCGGGGATTGGTCTAGCAACCATAGTACAGGCGCGATTAATGGATGTGGCCCCCGATGGGCAGGCCATGACGGGCGCCTTAGTACAATGTGCCTTTAATCTTGCCAATGCGATTGGCCCTTGGGTTGGCAGCTTAGTGATCTTATCAGGCCAAGGCATCGCCGCGACTGGCTATGCCGCAGCGCTGTTATCCCTCGGTGGTTTAGTCATGTGGTGGTTAACCCATAGGGAGAGTCGCAGCGCTGATAATCTTTGCACTGCAAACTGCATTGATTAAGCTGACCATGACGGCGCAGATCTATATCTGCGCCGCTTTTAAGTAAACTTCTTAACCTCTTTGTATGGTGATATCGGCGATATAACCATGTTCAGTGGCGAGCAGTGCTTGTTTTAGCATGCCTGCGGCCTCATCGGCGGACATAAAGCTTGAGGTATCTAGATTCTTACCACTACTCGGCCAAAAGCCGGTATCCATACCGCCGGGATAAACCGCAATCAACTTCATCGGACTCTGCTTGAGCTCCAAACGTACCGATTCGATAAAGCCCCGCACCGCCCATTTGGCGGCGCAGTAGGTCGACTCTCCCGCTTTGGCGGCGAGGGCGGCGGTAGACATCACGATCACAACCTTAACTGCTTGCTGTTTATAGCGTTTCACCAATTCACGTACCAGCAGAATGGTTGAAGTGACATTGTTATTCAGCAGCGCTTGGATTTCACTCATGCCTTGGGTTTCCAGTGCGCCGAAGTAACCACTGCCAGCGCAGTGGATAACCGTGTTGGGGGTATCGGTAAGGCCATCGAATAGCGCTTCGACACTCGCTTCGTCCGCTAAATCGGCACTGATGGCGCTGATGCTTTGGGTCGAAAATGGGCTAAGGGCATTGGCTACGGTATGCAGGCGATTGGCATCGCGCCCCGTCAGTGTAAGTGCTTGGTTATCCTTGGCATACAGGGCAGCTAATGCCGCGCCTAAGCCACTGCTTGCGCCAGTAATCAGTATCATCTTTACCTCTTGGTGTTCTCTGGACGTTTAGGCTTAGATCAGGGTGAACAGCGGCTGGTCGAAGGCGACATCGTCCCCATCTTTCACCCAAATAGCGCCGATTATGCCGTCACGCTCGGCCTCGATGGGATTTTGCATCCGCATGGCTTCGATGATGCAAAGCGTGTCGCCGCGCGCCACCCTTTGACCTATGCACACTAAGGGCGCTTCGGTTTGGCCTTGTGAGGCATGGAAGGTGCCGACCATGGGCGATAGCTGCACAAAGCCTTCAATCACAGGCAGGGCGTCACGGGCTTTGGCAGGCTTTGGCGTCAGTGCTGAAGAGGGCGCAGGATGATGCGCGCCCTCAGGTGTGCTTGCGGTGTGTGGGCCGTAGCGGGTGATGCGAATAGACTCTTCCCCTTCGGTAATCGCCAGTTCTGCAATCCCAGATTCCTGCACTAATTCAATCAGTTTTTTGATCTTTCGAAGGTCAACCGCCATGGCTTGTGGCTCCCTGTACTCACGCTAATCGCGTTTATGCCTTCAATCTCTTAATCGCCGCCGCAAGGGCAAACTCATAGCCTTGGGCGCCGAAACCACAAATCACCCCAATGGCCTTATCGGACAAATAGGAGTGGTGGCGGAAGGGCTCGCGGGCGTGGACATTGGATAAATGCACTTCAAAGAAGGGAATATCTACCCCAAGCAGTGCGTCACGTAGGGCCACACTGGTGTGGGTAAAGGCTGCGGGGTTGATAATGATCATCTGCGCATCGGTGGCATGGATAGCGTTGATCAGCTCAAATTCGGCATTCGATTGAATATGCTCAAGTTCAACACCTGCTGCTTGAGCTTGTTCACTCAAAATGGCAACGATATCGGCTAAGGTTTGATGACCGTAAACACTGGGCTCACGGCGACCAAGGAGGTTTAAATTGGGGCCATTGATGAGCAGAACTTTATGATTCATTACGCTTTCCTTTTACGACATGCCTTAACGGGTTGAATGCCATTAACTTAACCTGTTCGGGCGGATTTTGCATTATGAATGTCACCGCGCTGTCGGCGGGGTTAATCAAACTTAATCTGTCGCATGGCTTTAGTGGCGCCACGTTGTTTTTTCGCATCTAAGCGTTTGGTTTGGCTGCTTTTGGTCGCGCGGGTTGGAATGCGTTTTTTGGGCACCTCGGCCACGCTGGCAACCAGGGCGATAAATTGCTCCAATGCGGTTTGCCGATTCGCCTCTTGGCTGCGGCTCGCCTGACATTTGATAATGATTTTGCCACTGGCGGTAATCCGATGATCGGCTTTTTGCAGCAGGCGCTGCTGATAAAACTCGGGTAATGACGAGTTTCTGATATCAAAAATCAATTGGGCGGCGGTGGAGACTTTATTGACATTCTGCCCGCCAGCGCCGCTTGAGCGGATAAATTGCCACTCGATTTCATTTTCCGGAAGTTCCACACGGTTTGAGATTTTTATCATGGCAGACTTAGGGTTTTGTCCAATTGCTTTGAGAAGAGAGCAATAACTGCTTATGGCTTTTCAATAGATTTGTTATCATCGGCGCATTCTTGCTGGGCAGGCGTGTTTGCCCGTTTGCAAAATAGTGTTCTCGTTTCGGAGTGCCTTTATGTTATGCCAAATCCCCGATATTGCTAAGGGTGTTATCAGTCTTTTCGCCAGTGGTCGACTCTCATCAACCGATTATCGTACCCGTTTACAGCCGGCCATTAAGAGTTACCGCAAGGATTGGGGACAAGTTTGCCTGTATATCGAGGCGGACGTCTTACTCGAAGGCTGGGAATTTGAGTCGCTAACGGGCAGCGGCGAAGTCCAACTCCCTAATTTTGAAGCCTTAGTATTTGTTGGTGGCCCAGATTGGGTGGGTAACGCTGTGCGTTTACTCGGCCCCTTTATGCAGGGCGAAGTGGCTTGGTTCCCCTTAGAACAAAAAGCTAAAGCCATCGACTGGATTGCGAAACGTTCAACTTTTTAACGGCCCATGGTGGGTATTACTTATAAGGAATTAACTATGTCTTTGTTGAAAACTATGACTGCCAAACCGACCGCTAAATTAGGCGCTATCGCCTTAGTGTTGGCCTTTACCGCAGGCTTAAGTGCCTGTGCGCCAGAGGTGGGCAGTGAAGCTTGGTGTAAGCAAATGAAGGATAAACCTTCTGGCGATTGGACGGCGAACGAAGCTGCCGATTACGCTAAACACTGCGTGTTTAAATAAGCTTTTCAAGCTAGTAGCGTCACAGCTTGGCTTCTTTTTAGTTGCAAGCTGTGAACTTATGCTTAGAATCCCTGTCTGAAGTTGCACAAGCTATTGCTTAACAACCTACTGAATTGTCCAAAGGTGATATTTGATTTCGACCGCCAAGCCATTCTTTAGCCGAATGGTCACCCTACTGATAGCCATTATCGTGCTGCAATTTGCGGGCGCGAATTTGGGTGCGCATCAGTTACATGCGGGTAATGGCGCCGAAGAAGCCGAGAATCATCCCCATCTCCAATTTAGTGCTCCCGTGACCACCTTGGCCCAATGTGTGGATTGTGTGTGCCCCAATGAGCAGACACTCGGATTCAGTGCCGAGGCGTTTGGCGAAACGGCGCTCAAGTCTGGCATAGCAACTGCGAGCGTGAGTGGCCACTCACACTTAGTGCAAACCACTGAAATTCAAGATTTTGACCTCTGCCTCGATTGCCAATGTCACGGCGGTCATGTGGCGTTGTTATCCCATACCGAGAGCCAAACGACTGTCGCGTTTGATATGGCCTATGTGCCGGCTGATTTAGCTTATTTCTCGGCAGATCAATTACCTAAGTACCGCCCTCCCATCGCTTAACCTTCAATATCTGCTTATCGCGTATCGCAGCGTTTTTGCGCGCCGCCATAAGCCCTTTATTTATCCCCACAGCATCGATGATGGGTCTAAAACGGCCATGGCTCGCGCTAGCGCTTTGAGCTTATTCGATATTTAACGCCTCTGGGGAGTGTTCGATTGGTATCCGTATGCCTATGGCGTGGGGCCAATCAATATTAGATATTGTTAGGAATTGCGATGAATAAAACCATTATCGCCCAGACCTTGTTTGCCCTCATGAGTAGCTTAGTGCTCGTCGGCGGACAGGTTAACTCTGCCGTTGCAGCAACTTCAGCCCTCGAATCCAAAGTGCTTAAGGACGATTCAATCGCCTCATCGGTTGAATTGGCACCAGACAACTTATTAGCCACTGAGACTCAAGCCTCACTCAATCAGTGGTTGCCTGAGTTACTCAAGCAAATTAATCAGTTACCCGAAGTACAGGCGCAAATTGCTCGGCAGCAACAGGCTGAGCTTGCCATTGCGGCTGCGGATCGCGCCATCTATAACCCTGAGCTTGGACTCGATTATCAAAACGCCGACACAGATACCTACAGCCTAGGGCTGAGCCAAACCCTAGATTGGGGCGATAAGCGCGGCGTGGCGACCCGCCTTGCCCAGCTCGAGGCGCAAATCCTGTTAGCGGATATACAGCTAGAGCGCAGTCAGATGTTGGCCGAGCGGCTATTGGCGCTGGCCGAGCAGGCGCAGAGCAATAAGGCGCTGACCTTTGCCGAGCAGCAATTAAGGTTTACGCAGGCACAGCTCAATATTGCCGAGCAGCGCTTTGCGGCAGGGGATTTATCCGATGTTGAATTGCAACTGCTAAAGCTCGAATTGGCGAGTAACACCGCCGACTATGCGCTGGCCGAACAAGCGGCGTTAGTGGCCGATGGCAAAGTCATCGAATTACTTGGAGTCGATAAGCTGGGGTTTAGGGAATTTATCCCCGAGATTGGCCAATGGGTGTCGCAAATGGCCCCGAAAGTGGATTTACCCGCATTGACCAGTGCCCATCAACAGGTGTTGCTGGCGAAGGCCAATGCCATGAAGGTTAAGGCGGACACGGCGGCCGATCCCACCATCAACCTCGGTGTTGAAAAGGAAGGCGATGACAACAAGTTTGGCGTCGGCGTGGCGATCCCTTTGCAGGTGCGGAATAACTACAGCGAGTTACAGTCGGTTGCCGATAAAGGCATCGCTATCGCGGAGCAGAACTACTTAGCCCGTGAGCGAGTACTTACGGCCAAACAGGCACAATTTACCAATGCGTTACCCCGTTTACTGGCGCGCTACCAAGATTGGCGCGAGCGAGTCGCAGCCTCGGGGAGTAAAGCCGCTAAATCCTTAAGTGAGCAGTGGCGTTCGGGTGATGTGAGTACTAGCGAGTATTTGCAGAGTCGACGTCAGCTCGCGGCCAGTTATTTGGTCGGTTTAAACCTCGAAACGGCAATTTATCAGAGTTGGTTAACTTGGATGGGGGACAGCGGTCAGCTGCTGCCCGTGGTTGACACATTCGCCGACAAATCCGTCGACAAATCAAGTTCCACTTCTTCCACAAATGCCGTGCCAGCAAAGTAATTGTGAGGTAACACTATGAATTCATTTACTCAAAAATCGTCTTTCCATACTTTGGGCACAGTGTCTGCTGAAGGCTTGAGGTCGTTATTTACTCCTTCCCGTTTAGCCTTGGCCTTGATGCTTGCCTCCCTAACCCTGATGGCGCCAACCTTCGCGGGCGAAGGCCATGATCACGACGCTGAAAAGGTCACCAATCAGGCGGAAAAGAGCGCTTCCGCGACGGAAGATGACCATGGTGAGCAGGCGCTTACTTTTACGCCTGCGCAGTTAGAACTTGCCGGCGTGCGCCTGTTGCCCCTGAGCAGCGAAAGCTTAAGCCTTGGCAATCTTAATCTCGATATTCGGGCGACGGCGACCTTAGTGGTTGACCGTGATAGAACCGCGACCTTAGCGCCGCAGCTGGATGTGCGGGTGCAGGCGCGCCATGTGGTGCCCGGCCAAGAGGTGAAAAAAGGTGAGCCCTTACTGACCTTAGGCGGCGCAGAAGTCGCCAAGGCGCAGGCGGAATATATCAATGCCGCCGCCGAGTGGAGTCGAGTGCGTCGGATGAGCGAGGGAGCTGTGAGCGTGAGCCGCAGAATGCAGGCGCAGGTCGATGCCGAACTTAAGCGAGCAATTCTGGAGGCGATCAAGATGACGGATGCACAGATCCGTACCTTAGAGTCGACTCCAGAAGCTATCGGCAGCTATCAACTTTTAGCGCCTATCAATGGCCGTGTGCAGCAGGATATTGCCATGCTAGGCCAAGTATTCACCGCTGGCACACCATTAATGCAGTTGACCGATGAGTCGCACCTGTGGGTGGAAGCGCAATTAACCCCGGCGCAGGCGGCCAATGTGAATGTCGGCGGCCCGGCGTTAGTGCAAGTGGGGGATAAAACGCTGGCGGGCAAGATTATCGGCCGCTCCCATGAGCTGGATAGTGTGACCCGCACCGAGCAGATTTTAGTCAGTATGCCCAACCCTGAGCATGTGTTGCACGCGGGGCAATTTGCCGAGCTGTATTTTGCCGATGCGCCCAAGGGCAGCGACTTATCATCAGGTTTTTCTTCAGGAATTGTCTTGCCCGATGCGGCGCTTACCCGCAGCGGGGATGGCGATTGGCAGATCTTTATTCAAGACGAGGATGGGTTTGAAGCCATTGAGGTGGAGCTGGTGCAGAGTCAGCGTGGCTTAAGCCTAGTGCGCGGCGACAAGTTAGATAAGGCACGACAGGCACAACTAAAAGTGGTAGTGGGAGGCGCATTTTTCTTAGCGTCGGAACAGGCCAAAGCTGGCTTTGATATTCATGCCCACTAATGCCGATGAGTCGAACCTTATCAAGCCCTATTTTTACGCCTTTTTAAAGGCTTAGGGCGAATGCGCGAGGAATTTATATGTTGCAAAAAGCAATCGAAGCCGCGATTAAAAATCGGCTATTAGTAGTGCTCGCACTGCTTGCTGTGGTGGCCGCTAGTGTCGCCATGTTGCCCAAATTGAATCTGGATGCCTTTCCCGATGTGACCAACGTGCAGGTGACCATCAATACTGCGGCCGAGGGCTTGGCCGCCGAAGAGGTGGAGAAGCTCATCAGTTATCCGGTCGAATCGGCCATGTATGCCTTGCCAGCGGTGACCGAGGTGCGTTCACTTTCGCGTACTGGCTTGTCCATTGTGACCGTGGTATTTGCCGAGGGCACGGATATTTATTTTGCCCGTCAGCAAGTGTTTGAGCAGTTACAGGCGGCGCGGGAGATGATCCCAAGCGGGGTGGGTGTGCCAGAAATTGGCCCTAATACTTCGGGTTTAGGGCAGATTTATCAGTACATTCTGCGGGCAGATCCTAGCTCTGGCATTAATGCCGCCGAGCTGCGTAGCCTTAACGATTACCTCGTTAAACTGATCATGATGCCGGTGGGCGGCGTGACCGATGTTTTATCCTTTGGCGGCGAGGTGCGCCAGTATCAAGTGCAGGTCGACCCTAACAAGCTGCGAGCCTATGGTTTGTCGATGGCGCAGGTGAGTGAGGCGCTTGAGAGCAATAACCGCAACGCTGGTGGCTGGTTTATGGACCAAGGCCAGGAGCAATTGGTGGTGCGGGGTTATGGCATGTTACCCGCGGGTGAAGCAGGGCTTGCCGCGATCGCCCAAATTCCGCTGACAGAAGTGCGTGGCACGCCTGTGCGAGTGGGCGACATTGCTAAGGTCGATTTTGGCAGTGAGATCCGTGTTGGGGCCGTGACTATGACGCGCCGCGATGAAGCGGGGCAAGCGCAGGCCTTGGGTGAAGTGGTGGCGGGCGTTGTGCTCAAGCGCATGGGCGCCAACACTAAGGCGACGATTGATGATATCGATGCGCGGATTAATCTGATTGAACAGGCCCTGCCAAAGGGCGTGTCCTTCGAGGTATTTTACGACCAAGCGGATTTAGTGGATAAAGCCGTTACCACAGTGCGCGATGCGCTATTAATGGCCTTTGTGTTTATCGTGGTGATCTTGGCGCTGTTCCTCGTGAATATCCGCGCCACCCTGTTGGTGCTGCTGTCTATACCAGTATCTATTGGTTTGGCGCTAATGGTGATGTCTTACTATGGCCTGTCTGCCAACTTGATGTCTCTTGGTGGGTTAGCGGTGGCCATTGGTATGTTGGTCGATGGTTCTGTGGTGATGGTTGAGAATATTTTCAAACATTTAACTCAGCCAGACCGCCGTCATTTAGCCCAGGCGAGAAGCCGCGCCGATGGCGAAGTTGACCCATATCATGGCGATGAGGATGGCAGTGCTCATGCTTTAGACGCGGATAACAGCATGGCCGTGCGCATTATGCTGGCGGCGAAAGAGGTTTGCAGTCCGATCTTCTTCGCGACCGCCATCATCATTGTGGTGTTTGCGCCGTTATTTGCGCTGGAAGGGGTTGAGGGCAAGTTGTTCCAACCTATGGCGGTCAGCATTATTTTGGCGATGATTTCCGCTTTACTGGTGGCCTTGATTGCCGTGCCTGCTCTGGCGGTTTATCTGTTTAAGCGTGGCGTCGTGCTCAAGGAGAGCGTCGTCTTAGCACCTTTGGACTCAGCCTATCGCAAGCTGCTGAGTGCAACCCTTGCTAGGCCAAAGTTGGTGATGATCAGTGCGCTGCTGATGTTTGCCATGAGTATGGTTTTGCTGCCAAGGTTGGGGACCGAGTTTGTGCCCGAGCTAGAGGAAGGCACGATTAACCTTAGGGTGACGCTGGCACCGACCGCGAGCCTTGGCACTTCTTTAGATGTAGCGCCAAAGCTTGAGGCCATGTTGCTGGAATTCCCCGAGGTGGAATATGCCTTGAGCCGTATCGGTGCGCCCGAATTAGGCGGCGATCCTGAGCCTGTCAGCAATATCGAAGTCTATATCGGCCTTAAACCCATCGAAGAATGGCAATCGGCTAGCTCGCGTTTGGAGCTGCAACGGCTGATGGAAGAAAAGCTTAGTGTCTTCCCAGGGCTGCTACTCACCTTCTCACAACCGATTGCGACGCGGGTCGATGAGTTGCTCTCTGGGGTAAAGGCGCAGTTGGCGATTAAGCTTTTTGGCCCCGATTTAGATGTCTTATCAGAAAAGGGACAAGTGCTCACCGATCTGGTGGCGAAAATCCCCGGTGCCGTGGATGTGTCCCTCGAGCAGGTCAGTGGTGAGGCGCAGCTGGTGGTGCGGCCAGACCGCTCGCAGCTTGCCCGTTATGGCATCAGCGTCGACCAAGTGATGTCGCTAGTCAGCCAAGGGATTGGTGGTGCCAGCGCCGGACAGGTGATCGACGGTAACGCGAGATACGACATCAATTTGCGCCTCGCAGCCGAGTATCGCAGCAGCCCGGATGTGATTAAGGATTTACTCCTTAGCGGCAGCAATGGTGCCACAGTGCGTTTAGGTGAGGTGGCCAGCGTTGAGGTGGAAATGGCGCCGCCGAATATTCGCCGTGATGATGTGCAGCGCCGCGTGGTGGTGCAAGCCAACGTGGCGGGGCGGGACATGGGATCTGTGGTCAAAGATATCTATGCGCTGGTGCCTCAGGCCGATTTGCCCGCGGGCTATACGGTGATTGTGGGTGGTCAGTACGAGAACCAGCAGAGGGCACAACAAAAGCTGATGTTGGTGGTGCCTATCTCTATCGCTTTGATTGCCTTGCTGTTGTACTTCTCCTTTGGTGCGCTGAAGCAGGTCTTATTGATCATGGCAAACGTTCCTTTGGCATTGATCGGCGGTATCGTGGCGCTGTTTGTCAGCGGCACTTATCTGTCGGTGCCAAGCTCCATTGGTTTTATCACGCTGTTTGGGGTGGCTGTGCTCAATGGCGTGGTGTTAGTGGACTCGATTAATCAGCGTAGGCAGAGCGGCGAGTCGCTCTATGACTCGGTTTACGAAGGCACGGTTGGCCGTTTACGTCCCGTGCTGATGACGGCATTGACCTCGGCCTTGGGCTTGATCCCCATCTTAGTGTCGTCGGGTGTGGGCAGCGAAATCCAAAAGCCGCTGGCGGTGGTGATTATCGGCGGGCTGTTTAGCTCTACGGCACTGACGTTATTGGTGTTACCGACTCTGTATCGCTGGTTATATCGTCACGATAAGTCGCCCACCTAGTGGGATATTGAGCCTTGGCCTCATTTTGTGGCAAGGCTCAATGTTAAAGTTAAAAATCAGTGAGCTATAGTGCGCGATCTAGGCTAGGCTTAGCTCTGGTATTAAGGATTACTATCTCTGGAGAGCATTATGATCGCAGTCATTTTTGAAGTCGTGCCCACGAAAGAAGGCAAGGAAGAATATCTGCACGTGGCAGCTGAGATGCGCCAATATTTAGAAGGGCGTCAGGGGCTGATTTCAATTGAACGGTTTCAGAGCTTAACCGACGATGGCAAGGTGCTGAGCTTATCGTTTTGGGATGACATGGCCTCTATTACCCAATGGCGTAATCAAATGGCCCACAGCATTGCTGAGCAATCTGGCATTGTGCCTTGCTTATTTAACTCTTATCGCATCCGTGTTGCCGAAGTCGTGCAAGACTATAGCGAAACAGTGCACGACGTGCCCGAGTAAGCTAAGCGCTTGAACAAAAATAAAACCCATCGAAGTCGATGGGTTTTTTATTGCAATCAATCAGATAAAAATGGCGTTAGCTTATTTTTCTTGCTGCGCTTTAAGCAGATCGCGGATCTCTGATAACAACTCTTGATCTTTGGTCGGTGCAGGTGGCGCTTTCGGCGCTTCTTCCTGTTTGCGTTTTAGGCTGTTAATGGCTTTTAAGCCCATAAAAATCGCGAAGGCGATAATGGTAAAGTCGATGATGGTTTGAATGAATTTACCGTAAGCAATCACTACCGCTGGCGCGTCGCCCTGGGCGGCTTGCAACACTATGCTCAGATCGCTGAAATTCACGCCACCTAAGATGATCCCAATTGGCGGCATAATGATATCGGCTACAAAGGATGAGACTATCTTGCCAAAAGCGGCACCGATGATAATACCCACCGCCATATCGATCACATTGCCACGGGACGCAAAAGCCTTGAACTCTTTAATTAAGCTCATTAGGTTTCCTCCGAAATTAAAAATGAAATGTTAAATTTTATTGTGTTATCTGTATCAGGAAAACCTAAGGGTCTTTTGCTGCCTGTTACCTTGCCAAGCTTATAGGGGCTTAAGGATTAAGGCAATTCTGACTTTCTGGATTTATCCTTCGCCGTCTGATTTCACCCTCTGAAAGTTACAATTGTTAAGTTTGGCGTGGGGAAGGCTGCTCTTGCTGACCGATAAATTCTGGCACTTCTAATACCTGTGACCCCCAGCGTTTGAACAGTGCGGTATAGATAAATTCGATAAAGACGCGATATTTTCGTGGTAAATACGCCCGTTTGGGATAGCTGAGCACCACTTTGGTTTGCACCATTGGATAATCGTCGAGGAGCGGCACTAAATAGCCTTTCTCTATCGCTTCCTGCGCAATAATCGACGGCACGGCCGTAATGCCAAGCCCTGCAATGGCGGCTTCGCGGGCAATGGTGACATTGTTTACTGTTAGCTGTGTGACGGGTTCTATCACCACCCAAGACTGGCCATCAAACAGCTTCCACGCCCCTTCAATATGCGCCGACTGTAAGCGAATCGCTTTATGCTTGGCTAAGTCCTGCGGCACTTTTGGGGTACCGTGCTCGGCTAAATAACTTGGGCTTGCCATCAATGATTTGTAGGCGTTAACTAAGGAATAACTCTGCAGACGCGTATCGCTCGAGTCGGCGATTTGGAATAACAAATCGATGCCTTCTTCTATTACATCGACCTTGCGGTTAGTGAGCTCTGCCTCAATGGTGATATCGGGATAAAGGGTTAAAAACTGGGCGAAAATAGGCCCGAGGAACAATTGGCCTAACTCGATGGGGCACACTATTTTTAGGTTGCCTTTAATCAATTGCTGGTGGGCGCTGAGTTGATTTTCGGCGCTCTGTAGATCGCTCAAGATCTTATTGATCCGATTGTAATAACTCGATCCCGCCTCGGTGAGTTTGAGGGCGCGGGTCGTTCGGAATAACAATTGGGTGCCAGTATCTGACTCCAGTTCGGCAATCTTGCGACTGACTGTGGCCTTAGTTAAACCCAGGGCCTTGGCGGCGCCAGTAAAGCTGCCTTGCTCGACGACTTGGGCAAATATCTGCACACGATTGAGATCCATGATTGTTACACCTGTGAAACAGTGGGTTGATTTTTAACTATCTAATAAACGTGATGAGACAGTAGTACACTAGCACTCACTAATCAAGGAGTCATTCATGTCCAAAAGTAAGCTCATCATCGCCGTTCCACTGATACTCGCCGCTGTCGCGGGGGGCGGCTATTACTGGTGGACGCAAGTACGTTTTATCGAAACCACTGACAACGCCTATGTTGAGGCCGATATCTCCCATGTGAGTGTGAAAGTTCCTGGTTACGTAGTGTTATCCGATGTGACCGATAACCAGCATGTGCGTAAGGGCGAGTTATTGGCGCAGCTTGAGGATAACCAGTTTAGCGCGAAAGTCAGCCAAGCCGAGGCGTCACTCGCCAGTGCTAAGGCCGATCTGCAAACCTTAGCCGCTAAGGTGGAATTACAACATGCGTTGATCAGCCAAGCGAGTGCGGGCGTGGTCGCAGCGCAGGCCGACAAACTGCGTGCTGAGCAACAGTTAACTCGTGCTAAAAAGTTAAAAGTCAGCAACTACAGCTCACAGGACGATGTCGACCAATTGCAGGCAGGTTTTGATTCTGCCGCCGCTGGGCTGGATGAAGCCAAGGCACTGTTAGTGGCTAAAGAGCGTGAGCTTGCCGTGTTCAATGCCCAGCTTAATCAAGCTGGCTCTGTGGTTGAGCAGTCGAATGCGGCATTGGAGTTGGCTAAAATTCAGCTTAATGATACCCGCGTGACCGCGCCTTTCTCTGGGGTGATTGGTAAACGCGGCGCCATGGTGGGGCAATATGTGCAACCCGGCCAGGCACTCTACAGTTTGGTTCCGGATGGGGCTGTGTGGATCACGGCGAACTTTAAAGAAACCCAAATCCAACATATGCAACCTGGGCAGTCGGTGCAGGTCAGTCTCGATGCGTTTCCCGACAAAACCTTTACAGGTGTTATCGATAGTCTGTCGCCGGCGTCCGGAGCCAAATTCAGTCTGCTGCCCGCCGAAAATGCCACGGGTAACTTCACTAAAATCGTGCAACGTATTCCGGTGCGGATCCGTTTAGATCTCTCAGAAGAAGAGGCGCGTGTCGTCCCCGGTTTAAGTGCCGTGGTGAAGGTCGATACTGCGTCGCATCCGACGACAGCCATCGCTGCTAACGTCGGTCGCTAAGTAGGTCGTTAACATGAGCACAATTGCTGCGGCACCTGAGGCTATCGCCGCGGGGGCTACACCGAGCGAATATGAGCGTGGTAGTCGCCGTTCGTGGATTGCTGTTTTTGGTGGTTTGATTGGCGCCTTTATGGCGATCCTCGATATTCAAATCACCAATGCCTCGATGAAGGAAATTCAAGGCAGCCTTGGGGCAACTCTGGAGGAAGGTAGTTGGATTTCAACGGCTTATCTTGTTGCAGAGATGATTGCGATCCCGCTCTCGGGTTGGTTAAGCACAGGGCTTTCGGTCAGGCGTTATCTGCTGTGGACCACAGCTGCCTTTATCTTTGCTTCTATCCTGTGTTCTATTTCGTGGAACCTCGAGGCCATGATCGCCTTTCGGGCGTTGCAGGGCTTCTTTGGTGGCGCGCTGATCCCGCTAGCCTTTCGGTTGATCTTAGAATTTTTACCCGAGAATAAACGTGCCGTGGGGATGGCGTTATTCGGGGTGACGGCGACGTTTGCTCCCTCGATTGGCCCAACCTTAGGTGGTTGGTTAACTGAGCATTTTAGTTGGCATTACCTGTTTTATATTAACGTGCCGCCCGGCTTGCTGGTGATGGCGATGTTGGCCTATGGTCTCGAAAAACGCCCCGTGGTGTGGGACAAACTGAAAAATGCCGACTTAGCGGGCATTGTCACTATGGCGCTGGGTATGGGCTGCCTCGAAGTGGTACTTGAGGAAGGTAACCGCAAGGATTGGTTTGGCTCGGATTTGATCCGCAATCTTGCCATCATTGCCGCGGTGAATTTAGTGCTGTTTGTGTGGATCCAGCTTAAGCGCAAAGACCCTTTAGTGAATTTACGCCTGCTCGGTAAACGTGATTTTGTGCTTTCGACCATAGCTTACTTTTTGCTGGGGATGGCTCTCTTTGGCGCTATCTATTTGATCCCACTTTATTTGTCTCAAGTGCATGATTACACGCCGCTGGAAATCGGTGAAGTTATTATGTGGATGGGCTTCCCGCAGCTATTGGTATTGCCATTAGTGCCGCGTTTAATGCAACGTTTCGACGGGCGTTACTTAGCCGCCTTCGGCTTTTTTATGTTTGCCCTCAGTTATTACATGAATAGCCAAATGACCGCCGATTACGCTGGGCCGCAGATGATTGCCTCCCAAGTGGTGCGCGCCTTAGGCCAGCCCTTTATCTTAGTGCCCATTGGTATGCTGGCGACGGCCCATTTAAAGCCCCATGAGAATCCTTCGGCTTCGACCGTATTGAACGTGATGCGTAATTTAGGCGGTGCCTTTGGTATCGCGCTGGTGGCGACCTTAACCGATAACTTGGCCCGCAGCCATTTGGCCCATGTGAAGGAGTCTTTACCTGCGGTCAGTACACAGGCGCAGGACTATTTGAATCAGAGTGCCAGTATGTTGCAACAGGGCGGCTCGGATCCCTATACCGCCTCCATGCAGGCCAAGGCTCTGTTAGGGCAAACCGTGAGTCAGCAGGCCTATATTCAAGCCTATAACGATGTGTTTTTGATTATGGGTGCCCTGTTGTTAATTGCCGTGCTGGCTGTGCTGCTTATCCGTAAACCTCAAGGGCCAGTCGCCCACGATGCGGCGATCGAATAAGACTGACTCATTTCGTTTTCGCAATGCGTAACCTTGCGCCTTAATTCCCCCAGGATTAAGGCGCTTTTTTATGCGGCGACCGCTGTGGTAGACTCGGGCTCTTTTCCGGTTGTACGCAGAGCCTTTTTATGTCGATACAAGATTCAGTCGAGTGGCAAAATCTTAAATTTAATCAATTAACTGCTAACACTTTGTATGAGATTCTCAAATTGAGAGTCGATGTGTTTGTGGTCGAGCAGGCCTGTGCTTATCCAGAGCTTGACGATAAAGATAGACACCCTGAAACCCAGCATTTAATCGGCTTATCGCCAGCGGGCGAGTTACTCACCTATGCCCGCATCTTACCTCCTGGGCTGAGTTATCCCGAGGCCAGTATTGGCCGAGTCGTCGTGTCTCTAGCGGGACGAGGTAAAGGACTGGCTATGCCCTTGATGCAACGGGCGATTGATGCCGCTCTTAGCACTTGGCCTGCAGCGGGTATCCAAATTGGTGCTCAGGATTATCTGAAAAGCTTCTATCAAAAACTTGGGTTTAACGCCTGTTCCGACATGTATTTGGAAGATGGCATTCCCCATATTGATATGCGCTACCAGCCTAAGTAATCTGGTGTTAACTAGCTGAATTTACTCTTATTAAGGAAGTCAAATGACAACTTCTACGGACTATAAAATCAATCAACAACAACTCGTTTGCGTCGCGAGCTTTTTAGCGAAAGAAGGTCAAACCGAGGCCTTGATTGCGGCGCTCGCTTCGCTGATCCCCGATACGCGCCGCGAAGCGGGCTGCATCCGTTATGAACTCAACGTCAGCCGTGATGAACCGCGCCGCGTGACCTTTGTGGAGAAGTTTGTCGATATCGCGGCATTCGATGAGCACTGCGCTAAGGATGCCATTCAGCATTATTTCCATCAGGTGATGCCCGAGTTAGTCGAGTCTTTCCATGTGGAAACTTACCATCAAGTCATCGCTTAATCGTCCCGTGCAGTATTGGTAAGCTCTGTAATCCATTAGCGTTCACTACTTGAACGGGTTTTATCGATACTGCAACTATTAGTCATACCCTATATTGTTCATACCATAAGTTCATACAAGATGTTGCGGTTGCATTTGAAAATTTATAAATTTTTCAAAAGCATGATTGATCCTTAATGGACATGCATCGCATGAGATTATCAGGTAAAACGTATTAAGCATTTAAGGTCTAATTGAACCATTCTGGTCAGGTTTGTCGGAAAGTCATTGTCCTTCTAGACTAGATAAGTAATAGGTTCATTTGCCCCCTTAATATGGATGAAATCGCGAAGCCGACTCCTGTAGATACTCGTTGGAAAAGGTGGTTGCTGGTACTCGATCCTGAGCAATCTCTACCTGAGTGTAGTGAAGAACTTAAACAAGCGGCTTGGAACTGTTTAAAAGCAGTGTCGGCAGCTGACGCTTTAGTATTGCTGCAAAAATATGATTTACGTGTTGCTATAGCTTTTATCAGTGACACTAACCAAGTCTTACTCGCTAAAGAAATTACGGTTATTCAAGCCGAATATCCCTCCTTGCATTGGATTGCCGTTACCGATAGCGCCTTGGAGCAGCATTGCAGCTGGCTCAGCGCCGCTAATTTTGTTGATTATTACCATCGCCCATTTGATTGGAATCGCTTTGCCGATACCCTTGGACACGCTTGGGGTATGGCGCAGTTGACACCATCGAAAGGAGGGAAGGGGCCTGTAAAGGTTTTAACGACCATTAGGGGGGAGCATCCCTTATTGCAACAGCTGCGTCAGCGGCTGCATAAATTTAGTCTGTCGGATGAAACCGTATTACTGAGCGGTGAAACGGGCTCTGGCAAAGGACTATGTGCTAAAACCTTACATAGTTTATCTAAAAGGCACGAAGGGCCATTTATCACAGTAAATTGTGGCGCGCTGCCTACAGGGCTTATCCATTCCACCCTCTTTGGCCATGAGAAAGGTGCCTTTACCGACGCCGATAAACGGTATATCGGTCATTTAGAGCAAGCCCATGGTGGAACACTGTTTTTAGATGAAATTGCCGATCTCCCCTTAGACTTACAGGTCAACTTACTGCACTTTTTGGATGATAAACACATTATGCGAATTGGTGGCAATGCGCCCATAAAAGTAGATTGCCGTTTGTTATTTGCCTCCCACCAGGATTTAGAGGCCGCGATTGACGAAGGCCGCTTTCGTGAGGATTTATATCACCGTATCAATGTGTTACGCTTGCATGTGCCAAGTTTGAGACAGTATAGTGACGAGGTCATGCTGCTCGCGGAACAATTCTTGTTAGAACATTCGGATAACTGTACTCAGTTTCATTTTAGTGACGATGCCCGCTGTGCGATGAAACACTACAATTGGCCGGGCAATGTGCGCGAGCTGCGTAACCGGATCCGTCGGGCTATGGTCTTAACTGATGACTGCATTATTACTGCACAGTTGTTAGGGCTAGATTCACTCACGGCAAATCGTACCAGCCAAGATCTCGCGCGCTGCCGCGCAGAGCATGAGGCAGAAGTATTACTTAAAGCCATTAGCGATCATAAACATAATATTTCCGCCGCCGCCCGCTCATTAAATATCTCCAGAGCGACCTTCTATCGACTCCTGAAAAAGTGTCAGATAAAGGTGCCTTAGTCCGTCTATTTATCCTGCGACAGTCTGCTTCACCGTTGTGACACATCTTATCCAGTCATCTCTTTTAATTTATTATATATCAATGTATTAGATTTTGGCTTGTGGCTTGCTTAGTGCAGATGTTCACAATCCGGAATGCGCATATGCAGAGGTTGGTGGGTGCAGCGGGATTCCGTCCACAGGAAATGAGGAGAATGTTATGAAACTCAAACTATTGTTTCGTACCCTTCTGCTTTGGGTCTGCACATTGATGGTATACGGTGTACAGGCTACGGTAGATAAGGTCGAGCTGGATGGTAATATTGTCAAGCAGACTACACTCGATGATTGGCAAACGATTAACTTAGGTAGCAGTACAGCGAATGTCACCACTGGAGTGATTTCCGACTTGCCACCACAAACGATTTTTTGGAAAGGGGGCTCGAAAGACACCTTAGATGTGACCGAATGGTGGTACAAAGACGGTGCCGTACCCGATAAGGATGACCTGCGCAATGGATATGCAGCTGCCTATTTTATTAATAACGGCAGTGTTAGTGATGACTTAGTGTTTTACTTTGGTGCTGAGCGTTATGCCAACAATGGTGACGCTATTATGGGATTTTGGTTCTTCCAAGATAAAGTCGGCCCAGGCTCAGGTAACCAATTTACCGGACAACACCAAGAAAATGACTTATTTATCATCATGGAATACCCTCAGGATTCGAACTCTGTGCCTTTTGTGCAAGTGATGCGCTGGGTGAATTCGGGTGGTGATGTCTCTGAACATTTGGAACTGCTCTATGCCTCTGGCGATGCCGGAGCCAAATGTTTATCCGCAGGTGATACTGGCGTTGCCTGCGCCATTACCAATGAAAATCCTGAACTTGCTGGCGTGGCCAATGGTTTGTGGCCCTATGAAAACAAAGCGGGCATACCTAACACTTATCCCTATGAATCCTTCTTTGAAGGTCGTTTGAATGTGACCCAAGCATTCTTGGCCGCGGGAGTGAGTGAAATTCCTTGTTTCAGTAGTTTCCTCATCGAAACCCGGTCGTCTCGTTCTGAAACCGCCCAATTGAAGGACTTTTTAGGTGGCGATTTCCCTCTCTGTAGTATTGCGATTGCGAAAACCTGTAGTGCGACTGAGCTGACCGGCAGTAATCAATTCCGTATCGATTACACCTTGCAACTCACTAATACTGGGGTCGGTAGCATTGGTGCCGGTGAAACTGTCACCATCAACGATACTCCTAGCAACGGTACCGCCTTTAGCATTAGCCAAGCCTTGAGCGCGTTTGCTAATGGTGCTGATGGTTGGGCTCCTAACGAAATGCTGACCTATACAGGGTATTACATCTCTAATGTGAATGGTGGTACTAACACTGTTGATGCCAGTGTGAGCTTTGGATCTGCCAGTATCAGTGCCGAACCGTACACTGCAACCTGCGATTCGTTAGCCTTGAGTCCTAGGTTAACTATTGCGAAAAACTGTAGCGTATCACTGGCAGAAAACAGCGGTTTGGTCGCTCTGCGAAAAGACTACGACATTACCGTCTGTAACACGGGGGACGCACCGTTGGATGTCTCTCTGACAGACTCTGTGGACAGTAGTCTAAATGCCACATTCAGTTTGGATTTTGCAAAACAGTGCCTAACCAACAACGATTGCGGCTCGGGTTATAGCTGCGATGGTAACAGCCTAATGTGTACCAATACGGCGGGTGAAGTGGAAGGTAACTTTGGTGGTCATGTTTGTGAGTTAACCCAAAGTCATTACTTCCCAAGCACATTACCCACAGGTGCCGACGGTACTTTGTCTAACACCGCAACGGCGAGGGCGACTTCTCCTGTGGTCGATACGGGTGATTTAGCGACAATTGGTAACTCGGATACCGCGAGCTGCGATTTGTGTCCATTACCCGTGCAAGAATAGTTAACTGAGTTGTGTATTAGCAAAAAGGGCCGTCATTACGGCCCTTTTTATTTGCTCATATTATCTATTTTTACCTTTGCCACCAGTACTTGTGCTGGTATCCGTCGTGCCGCCGCTTGTGGTGCTAGGGCTGATAGTGACAGTTGCAACTGCGGTCAGTTTGCCATCACTCACTGTGTAGCTAAAGCTATCACTGCCTTTAAAGCGCTTAGAGGGCACATAGGTCAGGGTATTGTTAGCGTTGACAGTCACTTTTCCATTCAGTCCTTGAGTGGTGCCACTGATGAACAGGCTGTCACCATCTAAATCGCTGTCATTGGCCAGCACATTCAGTACCGTACTCGCGCTGATATCGTTGAAATCATCATTCACAGCGAGTGGTGCAGTATTACTGGTTGCTGCAGTTAACAATACGCTACCTGAACTCACCGCCTGCTGTGAGCTAGTTTGGTTGCTGCCAATCACTTTCCAAGTATTGCTACCGCTTGCTTGCAGTGCTTCTAACGACAGTGTCAGATGCAGATTGCTTTGTGGTGCAAGTGTCACACTGTTGTTTGCTAAGTTTGCGTATAAACCCGCATCAGCTTGCGTTGTCAGGCTGTAAGTGGTTTCTGGGCAGGCACTACTGTCATTGTTGGTGAGCAGCAAATCGACAGAACCTTGTTGCCCCTGTTGCAATTGTGAGACAGCCGCTTGTACCGTCAAGCTGCTAGTGCCACGGATACACTGAGCTGCGCTGTTTTGCATGACTACATCTAAGGTGACAGAGGAAGCGTCTGATGCGACGACATCGATACGGATACCTTGTTGTTCAAAGGATTGTCCAGGAGCCAAGCTGATGTCATCCCAATCATAGCTACTGCTGTTTGGTGTTGGGTCAAGCAAATAGCTGCTAGCGGCATTGTTGCTAGCGCCTTCGCGTAATCTTACGCCATTCAGCATTGCGGCAGCTTCGGTAGCCAGTGAGCTATCAAAGCCGGTTGGCTGACGATATTCAACATAGTAAAACAGCTCGTTACCTGAAGAATCTTGGCCATTGGGAATTTTTAACAGCAGGGGGAAGTTACCCTCAGCCTCTACGGGTGATAGGGTTACCCGAGAATCGGCTGTGACGGTTTTGATACGATCGCCACTCAGCCAACCTAATTGCTCCTTATGGAATGCATTGAAATGCTTAGGTGTATTAGTACCACTCATTGCACTGAGATAGTCGCCATATTCAGTGATAGTGCATTGGCTGCTGTCAGCGGTGGTAACGGCACCACAATCCTTTTTATTTGCATGGAATAAGCCAAGGTTGTGCCCTAATTCATGGTTAATCGTGGATAACTGTACTCGTTTGATCCAACTACGCTTGCCTGCCACATTGGCCTTACCTGACCAAGTACACTTAGGGTGAGTCGGGATCAAGTACATAACATGGTCGTAATTATTGAGGTTAAAGCCACGGGCACTGAGTTCTTGGTCAGCGGCTAAGGCGACGGCGTCAGTGTTACATACAGAGACATCCACATCGACAGTAACTGGGCTGGTAGTGTCGCCCGAGAGGGAAACTGCGCCATAGGAGTTTTCTTCGTAGAAGGCCGAAGATTGATTAAACAACAGATCTTGGATCTCGGCTTCAGTCAGTTTTACGATCGGATTGATCGCAAAGTTGACTTCCGCCACTAGTACGCTTCTGTTGCCACTGATCGGTGTGATGGCCGAGTTGACGGTTTGAGCCGAAGAAGTCGTTTCATTGGTTTGCAGTAAGCTGACGCTGCTATCACTCACCTGCAATTGTTTGCCATTAGCATGGCCAAACACACGGACGCTTTGACCGGGTTTTAACCAACGAGGTGTCGATGCTAAGGCTAAATCATGTACTTCGCCTTGTTTACCGTGGAGACGAAACGTTTCAATGGCATGCTCCGAGAAATCTTCCACCTCGAGGGACAGCGTGCCTTCAAAAGGACGCATATCTGCAGCGAGGACAGTGTTTGTGAGCAGTAAACTGCTTAGCATCATGGCAGAGTATTTCATTGTTTATCTCTTCAGCTTTAGGGCAAAACGTGAAACTTATGGGCACTAACGTTCAATTAGGGGACATAAGTTCCATTTAACAAGGCAAACAGTTTTTGAGCTGTTTCGCGGGGGCATTCTAGGGTAGAGAAAAATGAATGTATATAGGCTAAAACCCAGTAAGAATGCGGGTTTTAGTTGATGTCGTTGAAATGAAAGATATAAAACTGTTCAAAAAATATACTGGTTAAACCAGACTGGATTTTGACTGTTTTTCATTCAATTAGCAGTTAGTTTATTGTTGAAAATGCTTTTGGATACAGAAACAGCCAGTTATTGGTGCGAGTCAAATAAAAATGGCAATGTCTAAATTTTGACACCTATTTTTTGTCACATCGCTAGCGATGTTTGGCTTATGTCTTCATGGCATAGTGAAAGTGGCCATGGCCGAGTGCTGGGCAATATCAAAAGGGGATAAACTTTTGAGTCATTGCTGGCGACGTTACAAAAAAGTTCGTGCTGCAGGGATGAAGTCCTAGGTCATGCTCTTCAATAGCTGAAGTGGTGTTGCGCTGTTGCAGCAGCACGCATGTAGCGACCTTGTCTTAAAAGGAGTATTAGGTAAGAACAAGACCAAGAGCAAGGCCAAATTGCTGGCACAGGTTGAGCAGGCGATTAACGTGCCGCGCAGCATTCCCTTAAGGCAGGAATGGCAGCGGGGACTCTGATTGCGTCATGCTGAGTGATGGGGCGTTAAGCTCCCACTAGGGAGTTGTAAGTTCATTTTATACGGGCTCCGTGGCTTAGGCGGTTTCGGGTTGGCATAAGGAGAGGGTCTCCTCTAACCAGTTGAAGAAAGCCAATTCATTGTTGCCAAGTCTTTCCGTATGACTCAATAACACATATTGATGCCCTGATGGGACAAAGCCAAATGGCGCGACGAGCCTGCCGCTTGTTAGGTCGTCAACAATCAGGGGATACGAGCCTATGGCGCCTCCGAGTCCATCAACCGCCGCCTGCAGGCAGAAATAGAAATGCTCAAAGGATTTTGACTTATTGGCTGAGAAATTGTGTCCCGAACGCTGCGACCAATCCGACCATGCCGAGGGCCGAGAGTCGCTATGCAGCAGGACAATATCGCCCCAGTTTTGCTGAATTTGCCGCCAATATTCAGGCGAAAATACTGGGCCAACCCACTCATTAACTAAATTGTGCTTGCTGTATTCAGGGGGGATATGAAAATCGTCTCGCCGAATGGCCAAAGATAATCCAGATTCTGCCAGTTTGACTGGCCCGCCAGCCGTCGATAATCGAACGTCTATGCCCGTTAGCTGGAAAAAACTGGCTAACCGCGGCATTAACCAGCGCATGGTGAGTGTGGGTTCACAGGAAACTTCAAGATAATGATGGCTTTCCCGAGTTAGCTGCTTTACCCCACTATCTAAGGTGTTAAAAGCAATATCTGTGTAGCGCTTAAGCAATTCCCCCTCTTGAGTGAGGCACATCCCTCGGCCTTGTTTATAAAACAGTATTTGCGATAAGTGGTTTTCCAAGAGTTTTATTTGCTTACTGACCGCGCCATGAGTGATATGCAATTTCTCTGCGGCCTGGCTGTAACTCGAGGACTCGGCCGTAATGTGAAATACATAGAATGCTTTTAAATGTCTCATGTGTGAACTTTTCTCACGGTTTTAGTGCCTTCTTTTCGATTATAACTTACCAGCGACTCGATACAATTACCGCTTGCTAATGAACCCTGAGGAGCGGAAATGGAGTTATTGAGTATTGTGATATTTGGGCTGCTGATTGTGGTTAGCCCTGGTGCCGATTTTGTGTTGGTCTTTAAAAATAGTGCCATGTATGGCAGAAAAGCGGGGATGTTGACGGCCCTTGGAATTGGCGTGGGAGTTTGTGTCCATATTAGCTATTCAATCATTGGGATAAGTCAGTTAATTGCCAACAATGCTGGGTTATTTAGCCTAGTGAAGTATGTGGGGGCAGCGTATTTAATCTATCTTGGGATCACAGGTTTATTGAGTGCCAAGCTCACATTAGATTACGGGACTCAGCTTATTAAACCAGTAAAAAATCGAAAGTACATTATGCAAGGATTTTTATGTAATGTACTGAATCCTAAAACGATGATTTTCTTCTTGAGTGTTTTTAGCCAGCTGATTTCATCCCATAGTGACGGCTTCGCATTCGTCATCAGTTATGGTGTTTATATCGCTGTGTTACACGGGATCTGGTTCTGCATCGTGGCATACTTAGTGACCTCAGCAAAAGCCACTCGAGTATTGAAGCGGTTTGGTCATAGGATTAATCAGGCCTGTGGCGTGGGGCTTATAACCTTTGGTGCGATATTATCAACTAACGCTTGAAGCTGATTTCTTCCCTCTGCGGCGATAGGTTTTATCCAGTTTTTAATTCGGTCTAAAGTTGACTTAAATTCACAGTTAATTCGATATCGCCTAAGGGGAAGATATATTCGCTAGGATTCCCTTACACTTGCATCAGATGTCTATTATGGATGGATTGCTCTGAATGTTGAGCCAATCCATGCCACTTGCAGGCTATGCCAAGGTTAACTTAGGAGAAAACCTAGCGCACCAATGGACAGCGCAATAACGGTTAGGGAAACAAGGGGTTAAAAAGGGGGATTGAGATAAGAGTGCTGTCACTCAAAGCCCTATCAGTGATATCACCAGTTTTTATCAGGCTACAAAGTTTCACTTCAAGATCCGCTCCATTGGTCCTCTCCATCTAAAGACTGCAAAAAATCACTTAACATATATGTTTTTTCATATATGCTTTATTCCATATGTGATCTGATCATTTTGGGAGCACTCGATGCAACCCGTGGCATTTTTTAAGGCTCTTGCCGATGAGACTCGGCTGAAATGTTTACTGCTAATCCAGCGGGAAGGGGAGCTGTGCGTCTGTGAATTAATGGCCGCGCTGTCGGAGATCCAACCTAAGATCTCCCGGCATTTAGCGCAGTTAAAAAAAGCAGGGATCTTAGTCGATAGGCGCCAAGGTCAATGGGTGTTTTATCAAATTAATCCTGAGCTGAGTGCTTGGTGTCAGCAAGTATTAGCGCAAAGTTGTGAGGCTAATAGCCCGTTTTTAGCTGAAAGTATGCAGAATCTGTGCAGCATGGGGGCTCGTCCCGAACGTGCTAAAGCCTGCTGCTGAGTCGCAAACAATGCAATTTGTGAGTCGAGGTTGTTATGGGGATCTTTGAACGTTATTTAAGTGTCTGGGTTGGCTTGAGTATTCTTGCTGGAGTCATGCTTGGGAATCTGGCGCCAGAGGCATTTTCCGCTATCGCGGCTGTCGAGTTGGCCCATGTGAATTTGATTATTGCGTTATTCATCTGGGTGATGATCTATCCCATGATGGTGCAGATTAACTTTTCGGCGGTTAAACATGTCGGTAAAAATCCCAAGGGGTTGTTGCTGACACTCACTATTAACTGGCTTATTAAACCTTTTACCATGGCTTTACTCGGCTGGTTATTCTTTAAACTGGTGTTTGCCGATTGGGTCGACCCGCAAACGGCGGGCGAATATATCGCGGGGATGATTCTGCTCGGCGTCGCTCCTTGTACCGCCATGGTGTTTGTTTGGAGCCAACTGACGAAGGGCGATCCTAACTACACCTTAGTGCAAGTCTCTGTTAACGATATCATTATGGTGTTTCTGTTTGCGCCGCTCTGCGCGTTGTTGCTGGGAGTGAGTGATATTCAAGTGCCGTGGGAAACCCTGCTGCTTTCAGTGGTGTTGTATGTCTTATTGCCCTTAGTCGCAGGCGTGTTAACTCGAAAGCGCCTCGAGACAAGCCATGGTGCCAGCGCGGTGCCGCAGCTATTAGCTAAACTCAAACCTTGGTCTGTGATAGGGCTACTCGCGACGGTTGTGCTGTTATTTGGTTTTCAGGCCAAGACCATAGTGACACAGCCACAAAATATTCTACTCATAGCTATTCCTTTGATTATTCAGACCTATGGCATTTTTATTTTGACTTACTGGTTGGCGCTAAAGCTCAAATTGACCCATGCCATTGCCGCGCCCGCGAGCATGATAGGTTCTTCTAACTTCTTTGAATTAGCCGTAGCCGTAGCAATTTCGCTCTTTGGTTTGCATTCTGGGGCGGCACTGGCGACCGTGGTGGGCGTTTTGGTCGAAGTGCCTGTGATGTTGTCTTTGGTGTACTTTGCCAATCGCACCCGTCATTGGTTTGCGACTTAATCTGTTTTTAAATAATTACATTAAAAATCAATAAACTATAAGTTAACTAGGTATTTATAAATCATGGCAATTAAAATCGGAATTAATGGATTTGGGCGCATGGGACGTTTGGCTCTGCGCGCGGCGTGGGAATGGGATGATGTTGAGTTTGTGCAGATTAACGATCCCGCTGGGGATGCGGCGACCTTGGCCCATTTGCTTGAGTTCGATTCAGTCCATGGTCGCTGGCGTTATCCGGTAACGGCGAGTCACGAGGGCATTCAAATCCAAGACAAAACCATTCGCACCACACGCAATAAGACGATTGCCGAGACCGATTGGTCGGGATGCGATGTGGTGATTGAAGCCTCCGGGGTGATGAAAACCAAAGCCTTACTGCAAGCCTATTTAGATCAAGGCGTGAAGCGGGTGGTGGTGACGGCGCCAGTCAAAGAGGAAGGTGTGTTAAATGTGGTGATGGGCGTGAATCATCAACTATACGATCCGGCAATTCATCCGATTGTGACCGCGGCTTCATGCACGACCAACTGTCTTGCACCGGTAGTGAAAGTGATCCATGAGCAGATTGGCATCAAACACGGTTCTATGACCACTATCCATGATATTACTAACACCCAAACGATTCTGGATGCGCCGCACAAGGATCTGCGCCGCGCCCGCGCCTGTGGGTTAAGTTTAATCCCTACTACCACGGGCAGTGCGACGGCAATTACTCATATTTTCCCTGAGCTTAAGGGCAAGCTGAATGGCCATGCGGTACGGGTGCCGCTCGCCAACGCATCCCTCACCGACTGTGTATTTGAGCTGGAGCGCAGCGTGACCGAAGCGGAAGTGAATGCACTGCTACAAACCGCCGCCGAAGGGGAACTCAAGGGCATTTTAGGTTATGAGGAGCGGCCGTTAGTGTCGGTTGATTATAAAACCGATCCCCGTTCGAGTATTGTCGATGCGCTTTCGACCATGGTGGTGAATGGTACTCAGCTAAAACTTTACGTGTGGTACGACAATGAGTGGGGATATGCCAACCGTACGGCAGAGCTCGCCCGTTTAGTCGGCCAGCTTGATTTACCGCGTTAGGAGAGCACAGTGCCTGCCGCCAAGCTATTTGAACAACTGATGCAATTGCCCGCAGCCGTGCGGCAATATTTGCTGATCACCTTCAATTATTGGAGTTTTACCTTAACCGATGGTGCGCTGCGGATGTTGGTGGTACTGCATTTTCACGATCTCGGTTATACGCCATTCGCGATTGCGATGTTGTTCTTGTTCTATGAGATTTTTGGTGTCGTAACCAATCTGGTGGGCGGTTATCTCGGCGCTCGCCTAGGGCTTAATCGTACCATGAATCTAGGCCTTGGCATGCAGGTGTGGGCATTAGGGATGTTATTGGTGCCAGCGGCCAGTTTACCGCTGTGGCTCGCGGGCGTGCCCTGGGTGATGGCGGCGCAGGCGCTTTCTGGCATTGCTAAAGATCTCAACAAGATGAGCGCCAAAAGCGCGATTAAATTGCTGGTTCCAAAGGGCGAGCAGGGCAAGCTTTACCATTGGGTTGCCCTGTTGACCGGATCTAAAAATGCCCTCAAAGGAGCGGGCTTTTTCCTCGGTGGCGCTTTGTTGGCGGGATTAGGTTTCAATATGGCGATTGCCGCCATGATGGCCGTGCTTGCGCTGGTGTGGTTAATGAGTCTGGTTTTGCTGAAAAAGGATCTGGGGAAAGCGAAGAACAAACCTAAGTTTACCGAGATTTTTTCTAAAAGCCGCAGCGTGAATATTCTCTCGGTGGCGCGCCTGTTTTTGTTTGCCGCAAGGGATGTGTGGTTTGTGGTGGCTTTGCCCGTGTATCTGGCGAGTCAATGGGGCTGGGATCATTGGGCCGTGGGCGGCTTTTTGGCGCTCTGGGTGATAGGCTACGGCATAGTGCAAACCTTAGCACCGAAGATTACCGGTGCGAGCAAAGCGGAAGCTGGCACTTTGCAGCGTATCCCCGATGGTTATACCGCCTTAGCTTGGTCGACCTTATTAGCTTTTGTTCCCGCGTTAATTGCACTCAGTTTATATTTGAATTTCTCACCACAGCTCAGTCTGATCTTGGGGCTGATGTTATTTGGCGGACTGTTTGCGATTAACTCTTCACTGCACAGCTATTTAATCGTGAGTTACGCCAGTGAAGAGGCGGTATCCCTCGATGTGGGATTCTATTATATGGCCAATGCCATGGGGCGTTTAGTCGGAACCGTGCTTTCGGGCTGGGTGTATCAGAGTTATGGGGTGGTGGCCTGTTTGTGGATTTCGACGGCCTTTATTGCAATGACGGCACTGATCTCTATCAAGCTGCCTCGACAAGGATAGGAATAGGATGCTCTCGGGGTTAAAGCGTTTCACAAGGTATGCTGTCATTGGCTTAATCGCCCTGTTTTTGCTATTCGTTATCGTGCCCGCGAAGGCCGCAAACGATTCGACACCAAGCGCTGCCATAGCGTCCGATGCAACACCTAACCTAGTGCCAAGACCTATTCGAGATTGGAAAAATCCCACCTATATTATTCAAGCCTTCGACGAGATAGCCCTTAAAAATGAATACGATAAAGATAAACATCGGGTACGGAAATGGCGTCAGCCCGTGCGTGTCTTTGTCGAGCATCAAGTGGGCGATAATGGATTGCATGCACAATTGGTGCAGATGCATTTAAGCCATCTTGCACAAATCACTGGCCACAGTATTGTCAAGGTGGATTCGCTCGAAGAGGCCAATTTACACTTAGTCTTTACCCGTCAATCCCAATGGGCCGATGTGGTGATGCGTCTTATGGGGGCAAGTGCGGCCAGTAATATTCATGGCTCTGTTTGTATGGGCAAATTTGCGCTTAATTCCCAGAATGAAATTGAGCGTGCTTGGGTGGTTATACCCGTCGACCAAGCGCAAATGCATGGCAAATTGGTGGCCTGCGTGGTGGAAGAAATCACCCAAGTGCTGGGCCTACCCAATGATTCGGTGAAAGTATTTCCTTCCATTTTTAACGATAAAACACCGCAGGATTTGCTCACTGGGTTGGATTATATTTTGCTGAAACTGCTCTACAGTGCGGATATTCGCGCAGGTATGACGGCCGCCGAAGTGCAGCCTATATTGCAGAAACTGCTGGAGCAATGGCAGCGGGACGGCACGCTGACACAAGCCGATAAAGCGGTTCGTCAGGGCCAGTTGTACCCGCTGTTAGGTTATTGATCCCAAAGGTTTTACATCGAAAGTTGGCTTTGATCATGCTTTACCAATTATTCCTTTTTCTTTTAGGAATAAGGGCATAGTCTATCTTTAAAAGAGATAAATATGCTGGAGGCAGGCTATGCAGATGACATTGCAGTTTTTGGGCGCAACCGAGGAAGTGACTGGCTCGTGCCACTTACTCACTGTGGCAGGTAAGCAAATGCTGCTCGATTGCGGCCTCATCCAAGGCGGCAAGGCCGATGAGTTACGTAATCACGAACCTTTTAGCTTCGATCCCCTTGCGATTTCAGCCGTTGTCTTGAGTCATGCCCATATTGATCATTCGGGCCGCTTACCCCTGTTGGTTAAGGCGGGCTATACCGGGCCGATTTTTACCCATAAAGCGACGGCAGAGCTGTGTGCCATCATGCTGAAAGATGCCGCCATGTTGCAGGTGCGCGATACCGAAAGAACCAATAAAAAGCGTGCTAAGCATGAGTTGGAGCCTTTAGAGCCGCTATTTACTGTAGAAGATGCGGAGCAGGCCATTACTCAGTTTGTATCGCTTGAATATGGCCAAGTCACCCAAGTGATCCCCCATGTGGATATTTGCTTATCGGATGCGGGGCATATTTTAGGCTCGGCACTGGTAGAGCTTTGGTTGGGAGAAGGAAAGGCACAGAAAAAACTGGTATTTAGTGGCGATCTTGGCCGTGCTGGCATGCCGATATTACGTAATCCCACCTTAGTCGACACCGCCGATTTAGTGCTAATGGAAAGCACTTACGGTAATCGTTTCCACCGTAGTTGGACCGATACACTGGCCGAGTTAAAGGCGATTTTCGCCAAGGCGGTGACTGAGAGCCACGGCAATATTCTGTTGCCGGCCTTCTCCGTGGGGCGTGCGCAGGAGCTTTTGTATCTATTTCATTTGTATGCCAAAGAGTGGGATCTCTCCCGCTGGAAAGTCTGCCTCGATAGTCCTATGGCGATTGAGGCGACGCGGGTGTATGTCAATAATTATCCCTTAATGGACGATGATTTTAAGCGCTTTACGCGCCAGCATCCGGGGCAACATCCGTTATTGTCGAATGTAGAATTTATCCAATCGACTGAAGAGTCTATCGCCCTTAACGATGTGCACAAAGGGTTGATCATTATTGCGGGCAGCGGCATGTGTAACGGTGGCCGTATCCGTAGTCATTTAGAGCACAATCTATGGCGCCCTGAATGCGATGTGATTATCTGTGGCTATCAAGCACTCGGTACGCCTGGACGTGCCTTAGTCGATGGCGCCGAGGAACTCACTATCCATGGTAATAGCATCAAAGTTGCTGCTAAATTACACACTGTCGGTGGCTTATCGGCCCACGCGGATCAGGCGGAGTTATTACGTTGGTATCGACATTTTGAAGCGCAGCCGCCTTTGGTGCTTGTTCACGGCGAACCCGAAGCCCAGCAGGGATTAGTCGCTGTGATGAATCAAGACTCGAAAACCAAACCTAAAGCGCTGGCTATCGCCACCCGTGGCGATATGTTGGATTTAAATGCCTTACCCAAATTAGTTTGGGTGACTAACTAGATAAGATAATGTTATTAATTGGTTAATTTTGTTGCATTATTGACATTGAAGCATGCTTGGTTTACACCTTTAAGCACTTTAGTTATAGCTACTGTATCTCGCTGTGATAGACAGGCTCAATGGAATGAAATAATGATAATTCGAAAAAGCTATTTGCTCGTATGTATTCTTTTACTTGCCGGATGTAGCGGGGCAACGTTTAGAACCAATGTCGGATCTGTGGCGTTAAATAATGCGATTGCTGGCACTGTGGAAGTGTACACAATGGCGGAGTTATCGCGACATAAATACGTAGGATTGGGTGAAGTGTCTGCAACCTATTGTAAAAGTGAGATCGACCCAACGGTAAAAGTTGATATTGATGATTTGAAAAAGGATTTAAAGCTTCAAGTACAGAAATTAGGTGGTAATGCGATTATTTTCTACGAGTGTGGCAAGGGGATCTATCCTGCTTGCCAGCAGTATTTAGAGTGCAATGGCGAAGGATTCGAAATCGAAAACTAAGCCTTAGAAACTCAGTCTTAACATTGAAGGCTCACATTGTTTGTGAGCCTTCAATGTTAATGGGGGTTTAGTCCGAGTTATTATCAAATTCAGTGTCGTCGAGTAACTCGAGGCTTGGGTCGATACTGGGCACGTCTTTAAATAAGCGGGTGAAGTGACGTTGCACCCCTTTCAGATCGATACCTGCTAATCCTGAGGCAAAACCAAACCAAGCATACAAGCCGCTGAAGTTGTCGAACATCGGCGGCAAATACTTAGGCGGCGTCAGAATTCCTTCTTGGCAAGCTTGATAGAGCACGGGGATGTCCTCAATGGCGAGTTTGCCTAAAAACAGCATAGGGATCAGTTCGGGTAAACCCGATGTGATGGCGCTGCGGATAAAGTTGATGTTTTCGACATAACCACGCACATAGGAAATATCTTTGGTAAAAAAGCTGCCGCCTTCGACCATGCCGCCACGAAACACCCTTTGTGTGACTCGATAACTGTCCTTAGCGCTAAGATTTAACTCTCTAAAATAGTTAAATACTTCAATAAAGTTTGCCCCATTTTCCGCCATATCTACCGCAGCGACACGATCGCTAATACGGCGGGCGCGGCCTGGGTTAGAACTTAGGGTGAGCATTTCGAGTAAGACGGCAAGCCCTTCTTGGGTGGCGGCTACGCGGGGAGAACCGACGCTGAGCCAAGTCGCATGGGGTTGAGCTCGACCATTGAGGGTGGTACCCACATGCACCCAACCTTCATGTACTTCGTACACATTGAGATCTGACTCGCTGAACATGGCTTTGCTGTTGAGTTTGACCGTATCGCCACCCACTGCGGCGTCAGACACAATCCCGTCACTCAGCCGCACCCGCATATCATCACTGTGAAAGTACTTTTCCAATCGCTGGCTCAGTACATTCACGGCTTCGGGGGCACTGATGATTTTGGGGTGATGCTTATTCATATGCCGCGCGGCGGGCAGGGAGAAGATATAACTGAGTTTATCGCCCAATTGGCGCAGGGTGTGGCGATCGCCATGTAATCTGTGGCTGGCGCTGCCGTAGAGTTCTTGGCTCAGCTGACCAAAGACAGGGGTTCCTCGATGACCCAGCATATCGACAACTAAGCGATATTGGTCGACGTTAGCAACTAAGATCTTACCCAGCTTGTCTTTTTTACCCAAACGGCGGTGGATTTCTTGTTTTAAGGCAAGCAGCTCTGCTTGGGTTTTAACGGGATCGAAGGGCAAGGCAATTTTTTGATAAAAATCTTGGCTAATCGCTGGCAGAACAGTGCCTTTACTGGAGAGAAAGCGCTCTTCCATTTCCCGTGGCCATTTGATGGCATCTAAAATTTTAATCGGCGTTTGGATGCGGATAAGCTCATCGGAAAGGCGGCGTAAATCTTCTTGATACTGGGCTAACGACTCTGACATTCCCGTAATCCTGTTGCTACTTGGACGATAAAAATTAGCTTAATCATAGCGGTAAAGCCGCTGTATTTATAGGTTTCTTCCCCCAAGCAATTGAATATTGTCGATTAAATACCTTAAACACTATCGATTTGATGAATCATTTTGGTGCAATACGGCTTATTTTAGCGCGAGATAGCGTTAACTTAATCTCATAACCCACTGTTAAACATTAACTTATTTAGCTGGCATCAAAGCTGCTTTGGGTGTTTGAGCAATGGGATAACGTCGATGGGAGAGAGTTATGGCTGCAATGAGCTATTTGAGTGTGATTGAGCGTTATCACGAATACGAGACCACAGTGCATGAGCTGATGGAGTCCATTTTAACGGGGATTGCCGATGCGGACTTATTTCACCAACCTAAAGTCGATATCAAGGCCATGAAAGGCATTGCGGGCAGTTACCCCTTTGTCGAGCTGATGTATTTGCTCGATACCCAAGGAGTGCAAATAAGCCAAAATATCACAGTGGTCGATCAGCAGATCAAGTTAGTGCCCCTTGGGGGGAATCGCGACCGCAGTCAGCGGCCCTATTTTACTAATCGGGATGAGTCCGATGGCGTCAATATCACTCGCCCTTATTTATCCAATGCCAGCGGGAACTTATGTTTATCAGCCTCCTTAGCGATTGTGCAGCAGGAGCAAAAGCTGGGTTATCTGGTCGTCGATGTGGATTTGACACGAATGATTGAGTTTATGATGGGCGACAGTGCTCGTCGGCGAGTAACGCCAGCCTTTAAAGCCGTGTATGGCTTGATAGTCGCAGGGCTTTTTGTGCTGGTGATGGCGCTACTTTGGACGGCGCTTAGGGATATTTATGGGTTATTTGTGGTGGATCATGTCGGGCAAGATCCATTGCAACCTTTTGGGATCATAATCTTTATGACTCTAGCGTTAGCGATCTTCGACCTTGGGAAAACCATTCTGGAGGAAGAAGTGTTAATGCATAAGGATATTTTTCGCCACAGCTCCACCCGCCGAACCATCACTCGCTTTGTTTCAACGATTTTGATCGCCATTTCGATTGAGGCGTTATTGACCATGTTTAAGGCGTCACTGGGCGAGAAACAATATATCGAGCCAGCGATTTGGATGATGTTGGCCGTGGTAGGGTTATTAGTCGGTTTAGGGGCTTATGTGTATCTCGGGGCAAAAGCAGAATGGCTGCTGATTAAAACTCAGGCTTATAAGAGTGGCAAAAAGTAGCATCAAAAGAATAGTAAATTGTACACCCAGCCCCTAGGAGCTGGGTGAGGCTTTTAGAAAAACGTCGGGTTTGAGTCACCTAACGCCTTAAGGGAACGGGCAGCTTAGAAAAAGTCGTCATCTCCTAATGCACGTCTTAACTCGGCGCGTTCGAGGTAATCTTCTAAGCGCTTCTTAATTTCGCGCTTATGTTGCATTGCCTCGGCTGCTTTGCTGTTTCTAGGGGTGGTCATTGCCTCAATTTCAGTATCGTTGGGCACGACTTCAGTAATATGAGCCATAACGAATTCCTCATGTTGTTCCTAACGCCTTTCTATCTAAAAAGAGTGTGGCAGAAAAGCAAAAAATTTTGCGAGTCAACGTAAAATTTTCTTCCCGTGGTGCCGAAACGCGACGTCGTAGGCTTGTCATATTATCGCGCTATTTTGGGCTATTTCAGCGAGTGCTGAATTTTGTGATTAAGCGCATAACTCATTATTTTTATTTTCTAAGTTAATTCCTACTTAAATGGTCGGATTGACTTGAATTTGCCTAAAACACCAACAACACTTGGAGAAGTCATTATCATCAATTTGGTGCTAGGGATTTAGCGTGTATGGACATGGATAGTTTCCCCGATTCTTTCAGCCCCTCAAAAAATGTTTATGCCAGCGTAATCAGTTCCAGTTGGTTGATGTTACTCGCCGCCGTTTTTTTTATGGGGATATCCTGGTATGTCCTCGAAGAATATTTACGAGACCGGGGTGAAGAGCGTTTTAACAATAATGTTCAAGATCTTATTGCTGCCGTCAGCAGTCGCATGACCGCCTATGAGCAAGTATTACGCGGCGGAGTTGGATTATTTCTGGCCTCTGATGGGGTGACGCGCCATGAATGGCAACTCTATGTTTCTAATGCCCGCTTAACCGAGTATTACCCAGGAATTCAAGGTTTAGGCTTCGCGCAGCTCTTAACTCCAGCCAACTTAGATTCCTTTACGCAAGAGGTGCAACAGGAAGGTTTTAGCGATTATCGAGTCACTCCCACAGGTGAGCGGGAGTTCTACTGCGCCATCAAAGACCTAGAGCCATTTGACTGGCGCAATCAAAGGGCATTTGGTTTTGACATGTGCTCAGAGCCTACCCGCAGAACAGCCATCTTACATGCCATTGCCACAGGGCTTCCCACCGCATCGGGTAAGGTCACCTTAGTGCAAGAAACCCCGGATGATGCTCAGGCTGGCATTTTAATGTATGTCCCTTTATACCGTGGTCAGCCGATGACGGAGGAAGAGCGTAAGCAGCAGGCCATCGGCGTGGTGTACGCCCCATTTCGTATGAATGATCTGATGCAAGGCATTATGGGAAAACGTTTTTCGGGATTAAAACTGGCGATTTACGATGGCATGGAGGCCAATAACGAGAGCCTGATGTTTAGCAGTCATAAAGCCTTGCCCTCTACAAATGATGTGTTTTATCAATCCCAGCTAGAAACCATGGAGGGTCAAGTTTGGCGTTTAGAGGTGTCCTCCGAGTCACGCTTTATCTCAAGCGCGGAACAAACCCAGAGTGTATGGCTACAGGTGATTGGGAGTGCGTTTATCTTAGCCTTGTTTTACTCAGTGCTGACGATGGCGCGAAATCGCTATCAAGAGTCGCGATTAACGGCAGAGTTAATTGCCAACGAAAAACGCTTCCGCCTCGTGATTGAAGCTTCACCCAGCGCGCTTTTTATGGTGGATAGAAGTGGCGTCATTACCTTAGTGAATACCCATGCCGAACGCCTATTTGGATACGCACGGGATGAGTTACTCGGTCGTTCAATCAATATGTTGCTGCCCGAAGGGTTGAAGGAAATACATCAACAGCATATGGGCGCTTATCTTGCCCAACCAATCGCGAAAAACATGTCGCTTCGGGATGACTTGTTCGGATGCTGTAAGGATGGGACGCGGCTGGCGATTGAAGTCGGGCTAACACCAATTCACTTCAGTAATGGCGTGTCGATATTGGCGACAATAAACAATGTGTCGGAGCGTAAGCGGATAGAAGCGCAGCGCATTGAACATACTAAGGAGCTTGAGCGTATCAATAAGGAACTTGACCAGTTTGCCTACATTGCCTCCCATGATTTGAAGTCACCACTGCGTGGCATAGAGCAATTAACTAACTGGCTCAGTGAAGATCTGTCCGAGAACACCGACGAAAATGTTCAAAAATATTTAGGTTTAATCCAAAGCCGTATTCAGCGGATGGTGTTGCTACTCGACGGATTACTGATGTTTTCGCGTATTGGTCGAGTCGATACCGAGATTGTTGAAGTCGACACTCGGCTGCTGGTGGAAGATATGTTTGCCTTAGTGGCCCCGCCACAGGGATTCAGTTTAGTGCTTGAAGGGAATTTCCCAACGCTTAAGACAGTGAAAACCTTGTTAGAACTGGTGATCCGCAACTTAATCAGCAACGCGATTAAACACCATGATAAAGGTGAAGGTGTCATCAAAGTGATATGTGAAACCTCGAATCATCATTATTGGTTTAGCGTCATTGATGATGGTCCTGGGATTGCCAGTAGTTTCCATGGAAAGGTGTTTCAAATGTTCCAGACCCTTAGACCAAGAGATGAAGTTGAAGGCAGTGGTTTAGGCCTGTCATTAGTTAAAAAGACAGTAGAAAGTCTTGGCGGAAAAATTCAACTAGAATCAGAAGGGCGAGGATGTTGTTTCCGGTTTAGCTGGCCAATGCACATAGTCAACAAGGAGGGGATATGAGCAATAGTCATGACTATAAACAAGTCACCATTTTATTAGTGGATGACGACGATGTGGATTATATGGCGGTGCAGAGGGCGATGAAGCAGCTGCGCTTACTGAATCCGCTCATTCGGGCGAAGGATGGGCTCGAAGCGCTCTCTATTCTGACTCATTCGGATGCCATTAAAGGATCCTATTTAATTCTGCTCGATCTCAATATGCCCCGCATGAATGGGTTCGAATTTCTCGAACATATTCGCTCCAATCCGGTGTTGTCCTCCTCTGTGGTTTTTATGCTCACGACCTCGAGCGCTGATGAAGACAGAATGAGGGCGTACAGTCACCACGTTGCAGGCTACATGGTGAAAACGGATATTAAAGACGGTTTTAATAACATTTTTAATATGTTGGAAGGCTACTGGCGCATCGTGGAGCTTCCAAGCGTATAGGGTATGTATATGGATTTACTACTGATCGATGATGATGAAGTCGATAGAACTGCCATTATTCGGGCGCTACGGCAGTCGAAATTAGCCTTTAATGTCATTGAGGCTAACTGTGCATTTGATGGTTTAAATCTTGCGTTAGAGCGTCATTTTGACGGTATCTTACTCGATTATTTGCTGCCCGATGCTAACGGCTTAGAAGTGTTGATCAAGCTTAACTCTATGACTCAAGAGCAAACCGTAGTGGTAATGCTGAGTCGTTACGAAGATGAAAAACTGGCGCAGCGCTGCATCGAGTTGGGCGCACAGGACTTTTTACTGAAAGATGAAGTCAATTCAAGAATTCTAAGCCGTTCAATTCGTTACGCTAAGCAACGTGCCTCTATGGCTCTGGCGTTACGCAACAGTCACCAAAAACTCAAAGAACTCGCCGAGCACGATTCGCTCACCAAATTAATGAATCGCTATGGATTTGAGTTGTGCCTCAATCGCGCCATCGCGAGGGCGAAACGCAGCAACGATTTTTTAGCGGTAATCTTGCTCGATCTTGATGATTTTAAAGCGATTAATGACACTTTAGGGCATCAAACGGGTGATATCTTACTCGTAAAGGTGGCGTCGAGGTTAAGTTCGGTATTGCGCGATGGTGACGTGATTGCCCGCTTAGGTGGGGATGAGTTTGTGGTGCTTGTGACCGACAATGACTATAAATATTTCCCCATGATAGTGGCTAATCGGCTGCTCAAGGCCTTTGAAGACGTATTTGAGCTTGGGGATAACGACGTGATGATTGGTGCCAGTATTGGGGTGGCCTTTTATAACGAGGCCGCATCCGATAGCTCTGAGCTGATGAAATGTGCTGATATCGCCATGTATCGCGCGAAAAAAATGGGCCGTAACCAAATTCAGTTTTATTCCGAAGCCTTAGATCGTGAGGTGCGCTACCGCAATCATATCGAGTCTAGCCTGAGAATGGCGTTGAGGCAGAACGAGCTGAAAGTTTACTATCAGGCACAGGTCGACGCTCAAACCCACCAAGTGATTGGTATGGAAGCGCTGATCCGTTGGCTACATCCCCAAGATGGACTGATTTCACCGGATCAGTTCCTCCCCATTGCCGAAGAAATCGGACTGATGGAGGAGATTGGGGATTGGATCCTGCTTGAGGCGTGCCGACAGGCGCAGCAATGGTTGAGCCTCTTAGCGCCGACCGGGCGCAGTTTTACTATGGCGGTGAATCTGTCCGCCTCGCAAATTGGTCATATCGACTTATACGAGAAGATAGTGAAAACTCTGGATGCAACTGGGCTTGCCCCCACGGCGCTGGAGTTAGAGATCACTGAAAACTGCTTGATTGAAGAACCCCATGAGCATGCCAAGGTGCTGGATAAGATTGCGCAACTTGGGGTGCGCTTTGCCCTCGATGACTTTGGCACAGGTTTTTCATCATTAGAGCATATTAAACTCTTTCCAATCAGTGTATTAAAAATCGATAAGAGCTTTATTGCCTCCTACGATAAGGACGAAAAAGACACTCGTTTACTCGCCGCATTACTCAATTTTGCCTATGGTTTTAACGTCACCGCGGTAGCGGAAGGGATTGAAACCGTCGAGCAAGCCGAGTTTTGCACCGAAAGGCATTGCAATGTGTTACAGGGATACCTTTTCTCACGCCCCATAGAGGCGAGTGAATTTGAAGCTAAGTACATCACTCCCTTACTTCCTAAATAGCGAACCTAAATTGTGAAGATTATCTTACGTTTGGCTAGTGCCGAGGTTTTCGTCTGGTGAGGAATATTTTCTTGCTTTACACTCAGCAATAGACAAATATCTGCGCCCCTTTCTGATGCAGTGTGCTCAGAGCTTCAATCACAGTGTTTAATTTGGTCATTTGGCAATGAAAATAGGTATCTTATCCCAGTTCCCTGAGTTGTATTCCACCCGACGTTTAGTCGCGGCCTGCGAGAGCCGTGGCCATGAAGCCGTGGTTATTAATACCTTGAATTGTTACATGAATATCAACTCCATCAAGCCGAGCATTCATTATCAAGGCCAAGAGTTAACGGGATTCGATGCCATTATTCCGCGGATCCACGCGAGCGTGACCTTTTATGGCTGTGCCGTTGTGCGCCAATTTGAAATGATGGGCGTATTTGCCGCCAACGACTCGATTTCAATCGCACGTTCACGGGACAAGTTACGCGCGCTGCAATTGCTTTCCCGCAAAGGTATCGGCATGCCTGTGACGGGATTTGCCAATAAACCCAATGATATTCCCGACTTGATTAACATGGTGGGCGGTGCCCCTTTAGTGATTAAGTTGTTGGAAGGCACCCAAGGGATTGGCGTGGTGTTAGCCGAAACCAAAACCGCCGCCGAGAGCGTGATTGAAGCCTTTTTAGGGCTGAAAGCCAATATCATGGTGCAGGAATATATTAAGGAGTCCAACGGCAGCGATATTCGCTGTTTTGTGGTCGGCGATAAAGTGGTGGCTTCGATGAAGCGCCAAGGGCCTGAAGGGGATTTTCGCTCTAATCTGCACTTAGGCGGCTGCGGCGAGAAAGTAAAAATTACGCCCGAAGAGCGCAAGATGGCGGTTGCCGCTGTGAAAGCCATGGGATTAGTGGTGGCGGGGGTTGATATTTTACGTTCGAATCGCGGCCCCTTGATCCTAGAGGTGAACTCGGCGCCCGGTATTGAAGGCATTGAGCAGACCACGGGGATTTCGGTGACTGAGCCTATCGTGGAATATATTGAGAAGATGGTATTAGCGCGTAAATCGAATCGCGCCGTGATAGCCTAACAAAAACGCCGCGATTATCGCGGCGTTTTTTTAGCGTTTAATTTTATAAATCAAAGCCGTAGGAATAGCCTAAAACAACCTTGGCATCATCACCCTGCAGATCGGTATCCGACACCATAAATGAGACTGTACCCATGCTGGTATCGGCACTGAGTGTGACGTTGTAATCTGAGTAGTTATCCTCATCGAACCAAGATTCGACTACATCGCCGCTAGAATAACCGTAGTGCAATGACAGACTCAGTTTATCCGTCAGTGGGAAAGACGCAGTGGCCGCAAGATAACTCATATCTTTGTTATCTAATGGCTCGGCCGCGACATCATCACCGGCGTTGATCACGTGGGAATAACTGAGTTCAAACCATTTCCAGGTGATGGCACCGTGCAGTTCACCAAAATCGATGCTGCCTTCGGCATCGGGGTAAGCGTAGTAGAGGTAGCCAATGTCGTAGCTGAGGTCTTCGGTGATGTTGCCGCCGTAGCCTGCGTAGAGATCCAACTCATAGCTGGTATCGTCGCCAAAGTCGACATTTGAGGCCCAAGTGCCAGCATAGAATCCGGAGTCATGGCTATAGTCAATGCCTCCTTGGATGGCGACCGCATCATTGGTTTGAGTGACCCCGCGCCATAGATAGTTTGAGGTGCCGCCAATATTGCCGGACACCGCCGCAAAGGCGTTGGTCGTTAATAACAATCCCGTCGATAATGCCAAAACGCTGTACAGTGATTTTCTCATTCTCATCCCCTCGATTGACTTATTTATCGATTCACTCATGTCACCACAGAGTGGGTGACATTGGTGCATCATGGTTTTTTCTGATAAGGGAATTGCTAATCACATGCCATTATTTGAACATCTTTAAAAACAATTGGTTGCATAATTGATGTTAATTAAATGTTTTAAAATGCTCAAAAATGGAGCGGTGGACGCACTGTGTTTGTGCAAAAAATCATCTTTCATGCTTTCGTGAGGGCAAAAAAAACGCCTCACAGAGGAGGCGTTTTATAAAATCAATGTCGAGCGAATTAGTTCACACTATCACGCAAGGTTTTACCCGCTTTAAACTTAGGCACAGTGGCTTCAGCGATCTGAATTTCTTTACCTGTCTGTGGGTTACGGCCAGTACGAGCTGCGCGAGTGGAGGTTTCAAAAGAGCCAAATCCAACGATAGAGATCTTGTCACCGTTTTTCATTGATTCAGTAATAGCTGCTTCGAAAGATTTCAATGCACGTGCTGCTTCAGCTTTAGTGATATCGGCATTTTCTGCAATCTTGGCAATAAGTTCAGTTTTGTTCATCTTTATTGTCTCTTCTTTCCGTAGATTTATTAAGTCAGCGTGCCTAACATGCCACAAGGTTTAGCCATTGGAAAGCCCTTTGCTACGGGCTTGTGTCCTATAAGTAACAAAAATGCAGAATATTTACCCCATTCGTGACTTAGGTTTTATTCTTCGAGCAGTTGATATAAGAGCTGCTTTACCAATTTGGGTTCGAAGGGTTTATCGCACAGGGCATTGACTCCCGCCTGAGAGACATTGCTCAGGTGAGCATCATTCGCTTCCGAAGACACCATGAGGATAGGCACATGGGATTGCTGGCTTTCATTACGGATAAATTGAGTGAGTGCTAGGCCATCAACACTGGGCATATTGTAATCGGTAATGATCAGGTCAAACATATTATTACGCATTAACTCAATGGCTTGAGCGCCATCTTCCGCTTCGGTGATCTGCTTGATCCCAAGGTTGCCAATGGTACGTTTAATCACATTGCGCGCCATGCGGCTGTCATCGACCACGAGCACACGCACGTCATGCACATCGAAGTGACTTAGGTCGAGTTCATCGTGGCTGAGTAAATCGATGGTCGCATTTAGCGCCTTGCCTAAGTGTTCGGCATTAAAAGGTTTTGGCAGAATCGCGACCACGCCAGACTGGCGGAAAATTTCTAATTGCTCGCGGCGACATTCACTCGAAACCAACATAAATTGGATGTCTTTATATTCGCTGTTGGTGCGCAGGTAGCTTAAAAACTCGGTCGCGGTGCCATCTTCAAAATACATGGCACTGGCGATGAGATCCGGCTTGTGGCGGGCAATCAACTCCCTTGCTTGGGTCAAACTTGCGGCATTTTGGATGCTGATAATACCTTCTTGCTGTAAACGCTTGATGATAATGCGGCGCTGGGTTTCCGATGGCTCAACAATGAGAATCGAGAGTTCGCTAGGCGATAAATGAGTCATAGTGGCTGGCTTTATCAGGTCTTTTAGGGAGCCGTTAACTTAGGCTAGAAACAAGGGCTTAGCAATAAACAAGCTTACGCTTTTACCTTTGCGGTTAAATAATGATGGGTGATGCGGGAAAAGGCTACCCAATACTGTACTAACAATAAGGCGATGATGCTTAAGACTAAGGGCAACATCGGGATGTTGTGGCCTTCAACCACCACTTTGACGTCTTGCGGGGTAATTTGATAGGCGATAATCGCGGTAATCCCCAGTGCCGACAGACCTAAGGTCTGTAATCCAATATAAATTTTCAGCACTAAGCTAGACCAAGGTGCCTGCGTGAGTATGCCAAACAAAACCGGCAATACACCTAAGCTAAAGAGGTCGAACGAACCAGTAGCAACGGCACGGAGTAGTGCTGCCACAGCAAACAGGGTGTAGAGGGCAATCAGTAGAATAAGGCGTTTAGGCATAGGGTTAGCGTTTATGGCTGATTTTAAGTGGAGCAAGTGTAGGAAAAGCCCTGAACTGAGTCCAGCATAACCGTATTATCATGTAGAATACGCCTTTGCTTAGGCATTCAATATTAGGTTAAGTGATGACAGAAGTAGAATTTTGGGACTTAGTGACCCGCAGTGAACCCGCGCAATCCCAGGAATCTTTAGCGCAGGCATTAAAGCAAAAGTTGGCAGAGCTGAGTGACGAGGAGTTAAAAGCCTTCGATAAATTGTTTGGCCAACAGATGCGTCGAAGCTACTTATGGTCGGTATGGGGAGCGGCTTATATCATTACTGGCTGTGATTCCGATTATGCTTTTGCCGAATTTCGCGCGTTTCTGATCTCACTTGGACAAGCCCGTTACGAGGCGGTGATTGCCAATCCAGACACTTTGGCGCAGTTAACGGCATGGCCTGAGAAGGACGGCTATGCCTATCCTTTTATCGAAGATTACGACTTGATCGCGGGTCAACTATTTGAAGACAGAACGGGTAAGGAGTTGCCTTTTATGCCTTCGGGTAAGGCGACGCCAGCGGGTAAAAAATTTAGCACTAAGCCCAAAGATTTAAAGCAGCAGTATCCTGAGCTTAGTGCGCGTTTTCCGTTTTAATTCGGCTTAAGAGCGCAAGCAGGCATTGCTGCTAATATCGAAGGTCATGCCATAGCGAGGGCAAGCTTGGCGCATCAGCTGATGCTCTTGCTCCGCTAATTGACGGCTAAATTCTTGATCGAGCTGCTTTGTCATGCGCTCTTCTGCCTGCTGTTGTGATTGAGCCAGTTTATCAAAGTGAGACTTTACCACTTGTTGCTGCGTAGCACTAAGCGTGGCGGCATGGCTAGGTAAACTGATAAGTGTGCCTAGGGTGAGGAGCGTCAGTAAGGCGAACTTTGCCATTAAAGGTTGCTGTAGATTTGCGGTTGTTAGTTTCATAGATAACTCCAAATTAAAATCACCGGAACTCGGTCGATTGTTAAATCGTCGTTTGGCTTTCATCGTGCATCCATGACAAACAAAACCAAAGGTATTGCTGAAAAATTAAGCTTACCGGAGGGATCTTGAACCTTGGCTGAACCGCTATCTTACTGCTCGTTTCGCATTTCTTGACATTGAAAGCCCTGTTTACGGGCATCAAAACCGCATTTTAAACCGCATTCCCAAGGCACATCATCGTAGAAGGAAGATTGCTCTTTGGCATAGTCTCGGCAAGCTTCGTAGCTGTCGAAATTATCCATTTTCTTATACTTCCCAGAATCATAACCATGGGTATAAATAAAAGATGACCAGGTTTCGGGGCGTGTATCTTTCTCTCCCGAGGAGATAAACCAAATAGCGCTGGCAAAACAAGTGAACAGGATTAACACAAACACAGGTACAACGGGGAATTTCATTTTTCATTCGTGGTCATAAAATAGTGTGCGAAGGATAATACTTTTTGGCGTAATATGCGCGTTAAATGATCACAAATTAATAACTTTATCCCTTATGGGGTATTGGATACAAAAAGATACGAGTTTCCCTAACATTATCTAAAATATTTACTAATCTATACAAAAGCTTACGCTAGTGATGCTGTATTGAGTTTTGTTTTACATTAAGCTGAAGTTCAGGTTAGATTTTGTACGGTATATGGCAGAAACAATTAGGCCTAGGAGGCAAATATGAAAGTTCAGTTCTTATTACTCGCCAGCGTGTTGAGTTGCAGTGCTGTATGGGCCGCAGACGAGGCGAAAACCGACCCAGTGACAGAAGATGGGGTGGTTAAGATTGTTTGGCAAAATCCAAAGGATTTCCGTGATATTAAATCATCGGGCGAAATTCAGTCCCGTTATGAAAAGCGTTTATTCGATACCTTAACCACCAATATCAATAAAGAAGCGGCAAAGGTTTTAAAACCGAATCAAAAGTTAGAGATGACGGTGACCGATGTCGACTTAGCCGGTGATATGCGCCCAACCTTTGGTGCTACAGCCGATGATTTACGGGTGATCAAAGAGATTTATCCACCGCGCATGACCTTTAGTTATCAAGTGCTTGAGAATGACAAAGTCATCATCACCGGGGACGAAAAGCTTTCAGACATGGGCTTTATGACGGGCATTCAACCTATCACTGACAAGCCATTTATGTATGAGACTGAAATGCTGCGCGATTGGTTAAAGAAAACCATCGCACCTAAACTCTAGGCGCATCTGTCACCACTCTCGCCTAAGCGCTTAGGGCTTGGGTTATATTGAGTTCTTCTAACAGGCAAAATCCGTTACTTGCGGATTTTGCCTGTTTTTTTGCCTTGGCACTTAAGGTCGATAGGCTATGTTCATTACAGTTATAGGTATGGGCGGGGGTAAGCACGCCGACACAGAGGCTGATTAGCTTGTGATAACAGGCTTGTCCTTGCCTATCATCGGCGAGCATTTCTTGGGCTTGCCAGTGCTCTGCACTATAAAAGAGCGACTTATTGGCCTCAAAATCCGTCAAAATGCGTTGGCAGCGGTCGATGAGTTGCTCACAGGTGCTGATCACCACAAAGTCATCGCCACCGACATGGCCGATAAAACAGTTGTCCGTCTTGTATTTCACTAACAGATTGGCAACCTCGCAGATCACCTCATCGCCGCGGCAAAAGCCGTAAATATCGTTATAGGGCTTGAACTGACAGAGGTCAAAATAGGCCAAGTAGAAAGGCTTTTGTTGGTTTCTGAGGCGTTTGAGTTCTTCCTGAATAGGCACATTACCGGGTAAATCCGTTAGCGGATTGGCATGCCTTGCCATCTTGATCCTGTGCTCGGTGATCCGCTGTAGCAAATCTTTAGTGTGGCCAATGCCGAGCAACTTGCCACGGCGCAGAATGATAAATTGCTGGGCGACAGTATTGGCGCTCTCCGAGGTCAGTAATTGACTCACAATCGACAGGGGCTCGCTGGCTTCAATCTGCAACACTTGCGGGTCCATCACTTCACTGACGGCGTGGTTTTCATGCAGGGCTCGGCCATAGGGCGTGCTAAAAAGCTCCAGCAAAGTCGCTCTACTAATAATCCCCAGCGGCAGTTGATCTTGCACCACAACCACGGCCTGTAAGGCGGGTTGAGAGCTAAAAGTATCGCTTAAGTGCTTAAGCTTGAGTGTCGGTACCACAGTAATAGCGCTGGTGCAGAGGCTTTCGGCGGATTCGCTGTATCTGGGCTGAACTTGGGTATTATTCGGCACTAAAGTCGCTTTCATTGCGCGGCTTGGCTGCGCCTCGGGGCGTCCGAGCAAATACCCCTGACAATAGACTATGCCTAGCTGTTTGAGTACGGCGAGTTCCTCTTGGGTTTCAATCCCTTCGGCAATCACTTTGCAGGTGAGGCTCTGGCACAGTTCGACAATCGAGCGTACAAATTCTTGTTTAACCGGGGTTGAATCGATTTGGTGAATAAAGTGACGATCGATTTTCACATAGTCGGGCGATAACTCTGACCAGAGCCGCAAACCCGAATAGCCTGCACCCAAGTCATCGATAGCGGTCATAAAGCCTTGGCTGCGATAGTGATTCAGGCAAGATTTCAGTAAGTCGATATCGTCGGCGGGATATTGCTCCGATAACTCAATCACCACCTGTGAAGGTGAGATCCCAAGCTGCTGTAACAGTTGCAGCGTCATGCCCTTAGGATGGGTGGGATCGAGCAGGGCCTTAGGGGAAATATTGATAAACAAACGGCCTTGGAACTGGCGCAGTTTGAATTGCTCTAGCGAAATACGGCGGCACAGAGTCTCGAGTTCGCTCAATTTGCCCTGATGTTCCGCGGTTTTAAACAGCGGAATGGGTGAGTAGAGCGGGCTGTGCTCTGGCCCGCGGCTCAGGGCTTCAAATCCGTGGATCTTGTGTTCCAAGATATTGAATATGGGCTGAAAAAGCGGGCTGATTGCCCCCTTTGCGATTATCTTATCAAGCTCTTTTGCCAGATCTAAACTCGTCATTACTTCAGCCCCCACGACAATGTTTGCGGAGTCTATGACTTAGAAATGACAAAATGATGACAATTTTGTTTGCCGAAAATCCGTAGGTTGGAAATGAGAGCAAACGCTGAAATCGATGATATTTCAGCGTTTATTGAATTAGCTCTGCTTTTTAAAGGCGTGCAAGGTTTTTAGTAGGGTGGCCAGTTGGCGCACTAAGGTTTCTAGTGCGGCGGGATCTAGGCTGCTCTGTTGTTGCAGCTTAGTGAGGTCATCCACTAATTCTTGCACATAGGGCAAAAAGCGGTTGCTCGACACCATAAAGCCTTGTTCGGCTGTGAAAATGCTAGTGAATTTCCCATGGCCCGCTTTTTTCAACTCATCTAACTTAGTGTCAGCGTCTATGGCTTGGCGATAGGCGATTTGAAGGTTTTCTTTCAGTTGCTCTATAACCTTAGTGTGTGGCATAACAGCGTCTCATTGCAAAATTTGCAGGAATTATAAGGGGCAAAGGATATGGCAACAAGTCGGTGGCGACTATTACTGGCGCTGTGCGGCGTCGCAATGTTTACCTGTGGGCCGAGTTGGGCGGCGCAAACGGATAAACCGCCGTTTTATCAGGTGCAATGGCAGGGGAAATCCGCTTACCTTTTGGGTTCAATCCATATTGGCCGTGCCGATTTTTATCCTATGCCAGCGCAAGTGGAGGCGGCATTTACCAAATCCAAGGGATTAGTGGTTGAAATCGATACTAATAAAATCGACAGCCGCGCCCTATTGCAAAAGTATGGTATGGCGACTCATGAACAGGGGCTCGATTGGCAGAGCCGAGATAAGCAAACGGTAGAGGTGATGCGCCACTATTGTGAAGACAAGGCAAGCTTATGCCAGTCGATTCAAGCCTTTGCACCTTGGTTGCAGGCATCTCAACTTAATCTTTTACGTTACAATAGCTTAGGGTTTATTACCGACTATGGTGTCGATATGCAGTTGCTTGGCCGTGCGGGTAAGCCTGTGTATCAGTTGGAGACGGCTGAGTCGCAGTTCCAATTACTGGCCTCCTTCGATAGTCAAGTCCAGTGGTCTATGGTGCGCGAAGCCATTAATGCCTCTGATGCCGAACTACTCTCGCTGGTTGAGGCGTGGCGCTCCGGTGATGAAACTGCACTTGATACTTTGATGCAGGAGCAGCTTGGCGGTGAGGGCGATACCCTGATGCTGGATAAAATTCTTTGGCAGCGTAATAAGGTCATGGCCGATGGCATGATGAGATTAATGACCGCAGAAGCAGCCAGCGAGCCATTATTTGTGGTAGTAGGCGCAGGCCATGTGGTGGGTGATAAAAGCGTAGTTCAGCTACTTAAACAGAAGGGGGCCACCGTAATCGCCTGTTGGCGTGAGCAATGTAACTGATATCTCTGTGTGACGGATGATTGGGTTGGCACTCTGGTGTTGAAAACACAGGGGTTGAACGCACCAGGGTTTAACGCACTAGGGTTGAACATACTTAGTGCGCAGAGTGAGTGTCTAATCAACGGCTTTTAAACAATAAAGGACGCCTTGGCGTCCTTTATTGTTTCGCGAGCTTATGCGGATGTGTCGGTTGCGGCGCTTTGCCCCAGAAAATGCACATATCGGCCGAGCGAAATATAGGGCTCGCGTTGGGAATATTCGAGCTCCATCGTCAGCAACTTTTGATAGTCAAAATCCGCAGGCTGATGTTTTTTCAAATAGTCGTGAATGACTCGCACGCCAGATTCGCGCAGCAGGGTCATGTGCCATTCGGCAAACCATTGTTTAACATCATGAATATAAAGCGGGTGCGTGGGCGTGAGGCGCACCTTCTTCTTCACCTTTAGATCGGCGGCAACATAGTCGAAATTACCCGACACTAACGCATGGAAGCGCATAGCCTCTTTATTGTAAAACATCAGCGAAAACAGCCCATTGGGCTTAAGCATGGTCAGCAAGCCTTCCATGGTGGTTTTCGCATCGGCCAGCCATTCGACTACGGCATGGCAGAGGATAAGATCGAACTTGCCATGTTCGGCGACGGAGAGGGCCTGAATCGGTGCATGAACCAAACGGATTGCCAATGGCGTGTCGCTGGCATCGATTTGTGCTTTCGCTTGGGCAAGCATTTCAGCGGAAATATCGCACAACACCACTTCATGGCCCAGACGTGCCAGCTTTTGGCTGAAATAACCAAAGCCGCCGCCGGCATCTAAAATCCGCAATTTTTTATCGCCCAATTGCGCCAAAGCGGGAGCGAGATCGCGCCATAACACGGCGGCACGGATTTCACCTTTAGGGGTGCCATAAATGTTCTTCGCGAACTTTTGCGCGAGTTTATCGAAATTCTTATCTTGCACGGGTTAACTAAGTTAAAGACTGGGGGCGATAGTGTGGCACAGGCGTAATATTTTCGCACTCGCAGTGTGGATAAGGCAAAGTCATGCAGGGCCATGTTTTTATAATATATTGATTTTTAATAGGATAAAAAATCACAGTAAAGTTGGGGATATCCAGAACTCTATCCGCTGGGGTATAATCACGCCGTTTTCGATAAACCTGACTCTAATATACCCAAGCGACCTGAAGATATGAGTTTCAGAGCGTCTAGGGGGCTTCAATTCAAGGCGCATCAATGAAGGAATGTGAACACCTTGTGAATTGATGCAACACCGAAGTGGAGTGCCCTAGGCGCTCCGTCTCGGCGGGTTTTAACGCTCTTTATGCTGTGTTGGTTATTTTTAACTTAGTCCACTAGGTCCGCAAATAACCGCAAGCACCATGGAAGGTGTGAATGTCATTTATGCAGGAGCAATAAATGACCTTGCCTAAAGAGCGTTACATTCCCGCTGAATCCTCATCTTCAGGTTGTTTGGGTATAATTGTCCATTCGGTGAGTCAGCATCAGCCCTTTTTAGACACAGTTTTGCCTGTTTTACACTCGTGAGCTTTTTGATTTTTCAGATGTTATGCATCTGTACGGGGTATTTCTGGTTATTCGTGCGTAGGGATAGTTAATTAAAAGGTACTCAGACTTGAATAATGCATATTGTGTTGAATTGAACGCGATGCCCTCGCTGTTTTCTCTTTATCGCAAGATTTTCTTTGGTCGTAAGCCCGGTTGGGATCAACAGCCCTTACCTTATATCAAGGTGTCGGCGCCCAATGTGCAAGTGTCCGAGGCCAAAGTTAGCCAATATGCCCAAGTGTGTGGCTTTAATTTCGACGGTAAAATATTACCGCCAACCTATTTGTATGTGATGGCATTTCGCCTACACGCGGTGATTTTTACCCACGATGGTATTACTTTCCCGCTGCTGGGGATGATCCATTTAAAGAACCGTATTCAAGTCTATCGTCCGACGACAGTCGATGAAGTGTTCTCCCTCGAATGCGCGTTAACGACCAGCCGTGAAACCGATTCAGGCTTAGAGTTTGAATTTGTCTCTAAGGCCTTTGTGGGCGAAGAGCTGGTGTGGGAATCGTTGTCGACTTACCTCTATCGTATCGAGACCGCTGGCCGCCGCGTTCGTCCTCCTAAGGCGCTCGAGATGGCTTGGGACTCACCCCAATCATGGGAATTGAGTGAAGATTTAGGTCGTCGTTATGCCAAAGCATCAGGTGACTATAACCTGATCCACCTGCATCCCGTACTGTCCAAACGTTTCGGTTTTGACCGTGTGCTGGCCCACGGAATGTGGTCTAAGGCGCGCTGTTTAGCGGAATTAATGCCTGAGATTGGTGAACGCCCCTTTGTGGTCGATGTGGCCTTTAAGCTGCCGTTACTGATGCCCGCAGAAGTGGGATTTGGCTACGAAAAATCACAAGACAAGTGGGTGTTTGAGCTGCGTGACAGTAAAGGTCGTAGACCGCACCTCAGCGGTGAAGTGCAGCTTTAAGCATGATGAGTAACGGCGCCTAAGGCGCCGTTTTTGTTGGTGTTGTTTGCAGTACTAAGGCACGCTGTGTCCGGTTGATGCCTGCCAGATACTAAACCATTGCTGCCTGTCTAGGGTGAGTGACTGTGCGGCCACCGCCGTTTTTATCCTCGCGATATTGCCACTGCCGATAATCGGCACGGGCCGACTCGGTAACGTCCGCACCCAGGCATAAATCACTTGGGTGATATCTTGGGCGCCAATCTCATCGGCGATGACCGCTAGGGTTTGTTGCAGGCGAATCGCCTGTGGATGGCTATTATCAAAGATCTTACCGCCGCCCAAACACGACCAAGCCATAGGCCGAATGCGCCGCTCCTGACATAAATCGAGCGTACCATCGTGCAAACTCGCCATTGTTAGCGGTGAAATTTCGATTTGATTGGTGACTAAGGGCTCAGCTAATCTCGACTGCAATAATGAAAACTGCGTGTTGGTGAAGTTAGATACCCCAAAGTGTTGCACTTTGCCCGCCTGTTTTAAGTCAGCAAAGGCTTCGGCCACTTGATAGGCGTCCATCAAAGGATCGGGTCTGTGGATCAGCAATAGATCTAAATAATCAGTTTTCAGCTGCTTTAGTGATTGCTCCACACTGGCAATAATATGCGCCTTGGAGGTGTCGTAGTGGTTTACATAGCGATCGGGGCGACAATCGAAGGCGGGCTTAATGCCGCATTTGCTGACCAATTGCATCTGCTGCCTTAAGGCGGGTTTTAGCGCTAACGCCTCACCAAACAGGGTTTCGCACTGGTATTGGCCATAAATATCGGCGTGATCCATAGTGGTCACACCTAGGTCTAAATACTGTTCTATCAGGTTAAGCCGCTCGGCGGGTGACATTTGCCAACTGTGCATTCGCCAAAAGCCGGCAACAAACTCTGAAAAACTAAAAGGGGATCCGCTCATGTTGTTTCTCATTTGGGAATCTGTATTTTGTAGGGGAAAGGACGCGAGTCGATTTATTTGATGCAGATTAAGGAATCGCTCATTAACCCTTTCGATGGCTATATATCTTAAAGCTAATCACCTAATATCCGCCATATTCAATCAGCCGTTGCTGATACTTACCGATTTTGCATACCTATTTTGTATTTCTTTCTCGCATGCCGAGCGGGGATACCAAAATACCCAAGGGAGAGATGACCCATGCTAACCGATATGGATATTTCGCGCCGTGCGCACCTAAAAGATATCGCAGCGCTTGGCGCCGAGTTTGGGTTATTGCCCGATGAGATGCAGCTATTTGGCAAGACTAAAGCCAAGGTCGATTTACGTGCGCAGCAGCGCTTAGCCGAGCAGCAACAGGGTAAACTGATCATAGTCACCGCCGTGACTCCAACGCCCCACGGCGAAGGCAAAACCGTCACCACCATTGGCTTAACCCAATCCCTTAAAGCGCTCGGTAACAAGGTGTGCGCCTGTATTCGCCAGCCCAGTATGGGCCCGGTATTTGGGGTGAAAGGTGGCGCCGCTGGTGGCGGTTACGCCCAAGTGGTGCCCATGCAGGAGCTGAATCTGCATCTAACGGGTGATATTCATGCTGTCAGCAGCGCCCATAATCTTGGTGCGGCGGCAATAGCCTCTCGGCTCTACCATGAAACACGTTTAGGCAAGGCCGAATTTGAGTTGCAGTCTGGGCAGAATTATCTGGATATAGCGCCTAACGGCATCCGTTGGCACAGGGTGGTCGATCATAACGATCGCTGTTTACGTGAAATAGAGGTTGGGCTAGGTGAGAATAATGGCCCAGCTTACACTTCTGGCTTTGATATTACCGCCGCCTCTGAGTTAATGGCGATTCTGGCACTCAGTCGTAATCTGGCGGATATGCGCGCGCGCATTGGCAAGCTTGTGCTGGCAGTCAATCGCCAAGGTGCGGCTATTAGCGCGGAAGACCTTGGCGTTGCCGGCGCGATGACGGCGATCATGGCGGATGCGGTAAAACCCACCTTGATGCAGACCTTAAACGGTGCGCCTTGTCTTATTCACGCAGGGCCATTTGCGAATATTGCCCATGGCAACTCGTCGGTGATTGCCGACGATATCGCCTTAAAGCTGGCCGATTTTGTGGTGACGGAAGGCGGTTTTGGCTCCGATATGGGGTTTGAGAAATTTTGTAATATCAAGGCGCGCCAGTCTGGATTAACCCCGAGCGCCGCGGTGTTAGTAACCACCTTAAAGGCATTGAAGGCAAATAGCGGCTTGACGTCGGATGCGGATATCAATGCGCCCGACCAAACCCGTCTCGAGGCGGGATTTGCCAACTTAAACTGGCATATCAACAATGTGGCGCGTTACGGTATTCCCGTTGTGGTGGCTATTAATCGATTTGCAACCGATACGGATGCCGAGCTTAACTGGTTGATTGAGGCCGTTGCGGGCACCGCCGCCTTTGGCTGCGAGCTTAGCGAGGCTTTCAGCCAAGGTGAGGCGGGGGCATTGGCCTTGGCGCAAACCGTCATGCGCGCCTGTGAGCAGCCAAGCGAGTTTACCCTGCTATATCCCGATGACATGGCGCTTGAGGCGAAATTATCGACCTTGGCCGAAGTTGGCTATGGCGCTGCTGGGGTGAGTTTATCCGAGGCGGCTAAGCTGCAATTACAAGAACTCAGTGCCCTCGGTTACGCCGATTTACCCGTCTGCATGGCAAAAACACCCTTATCCATTAGCCATGATCCTCAACTTAAAGGCGTACCGCAAGGTTTTATCGTGCCAGTGCGCGAGTTAGTGTTAAATGCTGGAGCCGGATTTATTACCGCGTTGGTGGGGGATGTGATGACTATGCCAGGGCTTGGATTAGTTCCTGGCTATTTAAAGATTGATATCGGCGCAGATGGCGAGATTACCGGTTTAGGTTAATCGATTAACAGTTTGAATATCATGAAAAAGGCGCAATCTAGGATTGCGCCTTTTGTTTACTGCTCACGTTGGCGAAGCGTTATTTACTGGTTTGGTAAATATGCACATCGCGCTGCGGGAAAGGAATGCTGATGCCCTCGGCATCGAAGCGCATTTTCACTTCGCGGGTAATATCCCAGTACACATCCCAATAATCTTCGGGTTTAGCCCAAGGACGGACGATAAAGTCGACCGAGGACTCCCCTAAAACGTGCAGTTTAATGAGCGGTGCAGGGATTTTTTGCACCTTAGGATGCGCCTCAACAATCGACTTAAGCACGGCTTCGGCGTGCTCAATATTGTCGCCATAGCCAATGCCGAAGGTCATGTCGACGCGGCGTTGGTGCTCGGCGGTAATATTGTTAATGGTATCACCCCAAATCTTGTTGTTTGGAATAATAAGCCTTTGGTTATCTAACGTTTTAATTGTGGTGGAGACTAGGCTCATATGGCTTACGCGCCCCGTTACACCAGCGGCGCTAATCAAGTCACCCACATCGTAGGGACGATAGATCAAAATCATCATGCCCGAGGCAAAGTTCGAGAGTGAATCCTGCAGGGCGAAACCTATGATCACACCAGCGATACCAAAGCCTGCCAATAACGGCCCTAATTCTATGCCAAGCTGGGAGAGGGCTATCAGTACACCGATAGTGAAGACCGCTTTTCCCGAGAGCGAGGTAAAGAAGTCTTGCAGTAACTTACTGAAATTTAACTTAGAGTTACTGACGGTATTGCTCACAATCTTCTTCGCCAGTTTGCCCGCAAGGCTTGCGACAAACAGGATCATACAGAAGATAAATAGCTTAAAGACCAAGGTGGGGCCATGGTTGATGGACTGTTCTTTGGCCGTATGCAGCCATTGTTCGACTAAGCTTGAGGCCACATCGATACTCAAGACATCCTGAGTGATATCGCCTGAGATACTGAACAGGGTCTTTTTCAGTGAGGCGGTGTTTTGCTCGAGCGCATCGAGTAAGTCGATATCAATGCTAAGGCTCTGGCTATTGAGCGCCAATCTGTCCTTTAGCTGCATGACGCGACTGGTTTGCGCGGCAGTCACATCTTTACCGGCATTAGTGGCGGCGTTGACCGCATTTTGTAACTGTTGCTGGGTAAAAGTGACAAAGCTATCGAAGTTATCGGCGCGGCTTAAGAGAATTTGGGTCAGCTCTGCTTTCTGCGCTGCGACATCTTCGCCCATTTGGCCGAGCCAGTTTAAGGTCTCGAGTCGTTGTTTGTAGTTGTTGTCCTTATCGAGCTCACGTTTAGAGATTTCGAGTAAGGTCGACTCGTCATCCGCCGTGCCGAGTTTATGGGACAACTTGGTCACGATATCATTGAAGTAGTCGTTGATTTTAAGATTAAATGTCAGCTGCTCTTGCACCAATGCCAACATAAAGGCTTTATCGTAGTTCTCATCTTCTAACAGCACTTTAATCTTATTGCGTAACTGCAATGTCTTGTTTTGAATGCGATATTCAACAATGGTGCGCAACTCACCTTGGGATTGGGATAAGCGCGCAATATCCTCTTTAATCGCTGATTTTAGCGTAATTAATTCGTTTTGGGCTTCGTTAGGGACGGCAACTGTTTGAGTGGCGGCAACGGGTTCGGCTGCATCCGTCGCGAAAACCTCGGTACTCAATAGCAGGGGAAAGCTGAGAGCGAACATGAATATGAGTGAGCGGCGCATAGGCGTTATCTTCAATAAAAATAGGTAGGTACATAATAGGAGCTGCGCTAAACACTGTAAAATTAGAACCGTATAAAATGCTATCTGAGTATAAAATTTGTGCGCTGGTTTGCAGCTTTCGCTATGGGAGTGAGGTTTTAAACCGCTGCGCTAATTAGTTCGACTGAGTGGAGGGAAATTCTGATAAACTTAGCGCCCCATGTCGAGGAACCTACTCTAAATGCTGTGCTCCCATTGCCATCAGTCGATCAAAATTGCCCAAATCACCCAACAGCGCGGAAAGGGCTTTCACGCTCAAGTGCAATGTCCCCATTGTTCAGCCTGGCTGGGCCACAATCCTAAACTGTTGAAGTTAAAATTATTTGGCTTTTATGCGAGTGTGCTGACGGGCTTATACAGTTATTTCGATGCCTCGACGCGGCATTTTTTGATCCCAGTGATGATCTTCTGTGTGATGTTGCTGCTGGTGAGCCATTTTATGGATCAACTACAAACGATTGAGGCGCCAGAGAAGCAAGACGATAGCGATCAACGGCAGAAGTATCGCTAGAGGTGAGGGCGTTAGATTAACCGAGTCGAGCCGCGCAGGGGTTATCGCGCAGGCTCAACTTGGTTTAGGCTAGGGCTGAGTTATTGGATAACCTGCTCTTGGCTCTCGAGTGAGTGTTCTACGTAATAAATCCCGCCCAAAATTACTGCGCCGAAAATCACTATCCCTAAGATTAATCCTAAGTTTTCACGAAAGAATGCTAGCATTTTGGTTGCCTTTTGCTGGATTGAATAGAATGACATATTAGCCAGTATTACACTGGGCACATCATAGTTTTACTGACTTAAGCTAATCTTAAATAACTCTTTTTGCCAACTTGAGCCGGTTTTTTGTTGTGCGTTTTTCATCCTAAAGTTGCAATGGTAAATATCTTGTAACGCATTGGGCGCCTATTACCTTATTGCAACTTGCTAGTGGCCTGACTTAAACTTGTGCCACTTTTTTACTATGGGGACGACTGAGTGAGACTGCACAGTCACATAAGACGCACAATTTCGATATGGCTTGCCGCCGTATTGGTGTTGCTGTCTTTTGTTGCCTCAGCCCATAGTGTGACCCACCTTGATGATGGGGCAAAGACGCACTGTACCCTGTGCTTCCATCAACATCAGCTGAATAAAATTCTGCTCACCCAACCGCTTAAGCTCGATTTAGCGGTACAGCGGTTCGATGTCTGTGAATTTGTCTTACCCGTTAGCTTCTCCAAACACGTCAGTGTTTACCTAAGCCGCGCGCCACCTGTTCTCCGCTAAATCAACTTTTACATTTTAACTTATTGTATTTCTTGATGACTTGGATGAGTCATCGAGCGCTAGTTGTATTTTGGAGATATCATGACTGTTTTTAACAACCGAATTTCTTTGGTGGCTTTGGCGTGCGCATTTGCTTCACCGACGTTATTTGCCGCTGACTCAAGTTTAACCAATCCGGCGATCAGCGCAGTGCTGAATGGCTATTATCAAACGGCTGAGCGTCCATTGGCCGAAACCGCCGAAGGATTTGGTTTAGGCGAAACTGAGCTGGCGATGAGCGCCAACATCGACGACATGTTTTACGGCAAAGTGACCGCCGTTGTTGAGATGCACGACGGTGAAACTGAGCTGAATCTCGAAGAAGCCTTTATCCAAACTATGGCGATGCCAGCGGGGTTCTCAATTCGTGGCGGACGTTTCTTATCGGATATCGGTTATTTAAATAACCAACATTTGCACACGGATTCGTTCACCGACCGTCCTATTGCTTACCGTGCATTTTTTGGCGGCCATTACTTTGACGACGGTGTGCGCTTAAACTTTGTTGCTCCGACGGATCTGTATTGGACCTTAGGCGCCGAAGCCTTCAAGGGCGACAGCATGCGTGCTGCCGATGAACACGGCGAACGTGAGTTTAAAAATGTGGGCGTATACACCTTTTACACCAAAATTGGTGGTGACATTGGTGATAACAGTTCATGGCAGGCGGGCTTAAGTTACCTACGTAACGAAAATGGCCAAGTCACAGCCCATGAAGAGGGCGATGAGCACGAAGACGAAACCGCCGAGGAAGGCCATGACCACAGCCATGCGGCATCTTACACAGGTAAAAACACCTATGGTGCTGATTTTGTGTATAAATGGGCGCCAAATGGTAACTATAAATACCAAAACCTGACCCTGAGCGGCGAGTATTACCGTGTGACTGACTTTGTGCCGAGCGACCTTCATCCCGAAGATGCACCGAGCAAGGATTATCACCAAGGTTGGTATCTGAGCAGCGTATATCAATTCACGCCTAGCTGGTCTGCGGGTGTGCGTTACGGCGAGGTGGATACCCAAGAGCTCCATGGCGATCATTTCCATGGACAGAAGTTAAAGGAATCTGAGGTGAGTCTGGCGTGGCATTCGAGCCATTTCTCGACGGTACGTTTCCAGTACACCAATCAGAAGGGAACTAACTTCGATGGAATCGAAGACGACAATGTTTTCACTGTTCAATACATTATGTCTCTGGGGGCTCACGGTGCGCATCAATTCTAATTTTGTTAAAGCGGCCGCAGCGGCCCTGTCTTTCGCCTGTTCAGGCTTTGCCCATGCAGAACTGAATGTGTTTGCCTGTGAACCCGAATATGCCGCATTGGCAAAAGAGTTGGCTCCAAACGCCAGCATTTATTCGGCAACCACGGCCTTACAGGATCCGCATCAAGTGCAGGCGCGTCCGAGTTTGATCGCCAAAATGCGCCAAGCGGATCTGGTGATCTGTGCGGGCGCCGATTTAGAAATCGGTTGGCTGCCAATGCTGCAAATGAAGTCGGCTAACGCTAAGGTTCGTTCTACCGATCAGGGGCTGTTTTTCGCCGCCGATCAAATCGATACCTTAGATAAGTTAGCGAGTGTGGACCGTAGCATGGGGGATGTGCATGCTCAGGGAAATCCGCATATCCACTTCGATCCGACGCGTTTGCTAAGCGTCGCGAATGCGCTCAGCGCTAAGATGAGCCAACTCGACCCGAGTGAGGCGGCAAATTACCAAAAGGCATTAGCGGACTTTAGCACTCGTTGGCAGGCGGCGATCCCCCGCTGGGAAGAGCAGGCCAAAGCGTTAAAAGGCAAAAAGGTCATCGCCTATCACACCAGTTTTAGATATCTGTTCAACTGGTTGGGGATTGAACAAGCTGCTGATCTTGAGCCTAAACCCGGTCTGGCACCGACTAGCGGCCATTTAGCCAGTTTGCTGAGCCGCGCCGAGCAGGGCGATATTCTGGCGGTAGTTGTGGCGTCCTATCAGGATGAGCGTGGTGCTAAGTGGTTGGGTGAAAAGGCTAATCTACCTGTGCTTATGTTGCCAATGTCGGTAGGTGGCAATGATGCGAGTCAAGATCTCTTCAGCCTCTACGACAGCGCGATTGCCCTCTTAAACGGGGTGAAATAAGCCTATGTTGGATCTGGAACTGATGTCGATCCTGCTGCCAGCACTGGCAGCGGGGATCTTAGTGCTCTCAACGCATATTGTACTTGGAAAACAAGTGCTTAAGCGTGGGATTATCTTTATCGATTTAGCCATTGCGCAAGTCGCCGCGTTGGGGGCGATTGTGGCGCACATGGACCACAGGTTAGAAGAGATGCCATTTTCTAATGTGTGGATGCCAGCCTTATTCGCCCTTGCGGGGGCGGGTTTTATCGCTTGGTTATCTAAGCGGATGGCGGGTGAGCTAGAGGCGATGATAGGTTGCTTTTACGTGTTGTCGGCGGTGGCGGCCATGCTATTGCTGGCGAACGATCCCCACGGGGCTGAGCTGTTAAAGCAATTGATGTCGGGCCAGATCCTTTGGGTGAGTTGGTCGCAATTAGTGTTGCCGACTGTGGTTTATGCGGCTGTGTTAGCGGTGATTTTTCTGCGGCCACAGATCTTAAACGGTGCGGGATTCTATCTGCTATTTGCGCTAGTGATCACTTTGTCGGTAGAGCTGGTAGGGGTCTATTTAGTGTTTAGCACGCTTATTTTGCCTGCTCTTGCGCTCAACAAGTACCAAGGTAAGAACGGCCTATTTTACGCTTATCTGGTCGGCCTTATGGGTTACTTGCTGGGGCTGGTGCTCTCGGCAACGTTGGACTTACCGAGCGGCGCGGCAATTGTCGCGACTTTGGCCCTTAGTGCCTTGGTCTTCCGTTTAGGCTTAAGTCAAACCGCGGCAGTGCGCCAGGTCGCAAACTAGGTTTTTAGCTTAGCCGTTTAAGCTTAGATATTGATTTAAAAGCCCATCGTCGTGCATGATTGCGCGTGTATCGATGGGCTTTTGTTTGGATTGTTAGCAACTCAGCTTACAGATGTAAACATTATATTGAGTCCCTAGGGCTGGGTGGCTATACTGTCGCCACTTTCATCCTTGGAGTATGTCGTGCTGTTACTCGTCAGATCTGTGTTGTTGGCTGTGTCATTGTTACTCGCGTTTATTTTTGGTGGATTGGTCTGCTTGTTGCGGCCTCGTCACCGTGACAATGTACATATGTTCGCCAAGATCTTCTCATCCGTCGCCCCTATTCTAGGGCTTAAAGTCATAGTGCGTCGGCATAAAGAAATTCAGGATGGCCCTTATATCTTCTTGGGGAACCATCAAAATAACTTCGATCTGTTCACTCACACTAAAGCCGTGCCGAAAAGCACCGTCAGCTTAGGCAAAAAGAGCTTAGTGTGGATCCCGCTATTCGGGCAGATCTACTGGTTATCGGGCAATATTCTGATCGATAGGAAAAATCGCAACAGTGCCTTCGATACCATGGCTAAAACCGCCGAAAAGATTAAGCAGAACCGTTTATCTGTGTGGATTTTCCCTGAGGGTACCCGCTCACGTGGCCGCGGTTTACTCCCCTTTAAGGCTGGCGCCTTCCATACGGCGATTGCCGCTGGGGTGCCGATAGTGCCAGTGCTTGCCTCTTGTCAGAGCCATATTAATTTAAACCGTTGGGATAACGGGGTAGTGATCATTGAGATGATGGCGCCTATCCCGACCGAAGGATTAGACAAAGCCGATGTGAAGGCCTTTTCTGCCCAAGTGTATGAGACTATGTCAGCCAAATTTAACGAGATAAATCGTGAAGCGGCAACATTAATGGGTAAAACTCTCGAAGGTGATGACGTATAATAGCGCCAATTTGAGCCAGTTTTACCTTAACGGAGACAAATCCATGTCTATTGAAAGTCAATTAAAAGCCCAACTTGCCGAGAATCGTGACATAGTGCAAGCCCTGCTTGACGATGGCTCAGAGCCAGATGCGGAATACACCATTGAGCACCATTTCTCATCTAGCAACTTCGACCGCTTAGAAAAAGCCGCCGTTGATGCATTCAAACTCGGTTTTGAAGTCAACGACGCCGAAGAAATGGAGCTGGAAGATGGCTCAGTGATTTTCTGTTTTGATGCTATCGCTTACCACAAGTTGGAAGTGGCTTTACTGGACAAAGCGACCGAGCAGTTGCTGCAACTCGCGGCTAAACAGAAAGTGGATTACGACGGTTGGGGCACTTACTTCGTTGGTGACGATATCGACGATGAAGAAGGTGACGACGAAGAAGATGACGGTTTCCCGCACTAATTCGCGACCATTGAGATTTCAGTAACAAAAAGCCCATCATCGATGGGCTTTTTGGTTTTAGTAACCACTAGTTTGTGCGGTGTGCAGGACGCTACAGTTACGCCCCTTCTGCTTGGCTTCGTATAAGGCTTTGTCTGAGCAAGAAATCCAGCCAGAGCTACTGGTGATATGTTTGCCGATTTCACACACGCCTAGGCTTACTGTGACTTTTATCTTCAGCCCTTCGTACACTATGGTGGAGTCGGCAATTCTTTCCCGCAAACGCTCGGTAAAGTTGAGGGCATCGGCGCCACAAGTATTGGGCATGACCACTGCAAACTCCTCACCACCATAGCGGCCGACACAATCGGTCTCCCTTAATGAATGGCTTAGGATATGGGCGATATGCTGAATCACCTTATCACCCGCGACATGGCCGTAGGTATCGTTGATTCTTTTGAAATGGTCTATGTCTATCATGACCAAGCTCGACATCCCCGAATAACGGGCGTGGAGGTCAAACTCATGCTCTAAACATTGTTGCCAATGGCGGCGATTGTGGAGCTGTGTCAGGCCATCGGTCTGGCTAAGGCGTTCTAACTGCTCGTTGGCGGCCTTGAGCTGTAGCTTGTTGACGGCGATGTCGGTGACATCATAAATAATCACGCTGATATGGGTGATTTTTCCGGTTAATGAGGCTAGAGGCAACAGCGTCACGTTCTGGTACATAAAATCGGCCCGTCCGGTAATGGGGCGGTAGTTTTTAAACTGAAACACGTAGGGTCTTTGTTCCCAGCTGATAAAGGCTCGATTTTTCAGCATAAAAACCGATTCCATCTTTTGCTTTAACCAAGTCGCAGGCAGCTCAGGAAAACGGGTGAACAGGTTTTGCCCTTTAATCGAATTAGGGGATACGCCGCTATGATTTTCCATAAAGCCGTTCCACAGTTGGATATTATAATCGCGATCTAATACCACTAGACCCACTTCGATGGTTTGCACCATATCGATAAGCCAATGGAGTTCGTTCATTGCGCTTTGATCGTTTGACATAAGGTAAAATCCAACTGATTAATCGAGTAAATAACCGAGCTTATAACTGAGCGTCGGAATAGAGTCTTCGGTAAATAGCAGTAACAAATCGCATTGAACATTATGGTTTTCAATACGATAGTTAATTTCCATTGCTAAGGTTCTGTGCCATTTTTCCGAGTTATCATGGATAAGATCGTTCACCGTACAGTGGCGGCCTAGCACTACAGGGTGAGCCTGGCTGAACTTCATGTCGAGCTGCTCAGAGATCCCGTTTAGGAAGGCGCCAATCAATACGTTACCTGTGTCGATCAACACTTCAATCTCGGTGCTAATGTCCTCTGGATTGGCTAGCCCCATGAGTTTTGCCATGTCTTGAAAGCTCGAATCGTGGAATAGCAGCAGGGCTTCACCCGCCACGCCCGCACCAATAAATCCTTGGCAGAGGGCTGATACCGTGGAGCTTTCTTCTGTTGCTTTGAGCGCCATCGTCAGCTCACTGACTTCGAGCACGTTCACGTTTGGAATAGGTAAGAGGACAAAAACATCGAGAAGTTTGGCTAACAGATCGGCGGCGCGCCCCATAGCGACGTTGGCGATCTCTTGGCAGGCGTCACGCATATCGACTTTGATCATCGGCGTTTCTTCCGCCTGATCTTTCTGCGTTAGGGTGAGGATGCCGTATTCCTGCAGGATATTACTGATGGCGTCGGCACTGACGGGCTTTTGAATAAAATCCAATGCCCCTAAGGCTTTCACTCTTTCATGGGCTTTGATCTGAATATCACCCGAGACCACAATAATCAGCGCGGGGAGATCGTTTTGCTGCACGGTTTGCAGCACTTCATAACCATCCATGACTGGCATATTAAGGTCGAGGAAGACAACTTCGCCTTTACCTGCGCGAATGGCATCTAAACCCTCGGCGCCATTGGTAGCGTAGGTGATCTCGACATCCCATTCTTTCGGTAGGGTGCGAGCCATTTGTTTGCGCGCCATGGCGGAATCGTCACAGATGAGTACAGAGATTGTCATGCTGACTACTGATCCTTAATTGCCCATTTATTGAAGATAACACTAATTCTAAATCTTTGAATGACGAATTAAGCTCTTCGGGCAAGTTTGATTTATAACATCTATATGTAACCTATAGATTTTATTTGTTAATTCAATTTATTTATCTCACGAGCGCGAGGCGCTGGCAGTAAAAAGCCTTGGATAATTAAATCAAATTTCGCGAATTTGTCGTAAGCAGGGCATCGATTTTGGTGAATAGCTCGATGCTCAATCCTGCAATAGGCTGTTTCCCCACGGGACCCATCTCGACACTATTTTGCAAATTTGTGGGTAAGCAGCGCCGTTGGTGATGCAACCGATGTTCAGAGAAGATGACTCGTTAAAACGACAAGTTGCACCCATGGTTGAACATAAGGGGTTAATACTTTTGAGGTTCTCATGCTTCAGCGCAAGCCTAGCATACTCACCCAGTAAAACTTAATGACAGTCGACAGTATTTTGACGGATGTCAAAATTTAGGCTTATGTTACATCCTTTGGTGAATTATTCCAAACGTGTTAACATTTGTTCTGGCCTGACCAGTAACGGAATATTTCATGAGTGAGCCTTGTGTGCAAGTAAGGATTGAGGATGGCATTGCATATGTCCAGCTCAATCGACCAGAAAAATATAATGCAATTAATTATTTAATGTTTAGCCAGTTGGATAGAGCGATCAAACGTATTAAATCAAATTCGCAGATTCGACTGGTCATTTTATCTGGAGCTGGAGGCCATTTTAGCTCGGGGCTGGACGTAAAGAGCGTGATGTCGGCACCGATGCAAGCATTCAAATTGCTGTTTAAATGGCTGCCTGGCAATGCCAACTTAGCGCAGAGAGTCTCCCTTGGGTGGCAAGGTTTACCCGTGCCCGTCATCGCGGTGTTAGAAGGCTGCTGCTATGGCGGTGGCATGCAAATCGCATTAGGTGCTGATTTTAGAATAGCGAGCCCAGACAGCAAGTTATCTATTATGGAAGCCAAATGGGGACTCGTGCCGGACATGGCAGGCTTAGTGGCGCTGAGGCAAATAATGCCCAAGGATCAGGCGATGTTACTCAGCCTTACGGCCAAAGTGTTGTCGGGCGAAGAGGCGAGTCGCTTAGGGTTAGTGACTCAGCTAAGTGATCATCCGATGTTAAGCGCGCAGCAATTGGCTCAGGAGCTTCTCAATACTTCCCCCGATGCCGCGGCGGCGATCAAGTTGAGCATCAATCGTAGCTGGACGGCTTCGATTCGTGCACTTCTTTGCCGTGAGTCGTGGAGCCAAGTGAGACTGTTACTTGGTAAAAATCGCGCGATTGCGGCGACGCGTCAGCTAAAGGATCCCAACAAAGCCTATCAAGATCGCCAATCGGGTTGGTAGCAGCGTAACTCTATTTCGATAACGCCCCATAACGGATTACTTAAGCTTTAGAAAGGCTTGCACCTCAATTGGCGCCGCTCTTACGGGCGGCGAATCCCCTTATGGCGCTCAAACAGTTCTGCCATGCACTCTCGTTATCCAGATTTAATGCCAATGTCGTTTGCCGATAATTCGGCGCCTCTAACGTCACGGCGAGGCTTTTGCGTTGCTCCGCCGTTTCTAACGATGCGGGTTGACCATCGGGTGATTGAATATCGAGTATTGGCATAGTGAGCTTGGCCAGTTTTTCGGCAAGGGCTTGGTTACGCGCCTCATCTTCGCTGTAGGGGTTGATGACGATTAATACATCGGGATCGGCAATTTTCTTTTGGCTTAATAGACTTATCAATAATCCCGCACTTTGATCGGCGGTGATCAGCACCCGTTTACCGGGAAAGTCGGTGCCTACGCTGTCGAGCTGGGACATGCTTTTGACTAAAAAGTCTTCCTGCTCAAGCAAATGCTTATTGCTCTGCTCGGGTTTCACTTTTTGACTCGGTTTATTCGAAGGACTGCTTAACTGTGCCGCTCCTGCGGAGGTCACTTCGGTCGCCGGAGTGGCAAAGTTGGGTGCGGGCGGCTCTGTGGGCGGGGTAAGGCTTAAACTGGCCCAGCCAGCAGCATTGATATTACGTCTGACAAAAGCCATTAATCCGGGCGCATCGGCGGTGCCATTGGTGGCGGGTAAGATAATCGCGGCGCCGAGTTTTTTGCGGCCTTCCCATGAACGAACTAAAAGTTCGAGCGGTTGATCATCTATGGTGATCTGCTTGATTTCACTCGCGGGTAAATAACTGCTTGTTCTTTTTGCCACAGCTTGCCCATTGGGCGCTTTGCTCGCTTGGTTCGTCTCGGCGTTCTGGGGAGTCGTCTTTGGCGCCTGAGCATTAGATTCTGGCGCCTGCGGGCTGGATTCTGGTGCAGATTCAGGAGCCTGAGTACTTGTTTCTGGCGCCTGAGTATTGGGGTCTGGCGCTTGAGTGCTGGGATCGGCGGCGAATAAGCTCGCACTGGCGAGAGCTATGGTTAGGCTCAATACCGAGGGGATAATACGCGCCATAGAATTGATAACCACCAGTGTAGTCTCATAAATTCAATTAGCTAGAGTATAACCTGAAGCGGCGTAGCAGAAGCAATTTTTGCTTGAGCTCGTGACGGCGACCGCGCACAGCAGTGCCTAGGCCCTGCCCACAGCCCACTGCCATACTTATCGTGAAGAGAAAATAAAAACGCCCAGTATTTGCTGGGCGTTTGCATATTCGCTTAAGCGAGCCTAAGGAGGTTCTTGCTTACCGTTATTACGGATTAGACATGGCTAACCAAAACCATACGAATCGCGTCGAGCTGTAGCTGACTTGCGTCGAGGTAAGTGCTCAGTTCCTGCATTTGATTACGCAAGTATTCCAACTCTTCCTCACGGATATTCGGGTTAACCGCTTTCAAGGACTCTAAACGGTCTAATTCGCCCGTCAGTTGGCTGGTCATTTTCTCACGCGCCTGCGCCACTAACTCGTTCACTGCGGCTTGGGCATATTCTTCACCCTTAGCAAATAACGGATGCAGAATCGGTTGGGATGCTGTGACTAACTTGCTACCAATATGGCGGTTAACCGCGCTTAACTGTTTGTCAAAGCTGGTGTAATCCACCTTAGCAGATAAATCGTTGCCGTTTTTATCCAGCAGTACGCGGATAGGTGTTGGTGGCAGATAACGATATAACTGGCTCGATTTAGGTGCCGAGGCATCCGCCATGTAGATCAGTTCTAAGAACAGGGTGCCTGCGGGTAAGGCTTTGTTTTTCAAAATCGCGACGCTCGTCGTGCCAGTGTCAGAGCCGGTGATCAGATCTAAGCCTGTCTGCACTAACGGGTGCTCTTGGGTGATCAGGGCGATATCGTCACGGGAGAGCGCGGTATCACGGTCAAAGGTGACCGTCACGCCATCATCGTGCAGACCCGGATAGGTTGGGAACATCATGTGTTCGCTTGGACGCAGAATGATAGAGTTTTCACCTTTATCTTCTTGATCGACACCGATAATGTCCCACAAGCGGATCACCGAACCAATAAGCTTAGTGTCCTGATCGCTTTGGGCTAAACGCTCGACAATCGCCTTGGCCTTATCGCCACCGTGGGAGTTGATTTCCAGCAGCTTATCGCGGCCTTGCTCCATAGCGTGTTTCAGTTCTTTGTAACGGCTTTGAGTGTGGTTGAGCAGATTGGTTAGCTCATCTTCATCCCCGCCGACGAGAACATTCAACAGATCTTCGGCAAATTCACTGTACAGCACATGGCCACTTGGACAGGTCAGCTCGAAGGCATTCAGACCTTGGTGATACCAGTTGAGCAGACGCTCCTGCGCCGTATCTTGCAGATAAGGTAGGTGAATTTGGATATCGTTCTTTTGACCGATACGGTCTAAACGGCCGATACGTTGCTCTAATAAATCTGGGTTCAATGGCAGATCGAACAGCACTAAGTGGCTGGCGAATTGGAAGTTACGACCTTCGGAGCCGATTTCAGAACAGATCAGCGCTTGGGCGCCGCCTTCTTCTTGGGCGAAGTAGGCTCCCGCCTTGTCGCGCTCGATGATCGACATGCCTTCGTGGAAAACGGTGGCTTGAATGCCTTCACGGGTACGCAGGGCTTCTTCTAAGCTCAGGGCGGTATCGGCGCCACTGGCGATGATCAACACTTTCTTGCTGCGGTGCGACTTTAAAAACTCGATTAACCAATCCACGCGAGGATCGAACTTCCACCAACTGGCGCTGTTATCTTCAAATTCTTGGTAGAGTTTTTCAGGGCTTAGGGCTTGCGCCGCTTTCGCTTCTAAGCTCTTACGGCCACCCATCATCTCATTCACGCGGGCAGCGGTAAGATACTGCTCAGGCATTGCATGGGGATAGGCGTTGAAAATACGTTTCGGGAAGCCTTTTACCGAGGCGCGGCTGTTGCGATAAAGCACGCGACCAGTGCCGTGGCGGTCGAGCAACTCTTGCAGCAGTTCGCTGCGGGCCGCTTGTTGCAACTCGCTGTCGATATCTTCGGCTTGAATTAAACGAATGCTCGGCGCTATGTCTTTCTCGCTGAGTAATTCGGTGAGGCTGTTGATGGCTGCATCGGATAATTTTCCGTTGCCCGCTAAGGCTTCGGCGGCAACGGCGACATCTTTGTAGCTGTTTTCTTCGGCGAGGAAGGCATCGTAGTCGTAGAAACGATCTGGGTCGAGTAGGCGCAGGCGCGCAAAGTGGCTCTCATGGCCGAGTTGATCCGGCGTGGCCGTTAATAACAATACGCCAGGCACTACTTCGCTCAATGCTTCAACCACTTGGTAGGCACGGCTCGGGGCTTCTTCGGTCCACTCTAAGTGGTGAGCCTCGTCGACGACCAGCAGATCCCAGTCGGCATCGAGTGCTTGGTCGAGACGTTTCTTTTTACGCAGTAATTCGAGGGAACAAATCACTAACTGCTCGGTGTAGAAAGGATTGTCATGGTCGGCAAAGGCCTCGACACAACGGTCTTCATCAAATACTGAGAAGCGCAGGTTAAAGCGGCGCAGCATTTCCACTAACCACTGATGGCGCAGGGTATCCGGCACAATAATCAGTACCCGCTCGGCGCGGCCAGTGAGCAGTTGTTGATGGATAATCAGACCCGCTTCGATGGTTTTACCCAAACCCACTTCGTCGGCCAGCAATACACGCGGCGCATAACGGCGACCCACTTCATGGGCAATCCACATCTGGTGGGGGATAAGGCCGACGCGTGGACCTTGTAAGCCGAGTAAATCTGAGGTCGCCAGTTGATGACGCAGTAACTGGCATTGGTAACGAATACCGAAACGGTCTAGGCGGTCAATCTGACCAGCAAACAGGCGATCTTGCGGTTTGTTAAAGCGAATGTTGTGGTTTAACAGGGTCTCGCGCAGGCTGACTTTCTCACCTGTTTCGCTGTGGATACCGTGGTAGACGACGAGGCCGTCTTTTTCGGTGAGTTCTTCAACCGAGAGGCTCCAGCCTTCATGGCTTTCAACCGTATCGCCAGGGTTGTATATGACACGGGTCAGGGGGGCTTCGTTGCGCGAGAACATGCGGTTCTCACCAGTCGCAGGGAATAACACTGTGACCATACGGCCTTCAACTTGTACGACTGTTCCTAAACCAAGCTCTGACTCGGTATCACTTATCCAACGTTGTCCTAAGGCAAACGGCATCTTAAATTCTCATCTCTGGGCGGACTCTAACAAAGGGCGCGTATGTTATATCAATACTAGGGATATTTGAATCGCCCTCTCACCCGTTAGAGCCTAATTCCCCACACACTAGATTACAAATTGAACAGTGAAGAAAATTCTCTGTAGTCGTACGATGATTTGTCATGCTACTGTCATATCGAGGGACCTACACTGCCCTCGAGTCACCGACTTAAACACAGGTTCATTCGGTTGGCATTCAGAGAGAATGGTGCCAATATTAGTTTAAGCCGCTAGCCGTCTTTATTAAGTAGAGGCTTGAACTTTAAGATCATTCTTTAGCTCGCCAACTGACATAGGAGCCATATCCACTCACCGGGAAAGAGATGTAGCATAAAAACAATCGAGCACTCTGGAGGCGCCATGGAACAAGACGACAGAAAGTTGTTTGTACTGGATACCAATGTGTTACTACATGAACCTTTGGCGATCTATTCGTTTAAAGAGCACGATGTGGTCATTCCGATGACAGTGCTAGAAGAGCTAGACCAGATTAAAGATCGAAAGAGTGATGTGAGTCGGGATGCTAGGGTTGCCATACGGGCGCTGGAAGATACCCTAGGCGGTGATACAACACCGGAACAAATCATTAATGGTGTCCCTTTACCGAGTCGAGAAGGGCATGCCGATGCGATAGGGGCGCTGTCTATTTTCCCTGACCATCTTGTCGATTTTACCTTAGGCGCCCTGCCGGGGGATGGCAACGATAACCGCATTATCAATACCGCTCTGCACCTGCAAAACCTCCACCATCCACGTACCGTGGTGTTAGTTACCAAAGATATCAATATGCGTCTGAAGGCCAAGGGCGCGGGCATTCAATTGGTTGAGGATTATCGAACCGACCAGCTGATCGATGATATTCGTTTCCTCAGCAAGGGCTTTTATCAATTCGAAGGGAATTTTTGGGAGCATTTAAACAAGGTATCCACCGAGCGCCATGGTCGTCATACGATTCACGAAGTCCCACTGAAAGATTTAGACAACGAACCCTTCTACATTAATCAATACCTGATTGATACCGAATCTGATTTTTGTGGCCGCGTCACCGAGCGTAGCGATACCCATCTGCATATTTTAGATCTGGGCCGTGAGCGCTTAAAAAACCTCGAGGCGTGGGGCGTTAAACCTAAGAATGTTTACCAAGGTATGGCGTTGCAGGCGCTGCTCGATCCCGATATCGATCTGGTGATCTTAACGGGGCCAGCCGGTTGCGGTAAAACCTTATTAGCAATGGCGGCGGCATTGGAGCTGGTGGTGGAGCGTAATCGTTACGATAAGGTAATTGTGACTCGTAATACGCCAGAAATTGCCGAGTCCATCGGCTTTTTACCCGGCACCGAAGAAGAGAAGATGATGCCATGGCTGGCGGCGATTACCGATACCTTAGAAGTGCTGCATAAGAATGATGTGAATCCGACTGGCAGTTTGAACTACATCATGGAGAAGGCGAATATCCAATTTAAGTCGATCAACTTTATGCGCGGCCGCTCGATCCAAAACTCCATCGTGCTCTTGGATGAATGTCAAAACTTGACGGCGTCGCAGATCAAAACCATGATCACTCGGATGGGAGAAGGCACAAAATTGATTTGTTGCGGTAACTTAGCGCAGATCGATTCGAACTATCTCACCGCAGTGACCTCGGGGTTAACCTACATAGTCGAACGCTTTAAAGACTTTGAAGGCAGTGCCAACTTGTACTTGAATGGGGTGGTGCGTTCACGCTTGGCCGAATACGCCGAAGAACATCTCTAACTATTTACTTTATTGTTACAAAAGGTCTCACTCGTGGGACCTTTGTTTTTACGCATTTCTATGATTTTTCAATTAACTAATCATAGACTTTGACAGCCTTCGTACGGCAATTATTTGATGCGACGCGAGGTTTCTTCCTGCTAATATATGAAGCCATAAATGTACTCAGTCACTTTTGCCACCGATGGCTAAAATCAAGCGCTGCAATCAAGGGTAGTGGATGAAATCGAGTGAGCCGGATCTCCAATTAAAATCGCCGATCCAAAAGAACTATAACCGCGCCGTTTTTTATACCTATATCGGCGTGATTGTCCTGTCGTTGCTGACGGCGTGGATGTTTTTCGATCGCCAGAAAACCCAGCAGATGGAGCAGCGCGAAGAGCAGGTTGAGCGTCACGTATTGCAAATCGACTTGCTGTTGGAGTCGAGCATCCGCGCGGTCAAGAGTCTGCGGGATGTGGCCGTGGATCACCTGCGCTTAGGTGAGCTAGTGCGTAAGGATCGTTTACCGCAATACGGCAAATTTAACGAGAGTGGTCAGTATTTTACCTTAGAGCCTAACTACGCAAAGGGCGGTAAACCTTTTACCAACATGGGGCGGATCACTGGCGCAGGCTCCCTCGATGGCCGCAGCGATAAGTTCTACCAAGAGCTGGAAATGCTGTTCGAGTTGTCGCTGTCTTTCCCCGTCGCTAAGGAAGCCGCGCCTAAAGCCTCGGCGATTTATTATTTATCCCGCCAGCGGATGATGTCCTACTTCCCTTGGACCAACGGCGACCAGCGTTTTAGGGATGAGCTACTCAATAAGAAACAATTCCAATACGCCACCCCGGCGATGAACCCGCAGCGCAGCGTGTTTTGGAGTGAGGCCTATGTCGATTCGACGGGCAAAGGCTTGCTGACCACCTTAGGTGTGCCCGTTTATCTCGATGATGAGTTTATGGGCTCAATTAACCTCGATATGACCTTGGCCTCATTGGCGCGGCAAATTCGGGTGTACTTCAAAATGCCTGGGACTGTGATCTTGCTCGATCAGCAGAACAATATTTTGTCCCACAGCGACTTCGATGGCTCAGATATCAATCGGGTATATCACATCAGTCAGCGTATTCCGTCTGAGCTGCATTCGCTCCCCGAGTCCGAATTGTTCGATGCCCACGAAGGGATTATTCGCAACGGTTACTATATTCACTCGGTTGCGCTGCATAACGCGCCGTGGCGCTTGTTGTATCTGCAGAATGAAGACGACCTGTTCCAAGATTCGGTCGAAAAACTGCAGCTGACCTTTATCCTCGTAGTGATCGCCCTGTCGGTGCTGGTGACCATAGTGCACTGGCAAACGCGCCGCTCCTTCGTGAGCCCAGCATCGCGGCTGTTGTCGCACTTAGAGGGCTGTTCCCAAGAGCCACGTAAACCGCCAGAAAAAATCACTCCGGGGTGGGAACCTTGGTTCCTGCTGGTGAGCCGCATCTTTGAGGAAAACAAGCAATACACTCATCATTTGGCCGAGCAGAATAAGCGACTCGACAAACTGGTCGCGCGCCGCACTGAACGGTTAAAAGATGCGACCGAGCGCCGCGAGCGGGAATATGCGTTGTTGCGCTCCTTACTCGACTCCATCCCAGAAGCCATTGTCTTTAAAGATAAAGAAGGCAATTACCTCGGCTGTAACAAGGCCGCCGAGCGGATGCTGGGTTACACCGAAAGCGAGATGATTGGTCTGTCGTCGGAGGATTTAACCTCGCCGGAGATGGGCATTCGTATTCGCGCCGAGGATGAGCAGATCTTAAAAGATCGCACGCCGCTGCGTTATCAAGAGAAAGTCGAGTTAGCCGGCAAACCTGTGTTGCTCGACACCCTGAAACTGCCTTTCTATAACCGTCGTGGCGAGCTGCAAGGCTTAATTGCCGTGTGGCGCGATGTCACGCGTGAGTACGAGTCCGCCGAGCAGTTACGCCTGTCGGAGGAGCGTTACCATTTAGCGATGGACGCGGTGGAAGACGGTCTGTGGGACTGGTATCTGGATTCAGAGCATATTATTTGCAACCCATCCTATTATTCGATGCTGGGCTATAAACCCAATGAATTCCCTGCGTTAGTGTCGGCTATCGACCAGCTGACGCATCCCGACGATAGGATTCGGGTCGAAGAATACCGTAATCAGTATCTACAAAATCCCGTCGATGCCTATGAGATCGAGTTTAGGATTTTAGGCAAAAACGGCAGTTATCACTGGGTGCTTTCCCGCGGCCGGGTGGTGGAATTTACCGCCGATGGTCAGCCTAAGCGTATGGTCGGTACCCACAAGGACATCACGCGCCATAAGAGTAACGAAGTGGCACTGCTGGAGGCGAAGCAGGACGCGGAACTGGCGAACCTGTATAAGAGTGAGTTCTTGGCCAACATGAGCCACGAAATCCGCACGCCTATGAACGCCATTATCGGCATGTTGCAGTTAGCGCAGCGCACCTCGTTGACGGCTCAGCAGAAGGATTACCTCGAAAAAGCCGGATTCTCGGCGCAGTCGTTACTGCGGATTATTAACGATATTCTCGACTTCTCTAAGATTGAGGCGGGTAAATTAGAGCTGGAGCGGGTGCCGTTCCCACTGGATAAAGTGCTCGATCATGCCCTCGATCTCAACGCGCTTAAGGCGCAGGAGCAAGGCGTCGAGTTATTATTGTATGCGCCAGTGACGGCAGGCCTCATTCTTAAGGGCGACCCGCTGCGCTTAGGCCAAGTGCTGATTAACCTGTTATCGAACGCGGTGAAGTTTACTCAATCCGGTGAGATTGAACTGGGCTGCGAAGATGTGGGCGAGCGCGACCATCGGATTACCTTAAAATTCTGGGTGCGCGATACGGGGATTGGGATCAGTAAAGATCAACAGGAAAAACTGTTCGATGCCTTTGCCCAAGCCGATGGCTCGACGACCCGTAAGTACGGTGGCACGGGATTAGGTTTATCGATCAGTAAGCATTTGGTCTCCATGATGGGTGGCAAGATGCAGGTGCAGAGTGAGTTAGGTGTTGGCAGTACCTTCAGCTTTACCATCAGCTTTGAAATTGCCGAAGAAGCCAAGGTTGAGCCCTTAGTGGTGCCTGAAAAACTCAATAATTTACGCACACTTGTGGTGGATGATAACCCGACGGCACTGCAAATTTACTCAGCGTTGATGCGCGATTTCCACTTCGAGGTGGATACGGCAGCAAGCGGCGCCGAGGCGCTGTATAAGTTGTCGCGGGATCCTATCGATTTATTGTTGCTCGATTGGATGATGCCAGAGATGGATGGTGGCGATGTGATCAGCGCCATCGATACCATGGTGGCCGAAGGCCGTATCGCGAAACGCCCCATTATCATCATGATGACCGCCTATGCGGCGGAACCTTTACAGCACGAAGTCGACAGTGCCAATGTGTTTGCCGTGTTGCAAAAACCCTTTAAGGCATCGAGTCTGTTCGATGAGATCATCGCCGCCTTTGCCGATGAGCCAAGGCTTAATGTGGTGCAGCCTATTGATGAAGTGCCTGTCGAAGAGGGCGAACACACAGGGCTTGTGCTCTTGGTGGAAGATAACTTTATCAACCAACAGGTGGCGACTGAGCTGCTAAAGAGCGCAGGATACGAAGTCGTTGTTGCAGGGAATGGCCAAATTGCCCTCGATATTATCGACTCTCGCCCCTTCGATGCGGTATTAATGGATATTCAAATGCCAGTGATGGACGGGTTAACCGCGGCGCGGGCACTGCGTGAACGCTTTAGTGCCGACGTGCTGCCTATTATCGCTATGACGGCCCATGCGATGTCGGGCGATCGAGAAAAGAGTCTCGCGGCAGGGATGAATGCCCATATTACTAAGCCGATAGTGTTAACTGAACTGTTTGAAACCTTATCGCATTGGATAAAACATAAGAATAATCATCATTAATTGTTTGCCCGGGGCCAATGATGGCCCCGCGTGGTTCACTTATTGTGTAACATGACCATGTAGACAGCCTAATCAGGAGGAAAGATGAAACCCCATAGCCTAGCCCTCGCCATCCTACTCTTAGGTTTACCCGCGCTGAGCGTCGCCGCGGATCTGCCGAGCACTAAAGTCGTTAAGCAGAGCCAAGCCGCTAAGGGATTTCTTAATCTTTACTATGAGCCAAGCGAGGGAGAGTTATACCTCGAGGTGAGCCGTTTAAATCAGCCTTTTTTATTGGTGACTAGCTTGCCTGAAGGGGTCGGTTCTAACGATATCGGTCTCGACCGTGGTCAATTAGGTCAAACCCGCATGGTGCAGTTTGAGCGCCAAGGTCCCTATATTCAACTTAAGCAACTGAATACCCAGTATCGCGCTAATACCCAAGATGCCGCCGAAAAGCGCGCCGTGGATGAGGCCTTTGCCGATTCGGTATTGTGGCAGGGTAAGTTACTCGATGGTAAGCCAGATATGGTGGCTATTAGTAAGTTGGTACTCAATGATCTGCATGGCGTCGCGGATGCTCTCCTGCATCGCGGGCAGGGGAATTATCGCCTCGATTTAACCCGCTCGGCGATTTTACCCGCCGGGGTGAAATCCTTTGAAAAGAATAGTGATGTGGATGTGCAGCTTACCTTTAAAGCCGATGCGGCGGGTGAGCAAGTGGCTAAGGTGACGCCCGATGGCACCTTAATGTCGGTGCGGATGCGCTACTCCTTTGTCGAGCTGCCCGATGAGGGCTATCAACCCCGCGCTTATCATCCTATGAGCGGCTATTTATCCGATGAGTATCGCGACTATGCCACACCGTTTTCGGCGCCATTGGTGCAGCGGTTTATTTTGCGCCACCGCCTGCAAAAGGTGAATCCTGGACCTGCACCGAGCGAAGTAGTCAAGCCCATCACCTATTACCTCGACCCAGGTGTGCCAGAGCCAATCCGCTCGGCGCTACTCGATGGCGCACGCTGGTGGGAGAGTGCGTTTACCCAAGCGGGATTTATCAACGGCTTTAAGGTTGAACTCTTGCCGCCCGATGCCGATCCGCAGGATATTCGCTACAACATGATCCAGTGGGTACACCGCGCCACGCGCGGATGGTCCTACGGCGCGGCGCTAACCGATCCGCGTACTGGCGAAATCATCAAAGGCCAAGTGACCTTAGGTAGCTTGCGAGTGCGCCAAGATTACTTGATTGCCAAAGGCTTAACTGCAGGCTGGCGTGATAGAAGCGCCGCCGAGCAAGCGGCTAATGACTTAGCCTTAGCACGTATTCGCCAACTTGCCGCCCATGAGGTCGGCCATACCTTAGGCTTAGATCATAACTTTGCCGCCTCGACAAATCAGGACGCCTCAGTGATGGATTATCCCCATCCTAGGATTATGCTGAAAGGCAATGACATTGATATATCAGCACCTTATGGTGTAGGTGTCGGGCCATGGGATAACTTTGCTATCGCTTACGGCTATAGCGATGAAGGCGATGCCACGGCGCAGAAGGCGCTGCAAAATCAGTTACTGGCCGAAGTGGCTCGAAAAGGGCTGCGCTATATTGGCGAAGCCGATTCGCGCCAAGCGGATGCCAGCCAAGCCTATGCGAGTTTGTGGGACAGCGGTGACGACCCTATCGCGCAGCTATTGGATTTGAATCGTATTCGCGCTAAGGCGATTGAAGGCTTTAGCAGCACAGCCCTGTTGCCGGGCGAGCCACAGGGTGAATTAGCCGATGCCTTTGTGCCTATCTATTTGCTTAACCGTTATCAAATCGATGCGGTCACTAAGTTTATTGGCGGCACTGACTATAACTATCTGTCTATCGGTGAGGGGAGTCGCTGGAGCTACATTGCGCCTCAGTTACAATTGTCGGCCCTCGATGCGCTGCTCAGCACCTTAGATGCGGCCAGTTTAACGGTTCCGCAAACCTTACTCGATACGCTGGTGCCTAAAGCGGGCAATTATCAAGCGACGCGGGAGTCCTTCGAGTCAGGGCTTGGGGTGGTGAGCGATCCCCTCGGTATGGCGGAAGTGTTAGCGCGCCATACTGTGGGTCAGTTATTAATGCCACAGCGCTTAAATCGCGTCAGCCAAGGGGCAATGGCTGATAATGAACAGCTCTCGGTTGAAACTTTACTCAATAAGTTGTTTGCCGCGACCCTTTATCAAGAAGATAAGCTCGCTCTGATTGAAGGTGTGTGGATGCGGGTGAATGCGGTGGTGATTGATGAACTCTTGTCTGCGTATCACAATCCGCAAACCTCAGCAGAGGTGAAGGCGGCAATTTACGAGCGCGCCCAATTCGTGATTAAACAGCTTAAAGCCAAAGCGAATCGGGCGAATGCTAAGGTGGCCTCCCACTACACTTGGTTGCAACAGGGGCTGAGTGCAGGACTCACTGATGCCAACAGCAAACTGATCCCTAAACCCTTGAAACTGCCGCCGGGTTCACCTATCTAAGCTTGGTTTTCAGCATCATAGGCGCTAACGAGGTGATTCGTTATGCGCCTATTTCTTTTGGGTTTCTAGGATAAAAATGTTCGGCTTTACGCTCAATATGGGTAAAGCGGCGAGTATTTTTATAGGGCAGTTTCATAAAGCCCGAGACCCCATGGCCTTGAATTTTACCAACATAATGCAAAATGCGGTCGAGGCTAGCGCGAAACGCCGCCTGTTTACGTGGATTGAGCAGTTTTAAGTAGCTGTGGATCTTTAAGTGATTCGGCAGCGCCTCGAAAATGATGCAGCCCGTGTGGTGGATTTGGTTGATACGCGCCAATTCCTCCATGATTTCACTCGGTAATTCGAGGTTTTCATCCGGATCCTTACCGTCTTCAAAGTAAGAGTGCAGCCGCGATTTATCTTCGAGGGTCGGCACATCTCCGACTTCGAAGGGCAGTTGGAGATCGGCGCTGGCGACAAAGGGTTCGCTGGTGTTTTCGCGCTCGATATGCAACGTGTCCCTAGCGTTAAAGAAGCAGGCCTTAAACACCCCGATACGCTTAATTCCCCGCGCGAGTGTCACCATATTATTAACGGCGATGATGAGGGCACTCTTTTGTTTAGCATCGTAGATGGCGAGGTTGGAGTCGATAAACACGCCTGTTTCCTGCCAATGAATGGCAAGGCCGCCAACGATAGGGTATTGACCGAGTCGCCCCACGGCGGCGATAAAGCCCTTTTCGGTATCGCCCATGCCGGCTAAGAAGTTGCGATAGTATTTTTCGAGCTGAATGTCATCCATCTTAGCGATGGGATCCTGCGCGTTATGTTCCTTTAAAAAGGATTTACGCGAGCTGTAACTGACGGTTTCGACATCTTTTTCGCGGGATTGCACCCAGACAGGGATTTCGCCCATCAGTTCAGCTTTTGGCAATTCAGGTAAATGCAATCTATGGCTGTGGCGCATACTTTTGAGAAAATAATCCCCCGCCAGATTGCGCTGCACGGCATCAATACTGAGCATGCCTTCCAAGGTGCGTGCCAACTCCATGGGTAAGCCTATGCTGGTGGGCGGGATCACCTGCGCGCCGAAGCGACTTGCCTGTCCAGAGGCCAAGGCATACAAGGTCGCTGCTACGCCTTGCTCGTCGAAACGCGGGCTGGAGAGCGCGCCATTTAGCTGTTCTTCACCGATAAAATACACGTCCCCCATGCGGGCATTGGTGTGCTGCTGATCGCTCGACATCAACGTCATCACATTGTCTTCGACGGCCTTGTTATATTCATCCCGTTGCGCAAATACGGCCGAGCCCCAGTCGATTAAGGATAAATGTTGGCTTTCAATATCATAGACAAGGTTCGAGGGCTTAATGTCGCCATGCACTAAGGGTTTTCCCGTTCGCAGATAGTAGAGAATATCGGCCAGTTGGCGGGCAATACTCATCACCATGGCAGGGGGCAGGGCGCCTAAACGGCGACAAAGCTGCTCGAGATCTTCGCCCTTAGCACGCTCCATCACTAAGATCCCTTGTTTGCCGACCCGCTCAAATTTGATCGCTCCCGGAATGTTGGGGTGTTTGAGTAAGGACAGCATAAAGGCTTCTTCCTCTAAGCGATCTTGAATATGCTGTGGCAGATTAATTCTTGAGAATTTAAACACATGGGCTTCGTTGGCCTGATTAATCCCCGCAAACACAAAGCCGTAAGCCCCCTTACCGATAAACTCAATGTCGCGATAACCCAACTTACTTAACTGTTGTTTACATAAACGGATCCACGCCTTGTGTTTACGGGCATCGTTGGCTTTGAGCAAGTAAATAGATTGCTCTTCGGAAATGTAAAAATGTTGTAATTGGGGTGTTTGCAATGCGCGACTCCTTGTTTTGGTTATTTAAACAGTAAGCGAGGCTGATAAGCAAATCGGCTTAGGATGCTGTGGCTGGTGTTGCCTGCGATAAACTTGTGATTTTTAGGGCTTACCTATCCCATCATTTCGTCGCTGACTTTGATTTATATCAAGTTAAATCGTATGGAGTCTAGGTAATCTTAAGCACATTGGATGGGATACATTTTTGTTAAATTTCCCGTGGACAAAGTGGATGAAAGGAGGGCATATGCCCGCCCAAGATAAGGCTTTATTGATCGAGTTGTTAGAGTTTCCGCGTAAGCGAATTTTGCAGTCAATGGAGGTGACCCATTGTCCACATGCGGTATTTTTTAATGATCGCGATGAGCAGTGTCTCACTTGCCACCAGGGCATGGAATGTATCTGGATGAACCAGAACGATGAGCTGGTAGCCGTCGAGCAAAAATCCGTCGCCGAGCTTAAGCAGCAGTTGCTGATCGCCGTCGACTTTATTGATTCATCCCTAAGTCCGCATCATTTATCGCGCCGCCAATGCCAGTGTGAGAATTGCGTTTGGCTCCGCCGGGTACAAACGGCATTGGCTTAGTCATTAACTGTTTACATCTCTATGATTAACATACGGTATCTGAGATTTTGCATCCACCCGTGAATGCCATTAGAGTAAGGATAACTTTAGTCATTTGAGATATACCTATGGAACCCGGTTTTTGGCATGAGAAGTGGCAGCAACAGCTGATTGGTTTTCACCAGCAAGATATCAATCCCTTTCTCGTAAAGTATTGGCATACCTTGGCATTGCCCGCCGAGGCTCAAGTCTTCGTTCCCCTGTGTGGTAAATCTTTAGATATGTGCTTTTTAGCCGAGCAGGGGCATCAAGTGATTGGTTGTGAGTTAAATGAACTCGCAGTGCAGCAGTTTTTCGAAGATAACCAATTACCTATGCAGCAAAGTGCGCTGGGCGAGCATCAGCATTACCACACTGAGCAGGTCAGTTTATATCAAGGGGATATTTTCACTTTACCCCAGTCGATTACGGCCAAGGTAAGTGGTTTTTATGATCGCGCGGCCTTGATTGCTTGGCCTGAGAGTATGCGGGCGCAATACGCCAAGCAATTAGCGCAGTTATTGCCTTCGGGTAGTGTGGGTTTATTAGTGACTTTAGATTACCCGCAGGACACTTTAAGTGGGCCGCCTTTTGCGGTGTCGCCAACTTGGGTCGAAACACATTTAAGTGACGATTTTGAAATCCAACTCTTGGATTGTCAGGATGTGCTTGCGGACAATCCGAGATTCGTTAAGAAAGAAGTCCCTTGGCTGAATGAAGCCGCGTATTTATTAACACGCAGATAATTCGCCGGTAAAAATATGCATCCCATTGAACTCAAAGAATTAATGCTTTTGGGGACGTGGGATGTGTCATTAAGGGGTCATACAATTATCGCAAAATAGGCATCTGCGCTGAGATTTGCGACAGCCCCTTTAAGGCGATGGCATCGCCAAGGAACAAGCATTGAAATACAGGTTTAGTTTGACAGAAAAGGAGCTGGAGGCTCGAAGTTAAGCCACTTCGTAGTAATTAGGTTCAATTTCTAATTGGTTCTGAATAATTTGTACGGCCATTCTTGCGCACTTGCCGCATTGATCGGCAACGCCTAAACGCTTTCTAACGTCAGCAAGGCTAGAGTCACCCTGACTTACTGCGTTTTTGATTTGCGTATCTGTGATGGCATGGCAGAGACAAACGTACATTTTTTGGACTCCAAAACGAATTGAGCTAATTCTAAATGAAAACGCTTATCAAATGCAATCCTAGTAGTAAACTTGTTGTGCTGGTTTCCTGTTTTGTTACACATCGCACATTTTCTAGTCTATGCTCAGTGCTCAGAAGACAAGAAAAAGAGGGATGATTTAGCGATTACGGGTCATTGGACGCGATCAAGGATGGATAACTCATGGACGATGGAATAATAAATTTACAATAGATCCAAGGGTTATCATGAGAAAGAATTTGCCAGTGACACAGCGGGAATATGACTATCCAGCGGATTGGATTTTATTGTCTACGACGGACACTAAGAGTCATATCACCTACGCCAATCCATCGTTTTGCACCGTTGCGGGATACGAGCTGAGTGCCATGTTGGGACAGCCCCATAATATGGTGCGCCATCCCGATATGCCTCCCCAAGCATTTGAAGATCTTTGGAAAACCATCCGTAAAGGCGAGCCTTGGAAAGGCATAGTCAAAAATCGCTGCGCCAATGGCGACCACTATTGGGTCGATGCTTATGTGTCGCCGATTATGGTTAATGGTCAGGTGGCCGAATTTCAATCGGTACGCACTAAACCCAGCCGTGACCAGATCAATAGAGCAGAAGCCGCCTACGCCGAATTAAATAAAAGCGGTAATGTTAAAGCGTTAAAACGTACCTTAGAGATGCCGACTAAGTTGATGCTGCTCGCCTTAGTCGCCTTGTTGCCCATGTTGTATTTGGCGTTGCAGATTGGGGCGGTGGGATTTGTGGCACTTGCCATCAGTGCCCTCGTGCTGTTTATCGGCGGTAATTTGATCTTAGGGCGTTATCGGGCGCTGGTTGCTAAGGCAAAAAAAATCTACGATAACCCTTTGATGGCACATATCTATACGGGGCAATCCGACGATTTAGGCGCTGTCGATCTGGCGCTGCAAATGCAAACCTCAGAGTTAAAGTCCGTGTTGGGTCGCGCCCGCGACTCCTGCGATAAAGTGAGTAAGCAAGCCAAGATTTCTGCGGCGAAAGGCGAAGAAATTCAAGGAACAAGTCAGTCACAACTCGCTGAGATTGAACAGGTTGCCACGGCTATGCAACAGATGACGGCGACGCTTGGGGATATGTCCTCAAACTGCGCCGATGCGGCGAATGCTTCGCAAATGGCGTCGCAGCAGACGATCAACGGCGATAAAACCGTTGTCACCACTATTCAGTCGATTCAGACCATGGCGCAGCAGTTGCAGGAAACCTCGCAGGTGATCACTGAGTTAGAAGGGCATAGCCGAGACATAGGCACAGTGCTGGATGTGATCCAAGGCATTGCCGAACAAACGAATTTATTGGCGCTGAACGCGGCGATTGAAGCGGCGCGGGCGGGGGAGCAAGGGCGAGGTTTTGCCGTTGTTGCCGATGAGGTGCGGGCATTAGCGCAGCGCACCCATGATGCCACCAAAGAAATCCACACAATGATCAATCTGTTGCAGCAGGGCACTCACAAGGCCGTGCGCAGTATGCAGGAGGGGGTTGATGCGGCTGGCGAATGTATTACCACAGCAGATCTTGCGGGCACAGCGCTGCGTACCATACGTGAAGCTATCACTACCATCACGGATATGACCCAACATATTGCCAGTGCGGTGGAGGAGCAATCGAGCGTGGCGAACGAGATGAATCGCAGCGTGGTGAATGTGTCGCAATTTACCCATTCCAGTCATCAACTCGGCTGCGAAATGGTGAGTCTCAACGATGAAGTGATAGGTGAAATGGACTCCCATACTGTATTGGTTGGGCAGTTTTTAAAGCGCAGTTTTAAAGTCTAACTTTTATCGCAAGAATCCTTAATCAAAAGGCAATCAGTCGTCTGATTGCCTTTTGTTTTTTTCCTGCGAGAGTTGGGGTTTTCCGCTTTTCATTCAACCGCCAAACTCGTTCCCAAATTAATAACCCTGAATAAAATCGACCTGATTCTGTAGCGGCTCTGCAGCGATATAGCGGCGATAGTTGTCGCTAAAAATACGCACGATTTGTTCAGGATGACTCGGCGCCGAGATATGGGGCGTGATGATGGCGTTGGGTCTTTCCCAAATCGGATGACTCGCAGGGAGTGGCTCCTGCGTGAACACATCGAGAACGGCATGTTGTTCAGGACGCGCAATCAACTGGGTATTGAGGGCATCGAGGTCGAGCACGTCACCACGGCCCACATTCATTAAAATGGCATTGCCTTTGAGCGTGGCGAGCATGTCTGCATTTAACAGCAAACGTGTCTCTGGGGTGCTGGGCAGTAAATTGGTTACCACATCGCTTTGGCTTAAGCATTGCGCGAGCTGCGAGAGCGGCTGGATCGCATCAAAGCCTTCGACTTCACGGCCGCTGCGGTTTATCCCTGTAACATGCATGCCGAAGTGCTTAGCTGTCTTAGCCACATGCTGGGCGATAGAACCTGTGCCTAAGAGTAATAATCGCATCCCTTGCAAGCTGCTGCGCGTAGCACTTTGCACTTGCCAAGATTTTTGCCTTTGCTGCGCTTGGTAGAACAGGTGTCCTCGCACGTGGGCGAGCAGATAACCGAATAGATATTCGCTCATTAAGGGGCCGAAAATCCCTTTGATGTTGGTGAGTTGATAATCCTTTCTTGCCCTTGGCCCCATCAGGGCATCAATGCCCGCAAAACTGGATTGCAGCCATTGCAACTGCTTTGCATGCGGCAGTAGTGGCGCGGCAAGTTTGGGCTCGGCAAGCCAGATATCGGCCTGTGCAATATTGGTGGGATTATCATCAAGCAACTCAAGCCCGGGCAACTGCTGCGCCTCAATGAGCTGGCGATATTGTTCATTCGCCTTAGTGAGTAAGAGTAACTTGTGCCCCATGTCGTCTCCCTTTATGCTTGGTTGTCGTTATTTTTCAATATGCTGCTGTCTTGTTTTATTTTTGCAGCGCTATTTAGGTTGAATCTTATGTTTGATCAGTTAGTCGCCATTATTGGCCATTTAGGAAATATGTTGCGTCCTTGGTCCTTCGATATCGCCACGGCCATGGTGGTGTGTTTGATTTTAGTGTTTTCAGCCGATATGAATCGCATCATCAGACGGTATTTAGTTGGTCACTCTTTTATCCTGCGAACCTTGGTTTTTATCATTGTGAATGCCTTTGGTTATGGCCTATTGATCGTTAAAGCTACGCCTTGGGTGGCAAGGCAAATCGTTGCCATGCCATCCCATTGGATGTTTTTGCTGATCGTCGCCATGTTTATTTTTATCGGCTATTGGGCACAGCGAAATAGCCAAGCCTAAACCGCTAAATCCACGCCATGGGGTTATTCGAAGTAGCCGCAATAATCCGTATTGGTGGGTTGTAACAGCGCCTGCATGGCACGGTCGGGGTAATTGCTAAAGATACCATCGACCCCTAACTGCTTAAGGGCATGGATATCATCACTATGATCGACAGTGTAAACATACACCTTAGCGCCCCTCTGGTGGGCGTCATCCACTAGGGCCTTGCTGATAAAACTCACATCTAAATGCAAAGAATATGCGTTTAGCTCGCTTACGACCGCTGCGCCATCGAGGGGAATACTGGCGAGCAAGGGCGCCACTAATGCCTGTGGCAGAGCCTGTTTAACTTGCTGTAAATAAGGATGATTAAAGGAGGAAATCAGTAATTGCTCGGTACTGAACCCTAGCTCGGTGATGGCTTTTGGATAAAGTTCGAGGAGTGGCGTTACTGTATTTACGCCTTTAAGTTCAATGTTTACCGTGGCGCGACCTGCGACCAGTTCGAGCACTTGCCAAAGCGTGGGAATGGGTTCGCCTTTAACCGTGACTTGCTCTAGGTAGCCCTTATTTACTAAATGGATAATGCCTTGGCCTGAGCTTTTATTGTCGAGCCTGCGGTCATGAAATACGACTAACTCACCTTCGACATTGTGCACATCCAACTCAATGGCTTTGGTGCCTAATTCAATCGCTTTGGCCATGGCGGCTAAGGTATTTTCTGCCACATAACCGCTGGCACCACGGTGAGCAAAAATAAGCATGTGATTTTTCCTATTAACTGCGGATTATGCCGACCTGATCGCGAGTTTGGCCATTTTTAATATGGATTTCCATTTGCGGATAGGCGAGTTCCAAGTTGTTTTCTTTAAGCTTACGGGTAATGCGTTTATGCAGATCGTGGCGTAGTGGCCAGCGTGCCGACATATCTTTTGCATAGGCTCGTACTTCATAGTCTTGAGTATGTTTACCAAAGCCCGCAAACCACACTTCTGGCTCTGGATTCGGCAGCGCATTTTCACATTCTTGCACCGCTTGATAAAGCGTTGCTTCCACTTTAGCTGGATCCGAATCGCGGGCAACCGACACATAAACAATGACACGGGTAATAGGGTCCGACAGCGACCAGTTAATCAATTGCTCGGTAATAAAAGCCTTGTTAGGAATGATAATTTCCTTTCTGTCCCAATCGATAATAGTGGTGGCACGGATCTGGATTTTACTCACAGTTCCGGTGAGATCGCGGATTGTCACCGTATCGCCAATACGCACTGGCTTTTCGAATAGAATAATCAAACCCGAGATAAAGTTGGCAAAAATCTCCTGCAAACCAAAACCGAGACCCAGTGACAAGGCTGCAATCAACCATTGCAGTTTTGACCATTCCATCCCGAGATTTGAAAAGCCAATCAGCAGGCCTAAAAATACCACTAAATAACGACTTACTGTGGTGATAGCAAAGCCAGTGCCCGGTGTCAGGTCGAGACGCTGTAGGATCATCAGCTCAAGCAAACCGGGTAAATTGGTCGCAATCATCAGCGAGAAGCCAACGACGATTAAGCCGAATAACAGCGATTTCATGGTGATGGGGAGCTGCTGCTCGACACCATTGACGCTGGTATTGGTGGTCCAGAGGGTGATGCCATCCAAGAAGGAAAACAGCGCTGTATGGGTTTGCGTCCACAGGCCAATCAAGCTGGCTAAAAACGCCAGTAGCAATAAGGAACGCACCAATCCAAGGGACTGACTCGAAATGGTTTCGAGGTCGACTACGGGTTCTTCGTAGGTATCTAAGCCATCATTGGAGCTATGGTGTGTTTCGCCCTTTTCCCGTTGGGCTAAACGCTCAGCCCGTTTCGCTTTCGCGCGGTCGAAGGCAATGCGGCGGCGCTCAATCAACATCCAACGTTTAATTAATTGATAGAGAAGTAAAAAGCTTAATCCCAATATGATCGATAGCTGTAATTGCAACAGCATTTGGAATGCGGTGAAGTAGTAGCCCCTAAAGGCGAGCCCAGCGCTCAGCAGGGGAACAGCGATCAATAGCGCCCAGAGCATTTTTTGGATCAGCCGTTTGTTCTTCCCCTCTTTTTGAGCAACGCTATTTTGCCGGCTTAATAGCAAAATATCCTTGTATAACAAGAATAACACCACACAAAAACAGATAAATGCGCCGCGGCCAATGCTGTTGCGGATAAGCGAGGCATCGAGTATTTCGGTAAAGCCCATAATGCCAAGCAAGGGACTGGCGACAAATACAAAGTGTTTGAGCCTGAGCTGGCCTGCCTGAATCAGTTTTGAGGGGCGTTTGAAGTGACCTACCAATACGCCTTTATCTAGAGCAAGAATAAAAATCAATCGATACAATAGGTAAACCAATCCTATTGCTAAAATTCCCATGCCGACCGCTTGCACAAAGTTACGGTCTGATTGATAGAAAATCCATCCTGCTGCCACTATGGGGAGCGGTTTGATTAAGGCATAACCTAGGCTAAGGACTAAGGATTTGAAGGTATAAATAAATTTATCCTGAGTCACATTACCCACATAGGTTGCATAGTTGCCGAGTAATCGATTGAATTTAGGTTTTATTAAATCTTGAACCACTAAACAGAGCACTAGCAGAATGATCCACCATGACCAATAGTCGTTTTGCTCCTGCCAAGCTTTGCTCAGTTGTCCCCATTGTGCCTGTTGGATTAGCCATAGGGCGCTACGTTGAATATCGGTGAGCCAGAGCTTGTTAATGCTCGCGGCATTAGGTACCCAAAATAGATGTTCGTTTAGGGTGTTTTTTAGCGTCAGGTGCTGTTGGCTAAGCTGCTGATAATTCACTTTAAGCTTGCCTAGTTCACTCAAATACTGGTCATAACTCTGCATTAGCTGAGTCAGCAATGCTTGCTGTGAGCGCAGCAACTTAATCTGCCCCTCATTATAGAGATTGGCTTGTTCGAGTTCTTGTTCGTTGAGTGCCTGCTGTTGCTCTAGGTGATACCTGTCGAGACGCGCATCGGCGATAAGAGTTTGTAGTTTTTCATGGTTTGGCGGTTTGGGCAGCGATTGCAACATCTGCAAAAAGCGTTCGCCAAAGGCGGAATTCATTTTGACCCAAGTAATTTGCTCTTGGATATTAGCGAGTTGCTTGGCTTGGGATTGATATTGGAGCTCAGCCTGTTCTTGCTGCTCTACCACGTTATTGATTTGCAAGGTTAAGGTTTGCAGTTTTTGGCCGTAGATTTGATTGGTATCGGCGATATTGCGTGTAATCGGATCGATGACTTTAGTGGTATCAACTAAATTCTTGGCCAGCGTGGCATCGGTTTGTTGTTGGCGCTGCTTGTTGATCGCCTTATTGATAGTTTCAATAAAGGCTTCTTGCTGGCTCAATTGCTGGCGAACTAACTGTAACTGTAGCTGGGTAAGTTCGATACGCTTTTGGCTACTGGCAAGCTCGGCCTCATGTGTGGCTAGGCTCTGTTCGAAGAAAATCCGCTGTATTTGTTGTAATTCACCCGCAGGCGTATCGATAGGCGCCAATTCCGTTTTTTTATTTTGCAGCACATTTTGTCTTGCATTGGCAATGACGGAAGGCAGTAGATTATGCCGCTGTAGTAGTTCGTTGACTTGATTGCCGAGAGCCGCCTCGCTCTCTTTTAACTCAGATAGGCGTAAATAAGCCATCGAGGCTTGCTGGTTAAGATCTGTTCCTTTATCCAGCTTTAATGGCTTAGTGGCCTCTTTTAAGCCCTGATCGATGACCTTTTTATTTTTTTCAAAATCCAGCTGCGCCTGCTGAAAACTGCTCGCATTGGCCGCCAGTCTGTCAATGTTGTTTTTAAGCTCAACAATTTGATCGTCAATGCTAATATTTTGTTGCTGATTTTGGTTGTTTAGGCCAAGACGCTTGTCCAATTGCAAGGGCGAATTGGCATGGAGAGAAAAAGACAAAAAAGCAATAACGAACAATAAAATACGTGGCATATAGGCAAAAGCAATTAGAGGCGAAAGACGCACTCATCTTAGCCAACTTGGGCCAAGATTGGTATGTTTCAAATGTTCTTTTTTCGCCGTTGTGACTGGTGGGATTGATGGGTTTCAAAGATGGCGGTGGCGACTATGATGGTTCCGCCTATCAAAGTATTTACATTCAGTGCTTCACCTAAAATCAGCAAAGCCAACATGGCCCCATAAAAGGGTTGAAGGCAGGAGACTAGCCCTACTGTTTTAGCACTTAATTGGCGCAATGCCGAGGTGAACAGCGCATGGGGCGCGGCAGTAAACACGACCCCGAGCAGCACAATCAAGCCCCAGGTCTCGAGGGAGATAGTCTGTAACTCGGTTTTATGCCAAGGCATAAGAAACACCGCCGCCACTAGGGTCTGATAAAACATGGCGTGGGGGCCACTATATTGGGAAAAATAGCGTTTTTGCAGTAGGTTACGGGCGGTAAATAACATTGCCGAGACAATCCCGACCACAATCCCTAAGGTTGTATCGTTGCCAAGATTGGCTTCGGGGATCAATAGCACTACGCCTATCAGCACTAAAACACCGCTGATAATATCCATCAGCTTGATTTTATTGCCTGTTAATAACGGCTCGGCAATAACTGTCATCACTGGATAGGTGAAGAAGGCAATCATGCCGATGGCGACCGATGAGAGTTGCATCGCGGCAAAGTAGGTGACCCAGTGTAAGCTGACTATCACACCTAAGCCGATAGCAACCAGATAATCCTGTTTGCTGGCAAGGCTTAAGTATTTCCCACGGAATTTGATGAGTAATGCCAAGACCAAGGCCGCGACCACACACCGTAAGAAGGTGATATCGAGTGCGCTTAAAGGAATTAATTTGGAAAACAAAGCTGTGCCGCCAAACATCAGCACAGCTAAGTGTAATTCGATTAATCCCGAAGGTTTACTGGTCTGGCTCAATTGGGTCGCCGTAGTTAGTCGGCTGACGCCTGATTTTTGAGATTAGCAAAGGCTTGACCCATACGCGTTACGGCTTCTGGCTCAACGCCTTCGGCGAAAGTGTCGATAGCATCTTTAGCAAACAGCATGACGACGGTACTGCCAAGCTTGAAGCGGCCCATTTCTTCGCCTTTATCTAAGGTAATGGCGTCTGGACCGACTGTTGGGTATTCCCATGTGAACACTTGCTTACCCGTTGGTGGCGTAATTGTGCCTGCCCACACGGTTTCGATACTGGCCACAATGGTCGCACCTACTAATACCATAGCTAGCGGGCCAAGCTCGGTTTCAAAAATCGCCACAACACGTTCGTTGCGAGCAAACAGGCCTGGCACATGGCGCGCCGTTAAGGGGTTAACGGAAAACAACTCACCTGGTACATAGGTCATCTTCGACAGTGTGCCCTTTATCGGCATGTGGATGCGGTGATAATCCTTTGGAGCCAGATAAATTGTCGCAAAATCCCCGCCTTCGAAGCGTTTGGCATCTTCGGCTTGGTCGCCCAGTAGTGTGAGTGAGGAATAGTGATGGCCTTTAGCTTGGAAAATACGGCCATCCTTGATGGGACCAAGTTGGCTGACGGCGCCATCAACAGGATGCACCATGATGTTGGCCGCAGTATTAATTGGGCGAATGCCAGGCTTAAGTGCGCGGGTAAAAAAGTCGTTGAAGCTTTTATAGGCTTCGGGTTCGCTCTGAGCCGCTTCGCTCATATCGATTTTATATTGCTTGATAAACCATTTAATCGCGGCAGTCGTTAATGCGCCAGCTTCGGAAGCGGCAAGTTTACCGACTAAGCGAGATAACAGGTGCTTTGGCAGCATGTACTGCAGCGCAATTTTAACTTTATCCAATTTATGTTCCTTTCCTTTATGTTGCTCAACTTAGGTTGAGACTTGTTTTACGTTAATTTTATGCGAGACGATGGCGTTAGTTATTCATCGCTTTGGGCGCGGAAATGCCGTGCGTGGCGCTGCTCATCAAGGCTTGCGATAATACGATGGTAGTTATTAAAGCGATCTTCGCTAATTTTACCCGCATCGACAGCGGCTTTTAAGGCGCAGCCTGGGTCATCGCCATGCTTACAATCGCGGAATTTGCAGCCACCTAAAAAGTCTCTAAATTCGATAAAACACCAACCGACACGTTGGGCGGGTAAGTGCCAGAGGGCAAATTCGCGCACACCGGGGGAATCAATTAAATCACCACCGCTGGGTAAATGCAGCAATTTAGCCGTGGTGGTCGTGTGTTGGCCCAGCCCCGAGTTGTCGGAGACATCGCCCACCAATAATTCGGCTTCGGGCAGTAAGGCGTTAACCAGTGAAGATTTACCTACACCGGACTGGCCTGCAAATACGCTCACTTTATCTTTCAGCAGGGCTTTAATGGTATCTAACCCCTCGCCTAATTTACTGCTGACCTTATATACGGGATAACCGATATCTTCGTAACGTTTTAAGGCGGCTTCGATGGTGGGGGCTTCTTCTGGCGTTAGCAGATCAATTTTATTCAAAATGATGATCGGCGGAATATCCGTGTCTTCGGCTGCCACTAAGTAGCGGTCGATAATCTGGGTGGTAAAGCTAGGCAGCACGGACGACACAATCAAAATTTGGTCGATATTCGAGGCGATAATTTTCACGCCATCGTATAAGTCGGGACGCGAGAGCGAAGAGCGTCTAGGGTGTACCGCTTCTACAATGCCGGCAATGCCACTGTTGGCTTGGGTTTCAATGGCGAGGCGTACAATCACTTTATCGCCGGTGACTAAGCTTTTAATGGTGCGGCGAATATTGCAGCGCACGATTTGGCCATCTTCGGTTTCAATATCGGCATGTTGGCCAAAGCGGGAGATCACGGTTCCGCTCTGTTCTGGGCCGAGTGAGCTATCCTGTAACTCAGGCGCATTTTTATCACCATTGTCACGATTGAGGCGTTTCTCGTGATTGGCGCGCATACGGCGTAATTGGCCTTGGCTTAGGGGTTTCTTTTTACTCACTGATTTGTCTTCGTCAATTAGATGATTTTTTGTGTCTGAAAAAAGCAGTATGATACACGCTCTTGAATAAAAAAGCCTGAATTTAGGCTAACTGACATGATAAGGCTGAATTATGGCGGCGGACGCGAATAATCTCATTTGGATCGATCTCGAAATGACAGGGTTAGAACCCGATGTCGATAGAGTCATTGAAATTGCTACCTTAGTAACAGACCAAGAACTCAATATTATCGGTCAGGGGCCTGTAATTGCTATTCATCAATCGGATGATGTGCTGGCAGCCATGGATGATTGGAACCAAAAACACCACGGTGAATCGGGTCTGATCGATAGAGTGCGTGCCAGCCAAGTGAATGAAGCACAGGCCGTTGCACAAACCATCGCATTTTTAGAGCAATATGTACCTAAGGGTGCCTCACCTATGTGTGGTAACAGCGTGGGCCAGGACCGTCGTTTCTTAAATCGTTATATGCGTGAACTGGAGGACTACTTCCATTATCGCAATCTCGACGTGAGCACGGTAAAAGAGTTAGTGAAGCGTTGGAGCCCTGAAACCATGGCGGGTTTCAAAAAGCAAAATACCCACCAAGCGCTGCAAGATATCCAAGAGTCGATCGCGGAATTACAGTATTACCGCAGCAAAGTATTTAAAATTTGACCGATCAGCAGATAAATCTGCAAGAAGGGGTTGCAGCCGCATAAATTTTTCATATAATGCGGCCTCAACTTTTTGATGCGGACACGAAGCGCTGCTCATATAAGTGATTGCGACATTAGCTCAGTTGATAAAGGTTAGGAGACGATACCTTTGTGAATGTTCAAGGCAAATGTGGCAGCGATACAAAAGGCGACATTAGCTCAGTTGGTAGAGCGATACCTTGCCAAGGTATAGGTCATCGGTTCGAACCCGATATGTCGCTCCAATTTCAGACGGTTACAGTCTTAAAATGTAAATGCGACATTAGCTCAGTTGGTAGAGCGATACCTTGCCAAGGTATAGGTCATCGGTTCGAACCCGATATGTCGCTCCAAATACAAATTTAGTGATTCACCAAGTCATTGAATACAAAATTATGCGACATTAGCTCAGTTGGTAGAGCGATACCTTGCCAAGGTATAGGTCATCGGTTCGAACCCGATATGTCGCTCCAAATAAAAATTTAGTGATTCACCAAGTCATTAAATACAAATTATGCAACATTAGCTCAGTTGATAAAGGTTGATAGACGATACCTTTGTGAATGTTGAAGGCGGATGTGACAGCGATAGTTATGCGACATTAGCTCAGTTGGTAGAGCGATACCTTGCCAAGGTATAGGTCATCGGTTCGAACCCGATATGTCGCTCCAATTTTCTAAATCTCCCCATAATCAAGTACTCAATTCGCATTAGCTCAGTTGTGCTTTTGATATTGCGATACCTTTCTTTTTCAAGGTATAGGTCATCGGTTCGAACCCGATATGTCGCTCCAATTTTTCTCGTCATTCCCTCATAAAATCTTCTCTATTTCAAACAGATATATCGCAACTTACGCAGTGCTATTTTGCTTTTCTGTTTGCTTAGCATGTCTGTTTCGTTGTTGATTACTCCAAGCGCTTTTTTCGTACTTTCATCGCTGCAATTTATTAACCTTTGTTTGCACGGTTATTTTTAATGCTAATGCGGTTAAGTATGGGCACACTTTGCCTGCTCTGCGGCTGTTATCGCTGATGTTTTCTATTATGTAAAAAATAAAACTGCAAGGTTAATGCGTGATCTGCGCCTTGTTTCTTCAAGATTTCCTAAATTAGATGGCGTTGCGAAAGTTAAATTATGACCTTGTTCAAATATTCGCAACGCTTTTACTTACATAATGAATCCAGACAAAGTTAATAGCGCCAAGTAGTTGGCTTAACACTGGAGTGCATTATATGCGTATTCAACAATTGCGTGATTTACTTGAGTATGTGGCGAACTGCCGCTTAGATATGGCGCAACTCTATGGCCGACTGAACAATCAGGCCGATTCTGCCCGCGTGAAGATGATGCTGGAATATTTTGAGTCTCACCAAAAACATGTGGCTGAAAAATTGCGTGATTATATGGATGAGGCGCCCGTTAGAGTATTAGATACTTGGTATAAAGACTTTGTATTTGAAGACTTTACTAAGCGCTGCCAAGACACTATGTTACCCGCCAATATGACCGAAGATGATGTGCTTAATCTGCACCTCGATTTAGAAAATCGACTGATCGGCTTATTGGAAAAAACCGTTAACTCAACTACTGCCGAGGATGCGCGCACCGCATTAGAGGGCCTGATTCGAGTAGAGAAAACTCAGCAGCAACGTTTGGTGCATAGCACAATTCGGATGGACGATATCTAATTCGATTCAGAATGACCTTTCAAAGCCAGCGTAATGCTGGCTTTGTTGTCTTTACCGGATGAGTATTTTTCACTTTGGACGCTTTTTGCATGGCAACTGATTTACGTCATAATTTTTTGGGGCGGTTTTTGCTACTTTCTTGATCTCATTGGTTGATTTGACCTTGTAATGCTTGGTTCTCACCAATCACAGGGTGTGTTAGGTGAGCTGTCCTTTTGATTATTTGTCGCGCAGGAGATCCTCTATGGCACAAGATTTATCGAGTTTACCCACGGCGCTTTATACGCAGCAGCAGGTGAGAGCCGCTGAATTGCTTGCTGTTTCAGAAGGTGAAACCACTTTATATCAATTAGTTGAACGTGCAGGTCGTGCGGCGTTCGAGTGTTTTACTCAGCAGCGTGAACAACATCCTTTTCTTGAAGGAATGCCTTTACTGGTGTTAGCTGGCTGCGGCAATAATGGTGCCGATGCGCTAGTCTGCGCGCGCCTAGCCTTAGAAGCAGGGCATCAGGTCAAGGTGTACTTACTCAAGACCCAAGGCACAGCTGAATTCGAGCAGGCACTTTCTGCCTATCTAACCAAGGGCGGTGTTATCGATTCCCCAAATATCGAAGCGATACAGCAGGCGCCAGTCATTATCGATGGTTTACTGGGCACGGGAGTTAAGGGCGCCGTACGTCAGGATATTGCTGCACTGATCTATGCCGTCAATCAGAGTGAAGCTTGGGTGCTGAGTTTAGATTTGCCCTCGGGGATCGTTGCCGATACTGGCGTTGTCGCTCAGGTCGCCGTGATGGCGGATGTCACTCTGTGCTTTGGTGGATTAAAACAGGGGCTTTTGACCAGTAAGGCGAGACACCACTGCGGCCATTTAGCCTTTGCCGATCTGGGATTAACGCCATTTTTCGATGCTGAGAGTGCAACGCGAGTCGGCGGTGAAATGTTAAAAAGCCATTTTGCCGCAAGAGCACGGGACAGCCACAAGGGGCAATCGGGTAAGGTAACGCTGATCGGTGGTGATTTTGGTATGGCAGGAGCCATTCGCCTCGCCAGTGAAGCCTGCTTACGTGCGGGCGCCGGATTGGTGACTGTGATCAGCAGGCCAGAGCATCAACTGACAGTAAACGTCTCGCGCCCCGAATTGATGTTTTGGGGCTGTGAACTGGTCGATATGGAAGTCTATCTGCGCCTAGGTTGGGCACAGGTGGTGGTACTTGGCCCCGGTTTAGGAAAACACGACTGGGGTTATAACTTGTTTAAAGCCGCGGGCTTAAGCGATAAACCCTGTGTGCTCGATGCCGATGCCTTGAATCTGCTCAGTCAAGAACCACGCAGGCAAACTAACTGGGTACTCACGCCTCATCCAGGGGAAGCTGCGCGGCTCTTGGGATGCAGTGTCGCCGACATTGAGCAGGATAGATTTGCAGCCGTGCGTGCTTTGCACTGAAGGATCCCCTCATAAATCAGCCATAGCATAGCCATATTTGAGCAACTGATTGGCGAATAATACCCAGGCCGCCAGCAATTCTTTCTCCGTGATTTGATAATCAGGCCGCCTGAGTACCTCCAATCCCAAGCGAATCGTTGAGAGTACCGTTCGATGCCCAATGGTATTGGCCTGAAAATGCTTATCCCAGCCCTGTTGCTGTGCGTGTAAACCAACTAGCCACAACAGGCATTGAACCATCAACGCTATCAGTAGGATGATGTCGAATCGCTCTGGACTGTTGGTACGACTTTGGCGTAAGCCAAAGCCGTATGCCGGGCTTTTGAGGTCACGAAAGGTTTCCTCTATTTGCATACGTTTGGCGTACAGGTTTACCAGCTGCTTTGGGCTCCGAGATTCTGGTGGTAAATTGCTGGCTAACACCCAAGGCTCTTTCGCCGATGTTGAGTACGTTTTTGCCGATGGATGGTGGCAATTAGTCCTCGTTGAACGCTGATTTGTACGCCCCTTAGGTTTGCTACGATAAAGCGTGAGATGGCAATTGATAGGGTTAGTTTTGGTCAAGGTCTTACAACCCAGGCTCTTCGCTTGACCGTTGGCCAAGTCATGTGTACTGCGAACTGCACGCCAATTTTCAGCGCCAATATCTGCAAATTGAACTGTACCGCGAATACGGCTTAGCCAAAACCAACCATGCGCCTCAACCTCTTTGTACCAAGGCACTTTGAACCCCGCGTCAGTCACGATGAGAGGGGTAACATGCAAAGGTAAAATCTTGGCTAAGTCCGCTAAAAAACCGTTGTGGGAGGCCTTAGAGCATTGTTCTGATAGGGGATAGGACTTCTCATACAGGGTAATAGAGCGGCCATTGAAGGCTATTGAGGCGCGCAGAGCCATGATGCGTTTATGCTCTCGGATGTCTGACCAATCGACGAGCACAATCGGCATAGGGTTACCAGAACAGATGAGGCGGGCATGCCATTGGTAGACAGCTAACCGTTCTTGATGCAGATGCGTGTTGCCGAGCAAACGATCAATGCGCTTGATGTTGTGCTTGGTTCGGGCCGTGGTTGGTAAATTTCGACCTAACTCAGTCAAGGTCAGTGTCTTACATTCAATCAGTGCCTTAGAGGCCAGCATCAAGCTGTTTAATCGTTTTAGGTGAAGTTCTGGGCAGTATTGGTGTAAAGAATGTTGTAGGATATTGGCTTCGCGCATCTTGTTGTCCAAGTGTAGTTTTTAGCGAAACCATTTGATCATGCAACAAGATGCGCTTCCACTCTAATTTGATGATTTATTTGTAAATCATCAGGGGATTCTTCAGTGCTTTGCAGCAAAAATATGGTGGCGTGGTGCTGCTTAAAGGTGCGGGTACAGTCATTTTTGATGGAAAACAGATGGTCGTGGCACCTGTTGGAAATCCTGGGCTTGCGAGTGGTGGGTGCGGCGATGTGTTATCTGGTATTATAGGCGCACTTATGGCTCAAGGAATGGATAACATGCAGGCGACCGTTGTTGGGGTTGTCGTTCATGGCTGCGCGGCGGATTTGGCTGCAGTGCAGGGTGAACGGGGCATGTTAGCCAGCGATTTGATGCCTTTTATTCGCCAATTAGTAAATAGTGATTTACTCTAGGCGCTGTAAAACTTAAGCGCGGGGCATTCCCGCGCTTAAGTTGCCTCCTCCATCTATAACAGCAGTGATAAAAGCGGAAATGACAGAGTTAACCTTTCAATTAAATAACGAAGACGAGACTATTGCGGTTGGGCAAAAACTGGCCCGCCATATTCAAGCGCCTTTGACTCTGTATTTGACGGGGGATTTAGGGGCGGGGAAAACCACTCTGAGCCGCGGTTTAATCCAAGGATTAGGGCATAAAGGAGCGGTAAAGAGCCCGACCTACACTTTAGTTGAACCTTATGAGCTAGACGGTGTCGAAGTTTATCATTTTGATTTGTATCGTTTAAACGATCCTGAAGAACTCGAGTTCATGGGGATCCGTGATTACTTTACCGATAGCAGCCTGTGCATTGTGGAATGGCCCGACAAAGGTGATGGACTCTTGCCCGATGCCGATATTCACCTGCATTTAAATTATGTTAACCAAGGACGTGAAATCCAAATTCGAGCCTTAACAGAATCAGGTAAAAAGCTATTAGCCGCAATAAAATAAAAACAAAGATGACTAAAAATAAGCATTACTTTCAAACTATTACTTTTTTTCTGTGCGCTTTTTTTGCTGTAGCAGCCCACGCGGCTAACCAGCTTGAGGGCGTGCGTATTTGGGCTGCCCCAGAGTCGACCCGGGTGGTGTTCGATTTGAGCGAAGCGCCTAATTACACTTATTTTTCCCTCGATGGGCCCAATCGTTTAGTGGTCGATCTGAAAAAGGCGTCGACAAAACTGAGCCTGAAAAATATTGATAACAACAGTAAATTGGTTAAAGGGGTTCGCGTCAGCAAATCACCCACTAAAGGTGATTTACGTTTGGTGATCGATCTAGTTAAGCCATTAAATGCTAACCTGTTTTCCCTACCGGTGACGGCGCCCTATGGTAATCGTCTGGTGGTCGATCTCGAGGATAAAACCTTAACCACGGCGACCGCTGTCGTCAGTTCAACTCCCGTTAAAACGGTGACTCAATCGGCGCAATCCTCCCGTGATATTGTGGTGGCCATTGATGCGGGCCACGGTGGTGATGATCCTGGTTCTATTGGGCCTTCAGGTGTTTACGAGAAAAAAGTCGCACTGGAAATAGCAAAAAGAGTGGCCAGTAAGATCAACGACACGCCGGGTATGCGCGCCGTGATGATCCGTACCGGCGATTACTTTGTGAATTTGAACAAGCGCTCCGAGCTTGCCCGTAACAGTAAAGCCGATTTACTGATTTCTATCCACGCCGATGCCTTTACCTCACCTCAGCCAAAGGGGGCGTCAGTGTGGGTATTGTCGATGCGCCGCGCGAACAGTGAAATTGGTCGTTGGTTAGAGCAAAAAGAGAAACACTCAGAACTCTTGGGAGGTGCAGGGGAAATTATCCAAAATACCGATAACGAACAGTATCTTGCAATGACTCTGCTCGACATGTCTATGAACAGTTCGATGGCTATAGGTCACTCTGTTGCTGGGGATATTTTGAAGGATCTCGGCTCGGTGACTGAACTGCATAAGAGTCGCCCTGAGTCTGCTAGCCTTGCGGTATTAAAGTCCCCCGATATTCCCTCCATTCTGGTGGAGACAGGATTTATCTCGAATCCGAAGGAAGAGCGCTTGCTCAACAGCAGTCGCCATCAGGAAAGTATCGCAACCGCTATCCATAAGGGCGTTAGCCGTTATTTCCACAATAACCCGCCAGCTGACACCTTGCTCGCGAAGCGTAATAGCGGTGGCACAACGGCTAGCACGAGCGCGAAATCATCCTCGGGAAATATTAAACACAAGGTGAGCCGCGGCGAGTCACTTTCGGCAATTGCTCAGCGTTATCAAGTGCCTATGGCAAGCATTAAGCGCGCCAATGGCATGAAGACAGATGTGGTACAACTCGGGCAAACACTCGTCATTCCTGAGAGTTAATAGGATGAAGTCTATGGGGATCCAGATCCTTCCGCCGCAACTAGCCAACCAAATCGCCGCCGGAGAGGTGGTCGAACGGCCGGCTTCTGTGGTGAAGGAACTTGTCGAGAACAGCCTAGATGCAGGGGCGACGCGTATCGATATCGAAATCGATAAGGGCGGCAGCAAGCTGATTAAGATCCGCGACAATGGTTCGGGGATCCCAAAGGATGAGCTGGCCTTAGCCTTGTCGCGCCATGCCACCTCGAAATTGCATTCCCTTGACGACCTTGAAGCCATCCTCAGCTTTGGCTTTCGCGGCGAGGCATTGGCGAGTATCAGCTCAGTTTCCCGCTTAACCTTGACCTCGCGTACGGCCGAGCAAACGGAAGCCTGGCAGGCTTATGCCGAAGGCGTCGACATGGCGGTTAAGGTGATGCCGGCCGCACATCCTGTTGGTTCAACTATCGAAGTTGTCGACCTGTTCTTTAATACGCCCGCCCGTAGACGTTTTCTTAAAAGCGATAAAACCGAATTTACCCATATTGATGAATGGTTAAAACGCATTGCGTTAGTGCGTGGGGATATCCACTTTACCTTGACCCACAATGGCAAAACCGTACGTAACTATCGTCCGGCGATGAATGAGCCGCAGTATTTGCAGCGATTGACTCAGGTTGCTGGGCGCCAATTTGCCGATGAGGCGTTGCGGGTAGAATGCCAACACGACGACCTACGTTTAAGTGGTTATTTACAGTCGCCTTGGTCAACGGTGTTAACCGACACCCATTACTTTTATGTGAATGGCCGCTTAGTGCGCGACCGTTTAGTCAATCATGCGGTGCGCCAAGCATTTGCTCAAAAAGCCGAGGTCGAACAGCCGGGTTATGTGTTGATGCTGGATATCGATCCCCATCAGGTGGATGTTAACGTGCATCCGGCGAAACACGAAGTGCGCTTTCATCAGAGCCGTTATGTGCATGATTATATTCTGCAGGCACTGCAATCGGCGCTCGAAGAAGCGGGCGAGCTGGGTTTTGAGCGTCCTTTCGAGCCGAATTCGCCACAGGTTGGGGATGAGGTCTCTCTCTCTGAATCTGAGGCGAAGTCACAAACTGAGCATCATGCCTTCGAGCTGCAATCACCTGAATCTAAAACGCATTCAACTTGGGATGAAGCTTCACGTGTTGATACTTCTCGCGCCGAGATATCACGGGATTCTCAGCTAGCTGAGCGTACTCGGGATATTGCTAGCACGCGTCCGTACGCTGGCGTGCAGAGCAATGCCTACGGCAGTATGGCGGTTCCGCGGGAGTCACGTAGTGGTTCGACAGGGGAAAATCGTGCCCGAGCCGAGCTTCCTTCTAAGGCGGCTATCGCCAGTTACGGCGAATTATTGCAAACGCCATCCTATAGCGTGCAGGACAAGCCGTATCAACCCGTGCTTGCAATGCCCGCCATACTCAATGGTCAATATTGGGTATTAGCGCAGGGGCAAAACTTGAGTCTGTTGCCGATTCAATCTGTGGCGTTAGCGACACGTAGCCATGAGATAGAAACAAAGCTGGCAACTGGTTTGATAGGTCAGCCATTATTGATGCCAGTGTCGATAGCCGCCGATACGGATTGGCCAGCATTACTCGAAGAACATGAAACACTTATCCGGCAATTAGGATTAGAACTAACAATTCGCTATCAGCAGTTGATAATCAAAAAAGTGCCCCCATATCTCAGGGATAGCCAGTTAGCGAAGGTGATCCCCGAGTGGTTGCAATCGCTACGTTTTGAAGCACCAGCACCTAATGCATTGGCAGTGTGGCTGGCAGAGCAGAGCTTAACTGGATTTACCTCGGCTGCGGATATTTGGGCGGCCTATAGTCAGTTAACTGAAGAGAAAAGACAGCAAATTGCCGATAAAGCAGTATCCTTACCTTGGCAATCGTGGCTAGAAGAGCAAGCAATTGAATAAAGAATTACAGCCAAAAGTGGTTTTTTTGATGGGACCAACGGCGTCCGGAAAAACCGCTTTAGCACTCGAATTAGCCGAAAAGCATAATTGTGAGATTATCTCGGTTGATTCAGCATTGATCTATCGTGGCATGGACATTGGCAGTGCTAAGCCCTCTGCCGAGGAATTAGCGCGAGGTCCACATCGACTGATCGACATCCGCGATCCAGCAGAGAGCTACTCCGCCGCCGATTTTAGAGCCGATGCGCTGCGCGAGATTGAACAGATTATTAGCATGGGAAAGACCCCCGTATTAGTGGGCGGCACCATGATGTACTTTAAGGCGTTATTAGAAGGATTATCGCCGTTACCGAGTGCCGATGAGGCGATTCGGGCCGAGATCCAAGCCGAAGCGGACGCAAACGGATGGGAAGCACTGCACGCGCAATTAAGGGAGATAGATCCCGTATCGGCAGAAAGAATTCATCCTAATGATCCACAAAGGCTTTCAAGAGCGATAGAAGTATATAGAATAAGCGGTAAGAGTCTGACCGAGTTAACTCAAACCAAGTCGGCTCCTTTACCCTACGATGTGGTGCAATTTGCCATTGCGCCCCGTGAGCGCAAAGTGCTGCATGAGTTAATCGGGCAGCGTTTTCGGATAATGTTAGAGCAAGGTTTTATTGATGAAGTCGCCCAGCTGAAAGCGAGAGGTGACCTACATTTAGATTTGCCCTCAATGCGTTGCGTGGGATATCGACAATGTTGGCAGTATCTCGATGGTGAATTTGACTATGATACTATGGTCGAAAAAGCCGTTGCCGCTACTAGGCAATTAGCCAAGCGTCAATTAACATGGTTGCGTAGTTGGCCAGAGTTGAATTGGCTTGAAAGTGGTGCTGAGGGGAATTTAGTTACACTTATGCGTCAATGCCGCTAGCTTATTAGCCCTTGCTGTATAATACTAAAACTAAACAAAAAACTTCACTGATAACGATTTATTTTTATATAAATTAAAAAGGAAATAATAAAATGGCTAAGGGGCAATCTTTACAAGACCCATTTTTGAACGCACTACGCCGCGAGCGCGTTCCTGTATCAATTTACTTGGTAAACGGCATTAAACTCCAAGGACAGGTAGAGTCGTTTGATCAGTTTGTCATTCTGTTGAAAAACACAGTGAGCCAAATGGTTTACAAACACGCTATTTCTACCGTAGTACCTGCTCGTCCATTTAACGTTGCTGGCCATCAAAATGCCCAGGGCGGTTATGGCGCGCAAGACGATATGCCAAGTGGCGAATAAGTTTTAGTTTGAGGAGTTTGCTTCTTGTTTGATCGTTATGAGGCGGGAGAAACAGCGGTTCTTGTCCATATCGACTTTTCCGATGAGGAACGCCGAGAAGACTTAGTCGAGTTACAGCTATTAGTAGAATCAGCTGGAGCACGCTCAGTCGGGGTCATTACTGGAAGTCGACGCTCACCAGACCGTAAGTTTTTTATTGGTTCTGGTAAAGCCGAGGAGTTAGCTGCATTAGTGGCTGCTACTGAGGCTAATGTGGTTATTTTCAATCACGCCTTGAGTCCTGCTCAAGAGCGAAACCTTGAACAGGTGTGTCAGTGCCGAGTATTGGACCGAACCACGCTGATCTTGGATATTTTCGCTCAACGTGCTCGGACCCATGAAGGTAAGTTACAGGTGGAGCTAGCGCAATTGCGCCACATGTCGACGCGTCTTGTGCGTGGTTGGACTCACCTTGAGCGCCAAAAAGGCGGTATCGGTTTACGTGGTCCGGGTGAAACCCAGCTAGAGACCGATAGACGTTTGCTCAGGGGCCGCATTAAAAATATCAATAAACGCTTAGAGCGTGTTGATAAACAACGTGAGCAGAGTCGCCGCGCCCGTAAGCGTAGTGACATGCCAACAGTCTCATTAGTGGGTTATACCAACGCGGGCAAGTCAACGCTGTTTAATGCCTTAACCTCATCTGATGTTTATGCAGCCGACCAGCTATTTGCCACACTCGATCCCACATTGAGAAAGTTAGATCTGCCCGACGGTGCCGTGATTTTAGCGGATACTGTAGGTTTTATTCGCCATTTACCACACGATCTGGTTGCCGCGTTTAAGGCAACATTGCAGGAAACGCGTCAAGCGGAATTGCTGCTGCATATTGTTGATTGTGCTGATGAAAACATGGCGGATAACTTCGAGCAGGTGCAAAACGTGCTCGAAGATATCGATGCAGCTGAAGTGATGCAGTTGGTCGTTTGTAATAAAATCGACCTGCTTGAAGATGTCGCGCCGCGCATTGAATACGATGAACGTGGTAAGCCGGTACGCGTCTGGCTTTCGGCACAAAAACGTTTGGGATTTGATCTGCTCCTGAAGGCGATCACCGAGTTAATTGGTGAAGTTATTCATGAGTTTACACTTAAGATTCCGGCAACTGCTGGACATTATCTTGGCCAGTTTTATCGACTGGATGCGATACAGCAGAAAGAGTACGACGATCTGGGGAACTGTATTTTGTCTGTTCGTTTATCGGATGCCGATTGGCGCCGATTAGCTAAACAGAGTCAGGGTGAGTTAGAAACCTTTATCTTCGATCCGTCGACAGAAAAGGCTGTTTGTTAATAATCTAATTTATTTCATCCACTTATGGAGTGCTAAATGGCTTGGAACGAGCCCGGTAACAAGGGTAATGATCCTTGGGGAAATAAAGGTGGTAACGACAAAGGACCACCAGACCTTGATGAGGTTTTTCGTAATCTTTCAAAACGCTTTGGCGGCAAAGGCAATGGCTCATCAGGCCAGAGCTTTAGTTCGTTCAGCTTAATCATCATTCTTGCCATCGCTTTTGTTGTTTGGGGACTCTCGGGTTTTTACACCATTAAAGAAGCTGAGCGTGGTGTTGCGCTGCGTTTTGGTCAGCACATTGGTGAGGTGGGACCTGGTCTGCATTGGAAGGCTACGTTTATCGACCAGATTTATCCCGTTGATGTGCAGTCTGTTCGCTCCATTCCTGCTTCTGGCAGCATGTTGACCTCAGATGAAAACGTCGTGAAGGTCGAGTTGGACGTACAGTATCGTATTCTTGATGCGTATTCTTATCTGTTCAGTGCCGTTGATGCGAATGCCAGCTTACGCGAAGCCACAGACAGTGCGCTGCGTTATGTTATCGGCCACAACAAGATGGACGATATTCTGACCACGGGTCGTGATGCGATTCGTCGCGACACTTGGAAAGAACTCGAGCGCATCATTGAGCCGTACAAATTAGGCTTAGCCATTGTTGACGTTAACTTTTTGCCAGCGCGTCCACCTGAAGAAGTGAAAGATGCTTTCGACGATGCGATTGCGGCGCAAGAAGACGAACAACGCTTTATCCGTGAAGCCGAAGCTTATGCCCGTGAAGTTGAGCCTAAAGCGCGCGGTGAAGTTGAGCGTATGGCGCAACAAGCGAATGCCTATAAAGAGCGTGAAATTCTTGAAGCTCGCGGTAAAGTGGCTCGTTTCGAGTTGCTGTTACCAGAGTACCAAGCGGCACCTGAAGTGACCCGTAAGCGTTTGTATCTCGATGCAATGCAGCAGGTGATGACAGATACCAACAAGGTACTAATCGACGCCAAGAACAATGGCAATTTAATGTATTTGCCTTTAGACAAGTTAATGAAAGAGAAGCCTGTGACTACGCCAGAGGTTGAGCATAAGGCTCAGCAGAACGTCAATTCTTCATCTATGTCAACGACTCGCATTGGTGAGCCTTTGAGTGGACGCCCTTCTCGCGAGGACCGTGCTCGCCAAGGGAGGGAGTAATCCATGGGTAGATTAGGTATTGTTCTGATTGCCATCGTATTAGGCATAGGTCTGTCATCTGTGATGGTGGTTAACGAAGGCGAGCGAGCGATTGTGGCGCGTTTCGGTGAAATCGTTAAAGACAACGTTGACGGCAAACCAGTGACCCGCGTTTTCGCCCCAGGCATACACTTTAAAGTGCCTGTGATCGATAAAGTGAAGTTACTCGATGCGCGTATCCAAACCTTAGATGGTGCGGCCGATCGTTTCGTCACCTCTGAGAAAAAAGATTTGATGGTCGACTCCTATGTGAAGTGGCGTATTTTCGACTTCGAAAAATACTACCTCTCCACTAACGGCGGGATTAAGTCGAATGCAGAGACCTTACTGCAACGTAAGATCAACAACGATTTACGTACCGAGTTTGGTCGTCGCACTATCAAGGAAATTGTTTCAGGTAAACGTGATGAGCTGCAAAATGATGCGTTAGAAAACGCCTCTGAAAGCGCTAAAGACTTAGGTATTGAAGTGGTTGACGTGCGTGTGAAGCAAATCAACCTACCCGCAAACGTGAGCAACAGCATTTACCAACGTATGCGTGCCGAGCGTCAAGCGGTTGCTAAAGAGCATAGAGCACAGGGTAAAGAGCAGTCTGAAATTATCCGTGCGACCATTGATGCCAACGTGACTGTGAAGATTGCTGAAGCCGAGCGTAAAGCCTTAACCATCCGCGGTGAAGGTGATGCGCAAGCCGCGAAAATTTATTCTGATGCTTACAGTAAAGATCCTGAGTTTTTCAGCTTCTTACGTAGCTTAGATGCTTACCGTGCGAGTTTCTCCGGTAACTCTGATGTCATGGTGTTAGAACCTGATAGCGAGTTCTTCAAATATATGAAGAGCACTTCACCTAAGAAGTAAGCAATCAATAGTGTATTGAAATGGGTCCTGAAAACAGGGCCCATTTTTTTATCAGCAGGAAAAGGTAAAGTGACAAAATGGGAGCTGGAATTATATTAGCGATGCATGGATTATGCCGACCTCACAGTCCATTTGCTCAAAAAGTATATCAAAACGATTAAAATCGCTTAATAGTTGTGCTTTTTTTGTCCATTTTTTAAAAAACACGCAATCTCCCTAACTTAGTTGAGTGTTTTCACTATGATCTGCTTCTAATTTTTAGCTATAATGAGCCCCGCTTCAAACTTCGATTTTTGCCCATGGTGATAACTAGGTGGCAGAAAGTCTTTGAAAAACAAAAATTCCAACACCCTCTGGGAGATAAGTGGATGAGCAATGCGCCAGTCGATACCGGACGTCGCAGATTCCTGACAGCCGCAACCGCCGTAGTAGGTGGTGCTGGTGCCGTCGCTGTAGCGGTTCCTTTCATCAAGTCATGGAATCCGAGTGCCAAGGCGAAAGCCGCAGGTGCGCCGGTAGAAGTAAATATCAGTAAAATTGAGCCAGGTCAGCTGATCCGTGTTGAATGGCGTGGAAAACCTGTATGGGTTGTCCGTCGCACAGAAGCAGTGATTAATGAACTGCCAACACACGACGATAAGCTAAGAGATCCAGCGTCTGCAGAAATGCAACAACCTGAATATGCAACAAATTCTCTGCGTTCTATTAAGCCAGAGTATTTTATTGCCGTCGGTATTTGTACCCACCTAGGATGTTCACCAACTTATTTACCAGATTCATTTGGTGAGCAAGTTCAAGGCGTGACTTCTGGTTTCTTCTGTCCATGTCATGGTTCTAAGTTCGATATGGCGGGCCGCGTATTCCAAGGCGTTCCAGCTCCATTGAACCTAGTTATCCCTCCACATCAATACGTTGATGATGGCACCGTTATCATCGGTGTAGATAAAGGAGTGGCGTAATGGTTAAGAATTTAATTAATTGGATCGATGCGCGTATCCCAATGACGGCGACTTATAACCGTCACGTGGGTCAGTATGCGACGCCAACTAACTTTAACTTCTGGTACTTCTTCGGTTCATTAGCCATGTTGGTATTGGTTAACCAATTACTGACGGGTATCTGGTTGACCATGAACTATGTACCAACAGCAGAAGGTGCGTTCGCCTCTGTTGAATACATCATGCGTGACGTAGAGTACGGCTGGTTATTGCGTTATATGCACTCAACGGGTGCGTCTGCATTCTTCGTGGTGATCTACTTACATATGTTCCGTGGTCTGATTTACGGTTCATATCAAAAGCCTAGAGAACTGCTGTGGCTCTTCGGTATGTTGATTTTCCTCGTGCTGATGGCTGAAGCCTTTATGGGTTACTTGCTGCCATGGGGACAAATGTCTTACTGGGGCGCGCAGGTAATTATTTCTCTGTTCGGTGCTATCCCTGTTATCGGTGATGACTTAACCCTGTGGATCCGTGGTGACTACGTGATCTCTGGCGCGACACTGAACCGTTTCTTCGCGCTGCACGTTATCGCACTGCCATTAGTGTTAGTGGTTTTAGTGTTCTTACACTTAATCGCTCTGCACGAAGTGGGTTCAAACAACCCAGACGGTATCGAAATCAAGAAGAACAAAGACGAGAATGGCTGGCCAGTTGATGGTATTCCATTCCACCCATACTATACAGTTAAAGACATTATGGGCGTTGCGGGCTTCCTGATCGTGTTCTGTTACGTGCTGTTCTTCATCCCAGAAGGCGGCGGTTACTTCCTTGAGAAGCCAAACTTTGAAGCGGCTAACCCAATGAAGACACCAGAGCACATTGCACCTGTATGGTACTTCACTCCGTTCTACGCCATCTTACGTGCTGTTCCCGATAAATTGGGCGGTGTGGTAATGATGGGGCTGTCGATTGCAGTACTGTTCGTGCTGCCTTGGTTAGACCGTTGTAAAGTGAAGTCAATTCGCTACCGCAGCACGCTGCACAAGTTGAACATCGCTCAGTTTGCTGTATCGTTCATCGTCTTAGGTTACTTAGGCGCTGTACCTGCAACACCAGAGCTGACTATTGTTGCACGTATCTTCACTGTGACGTATTTCGGCTACTTCTTATTACTGTGGTTATACAGCAAAAATGAGAAAACTAAGCCTGTTCCAGCGAGGTTGACACACTAATGAAAAAATTACTGATTGCATTAGTTACATTGATCCCGACGCTGGCAATGGCCGCGAGTGGACACAATGTACATTTAGAAAAAGCCAATGTTGATCTGCATGATAAGGCTTCTTTAGAGCGTGGTCTGGATATGTTCCAACACTATTGCTCTGGTTGTCACAGCACTCAGTATCAACGCTATGAGCGTGTGGCGAACGATCTCGGTATTTCTGCCGATGATATGCGTAGCAAGTACATGTTTACCGATGCCAAAATCGGTGAGCTGATGCAAAACGCGATTCCACACAAAGATGCGGCTAAGTGGTTCGGTGCAACTCCACCAGACTTAACCTTAGTAGCGCGTGTTCGTGGCGAAGATTGGGTGTATTCATACCTCAAAGGCTTCTACAAAGACCCAAGCCGTCCATTCGGCGTAAACAACACTGTCTTCCCATCTGTGGGGATGCCACATGTTCTTGAAGAACTGCAAGGCACTCCTGTTAAGCAAGAAGATGGCACTATTGTGGTCTCTGGTGGTAAGTTAAATGCAGAAGAGTACGACCAAGCAGTTCGTGATATCACTGGCTTCTTAGTCTATTCGGCTGAACCTGTTAAGTTAGAGCGTAAAGCGCTAGGTTGGTGGGTACTTGGATTCCTGTTTATCTTCTTTATTGTGGCCTACCTCTTGAAGAAAGAGTACTGGAAAGATGTACACTAGGCACCAATAACGGGTAAAATATAGTATCCGCATAGTGTAAACGGGGGGCTTTGCCCCTCGTTTACTTTTGTTTTATTTCGACTCTGGAGGGTATCAATGGCTGTTGCTGCCAACAAACGCTCTGTCATGACACTGTTTTCAGGTGCTGATGATCTGTATAGCCATCAAGTGCGTATCGTGTTAGCTGAGAAAGGGGTTACTGTTGATGTTTTACAGGTCGACCCAAACGAAATGCCTGAAGATTTACTTGAAGTAAATCCTTATAACTCAGTGCCAACCTTGTTAGATCGTGAGCTCGTTCTGTATGAATCACGTATCATCATGGAATACTTGGATGAGCGTTTCCCTCATCCACCGTTGATGCCTGTTTACCCAGTATCTCGCGGCCAAAGCCGTTTGATGATGCACCGCATTGATACTGACTGGTACTCACTCGTTGACCGTATTCGCAAAGGCGATCGCGCTGAAGCGGCCCGTAAAGAACTGACTGAAAGTTTACTTTCAATTGCACCAGTATTTGGTGAAATGCCTTACTTTATGAGCGAAGAATTCGGTTTAGCGGATTGCTACCTCGGCCCATTATTATGGCGTTTACCTGTATTAGGTATCGAGTTAGACAGCCGCGTAGCGAAAGACATCAAAGCCTACATGACACGTATTTTCGAGCGTGAATCATTTAAAGCTTCGTTGACTGAAGCTGAACGCGAAATGCGCATGGGAATGTAATGAAAGCGTTGACTCCAAATCGTCCTTATTTACTCAGGGCTTACTACGATTGGTTGATGGACAACCAATTAACGCCTCACGTTGTCGTGGATGCCTTTGTGAAAGGCACCCAAGTACCACAGCAGTACGTGAAGGATGGCCAGATCGTATTAAATATCGCGGCCAGCGCGGTGGGCAATTTGCAAATTGGTAATGAATTTGTGGAGTTCAATGCGCGTTTCGGTGGTGTACCTCAACAGGTATTATTGCCAATGGCCTCGATTGTGGCCATTTACGCCCGTGAAAATGGTGCAGGGACTGTCTTCGATATTGAAGACGCGTACTTAGTCGAAGAGGAAGCCGAATCGACCTTGTCTGTTATTGAGACAAACGAGAAGCCAACCGAACCTACGGATGAGCCTCCTAAGCGTCGCAGTCATTTAACCTTAGTTAAATAGGTTAATTGCGCCCTGTTCTATACTCTTGAAAGCCAGTCTGTTGACTGGCTTTTTTATTGGATAAAGGTTTAATCCGCGCAAAGGCCTGTGGTAGCATTTGCGCCGCATTTCAGCCGTGGAATGCATCGACTTACCATTTGAGCCAATGGATTTTGTATGTTGCTAATGATCGACAATTACGACTCTTTCACCTTTAACTTAGTGCAGTATTTTCAGCAGTTAGGGCAAGAGATCGTGGTTAAACGCAATGATGAAATCAGCTTAGCGGAAATCGAGGCGTTGGCACCGAGCCATTTAGTCATCTCTCCCGGGCCTTGTTCGCCAAATGAAGCGGGGATTTCCCTCGCGGCGATTGAGCATTTTGCTACGCGTTTACCTATCCTCGGTGTGTGTTTAGGGCATCAAGCCATGGCGCAGGTGTTTGGTGCTAAGGTTGTGCGGGCGCAGCGAGTGATGCATGGCAAAGTCTGTGCGATTGGCCATACAGGCGAGCGCTTATTCAAAGGGTTAAATCAACCATTAACGGTAACACGCTACCATTCATTGTTGGTCGATGCTGTCCCTGAGGGATTTGTGTTAGATGCTTGGTTTGACGACCCAACCCATGGGCGCGAAATTATGGCCATGAGCCATAAGCAGCTGCCACTCTTTGGTGTGCAATTTCACCCCGAGTCAATTTTAACTGAGCAAGGCCATGAATTGTTGGCAAACTTCTTGTCGCAATCGGCTTAGATTAAATCCCAAAGCTCCATTCAGCCCTAATCTTTGTTACAAGATTTCTCCTCCTTTTAAGCAAACATGTCGCCTAAGTGTGATATAAATGCCGCCAAACTACGTCTAGCTGCGAGCGTTGTGGGGATAGTCCGCTGCGTTTGCAGGATTGCGATAACAATAAAAGGAAGGACGAATGAACAGCGTAATGCGAAATTTGGGTTTAAGTGCGTTAGCCGTTGCGGTATTGACGAGTTGCGCCGCCACCTCAACCGAAACGGCCACTCCCGCGACCACACCACAGGCTTATCAAGTCCCTTTAGCTCAGCCTCCCCAAGTTTCACAACCCCTTACGCTGAATCAAATTATGGCGAACCCCGATTGGATGGGGATTTTCGCTAAGGAAGCTTACTGGAGCGATGACAGCCAGAGCGTTTTCTTTGCCCGTCAACCTAGCGCATCGCCACTACGGAATTATTACCAGCAGGGCATTAATGACAGCCGCGCCGTTGAACTGGCCATCGATAAGTTACACGCGGCGGACCAACAGTTTGGTGTGTTAGACAGTGCTAAGGCCAATAAGGCGTATATCTACCAAGGCAATATTTTTGTTAAGCATTTAAGCTCTGGCAAAATCACCCAGCTTACCCGTCAGCGCACTGCCATCAGTGGCCTGCGTTACCTTAACAATGGCGATATTGCCTATTGGCAAGGGGATAATGTTTTCCAAATCCATCAAGACAGTGGATTAGTCGAGCAGTTGGCTGAAATCAAAATGGCTAAAGCGCCTGAGGGGGTAAAAGAACCCAGCAGCTACCTAGCCAAACAGCAGCACAGACTCATTCAGTATGTGGCGTTGCAGCAAGAAAATGCCAAAGCCAAAGAACAGTTTAAGAACGAGCTGCAAAAGAGCGATCCAACCCTCGCGGCTAATACTTGGTATCTAGGTGATGCCGAGGTGGTGTCTGAGCTAAGTCTGTCGCCAGACGGTCGCTATCTGTTTGTAGCCCTTACCGATAAAAATTACACCGGCAGCAGTGAACACGACATCATGCCAAACTACCTCGGTAGTGAAGGCTATATCGATCCTGTGCCAGTCCGCGCCCGTGTTGCAGAAGATACGCCGCCTGGCCAACGCTTTGTGGTACTCGATCTCAATGAGCATAAACAGATTGATGTGACTATCGAAGGTTTAACCGGCTTCGATGAGGACGTTTTAGCTAAGGTTAAGAGTGAAAACGCTAAGGCAAAAGGTGAATCGTATCAAAGTACTAAGGCTCCCCGTAAAATCCAGCTGATGCAAGATTGGGGCTGGACTCAAAGCGCGATTCAATGGCATGAGTCTGAGGATAAGCTGGCGGTGATGGTCGAAGCGACCGATAACAAAGACCGCTGGATTGCCAGCGTCGATCTGGCAAAGGGCAAGTTTATCACCGAGCATCGCCTGCATGATGATGCTTGGGTGAACTACGACTATAACCAATTTGGCTGGTTACCAGGTACGGACACTCTGTACTATCTCTCTGAAGAAACAGGCTATTCCCAGCTTTATATCAAAGCCCGCGGCGAAAAGCCCCGCGCTTTGACTCAAGGTAAGTTTGTGGTGAGCGATATTACTCTCTCGCCCGATGCAAACTATATCTACTACAAGGCTAACCAAACTCACCCAGGTATTTACAACGTTCACCGTGTGAATATCGCCTCGGGCAAAAATGAGCAATTAACCCAGTGGGACGGTAACTTAGATTACAGCTTAAGCCCTGATGGCACTAAGTTGCTGCTGAATGCCTCTCGCCGTACAGCGCCGAATGAGCTGTATGTTCAGCCGATTGGCGGTGAGTTAAAACAGCTCACCTCATACACCAGCGATGCCTTTAAGCAATATCCATGGCAAGCGCCTGAAGTGGTCGCCGTACCTTCTAACCATGGTGCTGGCCAAGTGTATGCGCGGGTTTATTTGCCGCAGGGGTATGACAAATCCCGCGCCGAGAAATACCCCGCCGTTATCTTCAACCATGGTGCGGGCTACTTACAGAATGCCGATTATGGTTTCAGTGGTTACTTCCGTGAGTTTATGTTCCACAACCTACTGACTCAACAAGGTTATGTGGTGATGGACATGGATTACCGTGGTTCTAAAGGCTATGGCCGTGACTGGCGCACGGCGATTTATCGCAACATGGGTCACCCTGAAGTTGAAGACTTAAAAGACGGTGTAACTTGGATGGGCCAAAATGCCAACGTGGATATTAAGCGCGTTGGTACTTATGGCGGTTCTTACGGTGGCTTCTTAACCTTTATGTCCTTGTTTACTGAGCCGGAATTATTCCAAGCAGGCGCTGCACTGCGCCCTGTGGCGGATTGGGCACATTACAACGCGCCATACACCTCCAACATTTTAAACACACCGGATGTTGACCCTATCGCCTACGAGCGTAGCTCGCCTATCGAGCATGCCCAAGGTCTGACTAAGCCGTTACTTATCATGAGTGGCGTGATGGATGACAACGTGTTTTTCCAAGATAGCGTGCGCATGGTGCAGCACCTTATCGAGCTGGAAAAACCGATGTTCGAAACCGCGATTTATCCGGTTGAGCCCCATGGTTTTCGTCAGCCATCGAGCTGGTTGGACGAATATCGCCGTATTTATAAGCTGTTTGAACAAGAGCTTAAGTAAATCTCGCGACAATATGAAGGCCTCAATATGAGGCCTTTTTGTTGTGTGAATTTCAGCGTCTGTGAATCCAATCTGGACTGTTAAATAGTAAGCGGTTTGCTTATTGCCAAGATTTAACCTATATGCTGAAATTGTCATGTTTTTAACGATTTTAGCGTATGCGCGCCACTTAGCACGGGCGAGATAGGAAAGATAAACTGTGGCGATATCGGTAGCGGGCGGCGTTAGACCCGGCAAAATTTTAGAGATAGAACATAGGCTCTATCAGCAACTTATTCTCGGTAAGCAAAAGGCCGGTCCTACCTTATTGGATGATTTAGACCGAGAGCTTGAAGCCGATGCTAATAAGCTCGATGTCGAGCGAGAGGCGATTCTGTCGAGGCTCCTCAAACAAATTCAGGCCCGTGAAGTCTTTGAGGCCATCTCAAATCAACTCACCGAAACAGTCAATAATGCCATTGAGCATCAACTGGCATCCCCAGAGTTAGTGCTGGCGAAGTCGGAGATTAATGAGTCACAGATCCTGTTGCTCGAGCTTTTGCTGGCCAAAAACCTAGATGCGACGCGCTTAAGACCTTTAATCAGTAATTTGAGCTGGTTATGCCGCGATTTAACCAATATGGTCAATAGCCCGGCATTTCGGGCGCGGCGTCCGCAAAGTTCAGATGTGCGTGTTACTGATATCAAATTAGTGATGAATTACATTGGCATCGAAAACCTGCGCACCATTATTCCTTATTTTTGCCTACGTAATTGGCTGCCCAGTGGCAACGCTAAGTTACTCTGGACCACCCGCAAGCTGTGGCGCTATAGCATCGTCAGCGGAATAGCAGCGAATGCGTTAGCACAGCTTCATAATACTGACTCAGCCTTAGTTTATAGTGGTGCATTAATGAATCAGTTAGGCACCTCGGTTGTGCTTAGCTTGAGCGCGCGTTTATTTGATAAAACTTGGGGCAATTGGATCCGCGAGGCCAGCTCGAGTCGCGATAAAGAAGTGTATGATGCGGTGATTGCCACTGAGTTTCCGGCCAAGGCGGTATTTGAGCAAGTGCTGGCTCACGGGCACAAACTCAATTGGCAGCTATTGGAGTTACTGAAGTTTGAGCATAGCCCCTTAACCCTGTTGTTAAAGGAACTAGACCAAACCTTAACTTACCGCGAACTCTCGATACCAGCCGCTATAGTGGCACGGGCGAATTGTTATGCTAAGGTGCTGTTGCTCGAGGAGATGCGCCAAATCGAGCCGCAGGAAAAACGCTTAATGTTCGATTATTACGAGCTGAGCGAACAGGAAGTGCTGCGCCTAAAAGCACAGAATTATCGGAAGTTGGATCTGCTGTGATCTGCACGCCGTTCCCATCGGTGTCCTATTGCGGCACTGATGTGGAGGACGGGAAATGCCAAGCTGGCAAGCATCTGTATTAAACACTATTTTATCCTATGTGGCACGGCCATCCATTAGCCGAGGTAAGGCTAAACTCCCCCTAAATCAAGTGCGACAACGCTTATTAGAGCTGGATAAGCGCTGGCTGCCATGGCCTGAAAAACTCGTTACGGCTTCGATTCCCTTGCAACATTCTACCCTGTTGCATTATGTGCTGCTGAATGACACGCCGCGTTTGGGCAATCTGTTTTACATTCGTGGCGGCGGATTTTGTTTTAAAACTCCCCATGCCCACGCAAGACTGGTGGCCGATATCAGTGAGCGTTGTCGCCTCGATACGTTTATCCCTGATTATCGTTTAGCGCCGGAGCATCCGTATCCCGCGCCCTGTGACGATGTGCTCGAGGCTTACCTGCACTTAATTGAGTTGAAAGGCTGCGATAATTTGGTGTTGATGGGTGATTCTGCCGGCGGCAATTTAGCCTTGAGTCTGCTGCTCGAACTGAAAAAGCGCCATCTGCCCATGCCTAAAGCCTGTGTGTTGTTGTCACCCGCGCTTGATTTAGCCATTACCGGCGATACCGAGCTGATTTTAGGGGCGGATGATCCGTTCTTTACCATTGAGTCGCTTTTGCGACTGCGCGGCGCTTATCTTGCTGGGGCGAATCCTATGTCTGAACGGGTTTCGCCTTTGCAGGGGAACTTGACTGACTTGCCGCCACTCTTAGTGATTGCCGGTACGCGCGAGTTGCTTTTACAGGACTCAGAACGACTGGTTATGCAAATTAAGGCCTGTGGTGGTGCGGTAGAATCGCGTTTTTATCACAACATGCCCCATGTTTTTCCCCTGTTCCATCTGTTGCCAGAAGCGATTGAGGCGAGGGAACAAATTGCAGATTTTGTGCTTTCACAGCTGATTCGTTAAAATTGTGTAGTTATTCATATTCAGTGAATAGCTAGCAAAAATAGGGGTAAATAACTTTTTTTCTGACTAAATATGCTAAAGGCCTCTGGCGTAAACGCTTGTATAGTTCTTAAACTACAATCTTTATGCACTTTGACCCAAAGCAAGGCGAATGTTGTTTGTGAAAAACTGGTATTTTGATCACAATTTCGCTAATAATGGCTATTAATAGACACAAGCATACCCTGTATCACTAACTCAAGATAAAGATACGTTGGGGACTCAGACGGCTCCCGAGGCCGTTACATTTAAACAAAGGATGAAGAAGAATGAGCGTTGATATGAAGTTGAATCGTGCCCAGTTTGATGCGGTTATGGTGCCTAACTATGCGCCAGCTGCCGTAATCCCTGTACGTGGCGAAGGAAGCCGAGTATGGGATCAAGAGGGTAACGAGTTTATCGATTTTGCCGGCGGTATCGCGGTAAATTGCTTAGGTCACTGTCATCCCGCTTTAGTGAATGCCTTAAAAACGCAAGGCGAAAAATTATGGCACCTGTCTAACGTGATGACCAACGAGCCAGCGCTTGAGCTTGCAACTAAGTTGGTTAACAGCACGTTTGCTGAGCGTGTGTATTTTGCTAACTCTGGTGCCGAAGCCAACGAAGCGGCACTGAAATTAGCCCGTCGTTACGCCTTAGAAAAATTCGGCGTAGAGAAAGATGAAATCATCGCCTTCGATAAAGCCTTCCACGGTCGTACTTTCTTCACCGTGAGCGTTGGCGGTCAAGCGGCCTATTCCGATGGTTTTGGTCCAAAACCACAAAGCATCACCCACTTACCTTATAACGATGTTGCGGCATTAGAAGCGGCCGTATCGGATAAAACCTGCGCCATTATGCTTGAGCCACTGCAGGGTGAGGGCGGTATTATCGATGCCGATCCTGCATTCTTAAAAGCGGTTCGCGAACTGGCCAACAAACACAACGCACTGGTGATTTTCGACGAAGTACAAACCGGTGTCGGCCGTACTGGTGAACTCTACGCTTACATGGGCACCGACATAGTGCCGGATATCCTGACCACTGCTAAAGCGCTGGGCGGCGGTTTCCCTATCGCTGCTATGCTGACTACCGCTGAAATTGCTGAGCACCTGAAAGTGGGTACTCACGGTTCAACCTACGGTGGTAACCCATTAGCTTGTGCTATCGGTAACGCGGTATTAGACGTGGTTAACACACCAGAAGTCTTGAATGGTGTGAAACATCGCGAGCAGTTATTACGCGATGGTCTGAACAAAATTAATGAAAAATATCATGTTTTCTCTGAAATTCGCGGTAAAGGCTTGCTGTTAGGGGCGGTTCTAAACGAACAGTACCAAGGTCGTTCACGTGACTTTTTAGTAGCGTCTGTTGCTGAAGGCTTAATGAGCCTGATGGCGGGTGCTAACGTGGTACGTTTTGCTCCTTCACTGGTGATCCCTGAGGCAGATATTGCAGAAGGCCTAGCACGTTTTGAGCGTGCTGTGGCGAGCATCGCTGCTGCCTAAGCGACCAAAGGAGTGCTGAATCTTATTCGCACTCCTTTTTTGTCAGGGAATACTTGCGTGCATCCATCCTGTCTTTTTCAAGATAGGCGCCTTGTTGCACAGCAAGCTTAAGTGAGGAGACACTAAGATGTTAATCATACGTCCTATTCAGGCAGGCGATTTTGAATCTCTGTATCAAATCGCCGAAGAATCTGGCCATGGCTTTACCTCATTGCCAGTCAATGCCGATTTGCTAAGGCATAAAATTGCCCGCGCAGAAGCCTCATTCGTTAAGGTGATTGATAAGCCCTTCGATGAAGGCTATTTGATGGTGCTCGAGGATACCGTGACCCGTGAAGTGGTCGGTACCTGTGCCATTGAAGCCGCCGTGGGTATGGAAGATGCTTTCTACCACTACCGCCTCGGGACCGAGGTCTATCATTCTGAGCAAATCGAAGTTCGCAACGAGGTGGAAACCTTAACCCTGTGCCACGATTACACTGGCGCAGCCGAGCTTTGTACCCTGTTTTTGCGTGAAGGTTATCGCAAAGGGAACAATGGCCGGATGTTGTCCCGCAGCCGTTTTCTATTTTTGGCACAGCACGCTAAACGCTTTGGTGAGACAGTGATTGCCGAAATGCGTGGCGTGAGCGATTCCGATGGCAATTCTCCCTTCTACTGCTGGTTGCAGAAAAACTTCTTAGGCATTGATTTTATTCAGGCAGATTACCTGTCGGGTCTAGGCAAAAAAGCCTTTATGGCGGAGATGATGCCCCGCAACCCTGTATATGTTTGCCTGCTGCCCGAAGAAGCGCAAAAAGTGATTGGCGAAGTGCACACCAATACGCGTCCTGCATTGAGTCTGTTGCAGGCGGAAGGCTTTAGATGTCGTGGTTATGTGGATATTTTCGATGGCGGTCCAACGGTGGAATGCCGTCTCACGGATATCCGCGCCGTGCGAGAGAGCCGTCTGCTGACCGTAGATATTGGTGAAATGCCTGAATCCGATAAGCAATTTATTGTCTCTAACACTCAATTAGCCAATTACCGTGCGACCTCCGCTTGTCTTGCTGTCGATGACAAAACTGAGCAGGTGGTAATTAGTCCAGAACTCGCCGAGGGTTTGTTACTCGCAAAAGGCGATCAAATCCGTATTTTGGCAATGTAGGAATAGCAAATGACACATTTTATTAAAGGCCAGTGGCAAGCTGGCAAGGGTCATGATGTGACCTCTAGCAACCCAGCAAATAGCGAAATCATTTGGCGCGGCCAAACGGCAACGGCCGATCAAGTCAACGCCGCCGTCGATGCCGCCCGTGAAGCTCAGTTCGATTGGTTTATGTTAGGTTTTGATGCGCGTTTAAAGATAGTCGAAGCCTATCGCAGTCAACTCGAAGCGAACAAAGCCGAATTAGCCGAAACGATCGCTCAAGAAACAGGTAAACCTCAATGGGAAACGGCGACAGAAGTCGCTGCCATGATTGGTAAGATTGGCCTGTCGGCCACAGCTTACAACAAGCGTACCGGCACTGAGGCCAATGACACGCCAGCAGGGCGTGCGGTACTGCGCCATAAGCCGCACGGTGTGGTTGCTGTGTTTGGGCCCTATAACTTCCCTGGGCATTTACCCAATGGTCATATAGTGCCAGCGCTGCTCGCGGGCAATACCGTGGTGTTTAAGCCCTCAGAATTAACCCCAAAAGTGGCCGAGTTAATGGTCTCTCTGTGGGAAAAGGCGGGTCTGCCTGCGGGCGTTATCAACTTAGTGCAAGGTGAAGTCGATACGGGTAAGGCGCTGGCGTCGCACCCACAACTCGACGGCCTATTCTTTACCGGCAGCTCTCGCACTGGTCACCTGTTGCACCAGCAATATGCGGGTCATCCGGGTAAGATCCTCGCCTTAGAAATGGGCGGTAATAACCCGCTGATTATTAAAGGCGTCGCCGATATTAAAGCGGCGGTGCACGATATTCTGCAATCGGCTTATATATCTTCTGGCCAGCGTTGTACCTGTGCCCGCAGGCTCTATGTTGAGCAAGGCGAGCAGGGCGATGCCTTAGTCGCCAAGCTGGTTGAAGCGGTAAAGCAGATTAAAGTCGGTCCTTGGAACGCGCAACCACAGCCATTTATGGGCTCAATGATTTCCGAAGGCGCAGCGAAAGGTATGGTCGCGGCGCAGGCTAACTTGCAGAACTTAGGCGGTGTGTCGCTGGTTGAACTCACTCATTTGCAGGCGGGAACGGGCTTAGTCTCACCCGGACTTATCGATGTGACTGCGGTGAGCGAGTTACCCGATGAGGAATACTTCGGACCACTGCTGCAATTAGTGCGCTATAACGATTTTGATCAGGCGATTAAGCTGGCTAACCAAACCCGTTATGGTTTGTCTGCGGGTATCTTGGCCGATAGTCGTGATGATTATGAGTATTTCCTCGCCCGCATTCGTGCGGGGATTGTTAACTGGAACAAGCAGATCACTGGTGCTTCGGGTGCTGCGCCCTTTGGTGGCGTAGGCGCTTCGGGTAACCACAGAGCGAGTGCATTTTATGCTGCCGACTATTGTGCTTACCCCGTTGCCTCCGTTGAGGCGGATGCGGTGAGCCTACCCGCAAGTTTAAGCCCAGGGTTAAGTTTAGAGTGACATCATTGAGGAAGAACCTAGGTTCTTCCTTTTTCATCACAAGCAGTAACGTTACTTGGGCTGCTACTGAGCGCCGTTGTGCAGCAAGTGGCTAGGGTCGTTACATTGAGTGCGAGCGGCAAAACAATACGCACTATAGTCGCAGCACAATAAAAGGAGTTTTTATGCACACAGATATCAATGCGTTATTTGCCGCCCTCTGGCAAGACTATATTCAAATGACCCCATCTGCGGCCAAAGTGCACGAGCTACTCGGTCACGGCAAGCCGATTATCAACGACCATATCGCCCTGCGTACTTTTAACATCGCTAAGGTGAATTTAGCTGTATTGGCCGAGCACTTTACCTCTTTAGGTTATGTGGCTTGTGGTGATTATAAGTTTGAACAGAAAAAGCTGGTGGCTAAGCATTTTGAGCACCCAGATGCGACTCAACCTAAGGTGTTTATTTCTGAGTTATTGGTGGAAGAATTTAGCCCATCACTGCAAAGCACCATCCAAGGCTTGATTGCCCAAGTGGATGAGCAAGCGACGAAAGCGGACAACTTTATCTATTCGGGTCGCCATTGGTCACTGGATGCTAAGACCTATGAGACGCTGCTCGAAGAGAGCGAATATGCGGCTTGGGTGGCGGCCTTTGGCTACCGCGCCAACCATTTTACAGTCTCTATCAATCACCTCGAGGGCTTCGAGACATTAGAGTCTGTAAACGATGCGCTTAAGCAAGCGGGCTTTGTGCTCAATAGTTCAGGTGGCGAAATCAAAGGTTCGCCAGAGGTGTTACTGGAACAGTCATCGACCATGGCCGATAAAATCGCCGTAGAATTTAGCGATGCAACGGTTGATATCCCAAGCTGCTTCTATGAATTTGCCCTGCGTTATCCTAAGGCGAATGGCGAACTGTACACTGGGTTCGTGGCCGCATCAGCCGATAAGATTTTTGAGAGTACCAACGCGAAAAAGGCCTAATGAATTAAGGCGATTTGCAGACTCATCTCAAACAAAAACGCCATCGTTCGATGGCGTTTTTTATTGGCGGCTCTAGCGCAACACTCAGAGCAAATAGTTGGCTCGCAAAGCACTGGTTAGCTAAGCACTCGTTAGCTAAAGACTAGTTCAATACTGAGGCCTGATAAATGGCTGCTGTGCTTAAACTTAAGCTCAATGCCATATTGCTCGGCAATCTCTTTCACTATCGATAACCCTAGGCCATGGCCCATAACGGATTCATCGAGGCGTGTGCCCCTTTGGGTGAGTTTATCGAGTTCATCGTCAGCAACACCTGGGCCATCATCATCTATGCTAAGGCAGAGTTTGTTTTGCGTCTTCCACAGTTTGACCGCGACTTGGCTGCCGGCCCATTTAAAAGCGTTATCGAGCAGATTCCCTAAGAGCTCCATGCCATCTTCCCTATGGATGGGCAGGCGCTGGATACTGGGGTCGAGCTCAAAGTCGCAATTGATGCTTTTGCTTCTATGTACTTTGTTGAGGGTATTGGCGAGGCTGTGAAGATCCCTCGGCACTACTAACTGGGCGGCAGGTAACATATCGCCGGTGATCCGCGCCGCCGCAAGTTTACGTTCGACCATTTTATGGATAGCGTCGAGTTGCTGTTGCAGCGCCATGGCGGTGTCGGGATCTTTAAGCCCCAAGGCTTCAACCTGTTGCTGCATCACCGCCAGTGGGGTTTTTAACCCATGGCTTAAGTTGCCTAAGTTATTGCGGCTACGCTCAATTTGCTTGGCGGTGTATTCCAATAACTCGTTGTAGGTCTTGGCTAGCGGTTGCACTTCGGGCGGAATGTTATTCAGCTCTAAGGCGTTAATCTCGCCTTCCTGCAGGCGGGAGAGCGCGTGTTGGATCTGTTTTACCGGTTTAAAGGATTGACGCAGGATCAAGAAGATCCCCGCGATCATGGCCACTAACATGGCGAGGTTAATCCCAAGCTTAGTGCCATAGACCTCGCTAAACACGCGCCGGCCGATACTCAAATCCTGCGCTACCGTTAGGGTGGCGGTGACATTGGCGCTGCTGGAGTTCAGCCCTAGGGATAATAGCTGCATATCATTGTTTTTCGGCCCTTTTGCCTGCCAGACGCGGGTCTGGTTTGGCGCCAAAGGTTCGATATCGAGCTGCATGTCCCACAGGGAGCGGGAACGGATCACTTCATTGGGCAGGTTGAGCTGGAAATAACGCCCCGAATAGGCGGGGCGGTAGAAGCTCGACAGTTGGCTCTGATCGATATTGATCTCCCCATTATTGATATGGGTCGCCAACATGATGTGCTCAAGATCTTCTTCTAAGCGGTTGATAATGGAGTCGTGAAACGCTTGGCGCAGCATGGACTCAAACAATATGAGTCCAATCACTGTGCCTAACACTAATAAGCTCGTTAACCATAAACTGAGCTTAGTGCGAATGGAGATCATGCAGTCAGGCCGTGGAAGATGTAACCTTGGCCGCGGCGGGTTTCAATCGCGGTTTTACCGAGTTTTTTACGCAGGTGAGTCACGTAAACTTCAACCACGTTACTCTCTTTCTCATCGTCAAACTGATAGAGCTTGTCCGTCAGCTGTGCCTTAGATAACAGCTTCTTAGGCGACATGAGGAAGATTTTTAACAGCCTGAACTCCATGGCGGTCAACTCATATAAATGTTCGCCAACGCTCACCGTCTGCTCAGCTTCATCTAAGGTGACGCCGCCATAGCTAAGTTGCTTGCTGGGATTATTTAATCGGCCGTGTGCACGGTGAATAAGCGCCTGAATACGCGCCAGTAATTCCTGTGCATGGAAGGGTTTACCTAAATAATCATCGGCGCCGGCATTAAAGCCTTCGACCTTTTCATGCCATTGGCTGCGGGCCGTTAGCATGATAACCGGTGTGCTAATGCCTTGATTACGCCAGCCTTCGAGTAATTCCAGTCCATTGCCGTCGGGGAGGCCAATATCTAAGATCACGCAGTCGTATTGGGTTTCTTTAACGAGGTAATCGGCTTCAACTGCTTTGTCAGTAATATCGGTAACGTAGCCAGCCTGTTTGAGTTGCTTCTCCAGTTCGGAGACCAACATCGGATTATCTTCAACGAGTAGCAGTTTCATGTTTTCGACATTCGCTCGGTAGTGCGGTGGAGTGTTCGAGCTGACCATTGGTGGCATCAATACTCAGATTCACTATTTGGCCGCGTTGCACTTTGATTTGTAAATCATAGCGCCATTTATGATCTTCTTGATAGAGATGGGCGTCAATTAGTTCGCCTTGGCAAAATTGATTCACCACGGCAAGGGTGCCATTGAGTGATAAAATTTGCCCGGAGTTGACTAAAGCCTTGGCTTGATAATGTTCTAATTCAATCGGTTCGGCGTGAATTATTGTTGGATGCACCAGCGTAAACAGACTGAAAAAACAGATAAAAAACAGCCGTTTCATTTATGCTCCCCAATAAAAAATGGCCTAGATTTTATGCTAGGCCACTTTAATGAAACAGGCTTAAATCAAGCTGAAGTCTATCTTAACGGGTACCATATACCACAATGGTTTTACCGTGTGCTTGGATCAAATTCTGCTCTTCAAGCATCTTTAAGATTCGACCCACAGTTTCGCGGGAGCAACCGACGATCTGACCAATTTCTTGGCGAGTGATCTTAATTTGCATGCCGTCTGGGTGAGTCATGGCATCGGGTTGCTTAGCTAAGTGCAACAATGTCTGGGCAATACGGCCAGCCACATCGAGGAACGCTAAATTACCCACTTTCTGGCTAGTGCTTTGTAGGCGGTATGCCATTTGAGCCGATAGCTTCATCAGAATTTCGGGGTTAACTTGAATTAATTGCTTGAACTTCTTGTAAGAGATTTCAGCAATTTCACATGCTTGTTTCGCACGAACCCAAGCAGTACGTTCAGCTTGTTCTTCGAATAATCCTAACTCACCGATAAAGTCGCCTTGATTAAGATAAGAAAGGATCATCTCCTTACCTTCTTCATCTTTAATCAATACCGCTACAGAACCTTTTACGATGTAATAAAGGGTATCTGAGTCTTCACCGGCATGGATCAAGGTGCTTTTAGCGGGATACTTGTGAATGTGACAGTGTGATAAAAACCATTCCAAAGTTGGGTCTGGTTTTGGCTTACCAATCAGAGCCATGTCGATGTTCCTCGATTGATTAAAACGAAAGTAAGAATATTCTAAATAAGCATTTTACGTCAATTACACTCATAAAAACTTGATACACCTCTTAGTTTAGAATGAGTGAATAAATGCAATTAACCACCTAAAATTAGAGCTTATTTTGCTACTTTAGTGATATTAGTCAACTAAATCGGTGCCAAACTCACTGGATTCACTTAACTCTGTAGAGTTAATCACATCTTATAAAGGCTTTTAAGGTTTTTTGCGAAGAAAATAACCTCAATTGCGACTAATGAATCAAAGGAATGGGATAATTGCTGCCCCTTAAGGGTTATTTCTATTTAATATAGGTTCGATTACGCCGATTTAGGCTCGACTTATGGGAATAATTCAGGCTAACTTGAGGGCGCGGTTGTTTTTCGTAAAGAGGTTACCAGGTGAAATACAGACAATGGGTTTTAGGCGCCGGATTCACTTTATCCCTAGGGATGAGTGCTGCCGCGCACGCATTTTCTATTCCACAGCCAGCCAATGAAGTTGCGGCGAGTAAATTTGTGCACATTCAAGTGCAGGCGGAGCAGGGCGATGCCGACGCACAATTTTTACTGGGGCTGATGTTTCTCTCTGGACGTTATGTACAGCAAGAAGTGCAGACCGGATTACATTGGATGACCCTTGCCGCCGAGCAGCAACACGAAAAGGCGCAGCAAACCTTAGCGGATCTCTCCTTTGAGGGGCAGCTAGTAAAGCGTGACTTAGCCGTGGCCGAACGTTGGTACAAGGATATGGGCGAGCGTGGTAATCGCTGGGCGCAGTTCCGTTTAGGCTTTATTTACGCCTCGGGTGGCGATGGCATTGCCCGTAACTGCGGTAAAGCCGTGGAGCAATTTACCCGCGTGGGGGATGATGTCGCCCTTGGCAATGTGGCGTGGATTTTAGCGACTTGCCCCGAAGCCGAATATCGCGATGGTAATAAAGCGCTCGAATTATCCTTGCAGCTGCTGAAAGTGAACGAGAACGATCCCACCAACCTCGATAACTTGGCGGCCGCCTATGCCGAAGTCGGTGATTTTGGCGCCGCGGTATCGACCCAGCAAAAAGCGATCGCCGCCTTAAAGATGACGGCCGAAGCCACCAAGACCGACGAGTTTCAGCAGCGCCTGCACAGCTATGAGCAAAAGCGCGCTTACCGTGAGACCTTGCGTTTACTCGATTAACCCTGTCTGAGTTTGCTTGTCTTGTTATCAGCCCGAGCCATGCTCGGGCTAATGTTTTTACTGATATTTTTACAGATGACTTCTGGTGCATCGTTTATTCGCGTTAGCGAATTGGGTTTATGCGAGCGGCCAAGAATGTAAGATTTGATATTCCACACAGCGTCCGCCACTGGCGGAAAGATATAAGTGCAGCTCCTCGGGTGCGAGCGTGAGTTCAAGCATCGAAGCTTGGATGATGTTCTGCTGTACCAACTCCTTAAGCGTTAGCTCACTCGCCAAGATGCCTGATGGTTTTGCCTTTCTAAACAAGCTGATATGGGGCCGAAACGGATGCTCACTCAGATGCAACTGTAACTGTTGGGCTAAATTCTGTGCCTGAGATGCTAAGAGAGCTAACTCAGGACTGATGCTATCGCCCTTTAAACAACAGACCTGCGCCTTAGGCCACACGGCGATGCTATCCAGCGTGACACTGAATCTTGGTTTAGCCAGCTTATCGACACCATCGAGCAACTGCGCCACTTGAGTCGGATTGGCGAGTCCTAAAAACGCGAGGGTTAAGTGTAAATTGCTTTGGGTGACGGGTTTAGCATGTGGCGCTAAATGCGGTGCCAAGCTTTGCTGCAATTGCAGCAGTTGTTGCCGCTGTATGCTTGTGGGGGCAAACCCAAGGAAGAGTCGTTGTAACACCTGTTTATCTCCATCAGCTGCTCAAATGCCAAACATAAGCTATGCTTTTGTTTGGTAATACAGACATTTCTGCGGTAGTCCCCATGATGGACTTAGACGACTTGAGTTTATCCGAGGTCAGCGTAGAAATAATACCTTAAATGGAATTGTAGGTAAGGAAATCCCTTTTCATGTCAGATGGTTTAGCAAATCCACTTCAACAGGCATTAGTGACGATTTTTAGCGAAACGCCGCTAGAAACCCTAGAGCAAAATGTTGATCAAGCCCTAGAGGCCATCACGCTGCAGTTGCATTGTGATGGCGTATTTGTGCTAACGGGCAGTTTAGCCCTAGACCATCTACGTACCCGTAATCTGTACTTAAAACCGCAATTTAGCCAGGGCCAACAGACACGGGTCTGGCCGCTCGCGCGTATGCCGTTTTTTCGCTCCTTAGTGAGAACCCCCACACTGCTGAATCTTCCCGATGTCGATACCTTGCCCGCAGAGGCCCAAGCTGAGCGGGCGTTACTTCGTGATTGGAACGTTAAAAGCCTATTGGTGTTACCGCCTGTGGTGTTTGGCGAAACCCGTATCGCCCTTGGCGCGGTCAATTGCTCCGAATGCTGTGAATGGAGTGCGGAGTTTATTCGGGAGTTTCAACATGCGGCCGTGATGATTGGCTCGGCGATGGAACTGACCCGTATCGCCCACGATATGTTGGCCAGTGAGCACAAATATCGCGAAGTTTTTAATCAATTGCCTTTAGCCTGCGCCCTGCTCGATAAACAGAATCAACTGACCATGCTGAACAAAGTCGCGTTGCAAACCCTGCCGGTGCAGCATGGATACGATTTATTCAGCATGGTGCGCGAAGAGGAGCATGCCATGCTCACCGACACGCTGCACATGGTGCGTGAAGGCGTATTGGGGCAAGCCTGGTGTGAGTTACCCTTAAAATCCAACCTGCAGTTGGATTGGCTGAGGCTGAGCTTTAGCCAAATCCACGGCAATAAAGACACCCTAGTGATGATTGCCGAGGATGTTAGTGAAAAATATCGCCTCGCCGATGAGCTGTCCTTTCATGCCAATTATGATGCTTTGACTGGGTTACCGAATCGGCTGCATTTTGAGGCTTTGCTCGAAAATCTGCTGCAAACTAAAGATGAGATGCCGACCTGCGTTGCCTTTATCGATGTCGATCAGTTTCAGGTGATCAACAATGTGAGCGGCCATCAGGCCGGTGATAAATTACTGTGCCAGCTTGCATTACGTCTCAAGCAATTGGTGCGTAAGGGGGATATTGTCGCGCGTTTGGGTGGCGATGAGTTTGGGATTTTAATGCATTATTGCAATGTGGATTCGGCGCAACATATCGCTAATCGGATCTGCACTCAGTTAGCGACCCACGAGTTTATTTGGGAAAACCGTTGCCACAATGTCAGTGTCAGCATGGGGATCGCTAAGCTCGAAAAGTCTGCGACGGATATTTACACTGTGATGAGTCAGGCCGATGCGGCCTGTCGTCTCGCCAAGGATAAGGGCCGCAATGGCTGGCATTTGTACAGTACCAAAGATCCTAAAATGACCCGCCTCTATACCGAGATGATGGCCTCAGTCGATATCGTCAGCGCCCTCGCGCTAAATCAATTTGAGCTGTATTTCCAAAGCATTGCCCCGTTAAGTCGCGAAGAATCCGGCCTGCATTTAGAGGTGCTACTTCGGATGGTGCAGGCCAATGGCACTATTGTTTCGCCGGCGATCTTTCTCCCCGCGGCGGAGCGTTACAACTTGGCGGCCAAGGTCGACTTGTGGGTGATCGATAATCTGCTGAAGTGGGGCAGTAGCCATTTGGATATTTGGCAACAGCTGGAGTTGGTCTCGGTCAACCTGTCGGCGACCTCGTTAGGTGACAGCGAGTTTATGAATTGGCTCGAAATGCGCCTGATGACCGAACCTGAGCTGGTGGATAAGCTCTGCATTGAGATCACCGAAACTGCCGCAGTGAGCCAATTAGATCAGGCCACTAAATTGATTGAAGTGCTGAGGCCATTAAATTGCCAACTCGCGTTGGATGACTTTGGCGCGGGGTTCTCAAGCTTTGCCTACCTTAAACGCTTGAACGTGGATTATGTCAAAATCGACGGCCAGTTTGTGATTAATCTGTGCGAAGACGAGGCCGACCAAGCCATTATTAAAGCCATTTGTCAGCTCGGACAAGATATGGGCTTCGATGTGGTGGCGGAGTTTGTTGAATCCACCGAAATTGCCACTAAGTTAAAAAGCTTAGGTGTGGATTATGCCCAAGGTTATGCCATCAACAAGCCTATGCCATTACTGACCTTAACCTCTGGCTTGGCCGAACCTTGGCTACGCTAACTTAGGTTATCTTGCGCTGAGTTTTCGCAAATCTGCAATTCTTAACGGCTAAGCGACTCATTTACCACTATTTATCTAATTGTGATCCCTCGCCATTTGGGCTGCGACAGATTGTCGCGCCCAGCCGAGTTTTGATTGCGCTTCCTTAGCCAGTAACAACAATACCCCCACAAAAATCATTAAAAACAATATGTAGGGGAATATCGTGCTGTATCAACCTATCAAATTAGCCGTTATTTTAGCGGGTGTGCTCGGCACCGCTGTACCTCAATTAGGCTGGTCTTCTGAGGCGAGCGATTGTGGTGAAGATAAAAAATGTCATGATTATCTGCGGGTATCTGGCGATGTAATGCGCCAGCCTGTCCATCTAGTGAGCGATCCTAAACAGAACCGTTTGCCATTGCCTGCCTACGATGGCTCGGGATTTTTACGCTCTATCCCTGGATTTAATATCACCCGCAAGGGCGGCTCCGGTGGCGATCCCATGTTTCGGGGGCTGGGCGGCTCGCGCTTAAACATAGTCGATGATGGTCAGCATGTGTATGGCCCGAGCAGCGGTTTTGGTACCTTGGCGCTCAATGCCTCTTGGTCATACAGCAAGGATTTATCCTTAATTTTGGGTGTCGAAAACTTGTTTGATACCGCCTATGCCGAGCATGTGAGTAAGGCGGGCACGGGGAACGATCTGCCGGGCAGTGAGGCCATGTTTAGGGTCAATGAGCCGGGCCGAAATCTGTGGGCTAAGCTGACCTATCAGTTCTAACTCGGCTTATTTGTACTATTGGCGCCCCGAGAGCCTTGCTGTCGGGGCGATGCTATTTTTAGCAAGCCAATGCCAAACTGCGACGTGCCAAAGCTAAGGCCGCGGGAGGGACACTGCCTAAGGCCTATGTTAAACTTCCCCATCATTTTTCCCTGTTGATACTGTTGCATTGAACAATCTACCCATTCATTCCTTATTGCCATCCCTGCGCGATGCCTTTGCGAAACATGCGCAAGTGATCCTCGAAGCGCCAACGGGTGCGGGTAAATCGACCGCATTGCCCTTAGTCATGCTGGATTGGCCTGAGATTTCTGGGCGGATTTTAATGCTGGAACCTCGACGTGTGGCTGCCCGTAGCGTGGCGCAATTTATTGCCAGTTGTCGGCAGCAGGCGGTAGGGCAAGAGGTAGGTTATCGCGTGCGCGGCGAGTCAAAGGTCAGTGGTGAGACTCGACTTGAGATTGTCACCGAAGGGATTTTAACTCGCATGATCCAGCAAGATCCTGAATTAACAGGCATCGAGATGATCATTTTCGATGAGATCCACGAGCGGCATTTGACCACAGATCTGGGTTTAGCCTTGGCGCTCGAAGTGCAAAGCTCGCTGCGGGACGACTTGAAAATCCTCGCCATGTCGGCAACCTTATCTGGCCTGACATTGGCTGAGTTGATGCCCGATGCCGCCCTGCTACAGAGTGAAGGGCGCAGTTTCCCGGTCGACATTCGCTATCGCCCCGTTGCTGGGCAGCAGCATTGGCTCGATCATCTGAGCCGCGTTGTGCTCGATGCCGCGATATCCGTAGGCGATAAGGGGCCACAGGATATTCTGGTGTTTTTGCCCGGTAAAGCCGAAATCCTCCGAGTGGCGCAGTATCTAGAAGAGCGCCTCGATAGCAGCAGTGTGGCGGTGTGCCCACTCTATGGCGAGCTATCGGCGCAGGAGCAGGACAGGGCGATAAAGGCCGACAGCAGCAGGCGCAAAATTGTGCTCTCCACTAACGTGGCCGAGTCGAGTCTGACCATCGAGGGCATTGGCCTTGTTATCGACAGCGGTTATAAACGCCAAGCCAGCTTTAATCCTAAAACTGGGGTGACACGTTTAAGCCTTAAGCGCATCAGCCAAGCCTCGGCAACCCAGCGTGCTGGCCGTGCGGGGCGTTTGGCGGCGGGCGAGTGCATCCGTTTATGGGGCCAAGAGGAGCATCAACGTCTGCTCAAGGCCGATGAACCCGAAATCAGCCAAGCCGACTTAGTCGCCATGGCCCACGACTGTGCCTACTGGGGCGCGAAATCCTTCATCGACTTACTGTTATTGACTGCGCCGCCCACGGTGAACGAGGCATTAGCTTGGCAACTGCTTCAGCGTTTAGGCATGGTCGATGAACAAAACAAGCTGACTGCGCATGGCAAAGCGGCCTATGAGCTGGGGTGTCATCCGCGTCTTGCCCATATGTTATTGGTGGCCAAATCTCGCGATGAACATCAACTGGCGGCCTTAGCCTGTTTACTGGCGGGGATTTTGGAAGCGCGGGGATTGCCGCGCAAAGGCGCCGATATCATGAATTATTTGCACTTTGCCACCCAAGGCAGTGCGGGGCAGCAAGCCAAACAATGGCTTAAAAAGCTGGCGCTAGATAAGCAATTTACTCAGGCCGATTTAGTGGCCATCGCCTCCCATGCCCATCATCAGGATGCCGGTTTGCTGTTGGCGCTGGCTTATCCTGACCGGGTTGCCAAATCCCGTGGCGTTGAGGGGTATCAATTGGCCAATGGAACGGGCGTGGTGCTTAGCGCCGAAGATGCCTTAGCGCAAACGCCTTGGTTGGTGGTGGCAGATTATCAAGAAACCGAAGGCAAGAATGCCGGGCGGATTTATCTCGCCAGTCCATTATTGCCAAGTCTGTTCGATGAGGAGTTGGCCGAGTTGGTGGAGCGTTATGACCAATGCGGCTGGGATGAAGCTAAAGGCCGCGCTGTGGCCGAGCGCCAAACCAAAGTCGGGCAGATTTTACTGAAATCAGAGGCTATTGCTAATCCGAATCGCGGCCAAATTGTGGCGGCATTACTGAGTTACATTCGCCAGCAGGGGTTACAAATCCTCAATTGGCACGATAACTTAGCGCAGTTTCAGGCTCGATTACAGTTAGCGCGCGATTTAGATCCGAATGCCGATTGGCCGGATATGAGCGACACCGCGCTGCTGGCAAACCTTGAAACATGGCTGGCGCCCTACCTTGAAAATGTGAATAATCTGCCGCAATTACAAAAACTCGATTGCTTTAGTTTGCTGGTAAACCAATTAACTTGGTCACAGCAACAGGCACTCGATGCGCTGCTGCCCACCTCATGGCCGTTAGCCACGGGCACCTTCGCGCCGATATTGTACGATGCCTCGGGGCGAGCCTTGCTGCGGGTACGTTTGCAGGAAACCTTTGGCATGGCAGACAGCCCGCTACTGGCTCAAGGTAAGCTTAAGGTGACGATGGAATTGCTGTCACCGGCGCAGCGCCCCTTGGCTCTAACAGCGGATCTCGCCAGTTTTTGGCAAGGGCCCTATGTGGAAGTGAAAAAAGAAATGCGTGGGCGTTATCCTAAACACCTGTGGCCGGACGACCCTGCCAATACGCAGCCCACAAAATTTACCAAGAAGAAAACCTTAGGTTTATCTCAGTCATAGCCTTTAGACTGCTTTGATTTACAACCTTGTGTTGTGCCTGTGACTGATGCCGTTAACGCATAAATGATGAAGTAGATATGACAACTAAGACGACAAAAAAAGCGAAAGCGAAGCGCAGCCGTGGCCTGTTTGGGCAAATTTGGTCGCTCACTTGGAAACTAGCCTTAATCGGCCTAGCCGTTGTGACCTTCTACAGTATTTACCTCGATCAAATTATTGCCCGCAAGTTTGAGGGGCAAAAATGGCACTTACCCGCGCAGGTATTTAGCCGCTCGATGGCCTTATATCCCGGCGCTGCCGTGAGTCATCCACAGTTAATGGCCGAACTCAAACTCTTAGGTTATCGCAAAGTCGCCAATCCCCGTGAGGTGGGTGAGTTCTCTGCATCCAGCACCAAAATCGAATTATGGCGTCGTCCCTTCTTACATCCTGAGGGCGATCAGGCCGAGCAGCGAGTGATGATTAGCTTCGACAGCGATGGGATCAGCTCGATTGCACGTATGTCAGATAAGCGCCAGTTGGCGGTATTCCATTTAGAACCTGTATTGCTCGACCGCATTATTGCGGGTGACGGCGAAGACAGATTGTTTGTTCCCACAGAAGAAATGCCTAAGGCGATTGTAAAAGCCTTGCTGCTGGTGGAAGACCGCAGTTTTTACGAACATCACGGGGTTAATCCCTTCGCGATTCTGCGTGCCGCTTTTGTGAATATCAGTGCGGGTCGTACCGTACAGGGCGGCTCGACACTGACCCAGCAGTTGGCGAAAAACTTCTTCCTCTCGAGCGAGCGCTCTTTGCTGCGTAAAATTCGCGAAGCTTTAATGGCGGTGATTATCGATTTTCGTTACAGCAAGGAAGAAATCCTCGAGGCCTACCTCAACGAAGTGTATATGGGGCAAGATAAATCCCGCGCCGTGCATGGTATGGGGCTGGCTTCACAGTTCTATTTTGGTCGACCCATCGGCGAGCTAACCACGGCGCAGCAAGCGTTTTTAGTGGCGGCGATTAAGGGGCCTTCCTATTACAACCCATGGCGTTATCCTGAGCGCAGCCAAGAGCGTCGCGATTTAGTACTGCGTCTCTTGATGGAGTCGGGTGAGCTGAGCACTGCGCAATACAAGGTTGCGGTAGAGTCGCCCTTAGGCTTACGTAATCCCAATAAACCAGTGCATCAAAAGCTACCTGCGTTTTATGCCTTGGTTAAACAAGAGCTTAACGAGCGCTATGGTGATGCGTTATTAAAACAATCTGGGGTCAAGATTTACACCACACTGGATCCAATGGCGCAGGAAGCCGCCGAAATCGCCGTGACTCAAACCTTTAAGAGCTTAGATAAAGGCAATAAGTCGTTGCAGATTGGTATGGTCGTGACGGACAAATACACTGGCGGTATCGCGGCTATGGTGGGTGATAAGACGCCTGGCTTTGATGGCTATAACCGCGCTGTTGAGATCCGCAGACCCATAGGCTCGCTCATCAAACCATTCGTGTATGCGACCGCATTGGCACCGAATAGCCAGTTTACCTTGGCTTCGCCACTTAAAGATCAGCCGATTACCCTAAAGAATGAGCAGGGCAAAACATGGTCACCGCAGAACTTTGATAAGAAGTTTAGTGGACAAGTCTCCTTGTTAACGGCGCTGAAAAAGTCGATGAACGTACCTACGGTGAACCTCGGGATTGCCGTGGGTGTGGATGCGGTGGCAACCACGCTGGCTAAATCTGGCTGGCAAGAGCCGCTTAACGAATACCCGTCTATGCTACTGGGCGCTGTGAATGGCTCGCCGTTAATGGTGGCGCAGGTTTATCAAACGCTGGCCGATTATGGTGCCTATCGCAAACTCACCACAGTGACGGCGGTGCTCGACAGTCATAATCAGCCGTTGCCAGTGACTCGCTCACCGAAGGAGCAAGCCATTACGCCGGATACTGATTTCTTGGTGCAATATGCCATGCAGCAAGTGGTGCGCTCGGGGACGGCAACACGTTTAGGTAATGCCTTCCCAGGCGTTGCTCTGGCGGGTAAAACCGGTACCAGTAACGATAGCCGCGACTCTTGGTTCGCCGGTTTTGACGAGCGTAACGTCGCGGCGATTTGGGTAGGACGCGACGATAACGGTAAGACCAGCCTCTACGGTAGCAGTGGCGCGATGGCGGTGTATCAAGCCTTCTTGAAGGAGCGTCCACCGATTGGGCTACGCTCGATTCCGCCAACGGGCGTGATCCAAGGTTACTTTGACCGTGATACCGGTGAAGCTAAGGAGGCGGGATGCCGCAATACCGAGGCATTGCCAGCCCTTAGAGGTACCTATAATCCTGCGAAAAACTGCGGTGAGCCGTTGCAGTGGTGGCAGAAGATTTTAGGTCAGTAATACTTATTCTTGATAGGTAAAGCGATAACAGCGGTGCCGCAAAATGGCACCGCTGTCTTTTAAAAAGAGAGTACCAGATGTATAAAACCGCAGCCGCAGTGCATATCCTTGTTAAACACAAAGAGCAGGCGGAAGATATTATTAAGCAATTGAATAAAGGCGCGAATTTTGGCGCGTTAGCCAAGCGCTATTCCTCATGTCCGTCGGCGAAAAAGGGCGGCGATCTCGGTGAATTCAAGCGTGGGCAAATGGTGCCGCAGTTCGATAAAGTCGCTTTTTCCGGTGAGCTATTAGTGCCACATCTCGTTAAAACCAAGTTTGGTTGGCATGTAGTGAAGGTGTTGTATCGCACTTAATCAGGTTGCGTTGATTGAGTCAAGTAAGCTACTTATCGACGCATTAAGCTGCATCTCAACACCAATCTAAACGCTTATTTTCAAAAAATAGTTAACTGTGTGCGTTTCCAGTGTTTTCACGGGATAAACGCGCATACGCACTAATAAGACGTTAGCTTCTGGTATGTATAAATGGATTTAAAACAAACAAATTTGCAGAGCATTCTCGACAGGCTCTATAAGACTGCGTTGACACTACTCCTCCCACAATTAGGATTACTCACCATCGTTGGTTCAAAAAGTGATCAGCATACTTTTTTACTGATGTTTATTGTTTTTCTAGCTTTGAATATTCTCATTCCCGTATGGTTACTTATCTTCAACACTGGGAATTCAAAAATTGATTCATTTTCAATCACAATAGACGACCAGAAAATTCTTGTTTCGACCTATGAAGAAGTCCAGAAGATAGATAAAGCTTCATATTGTGGCTATAACGTTACCTCGCAGTACCCAAAGAAAATACAGCTATTAGAGGCTAACGGCGAACATATAGAGTTTAGTTACTATGCGTTAAATAAAGAGCAAAGGAATCGTTTGTTTGATTATTTGGGACCCGCGAAAGCTAACAATCTGATCTAATCGCTCCCTTCGACGCAGGGACAAAATATGGGCCGCATGGTGAATACGGCTCATATTCTTACCCCTAAGTGTGGATGTTATCCATAAACGTCTAAAGCTAAAGCCAACGACTTAGAGTAAAAACTAATGCGTTTTTGCCCCATTCCGTGTTTCGGCTCGTTAGCTCAATCGAAAATACCCACACCTGCTGCCATACATATTGTCATCTATTTGCCTATGTTTGGCCTTACAGAAATCGACTAACAATGTATGGGTATACAGTCATATTTAAATTTAGGTGTTTTGGTATGATTTCTAGACAAAATCAGTGCGCACTAATTCCATCCGAAATAAATAAAACTCTATAAAATCAGGTGAATATAGTAACTGAATTTTAGTTAATAGGTTTGGAAAACGCGCATGCGCGTTTTCCCAGATGGTGTATTCGTCAGAAAGCTGATAAGTTCTTTGCATACAGATAGTTAACCGTGCACGTTTTCACTGGTCCAACGAGATAAACGCGCATGCGCACTAATCAAATGTTATGCACAATATTATCGTCGCATCAGAATGTTGAAAATTTGCACGTTTAGGCGCTTCTGAAAATGAAATTAAAAGATTCCCCCCTGTGTCAGGATTGTTGTCACCCCTAAATAATCATTATGTTTAAAGACAGGGTGCGGCAAAAGAGAACGATATGGCTCGGTATTCACCAGAACGTAAAGAAGCGATCCTTAAAAAATTATTACCTCCTCACAACTTAACGGTCGCAGAGGTCGCTCGGGAAGAAGGCATCGCGGTGCAAACCTTGTATCATTGGCGAGATATTGCCAGAAAAGAAGGTCGCCCCGTGCCAGGTAAAACATTAACAGCCGATGATTGGTCGGCTGAAGCAAAACTTGCCGTGATTATTGAAACAGCGCCGCTGTCGGAAGCGGAGATAAACCAGTATTGCCGTGAAAAGGGCTTGTTCCGCGAGCAAGTACAGCAGTGGAAACAGGATTGTTTAGCTGGTTTTCAAACCTCAGAAGTACAAACTAAAACCATTAAACAGCAGGCTAAGGCTGACAAAGCCGAAATCAAATCGCTGCAACGGGAATTGCGCTATAAGGAGAAAGCGCTGGCTGAAGCTGCTGCGTTACTGGTGCTCAGAAAAAAGCTCAATGCGCTCTGGGGGGACGACAGCGAGGAGAGCTAACCCCCTTGCCTGAGCGCATAGCATTGATTGCCTTAATCCAAGAGGCCTATACCAATGGTGCTCGCCTTTATAAGGCTTGTGCTGAAACGGGCCTCAGTAAGCGTACCTATCGACGTTGGTATCGAGAAGGTCAAGTGCAAGCTGATTTAAGGCCAACAGCAGCTCGACCAGAGCCAGCAAATAAACTCGAAGAACATGAGCGACAACAGATATTAAGTGTGTGCAATCAAGCGGAGTACGCCAGCTTACCCCCGTCGCAAATTGTGCCAACATTATTAGATAACGGGATTTATATCGCCTCGGAATCCAGCTTCTACAGAGTGTTAAATGCTCATGGTCAACTTAACCATCGTGGCCGCACTCAGGCTGCGGTCAATCGAAGCAAACCGTTGAGTTATCGGGCAGATGGGCCGAATCAAGTGTGGTCATGGGACATCACTTATTTAGCCTCAATCGTCAAAGGCCAGTTCTACTATTTGTACCTGTTTGAAGATATTTACAGTAGAAAAATAGTGGGTTACGAAGTTCATGAGCAAGAAAGTGGGGAATATGCCGCTGCGCTAATCCAACGCTGTCTGTTACGCGAGCAATGCTTTAACACGCCATTAGTGCTGCATTCTGATAATGGGGCGCCGATGAAGTCACTGACCATGAAAGCCAAGCTGGAAGAGCTTGGTATTACGGCATCATTAAGTCGGCCGCGGGTGAGTAATGACAACCCCTTTTCAGAGTCGTTATTTAAAACGTTGAAATACCGCCCACAGTGGCCGGCATCAGGTTTTAGCTGCTTAGCAACAGCAAGAGAATGGGTGGAAAAGTTTGTAACCTGGTACAACGATGAGCATAAACACAGCCAGCTAAATTTTGTCTCACCAGGGCAACGTCATGCACTGCAAGATGGCGCTATTTTAGCGAAGCGCAAGAAAGTGCTTGAGGCGGCGAAGGAAAGAAAACCGATGCGTTGGTCTACAGAGATCAGAAATTGTGAAGCGGTTGGCGCTGTAACACTCAACCCAGATAAGGCACCAGAAGAAGGCGTAATAAATGCAGCTTAATATTTAAACAAAGAGTGACAACTATCTTGAAAAACACCGATTCCTTGAAAGAACTAGTTGATGAGCTGGATAGAATACACTCCATGGATTTCAACTGGAGCAAAGAGTTTGGGATGCCAGACTTCGTAACCGCCTCCAATGGTTTTCAGCGACATTTCACTAAACGCGCAAGAGAGTTGCTAAGAAGAGCAGTTAATATTTTGCACTCCAATAGGTCAAACGATTTAATTAAGATTGAGATCGAAGGCTACGAGAAAATTGTAAGGCAAGTCATAGCAGACATGCATGCCGACAATGAATTCAACAATTTTTATGATGATGAAGATAAAACAGCTATCAAAAAACTAAAGGCGGAGACAGAAAGTCGAATAGAGTCTGGCGCCAATGTCTACACGTACTACTTTCCCGCATGGACTGCAGGTATGGAGCGAAAATCACCATTTTATATTGGTCCAGTTAGCTTTATAAGTCGCAATGATTGGATAGATTTAGTGGACTTCCCAGAGCAAGGGAAAAAGCGATACCTTAATGAGCCAGAGGCAAATTACAAATGGAAAGATATTTTAAAAGATGCTTTGGCAAAACCTCATGAGCGAACACCAATTCCTGGTCTGGCGGCTACAGTTTATAGTGCCGTGGAAAAATGTCCGTCGTTAATCAAAGTCACAATTAGTGGTTATGAAAAGGATTTTTCTCGAAAGCTAGCTCGGATTGTCTGTAAAACGGCTTTGGATTCCATGTCGCTATGTATAGGCTCTAAAGCTTTGTTTCATCAGCAAGTGTTGCAAGAAGAGCGCTTACTTCCCGTCGGAACATTCAGTATAGTCGAAACAGATGGATTCCTTTGGCTGCCCGGGCAGTCCCTGAGCGACCGAATTCCATCGTTGTCAGGCGACATGATCGATAAAGCCATCTCAGATATCAGATCCGTGATACCAGCAATTGCTTTCATTTTAGAGGGCATTGTTGCTCCCGATAAGCATCGCTTTCCTAAGCTTTCAAACCGCTGGGCAACGGCTCTTGATTGGTTTGGTGAAGGGTGTAGAGAGTCAAGCGATTCAATAGCAGTTGCCAAACTGGGAACAAGCCTTGATGTGCTTTCTGCAGGTGGTAAGTATGCGGGTATAGCTACTATGGTTTCTAATTTGCTGGATATAGAGGGTGATCGAGAAGTTATCGGGGGCGAAAATCCACTAACATTAAATAAAGTTATTAAAGAGATATATGATGATGGCCGTTCGAAAATACTGCATGGTACCTATTTTAATAGATTAGAAGCCATGAAGGTTGAAAGAGAGCGGGCGTTCTTCTTTGCAAGAATAGCGCTGATTGAAAGTGCGGTTCGTCTTATAAAGTATGATGGCGCTGATAATGATGACGTATTTAGAACTATTGCCAAGGGAAGCTAGTGACTATTAGCTTATGTATGAACTGATTTGAATTAGCATAACAAAGTGCTGCACGCGGAAAAATTACTCGCTGCGCTCCTAATTTTCCGGTGAGCACGACGTTATACGCACTGAAAGGAATCTTATGACCCATACATCTAGCTTTGACATAAAAACGGCTGATGACTATTTAACAGAAATGTTACTGCCACAGCATGAAGACTTTATTAAAAATAACTCTTCAAGCCGGCATGCCTTGCTCACAACTATCATCGCTTATCACATGTATGAGTGGGTGCATAAAACTAAGTTTAACCAAGCATCATTTAATACCAACTATCCAGGCTCTCCCGATATAGCTATTGATCTGGAGGTAGCTCGCAATATTACAAATGGCACCAAGCACTTTAAGAACAAAGTCAAAACTAGAACACAGTCGGGGTTTTCCTCCGGCTTCAGTGATGGTTTTGCCAGGCCATTAAATATTGAGTTTCCTGACGGTACAGAAGAGTCAGCAGATAAATTCCTTCGCAGGCTGGTAAGTTTCTGGCAAACTCAAAAAGAGCAAGGGGCATTTTAGGTGCGTATAACAAGGTTGGGCATGTTCGCCTTCGGCTGGACCTCGCTTGCGCTCGGCCCATGCCAACGGCGTTAAATACCTAAAGGAGTAAAGATGTCTCTCATCGCTAACACACCTAAGCCGCCATACTACGCGGTAATTTTTACATCTCACCGTACTGAAGGTGATAGCGGTTACGGACAAATGGCAGATCGAATGGTTGAACTAGCCTCAAAACAACCAGGTTTTTTGGGCGTGGAGTCGGCACGGGAGGATGTTGGAATTACTGTTTCATATTGGTCTGATCTTGAGTCCATCAGGCTGTGGAAGGCAAATGCAGAGCACCAAGAAGCCCAAAAGCTTGGCCATGACAAATGGTATTCATCATTCAAAACCCGCATATCGAAGGTAGAGCGCGACTACGGTATTTAACAAACCAATTAATCCGACCTCAATACGCTGCGTTCCTTTCGGCGGCTTATTGGGGCGTTAACCCATATAAATTTTTATCCGAAATTCACCTGATGCAGCCGATGCCCTGACACACTTTTGTCCCTTTGCTTTTTACGTACATATCGCAAATGGGTAGTTAAAATTGGCATTGGGGCACCAGTGACCGTTGGCGACATGGATGTCGCCGTCGAGCCTATAGGGATATATTCACGGCGAGTCACTGGGGAAACAATGACAATAAACTCCATAAATAGATAAAAAGATTAATCGCTTTTGTCCCCAAACGAGTTACTCATCTTCCTTCAAAACAAACAGGCGACATCGATGCTAAACAGGAGAACCATGGTGATTAGCGAAACGACAGTTCACCTCAAGGCAGCTTCTGGCTGCCATGCTATCGTGACCTTTAAGGTACTCGCCGACGCATTAAAAGCGCAGCCAAAGTAGCGACAATGGGTGATATTTTACGGGTTATGATTTGCTTATTCGATGTGCGGCGATGATGTGCCGTGAAATCACAGGGAGGCGCGATGAGCTTTAACTTTGATACCTACCGTTTTAACACCGAAGATGCGATTCAAGTCTGTGTCGGCGCCTTTGCGCTTGCCGTGCCTATTGGGTTTTCGGAGGAGGCATGGCAACTCGGGGAGACCTTGCCGCTACTGAATTTGCTGATGTTATTGAGTTTGTCGCTGCTGTTTCTCGGGGTATTTACTTACCAGAGTGTGTTCCAACAAAACATTCGTCACCGCCTGCCGGTATTTATTTTTCGGATTGTTATGGCCTATCTGATTAGCGCCTGTGTGGTGAGTTTGGTGCTCCTTTGCCTCGATAAGCTGCCCTTTATTGACGACCCTCTGACCTCCATTAAGCGGATTATCGTGATTACTATGCCGGCTTCTATGGGGGCGATTGTGGTGGATAGTTTCGATAAGGAATAGCGTGGACTTGATAAAGAGCCGCTCAACTGCTTGGTGACAACTCATGACTTTTGTCACTGGTGCATTTAGGTTATGTTGCACATACTGGATTAAGAGATAAATTCGAAAAGGACCCGTTATGAACGCAGCAACGCTTGCATTACTTATCCCTATTTTTGCCATTGTCGGCGGATATACAGTCGCGATTATGAAGATCCGCGAGCGCGGCAATTCGGTCAGCAATAAGCTTCAGGCCGAAAACCAACTGTTACGCATTGAGCTTGATAAACTGCGCGAGCGGGTAGAGGTGTTAGAACAACTGGTGACCGACGAGAGTTTTCAGTTAAAGCGCGAATTTAAGCGAGTTTAGTCGCAGTGATTGCAGACAGATGATTTACAAGGGCAAACTGGGTTTGCCCTTGTTCGTTTTACGAGGGATTAAAATTTATAGCTGTAACCGAGTGTGACCGTTTGAGGTTTTCCGGCAAAAATAGAGCCGTGTACTCGCGTCGTCATATAGGTTTCATCTAAGAGGTTGTCTACGGTTAAGTACACTTCCTGACTGTGGGTGACAAAGTAACGCACCGACAAATCCACTAAGGTTTTGGCCTTAATCACTTCATCTGCGGGAATGGCACCTGCACCTGCTTTTGTTCGCATCTCATCGGTATAACGTGCCGCCACTGTGATTTGCCAGTCTTGCGATTGCACACCTGCTGAAATATACAATTGGTTTTCAGGTAGATAGGTTAATTGGTAACCCGCTTCAACCTTATCCCAAGTTTCAAACTCAGATTCGAAACTATTGCCAAACTCGGCATCCGTGTAGGTGTAGGCGAGTTTGACTGGAAAACTCATCGCTCCGGCTCGATTAAACTCGTGGGCGAGGCTGAGTTCGAGGCCTTTAACTTCTACTTCGCCTGCGTTGTACTGATTGTCGAGTTTAGTGTCATCACAACCCTGCGCCGCCGTGCAGTTGCCGTGCATGTTACTGTAATCGCTATAGAAACCGATTAACTCTGCATTAAATGCATCTTGATGGTAGCGAACGCCAGCCTCATAGTTCCAGCTCTGTTCTTCTTGCCCCTTAGCATTGCCGGGTGCGGCGGGCGAGAAGCCTTTTTGTACCCCAGCCAGAAGTAATACTTGCTCATTAATCTGGTAAGTTGCTGATAACGAAGGCAGCAGTGCATTGAACTGGCTTTCAACCTGTTTATCGGGATTCCCCTCGCGGCCCGGATTCTTCTTACCCCAATCGCGGCGTTGGGTTTCGACATCTTCCCAGCGCAGGCCAGCGGTAATGGTGAGCGCGTCTAGGCTGATTTTATCCTGCACATAGGCCGCAAATGCCGTGGCGCTATCGACACGGTTAGAGTCGGTGCCCGGGACGCCACTCTTAGTGCGTAACATGACACTGTTGGCGTCCATGGCATAACTGTCGGCCCATTGGTACCTGTCCATTTCATCTTCATGGTAGCGAAGACCAAAGGCGAGGTCGTGATCCCCGAGTAACCAATTGAGTTCCGTTTGTATGCCTTGGGCGAGGTAACTGCGATTATTGGCTTTGACATTGACCTCAAGCTCAGAGAGCAGACCCGCATCAAAGTCGGCAGCATTTTGGATCCCTTTGCCACTTAATGATTCACCACCAACCTTGTCGGCCTTATACCAATTTCGATGAAAATCATTGTAATAGCCAATGCTGCTAAGGCTTAGCGTGTCGCTAAAATCGATAATATGGTTGAGCTGTACTTGCTTATGCTCTGTGGTCATCTGATCTTTTTGCGAGGCTGAATAGCGACTATAGGGCGAGGCCTGATAATCCGCATCGGTTAGACCCATATAGGTTTCGTTAGAGGTCTCATCGGCAAATTTCAATTTGAGTTCAAGGGATTGCTGGTATGCAGCCGTGCTGTCGGTGTTCACTCTAACCTTGGCTAAGGCATCATTTTTAGTAAAGCCAGTGTCACCGCCGACCGTGTTTATCTCCCTAAATCCGTCGGCCTGATAGCGATAAATCTCGGCCACAGCGCCAATGCGTTCGCCTTGTCCGCCCGCATAGGTGTGTAATTTACCGAAGCCATCTTGGCCTAAGGCCAGATCAATTTTGCCGGCTAATGCCTCTTGAGGAATTTGCCGAGACAGCATGTTAATCACCCCACCCGTGGTGCGTGGGCCATACTTGACCGTTGAGCTTCCCTTTAGGATTTCAACCGATTGCATTCTACCTGAGGTGGGGAAGTAGTAAGCCGCTGGGGAGGCATAGGGGGCGGGAGCGGCGAGAACGCCGTCTTCCATCACGGTAATCTTTTCAGAACGATTTTGCCCCGTGCCACGCATACCAATGTTCGGGCGCAGGCCATAACCATCTTCTTCTTGAATATAAACGCCGGGCACAGAGGCCAAGGTACGCATAATATCGGAATATTTAAAGGTTTCTAATTCGGCTTCGGTAATTTGATGGGCGCTACCTGGGGTGGTATCGAGGGGATTTTTACTGCCGAAAATACTGATCTGTTCTATTTTTGCGGGGGGTTGGGTGGGCGAATTGGCTTGGGCATTGAAGGCGGTAGTTAATGCGCAGGCCAATAAGCTAAGGCGCATTGGGCTAAGTTGGGTCATTGGGCTCTCCGAATCGGACATGGTGCTTGTCTTTATTTTTTTTGCAAACAGGAATTGTTCTCGTTTGCGGCCGCGGAGCTTAGTTTTATCAACTTAAAACCAACTTAAAACTCTTTATCTTTACAAATGTAAGTTAGATGTTACTTTGTTCGTTACCTTAAGAGGATAAGTCATCGGGTGAGTGAAATGCCGAAACTGAGGTAGACTCGTTGCACCTTTGTTATTCGCCCAATATTGAGCCAGTTAAGATCGAGTTTATATGTTCCTATCGCCGTATTTTTCTAAGCAAAATCAATCAATTTCTGTTTCTGCACAACAAGCCAGTGACTTCGCCAAGAAAATCGCCCAAGACTTTAACCCTATCCACGATGTGGGTGCTAAGCGCTTTTGTGTGCCCGGCGACTTGCTGTTTGCCCTCGTCTTAACCCAGTACGGTTTAAGCCAGAACATGAAGTTTACCTTTGCTGGCATGGTCGGTGATGGCGTCGAGCTGCAATTTCCCGAGCAGGTGAGCGACAGTTTTTCGATTTGCGATAACCGCGAAAAAACCTATTTGCAGGTGAGTCGTGAGGGCGATGTGAGTCGTTGCGACGCGCAAACCGAATCCTTTATTCGCAACTATGTGGCGTTTTCGGGACACAATTTTATCGATATCTTGGTGCCTTTGATGAAACAGCATCAAGTGATGATTAACCCCGAGCGTCCCCTAGTGATCTACGAGAGCATGTCATTCGACTTAACCAGTCTTGATTTTGTGGAAGTGAAGTTATCTCTTGTACAACAAGAGCTTAAAATTGATGGTAAGCGTGGCGATGTGACGCTGCACTTTGAGCTGCATAGCGGCGATACCCTCGTTGGCACAGGGATTAAAACCTTAGTCATGAGCGGCCTGCGCCCCTACGAAGAGACGCAAATGCAACAAATGTGTGCCGCCTATGAAGGGCGCAAAACCGATTTTTAAGCGGTATTTTGAGTCGACATGTTTCGAGTCAGAACTATTTCGAGTAAAACCTGAGTGATTTGGTAAGTAAGGCGACGAGGGAAAACCAAGGCGCCGATAACGGCTAAGACTCAATTCAAACCTCTTGGGATAACAACAGCTTTAAAGCCCGTTATCCCAAGGGTTTAGCTTGGCTCTACAACTTAACTGTCTAACCACTGAAGCTTGCTAACTTAACTTTCTAATCGCTTAAGCTTGCTCTTTCTAACCGCTTAAGCCTGCTAACCTCGCTTTCTTTCGCAGTTTTCCCACTTCACTTATTAGCTCAGCCTTTCAATTTAGCGATTGGGTTAAGTATCTCGCTTATCCCTTAACGCTTGGCCAAAATGGGTTAATCAATGGAAAGTTGCGAGACTGTCTCGGCGACATTCTCCGCGCCGGTGCGAATATCACCCATCACGGCGGTGACTTCCGCTAATTGCTGTTTGCCTTCTTCGGCGATACGCTCAACCTCATTCATCATGCTGGTAGCGCTGGCGGTCAGTTGGCTGTTCTTATCGACCACAGCGGCGATTTCGCCGGTCGATTTACTGGTTCTCGCCGCTAATTGGCGCACCTCATCGGCCACTACTGCAAAGCCACGGCCTTGTTCGCCTGCGCGGGCAGCTTCGATGGCGGCGTTGAGGGCCAGTAGATTAGTTTGATCGGCAATCGCACTGATTGTTGCCACAATTGCTTGAATACTTTGAGATTGCTCGTTGAGCTTCAGCATAGACTCGGTGGTTTTATGGGTCTGCGCCGCAATCGCGTTTGAGGTGTTTACCGTCGCATCGAGTAACTGCACGCCGCGGTTAGCCTGTTCCACCGTGCTCTGCGAGGTGGCATGGGCGATATTGGCTGCATCCCGAATCGCATGGCTCTTGATAATTCTCTGGGTTATGTCGCTGGCAAACTTGATTACCTTTACCACTTTGCCGTGATCATCCATCACAGGGTTGTAGACGGCCTCAAGCCAAATCGAATCCCCATAGGCATTTTTACGTTGGAATAGGCCTTTCTTGTATTGCCCACGTCGCAGGTCATCCCAAAAATGGGGATTATCCTGATAGAAGTTATCGAAGCAGAACAGGCGGTGATGCTTGCCTTGGAGTTGCTCCTTGCTATATCCCATGGTTCTGAGGAAGTTAGCATTGGCATTGAGGATATTGCCCTCGGGGCTGAACTCGATGATCGCCTGGGATTTTTGCAGGGCGCTAAACAGCGCCGCCTGAGCATCTAGCTGATATTTATCCTCGGTGATCACCGCCGCAGTTTTCATGATCTTAGTGATTTTGCCATCCAGCTTGATGGGGAAATATGTCGCCCTGAGCCAGATCTCTTGACCATTCTTGTGCACGCGGGGGAATTTGCCTTCCTTCGCTTGTCCTTGCTTTAATTCGCGCCAAAACTGTTGATACTCCGAGGAGTTTACATAATCTGCGGCGCAAAATAATTTGTGGTGTTTACCGACAATCTCATCCAGTGAGTAGCCTACAGCCTTCAAAAACAGGGGATTGGCATCGAGGATGATGCCATCGGGGGTAAACTCAATCGTCGCGATACTCGCCTTGATTGAATCGACAACGGCCTCGGCTTCCCTGCGTTTGGTTTCGCTTTCTGCGAGGTCTTTACGTAGTGAAGAATTAAACACTGAATACTCCTGATGAGTGGGTTAACTCAAAGACGGCGTTGAGAGCCTAAGCCGAGCATTAGGCACAGAGCATTAGGCTCTTAGCGTTCGGCATAGTGCAATATAGTGTAACTATAGCCATGATTTTACTCGTAAGAGGTATTTCAACGAAACTTAATGCTGTGAGATAGATACCAATTATCGTCAAAATAAGATCACGCTGAGGATAAAAAAGAGCGACATGTGTCGCGCTTCAAAGGCGGGTTATTTATCCAAGGCGCCGCTGCAAGCGCCTTGGATGGTGAGCCTAGGTTAAGCGATTTTCTCTATCTTGGCGGGAAGTCCTTACCGTGCCGATGCGCCGAATTGGCCGCAGCGGGAGCGGGAAATCCTCTCTCTTATCGCTAAAGGCTTTAAGAATCAGGAAATTGCCGATACGCTGCGCATCGCTATGCGCACGGTCGAGATTCACCGTTCCAATCTCATGCGGGGTATGCAGGTCGGCTCGCTCGCCGAGATGATCTTAATCTATGGTCGTATCGCCGAACATTTAAAGACCTTGGACTCTGATTAATGGCGCGAAAGTAAGCCCTTTTACCCAAAGATTAGACAGGAAAAAGCGCATCGAAAGATGCGCTTTTTCTATAATGCTCAATCATGCTTATCGAATTAGTTCTTTCAACTCGATTAATTCAACTGGAGTGTGCGCCACGCGAGGAGTGAGCCATCGTCATTTTGGCTGGTATTAAATAGAAACGCGCTGTAATTGCTACCAAAAATATTGTCGCGATTGAGGCTGGTATCTTGCTGGCCACGGGTCAGATATTCGGGATGGCTGGTGCAAATCTCGGTCGTCAAACTCTCGCTAAAGCCCAGTTGTGAGACCAACTGGTCGTTATTGTTGTTTCGTATCCGAAAGTGCACATGGATAGTGCGCCCCGAGTACCAGCCCGGAAAGCAGGATTTAAAGTTAACTCGCCCCTCGCTGTCGGTCACTTGGGTGCCCCTAAACCACTGGGATTGCAGCGCCTTGCTCGAATTTCCGGTGCAGTAGCCACTGTTAAAGCGGCTCTTATCCGCGCTGCCACTGGTGTCGCCTGAGTAAACGCCAGCGACATTACAATGCCAGACTTCCACCTCTAATCCGCTTAATGGATTGCAATCTTTATCAATCACTTGAAAACAAATCTGCATAGGCAAACCCGATTCGGCGTCCGAAATATCATCCCGATTATCGACTTGGAAATAGCAAGGGCCTTCCACCGCCGATTGGGTTAATGCCAAGGCACAGGCACCACTGGCGGTGAAGAGGCTGGTGTCGGGGAAGTTGACCGTCATGCTGGCGGTGCCACCACTGGCCCAATCGCTCGGGGTCGTCACATCGGCACCTGAGCCGGTATCCGTATTGCTATTGCTGCTGTCGTTGGTACTTTCTTCGGACTCCGAGCCGCAGCCGACTAAGCCGACCAAGGGACTCGCGACCAATGTCCAGCCGATGGCTTTGAGTAAGGTGCGGCGTGGGGCGTTGTCTATCGAGGTGTTTAGCGCCTTTTTAAGCGCTGAAGATGGGCGGGTATTTTTTGTCATTTAGGCTACTCACTTAGCTGGGTTTTATTGTTAACGCTTGCAGTGATTAGTGAATGAAATGTGATTTTGGTTCGGCTGCGAGGCCGAGTCTTTCACTGTTTTACCCAAGTTGACAGTTACTGAAAATGTTAACGGCGGCCAATGCCTCTGTATTAGCTTGGAGCGCCGACATCGGCCGTTTTCCCCAAAGCTTTTATGCCCAATTGTGATCTACTGACGTTTTGTTAACCGTTAAATAGACGGGAATTGAGGTAACATTGAGCAGACTTGTTTCGTGGAGGTGAAAGACTCGGGTGCTCGATTGCTTATGCCCCCTATTTGCCTTATTTTAGGGGCACAAAATGGGATTTTACCTCGCAACTTTCGCAAAGATGATTTCGCAAGGATGATTACCCGTCACACGCTTTTGTCCATTGAGACTGACCGCCCCTTTATTGTGTAGATCTTAGGTGTGTTGAGCTTAGGTTGTACGCCTCGGCGTTTAATCTTGAGTCATGGTCTCGATTTGGGCTCGATTTATCTGGGTTAGCTTTGACCCCGTTTGGATAAGGAATGAAATGCCAAGCTTGATTCGTATTGTGCTGATTGATACGCACCTTCCGGGCGTTGTGGAACTCGCCCTCAATGGCCATACCAATATTTGTGGTACTAACGCCTCGGGTAAAACCACTCTGCAACGTTTAGTGCCTGTATTTTATGGCGAATATCCTAGCCGCGTGGTGCCTTCAACCCGTGACAGTTTCGAGCGTTGGTACTTGCCACACGATTCAAGCTACATTATTTACGAATATCAAAAGGCCGATGGCTTGCTCTATCAAGCCGTGCTGGCATCGGCGGGTGATGGTAAAGGGGTGAACTACCGCTTTATCGGCAAAGGTTTCGAGCTAAGCGATTACATTAAAACCCAAAATGGTGACACCATTTTATGCCACACCATGGCAGAACTTGGCCGCGAATTAAAACGCCAAGGCGTAGCCACCACTAACTTGCTGAATACCCGCGAATACCGCGCGATTATTCAAAACGATCGCACCCTGTTAAGCACAGGCAGCAACCGCAGCGAGCTGCGAGCCTATGCGCACCAATTCGCCCTGTGTGAAGGTGAGCATTCACTGCGCCATATCGAAAAACTCGCCAAGGCGGTGCACTCCAAAGAAGGCAAAATGGAAACGGTCAAATCCATGATCGCCGCCATTTTGGAAGAAGACGGGGTGAATCCACCTAGCTCACGCTTAAACCCGCAACGCGTCGAGGCGTGGATCCGCGAGAGTCAATTAATCCAAGGCTTTGAAGTGATCCGCCCCGAGTTTGAAAAGCTCGAGCAGGAATTTAACCAATTGCTCAGCGCCGAGATGCGCCTCTCGAGTCTGTCCCGTGGTTATCGCAACGACGAAAGCCTAGAGGCCGATCGTTTAGAGATCCAACAAACCCTGTCTAAGGAGCTGAATTTAAAGCTTCGGATGTTGGACGACGAATGGAAAGAAGTGCGTGACGAGCTAAACCTCGACCTATCCGCCGCCAAGGGTGACGTGGCTAAGTGCGAGTACGAGCTAGATGCGATTGAAGATCAGCACGGCGCCTTTTTAGATGCGAATATCGAGCAAGCCAAGGCTGACCTGGACATGCTGCCAAACTGGCGCGCTGACATGGAAAACTTAAGCGAGCGCCATAAATTACAAACCGAAAAACACCAAGATATTGAAGCGGCTTACAATGCCCGCCGCAGCAAAATTGGCGAGCAGTTAAACCGCGAGCTCGAAGGCTTACACGCGGATCAAGACAAGCAACGCGAAGCGCGCGATAAGCAGCGTGAAGTGGCAAGAGCCGATCTCGATGCCCTCGAAGCCCAATGGCGCAGCCAAATGGATGCGGGCAAGGCGAGCTTTAGCGAACAGGAATATCAATTCAAACTCAATGCCGCCGAGCTTAAATTACGTGTCGATGGCGTGACCTACACCGAGGAAGAAAAGTTAAGCCTCGCGATTTTCGACGAGCGGATCCACCGCGCCGACGAAGAGCAAGAAAGCTGTAACGCTAAGGTGGAACGTTTAAGCAGCGATGAACGTAAGCTGCGCGCCAAACGCGACCAAGCTAACGAAGCGCTGCGTATCGCCAGCCTGCGGGTTAACGAACGCCAAACCGCGCTCGATGAACTGCACCATATGCTGTTCCCTCAGTCCCATACCTTGCTTGAGTTTCTGCGTAAGGAAGCCCAAGGTTGGGAGCAGAGTCTGGGTAAAGTCATTGCCCCCGAGTTGCTGCACCGCACCGATTTACATCCGAGCGTGACAGGGACGAGCGACACCCTGTTTGGGGTGCATTTGGATCTTAAAGCCATCGATGTGCCTGAATATGCCGCCTCAGAGCAGGAACTGCGCATTCGTTTAAGCAAGGCCGAAGAAGCGCTGCAAAGCGCGCAGGAATTACAAGCCGAGGCTGAATCTCAGCTGGTGGCGATTAACGGTGAGCTGGATAAACTCAGCCGTGAACTGACCTTTGCCCGCACGGCTTACAAGAATAGCCGCGATGATTTACGTCGTCTGTTCGATGAAAAACGCAGTGAGCAGGACAAGATCAACAAGGCGCTGGCCGAGCGTAAAGCCTTTGCCCAGCAGCGCTTAACTCAACTCGATGGCGAGCTAAAGCAGCTTAAGCATCAACATCAGCTCTGGCTCGAAGAGCAAAAAGAGCAGGCGCTCGAAGCGCGCATGGAAAAACAAGCCTACTGGCAGGAAGTTATTGGCGCGCTCGACAATCAACTCGGGCAAATCAAGGCCACTATCGATGCCCGCCGCGAAAGTGCTAAGGCCGAGCAGAAAGCCTGCGAAACCTGGTACAAAAACGAGCTTAAGTCCCGCGGTGTGGATGAGGACAATATCCTTAAACTCAAGCAACAAATCCGTGAGCTTGAAACTAAAATCAGCCGCGCCGAGCAGCGCCGCAGCGAAGTATTGCGCTTCGATGATTGGTATCAACACACTTGGTTGCTGCGTAAACCTAAGTTGCAGACCCAATTGAGCGACGTGAAACGTGCCGCCTCGGAAATCGATCAGCAGCTTAAAGCCAAGACCCAAGAAGTGAAGACCCGCCGTCAACAACTCGAGACCGACCGTAAGGCCTCGGATGCGGCGCAGATTGAAGCCTCTGAAAACTTAACCAAACTGCGCGCCGTGATGCGTAAGTTGGCCGAGCTGAAACTGCCCGCCAACAATGAAGAAGCTCAAGGTAGCCTAGGTGAGCGTTTGCGTCAGGGCGAAGATTTACTGCTAAAACGCGATTATTTGATGGGCTCGGTTAAGCAATATGTGGAGCATTTCGACTCTGTAATTGCCAGCAAGTCAGGCTCAGGTTTAGCCGAGACTTGGGAGCGCGCTCGCGAAGAATCGAGCTTTATCAATGACAAAGGTATACGCCTGCTGGATTACCGCAAGCTAGTGCCACAGCTTGAACAGTTACTCAATGTGATTGTGCCGCAATCGATTATGGCGCTGCGTGAACAGGGGCGGATCTTCGGGGTCGACTTAACCGCCTTCTACGATGTACTTGCCGATATCGACCGTCGCATCGCCTCCCAGAGTGCGCGCATTACCCGCGAAGTGGGCGAGGAGTTATTCCTCGATGGCGTATCCGAGTCTGCGGTACGTATTCGCTCTAAGATCAGCGAATTAGAGTTTTGGCCTGAGCTTGAACAGTTCGTTAAAGCCTTCAAACAGTGGAAGGCCGACGGCTTTAATGGTCTGCCCGATGAGGAATACACCAACAGTATGCGCCGCGCCTTAGACATTATTGGCCGCGCGGCCTTAACCGGCGGCATTGCTAAGTTGCTGGAAATCGAGCTGCGCCTCAAAGAGGGCAATAGCGACCTGATTATCCGCACCGACCGACAGCTGAACGAATCCTCGAGCCACGGTATGGCTTACTTGATCCTGTGTAAGTTCCTGTTGGCATTCACGCGCTTGTTACGTGGCCGTAGCGACGCGACCATTCACTGGCCGATCGACGAGCTGGGCACGCTGCACCACACCAACGTGAAGAAGATTTTCGATGCCTGTGGTAACAACAATATCAGCGTGTTAGGCGCCTTCCCGAACCCAGAGTCAGAAGTGCTGAACCTGTTCGAGAACCGTTACATTATTAATAAACAAACCAAGAAGTTGCAGGTGGTGAAGCCCAAAGCCAATCCGATTGCCGATATGTTGAGTAAACGCCTGAGCAAGGAGGCCATCTAATGAGTGCAGCCATGAATGAGTCAAACCAAACCGTATTAGTCGGCACGGGCGCCATTATCGAACTCTTGCTAAAAGGTGAGTTTATTTGCCGCACCACCAATGAAGATGGCTGGCGCGCATTGAAAAATAACAGCACCCGCGAGCGGGTCGAGGCTTATTTGAATCAAATCAATCGCACCGTTGCTTCGGCCGCCGAGGGCGATGTGTTTTTCTGCGGTTATTTGCAGTTAGGCGAAAGCGAACGTAAGGTGATTTCATCGCAGTTTAAGGATATTTGTCAGGCACTTATCCCTATGGTGGAGTGGCTGGTATTAGTGCAAGAAGCCAGCGGCCAAGATGCCCCCTTAAGCGAAGGCGCGCCAGTGCGTTTAACCGAGTTGCAAAGCCGAATTGAAGATACGCCCGCGTTTCGTGAGCAGTTGGCCAAACTCAGCCAATACCGCTTATTCGGTTCAACCAGTACCAATAGCGATGCGCAAATTAAGTTAGTGTTCAAGCGCTTAGTGGAGCTTGGTTATCTGGTGCGCCCTAACGTGGAAAAACAAATTTATATCGCCACTGGCAAGTTGGATTATCTGTACGAAGTGATCCGCTTTATCGACGAGACCGAAGGCCTCAGCCTTGAAGCGCAGGCGGAAACGGCGACGCAGCGGGATTTACTATGATGCATTGGACGATAACGCACAGCTTCAACCAAGGAGGCCGTGATGAGCAGTAATTTACATCAGGCTGGGGTGAAGCTACTCAAGCAGTTAGGTCGCCATGCTGACATCATCATGGACGCCTATCTGGCAGGCTCGCTCAAGGAAGAGAGCCATGATCCCGCCGTGGTTGAAAAACTCAAGCAGGCAGGGATTTTATGGCGCCCAGAGCCAGACCAAGAGCTGCGCCTTAAACGCTCGGTGCGTGCCTTGCTCGAAGAGGGCTTAAGTGATGAGCGCAATCGCCAAATCGACTCCAACGTCGGCTCGGCGCTCGCCACCATTAAGACCTTGGCCGACCATTATAAAGAAGCGCGCCACAGCTCAGATTACAGTGCCGCCGAGGCGTATCTGTCTGATTTAAGTGAGCATGTGTATAGCTTTGCCGACAGTTTACGCTACTCCATCCGCGTGTTGTGGGGACGCATCAACAACGAGTTCGGTTATGTCGGTACCATTAACGCTAAGATCCGTGAAAACGAACTCGCCCAAAGCCAAGTATCTGAATTGCTCAATGGCTTGGAGATGTTCCAGTTTAGCGAATTAGGTGAAATCGCCGGTGATATCCGTGAGCTGCGTAAGCTGCTGGTGACGACTTTGCAGGAAACTATGAGCGACTGCGCCCAGGAACTCAGTGTGGTGCAGGGCAGATTGCTGGAACTTCTCGGTCGCTTTAGGCAAATTCGCGGCCGTACCCGCTTGCTTAAGGGTTGGTTACTGTACACCGATTTGCACCCGGATTATCGCCCTGCGGACCATGTGTCCCACAAGGAAATCCCAAGCCTTTTCAATCGCGCCGAAGTGCTGTTGGCTCCAGCATCTGTGGATGTGCATAACGCCAGCCAAGAGTTTGAGTTGATGAATATCGTCGCCCATATCAAGGCGATTAGCCGTCAGGGCATAGTCGAGACAGTGCGCGAGCAGGATGTGGCCGTGCCGCTGACGCAGAATGAAGACTTTGATATTCCTGATAATCCACTCAAGCAAGCGGTCGACACTTACTTTGTCGACGTGATTGAGTCGGGCTTACGTCAGTCTGCGCTCGATTACTTAGCCGAAAAAGCCCTGCCGTGGGATGCCGAAAGCTGGATTTATCAAGTGATTGGCGGCTACGAAGGCTTACCCGATGAGCATAAGGCTTACTTTGAGTTAGAGCCATTAGGTGAACCTCACCCCATCTACAGCGGTAACTTTATTATCCGCGATGTGGAATTATGGCTCGCCTAGGCAAGCAGCAGTTGCAACTCTTGGAGAGCGTTTATCTTAACCGCGCTCCAAGGGTGAAACTTAGCCCGAATTGGCGAACGATTTACCGCGAATTAGAAGTGGGCGATCTGGATGGCGCGGAAAAATATTTGTGTTTTGCGCCACGGGATTTTGAATTGCTACGCAAAGGCGTGTTGGCAAAAGAGGGCGTCGATTTACAGGCTCTGGACTTTAATCTAGACCGTATCGCCATGTCCGCCCAAAGCCAGAATGAAAAGCTGGCGAGTATCCGCCCCGAAGCCGAGTATGTTTTGTTGAAGTATCTCGGTTTTGAATCGCCTCCCATGGGGATGTCTGCGCGTTCTGCGTTACGCACTCCCTTAGATGAAACAGAGCAGCTTTGCCATGAGCTTAATGTTAACGCTATCTTAGTGGTTGAAAACCTAGATATATTCGATGCAATCACTCAAGCGCGCTTACCCGCCGAACTGAGCCGCGTTATGGTGATTTACCGTGGTAGCGGCAACCATTCCCCCATTGGGGTGCGCCAGTTTTTACAGGCGATGGCGGGTAAAATGCCGATCATTGCCTTTACCGATCTCGACCCTGCAGGGCTGCAAATTGCCCACACCTTAACGGGCATGACCCATTGTATCGTGCCAAAGTTAGCGCTTTTTGCGCCCAGCGAGTTACTCGCTATCCCACAGATTAATTCCGCAGATGACTTTGCCAAGCAAGCGCCTCAGGCTAAATACTTACAGTCAGCCGACTTAAAAAATTGGCAGCAATTAAGCCTTTGGTTAATTCAGCAACGCATTAGCATTAAACAGCAGCACCTGCTAGCGCATCGGCTTGAGCTAGTGCTACTGGCATATTGTTAGTCGTTATCCTTCCCCATCTCTCTATAAATGTCTTAATAAGCAGTTTTTAATTCTGATTAAAATGCTTATTTGGTTTTTAAATCTAGCATTATTCAAGCTGAATCGATTAATTGTATTTATTTGGTTTAAATACTGTTTAAATTTTGATTTTTTAACTTGCATCTTAATAGCGTAATTATTAATCGATAATTTTATTTCCAATAAAAATCATATAAATACAAAATTTTTGTGATGAGTTTGGCTTAATTGAAAATGAAATAAGTAAATTTATTCATTGAATTTACTGCCAGCATGTTTCACTATCCCCGCCTGAACCGAAAAGGGAATGGCGATTTTGCTCATCAAGGAAGATGAAGAATAAAAGATGAGCTATTTGGGGAAACCATAAGCATGATTAAATCACTTTCGACACGGATCTTTATCGGTCTGTTTGCGGGACTTATTCTCGGCACCTTAGTGCAATATTTTCTAAACGATATTGGCTTCTTTTCTGGCAATTTAGTCGAACTGGCTGGCGGCGTCGGCACTATGTTCGTCAATATGATCATGATGTTGGTCGTGCCTCTGGTGTTTGTCAGTATCGTTTGCGGCGTGTGTGAGCTGCAGGACTTAAAAAGCTTTGGGCGCCTTGGCGGCAAAACCTTCGGCTTTTACATCGTTAATACCGTGGTCGCTATCTCAACCGCCCTGTTAGTGGTGCTATTGCTCGACCCAGGTAAAGGCGTCGATATGAGCAGCTCTGATGGGGTGGCGATTACCGCGACCGAACTTCCCAGCTTAATGGCGCTGCTGATTGATATAGTGCCGCGCAACCCGGTAGCGGCTTTTATGTCGGGCAATATGCTGCAAGTGATCTTTATGGCACTGATGCTGGGCGGGGTGATTAAATCCCTTGGCGAGCATGTGGCTGGCGCGGTACAAGGTTTTCAAACCGCCAATAAAATCATGATGAAACTGATTTCTGTGGTGATGAGCCTTGCGCCTTATGGCGTGTTTGCGCTGATGTTTAAGTTAGGTGCCACCTTAGATGCGGCAGTATTTATGAGTGTGCTCGAATATGTCGTGATCATTCTGGCGCTGTTATTATTGTGGATTTTTGTGGTCTATCCGCTGGCGGTGGGGTTCTTTACACCGATTTCGGCCAAGAGCTTTCGCGAGAAAACCCAAGAGCAAGTGCTGTTTTCCCTGTCTACTGCCAGCTCTAATGCCACGATTCCTGTGACTATGCGCACCCTAACCGAAAAGCTTGGGGTTAATCGCGCCGTGGCAGGCTTTGGCGTGCCGCTTGGGGCAACCATGAACATGGGCGGCGTGGCGATTTATATCACGATTGCGATTTTCTTTGTGGCCAATGCCTTCGGTATGCCAATCACCAGCGAGCAATTGCCATCGCTGCTGTTTAGTATCTTCCTGTTATCTGTTGGCGCGGGTGGTGTGCCCGGTGGCGGCATGGTGATGATTGGGGTATTAATCCATCAAATGGGCTTGCCGATTGAAGCCTTTGCAATTGTGGCCGCGCTGGATCGCATCATCGACATGGTGCTGACTTCCTGCAACGTAGTGGGGGATACGGCGGTGTTGACCATAGTCGACCAAACCGAAAAGACCCATCAAGTCGAGCTGGTCGATAGCGAGTCTTAAATCGCACAACTAAAAAAGCCACTGATTACAGTGGCTTTTTTGTATCAGGACGAGACACGCCCTTACTGGCTACACTTCTGTTTTAGCTGGCTGACCGCTTCACTAAATCCCACGGCCACTAAGGTTGAGCTAGTGTATTTGCTTGAGCGAAACGAAACGGCCTCAAGGCTTAGTTCTTGAGTTTGTAGCTGAGCTAACGCCTGCCACAGATCGTCGTCAGCCTTTGGCAAACTGGTAAAGTTCATCAAGGTCGCGGTGCCGCGAAATTTCACACTGTGCTGCTTGTCGCTGCGAATAATTAGCACGCTTGGATCGCTACCAAATGCAAAGGATTCACCCATAGTGACGTTTAAGATGGGTTGGGTTTCGCCAACGGAGCAGCTCAAGCTCAGCTTGAGGCCTTTATCAATAAAGTCGATGCTATGGCTTTTAGGGGCGGGTTCTGCGGTGTCTAAGCTTGTGGCTAAATCTTCCTTGGCATATGCGTAGCCTAAATGACTGACGAGCATGAGGGCCAGTAACTGTGTTTTCACTTTACTACCTTGTTAATTGTGCGGACGAATACAGGTGATGATTTGTGTTGCTACATTGTCAAAATGTTGGCGATTATAAAGAATCTTGACGCATTTTAATAACCCTTTTGGGTTAATTGGTCTTGAATTTGATTCAAAAGGTTAGCCTTTGGTATCAAACGCCGTTTAGGTTAAAACTCAGGCTATTATCTCAAGCAATAATTTCAATTCAAACATGCACTTATGCAATGCCAACTAAATTAATACCAAAGTGCGAGGCACATTTTTTGTTCAGAAAATAAAAAAGCCACTATTATCAGTGGCTTGTTTTAATCTTTGGCACTCGGCATTGTTTGGCAATGGCTGGTTTCGTCACGCTTAGCACTCACACTCAAACAGTAATGCCGCTCATGGGGCGATGTCGCCGCTTACTTACGAGTCATCTTATCCAAGTAGCCCATGGCAAAGGCCGACACCACGAAGGTGATATGGATAAGCAAGTACCACATGATTTTGTCGTTATCGATATTCTTCACATCCATAAAGATTTTCAGCAGGTGAATTGACGAAATCGCCACAATGGAGGCGGCCACTTTGTTTTTTAGTGAGCCCGAATCTAATTTACCCAACCAGCTGAGCTTCTCACTGTCTTCGCCGACATCCAGCTGCGAGACAAAATTCTCATAGCCAGAAAACATCACCATCACAATCAGACCGCCCACTAGGGTGATATCAATTAAGGACAGGGTGACCAGCACCAGATCCACTTCGGTCATCTCAAAAATAATCGGCAGAATATGGAAGATCTCTTGGAAGAATTTAATGCCTAAACCCAACAACACTAGACTCAGTCCCAAGTAGATGGGCGCCATAATCCAGCGTGATGCGTACATTAGCCTTTCAAATATTTTTTCCATATGGAGCAAATCCTTAGTGGTTAAAGCTTAATAATCGAATCTATGAAGCCAAAACAATAACATACTGGGTTAATGCCGCGCTATCGGCCAATCGCAAAGGCGTGAGGTATATGCAGCTAAGCTCAAGTTTGCGAGCATAGCTGATTTGGTTTTGTGGCCTAACGGCCAAGTGAGTTAGGTTAGTGGGGTTTCACCCGCACCTGATTATGCTGATGTTTAGTCATTGCGGCCTTACGGCCGAGAAAGTCGTGGGGTTTGACCCCACATTTGATAATAGTGCTGGTTTGTTTGGCGTTTGAATTGGCAAAGTTATCGCTGTGAGTATACGAGTCTTGCGGCCTACGGCCGAAGTAAATCAAAGTCGTGGGTCTTCAACCCACACCCGACCAAGGAGGACTGCTCGTCCTATCCTCCTTGGATGCTCCAAGACGCCCCTAGCGAAGTTACATGCATTGGTTAGTGGCCTTGGTCTTATGGATAAATTGCTATCGCTTCCGAAGGCAACGTCCCTGTACCTGCGAAAGCTAGCCGGTCATCCATGACCGGACTCACGCAATTTATTCCAACGCCCCGCGGCAACTTCGCCGGGGAAGCTGAACTTCTGTGAACCAAGCGTTTGCCCTAAATCCCAAAAGAGTTATGCCAGCCCAGATTCTATTTTCTTAAGGGCCCAATAAGTTTCCCAGTGTATTTTAGCTTGCCAGAGTTCATAGGCCAAAAATGTCATAATAGTAGCGAACATCATTAAGAAACCATTTAATAGGTCTGTTTTTATACTATTAAATTCGAGATGTTGTGATGCTACAAATAAAGTGATGTTGTTATTCTCTAGTATATCGCTGCTAACTATCCGTTTTAAAGCATTTAAATAGCCACTGTTTTCAAAGGCGAAACTACTTTTTTTGAAGTATTTGATATCACTATTTGATGTATTTTTACACTTATTAACACTATCACTGATTAGCTTGTCGATTTTTTCACTTGGGTATTTTTCTGTTTTTTCAACCGAAAATGGGTAGTTGAAACCTGCCCAAAAATGGCCACTGCTATCAAGGCTGATAACACAAAACACATCTATCGCCTTGCTGTATCTTTGCGATGGACTTAATTGGATGTGTACTGATTTTTGCCCAGATAAATCAGCCGTTTTGACAGTGAAATATACAGGCGTTCCTTTTTCTTGCCATTCGGTTGGACTATCTAGTTCTGATAATCTTGATAAACCAAATGAACTCAATAAAAAAGCAGATATTAATAAAAGTGACTGCAGTGATAAAAGTGATAAACACATTGAATTTTTATATCTTGGCTTTTTAAATTCAATAAATGAAAATGGCTTTTTTATCAATCGAACTGAGAGGTATGACACAAATCCAGAAATGCAGAATAGGCTTACAATCCCATTCCATTCAATGCTAGTTAGATAGGTTTGATAAAAGTGATTGTGACCAATTAACTCGGATAGATACTTTGTAAAGAATATAGATGATAAGAAAAATAATAGCGTAATACCGCTAATATGCAGTAGTACTGGTAATAAAAAGTACCTCAACTTAATTTGATAAGGTTTCATGTTCGCTGTAGTAGACAAAATTATGAGTATCCTAATTGATTTCGTTTAGATAACCCTATAATGGTTATCGCAATCATTACAATGTAGTGTGTAGGTCTCTTTAGCTTTAGTTATTTTCGTTTGTGTACTTTGGCACTGTGGGCATGCTTGTTTCATTGGCGTGTTTTTAGCGCATTGATTGCATTTTATGTAGTAACCAAACTTACCGTACATCGGGGTGTAGTTTGTTGATTCTCCGCAATGTTTACAGCGAAGCATGCTGTTTGTTGTAGGTTGCGATATTGGTTGGTTTTTTACTTCTGCCACTTTGTTAACGGCAAAGGAGGCTACAGGTTCTTTGATTTGTGGTGTTTGTACTGGCGTTATTTCACTCGCAGCTTGAGATTGGTCTAGGTGGCGATCGATTAAGAACTTAGCGATTGAATTCAGCTCTTCTTGATTAAAGTCTGGGCGGGTATCACTTACATTAATAATTCGGAAGAATTTGCTTTTAAGATTCATGATCTTTTCAAGCTTCTCGACTAAAAACTCTGTCTTAACTAACTGCTCTGAAACTGCCGCAGGCATAGTTTCTCTGTTGATGACCGCATCGCTTGAGACCGCACATAAATGATCCCAACACCGCATACCAAAGCCTTGCTGTCTTATCCCGAGTAACTTACCGAGAATTTCACTTCTATGCTGCTTTAGCATCTCTTTAAGCAGTGATTGTTGTAGTTCAACCTGTTTGATTGGTGATGGCATACCAAACCAGTTATTGCCGTGACTGCGCGTCCATTCGCCATGTTGGTTTACATCTACATGACCTTTTATGCTTTTAGACTCAATTAAAACAAAGCCGTAGGGATAAATAATTAAGTGATCAATTTGGGCTGTTTCACCGTTAAAGGTGAATCGAAAATCATTGATAACGAGTACTTCTGGATGATCTTTGAAAGCGCGGCGTAGATAGAAGGCAACGTCCTGTTCTTGTTTTTGACCCGCAATCGTTTGTGGTGTTTGGGTATTTTGCAGTGTTTTAGTTTTCAGAATCATTTATCAACAGCGTCCATTCATAACTTGATAATAATCGGTTTCATAATACCCACTGTGCCATTGAAAGATAAAGACAAAAATCGCTAAAGGTTAACGTTGATCAATGATGGGAAAGTGCAACTCTTTGGGATTTACAGCCAACACAGAAGTTACAGGAGTTCGTCATCCCCTCGGAGTTGCCGCAGGGCATTTGCGTTCGTTGCGTGAGCGAGGCATGGATGCCGAGATAGCGTCAGTCGAATCAGGGACGAGCGTCTGACGCGATAGCATAAGGACGCTAAATGCCCAAGGGGCTTTCAACTCCGTTGGGGCGTCTTGGAGCATCCAAGGGCGAAGGCCTGCGGCCGTTTTGAGCGCGAGATAGGGATATCGAGCTGGCAGCTTAACATGGACGTTTTTGATAGGACGAGCAGTCCTCCTTGGTCGGGTGTGGGGTGAAGCCCCACGATCTTGATTTTCTTCTTAAGAATGAATGCAAAGTGTCGCATTAAGCGACAACAAAAAAGCCACTGTGGTCAGTGGCTTTTATCAAACAAATCAAAATCAAAGCTTAAGAGATTCGCCTTAATCCAGAGTTGGTTCTTCGCTGTAATCCAAACCATGGTAGCTTAGGCAAGCGTCCACTTCATTGGCGCTACCTAGGATAACCGCAACGCGTTGGTGAATTTGCGTTGGTTGAATATCCAAAATGGTTTCATAACCAGTAGAGGCTTTACCGCCAGCTTGCTCGACTAACAAGGCCATTGGGTTGGCTTCGTACATTAAACGCAGCTTGTATGGCTTTTTCGGATCTTTATTGTCGGTTGGGTAAGTAAAGATACCGCCGCGAGAAAGTACGCGGTGCACATCACCGACCATGGCGGCAATCCAGCGCATGTTGAAGGATTTTTCGCGCGGGCCAATTTTGCCTAGCAGTAAATCGGCGATATAGGTCTGCATTGGCGCTTCCCAAAAACGTTGATTCGACATGTTAATGGCGAACTCTTGGGTGTCTGGGCTGATGCTCATGGCCGCGTTGGTCAGTAAAAATTCGTTGGTTTCTGGGTGCAGGGTAAAGAGTTGCACGCCTTGGCCTGTGGTGAGGGCGAGCATGGTTGATGGGCCGTAGAGCACATAACCTGCGGCTAACTGATTGCGACCCGATTGCAAAAAGCTTGTTTCAGTTAACTCACCTTGTGGTGCAGGTAAAACAGAGAAAATCGTGCCGACCAGCGAGTTGATATCGATATTTGATGAACCATCTAAAGGGTCGAAACACACCAGATATTGACCATTGGCGCTGACTTCAACCACATGATCTTCTTCCTCAGAGGCTAGGCCGCGCACTGTGCCGTCGGCTTTTAATGCATCTTTGAGCATATCGTTGGTGATGATATCCAGTTTTTTCTGGGTTTCACCTTGCACGTTTTCCTGTTCGGTCGCGCCTAACACGCCAGCTAAGGCACCGTGGCGCACGGCATGGCTGATGGCTTTGGAGGTGTCGGCTAAGGTCAAAATCAGTTGCGAGAGGGATTCGTTCACTGCCTTTGAGGTTAAGTGCTGGGCAAGAGTCTGCATGTTAGGTCCTTTAGGGGTTCAACATTGAGGTCAATTTCATTATTTGCCGCGAATAATAACTCAGTTAGTCGACAATTTCAGCGATGTTGCTGTGGGTTTTAATCAATTTAAGCCAAGAGGGTTATCCCTATGTGTCAGACTGAGTGGGTTATCTTGAAAATTGAGCTAACCGCAGGAGTTCGCCAGCTAATTTGTATCTGTATATTGCCTGCGCTTTTTATTTAGGCTTTGCCTTGGCACAATGACGGCAGTTTTTGATCGCCACCTTAAGGCGAGTATGCTTCCAAGGAATAATAATGACTAAAAATGGGTTCGCTTCTTCCCTGCGCTCGGTGACATTGGGCGCCTCATCCCTACTGATAGCGAGTCAACTGGCCATGGTTTCTAGCGCGATATTGCCCCCCGCCTATGCGCTTGAAGGCGGCACAACGCCGCTGACTATCGAGCGCATGAATGCTTCGCCTGCCTTGGCGGGCACGAGTCCCCGTGGATTAAAGTTATCCCCAGATGGTCAAAGGGTGACCTATCTTGCGGGACGTAAAGACAACCAGAATTTTTACGATCTCTGGCAGATGGACGTGAAGACGGGCGAATCTAGCCTGTTGCTAAACGCCGATAAACTGGCGAGCAATGAGTTATCCGATGAAGAAAAGGCTCGCCGCGAGCGCCAACGTATTTATGGCGAAGGCATTATGGAATATTTCTGGGCGGACGATAGCAAGGCGCTGTTGATCCCTGCCTCGGGGAATCTGTATTACTTCTCCTTAGCGGATTACAGCGTTAGCCAACTGCCGATAGGCGAGGGCTTTGCCACCGATGCGCGCCTATCGCCCAAGGGCAATTTTGTGTCCTTTGTGCGGGACCAAAATCTGTATGTACTCAATTTAGCGACTAAAAAGCTTGAGGCCATGACCGCAGACGGTGGCGGCGCGATTAAAAATGCCATGGCGGAATTTGTCGCCCAGGAAGAAATGGATCGTATGACGGGTTACTGGTGGGCGCCAGATGAATCGGCCATCGCCTTTACCCGTATCGATGAGTCGGGCGTTGAGTTAGTCACCCGCAATGAAATCTACGCCGATGGCATTAAGCTTACCGAGCAGCGTTATCCGGCGGCGGGTAAAAACAATGTCGAGATCCAACTGGGTGTTGTGACCCTTAATAATAAAGCCATCAATTGGGTCACCTTAAGCGATGATAAAAATAAGGATATTTACCTGCCTCGCGTCGATTGGTTACCCGACAGCAAGCATTTATCCTTCCAGTGGCAGAGCCGTGATCAACAAAAATTAGACCTGCAACTGGTGGCGCTCGATGCGCTGACCAAGCCGAAAACCTTAGTCAAAGAGCGTAGCGATGCTTGGGTGAATCTTAACAATGACCTGCACTTCTTAAAGCAACAGTCGGCGTTTATCTGGGCCTCGGAGCGTGACGGCTTTAATCATCTCTATTTGTTTGACCTAAAAGGTAAGCTGAAGACGCAACTGACCAAGGGCAATTGGGCAGTCGATGAGCTGGAATATATCGATGAAACCGCAGGCTGGGTGTATTTCACTAGCCGCAAAGATACCCCTATCGAAAAACACCTTTACCGTGTGCTGTTAGCGGGTGGCAAGGTTGAGCGCGTGAGCAGCGAGGCGGGGATGCACAATCCGGTATTTGCCGATAGTCAAAGCGTGTATCTGGATTATTTCAATAGCTTATCTCAGCCGCCACAGATCAGTTTGCACGGCGATAAGGGTCAACACTTGGCGTGGGTCGAGCAGAACCAAGTCAAAGCCGGTCATCCTCTGTATGACTATGCTGGCTTGTGGCAACTGCCTGAGTTTAAAGAGCTTAAAGCCGAAGATGGTCAAATCTTACAAACGCGTCTCTTTAAACCTGTGCCCTTCGATGCGATCAAAAAATACCCTGTAGTCGTGCGCGTTTATGGCGGCCCGCATGCGCAATTGGTAACGAATAGCTGGAGTGAGCAGGATTACTTTACCCAATACTTAGTGCAGCAAGGTTATGTGGTATTTCAACTTGATAACCGTGGCAGTGCCCACAGAGGCACTCAGTTCGAACAGGTAATTTACCGTCACTTGGGCGAGGCGGAAGTGAACGACCAAAAGGTTGGCGTCGATTATCTGCGCAGCTTGCCCTTTGTCGATAGCGATAATGTGGCGATTTATGGCCACAGCTACGGCGGTTATATGGCCTTGATGAGTCTGTTTAAGGCGCCGGATTACTTTAAGGCGGCGATTTCGGGCGCGCCCGTCACCGATTGGCGTTTATATGATACTCACTACACCGAACGTTATCTCGCCCATCCCGGGAATAATGAACAAGGTTACGAAGCCAGTAGCGTGTTTCCCTATGTGAAAAACTATCAGTCTGGGCTATTGATGTACCACGGCATGGCCGACGATAACGTATTGTTTGAAAACAGTACTCGCGTGTATAAGGCGTTGCAGGACGAGGGCAAACTGTTCCAGATGATTGATTATCCAGGTTCTAAGCATTCGATGCGCGGTGAGAAAGTGCGTAACCACTTATATCGCTCGCTGGCAGATTTCCTCGATAGACAGCTTAAAAGCGGCAAATAACCCACAGCAGAGCGCTGTTTAACCAAGCGATTGCCGTTATCCAAGAGTGAGGCTAACACCTTACTCTTTTTTTACACTCGGTATTTGGCTAATACCTCAGCTACCACCTTAGCTAGCACCTGAGTTAAGGCTGTGGATAGCACTTGAAGTGCTCCATTCCAATCGGTGCGCTTTAAAGTCTGCAATGGCTATTTCAGCTTGGCGATTAAAGTTTGGCGGGGTGATAAAGCGGGGCAGAGGATTTGCCATATTGCAGAGATAAAAAAACCAGATCCGAGGATCTGGTTTTTTATTATTCAAACGGACTTCGAAGATTAGTCTTCTAAGTTACCGCAGAAACGGTAGCCTTCACCGTGGATAGTCGCGATGATTTCTGGCGTATCTGGCAAGCTTTCGAAGTGCTTACGAATACGACGGATAGTCACGTCAACAGTACGGTCGTGTGGCTTTAACTCACGGCCAGTCATCTTCATCAGCAGATCGGCACGAGTTAAGATTTTGCCTGGGTTTTCAACAAAGTGCAGCATAGCGCGGAATTCGCTACGTGGTAGCTTGTAAGATTCACCCTGTGGGCTCACCAGAGAACGGCTATTGATCTCTAGGCTCCAATCGTTGAAACGGTAGTATTCGACAGAGCTCTTTTCTTCGACTTCGTTACCAGCGCTATTCACACGAGTCAGAAGGTTGCGAGCACGAATCGTCAATTCACGTGGGTTGAACGGCTTGGTAATATAATCGTCCGCGCCAATTTCAAGTCCAAGGATTTTGTCGACTTCGTTGTCACGGCCTGTCAGGAAGATCAGACCGATGTTGTTGATTTCACGTAATTCACGTGCCAACAACAGACCGTTTTTACCTGGTAGGTTAATGTCCATAACCACTAGGTTAATTTTGTTTTCCTGCATAGCCTTATGCATTTCTGCGCCATCATTGGCCTCAGTTACCACATACCCTTCTGCCTCGAAAATACTTCTCAGCGTGTTACGGGTAACGGCTTCATCTTCAACGATCAGAATGTGCGGATTTTGCATATTAATTACCTAAATTTTAACCAATTTTATTCTAACCATAAGGACCGCTTACATCGGATCCTTATATTCATAAAATGTTGATACTTCCTCTAACTGCTCTGTGCTTCAAAGGAAAGATCTTTACGGCGACACATCAGGATGTATATAAAGTGCACGTTTAAAGTGTAATACGATAAAACGTAACCAGTATCAACTTCGATAAGCAATAGTTATAAATAGTTCCTTAACTATTGTTTTTTTTAAAATGTTTAAATGATAACTCAAATGTAGAACACATTTTAAAAGATGTCTGGCTAGCCTTGGGTGATTTCACAGAGGAATCTAACAAACCCTTGTCAAGATTAAGCAAACTTAATGTTATCTGCTCAACTAGCCAATGGCGTCATTGTACTCGTTTTAGGCATTTGTTAACAAATGAAATGTTAACAAATTTCTGGATGAGGCCCTGATTTATCATGATATTTACTTTAGTCATTGATTAGTATAACTAATGTATTTTTAATTCTTGTGACCTAGTTCACGCCTCTTTGGATTTTGGAAGCGCTCTGCTACACTAACTCGGGTTCATTTTTCGACTAGACTACCAATGGACAACATGACTCAAGATTTGTGGCAGCATTACCAGAAGCCGTTGTTTTTGCTTACTCAAGCATTATCCTGTGATTTTTCCTTTGCTGTAATTACCGCCCATAATCCCGCTTCAACCCTCCTCAGTCCCAGCCAAAACCGTTTACTCGACCGCCAACTTCTCCGTGATATTGAATTAATCGGCAGCCCCTATCGTGCAATGGTGGGCGCATCGCCAGATTTATCCCATATGGAAAAGAGCTGGGCGGTGTTTGTCGATAGAAGCATGGCGCTGCAGTTGGGGAAAAAGTTTAATCAATATGCCATCTACATGGTGGAAAAGGGCGAGGTGAGTTTAGTGCCTTGCACCATCACCGGGCATGATGAAGTGTGTTTAGGCCTGTTTAATGATCACGTGCGTTTGGTTTACGAACTGCCCGATCTAGCGACCTAAGCCCCGCGAGTTTATTACTATTTTTCTTATCCGGCTTTGCCTGTAAAGGGCAAGGCTAGGTCAGTTATTTTTTAATCCTGTTAATCCCTGCATGATACCTATCCGCCATTTTTGCTTAGGCTTTACCGCTAAATTGCTCATTGTTTTTAAAAGCGTTTATTGAATTTGTTTATGCGATGTGAAATTAGCATTGACTTCATTAGGGGTTTATTGCTACTTTTTTCGTCCCTTTCCGGCGGAAAGGAACAGAAGAGGAGCGTTAACTAGGTAGTCAGTCAGAGGAGCACAAACTCCAGCGATGATTGATGAGGGAGATTAACGCCGAGGCATAGATGTGGTTGCTGCATGTTTATGTCGGTCGCTTAGGCTGAATCCTAACGATTGTCACCTGTAATTGGTGGAGAGCTTCTGGTGACGATTGCTGTTTCCCTTCTATTGGGGTGCGTATCATTGAGCACCAGGCTCTTCGAACGAAGTTGGTTCGGAGCGTAATCATGTTAGTTAATCAAGATCTTATCCTAGTTTGTGCCGTGTCTTCTGCTTCTGCGGAGGTACGATAATGTCTCTTGTTGTCGCAAAATTTGGTGGTACCTCAGTCGCCGATTACGGTGCAATGAATCGCTGCGCCGATATCGTACTGGGCAATCCTGATTGCCGTTTAGTGGTGGTTAGCGCCTCCAGTGGCGTGACTAACCTTTTGGTTGAACTCACCCAAGAGTCGATGAACGACGATGGTCGTTTACAGCGCTTAAAGCAAATTGCGCAAATTCAATACGCTATCTTAGATAAACTGGGTCGCCCCAACGACGTAGCTGCGGCATTGGATAAGCTGTTAAGCCGTATGGCGGTATTGAGCGAAGCGCTAGCATCCCAGCGCAGCAAGGCCACCATGGATGAGTTATTGTCCCTTGGCGAGCAGTGCTCGTCGGCATTATTTGCGGCGGTATTGCGGGAAAAAGGCGCTAACTCGAGTGCCTTCGATGTGCGCAGAGTGCTGCGCACCGACAGCCATTTTGGCCGCGCCGAGCCACAGGTTGAGCAAATTGCCATTCTCTCACGTGAGCATTTACTGCCGCTGTTATCTGAACAAGTGATTGTGACTCAAGGCTTTATTGGCTCAGATGAGGCGGGGCAAACCACCACGCTTGGCCGTGGCGGTAGTGATTATTCTGCGGCACTGTTAGCCGAAGCCTTAAAAGCCTCAGCGGTTGAGATTTGGACCGATGTGGCCGGGATTTACACAACTGATCCACGCCTTGCGCCAAACGCCCATCCTATAGCCGAAATCAGTTTTAACGAAGCCGCCGAAATGGCGACTTTCGGTGCTAAAGTGCTGCACCCTGCGACGATTCTGCCTGCAGTGCGTCAACAAATTCAAGTGTTTGTCGGCTCAAGTAAGGAGCCTGAAAAGGGCGGTACTTGGATCCGTCATCAGGTTGAAGATGCGCCCGTGTTTCGCGCGGTTGCGCTGCGCCGCGACCAAACGCTACTCAATTTACACAGCCTGCAAATGTTGCATGCACAGGGCTTCTTGGCTGAAACCTTTGCCACCTTGGCAAGACATAAGATCAGTGTGGATTTGATCACCACCTCCGAAGTTAACGTATCGCTCACTCTAGATAAAACAGGTTCCGATTCGAGCGGCCAGGGGCTATTGAGCGAAGCGCTGCTACAGGAGTTATCACAGCATTGCCGTGTGCGTGTTGAAGATGGTTTAGCACTGGTGGCGATTATCGGTAACCGCATTGCCACCACCGCGGGCATTTGTCGCCGAGTGTTTGAAGTGCTCGAGCCCCACAATGTGCGCATGATCTGCCAAGGCGCCAGCCCGCATAACTTGTGCGTATTGGTAGCCGAATCAGAAGCGGCGCAAGTGGTTAAAGCGCTGCACGAAAACCTGTTCGAAGGCGTGTAATATGCAACCGACTGCATCGTCTTTAACCATTGGGGAGCTTGCCGCAGGGCAAGCACTCACCCTGCCGATTTACCACTTTAAGCCAAGTGGTCATGTTGCTGGCCCTAAAGTGTATATTCAGGCCAATGTTCACGGCGCCGAGGTGCAGGGCAATGCGGTGATTTTCCAATTGATGAAGCAGCTCGAGCGTTGCGACATCTTAGGGGAAATTACCTTAGTGCCCTTGGCGAATCCGCTGGGGATCAATCAAAAGAGTGGCGAGTTTACGCTGGGGCGTTTTGACCCTATCACAGGGGCAAACTGGAACCGCGAGTACTTAAATCATTCGATTGATTTACCCGCTTGGTACCGTGAACATGCTGAGCTTAGCGATAGCGCGCTTATCCAAGCTTACCGCAGCACCTTAGTCGAGGCGTGTCAGCAGCGTTTGCGCAACGAGTGGGGCGTGACCACAGGCCACAGATTAGCGGTTAACCTGCAGGCCATGGCCCACGAGGCGGATATAGTATTGGATCTGCATACCGGGCCTAAATCCTGTAAACACTTGTATTGCCCTGAATATGACCTTACAGCGGCGCAGTATTTCTCGATTCCTTACACCTTAGTGATCCCCAATAGTTTTGGCGGGGCTATGGATGAAGCGGCATTTTGCCCTTGGTGGCAATTGAGTGAAGTCGCTAAAGCACAAGGGCGAGATCTCGAGATTGCCGTTTCGGCCTTTACCTTGGAACTGGCGAGCCAAGAACGTATTTGCCTCGAGGATGCTTTTGTCGATGCCAAGGGCATTTTGGCCTATTTGAGTCATCGCGGGGTGATTGCCGAGCGAGTGGCGCCCGCAAAGATGCCGCGTTTTGGCTGTTATCTTAAGGATTACAAAAAGTACCATGCGCCCATGGCGGGATTGGTGGAATATGTGGCGCCCGTGGGAGAGCCACTGGCGGCGGGTGAGACTTTAGTCAATCTGCTGCGCCTAGATTTATATGGCAGCGAGCAGGAGCTAACGGCGCTTAGCTTGCCGCAGGATTGTGTGCCCATACTCCATTTTGCCTCGGCGTCCGTGCATCAAGGCACCGAGCTGTATAAAGTCATGACGAATCTGTTTGAGTTGCCGCAGTAACTGCAATCCACAAAACAAAACGCCAATCCTGTGATTGGCGTTTTTTATTCCAGTCTACAACCACTTAAAGCGATAGAAGAGCGCCATTTGCAGGGCGACCAGCGAGATAAGAATGCCGCAGAAGGTCGCAAAGGCCCAGGTGTTATCCGCACCGGGAATGCCACCAATATTCACCCCAAGCAAGCCAGTTAAAAAGCCCAGCGGCAAGAAGATTGCCGAGACTAAGGATAAGAAATACAAGCGCTTGTTTAGCTGCTCCGATTGTTGGCTGAGTAACTCTTCCTGGGTCACATTAGCTCGGTCACGCAGGGCGTCTAAGTCTTCAATAGTGCGGATCAGTTTGTCCGTGGTTTCGCGCATCTTGAGTCTTTCGGGCTCGTTAAACAGCACAAATTGATCGGACAGCATCTTACCGTAAGCTTCTTTCTGCGGGCCTAAATAACGTCGTAGCGCCACGGTTTGCCTGCGTAGCTCGGCGATATCTGTGCGTAAGTCTTTTACATTGCCAGAGACTACTTGTTCTTCTAACTCAGACAGCTGCTCTTCGAGGGTGTCGATAAAATCCACTTTACGGGTGGTGAGTCTTTCGCATACGGCGACGATAAAGTCCCCTGTGGTGGTGGGGCCTGCGCCTTCCATGATGAGTTCGGCAACATCTTTGACTGAGAGCAACTCACGATCGCAGGTAGAGATAATCCGATGTTTATCGGCATAAATACGTACCGCGACCATGTCTTCTGGGGCTGAATTGGGGTTTAAGTTAACCCCGCGCAGGGCCAGCAAAACGCCTTCACCAGCCAGTACGGCACGCGGGCGGGTATCTTGGGCGAGCAGGGCATCGCTTTCGACTTTATTCAAGCCGCTATTTAACACCCAGTGGCGGGCTTTTTTGTGGCGATAACGTAGGTGTATCCAGATCAGCCCATCCTTGGGATCCCAGTTTTCAAGCTCTTCTGGGGTTAAGGTTGACCCCGCGCGCGCGCCGCTAAGCACTAAGCTGTAGATAAATCCATCGTGCATATCGCATTCCATCTCTTGCTAAATCATGGACTCAAGCTAACTGATTTCGTTGTGAAAATGAAGTCTAGGCGATGATTGTGCTGACAATTGCTGCCCTTGGTGGGACTAAATTGCTGGCCAAGCAAGTTACGATGAAATAGATTAAAATTAGCCATAGTTGTAATGCATTGAGAAGATAAAATGGAATATGAATTTCGGCGTAACAGTTTGACGGGCACTTATTTAGCCAGCTTTAGTATGGACCATGAAGTGCTGGGCCAATGGTTTTCGGAAGAGTTGGGGCCTGAGTTAGCCAAAATTCAACAAGTGCTCGATATTATCAAAGAAATTCAAGCGGGTAAGCGTGATTCTTGGCGGTTAATTGGCGGCGATCTCACCCTAGATCTGGATGAAGAACAGGCGCGCATTTATGCCAATGCCTTAGGGTTTGAGCAAGAGTATGAACTCGAGGAATCGATGTCCCTCTACGATGCGGAATCGGAAGCTTATTGTGGCCTAGAGGATTTAGAGGAAGCTCTGCTAAGTTGGTATGAGTTTGTGCAAAAAGGGCGATAATACCGATTTAATCAAAGCATAAAATAAAGGCAATCGATTGATTGCCTTTATTTTTTGAGCTTAGTGCTAAATCACTAGGTTTGAAGTATTAGTTGTTCAAATACCTGACTGCCATTTCGGTCCTAGACTTGGCATTGGCCTTACGCAGCAGGTTTTTCACGTGTACTTTTACCGTGCCTTCACTGATATGTAAGTGCTCTGAAATCATCCGGTTGCTTAAGCCTTCTGCCAGCTGTTGCAGGATCTGTAGCTCCCTTGGGGTGAGGCTTGAAATCCATTCCTGCTCATCGGCGGCATTTTTAAGTTCGTACAGATATTCTTCAACCTCATCGCTGATCACTCTGTGGCCCAACATGGCATTTTTGAGCTTATCGAGCAGCAGATCCGGCTCGGTATCTTTAAGTAAATACCCGTCGGCGCCCGCGCGTAGCAGTCGAATAACATCTTGTTTGGCGTCCGACACTGTGAGGATCACTATTCGTGAAGTCACGCCTTCCTGGCGCATGGCATTGAGGGTATCGAGTCCTGTCATTCCCTTCATATTCAGATCGAGCAGAACAATATCTGGCTCATCGGTGGCGACGGCGCTTAAGGCATCTAAGCCTCCGCCGACTTCGCCGAAGAGACTAAAATCTGGATCGGAGGCGATCAGCTGGCAGATCCCTTTACGTAGGAGGGGATGGTCATCGACCACGAGGACTGAATAAGGTTTACCCATGTGTAGGCTCCTGTTGGGAAGGGAAGATTAAAGTAACTTTGGTTCCCTGTGACAAATTGGATTTGTTATTAGACGCTAAGGGCACATCCGGTTGTTCTTGGTCTAGTTGTTCGGTAATTCCCTTGCTATTAGTGTGCGTATCATTGCTACTAAATACAACAGTACCGGCTAATTTACTGGCACGCTCGTGCATGATCCCTATGCCGAAGTGTTGATCCCGCTCCTTTAGATAACCAATTCCTATGCCGTTATCGCTCACACTGATATTGACCATGCTATTGTCATCTTTATAACAGCGAATATTGATCTGGCTGGCATTGGCATGTTTTATCGCGTTGAGTGTAGCCTCACGGGTGATCTGTAGAATGTGAATATGCTGTTTCGCCTCGAGCCATTGGGGCGAGAGTTTGTAATCGAGATGGATCTTGATATCGGTATTGGCCCTAAGCTGTTCTAGCATGGCTTCCATCGCGTTCTTCAGATTCGGTTCTTTGATGGTTAATCTGAAGGTGGATAATAACTCCCTAAGCTGTACATAGGCTGTACTGACGCCTTCATTGATTTCCGTCAGTTGCCCCTCGATCGCAGGGCTGCGGCAACTATGATCTAAGTTTTTGCGCAGCAAGCTAATTTGGATTTTGAGGAATGACAGTACTTGGCCGAGGGAGTCGTGTAATTCCCTGGCAATCACTCCGCGCTCCTCCATCAAGGCCAGCTGCTGGCGCTGCTCAGTGGCGTTATGGATAACGATGGAGCGAGTGAGCATGATGGCGAAGTTTTTAAACAGCGGCGTATTCGTGTCCTGCGCCGAAATAAGCTCTAAGTAACCTAAATCGGCCTGCTCAAATTGCAGTGGGAAGCGGGTACTGTTTTGGGTATCTTCCGGCCAACCACCATCGGCTTCAACCACTTCTAACTCTTGCTCTGGGTACTGAATAATGAGCCGTAAATAGTCGATAGACTCATAATCTTTTAATTGATTTAACGCCGCTCTGAGTGCCTTGTAATCGAGTTTATTCGCGTTAAGCGTCAATAGGTTATCATATAAAAACGCGAGTTCATTATTTGCCCTAGTGAGCGCTAGGGTCTTTTCGGCGACTTGGGATTCTAGGTTGCCATACAGGGTCGCGAGCTCGCGGGCGGTTTTTTGCAGCGCGTGGGTTAGGGCGGTGAGCTCAATATATTCGGTCTCGGGCATTTCTATCTCAAAGTTACCCTTCGAAATGGTGTTGGCCGATTCCATTAACTGCTGCAAGGGCACCACGACTTTTCGCTTGGTAAAACGTACCGCTAAAAAGGCGATGGCGAGCATTAGCCCGAGTCCAAAAATCTGGCTCGCGGCAAGCAGGCGCAATTTGAAGGCGGCGTGGTGTTCCATTTCTAACACCAATAAATCAATGGTATCGACAAAGTCCTTGAGCGAGGCGGCGTAGTCGCGGGAGTTTTCCTGCTCAATGTAGTACTTCATCACCAGCCATTTATCGATGACGAGCTGATACTGATCGGCGATCTTTTTCGGGCTAAGCCAACCTGTGGAAGGTTGCAATGCCTCGGAGTGCAAGGTGTTTTCAAACTCGGCAATCTTCTCTTGGGCGGCATCACTGCCCGAATTGGCATAAAACATCAGCCGGTAACTTTGCATCCGCAGTGAACCCGAGGCGTTGATGGCCTTTGCATCGCCTAAACTGTAAGACAAATTGATGATTGCGAAGATGGCCAAGCTGCTAGAAAGCAAAATCAGTACTAACATTAAACCCAAAATTTTAGAGGTAAGGCTGCCTCGTTTCATATGTCCATTACCTAATATATGGGCCATTGATTTAATGGCACTTTAGTCGTGTTTTACATTAGAAAATAATGTACTACACTAACGAAAACATAAAAGTGTGAACAACAACACTATTACATTTTGATCTAGCGCAAACTTCGTTCTAGATACCCCCTAAGAGGTATGTCTTTGGAGGGTTTAAGCCACTAACTTTGGCCTTGGAGATGTCGTGATTTATTAAAATAATGCAACACGGAGATGAGATGATGAAGAAGATGACAGGTAAGTCCTTTGCACTCAGTGCATTGGTTGCCGCGAGCTTCATGGCGGCGGGTGCGATGGCGAGCGATAAGACCGAGCCTCGCAACGAAGTTTATAAAGATAAATTTAAAAATCAATATAATAGCTGGCATGACACTGCAAAGAGTGAAGAGCTTGTTGATGCATTAGCACAGGATCCTAATATGGTTATTCTGTGGGCTGGTTATGGTTTTGCTAAAGATTACAACGCGCCTCGCGGCCATATGTATGCCGTGACTGATGTGCGTAATACGCTACGTACTGGCGCCCCTGCCAACGCGGAAGACGGCCCAATGCCAATGGCTTGTTGGAGCTGTAAGAGCCCTGACGTACCTCGCCTGATCGAAGAACAAGGTGAAGACGGTTACTTCAAAGGCAAGTGGGCTAAAGGTGGCCCGGAAGTGACCAATACTATTGGCTGTGGCGATTGCCATGAAAAAGGTTCGCCAAAACTGCGGATCTCTCGTCCTTATGTAGACCGCGCAATGGATGCTATCGGTACGCCATTTGATAAAGCCTCGAAGAAAGACAAGCAATCAATGGTTTGCGGTCAATGTCACGTTGAATACTATTTCGAGAAGAAAGAAGACAGAAAGAACTTCGTAAAATTCCCTTGGGATATGGGCATCACTGTTGACCAGATGGAAGTTTATTACGATGGTATCGAGTTCTCAGATTGGACTCACGCGTTATCTAAGACGCCAATGTTAAAAGCACAGCACCCTGAGTATGAAACTTGGAAACTGGGTATTCATGGTAAAAATAATGTCAGTTGTGTTGACTGCCATATGCCTAAAGTGACTAGCCCTGAAGGTAAGAAGTTCACTGACCATAAAGTCGGTAACCCGTTCGATCGCTTCGACGAAACCTGTGCAACTTGCCATAGCCAAACGAAAGAATTCTTAGTTGGCGTTACTAATGAGCGCAAAGCTAAAGTTAAAGAAATGAAACTTAAAGCGGAAGAGCAATTAGTGAAAGCGCACTTCGAAGCCGCTAAAGCATGGGAATTAGGTGCTACCGAAGCTGAGATGAAGCCAATTTTAACTGATATTCGCCACGCTCAATGGCGCTGGGATTTAGCCATTGCTTCGCACGGTGTTGCAGCTCACGCGCCTGAAGAAGCACTACGAGTGTTGGGTACGTCTGTTAATAAAGCCGCTGATGCTCGTGTTAAGTTAGCACAGTTGTTAGCGAAAAAAGGTTTAACAGATCCTGTTGCTATCCCAGATATCTCTACTAAAGCTAAAGCACAGGCTGCACTGGGTATGGACATGGACAAGATGAATGCAGAGAAAGAAGCATTCAAGAAAGACGTGTTACCTAAGTGGGATGAAGAAGCGAAAAAACGCGAAGCAACTTATAAGTAATTCCTGTTGAATATGAGCTAACCCCTCATGTAAAAGCCCCCGCAACTTAGGTTGCGGGGGCTTTATTTTTGGCGGCTTTCAAGCTTGTTGTTTAAGGGCGAGGCCAATATCACGTCAGTTCTGACTCTTTTGCTTTAGGTGTTAACAACTTGCCGCGTCTATGCGGACTTTATCTACATCACGCTTTTAGCGCTTGGATGGGCGAATAAAGTCACGTTCAAACTGCGCGGGTGTCACGGGTTTGCCATAGAGATATCCCTGTCCTAAATCGCATTCTTCATTGCGGATAAAACTGTCCTGGTTTTGGTTTTCGACGCCTTCGGCAATCACCTTCAGTTTGAGCTTTTTGCCTATGGCGATAATAGCCTTAGTTAACTCTCTATCCTGCTCGCTGTTTTCGAGCTTACTGATAAAGCAGCGGTCGATTTTTAGGGTATCGAAGGAATATTTCTGTAGATAGCTTAATGAAGAGTAGCCTGTGCCAAAGTCATCGAGTGAGATGCGGATCCCCAGTTCCTGCAACTGCATAATGGCCTGGTGGGCCAAGTGTTCGTCCTGTAGCAACATGCCCTCGGTGATCTCCAGCTCCAGCGCCGTGGCGGGTAATTGGTACAGGGTTAATAGCTCGGCAATATGTTCGACAAAGCGGGGGTTACGCATTTGTACGGGGGAGATATTGATGGCGATTTTAAAGTCCCGCTGCAACATTTGGCACCAGTCGGCCGCTTGCTTAATGGCGCTGTGGAGCACGAAGTTACCTATCTCCATGATTTGTCCATTGCGCTCGGCCAAGGCGATAAATCGGTCGGGTGAAACCTGTCCTAACACCGGATTGTGCCAACGCAGCAAGGCTTCAGCGCCAATGACTTTGTGGGTCTTGAGTTCGATAAAGGGTTGGTAGTGCAGGCTTAATTCATTGTTTCTTAGGGCATCGACTAAGTGCGACTCGAGTTGATAGCGTTGGCTCAGTGCGATTTGGGTGTCTTGATTGAAAAAACTATAGGGAATGCCTTCGGCCTTGCTAATGGTCATGGCGGCTCCGGCTTTTTGCAGCAGGGTTGCGGCATCGATGCCGTCGCTTGGCGCCTGTGCTATGCCGATTGACGAGGGAATAGTGATCACGAAGTCTGCGATACCAAAGGGTGAATTGCAGCAGTTGATGATCTGATTCAGCAGTTTGTGGGTCTCGCGCTGCGAGGGCTTATGGGCTTGCACTAGCACAAACTCCGCCCCCGCGATGCGGGCAATAAAGGTATGGCCGTCTGTGCAATGCTGTAACCGCTGGCTCAAGATGGTGAGTATCTTATCGCCAATAAGATAACCATAGCTGTCATTAATGGACTTAAAGTTACGTAGCCCGAGGTAAAACACTGAGATTTTTTCTTTACGATTAATATCTTCCAGCATTTTCGCCAACGTATTGAGCAGATTGAGTCGGTTGGGGAGGCCTGTCAGCGGATCGTAACTCTTATGGTACTCAAGTGAGCTTTCGGTGGTGGTGCGCGTTTCGATTTCACGGATTAATTTGGCACTCAGCTCGGCCAACTCGTGGGTGCGTTGCTGGACTTTTTGCTCGAGTTGCTGGTTATGGAGCTGCAATTTAGCCTGTTGATACAGAGTGATTAGATTGGTTTCGATGGCATTTTGAAACCGCGCTAACAAACTGCGAAATTGCTGACTGTAGTTACGCTCCTTGCTATCGAGCATACAAATGGTGCCGAAGGTGCTGTTATCGGGCCAATGCAATGGCAGGCCGCAGTAGGCAATCATCCCTAGCTTTATGTCGGGATTTTTATCCCAATTGGCATCCTTTAAGGCATTGGGGATGTGAAGTTCACGGCACTCTTTCATCACGGTCTCGCAATAGAGACCATGCCCTAAATGTTCTTTATCGTGGGGTTTGTAGGGATTCCCCTGACTATGGCTCGAGGCAAACACCTCTATCTCAGTGGGGTGGACACGCATGATAAGCGCGGCAGGTGTATCCACAATTTCGGAGAGTAGATCTAAAGTTTGTTGCCAATTCTCTAGCATCTCAGGTGGTACGGTAATTTTTCCTGTCTCAATTGCCATGTCGGCGAATATACGCTCTTTTTGAGATTGTTGGAGGGCAAACTTGTAGGGCATTTGAGGCTCATTCGAAAGCAGGTTGTTGTTTATAAACTATAGTCTTTTTCTCTCTGCGCGAGTTTACCCAAACAATTAAGTTTGCTTCACTTTGTAAATGGTATGTTAATTCCCATGTTTTGTATTTCTTAAGCTTTTGATAAGAATTCGACCGTAGTCTGGTGCTGGGTATTTTGGGCGAGTGGATAATTAAGTGCATCACAATAACAAAAGCGATGTTAGGACGACATTTTTCAGCTTCGCAAAGGGACATTTGCTTGCACCTTGGCTCGTGTTTGCGGTGATTATTTTTTGGCTCGAACTGACCCATGCCGATATGCGCTTCGCCAGCTTATTATTTCACTGGCAGGGTGGTGTCGATTCTTGGCCACTGCGCGGCCATTGGTTGACTGAGGGGGTGCTGCATGTCACTGGGCGAAATCTGGTTATTCTGTTTGCCGTCGTCGTGGTTAGCTGTATTGGTTTAAGTTTTCGCATCGACAAACTGCGCCCCTACCGTAAAGGCTTTATCTATTTATTCTGCAGTGTGCTGGTCAGCGTGGTTTTAGTGCGCCTTGGTAAGAGTCTCACTCATATGACTTGCCCTTGGGATGTGCTTGAGTTTGGCGGTCGCATGATGCATTCATCCCTGTTTGCTCGCTTGCCAGAGGGTGCCGAGTTTGGTCAGTGTTTTCCCGGTGGACATTCGAGCGGCGGTTTTGCTTGGGTGGCAAGCTATTATGTGCTGAAGGAATACCGCCCAGCTTATGCCAAAGCGGGTCTCATCTTTGGGATAGTATTAGGCGCGGTATTTGGTTTTGCGCAGGAGCTGCGTGGTGCCCATTTCTTGAGTCACGACCTCTGGAGTCTGGCCATCGCTTGGACATCCGCCAGCTTGCTCTACTATGGCTTCTTTCTTCGTGTGCCCAAGGTCAAAAAGATTAAAGTTGCCAACAAAATCAGTATTATCAATACCAAAGAAGCCATCTCTAAGTGATAGCTGATCCCTCAAGCCATTCTTATCCCTCAAACTAGTCTGAGGCGAAAGCTTAGAAGCGAAACTCAAAGCGGATATCGCCTTGACGCAATCTGAGCCTTTCGTCGAGGAGATGGTTTTTCTCGTTCAATAGGATGTTTTTCTGCCGCAGCAGATCGGCTTTATCGGTGAGATTGTTCAGCTTGTTGTTGATGCTGCCGATTTCGATATCGATGGCATTTAGGCGGTCGGCAATATCAGCCAGACGCTTATTCACCAAATATTGCTCGTGTCCTTGGTTATAACGCTCAACAAACTGATTGTTGTTACAAACGCCGTAGTAACTTTCTCCAGCTAAACCTACGCGGTAGCCATTTTCGGGCAGACAATAGCTGATAAGCCCCTGCTGATACCCCTGTTGCCATTGGGCAGCATCCACCTTGAGGTTAAACTCATGACAATCCTGCTGATATTGATTGAGCAGACTCGCGTTGGCGCCTCGATTACCATCGGCTAAGCCCGTGGCGTACCAGTCATTATCTCGGCATTCCTCGAGTGAGAGACTCGTGCATTGGGTGAGGGAGAGGGCGGTAAGAGCCAAAGCAAGATTAAGATAGCGCATTTGAAAATCAGATCAGTCACAAAAGGGCATCAGCATAAAGCTTAGGGAAGGGGAGAGCCAGTGCAATATTGCGCCCGCAATACGGTTATCCGGCACAGCGCTTTGGCTGGCTTTCCCTATCTGAGTCACAACTCGCGCGATGTAATAATGCTAAGGCATTGAGTTAATGTTAGTTTTAATTTTTAACCCATTGTATTGGATATGCTTATGCAGGTTTTGCCACCTTCATCAGATAGCTCGCTATTGGGAACAAAACGGTCTGTGCCACACTCGGCGACGATTTCTGCGTCTGCCAAAGAGTTAAAGTCGGAACTTAAAAGTGGCACAGGACCTCAAGAGTCGAGCGATAACAAGACTCAGACTGAGGTCGGCGCTCTGCAATCCTTTGCCCATGGCGCGCTTGGTCTGGCTGAGCCGCAGGGGCGTGAATCAGTCCATGAGCCGAAAGCATCGTCCCAAGAGAATGTTCAAGGTTATTACAAAGCCGGACAGTTGCTCAAGGCTGCGGCAACGGTTGGCAGTGTGATTGCGCTGTTCGTATAAATCACGATGGATTTCATAGCCTTGTTGCTTGAGTCAATCGATGCGCTCGTTAAGCCAAGGTACAGGCAATCAGGGTTAATTTTCAGCAGCTTTACTGACGGTAAATCCACTGCGTTTTGCTATTGTGTTCCTGCACGAGGTGCTTTAGTTTTTACTGAAGTCAGGTATCTTTAACTGAATCTTTTTATCTATCCTCTTTGATAAGGCTGCTTTTATATGAAGATTTGCCCGGCACATTCCATCTTACGCCTAAGTAAGGTATAAGGTCGGTATGAAAACTCCTAAACGAATCCAACCTCTGGTTGATGAAGGGCTGGTTGACGAAGTCATTAGCCAACTGATGAGCGGTAAAGAGGCTACAGTGTACGTGGTACGCTGTGGTGAGGATATTCGCTGCGCCAAGGTGTATAAAGAAGCGGATAAACGCAGTTTTAAGCAGGCGGTGGTTTACCAAGAGGGACGGAAAGTCCGTAATAGCCGCCGAGCCAGAGCGATGGAAAAAGGCTCTAAGTTTGGCCGCGAACAAATGGAAGAGGCCTGGCAGAGCGCCGAGGTCGATGCGTTGTTTCGTTTAGCCGATGCGGGCGTCAGAGTACCAACGCCCTTTGGCTGTTTCGATGGCGTATTGTTGATGGAACTCGTCACCGACAGCGAAGGCCATGTCGCGCCCCGTCTTAATGATGTGAGTTTCAGCGCCGAGCAAGCCATCCACGACCATGGGCTAGTGATGACCTATGTCAAACGTATGCTCTGTGCGGGTTTAGTCCACGGCGACTTATCCGAGTTTAACGTCCTAGTGGATGCTAATGGCCCTGTGATTATCGATTTGCCTCAGGCTGTCGATGCTGCGGCCAACAACCATGCGAAATGGATGCTGGAGCGTGATGTTAACAACATGACGCAATATTACGGTCAGTACGCCCCTGAGCTGCTCAAGACCCAATATGCCAAAGAAATGTGGGCACTGTTCGAAGCGGGACAATTAAAAGCGGATACGCCGCTCACGGGTAAATTTACCGAAGTATTAGTCGATGCCGATGTGAATTCTGTGTTAGATGAGATCCAAGCCGCCTATGATGAGGCGCAGGAGCGTAAACTGCGACTGCAAGAGGCTAACGAAAACTATTAGCTGACATCACAATAAAAAAGACGCCAGATAGGCGTCTTTTTTATTGAACAAATCCTTTCGTGCAGTCAGCAGTCATAAGAAACAGTGGCATTGCCGTCCTTGGCATGGGCACTCAGCCCCTTCCTTTCCATTGAACCACTCAATAAAAGGACAAGACCTAAGGGAGAAATATATTGATGGGTCACAGAGCCCTATCGACATATTAATCTTTGGGGGAGACAACTCCCTCGAGCCTTGCCGAAACCTTTGGTGTTGCACGCAACACAGCCATCCATGGCGCGCTATCCTAGTCTAGCGCTGGATCGTCTTTGATCCGTGAATAAAAGGACAAGACCCAAGAGGGTAATATGTTCGTGACTTGGGGGAGCACAATTCACATATTTGATCTTTGGGGGAGATAGCTCCCTCTAAAGCCTTGTCAAAACCTTTCCTCTTTTGCTATTGCATACCCTTTAAGTATTAAGTTGACAGAGCCGGATAGTAAACTGCACAGTTATTATTGTTATTTGTACGATTTATATCTTAGGTCGTTGGGGAGCGATAATAGATACCCATCCGACCCTGTCTAAACTGTTATTGATCACGCATTCTATTCATTGGATGACAAGGCCGGACGTAAAAGGGCGCTGTTATTATTGTTTTTAGCACAACTTTCATACCGCGTTAGACCTACAGGGCAATATGCAATGGGGTCCGGCCTTGTCGATAAGGGCACTGGGCGAGGTTACCTCAACCTATAGTGCGTAATTCACTGTTTAGCTGTTTAATACGTTTCTGCAACTGCGCAATTTCAGAGATTAAAGCGCACTCCCTTTGCTGTGGCTGTTGCTCACTTTCTCTTACCCATTGGTAAACCGCTTTAGCCGAAATACCGTACTGTCGTGCGACATCAGAGAGTAATCTGCCTTTGACTTTCACTTCAAAAATAACGTCAGGTTTAAGACTATGATTGGCGATTCCCATGGGTTATCCCTCTTACTCTATGTTCTGTCTGCTTGCTGGTTCTTTCGGTGCTTTCCTTGGTGATTAATGACGCTGTTCTATATCCCACTGGCTATGTCCTAGGTGGCGCAGGGACAACCATTCGTGGCGACAATGACTAATAAGTTTCATCAGATGTTTCATCTCTATTCTCCTCAATCCACTTAGGGATTGTGCTTCGATTACATGCCTCACAACGGGCACTTAGATTAACGTCCATTGATGTCAAACAGCTTACATAAGGTGTTGAGCGAGTGGCTTTGAGCGCCTCTGCTCTTCTACCTATTTATTAGTATGTAAAATCCGTGCCAACATTTATAAATTTATATTTTTATTAAAAATCATAAACTTATTAAAACTTTTCAAACGGTGACTTTTTAAAGCCATGTCTGAAACGGTGCAGCTTGCACTATTTCAGTGCTTTTACTCTAAATGTTGTATAGATGATCTTAAGATGTTTTTATTTAGTGTTGTTTTCGATTGAATCAGTCATAAACTGAGCAAAGAAGCGATTAAAGATTGTCTCAAAAGAGAATGCTTATATACTGCGATTTTTTATGGTGTCCTTTGGCGACTTGCCACGCCCTTTGCCTTTTGGCGGGCAAATACCATCATCAATCATGTTATGAGGTCATAAATGATGAAGCCTTCTCTGATCAAATCACTGCCAGCATCTAAGCTTGCGATTGTTGTGGTGACAGGCGCCTTGATTGCGTCTGGCTGTTCTACAGTCAATCCCTATACCAATGAGCAACAAACGGCAAAAGCAACGACGGGCGCCTTAATTGGTGCGGTTGCCGGCGCGGCTGTTGGGGTTGCGTCCTCTAGCAAGAGCGACCGTGGTAAAGGTGCTTTAATTGGTGCAGCCTCAGGCGCCGCCGTCGGTGGTGGGATTGGTTACTACATGGATGTGCAAGAAACCAAACTGCGCCAACAACTGGCCTCGACAGGCGTGAGTGTAACCCGCGACGGTGACAATATTATTCTCAATATGCCAAACGAAGTGACCTTTGGTGTCGACCAAACTGAGCTGAGTGATGGCGCTAAACGCGTACTTAACTCAGTGGCGCTGGTGGCCAAGGAATACAGCAAGACTCAACTGAACATATTAGGTTACACCGACAGCAGCGGCTCAGATTCGTACAACCTACGTTTATCACAAGTCCGCGCCAGCGAAGTGGGCAACTACCTGATGAGCAAAGGTGTGGCTTCTGCTCGCGTTAAATCTAAGGGTATGGGTGAGGCGAGTCCTATTGCATCGAATGCGAATGCCGCAGGTCGCGCGCAAAACCGCCGAGTGGAAATTGTATTAACCCCAACGGGGCAATAATTTCCATAAAATAAGAGTCGCCTACGGGCGACTTTTTACTCTCTGCACTCGCTCTTTGCATTAGGCTACATTTTGCATTCGGGGACAATTTGTCCATTCACCTAAACGACTTAAGTGATCTTGGCCACAATCGTCCCGATTTGAATTTATCCAGCAGCGGTAATACTTGATCCGCTAAAGGTTTTGCCGTCTTGTATGCACTAGGACATTTTCCTGTGCAAACGGAGATAACAGCATGGCAAAACAGGGTTTAGTGTTAGCAATCAGTTTAGGGGCGACATTGATGGCGGGAATGGTACAAGGCGCGCCAATGAGCGCTGAGGTGACAACCCCTATTGAACTCAGGGCCGCAGGCAGTTTAAAGGCGGCAATGAACGATATTATTGCCGCCTATCAGGCGAAGTCCGACGCTAAAGTCGCGGCGCAATATGCGCCTTCGGGCTTATTACTCAAGCGGATCCAAGAGGGTGAGCGAGTGGATATTTTCGCTTCGGCGAATATGAAACACCCGCAGGCCTTAGTCGATGCGGGAGCGGGTCAACAGGTGCAAATGTTTGCCCGTAACCAGCTCTGTGCCATTGCCCAGGCGGATGTACCACTCACCAGTGCGAACTTATTAGACACCCTGCTCGCGCCGCAAATAAAGCTTGGGACGTCAACGCCAAAAGCCGATCCCGCGGGGGATTATGCTTGGGCTGTGTTTGCGAAAGCCGAGGCTTTAAAAGCCAATGCAAAAACCACATTAGAAACCAAAGCATTGCAGCTAACGGGTGGGCCAGAGAGTGCTAAACCACCCAAAGATCGCAATCCCTATGCTTGGGTGATGGAAAATAAGCTGGCGGACGTATTCTTAACCTATTGCACCAATGCGGTGCTGGCACAAAAAGAAGTGCCTAGCCTCAAGATTGTCGATTTACCGCCAGAGTTAGCCGTTGGCGCCGACTATGGCCTATTGGTGTTGAAGGATGCCAATAGTGCGGCCGCGCCTCTGGCCGAGTTTATTTTATCCCCTGAGGGACAAGCGATTTTAACGGGCTATGGCTTTCAGCCGCCTAAAAAATAGTGCTAATCGTCTATTAAAAATGGCGCCCTATGGCGCCATTTTTGTTGCTCGTTTTAGCAAGGCTTAGGCCTGTGCTAGTGCATTAAATACAGGGTCGCTAATCCTAGGAAGGCAAATAAGCCAATGACATCGGTGACAGTGGTGAGTACCATACCGCCCGCTAACGCCGGATCCACTTTCAAGCGTTTTAAGATCAGCGGAATACTGGCGCCAGCCAGTCCGGCGACTGTCATATTGATGAGCATTGCGCCGCCAATCAGGCTGGCAAGCGCCATATCATCTTTCCAAACTAATACCGCGATAAACACCAAAATCGACCACATGAGGCCGTTCAAAAAGCCAATGGCGAGTTCTTTGCCAATCAGCCAGCGGGCATTACTCTGGCCAATATGGCCCAAGGCAATCCCGCGGATCACTAGGGCTAAGGTTTGATTACCCGCGACCCCGCCCATGCTCGGTACAATCGTCATTAAAATCGCAATCGTGGCGAATTGTTCGATTGTGCCTTCAAACATATTGCTGACAGAGGCTGCTAACAGGGCGGCAAACAGGTTAATCGTCAGCCAGAGTGAGCGGCGGAAAGTACTCTTTACCACAGGGGCGAAGGTGTCTTCATCGTCGTCCATCCCCGCCATCCCCATCATGGAGTGCTCGGCGTCTTCACGGATAACATCCACCACGTCATCGATGGTGATACGCCCGAGTAATTTGCCCTCACTGTCGACCACTGGCGCAGATACCCAGTCATGGCGCTCGAACAGCTGCGCTACTTCGCTGTCGGACATGCCCACGGGAATGCTCTCGATATCGGTATCGATAATGCTGCTGATATGAGTATTGGGATCACAGGTGAGCAGATCCGCAAGTTTTACCCCGCCGAGTACGCGATCGTGCTTATCCACCACGTATAAGGTGTCAGTGGTATCGGGCAGATTGCCCCGTTGGCGCAAATAACGCAGTACCACATCGATATTCACATCGGGCCTTAAGGTCACAGTATCTGTGTTCATGAGGCTGCCCGCGGTTTCATCGGGGTAGGAGAGCGCCTGCTCCACCCGCTGGCGGTTTTGCAGACTCATTGACTGCAATACTTGCTTATAGACGGTATCCGGCAAGCTTCGCAGGATATAAGCGAGATCGTCCGTATCCATACTGGCGGTAGCCTTGGCGACCCGTTCAGGGCTCATGGCGCGGATCAACGGATCTTTTAACTCTTCACTGAGTTCATCGAGAATATCCCCGAGCTGATCCTGATCGATAAGTTGCCATAACACTTGCCGCGCTTTAGGGGGCGAGGACTCTAGAATCAATGCGATATCCGACGCCGCCATGTTTTGCAGCATTTGCCTGACATGCACAAACATACCGCTATTGAGGGCATGGCTCAGTTGGTCGAGACGTTGTTCGACTTGTAAGCTGTCTGAGGCTTCTACAGGCATGTTTCCTCCAAAGTGGCGACGGTGGATAGGGGCGTTTGGCTGTTGAGGACTTAAGCCAAAGGACTTAAGCCAAAGCGCAGCAGTATATTGTAATTTAGCGCACGGGAGGGCGTCGAGTCACAAATGTGTTTTACTGGTATAAGGTGCTGAAATCAAAACCAAACAGGGTACTGAATAACGGTAGGGAGCATCGAGATGAGATGTCGAGGCAATTAGCAGGCTTCGTCGAACTTAGCGTCGATAAGCGCGCAAATGGCATTGAGCGCGGGCTCCGCATCTGGGCCTTCGGCAATCAGGGTAATGGTTTTACCCATACCCGTTTCCAGCATGAGTAGCCCTAAAACACTGGCGGCAGAGGCCTGTTTTTCACCTTGGATCAGCGTAATGCTGGCATCAAACTCTGAGGCCAACACCACGAGCTTTGTCGCGGCGCGGGCATGTAAACCGAGTTTATTGCAGATGGTGACTTGGCGCTCAAGCTTTGGCATGGTTTAACTCTCGGTGACGGGCATTCACTTTGTGTTTGCCGTTGCTAAAGCGTTTAGCCAGTTGTTCGGCCACGTAAACCGATCTGTGCTGACCGCCGGTACAGCCGATGGCGATGGTCAGATAGCTGCGGTTATTACGCTCTAAGTGGGGCAACCAAGTTTCGAGTAAATTCTCGATTTGCCAGATGAACTTATTGACCAGCGGCTGGCGATTTAAAAACTCGGCAACGGGTTCATCTAAGCCGGTAAGGGGGCGCAGCTCGGGTTCCCAATGGGGATTGGGTAAAAAGCGCACATCAAACATAAAGTCGGCTTCGGTTGGCATACCATGCTTAAAACCGAAGGACTCGAAGTTGATCACCAGTTCCTTATCGACACTGCCAAGCAGGATTTGCCGCACTTGGTCGCTGAGTTCATAGATATTCAGATTCGAGGTATCTATGTAGTGATCCATCTGCTGTGACAGGGGCTCGAGCAATTTGCCTTCAAGCTTGATGGCTTCTTGCAGTGATACTCGGCTCTTAGATAAGGGATGTAAGCGCCGAGTCTCGCTGTAGCGCTTTAACAGTACTTTATCGCTGGAATTTAAGAAGAAGCTGGTAAGTTCAGTGCCCTCTGGCAGGCTTGCGAGCTGTTTGACGAGTACCTTGTCTTGCTCCGGCAGGTTACGCACGTCGACGCTGATGGCGACGAGATCGTTACTGCCCTTGAGCTGTTCGAGTAAGCTGCCAATCAGCGGCAACGGAAGATTATCGACACAATAATAGCCGAGATCTTCAAGCACTCTTAGTGCGACCGATTTGCCTGAGCCTGAGCGCCCTGACACTATGACCAGTTTCATCCAGTGATTACCTGATAGAGTTCCGTTTCATCATGCGTCTTGCGCAATTGCTTCAATATTTGTTTGTCGCTGAGCTTTTCAGCCATGCAGGACAAAGTGCTTAAGTGCTGTTGACATTGGTCAGCAGGCACCAGCAGCGCAAATAAAATGTCGACAGGTTGTTTATCGATAGCATCAAAGGCTATCGGCTCCTCACATTTCACCAATATGGCTATGGGTTGTGTTATATCGGTTAATCGACCATGTGGAATGGCGATGCCGTTACCTATACCTGTGCTCCCCATCTTTTCGCGCGCCACTAGGCTTTCGAAGATCTCTTGAGATGAGAGGGTGGGGTACTGGGCAGCGGCTAAGTCGCTGATAAGTTCCAGTACCTTTTTCTTACTGCCCGGAGTGGCGCAGGTCGTGCATTCCGGCCGCAGTATGGTACGAAGTTCCATTGCTAGTGTTTTGTTAACTTCTCTTTGTGTTTAATAACCTGACGATCAAGCTTGTCGATCAGGACGTCTATGGCAGCATACATATCTGCATGCTCTGAAGTCGCGAAGACTTCACCACCGGTGAGGTTGATTCTCGCTTCGGCAATTTGTTGCATTTTCTCAACATTGAGCACAACGTGCACATTATTGATCTGTTCGAAATGACGTTCAAGTTTTGAAAACTTTTCCTCAACATAAGCCCGTAACGATTCAGTAATCTCGATATGGTGTCCACTCAGGTTTATTTGCATATAAACGTCCTCCGATTTCCACTTTAGGCTATAAACTTTTACGCTGATTGGAAGGGGGAATAAGCATCGCTTCTCTGTACTTCGCAATGGTTCTGCGCGCAACGTTAATTCCCTGTTCTGCCAGAAGCTGTGCCATCTTGCTGTCGCTTAATGGTTTTTTCTGGTTTTCCGCTGCAACCAGTTTCTTAATGAAGGCTCTGATTGCCGTGGATGAGCACTCACCGCCATCATCAGTCCCGACGTGGCTTGAGAAGAAATATTTTAGTTCAAAAAGTCCCTTTGGGGTATGCATGTATTTTTGCGTCGTCACCCGTGAAATGGTGGACTCATGCATCTCTACCGCCTCAGCGATATCGTTCAGGACCATAGGTTTCATGGCTTCTTCACCGTATTCGAAGAAACCCTGTTGATATTGCACTATGCAGTTTGCCACCTTGAGCAGTGTTTCGTTACGGCTTTCAAGACTTTTGATAAACCACTTGGCCTCTTGCAGATGCCCGCGGATAAATTGGCTATCGGCTTGGCTTTTGGTGCTGCGCGCCATGGCTGCATATTGCTGATTAACATTGATTTTTGGCATGCAATCTGGATTTAACTCGACCACCCAGCGACCGTTTTTCTTCGATACCGACACATCGGGGATGACATATTCTTCATCAACAGGGGTGATGAGCAAACCGGGGCGAGGGTTTAAGGTTTGGATCAGCGCTATGCTGTCCCTTAACTCGTCCTCTTTAAGTTTGGTCTTACGCATCAACAACCTAAAGTCGCGGGCGGCGATCAGATCTAAATGATCTTTGATCAACATGCGGGCGTTTTCGAGGTGTGGGGTATCCGGCGAAAAATGGGAGAGTTGGATAAGCAGACATTCGCTTAAATCCCTTGCGGCGACACCAACGGGATCGAAGTGTTGAATACGCTTGAGTACGGCTTCGACCTCATCCAGTTCTATCTCAGGATTGCCCATGGCCTCGAGGATATCTTCAGTACTTTGAGTGAGATAACCTTGATCGTCGATGGCATCAATAATCGCGGTGGCGATGGCTAAATCGGTTTCAGAGAAGGGCGTGAGGTTTTTTTGCCATTCTAAATGTTCGTACAGGCCTTCACTGGTTTCCCCTTGGAAGGGCATGTCATCTTCACGGCTGGCGCCAGAACCTGAGTTTGGCGAGGCGGTAAAGACTTCATCCCAAGTGGTGTCCATGGGCAGTTCTTCGGGCAGGGATTCTTTGGTCAACGACTCGGCAATGTCCACAGTGGAATTGTCTTGTTCCTGTGGCTGGGCCGTCGTTTCGCTAAAGTCGGTATCGGCGATATCTTGCTTACGTTCGGTAGGCGCGTCGAATTGCTCCTCTTCCAGCTCGAGAAGAGGATTAGAGTCTAAGGCTTGCTGGATCTCTTGCTGCAGTTCCAATGACGACAATTGCAACAGACGAATGGCCTGTTGAAGTTGTGGCGTCATGGTTAACTGTTGACCCAGTTTGAGCTGGAGTGACGCTTTCATGTTACCGCTGATCCCTACGTTATTATTTTGAATTTAGGCCGCTTGTTATCATATTGATGGCGCTTATAAGCCAAAATTCAAGGCTAATTGGCTCTGTTTAAGTAACTATAGCCTGAATTGTTCACCTAAGTACACAGCCCTAACTTGCTGATTGTCTAAGATCTCTGCGGGAGTTCCTTCGGCAATCAGGTTTCCGTGACTAACAATGTAGGCATGTTCACAGACGTCTAAGGTTTCGCGCACATTGTGGTCTGTGATCAGTACCCCAAGGCCTCGGCTCTTGAGTTGTTCGATGATTTTCTTGATATCGATAACCGAAATCGGGTCGACACCGGCGAAGGGTTCATCGAGCAGAATAAACTTAGGATTGGCCGCTAAGGCGCGGGCAATTTCGACGCGGCGACGTTCACCGCCCGATAACGACATGCCTTGGCTATCTCGGATATGGGTGATATGGAACTCTTCGAGCAGATGCTCCAGCTCTTCTTCGCGTTGATCGCGATTGAGCTCCTTACGGGTTTGCAGTACCGCCATGATATTGTCATGCACGGTCAGCTTGCGAAAGATACTGGCTTCCTGTGGCAGGTAACCAATGCCTTTACGGGCGCGCAGGTGCATAGGATCGGCGGTTAAATCATCATCGTCGATAAAGATATGGCCTTTATCGCTTTTGACTAAGCCCACGACCATATAAAAGGTGGTGGTTTTACCCGCGCCGTTTGGGCCGAGTAGGCCGACAACTTGACCCGTTTTCACCGTCAGGCTGACATCTTTCACAACCTGACGACTCTTATAACTCTTAGCGAGATTTTGTGCTTTTAAGGTGATTTGGGTCATTTAGAGTCCTGTTTTTTCACAGGTTTGTCCGCGGGCTGGTTCTTGATCTCTTCCTGATAGTTGTCAGGTTGAATAATGGTAATCACGCGATCATCACCGCTACCCGTGCTCTCAGCGATCAGTTTTTGCTGAATAATATCGTAACGGATGAGGTTACCCGTCACTTGGCTACCCGCTTGGTCTAGGCTGGCTGAGCCTGTCAAGGTCAGGGTGCGGGTCGCCATTTCGTAGCGAATTTCTTTCGCGCTCGCTGAAGCTGGGCGTCCATCGTCGAGGATCTGGCTATAAGTCGCAGGATTACCGGTTGCCACTAAAATCTTGCTGTTTTCCCCTTCGGCAGAAAATGCACGTAGTTGATCCGCATGGATTTTAATCGAGCCTTGGGTGACTTCAACCGGACCGAAGAAAATGATCTGGTTGTTTTTAATGTCTGCAGTTTGGCTAACGGCTTTAATTTTCACTTCTTGCTGTAAGTCACCAACCTTGGCGAAGGCGCTCATGCTGGTGATTAGCATTAGGCCGGCAAGTAATATGTTATTTTGCTTCATAGGTTCCTACTACCTGACTGGTCAATTGCACTTCCTGCGCGTTAAGGTCGGCATAAAGGCCTTGCCCTTGAATATTAAAATCTTTCCCTGTGACGTAAATGATGCGGTCAGAGGTCATTATCATAGTGTTGAGATCGAGTTCTAAAAAACTGGTGGACAATGTCTGTATGGGTTCACCAGGGCTGATGGCATCGATAATAACATTATTTTCTAATACAACCTTGCCGGTATCTTTGTTGAGTCGACCTTGATCGGCTCGGATCTGCCATTTTGCTTTACCTTGGTCGGGATAGACAAGATAGACGGGCTCAGTAAAGTCGGTTTGGTTTTTCAGCTCATAGTGTTCCATGTGCTTTGCCGTGACGCGACTGTTAACTTGCCCTTGCTCATTAAACTCAATGCTGCGCAGATCTTCGATAATGTAATCGGGTCTGTCACTGACGTTCAAGCTGTCATCCGTATCGCCACCGCGTTTTTGCTGCACTTGCCAATATAGCACCAGCGCAGTACCAAAAAAGGCGATAATGGCGAGGGTCACACGACTCATATGCTCATCCCATGGGCGGAAGTGAACTTATTTTGGCTCAGCAAGAGCAGATCAGTGAGTTCCCTGAGTGCGCCATGTCCACCATTTAAGTGGGTCACAAAATGGGCATGTTGACGGACATAGGGATGACCATCGGCAACACAGACGGCCAAGCCGACCACATTCATCACCGGCAAGTCGACAATATCATCACCGATATAGGCGACCTCTTCTGGGGTGACATTGTAGAGCGACAGCAGCTCTTCATAGGGAACGAATTTATTATCCACGCCCTGATAAATATGCGTCACACCCAGAGCCGTCATGCGGTTTTCGACAATTTTAGACTGACGGCCAGTGATCACCGCCAGATTAAAACCACTGGTCAATAATGAGCGCACGCCATAACCATCGCGGGTGTGGAAGGCTTTGAGTTCTTCCCCTGAGTTGCTCAAATAAATGCGGCCGTCGGAAAACACCCCGTCCACATCGCAGATCAGCAGTTTAATTTTTTGCGCCCTTTGCCAAACATCGTCGCTGATGGGGCCATAAAAACCTTGCTGTGGCATTAAATCACTCCCGCTTTAACCATATCGAGCATATTGAGGGCTCCGACAGGATGATGTTCTTTATCTATCACTATCAGGCCGTTGATATTTTTGGAATCCATCACTTGCAGCGCCTGCGCCGCTAAAACGTTTTCTGTAATTGTGACACAGTTTCGCGTCATCACATCGGCAATCGGCGTGGTACGCAGGTTGACTTGGGCATCGATAACGCGGCGCAGGTCGCCGTCGGTAAAGATACCCACGAGTTTGTTTTGCTCATCGATAACCGCGGTCATGCCAAGGCCTTTCTTGGAGATCTCATACAGGGCATCGGTGATGCAGATATCGTGTTTAACCAGTGGTAAATCATCGCCGCTGTGCATCACGTTGCTGACTTTAAGCAGCAGCTTACGACCTAAGGCGCCGCCCGGATGGGACATGGCGAAATCTTCCCGGGTAAAGCCTTTGGCTTGCAGCAGCGCAATGGCGATGGCATCGCCCATGACTAAGGTTGCTGTGGTGCTTGAGGTCGGTGCAAGCCCAAGCGGGCAAGCTTCCTCTGGTACTTCAATACATAAATGAATTTTAGAGAGACGCGCCATGGTGGATTCTGGCTTGCCAGTCATGGCAATCACAGGGATGGCTTTACGCTGGATAACTGGCATCAGCGCGAGGATTTCGCTCGATTCGCCCGAGTTTGAAATCGCAAGAATCACATCATTGTCAGAGAGTACACCTAGGTCACCATGGCTGGCTTCGCCTGGATGGACAAAAAACGCTGGGGTGCCTGTGCTGGCAAGGGTGGCCGAGATTTTATTGCCAATGTGGCCTGATTTCCCCATCCCCATTACTATCACTTTGCCGGTGCAGTTGAGAATTAACTCGCAGGCTTGGGCAAATTCAACGGAATCGACATATTGATAAAGATTATCGAGGGCCGATTTTTCAATATCGATGACTTTACAGCCCCACTGGCGCAATTGTGATTGGTCTACCATGTCTATCTCTCTTCTTGCATTGTCTTTGTCGCCCCGTTCTGGGATTGGAATAGCACAATTTGGTACGCGATAAAGATGATAAAATTAACGGCTTCTTACTCGGAGTAGCGTTTTATTGTTTAGCCCTTGCCTATAGGGTTTGCGGCAATAGGGCAGGATAACCTGTTTAGCGATTGAATGCCTTGAGCAAAATCATCGTCTTGGTTGTTTTGTGCTGCCACTTTTATTGCTATGGCCGCCATGATAACCAGTTTGACATTCAATATGGCTTTTGAGTTAAGTTGTCTTGCCTAGTTCAGTGTTATTTCGCTTATCTTATTAGCCTTAACTAAACAATCCTGCTGATTAATCAACAAGGATGAAAACATTAAGTAACACTTTATCTTCACAGAGCGAAAACTTAGGGCGCATTCTCGCTGGAAATGAGGCAAATTGAAAGTATCGCAGGACGATAGTGTCGATTCTGTTGTAGGTTAAAGCGCAATTACGTACAATTTGCGGCTCTTCGATTGGTCTGGGCAGGAAGCGTAGGCCACCTCTTTTCAAATATCGGAATCAAGCATGACTCAAGAACAAACGCCGTTGGTTGAGATCCGTCATTTGGGCTTCAGCCGTGGCCAGCGTGTCATATATGAAGATATTAGCCTGTCTATCCCTCGGGGCAAAGTGACCGCCATTATGGGCCCCAGTGGTATAGGTAAAACCACTTTGCTTAAGCTTATCGGTGGCCAATTAACGCCCGATAGCGGCCAAGTGTTGTTCGATGGTCAGGATGTGCATGCCGCGAGTCGTAGCCAATTATTCGAACTGCGTAAGCGTATGAGCATGTTGTTTCAAAGTGGCGCCTTATTCACCGATATCAACGTCTTTGATAACGTCGCCTTTGCGCTGCGTGAGCACTCGGGCTTACCCGAAGAGATTATTCGCTCAATCGTATTGATGAAGCTCGAAGCCGTTGGTCTGCGCGGCGCCGCGCAGATGATGCCAAGTGAGTTATCCGGTGGGATGCAGCGCCGAGCCGCCCTTGCTCGGGCGATTGCCCTTGAGCCTGAAATGGTGATGTACGATGAGCCCTTTGCCGGACAAGACCCAATTTCGATGGGCGTGCTGGTGAAGCTTATCCGCGAACTCTCCGATGCGTTGAATCTGACCTCTATTGTGGTGTCCCACGATGTGGATGAAGTGCTCGGGATTGCAGATTATGTGTATGTGGTGGCAGATAAAAGAGTGATCGCCCATGGCACGCCTGAGGAGTTAAAGCATGCGGATAATCCGCAGCTCAAACAGTTTATTCAAGGCGCGCCCGACGGCCCTGTGCCGTTCCACTATCCGGTGAAGGATTATCAGCAAGAATTAATGGCTAAAGGAGCTGGCAAGTGAAGTTATTCGACAGTATTGCCGACCTCGGCCGCAGCGCTATCGAGTTAGTGCTCGGTTTTGGCCGTGCTGGCCTGATGCTCTGGGGCGCGATTTTTCGCTGGCCTCGGGTGCGTAAAGGTTTTCCATTATTAGTGCGCCAAATCTATGTGGTCGGCGTACAATCTATGGTCATTATTGTGGTCTCGGGCCTGTTTATCGGCATGGTGTTGGCGCTGCAGGGCTACAACATCTTAGTCGGTTTCGGTACTGAGGAGAGCTTAGGCCCCATGGTGGCCCTGAGCTTACTGCGTGAACTCGGTCCTGTGGTCACAGCGCTATTATTTGCGGGCCGTGCAGGTTCGGCGCTGACCGCCGAAATCGGTCTGATGAAGAGTACCGAGCAGTTATCCAGCTTAGAGATGATGGCGATTGACCCACTCAGGCAAATCATTGCGCCACGTTTTTGGGCGGGGGTGATCAGTATGCCGCTGTTGGCGCTGATGTTTACTGCGGTAGGCATTTATGGCGGCCATTTAGTCGGCGTGGAATGGAAAGGTATCGATGGCGGGGCTTTCTGGTCGATTCTGCAAGCCTCGGTCGAATGGCGCCAAGACATAGTGAACTGCCTGATTAAGAGCGGCGTCTTTGCCGTGGTGGTGACTTGGATAGCCTTATATCGCGGCTATCAAGTGGTGCCCAATCCTGAAGGGATCAGCCGTGCAACCACCTCAACCGTGGTGCAATCGAGCCTCGCCGTACTGGCATTGGACTTTTTACTAACAGCCCTGATGTTTGGCAGCTAACGGATTGCAGCGCCAAGGATACAGATAGACGGATTAACAGAGTGGTAACTGAGCATGTTGACACGAAAAATTGAATTATTAGTGGGTATGTTTCTCTTAACGGGCTTAGCGGCCTTTTTGGTGTTGGTGTTTAAAGTCGCCAATATCGAAGTGCAGACCAGCGACAGCAGCTATACCCTCACCGCCAACTTCACTAATATCGGCGGCTTGAAGGTACGCTCTCCGGTCAAGGTCGGCGGCGTTGTGGTTGGCCGCGTGAGTAAGATTGATTTAGACCCAGTCAAATTAGTGGCTGTGGTGACGATTGTAATGGACAAGCGTTTCGATAAGTTCCCTGAAACCAGTAGCTTAGCTATTTTAACTTCAGGTTTACTCGGTGAGCAGTTCCTCGGATTAACACCGGGCTTTGTCGATGATGACGTGAGTATGCTTAAAGATGGCGACAAGATTGACGATACTCGCTCCGCATTAGTGTTAGAAGATCTGATTGGTCAGTTCTTATATAGTATGGGTTCAAAGGATAAATAGGGGTTACCGCTATGTTTAAACGCTTATCGCGCTTTTTACTGCCGTTAGTATGGATATTTACTGCAACGACCGCACTGGCGGATGATGCCACGATTAACACTATGGACCCGTATGCCATGGTGAAATCCGTTGCCAACAAAACCTTCGACCGCTTTCATCAAGATAAAGCCTTGATCGATGCCGATGCGGATCACCTCAAGGTGATCGTGCGTGAAGAGTTGATGCCTTACATCGACTATAAATACGCTTCATACAAAGTGTTAGGCCAGTATTTAAAAGAGTCGACCGAAGATCAGCGCAATCGCTTCGTCGATGCCTTCGAAGGTTACCTGGTCTCAACCTATGCTCAAGCTTTTACCGAATACACTAACCAAAAAGTGGAGTTTTCTCCCGGTAGTGATTTCAGCAATGAGAAGATTGTCGACGTAAACGTACAGATTATCGAAGCGGGTCGTCCGCCGATTAAGCTGTTGTTTAAAGTTCGTCGCCTCAAGGATGACTCTTGGAAGGCGTTTGACTTAGTTGCCGAAGGCGTGAGTTTGCTGTCCTCTAAGCAATCTGAAATCTCGAATCTTATCCGCCAACAGGGGATTGATGCCGTGATCAAGATGCTGGAAGAGCGCACCAAAGACAAAGTGACTAAACAGCCTAAAGCAGGGAAGTAAGCGCCGTGGTTGAATTTGTGCAACAGGGTAAAATTTGCCACCTAAAAGGGCGTTTATCACAGGAACAAGTGGCCGCGTTATGGCCGCAAAGGCAAAGCCTGTTAAGCCAAGAAACCCAAATCTTGTCGCTCACTGAGCTGGAATACAGCGACAGTGCTGGCGTGGCTTTTTTGCTGGCGTTAGTGCGCCAGCATGGCACGCCACTGCAGCTATGCTCAGCGTCGGATCAGCTAAAAAAATTAATCGATTTATATGATTTACAGTCCTTCTTCACCGAAGAAGCGAATTGAAAAGGTACCGAATTTCATGGAATGCAGCTTAATAGAACAGATTTTACGTGACGCGTTAGCACTCGATGAAGTGCACGCCAGCTCCGATGGCAGCCACTACAAAGTGATCGCGGTCGGTGAATGTTTTGACGGCATGAGCCGTGTAAAACAACAACAAGCCATTTATGCACCCCTGATGAGCTATATCGCCAGCGGTGAGTTACATGCGTTAACGATTAAAACTTTCACGCCGACCCAATGGAAACGCGAGAAAATTTTCAACAGCTAGTAGTGAGGAAAAGTGGATAAATTAGCGATTCAAGCAAGCCCTCCGCTTGCTGGTGATGTGATTATTTCCGGCGCTAAAAACGCCGCGTTGCCGATTCTGATGGCAGGCGTGTTAGCCGAGACTGATTTTATTGTGTCGAATGTCCCCAATTTGCGCGATGTGAGCACCAGCTGTAAATTGCTGCGCTGCCTAGGCGCCGATGTGGATGAATTAGGCAATGGTCAAATCCGTATTTCGACCAAGAACCTTAACGAGTTCTGCGCACCGTACGATCTCGTTAAGACCATGCGTGCCTCTATTCTGATCCTTGGCCCGTTATTAGCCCGTTATGGCACCGCAGATGTGTCATTACCCGGTGGCTGCGCCATTGGTGCTCGTCCAGTAAACCTTCACTTACATGGTCTCGAAATGATGGGCGCCAAGATTGAAGTGAAAGAAGGTTATATCAAGGCCCGTGTCGATGGTCGCTTAAAAGGCGCCCATATTTTTATGGACATGGTGAGCGTGGGTGCGACCGAAAACCTGTTGATGGCCGCGGCACTTGCCGATGGCGAAACCGTGATTGAAAACGCGGCCCGTGAACCAGAAGTGATTGACTTGGCTAACTGTTTGATTGCCATGGGCGCGAAGATCACTGGTGTCGGCAGTGCCACACTGCGTATTCAAGGCGTTGAGCGTCTACAGGGCTGTGAGTATCGCGTGATGCCAGACCGTATCGAAACCGGTTCCTTCCTGGTTGCTGCAGCTGTGACCCGTGGTCGTATCCGTTGCTTAAAGGCCGATCCTGCTTCGTTAGAGTCTGTTATCGCGAAACTTGAAGATGCGGGCGCCAAGATCACCACAGGTGAAGATTGGATTGAGCTCGACATGGAAGGCAAGCGTCCAAAAGCGGTAAATATCAAGACGGCGCCATACCCAGGTTTTCCAACCGATATGCAGGCGCAGTTCTGTGTGCTTAACGTATTAGCCCAGGGCACGGCGACCATTACCGAAACTATCTTCGAAAACCGCTTTATGCACGTGCCAGAGCTCATCCGTATGGGCGCGAACATGGAGCTTGAAGGCAATACTTGCATCATCCAAGGCATTGAGTCTTTGAGTGGTGCGCAGGTGATGGCGACCGATTTACGCGCTTCGGCAAGTTTAGTGATCGCAGGCTTAGTCGCCGATGGTAAAACCATCGTCGATCGCATCTATCACTTAGATCGCGGTTATGAGCATATCGAGCAGAAGTTCCAAGGATTGGGCGCGCATGTAGAACGTGTGCAATAACATTTGCGTAGGATTAGCTCCCAATAAAAAACCAGCCTAGTGCTGGTTTTTTATTATATTCATTCAGCTGAAAAGACAGGGGAATAATTAGAGTCAATTAGCGCGTCTTCCCAACTAATTTAGGGATACATTCTAATATCGCATCGAAGGGTTCAATGCTTTGGTATCCCCGACACATCACAACAGCGCCTTCAATGCAGGCAATAATGCTAAGTGCCATGGCATTGGCTGAGGTCTTTGTGTGACCTAATGACTCGAAGTGTTGAGCTAATAATGACTGCCAGTCACTGAATACTCGTGCCACTGCCGCTTTTATTTCTGAAGCTTCATCCTCTTCTGGCAGTTCTATCGCTGCTGCAACAATCGGACAGCCATGACGATATTGTGAACCAACAAGACGTTGGCGCCACAGTGATAAAAACAAATTAATGCCGTTGTTTCGATCTTTATCAAGACAAGCACTGAGTTGCGCGGATGCTTGAGCGCCTGCCCAAATAATGGCTTCAGTAATTATCTGCTGTTTTCCACCGGGGAAGTTGTGATACGCGGAACCTAACGGAGTACCTGAAAACTTGACCACTTCACGAATACTTATGGCCCGTAAACCGCTTGAAGCAAGCATGATTGCGGCGGCTTCAATGACCCGCTGACGACCCTCATTAGAGATTGTGCCCATGAAAATCCCACTTGTTATAACAGTTGTTATAGGCTAGCATCAAAAATACATTAAGACACTCGTTATAATTAGTGAGCGCTATGATCTCAACATCGTTTTACACGGAAGATCATTATTTACTCCGTGGCCAGCTGTTTTGCACAGAAAAGGCTATGCAAGGTCGAGTCATTGTTGCGGGGGCGACTGGTGTGCCGCAGGCGTTTTATCGACGCTTTGCTCAATTTGCAAGTGAACAAGGATTTGAAACATTAACCTTTGATTACCGTGGAATAGGACAATCCAAACCTGAAACGCTAGAGGGTTTTGAAATGAACCTTCTCGACTGGGGTAAACAAGATCTCGCTGCCGCAGTCCAGTTTATGAGTAAAGATGACGCCCCACTTTTTATTGTGGGTCATTCCTATGGTGGTCATGCATTTGGTTTACTGCCAAATCATCAAAAAGTCACAGGTGCTTATATATTTGGTACAGGCGCGGGTTGGCATGGTTATATGCCCTTGTTTGAACGAGTTAAAGTACTAACGATGTGGAATATCGTTTTGCCGCTCCTGACATGGTGGAAGGGATACTGCGCTTGGAACCTATTGGGAATGGGCGAAGATCTGCCAAAAAACGTGTTTAAACAATGGCGGCACTGGTGTCGTTTTCGTCATTACTTTTTTGACGATCCCACCATGGATGGAATTGAAAAACTCTTCCAATCGGTACAGACCCCTATGGTTGCAGCCAATGCGCTGGATGATCTTTGGGCTATGCCTGAATCGCGAGATGCATTTATTCAGCACTACAGTAATGCGCCATTAACCCGTCTTGATCTCTCACCAAAGATCTTAGGCGGCAAGATTGGGCATATGGGGTACTTCCGTAAAAACGCGATTCCTCTATGGCAAGCCAGTTTAGATTGGTTCACGGCGATTAATAAGGAAAATAAAGCAATATGGGCACATCAAGACAGTGGTTAATTCCCCTTAAATGGATACTGATTGCTACGTTTTTGAGTAGTGTTCTGCATTACGTCGACAACATACTATTTTTTGCCCATTACCCTGAACCAAACTGGTTAAATCCTAAACTTGTTGATCTCTTTTGGTTTGTTATGACACCTCTGGCGCCGTTAGGATTCTACGTGATTAAAAAAGGGCATCATCATATAGGCGCCACAATTCTTATCGTTTACGGAGTATGCAACATACTTACGCTTGGGCATTACAACTACGCTCCGTTAAATAGCATTGCGATGAAAATCCATTTGTTTATCGCTTTAGAAGCAATAATGGGATGCATATTAATTGGTTACATCTTGCTGCTTTATAAGAATTCGCTTCGTATTGTTGCTCGTTAATTCACTCTGCATTACTTATTTAAAGGATAAAAATTGAATATCTCTCATCTCAGCGGATTGGAACATTTAAGCGCTATCATCAACGGCGACATACCACCAACGATTTTTGACACTATGGGCATGTTTAATCTTCAAGTCAGCCCCGGCGCGGTTGTATTGGGTTGCTGTGCAACGGAACAACATTGTAATCCTATGGGAGGCGTACACGGAGGGTTTGCTGCAACGATATTGGATTCTGTCACCGGATGCGCTGTACATAGCCTGCTAGAAGCCGGTGTTAGCTACGGGACTGTGGATTTAGCCGTTAAAATGATGAGACCTGTCCCCATGAATGAGCAGCTTATTGCTGAAGCAAAAGTGACACATGTTTCTCGCTCGCTGGGTATTGCCGAAGGCACGATTCGAAACAGTGAGGGGAAGTTACTTGCGAGCGGTTCTGCCACTTGTTTTATCAAGAGACCAAACCTTTAAAAGCGATAACAAGAGTCACTGTTTGAGCAAAGCCAGTTAAAAATTGCAGTGCGAGATAAATAGCTTTGCTAATTGAGGGATGAGGTAATAGGTGATTTGGACGATGACTCAGAATGAGGTTTTACATGCCTCATTCTGAGATTAACAAAGTCAGTTACTGAGCTTAATTATCGACGACGACTTTCTCATCGATAATCACGGGCAATACTTGCTCCTTGCCTTGGCGAATAACCGTCATCATGATTTTCTTGCCGGGCGTAGTTTCGGCAATTCTATCCATCAGCATTTCGACCCCAGGCACATCTTCGTCGCCGTATTTGATGATTACATCCCTTGGCATAAGCTGCGCTCGTGCCGCTGGACCATTAGGATCGACACCAGTAACTAATACACCACGTAAATCGGGCAGGTTGAGGATTTGTGCCACAACAGGGTTAATCGGTTCGCCAGAGATCCCTAAGGCACCACGGATCACTCGACCATTTTTAATCAGTTTACCCATAATGCTGTGGGCCAGTTTAATCGGGATCGCGAAGTTAATGCCGTGGCCGCCACCTTCGCCGCCCACTTGGAAGGCGGCGGTGTTGATACCAATCAGGCTACCATTAGTGTCGATTAAGGCGCCGCCTGAGTTACCGGCGTTAATCGCAGCATCGGTCTGTAAAAAGTCTAAATAACCCGAACTCAAGCCGTTACGACCCGTGGCGCTGATAATACCTTGGGTAATGGTTTGCCCAAGGTTATAAGGGTTACCAATGGCTAATACCACATCACCAACCTGCGGTGGGCTTTCGAGATTGACTGGCACAGTAGGAAGATTATCGCCTTCGATCTTAAGCACTGAAAGATCGGTTTCGGGATCAAAACCTACGACTTCCGAGGTGAATTTGCGGCCATCTTGTAGGGCGACAACAATTTCATCGGCTTTTTTAATGACATGATAATTCGTGAGAATATAGCCTTCTTTACTCATGATCACCCCTGAGCCTAGGCCTTGGAGTGAGCCAGAATTCAATGGACGGCTCTGATCGATACTTAAGCTGTAAATATTGACTACGGCAGGTGCTGCGCGGCGCACTGCCTTAGCAAAGGACAGTTCAACTGTATTATTACCGCGGTTTTGCAGAAGTGAATTGCCAAGACTCTTATTATCGAAGTAGTGAGTCACCAATAAAAACATGGCCGCCATGATAAGGCCGAAAAGCACGGCTTTACCGAGATATAACAGGGTTTCTTTTATTGTCATGGCAGGCTAAATATTGAAAAAGGTGAGTTAGATTAACATGTTTAACAAGTTAAAGCATAGGGAACGCGCGTTCCCTATGCTGATCCGCATCTGATAATGGGATATAAATCAGACCGGCGTATCGATTAACGCAGCACTAGGTACAATAAGCTCTTACCACGCAGGATCTTCAGGGCTACAGCACCTTCTTGATCTTTGAGCTGTTCCTTGAGTGATTTGAGATCTTTCACCGCAGAACGATTGATACCGACAATCAAATCGCCTTTTTGCAGACCACTCATTGCCGCAGGCGAGCCTTGCGCGACATCGGTAATTTCAACCCCTTTAGAGGCATTCTCTAATGAGGCTCCTTGCAACATAGGATGTACAGCACCAGCCGCTTTTTCAGTGGTTTGGCTAGCTTCGCCTAAGGTGACACTCACGGTCTTCTTATCACCATCACGGATAAGGCCCAGTTCGACCTTGGCGCCTGCGCCCATGGTTGCCACTTTAGCTCGCAGCTCTTGGAACGACTTAATCGCACGGCCATCGACGCTAACAATAATATCGCCCGCTTTAATACCTGCTTTTTCAGCAGCACTGCCCGCAGTGACTTCATTCACAAAGCCCCCGTGCTGAGTGTCTAACCCAAAGCCTTGGGCAAGTTGGCTATCTAAATCACGGCCTGAAATCCCCAGCACGCCACGGCGAACTTCACCGTGTTCGGCAATTTGAGCCACTAGGTTTTTCACCATGTTTGCGGGAATCGCAAAACCGATACCGACGTTACCACCGTTTGGTGCGACGATAGCCGTGTTAATACCGATCAGTTCACCTTTAAGGTTAACCAGCGCGCCACCCGAGTTACCACTGTTAATTGCTGCGTCGGTTTGGATAAAGTTTTCAAGCATTTCAATGCCTAAACCACTACGGCCTAGGGCACTGACAATCCCTGAGGTCACGGTTTGTCCTAGACCGAAGGGATTACCAATAGCCACGGCAAAGTCACCAACACGCAGCTCATCTGAGTCGGAGGTTTTAATTGCGACCAGATTTTTAGCTTCGATTTGCAGTAAGGCAATGTCGGATTCTGAGTCGGTACCAATCAATTTGGCTTTGACTTCACGGCCGTCATGTAAGCCAACTTGGATATCATCGGCACCGTCAATCACATGGTTATTGGTGACAATATAGCCTTTGTCAGCATCAATAATCACACCTGAGCCTAAGCCTCTAAATGGACGCTCTTGTACTTGTTCCTGCGGTGCATTCGGGCCGAAGAAATAGCGGAACACATCCGGAACGTGTTGTTTAGAAACATGGGTGCCGGAAACCGCTACAGAAACCACTGCGGGAGTCGTGCGCTCTAGCATAGGCGCAAGACTGGGTATGGGTTGTCCCTCAACAGATTGCGGAATAGCGGCCTGTGAAACCGCAGGCATCATTGTCAGGGTTGCGGCTAACATTGCGGCTGAAAGTACAGATAATTTCGTTTTCATCTATTCATAACTCCAAATAAGGGATCAAGGATCTGGATGTAATGCGTCGTCAGTTTGTGTCCGCACCAGATCAAATCTGTATCGGTACCGGCTATTTGCCTAGGTAACCTTTCGGACACGCACCTCATTGAAAAAGTTCATCAATATTAACAAAGGTTAATTTCTTAACGGTTATTTTATCAACATTTTATTGACTGTAACTGAAGTGAAACCTGTGGGCTTTTAAGGTATTTTTCAAGTCCTAATAACTTCCAATCATTGAGTTTAATCAGCTAACAGCATAGTTCTTCCTCATCAGTTTTATCATATTAAGCCGTTGTGCTGGGCCCTTCCGCAAGCTCACTACAGATCCAAGTTGATAGGGTATAAATATATGCTGCGTCATCTTGGCCGTGTTAATATCGACGCAGTTTTTCCAAAGGACAAAAGAGAATAATAACGTGCCCCAGTTAAGCCCTTGGCAGCATTATCAAAAAGATCTTACTCGTGATGGTTTTTCCCATGATCCGGCGCAGGAAATGGCGGTAAAGGCGCTGCAACGCGTTTATGAGGATCTCACCGCAGCCGAAGAGCCTAATTCTGTATTTGGTAAGCTATTGACCTCTTTTGGCTTAAAGTCGGCACCCGCGCCTACAAAAGGGCTTTATCTTTGGGGAGGCGTAGGCCGCGGTAAAACCTATTTGATGGACACCTTCTTTGATGCATTACCTGGCAATCAAAAGTTAAGGGCGCACTTTCATCGTTTTATGCATCAACTGCATTTAGATTTAGACACCCTTAAAGGTACGCGCGATCCATTATTAGTGATTGCCAAACAAATGGCGGCAAAATATAAAGTCATTTGTTTTGATGAGTTTTTCGTGTCAGATATCACCGACGCCATGTTGCTTGGCACCTTATTCCAAGCGCTCTTTAAAGAAGGCGTGGTATTAGTGGCGACTTCAAATATCATCCCTGACGACTTATATAAAAATGGGTTGCAACGGGCGCGATTTCTTCCTGCGATCGCGCTGATCAATCAGCATTGTGAAGTACTCAATGTGGACTCGGGCATCGACTATCGTCTACGCACACTGGAGCAGGCCGAGATTTATCACCATCCACTCGATGAAGAGGCCGACACTAATCTGCTGCGTTATTTCCGTCAGTTAGCCCCCGAGGCCGAAGTGTCAACCGATGCGATTGAGATTGAAGGGCGCGCAATCAGCATTCGCCAACAGGCGCAAGGTGTGTTGCTTGCTGATTTTAGAGCCTTATGTGATGGCCCCCGTAGTCAGCGGGATTATATGGAACTGGCGCGGATTTATCATACCGTGCTGGTGAGTGGCATTGAGCAAATGGGCGCATTTTTAACGGGTGATGATATCGCCAGACGCTTTTTGGCCATGGTGGATGAGTTTTACGAGCGCAACGTTAAATTGATCGTGTCCGCGCAGGTGCCGTTAGAAGACATTTATGCCGACGGCTTATTGAGTTTTGAATTCAGACGTTGTCGTTCCCGTTTGATTGAAATGCAATCCCACGATTACTTAAAATCAGAGCATTTACCCTAAGTCTTAGACTATTGCAGAGCGTGCTTTGCGGGGTTTTTCTCGACAAATCTTCAGTGGCTCATTCCTTAGCGTAGTAATGAGCCACATCGATCGAATTTTTATGATTTTTGTCAAAATATCAGGTGATTTTTAACTCACGTTTGTCTATAATCCGCCACCTGCCCACGTTACTCCACCAAACTAGGTGGAAGTTGTACGCCGAGTTAAGTACTCGAAGGGGTACTGAAAGGCAATTTTGTGTTGTTTGTCATTGCAAGCAACATGTGAGACAGAAAATTAACTTTGGGTTTTTGTAATAATGAAGACTTTTACTGCTACACCAGAAACTGTAACTCGTGACTGGTTCGTCGTTGATGCAGACGGCAAAACTTTAGGTCGTATCGCTACCGAAATCGCTCTGCGTTTACGCGGTAAGCACAAGCCTGAATACACTCCTCACGTTGACACTGGTGATTACATCATCGTTATCAACGCTGAGAAAGTTACTGTTACTGGTAACAAAGCGCAAGGCAAGACGTACTACTCGCACTCAGGCTTCCCTGGTGGCATTAAGCAAATCAGCTTTGAAAAGCTGCAAGCTCATAAGCCAGAAATGATCATCGAGAAAGCAGTTAAGGGTATGTTACCAAAAGGTCCACTGGGCCGTGCCATGTTCCGTAAACTGAAAGTTTACGCTGGCGCAGAACATAACCACGCTGCACAACAACCTCAAGTTCTTGATATCTAAACGGGATTAAGCAAATGGCTGCAACTCAGTACTACGGCACTGGCCGTCGCAAAACCTCTACAGCACGCGTATTCGCTAAAGCTGGTAGTGGCAACATCGTTGTAAATCAACGTCCTTTGGACCAATACTTTGGTCGTGAAACTGCTCGTATGGTTGTTCGTCAACCATTAGAGTTAGTTGAAATGACTGACAAGCTGGACATCTATGTAACTGTTAAAGGCGGTGGTATCACTGGCCAAGCAGGTGCAATCCGTCACGGTATCACTCGTGCCCTGATGCAATTAGATGAAGCTCTGCGTCCATCATTACGTTCTGCTGGTTTCGTTACCCGTGACGCTCGTAAAGTTGAGCGTAAGAAAGTGGGTCTACGTAAAGCACGTCGTAAGCCACAATTCTCTAAGCGTTAATACGTTTTGGAATCTCAAAAAACCCAGCTTATGCTGGGTTTTTTATTGCCTAAAATTGGTTATCCTCGTATTAATCACCGATTTTTAGGGTAGAAAAAGCTAAGAGAGAGGAAGATGAGCTTACAGTTATTTATGCTAGCCGTGGCACTGGTGTTGATTTTGGAAGGTGTGGGACCATTGTTATTCCCCAATAAATGGCGCCGATATTTAAATGAACTTTCCAATCAAAATCAGCAAGTTTTGCGTCGCATCGGTGGCTCATTAGTCACTGCTGGTGTGGTCATTTTGATTATTTTTTCATAAATGCCTTACCACTTGCGGTTTAAAATCTGTTAGAATTCTTTTTTAACCACAACCTTGCAGCAAACAATGGGCAAAAACGTAGTTGTTCTCGGCACTCAATGGGGTGACGAAGGAAAAGGTAAGATTGTCGACCTTCTAACAGAACAGGCAAAATATGTAGTTCGCTACCAGGGCGGTCATAACGCAGGTCACACTTTAGTGATCAATGGCGATAAAACCGTACTTCATCTGATCCCATCAGGCATCCTACGCGACAATGTTAAATGCATTATCGGTAATGGTGTAGTGCTTGCACCCGACGCACTGATGAAAGAAATCAACATGCTCAAAGAGCGTGGCATTCCTGTTGAGGAACGTCTGCTGATTTCTGAAGCATGTCCGCTGATCCTACCATTCCACTGTGCCTTAGACATCGCTCGCGAAAAAGCGCGCGGTAACAAAGCTATTGGTACTACGGGTCGTGGTATTGGTCCTGCGTATGAAGATAAGATTTCTCGTCGCGGTCTGCGTGTGGGCGATCTGTTCAATGCTGAACTATTTGCTGAAAAGCTGAAAGAAGTTATGGCATATCATAACTTTATGCTGACAGAGTACTACAAAGTTGACGCCGTAGATTACGAGCAAACACTTAGCGATGCGTTAGCCTTAGCTGACTATCTGAAGAGTATGTGTGTTGACGTGACTGAACTTTTGGATAACGCGCGTAAAGCGGGTGAGCCAATCCTGTTCGAAGGCGCACAAGGTACACTGTTAGACATTGACCACGGTACTTATCCGTTTGTGACTTCGTCAAATACGACCGCAGGTGGTGTGGCGACAGGCAGCGGCTTTGGTCCACGTCATTTAGACTATGTCTTAGGTATCATGAAGGCATACACCACTCGCGTTGGTGCTGGTCCTTTCCCAACTGAACTCTTATGTGAAGTAGGTGATCATTTAGGGACTAAAGGTCATGAATTTGGTGCGACTACTGGTCGTAAACGTCGTCCAGGTTGGTTAGATGCAGTGGCAATGCGCCGCGCAGTACAAATCAACAGCGTAAGCGGCTTCTGCTTAACAAAGTTAGACGTACTTGATGGCCTGAAAGAAGTGAAGATCTGTGTGGGTTATCAACATCCAGATGGCACTATCTCCAAAGTTACGCCATTAGCAGCTGAAGGTTATGAGCAGGTCACTCCTGTTTATGAAACTATGCCAGGCTGGAGCGAGTCAACTTTCGGTGCGACCTCTTTAGATCAGTTACCGCAAGCAGCTATCAACTACATCAAGCGTATTGAAGAGTTGTTAGAAACGCCGATCGACATCATTTCTACCGGTCCAGACCGTAATGAGACGATGATTTTAGTTAGCCCGTTTAACTAAAATCGTAGAGGCCGTGTTTCACGGCCTTTTCACCCTCTGCTGTTCCTTCCTGTTTGCTTTCGTGGTTAGAAATTCGGCTCGAGCTCAAGAAATAGGTTATACTGCCGATGCAAGTATTCACCTTATTGTCATTGAGAGTCGTTATGCTACGTACTGCATTAGTTGCGCTGCTGCCCTTAGTATCTTCAATGTGCTTTGCTGAAACACAGGCGGTGGATATTTATTCTCAAGATCAATTGCTTGAAATGATCCGCGGTGAAAAGTATTTGGCAAGAGTCAAACAAGATGACTGTCAGTTAGTGCAAGACATCGAAGCGCGCGCAGAAGTCTTAAAGCAGCCCCTGTATCAGTTTTTGTGGGGAGAAATGCTCAACCACGGAACCTGTGTAAAAGCCAATGCGGTCAAAGGGATGGGGTTATTGCGTGATGCAGCTGAGCAGGGCAGCCCCGAGGCCATGGTGAAACTTGCCGAATATTATCAAAATGGTAAGTTTGTTATTCGTAATAAAGACCGTGCGGTCAATTATTTATTGCCAGCGGCAGCGAGCGGTAGTTTAGCCGCGCGGATGATGCTGGTCCGTTTATACGGTGAAGGTTATGGTAGTCCAAGAGACTATGAAATGGCCTATAACTGGTTATACAACAATGTATTTACCGATGAGGCGACTAAGAAAAAAGCCTTGTCATTACTGCAGGTGTTAGCCGCTAAAATGCCCGCCAGTGCAGTGGCGCGGGCCCAGCAAGAGCACTTGCGAACCCGTTGAGTTGTCTCTACAGATTGAGACAGAAATATTGGATATTGAATGATCAAAGACCCTCATTTCGAGCGTGAACAGGATAAGTACGAAAACCCTATCCCAAGTCGTGAGTATATTATCGAGTACTTACGTTCTCAAAAATCACCTATTACCCGTGACAGCATCGCTGCTGCACTACAGATCCATGATGAAGAGCAATTAGAAGCCCTGCGCCGCCGTTTACGGGCGATGGAGCGCGACGGTGAATTGGTATTTACCCGCGGTCAAAGCTACGGCTTACCTGATAAAATGGATCTGATCTCCGGCATTGTTCTTGGGCACAGAGAAGGCTACGGCTTCTTTAAACCTGACGAAGGTGGCGACGATTTATTTATCTCAAATCGCGACATGCTGATGTATTTCCATGGCGATAAAGTGCTGGCACAAAAAGCCGGTATGGATCGTAAAGGTCGTCGAGAAGCCCGTATTGTCCGTTTGATCCAGCCCCGTAGTGCTGCGATTGTTGGTCGATTCCATGTCGACAGTGGCATGGCATTTGTGATTGCCGATGATAAGCGCATTACCCAAGAAATTTTAATCGCTAGTGAAGATCGCAATGGCGCCCGTCAAGGCGATGTGGTGGTGGTAGAATTAACCCGCCGTCCCGGTCGATTTGTTAAAGCCGCAGGCAAAGTGACCGAAGTGCTTGGCAAGCAAATGGCACCGGGAATGGAAATCGAAATAGCCCTGCGCAATTACGATCTTCCCCATACGTGGTCGGCGGTGATTGAGAAAAAACTGCGCCGGATCCCAGATGAAGTGACCGAAGCCGATAAAGTTGGCCGCGTCGATCTGCGAGATCTGCCCTTAGTGACCATCGATGGTGAAGATGCCCGCGACTTTGACGATGCGGTATATGCCGAAGTTAAGCCTAGTGGCGGATGGCGTCTGTGGGTGGCGATTGCGGATGTGAGCTACTATGTGCGTACCGATTCGGCCCTAGATACCGAAGCCCGTGCCCGTGGTAACTCTGTGTATTTCCCGTCGCAAGTGATCCCTATGCTGCCGGAGAAAATCTCTAACGGCCTGTGCTCGCTTAATCCCCATGTCGACCGCCTGTGTATGGTCGCTGAGATGACGATTTCAGCCCGAGGTAAGCTCTCTGGTTATAAGTTTTATCCCGCGGTAATGCATTCACATGCGCGCTTCACTTACACCCAAGTGGCTGGCATGCTCGAAGGCGGACCTATTGCGCCTGAACATGAAGCGCTATTCCCGCATCTGCAATGTTTGCAGTCACTCTATTTAGCGCTCGATGAACAGCGCGCCGAGCGTGGTGCGATTGCCTTTGAGACCTTAGAAACGCAGTTTATTTTTAACGATCAGCGCAAGATCGATAAGATTGTGCCAAGAGCGCGTAATCAAGCTCATAAAATCATTGAAGAATGTATGATTTTGGCCAACGTATCGGCCGCTAAGTTTGTGAAAAAGCACAAGGGTGAAATCCTCTATCGCGTGCATGAGTCGCCCTCTGAGCAGAAGCTGGCAAACTTTAAAGAGTTTCTGGCCGAACGTGGTTTAAGCATGGGCGGTGGACTTGAGCCAACGCCTGCGGATTACCAGAATGTGATGCTGCAAATCGCCGATAGGCCCGATGCCGAGCTTATTCAAGTGATGTTGCTGCGCTCAATGCGCCAAGCTATTTATACACCTGATAACGAAGGTCATTTTGGTTTAGCACTCGAAGAATATGCGCACTTCACCTCGCCTATTCGCCGTTATCCTGACTTAGTGCTTCACCGCGTGATCCGCTATTTATTGGCGAAGGAAAAAGGCGAAGCCAATGAAAAGTGGACATCCGATGGTGGCTACCATTATCAGCTCGATGAGTTGGATCTCTTAGGCGAAGAATGTTCGAACACCGAGCGTCGTGCCGATGAAGCGACGCGTGATGTAAGCGACTGGCTGAAATGTGAATTTATGCAGGACCATGTGGGTGACACCTTCGAGGCGGTTATTGCCTCTGTCACTAACTTTGGTTTATTCGTTCGCTTAAATGACTTATTTATCGATGGCTTAGTGCATATTTCTAGCCTGGGCAGCGATTATTACCAGTTCGATCCTATGCGTCAGCGATTGATTGGTGAGCACACGGGTCAAATCTATCAAGTGGGTGATCCCGTCACGGTAAAAGTGGCTGCGGTAAACTTGGATGATAGACAGATTGACTTAGTCATGCTCGGCGACAGTGGAAAAGGCGGTCGCCGTAAGTCTGCGCCAAGTCGAGAAAAACCGATGACGGCACGTGAGCGGGTAAACCGTGAAGGCGCCAAAATGGCTAAGGCGGCTAAATCGACAGGCGCGAAATCGAAAGCCAGTTCAGATAAGGCCGGGGCGAGTAAGTCCAAGTCTAAAGCAGGCGCTAAGCCTAAGAAAAGCGTAAAAAATTCGGCGAAAAAGCCAAAGGCCGCGAAGCGGAGCACGAGAAAGAAGTAAATGAAGAAACAAGATATTATTTTTGGGATCCACGCGGTTGAAGCGCTGTTAAAACACAGCCCAGAGCGCATTATTGAACTTTGGCTGTTGCAGGGCCGTGAAGATGAGCGTTTAACGCCGCTGATCCGCCAGGCTAAAGCTTTTGGCACTAGCATCCAAGTGACATCACGCAAAGTGTTGGATGATAAAGCCGAGAGTGCTCAGCACCAAGGCATTGTTGCCCGTGTTAAGGCTGCTAAAATCCTTGGTGAGCATGACTTAGATGAGTTGTTAGCTAAGACCGACTTACCGTTCTTTTTGATTTTAGATGGTGTTACCGATCCGCATAACCTAGGTGCTTGCTTACGTAACGCAGATGCTGCGGGTGTGCAGGGCATTATTGTGCCGAAGGACAATTCAGTTGGCTTAACCGCTGTGGTGAGTAAAGTGGCCTGCGGCGCCGCCGAAACTGTGCCCTTATTCCAAGTGACTAATCTTGCGCGTACCATGCGTCATCTGCAGGAAAAGGGCGTGTGGATTGTCGGCACGGCGGGCGAGGCGGATTGCGAGCTATATCAAGCCGATCTTAAAGGGCCGCTAGCGATTGCGATGGGCGCCGAAGGCAAAGGCTTACGCCGCCTAAGTCGTGAATGTTGCGATACCTTGGTCTCGATTCCGATGGCGGGGAGCGTTTCTAGCTTAAACGTGTCGGTCGCAACGGGCATCTGCCTATTCGAAGCCGTGCGTCAACGCCGTAGCTAATCGATAGCTTTCCATAAAAAAGACGGGCTAGCCCGTCTTTTTTATTGTCTCGAATAACTGAAATCCCTCTTAAGCGGTTTTCACCGCATCGAGATGAGACTCTTCTTGGTCGTGACTTTCTGCGTCAACAAAAGTCGGCTCTGGATTAACGTCAAACTCGAATGTCAGCTGTTGTTCGTTGTCAGTGTCATCATCTTCGAGGGCATCGGCACCTAAATCTTCTTCATCGTCGCTGGGCGTGGGAGTCATTTGTTCCTGCACCGATTCGACATCAACCCTTGGGTCGAGCGCGGCCGCAAGCGGGGATGAAACTAAGTCACCAGTTGCCATGATGTAGTCTTGAGTTACATTGGTTTCGGCCTTTTGTTGTGAGTGAACATAACGCAGGCGTAAAAACAGAATTAAGGTACAGGCCGACATAAAACCATAGAGCATGCTGTTGCCGAGCCATTGCATTAGGGTTGAGGCGATAAGCGGACCGATACTGGCCCCAAGACCGAAGGTCAGTAATATGGTGGCTGATAGACCGACCCTTTCGCTCTGCTCGACACGGGAGTTGGCCAGTGCCGTCGCCAAAGGGTAGAAGGTAAAACCAAGAATACCGAACAGAAACGTCATCACCAGTGAGAGTGTGGGATGGTAAGGCGTGAGGGCGATAGCTAGCGCTAAGATCCCAAGCAGTACGCAGTTAATGCGGATAAGCCGGCTGCGGGACATGATGTCGGATAGCTTCCCCATCGGCCATTGCGCCAGCAGACCCGCAAGAATGGTGGCCGTCATATAGGTGGCGACTTTCTCGGGCGGTAAACCTAAGTTACTCGCATAGGCGGGCGCCAAGCCGTAAAAGGAGCCGACAATCATGCTACCTATCGCAATAGTCGTCAGTGCTTGCGGGGCTTTGCGCCAATAGTGGGCGATTTTTAAGGGCGCGGGTACCAGTGGCGCAGGGTGAATACGGCGGGTCAAGGAAATGGGGACAATACACAGGGCAAAACAGATGGCGATCAGTAACAGCGGCTCTAGGCCGAGTTCAGGATAGAGGCTGATGGCACCTTGGCCCAATATCAAACCGAAATACGAGACTATCATGTAGCTGGCAAACACAGTGCCGCGTTGGTTGCTTTCGGCCTGCTCATTGAGCCAGCTTTCGAGCACCATGTATTGGCACATCATGCCCATACCGACGATAAGTCTTAAGAGGATCCAAACAGCTAACTCATCCACTAAGGCGTGGCCGAGCGCGGAGGCGGCCACTATCCCAGCGCTGGCGACAAAGGCGCGAATATGCCCGACTTGGGCAATCAAACGGTGACCTATCTTAGAGCCCGCCACCAGACCGACGTAATAGGCCGACATCATGCCGCCTATCCATAGCTGTGGAACGTGCATCACCGACAGGCGCAGGCCTAAATAGGTGGTGAGTAAACCGCCTGCCAATACAGTTAATAGAGTCGTGCTATATAAAGAGGCGAAAGTGCGTAGCGGATTTGCCATTAACTACTCCTTGTATGGTTGCAGGGAGAGTATATCAGGAGTTGGTGTTTATTCCGTGTTGCAATATGTTGGGATTTAATGACTGAGTTATCATTTTTGTGTGTGGATCACTCAATTAGACTGAAATGGGATTTGGCTGAGAGGGTGAACCTAGTTTCAGCCAAACCACTGAGTACCTCTATTATCTAAAGGTATAGAGCAAGTTAAAGGTAGTGACTGTGTCAGTCTGCTTACTGCCTTCGGGAACCACTTCGGTGTACTTGACGTTCATGCCGATTTTAAATGCCCAATCCTGGAACACTAAGTTTTTGTAGTTCATGTCGAGGGTGAGAGTATTGTTATTCTCGCCCACCTCGGCGGTGAGATCGGCATTGATGCTGGTGTATTCCTGCAATTTTTGCGAAAACTTTGCCGCAGTACGCAAAATCACATCCTTTTCGGCGGCGGGATCGGGCTCAGCGACCGATTCTGCAGGCAGGTTGTATCGATAACCCGGACCGACTTCGAGGCTGAGTTTGGTCTTATAGGTACTGATGGCATTAAAACCATAACCCGAAGAAAGGGTTGAGATTTGGGTATAACTACCGAACTGATCCCAAGTGAAGTCACCACGGCCAAAGATATAACCCTTAGTGAGTTTATAGTTGCTCTGCAGTTGGAGTTCGTACTTCTCTGAGGTGGTTTGGTTTTTCTCTGAGGCGAAATACGCTTTTAGCGTGGCTTCTTGTTTCGTTTGCTTGGCATCGTAAATCAGCTGGGTGCGACCATTAAAACTGCTCGACTCGGTATTGCCCGTGTTCAATTGTAAGCCGGCTTCGACTTCAGCAGTAAAATCGCTTGGCGGTTCCTGATAATCGGGAGGTACAAGCGCAAGTGCCGGAAATGATAGGCAAAACAAACTCAAAGGGGCGATAACTTTTAGCATTGCTCGTAACATTAGTCTGGGTTCTTGAGTGGCTGATGTTTGATATCCGAATAGGGGTGAGGCGTCATCATACCCGTATTGCGGGTTGAGGCAAAGTTATTGCTTGAGTTTCGCGTCTGCTTTCTGTACTATCTCGCGCTCGAATCAGTCACTATTTTCGTTCCTTGCCTCCACTTGGTCTGACTGAGCCAATAACGAGGCTACATAACCGTAAGGAGCAATAAATGCGTCATTACGAAATCGTATTTATGGTTCACCCAGATCAAAGTGAACAAGTACCAGGTATGATTGAGCGTTACACCGGTGCAATCACCGAAGCTAACGGCAAAATCCACCGTTTAGAAGATTGGGGCCGTCGTCAACTGGCTTACCCAATCCAAGACCTGCACAAAGCTCACTACGTTCTGATGAACGTTGAAGCACCAGCAGAGACGATTGAAGAGCTAGAAACTGCTTTCCGTTTCAACGACGCAGTTCTGCGTAACATGGTAATGCGTACTAAAGTTGCCGTTACTGAAGCATCTCCAATGGCGAAAGCTAAAGATGAGCGCGATTCACGTCGTGGCCCAGCTGGCGACCGCTCATATGATGAAGCTAACGCTGAAGAAATCGCTGAGTAAGTTTATCTGTGACCACCAATAACTTGGTGTTGTCAGGAACCATAACCCGTTCCAGACGCTTTAAAAGCCCGGCAGGCATCGCACACAGTGTGATAATGCTAGAACACAAATCGCAGCGTTATGAAGCAGATATGCTCCGCAACGTCTACGTACAAATACAAGTGATATTGAGTGGCCCACGCTTTGAAAGCGTGGCAGACAATCTGAAAGCAGGTGTGGAAGTACAAGTTCAAGGTTTTATGACGCTTCAACAGGGGCGAAATGGCCAAAATCGCTTAGTCATCCATGCCGAAAATGTCGAATTGAAAACTTAGGAGACTGTCAAATGGCACGTTATTTCCGTCGTCGCAAGTTCTGCCGTTTCACCGCTGAAGGTGTTGCAGAAATTGATTACAAAGATATCGTTACTTTAAAGAACTACATCACTGAAAGCGGCAAGATCGTTCCAAGCCGTATCACTGGTACTAGTGCTAAATATCAGCGTCAACTAGCTCGCGCAATCAAGCGTGCTCGTTATCTTTCTCTACTGCCATACACTGATTTACATCAGTAATTGCAGTATTCCTAATCGAATATAGAGGATTTGATAATGAACGTTATTCTGCTTGATAAAATCGCTAACCTGGGTAACCTGGGTGACCAAGTTGCAGTTAAAGCTGGTTACGCTCGTAACTACCTGCTGCCACAAGGTAAAGCTGTTGTTGCTAACGAAAGCAACGTTAAAGTATTTGAAGCTCGTCGCGCTGAATTAGAAGCTAAATTAGCTGCTGATCTGGCTGCTGCTAACCAACGCGCTGAAAAAATCGCTGCTCTGGAAGCTGTTGTTATCGCTTCTAAAGCTGGTGATGAAGGCAAACTGTTTGGTTCAGTTGGCACTCGTGACATCGCTGATGCAGTAACTGCTGCTGGCGTTGAACTGGCTAAAGCTGAAGTTCGTTTACCATTAGGCGCTCTGCGTACTACTGGTGACTTCGAAGTTGAAGTTCAGTTACACACTGAAGTTAAAGCTGTTGTTAAAGTATCTGTTGTTGCAGAAGCTTAATTACCAACTGCTTTAAACTAAAAAAACACCGCTTCGGCGGTGTTTTTTTATGGCTGAATTTTGGATTTGTGGACATGTACTCCGGTTTATAATAGTTGTTCTGCTATCGATGGCTGTGCCAGCCATATTCAGATAATCTTCAATGTTAAAGTTCATGCGTTCTAAAATAGAAGCCAAAATAAAAGCCGCTTACAGCTTAACGCTGAGCGGCTTTTTCAGGACTGCTTAACTTGCTCTCGGGATTAATTTCTCACTAAATCGAGTTCTTTAATTAAATTATCGGCATGGTCTACTTCATCCATCATCCACAGGATATATCGAATATCTACGTGTACGGCGCGGGTGATGGTGGGGTTGAAGAACCAGTCCTTGGTAATGGCTTCATAGGTGGAATCGAAGTTCAGGCCGACGAGTTCGCCTTTGCCGTTAAAGACAGGTGAGCCCGAGTTACCACCCGTGGTATCGACGCTCGACAGGAAGTTAACTGGCACAGAGTTAAATTCTTCTGGCTTGTCTAAGCAAGAGAACAGACGGCAAATCCAGCTGCGTGGATCTTGGTAGACAGATTTCACTAAGTGATTGCCAAAACGCTGCTCATGGATTGCATCGAGCAGTTTTTTCGGAGCGTTATAGGGCTCAACACCAGTGTGCTTAGCTACGATGCCATCGAGGCGAGTAAATGGCTGTTTGTAAAGCGCATCACGGGATTGATAACCATCGACCATTCCGTAGCTGATACGTAGGGTACCGTTTGCATCGGGATACACAGGCCAGTTGTTGGCTTTGTAGTAGTCGATAACGGCAGCCATGTAGGCTGGGCGAGCGGTAGACAGTTTACCCGCTAGAATTTTTTCTGCCTTTTCTTGTGCCATATTGGTGTCGTACAACGCGACAGCGAGGCGGATAAAGGGATCGCTGCTGGTTTCAAAGGCCTTCGCATCGGCATCCATCCACGCCAGACGTTGCGCTTGGTCTGTCAGCGTCGTGAGCGAATACAGGCCGTCGAGTTTTGCTTCTAGGCTGACATTTTTATCGTCTAGATTCAGCTTATTGTCTAAGGCGGCAACACGGTTGGGTTGTGATAAGTAGGAATTTAAATCTTGTAACCAAAGGGTTTTATCGACTTTAACGTCAAAGCTGGAGTCGATACGCTTCAGGCGCGAGCTGAACATGGCAAGGTCACGCTCTTGGAAACCGATTTCACGCTCGGCATCGCTCTTTTGCTTTTCCTTGGCTAAGCGATAGAGGCTATTGGCCGCAGTGAGCAGTGTGCTCGATTGGGCGTTGGTGAAGTAATAATTGGTTTGGGTTTGCAGTTGCTGCTCGGCCAGTAAAACTTCTAGCTCGCTGATAAGGTTTTGATTAAGGTCAGGGTTTTTCTTTAACCAAGCCAGAAAATCATCTTCGCGTTGCTGTTTAATACCAACGATATCCGTGGCTTTAAAGCCTGCCAGCAGACCGTTGAGTTTTTTCATCCGGTTCGCCATCGACGCCATATTGCCTGCATATTTAATGGCGATGTCGGCATCTTCCTGACCCATGGCTTCGATAGTATCAATCTGTAATTGATAGCGTTTTGCCTGAGTTGGGTATAACCAGTCGCTGGCAAATTTAAGCTCGCTGGTGAGGTTATAACGGTTGGTGGTGCCAGGGTAACCCGCCACAAACACACCGTCACCCGCTTTCACACCATCGGCGTTCACTTTTAGGTAACTCTTTGGCGTGTAAGGAATGTTATCTTCGCTGTAAGCCGCTGGCTTGCCATCTTTACCTACATAGGCGCGCAGGAAGGCAAAATCGCCCGAGTGGCGTGGATACTCGTAGTTATCGATATCACCGCCGTAAGCGCCAACGCTTTCTGGTGGCGCGTACACTAAGCGAACATCGCGGATCATCAATTGCTTGATGAGGTAATATTCCAAGCCATTGTGGAAGCTGCGCACGTTACAGCGGTAGTTATCATCGGCCTCACAGCTTTTGACTAAGGCTTTGCTGTGGTTTTCAATGTCTTCGTAGCGTTTGAGTGGATCTTGACTGAGGTCTTTGGTGACATCGCTGGTGACATTGGTCACGGCTTCGGTGATGTATAAACGCTCGTTAGGACCTGCCGACGGTTCTTTATCCATCGAGGTGGCTAAAAAGCCCTGTTCGAGATAGTTATGTTCTTTCTTAGTGTTATATTGTATCGCCTTGTAGGCACAATGATGGTTTGTCACAACTAGCCCTTGGGGCGAGACAAAACTGGCGGTACAATAGCCCAGCCCAACAACGGCATTCATTGGATAACTGGTGAGATCGGCTAATTTGTCAGCGGGAATATCGATTCCACGCGCGCTGAGTTTGTCTGCAATTGAAGGCATTTGATAAGGTTGCCATTGTCCTTCATCGGCTGTTGCTACGCCAGAGGTCAGTACTAAGGCTGCAACCAATGCAATACGCATGTTCTTTCCTTATTTTTAGTTAGAGTGTCCGTTGGAATGAAGTAACAGGCGAATGTAAACGGCCTGTTTGCTTGACGCGGGTTTTATATCATATTTTGTTAAGTTGTTGGAAATCGGGAGTGTTAATGTCACAACAAGGTGCGTTTAAACCTAAGAATAAGCCGACAGATGTGCAGGTCGATAGCTTAAAGCTGCCGCCGCATTCGATAGAGGCTGAACAATCGGTCTTAGGTGGCCTAATGTTAGACGCCGACGCTTGGGATAAAGTGGCCGAGACTGTGGTGAAAGAGGATTTTTATTCCCGCTCCCACCGAATGATTTTTGCGGCCATGCACCGTTTGGTTGAAAGTGGTCAACCCATCGACTTAATTACGGTTTCTGAACAGCTTGAAGTTGAAAACCAACTCGAAGAAGCGGGCGGCTTTGCTTATTTAGGCGAGATTGCCAAAAACACCCCGAGCGCGGGTAACATTGTTTCCTACGCCGAGATTGTGCGCGAGCGCGCCGTGGTGCGGGAGATGATCCGTGTCGCCCATGAGATTGCCGATGCGGGTTACAATCCCGAAGGACGTGACTCTAGCGCCTTGCTCGACTTGGCCGAGAGTAAAGTCTTTAAGATTGCCGAGCAGCGTACCAATGCCAACGAAGGTCCCGAAGGCATTAAAACCATTCTCGAAAAAACCGTCGATAAGATTGAGCAACTCTACAACAACCCGCACAACGGTGTGACAGGGGTGTCGAGCGGTTTTAGCGATCTTGACCGTATGACAGCGGGCTTCCAATCCGGCGACTTGATCATCGTCGCGGCGCGTCCTTCTATGGGTAAAACCACCTTCGCGATGAACCTCTGCGAGCAGGCGGCGATGAATGAAGACAAACCTGTGCTGATTTTCAGTCTCGAGATGCCCTCGGAACAGATCATGATGCGTATGTTGGCCTCCTTGGGCCGCGTCGACCAAACCAAAATCCGTACCGGACAGCTCGATGATGAGGATTGGGCGCGGGTATCCTCGACCATGGGGATCATGCTCGAGCAGGGCAAGATGTATATCGACGACGGTTCAGGCTTAACCCCGACCGAAGTGCGCAGCCGTGCTCGCCGTATCGCCCGTGAACATGGCGGCTTATCGATGATCATGGTCGACTACTTGCAGCTGATGCAAGTACCTGCGTTATCGGACAATCGTACCCTAGAAATCGCCGAAATTTCTCGATCTCTCAAAGCATTGGCTAAAGAGTTAGAGATCCCCGTGATTGCACTTTCCCAGCTTAACCGCTCGCTCGAACAACGTGCCGATAAGCGCCCAGTGAACTCGGACTTACGTGAATCGGGGTCTATTGAGCAGGATGCGGACCTCATCATGTTTATTTACCGTGATGAGGTGTATAACAACGATTCTCCCGATAAGGGCACGGCGGAAATCATCATAGGTAAGCAGCGTAACGGCCCCATTGGACGTGTGCGTTTGACCTTCCAAGGCCAGTTTTCCCGTTTTGATAACTACGCTGGCCCGCAGTTTGAAGAAGATTAATTTCTGGTGTTAGAAGCTAAGCACTGCTTATGTATTCTTTTTATTTCCTGACTTTCCAAATAGACAAGGCAAATTTTGAAACCTTTTCCCCGAGCAGAAATTAGCAGTAGTGCACTGCAAAACAATCTCGCCGTCTTGCGTCAACAGGCGAGTCGCAGCCAAGTGATGGCGGTGGTGAAAGCCAATGGTTATGGTCATGGATTATTAAATGTCGCCAACTGTTTACACACTGCCGATGGCTTTGGCTTAGCCCGTTTAGAAGAGGCCTTAGAACTGCGCGCCGGTGGCGTGAAGGCGCGCTTGTTATTACTTGAAGGCTTCTTTCGCAGCACTGATTTACCTCTGTTGGTGGCTCACGATATCGATACTGTGGTGCACCACGAGTCGCAAATCGAGATGTTAGAGCAGGCGAGGCTATCAAAACCTGTCACCGTATGGTTGAAAGTGGATTCTGGCATGCATCGTTTAGGCGTGACGCCTGAGCAATTTACGCAGGTTTATGCGCGTTTGATGGCCTGTGATAATGTCGCCAAGCCTATCCATTTGATGACTCACTTTGCCTGTGCCGATGAACCTGAAAATCATTATACCCAAGTGCAAATGCAAACCTTTAACCAGTTAACCGCGGATTTGCCTGGGTTTAGAACCTTAGCTAATTCTGCGGGCGCCCTCTATTGGCCTAAGAGCCAAGGGGACTGGATCCGCCCAGGAATTGCACTTTATGGTGTCTCACCTGTGACGGGGGATTGCGGTGCCAATCATGGTCTGATCCCGGCGATGAACTTAGTCTCGCGTTTGATTGCGGTGCGCGATCACAAGGCGGGACAGCCCGTTGGCTATGGTTGTTATTGGACGGCGAAACAAGATACTCGCCTTGGTGTCGTGGCGATTGGTTACGGTGATGGTTATCCGCGCAATGCGCCAGAAGGTACGCCTGTATGGGTTAATGGTCGCCGAGTGCCGATTGTTGGTCGTGTATCTATGGATATGTTAACCGTTGATTTAGGCGCCGATGCGACAGACCAAGTTGGCGATGAAGCCCTGCTTTGGGGCGCCGCCTTGCCCGTTGAGGAAGTCGCCGAACACATTGGCACCATCGCCTATGAGTTAGTGACTAAACTCACCCCAAGGGTGGCGGTGTGCCTTGCATAAGCCATCAGAGTAGAAATAAAAAACGGCGCATTTGCGCCGTTTTTTATACCCTAAGAAGCGGGAGATTGAGCGGTTTGCTGCCCGCCTTTCTGCACTTGGTTATTAAGCCTTTGAAGCGATAATCAATCTTGCAGAGCGACATGAACGATATGAATTAATTCTCGAAGCAGATTTCAATAAAGGCGTTACCGAATGGGCTGCTGAAGGGCATGATAATTTTGGTGCCGTTCGCTTTATGGGAAATAGTATGCCCTTTACCCGAGACCACCATAGGGGTTGCCATTTCGAACTCGTAACCCTTTTGCCCTAAAAGATTTTTTGCCCCACCTGTGACCATGTTGGTAATTTCACCCACGAGATCGGTGACTTCTTCGTTTATCTTACCAGGGTTTTCCCCAAGCATATTTTGCATGATCTGCAGTGCCAGCTTTTGTTCAAAGGTAATAGATAACGATCCCTTAGTCTGCGGCCCAACCATACCAATTAACCCCGACACATCACCTTTGGCTAAGTTGTCGGTTTTAATTTGGGGCTTGCCCGGAGTGAGATCCATGCTTGCCATCGTCGAAATGACATTGAGCAGGGATTGCAGAAAAGGGTTAATAAAATTGACGTTCATGCTTCAGTGTTTCCTCTTATGAACTTAAGCCTTATGGTCACCATGTCATTAAGGTTAGACGAAAAGTGGCTGAACCACAGCAATCTTAATCACACTCTATCAGCTTAGATGACACAAATGGAAATGTGAGGTTAATTTCACGATTTTATTGTTGTTTATCCGTGCAGAGGCTCAAGACACAGTCCTTTAATCTTACGCATCTGAATACATCTGCTTCGCGCAACGGCCGTTGATTTGGGTCCATTCGGCCTCTTATACCTTTCCAATGATTTATCCATCAGTTTTCGAGAGAAGCTTGATTATTCAGCACTTTGCAAGCGCAGCATTTCCCATTTAATACTGAATTTCTTTTATTTTCATATTGTTAAATTCAATTCGTGCAAATGTTTTTCCTCATATCTTGCTAATTGAGACCTAGCACTCAATCGCTGTTGATAATGTGATAAAGATTAAATTGTAATGTAAATGATAATAATTATTGATTGCAAATTATGTTTTGAATATATTAGCGGCGATTAACAGGTGGGGGGCATCTGTTACAGGTTTAGTCCGCAACAGGAATGTTTTTGATGAAATTTGCAAAACGTCGTAATGGCCGAGTCACACTCGGTGCTCATGTTTTAGGTTCGTTAACGATTGGGATGGCGGTTTCGGCCATTCCCGCGATGGCAACGGAAGGGCAAACGCAAGTCGTTGATAAAAAAGTCGAGCATATTGAAGTAAACGGGGAGTACTTAGGTTACAACAGCCGTAAAGTGCAATCGGGTAAATTTACCGAAGACCTGCTCAATACCGCTAAAACTGTTACCGTTATCAATCAAGATTTAATCAAAGACATGGGCGCCCAAAGTTTTACCGATGCGCTACGTGCAACTCCTGGTATTACCTTAGGTACAGGTGAGGGTGGCAACCCCTACGGTGATAGACCTTTCATCCGTGGTTACGATGCCCAATCTTCAACCTTTATCAATGGTATGCGTAATGTGGGCTCACAAAGCCGTGAAACCTTTAACATTGAACAAATTGAAGTCCTGAAAGGCCCAAGCTCTGTATACAACGGCCGTGGTGCCGTTGGTGGTAGCATCAACATTGTGACCAAAAAAGCGCAATCCGAAGACTTTATTAATGCTGACGTTGCCGTTGGAACGGATTCCCTTAAACGCGCCAGTGTCGATGTTAACCATGTGATTGCCGATGAGGCTGCGGTTCGTATCAACATGATGGCCCACGATGCCGATACCCCTGGACGCGATGAAGTCACGGGTAACCGTTGGGGCGTAGCGCCTTCGGTGACCTTTGGTTTAACCACGCCAACGAAAGTGACGCTCGAATATTATCATTTTGAAAACCATGACATTCCTGATTATGGTATTCCCTACGATCAGGCCACAGGCGAGCCAGCGGATGTCGACCCTGACAACTTCTATGGTCTGTTGTCCCGAGATTTTCGCGACACTATGGATGATACGGCGTCAGTGTTGATCAGCCATGATTTTAATAACGACATGCAGTTCACTTCGACCTCCATCTATAGCCGTAACAGCAATTACTATATTGTGACCAACCCGGACGACACTACGGGCAACGTGGCTAATGGTTATGTTTGGCGAAACACTAAGTCGCGCCATTCGGTTACTAAGACTCTAGCCACTCAATTACAACTCTCGGGTGAAGCAAAACTCGCGGGGATGACGAACCGTTTTGCCGTCGGGACTGAACTCAGTAACGAACGTACTAGTAATTTAAGTTACACCGTCGATACGGGTAATGGCCGCAACGCGGGTTGTGATCAGGCGATGCTGGACAACTACAACTGTACGCTGCTGGATAATCCGAATCCGCACGATCCTTGGGTTGGTACTATCACCCTCGGCACCGATGCGACAGTTACAGAAACCGATACTCGCTCGCTTTATGCCTTTAACACCATTGAGTTAACCGAAGCGTGGATGGTGAACGCCGGGATCCGTTGGGATGATTACAGCACCAGTGCTGAGAACTCGACTTCTCAATTTAGCAATGATACTGACTTCTTTAACTATCAATTATCGGTACTTTATAAGCCCGCTGAAAACGGCAGTATTTATGCCGCGTGGGGTACTTCTTCTAACCCTCCTGGTACCTCAAATGGTGATGGCGCGGACCGTCTCGGCAGCACCAACGCCGATTTAGAGCCTGAAGATACTGAAAGCTACGAGTTAGGCACTAAGTGGGACTTCTTAGCCGGACGTTTATCTTTGAATGGTTCGGTATTCCAAATCGAGAAAAACAACGCTCGGGTCGCGACCTCTGGCGATCGTAATTCGCCGCAGGAAAACGTGGGTGAGCAAAAGGTGAAAGGTTTCGAACTTGGCTTCTCCGGTGACTTCACTGAGCATTGGCACGGTTTTGGTGGTTACACCTATTTGGAGGCGACCTTGGAAAGCAATGGTTATAACCAAGCACAAAATGGTAACCGCTTCCCCAATACCGCTAAAAATAGCTTAAGTTTATTCACGACTTACGATGTGACTGAGGATTTTACTGTTGGTACGGGCGCGTACTACATGGGTAAAGTTTATGGTAATACGGCTAACACGCTGTCGATTCCATCCTACTGGCGTTTTGATTTGACTTCATCTTATAAAATGAGTGAATTCTTGACCTTACGCCTGAACGTGCAAAATCTAACGGATGAGCGTTATTACGATAAAGCGTATACCGCGCACTTTGCCAATATGGCCGCTGGTCGCTTAGTGATGTTAAGTGCCGATATGCACTTCTAAGCCGTATTAATCGAGATCTGAATGGCAGCCCTAGGGCTGCCTTTGATGTTTATGCTATTCCAATAGGATTTTGAAATGCTTATTGAAATTCCGAATGTTTTTTCTAAAGAAGAAGTCAATCAGCTAAGGCAAGAGCTCGATGCCCGCACTTGGATTGATGGCAATCAGACCTCGGGCGTGATGGCGAGTACCCGCAAACGTAACCAACAGTTAGACAAAGATGACCCTGTCGTACTGCAAATCGGCGAGCTGATCATGGCGCGCTTGTTGGCCTACCCTTTATTTGTGTCGGCGGCGCTGCCATTACAGTTTTATCCTCCTTTGTTTAATCGTTATCAAGGTGGCGAAACCTTTGGCTACCATATTGATAACGCGATTCGCTCGACCAGCGAAGGTATGGTGCGCACCGATCTGTCGGCCACCTTATTTTTAAGTGAACCAGACACTTATCAAGGTGGTGAGCTGGTGATCCAAGATACCTATGGCCAGCAAAGCATAAAGCTCGCGGCGGGCTCATTGGTGTTGTATCCGTCAACGAGTCTGCATCAGGTCACTCCTGTTACCTCGGGTGAACGCACCGCCGCTTTTATGTGGCTGCAGAGTATGGTGCGCGATGAGGGGCAGCGCCGCTTGCTATTTCAACTCGATCAATCGATTCAAGCGTTGACGGCGCAGGCCGCGTCAGAACAAGAGTTGTTTAATCTGACGGGGGTTTACCATAACTTGCTCAGACATTGGAGCGAGTTGTAGTGATCCTAAGCTAGGCTTCTGCCCCTGCTTCATCTCCCCAAAGCGGGCGGTTTAGGGTATAATCCCGCCAGCTCTGAGGGGCAACAAAACAGTAAACGTTAACTCGTTTACTGTTTTGTATTTTTACGCTGGCGCTGCATGGCTCATCTGCAGTTAAATTAAGGCGCTTTATCCCTCAAAGCTTGAACTTACTGGCAAATTTTAATTACTTGAGTCGATAGTCACGTGTTGAAAAATAATCTTAATGATGGTCTACAGCTCGACCGCACCTTTTCCATTGCGCCCATGCTCGATTGGACGGATCGTCATTATCGTTATTTTGCTCGCTTAATGTCGGCAAATGCCTTGTTGTATACCGAGATGGTGACGACGGGGGCGATTTTGCATGGCCGTGGTGATTATCTTGCCTATAACCAAGAAGAACATCCCCTTGCATTACAATTGGGGGGCTCGAATCCTGCTGAACTTGCTCGCTGCGCCAAACTTGCCGCCGAGCGCGGTTATGATGAAGTGAATCTCAATGTGGGCTGTCCTTCCGATCGGGTGCAAAACGGTCGCTTTGGTGCCTGTTTGATGGCTGAACCCGAGCTGGTGGCTGAATGTGTCGATGCTATGAAGCAAGTGGTTGATATTCCTGTGACGGTAAAAACGCGTATCGGCATTGACGAGCAGGATAGCTATGAGTTTTTGACTCACTTTATTGATACTGTCATGGCTAAAGGCTGTGGTGAGTTTATTATCCATGCGCGTAAGGCGTGGCTGCAGGGCTTAAGCCCGAAGGAAAATCGCGAGATCCCGCCCTTAGACTACGACAGGGTATATCAGCTTAAGCGTGATTATCCGACGCTCAATATCAGCATTAACGGTGGCATAACGAGCCTTGAACAGGCCAAAAACCACTTGCAGTACTTAGATGGTGTGATGGTAGGACGTGAGGCTTACCAAAATCCCTATATTCTGGCGCAGGTTGACCAAATCCTCTGTGGTAGCCAGAAGGCGGTAATTAGCCGTGAAGCTGTGATTGAGGCTATGTTGCCCTATATCGAGGCTCACTTGCAGGCGGGCGGGCGCTTAAATCATATCACTCGCCATATGATAGGCTTATTCCAAGGCTTACCGGGTGCCCGTGCGTGGCGTCGTTATTTGAGCGAAAACGCCCATAAAAATGGTGCAGGTATTGAGGTGGTCAAGCAGGCTTACCAAAGTATTCAGAGCGAAATAATTGCTCAATAATTATTCGATTTAAAAAGTGGTGAGATTGACTAATGCTTGTAGTATTTTTCACCACTTTACCTTTCCTAAATATCCCGCTTATTTCGTTATAGCTTAAAATAAATTTTTAAATCTAATTAAATTAGTGTGTTAAGCATGGTTTGATAAGTTGGCACGCCCTTTGTAATAGTCCCTATGTCAAGTTAATCAATCGGAAAGGGACGACATCATGTTTACTTCAAACGTTAAAAAATCAGTTCAAGCGAGTGTGTTATTTGGTGCATTAATGGCGAGTGTTTCTGTACACGCCGAAGCAGCACCTGTATCTGATGTAGTGGGCGCCATCGAGCAAACGCTGAGCACCCAAGCGCAGGAGTTGTTGGTTAACACTAAGCGTGAACTGGTGTTATCACTGCAAACACAATTAGCTGAAAGTATCTATGACTTCAATAGCCAGCTAACACTGAGCGCCGATAACCAAGGTGAGTCTGTCACCTCAGGCGAATACAGCGCAAACAAGTAAGGAGCTGCCTATGTGGTTTGTAGCACCTCTTATGACTCTGCTACTGCTACCAGTGATTAGCCTCGCGTTGTTTTCAGGAATTATCTGCTGGTTTCAGTGGCACAGTGTCAGCGATAAGTAAATTATTCATCAATTGGAGTTCAAAATGAAACGAGCGCAAATGCGAATGGACAATTCAGAACGTTTAGTCTGTGGTGTTGCCTCCGGTATGGCGTGGCAATTTGGTTGGTCCTGTTTTTGGACTCGTGTAGTGTGGGCCGGCGCGATTCTGTTTATGCCGGGTGTGAGTCTGCTGGTTTACTTTGTGTTGGCTTTACTTGTGGACCAATGGAAAAGACCGATTTAACCTACGTTTTACTCCCCCAATTTGGGGATGTGAATGGAATTGCCGATGCAAGTTTATGGACACAGTCTTTAGCGGGATGCTATCAACAAGAGGGCGCATCGACCCTCATGCCAATAGTGAACACTGTTTAAGTGAGCATCACTTTTTAAGAAAAGCCTGAAATCTGGCTTTTGCTTCATCGCTTTTGAGTCTTGCACTAAATTGTTCTAATTCTTGATGCATCTGATGTTGCACGCGGTTTTTATGTGGTCGCATCAACTGACGGGTGATTTGCAGTGCTTGCGGTGGCTGATTTGCCAATTTCTTGGCCTGACTCAGGGCGTAACCGAGTAACTCTTCTTGGGCGATCACATCGTTAATGATATTCAGTCGGTGCGCAGTATTTGCATCAAAACTTTCGCCGAGCAGCAAGAGCTCCGCCGCCTTTTGATAACCCACCAATTCGGGTAAGAGTAAGCTTGCGCCAGCCTCGGGCACTAGGGCCAAATTCACGAAGGGCAGTTGAAATTTAGCCGTATTGTCGGCATAGACCAAATCACAGTGAAGCAGTACCGTTGTGCCTATGCCAACGGCGGCACCAGAGACGGCGGCGACCAGCGGTTTTTTAAGTTCCAACAGGCAAAATAGGAAGCGCACCGCAGGATGATTTGGACCTAAGTCACTATTTTTCAAAAAGTCAGCAACATCATTGCCCGAGGTGAAACAATTATCTTCGCCATGGAGCATAAAGGCACGAATGTCGTTGTCTGCTTCACCTTCGATCAGGTATTCTGTCAGTTGTTTATACATATTAAGATCAAGTGCATTGCGTTTATCTGGGCGATTAAAGCTGATAATACGAACGCCCTGATCATCCCGAACCTGTATATGACTCATGGGTTGTTTTCCTTTACGACGACATTGGGTAGACATGGAGTTTAAGACATTGAAACCGATATTCAAACAGATGTTTAATTTTGTCGCATTATCCTGTGCCTCATTTTCTGTTTTCGCGAACGTAGTGATGACCGAAGGTCATGTCCGTGCAATGCCTGATACAGTACCAAATACCGCCGCTTACTTTACGCTGGAGAACCATAGCGATAAAACGGTTCGCCTCACCAGAGTGACGACTGAGGTCGCGAAGGAAGCACAATTACATACCATCATCGAAGAACAAGGCATGGTAAAGATGCGCCATGTTGAAGGTTTCGATATTCCCTCCCACGGAAAATTAACCCTCTCGCCGTCTGGAGAGCATGTGATGCTCATCGGACTCAAAGCCCCATTAGCCCTAGATCAGCAAGTTAAACTGCAGTTAGCGTTTGACGATGGCGAGAATCTAACGATTACATTGCCCGTTGCTAAGCAGGCCGAGAATGCTGCTGAACATGAGCATCATCACCATCATTAAGGAGTCACTTGATGCAAATAACATGGAAGAAGGTCACCGGAGTTGGTTTATTTGTTGTTTTAATTGGTTATCTAGTGAGTGTGTGGTGGAGTATCGAACCTGATACCCTGACTCCACAACAGCTGACGGCCACAGAGAAGAATGTCGTGGGTTATGCAACCACCACGTCGTTGATCCTGACCGTTGAAACATTGTTGGATAAGCAGGGTGGTTGGTTATCAAACGATGTGATGCCCCCTTCAATCTTTATGGATAACATGCCCGCGTTTGAGTACGGCGCTTTAGAGCAAGTTCGTGATTTAGCACTGATTATGCGTAAAGAGTTTAGCCGCTCCCAGTCTCAATCCGCTGCGGATAAAGACCTAAGTGAGGCGCAGGCTAAGCTAAATATCGACCATACAAGTTGGTTAGTGCCTAGCGCCGAGAGCGAATACCGCGATGGCGTTAAGCTGCTCAAGCTATATCGCGCGAGGATGATGGATCCAAACAATCAGGATGCTCAGTTTTACGCCCGTGCCGACAACCTCAACGAGTGGCTCAAAGAAGTCCAAAAACGTTTAGGTAGCATGTCTCAACGTTTATCGGCGAGTGTTGGGCAGGAGCGATTAAATACCGATTTAGCCGGCGACAATGCTGCGCGCCAATCGACCCCGAATTTAGCCAGCCATCAGGTGAAAACCAGCTGGTGGAAAATTGATGATGTGTTCTATGAGAGCCGTGGTGCCTCGTGGGCACTGCTGAATTTTATGCGTGCAGTCGAAGTCGACTTTGCTGACGTATTGAAAAAGAAAAATGCTGAGGTCAGCCTGAAACAGATCATTCGTGAGCTAGAGGCAACTCAACAAACGGTTTGGAGCCCTGTGGTACTTAATGGCAGTGGTTTCGGTCTAGTCGCTAATCATTCATTGGTTATGGCTAACTATGTGTCCCGTGCGAATGCCGCGGTGATTGATTTAACGAACTTGCTATCTCAAGGTTAATTATGAAAAAAACACTCCTCGCCAGTGCGGTATTAGGATGCTTAATGGCCACTTCTGCCCAAGCGGCTACTGTGGTTGGATTCAAAATTGGTGGTGATTACTGGCGCGCCGATACCAGCGGTACTTTTGCCGACAAAGGTCAACCACAACAAGGTTTTGACTACAGCTCATCGGCACAAGGTAGCTATTGGGTTGCGGTTGAGCATCCGCTGCCATTTATCCCGAATCTTAAAATTCGTGAAAATAGCTTAGATCAGAAGGGCAGTCTGACGAATGCAGACTTTACCTTCAATGGTCATGATTTTACTGGCAATGTGACCAGCTATACCGATCTGAGCAATACCGATTTTGTGCTGTATTACGAGTTGCTGGATAACGACATTCTGTCTTTGGATCTCGGTGCCGCCTACAAGCTGATGAACGGCTCTCTGCGCGTTCAAGACGCTGGCCATCCTGAAGAGAAAGACGTCGATAGCGGCATTGTGATGGGTTATGCCAGCACGCATGTGAGCATGCCAGGCCTAGGCTTATTCAGTTTTGCGGATTTAATGCTTGGGGTAAACGAGTCTAACGTACATGACTATGCCATCGGCTTAGGCTGGGAGTTTGACGGCGTGGCGGTGGATACCCGTGTACGCGTTGGTTACCGTGAGTTTGCCTTTGATGTGAATAATTTCTCTGGCATCAGCGCTGATACCAAGTTTGACGGTTATTTCGCGGGTGTAGAAATTGATTTCTAAGCGTTAACGCTAATGAATCAGCCATAAAAAAAACCGCCATTTAGGCGGTTTTTTTTATGGGATGTATCGCTATCTTATTCGGCTTTTAGACCGTTGTTGATAGAGATAACATCGTCTTCATTTAAGGTGCCAGCAGCTTGTTTCAACGCAATGATTGAGTTGATGTAGCTATAGCGTGCATCCGACAATTTACGTTTTGAGTCGTACAGGTCACGGGTACGGTTCAGTACGTCAACAATAGTACGAGTACCGACTTCGAAGCCCGCTTGTGTTGCCTTTAACGCACTTTCAGATGAAATCACTGACTGCTCATAAGCACGGATTGAGCTGATAGAAGCGCCTACGTTGTTGTAGTTGTTACGAACGTTTTTCACCACACTGCGGTAGGTTTGCTCTAACTTCTCGCTCGCTTCCACGTATTGGAATTGAGCTTCTTTGACCTGTGAGGTGACTTTAAAGCCTTCAAAAATAGGAATGCTTAAGTTCACACCAACGTTCACATTGTCAAAATCAGGCTCATTCACGTCGCCAGTTTTTTGCTCTAACCCTTTGTTATAGCCAGCGTTTAGGCTAAGAGATGGCATGTGGCCCGCTTTGTATAGGCTGATGGTCTCTTGGGCGATATCTTTACCGATGCGTTGAGTCATCAGATCGACGCTGTTGGTTTCAGCAATCTTTAGCCACTCACTCGATGAGGTAGGTGCTGGTGTTACCGCGGAGAAACGGTTGGTGTCGAGCACGTTAATGGTCTTGTGATCGATACCTGTGATTTCACGCAGGGCTTCGTAGCTGTTGGCTAACGTGTTTTCAGCCAAAATTTCAGTGGCCGAGGCTAAGTCATACTGAGCTTGCGCTTCATGTACGTCGGTAATCGCAGTTAAACCTACGGCAAAACGTTGTTTAGTCTGCTCGAGTTGACGTTCAATCGCACGTTTCTCTGCGCCTTGGAACTCGTAGTTATCTTTCGCCGTTAACACATCAAAGTAGGCTTTAGTCACACGAGTGATCAAATTTTGCAGGGCAGAAGCGTAGTTTGAATCGGCTTGAGAAGCGGCTTTTTCGGCCAGGCTTAAACCAACCCAAGCGCTGTGATCATAGATCACTTGGTTCAGCTTTAGGCTACCGGTTAATCCACTGGTATCGCTCTTAGGATCATTCCATGCTTTGTCATAACCCACGTTAGCGCTGATTGTCGGTAACAGTGGTGCACGGTTTTGTTCGATCTTTTCAAACAAGGCATTACGTTGAGCTTGTGCTTGTAATACTAGCGGGTCGCTCGTCAGTGCTTGTTGATATATTTGCAGTAAATCATCTGCTTGAACCGCTTGAGCGGAAGCCGCGAGAGTCAATGCTGCGCATAGAGAACGGATCTTAAATTTCATTTGCTGTCCTTATTAGACAAATTCTCCAAAAGGAGAAATATGTAACTTCGTTTAGACTAAGTAATGCCTTTACCAAGGCGGTTTGCGCTTCCCGACGCTTCCCGATACAGCTAAAACTTAATGTCGTAGAGTCTAAAAACTCCCACACGTTCAAGTCAACTGCGAAGTGTAACAGATTTTATTTTAAAAATGCGCCAAATTGCCTTGATAATAGGCGAAAATTTAACGGTTAAGGATTGAAATATGAAGCCTGCTGGTTTTTCGAAAACAGATGTTGAAATTCTCGAGACAAAGTCGCTGTATCAGGGCTTTTTTGCCTTGGAGCAGTTTACTTTCAAGCATAAGCTTTTTGCCGGTGGTTGGAGCCAACCTGTGACCCGTGAAGTGTTTGAACGCGGCCATGCCGTGGTGGTTCTTCCCTATGATGTTGCGCGTGACAAGATTGTTTTGATTGAACAAATTCGGTTTCCTGCATTAGCGACCTCTAAATCTCCTTGGCTAATGGAGTTGGTCGCGGGTATGATTGCGCCCGACGAAACGCCACAGGATGTCGCACACCGCGAACTGCTCGAAGAAACAGGCTTAACCGCTCGCAATATGCATTTTGTGAATAGTTATTTGGCAAGTCCAGGTGGCAGTACGGAACGTTTCTATTTCTATTGGGCCGAGGTGGATTCATCCCAGGCGCAAGGTCTGCACGGATTAGCTGACGAACACGAAGATATTCGATTGCATGTGTTAGACCGTGAGGATGCCTATAATGAGGTCGTCAACGGGGCAATAGACAATGCTTCGACCGTAATTGGATTGCAGTGGTTGCAATTAAACTATCAGCAACTGGTTAAAGTTGGATAAAGGTTTGGCTACTTCAATATCGCACCGAAAACCGCGCTACCAACCTAACGTGAGCGACTTTTTAGCGCTATGCGGGCGTAACTACGGCTATATGCAGAAGTGGTTACCGCTCGATATTGAGGTGGGGCAGTCTTGGCAACTTGAAGGTGAAGCGGGTGTATTAGTAATCCGTATTTTAGAAAATACCAAATATACTCAATTAGTTGAGATCTCACGACCAGTTAAAATCATGGAGTTTATTAATACTCCCAAGGTGTTAGTTAGAATTTATCATGATGCTAAATTAGCAGAAGTGTTAACTGGTCAACAGATTTACCAATTGCGCCCAGTGTATGATTATCCCAATTTACGCATGTATCATAGCGATGAAAAGTACCAGGTTAATGCATTCCTGGGGGAGTTATTGAAGATTGGCAGCCAACAACGTTTGGTGTGTCAATCTTAGAATTGGGTATTCAATGTGCTGAAAGAGGCAGTCTCTTACTCCATAGCTGAAGAAGAAAGTGTGCGCATAGTGCAAGTCACTGATCCGCACCTTTTTGCCGATCCTGAGGCTCAGTTATTAGGGGTCAACACCAGTAAAAGTTTTGCTGCTGTGCTTAATACGATTCGTGCTGTCGACTATCCAGCGCATCTGATGTTAGCCACGGGCGATTTAAGCCAAGATTATTCCCCCGAATCCTATCGTCAATTCGTGGCCGCTGTGGCGCCACTCAATTTACCTTGCCATTATCTTCCGGGTAATCATGATGATCCGCGGATTATGTTTTTGCATATGCAGGGTGAGCGGATTTTCGGTCAGCAGCGTATCTTGGTCGGAAAATGGCAAATCCTGATGCTGGACTCCACCGTTCGGGGAAAGCCCGGCGGCAATATGGCCGAGAGTCAATTCGAACTCATTGAACAGGCCATAGCCGCACATCCAGACCGCCATACCTTACTGGTGATGCACCACAACCCTATTTTGGTGAATTGCGCGTGGTTAGACCAACATTGCATGGATAATGGTACTGAGTTTCTCAGACGTGTCGCCCAATACCCGCAGGTTAAAGGGTTACTCTGGGGACATGTGCATCAACAGTTGGATACCGATTACGATGGCCCCCATGGTGCGCTGCAATTAATGGCAACGCCTTCCACTTGTATTCAGTTTAAACCGCAATCGCCTTATTTTGCCCTCGATGGACTGCAACCCGGTTATCGTTTGCTGGAGCTGAAGGCCGATGGTAGCATCTGCACTAATGTGTATCGCGTGCCGGGAAATCTGTTTTCCCCCGATAAAGATTCCAGCGGTTATTAACGCGAGTGACCGCAGCTTGAGGAACTATGCTGCTCTATATTCACGGATTCAACAGTTCACCTTTCTCCGATAAAGCGGTGATGACGGCGCAATATATGGCTGAGCATCACCCTTCCTTAGCATTCCATCAACCGCAATTACCCAATACTCCCAAGGCCGCCATGGCTTTGCTGCTGCAATATGTTGAGGCTGCCAAGCAAGCGGGCGAGCCACTGAGCTATATCGGCTCATCCTTGGGGGGATATTTTGCGAGTTACTTGGCAGAGCACTATGGTGGCCGCGCTGTGTTGGTGAATCCGGCCGTCAAGCCCTTTGAGCTGTTTGATGAGTTTATGGGGCCGCAATTTAACCCTTATACCGAAGAGCATTATCAGGTATTGCCAGAGCATAAGCAGGAAGTGGCTGAATTTAATACGGCTGTTATCCGCAATCCCGATCGTTTTTTGGTACTATTGCAAACGGGCGATGAAGTGCTGGATTATCGTGAAGCACTGCATAAGTACCACCATTGCCAATTACGGATCGAAGCCGGTGGCGATCACAGTTTTGTGGGTTATGAGCGATATCTGCAAACTGTAAGCCAATTTTTACACTTACCTTGACAAATAGTCATCCAGAGCCGCAACATGGCCGGATATAACAACTTATAGCGTACACTATGACGAATCAATACACCTCTGACGCCATTGAAGTTCTTAACGGACTCGACCCAGTTAAACGCCGTCCAGGTATGTATACCGATACCACCCGACCTAACCACTTAGGCCAAGAGGTCATAGATAACAGTGTGGACGAGGCTTTAGCGGGCCACGCCACTAAAATCGAAGTTGTGCTCCATACCGATAACTCTCTGGAAGTCACCGACGATGGTCGGGGGATGCCGGTAGATATTCACCCTGAAGAAGGCATTCCCGGGGTCGAGCTTATCCTCACTAAACTGCATGCGGGCGGTAAATTTTCGAATAAGAATTACCAATTCTCCGGTGGTTTGCACGGTGTTGGGATTTCGGTGGTTAACGCCCTGTCTCGTCGCGTCGAAGTGACGGTACGCCGTGATGGCCAAGTGTATGATATTGCTTTTGAAAATGGCTTTAAGGTTGAAGAGTTAAAAGTCACTGGTACTTGTGGTCGTCGCAATACTGGTACTCGAGTACATTTCTGGCCCGATGCCAGTTATTTTGATTCGGCGAATTTCTCCAACTCCAAACTCATCTATTTGCTGCGCGCCAAGGCCGTGTTGTGCCCGGGCCTGAGGATCAAATTTACCAATAAACACACCAACGAAGTCCATGAATGGTACTACGAGAGTGGTTTAACGGATTATCTCAAGGCGGCGGTTGGCGATAACCTGATGCTGCCAGAAGAGCCTTTTATCGGCAGCTTTAAAGGACAAATTGAAGCCGCGGATTGGGCGATTACTTGGTTGCCCGAAGGTGGCGATGCGATTAACGAAAGCTATGTTAACTTGATCCCAACGCCCTTGGGTGGAACTCACGTGAATGGTTTCCGCCAAGGTTTGCTGGAGTCGATGCGGGAGTTTTGCGAGTTTCGCAATCTGATCCCCCGCGGTATCAAGCTGTCGCCTGAGGATATTTGGGATCGCGCTGCCTTCATTCTCTCGGTGAAGATGCAAGATCCGCAGTTTGCCGGTCAAACCAAAGAGAAACTCTCGAGCCGTCAAAGCTCTGCTTTTGTTTCTGGCATTGTGCGTGACGCGTTTTCACTGTGGTTAAACTCGAATACCGAATTGGCCGAGTCGCTGGCGGAAATGTGTATTAACAATGCCCAGCGCCGCTTAAAAGCCGCGAAAAAAGTCGCCCGTAAAAAAGTCACTTCTGGCCCGGCATTACCGGGTAAATTGACCGACTGTAGCGGCCAAGATCCGATGCGCGGCGAACTCTTCTTAGTGGAAGGGGATTCTGCGGGTGGCAGTGCTAAGCAGGCACGTGACCGTGAGTTCCAAGCCATTATGCCGCTGCGCGGTAAAATCCTAAACACTTGGGAGGTTGATGCCTCGCAGGTGTTGGCCTCGCAGGAAGTGCATGATATCTCGGTGGCGATTGGTTGCGATCCCGACAGCAATGATATCTCCGAGTTAAGATACGGCAAGATTTGTATTCTCGCCGACGCGGACTCCGACGGGCTACATATTGCAACTTTACTCTGCGCTCTGTTTCTGAAACATTACCGTGTGCTGGTCGAACAGGGCCATGTATATATCGCTATGCCACCGCTGTTCCGTATCGATATAGGTAAGGATGTTTACTACGCCTTAGATGAGGCTGAAAAAGAAGGTATTCTCGACCGTATTACTGCCGAGAATAAAAAGGGTAAGGTCCAAGTTACACGCTTTAAAGGTCTGGGTGAGATGAACCCGCTGCAATTGCGTGAAACGACTATGGATCCAAACACTCGCCGTTTAGTTCAGTTAACCATTGATGATGTAGAAGAAACTGACTCCCTGATGGATATGTTGCTGGCTAAGAAACGTTCGCCCGATCGTAAAACTTGGCTCGAGGATAAGGGTGACATGGCGGTACTTTAATGTTGTGCACTATTGCCGATAACAATAAAACTTAGGCATAAAGAAAATTACCATGTTGTATATAAAAACTAATAATTATAAATATTTAAGGGTGTTCTCTGCCTTCGGGACCCTACTGGCGAGTCTGGCGTTATTAACAAGTCAGACGGCGATAGCGGGGTCTCAGTCGATCATGATTACCGTGTCGAAGGGATTTGGTTTATCCCTTTATGCCTCCGATCTCGGGGATGCAAAACAGATTGCCATGGGCTCAAATGGCACGCTATTTGTGGGTTCCAATAAGAGTGGCACAGTGCATGCGCTCGTTGATAGCAACCAAGATGGTCGTGTGGATAAACGTTACGTGATTGCGAAAGGGCTCGAATCCCCCGATGCGATAGCCTTCCATAATGGCGATCTTTTTGTTGCAACCGAAAACCGTATCGTACGTTTTATTGATATTGAGCAGCGCCTACGCCGTCCGACTCGCCCGAAAGAGATCTACAGCGATCTGCCAGAATCTGATAAAAAAAGTGCCCGAGCGATGAATTTTGGCCCCGATGGCCGCTTGTATGTCTCCATCGGTGCACCGTGCAACGTGTGTGAGGCGAGTGCGCCCTACAGCAGCATAATTGCGATTAATGTCGATACTGGAGCAAGTGAGCAGATTGCCCTAGGCGTACGTGATGCGACTGGATTTGACTGGTCTCCCCAAGATGGCAAGTTATGGTTTGCCGACCAAGGTCGTGATTGGATGGGGGATAATTTACCGCCCGATGAAATCAACCGCGTCGATGTGATTGGCAGCCATTATGGTTTCCCGTATTTGCACGCTTCGTCCGTGGTCGAGCCTGCCTACGAAAAACCTAAGAATTTAAAAATTACCGTCCCGGTTTATGAACTGCCAGCCCATGTTGCACCGACTGGCCTCGCGTTTTACCGCGGTAAGCAATTCCCTGAGATCTACCATAATCAATTGTTTGTTGCTGAAAATGGTTCTTGGAACCGTTCAAGCAAAGTGGGTTATCAGATCGTCATGTTGAAACTCGAGAATGAGCAAGTTGTCAGCCGTGAAACCGTAGTGAGTTTTCTTGATGGCGAGTTTCCCGTTGCCCGTCCCTATGCCCTGTTATCGGGGGAAGATGGCGCAATGTACATCTCGGATGATTTGAAAGGTAACCTGTATCGGCTGTTCTATAAGGATGGCGATAATACTGAAGAACCACAGGAACTAGAAGAAAATGAGTGACGCGATCAAGTTAAGCTTAGATGGCGTAGAGCAGATGCCCCTGCGGCGCTTTACCGAAGAAGCTTATCTGAACTATTCCATGTACGTCATCATGGACCGAGCCTTGCCCCATATCGGTGACGGGCTTAAGCCGGTGCAGCGGCGGATTATTTATGCCATGAGTGAGCTCGGGTTATCAGCTCAGTCAAAACATAAAAAATCAGCCCGTACCGTCGGTGACGTATTAGGTAAGTACCATCCCCATGGCGACAGCGCGTGTTATGAGGCTATGGTACTGATGGCGCAGCCATTTTCTTACCGTTATCCGCTAGTCGATGGTCAAGGTAACTGGGGTGCGCCAGACGATCCTAAGTCCTTCGCCGCGATGCGTTATACCGAGGCGCGCCTGTCTAAGTTCTCCGAAGTATTATTGTCTGAGCTGGGACAAGGTACGGTCGAATGGGGCGCTAACTTCGATGGCACCTTGAAAGAACCTAAAGTGCTGCCCGCACGTTTGCCGCATATTTTACTCAATGGCATCACGGGTATCGCTGTCGGTATGGCGACGGATATTCCGCCCCATAACGCTAGAGAGTTAGTCAATGCCTGTGTGGCACTGCTTGACGATCCTAAACTCGAACTTGAGCAATTGATGGGCTATGTGCCTGGGCCTGATTATCCGACCGAGGCCGAGATCATCACGCCAGCGGCTGACATTGCCAAAGTCTATGAGACGGGCCGTGGCTCCATAAAAGCCCGCGCCGTGTATAGCGTCGATGCTGGTGAGATAGTGATCACCGCGCTGCCGCACCAAGCCAGTAGCGGCAAAATTTTAGAGCAAATCGCCGCCCAGATGCAGGCGAAAAAGTTGCCTATGGTGGCTGACTTACGTGATGAGTCTGACCACGAAAACCCTGTGCGACTAGTGGTGGTGCCGCGTTCAAATCGCGTCGATTGCGATCAACTGATGGCGCACTTGTTTGCGACCACAGATCTTGAGAAAAGCTTTAGGGTAAACCTGAACGTCTTGGGCCTAGATGGTCGTCCACGCGTCAAAGGATTAAAAGAGCTATTAACCGAATGGTTAGAGTTCCGTGTCGATACCGTAAGGCGTCGTCTCGAGTATCGCCTCGATAAAGTCTTAGCACGGTTACATATCCTCGAAGCCTTGATGATAGCCTTCCTCAATATCGATGAAGTGATTGAAATCATTCGTTTCCACGATGAGCCAAAGGCCGAGTTAATGGCGCGCTTTAACCTGACGGATAGGCAAGCCGAAGCCATCCTCGAGTTAAAGTTACGTCATTTAGCCAAGTTAGAAGAGTTTAAAATCAAGGCCGAGCAGGATGAGCTTGAGGCCGAGCGTGAGAAATTAGAACAGTTATTAAGCTCAGATCGCCGCTTAAAAACCTTGATCAAGAAAGAATTAATTCAAGATGGCGAAACCTATGGCGACGATCGCCGCTCACCGATTGTTGAGCGCCATGAATCCCGTGCCTTAACCGAGCAGGAGCTGACGCCGAGCGAGCCAGTGACTGTAGTGTTATCTGAAAAAGGCTGGGTGCGTTGCGCTAAGGGCCATGATATCGATGCCGAGTCTTTGTCCTATAAGGCGGGGGATCAATATCTATGCAGTGCGATGGGACGCAGTAATCAGGCGGCGGTATTTATTGATTCATCGGGACGCGCCTTTGCGACCGACAGTCACAGCCTGCCATCGGCGAGGAGCCAAGGCGAGCCCATCACCACGCGCTTTAATATGGCGCCGGGTGAAACCATGCAGCATGTGATTTTGGGTGAAGACGAGCAATGTTTCCTACTCGCCACCGATGCAGGTTACGGTTTTATCTGTACTTATAACGATATGGTGTCACGTAACAAGGCGGGTAAAGCCCTGTTAAGCTTACCGACGAATGCCAAGTCTTTGCCGCCGAGACCTATTGACCGCAATCGCGAGATGTCGATTCTAGCCATCACCAATGAAGGGCGTATGTTACTGTTTTCATTGGAAGCATTGCCACAGTTGTCTAAGGGTAAGGGTAACAAGATTATCGGTATTCCGAGTGAGCGCGCTAAGAATCGTGAAGAGTTGATGACCCACTTACAACTTGTGCCAGCAGACACTTCGGTCACCCTATGGGCAGGTAAGCGTAAACTCACCTTAAAACCGAGCGATTTAGAACATTATCGTGGTGAACGTGGCCGCCGTGGCGCCAAGTTACCGCGCGGATTACAACGTGTTGATAGCGTTGAATTAGGCGAAGGTGCAGAGGTTTTACCTAGCATTTAACGCTCATTTGAGCTTGCGTAAGAGTTAGTCGCAACAAGTTAATCAAAGCCACTCAAGTTTCACTGGAGTGGCTTTTTTATTCTCAGAGTTATGCGCTACAGAGTCACTTTTCTTAAATACAAGGCATAAAAAAACCTACCGCTTGCGGTAGGTTTTTATTAGCGAATATCCGTAAGGATATTAGAAGTCGTAACGTACACCAACAGAGAATACGTTGTCGTCTTGTAGGTCTACTTTGTTACCTGCTACGACATGGTCACCACGGTACATTGCGTATTGACCGTATACCATAGTTGATTTAGAGAAACGGTAGTCAGCACCCACGTTGAAGTTTTGCACGCTGATATCAGTACCTGACCAAGACTTATTGGTGATAACATCTTTACCTGTTACTGGATCAGTCGAAGTAACAGTATATTTGTTTACGTTTTTGTAGTAATTACCAAAACCTGCTTCATCAAAGCCGTATTCGGCTTTCAGGTTAACACCGTTTAAGGTGTAAACTACGTTTACAAAATAGGTGTTACCATCTTTATCGCTATTCACAACATCTTCAGATTGTTGGAATAAACCGCCCACTTTGAAGTCACCAAATTTAACTTGAGCAACACCGCGGTATGCGTCAACACCAGCGATACCTTTGTTGTAAGCTACAGCGACATAGTAGTTTTGATCTTTGAACTTGCTATCACCCAGAGTCGCGCTCAGAGCGTATAAGCTTTCGGTGGTTTTTGCAGTAGTGTCGTTATCATCAAATAGATAAGTGGCGTTTAAGGTCACTAAATCAGCGATTTTTGGAGAGTAGTACCAAACACCGTCTGCGCTACGAGTTTGTGCGCTGACTAAACGGTCGATATCGGCGTTGGTGTTACCAAATACGTCTACGTTACCTTCTGCTTGTTTGAATACAGTGTCATTACGACCTACTAATACAGTACCTGCATTAGTTTTTAAACCTAAGAAAGTGTTACGAGCTTTGAACACATCACCTGAGCCAGAAGTGTTTTCAACTTGGAATTCCATTTGATAAACAACATCATAGCCATCAGCGATCTTCTCAGTACCTTTAACACCTAACAGTGAGAAGTTATTTTCTAAATAGGTACCAGCATTGTTTTCATCAGCATAGTTTGCTGTGTCAACACCATTGGTGCCTGATTGTAGAGTTGCACCTGTTTCAGTATTAGTTAATGCAAGCTCTAAACGACCATAGAAGCTTGGGCCTTCGGCTAGCGCACCGAATGAAGCCAGCGCTAATACTGATGCAACTGATGCAGAGATGAATGTCTTTTTCATGTTTTGTGCTCCCTCGAACCTAAGTTCTTATCCATTTTTCATGGTTTTTGTGTGGTTTAACACGTTTGTTACAGAAATAAGTAACAAAGTTGCCGCCGATTTTTACAGTTTTATGCCTTGCAGGCTGTGTCATAGATCAAGTTTTTAGCTCTCCTTGCCTGTATTCGGGGTTTTTTAGGACATTTCCCTATCACTTGACCGAAAATCGGCGTGTAAGAGATAAAACTGTATTTTTGGCATACTACTAAAGAGGTATGCGAAGTGCCGTAGCATATACAGACCGGCGGGCCTAACTGTAGCATATACTAATGTTGTCGCAAGTTTGTCATAAATGGGGCGGGAGAATGCTATTTAGTATGAGATACAATAAAAAAGCGGCCAAAGCCGCTTTTTTATCAAATATTATCTGTTTCGAATTAGAATAATACTATTAAAAATCAATACGTAAACCTACAGTAAACACGTTGTCGTCTAGGTCTTGTTTTGTACCTGCTAGCATAAGGTCGCCGTCGAAGCGAGTGTAGTGACCATAGACCATAGTCTTAGTGCTAAGTCGGTAATCTGCGCCTACTGTGAGCTGTTGAAGGTCGACATCACTCACTTGTTCGAGGTTACCGCTGTCTTGGCTGCCGACAAAACGGCTGACATATTTACCTAAACCAGAGTCATCTTTGCCGTAAACCAGCTTGAATTTCAAATCATCCATCAGATAAGCAGCATTCACAAAATAGGTCTCACCCGAGAGATTTGAGAATCTGTCGTCAATATGCTCGCTGTGCTGATAAATGGCACCAAAGAGGAAATCACCAAATTTTGCTTGGGCAACACCACGGTAGGCTTCGATATTTTCGATGCCATCGTTATAGGCCGCCGCAACATAGTAATTATGGGTTTTAAAGGTCTTGTCGCCTAAGGTGGCGCTTAAGGCATACATTTGATCTTGGCTATAAACTTCGTTGCCTTGGCTATCGCGTTGATCATAGTTGTCACTCATCAGATAGGTGGCGTTAAGGGTGATAAGATCGGCGATCTTAGGGGAATAATAGGAAATGCCATCGGCTGAGCGCGTTTGGCCTGCTAATAACAGGTCGATGTCGGCGTTGGTGTTGCCGAACAAATCAAAACCGCCCTCGGACGCTTTAAATACCGTATCGTTACGGCCCGCTAAAACGGTACCCGCAACGCTTCTCACCCCGAGGAAGGTATTACGTGCATTGAAGGTTTTATTCGAGTTATCAAAGTTTTCTACGCCAAATTCCATTTGATAGATGATATCAAAGTAAGGGCTTACGCTTTCAGAGCCTTTGACACCCACCCAAGAAAAGTTGTTTTCGAGTACTGTGCCATCTTTCTGATTTTGAGCGGCGTAACCTTTTTCTGAGTCGGTGATACTCAGGTCGACATGGCCGTAAAATTCTGGGCCATCGGCTAGGGAGTTAAATGAGCAAAATGCGAGACTAGCTGCAATCGCTGTAGTGAGCAGATTCTTTTTCATCTTCATTTTCCTGTACTTATATCATTATTTTATGCAGCAAGAGTTATCTCTTTTTACTGCGGAGTGTGGAGCTTTGGTGCTGCGCAGTGTGACAGGCAAACGAATTAAAAATGTGATCTTGATCACTTGGTGTTGAAATGACTATATTTTTAACACTATGTTTTACAAGGTTAAAACGAAATTTTAATCCGAGTTTACCTAATATATGAGCCTATGATTCAGGAAAGTGCCAATGACTACATTTGCCGCACTTTTGTATCTGAGTGCAACTTGGCAAACCTAGGTCGAGATAGATTTCGGTTTTTGGCCCAAATCGTATAAAATCCACGGCGCATTTTTATTGCGTTACGCTGCTGTAGATTGTCTTTCGCATCCTCTAAGGGCGGCCATTGTTAGTTAGATATAAGGTAAGTATTGATGACTGAAGCCTATCAGAATCGCTTTGGTGGCATTGGCCGCTTGTACGGGCAAAAGGCGCTCGCTAAATTTGCCGCCTCCCATGTGGTGGTGATTGGCATTGGCGGCGTTGGCACATGGGCGGCGGAGGCGTTGGCGCGCAGTGGTATTGGCCAAATTACCCTGATTGATTTGGATGATATCTGTGTAACGAACACCAACCGTCAAGTTCATGCTCTGTCATCGACAATTGGCGAGTCTAAAGTGGCTGTGATGGCACAGCGGATCCGTGCGATCAATCCCGATTGCCAAGTCAATGAAGTGGAAGACTTTATTACAGTCGATAACCTTGGCGAGTATTTGCTTGGGGCCAAGGCGGGTGGCAATATTGATTATGTAGTGGATTGTATTGATGCGGTTAAGCAAAAGGCGGCGCTGATTGCTTGGTGTAAACGTCAAAAAATTAAGATTGTGACCGTTGGCGGCGCGGGCGGCCAAACCGATCCAACGCAGATCCAGCTTACCGATCTGGCTAAAACCTACCAAGATCCTTTACTGGCCAAAGTGCGTAATATTTTGCGCCGCGAATATAACTTTTCCAAAAATGTGCAGCGCCGTTTTGCCGTCGATGCAGTGTTTTCCAGTGAGCAATTAGTTTATCCCCAAGCCGATGGTTCCGTGTGTAGTAGCAAAGCGACGGCCGATGGTTCTATGCGTATGGATTGTGCCTCTGGCTTTGGCGCCGTCACTATGGTGACAGGGACTTTTGGTTTTGTGGCGGCCAGCCGTGTACTTGCTAGGCTCGCCCAAATTGCAAATGAACCAGCTGCGAGCGAATAAGCGGCGAATCAATAAGATAAAGACTCATCTTTAACAACAAAAATCCACAGCCATTGCTGTGGATTTTTGTTTAGTGGCGCCAGTGTTTGCTTTACTTGCCTTCTACTCGTGCCACTTGCTATTAAGCTCGTTATCAAGCGCACCATCAAATTGTAAAGTCATGGTGTGTGGTCAGTTTAGGCGCATCACACTGGGTAAGGGGAATACGGATATTGAATTTAGCGCCTCCCAGTGCCGAGTCTGCTTGGTAGTTCATGGTGCCCTTTAGCAGTGTGGCGGCATTAAAGGCGGCGGATAAGCCTAAGCCAGTGCCACCTTTACTCCTGTTGGTGGTAAAGAAGGGTTCAAACATATGCTCTGCCACTTCGGGGGGGATGGCTATACCATTGTTTTCTATGCTGATATTGACATAGTCTTGCTCTAGATTCGCCGTGATCTGAATTTGGTTATTCTGTCTATCCTGGAAGGCATGGGTGAAGGCGTTGGAGAGAATATTACTGATAATTTGATTGAGCAGGCTGACATTGGTCTGAATATTGAGTGTTGGCGTAACCTGTAGCTGGGTTTGTACACTGACCTTGGGATACATGATTAAGGTCGATTCTAGGATCTCCTTAAGCTGGCTTTGCAGATTAATACATTGATGTTCTTCGTGGCTACGATCGATGGCGATCGTTTTGAATTTTTGGATCAGGCTGCTGGCTTTGGTGATATTACGGACGATTAGCTCACAGCTTTCTTGATACTCATCTAAGATGGCGTTGATTTCGTCGAGGGTGGCGTGTTCGCTGTGAATGAGGTCAATCAGCTCTTCGATATGGTTCAGTTGAGTGCTGGCCGCCGTCAAACAAATGCCGATCGGCGTATTGATCTCATGGGCAACCCCAGAGACGAGCCCACCCAAGGCGGCCATTTTTTCCTGCTCGACTAATACTTGCTGCGCCCGTTTTAGCGCCGTTAATGACTGTTCTAATTCTTGGGTTCTTTCTTTGACCTGTCTTGCGAGCTCTTCTTTATAACTCCGTTCGAGTTTCAGCAACCGTTCTCTGTCTTCTAAGGCGGTTTGCAGTTCGGCTTTAGAGCTTTTCAGTGCCTCAAAGGAGCTGCGAAGCTGGTCCTGCATGCTGTTGATGGCATCGGCGACTTGCTTAAACTCATCGACCTTGTCTTTACGTTCAAATTGCAGTGGTTCAAAGTCGGTATCTAAGTCGATGCGTTTGCAGTAATTGCTGAGTTTGTCGAGATGCTTAGTGATGTTGTACCAGACGAGAAACAGGATAAATCCCGCGACTAAGAAGGTTTTAATGCCATTGGAGAGCAGAATGAGGATCGCTTTATCGTAGAGACGTTGATAGATAGCATCCATATCCACTTGCACTTCTAAACTGCCGACATTGATATTATCTGTGGGCGACTTATACATCAGAGGAAAGGTTTTACTGAGCGTGTGGTTTTGCTTTTGCTCGCCAGAATTCCATGACTGACCACTATCATCTTTGATTGAAATGTAATTGATATCAGGTAGTTGGATAAGGCCATTCAGTTGAGTATTAATCAGTCTTTCATCGATAACCCAAATGCTGGCGGCGAGGACATCGAGGTTCGCTTTTTCAATATTGGAGAATACACGGTCGATGCGAGTGACATCACCGCGGTAGTCGCTGATCAGTTGGTAGGCGGTCGTCATTAAGGTAATCAGAGAGCTGAACAGCACGATAGACAAGGTAAGATGCCTGCCTATCGGGCTTTTAATAAATTGACTAAAGAATGTCAGCATCTAAATAGTCTTTATCTGATAGCGAGTTGGATGCTTATAAGCATAGACTCAAGCCTCTAGATTGTGCATTTTATCCCCATGAAATATCCCGCAATTTTAACTGATATAGTGGCATCAAACTTGCTTGATGCTGTCTAAGTTCAATTTTTTGTCGCTGGGATAACATTATGATTAAACTCAAACTGGATTCAGTGAAATTGTTTAGCCCTAAAAAGATGATGTTTCGAGTCATGTTATGGCTAATGGTCAGCTGCGCTGTGTTATTGGCGATCCCATCGAATGTGCTCGCCTTGTTGGCACTGGATAAATTCGTCCCCGAGCATGCCCATTTCGTTGGGCTAGGACTAATCATTTCAATTGCTTATTTCTTAACTCAGTTATTAAACCTTGGCTTAGATGAGTCGATTCGTCACTTAAGTGATAAACGCGTGACGGAAACGATTGAGGCTAAGGTCAATCTGATGGACCGTGCCGAGCGAGCTCTCTTGCGGGAGTTCTTTTTACAGGGCGCCACCATTTTGACATTGCCGCAAAATGAACCCGCAGTAAAAAGCTTACTGAATGCCTGCATCCTCGAATGTTTAGGCAATGAGCGCCATTATGCGATCCAAGGTCCTACGGCGGATTATAAAATTTCGATGAAGGCACGCATGTATCTGAATCGTGGAGTACTGCGTTTACCCGCGGGAGAGCCGAGCCAGGAAGAAATGCAGCACTTGATTAAAGCGCGTCCGCAGTTCTTAAATGGGGTAGTGCAAAGCCGTAAACACGCCGCTTAATGCGGGTTGTGTTCTAAAGCAGAAATCACAGGCACAAAAAATGGGGGTTAGATTAACCCCCATAACAACGTGCAATTTTTACAATGAACAGAATAACAATTTGGAAGCAAAAACTACGATTGTTGCGCGGACTTCACAATGAACATCCAAGTGATATAAGAAATTATCCCTATAGTGCTAAAGATAACGATCATTGAGAGTAAACCAATTGGGTTACCGAACATTAAATCTAACCAAAATGCCATGATTGAAATCCTCTTTCCTGTGAAGTCCCCCTTACACTAGCGCCCTTAGCGGCTGTAAATACTGATCTCGATCAATAAAAAATCGACATCTTAAAACAATCTTGTAACTACAGATTAACCCTGTGATCTAGCTCAAATTTAGCCATTGGTAAAATATTGTTAAAGTCATTCCTTCGGGCTTTGTTTCTTGTTTCATTCGGGACTAGTCTTAAGAGTATCGAGTACGAAAAAATCATTAAATGATACAAAGATCTGTTGGTTACAAACGAGTTAGTTCTCGCAAGCAAGTGAAATAGCATTTTTGAAGGAGACAAGAATGGCTGGCATCAGTGTCCAAAAAGGCACCATGGGCTACGGGATTATCTTTGCGCCCATGGTCTTACTCTTATATCCACTCTATTGTTTAGCGACCAGTGCCCACTGGATTGCGGCGCTGTGTTTAATTGCCCTTGCAGTGATTCTCTTTTTAAATATTAACAAGTTGATCCGTAACTTACGGCACTTAGAGCGTGCGGCCCATCACTTAGGGGATGGGGATTTAAGTTATCAGCTCGATGAGAAAGATGCGGGTGTGTTTATCACGGTTGTCCACAGTATCAACCGCATGGGTGAGGATGTTAGTCGCACTATTCTTTCCCTCGTTGACACGAGTGAGTGGATGAAGAAAGTCGCGACCGATATTAAAGCGATCAGCGAACAGGCAAAACAGGGCGTGCTCGAGCAGGAGCGTCAAACCGAGTTGGCCGCAACGGCGATGACGCAGATGGTCTCCACCGTACAAGAAGTCTCACAAAATGCCGCCAGTACGGCGCGTGCGGCGGATATTGCCCAAGGCTCGGCGAAACACGGTGATGATTTAATTGGTACTATCGTTAATAAAATCAGCGATATGAAATCGCAAATTCACCAAACTAAAGGCGTTATCGAGCACCTTGCCGCCGATACCAATAGCATTAGCAGTATCATTGAAACCATTTCCCAAGTCGCGGAGCAAACAAATCTATTGGCACTCAATGCGGCGATTGAGAGTGCGCGCGCCGGTGAACATGGCCGTGGCTTTGCGGTTGTCGCCGATGAAGTGCGTAACTTAGCTAAACGTACCTCAGAGGCTACCGCCGAAATTCAGCAGCAGATTACCACGTTGCAAAAGGGCGCGCAGCAGAGCGTAGAAGTGATGCTTAAGAATGTCACCATCGCCGACGAAACCGCCGTGATGGTGGAGCAAGCCCATCAAGCCCTCGGTGACATAGTGACTCAGGTTGAAAGCATTACCGATATGTCCCACCAAATCGCAACGGCTTCGGAAGAGCAACATGCAGTTGCCGAAGAAATTAACAAAAATATCAGCGTGATGGCCGATCTTGCCCTAAAAAATGCGCGCCATACCAACCACACCAATTTATCCAGTCTTAAGGTGTATAACATGTCGCAGGAAATTGGCTCCCTGCTGCATCGATTCCATGTCGATGCCAAAATGTTTAATTCGAGCCAAGCCCAAAGTAAGTTATTCGTGAAATGGGGGCCTGAGCTTGATATTGGCATGCCAGAGATTAACCGTCAGCACCAACGCTTAGTCTCATTAATCAATGAATTACACCGGACGTTAAGTGAGGCATATGGGCTTGAGGCGATTAAGCGTATCGTCCAAGGGCTGGTGGATTACACCGCGAACCATTTCTCCTATGAAGAAGAATTGTTTGCACGTTTTGGCTATCCCCAAACCGTGGCCCACAAGGAAAAGCATGCTCAGTTGGTGGGTCAAGTGCTTGATTTTCAAAAGCGGGTAGCTAGAGGTGAAGATGTAGCCGATGAACTCATGGCATTTTTAAAAGCCTGGCTCGTCAATCATATTCAAAAGAGCGATAAGGAATACACCCAATTTTTACTCGCCCATGGCGCCGAATAACCTGCCTTGGTTTATCAGAGTTGGATTTTTGAGCGGTTAAAACTAATTTGCCACCCAGCCTCTGAAAAGGGCTTGCCATTGTCAAAGGCAAAGGTATAATTCCCAGCACTTAGAGCCAGCTGCTTGTTTTTGTTAGCTCTAATTTTATAATGCCAGAGTGGTGAAATCGGTAGACACAGCGGATTCAAAATCCGCCGCCCTTAAAAGCGTGACGGTTCGAGTCCGTCCTCTGGTACCATCCCTTCCAAAGGGACACAAACCGACCTAGGGTCGGTTTTTTTGTGTCTAAAATCTGCTCCAAATATTCAACTCAGTGGGATTCGGCAATATCCATTTGCGTCATTGTCACGCCTTTGATTTGGGCATAGATAGCCTTTCCTGGAATGAGTTGTAACTCATCTCGTGCCCATGGGGTGATGTTGGCCCAGAGCTCGTCTTTGCCAAGAGCAATTTTAAGTTGAATTTGCTCGCCATTATCGCTGGGGTAGAGCTCTTTTATTTTTCCTCTGAGTAAGTTACGAATACTCGAGCCTTTAGGTTCCTCTGTGCAAACGGAAACATGGTTCGCTTGAATGCGTACCTTTAACTGTTTATGGGTGGGCGGCAGTTGGCCGCTGACCCAGAGCTGATTGCCATCGTCCATCAACAGCCTTGTCATTGGATAATCAGGATGTCTGTCGGCGATTCTGGCGCTCAGCAGAGAACTCAGTTCCTGTAATGGCACCCAGGGGCGCATTTGTTCACTATTCCATACCTGTGTTAGTGGTCCTTGGGCGATCATTTTTCCTTGATGCAACACCAACATATGATCGGCGAGTTGTAGGATTTCATCCAAGCTGTGGCTCACATAGACGATCGGTAGCTTTAATTCCTGCGCGAGGGTTTGTAGGTAAGGCAGCAATTCGCGTTTTCGAGGTAAATCGAGGGAGGCTAAGGGCTCATCCATCAACAGCATTTGTGGTGAGGTGAGTAGGGCACGGCCAATGGCGACCCGTTGTTTTTCGCCGCCGGAGAGCGTGCTGGGATAGCGGCTTAAAAGTTTTTCTATGCCCAGTAGCGAGACCACTTTGTCGAACAATTCAGGCGTTTTATGACGCATCCCATAGGTGAGATTGCCCTTCACACTGTAATGGGGAAATAACCTCGCTTCTTGAAAGACATAGCCAATTCGGCGTTTTTCAGGGGGGAGATTAACGGTTTTATACTTGAACAATAGTGTGTCGCCAAGGCTAATCTCGCCTTTGTCCGGCGTGGTTAATCCGCCGAGTAAATTCACTAAGGAGGTTTTGCCCGCTCCTGAGCGGCCGAATACGGCGGTGACGCCCTGTAACGGCAATTGGGTGTTCACCTTAAGTTGTAGTTGGCCGAGTTGTTTTTCAATATTGATGTTTAACATACACTTGCCGTTCTTTTGAGGGCCTTTTTAGTGAGCCATTGGGAGGCGAGTAAGGAGGCCAGCGCTATCACTATCGAGATGATACACAGGCGCATAGCCTGATATTCCGCTCCCGGTGTTTCGATAAAGGAATACATGGCCAGCGGAATGGTGCGAGTTTCGCCGGGAATATTGGAGACGAAGGTGATGGTCGAGCCAAATTCCCCAAGGCTGCGGGCAAAGGCGATGATCATCCCTGAGACTATGCCGGGCGAGGTGAGTGGCAGGGTGATGGTTAGGAATACCCGCCAGCGGCTGCTTCCTAAGGTGCGCGCCGCCTGTTCGAGGCGAATATCCACGGTTTCGAAGGATTGACGTATGGCTCTGACCATTAAAGGAAAGGAGACGACTGCGGCGGCGAGTGCCGCGCCGCGCCAGCTAAAGCTAAAACTTAACCCAAACCAGTTGTATAGCCACTGCCCGAAGACGCCCTGGCGCCCCATGCTGATGAGCAGTAGGTAACCCACCACCACCGGCGGCAACACCAATGGGAGATGCAAGAGACTGTCAAAGATAGCCTTACCGGGGAACTCCACGCGTGCCAGCAACCAAGCGCATAAAATGCCTAAGGGTAAGCTGGCAAGCACGGCAACCGCTGAGACTTTGAGGCTCAGCAGCAGCGCGGTGGTTTCGTATTCGCTGAGGAGTGGCCCGTCAAATAGCGAGCCACTTACTAAAACATCACTCAGCACTAGTTCACTCCAAAGCCATATTTTTCAAATACTGCTTTTGCACTTGAGCTTTGAAGGTATTGATTAAAGTCTTTAGCGCTGGCGGTGGATTCCTGCTTCGTTAAGGCGCTGGGATATTCTATCGGGCTATAGCTAGTCGCGGGGAAGGTCGCCACAATTTTAATCTTTTGCGCGACTTTGGCATCGGTCGAGTAAACGATACCGAGCGGGGCTTCGCCCTGTTCCACTAATGCTAGAGCGGCGCGGACATTGTTTGCTCTCGCCAGTAGTGGCTCGGCGGTTTTCCAAAGATTCAGGTTTTCAAGCGCTTGCTTGGCGTATTGTCCAGCTGGGACATGGTCAGGGTCGCCCACCGCTAAACGGCTGCCATTGACCGCGGCCTTAATATCCCAATCGCTGTTCAGTGTGACTTGGTTTACCGGGCTGTTCTTTTCGGCAATCAGCACTAAGGTATTTTTTAACAGGGTAATACGGCTATCGGCATTGACCGCCTTGGCCTCGACGAGGTAATCCATCCATTTTTGGTTGGCGGAGATAAACAGATCGGCGGGCGCACCATTAGCGATTTGTTTGGCGAGCGTTGAGGAGGAGGCGAAGGAGAAAATCACTTTCGTTTGATGTTCCTTTTCGTACTGCTGGCCAATCTCATTAAGCGCATTCGTGAGGGATGCGGCGGCAAAAACCGTCACTTGTTCTTTGTCTGCGGCAAAGCTGATGCTGCAACTGAAGGCTAAGCCAACGACTGAGGCTGTGGTAAAACGCAAAAAGTGTTTGAGCGAGCTCATGGTGTTCCTCCGTGATAAAAAGTGATCGTTATATACCAATCTATATATCGATCATTCAAGTCCCGATGCGTAAATTAGTGATCTCGGCTCGGTTTATTGGCGAAAAGGTTAATACCTCGGCGGAGAATTCCGACCGTATGTATTGGTATCTCAAGATTGATCGGGGACAATAGCATTCACTTAAGCTAAGGCGCGCAGGAACATGGACTTACACGCACTACTGACATTGTCATTGGGGGACAAACCCTTCGCCAATCCTCGGCGGATAGCTTTGCTGCGCCAAGTGGCTAATACTGGGTCTATCAGCCAGGGCGCAAAGTTGGCGGGGATCAGCTATAAGGCCGCCTGGGATGCGATAAATGAGATGAATACCACTATGCCCGAGCCCGTCGTCAGCAGCGAAAAGGGGGGGAAGGGCGGTGGTGGTGCCAAACTGACCGAGTTTGGTGAGCGTTTACTTAAGGTGTATTCCATCACCTCGCAGGTGCAGGAAATGGCACTGTCAGCGTTGCTGGATGATTCGGTCGATATGCACAGTTTGTTGGATGTGATGGCGCATTTCTCCCTTAAAACCAGTGCTCGCAACCAATTAACGGGGCGTATCCACGGTATTGAGCCACTCGGTTTGAATGACAGCCTGAAGGTGACATTGGCGGGTGGGCAACAGATCCAAATCTCAGTGACCCATGCTAGTTTTGAGCGTCTGCAGTTAGCCTTGGGCCAATCGATTCTATTGTTGTTTAAGGCGCCAGCGGTGACGGCCAGTCGTGATGCTTGCCAGAGCGCGGGGCAAAACTGCGTCAGTGGGCACTTACTGAGTGTGACCGAACTGGCCGATAAGGCTGAGTTAGCGATAGAGATTGGCGCTAAAGAGATTATCTATTCGGTGATGCCATTGGCCGACATTCAAACGCTCAAAGTTGGTGAGCCTTGTTTTGCCTGTTTTGATGCCACACAAGTGATTGTTGCGAGTATGAATTAAGGCATGCAGCGAGGATGCTAGGCATCCCGTGGTAAGCCTTTTTGGATGACCCTAACCAGTCGCTCCGTTTTACGGTTATTGGTTTGTGAGCCGCCCGCATTTTGCTGTGCTAGGGCCCAATCGATATGTTCTTTCACCATTTCATCGACATCTGCTTGGGTTTTACGTTGCTCAAGGGCGGCGATGATTTGCGGCGAACTCGGCGCATTGCCTAGGGCGACGGCGATATTGCGTAGCCAGCGCTGATGACCAATACGGCGAATGGCGCTGCCTTCGGTCTGTTTAAGAAACTCGGTTTCGCTCCACGCAAACAAGGTGAGCAGTTCAGGCTGCTTGAGTTTAGGCCGAATGTGGAAATCACTCTCCTGAGTCAGCGGCGCCTCGCGATTGACCGGGCACACCAACTGACAATCATCACAACCGTAAATGCGATTTCCCATTAAGGGGCGAAACTCCTCAGGAATGGCACCCTGCAATTCGATTGTGAGATAAGAAATACAGCGGCGTGCATCCACGGTATAAGGCTCGACTATGGCGCCTGTCGGGCAGGAAGTGATACAGGCCACGCAGGTGTTGCAGTCTTCTTGGATTGGAATGTCTACGGGTAAGGGCAGGTTGATCAGCAATTCCCCAAGGAAGAACCAACTGCCCGCATCGTGATTAAGGATAAGTGAGTGCTTACCTGTCCAACCAATGCCGGCTTTTTCGGCGAGTGGACGTTCCAGCACTGGGGCCGAATCGACAAAGGGCCTGAAGTCGGCGGCATCGAACCCCAAGGCGACAAGCTCGCTACTGATTTGATCGCCCAGCTTTTTTAAGCGGGCACGGATGAGTTTGTGGTAATCCCTGCCGCCTGCGTAACGCGAGATATAGCCCATATTCGGCGAGGCTAAGTTAGTGGCAAACCCCGCCTCTGGCGGCAAATAATCCATCCGAGCCGAAATCACTCGAACTGTGCCAAGGTGCAACTCGTGGGGGCGGGCACGCATCATACCGTGTGTGGCCATGTAACCCATTTCCCCGTGATACCCCTTATCTAACCAAGTCTGTAACTTAGCTTCTTCTGCGGTTAAGTCGGTGTCGCAAATCCCTATTTGGGCAAATCCGAGCGCCTTTCCCCAATGCTTAATTTGTAAAGCGAGGCGGGATAGGGTGGCGGCATCGGGAATATTGCTAGGTGTGGTGATCGACATGGAAGCGGCATTGGACTTAATAAGATGGCGCTATGATAGCAGTTTTATGCCACTAGGGACGAGTGTCGTTCCAAGGGGATTTAGCCAAATCCTTAATTTGCTTTCTTCCGTGTGTAAATTAGATCTATGATGGATAGTAAGTTTCCTCTTCGGTCTTGCCTATGTTGTCCACCCTCAGCAAACACTGTTATCGCCTGCTACTGTGCATGGGCTTTGGCTATTCAGGGCTTAGCTTTGCGGCGACACAAGCGGCAACCGAGACGGTGCGGTTAGTGACAGAAGCTTGGCCTCCCATGAGCTTCGAGCAAGATGGAGTGCCGACAGGCTTTGGGGTGGAACTGGTTAATCTGCTGCAGCCCCGCCTTGGACAGCAGGAGAAAATCGAGGTGCTACCTTGGGCGCGAGCATACTCGATTGCGAGTTCTGCGCCGAATGTGTTGCTGTTTGCCACTTCCATCAGTGATGAACGGGAAAGCCATTTCGATTTTATTGGCCCTATAGCGACCAGTAAAATTACCCTTTACGCCAGAGCTGACGATCCTATTCGCATCAATCAATTATCTGAAGTGAGTGCGGCGGGGATCGTCGGTGTTTATCGGGAGTCTATCGGCGCGCAGCTGCTGCAACAGCAGGGTATCGATGCGTTATTAGTGGCGAGTTTTCCGCAGCAATCGGCAAAGCAGTTGTTGTTTTCACGGGTGCGATTCTGGTGTCAGGCCGATTTGGCGGTCAAGCATATACTACAAGATATCGGTGCTAAGGAGTCGGACATCAAACCTGTGTATGTCATCGCCGAAATCCATCTTTATCTGGCATTCTCAAAAGGAACCTCTGCCGATACTGTGCAACGTTGGCAAGCTGAGTTAGAAAAGCTCAAAGAATCGGGGGATTTTGCTCGGCTATATCAAAAATGGTTTGGCGCCTTGCCGCCGCCCCTCGAACATCACATCTTTTGGCACCGAAAAACCGTAGGTTAGTCGGCCATTTTGGCGGCTTTAACGCAGTTTCGTCCTGCGTTTTTGGCGTCGTAAAGGGCGTTGTCCGCACGCTTAAGCAAACGCGCAAAGCTATCATCTTGTTTGCCTAATTCGGTATTTAAAGTAGCCACTCCGGCACTTACAGTTAGCTTTAACTCTACGGGCAAATTAATGGCACCATAACGGGTGATTAAGGTTTGTAACTCGTGTGCCAGTTCCCAAACGCGCTCTGCGTTGGTATTGGGTAAGAGGATTAAAAACTCCTCACCGCCAATCCGGCCGATGAGATTGCGGTCCGCAGTTAATGCTTGGCTGGCTTGGGCTATGGTCAGCAAGGCTTGGTCACCAATTTCATGACCGAAATTATCGTTAATCTTTTTAAAATGATCCGCATCGAAAATGATCACTGAGAATGGTGTTTTTTGTTTTATTGCCTGCTGAAAATACAGCTCAGCTTGGGCATAGATGTGCCTGCGATTGGGCAATTGAGTCAGATAATCGGTTAAGGCTATGGTCTGTAGGTGACGGTTACGGTGCACTTGCTTGTAGGCAAAGAGTGACACTATCGCCAAAATACAGCCCGTGAGCAGCAGGATGATAAGTTGCAGTGATTTATTTTTCTCTAGCAGTGCTAACTCTTGCTCTTTTAATTTTTGATTATCGAGCAAGCGTTTGTTTTCAGATTCGATCCAACTAGTATCAAACTTTACCTTTAATTCAGTCGTTTGGTGTGCTGAGGAGCTATCATCCACCTTTTTCGTCAAGGCGATAAATTGCTGTAGCTCTTGGTAGGCCGAAGGTAGATCGCCCATGGCCGCATGGATATCACTCTTAAGCTGTAATAGTTGGATGAGGCCGCGATCATTGTGCATCACACGGAATGCAATTTCTGCGGCGGCGAGTTCATCCAGCGCTTCTTGATAGCGTCCCTGTTGATAACGAATTTTCGCCATAAACAGCTTCATAAAGCTGTAGGCGCTCGGTTCTTTATCGGTAATTTCCTGCGCCGCTTCCTTTAAATAGGTTTCGGCTTCATTGAGGCGATTTAACTGAATAAGGCTATAGGCAATATTGGTCGCGTTGATCGCGGCAATAAGAGGGTATTTGTGTTCTTTAAAATACTGATAGCTAAAACGAAAGCTTTCAATCGCTCGCTCATGTTCGCCCATTTCATCTAAGGCAATCCCAATGTCGGAAGTGACGTTGGCAACTTGTTCCTTATTGCCTTTTTGGGAGTAAAACTCTTTGAGTTTGTTGTAGTATTTAATCGCACTCTCAGGGTCGCCATAACGCCTAAAGCTGGTGGCAATATCCGCTAAATTGACATTTGCCCAACCCGTTAAGTTCAAGGACTCGTACAGCCCCTGTGCGGTCACTAAATCGTCCAGCGCCTCAGAAAAATCCCCAATGTAGGAATATAAGGCTCCACGCAGACTGCGAGCATCGGCAATGAGTCTAATATCTTCATGCTCATAGGCGCTCTGAATACTTTTGGTATAACCCGACATGGCGCCATTAATATCGCCCTTTTGCTGTAAAAACCAAGCATGGCAGAGAGTAAAGTCGGTAAGAAAATGCGGTGATGCGTTTGGCGGGATCTGTGCCATTGTCTGTTCAATGTGCTGAAGCGAGTGCAACACATCCTCTTCGGTCTCAAAAGGCTGATTCCAGCATTTGAGCAGATTCAGTTTTTCGATGCGCTCAACATCATCACTCGAAATGAGCTTTTCCAGCAGTGATAGGTTTTGCTCGATAGATTCACGGGTCATGGCTTCACCGCTATCGAATAATGCAAAAATCTGATCGACCTGTGCTTGTCCCTCGGCAATAGCAACCCTATGCGTGCCTATCAGCAGCATAAGACAAATGGCTAAATATCGAAGGTAATGTTGCAAGTATGAGGTTTCCCGTTAGCGCTGAAACAGATAGCTAATCATTATCTTAGCATAAACTTTTTACGTATTGTTTACATGTAAAGTTTGCAATTTTTGCATTCATTCCGCTATCAAGGTATAAACGTCGCCTTGGATCTCACCCAATAAGGAAAACCCTTGAAAAAACTACTCTGTGCCGTCCTGTTGCTGTTTACGGGAGCGAGTTGGGCAAACTCGGATGATATCGAAACCTCGGGCGATGTGGTTCATCTACTCCTGCCTGCGACGGCTTTGGGCGCGACCCTATTCTATGAGGATGGGAATGAGGGATCGTGGCAATTACTTAAGGCCGCCGTCTCGAGCCGAGTCATAGTCGAAGGGCTTAAATTGGGTGTCAGTAAGGATAGACCCGATGGCAGTGGTGATGATTCTTTTCCGTCAGGGCACACCTCGGACAGCTTTATGGCGGCCACGTTTATTCAGCAGCGTTATGGCTGGCAATATGGTCTGCCTGCCTATCTTGCTGCGACTTATGTGGGCTACACCCGAGTCGAGAGCGATAAGCACTATTTAGAAGATGTGCTCGCAGGCGCAGCCATTGGCGCACTGGCGGGTTGGTATTTTACTGAGCCCTATAAAGGGATCACAGTGACACCTTTGGCCCATAATGGGGTCTATGGTTTATATATTAGTGGCCAATTTTAAGCCGCTTAGGATAAGAGAGTAATTATGGCTGAAGTATCAGTTGAGTATCGTGAAACCGCCGAGCGGATTTCCCACAATGTTGCCAATAAAGTGCTACCTATGGCAAAAATGCCAGAGAGCCTGTTAGCGGCTTACCAAGGTTTATGTGCCGAGTTGTTACTCGATCGCGAAGACAAATTTGCCACCGCTTGGGAAGCATTACCCGCCAGTGCGCGTAATTTAATGCCGCAGGCTGAGTTCCACGGTTTTTATATTGCCAATGCGTGGTTGCAACTTAGCCGTGTCGCCCAGGAGATTTCTGAGCAGGCCGATACCGATGAGGCCATCAATGAGAATGAGTACAACGGTATTTTCGGTCGCTTAGCCGATGAGTCACTGAAAGAGTGCGTGCGGAAATTAAAGAAAGCGCGTACCGACCGTTCTATGCTCAACAGCTTTAAACAGGTGATGGCGCCTTAAGCTGTGAGTTTGACTCAATAAAAAGCCCGTCGATTGACGGGCTTTTATTGGAATAATGTCTGATATTAGAAAGACGTACGCTTATAACGGCGATACTCTGGCTTCCAGAAATTATCTTCGATAGATTGCATCAGCAGCTCATCACTTGCAGGCAAGGATAATCCTTGCTCAATCGCCACTTTACCGACGGCAAACGCAATATGCTTACTTACTGAGTGAATATCTTCCAGTTTTGGCAGGAGTGGTCCTGAGCCATTAATGGCTAACGGTGAGCATTCGGCGAGCGCGCGGCTCGATGCCATTAACATCGCATCGGAGACATGGCGAGCACCCGAGGCGAGTACACCTAAACCAATACCTGGGAAGATAAAGCTGTTGTTACATTGCGCGATTTCATAGGTTTCGCCATCGACAACAACAGGTTCAAACGGGCTACCCGTTGCCACTAAGGCTTGGCCAGACGTCCAGTGCAGAATGTCTTTTGGCGTCGCTTCAACACGGCTGGTGGGGTTTGACAGTGGGAAGATAATTGGACGTTCGCAGTGGCTATGCATTGCACGAACAATTTCTTCGGTAAACAGACCCGGTGCGCCCGATACGCCAATCAGCACCGTTGGTTTAGCGTTATTGACCACATCGAGCAGTGAAATATTGTCGCTGAAGTTATTCCAGTTGCTGATATCGGCACATTTTTGAGCCAATTTTTGTTGGAATGGCAACAGGTTAGGCATGTTGTCGAGCAGCAGGCCCCAACGGTCAACCATGCAAACTTGGCTGCGGGCTTGCTCGTCGCTGATACCTTCAGACACCATTTGCGCAACGATAGCTTCGGCAATACCGCAGCCTGCGCTACCGGCACCTAAGAAGGCGATGCGTTGTTTGTTGAGCTCAGTGCCCGCGGCTTTACAGGCGGCGAGTAACGAGCCCACAGTCACGGCGGCGGTACCTTGAATGTCATCGTTAAAGCAGCAGTAGCGATCCTTATAACGCTCAAGGATTGGCATCGCATTCTTTTGGGCAAAGTCTTCGAATTGGATCAGTGTATCTGGCCAACGTACATGCACGGCTTGCATAAAGGCTTCGATAAACTCGGCATACTCTTCGCCGCCAATACGTGGATGGCGCCAACCCATGTACATAGGATCTTCCAGCAACTGTGGATTATCGGTACCTACGTCTAAGGTAATTGGCAGTGTGTATGCTGGGCTGATCCCACCACAGCTGGTGTAGAGCGACAATTTACCAATCGGGATCCCCATGCCGCCAATACCTTGGTCGCCTAAACCTAAGATGCGCTCACCGTCGGTCACAACGATGATTTTTACTTTTTGGCGAGTCGAGTTATTGAGGATGTCGTCGATTCTGTCCTTATTCGGGTAGGAGATGAACAGACCACGGTTACGGCGATAGTTTTTCGAGAAGCGCTCACAGGCCAAACCTACCGTCGGGGTGTAGATAATTGGCATCATTTCGCTGATGTGGTTTTGCACTAAACGATAAAACAGGGTTTCGTTGGTGTCTTGAATGTTGCGCAGATAGATGTGCTTATCGAGATCGTTATTGAAACTTCTGAACTGATCGTAGGCGCGTGAAGCCTGTTCTTCAATGGTTTCAATGGCGTAGGGTACTAAGCCTTCGAGGTTAAAGAAAATACGCTCTTCTTCCGAAAATGCACTGCCCTTGTTAATTAAGGGAGCTTCAAGAATGGCAGGTCCTGCAAACGGAAGATAGAGGGGGCGTTTATTATCGTCCATGGGTAACCTTTGAGTTATTGTTTAATGGTTCGGTACGTGCTTGAGACGTGCTGTAAGTCACGTAAGGTTATCATGAAATGTGATCTTTGTTGCCTGTGTCGTGCGCTATTTGTGGCTTTTTTTGCAGCAGGCGACAATCTGGCCGTTTAAAACATGCTTCTGTTAATTGATTGTAAATGCTTTTGCCGTGTAAATGGTTGTTTAAGGTGCTATTAAAACAAAAAACGCAGCCTAGACTGCGTTTCTGGGGTTAAGCTATGTGGAGATTAAACGCCGCGATATTTTAGTGATAAGCCACGGATAAAGTTACGCAGGATCTGGTCGCCACAGGCTTTGAAGTTTTTATGATCTGGGTTGCGAAACAGTGCGCTTAACTCAGACTTAGACATTTGCACTTCGGCGAGCGCTAAGGTGGCCATAATATCTTCTTCACGCATTTCGAGAGCAACACGTAACTTTTTGAAGATTAAGTTATTGTTTAATTTTGATACTGGCTTTGGGATTTCAGCCCCTTCACGTAGACCACGTTTTTCGATGATAAGACCATCTAAAAACTGACATAGGGTCGTGTCGTTACAGGCCTTATAGCCTTCTTCCTCTTCTTTGCGCAGCAGACTAATCATCTCTTCGGTTGGCACTTCTCTTCCAACTTTGGCAAAGATCTTAATCATTTTGGCATTGTTGAAATCAAACACGAAGCGCAAACGGCGCAAAATATCATTGTTAATCATGGTCATCTCTAGGCGCGGCTGCGCTGTCTGGTTTAAGAGCAGACATTATATACCCAAAGCGCCATAAAAGCAGGTGAGTCTATCTCACTGCTAAATACTCGCACCGTTACTGTGAGCGAAATGCTCTCCTGCTTAGCGGCTGAGGGTTAGATTAAGCTTGAATGACGAAGTACCAGTAAATAAAAAGCACTGCAAAAATAAGCAAATAGCTTAATCCTATCCAAGAGAGGCCTTTCATTTTTGTGCCATAACGATGAGCCGCTGGCAGTTGGGTGCTAGTCATTAAGCGATAGTTGAGCCATGCAAAAACTACTGTCGTCATAAAAGCTAAAATCATCACAAACTCCAGCAGTGGCAGCAGGGCGCCCTTGAAAAACAGGATGAGCAATAATCCTAATGCGCTTACGCTGAGCATGATGCCCGTTAGGCGTTTGTCCGATTGGGTTTCGCTGACTGTTGCGCGTGAGAGCAGTTGCCAGCCCATGTTCAAGGTTCGGCTATAGCCATCGATGACAGTGACAGTGGTGCTGAAAATACATAAAAACGCCACTATGCCTATCAAATAGCGGCTTTCCCCACCCATGACTTGGCTATATAAGTTGATTAATTGGTTCGCAAATTTGGCACCAGAGTCGGAAAAATGCTCACCACTGCCATGCATCACCAGCGCACCTAAGGCCAAAAAGACCACGGCTAACAGAGCAGTGACTAGATAGCCTAAGTTGAAGTCTAAGATAGCTTGGGCGGGAGTAACGGGTGATGTCTTTTGTTTTTCCAATAACCACAACGAATTCCATGCGCTAACTTCAATAGGTGCAGGCATCCAACCCATCATGGCGACCAAGAATCCCACATGGGCCCACTGCCAAGGTGAGGGGGAGACAAACTGGCTTTCTAGCGGTTTCACATGATCCAATGCCAAGGCGACGGCGATTAAGGTGGTGAGCGTCAGGGCGAACATGATGATCTTCGTCAGCCTGTCCAACAATGAATAGTGCCCTAAAATCAATAACAACAACGAACTTATCAGCACTAATAACGCCAACACATCAATAGGCAGAGGGATAAACTGGGTCAGCATTGCGGCGGTTAACATGCAAACCCCCGCGGTACTGGCGATGGAAGCAATCACATTGAGGCCTGTGAATAACCACAAGTAACCTCGGCCCTGTTTAAGATAACCATGCAGCAGGCTTTCCCCTGTCGCGGCGGTGTATCGCGCACCCGCGGCAAAGAAGGGGTATTTCAGCAAGTTTACTCCCAGAATCACCCAGGCGAGTTGCCAGCCAAATTCTGCGCCGGCGCGGGTGGATGACACTAAATGTGAAGCCCCAATCGCAGCGGCGGCCATTAACACACCGGGTCCCATGGCTTTTATGCCGAGGGCCAGTTGGGCTGTCCAATTCATGGGGAGAGGTTTTACTTGAGAAGTCGCCATAATACGCTGGGTGTTTCCTTATCCGTTGGAAATGGTTTGCTCGATACTGAGCTATCTAAGCCGTTAAGTCGCGATGTTAACTGTTAAGAATTGTATTTTGAGGCGAGTAGGGCTTCGATGCGTTTTAAGCTTGCCGTCATTTCCACAAGTTGGGTCAACATTGCGTTATCTTCTGTGGGAGCGCTCGTCTCGCTGGTGGTATGTGCCTCACTTAAGCGTTCTTTTTGCTCCAAAATCTGCGCCCTAAAATCGGGGGCGTTGACTATGCCAACCAGACTAATTAAAGCGCCTGCGCCCGATTGTCCTGCAGTTTCAACCGTGAGTTTATGTAATCCCATCAAGCGCATAATCGGCCCCTGAATGAGAGCGATGTCGGTAATTTTATCTAAGGGAACCGTATTTTCTGTGCGAGTTAATATGCCTCTGCGCACGATCAGCTTTTTGCTGGTTAAGCGTGCACTCATATTGCTGATGTAGCGGCGAGTCCCCCATAACCCAATAGGAAACCAAAGTAATAACAAGGGAATACCAACAATACTTAAGGTGAAGTAAGCGGCCCCTGAGAGTAACCAGTACAAACCTAAATTATCTTCAAATTGGGCTTCATGAATTGTTTGTTCTTGCATGTTCTTCCTCAGTGCCAATGTTCCATTTCGCTATCTTGAGAGATCTCATCAGGAAAATACATGGTTTTTATTAGTAACAAAAGTTTAACTTTTTTCAGTCCCCCATTGACTTTGTTTTACAACCGATTACCTTGGTTGTGTTAAAAATTAGTTTAATAAAAGTAAAATAAATTTAACAAGTGAAGATTAGGGGATGTAAATGAAAAGACCTCAGATTCTACCCAGTGCTTGTGCTATCGCGATTGCAATGGCATTTGCCCCGAGTATTAGCTATGCAGCCGATAACGGCGCTGACAAAGTTGAACGCATTGAAGTAACGGGCTCTCGTATTAAGCGCACTGATATCGAGGGACCGTCACCCATTCAATCCATTGGCAAAGAGGATATTGCCAACATGGGTTTTGACAACCTGCAGCAGTTACTCGAACGTATGCCTGCCAACGGTGCTGGCGCTTTCTCTACCCGTGGGAACAGCCAAGACTCGACCGCAAACGGTGGTGCTTCAATCAGTTTGCGTGGCTTAGGCCCTGACGCCACTCTGGTATTGATTAACGGTCGCCGTGTTGCGGCAAGTGCCTTTGCCGAAGGTATCACTAACTCCTTCGTCGACATTAACAACATTCCGGTTTCAGCGATTGAACGCATTGATATTCTGAAAGATGGTGCATCGGCGATTTACGGTTCCGATGCGATTGCGGGTGTAGTTAACATCGTCTTGAAAAAAGACATCGAAGGGATTGAGGTTAACTTAGGTTACGGCGACACCCCAGGTACGGGTTATGATGAAACCACGGCAAGCGTCGTTTGGGGCGTGAAGTCCGAAAAGGGCAGTGCGTCGGTTATTCTCGACTATTTTAAAAACGATACCTTAGCGGCAACCGATTTGGGCCGTTTTGGCACAGCCGATCAAAGCCCTTACGGTGGTGAAGATTTCCGTTCCTCACGTGGTTTCCCCGGTTATTTTTATGTCGATGGCGTGAAGACTATCGACCCATCCTGTCCGCCCGATCGTGCAACGGCCAGCGGCAGCTGTTTATTTGACTATGGTCCATACAACTTAGTGATCCCTGAGGCTGAGCGTATCGGGGCTATTGGTCAATTCGATTACCATTTCAATGACGATTTAACCGCGTTCCTCGAGTTAGCCGCGCAACATAACTCTTCAATTGCGGGTGGTGCACCAACACCTTTGGATGAAGATGCGGCCTTAACTGTGCCAGGCACTCACCCAAATAATCCTTGGGGCAAAGATATTGAAATCGGTCGTTTCCGTACTGTGGATGCGGGCGCACGTCGTTGGGATATCGAGTCCGACACCCTGCGTTTAGTCGCGGGTTTACGTGGCACGATTAAAGAGTGGGATTGGGAAGCTTCGGTACAACGCGGCCGCAGTGAATCGACTCAAACGGGCGATCGTACTCAAGGTTGGGTCAGAACCGATTACCTGCAAGCCGAGATCGATGCGGGTCGCTACAATCCTTTTGGCGGCACCATGAACTCGCAGGATGTGATCGATGCGATTACCACTAGCCTAGTTCGCCAAGGTTTATCGAGCATGACGTCTTACGCGGCAAACATTTCGGGCCAAGCGTTCACGCTGGCGGATCGCGATATTATGATGGCGGCGGGTGTGGAATACCGTGAAGAAAGCGTGAGCGACGTGCCGGATGAACAGTTCCAACGTGGGCTGATTTTCGGTACCGAAGCGGTTTCTGCTGCGGCCTCCCGTGACCAATACGCAGGTTATGTGGAGTTCTCTATTCCTGTCACGGATAACTTTGAGCTGCAACTCGCGGGTCGCTACGACCACTACAGCGATTTTGGTTCAACCACTAACCCTAAAGTGGCGTTCCAATGGGGCATCACCGATGAGCTGACGAGCCGTGGTTCTTGGTCAACGGGTTTTCGCGCGCCTTCATTAGCACAAATCGGTTTAGGCCCATCACGCGAAAGTAGCTTCTTTATCGATACTTATCGCTGCGCCGCCGATGGTGTGGATTGTGAAGCGCTCGACTACAACACTGAATTCCAGGGTAACTCTGAGTTGGATGCCGAAGAGTCAGAAACATGGAACCTTGGACTTATCTGGGCGCCAAGCCAGAAGTTTGATATCGGTTTCGATGTTTACAGCATCACTCAAGATAACAAGATCGATAAGCAGCCATTGGGCGATATCTACACCGCAAACTGTAACGATCAAAACAGCACAGTGTGTGAGCGTTTAGCACCGCAAGCGGGTCAAACCTTAGGTCCTATCAGCATTATTCACTCAAGCTTTATCAACTTAAGCTCGCAGGATGTGCAGGGTGTTGACCTGTCAACCCACTATGGTCTTGAGCTAGATAGCTTTGGTGATTTGAAGTTTGGCCTAGAGTACAGCTACTTACATAACTTCGAAAAAGACGGTCTCGATTACACTGGCGAGTACAAGTTCCCACAACATCGCTGGTTACTCACCACGAATTGGACCATGGATAACTTCGCTGCCAACGTAAACCTGAGCTACATCGGTGAGTTCGAAGATACTCCAGATATCGACTTTGACGGCGTGTTAGACTTCGAAACTAACAAGTCTCGTATGGTTGATGCGCAGTTATTAGTTGATATGTCAGGTAGTTACCGATTCAACGAGATGTTTAAGCTGACATTAGGCGTGAACAACGTGTTCGATGAAGAACCACCATTTGCGATTGGTGACGGCGATACCGACCTCTATGGTTATGTGATTTCTGTACACAACCCAATGGGACGTTATATCTACACTAAACTGACAATGAACTTCTAATGAGTCATTGATTGAGTCATAGGAAACGGCGCTTCGGCGCCGTTTTTGTATTTTACTCTGCCGCGACACAGTGTATCTTCGTTCTCGTTAATCAGTCATCACTAAAAGGACGTTAATATGATCACCTTATATGGCATGCCCCGCAGCCGTGCATTACGAGTCGCTTGGGTGTTAGAAGAGTTAGGCGCCGAATGGGCCTTTTCGTTTGTGGATATGAATAAGGGCGAGCACCGTAGCGCCGCGTTTTTAGCGCTTAATCCCTGCGGCAAAGTGCCAGTGTTAACCGACGATAATCTTGTATTGTCTGAGTCGGCGGCCATTTGCCTGTATCTGGCGGAGAAGTTTGGTAATTTGTTACCTGAAGCGGGCACTGCGGCATCGGGTCTGCATCATCAATGGGTGAGCTTTATTATTACCGAACTCGAGCAGCCTCTATGGACCCTCGGTAAGCATAAATTTGCACTGCCGGAAGCTCAGCGTCATCCTTCCATCATGCCTTGTGCTGTGTGGGAGTTTGATAAGGCGGCGGCCTTGGCTGAAGCTATGCTGCCCGATAGTGACTTTTTACTCGGTGACACCTTATCGGTAGCCGATATTCTGCTGGCGCATACACTGATGTGGGGCACCTTATTTGAGCAGCAGATCCCGCCTAAATTGGCGGCGTATCGCGATAGAATTGCGGCGCGTCCTTCGCGTAAATCGGCACTCGCCAAAATGGAAGCCGTCGCCAACGCAGCGCAGGCTTAATTGGCACTAAGCGATAAAAAACAAAAGGGCAGAAGATTTACTTCTGCCCTTTTTGCTTAAGTCGTTTAGCGTTTATAGCTGAGTTGCCGCCCATTTGGCGCGGCTTTCACGGCTTTCGCTTAACCCATTTTGCTCACGGAATGCCTTGTAGGCTTCGACATCGAGATTGACTAAGCTAACATCCACTTCGAGCACCAGTTTACATTCTTTCTTAATGCGCCATGCCGCCGTGTTGTATAGCTCAGTCAACGGCAGCGAGCTTAAAAATTCAGGATTATATTGGGTGTAAACGGCTTGGGTTGGATACACCACGAAGGCCAAGTGACGCTTAGGCTCTTTCTTGAATAAGGCTTCGATGCCGTCAGTGGTATTGAGCACTTGCATCTCGATAATATCATCAAGATCTAAGAGCTTTTTCTGTGCCAGTTCCGGGGCCTGTGTTTCAGCATTTTCCCAGGCTAATACATCGGCTTCGCTGTGGTTGGTCAGTTGTCCTACTTGAGCCGCACTGAGGCTGAGTGATTGGCGTAAGTAGCTCATTTCGATGGCGTTCAAGCCAATATTTTTAGACATAATGCGGTTCTCAAGTTGATAAAAATAAAATCTCGGTAAAATCAGTATTTGTTTTTAAGCCAAATATCTTCGACCCATTCCCAGAAGGATTCCCAATAAGTATCGGTAAAGTCACCATTTTGCCAGAAGTGAACTTGGCCATCCTGATCGATACAGTAAAAGTCATCGCCCAATTGGCAGATGGCGATTAAGTCCCTTGGCAAGCCGATTGACCAAGCATAGCAGGTGACTTCGGGTAAATAGGTGTGTGAATAGGGATCGGCTGCAGTCACAGGCTCAATCGCGCCATAAATCACATCACTGGCATGGAGTAGGTATTCCTTTAATTCCCGTGGCAGCGGGATCAAAATCTGTTCCTCAACCTCCACTAACTGCTCGAATGTCGGTAACTCGAGTGGCACAGGCACGGTTTCGCTGCGTTCTTGGAGTTGCTCAATAATGTCGTGCATGGAATTTCCTTAAGGGTCGCCTTATGGCGCGGGATTATATAGGGAAACAAGGCTGGATGCGAGGGAAGGGCGGTGAGCTTGTAGTAGGGATAGTTCGGCTTTAGTTTGCGTATTTGCAGCAGTGACGCTTCGGGTTGAGTCTGGTGTGACTCCGTAAAAAAAAGCGCTGGCATCTGTTTTCACAAATAGCCAGCGCAACAGTGGAAGTGGTACAGAGCTAAACGGTAAAGCGATTAAACAATTAAACAATTAAACAATTAAACAATTAAACAAACAGGTGATTAAGCTACTGAGTTAGTGAGCAGTAGTCCTTCATCGACGCGTTTATAGTTAAGCCAAGCTTTGTGATACAGCTTATGTGACTCTTGGCGCAGCTTAGCGATCTGCGCGGTTTCAAACTCACTTAACCCCCGTTGCTGTTTGATCGCGTTCGCCTCAATCTGTTGAACCTGTTCGTAAACCTTGTGTTCTGGGCCGCTTTTGATGTCGGCAATATCCTTAAGGTGTAATTGGACCTCAGCAATCATGCCGCTTTCGGGCAAACGTACCAGTAAGTTAAGGTCGCGATAACCTGAGGCTTTAGGCTCGGCGAAACGGTTTTTCTGTTTCACGACCTGAGCTTGCTCGCTTAAGGCGTAATAGCTTTGCATCAGCTCGGAGATACTGTTACTGACGATGCTAGCGCGGGCAAGGTCGGTGATCTGGCTCGCATCCCCATTAAATTTGATGGCGACCTTCTCGGCGGCGCGTTGATAACTTTTCACATCAGGCAAAATCACCTGCGCTTGTGAACTGGCGACCACTGTCTGCAACAGGCTTGCGAGTTCATTTTGGGCCGCGTGGGCATTGGAATATAAGTTGTCTAAACAGGCCGAAGCTTGACGTGGGGGGGCGAAGGTTTGAGTGTTTAGCGCATAAAGACCATGCAGATCATGGCTTTGAGCCTGCCTTGCACTGTAATTACCGCGTTCGGCTCTGCTGTCATTGATATCTAAAGGATTGGCTACGCCTGTGCGGGTCGATAATAAGAGTAGAAAGATAAAAAAGGTACGAAATAACTTATTCATAACGGCCTACTTCCTTATGGGAGTGATACACATCACAGGGATACCATAGGCTGGAGTGGCTTAATTAAAGCTGAATCAATGATGAAGACTTGTTCATGTTTGGCTTATACCAATCGTATTAAATATCTGTTCATTCAGCGGGAGTTAAACGGGCTTTAGACAAGGCGAAGGCTTGAAGGCATAGTGGCGCTCTGTCGAAAGCCTTAAACGCAGTATAAAGCCCGTTCAACCCCGCCCTGCGGGAGCCTCACAGGCATCTCACTCCCGTGTTACATTGACTTAAAAGGGAATAACCATTTCTTCGTCAATGCGCCTTGGATTGAGATGCCTGTGAGGCTCTGAACTGATTAGATATTTAATGTGATTGGTATTAAGTTCACATTTTTCGTGCCTAAAAAATAGCGCCGCTATTGTGAACGGCGCCATTGGGCTTGTTTACTACTGTCTTGAATTAATTTGGGATTACCAAATTTTTACGCGTTTCTCTGGCGCTATATACATAGCATCACCTGGTTTCACATCATAGGTGGTGTAGAACTCAGGCATGTTAGATAGCGCACCCAGTGCACGGAATTCCGCTGGTGAGTGTGGATCTGTCGCTACGCGATTACGCAGAGCTTCTTCCTTGGCTTTTGCACGCCAAATTTGCGTGAAGCCGATGAAGAAACGTTGGTCGCCAGTCAGACCGTCGATAACCGGTGCTTCTTTACCATTGAGCGACTTTTTGTACGCACGGTAAGCGATAGTTACGCCCGATAAGTCACCGATGTTTTCGCCTAAGGTCAGGCTGCCGTTCACGTGCAGATCGTCAAACACATAGTAACCATCGTATTGTGCGATCAGCGCCTTACCACGGGCAGAGAATTCTTCTAAGTCTTTCTCTGTCCACCAGTCACGCATATTGCCTTCGCCGTCGAACTTAGCGCCTTGGTCGTCGAAACCATGGCCCATTTCGTGACCGATAACCGCACCGATACCGCCGTAGTTGACGGCATCATCCGCTTCCATGTTGAAGAAAGGTGGTTGCAGAATTGCTGCTGGGAACACGATTTCGTTCATGGTTGGGTTGTAGTAAGCGTTAACCGTTTGTGGGGTCATGTGCCACTCGTCTTTATCGATTGGCGCGCCTAACTTAGCCAGTGACTTAGCGTGCTCAACTTCGCTTGCGCGAACCGCGTTACCAATCAAATCATCGGCTTTAATGGTCAGCTTGCTGTAATCTTCCCACTTGTTTGGATAACCAATTTTCGGGTTGAATTTCGCTAATTTTTCGGCAGCAGCTTGCTTAGTGGTATCGCTCATCCAAGTCAGATCTTTGATGCTGTCGCCGTAGGCGCCGCGCAGGTTTTCAACCAGTGCTTGCATGCGTTCTTTGGCTTCTGGTGCGAAGTGACGCTTCACGTACACTTTACCTACCACTTCACCTAATACGCCGTTGACTGCCGCAACACCGCGCTTCCAACGTGGCTCTTGTTCTTCTTGACCGTTCAGGGTTTTAGAGAAGAAGGCAAAGTTCTCGTTGTCTAACTCTTCGCTCAAGTTGCTTGCCGCGTGGGTCAGCACTTGCCATTGCATGTAGGTTTTCCAAGTGGCCAAATCGGTCGTTTTGAGGACTTCGTTCAGGCCTTGGATATAGCTTGGTTGGTTAACGATAATGTCGGTTTGCTTGTCAGCACCTAATGTCGTTAAGTAGCCTGTCCAGTCGATATCTGGCGCTAAGCTTGGCAGATCTTTCACTTGGTACAGGTTATAGGATTTAGTGCTGTCGCGGGTTTCAACCACATCCCAATGTTTAGCGGCAATCGCAGTTTCGAGTGCGAGGATAGATTCTGCGCTGGCTTTTGGATTGGCAAGACCGGCTAGAGTGAACATTTTTTCGATATGGGCAAGGTAAGCCTTACGAATATTAACGAAACGCTCTGACTCGTTAAAGTAGTAGTCTTTTTCTGGCAGGCTTAGGCCGTATTGATACAGGTGAGTCGCGTAACGGCTAGAGTTCTTTGCATCGATATCGATGTAGAAAGCCATTGGCGTACCCGCACCCATGATTTGGCTGTGGGCGAAGTATTTTACCAGCTCGTTTTTATCTTTTAAGGCGTTGATGGCATCAAACTCGCCTTTCAGTGGCGTCACGCCCAGTTTGTTTAGCGTTGCTGTGTCCATAAATGAACGGTAAAGATCAGCCACTTTTTGCTCGTCAGTGCCTACGGCCAGATTTGGCGTTGCAGCGACTTCTTCGATAATGGCTTTAACGTCATCACGGGATTTTTCACGCAGATCGTAGAAGGCACCAATGCTAGTGCGATCGGCTGGGATCTCGGCTTTCTTCAGCCAAGCGCCGTTAACATATTCATAGAAGTCGTCCTGTGGACGCACAGACTTATCGAAGTTTTCAAATTCGATACCTGAACCTAATGCTTTAGTTACAGCGGCAGCAGTGGCGGTTTTAGTGGTTTCTGGCGCTTTAACTTCAGCGGGTTTGTCATTACAGGCAGTGAGGCCCGCGATGAGTGAGGCACACAGTCCCCCAATGAGTACTTTTCTCATGTCGTTTCCTTCGAATTTGTTATTGTGCCCATCTCTGGGTCTGTTTGGCTGCAAAATGGGATTGCTTCAGGCGCAACGCTACGTATGTTAATGCTTTAGTGGGAATCTAAACAAGGTGATTACACTTTTTCAGTCGGATTTATTATCCATCAGTTGTAACTAAAAATTACCATGGTTGAATTTGGCCTAAAAACCGCCAAACATACCGTACGCAAGCTCTGTCAAGTTAGTAAGCACTTAGGTTTGCACTGCGTAACCGAGTACGCGTTTGAGCAATTTGATTGGCTAGGCTTTGCCCTTTCGTTCGTTGGGCCTCATAATACGGCGGTTTTCATTTATTGAAGTTGAGTCGTCCCGTGCGTTTAGACAAATTTATCTGTGAAAGTACCTCGCTTACCCGTTCTTTAGCGAAAAAAGCCCTGCACCGTGGTGACATCACCTGTGATGGGGCTGTGATTAAAGATGCTGGCTTTAAAGTGCTCGAGGGGATGCAAGTGTGCCTCGAAGGTGAGCCTATCTCCCTCGTCGGTGAGCGTTACCTGATGCTCAATAAGCCCGTGGATACGATTTGCTCGACCATAGATGAAGTCTACCCTTCGGCATTGAGCCTGCTGGATATTGAAAAGCCCGAAACCTTGCACATTGCCGGCCGTTTAGATGCCGATACCACAGGCCTTGTGTTGATCACGAGCGATGGTCAATGGTCGCATCGGATCACCTCGCCGAAAAAAGACTGTGGCAAGCGTTACTTAGTGACGTTAGCCGAGCCTGTGGATGAGAGTCTGATCAGCGTTTTTGCCGCTGGAGTGGAGCTGAGAAACGAAGACGGCCTGACAAAACCCGCAGTGCTTGAAATCATCGAGCCGCAGTTGGTACGTTTAACCATTACCGAAGGCAAGTATCACCAAGTGAAGCGGATGTTTGCCGCCGTAGGTAATCATGTGGTTGGCTTACACCGTGAAAGCATTGGCAAAATTGAATTAGACGCAGAACTTGCTCTAGGCGAATGGCGCTATCTGACGAGCGAAGAAATCGCCTCGATTTAACACCCTTTGGCTAAAAAAATGCCGCTCCTGATGAGCGGCATTTTTATTGCTATTTTTATCGTTAATTCGGGTTTTCTGATAAGGCTATTGTTTTTTCAGGATCAGATTACCGCTAATGGTATCCATCTTCACACTGGCGCTACCAGAGCCCGTTTGGAAGCTTAAGGATTCATTCGGCACGTATTTTTGTCTTTGTGGCACATCTTGGCTCAAGCCATTTTTGATTTTACCGCCTGGGCCGCCATTGAGCTCGAAATTAGCATCGGGTGTATCAGCAAATGTCACAATAATATCGCCACTAACGCTCTCTAGATTGGCTTTATCGAAGCTTTTTGCCAGTGACACTTGAGTGTCGCCGCTCACGGTGCGGACATTGACTTCTTTGGCGGTATTTAAGTCGGCTTTGATTTCCCCCGAAACCTGCTCGACTTTCACTTTATCGGCTAAGGTTTGGCTGTCGAGATCGCCGCTCACTAGACGGTATTTGATTTCGCCTTTGCTTTGAGTGTCTTTAATCTCACCGGAGACGGTATCTAACATCACTTTACCTGCTAATCCCTTAGTGGTGATATCGCCAGACACAGTGTGCAATGTCGGTGTGCCGTCCAGTGCCTCGGCGGTGATATTACCGCTAACGGTATTTAACTCCAGCTCGCCTTGAGTCTGGCTGATTTGCAGATTAGCTGAAATCGTATCGGCGCTCAGCTTGACGGTTTTAGGTACCTTAATGGTGAGTTTTGAGCCGTTGTTGTCACTGCCGTTATAGTGGCGTGGCATTTTATCTTCGATATTCAGGTTGTTACCTTTCTGTTCGAAGACAAAACCTTCGCTCAGCTCATCGAGAGTGCCCGTCACGCTGACTTCATTTTTATCCCAGCTTTGAATTTGCACTTCGCCCCGTTGGACTTTGATTTGCAGCAGGGTATCGCTGCTCATCGGCAACTGTTTGTCCACACTTTCAGCGGCGAATACACTGCCCATAAGGCCAAGATAAAGCGTCGACACTAAGAGACTGGTTTTCGTGAGGGTAAAATGGCTCATATGCTATTTCCTTGTGTTGAGTTTTGAATCGGAAGTTTTTGGCCTTGCTGTAGCAAATCGAGTTCACGTTGTTGCACCCAAAGCCAGAGTTGCCAAAGTTGTTTGTCGGTTGGATTAGCTTGTAACGCTTGATAAATCTGTTCGCCGGCACGGCGTAATTCCGCTAAGCCTTGCTCTAATGGCGCGCCAAAGCGACTGGTTTGCCAAGCGACAACCGTCGAGGTTTGTTCAAGGCTCGTCACTTGGGCTTGATGTGTCTGGGCAATTTGGCTTAGCAGCGTGTGCAGCGCTTGTTCATCATCCGCCGGTTGGCTGGCGATTTGTTCAGGGAGCAACGTTTTTACCGGAGCTTGAGTGTAAAAACCGAAGAACACCGCCAGCACTACAGTTGCGGCAATCGCCCATTGCACGCCTTGCAGTCGCGGCGCTTGGCGAACAGCCGTTTGCGACGCCAATGGCTTATCCATACGTTTTTCGATGCCTTGCCAAAGATCCCGCTTGGGAGTTAATGCTTTGGGAGCATCATCAATCAACTGCTGGAGCTTGGCCTCGCGGGGATCGTTAGATAAGGACATTACAGCATCTCCTGTAGTAATTGCTTGGCTCTGTGGTACTGGGTCTTACTGGTTCCCACTGCAATACCAAGTAATTGCGCAATTTCTTCATGTTGATAGCCTTCAATGGCGCAGAGCACAAACACGATGCGCGCCCGCTCTGGCAGTTTGAGGATCAACTTGTCTAACCCTTGATAATGTTCATCCGCGCTTGAATGTTCATCGTCACTCTCCATCGGGATAAAACGTGCCCAAAATGACTTTTGCTTACGGATAAAGCTCAGTGCCTGATTCACACAAATGCTGTGTAACCAAGTGGAAAATTGGCTCTCCCCCCTAAACTGCGGCAATTTCTGCCAGACCAGAATAAAGCACTCTTGGGTGATTTCTTCCGCCTGCGAGGCTTGACCTGATAAGCGCAGTGATAGGGCATATACCCTTGGATGATGGTGTAAATACAGTTGCTTAAATGCGGCTCTATTCCCTTGGCTGGCCAAGGTGATGAGGTCAAATTCTGACATTGCATCGTTGAGTGGGAGTCTCCCTGCCGTCACTGTATTTTCCTGTCATCAAGGTGAATGGTTACTGATTGGACGCTTTGAAAAGCGCAAAAGGTTTGTATCCAATAAAAATATATTCAGTTTATTTTTAGATATTGCGTAACTCTTTGCGTTGTTGTAGTAAAATTAGTGGTGTATTTTGGCGCTAACTTTATGAAGTTATTAATTTTATACCAAATGGTATTCAGGTGTAATCGCTAATACAGCAGGATAAATCATTCGCGATATTCAGCCTAATACTGGCGTTGCAGTTAATGGTGATGGTGTGAAGAGGAGCATTGCTCGACCAGTGCACAATAAATAAAAGATAAACTTTGTATATCAGGGATATTTTGCTGTTAAAGGCCTAACTCCCAGCTATCTTTTTAAGAGATGTTATTTATTAGGGGCTTTATATGTTAATCCGCTCAAAGTTGTTACTCAGTGCCGCTGTATCCGTGACGGCCTTGATTGCCATGTTTGGATTGCAGCTTCATTCTAATTCGGTTGAGTCGGAACTCTCCCACGCCGCGCAAACTGTTCTCGAACTAGAGCGAGACGTATTGCTACTGCGTAAAAATGAAAAGGACTTCTTTGGTCGGAAAGATATTCAATATGTTGAAAAGCATAAAGAAGTACATGCAAAGATTGATGAGTTAGTCCCGAGTCTCGAGAGTATTTTTAAAAAATACAAGGTTTCCACAGCGTCACTCGAAAGCTTTGACCGTAACCTCAATCAGTACCAAGTCGCCTTTAACGAAGTTGTACAACTCCAACAAGAAATTGGTTTAACCCCTAAAACGGGTCTCTACGGCACCCTAAGAACGGCAGTGCATAATGTCGAGTCCATGCTGAAGGAATACGACCAGTTATCCCTCGAAGTCGCTATGTTGCAGCTACGCCGCAACGAAAAAGACTTTATGCTGCGCCGCGAGATGAGCTATGTCGAGACCTTCGACGCTAACATCGCCAAGTTCAATGCTAGCCTGAGAGCATCGAGTTTAGACACTGATACCCAAAATAAAATTGCGGCCTTAATTGAGCAATATCAAAAGGATTTTAAGAGCTTAGTTAATAAAGAGCAGCAACTGGGCCTCAGTGAAAAAGATGGCACCATGGCGAAACTGATCGCCGCGAATAAGTTGACCGAAGCCAGTGCCGACGAGCTGCATAATCTTGCGTTAAAAGCCATCGATGATACTGAAAGCAGCAGCGTAAATATCGGGATTTTGGTCTTCGTGATTATCGCCCTGATCCTTGCTGTGATTACCTACCTTATTATCCGCAGCATTATCACTCCAGTTGAGCGTATCACTCAGGTGATTTCACGTATCGAGGTCAGCAAGGATTTAACCCTCAGATGCGATGCCTCTACCCAGGATGAGCTGGGTGAAATTGCGCAGCATTTCAACAGCATGGTGGGAAGCTTCCAGCAGCTTATCGAGCAGGTTATTGACTCAGTCGCCACGATTAACACCTCCTGTAAGAGTGTGTCAGAGAACGCTATGCTCGCGTCCGAAGGCGTTGCCCAGCAGCTTAATGAAACTGATATGGTGGCAACGGCGATTACCGAAATGGGCGCGACCATTGATGAAATTGCTAAAACTACCGAGCTTGCAGCCCTCAAAGCGGGTAAAACCCATGAGAATGCTCAATTAGGGCAAACTGAGGTTGAGCAAACCATCCTTAAGATCAGACAACTGTCTGATCAGATTAATAGCAGCGCCTCTGTGGTGGATGAGCTCGAGCGTGACAGTGAAACCATTGGTAGCGTGCTCGATGTGATCCGTGGCATTGCGGAGCAAACCAACTTACTGGCACTCAATGCGGCGATTGAGGCTGCTCGCGCGGGTGAGCAAGGCCGTGGTTTTGCCGTGGTTGCCGACGAAGTACGCAGTCTGGCGATGCGAACTCAATCGTCGACACAGGAAATTGCCAACATTATTCAAACCTTGCAAAGCCGAACTCGCGCCATAGTGCAATTAATGGATGCGAGCCAAAAGCAAGGGGCCGAGAGTGCCGAGCAGGCCGCTGCGGCGGGAGAGTTGCTGAAGCTTATCAATACTGATGTGCATAATATTATGGATATGAGCACACAGATTGCCGCAGCGATTGAAGAGCAGAGCATGGTTGCCGCCGAAGTGAATAAGAACGTGGTCGTTATCCGTGATATTGCTGAGGATTCTTCTCGGGCTGCCGATGCCAATGCGTCGGCTTCGGATGAACTTAAATCCCGCGCCGAATATCTGGTCAGTGCCGTGAGCCACTTTAAGATCTAGTCGTACTTTTATCAGCCAGAAACGCACCTTAGGGTGCGTTTTTTATGGCGAAGTTAAGCGCAGCGGTTTGCCTTAAGATGGCTGCGTGAGTGAATTAACGTGAATGACTCTAAATAAAAACTGCGATAAAACCCACCAACAAAAAACGCACCCTAAGGTGCGTTTTTTTATGCAAAGCGCCGCGATTAGTGGCTGAACATTGCAGAGATAGACTCTTCGTTACTGACGCGGCGAATGGCTTCTGCCAATACGGCCGACATCGTCAGTTGAGTCACTTTAGCCACTTTAAGCATTTCAGGGCTTAAAGGTACAGTATCGGTCACGATAACTTCATCGATCACTGAGTTTTCGATATTTTCAGCCGCTTTGCCAGAGAATACTGGGTGAGTCGCGTAAGCAAATACGCGGTTTGCACCGTGTTCTTTTAAGGCTTCAGCCGCTTTACACAGAGTGCCGCCTGTGTCGATCATATCGTCAACGATAATGCAGTCACGGCCTTGAACGTCACCAATGATGTGCATCACTTGCGCAACGTTTGCCTGTGGACGACGCTTGTCGATAATGGCCAGATCAGAATCATCTAATAGTTTTGCCACTGCACGAGCACGAACAACACCACCGATATCTGGAGAAACAACCACTGGGTTATCTAATTTCTTCGCCAGCATATCTTCGAGCAGCACAGGGCTACCGAACACGTTGTCTACTGGTACGTCGAAGAAGCCTTGAATTTGCTCTGCGTGTAAATCACAGGTCAGAACGCGGTCAACACCGACGCTTGACAGGAAGTCAGCAACAACTTTCGCAGTAATAGGTACACGTGCGCTACGTACGCGACGGTCTTGACGAGCATAACCAAAGTAAGGAATAACGGCAGTGATACGACCGGCTGATGCACGGCGTAGCGCGTCAACCATAACGATAAGTTCCATTAGGTTATCGTTGGTTGGGGCGCAGGTGGATTGGATGATAAACACATCGGCACCACGTACATTTTCGTTAATTTGGACACTGATTTCACCATCGCTGAAACGACCAACCACTGCGTCTCCGAGTTTACAAAATAGACGATCGGCTATCTTCTTAGCGAGACTGGGGGTGGCGTTCCCAGCAAAGAGCTTGATGTCGGGCACTGTATGAACCTCAGGCGTTTGCTTTATATTTTAGTGGCTAGAGCAACGACGATGCGGGGACGGGAGCGGAACCCGTGGGCTATCGTAAAAAGTTGCTCTAGAAGAAAGTAGTTTATGGATGATTGAGTCGCACTATGAGCGGCGAAATATTCATCCCTTTTGCAACAAATCCTTGCATATCAGACGGTAATTTCGCCAAGGCTGCGAGAGCTTGCTGCTGCGAAGAAAACTCCCCAAACACGCATGCGCCCGTTCCGGTCATTCTCGACGGCGCATATTCTAGCAGCCAGCCTAAGGCCTTGGCAACTTGAGGGTATTTGGAAGCGACCAGATCTTGGCAATCATTTGCCCAAGGTTGGCTCATTAACGTGTCGATGCCAAGCTTAGGAGTATCGCGGGGTAGCAAAGGATCTTGGAACACAGCTGCGGTGGAAACATGGACATCGGGCGCTATCACTAAATACCAAAATTCAGTGGGTGTCACCGCTTGTAAACGTTCGCCAACGCCTTCGGCAAATGCCGCGAAACCGCGAATAAAAACAGGGATATCGGCACCGAGTTTTAAACCAATTGTGGCTAATTCATCGTTAGATAGTTGGGTGTTCCACAACTGATTTAACGCCACAATCGTAGTAGCCGCATCGGAGGAGCCGCCGCCTAAACCGCCGCCCATGGGTAAACGTTTTTCAAGCCAGATTTCGGCGCCGCCAGGATAGCCTGTTGCTTGTTGTAATGATTTTGCGGCTCGCAGAATTAAGTTATCGCTATCCGCGACAACGGCCGACATGCCAGAGTGCAATATCAGCTCAGGCGTCTGCGTCACCCTAAAGTCGAGCAGATCGCAACAATCGATAAATTGAAACAGGGTTTGCAACTCATGGTAACCGTCGGCGCGGCGTCCGTTGATATGCAGGAACAGATTTAATTTGGCGGGCGCGGGCCAATTGCGCGAAATCTCATTCGACATGCTAAGGTTTTTCTCCGAGCATTATTGAGGGTTTACCTAAGGCTTGCCATTGATTGAGTTGCAGCTTGAGCTGTAAATCACCGCGTTCAAGCTTTAACTGATAGGGTACCTCGGCACCGCTTTGGGATTGCCAACTCAAAAATGTGACTACCCAAGGTGGCAAGGTTTGCGAGTTTTGAATTTGTTTGGTTTTACCATTGCTATCAACGGCAAGCACACGGTCTAAAGCGCCGACTTGGCCTGTGATCCAAAGGGGTAAGTCGTTAATCGGGATGGACCAGCCGCTGACTCGCTCGAGTAGTGCTTGGGCGTTGCTATCGCGAAAATCTTTGCCATCGACATGCAGATGAGCCGAGTTAGGCGTAGCATCCAAAGTCAACACTGTGGTGCCGAGCATAGTGGTGAGGGTGAGCTCGTCTCGCTCCTCACTGTGGCGCCAATAGAGATTGGCACTGAGCTTATCCTGCGGCGTGCGGATAGCGAGTTTCCCCTGTAATTCCCACGCCTTGGCTTGCGCGGCATTATCGACCGTTATAGGGCTGAGATCTGTCGTTGGCGGCAGGGTCTCGCAGCCGCCTAAAAACAATAGGCCGCTCAAGGCGATACAAGAGAAAATGGATTTTGTGAAGCGCTTCAAATTATTCATCTATAACTGATATACCAAAGTCCTTATGATACGAGGGCTTGTAAAGAATACCAATGCCAATCGTAAAATTTCCATTGGCGGTCACTTGGGATAACTTCGGTCGCGATAATCTGCATTTGTCTATCATTGATAGAAAATTTAGGTAAGAAGTTAGACCTTTATTCGGTTTTGTTAAGCGTATTCTGTTTTTAGTTGGGCCAATTCAGTAGAATGCCCTTATTAAGAGAGACGCCAAGAATCTAGAAAAGAGTCAGATGAGCCTTGTAGCAATCGGTATTAACCATAAAACAGCCACGGTAGACCTGCGTGAGAAAGTTGCCTTCTCTCCGGACAAAATTCATGATGCCATGAAGAGTCTGGCCAGTCGTACACGCTCGGGTGAAGCCGTTATCGTCTCGACCTGTAATCGCACTGAATTGTATTGTAACAATGGCGATGAGGCCGACATCATTGAGTGGCTTGAAGAATATCACGGCCTAGATCATCAAGATGTAGCGCCGTGCCTCTACAATTACCACGGTCAAGCGGCGGTAAAGCATTTGATGCGCGTGGCCTCCGGTCTCGACTCGCTGATCTTGGGTGAGCCGCAAATTCTGGGGCAGGTTAAGCAGGCTTTTGTGAAAGCTAAAGAAGCGGGTACCGTTGCGCTGACCATTGACCGCTTGTTCCAAAATACCTTCTCCGTGGCGAAAAAAGTGCGTACCGAAACCGAAATCGGTGCCGCGGCTGTCTCGGTGGCCTTTGCTGCCGTGAGCATGGCAAAACATATCTTCTCTTCGTTGTCGACCACTAAGGTGTTGTTAATTGGCGCCGGTGAAACCATTGAGCTGGTGGCTAAACATCTTAAGGATAACGGTGTTGCTTCTATGGTCGTGGCAAACCGTACTCTTGAACGTGCCCAAAGCATGTGTGAAGAGTTTAATGCCACGGCAATTACGTTGGCACAGATACCAGATTTTCTCCCTAAAGCCGATATCGTGATATCCTCTACCGCCAGCCCGCTACCAATCCTTGGTAAAGGCATGGTAGAAAAAGCGCTAAAGCAGCGTCGCCATCAACCTATGTTATTGGTTGATATAGCAGTTCCCCGGGATATTGAGCCGGAAGTCGCCGATTTGGACGATGCGTTTCTGTATACAGTGGACGACCTGCATAGCATTATTGAACAGAATAAGGCTTCCCGTAAGGAGGCCGCCGAGCAAGCTGAATTAATTACTGAAGAACAATCCTACCTCTTTATGGATTGGGTGCGTTCTTTAGAGTCGGTCGACAGTATTCGCGAGTATCGCAGCCAAAGCATGGCGATAAAGGATGAGTTAGTGGAACGCGCCCTGAATAAATTAGCGCAGGGGGGCGACACTGAGCAGGTATTGATTGAACTAGCCAATCGCCTGACTAATAGGCTCATTCACGCACCAACCCAAGCCCTCACAGTGGCGAGTCGTCAGGGTGATTTGAATACCTTAGGTCAGTTAAGAACAGCGCTCGGATTAGATAAAAACTAAGGTTAGCGAGTTAAATGAAGGAATCCGTTATCCGCAAGCTGGAAGGCTTGCTCGAGCGCAATGAAGAAGTCTTAGCCTTGCTTGGTGATGCGTCCGTTATCGCCGATCAGGAGCGTTTTCGCGCGTTATCCAAAGAATATTCTCAGTTAGAAGAAGTGGTTGCAGGCTTTAAAGCCTACCAGCAAGCACAGGCGGATCTCGAGTCTGCCAAGGAAATGCTGGAAGAAGATGACGCTGAAATGCGCGAAATGGCGCAGGAAGAAATCAAGGCGGCTAAAGCCGAACTCGAGCGTCTCGAAGCCGAGCTGCAAATTCTGTTATTACCAAAAGATCCTAACGACGACACCAACGCCTTTATCGAAATTCGTGCCGGTGCGGGTGGCGACGAAGCCGCAATCTTCGCGGGTGATCTGTTCCGTATGTATAGCCGTTATGCCGAAGCCAACCGTTGGCAGCTCGAGATCATGAGCTCGAACGAAGGTGAGCACGGCGGTTTCAAAGAAATCATCGTTAAAGTCAGTGGTGAAGGTGCCTACGGTAAACTCAAGTTTGAATCCGGCGGTCACCGTGTTCAACGTGTGCCTGAAACTGAATCTCAGGGCCGTGTACACACCTCAGCCGTCACTGTGGTAGTTATGCACGAAGTGCCTGAAGCAGAAGCGATTTCAATCAACCCAGCCGATCTGAAGGTCGATACCTTCCGTTCATCGGGCGCCGGTGGTCAGCACGTTAACAAAACCGATTCTGCCATTCGTATTACTCACATTCCTACCGGGATTGTGGTGGAATGTCAGGACCAACGTTCACAGCATAAAAACCGCGCTCAAGCGATGAGCGTGTTAGCGGCGCGTATCCAAGCCGTTGAAGACGAAAAGCGCCGCAGCGCCGAAGAGTCAACTCGTCGTAGTCTGGTGGCCAGTGGTGACCGCTCCGAGCGTGTACGTACCTATAACTTCCCGCAAGGCCGCGTGAGTGAACACCGTATCAACTTAACCTTATATCGCTTAAACGAAGTGATGGAAGGCGACTTAGATGCGATTTTAGGACCGCTGATGCAAGAGCATCAGGCCGACCTATTAGCCGCTCTGGCTGATGAGCAGGGGTAATTTTGGCTGATCAATCGAGTATCGCCGAGGCCCTGCAATGGGCCTACGTACAGCTAGCGCCTACCTCTGAATCCGCCCATCTGGATGCAGAGGTTTTTCTGCTGTATTGCCTCAATAAAAACCGTGCATTTCTCTACACTTGGCCCGAAAAAGCCTTGACGGTGGAGCAGTGGAAACGTTTCCAGCAGATGGTGCAACGTCGCCAGCAGGGCGTACCCGTGGCGCATATTGTGGGTGAGCGTGAGTTTTGGTCACTGCCGTTTATCGTGAATGACACCACGTTAATTCCTCGCCCCGATACCGAAATCCTGGTCGAAACTGCCTTAAACTTGCCCCTTGAGAGCAATGCTAAGGTGCTCGATTTAGGGACTGGAACTGGTGCAATTGCGCTGGCGCTGGCTTCTGAGCGGGCGACTTGGCAAATCACTGCCGTCGATAAGGTGGAAGATGCGGTGGCCTTGGCCAAGGCTAACCGAACTAACCTTAAGCTCGAGCAGGTTGAGATCCTCCAGAGTGACTGGTTTAGTGCTATTAAGACCCATGACTTTGATTTAATTGTCTCAAATCCGCCCTACATTGATGAGGCCGATGAGCATTTACATCAAGGGGATGTGCGTTTTGAGCCGCAAAGCGCGCTCACTGCCGCCGATGAGGGCTTTGCCGATCTTTACTACATCGCCAAAACCGCTCGGGATTATTTAAAGCCCAACGGCTATATTCTGCTCGAGCATGGTTTTGAGCAGGCGGTAAAGCTTAGAGAAAAACTGACCGAGCTGGGTTATCAGAATGTCGCAACCGTGCGGGATTTTGGCAGCAACGACAGATGTACTATGGGTAAGTGGATGGGTTTGATTGGAATTTAATATGTAATCCTATCCTGCCAAGCACTAAACAACGCCATTGGTTATTTATCAATGGCGTTTTTATTTGTGTATCGGTTGAAATGGGTCGCTTTTGGCAAGTGCCCGACTCAATATCTTCAAAATCAGCTCTAAGCTTAGGCTCAAGCTATAACACTTTGACCATAAAGAATTTACTGCCGGTTTCGGGATAGGCTTGTTGTACCCATTGCACGCGATATCCGTGGCGCTCATAGAAAGGTTTGGCTTGAAAATCTAAGGTGTCGAGCAGGACAAATTGGCAGCCGCGTTGTTTGGCCTTGGTTTCGGCCTCGAGTAATAAGCGTGAGCCGATGTTTTGCTGGCGTAATGCGGCATCGACCCAAAGGTAGTCAATCAATAGCCAATTACCAAAGGTTTTGCCGCTTAAGCCCGCGAGCAAGCTGCCATCCTCATCCTGTAATTTTAATCCTAGGTTTTGGCGTTTCAGTGTTTGCCAGTGCAGCTGATTAAATTCGACGATTTTTTGCTTTACTGCATCGGCAAATTCGGTGGATTCATCGTCAATTATCATTAAATTCATTGTGGTTTCCTGCAAACTGAGGGCCGGGTTTCGTCTGTGAATCTCGCGCGTTAGGCATTGGTCTGGCGTTATGATTAGGGTAAACTAGCGCCTTTGTCACTGGCCATAAGTATCACAATGGAAACTTTTTACAGTCTTTATCCTGCTGTTAAGCACCTGCATTTAACCTTAATTGCCGTGAGTGTGCTGTTTTTTGTCGTTCGTTTTGTGTTGCACTTACGTCAGTCAGCACTGATGGGCAAGAAAGTATTCAAAATCGCGCCCCATGTTATCGACACTTTTTTACTGCTGTCGGGCTTAACCCTGTGCTTTATGATCAAGCAATATCCCTTTGTGGATCCTTGGTTGACCGAAAAGATTGGCGCCGTGCTCGCGTATATTGCCTTGGGCGTGATTGCGATAAAAGCGAACAGAAACAAATTGTTCAAAGTTTTTGCCTTTTTAGGTGCATTAGGTTGGTTAGTTTACGCCGCCAAATTGGCGCATTTTAAACAAGCGGTATTATTGGGTTAATGGGTAAATACAATCTGCAAGATGGCATTTCTTTGCCCGAGTCGGCATTGGATGTAGGTGCTCACCTTGGATTTTCAAACCTCGAAGCGGCGAAATGGGCTTGGTTTGAATTGGCGGGAGCCGTATTAAGTCATTACCTGGTGGATCAACAGCAACGCTTAAATGCGTTGCTGCATTGGTTTTATCAGGACTTGGGTTTTTGTGTCCGCGACAATTACTTCAGTACCGAAGCGGCGGACTTAGGCACTTGCCTTATCACTAAACAGGGCAATAGCACCACACTGGCGACGGTTTTGATGCTACTGGCCAAGCAGCTCGATTTAGAGCTCGAAGCCTTACTCTTACCGGGTAATACCGTGCTTCGCAGTCATGTTGCTGGTGTTGTGCGTTATCACGACCCACTGACGGGCAAAGAGCTAACGAAACACCAACTCCATGTGTTAGTGCGCGGTGAGCTGGGTAACGCGGCTGAACTTAAGCCAAGCTACTTAAAGGCTGCGTCGGTGAAGAAGCTGATTTCACGCATGCTGCATGAGCTTAAGGCGGGGTGTATCGTGTCGCATCAATTTGAGGCGGCGATGGAATGTTGCAACTTACTGCTACAGTGGCATCCAGATGATGTGCACCTAAATCGGGAGCGCGCCTTTATCGCCCAGCAACTGGGGTGTATCAATGTCGCTGCGGCCGATCTGCAACACTTTGTCGATAACAGCCCGCATGATCCTGTTATCGAAATTGTCAAAATGCAGCTCAAAGAGCTCAGTGAACACGCTGAAATCTATCACTAAATCTTAAAGGAGAGCCTAGCAGGCTCTCCTTGTTTTTCTAAAAAACAACAATAAATCGGGCGAATGGGAAGTTTGCCCACTAACTGCAAACGGCAGTTTTTAGCATAAATACAATAACAACTGTACCAAACAGGGAGAATACTCATGGCAAGCACGGCATTAGTCACCAATGACGCGGTGGCGCTGGGAATATTGGCAACGATTCTGGGATTTGTGTTTTATACCAGTAGTAGTAGCCATCCATTTTGGCAAAAGTTTTACCGTTTTATTCCTGCGTTATTACTCTGCTATTTCTTACCATCGTTGTTGAATACCTTTGGGGTGATCGATGGTGGCACATCGCAGCTTTACTATGTGGCCTCGCGTTATCTATTGCCCGCCTGTTTGGTGCTACTGATTTTAAGTGTGGATTTAAAAGCCATCTTAGGACTGGGGCCTAAGGCGGTGATCATGTTTTTAACTGGGACTGTCGGTATTGTGATCGGCGGGCCGATTGCACTGCTCGTGGTGTCCTTTATAGAACCCTCATTGATTGGTGTCGATAGTCCTGATGCGGTGTGGCGTGGCATGACGACGCTCGCGGGGAGCTGGATTGGCGGCGGTGCCAACCAAGCCGCGATGAAAGAAATTTATGAGGTGGGCGGCAATATCTTCTCCGTGATGGTGACAGTCGATGTGATTGTGGCCAATATTTGGATGGCAGTATTGTTGTTTATGGCGTCAAAAGCCAAAGAAATCGATGCCAAGACAGGTGCAGATACCACAGCAATTGAGACCTTAAAGAACAAGGTTGAACAGTATCATGCTGAAAATGCACGTATTCCAAGCCTGCGTGATTTGATGCTGATTGTGGCAGTCGGTTTTGGCATCACGGGCGTGGCCCATATTGCCGCCGATTTCCTCGGCCCTTATTTTGAGGCCAACTATCCTTGGACTGAGGATTACAGCTTAACCTCTAAGTTCTTCTGGCTAGTGGTGATTGTGACCACCATAGGTTTAGCCATGTCCTTTAGCCCTATGCGCCATTTAGAGGCGGCGGGGGCTTCTAAGGTGGCGTCGGCGTTCTTGTATATTTTGGTGGCGACCATTGGTTTACATATGGATGTAAGCAAGGTCCTTGATACGCCGCTATATTTTTTAGTGGGCATTATTTGGATGATAGTGCACGCTGGCTTTATGTTATTGATTGCTAAGTTAATTAAGGCTCCTTTGTTTTATATGGCCGTGGGCAGTCAGGCAAACGTAGGTGGGGCGGCATCGGCGCCAGTTGTGGCAGCGGCGTTCCACCCAGCTTTAGCCCCTGTAGGGGTATTATTAGCCGTATTTGGTTATGCGCTAGGCACTTATATGGCGTGGCTCTGCGGTCAGTTACTGCAAGCCGTCGCGGTATAGTAGCCTTAGCTCCTGTTCAGCGCTGGTAAGGTTCCAGCATTTTAGAGAGAAGTTGCGATGAGTAATAAAATCATAAACCTAGGTTCAATCGAGATCGCTAACGATAAACCTTTCGTGTTGTTTGGTGGCATGAACGTGCTTGAGTCTCGCGATCTCGCTATGTCGATTGCTGAAACCTATGCCGAAGTGACGCAAAAACTGGGTATTCCCTATGTTTTCAAGGCGTCGTTCGACAAGGCTAACCGCTCTTCTGTTAACTCTTACCGTGGTCCAGGCATGGAAGAAGGCTTAAAGATTTTTGAAGAAATCAAAAAGACTTTCAATCTGCCATTGATCACCGACGTGCATGAGCCTTACCAATGTGCGCCTGTCGCTGAAGTGGTTGATATTATTCAGCTACCAGCTTTCTTAGCGCGCCAAACTGACCTCGTTGTCGCCATGGGGAAAACGGGCGCTATCATCAACGTGAAAAAGCCACAGTTTTTAGCGCCCCACGAAATGCGCCATATCATCACTAAGTTCAACGAAGCGGGTAACGATGAGATTATCCTGTGTGAGCGTGGTTCATGCTTCGGTTACAACAACCTAGTCGTTGATATGCTGGGCATGGATGAGATGAAGCAATCCGGCTACCCAGTGATTTTCGATGCCACCCACGCATTACAACGTCCAGGTGGTCGTGCCGATTCGGCGGGCGGCCGTCGTGCTCAAGCGACTGAATTAGCCCGTAGTGGTATGGCGTTAGGCCTAGCGGGTCTGTTTATCGAGGCTCACCCAGATCCAGATAACGCTAAATGTGATGGTCCATGTGCCTTACCACTGCATCAGTTAGAAAACTACCTGAAGCAGATGAAGGCGATTGATGATTTGGTGAAATCCTTCGACCCGATTGATACTAGCAAGTAAGCTTGGCTGAACCTTATTAACTAAAAAGCCCCGAATCGTTCGGGGTTTTTTATTGGGTGAAATTTTCTCCATAGCGATATCAAAACCTTGTGTTTATGATGTTGGCTCCAATTTAGCGCATAACCCATGTCAGAGTGCAGTCTGGCAGTAACAGGATGGCTCGGATGTGGATTTTCTTTACCTTATTAGCCGCATTTATGCAGGCGTGGCGCAATGCCTTTCAGAGCCAACTGAGTAAAGAGGTTAAGGTGGCGGGTGTCACCTTGGCGCGGTTTATTTGGGCTGGCCCGATTGCGGCCTTGTATCTTGGGCTGTTATATCTTTGGGATAATGTGGGATTACCGCATTTTACGGCGGAATTTATCGGCTTTATTGTCGGTGCATCCATGATGCAGATCCTCGCGACTGGCTTGATGGTTAAGTTGTTTCAACAACAAAATTTTGCCATCGGTGCCGGGCTTGCCAAGAGTGAGGCCATTGTCGCCGCGATATTAGGCACTTTCTTTTTTGGCACCCATTTATCGTTACTCGGTTGGATTGGGGTGATTTTAGGTGGCGTTGCCGTGTTTTTATTGAGTGCCAAGCAAGGGCTTAGGCAGTTATCCCTAAGCACTGTGCTTCTTGGCATTGCTAGCGGCAGCGCCTTTGCACTGACCTCTTTATGGGTGAGGGAAGCAAGCCTGAGGTTAAATGTCGGCTTTCCCCATAGCGCCGCTTGGGTATTGTTATGCGTGATCTGTTTGCAAACCTTAGTGTTAGTCAGTTATTTAGTCCTAAAGGATAAGGAAACGTTAATCGCCTTAATCCAACGGCCTAGGTTAACCTTGCTGACGAGTACCGCTAGCTGCTTTGGCTCCATTGGTTGGTTTAGTGCCATGTCTTTGCAGGCCGTACCCTACGTGAAAACCCTAGGCCAAGTAGAAATCTTCTTTATGATGCTGATTTCGGCATTCTGGCTCAAAGAGAAAGTGAAAATTAAAGAGTTGCTCGGCCTTATCTTAATCGCCTTGGCAGCGATATTAGTGATGTGGGAATAATGCGGCAATTGATGGCAAAGTCGGTATCGATTAATGAAGTTGCGCAGGCCCGATAATCGATTAATCAAAACATAGGGCAAGAAAGACCAAATCGGCTATATCTTTGATTCTTTTAGTGGCTAAGATACTGTCGATACAAAAAATAACAATCGATTCAACGGGGATTTGTTACTATGCCAGTCCGTACGATTCTTGCCCAAATTTCGATGCGTCACAACTTCTCCTTATCCGAATTGACATTAAAACACTGGCTAACCTTACTTCTGTTGCCCATCTTTTTAGCTTTGCTATTGAGTTACTTTATCGCGGGCTATTTAAGCCATAATAAAGCCGCGGAAATTGGCCGTTTCAATTTGGAGCGTCTAGAGGCAATCTTAGACTTATCGGATGAAGTGGGTGAGTTTGCCAAGGACTTAACTGAGCAAGATTGCGGCAAGTTAACCGAATATATGTATTTTCAGCCTTATTTTCGGGGCGTATTACTCTTCAATGCAAATGCGTTTTACTGCTCGTCGACTACGGGAGAGGTGAATCTCCCCTTAAATACCTTACTACCTGCTGATAGGCTGCAAAATGGCTCTGAATATATCGTGCCTGAGACGCCTGCTCGGCCGGGCGTACCAGCGATCATCACGATTTATAAGAATGAGAATACGCAATACGGCGCCGTGGTTGTTTCCGAAGGCCAATACCTTATCGATAGTTTTATTCAGCCGGATGTCTTTCCTCGCGCGGTGAAAACCGTTGTGCTTGGCTTACATGGGGCGACGTTGCCCTCAAGCCCGCAGTTTAGTGGTAACCAAGTTATTAGGGTATTGGCGAAGGATCAGTTTGATGTGCATCAGGATTTTGTCATCCTGCTGGAGATCTCTAAGGGATTGTTTTGGCATTTTTATTGGATTGCCTTTGCATTATCACTGCCGCTGATATTTACCCTGATCATATTGTCCAGCCTATTGCTGACAAAGCGTCGTGGGCGTCACTCCCTTGCGGACGACATTAGAAGCGGCATTGAAAATAAAGAGTTTTTCCTCGTATACCAACCTATTGTGGGCAGTGAAGATGGCAAAGCCAAAGGCGTTGAAGCGCTGGTGCGCTGGCAGCATCCGCAAATGGGCTTAGTTCGTCCCGATTTGTTTATTCCCATCGCCGAAGAAAGCAAATTAATCGTGCCATTAACCAATTATATTTTTGAACGGGCCTTGGCCGATTTTAGCTCGATGCAAGTGGAACCGGGTTTTAGGGTCGGTTTTAACGTGGCGCCCGAGCATTTTATCCAAAGCGATATCGAGGCTAAGTTTCGTTACCTTAGGGATGCGTTTGCAGAAATTGGTGTGCAGCCGTTAATTGAAATCACCGAGCGGCAATTATTAACGGCGGATATGTGTGAGCGAATTGCTGCGCTACGTGAGCTGGGGATTCTAGTGGCGATTGACGATTTTGGTACTGGGCAGACAACCTTGTCGCTGCTGCAAACCTTTACCTTGGATTACCTTAAAATCGATAAATGCTTTATCGATACCATAGGACAAGATTCGGTGACCTCCCATGTGCTCGATACCATCATCGAACTCTGCCATAAGATGAATTATGTGGCTGTGGCCGAAGGGGTGGAGACCCAAGAGCAGGCGGACTATTTAATCAGTCGTAATGTGCATTCTTTGCAGGGCTATTTATACGCTAAGCCGATGAAATTAGATGAGCTTAGGCAATGGCTGAAGGTTCATTAACAAGCGGTATCAGTAAACTTGCCATCAGGACGTGAGTCCTGACGGCAAGTGTAGTCATCAAGCTACAGGCTATAGCCTGTTTCTTCATGCTCGGAAAGGTCTAGGCCATTCACTTCCTGCTCTGTGCTGACTCGAAGTCCGCCGAGGATTTTGCCAATCACCACAAACAATAACCAAGTTACAATCGCTGTATAGGTGAACGTAGCGATAACGCCAATGGCCTGCGCCCCGAGTTGGTCGAGCATAGTGTGGTTCACACTGGCAAAGCCATAACCGCTGAAGATCCCAAGCTGAGTCGAACTAAATACTCCCGCCAGCAAAGTACCGAGAATACCGCCGACACCATGAACTGGGAACACATCGAGTGAGTCATCAATCTTAAGCTTTTGTTTAATGTACACAGTTGAAAAGAAGCAAACCACGCCGCCAAGAAAACCGATAACTAATGCGCCAGCAGGGCCGACATAACCCGATGCTGGAGTGATAGTGCCAAGGCCTGCCACCATGCCTGTGACTATACCAAGTGCACTGGCCTTACCGAATTTATACCACTCGATACCTGCCCAAGTGATAGCGCCCATCGACGCGGCTAGATGGGTCGCGAGAATCGCCATGGCCGCAGTGCCATTGGCGCCTAAAGCGCTGCCGCCATTAAAGCCAAACCAGCCTACCCACAACATGCCCGCGCCTGTCACTGTCATGGTTAAGTTATGGGGCATAATGGCCGAGTTTAAGAATCCCTTACGCGGCCCTAACACTTTTGCCGCCACCAGTGCCGCCACCCCAGCGGTAATGTGTACGACGGTACCGCCAGCAAAGTCATACAGGCCAAGCTCGGCCAACCAGCCGCCGCCCCACACCCAGTGGGTGATAGGTGCATAGACTAACAGCAACCAAGCGCTTGAAAACATCAGTACGGCGGAGAACCTCATCCGCTCGGCAAAGCCACCGATGATCAGCGCTGGCGTGATAATCGCGAAGGTCATCTGGAAAAGCATAAATAAAGGTTCGGGAATATCCCCACTGACACTATCGCGACCAATGCTGGCTAGAAAAGCTTTGCCAAGCCCGCCGATAAAACCGTTGCCGGTATCGAAGGCGATAGAGTAACCCACCACAAACCACAGCACGGAGGCGATAGCGGCGATAGAAAAACACTGCATTAAAATCGATAGCACGTTTTTACTGCGCACCAGACCGCCGTAAAACAGCGCCAGCCCTGGGAGTGTCATCAATAGGACTAGGGCAGATGAGCTTAAAATCCAGGCAGTGTTGGCGCCGCTGAGCTGTGCCTCATCGGCCAACGCTGTGCCTGCAAAGCCGCTGGCGAACAGCGCCAATAATGCCTGATAACCCAATTTTGAATAACGGGCGTTAGGCTGAGCAAACTTAGTGTGCTGGCTGGTTTGGGTATTCGTGCAGCGCTCGATCTTAGTGTTAAGTGCGGGTGTCTGTTGGCTCATATTGCATCACTCCCTTCCTCAGCGGTGCGCACGCGGATCACTTGCTCGAGTGGGGTGACGAATATCTTACCGTCACCGACTTTACCCGTGTGAGCCGCAGCAACAATGGCTTCGATGACCGCATCTTCCAGCTCGGAATGGATGGCGATTTCAAGCTTCATTTTGGGGAGAAAGTCGACCGCATATTCGGCGCCGCGATATAGCTCTGTATGTCCCTTCTGGCGACCAAAACCGCGTACTTCGGTCACTGTCATACCTTGGATGCCAAGTTGCGTCAGCGCTTCACGTACATCATCAATTTTAAAGGGCTTAATAATAGCGGTGATGAGTTTCAACTTTATTCTCCAACGAACTTCAGACGTAAGTGGGGTGAACAAAGCAGGAATCAGGCCATAACAATAATGTTTTTATTATCATTATGTTAACAATGTGACGCACTCAAATAGACAGCGTTTTTGCCGCAAAAGAGTGCAAAAACAGGTGATTACGCCCCTATTTGGTGCGCTGTGATGGTGCATTTGGCATCGAAATGCCAATTCGAGTGCATTTAAAAATGCTGGAATATCGCCGAGTTTTATTTGGCTCGGTTGGACATGATGAAATCCATTTAAAATCAATTGAGTATATTGATTAAGTTTGTGGTGTTATTGCCGACAACTGTTTAATGGATTGGCACATTTGGGCATTGGTGGCTGCACTTAAACCGTGCGCGCTGGCGCGGTCGCAAATATAACCATTAATTTGTTCAATCTCGGTTGGCCTATGGTGTGCTACATCTTGGTGCATCGACGAGAAATTCGCGGCCGTAAGTTCAATCACCCGGTAGACGCGCTCCTCAAGCATTTGTCTATCCAGCTCGATACCATCGTGGGCGGCCACCTCGACCAGTTCATCTAAGATACTGGCGATGGTCTGGGTAAATTCTGCTTGAGCCAAGGTGCCATTCGGGCATTGATGCAGGGCGGTCAACGGATTAATCGCGGCGTTTACCGCAAGCTTTTGCCAAAGACTCGGAATAATTGCCTCAACCCATTCACTGCTCGGGATAGCGTTTAGCAGCCCATCACGCAGTGCTTGCGATAATACGGGACCGATAAAATGGCCAAACTGGGTCAAGCCTTGGCCAGTTTGTTTGACTTGCCAGCGGGACTGGCGCAGCACGCCTTGGGAGGTGGTGCCAAGGCTTAAGCCGCGTCCCTGTAATTTGGGCGCGAGAGCCAAGTGTGGCCCCATGCCATTATGTAATAACAGGATATGACACTGGGGCGAGAGTTTGTCGAGTAAAGGGCTAATAGTATCAACGACTTGATAAGCCTTAACGCACACAATTAGCAGCTTAACCTGCTGTAAGCCTGTGCTGTCTAAACTAACTTTAGGCACTCGGTATGACACTGAATCGGCACTTGCATCTGTTGATGGCAGAGGGCAAAACACAAGGTCTTGCCAATCCGTCGCCTCAGAAGTGGATACTGATTCACGCGCTATCAGGCCTACGGCTAATCCTGCCGAATGCAGTTGATGGCAAATCAATTGCCCCACGGCGCCAGCCCCTAAAATCGCGATATCGGTGATTTGAGGCTCCATAGCGGATGACGCACCTTGGCCGAACATTATTCTTCCTTGAGTTGGGCGGCGCTAAAGTATTTTCGATAGGCCCAAAGACAGAAGTAAAACAAAGCGATACCAGCAAAGTCCGCTAACACATCGCCGACAGAGGCGCTGCGGTAGGGTAAACGCGATTGCACTAGCTCAATCAAAATCGCGTAGGCGGCAAGTACCAGCGAGAGCCAGTACCATTTAGGGCGAAAGGCGAGAAAGGTCAGATAAGAGAGACAGAAGAAGCTCCCAAGATGGCCTACCTTATCGATATTGGGGATACTTTGCGAATAGGTTGGTCTGGAAAACACCAGATAACTGATCACGACAAAGGCTACGGCTAAAGCCAATTTGAATAGGGTGTTTTTAGTTATCACAAATACAATTTGATTATCTTAGTGTGACGCCATAATAGGAAAATGTGCCGCCAAAGTCATCCATAACCCGAGTTTTATCTTGCTTGGGCAAAGTTAACCTTCAACTTGGGGGAGGGAGTCGGTAAACTATGGGCATTTACAATCACCTAAGGGGCGGCAACTATGCCTTCATTTGATATTGTGTCTGAAGTGGATGAGGTTGAATTACGTAACGCGGTCGAAAACTCCCGCCGTGAACTCAGCAGCCGATTCGATTTTCGTGGTAAAGATGCCAGCATCGAATATAAAGATCATGTGGTGACTCTCACCGCGGAAGATGATTTCCAGTGCAAGCAGTTGGTCGATATTCTGCGTACCCAATTGAGCAAGCGTAACGTTGAGCCTTCGACTATGGATGTCGACGAAAAGTCGGTTCACAGTGGCAAAACCTTCTCCCTGAAAGTGCGCTTTAAGCAGGGGATCGAGACGGATATCGCCAAGAAAATCGTTAAGATGGTCAAAGATAGCAAGATTAAAGTGCAATCTCAGATCCAAGGCGACACAGTGCGTGTGACGGGTAAAGCCCGCGATGATTTACAAGCTGTGATGGCGTTAGTGCGTCAAGCGGATCTTGGTCAGCCTTTCCAGTTCAATAACTTCCGCGATTAATCGCAAAGCCTAGCCAGCATTTGATTCACCTTGAGTCAGTGTGCTGATAGACATTCAAAAGCCCCTCGCTATCAAAGGCGAGGGGCTTTTTTATTGCTTAGATTCGGCGTTATCTTTGCTGCCATGGGGCACGTATCTATTCACTAAATGAATAAGCAGTAACACGGGAAAACCAATCACACTGGCGGCGACAAAGAAGTTTACATAGCCATAGGCATCGACATAGGCGCCCGAGAAGCCAGCAATAAACTTAGGGAAGAGCAACATAATCGAGGAGAGCAGCGCATATTGGGTCGCACTGTAGCCGCTGCTGGTGAGGCTCGAGAGGTAAGCGATAAAGGCGGCGGTGGCAATACCGGCGCTAAAGTTATCGATCGAGATCGCAAAGGTTAAAAATTGGACGTTGTAACTAATCATCGCCTGCCAAGCAAATAGCAAATTGGTGACAGCGACCAAGAGGGCGCCAAGGAATAAAATCTTCATGGTGCCGAAGCGGGCTAATAGGATACCGCCAAAGGCTGCGCCAACTAAGGTCATGATAAGGCCATAGATCTTACTCAGATAAGCAATTTCTTCTTTGCTAAATCCCATGTCCACGTAGAACACGTTGGCCATAATCCCCATCACGATATCCGAAATGCGATAGCAAGAAATCAGCAAAAGAATCAAAATGGCGCTACGGCCATAGCGGTTAAAAAAGTCAATAAAGGGCAGTATGCTGGCGGTATAAATCCATGAGAGACTCGCCGCAACGGGCTTGGGATAACGCTCGCTCAAGCGTTGTTTTACCGCTAATTCGGTCTCATCGGCGGCGCGGGTATCGACCTGTGGCTCGCGGCTAAAAAGCGTTGTTAACACCCCGACAAACATCAGTCCTGCCATCACCAAATAGGAAGTTTGCCAAGCGAGCAGGTTATATTCGGTATTGCCTGGCTCAACCCAAGCGGCGATGCTGAGCGCACCAGCGGTCGCCACAATCATGGCGCTGCGATAGCCCACCTGATAGGCGGCAGCAAGCGCGGCCTGCATTTTTTCGGGGGCAGATTCGATACGAAAGGCATCAATCACAATATCTTGGGTGGCGGATGCAAAGGCGACCATCAGGGCAAATACGGCCAAGCGTTCGAGATCTTGCAGTGGGTCGCTAAAGGACATACCCAAAATCGCGCCGACCAATAGCAGTTGGGCGAACAACATCCAACTGCGCCGACGACCTAAAAAGCGCGTCAGTATGGGCAGAGATAATCTGTCCACCAAGGGCGACCAGGCCCATTTGAAGGCATAAGCCAGCGCTATCCAACTGAAATACCCGATAGATGTACGGTCTACTCCTGCTTCCCGCAGCCAAAAAGACAAGGTTGAAAAGACCAACATTAATGGCAGGCCAGCAGAAAAGCCGAGTAACAACAGTATCAACACGCGCTTATGGTAGTAAACGCTAAAGAATTCTAAGATGCGCCGATTTAAACCGATTACGAACATAAGCATGAGCCGAGGAGTCGAATCCGCCTAGCTTACGGGTAAGATGCGGTGGGATTCAAGGATTAATACGTATCCTTATGATGCTCGATGGGTTTCTGTGCGGCAGAGGGAAAATAAAAAGACCCAGCAAGCTGAGTCTTTAGAGAGTGTATTACTCAAGGTCGAATACCAACGCACCCTGAGGGCATTTGGCCTCCTAAACTAAGGAAGTCACAGCACGCATGTAACTGCTGACACAGGTACTGATTGCCGCGGATCACCCAGTCTGGCCACTTGTTAAAACTATGGAGCAAATGCCAAAACACGGTTTCTGTTTCTGTTTGCGCTTCACTACTTGGAATGAGTAATTGCCATTCCTCGAGTGTGTCCCAAAGATAGAGCTGGACTTCATGGAAATCGAGCTCGTCACTCAAAAATGCTTTGCCATACATAGCAAGCTGGGGCGCTTTATTATCGATAAATTCTTCAATCGTCACCCTTGCCTCCTTTCTGTTGCCTTTTGAGTATAGATAGAGGATTAGGGCTTTTGATCAAATTTTTTTCGATTATTTTTTCGGCAGTAATTTAGCTGTTTTCAATATGATAGGTGTCACTGGCACATCGGGCCAATTGAGTTTTGCATTGGTCGTGGTCTCGACCACTGCCATGGCTTCCAGCACTTGTTTGCCCTCAATCACTTCACCAAATACCGCATAACCCCAACGACGTTTGGATGGATCCAGCTTAGTGTTATCCGCCACGTTGAAGTAAAACTGGCGGGTAGCCGAGTGGGGATCGTTGTCGCGCGCCATCGCAATAGTCCCCATGCTGTTGGATAAGCCGTTGCCAGACTCGTTAACTATCGGTTTTCCTGCAGGTAATTCTTCTAATTGTGGGTTTAGTCCGCCACCTTGAACGACAAAGTCACTGATAATACGGTGGAAAATCGTGTTGTTGTACTCGCCTTTGACTACATAGGTCAGAAAGTTATCGACGGTAATCGGTGCGCGGGTTCTATCGAGTTCAACCACAATCTTACCTAGGCTGGTATCAAACTCGACTTGGGGATACAAGGTATCGGGTTGAATGTCGATTGCTGCCCAACTGCTATAGCTGGCACAGAGAACTAAGAGTGCAGATATCCAACGAAACATTATGATTTCCTTATTAATTATCGATTAGCACTATTATTGTTGCAGGAACTGGTTTAACTCAGGGTCATTCAAAATTTCCCCTGTGAGTTGGCCGAGTAACTTGTTCATATCCAGCTCTAGAGTGGCAAAGTCTGGTGTTAACGGGCCTTTTAAAGTGCCCTTGGCTTTATAGCGTTTGACTAATTCTTGACTGGAATTGCGGGCTTGCACGGCAATCAGCACGCTGTGTTTGGCCTCATAACCGAAGGTCTTTTTGGTGACATCCATTTGCAGTTCTTCTAACTGAACTTGCACAGAGTTGGTCGCGCTTGGGTCAATCTGGTAGCCCGCTTGGGTAAAACCGTTACGGAAAACTTCATCGAGTAATAATTTAGGTGGCTCACTCGGGCCGACGAGGCGAGTCTTAGTGCCTTCTTCGATAAAGCGCGCCACGTACTCGACGTTACGGGTATCAATGGTATCCAATGAGATCTGTACGGGTCTGTTGGTCTGTTGGTTAATATCGGGAACCTGTGGGCTAAATGCCATATGAGTTGGATTTTGGCTCGCGCAGCCCACGAAGAGCAGGGGGAAAGTCAGCGTCAATAATAACTTTTTCATGGGGGATCTCATGCAAGTAAAAAGTGGCTACAGCATACCAGAAATCCCCCCTGTTACCACAATGCACTCGGGTTCAGTCCTTATACAGGTGCAAAGGTTATGATGTGCCAACATCTGAATACTGAATTTAAACAATATGAAATACTTAACAATTAATACTTGGCTGTTGTCGTTCGCTCTGTTTAGCGGGGCGGTTGTGGGTAAGGCGAATGCCGGCGATTCTCCCCATGTGTTGGGTGGCAGCTTAGGCTATGGCACTCAAGAATTTGAAACTAAGAGCGGCAAATATGATGCGGGCGATACCTTCACCAGCGACTTTTATTATCGCTATATGCTTAACGGCAACTTTGGCGTTGAAGCAGGGTATTTAACGGGCTCTGGTGGTGTGGCAAGTGCGCTCGTTAATACATTCAGCGAGATAAAAGATTTACGTTTCCAAGGTGTTAGATCTACCGCCTACGGCGAATATGCGCTCTCCCGTGGTAATAGTCTGTACGCCAAACTCGGCGCTGCTTACACCCAAGTGAGTTATGAGATGGATAAGCAAGAGATGGATTCGGACGATGTAGGTTTTTACGGCGCGGTCGGTTGGCAATATCGGTTTCAGTCGGGCTTTGGGCTAAACCTTGAATACCAATATGTGCCAATGAAAGAACTCGAGCTACAAGGGGTAAACTTTGGCATGAGTTATCGTTTCTAACGACTTAGGTTTACGGAAGCATTCGCTATCAATTTGCGGATAAGTTTGTGTCGATTAAGCGCCTTAGGGCGCTTTTTTTATGATCCGCTGGTGGGATTAAACCGAATTCTTGCCGGCAACAAAATCACAACAATTTGAGCTTGCACTCTTTTAATGCAATGGGCGACAGGTTAGAGTAAAAATTCAACATTAAATAAGAGAGCATAAATGCTCCTTCGAGTGCACAAGCAAAGGCGAGTTTATGTCTAGGATTATTACCCAAATCGCCCCCGACAGTTTAATCAATGCCAAAGGTCAGCCACATTTCGGCCATTTCGATGGCATAGTCGGTAGCTTAGGTTTAGCGGATTTTGCCTATTTCGATACCATGGACAAGCCCGCATCGGCCTGGGCAAAACGGTTTGATTTTAAGCAGTTCCAGTTTATTTCGATTATCACGCCGCGCTACATCATTGGCATTGCACTGGCGGATATCGCTTATCTGGGAAGTGGTTTCTGTTATTTATATGACATTAAAAACAATAGGTTAACTCAATATGACTGGCTGAAACCCTTTGGGATTGGCTACCGGATGACGCCTTCACCCGCCAACGGGGTTGCCGCAATCGGCGGTAAAGGCGCTAGCGTGACCTTTAAGATCCAAGAGGGTAATTGGCATTTAGTCATTGATACTAAAAGCATTCAAGCCGATTTAACCCTGCATGCCTTACCTTTAAGTTTACCTATGGCCATGTGTAGTCCCACGGGATACAACGGCTGGACCTATACCCAAAAACACAATGGCTTATCGGTCAAAGGACAACTCACCATAGACCATGAACCGCAACCATTGAATTTTGCCCTCGCAGGTTATGATTTTTCCGCGGGCTTTATGCGCCGAGATACCAGCTGGCGCTGGGCATCCATCAATGCCCAAATTGATGAAGGGGTGATTGGATTAAATCTTGCTGCGGGTGTTAATGAAACCGGTGCCAATGAAAACGTGTTTTGGATCAATGGCGAGCGGCATTTACTCGGACCTGTGCAATTTGAGTTTGACCGTCATGGTCAGCAGGGCACAGATCTCTGGCGTATTCATAGTCACGATGGCCGCGTCGATTTAGAGTTTACGGCGCGAAATTGCCGCAGTGAGAAACGCAATTTTATCTTGCTGAAAAGTAATTTCCGCCAATATCTGGGGCTTTTTAGCGGTTTTATCATTGACAACCAGGGGCGTAAATTCCAACTCAATAATGTGTTGGGATTGACCGAGGACCATTACGCCCGCTGGTAGGCGATTTACGCTTTAATACAATAATAACAATAGGATAAGGGTATATGGATATCGCCGCGTTAATCAATCATCCCGAGGTGTTGCTGCTGGTATTGGCTCCACTGTTTTTTGTCTGCATTTTGCTGGAATGGTATTTCGGCGACAGAAGACAAAAACTGCCAGTGAGTGCCCGTTACCACACGAAGGAAGTGCTGTGTAATTTTAGTCTCGCCGCCATGCACCAAGGCGCGGATATCCTCACGGGTTTGCTGATCGCTAAGTTGTACCTAGCGGTATTTGGTTGGAAATTATTCGATATTCAAATGGGGCCACTCAGCTTTGTGCTGCTGATGATTGCCCAAGATTTTTGCTATTACTGGTTCCACCGTGCGAGCCATAGAGTGCGGTGGATGTGGGCGGCCCATGTGGTGCACCACAGCTCGGAAAATATGAACTTCAGCACCGCCTTTCGCCAGAGTTTGATGTATCCCTTCGCTGGTATGTGGGTGTTTTGGTTGCCGCTGGTGATCTTAGGCTTCGACCCTAATTGGGTGGTTTTTGTGGTGCTATTGAACTTGGGATTGCAGTTTTTTGTGCATACCCAAGCGGTGAGAACACTTGGCCCCTTAGAATGGCTGTTTAATATGCCTTCCCACCACAGGGTGCACCATGGGCGTAATCCACAATATATCGATAAAAATTACGCCGGTATTTTAATTATTTGGGACAAACTCTTCGGTACCTTTGTACCCGAGGGCGAGACAGTGATTTACGGGATCACTAAACCCGTCAACAGTTTCAATCCACTTAAAGTGACCTTTAGCGAATGGCGCGATATGTTCAGCGAGGTGACGGCGCGGGGGCTGACATTCTCGGAGCGCTGTAAAATCCTCTTCGCGCCTCCAGCCAGTCAGCAAAAGGATGAGTGATTTAGCTCAATACGCGAATCAGCAGCGCTCAACGAGTGGTTAATCTTCACTAAATAGTGCAAATGGCTAATAGGAGTCAGACCTTAGCCTTGCTAGCCTACTTTTCTTTTTTTGCAAATTTATAGATGAAAAAATGTACAGGCTCATGCTTTGGTGGTAATTTTTTGTACAAGGGATTCATCTGAGTAGGTTGCAGTATGGTTGATGAGCCGCATTTAACCTTAGAGGAATTAGCTTGTTTTAGAGAGCTATTTTCTCCTAATCGCATAACCCATAACGCCGAGGATGCTCATTCTGAGCCCTTGGTTAACCATGTATTAACGGTCAAAACCGATGTGCCGCAAGCACTGGCCTCGCTTTTGGGTAAGGCCAAGTTGACCCTGCTGGCCGAAGTCGGCCCCTATAAACTTTGGTTTCCCTTAGAGATGCGCCTCGATGATTTTGGCCAATTGCAGCCCACCTTAGGTGTTCCCGAAGTGTTCGACGCCACTGGGGCGGAGCGGAGTTGGCGTCTGACTCAGCCAGAAGATGTGTGGATCTTTGACCAAGATCAGGGCGAACAATGGTCTGTGGTGTCTTTGTCGAGTTCTGGCATGGCGATTCGTGCTAAATCCCAGCAGCAGTTTGAGCAATTGGTCGATAGCCAAGAGCTGCAGTTACAGTTACCCGATGGTGAAACCATGCGGGTTAAAATCGAGCCGATTCGCCACGAGCAAGGACTAGCGATTGTCAGGTTTCAGGCCGAAGCCGAAGAGCGAGAAGCCCTGCGTCAGTTCCTCTTTAATCGCCATCGCAGTCAATATCCAAAGCTCTATGCCAGCTTGCGCGGATAAGTGAGCTTGGTGGCACAATTCTGTTAGCTAAACTTCACTCAATTGTAAAAATCCCTTTCTCTATCAGTATCTTTGCCAAACAAGTGGCTTTTCCGAGATCCTAACCTGCCAATCTGCTGTGCTATGGATTAGAATAGCCTTGAATTCAAAAACATCAGAGCGAGCGGTATGCACGTACATATTTTAGGAATTTGTGGAACCTTCATGGGTGGCCTAGCACTCTTGGCTAGGGCAAAAGGGCACAGAGTGACAGGCTCGGATGCCAACGTCTATCCACCGATGAGTACGCAGCTTGAAGAGCAAGGTATTGAACTCATTCAAGGTTTTGATCCAAGTCAGTTAGGTGAAGCGGGTAGTTATCCCGATCTTGTGGTGATTGGTAATGCCATGAGCCGAGGCAATCCTTGTGTCGAAGCGGTATTAAACCTTGGGATCCCTTACACCTCTGGACCACAGTTTTTAGCCGATCATATTCTGCCTGAGCGTTGGGTGTTAGCCGTGTCTGGTACCCATGGAAAGACTTCCACTTCAAGCATGCTGGCGTGGATCCTAGAGGATTGCGGTTATCAACCCGGTTTCTTGATTGGCGGCGTGCCACAAAACTTTGGCGTGTCGGCCCGTTTAGGGGAATCGGCGTTTTTTGTGGTCGAAGCCGATGAATACGACAGCGCCTTCTTCGATAAGCGTTCTAAATTTGTGCATTATCATCCCCGTACGCTGGTGATCAATAACCTCGAATTTGACCATGCCGATATTTTTGCCGATTTAGCGGCGATCCAAAAACAATTCCATCATCTGATCCGTACCGTGCCAGGGCAAGGCAAAGTGATTTGGCCTGCCGATTCCCACGCGGTAAAACAAACCATTGAGATGGGCTGCTGGAGCGAGCAAGAGACCTTCCACACCGCTGAGGTGACTAAGGGTTGGCATGCTAAGGCTTTAAGTGATGATTGCCACGAGTTTGAAGTCTTCTTCGACGGCGAATCCCAAGGTGTGCTCGAATGGGCGCTGATTGGTCAGCACAATATCGAAAACGCGCTAATGGCCATCGCGGCCGCGCGCCATGTTGGGGTTAAACCGAGTGCTGCTATCGCGGCATTAACTCGCTTTGTGCCGCCGAAACGTCGTCTGGAGCTGCTAGGTACTGTTCACGGCGTGAGTGTATACGATGATTTTGCTCACCATCCAACGGCGATTGCGACCACCATTAAGGGCATGCGTGCCAAGGTTGGTCAAAGCAAAATCACTATCGTATTAGAGCCGCGCTCGAACACGATGAAGAGTGGGGTGCACAAAGACACGCTGGCTCATTCCATGCTGCAAGCGGACGAAGCCTTTTTATATCAAGCTGATACTATCGATTGGAACATGAAAGAGGCGATGGAAGCTGCGGTGATCCCTGTGACTGTTCTGCATCAAATTGATGATGTTGTGGCTAAAGTCTCTGCCTCGGCAAAAGCGGGTGACACTATCGTGGTAATGAGTAACGGCGGCTTTGGCGGCTTACATAAGAAACTGTTGGCGGCGCTCGAAGTGAGCCCACAGTTTGTTCAGCAGGCGGACTAATATGGCCTATGCCAAATCTGATAAAGCCATTAGCTTAGCCTGGACCGGTGCCTCGGGCGCGCCCTATGGCTTGAAGTTATTAGAGTGCTTGTTGGCCTCGGGCTATCAAGTATTTCTAATGATCTCAAGCGCAGCCCGTGTGGTGCTGGCCACTGAGCATGGCTTGCAGCTTAGTGCGAACAGCGATAAAGCCAAGGCACAATTGCTCGAGGTGCTGGCACAGAAGAAGATCACTTTATCTGGCGAGTTAGTGGTATTAGGCAAAGATGAGTGGTTTTCGCCGCCAGCTTCAGGCAGTGCAGCCCCTAAACAAATGGTGATTTGCCCTTGCTCGACGGGGACTCTGGCGGCTGTTGCCACCGGCATGAGCAATAATTTGCTCGAACGGGCGGCGGACGTGGTATTAAAAGAGCGCGGGCAACTGATCTTGGTTCCGCGGGAAACTCCTTTTAATGCCATACACTTAGAGCATATGTTAACCCTATCGCGCTTAGGGGCTACTATCATGCCGGCGTCACCGGGCTTTTATCATAATCCCAAATCCGTAGAAGATCTGGTAGACTTCATGGTCGCTCGAATCCTCGATCATTTGGGCGTTGACCATGCATTAACGAGTCGCTGGGGCTATGACAAACACTCCCCCAATGACATCGACAATTGAGACTGATATGAAACACACCACCGAAGTGATGATCTCCGCCGAAGAGATCAGCCAAAAATTGGATCAAATGGCCGAGCAAATCAATGCCCACTATGCCAACAGCGAGCGTTTGCTGATGGTGGGATTGTTAAAAGGTTCAGTCGTATTTATGGCTGATCTGTGCCGCCGTATTAAAGGCCATGTTGAAATCGATTTTATGTCGGTTTCGAGCTATGGCAATGCCATGACCAGCTCACGGGATGTGAAAGTGCTGAAGGATGTGCAATCGGATATCGCGGGCCGCGACGTGCTGATTGTGGAAGACTTAATTGACTCGGGCAACACTTTAAACAAAGTGCGCGAAATGCTGTTATTGCGTGAGCCAAAGAGCTTAGCCCTGTGCACTCTGTTGGATAAACCCGAGCGCCGTGAAGTGGATGTTAAAGTCGACTTTATCGGTTTTACGATCCCCGACGAGTTTATTGTGGGTTACGGCATCGATTATGCTGAGCAATACCGCAACTTGCCTTATATCGCCAAAGTGGTGCCGCTCGAATAAGCCCGATGCGTTATGACTCAAACTCCCGCCTAGGCGGGAGTTTTGTTTTGTGCCGAAAGTTGGCTACGCAAATGTTGTTTGGGGTCACGTATCCGCGTTTGGTGATCTATTAGGGCGTGTTGACGTTTCAGGGTTATTTTTGCAGCAATTTGGCTGGCTTTTATGCAAGGCAAAGTCCGTGCAGTGTAGTTATTCTACATAAACGGACGATAACGCAGCAGAAACGTCAGCCAAATGCTGCCCGAAGGGTTCGTCTGGCAAGCCCTTGCTCTTTGTCACTCGTCATTTGAGTAGAATAACTACACATCATTCCTCGTTTCGCGAGCACGAGCTTGCCAGAGCGAACAAAATTTAATCTCGAAACGTCAACACGCCCTAGTTATTTTTAATAAATTAATCTGTATTGATTCAATCAACTAGAGCCATAATTCGTTTTTATACAGCCTAGCGTGTTGCATTTGCTGTTTTCGACACCATCTTATTGTTTTGTTCATTCTTTTAGGATCAGGTAGCACTATGGCCAATCATGCCCATGCTCTCGTACTCGAGGGGCTAAAAAAAACCTACAAAGGCGGTGTAGAAGCGGTAAAGGGGATTAGCCTTACCGTTGAACAGGGAGACTTTTTTGCTCTACTCGGCCCGAACGGCGCAGGTAAGTCGACCACTATTGGTATTATCAGCTCCTTGGTGCAGAAAACCGCTGGCTCTGTGCAGGTGTTTGATTTTGATATCGATAAGCAGCTCGAGGAAGCCAAGCTGTGCATAGGTTTAGTGCCACAGGAATTTAACTTCAACCAGTTTGAAACGGTACTGCAAATCGTCGTGAATCAGGCGGGGTATTATGGCGTGCCTAAGGCCGTGGCTCTTGAGCGAGCCCAAAAATACTTAAGCCAGCTGGATTTGTGGGATAAGCGCAACAGCCAATCTCGCACACTCTCTGGGGGAATGAAGCGGCGATTAATGATTGCCCGCGCCCTGATGCACGAACCTAAGTTACTGATCTTAGATGAGCCAACGGCAGGGGTCGATATTGAGCTACGCCGCTCAATGTGGGAATTCCTCAAGCAAATTAACCAGCAGGGCGTGACTATCATTCTGACGACCCACTACCTTGAAGAAGCAGAAATGCTCTGTCGCAATATCGGCATTATCGATAAGGGCGTGCTGGTGGAATGCACGAGCATGAAGGCCTTGTTGAGTAAGCTGAATCTCGAAACCTTTATCCTCGACCTACGCCGCGATATCGATGTCGCCCCCACACTCGATAGCATGGTGTGCCGTTTAACCGATCCGCATACCTTAGAGGTGGATGTGGCAAAGGATCACAATCTCAATGATGTGTTTACGCAGTTAACCGCCGCTAAGGTAGAGGTTTTGTCGATGCGTAACAAATCCAATCGTTTAGAAGAACTCTTCGTCGAGTTAGTGAAGAAAACCCAAGGAGCTAAGGCATGAAACAGCTGTATTTTATCGCCTTAAAAAGCATATTAACTAAGGAAATCAATCGTTTTACCCGGATCTGGATCCAGACTCTAGTTCCGCCAGCGATCACTATGACCTTGTATTTTTTGATTTTTGGTAACTTGGTCGGTAGCCGCATTGGCGATATGGGTGGCGTATCTTATATGGAGTTTATCGCGCCAGGTTTAATCATGATGTCGGTAATTACTAACTCCTATTCGAATGTGGCGAGCTCTTTCTATAGCGCGAAATTTCAGCGTAATCTCGAGGAGTTAATGGTCGCACCCGTGCCTCATTATGTGATGATCGCAGGCTATGTGGGGGGCGGTGTCGCTCGGGGCTTATGCGTTGGTTTAATTGTCACGCTAGTCGCCATGTTCTTTGTCGACATCAGCTTGCACCATGCGGGCCTTGTGGTCATGACGGTATTTTTAACCTCAGTGCTGTTCTCCTTAGGGGGATTAATTAATGCGGTATTTGCCAAGAGTTTCGATGATATCAGCATCATCCCGACGTTTGTGCTCACGCCCTTAACTTACCTCGGCGGAGTATTCTATTCACTGTCGTTGCTGCCATCCTTTTGGCAAGGCGTTTCGGCACTGAACCCTGTGGTCTATATGATCAACGTCTTCCGTTACGGTTTCTTAGGTTTTGCCGATATCAGCATTCCGCTTTCTATTGGCATTATGGTGGGCTTTTGTGCCGTACTTTGGGGCGTTGCGTATTACCTCATCTCGCGGGGAATAGGCCTGCGTTCGTAATCCGGTTCTTGTTGATACCATCGAGATCCTACGTATCTACACAATAAAAAAGGGAGTCATATAGACTCCCTTTTGTTTATAGATGAACTGCTTACTTCATACGACGACGCATTGCCGCCAGAGGTAATAACAAGGCAGTTAACCAACCCAGAGCACCACCGTTGTCGTTCTTCTCTGGTGTTTCAACAACCACAGGTTTAGCGGTGACTTTAACAGTCGCAGTTGCAGGTTCACTTTCCAATGCACCGTCAGATGCAGTAACTGTGAACGTCAGATCCTGCGCACCACTTGGTGCTGCGAAGCTGATGCTATTACCGCTGTTAGTAAACTCGACGGTTGTACCACTGGTTTGTACCCAGTTATAGGTCAGTTCATCACCATCAACGTCAGTACCAGTTGCAGTTGCAGTTACAGTTGACCCTTCAACACCAGTTGAGCCTTCAGCTTGAACCTGTGGTGCATCATTGACATTGTTAACTGTAATTGTCACAACAGCTTCTGCGCCGGTATTACCTGCTTCGTCGGTTGCTGTGTAGCTTAGGGTATCTGTACCAACGAAGTCCAGTTCAGGCGTATAATCAATGCCGCCATCTACGTTAACGACGGCACTGCCGTGCATTGGGGCTTGAACCAGCTTCACTTCACCTAACACGCCTTGAGGCATGACATCGATAATGCGTAAGGCTTTAGCAGTCATACCATCGCCAGAAATATTTGCATGGGCAACTTTCTTATCTGCTTGGGTATCGTTTGCTAATACGTCGATAGAGACTAAGGCTTCTTCATCGGTTTCGATGCTATCCGCTTGACCCATATTCAACTCGGTCGCTTTAGTGCTGTAATTGATGGTGACATTACCCGCTGTAGTATTCTTCAGGGCTAATGAACTACCACTCGCCATTGTGTCACCACTGCCATTGTAATGGTAAGTTGCACCAATAGTGCCGCCAATGTTTTCTGCGCCGATAGAAACATTGGATGGCATGTTCGGAATATCGATATAGTTAAATACGACTTCTTCTGTATCACCTGTCTTAATCCAGATGCTAAAGGTATAGGCTGAACCAGATTGATCATCGTACAACTGACCTTTGTACCATTCGAGGGCTAACCATTTAGCGCCTGAACCATCTGTTAAAACGCTAATGGCTAAATTGCCACCACCAGTATCGCCAGTGCTGCCGTCCGATAAATCAAAATCAGACCAGAATGGTGCAAGGATATTGTTTGGATTTGCGCTATTGGGGAGTGGTAGATTGGTATAAGTTCCGCTTGTGTTGCCACCGCCAACAATTGCCATACCGTTGTCAGAAAAGGTAATTTGGTTATAGCTAACACCATTGTACTTAAAGCTTGGTACTGTGTAGGTAAATGACTTTTCATCACAACCAGCAGTACAGGTTATAGGCTTAACACCTAAATCCACGATACTTGGGAAGCGTTGAGCACTCTTGATTGTGTTCATTTTTGGCAGTGCTAAGCTACCAACCCAGGTCATTAGCCCCAGCTCTTCGTTGATCGAGAAACCATTTTGTGTGGCACCGGATAAAGAAACAGTTACGTCGTCCTTGGAGGTCAATTTAGTCCCCTTCGGCGTTTGCGCATTAATCGTCACAGTGTTTTCAAAAATAGAATTGTTTACACTTGCCACAACGGGGATCACATCGCCTGAAGTGATATCTGTTTTTGTTGTGTAAGTGGTTACTAAAGAGGCATCGCTAGACTCTTTTGCTAACACTGCCAAGGGCAAGTGTGCATCCTGTAAGCCTTCAGCGCTGCTAATCATCACATTACCAAAGATCCATTCGCCATATTTAGCAAAAGTTGAATCTACAGTGACAGTGATTGTCGCTGAAGAGCCCGCTGCTAACTCAAGCGTTGCAGGAGACACAGTGATGCCGATGCTGTCAGCTGATGCTGCTAAGTTCCAGTTTGTGGTTACATCACTCTTGCTATACACAGTTCGAGTGAAAGTGCATTTTCCCACGCAAGAGTCTGATGCAACAGAGCCTTTATCGAAGGTTAATACCGCTTTAGCCGCTGCATCTAAATCCAAGCGGCCAGCGCCCATATCGAACGGAGTTGCAGCTGTCATCGCATCATCATCGAGTACATCGCTGATTTTGGAGGTAGACATCAGGGCCGTTTTAATCTCATTTGCAGTCCATTCGGGATGCAGTTGGCTCATTAGTGCTGCAGCGCCAGCAACGTGCGGGCTTGCCATACTGGTACCTGAAATCATGTTAAAATCTTCACCGCCATCGTCAGGTGAGAATGCGGATAGAATATTTGTGCCAGGAGCAGCAATATCTGGCTTTAAGATATTTTGGTTACCATCTGGGCCGCGAGAGCTAGTGCTATTAAGGTTATCTGCAAGTTCCGGAACCATAATGCGTTTTGTTTTCGCGACAATTGTTCCAGTCGTTGCTGTTTCACCCATTGAATTCATAATGGCTAAACCAGCGTCTTTAGTAATCATGACAGCGGGGAAATTATCACCAGGCATTGACATGGTAATTGGTGCACCTGCTGCGTTGTTATAAACAACAACAGCTTTAGCACCAGCGGCTTCGGCATTTGCTGCTTTCAATGTGAAATTACACTCACCGCGGGAGATTAGTGCAATACCGTCTTTAAAAGAGTCTTGCGCAAAAGCGTTACAACCATTTGCATTTTCAGCATCTAAATTTTTTGCGGCAATAACATTGCCAGTAATATCTGCGATCAAGCTAGCATCTGAGCTAGGTATAGCTAAGAGATCATCACCACCTGTATTGAAGCTATTAGCAAAATAACGTCCAGTTGTTGTGTTAGCTACCGTGATACCGGATTCGATACAACCTGGACAGCCAATGGTTTGTGAGCCATTACCGTCGTTACCTGCTGCGGTTACTACTACTACACCAGCCGCTTCTGCGGCTTCAAACATGGTTTTGTATGGGCTGCTCGCAGGATCGCCGCCTGCACCACCGCCCCATGAGTTGTTGATAACATCGGCGCCATCATTCACTGCGTGTTCTAACGCTTCCATCAGCATAATGTTAGAACCACTACCGCCACTACAGTCAGCTTTGCTGAACAGTGCCTTGTAGACCATAAGGTAGGCGGCTGGTGCCACGCCCGACAATTCAACTGGAATATCTTTGTAACTAGTCGAAACTTTGTTACCTACCGCAGTGCCTGCAACGTGGGTACCGTGACCTCCATAACCCAGCGGGCTCATATATTCATTAGGACAAACTTGGAATGTTGGTTGTGACCAACGGGCAACAATCAGTTTGTTGTTACAGAATGAGGCATCTACGGTTGAACAGTAGTCGTCGCTTGGCAGATTGCCACTAGGTGCACTAAAGCCAGCATCGGCGAACATTGGGTTTTCAGGGCGGATACCACCATCAATGACCGCAACTCGAATACCTTTACCAGCATTCTCCATACCAGAAACAGCATTCCACATTGCTTGGGTGTTAATCACTTGGTGTGAGGCATCCATGCTGATGTCATACATGGTTTCTGGATAAACAGATTTCACGCCAGGCATTTTTGCCAAAGTGTCAGCGGTTAGACCTTGACCAACTACAGTGACACCATTGAATAAGGTTTGAAATTGACGCTCTACTTTAGCATTAGGAATAGTCTTGGCTAAAGCTGCTGCAAAATTGTTTTGCTCTTTTGCTAGGTAGTTTGAATAACTCTTCACTTCGGAAGACTGAACGTTTAGCTTTTGTCCCTTCTGAGTTGTGGCTGTCGCAGCGTAAGAACCAATGCCACCCTTATATTTGGCTAGAGCTGGTGATTCCATTTCAACGATAAAACGTTGTGGAGCAGTAAGGTTAGTTCCAGCTAGTTTAGGTTTGGTATATTGGTCTTGAGCGGTGATTTCTGGTGAGTAAGTTTCAAAAATGAACCCACTGTTAGCAACTGCTGCACTTGATAATAGTGCCGCCGAGATAGCGATAGATAATTTTGTCTTCACAACTTCATTCCTTGTCAATTAATGCTTTTGGTACTGACAACAGCACCGTGTAGCTAAATTGTTATTGTTATGCTGCGCATTTAATGGCTAGCAATGAAGTTGTAACACAAAAGTGTCGTACGGTTAACACTTTTGGTAGAAAAAAGACTTAAGTCATCATTTTGCGATGTAGCATTCTGTTTGAAGGCTTTTTTGTGAGAGCCGTAACTAAGGCTTCACCGCTCTTGTGATAGGGTTTTGCAGGCTGATAAGGGTTTCAGTCGATTGAATTTCGTCGATTGATTGGATGCGGTTAATCAGCACGTGTTGCAGGCCATCGATGGATTGGCACATGACTTTGACAAAAATGCTGTAGTTGCCTGTGGTGTAGTAGGCTTCTACCACTTCTTCTAGGGCATTTAGCTTGGCGATGGCGGCGGGGTAGTCGCCAGCACTTTTGAGATTAATTCCAATAAAACAGCAGACATCGTACCCAAGGGCCTTGGGATTGATGGTGATCTGGGCACCGGTGATAATCCCTGCTTGTTTCATTTTCTCGACACGCACATGGATAGTACCCGCACTCACACCGAAACGTTTGGCAAGCTCGGCAAACGGGGTGCGTGCGTCTTGCATTAAGGCTTCGAGGATATGGTTATCAAGCTGATCGCGCTGAAATGCGGTTTCCATAAATAAACTCTCTATAACATAATGAATTGTCATAAAGTTACGTTCTTTTATGGTGAATGGCTACTGCTTTTAGGTGTTTTTATTGTTTTTAGTGATCATTGCTCACCTTCTGGCTCACAAAAGGGGGCATCGGCACTGAACGTCATGCTCTCACCCGTATAAGGGTGTTTAATGGTCAGTTCTGCGGCGTGGAGTAATAATCGCGGTGCTAAGGATTTTGCCAGCGGATCGGCATAAAAGCCGTCGCCGAGAATAGGATGCCCAAGTGCCATCATATGCACCCTGAGTTGGTGTGAGCGTCCAGTAATCGGCTTTAGCTTAACGAGAGTCGAGCGTTTGGCGCGGCTTAACACCTCAAAGTGAGTTAATGAGGGTTTACCTATTTCGTGGTCAACCTTCTGTTTTGGGCGATTGGGCCAGTCACAGATTAGCGGGTAATCCACACTGCCAGTATCGTTTTTGATATGACCAGCCACCCGAGCGAGATAGGTTTTGCTGGTTTCTCTATCGTGAAATTGGCGTTTTAGCTCGCGCTCGGCGCTACGAATGAGCGCAACCACCATGACACCTGAGGTCGCCATATCGAGGCGATGGACTATTTGGCAATGGGGATGCTCGGCTTTTACCCGGGCGTAAACACTGTCGTAATGGGCGGGATCGCGACCTGGCACGGACAATAATCCCGAAGGTTTGTTGACCACGATAATGTCTTTATCTTGGTAAAGCACATCGAGCCAGGGAGTTGTCGGTGGTTGGTAAATAAAATCAGTCATAATCGCGCCTATTAAACAATGCGCGGCAAAGATACTCTGCTCGGCTCTGGGGTGCAAGTTTGTTGTCTCTGCTCCTTATCTCGCCTCGCTTTAATCCAGCGAAAAATGATTTGCAGATAGAGCTGGATTTGAGTTTTTGTTATACTCGTCACCTTTTTCGTGATTGTTCATTTTGAGCCAGTGAAGTATGAGCCAGCCAGAGATTTACACACCTGAGACACTTTCTCACGTTAATAACCGCTTAGAGTTATTGGCGCCTGCAAAAAATGCCGATTATGGCATTGAAGCCATTCGCCATGGTGCCGACGCGGTTTATATCGGTGGTCCCGCATTCGGAGCGCGTGCGACCGCGGGTAATAGTGTGGAAGATATCGCCCGTCTGTGTATTTTTGCTCATAAGTATCATGCGCAAGTGTTTGTGGCCATTAACACTATTCTGATGGACGATGAACTCGAAACCGCTGAAAAGCTGATTTGGGATGTGTATAACGCGGGCGCCGATGCACTGATTGTGCAGGACATGGGTGTATTGCAACTTAACCTGCCGCCGATTGCGCTGCATGCTAGTACGCAAATGGATAACCGTAATCCCGAGAAAGTCGCATTCTTAGAGCAAGTAGGTTTTTCACAAGTAGTGTTGGCGCGTGAGTTAGGCTTAAGCCAAATCCGTGAGGTTGCGGCTCACACCAATATGCAGATTGAGTTCTTTATTCACGGCGCCCTGTGTGTGGCCTACAGCGGCTTATGTAACTTAAGTCATGCTTTCAGTAACCGCAGTGCAAACCGTGGCGAATGTTCGCAAATGTGTCGTCTGCCGGGCAATCTTAAGACTCGCCAAGGGGATGTGTTGGCGCAAAATGAGCACTTACTTTCATTAAAAGACAATAACCAAACCGATAACCTCGAAGCCTTGATTGATGCCGGTGTGCGCTCCTTCAAAATTGAGGGGCGTTTAAAGGACTTAAGTTACGTTAAAAACGTGACCGCCCATTATCGTCAAAAGCTCGATGCCATTATGGCGCGTCGCCCTGAGTTTGTAGCGTCATCCCATGGCCGTACTGAACATACTTTTACTCCGGATCCTGAAAAAACCTTTAACCGTGGCAGCACAGATTACTTTGTGAATGAGCGTAGCCAAGGGATTAAAGACTTCCGCTCGCCAAAATATATCGGGCAAGATGTGGGTAAAGTGGTCGCCATCGGCAAAGACTTTATTCAAGTCAGTTCAACCCACGAGTTTAATAACGGCGATGGTTTAGCGTATTTCCCGCCAAACTATGCGATGGCCAAACAGTCCGATGACAAATTGCAGGGACTGCGTGTTAACCGAGCCGAAGGTCATAAGCTGCATGTATTGCAGGTGCCGCGCGATCTGCGTGTCGGTATGACCTTATACCGTAACCATAACCAAGCCTTCGAGACTTTACTTTCTAAGGAGTCAGCCAAGCGTATTATCGGCGTCGACATGCGTTTAACCGATACTGCTACGGGCGTGGCGCTGACCTTAACGGATATTTACGGCCTCAGTGCAACGGTTGAGCTTGCAGTCGAAAAAACGCCCGCCACCGACGCAGAAAAAACCTTGCAGACTATCCGTACTCAATTGTCGAAACTGGGCAGTACCGATTTTACAGCGCGCCAGATCAGTATCGAAACCGCCGAGCCTTGGTTCCTGCCTGCATCTGTCCTCAACGGCCTGCGCCGTGATGCAGTCGCAGCATTAGAACTTGCCCGTGTTGAAGGTTACCAGCGTCCAAAACCTTGGAAATATAATCAAGATGCCGTCTATCCATTCAAACACTTAAGTTACTTGGGTAACGTGGCAAACGAAAAGGCGAAGGACTTTTATCAACGCCATGGCGTGATTGAAATTCAGGACACCTACGAGAAAAACGGCGTGACCGAAGATGTGCCGTTAATGATCACTAAGCATTGCCTGCGATTTAACTTCAATCTCTGTCCTAAGGAAGTGCCGGGCATTAAGGCGGATCCTATGGTGCTTGAGATAGGTAACGATGTGCTTAAGTTAGTTTTCGATTGTCCAAAATGCGAGATGATGGTCGTCGGTGAAAACCGTCAGGTTCGCGGTCAAAAAGCCGTTTAATTTAGGCTTGAATGGTTTTCAAGGGAGCATTGAGTATTCAATGCTCCCTTTTTGTTTTTAGCGCCGTTGCCGCTCTCTATGTTGCCACTTGGTTAACTACAGGATATTTTATTGAAAAACTTCAATAATAAAGGATGTCAGCATGGGATTGTTAGATGGGTTACTGGGGAATGCATCAGAGGTCGATTTACAGGAACTGGCCGAAGAGTTGCGCCCAATAATGGGGATTCAGGAAGAATTAAAACTGGCCTATAAAGTGATCCGAGATCTGTTTGTATTTACCAACAAACGATTGATTTTAATCGATAAGCAAGGACTGACGGGCAAGAAAACTAGCTATCACTCAGTACCCTATAAATCCATCACCCATTTTGAAGTGGAAACCACAGGCCATTTCGATATGGATACCGAGCTTAGGATCTGGATCTCTGGCCAAAGTGATCCTCTGGTCAAAGAGCTCAAACGCGGCACCGATGTGGTGGGGATCCAAAAGACCATAGCGACGTTCGCGCTCTAACCCTTACTTTTGCGATAGAGTTATCAGCAGGTCATCGCCTAATTGACTTGCTGACATTCAATCAATTCAAGACCCTATGATTTGAACCGCTGGACTGTTCTATCGGTTCACCATTCATCGTATAGGTTTCGGATAATTCGAGTCGGCCTTGTTTATCGTACTGATTGTGGATCCCCACCCAAAAGTGCTCTTGTCCCCGAAAATGTAAGTTGCCTTCTTCGGCGATTTGACGATTCGGATGATAGCGTTTCATGGCATAGAGTTGGCTATCTGGGTCAAATTTCAAATGGTAACTAAGGATAGGCGCCGATGTTTGTGGCTCCTTAGTATCGTTAGACTTAGCCATTGCCTCGACAATGTTGCTGTCATCGACCTTGGTTTCCGCTGCCATCGTCTGTTGCTGCTCGGCGGCATCAAAATAGTGACGGGTTTCATTGAGCTTGCCATCGTCACTGAGCCAGGCTTCGCGCTGCAGTTGGCCTTGCGGTGTAAAACGTTGCCAGTGGCCGACATCCTGATAATCGTTCTCTATCACTTTCACAAAGCCAGACTCGAGCAATTCGCCTTGTTTTGAAAAGGCTTTTGAGCTGAATAGGTTCTCGTCTATGCGAGTGAGCAGCCAACGGATAGCCCCATCCTCATAGTATTCGATGCGAGTGTCAGGGTGGCCCGTTTGATAATATTCCCGTTGATTATCCTCAAGAAGATAGCCACAACGGGTATTGGAGTGGCTCTCAAAGGATTCGAGAACCCCTTGCTGGTTATAGGAGGAGCTTTCCTTAAGGTAACCTTGGCCGTCGCGGACAAAATATTCAGCAATCGTCTTGATAGTACCGTCTTCATAAAACCAGCGGGCCGTGCCATCGCGATTGCCTTGAGTGTGGGGCAAATACATTTGAATTTGCTGGTTTTCATAGTACTCGATAAAGGGCGCGATGGAGAGGTTACGCTGATATTGGCCCTCAGCTGACAATACGCCGCTTGCATAATAGCTACGGAAAAGGCCTTCTCTTAGACCCTTTTCAAGGTAAATCTCAAGGGAGAGTTGACCATTTTCATGGTACCAAGTGGCAAGCCCCTGCTCATGGCCATTTTCAAAGGGGATGCATTGTTCAAGCTGTCCGTTCGGATACCATTTCTCGCTGTTGCCATGGGCAACGCCATCAACAAAATTGAGTTGATTTGCCAGCACGCCATTGGGGTGCCATTCCTGACGTAGACCGCAATTTAACCCCTGTGGATTGAGGTGTTCTCGCCAGGCGAGTTGGCCATCTTCGTAATAGGTTTCGAGGCTTTTGCCCGCGGCATCGAGATGGACTTCTTGCCTAAGATTGCCGTTGGTATGGTACCAAAGCTCTTTAACCAATTCCCCCATGTCATAGGTTAGCTCGGCCTGCAGCTTGCCATCTTCATAGTAGATATGCTCTGTGCCATGGATTTTTCCCGCCTGCATGGGGCGTATTAGCCACAGTGCGCCTGATTCATAATAGCGAGTTAACTGATTGATATAATTATCTTCGCTATCCTTTTCGGCGGTTTCTTTTATCTGACCATTGCTATAGTAGCGGGTCAGTAACATTCCCTCGGCGTGGCGCTCCTCGACTTGATTGATTTTGCCTTCATTGTCATACCAAGTCTGGCGCCCGAGCTGTTGCTCCTCAATAAAATGCCCTTCGAACTGCAATACACCTAAGGCATTGAATTGGCGAGTGATGCCGTTGCGCTCACCAAAGTAATTGCAATCGACGGCCTGAGTGAGGTTGGGGGATTGGGTGACGATTCTGAGTAGATTCTGACCTTGCTCTGTCTCAATCTGGTGGAATGTCCGTTGCAGTTTGCCAGTGAGACTGCCGAAGTCCTGCATATCGCCTTGTACTCTGTACCTAGCATCGATATAAAAACGGCAGATCACTAATTCCTGCGGGTTTACCAGTGCCACTTGCCAGCGGGCTTGAGTTGTCGCTGCATCAGAATCCAGCACTAGGCTACAGGTCTTATCCTGACCGAGATAAAAATCTTGCACAGGGCCGTGTATCTCGATGCGGTCAAATTGGGTCTCGTGAAAGGTGCAGGATTCATGCTCTCGCTCCCAACCTAGCAGTTCGATCGTTTGCGGGCTGTCGAAGTTGTGGCGGGTAAATTCTTCATGGGTTTCTGAATGAGTGGCTTGCGCCGGAGTCGCTTGAATGGCAAGACTAAAATAGGGTTTGAAGGTACTGGATGTGAGAGGAGCGGGATTGGGAGAAGTTTGAAGAGGTATGTCTTGATGGGCGCAGCTTTTTTCTTTGGTATTAAATAACTTAGCTTTAAACGCGCGAAACAACGACATAGGTCAACTTCTCCATATCCATATGATACAACTGTCTTATCTTGTCATCTCATAAGGCTCTTAGCCCTAAGAGCGCCTATGATAACGGTTTATACTTTGGTTTCTCAATAGATTATCTTGCCCTCGAGCCATGATAAGGATTCAAGATGCTACAAAATTTTTATCAGTCACTCCCCGATGATTTATCACAAGAAGTGTTCGAAACCCTTGCTGGCAATGGCAAGTTGAAGATTGAACGCATTATCTCGCAAGGCCATTCGACGCCAGTGGGGGAGTGGTACGATCAATCTCAATATGAGTGGGTGATGTTGCTCAAAGGGGAGGCGCAGCTCGAATTCGAAGATGCTCAGTTAGTTACCCTTAAACCTGGGGATTATCTCACCCTAGCGCCGCATCAAAAGCACAGAGTCGCTTCGACCAGTTCAGAGGGCGAAACCCTATGGCTGGCAGTATTTTACGATGCTGAAACGGTATGATGCAAAGACGCTATATCTTGGCGGCTATTTGAGTTGCCATTGCCAGCTGGGCGTATTGAGTAAATCCTGCCCCACGATTTGGGTTTGCCCTAGATTTTTATCGAGCGCCAAAGTATTGCAGTGCTCAAACTGGCTCAAGGCATTAATCAAACGGTTAGCGTGGGACACGACCCAAAGCTGACAAACCTCGGAAGCCTTGGCGATAAGCCGAGCCAAAGCGGGCAATAAATCGGGATGCAGGCTGGTTTCGGGCTCGTTTAATACCATTAGCTCGGGTGGCCTTGGGGTGAGTAATGCGGCAATAAGCAATAAATACCTCAGGGTGCCATCGGAGAGTTCACTGGCATGTAGTGGTCTTAGTAAGCCCTGCTGGTGGAATTCGAGTTGGAGTATCCCGCCCGCTTGGAGCGTGATACGCACTTTGGCCCCCGGAAAAGCATCGGTCACCGCATGATCGAATGCGGCTTTATCACCAATCTCAAAAATGGTTTGTATGGCAGAGGGGAGATCTCGACCGTCATGGTGCAATACGGGCGTGGCGGTCCCGAGCTGCGGACGACGCGCCGGGGCTTCGGCATCGGTTCGAAAGTGATCGTAAAACCGCCAGGCGCGAATGCTGTCCCTGAGCGTTAATACTTCAGGGCTACGTTCAGGATCGGCAAGTTCGGTAAAAATACTGTCACCGCTTTGCAGATGGGCGCTCAAGGTGAGCCAACCTTGTCCCTCTGGGCTGCGACTCTTCACCATAGGACCGCGCCGCTCCACCAACACGCTGGCGGAGCGATATTTGGGGCCATTCCAAATCGCCTCACGTTTAATTTGCGGATCTAACCCAAACAGGGTGGTGGAGTCGGGTTTGGGGAGGCCAAGCTCAATCAGATAACTAAAATCTTCGCCCGCAAATCCCAATTTTAGGCGTTTTGGCGCTTGTCTGACTGTAGCTTCAATTGGCGTATCGCCCGCTAACATGCCCTTAGTGAGATTTTCTGGTCCTGCCCAAAAACAGGAGTCTAAGCCGCCTTCCTGCGCCAAAGCATTAACAACGCCACCCTGCGCTGCTTGAGCTAGTAGTCGTAATGCTTTGTATAAATTGGATTTGCCACTACCGTTAGCGCCGGTCACTAGGTTCAGGCGCCCAAGGGGTAAGACTATCTCCCGCAAGGTACGATAGTTAGAGATGGCTAGGGTAGTCAGCATGGCGGTCCATTTTCTCGAGTAATTTTTCGCAATTTAACCCTGACTGAGTTAGCGCGGGCTTAGATGAGTACCTGATTGAGCACTCTTTGCCAGTTTCCGCCCATAAAGCGGTCGCGATCGGTCGACTTAAAACGGGCCTTAGCTAAGGCATCATCGATACGGCTCATACGCTCGATATGGTTTAGTTCGGGAATGACCACATGCCTTGGCTCTGCATCAAACCCTAACACTTTTTTAGCCCTTAGGCTGTACCACCATTCCTGATATTCCTTCACGCCTTGGGCATTGTCGTTATTCAGGGCTAACAGATTCTCCTGGCCTCTGAGCGGATAATCATTGGCGATGGCAACACAATCGACCCCACCGACTCGGGCGACATATTCTAACTGGCGGATATAGTCATCGACAGTTGGAACGGCATTATTAGTGAGCCAAAAGCTCATCATAAAGACCCCGAATACGCCGCCTGAATCGGCAATGGCGCGGATCACCTCATCGGGGCTACAACGGGCATGTTTGACAATACCGCGCGCCGCTCCATGGCTTTGGACTATGGGCGCGCGGCTGAGTTTGGCTACATCTAACGCGGTTTGGGCACTCGAGTGGCTGACATCGACTAAGATATTGGCATGATTGAGTTTTTCAATCAGTGCGCGGCCATGGGCGGTAAGAGGTTTATTGAGCCCGCCATTGGCATCGTTATCGAGGGCGCCGCCGGCAAAGGTATTGCCATAATGGTGGGTAAGTTGCAGTGCTCGCAGACCTTGACGGTGAAACTCATCGACGCGGGCCCATTGGTTGGCCTCGCTGTCTTCTTCAACGCAATCTGCGCCTTGGATTTGGAAGAAAACCGCAGTGCGATTGCTCTCCCGCGCCAATTGGATATCGCGTCCAGTTAAGCCTTGCAGGAGAATATCAGGGTGCTCGCTGACGCGTTTCGCGGCTTGCTGGATGCTTTCCATACAGGCTTTGTAGGTGCGTTTGTAGTTTAAGGTGCCGTCGGCTTGTTCAATGGTTTCGATGGCAGAGATATCACATAAAAAGGCATCGAGCCCCGATGCCGGAACATCGGCTAAGTCATCGGGCAAAAAGGATAAACCATCGATATATAAGCGCCGAGAGCGCGGCGCAGCAAGGCTGGAGACACTGGCAAAGGGGCAAAGTAGCGTGGCGGCGCCAATCCCTTTTAACAGTGTTCGACGATCTTGATTAACAGCCTTCATGGGCGTGCGCTCTCCTTCAGATGAAGCTAATTTTTACTTCTTTATACCCTGTTAAGGCGTAGAAGTCTTTGATTAAATCCCTCTTTTACCTATTTAACCCACAGATTGATTTAGGGTTTTACCGCATCAATCATCGCCTTGGCTAAGGCATGTAAGCCATTGGTGCGCGAGGGGCTTAATTGACCCTCTAGCCCTAATTGTTTGAAATAGGCAGAAGGGTCAAAGGCGAGTATCTCGTCGCTCTGTTTGCCGTGACAGGCACTCAATAGTAAACCGATTAATCCCTTCACAATGCGTGCATCGCTATCGGCCAGAAAATAATGCTTAGCATCTTGCTCAATATGGTACAGCCAGGCATCGCTCTCGCAGCCTTTGACTTGGGCGGACTCAAGGCGAAACTCATCCGCTAAACTCGGTAAGGTTTTACCTAATAACATGATTTGGCGATATCTTTCCTGCCAGTTCGGCGCTTGCTCAAAACGGGCTAACAGGCTTGATGCCTCCTCAACGGAGTAATCAAACTCAGTGGCAGCGGGCATGATTGGCAATGTCATGGCGAAAATGTCCTCTTCTTAAGCGTGTTGCCTGATGGCGCAATGATGTTAGCCCTTAGCGAGCGGATTAGAGCAGCAAGTCTTTGACTGAGGCTAAGGCGGCAATAAAGCGGTCGATATCGGCTTTATTGGTGTAGATACCAATCGATGCTCGGCAGCAGCCCTTTAAGTTAAGGCTTTGCATCAAGGGCATGGCGCAGTGATGGCCACAGCGCACGGCAACGCCTTGTTGATCTAATAAAATCCCGACATCTTGATGATGTTCATCGCCCAGATTAAAGGCAACCGCACCGAGATTATCACTATGGGCCGCATAGAGATGTACATTTCCGAGGGCGCGTAGCTGCTGCTGTAAATATTGCAGCAGCTCAGCCTCGTGGGCCTGAACCTCTGGCGTGAGGTATTGTTGCAAAAAGCGGATAGCGGCGCCTAGGCCGATGACTTCACTGATGGGTGGGGTACCCGCTTCTAAGCGATTGGGTAGGCTGCCAAATTCGGTGCCATCGAAGCTCACTCGTTTAATCATCTCGCCGCCCGTTAACAGTGGCGTGAGCGTATCTAACTTATCGAAGCGGCCATAAAGCACACCAATGCCAGTCGGGCCATACATCTTATGGCCTGAAAACACATAAAAATCACAATCGATAGCGGCCATATCTAAGCTTAAGTGTGCAACCGCCTGCGCTCCATCGACTAAGGTGATCGCCCCCTGCGCCTTGGCTTGCTGCACTAACTCGACAACGGGATTCACTGTGCCTAAGGCGTTCGACACATGGCACAGGGCGACTACCTTGGGCTTGAGGGTAAGTAGCGCTTGATAGGCATGGCGATCGAGCCTGCCATCCCGATCGAGAGGGATGGGTTTAATGATGGCGCCTGTGCGTTTTGCCAATTCTTGCCACGGCACTATGTTGGCGTGGTGGGCGGCGGTATCAATCAAAATCAGATCGCCCGCTGCAATCTGTGGCGTTAAACCATAGGCGACTAGATTGATCGATTCAGTGGTGCCGTGGGTGAAGATGATTTCTTCGCGGCGCTTAGCATTAATAAACCCTTTTAACTCATCGCGGACTTTCTCGTAGCTAGAGGTCGCGCGCGCCGATAACTGGTGCGCCGCACGGTGCACATTGGCATTGTCGTTCAGGTAATACTGCGCCATGGCATCTAACACGGATTGCGGCTTTTGGCTGGTGGCCGCGGTATCGAGATAACACAGGGGATAGTCGCCCAACATTTGCGAGAGGGTAGGAAATTGCGAGCGGATTTGGCTATGGCTATCGGGCAATGTTGTGTCGGTCGAGGCTGAGTGTGTCATCTGGGGCTTAACGCAATAAAAAGGCTTTTGGATCTTCGGTTATCTCTCACCTGAATGCAAGTTTTCATCGGTTGCGGGCGTGTGGTTTGCAAGGGGACGCTAGGGTCTGTAAGGGATTGACACTCAGTTGCCTACTTGGATTAGGTGAATCGGGTATGCTAAAGGTTTTATTTTTCGTTTATAAGCGCTTAGCCTAAGCGGCAAAGCGTAAAACTCCAACTATGCTAAATACAGACAAAGGGATCCTTGGTAGTTGGAGTTCAAAGCTTATGCTTGGTTTTTTAAAAGATTTACGGATCAAATATAAGATGGGCAGCCTTATCGGCATCATGCTGCTACTCATGCTGTTATTAGCGGCTTTTAGCCTACTAAAGATGAAGCGGGTAACGGATGAAATCCACACTATTACCGCCGAAAACCTCCCCCTAGTGAAGTTATCGAGTGAGGTCACTATTTTGCAGCTCGAGAGTTCGATTAGCCTTGAAAAGGCTTTTCGCGCTTCAGAGATCCCAGTCTCAGCCCAGGAGCGATTAATTGAAGGCTTTATTGGTGAAGTGATTCAACATAAAGAGCGCATTAACGACGAGTTACTCTCCACACAGACCATGCTAAATGAGGCGTTAACCCTCCCTCAACCGCCTGAACTACGTGATAAAACCCAACAATTGATCCAAGAAGTCACCGACATCATTCGCGTTTATCGCGACTATGATGCCCAGCTAGCGACTGTGGTGAATGCGATACAGCAACATACTCAGGCCACGGCGTTGGTGCAGCAGGTGAGCGACCTTGAGCGAACTCAATCCCAATTCAACACTCAGCTCAGCCAATTTGCGCAGCGTTTAGAGCAAATGACCCAAACCGCGGTATCCATCACCGAAGATGAGGAGAAAAGCGCGATTTACGGCCTGATGGTGATTTCGTCGGTCGCCCTCATCTTGGGATTAGGCATAGGTATGTTATTTAGTCAGTACATAGTGCGGTCTATTACGCGCTTGCGTAATGCCGCCGCCATGATGGAGTCGGGCAACTTTAGCCGAGTGCTGCAAGCCGAATCTAAGGACGAGCTTGGCGAGTTAACCCTAAGCATGAATCAAATGGCCTTGACCCTAAGCCAAACAGTGGGGCATGTGATTGGGCGCAGCGAAGAAATCGCCTCTATGGTGACAGAACTCAATGCGGTGGCAGAAAATAATCGCAGGGCAATACTCAGCCAGCAGGAAGATACTGACCAAGTCGCCGCCTCGATGACACAAATGGCGGCGACCATTACCGAGGTTGCTAGCAGCGCCGAAACGGCATCCTTTTCGGCGGGCCAAGCGGAAGGCCGAGCCAAGGACAGCTGCGCCGTTGTGGAGGCGAGTGAGCGGATCACTCAGCAACTAGTAGAGAGTGCCCAGCAATCGAGCCAACTTATCCAGCAACTCCAAGCTAGCACAGGCAAAATTTTAAACTTTGTTTCCGTGGTGGATGCCATTGCGGGGCAGACAAATTTACTGGCGTTAAACGCCTCCATTGAGGCGGCTAGGGCGGGCGATCAGGGACGGGGTTTTGCCGTGGTTGCCGACGAGGTGCGCGCCCTCGCGACGCGCAGCCAAACCGCCACCCAGGAAATTAGTCAGCTTATTCAAACCTTAGTGCTTGATGCCCAGTCGGCCGTCGACTCATTTGGTAAAAATGAGCAACAAATCAATGAGTCATCGCTCCAAGTTAAGCAAATCAAACAAAACTTGTTTGAGATCTTAGATGCCTTAACTCAGCTTTCACAGGCTAATGCTCAAGTGGCCACCGCCAGTGAGGAGCAGGCGGTCACCGCCGAAGATATCAGCGAGCGCTTAAATACCATTCGTGACTCGGGAGAATCCGTGCTTAATAGCGCATTTGAAACGGCTAAGGCCAGCGAATCCCTCTCGCAGCAGGCCAACACCCTACGCGAAGCCATGCAGCAATTTAAGGTGCGTGAAGCCTAATAACTTCAAGATTGTAGATAAGTTAGTTCTCAAACAAAGATGCCCTGCACTCAGTGCTGGGCATCTTTTTTACGCATCTTATTACGGGGCTTTGGGGCTCGAAATCGAATTAGGATTTTACGCGATTAGGGCGGTTATCGGGTCGATGTGAGGGCTTTTTGTGTTCACCGCTGGCGGGATTAGCATTCGGCTGAGCGCGGCCTTGGCGGCGTGAGTCAGAATGTTGTTTCTCGCTGCGAGCCTGTGGGCTAAGTTGTTGCGCCGCTGAATGAGGCTGGCCTTTGGCTTTATGTTCGCTATTAGCTGGGCCTTTGCCACGCGAAGGACGTTTATCCTGTGGTTTGGGCGTGCGGGCAGCTTCGGTACTTGAGTGCGTATTTTTGTGCTCAGCGTTTTTTGCCGCTTGAGGACGCTTATGCTGGCCTTGATTATTGCGCTGGCCTTGGTTTGGATTTGAGTTCTTTTGCTGCGCAGAGCCGTCGCTGCTGTCTGGCGTTTTACGACCATCGCGGCCTGTACCGGCTCTTGGCGAGGGTTTACCCGCGCTGCGATGCTTACGTTGGCTCGCCACGGCTTTGATTTTGTTCTCTTTACCATGGGCATTTAAGGTCGATTCGGGGAGCGCATGCACAGGGCTGAAGCCTTCAACCTCTTGCCTTTCAAGCACGCGATTGATCAAACGCTCAATGTCCCTGAGTAGCTTAGTTTCTTCGCTACTGACTAAGGATACGGCTTGACCTAAGGCGCCAGCACGGCCGGTGCGGCCAATGCGGTGCACGTAATCCTCGGGGACATTGGGCAGATCGAAGTTCACTACTTGTGGTAATTGGTCGATATCGAGTCCGCGCGCCGCAATATCGGTCGCAACTAGCACGCGCACTTCGCCACTCTTAAAGTCGGCTAAGGCTTTGGTGCGTGCGCCTTGGCTCTTGTTGCCGTGGATAGCGGCGGCGCTGATCTCGGCTTGAATAAGACTCTTAGCCAGTCTGTTAGCGCCGTGTTTAGTGCGTGAAAACACTAAGACTTGCTGCCAGTTTTCTTGCTTGATGAGTTGGATAAGCAGCGCCGATTTTTGATTCTTATCGACGGGACAAATCCATTGTTTGACTGTGTTTGCCGCGGCGTTGCGTGGCGTAACTGAAATTTCTACCGGTTGATTCACTAGGCCTTTGGCCAGCTCGCGGATTTCATCGGAGAAGGTCGCCGAAAACATCAGGTTTTGTCGTTTAGCGGGCAACATGGCGAGGATCTTTTTGATATCGCGGATAAAACCCATGTCGAGCATGCGATCCGCTTCATCCAGCACTAAGACTTCGAGTTGATTAAACTTCACCGCTTTTTGCTGCTCAAGATCTAATAATCGTCCAGGCGTGGCGACAAGCACATCAACCCCGTGGCGTAGCTTTTGAATTTGGGGATTAATCGGCACGCCACCAAAGACGACCGCTGAGCGCAATGGCAGGTATTTACCATAGGTTTCAACACTTTCGCTTACTTGAGCCGCTAACTCGCGCGTGGGGGTTAGCACTAGGGCGCGGATTTGTCCCGCCTTGGCTTTATTGCCTTTAGAGAGTAATTCGAGCAACGGCAGGGTAAAGCCTGCGGTTTTTCCTGTCCCCGTTTGGGCCGCAGCCATCACGTCTTTACCCGTCAGTACGGCGGGAATCGCCTGTGCTTGAATAGGAGAGGGTGTGTCATAACCTTGTTCAGTCACGGCTTTTTGGATCGGTGCAGATAAACCTAGGGAGGAAAAACTCATTAATGGGTCTCTTGTGGCAGCAAAGTGTCGCAGCAGTAGTATGGCCGAATTGGCGGGCGTGCAGCTTACATGAAGAGGCGCTAGATCGCCATGTTTGAAAGTGGTTTGTTGTCTATCTGGCGCAAAAGCCGATTCAGGAGTGGCTAATTTATCGACCTATCAGTATCTTGTTCAGTATTTAGGGAAAGATCACGCTTGTGTTAATTTCATTGCTTCTAAGTAATCTAACTTGGGGTAAAATCAACAAATATCCTCAATAGGTTGCAAAGACGTTAGTCATCAATCGGATTAGTAAAGATAACTGGGAAATTTTCCCTTTGTAGCTTGAATTCAGCAGCATTGAATTCTTAGGATGAGTCCTCTTAGGCATATTGACGCTCCATGGCAGGTGGATTATGACAGCAATACAGCATATTGAACGCCTCGCACGTGGTCGAAGTGAACAGGCCGTGGCGGTTATTCGAAACGTGCAGCAGATGTCCAACATTCCCATGCAGGAGATGCAAGCGGCGCTGAAGCAATTGTTACACTGTGGCCGAGTCGCATTGCATTTTCATCCCGACAGAATCGATAGCCGCGGCATCACAGTGGCCGAAGGATTATTGCGTGATGGTCAATACCGCAGCCAATTCGAAACCCATATCTCCAACGGACAGTTATCCCCCGAGTTAGGTGGGCCAAGGGATCATTGGGAAAATCAACTCTTTGGCGATGCTTACAAGGGGACTAAGTCTCGGCCTAAGTATGGCGCCTTGGATTTAGGCATGTGGCAGGATGGCCCTGCCCCGCGTTTTGGCAGCTGTTATTTGCTGACCCATTCGCAGTTACTCACGCGCTCGACGTTCACTTATTTAGATTCCTACCGTAACCCGAAGGAAAAGGGCACTTTATCCTGCTTTGATGATGTATTAGCGGCACTGCTCACCGAGAGTTTTGAGCGCCACTATGCCTTGGGGAAAGTGGATTTTAAACCGCTCAACGTGATCCAATATTTGGCGCATCAACTGAATTCATCTTTGCTATCGCGCTTTGAACGGCCGATGTCGAACAATCTCGACCATTATATTGAGGCGCAGATCCACGGTGATGTGTCCCTCGATGAAGACATTGCCATGTTGGTGGCAGACCCTAGTTTTAAAGGGACTGAAATTGGTGCCACCTTGAGCAAGCTATGTGATCGCTATGATATCGAGCTGCAATATCATAATGGTTTTAGCCTGCACACGGCGCAGATCCCCAGTGATTTCCGTGGACCGACTATGCCATCTTTGGCGAGTCGCATTGCTATCGACGAGTGTGTCGATGCCTATGCCATTGGCGTGGCGGCGCGGGATTTATACCATTCGCCCCAGCATTGGCGCGATCGGGGGAACCGCGCTCAGGTGGCACATGAGCTCAAGCTGCTCTGGCATGTGTTAGTCAAATACGGCGCTCAGCAATAATTAAGGCCGATTGATTAAGCTGGCGGCGAGCGTTGGCTCTGGGTTCCCGCACTTTGGGAATTTATTGATCTTTATCTCATTTTTGTGAATAGGCTAACAAAAGCTTCCGCTAAGGTTTCATCTACCTTGGATGCCTGCGATACTGCGTCCCTATCGAACCTTTTCAACACTTGCAAGCCCCTCGGGGCCACTCAGTGTTTAGCCTATTTCTACAACCTACTGCTTTGCTAGTTTCTGTTGGAGCACCATGGATAAGTCGTTAGAAAAGTCCCTTCTCGTTTGGCTCAAGTCGCAAAAAAAAGCCTGTGGCTGGTTTGTTAAGCTCTCCGTATGGTGTGGAATGTTAAGCGCTATTGCATTGATAGCACAGGCTTATCTGATAGCTACACTCCTCGATGGCGTCATTGTTGGCAATGCCTTGCAGGCATTTACTGATGGCGCGAATAGCGCGCCAATCCAGCCTGCTGTGGGAGCAAGCGATTATCTGCCACATTTTATGGCCTTGATTGGTTTAATGTTATTGCGAGCAATACTCGCCTATGGCCGCGAGCGCGCCAGTTTTGAAGCGGGCAAACGCTTACGCCAACAGATCCGCGGTGCGGTAATGGATAAGTTAACTCGGCTCGGCCCCGCGTTTATTAAAGGTAAACCAGCAGGCAGTTGGGCGAGCATAGTCTTAGAGCAAGTGGAAGATTTACAAGATTTTTATGCCCGTTATTTACCGCAAATGACCCTTGCTGGTGTGATCCCTTTATTGATCCTTATCGCCGTGTTTCCCATCAACTGGGCGGCGGGGCTGATTTTGCTATTAACCGCGCCACTTATCCCGCTGTTTATGATCCTTGTCGGCATGGGCGCGGCCGATGCTAACCGTAAAAACTTCAATGCCTTAGCCAGATTAAGTGGCCACTTTATGGATAGATTGAAAGGGCTTTCGACCTTAAAACTCTTCTATCGGGGTGATGCTGAACTTAAGGTTATCGAAAAAGCCTCGGAGGAGTTCCGTAGCCGTACTATGTCTGTGCTGCGCATGGCCTTTTTAAGCTCGGCGGTGCTAGAGTTTTTTGCCGCGGTATCGATTGCCGTATTGGCGGTTTACTTTGGTTTCAGTTATTTAGGTCACCTCGATTTTGGCTACTATGGCGCGCATGCTCAACTTGGGCCTAATGCGAATGAAGGTTTACCTTTCAGCCTGTTTGTCGGCTTGTTTATCTTAATTTTGGCGCCTGAGTTTTATCAGCCCCTTAGGGATATGGGCACTCACTATCACGCTAAAGCGCAGGCGATTGGCGCGGCCCAAGCATTGATGACGCTGCTGGAACACCCTGAGCCAGATTCTTCGCAGGACAAGCTCGGGCAGCAAACGCGACTCGATAAGCTGACTCACCTTAGCGTAAAAGATCTAGAAGTCTTTAGTACCAATGGCAGCCGTTTACTCGGCCCCATCAGTTTTGAGTTGAAGCAGGGCGAACATTTGGCTCTGGTTGGCCCAAGCGGCGCCGGTAAAACCAGTTTACTCAATGCCTTATTAGGATTTTTGCCCTATAAAGGCAAACTGCTAATTGATGGGGTTGAGCTTGCAAGCCTCGACCTTGCCCATTGGCGACAGCAGTTAGCATGGCTTGGGCAGGAGCCGCAGTTATTCCATGGCACAGTGCGAGAAAACGTCGCCTTAGCCAATCCCGAAATGACGGATGAGCAGGTTTGGCAATTGCTGGAGCGGGCCAATATCCATGAGTTTGTCCGCAGCCAACCTCTTGGTTTAGCCACGCCGATAGGCGAGCAGTCATCGACCTTATCGGTCGGGCAGGCGCAACGTATTGCGCTTGCGCGGGCATTGGGACAGGCGGCGCAGGTCTTTATTCTCGATGAACCGACGGCGAGTTTAGACAGTGTCAGCGAACAACTCGTTAGCCGCACCTTAAGAGCGGCGATGGCGGGCAAGATGGGCATTATGGTGACTCACAGGGTCGATCAGCTGGACCATATGTCGTCGATCCTAGTGCTCGATAAGGGCGAGATAGTCCAGCGGGGGGATTTTGCGACGCTGTCAACTGAGGCGGGGTTATTCCAAACCATGTTGCATGAAAATACTGAATCAGTAGCCGATATTGGGCTTGAACCGTCAATGCCTGATAGCCACAGCGATATTGCGTTAGGGACAACAAAGGGAGCCGCACAATGAAAATACTCCTTCCCTTTATTCGGTTGTTCTCCTACCAATGGTTAATGATGGCCGTTGGGCTAGTGCTCACCCTCACCACACTCATGGCGGGGATTGGTTTATTGTCGCTGTCGGGCTGGTTTTTATCGGCGACGGCGGTGGCGGGATTAACGGTTATCGGCTCCCAATCCTTTAACTTTTTTACTCCCGCCGGTGGCGTGCGTTTCCTTTCTATCGCGCGAACGGCCAGTCGTTACGGGGAGCGTCTCGCGACCCATGAGGCGACCTTTAAATTACTGACTGAACTCAGAGTTTGGGCGTGGCGAAAACTCTTCCCACTCAGCGCCAAAAATCTGCAGGGGCTGCGCCGTGCGGATATGCTCAACCGCCTCGTGGCGGATATAGATACACTCGACCATCTGTATTTACGATTGTTGACGCCGATGGCGGCTTCCTTGCTGATGACGGCATTGTTATATCTGTTCCTCGCATGGTTTGATGCCAAGCTGGCCTTAAGTTTATGCCTGTTTTTAGTGGTGGTTTGGCTGCTGCTACCACTACTGTTTTATCGGCTTGGGCATGAACCAAGTCGCAATATGTTGGAGACCAAACGCCAATATCGGGTGCAGTTGCTTGAGATGCTGCAGGGCCAAGCTGAGCTGAGTTTATTTGGTGCGAACGCCAGATACAGACACAAGCTCGATGAGGCAGAACAGGCGTTATTTGCCAGCCAAGGGGCGATGGCGAATATCACCGCCTTGAGCCAAGCCATGCTGATCCTAGCGACAGGCTCGGCACTCATCATGATGCTATTTTTAGCCGCCAATGGCGTGGGCGATACCGTACCTCCCGGCCCTATGTTCGCCTTGATGGTGTTTGCCACTATGGCCTGCGTCGAAATGATGATGCCAATCGCGGGCGCTTTCCAACATTTGTCGGGCTGCGTGCTGGCGGCGACACGAATTCACGAAATCACCGAGCAGGAAAGCGATATTCGTTTTATCGAAAATTCAACGCTTAAGGCGACATCGGGCGGGCTGCAGATGACGGATATCCATTTTGGCTATCACGACAATCAGAGCGTTCTGCAGGGCTTATCCTTAACGGTACAGCCTGGGCAAAAGGTGGCGTTATTGGGCGCAACGGGCTGTGGTAAATCCAGTTTATTGTCCTTAATCACCCGTGAATGGCAGGCGCAGCGTGGCCAAATTTGCCTAGATGGTCAGCCGCTGACGAACTATAGCGAGGCCGCCTTAAGATCGGCGATGACAGTCGTGAGCCAGCGAATTTACCTGTACGCGGGCACGCTGCGGGAGAACCTTGCCATTGCCTTGCCTGTGCCAGAAGGGCAAAAGCGTACCGCCAATGACGAGCGTTTTATCCAAGTATTACAGCAGGTTGGTTTAGGCGAATTACTTAAAGGCGACAAGCCTCTCGATATGTGGATTGGTGAGGGCGGCCGGCAGTTATCGGGCGGTGAGCAGCGCCGTATCGGCGTGGCAAGGGCATTACTGCGTGATGCGCCTTTGTTACTGTTAGATGAGCCAACCGAGGGCTTAGATAAACGCACCGAGCGGGAAATCCTAAGTTTATTATTTGAATTTGCGAAAGATAAAACCCTGCTAATGATCAGCCATCGATTAACGGCGATGGCCAAGATGGACCAAATTCACCTCCTCGCCGAGGGGCAAATTGTGGCATCGGGCGATCATCAGCAGTTACTTCAAACTTGCCCCGCCTATCAGGCGCTCTATCGTCGCTTAGCTTGAGTCTGGATGTTGAATGGGTGAGAAATACGCGCAGCAGGAGTGAAGCCTTTATATGAATAACCCTATGCCAGCAGACATGGCGCCTAAAGAATTCGCTCCGCAAATTAACGCCCATTTTAACGGTAAGTTTGAGGTAGAGCTTAAGTATCGACTCACGGACCGAGAGGCCTTTTGGGCGCGTTTAAGCGCCAAATCCCCCGAGGTGATGCTCGAGGATAATCTTGAGCATGACTGCTATTTTGATGCACCAACAGCATCCTTAGCGGTTGAGCATAAAAGCCTGTGTATTCGCGAGATGCAGCCCTCTGGCATCATGCTGTGGATTGTAAAAGGGCCCGAGAAGGACCGCTGTGAGGCGGTTAATATCACGGATGCCAACAAGGCCAAAAGTATGCTACGGACTTTAGGGTATCAATGTGTGCTTGAGATTAAAAAACGCCGCAGCGTATATTTTCTCGGGGAATTTCATTTAACGCTTGATTGGCTCGAAGGCTTAGGTGACTTTGCCGAGCTTGCAATCATGACTAATGATGAAGCTAAGCTGCCAATCTATGAGGCGCAGCTCCTCGCCTTAGCCGCTGAGCTTGGGCTAGAGGAATCACAACGGGAGTTGTTATCTTACAGACAGTTACAGATGGCTATACAAGGATAAGCGAGGCATCCCAAGTCCATTTGGGGATGGATCGATACAAGGCGCGGCGGCTTATCTTCCTAAGCGCTGCGAAAAGGCTAAGTAACGTTTGACCTCTTCTTCGGGGAATCGCAATTCTTCACCGTCTTTCACGCTGCTGAGCAGGTTTTCCCGCGCATAGCGTTTAATCGTTGCTGGACTCTTATCCAGCAACTTGCACACTTCATCCACAGTTAACAGATTATCACTCATGGCTCACTCCCACTTATTGATTGGTGATTAACTCAATGAGTATAGAACAAGAATCAGACTGCGCTTTGGCGGGCGCAGTCTGGGGTTGGCTGGCGACTACTTGGCTTGGCGCTGGGCTTCTCGCGCCTGATATTCGCTGCCCAAATGTGCCTTGGCGGCGGTAATGGCCATTACGGCGCGGGATTTAAATTCGCGGCGATAGAGGGTGACCACCACAAACAGGCTGGCCAAAATAAACAGTATCGGGTGCACAAACCAGCAGAGCACGGCCATCGAAAAGTAGTACGCCCGCAGGCCATAGTTATAGGAATGGGCGGCTTGGTCTTGCACCGTTGCCATTTGCCGCGCGTAGGCTTTGAGGTTGTCGTTTGCGCCTTCGCTATCCATTGGGCCTGCGCCTATCATCACGTTCACAAAGCCATATTGGCGCATCGACCAGGTAAATTGGAAAAATGCCATCACGAAGATTACTACTAATAGCGCCAGCTTAACTTGAACTAAGGAGTGGTTCGGCGGTGTGGCATAGGGAATAGTGGCGATCACGGCTTCGAGCCGTTCAACCTGGGCAAATAAGGTTAGTACCCCCGCGAGCACGAACAGCGTAGTCGAGGCAAAAAAGGCAATATTACGTTCAAGGTTCGCTAATAACGCCGCATCGCCAACCCGCACGCCTCGAGTCATCAGCTCGAGCATCCAGTAGATTCTGTGCTTGTGCAGACCACGGGCAATACAGTCGGTATCCTTCGCCTTACGTCGGGCAAAAGCGGTATAGCCAGCCCAAGAAACGATAAACCACGTTAATGCAGAAATATCTAATAGCGAGAATGTCATAGTTGCCTTAGTTCGTTGTTGAACACGTTAAATCACTGCCTGATTAGGAACAGATTATAGATTATGCGGGGAGAGAAATACTGAAGGCAACTTAGTGATAAATTTTAATGACATTTTTTATGAATAATGATTATCTGTTCACAGTTGTTATGCAATGGCTTGGTTATAAAGCTTGTTAGTCACCGTAATAATCTCTAAATCCAAAGAGATTAACCTATGATGTTACGAATGTAGCATCCGCAATTTTCTTACAACACATTGTTCGCATTTATGTAAACTTTAGATTGACATTCAAATGGTATTTTCTTCTAATTTCCATGTTAATGCTCACAAATCAATTTAAATTTCTTCTTTTATAGAGTTAGGGATGACTATGGTATCTAGTTTCAAGCCTATCGCAGTCGCAGTCGCTTCAGCGTTGTTACTTAGTAGTTGTGCGGTTACGCAATCGGTAGAAAATAATAAAGAAACGGTCATTGGTTGTGCAATTGGTACTGGTTTAGGTGCTTTAATTGGGAACTACTTAGGTGGTAAGAAGGGGATGGCCTATGGTGCTGCTGCAGGTGCTGCAATTGGATGCACTGTTGGTTACGATTTTCAAAAGAAACGCGAAGCACTTGAAGCATTAGCCAAAACTGAAAATCTTGATATCCAATTTACTTCTATCAGCTCTTCTACAAATGCTGATGATCAACAAAATAACCTCTTAATTAGTGCTAACAACAAAACTATGTCTAAGGAGGAACAGGAAAAATATGCTAATTATCAAGTTGTAGGTATGGCTGCAACAATTTCTAGTGCAGATGAGATGATGTTTAACTCAGGCTCTGCGGAGGCCACGACCAAGGCAAGGCAGAAATTACAAAAATTAGCAACTATTTATAAAGATTCTCAGCAGAATATCCTCATTACTGGGCACACAGATGCAACAGGGAGTGAATCGTTAAATCAAACGTTAAGTGAAGCTAGGGCTCGTTATGTAGCTACACTATTTCATCAAGCGGGTATTCCAACTGAAAGATTATTTTTCCAAGGTGCTGGAGAATCGCAGCCTGTTGCTGTCAATACCAATGAAGAGGGAAAAGCTAAAAATCGTCGAGTAGAAATTGTAGAAATCGATGGTAAGCCAGATCAGTTACTGGCCTATTCTAACAAACAAAAAACCAACCTCAGTTATTTATCTCGTCGTTCCCAAGATAAGGTTGCTTCGGTCAAATCGAGTGAAGCAGGCCAAAAATCTACAGCTGTTGTAAGTAAAGAAAGTTCACAAATAGCTATGTCTCAATCTGAGATGGTTCAATTAATTAGACCATCAAATCAACAGAAGGCTTTAGTTGATTTTGGTGGACAAAAAATGACAGAACCCTCAACTAATTTTGCGCAATTGGTTGGAGTAAAAAAAGAGAGTGGATTTGCATTATTTAGTAGTGCATATGCGTCAGAGATATCAAACTTAAACTGTGCGGTTGAAGGACCAAGGGTCGATGGTGATGTTAAGAGCTTAGCCACTGGCGAAAGATATAATCGTCAAGATTATAATACAGCCGATTATTTACCAGGGATGAATGGCACTGTTTGGGTCAGTAAAGTAAATGGCCATTATATTGGTTTATCTCCCGTAGCCGTGGTTAAAGATAGTGGTACAGCAGTTTCTGCTCCCACTGTAAATATTTGGAAAAATTATAAGGGAGCAAGTAAGGAAGCGCCTAGTTATCAGTTATCTAGTCACGTTGAAACTTACTATGGAGATAGAGGTTTGTTATATCGGGTTTTTACTACAGATAAAGATTCTCCTGTACGTTGTATGGATGTGGTAATGCCGGTTGATAGATCAACAACCGCAATTGCTGGAAAGTTGTATTACGAAAAAAATAAAACTGTATATGAAGCTGGGTTTGAACCAAGATTATTATAAGAGATGGGTTTAGGAGTTGGAAATGGATTTTTTATCTTTACTGTTTAATGAGTATCGTGTACTTGTCGTGTCACTTCTTTCAATAATGACACTAATCGTGATTATTATGGTTTGGTGGGAGCAAGTTAGTTTTTGGTGGCTTAATACTTGGTATGCATTTCCGCTAATTGGTAAGGAGAATCGTTTAGCCAAAGATTATGAAACTCAAGTTAAAAACTATGATAAAGAGTGGCTAAATAGTGAAGTTGCATTATGTGCCGATTTTGCTGCTCACTATGAAAAAGTCAATAAAGATGAAGAGCTATTTAGTAAGAGCCAAGATTACTTAGGTAAAGTGACTGAAAATGGACGTAATAATTTACACATTTTGGGATGGATCCTCATTGCGGCTTTAGTATTCGTAGAGGCAATGGGGTTTAGTTATGTTTTATCTGGATTTACTATTCCTGGAGCATCTGAAAAATTACAGCAACAAGGTGCAATTGGCATCGCTTTTATTATTTCAGTCTTATTAGTCGGTTTAACGCATTTTACTGGGCACGAATTGCATGCTAACTCACTAATTAAAAAGGCAAAAGTATGGTGGAAAAATGCGAAGAATCGTGATAAGGCGACGCCTGAGCTTGCTCCTAATACTCGAATTAATTTAGATAAAACCTTCGAAGATGATGATGAGCCGCAATATAAACAACTCATCAGTCGCATTTCAACTAACGCTGAAGTTAAACCACGCTATTTAATTACAACTATTACTGCGATTGCGATTTTAGTGATAGCAGTATTAGCGACTTATGTGCGTGGTCAAGTTTTAGAAAAAATGCATATAGACGAAGTTAATATCAAACAAAACGGTGTCATTTATCAAGAGCAAGATCCTTATGCTGAAGCTCCTCCAGCTATGTTAGTTCAAGAAGCAAAAAATGCAGATGACAAAGCTGGCGATGATGTTTGGGAGCGCGAGCAAAAAGGAGGCTGGGGGACATTTATATTCTTAGCATTCTTATTCATTCTGCTGCAAATTTTTGGGATTTTAATTGGCTTTAAAACAGGTTTTGCAGGCAAGCATTCTAAAGATGCGCGTAAAGAAATTGGTAACTTTAAGAGTGAACGTGAGTTTAAGACCCATTATTCTCGATTAAAGCAGCAGGTTGCGCGTGTAGCACAGAAACGCCTAACTAATTTGCAACAAAGAATGAACCAAAAAGCCGAAGTGAATTGTCAAGATCCGAAGGTTCTAGAGATGCTTGAAGGATGCGGACATCGTTCATTTCTTACTTATATGGACGACTTAGGCAATGCTGAAAATAAATATACACAATCCGTACGTTTACGTGAGCATCAAGAAGTCCAAGAAACAACTCGTCCCACAGTGATCGCAGCTAGCAAAGTGGCTGATGTAGAAACGCCAGAGGAAATGGAGGCAAGATTGCAAGCCGAAATTCTTGCTGAGGTTCATGCTAAAAAAGCCGCACAAATAGAAACTCCTGAACAGGCTGAACAACGGATTCGACAGGAATTACTGGCTGAAATTGCCCAGCAAAAAAAAGTGGCTGAAACTGAAGAGCAAATGCGAGAACGATTACGCAAAGAGCTGCTTGGAGAATTAAGCTGATGGCTCGAATGACAAAACTTTCTAAGTATGTACTGAGTGGCTTGTTTAGTACGATTAGCATAGTATCAGGGTGTTTGCCTGTTATTGCAGGCGAAAGAAACGATATTAAAAGTTGTTACGACTTCGCGAAAATCGAACCATCAACGGCTAAGGTTGTTTCTGGTCGACATTTATTTGTTGCTGTTGATGGTACGTTTTCACCGGACATTAATATTAAAAAGTTAGTCCATGAAAAAGTGCACCTCTTTTTGCAACCTGGGGATAAAATCACCATTATCAGCTTCAGTGCTTATGTGAAGGATTTTTATACTGATGTGTTATTCAGCGGAAGATTAGACACAGATATTGCAGATAGAGACGATGTTTCCAAAAAGAGTTTAATGACCTTCGATAATTGTATGGCGAAACAGACTCAATTTGTGAAAACGAAAGTCGACACTCATATCAAAAATGCTTTTAAACCTAACGATGCGGATGTGCCTAAAACAGAAATAATTACCAATTTATCTCAGGTGATTGCCCCGCAAGTAGCGGTCAATCAGGGAGAAAGACGGGTGTTGTTATTGGTTTCTGATATGGTTGAAAATTCCGATGTCACTAGCTTTTACAGTAAAAACACCTTGAAAGTGATTGCACCCGAGCAAGAGATGCAGAAAGTCCAAAAAGCCAATATGTTAAGTGATTTTAAGCAGGCGGACATTTATGTATTAGGTGCGGGTTGGGTGCCAGCGACATCGAAAGGATTTAGAGGTGGCCAAGTCATGCTCCCGTTGAAACAGTTTTGGCAGCAGTATTTTGAGGCATCCAATGCCCAGTTAAAGGAATTTGGACAACCCGTATTAATGAGTGATATGTAATAAAAAGCCAGACTCAGTCTGGCTTTTAGTATGTGTAATTGTAGAGCTATGTTGTTATTTGAAAAAATGGCTTATTTAATCTCTTAAGATGAGGTTAAGACTTCATAGTCTCATAGTTGATTTTGTTTTAAGGATATTTAATGGATATTATCTTGATCTTATTTGTGTTGTTTTGCGCATTTGCTGTTTGGTCAATTTTTACCTACAACTCATTGCAATCTAAAAAGCAATCTCTGGTTGAACAAGCCTCCAATATTCAGGTTTCTTTGCAAAAACGAAGAGATTTGGCATCAAGAGTGATCGATATTGCACAAGGTTTCGGCGATCATGAAAAGTTAACACATCTTAAAATATCAGCAGATCAGCAAGCCAGTACCCAATCTTTGGCCGCGTTGTCACAAAGCTTCCCCGAGTTGAAAGCAAATGAAACCTATTCCAAGCTTATGAAGCAGTTGGAAGATTTAGAAGATAACATTGCGGCTAAGCGTGAGACTTATAATAAGCATGTGAATATTTACAATAGTTACCGCTCTAGCTTTCCCACTATGTTAGTGGCAAATAAGCTGAGTTTTGATCCAGCACCTTATTATAATGCTGATAACGAGGATACCTTGAGCTCTCTCGGGATTTTCAATCGTGATGATTCGGAAGCGGTGAAAAATTTGATTAACACCTCGTCACAAACCTTGAAGTCCTCTGCAAAATACCTCAAGGCCTCTGCGACCACGCATATCGAGAATGCTAAACAATCGGAAACGTTTAAGTCAGTTGTTGACCAAGGTGATATAGCCATTACTAAGGTAGTTGAAGCTGCTAAAACAAAGATAGAAAAAAAGGAATCAGCCGCAGCAGAGAAATAAGAATAATAAAAAAGCCAGACAGAGTCTGGCTTTCGTTTATCAATAAGTCGTTAGGACTTAGGCGTCGCTATCACCCAGTGACAACAGGGTCGCGTTACCACCGATAGCGGTGATGTTATTAGTGCGAGTCTTTTCAGTCACGAAGCGAGTTAAGTAGTGTGGGCCGCCGGCTTTTGGACCTGTGCCCGACAGACCTTGGCCGCCGAAAGGTTGTACACCAACCACTGCGCCGATTTGGTTACGGTTGATGTACACGTTACCTACGTTAACCTTGTCAGCGACTTCGAGGGCATGGCCTTCGTTACGGCTGTGGATGCCTAAGGTTAAGCCAAAGCCTGTGCTGTTGATTTCATCGATCACATGGGCAAGTTCAGATGCCTTGTAACGGATCACGTGCAGGATTGGACCAAAGTGTTCTTTTTCAAGCACTTTGATTGAGTCGATTTCAACGGCAGTTGGCGACACAAAGTGACCATTCTCGGTACCTGCTGGCAGAGACATTTGCTTGATCAACTTACCCACTTGCTTGATGTGGTCGATATGGGCATCAAGGTTAGCCTTCGCGGTCGCATCGATAACTGGGCCTACGTCAGTTTTCACTGAACTTGGGTTGCCAATCACTAACTCATCCATTGCACCTTGGAGTACGTCGATTACGCGGTCTGCAATATCTTCCTGTAGGAAGAGTACACGCAGCGCCGAGCAGCGTTGACCCGCACTGGTGAAGGATGAAGACACTACATCGTTAACCACTTGTTCTGGCTGAGAAGTAGAGTCAACCACCATAGCGTTTTGACCACCGGTTTCGGCGATTAACGGAATAATTGCGCCTTCACGGTTTGCGAGTGTGCGGTTGATGAGTTTGGCTGTGCCAGTTGAACCGGTAAAGCATACGCCGCCGATGCGCTCATCAGCCGTCAGTGCGTTACCTACGGTAGCGCCTGTGCCTGGTAGATATTGCAGCACGTCCGTTGGAATACCCGCTTGGTGTGCGAGCTGCACTGCGCGGTAACCAATGATAGAAGTCTGTTCAGCAGGTTTAGCAACGACAGTGTTACCTGCAGCGAGGGCTGCCGAAACTTGGCCTAAGAAGATCGCCAATGGGAAGTTCCATGGGCTGATACAGACGAACACACCGCGACCTTGGAGGAAGAGTTCGTTTAACTCACCCGTTGGGCCTGGGAGCAGTTCAGGTTTTGACATCAGCTTCTTAGCTTGTACCGCGTAGTAGCGGCAGAAGTCTACGGCTTCACGTACTTCGTCGATACCGTCTTGAATGCTCTTGCCCGCTTCACGGGTACAGAGGGCAATCAGTTCTTCGCGGTTTTCTTCTAACAGATCCGCAAGCTTTTGCAGGGCTGAGGCGCGCACTTCAACGGGAGTACGAGTCCAAGTTGCAAACGCCGCATCGGCAGAGGCGACAGCTTGTTCGATAGCCGCTTTGTCGGCAAAGGCCACTTGACCCACGGTTTGGGTGGTATCGAATGGGCTCACCACGGTTTTGTGCTCGCCAGTTAAGGTTTGACCATTAACCAGAGGGCCCGCTTGCCACTGCGTCGATTTGAATTTGTCTAAGGCCGCGAAGAATGGCTCGGCTTCTGAAATGATGTTCATATTGAGTCCCTTGGAATTTTTGCGATCGCTACCGAAGATGTCGGTAGGTAAAACGATTTTGTTGTTAGCCAGGGTTTTGTAGCCTGTCAGGGTTTTCAGTGGGTGAACCACTAAAGACTCGATAGGGGTTTTCGGATCGACCAGCTTGTGTACGAACGAGGTGTTCGCACCGTTTTCCAGCAGGCGACGCACTAAGTAGGGCAGCAGATCCTTATGGGCACCGATAGGGGCGTAGATACGTACCGCTTTCGCGCCAGCTTCCGACAGAATAGTGTCGTACAGCTCTTGTCCCATACCGTGTAGGCGTTGGAACTCGTGGTTACGATCGCCCGCCATATCTGAAATTGCGGCAACGGTTTGCGCGTTGTGGCTGGCAAATTGTGGGTAAATTGCGCCGCGGGTGGCGTCAGATAACAGGTAACGCGCACAGGCTAAGTAAGAAACGTCGGTACCGGCTTTACGCGTGTAGAGTGGGTATGCGGCTTCGCCAGCTTGTTGTGCCCATTTCAGCTCGCTATCCCAGTAAGCGCCTTTCACTAAGCGAACGGGGATTTCGTCACCTTGTTCTTTCGCTAGGCGGGTTAACCATACCAGCACTGGCAGGGCGCGCTTAGAGTAAGCTTGCACCACGATACCGAGTAAGCCCCAACCCTTAGTGGCGTCAGAATTAAACAGTTTTTGGAACAGTTTTAGCGACAGTTCGAGGCGGTCAACTTCTTCGGCGTCGATAGAAATACCGATATTTAAGCCACGGGCTAACTTAATTAAGCGAATAACGGTGTCATACAGCTCGGTCAGTACACGGTCTTCGTTAGCGACTTCGTAACGTGGGTGCAGTGCCGACAGCTTGATAGAAATAGTTGGGCGTGGTGATTCGTTTTCGTTATAGCTTTGCGCGCCTAACTCGGTAATCGCATTGGCATAATCGTTAAAGTATTTTTCGGCATCTTTACGCGTCAGCGCGGCTTCACCCAGCATATCGTAGGAATGGGTGTAACCTAATTTACGCTTGTCTTCGCTGTTCTTGAGCGCTTCTTTCATGGTGCGGCCGAGAACGAACTGCTTGCCCATGATCTTCATCGCCGCCATCATGGCTTGGCGGATCACAGGCTCACCTAAACGATTCACTAAACGGCTTAACAGGTTGCTTGGCGTACCATCGATTTTTTTATCGAGTTTGACGATTTTGCCAGTGAGCATTAGGCCCCAAGTGGAGGCGTTAACCAGTACTGAATCGCTCTTGCTTAAGTGTTCATCCCATTTCGCGCCTGAGAGTTTATCTTCAATCAAGGCGTCGGCGGTGGCCGCATCGGGAATACGCAGCAGGGCTTCGGCTAAACACATCAGGATAATCCCTTCCTGTGTTTCTAAGCTGTATTGCTGCAGGAAGGCATCGATGCCAACCATTAAACCTTTCTTATCGAATTGACGAACTTTGTTGACCAGTTCGTGGGCACGACGAGTGACGCGCTCGATGGCTTCATCACTGGAGGGCACTAGTTTGATTAGCTCTGACAAGTATTGTTCTTCATCGACAATGTAGTTGTCGGTGACGGCTTTGAACAGTTCGTCGAGATTGGCAGAATCGTAGCGGCCTGCCAGCACTTCACTCGCTTTGAACATAGTAATCGCTTCCATCTTGGCCAGTTGTTTTGGGCTCTATTGTTGAAACAAAAATGGGGGGCGCGAAACGCATTTGATATTTTGTATACAATATGAAGCTTTGCGCGCGCAGATTATACAACCAAAATGTGACGGACAACACTATAGCGTGAAAGAATGTGAAGATTGTTTGATTAGCTTGTTACGCGCCAGATGTAACGCTCAATTGACAAAAAAGCCAGTGTTTGAAAACACTGGCTTTTGATTTTACTTTCAGCGGATTCGCGTAAAAATTTACATCCAACGCTTTTTATTACGGCGTTGCGGTCTTGGCAGATAAACTAAAATCACCCCGACCACTAAACCGGCGGCGGCGATCAGTCCACCTTCACGCCATAGGGCAAATTGCGCTTCCTGAGCGCTGCGATCCACGGCCACTTTCAAACTATCACGTTCTTGGGTGGTTTTACTGAGCATAGTTTCGGCTTCGGTCAGCTTGGCTTTTAGCTCTGCCACTTCATCGGCATGGTTATCGGTTGAGCTCATCACTTCGTCCAGTTTAGCTTTGGCTTCAGCCAGTTCACTGGTGAGTGACGATACTTGCTCGCGAAAACTGGGTGCCGAGCTAATCATGTTAGTCGGTATCCAACCTTCGCGACCCTTGTGGTCGACAATTTTGGAGTAATCGCCTTGGGTTTCGCCTAATAAGGTAATTGGTTGACCCGCTTCAATTGAGCCTAAGATACGGTAGTCTGTACTCGGACCATTGAGAATATAAAGAAACACGTTGTCCGAGATATAGCGGGGTTGGCCTTCGGCCAGCAGGTTGGGGGAGAGTAACATCATTCCCACCAGAGTCAGCATTCTTAACACTTTTGTATTCTCATCAACGAAATAGTGACCACATGCTAGGGATTTGAGGCCTGCAATGCAAGAGGGAAGTCATAGACTTCCCTCAACTTTGCCGCATCCATGCTAGCGATTCCTGTGTGTTTGTGCGTTTCTAAGGCAAGCTTGCCATAGTCACCTTGGGCTTCTTAGTTAAAGATACCTTTAATCATAAAGAAGAAGATGATCGACAGACCCGCACCCGCAGGTAAGGTGACCACCCAAGACACAACGATATTACGCACTACGCCGATATTGATTGCAGCAATACCACGGGCCATACCTACACCTAATACCGCACCCACTAAGGTTTGTGTAGTAGAGATAGGTAAACCAGTACCAGAAGCAATAACGACAGTCGAGGCAGCGGCTAATTCGGCAGCAAAACCACGGCTTGGCGTTAAGTGAGTGATGTTTTTACCAATGGTTTGCATCACGCGCTTACCGAAGATTGCCAGACCCATCACGATACCAACGGCACCTAAAGGCAGGATCCACCAAACTAACGGAGACTTAGACGCAATTTGACCGCCACTGTTTACCACAGAGACAACCGCCGCTAATGGGCCAATCGCGTTAGCTACGTCGTTTGAACCGTGGGCGAACGCCATACAACAGGCGGTGAGCACCATCAGGATAGCAAACACTTTTTCAACGTTAGCGTACATGGTTTTGTGGGTGGCTTTCTCATCCATTTTTAAACGAGAAATCACCACTTTACCCACGATACCCACGATCAGCGCAATCACACCGGCTAACATGTATGCTTCGGCACCTTTTAAGTGAATACCAACGTGTGATAAACCCTTAAGGATAGTGACTAACGACATGATAAAGCCCGCAAATGCCATGTAGAAAGGCACATAGCGTTTCGCGTTAGCGAGTGGGTTATCTGTGTTGAAAATCAGTTTTTGCGTGCTTTGGAACAGAATGAAAGCCATAAAGCCAGAGATTGCAGGGGTGATGACCCAAGAGCCAACGATACCACCTACTTTTTCCCAAGCGACTGAATCAGTGCCAACACCCACAGCCGCGAAGCCGATAATCGCACCCACGATTGAGTGAGTGGTCGATACTGGCCAGCCTAAGGCTGATGCGACAACTAACCAAATCCCTGCGGCTAACAGCGAGCCAATCATGCCGTATACCAGCAATTCAGGGGTTTGGGTAAAGTAGCTTGAATCAATAATACCGTTACGGATCGTACTGGTTACTTCGCCGCCTGCTAAGTAAGCACCAGCAAATTCGAAGATCATTGCGATAATAATCGCTTGTTTAATAGTAATAGCGTTGGAACCCACAGAGGTTCCCATTGCATTGGCCACGTCGTTCGCACCAATACCCCACGCCATTAGAAAACCAAACGCGGCCGCAATGGCAATAAGCCACGGCCCATTAGTGGCTAAGACGTTAGCCACCTCCATACCTGCATCAACCATATTGATACCTTGATAACCTTATTTATTAAACGCGAGCCAGCATAAGCTCAAGACGCGAACCGACTCGTTCGGCAAGATCTGCAAGACCGCCGACCCATTCAATCGTTTTATAGAGGAACATCACATCGACAGGATTCAATTCTGATTCCAATGCAAATAGTTGACGACGTAATTGAATTTGCAGATCGTCAGTATCTTCTTCGATGATATCGAGTTCGTTGATCATTTTAGCCACTAAGTCGACTTCACGACCGCGGAAACCTGCTTCAAGCAAATCTTCGAGTTCGTTAATAACTTGTTTTGCAAGACCTACTGCGTCGATACAACGTTGTAGATACGCAATAAATGGCACTTGCATGACCTGAGGGATTAATAATTGACGGCCGATAACACGACCAGAGATATCTTTTGCTTTGTTAGCGATTTTGTCTTGTTGAGTCAGTAGTTCCAATAGATCTGTACGCTCAACTGGCATAAACAAGCCGCTTGGCAGAGTGAGGCGAATTTCACGCTTGAGTGAGTCACCTTGCTTTTCCGCTAAACTGATTTGCTTACGAAGTTGAACTGCGCCATCCCAGTTACCTGTGATGGTGGCTTCGAAAAAGGGGACCAGTAACGATGCGCAATCGTAGACTTTGTCCATGTGCTCTTGAAGAGGCTTGATTGGCGATTTTGCAAACACGCCCAAAATAGAGTTTACTGGCATTGCCGTTTACCTATTTAGATTGTTCCATGATTGGAAAAAGCGGGCGCATGTTACCCTATGCGTCCGCGTATTGAAACTGTGTTTTTTGAGAAAAAATCACAGCTTTATTCTAACGGGTTATATACCAACTTCAAAACCAAATCCTACGGGATTTTTATGACACATTTGTGACATTATGAACTAAAAGTGACGCATCAATGAATATTTGATGACAAAATGAGCGGTGCCGCAATGAATGCAGAGATAGAATTAAAACTGTTTTTCCTTCCTAAGTTTCAAGAATCCTTGATAAATAAGTTAGATAGCCTGCCAAACGCCACTCCGCAGGGAAAGCGTCGCTTAAGCAACGGTTACTTTGATACCCCCGGATTACAATTACGCCAATGGGACATGGGGCTAAGGGTACGCGGGTTTGATGGTCAAAAAGAGCAAACCATTAAGACGGCGGGGCAAGTTGTGGGCGGGATCCATTCGCGTCCCGAATATAACGTCACCATTGAAGCCGACAGCCCAAATTTAAGCCTCTTTCCCGCCAATATCTGGCCCGCGAATGCCGATTTAGCCTCGGTGCAAGCGGCGCTTGGCTGCGTATTTCATACCGATTTTTATCGCCGAGCTTGGCATGTGACTCTCGAAGAGAGCCTTATCGAGGTTGCCTTGGACACGGGGGATATTACCGCTAATGGTCAGCATGAAGCCCTATGCGAACTCGAATTTGAGCTATTGTCGGGGGATGCCAGTGCCTTATTAACCTTGGCGATGCAAGTGGCCGATAGTGTTCCTGTTCGTTTAGGTAAAGCCAGTAAGGCGCAGCGCGGCTATCGACTCGCGGGGCAATCTAAGCCGTTAACCTTGAGTGCGCTGGAGTTTTTACCGCTGCCCGTGCCAGAGGATCTCAACCTTCATCAGCCCCACCAACAGGATTTAACGGCTACCTGCCAAGTGCTACAGGAAACTGCACTCGAACGTTGGCAGCTGCTCGAAGCCATGATTGTTGAAGAACAAGACAACGAAGCCGTAATAGCCCTGTGGTGGCGGATGCGCGCCTGTATCCGTTTATTACGGATGACGCTGAGCCAGTTTGGCCTCGCTAATGCTACTTTGATGCAGCACTTTAATTTGATTGAATCGCAGCTGGTGTTCATTGAAGAGGCACAGGCCCTCGCAGCTTTGCTCGGTAGTCAAAAAGGCTTATTGGCTCGGCACGACGCCCGTCAAGCTTTGATGCAACAACTACAGCGGCAATTTGAGGCCATGGATATCTCTGAGCGATTAGACTCACTCTGGCAAAGTATTGAATACGGTCAATTGCAGTTAGCGATTGTCGAGATCCTATTGGCGCTCAGCGCGGGAAACATCGAACTGCCCGCAGAGCTTGGGTTATCCCAGCATGCTGATCATGCGCAGGAAGCCTCATGGCAGGCGGTACTCTCGGCCATGCCTAGCGATAAGACCATGACAGCCGAGGATTATTTACAGTGCGCGGCGTTACTGGATGAGAGTATTCAAGTAGGACAAGCGTATGGGCTTTTGTATGAGGCAAAATCCCGCGATGCCTTTAGGGCACCTTGGCAGGATTTAGTGTTAGGGATTAGAACCTTAGCCTGTTATCAGCAATTGACGCTGGCGGCGCAAACCCTTGGCATCGACTTAAGCGACTGGCTTGAGGCTAAGCAGCAAAGCTTACTCTTTGCGATGGAGGCGTCGAGACAAAACGCGATGACGCAAACGACCTACTGGTAAATGACCGATTGGTCATCACCCCATAGAATGAAGCTTAGGAAGGCCATGCCTTCCTAATTCTTTTGGGCTTCCAATGCTTGTTTTAACTCGGCAATTTTGGCCAGCATCTGCGCTTGATTTTGCTCCATCTGCCGCTGGTTTGCTTCCATTCTGGCAAGAGCCATTTCGAGTTCGCTTTTAATCTCCGCCTTATGGGCGTCTTGACGTTCTTGACGCTCACTTTCATCGGGGGCGACAAATACCGAGGCCATATAACCCGAAATCACCCCGAAAAAGCTTACACCGCTGACAATCACTATGCCGCCCACAATATGCCCTGCGGTGCTGACGGGATAAAAATCGCCATAACCCACGGTCGAAATCGTCACTAAGGCCCACCAAATGGCTTGCTCGGCGGTTTGAATATTGGCGCCCTCGGTGCCACTTTCGACAATCAGAATGATGATAGAAGCGAAGGTTAAAATGGTCACCATAGCGACCAGCAAACTAGCGAGAGTGGCTTGTTTGCGCTGCTTTATCAAGGGAATAAGGAAAGAGCGGCTCATGCGAATTAGGCGGATCACCCGCAGAATTTGGAACACCCTCGCGATACGCAGTGCCTCGATGGCGGGAATACTGGCGATAAAATCGATCCAATGATGGCGCAGATAAAATACTTTATCGCGTGCGCGAAACAGGCCAACGAAAAAGTTAACCATAAAAATCATGCAAATCGTGGTATCGATAAAAAACAGTAACCGGTAGGTTTCTTTGTCGAGTCGGCCAAAGGTCATCACTAACACTATGATGACCGAGAGCAGCGACAACAGCATCATGGCGAATTCGAAGGGAGATGGATTACCCAAAGAGCGGAGCGACCAAGGGGTTTTATCTGTCATGCCTAACATGATCCCTGTGTTTTAAGGCGAATGTCTAAGGTAAAAGAGTTTACGCTATGAGTAAATTAACTTTGTGATAAATCGCCCGACTTAGGTTTGTCGGGCGCTTAAATGCTTAGAGGCGTAACTGCGATTAATCTTCGGCGACAAAGCGTACTAAGTCTTCGAGTACGCGGCGTTTAATCTCAAGCTGAGAGTCAGCGCTAAGACCGTATTTCTCCGCGAGTTGTACATAATCTTCGGCGTTTAGAGAGACGGTTAAGCGGGGGCGAGTCGGACGTTTTGAAACACTTAAGCCTAAAATGGTACGGATTTGATCGGAGGGGCTGACACCCGCATCGAGCGCGGCTTTGCGAATAGAATATTGAAACTTTTCATCGAGATCGAAGGCCACTTGGGTCGCTTTTGCGGCTTGCTGGTTCTTTTGCCATTGCTCTGGGAGAGGGTGTTTCGTTTTACTCATTAGGCGTTACCTGTTGCTATCAACCGTACATTTCGAGCGAATTCAATTGGGATTGTAATGGCTTAAGCGATAAAGTGCGAGTCGCGCACTTTATCGTATGCCAAACTTTATTGACCGGGCCAGTAGTCGCGAATGTCCGACAGGGGGCGGTATAAGGTCAGTACCACATCGGTATCGCCCCCCTCGTACACTTCGACTTCTACCGCGCGGCTTTCGTCATCGTCGAGCAGTAAATAATATTCGAAGGGCTCGCCGGTTGCACCATTGGCATCCTGCGGCGGTTTTAGGCCGCGGTAATCTTCGCGGTGGAAATAGCCAAATAGCGCAAAGGTCACTTGATGGTATTGTTTACCCAGCCATTGTTCGAGCTGCTCGGCTAGCTGTGGCGATAACTCTTGGGTGGTAAGTTCGGCGTGGCCTGGTTCATCGAACAGGGTACTGAATTGCTCTAAATCGAATAACTGTTCCACCTGTGCGCGGGTAATTTTCATAGAGAAGGCGAGGTAAGTTTCATCGTCTTCTTCAATACTCAAAAATAGCGTTTCGCTACCATGACCTTTTAGCACCCACTCGGTTTGCTGATTGCGTTCAAACTCATAGGTATTCACCGCTTCGACTTTCAGTTGTTGACCGCGCAATTGTGGCGGCAGAGCAAAACTATTGTCGATGGAGATCATATCGCCGATCTTGAGCGCAGAGGGATGATTGAGTTCACGCGCTGGCGGCGCCTTTTTACCAAAAATACTGTTAAAAAATCCCATATTCGCTCCTAAACAGTGCGTACCATGCCAAAGCTCACACCATGAGTGGCTGATTGGACATATCCGCGTGTCTAAAACAAAAAACAAAAAAGCCGAGCACAATAGGGGGTGATGGTCCCATCGGTGCTCGGCGTTTGGTCAATCATGAATTAGCTTTTACGTGCCTTGATACGTTCGAGCACGGCGTTGGCATTCGATTTTTGCTCACCAATGCCTGCTTCGGCTAATTTGGCCTGCAATGATTTATCGCTGCCTTCTTCGGCTAAGGTTTCAGCGGCTTTCAATCTGTCGTCAAACTGTTGTTGACGCGCCTTGATACGCTCTAATGAATCTTTGGCATTCAGCAGCTTAGAGTTGCTTGAGGCAAAAGAGTCGGTAATGGTCGCCGTCGCCTTTTGTACGCTTTCGGTGGTTTTGACCATGCTTAACTGACGTTGATAATCAGACAGTTGACGCTCGGTCTTCTTCACTAAATCTTTCAGGCGTACTGCATGGGCGCTAAAGCTGTCATTGGCAGTTTGCTGCTCGGCCAGCTCTTGCTCTAATTGAGCAATTTTTTCAGCCACTTCAATGGCTAAGGCTTCGTTGCCTTTATCTAATGCTTGCGTTGCATAGCCTTCGTGTTCGGCAATTGAGCGCTTTAAGCGGTCAACTTCGCGGCTGGCTTGCATTTCTTTCGCCATCACATCGGTCAGTTCGCGCTTGGCGTTGGTTAAATGTTTCTCGGCATCACGGATTTCCTGTTCGAAAATTCGAGTCGAGTTTGCGTCTACGATGCTTTGGCCAACTTCGGTGGCACCACCGCGAAACGCTGTTAAAATTTTGTTCAGAATGCCCATAATTGTGGCTCCTTATTTCAGATAGTCGACCATTTCATCGATAACTTCTAAGCAGTTATCGGATAAGACTGCTAACTCTTGCTCGATTTCGAGCATGCTAGATTGCAGAGACAGCGCGCCGTAAACCACGTATTTGTCATCAATTTTGGCAAAGGCTGACAATGGCATTGGAATGTTTAATTCGAGCATGGTCTCAAACATTTCGCTGCGACGTTCTTGGTTTACTTCGTTCTCGCCCCACAGGTAGCTGATGCAGAGAATTTGGTTGTCCGTAACCGATACGAATACCGGGATTTCTTCACGGCCGACCACATTCACTTGCAACACTTCGACTTCACCATCAATTGGATAGCAATCGAATTGGAAGCCGGTCTGGCTGTTATTGCCAAGGCTGTTGAGGTGATTAGCAAGAGTATGGATATTCATATTTGTCCTTATTGACATATTATGTCTGTGTTCAAAGATAGCACCGAGACATAATATGTCAAGTACTATCTTTATCCGTTAAAAAAGATCCAGTCCTTGGGTTTCGGACCATGCCTGTTGATGATAATGGTACAACTGCAACGAACCGAGTTCGTTAGGCTTAATATTGGCGGCGTCCTGATAAAAATTGGCAGGAAATTCAAAGGCGCCTTTGACTAAACCTAAGGTTAACCAGTCATCCGCTATCGGCAGTGTTGTCAGCTCGCCTAGGCGATGCTGAGCATCTTTTCCCGATACAGTGGCAATGCTCCAGCCCCATTCTCCAAAGCTTGGGACGTTGTGGTGATACTGTTTTACGTCAAACCCCGCTAAAGCCAAGGTTTTCGCGACCGAGATAAAGGCCTTTTGCGCGTGATAGGGCGAGGTTGACTGTACAGTCAGAGCGCCATCACTGCTCATTAGTTCCTTGAGCTTGCGATAGAAATAATCCGAATAGAGCTTATTTAAATCGGGATGGCTAGGATCGGGCAAGTCCACAATAATGGCATCGTATTTATCCCCTATGGCAATCAATTTATCGACTCCATTAAAGGCGTCGTCGTTAATCACCTTAACGCGAGGATCGTTAAAGGCATTGCCATTGAGGGCCAACAGGGCTTGGCTTAGACGCTTAGGCATATCCGTATCGGGCGTTTTAAAGAGTTGCACTAATGCGGCATCAAGATCGAGTAAGGTCACTTGCTCTGGCTCCCAACGCAGCACTTGCTTTAGGCCCAGTCCATCACCACCACCAATGATTAATACCTTGTTGTGGCGAGCGCTGGCCGCAAGCGTTGGGTGAACTAAAAACGCATGGTAGATATGCTCATCGATACTCGAAAACTGTAATCGGCCATTGATATACAAAGAGTATATGGGGGAGAGGCCATTGCCGCGTAAGCGCTCGGTAAAGGTGAGTTGTTGAAAACGCGTGGCCTTAGCGTAAACCACTTTGTCTTTATAGAGCAGATTGTTGAACTGTTGTTCCCAACTCGGCCCTTGAATGGCGAGCAGCAATAATACGCCCGTGACCACAAAATGCCCCGCGAGCAATAATTTCGCCCTTTGGATCTTGGGCCAAAAACGCCAGATAAACACAAAGCCGGCGAGCAAGTTAAAGCTGGCGGTCAGCGCGGCGGCGAGTTGAATATCGATGGCCAGCATAAAGCCGACCCAAATGGCCGCGCCAATCCCTGCGCCAATATAGTCGGCGCCATAAATAGTACCGGCATTATGCAGTAAGTGTTCATCTGATAGAGATTGTCTCACCCTCGCGATCAGCGGAATTTCCATCCCGATCATCAAGCCGAGCAAAACGCCCCAGACATAGGGCAGATATTCGCTCAGCTTTTGCAGCGAGCCAATCATGCCACCCTCGGGCAATTGATCCGGTGGTAAGCCTAAGGTGGAGGCAATAAGCATCGGCAGCTGCTGACCAAAACCTATTACGGCTGCGGTAATTAAAATCGCCAGCGAGCCGCAGAGCGCGACCGTGAGTTCGAGCACCACAAAGCCGGTAAAGGCATCTTTAATTTTGCGAGCGGAAAAGGCGCCAAGACCCATGGAGACGATCATCAGGCCGATCATAGTGTAAATGGCGGCTTCTAACGCGCCTAAGATCCGGCCTGCGTAGTGGGACAACAGGTATTCGTAGATCAGGCCGCACCCAGCGAGTACGGCCATAATGCCCAATAGTAGGACATCATCGAACCAGCTTAGGCGACTCGTTTTTACCGCTTGAGTCGCCGAGCCAGTTGTTTGGGATTCGTGCATTGGATTACGCCATTAGGGCCGTGAGAATAAGTGCGATAGCAATACTGATGGCCATTTCTACGGCAGCGATACCAATGTTGTGTTGTCTTTCAACTTCATCTGCTAAATCGATTCGTGCCAGCACTAGCTTTTTAATCACAAATAGCAGCAGTGTCAGTACCACCAACATGATGATGGAGAACACTAACCAACCGATGATGTTAGTCACATAGGCGGTTGGGTTGAACAGGATAAAATGACTCGCAGCATTAAAGCTTAGTGCCATGGCGATCATAAAGCCTGCGTGGCGAATGGCTAATGCTGTGTGGCCTTGGGCGAGAGCTTGCTGCATAGAAGAGTCTTGATTACGACTCGCGAAGCGTTTTTCGCGTAGACGGGTGAGTAGCACTAGCATCAACTGCGAAATCGCAAAGGCGCTGAAGATGGCAATAAAGGTGTCGAGTGTTAAATCCTCGGCCCATAGCAGGACGGCGCGAATAATGATCGCGGTAGCGATGGCGGCGCTCGCATCCACAATGGCGACTGATACGTTACCTTTAAGGATTTGCTGGTTCTTATCTAACTCATTTAGCGCGATTTTGTCGTGTAAAAAACGTCCGAGTTTAATCAGCACTAAACCAAATAACCCGTAGGCGCTCATGCCAATGGCTTCGGTTAAATACGAGGGCGCAGCTGCGCCAGTAATAGCACCGGTCAGCACTATGCCGAGCGCGGCAACGGCACCGGCGGTGCTGATCCCAAAGGCAAAGTTATCGCGTTCAGCCAGCTCTTTACTGCTATTGACTCTGACGCTCCAACCCTGCAAATAACGCATTAATGTCAACAAGATAACCGCAATAGTGAGGTCAATTGCCAGTATGGTGACTAGCTCTGGTGTGATACCGAAATCCTGAAATAATGTCATGGGAGATCCTTTAGTTTACTTGCCTCGGCGCACACTGCGGGTCGTGCGGTTGCTGGAATTACGGAAACTGCTGTCTTTAGAATAATTTGAGCGGAATTTACTGCCCGACTGCGCGCTCGACTTATTCGCTGTGGTATTGGTTTTAGGCGCGCTGCTGCTCTCACGGGAGAGAGCCGTGGCACCCGTGCGCGATTTTGAATAGGGGCTGTCGAAGCGTTTCCCTTGAGAATCGAAACGTTTTTTGGTCTGCTCGAAGGTTTTTTCCTGCGCCTGTGCTTGTTTTGGCGAGGTATAGCGATAACGACCTACGTCGTTGTAATAGCTGTAGCCACGGTTACCCGACCAACGGTCGTAATAAATGGGGCGGTGAAAAATATTCGAAAACATCGAATACATGCCGTACCAAGCCCAGAAGGACATGCCGCTCGAGTCTGTCTGCCAGCTGCCGTAGGCCGGGTTACCCACCAATTGGCTACCAGGGCCAAAATCTTCGGCATTATTGGCAAGGGCCGCCGCTTCACGGCTGATGGCATTAACGCGGGCAAGCTTGCCATCCGACATATCGGCAATCACGTTGACCGGATCGGAAAGCATGTCGTTATACAGGCTGGGATCGGCCGCTTGATAGAGATTCTCAACCTCGGCGAGTTGCTGGTCGAGATCGGTAAAGTTAGCCGAGTTTTTGGCATCGTCTAAGCGGCGCTTCAGCGACGTATACATTGGCCCTTCGGCGGTGGAATCCTTGGCTAATTCATCCAAGAGTGGCGCGAAATCGGGCTTTTGCTGTTTGAGCAAACTGCTGTATTGCTTGAGCAGATTGGCGTTACGTACCTGACCGTCCTCGAGCATGGTATTGAGTGTCGAGAGGCGCTGCTGAGTGAGTTGTTGATACTTCTCAATTTTCTCTGGCCTGTCATCGCCACAACCCGTAAGCGATAAGGTCGCGGCCAAAATGAGTATCGACGTGAGAACCCGCATTAGCATTCCTGCCATGTTTTCTCCAAAAGTGCTGAAATAAAACTCAAATATGGGCGGACAATAATAATCTACTTGCCCAATATGTTTGCCTCACAGGTTATAGTACCCTAAACAGCCAAGAAAGAGGGGGCCACTTTCTGTTGGGCTGAGCTTGCATTTGCCATGGAGGGAAATTTGCCTTGAGGCATGGCAATGGCATCAAACCTGATGTGGCTTCATTCTATATCATTTATGACATAATATGTCGACGTTTAAATTTGTTAGGGATTATTATGGCCGTACAAAAAGACAGTAATAAGTCATTGTCTCCCCTCGTTACTCAAGCCGCAGAGCGGCATTGGGCACGCCTCGCCGAAGTATGGTCAGAAGGACTGGCAAATTTAACGCCTGCGCAGCAGCAGGAACTGAAAAACGTTTTAGGATTAAGCGATTATATCGCAGCGCAGTTAACTCGGTCACCCGAGTGGATTAACACTTTATTCGCGGGCGATCTGCAGCAAGTGGAGCGGCAGACCTTTGATGCCCAGCTACACGAACAGTTAAATAGTGCGACGACTGAAGACCTCGCAAAACGTCAATTACGCCGATTCCGTAATTATCAAATGGTGCGTTTAGCCTGGCGGGATTTTTTAGATTACGCCAGCTTAGAAGAGTCACTGCTGGACCTTTCGGCACTCGCCGAAGCGTTAGTGATAGGTGCAAGGGATTGGCTCTATAAAGAAATGTGTGCCCAATATGGCACGCCTATGGATAAGGCAGGCAATCCGCAGCCTTTGCTTATTTTGGGCATGGGCAAGCTCGGTGGGCGTGAGCTGAACTTCTCCTCCGATATCGACCTGATTTTTACCTTCCCCGAGCATGGCGAAACCGTGGGCGGGCGCCGAAGCCTCGATAACCAACAGTTTTTCATCCGTATGGGGCAGCGGCTAGTTAATTTACTCGACCAAATTACCGTCGATGGGTTTGTGTTCCGCGTCGACATGCGCCTGCGTCCCTACGGCGAGAGTGGTCCATTGGTGGTGAGTTTTAGTGGTCTTGAGGATTATTACCAAGAGCAAGGGCGGGATTGGGAACGCTATGCCATGGTCAAAGCTCGTTCGCTCGGACCTTGGAACCATTTTTCCGACGAATTACACAGCTTGCTGCGCCCCTTTGTTTATCGCCGTTATATCGACTTCTCGGCAATTGAATCCCTGCGCAAAATGAAACAACTCATTGCCCAAGAAGTGCGTCGCCGCCAGTTAACCGACAATATTAAACTCGGTGCGGGTGGGATACGTGAGGTGGAGTTCGTGGTGCAAAGCTTTCAGCTGATCCGCGGCGGTCGTGAACCCGCCCTGCGCCAGCAGAGCCTATTTGGAGCCATGGACACCCTTTACAGCCTAGGGCAATTCGAGTACTTGGCGGTCGATGAGCTAAAACACAGCTACTTATTACTGCGCCGAGTCGAGAACCTGTTACAGGCGATTGATGATAAGCAAACTCAGACTCTGCCAAATAATCCCCTCGATTGGGCAAGACTTTGCGCAGTACTGGATATGACCAACGAAACCGATCTTCGCACCCATATCGAGGCGGCGATGGCGAAAATTCATCGTCATTTTAAAGCCACCGTGGGCGGTGAAGAAGGCGAGGAGAAAGCCGAGCATTGGACTGCGCAGCTGTGGAATGTGCAGCAGGACGACCACGCGATCAATCTCCTCGCAGAGCAGCAGATTGACGACGATAAACTCTGGCCGTTGCTCAGCAGTTGGCGCGACACCGTGACTAAACGCTCGATTGGCCCCCGTGGCCGTGAGACCCTCGATAAATTAATGCCAAGGTTGCTGGACGAGTTACTCAATCAGCCGTGCCCTTCAGCAGCCTTCGAGCCCGTCTCAAAGGTGCTGGAGCAAATTCTGACGCGCACCACCTATCTTGAGTTGCTGTGCGAAAACCCCGGCGCACGGCAACAGCTTGTGAGCCTGTGCTGCGCCAGTCCTTGGATTGCGGCGCAGCTCGCTAAATTCCCGATGTTGCTCGATGAGCTTATCGACCCAGCGCATCTGTACGACACAACCTCGCTCGATGATTACCCCAGTGAGCTACGTCAATATCTGTTGCGGGTACCTGAGGATGATATGGAGCAGCAAATGGAGGCGCTGCGCCAGTTTAAGTTGTCCCAACAGCTGAAAATTGCCGCCGCCGATGTGACAGGTGTTTTACCTGTGATGCAGGTGAGCGATCACTTAACCTTCTTGGCCGAAGCCATTATCGAGCAAGTGGTGATGCAGGCATGGCAACAAGTGGCGGTGCGCCATGGCGTGCCCAGTTATCTTGAGGAAGGCAACGATACCGGCTTTGCGGTCATAGGCTATGGCAAGTTAGGCGGTATCGAACTGGGTTACGGTTCGGATCTGGATTTAGTTTTCCTCTACGAAGCGCCCGAAAACATGGCCAACAGCCTTACCAATGGCGATAGACCGATAGAAGTGGGCCATTTTTATTTGAAACTGGCTCAACGTATTCTGCACTTATTCTCGACCCGAACCACCTCGGGTGAGCTATATGAAGTGGATATGCGCCTGCGTCCGTCTGGCGCATCGGGCTTAATGGTGAGTGAGATTGCGCGCTTTGGTGAGTACCAAGCGCAGGAGGCCTGGACATGGGAGCATCAAGCCTTAGTGCGTTCACGTTTTGTGTTTGGCGATAATAGTTTAGCGGCTAAATTTAGCCAGATCCGCGCCTCTGTGCTTGAACAACCAAGGGACAAGGACGAGCTGAAAAAGGCCGTGCGTGAGATGCGCCAAAAGATGCGTGACCATTTACTCAAGGTCAGTGAAGGTGAATTCGACTTAAAACAGAGTCCCGGCGGGATCACGGATATTGAGTTTATCGCCCAATATTTAGTGCTTGCTCACGCCCATGAGTATCCCGAGTTGTCGATTTGGTCTGATAACGTGCGTATTTTTGGTGTGCTGGCCGAGCTTGAGCTGTTGCCGCTGATGAGCGCGCAGCATTTAACCCAGAGTTATTGCTGGCTACGGGATGAAAATCATCGTCTCACCCTGCAACAAAAAGCCGGTAAGTTAGCCTTTGATGATGTGGCAGCTCACGCGGAGCGAGTGGTTGTGATTTATCAGGCAATCCTTGAGTAAATCAACGTGAGCCTTGCTGTTAGTCTAAGCTTGTTAGAGAGCCATTAGCGGAGTGTACTATGCAACTACCTCCCATTCCTGAGAATGAGTTACAACGTTTAGCCACCCTAAGGGCGCTGAATGTACTCGATACCGATGCCGAGGAAAGATTCGACAGGATCACTCGGCTAACCCGGCGGATTTTTGCCCTGCCGATTTGCGTGGTGACACTAGTCGACGCGAATCGGCAGTGGTTTAAGTCTCGCCAAGGGTTAGAGGTGACTGAAACCCCAAGGGATATTTCTTTTTGCGCCCATGCTATCAACCATGATGGTGTGTTTATCGTTAACGATGCCCTCAAGGATCCACGCTTTTTCGATAATCCCTTAGTGACTGAGCCTCCGCATATCCGGTTTTATGCGGGTTATCCTCTTACCATTCAAGGCGAATATCGGGTCGGGACGCTGTGCTTAATCGGCAATGAGCCGCGGGAGTTTAGCGACGATGACATTGAAACCTTAACGGATCTGGGACAAATGGTTGAGGCCGAGCTGCTGTTTATCGCGCAAAATACCTTAGATCCGCTCACCATGATCTCTAATCGGCGAGGGTTTGAACTGCTGGCCTATCAATCTCTTGCCAGTTGTCGACGTACTAACGCAAAAGCGGCGTTAGTGTTTTTTGACCTCGACTTTTTTAAAGAAGTAAACGACAGCTTTGGCCATCGTAAGGGCGACCAAGTGCTCTATGATTTTGCCCATATTTTAATGGCGGCGTTTAGAGAGTCCGATGTAATAGCCAGATTGGGCGGAGATGAGTTTGTGGTGCTGCTCAGTTTTGTGCAGCCTGATACAGTCGGTTTTGCCATCGAGCGTTTTAAGTTATTGCTTGAGCAATATAATCAGGAACGTCCGCAGCAGCGCCCGTTAGAAACCAGTATAGGTGTTGCCCATTGGTCGCCAGAATCCGATATGAACCTTGAGGATTTACTCGATACCGCCGACAGGGCTATGTATGAAAACAAAGCCTTGCACCACTTAGATAAGCCCTAGTAGATTGGGCGTTGGTTCAGTCATAAGCAGATTGAAAAGCTAAAAAGGGAGACAGTAGTCTCCCTTTTTTATGGGCGAAGTTTAAGCGGTAATTTGTAGCACCCAGTGCTGATACAGGGGCAAACCGATTAGCACGTTTACCGGGAAGGTAATCCCCAGCGATGCCAGCATCGCCAAACCGATATTGGCCTCGGGAATCGCGGCGCGGATAGCGGCAGGCGCTGCAATATAGGAGGCGCTAGCACTTAAGGCGGCAAGTATTAAGATACTGCCTTCGGGCAATTCCAACCATAAACCGACTCCGATACCACACCATGCCAAAATAAACGGCGTTACGGCGGCAAACACTAACAGACGCCATTGTTGCAGTGGCAGTGGTAAACAGACTTTCGCTGTGACTAAGCCCATCTCCAGTAAAAACAGTGCCAGTAGGGTTTTAAAGCCGCCGAGGAGCACAGGTGTAAGAGGGGCAAGACCCGTCGGGCCATAGAGCCAACCTATCATGACACCGCCAACCAATAGCACTACGCCACGGCTGGTTAGCGCCTCGTGCAACACACTGGATTTATGGGCCGTTGGCGCGGCATCTTGCCCCGCCTGTTTTGAGCTTAAGTATCTGTGCAGCCAGAGCATCACCACAATCGCGGGCAGTTCGAGCAGCACTAGGTATAGGGTGGTTTCGGGCCTTAATGTCATCCCTGATTTTTCGACCATGGCAAGTACCACGGCAAAGGTGCCCGCACTGACCGACCCATAATGGGCGGCGATGCTAATGGCATCGGTTCGACCGAGTTGCACTAAGCGCGTCAGCACAGGGTAAAGCACTAAGGGGATCAGTAAGCCTAAGGCGACAACGGCAACCAATTCGGTGATCACTAGGTTTTGGGTATGGCCGTGTAGCGCCATACCGCCCTTAAGCCCTAAGGTCAGCATTAACAAAATCGATAGGGTTTCGTAGATGGCGGGGGGGACCTTAAGATCGGATTTAACCAAACCGGCAAGTAAACCTAAGGCGAAAAACGCAATGACAATATCTGGCATAAGTATCTCATTAATAACGACATCAACAGAATGATGCGCCGAGAAAGTTCCACGGGCATCGATGGCTGGAGATTCTGAACCCAATTCGCTATATTGAAAAATAAATTGTTTGCAGATTAGGTATAGATAAAAATCTATGGATAAATCATCCCAAGACCAACTTAAACTTCGGCACTTAAGTTTTCGTTTGCTCGAGGTGTATGTGCAGGTCGTCAGGCTTGGCAATATCTCAGCCGCCGCGCGCGCCTTGCATCTCACTCAACCAACTGTCTCGCTACAACTGAAGAAATTGGCGGATATTTTGGGTGAGCCTTTGTTGGTAAGCGCTGAGGGGCGAATGCAGCCGACCTTAGTTGGGCAAGAGCTCTATCGGGTTGCCTGCGATACCTTGAGTCGTTTCGAAGACTTCGATGCCTTTATCCAGCAGGCGAGGGGCGGCAGTGTGGGCCATATCAATATTGGTCTAGTGACCACTGCAAAATACGTGATGCCTCGGATTCTTGGGGCCTTCTATCGCCAATTTCCGCAGGTCAAAGTCACCTTAAATATTGGCAACCGTGCGCATATTTTGGGGCGATTCGAGCGCCAAGAAGATGATTTATATCTCTTTAGTCATCCCCCAAGTGGTGAGCATGTGTTATCGGCGCGGATCATTAAAAATCCGCTGCAACTGATAGCCCCTAAGGACCACTGGGCGGTTAAGTGCCAACACCTTAGCTTTAGCGAGTTGAAACAAGAGCGCTTTATCATGCGCGAGCCAGGCTCTGCCACACGACTGATGTTTGAGTCTTGGTGTAGCGCCCAAGGCATTGCCTTGAGTGACACTATGCAAATTGAGAGCAACGAGGCCATTCGTTTAAGCGTGGCGTCGGGCTTAGGATTATCGGTGATTTCGGCGCACACTCTGCAAGAAGGCCGTGAAAAACCCGCAATATTGTCGGTGAACGGATTTCCACTGGAGAGTAACTGGTATCTGGTGGGGCGCAAGGATAGGCGCTTACCCTATGCTGCCATGCAGTTAGTGTCGTTTATGGCGAGCCAACTTGCCGACTGTATTGAACCTGAGTGGGTCGCTGCGGATATTCAGCAGTTAAGCCAGCGATTTAATGGATGATACTTATCTTGGCGCGGCAGTGGGGATAGGGTAGTTTAGGCTAAAAATGTCGGTGCAGATGTTCAGAGGAAAATAAATGGAGCTAGATTCGTTGCTGATGTTTGTGATTGCGTGCCTCTCAATCAATCTGATCCCCGGGCCCGATGTGGTCTACATCGTTTCGAACACTATGAAGGGTAAGATGGCCAGTGGGCTTAAAGCGGCGTTAGGATTAGGCGCGGGTTATTTTGTGCATACCTTGGCCACTTGCTTGGGGCTCTCCGCCATTATCTTAAGTTCGGCCTTGGCCTTTAATATAGTGAAATGGCTCGGTGCGGCTTACTTATTGTATTTAGGCGTAAAAGCCTTGATATCCTGCTGGCAGGGCCAGAGCAGAATCGTGATTGGCGACAACGCCACGCCAAACACCAATGTGTTTTTACAGGGCGTGGTGGTGAGTGTGTTAAATCCTAAGGTAGCGCTGTTTTTCCTGTCGTTTTTACCGCAATTTATCGACCCCGCCTCGGGCGAGGTTGCCACGCAGCTGTTTATCTTAGGTTTACTCTTCAGTGGCTTAGCAACCTTGGTTAACCTGCTATATGCCGCCTGTGGCAGTTGGCTATTTAATCGAGCCGATTCAAAGCGTTACGCTCGCGGACTTGAGGGCGTTTCCGGCGTGTTACTGGTCGGTCTTGCCGGAAAAGTTGCTATTAGCGACTGATAACCCAAGCGTCTGCCTCTTACTCTCTGCCTCTTACTCTCTGCCAGTTAGTGAATGCATGAGATGGCGTCACACTTATCCACGACGCCATCGAGCATACTCTTAGATTAACTTGCGTTGCTTGGCGATTTCAGCCAGCCCTTGTTCAAAGCGAGTGACCTTAAAATCAGGGAAGCGAGCTTTAAATTTATCAGAAATAAACAGATTGTCGCAGCGATAACGGGGCAGCAATTCTCCCGCATCACGTATGGTGGGGTTGAATTTACCCGCGAGCCACAGTTGCCATTCTTTGACCACAGTATATCGCGCCGATACTTTAAAAATGTCGGCTGCAAGAGTAATGAATTCCTTATAGGTCAATCTATTGTCATCACAGGGTAAGTGCCATGTTTGTCCATAGGCATCAGGCGTATTCCCGAGTAAGGCCATGGCGCTGCTGGCATCTGGGGTGTAAATCAAACTGCGTTTCGTATCGTCACGTAAAAACACTTTGGCCTTTTTCCCTTGGGCGAGATTGTCGATAACCGTGGTGTTGGTAATGCTCTGGGTTTGGCCTGGGCCGTAAAATTCTGGCGCGCGGCAGATCATCGCCTCGAGTCGCCCGGCCTTCATCTCATCGAGTAACATTTGGGTGATGTCGCCCCTCACGCGGCCTTTGGCACCATTGGGTGCAAATGCTGCATCCTCGTGCTGCGGCGCCGCCGTTTGCGGATACATATAGGTATTATCGAAATACACCAGCTTGGCGCCGTGAGTCTTACAGGCCTGGATAACATTCCCCATGATAACAGGCCATTGCTTAACCCAAAGCTGAGTATCCATTGGCAGTCCCGCCGTGAGATAAACGATGTCAGAGCTTTCCACCGCGGCTAAGGTTTGTGTTAAGTCGAGCAGGTTGGCGCTCTTTAACTCGTCCGTGGCATTCACTTTTTGCGGTTTACGGCTAACAAGGCGAATGTCACAGTCAAACTCGCGGTTAAGGCTAAGGGCTAGTTCTCTGCCGATTTGGCCATTGGCTCCGAGTATGGTTTGTCTCATGTTTTCTCCAAAGGGATGACTCGTTTGCCACTATCCTAAGGTTAAAGCTAAGTTTAAGGTCAATAGCCAATCTTGGGATTTATTCGCTTGAGCTTAAAGCGCACCTAGTGATGCTATAAGAATAAAGAAGTTAGTTGGAATGTGGTGACGCATCTGGGCTAAATCCGCAGCCAGCAAAGTGGTGGCCAAAAAGAGGGTGCCGTTATTGTCTTCGATGTGAGGCTTTTCAGTGATCGGGTTATTTGGACTTTGGCTGCGATTGAGTGGATAAAATATCCCAACCGAATTGCGACATCACCCGCTGCGCATTGGTTTGGCAGTCCATATCTTGGGGTTTAGCTTCAATTTCGGTTAAGACCTCCAATAACTTGGCTTTGTTGAGTGCGATTTTTCGCTCGATTTCTTCGAGATCGTTGACCTTTTGCCGCAGCGTATTGAGTAAATGCTGATGATCCCAGTTGGCCAGATCGGCTGGCAGTAATAACCGCAGTTCATCGAGGCTAAATCCCGCCTGTTGCCCGGTGGTGATCATCTCGAGCGCCATCACTGCCTCAGGTGGATAACTGCGATAACCATTCGCTTTACGTTTCACCGCTTTGAGTAAACCAATGCGTTCGTAGAATCGGAACCGCGACGCCGCAAGTCCGGTCTTTTGGGATAATTCACCAATATTCATCTTGATATCACTTTCTTGCTGATGTTAATCGTGCCCATTGCGGGACGCCTCATTCTACTCTTTGCTGGCTCATTTCAATGAGCCGACTATAGGTACGGCGAAACTCAAAACTGAGGGCGCCGCCTTGGTAGAGTTCGCTCAGTGGCACTTCGCAACTTAAATATAAGCTCACCCCTTGATCATATAACTCATCGATAAGGCTGATAAAACGCCGCGCTGGATCATCGTTGGCGGCGTAGGACAGTTGCCGCTCTCCCGTGGTGGCCGCTTGGTTGTCGCCTGTGCCATCTTCAGTGCCGCGGGCGCGGATCCAACCTTTTACTTCGCCCCCGAGTCTGGGCACATTACTCAGCATTAACACCTTAAATCGGCTTGCAATTTCAATATAGTCGAGTTGCGAGCGCGGGCCATCGCACAGGGCATGAAAATCAAACCAGGCGACCGAAGGCTGCTGGCCTTCAGCAGTGGCGCGCAGGACAGGAATATCCCGCTGACAGATGCGCAACGTGCTGGTTTCAAACGCGGGCGCACCATGCGTCAGCGCCGTGAAAATGGCCTCGAAATTCAGTGTGCCAGTCAGGCCAATATTCTTTGAGGTGGCGGCAATGGCCTCTGCCGACGGCTCGTGATTCAAGGCGTGCAACCTGTGGTCTTGCTCGCCATTCAAATGCAGCATTTGGGTATGGACCTGGAGCAGTGCAATGCAGGGTAAAAATCTGTGTCTGGCGAGACCATTTTCATATAAGCGCTCGATGGGAATGTTGGATGTGGCAACTAACACGACCCCTTGGGCAAACAAGGTTTCAAACAAACCAGCGAGGATCATGGCATCCCCTATGTCTGAGACAAAAAACTCATCGAAACAGAGTACCTTGCACTCCTGCGCTAAATTTTTTGCGATCAACTTAAGGGGATCGCGCTGCCCTGCATGTTCCTTTAAGGCTTGGTGTACCCGCGCCATAAAGCGATGAAAGTGCAACCTAAGCTTTCCCTGTTGTGGCAGGGAATCGAAGAACAAATCCATCAGAAAGGTTTTACCACGGCCGACATCGCCCCACAAATATAAGCCTTTGATTGGCTGAGCATCTGTTTGGCCACAGATCTGCTGATACAGCTTATCTAAGGCGAGTACTGCCTGTGCCTGCGCGGGATCCTCAATCAGCTCGGCGCCGATCTTTGCCTGATAAATGGCCTGAGGTGATAGGGTAGCTGTTGCAATTGTGAGCGGGTTTAAGACCATGGAATTTGTCATCGATTGAGTCAGTGTTATCCCTTTGCGGCAGCAAGCTTGGGCTGATGTTGGGCCTAAATCTGCTGAAAAACCTTGCCAGCCTAACACAGTTAAGCAGTGGACTAAAATCTTACCTAAAACCGACTCAAGTCAAATATCAAAGGAATCCAATGCTTTATTCTTCAGGTATTTTCACTTAACATCTTTTTCACAAAAATAATGAGATGGAATTAAACCTATGGGTAGCAAAGGTAATGGTGTCACTTTTATCAGTGCCTCAACCTCCATTGAGGGCGAGATGCAACTGGCAGGCACGGCATTAGTTGCGGGGAAATTAGTGGGAAGTATCCGCTGCGCCGGACAGATTAAGATCGAGCTTGGTGGCGAAGTTTCGGGTGAGCTCAGCTGTGATGAACTGAAAGTCTGCGGCGTTTTTCGCGGCAAGGTGCGTTGCAATAAATTAGTGATTGTAAGCTCTGGCACGGTCGAGGGCGAAGTGCTTAGCCACCAATTAGAAATTTATGAAGGCGGGCAATTTATCGGTCAGCGTGTTATCGGCCAAGAGCTGGAACATCTACCCGAGCTATTACAAACCTTAGCGCCAGAGGGCGCAGCCAAAAATACCAACACCGCTCAGACTAACGCCTTGTATGCTCGGGATAATCAGCCGGGTGCGCGCAAATGGTTACCCTATGGCGCAGCGGCCGCAGCCGTCATTGTGCTGGTCAGTGTCATAACATCGGCAAAGTTAACTACTTGGGTAAGCACCTTTGGTCAACCAGCGGCCATTACAGCAAATACTGCGCAGGGCGATGCCTTGAATGGTGAAACTCTGCTGCAATCCCCCGTGAAAGATGACACGCTCGCCAAGGATAGCCACGATGACAGCAATCCAGAACATCAAGACGAAATGCATCCTAATATGGAGTCTGGCGCCGCCATGGAAGACTTAGCGCAAATGGAGCAAGGCCATGCCCAGATGTTACAACAGGGCACGGCGAGCGATGTACCTAGCGGTAAACTCTAAAAATTAATCGTTTACTTTGACCACCTCTAGCTGCCAGCCCGGCAGCTTGTGGGTGAGATCGGTCGTTATCCTATCGACATCCCCCCGTAAAATCACCAGAGGTTCACCGCTAAAGGCTTGCTGGGTTAATTGCTGTAACTGTACTGGTGTCAGATCCTGCAGCTTAGCGTTCATCGCTTGGTTCGACTGGGGATCTAATCCCAACACGAGTTGATGAATAAACTGGGTTTCACGTTGGCTGGGATTGTCTTGGGTTAACAGCGCTTCGCCAATCAGATAGGTTTTAAGGGCGGCAATTTCCCCATCGCTCGCTGGCGCTGAGGCTAGCAGCTTGAGATGATCTAAAATCCCCACCACAAAGGCGCCCGTGTGTTCTATCGCCGTACTGCCATAAAACTTAATGCTGGTGGCGAGCGGCGCATTAGCGCATTGGCCATAGACTCCATAGGTTAAGCCTCGCTGTTCACGCAAGTCGTAATAGAGCCGACCCGAAAAGCTGCGTCCCAAGATGGCGGCCAAACTGCGGCAAGCGAGCGGAATATCCTGAGCAGACAGGTGTTTATCGTCGAGGGCATAACCGATCCGTACCTGAGTCTGTACGCTGCCCGGCGCATCAATCAGATAGATAGTGTGTGACTGCTTTATCGACGAAGTCGCTCGATTAAGGGGTTTTGCTTTAGTTGGCCCCGTGGACATGCTTAAGTTTGTATCACCCGGCCACAGGGCGAGGCTTTGCTTGAGATCAAACTCGGCTTCTTCGGCCTCTGTGCTTTCTAAAAACAGGTGCCACTGTGCTTGGGCAAACGTGCGCTGCTGCAATTGCGATAGTTCACTTAAGGTGAGTGAGTCGTACAGTGCCTGATTATTAATGCTCTGATTATAGGGATGCGCCGCCCCAAGGAGTTTATCGCGCCAGACTTTATCAATTTCGGCGCCACTAAAGGCATTCAAGTGCTTATTGAGTTTCAATTGGCGGCGGATATTGTCGATATCGACCGCTGCCACGGCATGTTCGCTAAACGCATCGGCTTGCCAAAACTGTATCAATAGGCGGTAGAGGTGATTAACCGGCCTAGGGCAGGCTAGGCTCAGATTGATACTGTGTAGGGTAACGCGAGTCTCGAAGGTTTCAATGCAGGCATCGGGTTGGTTGAGCGCCAGACTACGGGCCTTTTCCTGCAGGGCGAACTGTAAAATATCTGGATTTTCGAAGGGCATGCTGGGACTGATGGCTACCAGGCTCACCCTATTACTCAGCCCTTGGCTGCTGTTTGCTGTGTGGAGCTGGTAGGGGAGTGTTAGGCCATCGGGCACAATATCGATAAAAGTCGGTTCCGTGGGCAGGCGGATCAGCCCCACCTCTGGTTGTTGAGTTGGGGTATCGAAGCTTGCCAAGCTGGGCGCTTGGGTGGCGGTAAAGTTAAGCTGGGTCTGTTGGCAGGCCATTAGCGTGATACCGATAAGGCCAAGACTCATGGCTTTTAGGCCTTTAAGGAGATTTTGCACTATTGCCAATCTAGTGAATGGAATCGTTTTTATCATAGTACCGCGTCCTCAAGGCTATCGCTCATACTCGATGGCAGCCACTCCAGCAATGTCTTTCCTACGCGGATATACCAAGGCGGTAACAGGTCAACCCTGACCATATCGGTGGTAAAGTATCGCGTGGCAACCCGTTGAATATCCTCTGCACTAACGGAGTTAATCCGTTGCCACTGGGCCGTTAAAGGATGCATTTGGTCTTGTTTCGCCGTGGCGGATAACAGGGTGGCGAGCGATTGAGTGTTATCGAGCAGCGCTAACTGATTGTTCAACCAGCTTTGTTTAAGTTGGCACAGTTCTGCGTCGCTCAATGGTGTCTGCTGCACTTTAGCAACCACGCTTAAAACCTTTTCCGTTAAGTCATCGAGGGAGGTTTTGGCCCTAGGCACTAAGACCAGATTGGTCATGCCATGATTTTTCAGCTCAAAGGGCAATGAATAACTCAACATTTGTGCCGGATCGTGCTGGCTGATTTGCGCTATGGCGCTGCGGGTATTTTGGAATAAATTGCCTTCGAGCAGGCGAATAGCGGCAGCGTCGGGATGATTTTTACCCACAGTATGCCAGGCGAGCAGTAAGCCAGGCCAAGGACCGCGCTCATCGATAAGCTCTGCATGCACGGGTTTGGGAGTGATTTTCAGCTCATCAAATTCGGCTATGGGCTGATCAGGCGTGGGCCAAGCATTAAAGTATTGTGCTATAAGCGACTTAACGTCGGAGGGAAGCTTGCCGACTAAGGATAACTGCATCGCATCGGGGCGATAATGGTCGCGGTGAAAGGCGGTTAAACGCTCGGGACTCGCCTCGGTAATATCCTCGCGGCTGCCAATAATGCCGTGGCCATAGGGCGTATCCTTAACCTGCTCTAGCAGAAACTCCATCGCACTGCGCACATAGGGCTGGTTATCTATGGTTTGCGCCATTTCTTGGAGCACGGTTTCCTGCTGATTTTTCACCGTAGTCTGGTTCAAATCGGGGCGAATAAAACGATCGCCCTCGAGGAACAGCCCTAAGTTAAGGGCTTGGCTGGGAAGAGTGACGTAATAATTGGTGTAATCGAAGTGGGTACTGGCGTTAAAACGCGCCCCAAGAGCACTTAACTGCTGGGCATAGCTGTCGCCGGGAGCCTGCTCGCTGCCCTTGAAGAGCATGTGCTCGAATAAGTGCGCATAGCCCGTTTGGCCCTTGGCCTCATTGCGCGCGCCGACATTAAACTGGCTGGCAATGCTCAAGGTATGCATATCCGCTTGCGGCAAGAGGTGTACCGTGAGGCCATTGGCCAAAGTGTAAGTCTCAATTTGCGACTCGAGTTGATACAGGCGCTCGGCGCCCGTTATCTGGCACTGCGCCTTAAGCGAAGGGCTAAGCAACGCGATAACTAGGCCGAAATAACCGCTAAGGTATGGTCTCATTTAGCATCCTATCTAAATTACCCGCTGAAGGCTTTCATCTGTGTGCTTGTGTGAGCAGCTTAGCCCACTCCTCTGATTTCATCTAAATCAGTTGAATAGCATTCAGTTTTTTAAAAGAACTGCTATGATGGCACAGTTCTTTTTCTGGCATAAGTACAAGATATGGTAAGCAGATCTCCGTTCGAATCCTTTCAGTGGAAAAGCGATATTTTTAACTGTGAAAGCACAGATATCGATAATTTTTATCTACAGCTTGAGCAGGAAATGTCCCGTTTGGGGATGGTTGAGAAAAAACTCGGTGAAGTCGGCAAGTACAGCGTCAGTCTGTATCAATCTCCCGCCGCCAAATCTGGCTTACCTTCGTTATTGATCAGCGCAGGGTTTCACGGCGAAGAATCGGCTGGCCCTTGGGGCTTACTGCACTTTTTAAGTGAGGCATCGGCCGATTTATTCGAACGGGTGAATTTGAGCATTCTGCCTCTGGTGAACCCAACCGGCTTTAAGCGTGGCCACAGATTTAACAAGTTTGGTGAAAACCCTAACCGTGGCTTCGTGTTTGAAAACGGTAAACCTAAGGCCAACGAGAGCACCTCGGTGGAAGGTAAGCTGCTGTTAGATCATGCGCAGTTACTCATCGCGGCGAGCCGTGACGGTATTTTAACCTGCCATGAGGACGTACTGAGCCGTGAGGCTTATGTGTATTCCTTCGAGCCAAGCCAAGTGCCGGGACGTTTTAGTCTCGATTTACGCGATACCTTAGGGGGCTATTTCCCTATCGCCGCCGACGGTGAGATTGATGGTTGCCCTGTTAAAGATGGCCTCATTTTCAATCACTTCGATACCTCATTTGAGGCGTGTTTAGTGCGTAGCGGCGCACGTGTCGGTGCCTGTACCGAAACCCCTGCACTGCAAAACTTCGACCAACGTATCTTGGCAAATAGCGCGGCAATGACTCATTTCTTGGCCCTTTGCGCACCATTATGCGATTGATTCGATAAGTTCATTTCGATTGAAACAAAAATACCCGCCTAGGCGGGTATTTTTATGGGCGCAGCGGCATCAACCGCTGCAATCTATTACTGGTTGCCGATTATTGATTAATAATCGTTGGCACGCCTGTACGTTCATCGAGCAGCTTTTTAATCACTGCTGAATCAGTATCGGCCTTGGCAATAAACTTGGCGATGTCTTTCGGTAGGGTCAGAGAGACGGGCTCTTCTGATTCAAACTCGGCAATGGTGCGTGACAGTGGTTGGTGCACGGCTAAGTAGCGCTTACCGTCTGGCTCTTCGGTCGCTTTAATCGGTTGGTTCACAAATTGTACTCGGGTACCCACTGGAACCGTTTTGAATAAGTGTTCAATGTCATCGTGGCGTAAACGTACGCAGCCTTGGCTGACACGTAAACCAATACCGAAGCTGGCGTTGGTACCATGGATGGCATACAAGTTACCTATGTAGAGCGCGTAGAGTCCCATTGGGTTATCGGGACCGGCTGGCCATACAGCAGGCAGAATTTCGCCCCTTGCGGCATATTCTTTACGAATACGTGGGGTTGGTGTCCAAGTTGGGTTAGCGCGTTTACGTTGAACACTGGTGACCCAGTTTTCAGGGGTATCTTTACCAATCTGACCAATACCGATGGGCAGCACTTCAACGGTGTTCTTACCTTTTGGATAGTAATACAGGCGCATTTCAGCAACGTTGATCACTATGCCTTCACGCGGCGCATTGGGCAGAATGAGCTGTTGAGGAATTAATAGCTTGCTGCCTGGTGTTGGTAGGAAAGGATCCACGCCAGGGTTTGCTTCCAGCAAGTTGCTTAGACCGAGTTGGAATTTAGCGGCAATATCTTCGAGGGTGTGTTTACCCTCTGGCACTGTGTAATACAGGTTTTCGCCAACCAACCGACTCTTCGAAGACGGTAAAGGGTATTCCGTTGCTAAAGCGGAAAGACTCGGAAAAACCAGAGTCAATAATAAAGCTGTGGTGCGAAGCATACTCATAAGCGGATACTACGATTCCTGTTAATAAAATAACCTGTTTTACGCGGCTTTTTCTCCCCAAAACAGGGCGGCAAATTGTCGGGCAAAGTGCACTGGCGCGCGAAGCTCGCATCCTTCCTTATTTTGGCCATTATTTCAACTGAAATATGATCCGTACGGCGTATTTATCACTTATTTTAGCCTTAAGCGTTTTGCGAGGCGATGCAGATTGCCTGGGTCGAGTCCTAAGGCTCTGGCCGAAGCGGCCCAATTGCCGTTATGTACACTGAGCACTTGTTTGATGAAGTCCCGCTGAAAGGTGTCGGTCGCTTGGGCTAAACTGGCGCATTCCTGCGGGCGATGCTGTGTTTCGTTTACGCTTAAACTTGTCGATGCGCTTGTTTCTGAATGACTTTGTTTAAACGGTAAATCAAAATGTTGTGGCGCTATGGTGCAGCAGCCATCCTGTGCCGAGACGCGCGCCAGCACGGTCGCCCTGTGAATGGCGTGCTCGAGCTCGCGCACATTGCCCGGCCAGGTATATTGATTGAGCAAGATTAAACTACTGGGGCTGAAGTTAAGTTGTTTCATCCCGAGTTTTTGTCGATATCGCTCGGCAAAGAATCCGCTCAACAAGGTGATGTCCTGCTCGCGCTCGCGCAGGGGCGGCACCAGCAGGGGAAACACGCTCAACCTATGGTAAAGATCGGCCCTAAAGCGACCAGCCAGCACTTCTGTCTTCAGATCCTTATTGGTGGCGGCAATGATACGCACATCGACTTTAAGACTGCGATCATCCCCCACTTTTTGAATGTCGCCATATTGTAAGACCCGCAGCAACTTAGCCTGAAGGGTGAGCGGAAGCTCGCCAATCTCGTCTAGAAAGAGTGTGCCCTTATCGGCCATTTCAAACTTACCACTGCGATGGCTGATGGCGCCGGTAAACGCGCCTTTGATATGGCCAAAAAGTTCACTCTCGGCAACCGATTCAGGAAGCGCCGCGCAATTGAGATAAACCAAGGGTTTGTGCTGTCTCGCGGACTTTTGGTGTATTGCCTGTGCAACTAACTCTTTGCCTGTTCCAGTCTCGCCTAAAATCAGTACGTTAAGGTCGCTATGGGCAACAACTTCTATCTCTCGATTCAAGCTTTGCATCTGGGGCGAGTTACCGATGATTTCGGCATCGTGGTTAAGGTTCGGGCTCTTTTCCTGCACATGGGTCGAGTGGCTATTGAGTGCCATGCGCTCCAACTTTTCAACCAGCAGGGCGTTGCTTAAGGATGCGGCGGCAATCGCACTTAAGCTGCGAAGCTCAGTATTGCTGAATTGGTCGAACTGCAGGGGATTAAAGGCATCGATAGTCACGGCACCGATAAGCTGTTCGTCGGCAAATAAGGGCAGTCCGATACAGGCATGGACCTTCAATGCCCCGGTTTGATTGGGGATCAAGCCATCGTAGGGATCGGCAAGTTCACTGTCGGCTGGAAAGCGCACTATATCCCCCGCCCGGGCAATGGCCTCAAGCCTTGGATGTTCATTCAGGATAAAGCGTCTGCCGAGCACATCCTCGTTCAAACCGTCGATGGCAAGCGGGGTAAAATAGTGTCCATGGAAGGTGAGTAGCGCTGCCGCGTCACAGTGCAGGTTAGCTCTCACCGTATCGAGCAAGCGTGAGAAGCGGTCTCTGTGGGCTAAACCAGAGGTGATATCCAGTGCGATACGGGTAAGGTCAGTTTGACTTAGGGCCATAAAAACTCCTGCAGCGAGGTTCCCCTGATTTATAGCATTGATTGTTATATTGACACAGGTTGTTTAGACACTGCTAACCGTTAATGCGGTAAGGCTATAAAAGCGTGGTAAACGATAAACGGCGCAGGCCATCAAACTAAGCAACCAAGGTGCCTAAACGGCACCTTGGTCAGACAGGATTAATCGTTGTGATTAGTGATTTGTTTGTAAAACTTCCTGTTGCACTTTGGCCGGTTTATTCAGGGCTTTTCTTATCAAATCGATTAAGAAGGCACCCATTAAGAGACCGCCGATACTGAAGATTATATCTCCAAACATACGCATCCAAACCAGCTTTTCAACCAGTGGACTATGGATCACTTCTGGTGAGCGGGCGAACCAGTATCCATGGTCGATGACGGCAAAAAACTGCGTAATCCCCACGGGTAATAACGACATGAACACCATAGCTGCTAGGCCAATGTTGAGGCTCCAGAAGGCGCCTTTGAGTATTTTGTCATTCCACTGCATATTGCCGGTGAGGCCCCGCAGACAGAAGAGCATCAAGCCCATGCCCAGCATACCGTACACGCCCATAAAGGCGGCGTGACCATGGGTGGCCGTGGTGTTTAATCCTTGAATGTAATAGAGCGAGATAGGTGGATTGATTAAGAAGCCCAGCATACCTGCTCCGACTAAGTTCCAAAACGCGGTCGCCACAAAGAACATTATCGTCCAGTGATAACGTTGCATCCAGCCACTGGCTTTACGCAGACGGTAGGTTTCCATCGCTTCAAAACCAATAATGGCGAGGGGAACGACTTCTAAGGCGGAGAAGATGGCGCCCCAGGCGATCACTGAGGTCGGGGTGCCAGTAAAGTAGAGGTGGTGTAGGGTGCCAATCAAACCTCCGGTTAAGAAGATCACCGTTGTAAATAACACCGCACCGTTGGCACTGCGACCGCGGATTAACCCTAAACGTACCAACATCAAGGCGATAACGGCGGTGGCAAAGGTCTCGAAGAAGCCCTCAACCCACAGGTGCACTACCCACCAACGCCAATATTCTGCAATCGCTAAGTTGGCGTGTTTACCCATAAAGAGGCCTGCGCCATAGAACAAACCAATTGCCACGCAAGAGGCATAGAGTACCCAAATCACAGGGCGCATCTCGCCTTGCACTTTAAGGGCGGGTTTGATGGCTGCGGTGACTAAGGCAAGCCAAATCAATAATCCGACGAGGAGTAAGATTTGCCATACTCGGCCAAGATCTATGTACTCATATCCTTGATGACCAAAGAGGAAGTTCATATCGAGGTCAAAATACTGCTGCACCCCAATCCATTCGCCCGCCATGGAGCCAAGCACCACGACGACTAAGGCTACCCAGAGTACGTTAACGCCGAGACGCTGATATTTAGGCTCATAACCCGATAAGGCGGGAGCAATATACAGCCCAGTACCTAACCAGACCGTGGCTATCCAAAATACCGCTAATTGGGTGTGCCAGGTACGAGTCACTGAGTAGGGCAGTATTTCTGAAATCGGTAAACCGTAAAACTCTTGGCCTTCAACCGCATAGTGGGCTGTGATCCCGCCGAGTAAAATTTGCAGTAAGAACAGTCCTATTGCCGTGATGAAGTATTTGCCGACGGCTTTTTGTGAGGCGGTGGGTTTAGTGAAAAACAGCGGATCTTGCTCCGAGGGCTTGGGCAGGCTTTCATGCTTGCCGCTCGCATGGTGCCAGATCAATCCGCCAATCCCCGCAATTAAGGTCACAATACTGAGTATCGACCAGACGATATTATCCGAGGTCGGTGTATTGCCTAGTTGGGGATCGAAGGGCCAGTTATTGGTGTAGGTATAGGGGGCATCGGGGCGCTCGGTGATTGCCGCCCAGGCTCCCCAAAAGAGAAATGCATTGAGTTGTTCGCGGCGCACTAGATCGGGCACAGTGCCTTCTTTCATGGCGTATTGTTCACGAAGGTTGCTGAGTTCTGGATCGCTGCCAAACAGGGATAAATAATGCTGCTCGACCTTATTTATCGCCTCGATACGAGTGTCGGACAAGCGGATCAGCACAGTGCCATCGGCCTGTGGCTCGACGCTGTTATGGCGTAAATCTTCCCTTAATGCCTGCTCAAGCCCAGCCTTTTGTTGGGAGTTTAATTGGGCAAACGGCGTTTGATATTGCTGCTCAGCGCGAATATCGAGCCAAGCTTCGGCTTCTCTGTGTAACCAGTCAGCGGTCCAATCGGGGGCAACATAAGAGCCATGTCCCCAAACCGAACCCAGTTGATGGCCGCCCATGGAGCGCCAGACCAATTGACCTTGTTCGATATCATTTTCGCTAAACACAACCTGACCATTTACATCGGTAAATGCAGTGGGGATCGGCGGTTTTTCCCGATAAATTTCACTGCCGATGCTCAGCAGGACAGTGAATGAAGCAATCAGCACAACTAACAGTGCGATAGCGGTGAGTTTTTGTTTGCTCATAAGTCTCCTTGATGCAACGTCATTTTGATACGTTTCACCTGCTATTGCGTAATACGTGCCAAACCTTTTTGTTGTTGAAAATAAAGAAGAATATAAATTTTACCCTATGCTTGATTGTCTTTTTGATACTGAATGTTGATTGTTGATATGACAGTGATTGTCTTTATGACATCTTTAGAGGCTTGTATGTCGATAACACAATGGAAAAGGTGATTTTATCTATGCTTTCAAGTTATTGCAGAGTTTAACTGGACTTAAGCCGACTTTTAGCGAATACAGCATATTTTTATATGGTTATCCTCGCGATTTTGGCGGTATACAGTGAGTTTATATGGAATGAAATTTTAAAATATATTGATAAATATAGATTTTATCTTGTTTATGAGCTTGGGTTCATGTTCGGTAGGCGTTTGTGGTTGTACTGGTTTTTATGTAAAAGTTAGTCAAAATGGCCTTTCACTGAAGATTTGGATGTAGATGTTTGAAATTTAATATTTAAAACTCCATTAATTTGCATTTTTTATGCTAGTATAGAAACACAAAAATTTTCAATTGAGTCATTTTTAATCTAGGTGATTTCTTTATCGTTTAACTAAACACTCTTGTATTTAAGGAGGCATGTGTGGATGCAGATTCCATCAATAGTTTTTTTCTGATCGGTGCCTTGCTTGCCGCTGTGAGTGTTTTGTTAAGTCCCGTGTCTTCGCGCTTGGGTATCCCTATCTTATTAATTTTCCTCGCTGTAGGGATTTTAGCCGGGGAGGATGGTCCCGGCGGCATTCTGTTTGACGACTACTCAACCGCTTATCTTGTCAGTAACTTAGCCTTAGCCATTATCTTGCTCGATGGCGGTATGCGCACGCGGGTCGCGAGCTTTAGGGTGGCACTGTGGCCAGCATTATCGCTGGCGACCTTTGGGGTCGCTATTACCACCAGTATCACGGGCGTGATGGCCGCATGGTTATTTGACCTACACTGGTTGCAAGGCTTGCTTGTGGGGGCAATTGTCGGCTCCACCGATGCGGCGGCGGTATTCTCACTATTAAAGGGACGTAGCCTTAACGAACGTGTAGGCGCGACACTGGAAATCGAATCGGGCAGCAACGACCCTATGGCGGTGTTTTTAACCGTAACTCTGATTGCCATCCTCGCGAATGTGGACGCCGAGCTATCCGCAAGCTTTATGCTGATAAGCTTTATCAAACAGTTTGGCTTGGGGATTTTCCTCGGCCTCGGTGGCGGTTGGCTGCTATGGAAGTTGGTTAATTTAAGCAAGCTTGCCGAAGGTTTGTATTCAATTTTAGTGCTCAGTGGCGGTCTGATGATTTATGCCGCGTCGAACAAACTTGGCGGCAGCGGCATCCTGTCGATTTACTTAGTCGGTTTATTCCTTGGCAACAAGCCTACCCGTGGTCGCCATTCAATCTTAAACGTGTTGGATGGCATGACCTGGGTCAGCCAAATCGGTATGTTCCTCGTATTAGGGCTGCTGCTCACACCATCTGACTTGTTAGATATTTGGCTGCCGGGCTTGGCGTTAGCCTTTGGGATGATCCTGTTTGCCAGACCGTTAGCCGTTTGGCTAAGCTTGTTGCCCTTTAAGAGTTTTAGCAGTCGTGACCGTTGGTTTATCTCTTGGGTTGGGCTTCGTGGCGCCGTGCCGATTATTTTAGCGGTATTCCCTATGATGGCGGGATTACCGGGCGCTCAGCTGTATTTTAACTTGGCATTCTTCGTAGTGTTAGTGTCACTGCTAGTGCAAGGGGCATCACTTACCACGGCGGCGCGTTTAGCTAAGGTGGAGTTACCGCCTAAGCCATTACCGATTTCACGCTCTGGGGTCGAAATTTACCCGAGCAGCGAGTGGGAAGTGTTTGTGTACCATCTGAGTGAAAACAAATGGTGTATCGGCGAGCCGCTTAAACGTCTCTCTATGCCGGATGGCACGCGGATTGCGGCGGTATTTCGTCAAAACACACTGTTGCATCCATCGGGCAGTACCTGCCTAGAAGCGGGTGATATATTGTGTGTGCTCGGGCAAGAGAAGAGCCTAGAGGCCTTGAGTAACCTCTTTAGTCAGGCGCCCGAAACCAAAGAAGTACCACGTTTCTTCGGTGACTTCTTTATCGATACCGAGGTTAAGCTGCTGGATCTAGCGCCGATTTATGGTCTGGAGTTAGACGAAGCAACAGGTGATATGACGGTCGCGGATTTAGTGGCGGCAGAATTAGGTTCACATCCGGTACTTGGGGATCAGTTCCTATGGCAGTCGTTGCATTGGGTGGTTGCAGGGCTCTATGAAGGCAAAGTCACCAATGTGGGTATTCGCTTACCGGCGGAGGCATAACCAGTGCTTAAGCCTGCGATGCAGGACTTAGCAGGATATGATGCTTAGGGTTTCAAGCCCTCAACCCTCAACAATGTCTTAAACCAACAGATCTAAGATAAAAAATGCCAAGCGATTGCTTGGCATTTTTTATTCGCGTTTAAGCGCTTATCTCGAACCGACTGAACAAAAGCTTATTTATATAAGGACTTGTCCGTTGGATCTGGGCGAGTCTTAAAGCGGCGGTGAAGCCACATATATTGGGCGCGATTTCTATCGATAATCCGTTCGATAATTTTGTTACCGCGAATGGCATCGGTCAGTTCATCTTCGCCCGGGAAGTTATCCAGCGGCGGCATAATCTCAATATGGTAACCCTTATCGCCTTCGGTACGCTCCACGAAGAAGGGGAGCACTTTGGCCTTGCCGAGTTTGGCCAGTGTGGTGGCGCCAGTAATGGTCGCGGCATCGGGCACAGCATAGAAGGGAATAAATACCGCACTTGAACGCCCAAAATCCTGATCGGCGGTATACCAAATCACATCGGGATTGCGTAAACAACGCACCATCTGACGTAGATCGCGTTTAGGTACTAAGGCTTTGTTTGAGCGTAGGCGGCCTTTGACCTGCAGGTATTCCATCACCGGATTGTTGTGTGGGCGATATACCCCTACACCGGGTTGGAATTGACCAAAAATACGTGCGCCCATTTCCAGTGGTAAGCAGTGCACTGCAAACAGAATCACCCCATGGCCAGCGTTCAAGGTGTCTTGAACGTATTCTTTGCCGGTTATCTGCATATGTTGTTGGATTTTTTCATCGGACCACCACCAGGCATTGATGGTATCGAAAATCGCTTTACCCGTTTCTTCAAAGTTGCGGGTCAGCAGGGCTTCACGCTCCGACTCGGGCATATCGGGGAAACAGAGGGTTAAATTGCGGCGCGCGGTATGGGTACGACTGCCTGCAATAGCCTTGACTAATCGGCCTAGGCCTTTGCCTAACTTCATCTGCCACGAGAGAGGCAACACTTGGGTAATCCGCATCACTAACACCCCAAACCACATGGGCCAGTGCTTCGGATGATATAAGGATGATGAAAACTCAGCTTTCTCGACCACAAAAATACTCGCTACTTTTGAAAATTACTGCTTATTCTAACTCATATTTTGCCGAAAATTAGGTACAATCACGGTTTAATTTCTGCAATAGATAAGAGCGCTATGAAGGTTTCTCTGCCAGCATTTGAAAAAGCCAAAGTGTTAGTTGTCGGCGATGTGATGTTAGATCGCTACTGGGTTGGGCCAACGGGACGAATCTCCCCCGAAGCGCCAGTGCCCGTGGTGAAGATCAACCAAGTCGAAGACAGACCGGGCGGTGCGGCCAACGTGGCGCTAAATATCGCGACCCTCGGCGGCCAAGTGCAATTGGCGGGGTTAGTCGGTGAGGATGATACCGCTAAGGCGTTAACCCTTGGCGTGCAAGCCCTGGGTGTTGAGCCACAGTGGTTGAATATTGCCGACAAACCGACCATTACCAAGCTGCGGGTATTGTCGCGTAACCAGCAACTCATTCGCCTCGATTTTGAAGAGTCCTTCGATAAGCAGGATAGTGCACGTTTACTCAAACAGTCTGAAGCCTTACTCGATTCGGTCGATGTAGTGGTGCTGTCGGATTATGCGAAGGGTGCTATCGATAAGCCGCAGGATTTTATTGCACTGGCTCGCGCTAAAGGTGTGAAAGTGCTTGTCGATCCAAAGGGTTCCGATTTTAGTCGTTACCATGGTGCCTCACTGATCACCCCCAATATGAGTGAATTTGAAGCCGTGGTTGGCGCGGTAACCTCTGAGGCGGATCTGCTCGAAAAGGCCCGAGGCTTACTCAATAAACACCAGTTCGACGCTATCTTAGTCACTCGCTCAGAAAAGGGCATGACCTTAGTGACGGCCAATGCCCCTGAGTTACACATTCCCACGGTGGCCCGTGAGGTGTATGACGTAACAGGCGCAGGTGATACTGTGATTTCTGCTCTGGCGACGTCACTCGCCGCAGGCGCAGAATTGCCGCAGGCGTGCGCCATTGCCAATACCGCCGCAGGGGTTGTGGTGGGTAAATTGGGCACTTCAACTGTGTCTCGTATCGAGCTGATTGAAGCCTTAGCACTGCACCACGGTGAGTCGGGTTTTGGGGTGGTGAGTGAAGATCAACTTGCCTATGCCCTAGAGCAAGCCAAATTGCGTGGCGAGCGAGTGGTCATGACCAACGGCTGCTTCGATATTCTGCATGCGGGGCACGTCAGTTACCTCAAGCAAGCCAAAGCCTTAGGCGATAGATTGATTGTGGCTGTGAATGATGACGCCTCGGTCAAACGCTTAAAAGGCGAAGGTCGCCCTGTCAATCAAGTGGATAGACGTATGGCGGTGTTAGCGGGATTAGCCGCCGTCGATTGGGTGGTGCCTTTTAGTGAAGATACGCCACAGCGGATCATCGCCAGATTGCTCCCCGATCTTCTCGTCAAAGGCGGTGATTATAAGGTTGAAGACATCGCCGGTGGCGCCGAGGTGATTGCCGCGGGCGGCCAAGTCCAAGTGTTGGGATTTGAAGACGGGATATCAACGACGGCCATTATCCAAAATATCATGGCAAAACAGTGAGTCTCATTGCTCTGACGCTGATCTCTAGCCTGACTTGGGTGCCTATTGGCGACAAGCTGGCGTTAATTTGCCCGTTAGCGCAATTGAGTCAGTGTCTGGCAAGCTTTCCAACTCAGGTCCGTGAACAACTCCCCCGCAGTGAAGCCCAGTTTCAAACTGAGATTGGGCTTCGCAGTGCCATGGTGTTACCCGTCGAAAATAGTCATTTCTCCGGTTTAATCCTGGTAAATGAGCGAGAAACACCAGAGTTTCAACTGCTCAATATCGATGGCACAACCTATCAATATGACCTCAAAGAACAGGCATTATTAACCCTGTGGCATGAGCTAGGACACCTTGAGAATTTGGCCTTGCAGGGCAGTTTATTGCCAAAAGAATTAACAGCTTACCAGCATGAGTGGTTAGCGGATCTCTATCTGGTTTGGCGTGTTGCTAAGGCCAAAGGCAATTTGGATTTAGCCTGGCAGCAATACCACAGACGCAACCTTGCGGCATTAACAAGTTCGCAGTATATGTCTCACTGGAGCAGCCCTATGATGATACAAGTGTTAAAAAAGTATCAAGTGAGCCAGATTGCCCACTACAGCCAATATCGTGATTTTGTCGCCGATTTTTATCCTAAAATAGTACAAATAGAACCAGAGGTATTTCGTGAGTATTCGAGTTTAATGCAGCGTACTTTTGGTGAGACTGTGCTGCAACCCCTGCCAGCATACCTATCTTGGCGTAAGCCGGATCTTGGGCGTTACCTTAACCCGACACTGACATTGTTGATGGGGGAGGCAAAGGCCCACGACTGGTTAGTACAAAATTCAATGTTGTGAATATGTAAACGGAATCGATAAATCTCCCTGTTTCAAACTGAACCCTAGCTGAACAAAAGCGAAATACACTTGTTTGGCGTTTCCAAACAGCAGTAATCCCTGAAAGGCTTTGGTAAGCTCTACCCCAGAAAAAGAACAACGGGAGACTTTACTATGGCTAAGCGCTCGCGAGTACAGACTGAGCAGACCATAAATCAGATTATGGATGAAGCGTTAAGACAAATTTTGACTATTGGCTTTGAGACTATGTCTTATACCACGTTATCTGAAGCAACGGGGATTAGCCGCACTGGTATTAGTCATCACTTTCCGCGTAAAAACGACTTCTTAATCCGTTTAGATAGTCGTATTGGCAATTTATTTGTTGCCGCACTCGACTTTTCTAGCCAAGAAGCCTTAGAAGCCTCTTGGATGAAAGCGATGCAAGAAGAGCATTACCGCGCAGTGTTAAGATTATTCTTCAGCCTCTGTGGTGGCGCGAATAATGAAATCACCCTCTTCAGAGCGGTCAGTACAGCACGTCAGCAAGCCATTGCTGAATTAGGATTGATCGGTGATCGCACTATCAATCATCTATTAGGCCGTACTGCGGTTATGCTGCTGTCTAATTTTGATGTTGCCAAAGCGGCATAATCTCAACGAATTACTATCAAAAGGAGCCTTCAGGCTCCTTTTTTGTTTCTATAGTTTGGCGCGCCGATTACGTTTTCTCGCTGTTAAGTTAGTTAAGCTGCAATGGGGGAGGCAGCTGCGCTTGTTTTAACTTTTGTTGGGTAAGATACACGCCGACAGCCATAAAGGTCAGTGCCGCGGCGATCAGGGCGCAAAGCGCATGATGGAACACCAAATGGCTGATAAAGAAGGCTGGAATATCCTCAATACTATCGATAAGGAAGAGTTTAACGATAAGCCCAAGGTACAAGAGTAAGTGCAATATCGCTCCCGTGATAAAGAGGCGCTTAAACTTTTGCACCAAACGAGCGGCGAGATTAAAGCGGTAATAGCGGCAAAATAGATAACCGCCGATGCCAATGCCAATCGATATCCAGCCGAGCCCCAGCAATGAGGTTTTAATCAAAATTGCCGACAGCATAAATAATCCAAGCAGCATCAAGCTATCCTTTCAATGAATGGGGCGACTACAAGCAAGTTGCGCAGAGACTAGCTGAGCTGGCTTAAAAACGTGTGAAAACATCCCTAAGCAGGGGAAAAGATAAAGGGAGCCAAGTGGCTCCCTTTATGGTTAATACGCAAACTTAAGCATTACAGCGCTTTTAAAATCGCCTCAACGCTGGCCTTAGCATCGCCGAACAGCATTTGAGTATTGTCTTTAAAGAACAGTGGGTTTTGTACACCCGCATAACCTGTATTCATTGAGCGTTTAAAGCCAATTACGTTTTGCGCTTTCCACACTTCGAGCACTGGCATGCCCGCAATAGGGCTGCCCGGATCTTCCATCGCCGCTGGGTTCACCGTATCGTTGGCACCAATGACGAGTACTACGTCGGTATCGCTAAAGTCCTCGTTGATTTCGTCCATTTCGAGCACGATATCGTAGGGCACTTTGGCTTCGGCCAAGAGTACGTTCATATGGCCTGGTAAGCGACCCGCCACTGGGTGAATACCAAAGCGTACCTTCACGCCGCGATCACGCAGTTTTTGAGTGATTTCAGCCACAGGATATTGTGCCTGAGCCACTGCCATACCATAGCCTGGAGTGATGATGACAGACGTTGCGTTTTTCAGCATGTCAGCCACATCTTCGGCGTTGGTTTCGCGGTATTCGCCCATTTCTTCATCGCCAGATGAGGCCACACCATCGGTGCCAAATCCACCTGCGATAACCGAGATAAACGAGCGGTTCATCGCCTTACACATGATGTAAGACAGAATCGCACCCGATGAACCCACGAGCGCACCTGTCACGATCAGCAGATCGTTTGACAGCATAAAGCCCGCCGCCGCCGCAGCCCAACCCGAGTAGGAGTTCAGCATAGAGACCACAACTGGCATGTCCGCACCGCCGATTGAAGCCACTAAATGCCAGCCAAAGGCGAAGGCGATAAGTGTCATCAACAGCAGGGCAGGCATAGTGCCACCGGTTTGCACGAAGTACACCAACAGGCCAAGCGATACCAATACCGCTGCGAGATTCAGTTTATGGCGATGTGGCAACATCAAAGGTTTTGAGGAAATTAATCCACGTAACTTACCGAAGGCTACGATAGAACCCGTGAAGGTCACCGCACCGATAAAGATCCCGAGGAACACTTCCACTAAGTGAATGTTGAGCATAGCGCCAGTTAAATGGGCTTTCTCGGCGGCTTTGGCCGCTTCGCTTAGCGCATCCTGCACTGCGGCTAAGGTGGAGTTGATATCTCCGCCAACGGCCACAACCACTTGCGAGACTTGCTCTGGGTGTAGGTCGATAAAGCTGTTAAAGCCCACTAATACCGCCGCCATACCCACAAAGCTGTGAAGTACTGCGACCAGTTCGGGCATTTCTGTCATTTCGACTTTAAGTGCTAAACGCACGCCGATGGCACCACCAATCACCATGGCGACAATAATCCAAGCGACACCGCTGGTGTCAGGATTAAAAATGGTCGCCAGTAGGGCGATGGCCATACCTGTGATACCAAATAAATTGCCGTGTTTGGCCGTTTCTTGCTTCGACAATCCTGCGAGACTGAAGATAAAGAGCACGGCGGCAATAATGTAAGCTGCTGTTACCAGTCCTTGAGACACGTTATACCCCCTTAATCTTTACGGAACATCTTCAGCATGCGCTGAGTGACGGTGAAACCGCCGAAGATGTTAATACTGGCGATCAGCACGGCGATAAACGCCAGCACAGTGACCAAGGTTGAACCTTGTCCAATTTGCAGCAAGGCGCCGACCACGATAATGCCCGAAATCGCGTTAGTCACTGACATTAAAGGCGTATGTAGTGAGTGGGATACGTTCCACACTACGTAATAGCCCACCACGCAGGACAGGACAAAAACCGTAAAGTGGGATAAGAACTCGGCTGGCGCAACCGAGGCAACCGCAGCAAAACCCGCAGCACCAAGGGCGGCGAGAATATACTTAAGCTTGGATGGCTTTTTGGCCTCAGCTGCTTTGGCTTCAACCTTAGCCGCAGGTTTGGTGGGCGCTGCCGACACCGAAATCGCCGGTGGCGGGAAGGTCACTTCGCCTGCTTTGACCACTGTCATATTGCGCATCACCACATCATCGAAGTTGATGCTGGCGACGCCGTTTTTCTCTTTACACATTAACTTCATCAGGTTGACTAAGTTAGTGCCGTAAAGCTGTGAAGACTGCGCGGGCAGGCGGCCGGGAAGATCGGTAAAGCCGATGACTTTAACGCCATTCTCGGTCACGAATAGCTCGCTAGGCTGAGTGTATTCACAGTTACCGCCCGCTTGCGCGGCCATATCGACAATCACAGAGCCGGGTTTCATGCTGTCGACCATAGCCTTAGTAATGAGCTTAGGTGCAGGACGGCCTGGGATCAGCGCTGTGGTAATGATGATATCGACTTCTTTGGCTTGCTCGGCAAACAGTGCCATTTCGGCGGCGATAAACTCGTCCGACATGGTTTTAGCATAACCGTCCGATGAGCTGCCATCTTCATTGGTAAAGTCCAGTTTGAGGAACTGGCCACCCATAGATTCGATTTGTTCGGCCACTTCTAAGCGTGTGTCGAAGGCACGAACGATAGCCCCTAGCGAACCTGCGGTACCAATGGCGGCAAGACCCGCTACACCGGCACCAATCACCAGCACTTTGGCTGGCGGAACTTTACCTGCGGCGGTAATTTGTCCGGTAAAGAAACGGCCAAAGTGGTGCGCGGCTTCAACAACGGCGCGATAACCGCCGATATTGGCCATAGAAGAGAGAGCATCGAGGGATTGGGCACGGGAAATACGTGGCACCATGTCCATCGCCATCACATTGATGTTGCGTTTAGACAGTTTCTCGACCAGCTCAGCATTTTGAGCGGGCCAGATAAAGCTGATTAAGGTCGCGCCTTCTTTAATTTGCGCAATTTCAGCATCGGTCGGTGCATTGACTTTAAAAATCAGATCCGCTTGCCAAACCTCTGCCGTGATCTTCGCCCCAGCGGCTTCAAAAGCGGCATCGTCAAAGCTAGACAGTAAGCCAGCATTGGCCTCAACAACAACTTCAAAGCCGAGCTTTTTAAGTTGTTCGACGGTGGCAGGGGTCGCGGCGACCCGAGTCTCACCGGCGAGACTCTCTCTCGGTATTCCAATCTGCATGATTACTCCCTGGTGGTTTATATAATCGTTCCGCCTGAGTGCTTCCCCTGAGCTAAACCTAGGTAGGGCTAGGCCGCGATAAGAATGAACTCGTTTATTCAGTTGTGGCAGTTAGCGCATTCAATCTTGGTATGAAATTTGTGCTTGAAAACAAACTTCTTTGCGAGCAACAGAAGGTACTGTACAGCAGGCTCGTCACCATTGTGGCAATACTTTGGTTTGACACAAGCGCATATTGCTCAAGCTGGTCGTTTCTGAACTGGTCGTATCAAAAACTTTTAACCAGTGCACACTTTTGTAGCTTAAATTTTGCACTTTGTATATTCCAAAATGGAATTAAAAATCAAATATTATTCTTTTTTGCTTTTCTAAAACCACGCTAATCTGCTGGACATTACACTGTCATAGGGCCGTCTCATGTTGTTAAAAGAACTTTCATCACTGGCTTCACCCCTGTCGCAACCGCAGGTCGAAAAGCTGAAACAACTCACCGCTGAATTAAACGCGGTGCAACTTGCTTGGGTGAGCGGTTATTTAGCCGCAACGGCCAATGCGTCGGGCAATCTGGCCCAGCTCGCGCCCGTGTCCGATGCACCGGCGGCGCAGACAGTGACCATTCTCTATGGCAGCCAAACCGGCAATGGCCGTGGTATTGCCAAAGCCTTGACCGAGAAGGCAAAAGTGCAGGGCTATAGCGTGAATCTAGCCTCTATGGGTGAATACAATGTGCGCCAGCTTAAGCAAGAAACCTTGTTATTGCTGGTAGTCAGTACCCATGGTGAAGGTGAAGCGCCGGATGATGCGATTGAATTACATAAGTTTTTAGCATCGAAACGCGCACCTCAATTAAACAACTTACATTACTCTGTGTTGGCGCTGGGCGATTCAAGCTATGAGTTTTTCTGCCAGACAGGTAAAGACTTCGATGCTCGTCTTTCGGCATTAGGCGCCAAAGCGCTACTGCCTCTGGTTGAGTGTGATGTGGACTATGAGGCTGCGGCTGGACAGTGGCACGCCGATGTACTCACCGCCGTGAAGCCACTGATTCAAACCACGGCTAACGTGGTGGCGCTCAATGATACCAGCTCGGCACCAGCTGCCAGCGAGAGCGAATTTACTAAGCAAAACCCTTACAGTGCCGAAGTGTTGGTGAGCCAAAAGATCACCGGACGTGGTTCAGATCGAGACGTGCGCCACGTTGAAATCGATTTAGGCGAGTCAGGACTGCGTTACGAAGTCGGTGATGCCCTTGGAGTGTGGTTTAGCAACAATGAAACTTTGGTTGATGAGATTTTAGCGGGCTTAGGGTTAGCGGCCGATATTAAGGTGACTGTCGCTAATGAATCCATCAGCCTCAAACAAGCCTTAATCGAGAAGAAAGAACTGACACAGTTATATCCTGGTTTAGTCAAAGCCTGGGCCGAGTTGTCCGCAAGCCCAGAGCTGCTTGCCCTGAGCGAAGATAAAGAACAGGTTCGCCAGTTTATCTTACACCATCAATTTGCAGACTTAGTGGCGAACTATCAGCTCAAGGCCGATGCTAATCTCGATGCAAACAAGTTAGTGGAATTATTACGCCCATTAACGCCAAGACTCTACTCCATCGCCTCGAGCCAGAGTGAGGTCGATACCGAAGTGCATCTCACCGTGGCTTTGGTGGAAGATGAGCACCAAGGACAAGCCCGTTTTGGTGGCGCATCGCATTTCTTAGCCTCGGCAGAGGAAGGCGCCGAAGTAAAAGTGTATGTTGAACCGAACAAGCATTTCCGTTTACCTGAAGATCCACAAACGCCAGTCATCATGATTGGCCCTGGCACAGGGGTTGCGCCGTTTCGCGCCTTTATGCAGGAACGCGTGGCGCAAGGCGCTGAGGGCGATAGCTGGTTATTCTTCGGTAATCCTCACTTTGAGCAGGACTTCCTGTATCAAACCGAGTGGCAACAGTATCTGAAAAACGGCGATTTAACCCGTATCGATGTGGCATTTTCGCGGGATCAGGCCCATAAGATTTACGTGCAGCACCGCATTAAAGAGCAGGGACAAACCCTGTGGCAATGGCTGCAAAATGGCGCGCATCTCTATATTTGTGGTGATGCCGAACGTATGGCTAAGGACGTGCACCAAGCCTTACTTGAGGTTGCGGTGGAGTTTGGCGGACTGTCGAGCGAGGCGGCGGAAGAATATTTCGAGACCCTGCGCAGTCATAAACGTTACCAAAAAGACGTGTACTAATTAATCGATCCCAAAGATAGAGAGCAGTATCCACGGAGATACTGCCGCCGAATGAATTTTAAGAGGCAGTTGCCATGAGTGAGCAAAAGTTAGCATTAAACGAATACCTAAAGACCGACAGTGATTATCTGCGTGGCACCATCAAAGAGGGATTAGATTCCTCGGTGACGGGCAGTTTTAGCGACGGTGATCAGCAATTGATCAAATTCCACGGCTTCTATCAGCAGGATGACCGTGATTTACGTAACGAGCGTAAAGAGCAAAAACTCGAGCCTTTGTATAGCTTTATGTTACGTGCCCGCGTGCCTGGCGGTGTGTGTACGCCTAAGCAATGGTTAGGCGTGGATGAAATTGCCTCGACGCTCACCAGCTCTAACAGCATTCGTTTAACGACGCGTCAGACGTTCCAATACCACGGCATTCCAAAGCGTAATCTCAAGACCATTATTCAAGGCTTGGACCGTGAGGCGCTCGACTCAATCGCCGCCTGTGGTGACGTTAACCGTAACGTGATGTGTAACCCGAATCCGGTCGAGTCTAAGTTGCATGCGCAGGCCTATGAAGTCGCGAAAAAACTGTCTGATCACCTGCTGCCCCACACTCGTGCCTACGCCGAGATTTGGTTAGATGAAGAGAAGTTACTGACCACAGAAGACGAAACCGTTGAACCTGTATACGGCAAAACCTATTTGCCACGTAAGTTTAAGATGGCCGTTGCCGTGCCGCCAGATAACGATGTTGACGTCTACACCAACGACTTAGGCTTTATTGCGGTGGCTGAAAATGGCGAATTAGTCGGTTTTAACCTGACCGCTGGTGGCGGCATGGGGTCGACCCACGGTGAAGTGGAAACCTTCCCGCGCTTGGCCGATGACTTTGGTTTCATCAAAACTGAAGATGTGATGAAGTTTGCCGAAGCTGTGATGACAGTGCAGCGTGACTGGGGCAATCGTACCAACCGTAAGCGTTCGCGCCTCAAGTACACTATCGTCGACCATGGTTATGAGAAGTTTAAGGCCGAAGTGGAAGCCCGTGCTGGCGTCAAGTTTGAGCCCAAGCGCGATGTGGTGATTGGCGATCGCGGCGATCGTTATGGCTGGGTCGAAGGTGTCGATGGTAAGTGGCATTTAACCCTGTTTATTGAAAGCGGCCGCATTAAAGACGTGCCTGGTAAGAGTTTGCAAACCGGTATGCGTGAAATCGCAAAGATCCACAAGGGCGATTTCCGCATGACCTCAAACCAGAATATGATTATTGCGGGTGTGGCTCCCGAGGATAAAGCGACCATCGAAGGCCTTGCCCGTAAACACGGTTTACTCGGCCAAGTGTTGACCCAAACTCGCGGTCATTCGATTGCCTGCGTGGCCTTGCCAACCTGTCCATTGGCGATGGCGGAAGCCGAGCGTTATTTCCCTGAGTTTATCGACCATATCGATGCGCTGCAGGCCAAAAATGGCATTAGCGATCAAGCCATAGTAGTGCGTATGACGGGTTGTCCAAATGGTTGCGCACGTCCATTTGCCGCTGAAATCGGCTTAGTGGGTAAGGCGCCGGGTCGCTACAACCTGTATCTTGGGGCGAACTTCGAAGGCACTCGTCTGAATAAGATGTACAGAGAGAATATCCAAGAGGCTGAGATCCTTGCTGAATTGGATGCATTATTTGCCCGTTACGCGGTTGAGCGTAATGCAGGCGAAACCTTTGGTAACTTCACCGTCCGCACGGGCGTAGTGAAGGCGGTTATCGATGCCGCTAAGGATTTCCATGGCTGATCTTGATTCTGGGGTGACGGGTTCCTGCTTGCCGAACGCGTTGCAGAGCGTGGTAAGTCACAGCGAACTGAAAGCGCTGCTGACGGCGCCTAAGGATGTGCAGCGAGCGGAACTGGAACGCATTAATCGCTTCTTGGCCGGATTGACGGCTCAAGAGCGAGTGCTCTGGGGCTTAGCCTATTTGCCGGGGAATCACGCGCTGTCATCCAGTTTTGGGATCCAGGCGGCGGTGATGTTGCATATGGTGAGTCAGGTGCAATCGGATATTCCGGTGATCTTAACGGATACTGGGTATCTCTTTCCTGAGACATATCAGTTTATTGATCAGCTTACCGAGCGCTTATCCTTAAACCTCAAGGTTTACCAAGCGCCGATGACCTCTGCATGGCAGGAAGCGCGTTTTGGCAAGCTGTGGGAGCAGGGCTTAGACGGACTCGAGCGTTATAATCGACTCAATAAAGTGGAGCCGATGCAACGTGCTTTGGCAGAACTTGAAGTCGGCACTTGGTTTGCGGGACTTCGCCGCAGTCAGTCGAGCACTCGCGAAGAGTTACCAATATTGGCTATCCACGGAACTCGCTTTAAGCTGCTGCCGATTATCGAATGGTCGAACAAAGATGTGCACTTGTATCTGACGCGATTTGACTTGCCTTACCATCCTCTATGGGATCAAGGGTATGTTTCTGTTGGGGATACCCATTCGAGTAAACCCTTAGAATTAGGGATGACTGAAGAAGAAACCCGCTTTAATGGTTTAAAACGCGAATGCGGTTTGCATTACGAAATATAGTCATCTATTTGATTTAATAGATAAATGCCACAGTATCCCCTGTGGCATTTTTTATTTTACGTCATCAAAATGGTATTTTGCTCAATTTTAAAGCGGTTTGGCCGTTAAAGTATTTTGTGTGTCATTCTGGCGTCATCAAAGTCAGATAGATTTTATTTTCATAGAGTTAGTTTAGACTTTTTTATCGGTGATAAATTTTTTGTACATTTTTACTCACAGAGTTATGCACATTAGAATGTTCTGAGCTATATTACAAAGTTCCCGTAGATGGTTTTGAGGGAGTTTACTGCGCAGATATGCCTTAGTCGGTATTTTGCCAAGTTAAGTTGTTGAATATCGTTATTTATGGGCTTAGTTTGCTGTGTAACGATATAACGAGACGGAAAACAGTCGCACTTCCAAAAGACCTTGCTCGCCGCCGCGAGTATCAAGCAGTTTGATTGACTTGCTAGCCCTCGTTAATCTGCCCATTTCACCTCGGTCAGCTGTGGTCAAAGCTGCCGAGGTTGAGCCAACATAGTTAGCATCGTTTATTTCGCTAATTCATCAATTCAGCTCGGTTTTTGGCGCTGTTTATGACAATATTATCATCAACTTACACTGTGCATATTTTATGCGGTGTGGCCAATGCCACCGCAAACGGCCCCTTTGGTGAAACTATTGATGAGGATAACTGGATGACCGCCCCTTTGTATGCCATGCGCGATCATGTCAATCGTCCTCAAGGGAACAAATCCAATCGCCCAGCACCCAGAGCCAAGGCGCGCGGCTTTAAGCGCATAGTCGCTTGGTTCGTTAAACTCATCTTGGGCTTATTACTTGCCTCTGTTCTAAGCGTGGTGCTACTGCGTTTTATTGACCCGCCGATGTGGACTTGGCGGATTGAACGGGCATTATTCCCGCCTGCACCAGTGACAGAGGTGCGACATCAATGGCGCTCACTCGAGCAAATTTCTCCTGAATTACAATTAGCCGTGATTGCCGCAGAGGATCAAAAATTTGCCAACCACACGGGGTTTGATTTAGCCGCAATAAGTTCGGCCATCGAATACAACCAAAAGGGCAACAAGGTTCGCGGTGCGAGTACCTTAAGTCAGCAAGCGGCGAAAAACCTGTTTATGTGGTCGAGCCGCAGTTTTATCCGCAAGGGAATTGAGGCCTGGTTTACCCTGTTGATGGAATTGATTTGGGATAAGTCGCGGATCCTCGAAGTGTATCTCAATATCGTCGAATTTGGCCCCGGAATATATGGCGCCGAAGCGGCATCGAAACATTATTTTGGTAAGAGTGCAGCTAAATTAACCCGTTATGAGGCGTCATTATTAGCGGCGGTATTACCCAATCCTTGGCGATATAAAGTCTCGCCGCCTTCACCTTATGTTGAGCAGCGCTCCGCTTGGATCCGTAAGCAAATGCGCCAGTTAGGGGAAGTGACGCTTAACCGTGTTCATAATGCCGATTAACGGGTAAATAAGGCGATAACCTTCGTCTTATTAACATGTCATGCGCTTTATCGCTGCGATGAACTTTATCATTAATATGAATTAGGCGCTGAATATGAAATTAATTGAGTTTGCTAAGCGAATTCGCCTTAATAGAGCAGCTTGATTCGCATCCTAGGTTAATTAATGGTAAATTAGCGCACGAATTTCCCCTTCAAATACACTCAGTCCTTGGGCTATTCCCCTTGCAAATTCTTAGCTTGTGTCGGATGTTGGTTTGCCATGACGAGTGTAAAAAGGAATGACAACAGGTCAGTATTTAAATACCGAAGGCGAGTGCTTTCGGTATTATTTTTGTCACTTTGACGGTTATTAAATGGAGTTTTAGATGAAGAAGATTGTTATTGCTGCGGCTATTATTGCAGCGGGCGCAGGTGCTTATTGGTACACTCAGCATGGAACTAGCTCGAGTGCTTCGGCCAATCCTTTGCTTGATTATATCCCTGCCGACACCCCAGTATTTTCAGGCCAATTAAAACCTTTCCCACTGAAAAACTACCTGCAATCCATTTCTAGCAATTACCAGCAATTCTCAACGGATTCGTTGGCCGAGTTAGGTGCATTAGATAGCCCTCTGGCCAAGTTCTTTGTCAGCATCTATACGCAGTATATGGATGGGATGAAAGATCCAACCCAATTGCTTAAGACCTTTGGTTTACCAAATGAAGTCGAGCCTTTTTTCTATACCTTAGGTGTGATCCCTGTTCTTAAAACCAATGTGGATCAAATTGATGCATTCTGGGCCGTCTTGGATAAAGCCGAGAAAGACAGCGGCTTCACCCATGAAAAGCGCACCTTAGCGGGCGTTGATTATCGCGCTTATTCACTCGCTGAAGAAGGTTCTACTGAGAAGGTTGACCTGTTATTTGCCCATAAAGATGGCATCTTAACTGTGACCTTATCTGGCACAACGATTGAGCCAGAAATCTTAGAAATGGCCTTTGGATTAAAGAAACCAACTCAATCTTTAGCCGCTTCTGGCATGCTGAAAGACATCATCAAAACCCATGGTTTTATGGAAGATAGCATCAGCTTTATCAACCACGTTGAGATTGTTAAAGCGATTACGTCTCCCGATGGCAATATGCTAGGCAAACAGCTCACTCAATTCATGGCTGAAGAAAACCATGGTGAAGATCCGCTAGCGGAAATCCGTACTCCTGAGTGCAAAACTGAGCTAACCGCCATTGCTGCCAACTGGCCTCGTACGGTTGCGGGATTAACGGCATTTAGCTCAACCGAAAAAGAAAGCCATATGGCGGCCTCTTTTGTGGTTGAAAGCAAAAACCAAGCAATCCTAACTGCGCTGCAAAAAATGCGCGGCTACATTCCAACCCACTTAGCTGACATTAACAGCACTATCTTCTCGATGGGACTGGGGATTGACGTTAATGAAGTTGCGCCTTCACTGACGGCGATTTGGGATGACCTGCAAAAGCCGCAGTTAACCTGCGCGCCGCTTGCCGAGTTGCAAGCAGAGTTAAGCCAACAGAGCCCTGCGATGTTAGGTATGTTTACTGGCATGGCTAACGGCGTTAAAGGTGTGAGCCTGTCATTGCTCGATTATAAGATGAGCACACAAGACCAAGAGCCAAAGCTTGAAAGCTTAGATGCCTTAGTGAGCTTAACGGCTGATAATCCTTCAATGCTGTTCAATATGGTGAAACCTTTTGCTCCAATGCTAGCTGAACTGCAAGTTGCGGATAATGGCGAACCTACCGACTTATCACCACTGTTAATGTTGCCGCCTGAGATGAACATCAAGCCGATGCTGGCGATTAAGGGACAACACTTAGTGGTTTACTCTGGCGATAAAGGCTTAGCGTTAGCCAATAAACTGGCTGGCGAAAAGCCATCGGCCAATGGGCTTTACAGCATGTCGGCTGATTACGGTAAGATGTTTACCCCAGTACTGACCCTGTTAGAACTGACTGGCGAGCCGATTCCTGAAGAGCTGCAAATGCTGAAAGATTACAATATGCGCGTGCAAATGAGCTTCGATGTGAACAAACAGGGCATAGTGTTTGGTTCTGTGATGAACTCAAAAGCGAGCGAGAAAAAGTAAGCTTGATACCTTAGAGTGTTAATCGAAAAGCCAGCTGATTGCTGGCTTTTTTGTTAATTGGCTTGCGCTAACTTAGGTTGAGAACCTAGGGGCGAGTCTATGGATTTCGGTTTCGCGGCGCGCACTAAACTGACCAGTCCTTGCCATTCAATATCGCTGTTCTGTGGCAGCCAAATATCCGGCTCTGTGCCTTTTCCTGAAAGCAATTCACCTGCGGCGTCATAGGTGAGTGAGCTGCTAAACCGAACATCTAAATCACTGTTAGGTAATGTGAGTTGGTATTGTCTGGCAAAATCACCCGAGGTTTTCTCCCCAATCAGATTCACTCTCGACCAAGCTTTTGTGCGGTAGGCTATCCACTCGCATTCTTGTTTACATAAAGGGCTTACTAGCAGTGCAAGGCGATTATTGCCTTCGGCTGAAACTTCGGGTTTCGTGCGGACAAACCAAGGGCTAAATCGGCTTTCATCTATGCTTGGCAGACGCCTCGTTAGTACCTTAAGTCGAGGCGAGCTGAGTTCCAGTGCCTCGAGCGGCCTAAAGTTTAGGGGCCTTAAATAATCATTCCTCAGTTCTGGTGAGCGGCGATAATGGGCAAAGCCCATTATTTGTGTCATGGCTGAGGTATAGGGCGTCGCATTTTGAGGGGCATCTTGATAACGCGATAACATGGTCAGTAATTTAGGGCTAAAGCCCCTTGCTTGCCTTAAATCGACTATCAACAAGGGTTGTTCCATGCCTTGGCGTAGGGCGTCTTGTTGCCGCTTATCGAGTTCAAAGGCATAGAGATCATCAATCTTGAGCCGTGCTGTCGCCTGATTGATCTGCTCCAATGAATAATCAGGCCTGATTGGCGCCGTCGGGGCTAAATTATCGAGTTGGGTGATCAGGCTTTCAAAACTCAGTTCAGCCTCATCCTCAATCGGTTTAACTATGGTTTTCGATGGTTGCGGCAGGGCGATAGTCACTTGCGTGGTCTGCAAATCATCATTAATTAAGCTTATCAGCACATGGGGCTTGATGCTTAAGCCTAAGTCCTCCCGCAGCAAATTGAGTCGCTTGAGCCAAATCAGCTGCATCTCTTGGCTATTTTTTGCAGGCTCAGATAAATAGGCTTGGCTGGCCGAAATCCATTTGCTTAAGGGAATGCCATCGATATGGGTAATAAAGGGAAAATCGGCGCTGATGGGATTATTTTTGCTGTCCAAGGCGAGCCATTGCTCGTTGACGGGCCTGAGTGTTAAGGGCAGTTCGCCGCTGCTATTTTCGACTTTCGCAACCTGTGTCCCTGGGTCTTTTAAGGTATTGAGCAGTTTTGTGAGCTCGGCGGCGAAGCGCTCTTTAGGTACAACATCTTGATATTGTGCTGTGATTAACCCTGCCAGTCGTTTGAGCTGCTGCTCATTGGTCTGTGGGTCCAGTGCGTAAAATGCCGAGTGTTGCTCAATTTGGTCGAACAGAATATAGAGATCTTGGCGAATATCTTTGGTCGTTAGCGTGGGTTGTGCTTTTTCAGGAATAGCGAAAAACGCGAGCCTGATAAGGCTCGCGCAAATAATCACGCCCAGCAAACTAACGACAGTGCGATAGCTAAAATTCATATTCCTCCATGACAACTTACTTTTACTGCTAAAAAGGTGTGCGACTATCGATGTAAATGTCTATTTTGGCAATATAAATCACCAGAGCGCACCTTTTGCTCCTGTCCATTTGAGCAATTTAACAGCAGTTCTCATCAGTCAGCATAGAATTATGGCTATTTTTTGTGCCTTGTCACGGTTAAGAGACTAGAGAATATCGTTTAGGGAAACGCCAATACCAATACGTTGATTATGATGGTTATAGTCGATAAGGCTCTCACCATATCCATTAAAGTATTGAGTATAAAGGCGTAAATTGCCGATGATTGGGTAGCTCCACGTAAATTCTGCCGAGCCTCGATCAATATCTTTAAAGTTGGTTTTTAGGGTGAGGGTGAACCTATGGTCATCGATGCCATACACTCCCACAAACTCGGCTTTACCTATGTATTCATCGATGTCAGGGTTATCGTCGCCACGGGGTTGATGGATATCGGTTTTTTCGTCTTCAGGAATACGCCACCACACCTTGGTTGAGAAGGCCAATGGGCCTGCATCAAAAATCATAGTGCCATAAATACGATTCCAACTTCGGGATAGTAACCCTGACCTGCCATTAGATTGATGTACCGCACCAAAGCCCCAGAAGGAGTTGGTCACGCTGCCAATTTTCCAGTCATTGTTAAACAGCATAAAGATTTCGGGTTCGTGGTTAGTCTCACGGAACGGGGAAGAAATATCCTTGTTATAAACCTGCCAGTAGGATTGGTTAGTGTAGGCAAAGAATAAGTGACCATTATCGCCAAAAACATTGTACCAAATAGGAAACTTAAAGCTTATCTGGAACTTAGCTTCCATCTCGTCGAGTGTGTAGTTATTCTCCGCTGCATCTTGAGCAAAGGGGGCCATATTGGGATCGGGGTTGTAGGTGGCGGGTAAAATGTAATTCACTTTATGCGGTGTGATCACAAAGGGACGTTCTGAGGTTGCTAGCTCGTCCTGTACCCGTCCTTTAATGAGAGATTCTTCCGCTTGTAGTCCAGTACAAGTTAACAGCCCAATTAATGCGATACCTTTATAAAATAGGGACATCGGCCCTCCTTGATGTGTCTGTTTGCCTTACGCTTTCTCGTTGTTTGCCCAGCTTAACATTAGTTTGTGGATCTATTGTGAGAAACCCTGCCATTTGCCCTACTTGGTTATGGCGATATTGAATCCATTTTCGTGATCTAAAGAAGCAACTAACTAGAATTTTTAGCAATAACATAGTGCGGTTATGTGACTTTATGCAAGTTTTGATTGCCGATAAATTAGCCATGAAAGCATTATTTATCTTTGTACTTCAATTGTTTAAATTATTTTTAGGCCTGTGGCACTTTTGCCTCCCTCAAGTATAGTGAATTGGCTTGATTCGAAGTCCTGCTGTTATTTCTTTTTGGTATAACAATTAATGATTTTATATTTATTAAGGAATATAACTAGGGCTATATTGCAACACATTGATCTCATATCGGGGAATGTGATGGAAATTTTATCTTTACCGGGCCAAGGGGCGAAGGGCAAAGTCTGGCTAGTTGGCGCGGGCCCCGGAGACGTGGAGCTATTAACCCTCAAGGCTTGGCGTATTCTCAAGTCAGCCGACGCTGTGCTATACGATGCGCTCGTCAGCCAAGATATCCTCGATTTGCTCCCCAAAGATGCAGAGAAGATTGCCGTTGGCAAACGTGCTGGTAAACATAGTGCTGCGCAGGATGAAATTAATCAGTTACTGGTGACGAAAGCTTATACCCGTAAAAACGTGGTACGCCTCAAGGGCGGCGATCCCTTTATTTTTGGCCGCGGTGGTGAAGAGTTACAAACCTTAGTTGAAGCGGGCGTCGAATTTGAAGTGGTTCCCGGCATTACCGCCGCCAGTGGTACTTCGGCCTATGCGGGCATTCCATTAACCCACAGGGATTATGCCCAGGGGGTGACCTTTATCACTGGCCATTGTCAGCTCGAAAGCCGTCCAATGGACTGGCAGGGTTATGCTAATCCAAACAATACCTTGGTTGTGTATATGGGGATTTTAAATGCGGGTATTATTCGTCGAGGATTAATCGATGCTGGCCGTAGCCCACAAACACCAGTGGCGATAGTGTCGAAGGCGACCACTCAGTCGCAGCAGCGTTTTATTGGCCAATTAGATTCGCTCGAACAGCTCGCGGCCGATCCGCAATTGCAAATGCCCGCCCTGATGATTATTGGCGAAGTGGTTGCGTTAGCTGACAGCTTAAATTGGTTCCAGCCTAAGGGTGAGGGCGAGTCAGCACTCGATACCGCGGATGCCGCCAAGATTGTGGCAAAAATTTAGTTAAATCAGATTTTTTAGAAATAGTTAAGTTAAATTCAGCTGCCTTTTGCAGCCCATTTTAGGTAAACGGAGAAGAGTATGGCCGGGCGTGAATTAAGCCACTTACAACAACTGGAAGCCGAAAGCATTCAGATCATTCGTGAAGTCGCTGCCGAATTCGACAATCCAGTAATGTTGTATTCCATCGGAAAAGATTCTTCGGTGATGTTACACCTTGCGCGTAAAGCTTTTTATCCCGGCAAGATCCCATTCCCCTTGTTGCACGTGGATACGGGCTGGAAATTCAAAGAGATGATCGCCTTTCGTGATGCGCAGGCGAAAAAGTTTGGCTTTGAATTATTAACCCACACCAACCCAGAAGGCGTTGCCCAAGGGATTAACCCCTTCGACCATGGCAGTGCCAAGCACACTGACATCATGAAAACCCAAGGCTTAAAACAAGCCTTAAACCAATATGGTTTCGATGCCGCATTCGGTGGTGCGCGCCGCGATGAGGAAAAGTCCCGCGCGAAGGAGCGGGTGTATTCGTTCCGCGATCGTCACCACAGATGGGATCCCAAGAATCAGCGTCCCGAGCTGTGGCGCACCTATAACGGCGCGGTAAATAAGGGCGAAAGTATTCGTGTCTTCCCGTTATCTAACTGGACCGAACTCGATATTTGGCAATATATCTATCAAGAAAACATTGAGTTAGTGCCACTGTATTTTGCAGCTGAGCGCCCTGTGGTTGAGCGTGGTGGTCAGCTGATTATGGCCGACGATGAGCGTATGAAGCTCGAGGAAGGCGAAACCATCAAGCATGAGGTGGTGCGTTTTAGAACCTTAGGTTGTTATCCATTGACGGCGGCGATGCATTCGCAGGCGGATAATCTCGAAAAAATCATCGAAGAAATGCTGTTAACTCGCTCGAGCGAACGCCAAGGGCGATTGATTGACTCGGATCAGAGTGCATCGATGGAGCAGAAGAAACGCCAAGGTTATTTCTAAACCAAGGCATTTCGTGCACAGGTTGAGAGACAGATTAAACCGATTTCGTGAATGTCCCGATGAAGGCTTTTAGAGCAATCAAGTACCAGTGACTTCACGAACAGTTGAGCAAGATAAGAGTGAGATAAAGATGGATAAAGCGGTCAATAAAACCAATCGTATGGCGGCAGAAATCAGCCAGCACGGGGTAAAAGAATATCTAGCCCAGCAACAACATAAAGGTTTGTTGCGCTTTTTAACCTGCGGCAGCGTAGACGATGGCAAGAGCACTCTGATTGGCCGTTTACTGCATGACAGCGCGCAGATTTATGAAGACCAACTCGCCAGCTTAAAAAATGATAGCGCTAAGATGGGCACAACGGGTGAAGCCATAGACTTGGCTTTGTTGGTGGATGGTCTGCAAGCCGAGCGCGAGCAGGGCATTACTATCGATGTGGCTTATCGTTATTTTTCAAGCGACAAGCGTAAGTTTATTATCGCCGACACCCCAGGTCATGAGCAGTACACCCGTAATATGGCGACTGGCGCCTCAACCTGTGATTTAGCAGTGATCTTAGTGGATGCGCGTTATGGCGTGCAGACTCAAACCAAGCGTCATGCCTTTATTGCCTCTTTGCTGGGTATTCGTCACTTTGTGGTCGCGGTTAATAAGATGGATTTACTCGGGTTCGATGAGCAAGTGTTCAATCGTATCCGTAATGATTTCAGTGAGTTCGTAAAAGATTTTGGCGACTTAGATATCCACTTTGTACCCTTATCTGCACTCAATGGCGATAACGTGGTTGAGCCGAGTCTGCATACGCCTTGGTATCAGGGCGGCACACTGCTGGAACTGCTCGAAACCATTGATACTCAACGTGAACTCAGCGCCTTGCCTGTACGTTTCCCAGTGCAATATGTGTCGCGTCCAAATCTCGATTTTCGTGGTTTTGCCGGTACTTTAGCCTCTGGTGTCATCAAGGTGGGTGACGAGGTGGTTGCGCTGCCTTCGGGTAAGCGTAGCAAGGTTGAACGCATTGTGACCTTCGATGGCGATCTCGCCGAAGCGACTGCTGGGCAAGCCGTTACTATCACCTTAGAAGATGAAATCGATATTTCCCGTGGTGACTTACTGGCACTGCCAGAGAGTGCGCCACAGGTTGCCAATCAAATCGTGGCTGACCTAGTGTGGATGGATGAAAAACCATTACAACTCGGCCAGTTATACGACATTAAAGTTGCGGGTAAGAAGACCCAAGCCTCTGTGACGGCCATCGACTATGTGGTTGATGTGAACACACTTGCGCGCAGCAGCGCCGACACTTTAGGGCTCAATGCCATCGCCCGCGTGACCTTAGAACTGACCGAAGATATCGTCTTCGATGCCTATTCTCTGGTGCGTGATACTGGCGGCATGATCCTGATTGACCGTTTATCCAATGCTACTGTGGCGGCTGTGATGGTGGTATCGGGACAGCATGTGAACAAGCAAGCGTCCTCACAATTTAGCGCCTTTGAAATCGAGTTTAATGCGCTGGTGCGTAAGCACTTCCCGCATTGGCAAGCGATTGATATTTCAAAGCTTGGAGCCTAATACGTGAGTGACTTGTGGCTATTAGCTATAGTGTTGTTTGGATTAGTGGCTGGCTTAATCGCCGGCCGCATTAATCCTGCTGTGTTGTTTTTATTTGCTTTTTTACTCTGTTACCTCCTAGGAATGGTATCACTCGACACGGCGCTCACTAGCTTTACCAACACAGGTTTAGTCACATTGGTGTTATTGGTGCTGGCGGCGACGGCGCTGGAAAAAACCTCGTTGCTGGGCAAGTTAAGCCAAGTGATTGGCAATAATTCGCTTGCGGTGACTATGGCAAAATTGGGGTTTTCGACGGCGCTGCTGTCCTCTTTTACCAATAACACCGCCGTCGTTGCATCTTTGATTGGAGTGGTGCGCCGCAATCAGGCTCATGCTCCAGCTAAGTTGTTGTTGCCACTTAACTATGCGGCGATTCTGGGCGGTACGCTGACCTTAATTGGTACTTCCACTAACCTTATCGTCAACTCTTTTGTCGAAAATGCGGGCTTGCCTGCGCTGGGGTTCTTTGAGTTCACGCCAGTGGCCACGCTGATTGTGCTGTTAGGCATAGTGCTGCTGATTGTATTGGCCAATACCTTACCCGACAGGCGAGAGGATTCGACCGAAGAGACACTGCCCTATCTGCTGGAAGCCCATGTGGCCAAAGGCTCGTCTTTAGTCGGTCGTAGCGTGGTGGACAACAAATTAAGAGCCCTGAAAAAGCTCTATTTAGTCGAGCTTGAGCGCAGCGGCATCTGTATTTGTCCGGTTCCGCCACAGTTAGTGTTACAGGCGGACGATGTGCTGCGTTTCAGTGGCGCGGTGGAGTCGGTGGAGCTGTTGCATCAATTCGATGGTCTGGATTGGTTTGGTAAACATCAAGCAAAAGGGCAAAACCTAGTCGAAGCCGTGTTAGCACCCTCATCGAGTCTAGTGGGCAGCACCTTAAAGGAGTCTCGCTTTCGCGAACAGTTTGATGCGGCGGTAATGGCGATTCGCCGTGGTCATCATCCGCTAAAAGGTGGTTTGGGCGATATCGTATTACAACCAGGCGATGTGTTGCTGCTGACACCGGGGGATGGTTTTAGCACCAATGCTAAGCTGAGTACTGAATTTGCCGCCGTCAGCGGACTCGATTTGAATGTGCGCTTAGACAGCCGCCGCAGCCGTTTTGTATTAAGCAGTTTTGTGCTCACCATTGTGCTTAGTCTGACCGGCGTATTACCGCTGGCCAAGGGCTTAGTGCTATTACTGCTGAGCTACTTTGCCATTGGCGCTGTGACCTTGTCGGAGCTTAAGCGTCGCTTCCCACTGGAATTAGTAGTGATAGTCGGCAGTGCCTTAGGGTTGGCGAATCTGATGATGAGCACTGGTCTTGCCGATGGGTTAGCGCAAGGCTTGCTCGGTACCATCAATGGTTATGGGGTGTTTGGCGCCTTTGTGGGTGTCTATTTAGTCACCTTGTTGTTAACTGAACTCGTTACCAATAATGCCGCGGCTGCCTTGGCCTTTCCGATTGCCTATGCGGTGGCGCTGAATTATGGCGTCGATCCAAGACCATTTATTATGGCGGTAGTGTTTGGGGCCAGTGCCAGTTTTATTTCGCCCTACGGTTATCAAACCAACTTAATGGTGTTTAACGCGGGCAACTATCGTTTCAGTGACTTTTTGCGCTTAGGGCTACCGCTATCTGTGCTTTATTCCCTGATAGTGATTTTTATGGTGCCAGTTATCTTTCCGTTTTAATGATTTTTTGCCTTGGGCTTTTTGCGGTCTAAGGTTTGAGGAGTGTTTATGAGCAATATTGTGTGGCACCAACATAGTGTCGACCAAGCGGCCAGAGCTAAGCTTAAGGGCCAAAATCCAGTGTTACTCTGGTTTACTGGGTTGTCTGGTGCGGGTAAGTCGACTTTAGCAGGGGCGCTTGAGCGCGCACTGTTTGAGGCGGGCTTTCACACTTATTTGCTCGATGGCGATAATGTGCGCCATGGTTTATGTAAGGATCTGGGTTTTAGCGTCGCCGATAGGGATGAAAACTTACGCCGCGTTGGCGAAGTGGCAAAACTTATGGTGGATGCGGGCTTAGTCGTACTATCGGCCTTTATCTCGCCGACTCGCGGGGAGCGCGATAGCATACGTGCACGTTTTCCAGAAGGTCAATTTATCGAAGTGCATGTGTCGACGCCGCTTAGCATATGTGAGCAGCGCGATCCTAAGGGCTTGTATGTTAAGGCTCGCCGCGGTGAGATCAGCAACTTTACCGGTATTTCATCACCCTACGAGGCGCCGCTCTCGGCGGAGTTAACGATTGATACCAGTAAAGGGGATTTAGCCTCGCAAGTGCGTGCTTTAATCGATTATTTAACCGCGATTGGGGTCATCAATCCCGATAAGGCGAAAGCATTAGCCTAAGCTGATTTTATGGGACTCAGGGGCATTTGTTGGAATGGTTAATGTAAAACAAGTGCCTTTGCCCAGTTCACTCGTCACTTTGATATACCCGCCTAGTAACTGGGTCACCAGTTGATGTGCTAAATGTAATCCTAAACCTGTGCCGCCTTTACCTCTTCGAGTGGTAAAGAAGGGATCGAAGATCTGCTTTAAGGTTGCATCGTCCATGCCGCCGCCATTGTCTGTGACGGTAATGGCGACAAAGGCATCTTCGAGGCTGTAGGCCGTAATGTTGATTTGCCCATTACCGACATCTTCGAACGCATGGGTGAGCGCATTTGAGACTAAATTCTCGAGTACTTGCCCAAGGGCGCCTGGATAACTATTGAGTTCTATCTCGGGTGAGATGTCGATATTCAGTTCATGAAATTGCTTCTTCATTCTTAACCATGAGGTGTGCAGCATATCTTGCACTAGGCTAGTGAGTTTAAAGGCACGACGTTCTTCACCGGTGCGGTCGACCGCTAACCGTTTGAAGCTTTTCACTAAGGCGGCTGCGCGTTCTAGGTTTGCTTGGACTATCTCGGCGCCTTCATAAAAGTGCTCAAAATACGTATCGACATCGGAGCGTTTAAGGCCCGTTTCGAAGGCAGATTGCAATTTGCTGCACTCATTCTTCATGCTCGATAGGGTCATTAAAGAGGCGCCCACAGGGGTATTGAGCTCATGGGCGACACCCGCCACCATCATCCCAAGAGAAGATAATTTACCGGTTTCAATCAGTTGCTGCTGAGTATCGTGCAGGTGTTGCAGTGACTGCGCCAGCGCTTTATTACTATTTGCTAGCCGTCGCTGCTGCTCGGTTAAATCGTCGTGGAGTTTATCCCGTTCATACATAGATTTAGCCGCGCGCCAACAGACTATGCCGCCTAAAATCAACAAGATTAGCCCGATAGTTAAAGACTCCAGAGCGCATTGCAGGGTGATTTGGCTTAACACTGTTGGGGAAATATGAGCAACCAAGCGCCAATTCGGTAGCGTCGCATTACCGAGATTTTGCACATTTTCATAATCCCAAAATCCATTTGATGTGGTAAAGGCAAGTTCGGTATTTTTGCTGATGGCTTGCCACGCTTCGGGATAGTTATTACCAAACTTTAAATCTTCTCGACCATACATAAATCCCCATGCCATTTGCGGCTGCGGCGCCAATAACCAGTAACCATCGGCGTTTAGCATCGACAGTTCGACTCCGCCTTTAGCTGTGCTGGCGATAGCGTCTAACAGGGTTTGGGCGAGAAAATTCAGCGCAATAAATCCTTGCCTTTCCCCCGAGACTAAAAACACTGGGGTAGTGATACGCAGCATTGGTTTAATCGGGGTTTCAATAACTTTGTTTTCAACGTTTAAGTCTAGGGGGGAGAAGTAAAACGTATCGGGCTCAAGCGCCAGACTCGGTGCTATGTAGTAGCGCCCCTGTTTAGATTGTAACTCTGTCTGCGGCACAATTTGGGCGACTTGGTTGATGAGATTAATGCGTACCTTTTCCATGGCGTCGTTATCGAGCCAGCGCACTTGGTCATATTGCTGTGACGCCTCACTGAATGCCTTAAAAAAGTGTTCGACGGTACTGAGATCGGTATTTTTGCCCGAAGCGGTATCGAGAAGAAGTTGATATTTAGCGAGAAACAGCGCATCCCGTTTAAGACTGCCCAAATAGTAGGCTATGGTTTGGTTGGCATCGGCCAGCACCATCGCCGCCTGTCGCGCTAAAGGCGTCATCGCTTCTTCATGGCGTTTTTGATAAAGCACGAGACTTAGCAAGGGTACCAAGAGTAACCAAGGCAACATCAGTTTAAGCCAGTAGCGACTAAGCAGTTGTAAGGGCGTCATGGCTCGGCTCAATATCATTCGATAATGCGTTTTTGGAAGTTGGCCAACCAAATGAGTAGCTCTTTGAGTGGCATTGGTTTCGCGTAAAAATAGCCCTGGGCATCGTGGCATCCTCGATGTTTCAGCCAACGTGCTTGCTCTAGGGTTTCGACACCTTCGGCGATCACATTCATCTTAAAGCGTTCCCCTAGCAGGATAATGCTGTCGACAATGGCCGCGGCACCATCATCCGTGGTGACATTATCGATAAAGGATTTATCAATTTTAATGCGATCGAAGGTGAGTTTGCTGAGGTACGCTAGCGATGAAAAACCAGTGCCAAAGTCATCGATGGCGACGTTAATATTCATATTACGCAGGGCTTTGAGTTGCTTATTGATCACCTCAAAATTCTGCATGGCAATCGACTCTGTGACTTCAATTTCAATCTGATCACTGGCAATTTGTGCCGCTTGGATATCGGCATTGAGCTGATTGACGATTTGCTCTTGCTCAAACTGCATCGCCGAGAGGTTAACGCCGATCCGCAGATTCGGGTAACCCGCTTCGGTTAAGGCATGCATGGCTTGGCAAGATTGCACAAATAATTGTTTCCCAAGTTTTGTGATCAGCCCCGTAGCTTCGGCGATGGGAATAAAGCGCAAAGGGGGCACGCTGTCGCCATTGGGCAAGGTCCAGCGCGCCAGCGCTTCGACACCTACGACTTCCCCCGTTTGTAACGACACCTGTGGCTGCAGCGCGATATTGATATCTCCTTGGGTGATACCAAGTTGCAAGGCCTGCAGTAATTCAAAATGCGTGGCGACATCATCTTTAGATGGTTGATACGTCACATGCTGACGTATCCCGAGGCTCTTGGCCTTTTTCAGTGCCATATTCAGCTGGGTGATGGCGGCTACCGCATCCCCTTCGGCCAGTTCCAAGGGCAGGGTAACTGTACTGATATTGACTGTAATACAGGAGGTACCCTGTTGATATGGCTCGACAAATAATTGCTCAATTAGAGCGGCTGAAACTAAATGTTTAGGGCCTAAAATGGCAAACTTATCATCCTTTAAACGGCTGACCAGCACGCTGGCGTCGAACTGATCTTTTAGACTATTTGCCACATGCTTGAGCATGTTGTTGCCATGCTCTGAGCCAAATACATGGTTGAAGTCTGAAAACTTATCTATGTCTATGAGTAATAAATTAAATTTGTCGCGAATGTCTTCCTTCAAAATGCCATCTAGTGTGCGGATAAGCACATTGCGATTGGGAATTTTCAGTAAGGGATCTTCAAAGGCGATTTTATCCAGTTGGCTCATTAGCGATACGCTGTGCAGGCCGCCGCAAATGTTCATGCTAAAAACACGGATAAGCTCGGTTTCGGTCGCATCGAGTAGTCGCCCCGTGGCGAGGTAAACGGCATAGTCATTACCGGCAAGCTCGCCGGGGAAAAACAGGCAGGTATATTGCGACTCGATTCGGGAGTGTTTGCTGCTTAGACACAACTCGAGTTGGATGCGGATATGTTGCTGTTCGAGCTGCTGTAAGGCTTTACCGTAGTAGGATTCAAACTCTCCTGAAGCGCCAATGATTTGATGCATATGGCCAAATTCATGCAGATCGTTAATGGCTTTAACACAGACTATGCCGCCCGAGGGTAAATTTAGCAGAATTGCCAATTGTTGAAGCATTTTGCTCGACAGTTCTTTGATATTGCGCGAGGTGTAGAGGGCACCGCTGGACTCGGCAATTAACTGCAACCCGCGCTTTGCATTAGCGATATTACTGATCTGCTGATAGGAGCGCAGGTTAGTGGTCAAGATGGTTTGCAGACGGTCGGCGGAAAGCTCGGATTTAGTCCAATAGTCATTGATATCATAATCACGCATCACGTTAAACACGGGGGCCATACCGGGTTGCCCTGTGAGCAGAATAATGCGGATTTTCTCGTTTCCGAGCACTTCCCTGATGCCTCGCACGAGTCTGAGGCCAGCATCTTCGGTTTCCATCACCACATCGACTAAGGCAATGGCAAAATCGTCTTCATTGGCGACCATCTGGCAGGCTTCTGCGTAACTAAATGCTTGGGTTAATTCTATTTTTGCGCCAAGAATGGTGAGAGTGGACAAGGCGAAAGCGGTAGAGCGTTGGAAGTTAATATCATCGTCTACCGTGAGAATTTTGACCGCTTTCGTCGCCTTTAGCGCGGTACTTGGTTCGGGTTCATCTAAGAAGATAATGTCTTGCGATTGGCTGACCATATTCTCTTTCCTTGAGATGTCGAAACATCCTTATTTACCCAGTTTAGAATTGAGTGTTTTTTATACTCAAAGTATTTGCGACACTCAGGGGTAATTCAAGAAAAGATTTCGTGGTCAGACATATAAGTCTGTTTAAGCGATTACTCTATTTTAAAATCCTTCGCAAATAGCGCCTGTAGCGCCTTCAGGTAATCTTGGTCTTGTTTTGGTAGCACCAGTTGCGCCAGCTCATCACCAATCGGGGTTAAGCGATAGTAGCTAAACAGCAAGTTACCACTCTTTGGAGTGAGCTTCATTTGGATGCCGGGCATGGTGAGTTGGATGGGGGTTTTACTGTTGAGTAGGCCAGTTTCAAACTCACTGCTGTGCAGGATCCCCGCATCGACTAAGGTGAGAATGCTGGAGTAGGGCAGACCAAATTGGGATAAGCCTAGGGTGACACTGGTATTTTTACGAAAGTATTGGCCGAGTCCGCCCGTGAGCCGATAGCCGCTGATCAGCTTTAAGCGCTGCTCATTATTCACTTTGGCCGCCATACCGAGAGCTTTTTCGAGGATTTGCGCTTCCCTATGGGTCAGTTGTTTTAACAGCGCTAGGGTGCGCAGGCTAAAGTTGCCCGGGTTGACGATTTCACTGGAGAGGATACGGGCCCACAGATCCTGCATTTTGCGGTTGTGGATTTGCTCCGCCATCAAAAAAAATTGATGGCTCCAGTCGGGATCCAGATCGACCCCTGTGACATCCGACGGGGTGTAACTCAAGGCGAGGGCGAAAATGGTTTCGACATTGGCTTGATACTGGCTGGCGAGTTTACGCTCCCTATGTTGCGCGCGTTCGGCAATCGAGGCATTGGCGGGGCGATATTCCTGCTCACTGGCGAGCCCGAGTTGGCGACCCAGTACCAGCGCTTTTTTACGGGCCGAGACCTCGGCTGCGGGAGCCGCTTCATCCGCAAGCATTAAAATATCTGAATCCTTCATGCCTTTATCCTGTTTGACCTATTTGTGTTGGCCCTATTTTTGTTAGCTCGTGGGATCAAGTTGACCCCACGAAATGCTTCCAGCTTAGTCGATTGCAATCCTTAAGTCTCTGCGCTGGATTGCTTTTATTACGCTGCGGGCACTTTTTAACTGTCGAGACTCGGTTTTTCGATGGATTTAGCAGACCAAGCCCAATTGGTTTCATTCCCGGGTGAGGGATGGCGCGGCACGTTGAGTGCCAATACTAAGGAACAGACCGCAAATCCAGCGCCAATGTAGAAGACGAGGGCGGGATCGCTCAGCCACAGCAAGCCCAAGAGCACAGGGATAATCACCGCAGCGATATGGTTAATGGTAAAACTGACCGACATGGTGGCCGCAATATCTTTGCTATCGGCAATCTTTTGAAAATAGGTTTTCATGGCAATTGCCATCGCAAACAGCAAATGGTCAATCACATAGAGGGCGGCGGCCATATGGGGTTGCTCGACAAGCGCATAGCTGACAAACACAAAAAAGAGCCCAATGTATTCCACTGTGAGGGCGTTGCGCTCGCCAATGCGGCCAATTAGGCGACCAATGGACGGCGCAAACAGTAGATTGACCACATAGTTGATCAGGAAAAGAGCGGTGATTTCACTGACGGTATAGCCGAATTTCTCGACCATCATAAAGCCTGCGAACACCATAAAAATCTGCCGACGGGCGCCAGAAAAGAAGGTTAACAGGTAATACAACCAGTAGCGTTTACGTAGGATGATTTCTTTGTGTTGCACTTCGTGGGTATCAAACTGTGGGTAGTACAGACTCATGCTGATCACCATCAGTAGGCCTAATACACCAATAATCAAATACATATGCCAGTAATCGAGTTTAAGCCAGGTCATGACAAGCCAAATACTGCCATAGCCGACTAAGGCCGCTGCCGAGCGCCATGCCAGCGCTTTACCCATAAAACCTGCAGTATCCTGCTTCGCGACCCATTGCAGTGTGAGGGATTGGTTAATGGTTTCAAAGTAATGGAAACCAACCGACATCAACAATGTGGTGAGGTATAAGCCCAATACCTGCGGGAAAAAGCCGGTAATCGCCACGCCAATGCACAGAAGGGCTAATGACAGCAGGGCGAAGGCCTGCTCGCGCACTAACAGCAATACAAAAATAGCGGTAAAGGCCAAAAAGCCGGGGATTTCCCTTAGGCTTTGCAGCATACCGATTTCGGCGCCAGTGAATTGGGCTTTTTCAATCACGAAGTTGTTCAGTAGGGCTTGCCAAACGGCGAACACGAGCGACATAACAAACGTCATCCACAGCAGCAGTGCTTTGGGATCTGCGTTTTGAGTTGTTTTCATGGGTAGGGTACTCAGGCGATAAGTGAACAAATGCTAATGCTTTTGTCTTTTATGCGCTAGCGCTAAGGATTGGCACTTATTTCTGATTTTGTAACATTTTGATCCCAGAGATGCGGATATTTATTTTTGTGAGCAAGCTAGAATTACCGTATATCCAGCGGCCATTTGGCGCTAAGCCCGTGATCTATTTCATGTAAATCGGTGACTAAATCACCTAGTATGCAATATCGTAATAGGCAGTTTGCTTTTTGCGTGGTAAACCTAAACCGCCTCTATTTAACTCATGCACCATAGATGCGCTTCGCAGGCGCTTGATTATCAAAGTGGTGAATTGTGTTATAGGGCTGAATTTATCGGTTTGTTTAGGTCAACATAAAGCCGCCGTTCTTTGTCTTTCTTCTGGCCGCTTTTTCTTATTTTTGTTGAGATAATCGAGGCTTAAGTGAAAAAAATTCTGATCATCTTCTCTAGTGTTCATGGTCAAACTCGCAAAATCACCAATCAATTGGCGCAGCAACTCAAAGAGTTAGGTAATTCTGTGGTGATTGCGGATATTAAGGCTGTGCCGGCGATGGAGTCCTTCGATAAGATCGTTATTGGCGCCAGTATTCGCCACGGAAAACATAATCCGGCGTTGTACGAATTTATTCAAAAGCATCAAAAGATCCTCACGCAAAAGGTGAGCGGTTTTTTCTCCGTCAGTTTAGTCGCCCGTAAACCTGAGAAAAACACCCCAGAAACCAATCCTTATATGCAGGCGTTTTTAAGCAAAACCACTTGGCGCCCAACCCTGTTGCAAGTGTTTGGCGGTAATCTAAATTACCAAGGCTACAATGCCTTCGATAGAAATATCATTCGCTTTATCATGTGGTTAACTAAGGGGCCGACGGATCCTGTTACCAATGTTGAATACACGGATTGGCAAAAAGTGAATGATTTCGGCCTGTTGATCCACCAAGCCTGAGCGAGCCCGTCGCTTAGCTCTTAAGGGGAAACCCACTATGTCGGCAAAAGTAACCCAGATATTCGATTTTGTGTTGGCGCGTCTACACCTGTGGATTGTGCTATCCGTGGGGCTACTCGTCTGCACCAGCCCATGGATTTTTATCGGTAGAAGCCTGCGCGCCAATGCCAGTATCTGGGATTATCTGCATGTTTATCTTGGATTAATTGCAGCTGCATTGGGGATCTTATTTTTACTGCGCAACAGTATTCAAGGCAAATGGCATCAATACTTCGCCTGGCTGGTGGGGGATTGGGGGCAACTCATACAGGATATTAAAGGACTTTTTAAGGGAAAACTGCCCGTTGCCGGGGGCAAGGGCTTATTCAGCACGGTTGAAGGCATTGGCATGTTGCTGCTGGTCGCAACGGGTGTGACTGGGGCGCTGTGGTTTTTCTATCAAGGTACCCCGCTGGCGATGACATGGCGTGGTTACCATCAAATTTGCGCCGATGTATTTATTGGCTTTTTAGTGGTTCACTTGGTTTTAGCGGCATCTCACATCATTGAATTTATTAGGCAATAAGTCGAAATTACGCGCGGATGCACCTAAGGATCTGGCTTTGCTCCGATCGAGTCCTACGCCTTCTTAATATCTTCCACCGTTGAACGGATTTTCACCGTTCAGCGTACGTTCATCGACAAGCTGCACACTCAGCCCTAGACTTATCTCTACATGCCTACCCAGCCCGTTTGAGCCGTTGTTTTCATGCTTTGGCGTTACGATGTGTGCTCATGGGGCGAGGTATGACGATGTTGAGAATTTTGTGGAAGACTAATGAAGGTATCCTATGAATATTCAAAAAAGTGCTCTAGCGATAGCGTTAACAGGTTTGCTGTTTGGTTGCGGTGGATCTGACTCGGGCGAACCTGCCACCCAAATGGCGACATTCAGCCTAGGCGTATCCGATAATCCCGCCGATGCAAAATCGGTCACGATTGCATTCAGGCAAGTGGTATTAAAGAACGACACTGGTAGCTACTCGTTCAATGTCGCCCCAAATGGCGAGCTTAAATTTGTCGATTTATTGGAGTTTCAAGGCAGTGCGGTAGATACCCTAGTGAGCGGTCAATCGATTCCCGTGGGCGAATATCAAATGTGTTTGTATATGAAAAACAGAACAGTAGCCAATAGCGACAGCTCACACGTACAAACCTTAGACGACACTCTCTATGGGCTAACGACCAACAGCAACGGCTCATGCGGCGGTGTGGGTGCCGATGAAAGCGATACGGGCCGATTGTTTTTCAATAAGAAATTCACCATCGCGGCGGGCGTCAATAGCTTTGTTGCCGAGTTTGATTTAAGCAAAGGTTTGCAGGATCCCCACGGTAATAAAGATTACTGGACGCTAAAACCGACTTCAGTGCAATTATTTAATCAGTCCGAAGTGGGCGCGATTAAAGGCACGGTTGGCGCTACTGTGATGGAAGGTTGTGAAGTCGCTGCGGGTGGCTCAGTGTTCTCGCCAGCGGTTTATTTGTATCCTGCCAATACCACGCTGGAACAGATGAAGGATTTCAGAACCGAGGCCGACACGGCCACTGAAATTGCTCCTATTGCGGCGGCTAGGGTGAATGATGTTACCGATGCAAACGGCCAAGTCATCGGCCACGATTATGAATTTGGCTTTGTGGTCGCGGGGGATTACAGCTTAGGTTATACCTGCCTAGCGCAAAATGATGATCCAGATGTGAGTAACAATCCCGATGATGTGGAATCGCCTTTCTTTATTCACGCCGCTGAAACTGGGGTGACAGTGACGGCCAAAGGGGTTGCCGAGCGTAATTTCCCTTAGTCGTTAACCGGGCCAACAAAAAAACCAGCATCACAGCTGGTTTTTTGTTGGCCGCTCGTCAATCGAACCTTAGCTCAAACGCTTTTGGCGGCCAAGGGCGATAACGGCTGCAAAGGCTAAGAATAACCAGTTTAAGCTGCCGCCTGAACTCTTAGGCGCCTGAGCATCTTTCTCGACGGCCAGATAGTTAATTAAGCCAATCAGCTCATCTAAGGTTTTGATACTGCTTAAGTTAACCGCATATTTATCGTTAACGATAAAGGCTGGCACGCTTTCAACGCGGAATTGGTTTTGCTGGGCACGCCACAGGGCTAGCTTCTCATCTGTGCTTTTACTGTCGGCGAGTTGGTCGTACTTGGCCGCATCGATACCAAACTTGGCAAAAATTTGCTTAATGTCGTCACGGCTGTTGATTTGCGGCTCGTGCTTATGGCCTGGCGCACTGTGGTCGTGGCCGTTTGCGCCTGCTTCGCCTTGGATGGCGGCAAACATCGCATGGGTTAACGCATCTTTATTATCTAACTCATGAATAACTGCCAGTGAGCGCATCACTTCGGTGCCAATGTCGCTATTCATAAAGTCGACATGCTTAGTATCAAATGCAATACCTTTGTTTAGATTGGCTTTGATATCAGGCAGATAGTTGGTTTCCATATTGAAACAGTTATGGCAATAGAAGGAAAAAAACTCGGTGAGTTTTGGCTTGCTGCTCGGTGCTTTGTCAGAGATTTGCGTGTAGTGCGTGCCTTCGACAAAGTTGGCGGCAAAGGTGCTAAATGGTGCAACGATTAAGGCGACAGCCAAGGCGATTGGTTTGATCATAGAACCCTCAAATTCGGTTAGAGTGAATTCACCGCATCAATTGCATGCGCTGTACCTACCTAAGTGGACTAAGGTGGCTCAGGTGATTTCAGTCTCGGAGTTACGCTCGCGTTATACCAGCGTGTATATGGTTTTAGGTTAGTTTGGGATGCTTAATTATCGCTGAAATGGGCGGTAGATATTGGACTAAATCTGTGATCCCGCGGGAGTTTAGCTCGATAACTTTGTCAGACTGCAAAGGGGATCACAGATATAAAAGGAAAAACTTAAGCAATATCCCGCAGGGATTGCCAAGCCTCACAGACTTCACGGAAACGCGCCGCATCGCCTTCGGGTCTATCGGGATGCCATTTCAGCGCTAAACGGCGCCATTGTTTGCGGATGTCCCTTGGGGTGGCGCTCTCATCTAACTCGAATACCCTCAGGGCGTGGCCCTTGTGCATCAAGTTCACGTTCAGGCCAATATAGCTCTTATAACTGCTCCAGAAGGCTTCCAATAATTCGCGCACTACGTTTTCACTGGTGTCGTAGTTATTCCAGTCAAGATAATATTCCCGCAGTGAAGTATCTTCCATTATCAATAGGTTAACGTTGGAAGGCACGAGGCGGAAAATCTGGATCTCCATCGCTTTGACTTGCAGCCATTGCTTTGGCATCAGGATCTCTTGCAGTTCGAACAGGGCATTCATCAGTAAAAAATTGCGTTTAAACAAATCATTACCAGGGTTTTCATCTAACGGATGGATTAGCCCGCGATTTTGCAGTTCGGTAGCGAGGTGATGGATTTTCCAGCTTTGATTAGAGGCTTGTAACACGGATAACACGGGCCAGATTAACGGGTTATCGCCCTTAGTGGTCGAGAGCGTTGCCGATTGAGCTTCTGCACTGAGTGAAGGTTTAGCGAGTAGCATACTGACTGTCCCATCCTAAGTTGTTATCAAGCGAGTGTGATTAAAAGTAAAATTCACTATCTATAAGATTTTAAATGCTTTTATCTTATTGTGATGCGAGTCGTTACTGAGCTTGGAATACACTATGCCATAGAGGAAAAGTGTAGGCAAAGAAGGATTCTAGAGCAATTTACCCTGAGGTCACTCCGCCTTTGGTTGGTTTTAACTGCGGTTATGGTAGCTGGCTGATGCTAGAGAGCTGGCGATAAAAATGCCCTTATTTGTCAATAACAAACAAGGGCATATACAAATTCGCTCAAGAGGCGAGGTTTAGATCTCGGTAAAGATAACCTCTTGCGCTAAACGCGACTTCGGTAACTTAGCGTTAAAATCTTCTTCGGAGCGGTAACCTAGAGCGACCACGACAGAGGCGCACAGACCTTTTTCGCGCAGGCCTAAGACTTGATTGAGTTTAGTCGCATCGAAACCTTCGATAGGACAGGCATCGATATCGAGCACACTTGCGCCCAACATCAGGGTACCCAGTGCTAAATACACTTGCTTCTCCATCCAATGCTGGGCGTCTTTTAGCTCATATTTGTGCATATTGGCGAAGAAAGAACGGCCATTATGTTGACCTTGCTTGGCTTCTTCACTGGCAAAACGGCCATCTTTGGCTTCTTGCTCAAGCACTTGCAGCAAATGGGCTTCATCGAGTTGAGTGCGCGTACACAGCACGACTACATGGGAAGCATTGAGAATTTTTTGAGTATTGAAGGCGTAGTTTTCGGTCGCTTGTGCGATCAAGGCTTTGCCTTCCGCCGTGCCAGCCAATACAAAGTGCCAAGGCTGCGAGTTGGTCGATGATGGGCTAAATTGCAGTAAGGTCTTGATTTCGGCAATCTTGTCGGCAGGAATCGTCTTTGTTGGATCAAAGGCCTTAGTGGTGTAACGCTTTTTAGCGAGAAAACTTAAATCACTCATGTAACGGCTCCAAATCATCTAGGAATACAAATTCAACCTCAGCATTTTAAGCAGGTTTGGACAAAAAACAATGTGATCAAAACAGCTATCAGTTTCAAAATATTTTTGAAATTAATAGCCGTTTTACGCAATGAATGCTTATCGGCTGTGGTGAATTGCAGTGAATAGCAAGAATCATCTATTGGCGTTATGACTCGTCTAACAAATTGTTGAGTACTGTTTTGTTGTGGGTAGAGAGATGAGCTAACTCAAAAACACTGAGTGAGATCAAAAGTCTCCCATAATACAGTTGCCACTTGTGTGGTTTAATCTATTCCTTTGCTACATTTTATTAAGTCGAGCTTACTGTTTAGGAGAATGTATGGCGAGATTATTGATGCTGCTGATTGCTTTTAGCCTATTACCGTTGTCTTGTGGCTACGGGAAGGAGTTTAAGTTTGCAGTAGTGCCTAAATTCTATAGTGTTTTCTTTGACCAAAGCCAAACGGGTTGTGTTGACGCCGCCGCACAAATTAAAGGGGTTGAATGCATCTATCGAGGACCCGAATTAAGTAGTGTGAGATTGCAAGATCAAGTGATAAATCAGCTGATTGATGAAGGTGTTGATGGAATTGCCGTCGCGGTTACGCAATCTAAATATCTTGCCGAAAATAGCCTAAAGAGAGCAAAGGAAGCCGGTATTCCTGTTGTTACCTATGACTCAGACTTTGATGCTTCTATCGATGAAGACCCTAAGAGTTTACGTTTGGCTTATATCGGCACCGACAATTTTGCACTAGGTCAGTCGTTAGGGGAGGAGCTTAAAAAGATACGACCCAATGGGGGAACCCTGATCATGCAATCGGGCCGGCCCGATTCTCCGAATCTGAATTTAAGACTGATGGGCGTTCGCTCTGCGTTATCAGGCAAAACTTACAATACCCCTCCGGGTGAATTGCTCAATAACGATTTGAGCTGGACTGAAGTGCGGGAGCCTTTGTTTAATTTTGACCAACTTAGTCAAGCGGTTAAGCAAATGGAGTCCGTGATGAAAGGTAAGCCTGTTAAAGCCGACTCCTTCGTAGCCGTTGGCGGTTGGGCGCAAAATGATGTAGCTCTCTACCGTGAAATGATGGCTCCCTATCAAGATAAAATCGATAACAAGGACATCGTCATTATTATTACCGACACCTCTCCAGAACAATTAACTATGCTGAAAGACCGACTTGCCCATATCAACATTGGTCAAAGTCCCTATGAAATGGGCAGGCAGGCCATTTTGACCTTATATAAAATTGTCACGAAACAAAAATTCGATGACATTATCTACACACCTGTGACCTTTTGTACTCAGCAAAACTATGAGACCTGCGAGAAACCTACGGGAATGTAATGCCATAGAGGTTATGTTCTAGAGACCGTTTTGGAGAGTGCAGACTCCAAAAAGTCACAAACAGATGTTTGCACAGTCTTTTATATCCATCTTTTATACCCATAAGTCGGTGATAAAAGATCATTGGTAATCAGTTGCTGTATTAATTTGAAATTACCCTATCAATTTTTTGAACGTGAAAGTGGATCAAACTTGCCTAGTCTTGTTAACTTCGACCCATTTTCAATTTTCGTTGGCTTCTGGCGAACGCGATTTTTGCCCCTTTGCTTTTTACGTACATATCGAAAATGGGTAGTAAAAATTGGCATTGGGGCACCAGTGACCGTTGGCGACATGGATGTCGCCGTCGAGCCTATAGGGATATATTCACGGCGAGTCACTGGGGAAGCAATGACAATAAATTCCATAAATAGATAAAAAGATTAATCGCTTTTGTCCCAAAACGAGTCAATATCTTCTTTAAAACAACCAGACTACACCGATGTTAAACAGGAGAGTCATGGTGATTAGCGAGACGACCGTCCGCCCCATGGACGGGGCGGTCGAGCATCCACGGATGGACTTGCTGCGAGTCGTCGAGTGAATGCCATGACTCATCCATCAATCAGAGCCAGCTTTTAAGTGTCTCAAAGCTTTCGGCGTGTCATCGAGCAAATACCATTGTTCACCTTTCAATGTTATATAAGTCTTTATTACCTCAGCACTTTACTTAAAAAGCTTTGGGTTCTGGCTTCTTTGGGGCGGGTGAATAATTCCTCGGGGATATTGGACTCCACCACATAGCCGCCATCCATAAAGATGACCCTGTCGGAAACATCGCGTGCAAAGCCCATTTCGTGGGTGACAATCACCATGGTCATGCCTTTTTGCGCTAAGTCCTTCATCACATCCAGTACATCGCCGACCATTTCGGGGTCGAGTGCCGAGGTGGGCTCATCGAATAGCATCAGATCCGGCTCCATCGCCAGCGCGCGGGCAATGGCAACCCGTTGTTTTTGTCCACCCGAGAGACTCGAAGGATAGGCATTAGCTTTATCCTGCAAACCCACTTGAGTTAGTAGAGTGAGCGCCTTGTTATCTGCTTCGGCTTGGGTCATTAACTTTAGGCTCACTGGCGCTAAGGTAATGTTTTGCAATACGGTTTTATGGGGGAATAGGTTGAAGTTTTGGAACACCATGCCCACTTTTTGCCGTAATTTGTCGACACAGGCATCCTTGGCGGTAATGGATTGCCCTTCGATTTCAATATCCCCTTGGGTGGGTTTTTCTAACAGGTTGATGCAACGTAAAAAGGTGCTTTTACCGCTGCCGCTAGGGCCGATAACACTCACCACTTCGCCTTGGCGAATATGTTCGTTGATGCCCTTAAGAACAGCATTATCGCCGTAACTTTTGTGTAGGTTGGTTATGTTAATCACTTTGCTTCAACCTCTTTTCGAATTTCGACAGCATAAATGTGAAGCTGTAGGTCAGGAACAGGTAAATCAGTGCACAGGTAAAGAGTGGGATACTGTCTTCAAAAGTACGGCTACGGATAATCTCACCCGCCCGCATTAAATCCACACCGCCAATAAAGCCAATTACGGCGGTTTCTTTGAGTAGCACGATAAACTCATTACCTAACGCGGGCAGAATATTCTTAATCGCCTGCGGCAGAATAATCAGCTTCATGGTCATCGCCTGTGACAGGCCGAGCGAGCGTGCCGCTTCGGTTTGACCCTTATCTACGGCTTGGATCCCTGCGCGAATAATCTCAGAGATATAAGCGCCGCTGTTTAAACCGAAGGCGATGATGGCGGCGGTGACCTTATCAACATCGAATGCGGCCAGCACGATGAAGTAAAGGATCACTAACTGCACCACCACTGGCGTGCCGCGGATCACGCCAACATAAAGCTCGGCGGGGAAGCGGATATACCACTTAGATGACATCTTCATCAGTGTGGTACCCACGCCTAATACTGCGCCTAATAACATGGCGAAGAAGGTCACAATCAAGGTGACTTTTAAGCCGTTTAGGATCAGCAGTATGCCTATCATGCCGTCGTCGCCAATGGGACTAAACAGCGAAGTATTGATTGCTTCTAACATAGGGATCACTTGATATGGGCTGAAACGAGCGTCTGATATTGACCGCTTTCTTTCAATTTTTTCAGCGTGTTATTAATGCTATTGAGAAGTTCAGGCTGCTGCTTTGATACCGCAAAGCCATAAAACTCAGGGGGAAAGTCCAGCTTGATCAGTTTGAGATCAGGGTTTTTCGCCAGATAGTTCGCCGCAGGTTCGCTATCGAATAGCACTAAGTCGACTTTGCCATTCTTCAGTTCCATGATGGCTTCGAAGCCGGTGTTAAAGGCGGTGACATTTTGGGTATATTTTTTAGACATCATATCGGCGGTTGAGCCGAGCTGCACTGCAAAGTGTTTGTCTTTAATGTCATCAAGGGTATGAATGGTGTCGTTATCTTTATTCACGAGCAGCACTTGAGTCGCCTCATAGTAGGGCTCCGAAAAGTTAACGCTGGCCTGACGCTCTGGCGTGATGGTCATGCCCGAGGCGATAAAATCAATCTTGCCTGAGTTTAGCGCCACGATCAGTGAATCGAATTTCATATTTTCGACTTTGAGCGTCTTGCCGGCATCTTTAGCGATTTGTTTAGCAAGCTCAATGTCGAAGCCTTTGATCTCGTCGCCACTTTGTCCGCCAACGTATTCAAAGGGCGGGAAGGCCGCATTGGTTCCAACCACTAAAACATCGTTGCTTTTCCCACATCCAGCTAACAACAAGGTGGCAGTGAGGGCTAGGCCGCCTAATAACATGGATTTTTTCATTTAAGACTCTCTTTTGAATGACTCGCAATGTGGCGACTATAGGGATGTGACGCTCTCGTGTCAATAATTATGCTTTAAAGGTGATTAAAAATGCATTTGAGGTCGCAGTTGTTGTATGCCTAAACACTTGTGATTACAACGCTTGCTGTGTTTGATATAGACACGTTTTTAAAGCGTTAGTGAATTGTTTAGGATGACCGTGAATAGCAATTTTCGGCTTTCACTTGTGCGGGATATATCATTTTTTATTCATTTTTACGGCTAAAATAGTTAGCGATGAACGATTTCTAACAAAAATTGTAAAAACTTCATTAAATTATGCCCAGTTAATCTAATCTTAATGCAGGATCAAATAGCAATTTATGGAGCGAAATGTGAGATACCTAACTCTGGCACCAGCGGCACTCCTTTTGGGTCTAGCAACTTCGGTCAGTGCAGAAGAATCGACCCAGTGGCATTACACCATGGGGATACACGATTTTATTGTGGAACAGGAGAGTTCACACACCTTTGGATTTAACGGCAACATTATGATTGAACATACCACGGCGTCGGATATTTACCTGTCTGCCATGCTGGATATGTTTATCGACATTGATACCGACGATCTCGATCCCGACCATATTCCTGTGTGGTTTAAATCGGACTATGTGGCCTCGGGTGAGTTCTACCATATCGATCCTCGCTTCTTCTTCGGATGGCAAGTGGACCTACAGGGTAAACGTAACACTGTGAGTTCGATCGAAAAGCAAGCCAAGCTATTCCCTGAATTAACCGCCAATTATAAGGGGCAGGAATCGCAGGCCCAGTTAAAGGCGGGCGCGGGTTATTACTATTTAGAAATCGATGACGACGTGCCCCGTACCCGTGGTTACGATCGGGGCGATTTTGGTAATGGCGAGTTCGCTTACACCTTAATGGGCAGTTTTGGTTTTGATATCACGCCTAAATTAAACATGAGTTTTGCCGCGCAAAACTGGAACGACGGTGATAAATGGCTTGAAAATCAATATCGTTTCAGCATGAGTTACGACACGGATTATTGGGAGAAGGGTAGCCAGTGGTTACTGTATGTGGAGCATACCGAATACAACCTAGACCACTATGCCAAGGAGAGTGTGCACTCACCCGACTACTTGCCCATCCTGCCTTGGGATAACGATACCTTAGTGCGTTTTAGCTTAGTCGTGCCTTGGTAATGAGCTACTTTTGCGTTAAGTGTTTCTCCACTAACGCAATCATCGCCTGCGCCGCAAAGGACAATACCTGTTCTTTGCGCCAAAACAGTGATAACTCCCAACGCAGTTCATCGCTCGCCAATGGAATATTCACCACCCCAGAGACACTGTAACGCCGCGCGATAGAGCGCGGCAGTATCATCACGCCTGTGCCCGCCGCGACTAGGGCAATTCCGAAGTCGGCTTGGCTGACTCGAGTGATATTTTTAGGAGTAAATCCGGCGTGTTGGCAAGCGGTTAGCACCAGTTGATACAAGGTATATTCGGTCTCAAACATCACTTGTGGCTCGTCGACTAAGTCGTGGATCGACAGCATAGCTCGCGAGGTGAGGGGATTCTCTTTGGGCAGCACCACCACCATGGGATCGTTAAACACCCGAATGCCGTGGTAACCATCGTCGAAGTTAATAATCCCGGTGGCCAGTTCAATTTCACCCTTTTGAATCGCTAAAGTTTGCTCCACGCCGCCGCGCACCAGCAGGTGCATATCAATTTGCGGATATTGTTGGCGATATTTGGCAATGATTGGGGCAAAAATTTCAGCACTGCCGAGTGGCGCGAGACCGAGTTTTAATTCGCCTGCGGTTAAACTGCGCTGGGCACTGAGTTCGGCCAGCATGCGTTGTCGGCCAGCGAGCAACTCCTTGCCATGGCGATAGACCACTTCTCCCGCTTGGGTGAGCTTAACCTGAGTGCCACGCTTGCCGCGCTCGAGTAGTACCAGATCGAGTTCTTCCTCTAATTGGCGCAGCGCCTTGGAGAGGGCGGGTTGGGTGAGATGAACCTTTTCACTGGCCTTACCAAAACCGCCGGCATCGATGATCTCGATAAAATAACGCAGCACTTTAAGATCCATTCTCGCCTCGATAATACATTCTTAAAATTCATGGATTACATGCTTAATATTCATTTTTTTTATTGAATAGGCAAGCCTAAAATATTCCTATAGCAACTTTAGTGTAAATCGAGAAACCACATGTCTTTCCTCCAAGCCGCAATACGTCGATGCCGTCATGGGGCTTTATTGTTAACTCAAATTGGCCTCTTTTGTTTATTGTCTTTCGCCTGCCATTGGTTAGCCACTTGGGCGCATTTATCTGTGCCTGGTAGTGTATTGGGTTTAGGTATCTTACTGATTTTACTTGCGACTAAGCTAATCCCTGAAAATGCGGTGCAGCTTGGTGCCGCTTGGTTGATTGGTGAGTTACTGCTGTTTTTTATTCCGCCTGTGATCTCCGTTATCAAATACGAGAGCCTGTTTGAGCAATATGGGGTGAATATTCTCTTCACCTTAGTCATGGGCAGTGTTTGCGTGATGGTGGGCACGGGATTTGTGGTTGACCGAGTATTTCGTTTTGAGCGTCAACTCAATATCAAAAAGCATGCGCGTCGCCATGCTAAGGCCGCCTAATGTCGAGCCTTAACTTAAGCCCAGCAGCGATTTCTGAATTACTGTTTTCGCAGACGGGATTGGCACTTATCAGCTTGTTATTAACGCTATTCTGTTACTTTGCGGCCAAGCGTTTATATAGGCTCCACCGTGTGTGGTGGTTGGCGCCGATTGTACTCGCGCCCGTGGTGATCACGCTCTTGGTGTTTAATCTCGATATTCCACTGCCGACTTATTTTGAATACACCCATTGGTTAATGGCGATGTTAGCACCAGCGACGATCGCATTTGCCTTGCCGATTTATCGGGAGCGTAAACTCATTCGCCAATATCCACTGACCATTGCCCTTGGGGTGATAGCGGGATTGTTGCTGGGCATGATTTCTAGCTGGCTGTTAGTGAAATTTGTGCCGCTGCCGGTCGAGCTGTCTAAGAGCTTGTTGGTGCGTTCGGTATCTACGCCCTTTGCGATGGAGGCGACAAGCGCCTTTGGCGGAGTGCCAGAACTGACAGCCATGATGGTGCTCATCACCGGCATAATCGGCATGTTGGTATGTGAGCCGCTGTTCAAGCTGATGCACATTCGTACGTCTTTAGGTAAGGGCGTGGCATTGGGCGCTTCGGCCCACGGTGCGGGCGCCGCAAAAGCCAGTGAGTTAGGCCAGCAAGAGGGCGTTATTGCCAGTTTGACCATGATTTTTATCGGGATTGCTATGGTGCTGGGCGCGCCCGTATTTGCTGTGATCTTCAGTTAGTGTTCGAGAGTGATGTGCTGAATTTGCGTTAACCCTCTCCACCTTAATGTGATTTTGTTTGTTTTAATGATGTTGTTTTGCCTCTTAGGGCGCTAACCTCTGCTTGGGTTATGCGCCCATTTTTTTAGCTGGCGGCGAATGTCGAAATCTAGTGACACTAAATTAAATCAAATAGGGATATAAGATGGACAAGCAAACACGGGTATCGAATGTGACATTGAGACCCATAGGACAAGACGATCTGGAGTTGATCTTCACCCATCAACAGGATCCGATAGCATCCCAATTGGCGCAATTTCCCTCGCGGGATCGTGAGGCGTTTTACCTTCATTGGCAGCAAAATATCCTCGGACAGGCGTCGGTACTGGCACGGGGAATAGAAGTCGATGGCTTGCTCGTTGGCAATATTGGCCATTGGCATATGGATGGGCAGGCGATGATTGGTTACTGGATTGACCGCGCATTTTGGGGGCGTGGGGTAGCAACCTTAACCTTAAGCGCGTTTTTACCTTTAGTGACCTCAAGGCCGCTTTTTGCCCATGTAGCACAGCATAATCTTGCGTCCCAGCGGGTGTTGCTGCGCCATGGGTTTGTAAAGATGGACAGACTCATTCAAGAGGCGGACGATGTGGCGCCTTTGTTGGAGTTTGTGCTGCGCTGATGCTTAAACCATCACACTAACCAAAGGCTTAAAGCCCTTAACCTGAGATTTTGGCATATTGGGAGCCAATACATTATTTAATAAATCTATTTAGATATACGTGTTTTATCGTAAATTCAGATTTATCAACCCGACTTTAGTCTAGTACGTGATGGCTTGACCTCATTGGCTAACTCAATGAAACTCTCCATTTAATCACCTCCTACTAAAGTATGGATAATTAAATAATGTTTATTTTCTTCTTATGCCTTGCGCTCTTAGTGCTGGCATACAAGTTTTATAGCCCATTTGTTGAGCGCCAAGCAGGAATTGATCCTAAAGCGCAAACTCCCCAAGCAAGATTCGAAGATGGTGTGGACTATGTGCCCGTTCACCCCACCAAAGCGTTTTTGATCCAATTCTTAAACGTTGCTGGTGTAGGCCCGATTTTTGGTCCTATCCTAGGTGCTTTATATGGTCCAGTAGCCTTACTCTGGATTGTGTTAGGTAACATTATTGGCGGCGCGGTACACGACTATTTCTCGGGTGTGTTAAGCATTAAAGAAGACGGTAAGAGTCTGCCAGAAATCGCCGGTCACTACTTTAATGTCTACTTTAAAGGCGTGATGCTGCTGTTTACTGCGATGTTACTGTTCTTCGTGGGCGTGGTGTTTATCATGAGCCCTGCGGGTCTGTTAAGTAACCTCGACTATTTTAAAGACACCATTTTTGGCAATAACACCTTCTGGGTGTTAGTGATTTTGGCTTATTACTTCTTAGCCACTATGCTGCCAATCGATAAGATCATCACTAAGCTGTATCCCGCTTTTGGTCTGTTGATGATCGTTATGACCACCTCGATTGCGGTTGCTCTGCTGATCAGCGCTCCACAGTTACCCGAAATGGGCGATGTGTTTGCTTACTTCAACCACAGCCATTACAACAATGAGTTACTCGAGCCAAACCCAGACGGTTTACCGATTTGGCCATTGCTGTTTGTGACTATTACCTGTGGTGCAATCAGTGGTTTCCACTCGACTCAAGCACCTATTATGGCGCGCTGCCTGACCAACGAGAAATACGTTCGCCCCGTTTACTATGGCGCTATGGTGGCTGAAGGTGTTGTGGCTTGTGTGTGGGCGACTGCGGGTATTGCGGCCTTCCCGGGTGGTTATGTTGAGCTTAAGAGCTTACTCGACCAAGGTGGGCCAGGCCTGGTCGTTAACCAAGTGGCTACTAGCTATCTTGGTGTATTAGGCGGTGTAATGGCGATTATTGCGGTGGCTGTATTCCCTATTACCTCGGGTGATACTGCATTTAGATCGCTGCGTCTCACTATTATCGACGCCTTTAACATCCCACAGAGTATGCGTAATCGTTTGCTGGTGGCAGCGCCTATCCTGACTATCGCTTACTTTATGACTAAGATCGACTTCTCCTTGATCTGGCGTTATTTCGCCTTCTCAAACATGCTGTTATCGACAAGCGTGCTGTGGTTGGCTACTAAGTACCTGTTCGATAGAGGTAGCTTCCATTGGATTGTGAGTTTGCCTGCGATTGCCGGAACCTGTGTGACCATCTCTTACATCATGACGGCGGGTATTGGATTAGGTTTGCCTCAATCTCTGAGCCAACCCGTGGGGATTGCGGTCGGCGTGGTGTGTTTAGTGGCCTTGATTATTGCCCATAACAAACGCAAAACAGTGCTGAATACAAACTCTTAACCTCATTGGTTTTATGACTGCTAAGGGCTGCATTTTGCAGCCCTTTTTAATACTATTTTCATAAACTGGCGTCAGTATTGAATATTGTCACTGTGACATATTCCATTGCGTCGAAATTATGTTAGATTCTGGCGAACTGATGGAGATAGAGGTATGGTTATCACTGTCATCAACAGTTCTCCACAGGGCAGTCACTGCAATATTGCTTACTTTTGCAGAGAAGTGTCAGGAAGTTACACCAAATCAGAGTCTGCTTATGCAACCCAATTTATTTCCCGAACAAAGACATTTAAATCGTGAGCCGATGGTGATGCCGTCGGTGGAAGCTCAGTCTACCCGTAGCCGTTTACAACGCATGGTGGGCAGTGTGCTACTCACTTGCAGCGTGTTGTTAAGCTTATCTGCTTGTGCAGCGGGTAAGGCGAGTGCGCCGCAGGAAGAAGAGTTTAGCTACGCCTGGTTGAAAGGCTATGCCCATACGCTGGCGACTGAGTCCTATGTGAGCCATAAGGGCGAGTTGCCAAAAAGCTTACAGGGCATGAGCTGGGATGATTACCAGCAGTTCCATTTCAAGAAAAAAGCCGCCCTGTGGCGTGAGGATGATTCGGAGTTTCGCGCCGAGTTATTCCACTTAGGTCTGTACTTCGATACGCCTGTGCATATTTACCAATTGGAAAATGGCAAGGCAAAGCTGATCGAATATTCGTCTTCCATGTTCGATTACGGTAAATCCAAGGTAAAGGGTAGCCAACTACCGAAAGACCTAGGCTTTGCTGGGTTTAGAATGCAGTTTAATACCGACTGGCAGCGTGACGTGGTCGCCTTCTTAGGTGCCAGCTATTTCCGCGCAGTAGGTCAAGAAATGCAATATGGTCTATCTGCCCGTGGTTTAGCGGTCGACACTGCGCTGCCTAAGCCTGAAGAATTCCCTATGTTTACCCGTTTCTGGTTAGAGAAGCCACAACCGGGTTCTAATATTGCGACTGTGTACGCTCTGTTAGATTCACCAAGTGTAACAGGGGCTTACCGTTTTGATATCGAACCGGGTGAGCGTTTAAAAATGAAGGTCGATGCAGCGATTTACCCGCGTAAAGCCATCGAACGTTTAGGCGTTGCACCACTGACCAGTATGTACATGGTGGGTGAAAACGATCGCCGCACTGGTTACGATTGGCGTCAAGAGATCCACGATTCAGACGGTCTTGCCATGCACACGGGTAACGGTGAATGGATTTGGCGTCCGCTGGGCAACCCAAGCAACCTGCGTTTTAATGCCTATAGCGATGAGAATCCAAAGGGCTTTGGTTTAATGCAGCGCGACCGTAATTTCGACCATTATCAAGATGATGGCGTGTTCTACGAGAAGCGTCCAAGCCTGTGGATTGAGCCAACTGGCAACTGGGGTAAAGGTTCGGTGCAGTTAGTGGAAATTCCAACACTGGATGAAACCTTCGACAATATCGTGGCGTTTTGGAACCCTGCAGAGCCCATTCAGCCGGGTCAAGAGTTACTCTACAGCTACAACATGTACTGGGGTGGTATTCCACCCGTGCAGTCACCCCGTGCCCGCGTAGTCGATACCTTTACTGGTATTGGTGGTGTGGTTGGTCAAAAGCGTAAGTACTATAGCAAGCGCTTTGTGATTGATTTTGCTGGTGGTTCCTTACCTATGCTGGGTAAAGATACCCAAGTGAAAGCGGTGATTTCGACCTCTCAGGGTCGTGTAGAAATCGAATCTGCTCGCCCACAACATGCGATCAACGGTTACCGTGCTATGTTTGACCTAGTGCCGCCAGAAGACAGCGTTGAGCCAATTAACCTCAGAGTTTACTTAGAGGTAGATGGTCAACCGTTAACTGAGACTTGGATGTACCAGTGGACACCACCACCAGTGAACGAGCGTGAATTGCATAACGCCGGTCATCTGCAGTAAGCCGTGACTCAGTGTTAAATCTTAAAACGCCAGCCCTGTGCTGGCGTTTTTGCATTAGCGGATTTGTTAAATGCAAGCCTGACACGGAGTTATTGAGGACTGATTCACTTTTTGCAAATCTAAATAATTTTTCACTGTCAAAGAGGTCAACCTTAGGCGTAATCTGTGGCGTCCTCGTTATAGGTTAGCGATTCATGTTTGAGATATTGACTTCTATCGGCCTGGGTTGGTCGGTAGCTTTAGTGCTGGCGGTGCTATTTGTGCTGGCCTACGAATTTATCAATGGCTTCCACGATACCGCCAATGCTGTTGCCACAGTCATCTACACCAAGGCCATGCCTGCCAACCTCGCGGTGATTTCTTCAGCCCTGTTCAACTTTGCCGGAGTGCTGCTCGGCGGGCTTGGCGTGGCCTATGCCATAGTGCATCTCTTGCCCGTCGATTCTTTACTGGGAATGGATTCAACCCAAGGGCTGTTGATGGTGTTCTCACTACTCTTTTCGGCCATTATTTGGAACTTAGGGACTTGGTATTTTGGTATTCCTGCCTCCAGTTCCCATACCCTGATTGGCTCGATTATGGGGGTTGGCGGCGCATTCGCCTGGATACACAATGAACCTGTACTGCACGGCATTAATCTCACCAAAGCCACGCAGATTATGCTGTCGTTGATCATTTCGCCCACGCTGGGATTTGTGCTGGCGGGGATACTGTTATTGCTAATGAAGTACGTGTGGCAAAAGCACAAGATACACCGCACCCCCGATGAACAATTTCAGATTAATGGCAAACGCCATCCGCCGTTCTGGGCGCGCGTCAGTTTGATAGCCTCGGCCATGGGGGTGAGCTTCGCCCACGGTTCTAACGATGGCCAAAAAGGCATTGGTTTAGTGATGCTGGTGCTGATCTGTATGGCACCAGCGTATTTTGCCCTCGACATGAGTAGCCAATCCTATGATTTGGCGAGAACACAGGATGCTAACCGCCGTATTATGGCTATCTACAGTCGCAATCAAGCTGTGATTAGCGATCTGGTGGATGTTAAAGCACAAGTGAATGTGACTGACACTTTACTGAGCCACTGCTCGGCACAAACCGTGTTACCGGCCATGTCGCTGCTCGATCGCCGTTTAGATAAGGCCAGCAGTTTTCAAGAGATGAGTGTCGAAGAACGTCGTGAAGTGCGTCGCTTGCTGCTATGTATCGATGATACTGCGCGCAAAGTGGCAAAATTAGACTTACCCGCCAAAGAGTTAACATCACTCAATAAATGGCGTAAGGACCTAACTAAGTCAACCGAATACGCGCCTTTGTGGGTGATAGTGGCCATTGCGACGGCCTTGGGCTGTGGCACCTTAGTGGGTTGGCGTCGCATTGTTTATACCGTCGGTGAGAAGATAGGCTCCTCGGGGATGACCTACAGCCAAGGGATTGCGGCTCAGGTGACGGCGGCGGCATCGATTGGGATTGCTAGCGTGACGGGAATGCCGGTTTCAACCACCCATATTCTGTCTTCGGCGGTGGCAGGCACTATGGTGGCCAATCGCTCAGGCTTACAAAGCCAAACCATTAAGCAGATTTTATTAGCTTGGGTACTGACACTGCCGATTACCATGCTCTTATCTGCATTGGTGTTTATCTTGGCTAACGCGCTCTGGGGTTAAGCTAAATTCCTTTTACCACGTAAGTTGCATCTGCGCGGCAGACTCTGCCAACGCTTTATGCAACTGAATAGTGGGCAAGCTGATTTCATTGGCCAGTTGTTGCTGCAACTGCTGGTATAAACGTATCGCTAATTCGGGCGCGGTCTGGTTATCGGGCGTATGGATAAACAGATAAGGCTCGCGCCCCTCTTTTATCCAGAGTGCGAGTTGCCTTAGCCAGTTGTTAAAAAAACTATCGTTATTCTTTACCAGCAATTTATCGTTACTCGCCGCTAAGGCTTCAATCGTTCCATCCGTTTGGCCAATAAAACGCACCACGGGCGTATGGGCGGTCGCGATAGCGTGAACGGGCACCTGTGGCTTTTTCTTATGGGCATCGATGATCGCTTCGTTGGCGGGCGGCAAGGCAAACAGTGGCCGACTGTCCATGATGATGCGATTGATTTGTCTATCCATCAACAGGCGATTTAGCGCTCGCTCTGCGTCTCCCTTGGCAAAAAAGCCTAAATGGCGAACCTCTACGCCATAGCTTAAACCTTGCGGTAACAGATCAAAAAAAACTGCTAACACTGGTAGCTGTTCGGGGCCGAAGGAAGCGGGAAGCTGAATTTTCCACAAACCGGTTTTTTCAACCAAGGGTGACATCACTTGGAAGAAGGCCAATAACTCCTGCTGACAATCCTGCAACTGCTTTTGATGGGTGATGGCTTGTGGCAGTTTGAAGGTAAAGCGAAAATCATCGGGAGTGGCGCTGTGCCAATTCATCACAGTTTGCGCATTTGGCGTCGCGTAAAAGCTGGTGTTGCCTTCCACTGTGTTGAAGATACTGGCATAGCGGGCAAGTCTTTCAGCCTGTTTAGTACTTGAACCATAAACACTTTCTTGCCAATGGTTATGCGACCACATGGCAAGCCCGAGACGTAAATGTCGCGCGCTATGGGGAGGGGATTGGAACGACGTCAAACATACTCCTACTTAACTGGCTAAACACTGGAATGAGGTTTAAGTTGGCGACTCATGCCATCGCTCTTGGGGTATTGTGCTTAAATCGGTTTGTGTCCGTCAAATCTACCGCTGGTTTTTATCATTTTGCGGGCGAGATTGCGCTGGATTTAGCTTGGAACTGTCATGGTAATTAACCTACTCTAATAGTATGTTATTCTGTGTTTTGGACTTTAACGGCGGGGATTTCCCCGGTTTGTTAATGGGCCTCATGACGTAAATAAACCCTCGGCATAGTTGGAGAGTTGTGTGAAAAACGATGGTTATACTTCCCTAAGCCAATTTGTTGATTTGTTATTAGATGCTATCTGCGTCGTCGATAAAACCGGGCGCTTCGAGTTTGTCAGTGCGGGCGCCGAGCGTATTTTTGGTTATACCCCAGATGAAATGCTGGGGATGCAGATGTTAGATCTTGTGTATCCAGAAGATAGGGAACGCACACTGGCCGCCGCCAATGACATTATGGCGGGCAGTTATAAGCTCGATTTTGAAAATCGTTATGTTCGTAAAGATGGCTCACTGGTCGATATTCTCTGGTCTGCCCGCTGGTCTGAGGATCGCCAGCAGCGGATTGCCGTCGCCCGCGATATCACTAAAAGCAAAGCCGCCGAGCGGCGCCAGGCTGCGCTGTATGAGATTTCTGAGGCGGTGCATGTTACCGAAGATCTCCTTGCGCTGTATCGACGCATTCACCAGATCCTGGCCAAACTGTTACCGACGGATAATTTTGCTATCGCGCTGTATGATGCCGATCTTAATGAGTTAGATTTTCCCTATCGCGTGCTGGCGGGGGAGCAAAATCCGGCGCAATCCGCCAGTTTCGATCATTTTACCGAGCAAGTGATCCAAAGCGCACAGTCTATGCTGCTTTGCCCCATGGCTCGGCCTGTTTCTGCGGTTGAAAGTGAGCTTTGCTATTCGCAAGTCGATTCGCAAAAAAATCAGCAAGATAATCAGCAAGATAACCCGCAAGCCATAAGTTGGCTTGGCGTGCCGCTAACATTGCAGAAGGGCATTATCGGCGCCTTGATTATGCACAGTACCCCTGATTCTAGGGCTTACACTCAGCAGGATTGTGAGTTACTGGAGTTTGTGTCGACCCAAGTCGCTTTTGCGATTGAGCGGCGGCAGATGTTGGCGCGGTTAGAGCATATTGCACTTTATGACCAACTCACCCATTTGCCTAATCGTGAGTTGTTTTATGACAGATTCCAAAAGGCGCTATCACGCGCGAATCGTGAGTCGAGCTATTTCTCCTTACTCTATTTGGACTTAGACAAGTTTAAATGGGTGAATGATACCTATGGCCATGGCGTGGGCGATCTCCTGCTACAAATCACCGCCCAGCGGATCTTGGGATGCGTGAGAAACTCGGATACCGTTGCCCGTTTTGGTGGCGATGAGTTTGTGATCCTGCTTGAGCGTGTCGATTCGGCGCAGAATACCTTGCTCGTCGCCCAAAAGATCTTAGAAGTGCTTAACCAGCCCTTTGAGCTGGTTAATCAACAGGTCCATATTTTGCCGAGCATTGGAATTGCCCTCTATCCCGAGCATGGTAGGGATGAAAAACAACTGTTGTCCTGCGCCGATACGGCGATGTACAAGGCGAAGCGTAATGGTGGCAATCGGATTGAAATGGGTTATCAAGGCTTAAAGACCAGCTATTTCGAACCCTTAATCCAACCCCATCGAGAGGCCTTGAAGCGCTAGTGTGATCTTTATAAAAAAATCCCCGATAAGCTCAAGATTATCGGGGATTTTTTATAGCGTGGCGATGCGTTAGGGCATAGGGCGTTGGCGCATTTATAGCTTAAAGCGGCCGACTTCCTGTTGCAGCGAGGCGGCTAAATGAGCCAATTCCTGCGCTTGTACCATAGAGCTTTGCGCCTCGATGGAGAGGTTTTCAGAAACTTCGCGAATCGACTCGGTATTACGGTTAATTTCGCTGGTGACCGAGGTTTGTTCCTCTGCGGCGGTGGCAATCTGGCTCGCCATATCCGAGATCTCATTAATGGCTTTGCTGATCTGTAGCAGGCTCTCACTGGCCGAGTTGGCGTCGGCGACACTGGTTTCAGCCATATCATGACTTTGAGTCATAGATTTAACCGCCTTACCCGCAGTTTGCTGTAAGGTTTCGATCATCGCCTGAATTTCTTGGGTCGAGGAGTGAGTGCGCTGCGACAACACGCGCACCTCGTCGGCCACCACGGCAAAGCCGCGACCTTGTTCACCGGCACGGGCGGCTTCAATGGCGGCGTTTAACGCCAACAAGTTGGTTTGTTCGGCAATGCCACTGATTGTGAGCAATATGCTATTAATTTTTTGCGAGTGTTCGTTCAACTCGCTGATAATACGGCCCGCAGTTTCGACCTCATTGGCCAAGTTGCGGATCGATTGCTGACTCTGCATCACTTGTTTTTGGCCGTGGTTCGACAGACCAACCGCGTCTTGTGCCGTTTGCGCGGTATGCTCGGCGTTGCTGGCAATCTCTTCGGTGGCGCTCGCCATCTCAGTGACAGCGGTCGCCACCATAGTCACTTCGTCCTGCTGCACGGCGATGCGCTGGCTATTATCCGTGGCCGATGCACTGCTGCCCTGGGCTTGATATTCCAGTTGACCAGCAATCTTGTGCATTCTGGAGATCATGCCATGCAGGCGCTCGACGAAGCGGTTAAAGCCCGAGGCCAAGATGCCAATCTCGTCGTGGCTGTTGGCGGTGTGAATTCTCACTGTCAGGTCGCCATCCCCTTCGGCAATATCATTGAGTGCCAAGGCTACGCGTTCTAAGTCTTTAAATTGAATTTTGAAGATGGCCACGAGGACCAAGCCGAAGAGGACCAGTAACGCGGCGCCGATGGCGGACATCCACCAAGCGAGTGTGGTGGCCTGCGACATGATCTCCTCTTTGTTCATCACGAAAATCAACTCCCAATCGGTGGACGGGATTGCCGCCACATAAATGAGTTGAGTTTCGCCGCCGAGTTCACGCTCTTCTAAGGTATTGGCATTTGCCCGTTGGGATAACCAGCTGGGGGTAAAGTCTTTATCTATGGTGTTCAACTGTTGATTGTTGAGCTGGCTATTGGGATGGCTGATGATAAGCCCTGTCTTGTCTACCATTAAGGTGTAGCCTTTACCTGGGACTTGAAGGCGCTGAACCGCATCGGTGAGCTGGTCTATGGTGAGGTTTGCTGCGGCCACCCCGAATAGGCTACCCGAAACCATGACTGGCTCGGCAATGGTCACCACTTGTTTTTTCAAGGTGGCGCTCACATAGGGCGCCGTCATCACCATCGCATTAGCGGCTTTGGCGTCCATATACCAAGGACGGACTCTGGGATCATAGTTAGCCGTGTTTAGCGCGGGATCTTGGCGGTACATGTTGCCTTGTTCATCGCCAAAATAGGTTAGCGCGAATCCCATGCCATTATGGGCTTGTAATAAATAGGGCGTGATCTGCACATTGGGATCGGCTTCAATGGTCTTTTTAAGACTGGTAATCGCCATTTTGCGATCTTGCATCCACAGGCCTATCCCTTCGGCAAAGGTGTTCGCCAGTTGATCAATTTCATGTTGGGTATTTTCTAAGGCGTTATTGCGGATGAAATAGCTTGAAATGCTTACCAGCACTGCAACAGTAATGAGAACGGCGAAAAGACTACTAAAGAGTAGGCGGGTTTTGAGTGTTGATCTCATATGTAATTCCTTTAAATTCCGTTAGCTGTCTAACGTCAATAGAGTATAGCGGCTGAAAATGTGAAAGCATGAATTGATAAGTCACCAATTTTTTATGTGTTTAAATTGATTACGCCTCGGATTGGCTGTCATCTTGGTAAATTGGCGATATTGCCCAAATAGGAGTTTACTCCTGTAAGATGACTAATTTGATTTGTTGCACAGCTTTCAGCGGATATCAGGCATACTCTGATATAACAGTAAGTTAGTACAAATCAGTGCTGATGAATGCAAATGAGCGGAATAATATGAAATGGAATTTTCCTCGCTGGAGCCTTAATCCCTGGTTACATACCTGCCTTATCTTTATTTTGCCCATACTGCTGGCATGTGCGATGCAACCTTGGTTGACCCGTTACAGTATGGAAAAAAGATTCAGCGATGATTTAGATATTATTGCGACTTCGTTTGCCAATGGACTCGATGGATTTGAAGCGACAAATGTCGCGCAGGCCTTCAGTGAATTATCTTTTACCTGCGATACCGACGATATCGCGCTGCTAAATAGCCCATCCTTAAGCCCCGCGATCGTTCGTTTTATTCAGTTAGAATTGGTAGACGGCAAGCAATGCTCCAATATAGGGCCTCCGGTTAATTATCAGTTCGACCGTTCTCGAAGTTTATATTTTGATTCACATCGAGTGGATATTGCCACGACAGTCGCGGCTAACGATAGGGCTCGCAGCATTGGTTATGTGTTCCATTTGGGCGAGCAAAAGTTAGTGGTGCTCACCAATAGCTCTGTCTATAACGAAACCCTGTCAAATCTGTGCCTAGGTTGTTATCAACTATTGGTTGGTTATCAAGGCCTTTCTTCCCTCGAGCGGGGCGTTGAGCGGCTAGAAACAGAGAACGTATTTATTGAGGACTCTCGTTATATCAACGTGTTAGATGTGACCTTGACCTTAAGGGCGGGGGATACACTTTACTGGCGAGAAGCCTCACACGTAGCCGTTGTGCTATTTGTGGTTGCCTTGATAGTATCTTTCCTTGCGGTGATTTTTTATTGGAATTGGCAATCGGCGCGGGTGTCGCTGGGGATGCTCATCCAAAAAGGCATCAGCCGAAAAGAGTTTATTCCTTATTATCAACCGATTATCGATTGCCGCACCGGAGAGGTCGTCGGCCAAGAGATGTTAGTCCGCTGGCGCCGATTCGATGGCGTGCTCGTTCAACCGAACCAGTTTATTCCCTACGCCGAAGATTCGGGCTTAATTTTGCCGATCACCGATCTTATCCTCGAGCAGGTATATCAGGACTTGCCTCAGCTCAAAGGCTGGGTCAGCGTTAATATCGTCGCCCAGCACCTCGAGTCGGGGTTATTGAGCAAATGGTTCTCCAGCCATAGCGATCCCAAGGTTAAACGTATCGCCTTTGAGCTGACAGAGCGTAAGCCCATCACCCAATTTGAGCTGGCCCTCGCCGAAATGAAGGCGGTATTACCCCTGTGCCATGACTTTAAATTGGATGATTTTGGCACTGGCTTTGGTGGTTTTAGTTATTTGCAGCGGCTAGGGATTAACAGCATCAAAATCGACAAGATGTTTACCGATACCATAGGCACGCAGGATTTAAAAGGCGCGGTACTCGATGCCATTATCGCCTTTGGCCGTGAGTCGCATATGGATATGGTGGCCGAAGGCGTTGAAACTCAGGCACAGGTGGAGTACTTAGCCGCGAAAGGGGTTTATCAACATCAGGGATATTTTTACGCTAAACCTTTGGCGCTCGAAGAGTTGCTGCAGTTCTACCAAGAATTGCCTTCTCGGCGTATCGAGTAACCCGATCAAAAAGAGGCTCAATTGAGCCTCTTTTTATGAGCCATTATCAATGGGTCATTTTATTTTTGATCAGTACGCAACGTTGCTCGGTTTGTCGGGTTTCTAACAGCGTGCGGCGCGTTAGGTTAGATAATCCTGTTTGGGTATCTAATACCTTATCCAAGGCGGCAATACTGGTGTAATTACAGTCGGTTGGGATAAGGTTGCGGCTGTAGCTACGCATAAACACTGGGCCTTTCTTATCCATGTCCGCCAAGTTAGCGAGGCGCTCTTCCGCGGTGGCCGCGCTTAGCAGTTTCTGTTCCGCAGGATAGAGGTTTTCCATGATGATCCGCTGTTTGGCAAACGGCAGGGCGTCGGCGTGCACTTTGCTCAACCAGCGGCGTTTGGCAGCGGCTTCTGGGCGGATAACCTGTGCGGCCAATGCGGCCTTTTCACCCGAATCCGAGTTATCGCGGGCGGCTTCCTGGGTAATACGTTGCTGCGCATTCGGGAAGTCATAGCGATTCAGCTGAGTGATGATGGCCCAGCGGAGATCTTGGTCTAGGGTTAAGCCTTTGATTTTGGTTGTGCCATCCAGTAATTGCGCTAAGTGGCGCAGACTGTCGCGATCGCCCGCTAACTGAATATAGGCATTGAACCAGCGGCGCTGGAAGTCATTATCGCCTCGGCTCTCCATGGTTTTGCGAAGGCTCATTTGCGCTAAGCCTTTGACCGCATTCTCAGCATAGTTTTGTTGAATCGGCGCGATTTGCGCGAGGTATTCTTTGCTGCGGAGCAGAGTCGAAATAATCTGGCCGACTACAGTGTAGTCATTCTCTGCAGGGGCGTTGACGAACACTGTGCTTAAGTATTGATCTAGGCTCAGGTTGCCTTCACGCACGCTGTCCCACAGGCTTTGCCACAGCATAGAGCGCAGCAATGGATCTGTGACACGGCTTAACTGTTGTTTGGCTGTGTCGAAGGATTTGTCATCGAGTTGCACCTTCACAAAGCCCCAGTCATCGTAGTTGGGGTAAACCAAATCCGGACAACGCTCGCCAACTAATTGCTTCACCTCGGTACGCTCACCCTTGTAGGTGACGGCGACCGTGGTCTCATGTCTTAAATCGAAACGTCCCTTAGTGAACAGGGCGATTTGGACTTTCTGCTCCCTGAGTGTCGGCAACTCGCTGCTCGCAGGATACTGCAACAGACTAAAATCGCTGATGCGGTTACCGTCACAGCGGTATTCGGCCTTAATGGTGTTAACCCCTGCGCTGTAGAGCCAGTCTTTCGTCCAGGCACCTAAGTCACGGCCCGCCGATTTAGCTAGGCTATTGATAAAGTCATCTAGCTCGGCATTTTGATAGCTGTATTGCTTTAAGTAGTTACTCACGCCGCGCTGGAACACTAGATCGCCGAGTAAATGGCGCAACTGCTTGAGGGTCGAGGCGCCTTTTTGATAGGTGATAGCATCGATATTATCGAAGGCGTTTTGCGTGGTCGCCACGGGCACTTCGATGGGATGCGTGGTCACTAGGCTGTCTTGCTCATAGGCGCGTTGTTTGCCTTGGGCGTAAAAGCTGCGCCAGGCATTGGTGAACTCGGTGGCCTCTTGGGTCGCGAGCGTGCCCATAAAGGAGGCAAAACTCTCGTTTAGCCACAAACCATTCCACCACTTCATGGTGACCAGATCGCCAAACCATTGGTGTGCCATCTCATGCATGATAACGCCGGCTAAGCTTTGTTTTTGCTCGGCGGTCATAGCGGCTTTGTGGAGGAAACGATCTTCGGCGAAAGTGATGGCGCCAGCGTTTTCCATTGCGCCGTAGAGGAAATCAGGCACTAAGAGTTGGTCGTACTTCTTAAAGGGATAAGGAATACCGAAATAGGCATCAAAGAAGGTTAAGCCTTGTTTGGTATAGGTAAACCAATCCTCAGGCGTGACTTGGTTAGCCACCGATTGGCGCGCGAAGAGGCGCATCGGATAGCGGCCAGAGTTGTCCTGCCACATATGGTACGGACCAGCATGCATCGAGAAGTTATAAGGGCTTAACTTAGGCGTTTCAGGAAACTCCCAACGATTCATGGCCCCAGCTGGTGTGACTGAGGACTCGCGCATGGTGCTGATCACTTGCCAGTCTTTCGGCGCGGTTACGCTGATTTTATAGTTGGCTTTTAAATCGGGTTGGTCGAACACTGCAAACATTTGCTGCGCCGCAGCAGGCTCAAAATGCGAATACAGGTAGACCTTGCCATCGACGGGATCTTGGAAACGGTGCAAGCCTTCACCATTGGTGCTGTGGGGGCGAGTAAATTGCACTTCAATGGTGTTGTCACCCGAGGACAGCAAACGAGTATTCAGACTGATATAGGCGCCGTTGTAGTTGGGGTAAACCGCAGTGCCATTGATCAAAAAGCGCTTAATTTGTGCCTTGTTCAAATCGAGGCTCAATTGCTTGGGCACTTCGCTGAGATTGAAGTTGACCTTAGTCGTTGCGCTAAAGTCAGTGTCGCCAGTCAGTTGAAAATCCAGCTCATAATGCACATTCGAAATCACCTGTGAACGTAAGCTCGCCTGATATTGGCTGATATAGGGGCTTGCATCCCTTGGGCCCGTATTTAACGGACTTTGGACGGCGCACGACATGAGTGCCGAGCAGGTGATGGCAACTAGGCTGGCTTTGAACAAATTCACGACTTCAATCCTTCAACGATTTACTTTATTTATGGCTTGGATGCGGCGCAGGCTGGCAAGTTTAGGCTCTGTGGCCTAGCAAACTTATCCCCATTTGAAAGCGGCACCCATGCTGGGTATTTTGGCCGAGTACACTACCTTATTTAGCAGGGATAACCAATGTTAAAAATGTAAAAAAAAGCCAGCGAAAATGCTGGCTTTTTTTAAGTATTTCGGCTTTAGCCCATGGGGCTTAACGGGATTACATGCCTAAGAAAGACTTAGACTTAGTCTTACGGATTTCTTTTTCGTCAGACCATTCGATCAGGCCTGTTTCTAAGTCCATCAGACGCATAGTCATCTTGTAGTAAACGTCTTTGGTGCTGCCATCTTGCTTAACGATGCTAGACAGGTTGCCATACAGCATGTATTGGGCGCCGATTTGACGGCCAAACTTGATGGCGGTTGATGGATCAACCATACCGGTATTGTTTTGGTAATCCAGTTGCTTACGAACTGAATCTACTTTTGTCATGTCGATAAAACGGAACTTGCCTGAGCGCAGTAACTTGTTGCTGATAGAGTCGGTCACTGACTCAGTATCGATATGCTCAGAGGTTTTGTTTTTGATGCTATCGACAAACAAAATTGGGCGGTTGTTCGCCGTCATGGCCACGATAGGTGGGAAAGTCATCATGCTATCGACCATCTTAGCGGCGATGGCTTGCAGATCCGTTGAGCCAAAGTTTTCGTTAACGGTTTCCACTTCTGTGGCATCGCCATACTCGACTTTCGATTGACATGCAGCCAGACCCATTACGGCAGCCAGCACAAAAATCAGTTTAAATTGTTTCATAGTCAGTTCCATTTTGTGATTGTAAAAACTTAATGACACTCGTTTTATTCAAACATTCACCGCTAGGTTAAATGATTATTGAATAAATTCGGGTGTAATTACCAGTATCAATTGCCCAGACCAAGGTGGTCTTGCCTGCGGCAACGTCAATTTTGGCCGGTGGTGCCTTGTCCAACTGTAGCGTGTATTGCCCCGGATTGAGGTAACGTCTGCCAATTTGCGCCTGTTTCGGCAGGGTCAACCAACTGCGGCGATCCGCCTGCTCGGTGACCACGTTAAAAATCTGCATCGCGATACTGCCAATATCGGCAGCATTATTGCCAGGCTTACCGCTTTTTTCGACCTGATAGGCCATTTCCGATTTGGCATACACCCGCGCGACTTGGCGAACCAAAGTACCGGGCAAATCTTCCTTGAGCGCGTTAATCGCTAGGGCATCGATATTGGCGATAGGCTCGGTTTTCAGCACTGAGCCTAAGCCTTGCACTTGAGCCTCGGCAACAACACTATTGTTCGGTCCATAGGTTGCCAAAGAGACGGTTTGCCAATTGCCATGGATAGTGAAGGGCACTGTGAGCGCTTGTTTTTCAGGTACAAAGCCCTTTTCGACCATGAGAATCACTTGGCCTTCACCCGCCTTGGGAAGCTTGGCATCGCCCCAGCGCCTTTTAAACTCATCGTATTGCGGCATGCCGAGTTGCTTGGCAAGACGAACTAAATCCTGTTGCAGATAAGTGTTATCTGGAGTGATTTGCGCCGCTTTACGGTAGTCGATAAAGGCATCGTTTGGCTCACCTAATACTTCATGCAACAGACCCGTAGTGTAGTAGCTGTAGGCATTGAGGAAGGAGCTGGTCACTGTGCCAGCGGCTTGGCCTAGCTTATTCACTTCGGCATCTATGGTGCCATTGGCCATGGCCTGTACGGATTTTTGTGACTTTTGATAACGCTCCTGCTCAGAGCCTTGCAGCTCGTTACTGCGGCGAACCTCCACTAATGCGCCTTGATAGTCACCGCTGAACAGGTAATTCAAGGCTTGATATTGGTGCAGCATAATGCGCTCGTAGCCTGGGCCACGATAGGGAATGGCATTATCGTTTAATACTAAACTGGTGGCCGTTGCACCTATATCGCTGGCGCTAATCTTGGCTTTATCATCGAAGGCAGTATAGGCCTCAACCGCTTGCTGATAGTACTTACGGCTGCTGGCAAAATCGCCGGCCACCTGCGCTACACGTCCTGCTTCTTGGGCGTAGAGCAGGCCATCATTACCTTGGATATTGCTGGCTAGTTTGTCGATATCCGCCATGGGCGTTGCGGTATTGAGCTGTTGTTTTATCGGTGCAATTTGTGCCGGATAATTAATAAAAATACTGTTATAGGCACAACCGCTCGAGCCTAAGATGGCGGCGAGCATTAGCGTGCTAAGTGTGGGTTTAATAAAAGAGTATATGAAGGTGGTTTTCATGCCTGTGGTTTACCTTCTTGCCATTAGTTTTTGTTCTGGCATTTGAGAGCGTTCAAGCAAAGTGATCCCTTGTAGATGATCAAACTCATGTTGGAAAATACGAGCGATAAAACCTGTTAACTCAGTCTGTTGCCAGTGTCCTGCAAGATCTTGATAGCGCACGACAATCGTCTGGTGGCGCCAAATGCTAAACCTTTGGCCGGGAACCGATAAACAGCCTTCTTCACCGCTAACTAATTCCGCAGAGGCAGACAAGATCTGTGGATTAACCACCACGACAGGGTCCATTAGCGGCGCATCGGGATAACGCTCGTTTGGCCGGGATGCCATAATAAACAGGGCGAGTGGGCTATGGACTTGAGGAGCGGCAATTCCGACACCTTTTGCCTCAACCATGCTTGCCACCATTTGCGATGCTAAATGACTGAGCTTTTCATCAAAGTCGCGTACTTCATCCGCCTGCTGTTTTAAAATGGCTTCACCCACCAAGGCTATTGGTAGTGGCTGATTGGGGGCTGGTAACATCTCATCTTTAAACATCGCATTCCCTGGATATTTAGTGGTCATATTGTCGTTAATGGATTGGATTATCCGTTATTGAATTAGTAATGTGGCGGTGGTGTTTCTTCTGCTTGAGTCGCAATATTACTGGGCTCCATCGCCTTTAACTTACCAATCAATAACTGAATTTGATGTTGCTGATTGGCAATAAGCTGGTTCAGCTTAATAACCTCTTGGTTTAACTCTTCGACCGTGAGCTCTTGAAAAGCCAATTTCATTTGCAGCTCTTCAATCTGTTCTTGTACGCCTTGCATGACTAACCTCTACTCCTGCCAAGTCTCAACTAGGCCTTGGCTACTGATACTAACCACTTTATTGGTATCTCGAATTGCCACAGAGTATACAACGGCTCCTCGGTTTTGGCTGTTTTTAGTCAGCGCAATTTGCCACTTAGCAATAGGTTTACCCGTTTGACGTTGCCAGAGTATGACTTCACGCGCGGGCGTGCCTGTAATCAGTTGAGTGTCTTGCTTGGCAAAGCGTACCGCTGAAAAGGTCATTTGGCGACGGTTAATTGCTAATTGATTTAAAACATTACCGCTATTGTTGTCCCAAATTTTGGCCTCGTTGGTACTGCCATTGGTAAAGCTTAAACTGCCGCTGTCGTTGAGAGCCACTTTAGTCACTCGGCTACCTATATCCCAAGTGTGGATAGGCTGGCCGGTTTGCGCTTGCCACAGGATAGCCTGCATATCGTTGGAGCCAGAGAGGGCAATACGGCCATCGGCGGAAAGCGCAACCGTATTCACTCGTTCCTTGTGGCCTAAGAATTTAATCAATGCTGTCTTAGTGGCATTGAGTGACATTACGCTGCCATCGTTTAAGCCAATCAGTAAGGCGCCATTATTCGCCACTGCCACACTCTCACCCGAGGCGGGCAGTGACCACCATCCAAGGGATTTGCCGTCGGCTATTGTCCATAGGGCAACTGAATCCCGGCTTAACGATGCGGCGAACTCACCGTTAGGTGAAATCGCGGTGGCCGTGACGCCAGTGTTGAGATCGCCATGTACCCATTGGTATTTGAGGCTATGAGTGGTTAAGTCCCAACATTGGACTCCCTGGCTTTGGGTGGCCACAATGGCAACAGTGCCATCACTCGAGAGACTCGCACTGTATGATGGCTCCTTTGAAACCACACGAATATCATCGGCTTTTGGCTGACATGCCGTTAAAAAAAGTGTGCAAATTACCAGCAGTAGGGTTTTCTTCATGAACTTGCTCCTAAAGTTGGTGTCTCTAGTCCGGTAGAGTGAAATTAATCACAGTTAACCCATAAAGAATCTAGTTGGTATAACCCAGATAACTAGTATAAAGTTGTCGCGCTTAGGTTATTGTAACCGCTTGAGGATGCTGAGGAAGCTTTAATGAAATCGATTTATAAATTATCGTTAGTTGCATTGGCTGTTATTGGCCTATCTGCTTGTAATCAAGAAGAAAAAGCAACAAATGCAAGCACAAATGTTGAATTAACGACTGAAGCACAAAAAGAAGCCTACAGTGTGGGCGCTTCAATCGGTCGTTATATGTCTGGCCATATCAAAGAGCAAGAAGAATTAGGCCTGCCAGTTGATCGTACTTTGATCGTAACGGGTTTTACTAACGGTTTGAATGATCAACTGAAATTAACCGAAGAAGAAATGCAAACTATTCTTCAAGGCTTAGACAAAAAGTTAAACGACAAGCGTACAGAACAAGCTAAAGCCATTGCGGCTAAAAACCTTGAGGATGGTAAAAAGTTCCTCGAGGAAAACAAAGCTAAGCCTGGCGTAGTAACCACAGAGTCTGGCCTACAATATGAAGTGTTAACTCCTGGTTCTGGTGACAAGCCAGCGGCTGAAGACACTGTAGAAGTGGATTATGTAGGTACTCTGCTTGATGGCACTGAGTTTGATAGCTCTTACAAGCGTGGTCAGTCGGCTAAGTTCCCATTAAACCGCGTTATTCCTGGTTGGACTGAAGGTGTACAGTTAATGCCTGTTGGCGCTAAGTACAAGTTCGTTATTCCTTCAGAGTTAGCGTACGGTGAGCGTGATAACGGTACTATTCCACCAAACTCAACGCTGATTTTTGAAGTTGAGCTGAAGTCTATTGAGAAAGCACAGCCAGCAGCTGCGGCTGAGCCTGCTAAAAAGTAATTGACAGTGATAACAACTTAACTCTGCTTAAGTTTTGCACTCATAGAATACCGCCCATTCAGGGCGGTATTTTTTTGCAATAAAAATGGCAATAAAAATGGCAATAAAGATGCCTGAAGAGTGCTGTTATCGATACAAACAAAACCATGGGGAGACTTGTTTAACTGTTTTACATCATCTCGCAAACGACCAACGGCTAGGCTTTTTAAATCGAACCAGTGTTTAAAAGACGGATAAAGGGTATTATTTTGGCGACGAATAATATTTCAAAATAATGATCAAATAATTAAGTTTTAAATAAATTGCCATAATTTAAATTATAAAAAGCTCTTGCTTTATTCAGTATGTCATACTTAAAAATATCATTAAAATATCATATTAATTTTTTGTTTGTTATTTGTGCAGGTTGTTTGGTTTGACTAAGTTGCTGTCTCTTTCTTACTTATTGTTTTATTGTTGTTTAATGCTTTTGTTTTATCTGACTGTTCTCTATATGAGACAGTTGTGGCTGTAAAATTACATTTCCATCAATATGTTATCCGTGGATAGTGAGATCTTGCCCCCTTTTTTTAGCCCTACAACTCTGGAATAATCCGCCCGCACGTTAATAAAAATTAGCGGCAATATTATAATAATGGGGTTGTTGATATGGATAATGTTAATAAATTAACGGCTATTTCTTTAGCTGTTGCGGCTGCTTTGCCTATGATGGCAAGTGCTGATGTGATGATCACTGAATACGTAGAAGGTAGCTCAAACAACAAGGCTATCGAATTGTACAACAGCGGTGATACCGCAATTGATCTCACTGGTTATAAACTCGTTCGCTATAAAGACGGCGCAACCGATGCGCTGGATATGCAAGTATTAGATGGACAAAGCATCGCGCCTAAAGCGACTAAAGTTATTCTTAACTCAAGTGGTGCCATTACTCTCCCTCAAGGTGTCGATAGTTTTTCGGGCGCTTTAAGTTTTAACGGTGGTGATGCGGTTGCCTTAGTTAAAGATGGTGCGGTAGTTGATATTATTGGTGATGTGCCAACGCCGACTGGTTGGGGCCTCGATGTCACTCTGCAGCGTAAACTCGATTCATTAGTCGCTAACACTGTCTTTAATCCTGCCCAATGGGAACAATTACCTAAGGACACCTTCACTGGTTTAGGTTCGCTAGAAGGTGCAGCAGAGCCAGAAACACCAGTCTTTAGCTGCAGCGGCGCGAAAATCGTCCCTATTTATCAAGTCCAAGGCGCGGGTGAGTCTAGCCCTTATGTTCCAGCTGGCGCATTCGAGTCTGAAACTGAAGTGACTGTTCGCGGTGTAGTGACTGCCCGTGGCGAGAGCTTATTCAAAGGTTTCTACCTTCAAGAAGTGAAGGGCGATAACTCGCCATACACCTCCGACGGTGTGTTCGTGTTTTTAGGTGAGAATCCACCAGAAGCGATTCAACCTGGGGTTGAGGTCTGCGTTCAGGGTAAGGTGAAGGAATACTTCGGCTTAACCCAAATCGATATCAAAACCGACAAGAAATTCGAAGTCGGTACCAAGGGCGAAGTCCCTGCTGCTGCGCCATTCTATGTGGCCGATGGCGAAACTTTAGCGCAGGCATTAGAGCGCTACGAAGGCATGAACGTGAAACTGGATGCGGGTAGCGATCTGAAGATCAGTCGTACCTTCAGCTACGATTATGCTGGCCGTCGTAATAATATGCTGGTGTCTTACAAAGCGCCGTTGATGAAGCCAACTCAGCTTTATCCAGCATTGTCAGCAGAAGCGACTGCTTTAGTTAAATCTAACCTTGAAAATCAGCTGTTTATTGAATCTGACTACAAGCCAGCCGATGGTGTTATTCCTTACTTCCCTGACTTTAACGTCGAAACCGGTTATATCCGTGTGGGTGACCAGTTGACCAACCTCGAAGGTGTGATTGGTTACAGTTATGGTGCTTACCGTTTAGTGGCGACCAACACTATTACCGCTGGTGACTTTATCCGTGGTGATGACAGAACCGACGCGCCAAGTGTGGCCACTAAGGGCGATATCCGTGTCGCCAGCTTTAACGTGCTGAACTTCTTTAACGATGTTGTTGGTGGTGATACAAACCCATCGGGCAGTAACCGCGGCGCCTTGACCGAAGAAGAAATGTTGCTGCAACGTGCGAAAATTGTCAGCGCCATTACCGCCATGAACGCCGATATCGTCGGTTTAATGGAAATCGCTAACAACGGTTTTGGTGAAAAGAGCGCGATTAAGAGCTTAGTCGATGCCTTAAACGAGAAGCAAACCGCTGAAAATGCTTACAGCTTCGTTGAAATCACCGACGAAGATAAATACGACGGTAAGTACTTCGGTAGCGATGCTATTACTGTGGGTATGCTTTACCGCGCGGGTAAAGTGAGCCTTGCGGGTGCGGCCCGTGCGATTGATACCCCAGAGCAGCACGCGACCGCTGGCAGTGTGACTCGTGTGAAAGATGGCAAGACTGAAACTAACCCTGGTAACGATGCTTACCAACGTCACAGCCTAGCGCAAACCTTTAAGATCCATGATCAGAACTTAACAGTTGTTGTTAACCATCTGAAATCAAAAGGTTCAGGCTGTTTAGAAGATTGGGTCAACTTCGAAGAGTCAGTCGATCCGGCCGATCAACAGGGCAAGTGTAATGCCTTCCGCGTATCGGCTGCTAAAGTGCTCGGCGAAGCCTTAAAAGACGTTAAAGGCGATCTGCTGGTGATTGGTGATATGAATGCCTACGGCATGGAAGATCCTATCCGCGTATTGACCGATTACGATGCGAGCAAGTCTGAGCGCGATATCATGACCGCCTCATGGACCACCTTAGATGGTAAAGTGTTTGAGCGCCAAGGTAGCAAGATTGAGAAGGGCTATGGCCTAATCAACCTCAATACTCAGGCCCACGGCGCTGGAACTTACTCATACAGCTACAACGGTGAGTTAGGTAACCTCGACCATGCCTTAGCAAACACCAGTCTTGCCAAGCGTTTAGTGGATATCGAAGATTGGCATATCAACTCGGTGGAATCTAACCTGTTTGAATACGGCAAAAAATTCTCTGGTGAACTGGCCAAATCTGAGAATGCTTTCTCAGCGTCTGACCACGATCCCGTTATTGTCGCACTTAGCTACCCAGCGCCTGTTGAGCCACCAAAACCTGAGCCAAAACCAAAGGATGATGGTGGTGCGTTAGGATACTTAGGTCTAGCCTTGCTATCTCTATTCGGCTTACAACGCCGTCGCCGTTAATCGAGTGATTGCACGCTCACAACTGAGTTTGTGAGCTAAACTCAGAGCTAAGGGATGGTTTTACCATCCCTTTTTTATGGCACTGTTGTTGTGGGACTTTATGTACCTTGATGACAAGGAGAGCGGACATGGCAGCAACTGACTCCGACCATGCAATCGGCGTGGCAAAAGCGCCACTGTGGTTTTATTTTGTCGCATTCATCAGTTTGTTATGGAACATCATGGGCTTATTGGCATTTGTTTTCCAAATGACCATGACGCCTGAGACCATGGCGCAGATGAGCCCAGATCAAATAAAGCTCTATGAATCGACACCCGCCTGGCTCGACTGTGTGTTTGGGTTTGCGGTGGTTTCTGGCGTTATAGGTTGTCTGTTGTTACTCATTAAAAAAGCCTTTTCTTATAAAGTGTTGCTCGCGTCTCTTGTCGCCGTATTGGTGCAAATGGGCTATGTATTTGGTATTCAGCAGGCGGCTGCGGTATTGGGTAGCGATGCCCTTATGATGCCGAGCGTGGTGATCCTGTGGGGAATGTTCTTAGTCTGGTTTAGTCGTTTTGCTGTCACAAAGCATTGGTTAACTTAGGCGTAGCGACTCCTTGCCATTATCTGGCTGTTATTAGCCAATGCTTATGTGTTGAACTTCAGTCACTTCTTAGTAAACTGCTAGCTGGTTTTCTTTACTAGGATGTTGAAATGAGTATTTGGTTTAGACCTGTCACCTTAGAGGATTGTGCCCGTTTAGATGCTGGTATGGGGGGCAAAGGCACCCTAATGCAGACTCTAGGGATTGAGATCAGCGAGATTGGCGATGACTATATGAAGGCGACTATGCCTGCCACGCCCGCCGTACATAATCCCTTAGGCATTGTCCATGGCGGCGCGAACGTGGCACTGGCCGAAACTGTGGCCAGCTATGCTGCAAACTTTGCGGTGGATTTCGAGCAATATTATTGTGTTGGACAAGAGATTAACGCCAACCATTTACGCGCTTCGCGTAATGGCTTACTGACCGCGACGGCTAAAGCGGTTCATTTGGGGAAACGCAGTTCGGTGTGGGAAATCTTAATCCATAATAGTGCAGGGGAGTTGACCTGTATTTCACGGATGACGGCGGCGGTAGTACAACGCTAAGAAGGCTCAACCAACCTGTTTTAGTTGTATCAATCGATAAATAAGGACGTGATATGGATAGTGCAATGATGTGGGAATGGGTTGGTTATTTGGCGTCTGTGGTGGTGGCCATCTCTTTGATGATGTCTAACATCAAAAAGTTACGCTGGTGGAACTTGTTGGGGTCGGCATTGTTCGTTGCCTATGGGGTTGCGATACAAGCTTATCCGGTGGCGGCGGTTAACTTTTTTATCGTGTTAATCGATGCTTATTACTTGGTCGTTATCTATCGCGAGCAGGCGAGCTCTGTCAATGAGTAATATGTAGCACTTTGAATCAATTGAAGTATTTTTTAAGTTTGCCTTAAGCTCGAGTTCTCATTTTTGCCAAGTCGGTTTGCGTTGCGGCTGGCATACTCTTTATTCTGTTGCTGGCTATTTCATCACATACGGGGAGTGAACTTTACTCCCTGAATGATCTAAGCACTCTTCGTTAATCTGAAATGTAGATTGTTTGAATCTATATTAATCGTTTTATTGAATTCGTATCTTTGCCTATTCTAACTCCATCGACAACACGTCGCCCTGCCAAGGAGAGAAGCCATGGCCACTATTTACGATTTAATTGAATCTTGGGTTAACACCAATCAAGAATGAGGAGCAAGATATGAGTCAACAGTATTTAACAAGCCAAAGCGGTTCTCCAATTGCTGACGATCAAAACTCATTGTCAGCGGGTGAGCGTGGTCCCTTACTACTGCAAGATTGGCATTTAATTGAAAAACTTGCCCACTTTAACCGTGAGCGTATTCCTGAGCGTGTTGTGCATGCGAAAGGGACTGGCGTATACGGTACTTTCACCCTGACTAAAGACTTAAGCGAATACACCATCGCCGATCACTTTAACGGTGTGGGTCAGCAAACTGAGACCTTCGTGCGCTTCTCTACCGTGGGCGGTGAAATGGGTTCTGCCGATGCCGAGCGCGATCCCCGTGGTTTTGGTCTGCGCTTCTATACCGCCCGTGGTAACCACGATATCGTGGGTAACAACACGCCGACTTTCTTCCTGCGTGACGGTATTAAGTTCCCAGACTTTATCCATACCCAAAAGCGTAACCCATTGACGAATTTGAAAGATCCACAAGCTATGTGGGACTTCTGGTCATTAAACCCTGAAGCCATGCATCAAGTGACGATTCTGATGTCTGACCGTGGTATTCCGGCAAACTACCGCCAAATGCATGGTTATGGTTCGCATACTTTCTCGTTTTGGAATGCTAAAGGTGAGCGTTTTTGGGTGAAGTTCCACTTCAAATCGCAGCAAGGCGTGGTGAACTTAACCAACGAGCAAGCCGATAAGTTAAAGGGTATCGACCCTGACTCATCCCAGCGCGATATGGTGGTAGCTGTGACCGACGGTAACTTCCCTCGTTGGACGGTGAACGTACAGATTATGCCTGAGGCCGATGCCAACACTTACCATATCAACCCATTCGATTTAACTAAGGTGTGGCCACATGGCGATTACCCGTTAATTGAAATTGGTGTGTTAGAGTTGAATCGTTTACCGCAAAACTACTTTGCCGAAGTCGAGCAAGTGGCATTAGCACCGAGCAACTTAGTACCAGGTGTGGGCGCATCGCCCGACAAGATGTTGCAGGCGCGTTTATTCGCCTATGCCGATGCGCAGCGTTACCGAATTGGGGCGAACTACAACCAGTTACCGGTAAACTGCCCACATGCGACTAAAGCTAACCATCACCAACGTGCGGGTGCCATGGCGGGAACACAATGCCCGTACCACGGTAGTCAAACCGGTGGCGATGCCGCGGCTAACTATGGTCCAAACAGCACTGCGGGTGCTTTAGTTGAACCGGCAAACTTTGCCGAGCCACCACTGCGTTTAGATGGCGAAGCGGCGCGTTACAGCCGTTACAATCAGGATGATTACACTCAGGCGGGTAACTTGTATCGCATCTTCAGCGAAGCCGAGAAAGCACGCTTAGTGGAAACGATTTCTGGCTCACTGCGTCAGGCAAGTGTAGAGGTACAGCAACGTATGCTGGCACATTTCCACAAAGCCGATGCCGATTACGGTCAACGTATCCAAACGGCTCTCGGGTTATAAGTTAATTCGTTAACCCCATAAAAAAGGCCAGTGTTATCACTGGCCTTTTTGTCTATCTTCATTTTATCAATCAGTTAACCATTAAGGTTGCCACGCCGAGCAGGGCAAACAAAATTGCACATCCCCTGTGGATCCACTTCATTGGTAATTTTTCGGCACTAAAATGTCCCGCAATAACCACTGGGACGTTCGCCAGCAACATACCCAAAGTAGTACCTGCAACCACCATGGCTAAGGCATCGTATTTAGCGGCTAAAACGACAGTTGCGATTTGGGTTTTGTCGCCCATTTCGGCGATAAAGAACAGAATAAAGGTCGCAACAAAGGGTCCCATCTTATAGAAACGGCTCTCTTCGGCGTCCACTTTATCGGGGATCAGTACCCAGAGTGCAATCGCAAAGAAGGAGGCGGCAACCAAGTAGCGTGCTATATCTGGGCTCACCCAGTTAATCGCCCATTGGCCAAGCCAGGCGGCGGCAAAATGGTTAAACAGAGTCGAGAGTAAAATACCCATGATAATCGCGGTTTTATTTTTAAATCTTGCAGCGAGTAATAGGGCAAGCAGTTGAGTTTTATCGCCAATCTCGGCGATGGCAACCGTAAAGGTTGAGGCGAGTAACGCTTCCAAGTGTGATCCTTTTAGGGGTGGTGTTTGACATAAGCACAATAGACCGTCCACCCCTAGGTGCGGTTACTGTGCTCAGGTCTTGCAGGACAAATCGATGATTTGCTGTGAACACCATGGCATGCGGCCAAGTATGTTGATGTTCACCCTGAATATCGATGGCTCGAAATCCAGTTAGCTACTCCCCCGAAGCGAGGAGGGCATTATACCCAAGTGAAACAGGGTTTCAAGATTAAACTCATCGAGTCAGAGGGCAAATAATCTGACAGGCGCCAATAAAATACCGCCTTGCGTTTTGTAAGATGTTGAATTGTAATAATTTAAATTTTGACAACGCTGTCTTTTGTTGTTAGGTTAGCCGGGTCTCAATGTTTAAGTTACATACTGTTAACTTCAATGGAGCTCCACCGTATTTGGCAAACTAATTGAAAAATTAGGACGCAAAGCCTCCGGTCTAAGGTTGTAAAGGGATGTTGAAACTAAGATAGCGGGGTTGCCTCAGAATTGAGCTGATGCTTTCAATTCTTTGAAAAATAAACGGCTTTGCTTAATGCTGTTTTGCCTAAATACCACTTTTATACCTATGCCAATCTCGTCGAGAAAGGCACCCTACGGAGTACAATAAAGTGGCACATCTAACTGCTTTTACATCAATCACAAATGCTAACCGTAAACACCCACAACTGGCTCGTTTAAGCCTAATTGCCTTGGCCTTAAGCGCTACGAGTGCGCTCGTGAGCCAAACGGCGTCGGCCCACGGTTATGTGGTTTCACCAGAATCACGCTCATACGCCTGTAAAACTGGCAGCAATTTAAACTGCGGCGCCGTTCAGTGGGAACCACAAAGTGTTGAAGGCCCATCAGGTTTTCCAGAGTCAGGCCCTGCCGACGGCAAAATTGCCAGTGCAGCCAACGCGGCGTTTTCTCCCTTGGATGAACAGAGCCCAAGTCGTTGGTCTAAGCATGACATTAAGTCGGGTTGGAATGACTTTAGCTGGCAGTTCACCGCTAACCATGTGACCCGCAATTGGCGTTACTATTTAACTCGTCAAGGCTGGGATCAAAACCAAGCGTTGAGCCGTGCAAGCTTTGACTTAGCTCCCTTCTGTGTGGTCGACGGTGGCATGGTTCAGCCGCCTAAGTTAGTGACACATAACTGTTATGTGCCTGAAGACAGAAGCGGTTATCACGTGATTTTGGCCGTGTGGGAAGTCGGTGATACCACGAACAGTTTCTATAATGCCATCGATGTGAACTTTAGCTCAGATGTTGTGGTGCCGGGCGAGTGGACCGATATTGGCGATATCAATCCGTCACTCGATCTTAAGGCGGGTGATAAGGTGATGACGCGGGTGTTTGATGCTAATGGCGAGCAAACTGCCAAGCAAACTCAGATAACCATTGCCGACACCACTCAAGGCGCCAAGCAAAACTGGCCATTCCTGTTAGCCAGTGCCATTAATGCCCAGCAGCCACAACTTAAGGCGGGGCAGAAGAATGCCTCTGGGGTGATCTCGCCCGTTTACGGTAAAAATGAGATTTATGCCGCGCCTAATTCGGGCCTAGAGCGAGTGGAAGTGAGCTTTGATATTGCGCCTGCGCCGGGTAATCAGCTCGATGTCACGTCACTGGCCGATGATTACACCATTGTCGATGGTGCCGCAAAGGTCAGTTTCGATGTCAGCACTAATGCGGATATGCAGGTCTCAGCTTATCTGTTTAGCCACGATGGCACGGCAGCTGGTTATGTCACGCAAGCGGTCAATAACACCAACGCGAGTCTAGTGCTTGATGTCGTCGCGCCAAAGGCAGGCCATTATCATTTACAAGTGAAGGGCGAGCCTAAGCAAGGTGAGGTTATCCAGCAAAACTTCGATCTGTTCTTAAAAGATCAAGCCATAGCGCCGGATGCCGATTTTGTCTTCCCCGAGGGCATTAAAAACTATGTGGCGGGTACTAAAGTGCTGCAACCTAAAACTGGCAAGGTCTATCAATGTAAACCTTGGCCTTACAGTGGTTATTGCATGCAATGGTCGCCCACTGCAACTGGGTTTGAACCGGGTGTCGGCGGCTCTTGGAATATGGCTTGGACTGAGCTGTAATCGGTTAACAGGGGAATAAGCGGATTGTGAGTCGCGTTAATTCGCTTTAGCGCAATCCCGTATCTCCGTTAGCGAATCGCTAAACTCATTGATAAACCCTGCAATGCCACAGGTGTTGCAGGGTTTATTGTTTTGGTAACAGATCCGCCTCGATTTTTTATCTTTTACTCACATTTCCCCTTCGGATAGCCAAAGCGGCGTCATCTTTGTCTATAACTGGCTTGCCCGCTGGGGTTGGCTCTGTTAATGTCCAGAGCTATCTTCTTTTACGCGCGATGTCGCTGCTTTGCTAAGGCAATCACGGTTGAAATTAATGTCACTTTTCTGCAAACGATTTAGTTAGCCTCAATGGCGACTGGGTTGAAATATTCAAAAGCTATTGGGGCCAATTGATCTGCTCTTTGAGATCGGATTGGATGCTTTAAGTTTAGTGACGCTTTTCGTTTGAGATTGCTGTTGGCTTAATCACAGAGTGCGCAAGGCTTTATCCTTCAAATCTACTCAAAAAACCTTAAAAAATAATAATTAATACTTGAACAGGATAATTGTGTGAATTCAAAAATGTTAGGCTCGATAGCCATTGTCGCAGGGACCGCCATTGGCGCGGGAATGTTAGCCTTACCCTTAGCCACGGCCGCCTTAGGCATGGTGCCAGCCATTTTGTTAATGGTGGTGATTTGGGGCTTGTCAGCCTATACCTCATTGTTAATGCTTGAGATTAACCTGCGCTCAGGCGTCGGTGATAACGTCCACGCCATCACGGGCAAACTCCTCGGCAAAAAAGGCCAAATGGTGCAAGGCGCCTCCTTTCTCAGCTTACTCTTTGCCTTAACGGCGGCGTATTTGACAGGCGGCTCATCGCTGTTAGTGCTTAAAGCCAAAAATATGTTCGACCTCGTGTTAGATAACCAACTGGCGGTCGTGCTGTTTACCTTAGTGCTGGGGGGATTTGCGGCCTTAGGGGTGGCTTGGGTCGATAAAGCCTCGCGTTTCTTGTTTTCGCTGATGATTTTATTACTGATTGTGGTCGTGCTGTTTTTATTACCCGAAGTCAGTATCTCGAGTATGGCAACCAGTGCCGTGGCCGAGTCCATGACCAGCAGTTGGATGGCGGCGATTCCTGTGGTGTTTACTTCTTTTGGTTTCCACGTGTGTATCGCCACCTTAGTACGTTATTTGGATGGCGATGCCGTGTCGCTGCGCAAGGTATTATTAATCGGTTCAACCATTCCGCTCGCGTGTTATATCTTCTGGTTATTGGTGACCTTAGGCACAGTGGGTGGCACCGAAATCAGCAGCTTTAATGGCTCTTTACCTGCGCTTATCAGTGCATTACAAGAGATTGCCCACACGCCTTGGATCAGCAAATGTATTTCGCTGTTTGCGGATTTAGCCTTAATCACCTCTTTCCTTGGGGTCACCTTAAGTCTGTATGATTTTGTGGCCGAACTGACCCGCGCGAAGAAGACTTTCCTCGGCCGCGCCCAAACCTGGCTGTTAACCTTTGTGCCGCCGCTGTTGTGTGCGCTCTATGTCCCCGAAGGTTTTGTTGCGGTATTAGGGTTTGCGGCCGTGCCGCTGGTGGTGATGATTATCTTCCTGCCGATCGTGATGGCACTGCGTCAGCGCCAAGCCACGCCGCAGGGATACCAAGTGTCCGGCGGCACATTTGCCCTCGGGATTGCGGGTCTGCTAGGCGCGGTGATTATCGGCGCTCAGTTATTTGTCGCGCTGTAAGTTAAAGCCGTTTAGCGTACTGAAACGGCAGAGTTAAACCGATAAATATGATGAATGTATTTGCTTTGTAAGCGAATTTTTCTAACTCTGTTATAGAGTGCGTGCGATATGCTAAAGTCAGGCCCAGTGCCTGACTTTTTGCTTTTTAGCGTTAACCAAAGTGGCATGTAATCCCAATAAATATAAGAAATGGCCTCGCAAGCGCTCGGCTTTCTTCACCTAAAACGGACTTAAGATAATGAAAAAATGGTTACTCTCAGTTGCCGTGGCGGCGAGTTTTGCCTCCCATGCCGATGAAGGTATGTGGCAGCCACACCAATTGCCCGCAATGGCCGATGAACTCAAAGCGAAAGGCTTAGAGATTGATGCGAAATCGATTTCCAAACTGACCGAATTCCCCATGAATGCTGTGATCAGCCTAGGTGGCTGTACAGCATCTTTTGTTTCGCCAAAAGGCTTAGTGGTGACAAACCATCACTGTGCCTATGGTTCGATTCAATATAACTCGACTGCAGAGAAAAACCTGTTGCAGGACGGTTTCTTAGCTAAAACCTTTGCCGATGAATTACCCGCTGCGCCCGGTTCTCGCGTTTATGTCACCGAAGAGGTGACCAATGTGACTGAGCGCGTCAACGCTGGGCTTGAAAACAAAGCGGGCCGTGAGTTTTATCAAGGCGTCGAGAACCAAGAAAAAGCTCTCGTTGCCGAGTGTGAAAAGGATGAAGGCTACCGCTGCCAAGTGTATAGCTTCCACGGCGGCTTAGAATATTATCTGGTAAAACAGTTAGAAATCCGCGACGTACGTTTAGTTTATAACCCCGCGGGCAGTGTTGGTAAATACGGCGGCGATGTCGATAACTGGATGTGGCCGCGTCACACGGGCGACTTTTCCTTCTACCGCGCCTATGTGTCTAAAACCGGTAAACCCGCCGAATTTAGCGCCGACAACGTGCCGTACGAGCCAAAGAGTTTCTTAAAAGTCTCGGCCAAAGGTGTGAGCGAAGGGGATTTTGTGATGGTGGCGGGTTATCCCGGCCGCACTAACAGATACCGCACCGCGAACGAAGTGCAAAATCAGTTCGAATGGGCTTACCCAGAAGGCAAGATGCTGCGCGAACGTTTTATTGAAATCATCAAAGAAACGGCGCCAGAAGGCAGTGACGAGCGCATTAAGTACGAAAGCCAAATCGCTGGCTTAGCGAACTACGCTAAAAACTTCACTTCGATGATCGAGTTTTATGGCAAATCCACCATGTTAGCTGACCGCAAGGCCCGTGAAGCCGAGCTCGCCGCATGGATTGCTAAAGACAGCAGCCGCGAAGCCAAATACGGTAAAACCTTAAGCGACTTAGACGCGCTGATCGCCAAAAGCAAAGCCCATCAAGAACGGGATATGATCTTAAGCTACATTGGCAACACCACTATGGTGCCAACGGCGACCAATCTGTACCGTTTAGCCCATGAAAAGCAATTGCCTGATATGCAGCGCGAACCTGGCTTCCAAGACCGCGATATGACACGTTTCAAGGCGAGCATGGAACGTATTGACCGCCGTTATGCGCCAAGTGTCGATAAGGCCGTTCTCTTGGATATGCTTAAACGTTATGCCGCGTTACCCGAGGCGCAGCGCTTACCAGCAATGGATAAAGCCTTTGGTATCGATAAAAAGGTTAACGAAGCTAAACTTTCGAAAACCTTAGACAAAATGTACGCCAAAACCGAGCTGGGCAACAAAGATGTGCGTTTAGCTTGGATGGAAAAATCCGTTGATGACTTCAAAGCCTCAAAGGATCCTTTTATTCAATTCGCCGTGGCCTTGTATGACACTAACATGAGCGAAGAGAAGAAAGAGAAAGAGTTAGATGGCGAGCTAATGAAAGTACGTCCGCAATATATGGATGCCATCATTGCCTATAACCGTGAGCAAGGTAAGCCTGTGTACGCCGATGCGAACTCTAGCCTGCGCGTGACCGTTGGCCATGTTAAAGGTTATGAACCTAAAGATGGTTTAGTGGCTAAGCCCTTTACTCGCCTCGAAGGCATAGTGCAAAAAGACACTGGCGTTGACCCATTCGATGCGCCGAAAAAGCAGTTAGACCTTATCAAGCAGAAGCAATATGGCGATTTCTATGTGAAAGCCATCGATTCTGTACCAGTAAACTTCCTGTCGACCTTAGACACAACCGGCGGTAACTCAGGCTCTCCAACCTTAAACGGCCGCGCCGAATTAGTGGGTTTACTGTTCGATGGCGTGTATGAAAGCATCATCGGTGACTGGGCGTACGACGACAATATCAACCGCTCAATCCAAGTCGATAGCCGTTATATGCTGTGGGTAATGAAGTATTTAGATCATGCCGACAACCTGTTAGCCGAGATGGAAATCGTTAAGTAATCCATCGCCGCATCAGCAATGGTGCGGCCTATAGTGGTCGGATTATCAGCATTTAAGCGTGATATAAGACTGCAATAGCAACACATCAAAATAGCGATAAACTAAGTAAGTTTATCGCTATTTTTTTGTGCAATGACTACTGATAGCTGTTGAGATAGCAGTATTGCTAGGCGAGCCATGGTATTCGCTCACTGACACGGTGAATAGAAACCTAGGGTTTCTAAGCTTATGAACGAGAGCCATGGATGGCGAACTGGCCGTTAAACAGGGATGTTGTTCAAGTCCATCCGTGGATGCTCGACCGCCCCATCTGATGTGAATGGATTCACGAATGCCGCGATGGCATGGATGCCAAAGAGCGGCCTTGGGGCGGACGGTCGTCTCGCTAATTACCATGGCTCACCCTTTTAGCATCGGTGTAGCTTGCAGGTTTTAAAGAAACACACAGCATGCTTTGGGACATTTTCGAGTTAAAGCTTTAACTCTAACGCGTCTGTTTCGGAAAAAATTTCTATGGGTTAACGCCGCATTCAGCGGCTTGTCCGCTGCAATGCTTTGTTATGCAAGGATTTCACGTTCGGCACGATGCACTCTTTCCATTAGTCGTCTGAAATGCATGTGCTCGCTCTCACTTCTACAGGTATGCATTAGTTCGTCAACTTCACGCATTAAGAGGTGATATCGATCCATTCTTTCTTCTATCGGTAGTCTCTTGGAGCTAACAAGCTTGTCAAGATTCGCAGATAACCGTTGATATTCAATAGCAGCAATCGATTCACCTTTAGGGCTTTTTTGGCTTTCAAAAATAGACATTTCCATCATTTGTCGCATATTGCGTAGTTCAGCTTGCATTACCTCCAATGCGAGACCCTCTTTGCCATTTTCCAAATCTGGAATTTTAGCAGGTGAATTAAGTGCTAAAAGTTTAACTATAGAGTTAACGTTAGAAGAGTCACCTTCAGCTAATGCTGTTGCCTCAATAGATGATTTTAGCTTTTGCTGTATTGCAAGGACTTCGTGATATTTCATTTCTTGAGAGTATTCAAGATAACGAAGTGGAGCGATATCAAATATTTTGGGAGTATCTTTTTCCTGTATCAAAACAACAGGCTTGTCGAAAGCCTGCCTTATTCCAAGCTCAAAAAGAACATTTGGATTTCGGCTTGACAGATCGCAAATTGCAATAGGAGCTTCAATTAATTTCTTTAAGATATCGAGGTGAATTAGGTTTGTTTCTTTAACCTCGTCCGCTCGAACAGGGTTGTAACCGGCCATTTCACAAGATGGCCGAATTATATTTTCATAAACATGGCCAAAATGTCCTTTTGGATAGCCTTCCTGATCTGCAATTGGCATGATCACAAAGCAATCTTTTTCTTCTTTTTTAGCCATTGGCTACTCCATTAGTCGGTGAATTGCATAACATTTGATTAGTGCGCATGCGCGTTTACCTTGTTAGACCAGTGAAAACGCGCACGGTTAACTATCTGTATGTAAAGAACTTATCAGCTTTCTGCCAAATACACCATCTGGAAAAACGCGCATGCGCGTTTTCCAAACCTATTAACTAAAATTCAGTTACTATATTCACCTGATTTTATAGAGTTTTATTTATTGCGGATGGAATTAGTGCGCACTGATTTTGTCTCAAAATCATACCAAAACACCTAAATTTAAATACGACTGTATACCCATACATTGTTAGCCGATTTCTGGTAAGGCCAAACATAGGCAAATAGATAAGAATATATATGGCAGCAGGTATGGGAATTTTCGATTGAGCTAACGAGCCGAAACACGGAATGGGGCAAAAAGCTTTTAGCCAGATGAACAGTTCAATGGTCGTTAAGATTGCCACTGTTACAACAGTGACCGTTGGCGGCATGGATGCCGCCGTCGAGCCTATAGGGATATATTCACGGCGTGTCACTGGGGAAACAGTGGCAATGCATATAACGCAATATCCGATTCGACTGTCTTGTTTGGGGGCAAAAAGCTTTTAGCCAGATGAACAGTTCAATGGTCGTTAAAATTGCCATTGTTGCAATAGTGACCGTTGGTCGCATGGCTGCTCTTTCACATTCATATGAACATGGTATCTCTACTTCTGTGTGCTATTTAAAGATGGGGCTTCTATATTTTTCTTTATTTCTTCGCAGTATTTCCCGTATTTCCTTTTCAATAAAAAGTATTACTTTTATGCCGTTTAATACCTAGGTAAAAAATTTTATCGTATTATCCCGTCACTATTTTTATCTATTTAATTGCTTCGCGAGAGCTAGATTCCCCCACAGAAAAGGATTTTTTATGGGACATAAGACGTTATTGAGTGCTGTACTTTTGACTTCGACCTGCGGTGTCGCCTCTTTTGCGGTGAATGCTGAATCGCTGTTTACTCCCTTTCCTGACGCCAAATCGCCTGAAGAAAAGCGCATCCACTTTACGCCCTTTGAACTTATCACCGCAATGGATGGCGGCAAGTTCACTCTGTTGCCTGTATCGGGCAAATTGACTCGACAAAGCGTTGAGTTGCCCGAGGGGTATAGTCCTGAACATGTGATCAATAACTATTTGGCACAGCTAAAAAAACTGAATGCTGAAGTGCTATTTAGCTGTCAGGCCGCCAGCTGCGGTGATGGTCAAGCGATGCAAACTCAGCTAAAGCCGCTTAAGAGCGTGAATGCTGACTATCACAGTGCTTACGTGGCGGCAAAACTGAAAGGTTCTCGCGGTGAGGTTTACGCCAGTATCTATGTCGTCAATCGCGAGGATAGATATACCTATCTGCAAGTCGATATCCTTGATTCTATTCCTGAGCCGCTAGATTTGATCCAAGCCAATGGTGACTTTTTACAGCAGGCGCCGAAGCAAATTGAGATTAAAGATAGGCGTAGTGACGATGCTCAAGGCGCGACCGACCATCCTTTATTGGGGCGCATGCCCGGCAGTTATATTACCAGTTACAAACAAACTAACTTTACCCAAGTGCCTGTATTAGTGGGGATCTCTGGCGCCGATTATCAAACCAAATCGCTGGATGCCAAGCTTACCCAAATAAGTTATCAGATGCCTGAAAGCTATTCGTTGTTTGAAATCAACAGCAATTATGCCGCAGCTGCACAAAAACTGCAGGCTGAGCGGGTATTCCATTGTAAAGGCACGGCCTGCGGCGACGATGATAACCTGATCAATGCCATCAAATTAATCAAGGACGATAGAGAAGACGAATGGCAGGAGTATCAGCTGTTTAAGCTGAGCCACGCCAAGGGCGATGTTTACTTCGATATCTATTCCCAAGGATATTTTGATGGCACACCAGCCGATACTACGCTTAGGGTAATGGAGCTCTCTACTCTGAAGGATGATCGTGTGGCGATTAATCTCGATGCCCTGACCGATGCGATTAGCCAAACAGGCAAGGCAACATTAGAGGGATTGTTGTTTGATTATGATAGTGAGCGTTTGTTACCTGAGTCCAAGCCAGTGCTCGAGGTCCTCGCGAGTTATCTTAAGCAGAATCCGACGCTGAGTTTTTATGTAGTTGGACATACCGATGACAAGGGCGAGCGGAGTTACAATCAAAGCCTGTCGGAGCGCCGCGCCGCAGCAGTGATTAAGCAGTTGAGTGACGAGTTTAAAATTCCGTCGGTCCAATTAACCGCCCACGGTAACGGGGAATACAGCCCTGTGGCCAGTAACACTAATGACGCCGGACAAAAGTTGAATCGCAGAGTGGAGTTAGTGCTTCGTTCCGATAAAAAGTAGCTCAAGGTCATCAGCTTGAAAGGCTATCTTCGTTCCATCTAAAACGCCTGAGATGACTCAGGCGTTTTTATCTTCATTGGTGTTTATTGGAAGATATTGTTCGCGCAGGCATTTGCCTCAAATTGTGGTTAGCTGCTTGGGGCATTCGCCATTTGTCTTCCACTAAATTGCCACAGCGGCTTTAAGCGCTGTAACTTCCTCAGGGCTGAGTGGTCGCATTTCGCCTTCGGCTAAGGAGCCTAGCGTTAATGTCATTAACTCGACGCGTTGTAAGTCAATCACCTTATAACCTAAGGCGTTGGACATGCGCCGAATTTGGCGATTTAACCCTTGGGTAAGCACAATTTCAAAACTCACATCACTTAACCGCGTGACTTGGCAGGGGAGTGTGCGCACCTCTTTATATTGCACGCCGCAGGCCATTTGTTCGATAAAGGCATCGTTGAAGGGTCTATCGAGTTGCACATGATAGGTTTTACTGTGGGCAAAACTAGGGTGCATCAGTTTATGGGTGAGTTCGCCATCATTGGTGAGCAGCAATAAGCCACGGGAATCCTTATCTAATCTGCCAACAGGGTAGAGTCTTGGCGTGGTTGGCAGTAAATGCAGCAAACTGTCCTTATCGGCGTCTAACAACCGGCAATCTGTGCCCACGGCTTTATTGAAGAGCCAATAGCTGAGTGCTTCGGTGCCCGAAATGGGCTTATCGTCTAAGCTGAGGCTATCAAGGCATAGGCCGTCAGCATCGAAATACACGGCATCGGTATGCTGAGCAATTTTGCCATTGAGGCTGATACGTCCGGCCTCAATTAAGCGGCAGGCTTCGCGGCGTGAACTAATGCCGCATTGGGCAAGGTATTTGGCGAGACGCATAAATGACTAAGCTAAAACGGGTGATGGACTTGGGCGCGATAATACAGGATTTTGGATAAACGGCGCATGGCAAATGCAAGGCTGATGCACCAAATAATATTTAGGTTTGTTTGCAGCCACATATTGGCGGCGACAAAACAGAAGTGAATGTTTGTCTCGCAGGGCGGGAAATCTAGCTGGCTCCAGTCCAGTTGTAAGCTCAGACAAACGGCACTGATAAAGCTTAATAAGCTTAAGTAAAACAAAGGTCTTGGGCAGATCAGTTTAGGCATGATTCCCGCAATAATCACCAAGGCATGCAGGGTTAGCGTGCTTAACAGATAGCTAGTGGAAACCAGTCTGTGCATGGTTAAAAAGTTAATCGGAAAAATCCCCATCAAAATCACTGAGGTGCCAACCCAGGCGCCGGTGAGCGCAATATATTGACTAAAGCTGTCGAGTTTAAGTAAGTAGAGCCCAGCCATAGAGATCAACATACAAATCCCTGCGGCTAATAATCCGAGGTTAAACACATAGGCGAGGGGCGAGTTGATATAGTCACCAAGAAAATCGGCACGCATAAACAGGGCAGATGTGCCGACGACTTGATATTCGGCGTAGAGCGCGATGATAACCCCTGTGGCACTTAGCAGCGCCGCGCCCACAATCAACCATGTGATCAGGCGATGTAAGTCGTAAAAGCTGGGTTCATGCTGCGGATTCATATTGTGATGGATGCATTTTGGGGTGAATGAGTATGGCGTAAATTAAGGTTAATACCGCGCAAATAACCCGCTGTAACTTGCCTTAATCCTAAACTGATGGCAAGTCTTGAGCTAATTTGAACCTTAGGCAGATAAAAACAAAGGGAGCGAATGGCTCCCTTTGTGTTATCGACAGTCGAATAAGATTAGTGGCGCTTACGGAAAATCACAATCGCAATCGCGACAGCCGCTAGGATCATGCAGTACCAAGCGTGGGATACGGCCGCCAGCGGTGTGATGCTAAAGGTTGAAGCAATCAGCAGTGCTTGGGCGCCATAGGGAATTAACCCTTGGATAATACAGGCAAAAATATCGAGTACACTGGCCGCGCGTTTAGGGCTAACACCGTGTTTTTCAGCCAGATCTTTAGCAATATCCCCCGTCACAACGATAGATACTGTGTTGTTGGCAACGCAGCTGTTGGTGACGGCTACAATCCCTGCCATGCCTAATTCAGCCGCGCGGCATGAGGCTTCGCCTTGAGCTTTTGAGAAACGGGTGATGAGCTTTTCAATCTGCTTGCTTACAAAGGCTAGACCACCTTGTTGCTGCATCAGTGCGGCTAAACCACCGACTAACATCGACAGGATGAAGATTTCCTGCATATTGCTAAAGCCTGCGTAGATATCCTTACCAAATTGGATAACGCCATAGTCCATGGTCAGGAATCCCGCTGCGCCCGCCAGCAGAATGCCTAAGGTCAAGACGACGAACACGTTTAACCCTGCGACCGCTAATACCAGAATTGTCAGGTAAGGAATCACCTTAATAAAGTCAATTTCTTGAGCGGCTAGATCGGCTTGGCCTTGGCCTGCAATCACAAAAGCGATAAAGGTCAACAGTGAAGCCGGGATAGCAAAAATCAGGTTCTCGCGGAATTTATCTTTCATATCACAGCCTTGAGTTCGAGTGGCCGCAATAGTGGTATCCGAAATAATCGAGAGGTTATCGCCAAACAGTGCGCCAGACATCACGGCGCCCGCCATCAGGGCATAATCTATTTGTGCCTGATCGGCAACGCCTAAGGCGATAGGTGCCACGGCGGCAATAGTGCCCATTGAGGTACCCATTGCGGTGGCAATAAAGGCGGCAATCACAAAAAAGCCGGGCAGTAACAGGTTTGAAGGAATAAGTGATAAACCTAAGGCGACAGTCGCATCGACACCGCCGGTGGCTTTCGCGACCGCAGCAAAACCGCCAGCCAGCAAGTAAATCAAACACATAGCAATAATATTGCTATGGCCAATACCGCCGATAAAGGTATCAATCGCTTGATTGAGTTTTTGTTTTGATAATACCAAGGCCAGAATAATGGCTGGCAGAATGGCAATCACACTCGGTAATTGATAGAAGGCAAAGTCCACACCTTGGCTTTGGAAATAGACGCCTGCGCCAATAAACAGACTTAGAAAAACGAATAAGGGTAACAGGGCAATAAAGGATGCCGGGCTACTCGGTGCAGTGGTTTGGGCTGATTGACTCAATGTAATTTCTCTTTTACTCGGCGGGTTGTCCGCGTGATCCTTGGCAGTCTAACTCGCTTAAAATCTATGCCGCTTTGGCATCATATCCTAGCAACTTGGTGCCAAGCATATTGGATTGCCATTTTACTGTCAATCTAGACGTCTAGATGTTTTTACTTCCGTTGTGATCTGTTCGTTAAAAAGAGGTTTAAATCGTGGTTTTTACTCAGTTTAGACCTTATTTATCAGTTGGTTAATTACCGCTATTTTGTTGTCACCACGCAAAGAATGAACCCTGTATTTGTGTGAGTAGGGTGGCCGTGAGCCGATTCAAGGCTGTGGTGAGTATAGTCATTGAGCAGAAATGCGCGATGACCTGAGCAGATTGAATCTGCATAGCAAAAAAATATTAATTGAATATTAATTTGTAACATCATGTTTTAAATGAAATATCCTTATTATTTGGTACTTTATCTGATAAAACACTAATGATAATGATTTGCGTTGTTTTTGTTGCTCTACTAGAATCGCCTCCAAATTATGTTAATAACTCTTTGGAACTTTGTTTAAATGCGCACATCTTCTCGTCATCGCCTGAGTGTCGTCGCTGCCTCTGTGCTAACACTCGGTATCTGCCACACAGCCACTGCGGGTGAAGATTTATTTGGTTATGTCAAAGGCGCTGAGGCTATGCCTAAAGAAGCCATTGAACTCTATCAAAAAGTGACGTTGCGTAACGACAAAGGCCAAGGTACTTACCGTGGTATTAATTACGAAACTGAGCTGGAATACGGTGTGACCGACAAGTTTGCGGTATCGGGTTCGGCTAAGTTTATGTCTCTAGATACCAGCGGCTTAATCATCGATGGTTATCTGCCGAAAGAGAAAAACATTGGTTTTGCCACCTCTGGCGCTGAAGTCGGCTTAAGCTACATGTTTTTAAGCCCTGCCAAGGATGATATTGGTCTGTCTATGACCGCCTCGTTAGACTATGACTGGATTGATGTGCACTCTGGTCAAGACAAAGACACCCTGTCGCTCGATTTAGGCTTACAGACTCAAAAGTACATGCTCGAAGGCGAGTTAATTTGGGTTGGCAACCTTGGCATGGAATCGACCTATGCCGACCGCGCACCAATTGCCAATTTGCCTGAAGACTTTGACTGGTCAACCGATCCTGAGATGGAACTGGAGCTGAAAATGGGCACTGGCCTGAGCTACCGTTTCGCCCCTAACTGGTTTATCAGTGCCGAAGTGTTATTCGAAACCGAATTTGAGACTGAGATTGGTCAAGAGCGTTGGTCATTCTTCGCCGGCCCTTCATTGCACTATGGTAGCGCCGATTGGTGGGCGACCCTCACTTGGTTACCTCAGTTAAGTGGTGGCGGTGAGCAGTACGAAGGTCAAAAGGACACCAGTCTGCATCTGATTGAAAAAACAGAACAAGAAGTCAGATTAAAAGTGGCATTTAACTTCTAATTTGTATTTTACTCATAGGCAGGGCAGAGTGGCTCTGCCTGCGATGAATCAAGCTTTTGCTTTAACACTAGGTATTGAAATGGCGCATACATATCTGAATAGCTTGTGGTTTATGCCAATAGTCATAGTTGCCGCCCCTGCATTTTCTGCGGATTATTTAACAGTGGCCCAAGCGCAGGCGTTGATTTTTGATAAGGCAGCGGTATTTAGTGAGCGTCCAACCTTACTGAGCTCCGATGCGAAAGATCAGATCAAAGATTTATCGGGCGTTCGCCAACGCCAAGATCAGCAACCTATCTGGAAAGTTGAAAAGGACGGTCAGTTTCTCGGTTGGTTTGTGGTGGATGATGTTGTCGGTAAACATGAGTATATTACCTACGCCATCGGCATTAGTCCGCAGGGCGAAGTGCTCGGGTTAGAGGTGCTCAGTTACCGTGAAACCCACGGCGGCCAAGTGCGTGAAGCGAGTTGGCGCGATCAGTTCCACGGTAAAACCCTCAAAGATCCCTTTAAACTCGATGAGGATGTCAGCAATATTAGCGGTGCCACATTAAGTTGCCGTAATTTACTCGATGGCGTAAAACGGTTACTTGTTATCCATCAACTCTTTTTGTCGCAGTCAGTCGCATAGTGATACGTAGAGCCAAACCCTTACTCGGCACCTTAGTCGAAATTGCCGCTGAGTCCGTTGCCGAGCACAACGCTCATCCTTCACTGGATGAGTCTGCCCTTCAAGCCGCTATAACAGCGGCTTTTTCGCGTGTGGCCCATATTGGCCGCTTACTCAGTTTTCACCAGCAGGATAGTGAGCTGAATTTACTGAATCGCCAGCCGGGGCAGTGGATATCCTTAAGTCCTGATAGCCTGAGGGTGTTGAAGCTCGCCAAGTGGTTTGGCAGGGCTAGTGACAACCTCTTCAACTGCACTGTGGGCGGCGAGATGATGTCCCGCGGCGCCTTGCCTGCTTATCTCGGAATGCCGCTGCTGTTGCAGGGGGATTGGCGAGATATTGAAATCCAGGCGGATAAAGCAAGGTTAGCTCGCCCACTAATTTTGACCTTAGATGGCATAGCTAAAGGTTATGCGGTCGATATGGCGGTCACTGAATTGCGACGGGCCGGCGTGTGCGGCGGCTGGGTGAATGCGGGTGGTGATTTAAAAGTGTTTGGTAGCGCTTCATTAAATGTGCTGTGCCGTGGTCCGAACGGATTGAGTCAAAAGATCAACGTCAGTAATACCGCCCTTGCCAGTTCGCGGGTTTCCCAGCATTTAAGCCATGATTACCCCGCGTTATTGTTACCGACGGGCAATTTAGACGAGCAGCAGTGTGCCAGCGACAAAGAAAAGGTTGTGAGTGTGCGCGCACCGTTTGCCTGGCGCGCCGACGCATTAACCAAGGTAGCGGGCTACCTTGACGATGCCACCGCCGCCGCAAAAATTCAGCAGTTGGGTGGCGATTTAGTCAACTTCGCGCCCTAAGATTTGTCGATAACGCTTTCATCACTCTTTAGTATTTTTGACGATATATAAAAATGAAAAAATTAAGTGGTTATCCCAATTGGTTTTTCTGGTTGATCATCCTTGCCATCACAGTAACAGGCCTTACGGGCTTATTTATGTTGCCTTGGGTGATGGAGTTTAAGCTGCAGTGGGATGTAGATTTTGGCCTGAGCGGGGATCTGCGCTTACCCGCAGTTGTGATGCATGTGCTGCTAGGCTGGTTGATGCTCATGTTGCTCGGCGCACTGTGGCATAGCCATATTCGTGCTGGTTGGCGTAAAAAGCTTAATCATAAGAGTGGATTAGTGATGTCACTCAGTCTATTGGCATTAGCGTTAACGGGTGTTGGCTTGTATTACTTAAGCTCTGAATCGGCGCAGTTGGCCGCGAGTTTATTACACACCTTTTTAGGGCTGTTACTCTGTGGCGGCTTTGGTTGGCATTATTGGCACGGCCGGCAAATTCGGCAGCAATCTTTAACGCGCCAACGTATCCTCTAATCAATAAAAAGAGTGCCTAGGCACTCTTTTTATTGGTCTTTGAGTAACGCTAAGTCTGGTACATCTGGGCGCGTTACTCTCCTTAAGCGACTTTAAAGCGTGACACTTCTTTTTGCAGATTGCTGCAAATGGTTTGGGTGTTGACGACGATTTGCTGAGTCTCTTGGATAACAGTATTGCAGTAGCGGGTTTTGTCAGACAGCTCGGTCAAGTTACGATTGATTTCTTCGGTCACATGGGTTTGCTCTTCGGTGGCCGTGGCGGTTTGTGTCGACATCTCACTGACCTTAGAGGTGGAGTTCAGGATCTCATCTAAAGCATCCTGTGTCTGGCTGGCGAGGGTCACGGTCGAGTTCGTGAGGCTGGCGCCCGACTCAATGCTCTTCACCGCATCATTTACGCCCCGTTGTAACTCTTCAATCATTCGCTGAATATCTTGGGTCGAGGTTTCGGTGCGGCTCGCCAGTGTACGCACTTCATCGGCAACCACCGCAAAGCCCCGTCCTTGCTCACCCGCACGGGCCGCTTCAATGGCGGCGTTGAGGGCGAGTAGGTTAGTTTGCTCTGCAATCGAGCGGATAACATCCAATACGGAGGCGATATTGGCGGAATTGACTGAGAGTTTTTCGATAACCGCTACGGCTTGTTTCACCGACTCTGACAGTTGCTGAATATGGTTGACCGACTGAGTCAGAATGTTCTTACCTTCAATGGTTTGGTCGTTGACCTTAGTAATTTCGGTGGCGGTATGCAGGGCGTTGCTGGCGACCTCTCGCACCGCGGCACTCATCTCATTCACCGCCGTGACTATGGTATCGACAAACTGTTCCTGCTCGTAACTGATGCCTATGGTGGTGGTTGATTTTGTCGCGAGGTTTTCAACGGTTTGGCTGACATCTTTGGTTTGGCTGATAATCGCGATAACCATTTGCTGCAGTTGGGCAACGAACAAGTTAAAGGCATTGGCCAGCTCACCAATTTCATCTTGGCGGGTGATGGGGATACGCTGGGTTAAGTTTCCGTCGCCATCGACAATATCCTTGATCCTATCGGTAATATCACGAATAGCATTGACTATGATTTTGGGGCCAAAGTAGGCAATCACTAGGGCAACTATGGCGACTAAGGTGGCTATAGTGACCGAAACTTGGGTTTGCGTGGTGGCCTGCTCTGAGGCCTGTAAATCGAGTTCTTTAACGCGGTTATCGGCGGCTTCACCGGCGGCGTTGTAGATACTCCTCAGGGCCTTAAACTCTTTTTTAGATTTGTTTTCATGGAGTTGTCTTGCCTGTTCGAGGTCATTGTTTTTCACCGCATTGATCACTTCCGATGAGGCTTGATACCAGAGCGAAAACTGCGCTTCAAAACCGCTGGTGGACTTTATCACCTCTAAATGGTCTTGCAGATAATTTTTAAATTCCCCCATGCGGTCGCGCGCTTGGTCGACGTTTTCCTGCCAATTGTCTATCTCACTCTTACGGTTCTCGCTGCTGAGTTCGGGTCGAAGCAAAATTTCCTCACTCAGTTGGGCCTGATAGAGATCGCGGTCGGCGTTGAGAATGGCCGAAATTGCCGGATTAAATCGTTGGCTAAATTCCTGCATTTGCTTAAGGGTGGTGCGGTTTTGCATCGCATCCGTCACGGCCATCACAATTAAGGCTGTCGCCATAATGGCAAACATCAGCGAAAACTTTACTCTAATGCTATTAAACATGGGACTCTCCATAACTCTCTGACAAAACGACTTATTAAATAGCTTAGTCGCTATTTGGTTGTTTGCAGCAGTCGGCGAAAAGTCTGTATTTGAAGCGATGATAAAAAACGCCCCAAGGTTTTGGGGCGTTGAGTAGAGCAATTTATTCGGTACAAGCGATGGGGGCTATGGGTTTCATCTTAGGTTTTACCTGCACTAACATTACCCCAATGATGACCATAGCGCCGCCTAAATAGTGATAAACGGCTAAGGTTTCATTCAAAATGATCGCTGCCAAAATAGCCGCGAGGATTGGCAGCAAATTGAAGAAAATGCTGGTACGCTCGGCACCTAACTTGCTGATGCCATTAATCCAAGCCCAAGGTGCAATGAGTGAAGCCCCAAGAGCGGCATAGAGTATTAACGGTGCGGCTTGGCTGCTAATGGCGACACTGGGCGCGCTAAACAGCAGTGGTGTTAACATCAACACCGCAATAAGCCCTTGAATATACACTGACTCCCACGTCGATATCGGCAATTGCCAGCGTTTAAGCAATACTCCATAAAGCGCGTAGACAAAGGCGCTGATGAGTAACAGTAAATCCCCTTGGGTCACGCCGATGGCAAGATTGGCCATATCGCCGTGGCTTAACATAAACACTAAGCCCAAGAGCGAAATCACAGTGCCACCAAAGACTAAGGGGGTCAGCTTTTGTTTAAGCAGTGGTACGGCTAAAAACAAGCTCACCATTGGCACCAGCGAGTTGATTAGGGCCATATTGGTCGCGGTTGTTGTTGCCGCCGCAAAATAAGCAAGGCTCTGGTTTAATACCATGCCTAAGGCGGCTAAGGTGGCGAGTTTGGGCAGTAATGGTGCAATCGTTTTACGCTTGCGCCAGACGGGTTTTAGCATAAATGGGGTTAACACTAGCATGGCAAAAAACCAGCGATAAAAGGCTATCGCTTCGGGGGCGATTATCCCAAAAGAGAGTTTGTTAACAATGGCATTGCCCGCCCAAATCACGACGGCGAGCAGGGGAAATAAATACAGCATAGATTAGTCTTAATTGGCGTGAAGACGGGGTTAGCCGAAAGGGCATAAACCCGATGTCATAGGTTGGCTGCTATTATCTCTGGTCTTTTATGATATAAATATCGCCTAAAAGACAATGTCAGTTCGTCGGCGGACAATCCTTTTTCGGCTAAAGCCCCTGTTTGCGCCCCGAATCGACTCGCAATTATGGAGTACAGTGGAGTACTGATGCGCCCCGTTTACCATCCGCTCAGGGCGGAACAAGCACCTGTTGCCGATATTTTCTTTAACTATGAAGCTTTTCTCCCTAATACCATCACTCCAAAACACAGCCACGTTTGGGGGCAATTGCAGCTGATCAGCGGCGGTATTATGGAGCTGCATGCCGCTGGGCAGCGATTTTTATCGCCATCCCAATATGCGATTTGGGTGCCGGCGGGGATTGAACATGAGAGCTTTACTCGCCGCAGTATCCATTATTGCTCGATGAATATAGTGGCAAATCGTGCGGGTGTTTTTCCAGATGAGACCTGTCTGTTGGCGGTCACCCCCATAGCACAGGCGATAGTGAACGATCTAAGGGAGCGGCAAGTCCGAGTGGCCGAGAGCGAAGCGGATAAACGTCTGGTTGAGGTGTTAATCGACCAATTGATTTTAGGTCAGGCACAGCCGCAATTTTTACCCTCGAGTCGCGATAAATTATTACAGCCCATTTTGCAGCAACTCGAACTCGACCCCGCCAGCCAAAAGAGCCTTAAGACCTGGGCGAGTGAGCTGCATACCACAGAGCGCACTTTGGCTCGACGTTGCCAAGACAGCCTTGGGATGAGTTTTACCGAGCTGCGACAGCGGCATAAGTTTATTTATTCGTTACAGCTATTACGTGAAGGATTGGCAATCAAGGAAGTGGCGCTGACCTTGGGCTATAACCAAACCTCACCTTATATAGTGATGTTTAAAAAATATGCCCAATATTCGCCTGAGCAATACCGCCGTCAACTGGGATAAAAAAGAGGGCGCGGTAGTCACCACGCCCTCTTACAAATAAAGAGAGGATTTAAGGGATTTTTTACACAGGGATTAATCGGAGTTTTTCTGTCGATTCCGTTTATCCTGACGTTTCTCTTTTAAGGTTTTCATCGGCGGTTTTTTCGCTTTTTCTTTACTCATGACAAATACTCCTAACTGAACTTAAACTCAGCAAAGTGATACTCAGTAAAGTGAAACTTCATAAAATGAGACTATCGAGTGTAGCGCCGCATTCCCATCGATAGTTTATTCAACTCTATCCGTCGATAAAGTTGAATGGAAAAAAGTCGATGACCCATAATTTACTTTCACCCCTTGATGATTTTTACATAAGCGCTGCCATACTCGGTAAATAGTCAAGAGGCTCTGATATAGGGCCATCGGCTTTAATTCATTCCGCGGCCTGTTAATAACTTCAAAATAATGTCCTCCAGCTTTTATATAATGCCTATGCTAAATGCCGCCGCAAATAGCGATTTAAAAGCATGTTGCCACTGAAATTTGAACATGCTTTATTCTGGAAATGCTATTTTTCCCTCTGATTTATTTCTTGCCGAGGGTGATATCCTTCACCCTAAACAGTACGGGTTTACCTAGAATATTGACTTCGGCATATTCGCCCTTAGTGCGTCCGAGTAGGCTGACACCGAGATCGGAGATCACAGAGTAGCGTCCTGCTCTGGGTTTGTGTCTTGGTGGATACACCAGCTCGATGCGGTATTCCTGCTGGTCCTGTTGATTAACCAGTAAAATTGCTCGTCCAACCGTCACTTTATCTAGGGTTTCTTCACTTTTGAGTTGATCCAGTTTTGCAATCACTGCGGCTAATGAAGTCGGGCGCAGTGAGGTATTAAAACTGTTTTGCAGGTAATAGGTTTCAGTTTTCAACATAAAAGACTGAAATAGATTGCTAAAAAAAGAATAAAACATAACTACCCCAAAATATGAGCTAGATAACTGCCATGCCCCAAATAAAAATGGAAGCGATAAAATTAAATGTGGGTATTAGATGCCGAGTGCGAGTGGCACTCGGCTTAAACTGGAAATTTAAGTGACAGGCGTACTGGATTAGCTAAATAAATTGCATGATTCAGCTTTAAAAAGGTTGGCTTAATTGTGAATAATGAAAATGCATTTTTTAACATAGCGCTACATCTCCATCTAAAATTAAGGCTAAATTAATCATTCAGAGCTTGATGATTAATCACTAATTAATGCCTATACCATAGGCTAACTAAAAAAATAAAGCAAGCCTGATAATATTTAAAATAATGATGAGCAACCAGTAAAAGATTATTGAATATTTAGTGAATGGTAGACCTTCTTTTTTGGCATTTATCGCACTTCTTAATGCTGAACTGAAAATTATTTAGACTTCTAGATGTCCATCTGTTAGCTTGGATACAGTGCACAAATCTTGTGCGATCGGAGCATCAATTGGCGTAGCGCACATCCTCGATTTGCCTTGGGGAATGGCTATGTTTGAGGAACGGCTTGGGGAATTTATTGGGGAAGGACACAAAGATGAAACTTGAATCACTGGCGTTACACCACGGATATGAATCAGAGGCGACCACGAAAGCCGCTGCGGTACCTATTTATCAAACCACTTCCTACACCTTCGATGATACCCAACATGGTGCTGATTTATTTGACTTAAAAGTCGCAGGCAATATCTACACGCGGATTATGAACCCGACGACCAGCGTGCTCGAGCAGCGGCTTGCGGCCATTGAAGGCGGCATAGGTGCACTCGCACTAGCCTCGGGAATGGCGGCCATTACCTATGCGATTCAAGCCCTTACTCAGGTGGGGGACAATATTGTCAGTACCAGCCAACTCTATGGCGGCACTTATAATCTGTTTGCCCATACGCTGCCGCGCCAAGGAGTCGAAGTGCGGATGGCAGCCTTTGATGACTTTGAAGAGCTTGATGCCTTAATCGATGCCAAGACCAAGGCACTATTCTGTGAGTCTATCGGTAACCCCGCCGGCAATATTGTTGACCTTAAACGTTTAGCCGAGATAGCCCATAAACACGGCGTGCCTTTAATCGTCGATAACACTGTCGCCACACCTGTTTTATGTCGTCCGTTTGAGCATGGCGCCGATATCGTTATCCATTCGTTGACCAAATACATTGGCGGCCATGGTACGACGATTGGCGGTGTGATTATTGACTCGGGCAAGTTCGATTGGGTAGCGAACAAAGAACGCTTTGCTCTGCTGAATCAAGCCGATCCTTCCTACCATGGTGTGGTTTATACCGAGGCCTTTGGCGCCGCAGCCTTTATCGGACGCTGCCGCGTGGTGCCGCTGCGTAATACTGGGGCGGCGCTTTCACCCCACAGTGCATTTTTGCTGCTACAAGGGCTGGAAACCTTGAGCCTACGTATGGAGCGTCACTGCTCGAACGCCTTGGCATTAGCCGAGTACTTGATACTGCACCCTTCGGTCAGTTGGGTGAATTACGGCGCTTTGCCGAGCAGCCCTTACCGTGAAAATTGCCAAAAAATCACTGGCGGTAAAGCCTCTGGGATCATCAGCTTCGGGATTAAAGCGGCCACTCCAGAGGAGGGGAAAATCGCTGGTGGCAAGTTTATCGACGCGTTGCAGATGATTTTGCGCTTAGTGAACATTGGTGATGCCAAGTCGCTGGCCTGCCATCCAGCCAGCACCACCCACAGACAGTTGGATGCGAACGAGCTTGCCAGAGCCGGGGTGTCTGAAGACTTAATTCGAATCTCCGTTGGCATTGAACATATCGACGATATTATTGCCGATGTGGCGCAGGCGCTAGAAAAAGCCTTGGCTTAACGTAGCAGATTGATTATTTGAATGAAAAGGCCGCTAATTTTAGCGGCCTTTTACTTTGCATTACTGGCGACTTATTAGTTTGCTTGTTGTAGGCGATTACGCGCCTTTTGATAGAAGTAAGATACGGTCAGTAAGATCACCCCAATCACCATAAAGGCGATAACCTTTTGCACTAGCTCGAAGGACGCCATGTCCAGCAATAACACTTTGAGTGTGGCTAAGGTAAAGAGTCCGGCGGCGAGGCGGATCATATCCGCATGCTGAGGTTTTAGGCTGATAAACATCAACACGCTGCCATGCACGACGAGCAGAATGGCACTGAGTGGCGCGGCAATAATATTATCGAACGTATAACTCCAGGTGAGATAACTCAGTGCGAGCAACCCGTGCCAGCCCCATTTGAGCCACTGCAGTGGTAAGAAACGCTGATGCAAACGAATAGCGACGCCGCGGCGCAAGATAAGTAGCGCGAGCAGGGCTAATGCCATCAATTCACAGAGTATTAATAACAGGTTATTCAGATCGAGCCTTAGCGACAACTCAAAGTGCAGCATTATCGGCAATAGCGCGAGCCCCAGACAAAGCCCGTAGGCCATGCTGTAGCTTGAGCGCACCGCGGCTTGGGTTTCTATGGCTATGTGCGCTATTAATCCCGTTTGCACTGAGCCATGTTTGCTGCGTCTTTGGATCAAGAGGGCAAAGTAGCCACTCAGCGCTAAAGCCGTCATCGACCATGCCACTACATCGACGCGGTTAAATCCATAGACTAATACGGCCAGCACTAGTGCGAAATAATAAGGGCTAAGTTGCCATTGCAGTGTTAGCAGTGATGTCCAAGACTTGGCAAGCTTGCGATAACGCAGCAGTACAAAGCCCATGACTAGGGCGCCAATTAGCAGTGCGATAAGCCCTTGCCAAACTTCAAACAGGCACAAACTGGCGGTGGTGAGTATCGCCAGCCAAGTCAAAATCTTGGTTTCAATCTCAAGGGCTTTATGCTTGATAACATAGGCAAGCCCGAGGCTGAACAAACTGCTGAGCCAGAGTGCAACCGCGGTAAATTCCCAATAACTGCGCATTACCTTAGGTAATAACATTAGAGGTAACAGCAGATAACAGCCGAGCTGTATCTGCTTGGCGGCTTGGGCGAACAGCGAACTTGGATAATGCTTACGATACCAATAGTGGGCCAGCAGCAGGGCGGCGAATAATTCGATGCGTGCCAGCTTGGCCATCAGTGGCTGCGCACTAAAGCTCAGGCTGTCAGTAAGGGTCACGCCTTCGACCACAGTAAATAAGAGCGGCAGTAGCAAGAGCCAAGCGGCAAACTCGCTGACCATCAACTTGTCTTTACCACTTAAATACAACAGCAACAGACTCACAAGCGGGATGATGGCGAGATAATAATCGCTGCTGACAAGGAAAGCTGCCAGCAAAAGGGTCGCCGCATAAAAACCGCTGAGTACCTCTTTGAGTAAATAACTCAGTTGCCGCTCGAGCCGCGACAGTGGCAACTCATCATTGGCTATTTGGCGGATAACAAATAGCAGGGCCGCCGCGCTTAAGGCTAGCGCGAGCAGCGGGAACCCAAGTGCCGCCATAGGCGTTCGCTCGCCAAGTCCGAGTAAGGAAAAACCTGTCAGCACGGCATATAAATTGAGCATCAGCCCAGTTAGCAATAACACATAGGCTTCGGCGCGCACCGAAATCAGTTTCTCCTTAAGGCCAATCCAGAGCAGGAGCAATGCTTCGAGGATAAGCACTAATCCGAGAAAATCATGGCTTAATAGATAAAGGGCGGCAAAAGCGGCAAAACTGCCGCCAAAGACTAATAAGAGACTGCTCTGGGACGGGGTGAGTCGAGACTTGAGCTTAAGGTATAAGCCCGCACAGATGAGTGCGTTAGCGATAAAAATCTCCCCAGCGAATGGTGTAAATTGGGTGATTTCGAAGAGAGCAAAGGCCAGTAGGGCTATCGGCAGAACCAAGGCTCTATGGCTGAGTGAGGTCGTTGAAGGATTGACCATAAACCCATATAGACCATAGAGATAAAACAATGCGTTAATGCTCACTAGGGCGAGCACTGCGCCGCCGCCCCATTGGCTGAGCGGTAAATCGACAAAATAGCTGAAGGCTTCGATGCAGGCGATATGCAGGAAGGCGGTGATTTCCAGCAGTAATGGCCAGTGTAATTTACGGCTTTGGGCTAGGGCGCCCGCACCAATCAGTAGCAGATAGGGGATATACAGTAGCGGCGCATAGCTTTGGGATAACAGCATCATAGGTGCCATCGAGCCGCCGACTAAGGCAATGACGGCTATGATCTTTGCATCGAGCCGCATCGACAGGCCATAACCTGCTAAGGTAATCAATAGCAGCAGGATAAAGCTGGCACTATTGGGGATAATCTCAAAGTAGGGGCCAATAAAATAGGCGCAGAGATAGTTTAGGATGAGGCCTAATCCGACAATCCCAGAGCCAAAGTCGGCCATGCCCGTCCTTTTTTGGCGGATAAAAATCCCGCCCGCAATAATCGCATTGGCGCAGCCAAAACCCAGCAGGGCTTTACCGAGTTCGGAAAACCAATGGTTGATGGAATATTGCAGTAGATAACCAAAACCCAGAGTTAGGGTGATGATGCCCGCGACCGTCATCAAAAACACTGGGCCTAAGCCCTTGGCTTGATAATGCTGATAAAAGCCTTTGACCTGTTCGCTGATGGCCGCAAATGGCGCCATGATGACGGCAACGCCTTGGGATAAGATGGTCTCTAACTGACTTGTGGCCTGCACACCCACTTCAAGTCCGGCTTGCTGAGAAAAGGCCTTATCTTTCTGCGAATCATCCTGCTGCGAATCATCCTGCTGCGAATCCTGAGGTGAATGCACGGCTTTTGAGGGAGCTTTTGCGTGGCGCTGCCAAGGATCGTCTTGCCAAGGATTTGCCTCGGGCATTTGCGGCTGGATATGGGGGGTAAGATCTTCAGATTGCAGTGAAACGCGCTCATCCCCTGAATCCATCGTCGTGCCGAATGGCGCTGTTATATCCTCCACACTCGCGGATGGGGTGGTGAGAGGGCCATTGTCTTGCTGCTCAAGCTGAAGACTGATGCTGTCGAGCTTGGCCGAAAATTCTGCCAGTTGGCGGCTGAGTGAAGATTGCTGCGACAGGTGCTGCAGTTTTAACTGCGCCAATTCTGCCTTGAGTTGGTCAACGTCATCCTTTAACGGCATCTCAATATCCTAAATATGCTTTCCATATCCATGGGGCATAAAAGTCTAAGTGACTCACTTTTATGCATTTGCTGCCAAAGATTGTACTGACAACTTAGGGGGACGGCTAGCGAAAAGCCGTTATTCAGTATGCGCTGATACAGGAATGAAAAGAGAAAGCAAAGATAGCGCCATGATTTTTGCCTATCTTTGCTGAGCTAAAGCGGTTATTTCTGCGCTTGCAGGATCACAAATTTGCCGTTTGAGGCAACAGTAGTGCAGTTTTTAAATAAACGCTGCAATTTCACGTGGTAAGCCAAGTGGCGATTACCCACTATATGTAAAATGCCGCCATTTTTGAGTCGGCGACGCGCGTCTAAAAACATCTGCCAAGCAATATGATCGGTAATCGCCTCGCCCTGATGGAAGGGCGGGTTGCAGAGTACTAAATCGGGTTCGACTCCATCGGGTAAATGGGTCATGCAATCATCCCAATGAAAATGGCCTTTTTGTGCGGGGAGTTGGTTGTTTGCCCAATTGGCTTTTGCCGAGGCCACCGCCATTTCGGAATCATCAATAAAATGGATATCGGCATTTGGGTATAACTGGGCGGCACGCAGACCGAGCACGCCATTACCACAACCAAGGTCGATAATTGTTTTAAAATCGCCCTGAGGGAGGTTATCCAACATAATGCGCGCGCCGATATCGAGTTTATTGGCGGCAAACACATTGCTTAAATTGCTGATGTGGAGGTTAAATTCAGGAATATCCCAAGTGATTTCCTTTGGTAAGGCACGTGGCTTACCATCGCTAATGCAGGTGATGACGCGGGTTTTCTTCCATGCGAGGCTGGCGCTCGCTGGCCCTAAGTATTTGGCAAAGACTTCCAATAAGCTGGCGTTGATTGACTTGGCTTTTGCACCAACCAACACTTTGCAGCCCGCGGGTAACACTTGGGATAAGCGCATCAGCTGGTGGGCAAAGTAAGTGAGGTTTTTAGGCAGCTTCATCAATACGAGGGCGAGATTGCCAGGCAAGGCATCGCGACTGGTAAACCAGGTGAGGTTATCCATAGGCAACTGATTGCGATGATGATTTTGCTCTGCACCTAAAAAACTGGTTCTGGCATCGGTTTCGACATTTAGTGGCCAATCGGGAGTGAGCCGCGATAGGGCACAGCTTAAGGCGCCAAAGCTGTCGTTGATAATGGCCGTTGGCACAGCGGTTTGTCCGCCTTCGACTAGGGTGTTAATCAAATGCTCGTCTGCCGCATCCCAAGCTTGGAGATTGGATTCCTGCGAAGCGGGGTAGCGAAATAGTTCAAGCTCAATCCCTGCCACTGAAAATTGTGTCGTCATCTTTGTACTATGCCAATAAAAACGGCGCCAATAAAAATGCTGCCAATAAAAATAAGGCGCAGATTATCGCAGATTTCCCCTCATCGTGCGATGCTTGCCTGAGGTTGTGTATCCGCTCGCGCATTCATGGATAATTGAGCGGGGTCAATCACGTCGTAAGTCGTAATAAGGTGCTGCATGAAACAAGCCGATTTAGGGCTCGAGCCTGAGGTCAATATTGAAGCTGCTAGAGGAAGCTCTCGTGCTCATCGCCAAGATGCGGCACAGGTCGAGCCGCCTATCACCTTAATTAGGGATTATTTGAATGTGGCGCAGCAACATGCCTTACTCAAGGAGGCCGAATCTTACCCGCTGAGTCGCCCACAAATTCAAGTGTTTGGGGAATATCATCCCATTCCAAGGCTGCAGGTTTGGTATGGCGATACGGGATGTGACTATTTATATTCAGGGCTATTTATTCGTGCCCTGCCTTGGCCTAAGTATTTGCAAAAATTGCGCGACAAACTGCAGCGGGATTTTGGCCTAGGCAGCAATGGTGTGTTAGTGAATCGCTATGCCGATGGTCAAGATTGCATGGGCGCCCACAGCGATGATGAGCCCGAGATTGCAAGCGGCAGTGATATCGCCTCTATCAGCCTTGGTGCCTCGCGGGATTTTGTGATTAAACATAAACACAGCAAGGTGAAATACACGATTAGCTTACACAGTGGTGACTTACTGATTATGCATTGGCCAATGCAGCAAGATTGGTTACACAGTGTGCCTAAGCGCTTAAAGGTTAAGGAACCCCGTTGGAACTACACCTTTAGGCAATTGATTGTTAATTATCATGGCTGATTGAAAGCCAAATCATTTCATACTGTTACTAAATTGGCTCAGCTTAAAGCCGCAAAGCTGACGTTGGGATTTGATCTTTTGTACTTGAAGCAGTACTCTGCGGCCACTGGATTTTCCCATGTTGAGATTTGAATATGTCCAATACCCATGCGCAGGGCACAGTGGCACAGACCATTGATAAGAAGCTAACCGAAAGCTTCTCGCCAACTCATTTAGAAGTCCTTAACGAAAGCCATCGTCACCATGTTCCGCCTAATTCAGAGACTCACTTTAAAGTGGTTGTCGTCAGTGATGAATTTGAAGGCCTTCGCTTACTTGCCCGCCATCGTTTGGTAAACAATTGTTTAGCCGATGAATTAGCGAACGGTGTGCATGCACTTTCTATCCATACCTTCACTCAGAGTGAATGGGCTAAGGATGTTGAAGTGCCTAAAACGCCAAATTGTCGCGGTTAATTGCACCCCTGATTTTATAAAAGCCACGTTATCAACGTGGCTTTTTTGTTTTAGGTCAAATAGAGGAAATTATTGGGTTTCCCTCCCTAACTTTATGTGTTAACAATATGTTTTATTTCAGCAGTGTTAAACGTTCGTCGTTCGATAAAAGCACGCTAATTTTCATACTGTTAACTGGTTATTTGTCTTGTGGGAGAGGTTTGATGCGTCATTTGGGGAGTCTATTGCTTGCGGTATTACTGATTGGACTCGGTGGGTGTAATCCTGCGCCTTCAAAGACCGAACAGATTTCTGCATCCCCCCATCCTGACTCGGCTCCCGCCAAAGAGGTGATTGAGTGGCGTTTAGCCACGTCGTGGCCGAAAAACTTCGCCGGTTTAGGCATGGCGCCTGAGCGTTTTGCTAAGTTGGTGAACGACATGTCCCATGGCCGTTTGCAAATTCATGTATATGGCGCGGGTGAGTTAATGCCGGCCTTTGCGGTATTCGACGGTGTGAGCCAAGGTAAAGTGCAGATGGCCCACGCCGCCTCCTATTATTGGAAGGGGAAAGCGCCCGCCTCACAGTTTTTTTCTTCTATCCCTTTTGGCATGACGGCCCAAGAGATGAACGGCTGGCTGCATTATGGTGGCGGTATGGCACTGTGGGAGGAAGTCTATCGTCCCTTTGGTATTATTCCATTAGCGGGTGGCAATACGGGCATGCAGATGGGCGGCTGGTTTAATAAACCCATCAACACTATTGCCGACTTTAAAGGCTTGAAGATCCGTATGCCAGGCCTAGGGGGCGAAGTGCTGAAACGTGTCGGTGCCGTTCCCGTCAATATGGCGGGTAGGGAGCTTTATGGCGCTTTGCAAACGGGGTCGATTGATGCGGCTGAGTGGGTTGGACCAGTGAATGACCTTGCCTTTGGCTTACATAAAGTCGCCAAATATTACTATTATCCCGGTTGGCATGAGCCAGGCTCCAATATGGAGTTCTTGATCAATAAAGCCGCCTTCGAGAGTCTGCCCGAAGATTTACAGGCCATAGTCAAAGGCGCGGCGCGTGCTATCAATCAAGATATGTTGGACGAATACACCACGCGTAACGTGACAGCCCTTGAAACCTTAGTAAAAGACGAGGGTGTGGTGCTGAAGGCATTCCCGCCGGAGGTGCTTAGTGAGCTTGAACGTATTTCACAGCAGGTCATTGAAGAACAGGCAGAGCAGGACCCTATGATGCGCAAAGTGTACCGCGCTTACCATGCGTATGAGCAAGGTGTACGTGAGTATCATAAGATTTCAGAGGATGCTTACAGCCAGCAGCGCCAGCACTAATGCTGCTAATTTGAACAAAATGTTCATATTAGCGTCTGATTGATATGAGATGATTTCATCTTACATTATCTTGTTATCGACCGAATCCATTTGGTGTTATGCTTGCGCCCATAAACCGATAGCGGTTGTATCGCCCTAAGAATTTGGAGAGCCCTATGCCATTACTTGATAGCTTTACCGTTGACCATACACGGATGAATGCGCCTGCCGTGCGCGTTGCCAAACATATGAGTACCCCCAAAGGCGATGCCATTACCGTATTCGATCTGCGTTTTTGTGCACCGAATAAAGATATCCTCAGCGAGCGCGGTATCCATACCCTAGAGCATTTGTTTGCGGGCTTTATGCGTGATCATCTTAATGGCAGCGATGTTGAAATTATTGATATTTCTCCAATGGGATGCCGCACTGGTTTCTACATGAGCCTGATTGGTGAGCCTAGCGAGCGCCAAGTGGCCGATGCATGGCTTGCCTCTATGGAAGATGTGCTCAAAGTGGTTGAGCAATCTGAAATTCCTGAGCTTAACGAGTATCAATGTGGCACTTATCAGATGCACTCGTTAGAACAAGCCCAAGATATTGCCCGTAACATTATCGCCGCAGGCGTGAGTGTTAACCGCAACGACGACTTAAAACTCAGCGATGAGATCTTAGGTCAACTCTAAGCTTTGCTGGGCTAGCGCATTCTGCGCTAGCGAGGTTCAAAGTGTTAGCGTCAAGAAAGCGACATTCGTCGCTTTTTTTTTCGAGTAAATTCAGCTATTTTACAAAATAACAACAAAAACGCCGTACGCTAACAAACACTTTTGGGAGCTTGGTATGTCCAGTCGCTACTTTGTGATGTCGCTGACCGCGCTTGCGGTTGCCTGTGTTTACCCTAATACACTTAATGCAAACCCGCTCCATTCTCAGACGCTCGATCTGATTGAACTCAATAACCACTATCACTCCAGTGATGATGGGATGCAGTTGAGTTACTTAAACAGCCTAACCTTATTACGAGCCGACCACAGCGGAAACAGTGCGAATATCAGTATGCGCTCCGCCAGCCAAGGCGTAGCTGTGATGCAAGATAGGGTGTATTTCTCACCCGCGCCTTATTCGGCGTCGCAGTTGCAGTTACTGCCTAACCTTTTACTACAACAAAATGTCACGAGTACACCACTGGCAAATATGCCGGTAGGCGGGCAGGGGGCCTTTGGGGTGGTGAATTACCAGAGTCTTGAAATTGCCGACCAACCTCAGTCAGGTAGTTTTCAGGTTGAAGGGGCAACGGATTCCGACTTCAATGCCGGCATGACTTGGGGTGTTAAGCAAAAGGAATATGGAGCCTTATTCGCGGCGAATTATCTTCAAGAACAAGGTGATGCAAATTTTTTCAACGGCAGTGATGCCGACAGAAAAAAAACTGACCTGCTGTTTAAGGTCAACGCCGCCAGTTTGCTCGGGGCTCGTAGTCCGCAGCAAACAGAATTTACTTACCAATTTATCGATGATGACAGTTATCGCTCGCAACTTGGTATCACGGCAGCAGACTGGCAACAGGATCCTTTACTCTTATATTCGGCAACGGCACAAGATAAGCACCGGGGGCGGCAGCACAAGTATCAGCTATCACACCAAGTGGATTTAGGCGGCAGTAAAGTGATCACTGACTTCTACTATCAGTCCTATTCACAACAACTGAACCAACTTGGCTTGTTTAATGGGCAAGAGATTGATGCTGCAACGCTTTCAGGCATCTCGGCTTTTGATCGAAATCCCAGTGCAAATGGCGCCGATTTAAATCTGCTGGTCCAAGATAACGATTACAGCGCTTTTGGTGCCCAGACCCAAGCCATAAACCAATACGGCGAACATCAAATTATTTACAGCGCTCGTTATCATACGGATAAGGCCGAAATGCACTTTGGCGAACAAACGGCGTTATGGCAAGCGGATAGAAGTCTGATGGCTGATGAGTCAAATGCCCTGTTCGCTTACACGGATGATGCCACTGCGCTGACGTCGGCCATCGATTCGTTATTCCGCTGGCAAGGCATGCAAATCAAGTTAGGGCTTACTTACGAGCATGTGAGTGTCAATCGTGAAGTGAAGCAAGCGTTCGCGGGACTAGACGAAGCGGACTTCTCCGATAGTGATTGGATGCCGCAATTAGGTGTTCTCTATGATGCGGGCGATTGGCGTTTTAGTACCGATATCCGTCGTGCCTGGACTGCGGCAAGCGCGGGGAATACCACCCAAGAGGCTCAGGTGTCGCTCCATTATCAAGTGAGTGCCCAATATGCGCGTGAAGGGATAAAAGCGGATTTACGGGCTTATGTGCAAGAGTTCGACAATTTGCATGTGGATTGCGATAGCTATTCGATGTGCGCCGATGAACGCTTGTTAACCCAAGAGAATATTCCCGATGTGCTCACCTATGGTGTAGAACTTGGCCTTGGCTATCGCTGGGATCTGGGTGGGGTAGAGCTACCCTTAGGGCTAAATTATCAATATCTTAGCGCCGAGTATCAAACCAGCACTTGTACCGATGTCCAAGGCTGTGTTCTAGAGGGAGAGAGATTGGCTTGGTTACCCGAACATCAATTGCAATTGAGTGCGGGGGTTAACTATGGCGAATATCAACTAAATCTTGAGGCGGCCTATCAATCGGAGCGGAATTTCAGCCAATTTGGTAGCGAACTGCAACAGGTTTCGGGCCAATGGCGGGTCGATTTAGCGGCAAACTATGATTTTGATAAACACCATAGGTTGTATATTCGCGTCGAAAACCTACTCGATGAGTCCTTAGTCACCACAGCATCAAATAGCGGAATTCGGTCTGAAAATGGACGGATCAGCTATTTGGGTTATCAATGGCGTTTTTAAACTGAATTAAATCTTGTTTAAAGGTTATTCAACGAGAAAGCGAAATGGTCGTATTAAGCCTCGCCATAAAGAGGTATCGACCTTTCGCTAAATTATTTCTTTTAAAATTAATGTTATAGTATTTGACGACCGTAATATTTTCTCTTTCTGAGCCCTCACTCGGTCGGAAGGTGAACGCTGTAGCGCATGATTCTTTTAAATCCTTATTTGAGGTTTGAAATCACCTATAATTTTCGTGGCGATGCCACGGCAATTGGGGTAAAATGCGCGCGACCAGCGTGATTGCGATCGCATTTCTGTGATAAATCTGCGCTAGCTCAATGCAGTAGGTTTTGTTTAAAACCTCAGTATTTAGCAGGAACGCGGCGCATTGTCTTTCCTTCAAAACGTAGTGCTTGTGGATATGATTACAATTAAGAAAGGATTGGAACTGCCTATAGCAGGCGGACCAGAGCAAGTTATCCATAATGGCCCAGCCATTAAACATGTAGCTACTTTGGGTGAAGAGTATATTGGCTTACGTCCAACGATGAAGATCAAAGTGGGCGATAAAGTACAAAAAGGTCAGGTGATTTTCGAAGATAAGAAAAATCCTGGCGTAAAATATACGGCTTTAGCCAGTGGTACTATATTAGACATTAACCGGGGCGCCCAGCGTGTGCTGCAGTCTGTTGTTATTCAAGTAGAAGGGAACGAAAGCGTTGCCTTTGCTAAGTATGACGCCACTGCTCTCGATACGCTAGACTCGCAACTGGTCCGTGACAACCTGATCGAATCAGGCTTATGGACTGCATTGCGTACACGTCCTTTCAGCAAAGTGCCTGCCGTAGATTCTTCTGCCGCTGGTATTTTTGTAACCGCGATTGATACGCAACCCCATGCCGCCGATCCTGTCGTAGTGATCCGTGAGCATAAAGAAGATTTTGCTAATGGTCTTAAGGTCTTAGCAAGACTTACCGAAGGTAAAGTTTACCTTTGTAAAGCGCCTGGCGCCGATATTCCTGCCGCTAATGCCCAAGTTGAAGAATTTGCCGGTGTTCACCCTGCGGGTCTTGTTGGTACTCATATCCATTTCCTACTTCCAGCTTCTGCAAAACGTACTGTTTGGCATGTCGGTTACCAAGATGTAATAGCCATTGGTCAGCTATTTACTACCGGTCAACTGAATACCGAACGCGTGGTCGCGATTGCCGGTCCTAAAGCGGCTAAGCCACGTTTGGTTCGCACTGTTTTAGGTGCAAGCATGACTGAACTGACCGCGGGCGAAACCTTAGATGGTAACGTACGTGTTGTTTCAGGTTCTGTGCTGAATGGCCGTACTGCTGTAGGTCCTCAAGGATATTTAGGTCGTTACCACGCGCAGGTGAGTCTGTTAGAAGAAGGCACTGAAAAAGAATTCTTTGGTTGGGTGTTACCAGGCTCAAACAAATACTCTATTACCCGTGCATTCCTTGGCCACTTAAGCGCTTCTCGTCTGTTCAACATGACAACGAGCACTGGTGGTTCAGACCGCGCTATGGTGCCAATCGGCAACTATGAGCGTGTAATGCCATTGGATATTCTTCCTACTATGTTGCTGCGTGACCTGATCTCAGGTGACTTTGACGGTGCTGCCACTTTAGGCGCGTTAGAGTTGGATGAAGAAGATCTCGCACTGTGTACGTTCGTATGTCCAGGCAAATATGACTACGGTTCATATCTGCGTGACTGTTTAGATACGATCGAGAGGGAAGGCTAATGAGCTTGAAAGATTTTTTCGAACGTATTGAACCCGACTTTGAAAAAGGCGGTAAATACGAAAAGTTTTATGCCCTCTTCGAAGCGGCATACACCATTTTTTATACGCCAGGTAAAGTGAACAAGGGTAAAACCCACGTTCGCGACAACATCGACCTGAAACGTATGATGATCACGGTTTGGGCCTGTGCCTTCCCAGCGATGTTCGTGGGTATGTACAACGTGGGTCTGCAAGCACAACTTGCGTTAATCGCGGGTTTTGCAACGCCTGACGTATGGCAAGTGAGCCTGTTCGGCATGTTTGGTACCGAACTGACCGCCAACTCTGGCTGGCCAGCACTGATGTGGTACGGCGCCTGTTTCTTCCTACCTATCTACGCGGTGACCTTCGCCGTGGGTGGTATTTGGGAAGTGCTGTTTGCCGCTATCCGTGGCCACGAAGTTAACGAAGGTTTCTTCGTTACCTCTATCCTGTTCGCGTTAACCCTGCCAGCAACTATCCCATTGTGGATGGTGGCCTTAGGTATCACCTTCGGTGTGGTTGTGGCTAAAGAAGTGTTCGGTGGTACTGGTCGTAACTTCTTAAACCCAGCATTAGCCGGTCGTGCCTTCCTGTTCTTCGCTTACCCTCTGAACATGTCTGGTGACACTTCATGGGTTGTGGCTGATGGTTACTCTGGTGCAACGGCTCTGAGCCAAGCGGCAGCGGGTACCTTAGATTACACATTCAACCAAAACTGGTGGGATGCGTTCTTCGGTTTCATTCCAGGCTCTGTGGGTGAAGTATCGACTCTGGCGATTCTGTTAGGTGGTCTGGTTATCATCTATACCCGTATCGCTTCATGGCGCATCGTTGGCGGCGTGATGGTCGGTATGATTGCTATCTCTACACTGTTAAATGTGATCGGTAGCGACACTAACCCAATGTTTGCAATGCCTTGGTACTGGCACTTAGTGTTAGGTGGTTTTGCATTTGGCATGATGTTTATGGCGACTGACCCAGTGTCTGCGTCATTCACTAACCAAGCTAAATGGGCATACGGTATCTTGATTGGTGCAATGGCTGTGTTTATCCGCGTGATTAACCCTGCATTCCCAGAAGGCATGATGTTAGCGATTCTGTTTGCTAACTTGTTCGCGCCATTGTTCGACCACTTCGTGGTTCAGGCAAATATCAAGCGGAGGATTGCTCGTGGCTAGTAATAAAGATTCGTTCGGCAGAACGTTATTTATCGTCGTTGGCTTATGTCTAATTTGTGCGATATTCGTGTCGACTGCGGCAGTATTACTGCGCCCAACTCAAGCAGAAAACAAGCTGCTTGATAAGCAAAAGTACATCCTCGAAGCTGCGGGTCTGATTGACACGAAAGCGGGCAAAGTAACCAAAGCTCAGATTTTGGATACTTACAGCAAGCACATCGAAGCTAAGTTAGTTAACTTAAAAACCGGTGATTGGGTTGAAGGTGTTGATGCCAACACATTCGATCAACGCAAAGCGTCTCGCGATGTGAAAACCTCATTTGTACCTCAAAACGACATCGCTTCGGTTAAGCGTGTTGCTGAAGATGCAGTGGTTTATTTAGTGCGTGACGAACAAGGTAAGTTAACCAGCGTGATCCTGCCAGTTCATGGTTATGGCCTGTGGTCGACTATGTATGCTTTCCTCGCGTTAGATGCTGATCTGAACACGATTCAAAGCTTAGTGTACTACGAGCAAGGCGAAACCCCAGGTCTTGGTGGTGAAGTGCAAAACGCTCAGTGGAAAGCGAAATGGCACGGTAAGAAGTTATTTGATGAGCAAGGTAACATTGCTATCAGCGTAACTAAAAACCCAGCTGTTGCTAGCACTGAATACGGTGTGGATGCATTATCCGGCGCGACTCTGACCAGTAACGGTGTTCAACACTCTCTGACATTCTGGTTAGGTAAAGAAGGTTTTGCGAGTTTCATTGAAAAAGCACGCAATGGAGGTCTCAGCTAATGTCTGACGCTAAAGAACTGAAACAGGTTCTGACTGGACCTATCGTCAACAACAACCCGATTGCATTACAGGTACTTGGTGTATGTAGTGCGTTAGCGGTAACGAGCAAGCTCGAAACTGCACTGGTAATGGCGTTGGCATTAACTGCGGTAACAGCGTTTTCTAACCTGTTTATCTCAATGATCCGTAACCATATTCCTAGCAGCGTACGTATTATCGTACAGATGACCATTATTGCCTCTCTGGTAATCGTGGTTGACCAATTGCTGCAGGCTTATGCTTATCAGATTTCTAAGCAGTTATCGGTATTCGTGGGCCTTATCATTACGAACTGTATCGTAATGGGTCGCGCTGAAGCCTATGCGATGAAAACACCGCCAATGATGAGCTTTATGGATGGTATCGGTAACGGTTTAGGTTACGGTGCGATTCTGTTAGCTGTTGGCTTCGTGCGTGAACTGTTTGGTAACGGTTCTCTGTTCGGTGTTCAAATCCTGCACAAGATCTCTGAAGGTGGCTGGTATCAACCAAACGGTCTGTTATTACTGCCGCCAAGTGCGTTCTTCCTGATCGGTATTCTGATTTGGATTATTCGTACCTATAAGCCAGAGCAAGTTGAAGCAAAAGGGTAATTTGAGATGGAACATTATATTAGCCTGTTAATTCGCTCTGTTTTCATTGAAAACATGGCACTGGCCTTCTTCTTAGGTATGTGTACTTTCTTAGCGGTATCGAAGAAAGTGACTACCGCGATGGGCCTAGGGATTGCGGTAGTTGTAGTGTTAACTATCTCTGTTCCTGCTAACCAAGTTATTTACCAAGGGCTGTTAGCACCTGGCGCACTGGCTTGGGCTGGTGCACCTGAAGCTGACTTAAGCTTCTTGAAATTCATTACCTTTATCGGTGTGATTGCGGCTTTAGTTCAAATTCTGGAAATGGCACTGGATAAGTACTTTCCTCCGTTGTACAACGCGTTAGGTATCTTCTTACCTCTGATCACTGTGAACTGTGCGATTTTCGGTGCGGTATCATTCATGGTTGAGCGTGACTACAAGCTGGGCGAAAGTGTGGTGTTTGGTTTCGGCTCTGGAGTAGGTTGGGCATTAGCTATCGTATTGATGGCCGGTATCCGTGAGAAGCTGAAGTATGCCGATGTGCCGAATGGCCTGCGTGGTTTAGGTATTACCTTTATTACCGCTGGTTTAATGGCCTTAGGTTTCATGTCGTTTTCTGGTGTGTCTCTGTAAGAGACACCAAACGGCTTCTTGAATTGGACCTTCTAAGGATAAGTTAATGGATATTCTTGGTATTTTTAAATCTACTCCGCTCGAGGTTTACCTCGGTGTGAGTATGTTTACTGCTATCGTCCTGGTCTTAGTGTTAGTGATTTTATTCGCTAAATCTAAGCTAGTGTCTAGCGGTGACATCACGATCGGCATCAACGACGATCCTGAAAAAGCGATTACAACCGGTGCCGGTGGCAAGCTGTTAGGTGTGCTAGCGAACAGCGGTATCTTCGTATCGAGCGCCTGTGGTGGCGGTGGTTCTTGTGGCCAATGTCGCGTAGTGGTTAAGTCTGGCGGCGGTGATATTCTGCCAACAGAATTAGATCACATCAGCAAGGGTGACGCCCGTAAAGGTTGCCGTCTGTCTTGCCAGGTGAATGTTAAGAACGACATGGAAATCGAGCTTGACGAAGAAATCTTCGGTATTAAGAAGTGGGAATGTACTGTTATCTCTAACGATAACAAGGCGACCTTCATTAAAGAACTGAAGCTGCAAATCCCTGATGGTGAATCTGTTCCGTTCCGTGCGGGTGGTTACATCCAGATCGAAGCGCCTGCGCACCATGTTAAATATGCTGATTTCGACGTACCTGAAAAGTACCGTGGTGACTGGGAACACTTTGGCTTCTTCAAGTTAGAATCTAAAGTTGAAGAAGAAACGATCCGTGCTTACTCAATGGCTAACTATCCAGAAGAGTTTGGCATAATCATGTTGAACGTGCGTATCGCAACGCCACCTCCACGTAACTTGAGCTTACCATGCGGTAAGATGTCATCTTACATTTGGAGCCTAAAGGCTGGCGATAAAGTCACGATTTCTGGTCCATTCGGTGAATTCTTCGCGAAAGATACCGATGCAGAAATGGTGTTTATCGGTGGTGGTGCGGGTATGGCCCCAATGCGCTCACACATTTTCGACCAACTGAAGCGTCTGAAGTCTAAGCGTAAGATGAGCTTCTGGTACGGTGCACGTTCTAAGCGTGAAATGTTCTACGTGGAAGACTTTGACGGCTTAGCGGCTGAAAACGACAACTTCGTATGGCATGTGGCCCTGTCTGATCCTCAACCAGAGGACAACTGGGATGGTTACACAGGTTTCATCCATAACGTACTGTATGAAAACTACCTGAAAGACCATGAAGCGCCAGAAGATTGTGAGTTCTACATGTGTGGACCTCCAATGATGAACGCGGCCGTGATCGGTATGTTGAAAAATCTTGGTGTCGAAGACGAAAACATCCTGTTGGATGACTTCGGCGGCTAATGTGAATTAGCCCAAGGTGAGAAGAGTTGCAGATGTGGAGTAGAGCTCTCATCTGCAACTTTTGCATTAAAGGGCATCCAAAAGAGTTGTTAGTCACTATGTTTAAAACCCTAGCGTTAAAAACCCCCGTGTTAAAAACCTCAGTGTTAAAGCATTCAGTGAGCTGGCTGGTCCTTGTAGGTCTAGCCTTTTTTATTTCAGCCTGTAGCAAACAGGATGAGGTTATCTCCCTCGCGGGTAGCACAATGGGCACGACCTACCACATTAAAGTGGTTCCCAATGAGCAAATGCCGACGGCCCAATTACTGCAGGCCGAGATTGACTTAGCCTTAGAGCTAGTCAACAACCAGATGTCGACCTATCGACCCAATTCAGAATTGTCACGTTTCAACCAGTTACCGCTTGAGCAAAGCGTCGAAGTCTCTCCTGATACCATCAAAGTGGTTAAAGAAGGCATGCGTTTGTATAACGTGACAGACAAAGCCTTAGATATTACCTTAGGGCCGCTGGTAAACCTATGGGGATTTGGCCCCGATAAGCGCCCAACCAAAGTGCCGACTCAAGCGGATATCGATGCGGCTAAAGCCAAAACGGGTATCAGTGAGCTTTCTATCGAAGGCAATCGCTTAAGCAAGCACAATGCGCATTTATATGTGGACTTGTCTTCAATCGCCAAAGGTTTTGGTGTGGACAAAGTGGCCTCTATTTTAGATAAGTACCATGCAACTGGTTACTTAGTCGAAATTGGTGGCGAGCTGAGCATTAAGGGCACCAAAGGCGATGGCAGTTCTTGGCGCGTCGCGATAGAGAAACCGACCGATGAGGGCATGGCAGTGCAACAGGTGATTGAGCCTGGCACTATGGCGATGGCAACGTCGGGGGATTATCGCAATTATTATGAGGAAGAAGGTCAGCGATTTACTCATATAATTGATCCACGTACCGGTTTACCTATTAATCATAAGCTAGCATCTGTGACCGTTTTGCATAAAGAATGTATGACGGCCGATGGTTTTGCGACGGCGATGATGGTTTTGGGCACAGAAGCGTCATTGGAGCTTGCCAAGAAAGAACACTTGGCGATAATGCTAATAGAAAAGCAAGGCGAAGGATTTAAAGTCTACTACAGTGACGCCTTCAAGCCTTTCCTTAAGTAGTTGGAGTTAACATGAGCACTTTTATCGCGGCATTTGTGATTTTATTACTGTTCTTTTTGCTTATGTCGATAGGTTATCTCATCAAGCGCAAAGCCGTGGAAGGAAGCTGTGGCGGTTTAGGTGTATTAGGGATTGAAAAAGCCTGCGATTGTGATGATCCCTGCGACAAACGTAAGCGTCGTATGGCCGCTGAAGAAGCGCGCCGAGCGAAGTTAACCAAAGACAGGATCATTTAATTATCCGCTTCAACTGAAATAGCCTCCTTTGGAGGCTATTTTTTTGCCTCGATTTTAGCAGTGGCAAAATTAATCCCTGATATTTGAGGTGGATAGCGGGCTAATCTAAGCGATAATGAGAATGCTTTTTATATTTAAGTTTGTGAAAAATAAAGAAAATTTGAGTTGGGTTGAAAACTGTACTAGGCTAGAAGCTTGATTTAGATCAATCTTTCACTCATATCAAGGATAGTTACTTATGAAAGGTCATCCTAAAGTGGTGGGACAACTCAATCGGGTACTTACCTGTGAGTTAACGGCCATTAATCAATATTTTCTCCACGCCAGAATGTTCAAACATTGGGGCCTCGAGAAGCTAAATCACGTCGAATACAAGAAATCCATCCAAGATATGAAGCACGCCGATAAGCTTATCGAGCGGGTATTATTTTTAGAGGGATTACCGAATCTGCAACAGCTCGAAAAACTGCGTATTGGTGAGCACACTCAAGAGATGCTCGATTGCGATTTAGCCATGGTGCAGGAACAACTCATACTGTTGCGGGATGCCATTAGCCTCTGCGAAGCCGAGCAGGATTATGTCAGTCGTGATCTGCTGGAAGATATCCTTGAAGATGAAGAAGAGCATTTAGATTGGCTCGAATCGCAGCAGGAGCTGATTAGCTTAACCGGCATTCAAAACTATCTTCAATCGCAAATTAGTGAGTCATAGGAGCTGAATATGAAAGGTGATAAAGAAGTCATCGACGCGTTGAATCGACTCCTAACGGGAGAATTATCGGCGATGGATCAGTATTTTGTGCATGCTCATATGTACGAAGACTGGGGGCTGAACGAACTCTATGAGCGTATTGCCCACGAGTCGGATGATGAAAAAGGTCATGCGGCCAAACTGGTACAGCGTATTTTATTTCTTGAAGGCGTGCCGAATGTGGCCGCGCGGGAAGCGCTTAACATTGGTTCAAACGTCGAAGAGATGCTGCGTAACGATTTGGCCTATGAATACAAGGTGGCCGATGATTTACGTAAGGTGATTGCCCTGTGTGAGTCGAAGAAAGATTACCAAACCCGTGAGATCTTAGAAGTCTTACTCGACGATACCGAATCCGACCATATGTATTGGTTAGAAAAACAACTCGGTTTGATTGACCGTATTGGTTTAGCGAATTACCTGCAAACTAAGATGTAATAGCGTCAGTAGCGCGGCTCAAACACTCAGGCCAGTCATTCCGTGACTGGCTTTTTTATTGGGATTTTGAGTATTTGGTCTAACATTCTGTAAAAGTTAGTGATAGTGATGGGATCTTCTGATGGAAGTCCTTTGTTTAGTGATTCCTATTATTTGCTAATGTCTTTTCTTTACAAATACTTGTTTACGTTTTTTCTCATCATTTCGGCTGTTGTTGGCGGGTAAAAATTGTTACCGTGTGAAACTGTTTTTGCATGATTTTTTGTTAAGTGGTTGATCAGCCAGACGGGAAGATGAATGAGATATATAAAACGTTCTCTAAGTTTGCAGTTAGTGGTCACTATCGTCGGTGCCCTTGCTGTACTTCTTACTTTAGTTGCTGCTTTGCTCGTGAATAAAGAAAGTAATAACACACGTAAGCAAGTGGATGCGGACATTTCGGCGCTCGTAGCCTTAAAGGCCAATGAGATTGGTGGTTATTTTGTGGCTAAGGGGCAAGTGATCCACTCAGTATTTGCCGAGCCAGGGCTTATCAACTGGTTTAGCCAATACCATGCCCGTGGCAGTAACCTAACCAATGACCAGCAGTATCAAGATATTATTCGTTATTTCCGCTCGTTTTCCGACCGTGATAGCGATGTGAAGTCAGTGTTCTTCGGCTCGGCAAATACCTTTGAATATTTCGACCTCAATGGCCGTTTCGATGGCGATCCAAACTATTACACCAATAAACGTCCTTGGTGGCAGGAGGCTATCGATCAGCGCGGCCTATTTGTGGGCGATCCTGCGGTCGATGCCAACGATGGCTCGATTTCGGCCACAGTTAAAACCCCTGTCTATGGCGCCAATGGTGAGCTGATTGGGATTGGTGGTATGGATATTCTAATCGATACCATTGGCAAAACCCTGTTAGCGCCAATCAAATACCGCAATTACGGCCAAGCCTTCCTGATGACGGACGAAGGTAAGCTGGTTTATTTCCCTGGATTCTCGGATAAATTCCCGCCGGGCTCACTTGCGAATCAAATCGATAACCAGTTTAAGGACACCTCAGGCTTTACCACCTTAAGGCAGCAAATGCAGCGCGAAGCGAAGGGCTTTGCCGAAGTCACCTTTAACGGAGTGCCGCAGCGGGTAACCTTTGTGTCCGTGGGCGGCGATTATCCAAAGCAGAAATGGCACTTAGCCTTTATGTTGCCCCATGAGGTGATTGAAGCGCCTGTGACCGAAGCCTTTTGGAATGCCTGTTTTGTTGCCTTAGGAATTATGCTCTTGGTTGGCATCACAGTATGGTTGATGTTGTTGCCCTTTAGACGCCAGCTTGGCAAATTGCTGGATGCTATGGAAGATATTGCCGAGGGTGATAGTGATTTATCCCAACGCATTTTAATGGAGCGCGAAGATGAGTTAGGCAAGCTGGGTGATGCCTTCAACCGCTTTGCCGAAAAGGTGCAGCAGATGCTGCTGCATACCCGACATCTTACCCAAGAGGTTGGCACTGGGGTGATGGATGCTCGCCAAGTATGTGATTTAGCGGTCTCTTCTGTGTCATCGCAGAAACAACAAATCGATTCAGTGGCCACGGCTGCCACCCAAATGGCGCAGACTAGCCAAGAAATGGCGATAAGCGCTCAACGGGCGAATGATTTTGCCGAAAAGGCACAGACTCAGGCCCATGACGGTACTCAAATCGTGTCCCGCGCGACCGAAGGCATGAAGGCATTATCGGTTCAAGTGATTGAAGCCGCCAAAGTCATCAAGGAGTTACGTAGCAGCTCAGAGCAAATTGGCGAAGTGTTAAGCGTGATCCGCAACATTGCCGACCAAACCAACTTGCTGGCGCTCAATGCGGCCATTGAGGCGGCGCGGGCGGGTGAGCAAGGCCGAGGTTTTGCTGTGGTGGCCGATGAAGTGAGAACTCTCGCATCCCGCACCCAAGATTCTACCGCCAACATTCAAGGGATTATCCAAACCCTGCAGCAGAGCGCGCTACAAGCCGAGCAGGTGATGGAGTCTGGGGTTGAGCAGGCAAGGGTCGGACAAGACTTGACCACACAAGTGGAGCAAGCCTTAAGTGATATCGCCAGTGCGATTGTGTCGATTCAGCAGCAAACGGTGGAAATTACCGTGGCGATTGGCCAGCAGGCCGTTGTGGCTGAAGAGGTGGCACAAAACGTTGTTAGCGTGCGCGGTTTGTCCGATCAGTCTTTGCTCTCAAGCCAAGATTTATCCCAAAGTTTGCAGGGGTTTGAGCAAGCGACTCATGAACTGACCCGCAACATTGGGCAATTTAAGATTTAATTCAAATAGTTGTAAATCAAGGGAGCCTTAGGGGCTCCCTTTGTTTTTTGGGCGCTAACAATCCAAGCGCAAACAGCACCGTTGCAAATTGAAAAGTGATACTTGATTACTGTTTTTATATACAGTATTTTGGGTGTCGGAGGAATGCAAGGTGCGAAAAATCATTCATATTGATATGGATTGCTATTTTGCTGCGGTGGAAATGCGGGATTTTCCCGAATACCGCGGTAAGCCTTTGGCCGTCGGCGGCAGTCGGGTGCAGCGTGGCGTCATCAGCACTTGTAATTACGAGGCGCGCAAATTTGGTGTGCGTTCTGCCATGGCGACGGGCTACGCACTGAAATTGTGTCCCGATCTTATCCTCGTTCCCGGTCGTATGCAGGTCTACAAAGAGGTGTCGCAGCAAATTCGCGCCATTTTCTGCCGATACACAGAGTTAATCGAACCGCTTTCCCTCGATGAAGCCTATTTAGATGTCAGCGATTGTAAGCTGTTTAAGGGCTCTGCCACTTTAATTGCCGAGGCGATTCGCCGTGATATTTTGGCCGAAACTGGGCTGACGGCATCGGCGGGCGTGGCGCCGATTAAATTTCTCGCCAAGGTTGCCTCTGATTTAAATAAGCCCAATGGGCAATGTGTTATCCCACCCGATGAGGTCCCCGAGTTTGTTAAAAGCTTATCCCTGCGGAAAATACCCGGAGTGGGTAAAGTGACCGCTGAGAAACTGTCTTCGCTAGGCTTAAATACCTGCGCCGATGTGCAGGCTTATCCAAAGCAAGAGTTGATTGCCCGTTTTGGTAAGTTTGGCGCCGTGTTAGTCGAGCGGGCCCATGGCATCGATGATCGTGGGATTTCGGTGAGCCGCGAGCGCAAATCTGTAGGCGTTGAGACCACTCTCGCTCAGGATATTTACACGCTTGAGCAGTGCCAGCAGGTGATGCCGGGATTAATCCAAGAGTTGTCCAGCCGTTTAGGGCGAAGTGCTAAGGGGAGGCAAATCCATAAGCAGGTGGTCAAACTTAAATTTAATGACTTTAAACAGACCACCATCGAGCATCGTAGTGACGAGGTCTCCGTGGTGATGTTCTATGAGCTACTGAGCCAAGCAATGGCTAGGCAAGAGGGACGTGGAATTCGGTTACTCGGGGTTTCTGTTGGACTCGCCGAGACTAAAGACACGCTTTCGCCGCTCATGGTACGCGAAACGAAGCAGTTGGATTTTGTGTTTTAGTGTCAATCTAATCTAGGCGGCTCTGGCTCAGCACCAATCTAACCTAGCTAAGTTATGTAAGTTAACGCGATAATCAGCCTCACGTAGTTGTCTCGTCCTGAAATAAGTTGACACTTATTTCCACCTAAAACGCTCGATGAACCTCATCGGGCGTTTTGTATTTTAAGGCCAAATGTGGCCGCCGTTGATTATAGATGGCAACCGCTTCTGTCACCATTTGTCGCGCCTCCTCCAGCGTTGCGGGCTTATGTGTTAAAAACTCCTGCTTCAAGATGCCATTCACTCGCTCTGCTAAGGCATTTTGATAGCAGTCATATCCATCGGTCATTGAGCATGTCACGCCATGATGTGCGTGAACCGCTTGATACGCGTTTGAGCAGTACTGTATCCCTCGGTCTGAGTGGTGTATCAGCGGTTTACTTTTATCTTGTCGCTGCTTCAGCGCCCGTTTGTAGGCCGTTAGCACCCCGTCTGTTTTTAGATTATCATCAACATGATAACCCACAATTTTTCGTGACCAGGCATCGGTCACCAAGCTTAAATAGGCTTCATTATCTTGCAGTGGCAGATAGGTAATATCAGCCACCCAGACTTGCTCTGAGCGGCTGATGTCCACTTGCTGCTCGCTGGGCTTAAGCAAGTTGGGATGACACCTAAATCGATGATGGCTGTTGGTCGTTTTATGGTACGCCCGTTTCGGCGTAACCAACAAACGATGCGCCCTAAGACAGCGAAATAACCGGTCTCGTCCTATCACTATTTGATGCATTTTGTTCAATAAATACTGCATTTTACGCGTACCGACTCGCGGTTGAAATAACCGCTCATACTGCACCGTTTGCACCACCTGTCGTTCCCTTTGCTCCCATTCTGTTTGCCGCTGACATTGCTGATAATACGCCTGACGACTGATGCCAAGATAGCGACAGCATTGGGTGACGCGATAACCTATGGCCGTTTTTTCCTGGAGCGTTTCGCGTGTGGCTTTTTTACGACGGATATCCCGTAGTCAGTTCTGAGTTTTTCGACAATGGCTTCGAAGAACGCCGCTTTCATGCGGGTATCTTCCAGTTCGGCTTCGAGGGCTTTTATCTTTTGCTCGGGGGTGAGCTCGGTGGGTTCAGTCATCAACTGTCCTCGCATTGATGTAGACGGTGTCCCTTGGGACCAATCCAGTTTGCCGTGCTTGCGTAACCACACTAACACGGTGGAGCAACCTTGAATACCGTACTTGTCTTGCGCCTGTTTATAGGTCAGTTCGCCTTTTTCCACTTGGTCGACAACCGCCAATTTAAAAGCGAGGGAATAATCACGTTGAGTTCGTTTAATTGTTGAAGTCATTACACTCTCCAAAATGAGTTTGAAAAGTGTCAACGCTATTTAGGACGGGTCAAGTGCGCAAATAAAAGCCACAAAAAGGCCGCATTGGTAAACCCTCTGCGGCCTTTGTTATTTACGTCTGCTTAGCGACTATTCACCTAGAGTGATTATTCACCTTTAGCGGGAATGCGTTCTAGCACAGCTAGGAGCAGATCCCAGTATTGACCAACTGTGGTGATATTGACCATTTCATCCGGGCCATGTGGATAGCGGATAGTAGGGCCAATCGACACCATGTCCATTTCTGGATAAGGCTTCTTGAACAGACCACATTCAAGACCCGCGTGGATCACCATGATAACCGGTTCTTTATGATAGATAGACTCGTAGGTCTCACGCACAATTGCCATTACGGGTGAGCTATTATCTGGCTTCCAACCTGGGTAAGCGCCACTGAATTCAATTTCAGCGCCAGCGAGGTTGGTCAGCGCATTAAGCATGCCTTCAACTTGGCTGCGGCCCGAATCGATGAGCGAGCGAATTAAGCACAGAATGCTAACTTCTTCATCGTTAGTGCTAATCACGCCTACGTTGAGTGAGGTTTCAGTCACGCCAGCGACTTCATCGCTCATACGCATCACGCCATTAGGGCATACATGCAGCAGGTCGATCAGCGTGTTTTGGCTGTTTTCACTCATCACGCGTTTTGGCGTTGGGATTTCGCTCAACACTAAACGCATATCAGGGTCGGCAATGGCCAGCTCGGCGCGGACTAAGTCTTCAAAAGCGCGCACTTTTTCATTCAGTGCATCGACATTTTCAGCGGGTAACATAAAGCTGATATTGGCTTCGCGTGGGATGGCATTACGCAGTGAACCACCGGTAAATTGGGTTAATTCCAGCGCTAATTCATCGGCATTTTCAAACAGGAAGCGTGCCAATAGTTTGTTGGCGTTACCCCGACCTAAATGGATGTTGACCCCAGAGTGACCGCCTTTTAAGCCAGATAAATGCAGGCTAAATGATGCGTAACTTTGCTCCGATGCTTGCCATACCATAGGCAGAGTGATCTGCGCATCGACGCCGCCAGCGCAGCCCATGTAGATCTCACCTTCTTGCTCTGAGTCGGTGTTGATCAGGATTTCAGCATCGAGCATACCTGCTTGTAGGCCAAAGGCGCCTGTCATGCCCGCTTCTTCATCAATCGTGAGTAGCACTTCCAGTGGGCCGTGTTTGATATCGTCGCTACCTAAAATCGCTAAGGCTGACGCCATGCCAATACCATTGTCGGCACCTAAGGTCGTGCCTTTGGCTTTTACCCAGTCACCGTCAACATAGGCTTCGATAGGATCTTTGGTAAAGTCATGCACTTTATCGGCATTCTTTTGCGGCACCATATCGATGTGAGCTTGGATCACGACGATTTTGCGATCTTCCATTCCGGCCGTTGCGGGTTTGCGAATGATTAAATTGCCGACCGCATCTTCCACGACATCGAGTTGTTTACTCTTAGCCCACGCTTGGATGTGTTGGCTGAGTGCTTGTTCATGTTTGGAAGGGTGGGGAATTGCACAGATTTGTTCGAACCATTGCCATAAAGGCTGTGGGTATAACTGACTTAACGCTGTCACAGGAGGTCCCTCATCAGGTCTTGTGGGTATAGGGCAAATTTGGCTTGATCCTACCACATTCTGCTCGGCCGATTAATCTTCTCGATCAGCCTATCTGTGCTTGTGGCAGCGAAAGTTGCCACCCTCAGTCTTTTCGATGGGGACAAAGGGATTTTTTGATTGGTAATTAAGCGTTATAGCGGGAATAATGCAGGCACAATAATGAAAAAGGATGGGTCATGTTTCAAGTTAACTTTGTTGATGTACAAGCAGAAAATGCCATTTTTGATGGTGAAGGTTGGGATGCGGTTGTGGTCGTCACACCGGATCTTGGTGCTATCGGAATTGATGAGATCAGTTTATTGGCCGAGCATGGCGCTAAGGTCGATAAGCGTGTCGGTAAGAGCCCGACGTTACTGTTTGCCCCCGGTTTAGCCGGTGGCCGTTTAATCATAGCGCCGGTTACTCAAGTGGCTGATGATTATGCCGATGTGCGTGTTTATGGTGATGCGGCAAGAGCTGCTATTGCCATCGCTAAAGACGCGGGCGCTAAGCGTCCCCTGCTTTATGTGGTGCCTTCTACCACGCCCAAGTTTGGTTTTGCGACTGAAGTTGCGGCGCTCGCCTGCGGTCAAGAATTATGGCAAACCTTAGAATTGCGCGAGGCAACGGGCTTAACGCCAGCCTTTGAAGCCATAGGATTGCTGTCTCTATCAGCTAAAAAGAGTCAATTGCTCAACGCATTAGAAGCTGGCCGTGTGTTGGCTCGGGATTTATGTGGCACTGAACCTGAGCGTATGTCGGCTAAGGCCTTTGCCGAATATTGTTTGCAAGCCTTTAAAGGCAGTGTGATTAAAACCGCAGTGGTGGAAGATAGGGATATTCTCGAGCGCGATTATCCACTGTTAAGTGCGGTGGCGCGTTCTTCCTTTGCCGTTGGGCGGCATCAACCGCGGGTGGTGAAACTCGAATATCTGCCCGAAGGCGAGATTACTCGTACCTTCTTATTTGCTGGTAAAGGTGTGGTCTACGATACGGGCGGCGCCGATCTGAAAGTGGGCGGCGCAATGGCGGGCATGAGCCGCGATAAAGGTGGAGCCTCTGCCGTGGCAGGGTTATTTAAAACCTTGTCTATGCTCAAGCCTAAAGGGATCCGAGTGATCGCCGAACTGGGCTTAGTGCGTAATAGCATTGGTAGCGAAGCCTTTGTTACCGATGAAATTATCACTAGCCATGCGGGCGTGCGGGTGCGAATTGGTAATACGGATGCGGAAGGGCGCTTAGTATTGGCTGACCTGTTAAGTCATCTGCGTATTAAAGCCGTTTCGGCGGTGCAACCAGAGTTGTTCTCGGTCGCGACTCTCACGGGCCATGTGGTACGTTGTTATGGGGCGTATCCTGCTGCGGTTGAAAATGCGGTCGCCAGTGGTGCCAAGTGTGCGCAGACACTCGCGTTACAGGCAAGCCAATGGGGCGAACCCTTTGAGGTTTCTACTTTGCGCCGCGAGGACTTTGCCAAGATCCGTGAAGTCTCAGGGGCGGCTGATATTTTATCTTCTAACAATGCGCCATCTTCGGTAACGGCCCGTGGGCATCAATATCCGGCGGCGTTTTTGCTTAAGGCTTCGGGATTGTTTGAACATGGCATAAATGCCGCAATTCCTTTAGCTTACACACACTTAGATATCGCTGGCAGTGCGACGGAGGGCGATCCTCTCTATGGAAAACCCACTGCGAGTCCCTTGGTCGGTCTGTATCAATATCTGATCAATCGTTAACAATTTAACGTAATAAATAGAAATAATTCTGTAATATCTTACTTATTAGGTGGTTACAGGATTATTTCTGTTTTTATGTGATGCATGTCGCCATGATTTTTGGTTTTTTTACGTAATTAAATTACATTAAAAAGCCTTAATTAAAAAAAATACAAATAAAGCTTGTAATAAAACTACGAAAACATATAATAGTTTTCGTGGACAGGGCAATGCGCCCATCCCCTCTAGTCTATCCAGGATGGATATCCTTCTCCAAGGACCCGAGTGACAAGTCGTCTCAACGGATTTGAGAATCTCTAGTTCCAAGGAACCGAGCCAAGCTTTACTAGAGTACTTAATCTCAACTTTACTTAGGAGTAATTGACTATGTCTTATACAGGCAAGAATCACTTTGTTTGGCAAAACACTTGGATTAACTCTGATGTTTTGCGTGGCGGTTTATTCGCTATGAGCTTTAAGGGCTAACTATCCCTTTAAACCTAGTTTCCATCATCCATCAACCTTTGTATCGCCTTTTTGGCGTGTTTAGACTCAAGTAGCATATCGGTGTTTTTGCATGGGTATGCCAGGTTTCTTCCGCTAGCGCGGTAATGTACTTCCCCGAAAGGGACGCTTGAAATATGTCTTGCCTGCTCATTGAGCAGGCTTTTTTTTTTTAGCTTTTTTCTGTCGTTACGGCGCTATGCCTCTCATTCCTTCCCATAAACGTAAAATTTTTTGCGGCCATCTCGAAATGACTGCTTTTATCAAAAGTTAATTTAATTATCTGTTTTTAAAGTATAAAACTTCGTCATCAATCTATTCATCTTTTTGTACGACTTAAGAATGATGAATTTGTTACATTTGTCACATAAAATACAAATGCAAATCGTTCTCAATGATGTTACCGTATGCGCACCTTAACGAAACTTGCTGAACGACTATGCGTTTTAATCTACTTCCACTTGCTGCTGCAGTAACCCTAGCTTTGAATCCTTTGGCGCTGATGGCCGAAGAACAAACCGCTTCAACAACAGAGACACAAGATCAAAATATCGAAAAAATCACTGTGATGGGTAAATACACAGTGAGTCGTAATATTGATACCGCAACGGGGTTGGGACTCACGCTGCGGGAAACGCCACAGTCGGTCAGCATTATGACGGCGGATCGGATTGAAGATCAGGCGCTAAATACCGTGGTCGATGTGGTCAACAACACTGTGGGTTTATCATCTTCAAAAACCGATAACGTGCGTAACGGTTTTTCGGCCCGCGGTTTTACCGTGCAAAACTATCAAATTGATGGCGTGCCTTTATCTTGGAGTTTAGGCGGTGATGCCGGTGAAACGGTATCGGATGTGTCTATCTACGAGCGCGTTGAAGTCGTGCGTGGTGCTACCGGATTATTAACTGGTGCTGGCGATCCTTCGGCCTCAATTAACTTAGTGCGTAAGCATGCCGACAGTTCTGATCTTAAAGGTTATGTCGATGTCGCCACTGGAAGTTGGGATAAAAAACAAGTCACCGCGGATGTATCCAATGGTCTGAATGAAGACGGCAGTGTGCGTGGGCGCTTGGTCGCTAAGTATGTGAATAGCGACTCTTACCAAGATCTGTACCAAGACCGCAAAACCATTCTCTATGGTGTGGTTGACAGTGATATTACGGCCAACACCTTGCTGCGTGTCGGTGGTAGCTATAACCACAACGATCCCAAAGGGGCGATGTGGGGCGCGTTGCCCGCCGTCTTTAGTGATGGTTCAGCCACTGATTGGGATACATCGGCCACCACAGCCGCCGATTGGAGCCGCTGGGAAACCAAAAACATCAACTACTTTGCGAACCTGAATCACTACTTCAGCAATGGTTGGCAGCTGGTCGCTAACTACAACCGCATGGAGTATGAGACCACCACTAAGATGATCTACATGTCGGGTATGCTCGATAAAGACACGGGGGCGGGACTCAGTGGACAGCGTTATCACAGCCATGGTGAAAGTAACTCGAATAACTTTGATGTGCAGCTTAAAGGCGACTATGACCTCTTTGGTCAAACCCATGAGTTTGTGACGGGCGCTTTGTATAGTAAGCAAAAATCCTACGCCGATACCTATGAGCCTATCCGTGACGATATGACGGGTTGGGACTCGCAAGTGGTCGATAACTTCTACGAATGGCAACAAAATCAGTTTGCCGAGCCTGAATGGTCGAGCAACGCGAACCGTCAGCTCAATATGGATACCGAGCAAAAAGGCTTTTATGCGGCGACTCGCCTGACCATTACCGATGATTTTAAACTGATTGCTGGTGGACGTATCTCAAGCTGGAACCGTGAAGGCGTGAGCTATGGTACCGATACTAACTTTGGTGATGATGGGGTGTTTGTGCCCTACGTTGGCGCCTTGTACGATATCAATGACGCGCATCGTATTTACGCCAGTTATACCGGGATTTTTAATCCGCAGAATAATTTCGATGCCGATCAAAATTACCTCGATCCATTAGAAGGCAAAGCCTACGAATTAGGTCTGAAGAGTGCTTATCTTGACGATCGTCTACATACCACTGTGGCCGTGTTCCAAATTGACCAAGATAACTTGGCAACCTTAGCCGGAACGATTTATATCGGTGGTAAACCCGTGAATTACTATGAGGCCGCACAAGGCACTAAGAGTAAGGGGTTTGAGCTAGAAGTGGTGGGTGAGCCTGCCGATGGCTGGAATATCTCTGCGGGTTACTCGCAATTTAATGCCGAAGATGCAGAGGGTAAGCGAGTCGCGACTACCAGTCCGCAGAAGCAATTTAAACTGTTTACCACCTATCAATTTGTGGACTTATTGCCTGAGTTAACCATAGGTGGTGGGGTGAATTGGCAAAGTGACAGTTACTCAGATGTCAGTGATGTGGCAATCAAGCAGGATGCTTACTCCCTAGTGAATCTGATGGCGCGCTACGATCTGGCTGAGAATATGGATCTGCAAGTTAACGTAGAGAATCTGCTGGATGAGAAATATTATGCCTATATGTCAGCGTCTGGCCTAGCTTACAGTGTGTATCACTATGGCGCGCCACGTAATTTTACCGTCAGCTTTAACTATCGTTTTTAAGCATTTTACCCGTTGCACTCAAAAAGCCGGCGCCCTTAAGGGCGTCGGCTTTTTTGCTATCGACTTCAATCCCATTTGCGGCGCTGACGTTGCCTTATATGCCGAAATGGGATAACCATTGTGCTTTATTGTGATTATTTCGCTTTAAAAACAATGTGCTGTTAATCCTGAACGGCGTTTGAATTTCCCTGTGGTTAAGATTGGCTTGCTAAGCCCTATTTATAGTGAGCTTTAATGTAAATTAAGTGCGGTGGTTTTTTGTTCTGTTTAGCGATTTCTATCAAGAAAATCTCCATCAATTTTCTGGCCTGACCAGCACAAACTCCCTATAATCCCCTGCGAAAAACACGACTACATAGTGTTTACATTTTTGACCCTACCTACTTTAAAAGAAAAGGAACCCAGTTCCATGTTAGAAAAGCTGTTCAAACTGAAACAAAATCAAACGAGCCTCAAGCAGGAAGCGATAGCAGGTTTGACAACATTTATGACTATGGCCTACATCATTTTTGTGAATCCAATGATGTTAGCCGATGCGGGTATGGATCATGGCGCCGTGTTTGTGGCCACCTGTTTAGCGGCGGCGGTGGGCTGTATTGTGATGGGTGTGATGGCGAACTACCCCATTGCACTGGCCCCAGGTATGGGACTCAATGCCTTTTTTACCTACACAGTCGTGGGTGAGATGGGTTATAGCTGGGAAACGGCACTCGGCGCCGTTTTCCTGTCGGGAATTTGCTTTTTAATCCTGTCTCTAGTGCGTATTCGCGAGTGGATTGTGAACAGTATTCCTATGTCGCTGCGTATCGGTATTGCTGCGGGTATTGGTTTATTCCTCGCGCTGATCGGTCTTAAGAGTGCCGGCATTGTGGTCGCAAGCCCTGCAACTTTAGTGACTATGGGCGATATTACCGCCTTCCCTGCGGTGATGGCTGTGTTAGGTTTCTTCCTGATCATTGCCATGGTGCAACGTGGTATGAAATCGGCGGTGATTTTAAGCATCCTTATCATCACAGGACTTGGGTTACTCTTCGGTGATGTGCATTACAACGGTATCGTTTCTATGCCGCCTTCTGTCGCACCGACCTTTATGGCGATGGATTTATCCCAAGTATTTGAAGTGACAATGCTATCCGTGGTGTTTGCCTTCCTGTTTGTGGATCTTTTTGATACATCAGGCACCTTAGTTGCGGTTGCGCAGCGCGGTGGTTTCCTCGATGAAAAAGGCCGTTTACCTCGCTTAAACCGTGCCTTAACCGCCGACAGTTTAGCGACGATTGCGGGCGCTGCATTCGGTACGTCAACCACCACTAGTTATATCGAAAGTACCGCTGGGGTGAGCGCGGGCGGCCGTACTGGCTTAACCGCCGTCGTGGTCGGCTTACTGTTCATCTTGGCCTTATTCTTATCACCATTAGCTGGAATGATCCCCGCCTATGCTACGGCTGGTACCTTGTTCTATGTGGCGATTCTAATGATGGCTGGACTGGTTCACGTTGAATGGGAAGATTTAACTGAGGCTGCACCTGTGGTTGTGGTGTGTATCCTGATGCCGCTGACCTTCTCGATTGCCACAGGGATTGCGCTGGGGATTATTTCCTATGCTGTCATCAAGCTGTTAACGGGCCGCTTTAGCGATTTAAATATCGGCGTGCTGGTGCTCGCGGCGATGTTTATTGCGAAATTTATTTACGGCTGATACTGAGCTAGTCGCCCATTCGCGGGCTATTTTTTGAGGGTCATCTAATCGATGGCCCTTTTTTATGCGCGATCCCAAGCAGAATTGAAAATTTCTACCAACATCCTGCCCACTAACTACCAATTGCTCTGCGGATTAGGTATAAGGATTATCCGGTTATTTTCTACATATGAATAATGAATTTAAGTGAGATAGCGTATCGCCGCGTGGTAGTGAAGTTAGGGACGAGTGTGCTGACTTCTGGCAGTAAACAGCTGGATAAAGCCCATATGGTTGAGCTTGCTCGTCAAATGGCCGCACTGATGAGATCAGGGGTCGAAGTCGTATTATGCACTTCTGGCGCAATTGCCGCCGGACGCGAACATCTCCAATACCCGGTATTGCCCGACACTATGGCTAACAAACAGTTATTAGCCGCTGTCGGGCAGAGTCAGCTTATTCTCGCTTGGGCACAACTCTTTAGCATCTATGGTTTGCATGTGGGGCAATTGCTGCTGACCCGTGCCGATCTACACGATAGAGAGCGCTATTTGAATGCCCGCGATACGCTTAATGCCTTGCTGGCAAACAATATTATTCCCATTATCAACGAAAACGATGCCGTCGCCACTAACGAGATCAAAGTGGGCGACAACGACAACTTGTCGGCGCGTGCGGCATTGCTGTGTGATGCAGACCTGTTGATTTTGTTGACGGATCAAAAGGGCTTATTCGATGCCGATCCGCGCACTAACCCGAATGCTAAGCTGATTTCTCAGGTCGAGAAAATTGACGACAGTCTGCGTCTGTTAGCGGGTGGTTCAGTGTCGGGCTTAGGTACGGGCGGAATGTCGACTAAGCTAGAAGCTGCGGATATTGCTCGCCGTGCGGGCATTGAAGTGGTGATTGCCTCGGGTCATCACCCCGATGTGATTAAAAAAGTCGTCGGTAAAGAATCTGTCGGCACACATTTTAGTGCCATCGAAAATCCGTTAGAGAGCCGCAAACAGTGGATTTTAGCTGGACCTGCCGCCCAAGGTTCCTTGGTACTCGATGCGGGCGCGGTGAAAGCCGTGACCGAAAAAGGTCGCAGCCTACTCTCTAAGGGGATTATTGGCGTTAAAGGGGAATTTGAACGTGGTGCAACCCTGCAACTGGTTGACCAAAAAGGCAAAATCATTGCCAGAGGCATCACCCGTTACTGTGGTGAGGCTTTAGGGTTAATTGCGGGTAAACATTCCGACGAAATCGAGTCTGTGCTCGGTTACGATTATGGTGACGCAATAGTGCACCGCAACGACATGGTCGTCTTATAAGCGAGGTCTGTTTTGAGTCAAACTAATCAAGCGCAATATTTACAACAACTGGGCAGTCAGGCTAAACAAGCCAGCTATGCCTTAGCAAATCTTAGCGCCGCACAGAAAGCGGATTTACTCGAGGCGATTGCCGAGGCCTTGACGCAGAATACTCAGGCGATTCTCGCTGCCAACGCCAAAGACGTTGCAGCTGCTAAGGCTGAAGGCTTGAATGAGGCAATGATCGATAGACTCTTACTTAACGAGTCGCGTCTGGCGGGGATTATCGGTGATATCAGCGATGTGGTGCGTCTTGCCGATCCCGTTGGCGAAGAGTTTGGTAGCCGCGTGTTGGACAATGGCTTAAGGCTCACGCGCCGCCGTGTTCCACTTGGGGTGATTGGGGTTATCTACGAGGCGCGGCCGAATGTGACGGTCGATATTGCTGTGTTGGCACTTAAAACCGGTAATGCTGTGATTTTGCGTGGCGGAAAAGAGACACTCGAATCCAATAAACTGATTAGTGAAGTGATCCGTGGCGCGATTGCGAGCCAAGGTCTGCCAGTCGATGCGGTGCAGCTGATTGATTCTCCGGATAGAGCCTTAGTCACAGGGCTACTCAAGCTCGACCAATATGTCGATATGATAGTCCCCCGTGGCGGGCAAGCCTTACAGCGCCTTTGCGCCGAGCAAGCGACGATTCCGGTGATCTTAGGTGGCATTGGGATTTGCCATTTGTATGTCGATAAACATGCCGATCTTGAGCGCGCACTCGAGGTGATTGCCAACGCAAAAGTGCAGCGCCCAACGGTATGTAATGCATTAGATACTTTGCTGGTGGATAATGCGGTTGCCGAGCGTTTTGTGCCGCAAATTGCCGAGTACTTACACCGTTTAGGTGTGCGTTTTTCGGTGTGTGAACAAAGCTATGTACTGCTCGATGGGCTGGGGTTTGATATTTCCCCGGCAACTGAGCAAAGCTTTGCGACCGAATGGTTATCTTTGACCTTAGGCATTAAAGTGGTGAGTGACATAGATACAGCTATTGCCCATATCCGTACCTATTCCAGTGGGCACTCGGAGGCGATTCTCACCGATGATATCCACGCCGCAACACATTTTATGAACGAAGTGAATTCGGCTGCTGTGTATGTGAATGCCAGCACCCGTTTTACCGATGGCGGCCAATTTGGTTTGGGTGCCGAGGTGGCCGTAAGCACGCAAAAACTCCATGCCCGTGGTCCTATGGGGCTTGAGGCGCTGACCACCTATAAGTGGTTAGCGTGGGGTGATTACACCAGCCGCGCTTAGTTCACTTGTCAGCGACGGGCCATCTCGTTTGGCAACATCGTTCTATTAAAAAAGCCGCTATAGCGGCTTTTTTATTGGCAAACTTATTTCAGGACGAGACAAACATCTCGATTAATGGATGAGTGGAGTGTAAGTGGCAATCAACCACAGACACAGAAACGCCACCGACATCAGGGTAGTGAATTTACGAAAGGCCCTGATATATACCAAGGTATACAGGAAATACCTTTCTTGCACTCTACGGGTGATCAGTACCGAGGGGAGTAAAAAAGTGCAGTAGAGCATCACCACCATGGTCGTAAAACCATTTCCCCAAAAATGTTCGTAGATAAAAAGGGCAATACAAATGAGCATGGCGACCCAACTGATAGGGCTTAAGCCATCTTCTTGATTCCATTGAGTTGATTTTTCCATCTGACTATCCTTAGTCGTCTGTGTACAGTTCAATTTATAGTCGGATATGTCTCTATTTTCAAATCAATTTGGGATAAATACTGTGATGCTCTGAACATATTTTAGAAATATCTGATATTTAGCCTTAAAGGGTTTTAATATCCGCAAAAGACCCGCGGCATAATTTCGCTAAGTCATTCGCCGCAAGGCAGATTTCAAGGCCACGGCGGCCGGCACTCACATAGATTTTATCGAATTGCTGAGCCGTCGCATCGATTAGCGTTGGCAGCTGTTTTTTCTGGGCGAGGGGACTAATGCCGCCAACGAGATAGCCTGATGATTTTTGTGCTAAATCCGCATCGGCCATTTGCAGTTTCTTCAGGCCTAAACATTTAGCGACGGCTTTTAAATTGAGTTGATGATCAACTGGAACGAGCGCAACAGCAAGCGGCGGATGGGCTTTATCGGTCGCGACCAGTAAGGTTTTAAATACCTGCGCGGGGGCGAGCCCCAACACATTGGCGGCTTCTTCGCCGTAGGCGGCGCAGTGTGGGTCGTGACTGTATTCTAAGATTTCAAAGGGAATTTTGGCTTTCTTTGCCATTTGTACGGCTGGTGTCATGCTCTCGTCCTCGCGCCCCAATTAGGTACAATAAAAGTCTAGGGGCAATAAAAGTCCGCCATAGTAGCCCTTTCTGCGGCGTTAAAATGTTAGCTCGGGCATAAATTACCTATGCCCATGTGATACACCTTACTCAGTCTGCAAGCTTGGCATTAAGCTTGGTTTTGCGCTCAAGGTAACGCGGGAATAACTGCTGTAACATCATGCCACTTAAAATAAAACCTAATCCAATATACGTTGCGGTGGCGATAGTTTCTTGCAGAATCCAAGCAATAAAACCAATCGACATCACTGGTGATAAAAATACTAAGGTACTGATATTAGCCGTGCGAGTCGCGGTTTTAAGTGCCATTAACCACAGCACGAAGGTAATGCCCATCTCAAATAAGCCAACATACATGCCCGCCATCACGGCGCTCAAACTAAAGCTGGGCAGGGTATCGGTCAGCAGCAGTGTTACGGTAATAAAGGGCAAACCAATCAAAAAGCTTAATAGTAGGCTGACGACGGGGTCGCCTTGATCTTTAGTGTTCACAATCCAATATAGGCACCAGAGCAAAGTGCTGGTTAATGCAAGACCAATCCCGAGCGGACTGTCGAAGCGAAAACCGCTGATATCGCCGCCGGTGGCGATAATAAAGACCCCTGAGTAGGCGATCAGTGCCGCAATCATATCGCTCTTACGCAAATGTTGTTTCAAGAGCGGCGCGGCTAACAGCGGTAGCAATACCGCCCAAGTGTAATTGAGTGAGAGCGCCTGCTGGGCGGGTAACAGTGAATAGGCTTTAAACAGCACCACATAATACAGAAAAGGGTTAATCAGCCCGGTAACCAGATAAAACGCCGGGCGACGCAGGAGCTGTGCTTTAAGAAGTGGCAGTTTTTTCTGCCAAGCGAGAATGGCACCTAGGGCAATGATTGAGGTGAGTACCGCCACAAACACCAGCTGCAATGGGCTATAAAATCCGAGGGCAATCTTAAAGGCGGTTGCCACCGTCGACCAGAGGAATACCGCGGCCATGCCGTACACATACGCCAAATTTGAAGATTTCACACTATTACCCTATGCGCTTAAACATCACTCAATGTGCGCAGATTGAATAACAGCTATTGCTGATAAGCAAGCGGATTTTGCGGTTTTGAATATTTTATACAGTCGAGCCCTTTGAAAAGATAAATCAGAAAAATTTTTTATCGGCCCTTGTAATTAAATTCCCTGTCCCAATATAGGTGTTAAGGCAGAGAAGGTGGCCAACAGTGGACTTGAAAAAAAACCGTCCGGCCCCATATCAAAACCAACTTATAAATTTAGTTAGACAGAAATTTTTCGGAGGACCTCATGGGTAAAATTATTGGTATCGACTTAGGCACAACAAACTCTTGTGTAGCTGTCCTCGATGGTGGCAAAGCACGCGTATTAGAGAATGCTGAAGGCGATCGCACAACCCCGTCTATCATCGCTTACACCGATGATGAGACCATCGTGGGTCAGCCAGCAAAACGCCAAGCTGTAACTAACCCAAATAACACATTCTTCGCGATTAAGCGTCTGATCGGTCGTCGCTTCAAAGACGACGAAGTTCAACGTGACGTGAACATCATGCCATTCAAAATCATTGCAGCCGACAACGGTGATGCGTGGGTTGAATCACGTGGCAACAAAATGGCTCCACCACAGGTTTCTGCTGAAATCTTGAAAAAGATGAAGAAAACAGCAGAAGACTTCTTAGGTGAAGAAGTGACAGAAGCGGTAATTACCGTTCCTGCATACTTTAACGATTCACAACGTCAAGCCACTAAAGATGCGGGCCGCATCGCAGGTCTTGAAGTTAAACGTATTATCAACGAACCAACGGCTGCAGCATTGGCCTACGGTATCGATAAGAAGCAAGGCGACAACATCGTTGCAGTGTACGACTTAGGTGGTGGTACATTCGATATCTCTATCATCGAAATCGACAGCAACGACGGCGACCAAACCTTCGAAGTATTAGCGACTAACGGTGACACTCACTTAGGTGGTGAAGACTTTGACAACCGTTTAATCAACTACTTAGCTGATGAATTCAAGAAAGAGCAAGGCTTAGATCTGCGTAAAGATCCACTAGCAATGCAACGTCTGAAAGAAGCGGCTGAAAAGGCGAAGATTGAGCTTTCAAGCACCAACCAAACTGAAGTGAACCTGCCATACATCACTGCCGATGCAACAGGTCCTAAGCACTTAGTGGTGAAAATCACCCGTGCTAAGTTAGAGTCACTGGTTGAAGACTTAATCATTCGTACTTTAGAGCCATTAAAAGTGGCACTGGCTGACGCTGACTTATCAGTATCAGACATTAACGAAGTGATTTTAGTGGGCGGTCAAACCCGTATGCCTAAGGTTCAAGAAGCGGTTTCTAACTTCTTCGGTAAAGAACCTCGTAAAGACGTAAACCCAGACGAAGCCGTAGCCGTAGGTGCTGCGATTCAAGCGGGCGTACTGTCAGGCGACGTGAAAGACGTTCTGCTGTTAGACGTAACACCACTGTCTCTGGGTATCGAAACCATGGGCAGCGTAATGACCAAGCTGATTGAGAAAAACACGACTATTCCGACGAAGGCACAGCAAGTGTTCTCAACAGCCGATGACAACCAAAGTGCAGTAACCATCCACGTACTGCAAGGTGAGCGTAAGCAAGCGAGCGCGAACAAGTCATTAGGTCAGTTCAACCTTGACGGTATTGAGCCAGCACCACGTGGCATGCCACAAATCGAAGTGATGTTCGATATCGACGCTGACGGTATTCTGCATGTTTCTGCCACCGACAAGAAAACCGGTAAGAAACAAAACATCACCATCAAAGCTTCTTCAGGCTTAAGCGAAGAAGAAGTGGCGCAAATGGTACGTGACGCTGAAGCACACGCTGAAGAAGACAAGAAGTTTGAAGAGTTAGTGCAATCTCGCAACCAAGCTGACGGCTTAGTTCACGCAACTAAGAAACAAGTTGAGGAAGCGGGCGATGCACTGCCAGCAGACGACAAAGCTAAGATTGAAGCGGCAATGAGCGCAGTTGAAGTTGCAACCAAAGGCAACGACAAAGAAGCCATTGAAAAAGCGACTCAAGAGCTGATTGAAGCGTCTGCTAAGCTGATGGAAATTGCTCAGGCTAAAGCTCAAACTCAAGGCGGCGCACAAGAAGGTGCTGCTAAACAGTCTAACGCGACTGCCGATGACGTTGTCGATGCTGAATTTGAAGAAGTGAAAGACGACAAGAAATAACATTTGCTCTCAATCAAATTGATTGATTTCAAATAGTTAATTTCTAGGCGGGCGTTACGGGGAAACCCTAACGCCCGTTCGTTCAACTTAAGCTGAGAAGCATGAGATTATGTCAAAGCGAGATTATTACGAAGTATTAGGCGTTGGTCGTGACGCCAGCGAACGTGAAATTAAAAAAGCCTACAAGCGTTTGGCGATGAAGTTTCACCCCGATCGCAACCCTGGCGACAAAGCTGCCGAGGCGAGCTTTAAAGAAGTTAAAGAAGCCTACGAAATCCTTACCGATGCCAACAAAAAAGCGGCCTATGACCAATTTGGTCATGCGGGTGTGGATCCGAATCGCGGCGGCGGTGGTGGCTACGGCGGTGCGGGAGATTTCGGCGATATTTTCGGTGATGTCTTTGGCGATATTTTCGGCGGTGGACGCCGTGGCGGTCAACGCCAAGCGGCCCGCGGCTCAGATTTACGTTACAACCTAGAGTTATCACTGGAAGAAGCCGTAAAAGGCCTCACCAAAGAACTGCGTATTCCAACCTTAGCCAGCTGTGATGTGTGTGACGGCAGCGGTGCGAAAAAAGGCTCTTCGGCGACTACCTGTGGTACCTGTCATGGTCAAGGCCAAGTGCAAATGCGCCAAGGTTTCTTCACCGTACAACAGCCATGTCCAACCTGTCATGGTCGCGGCAAGATCATTAAAGATCCTTGCTCTAAGTGCCATGGTGATGGCCGTGTCGAGAAGACCAAAACCCTGTCAGTTAAGATCCCAGCGGGTGTCGACACTGGCGACCGTATCCGCTTAGCGGGTGAAGGTGAAGCAGGCGAGTTTGGTGCGCCACCGGGCGATTTATACGTTCAGGTCACAGTACGTGAACATGCTATCTTTGTCCGTGATGGCAACAACCTCTACTGCGAAGTACCAATTTCATTCAGCAAAGCGGCGCTCGGCGGCGAGATTGAAGTGCCAACACTGGATGGCAAAGTCAGCCTGAAGATCCCAGCCGAAACGCAAACGGGCCGTATGTTCCGTCTGCGTGGCAAAGGGGTTAAATCGGTTCGCAGCCATGCCGTTGGCGACTTGCTCTGCAAAGTCGTGATGGAAACGCCAGTCAACCTAAACGAGCGTCAGAAAGAATTACTGCGTGAGTTTGAGGCGACTTTAACCGGTGAATCAAAGAAGCACAGCCCAAAGGCTGAAGGCTTTTTCGATGGCGTGAAGAAGTTTTTCCAAGACCTAAATAGCTAATTAGGTTTGCTGGCGCTGCTGTTATGTTAGCAGCGCACTAGATAAATAAAGCCCCGCAGTGTTTAACACTAGCGGGGCTTTTTTATATCTGTTTTTGTTGGGAAAGGCGGCCTTGCGGCCGAGGTGAGTCAAAGTCGTGGGGCTTCACCCCACACCCGACCAAGGAGGACTGCTCGTCCTATCAAAAACGTCCATGTTAAATTGCCAGCTCGATATCCCTATCTCGCGCTCAAAACGGCCGTTGGCCTTCGCCCTTGGATGCTCCAAGACGCCCCAACGGAGTTGAAAGCCCCTTGGGCATTAAGCGTCCTTATGCTATCGCGTCAGACGCTCGTCCCTGATTCGACTGACGCTATCTCGGCATCCATGCCTCGCTCACGCAACGAACGCAAATGCCCTGCGGCAACTCCTAGGGGATGGTGAACTTCTGTGACTTCGACGTTAGCTGTTAATCCCGAATGTCTTTTTATCCGACATTCCGCAGCTAATTTAGGAATAAACTACCTCATAGAATCTACCGAGTAATTTGAGTAGTTGTGTTTGGTGATCTTGAAGTCCAGTGATGAACCTTTGGCCGTTAATCTCTAGCGTATCTATGCCTTCGAATTGCAAGAAGACCCAACGTGCCGTCGGTCTGGAGGTCGTCTTGTTCTTTACCATACTTGGGAAGAACGCTTCGGTTTGTGCGAGTTGTTCTCTGATTTTGTGTTCTAAACTAGCGTAAACAAGCAAGCTCAACGTCATTATCATTAGCAACGCTTCAATGCGCTCAGGCTTTTTCAAGAAGATGGAAGAGGTTAAAAACTCAGGGCTTTTTAGAAAACGGAAGCCGCGCTCGACTTTTTGTTGCGATTTGTAATGTGCTAGAAGAGCCGCCATGGTGAGTGCTTCATTGTCGGTGTCATTCGTCGCGAGGATAAACATGCCTACTTTGAGCTTAGCCAGTTTTACTTTTTCTAGGTCGGTGAAGGGGGCGGCTTCGATAAAGTATTGGTATCCTGTCGGTGCTTCATCTGTCTTTGGGCGGCCCGAATGAGAGTAAGTCGGCTGTTTGATGAGAGTGCCTTGTTCAAACCCAAGTAAGTCACATTGTTTCTTGAAATCGTTAAACGCTAATTCTGCGTCAACTTCACAAGCGAATGGTTTTTTACTTAGCTTTTCCAACGCTTTGATTTCTTTTGCTATGTTTTTCTCTAAGTTCTTGAAGAAAGTGATTTCTTCCCGCTTGGTGGCCTGTTCACTGTGAACGAGCAACCAACGTTGATTGACCTTTCCGTAATCCGAGTCTATCCAACATCCTGAGTAGCCATGACCGATAGTGCTTAATTGCTCTGGCTCTAGCGCAAGTAGTGCTTGTTTTGCGAGCTTGATGGTCATGGGGACACGGGTAATGAATTTTTGATTTTGCTCATCTAGCGAGGAGATGCTTTCTTCGGTGTACAAAGCGGCATCAGCGATAAAGTAACGACTATTTTGCGCGGCTTTTAGGCAATGTATGTGTCTTTTAGTGACTTCAGCGAATGCCTTGGCATCATTGGTGTTACCACTCAGTGCTTGCATGTAAACAGGAATACCTGCTTGGTTTTCACAGATGAGTTCAAGCACGACTTGGTTAAGCTCTGGCCTATGATCCCGACTATAACCTCTTACAAGCTTAATCACGTTGGTGTTTTCATCTTGTGCATACTCACCATCAACGTGGAAGCTAGTGATATCAAGATGAACAGAATCGGTCGTCAAGCCCAGTTTATCAACAACACGCTCAGCAATAACCTGATAGAGCGCTGAGACATCGGCTTCGTATAGAGCATCTAATGTGCGGCCTAGTACATCATCAGTCAGGTGGTGTGCTTCAATGTCTTTGGCGAGTAGCTTAGATACAGGCTTGGTCTTAAAAAAGTCCGAGAACATGTGCAGTGTTCTGCTATGAAAGCCAAGTCCATTTAGGAGCATGGCCAATACCGCGTCACCATGAGAAACATTGTGGTCAGAATATTTTGGGATAACGGCATCTATCATCCGTGGCAGGCCAATTTCGTGACAAAAGGCGGCAATGAGACCAAGGTGATCTAAGCGTTTAATAACAGGATGGGTAGACATATTTTGAGACCGTCAAATAGCAGTAATAGATCAAAACTGTCGATCGCGGTCAAGATGGTGTCGTAGTTTTTATGAAAAGCTGATCGCCAGATCACACTATTTAAATTCTGGAATTAGCTGCGGAATGACGGTTTTATAGTAATGCTGCTGTTTACGGAAAATTTGTCTGGTAGTGCTTTATTATTTATCCAGAGTATTTTTGATTAAAGTCACAAGTTCCGAAAACTCGCATATATGTTGTTGTGCAATATTCATACAAAATCTATTTAGAGCATCCGTTTCATCGAGGCCAATAAGCTTTCCTATTTCATTAAACTCATTATGTTTCCCTGCTTCCAATCCGCGCTCTAATACATCTTTTAACTCATCCTCGTCGATACTTAATAATTTTGCGAGTTCTTCGATGCTTTCACTGCTTTTTTGTATTAACCATGATTCAGGCCAAGTATCACCCGGTAGATAAGTCATTTGTGATAACATCCAGCGTTTAAAACTTTCCTTATCCATAGATTCAGACATGGAGAATGCGTGGTCTAAATTTTGCTTTTCTTTATTCAGTTGATCGCCATCAAAAATTACTAAAATTGGTGTTCTATTTTGACGATTATAGTTTGCAGCAAGCTGCCTAGAGAGAGCTGAGGCAGAGCCAATAACTTCCAAGCTAATTCTTGAACGGATAGAACTAGGTAATACCGCCATTAGAATGGACTTAGCAACTCGGTCTTCTACAAAAATACTAAGTTCTTGTGAGTTTTCAGCGCTTAGCTTCGAAAACGCGTAGTCCGGAGATATACCTGATACAACAACAGATTTACCATTTATGTTTTCAATAAATATTCTTGCATCATCAGGTAATTGCGAAAAGACATCTCTTGAGTGGGTGGTACATATTATTTGTAGGGATCGTTGTTTACAAAGTTCTTTAAGTGCTTGAATGAACTTCTTCTGAGCTTCTGCATGAAGACCAAGTTCTATTTCATCGATGACGACCAGCGCTCCTTCCGACACTGCATGCATAACTGACAGCACTTCGAATAATGCATTCTCACCTGCGCCCATGTTAAAGCCTGAATATCTATTTCCGTTTACGGTTACGATCGGAAGTCTGTATTTAGAGTGGCTTACGTATTTAAACTGATCGTATTTTTTGCCTAGAATTTTTCCTACAGTATCCTTAACTTTATCTTCCCAACCAGCGTCACCAGAATGTAAGAATGATCTTGAATAGCTTTTTGATTGACTTTTTTCATTGTGAGGAACAATTCTCTCGATTCCTAAAAATACTACGTCCCGTTTAATTCTGCTGGCATAGTCATTCCATTTCCCAGCTTGTTTTTTTCTTCTTATTTGATAACCAACTCCTATTCCATCTGGAAACTGATCAGTTTTCTTCCAACGATTGTGCGCTATACCATAAAGAATTTCGATACCTTGTGGTGGTATGTCTTCTGAATGCTGAATAAAGAAATCTGCAAACTGTAATAAGGTAGTTTTCTATTTGACAGCTTAAAACCAGCACTTTTGTTGTGATAAGCACAAGCTGAAAGAGCTAGAATTGTTGACTTTCCCGAACCATTTTTCCCTGCTATAGCAGTTATCGGATATACAAAGTCAATGTTGAATGTAGATAGTCCTCTCATATGTCCATTTCTAAGTGTAATGAATCTTAGTAATGACTTTGAAAAGTCCTTTGAAAACCAGTTTCTTAGTGCTCTGTCGAGGTTGCTTTCTCTATAGCTCATATCAAATCTTATTCAGCTGATAACCAGAAAAAAAGGTTGTTTAACTTATTGATAAATATCATCCTACATTTTATATCTCTTTGATGTAAAGCAATTAAATTACTCTTCAACACAAAATAAAAATGACGCAGAATATTGAGAAAAAGATTAGAAATATCTGTTTTAAATTCCTCGATGGGGCAGTCCATGATGAAGTGACCGGAATACACCTATCCCCTGCGAAGTTGCTGAGGGCGTTGAAGAAAATCGCGTGAGCGAGGCATGGATGCCGAGTTAGCTTTCGGATTCTTTATTTAATAAATAGGGGATGTACCATCGGAAGCGTTAGCGATTTTCGAATAAGCACGAAGCGACTCATTAATGCATGTAACTTCGCTAGGGCGGCAAGGGAGATCCAAGAGGGGATTGCTGTTGATCCCCTCTTGGTCGGGTGTGGGTTGAAGACCCACGACTTTGATTTAAAAACCTTTAACTCAATGATTGCTTGTCGATAGTTGGTAATCCGATACGTCACTGGATATGACGAAACAACTATCCCAGGGCTTTAGTCAAAGCCGAAACTATATTGGTATTAGCAGCCAACTCTGCGTAAACTTTCGCTCCCATGTTTTTATTGGTGTTGTGATGACCATTCCTAAGCCTTTTTCTTCCACTGAGTCTTCCCCAGAGTCGTTAACCTTTGCCGAGCTTGGCGTCAATGCGGCGTTATGTTCGGTATTGCCTGCCGGGCTCAAGCATCCGACACGGGTACAGCAATTCGCGATTCCTGCGATTCTTGCGGGGCGAGATGTGTTAGCGCTATCGCAAACCGGTAGCGGTAAGACCTTGGCTTTTGGATTGCCCTTGCTACAAGCCATCCATCAACAACTTCAGCAACAAGTGGGGTTAGCGGGGGCTGAGTCAGTGCCATCTTTGGACAGCAATGCGCAGGCCTTGGTGCTGGTGCCGACACGGGAATTGGCGCAGCAGGTAACGATAGCGCTGCACGCGCTGGCGAGTAAGTTATCGTCTTCTTTGAAGATTCAGCTCCTCTGTGGCGGCATAGTGCAGGAAGACCAATTAGCCGAACTTGCCGCTAAACCGCGGCTTATCGTGGCCACCCCCGGGCGTTTATTGGATTTATGCACGCAGTCCCATATCAGTCTCGACTCAATAAAATGCCTAGTGCTAGACGAAGCCGACCGCTTACTGGAAATGGGATTTTGGCCCGATGTGCAAAAGCTGATGGCAATGATGCCTAAGCGTAAGCAAACCTTACTGTTTTCTGCCACCTTGCCAGAGGCGTTGGATTCCTTGGCGGGTAAATTGCTGAGCAATAATCCCCTTCGAGTTGAGGCCAATACACGCAATGCTGTCGCCGCCGACATCGAAGAGCGACTGTATTTAGTCAATAAGGGCAGTAAGGCGCAGGCATTGATTGCATTACTCAAACAATATCAATGGCCGCAAGTGCTGGTATTTATCAGTGCTCGCGATGATGCGGATGCAATAGCGAAACGACTAGTTAAGGCAGGGATAAATGCTGCTGCACTGCACGGAGAAAAAGATCAAATCGTGCGCAGCCAGACCTTGGCCGACTTTAAAGCCAATCGCATTCAAGTGGTGGTGGCGACGGATTTAATGGCCCGTGGTATTCATGTCGATGCCTTGCCTGTGGTGATCAACTTAGATTTACCCATGAGTGCGCCTGTGTATGTGCACCGCATTGGTCGCACCGCAAGGGCAGGCGCTAATGGGCTTGCCATCTCTTTGGTGTGCCATGGTGAAATGCCAAGCTTGACCGCGATCCGCAACTTGACGGCGCGTGAGTTACCGCTAGCATCATTGGCGGACTTTCCTGTGACCGATAAGCCGAGCGAAAGAGTGAGAGAGGACGGTGCTGATAATAAAGTGGCGCCTAAGCGCCCACCTCGTGATAAGCAGGCGAATCGTCGCAGTCTTAATAAGCACGGCATCAAAGCCTTTAAAGGCAAGCGTTGAGAGTGAGGCTGCGTTGCTATCCATACTTATTGGTTGCTATTTATCTGTTTCCGCTGGGCGAACTATATAGCGAGTTTAGGGACTGACTGACATTAGCGGTTTATTCACATTAAAGGAGCAGGCATGGCGTCGACATTGACGATAGGTAACGCACTTCACCATATGGTAAATCACGGTTTAACCACCCAACGTTTTACGCTTCGAGCATTTCAGCGAGCGGATCTCGAAGCTTTTACCGCCTATCGAGCCGAGCCTAAGGTCGCCAAATATCAAAGCTGGACGGATTACTCTTATAGCGATGCCGTCGCGCTATTCGAGAACATGGATTATGCACAATTTGGCGCGGCGGACACTTGGTTTCAATTGGCGATTGTCACTGAGGCATCGGCAGCGACGCCTGCCATCTTAGTGGGCGATGTGGCACTGCATTTTATTGATGAGCAGCAAATGGAGATCGGCTTTACGATTGCGCCTGAGTATCAAGGACAGCAGGTTGCGTTTGAGGCCGTGAGCGCATTGCTGGGTTATCTCTTTGTGGAATTAGATAAGCATCGTGTCATTGCGATAACCGATGTAGACAATCTTGCCTGCTGTAGATTACTCGAAAAACTCGGCTTTCGGCGCGAAGCCCATTATGTGAAAAACATCTTCTTTAAGGGCGCATGGGGCGATGAATACCTCTATGCCATGTTAAGGGAAGAATATATTGCATCTTAACTGGCACTTGGTTCATTTATGCTTGCTAGGCAAGTTCTGAATGTCGTTTGGCTTCTGCTTGCTATCTCAGTAAAATCTTAAGCATGATCAGTTGAGTCACTTGGCTGCGAGGTTCGGCCTCGTTCGGATTAAGGAGTTCCCTATGAAAGCAACATCACTCGCCTTAGTGGCGATTGGACTCACGTTAGGATTATCGGGCTGCGCGACCACTAAATCGCCCACGGGGCGTGGCCAAACCTTGCTGTATTCGGCTTCACAGATGCAGCAAATGGGGGATGCTTCTTTTGAAGAAATGAAAAAGCAGCAAAAGATCAGCAGCGACAAAAAGCTCACCCAGTACGTAAATTGCGTGGCGAATCGCGTCACTGCAGTGCTGCCCGATCAAACCCAGAAGTGGGATGTTGTATTGTTCAACTCCGAGCAAGTGAACGCCTTTGCATTGCCCGGCGGACACATTGGCGTGTATACCGGCTTACTTAACGTCGCGAGTACCCCGGACCAACTGGCAACTGTATTGGGCCATGAAGTGGCCCACGTATTAGCCCAGCACGGTAATGAGCAGGTCTCACGGGCGCAGATGACGGGCATGGGGATGCAAATCGCCGATGCCGCCCTTGGCGCGAGTGGCGTCTCAAACCGTGACTTATATATGTCGGCCTTAGGACTGGGTGCGCAGGTTGGGGTGATTTTACCCTTTGGTCGCGCTCAGGAGAGTGAGGCGGATGTGATGGGGCTGGAGTTGATGGCGCGGGCAGGGTTCGACCCAGCGCAGAGCGTGGTACTTTGGCACAATATGTCGAAAGCGGGCGGTAGCCAAGGGCCAGAGCTGTTATCGACGCACCCATCAAACAGCAACCGCATCGCCCAACTCGAGCAATTACAGGGGCAAATGCAGCCTTTGTATCAGAGCGCAAAGGCGAATATCAAAAACCAATGCGTGTTGCCTAAATAGCCATTCAGTGCGTGGCGCTCGTTTAGAGGCAGGCCTTATCTTGCCGCAATTAGGCGCTATTGCTGGATAAATACGCATCGGTTACGTAAAATCGCCACCAAAGTTAAATAAGCAGTCAGTTTATCAGCATAGGGCGTGGAACTATGGTAAACTGGCGCGCAAAATTCCATTGAACATTGAGAGTCGTTAATTATGTCTGATAAATTCAGTACTGTTGAACAGCAAGCAAGCTATGGTGTAGGTCGTCAAATGGGCGAGCAACTGGCTGCTAATTCTTTTGAAGGTGTGGATATTGCTGCCGTTCAAGCAGGTTTAGCCGATGCATTTGCTGGCGTTGAAAGCGCTGTATCTATGCAAGATATGCAAGTTGCATTCACTGAGATCAGCCGTCGTATTCAAGCGGCTCAAGAGCAAGCTGCTGCTGCCGCTTCTGCTGAAGGCGAAGCCTTTTTAGCTGAAAACGCGAAGCGTGCGGGCGTGATCGTGACTGACTCTGGTCTGCAATACGAAGTATTAGTTCAAGGTAGCGGTGCAAAACCAACCTACGAAGACACTGTGCGTACTCACTACCATGGTTCTTTCATCAATGGTGACGTGTTCGACAGCTCTGTTGTTCGTGGTCAACCAGCTGAATTCCCAGTATCTGGCGTTATCGCTGGCTGGACTGAAGCCCTGCAATTGATGCCAGTAGGTACCAAGTTAAAATTATTCGTTCCACATCACTTAGCTTACGGTGAGCGTGGTGCGGGTGCTTCTATTCCTCCATACTCAACCTTAGTGTTTGAAGTCGAGTTATTAGACATCGTCTAATGTGATCGAAACGCCTAAGCCAGTCTTAGGCGTTTTTGTATGGAAGTGATGAACAGGTTTGAGGAGATTGAAATGGGTGGACAAGTGAGAGTTGCAATTGTCGGTGCGGGTGGACGCATGGGACGGACTCTTATTGAATCGGCTTATCATCAAGAGCACATTCGCTTAGGTGCCGCCATTGAGCGTCCTGGTTCAAGCTTAGTTGGCGTGGATGCGGGCGAGCTTGCCGGTGTGGGCAAGTTAAATGTCCTAGTGATGGATTCGCTCGACTATGCGACCGATGACTTTGATGTGCTGATTGATTTTACTGCGCCAGAGGCCAGTATTGTCCATTTAGACTGGTGTGTGCGCCATAAGAAAGCCATGGTGATCGGCACAACCGGTTTCAATCATGCTCAAAAAGAACAGATCAATGCCTTTGCCGAGCAAACGCCGGTAGTGATGGCGCCGAACATGTCCGTGGGTGTCAATCTGATGTGGAAATTGCTCGAGTTGGCCGCAGAGGTCATGGGCGATTACACCGATATCGAGATTATCGAAGGTCACCACAGATATAAGAAAGACGCGCCATCTGGCACTGCGCTAAAAATGGGTGAAGTGATTGCCAAGACCTTAGGTCGTGATCTTGAAAAATGCGCCGTCTATGGCCGCGAAGGGATCACTGGCGAGCGTGACCGTGAAACGATTGGTTTTGCGACTGTGCGCGCGGGCGACTTAGTCGGTGAGCATACCGCCATGTTTGCCGATATCGGTGAGCGTTTAGAGATCACCCATAAAGCCTCTAGTCGTATGACCTTTGCTAATGGCGCTATGCGTGCCGCCCATTGGTTAGTGGAGCAAAAACCGGGTCTGTATGACATGCAGCAGGTATTAGGTTTGAATTAACAGAAAAAACGCCATGTTGGCGTTTTTTTTTGCACTCAGATGCCAAGGTGTAGACGAGTTTGGATTTATCCTGTAAACTCGCTGGAATTTGTCAAAATTTCGTAAATAAGCGGAAATTGGTATCTTAACATAGCATAAAAACATTATATTTCAGTGGCTTGGCTCTTTATGGAGGTCGCGTTGACAAAGTCTGCCTTACTCGTACTCGAAGATGGAACCGTATTCACTGGCACAGCAATTGGTGCCGATGGTCTCTCTGTTGGTGAAGTTGTTTTTAACACTTCCATGACAGGATACCAAGAAATTTTAACTGATCCCTCTTATTCACGCCAAATAGTAACTTTAACCTACCCCCACATTGGTAACACTGGTACCAATAATGAAGACGTCGAATCCAATGGGGTTCATGCTTGTGGTTTAATCATTCGCGATCTTCCACTCGTAGCAAGTAGTTTCCGCAATCAGCAAACCCTCAGTGATTATCTCAAAGCGAACAATGTTGTTGGCATCGCAGATATCGATACTCGTAAATTAACTCGAATCCTCCGTGAAAAAGGTGCCCAAGCGGGTTGCATCATGGCGGGTGCTGACTTAGATGAAGCGAAAGCACTGGCTGCGGCTAAAGCCTTCCCTGGTTTAAAGGGCATGGATTTAGCGAAAGAAGTAACGACTGAGAAAGCTTACCCATGGCGTAAAGGTAGCTGGCGTTTAGTGGGCGGCTTACCTGAAGATACTCCAGCCGAAGCGCTGAAGTACAAAGTCGTTGCCTACGACTACGGCGTTAAGCAAAACATTCTGCGTATGTTGGTTGACCGTGGCTGTGACGTCACCGTTGTTCCAGCAAAAACACCCGCAGCTGACGTGTTAGCGATGAACCCAGACGGTGTGTTCCTCTCAAACGGCCCTGGTGACCCAGAGCCATGCGACTACGCGATTGAAGCGATTCAACAAATCCTGAAAACCGATACGCCGATTTTCGGTATCTGTTTAGGCCACCAATTACTGGCATTGGCATCAGGCGCGAAAACCTTAAAGATGAAGTTTGGTCACCACGGTGCTAACCACCCAGTGAGCAATATCGAAAAAGGTAACGTGATGATCACCAGCCAAAACCACGGTTTTGCTGCCGATGAAGCCACATTACCTGCCAATATCAAAGTGACTCACAAGTCACTGTTCGATGGTTCACTGCAAGGTATCCATCTGACGGACAAACCTGCGTTCAGCTTCCAAGGTCACCCTGAAGCGAGCCCTGGTCCGAACGATGCGGCCCCACTGTTCGATCACTTTATCGAGCTTATTGAACAATACCGTCAGAACGCTAAGTAATACGCAAGCTAGGAGAAGAGAGAAGCAATGCCAAAACGTACAGATATAAAGAGTATTCTTATCCTAGGTGCAGGCCCGATTGTCATTGGTCAGGCGTGTGAGTTTGACTATTCAGGCGCTCAAGCCTGTAAAGCCCTGCGTGAAGAAGGTTACCGCGTCATTCTGGTGAACTCTAACCCTGCCACCATTATGACCGACCCTGAAATGGCCGATGCCACTTACATCGAGCCAATCCAATGGGAAGTGGTACGCAACATTATCGCTAAAGAACGTCCTGATGCGATTCTGCCAACTATGGGCGGCCAAACCGCACTGAACTGCGCCCTTGAGCTTGAAGCTAAAGGCGTACTGGCTGAATTCAACGTTGAAATGATCGGTGCAACCGCCGATGCGATTGACAAAGCAGAAGACCGTAGCCGCTTCGACAAAGCCATGAAGAGCATTGGCTTAGAGTGTCCACGCGCGGGCATCGCCCACAGCATGGAAGAAGCCTATGGTGTACTCGACCTCGTTGGTTTCCCTTGTATTATTCGTCCATCATTCACTATGGGTGGCTCGGGCGGTGGTATCGCCTACAACAAGGAAGAGTTCGAAGAAATCTGTTCTCAAGGTTTAGATTTATCGCCAACCAAAGAGCTGCTCATAGACGAGAGCTTAATCGGTTGGAAAGAATACGAGATGGAAGTGGTTCGTGACCGTAACGACAACTGTATCATTGTGTGTTCTATCGAAAACTTCGACCCAATGGGCGTGCACACTGGTGACTCTATTACCGTTGCCCCAGCACAAACCCTGACAGATAAAGAATACCAACTGATGCGTAACGCCTCTATGGCGGTACTGCGTGAGATTGGTGTTGAAACCGGTGGTTCGAACGTACAGTTTGGTATCAACCCGAAAGATGGCCGTATGGTTATCATCGAGATGAACCCACGCGTATCACGTTCATCGGCACTGGCGTCTAAAGCAACGGGCTTCCCGATTGCGAAAATCGCCGCCAAGTTAGCGGTCGGTTTCACCCTCGATGAGCTGATGAACGACATCACTGGCGGTCGCACGCCAGCGTCATTCGAGCCAGCCATCGACTACGTCGTGACTAAAGTACCTCGCTTTAACTTTGAAAAGTTTGCCGGATCAAACGATCGCTTAACCACTCAGATGAAGTCAGTGGGCGAAGTGATGGCGATTGGCCGTACTTTCCAAGAGTCACTGCAAAAAGCCCTGCGCGGTTTAGAAGTGAGCCGTCACGGCTTTGACCCAATCACTGACTTAACCAAACCCGATGCCTTAGCGCGCATTCGCCTCGAGCTGAAAGAGCCAGGCTGTGACCGTATTTGGTACATTGCCGACGCTATGCGTGCGGGTTTAACCCTGGATGAAATCTTCCGTTTAACCAACATCGACCCATGGTTCTTAGTCCAGATTGAAGAGCTGATTAAGCTGGAAGGCCAAGTGGCCGAAGGTGGTTTAGCCGGTCTTAACGAAGAACTGCTGCGTAAGCTTAAGCGTAAAGGTTTTGCCGATGCGCGTCTGGCGGCGGTCCTTGGCGTAAACGAGACTGAAGTCCGTAAACTGCGTGACCGTTTCGACATCCACCCAGTTTACAAGCGCGTAGATACCTGCGCGGCTGAATTTGCCACCGACACCGCTTACATGTACTCAACCTATGAGGAAGAGTGTGAAGCGAACCCATCTGACCGTGAGAAAATCATGGTGTTAGGTGGTGGTCCAAACCGTATCGGTCAAGGTATCGAATTCGATTACTGCTGTGTGCACGCGGCATTAGCCCTGCGTGAAGACGGTTATGAAACCATCATGGTGAACTGTAACCCTGAAACCGTTTCTACCGACTACGATACTTCAGATCGTCTGTACTTCGAGCCTGTTACCCTAGAAGACGTGCTAGAAATCGTCCGTATCGAGAAGCCAAAGGGCGTTATCGTACAGTACGGTGGTCAAACTCCGCTGAAACTGGCTCGCGCCCTTGAGGCGGCGGGTGTGCCAATTATTGGTACTAGCCCAGATGCGATTGACCGTGCAGAAGACCGTGAGCGTTTCCAGCAAGCGATTCAACGTCTGGAAATGAAACAGCCTGAAAACGATACAGTCACCACCGTTGAAGGTGCTGTGATTGCCGCCGAGCGTATCGGTTATCCATTAGTTGTTCGTCCATCCTACGTACTGGGCGGCCGCGCGATGGAAATTGTTTACGACCAACAGGATTTACTGCGCTACTTCAACGAAGCGGTAAGCGTATCTAACGCTTCGCCAGTACTGTTAGACCACTTCCTCGACGATGCTATTGAAGTGGATATCGATGCAGTGTGTGACGGTGAAACCGTGGTTATCGGCGCGATTATGGAGCATATCGAGCAGGCGGGGGTTCACTCAGGTGACTCAGGCTGTTCACTGCCTCCTTACACCTTAAGCCAAGCAATCCAAGACGAAATGCGCGTGCAAGTACGAAAGCTTGCGATGGAGCTGGGTGTTGTCGGTCTGATGAACGTACAGTTTGCCGTGAAGAATAACGAAATCTACATGATTGAAGTTAACCCACGTGCAGCGCGTACCGTGCCATTCGTATCGAAAGCTACTGGCGTGCCGTTAGCTAAGATTGCCGCCCGTGTGATGGCGGGTCAAAGCTTGAAGGCGCAAAACTTCACTCAAGAAGTGATCCCACCTTTCTACTCAGTGAAAGAAGTGGTTCTGCCATTTAATAAGTTCCCTGGCGTTGACCCACTGTTAGGCCCTGAAATGCGCTCAACAGGTGAGGTGATGGGTGTGGGCGATACCTTCGCCGAAGCCTATGCTAAGGCGCAGTTAGGTGCGACTTCTGAAGTGCCTAAGTCTGGTCGTGCGCTGTTGTCTGTGCGTAACAGCGACAAGAAACGTGTTGCCGACTTAGCCGCTAAGTTGATTGAGCTGGGTTATCAAATCGATGCCACCCACGGTACTGCGGTAATCCTAGGTGAAGCGGGTATCAACCCACGCTTAGTGAACAAGGTGCACGAAGGCCGTCCACACATTCTTGACCGCATCAAGAACGGTGAGTACACCTACATAGTGAACACCACCGAAGGCCGTCAAGCGATTGAAGACTCTCGTCAATTACGTCGCGGTGCACTGCGTTACAAAGTGAACTACACCACGACCATGAACGCCGCATTCGCCACTTGTATGGCACACGCTGCGGACGACCGCACTAACGTGACGTCAGTGCAAGAGCTGCATCAGCGCGTATTGGCAAAATAAGCCATAAGCCTCTGTCATCAAAAGGCCGGATAACTAAGTTATCCGGCCTTTCTTTTTACACTCAACACCTTGTACTAAAGATTTATTGTCCAACGCGCTCGGTTTCCATTGGCGGCGCATCATTGGGCAGCCAGCGGTGATAAATTTGTGCAAAGGTGCCATCGGCCTTGATGTTGATAAGCGCCTCTTTCCATTGTTCTATTTCTTTGTTGGGGGTTCCCTTCGAAAACGAAATGTAGAGATGATTTTCGCTGATCGTGTAGAGGGATTTGACCTCATCCATACTCGCGCCCGCTTCGGCGAGAATACTCGGTGCGGTGAGATTAGTATTGCACCATAAATCGATACGCTTTTTCATCAGTTGCTTCGCGCTCAGTAACGGCGTGGTAGAAGGGGCAATATTGGTAAACTGATGCTCCATTAATAATTGATCTTCCACGGAAGAGCGATATACACCCACGGCTTTCGCCTGTTTAGCATCATCAATCGAGTTAATCTTGAGTTGGCTGTCTTTTAGGGCATAGAAGTTAATGGTCCCCGTGGCGATAGGGCCTATCATGCTGAACAGTTGTTCCCGTGCTGGCGTTCTGGTCATGGCAAACAGCACTGTATTAGGTTGCTCCGTCATTATCTTCCAACCGCGAGCCCAGGGAACGACCTTGATGGGATCCTGATTATTCACGCGCTTTTGAATTTCTTGCACCACTTGCACCGCTAAACCATCGGGTTTGCCGTCGACGGAAAAGCTAATGGGAGCCCATTCTTCGGTATAGATACTGAGGGCGGCAAGCGCCCGGTACGGAAGAATACACAGGCATACCGCAAGTAGTATGTGTGTGACAAACTTCATTAATCACCCTAAAAATGAAACTGTTATCAGCAAGTCTCACTGCATGCTCTCAATGAAGTAAAGTTGATAAGCCCTAGGCTATCAAGGCGGCTCTAGGGTATTTGTAGATTGTGATGGCGCAATGGCTCTTGCAGGCAACGGCACATAGATAGTGAATTTCCCCTACTACGAGTGCAGGAGCGGGAAGGGAAGAGAGACTTAGCAATAAAAAGAGCGCCCAAGGGCGCTCATCTCTGCTGACACTTGCGAGTTACTGGCGATACACATCTCGCAGTAGATTATCGAGGCAAGCCACAACCCGCATACTCGAGTCTTCCATAGCATGTAACTGCTTTACCATGTCAGCTAAGTTGCCTTTCTGTTTTGCTGCCAGCGCCGCTTTACCCGCATCGTGCACTGCTTTATGGGGAGCGTCGAGAGCTTTAAAGTTGCTTAAATGCTGATAATTTTCCGCGCCAAATCCTTTGAAATACCATTGCCCCAAACGGCACTCTGTATGGGAGTTCACACTGTGGTTATGTTGATTCTTCTCAATTAATTGATACACATGGCTCTTCCATACTGCGTGGTCGAGTTTAGTGGTATTTAAAAAAGAAGCGGTCGCCGCATTGTGGATCACCTGCTGCATTTTGTGGGAGCGTTGGAGTACATCTTCAACCACTTGGCCGATTTGAGCCGAAGAGGAGGCGACATCGAGGGCGCTGTTTTGATTGTTGTGCACAATTTCTTTGATATTCGACGCCTGTGCCACAATCTGTTTTACCAGTTTTTCAATTTGGCTACTGGCCTCGTGGGCCTTGCTGGCGAGTTGTCTTACCTCGTCGGCGACAACAGCAAAGCCTCGGCCAGCTTCTCCCGCACGAGCCGCTTCGATGGCGGCATTGAGGGCGAGTAGGTTGGTTTGCTCTGAAATGCCTTGAATGGCGGAGACAAACTGATTAATTGATGAGGTAGTGTTATTCAGCTCGGTTACGGCATCCATACTGTTGGTGGCTTGCTTGTTGATGTCAGTCGCGCGGCTACCTAAATTGGCAATTGCTACCCGTGTTTGATCAAATATTTTGTCTAATTCAGACAGCGCAGCCTGTTCTTCGGTGAGTAATTCGGCGCTGCTGGCTAGGCCTTCTCTCACTGCATTTAACATCTCGCCGCCTTGGTTTTGGCAGGCGATGACTTCGCTATACAGATCAATATGCTGACGGGACTGTTGCTGCATGGCCTCGTTTTCTCGGGCCATGTTTTTTAACTCTTCAATTTCCAATTCGTGTCTGTGTTGTTGATCCATCAGCCGCTGTTTAAGCGCTTCGTTTTCTGCTTTGAGTTTGGAATGAAACCACATAAAAACCTCTAAACCTTTGTCGATATTGTTATGGCAGCAGCTTGTTCGCCGATTAATGGGCGATTCCTGTGAGGCAGGTGTTAAATCAAAATGCGGCTAGTAAAAGCGTAATCTACCCCAGCGTTTTATTCTTATCATTTTCTTAATAAACAACAAATTTATGAACTGGCGCAAATAACGGGCCTCAACCAGATGGGAAGACAGAGCGATAAATGCCTTTGTCTTCCCATGGTGGTTTTAAGCTATGACACCAATCTGTGCGTCACAGTGGCATTTGACTGCAAACGCTGTGACGACTTGTTAGAAGGTCATCGACCTATGCCGTTGGTAAGTCGAGTATCAGAGTGGCAATACTAAAGTAAACCAGCACACCAATGATATCGGCTATTGAGGTGATAAGTGGCGCGCTGGCTGAAGCTGGATCCATTTTTAACTTGCTGAGTAAAAAGGGCAGTGACATACCAATCAGGCTGCCAATGATCACCACAATTTGCATGGTCAGTGCGACGACGAGGGCAATTTCAGGGCCGCCGCGCCAGAAACCGAGCAAGGACACCGCCAGCGCCATGCTGGCACCGAGTAATCCCGCAACCCCTAACTCGCGCCCTAGCAGTGAGAGCCAATCCTTGAGTATCACTTCGCCCGTGGCTAATCCCCGCACCATTAGGGTAGCGGATTGCGAGCCTGCATTACCGCCGCTGTCGATAAGTAAGGGCAGGAAGAAGACTAAAGACACATAGCTCGAAATTGTATCTTCGAAAAAGGCGATGCCCGCCCCGGAGAAGATATTGCCAAAGACCAAAATCACCAACCAGACCACGCGCTTACGGTAGAGTAGCCCTATGCTTGCGGTCTTTAAATTGTGTTCGATATTGCCGATGGCCGCGGTTTTGGTGAACTCGAGATCGGCCTGTGAGCTGGCAATATCCATCGCATCGTCATAGGTCACAATCCCGACCAATTGCCCCTTACCATTGATGATGGGCAGGGCCAGCAGATCGTAATGGGCGATCATCTGCACCGCTTCTTGGCATTGGGCGTTGGCATCCAAGGCAATGGGGTTGGGCTTCATAAAATCGACCACCCGTTCTTCTGGCTGAGCCAGCAGTAATTGCCGTAGCGAGACTGTACCAATTAAGCGTCCCAACATATCAACCACATAGGCTTGATATATGGTTTCTTTGTCGGCGGTTTCCGTGCGAAGCATATCAATCGCCTGGGCGGCGGTATGTCGACTATTGAGTAAGGTGTAATCCGATGTCATCGCCGCACCGACCTTGGTTTTATCGTAGGCGGCTAAGGTACGCAGATCTTCCCGTTTAGCCTGCGCTAACACTGGCAAGAAGAGTTTTTGCTGCTCGGGTTCAAGCAGATTGTAGAGATCGGCGCGCTCATCCGCCGCCATCGTCAGTAATAGCGACGATAGTGTCGCTTTATCAAGCTGTTGCACTAATGCGGCTTGCTGCTCATCGCTTAAATAGCGCAGTAAATCGGCGGCAACTTTTGCCGGTGCCAGTTGCAAAAACACTAATTGCTGCGACTGACTAAAGGTGCTGAGCGCGGTGGCAATGTCCGCGGAATGGCGCTCTTTGGCCAAGGCGACCATGCTCTCGCTGTCGCGTTGTTCTAGGATGATTTGCAGGGCTAAGATGATTTGCTTAGTGTTTTTTTGGTTGTTGTTCATGTTCATAGGTCATTCTCCCAACGAGCTATTAGCCAAAGAAAAAAGTGATATCAGCACCGAATTGCTGGGCGTTTCCCTTAAGGTCATTGCCTAGGCTGAACTCGAGTTGCCACTGTCTTTTGAGTAACCATTGATAGGCAAGACGGTAGGCGTGTGCCTCGGGTGCTTTGCGATAAATTTCGCCGATCCATTGCTGATCTTCGCTCTGCGCTAAGGCAATGGCGATGCCTGCGATCAGTTGTGGCGACTGAGCCGCGTGTTGATAAAAGCCCAAATTGCTATAGAGGCGTAAATCCCGCTCCGCCATCTGATATCCCATAATGCCGAGCACTTCTGTGGCAATGGGGTGTGGCTCTTGATGATGGTGTTGCAGATTAATAGCCAGCGCGCTCTGCCAAGGGCCAGTGTCGATAGACAAGGGTAATTTAATGCCCAGCTCGGCTTGCTGTTGGTTCTTGCTGCTGTCTGCTTGTTCTTCAACGCTTAGATGTTGATGTTCAAGCCCTAAGTGCCATTCCCATTGTCCTTGGTTGCAGGTTGCCGCCGTTTTGAGTGCTGTCGCAGAGTGATCCGATCTAGGTTGTTGCCAGCCGAGTTGCAGCTCGCAACGCTCGGCGATGCCGGGATCATCAACGTCCAGTAAAGAAGCGTTCGCTGTGACGCTAAGACATAGCCCAAAGAGGGCCAAAGGATGCCGGGCTAAGGTGGATGTATGTTTGATATAAGCCATAGGTAAACTCCCAAAGTAAGGGAAGCCTACTGGGGCAAAACATGCGTGAAGATGTATTCAATGGTCAGCACTTTCCCTCCAGCCAAAGGCCGGATAAAACCAATAGCCGAGCGCACGCGCTGACATGATTGGCCATGGGTAAAGGCTCAAATTGAATATATGGGAGTGGAGTGAGGAAGCGTCACGCTACTACCCTGCCTAGCAGGTAGCAGCAAAAACATTGCGGGCTAGTGCTAGGTGTTTAATCCTGTCACTTGGACAGGGCATCTACTGTCACTTATGTGTGTGCCCACAGTGGGTCTCCGCAATGATAAAAGTGGCTAGATTCTAAACCGCGAAAACGCAAAGTCAAACCCGAGTGCCAATTCACTATGTTTATGTTTGAATTTGGTTTTTATTCTTGAGTGAATTGAGTTAGTTGGTTTTAATCTTGTTGCGTCTTGGTGGTTAAGTGTTCTCAGTGAGTGGGTTGCTTGTTGGTTTTATGGGCTTTCTTGCCTAGGTTGCTGGTGGCAATGAGCATGCTGTGATTGATGAGCAAATCGATTTAGGTATAACCTTGGGTATCACGCCTTAAGATGGCATCTCTTGCCTAAGTCGTTGGGGAAATAGGTCATTTTGATGCGTAAATCCGTTAAAGGCGCTGTTGAGAGCATGATTTGGCTAAGGAGGAATAATACCGTGGCGCAGCATTCCCCAGAATTGTCGAGTTCGACCGAGGCGACGCAATCGAATATTAAAATTGCGACTGTGAATCTATTTAACTTTATCGAGCCGCCCTCAGCCTTTTACGATTTTGAGAATATCTATAGCCACGGCCAATGGCAGAAAAAGTGCCAGTGGTTTAGCGAGTTATTGGCTCAACATCATCCGGATATTGTTGGGTTTCAGGAGGTATTTAGCCCCGAACCGTTACGCCAGCTTGCGTTGCAGCAGGGACTCACTCACTTTGCGGTGGTCGATAGTGCAACCTTGGTCAGTGACTATATCTACCAAAGCCCTGTGGTGGCTTTGGCGTCTCGCTTCCTTATCCTAGAGGTACATGCTATCGAACCAGAGGCGCACTTAGTGGCGGCGATGGGCCTGTCGAGCGAATTTAGCTTTAGCCGTAAAGTGTTACGGGCGACGGTGGCGGTGCCGCAGATTGGCCCCTGTGATTGCTATGTGGTTCATTTTAAATCTAAGCGGCCGGGATTGGCTTTAGAGCCGCATCCCTTGGGCTTGTCGTTAAATGCACCGTCGGATCTTAAGTTACACGCCGAGACTAAGCTATTAACCGAACAGGCCCTCGGGCGCTGGGCGTCGACCATGCAGCGGGGCGCCGAGGCGGCATTGCTGTTCCATGCCATACTCGCCAGAAGACAGAGTGCCAAACATCCGGTGATCCTGATGGGGGATTTTAACGATAGTTTGTCCTTAGGCGCGTTGGATGCGTTAACCCTCCAAGGCGAAGCGCTGCACAGTAACGATATTAAAGCCGCTGGGCTTGGGCATTTATCCGATGTGATGTTAGCGCAAGTGTTTGCCCACTATCGATTACAAGATGCTTATGAGCTGTTTATCGAAGCCAATGTAGCCGATAACGCCGTCCATTACCGTGAGCATAGGGCGCCCACCCATTACTATGGCCCTAAAGGATCTGTGCTGGATTATGTGTTGCTCTCCAATGAGTTTGATGCCAGCGATAGCCGCAGTTTGGCGCAAGTGGTGGATTATCAGACCTGTGATAGACATTTAGTCAGGCCCGAATATGAGCGAGATGCCTATAGTACCGACCATGCGCCCGTGATGGTGGAGTTGGCACTGCGGCGTTAGCGGTTCGAGCCGCTGCTTGTGTATAGAGCGGCTGATGCCTTAATCATTCGATTGAACACTCAATATCAAGCCTAATTGAAACCAAGCTTGCAGCGATTGCAACAGCTGCTGCATGGCTTCTTCTGGCGCAAAAAAGTTCAGCATCAATTCGCATTGCTCGGCAATATTGGCGCCGTGAATAAATCCTTGAATCAAGGCGAATTGGTATTCAGCGAGGGAAATAAATTCCGTTAAACGGCTTTCACCGCGCCAGAGTAACCAAGCGCGTTTACCTTGATAATCGGGCGCGGGCGGGACTTGTTGATGCTTTAAGGCTTGCCAGATTTCGACCGCATTGCTGGCACACTCAAAAAGCTGCACGCTAGGGTGAAAACGCAGTTGGCAATAGGGCCAAGCATCGGCGGGTAAGGATTGCAGCGCCGCAAAACTTGCGCGCTGTTCATCCTTGGCATCGAAGGTGTTGAGTAGTCTGCGCTCGAATCTGGCGATATCGCTGATAATCGGATACTGGCTAAAAAAAGCGTCGCTGGCTAAGTAGTCGGGCAGGGCATCGGCAAATTGGCGTAACGAGGTAAAACGTGAGGGCTGGTGGGCGATATAGCCATTGGCCATGCGCGCAAATAAGTCATCGCCCAAATACAGACCGAGTATTTCATGGTCGGTATCGAGGACTTCGGTTAAGCGAATGCGATAGGCATTGGCGTAAATCTGCATGCGGATATCGCGCCCCACGCCGCCTTGCTCGGCAACTTTGTCACTAAAGGATTTTTCTATGGTTTCTAGTATCGGCGTTTGGGCGGCGCATGCCAGCAGATAATCCATAAATTGCTGTTGGATCTCGCGAAGTTGACTCATGCCACCGTCTCCTGCCGCGGTCTGTAAACCAGAGGATGTGACTCGCCTAACGTAGTGCGGGCGATGTTACGGGCAATCGCCAACTCGGCTTCTAATGCATTAAATTCGGGGATATTGGCATCGCGCTCAATCATAGTGCTGATGCCACCAAAGCGGGTTAATGCCTGCCGATACAGCTCCCACACACTGGGACAAACGTCGTGATCATGGGTGTCGATAACATAGTCGCCGTAATCCGAGTGACCCGCTAAGTGAAATTGTTGCACCCGATTAGGCGCGATTTGCAGCAGATAATCCTCAGCGGGGAACTGATGGTTACGGGCGCTGACATAGATGTTGTTGATGTCTAACAGTAATAGGCAATCTGCCTCCTCGGCTACTGCGTTAACAAATTGCCACTCATTCATGGTGGAGTCTTGGTAGGACAAATAGCTGGAGACGTTCTCCATCAGAATGCGGCGGCCTAAAAAGTCCTGCACTATGCCGATGCGCTCGGCCACGTGTCTTACGGTTTCTTCGGTGTAGGGTAGGGGCAATAAGTCATGGCTATTGATGCCGTGGATGGAGGTCCAGCAAATATGATCCGAAATCCATTGGGGTTGTACTTCATTCGCGAGTTGTTTGAGCGCCTTAAGATAATCCATATTCAGTGGATCTGTGCTGCCGATGGATAAAGAAACGCCGTGCATCACCAGTGGATAACGCTCGGCAATCTCACTCAGGTAATAGCGGGGTTTTCCGCCTGCGACCATAAAGTTTTCCGAGAGTATCTCGAACCAGTCGACTTCGGGCTGATGCCTAAGCACATGGTCGAAGTGCTGGGTTCGCAGCCCTAAACCAAAACCTAGGGTGGGGTGAGTGAGATGCTGTTTATCCATGTATCAACCTCATGATGACTGAGTGACTGAAGCGGCCCAGATTCCGGCCGCTTCTTCCTCTGTGCCAAGCTTGCGGGTAAGCCTTAGGCGCCGACCTTGCCACCTAAGTCGCCACAGGCTTTGGCTGGGGTGGCCACAAAACCACTGCCTTTGCAGCTGGCGTGTCCGGCGCAGGCATTGTCAGCGGTCTTGCAGTCGTTATGGCCTTTGCAGGTATTGATGCCATAGCAGTGTACTAGCTCGGTATTGGCGATTTTGCCCACCCAATCATCGGCTACTTTGCCACCGACATCGCCACAACTCTTGGTTGGCATAGCCACAAATCCACTGCCTTTACAGCTGGCGTGTCCGGCGCAGGCGTTATCTGCGGTTTTACAGTCGTTATGGCCTTTACAGGTATTCACGCCATAACAGTGGACGAGGTCGCTACTGTCGGCGCTGGTCATAGGTTCTGCTGCATTCACTTGGCTTGCCATACCGGCCATGGCCATAGCAAGTGCTGCACCTGAAAGTGCGGTTTGGGCTTTCTTATTCATGGTCTCTTCCTTTGCATTCTGACTACATGAGTCATCTTGTTGATTAGCTTGCTTTTATAACGACAGCACCAATAGGCAGCATATAAAGCGGATGGATAAACACAGGAATAAGCCTAGTTGCTTGTGCAGCTTTTGCTTAAGTCCTGTTACTGGGATAAGACCTTAAGGGGCGAGAATATCTTTCAGCAAAATCCTGTTTCTCTCGTCGAAAATCGTGCTGGCTTGCCAAAAATCGGCTGTGGTAAGTGGGTTTTGCGGCGAAAACTAAGCTATGATCGCCATCAATTAGCGCGGCACTATTGCGCGTTGTTGACGGTGGACGTGCGTTGTTTACGGTGGATTGCTCGCGCTCAAACGATATTAGGTATATTATCCGCTTCCATTTTTTGAAGACGGCGCCTGACGAACTTAACGCAGTTTGTTGTGGCGGTTCAATTTAGCAAGGCGGTACTTTTTTAAGGCGGTACTATGGCAGTCAGAATCAAACTTAAACCCGGTCGCGAAAAGTCCCTTGAGCGTCGTCATCCTTGGGTCTTTTCCAACGGGATCCACAACGTTAAAGGTAAACCCGAAGCGGGCGATACCGTCGATGTGGTTGCCCATGATGGTCATTGGTTGGGCCGTGGTGCCTGGTCTCCTGAGTCTCAAATCCAAGTGCGGATTTGGACTTTTGATCGCGAAGAAGAAATTGACCGTGAGTTTTTTAAGCGCCGTATTCTGCGTGCCCAAGCGGGACGCGACGATCTGATTCGTGAGCAAGGCTTAACCGGTTACCGCTTAATTGCCGCCGAGTCCGATGGTTTGCCCGGTATCACTATTGATAAATACGCCAATGTGTTGGTCTGCCAATTGCTGAGCATGGGCGCCGATGTGTGGCGTGACACTATTGTCGATGTGCTCGCAGAGCTGTACCCCGATTGCGCGATTTACGAGCGCTCAGACGTCGATTCCCGTAAGAAAGAAGGCTTAGCTTCCACCATGGGACTGCTCCATGGCACGCTGCCTGAAATGCCCGTCATCATTGAAGAAAACGGTATCAAGATTGCCGTCGATGTGACTAAGGGTCATAAGACTGGTTTCTACCTCGACCAGCGTGACAACCGTGCCATGGCCGCGCGGTTTGTGAAGGGCAAATCGGTGCTGAACTGTTTTTGCTACACGGGCACCTTTGGTCTATACGCCGCTAAGGCGGGCGCCGCCAGCATTGAAAACGTCGACGTGTCGGCACTTGCCCTCGATACTGCGCGTTTGAACATGCGAGTCAATGGCTTAAATGATGACAATGTGCATTACAACGAAGCCGATGTGTTTAAGCTATTACGTCAGTACCGTGATGAGGGTAAAACCTTCGATGTGATCGTACTCGACCCGCCAAAGTTTGCCGACAATAAGTCGCAGCTCAATGGCGCTTGTCGTGGCTATAAAGATATCAATATGATTGCGCTGCAATTATTAAATCCGGGCGGGGTGCTGTTGACCTTCTCTTGCTCGGGATTAATGCCTGCGGATCTGTTCCAAAAAATCGTTGCCGATGCGGCTCTGGATGCTAAACGTGAGATCCAATTTATCGAGCGTTTAAGCCAGGCGAGCGATCACCCGATTGGCAGCGCCTTCCCAGAAGGTTTTTACCTCAAGGGCTTAGTGGCTCGAGTGTGGTAATCGCTTAATGGCCTTAGTGTCATAAAAAATGAGGGTCATAAAAAATGCCAGTGCAGTTGCACTGGCATTTTTGTTTCTCGCATGGGAGTCTTTCGACTCACCTTGCCTTAAGCGGTAAAGGTTTTCACGCCTTCAGGGGTGCCAACCAGTAACACATCGGCGCCGCGTTTCGCGAACAGACCGTTGGTCACTACGCCAACGATGGCGTTGATCTTCTCTTCTAATTCCTTAGGATTGATGATCTTAAGGTTGTAAACGTCGAGGATCACGTTGCCGTTATCAGTCACAACGCCTTCACGGTACACTGGGTCGCCGCCGAGTTTGACGAGTTCACGGGCCACGTAAGAGCGTGCCATAGGGATCACTTCAACGGGCAGTGGGAATTCACCCAAAATATCCACTTGTTTAGTGTTATCAACAATACAGACAAACTTTTCAGCCACAGCCGCAACGATTTTCTCGCGGGTTAATGCCGCACCGCCGCCTTTGATCATGTCCATATGGCCGTTGATTTCATCGGCACCATCGACATACACAGATAATTTATCGACGCTGTTTAAGTCATAAACTGGGATGCCAAGGGCTTTCATCTTTTGGGTTGAGGCTTCTGAGCTTGATACCGCACCTTCAATATCGGCCTTCATGGTGGCGAGAGCATCGATAAAGTGATTGACGGTTGAGCCTGTGCCTACACCCACAATGCTGTCTTTCTCAACGTATTTGAGAGCAGCCCAGCCAGCGGCTTTTTTCATTTCATCTTGAGTCATGTTGACATCCTGTAATGGCAAATGAGTAAAAATTCTGGGCTTAGTATACTCTTTTCCATCAAAGTGTGTGGTGCTATTGCACTGTAGCTGTGATCTTGGGCGGTGATCTTATGCCGTGTTCGGCTTAATGTGCTTAAGGATTTAATCACTAAGCGAACTCGTTAAAATAAGTGATGTGCCTAAGATAAAGCCCATTTCGCTATTGACGATTCGCTAGGCGGGCTTAATCTAACTAAGTTACTATGGTAAAAGCAGAATTGGCGAAAGCAGAATTGATAAAAACAGCATTATTTGTTTAAGGGAGCATGTATGGCAGGGGCGAGTTTATTAACCTTACTCGACGATATTGCATCCATTTTGGATGACGTGGCGGTGATGAGTAAGGTCGCGGCCAAGAAAACCGCCGGGGTATTAGGGGACGATTTGGCCTTAAACGCCCAGCAAGTCACAGGCGTGAGTGCCGACCGTGAATTACCCGTGGTCTGGGCGGTCGCCTTAGGCTCGTTTCGCAATAAATTGATTTTAGTGCCAGCGGCCATGTTGATCAGCGCCTTTATTCCTTGGGCGGTGACGCCCTTGTTGATGTTCGGTGGCTTGTTTTTATGTTTTGAAGGCTTTGAGAAATTACACCACAGCTATAGCCATCGCAAAGACAAACATGCGGAGCAGGCCGAATCTGACTTACCCGAAATAAGCGATCTGGCGGCCTATGAGAAGGAAAAAGTGAAGGGCGCAATTCGCACCGACTTTGTGTTGTCGGCAGAAATTATCGCCATCACTTTAGGCATAGTCGCGGATAAGTCGCTGACGACGCAATTTTTTACCCTCGCCATTATCGGTATTGTGATGACCATAGGCGTTTATGGTTTGGTGGCGGCGATTGTCAAAATGGACGATGCGGGTTTGTATCTGAGCCAGCGTCAGGGCGAGTCGAGCTTTACTCGCTTTAATCGTAAGTTGGGTTTTGGCTTACTGAGTGCGGCGCCCGTGTTGATGAAGAGCTTAACCATTATCGGTACTGCCGCTATGTTTATGGTGGGCGGCGGCATTCTAACCCATGGATTACATTGGGTCGGCGAGCAAATCCACCATGCCGAGCAATTTGTGGAAACCATTGCCGTTGTCGGCCCAGTGCTTGGATTACTGACGCCAAGCATTCTTAACGCGCTCTTTGGCATCGCGGCGGGCGCGGTGGCGGTACTGCTGATGACTGGATTCCAAAAGCTGCGTAACTGATGCGTTTTTGCTCCTTTATTGCTGATCAGCTAACCCGAGTTGCGCGAGTGCTCGCGGCGATTATTTCAACGCTCAAGGACGAAGTATGCTATTAATGCGTTATTGCCTTTCTCCCAATAAGTTGGCTTGGCTGCGTCAGGAATTAGGCGAACATGCCGACGAGCTTATCGCGGCGATGGATGCTGCTGGGAGTCAATATCTTGCAGGGTTAGCCGAGTCACAAGCGGGGGACTTATCGGCAGCCGATTCGCAACTTAAGTTCCAATGGTTTCAGCAAAAACTCGCCCTAACGACGCGATTAACCGATGCAGAGCTGGCAAACCTCGAACCACTGTCGCTGGTGGATATAAAGGGCGAAATGCGAGTGGAAATGCGGGTCGAAATGCGGGTGGAATTAGTCACACCCGATACGCTTGCCACCGCATTACAACAACTTAGCAGTGAGTCTGTGCTGGGGTTTGATACCGAAACGCGGGCAAGCTTTGAGCCGGGTGTTCAACATCCCTTGAGCTTAGTGCAATTGGCGACCTCAGATGCCTGCTATTTATTTCAGCGGGCGGTATTGGGTGAGAGGCTCGCCGAGCTCAAACCTTTGCTCGAAAATGAACAGATCCTCAAAGTGGGGATTGGATTAAGGGGCGATGGCCAAGCACTGAAACGGGATTGGGATATTCAGGTCTCCCCTAGACTCGATTTGAATTGGGCGATGGCGCAGCTCGGCGCTGGGAAGGAAATGGGTACGCGGCAATTGGTGGTGGCATTACTGCATAAACGCATCGATAAACCTAAAAAAATTACCCTCTCGAATTGGCAACAGGTGCCTTTATCCCAAGCGCAGATTCAGTACGCCGCCCTCGATGCATTGGCGGCAAACCTCTGTTTTTGGCAGTTAATCGACAAGCTGCAAGGTTTTTATGGCAAAACAACCGTCGGTAATAAACCCTTATTGCCGCCGAGTTTAGCCGCACGACTCGCGAGCTATTTTCATCCAGCTTAAGACTTGAGATAAGGTCGTAAAGATAAGGATTAGGGGGCAAGAGATGTTGGATGCGATTTGTGTACTCACAACCGAGGCTACGGCAGAGCACGCTTCGTCGTCATTACGACTCAATCCTCATGCTCAGGCTGGTGTCACCTACAGTGTGTTCAAGTTTCAGCAGTTACCCGAGGCTGAGATTGAGCGTTTGCGCCAGCATTTATATTGCCCCGCCTGCTACGGTAAAGCCTATTTTCGTAAAGCATCTAAGGATGGTAAGGCCGCCTGTTTTGGCTCTCGTTACCATGAGCTCGATTGCATCGAATTTAATCCGTCGGCGCAAAAGTCCCGTGAAGAACAAGATGCCCTCGAAGTGCAGCAACAACTGCTCGACGCCGATGCCTTAGTTATCGATTTTTCGCTTAATCCCAGTAATAAGAAACTCTCTAACTCAGCGCACAAAATCAAGGCTCCCCAAGAGCAAGAGGTGGGAGCCAAAAGTGAAATTGAAAATGATACCGAGCAATTAGCGTCAGTACAGGAGCCCAAAGCTGGCTATCAAGTGGCGGCCGATAAGCCTGAGATAGGTATCACGGCAAAGCGTACTCCGAGCCAAGGGCTAGAAAAGTTACTCCATAGCCTGCTGCGCGGCTCCGAACTGGCGACTTCGGATCTTTGGGTTTACACCGATGATGAACGTAAGTACCGCTGGCGGGCGAAGAATTTGTTTGTGAATTTTGCTGATGCGGATCCGACAGATAACAAACCCCATATGTACTGGGGCACTATCTCCCATAGCGACCCGACGTTATCTTGGCTCAATCCCGCCGACAGTAAAGACATTGGCATTCCAATCGAGGCCGTCAAAACTAAACTGTTTAAGCGCTTTAATATCGAAGATAAGCGGGATTTAGAGGGCGCAGGGCTTATCCTGTTTGGTAAGTGTTTTTGGAATAAGGACAAGACCCGTAAGATTATCCAGCTTTGGGACAATGATTTGCGGCGGATTTTTATCTCAACCCTTGATGATTAACCATCAGCGATGGGATTTAGTCGCGAGTGTAAGGGACCTACTGCGCTTAAATTCATCTTTTAGGCGTTTTCACGACTCTTTTGTTATATGCAGTTAGGTATCTGATGAAACAGTACTCTGTTGTTAAGATAAAATCTTTGAATAAGGAATTTGAGCGCACTGAATGTAGTTTTGGCTCACGAGTGCCTCGCGTTGGTGATATAGCAACGGTCGTCGATGTATACGATGGAGCATTTGATCTAGAGTGCAGCGATGAAAATGGTATAACTCTTTGGTTAGAAATATTTAACCTAAGTGACGCTGATTTGGAGCTAGTGTGCATATAACAAGTCAATCATGTTCGCCCAACAAGTTTGGCTGGGACGCGCAAACTGCGCGCCCCATATTGAAGCGTTAGTTTTTTTAGCATAGAGAGCATCGTTTCTTAATGTTTACTCAGTTGCTGGCGGTTTTTTTTACGTTCAGCACTGAGCTTACATGCTGACTTTTTCAGCTTTATGCCAATTAAATCAACAGTAGATGGCAAACTTGTTTGAAAATTCCTCAGTTAATTAAGTTTGTCATAAAAAGTCCTTTACCTTTGAGAGTGCTTTTAGCATAATGCCCCACGTCAACAGGGGTGTAGTTCCAATTGGTAGAACAGCGGTCTCCAAAACCGATGGTTGCGGGTTCGAGTCCTGCCACCCCTGCCAAATAAAACAACGGCTTGCATAGAAATATGCGAGCCGTTTTATTTTGCGCGCAATAAATTTTATCACCGCATTTGCTTACATTTGTTAAGTAAAGGTATTTGCAACTTTCGTAGTGTCTAACATACAATCGCAAGCCCTTTGGTTTGAGGATGTATGGTTTGAGTTCTGTGATGCTAACAAGGCGCAGATTAGCACTATGGCTTGCCGCCATCTTAGTGTTGCTGTCTGTTGCGTTTGCGGTGCACAGTGTTTCCCACCTCAATGATGATGCCAAGGCCCACTGCGCGCTGTGTTTGCATCAGCACCAATTGCAGCATGCCCTCTCATACTCTCCGCTAGATTTTCAAGTTGCTCAACAGGGTGTTATCTCGGTTGAGTTTGATGTTATTTCCTTTAAGACGCCATTTAGGCGCCACTTCCATAGCCGCGCGCCGCCGCTAACAGCCTAACTCCTGCTTTTATCTATTTCTCTTATTTTTCGAGCGCCTTGGCTTAACTAAGGTGCCCGATGCTGTTTATTTTTGGAGTAAAAATGGCTGTTTATGTGAGCCACAAGCGCTCGGCATTAGTGCTGGGCGTGGCGTTATTGGCGTTGGATGCGAGTGTTCCCCTATTGGCCGCCGAGGTTGTGCAAACTGATACCGCGGGACTTAATGACGACGATATCGAGCGTTTAAGCATTCATTATCGTCAGGCCTACCGCGGCAATGTGCCGGCGACTGAGTTGCCTCAAGCGATTACTGTGCTGGATGAGCAACTGATTAAAGATACTGGGCTGACGCGTTTTCAAGACTTATTAGATTATTCCGCCAGTGTCGCGCGGCAAAACAACGGTGGTGGGCTATGGGATAGTTTTTCGTTACGGGGCTTTCCTGGGAATGAAAACATGCCATCGGGCTATTTAATCAATGGTTTTAATGGTGGTCGAGGCTTTAGCGGTCATAGAGACCTATCGAACGTGGCCTATGTGGAAATCCTCAAAGGCCCGGGTTCGGCGCTTTATGGACGCTCGGAGCCGGGCGGGACTGTGAATATTGTGACTAAAAAGCCGCAGTACGAGGTGCAGGGCTATTTAAAAGCGTCTGCGGGGAGTTTCGATCAATATCGGTTGGAAGGGGATTTTACCTCGGGGCTGACCGATACCTTGGCCTTTAGGATCAATGGTGCTTGGCAGGAGCATGACAGTTTTCGCGATTACGTGTTTAGCGATAAAAAGATCGTCACACCATCGCTGCGCTGGCAATTGTCGGATAAGTCATCGCTCCTGTATGAGGTTGAATATCTTAAGCAAGAACAGTTATTTGATCGTGGCGTAGTGGTGCTCAATAACGACTTTAATACTGTGCCCCGTTCGCGTTACTTGGGCGAGCCCAACGATGGGCCAACGAAAGTGGATGCGACTGGGCATCAGCTTACCTATGAGTATGAATTAAATGAGGATTGGTCGCTTACCGCGGGTTATAACTATCGCGATTCGAGTCTGAATGGCTACTCATCGGATGCCGAATTAGCAAAGGGACGTCAATCCTTATATGACGATGGCCGTACTCTGACGCGGCAGCATCGCTATCGAGATTACGCTTCTGAAGACCATTCAGTGCGTGCTGAACTCAGCGGCCAGTTTGATACTGGTAGCATAAGACACAATCTGCTGCTCGGGACGGATGCCTATCATTATCGACTGAAAACGGGACTCTACCGTTATCGAGGCCAGAAGGGCGCCTATGCTATCGACATCTTTGCCCCCCAATATGGCGCGGCTCAGCCTGAGGTCAGTCTGCTGTATGAAAACCGAGAGACTCAAGATGCCTGGGGGGCCTATTTACAGGATCAATTGGAGTTAACCGAGCACTGGAAATTGCATTTAGGGTTAAGGTTTGACCGTTATTCCCAAGAAATCGCAGAGCAGGTCAACGCGAGTCTGTCGGATCAAAGGGATCACAGAGTCAGCCCGAAAGTCGGATTAGTGTATCAATGGTCTGAGGCGTTAAGTGTTTACGGCTCCTATTCGGAAGGCTTTTTACCGCTTTCAGGCACTGATTATGCGGGTAATCCCTTCGAGCCAGAGGAGAGCAAATCCGTCGAGTTAGGGGTTAAGTTCAAGAGCACTTGGTTTGAGCTACCCGTCAATGGCAGTTTGGCTTGGTTTGATGCGCAAAAGAGCAATATCTTGACCTCAGATCCCGTCAATGTCGGCTTTTCGGCGACCCTTGGTGAAGCCAAAAGCACGGGGATTGAATTGGATGTCGCGGCCGAGTTGACCGAGAGCTTACAAGCGACCTTGTCCTATGCCTACCTGAATACCCGCACGGCGAACGACAGCCTGAATCTGGATTGGGGCGTGTTAATTCCGGCGGGCAGTCCGTTAGTCAATGTGCCAAAACACACGGGCAGTATCATTCTCAAACAGGACTTAAATGATCTTTCTATCGACGGTCATCTAGGGCTGAGTTGGCGTTATGTGGACTCACGCTTAGGTGATTCGGCCGATCCGAGTTTTCAATTACCGAGTTATCAGTTGCTTGGAATGTTCTTTACTACTCGGCTTGGCGAAAACCTAAGTCTCGCGCTCAATGTCGATAACCTGCTGGATGAGCATTATATCGCCAGCAGTTATTCGGCGCTGTGGGCCGTGCCGGGTGAGCCACGTAACGTTAAAGTGAGTATTAGCTATGAATTCTAATACCACAGCGACACTCGCCGCTTCGCCTGAGACACCTCAGCTGCAAGGGCGTCAGCGGATCAATAGCATCGACATGATGCGCGGCTTAGTGATGTTGATTATGTTGCTCGACCATGTGCGGGAGCGATTTTTCCTGCATATGCAGGTGAGCGACCCAATGGATTTAAGCACAACCAACTGGGCGCTGTTTGTCAGCCGTTTTGCGGCGCACTTTTGTGCGCCAGTCTTCGTCTTTTTAACTGGGGTCTCTGCCTGGCTTTATGCCAATCGTGGCCATGGCGAGCCGCGTTCTGCGCGCGAGTTTTTAATCAAGCGCGGACTATTTTTAATCGCCCTCGAAGTATTGGTGATTAATGTCTCATGGATGGGCAATTATCACACCCTGTGGTTGCAGGTGATTTGGGTGATAGGACTGAGCATGTTGGCTCTGGCGGCATTAATCAAGCTCCCAAGACTGTGGATGGCATTACTCGGGCTATTGATTGTTTTTGGCCATAACCTATTGTCGCCTATCCATTTTACGCCGGATGAGTGGGGCTATAGTCTGTGGACGATACTGCATGACCGAGGTTATTTGATTGCCGAGGGCGAGCTTAAGCTGAAGATAAGTTACCCAGCGCTACCATGGATTGGCGTGATTTTATTGGGCTATGTAGCAGGCCCCGTCTTTGGCCGAGGGGGAGATGCGTGGCTGCGTCAGCAAAAATTAATACTGTTATGGCTTGGCTGTATCGTGCTGTTTGGCTTGCTGCGTGGATTCAATCTCTACGGCGAGACGCTACCTTGGCAGTTTGGCGATACCTTAGGCCAAACCTTAATGTCGGTATTCAATCTAACTAAGTATCCGCCATCACTGAGTTTTTTGCTGGTGACCTTGGGCGGGATGTTCTACGGCTTAGTCGTGTTTGAGCGCTATTTTGCGACAGGCGGTGTATTAGGTTGGATGGGGCAGAGGTTAGCAGTGTTTGGCTCAGTGCCTATGTTCTTCTATATCTTGCACTTATATGTACTGCTGTTGCTGTATTCGCTGGCTAAATGGATATTTGGCGCAAACCATGGCGAGCTTTTTGGCGTAGCGCATATGGGATGGGTATGGCTGATAAGCTTAGTCTTGATCCCTTTGCTCTATTATCCCGTGCGCTGGTTTAGCCGTTACAAAGGACAGAGTCAGCAGGCTTGGCTTAAGTATCTCTAAATTAGCTTTAGCATCAATAAATGCCTAGGGCGTGTTGACGTTTCAGGGTTGTTTTTGCAGCAATTTGGCTGGTTTTTAAGCAAGGCAAAGTCCGTGCAGTGTAGTTATTCTACATAAACGGACGATAACGCGGCAGAAAAGCCAGCCAAATGCTGCCCGAAGGGTTCGTCTGGCAAGCTCTTGCTCTTTGTCACTCGTCATTTGAGTAGAATAACTACACATCATTCCTCGTTTCGCGAGCACGTGCTTGCCAGAACGAACAAAATCTAATCTCGAAACGTTAACACGCCCTAATAAAATGGCCGAGCGCGTGACTGCTCGGCCATTTGGCTTGGGGATGATGAAAGGGTTATTCGCTTAATAAGCTACGTAACATCCACGCATTTTTCTCGTGGAGTTGAATGCGCTGGGTGAGTAAATCTGCCGTTGCCTCATCGTTGGCTTGGCTAACCAAGGGATAGAGCGCACGGGCATTTCTAATCACTACTTCTTGGTCGCTTAACAGTTCACGGATCATGGTTTCAGCTTTAGTGACACCTTGATCTTCACGGATTTCGGTCAACTTGGCATAGTCCGAATAGGAACCTAATGCCCTTGCGCCCAATGCTCGTACCCGCTCGGCGATTAAATCGACCGCTAAGGCAAGCTCGGTATATTGCTGTTCAAACAATAAGTGCAAGCTAGTGAACATGGGGCCTGTGACGTTCCAGTGAAAGCTGTGGGTCTTAAGGTAAAGGCTGTAGCTGTCGGCCAATAACTGATTTAACCCTGCGGCGATTTCTTCTCTATGAGCTTGGTTGATGCCGATGTTAATCATGGAAATTCCTCCTATTGTCCTACTCAATGAAGATAGATTATCAAATAAGCTAAACATATAAAGCGGTTAAAATAGATTCATAAAATCGATTTTACAGATTAAAGCGTAAGTAAACGTTTGGCTTGAGCCATGAACCGTATCTTGGCAATAACATTCGGCCCATTTAGCTGGTATCCTTATGTGGTGTCAGTGCTTAATGAAACCCCAATAACCCCATGAATAAATCTGCCTATTTAGCCGCGATGGAGATAACTCCTTGGCAGCTTCGCGATACTAAAGTGCGACCTTATCAAGTGGTTTGGGATGTTGATGATATGTCGTCTGCCGCTGAGCCACTGATTGATACTGTCCTTGGTTTAATTGGGATCAGTAAGGATGACTGTGAGTTCAACACTGAGCCACATAAGGGTAAACCCATCGTCTGGGATTTACGTCGCCACAGGGTTAGGCCCAGAGTGGCTTGGTTAGTGTCGGATCCCCTAGCTGAGTTACTAACGCGCAGTGAGGCAAAGCGCGCCTTGTGGGGGCAGATTTGCCAGTGGCGTGAGCAGCAATTAACGGCCTAGTCGTGTCCAGTACACATTATCGTGAGTTACCTTTTAATTTGGATTTTCCCGTGAGTCATCAAGTCCTTAATACCCTTAACGAATCATTGCAAATCGTGCTTCTGACGCCAACCGATGTGAGTCAAATGGCGCGCATTGAAGCGAGTGCTCATTCCCATCCTATGAGTGAGAATAACCTTGCCGATTGTTTTGGCCACTTGTACCGCGTTATTGGGTTAATGCAACGTGATGAGTTGCTCGGCTTCGCGATTGTGCAGCAGATTGTCGATGAGGCAACGCTGCTGGATATTTGTTTGCCGCCAGAACAACAAGGGCGAGGATATGGGCATCTGCTACTCACGGCGGTTGTCGACTGCGCTAAGGCTGCCAAGGCGGTGGTGCTGATGCTGGAGGTTCGCGAATCAAATCTTGCCGCGCGCGCACTCTATCAGAAGCGGGGCTTTGTCGAAACCGGTCGTCGCAAAGGCTATTATCCTTTGGCAGAGGGCAAAGAAGATGCGATTTTGATGGATTTAGCCTTAAGCGAAACGGCTTAAGGTTTTAGAGGAAGATGAAAAAAACAGCGCTTTAGCGCTGTTTTTTATGGGATTAATAAAGCGAAGGTTACTTCACTTCTTTACCTTGAGCTTGTAGGTCGGCATGGTAGCTTGAACGTACTAATGGACCACAGGCGGCGTGAGTAAAGCCAAGCTCGTCGGCGAGGACTTTAAGCTCATCGAACTCGGCTGGCGAGACGTAACGCTCAACCGGCAGGTGGAACTTAGACGGTTGCAGATATTGGCCTAAGGTCAACATTTCGACCTTGTGCTCACGTAGGTCACGCAGCACTTGAGCGATTTCTTCGTTGGTTTCACCTAGCCCCATCATCAGTCCCGATTTTGTCGGCACATTGGGATGACGCTCTTTAAAGCGCTTCAGTAGGTCGAGTGACCATTGATAGTTCGCACCTGGACGCGCTTTGCGATAATGCATAGGCGCAGTTTCTAGGTTGTGGTTGAACACATCAGGCGGCTCGGTCGACAGAATGTCGAGGGCGGCGTCGATACGGCCACGGAAATCGGGCACTAAGATCTCAATCTTAATCTCGGGATTGAGCTTACGGATCTCACGGATACAGTCGGCAAAGTGCTGGGCACCGCCATCACGCAGGTCATCGCGGTCAACCGAGGTGATTACCACGTATTTTAGCTTCATATCACGGATGGTTTGAGCCAATTTAACAGGCTCTTCCGCATCGGGCTTGAGTGGACGACCATGGGCCACGTCGCAGAATGGGCAGCGGCGAGTACAAATTGCGCCCAAAATCATAAAGGTCGCGGTGCCATGGTTAAAACATTCTGCCAAGTTAGGACAAGAAGCTTCTTCACAGACCGAGTGCAGGCCGTTAGCGCGTAACGCTTGCTTAATATCGAGAATGCGTTGGTTAGACGCGGGCAGTTTAACCCTTAACCAATCGGGTTTGCGTAACATGGTTTCGCGCTCAGAGGGCACGATTTTAACCGGAATGCGCGAGACTTTATCGGCATCTCTTAATTTGACTCCGGGTTGTAAACGTTCAGGCCTATTCATGACGCTGCTAATCCTTGATGATGAACTAGATGTTGGTAGCCCAGTAGTTGGCTAAAGGTAATAATGAGTTGCTCGCCTGCTTCAATCACGGTTTGTGGGCCGCCAAGTTCCTTACATTGCACCATCTCAAGACCAGCATAACCACAGGGGTTAATGCGTCGAAACGGCGCTAGATCCATATCCACATTCAGTGCTAAGCCATGGAATGAACAGCCTTTACGGATCCTAAGACCTAAAGAGGCAATTTTGCGCTCATCCACATACACGCCCGGCGCATCGGCCTTGGCGTAGGCATTGATAGCGTATTTGGCGAGCATATCGATAATGCTTTGCTCGATATGGGTCACAAGTTGGCGGACACCCACTTTACTGCGTTTAATATCGAGGAGAGGGTAGACAACTAATTGTCCTGGTCCGTGGTAAGTGACTTGACCACCACGATCCACTTGGATCACGGGAATATCGCCCGGATTCAAAATATGTTCGCTTTTACCGGCTTGGCCTTGGGTAAATACGGGTGGATGTTCAACGATCCACAGTTCGTCTGGACTGTCGCTGTTACGAGTGTCGGTGTAATGCTGCATTGCATGCCACACAGACTCATAATCCTGCTGTCCCAGATGCCGAATATGCAAAGTGGTGTCTTGCAAGGGCAACCTCTCCCCTATAATTGAGTGGCGCTATTATACGCCTCTTGGCCATAAATGTAAGATAGATCACATTTTATAGCCTTGAGGAATACTTATAGTACGCGGCGAACGCCTTCGATACCGGCAAGCTCAGTGTACAGAGTCTCAATATGATCTTTGCTGGTCACTGTGACGCGGATGGTCACAGAGTAGTAGCTACCTTTGCTTGAGGCCTTAACCGTAGGTGAATAATCACCTGGGGCGTGTCTTTGCACTACGGCAACGACTCTGTCGGTCAGGGCTTCGTGGGCATCGCCAACCACTTTGAAGGGGAAGGCGCAGGGGAACTCCATGAGTTCATCAAATTTCGTGTTTAACATAGTCGTGCTCAATAACCATTTTAATAGGAACTATATGGTGGCGATTATACCCGATTCAAGGGCGATACTCCCCCAAAAACAACAAAGCCACCCGAAGGTGGCTGAGTTTTGTGAGCCGGATTAGCTAAACCAACCAGAAAACAGTTGCTTAAAGTAATCAACTAATTTGCTGAACCAGCTGCCTTCGTTGACTTCTTGTAAGGTGACTAGCGGGAATTGCGCAATATCTTTGCCATCTAACTGGAAGTATAAACGACCCACTGTTTCACCTTTTTTCAGTGGTGCGTCCAGTGGCTTAGTCAGTTCGAAGTTGGCTTTTAAGTCTTTTGCACGGCCACGGCTGACGGTAACTGGTGCATCTGTAGCGACACCTAAATCGACGGTACTCTTATCACCGTACCAAATTTTTTGCGTCACGAAGCTGTCGCCGGCCTTGTAAGGGGTCACTGTTTCGAAGAAACGGAAACCATAGGTCAGCAGCTTTTTACTTTCGGCTTTACGAGCGGCTTCACTTTGAGTGCCTAATACCACTGAAATCAAACGCATACCGTCCTTAGTTGCAGAAGCGACTAAGTTATAACCTGCTCCAGAAGTGTGGCCGGTTTTGATACCATCTACATTCATGCTGTTATCCCACAGCAGACCATTACGGTTATATTGCTTGATACCGTTGAAGGTATAATATTTTTCGCTGTAGACACGGTATTCTTCAGGCACGTCACGGATAAGTGCGGCACCTAATAACGCCATATCGTAGGCGGTTGATTTGTGGTTTTCAGAGTCTAAACCGTGGGAGTTTTCGAAGTAGCTGTCACGCATGCCAAGCTGCTTCGCCCATGAGTTCATCATGTCGACGAAGGCGCCTTCGGTGCCAGCAATGTGTTCGGCCATGGCCACACAGGCATCGTTACCCGATTGGATGATGATGCCGCGGTTTAAGTCGGAAACCTTAACGGTTTTACCCACTTCGATGAACATTTTTGATGAGTCAGAGAAGTTCTTCGACCACGCATTTTTACTGATGGTCACATCATCATCTGGGGATACGTTACCGGCTTTGATTTCTTGACCAATCACATAACTGGTCATCATCTTCGTTAAGCTGGCTGGGTTTAAGCTTTCGTAGGCATTTTCTTCGGCAATGATTTGGCCCGAGTAATAATCCATCAAGACGTAAGCCTTGGCGGCAACTGTAGGTGCATCAGGGGTAACAATCGGCTGCGCAGCATAAACAGGAAGAGAAACACTCGAAATTAGCAGCAATGTTTTAATGGGACTTTTTACAAAATTCATCATTAACTTAGCACGTCTTTTTGGTTGTATTGAAAGAAAAGGCAAAATAGTTTCGCGAGTATACCACCCTTCGACAAAGGTTTTCAGTGAAGGTTCCTTCATCTGGGGTATTTTTAAGCTAAATCTATATCTTATAGTGAGCGGTCACTACTCCAAAACCATATAGCCTTCGGGGTAACCGTCTTGTTTCACTTTATTGAGTAATCGGTCGGCCAGTTCGGTTTGGCCAATTGGACCGAGCTGTAGTCTATACATATTGTTTGCCGGTTGTACACGGGTCTTGACCTGATATTTCTTCTCCAGATCCTTCGCCATTTTGTTCAGCCTATGCTGATCCTTTGAAGCCACCAATTGTATGTAATGATTGCCTGAGGATTGAATACTGGCGATAGCCGATTGTGTCGCGGCCTGAGTGCCAATATAGATCACATCCAGCTTAATTCGCGCGGTACCTGTGCCTAACATACCCAGCTTATAAGCGGCGGCGTAGGATAAGTCCAAAATCCGGTCCGAATGGAAAGGGCCACGATCATTAATCCGAATAATGACCTGCTTATTGTTATCTAAGTTAGTGACGCGAGCATAGCTTGGCAATGGCAATGTCTTGTGTGCACCAGACATGCCATACATGTCGTAGGGCTCGCCATTCGATGTCTCATAGCCGTGGAATTTCTCACCGTACCATGAGGCGCGGCCAGTCTCGGAAAAGCCTTGGCCCGAATCTAATACCGTATAGGACTCACCATAAACCGTGTAAGGTTTATTACCGCGACGGCTGTAAGGCTCGTATTTTGGGGTCGCGTTTGGCACATGATCCACATTGGGTGGATTGATGGGCATCTTATCGTTTTTTAGCGCATAGCGGCCCTTGTTGGGATCCATGTTCTTGTTCTTCTCGCTGGCCGAGCCAGAATTAGAACTCGAGCAGGCCGCGAGCGCAAAACAGCAGCCGAGCATCAAGAGCTGTAAAAGATTATTTCTTAGCGTCATGTTGTTGCTTCAGTTGTTGGCTAAATTGGTAAACGGCCATGGAATACAAAGGGCTACGGTTATAACGGGTGATCACATAAAAGTTATTGAGTCCTAACCAGTAGTCCTTGCTATCCACTTGTTCCAGCTCGATAAGCATGGCCTTTTGCGAGGCATTTAAATCGCGGGCGGTGGCCAGCGATAAACTTGGGGAGAGAATATCAGAAACCTTGTACTGCAACTTCTCGCCGGCCCACACTTTGGCTTTAGGCGCATTGGCACTGCTGTTCACTAAAGGAAGCGCAACGGGCGCGTGCAATTGCCAGCCGTGTTCATGGAAATAATTGGCAACACTGCCAATGGCATCCTCTGGACTCTGGAGTAAATCACGGTTGCCGCTGCCATCAAAATCCACGGCATAGTGGCGGTAGCTTGACGGAATAAACTGACCAAAGCCCATGGCGCCAGCGTAAGAACCCTTGAGGCTATTGATATCTAAGTGTTCTTCTTTTACCAGCTTCATCAGCTCGCCAAATTCCTTGCGAAAGAAAGTGGCTCTTGGCTCGTAATAAAACCCTAAGGTATAGAGCGCGTCGATTACCGGATAATTGCCCGTGTACTGACCATAGAAGGTTTCGATACCAATAATGGCCACAATAATTTGTGGCTCAACTTGGTATTGAGTGGCAGCTTTGGCAATCGTCGCCTCGTGTTTTTTCCAGAAGGCTAGGCCCGCGTTGAGGCGTTTCTCGGTGAGGAAAATCGGATAATACTGGTGCCAAGGCTTAGCTTCCCAAGGGCGAGAAATCGCATCGATAACCGCCTGGTTGTAGTTGGCTTTGGCCAAGAAGCTTTCCACTTCGGCTTGAGTAAAGCCTTGTGCCATTTGGGTTTTAATAAACTCTGCCTTTAAGGCCTCGGGCAATACAGGTGTTGGCGCCTGTGTGGTCACGGCCGCGCTTGGCGGCGGTGTCGTTGTTGCTGGCTCGTTCGCGGTCGAGCAGCCAATGAGGTATGAACTGAGGCAAAGCACTGCCAGTGGAGCCAAACAAGCTCGAAGAATAGGCATTAAGAAGTCCCTAAAAATTATCTATCTACAAAACGTCTATGGGTATGAATGCTCATAAGAATGCCAAACCCTGTCATCAATGTCAGCATGGAAGTGCCACCATAACTGACAAGGGGTAAAGGTACACCCACCACAGGCAGGATACCTGAAACCATACCAATATTCACAAAAACATAAACGAAGAAAGTCAATGTGATACTGCCTGCAAGGAGTCTGGCAAAGCTAGTTTGCGCCCGAGAGGCGATGACTAAGCCGCGTCCGATGATGTAGAGATACATCAGGAGCAGGATAATGCTGCCTATCAGGCCAAACTCTTCACCGATCACCGCAAAGATAAAGTCGGTGTGACGTTCGGGGATAAATTCTAATTGGGATTGAGTGCCATCGAGCCAACCTTTACCCCAGAGACCACCAGAGCCGATGGCAATTTTCGATTGGATAATATGGTAACCGGCACCTAAGGGATCCTGCTCTGGATCGAGTAGGGTCAATACGCGGGTTCTTTGGTAATCGTGCATCAGGAAGTACCAAAGGATCGGCAAGAAGGCCAATACGGCGGCAATAAAACCGCCCACAATTGCCCAGCTCATGCCCGATAAAAACAGCACGAAAATGCCCGATGCGGCAACCAAAATCGAGGTGCCTAAGTCAGGTTGTTTGGCAATTAAAAGCGTCGGCACTAAGAGGATCACCGCTGCGCCCGCAAGGTAGCGTTTCTTCGGTGGCAGAGGGAACTTACTGATATACCAAGCCATAGTAATGGGGAAGGCGAGTTTAATCAGCTCCGAAGGCTGAAACTCCATAAAGCCTAAGTTCAACCAGCGCTGTGCGCCTTTGTTAATTTCCCCAAAAAAATGTACCCCAAGCAGCAGCACAATCCCCGCAAGGTAAATCGGTAGGGCCCAGCGTTTGAGCGCCTCGGGATTGATCTGCGCCATAGTAAACATAATGCCTAGGGATAAAAACATCCTAAACAGTTGACGCTCCATCATGCCAAGATCTTCACCGCTGGCGGAGTAGATAACAAACAGGCCAAAGCCCATGACGGCAAACAGGCCGAGCAGTAAGGGCAAGTCGATATGCAATCGTTGCCAGATGTTTTGACGTTGATGGGCACTCATGGCGTTGGTTTCCAAGTGTCTCTTAGCATGTATTCATCGAGCATAGCGCGGGCGACTGGGCCTGCGTTTGCGCCACCCCAGCCGGCGTTTTCCATTACCACAGCGAGGACGATTTTAGGATCTTCAAAGGGCGCGTAGGCGACCACGAGGGCGTTATCGCGGAAATGCTCGGCAATTTTATTGGCATCGTACTTAGTGTTTTCGGCCACGCCAATGACCTGCGCCGTACCGGTTTTCATCGCAGCCGTGTAACTGGCGTCGGTGAAGCGAGACTTATGAGCCGTTTGGCGCATCGCTTCATTAATGATTTTCCAGTTGCGCGGATTTTTAAGCTCAATCGGCGGTAACTCGTTAATTGGTGAGTCAATTTTGGCCGTATTATCCTTAATCGACTTTAACAAATGTGGCGGGAAGCGGCGGCCATCGTTGGCGAGAATGGCGGTGGCGCTGGCCAATTGCAATGGCGTGGCGGTCCAGTAACCTTGGCCGATACCGACAGAAATGGTGTCACCAATATACCAAGCTTGGTTGTATTTTAAGCGCTTCCATTCTTTCGACGGCATATTACCCGCCGACTCTTCAAAAATATCGACACCAGTATTTTGGCCAAAGCCGAATTGCTCCATAAAACGGGCGATGGGATCAACACCGATTTTATAAGCTAATTCATAGAAGTAGGTATCGCAGGATTCCACGATAGCACTATAGACGTTAACCCAGCCATGGCCCCAGCGTTTCCAGTCGCGATATTTACGCTCAACCCCTGGGATTTGCCAAAAACCAGGGTCCCAAATACGGGTGTGTTCGGTCACGGCTTTTTCATCAAGTCCCAGTAGGGCAATAATGGGTTTAATCGTTGATGCTGGCGCATATTGGCCTTGGGTAGCGCGGTTAATCAGCGGACGTGATTTGTCGTTCAATAAATCACTGTAATCCTTGCTGTTAATCCCTTGCACGAACTGGTTGGGATCGTAACTTGGGCTCGACACTAAAGCTAAAATCCCGCCATCTCTTGGATCGATAGCGACGATTGAGCCTTTATGGCCTTGGAGTAGTTCCACGGCTTTTTGCTGTAATTGTAAATCGAGAGTTAAGTAAATATCTTGCCCCGGCTCCGGCGGTACAATTTTAAGCGTACGGATAGTTCGGCCGCGGTTGTTTACTTCTTCTTCGAGATGACCTGGTGTGCCGTGAAGGAGTGATTCATAGTATTTTTCAATGCCTTGCTTACCAATATCCTTGGTGGCGGCATAGTTTTTCCACTGATCGTTACGCTCCAATTGAGCACGATCTCGAGTGTTGATTTTACCTACATAGCCCAGCACATGGGTGAGCTGGCTCGCATAGGGGTAGTTACGTTTTAAACCCGCCTCAACGGAGATCCCAGGAAAGCGATGTTGGTTAACGCTAAAAATGGCGACCTGTTCTTCGGTCAACTGATTTTTAAGGGTTAAGGGCTTAAAGCGGCGGTGAAACTTTAGCGCTTCGGTAAAGGTTTCACGCTCATCGGGAGTGATTTCGATTAACTTGCCTAATTCGTCCAAGGTCTCGGACATATTGGCAATTTTCTCCGGCACTAAGTCGAGAGAATAAAAGGGTTGGTTCTCGGCGAGTAACACGCCGTTTCTGTCGTAAATCAGGCCACGGCTTGGGGCGATAGGCACGACACGAATGCGGTTATCATTAGAGCGCGTTTCGTAATCTTTATAGGATTCAACCTGAAGATGATAAAGATTGGTCACCAACACACTAAGGAGGGCGACAACACAAATAAAAGTGAACAGCGCACGACGCTTAAACAGTGACGCCTCGGCGGCGTGGTCGTGCATGGTTATCCGCTTTTTTGGCGACACTTAGGCTATCTCCAGCTGATCCCATCCGGGTGGTTGACACTCGTTAACATCAAGATCCCGCTATTCTCTGTGATAAGGGTGATTAGTGTTCACGCTCCACGCGCGGTATAAGCTTTCGGCAACCACAATCCGCACCAGAGGATGGGGCAGGGTCAATGCCGACAGGCACCAACTCTGATGGGCGGCTTCCTTACAGGCGGGCGCTAAGCCTTCGGGGCCGCCGACCAGTAAGCTCACATCACGACCATCGAGTTGCCATTTATTCATGGCTGTCGCTAATTCTGGCGTAGTCCAGTTTTTGCCGGGAAGATCTAAGGTAACAATGTGATTGCCCTTAGGAATCGCCGCTAACATTTGCTCGCCTTCCTTTTGCAGGATGCGTGCGATGTCAGCATTTTTTCCGCGTTTACCAGCAGGGATTTCGATAAGTTCCAGCGCCATATCCCGAGGAAAGCGGCGTTGATACTCTTCAAAACCGCGGGTAACCCAATCGGGCATCCGTGTCCCCACTGCGATAAGTTGCAACTTCATTAGGCTTGCTTTTCTGACCAGAGTTTTTCAAGCTGGTAGAAATCACGGGTTTGATCTTGCATAACATGCAGGATCACGTTGCCCATATCCACCAATACCCATTCGCTGCTGTCGCGGCCTTCGATACCGATAGGTGGAATGCCTGCGGCTTTCGCTTCGATCACGAGATTTTCGGCGATCGCTTTAACGTGAGTTTTAGATGTACCAGAACAAATCACCATGTAGTCGGTGATGTTAGATTGGTTGCTGACATCGATAACCACGACGTCACGGGCTTTTAAATCGTCGATTTTATCGACAACAAACTGTTTTAATTCGGCGCTCTGCACGCTGATGTACCTCATTCATTTTAAATAGCGCGCTAGTATATCAGTCTTAAGCGGGGGAATACATTCTCTTAGCGATCTTAGCTGCTGAGTTTGTACTATTAGCGCTTGATTTTCGGCCTAAGAAAAATAAAGCCGTTGTTTTTGAATGTAATTTAAAGTGACGGGCAGGAGGGCGTCCTGTGGAATTTCTCCCATGGCCAGTTGTGAGCGAATTTGGGTGGACGAAATATCCTGTGGGCTGATATCAACGGTAAAGATGCGCCCATGTTGTGGTTCATTTGAGTGACTTAACGCTTCAAGCGACGCGTGGCGTACGTTTAACTCATGTAGCATCGGGTGCCCTTCGGCTAAATGCCAGCCCGGGCGCTGACATACTACGATATTGGCTAATTCAAACAATTGCTGCCATTGGTGCCAGCTTTGCAGGTGAATAAACGAATCCATCCCCATAATAAAAAACAGTTCGTCATTGGGATAAAGTCGAGTTAACTGCTTAAGGGTGACAACGGTATAGGATGGGCTGTCGCGTTTAGCTTCGATATCACATAGCTCGAAACCTGTTAATGCCTCACATACCTGCGCGACCATTTCGAGCCGCTGCGCTGTGGTAGAGTGGGTAGTGTTTTTGTGTGGCGGAATATGGTTGGGCATCAGCAGGATTTTATCCAGCTTGAGACTGGCTTTGACTTCCATCGCGGGGCGAATATGGCCGTAATGTATGGGGTCAAAGGTGCCACCTAAAATACCGATACGCATCCAGTCAGTGCCTTAATCTAAGCTGATATGGGCCAAATGGCCGTGGGCCTTGGGGTCGAATAATAAGCACAGGTGGCTGAGCCCTGTCCAATCTTCATGGCCTAATTGCTTTAAGTTCAATTCCAGCTTGGACGCGAAGGCAAGCATATGTTCGATTTGGGTGAGGCTTAAGCGCTGCAACGCGGTTTGGTACAGCGGTTTACGCTTATCCCAAATTCGATATTTACCAAAGAGACTATTTAAAGGCACGCCTTGCGCCTGTTCACTCTTGAGGCTGAGCAGCAACTGCAGCTCTTTAAACAAGGCCCAGAGTAAAATGGGCATGGCCGTACCCTCACCGTTGAGTTGGGCAAGCATATGCTGAGCACTGTCTTGGCGATTATTCAGCAGTGCATCGGTGAGCTGAAACACGGTAAAGCGGGATTGATCTTCAAAGTAATGGCTTAATTCGTCGGCACCGATAGGCTGGCTTGGGCTTAACAGTTGTAGCAACTGCATGGCCTGATCGGCGGCGAGTAAATTCCCTTCGTAGAGTGTGTACAACATAGCGCGCGCATCGGGTTGTAAATTCAGCTTAAAGTGCGTAATGCGTGAGTCGAGCCAACGTCTGAATTGGTCGCCCTCTGGCGTAGTGCAGGGTAAATAAATTCCTAAGCTATCTAAGGTTTTGAACCACTTGCTATTGGTCTGCTCGCTGGCGAGTTTTGGGCCTTCAAGGATCAGCAACACATCGGGATTCGGCGTTTGCAGTAACGCTTGTAGCGCCGCCGAACCATCTGCACCGGGTTTTGCGTTGGGGAGAGTTAGCTCAATGATGCGCCGGCTAGAAAACAGGCTCATGGACTGCCATTCCTGGGTCAAGTCACCCCAGTTAAAACCTGTTTCTTGAATTAACTGAACGCGCTCTTCAAACCCTTGGCGTTTGGCGGCTTGGCGGATCTGATCCTTGGAGGTTTCGAGCAACCAAGGATCATCACCAAAAATCAGGTAACAAGCGTGAAGCGGATTGAGATGGCGGGAGAGTTGATCAGGATAAACACGCATTTAAACCACTCTCCACATTTTATTGCAGTGCCACATTAATTTGGACCCTGCATTAATTCACCTCTGTGCTAGCCAGGGATTGCAAAATCCTATCGGCCGCTTGAATACGCATTTCTTTGACTAACAGTTCCATCTCACGGCTTTTCGCCAGTGCGGTGCGAGGATCGTCTAAGTAATCGCGGCGAATTTCAATCTTGAAAGGCTGTGCCTCTTTGCCCGGCAAGGCCACAGCAAACTCGACGAAATAGATAAGCTCATACTCGGCCACATTGCCCGTAGGGTAAAGCGACAGGGTCGAACGCTCTAAGGAGTCGGTGATAAGCCTTAACACTGGCACATCATTGGCGGCATCGACAATCTTGACGTTGTTCAAACGTAACCGCTCACGCACCAAACGGGTGAGTTCACTGTATTCATCCGAGCTGCTCAAACTGAGTTGATTGAGCTGCTCGGGGATTTGGTAGCTACGTTGAAGCTTAAAACCGCAACCTGCGCTGGTCATAATGACCAGCGCCATGATTGCGAAAGCTAAGCGTTTAATTAGCATAAGTTTTCGCGGTTTCCTGTTTGTCGTGTGGACAGCATCTGTTTATCACATCAACGATGTTAGTTGGCAACGATGCTGAGCAGTTTACCGGGTACATAGATCACTTTACGAACCGTAACGCCATCTAAGTACTTGATGACTTGCTCGTCCGCCATACCCAGTGCTTCAACAGACGCTTGGTCAGCATCGGCCGCGACTGTGATTTTAGCGCGCACTTTACCGTTCACTTGCACCACGATGAGTTTACTGTCTTCAACCAGAGCAGATTCATCCACAACAGGCCATTGGCTGTCTTCGATACTGTTGGTGTTGCCCAGCTCATTCCACAGGGTGAAGCTCACGTGTGGGATGATGGGGTATAGTAAACGCACTACCGCAGTTAAGGCTTCGCCGATGATGGCTCGGTCTTGGCCTGTGGTTTGCGGCGCTTTTTGCAGGTGGTTCATCAGTTCCATCACGGCGGCAACCGCAGTATTGAACATCTGACGACGGCCGATATCATCGGTCACCTTAGCGATAGTCTTGTGCACTTCACGGCGCAGTGCTTTTTGCTCGCTTGTTAATTTGCTGACGTCTAGTGCTTCGCTGTTGTCCTGCGCCACATAATCGCTGGCCAGTTTCCACAGACGTTTGATAAAGCGGTGCGCGCCTTCAACGCCAGACTCTTGCCATTCCAGCGTTAATTCTGGTGGTGATGCGAACATCATAAACAGACGCACAGTGTCGGCACCGTATTTTTCGACCATTACCTGTGGGTCGATACCGTTGTTTTTCGACTTAGACATTTTGCACATACCGGTGTAAACCAGTTCGTTGCCGTCTTTATCGATAGCTTTAGTCACTCGGCCCTTGTCGTCTTTTTCGGTAGTGACTACATCCAGCGGAGACACCCATACACGGGCACCTTTATCGTTGGTGTAGTAGTAGGCATCGGCCAGAACCATGCCTTGGGTCAGCAGTTGTTTTGCTGGCTCGTTAGTGTTTACTAGACCCGCATCACGCAGCAACTTGTGGAAGAAGCGGAAATATAACAAGTGCATACAGGCGTGTTCGATACCACCAATGTACTGATCCACTGGCAACCAGTAGTTAGCCTTGGTTGGATCTAACATTTGATCAGCCTGTGGGCTGCAATAACGGGCGTAATACCATGAAGATTCCATAAAGGTATCAAAGGTATCGGTTTCGCGCAGCGCGTCTTGGCCGTTAACTTGGGTTTTCGCCCATTCTTTATCGGCCTTGATTGGGCTTTGGATCCCGTCCATCACCACATCTTCTGGCAGGATCACCGGCAGTTGATCTTCAGGTGTTGGAATAACAGTACCGTCGGCTAAGGTCACCATAGGAATTGGTGCGCCCCAGTAACGTTGACGTGATACACCCCAGTCACGCAGACGGTAGTTTACTTGGCGTTTGCCTTTACCTTCAGCCACTAATTTGTCGGCGATGGCATTGAAGGCGCCGTCAAAGTCTAAACCGTCGAACTCGCCAGAGTTAAACAGCACGCCTTTTTCGGTGTAAGCCGCTTCGCTGATGTCTAACTCCCCGTCAACAGGTTTGATAACCGCTTCGATTGGCAGATTGTACTTTTTCGCAAATTCGTAATCGCGTTGGTCGTGGCCTGGAACTGACATCACAGCGCCGGTGCCATAGTTCATTAGTACGAAGTTAGCCGCCCAAATGGGTACTTGCTTGCCAGTGATGGGGTGAATCGCGTATAGACCTGTCGCGACGCCACGTTTTTCCATGGTGGCTAAATCGGCTTCTGACGTGGTGCTGTTTTTGCACTCATCGATAAAGGCAGCCAGCTCAGGGTTAGTTTGCGCCGCTAATTCTGCTAATGGGTGACCCGCAGCAATCGCTACATAGGTGACACCCATCAGGGTATCGGGGCGGGTTGTGTAGATGTCGAATGACTTGTCACTACCCGCTACACCAAAGGTCATTTCCACGCCTTCGCTGCGACCAATCCAGTTGCGCTGCATGGTCTTAACTTGCTCAGGCCAACCGTCTAAGGTGTCGATATCGTTTAATAGTTCTTCGGCGTAGGCGGTGATCTTAATGAACCACTGTGGAATTTCTTTTTGTTCTACAGGGGTATCACAACGCCAGCAGCAACCGTCTTGTACCTGCTCGTTTGCCAGTACGGTTTCATCATTAGGGCACCAGTTAACAGAAGCTGTTTTCTTGTAAACTAAGCCTTTTTCGTACAGTTTAGTGAAGAACCATTGTTCCCAGCGGTAATATTCTGGGGTACAAGTGGCGATTTCACGGCTCCAGTCATAGCCAAAACCCAGCAATTTTAGCTGGTTTTTCATGTACTCAATATTTTGATAAGTCCATGGTGCTGGTGCCGTTTTGTTGTTGATTGCGGCGTTTTCTGCAGGCAAACCGAAAGAGTCCCAACCGATAGGTTGTAGCACGTTTTTGCCTTGAAGACGCTGGAAGCGGGCAACCACATCGCCTATGGTATAGTTGCGAACGTGTCCCATGTGGAGTCGACCTGAAGGGTACGGAAACATCGAAAGGCAATAAAACTTTTCTTTGTTTGCATCTTCAGTAACTTCAAAGGTTTTGTTGTCGTGCCAGTGCTTTTGCACTAAGGCTTCAATTTCTGAGGGATTATATTGCTCTTGCATCACGCTATTTCCGGCAGTGCCGCCTATTTATTTGATCTAACGCCATATCGACGCGAATAAGATCTGCATAGAATAAACTAGAAGCGATGCATTAAAAAGGTTCTATGAAGGAGTATTGGTTATGAATGATAGAAGTAGTGCGCTACTAGGACTGTATCAAGCCTTAATTAACGAAGTGAAAGCGCAATTTGCGGAAGATAACTCGCTGACTGCAAAGAATTTATTTAAGTCTGTCACTCAAGGGAAGGAGTTCTTACGCCTCAAAGAACAAGCGGGGGAAGATGAGCTCGCGTTAGTTGAGCAATTCTTAAAGCGTGATATCGCCAGCTTTTTGCGTGAGCAAAATGCCGACAGCTTAAGCCACAGCCCAACGGTGATCACTCTAGAAAACACCCTTTGGCATTGGTTAAGTGAAATCACCGACCGCAGCCAAGTGGAATGGCATGAACTGGCTCAAGACTTTAAACACCACGGCTATTACCAGAGTGGTGATATTGTTAGCCAAGGGGTGATGGTGTGCACTAACTGCGGCCATGAAATGAGTATTGAGTTTCCGGGCGTGATCCCAGATTGCCCCGAGTGTGACCATGAGGAGTTTACCCGTGAGGCGTTAACGCCTTAAGGGGATTGCTTCAACGTGCATAAATAAAAAACGACGCTTTGCGTCGTTTTTTTGTGAGTCATCAACAGCCTTGAACATTGATATCGTAAAGCGGCGGAGTGCTCGAATCGGCAGCTTGGGTGTAGCGGAAATAACACTGATCGTCGTCGACAATGGAATTGTCATTTAAGTCGTAACCAATATAAGTAATATCAATGCCTTGATATTGAATGACGAGTTTATCGTCTTTCGTTATCCATTTTTCGATATCGGTATTGTCCAGATATCCCCACTTGAGGCGAGTGTCGACCGTGCCATTACCATCGAGGTCGATGTCGATAATATCGTCACGGCCCACAACGGCTTGGCTTTGCAAACTGGGCATTTGGGTCTTGGAATAGGCCAAGGTATTGGCGGTTTTTACGCTGGCTTGAAGTTGCAGCAGACTTTTCTCCCGCGCCTCTTTGCTCATACCGATAAATTTCGGCGCCGCAATAACCGCTAAAATCCCGAGCACTATGATAACGACGACGAGTTCGATTAAGGTAAAACCTTGAATGCGTTTCTGATTAATCAATTTCTGACTCTATTGTTATTTTTTACGACGAATAAACCCGACGAACAGCAGCGCACCACACAGCAATAGCAGCGGTGTTTGGCCGATTTTGGCAAACCAAGTTTGGCCTGTGACCAGTGGAATCGTCGCGCTTAGCACGCCCGTTTCGAATTGCGGCAGTGCAGCTGTGATATTGCCTTTCTCATCAACAACCGCGGTCACACCGTTGTTGGTGGCGCGCACCAGAGGACGGCCCAATTCGATGGCGCGCATTTGGGCGATTTCCATGTGCTGCAACGGCCCATTTGAGGTGCCAAACCACGCATCGTTCGATACGGTTAACAGCAGATCGGTGCCGAGGTTAACACTGTCACGCAGCTGCTCTGGGAAGGCGATTTCATAACAAATTGCCGGGGCAATTTTATGGCCTACGGCGCTCAAGTTCGGCTGTTGATAATCGCCCCGAGCGAAGGAGGACATTGGCAGATTGAAGAAAGGCGCAATTGGGCGCAGTAAGGTTTCAAAGGGCACAAACTCGCCGATAGGCAGTAGATGGTGTTTTTTAAACTGGTTGCTGCCATCGCTCTCATAATCCGGCGTATCTTGTTGCTTCTGATTATGGTTACCTAGCACGATCAAAGAGTTATAAAACTCGTTCTGTTGACGGCTAATAATCCCCGTGATGATGGAAGTGTGGTTAAGGTTGGCAACCTTGTTAGCATTATCCAAAAAGTCTTGCACCATAGATTCTGGCGCCGGGATCGCGGCTTCTGGCCAGACGATAATGTCAGCGTCGAAGTGCTCACGGGATAAATCCATGTATTTCAATAGGGTTGGCCAGAGTGCCTCGGGTTCCCATTTCATACTTTGGGGAATGTTTCCCTGCACCAGAGCAACTTTAACTGATTCGCCTGTCGGCTGGATTTGCGTTAGCTTTGGGGCAACCCAAGCCGCAGCTGCGATGATGGGCAGTAAAATCAACAGGCTTTTGTAGCGCTTGCTAAAACACAGGGCTAAGGCGCCTGCGAGCATCGCAATTAAGAAACTGAGTCCTAGGGCACCAATAATACTCGCGAGTTCCTTTAATGGACCTTGGGTTTGAGAGTAGCCGGCCCAGATCCAGGGAAATCCTGTCATCACCCAGCCTCTAGCCCATTCGGCTAAGACCCAAAGCGAGGGGAAGAGTAATAGATTGCGCCATAGCGACGGAGTATTAGTGCGGGTCAACCACGCTAAACCGAGACCCGTTAAGGCCGGATAAAGGGCTAAATAGAGGGCTAACAGCGCCATTAGCCCCACTGAGGCGGCCAAGGGGAGGCCACCGAAGGTGTCCATACTGACATGCACCCAACTGATCCCAACGGCGAAACAGCCAAAACCAAAGCTTAACCAATGGAAGAAGCTGGCTTTAGGAGTCAAGGAGCCACTCAGCCACAGGGCTAAGGCCATGGCGACGGGATAGATAATCCACAAGGAATAAGGGGCAAAGGAAAGCGCCGTACTGGCGCCTAAAATAAACGCCAGCACGAGCCGTAACACGCTCAGTCGGGACTTTTGTTGGGCAAAAGCCCGAATGTTAGTTAGCACGGATAATTCTTCTTACACTGAGCGTTATTCTTACGTAGAGGGTTATTCTACGTCTTCACCGACATTGGGATCGGGGAGTTTAACTCTGAGTTGGATTAAGCGTCTGGTATCGGCATTGATGACTTTAAATTCAATTCCTTCGATCATAATGCTCTCATTACGCTCTGGTAGATGACCAAAGGCATGGGACACTAAACCACCGACGGTATCAAACTCTTCATCGCTGAAGTGAGTATTGAATTCTTCGTTAAAATCCTCGATAGGCGTCAACGCTTTTACCATGTAGACAGTGTTGCCGACCTTGCGGATCTCAGTGTCTTCAGGGCTATCGTGGTCGAATTCGTCTTCAATCTCACCGACGATTTCTTCGAGAATATCTTCAATGGTCACTAGACCCGATACTCCGCCGTATTCGTCGACGACAATCGCCATATGGTAACGCTGGGAGCGGAATTCTTTGAGTAATACGTCGACGCGTTTGCTCTCTGGCACAACGACGGCGGGGCGGATCACGCGCTCAAGGGAGAAGGGTTCTTCACTGTTTGAGAAACCATAGGGGATCAAATCTTTAGCCAGTAAAATGCCTTCGATATGGTCCTTATCTTCGTTAACCACAGGGAAGCGAGAATGGCCTGAACCGATAACAGTTGCGAGCAATTCTTCGACAGTATTGTCGATTTGAATCGCGACAATTTGAGCTCGTGGGATCATAATATCCCGAACACGCATATCAGAAACTTCTAATACACCTTTGATCATTTCGCGGGTGTCTTCGGTGATTAACTCGCGCTGCTCTGCGCCATCAATCACATCGACTAAGTCTTCGCGATTTTGAGGTTCGCCCTGAAATAACTGACTTACTCTGTCAAACCAGCCTTTCTTTTGGGCGCTCGTACTCGGGGGGATATCGTCACTCATAGTTTTCTCATTAACCTTGATGCTGTGCACCGTGGTTAATTATTGTTCCTTATATGGGTCAGTAAAACCTAAGCTTTCAATGAGTTGAGTCTCTAACGACTCCATCTCTTCGGCTTCTTCGTCTTCAATGTGATCATAACCTAGCAGATGCAGGCAACCATGTACAACCATGTGTGCCCAATGGGCTTCTAGGGTTTTATCTTGTTCACGCGCTTCATTTTCAACGACTGCGGCACAAATGACAAGATCTCCAAGCAGTGGAAGTTCAATTTCTGGCGGTGCTTCAAAGGGAAACGACAACACATTGGTCGGTTTGTCTTTGCCTCTGTAGGTGCTGTTTAGCATTTGGCTTTCACGGGCATCGACGATGCGAATGGTCAGCTCCGCCTGTTCCATGCTGTTACCAATGGCAGTTTTTACCCAAAGAGCAAACTGATCTTCACTGGGCAGATAGTCACTCGCCGTGGCGTATTGCACATCTAAGGCTAAATCAAGACTCATGCTTTAAGACTTCCTGTTGCGTTTGTGGATGCGCTTGTTGATAGTCGCGGCGCTCTTTTTCAGCCTTTAATGCCTGCTCCTTACGATCGTAAGCATCATAGGCTTCAACAATCCGAGCAACCACGGGGTGGCGCACTACGTCTTGAGACACGAAGAAGTTAAAGCTGATTTCCTCGACTTGGCTCAGGACTTCAATAGCGTGGCGCAGACCCGACTTAACATGTTTGGGTAAGTCTGTCTGGGTGATGTCCCCCGTGATCACCGCGCGTGAGTTAAAGCCAATACGGGTTAGGAACATCTTCATCTGTTCGACGGTGGTGTTTTGGCTCTCATCGAGAATAATAAAGGCATCGTTTAGGGTGCGACCACGCATATAGGCGAGCGGCGCCACTTCGATGACGTTTTTCTCGATTAAGCGTTCCACCTTTTCAAAGCCGAGCATTTCGAACAAGGCATCATAAAGTGGGCGCAGGTAAGGGTCGACTTTCTGGCTTAAATCGCCGGGTAAGAAGCCGAGTTTTTCCCCTGCTTCAACCGCAGGGCGGGTGAGCAGAATACGGCGCACTTCTTGACGCTCTAATGCATCTACTGCGGCGGCCACTGCTAAGTAGGTTTTACCCGTTCCCGCTGGGCCAATACCAAAGGTAATATCATGGCGCACAATGTTGGCCACATAGGTGCTTTGGTTGGGGTTACGCGGTTTAATCACACCACGGCGGGTTTTGATAAATAAAGATTTATCGTCACCGCTGTCGTCCTGTTCGAGGGCTATGGCTTCTTGAATTGCCAAATGCACCTGCTCAGGGTCGAGATCCGGCGTGCTGCCCTTGACCGTTTGGGTCTCGATATAGAGCTGCTTAAGTAAGTTATTGGCACTTAAACAGTTACGCGGCAGTCCGGTAATTTGAAAATGGTTGTTCTTACGGACTATCTCAACGCCAACGCGACGCTCAATCTGTTTGATATTGTCATCGAAGGGACCGCACAGCGAGGCCAAACGGCGGGTTTCTGCGGGTTCGAGATACAGATTCATTGTGGTTAATTTACTGGACAAATAGTACTCCTATTGTCAAATACCAAGCAAAGTGCTGAGTGAAAAGCCAAGTGCGATGCCTGTTTGCTATCGCAGTCTCTAATCAGAAGATAATCTCAGTTTACGAGCCATAGCGGATAATTGCTAACGGAAAATCGTTAAGCCCAAGGGTTTTGAATGACTGCTCTATAAAAGGCAAAAGTACACAAAACAAAAAGGGCGACACTGAGGTTAGCTAAACCATGTCGCCCTGATATAGGTGCTGCTTGCTCGATTTTAAACCCTTAAGGTTTAAATTGTGTCACACCGAGATCGTCATCCTGTTTGTGTTTGGCCAGAATATCCGATGGGCGCAGGTTGCGGCGCAGATCCATTTCATCTTCACCACGGATAAATTTACCGCGCAGTGAGTTAGTGTAAACGTCAACAATTTCGACATCCACAAAGCTACCGATGTGCTTTGGCTGACCTTCGAAGTTGACGACACGGTTGTTTTCGGTACGGCCGCGCAGCTCCATAGGGTTTTTCACCGATGGGCCTTCAACCAGAATACGTTGTACTGTGCCCATCATATGGCGGCTGTAACGCATGGCTTGTTGAGTGATACGGTCCTGCAGAATCGCCAGACGTTGTTTTTTCTCTTCCATATCAACGTCATCGGGTAAATCTGCCGCAGGTGTACCAGGGCGCGCACTGTAGATAAAGCTAAAGCTGTGGTCAAACGCCACATCTTCAATCAGCTTCATGGTATCGGCGAAGTCTTCTTTGGTTTCGCCAGGGAAGCCAATGATAAAGTCAGAGCTGATTTGGATATCAGGACGGGCTTTGCGCAGACGGCGGATGATTGACTTGTACTCTATCGCCATATGGCCACGCTTCATTGCCGTCAGAATGCGGTCAGAACCCGATTGCACTGGTAAGTGCAGGAAGCTGACTAATTCAGGAGTATCTTCGTAAACGTCGATAATGTCCTGCGTAAATTCAATCGGGTGACTGGTGGTGAAGCGAATACGGTCGATACCATCGATAGCGGCAACATAGCGTAATAGCTCGGCAAAGGTACAAATGCCGCCGTCGTGGGTTGCACCACGGTAGGCGTTAACGTTTTGACCGAGCAGGTTGACTTCGCGCACACCTTGTTCTGCCAGTTGGGCAATCTCGAGGATGATATCGTCCGATGGACGGCTGACTTCTTCACCACGGGTATAAGGCACCACGCAGAATGAACAGTACTTGCTGCAACCTTCCATGATAGACACAAACGCCGTTGGGCCTTCGGCGCGCGGTTCTGGTAGACGGTCAAATTTCTCGATTTCAGGGAAGCTAACGTCGATCACGGCCTTTTCGCCACGGCGTACTTGGTCGATCATATCTGGCAGACGGTGTAGTGTCTGTGGTCCAAAGATGATGTCGACGCACTGAGCACGGTCTTTGATCGCTTTACCTTCCTGCGATGCAACACAACCACCCACACCAATGATCAGATCGGGATTTTTATCTTTAAGGGTTTTCCAACGACCTAACTGATGGAACACCTTTTCCTGCGCTTTTTCGCGGATAGAACAAGTGTTCAGCAGTAGAATGTCCGCTTCTTCTGCTTCTTCAGTCAAGGTGTAACCTTGGTATTCGCCTAAAAGATCCGCCATCTTGGATGAGTCATACTCATTCATTTGACAGCCCCAAGTTTTAATATGGAGTTTTTTGCTCATCAGTTGTGTTGCCCTACGCTGCCCAGTAAATATGTGCCCAAGCTGCCTTTGCCCTGTTACAGACAAATCCGGCCGCCCAGTAAAAATAGCGCGACATTTTACCCGCAGTTATGGCTGCTGACCAGCTTTGTCCACATTTTTACTCGCTAATCCCTTGAGATTGTGATACCCACAAAGAAGCTAGGTTTATCTCAGCTGATGGGTTTTGTGCGAGTGATGGTTGGCTAAATTGGGCAGCATTTGCCATTTCTAACAAGCTATTACGGGCTTGAATGCTAATGTCCTCACGGATTTCGAGTCGAAATACGCTCAACATTTCCGTGGTATGTAGATATAGGGCATAATCGAGCGGGTCGCGGTAATTGACTGTGATGGTTTCCATCACGGGTGTTGCTGCCAATGCATGACTAAATGGGATCGCGCTGCAAATCAGTAGACTACTGGCTATCTGCAAGTGGATGAGTGTTTTCATGACATCCTCACTAACTCTATTAAGTGGATTCACTGGTAACTCGTCCCGAACGGCTAGGGCTCGCTAAGTGAGAAGCTAATCGGCTTGTCCCGCAGACCGCCTGAGATCCCCGCGGGGTTGCCTTAGAGTGTAGTGGCTTTGCCAAGGCTGAAAACTTGCCTTTGTAAGCAACTGTGAGCAAATGCGCCCCTAGCAACATTTGCTCACCTTTGAGCTGAAATTGACATGCTTTTGATACAATGTCCGCGATCAGAGTGATGCGCTTTAAGCTTGTGCCTCAAGTTCGAGTTTCGATAAGAGTATAGTGCGTCAGATAAATGGAAAGAATTCTAAAGAGTGGTAACTAAGATGAGCCAAGCGATAAGCCAAACACAGCAACCAAGCCAGACAACCACAGATGCTCAGCGATTTGATGTGATCCTTGTCGGTGGCGGTATGGTGGGCGCGGCAACGGCTATCGGACTGGCGAAGCAAGGCTTACAGGTGGCGGTGATTGAATCATTTGCCCCCGAGGCTTATTCCCCCGAGCAGGCATTAGATGTGCGCGTGTCGGCGATAAGCGTGGCCTCTGAACAGTTACTCGAGCAGTTAGGCGCGCTCGAGAGCCTGCTTAACATGCGTAATGTGCCTTATCTGGGCTTAGAAACCTGGGAGCTTGATGGCTGCATTACTCAATTCCATAGCTCACAAATCGGCGCGAGCCATTTAGGGCATATTGTTGAAAACCGTTTGGTGCAACTTGCCCTGTGGGAGCAAATGCAGCAATGGGATGCGATTAAATTGTTTTGCCCAGAACGAGTGGCGACTTTTTCGCGTCTCACAGACGGGGTAAGCGTGCACTTACAATCCGGTATTCAGCTTGAGGCAAAGCTGCTTATCGGGGCCGATGGCGCCAACTCGCAGGTGCGCCAATGGGCAGGGATTGGCATTTCGGGGTGGGACTATGCCCAATCGGCGATGCTGATTAATATTCAAACCGCCCAAGGTCAGCAAGATGTCACTTGGCAACAATTTACCCCTAACGGTCCGCGCTCGTTATTACCTCTCCCCGGCAATCATGCGTCGTTAGTCTGGTATGACGATGCCAATCGCATTAAACAATTAATGCAGCTGAATCATAAGCAGCTTGCCGACCAAATCCGCCAGCATTTCCCCGCTCGCTTAGACAGTGACTTTACAGTAGAAGCCAAAGGCAGTTTTGCTCTGACGCGCCGCCACGCGAATGCCTATTTTAAGCCGAATGTGGTGATTTTAGGGGATGCGGCGCACACCATTAACCCGTTGGCGGGTCAAGGGGTTAACCTCGGCTTTAAAGATGTCGAGGCCTTACTAACGGTAATCAAGAATGCATTAACCGAGGATAAACCTTGGTGGTCCACCGAGGTATTAAATGCCTATCAAGCCAAACGTTATCGCGATAATCAACTGATGATGACGACCATGGATGTGTTTTACGCAGGTTTTAGTAATGACATTTTGCCACTTAAATTACTGCGTAACGGCGCGTTAAAACTGGCCAATATTAACTCACCCATCAAGCGAACCGTGCTGAAGTATGCGATGGGCCTCAATTAGGCCACATCATTAGTGCTGACTCACTCGGCATTTGTTGACTTACGCATTGAGTGCTAAAATGCCGCGTTTTTAACGAGTATAAGCGGCATTATTAACTCAAGATGGTCGTCCATGTGCGCTTTGCCATCGACCAATTAACACAGTATTGAGTGCCATTAGTGAGTGTCATGAGCGAAATTAAATTAATCGTAGGTCTTGCCAATCCGGGCGCCGAATATGCGCAGACTCGCCATAATGCGGGTGCTTGGTATGTGGAAGAATTGGCCCGCATCTGTGGCGTCAGCTTAGTGCCGGATAGCAAGTATTTTGGCCTCACCGCCAGAGCCGTGTTGCATGGCAAAGATGTGCGTTTGCTGATCCCAACGACTTATATGAACTTAAGCGGCAAAGCTGTGGGGGCCTTAGCGAATTTCTTCCGTATTACCCCTGAAGAAATTCTGGTGGCCCACGATGAGTTGGATATGCCGCCCGGTGTGGCTAAATTTAAACTCGGTGGCGGTCATGGTGGCCATAACGGTTTAAAAGACATTATTGCTAAACTGGCCAATGATAAAAACTTCTACCGTTTACGGATTGGGATTGGCCATCCCGGCGATAAGAATAAAGTAAGTGGTTACGTACTGGGTAAGGCGCCTGCTAAAGAACAAGAGCTGATCAACGCCGCCGTAGATGAAGCCGTACGTTCCACTGAAGTGCTATTTAAAGAGGACATGGTGAAAGCCATGACTCGCTTACACTCCTTTAAAGCGGAGTAAGCCCTGTGCTCGCGTCCTGCATAAAGGACGGCGAACACCAGAACAATCGAATTAATCAATGTACTGCCTAAGGGCAGGGTGACTATAAACTTGCTGGTGAGTGTGACTCGCCAGCCTATCATCGAGAGAAAGGTAAGAATATGGGTTTTAAATGCGGCATTGTTGGTCTTCCTAACGTAGGTAAATCAACGCTTTTTAATGCGTTAACTAAGGCTGGCATCGAAGCGGCAAACTTCCCGTTTTGTACCATCGAGCCAAACACTGGCGTTGTACCTGTGCCGGATCCACGCTTAGACGCGCTGGCGGCGATTGTCAATCCGCAGCGTGTACTGCCAACCACGATGGAATTCGTGGATATTGCTGGTCTAGTGGCGGGCGCGTCGAAAGGTGAAGGCCTAGGTAACAAGTTCCTTGCTAACATCCGCGAAACCGATGCTATCGGTCACGTTGTACGTTGCTTTGAAGATGACAACATTGTCCACGTGGCTAACCGTGTTGACCCTGCGCGCGATATCGAAGTGATCAACACTGAATTGGCATTAGCCGACTTAGACAGCTTAGAGCGTGCGGTGATCCGTCAACAAAAACGTGCTAAGGGCGGCGACAAAGACGCTAAGTTTGAAGTGGATGTTCTCGAGAAGATGCGTCCAATCCTCGATGAAGGCCATATGTTGCGTTCTATGGAGCTGTCTAAGGAAGAGTTAGAAGCGGTTGCTTACTTAAACTTCTTAACCTTAAAGCCAACCATGTACATTGCTAACGTGGCTGAAGATGGTTTCGAAAATAACCCACATTTAGATGCAGTGCGTGCCATTGCTGAAAAAGAAAACGCCATTGTTGTGTCAGTGTGCGCCGCCATTGAGTCAGAACTGGCTGAAATGGAGGCCGAAGAGCGTGATGAGTTTATGGCGGACCTCGGTTTAGAAGAGCCTGGGTTAGACCGCGTGATCCGCGCTGGTTACCAATTACTGAGCCTGCAAACTTACTTTACAGCGGGTGTAAAAGAAGTGCGCGCTTGGACCGTTTCTGTGGGCGCGACTGCACCTCAAGCGGCGGGCGTAATTCACACCGACTTCGAACGTGGCTTTATTCGTGCTCAAGTGATGGCATTTGACGACTTTATTACCTATAAAGGTGAAGCGGGCGCCAAAGAAGCGGGTAAGTTACGTGTAGAAGGCAAGACATACATTGTTCAAGACGGCGATGTAATGCACTTCCTGTTTAACGTATAACGGGTTTGATAAAGGGCTAAGCTTTAGAAAGTAAGGTAAAATACGGGCAACAGAGGGCGATTTAGCGCATCTGTTGCTCAGTTTGGTGAAGTAATAGCCGAACGGTTTGTCTCAAGGAAAATAGCGAAAAAAAGCTGTTGACCTCGATACCTCGAATAAGCATAATACGCCCCGTTCCTCGCTACGAGGGGCGCGCAATAACGAAGTGGCAATGTAGCTCAGCTGGTTAGAGCACAGCACTCATAATGCTGGGGTCGCAGGTTCAAGTCCCGCCATTGCTACCATTTCGTTATCCTAGCGTTTGCTAGCATCAATTCAGGATGTCAACTTGAAGCAGTGCGGGAATGGTGAAATTGGTAGACACGCCAGATTTAGGTTCTGGTGCCGAAAGGTGTGAGAGTTCAAGTCTCTCTTCCCGTACCATTATTTTTAAACATCGGCGTAAGCGGATGTATGAAACAAGTTAGTGATGGGGTATCGCCAAGCGGTAAGGCACCGGGTTTTGATCCCGGCATACCTAGGTTCGAATCCTAGTACCCCAGCCATCATTTCATGTTTCTCAGTTTTTGGGGTATCGCCAAGCGGTAAGGCACCGGGTTTTGATCCCGGCATACCTAGGTTCGAATCCTAGTACCCCAGCCATGGCAATGTAGCTCAGCTGGTTAGAGCACAGCACTCATAATGCTGGGGTCGCAGGTTCAAGTCCCGCCATTGCTACCATATTTAAATCCACGTTAAATCAATTTGATTTATCTGGTAAAAATCCAGAGACGCCTTTGTTTGCCAATCTGGTACATTTTGATGCGGGAATGGTGAAATTGGTAGACACGCCAGATTTAGGTTCTGGTGCCGCGAGGTGTGAGAGTTCAAGTCTCTCTTCCCGTACCATCAAAGTGAAACAAGTTAATTGGGGTATCGCCAAGCGGTAAGGCACCGGGTTTTGATCCCGGCATACCTAGGTTCGAATCCTAGTACCCCAGCCATAGTTAAAAAGCCCGTCCTACGACGGGCTTTTTGCTTTCTGTCTTTTGTGATGTGCTTTTCGAGTCACTCCCTCATTACTTCGTTATCTTTCAATCTTCTGCTCTATTACTCGCGTGTTATGGCTTTACTCGAGCAAGCCTCGTGCTTGTATTTTGGCTATGTGCGAATGACTAAGATGTATTTAGGGGTTGGAATGGGTGTGTCATCGAGATAAAAAAGCCACAGTGCTTAATAACACTGTGGCTGACTAACACCGACAAAAGTGAAATGCGACTAAAACGCTCGCAGAGCGTAGATTAGTTATTATTGTACAGGTTTAACTTCTTTAACCGCTGCGGGAGCTGCGACTTCGCTCACTGCCTTTTCAAGTACCGCTTCCTGTGTCGCTTTTACATCGCCTGTGGCAACCGCTTTTAGGGGCGCAGCCGCTGGGATTTGTTCTTGCAGCTTTTCGGTGCCTGCATCTATCGCCTTTTGCTGTAGTTTTTGCGGATCTGTGTAGTCAGCCAGTTCTTTAGGCCAGCTTGGTACCAGTTTCTCAGCCTGATCGGTAAATTGCTCAGAGATAATTTTTGGCGAGCCACCCGTAAGCAACATCACCGCCATTTGGTTGGTTTCTGAGTTCCACACAAAGCCTGCTTTTTCGGCCATTTCCGGCACTGGTGTATAGGTCGATACCATATAAAACAGTGGGCCTTCCTGCTGGATTTTATCGGCGGTTTTAAGCAGCGATACTGTGGTCTCGTAGTTGTCTCCGAGCAGAGCCTTCATTCGATCTTTAATCAGCGGCTGTTCGAACAGCCCCACGTCATTGGGATTTAATCCGACAAGGGGTTTTAGTAGTGCCCACATGAGTTGGCCTTGGGGTGACATCAATAGCAGTGGGGCAACACAGGCATTAAGCATTAATGCGAGCCAAATAATGTTAAGGCAACGCATTTTTTTGAGCAGAGTTGTACTCAAGATGATATTTCCTTTGGAAGTACCAGCAAGTCGCCGGCGGCGGATTGTAGCCGATTGCGATTCTGTAAACGAGAGGGGTGAATAAGTAAATTTTTACAGGGATTAGAGGGTAAAAAGTTAAGTTTTATCTAATTGAATTTGTATTGGTTTTACAATTATTTCTGTTTTCTCCTCCTCAATTCTCGCTCTGTGAGTTTGCAATATTTCCCATCAACTTTGCCGTTATACCGTGCTTGTGATGTAAAGAATGTAAACCTGGGTTTTGTTGATAATAAATATCATTTACTCTCTATCCCATTAACTTTCGTTAATACAGGCTATTAGCTAACGGTTGGTGGCGATTTAGGCGCTTGCCTAATATCCCTTCTTGAGAGTCAGTCATTGAAATTAAAAGTTAGTAAATCATCGCTTTCCTTCGCTCGGATTATTCATGTTTATGTCTCTATGGCACTGCTGCTGTTAATGCTGTTTTTTGCCGTAACCGGGATCACCTTAAACCATCCCAATTGGTTTTCATCAGCAGATCAAGAGCCGCGACGTGAACAGTTTGATATTCCTAACTATTTGATACCCGCAGCGCCGCAGGAGCCTGAGTGGCGTTTAGCGGCGGGGCATTGGTTAAAAAGCCAGTGGGATATGGATATTGGCACTGCCGATATCGATGAGGATGAGATAAGCCTAGTGAATAAAGGCCCAGGCACGTATCGCACCGTCACCTTAGATCTGCTCGACGGCAAAGCCTATGTTGAGACCTTAGATTATGGCGTTGTTGCAGTGCTTAACGATCTGCACAAGGGGCGCAATACTGGGATAGTCTGGGCTTGGGTGTTAGATCTCTGCGCCTTGCTGATTATTCTCTTTTCGCTCACCGGCGCTTATTTGCTGCTGCCTCAAACGAAACGACTTAAAAAATCCTTGTTTTATATGGTGCTCGTCAGCTCAGGCTGTGCACTTGTGTATGTCTACTTTGTTCCATAGGGAGAACCGATTAATGATGCGTCAGCTTATTCGCACCAGCGCCATCGGTGCGTTGTTTGTGAGTTCAGCGGTATTTGCCGCGCCAAAAATGACCGTTGATTTGACCTTGCCTGAAATTACCGAAGGCCAGTATCACCGTCCCTATGTGGCCGTGTGGGTTGAGGATGCCAAGGGCCAAACCGTTAAAACCTTAAGCCTATGGGTATGGGACGAGGGCCATAAATGGCTTAAGGACATTCGCCGTTGGTGGCGAAAGGCGGGGCGTGAAGACATGAGTTTTGTTGACGGTATTGCCTCGGCGACCAAGCCTGCAGGTCATTACAAAATTGATTGGGACTTAACGGATGACGCGGGTAAGCCGCTGACTCCAGCCTCCTACACAGTGTTTATCGAAGTGGTGCGCGAGCACGGCGGGCGTGACCTCGTGAGACAAAATATTGATTTAACGGCGGGGGATTTTACCGCCCAACTACCAGCGACCACTGAAACTGGCGTGATTGATATTCGCTTAAGCGGTATGACTCGCTAAGCCCTGCACTTTACTGAAAGGATATGAAGATGAAACTACGTTTACTTGCCTTAGTTAGCGCGCTCTGCATCAGCCCATTGGCGAGCAGCCATGACCGCTGGATTTTACCTAGCCACTATAACGTCTCGGCCGAAAGCCAAGAGGCGGTGTGGATCACCTCGGATGTGTCTGCCAGTAACCAAGTCTTTATGTTTGATAAGCCGGTCACCGCCAGCGATGTACGAGTGTACTTACCCGATGGCAAGCCAAGCTCTCCAAGTTCAAGTTACACTGGTGGTCGTAAATCGGTTTTCGACGTGCAATTACTGCAAGACGGTACCTATAAGTTTGAAAAGGAAGTCACGCCGAGATACTTTTCTGTTTATAAAATCAAAGGTAAAGAAGGCATGGTTCGCAGTCGACTCGATAAAAAAGCGACAGCGGCCGTGATGCCAAAGGATGCCTATGAGCTAAAAGGTTCATTAAATGTGGCGCGGGTCGAAACCTATGTGACCCGCAACAAACCCACCGATAAGGTATTAGCACCGAAAGGTGAATACTTGGAATTGGTGCCTATTACCCATCCCGCTGATATCGTTGAAAATGAACCCGCAACACTGCAGTTTGTTTACGATGGTAAACCTGTCGAGGGCGTGAGTGTGGCGATCATGAAGGATGGCAGCCTGTACCGTAATAAGCCGGAAGAAATCAGTTTAACTTCGGATAAAGAAGGTAAAGTGGCGATGACGCTGCCAGCTGCTGGTCGTTATCTGCTGCATGCTTCAATCGAACGTCCAAGTCCTGATAAATCTCTTGCCGATAAAACAGTTAGCGAAATCTTTTTGACCTTCGAAGCTGGGCTTGAATAAGCGCATGCTTTAACGCTCCCCATGCCCACAAATTTATTTGTGGGCATTTTGCCCCACTTAAGTTCGCACTATTATACTTTGGCACTAGCATCTGAGCGTGAGCTTCAGTAAGCTGCACTGGTGCATAGTTCTTGATGCATCCCAAGCGCATAACGATTAGAATAGCGCAATTCCACCCTGATTTTACTGTGTTGACCTTTAGCGTCGGCACGGGTTGCTTTTGTTTTAAAGGAGACGAAAGAAGTTATGACTAAGGTTCCTATGACAGTTGTCGGTGCAGAACAGCTGCGTAAAGAGTTAGATATGCTCAAGTTTGAACGTCGCCCGAAAATCACTGAAGCGATTGCCTCAGCGAGAGAGTTAGGCGATCTGAAGGAAAACGCGGAATATCATGCTGCCCGTGAAGAGCAAGGGATCTGTGAAGCGCGTATCCGTGACATTGAAGGCAAACTTTCTAACGCGCAGATCATCGACGTGACTAAGATGGCGAACAATGGTCGTATCATTTTTGGTACCACTGTGACTATCCTTAATCTGGATACCGATGCGGAAGTGACTTACCGTATCGTGGGCGACGATGAAGCTAACATCAAAGAAAACCTGATTTCAGTCAACTCTCCGATTGCCCGTGGTTTAGTGGGTAAGAATGAAGGTGATGAAGTGTCGATCGCAACCCCTGGTGGTTTGACCGATTACGAAATTATTTCGGTGCAATACATCTAAGTCTTGGTCTCACCAGACTCGCTTATTTACCGATACGAAGCCGCCTAGCGCGGCTTTTTTATGCCTTTTTTATATCTCAGGCACTGCAATATCAGTGTCCTTGGCGCACAAATAAGCAAGATGGATAAAGTTTAATTTGCCTCTGAGGCGGCGGTTACCTAAGCTGCATGCTTGGAGCTTTCTATGCATTCATCAAGGTTCTTTACGGAAGCTACCCAAGAAAGTGTTGTTTCTTCTGCAAATATTTCATCACGTAAAAGTTGCGTGTATCCAATTAGGAACTGAGTTTGATTAAGCACTGGCGCCAAGGATTAATGTTACTCTGTGTGTCGATCATCTTGATCGCCCATGCGGGTGGCTATGCGCCGCGCAGCTTAACCGCCCAGCAACTGCATCTGGCGCCTAAAACGGTAGCGACAACGGTAGTCACAACTGCGCCTACCGCGGATACGCCGTCACTCACTGCGCAAGATAACACTGCACCACATCACTCAACGGTACAATCGACGGCGAGCGATAAACAAGCTGTCTGTACCGATTCAGATAAGGCACAAGCCACCGATTGCTCAGAGTCTGAATTAGTCAGTCACTCGGATGATTTTAATTTTGCTCCGGCTAACTCCCAGCGTTTTATAAATCTTGTTCAGCATGATATGCGTGAGGTGAAGCCTGTTTACCTGTTAGCCTTTGAGTTCGAACCAGAGCCTGCGCCCGCATTAGGGGAAAATATTCGCCTCGATGCTCGCCCGGATTGGACTCTCTTAGCCGAATCTTCACCAGCGCGGATCTCCGGCTGGAAAGTCTCCAACCTCCAATATCGCTTTAGTCAGCAAGCCGCTTAACTCACCGCTCCCTGTAGCAAGTTAGCAAGGCTTATCCATAACTACCGTTTGAGTTCATCATCTGAACCAGAGGTCGTTAGGGATGTCTTTGATTAACTTTGCATTTTGTCATCCGAAACCTGTACCCGATAACCTAGCATCAAAGCCTGCGGTGTGGTCGCCGAAGGTGCGACTAAATCGCATGGGATTTAAATCCATTCGGTTTAGACGGATTTTAATCGGTTATCACCACTGAGTTTGCTCGCGTTAAGCGTACTCCTTGTGGGATCCGTGTTTACAGGTTTCACCGTAATACAGTGATTGTTCGCTCATGTTTATTAGCACTATTTGCGCAGCATTTGGCTATTAGAGCGGGCAATATCATGCGAGTGATATCTATGGATAAAATTCAGAGTAAAAAGCTGCTAAATCACTATTCAGCTTGGAAATACGTTGTGCTTATCGTCACGATTATCGTGATGTTATTTAGCGCCTTACCGACTTGGTATGGAGAAGATGCCGCCGTGCAGGTGGGCGCTAAAGCGGGGCTTAATTTAACCCCCATTGAACTGCGGGATAAATTAAAGGCGCAGGGCATTGATGTTAAGCGTATCGAAGTTAAGCATACCCAACATGGCAACGCCAATAGCTCAGATGACGGGCAAACCCTTATCGTGCTCAATGATGACAGCGAGCAAACCTTAGTGAAGACCTTAGTGTCATCCATGGTGAGTGAGCCGAAAGAACTTACGCTCGCACTGGTGAGTGCCGCGCCAAGTTGGCTGCAAAATATGGGCTTTGAACCGATTAAACTCGGGCTCGATTTGCGCGGCGGGGTGCAATTTTTGCTGGATGTCGATGTGCAGCCCGTCTATCAAGCCCAAGCCGATGCATTAGTCGAGTCCCTTAGGCAGTTTTTGCGTGAACAGCAAATTCGCGGCGCCAGTGTGCGTATTGATAGCACGCGCGATGACGCAGGGTTGCAAATTGCAATTGCATTAAATGAAGCGGCTGAATCCACTAATAATGCTCGCTCAGCCATTCGCCAGTTTATGCAACAAAGTTATCCGACTTGGCAATTAACCAATGCGGATAATGGCTTAGTCGTAAAGCTCGCTCAAGAAGAGCAAATCAAGTTACGTAATTTAACCGTGCAGCAAAACCTGCAAATTATGCGTAGCCGGATTGAGGAGCTAGGGATTACAGAAGCCTTAGTGCAGCGTCAGGGCGAACACCGTATCCGCATCGAGCTGCCTGGTGTCCAAGACCCCGCCGCTGCGAAAAACGTGATTGGTGCGACCGCAAGCTTGGCCTTTTTTGAGGTTAAAGAATCGGGTTCGGTGAATGCGCAGGTGCTGAAGGATAAATCTGGCAATCCTGTTTATGTTGCACGCACGCCGGTATTGGGCGGCGATCATATTGTCGATGCCCGCGCCAATATTGGCGAAATGGGCATGGCCGAAGTGAACATTCACCTCGACCGAATAGGCGGCCAAAAAATGTCGGAGTTTTCCCGCGCCAATATCGGTAAGCCGATGGCAACATCCTACAGCGAATACAGCCGGGATGAGCAGGGCAAAGCCAAGCAAACCCAAGAGATCATTAGTGTTGCGACTATTCAATCGCAGCTGGGAGATCGTTTCAGGATCACTGGCGCAGGCACCTATCAAGAGGCGCAGCAATTAGCCTTGTTGCTACGCGCTGGCTCCATGACGGCGCCTGTAACTATTGTTGAAGAACGTACTATTGGCCCGACCCTTGGCGCCGAAAATATTCAAAACGGCTTTGCAGCGCTCGGCCTTGGTATGGGAATTACCTTGCTGTTTATGGCGCTCTGGTATCGCCGTCTCGGTTGGGTCGCCAACGTGGCCTTGATTGCCAACATGGTGATCCTCTTTGGTTTGCTGGCGCTGATCCCCGGTGCTGTACTGACCTTACCCGGCATTGCCGGTCTGGTGCTGACAGTTGGTATGGCGGTCGATACCAACGTGCTGATCTTCGAGCGGATTAAAGACAAGTTAAAAGAGGGGCGCAGCTTCGCCCTAGCGATTGACACTGGCTTTGACAGTGCGTTCTCAACCATTTTCGACGCTAACTTCACCACTATGATCACCGCGGTAGTGCTCTATTCCATCGGTAATGGCCCCATCCAAGGCTTCGCCTTGACCTTAGGTTTAGGTCTGTTGACCAGTATGTTTACCGGTATTTTTGCCTCAAGAGCCTTAATCAACCTAGTGTATGGGCGTGATGCGCGCCGTCATGTGAGGGTATAACTATGAAGAATCTCAATCTGACCAAATGGCGTTATGTGTCGAGCGCTATCTCTATCTTTTTAATGTTGGCCTCTCTCACCATTATTGGTATGAAAGGCTTTAACTGGGGCTTAGACTTTACTGGCGGTGTGGTGACCGAGGTGCAGCTCGATAGGCGGATCACCAGTAGCGAGCTGCAACCGCTATTGAACGCGGCTTATCAGCAAGAGGTGACAGTGATTTCGGCTAGCGAGCCCGGACGCTGGGTATTGCGCTATGCCGACACAGCACAGAGTAATGTCGATATTCAAGAAACCTTAGCGCCACTGGGTGAGGTGCAAGTACTGAACACCAGTATTGTCGGCCCGCAAGTGGGTAAAGAGTTAGCCGAGCAGGGCGGTCTTGCTTTGTTGGTGGCCATGCTGTGTATCTTAGGCTATTTGAGTTATCGCTTCGAATGGCGTCTCGCCTCCGGTGCGTTGTTTGCATTGGTGCACGACGTGATTTTCGTGCTCGCGTTTTTCTCATTAACCCAAATGGAGTTTAATTTAACCGTGCTCGCCGCCGTGCTGGCGATTTTAGGCTATTCGCTCAACGATTCGATCATTATTGCCGACCGGATCCGAGAGTTATTGATTGCTAAGCCAAAGCTTGCTATCCAAGAGATTAACAACCAAGCGATTGTCGCGACATTTTCCCGTACCATGGTAACCTCGGGAACCACCTTAATGACGGTGGGTGCGTTATGGATTATGGGCGGAGGGCCGTTAGAAGGATTCTCGATTGCCATGTTTATCGGCATTTTAACTGGCACTTTCTCATCAATATCGGTCGGGACTTCATTGCCCGAATTTTTGGGATTAACGCCAGAGCATTATAAAGTGCAAGTCATCACAGATACGCCATAAGTGCTAAAAACAAAACGGCCACTCGCTTGAGTGGCCGTTTTGTTTAAGGCTGGAAAATTACTTAGCTCTTGGCAGGGCAATTTTCATTTCAGGCGATTGACGATAAATCACCAGAATATGACCAATAAGTTGCACTTTTGCAGATTGAGTTTCACGTACTATGGCATCAACGATGGCATTTTTTAGCTCTCTATCGGTAGAGGCTACTTTCACTTTAATCAGTTCATGATAAGCGAGTGCGCTTTCAATTTCAGCGAGTACACCTTCAGTCAATCCATTGGCACCAAGCAGCACCACTGGCTTTAAATTGTGCGCCAGACCTTTTAAATGCTGTTTTTGTTTGGTTGTTAAGTTCATTTCTACCAACTTTTGCTGAGTTACTGTTGAAAAACCGCTATTCTACCCTTATATAGCCCTTGTGTAACTCTCAATTGTTGCGGATTTTAAATGTCAGGTAAAAAACGTACGGCCAGTTCCACCCGTTGGATGCAGGAACACTTTGATGATCATTATGTCAAACTAGCACAGAAACGGGGATTGCGTTCTCGCGCTGCGTTCAAGCTTGAGGAGCTCCAGGAGAAGGACCAATTGATCCGCCCTGGAATGACTGTGGTGGACTTAGGTGCGGCTCCAGGTGGTTGGTCTCAAATAGCCGTCAAGCTGACCGGAGATAAAGGTAAAGTGATCGCCTGTGATATTTTGCCAATGGATCCCATCGTCGGCGTGGATTTCTTGCAAGGGGACTTTCGTGAAGAGAAAGTGCTCGAAGCATTGCTAACTCGCGTCGGTGCGGATAAGGTTGACGTTGTATTGTCTGATATGGCGCCCAACATGAGTGGTTCCGATGGTGTCGATCAGCCGCGCGCCATGTATTTAGTCGAACTGGCGTTAGATATGTGTCATCAAGTATTGGCACCTAACGGCAGTTTTGCGGTCAAAGTCTTTCAGGGGGAGGGGTTTGACGAATATATGAAGGCGGTAAAAGACGCATTCAAAGTAGTAAAAACACGTAAACCGGACTCGTCGCGGGCACGCTCCCGTGAAGTCTATCTTGTGGCGACAGGGTACAAGTTGTAGTACCCTAGCGTTAATCATCGCAAGACTTTATGAGGTCTAGTAATTTGAGTGACATGGCAAAAAATCTAATACTCTGGGTTGTCATCGCCGTTGTGCTGATGTCAGTGTTTCAGGGTTACTCCCCCTCTTCTTCGTCATCGCAGAAGATGGATTATTCTACGTTCCTAGACAATGTTCGTGATGGACAAGTCGCCAGTGTTGAAGTGAAAAGTGACCAACGTACTATCGAAGGTTCTAAGCGCACGGGCGAAAAATTCACGACCATCATGCCACTGTATGACCAAGATTTAATTAATGATCTTGACCGTAAAGGCATCACCATGAAAGGCCAAGAAGCCGAAGAGTCGGGTTTCTTAACCCAGATCTTTATTTCTTGGTTCCCGATGTTGCTGCTGATTGGGGTATGGATTTTCTTTATGCGCCAGATGCAGGGCGGCGGTGGCAAAGGCGCTATGTCCTTTGGCAAGAGCAAAGCCAAGCTGATGAGCGAAGATCAAATCAAGACCACTTTTGCTGACGTTGCTGGCTGTGATGAAGCCAAAGAAGAAGTGAAAGAGCTGGTCGATTATCTGCGTGATCCAACCAAATTCCAAAAACTGGGTGGCCGTATTCCAACGGGCGTGCTCATGGTTGGCCCACCAGGTACAGGTAAAACCTTACTGGCTAAAGCGATTGCGGGCGAGTCAAAGGTACCTTTCTTTACCATTTCTGGTTCTGACTTCGTAGAAATGTTCGTCGGTGTCGGTGCATCTCGTGTGCGTGACATGTTCGAACAAGCGAAAAAATCAGCCCCTTGTATTATCTTCATCGACGAAATCGATGCCGTAGGTCGCCAACGTGGTGCTGGCTTAGGTGGTGGTCACGATGAACGTGAGCAAACCCTTAACCAAATGCTGGTTGAGATGGACGGCTTCGAAGGTAACGAAGGGATTATCGTGATTGCGGCAACCAACCGCCCAGACGTATTAGACTCTGCGCTGCTGCGTCCAGGTCGTTTCGACCGTCAAGTGGTTGTGGGTCTACCGGACGTTCGCGGTCGTGAGCAAATCCTTAAAGTGCATATGCGTAAAGTGCCGCTTTCTGAAGATGTGAAAGCAAGCGTAATTGCTCGCGGTACGCCAGGTTTCTCCGGTGCCGATTTAGCCAACTTAGTCAACGAAGCTGCACTATTTGCGGCGCGTGGTAATCGCCGTGTTGTCGGTATGGAAGAATTCGAGCGCGCTAAAGACAAGATCATGATGGGTGCTGAGCGCCGCTCTATGGTGATGTCAGAAGCCGAGAAAGAAATGACGGCATACCACGAAGCAGGCCACGCGATTGTGGGATGTTTAGTGCCAGAACATGACCCTGTGCACAAGGTAACCATTATCCCACGTGGTCGTGCGCTGGGTGTGACCTTCTTCTTACCTGAAGCCGATGCGATTAGCCAAAGCCGTCGTAAGTTAGAAAGCCAGATTTCGGTTGCCTACGGTGGTCGTTTAGCCGAAGAGCTGATCTACGGCAGCGAAAAAGTGTCTACAGGCGCTTCGCAAGATATTAAATACGCGACATCGATTGCCCGTAACATGGTGACCCAGTGGGGCTTCTCCGACAAACTCGGTCCATTACTCTATGCCGAGGAAGAAGGTGAAGTGTTCTTAGGTCGTAGCATGGGTAAAGCCAAGGCAATGTCCGATGAAACCGCGACAGTTATCGATGCCGAGGTGAAAGCCTTTATCGATAAAAACTATGGCCGCGCTAAGCAAATTCTGCTGGATAACATCGATATTCTACATTCGATGAAAGACGCGCTGATGAAGTATGAAACCATTGACTCACTGCAAATTGACGATTTGATGAACCGTCGTGAAGTGCGTCAGCCTGCCGATTGGCAAGCGGATGACAATGGTTCAAACGACAAAGGCAATGGCAAAGGTGAACCTGCCGTTAAAGTTGACGAAGTGGTAAAGACCGCTCCTGTTGAGGCAGAGCTGAAAGATGCTGATGAGTCACCCGTTAAGTAGCGGTTGTTAATTGAAAGAGAACCCCGTTAAGGGGTTTTCTTGTTTTATCTTGCTAGAAAATTGACTGCGCTGTCATTCAATATAAATCAGTCATTTGAATGAACCCGCGCAGTAAACGGATGAAACGCGCTAGCAAGCTGTCCCATATGGAGTCAATGCGTGTTTGAATTAATTGCTGGAACCAAACGCTTATCCTTAGCTTCGCCCGTCGTGATGGGCATTCTGAATGTTACTCCCGATTCTTTTTCCGACGGTGGAAAGTTCTCTTCCTTTGAATTAGCTTGCCAACATGCCGATGACATGGTGGCCCAAGGTGCGCTTATCATCGATATCGGCGGTGAGTCGACAAGGCCGGGTGCGGCCGATGTGACGGTTGAGGATGAACTTGCCCGTGTGATCCCTCTGGTGGAATATGTCGCTAAACATCATGATGTGTGGATTTCAGTCGATACCAGTAAACCGGAAGTGATGCGACAAGCGGTGAATGCTGGTGCGCATTTAATCAACGATGTGCGAGCCTTGTTAGAGCCAGGGGCATTAGAGACAGCGGCTCAGCTAAATGTACCCATCTGTTTAATGCACATGCAGGGCGCGCCGCGCAGTATGCAAACGGCGCCGGAATACCAGGACGTTGTTGCCGATGTTGCTGAGTTTTTGTGCGAGCGTATTCAAGCCTGCATCGATGCGGGGATCCCGCGGGAACGATTGTTAATCGACCCGGGTTTTGGTTTTGGCAAAACCTTAGAACATAACTATGAACTACTCGCGAAGTTAGAGCGTTTTGAGCAGTTTGAGTTGCCGATATTGATAGGTTTATCCCGTAAGAGCATGATAGGAAACCTTCTCGCTAGACCGACCTCCGAGCGTCTAGCGGGGAGCCTTGCTGGTGCCATGATAGCGGCCCAGAAAGGGGCACATATCATTCGTGTCCATGATGTCCCTGAAACTGTTGATATGCTGAAAGTGTTACAAGCGACACAGGCATCTCTATAAAGGCTATTTTTGTTAAGTATTTCATTAATATTATGATCCCAACCGAAGGGACACATTGAAGTTTGTGGGGCGATATGAGCGAACGTAAATTTTTTGGAACCGATGGTATTCGTGGCAAGGTAGGTTCAGGCCAGATGACTCCCGAGCTGGCATTAAAGTTGGGTTGGGCAGCTGGACGTGTGTTATCCCGCAGCGGCACGAAAAAAGTGATTATTGGTAAAGATACTCGTATTTCGGGTTATATGTTTGAATCTGCCTTAGAGGCGGGTCTTTCAGCAGCGGGCCTCAATGTAATGTTAATGGGGCCCATGCCAACACCCGCTGTGGCATATCTTACTCGCACTTTCCGCGCCGAAGCGGGGGTGGTGATCAGTGCATCCCACAATCCATACTACGATAACGGCATTAAATTTTTCTCCAATGATGGCAGCAAGCTGGACGATAACTTAGAGCTTGAAATTGAAGCCGAATTGGAAAAGCCCTTAGAGTGTGTCGAGTCGCATTTATTGGGCAAAGTGTCACGTATCGAAGATGCGCGTGGCCGTTATATCGAATATTGCAAGGGTAACTTCCCTGCGGATCAAACCCTAACAGGGTTAAAAATTGTCGTGGACTGTGCTCACGGAGCGACCTATCACATTGCACCTGCGGTATTCCGTGAGTTAGGCGCAGAGGTGATTGCGATTGGTGATAAGCCCAATGGCGTCAACATCAATGACAAAGTGGGCGCCACGTCCATGGCGAAAATTTGCGAAACCGTATTGACCGAGGGCGCCGATTTAGGGATTGCACTCGATGGTGACGGTGACCGTATTATGATGGTCAACAGCCGTGGTGAAGTTATCGATGGTGACCAAATTCTCTATATTCTGGCCTGCGATGCTAAAGCCCGTGGCGTGCTGCGTGGTGGCGTTGTCGGCACGCTAATGTCTAACCTAGGCCTCGATTTAGCCTTACAAGCCTTAGATATTCCCTTTGCTCGCTCTAAAGTGGGTGACCGTTATGTGATGGAGTTATTGAAAGAACTCGATTGGCGCATTGGCGGTGAAAACTCGGGGCATATCCTTAACCTTGACCATGGCACGACGGGAGATGGTATCGTGGCAGGTATCTTGGTATTGGCGGCAATGCGTCGACAAAATGCCACATTAGAGCAACTCACGGCCCCGATGGAGATGCTGCCACAGGTGTTAGTGAATGTGCGTTTTGAGGGGGAACACGACCCATTAAGCTCAGATAAAGTTAAAGCCGCCCAAGCTCAGGTTGAATCACAACTGGGTGCCCGAGGTCGCGTATTACTACGTAAATCAGGTACTGAACCGTTAATTCGCGTAATGGTTGAAGGTGATGATCACAATACTGTGTTAGCGCACGCCAATTTGATCGCAGATGCGGTAAAATCGGCGAGCTAATCAGACCAATCTTTAGTCGAGTGCAGCTGATACCGATTAAAAATGAAGGTGTTAGCTGCATTAATGAGCAAGAATAGGGTTTGGCGTGTAAAAAGTAAGCATTCCAACCTAATATCTGAAAAATTTCGAATTTAGCTATTGTAACTTAATAAGTGGTTCGCTATTATTCACGCCGCTTTCAGAGGAGATAGTGATGGCACTCAGACGTCCTATGGTAGCTGGCAATTGGAAGATGAACGGCAGCGCGGCATTAGCCCAAGAGTTGTTCAAGAAATTTGCCTCAAAGCTCCAAAATGATTCAGCTGAAGTGGTTTTATGCCCGCCTTCTATCTATCTAGAAAGCGTAAGGCAACTGCTAGAAGCAAACAAGGAAGCGTTAGACGGTTCACTTGTTAGGATGGGCGCTCAAAATTTAAGTCAACATGACTTTGGCGCTTATACCGGAGAAGTTTCGGGCCAGATGCTTAAAGATTGCGGATGTCGATATGTCATTATCGGGCATTCAGAACGTCGCCGTATGTACGGAGAGACGAGTAATATCGTAGCGGAGAAATTCGCTGCAGCACAAAAGCACGGTTTAACCCCCATTCTATGCGTGGGTGAGTCGGGTCCAGCACGTGAAGCAAGACGTACCTTCGAGGTGATTGCGGAAGAGTTGGATATAGTGATCCAGAAAAATGGCACTATGGCTTTTGATAACGCCATTATCGCTTACGAGCCGTTATGGGCCGTAGGGACTGGTAAGAGCGCGACACCAGAGCAGGCACAAGAAGTACATGCGTTTATACGCAAGCGTCTCTCTGAAGTGTCTCCGTTTATCGGAGAAAATATCAGGATTTTGTACGGTGGCAGTGTGACACCGAGTAATGCGGCAGATTTATTTGCCCAACCTGATGTTGATGGTGGACTGATTGGCGGTGCCAGTTTAAACTCTACCGAGTTTTTAAGTCTGTGTACCATAGCGATGAGCGCATAATATGTATGAAGTTTTAGTAGTTGTTTACTTGTTGGTTGCATTAGGTTTAATTGGCCTGATCTTAATCCAGCAAGGCAAAGGAGCTGACATGGGGGCCTCATTTGGCGCCGGTGCATCAGGTACCTTATTCGGTTCAAGCGGTTCAGGTAACTTCCTGACACGTACAACGGCGATTCTGGCCATTGCGTTTTTCACGTTAAGTCTGCTGATTGGCAACTTAAGTGCAAACCACGCAAAAAATGAAGATGCATGGAAAAATTTAGGTGCTGATGAACAGGTTACTCAACCAGTTGATCAAGCAACCGAAAAGTCAGAAACGAAAATTCCTGACTAGTAAAAGGTGTCGCCGAGGTGGTGAAATTGGTAGACGCGCAGCCTTGAGGTGGCTGTGTCCTAACGGACGTGCGGGTTCAAGTCCCGCTCTCGGCACCATAATATAGCTAAGTGAGACGAAGTAAGCGCTGACTTAGTTATTGCAAGCAAAGACGATAGTCAATATACTTGCACACAGTTGACGCGGGGTGGAGCAGCTTGGTAGCTCGTCGGGCTCATAACCCGAAGGTCGTCGGTTCAAATCCGGCCCCCGCAACCAGCTCCTAGTAACGAATAGTGTTTGAATTCGTTATGGTTTACAGGTTCTTGAAGCTAATAACCTCGTCATTACGGGGTTTTTTGTTATCTGGGACTTTTAAATTTGTCGTATCCGATGCGACGTTTTACTAGGGCTATTAAGCCCTTTTTTGTTTTTTCCGGGGGTCAATTTTGGCAACATTAGAATCCAGACTGGCAGACATGCTCAAAGTGCCTGTGGAGGCATTAGGCTTCCAACTTTGGGGCATTGAATATGTACAAGCGGGTAAACATTCAATCCTGCGCGTGTTCATTGATGGTGAGAATGGTATCAATATCGAAGATTGTGCCAACGTAAGTCGCCAAGTCAGCGCTGTACTCGATGTTGAAGACCCTATTTCGACCGAATATACCTTAGAGGTTTCTTCACCAGGTGTAGATAGACCGCTGTTCACTGCTGAACAATATGCGGCCTACGTCGGTGAGGATGTCAAGCTTCAACTGACAATGCCTGTCGCGGGCAGTCGTAATTTAAAAGGCGCCATTACACAGGTTGACGGTCAAATGCTGTCACTCAATGTGAATGGTAAAGAGCTGGTTGTCGCCTTGGATAATATCCGTAAAGGCAACATCATCGCTAAGTTTTGATGGTTTCAAGGTGAACGAGGCAAGACGAAATGAATAAAGAGATTCTGCTAGTCGCTGAGGCGGTTTCAAATGAAAAGGCCGTTCCACGCGAGAAAATTTTTGAAGCGCTAGAAACTGCGCTGGCAACTGCAACCAAGAAAAAATACGAAGGCGATATCGACGTTCGTGTTTCTATCGACCGTAAAACCGGCGCCTATGAAACGTTCCGCCGCTGGATGGTGATCGACGATAACGGTGTTGCGTTAGAAAACCCATACCGCGAAATCACCTTGGAAGCTGCGCGTTACGAAAACCCAGAAATCCAACCTGGCGATTACATCGAAGATCAGATCGAATCTGTCGCCTTTGACCGTATTACGACGCAAACCGCTAAGCAAGTGATCGTACAAAAAGTACGTGAAGCTGAGCGTGCGCAAGTCGTTGAACAGTTCCAAGATAAAGAAGGCGAGCTGATCACTGGTGTAGTGAAAAAAGCGACCCGTGAAAGCGTGGTTGTTGACTTAGGTAACAACGCTGACGGCGTATTGTTCCGTGAAGATTTAATTTCACGTGAATCATTCCGTCCTGGTGACCGTGTCCGTGCACTGCTGTATTCAGTACGCCCAGAAGCCCGCGGCGCGCAGTTATTCTTAACTCGCACTAAGCCAGACATGCTGATTGAGCTGTTCCGTGTTGAAGTACCTGAAATTGCCGATGAGCTTATCGAAGTCATGGGCGCTGCGCGTGACCCAGGTGCACGCGCTAAGATCGCCGTGAAGTCAAACGACCGTCGTATCGACCCAATCGGTGCTTGCGTCGGTATGCGTGGCGCACGTGTACAAGCTGTATCGAATGAACTCGGTGGCGAGCGTGTGGATATCGTGTTGTGGGATGATAATCCAGCACAATATGTGATCAACGCAATGGCGCCTGCCGATGTGGCTTCTATCATCGTTGATGAAGACAACCACTCAATGGATATCGCCGTTGAAGCGGAAAGTCTGGCACAAGCGATTGGCCGTAACGGTCAAAACGTGCGTTTAGCGACTCAGCTGACTGGTTGGGAACTGAACGTAATGACAGTGGAAGACATGAACAAGAAGCACCAAGCCGAGAGCGCTAAGGTGAAGAGCTTATTCATGAACGCACTGGATGTAGATGAAGATTTTGCTCAAGTACTGGCTGACGAAGGTTTTACTTCTCTCGAAGAAGTGGCTTACGTGCCTGTATCTGAATTATTAGCAATTGATGGCTTCGATGAAGATATCGTTGAAGCATTACGTGAGCGTGCAAAAGCGGCGATCTCTACTCGAGCTCTCGCCACTGAAGAAGCACTAGATGGTGTGGAGCCAAGTGAAGAGTTATTAGCACTTGAAGGTGTTGAAAGACACTTAGCCTATGTTTTAGCAAGCAAAGGTATCGTGACTCTAGAAGACTTGGCTGAACAAGGCATTGATGATTTGATCGAAATTGAAGAATTGACAGAAGAAAAAGCAGGTGCGCTGATCATGGCAGCCCGCAACATCTGTTGGTTTGGCGAAGAAGCATAAGTCGATCAACAGGGGGATTTAACTGATGGCAGATACTACCGTAGAGAAATTGGCCACGGAAGTGGGTAAAAGTGTTGAACGTCTGATTGAGCAATTCTCTCAGGCCGGAATTAAGAAAGGCCAAACTGATAACGTGTCTGAAGCTGAGAAGCAACAGTTACTGGATTATCTGAAGAAGCAGCATGGCGGCGAAAGCGCACCGACCAAAATGACACTGCAACGTAAAACCGTATCGACCCTGAGTGTGGCCGGTAATGGTGGTCAATCTAAAGACGTTAAAGTAGAAGTACGTAAGACCCGTACTTTCGTTAAGCGTGACGTGAGCGAAGCGGTTCTGAAAGCTGAAGAAGAAGCCAAAGCGAAGGCAGAAGCTGAAGCTCAGGCAAAAGCTGAAGCAGAAGCCAAGGCCAAAGCGGAAGCCGAAGCTAAGGCTAAAGCAGACGCCGAAGCAAAAGCAGAAGCCAAGGCGAAAGCGGATGCTGAAGCAAAAGCTAAAGCCAAAGCGGCGACTGATGCGAAAACCACAAAAGATACTTCACCAGAAGCGGAAGCGGCACGTGTTGAAGCTGAGCGTTTAAAAGCGGCTCAAGCGGAAGCGACTAAGCGTAAGCAAGACGAAGAAGCGGCTAAAGCGGCTGAAAAAGCACGTCTGTTAGCGGAAGAAAACTCTAAGCGTTGGGACGAAGAAGAGCGTCAACGTAAAGAGGCTGAGCGTTACAGCGATCACCATATCACTACCTCTAAAGTGGCCCGTGCCGCTGAAGACTCATCGGATATGGATGAAGAAAAACGTGGTCGTCGTGCTCGTAACAAAAACACCGCCAAGACTAAACGTGGTGGTAAAGATGCTCGCGATGGTCGCGAAAAACACATGCGTAACCGCAGCACTGCGCCAGAATCAATGGCACACGGCTTTAACAAGCCAGTAGCTGCTGTTACCCGTGATGTACGTATCGGTGAAACCGTTACAGTGGCAGAACTTGCGCACTTAATGGCTGTTAAAGCGACTGAAATCATCAAGCAAATGATGAAGATGGGCTCAATGGTGACGATCAACCAAGTGTTAGATCAAGAAACTGCCCAATTAGTAGCCGAAGAAATGGGCCACAAAGTGGTACTGATCCGTGAAAACGAATTAGAGCAACAAGTACTGTCTGAGCGTGATGAAGAGGGCGGCGTTAAGCTTGAACCTCGTGCGCCAGTTGTGACCATCATGGGTCACGTTGACCACGGTAAAACGTCTCTGCTCGACTATATTCGCCGCGCGAAAGTGGCTGCGGGTGAGGCCGGTGGTATTACTCAGCATATCGGTGCATACCATGTTGAGACCGAAAACGGCATGATCACTTTCTTAGACACCCCAGGTCACGCCGCGTTTACCGCAATGCGTGCCCGTGGTGCTAAAGCGACTGACATCGTTGTACTGGTTGTTGCTGCCGATGACGGCGTAATGCCACAAACCATCGAAGCGATTCAACACGCTAAAGCCGGTAACGTGCCATTGATTGTTGCCGTCAACAAGATGGACAAACCAGAAGCCGATATCGACCGCGTGAAGAGTGAATTAGCGCAACACGGCGTTATGTCTGAAGATTGGGGCGGTGACAACATGTTCGCCTTCGTATCTGCTAAGACAGGTGCTGGCGTTGACGACCTACTCGAAGGCATTCTGCTGCAAGCTGAAGTATTAGAGCTTAAAGCGGTTCGTGACGGTATGGCGGCAGGTGTGGTTATCGAATCACAACTGGACAAAGGTCGCGGCCCTGTGGCAACGATTCTGGTTCAAGAAGGTACACTGCGCCAAGGCGACATCGTTCTGTGTGGTTTAGAGTACGGCAAAATCCGTGCGATGAAAGACGAAAACGGTCGTTCAATCACTGAAGCGGGCCCATCAATCCCTGTTGAGATCTTAGGTCTGTCAGGTGTGCCATCTGCCGGTGATGAAGCAACTGTGGTTCGCGACGAGCGTAAAGCCCGTGAAGTAGCCCTGTACCGTCAAGGCAAGTTCCGTGACGTGAAATTAGCACGTCAGCAGAAGTCTAAGCTGGAAAACATGTTCGCGAACATGACCGAAGGCGAAGTGAAGGAACTGAACATCGTTCTGAAGGCAGACGTTCAAGGTTCACTCGAAGCGATTACCGACTCCTTAATGGGTCTGTCTACCGACGAAGTGAAAGTGAACATCATCGCTCGCGGTGTGGGTGCTCTGACCGAAACCGACGCGACTTTAGCTGCGGCTTCTAACGCTATCATGGTTGGCTTTAACGTCCGTGCCGATGCACAGGCGCGTAAGACTATCGAAAGCGAAAGTGTTGACCTGCGTTACTACAGCGTTATCTATAATCTGATTGATGAAGTGAAAGCGGCGATGACGGGTATGTTGTCACCAGAGTTCAAGCAACAGATTATCGGTCTGGCTGAAGTACGTGACGTGTTCAAGTCACCCAAACTGGGCGCAATCGCCGGTTGTATGGTGACTGAAGGTACCATCAAGCGCAGCGCACCAATCCGCGTACTGCGTGATAACGTGGTGATCTTCGAAGGTGAACTCGAATCGCTACGTCGCTTTAAAGACGACGTTAACGAAGTTCGCAACGGCATGGAATGTGGTATCGGTGTTAAGAACTACAACGATGTCCGCGTGGGTGACCAAATCGAAGTATTCGAAACCGTCGAAGTGGCACGTACACTGTAACGATAAAGAGGGCGGCATTAGCCGCCCTTTCAATTTAATACATTAGCTATGGTAACTCTATTATGGCAAAAGAATTCAGTCGTACACGTCGCATAGCCCAGCAGTTGCAGCAAGAGCTGGCTGTTGTGTTACAACGCGACATGAAAGATCCCCGTATTGGTTTTGTAACCGTTAATGATGTCGATGTGTCCCGCGATTTAAGTTACGCCAAAGTGTTTGTGACTTTCTTCGAAGAAGACAAAGAGCTGGTGCAAGAAAAGCTCAATGCCTTGATTACAGCGGCGCCTTATATCCGTACTTTAGTTGCGGGCCGCATGAAGCTGAGAGTCATGCCTGAAATCCGTTTCGTGTATGACAGTTCATTGGTTGAAGGTATGCGTATGTCTAACCTCGTCAGCCAAGTGATCAACAGCGATAAAGCCAAGCAGCAACAGTTTGGTAGCGCCGACGATGTGACTGAGAATGACATCGACGAAGCTGATGACACCGAAGGTAAAGCGTAATGGCGAGACGTTCGAAGGGGCGCTTTATCGACGGTATTGTGTTGTTGGACAAAGCCACTGGCATGAGTTCCAACTTTGCATTACAACGGGTAAAGCGCTTTTTTAATGCCAACAAAGCGGGGCACACGGGCGCACTCGATCCCTTAGCAACGGGTATGCTACCTGTGTGTTTAGGCGAAGCGACTAAGTTTTCACAGCATCTGTTGGATTCGGATAAGCGTTATCTGGTTACCGCAAAACTGGGGCAACGCACAGATACTAGCGACTCCGACGGTGAAGTGGTGCAGACTCGCCCGCTCGAATTCACTGAGGCGCAGTTAATGTCCGCCTTAGAGCATTTTCGTGGCGATACCCAGCAAGTACCCTCCATGTATTCGGCGCTGAAATACCAAGGCCAGCCTTTGTATAAGTATGCCCGCGAGGGGATTGAAGTGCCGCGTGAGGCACGTCCAATCACTGTCTTTGAACTGAACTTCATCGGTCTAGAAGGCGATGAGCTGACCTTAGACATTCATTGTTCAAAGGGCACTTATATTCGCACTATCATCGATGATTTAGGTGAGATGCTCGGTTGTGGCGCCCATGTTATTATGCTGCGTCGTACTCAAGTCGCGCATTATCCCTACGACAAAATGGTCACCTTGGAGCAACTCGAAGCCCTAGTCGCTAAGGCGCAGGAAGAGCAGCTTGACCCAAGCAGTTTGCTGGACTCGTTGCTGCTACCTATGGATACGGCGGTTGCTGACTTTCCCGAGGTTAATGTGCCTGATGCAAGCGCAGCTTACTTAATGCAAGGTCAGGCGGTACGAGTCTCTGGACTCGTTGCAGATACATTGGTGCGCATTACGTTGGGCACTGAGCGTCGTTTCGTCGGAATTGGCGAGATGAACGAAGATGGCTTACTGGCACCTAAGCGTTTAGTCGTGCTCCACGACCAAGCTAAAGCATCTTAATTGATTATCTTGGGTTATTAATCCATCGCATTTATTGCGCGCGCCAAGGATTATGGGTAGAATAGCGCGCCCTCTGGCTGAGTTAGTGATCGGCTAGAGATTCACATTTTATATTTGGAGAGACACATGTCACTAAGTACTGAAGCGAAAGCAAAGATCCTGGCTGAATTTGGCCGTGGCGCAAACGACACTGGTTCAACTGAAGTTCAAGTTGCGCTGTTAACTGCTCAAATCAACCATTTGCAAGATCACTTCAAAGAGCACATCCACGATCACCACTCACGTCGTGGTCTGTTACGCATGGTTAGCGCTCGTCGTAAGTTATTAGCTTACCTGAAGCGTACTGAAGCAGCGCGTTACAATGAGCTGATCCAAAAGTTAGGTTTACGTCGTTAATCACGCGTTTACTGACATAAAAAAGGAGGCTAAGCCTCCTTTTTTATTGCCTCAAATTTACTCTTTTACACTCTCTCTTCGGTGCGTTAGGCGCCACGAAATCCATCAATATTGCTAATGGTTGCGGTTTGGTTTGCGATATACAGCGCCTCAAACTCTGCCTGGGGCAACGGCTGGCTAAAGTAGAAACCTTGGCCAATTTGACATTGATTACGCTTGAGCCAATCGAGTTGCTGCTCGTTTTCAATCCCTTCGGCCACAATCGTAAGATTCAATTGTTTACCTAACATCAAAATGGTCGAGGCAATCGCGCTGTCCCCTGGTAAGTCGGACACGAAGCAGCGGTCGATTTTCATGGTCGTGATCGGCAAATGGCGCAGATAAGACAGGGAAGAGTAGCCTGTTCCAAAGTCATCGACGGCAATACCAAATCCGGCCGACTTGAGCTGTTCTAACTTGTTGATCGCAAGCTCAATGTCATTCATCAACGATGTTTCGGTGATTTCAATTTCGAGCAATTCCGGTTGAATTTGGTAACGCAGCGCCATTTGCTTAATGTCCGACACTAAGCTGGCATCGGCAAACTGTTGTGACGCGACATTAATGGCAATCGGTATCGCATAGTTATATTTCTTCTGCCAGTCGCGCAGTACGCGGCAGCTCTGTTCTATAACCCAACGTCCAATCGGAATAATAATGCCGGTTTCTTCCGCCACCGGAATAAAGGAGATGGGGCTGATTAAGCGGCCATCTTTTTGCCAACGGATCAGGGCTTCACAAGCGGTTATCTTACCGCTTTGTAAATCCAATTTTGGCTGAAAGTAGAGCAAAAATTCATTGTTTTTCAAGGCATCATGTAGCGATGCTTCGGTACGGAGTCGCACCGCCGCACGCTCGGTCATCTGCTGTTTGAAGAAGGCCCATTGATTCGATCCTGCGGCCTTGGCGCTGTACATGGCGATATCGGCATGGCGGATAAGATCTTCGGCGCTGTTGCCATCTTCTGGATAGATGGAAATCCCAATCGATGCCGCTGGGTGAATCGCATGTTCATTCAGCTGAATCGGCACATTCAGCTGCACTAACAGTTTATCGACAAAGTCGGCGGCTTGATCGGGGGAGTGGACTGAGTCGGCTAGAATCACGAATTCATCGCCGCCTAGGCGTGATACTGACCCTTTATCGCCCACCACGCGTTCTAAAATACGGGCGATGCGGGCGAGGAATTGATCGCCAAGGGCGTGTCCGAGGGAGTCATTGATATTTTTGAAACGGTCTAAGTCGATAAACATCAACGCAAAACTGCTTTTATGAACCCGTGAGCGCTGGATAGTCACGGCAATGGTTTCGAGTAGTAGGGTACGATTGGGAAGGCCTGTTAATGGGTCTCGGGTGGCCATTTTACGCAGTTTAGATTGGGTCTGACTGAATTGAATAAGGATCTGGTTAAACTTCGATGTCACTAGGCCTAATTCATCATCCTTATGGGCGTTGGACATGGGCAGCAGGTTTTCATCGGGCGAATCGGGGGAAATCTTATCAATAGCTTCGCTGATCCTGGCTATTGGCTGTGTTAAGAAGCGGTGGAATACGACGGACAGCACTAAGGTGAGTAATAGCGCGCGGGCTAAGGTGGCAAAAAAGCTGAAGCGTAACTGGCTAAAGAGGGTGTTGGTCAGTTCCTGCGTGTCGTAAAAAATGGTTAACGTGCCGATAAGTTGCTGTTTTTGTGTGCCTTCAAAGTAAAAGGGCCGATACAAGGGCCGTGAGATTTCTTTTAAGTCATCAAAGAGTTTATTGCTAAGGCTGATAAAGGTTTGTGAGTTGTTTTTTTTATTATTGCTCACCGAAACAAACATCGAGCCATCATCGAGTTCAATCACCGCAGAGCCCACATGCTCTACTTTAATCGCCCCCTCTAGGGTTTGCCTTGCCAAATTATCATCTAAAGCCCAGACGGCGTTGGCGGCGGGTTGTTCTACAGAATCGAGTAATTCTTGTTGAGTGGTAGTGAGTTGCTGCTTGGTGGAGACGACGACGAGGGCGATTTCAACAATGAAGATGGCGATAGCGAAAAAAAGCGCTGTAAAAACGACGAGATTTGTTTGTTTCCAAGTTAGGGATTTAAAGCGACCCGTCATTCAACACATCCTTTATTATTGTTTTCGCTATGGGGATCTTGCGACATTAAGTTACAGCATAACTCTTTGTTCGTTTACCCACTTTAGTGAAAAGATAGACCTTTGTCATCATTATCTGCTCTTTATCTATTGTGGATAATTGCAGTATACTTACGCGCGTAATTCAAGGTCATTAATTAAGGAATGGGTCACGTGAATCCAATTGTAAAGAGTTTTGAGTATGGTCAACATACAGTCACCCTGGAAACAGGTGTTATTGCACGTCAAGCAGACGCTGCCGTTTTAGCTAGCATGGGTGACACGACAGTGTTAGTCACTGTTGTTGGTAAAAAAGAAGCTGAAGCAGGCCGTGACTTCTTTCCTCTGACTGTTAACTATCAAGAAAAGACCTACGCAGCAGGTAAAATTCCTGGTGGTTTCTTTAAGCGTGAAGGCCGTCCTTCAGAAGATGAGACATTAATCGCTCGCCTGATCGACCGTCCAATTCGTCCTCTTTTCCCTAATGGCTTCACAAACGAAGTTCAAGTGATCATTACTGTTGTATCTGTCGATCCACAAATCGAGCCGGATATTATTTCAATGATCGGTACTTCGGCTGCGCTTGCTATTTCGGGTATCCCATTCAGCGGCCCATTAGGTGCAGCGCGCGTGGGTTACATCAATGGCGAATACGTACTGAACCCAACAGTGACTCAGTTAGAAAGCAGCCAACTGAACCTAGTTGTTGCCGGTACTGAGAGCGCGGTATTGATGGTTGAGTCAGAAGCTCAAGCATTACCAGAAGAAGTGATGTTAGGCTCAGTGGTTTATGGCCATGACCAACAACAAGTGGTTATCAAAGCGATTGCTGAATTCAAAGCTGAAGCGGGTAAACCAGCTTGGAATTGGACTGCACCAGTTGCCAATGAAGCCTTAGTTGCTCAAGTTAAAGAATTAGCTGAAGACGGTTTAGCGCAAGCGTATCAAATTCAAGTTAAACAAGATCGTTATGCTCAAGTTGCTGTGGTTAAAGCCGCTGCTAAAGAAGCACTGTTGGCTGCAAACCCAGACGTCGATTTACGTGAAGTTGACGGTTTGCTCGGTAGCTTAGAGAAGAAAGTGGTTCGTGGTCGCATCATCCGTGGTGAGCCTCGTATCGACGGTCGTGAGCCAGACATGGTTCGTGCTCTCAGCGTATTAGCAGGCGTATTACCACGTACTCACGGTAGTGCACTGTTTACCCGTGGCGAAACTCAAGCACTGGTAACTTGTACTCTAGGTACTGAGCGTGACGCACAGAAGATTGATAGCATCATGGGCGAGCGTACTAACCGCTTTATGCTGCACTACAACTTCCCTCCTTACTCTGTGGGTGAGACAGGTATGGTGGGTTCACCTAAGCGTCGCGAAATCGGTCACGGCAAGTTAGCATGGCGTGGTATCAACGCAGTAATGCCAACGGCTGAAGAATTCCCATACAGCGTTCGCGTGGTTTCTGAAATCACTGAATCTAACGGTTCAAGCTCTATGGCATCAGTGTGTGGTACGTCTCTTGCGCTGATGGATGCGGGTGTACCAATCAAGACTTCTGTAGCGGGTATCGCTATGGGTCTAGTAAAAGAAGGCGACAACTTCGTTGTTCTGTCTGACATCTTAGGTGATGAAGACCACTTAGGTGACATGGACTTCAAAGTAGCCGGTACTCGTGACGGTGTGACTGCACTGCAGATGGACATCAAGATCGAAGGTATCACCAAAGAAATCATGGAAATTGCACTGCAACAAGCCTACGGCGCACGTGTACATATCCTGAACGTGATGGACCAAGCGATTGGTTCACACCGTGATGATATCTCTGACCACGCTCCACGTATCACAACTATCAAGATCAACCCAGAGAAGATCCGTGATGTTATCGGTAAAGGCGGCGCGGTTATTCGTGCGCTGACCGAAGAAACCGGCACCACTATCGAACTGGAAGATGACGGTACTGTGAAGATTGCTTCGTCAAATGGCGATGCAACCCGTGAAGCCATCCGTCGTATCGAAGAAATCACTTCTGAAGTTGAAGTGGGTCGTATCTACAACGGTAAAGTTATCCGTATCGTAGACTTCGGTGCCTTCGTTAACATTCTGCCAGGCAAAGATGGTTTAGTGCACATTTCGCAAATCAGCGATGAGCGTGTTGCTAACGTCTCTGACCACCTTGAACTGAACCAAGAAGTTACCGTTAAGGTAATGGAAGTGGATCGTCAAGGCCGTGTAAGACTGTCAATCAAAGAAGCACAGACTAAAGAAGCCGCTGCTGAATAATCGTCTTTACTGACATTATCGGCGTCAGTTTCGACATGACGTGACTAAAAGGAGATCAATTGATCTCCTTTTTGTTTGTTTAGGTTTAATAAAATTGCGTTTAATGCTATTCCTCAATAGCAGTCCTGAAGTGGGATTGCTATCATGAACATTCTTCTGCGTGGGTTGGGAATCTAAAAAGGTAGAAATGGATGAGTCTTAAAATTAGAACCGCTGTTGTTGCTGTGCTGGCGGGTGCCAGCTTGATGTTGGCTGGATGTGCGACCACTAAGTCTCCCTTAGACAACCAAAATGACGTTGAAGGCAAGTTAGTCATCGCCCCCGTGATGCCAGACTATAAAGTTGAAGTCACCCTTGCCAAGCTGAATGAAATATTATCGGCGGTTGAGCTAACCAACGAGCAGCGCGCACGTTTTCATTACGACCGTGGCGTGATTTACGACAGCGTTGGTTTACGCTTAATGGCGCGTATCGATTTTATGCAGGCGCTTAAACTGCAACCCGACTTAGCCGATGCCTATAATTTCCTTGGTATTTATTACACCCAAGAGGGTGAATACGATAGCGCTTATGAGGCGTTTGATGGGGTATTAGAGCTGTCGCCAAACTATGATTATGCCTACTTGAATCGCGGCATTGCGCTTTATTATGGCGATCGGAACGATCTCGCTTTAAAAGATATGCAGGCGTTTTATGCCGGCGACAATAAAGATGGTTACCGCGCCCTGTGGTTATATCTCATCCAGTCAAAGGATAACGCTGAAGAAGCTAAACGTCAGTTACAGGAGCACCGAAAGGGACTGGAAGCCGATGCCTGGTCAACCGTGATTGTTGATTATTACCTAGGCGTTAAGAGCCGCGAGCAGGTTTTTGCCGACGCCAAATTAGGCCTGACCCATCCCAAAGAATATGCTGAGCGTCTCTGTGAAGCGTATTTCTACCTCGCCAAAATCGAAATCGCCAAGAATCAATACCAAGAGGCGGCGAATTATTTCCGCCTTGCCCTCGCGACCAATATCTATGACTTTGTTGAGCACAGATATGCGCGAATTGAACTAGCCAAAGTTAAAGGTTTGCTCGAAGGCACAAAATAAGCCATATCGCCCGAGACACATCTTGGGCTTTACCTAGCCAAGTACGCACTGAGGCGCTATAATTTGCGCCTTTTTTAGCGATACGAGTGCATAGGTTAAATGTCAGACAATAAAGTAGAGGTCGATAAACGTCGCACCTTCGCGATTATATCGCACCCCGACGCGGGTAAAACCACCATTACCGAAAAAGTGCTGTTATTCGGAAACGCGCTGCAGAAAGCGGGTACCGTTAAGGGCAAAAAATCGGGTCAGCATGCTAAGTCTGACTGGATGGAAATGGAAAAAGACCGTGGTATTTCGATTACTACGTCTGTCATGCAGTTCCCCTATGGTGGCGCGCTCGTTAACCTACTCGACACTCCCGGCCACGAAGACTTCTCGGAAGATACTTACCGCACCTTGACGGCGGTTGACTCTTGCTTGATGGTTATCGACTCGGCAAAAGGCGTAGAGGATCGTACCATCAAATTGATGGAAGTAACGCGTCTGCGCGATACGCCTATCGTCACCTTTATGAACAAACTCGACCGTGATATTCGCGATCCCATCGAACTGATGGACGAGGTTGAGGATGTTCTCAATATCGCTTGTGCGCCTATCACTTGGCCTATTGGCAGCGGTAAAGAGTTTAAAGGTGTTTACCATATTCTGCGTGATGAAGTGGTACTGTACCAGAGCGGTATGGGACACACGATTCAAGAGCGTCGCGTGATTGAAGGCATCGATAACCCTGAGCTGGATAAAGCGATTGGTAGTTATGCTGCTGATTTACGTGATGAAATGGAACTGGTTCGCGGTGCATCGAATGAATTTGATCATCAAGCCTTCTTAAAGGGTGAACTTACGCCAGTCTTCTTCGGTACCGCTTTGGGTAACTTCGGTGTTGACCATATCCTCGATGGTATTGTGGAGTGGGCACCAAAGCCGTTGCCTCGTGAAAGCGATGCGCGGATGATCATGCCTGACGAAGAAAAATTCACCGGTTTTGTGTTTAAAATCCAAGCTAACATGGATCCTAAACACCGTGACCGCGTTGCCTTTATGCGTGTTTGCTCTGGTCGCTATGAGCAAGGCATGAAGATGCACCATGTGCGCATCGGCAAAGATGTTAACGTCAGCGATGCCTTGACCTTTATGGCGGGTGACCGTGAACGTGCTGAAGTGGCGTATCCTGGTGATATTATTGGTTTACATAACCACGGGACCATTCGTATCGGTGATACTTTCACCCAAGGTGAAAAGTTCCGCTTTACCGGTGTACCTAACTTCGCACCTGAAATGTTCCGCCGTATTCGTCTGCGTGATCCACTCAAGCAAAAACAATTGCTTAAGGGTCTCGTTCAGTTGTCTGAAGAAGGTGCCGTGCAGGTGTTCCGTCCATTAGATTCGAACGATTTAATCGTTGGTGCTGTGGGTGTGCTGCAGTTTGAAGTGGTTGTCGGCCGCTTAAAGAGCGAGTACAACGTTGAAGCGATTTACGAAGGTATTAGCGTTTCAACGGCCCGCTGGGTTTATTGTAAAGATGAGCGTAAGCTAGAAGAGTTCCGCCGTAAGTGCAGCCAAAACTTGGCGCTCGATGGTGGCGATAACTTAACTTATATTGCGCCAACTATGGTTAACTTAAATCTTTCGATGGAAAGATACCCTGATATCGAGTTCGCTAAAACGCGCGAACACTAACAGGTAAGTAACCTAGGGTAAAAGGCGGTGATTCACCGCCTTTTTTGTATCTACAATTTGTGGGATGACTCATGATTCATTGGATAACTCGGGCGTGGCGTGCCTATATTCGTTGGTGTGACAAGATGGGGCTGACGCCAGAGAATCGCCGTTGTTGTATGCCTCGATTGGAGGACCCGCCATTAGCCCGCAACAAGCCGAATTGCCAAGAAAAGGCGCCTGCACCCCAAGGAGAAACAAAATCGGAGTAACAGATTGATGATGCTAGATACCCACGCACACCTCGATTTCGCAGAGTTTGATAGTGACCGCGAACAGGTCGTGCAGCGTATGCGACAAGCGGGCATCGATAATCTGATTATTCCGGGAGTTTCCCCGCTGCATTGGGAAAAGCAGTTGGCGATTGCAGAGCAATATCAATGTTATTTTGCCTTAGGTATCCATCCTTGGTTTTGCCCCGAAGATGTTGATAAGGCTATTTCTACATTAACATTTCAAGTTTCTCAGTTACGAGAATGTCCCCGTTTTGTTGCTATTGGTGAATGCGGATTAGACAAACTTTATGCTGATAATTGGAGTAAACAGTTAGCATTTTTCGATGCGCAGCTAACTCTCGCCAATGAGCTGAACTTGCCCGTTATCGTCCATGCAGTCAAAGCTCATCAAGAGGTATTGTCCCATTTAAAGCGCCACAAACTCCCAAAAGGTGGCGTAATACACGCCTTTTCTGGCAGTCCCGATATAGCTGCTGAATATATTAAGTTGGGTTTTAAGCTAGGTATTGGGGGCTTAGTGATGAATCCCAATGCGAAAAAACTGCTCAAAACCGTCAGCGAATTGCCCCTAGACAGCTTCCTACTTGAGACTGATTCTCCTGCCATGACCCCGCAAAATGTTACAGAAAAACGGAATCAACCCGCTAACGCTGTACTTTTTATAGACAAAATTGCAACTTTGCAAAAAAAATCTAGTGTTCTAATATCAGAACACTTGGTGTCGAATGCAATGCAACTGTTTGACCTTTAGTTGTTTTTGGTTAAACAGGTGTAGGTCGCAATAGCATTTTGCTCTAAGCGGTTGAAATTAAACTCCAAAATTTTGATCAAAACGACGATTTTCGACTTTCTCTCGGGTATAATCTGACTCGGAAATAGGTTGATTAACAACATAATTAAAAAGTGTTAACAATAGGGTGATGGTTAATGAATATATTGATGAGCTTAGTAGGGGTGGTCGTCCTACTTGCGATAGGTTTCCTCCTATCGAATAACAAAAAAGCAATTAACTTGCGTACTGTGGGTGGTGCATTAGCCATCCAGGCCGCCTTCGGTGGTTTTGTACTGTACGTTCCTGTCGGTAAAGATATCCTGAAAAGTGTATCTGACGCGGTTTCTAGCGTTATCGGTTATGCACAAAACGGTATCGGCTTCCTGTTCGGTGATTTAGCTAACTTCAAACTTGGCTTTATCTTCGCGGTAAACGTGTTGCCAGTTATCGTGTTCTTCTCTTCTCTGATCGCCGTTCTGTACTACTTAGGCATCATGCAGTGGATCATCCGTATCATCGGTGGTGGTCTGCAAAAAGCATTAGGCACAAGCCGTACTGAATCTATGTCTGCGACTGCTAACATCTTCGTTGGTCAAACTGAAGCGCCGTTAGTGGTTCGTCCATTCATCCCAACTATGACTCAATCAGAACTGTTTGCGATCATGGTGGGTGGTTTAGCTTCTATCGCAGGTTCAGTACTTGCTGGTTACGCGCAAATGGGCGTGCCTATTGAGTACTTAGTTGCTGCGTCATTCATGGCGGCACCAGGTGGTCTATTAATGGCTAAACTGATGCACCCAGAGACTGAAGTTGCTAAAAACGACATGGATGAATTACCAGAAGATCCTGATAAGCCAGCTAACGTCTTAGACGCTGCTGCTGCGGGTGCTTCATCTGGTATGCACTTAGCGTTAAACGTTGGTGCAATGCTGTTAGCCTTCGTTGGTTTGATCGCAATGATCAACGGCATCATCGGTGGTGTAGGTGGTTGGTTCGGTGTTGAAGGTTTAACACTGGAACTGATCCTTGGTTACATCTTCATGCCTTTAGCTTTCTTAATCGGTGTACCTTGGAACGAAGCACTGGTTGCTGGTTCTTTCATCGGTCAGAAGATCGTTGTTAACGAATTCGTAGCTTACCTGAACTTTGCTCCATACCTAAAAGACATCGCTGATGGCGGTATGATTGTTGCTGACACTGGTTTAGCAATGACTGACAGAACCAAAGCGATTATTTCATTTGCACTGTGTGGTTTCGCTAACTTGTCTTCTATTGCGATTCTGCTAGGTGGTTTAGGTGCTATGGCTCCTAACCGTCGTCACGATTTAGCTAAGTTAGGTATCCGTGCTGTTATCGCCGGTTCTTTAGCTAACTTAATGAGTGCAACAATTGCAGGTCTGTTCTTAGCTATCTAAGCATAGACGTGTAGGGGAGACGCTCCCCACTAACTGGGTCCTGACCATGCAGGGCGGGACCTAAGTTAATTCAACCATTTTCCAGTAGTGAATATTTCCCGATTGTATAGGCCAGATTACAACTAGACTTTAGCTGTGATGCTGTCTTAACAGTCGTGACGTACGGTTAAGTTAATTAATCGTAAACAACAAGTCGCGACTTTGTTCACAATTAAGAATTTTGTGTTCGTGATTTTACGCCAGATTATTGAGATTTTTTTTAATCGAGGTAGAATGCGAGCGCCACAAAAAGAACGCTACCCTTGACGGTAGCAAACAAAATAATGGGGTTGATGATGAAAAACGTTAAAACTTTAGCTTTAGCTGCTACAGCAGTAGCTGCAATGTCTGGTAACGCATTTGCTGCAGACCGTTCAGACCTTCACGGTTCTGACTACAAGTGGATGCAGTTCAACGCTATGTACTCTATCGGCGAAAAGCCTGATAACCCAGCTTCTGGCGACCAACACAACTACTTAGAAATGGAGTTCGGCGGCCGTTCTGGTATTTTCGATCTGTATGGTTATGTTGACGTATTCAACTTAGCAAACGAGAACACCAAAGACGGTGACAAGAACCCAGGTTCAGGCACCAGCAAACTGTTCATGAAATTTGCTCCACGTGTTTCTATCGATGCATTAACTGGTAAAGATTTATCTTTCGGTCCAGTACAAGAAGTTTACTTCTCTACTCTGTTCAACTGGGACGGTCTGAACGGTGAAGGCGTTAACTCTACTTTCTGGGGTGTTGGTGCTGACGTAAACGTGCCTTGGTTAGGCAAAACAGGTATGAACCTGTACGGTTATTACGACATGAACGCGAAAGAGTGGAACGGTTACCAATTCTCTGCTAACTGGTTCAAGCCTTTCTACTTCTTCGACAACAAGAGCTTCCTGTCATTCCAAGGTTACATCGATTACCAATTCGGTGCTGACGAAGACAAGACTGCTTTCGTACCAAAAACCTCTAACGGTGGTAACATCTTCTTCGGTCTATACTGGCACTCAGATCGTTACGCTCTGGGCTATGGCTTGAAAGGCTTCAAAGACGTTTACCTGTTAGAAGACGGTGCTGGTGCACTGGCTCTAGAATCAACAGGTTGGTCTCACTACCTGTCAGCTACTTACAAGTTCTAATTTCTTGTAAAAGCCGTTGGAGCCGCGATGGCGGCTCCATCTTTTATGTGTCATGAATCTTTATCTAAACCCATTTATAATTTGAGCAGTGCGTTTATATAAAGGTTTGTGTTTTTCTCGCGCTAAAACGGATTTTTCGCGGAAAAGTAGGAACAAGACATTATTCGTATCCTCTCTTCCGGTCTTCAAGGATTCAAGTCGTGATCACTTATAGTTCATTTAAGTGTCAGGATGCGTATGTGTTATGCATAGGCAAGATTGAATACCTAATAAAAATGTAATTTGCCCTACACAAATTACTCGGCATCGCCTGAAGGCCCGGCCATATAAAAATAATCAAAATAATGCCAGCTCTGAGCGTTGCGTATAAGCGACTGATTTCTATTTATTTGTTTTTTATTTTGGAGAGCTATTATGACTGATTTAAAAAAAGCAGCACAACGCGCCATCGAACTTATGGATTTAACCACCTTAAACGATGACGATACCGATCAGAAAGTGATCGACCTGTGTCACAAAGCCGTGACACCAGCGGGTAATACTGCTGCCATCTGTATCTATCCTCGCTTCATTCCTATCGCACGTAAGACCCTCGATGAGCTGGGCGCAGAAGACATTCAAATCGCAACAGTAACCAATTTCCCACACGGTAACGATGATATTGCTATTGCTGTATTAGAAACCCGTGCCGCCGTTGCCTATGGTGCCGATGAAGTTGACGTGGTATTCCCATACCGCGCGCTGATGGAAGGTAACGAAAGTGTCGGTTACGAGTTAGTCAAAGCCTGTAAAGAAGCCTGTGGCGATGTATTACTGAAAGTGATTATCGAATCAGGTGTATTAGCCGATCCTGCGCTTATCCGCCGCGCCTCTGAACTGTCTATCGATGCGGGTGCTGATTTTATCAAGACCTCTACCGGTAAAGTACCTGTCAACGCGACCCTTGAAGCGGCCGAAATCATGCTGACTGTGATCAGTGAAAAGAACACCAAAGTGGGCTTTAAGCCTGCTGGCGGCGTACGTGATGCTGCTCAAGCTGCAGAGTTTTTAGGTGTGGCTGAGCGTATTCTCGGTGCGGATTGGGTCTCTCCACGTACCTTTAGATTTGGTGCTTCAAGCTTACTCAACAGCTTGTTACACACATTAGAATTAGCCGATGCGCCTAAGCCGACTCAAGGCTATTAATCGAACATTGCATCTCGATTAATACCAAAATCGTATATCGAAACTAATTAAGTGTGACCTAAATCTAGTTGGAAACATCAAAACTTCGATAGCATGTAATTGTAATATTGCTACAGTTTTGATGTTTCATTGCAAAGCTAAATAACGGATATGTTGTATTAGTATTTAGCTTGGAGGCAGTATCATGTTTCTAGCTCAGGAAATTATACGTAAGAAACGCAATGGGTTAGCCTTAAGTACAGAAGAGATCCAGTTCTTCGTTAAGGGCATAACCACTAATGCAGTGTCGGAAGGTCAGATCGCCGCACTAGGCATGGCTGTGTATTTTAATGACATGAATATGGATGAAAGAATCGCTTTGACCACGGCAATGCGCGATTCTGGCACTGTACTCAACTGGCAATCACTTGGTCTGAATGGCCCTGTCATCGATAAACACAGTACAGGTGGTGTCGGTGATGTGATTAGTCTCATGCTCGGCCCCATGGCTGCGGCTTGCGGTGGTTATGTGCCGATGATTTCGGGTCGCGGACTCGGACACACAGGCGGTACGCTCGATAAGTTCGACGCTATTCCCGGTTATCAAACCGAACCTTCGAGTGAATTGTTCCGCAAAGTAGTTAAAGACGTTGGTGTGGCGATTATCGGCCAAACTGGCGATCTGGTTCCCGCCGATAAACGTTTTTATTCCATCCGTGACAACACTGCGACCGTCGAATCCATCTCCCTCATCACCGCCTCAATTCTCTCTAAGAAATTAGCTTGTAGTCTCGATGCATTGGCGATGGACGTCAAAGTCGGTAGCGGCGCATTTATGCCAACCTACGAAGCCTCTGAAGAGCTTGCTCGTAGTATTGCAGCGGTAGCCAATGGCGCTGGTACTAAAACAACGGCCTTACTCACTGACATGAACCAAGTATTAGCCTCGTGTGCGGGGAATGCGGTTGAAGTGAAAGAAGCCATCGACTTCTTAACCGGTGCTTACCGTAATCCTCGTCTGTACGCTGTGACTATGGGTCTTTGTGCCGAGATGTTACTCCTTGGTGGCCTCGCGACCGATGAAGCGGATGCCCGTGCCAAGTTAAACCGCGTATTAGATAACGGCCGCGCTGCCGAGATCTTTGGCAAGATGGTTTCAGGCCTCGGTGGTCCAGTCGATTTTGTCGAAAACTACAGTAAGTACTTACCGCAATCGCAAATTATTCGCCCAGTCTTTGCCGATACCCAAGGTTATGCCCACAGCATGGACACCCGCGAACTCGGTTTAGCTGTGGTTACCTTAGGTGGTGGTCGTCGCAAGCCTGGTGATGCACTCGACTACAGTGTTGGTCTGACGCAAGTCTGTGCCCTTGGCGATAAGATTGATGCTTCAACACCGATTGCCGTGATCCACGCACAATCTGAAGATGCCTTTGCTCAGGCGGAAGAAGCCGTGAAAAAAGCGATTCGTATTGATGAAGTCGCTCCAGAAAAAACACCTGAGATCTATGCTTATATCCGAGCAGCGGATCTTTAAGGAAGAATTATGAAACGTACAGTTATAATGATGTTGGATTCCTTTGGCGTGGGCGCCGCTGGCGATGCCGCCAAGTTTGGGGATCTAGGTTCTGATACTTTTGGCCATATCGCTAAAGCGTGTGCCGAAGGTAAAGCCGATATCGGCCGTGAAGGCCCGTTAACGCTGCCAAACTTGGCGCGTTTAGGTTTAGCCCATGCGGCGATGGAAAGCACGGGGGCGTTTGCTCCAGGCTTTGCGGACAATGTTGAGCTGATTGGTGCCTATGGCCACGCTCAAGAATTAAGTTCGGGTAAAGATACCCCGAGCGGTCACTGGGAAATGGCGGGTGTGCCCGTATTATTTGACTGGGGCTATTTCAGCGAGCACCAAAACTCGTTCCCTAAAGAGCTGACAGATAAGATTCTAGCCCGTGCAGGACTCGATGGCTTTTTAGGTAACTGCCATGCTTCTGGTACCACGATTCTGGAAGAGTTAGGCGAAGAGCACATGCGTTCTGGCAAGCCGATTTTTTACACTTCGGCGGATTCGGTATTCCAGATTGCCTGCCATGAAGGCACATTTGGTTTAGAAAATTTATATCGTCTTTGCGAAATCGCCCGTGAAGAGTTAGAGCCTTACAACATTGGTCGCGTGATTGCGCGTCCATTCGATGGCACAGGCCCAAGCGACTTTGCTCGTACTGGTAACCGTAAGGATTACTCCCTCGAGCCGCCAGCGAAGACAGTATTAGATAAGTTAAAAGCCGCCGGTGGTGAAGTCGTGAGTGTGGGCAAGATTGCCGATATTTACGCTTACTGTGGCATCACCAAAAAGGTGAAGGCAAACGGTTTAGAAGCGCTATTTGATGCGACTTTAGCCGAAGTGAAATCAGCGGGTGAAAATACTATTGTATTCACTAACTTTGTTGATTTTGACTCCCACTATGGTCACCGCCGTGATGTGGCAGGTTATGCGAAAGGGCTGGAGTATTTCGACTCGCGTTTACCAGAAATGCTCGCGTTGCTGGATGAGGACGATCTGTTAATCCTCACCGCTGACCATGGTTGCGACCCAACATGGCAAGGTACTGACCATACCCGTGAATATGTGCCTGTATTGGCCTATGGCGCAGGGCTGAAAGCGGGTTCACTCGGTCGCCGTAACAGTTTCGCCGATATCGGCCAATCTATCGCAAGTTACTTCAAGCTTGAGCCGATGGAATACGGTGAGTCGTTTATCTAAGTAAACGTGCAAGATCTCGATTTGGCGGCCAACATTGGGCCGCCAGTAAACAAAGACTTAAGTCTTAATAAAATAAACAGGGGTTATTTCGATGGCAACACCACACATTAATGCTGTAGAGGGCGCATTCGCTGAGACAGTTCTGTTTCCTGGCGATCCATTACGTGCAAAATATATTGCTGAAACATTCTTAGAAAATGTTGAGCAAGTGACTGACGTTCGAAACATGCTAGGTTTTACCGGTACTTACAAAGGTAAACGTATTTCTGTTATGGGTTCAGGCATGGGTATTCCTTCATGCTCAATCTATGCAACTGAATTAATTAAAGACTACGGCGTTAAGAACCTGATCCGCGTGGGTACTTGTGGCGCGATCAGCACTGACGTTAAAGTGCGCGATGTAATCATCGGCATGGGTGCTTGTACCGATTCTCAAGTTAACCGTTTACGTTTCAAAGGCCAAGATTTCGCTGCTATCGCGAACTACGAGCTGATGAATGCTGTGATCGAATCTGCCAAAGTGAAAGGCACTAAGATCCGTGTTGGTAACGTTTTCTCTGCCGATCTGTTCTACACTCCTGATCCACAAATGTTTGACGTGATGGAAAAAATGGGCGTGTTAGGCGTAGAGATGGAAGCCGCTGGTTTATACGGTGTTGCCCATGAATTCGGTGCTCGTGCACTGTGTGTGGTAACTGTATCTGACCATATCCGTACTGGCGAAAAAACCACTTCTGATGAGCGTCAAACCACGTTCAACGATATGATCGTGATGACATTAGACGCTGCTATTACGCTGTAATGTGTCGCTAATTTCGTTATAAAAAAAGGGTTCGCATTGCGAACCCTTTTTTATTGCCTCGTTATCTTCAAGTTCAATCGGTTTAGCAGGGTTGCTGGCTCTTGGATGGATAATTTTGTAAGGCGGCGCTAAACCCAAGATGCTTCAGTTTGAGCTGATACGCCTCGATTAACCCGTAGAATCGGTATCTAAATCGCTTGGTTGAGCTGGGGCTTTCTCTGCGGTAGATTTCGCCACAGTGGTTTTCACTCTGCGCACCGATTTAACCTTAGATTTATTCGGCGCGGGCGTTGAGCTTGGCGCCTCGGTGACTGAAGCTTGAGTCGCCTGTTCTTTGGTATCCGTTTTAGACTGAGACTGAGGCGTTGGCTCAGATGATGACTCATCCTTTGTCTCTTTCTCTGGTTTAAGCTCTGGCTTCACCTCAAGCGCTTTCTCTGCTGCTTGCTCTGATACGGGTTCTGGCGCAAGTGCAGCTTTTGTTTCTGCGCTTGTTTTGGTTTTCTTCACTTTAGGTTCGGCAATCGCTTGATTGCTGTCTTCATTCTGCGCCTTGCTGACGGCCGATTTCTCCAAGGGCAGAGTGTCGAGATCCTGTGCTTCTTTGCTTTCTTTGGCCTTTTTAGCTTCTGCCGGCTTTTGCACAGCCTCAGTGCCACTTGCGATAACGGCATCCTGCTGGGTATCTTGACTATCCGATGGTTTAGCTTCCTCGGCCGCTTCGGGGGCTTTTATGGCTTTATTCTTCTTAGGGTTTTTACGCAATTTGGCGCGGGTGCGACGGCGGTCAAAATCGGCGCGCTTAAAGGACAAGGCGCGGGATAACAACATACCGATAAGGCCGGCAACCAGCAGCATCATTTGCTGCTGCTCCATATTTAGGTTATGTGCTTCTTTGATTTCATTAAAAAATAGTTTGGTATCGAGTCTAACCTCAACATAGCCTAAATTTTTTCCATCTTGGATCACGGGTTCGACATAGGGCGGATATTTGCTTAGGAGCAAACTCATGTCTTCCGATTCTGGATCTAAGGCTTCATTGGTCAGGCTTTGGGCGAAGGCTAAGCGTATACCTTGGTCGCTGAAAATGGCCGCCGACATTACCTTAGGATCTTCGACTAGGGCGCTGGCCAGCCATTGGAGCTGCTCATCGTTTTGCAATTGTAGGGCGGGTGCCGCGCTGTAGGCCGTTTGTTGTACCAGTAATCTGGCCATCTTTTGCGTTTGGGACTTTAGAAGCAGCTGACCTTGTAGTAGGCTTGTCTGCCACAATTGCACTAAGCCGACCATCAAGGTCAGGGCGATGGCGATTTGGAGCAGTCTACTGATTTTATGGCTTTTCTTTAGCCCTTTAAGATATAACACTTTGACCCTTAATAGTTAGAGCGCTTGCCTAATCATAATTGATTCTGAGTGAGCCCGATAGTTGGAGAACACGAGTCCTATGGAAAGCTTGAACCAAAATGCGCTGTTTGTATGGTTAGCTGCTAGCCCTTCACCTCGCTTTGAATATCAGGGGCTCTGTTTCGAGGCTTATCAGGAATCGTCTACGCGGCCATCCCCAAGTGGATTTGCTATGCGTCTGATTTACGAAGATTTAGGCATTGAAGACTCATTAGCGGCTTGGATTGTTTCTCTAGCTAAAAACCTTAAATTAGCCTCGCTCTCCATCGCACCTATTCGCCGTCAAGTGGCGTTGCATTGCGTTGAATTAGCGCTTCCCGTGGAGCCGAGTGCCGAGCTGTTAGCCACCTGTCCATCACAGGTGGAGTTACACCTTATTCGTGGCCCATTACCTAAACTGAGCGAGCCCGGTTTACTGGTGATGGACATGGATTCTACCGCGATCCAAATTGAATGTATTGATGAACTTGCCGCGATGGCAGGGGTCGGCGAGCAAGTGGCGGCGATCACAGAGCGCGCGATGCAGGGCGAGCTGGATTTCGAGCAGAGTTTGCGCCAAAGGGTGGCCCAGCTCGAGGGCGCCGATGCCAGAATTATTCAAACCCTGTGTGACACTTTGCCACTGATGCCTGGCCTTGAGGCCATGCTGACCGAGCTTAAGTGGCACCATTGGCGCCTCGTTGTGGCTTCAGGCGGCTTTACGCCGTTCGTTGGTCACTTAAAACAGCTGTTGAATTTAGACGCAGCCTTTGCCAATGAATTAGTGATTGCGGACGGCAAGCTCGCGGGAACCGTCACGGGGAAAGTCGTCGATGCCCAGTTTAAGGCCGATGTGGTGAACCGTTGTAGCCAAGACTGGCAGATCCCTGTTGGGCAGCGTGTTGCCATCGGTGACGGTGCAAACGATATTCCTATGGTGCAGGCGGCGGACTTTGGGATTGCCTTCCATGCTAAGCCTAAACTTGCGGCGGCGGCTGATGCGCGGATCCGCAGTTTAGATCTGCGGGTATTGCCTTATCTGCTGCAGTTTTAATTTATCCGCTGTTTCCGAGTCGTTAACATTAGAGTAATGACTCTTGTTTTTTGACGCTTAGCTGGTAGTTTAGTGTTCATCAATGGACTACCAGCGACTGACTTTGACTTCCTCTTCATCCCAACACTCGGCGCAAACGCCCGCACAAACTTCCCTTTATATTCCTTACCGAGATGGACAGCTGCACCTGCGCCAGTTGTTGCCTGCTAATGCGGATTTTTCAAAGCCTCCGATCTTGATGTTGCATGGTGCTATGTCCAATGGCCGGGTATTTTACAGCCAGAGTGGTCGAGGCTTAGGATGCTTTCTCGCTCAGGCGGGCTTTGTGGTTTATGTGCTGGATACGGCAGGTAGAGGTTTGAGTCTGCCCAAAATTGCGCGTGGCTTTACTCTAGGGCAAGGCGAGGTGATCCGCGAGCAACTGCCATTAGTGCAGCAGCATATTTTGAAGATACATCAACAGCTTTGTCAGGAGCAGGGAAAGCCTGCGCCATCGCAATTGCATTGGTGCGCGCATTCTTGGGGCGGCGTGTTGATGGCAAGCGCCTTAGCGCGTTACCCCGAATTGCAGCAGAGTGTACGTTCACTGCTAACCTTTGGCAGTAAACGCACGATTCGAGTGAAGTCCTTTAAAAAATGGTTGATGGTCGATGTGTTTTGGAATCGCCTCGCCCCGAGTTTAGCCGTGGGGCAGGGGTATCTCGCCGCCGATAAGCTGCGTGTCGGTATGGATAACGAGAGCCGCGCCTCATTAACTCAAAGCATAGATTGGGTGCGTGGAGAGTGGCGTGACCATGACGATGGCTTCGACTATGGCAAGGCGGCGAAGGCGGCCCACTGGCCCGTCGCGTGGTTTATTGCTGGGCAAAACGATACTGTGCTTGGGCATCCCGAAGATGTCGCCGATATGATCTCTGAATGTGGTTTTCGCCAAGTGAAATACACTCTGCTCTCAAAGGCGAATGGCTTTAAGCACGACTATGGTCATGCGGATATGCTGACCCATATGGATGCGATGAGTGACCATTTTCCACTGATCCGCGATTGGTATCTCGGGTTTGAATTGGCGGTGTTAAAAGACTAGGGCGATGCACCCTAGTTTATTTTTGCAGAGTAGGGTAGCGCAGCTCCACCTCTTGGGTGATATCGAGTAGTTCCCCTACACCGATAATCCGCCAGAGTTGTTCCTCGAGTTGTTTCGCCCTGTGGTTTGCGTGGATGTTGATGTATTCCAATTCGCGGCGCAGGTAACCCATATCCGGTTTCTCGGTTGCACCACGGTAAATCCGCAGCGCCATAAAGCGTCCCGCCAGTTTACTTTGGTTGATAAAGGCGATTTTGGCCTGCGCATCTCCAAGCTCGGTGGCGGGAACACATTTTAAATGGAATTGACCGCGGGACTGGCGGGTCAATTGGATAAATACCTCAATAAAATCCATATCCTGCTGCGGCTTCATTTGGCGGATAGGATCGAGAATGTCCCGTTTAAAGAATCCATCTTTTAGTAGCGGCGCGAGATTATATTGCAGGGTATCCGAGGAACCTGCGGCAAAAATATCGCTGATTTCATCATGCTCAGTGCTGACCCCTAAACAGGCGACCTGTGCCGATTTTGTTGTTTTTTCAACAAAGTAGGGGACCGAGTGCAGCTCGCGTAGCAGAATGTTTTTTAAACCATCGGCGAGCTCTGTTATCTCGCTATTGTTCTCGGTCAGCTGTTCGAGTTTTTCACGGTTATGGGCGATCAGTTTATTTAAAAACTCCACCCCAACGTGGGGCGTGTGACCCATGACCGCGGCTAAATGGAGCGTTACGCCATTTTTACGAGTACGCACTAGGCGGTAGGGCAAATTATCCAGCTGAGTCTTACCGGCAATGGTCTGCAACTTAGGCAAACTGATCATTATTGGCTTGTTGGTGGCAAACTCAGTCGGATTATCCAGAGTCAGCTGCATGCCTCTGCCAGAAATATCTAAGGTTATGCCCGTCGCTTTTAGGGCACCCTGTGACACATTGACTAAGGTTTTGAAGGCAAAACGCGCTTCCTGTCGACGCTCACTAAATTGCATCGAAACTGGCTTGATTTGGTGTGCCGTTAGGCGCTGCTGGCCAAAGGCTTTGAGCGCATTGGCATTGCTATCGTCCTGCCAAGCTTTGTAGCTGGCCCTTTCATCCTCATTGGTGAGGTCTATAAGTTGCAGCATATGGCTGAACTGGGACAATTGCTGCTCCACCAGCGGACTGTACTTGGCATCATCCCCCGGCAAGGTCGCACGGCGATAGCCTTTAGCATGGTAAATCTTATCTGGGATGAGTTTGAAAATACGCCAGCTCGGTTTCGTTGAGGCAAAACCGAGGAATAAAGACGTCATGCCCTTGGCTTTTAATTCGGCTAAGGTGGCCGAGTAAAAATACAGTGAGCCTTGGGCGTTGTAGGTAAAACTAAAAAACAATCCGTAATCGGGATTTTCGGGATGATTGACTAGCGCAGAGAGCCTTGCCGGCGTCAGCATGGCGGGCAACTGGCTGATATCATTCTCATCCTGAAAATAATGCACTATCTGCTGATTGTCGCGGCTCAGCAGCATATGGGTGATGGATTGGGACTGCTGATTGAGAAACAAAGGCAGATGCGGCAGGTGCGGTAGGTAATGACGCTCGAACCCCAAACCCGACGCCGTCACTAAGACATCATTCACATCCAGCTTATAACGAAGTTTATAACCACGGATTAAGTTGCCCAGCATTTCACCTAAAGCATCGGTACCACCAATCCTGCGCAAGCGTAACCAAACGAATTCACCATTGGTTTGGCTATCGACAATCTGATAATCGACCCCGAGTTGTAAATCGGGATAGTAATATTCTTCACTCAGCTCGAGCAGTTTGACCTTAAGGGGCTTATCGAGGTCGAAGGGATGATTCGCCGCCAAGCGAATGCGCGCACCGCCAACCGATAAATCGACGGTGATCCCCGGCATTTCCGTCCGTCCGGGTTGCGACACCGCAATGCGGATACTGTAATTCATCCGCTCTTCGGCGCGGTTAAAATAACTGCCGAGCACCACGCCGGGCACCATAAACGGCTCGGGTTCGACGCTATCGGTTTGTTGTGTTACCTGACGCAGTTTTTGTCGCCGCTGTTGATGGGCGGCGATGACATATTCATACACCCCTAAGGTGTACTTATTGCGGTATAAAGACATGGCCGCTTGCAGACTATGCTTGGCGGGCTCATCGAGAAAATGGCGCTGTTGGCCGAGCATGACTTCGGTGCAGGGCAACTCAGATTTGTCCCTAAGATCGATAATCCGGGTGCAGGGCGAAGCCAAACGATTCAACTCCATTTTCAACAGAAAACGGGTCGAATTGTTTTCATCGGCAGTCAGCTGCTGAAAAATCTCTTGGAAATTCGGTTCCATGAGTAGCGGCTTGAGCTGTTCTATGAGTGCATTATGGTTATCTAAACTCATGTAGGGTCTTTTCTAATGCTGATTTTATGCCGTGCTGTGTTAGTCTAATGTCGGCAGTATTCACAGTTACTTAAATTGATTTTATACAGATTTTAATAAGTTATGGCAAAGAATAAAACCGCGTACGTGTGCAATGAGTGTGGACAGGATTTTCCTCGCTGGCAAGGGCAGTGTAGTGCTTGTCAGGAGTGGAATACGATAACCGAAGTGCGCTTAGGCGCCGCCTCGCCCGGACGGGGAACTAAGTTTGCGGGTTATGCCGGTGCTGGTAGTAGCGAAGTCAAAACCTTAGACCAAATTGACCTCAATGCGTTACCACGGATTGTGAGCCATTTTGGCGAGCTCGACCGGGTGCTCGGAGGCGGTATAGTGCCAGGCTCTGCGATTCTGATTGGCGGTCATCCCGGTGCCGGTAAGAGTACGCTGTTACTCCAAACCCTGTGCCATTTAGCCGAGCAAATGCCTGCGCTCTATGTGACGGGTGAAGAGTCTTTGCAGCAAGTCGCTATGCGCGCCCATCGCTTAGGGTTGCCGACCAATAAACTGCGGATGTTATCCGAGACCAGTGTGGAGCAGATCTGCGAAGTCGCCCTGCAAGAATCGCCAAAAGTCATCGTCGTCGACTCTATTCAAGTCATGCACATGAGCGATGTAGCATCGAGCCCCGGCAGCGTGTCGCAGGTGCGTGAATCGGCCTCCTATTTAACTCGCTTTGCTAAGCAAAACGGCATTGCCGTGATTATGGTTGGCCATGTGACCAAAGACGGTAGCCTCGCCGGACCTAAAGTGCTCGAGCACTGTATCGATTGTTCTGTGATGTTTGAAGGGGATAGCGACAGCCGTTATCGCACCTTGCGTTCCCACAAGAACCGTTTTGGGGCGATTAACGAGTTAGGCGTCTTCGCCATGACCGAGCGTGGTTTGAAGGAAGTGGCTAACCCTTCGGCGATTTTCCTCTCCCGCGGTGAAGAAGAATCCTCTGGCTCCTTAGTGATGGTGGTGTGGGAAGGTACGCGTCCGCTGCTGGTAGAACTTCAGGTGCTGGTGGACAATTCGGCGATGTCGAACCCACGCCGAGTCGCTGTGGGCATGGATGCAAACCGTTTAGCCATGTTACTGGCAGTGATGCATCGTCATGGTGGGTTACAAATGTCGGATCAGGACGTGTTTGTCAACGTCGTTGGTGGGGTTAAAGTGACGGAAACCAGTGCCGACTTAACCTTGCTGCTGGCCATGGTGTCGAGTTTCCGTGGCGATATTTTACCGAGCGATTTAGTGGTATTTGGTGAAGTGGGGTTATCCGGGGAAATTCGCCCCGTGCCCAATGGTCAAGAACGCCTCGTTGAAGCCGCCAAACATGGCTTTAAGCGGGCGATTGTGCCCCGTGCCAATGTGCCGAAAAAGCCGCCAGCGGGCATGGAAGTGGTGGGCGTGGCAAAATTATCCGAAGCCCTCGAAGCGATATAATGATCAAAACAAAAACAGCGCCTAATGGCGCTGTTTTTTATGGTGTTATCGGCGGTGAAGCCTGTGTCGCGCTGAGCTTTCGCTTAATCGGCGCTGTTGTGTTTTTCGATAAATAGCGCTAATTCACGATTCAGTATCGACGCATCGCCTAGGTTCAGCTCAACGATGCGTTTGAGGTGGCTGATGCTGTCAACATCGATAAAGTTACATTTCAGGCCCAGTTGCTGGTTGCGTTGATGCACTAACTCGGTTTCCATTTGCAGCTCAATATCCGAGCCCGGCAAGGTAAAACTGAGGATGATAGGTTCACCTGAATGGCTAAATCCGGCAGGTTCGTCCACCAGTGCGCCATTTAGGCTGAGGTCGAGTATGGTGGTTTGCCACTGTTTATCGCCTTGGTGTACCGATGCGCTAGCGGCAAAGAGGATCCGCGAGAACTTTCGTCTTTCATCAATCACTACTTCTTTATTGTTCATAGTTTGTTAGTGCTCACCCCAATCAATATGCCTAAGCATATGTCATATTGATGTTACTGTAAAAGTTCGGCAGTTTTTTGTGCGAGAAAGTAACGGAGATCGCATATTTTACCTTTTCCTCATATGCAAATATGAAAAAGTATGAATAATTCAGTTAAGCAAAATAAGAGATGTAGAACATGGCCTATAGTGTGCTCGTTGTCGATGATGAAGCGGTTATTCGTGCTCGATTGAAAGGGTATTTTGAAAAAGAAGGTTACCGCGTTGTCGAGGCGGCCGATGGCGAGCAGATGTGGCACGAGTTTAATCGTCAACATATTGATTTAATTATGTTAGACATTAACTTGCCCGGGGTGGATGGTTTAAGTTTAACCCGTGAGTTACGTAGCCGCTCCCATGTGGGGATTATCTTAGTCTCGGGCCGTGATGAATCGATTGATAAAATCGTTGGCCTTGAGATGGGCGCCGATGATTATGTGACTAAGCCCTTCGAGCTGCGGGAGCTATTGGTTAGGGTTAAAAACCTACTGTGGCGGATTTCTCTGGTAAAACAAGCCGAACAAGCGCTGGTGCAGGAATTATCCGAGCCCGATGATGTGATGAGCTTTGAAGGCTATCGGCTTGAATTAAACAGCCGTAAGCTGCGCCAAGGGGAGGAACTTATCAAGCTCACTAAGGCCGAATTTGAGTTGTTAACCGCCTTTGCGTTGCATCCGCAGCAGGTACTTTCCCGCGAGCGCTTAATGCAGCAAACCAGTCATCGCAATCAGGATGTGAATGACAGAACCATAGATGTCATCATCCGTCGCCTGCGTAATAAGCTTAATCCCGAACTCTTTGTCACTGTCCATGGTGAAGGCTATTTATTTGCCGCTAAGGTGGATGACTAATCGCTAACTTAAGCCCATGATTTTATAGCTATATTAAGCGCAGAGTTAATCGCTTTGTTAAGCACTCAGGGGCGCACTTGATACAGGGGATAAAAATCCGCTTCGGCGAGACTAAAGCTAAGATCCGATAAGGTATTTTGTGAGGTCGTGCGCTCAACGATAGCAGGACCTATATCGCCAAAAGGCGCAGCGCCTTCGAGTTGTTTTACCGTGACATCGATGGCGAGTTTGCCCTGTAACACGACCAAGTCATCATTGCTGTAGACCACTTTTTGTCGCTTTAAGCCGCGCAGAATCGCGGGGGAGAAGTAACTGCTCACCAGCTTGATGTCTTGCGTCAGCTGTTTTTGTTTGAGGGTACTAACAGCGGCTTCTATCGCCACCGCACTGCCGAGAATATAGTCGGGGCGCTGGGCCTTAAGCAGAATCTGTAATTGATCGCGGTAGAGATTGCGATTGTTATCGGCATGCTGAATCGCACTGATGCTGACATTGCTGCCCTCGAGGGCATGACGAATGCCTTGTTCGACTAAATCTGTGCCACCGAGGTTTTCAGGGCCCGCTAAGAGGGCCAAGGTGGTCGGCTGGGTGGGCGTATGCGCTTTGGCATCCGCCTTAATAAAATTGCCCGCGCTGAGCCCCATTTGATACCAGTTAACGCCGATATGGGTCTGCACTTGCTCAGCATTGAGCTTATTCACTAGGGCGAGCACGGGTTTAGTTAGCGGCTCAGAAAACTGTTCGAGCAGATTGGGGCTCACGGCGCCAAGCAAAATCGCGTCGTAATCTCCCTTCATGCAGGCGCTTAATTGCTCGAGCTGTTTATCTTGATGGTAGTAGCTGCCCGCTTCGAACAGATCCAGCGACACACCGAGGTGTTTCGCCTGTTGGATCAGGCCGTAGTCGATGCCAATCCAATAGGCATCCTTCAGGTGGGGGACTAAGGCACAAATGCGCCAAGCCTGTTGTGCTTTACTCAGGGGATGATAATCGAGTGCCTGCGCCTGCTGAATCTTGGCATTAAAGGGATGGCGTTGCTCCAATGGCCAAGTTTGGCTGTTGGCGCCAGTTGCAGATAAACATGACAGGCCAAAAGTGGTGAGTGTGAGCAAAGCTTGCCAAAATTTTCCCATTGTCTCGTATCATCCACAGTGATTATTTCGAAGGCATTGTAACAGAAGGAACAAGTGTGGCGCCTTTATCTTTATCGCGAAGTAGTTTAACCGGCAGACTCATGCTCGCCTTCGGCGTGCTTGGGGTATTGCTGTTGCTACTGGTTAGCTTAGGTAGCCTGAGTTTGCATTGGCTTAAACAGGCCGACAGTTATCTGTATGAAGAATCCTTACCCGCCTCTCAAGCCGCGCGCCAATTAGTGCAGGCCTCTAATGCCTTATCCGATGGCGTGACCCAGTTAGGCCAAGTGGAGGACGAGCGGCAGCGGGAATTTATCGGCCGTAAGCTCAGCCTTGAAAGCGCCACAATGTTAAATAGCATCAAAGTGTTACTAACACTGGATGTGAACGAAGATAATCATTTATCCGTATTAGCTGGGCAAATCATCGAGCAACTAACCTTATTGGGTAAGAGTGTCGGCCAGCGCATTACCTTAGGCGATGAGTTACAGCTTAGGGCCCGCGAATTATCGGTTGCCGCAGGCCGCGCCTCTGAGTTATTGCAATCTGAATTGGCGGTCGTCGACTCGGCGATTTTGGCAAAACTCAGCCAAGCCTACCCAGATATGGCGGGGGATAAACGCAGTGGCCAATTGCTCGATGATGTGATTGAGCGAGAGTTAGATGTGCAGGAGCAGCTCAACCGCGCACTCAAGTTAGTGCATCAAATTGCGCTGCTCAGTCAGTTATTTGAGGCATCCGAATTACAGTCCGAACTGCAATTGAGTGTTCCCCGTTTATTGGCAACCTTTGCCAGCACTGCACCATCCCACCCCATGGCGCAGAATCATCCAGATCATCCAAAGCAAGGGACGGCTATCGAGCTGGCGACCACTGAGGCGCCAGCGGCAGAGGTGGGTATCGATTTAATGGCGCTCACCACAGTGGCTGAGCTTATCCGCGACCCTGGCAGGCTCAATGCGCTAAAGGCGGAACTGGCACTCCTTCTCCATACCCCAAAAATCATTAAATTACAGCGAGAACTGAGCCAAAGCCTACAGCGCCAACAGCGTCAGCAGCAGGAGTTAGCGGAAAAACTCTATAGCCTCAACACGCTGGTGGACAGTGCGCTTAATCAACAGCAGCAGCGGGCGGAGCTGGCGCGCAGTGATTATTTAATGCAGTTGTCTTACGCCCGTTTGGGGCTGTGGGGTACGGGCATATTAATGTTGGTTATCATGGCGGTCGTGGTTTATCGAGTGATCTATCGCGGCATTGCCTTGAGGTTAAATCAGGCGACCGAGGCCATGTCGCGCTTAAGTTTAGGGGACACCAATGTGAGCCTCGATGCCCACGGCGACGATGAGTTGACCGCCATGGCCAATGCCATCGAGGCATTTAAGCGAAAAACCGCCCATAACCTGAAATTACAGACGGATTTACGCCAGGTCGCCGATGAGCTGACCGAGCATAAAAAGGCCCTCGAACAAACCGTGGCCACGCGCACGCAGGAATTGGCCGAAGCCAACCTGCGCCTCGATGCGGAGGCCAAAGGCCATGCTAAGGCAAGAATCGTTGCCGAGGAGGCGAGTCAGGCAAAATCCCAATTCTTGGCGACCATGAGCCATGAAATCCGCACCCCGCTCAATGGCTTACTCGGGACGCTCACCCTGCTCGGCCATAGTCAGTTACCGCCCGCGCAGCAACAGATGCTCGCGTTGTCGCAATACAGCGGCACGCTGCTGCAAACCGTGCTGAGCGATATTCTCGATTTCTCCCGCCTCGAGCAGGGTAATTTAACCAATGAGCCGCGGCCAACGGATATCAATGCCCTGCTCGATGAAGTGCTGGCGATCATGGTGGCGGGCGCCAATTTAGCGGGATTGAGCCTAAGGCTGAATCGTCCCCAGTTACCCGCGTGTATTCAGATTGATGGCCCTAAGCTGAGGCAAGTGTTGTTTAACTTGATTGGTAACGGCATTAAATTCACCCCCGAAGGCGGCGTGAGTCTCAATGTCAGCGTACGAGGCGATAAGTTGACCTTTGTGGTGGCCGATACCGGCGTGGGGATTGCGCCCGAGGTGCGCGAGCAATTATTTATGCCTTACTGCGTATTGCCTAATCAGGGGCGCAGCCGTGGGACAGGCTTAGGGCTTGCCATCTGCAAACAGTTAGTTGAACTGATGGATGCACAGGGGCCTGGCATTTGGGTCAAGAGCGAGCCAGGCAAGGGCAGTGAATTTGGTTTTGAGCTGAGCTTTACCCAGTGTGATAGGGCATTGGATACGCAAACTCAGGTGCAAAAACGGGTTAATCCCCTGCGGGTGTTAGTGATTGAAGACAACAAGGTCAATGCCATGGTCGCGCAGGGATTTTTGGCGCATTTAGGCCACAGTTCCAGTTTGGCCATCAGTTGTCAGCAGGCGCTGGCGCATGTGAGTGGCGATAAGGCATTCGATGCTGTGATGCTCGATATTCAGCTGAGTGATGGCTCTGGACTCACGCTATTACCCCAGTTAAAGGCGTTATTCGCCAATGACAATGTGAAGTTTGCCGCCTTTACCGCGCAGATGCAGACGGAGGATCTTAGCCTGTATCGGGAGGCTGGGTTTGATACTGTGTTGGCTAAACCTTTGAGCCTACAAACCCTGACAGAATGGTTAGGCGTTGCGCGTGTGCCAGCTTCAATTCCAGCCTCATCGTATGAGTCATCGCCGCACTCGGCACAATCACTTCAATCGCCGAATAATGCCGAACCTACCCGCCAGAGCCATCAAGCTGAAACCTTGTTAGATCTTAACCAGTTACAGCAAGATCTTGAGGTCTTAGGCGTGAAAGCCGTGAGTGATATGTTGACGCTCTATCGAACCTCCAGTGCCGAGCAAATTGAGCGACTCTCGGCGCTAAGCTCTGTGGCGCATTTCAGCGAGGGTGCAAAACTATTGCACGCGCTTAAGGGCAGCAGTGCCAGCATGGGGCTAAAAGCACTGACCCAGTGTTGTCAGCAGTGGGAGAAAACATTCAACACTACAGGGGAAAATGGATTGGATAGCAAGGCCGTGGCTGAATTAACCGCCTGCTGGCAGGCATCGATGACAACGCTTGAGCAATGGCTTGCAACACAGGGCTAGCAACACTGGATTAGCTGCACGGGATTAGCAGCAAAGTATTCGCGACAGGACGTTAACTCTATAAGTGAGTCGTTCTTAACAGCACGTATTTCTGCTTAACCAATGCAAATCGAGGAATAAAAAAGCGGCTCCCTTGGGAGCCGCATTTCGTTAATTAATTCTAGGGCGGGACATGAGGCATCAACTTGAGTCTTAATGCGACTCAGGTTTAACGCTACTTGGGTTTAACGCTACTTGGGTTTAACGCTACTCGGGCTTTAGGCTGGTGGCGATCAATTGATTGTCTGTTCTAACTGCTGTTTATCTTGCTGCACCCAAGCGAGGGTAAGTGTGGCGAGAGCGCTGTAAAAGCCATTGCTGTGCTTGCTATCGCACTCAACGACCTTGGCGACAAACTTGGCTAACCAAGAGTCTATACAAGCATTTAGGAAGCTTAACTGGGCAGCATCTTCACTGTGACAAGCTAAGTGCCCCATATAGGCGAGTATCACGGCTAAGTGATCGGCAGGTTCAGGGAAGTGACTCTGCACTTGCAGTTTGCTCTGGTGTAAAAACTCGCTCATTTGTTGATGCTGCTGCCCAAATAGCAAGGGTTCTTCCTCGGGGCTCAAGTACAGGCTGGCATAGGGCGAGGCGCTGTGCTTTGTGCCTACAAGGAATAAACCGCAATAATCGGCGGCAAGTTCGAGCAAGGCTTCATCGCTCGTTAAGCCATTCAGCACCTTCTGTATGCTGGCGACTGGTGCACTAAACTCGGGCGCATAACCCAGTTGTGTCCAGAATTGCTGCGCTTGCTCACTGGTGAGTTGCTTAAGGCGCGGCTCATCAATTTCACGGGCAAACAGAGAAGACAGCAGCTGATACACTAAGGCTCTGGCATGATTGATATCGACGTTGCTCATCGCATGTTCCTCAAGATTAACAGTGGAATGCGCCTAGTTGGCTAGGCGCATCGCCTTGTGGGCTCGGTTAGATTTCGACTTCGATAGGACCATCGAAGGAGCTGACCTTAGGGACTTTGCCTTGGTATTTCTCAAACTCGACCAGACAAGTATAGGCTGAGCAGGCTTGAGCCAACTTAGAGGTGCCAATGTCTAAGGTCAGAGTATTCGGGTCGCCATAGCTACACAGGGCACCGATTTCGGCGCCGCCTTCGACGCTGCCATCTTTACCCACTGGGCCATACCATGCGCCTTCATGAATTCGCACTACACCTTTAGGGAAGCGATCCGATACCACGGCGCCCGCTAACAGTTGGCCACGGTCGTTAAAGACGCGCACAATATCGCCATCTTTAATGCCGCGCGCTTTGGCATCCACAGGGCTGATATAGATGGGTTCGCGGCCGTTGACTGTGTAGGTTTCGCGGTATTCCTTCGACTCACACATCTGTGAGTGCAGACGTTTATCCGGATGGCAAGATTGTAGCCACACAGGATATTTGTCCGAACCTGGGCCACCGTGGCTACGCTCGGCTTTTTCCATCCAAATTGGATGGCCTTGGCAGTCGTCATAACCGAACTGTTCAATCTTACGGCTGAAGATTTCAATCAAGCCGGAAGGCGTACCTAATGGATTGATTTCAGGATCGTTTCTAAAGTCGGCGTGACGTGTCCACAGCTCGCCATCACCAAAGTGCACATAACCTTGCTTCCAGAAAGTGGCAAAATCTGGCATCTCATACTTACCCGCGTTCGCGGCTTTACACTCGTTATAGAGGGTTTCTATCCACTCCATTTCGCTCATATTGCGGGTGTATTCTTTCTCTTTACCCATCAGCGCGGCAAAGCGAGTGAAGATTTCAAAGTCTGACAAACTTTCAAACAGCGGCTCCACCATCTTCTGCATCGCCAAAATACCGCGGTTAGCATAGGCGCCGTATACGTCGATATCGTTGCGCTCATAGGTGGTGCAGGCGGGCAGCACTATGTCGGAGAAGCGGCAAGTCGCCGTCCAGTTCACATCGATAGTGACCACGCATTCCAACTTATGGAAGGCTTGCTTCATGCGGTTACGGTCTTGATGGTGGTTCCATGGGTTATTGCCCGAGAAAATCATCATCTTAATATCGGGATACACCACTTTCGAACCGTTGGCATCAATGGTTTTGCCGGGTTCGAGAATCGCATCAATCCAACGGGCGACGGGAATCGTACTGCTCGCGCCTTTAAAGTCGGTGCTGTCGAACAGGGGTTTTTGGTTCTCGTCTAAGTTACGGGGGAAGGCGCCGGGCGCCGCCGCATTGGTTGCAGGCACACCAATACTAGAGTAGTGGTGACCATAGCTGATGCCGCCGCCGGGTAAGCCAATTTGACCTATCATGGTCGCGAGGACTGCGGCCATCCAGTAAGGTTGCTCACCGTGTTGTTGGCGCTGAATACACCAACCCATCATGATTTGGGTGCGGCCCTTCACTAAGGTTTTCGCCAGATCGCGGATGATGTGTGGCTCAACCCCACAGATTGGCGCTGCCCACTCTGGGGTTTTGGCGATACCGTCTTTAGTGCCCATCACGTAAGGCACAAACTCTTCAAAGCCTAAGCTGTAGCCTTGGATGAATTTATCATCGTAAAGTTTTTGGGTGATCATCTCATGGGCGATGGCCAGCATCAGCGTCACGTCAGTCTGTGGGTTCACATACAACTGTTCACAGCCAAGGTAAGCCTGAGTTTTGGTGACCACAGGGTCGATACTGATCACGCGGATCTTGCCCTGTTTGACCTTCTCTTTTAACTGCGCGAGGTAAGCGAAGGCCTCATGGGTTTCGGCGTTCCAACCCACTTGCAGGTTTTTGTAAGGATCGTTTGACCAGAGCACGATAGTGTTGCTGTTTTCTAAGATCAGCGGCCAAGAGGTGCCTTGGGCATACACTTCGGTTGAACCTAATACATAGGGCAGAATGGTTTGGCCTGCACCTGTGGAGTAGTCACCGATTTTTTTCACGTAGTTGCCGTGCATCCCCACCGCACGCTGCATATGGCTGGTGCTGGAATGCAGTTGCCCCGTTGCGCGCCAGCCGGTTTGCCCCGCGTGTAAGCCCGATGGACCGTACTTGGTTTGGACTTCATCGAGTGAGTGTTTAAACAGTTTTAATGCTTTATCCCAGGTCACGCGAACGAAGCGGAAATCCCCCCGTTGCTGGGTATTGCTCTTATGGCCTTTTAGTAAAAAGTCTAAGCGAACCATTGGGTAACGCACGCGGGATGGGTTGTAGACCATGCCGCGGATACCGTTAATCATATCCGTTGGATATTTATCTAAATCGAAGGCTTTGACTTCGGCAATCACACCGTTTTTACGTTTGATTTTAAAGGCGCCAAAGTGTGAGCCCGTGGTCAGCCATTCGTCTTCATTTAAGCCTGTGCTGGCCAGCGCATTTAAGGGCGCTAACACTGAGCTGCCACCTAAAGCAACGAAAGAGGTTGAGGCTAAGCCTTTTAAAAAGTCTCTTCTGTTCATGGTATTACTCCCGAATTAGTGCTCTTTTTTCACGAAGGTTGACGAATGTTCCTGCAGGTATTTCTGCACTAGCGCTTGGGTGTCTTGGTCCATGTTCACGAAGGCCAACATGCCTTGGAACATGCCAGGCCAGGTATTGGCATCGAAATGCGCTTCATCTGGCTGGGTGTGGCACACGCTACAGCTTGAGCGGAACGTGTCGCGGGCATAGCCCCAGAGTGGTTGCAGCTCGGTGAGCAGGTAATCCTTATCGGTCCAGATTTGGGCTTCAACCCGTTGCCATTTCAGGCCTGTCATTGGGTCTTCTTTCTCTTCAAAGGTTTGGATAACACCTTCGGTTTCGGCGGCATCTTTGCTTAACTGCGCCGACAGAATGTTTACCCCAAAGTCCATGTAGATCACGCGGCCTGCACCGATTTTCTTACGCCAGCCATCGATGCCAATTTTGATGCGCTTACCTTGGGTTTCGAGCACTTTGACTTTAGTGGCCACGTTTAAGGTACCGGCTTCAACGTCACCTTTTTCACTAAAGAACAGTGGCTTAGTCAAGGCGCTGTAGTAGGTTTGGTTGGTTTCGACTGAGCTGACGCCAGCGCCCACTTCGGCGATGAGTTCAGGTGCGCGGGCCGTGCCCATTTCAGGTAAATGGTGGGCAATACCTTTGTGGCAATCGATACAGCTTTGGTCGATTTCGGCGGCGCGTTTCATCTGTTTTTGCGCCAGTGGTGACATGCTTTCCCACTTCATCGAGTTGTAGTTATGGCAGTTTTTACAGGCCAGAGAATTGTCGCGATCGAAACGTTTCCATTCGCGGCTCGCCATTTCGAGGCGTTTAGCTTCAAATTTTTCAGGGGTGTTGACCGTGTTGAATAACCAGCCCCAAACATCGTGGGAAGCTTCCATCTTACGGGCAATCTTACGGCTCCAGTTGTGGGGCACGTGGCAGTCAGGGCAGGTAGCGCGCACGCCAGAGTGATTCGACCAATGCACCGTTTCCTGTAACTCTTGGTAAGGCTTGCTTTCCATACTGTGGCAGCTAATACAGAAGGCTTCGGTGTTGGTGGCTTCCAGTGCGGTGTTAAATCCGCCCCAGAAGATGATGCCCATGATAAAAGCACTGATGCTGACAGCGCCTAAGGTGAGAGCTTTTGTGGGTTTGTTTAGTGTGCGCCAGAGGTTGGTTAACCACTTCATAATAGCGTCCTCAAAGTATCAGTGAATTAGTGGCCGACAACGCCGCCGAAGGCTTGGATCATCCAAATGATGAAACCGTAGAGACTGATCCCCGCGACAGTCAGTGCGGGAAAGAGTATGAAAATGATGAATCCCAGCGCCTTTAACTCATTGCTGCGTGAGGACTTATCCGATGTTTGCATAGTGGGCTTTGTCATTGGGAAGAGCTCCGTTCGAAAGCGATTTTTGATGGGAGCACTATAAAGGGGAGATGTGAATGGACTTGCCTGCAGGGATGAATGGGCTTTGACAATATATGAAAAATTATGAAAATTTTAAAAAGCCGATGACTTTTTGTTTTACTGACAGAGAGTTAATCTAATTTCTGTGATCGAACTCGGCAGTTTGTTGTGCGGTTTAGGCGTTTTTTTAAACACTGATTTTGAATTTTTTCGCTAATTATTTACTGAAGTGCAGGCGAGGTCTTAGCTATCTGGCGGCGTTTACAGTATTATCCGCGCCCAACAAAGGCTGCGTTTGTCTCGTTGAAGCCATTTTAACGATGCAAAGCGTCACTGCTTGCAGATCATGGATTTTTCCCGATGTAGGAGAATGATGTGGATCTCTCACCCAAGTCATTGGATTTGGGGCTCTAATCTGCCGCAGCCAGCGTCGCCAATGGTTAAGCCAATTGGTATCGACCCTATTTTAAGAGATCACAAGGTATAACAAGATATGTCTGAGCAATTGAGTTCAACAGCCGTACCCTCTGGTTCGTTTCTGGACCGTTTTTTTTCAATTCAACAACGTGGTAGCACTGTTCGCCAAGAAGTGATTGCAGGGTTAACCACCTTCCTCGCTATGGTGTACTCAGTGATTGTGGTACCCAATATGTTAGGCAAAGCGGGATTCGATCCCGGCGCCGTGTTCGTCGCCACCTGTTTAATTGCCTCCTTCGGCTCGCTGCTGATGGGGCTCTGGGCAAATCTACCCATGGCCATTGGTTGTGCGATTTCACTCACCGCCTTTACCGCCTTCGGTTTAGTGTTAGGTCAGGGCATGAGTATCCCTGTGACCTTAGGCGCCATCTTTTGGATGGGGGTGATTTTTACCGTCGTGAGTGTCACGGGCGTGCGTCAATGGGTGCTGGCTAACTTACCCAAGGGGATTGCCCATGGTACAGGTATCGGTATTGGCTTGTTTTTACTCTTAATTGCCACTAACAGTGTGCAGTTGATTGTGGCCAATGACGCGGGTCTGCCAGTGAAGTTAGGCGACATTAACAGCCTGCCCGTTATCGCCACCGTACTGGGGTTAGCGGCCACTATCGGTTTAGAGCGTCGCGGCGTACCCGGCGGGATTTTATTGGTGATTATCGGCCTATCCCTGTTCGGTTTAGTGTTTGATCCAAGCGTTAAATTCCAAGGTTTCTTCGCCGTGCCTGATTTTACCTCTGAGCACTCGCTGATTGGCCAAATGGATATTATGGGCGCCTTGAATCCTGTGGTATTACCGATTGTACTGGCGCTGGTGATGACGGCGATTTTTGATGCCACTGGCACCATCCGTGCGGTCGCGGGGCAAGCCAATCTGCTGGATAAAGACGATAATATCGTCGGCGGTGGCAAGGCATTAACGTCAGATTCTGTGAGCAGCATGTTTGCGGGTATCGTTGGTGGCGCTCCTGCTGCCGTGTATATCGAATCGGCAGCGGGTACTGCGGCGGGCGGTAAGACGGGTTTAACCGCGACTATAGTGGGCGGATTATTCCTGCTGATGGTGTTTTTAGCGCCACTCAGCTATTTAGTGCCTGCCTATGCTACGGCGCCTGCGTTGATGTATGTGGGGCTATTGATGCTCAGCAATGTGACTAAGCTGGACTTTAATGACAAGGTCGATGCGATGGCGGGATTAACCTGCGCCGTATTCATCATCCTCAGCTGTAACATTGTGACGGGTATTATGCTTGGCTTTGTGACTTTAGTGGTTGGCCGCATTTTTAGCGGTGAAATCCGTCAGCTTAAGTTAGGCGTGCTCGCCATTACGCTGGGTCTTGTGGCCTTCTATATGGGCGGCTGGGCGATCTAGTTTATAAAGTTGAAAGCGAGTGCCGTTAGCACTCGCTTTCATTGACCTCATTGTGTTCACAATAGGCTCGCAGTAAATCCTTCCAAGTCACTATCCCGACCAAATCGCCATTATCGAGCACGGGCAAACAGCCAATATTGTGTTCTAGCAGGGTGTGCGTCGCAGCATCGAGCGACACATGTGGCGCAACGGTAACGGGATTACGGGTCATCACCTGATGGACGCGTTTTTGTAGGGTTTCGAGATCCTTAGCGGTTTCGGCACTGCTGCCCAAATTCGGGCTGATGGCACGCAGTAAGTCGCGCTCCGACAATACCCCTTCGAGTTTATATTCATCCACCACCAGCAGATGGTGGAAGTTTGCCTGATCGAAAATATCCTTCGCCACGGTTAAGCGATCGTCCATTTCGACCGTGACGACTCGGGTACGCATAATATCGGCGATAATGATCGGCATGATAAACCCCTTCCTAGGACGTGTATCGTTAATGCACTGTATTACAGATACTTATAACAGACCGATGTTTATTTAGCCAATGTATTAGGGCGGATTTGTGCCTAATCCTGTTCGTCGGTTTCGTCCTCTGCCATCAAGGGGTTGCGTAAGTCTTCGGGTAAATGGGCGCCGATATAACGCTGGTACTTTTTCCCCTTCAGTTTATGGGTATCGACCAAGACTAAGCCATCGACACAGTCACCAAAATCGGCATCGATCCCAAAGGCGAGAAACTTCACCCCATCCTGCTTACACAGCTCGCCATACTGCTTGTACAGGGTTGGTACCGCGGCGCCCATACTCGCCAGCATTTGTTTGAGTTGCTTAAAGTGGCTTTGGTAATCCTCGCCCGAATAGAGTTCATCCAACTGCAACTTACGCTGCTTGGACAAGCCAAAGGGCGACATTGACACCGCTAGCTGCTGTGCTGGCGCAAACTCCTTGGAGTAGAAATGCACTAACATCTCCCGCGCGCTGCCAGGCAGTTGATTACTGATGGAAACAGGGCCGAACAGGTAGCGGTATTCGGGATGTTTGGCGAGGAAGGCGCCAATGCCAAACCAGAGGTAGTCGAGACTGCGTTTGCCCCAATATTTGGGCTGCACAAAGCTGCGGCCAAGTTCTAAGCCTTGTTTAACAAAGGGCATAAAACCGTCGGCATATTGGAACAGGGATTGGCTGTAGAGGGCGTTGTCGCCGTAGCGATTTAGCACTTGCTCGCCGCTGGCGAAACGATAGGCGCCGACAATTTCAAACTGCTCTTTATCCCACAGCACCAGATGTTGGTAGTAGGAATCATATTTATCGATATCTCGGCGTTTGCCCGTGCCTTCGCCAACGGCGCGAAAGGCGATTTCCCGCAGGCGCCCAATTTCGCGCATGATGGGGTTGCTGTCCTGATGCTGATACAAATAAATCAGCTTGTTATCTTGGGTTTCGCCGAGGAGTTCACATTGTTGCAGCGCCGCCTGTAGCTCTCGGCGCGACTCAGGGTGGGCGATGGCGCTTTGGGTGATAAACAGTGGGTCTTTATCTTTACCGATGCGATACAGATGATTTTTAAGCAGTTTTATCTTGGTCTTTAGCGGAAAGTCCATCGAGCGTACGGCTTCGTTCGGGATAAGCTCGCCGATACGAATGGGCATATTGCGTTTGGCCTGTTTAAACATCTCCTTGACCAGTAGCAATGTGGCTAAGGGTTTGTAAATCATCGAGGCGCCGTAGAAGGTGGCCGAGTTTTTAGCATCCAAAAAGATTGGCAGCAGCGGTGCATTACAGGAAATCGCCATCTTCAAAAAGCCCGAGTGCCACTGGGTATCGCGCACGCCGCTCGGGCGCAGGCGAGAGACTTCCCCCGACGGGAAAATCAGTACCGCGCCTTCATTGCGCAGATGCTGGTGGATTTTTTCGAGGTGCTGTTTCGGCGTACCGCCCGTCATATTGCGCACTGGCAGCAGGATAGAATGCAAAGGCTCGAGTGCCATCAGGAGCTCGTTCGCCACAACCTTGATATCGGGGCGAATTTCGCTGACCAGTTTAATCAGGGCGAGGGCATCGAGGGAGCCAATTGGATGATTGGCGAAGATCACCACGCGGCCCTCACAGGGAATATTTTCGACCTCGTTGGCGGGCACGGTAAAGCTAAAATCGAAGCTGGCGAGCACTTGCTCGACAAAATCGACCCCTTGCAGATAGGCAAACTGATTGGCTATCTCGTTACATTGTTTTTCATTCAACAGGTAACGCAGCATTGCCTTAGTCGGCTTGGCTAACCAAGGTTTATCCTTGAGGGCGGGCAGGTTTTGCTCCACCACATTATCGACGGTAAAGATCATCGAACTGGCTTTTAAGGCGGGCAGTGGCATGGCTGCGTCCTGCGTTAATGCGTTGGCGCTTAATGTGTTAGGGCTTAATGAATCTGCGTTTGGGGTATGAGGTGTTAATGGGTTCATGATTAGGCAACATCCCTTGGTTGGATTTCTGCTTGTTTGGGGCTGTGTGTGGCCGTTTGTGGAATAGGTGTTGGGGCGTTAACAGGCGCTTGGGGTGGCGTTTGCGCCAGCACAATACTGCTCAGAATATCGAGGTTTACGCTTTGCTCGTTCCAGCGGCAGAGCTGTAATTCCCCGTTTAAGGTTTCGGTGATCAAACTGCAGTTTTCGACCCAGTCGCCATCATTGGCATAGATTATCTGGCGCTTATTCGGCGTGCTGTATTGGTTATCTCGAGCGTGAACCGATAACTCTGGCTGGTGGATATGGCCGCAGATGACGCCATCTACATCATAGTGCTGGGCATAATTCACTACGGCCTGGCGAAAACGGGCGATAGCCGTCTGCGCCTTGCCAACGCGGGATTTGATATAGCTGGCGAGTGACCAATACGGGTAGCCTAAACGCTCTCGCAGGCGATGGAGATTGCGGTTGAGGAACAGCAACAAGTCGTAGAGATGATCGCCCAAGATGGCGTAGAAGCGGCCAACGCAAACATCGGCATCGAACTGATCGCCATGCAGCATTAACAGTTTGTGGCCGCCAATCCCCTGATGAATATACTGGCGAGCAATTTTGATATTCAGCAGCGTCAGTTCGGCATAGGGCTTGATTAACTCATCGTGGTTACCCGGCAGATACATCACCTGAGTGCCGTTTTGTGCCAGTTCAATCAGTTTTTGCAATACCTTATTGTGACTCTCGGGCCAGTGCAGGCGGCGTTTGAGCGCCCATAAATCCACAATATCGCCGACCAGATACAAGTGCTGGCAACGCACGGTATTTAATAGGCTTAACAGATAGTCGGCTTTGCAATCCTTACAACCTAGATGGATATCCGATAGCCAGAGGGCGTTAACTGTGATGGTTTGGTTATTTGCGGCGTAGCTGGCGTTGGCAATATGTGGGGTTGAGAAGGAAGTAGTGTTAACACTGGATGGAGCATTGTCGGAAGAGTTGGAAGGAGTGTTACGGGAAGAGTTGCGGGGAGTCTTGAGTGCGTCGATAAGCGTGCGATCAAGTCCCCTGTAATTAGCTCCAGTCATCTCATATTCACCCTATGCGGCTGTTGACTGCCTTAGAGGTTAGTGACGGGCTTTGACTGAATGATGAAGCTTAAGTGACATGCAGATGACAGCAAGGTGGATTAGGCTGGAGTTAACCCGTCAAGATTTAGATCTGGATACAATGAGAACAGGCTGGGGATTTAACTTACTTTAGCCTAAAGCTAGATTGTATTATCGCTAGGTGTGCAGGATGAATTGCCATTGCTTCCCCTGTGACACGCCATAAACTCATCCCTGAGAGCTTCCCGACTTCCGAAATTGGACACCCAGCTTTAATAGCGCGGTAGTAAACCTCCTACTATGCTTTGGTTAAGCATTGAACAAGGAGGTTTGTATGCCGCGCCCTCGTAGAACTCAGATAAGTCTTGAAGACACTCCCTATTACCATTGCTGTAGCCGCGTTGTTCGGCGGGCTTTTTTATGTGGCGATGATAGTTACTCGGGTAAAAACTATGACCATCGCCGTGTTTGGGTCGAGTCATTATTATTTGAACTTGAAGTTGTTTTTGCTATTGATGTGGCAGCATTTGCGGTGATGTCGAATCATCTGCATGTGGTGCTGCGGGTGGATATCGACAGTGCAAATCGTTGGACTGACCGCGAAGTGCTTGAGCAGTGGCATAAGTTGTTTAAAGGCGATGAGTTAACACAAAAGTTCGCCAAAGGTAGTCCGAAATTGGACACCCAGCTTTAATAGCGCGGTAGTAAACCTCCTACTATGCTTTGGTTAAGCATTGAACAAGGAGGTTTGTATGCCGCGCCCTCGTAGAACTCAGATAAGTCTTGAAGACACTCCTTATTACCATTGCTGTAGCCGCGTTGTTCGGCGGGCTTTTTTATGTGGCGATGATAGTTACTCGGGTAAAAACTATGACCATCGCCGTGTTTGGGTCGAGTCATTATTATTTGAACTTGAAGCCGTTTTTGCTATTGATGTGGCAGCATTTGCGGTGATGTCGAATCATCTGCATTTGGTGCTGCGGGTGGATATCGACAGTGCAAATCGTTGGACTGACCGCGAAGTGCTTGAGCAGTGGCATAAGTTGTTTAAAGGCGATGAGTTAACACAAAAGTTCGCCAAAGGTGAGTTAGTTGAAGCGCATGAGGTCAGCAGATTAAAGCATTCAATCGCCCTTTATCGCAGTCGTTTGTGTGATATTTCATGGTTTATGCGCTGTCTCAACGAACCGATAGCAAGACAAGCAAATCAAGAAGATAACTGCACAGGCCGTTTCTGGGAAGGTCGTTTTAAGTCACAGGCTCTACTCGATGAAGCTGCGGTGTTAGCCTGCATGACTTACGTTGATTTAAATCCGATTAGATCACAACTGGCTGATACACCTGAACAATCCGACCATACCAGTATTCAACTACGTATTCGGGCCGCATTAAAAGGTGAGCAGCCGAGCAATCTACTGCCTTTTATTGGTAATGAGTGCGACAACCAACCCAATGGCATTGCATTTTCCTTAACGGATTACCTTCAATTGGTGGATGATACCGGCCGAATCATTCGCAATGATAAACGTGGATGCATCAGCGAAAGTAGCGCCAAGATACTGAACAGATTAAATATTCCCCATGACAATTGGCTCAAGCTGACAACCGAATTTGGCAAGCTATTTTACGGTCCAGTGGGCACCTTGCAAGAACTGACCGATTACTGCGAACACTTAGAAAAGCGACGACGGCATTTTGCTAAATGCTGCCAGCACTTTAACAGTAACTGACAACTGCTTATATCACTTCAAAAGCCTCATCCAGAACACATCCCAAGCACTATGGGCCAATTTATTTCGTCTTAAATACCTCATTTTTTAATGAGTTAGCGCAATTTATTGCCTTAGATGCTGTCCCCGCGATTGTTGATTGTCCCTATTTAAACCATTTTAACTCGGACCAGTTGTAGGCAAACATAAAGTGCATTATGTTATTGATTTATATTGGGTGGCTGGATTTATTGTAGGTAACATGTACTTTACTTCTACTTAATCCATCCATAGATAGTATTGTCATTATGGAAATTGCTAAACAGTATTCCGATAAAGTTGGTGAAGAGTTTCTTAACCTTTCGCGTCATACTGATTTATAACAATGCGCATCAATTGACAAAATATAGTGCCAAATATTTTGCAACTGTGCTTAGCGTTATGGAGTAATACATGAACGTAGCACGTGATCTTCATAATAGATGGCTTGGTGGCGAACAGATTGCAGGTGTGAAATTTTTAATGAATGACTATGTCGTGGTTGCATTTGGACGGCACGCCGGTCTATGTGGGTCTGTTGTATCTGTAATTAAGTTTGAGCCTAACCCGCCTTACGTTGTAGAAACAGAAAAAAATGGGGACATTGAGGTCAGGGAAAATGAGATTCACCACCCATAACAAGCGGTTGCAACGCCGCTACAGCGCTTCGCGCTTACAAACTGCGGTTGAACCGAACGTTATGCCTAGGGAGCTGTGATGAAGTTTTTAGCTGTCATAGCCATCTTGTTCTCTCTTCATGCGGAAGCAACTGAAGAGAAATTGCTGTGCGAACATAGAGAATTGCTTATTGAGCCAGATATGCAAATGAAGGAAAGTTTTTTCACTGAAAGTAATGCGGAGTCAGCTAAATCTGAATTAGAGAAGCTTGATTTAAGCAGCAATGATTTGATGATTCAGTTCGCCATTGAAAACAACAGCCGAATTGTGCGTGGCTATAAACTGCGAGCCAGAGCTATCGAGTCCGACAATAAGGAAGATATCAAATCTTTCTGCGATTTCTATGTGTCTGAGGCTTTCTATCACGACTAAAGGCAAACAAGGCGCAGTAACACGCAACTTACAAACTGCTATAGTACTTGGCGTTAATCCATAGAAATTTTTATCCGAAACTGACGAGTTAGAGTTAAGGCTTCAACTAGGAAACTGTCCCAAAACATGCTGCGTATTTCTTTTTAAAACTTACAGATTACGCCAACGCTAAATAGGTGAGCCATGGAGGTTTGCGAGACGACCGTCCCCCCCATGGACGGGGCGGTCGAGCATCCACGGATGGACTCGCTGCGTGTCATCGAGCAAATACCATGGGTCGCCCTTTTATATTGAACGTTCTTTTATCCCAACTGAGTTATATGATGATGAGTGGAGTTTGTACGACTAACCCACTCTCAACGAAGTAATCAAAACTGCCTGTTTGTGTATGAGTTCGTGTTTGAATCAGTATAAAAAAGGGGAGTCAGTTAATCTGACTCCCCTTGATATTTAAGGTGATGTTGCGCTTAGAACAGCAGGTGAGCCACGCCAGCAATTACTGGCAGAGTCACTAAGGTGCGCAGTACGAACACGACAAAAAGCTCAACAAAATTCACTGGGATCTTACTGCCAATCAGCAGTGCGCCCACTTCACTCATGTAAATTAGCTGGGTTACGGATAACGCGGCAATCACAAAGCGGGTCATATCCGATTCGATAGAGCTGGCTAAAATCGACGGGATAAACATATCGGCAAAGCCAACAACGATAGTTTTAGAGGCTTCGGTGGCTTCTGGGATATGCAGCAGTTCCAGTAACGGAATGAATGGCATACCTAAGTAATTGAAGATAGGCGTATGCTCGGCGATGATCAGCGCGGTGGTACCAATGGCCATTACCACTGGGATAATGCCAAATACCATATCGATAACGTTTTTAATCCCTTCATTTAGAACGGCTTTGACACCACCAGCACTGGCAGCTTTCTCGAGCGCTTTATCAAAGCCCCAAGAGAGTGCGCCGTGTCCTGCGGGGATCATCTCATCATCGGGTTGACGTGGCGTATCGTCGATATAGTTATCCTTCTTCCACGACAGTGGCGGTAACTTAGGTACAATCACGGCCGCCGCAAAACCCGCTAAACACACAGTCAGGTAGAAGGGCACAAACATATGCTCTAACTTCACCTGTGAGATCACCACTAAGCTGAAGGTAATTGACACCGCCGAGAAGGTGGTACCGATAACTGCGGCTTCCCTTTGGGTGTAAAAACGCGCTTCGTATTGCTTGCTGGTCAGCAGGATCCCAACGCTACCATCACCTAACCAAGAGGCCATACAGTCGATGGCGCTGCGACCTGGCAGGTTAAACACTGGGCGCATCACTTTGGTCAGCAGGGTGCCAAATAGCTCTAATAGACCGAAGTTTAATAGCAGTGGCAGCAACATACCGGCGAAGATAAACACCGAGAAGAGTACCGGTAACAAATCGTTCAGTACTAAGGCGCCAGTGCTTGAAGAGTTAATCGCTTCGGGGCCAATGCCAAAGTAGGTCAGCACGATAAAGACAGCGCCAACGACACGGGTGGTAAGCCACAGCGGGCTGATATTGAGTAAACCATTGAGGAAGTGATTGTTCAGCACAAACTTAGGTTTGAGTAACTTTGTCAGCAACGAAGCCAAGGCCATGGCGACAACAATCACAGTCACGATTAAGGTTAATACATCGCTTAACACGCTTTGCAGTGCTTTAGAGATGATTGCGATGGGAATAGTTATCGCATCGTTATAGCTGATAGGGGTCATAAACAGCAGCAGACCGATCAGCGAAGGGACGATAAAGGTGAGTATCGTCTTAATGTTGCGGTTTTTATGTTCAGTAGCCAATGGTGTACACCTTAAAGTACGAGTCGCACAAATAAACTTGAATCAATGCTCTCTCAAAACCGCATTCTTTGCTGGGGTGAGGTGCATTTTCATTCAACTCAAAATCGAGAAGGGGGAAGATTACTCGCTTAGCGCCGCCATGTAAAACGATTCGGAAATTTGTTTGAGATAAGCAGCAAAATAGCATAGTTATTTGGGCGATTTCTAATGAATGTTTTGGGTGCGAAATTACGTTTTGATGCGGTTTATTTTTATTGAATCAAGTGATTACATTGTCATGTTGCGAATTGTTTATTGAGTTGTTTTGCTCTTGGGGTTATTGGTTTTTTTGTGATATTTTGTTCAAAATTTTCTCAATGGATCTTCACTAAATACACTTTTAGATGCTTTTTTGTCCATGAATCGTATCGGGGCTTCAGTTGTTGCTAACTTAATGTGAGCGAACTAACACTGGTGGCAATGATGGGTTAACCTTTTGGGACGATACAGCGATAATTGAATTTATTGTGATTATTTATTCATTTTTAACTTTGGATTTGCATATATTTTATTGAAAAATGACTAAATTCGGAGTGTTTTTGCGATGACTAAAAAATCGCGAATAGTGATGAAATAAAATATTACGCTAAAGAGGATAGGGGCCGCTTTAATTCTTTGTAATTCCATGTAAGTTAGTACTACTTTGGTTTGGCTAAATTATCCATGACTGTTATAAAAATGAATATGGCAACAAGGGGCTCGGCACTTGCCACTAAGTTTGGTTTCCTTGGTATTTTTGGATTGATGCTGGGGATCTGTGTGGCAGTATTCGGATTTGATTACTCTGAAACACGCTCCTTCAATTTTTTAAATCATACACTGAGTGAATTGGGAACCTATGGCCATTCTAGCTTTGCCGTGGTGCTCAATGGCGGTTTGTTTTTTGGCAGTTTAAGCGTTGTTTTTTATTGTCTTTCCTCCCTACAGACTGTAAGCGGGTTTTGGGGGTATCCTTTCTTTTGCGCTCTAGCACTGACGTTTTTAGCCTTGGCCTGTGTTGGGCTATTTCCGGTCAATGTGTATCACTTGCATATCCTCGCACTTAAATGGTTTTTCTACTTTGGCAGCTTAAGTGCAATTTGTTATCTACTATGGGTGGGATTCGGCTCGCAGCACCGTCAGCGCTTGACGATATTATTAGCGCTGTTGGTATTGCTCAGTATGATGACTTTTCTCTATGTGCCGCTGTTAGCATTGGGCTTAACGGAAGGAGACAGACCTTTCTATCAAGAAATGATACTGCAATTGCCAAGGCCCGATTTATGGTGGCCTGCATTGCTGGAATGGATTGGGCTTGGGAGTCTATTAAGTTGGACGGTGGCGCTGCTATTAACGCCACCATCATGTATCCCCACATTCACCCAGGAGCCAACGCTTGAGTGAAGTAGGCTATGTCTTTTATCTGACGAAGGATTTTAGCCCCGCTTCGCCAAACCAGTAACCGTTACAGTGCTCATCGCTAAGAGGAAACTGAGCGTCCGTTGCCTCGCTAGTTAATGCCTCGACCAGCGTATCGGCCTGAGTGATACAGGCTACGCTGCTGGGCGAAACCCGAAACACATCTACGCCAACCTTTATCATTTCATTGATTTCGCTGCGCAAATCGACACAGCTGGCCGACTGGGTTTGAATGCCATTTAACCTCAGCAAAGGCTGAGCTTCTTGGGTTTGTGCTAGTAAACCCTTGCTGTATTGGCGGCAAACGGTTTCGCAGCTGTCCTTCGACAAATGTCGATGCCTAGCGGTAAAGCAACGCGCCGAGTGGGCGAGCGGCAAGTAGCCATGGCCGAGCACTTCGACTTCGAATACGGGCTTTTGCGCGACCACTTGGCTCAGCCAAGCCTTTGACAGTTCTACTGGCATCACAAAGCGCTGCATGCCAAAGCGCTGCAAAATATCTAAACTGGCGCGGTTGTAGTTATTGATGCTGGCGCCGCAGACAAAGGGCAGCTTGTGCTCCTTGGCGAGATACACTGCCGCCATGTCGTTGGCCTCAATGCTAAATTCGCCATTATCGACCTGACGTTTAAGCTCAGTGTATTCCGAGGGCGCTTCGATAAGGGCGAGCGTTGACAGCACCACCTCTTTACCCGCAGATTTTAGCATTTTGGCCAGTTCGAGATAGTCACCAAATTTGAGTTCGCGTCGACGGCTACAGACGGCTTCACCCAAATAAACTAACGGGATCTGACTATTGGCCACCTGCTGATAAAAGTCGATGACCTGTTGTTTTTCCCAGCAATAGAGCAGTGGGCCGAGGGAAATTTTCATAATCGTTTCTTCTTTGTGGTTATCGCTAGGGCTATTGCCAGTCACGCTCGTAGGCGCCTAAGGTAGTAATTTGGCCTTCGGAGACTTTCGCGAGGGCTTGCTCCCAATGGGCCTGCGTCTGGAATTTATCTGGTTGATTAAGATAGGTATCAATCGCTTGGCGCCAAACCTTGGTCACCTGTTCTACATAGGCAGGGCTGCGCTGACGCCCCTCAATCTTGAGTGACACTATGCCCGCTTTGGCAAGCTCAGGCAGCAAGCTAAGGGTATTTAGGCTGGTGGGAGACTCGAGCAGATATTGCGGTTTATCATCGTCTTGGGTGAGATAACGGCCTTTACAGACGACGGGGTAGCCCATTTGTTCATCGAGCCCTGATTTATCAATCAAGACTTCGTTGAGGCGAGTCAGCCTGTCTTGGCCCTGTTCCTGCCAGCGCACGTGTTTCGCTGGCGAGCAAGAGCCACCAGTGTTTGGCGATTGACCGGTAACATAGGAGGATAAGTTGCAGCGGCCTTCGGCCATAATGCACAGACTGCCAAAGGCAAAGACCTCTAAATCGACAGGGCTGACCTTGGCGAGGTCGCGTACTTGTTTCATCGACAGCACTCTGGGTAATACCACCCGCGCGATATTAAAAGCCTCTTTATAAAAACTCAGTGCGCCCAAGTTGGTGGCGCTGGCCTGTACCGATAAATGCAGCGGAATATGCGGATATTGCCTGTGGGCATAGTCGAGCAGCGACAGATCGGCAACGATTAAGGCATCAACGCCAATACTGGCCGCCAAGTCGATAGCTTGATACCAACGGTGCTCCTCATTCGGCTTAGGAAAGGTATTTAAGGTGAGGAAGATTTTCTTGCCCCGCTGATGGGTGAGCTCGGCGGCTTCCTGTAATTTTGCAGGGGTGAAGTTTAAGCCCGCGAATGAACGTGCATTGGTATCATCCTTTAACCCAAGGTAGACAGCATCGGCTCCGGCCTGCAGCGCCGACTTTAGCGAGGCCAGGTTTCCTGCTGGACACAACAACTCCATAATGGTGCTCCCGATAAAATAACAGGGGCAGAGTGTAGGGAAGATTGAATGGCGGTGAATTGATTTAAAACAGGTTTAAGATCATAAAATCTCGGTAAACTGGGAGATATAGTGTTTTTTATCCTTAGGTAACCGCTTATGTCCGCTGTTTTTTCAGCTAATCTTGCAAAACAACTGCTCGAACTCACCCCAAAACTGATCCGTTTGCCACTCTCCAAAGTGCCCTTTAGCCTTAAGGCCAAGGTACTTAGCCAACTCTTAACGCAGCTGCTGGCGCCGCAGGCCGAAGATGGCGAGTTAGATTTCTTGACAGATAAATGGGTTGCGATTCGGGTTGAAGATTTAAATCTGTATTTTGAAGTGAGTTTCGATGGCCGCTGGCAGGTGCGTGAGCTGACCGATGCCCAGGTCAGCTTTAGTGCCAATTCCGCCGAGCTGTTATTGGTCGCTGCGGCAAAAGAAGACCCTGATACGCTGTTTTTCCAACGTAAACTGAGCATCGAAGGCGATACCGAGTTAGGGCTTGAGGTGAAAAACCTGCTGCTGAGTATTGAGTTTGCCAGCCTGCCGACACCCATTCGCTTAAGCGTTGAAAAGCTGGCCGATGCCATTGTGCGTTTGCAGCTTGAGGCAAAACCGACGGTGATTTTGGCTAAATCCCCAAGCTTAAGCTGATGCGAACTTGGCTGTAATCAACCGTTAAACAAAAGCCCCGCTGACATTGCGGGGCTTTTTGTTTAGCTTGGACGGGCGATGCTCACTCAAATTTTTTGCGTGAGTATGGCGAATTTGACCAACAGCTCGTCGTGGGACTCGACGCGGTTAGGGTCGGGGTCAATACAATCAATCGGACAGACGGAGACGCAAGTCGGCTTATCGTAATGGCCTACGCATTCGGTGCAGCGGTCTGGGTCGATTTCGTAGATTTCTTCCCCCATGGTGATGGCCTGATTCGGACATTCAGGTTCACACATGTCGCAATTGATGCAACTGTCGTCGATCAGTAATGCCATGCCTTAGCCTGCTTCGTGTGGGTTGCGGGTATCCTGACCTTGGGGCAGATTACGCAGTAAAATGCCGTGGTTCAGATCAACCTCTTTCGGCACGGGCAAGTAAACGGTATGGCCCGAACCTAATCCCGCTTCAACCGATTCGGCTTTGCGGTTTTCGAGTTGCTCGATGGTGAGGCTGATATTGCCCTGTGGCGTCATTAATTCAACACTATCACCGACAGAGAATTTGTTCTTCACTTCGATTTCGGCAAGGCCAGCCAGATTGCGTTTACCGGTTAATTCACCCACAAATTGTTGGGTATCGCTGACTGAGTAGCCATAGTCGTAGTTTTGATATTCATCATGTACGTGGCGACGTAAGAAACCTTCGGTGTAGCCGCGGTGCGCTAAGCCTTCGAGTTGGTTCATCAAGCTGCGATCGAAGCTCTTGCCTGAGGCGGCATCGTCGATGGCCTGACGGTATAGCTGTGCGGTACGGGCCACATAGTAGAAGGACTTAGTACGGCCTTCGATCTTCAGCGAGTCGATGCCCATTTTCGCTAAACGCTCAACGTGTTGGATTGCGCGCAGGTCCTTGGAGTTCATGATATAAGTGCCATGCTTATCTTCAAACGCTGGCATGTATTCGCCGGGGCGATTGGCTTCTTGCAGCAGGAAGATTTGGTCGGTCGCAGGACCCGCGCCTAAGGTTGGTGTTTCGATTTGCACCGCATTGGGGGTGGCAATGATATCGCCAGAGTCAGTTTGCTGTGCTTCGTGCACATCGTATTTCCAGCGGCAGGCGTTAGTGCAAGTACCTTGGTTTGGATCGCGCTTATTGATATAACCCGACAGCAAACAGCGACCCGAGTAGGCCATACACAGGGCGCCGTGGACAAACACCTCTAACTCTATATCTGGGCAACGCTGACGGATTTCTTCGATTTCATCCAAGGACAATTCACGGGATAAAATCACCCGTTTAATGCCTTGGGTCTGCCAAAATTTGACCGACGCCCAGTTAATGGCGTTGGCTTGCACCGATAAATGCACCACCTGCTCAGGGAAGGCCTCACGCACCATCATGATAAGGCCGGGGTCTGACATGATCAGCGCATCGGGCTTCATCGCCACTACCGGTTCCATATCTTTGATATAGGTTTTGAGCTTAGCGTTGTGGGGAGCAATGTTACTCACCACATAAAGCTTTTTACCCAGCGCATGGGCTTCTTCGATACCTGTAGCTAGGTTTTCCATTTTAAAGTCATTATTACGAACCCTTAGGCTATATCTCGGCTGGCCGGCATACACGGCATCTGCACCATAGGCAAAAGCGTAACGCATGTTTTTCAGCGTCCCAGCGGGAGATAACAACTCAGGTTTGAACATAATGACTCTCGAATTGGTTGGTAGATGGAGGCGCAGTGCGCGGGGGCGGCATTTTACACAATCAAAGTAGGGTTATGCAAATCACCTCGTCTAAGATTAGGTATAGTTCGCATTTTACGAATATACCCCTAAGCTAGGTGATGGCGGGGGATGACGCTTGTCTGTGGATTGACGACGTCTCGTCTGTTTAGTGCGATTTCGCTTAAGCGAATCAAGGGATAGCCAAGAAGTTTCGTATGCCGTTCTGGGTGAAATTGATAACAGCGTCATACAAATAATTAACGTCTGATGCTTTTTTCTGCCCATCAAATGATCGTCAACTGATATACTCCAACTATTACCGCTTTATGTTTGCAGATTGATGGGAGCGAAGATGTCTACTGAACATCTACTGTTAGTCGGATTACTTAAAAAATTAAAAGATGATGCCTTAGTATTGCCAACCTTGCCTGAAGTCGCCATGCGGGTGCAAGAAGTGGTGAGCCGCTCAGATGCAAGTCTTAAGCAAGTGGCTGAGGTGATTGGTCAAGATGCGGCCATTTCGGCGCGTATTATTAAAGTGGCCAACAGTGCCTTGTATAGTCGTGGGATTCCCGCCGAGAGTATTAATAGCGCAGTCTCCCGCATTGGCTTAATCCAAATTAAGAGTATTGCGACATCAGTGGCGATGGAGCAGCTATTTATTTCCACCAATGAAATGGTGTGGGAAGTGATGGATGAGGTTTGGCGTACTTCTATCGATGTGACGGCTGCGGCTTGTGCCATATTGCAGATGTACAATAAGCGTCGTCCTAGCCAGTTAAATTTAGACACTTTAACCCTTGCAGGTTTAGTCCATAATATCGGTGCTTTGCCTGTGCTCACCGAGGCGGAGGCCCATCCTGAGTTATTTACCAGTATTGAGCAATTGCGTTCTTTAGTACGTAAAATGCAAGGCCCTTTAGGTCGTGCCGTGTTAAAAAGTTGGGATTTTGCACCAGAGGTGATGGAAGTGGTTGAGCGATGGGCTGATTTGCCCTATTTACCCGACCATGTTACCTACTTAGATTTTATCCGTGCCGCGGCATTCTACACTGGCGAGTTACGCGCAGGAGCTGATTTTGAGCAGCGGATGGATGTGTTTGTTAGCCGTGGATTGCCCGTCTCGGCGAATGACTTAGCAAGTGATGAATTTATGGATAAATTCCATTCAATCAAAGAAAGTTACCAGTAATCCTAGGGCTTAGAAGGAAATTAATCTTGTCCTATGGTGAGGAAATATTGGTCATTAGCTTACGCTGTAAGATTGAGGCCTAGATATGGTTATTCTGGAGTTTATCAGTTTAGCGTTGGTTATCGTTTTGATCGCCGTGCTGTTTCTTTTACGCACAAGATCCCAAGCATTGCGCCAACAGCAGCAATTCTTAGCACAGTTATGCCCTCAACTTGAAAAGCAAAAGACTGACCGAAGCCCACTTAATATTGCAGATGTGCCGCAAGAGTATGCGTCCCTGTATCATTCCTTAAATGAGATGCTCGCTGCACTGCCAGCGGGCATGGGCAAAGATAAGCTGACAGGGTTAAATAATCGTGTTGGGCTTAAACGCGCACTGGCTTCGTTAATGCCTATCACACAAGGTACTTTAGTACTTATTGATATTTATCGTTTTCGCTATGTGAACGATCTTTTTGGGTTTGTGTTTGGCGATATTTTGCTAAAACAGTTTGCCGATCGGTTAACTGGCTTAAGCCTAAAGCCGAAACTGATTGCCCGCTTAAATGGTGATGAGTTTTTTCTCTATTATGAGCAGAGTTTGTCGCAGGAGTCGTTGCTGCATTTACGTGGTCGCTTGCAGGTACCCTTTAAAATTAAGGATACGCCAGTCAGTGTGCGCCTACAAATTGGCTGTTTGCAATTAGCGCAGCACCATGCCGACGTGAGTAATATGCTCAGAAGACTCGATTTAGCACTCAAAAAAGCCCGTTCAACTCGAATTGAAATAGCCTGTTACAGTGAGAATGACGATATTCGCCAGCTGCGAGAATTAAAGATTATTGATAGCTTGCCTAATGGTTTACAACGCAATCATTTATACATGGTTTACCAACCTAAGCAGGATGTTGCTTCAGGCGGATGCACTCAGGTCGAGGCATTAATCCGCTGGGAACATGAAGAGCTAGGATTGGTTTCTCCTGGGGAATTTATCCCACTTGCCGAATGCGCGGGTATGATCGATCTCGTTAGCCATTGGGCTTTAGAACAAGTGCTCCAGCAGCAGGTAAAATGGCGATTAGCGGGGATTTCTGTTTGTGTTGCGTTGAATTTATCGACTCGCGATCTCGATAGTGAAACCTTACCCCATGAAATCGATGCGCGCCTAAAGCATTACCAGTTACCGCCAGAATGCTTAATGATTGAAATTACTGAGAGTACTTTGATGGCAGATTTAAATAAAGCCGTTGATACCTTAGCGCAAATCCGCAGCCTTGGGGTAAAACTCGCCATCGATGATTTTGGTACAGGTCATTCTTCCCTCGCTTATTTAAAACATTTACCTGCAAACGAAGTGAAGATTGATAAAGCATTTCTTGAGGATCTGAAACCGAACGAACCCTCTGAATATATCCTTGAGGCCAGCATTAATATTGCTAAAAAACTCGGTTATGAGGTAACGGTCGAAGGCGTCGAAACCCAAGAGGTGCTTAATTTCTTAGTCAAGATGGGCGTCGATCGGATTCAAGGCATATGCTACGCCAAGCCAATGCGGGCAGTAGAGCTTGAGATGCACTGGCATCGACTTCGTCCTGCTCCCAAAATGCTTTGCGTCAATATGGGGTCACATTCCTAAGCTTAATTGAGTTATTAACTCTGCTGGCATCGGCGCGAGTTGTCGCGCTTGATTCATACAGACCATTTCAATGGTGGCCGTAACCGCAGGTTTTTTGCCGTTGGGTCGCCAAATTTCCTGCAGCCATACAGTGCGGTATTTACTCTCAAAGTAGAACTTAGTGCGGATATCGATGATGTCGGCAAATTCCACGCCTTCGTGGCACAACATATCACTGCGATACACGGCGAAACCTAATTGTTGCTGTTGCCAGAGCTCGCGTAAACGCTCGGCGCCAATCACATGCTCACGGGCGCGCTCGAAGTATTTCAAAAAGTTCGGGTGATACACCACACCAGAAAAGTCGGTATCTTCGTAGTAAATTTGCACAGGAAAAGAATAAGTCGGGCTAAATTGCGGCATAAAATCATCGATATAGGATTATTCATTTGAGCGCAGTCTAGCGGTTTATTTTGTGAAACAAAACCCAAGAGAGTCGCTCAGTCCCATTGGAATGGGGGATGAGTATAAAAAGCAAAAGTAAAAAGCCATATTCGCCGAAACGAATATGGCTTTTTTGTAGGGTAATCGATGCGTTAGCGAATGATCATTTGATCGCGCTCAGGTCCAACTGACACCATGCTGACGCGCACGCCCATGAGGGCTTCGATGCGTTCAACATAATGTTGTGCAGCCTTTGGCAGACTTTCGAAGGTACGGCAAGTGGTGATGTCTTCACTCCAGCTTTCCATTTGCTCATACACTGGGCTTAATGCAGCTGTTTGTGGCCAAATTGGGTTCTCAGTGTGCTCACCGTCGTAGGCAACACAAATCTTGAGATCTTTCATGCCTGTCAGACAGTCAATCTTGGTCAGGGCGATTTCAGTTGCGGCTTGCAGCTCAACACCATTGCGAGTAGCAACGGCATCGAAGTAACCCATATCACGTGGACGACCCGTGGTTGCACCAAATTCGTTAGCGTTTTTACGGAAATCATCCTGCTCTTCCATCGCAGTGACTAAGGTGCCAGTACCAACGGATGAGCTGAAGGCTTTAGCTACGGCAATCACACGCTCTGGGCGCAGAGCCGGTAAACCACTTCCTAGACCTGCGAAAGCCGCTGTCACGTTAGAAGAGGTCGTGTAAGGATATTCGCCGTAAATCAAGTCACGACCGGCGCCTAATTGCGCTTCAAATAACAAGTTAGCATCTTGTTTTTGTAAGGCTTTTAATGGCTCAGTCACGTTGCAAATAAATGGACGCCATGGGGCGGTCACCTCTAATAACCACTGAGTCATTTCTTCTGCTGTTTGGTTGAAGTCACAGCTTGGGTACAGTGCTTTTAACTGTGGCAACTTCCAGTCGAGCATAAATTGAATGCGTTCTTTCAGCACTTCCGGTTGCTTTAGCCAGCCAACCAGAATGCCTTTTTTCATCACGCGATCGCCATAGGCAGGAGCGATACCTTGACGAGTTGAACCGTAGGCCAGATCGCCTAAACGTTGTTCTTCTAAGGTATCTTCCAGCGCATGGATTGGTAAGCAAAGGGTTGCGCGGTCAGAAATACATAATTTAACTTCAATGCCAGCCGCTTCGACTTCGGCGATTTCAACACTGAGTTTTTCAGGGCTGATCACCATGCCAGGGCCAAGTACTGCAACGCAGTTTGGATTGAAAATACCGCTAGGTAATTGGTGTAATTTAAAGGTGCCAAAGTCGTTAACGACCGTATGACCTGCGTTGTTACCGCCTTGGAAGCGGACACTCGCTGCAGCATCTGCGGCTAAATAATCTACGATTCGGCCTTTGCCTTCATCACCCCAATTTGCACCAACAACTACGATAGACGGCATAACATCATCTCCACAGGAATTAAGCGATTATGCTAGACCTGCTTAATGAATAAGAGAAATTAATTATAGTTATCGTCGTGATAAGGAAATCATATATCATAGGGTGAGCTGAATTGATGGATGGAGATGAATGCGATGCTCGAACTTCATTGGTTAAAGACCTTCGTGACCTTAGCCGAGTGTAAGCACTTCGGAAAGGCGGCAGCGGCGCTGCATATGACGCAGCCCAATGTCAGCTTGCATATCAAACAACTGGAGCAGAATACTCGAGTTAAGTTGATTGAGCGCAATCCGTTTAGGCTAACTCAGGCGGGGTTTCGTTTGCTCGAGAGCAGCCAGAAGACCTTGATGGAACTGCAAGTGTGTCAGGCGGATCTCAATGCCATCAACGATCTCAGTCAAGGCACCTTGACCATAGCGGCCAGCGATATCATTTCGCGTTTGCTGCTTATTCAGCCATTTCAGTTATTTAAAGCGGAATTCCCCGGGATTGATTTTTCCCTGCTTAATACCACGTCTTCCCAAGCCTCAGAATTGGTGACTAATGCCGAGGCGGATTTAGGCTTTGTGATCGCGCAAAAGGAGAGTCAGCCGCTGCATTTTACCGAGTTACAGCAAATCAAATGGTGTGCCTTTGGGGATAATTTGCAGCTGTGGCAGCAAAGCCAAGCCAGCCATGATATGCCCCATGCGGAGCGGCCGACTTTGATTCTGCTCGGCCATGATACTCGTACCCGCGAGTTGCTCGATCCCGCATTACCGACCTTAAATTTACCCCGTTATCGGATCATGGAAGTCGGCAGTGTGGATGCGCAAATCGATTGGGCCGAGGCGGGCTTTGGGGTGGCAATTGTGCCTGAGTTTTCGATTTACACTAAGACGCACTTAAAGAGTAAAGTCACGCCATTGCCGCAGTTTCCGAGCACCAGTTTGGGTTACATCGTGCGGCAGAATCAGATCCTCTCGAAAGCGATTAAGCAGCTGCTACATTGGGTGAACCAAGAGATTATCCGTACTCAAGGCAGCTAATGGCGGTTTGAAAGGTTACTTAGTGCTAAGCAGTTGTTGATACTGTCCATTGGCTTTTAACTGGGTTAAGCCCAGATCCAGCTCTTTAGCGAGTTGTGCGGCTTTGGGGTTTTGCTTCGAAAAGGCCAGATAAATCTCGCTGCTGTGGTTATTAAAGGCGGGGATCACATCGTCACTGACGCCCATTTTTTGCAGGTTTTCCTGCGCGACTAAGTCGAACATGACCGCTGCATCGACTCGGCCAATCATCAACAGATTAATCAGTTGCTGTTGGTTGGCGACCGTGATGACATTCAGTTGGCGCTGTTTCACCAGTTCGGGAAACTCATCGCCATACTCATAACTTTTTATGACCCCGACTATGCTGCCTTTGGGAATTTCCCATTTATTGGCGGCGATGAGCGGGCGTTGTTTACGTTGATAAAAAGAGGCTTTCGCCACAAATAGCGGCGTGTTACCAAACACAAAACGTTGCTCGGTACTCGCCTCGCGGGTCACGTTAAAGACTCCATCGACGGCACCTTTTTCGGCCATCATAAGGGCGCGGCTATAGGGCACGACTAGGCTGTTGACTTCCACTTGAGATTGTTTGAATGCCGCCGCGATAAGGCGATGGGAGATCCCTTGGCCAAACTGATTGGCAAACGGTGGCCAGCTGTCTTCGGCGGCTAAGGTGATGCTATGGCCTGCGGCTTGTGGGCTACTTTGGCTTTCTTGGGCAAAGGAGGAGTGGCTTGTGGCAGAGAATAAAAATAAGCAAGCCGCAGTCAACAACGTCAGCGGGTTATTTATTACACGCTGAAATTCATTCCTTGTTGGGCTGCAAACACGCATCTTATTTCCGTATCATCCTATTCCTAATCGGAAATTTATATCATAAGTGCCTATAACGAACCTAATGATTTTGCGATTTGTGATGTGGCCGAGATTGTTTATGACAAAACGAGTTAGGCCATAAAACTGTGATCTTAAGTTGTGACTTTTGGTTTTTTAATTATTAGAATAATCTGATTGAAAAAAAACTAATGGAGTAAGTCATGGCGGATAAAGTCGTTGAAGTCACCACACATATGGGAAGCGGTTGGAAGGTTACGGCGCAGGTACGTGAGCATTTGCTGATTATCGATCAACCCAGCGCGACCAATGAAGGCGCTAATCCCTTAGAGACCTTTTTATTTTCGCTCGGAGGCTGTATTTCGGCGATTGCTAAGATGGTTGCGCGTGAGCGAAATATCACCATTCACCAGTTCGATGTGCATGTCAGAGCCGTGATGAATTCGGCTGGATTACTAGGCCAGCCTTCGGATGATCCTGTGGGATTTAAAGAAATTGCCATCAATGCCAGCATTGATGCTGATTTAACCGATGCACAAAAGAGTGAGTTTTTAGATACTGTGTGTAACCGTTGTCCTGTCCACGACAATCTGCTGCGCCCAAGCTTAGTCACTCACCAAGTTCAGCACTAATCTCAAGATTAATTTCGATAGCGGCTTTAAAAGCATAAACCCCAGAGTTTGCTGGGGTTTATGTCAATGGCTATCAGCTAGTCGCACTATCACGCATTATTTTTCGGAAAGTTGGCTAACACTAGCTCGGCGACTTTGCGTAATTCTCCGGGGCATATGCCATTGGTGGCTTGCACTGCCATGCCTTGCAGCACTGTGCCTATATATCGAGACAGCAGCAGCGGATCGGCATCTGCGGGTAAATCGCCTTCATCCTTTGCCCGTTGCAGACGTTGGCATAGTGCCTGTTCTCCGTCACGGCGGCGGGTAATCAAGGTATCTTTGATCGCTTGTCCGGCTTCGCTACAGGCGAGGGCGCCTTGAACAATTAAGCAGCCTTGGGGATGACTCTCATCCACTAAAGATGATGCTGCGCCATAGAGCATGGCCTCAACCACTTGATAGGCGGTTTCTTTTTCAAGCGAAGGATAGAAAAATGCACAGGGGCGCTGCTCGTATAACTCGATCGCTTTCAGAAAAAGCTGCTCTTTATTACCAAAGGCGGCATATAGGCTGGGTTTGTTGATGCCCATGGCCTGAGTCAGATCGGTTAACGATGTACCTTCAAAACCTTTTTGCCAGAAGACTTCCAAGGCTTTGGCCAATGCATCGTCGGCGTCGAAGGCTCGTGGGCGACCTACGCAGGGCGTCTGGGTGACGGTTGACATCATTAGGCTCCTCAATTCTCAATTGCCCCTAGGATAGACATGGGTTTAGTTCATGTCCAGCCACTCTTGCCTGCTGTCTGCGGGTTAGGTGAGTAACTCACCAAAATATACGTCCATTCAAGCCCACATAGCACGTTCGCTGTGGCTAGGGCGTGTTGACGTTTCAGGGTTATTTTTGCAGCAATTTGGCTGGCTTTTATGCAAGGCAAAGTCCGTGCTGTGTAGTTATTCTACATAAACGGACGATAACGCAGCAGAAACGCCAGCCAAATGCTGCCCGAAGGGTTCGTCTGGCAAGCCCTTGCTCTTACTTTCTGTCATAAGAGCCGCTCGTCATTTGAGTAGAATAACTACACATCATTCCTCGTTTCGCGAGCACGTGCTTGCCAGAACGAACAAAATCTAATCTCGAAACGTCAACACGCCCTAATAACCTCAAAGGCTTAACTACATAGTTTCACGCTGTCACAAAAAATTAAATACTAGTCGGTACAAAATAAGTTGACAGAGTCAGTTTACACCATATATTACCGTCCAGTACATAATATTTTTTACCAGTCGGTATTTATTGGTTTTGACCGAGTGCCCATCACTGAAGTCTGTCTTAAACGAGATAAATGCCTGCCACATGAGGATTGTAAGATGAAAAGTAACCAACCTTTACGGATATTGATGTTGACTGCCGTGGCGGCTTTTGTCCTTTCGGCCTGTGGTGAACCCGAAGCCCAGCAGGGGCAAGCACCGGGTGCACCTAAGGTCGATGTTGCGCAGGTATTGCATGAGCGTGTTACCGAGTGGGATGAATTTACTGGCCGTTTGCAGGCGCCAGAGAGTGTGACCTTAGTGCCACGCGTATCTGGCTATATCGCGTCGGTAAACTTTAAAGAAGGCGCCTTAGTGAAAAAAGGCGATGTGCTCTTCCATATCGATGCGAGTGTGTTCGAAGCGGAAGTGGCCCGGTTAAGAGCAGATCTTGCTAGCGCGCTCTCTGCTGAGCAACTGGCCACGAACGACTTAGAACGTGCCCGTAAACTCTTTGCCCAAAAGGCGGTATCTGCAGAATTACTCGATACCCGCGAGTCTAACAAACGCCAAACCACGGCGGCCGTAGCCTCTGTGAAAGCGGCGCTGCTGCGCGCCGAGTTGGACTTAGATTACACCCAAGTGCGCGCGCCGATTGATGGCCGAGCCTCCTACGCCAATGTCACTGCGGGTAACTATGTGTCTGCGGGGCAGAGTGTATTAACCAGCTTAGTGTCGACCGCCAGCATGTATGCCTACTTCGATGTGGATGAGCAAACCTATCTAAAATACGTCAAGTTAACCGCCGAGAAAAAGCGTAAAGACCCTAGGGCTGGCGACAATCCCGTGTATATGGCGCTGGCCAACGAGCGCGAATATCAACACATAGGCCTAGTGGACTTTGTCGATAATTCGATGGACAGACAGACAGGCACTATTCGAGTGCGTGCTACGTTTAGCAATGAAGACAACAGCTTGCTCCCTGGTCTGTTCGCCAGATTACGTACCGCCGGTAGCGGCGCCTATGACGGCATCTTAATTGACGATAAAGCCGTGGGCACCGATCTGAACAACAAGTTCGTCTTAGTGGTGGCAAACGATGGCACCGTGGAGTATCGCGGCGTCACCCTAGGTGAAAAAGTTCAAGGTTTACGCATTGTTAAGCAAGGTTTAGCGGCAGACGACAAAATCGTCGTCAATGGTATGCAAAGGGTTCGTCCTAAGATGCAAATTGAGCCACACCTGGTTGATATGGCCGACAGCGAACAGCTAGAGGCGCTTCGTCAAGCTCAATTACTGCTTGATAAACATCAAGAAAATATCACCACTCCAGACGTTGAAGTAGCGAGCCGCGGTTAAGGAATCCAACAGAATGTTGTCGCAGTTTTTTATTAAAAGACCGATATTTGCAGCCGTTCTCTCGCTGCTGTTTTTTATCACCGGGGCGATTGCCGTCTGGCAATTACCCATTACCGAATACCCTGAAGTGGTGCCTCCGACGGTCGTGGTAACCGCCAACTACCCTGGCGCTAACCCTAAAGTCATCGCCGAAACGGTTGCCTCGCCCTTAGAGCAGGAAATCAACGGCGTCGAAGACATGCTGTATATGTCATCGCAGGCGACGTCCGATGGACGCATGACCTTGACCATTACCTTCGCCATTGGCACCGATGTGGACAGGGCGCAAACCCAAGTACAGAGCCGGGTTGACCGTGCTATGCCACGTTTGCCGCAGGAGGTTCAACGCCTTGGGATTGTGACCGAAAAGTCCTCGCCAGACTTAACCATGGTGGTGCATTTACTGTCGCCAGATAACCGTTATGACATGCTGTATTTGTCTAACTACGCGGCGCTCAACGTAAAAGATGAGTTAGCACGGATCAAAGGCGTGGGCGCGGTGCGTTTATTCGGTGCGGGCGAATATAGTCTGCGGATCTGGCTTGACCCGAATAAAGTCTCGGCGCTTGGCATGTCGCCAGCTGAAATTATCGCCGCGGTACGTGAGCAAAATCAGCAAGCGGCAGCGGGCAGTTTAGGGGCGCAGCCTAGCGGTAATGCCGACTTCCAACTCTTGATTAACGTTAAGGGGCGTCTGACTGAACTGTCAGAATTCGAAGACATTATCATCAAGGTCGGGCAAAACGGTGAGGTGATCCGTCTTAAGGATGTGGCACGCGTCGAACTCGGTGCAACCAGCTATGCGCTGCGTTCATTGCTAGATAACAAGGACGCGGTAGCTATTCCAGTGTTCCAAGCATCAGGCTCGAATGCGATTCAAATCTCCGACGATGTGCGCGCCGAAATGGCAAGACTGGCGAAGTCTTTCCCCGAAGGGCTGCAATACGAGATTGTCTACGACCCGACTGTGTTTGTGCGTGGCTCTATCCATGCGGTGGTGAAAACCCTGCTCGAAGCCGTGCTCTTAGTGGTGCTCGTGGTGGTGCTATTCCTGCAGACTTGGCGTGCCTCGATTATTCCGCTGGTGGCCGTGCCTGTGTCTTTGGTGGGTACCTTCGCCTTTATGCACTTGATGGGCTTCTCGCTCAATGCGTTGTCGCTGTTTGGTTTGGTGCTGGCCATCGGGATTGTGGTCGACGATGCCATCGTAGTGGTAGAAAACGTCGAGCGAAATATCGCCTCGGGTTTAAGCCCCATTGCCGCAACACAAAAAGCCATGAAGGAAGTGACTGGGCCGATTGTGGCAACCACCTTAGTGTTGGCCGCGGTGTTTATTCCGACCGCTTTTATGAGCGGATTAACGGGGCAGTTTTATAAGCAGTTCGCGCTGACTATCACGATTTCGACCTTTATTTCGGCCATTAACTCGCTCACTTTGAGCCCAGCGTTATCGGCGTTGTTGCTCAAGGGCCATGATGCGCCTAAAGATGCGCTCACTCGGTTAATGGATAAGCTGTTTGGTGGTTGGTTATTTACGCCATTCAATCGCTTATTCAACCGTGCATCAGAGGGTTATGGCTATTTAGTGCGTAAGGTGATCCGTTTTGGCGGCATTATCGGACTGGTGTATCTGGGGATGGTTGCGCTCACGGGCGTGCAATTTGTAAATACCCCAACGGGTTATGTGCCAGGACAGGATAAGCAGTATTTAGTGGCATTTGCCCAATTACCGGATGCGGCCTCACTCGAGCGTACCGATGCGGTGATCAAGAAAATGTCCGACATCGCCTTAAATCACCCCGGTGTGGCGCACTCTATTGCCTTCCCCGGTCTGAGTATCAACGGTTTTACCAATAGTCCTAACTCGGGCGTGGTGTTTGTTGCCCTAGATGATTTTGAGTTACGTAAGAGTCCTGAACTGTCGGCGAATGCGATTGCCGGCCAATTAAATCAGAAATTTGCTGGTATTCAGGATGCGTTTATTGCCATCTTCCCGCCGCCACCTGTGCAAGGCCTCGGCACTATTGGAGGGTTCCGTCTGCAAATTCAAGACAGAGCCAACCTTGGTTATGAGGCCTTGTATCAGGTGACCCAACAAGTGATGTACAAGGCGTGGGCTGATCCACAATTAGCAGGGATTTTCTCCAGCTACCAAGTGAACGTGCCACAACTTGAACTGGATATCGATCGGACTAAAGCGAAACAGCAGGCAGTGTCGCTCGATCAAATTTTCCAGACATTACAAACCTATATGGGCTCGACCTATGTCAACGACTTTAATCGTTTCGGTCGAACCTATCAGGTGAATATGCAGGCCGACGAAGCATTCCGTCAAAGCCCGCAGCAGATCAGTCAGTTAAAAGTGCCTAATGTGAATGGTGATATGATCCCACTCGGCTCCTTTATCAATGTGAGCCAGAGTGCGGGGCCCGATCGTGTGATGCACTATAACGGTTTCACTACGGCTGAGATTAACGGTGGCCCTGCACCCGGTGTGAGTTCGGGCCAAGCGCAGGCGGCGATTGAGAAAATCCTCGCCGAGACTTTGCCGATAGGTATGACCTACGAGTGGACTGAGCTGACCTATCAGCAGATCCTCGCTGGTAACACAGGCTTGTTAGTGTTCCCTCTGGTGATCCTGCTGGTATTTATGGTGCTGGCGGCGCAGTACGAGAGTTTGAGTTTGCCATTGGCGATTATCTTAATCATTCCAATGACCTTACTCTCAGCGCTTAGTGGTGTGCTTATTTATGGCGGTGATAATAATATTTTCACCCAGATTGGTCTTATCGTCCTCGTGGGCTTAGCGACCAAGAACGCGATTCTGATTGTCGAATTTGCCAAAGAAAAACAAGACCATGGCATGGAAGTCATGGAGTCGATTCTCGAGGCGGCGCGCTTACGTTTACGCCCCATCTTGATGACCTCTATCGCCTTTATCATGGGGGTGGTACCCATGGTGTTTTCAACAGGCGCGGGCGCCGAGATGCGTCAAGCCATGGGCGTCGCGGTATTTGCCGGTATGATTGGGGTGACACTGTTTGGGTTAATCCTGACACCGCTGTTTTACTATGCCCTCGCTAAACGCGGTCGCCGTAAAGCGGAAGCGCTAACGGCACAATAATTAAGCCAGTTCAATCTGTTATCTCCTTAAAAGACCTGCAAATGCAGGTCTTTTTTTATTTTTGCGGGTAAATATCGACGAAGTAACTATAGTTAGATCAGTGCGTTAAATTAGGAAAATGCGATGAATGCTTTTCAGCCCCAAGAAATCAGCATCAAAATTGATGTGCGGCATGCGCTGTTAGCCGTGGCGACGGCATTGGATTTTGTTGGCGTGGATGACTTACACCACGGTCATCGGGTGGCTTATATCGCTTATGAATGCGCCAATGTGCTTGGCTGGTCAGATGAAAAGAAGCAGTTTGCCTATTTTGCGGGGCTTATCCATGACTGCGGCGTGTCTTCCTCCGAGGAACATCTACGCCTACTCAAATTAATGCAGCCAGAAGATGCCACCTCCCACAGCCGCCGTGGGTATGAGGCATTAATGAAGTGCCCTATCCTAGATGTCTTTGCCCTCACTGTGCTTTATCACCATACACCTTGGCTAGAGTTGCAAACCGCGGCAATCTCTGAGTTTGACCGTGACCTTGCTGCATTGGTGTTTCTGGCCGATCGGACCGATTTTCTGCGGGCGCGCTATACCCATGGTTGTCATCAAGAGCTTATCACCCTCCATGAGGGGTTAGTTGCGGATAATTTGCTAGCCCACAGTGGCGTGCTCTTCGAGCCTAATATGGTGGCGGCCATGTGCCAATTAGTCAGTAAAGACGGTTTTTGGTACAACATGGAGGCTGCCCATATCGAGCAAATGGCTCTCGAGTTTGAAGCGAATCAACTGTACGACAAACAGTTGGATCTCGAAGGCGTTAAGCAGATATCAAGATTTTTGGCGCGGATTGTCGATGCCAAGAGCCCCTTTACTTTTCATCATTCGGACAAGGTGGCACTGCTGGCAAAACTGGTCGCTAAGGATTGTGGCATATCGGATACCGATGCCGAGTTATTGTATGTGGCTGGGCTGTTACACGATGTTGGTAAGCTCAAAACCCCCGATTTATTACTCCATAAGGAAGGCAAGCTGACTAGGGAGGAATACTCGATTATGAAGCGCCACACAGTCGATACCGACCACACCTTAAAGAGCTTTTTTCCTAAGTCTGTGATTGGTGAGTGGGCGTCAAACCACCATGAGCGTCTCGATGGCTCGGGCTATCCCTTTAGAAAAAGACAAGAACAGTTAGATTTACCTTCGCGTATCCTTGCACTCGTCGATGTATTTCAAGCCTTAACCCAACATCGGCCTTATCGAGGTTCTATGTCCTTAAGTGAGGTGCTGGAGATTATGTTGCCTATGGTTCAACAAGGTAAGTTGGACTCGAACGTTTATGATGTGTTGCTAGCCGATGCGGATAATTTTTACCAACTCTCGACACAAGAGTATGAGGCTTAGTGGCTCACTAGCGTAAAAGGTTAGAGCAGTAAATCGGGAGTGATAGGAATAAACTGCGTGGCAGCATCCATTAGAGATTTTGCCGTGAGGGAGGGCACGCCATACACCTCAGCCTCGATGGCGTATTTTTGCCTTATCTTATCGAGCAAGAGGGCAAAGTCCCCATCGCCAGACAGCAAGATTACAGTATCCACCTCGGGCGCCATCTCCAGCACATCTATGGTGATGCCCACATCCCAATCACCCTTTGCCGAACCATCACTGCGCTGAATAAAGGGCTTAAGTTTTAGCTCAAAACCAATATGTCTCAGCGCATCTTGAAATTTTAACTGACCATCGTCCCCGCGATGAATGGCGTAGGCGATGGCGCTGACAATCTCACCCTGCGCGCTTAACTGTTGCCAGAGTTTGCGATAGTTAAACTGGCGCTGATAAGCCTCACGGCAGGTGTAGTAGATGTTTTGCACGTCGACAAAGAGGGCGATTTTTTTCAAGGGATAAGTTATGGCTATCAGTTGGGTGACTCTGCGCACTATAGCACAGCAAGGCGGGTAATGGCGCGAGTAGGCAAAACTGCAATGGGTCTAAAAGGGAGTTACCGTGTGTAGCTGCGCTTAATGGATTGTTAGCTAGATTAACGGATTGATTATCTAAAGTATTGCGCCGGGGTGGTGCCGGTATATTGTTTAAAAAAGCTGATAAAGGCGCTGTCGCTGGAAAACTGTAAATTAAATCCTACCTGCGCCACCGAGGCGCCCGCAGCTAATTGCTCAATAGCTGAGAGCAAGCGCCATTGTTGCCGCCACGCCTGATAAGCCATGCCCGTTTCGTTACTAAAGATACGGCTGATGGTGCGTTCGCTGGCGCCGATTTCAATGGCCATCTCCTGCAAGCTGGCGGGGATTATTTGCTGTTGCTGCAATTGCTTAAGCCAAGTTTGCAGCCGTTTGTCCTTGGGCAGGGGTAAGCTTAAATTCTGTGCATCCGCATGGAGTAACTCTTCAATTAGCAGTGCAAAGGCATTGTGCTGGCTGTGTCTGGGTTTGTCCCAAGGCCAAAAGGACATAGTGTCGATTAACGCTTTGAGTAACGGATTCACATGGAAAATCGTGACTTTATCCGGCAAAGACGCCACGGTTTCAGGCTCAAAGTAGAGTGAACGATAGGCGACTACATCGCGCATTGTGACTTGGTGTACCACGCCTGCGGGCAGCCAAGCTGCACGGGTTGGCGGCAATACGACTTGAGTATCGGCTAAGTTAAACCGCATACATCCCGCCGATGAGTAGAGCAGCTGAGCCTTGCGGTGCTGATGTACACCTGAGTCATGCTCGCCAATTTCGGCGGCAATGCCAATCACTAGGTTGTCTAAGGCATCGGGATTAAATTGCTGCTCGGGTTGAATAAAGGCCATGTTGTCTTATTTTTGATGTTTTTTGTCTAAGTGTCGTTAATTGTCACTTGGGGATCCTATCTATACTGCGCCCTCTTTGACAAGTATGGAGCGCCGTTTTGGTTTATCGGTTAACACTGAAAGGCTAAAACGCAGATAAAAATCATGAAAATAAAACCACCACTCTGGCTGTGCGTGCTGTTGATGATGTTTCCGCAAATTATGGAAACCATCTATAGCCCGGCTTTGCCAAATATTGCAGAAAACTTTGCGGTGTCTGTTGCCAGCGCCTCGCAAACCTTATCCGTGTACTTTATCGCCTTTGCTATAGGCGTATTTTGCTGGGGTCGTTTAGCCGACATCATTGGTCGACGCAACGCCATGCTTGCGGGATTAGTCTGTTATGCCATTGGTTCAGCCTTCGCATTGATGATTAGCGACTTTACCCTGTTGCTGCTGGCGCGCGTATTATCGGCCTTTGGTGCGGCAGTCGGGTCTGTCATTACTCAAACCATGATGCGTGACAGTTACAGCGGGGAGGAATTGGCCAAAGTCTTTTCGGTGATGGGCATGTCTCTTGGGATCAGCCCGATTATCGGATTGCTATTGGGGAGTCTCCTCAGTGCTTATTGGGGGTATCAAGGGGTGTTTGTCGCCCTGATGGTTTCTGCCATAGTGCTGTTGTTTTTGTCGCTAAAATCTTTGCCCGAAACGAGGCCTGCACATACCCAAAAAATCCCGATAGTTGAGTTAGCTATTAAGATGCTTACCGACAGCGAGATAATTAAAAACACCTTGCTGGTGGCCTCATTTAACTTGATGTGGTTTAGCTACTTTTCATTGGCGCCATTTATGTTTGAGGCGCAAGGGTTGTCGACGCTTGCCTTCGGGATGAGTGGGTTGTTATTGGGCCTTGGCGCATTCCTTGGCAGTTATTTTAATAAACTATTACTAGGCAGAGGTTACTCCAGTGCACTATTAGTGCGGTTAGCAAGCCTTATTGCACTATTCGGGGGACTCGGTATTTGGCTCATCCAATCGACTGATATTGGCTTGAACAATGTTTACTTCTTACTACCCATGCTGTTGATTGTGATTGCTTATGGGATCGCTATTCCTAATATCCTAAGCTCGGCGCTGGCAAACTACCGCGCTTATGCTGGTTCTGCTGGCGCGCTGTTTGGACTGTTTTATTACATTCTGTTGGGGCTAGGTTTAGGCGCTGCGGGCATGGTTAGCCATCTTGGGGGCGTGATTAGCTTCGCGGCGCTGCTTTGTGTGGGGCTTGGTTTGACGAGCTTGACTAACTTGACGAGCTTGACAGGGCGCAGAGGGAGCGGTTCTCAGACTTAAATAAAAAAGCCAAGGGGAAACGACTCCCTTGGCTTTATGGTTTTAACAAACATCCTATGCCGTTTAGTTTTACTGTATCGCGCTAGGCTTTGGCTGTTTGTTCCTGTTGATTGGCTGCCTCTTGCGCCGCTAACTCTTGCGCTGCTAATTCTTGAGCCTTAATGGCCGCCTCAAGTTTCGCCTCAACATAACCCGGTGAATGGGTCGCTGCCGAGATTAAACGGTACATGGCCGGGATCACGAACAGGGTTACAAAAGTGGCGAAGGTCATGCCGAAGAACACTACAGTACCCACGGCAATCCGACTTTCAGAGCCCGCGCCCGATGAGAAGATCAGCGGCACTGCGCCCACTAAGGTGGTGAAGGCTGTCATCAAAATGGGGCGTAAGCGACGAGTCGAAGCGTCGATAATGGCTTTATCTAGGGCTAAACCTCGGTCACGCAATTGGTTGGCAAACTCGACGATTAAGATACCGTTTTTAGTCACCATACCAATCAACATGATCATCCCAATCTGGCTATAGATGTTAATGCCCTGACTGGTGACTAACAGGCCGAGGAAGCCACCGAATACCCCCATAGGCACGGTAAACATCACCACTAAGGGGTTGATAAAGCTTTCAAATTGCGCCGCCAGTACCAGATAAGCCACTAGGAGCGCTAAACCGAACACGATTAAGATGCTGCTCTGGTTTTCTTTAAAGTCCTTAGATTCGCCGGTATAACCGATGGAAATATCCTTAGGTAATAACTCAATCGCCTTATTATCCAAAAACTTCAAGGCTTCGCCCAAGGTGTAGCCTTTACTGATGTTGGCCTTGAGGGTGATGGATTTTTGCTTATTGGTATGGCTAAGTTTTTGTGCCGAGGCGACTTCTTCGATATGGGTTAGGGTATCGAGCGTCACTAATTCGCCCTTGGCCGAGCGCATATAGATTTGGCTCAAATCGCCAACGTTGTTAAAGCTGTTTTCATCGCCGCGCAGATACACATCGTACTCTTCACCTCGGTCGACATAGGTGGTTTCTTTACGACCGCCGAGCATCACTTCTAAGGTTTGCGAGACTTCATCGACGCTGATCCCAAGTTCTGCCGCCCGTTCTTTATCGACGGTGACGATAAGCTCCGGTGTGGTTTCGGCATAATCTAAATCCGCGCCTTCCATCATAGGACTGGCATTGGCTTCTTCTTTTAATACCTGCGCCCATTTAAACAGCTCGGCGTAATCTGAGCCGCCGAGGACGAATTGTACTGGCTCACTCGATTGGCCCCTAAAGCCTGGCATCATAGGGCGAACCATCACGTCGGGAATGTCTTTTAAGGCGTTACTGATAATGCCAAGAGCTTGTTGCGCCGTGACATGGCGATGTTCCCAGTCCTCTAACTGCATGATCACAAAGCCTGTTTGATCGCCAGCGCGGCCACCGAAGGCGGGGGCTTGAACGCTAAAAGAACGTAACACGCCTTGGCCGAGCAGGGGCATCAGTCGGTCTTCGACTATGTCCATGTTCGCTGTCATACGGTTATAGCTAGTGCCTTCGGCGCCTTTTACGAAGGCGAACAGTACGCCGCGGTCTTCCTGCGGTGCTAACTGTGAGGGCACTTGTTGCATTAACCAGGCACTGCCGCCAACGCAGGCTAGGATCACCAGTGGCGCCAACCATTTAAAACGGATCGCCTGAGTCACGCCAACACGGTAAACCTTTTCCATGCGGGCGAAACCACTGTCGACGAAACGGTTAAAACGGTTCGGTTTAACATTGGCTTTGAGCAGTTTGCTACTCAGTACTGGCGTCAGCGTCAGGGCGATAAGTGAAGAAAACAGCACAGATACCGCCAGCATCACCGAGAACTCGGTAAAGAGTAAACCGACCATGCCCTCCATAAAGGAAATCGGCAGGAATACCATGACTAACACTGCTGTGGTGGCCACAACCGCAAAACCTACTTCCCGCGTGCCTTTGTAAGCGGCGAGCAGCGGCTCTTCACCGCGCTCAATATGGTGGAAGATGTTTTCTACCACGACGATGGCATCGTCAACGACAAGACCGATGGCGAGAATTAATGCCATCAGCGTCAAGAGGTTAATCGAGTAACCAAACATATTGGCGGCAATAAAGGCTGAGATCAGTGACACAGGTACTGTCACCGCAGGGATGAGGGTCGCTCTGGCTTGGCCGATAAAGATGTACAGCACTAATACCACAAGGGCGCCAGTCACATAGAGAGTGTTGTATACCTCGTTAATTGAGCGGTCGATAAAGACGGTCGAGTCAAAGTCCACCACTAGGCTTGTGCCTTCGGGGAGAAAGTCTTGAATTCTATCGACTTCTTTATGGACTTCCTGCGCCACAATCAAAGGGTTCGCATCGGACTGAGTGATAACGCCTAAGCTTAAGTTAACGATACCATCGCTCTTAAAGGTGGAGTTTTCGTTCTGGGCGCCAACGGCCACATCCGCCACATCCTTTAGATAGATAGGCGTGCCATCGCTGGCGGTGCGAACCACTAAATAGTCAAAGTCCTTCGGGGTGTAATAGAGTCGCTTAGTGCGCACCGACATTACAGTGGTATCGTTACGTACTTGACCGCCTGGGGTTTCAACGTTTTCTTTACGCAGTGCGTTAATAATGTCGGTGACAGTAACATTGCGTCCCGCCATTTGCTCGGGTCTGAGCTTAACGTACATCACCTTGTACAAACCGCCCGAGATGCTGATGGAACTCACGCCGCTGATGAGGCTAAATCTGTCTTCTAATACGCGCTGGGCGTAATCGGTCAGCTGAGTTCTGTCCATTACGCTTGAGCTTAAGTTGACATAGACAGAGGGCTCGCCAGAGCCATTGTCCTTAGAGACGACAGGATCGTTGGCATCTTCAGGCAGGCGGCGCTGGGCGCGGGCCACTGCGTCACGCACATCACTCACGCCTTCGGTTAAGTTCCAACCGAGGAGGAATTTCACTGTGATCCGCGAGCTGCCATTACGGGTGGTTGAGGTGATTTCATCGATGCCGCTGATCCCCGTGAGTTCATCTTCGAGGGTCTTAGTGATTTGGCTCTCCATAATCGCGGCCGATGCACCTGAGTAGCTGGTACTGACTGTTACCACTGGGCTTTCGACATCGGGCATTTCCCGTACCGACAGTTTAGTGAAGGACACTAAACCAAACACGCATAACAATAAGCTTAAAACGATCGCGACGACGGGGCGCTTAACGGAAACATCGGACAGCCACATTATTTCGTCTCCGCGGTGTTGACGTCTGACTTAGCGGCAGGACCTTGAGTCTTGTTATTGGCTTCGAGCACGACTTCATTGATCTTTAAGCCATCGCGCATATTCACTAGCCCTTGCACTACCACTTTGTCGCCAATCTTGAGGCCAGAATCGATAAGCACTTGATCACCCACGCGGGCGCCTAAAATCACTTCGGTGCGATGGGCGATATGGTCCTCGCCAACCACATACACGTAGCGCTTAGTGCCTGAATATTCTAAGGCTTGTACTGGCACAATTGGGGCGGAAATCGGTGGGAAGGTGATGGTCGATGACATCATCATGCCGGGCTTTAAGCGGTTTTTCGCGTTTTCAAATTGCACGCGGATTTTCAGGTTTAAGGTTTCTTCATTGACGCGTGGATCGATGGCAACCACTTTGCCGATAAAGGTTTCCCCCGGCCAAGCGCGGCTGGTCGCGGATACTGGCATACCAATGCTCAGCTGTGACAGAAAATGTTCGGGGACTTGCAGGTCGAGTCGCATGCTGGATAAATCATCCAAGGTCATCAGCTCAGTGCCTATGCTGACCATTTTACCTTCGCTGAAGTTAATCAGACCGGTTTTGCCGGCAAAGGGGGCAATCAGCGAATGGTAATGTAAATCCGCCTGCGCCGAGGCGAGTCGTGCTCTGGCGATATCGACGCTGGCCTTTTGCGCATCGATTTCGGTTTGAGTGATGGCATTGCGGCTGATGAGTTTTTCAAATTCCCGGAGTTTACGGGTTTCATCATTTAAAAAGGCATTGGCTTCGGCCACTGCGGCTTGGGCTTTCATATCATCGAGTTCGATAAGCAGCTGGCCTTTTTTGACCGCTTGGTTTGATGTCACTGCGATTTGCTTAATCTTGCCCGTGACTTGCGGTGCGATGACCACAGCGCGATCGGCGGCGAGTTTACCTATGAGTGAAATCGATTGTGCCAGCGGATGTTCAATCACTTCTCCGGTTACCACAGGTACAGTGCGCATTAAATGGGGCGCGCTTTCGGGTTTGGCCGCTTGCAGTACATCACTAAAACTCACAGCGGCGGCAACCGCAGCGACTAAGGCAATGGCTATTATGGTTTTTTTCATTGGAATGATTATCTCGCACAAAGACGGTTAACAGGCGTACGCACTAATGGCGCTATTCTAGTGAATAACCGTCATCAGGTGGGTAAAAGTTTGTAAAGTTAAGCACTCGAAAGTGAAAGAAATTGTGTTTTGTGTCGAGATACCCCATGGCAATCTCATTCGTCCCGTTCGAAGTGGCTATGATAGCCGAGTTATCTTGCTAAGGATGTGCTTGTGTTCGTATTTTCTCTATCGGATCTAAGCTGGATTGAATTTGCGGATATTGGCTTAAAATCGCGTCAAGACGGCCATCCTGGGCCATGCTTTCAAGGCCTTTATTAAACTCATCGACTAAGGTGGCCTGATCGGCAACCGCTAACGATACCCCTAAATGGAATACCTCAGTTGCTATGGGTTCGCCAACTTGTTCAAGGGCATTGAGATACTCATCGCCATGTTGCTTGATTAAATATTGGGCAAGATTGTAACCAATCAGCACTAAGTCGATGCGTTTTAGAAACAATTTCTTAAGATTCATCTCATCGGAATTGCCTTCCTCTGTGGTTAACCCTGCTGCGGCAATCTCGGGCGGATTGGCGTAGCCGCGACCAATGCCTATGGTGAAGGGCTTAAGCTCACTCAATTGACTAAAATGTAAGGGGTTATCTTTACGTTTAAAGAACACTATCTGTACGGCTTGTATGGGATCGGAATAGTGCGCCCATTGCTCACGTTCTTTGCGATACCAAAGGCCGATAATGCCATCGGCTTGGCCAGTTTTGACTAGCAAAGCTGCCCGCGCGAAGGGATAGAATTTTACACTGGCATGGTAGCCGCGACGTTTAAAGGCTTCTTTGACGACGAGAGCGACGCCGCCTTGATCGGCTAACTCACTGGTATAAAAGGGAGGATAGTTAGTTGCGACCAGTGTTAACTCTCGCCCCGCTAAACTGGGTGCGGATAATCCTAAGAGCTGTAATACAAGGCTAATCTTGATTAGCGACTTGAAACCCATACTTATCCTTTAAATATACGGAGCCACTTTGCTGAGTATAGGGGCTGTTTAGGGCTTGAGCGGGAATTTTGTGTAATGGTTCTACTGTGTTGAAAACGCTGGAAGCGAATGGTGGCAACAGCGATGACTAACGTTAGGGGATAACTCTTAACGAAAGGGGAAGTGAAGTTATTGCTTTGACCAATAAATAGGGCTTATGGGGAAAGCCCATAAGCCCTTAATCATCTTGTTCTGTGCTTATCTTCGAGTTGTGCTTATTTTAAAGCTTGCTCTTATTTTAAAGCGTTAGCTGTTCACCTTGGTACAGACCACGGGTGAGCTTGTCTTGATCTATCAGTAATAGCTCACCCGATTGACCATTCTTAATGCTGCTATCAATCGCAATGATTTTATTATGATAAAGCCCAAGAACCCGATCCTGCGAGGTGTGGCCAACTATGATGTGGTCAACCTTAAAGTAGTTAAGGATCTGGTCAATTTCTTGTTCGTTAAGCGCGTCTTTAAAGTAGCCACGGTACCAAGTCGGACCGTTGGTGAAGAACAGGAAGTTCAGCAGATCGTTTTGTTTTAAATCTTCTTTTTTATCGTCTAAATGTTGGCGAAATAACTGATTGGCATCGCTGATATTGAGTTTACGCTCGACCCATTCTGGGCTTATTCCGCCGTGCATAAACAGCAAATTATTGATTTTCACCAACGTGTTTTTACTGCGAAGCCAACGGCCGATTTCGGTGTCTTTGTTGTAGAGCGCATCATAGCTGCGATTGAGTAATTCCGCCGAGGTTTGATAGCGCTCATTCACATAACGTAAGTCGCCGCGAAACACCATTTGCTCGTGGTTGCCCATGAGTAAATGTAATCGACCACCGGCGGCTTGGGCTTGCTTATCTAACTCATATAAAAACCACAGAACTTCGTTAACTTGATGACCGCGGTCGAACATATCGCCCGTCATCACCATATGGCCATCACCAAAGGCCCAACGATGTTGGTCATCGATAATTTTGTGCGCCTTGAGCAAGTTAATCATCACATCAAATTGGCCATGCACATCGCTCAGGGCCACTATTTTACCCGCATGGGTATAAGTGTCGGCTTCAACTTGAGGCGCTTCGCTATGACGTAAGGGCTGTGGCAAGTTGCCGCAATCATTTGGGCGAGCCAATTGATTGTTTGCGATAGGGGTTTGTTTTAACTGACTCTGGCAGATCCAGTAGGCGGTATTTTCTTGCCCTTGATTGAGAAATACATAGGGGCCATCTGTGACCGGGGAGCTTGGATCAGCACTATAACTGGCAACGGAAAATAAGCTGAGCAGGGTCAATAAGACTCCCTGAGCGGCGAGCGTGCGACGTTTTGGGGTTGATTCGGACGAATACACATCCTGCGATGGGCTGTTGGCATGGGGGAGGCCAGATTCGGAGACTAAGTGCATTCGATGTTCCTTATATCGTTTTACGCCGCCTATTTAGGGTTGGTTAGCATAATGTTAATAATTAGATGCAGCAAGGGGCATAAAGATGGGATATTTTCATGATGGACTCACTGAATGCCTAAAATACCGCTAAAAGGATAGCGATAATTGAGCATCGAAATCGGATAGCAAGATAGAGAGTTGAAATGAGCTGATCGTATTTTACGCATATTTAAATGCGTTATTTTGGAATTGATTTTAAGCGGAAGTTATACGGTTACTTTTAAATAAATTATTCCTGATACCTTTAAATGATGACTTTTAAGTGATTATTTTTAGTGCGCATCATTGTGATCTTGTTGATACATATTTATCAGTTTAAATAGTTTTGTTTATTTATTGCCAAAGAAGTGTTGATAATGGTAAAAGTCAGTTCGTGTTACCTAATGCTATGATTTTACTGGCTTCCATTCGGTAATGGTGTTGGTTGTTTTGGCATCGGCTTTATTGTTAATCTGTGGATTAATAATAAGACGCTAGGTAAAAGTGTTTTTATCTAAATAACAGATATGCGTACTGTATGATTCCGTCTTTATTAACATGCCAGCCTAATAATAGGGTGGCGTCCTCTCTTGCTCGTGTTTCTTCACTGATATCCCTTAACGCTCGACCACAAAACGTTCGCCATACGTTAACGTCAGTCATTTCTCTTATTCTGTCGAGTGTAATTGTGAGTGCGGCCAGTTTATTTATGGCGCCGACTCACGCCGATGACACAGAGCTTTATGTTTTCGAAGCGTCCGCCCGTAATGGCTCGCGTCCACAGGTGCTGATTATTTTCGACAACTCGGGCAGCATGAGCAGTCTCGCCTATGATGTCGAAGCGCCCTACGAGAATAAGCGCGATGTAAATTATGCCCAATCGGGTAATTTATTCTATAGCCGAGGCTCATCGGAAAACGAGGCTGCGCCCAACCCTAATTCAGGGCGGGAAAAACGTAAGTTCAAAGGGGCTCTCAATGGCTGCGAAAGCTCATGGGAATATCTGAATCGTTACGGCACCTTTACGGGGTTCTTTAGGGAATATGGTTTTTCGGGAAGCTCGGGGTCTTGGAGAGAGTTTTCAGAGCTTAACGGCAGTTCCATTTCCGCCGTCGATTGTTTTGAGGATATTCAGGAAAACAAGTTCGGTAACGCGGCAGGTGAAGCCCAAGGTTTACCCGTGGATAGCTTAGGGACGGCGAGCAAACCGGTTCGTTACACTAAAGCCAGTATTAACTCGTCAGACAGTGTAAAGTCCGCGGCCAAGGCGAAGGCGGAAAAGACCGCGTTTGGTACTGGTAAAGTGGTTACCGTCTATACCGAAGATTACTTAAACTGGCTGCATGGTCCTAAAACTAGGGTCAATAAAACGCGACTGGCCTTGGCTAAAGATGCGATTGAAAGTGTGATTTTAACCACGCCGGGTGTGGATTTTGGTCTAGCGATTTTCAATATGAATGGCCCCTATGATGGGCAGCGTGACGGTGGGCGGATTATCTCTGGGATTAAGCCGATGTCCGCTGCAGCTAAAATTGATCTGCTTAAAGGGATTAATGATATTAACTACGCCCAAAATACCCCCTTATGCGAAACCCTCTATGAGGCGTACCGCTATTTCGGCGGGCAGAGTCAGTATTTTGGTGACGACGACAGCGATTACCATTATTACGACCGCTGGGGGCGCTATCAGGGAACTTACGAAGCGAAAAGAAACCCTTTTACCGATCCAGAAGCATTAGTCGTGGGGACTAATAACTATAATTCGCCCTTCAAACGTTGCCAAAATGAAGCCTATATCATCTATATCACCGACGGTGAACCCACCTTGGATAACGCGGCCGATGGTTTGGTGGAGCAATTAACCAAAGGTGTGGGAAAACATACCTCAAGCCCCGTCAGCTACCTCAGTGCGCTTTCGGGCTGGATGAGAAACGAAGACGTCAATCCTAATTCTGCGGGTAAACAAACCGTTAGAACCTTTACCATCGGCTTTAGTGAAGGTGCCGCCAGTGCCGAACATTTGCTGAAGCAGACCGCCGAAAATGGCGGAGGTAAGTATTTCGATGCGACCGATGCCAGTAAATTACGCTCTTCATTACAAACGGCCCTGAACAATATCCTCGAAAAAAATGCCAGCTTTACCTCTCCTTCGGTGGCGAGTAATAACTTTAACCGAACACAAACCTTTGATTCCGCTTATTACTCTATGTTTTTGCCGAACAAAGGACCGAGATGGTTAGGCAATATCAAGAAATTTAAGGTGACTAGTAGTGGTGATGTTGTCGATAGCAAAGGCAACAATGCGATAGGCGAAGATGGCAACATCAAAGCCGAGGCCTGCTCCTATTGGACCTCGGCCGAAGAGTGTGGTGCGAGTGGCGATGGTAACGATGTGAAGCGGGGTGGTGTGCTAGGTGCAATGCAGCAGGCGAGTAGTCGCACCTTGTACAGTAATTTAGGCACGGGATTAAGCCCGTTTACCCTGTCGAATGCCTCTCGCAAAGCGGGGGGCGATGCACGTTTGGCCTTGTATATGGGGGTTGATGAAACTGAGCTTAGCGAGCATTTTGATTGGGCCAAGGGCATCGATGTCGATAATGACAAGAATCAGGACCTCAGTGCCGCGAGTGGCGCAACCCCCAACTGGCGCGCCGATATTATGGGGGATGCTTTACATTCCAAACCCTTAGCACTCAATTTTGGCTCTGAAGATCAGCCCGATATTCGGATTATCGTGGGGACTAACCATGGGTTCCTGCATATGTTCAAGGATGAAGGCGATAGCGTGTCTGAGACTTGGGGTTTTATCCCCTATGAGTTGCTGCCGAATTTTCGCGATCTGAAGGCGAACGCGCCAACGGGCGTGCACTCGGTATACGGCATCGATGGCTCGCCAGTCGCTTACACCAAAATGCAGGGTAAACGTATTGAAAAAGCGTGGGTGTTTGTGGGGATGCGCCGTGGGGGAAATGCTTATTATGCCCTCGATATCACCTCCCCCGATAATCCTACTTTTATGTGGAGGATTGATGCCAGCTCACCGGGAATGGGCGAGTTAGGTCAATCCTGGTCGACGCCTGTCGTCACCACGATTCCGAGTGCCACTGGGGATAAACCCGTGCTGATCTTCGGTGCGGGATATACTCCTGCGACCAAGGATGGCGCCGAAATTGGCAGTGACGATAGCCAAGGCCGAGGCGTGTTTATTGTCGATGCCGAAACAGGCGCGTTAATCCATCAATTTGGTGGCAATGGCGCAAACACCCAATTGCCGGGGATTGCGAACAGTGTTCCGAGCAGCGTTGCCGTGTTAGACGGTAATGGTGATGGAAGAACGGATAGGATTTATGCCACTGACACACAAGGGAATGTGTGGCGAATGGATATGCCTTCTGCAAATACCTCGACCTGGTCGGGATTTAAATTTGCCGCATTAGGGGATAGGAGTTCGGTGGCAAGTGACAGACGATTCTTCTCCGGCCCCACGGTCGCGCAGACCATTATCACCAATACCTTCGAGTTGACTCAGGTGGTCAACGGAAAATCGACCAAGACAGTGACGAAGCAGAATATTCCCTACGATGCCGTAGTGGTGGGTAGTGGTCACAGGGCAAAACCTAACGATGTGTCCCGTTCGGATATGTTTTTTGCCTTGCAAGATAGGAATGTTGTGACCCAATCATTCCAAGGTAAGCCTAATCAAAAGCCAGTGCCGAGCGCCTTAACCTTAAGTGATTTATACGATGTGACTACGGCGGCGCCAAGCAACCAAGCTAGTGAAATCGCCTTTGGCAAAAAACGGGGTTGGTACTATCAGTTCCCTCTGAAAGGTCAAAAGAGCCTTTCGTCTGCAATTATTGTTGGCGGTGCTGTCCAGTTTACTAGCTTTGCGCCTGGCAGTGATGCTTCGGAGGACCAATGTTTAAGTTCGGGTAGGGGATTTCTTCATAAGAGAAATTTACAGAAGGGAACAAATGGTTACAGAACCGATTTCTTATATGCCGGTGAACTGGTTTTGGATACGCCGCAATTGGTCATCCCCCCGGCTGCACAGCCCGATGACCCCAATGCTAAGGCTCCCACTCCAGATATGTTTTTGATTGGGATTGGTAAGGCAGTGCCTGAGGAGGCGACTTGTGAGAGCGGTAATCCTAAGTGTATCGGCAGTGGGCCTAAGGCAAATAAGATTTACTACTACGTAGATCAATGATGCAAAGCCTTAATAAATTAATATGAGTGATAGCGTAATGATGAAATATGGTGCCATTTTTTTGTTGCTGTTATGGGGGCTTCAATGGCCTGCAATGGCGGCAGAAAAAGAGAAACGACAGGATTACAAATGCTATTTAGAAACGAATCAAGGAGCTAAGTTGATGCGTTTCTCCTGGTTTGAATCTAAAGCCGAGCAGTATCAACTGTCTTTACCCGGAACAAAATTACCCCGTTTACCACAGGATAAGCCGATAGCACTCTATGTTAAGACTGTGCTGGAATGCGTGAAAAAGGCGGAGAGTTTTACCCTCGAAGAGGCCAAGCAGGCCGAGCTTGCTCCTGAAAATCAAGGTTAACCGATTGTCTAAGCCTTTAAAAAGATTTAGATAATCGCTTTGTGCTCAGGACTAAAATATTACGCCTTAGGTATTAAACCTCCTAAGGCGTATGCTTTTAAACGCAAACTTGATAAGAAAGCTGCCGATTAGGATAGCTGCTCATTCAGATATTCAAGCCACTTCGAGGGTTGACCGTAAAAGCGGCTGTGATTGAGAAGCTTTAAGTGACCTTCACTGGTCTCTAGCGCCACGGAGGGAAAACCTTGGGCGCCGAGCTGATTCATTAATGCTCGTGAAGCGACGATATGTTGATAAAGGGCTTCTTCATTTTCGGCGTATTCTCGGGCAAAGGCGGCGCCATCTATGCCCAATTTTTCCGCTAAAAGATGCAGGTTATTTTCATCGCTTGCGCACTTGCCATCACGATAATGGCCGAGCTGCATCGCATGTAAGTATGCTAAATCATTGCCACCTAAGGCAGTCACTGCGAGTAACGCCCTGATGGGCAGCGCCGAATCCAATAGGATACTCGTGTCACGCAATAGGCCTTCGTAGTAGTTTTCACCAAAGACTTGTCCGGTTAGTGCGGCAATACGTTGATCATGGGGCATGACATAGTCGCGCCATTGATTATCAATCTGTTTGCGTCTTGGGCCTGTGAGCATGCCGCCCGCGTGGAGTTTGATGCTAAATCCGGCAGCGGCTGCGGCATCAAACAGCGGTGCGGCGGCATAACACCAACCGCACAGAGGGTCGATAATGGCATGTAAAACGGCCTGTGGATTTTCATTGGTATTCATGGGGACTTCCTATAAAACGGGCTGAACTGAGTTGTACTGAGCTTTGGCTTGAGTGCTAACCAAGGCTTACATCAGAATGAATGGGGCAGGGAATACCGTGCCCCGATGCGTTTACATGGGCCAGCGCATTTCGCCCATAATCACTTTGGCGCTGATCTCAAGGCCCACATCGCTGGGGATTTGTGGGTAGAGTGCGAGCATTTTGGCAATTAGGTCCGCAGAATTTTTTGCTGTTTTAGCTGCATTTTCAAAGGCATGAATATAGTCGCGGGTAAAGCTAATTGAACGCTGATCAAATCTTGCCTTGCCAAGATAATGGCCAGGGATCACTGTTTCGGGGGAGAGGGCACTCATTTTATCCAAATGGGCTAACCAAGCCTGGCGAGACTCGATACTTTGGGTATCAGCTATCCAAACATGGGTATTATCAAATACTTCAACTCCGCCAGTGATTGTCTTAGCCGAAGGTACCCATAGGAAGGTATGCTTAGGGTGAGCATCCTCTAGACCTTCAATCAGCACTTGTTCACCATCGATACTAAAGCTATTGGTTGTCACCACCTTTGGCAGCACTAATTGGCTCGGCGCATTGTCCTTTAAAATCGGTCCCCAGTAGGCGAGTTTGCCTTCCATCGAGGCTTTAATATCATCGACCGTGGTTTGGGTTGCGACGATTTCTACCTCGGGGAAGTTTTGCTTAATCACATCCAAACCAAAGTAAAAGTCTGGATCGCTGTGGCTGATATAAACCAAGGTGAGTTTTTTTCCGCTGGCCTTAATGGTATTCACTAAAGTCTGGGCATCATTTTTTTGGAACTGAGCATCGACCAACATCATTTCATGCTCGCCACTGATAAAGCTGGAGGATACGGCAAAGATGCTGTTTTCACCCGGATTAAAATGGCTCACTTGCAAAGGTGCGGCCTGCGCCGTAGCCATTCCTGCCACAAGCATTGCAGCGGCGAATTGGGGTTTGAAGCTGGTCAAGCTTAGGTTATTCAATAGTGTCATTTCAGTTCTCACTTATTCATTCAAATAGGCATTCGGTGATTTGCACTGCTGCAAAAGTGAGCTTAGTTTAGGTTGCAAAAAACGTTAGATAAACACGGAAAATTGCGCTTATTTGTTGCATAATTCGGATGAATTGGCGTTGAAAGCCGAGAATCTAGTGCAAGCTAATCAACAAGGGGCGAATAAACCATGGATAGACTCGAAGCGGCAAAGGTGTTTGTGACTATTGTCGAACGGGGGAGCATGATTGGCGCCGCCGAGGCGTTAGATATGTCGCGCTCCATGGTGACCCGTTATTTGGCAGAGATGGAAGAATGGTCAGGCGCCCGTTTATTGCACCGCTCTACGAGACGTTTGAGCCTGACCGATGCGGGTGAACAAGTGCTCGATTATTGTCAGCGTTTGCTTGAGTTGGCGCAGGAAGTCCCCGCCGTCAGTCATGCTCAGAGTGCCCAGCCCCGAGGGCTACTGCGGATCAGCTGCTCGCAATTTATGGCGCATTTACTCCTCCCCAGCGTCGTGCGTCCTTATTTAGCCCAATACCCGCAGGCGAGTGTGAACTTTCATGTGACGAGTCAAACCGTTGATTTAGTGGCTGAACGAATCGATCTTGCCATTCGAATCACCAACGAACTCGACCCTACGCTTATCGCCAGACGTTTAGGCGAGTGTGAGTCTGTGGTGTGCGCTGCACCGAGTTATCTTGCCTGCCATTCGGCCATCACGCATCCCGAGGATTTAACTCGGCATAACAGCCTAACCTATTCCTACTTTGGCGATGTGATGTGGCGATTCACTCAAATGCCTGTCGCCGCGAAGGCAACGCCAACGCAGGAAGTCGGGCAGATATTTAATATTCCGGTGAAGGGCAACCTAAGTGCCAATGACTCTATGGTGGTGCTAAACGCCACCTTGGCGGGGGAGGGAATTGCCATGCAGCCCCTGTGGGCGGCAAAACCGCACCTCGATTCGGGGGCATTAGTGCCATTGCTGCGGGAATTTAAACCTCAATCCTTAGGCGTGTACGGGGTGTATCAATCCCGCAAACATATGCAACCCGCATTAAGGGTGATGATGGATATGCTAGTACAGCATTTTAATGGCGCAATATAAGGGCGTGATCTTGAATGCGCGACTTGCAACTTGCGCTTGCATCTCTATGAGATAGTGGTGACAGGGTTGCGTTGTTCGTTCGACTCTGTCCCTCCGGTTAACGTCACTTTGGAATCGTTAATCAGTCCCAGCTCCTTCCTTCGATTTATATTTTGCGCCAGACGCTTAAACCCCATTGCGGCTATTTTCTGTTCAGCTATATTGGTTGGGATATTTTTGTTTTAAATGTGCAACTTAGGTCCCATCCTCCCTTGCTGAGCAGACGATATGAGCGAAGATATTAAAGATCACAAAGAAATTACCCGCGCGAATATTCGCGTCAATGCCCAGCTCGATGTGCCCTTTTTGGCGATGAACACCCTAGCGGCCATCATCGCCAGCTACGGACTCTTGGCCAACAGCGCTGCGGTGGTCATTGGTGCCATGATTGTCGCTATGCTGTTTTCCCCCATTTTGGGCTTGGCATTAGGACTGGTCGAAGGGGAAAAGCTGCTAGTCCGCCATGCCATTAAGAGTTTAATCGTGGGGAGTATTCTGGTTTATTTCACCGCCTTTTTAATTGGCTTTCTGCATTCCGATATTCCCATCACGCCGGAGATCATGGCGAGAACGGCACCAAACTTTCTCGATTTAATGGTCGCGTTTGCTGGCGGTGCAGCGGGCGCCTATGCGACTATTTCGCCGCGGTTAAGTACTTCCTTTGTAGGGGTAGCGATTGCTACCGCATTAGTGCCGCCCCTGTGTGCCTCGGCGATATTGCTAGGCCATGGTAATTTTGAACTCGCCCGAGGCGCCTTCTTACTGACGTTTACCAACATAGTCGCCATCCAATTTGTGTCCTCCGTGGTGCTGTGGTTGAACGGTTTTCACGGATTTTATTTTTGGCAAAAAAGCTCGCTGTGGGAGTTGCTGAAACGTAACTTCATTACATTGATTTTGCTGGTTATTTTGATTATCGCCCTCAGCGTGAATCTGCATAATGTGGTGGCAAGGCAATTGTATGAGAGCAAAGTGACTCGCATTGTGAGCGAGCAGCTACTCAAGTTCCCCAATATGCGGTTGATTAAAGTCGGGATTGAGGAAGAGGCGAGTCAATGGATAGTGCGGGTCACCGTTGGCGGCATTAAAAAACCAGATGCCAGCTTTGTGCGACTACTAGAAAGTGAGTTGACGCAGACGGGGCAAGTAAAACCGGCGACCGTGCGCGTGCGTTACTTTCAGGTCGATGTGATTGACCGCGATGGTGATGTGAAAGCGATTCAGGAACAGGATTAGTCGGCATAACCTTTTGTGCATCAAAGAAAAGCCCCGCAATTGCGGGGCTTTTTATGTACCGATAAACGCATCGCGCTTACTTAGTCATACGCTTGTATTTTAAGCGGTGTGGCTCAACCACATCGGCACCATAGGTGTTCTTCAACCACGCCGAGTATTCGGTGTAGTTACCTTCGTAGAAGTTCACTTGGCCTTCGTCGCGGTAGTCCAGAATATGGGTCGCGATACGGTCTAAGAACCAACGGTCGTGCGAGATCACCATAGCGCAACCTGGGAATTCGAGAATCGCTTCTTCCAGTGCGCGCAGGGTTTCAACGTCTAAGTCGTTGGTAGGTTCGTCGAGGAGCAGTACGTTACCGCCAGCCTGCAGCAGTTTAGCTAAGTGAACACGATTGCGCTCACCGCCCGACAGCGTGCCAATCACTTTTTGCTGATCCGCACCACGGAAGTTGAAGCGGCCCACATAGGCGCGGCTTGGGATTTCCATGTTGTTGATACGCATGATGTCTTGACCACCGGAAATTTCTTGCCAAATGGTGTTCTTGTCATTCATCGAGTCACGGAACTGTTCAACCGACGCCAGTTGCACGGTTTCACCCAGCTCGATGGTGCCGCTATCAGGCTGCTCGCTGCCAGACAGCATGCGGAACAGGGTCGATTTACCTGCACCGTTGGCACCGATAATACCGACGATCGCGCCCTTAGGAATGGAGAACGACAGGTTATCGATCAGAACGCGGTCACCGTAGGATTTGGTTAAGTTCTTCACTTCGATGACTTTGTCACCTAAACGCGGTCCGGGCGGAATAAACAGCTCGTTGGTTTCGTTACGTTTTTGGTAATCAGTGGTGTTCAGCTCTTCGAAGCGCGCCATACGGGCTTTGCCCTTAGACTGACGGCCTTTCGCACCTTGGCGAACCCATTCTAATTCTTTAGCGATGGTCTTTTGACGCGCGCTTTCTGCGGCAGATTCCTGCTTCAAGCGAGCATCTTTTTGCTCAAGCCATGAAGAGTAGTTGCCTTCCCATGGGATACCCTCACCACGGTCAAGTTCTAAAATCCAGCCCGCAGCATTGTCGAGGAAGTAACGGTCGTGGGTAATGGCCACAACGGTGCCCGAGTATTCCTGCAGGAAGTGCTCGAGCCAAGCGACTGATTCGGCGTCCAAGTGGTTGGTGGGTTCGTCGAGTAGCAGCATCTCTGGTTTTTCCAGCAGCAGGCGGCAAATCGCCACACGGCGACGCTCACCACCCGATAATACTTCAATCTTTTCATCCCAATCAGGTAGACGCAGGGCATTCGCCGCACGCTCGAGGATGTTGTCCAGATTGTGGGCGTCCTGCGCCTGAATGATGGCTTCGAGTTCACCTTGCTCTTTGGCAAGTGCGTCGAAGTCCGCATCGGGATCGGCGTAAGCCGCATAGACTTCGTCTAATCGTTTGAGGGCATTTTTGGCTTCAGAAACCGCTTCTTCAATCGCTTCACGCACGGTTTGCGTCGGATCGAGTTTTGGTTCTTGCGGCAGATAACCAATCTTCAGACCTGGCATTGGGCGCGCTTCACCCTCAATCTCGGTATCGATACCGGCCATGATGCGCAGTAGGGTGGATTTACCTGAACCGTTAAGACCTAATACACCGATCTTAGCGCCGGGGAAAAAGCTTAAGGAAATGTCTTTAAGGATCTGCTTCTTAGGAGGAACAACCTTGCCCACCCGCAGCATGCTGTAAACAAACTGAGCCATTTTTCTGCATCTATAAGTGACTAATGATGCGGCTAATTCTACTCGATTGCGCGCCGAACTCAACTCGGCATTGAGGCGAGTTCAAGGTAAAACTGTAGGATTTTCATGTTTCAGAGACTGGGATTGTCGGCTCGTTACGAGTAGAATACCGCGCAACCCTACCTACAAGAATTGGCAGCTGGAGTAAGCAATGCTGAAAAAAGATATGAATATCGCAGATTATGATCCGGAACTGTTCAACGCAATTCAGAACGAAACTCTGCGTCAAGAAGAGCATATTGAGCTGATTGCTTCTGAAAACTACACCAGTCCACGCGTGATGCAAGCGCAAGGTTCACAATTAACCAACAAGTACGCCGAAGGTTACCCAGGCAAGCGTTACTACGGTGGTTGTGAGTATGTGGACGTAGTTGAAACCTTAGCGATTGAGCGTGCAAAACAACTGTTTGGTGCGACTTACGCAAACGTGCAACCTCACTCAGGTTCTCAAGCAAACAGCGCCGTTTACATGGCATTGTTAAAACCAGGCGATACCGTTTTAGGTATGAACCTCGCTCACGGTGGTCACTTGACCCACGGTTCACCTGTAAACTTCTCCGGTAGACTGTACAACATCATTCCTTACGGCATCGATGAATCAGGCAAAATCGACTACGACGAAATGGAACGTCTGGCGGTTGAACATAAGCCTAAGATGATGATCGGTGGTTTCTCTGCTTACTCAGGCATCGTTGACTGGGCAAGAATGCGCGAAATTGCAGACAAAATCGGTGCTTACCTGTTTGTCGACATGGCGCACGTTGCGGGTCTTATCGCCGCTGGTGTGTATCCAAACCCAGTGCCACACGCGCACGTTGTGACCTCAACCACTCACAAGACCTTAGCCGGTCCTCGTGGCGGTATCATTCTGTCTGCTGCCGATGATGAGGAGCTATACAAGAAGCTGAACTCTGCGGTATTCCCAGGCGGTCAAGGCGGTCCTTTGATGCACGTTATCGCGGGTAAAGCGGTAGCCTTCAAAGAAGCTTTAGAGCCAGAGTTCAAAGCTTACCAACAACAAGTGGTTAAGAATGCTAAAGCCATGGTTGAAGTGTTCTTAGAGCGCGGTTACAAGATCGTTTCTGGCGGTACTGACAACCACTTAATGCTGGTGGACTTAATCGGTCGCGACCTGACGGGTAAAGAAGCCGATGCCGCTTTAGGTAGCGCGAACATCACAGTAAACAAAAACTCTGTGCCAAATGACCCACGTTCTCCATTCGTGACCTCTGGTGTGCGTATCGGTACGCCTGCGATCACTCGCCGTGGCTTTAAAGAAGCTGAAGCGAAAGAGTTAACCGGTTGGATCTGTGACATCCTCGACGATGCCCACAACCCAGCGGTCATCGAGCGCGTAAAAGGCCAAGTATTGGCACTGTGCGCCCGTTTCCCTGTTTACGGTTAATTCGTTAATTTATCTGAATATGAAAGCTGAGTTCACAACTGCTTAGGGTGTCACTCTCAGGTGGTTAACCTCAGCCGATAAATAGGATAAAATCCCATGGCCGCATTAAGCGGCCATTTTTATTGCTAAAATCTTAGACTTAAACCCGCTCGGTTTAAGCGAGAAACAGCGAAAGCCATAGGCTTTATTCCATTCACGGCAGGAGGCTCAATGCATTGTCCATTTTGCAGCGCGACAGATACTAAAGTGATCGATTCCCGATTAGTGGCGGAAGGCCATCAAGTGCGTCGTCGCCGAGAATGCACCGAATGCCACGAAAGATTTACTACCTTCGAAGGGGCAGAATTAGTTATGCCACGGGTGATTAAACGCGATGGTACGCGCCAACCCTTCGATGAAGAAAAGCTGCAAGCAGGTATGTTACGCGCGGTCGAAAAGCGCCCTGTGTCCATGGATGAAATCGAGCAGGCCTTAAGTAAAATCAAGTCAACGCTGCGGGCTACCGGCGAGCGCGAAGTGCCATCCGAGATGATAGGTAACTTGATGATGGAACAGTTAATGAGCCTAGATAAGGTTGCCTATATTCGTTTTGCCTCGGTTTATCGCGCCTTTGAAGATGTCTCCGAATTTGGTGAGGCGATTGCGAAACTGCAAAAGTAATGTGGGTTATCTTAAGTTAGCGCTTAGGTTAGTGCTTAGGTTAGCGCCTCGTTATGCGCAGCATTCGGACACGCTTCCTCAAGATTTCATAGGGTTTATATGAATTGGTCAGAACTCGATAACCAGATGATGAGCCGAGCCATACAACTGGCTCGCAAAGGATTTTATACCACTCGCCCCAATCCTAGTGTGGGTTGCGTTATCGTAAAAGATAATCAGATTGTCGGTGAAGGTTATCATCAAAAAGCCGGCGAGCCCCACGCCGAGGTGCATGCACTGCGGATGGCTGGCGATAGTGCACGCGGCGCGACCGCCTATGTCACCTTAGAACCTTGTAGCCATTATGGCCGCACACCGCCCTGCGCCTTGGCGCTGATCAATATTGGTGTAAAACGAGTTGTGGTGGCGGTTGAAGATCCCAATCCTCAGGTCGGTGGTCGCGGTATTCAAATGCTGCGCGATGCGGGCATTCAAGTGGATGTCGGTTTGCACCGCGACGAAGCTTACGCTTTAAATCTTGGTTTTATGAAGCGCATGGAATCAGGCCTACCTTGGGTGACGGTAAAGCTTGCCGCGAGTCTCGATGGTAAAACCGCGTTATCAAACGGTGTGTCCAAATGGATCACTGGCCCCGAAGCTCGCCGCGATGTGCAGCGTTTACGTTTACGCGCCTGCGCCCTAGTGACAGGGATTGACACTGTGCTAGCCGATGACCCTTCGCTCAATGTGCGCTACTCAGAGCTTGGCAGCCTTAGCTCACAATTGAGAGAAGCGCAGATTTTACAACCGCTGCGGGTTATTTTAGACAGTCGTTGCCGGATGCCGATTACGGCAGCATTGCTTGCGATTGAATCGCCGATGTTATTAGTCTCAACTGAGCCTTACTCGCCAGCCTTTGTAGAGCAGTTGCCCGCCCATGTGACTTGTCTTCAATTACCGGCGATTGATGGTCGAATCTCGCTGCCCGCACTCTTAAGCTATTTAGGCAAAAGCTGTAATCAGGTGCTTATCGAAGCGGGCGCGACCTTAGCCGGCGCCTTTATCGGAGCGGGATTAGCCGATGAATTAGTGCTGTATCAAGCGATGAAAATCCTTGGCGCACAGGGACGTAATCTACTCGAATTACCCGATTATCAAATGATGGCCGATATTCCGACCCTCAAACTGGTCGATGAGCGTAAAGTGGGCGCGGATACGCGTTTCACCTTGAGGCTCACGTCCAATCCATCTTTAGCGAATAAGTGAGTTAACCATGTTTACTGGGATTATTGAGGCCGTTGGCACGCTGCGAAAGCTTGAACGTAAAGGCGATGATATTCGTTTGACGGTTGCCAGTGGCAAACTGGATTTAAGCGATGTGCGTTTAGGCGACAGTATTGCCACCAATGGGGTGTGTTTGACTGTGGTTCAGCAATTAGCCGATGGCTATGTGGCGGATGTGTCGGCTGAAACTGTCAGTCTCACAGGCTTTGCTAACTATAAAGTCGGCACTAAGGTTAATCTTGAAAAAGCCGTTACCCCGACAACTCGCCTCGGCGGGCATATGGTCAGCGGCCATGTGGATGGCATTGCCACCGTAGAGCAGCGTCTTGCTCGTGGGCAAGCAATCGAATTTTGGTTAGCGGCGCCTGCGGAGCTGGCTCGCTACATCGCCCATAAAGGTTCTATCACCATCGATGGTGTGAGTTTGACGGTAAATGAAGTCGATGGACACCGTTTCCGATTAACCATAGTGCCCCATACTGCGGGTGAAACCACGTTGGTAGATTTGAAAGCTGGCGATAAGGTGAATATTGAAGTGGATTTAATCGCCCGCTATTTAGAGCGTTTAATGCGCTTTGATACTAAAGAAACCCAAGGCGGTGGGGTGACTATGGAAATGTTAGCCCGTGCTGGCTTTGTGCGTTAGGGCACTGGCACTTAGCTCACTTAGGTATAGAATTTCATAACAACAGTAAAATCATAAAGGTCCTACAATGGCGCTGCACAGTATAGAAGAGATCATCGAGGATATTCGTCAAGGCAAAATGGTTATTTTGATGGATGACGAAGACAGAGAAAACGAAGGCGACCTGATTATGGCGGCCGAGCTGGTCACGCCTGAAGCGATTAACTTTATGGCGAAATACGGTCGTGGACTTATCTGCCAAACGATGACTAAAGCCCGTTGCCAGCAGTTAAACCTGCCCTTGATGGTGACTAATAACAATGCGCAGTTCTCGACTAACTTTACAGTATCGATTGAAGCAGCAGAAGGCGTAACCACTGGGATTTCGGCCCACGATCGCGCCGTAACAGTAAAAGCTGCCGTGGCTAAAGATGCCAAGGCGTCGGATTTAGTACAGCCTGGTCATATCTTCCCATTAATGGCGCAGGACGGCGGCGTGTTAACCCGCGCAGGTCACACTGAAGCGGGTTGTGATTTAGCCCGTTTAGCAGGGCTTGAGCCGTCGGGCGTGATTGTTGAGATCCTCAATGAAGACGGCACTATGGCCCGTCGCCCCGATTTAGAGATTTTCTCTGAATTACATGGGATTAAAATCGGCACTATTGCGGCGCTTATCGAATACCGCAACACCAAAGAAACCACAGTCGTGCGCGAAGCCAAATGTAAACTGCCAACCCGCTTTGGCGAGTTCGACATGGTGACCTTTAGGGACACTATCGACAATCAACTGCACTTTGCCTTAGTGAAGGGCGAAGTGAAGCCAGATTGTTTAGTGCGCGTACACTTACAAAATACCTTCAACGATTTACTCCACTCAGAGCGCGATCAGCAGCGTAGTTGGCCGCTTGAAAAAGCCATGGAGCGTATTTCTGCCGAAGGTGGTGTGTTGGTGTTGCTGGGCAATCAAGAGCATCCCTGTGAAATTCTCTCTAAAGTCAAAGCCTTTGAGGCAGAAGATCAAGGTCAAGCACCAGCCTCTGCAAAATGGCAAGGTACTTCACGGCGCGTGGGTGTGGGCTCGCAAATCCTTGCCAGCCTAGGAGTGACCAAAATGCGTCTCTTGAGCTCACCTAAGCGTTATCACTCGCTATCGGGCTTTGGTCTTGAAGTGACTGAATACGTGGCGGAGTAACAGGCTGAGCTTGTTAGACGTTGCACTAAGGTAAAATTAATCATTTGTATAATTTGCATAGGGCTGTGGGCGATTGACTGTGGTATCATGTCGCCACTTTTCGCCCAAGCCGGGTGCTTTAGCTAAATTAGGTAAGAAAATGAACGTAGTTCAAGGTAATATCGAAGCGAAGAATGCCAAAGTTGCGATTGTAATTTCGCGTTTTAACAGCTTTTTAGTTGAGAGCCTGCTTGAAGGTGCACTTGACACGCTGAAACGTTTTGGCCAGGTCAGTGATGAAAACATCACTGTCGTCCGTGTACCTGGTGCGGTTGAGTTACCGCTGGCTGCACGTCGTGTTGCCGCAAGTGGTAAGTTTGACGGTATCATTGCACTTGGTGCTGTGATCCGTGGTGGTACCCCTCATTTTGATTTTGTTGCAGGTGAATGTAACAAAGGTCTAGCTCAAATCGCATTAGAGTTCGATCTGCCTGTTGCCTTCGGTGTATTGACGACAGATACCATTGAACAAGCCATTGAGCGTTCAGGTACTAAAGCAGGTAACAAGGGCGGCGAAGCTGCACTAAGCTTGCTTGAAATGGTCAATGTTCTGCAACAGCTAGAACAACAGTTGTAATAGTAGGAAAAATAATGAAGCCTTCTGAGCGCCGCAAGGCCCGCCGTTTAGCCGTACAAGCCATTTATTCATGGCAACTAAGCGGGAATAATATTGCCGATGTCGAGCACGAGTTTTTAACTGAACAGAGCCTCGACGGTGTTGATGTAGCTTATTTTCGTGAGCTATTTGCAGGCGTAGCAACTAAGAAAACCCAACTGGATGAGTTGTTCATTCCACACTTAGACCGCCCCATTGATGAGGTGTCGCCAGTGGAGAAAGCCATAGTTCGCTTAGCGGCCTATGAGCTGACTTTCCGTAAAGATGTGCCGTTCAAAGTCGCGATTAACGAGGCGATTGAACTGGCTAAAGCTTTCGGTGCGGATGAAAGCCATAAGTTTGTTAATGGATTACTCGACAAACTGGTTGCACGTAAGTAATAAGGACAAACGGTATCTTAGGATACCGTTTTTCATTGCTAACAAAGGTGGCCGATGTGAGTCGCGCCAAACTGTACAGTGAAAGAATTCCAACTTATTGAATGTTATTTCAATCACCGCGGCCCCACGCGCCGTGATGTCAAACTAAGTATTGGCGACGATTGCGCCCTAGTGCAGCCCGCCGAAAACAAGTCGATCGCCATCTCCTGCGATACCTTAGTCGAAAACGTTCACTTCTTCCCCGATATTCCCCCTCAAGCCTTAGGTTACAAAGCCTTAGCCGTGAATCTTTCGGATTTAGCCGCTATGGGGGCTGAGCCTGCGTGGATGACGCTTGCGCTTACCTTACCTGAGGTTAACGAAGCCTGGCTGAGTGGGTTTAGTGAGGGACTCTTCGAAGCGGCTGAATACTATGGTATTGCCCTCATTGGCGGCGATACTACCCGTGGCCCTAGAGCCATTAACATTACCGTGCATGGACAAGTGCCGCAGGGTAAGGCATTGACGCGTCACGGTGCAAAAGCAGGAGACTGGATTTATGTGACCGGTACGCTAGGCGATTCAGCATTAGGACTGGATTTGATCCGCGGCGTGCAGCATGCGCGTGCGGAGCATAAAGAGTTCTTAATCAATCGCCATTATCGTCCAACACCTCGAGTGTTAGCGGGTCAGTCGTTACGGTCTTTAGCATCCAGCGCTATCGACTTATCCGACGGTTTTATCTCGGACATTGGCCATATCCTCAAAGCATCGCAGGTAGGCGCGGTTGTGGATGTGGGCTCGATTCCGTTGTCTCGCGCCATGCAGGATACCGTGAGCGAAGAGCATGCCTTAGGTTATGCGCTGACGGGGGGCGAGGATTATGAGCTGCTCTTTACTGTGCCAGAGGCGCAAAAAGGTGCGTTAGAAACAGCACTGAGCCACGCGGGGACTAAGTTTGTGCGGGTTGGACAAATCTGCGCGGGCAGTAAACTTAAGTTGCAACTCAATGGTGAGCCGTTTACGCCGCCATATCATGGCTTTGAGCACTTTTAATGAAGTTGTTATCCCAAGATCAGGCGCTGTCGCGCCTGTCTCTTAAAAATCCAATCCATTTTTTAGCACTCGGCTTTGGCAGTGGTTTAGCGGCTAAGGCGCCCGGCACCTTTGGTACCTTGGCGGCCGTGCCGCTCTATTTGTTATTGGCGCAATTGCCCTTGAGTTGGTACTTAGCCGTGACCTTAGTATGCGTACTCGCGGGGATTTATATCTGCGATAAAGCTGCTAAGGATATGGGCGTACATGACCATGGTGCAATCGTTTGGGATGAAGTCGCAGGCTTATTAATCACAATGATTGCCGCGCCTGCCGGAGTGCTCTGGTTAGTCGTTGGTTTTGTGCTATTTCGTCTCTTTGACATCATCAAACCTTGGCCAATCCGTTGGCTGGATGCCAAGGTCGAAGGCGGCTTTGGGATTATGATCGACGATGTATTAGCAGGCATTTTCGCGCTTATTGGTGTGCAGGCTCTCGCGGCTTTTATCCATTAACGAAACCGATTTGTAATAATTAAGCAGCCTTTAGTGAATTCTAAAGGCTGTTTTTATTTGCGAGATTGTTGAGTGCTGAGTGTGATTAGTGCTGATGTCGCGGTTTAACAATAAAGAGATCGGTTCGCAGCTTGTTGATAATATTTCGCGCCGCATTACCTTTGAATGCGCTCAACATGCCTTTGCGTTCGGCGCTGCCCATCACCAGCATATTGACGTTGAGCCTACGTGCCTCATTGGAAATCGTATCTTCTGGCAAACCTTCTTCTACGTGTAGGTTGCGGGTATTGAGATTGTGCTGCCGTGCCACAGTGGTGAGCTTCGCTTTATATTTTTCCCGCTCTGAAACGGGTTCTTGTGGCTGATGATTAAAGCTCATGTAAAAGGGATCGGGTAAGTAGCTATTAATTAAATGCAAATCGTTTGAGAGCAGGCTAGCAATCCGTTTACTTTCTTCTATAAGGGTTTCATTAAACTCGAGGTGAGTCATATTTTCATTATCGAGTTCCAATGCGGTGAGAACATGGCCGTTCTCGTGCCAATCCTCAAGATCCACAAACATCACTGGAATATGGGGTAATCGTAGCAATTGCCATTCATCTGCAATTAAAAATTCATTGAAGAAAGGTGGATAGAATTTGTGACTGACGATGATGAGATCATAGTCAAACTGATTACATTCGTTGACGATAGCATTGTGTATTGAGTGGGATAGGCATTCTTTTATGTGTATTGGATATTGTTTATCTGGATAAGCCAAGATGGGCTTTCGTCTTTCATCTGGCATCAGCTTAGATTTATCTCTATGAAATAAAAGATTGAGATTAAAATTGTGGGTGCGTTTTACCTTGAGAACGGTTAAGGACGCATGGCATTTTCTAGCCAAGACAACGGACTTTTTGAGTACGGCATTGGGCGGAACTGAATCATCTACTGCTGCGAGAATGTGCTGGAAAGGCATGATCAACTCCTATTGACCAGAGAGGTAATTAAGTCTAGGAGAGCTACCGTTATTCGATAATATTAAATATCACTATCAAATTTGCAATCTAGCCAATAATAATCTAACTGAAATTAATATTTAAACTTCATTAGGTTATTGAAAAGGGTGACAGGACTATTGATTATTTTTTTATAAATATACCGATTAATATAAAAAATTATTCATTCATCCATCACGGAGGGCGATTGTTATCGTTATCGGTTATTTTGCATTCCGCTAGTCAGTATCTGGGGATATCAATATTCTAACGTCTTAAAATATCTAATATTGTGAATCCTTCTGCTTAGGTTTATCCCTTGCAAATAAGATTAAAGGCTGCCTTGGCGCCTTTAATCTGTGTACGACTTTATTTACAGCGGGGTAGGGTGAGTTACTACTGCAATAACTCCCGCGCATTGGCTAAGGTGTTGGTGGTAATAGTATCGCCACCGAGTAATCTGGCGAGCTCTTGGATACGTTGCTCCCTATCTAAAGGCGTCATAGTGGTTTCAGTGCTTCCGGCCTTGTTGAATTTATTCACAAACATATGCTGATGGCCATTACCGGCAACTTGCGGCAAGTGGGTTACACACAGTACTTGGGTCGATTCGCCAAGGCTACGCAGCATACGTCCAACCACGGCTGCAGTGGGGCCTGAGATCCCAACATCCACCTCGTCGAAAATGAGTGTTGGTGTGGCAACCTTTTTCGCGGTAATGACTTGGATACCTAAGCCAATACGTGACAATTCGCCGCCTGAGGCAACCCTTGATATAGGTTGTAACGGTTGGCCTGGGTTGGTGGTAACCATAAACTCAATGTTATCGCTGCCGTTCATCGACATGATTTCTGGATTGAAATTCACTTCAATGGTGAACTTACCCTTGGGCATGTTGAGCTCATGAATGGATTGAGTCACCAACTTATCCAGCTCTTTTGCATAACGGGCGCGGCTCTGACTCAGCTTTTGCGCGTTAGCGAGGTAGGCCACTTTACTGGCTTCCACTTGGCGTTGAATATCTTCTAGCTTATTTTCATCATCATCTAGGGTTGTGAGTTCGGCCCTGAGGGCGAGATGATGCTCGGCTAATTTATCAGGGCTGACTTGGTGCTTACGGGCCAGTTGCATGGCTTTAGAGAGCCTTTCCTCTAAATAGGCAAAATGCGCGGGATCGAGCTCAAGTTTACTCAGGTAGTGCTGCAATTCGCCCGCGCTCTCTTGCACTTGAATAAGCGCCTCGTTCAGCATAGTGCTGACATTGGTTAACGCGGGGTCATAACTTTGCAGATTTTCGGCAAGGCCGACGGCTTTGTTCAGTAATGACTCGATATTGCTCTCTTCACCATCCGTGAGCAAAAACAGGCTGGCTTGGCAGCTATCTACCAACTCGGTGCCATTTGCCAGGCGTTTGTGTTCCTGTTCAATCTCTTCAAATTCACCAACCTTGAGATCAAACTCATCTAACTCTTCAACTTGATATTGCACCAGCTGTTTACGGGCGATACGTTCCTGCTGGGAGGCTTCTAATTGTTTGAGTTCGGCTTCAATTTGTTTACAGCGCTGATAGCTTGCCGCGACTGTGTCTATCAGTAGTCTGTGATTGGCGTAGCTATCGAGCAAGGTGAGCTGATGTTCACTCTTTAACATGGCATGGTGGGCGTGCTGGCCATGGATCCCTACAAGCAATTGCCCCAGTAATTTTAACTGAGTCAAAGGGACGGGATTGCCATTGATATAGGCGCGTGAGCGGCCGTCACTGCCAATGGTTCGACGCAGAATGCACTCATCATCGAGTTCGAGATCGTTATCTTCAAGCCAGCGTTTTGCCAGAGGCACATCCTCGAGCGAAAATCGGGCACTGACTTCGGTTTTGCTCGCGCCAGGGCGAACACTGCTGGCATCGGCACGGTTGCCTAAGCATAAGCCTAGCGCGTCAATGGCGATGGATTTTCCCGCGCCAGTCTCACCAGTAATGCTGGTCATACCGGGGCGAAAGTCCAGTTCAAGGAAACGTACGATAGCGAAATTGTTGATGCTGAGTTGGCAAAGCATAGTGAGTTCCTGTCGAAAAACTTACCAAATCACTGTATTGATAAACAGTATATACTGAATTTATATACAGTAAAGTGGCTTTGGGTGAATATTCGACATATCGCGATAGCCTAAAGCCTAATTATTTGTTTATGAATAGGTTTTAACGAGCTGCTCCAGAATGGGTAAGCTGAAAAAGGTCACTATAGTGCCAAAGAGTATCCCTTGTGCACTGGTGGAGGCCTGAGTGTTATAGCGCTGCGCCAACAGATAGACGCTTGCCGCCGTGGGCAAGGCACTAAGAATAACGCCCATAACGAGGTAGTCGCCCGTGACACCTACGCCTTTTAACATGAAGTAAACCAAGGCGGGTTGCAGGATAAGTTTAAACAGGTTGATAAGGCTCAGTTCGATAAAGTTAGCTAGGCTAAATACCTTGCTATCTTTTTGATAGCGCATGGCTTTCGCCAATACCATGCCGACGGCAAAGAGGGCGCAGGGGCTGGAGGTATTGCCTATCTGCTGGATCATCATTGCCAAGCCCGCTGGTAAGGTTATCCCTAATGCCGAAATGGCCACGCCAATAAAACAACCTATCACAATCGGGTTTTTCACCACGGCTAACAGCATGATCACCGCGGCGTGATGTTGCCGCTGTTTATTGGTGGCGAGTTCTAACGAGACCAAGGCCACGGCAAACATGAGTACGGACAATAAACTGGCAATTGCAGCGGCAACTAAGGCGCTTTGTTGCTGGGGGAATAAGATGACAAGGAGTGGAATACCGATGAATGCGGTATTGCCAAAAGTGGCATTTAAGGCGCGCACGGCGGCTATCGCAGGCTGTTTAGGGTTCACCAGCAGGGAGATGCCGATACAAACGAGGTAAATCACCAACATACCTGCGCTGTACCCGGCGATAAATCCCCACTGTAGGATCTCTTCAATGGGCTGCTGCGCCAGTGCTATCAATAGGATGGCCGGAAACGCAATATAATAAACATATTGATTGAGTACTTGGTCTGTTTCTACTGGAAGAAAGCGCAGCTTTTGCACTAGTGTGCCCAGTAGCATGATCCCGAAGACGGCAAACAGAGGGGTTAAAATGGTCATGTCCCTCACTCATCCTTTTGTGTTGCTTATCCCGTAAACGAGCCTCGGGATATTCTCTCAGCCAATTGACGATAATCGGCGCTAGCGCAGTAAATTTATCGGCAAAATAGCATAGCATTCCCCTTGGAGGCTATTGCGCTATGGTCGTAGAAGTGAATAATTCTACGTTTAAAACACAATGAGTTAGTGCGCGTTATGGATGCAGGCACTCACATAAACGATTGGGATTGAAAATGGCTGATGATATAGGCGGCGAGCTGCAGTTAATTTATCTGTTTGTGCATTTAGTGAATGCGGGGAGTTTTTCCCAAGCGGCTAAAGAGCTCGATATGCCCATCGCCACAGTGAGCCGTAAGCTGGCCAAACTTGAGGAGAAGCTCGATAAGCAATTGTTTATGCGTAGCACCCGTAAGCTGCGGTTAACCGAAGAAGGCCTAGCGTTATTCCAACGCTATCAGAGCGTCATTGCCCAATTTGATGAACTGAGCGGTGTCGGCAGTGATAAGCCCGAAGGGACATTGCGGATTGCGGCGCCGATTTCGATTATTTCTATCATTTTTATCCGCGCATTGAACGAGTTTGGACGTTTATATCCCGATATCCGCTTACATATTTCCCAAAGCAATGAGTTAGTCGATTTAATTGATAAAGGGATCGATGTGGCGATTGTGGGCGGTGCTCAGCCCGATTCTTCTTGGGTGTCGAGCACCTTAGGCGAACTCGATTATCGCCTGTTTGCGACGCCGGAATATTTAGCCTCGGCGCCAAAGTTAACCCATCCCGATGATCTTGAAGCCCACCAGTTAATTAAAGTATGGCCACTGTTTAATTGGCACTTAAAGCACCCTAATGGTGAGTCGTTTTATTTTAATGGCCCAACAAAGCTTACGCTCACGGATCTGCACGGGGCGATTCAGGCGACACTCGACCACGGCGGCATACTCTATGGCCCAGAATTATTTGTAAAACAGCAAATTAAAGAGGGGCAGTTAAAAGTACTCTTGCCAGAATGGATTGGTGAACAGCGCAGAATATCGATTCTGTATCACCAGCGGAGTCAGCAGCCGCAGAAGGTGAGGGTGTTTATCGAGTTTATGCAGTCTAAGGCGCCCGAACTGTTTTCGATGGCGTAAGCCTGTTAGCGTTTGCGAGGCTTTAGCGGATTTTTACTCATGGAGTTTTGGGTCTGCTTCGCCTCTTGTAGGCTGGCGCGGGTGGCGGGCACAATACCCAGTTCAAGGTAGTAATTGACTAAACGGCGCAGTTCAAACAAGGACCCAATACGGCTTTGCTGACCAATGGTGAGTTTCCAGGTATCGGTGCGGCCTTCGCTATTGGTTAAGATAAATCCTTGATAAACGAGTTTTTTCATATTGAATGGATGCCTAGCTAAGTCCTATCCCCTCGTGCAGTATTCCCCAGTATAAGATGCTACCTAAAAGCCAAGTCTCTTAGGTAGCCTGTTCCTATTTAGGCCACGCTGATGCCGATATTCGATACACCCGCTTCGATAATCTCTTTGCGTAACCCTTTCACTAACTCGGCGGTGATCTTAGGATTTTCCTCGATGATTTCCAGCAGCGTATTTTGCAGCGCGCGCTCTTCTTCCATCACTTCATGGGCGAAGACGTAGTCATCTAAGGCATCATCGGTTAAATCCACATCGCTGATGGTCTCAATGTAGTTCGCCACAGTGCTTGAGGATAATTTGCTGATATTGGTGATATCTTCCTCGAGATTGGTTTGAATCGCCCCGAGTAACGTCGAGAGAGCCACCACGGCGTCCATCGCCGGATACACACCATAGCTATCAAAGTCGGCGGGTTCTGGGGTGTTATCTTCTAGACGCTGCAAATGCACATCGATGTTGAATTTCAGCTTGTTGTCGTACTGGGATTGCCAAAGAAGCTCGAGCACAGTGCTTAATACCGCAGGATCGCCAAACTCGCAAACCTCTGAAAACAATTGATAGTTAGGTAACATTCGTTGGCAAAGGGCAATGGCAAAGAGTTTTTTCTGTGGTAGTTCTAGCGCCTTTAAACGCTTAAAGAAGCCCGTTTTTTTGGTCATCTGTTATTTCCGCTGATAGCTGTGATAGCACTTGTTTTGCCGCCGATTCTACCTTAGTTAGCTCATCAAGTAACTCTAGTATTTCCGGTTCGAGATCTTCGACACGGGCATCACGTTTCAATGCCGATTCAATCTCTTGGCATAATCGCTGTGTCGTTGGTACCCCACAATAGCAACTAGCACCATGAAGTTTATGGATTGTGCTGAGCATAGTCGCTTGGTCATCTTGGCTCAGCGCCGTCTCGATTGCCGAAACGGTTTGAGGCAGCGAATCCAATAACATGCGCAGCATGTCTAAGGCTAAATCCGACTTATGGTTAGCTTGGGTTAAGCAAAGATCCCAGTTGAGGGTATGTAAATCGAAATGGGTGAACTTGGGCCGAGTGATCCAGCGGTTTATTTCGGCTTTGAGGGCCGCTTCATCTATGGGTTTAGGCAAGTACCCATCCATACCGCTGCCTAAAATCAGTTCACGTTCCTCGGCAATCGCGTGGGCGGTCACGGCAATAATCGGCGTGTTACGGTTCATCGACCCTTGGCGGATTTGCTTAGTGGCGCTGATACCGTCGGTGCCCGGCATCTGAATATCCATAAAGATAAGGTCAAAGGTGCGGCTCTTGGCTTGTTTGACGGCTTCTTCACCGCTGTTAACGGCGATGACGGTCGTCACTAACTCGTTAAGCAGGGTATCAATCAGCTTTAAATTGGCAAAGTTATCGTCCACCGCCAATACGGTCAATGATTGGCGCGCGGCGGGCACTGTGATGCTGGCTGGTGGTGAAATATCATATTCTATTGGCGGATAGAGCATATTACGCGCCAGTTGGTGCTCGCTCACCGGCAGTGACAACACCACATCGGCATTGGGGCGAATAAATTGGCTTAGCACTTCCTGCTCTTGGCAATCGAACAGCACGATTAAGCAATCCGTCTTGGTCTTGGCTTGGTTTAAGGTGCTGACTAATTGATTGGGATTGCTAAATCCATGGCAACTCAACAGCACATAATCGAACTGATGCTCGGTGGTCGAGAGCGTCGTCTGTAAACTCGGAATGTGTTGATGGTGAGTAACTTTGGTATCCCATTGCTTTAATTGACGACTTATCACCGAATGGGTGAGCACTCTGGGCTCATAAAACAGCACGGTTTTATCTTTAAGTTTTTCAAAGGGCAATGAGTCACCAATTTGGAATTGACCGAGCCCCAATGGCAGAGTGAACCAGAAGTTTGAACCCTTATCCACCGCCGAGGTAAAACCAATTTGGCCGCCCATTTGGTTGACGAGACGCTTAGTGATGACCAGCCCAAGCCCTGTACCGCCAAAGCGGCGGGAAATCGAGGAATCCGCTTGACCAAAGGCTTGAAAGAGGTAGTCCTGCTGGCTGTCGTCAATCCCTATCCCGGTATCAATCACATCACAGCGCAGTACCACTTGCTCGTCGGTCTGGTTTTGTAATTCTAATTTGACTAACACGCTGCCCGAGTCGGTAAACTTGATGGCATTGCCTACTAAGTTATTGATAATTTGGCAAACGCGCATGGCATCGCCGTTAACATTGTCGGGGACGTTTGGCGCAATATCGACGACCAATTCCAGCCCTTTCGCCTGCGCGCTGCCCGAGATTAAGGTAATCGTCTCACCTAAGGTTTCCCTTAAGCCGAATGGCATTTTTTCTAACACCATTTTACCGGCTTCGAGTTTCGAGAAGTCGAGAATATCGTTAATAATTGCCAGCAGATTAGTGGCGCTGCGCTCGATGGTATTAATGTAATCGACTTGGCTCGAGTGCAGCGGGGTTTTAACGAGCTGACGGGCAAAGCCTATCACGCCGTTTAAGGGAGTACGTAGCTCGTGGGACATGTTCGCCAAGAATTCCGACTTAATGCGACTGGCCTCCAGCGCGCGTTTTTTGGCTAAGTCGAGCTCGACGTTTTGGATTTCAATTTGCTCTAAGGTTTCCCGCAGATCCGAGGTGGCCTGATCGATATTTTGCTGCATCTCATCGTGATATTCCGATAGCGAACCCGCCATGGCGTTAATACCGCGTTTAAGCAAATCCAGCTCACCGATAAGATTGCCCTCGAGCCTAGCATCGAGTTTACCCTCGCGAATTTTGGCCACCACTCGTACCATTTCGGTAATCGGCTGGGTAACGTTTTTCACCAGACGAAAGGTAAACAACAGGTTTAATTGCACCCCAATCAAGACGATAATAAAGGCGGCCACGGCGGCCCTATGTTGTTCGAGCAGCGCGCGTTCTTTATTGATAATCACCGAAATATAACCGAGCAATTCGCCAGTATCGGTTTGGATATCAAAATTGATGGGTGCGCCCGGCGTCGGAGGGGCGGTGGCAAAAATCGGTGTTCTAAGGATAAGGCTATCGCCCACATGCTCGATTTCGGTTTTGTGCAGATTACTCAGCGCCTCTTTATAGCGCATGATTTCGAAATCTTTGTGGTAATGCGATGTGACAAAGAGTTGATTTTGAATATCAAAAATAGCGATGGATTTAACGAGCGTGGATTTATTCAGCTGTGCGGCGGCAAGGAGGCGTTTGGTAGCCTCTCTGTCATTGCCCACGAGTCCCACTTCACTGGCAATCGCTAGAGGCTCGATAATATTGCTGCCCTGTTCAATCAGCGTATCTTCGAGTTCATAGAAGCGATTTATGGTAAAGTAGCTGCCCAGAAGAATACCGACTAAGATCGTCGGCGCAAGCGCAAGCACCAGAACCCAGGAACGTAAGCTGTATTTGGTCATGTTGTTGACAGGGTTCATAGCCGCAGCGCAGTTTCCTAAGTTCTAGGGACGATATAATTTTATAAGACTGCCAGAAAAAGGGCGGTCTTTACCAGTTTTTTATTGATTTAGAGGCCGAAATGGCACAATTTTTTAAAGCAAAACCAAATAGTTCCAAGCAATTGTCCGCGAAGCAGTCCTTTAGCGTGCACCAGCTGGATCATCTAGGGGCTGGTATAGCACAACATCAGGGAAAAGTCGTATTTATCCCCGGGGCCTTGCCAAATGAAACCGTGCAGGCGCAGCTGACCGAACAAAAGAAAAACTATGCCCGAGCCAAGCTAATTAAAGTCGAGACACCGAGCGCTGAGCGAGTCACGCCACTATGCCCACATTACCACAGCTGTGGCGGCTGCGATTTACAGCATATGTCATTAGCCGGCCAGCGCGAGCATAAGTCAGCGGCCTTGGTTGATATTATGGCCAAATTTGCTGGCACCGAAGGCAACTCTGTGCCCGCATTGACGGGTGAGGGGTGGCACTATCGTCGCCGCGCCCGCCTTGCGACTTTATTTGATAAAAATACCAAGCAATTAAGCTTAGGGTTTCGTGCCTCGAGCAGCAACCAAGTCGTGCCTATTGATAGCTGTTTAGTCTTGGCGAAGCCCTTAGCGGATTTAATCGACCCGTTTGCTAAGTTGCTTAATCAACTGGCGGCCAAATCGAGTCTTGGTCATTTAGAATTGATTGACGCCGACAACGGCCATTTTGCGGTAATTCGGATCACTAAATCCTTAAATGATAAGGACATGGCTAAGCTTGCGCAGTTTGCCGAGCTGCATCAAATCCATATTTGTTTACAAGACAACGACGGCGAGTTCCATGGGGTGAATGGCACGCTGTTATTGCCCGTTTACCAGTTGTTCGATGATAAAGCCGATGCAACGCCTGTGAGCCTCACCTTTACCCCGGGTAACTTTGTGCAAGTGAATGCGCAAATTAACAAGGCCATGGTGGCGCAGGCGTTAGACTGGTTAGCACCGCAGGCGGGTGAGCGTATTCTCGATCTCTTCTGCGGTATGGGGAACTTCAGTTTGCCATTAGCTAAACTGGGCGCCGAAGTGATTGGGGTTGAAGGGGTGCCAGAAATGGTTAGCCAAGCCCGTGAAAACGCGGCGGCAAATGGCTTAAGCAATTTAACCTTTTACCATGGCGATTTAAGTGCCGATTTATCCTGCGAGCCTTGGATGGGCAAGATTGATAAGTTGCTACTCGATCCTGCCCGCGCGGGTGCGTTCGAGAGTTTGCAATGGCTTAAGAAGATGAAACCTCGCCAAGTGGTGTATGTGTCGTGTAATCCGGCGAGCTTAGCCCGCGACAGTGCGGTGTTACTTGAACGTGGCTACAAGTTACAAAAGTTAGGCTTAATCGATATGTTCCCGCAGACACATCATATCGAAGCCATGGCGTTGTTTGAGCTTGCAAAATAAGGCTTATCGGTTGGGCAAGGTTTCTTCACTTGCCCGCGTTATTCGAGTGTAAAGTAAGCAAAGCGTTTGAATAACGTAAAAAATGTGAAGTTTCGTCTCGTTGGGTTTGACAAGTCCGTGCCAATGCTGAAGATAGGAGTGCCGAGGTGGTGCCACTTTTCTCTGAGCACGAATAAGGAAATAAATTAGATGGTCTCTGTTCGCGAAGCGCACTTTAATGATCCCGATTTTCATCTTGAAGATTGGGTGGCTCGCTATGTCAGTCATGTCGAGGAGGCGCAAACCTTACTCACCCTGATTGCACAGGTCGAAGCCTTACCCGCTAAGAGTCCTGCCGCGAAAAGAGAACTACTCGAACGTGCCCGCGAGATGATTGAAATCCTCGCGCCGCTGAATATGGATATCGAGACGCTGCAAGCGGCTATCCTGTTTGTGGTGTTTGATGCAGGTTTATTAAACGAAGAAGCGATCAAAGAAAAATTTGGCGAGCCGCTGGCGCGGTTAGTCGCCAGCGTTGTGACCATGGATGCCATTGGTGCGTTAAAAATCAACCCTAATAGCCGCTCAACCGAGCCGCAAATCGACAATATCCGCCGCATGTTACTGGCGATGGTCGAAGACGTACGCGCCGTGGTGATCAAACTGGCTGAGCGTGTTTGTTTGCTGCGCGCCGTGAAAAATGCCGACGAAGAAACCCGCGTCTTGCTGGCCCGCGAAATTGCCGATATCTATGCGCCGCTCGCTAACCGTTTGGGGATTGGTCAGTTAAAGTGGGAATTAGAAGATATTTCCTTCCGTTATCTGCATCCAGATACCTACAAGGACATTGCGAAACAGCTAGACGGTAAGCGATTAGACCGCGAAGTCTATATCGAAAAATTTGTCGAGCAGTTGCAGCAGCGCCTCGATGAGGATCATATCCGCGCTAAGGTGTATGGTCGTCCAAAACATATCTACAGCATCTGGCGCAAGATGAAGGGCAAACACCTCAAGTTTGATGAGTTGTTTGACGTGCGCGCCGTGCGGATTGTCACCGAACGTTTGCAGGACTGCTATGGCGCCTTAGGGGTCGTGCACACTCTTTGGCACCATATTCCGCGTGAGTTCGACGACTACGTGGCCAACCCTAAACCTAACGGTTATCAATCGATTCATACCGTAGTGGTGGGGCCTGAAGGTAAAACCGTTGAAATTCAAATTCGTACCCAAGATATGCATGAAGATGCAGAGCTGGGGGTTGCCGCGCACTGGAAATATAAAGAAGGTAATCACTCCGGCAAACAGAGCGGCTACGAAGAAAAAATCAATTGGCTGCGTAAAATTCTGCAATGGCAGGAAGACGTGGTCGAAAGCGGCAACTTGGTCGAAGAAGTCCGCAGCCAAGTATTTGAAGATAGAGTCTATGTCTTTACCCCAAGCGGTGAAGTTGTTGACTTGCCACTTGGCTCAACCGTGCTCGACTTTGCCTACTATATTCACTCGCAGGTCGGCCATAAGTGTATCGGTGCCAAGGTCGATGGTCGCATTGTGCCGTTTACCTATCAGGTTGAAACGGGCGAGCGTATCGAGATCATCACCTCGAAGCACCCTAATCCTAAGCGCGATTGGCTCAATCCAAACTTAGGTTATATCCGCACATCGCGGGCGCGCTCGAAAATTCAACATTGGTTTAAGCAGCAGGACCGCGATAAAAACATTATCGCCGGTAAAGAAATGCTCGAAGCCGAGTTGGCGCGAGTCAGCCTTAAAATCAAAGATGCCGCCATCGCTGTTGAGCGCTTTAATATGGCGAGTATGGACGATTTACTCGCCGCTATCGGCGGCGGTGATGTGCGTTTACATCAGGTCGTTAACCATATTCAAAGTAAGTTGCGCCTCGATGAGGTGAGCGAAGAAGATGCGGTAGAAGAATTAGTTAAGAAGAGCCAACCCAAATCTGGCACCAATAGCCGTGGTCAGGTGGAAGTGAATGGCGTGGGTAACTTACTCAGCCATATCGCCCGTTGCTGCCAGCCCGTACCTGGGGATGAAATTTTAGGTTTTATCACCAAAGGGCGCGGTATTTCGGTGCATCGCTCCGACTGTGAACAGGTTAAAGAGTTGATGCGCGTTCACCCAGAACGTGGCGTCGATGTGGTTTGGGGCGAGAACTATTCAGGTGGTTATCGTATGCGCCTGCGCGTATTAGCCCATGATCGCAGTGGTTTATTGCGGGATCTGACTTCAGTACTCGCCGCCGAAAAATCCAATGTGCTCGCCATGAGCTCCTCATCGGATATTAAGAATCAAACTGCGGCCATAGAGCTGGAATTAGAGCTTTATAATCTCGATGGCTTATCGCGGGTGTTATCTAAGCTCTCCCAAGTCGATAGCGTGATAGAAGCGCGCAGATTGTAATTCTCGATTCTGTGATTATGCGTTGTAAAAGGCGGTAGGGCATAAAGTGCTACCGCTTTTTTGTATTTAGCCCTAAACCACCTTCTTCAGAAGGTGGATTCTTTACTTAATAAATAATCCATCCATGTATTCGCTCATAGTTTCGCTACGTGAGTTTATCTCCATCATGCAAAAAAGCACTTCTGACGTAGCGATTAATCAGATGATAAATTTGCGTTTATTAGCATCTATAAGTCTTCTTCTGTTCGAGGTGTTCAACTGCTCAAAAATAGAAAAAGTGAAGAAAATCTAAAGACGAGTATGAAGAGGAATGAAGCACAAAAGATATGGCAGCTTCCACTAATTACTGAACTGTAATCGTAATTATTATCGTGTGCTTTTTAAATATGAACTATGCTTTTTTTGATTGGTTAAAAGGCGAACTAATTGCTTGTTATTCGTCAATACCTATCGATTGTTGTCTATCCCATACCTCTCGTATATACCCTATAGCTCGTTAAGGAGTGACGATGAAATTTAAAAATTTCAAACAGGTGTCTGTGAGTTTTTTGGCCTGCGCCATACTGGCAGCCTGCGGCTCTGATGACACCGATGAAATGCCAACGGTAACCGTTGCGAGTTCTGTAGCGCTGAAAGAAAACCGAAGCGTCGATATTATTTCGGTCGGCCAGGACGATGGTAGCTCGCTCAGCTATCAATGGACTCAAGAATCCGGCCCCACGTTAAAGCTGGCCAACATCACCAGCGCCATCGTTGGTGTGACCGCGCCGAGCGTTGATGCAGATGGGACCGCAGTGCTTCGGGTCACAGTTACTGACAGCGCCAATCAAACTGCCAGTGCCACGGTTTCGGTGCTGGTGGCCAACAATAGGTTGCCCACGGTTACTGCCCTCTTTGAAGGTGTAGTTGAGAAGTCGGCTGTGACCTTAACTGCCTCAGCGACAGATCAGGATGGCAGTATCAGCTCATATCTTTGGACCCAAACCACTGGCGTCCCGGTAATCCTGACTGGTGAAACCACTGCTTCCTTAAGTTTTACGGCGCCAAGCGTTTCGGCTGATACCGACCTAGGCTTCAGTTTGATGGTTACTGACGATGATGATGAATCCGCCTCTGTAGTCGGAACCGTCACCGTAACACCAATTATGATGACTTATACTGTTAGAGGGAATGTCGCTGACGCCGCTTTTGCTAGCTCCGAGGTCAGCGGCACCTTGGCTGGCACCAGTTTCAGTACCACAACTGACAGCAATGGTGCTTTTAGCCTGCCACTTAAAGCCGACGATGATGAAACCAATCTATTTACTAATCTCATCGTTAAATCGGCCAGCACTGCCGGTTTGGAGTATTACAAGTTTGTCCCCCAGCTGAACGCGGATCCTGTGCTGGCGGCTGTGGCAGGCAAAGTGAGCTCCAGTACGCAGGTTTCGCCACCAGCTACCAAGGCAGATGCTCTAGCAGCCGATGAGGGCGCCAATACTGTGTCTATCAATGCGGTTTCGACCGCCTTGTATTCGCTGATAGTCTCGGCTAACAATGGTGAGGTTCCTGCTGATTTAGACCAATTCACCCTGATTGAAAAATCAGTCAGTCCGGATGAGTTGATAGAGGCAGCTGCTGTGGTCAAACTGATTACTCAGGGGGGCGCGTTTGCCTTGCCGGAAGGGGTCAGTAATGTGCTGGAGCTCTTGACCAATACCGAAGCATACAACAGCTATGTCACCGCAGCCGAAACCGCCACGCCTGGTATTATTAGTGCGACCGTCGACGATATCATCGCAGATCCTGAGTTGACCCCCCCGATTGCGCCTGAAAGTCTTGCCAGTACCTACTATGAAGTGTATCCAGCGGCGGTAGGCTTTTTGTCCCGAGGGGGGGGCCGATTTGAATTTCACCAGGATGGTGGCGGGATTGAAACTACTGGTCGTGTAGAGAAGTTCAGCTGGGCACTCACCAATGGCACCTTAACTCTGACTTATATCGATCCTATGGGCTCCTACAGTTATCCCGCTGTCGAAGAAGGCGTTGCCGGATTAACCATGGCGCAGGTTGAGCAATTGCATAGTGCAGGCGTCAACCAGGTGGAAGTGCTGCGCAAGCCGCAAAGCACCACCATGAAACGGGTCATAGAAGGCGAGAAAACTGACACTTTCCGTATTGTCGCAACGGTGAAAGAAACCATGACGCCGGTGACGCTGACAGGCGGTGTGGTGTCGACCAGTGGCAAGCTGGATGAGTCCACCACCGACCAACTGATGCGCAATGGCGATAAACTGAGTGAACTTAAACTCACTGCTGATGAGGTAGTTAGCGACTGGATTGTCGAACATTATTATTACTTTGGTGAGCCAGGACTCGGTTACTCGGATATGTTTGCTGACTTGTTTGAGGTCAGTGCAGATGGCACAGGTATCGCCCGAGTGTTGGAGCGGCCTTTCACTTGGACCATTGATGAGCAGGGTGTTTTTGTTGCCCGATTTGAAGATGGCAGTAGCGTGCATATCAGCAAGCTTGACCAGTCCGGCAGCGATATTCAGGTATTCAGTGAGTCTTACGATGCTGAGGGCAATCTGATTGCCGCCGACACCGACTATGCGCTTGAAGTCGAAAATGGCGTCATCGGCGAGTTTGATTTGACCAACGGCGAAGGCAAATATTGGACCAGCTTCATCAATCAGTGGCGTAAGTCAGCTTGGGAGGATGGCAACTTGCTGTGGGATGACGGTTTTGCCTACTTTGGCTGGCAGTTCAATGCAGGCAATACGGGTTATCAGCTTGGCAGCTTCCAGGCATCGCCTCCCGATTTTGCCCCCGTGTTTGACCGGCCGATCAAGTGGATAGTTGATACTGAGTCCGACGATGTGGCCTTCCAGTCAATTTATCGCTGGCAATGTGGCGATGTAGACACTGAGCCCTGTGCCCGCCGTGACTGGTATATGCTCAAACAAGTCGAGACTGGCGTATTGGGGCCGCGGATTTATGTGTTTGAATTTGAAGAGCGCCGCAATGACAGCCAGTCACCCTGGTATGTGGCCCGAGGTCTTGGCCCTAGACTCAATATCTATGAAGAAATAGCCTTTGATTACTGGAACCAAACAGCAGCACCAGCGGCATTCAGTCGTGGTATGCAGGCCAGCAGACCTTATGGTGCAGGTGTCACTGGTGTTGCACGTTTGGTGTTGGAACCCAGTCAAACCACGGCACTTGGATTTTAGTTTTTGGTGCCTTAGCGACTTGTGTAAAGCTGCAATATAGCTATTTTGGTTGTGCTCGGTTACTGAGCGTTTGGTGACTGAAGGTGAATAGTTGTAAAGAGAAGGTCAGCAATCCAGCTGGCCTTCTTTTTTGGGTATTACAGTCCAGAAGAACACTGAACCTTAAGAATCGTGTTGATGATGTAACTGAAAATGCTGTCTTAACACATGCTATCGCGTTTCCTGCTCATGGGCAGTCTCGCTCTAGTAACGAGTTTCAAAAACAAAGGATATTTGTCTCCGCCAGTGGCTTGCACTCTATTTGGTTACGACATAGCTTAGAGAACTTCAAAAGCGATTAAAAGTCCTCGAAGTCAAAGTCGAGCCAGAAGGGATAATCCTTTCGGATGAAAAAGTTGCCGACCTTGAGTGTAAGCTGCAAGAGGATGAAGCCTGTAGTGGGCATATCATCTCCGCTAAAGCCTAATCTCCGACTCAAAATAGCACTTTAAGCTTGGCTACTTTATCATTAGCGCTTTATTGCCCTATTACTGTCTTAGTTGCGACGCGACTCTGCTTGAGTGTATTCCTTTGTACTCATCCTGCGTATTTGTCTGTGTCGACTCTCTTGCAAGGATATCAGCATGACTTCCCATACCACGCCTTCTATTACTGAGCTTTCAGCAACAGCACTTTCTGCAACCGATGTTGCGCCATTATTGAAGATTATGGAGAAGCTGCGCGATCCGCAAACGGGTTGTCCTTGGGATAAGGCGCAGACCTTTCAAACCATAGTGCCTTTTACCCTCGAAGAGGCCTATGAAGTGGCCGACACGATTGAACGTTTAGCCCTAGACGAATTACCCGATGAGCTGGGGGATTTATTATTCCAAGTGGTGTTTTATTGCCAGCTTGGCAAAGAGCAGGGCAGGTTTGATTTCAGCACCGTCGTCAATAAAATCACCGACAAACTGACCCGCCGTCATCCCCATGTGTTTGGTAATGAAGTGTTTGAGGCCGATGCCAGCAGTCAGCAAATGAAAGCCAATTGGGAAGCAATCAAAGCCAGTGAGCGTGAACAAAAGGCATTAGCGGCTGGGGTGGCTTCACCAAGCGAGGTGTCTGTGCTTGATGATATTCCGCGTGCGCAGCCAGCGTTATCGCGCTCTATCAAAATTCAGCAACGGGTCGCGCGCGTTGGGTTCGATTGGCCTGAGCTTGAGCCCGTTGTCGCAAAAATCCATGAAGAAATTGATGAAGTGCTGGCGGAGGTGAATCAGCCTGCGCTCGACCAAGCCAAAGTACAGGCCGAAATGGGCGACTTATTATTTGCAGTGGTGAATTTGGCGCGTCATTTAAAGGTGGACCCAGAACAAGCGCTGCGCCAAGCCAATGTTAAATTTGAACGCCGTTTTAAAGGTGTTGAGGCATTTGCGAGACAAAATAATAAAGCATTAGAAGAACATAGCTTAGAAGAGTTAGATGCCTACTGGGATATGGTTAAACAGGGCGAGCCAAGATAAAGGGCAAATTATCCGGATTGGTGTTTGTCGAATGGCAACACCTTTGGTATACTACTGCCCCGTCCTAGTGCTTTCTTACAAGCACGTATTTTCAAACTCATTTTCTCAGGTTCAGCATGACTACAAGGTATATCTTCGTTACTGGTGGTGTGGTTTCATCACTAGGTAAAGGCATTGCAGCCGCTTCATTAGCCGCAATTTTAGAGGCCCGTGGTCTCAATGTAACCATCATGAAACTGGACCCATACATTAACGTTGATCCAGGTACCATGAGCCCAACGCAACATGGTGAAGTGTTTGTGACTGAGGACGGCGCAGAAACAGACCTTGACCTAGGCCACTATGAGCGTTTCATCCGCACTAAGATGAACCGTCGCAACAACTTCACTACGGGTCGTATTTACGAGGAAGTGCTGCGTAAAGAGCGTCGCGGTGATTACTTAGGTGCGACCATTCAGGTGATCCCACACATCACTAACGCGATCAAAGAAAAAGTGATTGCAGGTGGTGAAGGTCATGATGTGGCTATCGTTGAAATCGGCGGTACTGTGGGTGATATCGAATCACTGCCATTCCTTGAGTCTATCCGTCAATTAGGCGTTGAACTGGGTCGCGATCGTACCCTGTTTATGCATTTAACCTTAGTGCCATTCCTTGGCGCTGCGGGTGAAGTGAAAACCAAACCGACTCAACATTCAGTGAAAGAATTGCGTTCTATCGGTATTGCACCCGATGTGCTGATCTGCCGTGGCGACCGCGCGATTCCTGCCAACGAGCGTGCGAAGATTTCGTTATTCTGTAACGTTGAAGAACGTGCGGTTATTTCATTAAAAGACGTCGACAGTATCTACAAGATCCCAGCGCTGCTGCGCTCACAGGGTTTAGATGACTTAGTGGTTAAGCGTTTTGGTTTAGAATGCCGCGAAGCCGACTTGTCTGAGTGGGAAAACGTCATTTACCAAGAAGCCAATCCAAACGGCGAAGTCGTGATTGGTATGGTAGGTAAATACATCGAACTGCCAGACGCCTATAAGTCAGTCAATGAAGCATTAAAGCATGCGGGTCTGAAGAACCGTGTATCCGTGAGCATCAAGTATATCGACTCACAAACCGTTGAAGCGAAAGGCGATGAAGTTCTGCAAGGTTTAGACGGTATCTTAGTTCCAGGCGGCTTCGGTGAGCGCGGTGTGGAAGGTAAGATCCTGGCGGCTAAATATGCCCGTGAAAACGAGCTGCCGTACTTTGGTATCTGTTTAGGTATGCAAGTGGCGCTGATTGAATTTGCCCGTAATGTTGCAGGCATGGCCGATGCACACTCAACCGAATTCAATAAAGCAACGCCATTCCCTGTGGTTGGTTTAATCACTGAATGGGTTGATGAAGAAGGTAATGTTGAACAACGCCATGAAGCCTCTGATTTAGGTGGCACTATGCGTTTAGGTGCGCAGTTATGTCACCTGCTTGAAGGTTCAAAAGCGGCGCAAGCGTACAAAGGTAACACTTGTGTTGAGCGTCACCGTCACCGTTACGAAGTGAACAACAAGTACAGAGAACGTTTAGAACAAGCGGGTCTGGTATTTAGTGGTTTATCTTCTGACCGTAAACTGGTTGAGATGATTGAGCTGAAAGATCATCCTTGGTTTGTTGCGGGTCAATTCCACCCAGAATTCACTTCGACCCCACGCGATGGTCATCCATTGTTCGAAGGTTTCGTTGCTGCCGCAAGTGCACATCAAAAACGTGATCTGAAGAAATAAATTTTAAGGCCGGACCCGCGACAGTGGGCCCGGCCTTTTGTTACACTCAGGCCGCGTAATCATGAGTAAAAACTCATACCCATGTGTATAAACGACATGCGTATAGACGGAAATAGTAAACGGAATTTAAAGATTTTGGTCGTACTCTACATCTGTTAATTCCCATTGGTATTGGTTTTTTCTTTTCTCTTTTAAACTTAAATCGAGGGTAATATGGCTAAGATTATTAACGTGATTGGTCGCGAGATCATGGATTCTCGTGGTAACCCAACAGTTGAAGCCGAAGTGCATTTAGAAGGTGGTTTTATCGGTATGGCGGCTGCGCCATCTGGTGCCTCTACCGGTAGCCGCGAAGCGCTGGAACTGCGTGATGGCGACAAGAGCCGTTACTTAGGTAAAGGTGTATTGACTGCTGTGGCTAACGTAAACGGCCCTATCCGTGCAGCGTTAATCGGTAAAGATGCGACTGCACAAGCTGAACTCGATCAAATCATGATCGACTTAGACGGCACTGAAAACAAAGACAAGTTAGGCGCTAACGCGATTCTAGCTGTGTCTTTAGCGGCGGCTAAAGCGGCTGCAGCATTCAAAGGCATGCCTCTATACGCTCACATCGCTGAATTAAACGGCACACCTGGCCAATACGCTATGCCAGTGCCTATGATGAACATCCTTAACGGTGGTGAGCACGCGGATAACAACGTTGATATCCAAGAGTTCATGGTTCAACCTGTTGGCGCGAAAAACTTCCGCGAAGCTTTACGTATGGGCGCTGAGATTTTCCACACCCTGAAAAAAGTACTGCACGGTAAAGGTTTAAGCACTTCTGTGGGTGACGAAGGTGGTTTCGCACCTAACCTGTCTTCTAACGCTGATGCATTAGCGGTAATCAAAGAAGCTGTTGAATTAGCGGGTTACAAGCTGGGTACTGACGTGACTCTGGCATTAGACTGTGCGGCTTCTGAGTTCTACAAAGACGGTAAATATGACCTGTCTGGCGAAGGCAAAGTATTCGATTCAAACGGTTTCTCTGACTTCCTGAAGTCACTGACTGAACAATATCCAATCGTCTCTATTGAAGACGGTCTGGACGAGTCAGATTGGGATGGTTGGGCATACCAAACTAAGATCATGGGCGATAAGATCCAATTAGTGGGCGACGATTTATTCGTAACTAACACTAAGATCTTAACCCGTGGTATCGAGAACGGCATCGCTAACTCAATCCTGATCAAGTTCAACCAAATCGGTTCATTAACTGAAACCTTAGCGGCTATCCGTATGGCAAAAGCAGCGGGTTACACTGCGGTGATTTCACACCGTAGCGGTGAAACTGAAGACGCTACTATCGCTGATTTAGCGGTAGGTACTGCGGCTGGCCAAATCAAGACCGGTTCACTGTGCCGTTCTGACCGTGTTGCTAAATACAACCAATTGCTGCGTATCGAAGAGCAATTAGGTGAAAAAGCGCCATATCGCGGTTTGAAAGAAATCAAAGGTCAGGCGTAATTTAGTCGTCTGATGTAAAAAGGCCACCACTTGGTGGCCTTTTTTGTTGTACTATCTGCAGTATATTTTTTTAATTCAAGATACTGACGCTAATTCCTCCATGAAATTCTTTGTCATTGCACTCATAGTGCTTCTCGGTTTGCTGCAATATCGGCTGTGGTCGGGCGATAACAGCCTGCCCGAATACTTTGTTCTGCAAAAACAGATCGCGGCTCAGCAAGAAGGTAATGCAAAACTCAATGAGCGTAATCAGGTGCTTAAAGAGGAAATTATCGACCTTAAGAGTGGTACCGAAGCGATTGAAGAGCGGGCGCGTAACGAGCTAGGCATGGTGAAAGAAGGCGAGACCTTCTATCGCGTGGTGGGCGGTGACCGTTCAATATCGAGTCCCTCGCAGTAACGGAGCGCCTATGGATACCGTATTAGAAGTCGCGCCGCAGGTCGAAACCCAAGTTGCAGTTCAAATTGATCCTTTCTCGCACCATGTGGTCGCGATTGTGCCCGCCGCGGGGATTGGCAGTCGCATGGGCGCGGGCAAACCCAAGCAATATTTAACCTTGCTGGGGCAAAGCATTCTGGCCCATACCTTAGACAAGTTATTGTCCCATCCGCAAATTAACCAAGTGATTGTGGCACTGCATCCTGAGGATACCGAGTTTGCTGCGTTACCGCAGGCTAAGCATCCCAAGCTGGTGACTGTCATTGGCGGCTCTGAGCGCGCCGACTCGGTATTGGCGGCACTCGATAAGGCGCCTGATAATGGTTGGGCTTTAGTACACGATGCGGCCAGACCCTGCCTGATGGCGGGGGACATAGATAAATTGCTGGCTTCGCGGGTGCACTTTCCCCAAGGGGCTATTTTGGCCATGCCTGTGCGGGATACCATGAAGCGCGCCAATAGCTTAGGTGAAATTAGCTCGACTGTTTGCCGCGATAATCTCTGGCATGCGTTGACGCCGCAATTATTCCCTACCTCCTTGTTGCGATTACATTTAAAAGCTGCGCTTGCCGCGGGGGCTGTTGTGACCGATGAGGCCTCGGCGATGGAGTGGGCGGGCATTTCCCCTGGTTTGGTCGCTGGGCGGGCGGATAACATTAAAGTCACCCATCCCGATGATTTGGAGTTGGCAGAGCTCTTTTTACTGCGCGCGAATGCTTGAAGGCAAGTTGAGTGAATTGCGCAATTTATTAAATACGTTAGGAATTAAGTAATGAAAATCCGAATCGGCCATGGTTTTGATGTCCATAAATTTGGTGAAGCGCGCCCGTTAATTTTGTGTGGGGTCGAAGTCCCCTACGAAACAGGGCTGGTGGCTCATTCCGATGGCGATGTAGTGCTGCATGCCATCTCCGATGCCATTTTAGGGGCGATGGCCCTTGGGGATATTGGTAAACATTTCCCCGATACCGATGCCGCCTATAAGGGCGCCGATAGTCGCGTCTTGCTGCGCCATTGCTATGCGTTAGCGCGGGCGAAGGGATTTGAGCTAGGTAATCTGGATGTCACTATCATTGCCCAAGCGCCTAAGATGGCGCCGCATATCGAGGATATGCGCCACGTGTTGGCGGCCGATCTTAATGCTGACGTTGCCGATATCAACGTTAAGGCAACCACTACCGAAAAACTCGGGTTTACCGGCCGTAAAGAAGGCATTGCGGTCGAAGCCGTCGTATTACTCAGTCGCCAATAGCCTGAAACTTTAAGAGATAAGAAAGACCCATGAGCGAACTACATTACCTGTACGGCAAACCGACGGGCACCGCAGATTTAAGAACCGTTAACAGCGACTTTATCGTGAAAGAGATTTTGCCTTTTAGCCCGTCGGGCGAGGGCGAGCATCATTTAGTCCACATTCGTAAGGATGGGCTGAATACGGTGCAAGTGGCTGAAATGCTGGCGAAGTTCGCTAAGGTTCATCCCAAAGAGGTGACCTATGCTGGACAAAAAGATAAAAATGCCATCACAGAACAGTGGTTTGGCATTCGTATCCCAGGTAAAGAAACCCCAGCTTGGAGCGAGCTAAACAGCGAGCGCTTAACCGTTTTATCCAGCAGTCGCCACAGCAAAAAACTACGTATTGGCGCGCTCTTGGGCAACCGTTTTATTCTTACCCTGCGCAATGTCACAAACGTAGAAGACATTATCAGCCGCATTGAAAAAGTCAGCCAGATTGGTGTGCCTAATTATTTTGGTGAGCAGCGTTTCGGTCACGATGGTAAAAATCTAGTGATGGGACGGCAAATGCTGGCGGGCAAAAAGGTGAAAGACCGTAATAAGCGCAGCATGTATCTGTCTGCGGTGCGCTCCAATCTGTTCAATACCGTCGTCTCCTATCGTTTGGCGAATCATGGCACTAAACCCTTAGCGGGGGATTGCGTGATGCTGGCGGGCAGTAAGAGCTTTTTCGTCACGCCAGAATGGGACTTAGTGGTTTTAAAGCGCTTGATTGAGAAAGATATTCAGCTTTCAGCCCCACTTTGGGGACGCGGGAAAATGCTGCCGCAGGGCGAAGCCGCCGAGGTTGAAACCCTCGCCATGGCAGAGCTGAGCGAAGATTGCTACGGCCTTGAGCACGCGGGGCTTGAGCAGGAGCGTCGTCCATTGTTACTCGAGCCTCAAGGCCTTAAGTACGAGCAAACTGCGGATGGATTAGTGCTCGAATTTATTTTACCTGCGGGCAGCTTTGCGACATCGCTGTTAAGAGAGCTGGTTGATTATCAAGATGTGAAAGAGCTGCAATGGCAAGCGACAGTCTCGCCTGAGGCGAATACTGCAACAGAGAGTCAGACGGCAGAGCTTGATACACCAGAAACCAGTGCGCCAGAGCCTGATGAGTCCGCTTCATGATCCGCATCTTAGTCAGTAATGATGATGGTGTGAATGCGCCGGGGATCAGAGCCTTAACCGAGGCGCTCGCCGAAATCGCCACTGTGATGACGGTTGCACCCGATCGTAATTGTTCCGGCGCAAGTAACTCTTTAACCTTGACTAACCCATTAAGAATTAATAGGTTAGATAATGGTTATATTTCGGTTCACGGTACACCTACGGATTGCGTTCACTTAGCTATACGTGAGCTTTGTGATGGAGAGCCGGATATGGTGGTATCGGGCATCAATGCTGGCGCGAATATGGGGGATGACACTTTATATTCGGGTACAGTAGCGGCGGCGATGGAGGGGCGGTTTTTAGGTTTCCCCGCCGTTGCAATTTCGCTTAATGGTAAGGCATTAAAACATTACCACTCTGCGGCAGTGTATGCGCGGCGGATCGTGCAGGGGCTGTTAGCGCATCCGATTGCGAGCGATCAGATCCTCAATATCAATGTGCCCGATTTACCGCTCGATGAGATTAAAGGGATTCGGGTGACGCGCCTAGGTGCACGGCATAAGGCCGAAGGCATAGTGCGAACGCAGGATCCTGCGGGGAAAGAGATTTTTTGGCTTGGCCCACCGGGTGTAGAACAAGATGCGAGTGAAGGAACGGATTTCCATGCGATTGCCCATGGTTATGTGTCGATCACTCCCTTAACCGTGGACTTGACCGCGTATAGACAATTATCGGTATTGCAAGATTGGGTAGATAAAATATGACTCGAGTTGCCTTAACATCGGCGGTGAATTTAGCAAAAAAGCTTCAGGAGGCGGGGATCCGCCATCCAGCCGTTCTTAAGGCAATATCCCATACCCCGCGCGAGTTGTTTCTTGATAATGCGCTGGCCCATAAAGCCTACGAAAACACTGCCTTGCCCATAGGCCAAGGACAAACCATTTCTCAGCCTTATATCGTGGCGCGTATGACAGAGTTACTGCTTCAACATCAGCCGCAAAAGGTGCTTGAGGTGGGAACGGGCTCAGGCTACCAAGCGGCGATCCTGGCGCAATTAGTGCCAGAACTGTGCACCATTGAGCGTATTAAAGGTTTACAGATCCAAGCGAGACAAAGATTAAAGCGGCTCGATCTGCATAATGTGTCATTCAAATATGGTGATGGCTGGCAGGGCTGGCCGAATCGCAGCCCCTTCGATGGCATTATGGTCACGGCGGCAGCGGCTAAGGTTCCCGAAGCCTTGTTGTCCCAATTGGCCGAAGGGGGCGTGCTAATCATCCCTGTGGGGGAAGAGACGCAGCAATTGATGCGCTTTACTCGTCGCTCGGACCGTTTTAGTTCTGAAGTAATAGAAACCGTCAAATTTGTTCCCTTGGTCAATGGCGAGCTCGCTTAAGTTATTCGCTGAAGTATTTAGCTTTAGGTCACTTCGTTGAACACTTGGCCTTTTATGATTAGGTAAAACAGTAAGATAGCCCTAAAGAGGAGTTTTTATTGTTGAATGCGGGTTTACTCTTAAACCTCAGTTTAGTGTTGTTGCTTGCGGGCTGTAGCTTTCAGGCGAGTCGCCCCGCACCTGTCGAAAGTCTCTCCCACAGTTATTCCAAACATAACAAAGGCCACATTAAATCTAATTCATATAAAGTTAAGAAAGGTGACACCCTTTATTCGATATCTTGGGCTGCGGGTAAAGACTTCGCCGAAATTGCCAAAATTAATCAATTAGATAAATCGTACACCATCTACCCTGGACAGATTTTATATTTAACGAATGACACTGGGAAAAATGGCAAAGGCTCTACAACTTTAGGTGGAAGTAATTCAGCGTCTAAAGGGCAAAATAAAGCTAATTCTCTTGATAAACAATCAGCTAGTAACAATTCTTCCGCGAAAAACTTGTCAAGTGAACAGCAGAAAAAAACACTTGATCAGAAAGCGAAGCCTGCGTATTCTGCAACAAGCTCTAAACAAAATGTTAACCCTTCGATCGTCGCCCCGACATCAACACTGCCAGACAGTGTCAGTCAGTGGCAATGGCCAGTAAGAGGTAAATTGATTGGGACATACTCTGCCAATGAGCAGGGAAATAAAGGAATTAAGATCGCAGGAAAACGCGGAGATATCATCAAAGCCGCTGCAGATGGGCGGGTGGTATACGCAGGTAGTGCTCTTAGGGGTTATGGTAATTTAGTGATTATTAAACATAGTGACGATTACCTTAGTGCCTATGCTCATGCAGATCAGATCTTAGTCGAAGAAAAGCAACATGTCCTTGCTGGACAGACAGTTGCAAAAATGGGCAGTACAGGTACCAATCAGGTAATGCTTCGCTTCGAGATCCGTTACCACGGTCAGTCTGTTAACCCACTTAACTATTTACCTAAGCAATGATTGTTTAGGGCCTTGTTGGCATGGAGGATAAAAAATTGCAGTAATTCAAGCAGTTTACATTAGGTTTGGGAGATTTGATCATGAGCCGCATAAATAGCACTGCCGCAGAAGAACTAGTAGATTTTTCCGTAGATACCGCAGAGTTTGATCTCGATAAACAGGATATTGCCGCTGATTTAGTTCAAGAACTAGGACTCGAACAACAGGTTCAAGATGACCTACAAAAAAATCTTGATGCCACCCAGCTCTATTTAGGTGAAATAGGGTTTTCCCCACTGCTTAGCGCAGAAGAAGAAGTTTACTTTTCCCGTAAGGCCTTAAAAGGCTGCGAAAAATCCCGTAATCGCATGATTGAGAGCAACCTGCGACTCGTGGTTAAAATTGCCCGTCGGTACAATAATCGTGGCCTAGCGCTGCTGGATTTAATCGAAGAGGGTAATCTTGGCTTGATCCGTGCGGTGGAAAAATTCGACCCAGAAAGAGGCTTCCGTTTCTCAACCTATGCGACTTGGTGGATCAGACAAACGATTGAACGTGCCATCATGAATCAAACCCGCACGATTCGCTTGCCAATCCATGTGGTAAAAGAGCTCAACGTCTATTTACGTACGGCTCGGGAATTAGCGCAAAAACTTGACCACGAACCTACGGCAGAAGAAATTGCCGAGAAACTGCAAGTATCCAGTGTTGACGTCAGCCGTATGCTGAAGCTCAACGAGAAGATCACCTCTGTCGATATCCCCTTAGGTGGCGATAACGACAAGGCGTTACTCGATGTGCTTGCCGATGACGACAACGTAGGCCCTGACTACAAAGTACAAGATGAAGACATTTCAAACTCAGTGGTGAAATGGCTCAACGAACTCAATACCAAGCAAAGAGAAGTGTTAGCGCGCCGCTTTGGCTTATTGGGTTATGAACCCTCAACCCTTGAAGACGTAGGTGCAGAAATTGGCCTCACCCGTGAACGTGTTCGCCAAATTCAAGTAGAAGCCCTTAAACGCCTACGTGATTTGCTGGGCGCTCAAGGCCTCTCTGTAGAGGCCCTATTTAGAAACTAAGGTTTAGAGATTAAGGTTTAGAAACTTTGGCTTGGATAATTAGCCCTAAACCAGTTTAAAAAGTCATAAAAAACGCCCAATATTGAGGGCGTTTTTTTATGCTTTCGCGTTTATGTTATCGCGAGTTTTCACTCTATGTGTTAACTCAAGCGTTTTAGCTCGTAGAGTAAATCCAGCGCCTGTTTTGGGGTCAGGTTATCGGGATTGATGGCTTTTAATTTGCTGACTGCGGGATTCTCCACCGGCTCAGGCAGAGCGAGCAGTGTTTGGATCGGTGCCCTAGTGCCGTGAACATTAGCACCTTCCACTTGATAATCGCGGCTCTCAAGTTGATGTAACTTGTGTTTTGCCGCCTTAATCACCCGAGCTGGCACCCCGGCAAGGGCCGCAACCTGCAAACCATAACTCTTACTGGCTGCACCTTCTTGCACTGCATGCATAAAGGCGATGGTGTCTTCGTGTTCAATCGCATCGAGGTGCACGTTATAAACGCCAGCCATAATTTCCGGTAATTGCGTTAACTCGAAATAATGGGTCGCAAACAGCGTCATTGCACCGACTTGCTGTGCTAAATATTCAGCCGCAGACCAAGCTAATGACAGGCCATCGTAGGTTGAGGTGCCACGGCCAATTTCATCCATCAAGACTAAACTTTGCGCGGTTGCATTATGGAGAATATTTGCCGTTTCAGTCATTTCCACCATAAAGGTTGAGCGACCAGAGGCGAGATCGTCTGAGGCGCCAATCCGAGTAAAAATCCGATCGATAGGGCCAATGATGGCGCGATCAGCTGGCACAAAGCAGCCAATATGTGCCATTAGGGTGATAAGCGCCACTTGGCGCATGTAGGTCGATTTACCGCCCATGTTTGGACCTGTAACAATCAACATCCGGCGTTGATTGTGTAGGGTGACAGGGTTGGCGATAAAAGGCGTTTGACTCACACGTTCAACCACTGGATGGCGACCCGCTTCGATTTTTACGCCGATTTCGCTGCTCAGTTCTGGGCAGGTATACCCTAAAGTTTCGGCACGTTCGGCAAAGTTACTCAGCACATCGAGCTCAGCTGCCGCTCTGGCGAAGGCTTGTAGTTCATGCAACTTGGGGAGGATTAAATCAAACAATTCGTCCCATAGTTGTTTTTCAAGGGCGAGCGCCTTACCTTGGCTCGACAGCACTTTTTCTTCGTATTCCTTAAGTTCGGGCGTGATGTAACGCTCCATATTCTTAAGGGTTTGACGACGCTGGTAATTTAACGGCACTTGCTGCGATTGCAGGCGACTGACTTCGATGTAGTAGCCATGCACTCGGTTGTAGCCAACCTTCAACGTGGCAATGCCGGTACGCTCTTTTTCCCGCGCCTCGAGCTGAACTAGATAATCAGTGGCTCCTTCACTTAAGCCTCGCCATTCATCTAACTCGGCATTGTAGCCTTCACGGATCACGCCGCCATCACGGATAAGCATCGGCGGGTTATCGACAATGGCGTGCTCAAGCAGTTGTTGCTCTTCGGGAAACTCACCTAAAAGTTGGCCTAGTTTCACCGTATGGGGCGCACTTAACTGCGCGAGTGATTGCTGCAACTGAGGCAATAGGTTTAATGCTTGGCGTAGGCGGGCAAAATCCCTTGGACGAGCGGTGCGAAGCGCCAGCCTTGCCATGATACGTTCGATATCGCCTAGGGCTTTAAGCTGCTCATGCAATGACTCATGGGCAGTGGTCTCGAGTAATTCATTTACGGCCGTTTGGCGAGCAAAAATCAGGGCATGGTCTCTTAGCGGCTGATGGATCCAGCGTTGCAACATCCGGCTGCCCATGGCTGTGGCGGTATTGTCGAGCACGGCTGCTAAGGTGTTATCTCGACCACCACTCAAATTTTGTGTCAGTTCGAGGTTACGGCGCGTTGCCGCATCCAAGACAATCGTATCGGTTTGATTGAAACGGGTAATTGCATTGATATGGGGCAGGGCGGTGCGTTGGGTGTCTTTCACATATTGCATTAAGCAGCCAGCCGCTTGTAGCGAAAGCCTTGCATCGGTAATCCCAAAGCCGTGCAAATCCTTAGTGCCAAATTGTGCCAGCAGCAGTTTAATGCTGGTATCGTAATCAAACTCCCACTCGGGGCGGCGACGCTTGCCTTTAAAATGGTGCAATAGCTCCATCGCGCCAAAATCTTCGCTATAGAGAATTTCGACCGGATTGGTACGTTGCAGCTCGGCCTCGAGGGACTCTTTTGTCTCTAATTCGGCAATCACGAAACGGCCGGAAGACACATCGAGGGTCGCGTAGCCAAAACCAACTTTACCTTGGTAAACCGCGGCTAACAGATTGTCTTGCCTCTCCTGCAATAGCGCTTCATCGGTCAAAGTACCTGGGGTGACGATACGCACCACTTTTCGCTCAACTGGGCCCTTTGAGGTAGCAGGATCGCCAATCTGCTCACAGATCGCGACCGATTGACCAATTTGAACCAATTTGGCCAGATAGCCTTCAACTGCATGGTAAGGGATACCCGCCATCGGGATCGGGTCTCCGCCACTTTTGCCGCGAGCTGTAAGGGAAATGCCCAATAATTCAGAGGCGCGTTTTGCGTCATCATAGAAGAGTTCATAGAAGTCACCCATACGATAAAACAGCAGCATGTCGTGATGCTCTGCTTTCATGGTCAAATATTGACGCATCATAGGGGTATGTTTTTCTAAATCATCGGTATCTATAGGATTCATTAAATCGTTTTCGTCCGTTATGCCGGCCCAAAGCGGGGAAATAAGTCGTACAGTAATGGGATAAAAAATCAGTGGATGTGCACTATTACTGTCTAAAATAAATTGACGCCAATCTTAGCAATAATTTTCTGAAAATTGACCCTTAAACCATGGATATTCACTGATATCCTGACAAATCTGCAGCACGAGTCGGTAAAAGCTTGTCTCAACGGGAAAATTTTCTGACTGAAAAATAAATCATTCACAGGTCTTGATACTGTATGATTGTACAGTATACTAGTCAGCAGATTATGACAAAGAGCCTCGCTTTTTGTATTACCCGCTTTATTAAATTGAATATCACTTTTGACAGTACTGATACTGTCTAGATGAGGGAACAGGAATGAAGGTCGATCCAAACAAAGAGAAAGCACTTGCTGCGGTATTGAGCCAAATTGAAAAGCAATTTGGTAAAGGCTCCATCATGAAGCTGGGCGAAGACCGCTCTATGGATGTTGAGACTATTTCTACTGGTTCACTTTCCCTTGACGTCGCCTTAGGTGCTGGCGGTTTACCAATGGGACGTATCGTTGAGATTTATGGTCCAGAATCATCAGGTAAAACGACGCTGACATTAGAAGTGATTGCTGCCGCTCAGCGCGAAGGTAAAACCTGTGCCTTTATCGACGCCGAGCACGCGCTAGACCCTATCTATGCTAAAAAGTTAGGCGTTGATATCGATAACTTACTGTGTTCACAACCCGATACCGGTGAACAAGCCCTTGAGATCTGTGATGCGTTAACCCGTTCTGGTGCGGTAGATGTGATCATCGTTGACTCGGTTGCGGCATTAACACCCAAAGCGGAAATTGAAGGTGAAATTGGTGACTCACACATGGGCTTAGCGGCGCGTATGATGAGCCAAGCGATGCGTAAGTTAGCGGGTAACCTCAAGCAATCGAATACACTGTTAATCTTCATCAACCAAATTCGTATGAAGATTGGTGTGATGTTTGGTAACCCAGAAACCACAACGGGCGGTAACGCGCTGAAGTTCTACGCCTCTGTTCGTCTCGATATTCGCCGTACAGGTGCAATCAAAGAAGGCGATGAAGTGGTAGGTAACGAGACGCGCGTTAAAGTGGTTAAAAACAAAGTTGCTGCGCCGTTTAAGCAAGCTGAGTTCCAAATTCTTTACGGTCAAGGTATCAACCGTACCGGTGAATTAGTCGATTTAGGTGTGGCTCATAAACTGATCGAAAAAGCCGGTGCATGGTACAGCTACAAGGGTGACAAGATTGGTCAGGGCCGTGCAAATGCCGGTAAATATCTGACTGAAAATCCAGAAATTGCTGCTGAAATCGATAAAACACTGCGTGAGTTATTGCTGAGTAACCCAAGTGCTATGTCTTCATCTTCTTCTGATGATGAAAATAGCGAAGGCAATGTTGATTTCGAAACAGGCGAAGTATTCTGAGCCAGTCAGCCCGTCAAATCGCGGTCGCGCTGTTAGCGCGCCGCGACTATTCCCGCCAAGAAATCCGCTCCAAACTGCTCGAGAAAGGCTTTGAAATCGTTGATATCGATCCCGTGCTCGATGATTGTGAAGCATCGGGTTTTATCAATGATAAGCGCTATGCCGAGCTTCTCGTTCGCAGCCATATTGCCCGTGGTCATGGGCCTATCCGTATTCGCCAAGCCATTGCCCAAAAGGGGCTTTCAAAGGATTGTATCGAAGCCGCGTTATCTGCAAATGATCATGATTGGTTTGAGCTAGCAAAAGCTAAAGCCATCAAAAAATATGCTATCCCAAAAGTCACCGAGGTCAAAGGCTCACAATCCCGCGAGCTGCTGGCGAAAGAAAAAGCCAAACGGGTGCGGTTTTTACTGAGCCAAGGCTTTAATTACGAACAAGTCTCCTACGCCTTAGATTACGACCCTTTGGAAGACCATGATGACTAACGTCATGGCATAAACTCGCAGCTCTAGGCTAGTGCTTGTCGTTGTCTTTTGCGTTCGGCAGCGGTGCGGGTTCGCCTCATCGACTCTTCTTTACCGCTTGGCTTTTGTGATAAGCAATGTCTTAGCGGCAAACTCACCGAAAATATGAGATTCCTAAGCCTATATCGCTATTCAAGGCTGGTCGTCTTTCCTCAGTCTGCTTATAATGCTGGGCAAATAGAAATACGGCTACCTTATGGTGTAGCTGGTCATGCTTACCCAATTCAGGACGATTTCATGTATCAAACGACAGCAGCGCTTAGAAGTGCTTTCCTCGAATTTTTCCGCAGCAATGGTCACCAAGTTGTGGACAGTAGTTCTCTTGTACCAGGCAACGATCCCACGCTTTTATTCACCAACGCCGGTATGAACCAGTTCAAGGACGTGTTTCTTGGCATGGACAAACGTAGCTATACACGTGCGACCACTGCCCAACGCTGCGTCCGTGCGGGTGGTAAACACAACGATTTAGATAACGTTGGTTACACCGCGCGTCACCATACTTTCTTCGAAATGCTGGGTAACTTCAGCTTTGGTGATTATTTCAAAGAAGATGCGATTCGTTTTGGTTGGACATTCCTGACTGAAGTCTTGAAGCTACCAAAGGAACGTCTGTGTGTGACTGTTTACCAAACAGACGATGAAGCCTTTGAAATTTGGAATAAAAAGATTGGTGTTGCCGCTGAAAACATCATTCGCATCGGCGATAACAAGGGTGCGCCATACGCTTCAGATAACTTCTGGCAAATGGGTGACACAGGTCCTTGTGGTCCTTGTACCGAAATTTTCTACGATCACGGCGATCATATTTGGGGCGGACGTCCTGGTAGCCCAGAAGAAGATGGCGACCGTTTCATCGAAATCTGGAACATAGTATTCATGCAATACAATCGCCAGGCCTCTGGTGAAATGTTGCCGCTGCCAAAACCTTCCGTCGATACCGGTATGGGGATTGAGCGTATCGCTGCGATTATGCAGGGCGTGCATTCAAACTACGAAATCGATATTTTCCGCGCCTTGATTGCTAAAGCGGCTGAAATCATCGGCGTGACTGACTTATCTAACAAGTCGCTGCGTGTTATTGCCGATCATATTCGTTCATGTGCCTTCTTAGTTGCCGATGGTGTGATGCCATCGAACGAAGGTCGTGGTTATGTACTGCGTCGTATTATTCGCCGCGCCGTGCGTCACGGTAACAAGTTAGGGGCAACTGAAGCCTTCTTCTACAAGTTAGTTCCGACGCTAATCGAAGTGATGGGCGATGCCGCTAAAGGTCTTGCCGATACCCAAGTGATTGTTGAAAAAGCCCTTAAAGCGGAAGAGGAGCAGTTTGCCCGTACGCTTGAGCGTGGTTTAGGTATTCTGGATAGCGCATTAAACGAATTGCAGGGCGATACCTTAGACGGTGAAACTGTCTTCAAACTGTACGATACCTATGGCTTCCCAGTGGATTTAACCGCCGACGTATGCCGTGAGCGCAACATTATCGTCGATGAAGCAGGTTTCGAAGCGGCGATGGCTGAACAACGTAGCCGCGCGCAAGCCGCGGGTAACTTCGGCGCCGATTACAACGCGGCACTGAAAATTGATGCTGAAACTGCATTCTGTGGTTACTCAGAACTCACAGGCAATGCCAAAGTCACAGCACTTTACCTAAACGGTGAGTCAGTTCCTGCAATCAATGCGGGTGATGATGCCGTAGTCGTGCTCGATGTGACGCCTTTCTATGCAGAATCGGGCGGCCAAGTGGGTGACAAGGGCGTATTAGTGGCTCAAGGTATTGAGTTTGCTGTTAGCGATACGCAAAAGTTTGGTCAAGCTTCAGGTCACAAAGGTACGTTAACGGCTGGCAGCTTGAGCGTTGGCCAAATACTTGAAGCAAAAGTGGATAAGAAACTGCGACACCGTACTCAGTTAAACCACTCTGTGACTCACTTATTACACGCCGCACTGCGTCAAGTGTTGGGCACTCACGTAACTCAAAAAGGTTCGTTAGTTGACCCTGAGCGTTTACGTTTCGACTTCTCTCATTTCGAAGCGGTCAAACCTGCTGAATTGAAACAGGTTGAAGAGTTAGTTAACACCCAAATTCGCCGTAACCATGAGCTGAAAGTCGCTGAAATGGCGATTGATGAAGCCAAAGAAAAAGGCGCTATGGCGCTCTTTGGTGAGAAGTACGATGCACAAGTGCGTGTCGTCACTATGGGCGATTTCTCTATCGAGCTGTGTGGTGGTACTCACGTTGGCCGTACCGGTGACATTGGTCTGTTCAAAATTACTTCTGAAGGTGGTATCGCTGCGGGCGTTCGCCGTATCGAAGCGGTAACCGGCGCAGCGGCGATGGCCTATGTGGCACAGCAACAAGCGCAACTTGAAGAAGCAGCAGCACTGCTTAAAGGCGATACTCAATCTGTTGTGGCTAAGCTGAAAGCACAACTGGATAAAATGAAGCAACTTGAAAAAGACATGCAGCAACTGAAAGATAAGTTAGCTGCGGCAGCGAGTGCGGATTTAGCCGGTGATGCGGTTGTGGTTAATGGCGTAAATGTGCTGATTAAGAAACTTGAAGGCGTTGAAGCAGGTGCACTGCGTGGCCTGCAAGATGAGTTAAAGCAAAAGCTGAAATCTGCCGTTATCCTGCTCGGTGTGGCTCAAGAAGGTAAAGTGAACCTTATCGCGGGCGTGAGCAATGACTTAGTCGCTAAAGTGAAGGCCGGTGAACTGGTTGCTATGGTTGCTGCACAGGTGGGTGGTAAAGGCGGTGGTCGCCCTGATATGGCCCAAGCGGGTGGTAGCCAGCCAGAAAATCTGGATGCGGCACTGTCTCAAGTATTACCTTGGATTACTGAGCGTTTAGCTTAAGAGGTTGCTGTGCTCGAAAAACGAAAGCTTAGTGGTAGCAAGCTTTTTGTGAAGAAGTTTGGTGGCACTTCGGTGGGTTCGATTGAACGCATCGAAGTGGTTGCCGAGCAAATTGCAAAGTCCGCTCACAATGGTGAGCTGCAGGTCTTGGTGCTTTCTGCGATGGCAGGGGAGACCAACAGACTATTTGCGCTTGCGGCGCAAATCGATCCCCGCGCGAGTGCGCGGGAACTCGATATGCTGGTATCGACGGGAGAGCAAATCAGTATTGCGTTAATGGCGATGGCGTTACAACGTCGCGGCATAAACGCGAGATCCCTGACTGGCGATCAAGTCCAAATTCATACAAACAGTCAGTTTGGTCGGGCGAGTATTGAGTGTGTCGATACGGCATACTTAACCTCTTTGCTAAACGATGGCATTGTGCCGATTGTGGCTGGTTTTCAAGGTATTGATCCCAATGGTGATGTAACAACCCTAGGGCGCGGTGGTTCTGATACTACGGCAGTGGCACTCGCTGCGGCGTTAAAAGCCGATGAATGCCAAATCTTTACCGATGTACCCGGTGTATTTACGACCGATCCGAATATCGATAGTAGTGCCAGACGCCTCGATGTGATTGGTTTTGATGTGATGCTAGAAATGGCAAAACTCGGCGCCAAGGTGTTGCATCCCGACTCGGTTGAATACGCACAACGTTTTAAAGTGCCACTGCGTGTATTGTCGAGCTTTGAGGCTGGCCATGGGACATTGATCCAATTTGGTGATGAATCAGAGCTGGCGATGGCCGCATCCGTGCAAGGTATTGCAATTAATAAGGCGCTCGCGACCTTAACCATCGAGGGTTTATTTACTAGCAGTGAGCATTATCAAGCCCTATTAGCCTGCTTGGCACGGCTTGAGATTGATGTTGAGTTTATTACCCCGCTCAAGCTCAATGAAACCTCAGCAGCCGAATGTGTCAGTTTTATGCTGGCCGAAGCCAAGGTCGATATTTTATTGCATGAGCTAGAGCTTTTAAGCGAAAGTCTTGATCTAGGCCAATTGATTGTTGAGCGTCAACGTGCAAAAGTGTCTTTAGTTGGCAAAGGTTTACAGGCAAAAGTTGGATTATTGACTAAGATGTTAGATGTATTGGGTAATGAAACAATCCATGCTAAGTTACTTTCGACATCGGAGAGTAAATTGTCAACTGTGATCGATGAAAGGGACTTACACAAGGCGGTTCGAGCGTTGCATCACGCCTTCGAGCTAAATAAGGTGTAATTAAATAACTGTTTGAGTATTGAATACTATTAATTTGTACTCAGCTGACCCTATAATATGCCCATCTACCGGATGAGTGCCGTGTGTAAGCTGAATTAAGACATAAAGGAGCTATCGAATGCTGATTTTGACTCGTCGTGTTGGCGAAACACTGATGATTGGTGATGAAGTCACAGTTACAGTGCTAGGGGTAAAAGGCAATCAAGTGCGTATTGGTGTTAATGCACCGAAAGAGGTTTCTGTCCACCGTGAAGAAATCTATCAACGCATTCAATCTGAAAAATCAGGTACACCTTCAGAAGGTGGTAACTTTTAATACGGCGCTTAGGCGAGTATTAGCGACATAGAAGAGTCAGTTTTTTAACTGGCTTTTTTATTTTTTGAACCGAAAGATTGGCGCAAATCAACACATTGGATGGATATAACAGCAATGTGATTAAAAACGCTTCAAACAGAAGTTGTTTCAGAAAAAGGGTTTGACTTATTTTCGTCAAACAGTAATATGTGCGCCAAGAAAACGGAGAGGTGGCCGAGTGGCCGAAGGCGCTCCCCTGCTAAGGGAGTATGGGCTTTATCTCCCATCGAGGGTTCGAATCCCTCCTTCTCCGCCATTTCTTACCGATAAAATTGCGCGTGTAGCTCAGCTGGATAGAGTACCTGGCTACGAACCAGGCGGTCGGAGGTTCGAATCCTTCCACGCGCACCATTTTATTGAAGCAAGATAGATACAAGTCGCGCATGTAGCTCAGCTGGATAGAGTACCTGGCTACGAACCAGGCGGTCGGAGGTTCGACTCCTTCCATGCGCACCATCTCTGCATTAGTTATGTTTAACTCATCAGGTTTGAATTTCAGACGAAATTTTGTAATTAGTGCTTCAAGTAAGTGTTTTAAGCGCGTGTAGCTCAGCTGGATAGAGTACCTGGCTACGAACCAGGCGGTCGGAGGTTCGAATCCTTCCACGCGCACCATATTCAATCTCAATGCGAATGTGTTGAGATAACAGTTAAAAATGCGCATGTAGCTCAGCTGGATAGAGTACCTGGCTACGAACCAGGCGGTCGGAGGTTCGACTCCTTCCATGCGCACCAATTCGCCGACAGAGCTTTAGCTTTGTTAGCAAAACGCAAAAATCGCGCGTGTAGCTCAGCTGGATAGAGTACCTGGCTACGAACCAGGCGGTCGGAGGTTCGAATCCTTCCACGCGCACCATTTTAGTAAGCATTAGCTTACAAATGCAGATTTTTCGGAGAGGTGGCCGAGTGGCCGAAGGCGCTCCCCTGCTAAGGGAGTATGGGCTTTATCTCCCATCGAGGGTTCGAATCCCTCCTTCTCCGCCATTCTATTCCTAGTGAATAGATTTAATTTGCGAGACTTAAGTGCTTCTTCTAGACTCAAGTCTATCGGTAAGGTGGCAACTTACCCAGTATTTAAGCGCGTGTAGCTCAGCTGGATAGAGTACCTGGCTACGAACCAGGCGGTCGGAGGTTCGAATCCTTCCACGCGCACCATCTACTTAGTTAGATTTAGATAAGCCCTGCAAGCAATTGCAGGGCTTTTTTAATGGAATTTTTCTGCTTAATTTCGCATTAATCCTTATCTCTTCCCGTGCTTTATAATCTTGATAATCCGCCTCTTATGCCACGTTATGCTTGTTTGAATACCTATGCCTTAAGCGATGATGTTTTCGCGCTGGCTTACTGTTTAGCGCCTGATAAAGAGATAGCTGTAAGGGTTATCTTGACTCGCAAGCTGAGCGGTAAAAGAGACGAAGAGATAAGCATGGAACAAGGGATTGATGAGTGACATTGCGTCTTAGGGTGAGTCCTGAGAGAGGTTTGCAGAGTGTAACGCTATTTAGGACGGGTCAGGGGAAATAAAAAGGGCTGTAAAATACAGCCCTTTTTAGCGTAGATGTCGTGATTAGGCTTCTAGCTTAGCAAACTCGGCTTTTTGCTCTTTTAGTTTGTCCATATCACGGCTCAGATCGGCCATCTTGGCGCGTTCTTTATCAATGACGGCTGGCGGTGCTTTCGCCACGAAGCCTTCATTCGATAATTTACCTTCGATACGAGCAATCTCTTGAGTCAGCTTCTCAAGCTGCTTGTCGATGCGAGCCATTTCAGCCGCGACATCCACCAGACCTGCCATCGGAATCAATAATTCCATTTCGCCAATCAGACCTGTGGTCGACATAGGCGCTGTTTCACCTTCGCCAAGAATCGTCATGCTCTCTAAGCGCGCAAGCGTTGTAAAGAAGGCTTGGTTCGCTTCAACACGGGCTTGATCTTGGGCACTCACGCCACGCAGTAGGGCATTTAATGGCTTAGAAGGCGCAATATTGAGTTCGGCACGGATATTACGTACTGCAACAATCACTTGCTTAACCCACTCGAGATCGGCCATCGCGGTCGCATCTACTTTGGCTGCATCGTAGCTTGGGAATGGTGCCAGCATGATGGTGTCGCCTTGAGCGCCTGTCAGTGGTTTAACGCGTTGCCAGATGGTTTCAGTGATGTATGGCATCATAGGGTGCATCAGACGTTGCATCGCCTCTAACACATTGACCAGCGTATGGCGGGTGCCACGCATTTGCGCTTCATTGCCGTTTTGCAGTACGGGTTTAGTTAACTCTAAATACCAATCGCAGAACTGGTTCCAAGTGAACTCGTACAGTGTGTTCGCTGCAAGGTCGAAGCGGTAGTTTGCCATGTGGTCGTCGCAGGTTTTCACGGTTTGGTTGAATAAACCGATAATCCAGCGATCTGCCAGTGACAATTCCATCTCACCGCCTTGGTAATCCGGTGAGTTCGGGCCGCAATCTTGGCCTTCGGTATTCATCAGCACGTAACGTGATGCGTTCCAAAGCTTGTTACAGAAGCTGCGGTAACCGTCTAAACGCTTCATGTCCCAGTTGATATCACGGCCAGTTGAGGCCATTGCCGCTAGGGTAAAGCGCAGGGCATCGGTACCGTGGGCTTCGATGCCATTTTCAAATTCTTTACGGGTGCTCTTTTCGATCTTGGCGGCGAGTTGAGGTTGCATCATGTTGCCAGTGCGTTTTTCAACTAGGGCTTCTAGATCGATACCGTCAATCATATCCAATGGGTCAAGTACGTTGCCCTTAGATTTTGACATCTTGTTACCCGCTTCATCGCGGATAAGGCCTGTCACATAAACGGTTTTAAATGGCACCTGTGGCTTACCGTCTTCATCTTTGATGAAGTGCATGGTCATCATGATCATACGGGCAACCCAGAAGAAGATGATGTCAAAACCCGTCACCAACACGTCGGTCGGGTGGAAGGTTTTTAAATCTTCAACATTGTCAGGCCAGCCTAAGGTTGAGAATGTCCACAGGGCAGAGCTGAACCAGGTATCTAGTACGTCTTCATCTTGGCGCAGGGCGATTGCATCATCGATATTGTGCTTAGCACGCACTTCAGCTTCGTTACGGCCAACATACACCTTACCGTTCGCATCGTACCAAGCGGGGATGCGGTGACCCCACCATAATTGGCGAGAGATACACCAATCTTGAATGTCGCGCATCCAAGAGAAGTACATGTTTTCGTACTGCTGCGGCACAAATTTAATGTCGCCATTTTCAACGGCTTCGATAGCGGTTTTCGCCATAGGTGCAACGGCGACGTACCATTGGTCGGTCAGCATAGGTTCGATTACTACGCCAGAGCGGTCACCGTAGGGCACTTTTAGGCCGTGTGGCGCGATTTTTTCGAGCAGACCTAAGGTTTCAAATTCGGCCACGATAGCATCACGAGCTTTGAAACGATCAAGGCCTGCGAAACGCTCTGGCAGGCTACCATCTAAGCTAGTGTTGATGGTGCCATCGGTATTGACGACTTCAGCGGATGCACGAATGGCTGCATCTAAGGTCAACACGTTGAACATAGGAAGTTTGTGACGTTTACCGACTTCATAGTCGTTAAAGTCGTGGGCAGGAGTGATCTTCACACAGCCTGTGCCAAACTCCATGTCTACATAGTCATCGGCAACGATAGGGATGCGACGATTAACAATTGGCAGCAGAATAAATTTGCCGATCAGCGCTTGATAACGCTCATCGTCTGGATGAACAGCAACTGCGCTATCGCCCAGCATAGTTTCTGGACGCGTGGTGGCGACTTCGAGGTAATCTTTACCGTCGGCAGTCAGCTCGCCATCGGCTAATGGATAACGCAGATGCCACATGTGGCCTTGCTTTTCTTTGTTTTCCACTTCGAGATCAGAAATCGCGGTATGTAGTTTAGGATCCCAGTTCACTAAACGTTTACCACGGTAAATCAAATCATCTTCATAGAGACGGACAAACACTTCTTGTACGGCTTTAGACAAGCCTTCGTCCATAGTGAAGCGCTCACGGTCCCAATCCACTGAGGCGCCCATACGACGCAGCTGCTTAGTGATGGTGCCGCCAGATTGCGCTTTCCATTCCCATACTTTTTCCATAAAAGCATCGCGGCCAAGGTCATGGCGGCTCTTGCCTTCTTCGGCTTCAAGCTTACGCTCAACCAGCATTTGAGTCGCAATACCCGCATGGTCAGTACCGACTTGCCACAGGGTGTTTTTACCCTTCATACGTTGGTAGCGGATCAGTGTATCCATGATGGTATCTTGGAAAGCGTGGCCCATGTGCAAGCTGCCCGTCACGTTAGGTGGCGGGATCATGATGCAATAGTTGCCTTGTGAGGCATCGCCGTGGGGCTTAAAGTAACCTTGCTCTTCCCAGTTTTGGTAAAGAGTCTGCTCAATGGACTGAGGATCGTATGTTTTTTCCATGGGAACGTATCTGTCTCAAGCTAAATTAAGTGGATGTGTTGCTAAATTTTGGGTTGTTAATTCAATCCCTAAGCCACGATATTGGCGGTAGCGTTCACGTGCTATCGCTTTATGTTGGTCGTCATTAGCCACAAAATCGAAGATTTGACCAAAGTTTACCGCAAACGGAGGTACTTGGTCTGCAAGATTAATCAGAAGTTGGCGACTTTTGTTTGGGCCGAGTCTGTCAAAACCGATTTCAACGGGTGAGCCTGTGGTGGGGCCTTCACCTTTGAGGTTATGGGGGACAAATGCACTGGGTTCAAACTGCCATAGTAACTCGTCGATTTCGAAGGCGATGTTCTTGTCCTGACAGTGAATATAGACCTGCTGCTGGTTTATAAATCCCTGTTGGGCTAGACGGCAAGCCAATTGATACATGTCATTAAGGGCCGTGTTCACGCCCATCGGCGGCAGTAAATAAAACAGCGCTTGAGTCATGATTTCAATGCCTTGCTTAAAGTTATAGACGAACGGGTAAGTCTACACTAAAACTCAAGCGGGGTTAACGTTTAGCTTCGGGGTTTTTCGCGGGAGATTGAGCAGCGGGGACAGGGGTTGGCTTAAGCCGTTACTGTGCCAAATGTGCACAGCTTAAGTACTCGCTTAAGGCTAAGACTAATGGTTAAACGACTATGGGTTTTCGGGATATAAAAGCAAAGCGCACCCGAAGGTGCGCTGGTTGAAAGACTGGTCAAACAAACTATTCCTCCTAGGTTATTGAGCATTGTTATTAAAGGATTTATTGACGTTTTGTGAATAAACAACACATATTGCATTAGATTTTGTTTATTCAGCAGGTTAACTCACTTTCAACTTACAATTTTAACTTACATTTTCACTTACGATTACACTACAGAATATAAATAAAGGAATCTGGCTGATATTAGTACTCAAAAAGGTACTGGGTATTTTGCTGTTAAGCAGCTCGCCTTGTTCCGTGTTATCTAAATTCTTTTTTACTCACTATTTGTAATATGCCCACTTGCTCATATTACCGATAACGCTATTAACCTCCTCATATTGTTTGACTGTTAAGAAGCTAATTCACCTAAAGTGGTCTTTCATGGTAGCTATGTGGCTCTATTGCTGACGTCCTCCTCTTGATTGTTACATTTGGGCTCAAAGAGTGTGTAAGACTAAAATTGGCAATATGATGTAGTAGGTTACTCCTTTATGATCGACTCGTGTGTTAACACCCTTTTAGTGCGTTTGTCGTTAGTTGCTGGTCATCGGTCTCTATTTTTTAGTAACCTCGCATCTCATTTGATCATCAGAGGGAAAACGCATAAATATTACTGCTTGGCGTTACTTAATTTATGTGACTGTCTTAATGTAACTGCCTTAATGTAACTGCCTGTGTCACTATTTTTGAGTATGAGTTTTGTGTGGCGGCGTACTCCTTCTTATGGTGATATTTAACGCTTTTAAGTTGAAATTCACATCACTTCGATTCTGCTGTCACTTAGTAAAGTGTAGTAGTTATTTAAAGGTTCACACTCTTTTTACTGACCATTAGGATGGTCTATCAAACTTTTGCTAAAAATGTGACCTATTAAACCTTATCTACTTTATGCTCTCGAAGTGATGTGGTCTCGCACTAACATCGAGTAACTTAAGCTGCATCTTCCTCCTCGTAATCATCCTCGACATTAACAGCGTCTTCGGGATGAGCAATGGATGCGAAACGTTGTGCTTCAGGTTTATGGGTTAATCGATTGAGTTGTTTCTCTAATTTTTGACCCATGGCCGTAATGGCTGCATAAAGATTGTCGTGTTTTGCTTGAGCAAAAAGTTCTCCATTTGGGATGCCAACCGATGCTTCAATTTTGAAACCAGGTTTCTCCTCTGTGATGATGACATGGGGATTAATCAACTGCACATCGTGCCTAGAAAGTTTGTCAAAACGGCTTTCAATGCGTTCACGGATTGGGGCAGTGACTTCTAGTTGTTTGCTCGTAATCTTTAGCATATGTTGCACCTTCTATTTGTTTCCTTCGATTTCAGATTACCAATCTACACCCTTAAAAACGAGATCTAAATCACATTTTTTACCCCGTTCAGTTCTGTTCGTTGGTTATTTGATCGCTTAGACAAATCTCGAGGATTCTTGGTCGAAAAGGCTTGAATTGGTTATCGGAACAGGCCATATTTGATGGGATAACTACGCAGTCTTTCCCATCATTTACCTATCTTTACTTTAAGTTTTTCATTAGATCCCGATAAAATACCTTCACTTATTTCATTGCTCAGTCGAGTGGCAGGTATTATGGAAACCGAACATATCAAAGTTAAAGTCTGGGATTTACCCACACGCTTTTTTCACTGGGGCATGGTGGCCCTCATGGCCTTACTCTGGTGGAGTGCCGAAGTGGGCGAAATGCAATGGCACCAGATCTTTGCTTATAGTTTGTTGATTTTGATTGGCTTTCGGCTTTTATGGGGCTTGATTGGCAGTGATACTGCGAGGTTTAGTCACTTCGTGCATCATCCCAAGGTGGTGTTTGAATATTTGAAAGATGTTCGCGCAAAGGGCGTGTCAGTGGTTTTAGGGCATAACCCGATGGGCGGTTATATGGTGATTGTGTTGATTGCCATTATTAGCTTACAGCTAATCACTGGACTCTTTGCTACCGATGATGTGTTTACCGAAGGTCCACTGTACCGCTATGTGAGTGCTGATACTGCTTCGTTTCTCACTTGGTTGCATAAAATGAATTTCAACCTCATCTTAGCCTTGAGTGCCGTGCATGTGTTGGCTGTCGTTGTACACGCGCTTAAAGGTGACAAATTAGTGGGAGCCATGCTCAGCGGTTATAAACGGGTGTCTAAGGTTGAGCACGCCGAATCTGAAACTCAGTTGGTGTTTAAATCACACTGGTTGGCCTTAATCGTGCTGTTAATCATCGCTGGAGTGGTGTTTACCTATTTGATGTGGCCCATAGTACAAGTGCTCTAGCCAATGCTGAACATAAAAAAAGCCTGCATGTAGCAGGCTTTTTTATTAGACATTACAACGCGTAATTAGTCTTTTTTGTACACGTCGTGACAGCCTTTACAGCTCTTGCCAGTGTTCATAAAGGCTTGCTTGATTTCAGCTTGGTCACCTTTTTGAGCCACAGTCGCTAAAATAGCGGCATTTTCTTGGAAGGTTTTCATCTTAGCGTCGAAGTCAGCCTTATCTTGCCATACTTTGGCTAGCGCTTCGGTATCGCCTTTATCTGAACCTTCAATAAAGCCTTCGAAAGGAATGTGCGAAAGAGCGGCAACATTGTTGGCGCGCATTGCGAAGGTTTCAGCTTCGAAAGGTTTCTTGCCTTTCATCATTGCGCCCATATCGCCAAAGTTATAAGCAATCAGGCCAAATGCAGATTGGCGATATTCAATCGCGTCTTTCGCATCTTCAAAATTGTGTGCTTGTGCAGTTGAAGCCAATAAGGTACCGGCAACGAGAGTCAGGAGTAATTTTTTCATCGTATTCTCACAAATTAGCGTCGAAGTGTGACATTGCGCTCCTATTGTACACAAATTAACTCAATGTACTAGAAGCATTTTTGTCAGTTTTTGTCTAGGCAGGAGGGATAAACGTAACAAGTTATTTGTTGGTTGAGTAAATCTGCTAAACTGCCGTTGTAATGCTTAAACAATGCTACTGGGGCGATTATGCGAGCCAATTGGGACTTAGTTTTAGAGAAAATATTGAGCCATGGAAACTATGAAGAACTCTCAGTGTTGTTCCATTTATTGCTGACAGAAGAAGAGCGCAGTGCGATCGCGGGACGATTAAAGGTATTTCAATTATTACTCGATGGTGAGATGAGCCAGCGGCAAATCGCGGCGGAATACGAGGTCAGCATCGCCACGATTACACGCTGTTCAAACTATTTAAAGAATATGGCACCCAGCCATAGAGAAAAAATTCAACAGCTCATCAAATAAGGTCGCCGTGATGTCTTTATCTTTAATTGCTTAAAACACTGGGGTGACAGGCAACTTATGACGACGATAAAGCGTACGTCTTACCAGAATGTAGAAGCTGTAGCTTAAGAGTAATATGGCTAATAAATGGGTAAAACTTTTCGGGTAAAAACTTAAAGATCGACAATGCACCGAGCAAGTATAGGAAGGGTAATAGGTCATAAATCATCTTAGGGATCCCGCCTGATTTACTACGTTTGATAGGGTCGGTACGACGGTTTTGGGAGCGCATAGTGTAAATTCTTGCGCCAAGCACAAAGATGACTGCTGCAGCAATCAAAGCATAATTGGGGTCGAGCAGCATAAAGCTTGCGATGCCTAATGCCATATAACCATAAGGTAAAGCTTCATATACCGGTTTTGTTAACATATGCACTCCGTCGCATGATATCGAAATAGGTTTAAAACCCTAATATTCCAGTTAAAAATGCTGAATCTATCTAAAACTTCCGTGTTTACCTTTAGATTATAAACATTTGTTGATAAAAAAAGCACCTCCTTATGTAAGGAAGTGCTTCATTATCTTGCTCGGGTTAGTGAGCTTTACGCGTTACGACCTCGATTAGCCGCGGCAACCGCAACCGCCATTGCCATCACAACCTGTTTTGGGTGTGTCGCACGCTTCATGATCGTGGTCATGGTGATGATGACCATGATCATCAGAACCGCCACAACAGCCACCCGCATCTTGGCTTGAACCACCACAGCATCCGCCGCCGTGGTCATGATCATGGCTGTGTCCATGGCTACCACATCCGCCGTGGGCATGGATATGGCCATGGGCAACTTCTTCTGCAGTTGCAGCGCGAACATCGATAATTTCAATGTTGAAGCTCAGAGCTTGGCCCGCTAAAGGATGGTTGCCATCAACGATGACCACATCATCTTTGACTTCGACAACTTGCACTGGGCGTTGACCCATTTCTGTCTCGGCAATAAAGCGCATACCAGGAACGATATCTTCGATATCACCGAATGCTTCTAATGGCACAGCTTGACGCAGACCATCGTGGTAAGGACCGTAGGCTTCTTCGGCACTAATAGTCACATCCAGTGTTTCGCCCTTGGTTTTACCTTCTAATGCAGCTTCTAATCCTGGGATCAGGTTTTCTGCACCGTGCAGATAGAGCATAGGTTCGGCATCAAAAGAGTCTTCTAAAAGTCTGCCGTCTTGATCTGATAAACGGTAATGAATGGTTACCGCGCTGTGTTGGGTGATCTTCATATCGCCTCCGGTTCGGAATGTGCGCGCATAATAACGTGCTTTTGGGGCGCTGGCGATAATTTGAAGTTGCTTATGTTAGATATCGCACAGCTTTTTGTTGGCGTGATGAACAGCCATTTGGAGAGAAATTTACGCCAAATTGTTGATGGATATCGCTTGTGGTTTGTTGGCCTCGAAAGTGGGTTTACATAGCCTAATCTAAAGGCATTACGACATGCTTGATATAATTGATTGAATTTAAATGTTTAAAAATAGATGTATTTGTGCAGCATTACGTTTACGTCAACAGTTTTCTATTGATGAAATCGCATTTTTACCCTAGGAAAACTTGATATTAATGAATGTTAAGAGGCGAATTTGAGGCTGTGAAAGATTTGTTCATAAATAATCCAGTTAGGGGGTTGACAAGGCTAGGTGAAAAAGGCAATTCTGTTTTACATCACATTGACATGGATTAGCCCAAACGTATGCATAGCCTAGGTTTTGTAGTAATTACCATTATTACAACCACCACTACAACCAGAGTGGGGGCGGGCTGATACACCCTAAAGAATTTTAACGACGAGCCCGCTTCCCACAAAGAAGCGGGCTTTTTTGTTTCTAGCTTATGTTTCTTAGTCGGGCGCGGTACAGGAGATCAAGATGAAAGTAATGAAATTTGGTGGTACCTCGCTTGCAAATTGGCAGCGATTTTCAATGGCGGCGGATATCGTGGCCAAGGCGGCGAAAGCAGAACCTGTGGCTACAGTGCTCTCTGCGCCCGCGACAGTGACAAACGCCTTGCTAGAAATGGTGGATGTGGCGGTAAAAGGGGAAGATTATTCGCCAGTCATTCAACACGTTGAGCGGGTGTTTACTTCGCTCTATCAGGATGCGGTCAGTTCTGGACTCTCGAGCAGTCAAAGCGAAGTGTTGTTCGCCGGACTGAGTGCGCAGCTTGCACGTTGGCAGGACAGATTACGCGGTATTACGCTGCTGCAGGAATGCCCTGACGGGGTGCGCGCCGAAATCGTTGTTGCTGGCGAGCGTTTGTCTGCTGCTTTGATGGAGCAAGTCATGCTGGCAAAAGGTATTACTTCATCGCAGCTAGACCCACGTGAGTTGTTTTTAGGCCGTGGTCGTCCGCTCGAGTCCGTGGTGGATATTGCCGTCAGTAAACCGCGATTCAAAAATCTTGCCCTCGATGAAAAACGGGTTTGGGTGATGCCCGGCTTTACTGCCGCCGATGAAGACGGCAAGGTCGTGACCTTAGGCCGTAACGGCTCTGACTATTCCGCAGCCGTGCTGGCCGCTTGTTTAGATGCTTCAAGTTGTGAGATTTGGACCGACGTTGACGGCATATACAACACCGATCCTCGGGTTGTCACCGATGCTAAATTGTTGTCACAGCTCAGTTATCAAGAGGCGATGGAGCTGTCTTATTTTGGGGCTAAGGTGCTGCATCCTAAAACCATTGCGCCTATCGCTCAGTTTCATATTCCCTGTTATATCAAAAACAGTTTTAACCCCGATGCGCCTGGCACTCTGGTATCGAATCAGGCCGATGAAAGCGGTCTGCAGGTGAAGGCAATTTCTAATCTGGATAATCAAACCATGTTTGATGTATCAGGCCCAGGCATGAAGGGCATGGTCGGCATGGCGAGCCGCACGCTGGCGGCAATTTCCCGTAGTGGCGTTTCCGTGTCACTCATCACCCAGAGTTCTTGCGAATACAGCATCAGCTTTTGTGTGGCGACTAGCGATGCGGCCAAGGTGAAATCGGCGCTGGAGCAAGAGTTTGAACTAGAAATCAAAAGTGACTTACTCGAGCCGATTGAAATGCGCCATGACTTAGCAATCGTCTCCTTGATCGGTGATGGCATGCGTACCCATAAAGGTGTGGCGGCGAGGTTTTTCCAAGCGTTAGCGCAGGCGAGTGTGAATATCATCGCGATTGCGCAAGGCTCTTCTGAACGTTCTATTTCAACGGTAATCGAGCAGCGAAAGACCAAGCATGCGGTAGCGGCTTGTCATCAAGGCTTTTTCGATGTGCAGCAATATTTGGATGTGTTTTTAGTGGGTTGCGGCAATGTTGGTGCAGGCTTACTCGAGCAAATCAAACATCAGGCGAGCGTGTTAAAAGAACAGCACATTAGCATTCGTGTCTGCGGCATCGTGAATTCAAGCAAGATGTTACTCGATAGCGCGGGTATCGATTTAAACAATTGGCAAAACCTGCTTGCCGACAGTCAGCAGCCAAGCGATCTGCCTGCGCTATTGGCTTGGGTGAAAGAGCAACAGTTATTAAACCCTGTGCTGGTGGATTGTACTTCAAGCGAGCAAGTGTCGAACCAGTATTTAGAGGTGATGAATGCGGGCATGCACGTGGTGACGCCAAATAAGAAGGCCAATACTCGAGACTACGCTTACTACCAAGCACTGCGTCAAACAGCCTTGAAACAACGTCGTCAGTTCTTGTATGAGACCAACGTTGGCGCCGGATTGCCCGTTATCGATAATTTGAAAAAACTGTTATTTGCTGGCGATAAGTTACACAAGTTTAACGGTATTTTGTCAGGCTCCTTATCCTTTATCTTCGGTAAACTCGATGAGGGTATGACGCTGTCAGAAGCGACTAAACTGGCGCGGGAAAAATGCTTTACCGAGCCCGATCCCCGTGATGATTTAAGTGGTATGGATGTGGCGCGTAAAGTGCTGATTTTGGCCCGTGAAGTGGGTTTGAAACTTGAGCTAAGCGATATCGTTGTCGACTCAGTCTTACCTGACGATTTTGATGATTCAGGCGATGTGGAAAGTTTTATGGCGCGTTTAACCGAGGCAGATGCGGCGATTGCGGCGCGAGTGGCAGAGGCGAAAGCGCAGGGTAAAGTGCTGCGTTATGTGGGGCAGATTGAAGAAGGCGCGTGTTATGTGCGTATCACCGAAGTCGATGCTACCGATCCGCTCTACAGCGTAAAAGGTGGTGAAAATGCCCTGGCATTCTACAGCCGTTATTATCAGCCGATTCCTTTTGTATTACGTGGATACGGTGCGGGTACAGAAGTGACAGCGGCCGGCGCCTTTGCCGATGTATTAAGAACCTTAAATTGGACTCGTGAGGTGAGTGTATGAGTTTGACCGTTTACGCTCCCGCCTCTATGGGTAATGTGGGTGTGGGCTTTGATTTATTGGGCGCAGCACTTGCGCCCATCGATGGCAGTTTACTAGGCGATAGAGTCACTATTGCGGCGGCGGATGCGGGGGTGAGCCTCACTCAAGTGGGAGCTTGGGCGCATAAGTTACCCAGCAATCCTGAGGAGAATATCGTCCATCAATGTGCGGTGTTTTTCTTAAAAGCCCTTGGGAAAGAAAACCAAGGCGTGGCATTAACCCTAGAAAAAAACTTGCCCGTCGGCAGTGGCTTAGGTTCGAGCGCCAGTTCTGTGGTTGCAGCGCTTTACGCGCTTAACGAGCATTTTGAGCGTCCATACGATAAGCAAGCGCTTCTCGAACTCATGGGCGAGTTTGAGGGCAAGATCAGCGGTAGCGTGCATTACGACAACGTCGCGCCCTGTTATTTAGGCGGCATGCAGCTGATGCTCAATGTGCCTGGTGCTATCTGTGAGTCGATTCCCAGTTTTAAACAATGGTATTGGGTGGTGGCGTATCCTGGGATTTCACTCTCAACGGCAATGATGCGTAAACTCATGCCAGAACAATATGATAAGTCCGTGGCCATCGATTTTGGGCGTTATTTGAGTGCCTTTGTACACGCTTCTTATCAGCAAAACGCCAAGCTTGCGATTCAAGTCTTGAAGGATGTGTTGGCCGAACCTTACCGCGCGGCGGCGATACCGGGTTATGACAATGCTAGGGCGGCGCTGGCCGAATTAGGCATGTTAACCACTGGCATCTCCGGCAGTGGGCCAACGCTGTTTTCGGTAACAGACGATCTTGCGACCGCTAACGCCGCCAAGGCGTGGTTAGAGGCTCATTATCTGACTGAAGCGGGGGGCTTTGCCCATGTGTGCCGCCTCGATGAGCAAGGTACGCGCCGAGTCGATTAATTTTCTTACTTTTAAAAGCATTAAGCCCAAGCCTAACGGCTTGGCACTGATAAGGTCGAGTGAGCATGGAACTATATAATTTAAAACACCCTTCGCAGAAAGTGAGCTTTAAGGAAGCGGTGCAATTAGGACTCGGTAAAGACAGAGGGCTGTTTTTTCCTACTCAAATCCCTGTGTTGCACGATATCGAGGCGCTGCTGGCGATGCCTTTTGTCGAGCGCAGTAAAAAAGTACTCGGCGCTTGGCTTGCCTCAGAGCTTGGGCAAGACGCGGTAGATAAACTGGTCGAGCGTGCCTTTAATTTCGATTTGCCCTTGGTGGCGGTCGATGAGCAGCGCTCGTGCCTTGAGCTTTTCCATGGGCCAACTTTAGCATTCAAGGATTTTGGTGCGCGCTTTATGGCGCAATGCATCAATGCCTTTACCCAAGACTCGCGCTTAACCATTCTAACCGCGACCTCGGGTGATACTGGGGCGGCTGTGGCCGATGCCTTTTACGGCCTAGATAAAGTCAATGTAGTCGTGCTCTATCCTAAGGGCAAAATCAGTGAGCTACAGGAAAAGATGTTCACCACCTTAGGTAAGAACATTCACACTGTGGCAGTGGCGTCCGATTTCGATGCTTGCCAGCACTTAGTCAAACAGGCTTTTGAAGATAGCGATGTGCGTGATGGCTTGCATTTAAACTCGGCCAACTCAATCAATATCAGCCGTTTGCTGGCACAGATTTGTTATTACTTTGAAGCGGTCGCCCAATCGAAACAGCGCCATGAGGCCGATCCTGTGATTGCCGTGCCCAGTGGTAATTTTGGTAATCTCACCGCTGGCTTGTTTGCCAAAGCCATGGGCTTACCTGTTAAACGTTTTATTGCCGCCACCAACGCCAATGACACTGTCCCACGTTATTTAGAGAGTGGTGATTGGCAGCCTAATCCTACTCAAGCGACTATGTCCAATGCGATGGATGTGAGCGAGCCAAGTAACTGGCCGCGCGTCGAGGCCATTTGCGAGAAACTCGGTTGGCCATTGGCGGACCTAGTGGGGATTCGTTTATCAGAGGCGCAAACCTCGGAGGCGTTGGCGGAGTTACATGACAAAGGTTATGTGTCCGAACCCCATGCAGCGATTGCAGCCAGAGCCTTAACGCTTAACTTAGTGCCTGATGAAGTGGGAATATTTTTAGGTACGGCGCATCCTGCCAAGTTTAAGGACGTCGTAGATAGAGAGCTTAACCTCGATTTACCTCTGCCTGCAGAACTTAAAGCGGTGGAGCATAAACCCATACTCTCGGCTGAATTAGCCGCCGATTTTGCTCAGTTAAAGTCACATTTATTTGCGGTGTTAAGCTGAGGCGGCGAATCGCCATTAAGCAACAGGTAAAAGGGAGTCGATTGACTCCCTTTTTTACAAGTGTAAATGAGGCTCGAGATAATTAATCAAAGCTTATCATCCATGATGATTATCAAACCTTTATATAACTATATGAAATCAAATTAATATTTGTAACTTAGTGTATTGGTTGTCGTTAAAGGGATGTGAGTTGCTTCACAATTAAGTTGAATCGAATTCGTTATGTTCGCCCGCCTATTTAGGATTTAACAATTGGATAAACTGTTTTGTTTAAATGTGCCTTATCAGGGATTTGCCTTATCTTTTTTCTCACAAGTTGCGCCTTAGAACCCCCTCAATTACCACGGCGTATTAACGAAGCCTATGATTTTGAAGTGACTCACTGTGACAGTTTTGCGCTAGTCACAGGTGTGAGTCGCCATGCCAATAACCTTGCCGAAGCAAAACAATCCGCCGCCTTACAAGGAGAAGAGTTAGGAGGCACCCATATAGTGTGGCTGCAAACGGATATGGGCGAACCAACCAAAGTGGTGGCGATAGTTTATAAGTGCCTGCTTTAAATCGGTTACCTTAAGCGACGGCTTTCTTACGGGAGTTCAAGCCATGGCATCCTCAGTTGATGCAGACTAAGCTTAGGAAGGCGATGGGAACGCTGCGGCTCTAACGGTAAACTCATTGCGTTAGACATTCTTGATGAGGACGAGAACAACCGATTATGGGGCGACTATTGTGCCTAGGTTCGTTTTTCAGCTTAGCCATATCCTGCTGTTATGTATTTTTATTTTCCCCGCTTTAGGTGTTCCATCTGAGGCCGGAGCGCCCGTTTGCTTAAATCCCCTCAAAGTGGGTTATAACGATTGGCCGCCCTATGCCTGGGAAGATCCGCAGGGGGAGGCGCAGGGGTTAGATGTGGAGCTGCTTCGCGCCTTTGCCGAACACTTAGGCTGCGAGGTCACTTTTATCAATGTGCCGGCGAAGCGCTCGCATCAAATGCTGAAAAGTGGCTCCTTAGACATGATGATGGGCGCCACTAAAACCGCTGAGCGTGAAGAGTATGCCTTATTTTCCGCCGCCTACCGTGATGAAACCGTGCGTTTATTTGTGTTGGATGGAAACAAAGACAAGATCCGCTTAACCCAATGGCAAGATATTTTTAGCCAGAAACTGCGTTTGTTAGTGCCTATCAGTGGTTGGTATGGGGTGGATTATGAGCAGACGCGGCAGCGCTTGGAGCAAGAGCATCTGTTGATACTCAGTCCCGATGCCGATAAGTCAGTGCAAATGCTCACCTATGGCCGTGCGGATCTGATTATTGGTGATGCCATGGCCATGCCTTATATCGCCAGTCAGCATCAAGGGGTGAGGTTATCACCGCTAAAGCCAGTGTTGGACCGCAACCAAATTCACTTAATGCTCAGCAAACAAACCCTTTCATCAGCGCAATTAAAGCAATTTAATGCTGCAATTAAGGCGTTAAGTACCAACGGGGAAATTGCCCGAATTGTATATAAATGGCAGCAAATTTCGTTGGCGCAGCAAACGAAAACCAGCCATCAATTTAATTCGCTCTCCGCGCAATATGCCGACTTACTCACCTTCGATTAAACCTGAGAAATACCGTTAAGATTATCGGTATAGCAAATGGTAAGCCTATGACACATTTGCTAAAACTTCTGTTGCCTTCAGTTACTGCTCTCTCTATCAATTTCTGCTAGCTTGTAGGATTACTTTGCCAGACTTTGGGTCATCATTCGTCAATCACGCCCACTAGAAAGTCCATTGCTAACAATAACAATAGGATAGAGATTACACATGAAACTTCGTCATTCTGTTGCCTGCTGCATGCTCGCCCTTGGCACTTTGTCCGCAGCCCACGCCATCGCTCAACCCGCGAGCAATCAAGGTTATTACCGTGCGCCAGCATTGCATGACCAAACCTTAGTCTTTACGGCCGAAGGCGATCTTTGGACTCAAACGCTCGGGCAAAAGGCGGCGATGCGCCTGACCACTTTACCCGCCGAAGAGTTAGGTGCGGCCATCTCCGCCGATGGTAAATGGGTGGCCTATGTCGCCAATTATGAGGGCGCGAGTGAGGTTTATGTCATTCCTGTGGCGGGTGGTGTGGCCAAACGAGTGAGTTTCGAAAACAGCCGAGTGCGCGTGCAAGGCTGGACCGCAAAGGGCGAAGTGCTTTATTCCACCGACAGTGGCTTTGGCCCTGCGAACAATTGGATGTTGCGACTGGTTAACCCTGAGACCTTGGCGACGACTGACTTACCACTTGCGGACGCAGTAGAAGGGGTGGTCGATGCCAATAATCAATATGTGTACTTTACCCGTTTTGGCCTGCAGGTCACCGGCGACAACGCTAAGGTTTATCGCGGCGGCGCTAAGGGTGAGTTATGGCGCTTTAAACTCGGCGGCAAAGACGAGGCGCAGTTGCTCAGTGGTCAGCATCAAGGTTCGGTGCGTCAGCCTATGCTATGGCAAGACAGACTCTACTTTATCAGCGACAGCGATGGTAACGACAATCTCTGGTCCATGGCTCTGGATGGCAGTGACGCGAAACAGTTGACCCAATATAAAGATTGGCAAGTGCGCGGCGCGCGCATGGACCAAGGCAAAGTCGTGTTCCAGCAGGGCGCAGATATTCATGTTTTTGATATCGCCTCTGCCAAAGACTCATTATTAGATATTGAATTAACATCCGATTTTGCTCAACGCCGCGAGCATTGGGTAAAAGATCCTATGGATTATGCGACCTCAGCGAACCTTGCGCTTGCGGGTGATAAAGTGGTGATCACTGCCCGCAGCCATGTGGCGATTGCGGGAATTGATGGTTCACGTTTAGTGCAAGTGGCACTGCCTGGTACCTATCGCGTGCGCAATGCGATTATGAGTCAGGATGGTAAATCGGTTTATGCCATCAGCGACATGAGTGGTCAACAGGAAATTTGGCAATTTCCTGCCGATGGCAGCAGCGGCGCGAAGCAACTCACCAAAGATGGTCATACCTTAAGAATGACGCTGAGTCTGTCTAACGATGGTCGTTACCTTGCCCACGACGATAACGATGGCAATGTGTGGTTGCTGGATCTGAAGAAAAACTCCAATCAAAAAATCATCAGCAACGGTGAGGGACTCGGCCCCTATGCGGATATTCGCTGGTCGGCAGACAGTCGTTTTATCGCGTTAACTAAATCCGAAATCGGCAAGCAAAGGCCACAAATCGTGCTGTATTCTGTGGACGAAAATAAGGCTCAAACGCTCACTAGCGACAAGTATGAGTCCTATTCGCCGACCTTTAGTCGCGATGGCCAGTGGCTATATTTCCTCTCCAATCGCCAGTTTACTGCGACACCAAGCTCACCTTGGGGCGACCGCAATATGGGGCCAGTGTTTGATAAACGTAGCCAGATTTTTGCGATTGCCTTAGTGAAGAATGCCAAGTTCCCCTTTAGCAAACCCACAGAGCTGACGGCTAAGACGGCGGAAAAGGCAGACTCTAAAGATAAACCGACGCCGGTAAAAATTGATTGGGCGGGAATTGGCGAGCGTTTATGGCAAGTGCCTGTCGATTCAGGCAATTACAGCCAGTTAACTGCCATTGATGGTCGTCTCTATGTGCTCGACCAAGCGATTGGCGATGACACTGAGCCTAGCTTGATGACGATTAAGTTTAGCGAGCAGCGCCCTAAAGCCGAAGTGTTTGCCGAAGACGTGGCGAACTACAGTGTGTCCGCCGATGGTAGCAAGTTGTTGCTGCGCAAAAAAAGCAATGAAAAGTCGCTGCTGATCGTAGATGCGGGCGACAAGTTGGGGGATACCGAAAACGCCAAGGTGCAAACGGATCAGTGGCAATTAGCGATTTCACCCACCCTAGAATGGCAACAAATGTTTGAAGATGCTTGGTTAATGCACAGGGACTCCTTCTTCGATAAGAAGATGCGGGGCCTCGATTGGCAAGCGACCAAGGCCAAGTACCAACCGCTACTTGACCGTTTAACCGATCGTAACGAGTTAAACGATATCTTTATGCAGATGATGGGCGAGCTAGACTCGTTGCACTCGCAAGTGCGGGGTGGCGATCTGCCAAAAGACCCAGACGCGGCCAAAGGTGCGAGTTTAGGCGCTCGGCTACAACAAACTAACGATGGGGTAAAAATTGCCCATATCTATCGTAATGATCCTGAACTGCCAAGCCAGGCATCGCCCTTAAGCCGTATCGAAGTCGATGCGAAAGAAGACGATATGTTACTCGCCATCAATGGCACTCCTGTGACTAATGTGGCCGATGTGACTCGTTTATTGCGTAATCAGCAGGATAAGCAGGTATTACTCGAGCTTAAACGCGGCAGCCAAAACCATAAAACCGTGGTGATGCCGGTTAGCACTCAGGTCGATAGCCAATTACGTTACTTAGATTGGGTTAACCACAACGCAGGTGTCGTGACCGAGGCGAGTAAGGGCAAGATTGGTTACCTGCATTTATACGCCATGGGCGGCGGCGATATTGAGAGTTTTGCCCGTGAGTTTTACACCAATTACGACAAGGACGGTTTGATTATCGACGTGCGCCGTAACCGCGGTGGCAATATTGATAGTTGGATCATCGAAAAACTGTTACGCCGCGCTTGGGCATTCTGGCAGCCAACCCATGGCACGCCTAATACCAATATGCAGCAAACCTTCCGTGGCCATTTAGTGGTGTTAACCGACGAGCTAACGTACTCAGATGGTGAAACCTTCTCGGCGGGGATTAAGGCGCTGGGCATTGCTCCGCTCATTGGCAAGCAAACTGCGGGCGCTGGCGTGTGGTTATCGGGTCGTAACTCTCTCACAGATAAAGGTATGGCGCGGGTCGCCGAATATCCGCAATATGCGATGGATGGCCGCTGGGTACTCGAAGGACATGGGGTAACACCGGATATCGAGGTGGATAACTTACCCTTTGCGACCTTTAACGGCCACGATGCGCAGCTTGAAACGGCCATCAGCTATCTTAAGGATGAGTTGATTAAGCAGCCTATCCCCGCATTGAAGGCGCAGCCTATGCCGGCGAAAGGAATGGCAGAAGACATAAAAGCTAAGTAATTAGCTTAAAAAATAGAAATTTAACTAAGGTTTAAGTTAGCCAAGTTAAGCTGGCTTAGTTCAATGTTAGGGTGTTGTCTTGTGGTTCCCGAGACAACACCTTTTTTTATGCCCACTCATTAATGTTTTCGCTGGCATCAACATAGGCTTGCAGGGTGTTGACCTGTTGTTGATTGGCCATTTGCCCCACAGTTGCTGCCCGAGCGGAATCGTTGTGACTCAAATAGTAAGCCGTGGGAGCCGAAATCCCATCGTTCGTTCCCATCGCGATATTGACCATGTCCGATGCAACCTGATATTTCATTTTGGTCGCTTGAATATGAGCATATTGCTCAACACCCGCCTTCACTTTGCTTAAGTCTGGCGCATGAGGTTGTGGGATCGGGTCCACCTGCGACAGTTGTTTCGCTTCATTAGATAGGGTCACAGTGCTCGCGCTGGCGGGTGCGGCTGTTGCCGTACTCGTCGTGGCTGTTGCTGCTGGCTGTTGATAGGGTGTTGCGGTATTACGATAGGCTTGGATTTGCATAGCTTACCTCGAGTGTGAGCGTACGATATGGCGTTATCATACGGTAACTTAGCTTGAGCTAAGCTGAACGGGTAGGGAAATGGGTCATCGGAGAGGGCAAGTTTATCGCGATAAACTTGCCCCAAATCGTTAAAACTTAATTTGAATGTCTGTCGCTAACGTATTGGCGATAAAGCAGTTTGCGTGTGCTTTTTCGTGAATTTTCTCAAGAGTCTCAGCAGAAACCTCGACACCTTCGGCAAACACTACCTTAGGATTTAAGATCATTTTTGTGACTGCAAGCTTGCCAGCCTCGTTTTTCCCTAGCTCAGCCGAAGCCTCGTCGACATAGGAGGCGACAGGGAGACGTTTAAGATGAGCGATGGCGAGGAAGGTCAACATATGACAGGAGGACAAGGCCGCAAGCAGGCTTTCCTCTGGATTAACCAAGTGTTCATTGCCCTTGTACTCGGGGGCAGAAGATGCCTGAATCGTTTGACCGCTGCCAAACGTAATGCTGTGGTCACGGCAGAATTCGCCTTCTTCGGCTGGAGAGGTTTGCCAATTCACCGTTAAGTTAAAGCCCATGTTTTTTCTCCTCATAGCAGGACATCAGGGCACTATAGCTTAGCTAAAAAGACTTCTCCAGCATGGGGCGCACAGTTTAGTGCGCCGCCTTTGAAACGACTTAGATCCCACCCGTTAACAGTAAGCTGCAAGTCAATACACTGCCGGTGACTATGCCGATGGGAAGATGGCGCGGGCTGTAGCTTAGGGTCAAAATCACTAACATCGCGGCCAGCGAGATGATCCCCATAAATAAAATGCTGCCATAGGCCCAACCTTGTCCCTGAGCGCAGGTGCTTAGGCTGATGATTAATAACAGCCAAGCAAACAGGGTTAACAGACGGCTCTGCCACTGTGATGGTGGGCGCTTAAACACATCCTTAAAATGGCCAAACTTGGCTAACGCAAACAGCGCAAGGGAGAGATAACTGAGCCCGAGAATGCCGAGCACTGGGATAAATTCTGGCATCATGATTTTGCTTCCTCCAAGGGAGACGACGAGGCAAGTTCGTTAGCATAACTCGGATCAGGTTGTTTTCTCCTGACTTTTTCAACGGTTGTGGTATTTTTTCGACTCGGTTTTTGCAGTGTTTTCACCACGGCCGAGAGTCGAGTGCTGGCAAAAAGCATGGCACAGCCCAGTAACAGCGCGAGCACATCAAACCCCACCAGTGCCCATTGTTGGCTGCGGATATTATCAATTAAGTGGCTCGGAGACGTGGCCGCATTTAACAGTGGCAGTGCGCAATAAAGCGCTCCGATAAGCATCAAGGCGAATTGCCAATGACGTCGGCTTCGACCGAAAAATGCCCATACGCCCATCACTCCTAAAGCGATAAAGAAGCTATGTACTTCCCAGGCTGAGCGGGCGGCAAAATCCGTTGGTAATAGGCGGTTTGCATAGAAAAATGCCGCCGCGCCTAAGGGCAAGCCTATGATAAACATGAAGTTTAATCCTTCGGCTAAGCGCAGGCCACGGCTCGCTTTCTCGCCTTTATCGATTGCCTTTTGCTGTTTCTGGCGCAGACGAATCGCCCACATTAAGGTACCCGTTGCGACCATGGCGCAGCCGAGTAAGCCACAGAAGAAGAACAAAATACGCAGCAGTGGCGCGGCAAAACGCGCGGTGTGCAGTGACATCATAGTGTCGTAGGTCACGACGGTTGCCGACATCTTATGGGGGCTGGCGTACTTGAGTTCACCCGTGACACCGTTAAACACTAAGAGTGTTGATTCATCGGTGACGTCTTTACCGGTATTTTGGTAGAAGGTCACTTGGCTATTTTGATCTTTCGGATAGGAAACAATCACCTGCTTGATAGGTGCATCGCCCCATTCAGCCTGAACTTGCGGCAGCAGTTGGCTTAAGCGCACTTGCTCTGCCTGAATGCCCGAGGCTTTTTCTGTTTGTCTTGCCGGATTGAGTTCTTTTAAAAAGGTTTGATTATCCTCAGGATAAGCTGTGCTTACCGTCCATGGGATATAGATCAGCATTAAGGTGATGAGGCCAGTATAGGTGATCATCAAATGGTAGGGCAGGGCAATCACAGAGCTGACATTATGGGCATCTAACCAAGAGCGAGCGCCCTTGTTCTGACGAAAGCTAAACAAGTCTTTAAAGATACGCTTATGGATAACGATGCCGCTGATAAGGGCAATCAACATAAACATAGTGCAGACACCCACAATGTAGCGCGCCGTAATGGCTGGCATGTAGTGCAGGTCAAAATGTAAACGGTAGAAGAAGTCACCGCCGCGGCTGTCGCGGACATCGGTGATCATGCCACTGCCATCGGCTTTGGTGACATGCTGCTCGATTTTGCCTCGGCGTTGACCCTTTTCAGGCGGCAGTTGCCACGCAAAGCTCAGCATGGGGCTTCTATCGGTTGGGAAATTGATTAACCAGCGTTGGGTTGCCGCAGCGGAATGCGCTTCAATGTAGTCTTGACCTTGGTCAAGCTGACTCGCTACTTGATTCGTTTGATAGTCTTGAAAGGCGCCGCGGTGGAGCTCTGGCTCGGCCCAAAGGCTCATTTCATGACGGAAATAACTCAGGCTACCAGCAAAAAAAATCAGCAGTAATACCCAGCACACGAGCAGACCCGCCCAAGTGTGCAGCCATGAGAGGGTTCTAAAAAAAGTTTCTTTCATCTTACTGTCCACACACCTTAAGCAGAGCAAAACACAGGAGGCTAAATAGGCTTAAGTCACGCCACGCATGCCACGTTTTACGCACACAGAAGGCGTAAATGATGGCGATGGCATAAAACAAAAAGGCCAGCATATTGGCGGTTAAGGTGCTTTCAAATCGAGACATTGGCAGGACTTGGGTCAACATACAGGCTAGTGTTGCCGCAGCGATATAACCCGCTAATAAAGCGGCAGTGGCGCGCACAAACACCTGCAAACCAAACTGGGTCTGGTCTTGCTTAATCCAGCGAATGACGGCGTGAAAATAACTCGTCACAGCGGAAGCTGAGGCTGCCGATGTTGGTGTATTGGAAACTGGGATATGAGACATAAGTGCTGCTTATTTCAGTCAATATTAAAACCGTTATGGCGATGTGCCATATCATGCATACCACTCCATTGATTATTCTTATGCCTAACCCAGTCCACTTGGGTGCATGAGCAAAGGAGAGTCGCTACTCGGCTTGGAGTATAACCTAGTTTATTTAAATGATAAACAATATCATTTGCGTTTATCTGTGAGATCCCTAACGAATTTGTGACAGTGTAAACATCAGGTAGGAGTCGTTTACGCGGGAAACATTTCATAATGTGCAATTTGTCACAAATGTTTGGTTTTGTTGATGTGATTGATCTTGCTTGTTTAGAATTTGGTTAATTTTTATGCTTTCACTGTGAGCTTAATCAAAGCAGGCGTTCTGTGCTTTTGGCAAAATGCGGCGCAACTTTCACATGGAATCCGTTAGTGCGCCCTATGCAAACACATTCAAAAAATGGTGAAAAACACCTATCCGAAAACGCTATTCTCCTCTCGACGACCGATCTCAAAGGCAACATAAAGTATGTCAATCAAACCTTTTCGCAGATCAGTGAATATAGCGTTGCCGAGTTGCAGGGGAGCCCGCATAACATAGTGCGCCATGGTGATATGCCATCAGCCGCCTTTAAAATGCTTTGGGAACGGATAAGAAGCGGCAAACCTTGGATGGGGATTGTCAAAAATAGAACAAAAAACGGTGGCTATTACTGGGTGAATGCCTACGTCGCCCCAGTGTACGAAAATGGCAAAATTCATGAATATCAATCCGTTCGCCGCCAAGCAACGCCAGAACAAATCAAGGCGGCCGAGGAAATCTATCAAGGGATCAATCAAGGGCAACAGCCCAAGGCGCTGAAAAAAGACCGCTTAGGATTTCGCGGAAAAATACTCATGGCGATGTTGTTTACCATCGCTCTAACCGCGTACTTGGCAACGTATTCGCCCATCTTAGCCGCCCTTGCTGGTGGACTGCTTGCCTTGGGTCTGTGGTACATGCTCATGCAGCCCTTTCAGGCATTAGTGCAGGTGGCCTGCAATATTATCGATGATCCCGTTGCTATGGGGGTTTACACCGGCAGACAGGATGAAATCGGTAAGCTAGATCTGGCGCTGCGTTTTTTGATCACCGAAATTGGCGGCGTAGTGGGCCGAATGGCGGATTCTGCCAGTGAGATCCAAGAGCAGAGCGTGAATCTGAAACAAACCATCACCAATACATGGGAACATGCCGATAGCCAGAGCGCGCAAACCACGCAGGCGGCAACGGCGATGGAGCAAATGAGCGCCAGCTTTGCGGAGGTAACGGATAATATCCATCGCACCGCATCCGAGATGGTTTCTAGCCATGAGGCGGCGCAGCGTGGTCATTCACGACTTGAAACCGTTATCGAGGCGATACATCAACTGAGTGTGCAGGTGAGCCATTTCTCCGATGTGGTGCAAACGATTGAGCAGGACAGCCAAGCGATTCACCAAGTGCTAGAAGTGATCCGCGCGATTGCCGATCAAACCAATTTGTTAGCGCTGAATGCCGCGATTGAAGCGGCGCGGGCAGGGGAAAGCGGTCGCGGTTTTGCGGTCGTTGCCGATGAAGTCCGGCAGTTATCTAGCCGAACCAGTCAGTCGACCTCACAAATTGAGCTGATTGTAAGCCGCTTTAAAGACAGCACACAAAAAGCAACCTCAACCATGACGGCCGGACAGGAACAGGTTAAGCGCTCTGTGTCCTTGGCGCAGGATGCCAGCATTGCCTTTGGCGAGTTGTTATCTTCTATCGCTCGCATCAATTCCTTAAGTGATGACAATGCCGCAGCCATGACGCAGCAGGCATCGGTGGCGGCGGAAATCAGTCGAGCCATCCATGTGATCAGCGATTTGGCGCAGCAGAGTTTAGAGCAGACACAGGATGCGGCGGCGAGGGGCGATCAGGTTTCGCGCTTATCCACTAAAACCCACCATCTGTCGCAGCAATTTTGGCAGCAGAGCGTACAACGTAAGTATTAACCATTGTTATTTGATTGGTTGGTTTATATTTTTTGTTGCTGATTATAAATCAACCAGTTAGCTGTTTTTTAAGTTCCCTTCGCGTGTCATTTCTTTGATAAGTCTCACATTTAGCGACTGCTAATACCCGTTTAGCTCGAAATATTTGTCTAGGGGGCTTGTGTTTTATTTGCCATGCCCCAAGCTCTAATAGTGAAGCGAAAAAAAGTAAAGACACTAAAAGGGACACCCTATGAAAATTAATCTTTCTGGTCACCATGTCGATGTTACTGATTCTGTAAAAGAACACGTTAACGAAAAGTTTTCTAAAATCGCCACTCATTTCCCCACACTCATCGGCCTCGATATCATTATTGCTAAGGAGCATGGCGAGTTTCAGGTTGAAATTCGAACAAATTACGAAGGTAGTCGCATCTCAGCATCGGGTACGGATGAAATCATGTATCCCGCGATTGCCGCCGCAGCCAAAAAACTGGATGCAGCACTAAAACACCGTAAAGGTCAGTTGAAGGCGGACTTACATGAAAAGCCAACCTGCACCACGGCACCTATCGCCCACGAAATTATCCAAGAGATGGATTTGCGCTAGGAATTAAGCTTTAGGATGCAATAAAAAAGGGCCAATTGGCCCTTTTTTATTGGCTGCGATTTGTCTTAAATCAAATGGTTAAAGGCAGAATATTTTGAGCCTGGCATTTATAAGCCAACCCTTAAACTTGCCGCATTTCTTAAATCAAAGAGAGCTGCAACCCCTTAAGCACGGCTTGGGTGCGGTCACGGCAATCGAGTTTAGCCAGTATGGTGGAGACATGGTTTTTGACCGTGCCTTCGGCCAAAAACACTGCATTGGCAATTTCTTTATTGGAAAATCCCCCCGCCATAAAACCTAAGATCTCCCGCTCGCGTTCGGATAATAAGTCGTGAGTCGGGCCGCTTTGCGCTGTTGCAGAGGATTGCTGCATCTGTTCTAACACTGATGGTTCAATCAAGTGTCCGCCCTGAGCCACGGTTTCGATGGCCTCAAGTAATTTATCCAGAGAGACATCTTTCAATAAGAAGCCATTCGCGCCCGCCTGCAGGCTATTTAAAAACAGTTCACTGTCATCAAAGGTGGTTAACATAATGACTGGTATGGGGTTTTGTGCAGCGCGAAGCTGTTTTAGCAGACTGATACCATCGAGCACAGGCATGCGTATATCGCTTAAAAGCACATCTACGGCATCGGTTTGCAGTCGTTTTAGCGCCTCTTGACCATTCTCTGCCTGCCAGCTCACCTCGATATGCTGTGAGATGGCAATCAAGCTGGCGATACCCTGACGCACAAGCTGTTGATCTTCCACTAATCCTACTCTGATTGTGCGAGCGGTGGGTTGACCATAGGTTGTGACTTTATGCTGAGATTCCATGGGGGATTCATTCCTTGATTAAGCGTGTCGGTTTACATACCGCATTACAATGTGTTGCCGCGCGGCAGACGAATAATTAGCGAGCAGCCTTGAGTACGCGAATTGTCTACGCCTGCGTGATTGGCTTGTAAACGCGCACTGCCGTGAAAGGGGGATAACCTTTCTTGCATGCTACTTAGCCCAACGCCCTGAGAGGGGCTTTGGCTAATTCCTTGGCCATTATCTTTAAGACAAATGATAAGCTCAGCTTGCTCCTCATGCATCGACAGCGTGAGTTGATTGGCATGGCCATGGCGCACAGCATTACTGATCCCCTCCTGCAGCACGAGCAATAAGGCTTGTGCCAGTTCAGTCGACTGGAGCGGCATTAACGATTCGTACCGCAAGCTAACATTGGGCAAACGGCTTGCAATGGCATCGAGCGGCGGCGTTAAATCGAGACCAATATTCACCCGCTGCGCCCGAACTACGGCGCGGATGCTCTCTAATAATTCCTTGGCAAGCGATTTACTCTGATTGACTGTGGGTTTGAGCTCCGAAGGCGCTTGATGACTTAAGAGCTCAAGTTGCAACGATAACGCCGTGAGCTGGTGGCCGAGAATATCGTGCAGATCCCGTGAGATCCTCAACCTTTCTTGCTGCTCGCTCGTTTGGCTCAGCAAGGCTCTGGTGGCGATAAGTTGTTGATTAAGATGTTCCTGTATCCGGCGAGACTCGCGCTCGGATAATCTCGCTTGGCTACTGCTGTAGGAAAACAGTTGAAACCCCATGTAAATAAGCACATTAATCATCACACTGTTTGAGGTTTGGGTGTGCAGGATCAGGTAATAACCAAGATTGGCCAATAAGATTTGTGCTATTGCGACGCGGCGATTAAAAAATTCTGGCAAGAGCGAGGCCCAAATCACCAGCAGAATGGGGAGCAATGGATGTTGAGTCAACAACATCAATCCGAAGACGCTGCCGACGAGTGCGGTGCTTAACAGCCTGCTTAGGTTGAGGTTTTTTCGAGGGAAGTCCTGCGTCGTTAATAACAAGAAGAGCAAGATAAACAAGGAATACAGGGCGATATGGCTAAAGGTCGCGAGCGTGGGGAGCTTTGCTTGCATATCCTGATTGAGCCCTAGCCAAGCAACTAGCGCCCAGGTGAGGCTGCCTGCGCCAATCAGCATAGTTTCTGCTCTGATTAATCGATTTCCCTGCACTGATTGGTTTCCTTTTATTCATGTTGCACCCATTCTAAGGCAAGAATGCAATAAGTCACTAAACCACTAAGTAACTAAACGACTCAGTCACTAAACTAACTGTCAATGTGGCAAAGATGACACAGTTTCAGCGTCAGTGGCCTCATAAGCAATTTGATTTATTTCATTAAATTGTCATCAAACTTGGCTTGATCTTCTTAAGCTGCTGGCATAATTTGGCTTTATGCACAAATTTGCCGTTTACTTCACCCACACTACGACCACAACTGCTTCGGCGGTGCGTGCGTAGCGATTTGTGCTTCAAAAAATCGATTACTCAACCCCGCCCAAAGTGGCGGGGTTGTTTTTTCCGTCTTTTGGGCAATAACGCTGGAGAATGTGATGGATAACATGAGCTTGCCTAAAACTGCGCTGTTAATTATTGATATGCAGCAGGGACTGTTTTACGCCGATGCGCCGCCCTTTAATCGGGAACAGGTGCTAAATAATATCAATCTGTTAATTGCCAACGCCCGCGAGGCAGGGGCACCGATTTGGGCGGTTCGCCATACCGGGCCGGAAGGTTCACCCATTGCTGCCGGAACGGCAAATTGGCAATTGATAGAATCCTTAGCGATTAATCCGCAGCTGGATAATATCTTTGATAAAACTAAGCCAAGTTGTTTTTATCAAACCGGATTTGCAGAGGCGTTAACCCATGAGGGGATCAGCGAGCTGGTGATAGTGGGGATGAAAACCCAGTATTGTATCGATACCAATTGCCGGATTGCGGCTGAACTTGGCTGGCAGGTGGTGTTAGCCGACGATGCGCACACTTGTATGGATACGGCGCAGCTCTCGGCTGAGGCGATTATTGCTCACCACAATGCCACGCTCCAAGGCGCCTTTGTGCGTTTAGCTAAGAGTGCGGATATCGTATTTCGTTGATGCCCACAAACAAAAACGCAGCCCTTAGGCTGCGTTTTTTGATATCAGAATCAACTTATTCTTGAATGTCTGCGTTGTGATACACGTTTTGTACGTCGTCACAGTCTTCTAATGCGGCAATAAACTTATCGAATGTTGCAACATCTTCGCCTGACACTGGGGTCATGTTTTGTGGTACGAAGGTGATGTTTTCCACTTCGAAGTTGATGTCTGGCATCGCATCGGTCAGTGCAGTTTTCACTTTGAAGAACTCAGTGTGCGGCGCGATAACACTGATCATGCCGTTTTCCACTTCGACGTCGTTTACATCGGCATCGGCCATCATCAGGATCTCGAGGATGGCATCTTCGTCTTCACCAGGGAATACGAAAACAGCAGATTGATCAAACATATGGCCCACAGTGCCTGGGGTGCCGAGTTTGGCATCGTTCTTCACGAAGGCTTGACGCACTTCGGTGAAGGTACGTTTTACGTTGTCGGTTAAGCAGTCCACGATAACCATGCAGTTACCTGGGCCGAAACCTTCATAACGGGCTGTATCATAATCTTCACCGCCGCCACCTTTGGCTTTATCGATTGCACGTTCGATAACGTGTGCTGGCACTTGGTCTTTCTTAGCGCGTTCGATTAAACGGCGAAGTGATAAGTTGCCGTCTGGCTCAACGCCACCTTGCTTGGCGACTACGTAAATTTCTTTACCGTAGCGCGAGTAAAGGCGGGTTTTCTGGCCAGCTGTTTTCGCCATGGATTCTTTACGGTTTTGATATGCTCTGCCCATCTTGATCTCGTTAGCTCAAAAAAATTGCGCCGATATTAGCAGTTTTAAGTCTGATTGTGCAGTCACTCTCGCGGGAATTATTGCGGATAAAGCGATGGATACCACATTTTAAGATGGCATTTATTGCTGACACTTTTGGCTTGGGGAAATAGGCAATTCGGTTATATCTATACTAAGGTCTAATGCCATAAGCGCGATAGAGTGCTGATGATAGCAAGATAGTTTATATTTCCTATGGGCGAATAGTTCAATTTAGTCAGAGGGATAGACTCACTATATCGTTCTCGATCTTGCCTATTTCGCAAAGCTTTGCGAATCGAATGGCAAAGGATAGCCAGTGAATGTCCGCTTCTCTCACTCCCCTAGTGCGTGTATTCAGTGAGAAACATTATGGAATTACAACATAAAGTCGCCATTGCGCTCAGCTTTGTTTTAGTCGTACTCAGTAGCCTTCTTCTCAACGCGATAGCACTGTCTGGTTTCACGCAGGCGCTGATCTTGGGGGGAATTGTCTGTGCTTGGGTGCTGTGGATAGTGCAGCGCTTAGTAAGCCATTACAAGCCCAAATCTGAGCAAGTAACGAAGGCATTCAAATCAGTTAACTCGCCAGAGCATGAGATCAGCGTACAAACCAGTAAGATTGCGATTGGCTCGGCCGAGGTGTCGCATTTTATTGACCTATTAAATAAATCCATCGAGTCCAATGGCGAACATGCCAGTGCCATTGCGGTGGCGGCTTCACAGTTAAGCCATACCACGGCGCTATTAGGTGACAATGCCACGCATATTTTAGGGCAAACTCAAGAGGCGGAGCGTTTAAGTGTGCAGGGGCGTACCCAAGCCCAAAAAGGAGTATCGGCGATTGAATCCCTCAGTGGCGACATCAATACCGCCGCACAGCAGGTGCAAGCACTAAAATCTAAAGCCGAACAAATTCAAAAAATTACCGAGGTGATTAACTCGGTCGCCGAGCAAACGAATTTACTGGCTCTCAATGCCGCCATTGAGGCTGCACGGGCAGGAGAGCAGGGGCGTGGCTTTGCCGTGGTCGCCGATGAGGTCCGCAGCCTTGCGGGCAAAACGGCGGGCGCAACCAAAGATATTGGTAAGATGCTGCTCGAGATCCGCGCCGAAACCGATAAAACCTCGGGACTGATGGAGCGGGTGGTCTCGCAAACTGCCGATGTGGTGATGGCGATGGGGACGCTCGATGGCCACTTTACCGACATTTCGACATCCGTTACCCATTCGGCGCGGGCTCTGGGTGATATGGAAGATTCACTCAAACAATATAACCACACCACCAATGAGATAAGTGGTTCGGTGAGCCAGATCCGCGACTCCCTTAACGTCACAGGCAAGCAAAGCCACAAACTCTCGGAACAGGCGTTTACTCTGTCATTAACCACTGAGGGTATTTTCAGAGCCCTAGCGAATTGGGATACCCATACCTTTGACCAACAAGTGTTATTACTCGCCAATGAAGCGGCTAAAGCCTGTGGCGAAAAACTCTCCCAGGGATTAGCGAATCGTAGTTTTACCGAGACTGAATTGTTTAATCCACAATACCAACCAATTGCGAATACTCAGCCACAAAAGTACAGCACGGCCTTTGACCGCTATACCGATCAACATTTTCCAGCCATACAAGAGCCGATCCTCGCCAAGCACAGTGAGATAGTGTATGCCGGCGCCGTGGATAGAAAAGGTTATTTCCCAACCCACAATAAGCGCTTTAGCCAAGCCTTAACCGGTAAGGTGGAAATTGATATGGTACATAATCGCACTAAGCGTTTGTTTAACGACCCGACCGGAATACGCTGCGGCGCCCATACTGAGCCTGTGCTGCTGCAAACCTATAAGCGAGATACCGGGGAAGTGATGCATGATTTGTCCGTCCCGATTTATGTCAATGGCAAACATTGGGGCGGTTTTAGGGTTGGATTTAAGGCGAAATCTTAATTAGTGTATTTATTCTAGGTTTAGTGCATAACGACGCAGAATAAAATGTTGACTAGTTGTGATCTTTGGCGCGTATTTGCTTAACAGAATAGAAATAGTTTGGCATCTATTTGCCGAAGTGCTTAAATAACTGGATATTCATGGCGCTAAGATTTTCCTAAGGGTTGTATTTAGGCTTGTCGCATGATGTTTTTATAGTTTTTTGATTTTAAAAGGTAAAATGCATCTTGGAGTTTTGTTGTTATAAGAGATGAAGGGAGACTCTTGCCACTTTGATCGATAGCAGTAGATTCTGCTTAATGTGAGTTAAAAGTTATGCAAGCAACACAAGCGACAGTTACCGTTTTGTATTATGACGCGCCAGTCGGGTTAATTATGCACAACGCGGTGTTAGAAGGTTTACCTGTGAGCGATTCCGGTCGTGTGATGATACCTGCGAGTTTTCGTAAGGGAAAATCCATCATCGCCGTGCTTGAAGGTGAGTGTAAAATATTGAACTCACTCGGTGAGCGGGTATTTGCGCAGGCTAATATAGGTTAATAAAAACGAAAAATAGCACTGGCAACACTTGAAACTTAAAGGACGATAAGTGGATTTATCGCCCTTTTTGCGTTTTTGGGGCTGCCTAACTAAGCACGCCGTTTTTATCTGCAGACATCATCAAACAATTTATCGGCCAATTGCTGCAGGATTTCCGCCTGCGGATGGGTATGGGCAAAGGTTCTTAACCCATAAATGCCCATCATCAAGTATTGCGCCCGCTGCTCACTGTTAAGCTCGCCTTGCAACATCCCTTGGGAGGCCGCTAATTCAAATTGTGCCGTCAACGCATACTGCCAAAGCATGAGGTTTTGACTGATAATGTTTTGGATTTCATCATCTTGCTCTGCAATTTCATTTAAGGCTTTAGTGAGCAAACAAGCTTGCTGGCTATCGCAGCTTAAACATTCGACCACGATATTGTCTAAGTAGGTCTTTAAATTCCCCAGCACGGGCCAGCTATTGGAGAAGATAAGCTTGAACTGCTCGTTTCTATCCTGCTGATATTGCTCGATGGCGGCGATCAGCAATCCACGCTTATTACTAAAAGCGCAATAAATGGAGCCGGGATGTAACCCCGTCGCTTGGGTCAGATCCTGCATGCTGGTTTTGGTGTATCCCTTGTGCATAAAGGCGGCCATCGCCCCCCTGAGCACCTGCGCCCTATCAAACTCTGCGTTTCGCATTGCAATCTCACCTTTCACGGATACTTGGGCTGATTCTAACTAATTTTGAACAAACATTCAAAAATGTTCTTGAATGATCGTTCAAATAAGAATATCTTGAATGCACATTCAAGAATGGGGCAACACCAATGACGATTGAACATGCAGCGAATTCCGTGGGTAATTTATTCGATACCTACAAACTTAATGACACTATTACCTTAAAAAACCGTATTTTAATGGCGCCATTAACGCGCTGTATGGCCGATGCGGATTTAGTACCGACCGATGATATGGTGGCTTACTATGCTCGCCGCGCCGAAGCGGGATTGATTATCTCCGAAGCGACGATCATTCGCCCTGATGGTCAAGGTTACCCAAATACGCCCGGGATTTTTAATCAAGCGCAGATCGCCGGCTGGCGTAAAGTGACGGATGCTGTGCATGCTAATGGCGGCAAGATTTTTGTGCAGTTATGGCATACCGGCCGTGTCGCACACCCACATTTCTTCGGTGGCGGCGATGTACTGGCGCCTTCGGCTGAAAAAGTAGAGGGCAGTGTGCCCAGAATGCGTGAGCTGACCTATGTCACTCCAAAAGCGGCAACTCTTGAAGATATTCAGGGCTTAGTCCGCGATTATGCGAAAGCGGCCGAAAACGCGATTGAAGCCGGATTCGATGGGGTTGAGATCCACGGTGCAAACGGATATTTAATCGATGCATTCTTACACCATGACAGCAACCGTCGTACCGATGAATACGGCGGCACACCTGCCAATATGTCACGCTTTGCTTTAGAAGTGGTTGATGCGATTGCGGCGCGTATTGGTAAAGACAGAACCGGTCTTCGTATTTCTCCCGGCGCCTATTTCAATATGGCTGTCGATAACCGTGACCGCGCCGTGTTTGATTACCTGTTGCCTGAGCTCGAAAAACGTGAACTGGCCTTTGTGCATATCGGTATCTTCGACGACAGCATGGAGTTTGATTACTTAGATGGCCGTGTTTCTAGCTATGTGCGTGCTAACTATGGCAAAACCTTAGTGGGTGTAGGTGGTTACAGCGCCCAATCGGCAAGTGAAGCGATTGCCGCCGATAAGTTTGATTTAATTGCGATTGGTCGCCCCTTTATTGCCAACCCAGATTATGTGGCAAGAGTGCGCCAAGGTCATGAATTGGTGACCTATAGCGATGAAATGCTGGCAAGCTTGGTGTAACTCAGAGCAGCAATTACCGATAAAAAAGGGTTAGCTTTGCTAACCCTTTTTGATTTTGGTCCGACTATCAATTGGCTTTAGGGAGCGCCCTCAGGGCATTGAGTTTTTGCTGGGCAATCCCAAATACGCACTCTGGGGCATAATGGCCTGCGTGTTTCCCATCATTGCCTCCTAAGGTCGCTGCCGTTTTACCTAAGAGTAATGCCATAGCTTGGGTGACATGGCTAATTGCCCAAATATGGAATTCTCCACGCTCAACCGCTTCCACAATGTCTTGGCGTAACATGAGGTTGGCGATATTCGACTCGGGAATAATCACCCCTTGGCTCGATGAGCGGCCCTTAATTTTGCACACATCGAAAAAGCCTTCGATTTTTTCATTTACGCCGCCGATGGGTTGCGCCTCACCAAACTGATTCATCGATCCGGTAATGGCAATATCCTGCCTTAAGGGCAACTCACTGATGGCGGAGATAATGGCGCAGCATTCGGCCATCGAGGCGCTATCACCATCTACCCCGCTGTAGGATTGCTCGAAGGTGAGATAGGTGGTGAGGGGGATTTGCGCGGTTTTACCAAGGACCGAAGCCAAATAGGCTGTCAGGATTAACACTCCTTTAGAGTGAATGCGGCCGCCGAGCTTAACCCTATGCTCAATATCCAGCACTTCCCCCTTACCGAAGGCGGTGGTGGCGGTAATACGATTCGGCAGACCAAATTGATGATCTGAGGTTGATATCACAGATAACGCATTGATTTGGCCGACAACTTTATCGTGGGTATTGATTAATGTCGTGCCGTTGATAAAGCTCTCCATAATATTGTCGTGTAGGCGCGAGACCCGTTGCTCTTGGTTTTTCAGCGCCTGCTCTACATGTTGTTTTTCAATACATTGACTTGCGGCGGCCTTAGCGCAGAAGTTTGATTCCCTAAGCAGATTGGCGATGTTTGCCGAATGCAGCGACAGCTTTTGTTGGTCCTGCGCCTCACGGGAGCTGTATTCGATGATGCGTGCGATGGCGCTGCGGTCACAGTGCAGCATATTGTTATCGTGGACTATGCTGGAAATAAATCGTGCATATTGCGCCTCCGAGATATCGGTTCTATCCATCACATCTTCAAAATCGGCCGTGACCCTAAATAACTCACTGAAATCAGGATCATAATGCTGTAAAAGCTGATAGGTTTCGTGATCCCCAAACAGAATGATCTTCACATCTAAGGGAATGGGTTCCGGCGCCAATGAGATAGTGCCCGACAGTGAGACTTCCCGCTCCAAGGAGCTTAAATCTAACTTGCGGGAGCGCAGTGCACGTTTCAAGCCGTCCCACACATAGGGGCGCTCCAGTACTTTGATAGCATCCATCAACAGCACGCCACCGTTGGCCTTGTGTAAGCTTCCTGGGCGGATGAGTGAGAAGTCGGTAAATACTGTGCCCCTAAAGGTGGCGTTCTCAACATAGCCAAACAGGCTGTGGTAGCTTGGGCTTTCTTCGACCACAATCGGGAATTTTTGCTCCCCCTGGCATACGATGACGTTGACCTGATAGCGGCGCGGCATTTTCTTTTCTAGGGAAGCGTAGGCGAGGGCGAGTTGCTCCTCACTCTCCTCAAGGAAAATATCTAAATTACTTAAGATATCCGACTGCATCCCCGTTAAGAAGGCTCTGACTTCGGGCTGATGTTTGTATTTGTCTTTCAAGGGTTTGAAAAAGTGCACCAGCACATCTTTAGCGACTTGTTCGTCGTGTTCCTGTTGGGTATCGCTAAACTCTTCTTCCCATTCGGTATTTTGTCGAATGATGCCGCGAAGTTTAACTTCGAGCCCATTGATATTGCTTTCAAATTGAGCGCGCTCGGCTTCGGTTAAGGCGCCAAAGGAGGCCTCGTCATGGGGCTCTTCGCCATTGAGGGCAACCATTTGATAATCGCCCTGCAGGGTTAAACTGAGGCTAATGTTTTTTTGTTTGGCTTCTTCACTCAGCTCTGTCAGCGCGGCTTCTTGTTTTTGTGCCAGTTGGCTTTTGAGCTTTTCAGCTCGGGCATAATACATTTCGTTATCAAAGGCTAAGGGCAGCGCTTTGACCAGTTTTAGCATGAGTTTTTCGATGGACTTTTTAAACTCTTGCCCCGTTCCGGCGGTCAGCTTGAGCACTTTAGGACTGCGGGTATCGTCAAAGTTAACCACATAGCACCAGTCAAACAGTGACGGTTCAATAGGATCATGGCGATTTAGATAACGCAGCATCATAGTGCGTTTACCTAAGCCGTTTTGGCCAATAGCATAAATGTTATAGCCCTTTTCCTTGATCCCCATGGCGAATTCCACCGCCTGTTGGGCACGTTCCTGCCCAACAATATCGTCGAGTGGCGTGAGCTGAGCGGTAGACTGACACTCAGGGTTAAGCTGTTTAAGTTCGGATTTACGATAAAGCTGTTGACTCGTTAACGGGATGGCGGGTGTTGCTGTGGGCACGGTAGGCATAGAGATCCTTGTTTTTCATCCTGATTATTTCCATTGTAGACAATAGGATAATGTTGTTGTCAATCAAAAGGCGGTAATTTGTCTTTAAATCGGTGTTGTGGCTGACACATGGTTTTTTGTAGATTGATAAGATGAAAAAACATTGCTTTTCATTGTGTTAGATTTACTGGTTTCCTCGTAGCGTTATTTGAAACAAAGTAATCGGCGATTGAGTCAAATATTTATGTATTAGTGAATGACGATGATTGAGTGTCTGCGGTAATATCTACCCAGATGCTGTGCGGGTTAGCGCGTAGAAACGCTTAAAGCGATGAATCTAAGCTGGTGGCTATCAAGGCTGGATTGCGGCGTGTGAAGGTGAGGGCGCGTGATGCCCTCAATCAAAATGGAATTGTAGAGGCTACAGTAAGCAAGCTTATGATTGATGTTGCAATTTCACAAAAACAGTTGACGGATTGGGCAAACGACTTGCAGTTGATTGCCGATATGACGCAGTCGCATGCGGTGATTTTACAAGCCAGCGCGGCGGGTGACTATCGCCTACTCGTACAGTCAGAACAATGTCAACTCGCTGATATTGAAGCCCTTATTAGGCATTTTAATCTCCAAGCGCATTTAAGGTTACATCAAAATGCCACCCCTAAAGTTAAAGTCGCTTCCTCTGCAGACGCTGCTGATAACCCCTTTAATGAATCACGTACTTTTAGCCACCATCAGGTAAATCTGCCTGAGGATATCCGCAGCGGTAGTGCCTATCAGCACGCCCTTATCCAAGATATCAGCGCGAACCAGCAGTGGTGCGACACTGGGCTTGGGAGCTTAATTTACCTGCCGATCCTTTGGACCTCGGGGGCACATTTTGGCGTCTTATGTGTATATCACAGCGATCCTCTACATTTAGGGGATAGGGCTTTGCAACTTGCGTCTCTAACTGTCAATAGCCTGCAACTTAATTTGAGCGAGTGGCTAAAGCTGCAAAAACAGGCGTTGGATATGCAGCGTGGGCAAGTCTATGTGCCCGATGTGATTGACTTACAAACCTTTATCGATAGCTTTGAAGAGCATATTTGGGTCAAAAATACCCAAGGTGTTTACACCATCTGCAATCACAGTGTGGAGAAAGCCTGGGAGCTGCCCCGCAGTGAAATTGTCGGCAAGACGGACGAAGACCTTTTTGGTAAAGAAATCGCCGAGATTTTTCTCAATGGTGATAGGCTTGCCATTGAAGCGGGGACACCGATTATCGTCGCCGAGTGTTTAGACGGTGAAAAACAGAATAAACACTTATGGTTAGAAACCCTTAAAATTCCAGCAATGACCTCTGAGGGCGCACTTGCCGGTGTCATAGGCATGACCCGTAATATCTCCAAGCATAAAGAGGTTGAAGAGCAGCTCACGCTGGCGACCAATGTGTTTAAACATACCCTCGAAGGTGTGGTGATCACCGACAGGCACGGCAATATCACCGATGTGAATGGTGCCTTCTATGAAATCACTGGCTACTCGCGGGAAGAGTTGCTCGGTCAAAATCCACGATTATTTAACTCGGGTCGCCACGAGAAAGCCTTTTTCGATGCCATGTGGAATCACTTACTCGAGACGGGTAAGTGGAATGGCGAAATTTGGAATCGCCGCAAGGATGGCACTATCTTCCCGCAAAATATCACCATCAGCACCATTTATGATGAGTTAGGTGATGTGCGCTATTTTGTGGCGGTATTTTCCGATATTTCCGCTCAAAAACAGAGCGAGGCCCAGCTAGCCCATTTAGCTTATTTCGATCCTTTGACCCATCTGCCAAACCGCATGAAGCTGATGATGCAGCTCAAACAAGAACTCAGACATGCAAAAAGGCTCAATGCCCAACTAGCCACAGTGTTTATTGATGTGGATTTGTTTAAACATATCAACGACAGTTTCGGCCACAGTATTGGCGACGAAATGCTGGTGGAGCTTGCTAAGAGGTTACGCAGTCAGCTGCAAGAGCAAGATGTGTTGTCGCGAATTGGCGGCGATGAGTTTGTGGCGCTGATCTCGGGCATTCAAAGCCATGAGGATGCCGCAGCGGCCATTAACCAATTACGCCAAGTCTTTGAACAGCCCTTTGTGGTGAGTACTGGGGATCATCTGCGTCTGACCGCCAGTATGGGAGTGTCCATCTATCCCGATGATGGCAGTAATGCCGATACTTTGCTGCGTAACGCCGATGCCGCCATGTATCGGGCGAAGAGTGAAGGTCGCAATAACTTTGCTTTTTACACTGAGTCGCTCACTAAGCAATCCTTTGAGCATCTAAAACTGCAGAGCGCACTTTATGGCGCCCTTGAGCAGAACGCTTTGTATTTGATGTATCAGCCTAAATTGGATTTAGTCAGCCGTAAAACCATAGGGGTTGAGGCGCTACTGCGTTGGAATGACCCGATATTGGGGCAAATTTCCCCAGGGGTATTTATTCCCGTCGCCGAGAAAATCGGGCTGATTTACGACATTGGTTTGTGGGTGCTCGAAACCGCTTGCCTTCAAGGCGTGCGTTGGCTTACCGAGGGGAAACCTTTTGGCCGAATTGCCGTTAACGTTGCCGGACAACAGCTACAACGTAGCTCCTTTGTCGAGGATGTGAAACGCATCCTGACGCAAACAGGATTGCCCGCCACTTGCCTTGAGCTTGAAGTGACTGAAAGCGTGATGATGCACAATCCCGATGTGGCGATTCGCGACTTAAAGCTGCTAGGAGATCTTGGCATTGAGCTTTCGGTCGATGATTTTGGAACCGGTTATTCCTCTCTTAACTACCTGAAAAAACTGCCGATTCATAAGCTTAAAATTGACCAATCCTTTGTGCGGGATATTCCCTTCGACACCAACAATACCGCTATCGCTAAAGCCGTAATTGCTCTAGGGCATGCGCTCAAGTTAGAGATAGTGGCAGAAGGGGTCGAGACCCAAGCACAGGCCGAGTTTTTAACCCAAAACCTCTGCGATCAGGCGCAGGGCTATCTATTCAGCCGTCCACTATTACCCGCGGATGTTGAGGCGTTTTTAGCGAAAGCCTAAGCGCGTCTAGTGAAAGTCTGAGCGCGTCTATCGACCATAAGGCTGATTAGGCACGATTAACGCCGTGAGCAACTGACAGATGCAATGCAACTGGTCGCTCTAGCGGCTGTCTGTTAACATGGCGCCATTATTGTTTTTGGTGATCTTCCATGTCTTTTAGCGCGCTTTCCTTACATTCTCAGCTAGTGACTACCTTAGCCGAACTTGGCTATCAGCAGCCCACGCCTATCCAAATTGAAGCCATTCCCGCTATTTTGGCAAAACAGGATGTGATGGCGGGCGCACAAACGGGAACGGGAAAAACCGCAGCCTTTGCTCTCCCAATTTTGCAGCAATTACTCCTCGATAACCAAAACCTCGATGCACCCAAAAATATTCGAGCCTTAGTGCTTGTGCCCACTCGTGAGTTAGCGGTGCAAGTGCAGCAGAGTTTTGTGAAATATGCCAAAGGCACTGACATTCGTATCGGGATTGCCTACGGCGGCGTGAGTATCGAGGCTCAGCAAGCCGAATTTAAGGCCGGCATCGATGTGCTTATCGCGACGCCTGGGCGCCTGCTCGATCATCTGCGTCAAGGTGCACTTAATCTTAAGCGTTTGAGTGTGCTGGTATTTGATGAAGCCGACCGTATGCTCGATATGGGATTTATGGATGAAATCAAAGCCGTGCTCAAGCAAGTGCCCGCGCAGCGACAGACATTGCTGTTCTCGGCCACCTTAGACGATTCGATTTTCGGTTTCAGTAAAAATCTGTTGCGTGATCCTAAGCTTATCGAAGTCGCGAAACGCAATACCACGGCCGCACAGGTGGAGCAGCGGGTTTATGCCATCGACAGTGATCGTAAAACCGAGTTTGTCAGCCATTTAGTACGCAGCAAAAATTGGCAGCAAGTGCTGATCTTTAGCCGCACTAAGCAGGGTGTCGATAAGCTGACCACTCAGCTCAATCAACTCGGGGTGGCAACGCAGGCATTTCACGGTGACTTATCCCAAGGCGCAAGGGAGAAGGTTTTAAAGGACTTTAAACAAGGACTAGTGCAGGTTTTAGTCGCGACCGATGTTGCCGCTCGTGGCCTCGATATTGCCGACTTGCAGTATGTAATTAACTTCGAACTACCCTTTATTGCCGAAGATTATATTCACCGTATCGGTCGCACTGGGCGTGCGGGTAGTGCTGGTTTGGCGATTACGCTGTTTAGCCAAGAGGATGCACTGCTGCTTGAAGAGGTCGAAGCATTGCTCGATAAACGCCTGCCGCAGCAATGGTATCCCGGCTTTGAACCTGATTTTAATAAAATGGAACCCGAGCCAAGACGCAATAGTAAAGCGGCTCAAAAACAGCGAGCTAAGAAGCGCGCCTTAGGCGGTAAGAAACGCTAGTTTGCTATCGGGTATGGCTTAGCTTGTGGGTTGAAAGCGTTATCAAAAGTCCTGATTTAGATACTTATCCGCCCCAGAGATGGGGCGGATTTTTGTTTTTCAACCGTTGACGATTCTGCGGTTTTCTTGCGCGGCAGTTTACTTATCTTTCACTGTTCTCACGCTCACTGGCGTTTTGGATTGCATCTCGCTCATTGTGTGTCTGGTGAGTCGCTTATCAAGGTCTTTTTTCAGATTGTTAGCTTTGAACGTTAAGCATTAACTAAAATAGACTTCAGCTTGATTATTGCGTTGCCGCTCTTCATTTTTTTCAGTTGCTTCTTTAATTAGCTCAGCTTTTTGGGCTTCGAGTAGCGCTATCTGCTTGGCCTTTTCTTCCTCGGATAAGCTGTCATTGGCGGCAATTTTCGCCATTTCTTCTTCTAGTTGCTTCAGTTTTTCCCTGTCGACTCCGGTGCGTTTATCGAGGATAGCCTGCATGGCTTCCGCTAATCTGTCTTCGGGTTTTGCGCTCTCTTCTGTACCGGCAATATTTTGCACATTGCTGGTGTAATGTTGTTTGGCATTGGGCGCAAGCTGGCTATAGGTATCACTGGTTTCAGCGCTTCGAGTCACGCTGCCCGATAGGGTGACAGTATCTTGCGGAGCTGTCATTTGAGGGCTCGAACTTTCCGAAGTGCTTGGTACGCCCTGCGTTTGTTGAGTCTGAGCCGATTTTAGCTGGCTTAGTGCAATGGCTGCATAGCTATTGGGATTGATGACCGTCATTTCCTTATTCTCCCTCGTCGATGTTTACTTCCTGATGCCGCGCCAATGGGGCGAATAAACTAAGCAATATCAGGGCCAAGCCCTAGTGACTTTCGTTGGATTTTTAGCGTCAGAAAATTTTTATAAAAATTTGTACAAAAACTTGATCCTTGTACAAGAATGGTCCGTAATATTATTTAAAGTGATACAAGGAATAGCATTATGTACAAGTTTAATCCGCAGCGAATTCAAATTGGGATCAGTGCCTGCCTACTAGGGGAGAAGGTGCGCTTTGACGGTGGGCATAAAAATTCTTCCTATTGTAATCAAGAGATTGCCCCCTTTTTTGATTATGTTTCCTTGTGTCCAGAAATGGCGATTGGCCTAGGTGCACCGCGAAAAAGCATTCGATTAGTGCGCGATGGTGAGCAGATCCGAGTGCAGAGTGGTGATGGCAGCTTAGATGTCACCGACAAACTCAATCGCTTTAGCGAGCAAAAGGTTGAGGAATTAGGCTTTTTAGGCGGTTACTTACTCTGTGCCAAATCGCCGACCTGCGGTATGGAACGGGTGACTGAGTACAAAATCGGTACCAATAATGGCACTAAATCAGGCATTGGGGTGTTTGCCCGTAAATTAATGGAACGCTATCCCTACCTCCCCGTCGAGGAAGAAGGTCGCCTGCACGATATGGTGCTGCGGGAAAACTTTTTTACCCGAGTCTATGCCTATCACGACTGGCATAAGATGTGTCATGAGGGCCTAACCAAGCACAAGTTAGTGAAGTTTCATTCCCGCTATAAGTATCTATTGATGGCCCATAGCCCAAAATGGTATCGAGAGCTTGGGCCGATTGTGGCCAATATTGAAGACTTAGATCAAACCGCCGAGCGCTATTTTGCGGGTTTTATGACCGCCTTAAAAATCAATGCGACCCGTCGAAACCATACCAGCACCTTACAACATATTCAGGGCTATTTTAAAAAGCATTTGAATAAGGAACAGAAGTTAGAACTATCTGAAATGATTATGAAATATCGCCAAGGACTTCTCCCTTTGCTGGTGCCTATCACTTTGATTAACCACTATTTGCGCCAATTCCCCACCCCCTATATTGAGGATCAAGTGTACTTAAATCCCCATCCCGAGGAATTGAAGCTGCGCTATGCCTATTAATCACAGTTAGCTGGCGAAAATACGCACTTGAACGATTAGATAATGCATTAAGATTAACGAGTTAAGTTATTGATATGAAACAACATGATTCAAAGGTTGAGGCCAAAAATCTCGAGAGTCGCGAGCTGCTCCCGATAGGGGAAGTGTCGCTACTGACTGGGGTTAACGCGGTAACGTTAAGAGCATGGCAGCGCCGCTTTGGGCTGGTGATCCCTGCGCGTACGCCTAAGGGCCATAGGTTATACACACCTGAAAATATTCAACAAATCCATGAGATCAATGCATGGTTAGCCAAGGGTGTCGCCATCAGTAAGGTCAAACCGTTACTGATGAGTTCGGCGCTTGCGACCGAGGATGATAGCACCCCATTGCAAGAGGGGGATTTGTGGCTTGAGCAGATCACAGCTTTAAATAGTGCGCTGTTTGAATTGGATCAACCAAAGCTGCACCAAATTCTTGATGAAGCACTCGGCTTATATCCCTTTCAATTAGTGAAACAAAAATTGTTGCTGGCTTGGATGGCGCAGTTACCTGCTTTGCTTGAGCCTCGTTTAGATGCCGAGCTGTTGCTTGCATGGCTAGAAAGTGAGTTAGCCAGCCGCATTGGAGGGCGCGCCAGTTTTGCCGGGCAGGCCAGTTTGGCGCAAATCGGTGTCGTGTGTTTGCAATCTATCCAAGGGCAAAAAACGGCCGAGCAGCACGCGGGTCATTCGAACATGATTCACTCGAGCGCAAGCAACTCAAGCATAAGTAGCTCTAGTATTAATAGCTCTAGTATGACTAACCGCTTGTATAGCCTGGTTTTACACTTAGAACTTGCCGAGTTAAGAGTGTCTGTCATTAATCTTGGCGTGCTTGACACTACAAGCCTTGGGCTTATCAATAATCGACTCAAGGTAGATGCACTCTTGCTAGTGCCTGAGGCGAATCATCCACCATCGAAAATCTTCGAGCTGCAAAGCTTGCTCGAGCAAATGCCACTTTCCTGTTATCTCATCGGCCCCTTTGCACCGACTCTCACGGCCTTATCAGCGTTTATGGCGCCAGACTTGGCTGAATGGGTTAGCCAAGTTTCGGCGGCAAAAGAGCAACAGAAGAAACAGCTACGTAAGAACAAAAACGCGGCCGAAGCGGAGCAAGGAGGGCAAGCCGATGAGTGATAATCAACCCCAAGCGGCAAAGCACGCGTTGATGTGGTTTCGCCAGGATCTGCGTCTAACGGATAACCAAGCGCTGACGGCTGCCTGTGATTGGGTGCGGCAAGCGACGGGCGCAAAACTCAGGGCGATTTATATTGCGACTCCGAGCCAGTGGCTCAGCCACGATATGGCGCCGATCCAGATTGATTTTATCCAGCGGCATGTGAATTTGCTCGCCCAAGGACTCGCAAGCCTAGGGATTGAATTTGAGCTTATTCAGCTCGATAGCTTTAAAGAGGTGCCCGCTTTTTTAGCGAGTTACTGCGAAAATCTTGGCGTTGAGCGGGTGTTTGCGGGGCAAGAACCTGAAATCAACGAGCAAAAGCGCGACCAAGCCTGTCTCGATGCGGGTATCCCTTTGGTGCTCAGCGACGAACACTGCCTATTGCCGCCGGGTACAGTGCTTAACTTAAGCGGTGATATGTATAAAGTGTTCACGCCCTTTAGCCGCAAGTGGCGAGAAGTTGCCGCCAAACGCGCTATTTTGCCGCTTGCTGTACCTGCGCCGCTTGGCCCAATGTTACCTGAACCAAAGCTAATCAGTTTTAAAGAACGTTTCCAATTCACCAGCAAGCTAACCTCGAGCGAGCAATGGGCGGCGGGAGAGGGGCAGGCAAAGCGTATTCTTACCGCATTTATTCAGCAAAAAGCCCAAGACTATAAGCAGGACAGAGACTTTCCTGCTCTCGAGGGGACTAGTGTTATCTCCCCTTATTTGGCGCTGGGCGTGCTGAGCCCAAGGCAATGTATCGCGGCACTGCTTGGGCGTTTTCCCGAGGTGATTGTCGATGATACTAGCCCTGGGCGAACCTGGTTGAATGAGCTGATCTGGCGGGAGTTTTATCGCCATTTGTTGGTCGCCTTTCCAGATTTATCCAAGGGGCATAACTTTAATCGTCAGGCCGACCATGTGCAGTGGCGCAACAACCAAGCTGAGTTTTTGGCATGGTGCGAGGGCAAAACGGGTTACCCGATTGTAGATGCCGCGATGCGCCAGCTTAATCAAACCGGCTGGATGCATAATCGGCTGCGCATGGTGGTGGCGAGCTTTTTAACCAAACACTTGCTTATCGATTGGCGCTGGGGTGAACGCTACTTCCGGCAGCATCTTATCGACGGCGATCTGGCGGCTAATAACGGTGGCTGGCAATGGTCGGCGGGCTGTGGCTGCGATGCCCAGCCCTATTTCCGCATTTTTAATCCTATCAGCCAGAGCGAAAAGTTTGATCCAGATGGCAGCTTTATCCGTAAGTACTTACCAGAGCTGGCATCTTGGGGAATCAAGCGTTTGCACCAACCCAATATGCAAAAAACGCCTTCGTTATTTGAGGTGCCAACGCTGGAGTCTGACTCGGCTTATCCCTATGCAATTGTGGAGCACAATGCGGCAAGGGCGAGGGCGCTGGCGGTACTTGGGGTGCTGAAAAAGGCCTAGGCCATAGGCTCAACCTTACAACTTATCCCTTAGGGAGTTATCTGGATGATAAACCAAGCGAAGATTGAACAGAGCGGTGTGGTTGATGAGTTTATCGCGCTCTATCAAGCATTAAACAAGGACAATCTGCATCTGTTGGCTCAGGTCTACGATGACAATATTTGTTTTATCGATCCTATGCATCAAGTGAATGGTTTAACTGCTTTGACTGAGTATTTTGCCAAACTCTACAAAAACGTTGGCTACATTCACTTTGAAATCAAAGAAGTATTGCAAGATGACTCCCAAGCTTCGCTATTCTGGCAGATGCAATATCGCCATCCCAAGTTAAACAAGGGCGAACTCATCCGGGTCGATGGTATGAGTCAACTTAAGTTTCATCAGCGGATTTACTTTCATCGGGATTATTTCGACTTAGGGCAAATGCTTTATGAGCATTTGCCTTGCATGGGCGGTCTGATTCGCCTGCTTAAAGATAGGGCGGCAAAGTGATGACCTCAGTGCAGATCCATAAAATCAACACTGTGCTGATCACAGGGGCAAGCTCGGGTATTGGGCTGCAATTAGCCAAGGATTATCTCGCCGCTGGCTGGCATGTGATTGCCTGCGGGCGAGATAAAGCCAAGCTCGATGCTCTTGCCGAAACCGTGCTGATTGGGGCGACTTGTATCAGCTTTGATATTAATGAGCGCAGCCAAGTCCAAGAGAATGCTCTCCGTATCAAAGATTTACTGACTCAGTGCGCCTGTCAGCTGGATTTAGTGATCCTCAATGCTGGTGGCTGCGAGTATATCGATGACGCTAAACACTTCGACGACAGATTGTTTGAGCGTGTCGTGCACACCAATCTGATAGCCATGGGCTACTGCCTCGGCGCGTTTTTACCCTTAATGCCAAGAGGCGCGCGCTTGGCACTGATGAGTTCGAGCGCGACGTATTTAGCCTTTCCCCGTGCGGAGGCCTATGGCGCTTCTAAGGCGGGCGTGCAGTACTTAGCCGCTAGCCTAAGGCTTGACCTTGCTCAACACGGGATCTCTGTGAGTGTGATTTGCCCAGGATTTGTGGCTACGCCTCTAACGGCCAAGAATGATTTTGCCATGCCGATGCAAGTCGATGTAAAGGCGGCGTCAACGGCAATTCGCCGCGGGCTCTCGCGCGGCGTAACCGAGATCCATTTCCCCAAACGATTTACTTATTTATTGAAATTGATGTCATTTCTACCAGCCTTGGTTTGGCAAAAAATGATCCAACGGGATAACCAGCCGAAGGCGCTTAAGGATGCAGGACGATGAAAAATATTGCCATTGTAGGGACGGGAATTTCAGGGCTGACCTGTGGCTATCTACTCAGCCAATCCCACAAGGTTACTGTGTTTGAGGCCAATGACTATATAGGCGGCCATACCGCGACCGTGGATGTGGAGCATCTTGGTAAACACTATGCGATAGACACTGGTTTTATCGTGTTTAACGACCGAACCTATCCCCGTTTTGAACGGCTGTTAGCCCGTTTAAATGTCAGTATTTTGCCGACCGAAATGAGTTTTAGTGTGCACAACGCCCTGACGGGGCTTGAGTACAATGGCCATAACGTTGCCAGTTTGTTTGCCCAAAAGCGTAACCTCCTGAATCCGCGCTTTTGGGCCTTTTTAAATGAAATTGTGCGCTTTAATAAAAGCTGCAAGGCGATTTACCAGCAGGATAATTATCCCGCTGGTAACTTGGGGGAGTTTCTCGACCGCGAGCAGTTTTCTCACTTTTTTGCCGAACATTATATTTTGCCCATGGGCGCGGCAATTTGGTCATCGAGCATCGAGGATATGCGCGCCTTTTCGCTGCGCTTCTTTATCCGTTTCTTTGAGCACCATGGCTTATTAAACGTCAGCAACAGACCGCAATGGTATGTGCTTAAGGGCGGCTCACGCAGTTATATTCCAGATTTAATTGCTCCTTTTAAAGACAATCTGCATTTAAACAGCCCAGTGAGTGCCATCGAACGCCATGCTGAGGGCGTAAAACTCTATGTGAATGGTGAGTGGCAGGAATTCGATGAGGTGATCCTCGCTTGTCATAGCGACCAAGCGCTTAAGATGTTAACCGATGCCAGCTCGGCCGAAAAAGCAATTCTGGGTGACTTGCAGTATCAAAATAATGAGGTGGTTTTACATACAGATACCAACCTTTTACCTAAGCGTAAGGCGGCGTGGGCCAGCTGGAATTATCGTTTGGATGGCAATCAAAAACGCCCCGCCTCTGTGACTTACAATATGAATATTCTGCAGCGCCTACCAAGCGACGCACCAACCTTTTGCGTAACGCTTAACCAGACAGAGCTGATTGACGAAGCCAAAATTCTGCGCCGTTTTAACTATGCGCACCCTGTGTTTAATGAGCAGAGTTTACAGGCGCAGGCGCGCCGGGAAGAAATCTCGGGGCAAAACCATACCCATTTTGCGGGCGCCTATTGGCACAATGGTTTCCATGAAGACGGTGTCCGCAGCGCCTTAGATGTGTGCGCTCACTTTGGGGTTACGCTATGAGTGAGCTCAATAGCGGTATTTACTACGGCAGCGTGACCCATAGTCGCTATACGCCAGTAAAACATCACTTTAGCTACCAAATGGCGTTGCTGGCGATTGATTTAGACGAAGTCGATAGCATCAGTGCTATGGGGAAGTGTTTTGCCAGTCAGCGGCGCGCTCTGCTCAGATTTAATCCCAAGGATTACCTTTGCACTTTTACGACAAGGGATAACCAGAATCGCCAGCTTGAGATAAACGAGCCAAGCAGCTTTGCCCTTAAGCAGCGGGTGCTTGAGCAAGTTGCTGAGTTAGGCGGTCACCAATCTTGCGACAGAGTGTTGTTTGTTGGGCAGATTCGCCACTTTGGCGTGTACTTCAGCCCAGTGAATTTTTACTTTTGTTATCAAGCACAACAGCCTCTATATATGCTCGCCGAAGTGAGTAACACCCCGTGGGATCAACGTCACTGTTATTTAGTGGATTTATCCACCCCTAAAACCACGGATAAAGTGTTTCACGTTTCGCCTTTTATGAACCTCGAGATGCGCTACCAGTGGCATGTTGAACCGCCCGCTGAACGCTTAAACATTGGCATCGAGAATCTACCTAATCAGACGGGTAAGCGTTTGTTTAATGCCAGCCTGTCGATGACTCGGCAAGCTATCAATGCTCAATCCCTTCGCGCCTTGTTGTTTCGCTTTCCATTTATGACGCTGAAAATTTTCGGCGGAATTTATTGGCAGGCGTTAAAGCTGTTCTTTAAGCGCGTACCTTTTGTGCCACATCCAGCCCAAGTGGAGAAATAAAATGGAAAACACTGCATCGCAATCTTCTGTTATTACGGCAAAATTGCCTGACAGTCTGGCCCGTAAGCTACTGCTCAAAGCATTAGAAAATCTCCCCCACGGCTGTTTAACCTTAGTGGAGGGCGACAAGAGCTATCGCTTTGGTGAGCATCACAGTGATTTACATGCCACCCTGGTGGTGAAGCATCCGAGCTTCTATCGCCAAGCGATGTTTTCGGGCTCCATTGGCGCCGGTGAAAGCTATATCCAAGGTCATTGGACTAGCCCGGATCTCACTAAGGTGGTGCAACTGTTTGCCCGCAATCTCCCCTTGCTCGATAAGATTGAGGCGAAATTCGGTTGGCTGACTGGATCGGTTAACCGTATGAAACATTTGCTGAATCGCAACTCACAGCAGGGTTCTAAACGTAATATCTTGGCCCATTACGACTTAGGTAATGCCTTGTATGAGCAGTTTTTAGATCGCGAAATGTTGTACTCCAGCGCTCTTTATCCCGATAGCGCAGCGAGTCTAGAGCAGGCGCAGCTGCATAAACTGAAAACCATTTGTGAGCGGCTCGACCTACAACCTGGGCAGACCTTACTCGAAATCGGAACGGGGTGGGGTGCCTTAGCCATTTACGCCGCCAAGCATTATGGCGTGCACGTGACGACCACAACGATTTCGGATGCGCAATATGCTTACGCGAAAGCGCGAGTCGAACGGGAAGGCTTAAGCGATAGCATCACCTTATTGACTGAGGATTACCGTAATCTCGGCGGCACCTACGACAGACTAGTGTCTATCGAGATGATTGAAGCCGTTGGCCATGAGTACCTGCCGGGGTTCTTTAAAAAGCTCGAGTCCTTACTCAAACCCCATGGCCGCATGTTATTGCAGGCTATCACTATCGCCGATCAACGTTACGACAGTTATCGCAAAGGTGTTGATTTTATTCAGCGATATATTTTCCCTGGCGGTTGCTTGCCTTCGGTTCACCAAATGGTTGGACACTTGGCCAAGCGCACCGATATGCAGGTGTGGTCGATTGATGATATGGGCCTCGATTATGCCAAGACGCTGAGGGACTGGCATAACAATTTCGACCGCGCCATTGAGCAAGTGCAAGCCCTTGGCTATGGCGACGATTTTATCCGCATGTGGAAGTTTTACTTAAGCTATTGCGAAGGAGGCTTTTTAGAGCGTACCACGAGCACAGTGCATTTGGTTGCGGTGCGCCCAGACTACCGTTTGCCGAATGCGGTGAGCGGTAACTAAGGTGGTGATGAGATGTCCTCTATGGCGGGAAACATACTCAATATCTCAAAATATCAGGGCTTTATACTCTATAACAGCTTGAGTTTTCAGTGTGTGTGGTGGACTGGCGTGTTGTTCGGCAATCGCGCGCTGTTACTGAGTATCCCTCTGTTAGTGCTGCATTTTATATTACTGCCGCGAGTGGAAACCGCCGCTATCCCGCGGGACTTAAGCGCAATGCTTAAGATTGGGTTACTCGGTATGGCGGTTGATAGCCTGCTAACGTTGGCTAGTGTATTTGAATTTTCCGCTTTTCCCGCTTGGTTGGCGTGTCTCTGGTTGCATTTTGCGTTGAGTTTGCACCATAGCCTTAAGCTTATCCGCGCCTTTGCGATCGTATTACAAGCCATTCTAGGGGCAATCTTCGGCAGCCTGAGTTACTTGGCTGGGGCCGCATTTCATGCCGTGAGCCTTCCCTATGGTGAGGGCGTGTCTGCGGTGTTTCTCGCGATTATTTGGGCTGTGTTATTGCCTCTTTTCATCAAACTCTCGCGCAGCCATAGGTCTATGGGATGAGCTATCTAGGCGCGTTTATATCGTCGTTAATCTTTGTCTTGCTGGAGAAATCTGATGCTTCATCTTTCATCCATATTGTCAGTGATGTTGTTAAAAAAGCGATATCTCGGCGCCCTGTGTGGATTAATGCTGCCAGTCGCAGGATATAGCGCCACGCCAGCGGCCATCGAAAAGACTATGACCTCAGGGCTGGTTGAGGTTGGCCGAGGTGAGATGGATTGGCTCTGGTTTAATGTCTATAAAGCCAAGCTGATGACCACTACGGGGAAGTACCAGAGTGGGATTTATCCGCAGTTATTAGACATTGAATATTATCGTGATATTGAGGCGAATGATCTGTTAGAGGCGACGGCAGATCAGTGGCGACACTTAGGTTACACCAAGGATGAAATTGCCAATTGGCTGCAATTACTCAAGGGAATTTGGCCTAATGTTGTGCCTGGCGATCATTTAAGTTTCAAACTCATCGATGCGCAGCGCAGTCAGTTCTTTTTCAATGGTCAGCCGCTTGGCGTTATCGAAGAGCCTAAATTAGCCGAAGCATTTCTGGCGATTTGGTTATCGACCAATACCAGCAGGCCAACCTTAAGGGCGCAATTATTAGGAGAAAAATCATGCGATTGCTAAAGCTTAACTGGGGTAAGTCTGTTGTCTTAGGGTTGTTGATGGTCAGCCTTTTGTCTAGCTGTTCTAGTGTCGATGTAAGTGATTATCAAGGCACCAATCCCCCCTTAGTGTTAGAAAGCTTCTTTAATGGCCCGCTTAAGGCATCGGGCATTGTTGAGAACTTCAGTGGCAAAGTGATACGTCGGTTTAATGTCACCATGGAGGCGAGTTGGCAGGGGACGGAAGGCGCCATCAAAGAGTGGTTTGTCTATGATGATGGTGAAACCCAAACTCGTATTTGGCGCATTAAATCCCAAGGGGAAGGGCAATACACTGGCAGGGCTGACGATATTATCGGTACTGCGGAAGGGAAGGCGAGCGGCAGTGCGCTGCGTTGGCGTTACGATATGCTACTGCCCGTAGATGGTGATGAATACCAAGTGCACTTTGATGATTGGATGTACTTAGTGAATGACAATACCATTATTAACCAAAGCGATATTATTAAATGGGGCGTCACTGTTGCCAAAGTGACCTTAGTGATCCAAAAGCATTAACGGTATAGCCTAACTAATAATTTTTCGTTTATTACAGCAGGCTGACAAAACACTTCAATCCTGCATGGCTAAGTCGATGAAAAATTATTGGATGTTAATGCTGGTATTCGTAAGTCTGTCTTTAATGGCCTGTTCGAATATCGATTTTCAATTTGAAGGTCAGTCAGATGAGCAAGTCGACCCTAATCAACCAACAAGCGATCCTATGGTGCAGGATAATGAGCGCCGCGTTCGTGATGCCCGTGAAGATGGACGACTAGAGCCAAAGAGTAGGTTTAAATTCTAGAGCTGGCTTAAATACAAACGTTGGGTAAATCTAGCGAGAGTGCGATGTTTTCAGCCCTTACTGAAAAATAAGGGCTGAACGTCAAGAGGATTAACCCCTTGGCGACTATTGTCGACCGCCTTTTTATCGTAATACTCAAAGGGAAATTGGTTACGGATCCGCTGCTGCAGGTTGTCATTCACATTGGCAGAAATATGCAGGCGCACGCCGGAGTTTTTTTCTGCTCTAATAGTGCAAGTCAGCTTTTCCGCTTTGGCCAGCTGGCGGCATTCGCGCTCGAAACGCTCGGGGATTTTGCCTTTATGTTGAGTCATGCGGCCATCTTTAAAATGCATTTCAAAAATAGTCAGTCCCTTCTTACCAGCAAAGATCAGCTTATAAACCAGAAACAAACCAATCGCGATAAAAACGAGCTTTAAAATAGTGGCTGTCATAATGCCTCCTCTCTTATGTTTATAGGACAAAGATACTCTGGAGTTATGGCTTTTAACAGTGCGCTAACACGCAATTTTAATTTGGCAAAGGTATGATTCTGGCCTAGTCTTACTCTACTAAGGAAATGTACTCCCTCAGTTAAGGAAAACGCCATGTACCTATCTAATGCTGACCGTTGGTCTTTATTGTGCAAAAAACAAATTGATATTATTGATAAATTGTCTGCACAGTTCCCCGAACGAAAAGAACCGCTTAATGAGTTGACCCATGGTTGGCGGCATTTGCAACATCAAGTGCAGGCGGGGGATAGGCCGATAGTGCATGAGCAGATAAAGTAAATTGTCAAAATGACAGAAACAAAAGCCACTCATTGAGTGGCTTCGTTGTTTTTAATGGTGCTAGCACTAAGAGTGGAGTTTGGGAGCGACTGTGATTATCGAGAGTAAGCCAGTTGCTCAGGGCTGTCGATGCTGTGACTTTTACTCAAAATTCAGGTTCAAAATACGGAAACAAAAAAGCCACTCGTCGAGTGACTTCGTTGTTTTTAATGGTGCTAGCACTAAGAGTGGAGTTTGGGAGCGACTGTGATTATCGAGAGTAAGTCAGTTGCTCAGGGCTGTCGATGCTGTGACTTTTACTCAACATTCAGGTTCAAAATACGGATACAAAAAAGCCACTCATTGAGTGGCTTGTTTGTTTTTTATGGTGCCGGCACCAAGAGTCGAACTCGGGACCTACTGATTACAAGTCAGTTGCTCTACCAACTGAGCTATGCCGGCGAATGGTGGTGCCCGAACCCGGAATCGAACCAGGGACACGAGGATTTTCAATCCTCTGCTCTACCGACTGAGCTATTCGGGCAACTAAACTAAGCGTTAGTTAACTACTTCAAACCGAGTGTTTAACACCCCATTCGTTCGAAGTGCGCGTATCATATAGTGCTCGCTTTCACTGTGCAAGTCCTTTTAATTCGACTGACCAAGTATTAAACAAAAAGCGCCTTATTTAAGGCTTTATAGAGATGCGAATGGTTTACTTGGCCGAACTATCAATGGGTTAATTCCAATGGGTTAATTCGATTTAGTCGTGGGATAAATGAGTAAAACGGCTGTGGATGACTGGGAATTTTAAATATTCGCAGTGCTAAGTACTAAGCTGTTAATCAGTATTTTGTTTATATGACGTCATGCCCAAGAACCGAACTTAAGCACTGTTTAAATGATTGATAGCTGGTTAGTCGTAACGTAGTTGCATTGAACATCGAACATTGAAGGAGTTTGAACTCATCCAAATCCCAGAAACAAAAAAGCCACTCAGTGAGTGGCTTTTTTGTTTTTTATGGTGCCGGCACCAAGAGTCGAACTCGGGACCTACTGATTACAAGTCAGTTGCTCTACCAACTGAGCTATGCCGGCGAATGGTGGTGCCCGAACCCGGAATCGAACCAGGGACACGAGGATTTTCAATCCTCTGCTCTACCGACTGAGCTATTCGGGCAACTAAACTAAGCGTTAGTTGACTACTTTAAACCGACAACTTAATGCTGCCTCGTTCGAAGTGCGGCTATATTAACGAGGGTGTTTATCCTCTGCAAGTGCTTTTTCCTGATAAATGATGTGTTCGACTGTTTAATGTGCACTTTGGCTGTTTTTTATCTATAAACCAGTTGGGAATGAGCCTTTTTGATGCCTCAAAGTTGTATTTCCAGCCGCGTGAGTGACCCGTTTAAGCCCCACAATCAGCGTTAATACCATAATAGCGTTAATCTTTCTGAATTTTAGAAAGATATGAGCGATTTTTACTGATTTTAGTTTTTAATTTTCGTTTTATGATAATGACTATTATTTGATTGTGCGACTTAAGTGCAGAGGTGTGGGGTAGCTATATGTTTAGAAATACTAAGTTGAATTATGGACTTATTGCTATTGCCAGCCATTGGCTAAGTGCGGTTGTGGTGATTGGACTCTTTGCCGTCGGTGTGTGGATGGTGGAATTGACCTACTACAGTGCATGGTACAAAACGGCGCCACATTGGCATAAAAGCATTGGAGTTTTGCTGCTGGCGGTAACCCTGTTTCGTTTAGTTTGGCGTTTGGTTAATCCAAAGCCCGCTCCTGAGCAAAATCACCAGACATGGGAAAAGGTTAGCGCCCACATTGCCCATGGCGCGATTTACCTCTTATTACTAGTGATTATGGCCGCAGGTATTTTGATTTCGACGGCAGAGGGCCGTGGAATTATGGTGTTTGACTGGTTTGAGTTACCCGGCCTAACGCCACTGATTGAAAATCAGGCTGATATCGCGGGGGATATTCATCAATATGCCGCCTACAGCTTGATTGCTCTGGTTTTACTGCATGCGTTAGGCGCGTTAAAGCACCATTTTATCGATAAAGATTCAACACTACTCAAGATGATTAAATTTAACCGAGGATAATATAATGAAAAAACAACTATTAGCTGCTTTGATTGGTGGGTCTTTACTGGCTCCAATGGCTGCATCTGCCGCCGATTATGTAATTGACCGCGAAGGTGCTCATGCATCTATTACCTTTAAAGTAAGTCACTTAGGTTATAGCTATGTCGTCGGTCGTTTTAACGATTTCAGCGGTGATTTCAGCTACGACGCTAAAAATCCAACGGCAGCTAAAGTGAATGTTAAAGTGAACACCTTAAGCGTTGACTCTAACCATGCCGAGCGTGATAAGCACATCCGTAGTGGCGATTTTTTGAATACTGCTAAATTTGCAGAAGCGACTTTCGTTTCGACCTCGGTTGAAGACAAAGGCAATGGCGATATGGTTATCACAGGTAACTTCACGCTAAACGGTGTGACTAAACCGTTGGCAATCCAAGCGCATGCTGTGGGCGAAGGTCAAGATCCTTGGGGCGGATACCGTGCAGGTTTTACCGGTACTACCACGTTTGCGATGAAAGATTACGGTATCAAGATGGATTTAGGCCCAGCGTCTGCCAATGTTGAGTTAGATTTAGTGGTAGAAGGCGTGCGTAAGTAAGCTTAACGCTACTGAGCTGCATTTATCAGCGAATAAAAAAGCGCCTTTGGGCGCTTTTTTGCTTTTATGGATAGGCGCTTAGGCTTATTCCTGACCCTTTTCAGGCACAAAACCTTCAATTTCCACGTCTTTACCTTCGAAGAGGAAAGAGGTCATTTGTTCTTCCAAAAATTTACGATCATCAACATTCATCATGTTGAGCTTCTTTTCGTTGATCAGCATGGTCTGCTTTTTCTGCCATAGGCCCCAAGCTTCTTTACTGACGTTATCGAAAATACGTTTACCTAAATCACCTGGATACAGTTGAAAGTCTAGGCCGTCGGCTTCTTTGTTTAAATATACGCAATTGACTGTACGCGCCATGATTATTCCTTACTGACTGTCGAGGTTGCTAGCAATAGCTACGAGTGATCCCAAGTTGGCCAACACGCGCTCGGTTGCGGAGGCGAGTCCCACTTTGGAAGGTTGATTGATGTTATACCAGAGAGACTGGTTTTGTTCCATGACTGCGCCCACGCTCTGCATACCCAAGGTTTGCTTGTCGTAGCCATTTGCTTGGCTATCTAAATTCAGTAGCATGGGCTGAATATCTAAATGGAAATGGCTAAAGGTATGCCTAAAACCGATTAATGGTTCGAGTTGTGCGGCGTGATAACCCTGGGCCTCAAGCTCTGCATTGAGTGCGGCTTGAGTACTAAATTCGGGGAAGCACCAGAGTCCGCCCCAAATGCCGGCAGGAGGGCGCTTAGCCAAGAAGACTTGGTTATCTTTGAGTAAAACCAACATCCAAGCGGCTTTCTCTGGGATAGTTTTCTTAGGCTTTTTACCGGGGAACTCAGTTTGTCTTCCCATTAATTGAGCTTTGCAATCAATAGCCACTGGGCAAGCGGCACAATTGGGTTTGCTGCGAGTACAAATACTGGCACCAATATCCATCATGGCTTGGTTATATTTTTGAATATCCTGCTCTGGCGTTAACTGCTCGGTTAATTGCCAGAGTTGTTCTTCCACAGGTTTTTGACCGGGCCAGCCCGCAATCGCGCCATGTCTTGCTAATACGCGCTTAACATTGCCATCAAGGATCGGATGATGTTGCCCAAGTGATAGGGATAACACTGCACCTGCTGTCGAGCGGCCAATACCTGGCAGCGCTAACACTTGCTCAAAGTCTGTTGGAAATTGCCCCTGATACAGATCGCGAACCATCTTAGCGGCTTTATGTAGATTGCGAGCTCTGGCGTAATAACCAAGCCCAGTCCAATGATGCAGTACTTCATCATCCGGCGCGTTAGCGAGGGCTAACACATCGGGGAAACGTGCCATAAAACGCTGGTAATAGGGGATTACAGTCGCTACCTGAGTTTGTTGCAACATAATCTCAGAAACCCATACTCGATATGGGGTTTTATCTTGCTGCCAAGGGAGGGTTTTACGACCGTGGGTGTCGTACCAATTAACGATACGTGTAGCAAAGGAGGCTGTAGATTTCATCGGCGCAGTGTAGCGGGAGATTGGTTGGCAAACAAGTAACACCCCATCGAAAAATCGGCCTAGATTCGCTCTCTAGGATAATCTTGTTATACTTCGCCTCCATTAGTGCTTGCACTGTAAGTTGAACTTTGGATAATGCCCTTCTTTTTAGATGGTGTTGTCCACGAGACGAGGCAAAAATGAGCGAAGTCACTACCGCTGAATTTAATGAAGAAGGCAAGTATCTGCGTAAGATCAGAAGCTTTGTCCTAAGAGAAGGTCGTTTGACTAAAGGTCAAGCGCAAGCCATTGAGACTCAGTGGCCAACAATGGGCTTAGATTACAGCCCAACACCATTAAACCTGACCGAAGTATTTGGTCGCGAAGCCGATACCGTACTGGAAATCGGTTTCGGCATGGGCGCCTCTTTAGTACAAATGGCACAAGAAGCTCCAGAACAGAACTTTATCGGTATTGAAGTCCATAAGCCTGGCGTGGGTTCATGCTTAAGTGACGCTGCCGCTGCTGGGGTGACTAATCTTCGCGTGTATCACCATGATGCAATGGAAGTGTTAGAACATGCTATCGCCGATGGCAGCCTTGCGCGCGTGCAATTGTTCTTCCCTGATCCGTGGCATAAAAAGCGCCACCACAAGCGCCGTATCGTGCAGGCGGAGTTTGCTGAGCTTATTCGCCGTAAACTGAAGATTGGCGGCGTGTTCCATATGGCGACCGACTGGGAAAACTACAGCGAACATATGCTGGAAGTGATGAATGCGGCCAATGGTTACAAAAACCAATCCGCCGATGGTACCGTGGTGCCGCGCCCAGATCATCGTCCACTGACTAAATTTGAAGCCCGCGGTCATCGCCTCGGCCATGGCGTGTGGGATCTGATGTTTGAGCGTATCGCTTAACATCTTTTATGGATTTTATTTTTTAACACAACGGGGAAAATCACTATGGCAAAGAATCGTAGCCGTCGTTTACGTAAGAAAATGCGCGTTGATGAATTCCAAGAGTTAGGTTTTGACATTACTTGGACCTTCGATGCATCTGTCTCTGAAGCCGATATTGATGCAACAGTCGATAAGTTTATCGATGAAGTCATTGAAGCCCGTAAGTTAGGTTTCCACGGCGGTGGTCATATCGAGTGGGAAGGTATTATTGCTACCCAAACTATCGGTAAGTGCACCGAAGAAGATGTTGCTGCAGTGAAGGCTTTCTGGGCGGGTCAAAAAGTGACTCAACTTGAAGTTAGCGATCTGTACGATATCTGGTGGAGTTAATGCCAGAACAGGCGTTATTAGAGGAAGTGGTCGACAAAGTTCGGCCCTTGCTCGGCCAAGGAAAGGTTGCTAATTATATCCCTGCGCTCGCCAATGTTGATGCTGGTAAACTGGGCATTGCTGTGACCACAATTGACGGTGAAACCATAGGCGCAGGCGATTACCTTGAGCCATTTTCAATTCAGAGTATTTCTAAAGTTTTCAGCTTAACCTTAGCGCTAACTTTATATGAAGAAACCGAAATTTGGAGCCGTGTCGGCAAAGAACCCTCGGGACACTCCTTCAATTCGTTAGTCCAAGTTGAACTCGAGCGGGGTAAACCTCGCAATCCCTTTATTAATGCTGGCGCGTTAGTTATCGCTGACCTATTGCAGAGCCGTTTAGGGGCGCCTAAGCATCGGATGTTGGAGTTGGTCAGGGCGCTGAGTCAAAACGATAAAGTCTGTTTCGACAAGCAAGTAGCTGATTCTGAATATCAGCACAGTGCTCGTAATGCGGCCATCGCTTATCTGATGAAATCCTTCGGTAACTTTCAAGGCGATGTCGATACAGTGCTGCGCACTTATTTTCATTATTGCGCCTTAAAAATGAATTGCGCTGACCTATCGCGGGCGATGTTGTATTTAGCCAACCGCGGTAAAACCTTAGATGGCACTGAGCTTATTTCGCAGGTACAGACTCGGCAATTAAATGCCCTGTTAGCAACCTCTGGCTTGTATGACGGCGCCGGTGAGTTTGCCTATCGTGTTGGTATGCCTGGTAAAAGCGGTGTTGGCGGCGGCATTATTGCGGTGATCCCCGGGGAGCTCTCGGTCTGCGTTTGGTCACCCGAATTAGACAATCAAGGTAACTCCCTCGCGGGGACGGCGATGCTTGAGCATCTCAGCCAGCGTCTCGGACGTTCAATCTTCTGATTTAACTCTTTTATTAGCACTGTTAGGCTAAATATTAGTGAAATTTACTAATCTGCTCTCGGTGCTAATTTTTATAACTTCATACTAATCATATTGTTACAAAGTTGGCACATCTTCTGCTATTCGTCTTTTAGCACGTTAGCTTAGTCGAATTCCTCAGATTAAAGGATGAACAACAATGAAGATAAATACACTATTAACCGGAGTGGCATTATCGGGTGTTATTTTAGGCGCTTCTGGTTTGCAATCAGCACAAGCGAAAACCGAGCCGCAAATCGATGAGCGCTGTGAGGTCTCCCTTAACTATGATGTGAGAGTCGAACCGAAAAAATTAGTGATGAGCGAGAAGGGCACCGAGAAGTATCGTATCGAGGTTGACAAGTTATACGTTGAAGGCAAGCAGGTAACCTTAACCGACAAACAGAAAAAGCTCGTGAGCCAGTATGCCGATGAGGTGTCGACTCAGGTTCCTGAGGTCATTGAATTAGTCAACGAAGCCGTTGCACTGGCCTCTCAAGCTGTAAGTATGGCATTAACACCACTGATGGGCGATGCGGCTGGCGCTAAATTTGATGAGATGATGGCGGGCGTGCAGAAGCGTGTTGATACCGTAGCCTACAAGCAGGGCGATAGTTTTTACCTTGGTGCGACTGAAGAGTCGATGCAAAACACCTTTAACGACGAATTTGATAAGGAAATGGAGCAAATCGTGCAAAACTCCATTGGCACTCTAATGATGAATATCGGCAGCCAAATCCTTGCGGGCGACGGTGAGTCCTTCGAAGCTAAGATGGACGCATTCTCACAAAAAATGGATAGATTGGGCGATGATATTGAGCAGCAAATTGAATCCCAATCTAAGGGGATTGAAGCGAAAGCCGACCGTTTATGTGACCGTTTTGAAAACCTGCTGGTGCTTGAGAATCAACTGCGTAAAGAAGTGCCAGAGTTAGCCCCCTATGTGTTGACGCAAAACACTCACCATGAATTACGTGAATAGTGATCTGCAGAGTAGCTTAAAACCAACACTAGTTGGAGTCAGGTAATCTCGACCTAACTGACACCATAAATACAGTGATATAAATGAAAAAGCCCCAGTACGTTAAGTGTCTGGGGCTTTTTCTTGATTCATTTTAGCCAAGCGGAATGATATTAATCTAATTGCTTGCGGCTATTTACTATGGAATATTACATTCTAAAGACTAATGTTTGGTATACTCTTAAAATATAATGAAAAGCTGGCAATTCAGTCAGATAGAACACTCTACTTTAGCGGACTTTTTCGGGCTAAATCTCTACAACGAACCCAATTGCTGTGAGATATTAAGGCATTGAGGGATGCTTCAAGGCATTTGTGCTGCATTCCTATGCTATTCCGAAAGTTAATATCACTGTCGAAACTGCTTAAGGCGACTTTCCATGTTAGAACTGTTAGAACCTATTGCGATTTTTACTCATGTGGCCAGAGCTGGTAGTTTTAGTGCCGCCGCAAGAAGGCTTGGGATCTCTAAATCTAAGGTCAGTACGCAGGTAGCCGATCTCGAACATAGACTCGGTGTTCAACTGATCCAGCGTACCACTCGAAGCTTAAGTCTGACTGAAGCTGGACATTTGTTATATCTGCAAGGTGAAGAGTTGCTTCGCGATGCCGAACAGGCCATTGCTAGCGTGCATAACTTAAACGATGCCACCCGCGGCGTGTTAAAGGTGGGGATTTCCCAGTCCTTTGGTGCTATGCATATTATTCCCGCGCTGCCATCATTTATGGCCAAACACCCTGAACTCGAGCTGCAAGTCAGCTTATTAGATCATAAGGTGGATGTAGTCAGCGAAGGTTTAGACCTATTGTTAACTATGTCTGAGCAGCTTCCCTTGGGTATGGTGGCGCGCCCTTTGATGAAGTGTCAGTTCCTACTCGTTGCCTCGCCTGATTATATTGCTAAACATGGTGAACCGTCGCGTCCAGAGCAATTAGTCGACCATAACTGCTTGGTGTATCAAGGTGAGTGGCATGAGCACAGCATGTGGCAGTTTAAAAAGGGCGATGATTACTGTGAGATAGGTGTCTCTGGTAACTTTAGAGTGGATAACGCTCCCGCTTTAAAATCAGCTGCGATCAGTGGCTTAGGGGTTGTCTATCTTGCCAGTTACTTGATGGAAGATGAAATCGCTAAGGGCACCTTAGTGCCGCTGCTGAGGGATTGGCAACTGACTCATCATTTACCGCTACAGGCCGTTTATCCACGCCGTAAACACTTAGCGCCTAAGGTGAGTGCCTTCATTGAGTTTATTAAAGACCACATTGGTAATCCGCCTTATTGGGATATTCCCTATGCGGAACTCTTCAGTGAACGTCAGTAATTTTGGAAACATTGTTCTTAAAATGCGTTCAATGCGTTTTGAGCGAGTTTGGTAGTTTTTAGATTCTATTAAAATCAATTTGTTATGTGATTTTTGGTTTGTATTTTAGTTTGGTTTTTTAGGGTTTTCTAAAACAGCTTTTTAGTGGGTGTATTGAAGTCTGTTCTTAAATGAATACAATGGATGCCAGATGATTCGGAATGACCTGAGTCCTACACTTTTATCGGAAATGACCCCTTTCGATATCAGCGTACAGGTTGGCAGCAATGCAGTTTCGGATCACAGCCAGCAGAAGTTTGCGAACTAAAACAATGTTGGCTTTTAAACCATCATCCTAGTTTTTGGTTTACCTCAGCTCATTAGGCTGAGGTAATTTTTTTCTGGTGGTTGAGTGCGGAAAACGAGTTTTGTCTCTCTGTACCCTAAAGTCACACCGAGTGTTAAGTGCTTATGCTTAATACATTAAATATAGTGACCCACAGTGAGATAGGGTTTTATGACCAAGCCGGTGATAAATCCAATAAAAAAGCCACTTGATAGTGGCTTTTTTATTGGCTGCGATTTAACGATGTTATTCGCAACGGCGTTCAAGGGAGGCTAGCGTTAGCCTCCCAAGGTTTTATGCTTAGGCTTTATTGACGCTGGCAATCCATTGATCGACTTGCTCTTCTAGCACATCCAAAGGCAGTGCCCCGTTAGCCAAGACTAAAGTATGGAAATCCCGGATATCAAATTTATCACCCAGTTGTTTTTCCGCCTTGTGTCTCAGTTCGAGTAACTTAATCATCCCAACTTTATAGGCTGTGGCTTGAGATGGCATAACAATATGACGCTCTACCATTTTCTTCGCATCGGATTTTGCGTTAGGGGTATTATCGACGTAATAAGCTATCCCTTGTTCGCGGGTCCATTTCTTGGCGTGGATCCCTGTATCGACCACTAAACGACAAGCTCGCCATAACTCCATCGCCAGTCGACCAAAATCGGAGTAAGGGTCAGCATATAAGCCCATCTCCTTCGGGAAAGACTCACTGTAGAGCCCCCAACCTTCGATATAGGCGGTATAGCCACCGAACTTACGGAACTTAGGAATATCCTTTAGCTCCTGTGAGATAGCGATTTGCATATGATGGCCAGGGATCCCTTCGTGGTAAGCCAGTGCTTCCATCTGGTATTTAGGCATGGCTTTCATATCGTAGAGGTTGGCATAGTAGCTACCAGGGCGAGAGCCATCGGGCGCCGGTTGTTCATAGAAGGCTTTACCAGCGGATTTTTCCCTAAAGGCTTCAACCTGTTTGACTATCATGGCTGCTTTAGGCTTAACCTTAAAGACTTCATCCAAGCGTGAGCGCATATTATCGATAAGCTTGGTTGCATCGGCTAAATATGCCGCCTTGCCTTCGGCGGTATTTGGATAATAGAACTGCGGATCATCGCGCATAAAGGTGAAGAACTCTTGCAAGGTGCCGTTAAAATTCACCTTTTTCATAATGGCGCGCATTTCATTATGGATGCGTTCCACTTCGGCAAGACCAAGTTGATGGATTTCATCCGCCGTCATGTGGGTAGTGGTCGTACGCGCAAGTGCATTGTTATAAAACGCCTCGCCGTCGGGGAGTTTCCAAACCCCATCGCGGGTATCGGCCTTGGCTTCTAAGGTTTTGATATAGGCGATAAGCGTCTGGTATGCAGGCTCAACTTGCGAGACTAGTGCTTTTTCAGCGTCGGCAATCAGTTGGTTTTTTTCTGTTTCAGAGATGCTGAGCGCATTCACTTTTTTGCGAAAATCCGCCAACAACGCACTGTCTTCGCCTTTATCAAAGGGGGCGCCTTTAATGATGTTTTGGCTGTCAGAAATCACGTAGCCGAACACAAATTTAGGGGCAATAATGCCTTTATCTGCGCGGATCTCGAGCGCCTGTTGCAGTTGGCTTAAGCGTTTGGGCACGCCATTTAAGCGGCTGATATAGGCCTTAGCATCGCTGACATCGGTGATCTGGTGTTGATTAATCAGGAAGGAGGCTATCATCGAGTGGCCACCATGCATCTGATTCACTGGGTAGTTATGGTAGCGCCACTGATAGTCTTTGATATCGTTATTAAGGTTTTGAGTGAGTAACGTCAGGCTTAGGCGAGTTTGTGGATCAAGCTTACTCGCATCCAGTTGATTCACTTCGGCTAGCTGTTTCTTGGTTCGCGCCAACTCACGGGCATCCGCCTCATCGCCAATATCGTCCCACTTATCATAGTCTTGCTTAATGCCCATATAGGTTTGCGCAATGGGGCTTGCCATGATGTTTTCCATGAAGATGGTTTCAAACAAGGCGTTGGCTTTTTCTGACTCGCTTTGGGCGGCAACACTGGTACTGGCCACATTTTGTGAGTCACTTAAGGTAGGCACCGCATGAGAAGGCAGTGCAAGCAGGGCGGAGAGAGTAAATGCGACTAAGCTGATGTTCGTTTTTATTGGCATGATCAGGCTTCCTTCCGTCATTCCGCAGCTAATTCCAGAATTTAAATAGTGTGATCTGGCGATCAGCTTTTCATAAAAACTACGACACCATCTTGACCGCGATCGACAGTTTTGATCTATTACTGCTATTTGACGGTCTCAAAATATGTCTACCCATCCTGTTATTAAACGCTTAGATCACCTTGGTCTCATTGCCGCCTTTTGTCACGAAATTGGCCTGCCACGGATGATAGATGCCGTTATCCCAAAATATTCTGACCACAATGTTTCTCATGGTGACGCGGTATTGGCCATGCTCCTAAATGGACTTGGCTTTCATAGCAGAACACTGCACATGTTCTCGGACTTTTTTAAGACCAAGCCTGTATCTAAGCTACTCGCCAAAGACATTGAAGCACACCACCTGACTGATGATGTACTAGGCCGCACATTAGATGCTCTATACGAAGCCGATGTCTCAGCGCTCTATCAGGTTATTGCTGAGCGTGTTGTTGATAAACTGGGCTTGACGACCGATTCTGTTCATCTTGATATCACTAGCTTCCACGTTGATGGTGAGTATGCACAAGATGAAAACACCAACGTGATTAAGCTTGTAAGAGGTTATAGTCGGGATCATAGGCCAGAGCTTAACCAAGTCGTGCTTGAACTCATCTGTGAAAACCAAGCAGGTATTCCTGTTTACATGCAAGCACTGAGTGGTAACACCAATGATGCCAAGGCATTCGCTGAAGTCACTAAAAGACACATACATTGCCTAAAAGCCGCGCAAAATAGTCGTTACTTTATCGCTGATGCCGCTTTGTACACCGAAGAAAGCATCTCCTCGCTAGATGAGCAAAATCAAAAATTCATTACCCGTGTCCCCATGACCATCAAGCTCGCAAAACAAGCACTACTTGCGCTAGAGCCAGAGCAATTAAGCACTATCGGTCATGGCTACTCAGGATGTTGGATAGACTCGGATTACGGAAAGGTCAATCAACGTTGGTTGCTCGTTCACAGTGAACAGGCCACCAAGCGGGAAGAAATCACTTTCTTCAAGAACTTAGAGAAAAACATAGCAAAAGAAATCAAAGCGTTGGAAAAGCTAAGTAAAAAACCATTCGCTTGTGAAGTTGACGCAGAATTAGCGTTTAACGATTTCAAGAAACAATGTGACTTACTTGGGTTTGAACAAGGCACTCTCATCAAACAGCCGACTTACTCTCATTCGGGCCGCCCAAAGACAGATGAAGCACCGACAGGATACCAATACTTTATCGAAGCCGCCCCCTTCACCGACCTAGAAAAAGTAAAACTGGCTAAGCTCAAAGTAGGCATGTTTATCCTCGCGACGAATGACACCGACAATGAAGCACTCACCATGGCGGCTCTTCTAGCACATTACAAATCGCAACAAAAAGTCGAGCGCGGCTTCCGTTTTCTAAAAAGCCCTGAGTTTTTAACCTCTTCCATCTTCTTGAAAAAGCCTGAGCGCATTGAAGCGTTGCTAATGATAATGACGTTGAGCTTGCTTGTTTACGCTAGTTTAGAACACAAAATCAGAGAACAACTCGCACAAACCGAAGCGTTCTTCCCAAGTATGGTAAAGAACAAGACGACCTCCAGACCGACGGCACGTTGGGTCTTCTTGCAATTCGAAGGCATAGATACGCTAGAGATTAACGGCCAAAGGTTCATCACTGGACTTCAAGATCACCAAACACAACTACTCAAATTACTCGGTAGATTCTATGAGGTAGTTTATTCCTAAATTAGCTGCGGAATGTCGGTTCCTTAACAATGTTCAGGCAATTCTAAAGAAGCAGGGGAAAAATGTATGAATATAAATGTTAGAAAATGTGTTAGCCATAAAAGGTCCTTCATCGAGAATCCTAGGCTAACACATTATTTATATGGGGAATTTAATTAGTGAATTAACAAAATTGCGTCAGTAAATCGTTCACAAACATGTGACCTTTACTGGTTAATTGCCAATGTTCAGCCGATTCGGTCAGTAAACCCCGTTGTTTGGCCTTTTCCATTCCCTCTTTCAACGTATCTCGGTGTAAACCAGTTCTGTCTTCAAACTCTTGCTTAGGAATAGGCGTCATTAAGCGCAGACGATTCATCAAGTATTCGAGGGCGCGATCTTCTTCGGCGACCTCACTCTGCTCGAAGTGATAGTTGTCGGCAGCTAAATAACCCTTAGGGTGTTTGATTTTGACCGTGCGGATAATGCGATTTTCTTCGGGCAAGGTCACTTTGCCATGGGCACCGCAGCCTATGCCTAAATAATCGCCAAACTGCCAATAGTTAAGGTTATGTCTGCATTGATAGCCGGGTTTGGCATAGGCCGAGATTTCATACTGCTCATAACCGAGTGCCGCTAACTTTTGTTGCCCTTGTTCGTAGATCTGCCAGAGATCTTCATCGTCGGGTAGTTGCGGCGGTTTTGAGTGGAACAGGGTATTGGGCTCAATCGTCAGTTGATACCAAGACAAATGCGGCGGATTGAGCGCCGCAGCGGTATCGATATCCGCCATGGCCTCAGCAAAACTTTGATTCGGAAGTCCGTGCATCAAATCCAAGTTAAAACTTAAATAACCCGCTTGGCTGGCTTTTTGGGCGGCGGTTTGGGCTTCGTTTTGATCGTGGATCCGCCCCAGCAGATTGAGCTTATCCTTAGAGAAACTCTGTACTCCAATGGATAACCGGGTGACCCCTGCGGCGCGGTAGGCACTAAAGTCATCGTGCTCTAGGGTGCCTGGGTTGGCCTCCATGGTGATTTCAATATCGTCACTAAAGGGAATTAGCGCATTGGCGCCATCCAATATCCGTTTGATTTGATTGGCATCAAACAGAGACGGCGTTCCACCACCAATAAAAATGGTGTGCAGCTTACGGCCTTGGACTAAGTGCAAGTCTTGGCGTAAGTCCGCTAGCAGCGCATCCACATAGGCCTGCTGGGGTAATTCGCCATTTTGCCCATGGGAGTTAAAGTCGCAGTAAGGGCACTTCTGTACACACCAAGGGATATGGATGTACAAGCTCAACGGCGGCAGGGTTAACTGAGGTGACACATTCACTGACATTATTGGGCGTTCCCGTCGGTAAATACGCCTTTTTCCTGCATGGCAGCAATCAGTTGCACTAAAGCTTTACCACGGTGACTCAAGGCATTTTTCTCGTCACTGCTCAATTGGGCTGCGCTGCAATCATGGTGTTCTGGAATAAAAATCGGATCGTAACCATGGCCGTTGTCACCCCGTTGCACGAAATCGATTTGGCCTTCCCACGAGGCTTGGCAAATGATGGGCGTTGGGTCCTTGGCATGGCGCATATAGACTAAAACACATTGGAATCTGGCCGTACGCGGCGCAGGATTATCCTTTAATGTGTCTAAGAGTTTTAACACATTGTCTTGATCCTTGGCATTTTCCCCCGCATAGCGCGCAGAGTAGATCCCCGGTGCGCCTTGGAGTAAATCGACTTCTAATCCCGAGTCATCGGCAATGGCGGCAAGTCCAGTAATTTGCGCCGCATGTCTGGCTTTGATAATGGCGTTTTCGACAAAGGTGGTGCCCGTTTCGGCCACTTCGCTAACGTTAAATTGGCTTTGTGGCAGCACTTTTACGCCATAGGCGGCGAGCATTTGATCGAATTCGGCAAGTTTACCTTTATTGCCACTGGCGAGGACGATTTGTTGCATGGAATACCTATTGGATTGGGCGCTCTTGTCTGTGTGTCACTGAGTGTGAACATTGAGCGATGTCATTGGACTGTATGCGGCAATGATACCCAAGCTGAGCGGTAAAGGACAGAAAAAGGCAGGACGATACTTTGTATCGTCCTGCCTTATGAGGTTGAGATTATTCGACGTAGAACTTTTGCTTAAACTGCAGATTGGTGTTGAGCTGATTACCGTGTTTGATGGCGATGTTGAAATTGATTTCTTGATCGTCGCGGTAAGGAACTTCGGCGATATAATAAATCGCCTTACCTTCACGGATCTCTCTAAATTTCAAATCGATACGCGCATCGAGTAGGTTATTGGCCACGCCAGTGATTTCAACGGGTACTGCGGGCGAGCCTTCTTCACTCATATCTAATACGGCAATGTTAATGATGCCTCTGTAGCTACTGCGTTCGATGCCATAGGATTTTGCAATGCTCGGGGTTAAAAAGGTGCTGCCCAGCGCCATGTAATGAATGTCGAAATTACCGACGGTTTCTTTTTGCTCGGCATTGGCGACGCCACACAGGCTTGCAGTCAAGGCGAGCATAATAAGGAGATTACGTAACATGATGTTGTACCTTCATATGAGGGATTACTTGAGTATAGGTCGCAGGAAGGAGACTTCCAACGGTGCGTTTATTCGAGCAATGTCGCGATTTCTGCCGGGACGTTTTTGGGCGCGCTAATCCGTACCAGCTTATGACGTCCTAATTCGCCCTTAAGGATGTGAACATCGCTTTTAGGGACTTTAAAGGCCTTGGCTAAATACTTGCTTAAATGGGCATTGGCCTTGCCATCGATAGGCGGAGCGGTGATGGCGACTTTTAACTCATCACCGTGTAGCCCGACTATCTGATCGCGACTCGCTTTAGGTTGAATATACAAATTAAGCAGCAAGTCGCCTTGCTGCATAATGACTGCGCTCATTAAATCGCGGCCCAGAATGGTACGTATTGCGCCAATAGCATGTTGATAAAGTTCATGCCGATAATCACCAACATCACCGACAAATCTAAACCACCAATGGGCGGTATAATGCGGCGCACTGGAGCCAAAATGGGCTCTGTCAGTTGACCCATGATCATCACAATGGGGTTATAGCCTTGATTGAACCAGCTTAAGATGGCGCGGATGATCAGCATCCAGAAGAGCAAAACGCCCGCCTGTTTGATAACAGTGACAAGTGCAAACACAAAGAACAGCACTAAATCAATACCGCCGCCAGCGATAAGGCTTAACAGCAACACTTTGACCATCACCACTAATAGGGCGAGTACAAATGAAGAAGTATCGAATCTTCCCATTGAAGGAATTAATCGACGCATAGGCGCGATCAACGGGTGAGTGGCTTTGACCACAAACTGACTGAAGGGATTATAAAAATCGGCACGGGCCAAGGGGAGCCAGATCCGTAATATCACCACCATCAAATACAAATCGAAGAGTGTGCTGATTAAAAAGGTTAATGCATTCATCGAGATTTCTGCCTATATGAGTCCGATTAAAAACGCCCGCGTTAAAAGTGAGTCACCCAGCAATAGCTAGATCAAAAAGTGTTAGCCATTTCCTCTGCACGTTTGATGCAGTTTTCCATCGCATTTTTGACCACACCACGAAGATCCGCCGCTTCGAATGTGGCGATGGCTTGCGCCGTTGTGCCGCCCTTAGAGGTGACATTCTCCCGTAAATTACCCAGTGTAAGCTCGGGATTTTGCTTTGCCATCATAGCAGCACCGAGGGCGGCTTGCTGTACTAAGCTTCTGGCTTTGGCTTCATCCATGCCCATTTGCTTGCCGGCATCAATCATAGATTCCATCAGCAGGAAGAAATAGGCAGGTGAACTACCCGCAAGGGCAATGACTTGATTAATTTCAGATTCCTCATTCACCCACACAATTTCACCACCGCTGGACATCAAGCGTTCGGTAATGGCTTGTTGGGCATCAGAGAGGGGCTGCGGGGCGTAGAGTCCCGTCATACCGACACCGATTTGCATTGGTGTGTTTGGCATAGTGCGAACTAGCGTGATGGACTGTGCTAAATACTGGCTGTAGCGCTCTGCTTTAATCCCCGCTGCAATGGTTATGATCAGCTTGTTAGACATATCAATGCCTTGCAGTGCTTGGCAGACTTGTTCCATCAACTGTGGCTTAACGGATAATACGATGACATCGGCATCTTGGGCGGCGCTAACATTGTCTTGGGATACGCGCACACCAAAGTCGGCGGCGAGGGCATCGAGTTTACCTTGGCTAGGGTTGGTGGCTTGCACTAGTGCAGCAGGATAACCGCTACGAATTAAGCCGCTGATAATACTGCGGGTCATATTACCCGCACCGATAAAACAGATTTTTTGTTGACTCATGTGTACCCCATAATGTCTGGCCTAGGTTGAGTGGATAACATTCAGCATTAATATCATTGAATTAGCGTTATTAGGCCGGATAAAAATTTCTATTTAATGTTCTCTAACAGTATTTGGGCTTTAGCCTCTAAAAACAAGGCTAAAGCCGATATTGCTGACTCGCCTTTGGCTATCTCTGTGATTTCCCTTAGCATCAATCGTACAGATGGATTAACCTGTAACGACTAATTGCGGGTCGTCTCTTTTACGCCATAATCCCGTTCACCAAAGATGGCGCTGCCGATACGCACCATGGTTGAGCCGCACTCAATAGCGATGTCTAAATCATTACTCATGCCCATAGAAAGCGTATCGACAGCGGGATAATGCTGCTTTAGCGTATCGAATAACTGTTTAAGCTCGCTGAGTTCGCGGCTTTGCTGCACAGTGTCATTGGTGGCGCTTGGTATTGCCATTAAACCCCGCAGTTGTAAATGGGGTAATTGGCTGATGCTATGGGCCAGCGGTAGCATTTGCTCGGCATCAATACCGGATTTAGTGTCTTCATCACTGATATTGATTTGAATACACACATTGAGCGGCGCAAGGTGTGCTGGGCGCTGCTCATTGAGTCGCTGGGCAATTTTCTCCCGCGAGAGAGCGTGCATCCAGTCGAAGTGCTGGGCGACTAAGGCGGTTTTATTGGATTGCAGTGGCCCAATAAAATGCCATTCAATATCAGGGTGTGTGCTCTTTAGTGCCTCAATCTTTGTCACACCTTCTTGAACATAGTTCTCGCCAAAGCAACGCTGGCCCGCGTCATAGGCTGCTATAATATCTTCGATGGGTTTAGTCTTACTGACGGCAAGTAAGCGAATACTGTGAGGTAGGCGTGCGCATTTTTGCGCCGCTTGCGCGATCCTGCTCTGGGCGACTGCGAGTCTGTCTGCTATTGTTGTCATGATGTAATTATCTGGTTGCAAGGATATCCCAAACTATGGAAATCACTGAGTTATTAGCCTTTAGTGTAAAACACAAAGCCTCGGATCTACACCTCTCTGCAGGGATATCTCCCATGATCCGTGTGGACGGTGAAGTGAGAAAAATTAACCTGCCCGCGCTCGATCATCAGGGTGTACACAGCCTTGTGTACGACATTATGAATGATAAACAGCGTAAGGACTTTGAAGAGCATTTAGAAATCGACTTTTCGTTCGAAGTCCCTAATTTAGCGCGTTTCCGTGTGAACGCCTTTAACCAATCCCGCGGCGCTGCGGCGGTGTTTCGTACCATTCCCAGCGAAATTTTGTCGCTCGAGCAGTTAGGGGCGCCAGAGATTTTTAAGAAAATTTCCAGCTTTCCCCGCGGCTTAGTGCTTGTTACTGGGCCTACAGGTTCGGGTAAGAGTACCACACTTGCGGCCATGGTGGATTACATCAATGAGAACCGCCACGACCATATCTTAACCATTGAAGATCCGATCGAATTCGTTCACCAGAATAAGCAATGTTTGATTAACCAACGGGAAGTGCATCGTCATACCCACAGCTTTAACGCGGCGCTGCGTAGCGCACTGCGTGAAGACCCTGACGTTATCCTCGTCGGTGAGATGCGTGACCTTGAAACCATTCGTCTGGCGATGACCGCGGCCGAAACGGGTCACTTAGTCTTTGGTACCTTGCACACCACCTCGGCGGCGAAGACCATCGACCGTGTGGTTGACGTTTTCCCTGCCGGTGAAAAGGACATGGTGCGTACCATGTTATCTGAATCATTACAGGCGGTTATTTCGCAAACCCTGATTAAGAAAATCGGTGGCGGCCGTGTGGCTGCCCACGAAATCATGATGGGTACTCCCGCTATTCGTAACCTTATCCGTGAAGATAAAGTGGCGCAGATGTACTCAGCCATTCAAACGGGGATGGCCCATGGCATGCAAACGCTCGAACAGTGTCTGCAAAACTTAGTGAACCGTGGCCTCATCACCCGTGAGGATGCCATGGCGAAGAGCTCAAACAAACAAGCGACGTTTTAAGGATTTATGATGGATGTCCGTCCGTTTTTAAAAGTCATGGTGGAGCGTAAAGCCTCGGACTTGTTTATTACCGCAGGGTTTCCGCCGAGCGCCAAAATCGATGGTGAGTTACGCCCGTTAGCCGAGAGTGCCTTCACGCCCGCGCAGTCTTTGGATTTTGTCGAGTCCGTGATGACCGAGGCGCAAAAGAAGGAGTTTCACACGACTCGCGAGTGTAACTTTGCTTTTGCGGTTAAGGATTTAGGTCGTTTCCGCGTCAGCGCATTCTGGCAGCGTGAATCTCCTGGATGTGTAATGCGCCGGATTGAAACCAAGATCCCTGAGGTAGAAGACTTAAAACTGCCACCGATTTTAAAAGATCTGGTGATGAGTAAACGGGGTCTTATCATCATGGTTGGGGGAACGGGAACCGGTAAGTCGACCTCCTTGGCGGCGTTAGTGGGTTATCGTAATGCCCATGCCCGTGGTCATATCCTCACCATCGAAGACCCGGTGGAATTTGTGCACGACCATCGAAAAAGCATCATTACTCAACGTGAAGTAGGTATAGATACCGAATCCTTTGATGCGGCGCTGAAGAGTTCGCTGCGTCAGGCACCCGATGTGATTTTGATTGGTGAGATCCGTACCCAAGAGACCATGGAGTTTGCGCTTTCTTTCGCTGAAACGGGTCACCTCTGTATGGCGACACTGCACGCGAACAACGCTAACCAAGCGTTAGACCGGATCATGCACTTAGTGCCTGAGAGTAAACACCAGCAGTTGCTATTCGACTTGTCACTCAACCTGCGTGGCATTGTGGCGCAGCAACTGGTGCCCAAAGTCGATGGCACAGGACGACGGGCGGCGATTGAAGTCTTGATCAATACGCCGCGTGTCGCGAGCTTGATTGCTAAAAACGAGCTGCATTTGCTCAAAGAAACCATGGCCAAATCGAATGAACAGGGCATGCAGACCTTCGACCAAGCCTTGCTGCAACTCTATATCGATGGGGAAATCAGCTATGCCGATGCGCTTCACCATGCTGACTCGCCAAACGACTTACGTTTAATGATCAAACTGCAAAATAAAGAACCTACCAGTTCAAGCTTTATGGAAGGCGTGACCTTGGATATGGATTAATCCTGTCTGCGGTGATGCTAAAGCAGCTCCCTTGAGCTGCTTTTTTTATCGCTTAAGCCAATCGATAACTCGCTGTAGCTTTTATTTTTTTATTCAATATGATCTCTATATTAGTGAGTGACGTAATAGAGAATAACGAGTTTGCCAATCTTGGCGCGCCCAATGAGAAGGACATTATGATGAAACTCCCCTTAGTTATCTTTGCCAGCCTGTTAAGCACTAGCGCATTTGCGGCAACTTGCCCGAGTTATCTTGATGTTGAAGTGCGTAAATTGCACTCGGATGAGAAGATTAATCTGTGTGAATTGACTCAGGGCAAGCCAGTGTTACTGGTCAACACCGCGAGTAACTGTGGTTACACTCCGCAATTTAAGGCTCTCGAAGCGCTTCATAAAGAATACAAAGACAAAGGCTTAGTGGTGATTGGTTTTCCTTCCGATGACTTTTTCCAAGAAGAAAATGATGAAAAAGACACGGCTAAGGTGTGCTACATCAACTATGGTGTTACCTTCACTATGCTCGCGACATCGCCCGTGAGAGGCAGCGATGCTAACAGTGTATTCAAATACTTAGGAGATAAAGCAGGCTCGCCTAAGTGGAATTTCTACAAATATGTCGTCAGTGGCGATGGCAATACTGTGCAGCAGTTTAATTCTAAGGTGAAACCTGATAGTGCCGAGCTTAAGCAGGCAATAGAATCAGTGCTTTAATGCCCAATTTATTCATTTTACTTATGTTAAGAGGCTACTTTGGCTAGGTTTTCAGGATTATCAAAAGAGATGGGGCACGCAAAGCGTGGCAAAGTGGGTGTGTTGTTACTTAACCTTGGCACACCCGATGCGCCAACAGCATCGGCGGTGAGGCGTTACCTTGCCGAGTTTTTATCCGACCCTCGTGTGGTCGAAATTCCAAAACTTCTGTGGATGCTGATTTTACATGGCATAGTGCTGCGCGTTCGCCCTGCCAAGTCTGCGGCGCTCTATCAGAAGGTCTGGACTGAAGCGGGTTCACCACTGATGGATATCAGCTTGCGCCAAACCGCTAAGTTATCAGAAAAATTAACGGCCGATGGGCATCAAGTATCAGTACATTTAGCCATGCGTTATGGCAATCCTTCTGTGGCGAGCACCTTACAAACGATGCATCAACAGGGGATTGATAAGCTGGTGGTGTTACCGCTCTATCCGCAATATGCAGCGCCGACAACCGGCTCGGCCTTCGATGCTATTGCAAGGGAATTAACCCAGTGGCGCTATCTACCATCGCTGCATTTTATTCACACGTATCATGATAACCCCGACTTTATTACCGCATTGGTGAACTCAATTCGTGCCGACTTTGAGCAACAGGGTAAGCCGCAAAAGTTAGTGCTTTCTTACCATGGTATGCCGGAGCGTAATCTGCACTTAGGCGATCCTTATTATTGCTTTTGCATGAAGACCACCCGTCTGGTGGCCGAGCAATTAGGGCTTACAGCGAATGAGTTTGTGATGACTTTCCAATCTCGCTTTGGTAAGGCTAAATGGTTACAACCTTATACGGATGCAACCATGCAGGCGTTGCCAAGCCAAGGTGTACGTGACGTGGCGATTGTGTGCCCAGCGTTTAGCGCAGATTGCTTAGAGACCTTAGAAGAGATCGTGGGTGAAAATGGTCATATCTTTGCTAATGCCGGCGGGGAGAAGTTCCGTTACATTCCTGCGCTGAATGATAATGATGACCATATCAGCATGATGGCCAACTTGGTTAAGCCCTATCTGTAAGCTTTATAAGCACAGTAATAAAAAAGGATAGCTTAGGCTATCCTTTTGTTTTTATGACTTATCATTCACCGAAATGATTTTCAAAATAGCTTTCGACAATCAATACGGCAGACACTGCATCGACTTGACCTTTGGTGAGGGCTTTAAAGCCGCCGAGTTCAAATAGCCGAGCTTTTGCATCTGTGGTGGTCAGTCTTTCATCCTGAGTGACAATTTTGACCCCAAACTTAGCGTTCAGTCGGTTGGCAAACTTTCTCGCCCTGTGGGTCATTTCCTGCTCTGTGCCATCCATATTGAGCGGTAAACCTACGACGACTAAATCGGGTTGCCACTCTTTAATGAGTTTGCCGATTTCATCCCAATTGGGAATACCGTCGACGGCTTTTAGGGATAGCAGTGGGGTGGCGCTGGCGGTGATTTGTTGCCCTATGGCGACACCAATACTTTTTGTTCCAAAATCAAAACCTAAAACGGTTTTTGCGTTCATCTGTATATTCACTCGTCACAATAAAATCGGCTAGGCGTGGCCCGCCTGTGATGACAATTGCCAAGCATCAAATCCGAGCGCGCGGCTCGCTTGTTGCCATCGATCTTCGTGTTTGATATCGAATAGCAAGGCCTGATCGGCAGGGATAGTCAGCCATGAGTTATCGGCCAGTTCTTGCTCCAGCTGGTTTTTGCTCCAACCCGCATAACCTAATGCTACGATAAATTTTTCTGGCGAGCGCTCGCTGCCAATCGCCGTTAATACATCCCTTGAGGTGGTGAGCATGAGGCCAGAGCTTAATTCTGTACTGTTGGCCCAATAAGGTTGAGATGTATGCAGGACAAAGCCTCTATCTTGCGAAACGGGGCCGCCCATTAATACCTGCGCGCCCAGTGCCAGATCGGTCGACACTTGTTCAGCGGGTAAATCCATCTGCTCGAGCAATGAGTTCACTTCAATGCCCAGTGGTTTATTAATCACGAGCCCCATGGCGCCTTTTTCATCGTGCTCACATAGATAGATGACGGTGCGCTCAAAAAAAGTGTCATCGAGCGACGGCATGGCGATTAAAAAATGGTTCTGCAAACTCTCCATTAAATGCTCCGTTCAGCCCACAGGCGTTGACAAATAGATTAAATCCAGCGGTGGCGTATCAACCGCCGGCTAATTTGACTTTGTAGTTTTGTTTTTCAAGCAGTAGTTTTAGTTGCTCACGATTGTCGGTTTGCACTTCGATAGTGAAATCTTTGACTGTGCCACCACAACCACATTGTTTTTTAAGGGTCTGTGCCAGTGCTTTTAAGCCTGATTCATCAAGTCCTAGACCTGAAATGACCGAGACACCTTTACCTTTGCGGCCTTTGCTGTCTCTGTGGATACGTACAATCCCATCGGATGCAGGGATAGCTTTGGCTTCTGGCTCGGCAGTAATGCGGCCCTTATCTGTGCTGTACACTAAGGAAACGTTGGGATCTACTCTCATAAGTCATCTTTTATCTGAATATATGCCGCTTAAGTTTACCAAACTCAACGTCTTTCGGGGAGGTAAAAAAAGGCCACTGACAGAGACTGAAAGTGGCCGAAGGTCAATGCTAGCTCTTTGCAGGGAAGTAGCATGTTTAAAAAGCAGACTTAGAGATGCTGCAATACCATAGCGATTAATGCCAATGCGGTAAGTAGGGCGCAGGGCATGATAAAACGATGCAATTTAGGGAGGGCGATTAAGCAAGCGGTGGCAACAAACCCAAAGGCGGCAACCGTAGTGTAATTCACCCCGTTTGACACAGTCTCAAAGACGAGCCAACTCAATACGACTAAAGGTAAAAACAGCAACATCATGGGAAGATGAGGTGTGAGCTTACTGTTATGGGTATCGGCTGAGACTTTTTGCGGTGCGAACCAGAAAATCGCCGATGCCACAATCAATGCGCTAATGAACCAGTACATGTTATTTATCCCTTAATCGCTTCAATTGATAATCATTATCATTTAAAGTAATTACTGAAGTCAAGCTGAATAACACACTGCTTTTTCATCATATTGAGTTGTAGAACCGGCCATTGCTCTGTAAGCTAAATTTATTTTCGGCTTATTTGTGTTCGATAAGAACGACCAAGGAAATCATCATGAAAAATATAATTGTAGGTTTAGCCGTACTGGCACTGAGTGCCTGTAGTTCCCTTAAGTCGGGTTGGGATTTTGACCCTAGCGCCAATTTTACTCAGTACAAGACCTATGCGTGGGTCGCACAAAAGACCGATGCTTCGGGTTATCACCTCGATGGTTTAATGGATCAGCGCGTGCGAGATGCGGTGAATTCTCAGCTTTCATCTAAGGGCATGACCTTGGTTGATGCGAAAGATGCCGATGTATTAGTGAACTATCTGACCAAAATCGATAAGAAGATTAATGTCGATACCTTCAATACCAATTTTGGCTATAACCCTTACTATGGCCCAGGTTGGGGCTGGGGCGGTAACATGCAAACCCAGACCACAGTCAGAGAATACGAAGTTGGCACCCTGATCATTGATTTAGTTGATAATAAAACAGCTAAGTTAATTTGGCGTGGCTCAGTAGCTGATACTATCCGTGATAAAAATACTCCTTCGGAAAGAGTACAGCTGATCAACGAAGCGGTCGGCAGCGTGATGGCGAATTTCCCGCCAAAGCCTGAAAACAAATAATTTACTTTTAGTCTAAAAAAGCGGCCCTTTGGCCGCTTTTTTGTGGCCAAAATTTAGGCTTGATTGACGTTAAGATGAGTTTTCTGCAAATTTCTATATTTTAATTGATTATGATTTATTAAAACTTATCAAAAAATAAGCTTAATGGAAAACGGGGAATAGCTTACTCTTAGTTAATGTATTGTTATTGAAGGGTTGTAGCGTTACGCGGTATTGAAAAGTAGAAATGACTAATGCACAAATTCTATCAATAGATTAAATATTCTAATGACAAAATTTAAATAATCTCATTATCCAGTCCGTGGATTATCAGGCAAAATCCGTTCTTTATGCATGGGTAATAAGTAGTTTAAATGCAAGAAGCGCAATTTATCGGATTATTATGGTTGATTGGGATTTTAGCCGAAGCCATGACAGGGGCATTAGCGGCGGGCCGTAAGCAGATGGACTTATTCGGCGTGGTTATCATTGGCTGCGCGACGGCGATTGGTGGTGGCACCCTAAGAGACATGCTGCTCGGAAATTACCCTTTGATTTGGGTCGAGAATGTCCATTACCTGCTGGCGATTGCATTTGCGTCTTTATTAACGGTCGCCATTGCGCCTGTGATGCGTTACCTGTCTAAGTTATTTTTGGCCATTGATGCCTTGGGGTTAGCCGTATTCTCGATTGTTGGCGCCCAAAAAACGCTAATGTTAGGCTTTAGTCCAACGATAGCTGTGGTAATGGGACTCGTCACAGGGGTCTTTGGTGGGGTGATCCGCGATATTCTCTGTAACCAAGTGCCTTTGATTTTTAAGAAAGAACTCTACGCGGTGATTTCGCTTTTTACCGCAGGCTTATATATCACGCTCAACGCCTATCAATTGGCAGAGTGGATAAACCTAGTGATCTGTTTAACGCTGGGCTTTAGCTTACGAATGTTAGCACTGCGTTATCATTGGTCTATGCCGACCTTCGACTATCAAGCCAATGGCGACCAACATACGCACTAATAAAAATGGGGCAATAAATGCCCCATTTTTTATGCTTATTGCTGTGCTTGAATGGTTTTTAACGCTTCAAGCGCGGCGTCGTAATTGGGGTGTTCGGTAATATTGGGCACCAGCTCTTGGTATTTAAGCTGACCTTCGGCATCGATAATAAAGATGGCCCGAGCGAGCAAGCCGTAATCCTCAATCAATAAGCCATATTTCTCGCCAAAATCACGCCACACTGAGTCGGAGAGGACTTTGATTTTGTCGACATTCTCGACCTTACAGAAACGCTTTTGAGCGAAGGGCAAATCTGTACTAATGGTCAGCATGACAACATCATCGGAGAAGTGACTGACTTCACTGTTAAAGCGCTTAGTTTGCAGCGCACAGACACCAGTATCTAAACTGGGCACGGCGCTGATCAGCACGGTTTTGCCTTTAAAGTCACTCAGGCTGATTGGGGTAAATTGTTCGTCGACAACTTTAAATCGTGGCGCCATTTGTTCAAGCTTGGGTAATTTTCCTGCGAGAGTGACAGTCTTGTCGCCCATCATCACTTGGGTTTTATCATTGGCGATAGCGGTGGGGCTGAGAACCATTAAACTAAAAACACAGCCAGCGGCTAGAAACGAAACATACTTTTGCATTTTCTCTCCCGTACTCAGGTATGTTGTGCACATAGGCTTAAGGTACGACAAAACCTAAACTATCACCATAAAAAAGGCCGGTAATTACCGGCCTTTTAATATGCTTGCTGATTATTTGCTCTCTGGCAATTGCTTCACATGAATATCCATTTGTGGGAATGGAATTTCAATGTTCGCTGCATCGAGTGCATTTTTGATCTGTTCTAAAATTTGGAAACGCGCTGTCCAGTAATCGGCGGTTTTAACCCAAGGACGAACCACAAAGTTGATTGAAGAATTCGCCAATTCAGAAAGGCCTACAGTGTAACCTGGCTCTTTCAGTACGTATTGGTTGTTATCTAAAATCTCTGTTAATACTTTTTTGGTTTGAGCGATATCCGCAGAATAAGACACGCCAATCACTAAATCGATGCGACGATTTTCAGAGGCTGAGTAGTTTGTGATAGTGCCATTCATGATTGAAGAGTTTGGCGCCACAATTACTTTATTATCTGGGGTGCGTAATTTGGTTGAGAAAATGGTGATTTCATCAACAGTGCCGGCAATACCTGCTGCTTCAATATAATCACCTACGCGGCATGGGCGGAATAGCACCATTAATACGCCTGAGGCAAAGTTAGACAGAGAACCTTGCAGTGCTAAGCCTACAGCTAAACCAGCGGCACCGATAACGGCGACTAGAGAGGCTGTTTGTACGCCAATTTGGCCTAAGGTGGCGATAATGGTGAACACAAACACCACTGCCCAAGCTAAGTTAGCCACAAAAGACACCACAGTCGGGTCAATCTTGCGACTGTTAAGCAACTTGCGTACTAACTTTTGTGCGACGCCAGAAAAATATTTACCGACGAAGAAAATAATGAGGGCAAATAAGATTTTTAAGCCATAGGTCATGACCAAATCTGGCGCCTGCTTTAATAAACCTTCGAGGTTATCCATTAAATTACTCCCTAAAAAATACGCTAACAAAACTAGTTATTATTGACGATAAATTGTACTCGTCGATTTAATCTGCGACCTTCGCTGGAATGATTATCCGCAACCGGTTCAGATATACCTTTACCGACAACGGTAAAGCGATTTGGATTGAAGCCGTAGTCTTCAACCAAAATACGTTTCACATTTTGAGCCCGTCGTAGTGATAACTGATAATTAAACTCTGGCGTACCGACAATATCCGTATGCCCCACTAAAGTTAATCGAGTCTCAGTATTCGCGTCTAAAAAAGCTTTCACTAAGGCTAAAGCTTTCCATTGCGATAAATCTACTTCGGCGATAGCAAACTCAAAATACACAATCGCGGTCTCAATATTATGACAATCAGCGGCTGAATATGTACTGGGGTCATTGAGATCACATTGAATACTGCTGGGTTTTACTTCGGCTTGGTAAACACAGCCATTGGCCATCACTGTGGTGTTTGCAGGTGTGTTAGGACAGGCATCCTTAATATCGGGAACACCGTCTTGATCTGTATCTTGCCATGCATACGCGGGTAACATCAGGCTTAAACTCAGCGCTAAACACGTTAATTTAATCCATTGCATTACGGATATATTCACCACAAATCACCTTGTATTTTATCTTGGATAGTTAAAACCACTAAGAGATTTGCATTGCATTAGCATGAGCATCTTAGTCGGGTATTCTATCTTTTTATCGGCCTAACGCCAAGTTTTGCCCGTTATTTGATGCAAATCAATTGCATCAGCATAGATAACATTGGCTCCTTGTTGATTTTATCGGCAGACATAAGGGCAAACTATACAAATTTTTCCTTTGAGGCTAGAGTCGCACTTACGCGATGAATATCCGCGTCGGGGATAGGCACAAGAAGTCGAGGACAAGATGATAGATTTACGCAGTGATACCGTGACCCAGCCAACAGAGGCGATGCGCTTAGCCATGTCGAGGGCTGAAGTGGGTGATGATGTTTATGGTGATGATCCGACCGTTAACAGCTTGCAAGACATGGCCGCCGAGATGTTCGGCTTTGAGAGTGCGCTGTTTACGGCATCTGGTACTCAGGCCAATTTGCTTGCATTAATGGCCCATTGTGAGCGTGGGGATGAATACCTGTGCGGCCAGCAGGCCCATAACTATAAATTTGAGGGCGGCGGCGCGGCGGTACTCGGCAGTATTCAGCCGCAACCGCTGACCAATCAGCTGGATGGTACTATCGCCCTGACCGATATTGAAGCGGCGATTAAACCCGATGATATTCACTTCGCGCGCACGCGCTTACTGAGCCTAGAAAACACTATCGGCGGTAAAGTATTGCCTCAGACTTACCTAGCCAATGCGCAGGCGCTGGCATTTCAGCGTGGCTTAAAAATTCACTTAGATGGCGCTCGGGTTGCGAATGCCGCCGTGGCACAGGGGATAGGGATTGCCGATATTGCGGGGCATTTTGATTCTGTCTCTATCTGTTTATCCAAGGGATTGTGTGCGCCTGTTGGCTCACTGCTCCTAGGTGATGAGCGTCTAATTAAAAAGGCCACGCGCTGGCGTAAAATGTTGGGCGGCGGTATGCGTCAGGCGGGGATTTTAGCGGCTGCGGGTAAATTAGCGCTCACAGAGCAGGTTGAGCGACTTGGCGAAGATCATGAAAATGCTACGTATCTTGCCCAGCAATTGAGTCAGTTGAGTGAGTTTGAAATCGATTTGACCGCCGTACAAACCAATATGGTGTTTGCAAACCTCGCGCCCCATGTCGATGAGAAAGCCCTAGCTAAGCGTTGCCGTGAGGCGGGGATCCTCATCAGCCCTAGCCGTACTCTGCGCTTTGTGACCCATAAAGATGTTTCGCGTCAGGATATTGATAAAGTGCTGCAAGTGTTTAAATTGCATTTGCAGGCATAATCGGCGTGACGCCCAAGTGAAAGCTTGGACTTTTTTATACCTCTGGCTTGCTATATCGTGGATTTTAAAATCAAAAGTCGAATTGTGAGCCAGATGCTAGGCGAATTTTTTTAAGCCTATCTATACTAAAAACAATAAGTTCACATCATCGAGGTCATGCTGGGTTGAAACCTAACAATAATACTAATAAAGGGGTGGATTATTGGACAAAACGGATCAGTGAATTGGAAATGCCAGCGCTCTGTTCCACCGTCCAAACGCTAGAAAAGCTTGCCAAGGATGACGTCTCGTCTCTCGCCTTACTCGGGCGAAGCGTGATGCACGATAACGCCCTCACATCCCGCATCTTACGGGTCGCCAATAGTGCGATTTACCATAAGGGCAGTACCCAAATTTCGACCGTGAGCCGAGCCGCGATAGTGCTAGGGTTTGATGCCGTGCGTAATATCTGCATCACGGCCCAGCTATTATCGAGCCTTTTAGAGAGTAAGAATCTCGCCCCCGCCGTTTATCAACGCCTCATTAAATTAATGGCGAAGGCATTTCAAGCCGCCATGTTAGCGCGGATGATGCTCAGTGATTACGATGAGGATATTCAGGAAGAAGCCTTTATTGCGTCTTTGCTTTACCACATTGGTGAGAGTGCATTTTGGAGTATCGGCGGCGAGTTTACCGAAATTTTAGACAGTCAACTCAGTGCCAGTGAAACCCCAGCCGAAGAGCGTAGCGTCATTCGTGAAGCTTTAGGCACCTCATTTTCGCAGCTGACGCAGAGTATTGCGCGCCACTGGGGCTTAGGGGAATTATTGATCCAAGCGGTGAATTATCCCGACGATCAACGCCCTGAAATTCGCTCTATTTTTCTTGCCGATAAGCTTTGCGAAATTCTCTCCCAAGAGGTGATAGATAAAATCGAGTTGGATAAGCGTATCAGCCAAGCCGCGCATTTTACTGGGCTGGATGAGAAAGAATTAACCCTGAGAATGCAGCGCTGCACCAAGGCGACCCATAAATTAGCCGAAGCCTATGGCGCCAAGGTGTTGATTGACTATCTGCCTGACCCTAAACGCATCAATAAGCTTGAGCCCAGCGTCCCTGAGGTAGAGTTGCCCGTGTTTGAGGCCAACTTGAATGTGCAATTGGCTAAGCTGCGTGAACTCACCGCCTTTGCAATCAACAAAGCCGATTTTAATCAAATCATGCAAACCGTGCTCGAGGGGATTTTAGAAGGGGTCGGTGTGGACCGCTGCGGAGTTTTGCTCTTATCTCCTAGTCGTAAACAGCTGCAACCGAGGATCATGCTCGGCCGAGACGCCGAGGAAATGAAGCAGCAGTTTATTATCGATCTGAGTGATAGGAAGGGGCTATTTCCGCAGGCGATGGAACACAAGGAATGCCAGTGGGTGGATAACCCCAATGCCAAAAAATGGCTAGAACAATGCAAAGAACTTAAGACTCAGTTGCCTGAGTCGGGTTTTTTGATGGCGCCGCTCTTAGTGGATAATAAAGTGATCGGTTTTTATTATGCCGATAGGGGGCCTTCACAACGAAGCTTTAGCGAAGTGGATTTTCAAGCCTTTATCCACTTCTCGCAGCTGGCCAATGTGTGTTTTACCGTGTCGCTAAAATAGCGACTTACTGAGCGTTTTTAATTTCAGCGGTAATGTGTTTGGCGATTGCATTGGGGATGGGAAAGCTCAAATGATATTGGGCAATTTTCCATTCCCCATTGGTCTTGATTAAGGTGCCAGTACCGCGACTCACGCCATAACTTGGGCTGTTGAGCAGTTCATCGAACAGAATGACATCACCATGCTGCACTAAATGGCGGCGAGTTAAATCGTAGCGCCAACCTTTGGTTGGGCGCGAATAGCGTTCAAACTCGGCTATGCCCCAGCGCTCAGTCGCATCAGTTCCAATAAAAATGCCATCCTGACGATAGAGGGCAAAATACTTATCCCAATCGGCACTACTCGAATATTGATTCAATTTATCCAGCACTTCGGCGGCTGCTTGCTCATCGGTCAGCGTTATTGCGGCTTGTTCGTTGGCAATGGCTGTTTGTGGATCAAAGCATAGGGCGCCAAGCATGAATACGCTGGCGCTGAACAGGGCAAGACGTTGGCGAGTGCGTGTCGAATGGGCGCGCTGCTCGGCGCGAGTGGAGATTGTCATCGAAAATTCCTTATCGTTATGGTTATTAGGCTAATCGCTATGTTGATTCGGTCAATGCCAGTTTATCGGATCGAGTTGATAAAAATGGCTCAATTCTCGATAAAGTGCCGGATGTTCAAGATTAAGCGCTTCTGGCTTTTCAAAAAAGACCTCGGTGACTACGGCAAAAAACTCCGCAGGATTGGTGGCACCATAGTAATTAAACAGTGACGGGCGGCCAAGGGCGGCAGCTTGTACTAACTCATTAAAGGCCTGACTGAATACGCTCGACCACGACAGGTAATCTTGGCGGTGTTGTAAAATCGGCGCGCCATTGGCGTGACCATCTTCTTGATCTAATTGATGGGCAAACTCGTGGATCACGACGTTGTTGCCATCATGGGGATTGGCTGCGCCCTCAAGGGTGTTCTTCCACGACAGTATCACTTGGCCCTGCTCCCAAGATTCCCCTGCCAGCACATTGCGTTGTTCCCAAATCAAACCCGCGGGGTCTTGGCGCTGGCTGTCGACAATAAAGGCATCGGGATAGACCAATATTTGCCTTAGATTGGGGTAAAAGTCGGTGTTGCGATTTAGCAAAAGCAGACAAGCTTGGGCGGCGATAGTGACGCGAATTTCATCGGTTATTTGCAAACCGTCACAGCCAACGAATCGTTTCTCATCCAAAAAAACTTGGATGTGACGCTTGAGTTGTAGTTGAAGATCCGTGGGTAAGGCGTGGAAGTAGGGCAATCTCTTTTTCAAAATCGTTCGCCAAGCCTTAGGAAAGGCACTGGCCATCACACGCTTACGGTGGAGTGTCTTGCGCCAGCGGCTCGACGCTAACCAAGCGATTGCACCGAGACCAAGCATTAGGGTAATGAAAACGGCGAGCATGACTTCCTCAGTGCAAAATTTTCCTTAGGTATATTAGCTAATGGGGATTCAGTGAGGCGAACTCAATACTATGGCTAAAAATAAATCGATACAGCGAGTTATTGATTACCAAACTCTGGATGTCGTAGTGCTTCGGTGCGATTGCGTCCGGCTTGTTTGGCCTGATATAGGGCTTCGTCCGCATCGGAGATGATTTTATTGGCATCGAGTGATTGTGGCGGTTGCCAGCAGGCGACCCCTAAGCTGATGGTCACCACGCCTGAGTGGGATGAGCTTTGGTGGGGAATGGCCAATTCCATGATGGTTTCGCGCAGTCGCTCGGCAATTCTATAAGCGTCTTCACAGTGGCTCGAGGGCAGTAACAAGGTAAATTCTTCTCCACCGTAGCGGGCAAGGATATCTGTTGGGCGTTGCAGAATCGATTTGGCAGCATTGACGACCTGCTTTAAACACTGATCGCCAACGACGTGGCCATATTTGTCATTAAATTCTTTAAAGTTATCAATATCAAACATCACTATGCTGAGTGGCATATTGTGATCGTTGGCGTAATTCAACTCCTTGTTAATTTGGCTGTCGAGATAACGGCGGTTATAACAGCCCGTTAAGCCATCGGTTTCGGCCATTGCTTTGACTTGCGCGGCATAGGTTTTTAGGGTCTCCAGCGAGCTGACCATTTGTTGCAGCTCTAAGTTATCGGTAATCGGCATTTCGGTATCGAGTTTTTCATTGGCGATGGCATTCATCGCATCCCGTGTGGCGATTACGGGTTTGATAATTCCCTTGGCGATAAAGTGCCAGCTGATCAGCCAGATAAAGAAGCAATACACTATCCCACCACAAAAAATCAGGATCACGAAGGCGGTGCTGTCGCTCTTGAGGTTAGTGCTTGCCACTTGGATTTCATCTTCTACATGGTTGACTAACACTTGGGTGAAGCTGGCAATTTCCCGCGCGGCATTGGCTTGATAGCCAAAATGCGCATTAGCGATGTGGGTGCTTTTTAAGGCGTTGCGTGATAGTTCAAACAGGTTGTCATTACCCACCATATTTTGCTTTATTTGAGATAACCAGTTGAGATACAGCGTATTATCCTGCGGTATCGAGGCGGCGACTGCCTCCATTTTGAGGAAAAGACGCATTGCATCCCGTTGCAGGCGGTTGAGTCCTATGGTGGTTTGGGTGTTTTTAACTTCATCCAGCAGCACAAACAGGTGTTCACCCTGATGCAAATAATCAGAGATTTTTTGATGCTCATTGAGGTTATGGGTTATTCCCGTGAGATTTTTTTGGGCGATAAGCTTGCTGTTGAGCTCGTGGCTTGAGTCGAGCTGCGCCTGCATCTCAATGGAAAAGGCCGATGACATTCCCGCGAGGTTCGCCTGAATATTTTGTGCTTGTAATTTGGCCTGTAAGGCGCTGTCGGTCAGGGTGTCGAGCAAGGGCAGTTGTTGCTGGAAATACAGCTGGGTATCAATTGTCCTATTTAATGCCTCATGGATATTAGTCGTATTTTCAAGACTTAACAGCACTTTAGTATCTTGCAGCAATTGTTCCCATTGATGGGTCAACTCTTGCAGTAAGCTGAGCCGCTGCTGTTCGGTATCGTAGTGATTCAGCTCTGTAGTGATAATTTGCAGTCTTTCGCTGTTTTTTGCCAATTGCAGCGCTGTGGTGACTTTGACCACATCACTGCTCACCAATTGCTCTATTTTGGTCCTTAACTGTTGTGACAATAGGATGGCGATAATGCCATTAAGCAGAGCCATGCCTAGGATGAAATATAAGGCTAGCGTGATTTTATGTTTAAGACTGGTGAGCCGTTTCGAGTTCATTTGTTTTTCTTATCAATTGCAGGCACTTCCCCATAGGTATTCTGCAGGTATTTAATTTTGTTACTTAATTCAATAAAAATATCGGTACTGTTTGCTTCGTGTCGGCTTGCGGCATAGCAAGCATGGCTTAGCTCAGGATAAATCTGCCCCATAGCGGTAGTGGTAAAGTGTCCAACTTCCAATACCTTAGTTGACCAAAACAAGTTTGCTACGTGGCTTGCCTCAAAGGCGCCGGCAATGGATCTTTTTGAAGCTTGTTTAAATTCGGGGGCTGTGACGACATCCATGCGACAGGGATTACCGCCTCCTAGAGCATAGGCATATTGGGCTTCATAGGTGCCCATGTATTTGAGTAACCAATAGGCGGCTTGCGGATTTTTACTGTCATAGCTCACTGCAAAAGCGTAGGCGCCGTTATAGGGCATGCCGCCAGGCACTTGGGCTACGCCAAGTCGAGCGCCAGGTATGTTGGTTTCGACTTTAAAGGAGGCTGACCATAGGTTGTTGTAAGCAAAGGGCCAAATCGCCACTTGTCCCGTTGCCATTGCATTGGCTGCTTCGTTGAAGGCAAATTTATCATCTGCTGGAATGGCGTAAGGCATGAGTTTTCGATAGATAGCGCTCGCTTTTATCGCCTCTTGGTTGACTGCGGGCACTTCGAAGTGGGTGATCTGCTTTTGCGGATTATAGACAGGCCACATCCAAGCGCCCCCTAAGCTCCAAATGATGCTCGAAAATTCATCGTTAATATGGGGCTTATTGCCAGACATTAAGGCGAGACCATAAAAGTCATGGTTTAGCGGTTTATCGGCGAGGAGTTCACCCGCTTTTCGGGTAAAAAACGCAGCTTGATCTTGCAATTGGTCGAAGTTAGTCGCGGGTTTGAGGGGATAACCAAAGCGCTGCTGAAACTGCGTTTGTTCGGTTTTATTCTCAAATAAATCAGCGCGGTAATGACTTCCCATCACGTAGTTGTTGTAGGGAATAGCGTGTAACTCACCGTGATAGGACAAAATATTCAGCAAGGATGGGTAATAAGGTTCGAGATAGCTTTCCATCGCTTTTTCACCGTCGGGATCGTAGAGTTTTGCGAGTTCTAATAGGGGGACGGTATAACCATTGGCGGCCCACTCTTTTGCCCAGCCGGCCTCCATGGTTAGCAGATCATATTTTCCTTCGCCTTGCAGCAATGCATGGGTCTGTAGTTCGAACATACCTTCCAGCTCGGTACTGACCACATTGACTTTAACGCCGGTTTTTTCGGTGAACTTGGGTAACATTTCCCGCGTTAGGTAGTCAGTCCAAAAGCCTTTTTCGGCGACTAAGGTGATGGGCGTTTTGTTCGTGAGGGGGGGAATTTGTGCCAAGGAAAATTCCGCTAAGGCAGGTGCTGCTAGCGTGAAACCCAGTCCGACAAGTAGGAGTGACAAAGGTTTTAACAAGAATAACCCCTTGGATACAAGTGTTAACATGCTAATAAGTAGCATTAATCATCTCGACTGTACAATAAGGATAGGCTTGATAAAAAACTATGTCTTAATTTTTGTAGGGTTTTGAGGCGAAAAAAACGGTGATCGAATTAACTTGGATCACCGAAAAAGGGTGGGAGATGGCGCGATACTAAGATTTTTTTATTTGCTGCTCGCGCATCTGCCGCAAGGCGGTGGGCAAGGCATAATGTTGTTCAATTAAAAAACGGATCAATTTCGATTTGGATATGTCACTTTCTTCAGAGAGCTTGGCTAAATGGCTGATCGCCGCTTCACTGAGGGAGAACGTCGCTTTTCGGTAATGTGGGCGCTCCTCTTCAATACTCGCATCGAGCTGTCTGGTTGCCGTTTGTGGTCGATGTAACGTCACTACATTGGAAGAATCCAGCGTGACTTCGACTTGGGCTTCTTTGACTAAATCGACCGCAACGGCAGAGCCCGTGCTCGGAAGGCGGGTCTCTCCCATAGCATAAAGGGTTGCGGCATCAATAAACTCATCGAGGGAGAGGGGCTGCGCGCCACCCCTAGATGGCATAGCGTTTTTCTTGAGGTCGCTGAGTCCCATATTGTCCTCTCAGGTGATTTGGCTGAGGTTGATTGATAGCACTGCGTGATGCGGCCATTGGCGTGCTTGGCCTGAGTAATGCCGTTAATGAGGCGGCGCAGTCAACCTGGAACATTTCGCAGGCAATGGCGCGGATTTCGTTGGCAGCCTTTCCGTTGGGCTCAATCTCCATCACGGATAATCCCGATTCTTCGCTATCATCATAGATGTTACGGCTGTAGGTTATCGCATCTAACACATTGATATCGTATGTTTTACAGACCTCTTTGGCCTCTAGGATACGGTTCGCTTGATTCGGCAGGTTAGGGCATTGAGTGATAACGAAAGAGGCATGTAATTTTGGGTTAATCATCTTACAAGTGGCGACGATATCATCCATATGGCTCACGGTTTTTAAGTCGCGGCGTTTTGGTCGCAGCGGCATCAAGATATGGGAAGCCACCGACATGGTCGCCCTTAATGCGAGGTTATCCTGTCCACCACAATCTACGAGAACGAAGTCATAGTGCTGCTCTAAACTCAGCAAGTCATTACGGATTTTGCCATAAAGTTGCACACAGTTGATGCTAGCAAGTTTTGGATTGTTGTTTCTGGCTTGGATCCAATCGGATGTGGTGCGTTGTGGATCGCAATCCACCATGATGACAGAGGCACCACATTCAGTGGTGAGAAATACTGCGATATTTTGTGCGAGGCAACTCTTACCGCTGCCGCCTTTTTCGCCGCCGACTAACACTATCATGACGAATTCCTCAATGCTTAGGGTATCACTTGGGCGGCTGTTATAAGTGTCGAGCTTTTACCGCACCTTGTTGTCATAAATGAATGTAAACCCTATGTTAATTGAGGTCAATTAGCTGATTTTTGACGTTTTTTTATAAAATGTCGCGCGATTATTATTTGACGTTACAGTGACGTGTGCCGTTTATTTGACTCTTATATCGAGCAAAGATAAATGAGGCTGATTTGTGATTAATTACATGATTTAAAATGCTTTTGTGATTCTTTTGGGCGTATTTAAGTCAGCGTCACTACTTGAGTCGAGTGCAACGATTGCCTCAGTCTTAATTCTTATATTTCTTTTATGAATATAATTTTTGGTATTTATTCTTAAATATTATTGAAACCTTGTTGTTTGCTTTATGATTTTCAGTCGAAAGTTGTCTTGTCTCTGTTCTGTATGTCATCAAATTGCCACCTAATTCAGTTAGGATTTTCCTATTATGCCGTCTAATCACCTTGATTTTTCTACCATTCGTGAAGGGATGCCAAAATGGATATTAAAATGCTTATGCCTATTGAATTTGAGTTGGTTGAATCTGCACCTTTATTTCATGAGCTGCTGAATCTACGTGATGCTGCGGGGCATCCCTCTATCGGTGTGGAAATGGGGGAGGGTCATCCGTTACAGCCTTTATATTGGGTGTCGATTCGGGTGACGGGGGAACAAGAAAAAAACTCGCCGTCAATCATCGCGACCAGCTGCGTGTATGGCGATAAGGCTAACCATTTGGCGATTGAGGACTTTATTGTTTTACCTGAGTATCGTCATTTAGGCTTGGCTAGCATCATGTTAGAGCGGGTGATGACTTATATTGATGAACATGCCGCCCCAGGCACCTGTGTCAGCATCAATGTGCATGGCGAAGAGGAGCGACTCTGCGGCGATTATGGTTTTGTCTATTCTCCCTGCGCCAACCTTGGGCCGAACATGCGTAAAATCTATTCTTAATCTTTATTTCCTGACTCAGGGTAAGTGGATGGCTTATCCTGAGTACGCTTGCCGGATACTTGCAGGATAATAGTCATATCGTTTTGCTTCACAAGTCACTTAGCTTGCAGTATGACCTCATGATTAAATCAACTCGTTAACTTTAGGCATTTGTCTGTCAATAGCGTAGCATCCACCTATTAGTGTGTTTTTTGTTTGAAGTGGTAATGCAATGGATCAACAACAGTTTATCGATGCCGTGAATCAGGTGATGCCCTTTGGTAAATATGCCGGTCGCCGCTTACTCGAATTGCCCGAACCCTATCTAGTGTGGTTTCATCAACAGGGTTTTCCGAAGGGAAAGTTAGGGGAGCAGTTAGCGCTGATTTATGAGGTCAAACTCAACGGCCTTGAGGGCATGTTAAAACCGCTATTGAAATGAGTTCCCTACTGAGCGATAAAAATCCTACTTTTGCGATAAGTGTTGTATTTCGTGATAGAGATTGGCGATTTATTACCTATGGCATGTTTTAATGCCGCATATTAGTAAAACACAAGGAACAAAAGGCATGATGGCAAAATTGGTAAAATTAGCGGCTGTAGCAACTTTAGCGTTAGGTATGTCAAGTGCTTGGGCACAGGGCGTCGTTCATGAAGGTACTGTGGTTGATACCATGAATGGTGGCGGTTACACCTATGTACAAATTAAAGAAGCTGACAACACGTTTTGGGCTGCAGGCCCAGAAGCTGAAGTCAAGAAAGGCGACAAAGTAGCCGTGGTTGAGCAAATGTGGATGAATCAATTCACCAGCAAAACCTTAAACCGCACCTTCGACAAGCTGTTGTTTGTTGGTCAAATCGAGAAGAAATAATCGATGTCTTAGCAACATTCATGTTGCGATGAGTTCCTAAACCGCCTCGCCTTGTTCGAGGCGGTTTTGTTTACAGCGGCAAACCTTTTCTTATCGTTCTGATGCTATCGCTCGAATCTAAATCACGGCAGAATATAGCGATTATTTACACTCTTGGTTGATTACTCGTGTTCGCCGCTAATTCAATCGAAAAGCCAGTCGAAGTCGTCCCCTATCAGCGCTGTTATGCGCGTGCGGTGAGTGAACTCTTTCATCAGTGCGTGCATCAAATACAACATGAGCGTTATAACGCCGCGCAGCTCAAGGCTTGGTCGCAGGCACCCCGTTCGAGTCAACATTGGCATTTACGCTTAAGTCGTTCCCAAGCATGGATTATTTTGGTGACAGATGCCGCGGGCTTATCTAAGATTTGTGCAGGTTTTATCAATGTCGAAACGGATTTTCACCATAGAGGATATATAGATAGCCTCTATATTCATCCCGATTGGCAACGGCAGGGGCTGGGGGAACGCGCTTATCGACAGCTAGAACTGTGGGCGAGGGAGCAGGGGTATAGTCAATTGAGTGCCGATGCGTCTTATCTTTCCCGCGGGCTGTTTATTAAACTCGGATTTGTCCAACAACAGCGCAGCTATCAACAAAAACTGGGCCAGGTATTGCCGAGTTTTTATATGACTAAAAAACTGTAACTGAATGGGAATACACTGCTTATGTGCCCATTGGTCATGATTAACCCATAGGAGTGGACTCCAATGCAGATACGCTTATTTTCACCTCCGGATGTGGCACAGGTGGCGGCGGTATTTAACGCCAGTGTGATGGAGGGCGCGCAGGAATATTACTCGCTTACCGAACGTTTAGCTTGGGCGCAAAATCAAGGTGAAGCACGCAGCGATGCCTACTGGCTGGCTAAGTTAGAAGACACCACCACTTGGGTGGCGCAGGAAGGTAGCAAGTTGGTTGGCTTTACCAACTTAAGGCTCTGTCCCGATGAAGAGCTCAATTGTATGGTCGGCGAAGTCGATTGTCTGTTTGTCCACCCAGAATACAGCCGTGCCGGAGTGGCGACGCATTTGTATTTAGCCCTGCTCGAAGAGGCCAAAAGCCGTAATCTTAAACGGCTTACCGTTGAAGCCTCCTATCAGGCGCGTCCTTTCTTTGAGAAACAGGGGTTTAATTGCATTCGCCGTAATGAACTACGTCGCTATCTCACCGCCGAAGATAAACAAAACGACAGGGCGCAGGTGTTAGTGAATTTTAGTTTGATTATGTCCTTATCATAGGTTCGCGTTTGGAAAGACTGCTCTTCTCTGGCCGTACGATCAGTAATAAAAAAACCGCCTCGTTTCCTTGGCGGTTTTTTATTGGTCACAATATTCATCAGGCTAAGTCAAACACTAGGGCGGTGACATAGCTGTTGGCTGCGCTAAATCGAACCGCTCCTTCGGCGGTGATATGTGCGCCATCCCCAGGGGTGAGCACTTGGTCATTGACCTTAAGCGTGCCTTCCACCAGTTGCACATAGAGCTGACGCTGTGGCTTAAGCTGCGGCATATGCACTTGCTCTTGCGGTGCCAGCATTAGCCGATACAAGGTTGCATCCTGCTGTACTTTCAAGGTGCCATTTTCACCCGTTGGGGTGACCACGGCGGTTAGCGCAGAGGTTTGCTCGAAGGCCTTTTGCTGATAACCGGCATCAATACCTAAGGTGTCTGGTTGGATCCAGATCTGCAAAAAGTGCAGAGACTCAGTGTTTGATGCATTAAACTCGCTGTGATAAATCCCTTTACCAGCTGACATTAACTGAAACTCACCCGCTGGTAAGGTCTTAACATTACCGAAGCTATCCTTATGGGCAATGGTGCCTGAAATCACATAACTGATGATTTCCATATCTTTATGGCCATGGGTTTCAAACCCTGCGCCCGGCGCAACTCTGTCATCATTAATGACTCGTAGGGAAGACACGCCCATATGCTGCGGATCGTAGTAGCTTGCAAACGAGAAGGTATGTTGGCTCTTTAACCAGCCTAAATCTGCCTGCCCACGGTCCTGCGCTTTACGTATACGGATCATCATTTCCTCCTTATTTTAAGCGTGCAGCTAACAGGTTGTCGGCACTGAGTTTACCCGCACCTGACACGGCCAGAGACACAGTGGCGGCTAACAGGGCTAAACCAAATTCATAACCGTTATTGCTGAGGAACAGACCGTTACCAATGTGGACCGAGAAAATCGCGACCACCATAGTAAAGGACAATACCAGTGCCGTTGGGCGAGTCAGTAAACCGATAATGATCAGCAAACCACCAAAGAATTCGCTCGAGCCCGCCATCAGCGCCATTAAGTAGCCAGGGGTTAAGCCGATGGAGGCCATCCATTGTCCTGTGCCTTCCAAGCCGTAGCCACCAAACCAGCCGAAGAGTTTTTGTGAGCCGTGGGCCATGAGGATGATCCCGATAGGAATACGCAGGGCCAATGGGGCAAAACTTGGGGCAGAGGTCAGTAATTTTGTGATAAGTACTTTCATGGGATGTTCCTTAATTCAAATTTTTTAACTATGTCGTTAATGGGTTAGTCGGTGGAGGCTTAGCGTTAATCTCTCCATTGGTTTAAAGTCTAGTCTTGACCTGAAGGAAAGAAAATCGGAACATTTTCAAAGTCTATTTCAAAAAATTTGAATAAGAGGTGGCTATGTTACCTGTGATGAGCCTAGATGGCTTGATAGTACTCGATGCTATTGATAAGAAAGGCAGTTTTTCGGCAGCAGCCGAATCCTTATTCCGGGTGCCATCGGCGCTGACCTACACAGTGCAGAAATTAGAGAGCGACTTAGGGGTAAAATTATTTGAACGTAAGGGCCAGCGTGCCGAACTGACCTTAGTTGGCCAGCTAGTATTACGCCAAGGGCGGGAGATTTTAGCCGCCACCGCTAGGCTTGAGGAGGCGGTTCGGCAACTCGAAACTGGCTGGGAGTCGGCATTAACCTTAGCCATAGATACTGTGGTGCCCGATTTACCACTGCTTAAACTGATTGCTGAATTTACCGAGTTAGGTAAACAGGTGACCATCAATATCACCGAGGAGTCATTGGGTGGCGGTTGGGATGCGCTGTATTCGGGCCGCGCCGATATTGCCATTGGGGTTACGGGGGAGTTACCTAAGGGGCAATATCACTTAGTCGAAATCGGCATGCTTGAATTCGTGTTTGCTCTTGCGCCTCACCATCCCTTAGCGCAGTTTGACCATCCCATCCCGACCGAAGCCCTGTTACAATTTCCCTCCGTGGTGGTGGCCGACAGCTCAACGGCGCTCGCGCAGCGCTCAAGTGGATTGTTTGATAGTCGCCAAGTCATCCGCGTGCCGAACATGCAGACCAAGATTAAAGCGCAGCAACTCGGGCTGGGTGTAGGTTATCTTCCCAAACATTTGATCCGCGAAGAACTCGCTTCAGGCGCATTAGTCGCATGTAAGGTTGAGATCCCAAGACCGGCGCAGCCGGTGTTTCTTGCATGGCGCAAGGGGAATCAAGGCAAAGCGCAGGCGTGGTTTGCCGAACGTTTACCCCATTGCGACTGGTTGTTTTAGTGAGATGTCGATAGTGCGTTTGGGTACAGGATTGAGTGAATCACAGTACTTAACCATTGCTAAGTACTGTGATGAATTAAGAGGGCTGGACTTTACGGCAGCGCTGATATAAATCCCTGACACTAGGCGCTTACACTGAGCGCTTTACATGGCTGGTGTAATGCACATGGGGGGAGAGCAAATCCGCTAAATTGGGGTTGGGCGCCCGATTGAGGAAGCGAATAAAAGCCTGTGGTAGGGTGAGCGTCTCAATCGACTCCTGCCAGCGTGCCTGTAACAGTGGGTGATAACCTTCTTTCCCCGCCGCGGTATAAGAGGTAGAAACCCCCACATAGAGCGCATCGGGCTGCACTGGATACCAGAGTGATAAGCCATCTTGCTGCATCATTTCAAGCTTGAACAAACGTTCCCCTAATGGGCGTCTACCATCGTAGTAATAACGTAATCCATAGGTATAGGGGAAGCTGCCCGCCCCCGTGCCGCGCACACTGTTGTTTGTCGCAGCGTTAATTGCCGACTCCAGCGCTTGGTATAAATACTGTCCTTGGATTTCGTATTTAACTAATGGCAACTCAAAGGGCAGCAATTGCCCCAACACATCGGCGAGGGTGAGCCTGCCTTGGGCGACCGATTGCCTTACTCCGCCCGCGTTATGCAGGGCAAAGTGGATGCGGGGATCTTCAAGCTTGGCCTCTTGGAACATACTGCGGCTCACCCAAGGGGCGATTTCGCTGCCATGGGGTAATGCCTTAGATGGCAGTCTGGTATGCACTAGATTCTTAGGCACAAGGGCTAAGACTTTGTTTTCCATCTCGGCAATCGCGGGGCGATAGATATCGTGGATCACGCCATGAATATCTTCATCGGCATCATCCCACAATACATAGGGATGCTCATTAAAGCGTTGCTGCACGGCTTGATAGTCGGTGTCATCCACTTGCTCACTCGAACTCAACATAAACTGTTTATCGAGCATAAAGTAGTTGCCGCCCTTTAAGCTTATCGCGCGGCCTGCTGCATCAAATTCAATCTCGGCCAAGCCTAAGGTTTCGGCGTATTTCCCCGCATGCACGATAGGAGTACCATTGACCATTTCACCATAGGGAATATTGCTTAACCCCAAGGCGCTAAAATCGCCCTGCAAGGTATGGGTATGGCCGCCGACGATAAGGCTGATACCATCGACTTGTTCGGCAAGCCTTTTATCCTGATCTAAGCCTAAGTGACTCAGTACAATAATGTGCTTAATGCCTTTGGCATGTAGATGCTCGACGGTGCGCGTCGTGGTCGCAATTGCATCGACAAAGTGGGTATCGGGATCGGGTCTGGCGATGTCTTTCATCTGATCCAGAGTAATGCCGATGACGGCGAGCTTTTTGTCGTAGAAGGGCTTTTCGAGGTAGCTGGCAAGCTGGGTTTTTTCATCATAGGCGAGAATATTCGCCACAGTACGCAGGTTACCCGGCTTGCGAATATCCTCTTGGCTCAAGTCCATATTCCCCGCAAGTAGCGGAAAATCGATTTGCTTAGCAAATTCGGCGAGCCGCGCATTACCTTCATCAATATCGTGATTACCTATCACCATGGCATCGGGTGCGAGTAAATTCAGCAGATGGGCGTTGGCCTTACCCTTAAAATGGCTGAAATACAGCGTGCCTTGGAAACTGTCGCCACCATGCAAAAATAAAAACGGCATTTGGCTTTGTGCGGCTCGGTCACGTGCCTGACTAATCTGATACCCTAGACGTGCATAGCCACCGCTGTGACTGGTGATATCTAAGGCTTTAAGCCCTAGATTGAGGGAAAATTGTACGCGGCTGGGCTCAAAATTCGAATGGGTATCGTTGATGTGCGCGAGTGAGAGTGTGTATCCCTGTGTCATAACCTACCTCTTTTACGGCGGGAGATTATAACCTTCTCCCCAAAAACAAGAAAGGGAGCCAAGCTCCCTTTACTTTAACAATGACTAAATAATGTCATTAACCCGAGCGTGCCTCGTCATCTTCGGCGGCGGCTTCGAAGTCACCATCATCGGAGAGACGAATGCCTTTTTGCTTCATGCGCTTGGTCCAGAGTTTACGGGCCAATTGCTGCATGTCGGTTGCTGGGTCATTCACATCGACAATCTCTAAGCCAAGTAGTGATTCGATAATGTCTTCTTGGGTCACAATACCTTGGCTACTGCCGTATTCGTCAACCACCATCGCAATTTGTGTATTGCGTTTAATCATCCGCTCGAATAACGGCAGGATTTTAGCCGTTTCGGGCACCACAAATAGGCTGCGCTTGAGTTCACCAATCGGTGCGTTCGGGCTGTAACGTTCAGCCAGTAAGACATCGGTACGGGTGATGTAACCGATAATGTCGTCGTGATCCTGATCGTATACCGGAATGCGGGTAAAAGGTTTGTCGCGATATTCCTGTACAAACTCATTTTGCGTCAGTGAAACGGGCAAGGAGAACATCACGGTACGCGGCGTCATAATCGCCGTCACAGGCACGTCACGCACCTTGAGCATTTGGGTCAAAATTTTAGACTCTTGCTCGTCTAACTCACCGGATTCGTGACCAATCTTGGCCATGGCGCTCATTTCTTGGCGAATGTATTGGCCTTCTTCCCCTTTACCTAGCAGGCGAGTCACCTGTTGCGACATCCAAATCAGCGGCTTAGTGACACGCTTCATCCAAGTGATGGCAATCGACACACTCGGGGCTAAACGGCGCCAGTGATTGGCTCCCACAGATTTAGGAATAATCTCTGAGAAGAATAGGATGATAAAAGTTAACACTCCGGAGAACACGCCGAGCATGTCATCACCAAAAACCTTGGCCGCTTGCGCACCGGCAACGGCGGCACCCACAGTGTGGGCAATGGTGTTTAGGGTCAAAATAGACACGAGAGGCGCTTCGATGTTTTCTTTTAGTTTACGCAACCGGGCGGCTGCGGCACTGTCAGTTTGTTCGAGCGAGGCGATATAACTAGGGGTAACCGAAAGCAACACTGCTTCGAATACACTGCACAGAAAAGAAACTCCGACAGCGACAAGCACTATAATGATGAGGGTTAACATATAGGTGGTATTACAACTCCATAATTTAGGCCAACATTGACCCACGCCGATTCTAGCATAGGAGTGTGGAGTTGCTGGCTAAAATTTTTCTGCGTCTGTATAATTCGCCGCCCTGTTGCAGGTTTTGGTGTTGAGGTTAGTCCTATGAGTGAAAAAAAGATCAATTTATTAGACCTTGATCGTAAGGCGATGCGCGCATTATTTGCGGATCTGGGTGAGAAGCCTTTCCGTGCCGATCAGCTGATGAAATGGATCTATCATTTCGGTGTCAGTGACTTCGAAGAAATGACTAACATCAACAAAGTGTTACGCCAAAAGCTGGCGGCGCGCTGCGAGATTGTGGCGCCTGAAATTTCAAGCTATCAAAAATCCACTGATGGCACCATTAAGTTCGCCATCCATGTCGGCGAAGGCCAAGAAGTCGAAACCGTGTATATTCCTGAAGATGACCGCGCCACTCTGTGTGTGTCGTCTCAAGTGGGCTGCGCCCTCGAATGTACTTTCTGCTCGACCGCGCAGCAAGGCTTTAACCGCAACTTAACTGTCTCTGAAATCGTCGGCCAAATTTGGCGTGTTTCCCATTTCTTAGGATTCGCTAAAGAAACTGGCGAGCGCCCAATCACCAACGTGGTGATGATGGGCATGGGGGAACCACTGCTGAACCTTGCTAACGTGATCCCAGCGATGGATATCATGCTGGACGACTTTGGTTTTAGCCTGTCAAAACGCCGAGTGACCCTGTCAACGTCGGGCGTTGTGCCAGCATTAGATAAACTCGGTGATGCCCTCGATGTGGCGCTCGCCGTGAGTATCCACGCGCCAAACGATGAATTGCGCGATATTCTGGTTCCCGTGAATAAAAAGTATCCACTGCAAGAGTTCCTTGCAGGAATTCGCCGTTACATCGCTAAATCTAACGCTAACCGTGGCCGCGTGACTGTGGAGTATGTGATGCTCGATCACATCAACGACAGCACTGAACAAGCCCATGAATTAGCACAATTAATGAAGGATACGCCTTGTAAGGTAAACCTGATCCCATTCAATCCATACCCAGGTTCGCCCTATGGTCGTTCATCGAACTCGCGCATCGACCGTTTTTCTAAGGTATTGATGGAATACGGCTTAACTGTGATTGTACGCAAAACCCGTGGTGATGATATTGACGCGGCCTGTGGACAGTTAGCGGGTGATATTCGCGATCGAACCAAGCGTTTAGCAAAAAAACGCATGCAAGAAAATCAGATTTCGGTCACAATGAATTAACTCTTTGTTTGCACAGATTTATAGGCTTGCCCATGAAGCATGGATTGTCAGGGTTATCATTAGCAATTGCCCTGTCATTATTAGTGACAGGATGCGTAACTGAGCGTACCTATTCAGGGACTGATATTCCCGTGTCGGAGCGAAAACTCGATAAAGTCGCCGCCGCACGGGAGCGTATGCAGCTCGGTTTAACCTACCTTAATCGAGGTAACTCGGAACAAGCCAAGTACAATCTTGATAAAGCAGTTGAATATGCACCAGAGCTCGAAGATGTGCATGTGGCCATGGCCTATTACTATCAAACCGTTGGCGATTTAGTACGTACCGAACAGGCGTATCAAGACGCTATCAATACTAAGGACGCCTCTGGCGATTCCATGAATAACTTTGGGGTGTTTTTGTGCCAACAAAAGCGATACGACAAAGCTGAAAAAATGTTTTTGGCCGCGATAGAAATGCCCAAATATACGCGTACCGCGTCCAGTTATGAGAACTTAGGCATTTGCAGCCGAGACGCGGGACAAACAGAAAAGGCACGACAGTATTTTCAGATGGCGTTAAAGTATGACCCGAGACGCTCGGTGTCTTTACTGGAGCTGGCTGAGCTTGGGATGGATAAAGGTGATTATGTCGATGCGCAAAACCAATTAGCGCGTTATCACCAAGTGGCAGCCCAGACTCCAGAAAGTTTAACGCTCGGAATAAAAATTGAGCAGGCGTTGAATGATGATGCTGCTATGAAGCGATTTGGCATTTTATTGCTCGCCAAATTCCCAGCATCGCCTCAAGCCAAGCAATACAGAGTTAATTTGCATCAATGAAAGATAACGAAATAAACGCGTCAGTAGAACCAGTTGCAGCGAGTGAAGCTGAATCGACGCCTGATGTAACGCTCGGCACTGTACTCAGAACGGCTCGTGAGCAGATGGGCTTAAGCATTGCGGATACCGCGGTGAAATTACATCTGCGCCCAGGGATTGTTGAAAATCTCGAAGCCGACGATTTTTCCAATATTTCTTCTTCGACTTATGTTCGTGGATACGTCAAAAACTATGCGCGCATGCTGGGGGTGGATAACGCCCTGATTGAGGCATGCCTCGCGCGGCAGGTACCGTTAGTGACGCAGCCTGCCATGCAAAGCTTTTCCCGCAAGACGACCTATCAAGCTCGTGACACTAAATTAAAGTGGCTGAGCTTTTTTATTGTCATCGTGTTACTGGGCTTATTCGTCCTATGGTGGATGCAAAGAACTACGTTGGTGACCCATGTTGATGTGTCTAAACCAACGGCGGAAGAGTTAGCAGCGGCGAATCAAACCTTGCCGGGCGATGTGCTGCTGACGGAAACCGATGCCAGCCAGCGCTTAAGCGAGATTGCGGTCAATGGCTCTATGGCGACCGATGGTCCGGTAAAAGATACCGACGAGAGCACTATCGACCCTAATATGAACGATTCGGCAGCGATGGAAGCGGAGCAGACGCCTGCTGCCAATTCGGCTATGAATGCGAGCGAATCTAATACGGCGCTTACGAACAATGCACCGAACACTGCGTCGACCTCAGCAGCGAGTAATGCCGTTGCGGTTCCAAGCACCACACAAAGCGTAGCGACCAATGCCGCGCCAGTGCAGAACCAAACTGCATCGAATGTGCCAGCAACCAATACACCAGTAACCAATACAGCTTCTACAGCGCAAGCCATGCCAGTGGTAGCTGGGCAGTCGAGCATTACTATTGAGCTCACGGGCGATTGCTGGATCAACATAGTCGATGCCAAGGGCAAAGCGATTGTTGACGGCGTCCGTGGTGCTGGCGCGAACATTCAAGCCAGTGGTGTGCCTCCGTTTAAAGTTATCCTAGGTGCTCCCACTGTCGTGTCCACATTTACGGTCGATGGTAAAGCCATCAGCCTTGCTGAATTTCCTAAGGGTCGTGTTGCGCGTTTGACTATCCCACAGGTTTAAGTCTGGCGCCTACGCAGAGTACCGAAAAGAGCGTATTGAGTATGTATAACGAAACACCCATAAAGAGACGTCCTTCAACCCGCATTTATGTGGGCAACGTGCCGATTGGTGATGGTGCACCGATTGCCGTACAGTCGATGACTAACACTAAGACCACAGATGTTGAGGCAACCGTTGCCCAAATCCGTGCCCTAGAGAAAGTGGGTGCCGATATTGTGCGTGTCTCTGTGCCGACGATGGATGCCGCCGAAGCTTTTAAAGTGATTAAGCAATCAGTATCTGTGCCCTTGGTTGCCGATATCCACTTCGATTACCGTATCGCCTTGAAAGTGGCCGAATATGGTGTGGACTGTTTGCGTATCAACCCTGGCAATATCGGTAACGAAGAGCGTATCCGCAGTGTGGTGGAGTGCGCCCGCGATAAAAACATTCCTATCCGTATTGGGGTGAACGGCGGTTCATTAGAAAAAGATCTGATGGACAAATACAAAGAGCCTACGCCGGAAGCCTTACTCGAATCGGCTATGCGCCATGTGGACATTCTTGACCGTTTGAACTTCGACCAATTTAAGGTCAGCGTAAAAGCCTCCGATGTGTTCTTGGCGGTAGAATCCTATCGTTTATTGGCCAAACAAATTCGCCAGCCATTGCATTTAGGTATTACCGAAGCGGGTGGCGCCCGTGCCGGCGCTGTGAAGTCGGCGGTTGGCTTAGGCATGCTGCTTGCCGAAGGCATTGGTGATACGCTGCGTATTTCGTTAGCGGCCGATCCGGTGGAAGAAATTAAAGTTGGCTTTGACATCCTAAAGTCACTGCGGATCCGTAGCCGTGGCATTAACTTTATTGCGTGTCCTTCTTGCTCGCGCCAAGAGTTCGATGTGATCAGCACGGTAAATGAATTAGAGCGCCGCCTCGAAGATGTGACGACCGCGATGGATGTGTCTATCATCGGCTGTGTGGTCAATGGCCCAGGCGAAGCCTTAGTGTCTCACATCGGCTTAACCGGTGGACATCGTAAGAGTGGTTACTACGATGAAGGCGAGCGTCAAAAAGAGCGTTTCGACAATGACAACCTAGTCGATTCCCTCGAAGCGAAAATTCGCGCTAAGGCGAGCCAAATGGCTAACCGCATCCAAGTGAAAGACACGACTGAGTAACAGACACAGCCGAATCAACCCATAGGTTAAGCGTTATAAAAACACTCAAGCCTTGAGCTAGACCCCGAAACCGACGGGGTCATTTTACGTTTAGTGTTGAACAGCCTATAATGCCTGACATTTTTTATTAATTTAGCGAAAATCGGACGAGTCGATACAGTGGCAAAACAGATCCAAGCGATTCGCGGAATGAACGACATTCTGCCAACTCAAAGTCCTCTATGGCAAAAAGTGGAAGCGGTACTACGTGCGAGCGTGGCTGCTTATGGTTACAGTGAGATCCGCACTCCAATAGTGGAAAATACCGATCTTTTTAAACGCTCTATCGGTGAAGTGACTGATATTGTTGAAAAAGAAATGTATACCTTCGAGGACCGTAACGGTGACAGTTTAACCCTACGTCCTGAAGGCACCGCCTCAACCGTGCGTGCGGGTAATGAGCATGGTCTGCTCTATAACCAAGAACAACGCCTGTGGTACATGGGCCCAATGTTCCGCCACGAACGTCCGCAAAAAGGTCGTTATCGCCAATTCCACCAGTTTGGTGTGGAAGTCTACGGCATTGGTAGCGCCGATATTGACGCTGAAGTGTTGATGTTATCGGCCCGTCTATGGGAAAAACTCGGCATTAGCGAGCATGTGACGCTTGAGCTGAACACCTTAGGCGACCCCGCTGAGCGCGCCGCTTACCGTGAAGCCTTGATTGCCTTCTTAGAGCAACACAAGGACAAATTAGACGAAGATAGCCAGCGCCGTATGTACAGCAATCCGCTGCGGGTACTGGACTCAAAAGATCCCCAAGTGCAAAGCATTTTAGGTGATGCGCCTGCGCTGATGGATTACTTAGGTGAAGAATCTTCACAACATTTTGCACAATTGCGTGAACTCCTCGACGCAGTTGGCATCCAATACCGAGTTAACCCGCGCTTAGTCCGTGGTTTGGATTATTATAATCGTACGGTTTTTGAATGGGTTACCAATAGCTTAGGCTCTCAAGGCACTGTACTTGCGGGCGGTCGCTACGATGGTTTAGTCGCTCAATTGGGCGGTAAAGATACGCCAGCCGTCGGTTTTGCGATGGGATTAGAGCGCATCGTTCTGCTGCTTGAAACCTTAGAGCTGACCCAAGATATCCCTGCGGCTGTTGATGTTTACGTCGCGGCGATGGGGGATAGCTGCTTGGTTGAAGCCATTAAAGTGGCGCAGGAGTTACGCTCAACCTTACCGACACTGCGTGTTATGAGCCACTGTGGCGGCGGTAACTTCAAGAAGCAAATTAAGCGTGCCGATAAAAGCGGCGCACAAGTAGCCTTACTCATCGGTGAAGAAGAACTCGCCGAAGGTGTGGTTACCGTTAAATATTTACGCAATGACAACGAACAACAACGGGTCGCTCGAAATGCATTAAGCGCATTTTTAGCTGAACTTACCAAATAAGGGGACGTGCGCGTGGAAATTTATAGCACAGAAGAACAACAAGTTGATGCTATCAAGCAGTTCTGGAAAGACTATGGAACCTCGATTGTTATCGGGGCGGTCGTTGGTTTAGGCGGCCTGTACGGTTGGAACTATTACTCCGACATGAAAATCGTGAAGGCCGAAGAAGCATCACAGGCTTTCCAAACCTTAACCACCAAATCAAGTGACGAAGCGGCCATGCTGGCTGGCGTTGCTGAGTTTTCCAAAAATCACGACCAAAAGGGCTATCAAGCCCTGCTGGATCTGATCGTTGCGAAAACCGCGGTTGAAGCCAAAGATTTTGCTAAGGCCGAAGAAGCACTGAAGAAAGTGATTGCCGCTAAGCCTGGTGCTGGATTAGATACAGTGGCAACACTGCGTTTAGCACGTATTCAAGCAGAGCAAGGCCAAATCGGCACTGCGTTGGCGACCTTAGAACAAGTGACTGATAAAGCATTCTTAGCGCAACGTGAAGAACTCAAAGGCGATTTCTTTGTACGCCAAGGTGAAGCGGATAAAGCGAAAACCGCTTACCAAGCGGCAATGGACAATGGCGGTGTTGTGACCAGCCCTGCACTTAAAATCAAACTTGATAACCTAAATCAAGCATAAGGGATCCCTTGATGAAGTCTTGGTGCAAGAACCTGCTAGCCGCTGGGTTAAGCCTAGCCATGTTATCCGCCTGTTCTTCTAGCGATGTGGAAGAAGAACCGGTAAGTGAGTTAACTGCGATTCAGGCGACAGTGTTTCCTGAAGTAAGTTGGAGCGCCTCTGTAGGTGATGGTGTCGGTGATTATTACTCTCGCCTCACTCCTGCAGTTCGTTACGGTAAAATTTTTGCAGCCGACCGTTACGGCGAAGTCGTGGCCTTTGATGAAGCCACGGGTGAGCGCGTTTGGAAAAAAGATTTTAGTGAAGAGTTTCGTGATAATGCCTTAGCCAAAAATAAGGGCGCACGCTTAGCTGCAGGTGTTACTGCCGCGCGCAATAAAATCTTTGTCGGTGGTGAGAGTGGTCTATTGGCCGCACTGAATGCCGAAGATGGTCAAGTGCTGTGGCATGTCGTGGCTGGGGGCGAGTTACTCTCTAAGCCAACCGTTGCTGACGATGTGGTGGTGGTGAGTACTAGCTCTGGCGCGCTCGAAGCCTTTAACGTCGATACTGGCGCTAAGCTGTGGGCCTATGAGATGCAGTTGCCTAATCTAACCTTACGTGGCACAGGTTCTGCGGCCTATGAGGCGGGTGGTTTCTTTATCGGTACTGCCGATGGTAAAGTCGCAGTTGTGGTGAAAAACAACGGTCAAGCCGCATGGGAACAAGCGATTTATAATCCAACTGGCGGCAATGAGTTTACTCGTATGGCCGATGTGGATATGACGCCGCTGATCTTAGGTGACAACCTGTATGCGGTGAGCTACAACGGTAACTTGGTGTCGATGGAACTGCGTACTGGACGTGTGATTTGGACGCGTAAGTACTCCAGCTTCAATGAGCTAGCGTCTGCCGGTTTAAGCTTATTCCTAGTGGATGATCACAGCCGTATCTACTCTGTGGACAGACGTAACGGCTTAGAATTGTGGAGCAACTCTGAGCTGGCGAACCGTACACTCACGTCACCAGCCGTGTATCGCGACTATCTGGTCGTGGGCGATTTTGAAGGTTATCTGCACTTTATCGACCGCAGCACAGGCAGTATTGTCGGACGTATCCAAGTGGATAGCTCTGGATTATTCAGCCAACCATTAGTGGTGGATGATAAAATCTACGTGCAAGGTCGCAGCGGAAAGTTAGCTGTTGTAACACTTCCTTAGTTAAAAGTGTTATCCTTGTAGAGCCCCTGGAAGTGTGTTCCGGGGGCTTTTTATTGAAAAGTTTTTTAGAGGCAAAATCATGATCCCTGTAGTGGCCCTTGTTGGTCGGCCGAACGTCGGTAAATCCACTTTATTTAACCGCCTTACGCGTACGCGTGATGCGCTGGTTGCTGACTTTCCCGGCCTAACACGTGACCGTAAATATGGTCGAGCATTCCTATCCGGCTATGAGTTTATCGTGGTGGATACCGGCGGTATCGACGGCACCGAAGAGGGGATCGAAACTAAGATGGCCGAGCAGTCCCTTGCCGCTATCGAAGAAGCCGATGTTGTCTTATTTATGACAGATGCGCGCGCGGGCTTAACCGCCGCGGATTTGTCTATCGCTCAACACTTACGTAGCCGTCAAAAAACCACTTTCGTGGTGGCTAACAAGATTGACGGTATCGATGCCGATTCTGCCTGCGCCGAGTTTTGGTCGTTAGGTTTAGGTGAAGTCTATCAAATGGCTGCCGCCCAAGGTCGCGGCGTGACCAACATGATTGAGTACGCCTTAACCCCTTATGCCGAAGCGATGGGCATTGAACGCCAAGGCGAAGAGGAAGAGGTCGACGAGCGTCAGTACACCGAAGAAGAAGCCGAAGCCGAGCAGAAGCGTCTGCAGGATTTACCGATTAAGCTTGCGATTATCGGTAAGCCTAACGTAGGTAAATCGACACTGACTAACCGTATCTTAGGTGAAGAGCGTGTGGTGGTTTACGACGAGCCGGGCACCACCCGCGACAGTATTTACATTCCGATGGAACGCGATGGCCGCGAATATGTGATTATCGATACAGCTGGTGTGCGTCGCCGCAGTAAAGTCCATGAAGTGATTGAAAAATTCTCGGTGATCAAAACCCTAAAAGCGGTTGAAGATGCCAACGTTGTGCTGCTGATCATCGATGCCCGTGAAGGGATTGCCGAGCAGGATTTAGGTCTATTAGGTTTTGCCCTGAACGCGGGCCGCGCGTTAGTGATTGCTGTTAACAAGTGGGATGGCATCGACCAAGGCATTAAAGACCGTGTTAAGAGTGAACTCGACCGCCGTTTAGGCTTTATCGACTTTGCTCGTATTCACTTTATTTCGGCGTTACATGGTACGGGCGTTGGCCATCTGTTTGAGTCGATTGAAGAAGCTTACGACAGTGCGACTCGCCGCGTGAGCACCTCTATGCTGACCCGAATCATGCAAATGTCGCAGGATGACCATCAGCCGCCATTGGTGAACGGCCGTCGTGTGAAACTGAAATACGCCCACGCCGGTGGTTATAACCCGCCAATCGTGGTTATTCACGGTAACCAAGTCAGCAAGCTACCGGATTCTTACAAGCGCTACATGATGAACTACTTCCGTCGTTCATTAAAAGTGGTCGGTACGCCAATTCAGCTGCGTTTCCAAGAGGGTGATAACCCGTTTGAAAACAAGGTTGAAAAGCTGACTATGAGCCAAGAGCGTCGCCGTAAGCGCGCCCTGAGCCATATTAAAGATCGCAAGACAAAGTAAATCTGCGCTATTAGCTTAAGCTGAACATAAAAAAAGGAACCCTAGGGTTCCTTTTTTGTTGGCGCATTTTAGGAGGAAATCTTAAGTCTTGTTTCGATCAAATGCTTTATGGGCTTGGACCTTGAGCCTTAAGGCTGTTTAGTCTTAGCTTTTATCCGTTATGTGTGTCACAGTCGACTGCACTTGTCCATGGCGTAGGCGAGTGTTTATCTTATCGCCCACACTCAGCTGGGCGGCATTGTCTATTACTTGATCATTTGCATCTGTGGTGATGCTGTAACCCCGGCTCAAGGTAGCTAATGGACTGACCGTTTCCAATTGATGGGCGGCATATTTGATCCGCTGCTCGCTTTGGTTGAGGGTATCCTGCATTGTATCCTGCAAACGCGTCGCTAAGTAGCTCAATCGATTGGTCTCAAGTGCGAGTTTGTGCTTTGGGGACTGCTGCTCGAGGCGGCTTGCCAGTTGCTGCTGACGGCGACTTAAGCCGTGCAATTTGTTAGACAATGCGGCTTCGAGTCTTAATTGCATTTCATCGAAACGTTGCTCAAATTGTTGCAGGGTGCGCTTAGGATCTAAGCGTTGCAGTCTGTGTTCGAGCAAACTTAAGCGTCTTTCCTGCTTGAGTTGATAGTGGCTCGCGCTCTGTTTGAGGCGCGACAGTACAGTGGCTAAGCGTTGGCTCTTATTGTCGCTATCCTGAGACAGTAGCTCTGCGCCAGCAGAAGGCGTCGGGGCGCGAACGTCGGCCACATAGTCACTGATAGTGGTGTCGACTTCATGGCCTACGGCGCTAACAACGGGTAGGGCACTGTTGTAAATGGTATGGGCGAGCGCTTCACTATTAAAACACCATAAATCTTCGAGTGAGCCGCCGCCGCGGGTGAGCAGTAATACATCGACCTCGAGCCGTTGGTTGGCGATATTGATGGCTTGGCAGATATTGAGATCCGCGTTCTCACCCTGTACCTGAGTGGGATAAATAATCACTTCGATGGAAGGGTCGCGGCGGGCAAGCACATGCAACACATCACGGATAGCCGCGCCCGTGGGGGAGGTGATGACCCCAATACGTTGAATATTTTTCGGTAACTGACGTTTAGTATCGGCAGCAAATAATCCCTGCGCCGCGAGCTTCATTTTGAGCGCTTCAAATTGCTGTGCCAGTAAGCCATCCCCTGCGGGGAGCATAGACTCAATCAATAATTGATAGTCGCCCCTAGGCTCGTACACGCTGATGGCGCCTTTCACGAGTACCTGTTGGCCATTCACAGGTTTAAAGCTCACGCTTTGGTTGCGCCCCTTGAACATGGCGCAGCGAATTTGGGAATAATGATCCTTAAGGGTTAAATACCAATGTCCCGAACTGGGGGCCGAAAAGTTGGATATTTCACCATTTAACCAGACTTTTCCCAGTTGTCCCTCGAGAATTTGCCTGACTTCACCATTGAGGCGTGAGACGGTATAAATATTATTTTTAGGGACTTGCATGTGTTTTCTCGTGCAAATGGGATTTTTTCACTATTTTCCATTTACCGCTCCCCAGATGCAAGGTATAATCCCGCCGCAATATTTCACCTCTAAATCCTACTCAACTGGGGAGATGTTGCCTATGCTACGTTTAATTAAAGAAGCGCTAACCTTTGACGATGTGTTACTTGTTCCTGCGCATTCGACTGTACTCCCAAACACCGCTATCCTTAAAACTCGCCTGACTAACACCATTGAACTGAATATTCCGCTTGTGTCTGCCGCTATGGACACTGTGACCGAAGCGCGTCTTGCTATCGCCATGGCACAGGAAGGTGGCTTAGGTTTTATTCATAAAAACATGAGCATAGAAAAGCAGGCCGAAGAAGTTCGTAAAGTAAAAATTTACGAAGCGGGTGTGGTGCAACAACCTGTGACGGTAACGCCTTCAACTACGCTGGCGGATCTTAAAGTGCTGACCGCGAAGAATGGTTTTGCGGGTTACCCTGTGGTAAACGAAGCCAATGAATTGGTGGGTATCATCACTGGCCGTGACGTACGTTTCGTGACTGACTGGAGCAAAACCGTAGAAGAAGTGATGACGCCAAAAGCGCGTTTAGTCACGGTTGCCGAAGGCACTAAGTTAGATGAAGTGCAAAAATTAATGCACTCAAACCGTATCGAAAAAGTGTTAGTTGTCGACGATAACTTCAAGCTGAAAGGCTTAATCACTGTAAAAGACTTCGAAAAAGCTGAGCGTAAGCCTAATGCCTGTAAAGACGAATTAGGACGTTTGCGTGTGGGCGCCGCCGTAGGTGCTGGTGCTGGTAACGAAGAGCGTGTCGATGCGCTGGTGAAAGCCGGTGTTGACGTGCTGCTGATCGATTCTTCCCACGGCCACTCTGAAGGCGTGTTGCAACGTATCCGTGAAACCCGCGCTAAATACCCAGATTTACAAATCATCGGTGGTAACGTGGCAACAGCTGAAGGTGCATTAGCCCTAGTTGAAGCCGGCGTTAACGCGGTTAAAGTGGGTATTGGCCCTGGTTCTATCTGTACCACACGTATCGTGACGGGTGTGGGCGTGCCACAAATTACCGCAGTGTCTGACGCTGCCGAAGCCGTAAAAGGCTTAGGGATCCCAGTTATCGCCGACGGCGGTGTACGTTTCTCCGGTGACTTAGCCAAAGCCTTAGCCGCTGGTGCATCATGCATCATGGCGGGTTCAATGTTCGCGGGTACCGACGAAGCGCCGGGCGAAACCGAACTCTACCAAGGCCGTGCCTATAAGTCATACCGCGGTATGGGTTCTTTAGGCGCCATGTCTCAAGGTTCTTCTGACCGTTATTTCCAATCTGATAATGCTGCCGACAAGCTGGTGCCAGAAGGCATAGAAGGCCGTGTACCTTACAAAGGCAAGCTTAAGGAAATCATCCATCAGCATATGGGCGGTCTGCGTTCATGCATGGGCTTAACAGGCTGTGCCACGATCCAAGAACTGAACGAAAAAGCGCAGTTTGTGAAAGTGACGTCTGCGGGCATGGGCGAGTCCCACGTTCACGATGTGACCATCACTAAAGAAGCGCCAAACTACCGTTCAGGTGCGTAAACGTTTGTGATAATGGGGCGGCGATAAGCCGCCCCGTTATTAAGATTTGTATGCCCTCAAGATTGAACCTCGTAGTCTTGAGCTAAGTTAAAACAATAGATGAGATAAAGGTTATCCATGAGCGATATTCATGAGCATAAGATACTGATCCTCGACTTTGGATCTCAGTACACCCAGCTAATTGCCCGTCGTATCCGTGAAATTGGTGTTTACTGTGAGTTATGGGCGTGGGATGTGACCGAAGCCCAAATCCGTGAGTTTGCCCCTAACGGGATTATCCTCGCTGGCGGCCCAGAAAGTGTGACTGCCGACAACTCTCCCCGCGCACCTGAATATGTGTTCAATGCTGGCGTCCCCGTTCTAGGGATCTGCTACGGCATGCAAACCATGTCTGAGCAACTGGGCGGTAAAGTGATTCAAGGCGTGGGTGAAGGCGAGTTCGGCTACGCTCAAATCGAAATGTTAGCGCAATCGGCTCTGTTTAAAGATATCGAAGACGCAGTCAGTGCCGATGGCAAATCGCTGCTCGATGTGTGGATGAGCCATGGCGATAAAGTTTCGGCTATCCCAGAAGGTTTTGTGGCCGTTGCTAAAACGGACACTTGCCCATTTGCGGCCATGTCTTGTGAGGAAAAACGTTTCTACGGCGTGCAGTTCCACCCTGAAGTAACCCATACCCGCCAGGGCATGCGTATGCTGTCGCACTTTGCCTTAGATATCTGCGGCTGTGCGGCCAACTGGAAACCTTCTTCAATCATCGAAGACGCTATCGAACGCTTGAAAAAGCAAGTTGGCGACGACGAAGTGATTTTAGGCCTGTCTGGTGGTGTGGATTCATCGGTAGTGGCCATGCTGCTGCACCGCGCAATTGGCAAAAAACTGACCTGCGTATTTGTTGATAACGGCTTACTGCGTTTAAACGAAGCGAAGCAAGTCATGGAAATGTTTGGTGATCATTTCGGTCTGAACATTGTTCACGTCGATGCGGAAAACCGCTTCCTTGACGCGCTGAAAGGCGAAGCCGATCCAGAAGCGAAACGTAAAATCATCGGCCGTGTATTCGTTGAGATCTTCGACGAAGAAGCCAAGAAATGCGTTAACGCTAAATGGTTAGCCCAAGGCACCATCTACCCAGACGTGATTGAATCTGCTGGCAGCGCCACAGGTAAAGCCCATGTAATTAAGTCGCACCATAACGTTGGCGGTCTGCCAGACGATATGGAGTTAGGTCTGGTTGAGCCTCTGCGCGAACTCTTTAAAGACGAAGTGCGTAAGATTGGCCTTGAGCTAGGTCTGCCATACAACATGCTTTACCGCCACCCGTTCCCAGGCCCTGGTTTAGGCGTGCGTGTACTGGGCGAAGTGAAGAAAGAATACTGTGATTTGCTGCGCCGCGCCGATGCGATTTTCATCGAAGAGCTGCACAAAGCTGATCTTTATAACAAAGTCAGCCAAGCATTTACCGTGTTCTTACCCGTTCGCTCTGTCGGTGTAATGGGCGATGGCCGTAAATACGATTGGGTGGTGTCACTGCGCGCCGTTGAAACCATCGACTTTATGACCGCTCACTGGGCGCACTTGCCATACGATTTCTTAGGCCGAGTGTCTAACCGTATCATCAACGAGATCGACGGTATCTCTCGCGTGGTTTACGATATTTCAGGTAAGCCACCTGCAACTATCGAGTGGGAATAATCCCCTGTCTTGATGACATGATGCATTAATGAAAAGGCGCCAAGTGCGCCTTTTTTATTGGTTATGGGTATAATTGCCCACATTGTTGATAAAAGAGAATCCTTAAGTGGAGCAGACAAAACTGAACCCAAAAACCTTGCATGCGAAGACGCTCAGCTCCGATGAACTTGGCGCTGATGAACTTGGTTGTGATGAAGTGAGTGGTAATGTGCTTGTTGGCGAGCAACCTTGTCTCAATCAAGCGAGTCTCAATCAAGCAGATGTTGAACAAGCTCGAATCGATGAGCATTGGATGCGTGTCGCGATGACTATGGCTGAAAAGGCCGAGGCGGCGGGTGAAGTGCCTGTGGGTGCGGTTTTAGTCAAAGAGGGTCAGCAAATCGCGGCCGGATACAACTTATCTATCAGTGAGCACGATCCTTGCGCCCATGCTGAAATTCAGTGTTTGCGAGCAGCGGGGCAGACGATTGAAAACTATCGACTTCTCGATACCACTCTTTACGTTACCCTCGAGCCTTGTGCTATGTGCGCCGGTGCCATGGTGCATAGCCGGATTGCCCGCGTAGTATTTGGGGCAAAGGATGAGAAGACCGGCGCCGCAGGAACCGTGCTTAATCTCTTGCAGCATCCAGCCTTTAATCATCAAGTTGAGGTGGCGTCAGGGGTGTTAGCGCAGGACTGTGCTGACCAATTGAGCCGCTTTTTTAAACGTCGCAGGGAGGAAAAGAAGGCTTTAAAACAGGCTCAAAAGGCGCAGCAGGGGACGCTATCCTAAGGAGTTTGGAGACTCGCTTAAGCGTTAGTCTTGGGCTTGGAGAAACGTAAAAAACAGTTTGTGGCGATTCAGCACCCGGCGATGGCGAATTTTCAGCGTGGTACGACGGCGTGATGCGCTGTTATTGATGGTTTTTCTTCTCATATAGACCCCGTTTTCAATCTTGTTATTGTCTAGGTTAAGGCTATTTTGCTTTGGTTAACGGCTATGGGTTAACGTGCAATGATGATTATATTGACCTGTAACTATGACAGTATCAGCAGAGATCTCAGGCGGCAATCCCTCTCGATGCATCTGCTCTATAAAGCAGCGTTTTTAGCCGAAAGCTAGCTCACTTTAGCCTGTGTTGGCTTAATCAAAGATTAAAATCGTGGTTTGATGGCCGCAAAAAAGCAAGGCTGCGGCGCAAGTCAAGTGATTGAGGGGGAAGCGGTTAGGGCTATTTCGGCTTATCTGGGCTGAGGGTGCCGGGCACTGGCGCTGGGCCATCTTCCGAGGCGAGGTCGCTCGGTTCTTCCTCATCGCTATTTTGTTGTTTAGATTGATTATCGACCCAGACTAAGGTGTCGTAATAGCGGCGAATGCTGTCGACGTAATGCACGGCTTCGCTACCACGGGCATAGCCATAGCGGGTCTTCTGGTAATATTTACGCTTTTGCAGCAGTGGCAATACCTTTTTAAGATCCCGCCAGGCGTTGGGATTAAGCTCCATGGATTCGGCGAGCTTACGGGCATCTTCCACATGGGCATAACCGATATTGTAAGAGGCCAGCGCAAACCACATGCGTTGACTCTCGGGGATAGACTCTGGCAGACGGTTGATCATATCCCGTAAATAAGCGGCGCCGCCGCGAATACTCTCTTCCGCATCGAGGCGGTTCGTAATACCAATTTCTTTGGCGGTCGGCTGCGTGAGCATCATCATGCCGCGCACCCCAGTCGGCGAGCGGGCATTAGGATTCCAATGGGATTCTTGATAACTGGTCGCCGCCAATTTACGCCAATCTAAGTCTCCGGCGTGGGTCTCGAAAAGCTGACGATAACGGGGCAGCACGGTTTCGATGGCGCGCAGGAAGGCGCGGGTATCGATATAGTCGAAACGCTTGACGTGACCAAAGTACTTTTCGTTTAAATGATCGAGTGTGCCAGCGAGTTTTTCTTGGTGCCAAAACGCCAATAACTGACTCATCAAGCCGTCACTGTGTGTGGGGGGCAGTAACCAAACCACATCAAGCTTTTCTTCTAGCACGAGCCCTGAGCGCAGATCCGGTAAGTAACGGCGGTTAATCTGCACGCTGCTCGAGTCGGCGATGGTGTAGTCGATTTCCTTGTTGGCGATCATCGCTAGCAGCTCTTCGCTGTCTTTATCTGTGACTTGATCCCACACCAGCGTCGGATGGCGTTTCTGTAATTGCGTCAAGGTTTCCACAAAAGAAGAGTCGGCAATTACAGTAATTTTGCCTTTTAAATCTGTGATGTCTTTGGGTGTTGGCATGCCTTCACGGTAAACCAGTACTTGATTGACACGATACAGCGGCGGGCCTAAACGGAATTGTTCGCGCCGCGCAGGGGTTTCTGTCATCCCCGCGGCAATGATATCAATCTCGTTTTTTTTCAATGCTTCATAGAGTTCGGCGCGGTTGGTGTAGGGCACCATTTTTAAGGGCACATCGAGATACTCGGCAAACAGCACCGCCATATCGTAATCGAAGCCGCTGTTACCTTGGCCCGAGGTCATATAAATTTGCGGGCCATAAAGGGTGCCGACCCTTAATTCGGTGAGTTTATGGGGGACATATTCTGTTTCTTCCACGGTCACTTGCTGACACGCCGTCAGTAAGAAACCTAAGATAATCGCGAACAGAAATCGAGTCATTAAACACACTTTATTAAATAAAATCAAAATGATGAACAGTAGAAGGTCAGTGAGGTAACAAGGATAAACTGGCTGACATTGCTGTGATTATATCCGTTTGTCGCCAATTACGTAAAAAAATCGTACCGCATGGAATACGAAGGAGGGGAAAAGGGCCGCTTTTTATCTTAATAGGAAACACTGTTTTACGTAAGGTCACAGGTGATTTGTGACAGACATTTCCTTATAATAGCGCCATCTCTGACCCCTGCAATTATAAATATAAGGTGAATTGACGTGATGGAGATCATCCGCGGAGCCCCAGCACTCTCGACGTTTAGAGTGCAAAAGCTAATGGAGGCCTGCGTAAACGCTGCGCTTCCGGTACGCCAAATCTATGCTGAGTATGTTCATTTAGCGGATTTGAGCGAGTTGCTTGAGACCAATGAGCGTGAGCAACTTGAAAAAATTCTCACCTATGGACCTGCTATCGAAGCCCATACCCCCCAAGGTTCACTCCTGTTTGTTACTCCCCGCCCCGGCACAATTTCCCCATGGTCTTCTAAAGCCACTGATATCGCCCACAATTGTGGTTTAGGTAAAGTGAAGCGCTTAGAGCGTGGTGTTGCCTATTATGTGGAGTCAGACACTTTGACTGTCGAGCAGCAACAAACCCTCAAAGGGTTATTGCACGACCGTATGGTTGAAGTGGTTCTGGACGATTTTGCAAAAGCCGATGTGCTGTTTAAGCGCACTGAACCTGCGCCTTTCAAGAGTGTGAACGTATTGGCTGAAGGTCGCCGTGCCCTTGAAGTGGCCAACGTCGAAATGGGTCTGGCGCTCGCCGAAGATGAAATCGATTATCTTGTCGAAAACTTTGTGCGTTTGAACCGCAATCCAAACGATATTGAACTGATGATGTTTGCTCAGGCCAACTCTGAGCACTGCCGTCACAAGATTTTTAACGCAGATTGGACAATTGATGGCGAGGCACAGCCTAAGTCTCTGTTCAAGATGATTAAAAACACCTTTGAAACCACACCAGACCACGTGTTATCTGCCTATAAAGATAACGCCGCTGTGATGGAAGGTTCGGTTGCGGGACGTTTCTTCCCCGATCCAAACGGTGTTTACAGCTATCACACTGAACCAATGCACGTACTGATGAAAGTGGAAACCCACAACCATCCTACAGCAATCAGCCCATATCCAGGTGCGGCGACGGGGTCAGGTGGTGAGATCCGCGACGAAGGTGCAACCGGTCGTGGCTCTAAACCTAAAGCGGGTTTAACTGGCTTTAGCGTATCGAATTTAAAAATCCCTGGTTTTGTACAACCATGGGAAGGCAACTACGGTAAGCCTGAACGTATCGTCAGCGCGCTGGATATCATGACCGAAGGCCCGCTTGGCGGCGCGGCGTTTAACAACGAGTTTGGTCGTCCAGCACTGTTAGGTTACTTCCGTACCTATGAGCAAGAAGTCTCGAGCCACAACGGCGTAGAAGTCCGTGGTTATCACAAGCCCATCATGTTAGCCGGTGGTTTAGGTAACATCCGCGAAGAGCACGTACAAAAAGGCGAAATCACCGTCGGTGCTAAGCTTATCGTACTCGGCGGCCCTGCGATGAACATCGGTCTGGGCGGCGGCGCGGCCTCTTCTATGGCGTCGGGTCAATCGAGCGAAGATTTAGACTTTGCGTCGGTTCAGCGTGAAAACCCAGAAATGGAACGCCGCTGTCAAGAAGTGATCGACCGCTGCTGGCAATTAGGCGATAAAAACCCGATCCAATTTATCCACGACGTGGGCGCGGGTGGTTTATCTAACGCTTTCCCTGAGTTAGTTAACGATGGCGGCCGTGGTGGTATCTTCAATCTGCGCAACGTGCCATCGGACGAGCCGGGCATGAGCCCGCTGGAGATCTGGTGTAACGAATCGCAGGAACGTTATGTGCTTTCGGTTGCTGCCGAAGACCTGCCGTTATTTACTGCGATTTGTGAGCGTGAGCGCGCACCGTTTGCGGTAGTGGGCGAGGCAACGCAAGAGCAGCATTTAACCCTAGCTGACAGCCATTTCGATAACAATCCTATCGATTTACCACTCGAGGTGTTATTAGGTAAAGCACCTAAGATGAGCCGTAATGTGGTATCCGCTAAGGCAGTTTCACCTGCACTTGAGCAAAGCAACATCGATGTGAAAGAAGCGGTCAAACGCATTCTTAGCCTGCCAACTGTGGCGGACAAAACCTTCCTTATCACCATTGGTGACCGCACGGTAACGGGTCTAGTAAACCGTGACCAAATGGTTGGCCCATGGCAAGTCCCTGTGGCTGATTGCGCGGTAACGGCGGCAAGCTTTGATACCTATGCTGGTGAAGCCATGTCTATGGGTGAACGTACGCCGCTGGCACTGCTCGATTTTGGCGCCTCTGCCCGTATGGCGGTTGCCGAATCGATTATGAACATCGCGGGTGCGGATATTGGTTCGTTCAAACGTATCAAACTGTCGGCTAACTGGATGTCTGCCGCGGGCCACCCTGGCGAAGATGCGGGTCTTTATGAAGCGGTTAAGGCCGTGGGTGAAGAGCTGTGTCCAGAACTGAGCCTGACCATTCCTGTCGGTAAAGACTCCATGTCGATGAAAACCGCATGGCAGCAAGACGGCGCGAACAAAACCGTGACGGCACCTATGTCGTTGGTCATTTCTGCCTTCGGTGTGGTGCAGGATATCCGTAACACGGTAACGCCTGAACTTCGCAGTGATAAAGGCGAAACCTCGCTGTTATTAGTCGACTTAGGCGCTGGCAAAAATCGTTTAGGCGGTTCTTGTTTGGCACAGGTTTACGGTGAGTTAGGCGATATCGCGCCAGACTTAGACGATGCAGCTCTGTTACGTGGTTTCTTCGAAACCATGCAAAAGCTGGTGGCGAAGAAGTCGGTTATTGCATACCACGACCGCAGTGACGGTGGTTTATTCACGACGTTAGTGGAAATGGCCTTTGCGGGTAACACGGGTCTTGCTATCGACTTAAGTGCACTGCAAGGTACTGACGTTGAACGTCTATTCAATGAAGAACTCGGTGGCGTACTGCAAGTGAGCCGCGCTGATGCCGAGCTTATCGCTGCGCAATTCGCCCAAGCAGGCGTACCTTGCCACATGATTGGTACTCTGGCGAATGACCAACGCGTAACCATTAAAGATGGTGCGCGTGAAGTGTTCAGCGAGACACGTGTTGCACTGCGTACTTTATGGTCTGAAACCACTTACCGTATGCAAGCGCTGCGTGATAACCCAGCCTGCGCATTAGAAGAGTTTAAGCTCAAACAGGATGAAACCGACTTAGGTTTAACGGTTAACTTAAGCTTCGATCCAAGTGAAGACGTTGCTGCGCCGTACATCCTCAAAGGTGCTGCACCTAAGATGGCTATTCTGCGCGAGCAGGGCGTTAACTCCCATGTGGAAATGGCGGCCGCGTTTGACCGCGCAGGTTTTGAGAGCCGTGACGTGCATATGTCTGACATTCTGTCAGGCCGCATTAGCCTCGAAGAGTTCCAAGGTCTGGTGGCCTGTGGTGGCTTCTCCTACGGTGACGTATTAGGTGCGGGTGAAGGTTGGGCTAAGTCTATCCTGTTCAACGCCCGTGCTCGCGATGAGTTCTCACGCTTCTTCGAGCGCGACTCAAGCTTTGCCCTCGGTGTGTGTAACGGTTGCCAAATGCTGTCGAACCTGAAGGAAATCATTCCTGGTAGCGAGCACTGGCCACGTTTCGTGCGTAACCGCTCTGAGCGTTTCGAAGCGCGTTTCAGCTTAGTTGAAGTGCAGCAAAGTCCATCACTGTTCTTCCAAGGTATGGCGGGTTCACGTATGCCTATCGCCGTGTCCCACGGTGAAGGACATGCAGAGTTTGCTAGTGCGCAGGCGCTGGCCTTAGCTGAGGCTTCTGGCACTATCGCGCTGCGTTTTGTGAATGGTAAAGGTGAAATTGCCACCCAATACCCACAAAACCCGAACGGTTCGCCAAACGGTTTAACCGGTATCTGTACTACCGATGGCCGTGTGACACTGATGATGCCACATCCTGAGCGTGTATTTAGAACGGTTGCAAACTCTTGGCACCCAGATAACTGGGGTGAAGACAGCCCATGGATGCGTATGTTCCGCAATGCGCGAGTTAACTTAGGCTAAGGTTTTTATTGAGAAAACCACGACTTAAGTGAGTAAAAAAAGGAGCGAAATTTTTCGCTCCTTTTTTATATATAAAACGCATCTTTAAAAAAGATAAGGTATTTTAAGATCTTAGTCTTATATTTGTTAAACCTAATAAAATGAAGTTCAAAAATATCAATCTTAAAGACTAAATACCCCTTAATAAGTAGTTCACACAAGTGAAACAAAACTGACTTGCTTTAATTTAGTCACTGTACTTGCCCGTATTCTCAAGACATAAAAGCAAAAAGCCCCCAACTCATCGAGAAGGGGGCTCGTTTTGCGCTAACAAAACTTCAAATCAAATCAGTATTATTTCAGAGTAAGCGGTGAACGATTACAGCTCACGAGCTGTATAAAGTTCAACAAAAACACGCTTATAGCTGTTAACCAGACGTTCAAATAAGTTTGTCATATCTCTTTCTCCACACCAAAGTTATACCTATGTGCGCGGAGTTTGGCTTGCCTGGGGCGCTTCACCAGTCACATCAAACCGTCTCCTTAACACAGGAGATATATTAACCAGCTTAAGCCGTCTTCTCAAACGAGAAAAAATACATTTTATCATTAGTAAAACTAATTGATTTTGGTTTTGAAATATTCCGGCTTTAAAGATTTTTGTGAATTAAGTGCATGATTTTTATATATCTAATTATTTAAATAATAATGGTATTGGTAATGTTTTATTAGTGTAAATATTGTTTTTAATTTGTTTTTGGTGATTTTTGCTGCTTATCCATTAGATTTTTGCTCAAGTTGGTAAAAACTAACTTTTTAGTTTAGCTTGGCGTGTTCTCTACCCCATAATTATGACTCTGTCAACAGTGGGTAAAAGTGAAGTGTGTGCCCCGTTGCAAAACCCATCTAAAGCCCTGAGTTTGATTGATTTGAATCAAAGGCGGGTGGTATAAAATACTCACAAATGAAAGCGATTAAATATCTTAACTATCTGATATTTATATCGATGGGATCATTTGTAGGATTGGGTGGTGAGGTGAAAGTCTCAAAGCCGAGCGATAGTGTGACTAGGGTCTCAGTATGCGAGGGAAAAGGGGATTTTTAAGCCTTGCTGCTTCGATGTAATGAAAAAGATGAAATTTAACGGTTTATACTGAATTCAGCTATAAACACAAAATGAAAACTCACTATCCTACAAAGGCACTTGCTACGAATGGCTCAAGTAGTCGTAGCAATTGGACGCACCACGTAAGGAGTCACCGATGATTGTTGAAGAGGTTGTTGAGCTATCACGGTTGCAGTTTGCGCTGACAGCCATGTATCACTTCCTGTTTGTTCCCTTAACCTTGGGGTTGGCATTTTTGCTGGCTATCATGGAATCACTCTATGTGATGACTGATAAACAAATTTATAAAGATATGACTAAGTTCTGGGGTAAGTTGTTTGGTATCAACTTTGCCTTGGGTGTTTCAACGGGTTTAGCGATGGAATTCCAGTTTGGTACTAACTGGTCTTATTATTCGCACTATGTGGGTGACATCTTTGGTGCACCACTGGCCATTGAAGGATTAATGGCGTTCTTCTTAGAATCGACCTTCGTGGGTATGTTCTTCTTCGGTTGGGATCGTTTCTCTAAGCGTCAACACTTAGCGACAACCTGGTTGGTAGCCTTTGGTTCCAACTTCTCCGCATTATGGATTCTGGTGGCAAACGGTTGGATGCAAAACCCTGTGGGTAGCGTATTCAATTACGAAACCATGCGTATGGAAATGACCAGCTTCGCTGATGTTATCTTCAACCCTGTTGCACAGGTGAAGTTTGTTCACACTGTGGCTTCTGGCTATGTGACTGGCGCAATGTTCGTATTAGCGATCAGCTCTTACTACATTCTGAAGAAACGTGACTTACCTTTTGCACGTCGTTCATTTGCGATTGCAGCCAGCTTCGGTATGGCGTCTATCCTGTCTGTTATCGTTCTGGGTGACGAATCAGGCTATAAAGTGGGTGAAGCGCAGCGCGTTAAGTTAGCGGCAATTGAAGCTGAGTGGCATACAGAACCTGCTCCTGCAGCCTTTACTGCAGTTGGTTTCCCAAATCAAGAAACCATGCACACCGATTTCGCGGTTAAGATCCCTTACGCTATGGGTATCGTAGCAACACGTTCTTTAGATGAAGAAGTAACAGGCCTACGTGACTTAGTGGCTGAACACGAAGTACGTATCCGCAACGGTATGAAAGCTTACGAGATGCTGGTGAAACTGCGCGCTGGTGATAAGTCTCCAGAGTTACGTGACGCGTTCGAAGCGGCGAAAGTTGACTTAGGTTACGGCTTACTGCTGAAGCGTTACACCGACAATGTTGTAGATGCGACAGAAGAGCAAATCAAAGCGGCAGCGAAGGATTCTATCCCGAATGTGGCACCGATTTTCTGGAGCTTCCGTGTGATGGTTGGCTTAGGCTTTGTGATGTTGTTTGTGTTCGCTGCAGCCTTCTGGCAAAGCACACGTCATCAGATCGAAGAGAAGAAATGGGTACTTAAAGCAGCACTCTTTAGCTTGCCATTACCTTGGATTGCGATCGAGTGTGGTTGGTTTGTGGCGGAATATGGCCGTCAACCTTGGACCATCTCTGAGGTGCTGCCGACCTTTATGTCTGCTTCGAGTTTAACGACTGGGGATCTGTGGTTCAGTATTATTTCGATTTCACTGTTCTACACTGTGCTGCTGGTGATCGAGATATTCTTGATGCTTAAGTTTGCCCGTCTTGGCCCTAGCAGTTTAAAGACTGGTCGTTATCACTTCGAGAAACTAGAAGCCTAAGCAGAGGATTTCATTATGTTTGATTATGAAATATTGAGAGTTATCTGGTGGGCTCTGATCGGCGTACTGTTCATCGGATTTGCGGTCACTGACGGTTTTGACATGGGCGTGGGTGCACTTTTACCGATTATCGGTAAAGACGATACTGAGCGTCGTATTATGGTCAACACCATTGCTCCCCATTGGGACGGTAACCAAGTATGGTTAATCACCGCAGGTGGTGCCTTGTTTGCTGCATGGCCTATGGTGTATGCAGTGTCTTTCTCTGGCTTCTATGTGGCCATGATGTTAGTACTGTTTGCCTTGTACACTCGTCCTGTAGGATTTGACTATCGCTCTAAGATTGAAAATCCAAAATGGCGTAAGTCGTGGGACTGGGCGTTGTTCTGTGGTGGCTTTATTCCACCGCTGATCATCGGTGTGGCCTTCGGTAACTTACTCCAAGGTGTGCCATTCAATTTCGATGAGTTCCTGCGTGCGACTTATCACGGTGGTTTATTTGGCCTGTTGAACCCATTCGGTTTACTGGCAGGCTTAGTGAGCGTGAGCATGTTTATGATGCAAGGCGCTGCTTGGTTACAAATGAAGACCGACGGTGAGCTGCGTGTACGTGCCGCGAATGCGACTCAGCTATGTGCACTGTTAGTGGCAGTATTATTTGCCGCTGCGGGTGTGTGGTTAGCCAATGGTATTGATGGTTATGTTATCACTTCAACCCTTGACCACCATGCACTGTCTAACCCAACGCTGAAAACCGTTGCGGTTGAGTCTGGCGCTTGGTTAGCCAACTATGATAAGTATCCTATTACTATGCTGTTCCCAGTATTAGGTGTGGCATTACCACTGCTGGTTATCCTAGTGAGCCGCTTAAATCGTTCAGGTTTTGCGTTCTTATTTAGCTCGCTGACAGTGGCTATGGTGATCTTAACTTGTGGTGCAGCAATGTTCCCATTCGTTATGCCATCTTCATTAGATCCTAACGTGAGCTTAACCATGTGGGATGCGACTGCGAGTGAAATGACATTAACTGTAATGACTTGGGCGGCGATTATCTTCGTTCCAATCGTGTTAAGTTACACTGTATGGACTTACTTCAAGATGTTTGGCCGCTTAAACCGCAAACATATTGAAGATAACAAAGCCTCACTCTATTAGAATTAAGGAGCATCTACTATGTGGTATTTCACGTGGATATTAGGGGTTTTGTTAGCCTGTTCTTTTGGTGTGATCAACGCCCTGTGGCTTGAAAACACGGAGAACATGGACCGCTCAAGCGATGACGCTGAGTAATAGCTAACCTCCTATAGCTGAACCCTTTAAAACCCCGCAACTGCGGGGTTTTTTATTACCACGTTATTAAGTTTAAGGGATTCGCTAAGGTGACTTGATTTGCTGAAATATGTTGTGCCACAACAAGCAACAAGCAACAAGCAACAAGCAAGAAGTTAGCAGCGGGGTTCCATAAGAAACAGGGCTCAATTTGTTTTAGCCGCACAGTCTCGATAAACCCCACAGCTTATTAAAGCGTTAGTTCAAGCTTATCTGAAAGCTTATGCTCAATTGCCAAAGCCAAAGCCAAAGCCAAAGCCAAAGCCAAAGCCAAAGCCAAAGCCAAAGCCAAAGCCAAAGCCAGCACGTTGCTCGAGCATGAAGTAGCACTAACGCGATAGGCGTTTAGCGTGGTTTACCTTGCAGTTTTGCTGCATGGATTTAGCAATGTCGACTTAATTGAATAGATGTAACTTAAGTTGAAAAGTAAAAAAATACCGCCCAAGTGGGCGGTATCTTAGTAAAGCAATGATTTGATTTAGGCCTTAAATTGGCTGATTTGTTGTTTAAGCGCGACGGCGAGGGAGGATAGATCATTCGCCGAGTTTACTGTTTCGGCTGCTCTGTGCTCACCTTCATTCGCCAGTTCGCTTATCTGGTGCAGATTATGAGTGATCTCTTGGGCAACGCTGCTTTGCTGCTCAGTCGCCGAAGCAATATTGCGTGAGCTAATCGCCAGTTCGCCAATTCTGCGGGTGATTTCCTCCAGCTGCTTGCCGGTTTCTTCCCCTTGATTCGCCGAGGCGATACCCAGCTGGTGGCTCTGCGCCATTTGGCTGGTGGTCGTTTTCACTTGAGATTGTAGCTTATCAATGGTTTGCGAAATTTCCAGAATGGAGGATTGTGTCCGCTGGGCTAAGGTTCGCACCTCATCGGCGACCACGGCAAAGCCTCGGCCCTGTTCCCCTGCGCGGGCCGCTTCAATGGCCGCGTTGAGTGCGAGCAGGTTGGTTTGTTCGGCAATGCTGTTAATCACCTCGGTGACTTTACTGATAGCCTCACTCTCTTGGCTGACTTTTTCGACGGCCTGATGGCTACTACTGAGTTGTTGGCTTAGTTTCAACAGATCCTGCACCACTTGGGTTTGTTGCTGTTGGCCTTCTTTGGCAGCGAGATCCACTTGTTGGCTCTGGTTCGCACCATCTTGAGCGTGGTTGGCGACATCGCGGATGGAGGTGGACATTTCTTCAATCGCGGTGGCGATTTGATCCGTTTGTTGCATCAATGCCTGGGCTTCTTCACCGTTTTGCTTAGCAATCCGCTGTGCTTTGGAGGCTTGTTGTTCAATGCTTTGCACTGAGGCTTGCAGTGCACTGATTAATTGTCGCAATTCCGATGACATGGTCGACACGCTGGTGGTGATCTTGTCGACCTCGTTTTGACTATCGTAGGCCGATGGTGGAAGCGGATGACTAAAGTCCCCCGTGCCGAGGATTTCCATATGGCGCTGCAGCGCATGCAAAGGCTTGAGTGAGCGGATTAGCACAAAGGATAGCAGTACGGTAATAAGCACAATACCTGTGACCGCCACTATGGCGTTGATGGTGAGTAGCAGTAGGCTCTCTTCATTTAATTCGTTTGCATTCACTTGACCAATCAACATCCAATTCCACCCATTTACCGTTTGGGTGTAGGCAAACATAGGTTGGTTTTTACTGTTAGTGTAGCGAAACTCCGATTGATCCTGTGTGGCTTGGCTAAGGGTTAATCCATCGAGCATGGACTCAGTTACTGGCTCGCCCGCATTAAATTTGGGATTGGCGACCAACACATTGTCGGCTTTGCGCATCAGCAGGAAGCTACCGGTTTCTTCTAGGGTGATTTTATTCACCGCGGCTTGTAACTGTGTGAGGGATTGAGTGATTTCAAAGCCGATATATAAGATCCCAATCACTTGCCCTTGGGCATCTTTAATTGGGCGATAGACTGTCATGTAGTCTTTACCGAAGAGTTTGGCGTAGCCTTCGTAAACTTCACCTTTGATAAGTGTTGGATAACCGGGATGGGTTTTACCGAGGAAGGTACCGAGGGCTCGGCTACCATCGGCCTTTTTTAACGAGGTCGCAATCCGGACAAAGTCATCCCCATCGCGCACAAACACAGTGGCGGTTCCGCCTGTGAGGTTGGCAAAGCGGTCAACTTTACTCTTTGACGAGTTAATTTGTTCTTTTTCATGTAGTAACGCAGGTGTGCTGACGCCGAGTACATTCACGGTTTTATCTGGGCGACTAAATTGGCCGGGGTACATTTCCTTAAAGACATCGGCATTGCGTCTTGCTAGTTGCAGCAAGCTATCGTATTGCAGTTCCAGCATGTCGGAGACGGCGTGCATCTCGGCTTTCATGGCACTGATGCCTTTATCTTCGAGCACGTTTGACGCGGATTTGTAGGAGAGGGTACTCAGTATGCAGAAAATGATCAGGGTAAGGATAAAAGCGAGGGCACCAATCTGTTTCGCAATAGGCCAATTTTTATAGTTCATTGTACGATCCTATAGGGTAAAGGTTAACGCTAATGTAACCGAACTTTTACGTCGTGGTCTTGATATGGGTCTAAGATTTTCTATTATTTATAAATAGTTCGCTCACAGATACCAGTGTAGACCAGTCTCTATTTTAGTCGATAGGAATATACATTTGAGTGGTAGGAAGAGTGGCGTAAGGCGAGCGTTGAGGGACTAAACGGAAGTATCCCTATGGTTTACTGCGATTGAGTCGATACCAGAAACAAGGAGTGACACTATGCTAGGCGAAAATCACGCATTGGTTTATGAGTTCCCAGATTTTGTCGAAAATATTCAAAAGCTTAAAACGAGCAATACCGTTTTTGCCACTATGGCGGAGCGCTACCATGAGCTAGACCATAAAATCCGCGCCCTTGAATTAACCAAAGTGCCCACCGATGATGAGCACTTTGTTGCCTTAAAATTAGAACGACTCCATCTTAAAGATAAGTTATATCAATACCTTGTTCATGATGCGATTTGAGACGATAACGCTGGTGTTGGAGCCGTGCGGCGCGTTTTCATCAGCAACAGATACATGGTTGGCACCCAGACGAGCGACAGCAACGTCGTGAGTAACGTCCCGCCGGCAATTGCGATGGCAAAGGGAGGCCAGAAGCCACCACCTGCAATAATCAGCGGAATAAACCCGCCGACCGTGGTGATAGTGGTCGAACTGATATGACGACCGCAGCTGCTGACCGTGGTGATGATCACCTCTTTATCACCCGCTCGGGCATTGTCGGTATCTTCCAGCTCGGCCAAAATCACAATCGCCGCGTTGATCGCAAGCCCCATTAGGCCGAGTAGGGCGATGATGACTGGAAAGCCAAAGGGATAACCAAACACATACACCGCAAGTAACCCAAGCCCCGCCGACTGTAATGCGCTCAGTAAAATAATCGCTGTAAGCCTAAAGGAGTTAAAGGACAAGACGACAGTGGCCAGCAGCAGGGTAACGACCAAAATCAGATTGGAGAGCAGATTGCCGACCGCCTCATTACGTTTAGCGCTTTCACCACCGATTTCAATTCGATAACCCGCAGGGAGCGAAATCGCCGCGACTTTAGCTTTCACATCGTTTAATACTTGAGCGGGCAATACGCCGCTGACGATATAGGCTTCAATCGTGTTGACGCGTTGACCATTACGCCTAGGGATCGCCCCGCGACTGACTTGCACCTCATTGTGGGACAGCGCTGACAAAGGCACGGCTGTGCCTGAGGGGGTCACAAGCTGAATTTCTGAGAGGCGACTGGCTTGCTCGCGACTGGTGTCGCCCAAACGCACTCGAATCGGCAAAGACTCGGTCTGTTCGAGCACACTACCGCCGATAACGCCCGTAGTCGCCATTTGAACTTGTCTGGCGATATCCGTCAGGGTTAATCCACTGATCAAACTCGCATTTTCATTCACTTGTAGCCACACCTTAGGAGCGCCAGCGCTTAGAGTTGCGCGGGTATGAAGTACATCGGGCGTGGCGGCTAGGATATTGCGCACTTCATCGCCGAGTGAGCGTAAGGTTTCAAGGTTAGGGCCAAATATCATTAACTCGACTGGCGCATTAAAGGGCGGGCCTTGCTCAAGTTTACGCACTAACACCTGTGCTTCGGGAAAGGCCTTATCTAAGGTTTGCTGCAGCTCAGGTATGAGGGCGTTAGCGCGCTCAAAGTCACTGGCTTTCACCATGGCCTGAGCATAATTGGTGGCTCCCTGTTGGCGCTGAGTTAGGTTGTAATAAAACGAAGGCGTATTGCCACCCACAACCCAATCGACTTGGGTGATGCCCTCGATTTGATGCAATTGCTTATCCATCAACTGCACTTGGTTTAAGGTGTTTTCGAGGCTGACATGGGGCGCGAGATACAGCTCAATTTGGAACATATCCCGATCCGACGGCGGAAAAAACTGCTCAGTCATTTTGCCGGAAGCATAAAACCCTAGCAGGGGAATTATCCCAATAAACGTAGCACTCAGTAGCGGGCGATTAAGCGCAAATCTTAGGCTTGCCTGAAAGTAACCACTTACTAAAGGCACATTGATGCCATGTTGGTACCAGACAGGATGTTTACCTTCGAGGCTAAAGCGTCCCGCAAGGCCTGCGATCAAAGTATGGGAAATCACATAGGAACCCAGCAGGGCAAACATCACCGACATTGCTATGCCACCAACAAATTCCCCCGCAGCGCCCGGCATCAGCACGATAGGGGCGAAGGCTAAAATGGTAGTAATGGTTGATCCGGCCAAGGGTAGCCAGAGGTGATGTAAGGTCTCACTTACCGCGCTTAAGCGACTCATCCCCTGTTGGCGACGCTGGGCGATGGCATCGACGGTCACAATGGCATTGTCCACCATGATCCCAAGGGCGACGACTAGGCCTGTGACCGACATTTGATGAATGGGTAGGCCGATATATTTCATACAGGCCAAGGTGAAGAGGGTGGTCAGGGGGAGTGACAGCGCAACGATAATCGCGTTTCTTAAGCCTAAGGTCAGCAGTAAGACCGCCAGAATAATCACAAACCCTTGTAATAGGTTGACGATCAATCCGCCGAGACGTTCGCTGGTGTAGCTGTTTTGCTCAAACAGCCATTGCACTTTGATATTGGCCGGCAGCTCCTGATTGAACTCATCGACCAGCTGTTTGACTTGCCCTTGCCAGATATCGACGCGGGTATTGTTGAGCATGCGCGCTGCAACAAACACGCCTTGTTCGCCATCGACTAGGGCGATGCTGTCAGCGGGGGTTTTAGGTTGACGGCTGATGTGGGCTATATCCCCTAAACGAATAATTTGTCCCTGCGCATCCACTTTGAGTGGCACTTGGCGAATACGGCTCTGGGAATCGAGCTCACCCGAGACTTCGACGAGGGCGCGAAAGTGATTGTTATTGATCTCGCCCGCGGCAATTTTACTGTCGGCGCTGCTTAAGATTTTCGCTATGGTTCCCGGCGTTAATTGCAACTGGCTCATCTTATAGCCATCGAGCTGGACCAGGATTTCCTCCTCGGGCGCGCCGTAGAGTTTAACGAAGTCGGTACCGGATAAGAGTCTGAGCCTGCTCTGTAATTCCTTGGCGTAACGGTTGAGCATATCCACCCGCGGTTGACTGCTATCGTTCCACACTAGGCTTAAAATAGCGGTGTAGGCGTAGCCGACTTGATCGTCTAAGGTCGGTGTCTGTATGCCATCGGGGAGGGTGTTTCTGGCATCGGCTAATAGATCCCGCGCCCTAGACCAGACAGGATCTGTGTCAGTGACGGTATCTTTAAGCTCCAACTGGATCACCGAAATACCGGGTCTTGAGGTGGATTGAATAAGCTTAATTTCCTCAAGGCGACGTAATTGATTTTCTAATACTTCGGTGACAAGCGCCTCGACCCGCTCGGCTGAGGCGCCGGGATAAGGGGTGATGACAGACGCAAATCGGTTGGTGATGTGTGGATCTTCGGTGCGTGGCAAACTGGACATTGCGCCAAATCCCGCGACCAGCAGTAGGGCGATCACTAGGCTGACTAAGCGACCATTTTCGACGAAGGCTTTAATCATGATTACCTCGTCGACGCGATGGAAGAAACGGCTTGGCCCACCACTAACTTATGTAAGCCTTGGGTCACATACTGTTCGTCGGCCTTAATGGCGCCTTGGATGTAGGCCATATCTTGGGTGGTGTAGAGGATATCGACATCGCGACGCTCTATTTGAGTTGAAATGCTATCGGTTGTTGATTGTGAAGGCGGCGTGGTTACATAGATATTCCAGCGGCCGCGGATCCCATCGATAAGTGCCGATACAGGCACCCAATAGCCCGCTTGCTCGACGGTTTGTTGTTGATGCAAATAGGCGATTTCACCGTTGATCACATTGGCATGTTCCGGCAGGCTGATCCTTAGCTGCAGGGTGCGACTAATGGGGTTTACCTCGGCACTGATCCCGGCGATCTTGGCGGTAAATTGCTGATTATGCACGCTCACAGTCACATTCTGCCCATTGACGAATTGCTGAGCGACCGCGACCGGAACACCGATATAGGCTTCGGTATTCACACTGCCGACTAAGGTAAACACTGGGCTGCCTGCGGCGACCACTTCCCCTAGATTGTGTTGTCGTTGGCTGATTATGCCGTCGAAGGGCGCAAGTAGCTGTGATTTATCGCGTTTTAGTTGGTTTGCCCGCTGCGAGGCCAATAATCGTTTTTTGGCAGCTTCGAGACTCGCCAGTTGTGTACGGTTCTCGTCGAGTAACTGCTCTGAGACATAACCCGATTTTTTAAGCTCAAGATTACGGTTGAGGGTGCTGGTGGCAAGGTCGACATCGGCTTGGGTTTGCGCCAGACTTGCTTGGATCTCCTGATGTTCGGCATCGAGCAAGCGGGTATCGAGCGTAGCCAATACTTGCCCTTGCGTCACCCTAGCGCCGCTATCGACAGTTAACTCGCTGAGCTTACCCGATAATTCGAAGCCTACGCCCGTGGTATTACCCGCGCGGATCGTGCCAGTGAATACTTGCTCACTTTGATAGCTAGTCGACAAGCGCAGTGGTGCCGTCGTCACAGTTTGCAATTGCGCAGCATTGGCATGTTCTGTCACTTCCTTTTGACAGGCCGTTAAGGTGGAGACGGCAATCACGCAAACGTAAAATGCACGCCAAAAACGTCGGGCAGCTAGGTCCATTTAAATCCTTCCATGTAACCTTGAGGTTAAGTTTATGTAACTAGACTTGCTAGTCTAGTTGTGCGGAACTAGACTGTCTAGTCTATTTTGTGCTTAACTAACACGAATTAATTATGTTGCTACCTTGAGTGAAGATATGACTCTGTCCTCCAATATCCCGATGAGCCGCAGTGAACAAAAGAAACAGCAAGTGCTGGTGGCGGCCATTGATTTGTTTTGTCGCCAAGGATTTCCCCACACCAGCATGGATGAAGTGGCGAAACAGGCGGGCGTGTCCAAACAAACGGTGTACTCCCACTACGGCAGTAAAGATGATTTGTTTGTGGCGGCGATTGAATCCAAATGCGTTGGCCATAACTTAAATGCCGACTTACTCAGTGACCCAAGCCAACCCGAAGCGACCCTCACCGAATTTGCGCTGCAATTTGGCGAAATGATCGTTAGCCCTGAGGCGATTACCGTATTTAAAGCCTGTGTGGCGCAATCTGAGAGCCACCCTGAAGTTTCAAGGTTGTTTTTTGAGGCGGGGCCACAGCATATGCTTGCGATGCTGACAAAATATTTAGGGGCGGTTGAAGCGCTTGGAGTGTATCGCTTTTCACAACCGCATCACTGCGCGGTACGTTTGTGTTTAATGTTGTTTGGTGAGTTGAAACTCAGGTTAGAGCTGGGACTGGAGACGGAGAGCTTATTGGGGGAGCGTGAGCAGTATATTCGGGGTTGTGCCGAGATGTTCTTAAAAGCCTACCGAGTGTAACAACATTAAGCGGTTGGTATCAGTTTGTATCTTCTTCGAAAAGAGTTTACTTTTGTTTGAAATCGAGCGTATTATCCGCAACAAATGACTTAACAGTAACGCAAGGAGCAGGCGTGACTAAATCACTTGATTCTCGAGTCAGCATAAAGCCCAGCCTAATGTATATAGGATTGGGATTAACGCCTTTTTTAAGTTATGCCGTGTCCGCGGCTGAGGCGCGTCAACCAGCGCAATATAAACCATTTAAGCTGAGCGTATCGCAGATTAGTACCCAGAGTGCATCGGTTGCCAATGGCGATACAGAGTTGCAGCGGGACAGCTTATTACTCAACGCCAGCGTCAATATTCCCCTAGATAAACAGTGGTCTATTGGAATGCGTGTCGGTTACGATAGGCTTGATTACGATTGGCGCAATATCCGTTTAACGGGGGCGAATAACGCCGCTGGCCTGTTTAGTGATGCGGGTGAAACCTGGGAAAATATCGACCGTTATCGCGCGGGCCTATCCCTTAGCTATCGGATGGATAAGCATTGGTCCTTTATGTTGTCGCCACAACTTCAATATGCCTATGCCGATACCGCATCGGCGAGCCATGCGCAGAGTTATGGTGTGGTTGCGTCGGCCATGTATGCCTTCGAGTCGGGCAATATGCTCGGTTTTGGCGTTGCGTATTTAAACGATATTGATGAAGTACGCACTATGCCTTATCTGGCGGTGAGTTGGCAGATTAATGATCGTTGGCGGTTAGCGAACCCATCCCAAGCGGGATTTAGTGGCCCTGCGGGTTTGGAGCTGAGTTATCAAGTGAGCCCTGCATGGAATGTTGGCTTTGGTAATTCACGTCGCACCGAGCGATTTTTAGTCGCCGATAAGGATACCGTGGTAGAGACTAACGAGTGGGTGAGTTATCTGCGTGCCGGTTGGCAAGCTACGCCGGCCATTGCGCTGAATCTTTACGCGGGTTACTACTTCAATGGTGAATTGGAAGTCACCCATCAAGCGGCGCTCGACATCGATAACCAAGGCGCTGCCGCCTTGGATCTCGAGTTCCGATTTTAATTACTGGCCCAGCATGGCCTCTTTGAGGCTCTTCTGGGCTGGTTTTTCCCCTAGCCAAATTTTAAGTAAGGCTTGGCGGAACATTTCCCCTTCAATCGTGGCTTGTTCTTGGCCATTTTTATAGGCGGTAACGCCACGGCTTTTGTTGGCGACCAAGGTGAATTGGTCGCCTTCTTTGATTTCATCCTTAAATAGCGCCATAAAGGCGTCAATTTGTGGCTGAATGTCGGTCGTATTATCGGCGGTCGCGTGCTCAAAACCTTCGGTTATCGCATCACGCATTTTCTCGGAAGTAATCATTCCTGACGTAATATTGAGGCGAATCGCCGCAACCGGGGCATTGATCACCTCGGTCATGGTTTTGCTCGGGGTGGGGACATACAGGCTACCCACATACAAATCCATGAAGAACTTGCTGCGAACACCAACGCCATTCAATTGTAGCGCCTGAGCGTTGAGCGTGATGCTGTCGGCAACTTGGATACCAGAGACTTCATTAGCTTGGGTGAATAGCGGAAAAAGCAAAGCGGTAGTGAGCGTTAAGGTTGAGAGTAACTTCATCATACACCTCATATTTTTTTAGTTATGGTCGCTGAGCGTATCCATGGGATTGACGGCTCAAACGAAGATTAATCCGACATTCCGCACCTGATTTAGGAATAAATTTGCCGATAGCGTTCACCTAACACGTCGAGAATGATCTGCTGGTCGGCCGTTAGCCCCGTGACCTGAGGTGGCGCCTCTCCTAACTGGTACTCGTGTACCCCGCCAAAGCGTAAAAAGATCCAGCGCGCAGTTGGTTTTTGCGTGGGTTTCTTTTTCATGTCCGCCACACTGCGATTCTGCTCTACTAAGCCCTGCCGGATACGGTGCTCCAGCGCCGCATAAATCATCAGGCTACAGGTCATCACCATCAGTAATGCTTCGATACGTTCTGGTTTTTTAAGATACAACGACGAGGTTAAAAATTCGGGACTTTTCAGAAAGCGAAACCCACGCTCGACGTTCTGCTGGGCTTTATAGATTGCCAACAGCTCAGCCATGGTGAGCGTTTCACTGTGATCATTGGTCGCGAGGATGAACACCCCAGTCTGGTTGCGTGCCTCTGCTACCCGCGCCAAGCTACTTGCGGCTAACCCCTTGATGTGAAATTGGTAGCTCACCGGCACTTCACCCTTTTGCGGCCTTCCGCGCCCAGCATAGAGAGGTTCACTCACGACCTCTGCTTCCAGTTGCAGCAGATTTAAGTTGGCTGCAAAACGGGCTAATTCAGCCTGCGCATCGGCCTCGCAGGCAAAACGCTGAGCACATAATTTGCCAAAGGCTTTCAGCTCACGCGTGCTGTCTTTCAGTAGGTTTTTGGCTAATGTTTGCTGCTCACGGTGGCTAGCCTGTTCGCTGCGCACCAGCAACCAACGCTGCGCGACGTCGGCATAATTGGCGCTTTGCCAACAGCCATGATAGCCATTGCCCAGCGCAACCAGCGACTGGGTGCCAATGGTTGCCACGGCTCGCTTGGCCTCATTGAGGGTGACAGGCACACGAGTCACGAACAACTGTTGCTGTTGTGCCAGTAGTTGCAAGGTGTCGGTGCAATACAGCGCCGCATCGCCGACCAGATAACGACTCTCCTGCGCGGCCTTGAGACTGCTCAAGTGGCGCCGTACGGTCTGGGCAAAGGCCTTGGTATCATTACTATTGCCACTCAAGGCTTGCATATAAATGGGCAGGCCGGCTTGATTTTCGCAGATAAGTTCCAGGATAACCTGGTTTAGCTCTGGCCGGTGGTCGCGGCTGTAGCCCCGTACCAATTGCAACTTACCGAGCTGTTCGCCATCGACTTGGTCATAGGCACCATCGACGTGGAAACTGGTGATATCGAGGTGTACTGCGGTACTTTTGAGCTCCAATCGCTCGACGACCTGTTCCGCCATCACCTGATAAAGCGTGCTGACATCGGCCTCAAAGAGGGCATCAAGGCAGCGGCCGAGCACGTCATCATTTAGGTCATCGGCACAGATCCCAGGGCCAATCAGACGCTCTACAGGCTTGTTGGCAAAGAATTGCGGGAACATGTGCAAGGTGGAGCTATGAAAGCCAAGACCATTCAGAATCATCGCCACCAAGGCTTCACCATGTGAAACTTTGTAGGGCGGCGTTTTGGGGAGCACCGCATCAATCATGCGAGCAATGCCGAGTTCTTGGCAGAGTGCAGCGACCAAACCAAGGTGGTCGAGGTTACGAATAGCGATAGCGGGAGTGGCCATAATGATCTACCTGCAAAAAGTAGTAATAGATCAGAATGGCCGATCGCCGTCAAGTTTTTTTAAATCGAAAATTAGGTGCGGAATGACGGATTAATCTGTTGATTGCCAAGCGATACTAATCGAAACCAAAGGGGAGCGATAGCCTAATCTGTACAAGCTATCGCTTAGGAGGTAAATCAAGTTGGGCTGCTTTCTTTTGAGGGACAGCTTAAAAAAGTAAAAAGTCGGAATTATTGGTTTGAGCCATTCGACTTATTGGCAGATGTGGTTAGCCACGAACACCTAATTTATATTGGCCATTTTGTTCAAACATCACCGCTTGTTTTTGCTTAGGGGAGATCAGAATTGGGCCATCATCGAAAAACAGAAAGCACTTCCAGTTGCGGACAAAGACATCCCAACGAGTCTCAATCACTTGATATTTTTCGTAGCAAAAATAGACCTGAGTATCGTCTGGCCACTGGATAAACTCGGCCAACATTTCGGGTAGGCTATTATCTTCACTGTCCCACGCACTCTGCCAATGATCCGTTTTGACCCATGCGTTGGCTTTAGCGGCCCAATCCCCTTTAGTAAACTGCTCGGCACGGCTACTTTTATTGCTAATCCACTGATTCCAAATCAGCATGGCGCTTTTGTCCGTCAGCGGCAGAATGCCAGTCTTGTCATCATCGCTTACAGGCAAGTCCTTGTGGTTAAAAATCCACTTTCGGCGATAGTTATCTAAAGGTATATAGGTATGAGCCAAAAAAGGTCTCCTAGGAAATGGGAAAATTGAAACGGGCTCATTATAAGATGTGAAGTGCTAATAATAAAACCACCGAGCGGAGATATTGCCGCTCGGTACCATAGTCTATTGAGCTTCAGTGATGATACGGGTTAGTTCGGCCACATAATGCTGCGCCACCTGATTATCAGGAGCAGCTTTTAAGGCATTTGAAAACGCGGTGTGTGCTCCCTCCGCTTGACCTAGCTCAACCATGAATAAACCAAGTTTTATCCAAGTCTGCGTATCTGAAGGATATTTTTCTAAGTAGTCTAGATAGACGTTGACTGACTCTTGGATTTTTCCCCGGAGCTTAAGGATATGCGCATACTGCGGCATGTACTCGTCACTGTGGGTCAAAATTTTGACAAGGGTATCTTCCGCAAGCTCAAGTTTACTTAATTTCAGTGCAAGTAAAATAATATGCTTTAACTCCATTTCCGTACAGAGTTCTTCGGGTAATGCAAGCAATGCATCTAATGCTTGTTGAGGTTGCTGTTCAAGACAAAGTTGAAACGATAATGCAAGATGGTATAGCCGCTTAGCTTCTGGATCTTTTTCGGTTAAAGGCATAAGGTTATGAGTTAATAATGCTAAGCCTTGATGACTTTTCGATTTGTTCAATCGCAATATTTTAGTATAAACGTGCTCCATTGCGGAGCCTGTATTAAGTGCTTCAACATAGACTTGTCTCACTTGAGTTAAGCTAAGCTGGTATAGATTATTTAGTTTCGTCCAAAGTAATTTTTCATCTGCTGAGAATGAATAGTCAGGATGCATCCTTTTCCATATAAAGCACCTTCCTGGTTGATTATCTCTTTTCCATTGCTCTGCTAATGTATTAAATGGAGTAGTTTTCAGCTCGTTTATTCTATCTTGCAGTTTGTTACAAGCACTTTCTACTAGTTTAAAAACTTGATCACAGCTAGACAAAAATGCCTCATAGTATCTTTCTGTCATTTGGTTTATTTGCGGTTGCATCCAGCTTTCTACCTCTCGAGTTGTTAAGAATTTAGAGAATTCGAAGTAACCATAAAACTTGATTAGCTGAGATAGATTTTTATATTTTTTGTTTATTTTTAACTCAATTTTATCTATTTTTTCAAGAGTGCTTGATGATTTTTTTGAGTCTAAGTTAAGTTTTGACGCGAGTTTTTTTGCCTCAGTGATTAAATACTGTAACTTGATAAGTTCATTTCTAATTTTTTTACACTCAAAATAAGCTTTGTTTAGGTCATTTTCTTTTATAGTGTTAAATTGACTATCCGATAGTAGTTTGCTTTTCTCTAGAGGGGGAAGTGTTATTTCTTTTGTGGGTTGATGGGTAATTCCCTCAATACATGCTGCATTTGATGATAAATTGATTATATCAACATGAGGGTAGGTTTTTGCTTCATTTTCAAGTGACTCCATTGCTTGCTTAAGTTGGATTAAGGTCTCTGCTTGGTAACCGGCATAAGTGCTTACCCATAATGTATCGTGCCCTAAACTCGGCCCCAAACTTGCTTCAACTGTACCGCTGGCGTGACTATATCCAGATTTTGAATAACAAAAATCCACGCCACTTAACAAGACCTGCTTGAATCCCATTTCTATAGCCAAACGTACTGCACTATTCGTGACTGTTGGTCCGACAGTCGGTATGTTGTCAAAGTCTTTATCATTATTCCAAGGAAAACGTTGCCCCATATAATAACAATCACCTTGCCATTGAGATAATACTTTAGGATTGACGTGATATGAGTGTACAAGTAGTGACTCCTCGTTTAATTCAAACATACCTCTACTGACATCAAAGCTAAAATCTTGAGGGTCTACACAGACAACAATATCAACATTTATACCAAACCTTGCAAGCTTTCCTGCTATCCTTGATACAGCGATTACATATAAACTATTTTGATTTTCCTTTATCCATTGAATGGCGTCATCAAGTGATGGACCACCCGCGATAACAATGCAAGTCATTTCTCTATGTGTATTTCTAAGTTCTTTTGCTTGCGTATGATTATCTGCAATGTTTTCTAATTGACTTCTTACAAATATTTTTTGTGTAAAGTTAACGCTGTTGTCAAAATATTCATTCTGTAATCTAGATTCAACAGTGTTTAGTAATGTGTTGTAATCATCAATATGACGAGAGGATACAGAAGATGAAGGAATTAACCAGTATTCACCTTTTGCAATGAAGAGTTTGATATCATCTTGCTTAAATAGTTCATCTAAGCCAGATTCATCAATGATAACGAGTTTACTTCTCAACTTACTAGGAATATCAATGAGTAATAAAGGTAAAATAGTAGATAATTCAATAAAAACAAATTTACTACCATCTGGAATACCTTCTTTTAGTTCAAGTATATAGTTAGCCAGCAGACCTGAGTCCATACCGATAATTATGTTTAACTTATCTTTTTGGTTGAAAAGTGTTCCAAATTTCCTATCGTAGAAGGTTCTTGAGTCGATTCCCTCGAATGTATTGCGATTGACACTGGGTAAGTAGTACTCATTAAAGCGACTAATAGCAAAATTATTCAAAATGTTAGATTGTAATTGCATGGAATTCTTACCCTAATGAGCAATTGAAGCTAGTGGTTATAACTACATGAGACTATGTCATCGCGATGCTTGCAAGCAATCTCTATACCAACGGTTAATTGACGCAGTTCATGTAACTCTAGTCGAAAATGAAAAGCGGACAAATGTTACCCTAATCGCAATTGAACTATGAAAAACTACATATATTATATATAGTTGCCTATAATAGACTTCATTGGTTACACCATGTTGTCAACATGTGTTTATGCACAGAGTTGGCAAGAATCTTGTATGGTTACCGTACTGATGTATTTAATCATAAGTGTCGCAAGTAGTTAATTGAAGCTAACAATCTTGAGTGGGGAACTCTATGTTTGATAATAAAACAATTTTGATTACTGGTGGCACAGGGTCATTTGGACAAAAATACACCAAAACCATTCTTGAACGATATAAGCCAAAACGCTTGATCATTTTCTCTCGTGATGAACTAAAGCAATATGAGATGCAGCAGGTCTTTAATGCCCCTTGTATGCGTTATTTCATTGGTGATGTGCGTGATGGTGACCGTCTCAAACAAGCATTTAAAGATGTGGATTTTGTAATCCACGCTGCCGCACTTAAGCAGGTACCTGCGGCAGAATATAATCCTATGGAGTGTATTAAAACTAACATCCATGGGGCTGAAAATGTCATTCGGGCTGCAATCAGTAATAATGTTGTCAAGGTTATTGCACTATCAACTGATAAAGCGGCAAGCCCGATTAATCTCTATGGCGCGACAAAGTTAGCGTCAGATAAGCTGTTTGTTGCTGCAAACAACGTCGTCGGAGATGGTAAAACACGATTCGCTGCAGTCCGCTACGGTAACGTCGTGGGTTCGCGAGGATCGGTTGTTCCTTTTTTTAAGCAATTAATTGCAAATGGAGCTAGTTCATTACCTATTACTCATCCAGATATGACGCGATTTTGGATCACCCTTCAAGATGGTGTCGATTTTGTGCTAAAGAATTTTTCCCGTATGCAAGGGGGGGAGATCTTCGTGCCAAAAATTCCTTCTATTCGTATTACCGATCTTGCTGCAGCCTATGGACCGAGTTTAGAACAAAAAATTGTAGGAATTCGTCCAGGGGAAAAAATGCATGAGGTAATGTGTCCAGGGGATGATTCACACCACACCATAGAATTTGACGACCATTTTGTTATTACTCCAAGTATTCGTTTTTTTGGCCGTGAAACGGATTTTTGTACAAATGCTTTAGGAGAAAAGGGGCAAGCAGTATCTATGGGGTTTGAATATAACTCTGGCACTAACCCTCATTTTTTGACTCAGGATGAAATCCTCAAACTGGATGCCGTTTAATGATTCCCTATGGACGACAAGACATCAATCAAGCTGATATTGATGCTGTGGTTGAAGTACTTCAATCTGATTATTTAACTCAAGGTCCAAAGGTACCTGCATTTGAGTCAGCAGTTGCTTCCTATTGTTCAGCTCGCTATGGCGTAGCTGTAAATAGTGCAACTTCTGCTCTACATATTGCATGTCTTGCTCTAGGTGTTGGGCCAAAAGATATAGTATGGACTTCCCCCATTACTTTTGTGGCTTCGGCAAATTGTGCGCTTTATTGCGGTGCTAAGATAGATTTTGTTGATGTCGACCCCTACAGTGGAAATATGTGCCCTCAGGCATTGGCACTTAAATTGGCACAGGCTGCTCTAACAGGTACTATGCCAAAAGTTGTTATACCAGTGCATCTTTGTGGCCATTGCTGTGATATGGAATCCATTGCTAGGCTTGCTAAACAGTATCAATTCAAAGTGATTGAGGATGCTTCCCATGCTATTGGTGGGAACTTGCATGGACATAGAATTGGCAGTGGTTATTACAGTGACATTACCATTTTCAGTTTCCATCCCGTAAAAGTGATCACTAGCGCGGAAGGTGGCATGGCGCTGACAAATAACTCGGAACTTGCGTATAAGATGCAGTTATATCGAAGTCATGGGATCACTCGGAATATGGCTGATATGATGCGCCCCCAAGAAGGTGCTTGGTATTATGAGCAGCAAGTTTTGGGATTTAATTATCGCATGACAGATTTACAAGCTGCTTTAGGATTATCGCAATTAGCAAGATTGGATGAATTCGTTGTAACGCGTAATGAACTTGCGAAAGTTTACGATAATGCTCTGAGTGGTGAGAATATTCGTTTTGTGGCTCCGCTGGATAACAGCTTAAGTGCTCGTCATCTATACATCATCCAATTGGAAGATATGCGGCAACGACGTGAGTGTTTTGAATACATGCGCTTAAAAGGGATTCTAGTTAATGTTCATTATTTTCCTGTACATCTCCAACCCTATTACCTCAATCTAGGTTTTAATGAGGGAGATTTTCCCCATGCAGAATCCTTCTATCAGCGGATATTGACTTTACCCCTTTATCCTATAATGACTGCTTCTGAACAGCAGTGTGTTATCACTGCATTGTGCGAAAGTTTATCTGCAGTTAGATGACCATTTGAACTCTTCATTTCAACAGCTTTTCGATACCATCCATTAACGCATTTATTCCTTGATGAGACTTGAAAACTCTAGTTGCTTCATTTTGGAGTGCTTGCCTTAATGTTAGGTCGGAAAGAAGTTGCAGCAGCAAGTTACTCGCTTCATGCAATGTGTTGCTCACAAGGCAACAATGCGCTGCTTTCAGTGCATTGAGTTCGTCTTCTTCGCAAAGGTGTTTAGGTGGCAACAGTATCGTTGCCGCCTTTCCATAAATTGATTCAAAAAGTGATAATCCATAGCAGCTTAAAATGATCTCAGTTTCTGCTATGAGGGATTTAAGATTACTAGGATCTTGTTTCACAATAATATTTGAGTTTTCACTCAGCTTTGGAGTTGTGGCGAGTGGTCCTTGCACCCAAATAATTGGCCAATCGGTTTCGATTGAATCCAATAATTTGGGTAAAGTTTGGCCGTACCCTAGGGCGTCACTGCCACCAGTGAGAACTAAAATTTGAGGTTTTTTATTAACTTCTGGCAAGGCATTAAAGAGATAGTTACTCCAACCCGCGGAGATTTTTGGATGATGGGCTGGACGATTAAAACTAGGAACAAACAGCCAATCGAGCCCCTCAAGTAATGGTGCCATTTTATCAATCCCAACCCGTTTTACCCCACGTTGGGTTAATAGGGTCAACGCGTTAGAAAATTTAGCCAGATTGATATAGTCAGGGTGAAAATCGAGTATGACGAATTGACTTTGGTCTTCACTAAGGGCGCAAAGTAAGTCCTGTTGATTTTCATACCATATCACTTTCGAACTTGAATTGATTCTTTTAGTTGTTTCATTATAGGTATGAATACTTGTTCCAATCCCAAGTTGTTCCTGCAATGCATCGGCAATTAATTCTGAACGTTTAAAATGGCCTAAACCAATATTGGGCCCTAAATGGCAATAAATGCTAGCTTTTGCATAACTTCGTTCTGCAACCTTTTGTTTTACATGGGCATTGATTGCGACTAGCGCTTTATCTTTAAGTAATTGTTCCTGTACCCAACTTAGACTAACAATACTGTCAATAGAAGAAGTGTTATACCAGCGACGGTAGATTTCGACCATAAATCGATAGTCAGCTTGAGTGTCTACAGAAATTCTATGATTTACTTGCCCATAATCATCGCTGTCATCAATGGAGAGTACCGTTAATACAGGATTCAGTTTGTTACCATAGCCGACATGTTCTCTCGACATTGCGCAGTTGCTGACTGCCATAAGCTTATTCCAGCCGGCCACCGCATAAAAAGACATACCTTCGTGGAGTGAGGTCACTTCTGATTTGAGTGCAATCGTGTCTTTATCAGAGGCTATTAAGGCTTTAAGTGCATGCTCAATAAAATCGGGGTCTATGAGTGGGCAGTCTCCACAAATATAAACAATAAAATCCGGTTGTTGCCGCTTAATAATGACATCGAGCCTGCCCATTAAATCATTAACGTCCCCACCAAAGGGGGTGCAGGGCAAATGTTGTGTCCTCGCCCAATCAATAAGAGGCTGATTGAATTCATCGGCGGTAGTGGCAAGCTCAATAGTATCGATGGTTTTACATACTTTGAGTCGAGTCAAAATATGGCTGATAAGGGGAGCGGTATTCCCTTCAGCGTCGCATGCCAATGGCAATAAATGTTTACCTGCAAGGCGACTTGAGTTAAGCCGAGCACCGATAATTGCAAGTATTTTAGTCATAGGTGTACACGTTCCGGTGATATGCGATAGGTGAAATCGAGCAAGTCGCCGCCTTCCTTTAAGGTTTCATCTGCTTCGACTAATGAAAACCACAATCTGTTGAGATATTTATTGTCGATTTTTTTACTCGAAATCATAGGAAGTGCCGCACATTTGGCAGGATCCCAAGTGAGCTTGATACCTAATTCACTGCTGCCAAAACAAATTGTCCCTGAGGTTGCACCTATTGCACTTGTTGCTGAAACGATGGAGGAAACTGGAGTTCCTTGATCCATATCTGTATGAATTTGGAAGAACTCCTCCAACTCTCCGCCCAGATTTGTCTGATACCAAGCTCTATTATCACAACGGAGGAGTGTTATAAATCCGAGCCTAACCGAGGCTTCAGGACGGTGCTTTTCCTCAAAGAAGAATCCTGTGTGTAGGGTTTCATCCTCGATACGATACCATTTTATGATGACGCCACTTTTTAATGATTGACGGCAATAAATCACTAAATGGCCCTCTGCACAGCCTAATTCATAATTCACTCGATTGAGATCGGTGACACGATCACGTGCACGAAATCGTTCCATCAACAAATGATTAGAGTAGAAATCAGCACCATAACTAATATGGTCGAAGTAACCGTGGGATAAGGTACCAAGGACAGGTTCAAAGTCGTGGGACTTAAAGGCTAATTTATCCATAGCCAACCCACGGTTACCATTTAGGCTTAGGTGTACCTTAGGGGTACGAATATGCAAACGACGTCTTTCTGCATCGTAATCAATCTGAATATCTGGATGGTTTTTCCATGGCTCAAAAAACGGCCGATTTACGGTAACAGACTCTAAATTCAATAATTGATATCGTTTTGCAGTGAGGTGGGTACGTAGATCGCTAGCCCACATACGGCAAAGTGAACGCCAGTCTTGTTCTGTTGATTGGGGATTTTGCTCAAGCTTAGTCAATTTAGCAAAGCATTGGCTATTGAGTTTCAGGTCATTGCGGCCACTTAATCCCCAGCGGCTTATATTATATTTTGCTTGTTTTTTTACCGATACAGGATGCTCAGCATTAGTGAGTGTTAAGGCATCCGATTCTTGCCAAAACTTAAGAATTTGCTCAGGTAACTGCCAACGATACTTATTCATCTCTGCAAGAGTATTGAAAAGGATGGCAATCCGCTGCCATTCCCCCTCAACTTGGTCTGCTTCAGTCTGATAGCGGCCAGGACGAAAATCAAAGACTTCGGCGTCACTGCCATAAACAGGAAAGGCTAGCATTCCGGGTTTCAATATTTTAACGAGATAGTTCAGATAATCTTCGAGAGTTAATTCGCCATGAACATAGCGTTGAAATTTTTGGAAAGCAATTGCATGGTTCCATATTACTTTAATGGTTCTACCACTCGTCGCTTTTAAACTCTGCGGTCGGTCTAACAATGTGTTAGGCCAGTTTGAATTATGGGAGTAAGGATTGTCCCACTCTACCACTACGGCTTCAAAACCTTGGTCAATGTAGACATCCAATAGACCTGCGGAAACAGCCTGCTCATTAATATATGCAATTTTAGGACGCACACCAAGCAAGTTTTGATAGGTATCCTGACCGAGACGGAGATTAGCCTGATTGACTTTTGCAGGAACTAAAGGCCCTATAATTTGGCTATCACCGCTGGCGATGATCTCACACATTCCTTGTTGAATTAACTGCTTAAATTCGTTAATCCATGAGGGGTCTACCTGCAGAACAGCTTCAAGAGTGTAGGCTGTCATCTCTATCCCAAGGGGAATGCCGTTTTGAGCTAGTTTTAATAATGGCCAATAACATCGTTCGATTACATTCGGATGTTGTTCAATTTCGATAGAGGAAAAGGCCAAGTTTAAATGGAACACTGTATATAGTGCGACGGATTGACCTTTTGGCATTTTCGGTTACACCTTAATTGTTAAATGGCAAAATGAGATAGCTGAGTTTAAAAAATTTAAATGCATATAATGTATCCCAAGCTACTCATCAATGACTAAAATCTTAGCAGTTATCAGTAGGTTGTTACAACGTAATATTAATTGGCTTAAAATTTGCTTTCCTTTAAAACGCCAACTTACTGACATTATCCATTAGAGGAATAGAGATGCATCACAAAACATCTGAACAACATATGGGGCATCTCGTTGACGAGATTAATGGTTTCCAGGTAATTGAATGTCAAATGTGTGGATTTAAACACATCCATCCTCTCCCAACCTTAGATGAACTTGAAAAAATCTACAGGCATGAATACTATACTTTAGATAAACCTCTATTTCTTCAAGAAAAAGAAGAGGATAAAACGTGGTGGAATACAGTGTATTCCGATCGCTATGATACTTTTGAAGAGTTTTTACCTACTACTGCTCGACGTATATTAGATGTAGGTTCTGGCCCTGGTTATTTTGTGAGTTATGGCCAGAAACGGGGGTGGAAATCGGTGGGGGTTGAGCCATCCGCTCAAGCATGCGAGCACGCAAGGGGTTTAGGTGCAGAAGTCGTTGAGAATTTCTTTAATCATGACACCGCAACAGCTCTAGGAAAATTTGATGCAATTCATGCTAATGCCGTTCTTGAACACATCCCGAATCCAAGAGAAATGGTATCACTTTTTCGAGAGTCTTTAGTACAAGGTGGTATACTGTGTGTAGTTGTTCCTAATGACTACAACCCTTTTCAAGAAACGTTGAGAACTTATGAAGGATATCGTCCATGGTGGGTTGCTCCACCGCATCATCTAAATTATTTTAATTTTGAGACCTTAGGAAATTTGCTTGTCTCTGAAGGATTTGAGGTAGTGATGCAGGAGACTACTTTTCCCATCGATATGTTTTTACTGATGGGGGATAATTATGTTGATTCTTCTGAGCTTGGACGTGCTTGCCATAAAAAGCGGATGAGATTCGATACTCAGATGCTGCTCTCTGGTAATAACAAGGTTAAGAGGCGGTTTTATCAGGCGCTTGCTTCCGTTGGTATGGGACGTGAAGTCGTTCTTTTTGCAAAGAAAGTCTAGAAAAAGTTTTTAGGGATACCTATGAATAATATTAAAATATTGATCCAAGCTAGCTCTCGTTCTTGGGCGGGGGGAAGGGATATTTGCATGGGGCTAGTTAATGGTGAAATTGCCGTTGTTAGAACCATTAAGGATGCATTAGCTGCATTCCCTGATGCTCAAGTATCACTTGTCGCACCAGAATTCGATCGTGATGGTGAATTGAATAACGTTGTGGAAGTTATTGCCGACAAGCGTTTGACTTCATTCTACGGATTTGATGAAAGCCCACTTAAACGTATGATTGCGGCATCAGTAGAGCTTTCTGAGGATGATTACATTGTTCGTGTGGACGGCATCCATTTCTGTTTTGATTCTAATCTTAGCCAGCAAATGTTAGCTATCGCGCAACAAAAAAGACTAGATTGCATAAAGCTACCTGCTGACTTTCCTGTTCATTTTAGCTCTGAAGTATTTCGTGTAGGTGCTCTTAGAGAACTTGTCAATATTTTGAATACTCATGAGCTAGCCAAATTTCACGTCCATCCTAAAGCATATTTTGAACTGAATCGTTATGATTATAACTTTGAGTATTTGAGTGTCTTGCCTCAATATTCTGATGAATATTTAAAGGAATGTAGGCAATTAACGCAACCCATCTATGAAATTCCACGTCAAGAAGTCAATAGTCATAGAATTGCTAGTGGTGACAGATTCGGTTATCACTATCAAATAGCGCTTAAATATCTTAAAAAAAACATGAAGGTTTTGGATATTGCATGTGCTGATGGCTATGGTGTTCGCATGATGTCCTCCTCAATTTCCTTAGTGCATGGAGCAGATTTAGATGCTGAAAGTATCGCGTTTGCTAGGCAGCATTCTGCGCAAAAAAACGTAGATTTTTTTGTCGAAGACATAACTAATATGTCATTTGATGATAATAGTTATGATGGTGTTACTTGTTTTGAAACATTAGAACATGTGCCAGAAGACGCTTGTCTTAAAGAGTTACTGCGTATCATCAAACCAGGCGGCATGTTAATTTTAAGTACACCACAAAACAGTTATGGTCATATTCCAGTCAATTCCTGTCACTTAGTTGAATATAATTTAGATTATTTACTTCAATTGATGAGTCGCTATTTTCATATTGTTAAGGTCATTGGCATTAAGGCTGGGATTATACATGATGATACTGATCCCTATGGGACTAATACTGTTTTAGTTTGTATAAAACCTATTCATTAAAGTTAAGGATTTTTTATGATTGTCAATGATGATCTTAAATTTATAAGTTCCACTGCTGAGCTTAAAAATTTACCAATTGAGGCTCTTGATGTAGAAGCAGATAAAATCCGACGTTTTTTAATCGAAAAAATCTCCACTACTGGAGGACATATTGGGGCAAATCTGTCAGTCATTGAGTTGACGATAGCACTCCATTATGTATTTGATTCTCCGGTTGATAAAATTATTTTTGATACCGGTCATCAGGGTTATACCCACAAATTGATTACTGGTCGGAGAGAAAGTTTTAACTCTTTAAATACCTATAAAGGGATGAGTCGTTTTATTGCCAGAGAAGAAAGTGAGCACGATATTATAGATGCTTCACATGCTGGAACCTCAATATCGTTGGCTACAGGTATTGCCACTGCATTAAAAAATAAAAAAAGTGAACAGTATACAGTTGCTATTATCGGTGACGGCTCTTTGGTTGAGGGAATGGCATTTGAGGCGCTTAACTTTGGTAGTGTAGATAAGAACTCTAAGCTTATAATCGTTGTGAATGATAATGAGATGGCTATTGCACCATCAGTTGGGGGGATAAGACAGCTCACCACCGGTGTTGATTGGTATAAAAAGTCTCAACATTTTTTTGAAAGCTTAGGTTATAACTATATCAGCGTCCCAAATGGCCATCGTTCAGAGGAGATTGTACTGGCGCTTAATCAGGCCAAATCATTAGGTCATGCAACTGTTGTTCATGTTAAAACAGAGAAGGGTAAAGGTTTAGCTTGTGCTGCAACTCATCCTTATAAGATGCATTTTTCAATGCCTTTTGATGCAGTATCTGGCTTAGGGGCATCACCTACAGTTTCTGGTAAGACTTTTGCGGTTATTTTTGCCGAAATGTTAGCTGCATTAATGGCATTAGATCCTCAAATTAATGTTATTACCCCCGCAACTCCTTATGCATCATCTTTAGATAATTTGTCCACCCAATTTCCTGAGCGTGTAATAGATGTTGGAATGGCTGAGCAGCATGCTGTTGGAATGGCTTGTGGTATGGCTCTTGAAGGATTAAAACCAGTGGTATGCATGCAAACCACGTTTATGCAAAGAGCGTTTGATCAGTTATTACACGATGCTTGTTATATGAATTTACCTATTACCGTATTAGGTGTTAGGGCTGGTTTTGCAGGCTATGATGGTTCAACTCATCATGGTATTTATGATATTCCATACTTAAAATCATTCCCGAATATGCAATTGGAATATCCTATAAACAGTATAGAAGCTCAACGATTGTTGGAGAAACGATTAGATAACCCGATTGGACCTATGATTATTTTGCATCCTTATGAGCCTTTAAGTATACCGGAGCCTGAATCAGGCATTATTCAGCACGGTATGTCTGTTGCTGCGATAGGAAAAGATGGCTTTGTTATTTGTCTTGGGAATACTTTAGCTAAGGCTTGGGAGTTAAAATCACTTTTAGCCAAATTGGGTAAGACATTCGGTATTATCTGTGTACAGAGCATCAAGCCATTTCCTTCAAAAGAAATTCTTGAATTATTAGTCTCTGGTATGGACATCATCACTATCGAAGAGAGTATATTAGCGGGAGGGTTTGGTTCTTTATTACTTGAAAGCTTTAGTGATGCGGATGTTAACTTCCGAGTATTTAGAAGTGGTGTCACTGATCGTTTTATCCGCCCTGGAAGCAAACAGGAATGTAGTGATGAAGCAGGTATTACTGCTCAGCAAATAATTATGCAAATCCAACAACGTTGGACTGGTTATCTAGAGGATTTATGAGTGGGTAGACTCACCGGAAAAGTTGCTCTTATAACGGGCGCTTCAAGAGGAATTGGTGCTGGTATTGCGGAGGCATTTGCTAAAGAGGGCGCCGACGTAATTATTAACTATAATACCAATGGCGAAGCTGCAAAGAGAGTTGTGAATAAGCTTAAAATCTTTGGGCATAAAGTTCTCGCTATTCGTGCAGATATTACAAAGCGTGATGAGATTAAGTATTTAATACAGAAATCACAACTCGAATGTGGTCGTATAGATATTTTGGTTAACAATGCTGGTATTAATCAAAGAGGTTGGTTTGATGAAATAACGGATGAGGCTTGGGATATGATAATGGGGACCAATCTAAAAGGCCCCTTTATGTGTTGCCAAGAGATATTTCCACTAATGAAATCTGCTGGTGGTGGCCGGATTATCAACATTTCCTCTGTTGCGGGTCAGTATCATGGTCCTAAGACTGTCCATTATGCTGTATCAAAGGCTGGTTTAAATAGTTTAACTAAAATCCTTGCTCGTTATGGAGCTGAGCACAATATTCTTGTAAATGCCGTTGCACCGGGACTAATTCGTACTGATCAGACTGCTGATGAAATTGATTCGCCAGCTGGAGCTAAGGTTATAGATATGACTTTGTTAAAGAAAGCGGGAAGAATTGAAGATATTTCTGATGCTTGTGTATTTCTAGCCTCGAATGAACAGCAGTACATGACAGGGCAAATACTGGCCGTTAGTGGAGGAGCAATCCTTGATAACTGAAGCCAAGAATCTTCTGCTTTTAGGGGGTAGTTCAGATCAAGTTTTTGCTATCAAGACGGCAAAGGCTATGGGGCTTTATGTCATCGTGGTTGATGGAAATCCCGACTCCCCAGGCTTTTCAATGGCTGATAAATATGCAGTCGTTAGTACAAGGGATTTGCCTGCACTAAAAGCATTTGTAGATGGTTTAATCTTTCCTATACATGGTGTTGCTGTAATGGGAAGCGACATTTCACAATATGTTTCTGCTCTCGCAGAGTACCTTTCTGTTCCTTGTATCCCGTTAAGGGCAGCAGAAATTGCAACCAATAAGTTATTGATGAAACAATGTTTTGCTAACAATGGTATCGCTATTCCTTGGTTTTCTGCTGTTAATAGTTTTGAACATCTGTGTCAGTTGGTCGTTGAGCGAGGTTTTCCACTCGTTCTTAAACCAGTTGATCGATCCGGGGCTAGAGGTGTGTTTCTGTTAAAGAAGGGAGCAGATTTAGATGTATTATATCAAAGTTCCCTTGAAGAATCATTTAGTGGACAGCTAATCATTGAGGAGTATTTAGAAGGACCACAGATCAGCACCGAAACACTGTTTTATCAAGGGAAAGGACATACTGTAGGATTTGTTGATCGTAACTATGAAATGTTAGATGTTTTTGCTCCATATATTCTTGAAAATGGCGGTTGGCAACCCAGCCGTTTATCGCAACAACAGCGAAGTGACATTGAACAACTAATCGATGATGTAGCCAAAGCATTAGATATTGAAAGTGGTGTAATAAAAGGGGATATTGTTTTTACTCCTTCTGGTCCAAAGGTTATTGAAGTTGCAACTAGATTAAGTGGGGGAGATTTTTCAGAAAGTCTCGTTCCGTTAGGTTTGGGTGTGAACTATGTTCAAACTGCGCTAGAAATTGCATTAGATATTGAACCTAATTTCGATGCTTTAATACCAAAGCAAAACCAATTTGTTGCGAACCGTTATTTTTTCCCCGAGGAAGGTAAATTGACCGCCATTCATGGGATTGAAAAAGTTAGATCTCATGATTTTGTTAAAAAATTAGAGTTTTTTGTTAATGTTGGCGAAATAGTTAGGCCGATTTGTAGTCATGCAGATAGAGCCGGTGTATTTATTGTGGTTGCCGATTCTTTTGAGGAATTAGAGATGCGGATAGCTTGGGTTTATAAAACGATTTTATTTGAAGTTTGTTAAAAACTAGATGAATAACACTAGATCTTATTTCCAGTGTTATTCAATCGTATTGTCAGAGGCTGTTCATAATTCTGTGTCAGGTTAATTTCACAGATCGATATGGTTTTCTAAGCGCCCCTCAAAATGGATTGAGAGCTGTGATAGCGTCAAATTCCAATTTTGGATGGGGTGAGTCCAGCGCTCAGAGGCCTTCAATATACCCGCGTAAAGCAGCTTGAGTAAACTGTTCTCGTTAGCAAAACCACCTTTGGTTTTAGTTAACTTTCTGAATTGGCGATGCACGGCTTCAACCGCATTGGTGGTGTAGATGGCGGTCCGAACGTAGTCAGGGTATTTGAAATAAACCGATAGCAGTGCCCACTTGTTGCGCCATGACTTAATCACTACAGGGTATTTATCACCCCATTTTGTCTCCAGTTCATCCAGTGCCATCTCGGCCGCATTCAAGGTGGCAGCCTTATAAACACACTTTAAATCGGCCATGAAGGCTTTTTGGTGCTTGGACGCGACATACTTCATTGAGTTGCGAATTTGATGGATGACGCACAGCTGTACTTCCGTCTGTGGATATATGGTTTCAATCGCTTCAGGAAAGCCTTTAAGGCCATCCACACAGGCGATGAGGATGTCTTTCACCCCACGGTTATACAGGTCGGTTAGTACGCTTAACCAATGGTGAGCCCCTTCATTATCAGACAGATATAAGCCTAATAGCTCTTTCTTGCCTTCGACGTTAAGGGCCAGAATGGTGTAAACCGCCTTGCTGATAAAGCGACCATTCTCTTTGATTTTATAGTGAATCGCATCGAGCCATATGACGGGGTAAAGCGGCTCTAGCTCGCGTTCCCGCCATGCCTGAAGCTCAGGTAGTAACTTGTCAGTAATGGCGTTCACCGTGCCGTTGGACACCGACATGCCGTACATGTCTTCGATATGTGCACGAATATCTTGATAGCTGGTGCCTAATGAAAATAAGCCAATGATTTTACGCTCCATTTCATCGGTAAGCTGGGTTTGGTGCTTTTTGACTAATTGAGGCTCGAAGGTGCCCGCTCTGTCTCTGGGCGTGTTCAACTCAAAGTTACCAATGGGGCTTTTAACTGTTTTAGTGGTTTTACCGTTTTTACGATTAGCGCCTTCAGTGCTCGCCAAATGGCCATCCAACTCTGCGGCTAAGGCCGCTTCAGTGAGTTGCTTAATCAAAGGGGTTAAGATGCCATCCTTGCCGGTGAGGTCTTTACCTTCACGCAGCGCTTGAATGGCAGCATTGATATCAAAAGTAGGTGTGGTCATAAATCATCTCTTTTTGGTATAGCTTAAAGAAATGACACAGAAATTTGAACACTACCTATTGTCATCTAAAACTGCGGTCTAATATGTTTTAGTGGTCGTAAACCATCTTCAGGATCCGCCCTCCAGTCTCGGTCAGGGGCTTCACTCGGAGCTAATATTTTATTCGGGCTACCATCAAGTAGTTGCGCTTCTCTACACTCAATTATGACAAGTTGCATTTGTTCAGGTAACCAACAGTGACCCGCAGCATATTCAGCCCCTTTCTGGTCTAGATCAATATGAAATTCAATACAGTCAGCCTGCCAACGATTAACCGCACGGCGAATAACCGATGGTGAAACTGAGTGATCAGACCAACCCACTTTAATTCTGTAGCGTTCACGAAAATGCCCAAGCACAGCTAAGTTACAATCCGCTTTTGGCGTCGGATAGGCTGATACACAGTGTAATAATGTTATATTCTGACAACCTGCATTTTGTAATACTCTTATTGCATGATCAATTTCCTCAAAATTAGCCATGCCGGCTGAAATAACAACCGGTTTTCCTGTTTTTGCACAAGCTTCTAAAAGAGCATCCCAAAGTAATTCATAGGATGCAATCTTGTAGAAATCTACATAGGGTTCGAGTTCTGCTACTGCATCTAGATAAAATGGCGTGCAGGTAAACTGGATACCATATTGGTCACAGCTTTGCTTTAATTCTGGCAGAAAACTGACTGGTAGCTCCCACTCTTTGCGTTTTCGGTGTACTTCACTTTTAGCAAGAATTTCTGGTGCAAAAAGTTCTTCAATTTTAAATAATTGAAATTTAACGGCATCACAACCTATGTCAGCAGCTGTTTTGATAAATTCAATGCAACGTTGTAAGTCTCTATGATGGTTACTAGAAACTTCGGCGATAAAAACTGGGGAATGTTTAGTCATAGTGGCTCACAAATAAGCTTTGATAAGGTATTAACGGCAAATGACAGGGAAGCTTTAAATTAGTGTTTTAGCAACTCAATGAGTTCATGCTCTAAGTAATCTGCAAGACTTAGCCAATCGTGTAGCTCCTGAGCTTGTAGCATTGGCGCCAGCATTTGCTGAAATGAGGGTAATTGCATCAGCTCGGGGTGATGCTTCTCTATTGAATCGAGACATAAACGAAATTCCACTGAGCCCTGAGCTTCCTTGCCTAAACGGAAGGAGTGGGCCGCTTGGCAAAGCATGTCTTCTAGGGATTGTTTTGGTGAATTATGTGGTTTGAAAGACATTAAATCAGCTCCTTATATTGCGAACCACGGATTTTCGCGCCCGATAAACTGGCTTGGTAAAACTTCACCTGTGGATGTTTAGCAATATAGCGTTCTAAATGTCGTAAATAAGCGCGAAGATTAAGATCTGTAGCAATCCGTTGGCCTTTGCCATTAATCAACCAATGCTTTGCTTCTTTCACTTTTTGTATCACAGCTTCAACCCATAGTTTTTCAGATTTGTCCTTACTTTCAAATGGATAATCATTCCAGAAAGCATGACTTTTATTATTGCAGTAACAAAAGTCACAGCCTAAAAGCGTGATTTCTTTAGCATGTAACTTAACTGCTAAATCAATTGCTGGGTGAATCACACTGCCATTTGTAAACAGTCTCAGCTTGGGGTTCAGCTGGGCCATGCTGTCGTAAATTTTACTCGTGCCATAAGCCACAAATCTTGGCCCTAGCCATTGGGCTAATACTTCGGGGGCTACCCGAGGAAAATACACAAGATTGATTTCTTGGGTTTCTGATAAAGGCAAATGATAGGAGGAAATTAAACCGTCAATACAGACTACTATATCAGGCTTAATCTGATGGTAAAGTAATCCACGCAAAGCCGTATCCGCAGCAATCAATAAGGGTCTCGATGAGCTTAAACTCAACGCCTTAAGATAAGCATAATGTTCTTCTAAAGACGGACCTGAGCCTATAACGATTGCTTTATATGGATTGGAACTTTTAGTTAAATGGGCAGCATCAGGATCATTAGTAATAAATACCTGATTATCGGCAAAACGCTTAAGGATCTGAGGATCATCGATTTGATGGTGTCGATTGGTGAAATCACGATTAAGCTCCATCACCAAGAGATCCCTCAGTGTGGCATTGTCATCACTGACGAGATTAAGATCTGGAGTAATGGCAACATTCGGAAATTGCAGCGTTGCACTGGGCATAGCATTTAATTGCACATTAGAATGACTTAGCCATTCCCGCTGATCGGTGTAACAAAGCAATAATGCGAATACAGCCAAATTTAAAATGCAGACTTCGATGCGAGTATAGTGTGGATTTTCAATCAACAGACTTGGAACATCACCCATACCCACGCCATAAACCGTGACTTGCTGGGTATTTGAGGGAAGGGTGCTAATAAACAGCTGTGCTTCAGCGATGCGGTCATGCCGGCTACTGAGTTGGATACCATTGACACTAATTGTTTGATTACGTCCCGTAACAAGATGTGCATCGAGATGGTCTATTGATTGGCTCTTTACTGCAGCAGCCACAATTGGCCAGCGTTTAGTAATGATGCTCAAATTAGCGGCAAATAGTTCAGTCATCCGGTTCCTCGGAAGCTTTGGCCCATTGATATCACCGACGTCACTATCTGGTCTCTCCACAGGGACTCGAACCCCGATCGGCCGCTTAGGAGGCGGCTGCTCTATCCTGTTGAGCTATGAAGAGACGCCAGTGATTATACTGGTTTTATCTTTGATTAAAAGGCTTATGATTTAGTTGGTTAAATCTTAAGCGCGATGTCGTTTATCTGTACATTGTCAGCTGCATTTTGGTCAACGAGGACTGCAGTTGCACTTTCTTCGCTGACTTGTTCGATTTTTACCGTTGCTCGGCTCTTAGTGGCGACGGCACGCATTTCGTTGAGTCTATCGGGTAAGTTTTGTTGTAACACGACCTGGAATTTATCGCCAACTCGAATGCCGTGTTTGCGACCTAAGTTGAGGATAATTCTATCGCCTTGACGGCTGACGACTTGTCCTAATAGTGGTCTGCAATTGAGCGTGTTGTCTATATCTCGAGTTGCTTCTTGCATGATCTGGCTGATATTTCTGCCATAGGATGAACGCCAAAATCGGTCACTATTAGGGGCTATGATGGCCTGTTCTTCAAACTCCCACGGGGCAGAGGTACTATAGGTTTTGCTCCACACTTCCTCGCCGCTAATGCCGTGATAGAGGCTGAGTTTAAATTGGAATTGTCTGAGTGGCGCTTCATCCCACCATCCCATAAAGGTTGATTGCACAGGCTCAGTCGATATATCGATGATTTGTGGCAATAAAATATATTGGCTATCGGTGATTTCACTCAACCAACTAGGGAGTCGATAGCCGCGGATATCGACAAGTTCCTGTGCGATATCAAGCCGCTCTTTGGCATGGATATGGCTAAAACCAGTAGATGAGTAGCCATCAATACTATTACCCAGTTTCTCGGAGATGACTTCTTCAAATCCCGATAATTGTCCGTAGCGTAACTGTGCACGGTCTTTTATTTGCGCTTGGGGAATTAAGATGGCGGCCTTTAATTGGCCTGCCGGGCATTGCTGGGTTGGGTCATCATTGAGATCGAGCCTGAGGGATACATAGATTTTATTGCCTTGAATACGCTCGCTCACCAATTGAATGCTAATCGCCTGGGCATAACGATTAATCGCAAAGCTGTTTTGCGTTAAGTTGCCATTAGTCGTTTGCTGTTCGCTGGTGATCTGGATACCGGTACTGAGCGTGGCATAACTCACCGCTTGATTGATGGCTTCTTCACGTGCTTGGGCGATGTTGCCATTGGTGATCACCGCTTCTCCACTGGCCTCGACCCATTCGGCGTTTGCCTGTGCAGCAAATAGCAGTAGGCTGCTGATTATGAGCAAGTTCTTTCTTAGTATGTTCATCAATAAGCCCTTAACTAAAATTGCTGGGATGAGTCAGTTTACTGGCAGTGCTTTATGGCTTTAAGCAAATTGTATGCCTGAATTATCGTGGTCTAGGGATAAAGTTATCAATAGATTTGTCGATAATCTGAATAGTTCATTAAGCGCAATATTTTGACTTGGTCTAATACTTGCTTGCTTTATGGCAAAGATTGCGGCTCCCACTGGGCCACATTGATACTGATGACGAGGTTACTCCTATGCTTAAGCGTGCATTCATTCCTCTGGCACTGTTAGTGCTGGTTGGGTGTGCGACTAAACCCGTGGCACCGCCCAAACCTAGCTTAGCTGACGGCAATGGTTTGCCGCCTACGGCGACAATTAATCATCTCGCGCAGCGCATTGTGACTGAGTTAGTCAAGCAGAATGATGCCTTGCGTCCCGACCAACCTATCGTTGTTGCCACGCCAGTGTTAGTGGGGAATTTGAGTAGCACCAATGCGCTGGCGCAGCAGCTCCAGCAAGGGCTGATGACGTCTTTGCATAGCTTTATGTTTAATGTGGTGGATTTGAATTTAGGTGATGGGCTGAGTGTGACGGCTGATGGCGATTTTATTTTGACGCGCGATTGGCAAAAGCTTTCGACCAACTTACCCGTTGACCATATTGTGGTATCGACGATGAGCCCCACGACCAATGGCATGGCAATCAACACTCGGATTGTTACCTTGAGTAATAACCGCGTGGTGTCAGCCTCTCAAACCTATCTGACCCAAAAAGAGTTGAGCAATTACATGCAGCCTTCAGAGCAAGTTATCTCTCAGGATGGGATTTTATACCGCCAGTCGAGCCCTGGCATGAATGAAGTGCGAGTGCTAGGAGATGGAAAATGAAACGCTACCTATTCATTGTTGCGGCGCTCCTACTAACAGGGTGTGCTGCCAAAGATAAATATGTTCAGTGGGAAGATGTACCGCCAAGCAGTTTTCCTAAGCTGACGGCCATAGGTTATGCCCCGCTAGCGACTCAACCGGCTAAAGAGCAGTCCCAACGAGTATTGATGGCGATGCAGGCCTCAAAAATTGTGGCTTATCGTGAACTGGCTGAACAAGTGTATGGACAAAAGATCACCGCCAATAGCAGTGTCAGTGATTGGATGCTGACAGATGACAATGTTAAAGCTTCTGTGACTGGGGTGATCCGCGGCGCGAGAGTGGTAAAAAGCTATCCGGCAGGGGATCACTATGTCACTGAGTTGGAGCTTGATTTTGCCAAGGTATGGCAAATTTACCAACAGCAGAGCCGCCCACAAAGAATTAAAGACGTTACCTATTTTTAGCACTAGGGCAGGGTGACTAGTCCTTGCAGTACCAATAAACAAAAGCCGCACTCAGTTTTAGCGCGGCTTTTTTTATATCCCGTTTACTATTTACTGCTCGACTTATGCTTTTAAATCATTGCCTAAGCTAGAAAGGGTCGAAGTTCTGCCTTTATCGTTATAAGTCAGAGTGGTCGCGTTTCGGCTCGCCTGTAAGGCTTGGGCAAAACGGTTTAGACTCGCCAAATTCATCTCGATGAGACTGGCATTTTGAGCGTTAAGATCCTTACATTCGGCAAGGGCCTCTTTTACGGCGGCCATTTTATGGGATAGTTCTACTTGCGAGGAGAGTAAGGATTTATCGCTGTGATTGGCCAGTAAGTCATCGTTGGCCTTGAGTTCTTGCAGGCATGTTGATTTTTGCTCCGCAAGCGATAAAAGCAAATCGGCGTTTTGGTCAACCAAAGCGCCTTTTTCCTTAAGAATAATCTGTTTAAGAACAGCCAAATGGGCGTGTTGTTGATCTACCAGTTTAGCTATTTCTGTCATAGTTACTCTTTATTGAGGTCATTCAATTCAGCTTCGAAGCTGGCAATGTTGGCCGCCAACTTTTCGGGATCAATTTTATAGCGACCTTCGGCAATCGCTTGCTTAATTTCAGCGACTTTCTTTTGGTCGACTTCAGGTAGGCTGGCCATTTTGGTTTGAGCTCCTTGTAGCTGTTGAGCTTGAGCCGTAATGACAACAGAGTCACCTTTTTGTTGAGTCGATTTGGCCGCAACCTGAGTCGATTGCTCGCTTTCACTGCTCTTTTTAGTACTGTTTGAACGGACTTGCGCGGCCGCTCCGGCGTTAAATTTGCTAATATCAATTGCCATTTTAGGCTCCAGCGTCGTGTATACGGGATTTCTTAACTGGGGTATCGGCAGCCCAACGAAAAGCTTTAGCTTATTTTACATTCTAACTTCGACTTCGCCAATGGCTGTGACTATAGCATCTAGTTCCTTGTTTGAGCTGCTATTTTTGACCCTAATTTGGTCACCAATATTACCATCTTGCAGTGCTTCACCCACGGTTTTTAGCACAAAATTACTGGAACGGACATAAATCGACACTGAATCATTCTTACAGACAAAGCAAAGGTTGTTGGCAAAAATGGGAAAATTTTTGGCAACACGGCGTTTAACCCGTACGCCTGAAAGTTGGCTGGTATCGCTAAATTGCATTCCGCGTAAACTATTTTGATCAATATAACGGATTTCAACCTGAGTCGGACTGATTAACTCCCCTGGCGCCAGTGTTTCGCTGGCAACGACCACAGGGAACAGAATATCAACACGCACCGACATAAAAATCTGCCAAGGGTAGGCCAAATCAGGTGTATCACAGCTGACTTTTACTGTGTTGTTGCGGCTGATTTCCCTATCGGATGCTAGTTCAACTTTTATTGGGGATGCGCATTGTGCTGGCAGTAGTCGGTTGTCGATAGGTTGGGGAGCGATTTCCACTTTGGCATTCGCTGGCACTGAAATCTTTTCATTAATAAGGGCTTTAGCTAACTCTGATATCGCCGATACGCTAGGTACCTCGGGAGCTGCATTGGCCGCCGAGGTGAGAAATAATGCGATAACACATAAAAAATATACTAAATTTACTTTCATAATGAAGAGACTAGCTTGTAACGCCAGAATGCACCTATACTTTTATCAAACGTGAAACTGTCCTGTGTCGTTAAGGCCAAAATTTCGTGTCAGAAGTTTGACTCAGTTTCAACTATGGTTATGGATAACAAGACGCAAGCAATTAATATGCCTATACTCAAACGAGTTTTATGGCCGTACATAAACAGAACAACAAGGCAGAGTTATGTCGAGTATTCTTGATTCAGTCAACAAACGCACCCAACTCGTAGGTCAAAACCGACTAGAACTATTGCTATTTAAGTTGAATGGTCGTCAACGTTTTGGGATTAACGTATTCAAAGTGAAAGAGGTTCTGCAGTGTCCACCATTAACGGCCTTGCCTAAACTTAATCCCTACGTCAAAGGGGTGGCACATATTCGCGGAACGACCATTTCAGTGATCGATTTAAGTGCCGCAACTGGCGGACGTCCGCTCGCGAGTACCGAAAATTGCTTTATTATCATTTCAGAATATAACCGCAGCGTGCAAGGTTTCTTGGTCAGTTCAGTTGAACGTATCATCAACATGAATTGGGAAGCTATTATGCCGCCACCGCAAGGTGCTGGCCGTTATTCCTATTTGACGGCGGTGACTGAAATTGAAGGCGAGTTAGTCGAAATTCTCGATGTTGAAAAGATTCTTGATGAAATCTCCCCAGTAAAAACCGCGATTAGTGAAGAAGTCAATGAGCAGCTCACTATCGATAGAAGTCAGCATTATCACATCATGGTGATTGATGATTCGGCTGTGGCTCGTAAACAGATTATTCGCGCGTTGGAATCATTAAACTTACAGATTGATACGGCAAAAGATGGCCGCGAGGCATTGGACAAGTTAAAGGCGATTGCTGGTGAAATGAACAATGTCGCCGAAGAGATCCCATTAATTATTTCTGATATCGAAATGCCTGAAATGGATGGTTATACCTTAACGGCAGAAATCCGCGACGATCCAAAACTTAAGCATATTAAGGTCGTTTTACATACCTCACTCAGCGGCGTGTTCAACCAGGCCATGGTGCAAAAAGTAGGCGCCAACGACTTTATCGCGAAATTCAATCCTGATGAATTAGCGGCAGCAGTGAACAAGCATTTAAGTTTGTAGTGAAAGTGTGGGTTAGTGCCTAGTAGCGCTTTACGCTATAATCTAGCCCTTATTACATGATTGTTGGCACTTATTTGGGTGCTTGCTATAGGATCTAGGACGTGAATGTGCCTGACAAATCACTCGCTGAAGCCGAATATAATCAATTTAGGTTGTTCCTAGAACAACACAGCGGCATCGTACTGGGGGAAAATAAACAATACCTAGTACGTAGCCGTCTTGCTCCCTTGATGGGCAAATATAATCTGCCTTCGTTATCCGATGTGGTAAAACATTCGATGAAGCCCACGGAGCGAGCCTTACGGGCAGAAGTGATCGACGCCATGACTACCAATGAAACCTTATGGTTTCGTGACCGTTATCCGTTTGAGTTGCTCAATAATGTGTTGTTACCTGAATACAGTAAGTTGGGGCGTCCATTAAAAATATGGTCCGCTGCCTGCTCGTCTGGCCAAGAGCCTTATTCGTTGGCAATGACTATCTTAGAATATCAACAGAAGAAGCCGGGAGCTTTGCCGGGCGGCGCCTCGATTCAAGCAACCGATCTTTCACCTTCGATGTTGGAACGTTGCAAAAATGCCGAATACGATAGTTTGGCGCTAGCGCGTGGTTTATCCGAGGAACGTAAGCGCCAGTTTTTTGATGCTTTGCCCTCTGGCAACATGCGAGTTAAGGATAACGTTAAGCGTTTAGTCAATTTTCGCGCCCATAACTTACTTGAGAGTTACACCTTACTCGGCAAGTTCGACATTATCTTCTGTCGAAATGTGCTGATCTATTTTGCCCCAGAGGCAAAAGCAAAAATTTTGCGGCAATTCGCTGCCGCTTTAAATCCGAAGGGCATACTCTTTCTCGGCGCGTCAGAGTCGATTGCGGGTCTGACGGATGAATTTGATATGGTTCGTTGCAACCCGGGTATCTATTACCAGAAAAAGACTTAATATTATGATATTAAATAAAAATTACCGACATGAGTCGGTAATTTTTTACCCCGTCAAACCCCTTTTCTACACATTTCTGATAGTTTCTGTTTTTTGGCACATGAATTGCTTTGTTCCCGTGAGAGTCACGATGGAGGCAATTTTATGGCGATTAATTTTGATAAGGCACTAGGTGTGCACCAATTTACTTTGGGGATACGTGCCGAGCGTGCCGAAGTAATTTCAAGCAACATCGCAAACGCCGATACGCCACATTATAAAGCCCGTGACGTCGATTTTTCTGCGGCCTTAAATATTGCGAAAACCCAGCAACAGCAACGCAATAGCCTTGAGATGACAGGCGATGAGCAGCATTTTGGCCTCGCACAGTTAACGGGACAATACGTGAAGTTCCGTGTGCCAAATCAGCCAGATACTGGAGATGGCAATACAGTGGATATTCAACAGGAACAGTCGGCATTTATGCAAAATGCGCTCGAATATCAAATGTCTCTGGGATTTTTGGACAGTAAGTTTAGCGGCATGAAAAAAGCGCTGAGAGGGGATTAATCATGAGTTTATTTAGCATTTTTGATGTGGCAGGCTCCGGTATGTCAGCCCAGTCCGTCCGACTCAATACCACGGCGAGTAACATCGCTAACGCCGATTCTGTTTCTAGCAGTATTGATAAAACTTACCGCTCACGTCATCCCATTTTTGAAGCTGAAATGGCGAAAGCGCAGAGCCAACAGCAAGCTTCTCAAGGTGTTGCAGTAAAAGGCATTGTTGAGAGCGATAAACCCCTATTAAAAGAGTATTCGCCCGATCATCCGATGGCGGATGCGGATGGTTTTATTTATAAGCCGAATGTGAATGTCATGGAAGAAATGGCGGATATGATTTCTGCCTCTCGCTCATATCAGATGAATGTTCAAGTCGCAGAAGCCGCAAAATCTATGCTGCAACAAACACTTGGGATGGGTAAATAACATGCGCGATTTAGGAGGTAAGCTGTGAGCCTCATTAACCAACTTAGCCAGAATACGGCTCAGACGACTCAAGCTAAGAGCCAATCGAATACGGTGGCGACTAATACCACGAGCACAACGAGTACATCAACCGGCAATCCATTTTTAGATGGGATCCGCTTGCCTAGCCAATCGGTTGTGCCAGAAGCTAAGAGTCAACAGCTGACGCAGGAAGACTTTTTTTCATTACTCAGTCAGCAGTTGTCGATGCAGGATCCGTTTAAGCCCGTCGACAACGACCAGATGATTGCACAAATGGCATCTTTTTCTACCGTGGATGGTATTTCAAAGCTCAATGATGAGATTGTTAATTTAAACAGCGTGATGACATCGAGTCAGGCGCTGCAAGCATCGGGATTAGTTGGACGTAAGGTGTTGATCCCAACCGATACCGGCAATGTGTCAGTCGAAAGCCCCACCCTGAGTGGCGTGGTGAGTACGCCAGACAAAATTCCTGTGATTAACGTGCGTGTGCTAGATGATAAAGGCCAAGTGGTTAGCACCTTTAACATCGATGGCAGTGATGGCGGCAACATCCCTGTGACATGGGATGGTCTGAATGAAAATGGTGAGCCTGTTAGTGCCGGCAATTACACCATTAAGGCCAGCGGTCTTGTTGATGGAGAATCTCAAGAGCTTGCCGTTTCGACCTATGCCCATGTGACCAGTGTTTCATTGGGCACAGCAAGCACTGGGGCGATTCTGAATCTTCGCGGTGGTGCAGGTATTAAGCTCTCTGATGTGCTCGCGGTATCAGAAACCTAATTTGTCAGTATTGAGTTGGACCTGGGTCCTTAATTGAATTGAGTGAAATGTAGAGGTGAATTATGTCGTTTAACATTGCATTGAGTGGCATTTCTGCTGCACAGAAAGACTTAAACACTACCGCGAACAACATTGCGAATGCTAACACCATTGGCTTTAAAGAATCGCGTGCTGAATTTGCGGATGTTTACGCTAATTCAATTTTCTCTAACTCTAAAACCGCCGTCGGTGGTGGTGTGGCAACGAGTCAAGTGGCACAGCAATTCCACCAAGGTAGTTTGCAGCTGACTAATAACTCCTTAGATTTAGCGATCAAAGGGGGCGGCTTTTTTGTGACGGCTTCTGAGATTGGCACCCTAGATCATCAGTTTACCCGTGCAGGTGCATTCAAAGTCGATAAAAATAATTATATGGTTGATTCTGCAGGTAATTACCTGCAAACCTTCCCAGTTGATAAAGATGGTAATTCGACATCGGTCAGTTTAACGACGGCTAAACCTGTGCAAATTCCTGATACTGCTGGCAGTCCAGTTCAGACTGAAAACGTGACTCTGCAGATGAACTTAAATGCGAAAGAAGGTTCACTCGATCCTGCTGCCTTTGACCCGCTGGACTCTAAAACCTACAACAGTGTGACCTCCATGACGATTTACGACTCACTCGGTGAGCCGCATATCATGACCACCTATTTTGTGAAGCCAAACAACGGCTCTTACAACGGTGAAAACAACTGGGTTGCCTACTACGCAATTGATGGTAAGCAAGTGGATGTGTCTGGTCCTGCGGGGACTTATCAGACGGATACCAATGGCGATGGTACGGCTGATGGTACAGAGACAGCCCAAACCACAGGCGGTTGGAAAGGTTCGGTGTTGAAGTTTAACTCTGTCGGTGTGTATACCGGAAGCGATCCTGCGGTCGTGACGACTGAAGCATTAGGCGTGGGTGGTGCTGGCGTGTTAGGCCCTGGTGCTGATGGCACTCAAGCCGTGACTATTAAATTTAATGCACCAACCCAATATTCAGCTCCTTTTGCCGCCACTGAATTGTCACAGGACGGTACCACAGTAGGGCGTTTAACCAATGTCGAAATTGGTGAAGATGGTTTGATCACTGCCAGTTACTCCAATGGTTCAACAGTGCCATTAGCCCGCGTTGCTTTAGTTCGCTTTGCAAACGAGCAAGGTTTGACACAAGTGGGTAATACCTCGTGGAAAGCCAGTTTATCGTCAGGTCCTGCGCTGGCTGGTGAGCCTAACAGTGGTACGTTTGGTAGTCTCAGTTCTTCAGCGTTAGAGCAATCTAACATTGACTTGACGACTGAGCTGGTGGATTTGATTTCGGCACAACGTAACTTCCAAGCCAACTCACGTACGCTGGAAGTGAATAACACCCTGCAACAAACTGTACTGCAAATTCGTTAAGCTGATTTCTCCCTTTTCTAAGTGTTGCCGCTGGCGGCAACACTTAGCCTCTTTTGGCCTTGTAGCCATTTCCTCATAATCTTCTCCCAATTTATCAGCAAATTAGCCATTAATTTTATTGGCATGATGCTTGCTTTGCTATTATCAGGTTGAAAATTTGACGGAGCAGTCTGTGGACAAATTCCTCTACATATCCATGAGCGGAGCTAAGCAAAACATGAATGAGTTGGCATTGCGTGCCAACAACTTAGCTAACGCCAATACCGATGGATTTAAGTCGGATATGGCGCAAGCCAGATCGATGCAAGCCTTTGGTGAAGGATTGCCATCGAGGGTTTTTGCCATGGTCGAAACCCCCTCCGCCAATTTTCGTGCCGGCCCCATCAAAACCACAGGGCGGGATCTTGACGTTGCCATTAAAGGTGATGGTTGGTTCGCAGTGCAGGCAAAGGATGGCAGTGAGGCCTATACCCGTTCAGGAAGCTTAAGTTTCGACTCAACAGGGTTATTGCATAACGACCGCGGTAATCCAGTGATGGGCGATGCGGGGCCGATTGTATTACCGTTGCCGATTGAAAAAGTCACCATTTCACAGGATGGCATTATCTCGGTACGTCCTCAGGGCGCGACAACGGAAGTGATCGAAGAGGTGGGGCGATTAAAGCTGGTCAACCCCGGCAATGCACAAATGATGCGTGGGGAGGATGGGCTGTTCCGTTTGGTATCGGGTAATCCGGCACCAACCGACCCAAACGTGTTTGTTGAGAGTGGTGCTGTAGAGGGCAGTAACGTCAATCCAGTGGATGAGATGGTGTCCTTAATCGACCTACAGCGACAATTTGAATTGCAAGTGAAGATGATGAAAACCGCGGAAGAAAACGACCGCGCGGCTTCTTCATTAATGCGGATTAGTTAGGAGATAAATTATGCATCCAGCCTTATGGATTAGTAAAACTGGCTTAGACGCACAGCAAACCGATATTGCGGTGATTTCAAACAACGTCGCGAACGCCAGCACCGTCGGCTACAAAAAAAGCCGCGCCGTCTTTGAAGACTTACTTTATCAAACCGTTAACCAAGCGGGGGGCATTAGCGCCTCGAACACTAAGTTGCCAAATGGTTTAAATATCGGTGCGGGTACCAAAGTGGTGGCCACCCAAAAGATGTTTACCCAAGGCAATATGTTGACCACGGATAACTCACTCGATCTGATGATCGAAGGCCCTGGCTTTTTTGAAGTGCAGTTACCCGACGGCACCACGGCTTATACCCGTAATGGTCAATTTACCTTAGATGATACAGGCCAAATTGTTACACCAGGTTCGGGTTATGTACTGCAACCTGCGATCACCATTCCTGAAGATGCGACCAGTATTACCGTATCTGCTGAAGGCGAGGTTTCTGTTAAGACGCCGGGCGCCGCAGAAAACCAAGTGGTGGGGCAGCTCAGCATGTCCGACTTTATTAACCCATCGGGTTTAGATCCTATGGGACAAAACCTGTACACCGAAACCGGTGCCAGTGGCACGCCTATCCAAGGTACTGCATCACTCGATGGTATGGGGGCGATTCGTCAAGGCGCGTTAGAAACCTCTAACGTAAACGTGACCGAAGAGTTGGTGAATCTTATTGAAAGTCAGCGGATCTACGAGATGAACTCCAAAGTGATTTCGGCGGTTGATCAGATGCTGGCTTATGTGAATCAGAATCTATAGAGGCACATTATCATGGCTAGATATTTTATATTGGCCGCTGCGCTCTTGCTTACGGCATGTAGCTCTACCCCCAAGAAGCCGATTGCAGATGATCCTTTCTATGCGCCGGTATATCCCGAAGCGCCGCCAACCAAAATTGCCGCGACAGGGTCAATTTACCAAGACAGCCAAGCGGCCAGTCTCTATTCGGATATTCGCGCCCATAAAGTGGGTGACATCATCACTATCGTGTTGAAGGAAGCGACTCAAGCGAAAAAGAGCGCGGGTAATCAGATCAAAAAAGGCTCTGACATGTCGCTCGACCCCATTTATGCCGGTGGCAGCAATGTGTCGATTGGCGGGGTTCCCCTCGACTTACGTTACAAAGACAGCATGAACACTAAGCGGGAATCCGATGCCGATCAAAGCAATAGCTTAGATGGCAGTATCTCCGCCAACGTGATGCAAGTGCTCAATAACGGCAACTTAGTGGTGCGCGGCGAAAAATGGATCTCTATCAATAACGGCGATGAGTTTATCCGAGTGACCGGTATTGTGCGTTCGCAGGATATCAAACCGGATAACACTATCGATTCAACCCGTATGGCCAATGCGCGTATTCAATACAGCGGTACAGGTACTTTCGCCGAAGCGCAAAAAGTGGGCTGGTTAAGCCAGTTCTTTATGAGCGATTGGTGGCCCTTCTAAGGAGTCGTATCATGAAATTGAAACTGATTTTAGCGGTTGCCATGCTGGTGTTTTCACTGCCTAGCCAAGCCGAGCGCATTAAAGATATTGCCAATGTGCAAGGGGTACGAAATAACCAGTTAATTGGTTATGGCTTAGTAGTGGGGTTGCCTGGTACGGGTGAGAAAACCAATTACACAGAGCAAACATTCACCACCATGCTTAAAAATTTCGGCATCAATTTGCCTGAAAATTTTAGACCCAAAATCAAAAACGTGGCCGTGGTTGCTGTGCATGCCGATATGCCAGCGTTTATTAAACCAGGCCAAGAATTGGATGTGACCGTTTCAAGCCTAGGTGAAGCAAAAAGCTTACGTGGTGGGACGTTACTGCAAACCTTCCTCAAAGGGGTTGATGGCAATGTATATGCGATTGCCCAAGGCAGCTTAGTGGTAAGTGGTTTTAGTGCCGATGGTTTGGATGGTTCGAAAGTGATTCAAAACACGCCAACGGTTGGCCGTATTCCTAACGGCGCAATTGTTGAACGCAGTGTGGCTACGCCGTTTTCTACTGGCGATTATTTGACGTTTAACCTACGTCGCTCGGATTTTTCGACCGCGCAGCGTATGGCCGATGCGATTAATGATCTGCTCGGCCCTGATATGGCACGCCCATTGGATGCAACGTCGATTCAAGTCAGTGCGCCAAGGGATGTATCACAACGGGTGTCTTTTTTAGCTACGCTCGAAAATATTGAGGTGGAACCTGCTGAGGAGTCTGCCAAAGTGATTGTGAATTCGCGCACTGGCACGATAGTCGTTGGGCAGAACGTCAAGTTATTACCTGCGGCTGTGACTCATGGTGGTTTGACGGTGACGATCGCCGAAGCGACTCAGGTGTCTCAGCCAAATGCGCTAGCCAATGGCCAAACAACAGTGACCAGCAATAGCACGATAAATGCGACTGAAAGTGATCGCAGGATGTTTATGTTTAATCCCGGCACGACCTTAGATGAATTAGTGCGCGCCGTGAATTTGGTCGGTGCAGCCCCTTCAGATGTCCTTGCCATTCTGGAGGCGTTAAAAGTGGCAGGTGCTTTGCATGGTGAACTTATCATCATCTAATTTCTGTCGGGAAAATCATGGAAAAGCTTTCAAGTTCATCACATTTTCTTGATCTGGGCGGGCTCGATAACCTGCGCGCCCAGGCTCAGAAAGATGAAAAGGGCGCTTTGAAAAAAGTTGCCCAACAATTTGAAGGCGTTTTTGTGCAAATGCTGATGAAGAGCATGCGTGATGCTAATGCGGTGTTCGAGTCAGACAGTCCTCTCAATAGTCAATACACCAAATTTTATGAGCAGATGCGGGATCAGCAATTGTCCGTCGACTTATCGGATAAAGGTGTGCTGGGGCTGGCTGATATGATGGTGCAGCAGTTGTCTCCTGAGTCAAGCCAGCTAACACCTGCATCGGTGCTACGTAATGATGGTGGCATGAAACTAGAACATGACGCTAAAGCCTTTAATATTCCTGTTCAAGCCCCATCGACTGCTGAAGCTATAAATAGCAACACTTCAGAACAAGCCGTACAAGGTGTACCTGTATCGATAGCGCGTCCAAATGTTGAATTTGAAAAGGCCGATGGTGTCACTTCTTCCTTAGACATTGACCGACCTGAACGCTTGTTGGCGATAGATACACCTAAGCCAAGCTGGTCTGAGCAACCCTTATCACCGATAGAACCTGTTATCAGCGGCCAAATATTGCCGACAGTGGCATTTAGAGAAACGCAAAAGACGCTTAAGTTTGGTAGCCGTGAAGAATTTTTGGCGACGCTTTATCCCCATGCGGAAAAAGCCGCCAAAGCACTTGGCACTAAACCCGAAGTGTTATTGGCACAATCGGCACTTGAAACTGGTTGGGGTCAAAAAATTGTCCGTGGCAATAATGGCGCGCCTAGCCATAACCTGTTCAATATTAAAGCCGACCGTCGCTGGCAAGGTGATAAGGCTAACGTGAGTACCTTGGAATTTGAGCAGGGTATTGCCGTTAGACAAAAAGCCGATTTCCGTGTGTATGCTGATTTTGAGCACAGTTTTAACGATTTCGTATCCTTTATCGCTGAGGGTGAGCGTTATCAAGATGCTAAAAAAGTCGCCGCTTCACCAACCCAATTTATTCGTGCATTGCAGGATGCGGGCTATGCCACCGATCCAAAATATGCTGAGAAAGTCATTAAAGTGATGCAGACAATAAGCCAAGAGCTTAAGTCGATACTGCAAGGAGAAGACAAATGATAAATCTTCATAGGTTATTAGTTCTGAGGAGTGTCGGCTAATGGCTATCGATCTATTAAACATTGCCCGTACAGGGGTGCTAGCCTCGCAGTCGCAACTAGGGGTGACCAGTAATAACATTGCTAACGCCAATACCGCGGGTTATCACCGACAAGTGGCAACCCAAACCACCTTAGACTCCCAACGTCTTGGAAATGGTTTTTATGGTACAGGTACTTATGTCTCTGATGTAAAACGTATTTATAACGATTACGCTGCGCGCGAGTTGCGTATTGGCCAAACGACTCTGAGTGCAGCCGAGGCCAGCTTTGGCAAGCTAAGTGAGCTAGACCAAATTTTCTCCCAAATTGGCAAAGTGGTACCACAGAGCTTGAACGATTTGTTTTCTGGCCTCAACAGCTTGGCGGATTTACCCGCAGATTTAGGTATTCGTAGCTCAACCTTAAACGATGCTAAACAATTGGCGAGCAGTTTGAACCAAATGCAGTCGACCTTGAATGGGCAACTTAATCAGACCAATGATCAAATTACTGGCATGACTAAGCGCATCAATGAGATCAGTACTGAGCTTGCTAATCTCAACCTTGAATTGATGAAATCACCTAACCAAGATCCGATTTTATTAGATAAACAAGATGCGCTCATTCAAGAGCTAAGCCAATATGCTCAAGTGAATGTTATTCCTCAAGAGAATGGTGCCAAAAGCATTATGTTGGGCGGCTCGGTGATGTTGGTTTCCGGTGAAATCGCCATGACGATGGATACTAAAACTGGAGATCCATTTCCCAATGAATTGCAATTGACGTCAAGTATTGGCTCACAAAGTGTTGCTGCCGATCCGAGTAAATTAGGCGGGCAATTAGGTGCGCTGTTTGAGTACCGTGATCAAACATTAATTCCGGCAAGTCACGAGCTCGATCAGTTAGCCCTAGGGATTGCTGATAACTTCAATAAAATGCAAGCTCAAGGATTTGATCTCAATGGTCAAGTTGGATCGAATATCTTTAGGGATATTAATGATCCTTTAATGTCATTGGGTCGTGTTGGTGGCTATTCAAACAATACTGGTAACGCAACTTTAGGTGTGAATATTGATGATACGCGTTTATTAACGGGTGGCTCATATGAGTTATCTTTTACTGCGCCGGCCTCCTATGAATTAAGGGATACAGAAACCGGGGTAATTACACCACTGACCTTAAATGGGTCGACCTTAGAAGGTGGTGCTGGATTTTCAATCGATATTAAAGCTGGGGCGATGGCTTCAGGTGATCGCTTTGTTATTCGCCCTACTGCGGGCGCCGCTAACGGCATTACCGTTGAAATGACGGATCCAAAAGGCATTGCCGCCGCTTCGCCTAAAATAACCGCTGATGCAGCGAACTCAGGTAATACCCAAGTTAAGTTGACGCAAATTACGAATCGCAGTGCAGCCAATTTTCCTATTACTGGCAGTGAATTGACGATCCAGCTCGATACCACCGCGATACCTCCAACCTATGAAGCATTTGATGCCTCCGGAACCTCCCTTGGCGCTGCCGCTCCTTATACTCCCCCAAGTATAAGTGCCTTTGGTTTTACCTTTGAAGTTGATAGTACCGCAGCCGCCAGTAATGACAGATTTACCTTTAACCTAGCCTTTGCTGAAGGCGACAACTCTAACGCCGTTGCTATGGCCAAATTGAGTGAAAGTAAAGTGATGAATGGGGGGAAGTCAACCTTAGCGGATGTATTTGAAAATACAAAAATTGACATAGGCAGTAAGACAAAAGCGGCCGAAGTGCGTGTAGGGTCTGCAGAGGCTATTTACCAACAAGCCTATGCCAGAGTAGAAAGCGAATCGGGCGTCAACTTAGATGAAGAAGCCGCCAATTTAATGCGTTTTCAACAAGCTTATCAAGCCTCAGCCCGTATCATGACTACGGCACAACAAATTTTTGACACCCTATTAACTTCAGTGCGTTAGGAGATTTAATCATGCGACTATCATCCGCGCAGATCTTTAATCAAAGCATTACGAGTGTACTGCAAAAGCAAACGGCAACTAGCAAGATCCTCGAACAGCTCAGTAGTGGCAAAAAAGTCAATACTGCAGGTGATGATCCTGTCGCGGCGCTAGGTATCGATAACCTGAATCAACGCAATGCCTTAGTCGATCAATTTATGAAGAATATTGACTACGCGACTAATCGATTAGCAGTAACTGAAAGTAAGTTGGGGAGTGCCGAAAATCTGGCATCTTCCATACGTGAACAAGTTATGCGAGCGGTAAACGGCACTCTCGCGGATTCTGAGCGGCAAATGATTGCCGATGAAATGAAAGGCAGCTTAGAAGAACTCTTATCTATTGCCAATAGTAAGGATGAATCTGGCAATTATATGTTTTCTGGCTACAGCACTGATAAAGAGCCTTTTGCTTTCGATAACTCTACACCACCCAAAATAGTTTATAGCGGTGATTCTGGCATTCGAAATAGTTTAGTGCAGTCTGGCGTTGCACTAGGAACTAATGTCCCTGGCGACACCGCTTTTATGAAAGCCCCCAATGGACTTGGCGATTATAGTGTCAATTATTTGGCCAGCCAGCAGGGCGAGTTTAGTGTTAAAACGGCGAAGATTGCTGATCCAGCAACTTATCTAGCTGATACATATACATTTAATTTTTCAGATAATGGTTCTGGTGGAACCAATTTACAAGTACTTGATTCAGCCAATAATCCAGTGGCGAACATTGCTAATTTTGATGCGGCAACCCCTGTAAGTTTTAATGGTATTGAAGTCAACATTTCTGGAAAACCCAGCGCTGGCGATAGTTTCACCATGGAGCCACAGTCTGAAGTCAGCATTTTCGATACAATCAGTCGTGCGATCGCATTAATTGAAGATCCTAATTCAGCTAACACACCTCAAGGTCGATCTCAGTTGGCACAGATATTGAATGACATCGATAGTGGTGTCAATCAGATCAGTTCTGCCAGAAGTGTGGCGGGGAATAATCTGAAAGCCGTTGAAAGCTACAAAGATACTCACATCGAGGAACAAGTGTTGAATACATCTGCTCTTTCTCTACTTGAGGATCTTGATTACGCGTCAGCGATTACGGAATTTGCAAAGCAGCAGCTTGCATTGAACGCAGTCTCTAGCGTGTTTAGTAAGGTGGGTTCTGTTTCCCTGTTTGATTATATTTAAGCGTGATATTTTGGGGTAACAACCTGAATACATAGGTAGTTTCAAGATTGGAAATGGCCAAGCTTCGAAGTCTTGGCAAGATACTTAGAAGAGGAAAAAATTATGGCTATTACAGTTAATACCAACGTGACTTCGATGAAGGCACAGAAAAATTTAAATACCTCCAGTAGTGGTTTAGCAACCTCTATGGAACGTCTATCGAGCGGTCTGCGTATTAACAGCGCAAAAGATGACGCTGCTGGTCTAGCTATTTCTAACCGCTTAAATAGCCAAGTTCGTGGTTTAGAAGTAGGTATGCGTAACGCTAACGATGCGATCTCCATTGCCCAGATTGCTGAAGGTGCGATGCAAGAACAGACTAACATGTTACAGCGTATGCGTGACCTGACCGTACAAGCAGAAAATGGTGCGAACTCAACTTCTGATATTGATGCAATTAAATCAGAAATTGATGCATTAGCCTCTGAAATCTCAGCAATTGCAAACTCTACAGCATTTGGTAACACTAAATTACTGGATGGTTCATTTTCTACTGGTAAGACATTCCAAGTGGGGCACCAGAATAAAGAGGATATTACGGTTTCTGTGTCTAAAGTGACTGCAAGTGCTCTAAAGGTGCAGGCTTCGGATGTTAAGGTTTCTACTGCAGCCCAGAGAAGTACTTCACTAACAAATATTGATGCAGCAATTAAAGCCATTGATAAGCAAAGATCAAACTTGGGTGCGATTCAGAATAGGTTAGCTTATAACATTAGTAATAGTGCTAATACTCAAGCTAACGTTGCCGATGCGAAGAGCCGTATTGTGGATGTTGACTTTGCGAAAGAAACGTCAGTTATGACTAAGAACCAAGTACTGCAACAGACTGGGTCTGCGATGCTCGCTCAAGCAAACCAATTACCACAAGTGGCGTTGTCATTGTTGGGCTAAGCTTAAGTTAGCGTATCTTTTGTAGAGTACTTTTGCCTACTTTTTCTAGCTACGATTAGAAAAGTAGGCAAAGTTTTTAATTGAAAAGCTTTATCTTTATGAAAAAAAAGATTTTTTATAAACATAAAAATTTTTTAAAAATAATACTAAAGATAAAAAAAAGATGGCCGTTAAATATACTGTAACCACTAAGACCCGCCTGGCTTAAGCAGACAGGCAAGTTTAGATAAAGCCAGGTATAAAGAGGAAACGATCATGGCCATTACAGTAAACACAAACGTTACATCTTTGAAAGCACAGAAAAACCTAAATACTTCAGCAAGCGGCTTGGCCACCTCCATGGAACGTTTATCCAGTGGTCTGCGCATTAATAGCGCAAAAGACGACGCAGCAGGTTTAGCTATTTCTAACCGTTTAAATAGTCAGGTTCGTGGCTTAGAAGTGGGTATGCGTAACGCCAACGATGCGATCTCTATTGCACAGATTGCTGAAGGCGCGATGCAAGAACAAACTAATATGTTGCAACGTATGCGTGATCTGACTATTCAGTCTGAAAACGGTTCAAATTCTACATCCGATCTTGATGCTATAAAATCAGAGCTGGACGCGCTTGCAACTGAGATTACTGCTATTGCTAATACAACAGCATTTGGTAACACTAAGTTACTGGATGGTTCATTTGCTACTGGTAAGACATTCCAAGTGGGACACCAGAATAAAGAGGATATAGCGGTTTCTGTGTCTAAAGTGACTGCAAGTGCTCTAAATGTACAGGCTTCGGATGTTAAGGTTTCTACTGCAGCCCAGAGAAGTACTTCATTAACAAATATTGATGCAGCAATTAAGTCAATTGATAACCAAAGGGCAAAATTAGGTGCTATACAAAACCGTTTAGCTTATAACATCAGCAATAGTGCTAATACGCAAGCTAACGTTGCTGATGCGAAGAGCCGTATTGTAGACGTTGACTTTGCGAAAGAAACATCGCAAATGACCAAGAACCAAGTGTTACAACAAACAGGTTCAGCAATGTTGGCGCAAGCTAACCAATTACCCCAAGTGGCCTTATCACTGCTTTAATAACATATTGAAGTATAAGGTTATAAGGGAGGTTCGGAAACGGATCTCCCTTTGCCGCATAAATAGTCATTAAAGTTATAGTGTTTGTTAGGCAGTTAAAGACAAATGCTTAAGATGGTGAGGTATCGCTATGGATATTAATATAGCAAGCACATCAATGGCGGCTTCAAACCGTGTTGATTTGGCTCAAGTACCACTGAAAGCACCTACGGCGGATGTTGAATTAAAACGCGATGCTGCCGTATCTGCGGTTGAACAGTCTACAGAGCAGAGTGCGGCAGAGAATGAACAAAATCCAAGAAAGTTAACTCAAGTGGCATCTGAGCTTTCTGATATGATGTCAATGATGCGTAAAGGACTTGCTTTTAAAGTAGATGAAAACTCTGGTCAAGCCGTCGTCACTGTGTTGGATAGAGATACGGGTGATGTGATTAGGCAGATGCCCAGTGAGGAAGCGCTCAAGTTAGCCGAAAAACTGTCTGAAGTGACTGGGCTTTTGATGAAAACAGAGGCTTAAAATTCACACAATTTTATATATCCGTTGATAGGTAAGAGGTTTATATGGCATTAACAGCGACAGGTATTGGTTCAGGGTTAGATGTTGATAACATTGTAAAAGTATTAGTGGATGCTGAAAAAACTCCTAAAGAAGCAATGTTTAAAGCACAAGAAGACAGCATTAAAGCTGAGGTTTCTGCTATGGGAACCTTAAAAAGCGCACTGACGACATTTCAGGATGCCGTAAAAAAATTACAAACCGGTGAGGCTTTAAATCAACGCAAAATATCCGTTAGTAATAGTACATATTTAACTGCAACTGCTGATAAAACAGCTCAAACAGGTAGTTATGCTATTAAAGTTGAACAGCTCGCTGTCAATCATAAAATTGCTGGAACGAATGTAACTGATCCTGCATTAGGTGTCGGTGAGGGGAGTCTAGCTTTTGGGGTCAATGGTAATAATTTTTCCGTGGACGTATCGGCAACGGATTCTCTTGATGCGATAGCGAAAAAAGTCAATGAAGCACCCGATAATGTCGGTGTCACTGCCACCGTTATAACCAGTGACGCCGGAAGTCGATTAGTTTTTAGTTCCGATAAATCTGGCGAAGATAACCAAATCAGCATCACGGCTACAGATACCACAGGCTCTGGCCTTAGCAATATGTTTGATGCAATGAATACCACAACGCTTCAAGATGCAAAAAATGCTGTCCTCTACATTGATAATCAAAAAGTCACCTCGCAAACTAATGAAGTTAAGAATGCGATTACAGGTGTGACTTTACAGTTAACAGATGCTGATCTTACTAAAACCACTTCACTCAAAATAGAACAAGATAACGATGCAGTTAAAACAAACGTTAAGGCATTTGTTGATGCCTACAATAGCTTAGTTACAACGGTCGATGAGCTGTCATCCTACGATCAAGATACAAATACTGCAGCGGCATTGCAGGGCGACTCGATGATCCGTTCGATTGAATCACAACTCCGTCGTATTGCGAGCGAACGAGTGCCTACCGAAGATGGTGGTTCTATAGCTTTGTATGATATAGGTATCACAACAGATAGATATGGTAAGTTATCTATTGATGATACTAAGCTTGATAAAGTGCTTTCTGAGGATATGTCTAGTGTTGAAGCTCTCTTTGCTACACCAGAAAAAGGCTTAGCTAATCGGTTTTACGATGTTTCTGAAAGCTATGTTAAATCCCGAGGCGTGATTGCAGATAGAGAGACAAGTTATACTAATCAGCAAAGTAGGTTAGCAGAACAAAGAGAAGCTTTTACTCTTAAAATGGACCAGAAAACTGCCCGTTTAACAAAACAGTTTAATGCAATGGATCTTGTCGTAGGACAACTTAACCAGCAGAGTAGTGGTTTACAAGCTAGTTTAAACTCGCTTCCTGGAGCAGTTAAAAAGAGTTAGTAAGTAAGGAAACGTCTAGTGAAACAACTTAATGAACTTAATGAACTTAATATAACGCTCAGCGACACATTGAATCAGTTAACTCGCATCCCCGCAGAATATCCTCAAACTGACGAGTTGGTGTCAAATTTGCAGGTACTCGTTGGAGAGCGTCAACTTTTACTCAATGTATTAGTGGCTGATGCTAGCATGACGGACGCTGATTATCTTCAGTGTCAGCTTGACCTCACTAAAGAGTTCACTATTAAGGCAAATCACATCATGGCGGACAGGCAAGCATTATTACATGCGGGCAGTAAGAATAAGCGCAAGATCAGTGTTTACGAGACTATAGATTCAAATAGGTAGGTGTTTATGAGAGGTTCACTGCAATCATATCGTAAGGTTTCGTTAGAAAGTGAGATCACTGTAGCTTCACCGCATCGAATCATTCAGTTAATGTTTGCTGGAGCGCTGCAACGTTTGGCACAAAGCCGTTACGCTATTGAGCAAAATGATTTGGCCAATAAAGGTATTTATATTAATAAAGCTATCGGTATTATTACTGGTTTAAGTAATAGTTTGAACATGGATGCCGGTGGGCAAATAGCTAAAAATTTGAGTGAGTTATACGATTTTATGTTACGTAAGATTTCTGAAGCTAACCTCAATAACGATGTAAAGGCCATTGATGATGTTTGTGATATTTTACGAACCATCAAAGAAGGGTGGGATGCCATCCCTGTAGATAAACACAATATATCTTCCCATACTGAAGAAGCTCGTTAACCCTACTTTTAAGTAATAAAAAAGACGCACCCTAAAGTGCGTCTTTTTTGTCTTGTGTCAATTAATTGACCTTTTTAGCTAGAATCATAGCTTAAATGAACTAAAATCAATTCAGTTTGGCAGAATCGGCATTCGAGGCTTGCTTCTCGACTGCTGATAATACAATATTCATCACAGTAGTGATGGTGGCACAGATTGTTACATTGAATTTGTTAAGCTTTTACAGCAACTAATCATAAATAATTAATGCGAATTGATACCTAATTAGCGCTTTACGGCCTACTGAATGATGCAAACAGATCAACGAATTTTACTTGTCGGAACCCCATCAGAGCGCTTAAGTCGCCTGTGTTGCATTTTTGAATTTTTGGGTGAGCAGATTGAAATCGTCGCCATCGAAAAGTTAAGTCTTTGTCTGCAAGATACCCGGTTCCGCGCTTTAGTGGTCACTGCTGATAACATGCCAGCTGATGCTCTCAAGTCACTTGCGAGTCAGTACCCATGGCAACCCATTTTGTTATTTGGCAATGTAGATGATCTGCAAGTGTCGAATGTACTGGGTCACATTGAAGAGCCATTAAACTACCCACAACTAACCGAACTCCTGCATTTTTGTCAGGTTTATGGGCAAGTCAAACGTCCACAAGTCCCAACCAGTGCAAATCAAACCAAACTGTTTCGTAGCTTAGTGGGTCGTAGTGAAGGCATTGCCAATGTGCGTCACTTGATTAGCCAAGTCGCCACCTCTGATGCCACTGTATTAGTCCTGGGTCAGTCGGGGACGGGTAAGGAAGTGGTTGCTCGGAACATTCATTATTTATCTGAGCGCCGAGATGGTCCTTTTATTCCGGTTAACTGTGGCGCGATTCCGCCTGAGTTATTGGAGAGTGAATTATTTGGCCATGAAAAGGGCTCTTTTACTGGGGCAATTAGTTCTCGTAAGGGCCGTTTCGAACTTGCCGAAGGTGGCACGCTGTTCCTCGATGAAATTGGCGATATGCCTTTGCAAATGCAGGTAAAATTGCTGCGCGTGTTGCAAGAACGTGTCTTTGAGCGTGTTGGCGGCACTAAGACTATCAATGCCGATGTCCGCGTTGTAGCTGCAACCCACAGAGATCTTGAAAGTATGATCACGGGTAATGAGTTCCGTGAGGATCTGTATTATCGCCTCAACGTCTTTCCGATCGAGATGCCGGCATTAAGCGACCGTAAAGATGACGTGCCTTTACTGCTGCAAGAGCTGGTAAGCCGAGTCTATAACGAAGGCCGTGGCAAAGTTCGTTTTACTCAGCGTGCTATTGAATCGTTAAAAGAACATGCTTGGTCAGGTAACGTTCGAGAATTATCTAACTTAGTTGAGCGCCTCACAATCTTGTATCCAGGTGGCTTAGTTGATGTTAACGATCTGCCTGTTAAATATCGCCACATTGATGTGCCAGAATACTGTGTTGAAATGAGTGAAGAGCAACAGGAGCGTGATGCGCTCGCTTCGATTTTCACCAGCGAAGAGCCAGTTGAAATTCCTGAAACGCGTTTCCCCAGTGAGTTACCACCTGAAGGCGTTAACCTCAAGGATCTGCTGGCAGAGCTTGAAATCGATATGATTCGCCAGGCGTTAGAGCTGCAGGATAACGTCGTTGCGCGTGCTGCAGAAATGCTCGGTATTCGCCGTACTACCTTGGTTGAGAAAATGCGTAAGTACGGAATGACGAAAGAATAGTCATTTTGATGTTATTTATCTTATTGTTTTATCTATCTAAATTCATTTCTTAATTTGGCATAGAATCTGCAAGCACTCCGTCATAAGCAATTTTTTGACGGAGTGACTATGTCTGCTCATCCACTAGCGCAAATTGAAACATTCAAGCACACTAGCAAACAATGGAACCAACTGCGTGAGGCCGCCAATATGTCCAATCGGATGGAGCATATTTTACAGGCTATGCCCTCTGGCGTGGTGATTTTGAACGGTGATGGTATTGTCACTGATGCAAACCCCGTTGCCGTCGAATTGCTGGAGCAGTCGTTATGCGGCGCCCGCTGGATTGATGTGATCCATACGGCGTTTGCGCCACAGGACGATGATGGCCATGAAGTCTCATTACGCAATGGCCGCCGAGTCAAATTTGCGATTACCCCATTAACGCCGGAACCTGGCCAATTAATTGTGCTGACGGATCTGACCGAAACTCGTCTACTGCAAAAGAATCTTTCCCATCTGCAGCGCCTGTCAGCCCTCGGCAAAATGGTCGCGACGCTGGCGCATCAGGTGCGGACTCCACTGTCGGCTGCACTGCTCTATGCTGCTAATCTGGCCAGTCCCAAATTATCGGAATCTGCCAAGACTAAGTTTCAACAGAAATTGGTTGATAGACTTAATGAATTGGAAAGACAAGTTAACGATATGCTGCTGATGGCCAAAGGACGTCAAGATGAGCTGGGCGAACTGATTAATCTTAATGATGTTATCGAGAATGTTGTTGCTAACTGTGAACCAATAGTTGCTAAGCATGGCGCTGAACTGGCGGTAACCAATATTTCTAATAGCTTAATGCTGGCGAATGTGAATGCGCTCAGTTCAGCCGTCAATAACCTCGTGATGAACAGTCTTGAAGCCGGGGCTACGCAGATCCAAATCGTTGCTAGTGATAGCAATGAACAGTTACATCTCAATGTTATCGATAATGGCAAAGGATTGGATGCCAAAATGCAGCAAAAAGTGTTGGAACCTTTCTTTACCACTAAAGCTCAGGGGACTGGTTTAGGCTTAGCCGTTGTACAGTCTGTGGTGCGTAATCATGGCGGCCAACTGCAATTAAGCTGCATGCCCAATAAGGGTTGTACTGTGTCGCTAACCTTCCCGCAGGCGAAATCGGCTGCTGTATTGCCGCTGGAGAAACCCTATGTCTGAAGCCAAATTACTCTTAGTCGAAGACGATGCCTCCCTGCGTGAGGCTTTGCTCGATACCTTAATGTTGGCGCAATACGACTGTATTGATGTGGCATCAGGTGAAGAAGCCATAATCGTACTAAAACAACATCAATTTGATCTTGTGATCAGCGATGTGCAAATGCAGGGGATTGGCGGCTTAGGCTTATTAAATTACTTACAGCAACATCATCCCAAATTGCCCGTGCTGTTAATGACGGCGTACGCCACTATAGGCAGTGCTGTCAGTGCAATTAAATTGGGCGCCGTCGATTATCTGGCAAAACCCTTCGCTCCAGAGGTGTTGCTCAATCAAGTTTCCCGCTATTTACCGCTCAAACAAAATAGTGATAAGCCAGTGGTTGCCGACGAAAAGAGTCTCGCGCTCTTGTCTCTGGCGCAGCGTGTGGCCGCATCCGATGCCTCTGTGATGATCCTTGGGCCAAGCGGCTCGGGTAAAGAAGTGCTAGCCCGTTATATTCATCAACATAGCAGCCGTGCCGACCAAGCATTTGTGGCCATTAACTGTGCCGCCATCCCCGAGAATATGCTCGAGGCGACCTTATTTGGTTATGAAAAGGGCGCTTTTACCGGTGCTTATCAGGCGTGTCCTGGTAAATTTGAGCAGGCGCAGGGCGGCACCTTATTACTCGATGAAATTTCAGAGATGGATTTGGGACTTCAGGCTAAACTGCTGCGCGTATTGCAAGAGCGTGAAGTGGAGCGTTTAGGCGGTCGCAAAACCATTAAGTTAGATGTTCGGGTGCTTGCCACCTCGAATCGGGATTTAAAGGCCGTCGTTGCCGCGGGGCAATTCCGGGAGGATCTCTATTATCGCATCAACGTGTTTCCACTGACCTGGCCAGCTTTGAATCAACGCCCTGCGGATATTTTGCCCTTAGCTCGGCATTTGCTAGCCAAGCACGCGAAGGCGCTCAATGTGCTTGATTTGCCTGAGTTTGATGAGGCAGCTTGTCGTCGTTTACTCAGCCACCGCTGGCCGGGGAACGTGCGCGAGTTGGATAACGTTGTTCAACGTGCGTTAATTTTACGTGCTGGAGCTGTGATTAGCGCCAACGATATTATTATCGATGCCCAAGATGTGCCTCTGTCATCCGATGAAGCTGAATACACCAATGAACCTGAAGGTTTAGGTGAAGAGTTGAAGGCGCAGGAGCATGTGATCATTATCGAAACCCTAGCGCAATGCCAAGGTAGCCGTAAGTTGGTTGCCGAGAAACTCGGGATCAGTGCGCGCACCTTAAGATACAAGATGGCCAGAATGCGCGATATGGGGATTCAATTGCCTAACTAAGTCGAGTTTTGCAACCTTTCTAGCACCATCGCCACTGGTTATCCTTTGGCGATTTCACACCTATGACCTCTGCAATTCTTTTTAGCTCGGCCAAGTAAAAACTTGGCCGTAGTTTTGCATATCCTCGTTATCTTGAGAGTTTAATCGTCAATAACTCGACGATGGGGAGCACGACATGCAAATTGGCGCGAATTCATTACTGCAAGAAATGCAGTCACTTCAAGGTGAAATCAAACCCTCTTTTGGGATTTCACCTAATAATATTGTGCAGCAAGTGAATAACACCAGTGGTGCTGACTTTGGCCAGCTACTTTCACAAGCCATTGGTAATGTGAGTGGTTTGCAGTCAACCTCATCTAACCTCTCGACTCGCTTAGAAATGGGTGATACCACCGTGAGCTTGTCTGATACTGTTATCGCCCGCGAAAAGGCCAGTGTTGCCTTTGAAGCCACTGTACAAGTGCGCAATAAGCTCGTTGAAGCTTATAAAGAAATAATGAGCATGCCTGTTTAGGCCTTGAATAACGCAATTAGCAGGTACGAATCGTGAGCACAGAAATGATTGTCGGATCAAACGCCGGCGTAATGGACCAAGGGGTCCAACAGGAAAATAAATCCGGCGTGCTGGGGAGTCTCGGTGGCGTCGATATGATGCGTCAAATCACCATGATTTTAGCCCTTGCCATTTGTTTGGCATTAGCGGTGTTCGTCATGATCTGGGCACAGGAACCAGAGTATCGTCCATTGGGTAAAATGGAGACTCAGGAAATGGTGCAAGTGCTCGACGTACTCGATAAAAACAAGATCAAATATCAAATCGATGTCGACGTTGTTAAAGTACCAGAAGATAAATACCAAGAAGTCAAAATGATGCTTAGCCGTGCAGGGGTTAATAGTCCTGCTGCATCGACCCAAGACTTTCTTACCCAAGACAGTGGTTTTGGCGTGAGCCAACGCATGGAGCAGGCTCGTCTCAAGCATAGCCAAGAAGAAAACCTCGCCCGCGCAATCGAACAATTACAAAGTGTTAGCCGCGCTAAAGTGATTTTAGCGTTACCTAAGGAAAACGTGTTTGCCCGCAATACCGCGCAACCAAGTGCGACCGTTGTGATTAACACTCGTCGTGGCGGTTTAGGCCAAGGAGAGGTCGATGCGATTGTGGATATCGTCGCTTCTGCCGTTCAGGGCCTAGAGCCATCTCGCGTTACCGTCACAGATTCTAACGGCCGTTTACTGAACTCTGGCAGCCAAGATGGCATCTCTGCCAGGGCGCGCCGCGAGCTTGAGTTGGTTCAACAAAAAGAAGCCGAATACCGAACCAAGATTGATTCGATTCTCTCGCCCATCCTTGGCCCAGATAATTTCACCTCCCAAGTGGATGTGAGCATGGATTTCACCGCGGTTGAGCAAACCGCTAAACGTTTTAACCCTGACTTACCGTCGCTGCGTAGCGAAATGACGGTTGAGAATAATTCGACAGGCGGTTCAACTGGCGGTATTCCTGGCGCGTTGTCGAACCAACCTCCGATGGAGTCAAATATTCCTCAGGATGCGACCAAGGCGACAGAAAGCGTGACGGCAGGTAACTCGCACCGCGAAGCGACCCGTAATTTTGAGTTAGATACCACCATCAGCCATACCCGTCAGCAAATTGGCGTAGTGCGCCGCGTCAGTGTGTCAGTAGCCGTGGACTTTAAACCGGGCGCTGCGGGTGAAAATGGTCAAGTGGCGCGCGTTGCCCGCACTGAGCAAGAGCTCACCAATATCCGCCGTTTACTGGAAGGCGCGGTAGGCTTTAGCGCGCAGCGTGGTGATGTTTTAGAGGTGGTCACTGTTCCCTTTATGGATCAATTGGTTGAAGATGTACCTGCGCCTGAGCTTTGGGAACAGCCTTGGTTCTGGCGTGCCGTTAAGTTAGGTATCGGTGCCTTAGTTATCTTAGTGCTGATCCTTGCTGTGGTGCGCCCAATGCTGAAACGCTTAATCTACCCAGACAGTGTGAACATGCCTGAAGATTCAAGATTGGGTAATGAGCTGGCCGAGATTGAGGATCAATACGCTGCCGACACCTTAGGGATGCTCAATACCAAAGAAGCAGAGTATAGTTATGCCGACGATGGCTCAATTCTTATCCCTAATCTGCATAAAGATGATGATATGATTAAAGCTATCCGTGCGCTTGTGGCCAATGAGCCCGAGCTTTCAACCCAAGTCGTGAAAAACTGGTTACAAGACAATGGCTGAGAATAAATCAAAAGACGCCGCTGAAACCTCAAGTTTCAATATTAAGGATCTCAGCGGTATCGAAAAAACGGCAATTTTACTGTTAAGTTTGAGTGAAGCCGATGCCGCCTCCATTTTAAAGCACTTAGAACCTAAGCAAGTGCAAAAGGTCGGTATGGCGATGGCGGCCATGGAAGACTTTGGGCAGGAAAAAGTCATCGGAGTGCATAAGCTGTTTCTCGATGATATTCAAAAGTATTCTTCTATTGGCTTTAACAGCGAAGAGTTCGTCCGTAAGGCGTTAACCGCGGCTCTAGGTGAAGACAAAGCCGGTAATTTGATTGAACAAATTATCATGGGCAGCGGCGCCAAAGGTTTGGATTCCCTTAAATGGATGGATGCGCGCCAAGTTGCGACTATTATCCAAAACGAACATCCACAGATCCAAACCATTGTTTTATCGTATTTAGAGCCAGATCAAGCGGCGGAAATTTTCGGCCAGTTCCCAGAGAATACCCGCTTAGACTTAATGATGCGTATTGCTAACCTTGAAGAAGTGCAACCTGCGGCATTGCAGGAATTAAACGACATCATGGAGAAGCAATTCGCCGGTCAAGGCGGCGCGCAAGCAGCGAAGATGGGCGGTCTAAAGGCGGCGGCCAACATTATGAACTACCTCGATACGGGGGTCGAAAGTCAGTTGATGGAAACCATGCGCGAAACCGACGAGGAAATGGCGCAGCAAATCCAAGACTTAATGTTCGTATTCGAAAACCTGATCGATGTGGACGACCGTGGTATCCAAACCTTGCTGCGTGAAGTGCAGCAGGATGTATTGATGAAGGCGCTGAAAGGTGCAGACGATCAGCTCAAAGACAAAATATTGGGCAATATGTCAAAACGGGCCGCCGAATTGCTGCGTGACGATTTAGAGGCCATGGGCCCAATCCGGATCAGCGAAGTGGAAATCGCCCAAAAAGAAATTCTGTCAATTGCGCGTCGATTAAGTGACAGCGGTGAAATCATGTTAGGCGGCGGTGGCGGCGATGAGTTCCTCTAATCGGAGTGACAATAGCGACAATAAATTGTCCCATCGGGTCGTCAGCGACTCGGAGATCGAGTTCAGCCATTGGCAATTACCCGATGTGACCCAAACCGAAGAGGTGAGTATTTCAAACCTCTTTGGTTATTCGCCGCAGCAAGCGCCCAAGGCGGTGGCCGCCGAAACCATTGCGCCACCTACCATGGCGGAAATTGAAGATATTCGCGCTCAAGCCGAAGAAGAAGGTTTTAACGAAGGTAAGACGCAAGGTTATGCCGAAGGACTGGAGCAGGGCAGACTCGAAGGTTTAGAGCAAGGCCATACCGAGGGCCTAGCCCAAGGTCATGAGCAAGGGCTTGAGGCTGGGCTTGCTGAAGCTAAAACTTTAATCCAACGCTTTGAAGGGCTGTTAAGCCAATTTGAAAAGCCATTGCAATTACTCGATGGCGATATTGAACATTCCTTAATGACACTCACTATGGCGCTGGCCAAATCTGTGATTGGTCATGAACTTAAAACTCATCCAGAACAAATCCTGTCGGCGCTACGTTTAGGGGTCGAATCTCTGCCAATCAAGGAGCAAAGCGTCAGTATTCGCATGCATCCCGATGATGTTGCCTTGGTGGAGCAGCTATATTCCAGTACTCAATTGAACCGTAATCAGTGGCAGTTAGAGGCCGATCCCAGCTTAAATTCTGGGGATTGTATTATCAGCAGCCAACGCTCGCTGGTGGACTTAACCCTGTCCTCGCGCATCGATGCGGTGTTTGAGTCATTACGTAATCAACAGTTCCATTTGAGTCATCAGCAGCAACAACGGCAAGCGGTCCTCGATGAGGAAAACGCCGCAAAAGTGCTATCGGGTGCTGAGCTAGGTGACGAGGCGCAGAGCACCGAGTCCCTGAGTACAGAGTCGCAAGCTGATGGAGAGCAAGATGCAAAATCGCCGCCATCAACTGCTGAATAAACTGAATCATTGCATCGACAAAGTCCCGCCATTTCGAGCCGTCGCCAGTGGTCAACTTGTGCGCGTGGTAGGTTTAACCTTAGAGGCGAGTGGTTGCCGTGCGCCCGTGGGCAGCCTGTGCTCTATCGAAACCATGGCTGGAGAGTTGATTGCCGAAGTCGTCGGTTTTGACGATGAACTGCTGTACCTTATGCCGATTGAGGAATTACGCGGCGTGTTACCCGGCGCCCGTGTCGTCCCCCTCGGTGAGCAAGCGGGGCTGAGTGTGGGCTTATCCCTATTGGGACGCGTGCTCGATGGTAATGGTGTGCCGTTAGACGGTCTTGGCGCGTTATCGACCGAACAGCAGGCGCCAAGGCACAGTAACGCCATCAACCCACTTTCTCGCCGTGCGATTACCGAACCACTCGATGTGGGTGTGCGCGCCATCAATGCCATGCTCACCGTTGGTAAGGGCCAACGTATGGGCCTATTTGCAGGCTCGGGTGTGGGTAAGAGTGTGCTGTTAGGGATGATGACACGGGGCACGACAGCTGACATCATTGTGGTGGGACTCGTCGGGGAGCGTGGCCGCGAAGTTAAAGAATTTATTGAAGAAATCCTCGGTGAAAAGGGCAGAGCACGCTCTGTTGTGGTGGCGGCGCCCGCCGATACCTCACCCTTGATGCGCCTTCGCGCCTGTGAAACTTCGACTCGTATCGCTGAGTATTTTCGTGATTTAGGCTATAACGTATTGTTATTAATGGATAGTCTGACTCGTTACGCCCAAGCGCAGCGTGAGATTGCTCTGGCCGTAGGTGAACCGCCGGCAACTAAAGGTTATCCGCCTTCGGTATTTGCTAAATTGCCACGCTTGGTTGAGCGGGCGGGTAATGGTGGGCCTGGACAAGGTTCTATCACCGCATTTTATACTGTGCTGACCGAGGGCGACGATCAACAGGATCCGATTGCCGATGCTTCTCGGGCGATCCTCGATGGACATATTGTGCTTTCACGCTCGCTGGCGGATTCTGGGCATTATCCCGCAATCGATATTGAGGCTTCGATCAGCCGTGTGGCCCCAATGGTGATTTCGAGCGAGCACTTAGAAGCCATGCGCCGCGTCAAGCAGACTTATTCCCTCTACCAACAGAATAAGGATCTGATTTCGATTGGTGCCTATGCCCAAGGCAGCGATCCGCGAATCGATAACGCTATACGCCTGCAACCTGCGATGAATGCCTTTTTACGGCAGACCATGCGTGATGCCTTTAGTTTTGCCGATAGCCAAGTCATGCTTGGGCAACTCGCGGCACAATGTAAATAATCGAGACTGTTATGGCGAATGCCGATCCCCTCTTACTTGTGTTGAAATTAGCCCTCGATGCAGAGGAGCAGGCCGCACTGCTGCTAAAGTCGGCGCAACTAGAGTGTCAAAAGCGCCAAAATCAGTTGGATGCACTCAACAATTATCGCTTGGACTATATGAAGCAGATGCAGTCCCAGCAGGGCCAAGCCATTAGCGCTAGCCATTATCACCAATTCCATCGTTTTATTCGGCAAATCGATGAGGCCATTGCCCAGCAAAATCGTGTGGTCGCCGATGGTGAGAAGCAGAAAAACTATCGTCAGCAACATTGGCTTGACAAGCAAAAGAAACGCAAGGCGGTTGAACTGCTCTTGGATAATAAAGAGAAAAAACGCCAAGCTCTTGAGTTGAAAAAAGAGCAAAAGATGACCGATGAATTTGCCTCTCAGCAGTTTTTTCGCCGCAATAAACCCTAACCCAAGCTCGCCATTGTGCGTATAAGCTGTTTCTTCTAAATGTAACCCTCACTTATTGGCACTTTATTTGCTTGCTTTACACCAGAGATGGCTATAGCCGCATAAATTGACGTTTGCCCACACGTTTTTATGTCTTCGGGTGAATGTTTAGGAGCTGATATGCAACAAATGAACAATATCCTATTAGCGTCAAGCGCGAAAAATAGCGCTAGCTCAAGTAAAGCATTGACTCAAGATACTAATAGTGAAGACTTTTCTGCAGCGTTGGCTTCAGTCACATCCGTATCTTCCCCCTCGACTAAAACCTCTGTGTCTCAGGATGTGGCCGTCAAATCTGCCAAAGCGGAAGCCAGCACTGATGATACCAAAACTGATGATGAAGCCGATATCAACTTGATTTTCGCCCAGATTGGTATGGCAAATGAGATGAAGAAAGCGGCAGCGCCGGGCGAGTCTTTGCCGCTTGAGGCTGATATCACGGCAACGGATGATGCCGATGCCGACTCATCCTCGTTATTAGTCGATGATCAATCTCAGACCGACAGCTCTATTGTTGACGGTACTTTTTCCGATGAAATGGCTAAGTTCGCTCAGTCCACTAACACTGGCCTTGGCGATAACAAACTGAAGGTTAGTACTGAATCAGAAGACTCTGGGGCTGTCGCTCCAAAGGTGGCCGGACAAAATACTGCGCAAGCCGCCGCACAGTTATTACAACAGCAAGCCTCACAACAGAACGCCGTTGATGCTGAAAGTGTAGAACAACCGATTCAAGCTGCTGATGTCACTGATACTGAGAGTGTAGAGCCACAGATTCCAGCTGCTGATGTCGATGCTTTGGTTGCGGCCGTAACTGTTGCGGAAGCGGATAGTCAAGGCACCTCTGTTGATGAGCCGCATTTGATTGATGATGCAGCGTTACTTACAGGTCTGCGCAGCGAAAAGTTCGTTAAACCGCCCGAAAATAATATTTTACCCATTGAGGGTGAGCCCGTATTAGGGGGAAAAGAGCTTGGTACCGCAGAAATTGGCGCTAAGGCGATAAATGTGTCGACGCAGCCAGCAGATAAAGCTCTTGCACCCCAAGGTATGGGATCCCAAGTCATTGATAATCAAACACCAATCAAAGCGGCCAATGCCTCTGTGAGTGATGTATTAACGACGAATGCGGCAACAGCCGCGAATACTAACGATCTTAATACCTTAGGCACTAATGTAGCGACTAATGTCTCTGCTGCCACCGCCATCGATTCGAGTCTTACTGCTGACACCCCATCCCGCGCCGAGATTTCCGCAGGCTTTTTGCTAAAAGACGCTAAGTTAGCGGTTACTCTCGATGCACAGCAAGATAGTAGGGTTGCTGCTTTAAGTTCAGGTAGTGAAGAGGCGGGCAGCGAGTTTAAGCCTGTGGAATTTAAAGCGGTATCTTCACTGCATTCTTTGACAACGCCGGTAACCCAGCGTCAAGATATTCCTCAAGTGCAGCTTTCCTTGCGCCAAGGTGTAGAAACTCAAAACCAAATGCAGGAGATGATCCAGCGCTTCTCGCCTGTGATGAAGCAGCAATTAGTGACTATGGTGAGTCAAGGGATCCAACAGGCGGAAATTCGCTTAGATCCGCCAGAACTTGGGTATATGTTGGTTAAAGTACAAGTACATGGCGACCAGACACAAGTGCAGTTCCATGTCACACAATCACAAACCCGCGATGTTGTAGAGCAAGCCATTCCTCGCCTACGTGAATTATTACAGGAGCAGGGCATGCAATTGGCCGACAGTCATGTTTCTCAAGGGGACCAAGGTCAACGCCGCGAGGGGGGATTTGGTGAAGCCGGCGGTTCGAGCGGTGGAAATGTGGATGATTTCTCGGCAGAAGAGCTAGATTTAGGTTTAAATCAAGCAACTAGTTTAAATTCAGGTATAGATTATTACGCTTAAGAAGGTAACCTATAGTAATAAAGCGGATTATGCGCCAAGCCCTGATCCCATTCCCGAATTTAGCCAATTAAAGAGTACAGAAAATGGCCAAGGAAGAATCATTAGAACTTGAAAGCACCGAAGCACCTAAAAGTAAGAAGAAGTTTATTTTTATCGGTGCGGGCGTGTTTGCAGCCCTGTTGATTGGGGGCGCCCTGTGGTTTTTCCTCGGTAGCAGTGATGAGACGCCTGAAGTCGCCGCCGAAGGTGCTACAGCAACGGAGGCGACCACTCCTGCCGCCAATGCGGCAATGGCGGCCTATGTGCCAATGCCACGACCCTTTTTATTTAACCTCCCTGGGCCTGACCGTGCTCGTCTCGTTGAAATTAAAGTACAACTGATGGTCAGAGGCCAAGACGATGATGTGTTGACCCAAAAGCATATTCCGTTGATTGAAGATGCGCTGTTAACCACCTTTAGTGGCGCCGATGTGCAAAAGTTAAGTACACAGGCGGGTAAAGATGAATTGCGACAATTAGCACTGCTGAGCGTACAAAATACCTTGCAATCTGTGACCGGACGTAAAGTGGTTGAAAAAGTACTCTTCACCGGTTTTGTTATGCAATAACCTTTTATCTTCAGCACCTTAAAGAGGCGAAGACAATACTGTGAGTGATTTATTAAGCCAAGACGAAATTGATGCGCTCTTACACGGAGTCGATGACGTCGAAGAGGATAATGAGCTTGATGCCGCGGGGCTAGAAGCTCGCTCCTACGACTTTTCCTCCCAAGACCGTATTGTGCGTGGCCGTATGCCCACGCTCGAGATTGTGAATGAGCGTTTTGCCCGTCACTTGCGGATCAGCATGTTCAACATGATGCGTCGTGCGGCCGAAGTGTCGATTAACGGCGTGCAAATGTTGAAATTTGGTGAGTACGTACACACCTTATTCGTTCCAACTAGCTTGAATATGGTGCGCTTTCATCCCTTAAAAGGCACGGCACTGATCACCATGGAAGCGCGTTTAGTGTTTATTCTGGTGGACAACTTTTTTGGCGGCGATGGCCGTTTCCATGCCAAGATTGAAGGGCGGGAATTTACCCCAACTGAACGTCGCATCGTGCAGTTATTGCTTAAGATTATCTTTGAAGATTATAAAGATGCTTGGGCGCCAGTGATGGATGTCGAGTTTGATTATTTAGACTCCGAAGTAAACCCCGCGATGGCCAACATCGTCAGCCCCACTGAAGTGGTGGTGATTAACTCCTTCCACATCGAAGTGGATGGCGGTGGCGGTGACTTCCATATCACTATGCCTTATTCGATGATTGAACCTATCCGTGAACTACTCGATGCGGGTGTGCAGAGTGATAAACAAGATACGGATATGCGTTGGTCACAGGCGCTGCATGACGAGATTATGGATGTGAAAGTCGGATTTGATGCCAGTGTGGTTGAACATGAGCTCACACTCAAAGATGTCATGAACTTCAAGGCAGGGGACATTATTCCGATCGAGCTGCCTGAATACATTATGATGAAAATCGAAGACTTACCGACGTATCGCTGTAAAATGGGGCGTTCACGCGATAATCTAGCACTTAAAATTTACGAAAAAATCCCACGTCCTGAAACGGTCAAATCCGAACTGCAATTAGTGACACGTAAAGGCAAAGCCAGAGACATATCCGAATTATAAAGGTGAAGTGAGATGAGTACAGATGATGATTGGGCTGCAGCCATGGCTGAACAGGCATTGGAAGAAGCTAATGCCATTGACCTTGACGAGCTGGTAGACGACTCGCAGCCAATAAGTAAGGCCGAAGCCGCCAAACTAGACACTATTTTAGATATCCCTGTGACGATTTCGATGGAAGTCGGTCGCAGCTATATCAGCATTCGTAACCTGCTGCAGCTGAACCAAGGTTCTGTCGTAGAGTTGGACAGGGTCGCGGGTGAGCCGCTAGATGTGATGGTCAATGGCACGCTTATCGCCCATGGCGAAGTGGTTGTGGTTAACGATAAGTTTGGTATCCGCCTAACGGATGTGATCAGTCAAACTGAACGGATTAAAAAGCTTAAGTAATTCATCGATAAACACGAAGCCTGAAGGAGCGAGATGAGCACATCGGTAATTCTCAGTCTAGTAGCAGCGACTCAGGCGAGTGTTGCAAGCGTTGCTAACGAAAGTGCCGCGACAGCAACGAAAGTGGCTGAACCCTCGCAAATGGCCGCCGCAGCGAGCATGCTTGGCGGTCTTATTTTAGTGTTATTGCTTATCTTCGCTTTAGCGTACCTGCTGCGGCGATTTAATTTAGTGCCGACAAATCACAGTGTGCTGAAAACCCTCGCGGTAACATCGCTTGGGCAGAAGGAGCGTTTGGTGTTAGTTCAGGTTGGTGAACAGCAGTATTTGTTGGGCGTTAGCGGGCAACAGGTTAATTTAATTGACAAATTAGCTGAGCCAATCGAAATTGAGTCCACTTCCTTTGCGGACAAGCTACGGCAGGCGAAATTAAAACAATGATGAAGTACATACTCAGCTTGATTGGGGTTAGTACCCTGTTGTTTGCCGCATCGGTGGGCGCGGCCGATGGTGTATTGCCTGCGGTAACCGTAAAAACCGCCGCCGATGGTTCGACCGAATATTCGGTGACCATGCAAATCCTGTTGCTAATGACCTCGCTGAGCTTTATCCCGGCCATGGTCATTATGTTGACCTCCTTTACCCGCATCATAGTGGTGCTCTCGATTTTGCGCCAAGCCATTGGGTTACAACAGACCCCTTCTAACCAAGTCTTGATTGGTATGAGCCTGTTTATGACCTTTTTCATTATGGCGCCAGTGTTCGACAAAATTTATGACCAAGGGGTCAAGCCTTATATTGATGAGCAGCTCACGCTGCAACAGGCCTTCGATAAGGGCAAAGAGCCATTACGAGCATTTATGTTAGGGCAGGTGCGTACCACAGATCTGAAAACCTTTATCGATATCTCGGGGTATCAAAACATTAACTCCCCAGAAGAAGCGCCAATGAGTGTTCTGGTGCCAGCTTTTATCACCAGTGAACTTAAAACCGCCTTCCAAATTGGCTTTATGTTATTTGTGCCTTTCTTGGTACTCGATCTCGTGGTGGCCAGTATCTTGATGGCCATGGGTATGATGATGCTCTCGCCGATGATTGTTTCTTTACCCTTTAAGATCATGTTGTTTGTGCTGGTCGATGGTTGGGGCCTAGTGATGGGTACTCTAGCCAATAGCTTTGGTTAGACGAGCGGAGATTCGCGATGACGCCAGAAGCCCTAATCGATATTTTCCGTGAGGCCTTAGCCGTGATTGTTATGATGGTTTCGGCCATCGTGCTGCCGGGCTTGGGTATTGGCCTCATTGTGGCGGTGTTCCAAGCCGCGACATCAATTAACGAACAGACTTTAAGCTTTTTACCTCGACTGATAGTGACGTTACTGGCCTTGATGGTTATGGGACACTGGTTAGTGCAAACCCTCATGGATTTCTTTATCGAAATGGTTAACCGCATTCCCCAAGTGGTGGGCTAATCCGATGGAGCTGCTGCTCGACACCTTAATGCAAACCATCGCTTCTTACATGTGGCCATTGTTTCGCGTGACCAGCATGTTGATGGTCATGGTGGTGTTTGGTGCTACGACAACCCCGACTCGAGTCCGTTTACTCTTAGCGGTGGCTATCACTCTGGCCATTGCGCCAGTATTACCGCCCGTTAAGGATGCGGAGCTCTTTTCCTTAAGCGCTGTTTTTATTACCGCTCAGCAAATTATTATTGGTGTCGCCATGGGCTTTGTAACCCAAATGGTGATGCAAACCTTTGTGTTAACGGGCCAGATCATCGGTATGCAAACCAGCTTAGGTTTTGCCTCTATGGTCGATCCGGGTTCTGGCCAACAAACGCCAGTGATAGGCAACTTCTTTTTGTTGCTAGCGACGTTGATTTTTCTCGCCGTCGATGGACACCTGTTGATGATCCGAATGTTAGTCGCCAGTTTTGAGACCTTACCGATTTCGAATCAAGGGTTAAGTTTGACGAGTTATCGCTCGCTAGCGGAATGGGGCTCCTATATGTTTGGCGCGGCACTGACCATGTCGCTCTCGGCGATTATTGCCTTGCTGCTCGTTAACTTATCCTTTGGGGTTATGACTCGCGCCGCGCCGCAGCTGAACATTTTCTCGATAGGTTTCCCAATCACTATGATTGGTGGACTGCTCATTTTGTGGTTAACCTTGACCCCCGTAATGGCCCATTTCGAAGAGGTTTGGGCGTCGGCACAGCTTTTGCTTTGTGATATTTTAGGGCTTCAGTGTCAAGCCGACGGCATACTTTAACCGGATAGGAACGCGTAATGGCTGAAGAAAGTAGCGGCGAACGCAGCGAGGAACCCACCGGGAGGCGCCTCGAACAAGCGCGAGAAAAAGGGCAGGTAGCCCGCTCAAAAGAGTTAGGTACTGCGACCGTGTTACTCTCGGCGGCGACAGGTTTGTATATGCTCGGGCCTGGGATTGCGAAGGCGCTGTCTAATGTGTTTGAGCGCGTCTTTACCATGGATCGCGCTGCGATTTTCGATACGAACCAGATGTTTAATGTATGGGGCGTCGTGGGAAGTGAGATTGGCTGGCCGTTACTCAAGATTATGTTACTGATTGTCGTGGTGGCATTTATCGGTAACGTATCCCTTGGCGGGATGAATTTCTCGACCCAAGCCATGATGCCTAAAGCCAGTAAAATGAGCCCGATTGCGGGCTTTAAGCGGATGTTTGGTGTGCAGGCCTTGGTTGAATTAACCAAAGGGATTGCTAAGTTTTCTGTGGTAGCCATCGCGGCTTATTTACTTCTCAGTCATTATTTTAACGATATTCTACTCCTGTCAGCCGATCATCTCCCCGGTAACGTCCATCATGCGCTTGATTTGTTAGTGTGGATGTTTATTCTGCTTTGCTCCTCCGTCTTAGTCATTGTTGTAATCGATGTGCCGTTTCAGATCTGGAATCACAACAAACAGCTGAAAATGACTAAGCAGGAAGTGAAAGACGAGTATAAAGACACCGAAGGTAAACCTGAGGTCAAAGGGCGAGTACGCCAAATGCAGCGTGAGTTAGCGCAGCGACGTATGATGGCCGAAGTCCCCAATGCCGATGTGATAGTCGTTAACCCTGAGCATTATGCGGTGGCCATTAAATACGATGTAAAGCGCTCTGCAGCGCCTTTTGTTATCGCTAAAGGAGTGGATGAAGTCGCGTTTAAAATCCGCGAAGTAGCAAGGGCACATAATATTGCGATTGTCTCAGCACCACCGCTGGCGCGGGCAATTTATCACACCACTAAGCTTGAGCAGCAGATCCCTGAGGGCCTATTTACCGCGGTGGCACAGGTGCTGGCTTATGTGTTCCAGTTACGCCAGTACCAAAAAGGTCGTGGCCGTAAACCTATTCCAATCCCAGCTAATCAACCCATTCCTGACGAGCTGAAGCATTAGTTAAGTGTTAGGTTAACGCAGAGCTCGTTCACAGAGATAAAACCACGACTTGAAGCGCTAGCGGTTGGCGCGCTTTTTGCTTTTAGGCTGTTATACGTCAAAGTTTAGGTATCTGTGAATGGATGTTAAAGCCTCCCTAGGCCAAGTAAAACAGTTGAAACTGAGCTCTTTCAAGGGTATAGGTACGCCAATGCTAGTGCTTGCGGCATTGGCTATGATTGTATTGCCTATCCCGCCGTTTCTACTCGACGTTTTATTCTCCTTTAACATTGCCTTGGCTTTGATTGTTCTTCTTGTCGCGATTTATACCGACAGACCCTTAGACTTTGCTGCTTTTCCAACTGTTTTATTAGTCGCGACATTGCTGCGACTCGCACTTAACGTGGCATCGACCCGTGTGGTATTACTCGAAGGTCACAATGGTGGTGACGCCGCCGGTAAGGTGATTGAGGCCTTCGGCTCCGTGGTCATTGGCGGTAACTATGCAGTGGGTCTAGTTGTATTTATCATCTTGATTATTATTAACTTTGCTGTTGTGACTAAAGGTGCTGGCCGTATTGCCGAGGTGAGTGCTCGCTTCACCTTAGATGCGATGCCCGGTAAGCAAATGGCCATCGATGCCGATTTGAACGCAGGTATTATTAATCAGGATCAAGCCAGAACCAGACGCGCCGAGGTGACCCGCGAAGCCGACTTCTATGGCGCAATGGACGGTGCATCTAAGTTTGTGAAGGGCGATGCGATTGCCGGTATCATGATCTTAGTTATCAACATTCTCGGTGGGTTTATTATCGGGATTGTGCAGCACGGTTTGACATTCTCCCAAGCTGTTGAAATTTATACACTGTTAACCATTGGTGACGGTCTCGTCGCACAAATTCCTGGTCTATTACTGTCAATCGCTGCGGCGTTGATGGTGACCCGTCAAAATGAATCTGGCGATATGGGCCAGATGTTAATTAGTCAGATGTTTGACAGTCACAAGTCGCTCAGTATTGCTGCTGGCGTACTCTTTGTCATGGGTATTGTGCCTGGCATGCCACATATGGCGTTTTTAAGCTTTGCCGTGATCACAGCTGGTGCGGCTTACTTTATCTTCAAACGTAATGAAGCCAAACGTGCTAAAGCTCTTGAGCAAGTCAAAACGGGCCCAACGGAAAGAGCCGAAAGAGAACCTAAAGAACTTAGCTGGGACGATGTACACCATGTTGACACTATCGGTCTGGAAGTGGGTTATCGTTTGATCCCATTAGTCGATAAGGGACAAGGTGGGGAATTACTGAGCCGGATCAAAGGGGTACGTAAAAAGCTTTCTCAAGAACTGGGCTTCTTGGTACCTGCGGTTCATATTCGTGACAACCTCGATTTATCACCTAATGCCTACCGCATCTCGTTAATGGGCGTGGTGGTTGGAGAGGCGGATATTCGCCATGACTGCGAACTCGCCATCAACCCAGGCCAAGTTTATGGCAAGCTCGATGGTATCGAAACGCGTGATCCAGCCTTTGGTCTCGAAGCCGTGTGGATTGCCCCTGAGCTGCGTGAACATGCACAAACCTTAGGTTATACCGTGGTGGATGCCGCGACAGTGGTGGCTACCCATATCAGCCAAATATTGACGAATAACGCGGCGAAACTCTTAGGCTACGAAGAAGTGCAACAACTGATGGATATGCTTGCCAAGCATTCGCCTAAGCTGGTGGATGGCTTTATTCCTGATGTGATGCCGCTCGGAAATGTCGTAAAAGTGATGCAAAACCTATTAAATGAAGGAGTTTCTGTCAGAGACTTGCGTACCATAGTGCAAACTTTGTTAGAATACGGCACTAAGAGTAACGATACTGAAGTGTTAACGGCGGCAGTGCGTATCGCATTGAAGCGCATGATAGTTCAAGAGATCTCGGGTCCTGAACTTGAAATACCTGTCATAACTTTGGCGCCAGAGTTGGAACAGATGTTGCATCAGTCAATGCAAGCAACCGGTGGCGATGGCCCAAATATCGAGCCTGGTCTTGCAGAGCGTATGCAGCAATCCTTAGCGGATGCCGCTCAAAAGCAAGAAATGGTTGGTCAGCCCGCTATTTTGCTAACGTCAGGTATGTTACGTGCGACACTGTCTCGCTTTGTTAAATATACTATTCCTAATCTCAGAGTGATTTCTTACCAAGAAATCCCCGATGAAAAGCAAATACGCATAGTGTCTGCCGTCGGCCAGTAGAGGACGCATAAGTGAAGATTAAACGTTTTTTTGCCAAAGACATGCGTGCTGCACTGGCCCAAGTGAAGGACACGCTCGGCTCCGATGCCGTGATTATGTCGAATAAAAAGGTAAATGGCGGCATTGAGATTGTGGCCGCCGTTGACTATGACGAGCCCAAAGCGAAGGCGCCTGCCGCTGCACCGACTTTTATGGATGTGAGTGATGACTTAGTGTCGCTCGGTGCTAAAGCGCCGATTCGCGCTGAAACTAAGTTAAAACCCTCGGCGCCAGCAGACTCTCTCCAAGCATTGCTAGAGAAGCAACAAAGCCGTTTAAACCAACAGCTCACCCATCAACAACAAGACGCCGAACTGCCTGCGTGGGCACAAGGTCTACAAGCTCCCGCCGCGCCAAAAGCTGAGCGCCGAGATATGGGCCATGCTTTCGATAAGAAGCCACAGGTTTCACAGAAGCAAAATGCGGATATCGAAGCGATGCGTGATGAGTTAGCATCCTTACGCAATTTGCTTACTCATCAAGTGTCTGCGCTGATGACTGAACACAAAAAGCGTATCGACCCTGTTGGTGCGATGCTGGAGTCAAAATTACTGGAAGCGGAGTTTTCGCCTGCGGTCGCGAACAAGTTAGCGGCGCTTAGTCAACACTATACCCCAGCAGAATTAGTTCGTGCCTTGCCACAAAGTCTAGCTAATATGCTTGATAATCAAGGCGATGATATAGTTAAGCAAGGGGGTGTTGTAGCGCTGGTTGGCCCAACGGGTGTAGGCAAAACCACTTCCTTAGCCAAATTAGCGGCTCGTTTCGCCGCCCATCATGGCGCGGATCAAGTCGCCTTGATCACTACCGATCATTATCGTATTGGCGCCTATGAGCAATTGGCCACCTATGGCAAAATTATGGGATGCCCCGTTAAGCAAGCCCATGATCTTGCTGAGCTAGAGCAAATACTGTATCAGTTCAGAAATCGCAAGCTAGTATTGATAGATACCGCAGGAATGGGCCAACGAGATATGCGGCTTTACCAGCAACTTGATAATTTAACTGCAAATAGCAGAATACCTATCCGCAGTTATCTGGTACTGTCTGCCACAGGACAGCGCCGTGTGCTACAGGATGCTGTAAATCACTTTAAACGCATTCCATTATCTGGTGTTGTACTCACCAAACTCGATGAGTCCGTGTCGTTAGCGGGTGCATTAAGTGTGTTGATCCAAAGTGGGTTGCCATTAAGTTATGTTACGGATGGGCAGCGAGTGCCCGAAGATATGAAAGTTGCCGATACTTTGCTGCTCGCAGAGCAGGCGTTAGCGGCCTTAGAAAACACTGAACAACAATCGTTACCAGACACAGCGTGGTCAGATAATATGACCTGTGCATTTGAGTAGAGTTATGACCCTGGATCAAGCAAGTGGTTTACGTATGATGAATCAACCCTATAACGAAAAAGTGAAAGTAATCGCGGTTACGGGTGGTAAAGGTGGCGTGGGTAAAACCAGCGTGTCTATCAATACCGCAGTAGCATTAGCCGAAAAGGGCAAGCGTGTCTTAGTGCTTGATGCCGACCTAGGCTTAGCAAACGTCGATGTCATGTTAGGGATCCGTGCTGAACGTAACCTGTCCCATGTACTCTCTGGCGATGCTGAGCTGGATGATATTATCGTCCGCGGACCTAAGGGCATTGGCATTGTCCCTGCGACCTCAGGAACTCAAGGCATGGTAGAGTTGAGCCCTGCGCAACATGCGGGCTTAATTCGTGCTTTCAGTGAGATGCGCACCCAGTTTGATATCCTCATCGTGGATACTGCCGCGGGGATTTCTGACATGGTACTCAGTTTCTCTCGCGCGTCACAGGATGTGTTGGTGGTTGTTTGTGACGAGCCAACCTCTATCACTGACGCCTATGCGTTAATCAAAATTCTCAGCCGTGAACACGGCGTTTTCCGCTTTAAAATTGTTGCTAATATGGTGCGCAGTTTGCGCGAAGGTATGGAATTGTTTGCTAAACTCAGTAAAGTGACCGACAGATTCTTGGACGTGGCACTCGAACTGGTTGCGACCATTCCGTTTGATGAAAACCTTCGCAAATCAGTGCGTAAACAAAAGTTAGTGGTTGAGGCTTATCCTAAGTCTCCAGCTGCGATTGCGTACCATGGCCTAGCGAATAAAATCATGAGCTGGCCAGTACCACAGCAACCTGGTGGGCATTTGGAGTTTTTCGTTGAGCGTTTAGTTCAGCGACCAGATTTTCAAGAGGAAAAAACGAGTGAATAAAGCCGCAGCGTATACTTGTTTAGACAGTAAAACGTCAATCGTTGAACAGTATGCACCGTTGGTTAAAAGAATTGCACATCACTTGCTCGCCAGATTACCTGCCTCAGTGCAGCTCGATGACTTGCTTCAAGCGGGGATGATGGGGTTATTAGAAGCATCATCCAAGTTTGATGGTGGCAAAGGTGCAAAGTTTGAAACCTTCGCCGGCATACGGATCCGTGGCGCCATGTTGGATGAGATCCGTCGTGGCGACTGGGTTCCCCGCTCTGTTCATCGAAATAATCGTCGAGTTGCTCAAGCCATTGATGAGTTGGAGCAAGTTTTGGGTCGTGATGCACGCGACACAGAAATTGCAGAAAAACTTGATATGACGCTCGATGAGTACCATCATATTCTTAACGATGTTTCTGTTGGTAAAATCATAGGGATAGAAGACTTAGGCGTATCGCAGGATATACTCACTTCGAGCGATAATGTCAGTGATGGTACATATGAAGCGTTAGCAGAAACCCAGTTTCATTCAGCACTAGTTGAGGCGATAAAATTATTGCCCGAAAGAGATGCGCTAGTGCTATCGTTATACTACGATGAAGCATTGAATTTAAAAGAAATTGGCGCCATTCTTGAGGTAAGTGAATCGCGAGTTAGCCAGATATTAAGTCAGGCAATGTTGCGGCTCAAAGGCAAACTCAAGCATTGGACATAAGTATAATTATTTATTGAGCACAGAATGTCGGCTCACCGGAGGAAACCTTGGACAAGAATATGAAGATTCTCATCGTTGATGACTTTTCGACAATGAGACGTATCATCAAGAACTTGTTGCGAGACTTGGGCTTTAACAATACCCAAGAAGCAGACGACGGCTCAACTGCGCTGCCTATGTTACAAAAGGGCGACTTTGATTTTGTCGTGACAGACTGGAACATGCCAGGTATGCAGGGTATTGATTTGCTGAAGGCTATTCGGGCTGACGATTCCCTTAAGCATTTACCCGTATTAATGGTTACCGCTGAAGCAAAACGTGAACAAATTATTGCTGCCGCACAAGCCGGTGTTAACGGCTATGTGGTTAAACCTTTTACCGCAGCAACACTTAAAGAGAAGTTAGATAAAATATTCGAACGACTCGCTTAAGCAGGGATGAGCTATGAAGTCACAAACATCAGGGCTCATTACGCTCGAGAAGGCTCAGCGTTTAGTTGAACTATTAAGCGCAAATGAACAAGCTCAAGCAGATGATTTATTTAGGGAACTCGCGGCTCCACTTCAACGGGAGCTCTTTGATGAAGTTGGTAAACTTACAAGGCAACTTCACAGCGCATTAATGGATTTCCAAGTTGATAATCGTTTGGTTGAACTTGCGAATACCGAAATTCCCGATGCTAAGGAACGGCTAAGTTATGTCATTGACATGACCGAGCAAGCAGCGAATAAAACCATGGATGCGGTAGAAGAGTGCTTGCCGCTCGCGAATGCATTAACGGCGAATATTCAACAAGTGATGCCTTCTTGGGACAAATTGATGCGCCGTGAAATCGCTCTGAGCGATTTTAAAGCGCTTTGCCACAATGTGCAGCATTTGATGTCACGTAGCGAATTGGATTCCAATCGCTTACGCGAATTGCTCAACCAGATTTTGATGGCGCAGGATTTTCAGGACCTGACTGGACAAATGATCCGGCGGGTGATCGATCTAGTGATGGAAGTTGAAAGTAATCTGGTGTCTATGCTGACAGTATTTGGTGAGCAACCCGTGATTGAGAGTCAGATTACTCAGAAAAATAATATTGAAGCTGAAGGACCGATAATGAATGCCGAGCTTCGTCAAGACGTCGTTACCGGTCAAGATGAAGTCGATGATCTGCTGTCGAGTCTGGGTTTCTAACTGGGAGTCAATTTGATGGCCTTTGATGTAGATGAAGAGATACTCCAGGACTTTTTAATTGAAGCGGGCGAAATTCTTGAGTTGCTGCAAGAGCAGCTGGTCGCGCTTGAAAACAATCCTGATGATACTAACTTGCTAAATGCCATTTTCAGGGGGTTTCATACTGTAAAGGGCGGTGCGGGTTTCCTTAGTCTCACTCCCATGGTGGATGTCTGTCACGAAGCAGAAAACACCTTCGATTTATTACGCACTGGCAAGCGCAGTGTCTCCGCAGAGTTAATGGACATCATTCTTCAGGCTGTCGATGCGATTAACACTATGTTTGCTCAAACCCAACAAGGCGAGCAACAAGACCCAGCAGATCCTGCATTATTGGCTAAATTGAAAATGCTCAGCTCCGGTGAGCCGCTTCCTTCCGAGTCAGGTCAAAGTAGTGCCGAAGTTGAACCATTGCCAGAACCTGAGCCCGAACCTGTCATAGAAACAGTGGTTGAAGTTGCCGCCGTTGAAGAAATGCCGATTGAGAAATCAGAGCTTTCAGATTCCAGTATCGATGAAATCGATGAAGCGGAGTTTGAAGCATTACTCGATGCGTTGCACGGCGCCGGAAAAGGTCCCGGAGTTTCTGCTCCACAAGCCGATGCTGCCCCTGCTGTGCAAAATAAGCCTCAAGCGACATCTGCAAGCGCAAGCGATGATATCACCGATGACGAGTTTGAAGCGCTGCTCGATGAGCTGCACGGTTCTGGCAAGTTTAAAGGTAAAGTGGAAGAGCCTGCCAAGCCAAAAGTTGAAGCAGTTGTCGCTGCACCAAAGCCTGCCGCTCCAGCTGTTGATTCGGACGAAATCACTGAAGATGAGTTCGAGCGTCTCCTCGATGAGTTACACGGTAAAGGCGGTGCACCTGCAAAAGTGACTGCGAAAGCCGAATCTGCTCCAGCTAAAACCGAGCCCGCTAAAGCGCCTCCAAGTGCCGCAGCGCCTTCAACTCCTGCCGCTCCCAAAGCCAGTGTTGCTACACCAGCAACACCTCCTGCGGTAAAAGCCAAAACTGATGTGGCGGTTGCTGAAAAAGCCCCTGCTAAAGCAGCGGCAGCAGCGTCTGCTAACGTACCTCAGGGCGAGACAACTGTTCGCGTCGATACCGCCCGGCTCGACCAAATCATGAACATGGTCGGCGAGTTAGTGTTAGTGCGTAACCGCTTATTGAGCTTAGGTATTAGTCGTGATGACGAAGAAATGTCTAAGGCGCTAGCGAATTTAGACTTGGTGACAGCGGATTTGCAGGGCGCGGTGATGAAAACGCGTATGCAACCCATCAAGAAAGTCTTTGGTCGCTTCCCTCGGGTTGTACGCGATTTAGCTCGTACTCTGAATAAAGAAATTGATTTAGTCCTCGTGGGCGAAGAGACGGACCTCGATAAAAACTTAGTCGAGGCGCTTGCCGATCCGTTAGTGCACTTAGTGCGTAACTCAGTAGATCATGGCATTGAGATGCCTAATGATCGTGAGGCCAGCGGCAAACCTAGAACAGGCACCATCACTCTGTCTGCAAGCCAAGAGGGTGATCATATCCTGCTGAAAATTGAAGACGATGGCGCGGGTATGGATCCTGAAAAGTTGAAGCAAATTGCCATCAAGCGTGGGGTACTCGATGAGGATACCGCGGCGCGGATGACCGACAGCGAAGCTTATAACCTGATTTTTGCGCCTGGCTTCTCGACGAAAGTGGAGATTTCAGATATTTCCGGCCGTGGTGTTGGGATGGACGTGGTGAAAACCCGTATTACCCAACTTAACGGAACCGTGCATATCGACTCGATGAAAGGCAAGGGCACCGTACTTGAGATTAAAGTGCCGCTGACCTTGGCGATTATGCCTACCTTAATGGTGGACGTTGCCAAGCAGGTGTTTGCGTTGCCTTTATCCAGTGTGAATGAGATTTTCCATCTCGATCTCACCAAGACCAATATTGTCGATGGACAACTTACTGTGATTGTCCGCAACAAGGCCGTACCGCTTTTCTATCTGGAGCAGTGGTTACATCGCAATAGAACCAACTTTAAACATGGTGACAAGAAACATGGCCATGTGGTGATTGTACAGCTGGGAATGATGCAAATTGGTTTTGTTGTTGATGCTTTAATTGGACAAGAAGAAGTGGTGATTAAACCCTTGGGTGCATTGTTGCATGGCACGCCAGGTATGGCGGGGGCGACAATCACATCCGACGGTGGCATCGCCCTCATCTTGGATGTCCCAGGGTTATTAAAGCATTATGCGAAAAATAAAAGTTAGTTTCCAATAAGGAATGGAATGGCCATTAAAGTATTAGTCGTTGATGACTCAAGTTTTTTTAGACGACGTGTTAGTGAAATAGTCAATCAAGATCCTGAACTGGAAGTGATCGCGACGGCCTCTAACGGGGCCGAAGCGGTGAAGATGGCTGCCGAGCTAAATCCTCAAGTCATTACAATGGATATTGAAATGCCTGTCATGGACGGTATTACGGCCGTGCGTGAGATCATGGCGAAATGTCCAACACCAATTTTGATGTTTTCTTCATTGACCCACGATGGCGCCAAAGCCACGCTAGATGCCCTCGATGCGGGGGCGCTCGATTTCTTACCTAAGCGCTTTGAAGATATTGCGACCAATAAAGACGAAGCAATTCTATTATTGCAGCAAAGGGTTAAAGCCTTAGGTCGTCGCCGGATTTTCCGCCCGACGGTGCGTCCAACGGCGCCTACGCCGCCACCTCGCCAGAGTGCGAGTACCGTATTAGGCGGCGCTGCTACCCATGCGCAACCTGCGCCAGCGCCTGTGCGTTCTTCACCTGCAACCTCGATTCGTCCAAGTGGTAAGCAATATAAATTATTGCTGATTGGCACATCGACTGGCGGGCCTGTCGCCTTGCAGAAGATTTTGACTCAGTTCCCAGCAAATTATCCTCATCCTATTTTGCTTATCCAGCATATGCCTGCGGCTTTCACCCCCGCTTTTGCGAACCGTTTAAACGGTTTGTGTAAGATCGAAGTGAAAGAAGCGGCTAATGGTGATGTATTGCGTCCAGGTTGCGCTTATCTTGCGCCAGGTGGAATGCAAATGATGGTTGAGCGCGCTGGTGTTACTGGCCGTGTTAAAGTCTTGGCGGGTAGCGCTGAGATGAATTACAAACCCTGCGTCGACATTACCTTTGCCTCAGCATCTAAAGCCTATGGCGGGGATGTGCTGGCGGTCGTGCTGACGGGCATGGGAGCTGACGGCCGCGAAGGTGCGCGTATGCTGAAATCGGTGGGCGCGACTATTTGGGCTCAGGATGAGGCCAGCTGCGTGGTTTATGGTATGCCGCAGGCGGTGGCCAGTGCGGGTATCGCCACTCAGTCAATTTCTCTGGATAACATGGCGGAGTCGATTTTAAAAGAGTCTGCGCGTGGCTAAGTCGAAAACACCGATAAGCACAAATATTGTGCTTATCATAGTGTTAATGGCGATCGCTATATTGTGCCTCGGCGCGTTAAGTCTCGACTATCATCGAAAAATCACTGCATTACGCGATGATGTAAAGCGATTGGAGTCGACACAGATTTTGCTCATGGTGCCGGATGAACAGGCACAGGCGATTGCGTCTTGGCTCGCTTCCCATCCGGATCAAACCAAAGCAATGTTAAAGTTGGCTTCACCGGGAGAGCAAAAGGCGGTGACGCTGGGCCCTGAGGCGTTCTCGGCATCCGATGCAAAAATTCCGCCGACGCTTGAGAAACCGGTAGAGGATAAACCGTCGCAGCAGCAAACTGCTGTCGATCCCGTGCCTGAGTCTCTGCGTACAGAAGCTTCATCGGCTGCTGCTACGGAAGCACAACCTCAGTCGAGTAATGTTCCCGTGGTGATTTCAGAAAATGCCGATGGGGTCAAAGTCATTAGTTTGCCTAACGGCGGCATAAGAGTGACCACAAGGGAAGGCGAGTAGTGCTTGTCGTTGCTCAAACGGGCATGATAAATAGCCGAGAATCAACATTAAAGAGGTCAGTTCTTTGAAAGTCTGGACCATTGCGAATCAAAAAGGTGGGGTTGGAAAAACCACTTCAGTAGCCAGTTTAGCGGGTGCGCTCACTAAACGGGGTAAACGTGTACTGATGATTGATACCGATCCCCATGCATCGCTTGGTTATTATCTTGGCATTGACTCTGAAGAGGTTCCTGGTTCGCTATTTGACGTGTTTGTGGCGCATAAGAGTCTGACGACAGACTTAGTGAAATCCCACATAGTGCCCACCTTAGTCGATGGTTTAGATTTACTGCCCGCTACGATGGCGTTAGCCACGCTAGACAGAGCCCTAGGACATCAAGAGGGCATGGGGTTAGTGCTGCGTAATTTATTGGCTCTGGTTGCCGATGAATACGATGTGGCGATAATCGACTGTCCACCCGTGTTAGGGGTATTAATGGTGAACGCGCTGGCGGCCAGTCAACACATAGTGATCCCAGTGCAAACCGAGTTTTTGGCCATAAAAGGGCTCGAGCGCATGGTCAAAACCATGGAAATCATGGGGCGGTCAAAGAAAACCCGTTATAGCTATACTGTTGTACCCACTATGTACGATAAACGTACCAAGGCATCACCTGCTGCCTTGCAGGTGCTGAGTGAACAATATGGCGACAGCCTTTGGCGAGATGTGATCCCAGTAGATACTAAATTTAGAGACGCCAGTTTGGCACATTTACCCGCTTCCCATTATGCAAGCGGCAGTCGTGGCGTAAAAGCTTACGAGCGATTATTAGATTTTCTTTTAGCTGGGGAGTTTGGCCATGTCAAAATCGGTTGATGAAACTGTTTTTGATTTTTTTGAATTATTGCTGCATGAAGAAGACTGCAAAGCTGTGGATTCCCCGAGTGCGCCTCAACATGAGGTTGTGGCACCACTGGTTGGCAAAAAAAATGAAGCACAATTACTCGATGACGCCATTTTAGCCGAGCACAGTCAGGCTAAAGTGCACGCGAGTGTGACCATTGCTGCTGAAGTGCAGCCGCAGAAGGCAAAGTCTGTCAGTAATATGCCTCATCTTGATGAGCCAGCGCCGTTAGTTAATAAGCAGGCTTTGGAGAAACTCCTCGCGCCGGTATTAAAAACGGTGGTGATTGAGGATAAGCCTGCGGAAGTGTTGAGCGAAGTCGCGCCCGAGATGGATAAGGTGCCTGAGGAGATCCAAGAGAGTATCTCTTCGCTACCCGAATGCGACGCTAGCGTCACCATTGAGCAGCCATCCACTGTCGTAGATGACGAGATAATCATTGAGACAACACCCGAGACTCAGGTGGGGTTTGCCCCTCCAAGTATCACAAAAGACCTGCAAGAAGTACTCGATGATGAGTTTCAAGTACTATTCTTTAAAGTGGCAGGGTTAACCTTAGCTGTGCCTTTAGTGAGTCTGGGTGGGATCGTTAAGGTTGAGCGGATTAATCATATTATCGGTCGCCCTTCTTGGTTTTTAGGGGTGCAAACCCATAGGGAAGAGCAGTTAAATCTGGTTGATACCTGTGCATGGGTGATGCCAGAAAAATACACGGATAAACTGGCGCAATCGGTAAATTATCAATATCTTGTATTATTAGAAGGCAGTAATTGGGGATTAGCTTGTGAGTCTCTCGTTAATGCAGTAAAAATTAATAAATCGCAAGTAAACTGGCGCAGCAAAGCCGGGAAACGTCCTTGGTTAGCTGGTGTAGTGAAAGAACAAATGTGTGGCATTTTGCACGTACAAGCCTTAGTTGAAATGCTTGATGCGGGTTTAGGCTGTCAGGACTCCATTGGTTGAGGTAAACATGAAAGATACAAGAAATGTCGCGGCCGTGGCTGCAAGTAAAGATGATGCAGTATTGCAATGGGTTACCTTTAAGTTAGACAACGAAACTTATGGTATCAATGTGATGCAGGTGCAAGAGGTGTTACGTTACACCGAGATTGCTCCTGTGCCTGGCGCCCCCCATTACGTATTAGGGATCATTAACCTGCGCGGCAATGTGGTGACTGTTATCGATACACGATCACGTTTTGGTCTGCAATCGGCGGAAGTGGATGATTCGACTCGTATCGTGATTATCGAAGCTGAGAAACAAGTAATCGGTATTTTGGTGGATAGTGTGGCCGAAGTAGTTTATCTGCGCCGCTCTGAAATTGATAATGCCCCGAATGTCGGCACTGAAGAAAGCGCCAAATTTATCCAAGGCGTGAGCAATCGCGATAACGAGCTACTGATCCTCGTCGATTTAGACAAGTTATTATCCGATGAAGAATGGGCTGAGTTAAATCAGCTCTAAGCTTCCATGATCAGACGACAGATTAGTTAATCTGTCGTCCTTGCTTTTCAAAATGCAAACGGTTTATTTCGCCATTGTTTAACCATTATGATTGCCGTTTGGTGAACCCGTTGTATTGTTGATTTCAGTTTATTGTGATGCGTAAGGATGATTAATGGGCGATGAATTTTTAATCGCAGCCTTAGTTTATGTGATTGCGTGTTTAGGGTTAGTCCTTTATCTCCAAAAACAATTGAGTAAGTTGCGCAGTAAAGTTGAAGCGTTAACCGTGCTGGTCAAAGAAGGCGATCGCCAACGTGAGTCCTTTAAACGGGAGTTGCAGGAGCTTCGCAGCGGCACTATCGGCATGGGACGACGTGTTATCGAGCTTGAGAAGCGCTTACATCAACAATCTGAGCGTATCGAAGAGTCGACGCAGCAGGATCCTCAAGCCAAACTCTATACCCGAGCGATGAAAATGGTCGCGTTAGGCGCGGGGGTAGACGAACTGATTAAAGAGTGTGAGTTACCTAAAGCCGAGGCTGAGCTGTTAATTCGCCTTCATCGAAAATAAGCAGACAAAGTCGCATCGTCCTTATTTTAGGCTTTCTCTACAATTTTCTTGTGCATGTTATTCCACTGCTCAGGAAATTTGCCATCCAACATGTACACAAAGGCAATCAGTTCTGCGATCAGCAGATACAGTTCTTTCGGAATTTCCTCACCTAATTCGAGTAATCTCAAAAAGTTACTCAGGTGGGGATCTTGATGAATATAAACGCCTGATGCTTTTGCGAGCGCAATAATTTCATCTGCAACCAATCCTTCCCCTGATGCCACGACTTTAGGGGCATGTTTCCCATCGTAACTCAAGGCGACGGCTTGCTGGGTTTTGGGTTCTTCATTCATCATTCATTCTCGACTTTAAGCACGTGTTTTCACTAAAAAATGATCGCCCGGGAGCAGTGTCGCCGGCACTTGGGCAATTTGGGTGGAAAGCTCCCCTGGCGTAAAGCCTAGCTGGGATAACTTTTGGCCTAGGGGAGCTAAAAAATTATCAACGCGATTGAGCAGTTGTTGGCTATTACCTTTAAATTGAATATCTAACACTTGCTGATGGAAGCGTGCCGAAATTAGCAGCGGCCCCTGTGCAAGATTAAACTTCAATTGCAGATGCCAAGCTTTGTGCTTTTGTTGTTCGTCATCATAGGCATCTCGTTCAAATTTTCCTTCGAGCTGTTCATGCCGTTGATTGATCCCATAGGGCAGGGCAAAAAACCATACCAGATTGCCGTTGTTTTCGCCGCTTGCCTGCTGATAAAGGTGTAAGCTCGAGGCCAGTTGGCTCATGCTTTCAAACCCTCCGGCTTTACTCAATTGTCCAAGCTGATTGGTCGATAAACCCGTTTTAGCCTGTAATTGCTCTAGGTAATCTGCAAGCTTTTGGCTGACCGTATTGTTGCCATTATTGGCCCTAAACCCCAACAATAGTTGAAATAACGAGGTAATCGCATTGGCATTCATAAAAACGGCGGGTTGACTAAGCTGTGGCGCGGCAAGGTTTAAGGCTGAAAGCCCAAGCATAGCGTCCTTTAATTCGCTCAGTTCACTTAATTGGCCTAATGTTGGCGGGCTTAAATGGGGCAAATGTTTTAATAACTCCGCCGCTAGATTTGCTCCGCCGCGCGCGAGCATTTGTTCTAATGGTAAGGCACCTGCTTTGGTAAAAGCTTTCTGTAGCACCTCATTGACATTGATTTGTGCCTCGGTGGACTTATTTGTTTTTTCGCCTAATTGAGCCTCCATCGCCTGTGGTTTGAGACTCAGCGGCAACTCGTTACCGACTAAGCCAGTTTTAGTGGAACTTGTAGGGGGGAGATCCTGTTGAGCCTTGGCTGCTAAAAGCGAATTTCGATTGCTATCGAGATTGCTCGCACCCGATGCCATTGTTTTAGCTTCTAAAGGTTTTAATTCTAGTGGTTTAGATTCAAGGGACTTAGATTCAAAGGCCTTGGATTCTAACGTCTTAGCATCCAGCACTTGTGCTTTTTGCTGAGCTTGGGAAGTTTCTTGCGATTGCGCCGTGGTATTTAACGTTTGATTTACAACAGTCAGCTTAGGTTCAGTATTGGCTTGTAGACTGGTTTGAGGATTAGCGGCCGATACATTGATTTTGCTGTTTGGCATATCTGTTGCGGAAGAAGGAGCTAGCATATTGGCAGCTTTATTCTCCGAGGACACAGGTGCTTGAGTACTAGGCTTCGCTGCATTTGATGGCTCGGCCTGTGGTGCAATTCCTTCAAGTTTACGTAAAAATGCAGCAATTATCTGAGCAGGCTCAGTTTTAGTGATGACCACATTAGCTGCTTGTTTATCAATAATGGGAAGTTGAGTTTCATTTATTGGCGCGCCAATGTGGATTTCAAGTTTGCTCAGTATTGGGGTCAGGACTAAAATAGGCCTTCCTTGCGAGAGGCTTATTTTAGCTTGATATTCTCCAGTGCTGAGTCGAGTACCAGGATCCTGTGGCACCACAGTCCCGTTGGCAAATTGAAATTCTTTTGTTGTAACAGTGACATTGGGTAGCGGATATCCCTGCGGCCTAGCCGCTAGGGTATAGAGCTTATCCAGGGAGATGCCATTTTGCTGCGCAAGTTGCGCTATCGCTTCGGGTAATTTTAGGGTCAGTGTCGCGCCTAGCGTCAGTAATTGTGCGTTAGCGACAGTGCTATTGGCACTCGTGCTGGCAGTGGCTTCTGGGGGGATTGGATTCACTAAGAAACTACTCGCCACAATCAAGGCTTGTCTTTGCTGTGCATTAACAAGCTTTAAATTATATTCTGTACCGTTTAGAATAATACTATCGCCCTCGGGGGAGACTTGCACTTCAGCTGGAAGGGGACGTGAGTTTACGCTCACGGCATCGTTTGAAGAGGCTGGAGCGATTAATTGCGCATTAGCGGTATTAATAAGTGGAATTGACTCCATGTAAGGCCCTTGTTGGTGTATCTAACGGCACGTTATTTTGAAAAATTAACAATTGACCAAAATGTTTTGCCAAGTATGCTTATGCGCTTTGTAAAAACAACGACAGTTTCTCTGTCATACTAGAGTATGCCACTCAGGTGAATAATCTTTTATCGTCACTTGTCCTTGGTCACTTTAGCAAAACTCGATATCTAAGCAGTACATTTATTTAAGAGAGCAATATGAAGTTGAAATGGCTAGGGGTACTTTTAGGATTTACATTACTGCCTAAGGTGTATGGGGCAGAGGCGACTGTACCTGAGACTACTCCAAAGGATACGGCTTCAGCAGTAAAGATTACTTACGATGATCCGCGTGATCCCTTTGAGGGATTTAACCGTGCAATGTGGGATTTCAACTATCTGTATTTAGACCGGTATATTTATCGTCCTGTCGCACATGGATACAACGATTATCTGCCATTGCCCGCCAAAACGGGGATAAACAACTTCGTACAGAATTTGGAAGAACCGAGTAGCCTAGTTAACAACGCCTTACAGGGTAAATGGGGCTGGGCGGCAAATGCTGGTGGCCGTTTTACGGTGAACACCACAATCGGTTTACTAGGGGTATTTGATGTGGCCGATATGATGGGGATGCCACGCAAGCAAGATGAATTTAACGAAGTGCTAGGCTACTACGGCGTGCCAAACGGACCGTATTTTATGGCTCCCTTTGCCGGCCCCTATGTAGTGCGAGAACTCGCGTCGGATTGGGTTGATGGTCTATACTTTCCACTATCTGAGCTAACAGTGTGGCAATCCATTGTTAAATGGGGACTTAAGAGTCTTCATGCGAGAGCATCGGCGATTGACCAAGAAAGGCTTGTTGATAATGCGCTCGATCCCTATACCTTTGTGAAAGATGCGTACTTACAACACATGGACTATAAAGTCTATGATGGCAATGTTCCTCAAAAACAAGAAGATGATGAGTTGCTCGATCAGTACATGCAGGAACTTGAGTAAGCTTATGCGCTGTACTTGGCTGTAAATCCTTTTTTGCAGCCAAGCCCTTGCCGTATTGAATGATTCTTCCGATGTCATGATTGAGTTATTGCTATCGCAATGAATGTTATTCGGGAATCTTTATGGCGTTAAATGATGTTTCTATTCTTTGGGTCGAAGACGACCCGGTCTTTAGGCAAATCGTCGCCACTTTTCTGATTGGGCGCGGTGCCAAAGTAGTGCAGGCCTGCGATGGTGAGCAGGGACTGTATATTTTTAAGCAACAACGTTTCGATATTATTCTTGCCGATCTCAGCATGCCTAAACTCGGTGGACTCGATATGCTCAAGGAAATGAGTAAATTAGAGCCGCTGGTGCCTTCAATTGTGGTCTCTGGTAATAACGTAATGGCGGATGTCGTCGAAGCTCTGCGTGTTGGTGCCTGTGATTATCTCGTAAAACCCGTCCCCGATTTATTTATCATCGAACAAGCCATAAAACAGGGGTTGCAACGACACCATTCCGATGATGTGACTCAAGCAGAGTTTGATGCTTTATCTAATCAAGAACTCAAGGATAACTTGGTTCTGTTAGAACAAAGTGTCGAGGCAGCTAAGCAAGTTCAGCAGCAGCTATTTCCTGCCTCTAACATCAGCTATCCCACAGCCAAGGTGGATTACAGTCTGTTTAAGAGTAGCGATATCAGCAGTTACTTTATTGATTCCACTATGGTGGGTAGTGACTACCTCATCATGTACATGGCCCATCTCTATCCCGAAGATAATAGAGCGGCTTTTGCCTGTGTATTGCTGCGCAGTTTTGTTAACCAAAAGCTCAAAAGTTATCGTAGTGGCCAAAGCAAGACCATTATCGAGCCCTTCAATATGTTGAGTTATTTGAACGAGCGTTTAGTTAAATCTGGCCTCGATATTACAGTCGATATTATTTATGTCGCTATCGAATTAACACGCTATCGCGCCGCGATTGCGCAAGCAGGTAAGGGGCTGAGGTGCTATTTGCGTAATGATGAAGGTTTGAGCCCATTAGCACTTTCTGAGAGCTTGCAATTGGGGATGTTAGATTGGGGTAAACCGAGCATTCAGTTTCGCACTATATTGCCGCAGGAGCAGCTCTGTATCGCGACCAGTGAGCCTGAACATAAGCAGCAACTCTTAGAAAACCAATTTAAAGGCCTTGTTTATGATTCACAGTTACCAGCGGGTGGCTTTATGCAATTAAGTCTATAACTGTGGGGAAATTCACTATGCCACGACAGCGACTTTGTGCGTATCTATGACAACGAATGTGAAGGTTGGCGATGATTCTAAAATCGACTATTAACCAGAAATGTAATTGGAAATTAGCTCGATGGCTTAAGTTAATCTTCTATGCGACAAATAAAAAACGCTGCCATGGCAGCGTTTTTTATTGATTGAACCTAAAGCATATTAACGTTTAATCGCTTCATGCTCACCGGTAACGGCAATTTCATCTTCTAACGCTTCGGCTTCGTTGTGATGCTTGCTTTCTGCGCCATGCATCCAATCCACAAGTTTGTCGGCCATGAAGTATAAGATCACACCAGAAAGCGCAGCAGTAATCGCAATACCCGAGAAAATGGCCATTGCATTGGCGAGCTGTTCTTCTTTTTCACCGCCGTGGCCGATGAATGAACCCACTACGCCACCAATCTTGTTAGCGGCAGCAACGAACAGGAACCAAGAACCCATCATTAATGAAGCTATACGTAATGGGGCTAGCTTAGTCACCATCGACAAACCAATCGGTGATAAGCAAAGCTCACCCATAGTGTGGAAGAAATAAGCACCGACTAACCACCACATGCTCGATTTCGCGGAAGCATCGCCACCCATCTCAACAACGGCACCGATCATGAATAAGAAGCCAACGGCTAATAGCACTAAGCCTAAAGCAAACTTAACAGGCGAGTTTGGTTCATTCTTACCTAAGCGTACCCAAATCGAGGCTACAACAGGTGCAAAAATCACGATAAACATCGCGTTTAAGGATTGGAACCAAGTGGTAGGAACTTCCCAAGTACCGATCATACGGTCGGTAAAGTCATTCGTGAACAGGTTCATCAAGCCGCCAGCTTGTTCAAACCCCGCCCAGAAGATGATGGTAAATAAGCCCATCACCATGATGACTTTAATACGGTCACGCTCAACTTTGGTGAGTGGCTCTTTGCGAACTTCGCCTTTTTCTGCCGCTTTTTGCTTTTCAAGCTTAGCAGCAGGAGTTCTACCGATGTCACCAAGTAGCTTTTGCGCAAACACAAGTTGGATGATTAATGACAGGATCATACCAATACCGGCACAGATAAAGCCGGCTTGGAAGTTGCCATCATAAGCCGCCACCACCGAACCTACGATAATACCCGATAGGAAAGCACCGACGTTGATCCCCATGTAGAAAATGGTGAATGCACCGTCACGTCGATGATCACCTTCTTCGTACAGATCGCCTACCATGGTAGAGATATTCGGCTTGAACAGGCCGTTACCTAAGATCAAGGTACCTAAGCCGACATAGAAAACTTCGGTTTCCATACCTGGTACCCAAGCGTGCGGCGTACCAAGAATAAATTGACCTGCGGCCATTAAAGTACCGCCAATCATAATCGCGCGGCGTTGGCCTAAAAAGGTGTCAGCTAACCAGCCACCGATAAGCGGTGTTAAGTAAACTAGGCCAGTGAATGTACCATAGAGTGAAATCGCATCGGCTTGCGTCCAACCTAAACCGTGTCCCCCTTCACTCTGCACTTTGTCCACTAAATACAGCACCAAAATGGCGCGCATTGCGTAATAACTAAAACGTTCCCACAGTTCTGTTGTAAATAGAAGGAACAGGCCCTTGGGATGACCAAGCATCGTCCCTTGTGGTTTTGCTACGCTCATGAAGTTTCCACCTTAAGCTCGTGATTGCCTGTGGCGCCCCTGTAACAGGATGATGTCACCACAGAAAAATGGTTGTTGCTCTTCTCATTTATCCACTGTGAATTCGTTGGTTTACTAAAGCTTTAAAGCAAGAGTAACTTGTTGAATTACGGCGGCTTTGGTATGAGTTATTGTTACGTTCTTATAATAAAAGTAATATCTTATAGCATTAAATTGAACGATTTCGCTAAAATCCCACCTTATATACCCTTTAAAAGTGGCTAAAGTCAATTTTGGCTTGCTAACTGGTGAGATTATCTGCAACTTACAGCAAAGGCCGATTAATGCTGATTTTACTAATATAAGTCGTCATTGTTCATATACCGAGCGGCAATCCTTTTGTGCCAAAAAACTGCTTCCATCTCTATTCACAACTTTGCTATGATTGCGAGCCGTGAATGGACGTCACTTAACATAGGGTAGTGAGATTAGTAGATGAAGGCATGGTACCTTTTGTATTGTAAACCTCGAAGTGAAGCGAGGGCACAACAGAACTTAGCGCTTCAAAATTTAGAGACATACTTACCGATGGTTTCTGAAGAAAAATCTCAACGCGGGCAGAAGCGGATCTGTCGCGTACCTCTATTCCCAAATTATCTGTTCATCAATTTCGACCCAAGCCAAACCAGTGTTAAGCAGGTCAACTCTACTCGTGGAGTGAGCCGTATCGTCAACTGCCAAGAAAAAATGACGCCTATTGACGATCGTATTATTCACGCCATTCGCATGAAAGAATTAACGCCTTCCCAAGCGGTTTTAGACCACGAACTAGAACTAAAAACCGGGGAAAAAATTCGCTTTAAAGATGGGCCATTTATTGATTTAGAAGGCATTTTTCAAGAAAGATGCCCAAACAAACGTTGCCAAGTTTTATTTAATATCATGGGGCAAATCAAAACCTTAACAGTTCCAATGCAATCTGTTGAGCGCGTGTGATTTATTAACTATTTCACTTTGCTGGTTTAGGATTTTAACCTAGAGACGTGTAAGAAATTTGCTATAAGTTGAGTTTATAAAATTTAAACAAGATTAAGATTGAAATAAAAATTTTGTTTTTAATCAATATTTTGCTGGCTATTTTTGAATTTACGTTGTTTGTTAAAAGAAAAAGTGCATAAAAAGCAACCAAGCAAGGTGTGGTAGCCATTAATTAAACAAACTGCGTAGTGGTTTAGCAGTACAATCTGCCACTGCTTAAGCCGCTAGAACTTAGTTTTTACAATAAACGTTTTATTTGATTTTATGCTGTAGCAAGTTCTGACCTTAGGTTTCTAACAGGCATTATTTCTCTGTTATTCGAAGACCGAAAGCATGAACCTGGTACTTAAATCTTAAGTCTCAACATGGGTAAGTGATAAAGTTCGATATACCTTGAGACATAGCTTTAACCTATTAAAAAATCTAATTTTTCGCAATGCGAAGGGCAATATAGAGGCCGCAATCTATGGGCGGTAGCGTGTCCGAATGACATCGAATGAATGGTTTTATTCGCTTAGCGGATGCCAAAGGGGTCGATAGCGTGTCAGGTTTCGATGAACGATATCCATGCGCAGTTGTTTGGATGGTCTTCGGCCTCTAGGGCACAATCCAAAGCGCCGCTCTGCAAAGCTCGCAAGTTAGCTTTAGAGCCTAGACCTTAGAAGTACAATCTTCTCGCAGGGCAAAGCCCGATCAGCTTTTAAAGTTTTTAATGTTTTCCATCATCTTTACCCAATCGGAGATATCTGGTGTTACAACAATTCAAAAAATACATCAAAGCGGTTCCCAAAACCGCAATATTAGTTGGCATCACTGCCACGATATTGATGGGCACACAGGCGCAAGCTATTACGCCCTCTCCGCAGATGATAGAGCAATTCAAACAACTACCTAAGTCAGAGCAAGAACGTTTAGCTCGCCAATACGGTATTGATCCGTCAATGATCACGGGGGCCTCATCTACTGCTACTGTTGTTGAAAACCCACCTGTAGTTACGCCACGAACGGAAACAGGTAACAACGTCATCGATCAATCTGAAGACGATAAACTTAACCAGGCAACCAAAACGGAAGCTAAGGTTGAAGCGATTGAAAGCAAAAAAGAAGATCAGCTAAAACGTTTTGGCTATGACTTATTTGCTGGTTCTCCAAGTACGTTTGCTCCCGTTTCTGATGTACCAGTGCCTGCTGAATACATGATGGGCCCCGGTGATACCTTAAATGTGCAGTTTTTTGGTAAAGAAAATAATCAGTTCACGTTAACCGTGGGCCGTGATGGTGCAGTGCAATTCCCTAACCTGGGGCCTATCTCACTAGTAGGCTTAACCTTTGCTGAAACTCGCGAGTTATTACAGCAAAAGATCAGCCAAAGCATGATAGGTATTGAGTCTAATATCACTATGGGTGAGTTACGTTCAATCCGGATTTTTGTTGCCGGTGACGCTTACAAGCCAGGCTCCTATACTGTATCGAGTTTATCCACTATTACCCAAGCCTTGTTTATCTCGGGTGGCGTGAACGAAATTGGTAGCTTGCGTGATATTCAATTAAAGCGCTCTGGTAAAACTATTGGCCGTTTAGACTTGTATGATTTATTGCTTCGTGGCGATGCTTCGGGTGATATGCGATTACAATCCGGTGATGTGGTCTTTGTTCCATCTACAGGGGGCACTGTGAGTGTCATTGGCGAAGTGCGTCGCCCTGCCATTTACGAGCTTAAAAATAACGAAACCATGGCCGATGTGATTAATATGGCCAGTGGCTTAAACCCTGGCGCTTATCCTAAAGCCAGTACCATAGAACGTTATAGTCGTGAAGCGGTAAAAACCGTGGTAAGCGTAGATTTAACCGAAAATTCAGGCTTAAGTACGTTAGCTAAAAATGGCGACTTGCTAAATGTGCGCTCAGCTTCAAGCCGTATTGATAATGCTATTACGGTCTCAGGAGCAGTAATCCGCCCTGGTAAATATCAATGGACAAATGGTCTAACCGTTGCCGATTTATTGCCTTCTATTTGGGGCGATTTAACCATCTCGGCAGACTTGGATTACAGCTTGTTGGTTAGAGAAGTCAACCAACGTGGCGATATCGAAGTCGAGCGTATTAACCTCGGTCGCGCAATTGGTGAACCAAAATCACATTATAATCTTGAGCTAAAGCCACGTGATTCAGTCATCGTATTTGACTATGCAGATCGTGAGGAGCTGCTTAAGCCCATTATTAAAAAGTTAAAAGAGCAAAGCCGTTTTGGCGATGCAGCGAAGCTAGTTAATATCAATGGTAATGTGCGTTTTCCTGGCCAGTATCCAATAACGGTTAATGCCGATGTTAAAGATTTACTTATAGCTGCAGGCGGGCTAGAAGAAGGCGCATATACACTATCTGCAGAGCTGACTCGCCAACAAGTGTCTGAGCAAAATGGGGTTAAAGTAGAACATGTGCAGCTTAGTTTAGACCGCGTTATGCAAAATGATCCGGCGGCCAATATCAAACTGCAAAGCCGTGACATCTTAACCGTACGTACGTTGCCAGACTGGCAAGAAACTCGCTGGGTCACCATTAAAGGTGAAGTCAAATTCCCCGGTACTTACAGTATCCAGCGCGGCGAAACCTTAAAACAAGTGCTTGCTCGTGCAGGGGGGATGACGAGTGATGCTGCACCCCGCAGTGCAGTCTTTTTACGCAAATCTATTCAAGAGAAAGAACAGCAAGAGCTTGCTAAGCTTGCCGATGAGTTGCGCCGTGAGATTGCAGCAAAAGCCTTAACCAAAGACACGCCTACCGTTGGTTATAACGATGCACAAATGATGTTAAATCAGTTGGAAAACGTTAAAACGGTTGGTCGTTTAGTTGTCGATATCAATGCGATTGAATTAGGTATCGAAAGTGCCGATTTAATGCTAGAAGATGCAGATGCACTCTACATTCCACCTGCTAACCAGACGGTTTCTGTTATGGGCCAAGTGCAACACCCAAGCACTCATCGCTTTAAAACTGGTCTAACCTACGAACAGTATTTAGCGTTATCCGGTGGGGCACGTAAACGCGCTGACGAATCACGCACTTATATATTAAAAGCTGATGGCTCGGTACAAATGCCTGAATCTTCATTGTGGTTTACTGGCGGTAGCTCAATGGAACCTGGTGACACCATAGTTGTACCATTAGATACCGAATACAAAGATAACCTCACGCTATGGACTCAAGTAACGAGCATTATCTACAACACCGCCGTTGCAGTATCCGCAATATCGGGGATATAACGCCACGGTGTGGCAAGAATCTAGGGCGTTGCTTCGCAACTGCTAGGACGCAGCAAAAAGCGCTGCTCTAGGACGCCACTGCGTGGCTCTAGAATCTAGGACGGCCTATGGCCTCTAGGCCCTAGAACCTTCTCTAATTAAGGAGCTCTCATGCGATTCGAACAACTGGATGTTTGGAAACGAGCTTGCCGCCTTTCATGTGATGTCTACAAGGAACTTAAGAATTGCAGAGATTATGGGCTCAGAGATCAGATGACCAGAGCGGCAGTTTCTATTCCCTCAAATATTGCTGAGGGGGAAGAGCGTGAATCAACTGCTGAATCTGCAAGATTTCTTTATTTTGCAAAAGGCTCATCAGGGGAGCTGATAACTCAGATATATATTGCGATAGAAATTGGCGTAATAGACAAACAAAACGGAATGACTCTTATCAAAGAGGCAAAAGAAATTTCAGCAATGATTGCTTCTTTGATAAAAATACGAAAAGGCAGTGTCCGAGAAGAGTACGCAGATTATAAAAGTACGTAGAAACTAGGGCTGCCTACGCCCTCTAGGACGCAGCGAAAAACGCTGCTGCTAGAACGCTCGCAAGCTCGCTCTAGGCCCTAGAACCTAGGATTTAAAACCTAGAATCTAGTACCTAGCACCTAGTACCTTCTTTAAATATCTTTAAGCTTTCCTAGGGCCTAGCACCTAGGGCCTAGAACCTAAAAAATGAATACACAAATTACTCAAAATCCAAACACATACCAATCCGACGCCAGATTTCCTCAAGCGCAAGACGACGAAATCGATCTTCGTGAGCTTTTTGCCGTCATCTGGCAAGGCAAATGGCTCATTATTGCCATAACCGCTGTTTTTGCCATTGCCTCTGTCGCCTTTGCTATTTTACAGCCCAATATTTATAAATCCGAAGCCCTCCTTGCGCCAGCATCAGAGGAACAGGGCGGTGGCTTAAGTGCCTTGGCGTCGCAGTTTGGTGGTTTAGCGAGCCTTGCTGGGGTTAACCTCGGCGGTAAAGGTGGTACTGATAAAACCCAGCTTGCGATTGAAGTATTAAAATCCCGCCAATTTACCAGTGAGTTTATTCAAAAGCACAACATACTTGCTGATTTAATGGCCGCAAAAAAATGGGTTCAGGATACGGATAAAATTATCTACGACCCTGAGCTATATAACGAGCAAACCAATACTTGGGTGCGCGATGTCGAACCTCCATTTAAGCCTGAACCGTCAATGCAAGAGGCCTATAAAGTATTTAGTAAAATCATCGCAGTTAATAAAGATAAAGAATCTGGCATGGTGACTATTTCAGTAGAGCATTTATCCCCAACGGTTGCCGAGCAATGGGTCAATTGGTTGATTCAAGATATTAATAAGGTGATGAAGGAGCGTGATGTAGCAGAAGCTAATCGCAGTAGCGATTTTTTAAATAAGCAAATCGCCCTAACCAATGTCGCCGATATTAAGACAATTCTTTATAAGTTGGTTGAAGAGCAAGCAAAAACCATCATGTTTGCCGAAGTGCGTGATGAATACGTATTTAAAACTATCGATCCCGCATTAGCGCCTGAGGAAAAGGCCAAACCTAAACGCGCATTAATATGCGTTTTAGGCACCATGCTCGGCGGTATGTTGGGGGTGATGTTAGTGCTGGTAAGGCATTTTATGAGAAAAGATCAAAACTAGAGATTAAAAAAATGGGCCTATTGGGACAGTTTGAAGAAAAACAGTAAAACCTAGGATTTACGTGGGATGGCGAAGATAAAGTTGTCTCAAAATGGATAAAAAGTGTCTCAGGTTGGTTTGAAAGGCTGAGATGGAAAAGTTATATTTTCTGTGTTTGTTTCCCTTCATTGACCTTCTAAATGGTTAAATACAACAATTATTGGTAGTAAATAATGAAAATTCTAGTTACAGGTGGCGCCGGTTTTATTGGCTCTGCAGTGGTTCGTCATATTATCAGCAATACTCAAGATAGCGTAATTAACCTTGATAAACTGACTTATGCAGGCAATTTAGAATCACTTGTAAGCGTGGCGGCAAGTGAGCGTTATGCATTTGAGCAAGTCGATATTTGTGACCGAGCTGAGTTAGATAGAGTATTTGCTAAGCATCAACCTGATGCCGTTATGCATTTGGCGGCAGAATCCCATGTTGACCGTTCTATTACTGGCCCGGCTGATTTTATCCAAACCAATATAGTGGGGACTTACACTTTACTTGAAGCCGCTCGCCAATATTGGAACGAGCTTGATGCTGAGCGTAAAGCTGCATTCCGTTTCCACCATATCTCTACCGATGAAGTATATGGCGATTTACCTCACCCAGACGAAATCATGGTGGACGCTAATCACGATTCACCATTAACAAGTAACAAGCACTTGCCGCTGTTTACCGAAACGACTGCCTATGCGCCGAGCAGCCCTTATTCTGCTTCTAAAGCTTCAAGTGATCATTTAGTTCGTGCATGGCTACGTACCTATGGTTTACCAGCTATTGTCACTAATTGTTCGAATAACTATGGCCCATATCACTTTCCTGAAAAATTGATCCCATTGGTAATACTCAATGCGCTTGAAGGTAAGCCATTACCGATTTACGGTAAAGGCGACCAGATCCGCGACTGGCTGTATGTTGAAGATCATGCTCGAGCGTTATACAAAGTCGTTACCGAGGGCAAAATTGGCGAAACCTACAATATTGGTGGCCATAACGAAAAACAGAACCTAGAAGTGGTACAAACCATTTGCAGTATCTTAGACTCATTGGTGCCTAAAACCACGCCTTATGCAGATCAAATTACTTATGTAACAGATCGTCCAGGCCACGACCGCCGTTATGCCATTGACGCAAGTAAAATGAGCCAAAAGCTTAACTGGCAACCACAAGAAACATTCGAAACAGGCCTGCGTAAAACGATAGAATGGTATTTAGCTAACCAAACCTGGTGTCAGCATGTACAAGACGGTAGTTACCAACGCGAACGTTTAGGCATTTAGCCATCTCATACATTGTTTTAAAGTCCTAGTTTTATCTTCTAGAACCTAGAACCTAGAACCCAGGACCTATTAACCTAGGAACTTATTTATATATGAAAGGCATTATTTTAGCTGGCGGTTCTGGCACCAGATTACATCCGATCACAAAAGGTGTTTCAAAACAATTATTACCTATTTACGATAAACCAATGATTTATTACCCATTATCGGTATTAATGTTAGCGGGAATCAATGAGATATTAATTATCACCACACCAGAAGAGCAAGAGGGATTTATACGCTTATTAGGTGATGGAAGTCAGTTTGGTATTAGTCTTACTTATGAAGTTCAACCATCACCAGATGGTTTGGCGCAAGCATTTATTATCGGTGAATCATTCATTGGTTCAGACGATGTATGTTTAGCATTGGGCGACAACATTTTCTTTGGCCAAGCATTTGGTAAACAATTAAAGCATGCTGTTCAAAACCTATCTGGAGCAACGGTATTTGGTTACCAAGTCATGGATCCAGAACGTTTTGGCGTCGTAGAGTTTGATGAAAACTTTAAAGCATTATCAATAGAAGAAAAGCCAACAACACCTAAATCAAACTGGGCTGTTACAGGACTTTACTTTTACGATAATTCTGTTGTTAATATTGCTAAAAATGTTAAACCATCTGTACGTGGTGAACTTGAAATTACTTGTGTTAACCAAGCGTACTTAGATCAAGGTAACCTAAATGTTGAGCAATTAGGACGTGGTTTTGCATGGTTAGACACTGGTACTCATGACTCATTGTTAGAAGCATCACAATTTGTTCAGACGGTAGAAAAAAGACAAGGTTTCAAAATTGCTTGTTTAGAAGAAATAGCTTTGTTACAGGGCTGGTTAACAAAGCAGCAAGTACGCGACATTGCGAAAACTTTATCAAAAACTGGATATGGTCAGTATCTTTTAAATATTACCAAATAAAAGAAAATACGATGAAAGTTATTAAAACAAAAATTAAAGACCTATTAATTATAGAGCCTAAAGTGTTTGGTGATGATAGGGGCTTCTTTTATGAAACATTTCAAGCTGAACGTTATAAAGCAGCAGGAATAGATGCTGACTTTGTACAAGATAACCGTTCTCGTTCAAGCCAAGGTGTGCTTAGAGGTTTGCATTTTCAAAAAACAAAACCTCAGGGTAAATTAGTTACAGTTACCGATGGCGAGGTTTTTGATGTTGCAGTTGATTTGCGTCCGGGCTCTGAAACATTTGGACAACATGAAGCGATAATTTTAACTGGCCAAAATAAGTTACAATTTTACGTGCCGCCAGGTTTTGCGCATGGTTTTTGCGTACTCAGTGATTTTGCAGATTTTCAATATAAATGTACTGACTACTATGATCCGTCGGACGAAAGTGGCTTATTGTGGAATGATCCAAGCTTGCAAATCCAATGGCCATTAAGCAATCCACTATTATCTGATAAAGACATGATTCAACCTACATTAGACGCGATTAAAGATAAGCTCATTAACGGGTGGGGACAATAAATGGCACTTTATACTGTTTTTGGCGGCCGTGGTTTCATCGGTTCAGAAATCGTCAGTCAACTTCAAGCGCAAGGCCATAGTACTTTTGTTCCAGCAAGAGACGACACTAGTCTGTTAGAGCGTGAACTAGGCATCGTTATATATTGTGCCGGAAATGGCGACTGTAAAAATACGCCTTTCTCTGTATTAGAAGCCAATGTCAGTTTACTCGCTCAATTACTCCAACATGCAAAGTTTGAACGTTTACTCTATGTATCTTCAACTCGAGTATACATGAATCAAGCATCAGCTAATGAACAAGCAAACTTAACGGTATGTGTTGATGATAACCGGCGTCTATTTAATTTAACTAAGCTTGTAGCTGAAGAACTATGCTTAAAAAGTGGCCGTAATGTTTGTATCGTTAGGCCTAGTAATGTGTATGGTGTTGCGCTAAATAGCCCTTTGTTTCTTCCTGCAATTACCCGTAATGCGATTAACCACGGCAAAGTCGATATGTATATAGCTAAGGATTACGCTAAAGATTACGTGTCAGTAAAAGATGTTGCCTCTAGCTGTATCTTGATAGCATCAAATGTACAATGCCATAATCAAACCATTAATGTAGCAGCAGGTTATAACATAACGGCAAAACAAATTGCTGATGTGTTACAAGAGCATACACAATGCGAGATTATCTGGCATGAAATTGACTTTCCTAATGAGTCTTTTCCAACAACAGACATAACCAAAATAAATCAATTGATTACAAACTTTACGCCTAATAATGTGTTAGTTGATTTAAAAGAAATGATTACCGAGTTTAAAAAAGTGTTAAGTACCAATTAATGAGCGGATTTAATCGTTTAATAAAAAACTCATTAGCTAACATTATCAATGGTTTTTCAAATGTTATTTTAGGCATAGTAATATCGCCATTTTTGATAAATACACTGAGCTTAGAGGAGTTTTCTGTTTGGTCCATATGCCTCCAGGCTGGTATTGCTGTTAGCATTTTTGGTGTAGCAGGACAAATAACAATAGGTCGTTTTACCTCCCAATTTAAGTTTAATAATGATGAGTTGGGACTTAGTAAGGTTATTAATAACTACTTTAATATCATTCTGGGTATTTTTTTATTTTTCATATTAGTATTAACTGCCTTTATAGCTAACTTCGAATCTATTTTTACAAATATACCAAATGATATACTATTTGAGTCGAAGGTTTCTTTCTTATTTGTTTTTGGTTCATTTCTGCTAGGTGTCTTTTCTACAGTCTTCATTGGTTACTTCATTGGCATAGAAAAAAACCATATCACGGCAAATATTAATCTTATATCCCGAGTGTTCATTGGTATCGCAGTAGTATTTTTAGCCGACTATGGTTTAGTTGCTATTGCGTCCGGTTACTTTGTGATTAATGTGCTTTCATATTTGTTTATGTACAAACAATTTCGTGCTTTTGAAAAACATCATTTTTCATTTGGCTTGCAAGGTAAAATCGACGAGCTTATTAAGTTCTTTGGTGGGTTAACGATTTGGAATGTTGCACAGTTCCTGATATCAGGGATCGGCATTTTTGTTGTTTCCATTTATGACTTTGAAAATCTACCCTATTTTGTATTAGCTATGACCATGGTGAATGCAATCGTTGGCCTGTTAGGTGCGATTGTAAACCCGATTATTCAACCAATAGTAAAGTTGAATGAGGCGGATAATAAAAAAGGCGTTGATGAACTTGTAACAGCGTTATCAATGATATTTTCATTGACGATATTTCTGGGCGTTAACATTTCCAATTATATTTCTTTGCCAATACTTCAGCTTTGGGTTGGCAGCAGTAATGGTGAACTAGCTAATCAATACTTCAATTATTTACTAGTCGCATTTGCCATTCGAATGGTGGTTGCACCTTACGGTATGAAATTAGTTGCTAATGCTCAGCAATTAAAAATTGCTCACTTCCCTGTTTTTGAAGGCGTGTTGAATTTTTTACTATCAATTCTATTCGTAAAAGAATTTGGGGCTGTCGGTATTGCTTATTCAACAATACTATCTGCATTGGTTATTATGTTGGTATATGCAATAAAGTACTCGAAAGAAAATATTTTAGCTCAAAGTACTTTAATTATATTTTTATCCTTCATAATTATACCTTCAGTAACAGTGCTATCTGTTTTCTTACTAAATTCAATGGATTTTATTGGGTATTTTGCTATAAGTTTACTGGTAGCTTCTCTATTAGCGATATATTTAATAATTATTAATGTTTTCAAAGTTAAATTAATTGTAGATAATACTAAGTCTTTAACTTAGTTTAGGTGATTTTATGTTCGGTAAATTGATAAGCTTATACTACAGGTTAAAATATAAATTTTTAGATAAAAGAGTCATAATTAATCAATCTGCATTTATTCATCATGCAGCTACTTTTATTCTTAATAATAACGAAAACGCCAGAATAAAAATCCATGATAATGTTTATGTTGGGCGTTTTGCAAATATACATACAGGTTCAGAAATCACAATTGGTAACAATAGTGTATTGAGTGATTATGTGTATTTAAGTACACTTTCTCACGGTATTGAACCTATAAATGGTCCTATAATGCTACAGCCTAGTTATGACAAAGGTAGTATTATTCTCGGAGAAAATGTCTTTCTTGGTTTTGGTGTTAAAGTTATGCCTAACATTCGATTAGGTAATTGGTGCATTGTTGGTGCTGGCTCAGTAGTGACAAAATCCTTTCCGGAGTACTCGATGATTGCTGGTAATCCTGCCAAGTTAATTAAAAAGTACGATCTTAATCTTAATAAATGGATCAGTACTAATGAATTTAATCGTTAAGTTTAATAGCTTATTTTATTTGTTTTTTTCACAAATCTTTTATCGTTTATTTATGTTTCATTTCGGTCGTAAAAGTAGAATAATTAAACCTTTATTAATATTGAACTACAAACATATTTCTATAGGAAATAATGTATTAATTCGAAATGGCGCAAGAATTGAAGTTGTCGACCCTCAGAATCAAGTTGTTATTAAAATTGGCGACAATGTCAATATAGAACAAAATGTACATATAGTAGGCCGTTGCTTGGTACAAATTGGTAATAATGTAACAATTACCGGCGGTTGTTCAATTGTTGATGTTATTCACCCCTATGAGGACATCAAAAATAATCAAAAAATTGGCAACCGAATTTCAGAAGGTTTTTATCCTGTTTATATTGGTGATGACTCATTTATTGGTTATGGGACACATATCAGCCCGAACGTTAACATCGGTAAAAATTGTATCATCGGTGCAAACTCTGTCGTCACAAAAGATGTACCAGATTACTGTGTAGTCGCAGGTGCTCCAGCTAGAATCATCAAACGTTATTGTCATGAAAGCCAGTCTTGGAAAAAAGTTAACCATGAATCAACATAAAAAACTGGGTCTAGTCACCGTTTTATTTAACTCACCAGACGTATTAGATGACTTTTTTGTTAGCTTATCCTGCCAGAGTTATAAACACTATCAGATATATATTATTGACAATAGTACCATTCCTGAACCGTTAGCTAAATCGCGAGAACTAGCTGAACGTTATCAAATCCCTGTTACCTTTATTGATAATAAAGGCGATAACGTGGGGGTCGCAGCCGGTAATAATCAGGGTATAGATGCCGCATTAGATGACAACTGCGATCTGGTATTGTTTATTAACAATGACCTAATTTTTAAAGATGAAAATGTGCTGTCCACTCTGGTCAACAGCATGAGCTCAGATGCACTCAATATGTGTAGCCCAGTTATTCTCAACTATCCAGCAAAAAAAATCTGGTACGCTGGCGGATACATCGACACAATTAAAGCTGTTGCCCCTCATCACAGTATCGATGATGAATACATTCCTAATAGCATACAACGCGCATCGTTCGACTACGCACCCACCTGTTTCTTAATGGTTACGGCTGCATTACTCCGCAGAGTAGGGCGTATGGATGAAAAGTACTTTGCATACTACGACGACACTGATTTTTTGTTTCGATGTAATCAAGCAGGATACAAAGTTGAACTACTGCCAAATGTGGTTATCTACCATAAAGTGGGTAGCTCAACCGGTGGAGATTTATCCTACTTTGGGGCCTATCACCTAGCTCGAAATAGAATTTACTTTATTCGCAAAAACATTAGAGGCATAAGAAAATATGTGAGTTTACTATACACTCTAACTACACGTTGTATTAGACTTTTATCAGCCCCCCGTGAGATTAGTCAGGCAATAAAAAAAGGGATAGCGGATGGTTTTAAACTGTAGTCGTCATACACTGCAAGCAATATTGATGTTTCTGTCGGCATCAATGATATTATTTTTCCCTTCTTTAACGATGATTTTGTTAAGACAATCTTCTTTCACATTAGGGATAGTAGTTGCCTCATTGTGTACTTCGTTTTTCTTAAGCATTTATTTTTATCTACACAGAACGCTAAAATTCGATCAAAGTGTTATTTTTGTTTTATTTACTATACTGTCATGTTATTGCTTTATTGTATTTCACTTATTTCTAGTAAATCAACAACTGCCAATGTTAATTGAAGTTGATGCCAAGAGATTTTTTTTTAGTTTTGTTTGTTTGTTTATTGTGGTTTTGTCAGCTTTTTTAATTGCTTTATATTTAAAAAGTATTTCAAATGCTAAACTGTTTTTTGATGTTGTTAATGTTTGTGGCGTTTTGTTGTTGTTAAATGGGTTGATTAGTTTAACAAAAATAGATTTTTTTAGTACCGGTCTTTCGAAACCAACATTTTTGTTCCTTGAACCGTCACACTTTGCGTTAGTAGTCACTCCATTTTTAATATTTTTTTGCCTCACTCTTTCTCGAAATAAAGCGATATTACTTCTGTTCGTTGTTGCAAGTTGGGCTGGGCATATTCAAAATTTAACCTTATTTTTTGGGGTTGCATTAGCTTTTGCTATTTCTTCCCGGCAAAACTTAATATTTGCAGCATTATTATTTACATTATTTATTGGTGCGCTAATCACCTTGCTGGGTATCGAAAACCTAAGCTATTTTACCGACCGACTGGTTCTATCTGATGATAGCGACAACTTATCTGTACTGGTAATATTTCAGGGTTGGCAAAATGCGATAGAGACATTAACAACTCAATCGTACCTTGGGGGTGGTTTTCAGCAGTTTGGTATTACCACTGTTTACGGTTCTGTGTCGGACAAGCTTTATGCATTGCTTGGTTTCAGTATTAATCAATTTGATGGCGGTTCAACAGCACCTAAATTAGTTGGTGAGTTTGGTGTGTTTGGGATTGCGTTCTTGTGTGTTTATTTATTCTTTTATGTAAAATTTTTTTTAATGCTAAGGAACAGAAATGTTTCTCTTTCTAAAGTAGATATGTTTTTTTATGCCATTTTTATAGCTAGTTTTCTAGAGTTTTTTATTCGTGGTGTAGGCTATTTTAGTCCTCTAATGTACCTATTTATAGTTAGTGTTTTTTATTTCTCTGTACAAATTTCAAAAGTTAAGTTGGAAAAAAATGAAACTGATTGTTGATGGTATTATCGAAAACTTACAAGACAACGGTGGTTGTACCGTTTACTTTGCGCAAATTCTTTCTTTTATGCAAAACAACAAAATCGATCTTAACTATATTCGATTTAAAGAGGAGCTAGGTCATATCCCACTGTTTGGCGAAAACACCCAAGTAAACTTTCAAGCACCTAAGTGGCAAGAAAGATGGCGTGACGTAAACCTGCAACAAGTCACTAAAGATACTGTTTTTCACTCTACTCATTACCGTTTAGCCAAACAAAAAGTAAAAACGGTGACCACAGTGCATGACTTTACTTATGAATTATATCGAAAAGGACCTGCCAGATGGATGCATTCTTGGCAAAAATTTAGAGCGATTCGCAATAGTCATTTAGTTATTTGTGTATCTCAAAATACGGCAGATGACTTAATGAAGTTTTGTCCCATAGATCCAGATAAGATTAGGGTGGTCTATAACGGTGTATCGTCAGATTACTATCCATTGAATACATCTGAAAAAACTAATGAGGTTGTATTTATAGGCGCCCGTGGATGGTATAAAAACTTTACTTTGGCAGTACAAACATTACAGTATCAAACTGATTTAAAGTTATCGATTGTTGGTGGCGGCAAACTTACTGATGAAGAAGTACTATTGCTTGAGTCAACTATACCTGGCCGATATAAGTGGTTAGGTAGATTGACTGATGAAGAATTAAATAAAGTCTACAATCGTGCTCATTGTTTATTTTATCCATCTAGCTATGAAGGTTTTGGTATACCTGTTATAGAAGCTATGCGTGCTGGTTGTCCAGTGATAGCGGTCAATGTATCTTCCATTCCTGAAGTTGCAGGATCTGCAGCAATCCTTACACAGCAAGCGGATGTGGCTAGTTTTAATAATGCTTTTGCTATCTTGAGTGATAACAACACCCGTTCTGATATTATCCAGAAGGGCTATAAACAAGCGAGTCATTTTTCATGGGAAAAATGTTACCAAGATACATTAGCAGTCTATCAAGAGCTAGAAGCTTTAGTTTTATAAAGGGATATATTTTGGGTAATTTAATTAAGCATTATGGTATTTGGGGTATTTTTTCATTAGTTTATGAAAAGGTATTAACTTATTTTTTATTCAAAAATGCCAAGATTATACGTCGTCCATTTGATTGTCGCGGTAAAAAAAATATTAAAATTGGCAGGGGGTTCTCTTCTGGCCGTTATTGTCGTTTCGAGGCCCATGGCCAACATGGCGAAATCAATATAGCTATAGGTGACAACTGTCAAGTGAATGATTCCGTGCACATAGCTGCGCTAAAAAGCGTCAGTATTGCCGATAACGTGTTGATAGCCAGTAGAGTGTTTATTACCGACCTTAATCATGGTGGTTACGGTGGTGATTTACACTCGGATCCATTATCAATATGCAAAGACCGTCCTTTAATTGGTACCCCAGTGGTAATTGAACAAAATGTATGGTTAGGTGAAGGTGTTGTAGTGTTACCGGGTGTAACTATTGGACAAGGCGCAATAATAGGCGCTAATGCTGTAGTATCTAAAAACATTCCAGCTTTTTCAATTGCAGTAGGTAATCCTGCTAAAAAAATTAAATTTTTTGATTTTGCACTTCAAAAATGGGTGTCTGTTTCAAAATAAGAACTTAATATGAATAAAAAAATACTACTATTTTGCCCTTCTTTTTTTGGTTATGATATTGCAATAAAAAAAGAAATGGAATTGCTTGGACCTAAAGTTTCTTTGTTTGATGAACGTCCATTTAAATCTTTTTTTGGTAAGGCTTTGTTAAGGCTTAATTTAGCTTGGTTATTTAGATGGTATATTGATAATTATTTCAGGAAAATAATATTTTCTTCACTCCAGGATTTGGATTTAATCGTGCTGGTAAATCCAGAATCGATTCCTCCTGATTTATTAAGAGAGGTTAAACTCCTGAACAAAAATGTAAAAATTGTAGTCTATATGTGGGACTCCTTTGAAAACAAAAAACAAGCGAGTAAACTCATTGCTGTTTCTGATTCTTTTTTTACTTTTGATCCAATTGATGCGAATGATTATGGAGTTAATTTTCTACCGCTTTTTTATATTCCGCAATATGAAGAGATAAGATCTAATAAAGATAATGATTTTGAGTTGGTTTTCATTGGAACGGCTCATTCAGAACGATATAAGCTGGTAATGGACATCACTTCTGGTTTTAATAAAGTGTTTAATTTTTTTTATACACCTAATAAGTTGGTTTTTTTATACAAACGATATTTTTGTAAAGAACTTACTGGATTAAGTTATTTTGATGTTTCTTCAACTCCAATGTCTAGGCAGGATGTGATAGATACTATTAGAAAATCCAAGGCTGTAATTGATATAAACCACCCATCACAAGTTGGGCTAACAATAAGAACTTTCGAAATAATTGCAGCAGGTAAAAAGTTAATTACAACAAACCGTAATGTTATGGATTATGATTTTTATAACGAAAATAATATACTTTATTATCATAACGCTATGAATTTTAATGATGTGATTAATTTTTTAGATAAACCTTTTATAGAGTTAGATGAAACATATAAATCATATAGTTTAAGTCAATGGGTAAAGAGAATTGTTTATGAATAAAATAACACCAGTAATTATGGCCGGTGGTTCTGGTACTCGTTTGTGGCCACTTTCTCGAGGGAATTATCCTAAACAGTTTTTGTCCCTTTCTGGTGTTCAAACTATGCTGCAAGACACAGTTAGTAGACTAAATGGTTTAAAAACAGACTCGGTAATGCTTATTTGCAATGAAGAACATCGCTTTATTGCAGCAGAGCAAATTAGGCAGATTGGGGCTAAACACAGCGGGATATTTTTAGAGCCAGTAGGCCGGAATACTGCTCCTGCAATTGCATTAGCAGCATTCAAAGCAATAGAGCAAGGTCATGATCCATTGCTGCTGGTTTTGGCAGCCGATCATGTTATAGATGACGTAAATGCATTTCAGCAGAGTGTTTCAAAGGCTGCTGAATTAGCTGCACAAAATAAGTTAGTGACATTTGGCATTGTTGGTAACAAACCAGAAACGGGTTATGGCTATATAAAACGTGGTCAACAATTCCAAACTGGTTTTGTTGTTGACAGTTTTGTGGAAAAGCCAGATTTAGCGACAGCAAAAGATTATATTGCTAGTGGTGATTATTACTGGAATAGCGGCATGTTTCTATTTAAAGCAAGTCGCTACTTAACTGAATTAAAAACATTCAGACCAGATATTTATGCTGCTTGTGACGCTGCCATGAAGGTACAAAATAATGATTTCGACTTTATCCGAGTTGATAAAACCGCATTTGAAGCGTGTCCAGATGAGTCAATTGACTATGCAGTAATGGAGCACACTAATGATGCTGTAGTTGTACCAATGGATGCTGGTTGGAGTGACGTAGGTGGTTTTGCCGCTTTATGGGAGGTTTCAGCTAAGGATGAAAATGGTAATGTTTTTTCTGGTGATGTAAAAGCTGTTAATACCAAGAATACTTTAGTGTTTTGCGAAGATAAGCTTGTTGCAACGGTTGGCGTTGAAGATCTTGTGATTGTTAATACTAAAGATGCTGTATTAGTAGCACATAAAGACAATTCACAGCACGTTAAAGAGATTGTGAACCAGCTTAAGTTAGAAGATAGAACCGAGGTTACTTTCCATCGCGAAGTTTATCGCCCTTGGGGTAAGTATGATTCAATCGATAATGGCGAGCGTTTTCAAGTGAAGCGTATTACTGTTAAACCTGGGGCTAAGCTTTCTGTTCAAATGCACCATCATAGAGCAGAACATTGGATTGTGGTTTCTGGTACGGCGAAGGTGACTAACGGTGATAATGATATTCTATTAACAGAAAATCAATCAACTTATATACCTGTAGGCGTAATTCATGCACTTGAAAACCCAGGCAAAGTTGATCTAGAGCTTATTGAAGTTCAATCCGGTTCTTACCTTGGTGAAGATGATATTGTTCGTTTTGAAGATAGATATGGACGAGTTGAAGGGAAGTAGTTTATGCCAAGTACTAGTTCAGTTTTATCGGAAAGTGGTGTGGCCTTTGGAACAAGCGGTGCAAGAGGGTTAGTTACTCAGTTTACGCCGCAGGTTTGCATGGCTTTCACGCAAGCCTTTGTTGGCGTGATGCAGCAGAATTTTGTGTTTAATGCTGTTGCTATAGCGATAGACAATCGCCCGAGTAGTTATGCAATGGCACAGGCTTGTGCTAGCTCGTTGATTGAACTTGGTTTAAAGCCAATTTACTTCGGCGTTGTGCCTACGCCAGCATTAGCATATACAGCAATGCAGCAAAGCATTCCTTCAATTATGGTTACTGGAAGCCATATACCGTTTGATCGTAATGGGCTTAAGTTTTATCGCCCAGATGGTGAAATCACAAAGGCTGATGAGTTAGCTATTCTGGTTGACGACGCTGAACTTGTTGAAGCTGAGCTTTGTGATTTACCCGCAGTTGCTGATGTTGCAGCAACGTCTTACATCGCTCGTTATCTTGATTTATTTAGTCCTACTTTATTAGCGGGTAAACGTATCGGGATTTATGAGCATTCTAGTGCAGGGCGTGACCTCTATGCTAAGCTATTTCAGCAGCTCGGTGCAGAAGTTGTTAACCTTGGCCGCAGTGAGCAATTCGTGCCGATAGATACTGAAGCTGTGAGTTTGCAAGATATTGAAATGGCACAGTGTTGGCAAAAAGAGTATCAACTCGATGCGGTGTTTTCTACGGATGGTGATGGTGATCGACCTTTGTTATCTGATGAAACTGGTACTTATCTTCGTGGGGATATTTTATGTTTACTTGCTGCTCAGTTTTTAGGGATCGAGGCGCTTGCTATTCCCGTGAGTTGTAATTCTGCGGTTGAAGCTTGTGGTTCTTTTAAGCAAGTTTTTCGCACTAAAATTGGTTCTCCTTATGTGATAGAAGCTTTTGCTAGATTACTGACTCAATTCTCTCGTGTAGCCGGTTTCGAAGCAAACGGTGGTTTTTTGCTAGGGTCAGATATTGATGTAAATGGTGTGAACTTGAGTGCACTACCTACGCGTGATGCACTGCTTCCGGCCCTTGCTGTTTTAGCTATGGCTCGTAATTGTCCTATCTCACAATTAGTTGCTCAACTGCCTAGTATTTTTACAGCAAGTGACCGAATACAAAATTTCGAAAGGACGCGAAGCCTTGCGCTGATTGAGCAGGGGATTGCATCACCTAAATCCTTTTTAGCAAAGTTATCTCTTGGTCAGTTTGAGGTGTTATCAGTTGACACTACTGACGGATTAAGAATGACACTGTCAAATGGCGATGTTATACATTTACGTCCTTCAGGTAATGCGCCTGAATTACGTTGTTATGCAGAGTCAAAGTCAGTTGAAGCAGCCCTGTCACTTGTTGAATTAGTTTTGGCGGCTCTTATTGAAAGCAATTAGTCATTATATTGGTTATAGCTGAGTTTGGTTTGGCTGATTAATGTAAGATAATTGGGATTTGTTAGGCAGCCCTTGGACAGTTTCATAACTGTCCATTTTTATTTAGTTATCTGTTAATTTAGTGGTTTTATGTCAGCAAGCATCGCAGTTTTATTTGTTTTTTTCTTTTCTTTTATCTGTTTGTTTGTATTTCGTAAGGTTGCTCAACGTACTGGCTTAGTTGATAAACCTAATGAACGTAAGCATCACACTGGACAAATTCCCTTAGTAGGTGGGATTTCGGTTTTTGTGACTATGCTGCTTGCCTTACTGTGGTTACCTGAATTGTTGACTTTGCCATATTTGTATATGGGGTGTGCGTTGGCGCTGGTGATAGTGGGGGCCATTGATGACCGCTATGACATCAGTTTTAAGCTGCGTTTGGTGATACAAGCCTTGGTGTCAATTGCAATGATAGTGCTGGGTGAACGTAGTTTATATAATCTTGGGTATTTGATGGGGAGCGAGGCGTTACAAATACCTGAACTTGCTAGCTACGTATTAACCGCGGTGGCGGTTATTGGTGCTATTAATGCGTTTAATATGGTCGATGGAATTGATGGCTTACTGGGGGGCCTAGCCTCAGTCACCTTTGGTGGCTTAGGTTTACTCTTTTATTGGAATGGGATGGCAAATAATGCGCTTTTTTGCGCTCTGTTAGTTACAGCTATGCTGCCTTACATCATGCTCAATTTAGGCTTCCCGTTTGGGCGGCGTTTTAAGGTATTTATGGGTGATGCGGGAAGTATCTTCATTGGTTTCACTGTAATTTGGTTGTTGATTGTGGCTAGCCAAGGTGAGCGAGCAACGACTATTCGCCCTGTTACTGCGCTATGGTTGATAGCATTACCGCTGATGGATATGGCGTGCATTATGATCCGTCGAATTCGTAAGGGCCAATCGCCTTTTAAGCCGGATCGCGAGCATTTACACCATATCTGTCAACGTATAGGTTTGTCACCTTTTCAATCTTTATTAGCAATTTGCGTCGCGGCAGCTTTGATGGCTGGGATTGGTATTTGGTCAGAGCTTGCAAAGGTTGATGAATATATTATGTTTTTCGCATTTTTATTGAGTTTCGCAGCTTATTTTACGGTTTTGAGTAATATTTGGCGTATCACAGCTTTTTTACATCGTCATGTTAAGTTTCTGAGGTCCGTTTAGACTTTTCTCGCGCCTAAAAATTTTTGTTTGATACTTATCTAGCTAATTGCATGCTGCTATAATCCATTGTCATATTTTTGAAATAGACTTTTTTTAAAGTCGTTAGTATTTTCGGCAGCAGTTGCTATTAAAGGAAGAGAGTGATGGAATACCTCATACCGCTTTTGAGTGTTTTTTGCTTAACTTGTGTTGCAATCAAAGTCTTAAATCCTATTGCACAACGTGTCGGCTTAGTTGATTTACCCAATGAGCGTAAGCTACATGAAGGTGCTGTCCCATTGATTGGAGGAGTCTCTATCTACTGTAGTGTGCTACTGGTATCCAACATTGTTATTCCGCAAAGCCAAACCTTAAACTTATATCTTATTTCTGCTGCGTTAATCCTCTTTCTTGGCGTGCTTGATGATAAGTATGATTTATCTGTACGTGTGCGGATAGCTGCCCAAGTGATTACAGCCTCTATTCTGATATTTGGGGCTGGATTATATCTCACCACATTTGGCCATATTTTGTACTTTTTTGAATTTAAACTCGGCTATGTTGGCATTTTTGTAACCACTGTTGCGGTGATAGGTGCTATCAACGCCTTTAATATGGTGGATGGTATTGATGGCTTAGCTGGGATGTTGAGTCTTGTTACCTTTTCGTCATTGGCTTTTTTGTTCTATTGGGCTGGAAATAGTTGGTTTGTACTTCCTTTACTATTCATTGGTGCGATAATAGGATACCTATTGTTTAACTTGCGTTGGCCATTCGCATCTTTCGAGAAGATTTTCATGGGTGATGCTGGCAGTATGCTGATTGGTTTAACGGTTGTTTGGTTATTGGTGTTGGGCACGCAAGCCAATAGTAATCTGCTACATAAAGGGCAAGTGTTTTCGCCTGTTACTGCACTATATATTATCGCTATCCCGTTAATGGATATGGCGGCAATTATGTACAGAAGGATTAAAAAAGGCATGTCACCATTTAAACCAGATCGTGACCATTTGCACCATATTTTTGAGCGTGCGGGTTATAACCGTAAACAGACATTGATTAGAATATCCCTTGCCTCATTGTTGCTTGCCGTGATTGGTATTGGTGCTGATTTAGCTCAAGTCCCCGAAGCCATTATGTTTGTTGCTTTTTTAGCTATTTTTGCCGCTTATAATTGGGCCCTTGCTAATGTGTGGCAACTTTTGACCCGGTTTAGAAAGGAATAATTTTTAAGGTCATTTTTGCAAAAGCCAGCTAATTTAAGCTGGCTTTTTCTTTTGGTATTTATCCGTCATTCCGCAGCTAATTCCAGAATTTAAATAGTGTGATCTGGCGATCAGCTTTTCATAAAAACTACGACACCATCTTGACCGCGATCGACAGTTTTGATCTATTACTGCTATTTGACGGTCTCAAAATATGTCTACCCATCCTGTTATTAAACGCTTAGATCACCTTGGTCTCATTGCCGCCTTTTGTCACGAAATTGGCCTGCCACGGATGATAGATGCCGTTATCCCAAAATATTCTGACCACAATGTTTCTCATGGTGACGCGGTATTGGCCATGCTCCTAAATGGACTTGGCTTTCATAGCAGAACACTGCACATGTTCTCGGACTTTTTTAAGACCAAGCCTGTATCTAAGCTACTCGCCAAAGACATTGAAGCACACCACCTGACTGATGATGTACTAGGCCGCACATTAGATGCTCTATACGAAGCCGATGTCTCAGCGCTCTATCAGGTTATTGCTGAGCGTGTTGTTGATAAACTGGGCTTGACGACCGATTCTGTTCATCTTGATATCACTAGCTTCCACGTTGATGGTGAGTATGCACAAGATGAAAACACCAACGTGATTAAGCTTGTAAGAGGTTATAGTCGGGATCATAGGCCAGAGCTTAACCAAGTCGTGCTTGAACTCATCTGTGAAAACCAAGCAGGTATTCCTGTTTACATGCAAGCACTGAGTGGTAACACCAATGATGCCAAGGCATTCGCTGAAGTCACTAAAAGACACATACATTGCCTAAAAGCCGCGCAAAATAGTCGTTACTTTATCGCTGATGCCGCTTTGTACACCGAAGAAAGCATCTCCTCGCTAGATGAGCAAAATCAAAAATTCATTACCCGTGTCCCCATGACCATCAAGCTCGCAAAACAAGCACTACTTGCGCTAGAGCCAGAGCAATTAAGCACTATCGGTCATGGCTACTCAGGATGTTGGATAGACTCGGATTACGGAAAGGTCAATCAACGTTGGTTGCTCGTTCACAGTGAACAGGCCACCAAGCGGGAAGAAATCACTTTCTTCAAGAACTTAGAGAAAAACATAGCAAAAGAAATCAAAGCGTTGGAAAAGCTAAGTAAAAAACCATTCGCTTGTGAAGTTGACGCAGAATTAGCGTTTAACGATTTCAAGAAACAATGTGACTTACTTGGGTTTGAACAAGGCACTCTCATCAAACAGCCGACTTACTCTCATTCGGGCCGCCCAAAGACAGATGAAGCACCGACAGGATACCAATACTTTATCGAAGCCGCCCCCTTCACCGACCTAGAAAAAGTAAAACTGGCTAAGCTCAAAGTAGGCATGTTTATCCTCGCGACGAATGACACCGACAATGAAGCACTCACCATGGCGGCTCTTCTAGCACATTACAAATCGCAACAAAAAGTCGAGCGCGGCTTCCGTTTTCTAAAAAGCCCTGAGTTTTTAACCTCTTCCATCTTCTTGAAAAAGCCTGAGCGCATTGAAGCGTTGCTAATGATAATGACGTTGAGCTTGCTTGTTTACGCTAGTTTAGAACACAAAATCAGAGAACAACTCGCACAAACCGAAGCGTTCTTCCCAAGTATGGTAAAGAACAAGACGACCTCCAGACCGACGGCACGTTGGGTCTTCTTGCAATTCGAAGGCATAGATACGCTAGAGATTAACGGCCAAAGGTTCATCACTGGACTTCAAGATCACCAAACACAACTACTCAAATTACTCGGTAGATTCTATGAGGTAGTTTATTCCTAAATTAGCTGCGGAATGTCGGATTTATAAGGATTTTGTATGTCTAGGAAGTATTTTGGTACCGATGGTGTGCGCGGCAAGGTAGGGACATTTCCTATTACTCCCGATTTTGCGATGAAGTTAGGTTGGGCGGCAGGGACTGTACTGGCATCCACTGGCACTAAAGAAGTGTTGATTGGTAAAGATACCCGCATTAGCGGTTATATGCTGGAATCCGCAATGGAAGCGGGTTTTTCTGCTGCTGGTGTCAATGTGGCTTTGATTGGCCCCATGCCAACGCCTGCTGTGGCGTATTTAGCTTCAACCTTTAGAGCTGACGCTGGCGTGGTGATCAGTGCTTCCCATAATCCTTTTTATGATAACGGTATTAAGTTTTTTTCAAACGCTGGCACTAAGTTAAATGATGCGCAGGAGCTTGAAATTGAAGCCTTGTTAGAGCAGGCACTGCAGCATAATGCGATGCAGTGTGTGGCTTCTGAAAAACTCGGTAAGGTTCGCCGTATTGATGATGCCGCAGGCCGTTATATTGAGTTTTGTAAGGGAACCTTCCCGAATCATTTAAGCTTGGCGGGATTAAAGATTGTTGTCGATAGTGCCCATGGTGCTGCCTACCATATTGCCCCGAATGTGTATCGCGAGTTAGGGGCCGAGGTGATTAGCATTAATGACAAACCCAACGGCGTGAACATTAACGATCATTGTGGCGCAACACATTTAGATAGCTTGCAATCTGCGGTGATGATCAATGAAGCGGATTTAGGTATTGCGCTCGATGGTGATGCCGACCGAGTCATGTTTGTTGATCATAATGGCCATGTGGTTGATGGCGATGAGATCTTGTTTATTTTGGCACAAGCAGCATATCAAAAAGGCGAAATGCAGGGCGGGGTGGTTGGTACGCTCATGTCAAATCTCGGATTAGAACTGGCACTCAAACAAATGGATATTCCTTTTGTGCGTGCAAAGGTGGGCGACCGTTATGTGGTTGAACAGCTCAAACAAACGGGTTGGCAACTGGGCGGCGAAGGCTCTGGGCATATTTTGAGTTTGCAGCATGCTTCAACTGGCGATGGCATTGTGGCATCTTTGCAGGTACTTAAAGCCATTTTAGAGTCAGGCAAACGTTTAGCCGACATTAAAGCGGGCATGACCAAGCTGCCGCAAGTACTTATTAATGTGCGTTTATCATCAGGCAGTGCCGACAGCATTTTGGCTTTAGACAGTGTTAAGCAAGCGGTGGTAAAAGCGGAAGGGATTTTGGGCGACCAAGGACGCGTGCTATTACGTAAGTCCGGCACAGAGCCTTTAATCCGGGTGATGGTGGAGTCAACGGATAATCTGATGACACAGACTCAAGCCGAGTTTATCGCAGAGGCAGTAAGAGCGGCGTAAAGCGGGCGCTTCGGGCGAGAATCTAGGGCGTTGCTTCGCAACTGCTAGGACGCAGCAAAAAGCGCTGCTGCTAGGAGGCCTTCGGCCCTAGGACGCTACTATGTGGCTCTAGGCTTTTAGCTTCTACGAACGCCGCTTTGCGGCTACGGAACGTCACTGCGTGGCGCGAGAATCTAGGGCGTTGCTTCGCAACTGCTAGGACGCTCGCAAACTCGCTCTAGCTTCTACGAACGCCGTTTTGCGACAACCGCAGGGTGAAACAAGATGAAACCCATATCCTACGGATATTCCACACGCGATTACGCTTGCCTAGTCAGTGTTAATAGTTTGATTTAATTAAAAAAGCCCTATGAGCTCCTCAGGGCTTGTTTAAGCGGCTTTAGGCAAGAGTGATTCAATAACTCATTCTTGGACAAAATTTTATCACTTCAATAAATTGCTCAAAATCCTCAAGATGATGCTGTACAACATGCACAACGATATCGAGGTTGAGTTCTTGATAGTCATGTACTGCGATATTTCTTAGGCCAACCATCTTCTTTAAGTTGTCTGCAAGCTGCTGATTAATTATTTTATTTTGTGAAAGTAGTGTAAAGCTATCACGGCTACTTTGGGGGATACCCAGTTGTTGTTGGCGGTTAATATGGTTTGCTATGTCGATACTGGCTTCGCAGCAGCGTTGTAAATTGAGGATAACGCTATCTTGCAGGGTGAAGTCTTGTTTGAACATGCTGCCATCACCATAAACTTGTTGGATGCGTTTTATACAGCGTTTGATGGTTGCTATTTTGTTGATAATAATGTCATTCAAAGTGACGTCCCCTGTGATCGTTGGCTGTTGTTTTGGCCGTTGCATCATCAATAATTGCTTGTCTTTCAGCTTGTAGATGTTGGTACATTGAGATGGTTTTCACTGCAAAAATCTCATCATCTTGTCGCGTTCCCCAAAGTCGCTTTCCTTGGGTGACTACCTGCTGACATAACACTGTGGATGCCGTGCGTAAATCAACAAGATCAACATCAGTATCTAACGCTGAGGCGAGTTTTTGGGCAAGTTGCCAGCGGGCGATATTGTCTAAAGTGACATCGGCGAGTACCGCTATATCGATATCACTGTTGCGGTGTTGCGTGCCCTGTGCATAGGAGCCAAATAGGTAGATCAATCTCAACTGCGGGATGTTATCTTGTAGTAAGTTGATGATAATGCTTTCATTTAGTTGTTGCATAGGCCCATTGCACGATTTAATGAATACAGGGTGAGTATATAGCATATAAGGCGCAGCAAAAAGGACGGCCTTCGGCTGGGAGAAACTAGGGCGTTGCTCGATAACTGCTCCTGCTTTATTCTACCTCCTGCATCCATGCAGTGGACGCTCGCAAGCTCGCTGCTAGGGGCTAGGAATGCCGCCTTTTGCGGTTACAGGTTACGGAACGGGCAGTGCCCTGACGGTGAGTTGAGCTTGGAGCGTTCCGTAATTCGTAATCTGTCAACCGTCAGCACGGCGTTAAGCGTTTTGATGTCTTTAGTCTTTTTTTAGTCTTTTTTTAGTCTTTTTTTGGTCTTTAATCTATCGCATGATATGATTTTGGCTTAGTGAATGGGTTTTCTTATTTTCAATTAATCAACTAGGCATCAACCTATGAACATAGAAACAATCAGTTTTTTGAAGAAAAATGCCGCGAGCTTAACCCTCGATGAACCGATGATTATTACTCAAAATGGTGTACCTGCTTACGTTATCGAGTCGGTAGCGGATAGAAATCGACGTGATGAGGCGATAGCTTTACTCAAGCTAGTCAGTTTTGCAAAAAGCGATCAACAAAATGGCCGCACTATGTCATCAAATGCATTCAAGGAACGCTTGGCGGGTCGTAAAATGGCTTTAAAGGATAATAAGTAGTATGTCTGTGGTAAAACTTGAATATACCAAGACATTTGAAGATACCGTAGATAGTGCTATATCTCACTATTCCCAATGGCATGACGAGATCACTATTATTGAGAGAGTTGAGGCAGTTATTGAGGCATTTGAAGCATCTGTGACGCAAAATCCTTTGAGCCATGCATTATGTCAAGAGTTAGTTGAACTTGGCATTACTCAAGTAAGGCACGCGATAAAAGAGGATTTTAGAATACTGTACGAGGTTAGCTACATTAATGATGAGTCTCTTGTTACTGTGCTACTTTTTTTGAACCAACGACAAAGCATACAGAATCAACTGATCAATCATTGCTTGGTTTATAAGTAATTGCTTGCGGCAGTGAGAATCGAGGATGGCCTTTAGTCGCGAGAATCTAGGATACTCACAAGCTGGCTTTAGACTCTAGCTGCGAAGCGCTCTAGCGTTCTTCTAACGTCGCTTTGCTAAGGATGTCGTCACGTTTTTCGCTATATTGGTATGCGAGTTTTGTACTTTGGGTCACTCGGGTTTGTAAACATTTCATCAAAAGAAAATATTTATGTCATTAATGAACATCATCAATACTTCGGCTTCAAGTCAATCACGTAACCGCTCGCAAACACTCGAAAAATTGTGGCAAGACTACGAAAAAAAACAATTAAGAAATAAACGTTATCAAACAAAATTAGAGGGTTTTTATCGCGAGTTCACCTCACAATTACTTGAAAAAGAGCAGGCCGTATGTGAAGCCTCAGCCCAATGGGTGCGTCATTTATTGACTTTTGTGCCGCGTAAATCCATTAAAGGTCGCCAACGGGAGGCGCTGCTAGAATGGATTGACGAAGAAATAAGTATTATTGAATCGAACCCGTTTAATCCTATCAATACTCACGAAATACGCGATAGCTTCACTAGTTTGCTTATGGCTTATCAAGCAACCTTGCCTAAGCAAGACATTGGTCAGCACGAGCTTGATGCTTTTCGTGAAGAGTTAGAATCTATGTTTGGCTTTGAGTTGGATATAGACGATGCGCAACTGTCTGAACTCATTGATGAACCGGCGAAGTTCCAGGCATTTTTTGAGCAAAAATTGGCTGAGCAGCACAATAAGGCTTTTGATGACGGCGACGCTGAAAATGCGTTTGAGCAAGATGAGGCTGAGTATGATGCCCAAGAGGATGATTTTTTCTTTGAATCGAGTCAACCAGAGCAAGCATTAAGCCTTGAGTTATTTAGCGATAAAACCATGACCAAATTGTATCGACAATTGGCAAATCAATTTCATCCCGATAAAGAGCCTGAACCTGCTAAAAAGGCGCTAAAAAAAGAGTTGATGCAGCAACTATCTCAAGCCAAGAAAAGCAAGGATGCTGTCGCCTTGCTGATGTTGGCTCTTGAATATCTGCCAGAGTATAAGCTTGAGGCCGATGCAGATATGATTAAACGTATTGAGGCTGCGTTGCAGGTTAAAATTAGTTTATTAAATCAAGACTATCAATCAATGCAGAATGGTAATGATATTAAAAGTATGATTTGGCAACGTTTTGGGAGTGGTTCAAAAGCATCACGCGCTAGGGAGTTGGCCCAATATGGTGATCATCTCACGATTGAAACTGAAGAGTTACTCGCAAAAGTGACTAAGATCAAAACAGTACAAGCGATACAAAAGGAATTAAACCAACGTAGCCAACGGGGGAGTTTTAACGACATTTTTGATCTTGCTATGTTTAATGACGAAACTTTTGATGAATTTTGGCAATACAAATAGCGCAATGATGATGCTGCGTAACGGCTAGGACGGCCTTCGGCCGCAAGTACGCAGCAAAAAGCACTGCTGCTAGGATGCCTTCGGCCCTAGGACGCTCGCCAGCTCGCTTTAGAACGCCACTACGTCGCTTTAGACTCTGGCAGCGAAGCGATAGCTTCTACGAACGCCGCTTTGCGGCTACGGAACGTCACTGCGTGACTTACGGATAACGGAGCGGGCTGTGCACTGACGGTGAGTGAGCGCGCGAGCGTTCCGTAATCCTTCTCTTTTCTGTCATTCCCGCGAACGACTGCATGGTCAATTTTGTTCCATACAAAATATGACATTTCCACCCTCCATGGTAGTTAGATGCAGGAGGTACGAGCCCAGGGACGGGCGAAGGTAGAATAATGCAGGAGCAATTATCGAGAATAACGTAAGCGTCCGCCGAAGCACACCTTCATAACTTGACCATATGTCGCCATCCTTGTTCTTCTGAATCATAGGAGAACGATATGTTTGGTAACTGTAGTGGCTTGCACACATAATCCCTTCGGCGCGATTACATCCGCCAAACTGGGCTCACATTAGCTGATAATAAGCGGGACCACCGACTCACATTAACTGCCAATAAACAGCCATGATCCAACAAGCTCGTAGAGAGTCGAGATATGCTGTATCAGCGGACAAGCAACAAGGCCTTAATGTAGGCTAACTTTACATTTTTGGCGCGTTGGGCAAATTCGGTATGATTAAAACCGACATTCCGCACCTGATTTAGGAATAAATTTGCCGATAGCGTTCACCTAACACGTCGAGAATGATCTGCTGGTCGGCCGTTAGCCCCGTGACCTGAGGTGGCGCCTCTCCTAACTGGTACTCGTGTACCCCGCCAAAGCGTAAAAAGATCCAGCGCGCAGTTGGTTTTTGCGTGGGTTTCTTTTTCATGTCCGCCACACTGCGATTCTGCTCTACTAAGCCCTGCCGGATACGGTGCTCCAGCGCCGCATAAATCATCAGGCTACAGGTCATCACCATCAGTAATGCTTCGATACGTTCTGGTTTTTTAAGATACAACGACGAGGTTAAAAATTCGGGACTTTTCAGAAAGCGAAACCCACGCTCGACGTTCTGCTGGGCTTTATAGATTGCCAACAGCTCAGCCATGGTGAGCGTTTCACTGTGATCATTGGTCGCGAGGATGAACACCCCAGTCTGGTTGCGTGCCTCTGCTACCCGCGCCAAGCTACTTGCGGCTAACCCCTTGATGTGAAATTGGTAGCTCACCGGCACTTCACCCTTTTGCGGCCTTCCGCGCCCAGCATAGAGAGGTTCACTCACGACCTCTGCTTCCAGTTGCAGCAGATTTAAGTTGGCTGCAAAACGGGCTAATTCAGCCTGCGCATCGGCCTCGCAGGCAAAACGCTGAGCACATAATTTGCCAAAGGCTTTCAGCTCACGCGTGCTGTCTTTCAGTAGGTTTTTGGCTAATGTTTGCTGCTCACGGTGGCTAGCCTGTTCGCTGCGCACCAGCAACCAACGCTGCGCGACGTCGGCATAATTGGCGCTTTGCCAACAGCCATGATAGCCATTGCCCAGCGCAACCAGCGACTGGGTGCCAATGGTTGCCACGGCTCGCTTGGCCTCATTGAGGGTGACAGGCACACGAGTCACGAACAACTGTTGCTGTTGTGCCAGTAGTTGCAAGGTGTCGGTGCAATACAGCGCCGCATCGCCGACCAGATAACGACTCTCCTGCGCGGCCTTGAGACTGCTCAAGTGGCGCCGTACGGTCTGGGCAAAGGCCTTGGTATCATTACTATTGCCACTCAAGGCTTGCATATAAATGGGCAGGCCGGCTTGATTTTCGCAGATAAGTTCCAGGATAACCTGGTTTAGCTCTGGCCGGTGGTCGCGGCTGTAGCCCCGTACCAATTGCAACTTACCGAGCTGTTCGCCATCGACTTGGTCATAGGCACCATCGACGTGGAAACTGGTGATATCGAGGTGTACTGCGGTACTTTTGAGCTCCAATCGCTCGACGACCTGTTCCGCCATCACCTGATAAAGCGTGCTGACATCGGCCTCAAAGAGGGCATCAAGGCAGCGGCCGAGCACGTCATCATTTAGGTCATCGGCACAGATCCCAGGGCCAATCAGACGCTCTACAGGCTTGTTGGCAAAGAATTGCGGGAACATGTGCAAGGTGGAGCTATGAAAGCCAAGACCATTCAGAATCATCGCCACCAAGGCTTCACCATGTGAAACTTTGTAGGGCGGCGTTTTGGGGAGCACCGCATCAATCATGCGAGCAATGCCGAGTTCTTGGCAGAGTGCAGCGACCAAACCAAGGTGGTCGAGGTTACGAATAGCGATAGCGGGAGTGGCCATAATGATCTACCTGCAAAAAGTAGTAATAGATCAGAATGGCCGATCGCCGTCAAGTTTTTTTAAATCGAAAATTAGGTGCGGAATGACGGTTAAAACTGCTCCCTGAAGCCTTCGGCTATTTTCTCCAGTTGGTTCATTAAGCCGCTATCACGATCGGTATTATCGACATCATTCGGCTTGTTCTTATCCCAACGTTTAATGATGGCTATCAGTAGGTAACAATGGCTGTTGAAGAAGCCTGGACAATACACCAGAACATAACCGCTGGTCCGTTTGAATTGCACTAGCTTGAGCTGAAAACCTGCAGCTTTGAAATGCAGATGTTGTAATTCAAGATACGAGCGGTTATGGGTAAACAGGTAAGGAACGTCGCGGCCAAAGGCGGTAGGCAGGCCTTTACCTTCCTTATACACCCGAAAATCATCTACTAATGCTTTGGTAGCCAGCTCACCTAGGGCCTCTTTTAAATAGGGATGCGTAAATATGCGTACCGCCTTTACTTCCATTCCTCAAATTGTCACTTGGCACCTTGCTTCAGTTTGTTAGCCATCTGAGTCGAAACCTTATCCATGTTTAGATTGGCAGCAGTAAACTGGGCAGGGATGCTTTCCAATGTGGTGGTGCCACGTTGGGCAAACTCACAAAACGCCGTCATTTCTTCAAACAGTGACGCCGGTACCGCATAAAACTGGATTTGGTTATTAGATGACACCGCAATTGCATCTCCTTGGGCTTCGGCTAATGCAGCACTGGGGTTTGATTTGAACTTGCTGATCGGTGTGGTATAGCCACATAAAATTTTCTGTAACATCATAGCTCCATTTTCTACTGTTGCGACAGTTATACCAAGACCTAAGTATAGACCTAAATTTAGACCTATACCAGTATCGGATTATTCATCCATCAAGTTCAAATAAACGACGGATTTAGTGGTTACCTGCAAGTCGATGGTTACGCCGGTTATGCTAAAACCGATGCCGAACTCGTGGGCTGCAGGGCCCATGCTCGTCGTAAGTTCACAGAGGCTGAAATCGCTCAGCCTAAAGGCAAAACGGGCAAGGCAAACTGGGCTCTGAACCATATCCAGAAAATCTACCGAATCGAAACCTTGAATAAAGATTCAAGCCCCGAGGTTCGCCGCCAACAAAGGCAGCTGCACAGCCAACCCTTACTGGATGAGTTGCATCGTTGGCTGGAGAAATCACAACGCCATGTGCCACCTAAAAGCAGCTTAGGGAAGACAATAACCTACTGCCTAAATCAATGGCCCAATCTGAACCGCTATCTTGAGGATGGGCGACTGAATATCGACAATAATCGCGCAGAGCGAGCCATAAAGCCGTTCGTCATTGGCCGTAAAAATTGGCTATTTGCCAATACGGCCAATGGAGCAAAAGCCAGTGCCATACTGTACAGCATGATAGAAACTGCCAAGGCTAATGGGCTGATGCCTTTTGACTATCTCATGTACTGCCTAGATCAGCTGTCACTCAAGCCAGAAAGCCTGGATCATTTGTTACCTTGGAATGCAAAACTAGGCTAGGTGCAGATCACCGGACGGATACTAACATTCAGTTTGGCTGATAAGCCAAACATGGCAATTTATCCTCAATCAGTGTAATGTAGTTTGATGTATACATTGTATGATGAGGTTTACCATGAGTGTCATGTCAGTGCGCTTATCCGATGAAATCGAGCAAAAGCTGGTACAGCTTGCCCAGTCAACTGGCAGAACTAAATCGTGGTTGGCCAGCCAAGCGATTCAGGATTATTTAGACCGGGAAGCTTGGCAAATTGCTGAAATCCAAGCCGCATTACGTGAAGCCGATGCCGGTGATTTTGTGCCAGAGAACGAGATGAATGCCAAGTTCCAGCGTTGGGGGAACAATGCGGGTTAAATGGTTGCGCAAGGCCGCGCAAAATCTTGAAGATGCGTATGATTATTTAGCCAAAGACAACCCCAAGGTCGCTCAAGCATTCGTGCAAGACGTTTACCGCTTAGTGAACTTATTGCCGGTGCAACCCGCCATGGGACGGGCTGGGCGCGTAGTTGGTACACGGGAACAGGTTATACAGGATTACCCGTTCATCATCCCGTACAGGGTTAAGCAAGATGAAATCCATATTCTACGGATATTCCACACGCGATTACGCTTACCTAGTCAGTGGTAAAAAAATTGATTTAATTGCAAAAAGTGCTACGAGCTCCTCAGAATTTTTTAAGCGGCTTTAGGCAAGAGTGATTCATTGACATCCTCCACCTCCTTTAGGGGGGGAGGATGTCAATTCCAGCAGAACCTTCTTAGCTACACAATCCCACAATCCCACAATCCCAAAATCCCACAAATACCCGAGCATGAAGGAGAGTACACGCTTGCTCGCAGCAATATGGTAAAAATCAAAAAATTAATATATTTTCCCAAAAAGGGAAATTAATTATTGACTATCGTTTATGCGTTTCCCATAATGGGAAATATAGAAAAGGGGATTGCATGAGAGTTGTTTCAAGAGTCGCATTGCGGGAGTTTTGGGAGCAGCCCATTTATCAAGATAGTGAGCAACCTCTCAAGTCATGGTACGAGGAAGCTAAAAACGCTAACTGGCAAAATCCGCAAGACATAAAAGCGTTGTACCGCAACGCGAGTTTTGTTGGCAATAACAGGGTGGTATTCAACATCCACGGCAATAAGTACCGTCTTATTGTGGCCGTGAATTACAAGTTTGCAATGGTCTATGTTCGCTTTGTTGGTTCTCATGCTGAGTATGACAAAGTTGATGCAACCACAATTTAGGAGGTTTGCAATGCAAATTAAACCGATCAGAACCGTGGCTGATAATGAAGCAGCCTTAAAGCGTATTGAACAGCTTTTTGATGCTGAACCTAACACGCCAGAGGGTGATGAGCTGGAAGTGTTGATCACGCTGGTGAGCGCGTTTGAGGACGCTCATTTTCCAATTGAAACGCCAGATCCAATCGCGGCCATTCAGTTTCGCATGGAACAGCAAGGGCTTGTTGATGCCGATATGGTGCCGTTCCTTGGGCAACGTAGCCGAGTATCAGAAGTGCTAAACCGCCAACGTCGGCTTAGTCTGAACATGATCCGCAAGCTGAATGAGGGGCTTAAAATCCCGCTGCCTTGCTTGGTCAAAGAATACCAATTAGCTAAATAACGGAATGTCTATGACTACTCACAAGCATGGCGAATCGAGATATCAGAGGGTAGAAAGTACCCAAGGCCAATTTGACATCCTCCACCTCCTTTATCGTCATCGGATGAGACTCAGCCTTTTCTTCTTTAAGTGAGCGATAGCGTCTCAATGGGTATTCAAATTTATATTCTTCTGCCGCGAGGCTTACCATGGAGACGATGAGCCACAGTAAGTTATTAATGCGACGGTTAGATAATTGACGGGTATTATCTGCTCTCACCATTTGCATTAACTGCTGACGATAAAAATCGACCTGCGATAGGGTGATCTCATTCATCAATGTATTGCCAAATTGTGGGATCAGATACTTATCTAAAACGTTTTGTATGGTGTTTCTATAGCTATTTTTCCACGTCGCCTTTTTGCGTTCAAACCACTGATAGGCAAAATCATTGAAAAATGGATATTCACGATCAGGATGTTTCTCACGCTGCAACAGCTCAAATTGAGCGATTTTTTTTACTTTTGGGGAAATAATCACGGTATTGGAAGCAGCCTAAGTCTATCTCTGCATTCATTTTTTTGAGTGTTGTCTTGGCAGTTGCAAGTTTTTAGGTGTGGCCAGCATTTTTGTGCCTTTGCCTAGACGCTTACTCATTAACATTACTTTGATTTGGTATCTAACATCATATATTATTGCTGTGTTAACTATTCACACAAATCGGTGGAAACATGTCACGGACAACCAGTGTTACTATCGGATCACAGTTAGATGAATTTGTCAGTCAGCTTATTTCGTCAGGTCGCTATGGCTCGACAAGCGAAGTTGTTCGTTCTGCCTTACGACTATTAGAAAGACAAGAAAACCAGACGATAGCTTTGAAAATGGCGATTGAAGCTGGTGAGCAAAGTGGTGAATGCGCATTATCACTTCATGACATCGCTGCAATGGTGAAACAAAAGCACAATGTATAAACTTTCCAACCTTGCTGCCGAAGACTTTGAGCGAATTTTTGAATACACCCTATTGAACTTTGGTGTTAAGCAAGCGGATGACTATACGGTAAGTATGCATAATGCTTTGTTGGCAATCACTGAGCAGCCTCTAATGGGGCATGAGTGTCCAGAAATTGCTAAAGAACTTCGACGTCATAATCATCATAAACATGCGATTTTCTTTGACATCCTCCTCGCCGTAAACGACGAGGATTCCTACTGCGGTTAGGCGCGAACGCCGGACTCGCTTCGGTGGGTTCCTGCTGCTGGCGGCATTGTTGCACCACTCACTTCACAGGCTAATCGGGCGTGTCCCGCCCTTAATACATTGATCGCGCCGACGACATCGGCGTTTTCTTCAAAGCCACATTCCACACAGGCAAACCGAGCTTGCGTGGCGCGGTTATTCTTCGATATGTGACCACAGCACGGACACGTCCGGCTGGTGTTTTTCGGTGGAACGGCGATCAGGTGGCCGCCATTCCATGCCAGCTTGTAATCGAGCTGGCGACGGAACTCAAACCAGCCTTGATCAAGAATGGCTTTATTCAGGCCTGACTTCGCCCTAACATTCCTACCCTGTTGCTCGGCGGTTCCTGCCGCTGATTTTGACATGTTTTTGACCTGCAAATCTTCAATACAGACTATCGCGTGGTTTTTGCTAATGTCGTTTGATATTTTATGCAGGTAGTCACGGCGGCTGTTGCCGATATTGGAATGAATGCGCTGAACTTTGGCTTTGGCCTTTTTCCCGTTATTGCTGAATTTTACCTTGCGGCTCATGGCCTGCTGCGCCTTGCGCAAAGCGGTTTCGTGCCGTTTGAAACTGTTGAGCGGGGCGTAGAAACGGCCATCGGACAGGGTGGCAAAGCGGGCAATGCCCATGTCAATGCCGATGGCATCGCCCTGATGCACGGCAATTTCAACTTCCCGCTCGGTCTGGATCGATACATACCACTTACCACAAACCTGACTGACCGTGACGTTTTTAATCTCACCTTCCACCGTCCGACTGTTGCGGTAACGCAGCCAGCCGAGCTTGGGCAGGAAGAGTCGATTATTACCTTGCTCCAGTTTCACCCCTTGTGGATAGCGAAAGCTATCTGACTGACCCTTCTTTTTGAAGCGCGGGAAGTCTGCTCGTTTGGCAAAGAAATTTTTGTACGCCCGATCTAAATCTTTCAGCGACTGTTGCAGCGTTTGAGAAGGTGAATCAGACAGCCATTTTGTTTCTGGCTCTGCTTTCCATTGTGGTAACAGATTATTCAGTTCAAAGGCCGATAGTTTCTTTTCACCCTGCTCATGTCGTTCTTTTTGCAACGCCAGCGCCTTGTTATAGACAAACCGACAAGCACCGGAGAAGCGGCGCATCTGGCGCTGCTGCTCTCCAGTGACAATCAGTTCGAATTTGTAGGCTTGCAGTCGTTGCATGGCTTGCTCATACTGTGTCAATACAACTCAATTATAGATTGGTCTATGGAAATTGAAAGCGATTTAAGGCATGGCAGGCATTGTGTTTTTAAAATGCACGTTCATTTGGTCTTTGTAACAAAATACCGACGAAATGTCTTTACCAAAGAAGTGCTGGATGATCTAAAAATCTTTTTTGAAAAGGTCTGTCTTGATTTTGAATCAGAGCTGGTTGAGTTCGACGGTGAAGACGACCATGTGCATTTGTTGGTGAATTACCCGCCGAAGGTGGCCGTGTCGAATCTGGTTAACAGTCTCAAAGGTGTATCCAGCCGGATGATCCGAAAAAAGAATTACCCTTCGATCAAAAAGAAACTCTGGGGAGGTGCGCTCTGGTCGCCCAGTTATTTTGCGGGGAGCTGTGGTGGTGCGCCAATTGAGATCATCCGGCAGTATATTGAGCAGCAACAAACTCCGGCGTAGCCCTCAGAACGGCTTCGCCGTTGCGCTATTCATCCTCGCCCTGAACGGCGAGGTTTTCCGCGCTATCCGATAAAAAACAGACTTATGGGATCTACATCCTCCGCATCCTTCATCAACAAATGGAACCATTACGGCATTTTTATCCAGATACTGAGTGACTTCTCACCGCCCTATCGGGTGATGCTTTTTATTTCGTTAGCCGCTGCTCGATAGTATCGAAACTTACGCAGCTTCCATAAGCAGAAATGACCGTCCAGCCGCCTTTAATTCTAGAACTCTTGAATTGCTGGGTTGGCCGTATCTTGATGTTGATCCGCGAGCTATCAGCCAAGCACTCGATATTGCACCTTAATATGGGGTTATACATTGTATAACCCCATATTTGGTGGTAGCATGTTTAAACAATGTATCATGGTTGGTGAGGTTAATATGCAGACCAGTATCAAAAAATGGGGGAACTCTGCCGGAGCAATTATCCCTGCTGCCGTGCTGAAGAAGGCAGGGTTCGGTATGGGGGATCAAGTTGAAATAGAGGTTGTTCAGGGGTGTATTGTGATGAGCCCAGCAACCCCAATATTCACACTTGATGAGTTGCTAAGTGCCAGTCCAAAAGGGTCTTTTGAACTTGATTCAGAAGATACTCAATGGCTGAGTTCGTCACCTGTAGGCAAGGAAGAAATCTAATGAGTTACACCCCAAAACGAGGTGACATAGTGTGGATTGATTTTGACCCATCTGCGGGACACGAGCAGGCTCATCATCGTCCTGCGCTGGTACTTTCGCCTGAGCCGTTCAACAAGCAAATTCAACTTGCTTTAGTCGCACCAATAACATCTAGGGTTAGAGGTCATGGTTTCGAGGTTGCTGTTGATACCGATAAAACCAAAGGTGTTGTTTTGTGTCAACAAGTCAAGACGATTGACTACGCAGCAAGGGACGTCAAGTATATCGAAAAAGCTCCCGTTGCAGTGCTAAATGAAGTGCTCGCAAAAGTGCGAGTATTGGTCAGTTAAGAAGAGGAAATCAGATATGGCTCAACCCTCCTATACTCGTGATCAATGAAGATGCTTGATTTTCAGTGACATGAGGATTAAGGTCGCTGTCACGAGACTACTCCTGACCAAAAACAAGTCCTAGAGACCCTGCATGCTCAAACGCGTGACGGGCTTGTTTGTGACCGCATTAAAGCAGTACTTCTTGCATCCGAAGGCTGGACCGCGACAATGATTTCTCAAGCATTACGGATAAATGAATCAACGGTCCGCCGTCACCTTGCCGATTACACCTTGTCAGAGAAGCTCAAGTCTGAAAATGTCGCGGTTCACAAAGCCTGTAATCTGTTGAGCAAACCGCAGAGTTAATTGCCCATTTAACTCAGACTCAGGCAACCAAAATCTCACACGGCTGGATATATACAGGGCAGGACAAAGCCAAAGAAACCAACGGCAGTCGTAGGCGGCGTAAACTGATTGTAAGCTTACGGCAGCATAGCTGAACTTAATCAACATAGTCTGATTTACTAAATTAGCGCGAGCATTCGCTGCTTTTTCATGGCATTTGGCGACCATCAATCTAGTTTTTGCTTTTCTTGATAGCTGACGCTGCTTACGTCTGAGGTTTTTCTCAGCACGCTTTACAAATCTTCGGTTGGCTATCTTTTTGCCATTCGATTCGATGGCGAAATGAAACAGCCCCAGATCAACACCTGTGACCTTGCTTGCAGTGTGAAGTAAAGTTGGTACTTCCACTCCTGATCTGATCCGGCAACACTGGACACGCCACTAAGCTACTTTCTTTAATTCATAGTTTTCTGGCCAGATAGAGCCAGCCCTCGTTGGTTAGCAGTAGAGTAAGAGGCAGAGCGTAGTCGAACTATTTCTCTGCTTCTCCTCTCCGAACCGTACGTGCACCTTTCAGCGCATACGGCTCTCCGCTTAATTGTGGCTAACAGCCATGGCAACATCGCTATAGCGAGACGTGACAGTATTTCTAATTTCATCTCTGAGGTAGGGGTTTGCTCCTGGTGATCGCCATCTAAAGGGTAATTTAGGACTACTCACTAATCTAAATAGTGACGCGTCACATAAATTTCCACGATTGCTTTTACCAAATAATACCCATGTCGTCGCCTGATTTGGTGTTGGACGTTTGATCCATTTCATCATTAACGATTTAATAGAACAACGATATTTTCTAGCCAACCACTTAGCGAGTTTCCAGAAAATAATACGATCAATTTTGCTGTAAACTTTCGCGGTGTAATCAGTATGTCGATAAAATTGTGCCCAACCCTTAAGTTTGCGATTGAGTTGTTCCACTTTGTCTATCTTGCCCCCTGTGTCAGGATTGTTGTCACCCCTAAATAATCATTATTTTTAAAGACAGGGTGCGGCAAAAGAGAACAAAATGGCTCGGTATTCACCAGAACGTAAAGAGGCGATCCTTAAAAAATTATTACCGCCTCACAATTTAACGGTCGCAGAGGTTGCTCGGGAAGAAGGCATTGCGGTGCAAACCTTGTATCATTGGCGGGATATTGCCAGAAAAGAAGGTCGCCCCGTGCCAGGTAAAACATTAACAGCCGATGATTGGTCAGCTGAAGCCAAACTTGCCGTGATTATTGAAACTGCTCCGCTATCAGAAGCAGAAATAAGCCAGTATTGTCGTGAAAAAGGCTTGTACCGCGAACAAGTACAACAGTGGAAGTTGGAGTGCTTGTCTGGTTTTCAAACCTCAGAAGTACAAACTAAAACCATTAAACAGCAGGCCAAGGCTGACAAAGCCGAAATCAAATCGCTGCAACGGGAATTGCGCTACAAAGAGAAAGCGTTGGCAGAAGCTGCCGCATTACTGGTGCTCAGAAAAAAGCTCAATGCGCTCTGGGGGGACGACAGCGAGGAGAGCTAACCCCCTTGCCTGAGCGCATAGCATTGATTGCCTTAATTCAAGAGGCCTATACCAATGGTGCTCGCCTTTATAAGGCTTGTGCTGAAACGGGCCTCAGTAAGCGTACCTATCGACGTTGGTATCGAGAAGGTCAAGTACAAGCTGATTTAAGGCCGACAGCGGCTCGTCCAGAGCCCGCCAATAAACTCGAAGAACATGAGCGACAACAGATATTAAGTGTGTGTAATCAAGCGGAGTACGCCAGCTTACCCCCGTCGCAAATTGTGCCAACATTATTAGATAACGGGATTTATATCGCTTCGGAATCCAGCTTCTACAGAGTGTTAAATGCTCATGGTCAACTTAACCATCGTGGTCGCACTCAGGCTGCTGTTAATCGAAGCAAACCGTTAAGTTATCGGGCAGATGGGCCGAATCAAGTGTGGTCGTGGGACATCACTTATTTGGCTTCAACCGTCAAAGGCCAGTTTTATTATCTGTACATGTTTGAAGATATTTACAGTAGAAAAATAGTGGGTTACGAAGTTCACGAACAAGAATGCGGTGAGTACGCCGCCGCGCTAATCCAACGCTGCATGTTACGCGAACAATGTTTTAATACGCCATTAGTGCTGCACTCTGATAATGGGGCGCCGATGAAGTCATTGACCATGAAAGCCAAGCTAGAAGAACTCGGTATTACGGCATCATTAAGTCGGCCGCGGGTGAGTAACGACAACCCCTTTTCAGAGTCGTTATTTAAAACCTTAAAATACCGACCACAGTGGCCTGCATCAGGTTTTAGCAGCTTAGCAACAGCAAGAGAATGGGTGGAAAAGTTTGTAACCTGGTACAACGATGAACATAAACACAGCCAGCTCAATTTTGTCTCACCAGGACAACGTCATGCTCAGCTAGATAACGCTATTTTAGCCAAGCGTAAGGAAGTGCTTGAAGCGGCAAAGGCAAGAAGACCGACGCGCTGGTCTAAAGACGTGAGAAATTGTGAGGCAGTTGGGCCCGTGACCCTAAACCCAGATAAAGCACCAATAGAAGGGGTAATAAATGCAGCTTAATATTTAAGCAAAGAGTGACAACTACCTTGAAAAACACCGCTTGCTACAGCTATGATCTCCTGATAAAGCCTGACTCAATGAATGAGAAAATGCTTTGGCTTTACCGTTTGGAATACCAGACACCACTCGCATATTTCCATTAGGTCCACGCTTTCGAATGATCCTATGTCCGAGAAATATAAAACCGTCATTCACATGTGTAATATGAGTTTTATCCATATTTAACGTGAGTTGCAGCTTACCTTCTAGGAAGTGTCGACATTGGTCCCGAATTGCCTCTGCTTGTTGTTTATTGCCTTTGACAATCACTAGAAAGTCATCAGCATAACGGCAATAAGCAACGGCAGGTTTCCATTGTCTGTTTTCCTCAACCGCAGGTTTTCGCTTGATTTTGATACTGTGGTTCCAGTACCAGCGGTCTTTACGGGCTTTCTTGCTCAAGTAACATTTATCCAAATATTGATCGAACTCATTAAGCATTATGTTTGACAATAACGGAGAAATTACACCACCTTGTGGTACGTCTTCGCTTGTTGCACAAAATAGGTTACGTTCAATATGTCCAGCTTTAATGAAGCGCCAAAGCAAATCATTAAATCGACGGCAGTTGATCCGTTTACGAACACATTTCATCAATAATCGATGGTGAACTGTATCAAAATAACTTGATAAGTCTCCTTCAATTATCCAGCGACCACTAGGCTCATTGGATTCGGTCATTTGTAGTTTAACCGTGCGAATGGCGTGATGGACACTGCGCTCTGGTCTAAAGCCATAGGACAACGAATGAAAATCATTTTCCCATATCGGCTCCATTGCCATGAGCATGGCACGTTGAACTATTCTATCCCTAAGCGTTGGTATACCTAAAGGACGTAGCTTTCCATTGGCCTTGGGAATATAGATCCGTCTAGCAGGCATCGGTTGATAGTTACCTGACAGCAGATCATCTCTGATCTCATCAAGATAACCAGCCAAATAAGCCTGTATATGAATCTTTGTTATTCCATCAACACCAGGCGTTTTAGCACCTTTTGAAGAAAGCGTTACTTCAGCCGCTTGGCGAAGCCAATGCGGGTGACTGATAAGGCGCAGCAGTCGATTAACGCGACGCGTTTTATCGGTTGCTGTCCATGTTGCTAATTTACGTTGCTGTTCGCTGATTATCAAAGGTCTTCACCTCATTAAGGTCAGGTAATTTGCTGACGCAAATCAATTAAACTGTGTCCCTTCGCCATGTAATGGGATTTCCCCATCTCAGACTACTACGAACACTCCGCCAGCTTGTTTGTCATCAGGGTCATGCTCCCTTAGCATTCAAAACAAACCTTCCCCGGTTTATCTACCTGAACTCAAACATATTGGGGTGGATGCCGATCGCAGTCTTTGACCTTATCGTACTGTAAGGTGATGATGCTTAAACGCAGAATTGTGATTTAACGTTTATCCATTGATAAGTACATATTTATTACTCATTAATTCGGCAATAGTGCCCATACATTTAGCACTATTGCAGTACCATATTGCCTGTTAATTCGTGTAGGCAATGGCGACGTTTCAGCCCATAGATGCGGGTTAACCGGTTCATGTTCTTCATCCGTCCAATACTTAGTCTAGAGGAGCATCTTGGCTTAACGAATTCGCCTCACTCCCCGTTGTCAGCGAGTTACATCACCTTATCAGCATACGATAAGTCACTGCCGCTCAGACTCAACTATCTGCACAACCAGATAGTGCCATAAACAATGTAGCTCCTGCCGTAGTGTTCATGTATTTCAGATAGACTCGTGGCTCATTAAAGCATTCCATGCTAGTGCTGAACTCCGGGCACACAATACGTGATGTCACCTACCCATTTCTGGTTGGGCGCATCCGCACTAAAGTTCTGCTCCAGCAAATTTGGGGCCACTGGCAACTGATGGTTGCTATCTGTGGTCACCTTGAACTTACGAGCTGCTTTGGCTTTTAACCCTTGTCTTTTCATGCTGTTCAATATCGTTTTCAGATCTGCATGGTCGCCATTTTCAGCCAACGCAACCTGAATACGGCGCGCACCGTCACGTTGCTTACCTTGCGTAAAAGCCTTATTGATTTTCTCGTCCAGCGCGGCCCGCCGTAGGGCTTTCTCGCCAGGTTCTTCACCGGTACGACGCCACTGATAATACCCACTTCGAGATACACCAAACACAGCGGCCATGCGCAGCAGGCGGAACCTGTGTTGGTGCTCCAGCATAAATTCAAATGCAGCTACTTTTGATTTTTCGCGAAGTAGGTTGCGGCCTTTTTTAAGATGGCTAAATCCTCAGCCTGATCAGCCAGTTGGCGACGTAACTTAGCTACTTCGGCCGCTAGTTCAGCTTCACGCTGGCTGGTAGTGGATTTTTTCTCTGATGCATTACGCCAGTTGTAAATCTGGGTTTCGTATAGCTTCAACTGCGGTGCTGCTTCGGCCACGCCAACACGCTCGGTCAGTTTCTGGGCTTCGGTTTTAAATTCTGCGGTATAAGTCTTACGGTTCTTTTTAGTTGTCATAGGCACCTCGTTATGTGATTTTACTCACTTAGCGCGGTGTACAGAACTACTGGATCAGATCACACAAAAGTGTGATTTGGTTGCCTTTGACATTCAGGGATTCACATCATCGCTTTGGCCAACGCGCAATCTAAACCTAAAAGTGGGATATAAATCCTATAATATTCAGTAAAGTGGGAATATAGTCCTGCCTTTCACATGTTAGAGTTGCTTTGATTTCAAAGTTGGACTATATTCCCATTAATGGCTGAATAGTGGGAATATAGTCCCTTTGGTTGGTGGTGTGGCTAAGCGTGATTTACACAATGTACTGTTTCCAAAACAACGCAAAATCCTGACTCATTTTGGTGAGGACTTGTTGTTGGCGATGAAACGACGTGGTTTTACAAAAAAGCTGCTGTGTGAACGTACTGGTTTTGATCATAAAACCGTGAACAAAGTCTTCGCAGGTGATCCGGGCGTTGCCATAGGCACTTACTTAAAAGTAATGGCCGTACTTGGCATGGAAAGCAACTTTGCGGAAATGGCCGCTCATGATGAAGTGGGTATCAAGCTGCAAAACATAAAATTGCTGGAAGGTTCAAGATGAGCCGTGAAATCGTCGAAGTCTATGCCGACTGGCAGCCAATCGAAGCGCCACTGCTAATAGGGCGGCTTACTTATAGCGATTCAAGCCGAGGTGGCGTGTTTAGTTTTGCCTACGATAAAGCATTTTTAACCTCAACCTGTCGCTTGCAAATTGATCCAATCTTGACGCTTCACTCCGGTGAACTCTACAACGATGAAGCCGATAAAAACTTTCGCGCATTTCTTGATTCATCGCCTGATAGATGGGGACGTATTTTAATGCAACGGCGTGCGGCGATTGATGCGCGCAAAGGCATTCGAGCAACAAGTCGATTAAACGAATTGGATTACCTGTTGGGCGTGCACGACTCTTACCGGATGGGTGGTATTCGATTTAAGCGAGCAGGCTCGAATGCTTTTTTGGACGACAATTCTGAATTTGCTGCGCCGCCAATGGCTTCTTTGCGAGAGCTAGAGCACGCAGCCATGCAGATTGAAAAAGACGATGACATCGACAGTGACGAGTATTATCGCTGGTTGAAAATGCTGATTTCTCCAGGCTCATCATTAGGTGGTGCAAGGCCCAAGGCTTGTGTCACAGATGAACAAGGCCACTTGTGGATTGCAAAGTTTCCCAATCTAAATGATACCCATGACGTGGGCGCATGGGAGATGGTCTGTTATGAATTGGCTTTGGCGGCAGGTGTTGACATGTTTCCAAGTGAGATCAAGCAGTTTTCGTCACAGCACCATACCTTTTTAACAAAACGGTTTGACCGCGATGGCGAAAAGCGACTGCATTTTTCATCGGCCATGACACAGCTTCAATACTATGATGGTGAACAATTTCAAGGTGCCAGCTACTTAGAGATTGCTGAATTTATTTCCAATTGTGGTGCGCAAACCGAAGCTGATTTAGCACAGTTATGGCGACGTATCGTGTTTAATATTGCGGTGTCCAACACGGATGATCACCTGCGTAACCATGGGTTTTTATTAACAAAGAATGGTTGGAAGTTATCACCCGCTTATGATTTAAACCCGATAGTGGGTAAGCATGGCCTGCATCTGAATATTACCGATACAGACAACGCTCTAGACTACCAATTAGCCTTTGACGTAAAAGACTTCTTCCGACTTTCGCAAACCCAAGCCACGCAAATTTACGATGAAGTATTAATGGCGGTTAAGCAATGGCAAACCGTTGCTAAGCGGCTAGGGGTCAGCCGAGCCGAGCAAACCATGAAACAATCAGCGTTTAACGTTTAATGGTGAGCTTACGGCAGCGTAGCTCAACTTATTTCAATTAATAATCAACAGATCCTTATTACGTATCAAAGCGCCTCTGCCAACTGATTTGAACCACTGACTTTTTTGTATCGATCTTGTAATTGTAAACTATACCCTTTTTCTAGTAGCCATGAAGAGTTCAGTACAACACCTTTAGGTGCTATAAAAAAGTAGTTGGTTTATTTTGCTTTGATTTTCTAAACTCGTAGGATAAAAGTAACTTAAAGCTGTGGAACAAGGAGGCGCAAAGGATATGCGCCCTGTCATTGAGAAAGAACTTCTTCATTACGACATCTTGTATGCACTGGATGAAGCTTGGGTACTCGATAACTTGGTTTTTCAGGGCGGAACTTCACTGCGTTTGTGCCGAGAATCAAATCGATATAGTGAATATCTTGATTTGCAGGAGGTAGGGACTTCAATAGTAAGATGTTAATTGCAATGAAGCAGGTCATTGAAAAGTATATCGGTAATCGGTATGGGCTTGAGGTGTAGCTCGTAGCATGTTCAGTGACATATGATGCAAATTAGCGACATTTTATGCCGCATTCTCCCGGTAAATTTGGCAGGCATCCTCGCCAAATATTACATCTAACTGTTGACGGCGAAACTATTCATGGTGACCCAGAACGTATTCACGAATGTCCGTCCAACCACGAGCCCCTGCAATGACGGCACTGAGAGCACCAAACTGAGCATCAAATAATGCTTTCATTTAGTTGTTGCATAGGCCCATTGCACGATTTAATGAATACAGGGGGAGTATATAGCATATAAGGCGCAGCAAAAAGGACGGCCTTCGGCTGGGAGACGCTTTGGCGTTGCGACGCAACTGCTAGAACGCCACTACGTGGCTCTAGGGTTTAGACTCTAGTAGCGATGCGCTTAAGCATTCTACGAATGCTGTTTTACTGCTGCAGGTTATAGATACACTCAGCGCCATCTTTGATGGCTTGTTATATATCCTATCCATACTTATAATTTATGCGCACAAACAACGCGCATGGGTTATTGTTATGAGAAACAAATATAGCAATCAAGTACACAAAAAAGCTACAAATTTAAGCTTAAACAGTGAGTTATTAGCGGAAGCTAAACGCCTGAACATAAATCTTTCAGCGACAATGGAAAAGGCTCTTGAGAAAGAAGTAAAGCATCGTCTAAAAGCCGAATGGTTAGAACAAAATGCCCAAGCGATTAACGCTTGCAATGAATTGGTTGAAAAACAAGGCTTATTTTCTGATTCTTACCGAGTATTCTAATGTCACAGTTTGCCTTATACCAAAACCACGATAAGCGCACTGCAATTGCATATCCTTACTTTGTTGATGTTCAAAGTGAATTGCTTAATATCTTGAATACTCGGTTAGTTATTCCGCTAACACCTGTCGAACTATTGGAGAAAAAAGCCCCTAGGCATTTATGCCCTGTGATCCATATCGATGAGGGTGACTTCGTGATGTTAACTCACCAAATGGCAAGTGTACCAACGAAGATTTTACGTGAGCCTGTCAATGAGTTGAGTAGTTTCAGGGATGAGATCGTAGCGGCTATCGATTTTTTGATTACTGGCATATAACAGAAGCTGGAGCGTTGCTCGAGATGTATGGACTCCTTTGGCTAATCTTTGAATCGATTAAGACCGTATCCTCTTAGTGGGAGGGAGTCCATACATCTAGGAACGCCGTTTTACCGCTGCAGGTTACTGAACGGGCTCCGCCCGGACGGTGAGCTTGCGAGCGTTCAGTCAACCGTCAACGTCTTTGCTTTTCCTCCCATCTTATTTTCTCTGACTGTTTTTGCGTTTTTTAGGTGTCATTAATTAGTATTTTTCTTAATTACTGAGTACTGTAGGTTGCATTAATTGGCTGTTTTATCTATTTTTGAGTGCTATAGTGTTCATTAATTGTCGTCTGCTTTTAGGGGTTAGGTAATGCAAATTTTAACGGTGCAGATGAACATTGCCGGAGAATGGCGTGATGTTGCTTTGGTGGAGTTTTATGCGCCAGATAAGGGCACTGGCGGGCCATGTGTATTAAATTATGAGATCGAACATGTCACGTCTTACTTCCATCAATTTGCGCAAACTGCAGTGAGTGTATCGTTACCCGTTGATAATATCCCGTTGCGAAGCCCTCACTGGCATCGTTTTTTAGAAGATATTATGCCAGCAGGTTCCAGCCGGGATTATTGGGTTAAGCGGCTTGGATTGCAGGATTTGCCTAATTTGGAACGTGATTTCCAATTGTTGAAATATGGAACTATCGCGCCAATTGGCAACTTACGTATAAAAGAATCGGTGCCTGAAAAGGCTAAAAGATCATTACCTGTTACCTTTAGTATCGCTGATGTCAGTGAGTTGCAGATTGATTTTATTGAGTATGCCCAGTCTCGCGGTGCAGCAGCAGGTGGCGCTTCCGGCGCAGGCGGGGCCGCACCTAAGTTATTAGTGCGATTAAATGCGCAGCAAGATGTTTGGATTGATACCTTTCAAGATGATCCGCGTAATCTCGATCAGCCTTATTTAGTTAAGTTTCCAAGGGGTAAAACCACTCTGGATGGCGATATTTTGCGAGCAGAGTATCATTTTTATCATGAGCTTACACAATTGGGCTTTGAGACTATTTCCGTTGAGTCGATGAAGCTTATTGAAGCTGAACGTGGCCCTTCTTTATGGTTGCCACGCTTTGATTACGGTGTTGAGGCGGGAGCAATGGTGAGTTATGGCATGGAGTCGGTTTATGCCATTTTAGGTGAGCCGACAGCAAAGCCTTTGCTACATGCCGATGTGATTAGACGGCTTTTGGCCGCGTTTAATAAAAAAGAAAATTATGGTAATACCAGGACGCTACTCGACGTTGAGGCTGAGCTTGAAGGCAAGAGTGGCATTGAGGCGTTTGTGATTGAATGGGTACGTAGAGATTTATTAAATATTGCCTTTGGAAATTCAGATAATCATGGCCGAAATACCTCTTTTATCAAGTATGGAAACCGCGTCCAGCTGGCACCCATTTATGATTTTGCGCCAATGAAAGCAGATTATGAGATGATCACTCGTACCTTTACCTGGGGTGAGGGAATGGAGTTAGGTGGCGTGTATAACTTTCCTGCAATTGCAGAACATTTATCTGATTTACTGTCGCCTAATGAGTTAATGAGCGCTTTGAATGAAACCGCTGCTCGTTTGCTTGGTCTTGAGCAACGTTTACGTCAGCGGGGTGTGCCAGAATCGATTCTTGCGCATTCGGGAATTGGTTTTGCCACGTTAGAAGCGAGAATGCAGCAATGGGGGCTATTATGACGGTTTCATCTAATGTTGCAACGGATTCGATTGAAACAAAAGGCAGAGGTGGTCGAAAAAAAATTTCGGTTAATCGAAAGCCTTTGACCCTTAAAGATAGGGAAGATTTATTATTAGCCGCTACATTGGATCTCTTTTCGGGGAAAAAGACTCAAGGTCAAGTACTTAAATGGCTGAGGGTTGAGTTGTTATCACTGAGCCAGGACCAATATGCCAAAATGGTTGGCGTTAGCCGTAAAGCATTGTCTGATATCGAAAGTGATAAAGGTAAAAACGGTGTTGAGTTGATTAATCGAGTTTTTAGCGGAGTCGGGTTTCGTATAGCATTAATGCCAAAGGATAGTGTCGTGCTGAAAATGGCGGTAGAGGCGATTTAGAAGCTAAGATCTAGAACGCCGCAAAGCGACGACTGCCTGGGTGCAGATGCAAGTCAGGAATTAGATTGCCAAGCCCATGCTTTAATTGACATGGTGAACCCCGTTTAACATTAGCTATATGCCAACACTTGCATCCCCGCAAAACGAGGAACAATTTTCCGTCCTACGCTGAATGTGCAATGTAGTCATTGACTGCATTTTCTACCGCTGCATTCAAACTAATGCTTTGCGATAGCGCAATTTCATTAAGTCGAGCGTGAACCTCTGGCGAGATCCGAACGTTGAATTTGCCAGAGAAGTTTTTGTAAGGCTCAATGCCACGCTCCTGACACATCTCTAAAAAAACGCTTAATGACTTCGCGCCCTCGGCTTCCAATTGAGCGACGCTTTCACCATAGAAATCCGCGCCGCCGTTTAAGCCTACGAACTCACCACGGAATGTTTCAGCGTCTGGATCATAATCAATAAAGGCTTTTACCCCGTTGATCATCATAAGATTTTTCATGCTTTCACCCCGTTCCTTTCTAACCATTTTTTGATGCTTATCACTGCGTCTTTGTCAGTTTCTTTCTGAGGATGTGGGCGGTGATATACCTGAACTTCACCAAACAGCACCACACCAATTCGAGATCCCTCACGCTCTTCAATGTCAGCCCCTAGAGCAATAAACAGCGCTTCAATATCAGACCACTTGATAGCTCCGCTGACAGGCCTAGCAAAGATAGCCGTCAACGTTCTTAAATGTTTTTTGTTCATAAAGTCTCATAATCCGTTAAATCGATAGTACTACTTTTTAGTATCATTTCAAGCGAATTTGGTACTATTTTTTAGTACCACCAATCAAAATGCATTAGCGGCAATTGCCCACATTGATACGGGGTCTGTAGTTAGTAATTTTTGTGTTGTCTCCAAAGTGCGATTGCCAAGCATATGAAGTATGTGAGCAACATCGTAGCCGAGGCGGTGAAGCTCTACTGCGAATGCTCTACGTCCAGATAGCACACTTGGCTGCTCAATCCCCGCATTTTTTAGTAACGTCTCTATCTCATTAAGCGTAAAACCCCGTACTTTTATTGCGGGGATGTAAGCGTCCATATGTGTGAGTAGATCAAGTTCTCCTTATTCTGCCAGCAAGGCATCGGCGGACCATCTTGTTCGCGCCTGGCATCGTACCTATGGTTTACCGATAGTTATTACTAACTGCTCTAATAACTATGGCCCTTTTCAATACCCTGAAAAGCTGATCCCTTTAATGGTGAATAATGCGTTATTGGGAAAACCACTGCCCGTTTACGGCAATGGCCAGCAGGTGCGGGATTGGTTGTATGTGGATGATCATGTTAAGGCGTTATTTTTAGTCGCCACTGAAGGGCAACTAGGGGAAACCTATAATATTGGAGGCTCAAATGAATACACTAATCTTGCTGTGGTGCAGCGAATTTGCGATCTCTTAGAAGAGTTAGTGCCCACTCATCCGCAGTCTCTGACAATGAGTGGCATGGGGTTTCGTGATTTAATACAACATGTTGCTGATCGTCCTGGCCATGATGTGCGCTACGCCATTGACGCGAGTAAAATTCAACGTGAATTAGGTTGGCAACCACTCGAATCCTTTGATTCAGGCCTTAGGAAAACTGTCGAGTGGATAGTGCAAGCGGTCTAAAAACCACCGCGTAATTGATGTCAGAGTACTTTTAGGATCTAATTTAATTTGATAAACCTGGTGCATGTAATTTGTATCGACACACCACCGCTACCGTAATGTCAAAAAATGGTGCCGACATTCGCTATATCCAAGAGCAGGTAGGCCATGCAGATATTTCGACAACACAAGTCTATACCCAGGTGACGATTGGTAAGCTAAAGGAGGTTTATCATCATACGCACCCTGCAGCACGAGAAGGGGAATGAATCTTGAAGAGTGTTGGTGATGATGCAGAGGAAATAGGAAAAGCCCCTAACGGGGCTTTATTCACAAAACCAATGAATTACACTGCCATGGATTTGGCTTCAATAATCATTTTATTCTGTGACTCAGTCGCTTTCTTGATAACTTGAGTATACACACGTTTTTTCTCTGCTGAACTTGCGTTCATAACAAAGGCTGAAAGCTTGGATGTAGTAACGTTAATTTTAGCTGTATTGGTCGACATAGATTTCTCACATAAAACAGCCTAAAAAATAGGCTCAGGTGGCAAGATTAGCAGTCTTATTAATTCTGTGCGAGAGTATTTTTTCTTTATGTGATGCTCAACATCCGTAATGTTATCATGGTAAATACGAGTGCTACCATAATTGTTCTTTATCAGTAAATCTATCTTGATTGCCGCGTCATATTTGGCTTTGACTTGCCGGATTACCTCTTGCGAATTTAAGAATTGATCGATAAATGTAGTAGGTAAAATGCGTCTGCCTTCAAGCTTTTCTCTTGCTTGGACAAACTCCCAGGCTAGTGTAGGTTCTTGATAAACAAAGATGATGAGCACGGCTCGATTTCGCTTTAGTGAGCGATCGATATTTTTACAAGCGATATCAAAGTTTGAAAAAGTACCATCTAAGATGAAACTTTGGTTGTTGTTAAAAATTCTGTCTAGGGTTCGTTCAACAATAAGGCTGACAGCTTTCTGAAAGAGGAATGAATTTTCACCAGTGTACTCTTGGAAGAAGACTCTTAGCTCATCAGGGGCAAGCCTAATAATTCCCGTTTCATCAAACATTTCAAGAAACGCTTTTGAAGCTTCGGTTTTTCCTGCGCCAGGAGAGCCGCACATAAAAATAGACACAGGTTGTTGATCAGCTGGAAACTTGTCCAAATCGGTCAGTTCTCGAGCTATCCGAGTACGATTTGCTTTCGCATAGGTGACCGCTTGAGTTTCAATTTCTGTTTCTTGCTCTGTCATAGTCAGTGATAACGTTACCAGATTTAAACAACATGATATCAGCCAACTCAAGTTGAGTATAACTTACGGGGTTTTACAGCATGTTTTCGTTGCGCATGAGTTTATCAAATGCGTTGCCATCGCTTCGAGATGCGTTTGCAACATAAGGTGCATAGACATCAAATAATAACCGAGTATCACTGTGGCCAAGCATTTGAGATATATACAGTGGATTTTCTAGGGCTGCGATATGCAGCACTGCCGCGGTGTGACGAGTTTCATAAGCTCGTCGACGTTTCAGTCCCGCTTTAATGAGTGTCGGGTACCATAATTTTTTGCTAACAAAATGGGTATCCAGTGGCGCATCTGATTTGCCAGTAAACACAAAGCCTGACTCTGACAATGCCAAATTTTTAATGCGTTTAAAGGCATCGTATACCGTGTCACACATCTTAAGATCACGCCTAGATTTTGGTGTTTTCACATCACATACTTCACCATTCACCCAGTTTTGCCGTATGCGAATTAAGCGGTGATTAAAATCAACATGTTGCCACTCTAATCCATGTATTTCACAGCTGCGCATGCCGGTCCAAAACCGAATGATGAAGTAATCTTTCCATTCGGGAGGGACGTGGGATAGGAAAAGTTTAACCTCCTTTATCGTCATCGGATGAGACTCAGCCTTTTCTTCTTTAAGTGAGCGATAGCGTCTCAATGGGTATTCAAATTTATATTCTTCTGCCGCGAGGCTTACCATGGAGACGATGGGCCACAGTAAGTTATTAATGCGCCGATTAGATAATTGCCGGGTATTATCTGCCTTTACCATTTGCATTAACTGCTGACGATAAAAATCGATCTGCGATAGGGTGATCTCATTCATCAATGTATTGCCAAATTGTGGGATCAGATACTTATCTAAAACGTTTTGCATGGTGTTTCTATAGCTATTTTTCCACGTCGCCTTTTTGCGTTCAAACCACTGATAAGCAAAATCATTGAAAAATGGATATTCACGATCAGGATGTTTTTCACGCTGCAACTGCTCAAATTGAGCGACTTTTTTACTTTTGGGGAAATAGTCACGGTATTGGAAGCAGCCTAAGTCTATCTCCGCATTCATTTTTTTGAGTGTTGTCTTGGCAGTTGCAAGGTTTTTAGGTGTGGCCAGCATTTTTGTGCCTTCACGAAAACGGCAGCCATAAAGATGCATGTCGAACTGAATACGCCCATTGGGGCGCACACGAATATGAGCCATAGGTGGCCTCCATCAAATAGCACTGTCCCTATCCGATGGAATTCGTTAGAATTTCGCAATCGGCTGGGTCTCTGTTAATAGCTAGTGCAGCCGGTACGGGGGAGAGTGGTTGCAGCCGCTCTCTCCCAACTGCTTATTTATTAGGTTAACCGCACTTTTACATCGCGCAACTCAACCTGAAATGTCCCTTTCCAATAGTTGCAGTTTGCCAACTATTGGTTAAAAACACACCTATCAATATAACCAATACTGTTTATTTGTCCAGTGGTTTATTTTAAATTGCTGTGCTTTTTAAATTGACCATTTACCAATGAAAATTGTTGAGCATTTTAGCAGAAGCTTGTTGCCGTCATTTACCCCACTTCACACACAACCACACGCAACCGTATTCAGTTTACTGTTTGAGAGCTTACTTAATCATCGGCAAACCCATATTCATCGATATTGGCTAAATCGCCACTGTTTTCTGTGATGTTTTCGGAATGCTTATTGTTCGGTTTAGGTGCTAAATCAGGATGAGTCGTTGGCGAATAAACACGAGCGTTCTTGAGTTTATCTTCTGTTTGGGTTTCTGTCGTGTCGGTGTATTGCGCATGCGACTCTATGTCATTAACTGGAGTATCAATTTCGTCTGGCACATCGCTTGGTTGTTCGGCAAACAAATCGAGTTCTCCTTGGCGCGATGGCGGCAAAATGTAGCGGTCATCGTAAGTGTTCAGGTACTCGTTTTTCAATTTTTGATATGCAGCTAACTGTGATTGTTCTGATACTAAGTTAAGGCTATCAAACGGTGACATATCTTCTGGTTTATCAAAGAAATTGAGTTTCAGTTCACCATTTTGATTTTGAGTTAACGTAATGCGGATCTCGCCTCCTTTAGCAAAAATTTTTAATTTCATGTCTTTGAGAGTGCGAGGCGAATAGGAAAATAATAATGCGTTGTGATTATGAAGGTGTTTAACGCTGACTTCGCGAATGAACTCCCGACGTCCGGGCAACATGCATGAGAATAACCTGTTGCTGTCAAACAGTAGCATCGCAGTATTGAGCGATCTAACGCTGGTTTCTTTTAAGATCATGTTATTTAACTGTTTGAAATCGTATAAATTAGATGCAAATTCAAGGAGTAACCTGCTTTCCTGAGCTATTTTTCGATGAAATTGCTCTATGCCTTCCAGAGAGATACTTTGCGTGTGCTGGTCAGTTTTAAACGTGAGTAGTTCTCCTTCTAAGCTAAACGCTATGCTGCCTGTTTCAGAGTTCATGTACAGCGTTTTAAGCGTTTGGCTTGCGGCTTCAGTCAAGGGGAGGGTATGAGGTAAGTCGATATTGTCTTGTAATCGTTTGGTCGTGACTTCACCATTTTTCTGGAAGCGGATCTCTTTTTCATTTTTTCTAAATTCAACAAAATCAAAAGGTATGAGTGAATTGGTTGAATTGATAATGTCAACAATCGAGCGTCTGTTCAGCTCATGATAAGCACGTTGAGTATTGGCCACCTGATATTGAATATGATTTTCATGAGCAGCGTCTAATTCAAAACGGGACATTGGGAAATGTATTGAATCATCAATCTTTTTGTCGTCTCTGAGTAATAAACAATACTCGATATTGATGTATTTGCCATTTTTGTACCTGAGCTCAAAAATATACTGATTGGCTAGGGTATTAAACTCTTGCTGTTGCTCTTTCATGCACATGAAAAAATCGAAAGGGATTGAGAATTCAGCATTCTTCAAACCATGGCCTTTTTCGAGAGGTATTTCAATTTGTCCATATTGACCAGGGGCACCACCAATAAGGAGCATACGGCTGTTATCGCTGTCGATAAACACACTGATACATGCATCCGAATGATGTTTGTCTAGTGCATTTATCATATTGATAAACAAGGGGGATTTTATTTTCGGGATTAATATCTTTGACATAATACACCTAGTTGTTCTGTTGAAAGTGTGAGAGATATAGCTGTGTTTGTTGAACGACAAATTGCAGATCCACTAACTTAGCGTGCTGCTTATGAGGGTTTAGTTTGGTTTCACTCAATTTGGGCGTCAGAGTGATGGTCAGTTCGCTTTGACCAACAGGTTGTTTTTGAAGCGTTATTGTTTCACCCGATTGAGCAAAATGGTCTTTTAACCTGTTTAATAGAATGTCGATTTTTGTTTTTCTATTCACGGTTAACACAAAGCTGGGCGCTAACCAGCGCCACAGTGGCTGACGAAATACTGCTGCAAAATGTCGTGCATTTTTGACATTACACGCCAAGGTTAATGTTAATGCTGGATGTATGCCGTTGCTTAGCACGATTGCTGGCAAATTACTGAGTGCTGTGATTTGCGCTTTGGTCATTGGCAAGAATTGATATTTGCCTGGAGATTGCGAGATTTGGCTTAATAACGGCCAGTTAACCTCTTTTACTTTTCGCATTTCAAGAAATAGATATTGAAGAAAGTCATGAGAAATTTTGTTGGCGTTACCAAGCCATTTTTGATGATACTTGACGGTGTCTTGTGCAATCGAGACTGTATGAAAATCGCTGAGCGGCTTTTGGGCGACACTATTTTTATTCGTCTTAAATAGATGTTGTCTCAGTGCTGTCTCTGTGAGTAAGACGTGGTTTTGACGCTTCTGGTTAATGTCTTTTGCTTGGTAATCAGGGCTGATTAAAGCGAGTTGACGTGATAGATCATTTGAGTCGTTTTTTAACCCCAGCAAATATCGCAATTCACTATGCGAGAATTCTCGAGGCTGTGATTCACCAAAGCCTGGCCGATAGAATGGGTAAAGCCAGTCTATATCGTGCAGATAGGACCATCGAGTTGTTGCATAGTACTCGTGTCCGATTTGACGAGTCATTTCATCTAACAAAATCCCATCATTGCACAGTGAAAATGGTTGCCCTTCAAGCCAATAGTCAAATCGCGCAGCAAGCACGTCATCATGGAGTAAGCGTTTCATTTGCTCTGTATTCGTGGTTTGCTGTGGCGGCAGATTGTATGCAAGGTGCAGTGCTTGCAGCATAAATAAATGTACACCGCTATGACGCAGGTGATGAAACCGCGCTTGCTGGCCGCATAATGCTTTGATGCATTTAGTGGCAGGTAATAAGTATTGCAACTGCCGTGAATGGTATGGCTCTTCTGTGAAGCCGATCAAATGCTGGTGAGGTTCACAAAGTTCACTGTTTTTTATCACAATTCTGACTAGAATCGCGAATTCTTCCGGTATGACGGTATAGACAACGCGTGAATGTCTGCTTTTGGTCGTCCCCTCCTTAGTATTTGTGATATTGAAACGAAACAATTGTTTATTCGCTGGATCAACAAATACATCCTTTAAACGAAGACGCAGTAACTCTCCTCGGCGCAACATTGCGAAATAGCTGATAATGACAGTGACTGCGCAAAATAACCTCTGCAATAACCCCCCGTAGGGCGGCGCGATGAGCTTTGCGACGATTTCATGCAACTGTTCTATTGAGATCCGAAATGGATCAACACCTGGAGGGCTGAGTGGTGGTTCGAACTGGCTAATGTCTAAATGGTCTGTGAGTGATTGGTGACGCATAAAGCGAAAAAAATACAGCATGATCAGTTGCTCTGTTTCAGTCGCTAAATTGTCATAAATGTTGTGGCTCCATTGTTGTAGTAGTTCTTGGTCTATTGCTTGGTCATAACTGAGCGGGCTCGTGAGTTTTAATTGAATATTGCAGTATTTTTTGATGGTGCTTTCTGCGAGTTTTTGCTTTTTTACCCCACCGAAATTGATGAGTTCTAACGTGTATCGATAGAGCATTGTTGGCAGGATATTGTCTACAGGCCAATGACTAAGGTCATGGACACATTCTGTAATCTTATTGCGATTATTTTGCAGTTCGAGGTGCGGCCATTTCTTCGAGGCTTGATTGGCTTTAGGTATTGCGGTAACTGCCATTTCGTCATAATCGATGCCATAAATTCTCACTAATTGTCGTTGTTGGTCCTTCTTGTCAACCGAGACTAAAGGGGTTGCGACATGACGTTCTGGGTAACTAATATCTTTTAAGAATGTAGGAACGACATGATCGCGATAGTGCCAAACGGCTTGAAAAAGGTGCTGGTAATGACGAGAGACCTGAGTTGATATGGAGAATGACGTTAATAAGGTTTCTAATCTTTTTAGCAACTGCTTTTCAGTTAGCTTGCTATGCGAATATGCCTGATATTCCGTCAATGATTGATAGACAAATAAGGGCAGGTGATACCGGCTTGATTTCGGTAGATCGTCTTGATTAGATGACTTATCTAAGTGTTTGATATTAAGATATGTTTGTCTTTCAATACGCTGAATGCTTTCTTTGTCGTTAATGATGTTGACGAGATGTGCAATGGTTAGTGGCGCAATTTCAAGTGCGATAATCAATGCCATAAACTCAGCTGACAGTTCAGATCTTTGTTTCAAGAACTGAGCTTTGACGTTTTCATACTCTGTTTGCAGTTTAAATGCATCGTTCGCTTGAGCTGTGATGCATTCATACCATCTTAAATCAGGATCTGGCCAAGGCAGCTTTTCAATCTCAGGAGTTTGCCACTTCAGTGCTTCTTTGAGGTAGACAATAATGGCTTCTAGCGCACGTTTATAGTGACGTTGCTTGCCTGTAGGTACAGATCTGATGATTTTATTGATGACTTGTAAATCTTGAAGAGTGATTTCACGACTATTGGGTTGGCTGATTAATATGTGAGTCGGCTTTTGAGCTGAAAGGTTTGAGGCTTTGAGTGTTGGGTTCGGCCACTGGCTGATCACCCAGCTAATGGCATCTATGCCAGCGTTTGACAAGCCCTGACGTTGGTGATAATTATAAACCTCAACAGGGTTTAATTTGTTGAATATACTAGACATATTTCAACTCCTTTAAGCCGTATCGAGCCGGCAGACTATCAAGAAATAAGTCTTGTTGTTTTATGCTAGCTGGAAATGCATGGTCACTGCCCAGATGTTCACCGTACTCCGCGTGTCCCATTAAGCGATCAATTTGGTGTGTTGTCAGTTTGTGGATAATGCTGGTAGCTGCACTTTGCGCAAATTGATGACGCAACACATAGGGGACAATGCCATTGGCTCTTAGATGTAAAAATTGTCGCAGCGATTTTGCTGATATTGCAGTCGCTTGATTATTTTCATCATATAAACTCCATGCCCAGGGAAGATCATTGATCAAATTCAGCTTGGAACTGAGTTTTTGTTGCAACGAGATGTAATGCAGAATTTGTTGTCTAAGATAGTCACAAATTCTGATTTCGCGTTGAAAGCCTTTATCAGATACTGTCGTGCGGCGGTAATCATAGTGTGATTGTTTATTGATAGAGATAGCATGGGTAGGGCGCATGCCAGTAAGCAGTATAAATAACAGCGCAGTATGGTTAGCGCAGAGATTGTGATAATGAATTAAAGCGGCTTGACCGGCTTTGTTTTCAGGTTTAGATGAAGTTATCTCGTCATGAAGATGACTAAAAATCGCAACAATCTTACTCTCGGGTATAAGTCGACTACTGCCGTAGCACACAGACTCGTCTGCGTATTTTTCTAGGTTTTCACCAACCCATTTACTATGAAAACTCACACCCACTTTTGAGCTTGTAATGTCAGCAGGAATGTTTCTCTTGGCGTTATCATTTAATAGCGAAATGTTGGGCAGTGTGGCTTTACCTACTGTAGAACTCGACGAGAATGTGAGTGTCAGCAGTTTGCTCACACCTAGAGCGTTTGCATGAGTGAATAATCGGCTGAGATACCGATCTTGTGCGTGAAATAGCTCTGCTCGAACTTGTTCACTGTTTTTTTGCTGATAAACCGCGGCATGGCGATGGTGCCGTATATCAGTAGGTAGTAATAATGATTTAGTTAAACTGGAAAGTTGATTATCTTTTTGAATACAGTGTGTTATGTACTTTAAAAACAATTGCTTTCTTATCGCTGGAAAGTGTTCGATCTCAGCAGGTTTTCGCCATTTGGCCATGAGCAGATTAAGCAATTGTTGTTTTTCAGCTGCCGTTAGCCACGGCACGTTATAGCTGTGATTGCTAACGAAGGGTTTGAAAATGTGGATTAAGCTATTAGGGATGGGTTGCCATTCGAATTTTTTATCGCCTTTTTGAGTAATGGTTGCACGCGCGTAATAGGTCCAGGACTTGCCATCCTCAAACTTGTGATTTTTGAATCGATGTGCTTCGCATGTATCACTATTTTTCACTTTGTGACAGTCGGGAATATCATCTACTGTGAGAGGCTTTTCATTGGCGTGCAGGAGAACGTCATCTAACTGCTGAGTAAGCCACAAATACAACAAAACAACTAATAACTTGCCTGAGTTGGTTTCATGACTCTGTTTTTCGGCTTGGTAAAACATCTTCATTAACGCTGTGTTAGTACCGAGTCTATCGGGCATGACACCGCCGGAATTTTTTAGCCTATGACTTTTAGCATTAGCTTGTAGCTTTCCCATTACTCATATCCTTTTGCGATATCTGAGGTATGAATCGCGCAGGGAGAGAGTTGCGCTAAGTGAGCGAGTTGTATTTTAAATACAACTGAGGATTCTGCTTGTTTTGCAGCTTGAATTTGATGAGCCTGCGTAACATGGCATCGTGTAGACTTTGGGTAAGATAATGAGGGTGTAAGCGTGTTTAATGTGCTGATGACATGTGGAATAGTGCTTTCATTTAACGCTATTTGAAGTGCAACAAAGGAGGCGGAGGTGCGGTTCTGCGGGGCGCACTGTTTAACCTTTTCATTTGCCCGCAGTCTCACAAGTGCTGGGTTTTGGTGCTGTGAAAATAAATTGGGTAGTACTTTTTTAGATTTCTCGATACTCATAACCAAGCTCCAACGTCCAAGCCTTTAGATTAAATCACAAAAAAATGGTAAATATCTTCAATTCATGAGCTAGTTTTGTCACAGGAATAGTTTTTTATTTATGTTTTTTTAATTTTAAGTTTTTTAATTGGCCTATTGAGTGCCAGGGCAAGATCACGAACGTTTTTCGCACACTTTAGCATAATTGATTGACCGCGATCTTCTGCTGTGATCAGATACTGGCTTTTACGCGGAGCCAGTTTATGAACATCGATATTTTTGCAGAGCACTTTTCAGAATTAGAAGACCCAAGGCAAGCTGCAAAGGTCGTTTACCCCTTGTTTGATGTCGTGTTTTTAACGTTGTGTGCCGTTATCGCGGGCTGCGAGGGTTGGGAAGATATTGAAGATTTCGGTGAAAATCGCTTTGACTGGCTGCAAGAACATGGCTTTTTTAAACTGGGTTTGCCTGTTCACGACACCATAGCGCGGGTGATGTCATTGCTGGACAGTGAAGCCTTGCAGCGTTGTTTTGCCAGTTGGATGCAGGCCTGTACAGAGCTTACCGATGGTCAGGTGGTGGCAATTGATGGCAAAACGCTGCGAGGTTCATACAACCGGGAAGACCGTTGCTCTTCTATTCATATGGTCAGTACCTTTGCCAGTGCAAATGGCGTGGTTATGGGACAGGTTAAGACTGACGAGAAGAGCAACGAAATTACGGCGATACCTCAGCTACTCAATTTGCTGGAGCTTAAAGGTTGCCTGGTCAGTTTGGATGCCATGGGATGCCAGAAAGAGATAGCCCAGCAGATAGTAGATAAGGGCGCTGATTACCTGCTTACGGTTAAAGGCAACCAAGGTCAACTGCACGATGCAGTGAAGCAAGTTTTTGCGGGTAAAGCCCACAAAGACAGTGCATCTCAGTCACTGGAAAAGAACCGTGGGCGCTTGGAATACCGTGAGTTCCAGGTATGCCAAGCCAGTGAATTACCGGCAAAGCTCAAAGCCGCCTGGCCGGGGCTGACGACTTTAGGTATGGCCACCACCTATCGGGTGGAAAAGAACAAACGAGCGGTATTAGAGCAGCGTTACTTTATTAGCTCTGCTGCGCTTAGTGCGGAGCGGCTATCCCGTGCGATCCGTGAGCATTGGGGTATAGAAAACCAGTTGCACTGGGTGCTGGATGTGAGTTTAGGTGAGGATGCGTGCCAGATATACCGTGGCAATGCCGCCGCCAATCTTGCCACGATGCGGCACTTCGGCTTAAACATGTTACGCGCTGAAAAGCGGAAAATGAGTATCAGAAGAAAGCAGCGTCAGGCTTTAATGAATGCAGCCTATCTTGATGCAGTGTTGGAGGCTGGCATGAGTGTGGTGATTAAATGACCACTCGTAATCTCACCCTGTATTGAGTGCATTTAAGCAGTTGCATTAATCATGTTGCTTCCAGTTGTTGGCTTTGTTTCCTAAATCAAACCAGTGAACAAAGCCCCTCATGATCGTTTAAATATTAAACTACATAGTGAGTTTCAGGCATACCTAGCCCTGTGAGCTTGTTCAACGCCTTTACCATCGCGTAAGTTTCTCCTACCTGACCGTGATAATTTCGCAGGCTTAATCTGCCACCTAGTAATTGCTTCACCCTATACATGGCAGTTTCTGAGATTGACCGCCGATGATAACCATACCGTTTTTTCCACTGCTTATTTGAACTATAAAGATGTTGCCAACTGACCGCGAAGTTGCGCGGATGCCCCTGTTCCCAGAGTGCGGCTCCTTCCCTCGGTGGAATGAGCACTAAAGCGCGTTTTCGACGAACCGCATCGTGACAGGCTCTTGTATCGTAAGCACCATCACCTGAAATATTATGGATTTTTCGATGGGTTTGCTTGAGCAAATTCGGCATAACTTCAGCGTCAGTGACACTGGATAAACTCAGTTCAGCGGCAATAATTTCGTGGCTATGTGTATCGACGGCAATATGTAGTTTACGCCACACACGGCGCTTACCATCTGTACCATGTTTCTTCACTTTCCACTCGCCTTCGCCATAAACCTTCAAGCCTGTCGAGTCGATAGCCAAGTGCTCAATGGTGCCACGAGTCTTGGTTTTAAAAGCAATCTTGACGGTTTTCGCTCGTTTGCTGATGCAAGTGTAATGTGGGCACGAAAGCGGAATATCTGCCAGTTTAAACACCGAGTTGATAAAACCTTGTAACGCTCGCAGTGGCATAGAGAAAACACGTTTAACCATCAGCGCAGTGGTAATGGCTAAGTCGCTAAATACGTGTGGGCGACCTTTCCTTGGTTGCTCGACCTTAGCTTTCCACTGGGCGATGGCGTCCTCATCAATCCAAAAGGTGAGTGAGCCACGATTGATTAAGGCTTGATTGTATTGCTTCCAGTTAGTTGTTTTATAGCGAGGTTTTGACACGATTGATTGGTGAGTTGATAGGCTATGCCGATCAGATCACCAGCTATGGTTTTAGTTCAACTGATTTAGGAAACAAAGCCTTCAACCGATTTAGGAAACAAAGCCGCCTAAGATGCCCGCAACTCTGCCGTAGGCTTCTTCCACCCATTGTTGCGCCTGGCTCTGGCTTAATTTCCGCTGCTTGCTCAGCTCCTGCGGCACCAGACTCAGCCAAAAATGGTTATCAAAGTGCAGGTCGAGCAGGGTGCCATCCATATCGAGCAGTACAGTATCAATCTTCTTCCAGTCAAACATGGGATGTCCTGTGTGGTTGCTATTTGTCCAACAAAAAGTGGTGAATATATTCCTAACGACAAAATATGTTTTCAGATGTTTCGTATTTGTTTTGTGCTATCCTTATTTGGTGTTTATTTTTGTTTATTATTGGTTAAATTTTGCGGGTTGAAATCGGTAAGTCGAAATGATTATACCGTGAATTCAACACTGATTTGGATAACTGCCCTAGATTGTGTGGGTAAGAAGTTCATTTATCCACATAAGTTTATTTTCACCCAGATTATGGTTAGGTGTCTTAGTCGTACGCTTTGACATTTCTATATAAATAATGATTTCAGAAAGCAAGGGATTGAATGGCGGCTCAATTACATTTTATTTCGGGTTTACCTCGTTCTGGCTCCACGCTGCTTGCGGGAATATTGAGGCAAAATCCACGTTTTCACGCTGCTATGAGTAGTCCTGTTGCGGGACTTGTGAATGGCGCCTTGGAGCAAATGGGCGCAGGAAGTGAAAGCTATTCCTTTTTTGATGAACAAAAGCGCAAAGCCATTTGTCGAGCATTGATCGATGCCTACTACAGCGATAAAAGCCAAGCAGTTATTTTTGATACCAATCGTCTATGGACAGCGCGTCTTCATCAGTTAGTTGAATTAGTTGATGATTTTAAAGTGATTTGTTGTGTGCGAAATCCTGCATGGATTATGGATAGCTTTGAAAAAATTTACCGTAAAAACCCCTTTGACTACAGTCGGATGTTTAACGCAGCTACTCGCCAAACCGTATATAGCCGCTGCGAAGCTCTTATTAATACTGGTGGTAGTGTGGGGGCCGCTTGGACGGCATTAAAAGAGGCTTATTACGGCGAATATTCAGAGCGATTGTTATTGGTGGATTACGATCTGCTGACTCAGTATCCTGCTCGCACTCTAGAATTAATTTACCGCTTTATTGGCGAGCCTTTGTTTGCGCATGATTTCGATAATGTCGATTATTCAGAGAATGAGTTTGATCAAAACCTAGGTGTAAAAGGTTTACATAACGTTGGTAGAAAGGTGGAGTTTAAAAGTCGGCGCAGCATTTTGCCGCCGGATTTATTTGTGAAGTACCAAGAAATGGACTTCTGGCTGGATACTACTGGCACTGCAGCCAATATTATTGCCAGTAAAAAGTCGCCAGTAATACCAGTTAAAAACTAAGGAACTTAGAGTACTATGGCAAACAAAATTCTTACCGGGTTGTCTTCTCTGTTGCTTCCCTTTGGGCTTTATGGCGCGCCCGTGCAGCTTTCTTCTGGTTATTCACGTTCGTATCTTTCGGCTACGGCTCAAGGAAACCCACTTCCAGTAACCACTGCTGCATATTCAAAGGTGCTACGCGGATTAGCGCCTGAAAAGGCTAACGACCTAGATATAATTGGTGCCTACCTCGTTAAGGAGTTGGTGGTTATTGATTCTGCTGTACCGGACAAACAACTCTTTTATCGTGGCCTTAAACCCGGGATTGATATTGTTGAAATCGATTCGAGCCAATCTGGGGTACGTCAACTAAAGACTATTCTCGCTAAATATCATGACCTTACTGCAATTCACATTGTATCCCATGCGCAAGAGGGAGCCTTGTTACTCGGTAACTCTCATATCACTGCCGAGAATATCAAGAAAGAAGTGGAGGTTTTCGCTGCCTTAAATGGTGCAGTACGCGAAGGTGGTGACCTGTTGTTTTACGGTTGTGAGTTAGCGGCAAATGCTGCTGGTGAGGAGTTGCTGGATATAGTTCAGCACAACACTCATCTGGATGTGGCTGCATCAAACAATTTAACCGGAGATTCACGGCAACATGGTGACTGGAACTTAGAAATTCAGCGCGGTCATATTGAAACTGAACTGGCCTTTACCGATAAGGCTTTAGCAGATTTCAATGACGTTCTGGCTCCTACAGTTTACCGTCCGGCGGATATGAGTTACTTATACAATGTTGCTGAGATGGTGTCACCGGACAATAAGATTCGTTTTACCAGCCCAGATGGCACTGTAACCAATTTTAATAATACAGGTACGGACGGAGCGATGAATGCGCTTAATGGTATCGGGGATTATTTTGGTGCCAGATTGCAAATCGCGGCTAATCCATCGATTACGAGCACTTTTGAGCTTCATTCAATAAAACTTTGCGTACAGAGTTACCAGGTTGTAGAAGATACGGTTAATTTAACAATTATTGGTTACAACAGTGCTGACTCCAACATTGGCTCAACTAATATTAGTGTTACTACAGTTCCCTGTTATAACACTAACGATACAGATACCTTTGATTTGAGTGCGACTTTTGGTAGCAATTACGATTTAAAGCGATTTGTTATCAGTTATACGGGGGGGGCGCCAAATGACAAATATTTTGTTTTTAAATCAGTCACGCTCGATGACATAAAAGGTCTTGATATCACCCCGCCGAGTGTTAGTTCAATCACTTTATCGGGATCACCTGCCGCTAATGCAAGTTCTGTTACCTATGTAGTGGCCTTTGATGAGGCTGCTAACAATATAAGTGCTGACGATTTTCAGCTGACTACAACAGGTACAGCAAACGGCACCATTAGTTCGGTTAGTGCTTCGTCTGGCTCTCCCGTAAACGTGACTGTTAATGGTATTTCCGGCGCGGGTACTCTGCGTTTGGATTTAAAGAGTAGTACCAATATTGTTGATGCAGCAGGTAATGGTAATAACAACAATGGTTATGTAGCGGCTTATTCTTCGGGTGCTGTTCACACCGTAAATATGTCCCCAACGGTAACCGATGGCAATATCAGTATTTCCGGTGCCAGCGGTACCGGCGGTACTTATAAAATTGGCGATACCATCAGCGCCACCTGGAACAATACCGCTGGCGGTGATAATAACGCCAGCATTACCGGCGTTATCGCAGACTTTTCCCAGTTTGGCGGTGGAGCTGCCGTAGCTGCAACCAATAGCGCAAGCAGTTGGACAGCCACCTATACCGTAACTGCAGGTGCTATTGATGCCACCAACCGCAATGTCAGTATCACCGCCAGCAATGCTGATGGCTCTACGACTACCGCTGATACCACCAATGCGACTGTCGATAACGTCGCGCCGACAGTGAGTGATGCCAATATCAGCATTTCCGGCGGTACCGGCGCTGGTGGTACCTACATTATCGGCGATACTGTAACAGTCAGCTGGAATAATACCGCAGGTGGTGAGAACAACACGGATATTATCAGCATTGCTACTGTGGACTTTTCAGCTTTTGGTGGCGGTGCTGCGGTGGCGGCGAGCAATAGTAGTGGCACTTGGACGGCAACTTATACGCTAATCTCGGGCGCCATCGATGCGACCAATCGCAATGTATCGGTCACTGCGACGGACAATGCTGGCAACGCAACCACTACGACAGATACCACAAACGCGATAGTGGATTCGGCTGCGCCTACACTGACGGATGGCAATATCAGTATCAGTGGCGCCACGGGTACTGGTGGTGCCTATATTGTCGGCGATACTGTCACCGCGACATGGAACAACACCGCAGGCGGCGATAACAACAGCGATATCATCAGTGCAGTGACGGTTGACTTCAGCCAATTCGGCGGCGGTGTGGCCGTGGCTGCCACCAATAGCAGCGGTACTTGGACCGCCACTTATACCTTGGTTGCCGGTGCCATTAATTCCTCTAATCGTAATGTGTCGGTCACCGTAACGGATAATGCCGGCAATACCAGAACCCAGGCCGACAGCAGCAATGCCGTTGTGGATAATGTGCTACCAGCGGTGGCCAGTGTCGGTGTTCCGGCCAATGCGACTTATATTGTAGGGCAAAACCTCGATTTTACCGTCAATACCACAGAGGCGATTACCGTGAATACTGGGGGTGGCACGCCGCAGCTTACCTTGACGATAGGCTCTGCCACTGTGTATGCCAGTTATCTTTCCGGCTCCGGCAGCAACGCACTGACTTTCCGCTACACAGTGCATAGTGGTGATCTCGATACCGATGGAATAGCAGTCGCGGGGTTGATAGAAACCAATGGTGGCATCTTAAAGGATAGTCTGGGTAATACTCTGAACTCAGCCTTAAATTCGGTCGGTAATACCACGGCCGTATTAGTGGATGCGATAGCGCCAACTGTGAGTAGTGTTACTGTCCCCGCAAATGATACGTATGTGGTTGGGGAAACCTTGAGTTTTACGGTGAGCAGCACTGAAAATGTGACTGTGAATACGGGCGGGGGGACGCCGCGTATCGCCGTAACTATTGGCGGAACCACCCGTTATGCCACATATATCAGTGGCTCTGGAACCACTAATCTAGTCTTTAGCTACACAGTACAGGTTGGTGATAACGATACCGACGGTATTGCCTTGGCATCTAGCATTGATGCCAACGGAGGAGCCTTACTTGACGGTGCGGGTAATGATTTAGTGCTCACGTTGCACTCGGTTGGTTCAACTATCGCAATTCTCGTAGATACTGCCGCACCGACAGTGCAGAGCTTGAATCCTGTCGATGGCGATGTTGGGGTGGCAGTTGGTGCTAATTTTGTGCTGACTATGAATGAAGATATTCAACTCGGTACCGGCATTATAGTGATCTACGACGCCGATGATCTGGCCGTAGCGACCATTGATGTGACTGCACATGCGGGACAGTTAAGTACAGATGGTGACATGTTGACTATTAACCCAACCGCTAATCTAGTTGAAAACACCAGTTATTATATTCAAATCGCCAATGGGGCTATTACTGACTTGGCGGGTAACATTTACGCTGGGATTAGCAATAAAACCGATTGGAACTTCACCGTTGCCGATGTGACTCCACCAGTTGTTACTGGCGTGGTGGTATCGGGCTTACCCGCAGCGAACGCCGCTAGTCTCGTGTTTAGTGTGAGTTTAGATGAGGTGGCGAGCAATTTCTCTATCGATGATTTTGCTCTTACGGCAACAGGTTCGGCAAGTGGCAGTATTGCCAGCGTTTCTGCTGCATCCGGCACCAGTGTTGATGTGACTGTGAATACTGTGAGTGGCACGGGTAGTCTGAGACTCGATGTCAACGCGAATACTAATATCCAAGATACTGCCGGTAATGGTAATGGCACTAATGGCTATACCGCCACTTATACCGGTGGCGCAAGCCATGCCGTCGATCGTGATCCACCTTTAGCCCCTTCGGGGCTCGATCTTGCCGCAGGTTCTGATTCGGGAATCAGCAGCACAGATAATGTAACCAACGATACTACTCCGACATTCACTGGCAGCGCAGAGGCGAATAGCACAGTGACGCTCACGAGCAGCATCGATGACGCATTGGGGAATACAACTGCTGATGGTGCTGGAAATTGGTCATTTACCACGCCGCTATTAACCAGTAATTCAGCGCATAACATTACGGCCACTGCGACCGATGTCGCTGGCAATACTGGCGCGGCATCGACGGCACTTGCGCTTACGCTCGATACGCAAACTCCCACGATAACCAGTTCGGCCCCCACTGGGGGGGCCTCTGCTGCGGATGTCAGTGTGATATTCAACCTCGCCTTTAGTGAATCTGTGAATAGTCTGACGACGGATGATTTTGCCTTGGTGAGCACAGGCACAGCATCCGGCTCTATTTCGAATATTTCAGCCAGTTCAGGTGCTGGCGTTGCTGTGACTGTTAATGCTATTTCGGGTACGGGTAGTCTGAAGGTGGGCCATGTATCGAGTGATATCACCGATGATGCGGGTAATGCTCTCGGAGCCTATAGTGCAGGTGCTGCACACTCGGTCGATACGGATGCGCCGACTATTGCTAGCGTCAGTTTTGATCAGGCATCGGTCACCCAGGCAAATCAAGGCATGATTAGCTTGACCTTAGCGAGTGCTGAGGTGGGAACCAGTGCAAATTACACTATTACCGGCAGTACGGGCACGCCTGTCACAGGATCTATTGCAGTCGCAAGTGCGTCACAACAGATCACCAATATAGATGTGAGCGGTTTAGGGGATGGCACTCTGACCGTGAGCCTGACCCTGACTGATGCGGCGGGTAATATTTCTAGCCCAGCAGTAACCGATACCATATCGAAGGATGCTGTCATTCCAACTGTGAATGTGGTTAATGTTAACGATGGTCATTATGGCGTCGGCAGTGCTATCGATATCACGCTTACACTGACCGAGGATGTGGTGGTTTCTGGCACACTTTCTACACTGTCGCTCGATATCGATGGCGTGGCTCGTCAAGCGGTATTTGTGTCAGCGGCGAGTGGTGTTCTGACATATAGATATACGGTCCAAGCGGGCGATAACACGGGGGCGAGTGGTTTAATTGTCGATGCTAATGGCATAGTGCTTAATGGTGACACCATGCGGGATACGGGCAGCAACGATGCCGATTTAAGCTATAGCCAGTGGGACAGTGTCAATGTAATTGTCGATACGACTGCCCCCGTCGATCCTATTGTTACTGCGCCTGCTGGCACTATAAGTACCAATCTGGCAACGACATTGATCAGCGGAACGCACCCTGACGATGGGGTGACAATCAGCCTCTATGCCGATGTGGATAATGACGGTGTTGCCGATAACGCGACTGTGTTGGATGACACTATAGTGGTCGCGGGCACTTGGACTCTGAGTGCCTCATTATCGACGGACAGCGGCAATAATTTCGTTGTGATTGCCAGCGATGCAGCGAGCAATGTTTCCGCACCCCAGAATGTCCCCACTATTACTCAAGACTCAACGGCGCCAGCTGTTCCATCTACGCCAGATCTGGATGCAGCAAGCGATTCGGGGACGAGTTCCGCGGATAACATCACCAAGAATACAACACTCGTGTTGACGGGGACTGCAGAGGCTGGTGCCAGTGTCGTCCTTAGCAGCCAACTTGATGGTGAGCTTGGCACTGTCAATGCGGATGGCAGTGGTGATTGGAGTGTCAGTGCGACCAACGTGAGTGCGGGCACCCATAGCATCACGGCGGTTGCTACTGATATCGCAGGAAATAGCAGTGTCGCATCGAGCGCCCTATCTGTGACTATTGATACGAGCGCGCCCACTTCCTCAGTAATTGATAATCAAAACATTCAACCTGGCGAGAGTTCATCTACGCTCGCGTTTACTATTGCCGATGATGTAACCGCTGTGACGGATATTCTTGTGACGCCAGCGAGTTCGGAGACCACAGTGGTTCCACTGGCGGATGTTGTATTAGCAGGAAGCAATGCCGACAGAAGTGTGACTGTGACTGCGCTTGGCTCGGGTACCAGTACCATCACCCTGACGCTCGAAGATGGTGCGGGTAATACTAGTACTCAAACCTTCGAGGTTGTGGTGAATAGTGCTCCGACAATTTTGGGAATACCCGCGACGAATGTGGCTCAAGGTGCACCTTATAGCTTTGTGCCAACAGGTGCAGATGCGGATGGTAATAGTCTGCTCTTTGACATTACGAATCGACCTGCATGGGCGAGCTTTAATACGGCAACAGGGGAATTAAGCGGTACGCCAACGAATGCGGATGTCGGTGTGACGACGGCAATAGTGATCAGTGTGAATGATGGAGTGCTCAGTGCGAGCCTGCCTGCTTTCAATCTCACGGTCACCAACGTCAACGATGCGCCGACGATTAGTTCAACGGCCATCACAGCTGCCACTCAGGATACCGCGTACAGCTACAGCTTTGCGGCGAGTGATACCGATGTGGGCGACACGTTAACCTTAAGCGCCGTGACCAAACCGAGTTGGTTGAGCTTCAATGCGGGCACTGGATTGTTAAGTGGCACGCCAAGCAATGCCGATGTGGGTGCACACCCAGTAACACTGCGGGTGACGGATACGGACGGCTTAACGGCAGAGCAAAGCTTCAGCATCACAGTGACCAACGTCAACGATGCACCGACCATTAGTTCAACGGCGTTAACCAGCGCCACCCAAGATGCAGCCTATAGCTACACCTTGGTGGCGACGGACAGCGATGTCGGCGACAGTGTCACCTTAAGTGCCGTGACACTGCCAAGCTGGCTGAGCTTTAATGCGGCCACTGGCGTGCTGAGCGGTACCCCAACTAATGCTAACGTTGGCAGTCATGCCGTAGTGCTACGCGCTACGGATGTGGATGGTCTGACGATTGACCAGAGCTTTACGATTGTGGTGGCAAACGTCAACGACGCACCGACCATCAGTTCAACGGCGTTAACCAGTGCTACCCAAGATGCAGCCTATAGCTACACCTTGGTAGCAACGGATAGCGATGTCGGCGACAGTGTCACCTTAAGTGCCGTGACACTGCCAAGCTGGCTGAGCTTTAATGCGGCCACGGGTGTACTGAGTGGTAACCCAACTAATGCTAACGTTGGCAGTCATGCCGTAGTGCTACGCGCCACCGATGTGGATGGTTTAACCGCAGAGCAAAGCTTCAGCATTGTGGTAGCGAACGTTAATGATGCACCGACTATCAGTTCAACGGCGTTAACCAGTGCCACCCAAGATGCGGCCTATAGCTACACCTTGGTGGCAACGGATAGCGATGTGGGCGACACGTTAACCTTAAGCGCCGTGACCAAACCGAGTTGGTTGAGCTTCAATGCGGGCACTGGATTGTTAAGTGGCACGCCAAGCAATGCCGATGTGGGTGCACACCCAGTAACACTGCGGGTGACGGATACGGACGGCTTAACGGCAGAGCAAAGCTTCAGCATCACAGTGACCAACGTCAACGATGCACCGACCATTAGTTCAACGGCGTTAACCAGCGCCACCCAAGATGCAGCCTATAGCTACACCTTGGTGGCGACGGACAGCGATGTCGGCGACAGTGTCACCTTAAGCGCAGAGACCTTGCCAAGCTGGCTGAACTTCAATCCGGCGACTGGCGTGTTAAGTGGCACCCCAACTAATGCTAACGTGGGCAGCCATGCCGTGGTGCTACGCGCCACCGATGTGGATGGCTTAACCGCAGAGCAAAACTTCAGCATTGTGGTGGCAAACGTTAATGATGCACCGACTATCAGCTCGACGGCGTTAACCAGTGCTACCCAAGATGCGGCCTATAGCTACACCTTGGTGGCGACCGACAGCGATGTCGGCGACAGTGTCACCTTAAGTGCCGTGACACTGCCAAGTTGGCTGAGCTTTAATGCAGCCAGTGGCGTGTTAAGTGGTACCCCAACTAATGCTAACGTGGGCAGTCATGCGGTATTGCTTCGCGCTACGGATGTGGATGGTCTGACGATTGACCAGAGCTTTACGATTGTGGTGGCAAACGTCAACGATGCACCAACCATCAGTTCAACGGCGTTAACCAGTGCTACCCAAGATGCGGCCTATAGCTACACCTTGGTAGCAACGGATAGCGATGTCGGCGACAGTGTCACCTTAAGCGCAGAGACCTTGCCAAGCTGGCTGAGCTTTAATGCGGCCACTGGCGTGCTGAGCGGTACCCCAACTAACGCCAATGTCGGCAGTCATGAGGTGGTGCTACGCGCCACGGATGTGGATGGTCTGACGATTGACCAGAGCTTTACGATTGTGGTGGCAAACGTCAACGATGCACCAACCATCAGTTCTATGGCGTTAACCAGTGCTACCCAAGATGCGGCCTATAGCTACACCTTGGTAGCAACGGATAGCGATGTGGGCGACAGTGTCACCTTAAGCGCAGAGACCTTACCAAGCTGGCTGAGCTTTAATGCGGCCACTGGCGTGCTGAGCGGTACCCCAACTAATGCTAACGTTGGCAGTCATGCCGTAGTGCTACGCGCCACGGATGTGGATGGTTTAACCGCAGAGCAAAACTTCAGCATTGTGGTGGCAAACGTTAATGATGCACCGACTATCAGCTCGACGGCGTTAACCAGTGCTACCCAAGATGCGGCCTATAGCTACACCTTGGTGGCGACCGACAGCGATGTCGGCGACAGTGTCACCTTAAGCGCAGAGACCTTACCAAGCTGGCTGAGCTTTAATCCGGCGACAGGCGTACTGAGTGGTACCCCAACTAACGCCAATGTCGGCAGTCATGCCGTAGTGCTACGCGCCACGGATGTGGATGGTCTGACGATTGACCAGAGCTTTACGATTGTGGTGGCAAACGTCAACGATGCACCGACCATCAGTTCAACGGCGTTAACCAGTGCTACCCAAGATGCAGCCTATAGCTACACCTTGGTGGCGACGGACAGCGATGTCGGCGACAGTGTCACCTTAAGCGCAGAGACCTTGCCAAGCTGGCTGAACTTCAATCCGGCGACTGGCGTGTTAAGTGGCACCCCAACTAATGCTAACGTGGGCAGCCATGCCGTGGTGCTACGCGCCACCGATGTGGATGGCTTAACCGCAGAGCAAAACTTCAGCATTGTGGTGGCAAACGTTAATGATGCACCGACTATCAGCTCGACGGCGTTAACCAGTGCTACCCAAGATGCGGCCTATAGCTACACCTTGGTGGCGACCGACAGCGATGTCGGCGACAGTGTCACCTTAAGTGCCGTGACACTGCCAAGCTGGCTGAGCTTTAATGCAGCCACGGGCGTGTTAAGTGGCACTCCAACTAACGCCAATGTCGGCAGTCATGAGGTGGTGCTACGTGCTACCGATGTGGATGGTCTGACGATTGACCAGAGCTTTACGATTGTGGTGGCAAACGTCAACGATGCACCAACCATCAGTTCTATGGCGTTAACCAGTGCTACCCAAGATGCGGCCTATAGCTACACCGTGGTGGCGACCGACAGCGACGTGGGCGACAGTGTCACCTTAAGCGCCGTGACACTGCCAAGTTGGCTGAGCTTTAATGCAGCCACGGGCGTGTTAAGCGGTACCCCAACTAACGCCAATGTCGGCAGTCATGAGGTGGTGCTACGCGCCACGGATGTGGATGGTCTGACGATTGACCAGAGCTTTACGATTGTGGTGGCAAACGTCAACGACGCACCGACCATCAGTTCAACGGCGTTAACCAGTGCTACCCAAGATGCGGCCTATAGCTACACCTTGGTGGCGACCGACAGCGACGTGGGCGACAGTGTCACCTTAAGCGCCGTGACACTGCCAAGTTGGCTGAGCTTTAATGCGGCCACTGGCGTGCTGAGCGGTACCCCAACTAATGCTAACGTTGGCAGTCATGCCGTAGTGCTACGCGCCACGGATGTAGATGGTTTAACCGCAGAGCAAAGCTTCAGCATTGTGGTAGCGAACGTTAACGATGCGCCTGTCGCTTCTAATCAGTCTGTGACTCTTGAGGAAGACAGTTCGGTGATGATCACGTTTGCGGGTGAGGATGCCGATAATGATCCTCTGACCTATGAGATCAGCGCCCAACCTGCCTCTGGTACCTTAGAGCAACATGGTAGTGTCTGGCTCTACACGCCTGAGAAGGATTTTAATGGTACTGACTCTATTGGCTTTATCGCTAAAGATGCAGAGCTGAGCTCAGAGCCTGCCACAGTCACCGTTACGGTTACGCCAGTGAACGATGATCCTCAGGCGGTCGATGACAGCTATACCTTAACCAGTACTGCAAATGACACCTATTCGTTAGCTGTGTTGGCAAACGATGTGGATGTCGATGGCGACACCTTAAGCATTGATGGTGCTGCTGCGGATATTGGCAGTGTACAAATCACTGCTGATGGACTCAACTTTACCGCGCCCGAGGCTTATGTGGGGCCAGTTGCACTGCGTTATACCATTAGCGATGGCAACAAAGGCCGAGCAACCGCCAAAGTGAATGTGCTGATTGAAGGCGCTGATTCAGCGAATCAACCCGTGATCACCCTCCCTGATGATGTGGAAGTGAATGCGACAGGCCTGTTTACGCGGGTTAAACTCGGTTTTGCCAAGGCGGTTGACCGTAATGGCCATCCATTACCCGTGTCGCTGGTGAATAAGAGCTTGTTCTTCGCTCCTGGCAACTACTTAGCCTATTGGCAGGCTGTAGACAGCGAGGGCAATAAGGCGATTAAAGCGCAGAAGGTCAAAGTCAATCCATTGATTTCGCTGAGCAAAGATCAAGTTGTTGCTGAAGGGAATCAAGTGACCGTGAGTGTTCACCTCAATGGTGAGGCGCCAAGCTATCCGCTGAGTATTCCTTACACAGTGTCAGGAACGGCAGACAGCAGCGACCATGATTTGGTTGATGGCGTAGTGGAGATAGCCTCAGGACAAATGGCAGAAATCCACTTTACTACCTTGAACGATGGTGTGAGTGAAGGGAATGAAGAGGTACTAATCAGCCTTGACCCAAGCCTGAATCTTGGTAGTAAGCAGCAGACTCAAGTGGTGATTACCGAAGCCAATATTGCACCACAGGTTAGTTTAGCGGTGACTCAAGCTGGCCAACAGCAGGTGATAGTCGCGCAAAATGGCGGTGATGTGCATATTCGTGCTACCGCCTCCGATGCCAATGAGCAAGATACATTAACGCTGACGTGGGCAAGCGGTGCGTTAAGCTTGCAAGCGGATGCGACAGGGATGATGTTCTCTCCAGCCGCGGTAACGCCGGGGATTTATCCCGTGAGCCTAACGGTGACCGATGATGGTTCGCCTATGCTGTCGAGTACCGAAACAGTGTACATCGTAGTGCGTCCAAGTTTAGCTGCATTAACGAGTGCCGATACGGATGGCGATTTAATCCCCGATGTTCAAGAAGGCTATATCGACAGCGATAGTGATGGCATCCCAGATTATTTGGATGCAAATAACGACTGTAATGTGATGCCTGAAGGTGAATTGCAGCCGGTGTACTTCTTGGCCGAAGGGCAGGCGGGCGTCTGTTTACGTTTGGGAAATATTGCCCTAAGCCGTGGACAGAGCGGCGTGCAACTACAGCCTGAAGCCGTGGCTGAAGATGCTTTAGCTGCCAATGTCGGTGGTATTTTCGACTTTATCGCGACGGGCCTACCACAACAGGGCCAAAGCTATAGCTTGGTATTGCCACAACGTTCGCCCGTTCCAGCGAATGCCGTCTATCGCAAGTTTAATGCGCAAGCGGGCTGGCGAGACTTTGTGATTGATGCAAACAACACTGTTGCCAGTACTGAGGGGGAACGTGGTTTCTGCCCGCCACCGGGGGATAGCCGTTGGATGCCGGGATTAACCGAAGGCCATTGGTGTGTGCAGTTGACCATCGAAGACGGCGGTCCTAACGATGATGATGGTGTGGCTAACCGTACTATCGTCGACCCAAGTGGCGTTGCTGTGATGCTCAATGGTAACCACTTGCCTGTCGCCAACCCAGACTCGGCTGCGATTGCCTGGAACCAAAGTATCGATGTCAATGTGCTTGCCAACGATACGGATAGCGATGGTGATAGTTTGAGCGTCACGCAAGTGATTAGTGAGTTTGGCACTGTCACTGTGTTAGCGGATCAACGGCTCAGCTACACACCGGCGACAGACTTTATCGGCACCGATGTGTTGGTGTATAGCATTACCGATGGCAAAGGCGGTACGGCAAGCAGTGAGCTGACGATCGTGGTGAATGGCAACACGGCACCTGTGACTGTCGATGACAGCGCCGCTACCGATGACCGTACCAGCTTGCTTATCGATGTGCTGAGTAATGACACCGATGTGGATGGTAATACGTTGACCCTGTTAAGTGCGACGGCTCAACAGGGCACTGTGGCTATCGAAGCCAATAAACTGCGCTATATCCCTAAAACAGGATTCGATGGTGTGGATACCGTGACCTATAGGATTAGCGATGGCCAAGGTGGTGAAGCGACGGGGCAGGTGCTTATCACAGTGAAAGCCTATCAAGAGGTCATTATCGATAATAAGTCAGGAGGAGGCAGTATGACCTTATGGGCGTTGGCATTTATCTTGGCATGCGCGATATTGCGTCGCCGAGAATTACAGCGATTGGCCTTAGGCTGCCTGTTATTGCTCAGTGTGACGCAACAGGCACAGGCAACAGACTGGTATGTTGAGGGTTTTATCGGTCAAGCGCAGGCCGATAAAACACTGCCTGAGTTGAATACCCAAGTGGGAGAGGGACAGCTCCTCAACGTCGATGACTCGGATACCGCATTTGGGGTGAGCCTAGGTTATCAATGGACACCGATTGTAGCGTTAGAACTGGGCTATGCCGATTTTGGTGAAGGAACAGCGAGGATTAAGGGCGCGACGTTAACGCCGGAACAATACCATGAGTTGGTGAAAACCGTCACCCCAGTGCTTGCCGATGGGGTGATGTTGGGCTTGAGATTTACGTTGCTGCAGCATCAAGGTTGGCGCTTTGAAGTGCCTGTTGGCTTGTTCCATTGGCAAGCGGATATTGGTAGTACCATGGGCAATACCACGATAACGACTGATTTAGACGGCACAGATTGGTATGCGGGAGTGCGTTTTAGTTACCAATTTAGTGATGCTTGGTCTGTGGGCTTAGGTTATCAATACCTAGCTATCGAGCCGAATGACCTATTGAGTTATCAACTCAATCTGCGTTATCAGTTTTAGATGATATTGACATCAAAAGGGGCTTAGCCCCTTTTTTGTTTCCTGCCCTAAACCACCTACTTCAGTAGGCAGTCTCTTGATCACAAGACCTGTTCAAGAAACAGAGCGAGTTCGTAACCCTCAGGGATGGCTTGCAATTTGAGCTATCCTTCCCAGATCGTCTTAACTAACGATCTTCCATTGTTTTACTGTCTTTCCAACCACCAAGCCTTATCCTTAAACAGTTGCCTAAAAAGCTTTCTGAACGAGCTCTTGAAGCCGAGATGGAGCAACATTTTGGTTATGCATATGCAATAATGCCCTTTGAGGACGTCAAGTTTGTTTTGTTCGCTCTCTGTAACAAGTTCACACATTCATCTTTGGGATCTTAGTTCCAAAATTTAACTAATTGTGCGAAATTCCCCATCCATAATCTTTGATTTGGGTGGGGATGGATAGCACGATTTTTCTTTTTACTCAGGTCGTTCTTGATTCTGTATATATTCACGAATGACATCAATGGTCGCGCCACCCGTTGTAAGTAAACAATAAGCCCTAGTCCAAAGTACAGGTTTCCAATAATACGGTTTTAGTTCTTCACCAAACTCTTTGCGTATCAGTCTGCTAGATACAGTTTTTAGATTATTAATGAATTTGCTAGGCATAATATTGGGGTGCATATCTAACAACAAATGAATATGGTCGGCTTCACCATTGAACTCAATCAAAGTAATTTCCCAATCTTGACAGTTCTTTTTTACAATTTCCTCTAGCCGATCAAGCATTTTATTTGTGAAGCACTTTCTTCGATATTTTGTAACTAACACTAAATGATAAGTTAGCTTATAAACACAGTGATGATGTGATTTCATGGCATTTACACCAAGTTAGAAATTTGATAAATTATAAGCATGAACGAAGTCTTAATGAAAGCCTATAAATATCGTATTTATCCGAATGGTGAGCAAAAAGTGTTGATTGAAAAGCACTTTGGCTGTGCTAGGTTTACTTACAATTGGGCTTTAGCGCTTCAACAGAAATATTATATTGAGCATAAGAAGTCGCTCTCTCGTAAAGACATTCAAGATCAGCTTGTGGCACTTAAAAAGCAAGAACAATACTCATGGCTCAATGAAGGTAAGCGTCCATTTTAGGACGTCCTATCCCCACTAACGATCGCGCGATAAGCTGTGCACTCACCATAACAGGAGAGTGATATGACAAAGCGCGCTTACCGCAACGCTGCACAATGGCAGCAATTAATCGACTTATGGCACACATCAGAGCTGAGCATTGCTGAGTTTTGCCAAACCCATCAACTGAGTACCATGTCATTTTACAAATGGCGGCAACGCTTGGCTCCACAAACCGAGCAAGCACCTGTTCGTCAAGATACACAGTTTATCGATTTATCCGCGTTTGCACACCAAGGCAACACCCGCTGGCATATTGTCTTGTCGCTGGGCAATGGCGTTGAACTTACCCTTAGCCAGCAATAATGTTTATCCCTGCAGCTAACCAAAAAATCTGGCTGTGCACCACGCCCGTGGATATGCGTAAATCCTTTAACGGCTTAAGTGCCCTGGTACGCAATAAGCTTTGCCATAATCCACAAAGCGGCCAGTACTTTGTGTTTATCAACGCCCGTAAAACCCAGATGAAGGTGTTGTACTTCGAAAGCTCAGGCTATTGTGTCTGGGCGAAGCGCCTAGAGCAAGGCCAGTTTCCGGTGAAACCGCACCCCAATGGGATCCAATCGCTCACCGGCTGCACCCTGCAAATGATCGTTGACGGAATTACCGTACTTCGTCAAAAACAAGCGAAGCGCTATGGGCAGCCAAGCGCTTGATAAGCCTGTATAATTGGCGCTATGAAAATCAAGCCTTCACCCTCATCCAACGTGGCAACGGATGCTGAGACACTGGTTAATTTGACCAGTGAAATTGCGCGTCTGCAAGCCTTGGTTGAGGCTCTTCAGCAAAAAGACACCTTAGCGCAAGCACATGCTGAATTGGCGCAAAAGCACGCTGTCTTATCAAAACAGCATGCAACTTTATCGCAAAAGCACAGCACACTTGAGCAAAACTGGGATGAGCTACAAGCGAAATTCACGACATTGACCCAGTCCTTCGCAGGCATTAAGCAGCGCTTAGCCTGGTTTGAGAAGCAGTTGTTTGGTCAGAAGTCAGAAAAGCGCGCGCTGGAATTGGGTATGCAGTTAAGCTTGCTGGGCGATATGGTGCCCGCGCTGACCCAGCCCGAAGGTGAAACCGAATACACCACCTACACCCGCAGAAAAGGCAAGCAGCGTCCGGATGATTGCGTCAATGACAGTGGCCTACGTTTTAACGATAACGTGCCGGTCAAAGTGATTACGCTTATTCCCGATGAGCTAAAAGGGGAAGATGCGGACAAATATGAAGTGATTGGTGTGAAAAGCACCTTCCGCTTAGCGCAGCGCCCGGCGAGCTTCGAAGTGCTGCGTTATGACCGGCAAATCGTCAAACACAAAGAGAGCGAAGCCATTCTGCCAAGCAAGGCGCCGTTTAATGTGCTGGATAAAAGCTGTGCGGATGTGAGCTTTATCGTCGGGATGCTGGTCGATAAATTCCAATATCACTTGCCGTTGTATCGCCAACACCAGCGTTTAGCTGCGGCGGGCATTACCTTAAGCCGCAGTACGCTGGGCACCATTGTGGCACGTGGCATTGATTTACTGTATCCGATTGTCGATGCGATGCTGACCAGCATCTTACAAAGCCAGGTGCTGGCCATGGACGAGACGCCCATCAAAGCAGGCAAAGCTGGGCCAGGCAAAATGAAGCAAAGTTACTTCTGGCCGGTGTATGGCGATAAAGATGAAATTGTTTTTACCTTCTCCACCAGCCGCGGGCGGCAGCATATCGAAGAGATATTAAAACATCGCTTTAAAGGCACCTTATTAAGTGATGGTTACAGTGCCTATGCCAGTTATATCAAAGCCAATGAAGGCTTAACCCACGCCCAGTGCTGGGTGCATAGTCGCCGGCAATTTATTGAAGCTGAAAACAGCTGGCCACAACCGGCCAACGAAGCGATAAGCCTAATCGCTAAGCTGTATGAAATAGAAGAGACTATCCAACGCCAAAAGCTCACTGATGACAAAAAACGCCAATACCGGCTTACCCACAGTAAACCGGTGGTGGACCGCTTCTTCCAGTGGTGTGATGACATCCTGCATAACCTGACGCTGCTGCCCAAAGACCCCCTCTATAAAGCGATTGGCTATGTACAAAGCAAAGAAATGGCACTGCGCGTCTTCCTGGAAGCCCCTGATGTGCCGCTGGATACGAACCATCTGGAGCGGGCGCTCAGGTCCATTCCAATGGGTCGAAAAAATTGGCTGTTCTGTTGGACCGAAATCGGTGCAGAGCATGTCGGCGTTATCCAAAGCCTGATAGTGACCTGCCGCTTGCACGATATCAACGTGAACGACTATTTAACCGATGTACTGCTGCGCATCAGCCAACATCCTGCCAGCCAGGTACACGAACTGACGCCACAGTATTGGAAAACCAAGTTCGCTGACAACCCGCTACGCTCTGACCTCTTTGCTTTACCCGCCACTTCGGTAGAATAGCCTCCAGACGGAGGCGATATGCGCATAGAAGACCTAACCTTAGACGAATTACACGAGCTGAACGAGCTTATCTGGAAACGGATTGAGTACTTGCGTTTGCAAAACGATATTAATGTCCTGAGTCAGTTACGCTTAGGCCAAAAAGTGCACTTCAAGGCCAAAGAGGGGCAGGTATTCGGCGTGGTCATCAAAATTAACAAGAAATCGGTGGTGGTGGTCAGTGACGATAATCGCCAGTGGAAAATGCCACCAGGACTGGTACAGATCATGAAAGACGTTTAGTCAGGTTGGTTGGCAGAAATCTGCAAGGCGTCAATACGTCCTAAAATGAACGCTTACCAATGAAGTGAATAGTCAATCCCTACTTAGTGGATTGCTGCATGTCTATAACGCCTTTGGAAACTTCTTCAAAGGTCGAGCAAAGTTCCCAAAATTCAAATCTAAAAAAATACCGCAGCGCTCATACCAATGCCCTCAACATTGCAATGTAGACTTTGAAAAAGGTTTACTCAATCTACCCAAATTAAAAGGTATCAGGGCTGTATTTAGTCGTCAGTTTGATGGAAAGATTAAAACTGTCACCATTAGTAAAACAGCAACAGGAAAATACTACGCATCAATCCTAGTGGAAACCAATCTAACCAAAGTAATACCTTCCACGATTGAAGCGAATAAAACCATTGGTATTGATTTAGGCTTAAATCACTTACTGATTCAATCTGATGGTCAAAAAATTGAAAACCCTCGCTATTTACGCCAATCTCAAAAGCGATTAGCAGTTCAGCAAAAGATATTTGCTCGAAAGAAAAAAGAATCCAAGAACTATCAACGTCAGAAATTAAATGTTGCACGCATCCATGAAAAGGTACGTCTACAACGCTTAGACCTAAATCACAAACTAACGCATCACTTGATCTGTGAAAACCAAGCGACCACGTATGCAGTAGAGGATTTAGGCATTAAAAACATGGTTAAGAATAGTAAACTTGCGAAATCCATTTCGGATGTTGCGTGGGGACAGTTCCTAACATTGTTGGAATATAAGGCTCAATGGTACGGCAAGAATATTTTGAAAATTGGTCGATTTATGCCAAGTTCAAAAACTTGTTCTAACTGTGGCTACAAGATGGAAAAGCTACCGTTAAGCGTGAGATCATGGGAGTGTCCAAGCTGTCAGCTTGTGAGAGATCGTGACATTAATGCAAGCCTGAACATCCGTAATTTCGCTTTAGCTGATGCACTAGGACTTAGTGTTGTGTAAAGAGTTCCTGTGCCACAATACTTGTCAGTGCAAGTGTGGCATCGAAAGGTGTAATCAATTTGATTGCACGGGTCGCAAAGATTCCCCCACTACAACCTTTGGTTTAGTGGCGGGAGTAGGTCAAGATTGGTTTGAATTGAAGGTCATAACAGCTTAATATAAGGTGTATAATTAATGAATCTTACATGTCGTCTGCTTCTAGGCTGAAAACTATGCTAAATATTGATGATCCTACACAAACCGAACGAACTCATGCGTTATGGCGACTTGGCTTTAGACCTTTTTTTCTTGGGGGAGCAATAGTAGCTGCATTATATATCCCTTTGTGGTTAATAACTTGGTTTACTCCTCAATATAGTTTTTTTCCTTCGTCTTTTTGGAGTAAAGTATTGCCCCTATGGTGGCATCCACATGAAATGTTGTTCGGTTTTGCAATCGCAATTGTCTGTGGTTTTTTACTTACTGCTGTTCAAAATTGGACAAATCAATCCACATTAAAGGGATGGCCACTTGCATTGACCTTTAGTTGTTGGTTACTGGCAAGATTATTACTTTTACTCCCTATTCAAATTCCACTCATCTTACCTGCATTGTTTGATTCATTGTTTCTTGGCTTGGCAAGCCTTACCCTATGGCGCTGTATTTATAAGGTTAAGCAATGGCGTAATATTGGTTTTCCAATTATGTTGTTTGTTGCTCTCGTGATTAACAACATCAGCTATTATGCTCTATTTGAACGTGACTTCATCCTTGCCAATCAAATTTGGCAGGCTATGTTATGGTGGTTAGCCTTACTTATCACAATTGTTGGTGGGCGTGTCATTCCATTTTTTACTGCTATGCGCATTAAGGCAACCAAAGCTGAACCCTTAACTTGGATTGAGTACCCACTGATCGTGACTATGATCTTGCTTGTTATTCAATCACTCATTCATTTCATCCCTCTTGAAGTTGAACGAGGCTTATTGTTGATTGCCGGGCTTTTGCAGCTTGTCCGATTTGCACGCTGGCTACCCCATAAAACACTGAAAGAACCCATGTTGTGGTCTTTGCATATTGCCTATTTAATGCTACCAATCAGCTTATTATCTATGAGTTGGTATCTTGATAATGAATATGCTTATCGCAGTTTGCTTCATCTATTTGCTATTGGTTGTATGGCAACGCTCTGTCTTTCGATGATCTCTAGAGTGTCACTCGGGCACACAAGTAGAAATATTTATGAAGGCCCTAAGATGATGTTAGCTTTTATTTGCCTACCGTTAGCTGCGGTGTTCAGGGCTCTGATGGCTATTTGGTTTCCCGCGCATACTCAAGTCTGGTTATGGGTAGCGGCTAGTTGTTGGTTTATCGCATTTGCACTATTTGTATGGCACTACTTACCAATACTCACCCGACCCCGTATTGATGGGCGCCCAGGTTAATAGTGATATTATGGAAAAAGGATATAAAATGAAAAATTCTTTAAAAACAGCGGCATTACTTAAATTTATTGGTTTATCTTCTATTGCGATATGTACAGCTGTTGCGGCTTCCGATAATAACAATCAACAAAAATATCCTAACCAATATCAATCTTGGCAAGCTACATCCGAACAAGTTGAACGCGAGGATATGCTCGCCAATTATCCTGCCAGTATCATACTCTGGGCGGGTTCTTCCTATGCCAAAGAGTACCATAGCCCACGGGGACACCATTTTGCCGTTGCCGATGTGGCTCATACTTTACGTACCGGTGTGCCCCCTAAAGCAGGAGATAAAGGTTTATCAGCCAGTTGCTGGACCTGTAAAACGCCTGATGCTCCAAGATTAATCGAACAACTGGGATTTGAAGGATACTCCGCCAAAAACTTTACGGATCTTGGTAAAGAAATTCAAAGCGTTGTGTATTGTAGCGATTGCCATGAATCTGGCACTCAGAAATTAGCCTTACCTCGCCCTCATGCGCAAGACGCGATGGCTAAAATTCACCTGCCATTCGATAAACAAGATATTAATATGCAAGGTGCGCAGGTTTGTGGTCAATGTCATGTCACTTACTATTTCCGTCCGGAAAAAAGTAATGTTGTTAACATTCCTTGGATATTTGGCAATACCGCTGATGATATTGAAAAATACTATGATACTCGCCGCTTCTTCGAATGGATCCATCCTCTTTCAAAGACGCCGATACTCAAAGCACGGCATCCTGAGTTTGAACACTGGAGTCGCAGTAAACATGCCGAAGTCGGTGTTACTTGTATTACCTGTCATATGCCAACCCAGCAGGATGCAAAAGGTGTTGAATTTACTAGCCATAAAGTTGATAAAGCTTTACCGCACTTTGATAATAGCTGCAGTAGCTGCCATAGCAGTAAAACCAAAATTGAAACCAAGCTAGCGGCTAATAAATTAACGATTGAGACCAAAGCCCGCGAAGTTGAAGCTCTGCTCGTCAAAGCCCACTATGAAGCCAAAGCTGCATGGGATGCTGGTGCTAAATGGGAGAACATGAATGAGCCTATTATGGCGATACGCCACAGTCAGTGGCGGTGGGACTTCGCGATGTCTTCACATGGTTTGTATGCACATAATCCAGAGGAAGGTAAGCAGCTTTTAGATAAAGCCATCGAACAAGCGAGCGAAGCACGTCATCTGCTGGCTGGAATATTGAAGCAACTTAACGTGACCCAAGTTAGCTATCCAGATATCAGCACTAAAGAAAAGGCCCATCAAGCGATAGGGTTAGTAGAGGCCGATTTAATTAAAGAAAAACAAAAGTTTATTGAGAATGATGTTAAGAAACACTGGCAACCAGTTAGTCAATATGGTTATTAGCAAATGATACCTGCAAATGGTGTAGTTTAGCGTTTGGTTCATATCAAAATGTGATATAGAACTACTAAGGGGGATTGCCATAAATAAAGTGTGTGATTCATAGAGATCGTTTCAATCTTCTCAGCTCCAATTCAAGCCTGTAGTTTGTTCTTGAAGGGGTTCTTTTGCTGGTTCATATACACATAAAGTCGCAAGAGTGTGAACCATTAACAACTGATACCCCGTTGTGAAAGGTGAATTATCGACTAACGTGTACTAGCCCAGACCTGCTTCAGAACAATGCCTGAATCGTTAACTCCTTTGGGTGATCTAAGCGTGATGTTTATCGTTAATCAATGGCACAAGCTATTGTGCGCATTCGCCTCAGTGTTCGCTTCGCCCTGCACAGCTTGTATTTCTCTTGCTCCTCATACTTAAAAAGGTCACGTCGCTCTGCTGGTAAAGTTGTATACTTTCGGGCCTTTTATTTTTCTAACCTTTTGCTTTGGGATAGGCGATATGCGAATACTCATTACCGGTGGTGCAGGGTTTATTGGATCTGCATTAGTGCGAATGCTGATTGAGCAAACGATGTGCATCGTGATCAATCTCGATAAGTTAACCTATGCCAGTCATCCTGAGGCTTTAGCGGCTATTGCCGATAGTGAGCGCTATCATTTCATACAGGCGGATATTTGTGATGGAGCGACATTAGAGCAAGTCTTTCAGGCTCATCAGCCCGATGTGGTAATGCATTTAGCGGCTGAAAGTCATGTTGATCGCTCAATTGAAGGACCCGCTGCATTTATCCAAACCAACATTGTGGGCACCTATACGTTGTTAGAAGCTTCGCGCCGATATTGGCAGCAATTAGCGGATACGCGAAAAGGGTTATTTAGATTTCATCATGTTTCTACCGATGAGGTTTTTGGTTCACTGACCGAAACTGGATTGTTTAGTGAAACCTCAGCTTATGATCCGAGCTCGCCTTATTCAGCAAGTAAAGCTTCAGCGGATCATTTGGTTCGTGCTTGGCATCGAACTTATGCTTTACCGATAGTGATGACCAACTGCTCCAATAACTATGGCCCTTTTCAATACCCTGAAAAGCTCATTCCCCTAATGGTCACCAATGCGTTACAGGGTAAACCGTTGCCAATTTATGGTAATGGTCAGCAAGTGCGTGATTGGTTGTATGTGGATGACCACGTTAAGGCGCTCTATTTAGTTGCGACTCAGGGGGAGCTTGGGCAAACCTATAATATTGGTGGTTCCTGTGAGCAAACTAATTTGACGGTTGTGCGGCAAATTTGCGCCTTATTAGAGGAGTTAGTGCCTACTCATCCGCAATCTCTTGCAATGGGTAGTGCGGGGTTTGCTGATTTAATTCAGTATGTCGTTGACAGGCCTGGCCATGATGTACGCTATGCTATTGATGCCAGTAAAATTCAACGTGAATTAGGTTGGAGAGCGCAAGAGTCTTTTGAGTCAGGTCTCAGAAAGACGGTGGAGTGGATTATTAACCAGCAACATCTTTAAGCGAGTGCTTAGTGCGTGCGCAAGTTCATCCTCGAACATCATGTCTAGAATCTAGGGCGTTGCTTCGTAACTGCTAGGACAGCCTACGGCTTCTAGAACGCCACTTCGTGGCTCTAGAACCTAGATCCTTTTATGCATTCTATAACGATACGCAGCACCTGGCTTTGTGTATGGTTTAGTGGATGCTGGTTGTCTGCTTTGGTTTGCTTAATTGTTGATTGTCCCTTGTTTGAACGGTTTGCTTCGGGAGTTATTACTTCTAAGAGCCGTATTTCTGGCGATTGTGCTGCTGAATTTTGGACTTGTGGGTATTGCACCATGTCGTAACGCTTAAGTTGGATCATTTGATCTTGATAAACTAAGCACATTGGTTCAAGGCAAAGTAGCCATTGTTGCAACTCGTTGTTGTAAAGTTTTTTTGTTTGATAAACCTTATCGTCATGGCTGGTTTCATAGGACGTAAGGTTTAACGAGCCATTCAACTCTAGCCGCTCAATATGCGCGCGATACTTGCCGCGTTTGATCATCACATTTAAGTCGATAATTTGTTTATCTAAGAGTTGGCTTTCAATCTGAGTTTCGCCGCTAAAACAAAATGCAGGTTGGTTTGGGCGGAGTACTAACTCGCTTGATTTAGCCGCATTGTTAGACATCATCAGCTTTACGCCTTCGCCTTCCAAGATACACAACTGTCTATCGATGCCAGGAAATGGTGAGAAGGGGCCGTTGCTCGAAATGGTGGCAATGCTGATCCTATAATCAAAGTTAGTTAGGTCAGCATCCTTTGGCGATATTAACAGTTGTTTAGTACTACCGCCGCCGTTTTTCCATAAACTCGATTCACAGTCTTGATAGCGAATAATTTGGATATCTGGGTTCATGTCTTAGTAACTCTTTTCATTTTGAGTGACCACCGATGTAAGAATCTAGGACGCTGACATGCTTGCTCTAGAATCTAGAATCGCTGCGTTCTAGCTGGGTGGATCACTCAACTTCTCACTGTCACGCTGCAATGCTCTTTTTTACATCCCTTTCTTTTTCAATATATAGTGCTCAGCCAGTTCGCCGCTGATCCGGTTGCCTTCGTTATCTAGCATAAATAGCTGGTTTTCACCGACGAGGTATTTACTGCCATCGGATAAAGTAATTTTTGAGTCCTTGCCATCCCAGTCAAATTTTCCTGCCACCTTGAAGATGCTCTCATCTTTGCCCAAATAAATACTTTTTAATTCAAAGCTGTTATCTGCCAGTAGCGTTAGCGTGGTTTGAATACCTTCGCAACTCGCACAGGGTAAAACACCTTCATACATGCCTGGCCAATCGAGTGCATTTTGGCTGGTATCGCCAACGGGGATGGTCTTTTGAGTTTCTGTATTGGCTGTGGAGTTTTGATCTGTTGCATGTTGCGGATCGCTGCAAGCAGTTGCCATGATTGCGACTAAGGCGATAGTAAAGAGTGGACGTTGCATATTCATCTCAAGCCTCTGATTTATTGATTAGGGATGATAACCGCCATCTACAATGGCACCAAACTTATTTACTATGCTAAGGGGTCATATTAAAGGCATTAAGGCTATGCTCGATATGGCATTTGGGAGCTTAATTTCAGCGGCGCTTACGGCTTCATTGCTATAGTGTTAAATCCGAGAATATGGCGCTATCGCAGTTGAGCTGGGGGAACGAGATGCGCTGAAATGCTATTCTGTAGAGTAATCTACCTAGTGAGTTTGCAGATAGAATCTATACTTATCTTTTCCAGATTTTTAGCTCATTAAGGCCATTAATGCGTAAGAAGAATATTACCTTAACCGTTGACCTTGATGACCAAATTTTTATCGAGTCTTATCCTGGGGCAATAGCGCAAATTTTTACCAATCTAGTTGCCAATAGCTTTCGGCATGGGTTTCCTGACAATTTTGCTGGTGATAAACAATTTACTATCCGAGTTGAACAGCAAGGCTCGAACGTTTGCATGAGTTATCAAGATAATGGTGTCGGCATGACTGATGAGGTCAAGATGAAAGCCTTTGAGCCTTTTTTACCACCGCTCGCAAAGATGGCGGCACAGGCTTAGGAATGTCAATTATCTACAATTTGGTTACCCAAAAGCTCCATGGCAGCATTACGCTGACCTCTTCGCCTAACCAAGGCGTAAAAGTCGAGATACAACTTCCTGAGAAATAAGGCGGAATCTAGAATCTTAGAACCTATAAGCCTAGAAGTCGCATAGCGACGTTCTGCCTCTTCTCGTAAACCATTGGCCGCGCTGCGCTTAGCTTGCAGTTATATGCTACAATCTGCGCCTTGATTCAATTCACTAATCCTCGATATATCAATGAGAAAAGGCATTCTATTGGCGGGTGGTACAGGCTCTCGCCTTTATCCGATGACGCAGGTTGTGTGTAAGCAATTATTGCCTATCTACGATAAGCCAATGATCTATTACCCATTGGTGACTCTGATGCAGACGGGCATTAGAGACATTTTGATTATTTGTACTCCCAATGATTTGCCACTTTTTAAGGCATTACTGGGTAATGGTCAGCGTTGGGGGATCCAGCTTGAATATGCTGTACAACCTTCACCAAGGGGATTAGCTGAGGCCCTTATCATCGCTGAACCCTTTCTTGCTGGCCACTCCTGTGCGTTAATTCTTGGCGATAACTTATTTTATGGTCAGCAACTTAACACCAACTTACAAAAGGCGACCCAGTTAGCCGTTGGCGCCACCGTATTTGGCTATCATGTGGCGAATCCTAATGCTTATGGCGTCGTTGAGTTTGATGCTAATGGTAAAGCCATTTCCATCGAAGAGAAACCGAGCGCAGCCCGGTCTTCCTATGCCATTCCCGGTTTATATTTCTTTGATCATAGAGCCAGTCAACTGGCTAAAACGGTTGCTCCCTCTGCGCGAGGTGAGCTAGAAATTGTGGATGTGATCAATCAGTATCTGCTGCTTGGGGAGTTGCAGGTTGAAATCATGGGGCGGGGGACCGCTTGGCTGGATACAGGCACGCCCGATGCGATGGCTGAAGCGACCCAATTTATTGCCGCTATTGAGAAACGACAGGGCTTGAAAGTGAATTGCCCTGAGGAAGTGGCATTCCATTGTGGCTGGATTAATGCCTCGCAGCTAGCTGCCTTAGCTCAACCTTTACTTAAAAGTGGCTACGGTGAGTATCTTTTAGGCTTATTAAATAAACAGGTGTTTAATGAAGTGCGTTGAAACCGAGCTGGCTGAAGTACTAGTCTTTGAACCTAAGGTATTTGGCGATGAGCGTGGCTTTTTTATGGAAACCTTTCGGCAAGCGTATTTTACTGAGTGCTTGCGGAGTCGCGGATTTGAAGCGCCAGCGTTAGTGCAAGATAACTATAGTCGCTCGCAGCAGCATGTATTGCGTGGATTGCATTACCAGCAACAATATCCGCAGGGCAAATTAGTCCGAGTGTGTGCTGGCAGTATTTTTGATGTTGCCGTCGATATTCGTCCACAATCCGCGACCTATGGCAAATGGGTTGGCAGGATTCTTTCTGCGGATAATCATTTGCAAATGTGGATCCCCCCAGGATTTGCCCACGGGTTTTATGTGTTAAGTGAGTATGCTGATGTGCTGTATCGTTGCAGCGATTATTATGCGCCGGATGATGAATATGTACTTGCTTGGAATAGTGCCGAGTTTACGATTGAGTGGCCACTGTTAAACAACAGACCCATTCTTTCCGCAAGAGATGCCAATGCCGCCGTTAGCGTCTAAACGCTAACGGCGGTTTAGGTTATTTTACAGGCTTATTTTCAGTGCTGGAGCGAGTGAACCAAGGATCTCTTGCATCCATTACGTCATAAAGGCTGTACTTGCGCCCTAATGTTTGGCCACCATCGCGAGTAAGAGGCATCCAACTGATTGTCGCCCGACTATGGGTTGATTTAATCGTCATTAAATCAAATGGTACTGACACGTAGAAGCCTTTAGTAAAGCTACCTTCACCATATTCTTCTGCCGACAGGTTGGTTTTAGTTGCAAAGGCACCCACAATCACACCACTATCGAATTGTTTCGAGAAATCTATGGTTACTCCTTTATCCTCGGCCAAATACTGGCCGGCACTGATTCTCAGTAAAGTATTGGGGAACCAGTCAGGTTGATAATAGATTGATGCGTGTCCTGTTACCGTACCCGTTTGCACTCGATAGGGGGGGTTAGTGAGTGAGTCAAATTGATGCTCATCTTCAAAGAAGCCTAGCATGCTGTCTGGATCGCGCTGCTTAACATAATTCACATCAACCCCAAAAGCCCATTGGCTGTTAAGTGGTCGATAGAGAACCTCTGTGCCCACACCACCATACATCATTTCTAAATAGCCGCCGTAGGCTTGGAAAGAAATGTTATCGGTTAAATTATCCATCCAGGTTAGTTGCAGGTTATTCACTCGTACAGGATTATCATGAATATATTGACGAACCAGGGTGCGAACACGTTTTAAGTCAGTGCCATCGGGTGGTACATCGTATAAAAATTTATCAAAGTTATCGTAAAGGTTGAGATAAAGGGAGCTAGAAAACTCAAAATTATCGGTAAAGCGGTAATTTGCACTACCCGTCATGCCAATACTAAACATGTAAAATCCTTCGGAACCGCCAAAGGATTGGGACATGGTGGGGGAAACATCAAAACTAAGCTTATCTAACCAATCTTTATCAGTATTATTGACTAGTTGTCCATGAGGTAAGCTTGGGATACTCACTACAGTTGCATCGGTGACTTTGGCATTGAGGTAGCCATAACTTGCGACTTGGGCAAACTTCTGTGCATCAATACGGGTTTCCGTTATCGGTTGGCTATAACGAGTTTCTATTAATCGGTACTCTTTAATACGAGTTACATCTGTATTGTTGGCAAGAATGGTGGCCGCTCGTTGATGTGCTTCATTTCTATCGCGGAATTTGGTTTGTTCACCGACGACAGTAATGCTGTCTTTATCCAGATAAATTTTGGCGTTTGCGTACCCTGCGATGGTTTGTAAGTCTTGAGCGACCTTATTCCAATCTACTTGGGTATTCGCAACCGTCTGACTGGAAGCGTTTACAGGCTCTAGATTTGCTACTTCGGTATTTTGCTCTTTTGATTTATGCGTTGCGGAAGTATCTGCGCCAACACTCGCTTGTTTGACTGTTGGTGTGTTTATCGGTGCGGAGGATTCTGTTTGTGTAAGGGTTAATGGCGCAGCCGGAAGCGGCTTATATTTAGTCGCAGCAGGATCGGTTTTAATCTGCGATAAGGTATTAAAATTAGTCTGTAGACTAAAGCCAAGCGTCCAAGTATTACCGCGCTCATAACTTAAATGCAGATCGCCCCAATCGCCAAACCGATAGAGTAGTCCATAGTTAAATTTACTGTCCTGAGGCATTGGAATGTTGCCTCGTACGACGGGAAAATCTGATTGATAGTCGTTACCGTCGTACTCCACTTTTAAGCGAAGAGGCTCCCATGGAGTTTGATATTCAACGCCGCCAAAGAGCGCTGCGCAGCCTTTAAACCAACGTTGGTAATCTACGGTTCCACCTTTACCACCATAGGAGGTATCTCTGTCGCAGTTGTAATTAAGATCTTTTTTATCAGAGGTGAGATTACCGCTATTGCCAATATAGCCCCAGCCTATGCCGAGGGTAAAATCCAATGGGCCGACTCGTTTCGTTGCGGCGATAAACTCACCATCAAATAAGCCAGTGCCGCCAAAGTCTCGCACCCCAATAGAGGTTTCGGGCAACCAATTACTTTCTTCGAGTAGACGAATCTTAAAATCGATCCCTTTATCTGTGTATTTAGTATTACCGCTAAAGCTTGGGTCGTTACTGTAAAGTAGGTCTTGTACTAGGGTGTAGCGAATGGTGGTTTCAAACCACGGAAATAGCGCTACTGAAGCACTAAAGTGCTGATAATCATCGTTATAAGTGGTTTTAAAGTTAAATTCACCTTCAGGTGCCATACGGCCTGTAGGCATTTGCATTAAACCAACGCCACCAAAATCTGATTGTGAAGGCAATAGTGTCGGATAAGAAAATTCATCGGCGCTAACATGTAATAAAGGTAGCAGTGCTAATGACAGCGCAGATAAACGCCCGAACGTATGCAAAGTGGGTGTCGACTTTTTCATTACAGAGCCCGATTTTTGAGTAATTCAATAATGTTGTTGTTTAATGTGCTATAGCCGTCAAAGAGAGCTGAAAACTCAACAAAGAGTACTGCACCAGGAGCGATATCCTGAGCTTGATGATTCCAATAGGCGATAGGTTGGCGAATAGCGTTACCATCGGGTTGAATAATCCATACAAAGCTATTTTCGGCGTTATTGAGTAAACCCGCATGCTTTAGGTAATCTTTACTGCTGGCCCGCGATTGCCATGGTTGTTCACCGGTTTGCGCGACCGCTCCAACGACAGTGACCGTAGTTGGTCGAGGTGGTAGCACCAGTAAAAAATCACCATCGATAACCGGATTATAAGCGTCGGTAATCCGGACTAAGTCGAGATCTAACGGCTGATTAACTCGCTGGCCAAGTTTGATGGTGCGTAAAAACTGAGCAAGCTTGCTCAGTTTTGCAATGTAGTTACCATTATCGATTTGCTCACCCATCGTAGCCAATTGTTGCAATACTTGCTGACGAGTGGCCTCTAATGCTGCAGTATTTTTTATATCTAAAAGTGCCGCACCTAGCCAATAAATTGCCACAGCCTCATTTTTTGTTGGCTGATTATAAAGAGGAAGCTGGGTTAACCCATCCTGAACGGCTTGTCCAACTCGAATGGCTGAGGGATAGGTAATGTGTAGCTGCGGCGTGTTAGACGCAGTGGTACTGACAGCAAGTTGGGTATTGGCTTCTACAGCGGGTAAAAACAGTGAACCTACTAGCAGTGCCAACGGGGTGATGTAAGATCTCATTATGGCTCCACTAAGCAGCAAAAGGCTTCAGTAAGGTGATATCAATAAACGGCAGATTGGGCGCAATTTTCTGATGGCTTTTAATAACGTTGCCTGTTTGTGGATCTAGCCAAAACTCATTTTGATATTGGATATTGAGTGCATCCACAGAGACGTTTTCACTAAAATGCAAAGCTTGTGTGGGAGCGCCATTGATTAGAATATTTTCGTCACCAATCAATTTAAATTCTGATGTTGCTCGGTAGCCATAATGATAACCAGGTTGCCAATCTAGCGTGCGAGTCCAGGTTCTGGGTGTATTGCTTAAATGCAAACCTAGTAGTAAAGGGTCAGGCTCATCACTTTCGACTGCACTTAAATTACCTGTGAGTAGATTGTGGGTTTTGACTAAGCGGCCGTTAACTGTAACTAACATACCTTTATCTGCTGATAACCATTTGAGCTCTAGTGCTTCAGGTGCCTTTTTTACTGGCGATAGATTGGTTTTAGGTTCAGCAAAAGCTAGCACCACAAATGCCTGAGGTGTATCTTCAATTTTTACATAGATGCTGGCATAGGGATTTGCAGATATTTGCTCAGGGGGGAGAACAACATCCTCACTTCCTAAAAAGGCGAGTTTGGCGGTTTCGTTCAGAGCATTAATTCGTTGGCTACAGCCCGAGAGCCCTGCAATTATTGCCGAAATGGCAAAAAAGGGGAGGAGTTTTTTATATACACGCATCCGAGTTGCTTATTCTCAATAATGATAGATAACCAATGTAAATATATGGCGAGATGATTTCAAGTTTTCACTATTTTGATTAGGAAATTTAAATACCCTAAAAAAAACAACCGCCAGAAGGCGGTTATTAGCGATATGCACTAACTAATGATTAGTTAGATGACACTGATGTAGAGTTGCTGTTAGATGTTGTGACAGGGTTGCCATCTGAACCATTTGCAGCAACTAACGCTCCTGTTACAACTGCCCCTGCTGCGATACTACCCGCAACAATAGTACCAGTAGCGCCGCCACTCGTAGTACCACCAGTAGTCGTTCCACCAGTCGTTGGGTTAGCATTAGCAGCAACTGAACCTAACATTGAAATAGCAGCAATAAGTGCTAATGAAGTTTTTTTCATCGTGATTCCCTTTTAGAAAAAATTAACCTAATTTTTAGCTAATCTAGTACAGCATGATAGGCGATTCAACTTAAATGATCAATGTTAAATCTGTTTCGCTATTCAAACTTTAGACTGATTTGCTGCCGATTCGCCTTCAAATAATCCTTAATTTAGAATGGGTTTGCCACATTCACGGGATAACTCTTAGGCTACTCCTATTTTATACCACGCAGAAGGTGGTGCTTCAAATCGATTTATTTGGCCGTTTGTAACAAGTCTTAAGCCATCCTCATGTCAGATTAAAAAATGCTTTTATTTCATCCATTTGAGTCATACCGTCTTTATAGCCTAATTCGATCAAGGCGCTGGTGTAGGACTTTTCAAACAAAAGATAGGACACAATACTTGAGTCTGACTGCCTGTCGATACCGATAAAGCCCAGTAAGGTTTTAATCGCCCAAGGCATATCATCATAGAAACGGGCGGCGATTTTACTTAAGTCTTCACTGGGTTTTATCACTAGGGTCTGTATGGGATGTAATGACAGTTGAGTACGGCTCTCTTCGGGAATAAGCGACAGCGTGTGATTAATCCGCTCTAGGCGCTCAAGATCGCTATTTAAGGTATCGGAAAAGATAGTATCCAGCAGATGACCAGCAATGGTCGCTGTCTTCGGGTGATATTCTAGCTCCATAGGAAAATGCTTATGGGGACTGTCTAGGTTGATTACTAATAGCTTATTGGCGCCTAAATGAATTGGGCTTGAGAGCGGCGCGAGTTGGTGGACTGAGCCATCACCATAATAAGCTTGATTGAGTTTAATCGACGGAAACACCATAGGGATCGCCGAGCTTGCCAAAAGATGTTCGGTATTTAACATCCGTCTCTCACCGCTGCGCCTAGCGCGAGTCCAGTTTTCAATATCCCTGGCCGCTTGAAAAAACGTCACCGAGCGCGAGTTGTTATAGCACGAGGTATCGACACTGAGCGCCGTCAATGCACCGTTGCGGATATTGCGATCGATTCTCTTAAAATCGATAAGTTCATTCAGTAAATGCCGTAAAGGCTCGTTATCGAGTAGGCTACCCGCGTCGGTATTCACCTTATCATCTTGCAGGCCCTTGAGCGCCATCTTGGCTAAATGACTTAACACGCCTGGGATGGAGGCGCGATATACCTTTCTCGTTTCAAAATGGCGCCAAACCCACTCTAGTTTTTTGACGCCTAAGTGAAAGCAGGAGGCGTGGGTGGCGATGGAGGTGCCATTAATGGCGCCCGCAGAGGTGCCACAAATGATTTTAAAGGGCACGCCATGGTTGCGGGGATACAATTGGACCAGTGCTTTTAACACTCCCACTTGATAGGCGGCCCGAGCGCCACCGCCTCCGAGAACTAATGCTGTTGATGTTGGCAATCTTATGACTCAACGACTTGTTATTATGATTTTATTAAAGCAATGCCTTATCTAAAAAAGCAAGTCTGAGCAGTTATCTTAATGACATATCTTTAGTTTCTGATGAGGAGAGTAGGGAGCGTTTGTGACTCAGTTTGCCATCGAATGACGTGAAATAAAAAACGCACTTAAGTTTAACCTAAGTGCGTTTCTGTATTGAGCGGCCAATGGCTAACCATTAATTCACACTGGCTGAATGTGCATTCAGTGCTTGAAGACAGTGCTTAAGCTTGCAGATTCTTTAAGAAATCGACGATTTGGTCGAATGGAACGTCTTGCTTCTCACCGGTGCGGCGGTTTTTGTATTCAAAAACGCCGGCGTCGATATTGCGATCGCCAATCACCACTGTATGTGGAATACCAATCAGTTCCATATCAGCGAACATCACGCCTGGACGCTCTTTACGGTCATCCAACAGGACATCGATACCCGCAGCACTTAAGTCTTTGTATAACTGCTCGGCGATATCGGTCACGCGGTGCGACTTGTGCATATTCATTGGCAGAATGCCCACACTGAATGGTGCAATCGCTTCTGGCCATACAATGCCACGGTCATCAAAGTTTTGCTCAATGGCAGCTGCCACGATACGGCTCACGCCAACACCGTAACAACCCATCAGCAGCACTTGTGATTTACCGTTCTCATCGAGAACAGTCGCATTCATCGATTTAGAATAGTTAGTACCGAGTTGGAAGATATGACCCACTTCGATACCACGCGCCATAGCGTAAGTACCTAAACCATCAGGTGTTGGCTCGCCTTCAACCACGTTACGGATATCGGCTGCTTGTGCCAGAGGCAGATCGCGCTCCCAGTTGATGCCAAAGTAGTGTTTGTCATCTTGGTTAGCGCCAGCGGCGAAGTCGCTCATCATGCTAACGCTATGATCGATGATGATTGGCATATTCAGGCCGACAGGGCCTAATGAGCCAGGACCTGCGCCAATGGCATCACGGATCAGGGCTTCTGGGGCAAATTCTAATGGTGATGCCACTAAATCTAACTTGTCTGCCTTGATTTCGTTCAGCTCGTGGTCGCCGCGTACAATCAGCGCTACCAGTGGCGCTTCTTCCGTCGCACCTTTCACAATCAAGGTTTTCACTGTCTTAGTGATATCTAAACCGAATTGCTCAACTAACTCGGCAATGGTTTTCGCATTTGGGGTATCGACTAAACGTAACTCTTCAGTCGCCGCGCCACGCGCTTCGGTTGGCATTGGCGATTCGGCTTTCTCGATGTTAGCGGCATAGTCGCTGCCAGTAGAGTAGGCGATTAAGTCTTCACCGCTTTGTGCCAATACGTGGAACTCGTGTGACATGCTGCCACCGATAGAACCTGTGTCCGCTAAAACTGGGCGGAAGGCCAAGCCCATGCGTGACAGAATGTTGCTATAGGCTTGATACATGGCCTCATAGGTTTCATTCATGGTATCCACGTCCAGATGGAAAGAATACGCATCTTTCATCAGGAACTCGCGCGAGCGCATTACGCCAAAGCGTGGGCGCACTTCGTCACGGAATTTGGTCTGGATTTGGTAAAGATTCAGCGGTAATTGCTTGTAAGAGCTGACTTCTTTACGGATTAAGTCGGTGATCACTTCTTCGTGGGTTGGCCCCAGCACGAAGTCACGGTTATGGCGGTCTTTAAAACGCAGCAGCTCAGGACCAAATTTGTCCCAGCGACCCGTTTCTACCCATAAATCAGCCGGTTGCACCATAGGCATAAGAATTTCAATCGCGCCCGCTTTGTTCATTTCTTCACGAACAATGGCTTCGACTTTACGCAATACACGCAGGCCCGTGGGCAGATAGCTGTATAGACCTGAAGCGTTACGGCGGATCATACCCGCACGTAGCATTAATTGATGGCTGATGACTTCTGCATTCGCAGGTGTTTCTTTTTGAGTAGAAAGTAGGTATTTGCTAACGCGCATTACCGATGTCCAAATTTGAGTTGAATGGGCGCCATTTTATCACCTGCTTCGATGATGTCACCTATGGATTGAGGTTAAATTCAATCAGCTGCAGACAAATGGCCGTTTTCATTTTACAAAGTGTGCCGCGCCGCAACAGCGGGCGATGCATACAGATAAAGCTAAGTGGATTATTTATCCCGTCTATCGCCAATCACTCGAGCGGGATTGCCCGCGACGATAGCCCATGCGGGAACATCTTTAGTGACAATACAGCCCATGCCAATCACGGCATGGTCGCCAATGGTGACACCATCGACTATCCCTGCCTGTGCGCCAATCCACACATCTTTACCTATCACTATGCCTTTAGAGTTTGAGGCTTGTTGATAAATGGGCGTATCGGGTGCCATACCATGATTAAACGCATAAATAGTGACATGGTTAGCAATGCGGGTTTGGGAGCCAATTTGAATACCCACTCGGCCGCCATCGAAGGAGCAGCCGTGATTGATGGCAACTTCATCACCGAGCGTGATAGGGCCGTGCAAAAAGCATTCAGCGGCAATCATGCAGCGATTACCGATTGTGATATCGCGATTGGGCTCGGCAAATAATTGTGCCTCGGGCGCAATAAAACAGTTTTCGCCAATGGTTACGGTTTCGAGGGCGCAAAGGTTGGCTTGCACTTCATCCTGCCAAGGTTTAGCCCAGACTAAGTGTTTTTCTTTGAGGGAAAAATACAGCCAGGGCATCCAAGATAGACGCTTTTTATGTTGGCTTTGATAATCAGGCAAGGCCGTTGTGATTGGCGTCTGCATTTAGCCACATTTCCCCGGTTTGAGTTCTAATACCTGAATGTATTCCCGCTCATCCTCATCGACCGCCATCCGCCAAAAGATGTCTAAATCATACAAAGCCACTTGATATAACTTAGGGTCATCTTTGGCTTTTTTATAGGCGGGGCGAGGGTCTTGCCCCAGCACGCCGTGGATGAGTATGGCTAAATCGGTATAGGCGTCCTGTTTACTGTAGGCATCAATCTGGGTTGCGGCGAGCTCTGAAAACACCACGCTGATAAGTTTTGGCGCTTGTTGCGCGATACCGCCGACAGCACCTTCAATCGAATCCGAGAACGGAATATAGGGCTTAATATCGATGATTGGCGTGCCATCGACAAGATCCATGCCCGAAATCTCTAGGCACACCTTGCCTTTACGTTGCACCACCCCGTGGAGTTTGACCACGGATTGGCCTATGCCATTTGGACGAAAGGTCGAGCGAGTCGCGAATACGCCGAGTTTTTCATTGCCGCCTAAACGGGGCGGGCGAACGGTCGTTTTCCACCCTTGGGCGAGATTCTCATGGAAACAAAACAACAACCAAAGGTGGGAATATTGCTCGATACCGCGCACGGCATCGAGATGATTGACATGGGGCTCCAGCTCAACATAACCGCGCGCCTCCACCAAACCGGGCTGCCTTGGAATGCCAAATTTTTGTTTATAGGGAGTACGGCAAGTGGCGACAGCGGTAATCTGGTTGGTAAATGTCATGCAAAAAATACCTAAAGCAAGGGCAACAACCCAAACGCAGATGGTCTAGGTTGTTAAGTACATCAATATTGGCGTGCATTATACACGCTTTGAACTAGTCGGCAGAGGCCATTTTGATGGCTTGGCCAACGCAGAGGGCGCGGCTGACGCAGCCTTGGGCTGCTTCTTCCATCATCACGCATTGTTTGATGATGATGCCATTGGCGCCTTTATCGGCTGCGGCACGGCGGGCTTCGGTTCGGGCTTCACTTAAGGAAGCGGGCACCGCATTCACATCGGCTTGGCAAGATTCACCCTGTACCAAACCTTTTAATTCGTAATGGCCTTTAGGCAAACTATCGCCCTCAAACAGCGTGACATCTCCTGCCTTGAAGTAGTCATTAATCGCCTCGCCGTCCAAATTGCTGTTAAAACTATAATCGCTGGCACAGGCGCTAAGCAGTAGCACTAATGCACTTGAGAGGATGATTTTCATGGTTTGACCTGAGATTAAGGGTAAATAAGCGCAGTCCAACGGACTGCGCGGTATCGAGCGATTTATATGAGCAAATTCTAGCGCTTAAGATACTTTTGATAAAGCTGCTGGTGGCGATTATTCAGATCTATTTGCCGGCCTTCAATCCAGATCGCATCAATTTTGTTGCTCATGGGGTCGAGGATATCCCCGTCACTCAGCACAACACTGCCCTGATAACCGACGGCGATGGCTCCTAAATCGGTGATCCCCAGCAGTTTTGCTGCATCTAAAGTCACCGATTTTAATGCTTGCTCGGGCGTGACGCCGTAAGCGGCACTGTAGCCCGCGGCATAGGGGAGGTTACGACTGTTCCAATCCGATGAAAAACCAAGGGCATAGGGAATGCCTGCACTTGCCAGCAACGAAGGGATTTTAAAGGGCAAATCCACGGGTTCATCTTTACGTTTGGGCAGACTCAGGGTGTGCGGGTAAATCACACTGGCGTTCACTTCCCTTAAGCTTGAAGCGAGTCGCCACGCATCATAGCCTCCGACAATCACCAATTTAAATTGATATTTTTTAGTCAGGGCAATGACTTGCTCAATTTGGCTGACGCTGTCCGCATGGGCAAATAACGTGGCCTTACCTTGGTACAGGGGCAACATGGCCTGCCAACGTAAATTGGTTGTCTTGGCCGAATCCTTTGCCTTATGGCTTAAAAAGTAGCGATAGCCATCCTCAAAGGCTGTGGTCAGTTTATCTATGGCCTGCTGATTTTTCTCAATGGCCTTAGCTTTTTCCTTTTCATCCTCTGGCATACGCTTGATTTGCGGCCAGTAAACATGAAATTGGCCTTCGCTAGGTTGTAGGGCGTCCTCAATCGTCCAAGCATCGAGATCCACGACCACAGATTGGCCCGCGAGTCCGTCGCCACTGGGGACGATTTGTGCGTGGGTGATGCCATTATAGCGAATGGTTGGCAACAGCTCTGAATCAGGGTTGTAAGCCGTTGCCGCGCTAATTTGCGGATTAAAATCTCCGACTTCTGCATTATCGACGGTTGGACGTACCATCTCGATTTCTACTAAACCGAGACTGGTATCGAGCGCGATAAGACCGGGATATAAGTGTTTGCCCGTGGCATCGATGAGCTGCGCTTGGCCATCAGCACCGTTGACGCTTAGCTGTGGCCCGATGGCGCTGATTTTACCTTGCTCAATCAACACATCGGTATTGGTTAATGTCCCTTGGCTGACGGTATGCACTGTGGCGTTTTTAATCAGCACGCTCTGGGTTTGTTTGCCCGCAGGGATCAGATTATGTGCCTGGGTTGACAGCGTGAAAGCCAGTGTCGACAGCAGCAAGCTAGTGGGTAAGTGCTTCATTATTTTGCTCCCTGATGATGTTGGCCCCAAGCCTGATAATGGGTATCGCAGTGCCATTGTGGTTCCTTAAGCGGAGTGACTTTCTCACCCGCCTTGGCGTTATCATCACTACTGAGAATTTTTTGGATAAGGGCGGCGCGCTCTGCGACGACCTGCTGCTGGGCAAGCTGGTCTTGGTCGCGATCGAAGTAGCGTTTGCCTTCGACCCAAGCCTGGGTCACCTTGGCGTAAATCGACAGAGGTTCGGCGTTCCAAAGCACGATATCAGCCATTTTGCCTGGGGTGAGTGAACCAACATACTCATCGACTCTGAGCTGTTTTGCCGGGTTGATGGTCACCATATTCCAGGCGTCTTCTTTAGACATATCGCAATACATCATTGACTTCGCCGCTTCTTGGTTAAGTCTGCGCTGCATTTCGTAGTCGTCAGAGTTGATGCTGGTAAGCACGCCCTGTTTTTGCATCAGGCAGGCGTTTTGTGGAATTGCATCATAGACTTCGAACTTATAGGCCCACCAATCGGCAAAGGTCGAGGCGCCTGCGCCATGGGCGGCTAGTTCACTGGCAACCTTGTAACCCTCCAGTACGTGGGTAAAGGTTTGCACCTTAAAGTGATAGGCTTCGGCTAATCGCAGGAACATTAAGATTTCTGACTGCACGTAGGAGTGGATATGCACATCGCGCTGCTGCTTTAACACTTCGGCTACTGCCTGTAGGCGATAGCTTGGGCGCGGCGCAATGGTTTTCTTCTTCTCACTGCTGCGTAAGTTATCGTAGTCCTTCTGCGCTTTCTCATAGGCGATTGCGGCATCGAAGGTTTCTTCAAATAAAGCTTTTACGCCCATGCGAGTCTGCGGGAAGCGCTGAATAAATTTCTCGCCCCAGTTACTCTGTTTGACGTTTTCGCCAAGGGCGAATTTGATACTGGCAGGGGCATTGGCAAATTTAAGCTGCTCAGCACTCTCACCCCATTTCATCTTGATTAACTGGGATTGGCCACTAATTGGGTTAGCGCTGCCATGGAGTAATTGTGCGCTGGTGACGCCGCCCGCGAGTGCACGGTAGATGGAGATATCTTCGGGATTGATCACATCGCCAATCCGCACCTCAGAGGTGACTGCATCAGTACCTTCATTAGTGCCACCATTGATAGCAATATGGGAATGTTCATCGACGATACCGGCAGTTAAGTGCTTACCCGTGGCATCGAGAACTTGATAACCCGAAGGTGTGCTGAGTTGCTGACCGATTTTTTCAATTCGGCCATTGGCCATTAACAGATCCGCATGTTCCAAAATCCCCTGTTTATCCGAGGTCCACAGGGTGGCATTTTTAATATGGAGTTTTTCGGCTTTGGGCGCCTCACTTAAACCATAGGCGACGTTAGGGTAGGTGAGTTGACTCACTAAAGTCGTTGCAGCATCGGTTTTTGGGGTATCGGCAGGCTTTGTATTTAGACTCGACGCGATAGCAATACCCGCTACTTTAATGCTGCGACTTTGGGCGTCCACCATGCGGCCTTGAATACCATCTTTAGCGAGCCAGAGGGTAAAACGGCTGATGCCATGAATGCCCGCATCGCTTAAATCGGCGTTAAAGCTTACGCTGCCGTCGTCTTCAAGCTGAAGATTGGTGAGTGTAATGCTCTTCTCACCACTAGTCAGCTGACCTTGGAAGGCGGTTTTGCCCGCTTTGCCCGTTTCTTCAAGGCTTAGATCTAAGGTGAGATTATTCAGCGTGAGCTGATAATCGCCCAAGAGTTTGGCCTGTGGGAGTGAGCGAATGGACTGCTCTTCGCCTTGCAGCCAGACACTGTAAATCTGGCCATCTTTAAAGATATTGCCCTTAGTAATCACAAAGTCGGCCATATAGCCGGGAGCAAGTTTACCGACGAACTCGGCCGTCCCCGCCATTTCGGCGGCTTGAGTCGTCAGCGCGGCGAGGGCCTTGTCCTCACTCAGTCCCTGGGCGATGGCTTGACGTAGGCGAGGCCAAAATGCCTCGGTCTTAATGCCAAATTGGGTAAAGGCAAAAGGGATGCCCGCATTAGCCACTGCTGCTGGGTTTGTGGGCGCGCGCTCCCATTGTCTGAGTTCTGCAAGGGAGACTTCACGGTCGGCATCATCGGTACCCACATCCGGTGCCTGCGGATAGTTGAGCGGCAGGATTAGAGGATAATTCAGGGTCTTTAACTCATTGATGCGCGCATATTCTTGACCACTTGCGAGTAAGTTGGCGGGCTGCTGGTGTTCTTTGAGCAGGTTCGCGGCGCGCAGCAAATCGTTGAGGTTTTTTGTTTCAAAGACGATTTGTTTCTCGGCTAAGTTATCTAAGCGTTCGAAGGCGATATTAAATTCAATTTGAGCATTTGCTGAACTATTAACCGATTTGTGCTTATTTTGGTTATACCAGTTAGCATCGGCAAAGGTTTGTCGAATAAGCGCGATGCTGCCCATCAGAGAATTGGGGTAGTCTTGTTCAGACGTGCCTTTATCGAAGGCCATAAAAGGTTGGCTGCGTGCACGATAAATCACCTCGTTGGCGGTTTTATCGGCTAATGAAAGGCTAACACCTGTACCGCGGAAAATACCGTCGAGTTTACTGCTTTGCACGCTGGTAAAGCCGTTATTGATCCAATCACGTGCGCGTTCTTTATTTGGGTAAACGTAATTAAACCATTCTTTTTCAGCGTGAATTGCACCATTTTCGGCATTACCACCGATACGTTTAATATCATATACCGGACGAGTCAGCCCCAATTTGGGATATTCAAACTCGATACCATAATCGGTAAAGGGATCTATAAAACCGGGATAGATAGTATAGCCACTGAGATCAACCTTTAATGCTGCCTCTGGAATATCCCCTTTTTCAATAATGGCTTTTATCCGATTATTTTCTACTAATAAGGTGGCATTTGTGAGTCGCTTCCCTGGCGCCATGATTAATTCAGCATTAGTGAAGGCCGTTAACTTATTGACGGGGGAGATGGGGTTGGCCTTGGCAAAAATGTTGTGGGATACCAAACTACTTATAATGCCGCAGCTTATTATTATCTTATTGTTTATCTGCATTTTTTATTCACTTAGACTGAGGGTGAATAAAGAGTAACCTAAAGCAGATGTAAATACTAAAGCTGAATTGTAACGCAATTTAAGCATTTGCTTGAATGCAATGGTAGTGGCATTCAGGCATAAAAAAGCTCGCAGGGCGCGAGCTTTTTTATGTTACTCAATGGTAATAGCAAACGGCTATTACCAGCATGGTATGGGATTAGATTAAGAAATCATCCATAGAACGGCCTTTATTGACTTCGTTCTTAAATACCGTTGGCATACGACCTTGACCAGTCCACTGGATCACTTCGCCGTTAACTTCAATTTGATATTTTGCTGGACGTGGAGCGCGTTTTTTACCCACAGCTTTAACTGCTACGCCACCTAAGTCGTCGATTGATAAACCAACTGCTTCCATTTGTTGGCGGATTTCTTCGATTTTAGCATTACGTGCAGCAATAGCTTGCTGCTCTTCTGCTGCCATTGACTCACGCTCAACTAAAATTTTATCTAGCTTAGCCGCTAAATCACGCAGTTCTTCAACGCTGAGATCTTTTACCGCAGCTTTAAAACGACGACCGTGAGTTAATATCTCTAAAAATTCGCTCATATCTATTTTCGTCCCACTCTATTTTTATTACAGGATAATGGTGAACAACAGCTAAATGATAGAAAGTAATATAGCTCGAATCAAATAAAATTATGCAATAAACAGAAATTAAATATTATTTAAATTTTGAACTTTTTAAATATGGCAGATAAGTGTTCAAAAATGTGGCCAATACCACAGTCTTAAAAAATGCAAACAGGCGTTTGAGTTTAGTTGACGTTAACGTTAACAGGACGTAAAGTGGCTCTATCCTGCATTGGTGATGACCAATGTTTTGTCCATGTACATGAAAGTGTAGGAAGGAAACCCTATGAAAGTATTGGTGCCTGTTAAGCGCGTAGTTGATGCCAATGTGAAGGTCAGGGTAAAAGCTGACAACACCAGCGTTGATACCGCAAACCTCAAAATGGCGTTGAACCCTTTTTGTGAAATTGCAGTAGAAGAAGCGGTTCGTTTAAAAGAAGCGGGCAGTGCTACTGAAGTAGTGGTCGTTAGTATCGGCAATAAAGCCGTTCAAGAACAATTACGTACCGCGTTAGCATTAGGTGCTGACCGTGCGATTCACATTGATACTGAAGAAGAGTTAACCCCTGTATCGATTGCCAAATTACTCAAAGCCGTACAAGAAAAAGAACAAGCGCAATTAGTGCTGTTTGGTAAGCAATCTATCGATGGCGATAATAACCAAACTGGCCAAATGTTTGCGGCATTAACGGATATGCCACAAGCTACTTTTGCTTCTGAAATCAAAGTAGAAGGCCATTCAGTGCAAGTGGATCGCGAGATTGATGGCGGGATGCAAACCTTAAGTCTGCCATTGCCAGCTGTGGTGACAGCCGATTTACGTTTGAACGAACCTCGTTACGCTTCATTACCTAACATCATGAAAGCTAAACGTAAGCCATTAGATGTGCACACTGTTGCGGATTTAGGTGTGACGCTTAAAGCCCATCAAACTGTGGTAAAGGTGACGCCGCCTGCAGAACGTAAAGCAGGCATCATGGTTGCGTCGGTAGCTGAGCTGGTTGAAAAGTTAAAGAATGAAGCGAAGGTGATCTAAATGGCCATTTTAGTATTAGCAGAACACGATAATGCGGCACTGAAACTGGATACCGCAAAGGTTGTCACCGCAGCGCGTGCAATTGGTGATGATGTGCATGTATTGGTGGTGGGCCACCAATGTGGCGCAGTGGCGCAAGCTGCGCAAGCCCTACAAGGCGTCGCTCAAGTATTGGTCGCCGATAACAGTGCCTATGAAGCGCATTTAGCCGAAAACGTAGCTAAATTGCTGGTGGACTTAGCACCAAACTACAGCCATATCCTCGCTGCAGCATCGAGCGCTGGCAAAGATACGCTACCGCGTGTGGCCGCCTTGTTAGACGTTGCGCAAATTTCTGAAGTGATTGGCGTAGTGAGCAGCGACACCTTTGTTCGCCCGATTTATGCAGGTAACGCTTTAGCGACAGTACAAAGCCATGACGCGATTAAAGTGATGACAGTCCGTGCCAGTGCCTTCGATGCGGCGGCGCAGGGCAACAGTGCTGCAGTTACCACCTTAGATAAAGTGTTTGAAGCCAAGACTCAGTTTGTGTCTCAATCATTGACCGTTTCTGCGCGTCCAGAGTTAGGTAATGCGGGCATTATCGTTTCTGGTGGCCGTGGTATGGGCAGCGGTGAAAACTTCGGTATGTTAGAGCAATTGGCGGACAAACTCGGTGCCGCGGTTGGGGCTTCTCGCGCCGCGGTTGACGCAGGTTTTGTGCCTAACGACCTGCAAGTGGGTCAAACCGGTAAGATTGTGGCACCAAACCTCTACATCGCCGTGGGGATTTCGGGGGCGATTCAGCATTTAGCTGGGATGAAAGACGCTAAGGTGATTGTGGCAATCAACAAAGATCCTGAAGCGCCAATCTTCCAAGTGGCCGATTATGGTCTCGAAGCCGACCTGTTCGACGCCGTTCCAGAGTTGATTTCAACTCTGGGTTGATTTTATCCGTGATCTAAGTCAAAGTAAGCGGCTTTGCGGTGGTAACTGCTTAGCCGCTTATGTTTTTATGTGCCTCACGCCCGTGCATGGGCGTTCTTAGAAGTAGAGGCGCACCAAATATCAGTAGTGATCAGTAGGGTGATTCCGTTGATCGTTCACGAAAGGATTTGGTGCCGAAGTGGTTTGATTTATCACGATCAACTGCTGGGGTTGTGCCGAATAGGTACAACACTGCCATAGTATTTTCTGATACGGATATTGGGAATAGTTACTATGGAGCGCTACTGATAGGACAGGTGATCTTGGGTATCTATTGCCTTTTCCCACCAGTTCAGTCGCCCTCCATTCGTATTTTGACGAAGAAATAATCAATGACTGTAGTAAGTTACGCCGATTCGGCACTTTCTCTGCTGCCGCCTGTGGTCGCAATTGTGTTGGCGATTTTCACTCGCCGCGTTCTCCTTTCCCTCGGTTTAGGTATTGTGATTGGGGTGTTATTACTCAATCAATTTTCACCTGTGGCCAGCGGTGAGTTTTTATTTAACAGTGTAAAAGGACTTTTTTGGTCAGAAGATGGCGTAAATTCTTGGAATTTATACATTCTCGGCTTTTTAATTGTCTTAGGGATGATCACGGCATTAATTACCGTCAGTGGTAGTGCTAGGGCATTTGCCGATTGGGCGCGCCTGCATATTCGCAATAAACGCGATGCCAAATTACTGACCATGTTTTTAGGCTGTGTTGTCTTTATTGACGATTATTTCAATAGCTTAGTCGTGGGTTCTGTCGCCAGACCCGTTACCGACCGTTATTATATTTCCCGCGCTAAGTTAGCCTATTTATTAGATTCAACGGCGGCACCGGTTTGTGTTATTTCGCCAGTATCCAGTTGGGGTGCTTATATTATTGCGCTGATCGGCGGCATATTAACCGCCCACGGTTTTGCTGATTCTGGTCATTTGAGTGTGTTTATTCAAATGATCCCTATGAATTTCTACGCTATTTTCTCTTTATTATTATTACTTTGTGTTGCATTTATGGGCTTAGATATTGGCCCTATGCGTGAGCATGAATTAAATGCGCAGCGCGGTAATTTATATGATGAGAATAAAGGATTACCACCTGGGGCGAATGCCGATTTACCCGAAGCCGAAACGGGTAAGATCCTCGGTTTATTCTTACCTATTACCGTGCTGGTATTTGCGACCCTGTATTTTATGATCGACAGTGGTGCCCAGGTATTAGCGAAAGAAGGTATTGAATTTAATATTATTTCAGCTTTTGAAAAAACCGATGTGAGTTCATCACTGTTCTTTGGTGCCCTGATTGGTTTAGCAGTTGCGCTGGTACTTAACCTAGTGCAAGGCGTTGAAAAGTCGATGGTCGTCAAAGGCGTGGTGCAGGGCGCTCGTTCTATGCTGCCTGCGATTTACATCCTGTTATTTGCTTGGACCATTGCCGGCGTGATTGGCCAGCTTGAAACCGGTAAGTTTATGGCAAGCCTCGCCACAGGCAATATTCCCTTTGCCTTCTTACCTGCGTTGATGTTTGTGTTAGCGGGTCTAACGGCGTTTTCTACCGGCACCAGTTGGGGCACGTTCGGTATTATGCTACCGATTGCCGCCGATATGGCGATGGGCAGCCATACAGCCATGATGTTACCTATGCTGGCATCGGTTTTGGCGGGCGCGGTATTTGGTGATCACTGCTCACCGATTTCAGATACCACGATTTTGTCGTCAACTGGCGCGAGCTGTCACCATATCGACCACGTTGTGACTCAGTTGCCTTACGCTGTGATTGTGGCGCTGATCAGCATGGTAGGTTATGTGGTGCTTGGTTTTACAGAATCTGTGAATGCGGGACTGCTGACCTGTGGCGTGCTGTTTGTCTTAAGCATTGTGTGGTTACGACTCAAATCCCAAAGCAACGCGAAATAAGCTTGACGTAAGCGAGCGCTTTTTTCGCGAGTCTTCATTGTTAATTTCCCAAGCTCTCAAAACAAATCAGCCAGCATTATGCTGGCTGATTTTTTATCTATCACACATCCCAAATTACAGGGCGGTGTTGAGTCCACGGCGGTTCAATAACCCTTCGGTGGTAGGCTCTTGACCACGGAAGTTTTTGTAAGCTTCCATTGGTGCAATGCTGTTGCCCACTTCGCGAATGGTCTTGCGGTATTTCATGCCGATTTCACGGTTTAAGCCACCTTGAGTTTGCACGTAAGCGTAGGCATCTGCCGCTAAAATCTCACTCCACATGTAAGCGTAGTAACTTGCTGAGTAACCACCTGGGAAGGCGTGGGCAAAGTAAGTTGACTTATAACGTGGTGGCACGGCGGTGATATTTAAGCCGTGTTTTTTCAGCGCATTGGCTTCAAATGTCGCCACATCTTGCAGTGGGGCATCTGGGCTTAATGAGTGCCATTCCATGTCGACGAGCGCCGCAGCCATATACTCTAAGGTATCGAAGCCTTGGTTAAAGCTGCCGGATTTGAGCAGTTTTTGCAGCAAATCATCGGGAATTGGCTTACCTGTTTCGTAGTGTTTGGCGTAGTTGGCTAACACTTTAGGGTGGGCTGCCCAGTCTTCTTCGAAGGTTGATGGGAATTCCACAAAGTCACGGGAGACAGAAGTACCCGCCAAGCTTGGGTAAGTCACCTTAGAGAACATACCGTGGGTACCATGGCCCATTTCGTGGAACATAGTGGTCACTTCGTTGTAGCTGACGAAGGTCGGTTGTCCCTCTGGCGCCTTTTTAATGTTCATCACGTTGACCACGACAGGCTTAGTGCCTTCGAGGAAGGATTGACCCGCGAACGAGCTCATCCATGCGCCGCCGCGTTTGCCTTCACGGGCAAAGTAGTCGGCGTAGAAAATCGCCATGCTTGAACCATCGGCATCAAACATTTCGTAGGCTTTCACATCCGGGTGGTACACGGGTAAATCTGGGCGCGGCTTTAAGGTGACGCCATAGAGTTCTTTGAGGGTGTAGAACACACCGTCTTCGAGTACGCGGTTAAATTCGAAATAAGGGCGAATGCTATTGGCATCGAGGGCGTATTTCTCTTGGCGAACCTTCTCAGCGTAGAATTCCCAGTCCCATGGCGCGAGTTCAAACTTGCCGCCAGTCTTGTCGATCATCGCTTGGATATCGGCAGCTTCTTTTTCGGTATTAGCGACGACGGCAGGCACCATTGAACCAAACATGCTGTATACCGCTTCAGGCGTTTTTGCCATTTGTGGCGCGAGGCGGTAGCTGGCCCAGTTTTCATAACCTAATAGAGCGGCACGCTCGGCACGTAATTGCGCAAGGCGAGACACTAAAGATGCGGTTTCGTTTTCACCCGTTAAGCCACGGTTTGCCGAGGCTTCCCAAATGCGTTGGCGCAGTTCACGGTTCTCTAAAGAGGCGAGAACAGGCTGGCGAGTGGTGTTGGTGATGTTGATTAAGTACTTACCTTCGTGGCCTGCGGCCTTGGCATCGTTTGCTGCCGAGGTGATTTCGCTGTCAGTCAGGCCCGCCAGTTGCTCTTTGTTATCGACAACGATGGCGATTTCTTTGGTTAAGCGCAGTAAACGTTGTGAGAACTCGTTGGTCAGCGTCGATTGTTCTTCGTTCAGGGCACGGATCTTCACTTTCTGCTCATCGGTCAGTTTAGCACCGGCCATGATAAAGCGTTGGTGATACACCTCAACCAAACGTACCGCTTCAGACGTTAAGCCTAAGTTATTGCGGTCGTTATAAATAGTTTCAATACGGGCGAATAGTGCTGGATTGAGGTTGATGTTATCTGAGTGCGCTGCCATTTTCGGGGCCATCTCACCTTGGATTTTACGCAGGGCAGGATTGCTGTTTGAACCCGCGAGGTTGTAAAACACGCTCGATGCACGGGTCAGCAGGGCACCGCTTTTTTCCATGGCGACAATCGTGTTGTCGAAGGTTGGGGCGGCAGGATTGTTGGCAATGGCCAAAATCTCTTGATAATGCTCTTTAATGCCTTGCTCTAATGCGGGCTGAAAATGCTCGTCTTTAATGACACTAAAATCAGGCGCTTGGTATTGCAGCGTGCTGGCTTGGAACAGAGGATTTTGGGTTTGAACTGCGGTCACATTCGTCGCTTTAGTATCTTGAGTGCTGCAGCCTGCGAGTGCGCCTGTCATCAAAGTGGCGCCAATGGCGATGGCAATAAAACTTTTACGCATAGTTGAGTGATTTCCTTAGAATTGTAGTTTTTTGTGACTCTAGCGTTACTAACTTAAATAGGACTGAAAACCTATGGGGTGAAGTTGTAAGTAAAAGTAAACAAAAAAAGCGCCCTACAACCGTAGGGCGCTTGAACTATTTTCTTGCAGGGAAAATAGCGGGACGACTAGTTATTTACGGGTAAAGTTATGGTACTTGTCGATACCAGAGCTGCTACCTGTGTTGTGGCACACGGCACAAGATTCACCCGTAGGTTGCTTGAACCAATCGCCAGTGGCTGGCACGCTGATCTCGCCACCGTTGCTCACCATGTGGGCTTTAACTGCATCGCCAGTATGGCAGGCATAACAGTTAGCGGTAACAGGGCTGGTCATCTTGCTGCCGGGTTCAAGAATGTATTGATTTGGCACTTTGTTTAAATCAATAGCGGTTTCGTGACAGGCAACACAGCTAGTGACTGGGTTGATAGCGCCTGCGCCGTTCGCTGTCTTGGCTTGGGTGCCGTCGGCCTTCATCTCACCAACATTTGCACCATTACCCCAGTGCCAGCTGTGGATCATAGGACCAAAACCTGCACCCAGTGTGGCCGAAGTCCGAGCCATGCCGTTATCGTGGCAGGCAATACAGCCGTTACCGCCTTGGTCGAATGCACCGTTTTTGTGGAAAGCGGTGGCATCGTTGTGGCAAGTCGTACAGCTGTTATCGCTGATCACAGTGCGACGTTCAAAACCAGATACTTTCTCAGCACTTACTGGATTAACTACATCTGAGTAGGCGGTGAAAGAAACACCCATTGAACCGTCATAGCCCTTGGCTCTGAGGTTACCATTGCTTTGATAGCGTTGATTACCGTCGTATTCCATCCAGCCTGCGGTGCTGAAGGTGACCCGTGCAGAGTAAGCATAGTTAGCATTCACTGCGCTGATATCCGTCAGTAGGTGACAGATATTCTTAGTACCATCGGTGTTGTAACCATAGTAATAGTTTGTACGGTTACCTGGGCGGCCTACTAAGGTGTTGTTGTCATAAGCATGCAGATAGGCACCAGCGTAGACAATCGGCTTCTTGGCATCAAATACCAGAGGATCTGAGTAGTTGAAGTTATCTTTAATGCTAAAGATGTTGCCGTCAGTGTCTTTCACTGTGATGGTGGTACACCAACCGGGTTCCGCTTTCGCTACGCTTGAGCCATCGGGCGCATAGTGGTCGGTTAAGGTGGAAATATCATCTACTTTAACGGGGGTTGAGAGTGTTACTTGGTACTTAGCACGGATAGCTTGACGCTCGGTAATGCCTTCTTTGCCTTCATGCATTGGGCGCACATCGGCACCGTTACTTGGCACAATCGCACCTGGTACGCCGCCAGTGTTGTGGCAGTCGATACAACCAGGGCCTGAAACGCTGATATTGGTTGGCGCTTCAACGTGGCAAGAAGTACAGTTCATCACGCTGAAATCTTTAGTGAATTTCTGGTGATTAATGTGGCCAATTTTAGACAGTGTATTGGTGGCGTAACCGCCGATAGAGAAGCCTTCGGCATTTTTCGCGCCGCGGCTCACCGAGCCGTGACAGACCAAACAGCCTTCAACGAAAGTGACTTCGCTGTCCATACCTGTAGCGACATAGCTAGCATGGCGACGTGGGCTAGTGGCGTAATCGACGTGACAAGCATAGCAACTGTCGGTGGTGGTTGAATGCGTGCCTTCAGGCTTATTCACAACCATTGGCGCAGAGCGCGCAATACCGCTTTCGCTGTTACCGCCGACTCTGAGCCAGACGATGCCTTCAGTACTGGCGTTGACACCTTTCATTGGAGCTTTAAAGCTGTAATGACCATCGCCTAGCGACTTGATTTCAGCGCCTTCAGTGGCTTGAGTTGCAGCGCCGCCGATATGCACGTTGTCGGTGACATTGTTAATGTCGGCTTCGTCGCGGTTATTGATAAAGCCTTTGTCGGTTAAGGCGGCGACTTTAGCTTCTGCATTTAATAGGCCATTGACTAAGTTGCCGTTTTCGTCGGTGACTTCAAATTCATAGGTGATACTGCCTTCGCCAAAGCTGTAGCCCAGTACTTTAACATTGGTCACCGCTGAACTTGTAACTGGTGGTGGCGTCCATGGGTCTCCAGGCTTACCGGGTTGACCTGGATCGCCGGGTTGGCCTGGTGCGCCGTCTTTACCATCACTGCCACAGCCTGCTAGAGCGCCAGTTAGGGCGATTGCGACTAGGTATGCCAGTTTTTTAGATGTGAATATTCTCATCATAATCTCCATTTAATCCAATACGCATTTAAAGGCACGGATTGCAGCACTAAAGTTTGCAGGGGAGATTAGTGCTTTGAGCCGCTGATTTAATTTGCAAGCGTTCGAATAACTTTTTTTGTTTTTGTGAGTACATTTGTCTCGAGCAAATATTACGGATAATGGAATGTTTGTTTTTTGAACCAAACCACATTTTAGCCTATATCTTTGGAGGTAGATCTCAATTTTAAATATTTGTTAATGTGTTATTTCTTATATAAAACAATATTTAAGGTTAAATTAAGCTTATTGTAACAATTGGGCTGTGACAGGGTTTGTCTGATGACTATTTTCTGGTTTGGACGGAAATACGAACAATCATGTTAAGCCGAGGTAGAAGAGGTCGTTGGTTTAATATCCGTTCGAAGCCACAAGATTGGGATTTCAGTAGAAAAGCTGAGATTAGCCTAGTGTGTTAGGGCACGGCGCAATGGTAAACTAGGCGCCATAAGCTCTGGCAACAGAGAAACAATAAATTTAAGTTAAAAAAGGGATTCGTTTTGGCGCAATTGTATTTTTACTATTCAGCAATGAATGCGGGTAAATCCACCTCTCTATTACAATCTTCCTATAACTACCGCGAGCGCGGCATGAATACCCTAGTGATGACGGCCTCTATCGACGACAGATACGGTAAAGGTAAGGTGGCATCACGTATTGGTATTGAAACCGATGCCCAGGTATTTAGCAGCCACGACAATCTGATAGACATGATCACCACGGCGCACCAACAGAATCATTTGAGCTGTGTGCTGGTGGACGAGTGCCAATTCTTAAGCAAAGAGCAAGTTAAACAACTTACTTATGTTGTTGATAAAATTGATATCCCAGTTTTGTGCTATGGTTTACGTACCGACTTCCAAGGTGAACTCTTCACTGGCAGTCATTATTTGTTGGCATGGGCCGATAAGTTAGTCGAGCTGAAAACCATTTGTCACTGTGGACGCAAAGCCAATATGGTGGTGCGTCTTGATGGTGAAGGTAAAGTGATGCGCGAAGGTGAGCAGGTGGCAATCGGCGGTAATGAAAGTTACGAATCGGTTTGCCGTAAGCATTTTCGTGAGTTTATTTGGGATTGATTGAAGCCTCAAGCGCGGTTAGCACTTGCGATAAGTTGCTAAGTATTTTTGCGCTAACCACTTTGAGGCGCGCTGCCAACTCATTAAAATACGGTGAGATCTAACAAGAGACGCAATGATCCTGTGTTGTTAGGTCTTGCTCAATGAAGGCAAAGGAATGTATTTGCAGACTCATGCACAGTGGACGAACTTAAGTGTGAGTTTTGCCCTGATACTGGATGTGTTGAGCATAGGTTGGGAACTTTCCCACGTAGAAAGGATTTGTTAAGTGATTTTTGGGAGCCGTTTTGCCTAATTCTACGCAAGAAATGCAATTCGAAAATTATCGTCCTCGTCCGCCACAACCCGAACCTAAGGCTAAGCGTCAGCGCAAGCCGAGATCTAAGGGGCGTGTCTGGTTCCTGTTTTTTATTCTGATTATCTGTGTGGCGATTTTAATTGGCCAAGAGGTTAAAACCTCTTATTTCCAGTCTAAGTATGTTCATCAATATGCGCAGACCTTGACCTATGAGCTGAAAAATCAGCCCACTCAGTCAATTATCTATCCAAGTTACGGACCCTTCGATGAACGTCACGGCTACAGTAAGTTGCCCCAGTACATCGATAGATTGCTTCAGCGTAATTTCCAAGTGACGCAGCAAGTGGAGTTTTCCCCTGCGCTACAGGAATACGCCCAAATGGGCTTTTTCCCGCCTTACCATGAGAAGGCGCAATCGGGGTTAGCGCTGCTGGATTGTCGCAATACCGATCTGTACGAGTTTACTTATCCTAAACGTGTGTACCAAGATGACGATAAAATCCCCAATGAAATCGTCAATACCTTGTTATTTATTGAAAACCGCGAGCTGTGGACGACTGAGCCTAAACTTAATCCGGTGATCGACTGGCCACGCTTTATTGTGGCGGGGATGAGCCAAATCGCTGAAATGGTGGGGATGAATGTCTCTACAGCAGGTGGCAGTACGTTGGCGACACAAATTGAGAAGTTCCGCCATTCCTCCCAAGGGTTAACCCTGAGCATCAAGGATAAACTGCTGCAAATTGGTTCGGCCACAGTGCGGGTTTATCAGCAAGGTGAAATAACCGAGCCTGCCCGTAAGCGCATTATTCAAGACTATTTAAACACTGTACCTTTATCCTCTGCGCCTAACCATGGTGAAGTACATGGTATTGGTGATGGCCTATGGGCCTGGTTTGGTACGGATTTCGACACGGCGAACCAACTGTTAGCTTCGCCGCAAATCAAAGCCAATGCCGCTAAGCGTGGCCAAGTGTTCCGCCAAGTGGTGGCCTTGATGATTGCCCAGCGTCGTCCTTCCTATTATCTATTGCAGGGGCACGAGGACTTAGAGGAACTGGTCGACAGCCATATCCGTTTGCTCGGCCAATATTACTTGATTGACCGACCCCTGAGGGATGCCGCACTTGCTCAAAAGTTGCAGTTTAAAGTCGCCAAGCCTCAACGTAATACGCAGTCGGGTTCCGATAAGGGCGTTAACAGCATCCGTATTCGTACCGCGGGGATGTTAAATGTCGGTCTGTATGATTTAGACCGCCTCGATTTAACCGTGAATAGCAGTTTGCACAGCGACCTGCAGCAGCAAGTGAGTCAATACTTACGCAGCCTTGGGCAAGCCGCTACGGCCGAGAAAGTCGGTCTCTTAGGTGAGCGGTTACTCGAGCCAAGCCAGCTACAAAATGTGCTTTATAGCTTCACTCTCTATGAAAAAACCGCAACGGCTAACCGCGTACGGGTGCAAACCGACAGCACCGACCAACCGTTCGATATTAACGAGGGCAGTAAGTTAGAGCTGGGCTCGACGGCCAAACTCAGGGTACTGGCGACGTACCTTGAGATCATTGCCGAGATCCACGACAAATACTCGAAGAAACATGGTATTGAGTTGGAGTCGATTGAGATTGAACCCCGCGATCACCTCACTCGCTGGGCGATTGACTACTTGATTGTGAACCCAGATAGGCGCCTCGACCGTATGTTGAATGCGGCGCTGCAACGGGAATACTCAGCCTCACCGAACGAGCAATTCTTTACGGGTGGTGGTTTGCATGTGTTTAACAACTTTAAAAAGACAGAAGACTTTAAAGTGCCGACCATGTACGAGGCGTTGCAAAACTCCATTAACTTACCCTTCGTACGTTTGATGCGTGACATAGTCAACTACAGCAGCAGTATGCAAAACGAAGGCAATATGGCGCGCCTGCTGCGCAATGATAAGGACCCACGCCGCGAGGAATATCTGCGGGTGTTTGCCGACCGCGAAGGCAATACCTTCGTGAATAAGTTCTATCGTAAATATAAGAAAGTGGCGCCCAATGAGCGTTTAGCGCTGTTTTTTGATGGTCAAACCCAAGCGGAGCAGCAACTGACCGCGGCTTACCGTTACTTGCAACCCTATGAGTCCATCGCTTCGTTTAAGGCCTTTTTGCAGCAGCGTTTGCCGCAAAACAATTACACGGATAAGCGGATTAAAGAGCTGTATAACAAGTACGGCCCTGAAAAATATAATCTGCCCGATCAAGGTTATATCGCGCGGGTGCACCCACTCGAACTCTGGGTACTCGATTACTTGAATCAACATCCCGAGGCCAACCTCAATGATGTGAAAGAGGCGAGTAAGGATGAGCGTCAGGAAGTGTATCGCTGGCTGTTCAGAACGCGCCATAAAAACGCGCGTGATGTGCGGGTGCAGGTAATGCTTGAAGTGGAGGCTTTCCTCGATATTCATCAGCGTTGGGCGCGTTTAGGTTATCCCTTTGAATCTATGGTGCCTTCTTTAGGTTCGGCGCTGGGCAGTTCGGGTGACAGACCCGCGGCGCTGGCGGAATTGATGGGGATTATCCAAAACGATGGTTACCGATTACCGACGGTGCGGATCAATCAGTTGCACTTTGCCGAAGATACGCCCTATGAAGTACGGCTCGATAACCAAAATAGCCAAGGTGAGCGAGTGATGCGACACGAAGTTGCTCAGGCCCTAAAGGCTGCGCTGGCTAACGTGGTTGAAAACGGAACCGCAAGACGCCTTAAAGGCATCTTTACAGACGATAATGGCGCCATGTTGGCTATCGGCGGTAAAACCGGTACGGGTGACAACCGTATCGTGACTCAGATGCAGCAGGGCCGCAAAGTGGCTACCACGGCGATGAACCGTACCGCGACGTTTGTGTTCTATTTAGGGGATAACTACTTCGGCACCTTAACCGCCTTTGTGCCGGGCAGTAAGTCGGACGATTTTAGTTTTACTTCGGCGCTGCCATTACAAGTGATGAAGGGCATGATGCCAATCCTTGCGCCCTATGTGAAATCCTCGAAAGGCATGTGCGTGCGGGATGAGTAATGACTCACTTATTTTGCCATATGGTTTTTGATGCATAAGCATTGTAATGCTAGCTTGAAGTTCCTTAGATAAAGCAAACCCCGCAGCCGTGAATCGGTTTGCGGGGTTTTTATTGGTATCGACAGGCTTATACCAATCGTATTAAATATCTGTTCATTCAGCGGGAGTTAAACGTGCTTTAGACAAGGCGAAGGCTTGAAGGCATAGTGGCGCTCTGTCGAAAGTGGTATTACTCGTCAGCGTTGATATACTGCTTGCGGTCTAAATCGTATTTACGCATCTTGTCGTACAAGGTTTTGCGGGGCAGTTCGAGTTGCTCCATGGTCTGCTTAATGCTGCCCTTGTTATGACTTAAGGCTTCTTCTATCAATACCCGCTCAAAAAACTCGACCCGTTGTAGCAATGACATACTGGTATGCAGACTGGGCGCGTTGCCTAAGGTGCCCGCGAAGGCGGCTTCGCCACCGAGTAACACATAACGTTCGGCCAGATTTCGCAGCTCGCGCACATTACCCGGCCAGTCGTGGGAGGTGAGGATGGCATTCTGCTCGGCATTGAGGGCAATTAAGGCCTTGTGATAGCGCGCCGAGGCCATACGGGCAAAATGTAAGAATAATAAGGGAATATCTTCGCGGCGATCCCTGAGTGGTGGAATGGGCACTGTCACCAGATTTAAGCGATAGAGCAAGTCTTGGCGAAACTCTCCGGTGTCGCACAGGGACTTTAAATCCACCTTAGTGGCGGCAATTACCCGAATATCCAAATGAATGCTTTTATTGGAGCCTAGGCGTTCGACCTTACGATCTTCGAGCACCCGCAGCAGTTTGACCTGTAACGACAGCGGCGTGCTTTCGATTTCATCTAAAAAGAGTGTGCCACCATTGGCGTATTCAAACTTGCCGACACGCAGTTTATCGACACCGGTAAAGGCACCAGCTTCGGCGCCAAATAGCTCGCTCTCAATCAAGTTTTCGGGAATCGCACCGCAGTTAATCGCCACAAAGTTGGCTTGATTGCGACTGCTGTGGTCGTGCAGATAGCGGGCGACCAATTCCTTACCTGTACCGGTTTCACCTTCAATAAGCACATCGGCGGGGGTGTCGATCACTTGGTCTATGATGTGACGCATACGCAAAATGCCGACACTGTGGCCTAATATTCTTGGGCCCGGCACGTTATGGCTTTCTAGCTCTTTCTTTAATTTACGGTTCTCTAAGGTGAGGCTGCGTTTATCTAAGGCGCGTTTCACCACGTCTAGCATGTGTTCGTTGTTAAAGGGCTTTTCGAGAAAATCGTAGGCCCCTTGTTTTAACGCATTGACCGCCATGGCGATATCGCCAAAGCCGGTGAGCAACACCACGGGTAAATCGGGATCCTGCTGACGAATTTGCAGCATCAAACTGATGCCGTCGAGCTGCGGCATATTCACATCGGAAATCACCACGCCCGCCCAGTCTCTGTCGAGTAATTTGGCTATTCCTTTAGGATCGGTTGTGGCGAAGGCTTTAATGCCTTCCAGCTCAAAAAGCTGCACGAGCACGGTGCCTATATGGGGCTCATCGTCGATGATCAGTACGCTATAGTCTTGAATTGAATTGGGCAGACTCATGATGACTGACGTTCCTCGGCTAAATAAATCGGTAAAATAATTTGGAAAATGGCGCCGCCGTCCTCGGCATTGGCAACATTAATTTGCCCCTGCATGGACTCGATAATGCGCTGGGAAATGGATAACCCGAGTCCAAGCCCTGTACGTTCGCTGGTGGTGAAATAGGGCTCAAAAATTTTCTCCATTTGGCTCTCGCGCACCCCAGGGCCCGAGTCCTGAATACTGATACAGAACTTGTCCTGACAGTTTACCCTAATACTCAGTGTCCGTTTTGACGATTGCTGCATGGCAACAATCGCGTTACTCATAATATTCACAAACACTTGTTGTAGCCTCACCTTATCACCCCAGACCTGATATTGGCCTTCGGGGAGCTGCACATCGAGTTCAACCCCTTGTTTGTCGATTTCGGGCTGGACTATGGTCAGGGCTTGCTTGATACAGCCTTTGAGGTCGGTGGCGCTGTCATTGCCTTGGCTCTTGCGGGTAAAACTCTTAAATTGGCCGACAATATCGGCTAATCGGTCGGTCAGCTCGATAATAATTTTAAGATTATCAGAGGCTTTATCCGGCATATTGCGGGCGAGGAAGGTTTGAGTATTTTGCGCGTAGCTGCGAAGGGCGGCTAAGGGTTGATTCAGCTCATGGTTGATACTGGCGGATAGGCTACCTATCACGGTCAACTTAGCCGCTTGAATGAGTTCATCCTGAGTGTCTTTAAGGCGATTATTGGCTTGCTGCAGATCTTGGGTGCGCTCTTCCACCCTTTGCTCTAACAAACTCTGGGCGAGTTGCATTCGCTGTAGGTTGCGGCGACGTTCGCTACTAAAGAGTAAGCCTAAGGCGAGCAGTAAATAGATTGAGGCCGATAACAGCATGAGCGCTGGCATAGACTCGAGCAGAGGTTTCATGGGCGCCAGAATATGCACTCGCCAGCCTGCTTTGGTCATCAAATGATGGGTATCCATATATTGCGCTTGGCTGTTGCCGGAGCGAATTTGATAGATATGGCCATTACTCAGGCTGTCTTCTTGGTATTGGGGTTTAATCAGTAATTCACCAATCGGCCGCTCGGCGTAACGTTTCGAGGCGTTTAAGGCATATTGTTTCGCCTGAGTCAGTGGCGTAAGTGAGGCTAAGCGCCATTCATCGACACTGGAGATAAACACGATATCGTCGGGATCGCTGATGAGGAACTGATACTGGCCCGCTATCGCAATACTGGTACTTTGCTGCTCGATATCGGCGATATCCACTTTCACAATAATGGCGCCCAGAATGCCCTTCGCGCCTTGCTGATAAATGGGGTAAGAAAAGTAAAAGCCGCGTTTATCCGAACTGGTGCCCACCGCATAGTAGCGGCCCAAATTGCCTGAAATCGCGTCGGTGTAATAGGGTCTGAAGGAATAGTCTTTGCCGATAAACGAAAAGCTCTGTTGCCAGTTGCTGGCGGCAATCGCAATACCAAGGGCGTCGATAAGATAAATATCGGATGCTTCAGTCACATGCTGAATTTCTTCCAAGTACAGGTTAAGTTCTTGTACTTTCTTGGGGTTTTGTTGATCGTTGAGCACATTGGCGAGCATGGGGTTGGTCGACAAAACATGGGGGATGCTCTCGTAACGCGACAGGGCGCCATCGAGGAAGCTAACCAGCTCTTTGAGTTGTTTTTCTGATTGCTGTTGGATTTCTATTTTGCCCTGATAAAAGTGCACCCAGTAGGTTAATTTTAAGATGGCAAATAAGCCCGCAAGTAACACTATGGTCATTAAAAGACGTTGTTTGGCCTTGGGCGTCATGGGCAACATAGCAGGCGATCCTGATCCACACTGAATAAAACAAAGCGAGCCTGAGTAGGCTCGCTTAAAAACTATCTAGAATCAAGGAATAATCCTTATTCCTTGAGATTAATATCCGTTGAGCTTATCCAGAAATTCTGGCAAGAACAGGGAGATTTGTGGCACATAGGTGATAAGTGCCAAGAAGGCCAACATCAGTGCTAACCACGGCAGTACAGATTGGATCACCCAGCCGATACTGCGGCCTGTGATCCCCGCCGTCACGAAGAGGTTAAGCCCCACCGGCGGCGTCAGCATACCAATCTCCATGTTCACCACCATAATGATACCTAAATGAATAGGATCGATACCTAACTGAGTCGCAATCGGGAACAGGATTGGCGCCATAATCAACACGATGGCTGATGGCTCCATAAAGTTACCCGCCGCTAACAGCAATAAGTTAACAATGATTAAGAAGCCCCAAGCAGGTAAGCCCATGCTCACAATGTATTCGGCAATAATATGGGGAATACGCTCAGTGGTCAGTACGTGGGCGAATAACATAGCGTTGGCAATGATAAACAGCAGCATGATGCTGACTTTTGCCCCGTCGCGCACCACATGGCGAATTTCTTTGTCGATTGGGGTTTTAATCAGTCCGAGCACCATATGGCCCAAGTTACGGGCAATCGCGCTGGGGATGGGCTCATTAGGGTTACGCCAAGCCACATTTTTCAATGGGCCGATATCGCGATAACCAAATACCGCAATGAAATAGGCATACATACAGGCTACGGCAGAGGCTTCGGTTGGACTGGCCACACCGCCGTAGATTGAACCTAACACGATAAGAATAAGCGCCAGACCACCTAAGGCTTTAGCACTGGAAATACCCAGTTGCTTAAAGCCGGGGAAGGGGCGTGATGGCAGATTTTTAAAACGGGCGACGATATAAATCACTATCATCAGCAGGAAGCCCATCATCAAACCTGGGATTAAGCCCGCCATAAACATTCTGGCTGCCGACACTTCCGTCGCCGCCGCATACACTAGCATTACGATTGAAGGTGGAATCAAAATCCCTAAGGTGCCAGAAGTGGTAATGACGCCAGCGGCAAATTTTTCGGGATAACCCGCTTTCACCATGCCGACGATCACAATCGAGCCAATGGCGGCCACGGTCGCGGGCGATGAGCCAGACACAGCAGCAAACAACATACAGGCCATCACTGAGGCCATGGCTAAACCACCACGGATATGACCGATACTGTCCATCGCAAAATCGATGATCCGTCGTGCCACCCCACCGGTTGACAGGAAGGCTGAGGACAGAATAAAGAAGGGGATCGCCAGCAGGGTATAGTGCTCTGACGATGACTCATAGAGTTTTAACGCCACAGAGGCGAGGGAATCGTTGGAGAAGAATAAAATCGTCAGCATGCTCGAGAAACCTAACGCAATCGCGATAGGCATACCTAAAAACATACAGACGAGTAGGGCTGTAAAGAGGGTCGCAATCGCCATTACTTCGCTTCCTTGTTGTCTGTTTCTTGTTGTGCGTGCTGAGCACCTTCATCAATTAAATGCATGCTTTCTTTCGCTTCGTCGGCAAATTGGAATCCAGAAACTTGGTTGCGCAGGATGGCGATAAACAGTTCTAAGAAACGCCAAGTCAACATGCTAAAACCAATTAATAGAATGCTTTGGGATAACCAAATGGGCACAGCGCCGTCTTCGACATCAATCTTTAAGGTGTTCCAAGCAAAGTCGGGATCTAAGCTGTTTAACAGGAACTTAGGAAAGTGAATATCTTCCATCGGTACGCCGATTTGGTACATCTGTGACAGATATTCCCAGCTACCTTTTAAAAATAGTCCGCAATAAGCTAAGCAAATCAATGCCGTCACTAGGGAAGTGATCTTTTTAGCCTTAGGGGGCAGATTTTTTACAAACGCATCAACACCGATGTGAGCACCGACTTTCACCCCATAGGACATACCAAAAAGCACAAACCAACCACAGAGGGTTAAGGTCAGTTCTTGGATCCATAAAAAACCGGTATTGAAGAAAAACCGCGCCACTACCTCAGTGAACACTAAGAGTGTCATTAAGGTGATTAAGAGGTTGAGCACCCCTTCTTCAAAGTAACCAAAAATTCGCGATATCACAGCTGTACTCCCCTCGCTCAAATACCGCTTAACCCCAAAAAGAGGCTAAGCGGTTTATTTCATTATTGTTTATTTGCAGCAACAGCGGCTTCAATCACATCTTTACCTACTTGGTCTTCAAACTTTGCCCAAACAGGTTTCATTACATCAATCCATTTTTGGCGCTCATCTGGCGTTAAGGTCACCAGCTGAGAACGTTTAGAATCAAGGATTAATTGTTTGTCTTCGTTATCTTTTTCAGCGGCGATCTTGTTACCTAAAGCGATAGATTCATCTAAGGCTTCTTTGATCACTTTACGTTTATCCGCTGGTAAGCTCTTCCAGAAGGCGTCAGAGGTTACGACCATGTAGTCCAGCACGCCGTGGTTACTTTCGGTGATTTGGCTTTGAACTTCATAGAATTTTTGTGAGTAGGTGTTAGACCAAGTGTTTTCTTGACCGTCGATCGCACGGGTTTGCAGCAGGGTAAATACTTCAGAGAATGGTTTCTTCACTGGGATGGCGCCCACAGCATCAAACTGGGCGGCTAATACGTCAGATGCCATTACACGGAATTTTAAGCCTTTAGCATCAGAAGGTTGTTTCAGTGGTGTGTTCGCAGAAAACTGCTTCATACCATTGTGCAGATAACCTAAACCGACAATACCTTTACGGCTCATTGAGTTCAGCAGTGCTTGACCGGCTTCACCTTGTTGGAAACGGTTTACTGCATCCATGTCATTAAACAGGAATGGCAGGTCGAAAACCTGTAGGCGTTTGGTATAACGTTCAAATTTTGAGAGAGAAGGCGCGACAAATTGCACATCGTTTAACAGCAGTGCCGCTAACTCGTTGTTATCCCCAAATAACTGTGAGTTAGGGAATACACTGACCGTATATTCACCAGGTAAACGTTGTTCAACGAGTTCTTTAAACTTCAACGCCATTTGACCCTTTGGCGTATTTTCTGCAACCACGTGGGAGAACTTGATTTCAACGGGCGCCGCAAACAGGTTAAAGCTGGTCGCGAACACTGAGGCCAGTGCCAGCATCTTAGCTACGGTTTTTAATGGACGTGTGATACCCATTTGTTGATTCAATGTCATTTTTGAGTTCCTTTTTCTGTTGTTAGGATTTGTCCTCAGCCTTGGTTAGTTTGTTACCAAGTGTGAGTAGGAATACAGCCTTGATTTCCCTGAGGTCTGTCTTAATAAAGGCAAATACCACGCCAACTTACGATGCACTCTGTAAGTGTTTGGTTAATAAAGTGTAGTTCATTTGATGTTTGTCACACTTTTAGTTTTGTGGGTGAGATCTCGCTCACGTTGATTTTGGCTATGGGTGGAAATCCACCCAAACTGCATTTTGTGGGGTATGAGCAGAGGTTTTTAGTTTGACGATTAACTGAGCAAAATAAGTTGCTTTTAGATCAAAAATGGTTTGAAAAATGGATGTGGAGAAGGGGATAGGTAGGATGGCTAAGATGAAGTAATGGGGTAGTCAGCCATGATCTTCACCTATTCGCTTAAGAATTTCATCACTCGGAAGTAACTCCAAATGCCCGCGCTCATCGAAGTACCAGCCAGTAATAAAGCCTTTTTGGCGCATGCTGACGAGATTTTGCATGACTTCACGGGCTTCTTTGAGAGCGGTTTGCTCATCACAGGCATGGGTATGTTTTAGATACGCTGCAATATTGCTGAGGGATGCAGATTGACTGACGCTGGCCATAGTATTGATCTCCAAATATGCCTAAGGCAACAATCAGCAGCGTTTAATTGGATTGAATATCGGGTAACAGACTCAGTTAAGCAGATGCTGATTAAGATCAAGCATAGTTGAGTTGAGCTAGGGGTAAAGTTTTTGGGGGGATTATGGTGGTCGCTACTGGGATCGAACCAGTGACCCCCTCCTTGTAAGGGAGGTGCTCTCCCGGCTGAGCTAAGCGACCCGGGGTAAATCAATACTGAAGAGTATGGTGGTCGCTACTGGGATCGAACCAGTGACCCCCTCCTTGTAAGGGAGGTGCTCTCCCGGCTGAGCTAAGCGACCCGGGGTAAATCAGTACTGAAGAATATGGTGGTCGCTACTGGGATCGAACCAGTGACCCCCTCCTTGTAAGGGAGGTGCTCTCCCGGCTGAGCTAAGCGACCGGAATTCTTTCAATACAAATTTTAATGTCATTCTAAAAATATGGTGGTCGCTACTGGGATCGAACCAGTGACCCCCTCCTTGTAAGGGAGGTGCTCTCCCGGCTGAGCTAAGCGACCGGAGAATGACGACACAGAGGATGAGAAGTATATGGTGGTCGCTACTGGGATCGAACCAGTGACCCCCTCCTTGTAAGGGAGGTGCTCTCCCGGCTGAGCTAAGCGACCCGGGCATATAACAACTTGTATACCATGATTAAATTTGCATTTAACACATGGTGGTCGCTACTGGGATCGAACCAGTGACCCCCTCCTTGTAAGGGAGGTGCTCTCCCAGCTGAGCTAAGCGACCTCTGCTGTGTGGAGCCGTATTATAGGGAGGTTCGATCGAGTGTCAACGCTTTTTAATGAAAAAAGCATTGGTCGCGCTATTTTTGCTCGGATTGACTTAATGTTAATCACGTCATCATTCAAAGTGTTACTTTATTGGACAATTTCGTCGGTATTTTCTTTTCAGGCTTTTTCGCTCATCTTGCCAAAAGTCAGCCAATTGCATCGTTAAGCGTTCTTTTTTGAGGGTTTGCGGCTTTTTTAGACTGAAGAGTGTTGTCGATACGGCTTGAACGATAAATAGAGGAGGGCGCTGCGCCATTCTCTTCATCTATTTTGCTAAATCTTGATGGCATGTTTCTAAATAGACATGCGTAACCTTTATGTAGTTTCGATTACATGGCTTGGGTTTTCGAGTGTTTGTTTTCGGATATAGAATGCTGGATTCTCATCTTTAGCAGAGTAATCTAAAGCGCTCACCTTTGGGCCGATACTTTGAGGGGATCTGCAATACCTGCACTCAGTGCCATTTGCAGCGCAGACTTAGGCTGCTAGAATAAGCCCACTTTTTACCGTGATTGTCTTTATCTAGACGACTTTATATAGGTTAGTGTCCCATTATGACAACTAAGACGCGTTTTGCCCCAAGCCCAACAGGCTTTTTGCACGTGGGCGGTGCCCGTACAGCTCTTTATTCTTGGTTACAAGCTCGAGCCAATAATGGTGAGTTTGTTTTACGTATCGAAGATACGGATATTGAACGTTCAACTCAGGCTGCCTGTGATGCCATTTTAGAAGGCATGAACTGGTTAGGTCTAACGTGGGATGAGGGCCCGTACTATCAAACTAAGCGTTTTGATCGTTATAACGAAATCATCGCGCAGATGTTAGAGCAGGGCACAGCTTATAAATGTTATTGCTCGCGTGAACGTATCGATGCATTAAGAGAAGCACAAGCGGCAAATGGCGAAGCCCAAAAATACGATGGTTGCTGCCGTGACTTGCCAGCGCGTGACACTGACGAACCTTTTGTTGTGCGTTTCAAAAACCCCATCGGCGGTTCAGTGGTGTTTGATGACCATGTTCGTGGCCGTATCGAATTTTCAAACGATGCATTAGATGACTTGATCATTGCCCGTACCGATGGCGTACCGACCTATAACTTCTGTGTGGTTGTTGACGACTGGGATATGGGGATTACCTGTGTGGTTCGTGGTGAAGACCATATCAACAACACCCCGCGTCAAATCAACATCCTTAAAGCATTAGGCGCGCCTATTCCTGAATATGCCCACGTGTCGATGATTTTAGGTGACGATGGTGCCAAGTTATCTAAGCGCCATGGTGCGGTCAGCGTAATGCAATACCGTGATGACGGTTATCTGCCTGAAGCACTGCTTAACTACTTAGTTCGCTTAGGTTGGTCACATGGCGACCAAGAAGTGTTCTCTTTAGAAGAAATGAAGCAGCTCTTTAAGTTAGACGACATCAACAAAGCGCCTTCTGCCTTTAATACCGAAAAACTGGTTTGGTTAAACCAACACTATATTAAGACACTCGATCCTGAATATGTGGCGTCGCACTTACAATGGCATATGGACGATCAAAAGATCGATACCTCAAATGGCCCTGCGTTATCTGCGGTAGTGACAGCATTGGCTGAACGCGCTAAGACCTTAAAAGAGTTAGCGGCTTCTAGCCGCTACTTCTATGAAGACTTCGCAGAGTTCGATGCCGAGCAAGCGAAAAAGCACTTACGTGGTGTCGCGCTTGAGCCATTGCAATTAGTGCAACAAAAACTGGCAGCATTAACTGAGTGGACTGTTGAAGCTATCCACCAAGCGATTGAAGCCACCGCGACCGAATTAGAAGTCGGAATGGGTAAAGTCGGTATGCCATTACGTGTCGCTGTGACAGGTGCAGGGCAGTCTCCTGGCTTAGATATCACCTTATTCTTAATAGGAAAGGCGCGTTCTGAGCAAAGAATATCCAAAGCGATTGAATTTGTAGCAGATAGAATAAATTCCTAAAAAACGAGTTGACACATTTAGGTGCGCTGCATAGAATGCGCCCCGTAGTTGAGACACAGACGAGCGAATGCTTGTAGTGCACTTAAATACAGCTTGATAAGTTTGGGGCTATAGCTCAGCTGGGAGAGCGCTTGCATGGCATGCAAGAGGTCGACGGTTCGATCCCGTCTAGCTCCACCAAACTTACCGCCGATATTAAGCGGGATAAGCGTTAGTAATAATGCGAGTCACATTAATATGTCCTTGTGTCCCCTTCGTCTAGAGGCCTAGGACACCGCCCTTTCACGGCGGTAACAGGGGTTCGAATCCCCTAGGGGATACCACTATGTTTATCACATAGGGTTCCTAGCAAATGACTAACGAGTCGTTTGGTAAGAACAAATCCAGTTTCTGCGATATATACTGAGTATCAGTATGTCGAAAGAATTTGGGGCTATAGCTCAGCTGGGAGAGCGCTTGCATGGCATGCAAGAGGTCGACGGTTCGATCCCGTCTAGCTCCACCAAATTCGCCGTATTAAGCGAGAGCACTGTTAGTCATTAATAGTTTTCAAATTAATATGTCCTTGTGTCCCCTTCGTCTAGAGGCCTAGGACACCGCCCTTTCACGGCGGTAACAGGGGTTCGAATCCCCTAGGGGATACCACTCTATCCCTTAAAGATAGGGTGCTCTCACAAATGACTAGCGAGTGATTTGTGAGATAACTAGCAAGACCTCAGTTATGAGGAAAAACATAAGTCCTTGTGTCCCCTTCGTCTAGAGGCCTAGGACACCGCCCTTTCACGGCGGTAACAGGGGTTCGAATCCCCTAGGGGATACCACTCTATCCCTTAAAGATAGGGTGCTCTCACAAATGACTAGCGAGTGATTTGTGAGATAACTAGCAAGACCTCAGTTATGAGGAAAAACATAAGTCCTTGTGTCCCCTTCGTCTAGAGGCCTAGGACACCGCCCTTTCACGGCGGTAACAGGGGTTCGAATCCCCTAGGGGATACCACTCTATCCCTTAAAGATAGGGTGCTCTCACAAATGACTAGCGAGTGATTTGTGAGATAACTAGCAAGACCTCAGTTATGAGGAAAAACATAAGTCCTTGTGTCCCCTTCGTCTAGAGGCCTAGGACACCGCCCTTTCACGGCGGTAACAGGGGTTCGAATCCCCTAGGGGATACCACCCTATCCATTAAAGATAGTGTGCTATCACAAATGACTAGCGAGTGATTTGTGAGATAACTAGCAAGACCTCAGTTATGAGGAAAAACATAAGTCCTTGTGTCCCCTTCGTCTAGAGGCCTAGGACACCGCCCTTTCACGGCGGTAACAGGGGTTCGAATCCCCTAGGGGATACCACTCTATCCCTTAAAGATAGGGTGCTCTCACAAATGACTAGCGAGTGATTTGTGAGATAACTAGCAAGACCTCAGTTATGAGGAAAAACATAAGTCCTTGTGTCCCCTTCGTCTAGAGGCCTAGGACACCGCCCTTTCACGGCGGTAACAGGGGTTCGAATCCCCTAGGGGATACCACCTCAACTAAAATTAATCGCTAATGTTAGTTGAGAACAATAAGCCACCTTTAGGTTAACACCGATCAGTTAAGGCATTGATCAGTTGAACGATCCTACGGATGGTTAACAATACCCTCAGTACACTAATTGCTGAGGGTATTTTTTATGTTGGCTCACTGGCTGATTGATGTCGATACGTTTGCTGCACCAGAATCACTGGCTCTCTTCCAAAAAGAACTCCCGCTCGAATGGATAGAGCAAGCCCTTGATTCTACCAATAAAGCCAGCATGAGACGGCGTAAGTTACCCGCCGAACTTGTCGTTTGGCTAATTGTCGGTATTGGCTTGTATCGGGATAAACCCATCACGGAAGTTTTAGATAAACTAGACCTCAAGCTTTCCAACCACTTAGGGGATTCTGTTGCACCAAGTGCTATTCCTCAAGCGAGAAAGCGCCTCACCGCCCAACCTTTGGAAGCGCTTTTTAAACTGACAGCAGCCCATTGGACCCAGCAGGAAGATAGCGATGACAAATGGTTTGGACTGAGTTTACTTTCTGTCGACGGCACTCAGTTCCGCACCCATGATACCGCCTGTCTTGCAGAGCACTTCCAATACATCAAGTACAATGAAAACCACCATACTGAATACCCGATTGTTCGATTATGTGCCCTCACATCGCTGCGAAGTCGTTTATTACATGATGTTGTCTTTGGGCCCAGCTCGACAGGAGAGGTCTCTTATGCCAAACAGCTGGCCGCTTCAGCCCCCGCTCACTCCCTGACGATTTTTGACCGCTGTTACCTCAGTGCCGAGTTGATGATTAATTGGCAACGGCAACATACGACGAGTCACTGGATGACGCCGATAAAATCCAACACGCAATATGAAGTGGTTGAGCAACTGGATAAGGAAGGGCGAGACCTTTTAGTGGAAATGAAAGTGTCAGCCCATGCTCGGAAACAAGACCCAAGCTTGCCGGAGAAATGGCAAGCCCGCCTTGTCCTGTACCCTAAGCCAGAACAACCTAATCACGTCATAGGTGTTCTCACCTCCTTAACGAGTCTGGAATATGGTACGCAGTCATTACTGGATGTGTATTTTGAACGATGGGAAATAGAGAACAGCTACGGAGAGATAAAGCACAATATGCTCGAAGATGAAGTGCTGCTACGAAGTCAGTCTGTGGAGGGGGTAATACAAGAAATCTGGGGAATATTGATAGCTTACAATTTGGTTCGCCTGGAAATCAGTCGTATTGCGAGAGAGGCGCAGGTATCGCCATTGCGTATAAGTTTTATGATGGCATTGAGAGATATTCAGGATGAGCTGATGTGGTGTGCGATAGCCTCCCCCGGCTCCATCCCGAGAAAGCTAAGGGCCATGCGGGAGAGAGTTAAACGCTACATACTGCCCCAAAAAAGAAAACGGCCCAAAGCAAGGACCGTTCGTATCAATAAAACTCGCTACCCTGTTCGCTCTAAACACCTTAAGTGATAGGTGTTAACCTTTAGGTGGTTTTTTTGTATGTAAAATTCGTTATCCTGCCATAAGCCATAAGCCATAAGCCATAAGCCATAAGCCATAAGCCATAAGCCTATTCTATTGAGATCGTATCAGTTTATTTGTCTTGGATTGCGGTAGGGGAGTTAGTATTTTCTGCTGTATTTACCTCTTATCAAATCGCAGTACCTACCTATATAAGAGCAAACGGCGTGTCATCTCAGTAGAGCACCATACTTGAAGGAATTGGTTTGCGGATATTGTTGAGGATAAGTGCCTGCAACAAACTCTTTGTGCTTGTACCACCTAGCCAATAAAGCAAACGCAAACAATAAGACCACTAATAAAGCCAAATAAAAAGGCGACTCTAGGTCGCCTTTTACATCCAAACTCAATGATTTTTCACATCAAAGTGCAAGGTAGTGCGCTTAATAAACGCAAAGCTACTCAATCCCGAGGAAGCCACCAGTTTGATGCGCCCAAAGCTGGGCATAGATACCGCCTGCAGCAATCAACTCTTGATGGGTGCCTTGCTCGACGATACGACCTTGATCGAGCACGATTAATCTGTCCATCGCCGCGATAGTGGACAATCTATGGGCAATTGCGATCACAGTCTTTCCTTGCATTAGTTCGTACAAGCTTTCCTGAATCGCAGCTTCCACTTCGGAGTCCAAGGCAGAAGTCGCCTCATCGAGCAGTAAAATCGGCGCATTTTTCAATAGTACCCGAGCAATCGCGATACGTTGTCTCTGTCCGCCGGAGAGCTTAACTCCACGTTCACCCACTTGTGCATCTAAGCCATGGTTGCCATTAGGGTCGGTCAGTTCATTAATAAAATCATGGGCCTGAGCCTGTTTTATTGCATGCTCGAGTTGGGTTTCGCTCGCATCAGGATTACCGTAAAGAATATTCTCCCGAATAGTGCGATGCAGTAGAGACGTATCTTGAGTCACCATGCCAATCTGTGAACGCAGTGAGTCCTGCTTGACCGCTTTAATATCTTGGCCATCGATACAAATTTGGCCTTTCTCAACATCGTAAAAACGCATCAACAGGTTCACTAGCGTGGACTTACCCGCACCAGAACGGCCAACGAGACCGACTTTTTCGCCCGCTTTGATATTGAGGTTTAGATCTTCGATAACACCGGTTTCTTCGCCGTAATGGAAACTCACCTGATTAAAATCGATACGTCCTTGCTCAACCACTAAAGTGTTGGCATTGGGCGAATCTTGGATAAGTGTTGTCTTGGAAAGGGTATTCATCCCATCGGTTACTGTGCCGATATTTTCAAATAACGAACTGATTTCCCACATGATCCATTGCGACATGCCATTGAGACGCAGCGCTAAACTCACGGCAATCGCAATCGCTCCAACGGAGATGGCATTGTCACTCCAGAGCAGGATAGACACAGCGGCAATACTGAAGGCGAGCATATAGTTAATCACTTGCACACTAACACTGATCCCCGTGACAAGGCGCATCTGGCGGTACACAGTGTCGAGGAAACTGCGCATACTCGCCTTGGCATACTCGGCTTCTTTATCCGTATGGGCGAAGAGTTTCACCGTGGTGATATTGGTGTAACTGTCGACAATGCGTCCTGTCATCGTCGAGCGCGCATCGGCCTGTTCAGTCGAAACTGTTTTCAGCCTAGGCACAAAATACCACTGTAAACCGATATAGAGCGCCAGCCAGATCAGCATGGGGATCACCAGACGAACATCGGCACTGGCCACCATCACCAGCATGGAGGTGAAATACACTAAAATGTACACCAGCACATCGAGCAGTTTCATTACGGTTTCACGGACCGCAAGGGAAGTTTGCATCACTTTAGTGGCAATGCGGCCGGCAAAATCATTTTGATAGAAGGACACGCTTTGCTTGAGCAGATAGCGATGCGCAAGCCAACGAATCGACATGGGATAATTACCCAGCAAGGTTTGATGCATGATCAGCGCATGAAATAGCACTAATAATGGCATCACCACTAGGACCATCAGCCCCATTAATAACAGCGTCGAGCCTTCATCTTGAAAGAGCGTCTCAGGGCTTTTTTTCACTAACCAATCGACTAATTGCCCCATAAAGCCAAAGAGCGAGACTTCGAGCATGGCGATTAATGCCGTCAGCACTGACATTAATATAAGCGGTAATTCATAGCCCTTAGTGTAATGGCGGCAAAACGCATATACCCCCGTGGGCGGCTTGGTTGGTTCGCCATCGGGCAGGGCTTCAACCCAAGATTCAAATCGTTTAAACATGAATTGACTCTATTTTATTGAGAAAAGTGGATGGGGAAAACGTCGAGGTGTCTAGCATATAGGATCTTGCACTTTAAAAGCACGCGATGATCCAGTTCCGTTTTCCGCGAGTGTGCTAGCATAGGGTGACGTACAGTAACCGACAAGTACAAAATTGTGAATAAGAGTGTCGGATAGCCAAATGAAGCAGACAAGCGTGAGCCAAAATTCAGCCCCACAACCGCCATCCGAGCCGACATCAAGCGACGCGCAGGATTGCCAAATATCCGCCGGGATTTGCCGTGAAGCGCGCATGAGCCGCGATCCACGTTTTGACGGTAAGTTCTTTGTGGGCGTGTTAAGTACGGGGATTTATTGCCGAACAGTGTGCCCAGCAGTAGCGCCGAAGGAAGAAAATGTGCGTTATTTTGACTCGGCCATTAAAGCTGCACAGGCGGGACTCAGGCCTTGTCTACGTTGCCGCCCCGACAGTGCTCCTGGCTCTAATCCGTGGAAAGGCACTAACACAACCCTAGACAGAGCCATAGGTTTGATTGAAGCTGGCGCCTTATCTGGTGAGCACGGATTAACGGTCGAGGCCTTGGCGGACAAATTGGGGATCAGCAGCCGTTATTTAAATAAATTATTTACCGCAGGATTTGGCACTTCACCTAAACAATTTGCCCTCTATCGTCAGTTATTGTTCGCAAAGCAGTTGTTGCATCAGACGCAGTTGCCCATCACTCAGGTCGCCCTTGCCGCAGGCTTTAACAGTATTCGCCGTTTTAACGAGGCATTTCAGCAGGCGCTGCAATTAACGCCCACCCAGTTGCGAAAATCCAGTCAGAAATCGACTATTAAAATAGACGACGGGGAGAGTGCCGAACTCGCTTGTTCGCAGGAGATGCCAGCGCACAGCTTGAGTCTGTATCAGTATTATCGACCGCCACTCGATTGGGCGGCGCAATTAGCCTTTTATCGCCTGCGCGCCGTCGAAGGCATGGAATGGTTTAGCGATAATGCAAACCCTCACTCCCATGGGGCGATTGACCCAAATATACCACTTGAGTATGGCCGTACTCTGCAAATTGAGGATATCCGCGCTGTGGTACATATCGTCCATGAGGCGCCTTTGCATCGCTTTAAAATCACGCTGACGTTAACGCCCGACTCGCCCATATCGGGCCTACAAAAGCTCATCACCCAAGTGCGGCGCATTTTAGATCTCGATGCCGATATGCAGCTGATTGAACACAACCTAGCGCACTTGACCGATCTAAAACTCAGTAGCAAATCCGGGCTTAGGATCCCTGGCGCTGGCGCGGTATTTGAGGCGGGTTGTCGAGCGGTCTTAGGTCAGCAGGTGAGCGTAGTGCAGGCGACTAAATTACTGAATATATTGGTCGAAGCCTATGGCGAGCGCTTTAGTTTAAACGGGCGGGAATATCGCCTGTTCCCCACACCGCAGGCGATTCGTGAAGCGAGTCTCGATGAGCTTAAAATGCCCGGCGCGCGCAAACTGGCGCTCAATGCGCTTGCAGCCTTTATCTGTGAGCAGCCCGAAGCCTCAGTCGATGAGTGGATTGGGGTAAAAGGCATAGGCCCTTGGACCATTGCCTACGCCAAATTACGTGGACTTGGCGATCCGAATATCTTCTTGCACACGGATTTAATTGTTAAAAAACAATTGGTAGCCAGTGTTGCCGAGCAAAAAGGCTTGGATATTGAAGCGGTAAAACAGCTGGATTATACGGTGCTTGCACAGCGGGTGAGTGCGGATATCGCCCCTTGGGGGAGTTATTTAACCTTTCAGCTGTGGTCCAATGCATAAGGTATTTCTGGCCACTCGTTATGTATCCAATACCTAGGCTCCATATGAGAGCCACTATTACTATTTGAAACACAGTACGAAAACACTGTACTAAAGCCGTTTACGAGACCCATTATGAGCCCGAATTTCTCCCAATTGATTAGCGCGCCAACGGCCAAAGATTATCAGCCCTGCGCTGTCGATACCTTAAGTACCCCTGTCGGCGTACTACAACTCAATGCCAATGCCTACGGATTAAGCCACTTAACGGTCGTAGGGTCGAGCCGAACGGAGATCCCGCTAAAGGTTGCAACTGATGTCGAACTCGCGCGGGCCAAAAGCCATATTGAGCAGGCAAAGGCGCAGCTTCAGAAATATTTTCGCGGTGAGCTAACTGAGTTCCACTTAAGCTTAGCGCCTAAGGGAACCGAATTTCAGCAGCAGGTGTGGCAGGCGCTGGTGCAGGTCGGTTATGGGCAGAGTTACAGTTATGGCGATATCGCCCAGCGCATCGACAGGCCCAAAGCCGTCAGGGCGGTGGGTGCCGCCAATGGTGCCAATCCCATCGCGATTATTGTGCCCTGTCACCGTATCATTGGTAAAAATGGCCAATTAACCGGTTATGCCTATGGACTTACGATGAAACAACAGCTGTTAATGCTGGAATCGACAAGCAAGGGAGCGCATTTTACGTTAGAATAGCGGTCATATTTGTTATTGATGAGCCATGTAATTTTTTATGACCCAAGCTTCTTCCTCCGTTGCCAGCTTTGCCGAACTTGGCATTATTGCGCCCCTGTGTAATCGACTCTCTGAGCTGACCTATGCGGCCCCTACGCCCATACAAGCGGCCACTATTCCGGCCGTGCTCAGTGGACGGGACGTATTAGCGGGGGCGAATACGGGCTCAGGCAAAACGGCCGCCTTTGCCGTGCCGTTATTGCAGCGCCTGTTTGAGGCGAAAACTGCGGAAAAGTCGGCAGGCCAAGTGCGTTGTTTGGTACTGGTGCCAACTCGCGAATTGGCGCAGCAAGTTGCCGATAGCTTTTTATCCTATGCTTCTCACTTCAATGGCCAACTTAAGATAGTCGCGGCGTTCGGCGGCGTGTCTGTCAATCTGCAAATGCAAAGCTTACGCGCGGCGGCCGATGTGCTGGTGGCAACGCCTGGCCGTTTATTGGATTTATTAGCCAGTAATGCGCTTAAGTTAAACCGCGTCTCGGCCTTAGTGCTGGATGAAGCTGACCGCATGTTATGCCTTGGGTTTACCGATGAATTAAATCAAGTGCTTGAGGCGCTGCCCGCCAAGAAACAAACCTTATTGTTTTCGGCTACATTCCCTGAAGAAGTCCGAGCACTCACGGCCAAATTACTCCATCAACCGCTTGAATATCATCTGCAAAGTGAGCAAGAAAGCACTATTGAACAGCGTGTTATCACAGTCAACCGTGAACAAAAAACGGCGCTATTGGCACACTTGATTAAACAGCATCAGTGGTCGCAGGCGCTTATTTTTGTTAGCGCTAAAAATACTTGTAATCACCTCGCACAGAAGCTGTCTAAACGTGGGATCAGTGCCGAAGTCTTCCATGGCGATAAGGCGCAAGGCGCGCGTACTCGGGTACTCGATGGCTTTAAAAGTGGCGAAATCAGTGTATTGATTGCGACTGATATCGCAGCCCGCGGTATTGATATTGATAAACTCCCTGTGGTGATTAACTTCGATTTGCCAAGAAGCCCGGCCGATTATATGCACCGTATTGGTCGTAGCGGCCGCGCGGGAGAGGCGGGTTTGGCGGTGACCTTGATTTCCCATGAGGAATATCATCACTTCGGCGTGATTGAAAAGAAAAACAAAATCAAACTGGTACGTGAACAAATCACCGGATTTGAAGCGAATGCCGAGATGCCACTGGAAGTGTTGGCGCAGGAAAAACCGCAGGCTAAACCCGAAGGCACTGGCAAGAAAAAGCGTAAACAGTTACCCGCGGCGAACCTTGAATTTTGGGGTAAAAAGTCTTAATTCCTTGGGCGTGAGTTATGCTTAGTGCATCTCATGTCCCTTCGCATCTGGTTTGTGGGAGCAGTATGCAGCATCTATTTTGGTTAGTTGAAGGCAAGATAGCGGGTCGAAGTGGCCCCAATAAGGATCCTTGGGATTTAGCCGAGCTTAAGGACTCTGGGATCCGTGCCGTGTTATCCGTGAATGGCGGAGAGGGCTGTGAGCCGGGCAGTTTTAAGCATCATGGATTGCGTTATGAATGCATTCCTTTCTCCCGCAATGTCCCGCCGCAGGAAGGGGATGTTGCAATATGTGTTGCCCAGCTACCGCGTGCGCTGGCGTTTATTCAGCAGTGTGAAGCCGATAACTTGCCCGTGCTAATCCATTGCCGCTCGGGTAAAGACCGTACTGGGCTTATTATGGCCTATTACTTGATGGTCAATGGCGCCGCGCCTTTGCATGCCGTTAGTCAAGTACGCAGTATTCGCGATATTGCGTTTACTGCCGAAGGTTGGGACCAGTTTGCCTTCGATGTGCTCTATGCGTTACAGGACTAACCATCTGAATTCATAAAATAAGGAATACCATTTAGTGACGATATTAGGGATATCATCGCGCAGTTGTGGCGCCACCTTCGCCAACACAATCGCCCAGCATCTTGCCAAGAAGATGGGGCAAAAACGCAAGAGTTATCCCGTCAAACAAATGGTATTTCGTCTCTCGCTTCCCTTTTGGGGGCTTTTGCTCCTGTTGATTAACGGTTGTAGCTCAATGGCAGAATTACCCGCAAAATCAATTGAAACAGCCTATCCCTTAGCCGAAAACTCCACCCTGTATCAGGCGGTAAAAACCGCCATGACGCAGCATCCCGAGCAAACTGGGGTATTTCCCCTCGGTGATGGGGTCGATGCCTTCGTCGCTCGCTTGTTGCTGATTGAGTCCGCCGTCAGCAGTATCGATCTGCAATATTATATTTATCGGATAGCGCGGAAAACCTCGCCGTTCAGGGCGAGGATGAATAGCGCAACGGCGAAGCCGTTCTGAGGGCTACGCCGGAGTTTGTTGCTGCTCAATATACTGCCGGATGATCTCAATTGGCGCACCACCACAGCTCCCCGCAAAATAACTGGGCGACCAGAGCGCACCTCCCCAGAGTTTCTTTTTGATCGAAGGGTAATTCTTTTTTCGGATCATCCGGCTGGATACACCTTTGAGACTGTTAACCAGATTCGACACGGCCACCTTCGGCGGGTAATTCACCAACAAATGCACATGGTCGTCTTCACCGTCGAACTCAACCAGCTCTGATTCAAAATCAAGACAGACCTTTTCAAAAAAGATTTTTAGATCATCCAGCACTTCTTTGGTAAAGACATTTCGTCGGTATTTTGTTACAAACACCAAATGAACGTGCATTTTAAAAACACAATGCCTGCCATGCCTTAAATCGCTTTCAATTTCCATAGACCAATCTATAATTGAGTTGTATTGACACAGTATGAGCAAGCCATGCAACGACTGCAAGCCTACAAATTCGAACTGATTGTCACTGGAGAGCAGCAGCGCCAGATGCGCCGCTTCTCCGGTGCTTGTCGGTTTGTCTATAACAAGGCGCTGGCGTTGCAAAAAGAACGACATGAGCAGGGTGAAAAGAAACTATCGGCCTTTGAACTGAATAATCTGTTACCACAATGGAAAGCAGAGCCAGAAACAAAATGGCTGTCTGATTCACCTTCTCAAACGCTGCAACAGTCGCTGAAAGATTTAGATCGGGCGTACAAAAATTTCTTTGCCAAACGAGCAGACTTCCCGCGCTTCAAAAAGAAGGGTCAGTCAGATAGCTTTCGCTATCCACAAGGGGTGAAACTGGAGCAAGGTAATAATCGACTCTTCCTGCCCAAGCTCGGCTGGCTGCGTTACCGCAACAGTCGGACGGTGGAAGGTGAGATTAAAAACGTCACGGTCAGTCAGGTTTGTGGTAAGTGGTATGTATCGATCCAGACCGAGCGGGAAGTTGAAATTGCCGTGCATCAGGGCGATGCCATCGGCATTGACATGGGCATTGCCCGCTTTGCCACCCTGTCCGATGGCCGTTTCTACGCCCCGCTCAACAGTTTCAAACGGCACGAAACCGCTTTGCGCAAGGCGCAGCAGGCCATGAGCCGCAAGGTAAAATTCAGCAATAACGGGAAAAAGGCCAAAGCCAAAGTTCAGCGCATTCATTCCAATATCGGCAACAGCCGCCGTGACTACCTGCATAAAATATCAAACGACATTAGCAAAAACCACGCGATAGTCTGTATTGAAGATTTGCAGGTCAAAAACATGTCAAAATCAGCGGCAGGAACCGCCGAGCAACAGGGTAGGAATGTTAGGGCGAAGTCAGGCCTGAATAAAGCCATTCTTGATCAAGGCTGGTTTGAGTTCCGTCGCCAGCTCGATTACAAGCTGGCATGGAATGGCGGCCACCTGATCGCCGTTCCACCGAAAAACACCAGCCGGACGTGTCCGTGCTGTGGTCACATATCGAAGGATAACCGCGCCACGCAAGCTCGGTTTGCCTGTGTGGAATGTGGCTTTGAAGAAAACGCCGATGTCGTCGGCGCGATCAATGTATTAAGGGCGGGACACGCCCGATTAGCCTGTGAAGTGAGTGGTGCAACAATGCCGCCAGCAGCAGGAACCCACCGAAGCGAGTCCGGCGTTCGCGCCTAACCGCAGTAGGAATCCTCGTCGTTTACGGCGAGGAGGATGTCAATGGATGCCGCGGATCGCGGGGTGCGAGTGCGTTTATTGCTGGATGATATGACCAGTGCCGACATGGGCGAGCAGCTAATTGCCCTCGCGCGCCACCCTAACATCAATATTCGGCTGTTTAACCCAAGCACAGAGCGCAATTACCGCGGCCTTGCCATGTTGTTTGGTTTTAGTCGCTTAAATCACAGGATGCACAATAAATCGTTCACAGTGGACAATGTGATGACCATTGTCGGTGGGCGTAATATTGGTGATGAGTATTTTGCGGCAAATCGTGACCTCGAATTTGGCGATTTTGACCTGTTAGCCATGGGCGATGCAGTGCCTAAGATATCCGATGAATTTGACCGATATTGGAATGCCGACACGACCCATCCGATTGAAGTCTTAAGTGACCATAATCCCACGCAGGCGGAGCTTGAGGCGCTGGCGCAGCGGGTGAGTGAACAGCGTGAACAGTCCAAATCCAGCGAATATGTGAAGCGCTTAGCCGAAAGCCAATTATTGGCAAATTTGCAGAGCGATAGCATGACTTGGTTTTGGGGCAAAGCCTTAGTGCTGGTTGACCCGTCCGATAAATTGCAGCAGGGCGATAAATCCACTTGGTTGCTCAGCCAGTTATTACCTTACCTGACGCAGGTGGAGTCCGAGTTACTCATCATTTCGCCTTATTTTGTGCCGACGCAATCGGGAACCGATTTGCTCACACTCTTGGCGCAGTCGGGTAAGCGGGTTCGAGTCATAACTAATAGTCTGGCGGCAACCGATGTGCTGGCGGTGCATGCGGGATATAAGCAGTATCGAAAAACCTTGTTGGCCGCGGGCGTCGAAATCTACGAAGTGAAAGCTCAGGCGGGTGAGCGCTCCCACAGCTGGCATGGCAGCTCAAAAAGCAGCCTGCACGCCAAATCGTTTGTATTTGATAATAATCAGATATTTGTGGGCTCATTTAACTTTGATCCCCATTCTGCGGCGGTGAATACCGAGCTTGGATTGTTGATCACTCAGCCGCAATTGAGTGGCCATGTCAGCCATAATATTGAGGAAAAGCTCGCGACGAATACCTATCGACTCGCCTTGGATGATGGCGATCTCGTCTGGTGGGACGATGGGGCGCAGCAGCGCTACGACAGTGAGCCTGATGCCGGATTTTGGCGTATCTTTGTCGCCGATTTCCTCGGGCTATTGCCAATAGAGTCACAGTTATAAGCTAAGGTGACTAAATAGCGGTTTTAGCTATCGCAACTCATTTTGTGAACCGTTATGATAAAAACAGAATAGTTAATGAGAATTTAGGTTTATGAAAAGCAAGGCAAGTCAGTCCCAGGGGCTATTACTGTTTCGGTTATCGCAAACACAGGTCTTTGCTCTGGGCACGCTTAAAATCCGTGAGTTAGTGCCTTACACTCCGCTGAGTAAAATTCCTCAATCTCATCCGACGATCATGGGAGCCGCAACGATTCGCGGCCATACCATTCCCGTGGTAGATATGGCGGCAGCGATTGGTTATCGCCCCATCAGCGATGAAGAGCGCCAACATTGCTATATCATCATTACCGATTGTCAGCGGATGATTATCGGCTTTTTGGTGCGTGCGATTGATAAGATCATCGAGTGTAATTGGCGCGATATTGAAGCGCCATCGGCCAATTTAGGCCGCAATGCCTTTTTAACTGGAGTAACGCGTTACGATAATCAGCTGGTGCAGTTACTCGACGTGGAGTTGTTGCTGTCGAAGGTCTTCCCCGATGCGCCCGAGGCCAATCGCGCCATTTTAACTGACGTGCAGCGCGAGAAGTTAAAACCCATGCGTATTTTGCTGGTGGATGATTCTAAGGTCGCGCGCAAACAACTTTCCGATGCGCTCGATAGCATTAACATTCCTTATTTTGTGACCCCTGACGGTAAAGAGGCGCTCTCGATTATGGAGCAGGCCGCCGCCGAGCATCATCCTATCGATATTCTGGTCAGCGATATTGAAATGCCTGGGCTCGATGGTTATGAGCTGGCGTTTGAAGTGCGTGACAATCCTCTTCTCGCCAAAGCTTATATCATTCTGCATACCTCACTTTCGAGCGAGATCAGCGTCAGCCAAGCCCACCAAGTTGGCGCAAATGAGGCGCTGACAAAGTTTGATGCCCATGAGCTGGTGGAAGCCATGCTGCGGGGCGCCGATTTAGCGGCTACGCGGGCGAATTAGGCCCCATGTTGGATTTTTGTAAGGGTTTTGCAGGGGCAGGGTAATTTAATCGGCTTATTTCCCTGCAAAGCTAGACAAGTTCGATCACATCCTATAAAAACCTTATTGGCCTCGATTTTGAAGGTGTGGGGTGGGGAAACTCAGCCGAAATATAATAACGATAGGTTAAGTAATGAAACAAGAATCGTCTTTGTTAGCCAAGTTGGCTAATGGCAGTTTGGTGCTGCAAATTCTCGTGGGGATCATCGCTGGTGTGAGTCTAGCCAGTTTTTCACATGAAGCCGCAAAGCAAGTCGCGTTTTTAGGAAGTCTCTTCGTAGGTGCATTAAAAGCCATTGCACCTATTCTGGTGTTTATCCTAGTGGCGTCTTCCATCGCCAATCAAAAGAAAAATACTCAAACCAATATGCGTCCGATTGTGGTGCTGTACTTATTTGGCACCTTCGCTGCTGCGTTAACCGCCGTGGTGTTAAGTATGATGTTCCCAACCAATTTAGTGTTGGTCGCTGGCGTTGAGGGCACCAGCCCGCCGCAGGGCATTGGCGAAGTGATCAATACCTTACTCTTTAAACTGGTTGATAACCCAGTCAATGCGTTAATGACGGGCAACTACATTGGCATTTTGGCTTGGGGTGTGGGTTTAGGTTTAGCCCTGCACCATGCGAGCGACTCGACCAAGCAAGTGTTTGCCGATGTGAGCCACGGTATTTCGCAAATGGTGCGTTTTATCATTCGTTTAGCACCTATCGGTATCTTTGGTCTGGTGGCGGCGACCTTTGCCGAAACCGGTTTTGCCGCCATTGCGGGTTACGCCAAGCTATTAGCCGTGTTACTCGGTGCGATGGCTATCATAGCTTTGATTGTGAACCCACTGATTGTTTACGTGAAAATTAAACGTAATCCCTATCCTTTAGTGATCCGTTGTCTGCGTGAAAGTGGTGTAACTGCATTTTTCACCCGTTCTAGCGCAGCGAACATTCCAGTGAATATGGCGCTGTGTGAAAAGTTAAAGCTGCATGAAGACACTTATTCTGTCTCTATTCCGTTAGGTGCAACCATCAACATGGGCGGCGCGGCGATTACCATTACCGTGCTGACCTTAGCCGCGGCGCATACCTTAGGCATTCAGGTGGATTTATTAACGGCGTTACTGCTGAGTGTCGTGGCGGCGATTTCGGCCTGTGGCGCATCCGGTGTGGCTGGTGGCTCGTTACTGCTTATTCCGCTGGCCTGTAGCCTGTTTGGTATTTCTAATGATGTGGCCATGCAAGTGGTTGCCGTTGGCTTTATTATCGGGGTTATCCAAGATGCGGCCGAAACCGCACTGAATAGCTCTACGGACGTGATTTTTACGGCCGCTGCTTGTGAAGCCGCTGAAAACAAAGCTAAACTTGGATAAAGTGTGCTGTTGTTAGTGTAGAAAAAGTATCATAAGAGCAGTCACCACGGTGGCTGCTTTTTTTATGGGAGTAGTTATGATCCTTTTCGATTTTAAGGACTTAGATGCGGCTAAGTCTTGGTATGGCGTCAATGATACCGTGATGGGCGGCCTGTCACGCAGTAAGCTCACCATTTCACCTTTAGGCTATGGGATGTTTAGCGGCCATGTGTCGCTCGCCAATGGGGGGGGCTTTGCCTCAGTGCGCTGCGAGTTTTCGCCGCTTGATGTCGGCGAGTTTAGTGGGATTTACCTCGAACTCGACCGCGACAGGAGCAAGCACTACAAAGTGAACCTTAAGGATGTAGATACGCCGCAGAGCACGGTTTATCAGGCGTCAATGCCCGATGCTAAGCATCAATCCTTTGGCGTTAACGGTGGCAGTATTATTCACTGGCAACGTATCGAAATCCCTTTTACGGCGTTTCATCCCCAGTGCCGCGGTAAGCCGATTGAGCGTGCTGCGATAGATTTAAGCCGTTTGACGAGCATAGGGCTGGTGATTGGTGCGCAGCAAAGTGGTGATTTTTCGTTAAAGATTAAATCGATAGGGTGCTATTAAAGGGATAAACCTAAGTGTATCCCTTTACGTTAACCGCTCACTTTAGAGTGATTTAGGCGTCGACAATACCCAATGGCGTGGCATGCTCCCACGCGCCGCGGGTAAAGTCGGGGAAGTTGACCGAGTTGCTGCGGTTATTCAGCGATTGCTCACTTAAAATATTCACCACAGACCAAGCGGCGCCATCGTAGACATCCTGATCGAGCGCCTCGCCGTTACGTAGGCAATAGATCATACGCCAGAGCATCACAAAATCCATCCCGCCATGACCGCCGTTGATTTCGGCTTCTTTACCGATGCGTTGCCAGAGTGGATGATCGTATTTGTCATACCACTTTTGCATGTCCATATCCCACTCGTGGTAACTCTTACCAAAACCGCCGTGCTCAACGGCAATCCGATTTGGGAATCCGGCAAAAACGCCATTGGTGCCTTGGATAAGGTTATGGCGGCTGTAGGGTCGAGGGGTAGTGGTATCGTGCTGAACCATAATGGTTCGGCCCTTAACGGTTTTAATCAGGCTAGTGCTCATATCGCCATTGATGTACTTGAGCTGATTACGCTCATGATCGGCGGGGAATTCTCGTTTGGCATACAGCGCGCGACCGAGCGCGGGTGAACTCATGGAGGTGAGATAATCGAAACGATCACCGCGGTTGATGTTCATATATTGAGAAATCGGCCCTAAGCCGTGGGTCGGATATAAGTTACCGTTGCGTTTTGTGTGCCAATAGGTGCGCCACGAACCGGTTTTATGGTCGATTTCCTTCATTTGCCAGCGCAGCTCATGGATATAAGCAGCCTCACCGTGGAGCAGCTCGCCAAACACACCTTGGCGCACCATGTTGAGCACCATCAATTCTTCGCGGCCGTAATTGACGTTCTCCATCATCATGCAGTTTTTCTGGGTGCGTTCGGCGGTGTCGACAAGTTGCCAGCATTCTTCCACTGTCAGTGCCAATGGCACTTCCACAAAGGCGTGTTTACCACTTTCCATGGTATCGATGGCCATGGGGGCGTGCCATTCCCACGGGGTTGAAATAATCACAATATCGATATCATCGCGGTTTAACAGTTCGCGATAGCTGAGATCATTCCCCGTGTAGACCGCAGGTTTTGGCCGGTTTTGTTTAACGATATGCTCAACGGCTCTATCGATAACGGCTTGGTGGGTATCACAAATGGCTTTAAGTTCCACGCCTTCTAAGTGACAGAATTGTTCGACATGGCTAAAACCTCGCTCTCCCACACCGATAAAACCGACTCTAACCAGCCCCATTTTCGGGGCGATAAGTCCGATAACGGATTTTCCAACGCGGGGTTTAGGGGCAACGCTGCTGGCGTTGGCATTGAGGGCAATATTGGCCGTAACCAGACCTGCGGTAACGGCGCCCGCAGCTTTTAGAAAATGGCGGCGATGAATATTGTGCATAAGCTTCCTGCATTATTTTTTGATTATTTGTAGGGCGATGTATATCCCGTTTGTTATATCAGAATCCTAAGCCGAGTGAATAAGAAAAGATGTAACAAGCTCATTCATGGGGATGAATGCGCAAGAGGTGAAATAAGGTATTTATCTTTACTTTAGCGATAGGTAAATAGTGATAAAGATCGCGTTTTTATTTTCTAATTAAGCTACACTGCCGATTAATTAATCAGGCGAAATTATCTTTTAGTTTTTAAACGTTTAGCAAATTTAATTTAACCAAAAAATTACATTCCGTGGTTGATTTGGGGGAATTTGCGACTCGGGGGAGTAAAGCGGTAAATGGGTTCTATGCTTAATGTACTACCACAACTGACGTTCACTTTAGGTGAGTGGGTATTGCATAAGGATATCAGGATGTCTGGGATTGAAAAACGCCGTCGCCTTCATTGGCGGGAGTCAGATATGCAAAATCGAGAAATTATTGGTCGTTGGTTAGATGAGCGTCCACTGCTTGGTGACAAAATTACCCTCTATAAAGAAGCGGACAAATATTATTTAGAAACCTGGTTTAGCGATGGCTGCCATAGTTTGGATGAAGTGAATCTGTCCGATACGCCGCTGGGCCAAAAAGTGGAAGATGTTGGCGGTAACTTCTTCGGTGAATATTTTATGGTGACGCCTGCCATGCAACTGCAGTTTTGCAATGAGCAGGGCAGTTATTTCCAAGTCGATAAGTTAATGGCGGATATTGATTTCAATCAGCGCGTAGCTTAATGAGTCACCGTGAAAGACGCTAATCAATAAATCGGCAAACACCAACCCGATTTGCTCAATACGAGGTCGCTTATGGCGACCTCGTGTCTTTTTAGCGGTTAACTTTTGCGCTAAACCGAGAACGGATGCTTACTGTAAAAATGCATGGCTTTACCCGAGTAAGGATGGGTAAAACGTAAACTTTGGGCGTGAAGGCAGAGTCTCGGTCTGGCTTTTATCACTTCATCATCGCCATAAAATTCATCCCCAAGAATGGGATGTCCCAAGGCGAGCATATGCACCCTCAGTTGGTGGGTACGGCCCGTTTGTGGCGTTAATTCGACTAAGGTGCTGTTTTCGCGTCTTTCTAGCACTCGGTAATGGGTCAGAGCACTCTTAGCGCCAGCTGTCCCCGGCGTTTGCGTCTTTTGATAGGGCGGGTGCTCGGGATCGGGCGCGATGGCTAAATCAATTATCCCAGCATCCTTTACAATCAAACCCATGACCTCGGCGATATACACTTTTTCGTTTTGCCTATCTTGGAACTGGGTCTTTAACTGGGACTCGGCCTTTTTGTTACGGGCAAACACCATAATGCCTGAGGTGGCGCAATCGAGTCGATGCACGAGAATGGTGTCAGGATACAAGCGTTGTAGTCGGGTGAGGGCGCAATCGAAGGTATGTGCGGCTCGGCCGGGGTTAGACAACAATCCAGAAGGTTTATTAATAATGATCAAATCTCTATCTTGATAGCGAAGATCTAACCAAGGGACTGAAGGGGGCTGGTAATCAAATATCTGCATCGTATCCTCATCATTTGCGCGGCCATACTAGCAAAATATCAGTCACTAAGCAGTATATTCTCGAGCTGGCGTTTGCTGAGGTTGTTAGAACAACTAGAACTGTGCCAACCACAATCTGAATTTCATGCCCCAAGTTGAGGTGACTCCCGAGGTGATATAACGAATTTCCCCATGGGTATCGATAATATAAATGGCCGGAAATGCCATCGCGCCCCACTGAGTGCTTCGCTCACCATTTTCATCGTTTAGCACCGGAAAGTGATATCGATGCTCGTCCATATAGTGCTGGATCTCGCGATCACTGCCAGAAGCCACCGCCACTGAAATGACATTATGGTCTTGGTTGATACTCTCAACCATAGGGGAGGTGACGCGGCACACAGGGCACCAAGTGCCCCAGAAATAGACTAATGTTGGCTCTGTCTGGGCAGAATTAAGTGCAAGCTGGCTACCATCAATCGCGATACCGCTTAATTCTGGCGCTTGGCCGGTGAGCATATCCCGTTGCAAATAGAGGCTGACGCCGTAGAGCACCAGCGCCATGATGCTAAGATCCCTAAACTGTTTAAGCCAAAAGCGCGGGCTTCGTAGTTTTTGGCGCCAACTGAGTGGTTTAGATGGCTTAGCGCTTGAGTTTGCAGTCGTCACTGCGACGGGAACCTCACTGAATAGGCGTTATCGCAAAGGCGTTAGAGTAAACGCTTAGGCTTAAATAAGGCTTGAACACTGAATTCACTTATTCGAGTCTGTGCCAACTTCCGAACTTAGTTCGAGCTAAGCGCTAAGTTCAAATCTAGTCGGCTGAGCCACTGGGTAGATAGTCACTCGGGGTTTTACGACTCCAAATACGGGTGTATGCCATCAACTGAGGGTAAAAGGTGCGAAAGGCGGTTTCTGTCTCTATCTGCATTTTCGCTAACAGTTTATCCGCGCCATTAAATAAGGCACTGTGCGGATGACCTTTGGCCCGTTGCGTTAATGCCTGTTGAATGCCTTTAGGCGTGGCGTAAGCGTTTAACCAATCTTGACTGCGCATATTGTCGATGATGTCCAGACAGGACTGTGGGTGATACTCATCGGTTTGCGCGGCAAATGCTGCCAAATCACTATAGGCCTTTTGGCTAAACTCGGGTAGCGGTAGGTGATGATATTCTTCCCAGTAGTAGGCTAAATAATGATCGAAACTTACGAACATCAAATCTGCTGCTATGCTTGTTAACTGGGCAGGGAACAGGGCCATCAGCTCTTGGGTCAGTTCATGGGTGGCGCAGAGCTGATTGATTTCTTGGTTTAACCACAGTCCTTGGCGAAGTGCTTGCGGCGCAGAATCGATTGGCGCTGTGATAAAATTGCCTGCCAAATTGGCACCTAGGTGGGTTTTACTGATCTCAGCCAGATGTAAGTGTGTAAGAATGTTCATTTTTTGTGCTTGGTTAATCGCGTTAGTTCACGTTATCATGGGCGGGCGCGCTGAGGAAAGTGCAAATAGGCAAAAATCCAGTGCTTTTCTCAGGGAGTTTATACGTTAGCGTTTCAACAGGAGGGGGAATGCTGACGCAAGACTGAAAATGCACCAATCAATTAACCTGTTAAGGATCATGGATGATGTGGAACTGGTTTACCAAAATGCTCGGTAAAGACGAGCGCCCTAAGCGTAAAAAAGTGCTTGTCGATATACCCTATGAGCAACATAGCTTTCGAATGGAGCATTTTTCACGGACTCGGCCTAAGTATGATGTCGATGATGCGTTAGCCTCAAATGTGCTAAATGAGTCAGACGCGGATATGGATATCGCGAACAAGTAATCTTGATCTTATTGGCCTCTAACCATAGACTAGCCGCCGTTCTAAGCTATCTAGAGGCCTTTGCATGCGCGTAACAGACTTTTCCTTCGATCTTCCCGACGAACTCATCGCTCGTTATCCCATGGCGCAACGCAATGCGTCACGTCTGTTAACCTTAGATGGCAATACTGGCACGCTCGCCGATAAACAGTTTACCGATCTGCTGGGGATGATTAATCCCGGCGATTTAATGGTATTTAACAATACTCGGGTGATCCCGGCGCGTTTATTTGGCCAAAAGGCCAGCGGTGGCAAACTCGAGATTTTAGTTGAGCGTATGCTCGACGATAAGCGAATCCTCGCCCATGTGCGTAGCTCTAAATCCCCGAAGGTGGACAGCATTATCCACCTCGATGGCGGTTATGAGATGAAGATGGCTGCGCGCCATGACGCCTTATTTGAGCTCGAACTCTTATCCGATCTGACGATTTTAGAAGTGCTCGAAGCAGTAGGGCATATGCCACTGCCTCCTTATATCGACCGTCCCGATGAAGATGCCGATAAAGAGCGCTATCAAACCGTGTATAACCAAAACCCCGGAGCGGTTGCCGCGCCAACGGCGGGATTACACTTTGACGATGTTATGCTCGACGCCTTAAAGGCCAAGGGCGTGAATATCGCCTTTGTAACCTTGCACGTCGGTGCAGGAACTTTCCAGCCTGTGCGCGTTGATAACGTGCTCGAGCACAAAATGCATTCCGAGTGGGCCAATGTGCCGCAGGATGTGGTGGATTTAATTGTCCAAACTAAAGCGGCAGGCAAGCGTGTGGTCGCTGTTGGGACGACTTCTGTGCGCTCACTGGAGAGTGCTGCCCGTGCAAGTGAAGGCGAACTTAAAGCCTTTAGCGGCGATACCGATATCTTTATCTACCCCGGGTATCAGTTCCAAATCGTCGATGCCATGATCACTAACTTCCACCTGCCGGAATCGACGCTCATCATGTTGGTCAGTGCCTTTGCCGGTTTTGACCATGTTATGGCGGCGTATCAACACGCAATCACGCAAAAATATCGCTTCTTTAGCTATGGCGATGCCATGTTTGTGACGAAAAAAGCTCACTAGACCAAGATTTTGTTTTAAAATAGCCGCCCACATTGAGTTTGGGCGGTAATTTTTTTCAGCCAAAGGTTGAACCTTTTGGATCTGCCCCTATCTCTATTGTTAATCAAAATGGCGCGTGCCATTACAAATGTAGTCAGACTGTTTATCTGGCGAGGTGAATTATGAAATTTGAACTCGACACTACCGACGGCCGTGCGCGCCGTGGTCGCTTGATTTTTGAACGCGGCACGGTGGAAACCCCAGCCTTTATGCCTGTTGGTACTTACGGTACGGTAAAAGGCATGACGCCTGAAGAAGTGCGTGCTACTGGCGCGGACATTCTGCTCGGTAACACTTTCCACCTGTGGTTACGTCCCGGCGAAGAAATCATGCGTAAGCATGGTGACTTGCACGATTTTATGAACTGGCAGCGTCCTATTCTGACCGATTCGGGCGGTTTCCAAGTGTTCAGTTTGGGTGACATTCGTAAAATTACCGAAGAAGGTGTGCATTTCCGTTCGCCAATTAACGGCGAGAAAATCTTCTTAGATCCTGAAAAATCAATGCAAATTCAACATGCATTGGGCAGTGATGTGGTGATGATTTTTGACGAATGTACTCCATATCCGGCAACTGAAGATGAAGCGCGCAAGTCAATGCAGATGTCACTGCGTTGGGCTAAGCGTTCACGCGACGAGTTCGACCGTCTGGAAAACCCCAATTCATTATTCGGGATCATCCAAGGCAGTGTTTATGAAGATTTACGCGACGAGAGCTTAAAAGGCTTAGTCGAAATTGGTTTCGACGGTTATGCCGTCGGTGGTTTGGCCGTAGGTGAGCCTAAGGAAGACATGCACCGCATTCTTGAGCATGTCTGTCCACAAATTCCTGCGGACAAACCTCGCTATCTGATGGGGGTCGGTAAGCCAGAGGATTTAGTTGAAGGTGTGCGTCGTGGTATCGACATGTTTGACTGTGTGATGCCAACCCGTAACGCCCGCAACGGTCATCTGTTTACCAGTGAAGGTGTGATCAAGATCCGCAATGCGCGTCATCGTGATGACACTTCACCGCTCGATCCTAAGTGTGATTGTTATACCTGTAAAAACTATTCACGGGCATACCTTTACCATTTAGATCGTTGTAATGAGATTCTGGGTGCGCGTTTAAACACCATTCACAACTTGAGATACTATCAAATGTTAATGGAAGGTTTGCGCGGGGCGATTGAGACGGGTACATTAGACGCCTTTGTAAAGGACTTCTATACCAGTCAAGGTCGTGAAGTTCCAGAGTTAGTCGATTGATTTTTTGCTAATAAGAAGAGAAAACTATGTTCATTTCAAATGCATATGCAAATGCTGCAGGCGCTCCACAGGGTGGCGGCACCATGGAATTGATTTTCATGCTGGTGATTTTCGGTCTGATTTTCTATTTCATGATTTTCCGTCCGCAATCTAAGCGTGTTAAAGAGCACAAGAACCTGATGTCATCTTTAACCAAGGGCGACGAAGTCCTGACCAGCGGCGGTATCTTAGGTAAGATTGCAAAGATCAGCGATGAAAATGACTACGTGTTACTGAGCTTGAACGACACTACTCAAATTACAATTAAAAAAGATTACATTGCAGCTGTATTGCCTAAGGGCTCTATCCAGTCGTTGTAAGCCAAGAGGGCTCAGGCGTGTTAAATAAATACCCAATGTGGAAAAACATTATGGTGGTGCTCGTCATCGCCATAGGTTGTTTCTATGCCGTACCTAACCTGTTCGGTGAAGATCATGCGGTGCAAGTAGTGGCGACTCGAGGTGCTGAAGTCACGGCATCTACCCAAGCCAGAGTGAACGAGCTGTTAGCCAGTAAGGGCATTGCGGTAAAACGTTCTGAGCTTGAAAAAGGCCAATTGTTGGTTCGCGTACAAAACGCGGATCAACAGTTGCTGGCCAAGGAAACCATCGCCGAAGAATTAGGTGATAAGTTTACCGTGGCGCTTAACCTTGCCCCTGCGACGCCGCAGTGGCTCGAGTCCATGGGCGGTAGCCCAATGAAACTCGGTCTGGACCTTCGTGGTGGTGTGCACTTCTTGATGGAAGTGGACATGGGCGAAGCCATCCGCAAGATGGAAGAGGCCAAAGTGGCCGATTTCCGTTCTCAATTACGTGAAGAAAAAATCCGTTATGCGGGCATTCGCAACAATGCGCAAGGTATCGAGATTAAATTCCGTGATGCCGAAAGTTTAGCCAGTGCAGAACGTTTCTTAAAATCTCGCAGCAACGATATGGTGTTCAGCGATGTGAGCAAGGGTGAAGACTTTGCCCTGCAAGCCGTCATGAGCGAAACCTATCTCAAGCAGATTAAAGAAGAAGCGCTGCAGCAAAACATTACCACTATCCGTAACCGTGTGAACGAGTTAGGGGTAGCTGAGCCTGTGGTTCAACGCCAAGGTGCTGAGCGTATTATCGTTGAGCTGCCAGGTGTACAAGACACTGCCCGCGCCAAGGAAATCTTAGGTGCAACCGCATCGATTGAATTCCACATGGTGGACGATAAGGCCGACCCCAATGCGGCGCAATCTGGCCGTGTACCTGCGGGTTCTGAAGTGTATCAACGCCGTGAAGGCGGTCAAGTGGTATTGAAGAAAGAAGTGATGCTAACGGGTGATCATATCACTGGCGCACAACCTAGTTTCGACCAATACAGCCGTCCACAGGTGAGCATCAACCTCGATGCTAAAGGCGGTACCATTTTCTCTAACGTGACTAAGGACAATATCGGTAAACCGATGGCGACCTTATTCATCGAATATAAAGACAGCGGTGAGCGTAACGCTGATGGCAGCGTCAAGATGCAGAAAATCCAAGAAGTGATTTCTGTGGCGACCATTCAAGCGCGTTTAGGTCGTAACTTTGTGATCACCGGCTTAAGCCATGGTGAAGCACAAAACCTCGCGCTACTGCTGCGTGCCGGTGCCCTGATTGCGCCAGTATCTATTGTGGAAGAACGTACTATCGGTCCAAGCCTAGGTGCGGAAAACATCGAGAGCGGTGTGCAAGCCATGATTTGGGGTATGGCAGTCGTACTTATCTTCATGCTGGTCTACTACCGTAGTTTCGGCTTGATCGCGAACTTAGCCTTAACGGCCAACTTAGTGATGGTGGTTGGGGTGATGTCTATGATCCCTGGCGCCGTATTAACCCTGCCTGGTATTGCCGGTATGGTGTTAACTGTGGGTATGGCGGTTGACGGTAACGTACTGATTTACGAGCGTATCCGTGAAGAGTTACGTGCAGGTCGCAGCGTACAGCAGGCCATTCACGAAGGTTACGGTAACGCATTCTCTACCATCGCCGACGCTAACATCACTACCTTCTTGACAGCGCTGATCCTGTTCGCCGTCGGTACTGGCGCGATCAAAGGCTTCGCGGTGACCCTGATGATCGGTATTGCGACATCGATGTTTACCGCTATCGTGGGTACTCGCTCAATCGTGAACGCGATTTGGGGCGGTAAGCGCGTGAAGACGCTGTCTATCTAAGGGGAAGTGATAATGTTAGAAATTTTATCTTTAAAACGTACGGTTAACTTCCTCCGTCATGCGCTGCCTATCAGTATCATGTCTGCCATTTTGGTGTTCGGCTCGCTCGTTTCTCTGGCGACCAAGGGCATTAACTGGGGCCTAGACTTTACCGGCGGTACAGTAGTTGAGATGGAGTTCACTCAGCCCGTCGATTTGAACGTGCTGCGTACTAAACTGTCTGCGCCTGAATTAGACGGTGCAGTGGTGCAAAACTTCGGTTCGAGCCGCGACGTATTAGTACGTCTGTCGGTGAAAGAAGGCATAAGCAGCGATATACAAGTAAAATCTGTGATGACTGCAGCTCAGGAAGTGGATGCTGGCGTTCAACAGAAACGGGTTGAATTCGTCGGTCCTCAGGTGGGTAAAGAGCTGGCCGAGCAGGGCGGTTTAGCGGTATTAGTCGCGCTTATCTGTATCATGATCTACGTGTCTTTCCGTTTCGAATGGCGCTTAGCCTTCGGTTCGGTCGCGGCTCTGGCCCACGACGTGATTGTGACCTTAGGCGTGTTTTCTGTATTGCAACTGGAATTCGACCTGACCGTATTAGCCGGTGTGTTAACCGTTGTGGGTTACTCACTGAACGATACCATAGTTGTGTTCGACCGTATCCGTGAAAACTTCCTCAAGATGCGTAAGAGCGAGCCAGAAGAAGTGGTTAACGTGTCTATCACGCAAACTATGAGCCGTACCATTATCACTACGGGTACGACGCTGGTGACTGTGGTTGCGCTGTTCCTTAAGGGCGGCACTATGATCCACGGTTTTGCGACAGCACTCTTGTTAGGTATTTTTGTCGGTACTTACTCTTCTATCTACGTAGCAAGTTACCTTGCGATCAAACTGGGTATTTGCCGTGAGCATATGATGCCAGTTGAAGTCGAGAAAGAAGGCGCTGACCAACCTTCGATGATGCCTTAATCGGGTATTGAGACTCGAGGTCGTGTATCACGACTGTTCAAAAAACAGCCATCGTTAAGGTGGCTTTTTTTTCGGTGGATTTTGACCTTTCCGATAATCTGCTAGCAAACTCACAACTTTATAGTGACTAATGCTGTAAAACCTAAGTGTTAATTTTATTAACAACTGCTGCAAAAAACAGCGCTCGACAGGCTCGGTTATTTCACAGTAGGATGTCGGCTGCCCATATCTAGAGAGTATTGTTGTAGGATGTCGCATGGAAGAACGTAAGACGTTAGTTGCTGGTGGAAATTTATTGCAGGCCCACACATGGAAGGGATTGTTAGAAGCCTGTGGTATTCATGTGGAGTTGCGTGGTGAGGCCTTATTAGGCGGCGTGGGTGAGTTGCCTGCGGGGCTACACAACGTCGAGCTTTGGGTGCGCGAGTCGCAACTGGCGAAAGCGCAGGCCCAGTTAAGCGCCTTGGATGTCGTGAGTCCACAGTGGCAATGTGTGCAATGCCATGAGATGAACGAAGGCAATTTTGAATTATGTTGGCACTGCAGTGCTGAGCGCAGCGAAAGCCATAACTAATCTCAACTCATTCCTACTCATCGACAGCATTTCAAACCGCGCTGACACCGCTTAGCGCGTCGAATTTACGTGGCTGGCAATTAGTCCGCCTTGTTATTAGCGCTCAGTGCTAAATTGAGGCTAAGTACTTGTTGAGGGCGTTTGTTCTTTCCTTCCTTCACCCGAACTAAAGCTGATTAGCCTATCGAGTGTTACACGCCGTTAATGGCAATGATTGCGTCTCCCCCCGTAGCGAATTACACTTCAACTTATATTCGTTAAGTCATTCAATCCCTTATCTAAGGAGTCTCTGATGAATCCATCCAGTGCTTTTTCGGCCCTTGTCGAATCGATTCGACCCCATGTCGTTGAAGTGAGTATTGAGGCCTACCAAGCCGATGACACTTGGGTATTGATTGATGTCCGTGAAGATAACGAGTGGCTACAGGATCATCTGCCGCAGGCGAAACATATGAGCCGCGGCATTATTGAGCGCGATATTGAACAGCGCTTCCCCGATAAACATACGCCTCTGCTGCTTTATTGCGCGGGTGGCGCACGCTCTGTACTGGCGGCCAGCAGTTTGCAACTGATGGGCTACCAAAGGGTGGCCTCCTTGATTGGGGGTTATAAAGGCTGGATCCAACGCCAGCTGCCCGTGGTGCAAGATTAATCTTGGCTGGGTTTAACTTTTTATAGGCGAGTCACATGCAATACTTCCCGCTGTTTATTGATACTGTTAATTTAAATGTCCTGCTGGTGGGAGCGGGTGATGTCGCCAGTCGTAAGCTGGCCTTACTGACGCGTACCGAAGCTAATATCCATGTGATTGCCCCCGAGGTAAATCCTGAGGTAAAAGCCTATGCCGATAAGGGCAGGGTTTTATTGTCTGAGCGGCCCGTGGTGCAGGCCGATATTCAAAACTATGATCTCATCTATCTAGCGACCGCAAATGATAAGCTCAACGCCGAATTAGCTACCTTAGCTACCGAGCGGGGAATTTGGGTCAATGCCGTGGATAACCCCGCCTATTGCCACTTTATTACCCCATCGATTGTCGATAGGGGCCGGCTTGTGGTGGCGATCAGCACTGCGGGCGCAGCGCCCGTGTTTGCGCGCACCATTCGAGCTCGCTTAGAGACCAGCCTGCCGCAATCGCTGAAGCCCTTGTTCGACTTTGTGGCCGACAAGCGTCTCGAAGTGCAGCAACGACTCACCAAAACCGCGACGCGTCGATTATTCTGGGAGCGCTTTTTCGACACCAATGGCGATAGGTTTGATGCGCGCACCCCCGAGCACTATCAGAATGCCTTTAACCATATTGTCAGCCGTGGGGAAATCCTATTGTTGGATGATGCTACGCCCGTTGAGTTATTGCCGCTGGCGGCCATGCCCTTGTTACAGCGCCTCGATTGGATTTACAGCGAGGTAGGTTTATCCGAGGACTTGGCAGAACTGGTGCGCCGCGATGCTAATCGCGCAGCGCTCCCCGCGCTGAGTGATATCAGCCGTGAATATGAGCAAGGCTCACGCATGTTGTTGGTCGCCGATACCCAAAAGATTGAGCAACTTAAGGCGCATTTTCTGGTGGCCAAACATTTACGCCCCGGCGCGATTTAGTCTTCTTTATCGCAGTTTGTTTGAGCTGACGGCGAGTCTTAGGTAGACTCGCCGTTATTTTTTATCGTTAAGTTTAGGATGTACTATGGCTCTCAAAGCGACCGTGTTTAAGGTCAATCTTCAGATCGCCGATATGGACCGAGGTTATTATCAAGATCATCAGCTGACGTTAGCGCAGCATCCCTCCGAGACCGATGGCCGCATGATGGTGCGTTTGTTGGCCTTTATCCTGAACGCTTCCGAGACCTTAAGTTTTACTAAGGGATTGTGCGTCGACGATGAGCCAGAACTCTGGGACAAGAGTCTCTCCGGTGAAGTGGACCTGTGGATTGAGTTTGGCCAAGCCGATGAGAAATGGCTGCGTAAGGCGAGTGGTCGCGCGAAAGCGGTGCAGCTGTTTACTTACGGCGGACGTAGTGTCCCTATTTGGTGGAAGCAGAATCAAGCGGCACTAGAGCGTTATAAAAACCTTAAAGTGTGGAATATTGCCGAAGAGTCGGTGACGGCGATGGAGGCTTTAGTGAGCCGCACTATGTCGCTGCAAGCGTCTATCAGTGAAGGGCAAGTCTGGCTATCGGATAACGAGCACAGCGTGCTTATCGAGCCCGAAATGCTGAAAGATGACCAATAAAAAAGAGCCTGCAATTGCAGGCTCTTTTTTAGACGAACATTATTGGAATTTGAGTTCCCAGCTATCGATATAGCCTACGTCGCCACGGCCACTATCAACCGCTTTGAGTTTCCACACACCGCTTGACTCAACGCCAGTCATATCAACGGTGTAGCTCTTGTTGATATTGTCTGCGCCTGCGCCAGTGTTGCTATGCAGTGTTGCCGTTTGGCCTGTTGGGCTGATGAGCTGCACTTTTAAGTCACCAATGTAAGGGTGAACAATATTCACCACGGTTGTCACAGTGCCTGAATTACCCGTGCGGGTCACTGTGATTGGGCTCGTGATACCTGTGGTTTTGTTATCAGGAATATTGTAGTTATCGGTGTTGGTGTAGCTTGCTGGCGTGGTAGGGGTGCCACCGCCGCTTTGGGCTGTGTAGCTTGCGGTTAACGATACACCGCTAAAGGCTGAATAGCCTTTCACCATCGCGTAGTAAGTACCTGATTGAACGTTGCTGATTGGGCAAGATTCGCTGTTACCACCCTTGTATGGACGGCAATCGTAGTTTGAGGTCGTTGGCGCTGCACCGTACTGTACGTACAGATCCGCATCACCCGTGCCACCGTTCATCACAAAGCCTAAGTTAGTTGCGCCCTGTGGCACTTCAAAGGAGAAATGCAGTTCTTCACTGGCAGCGCCGCTTAGACCCGTTTTTGGCACTCCGTTTACTAACACACTGTCAGTTGGAGTCGGGTCAACCGGATCCGTTGGACCATTACAGGAAGCATCTAAGAAGGTTTTCGCTGCAACGGCATTGACCAGACCATAGCCATAGTAATCATCACGGCCAGCTGTGCCTAAGTCTTCAGCGGTTTGTTTGAGCGCGTTCCGTACCTGAGCCGCGCTACATTCTGGGTGGTAGCTCCAGACTAAGGTCGCCACACCAGAAACGTGTGGGGTCGCCATCGATGTACCGTTGTAGTACTCGTAGTCTTTATTGCCTTGGTTGCTGACGGTAACGGTTGCGCCTAATTGGTTGCGCAGTGCTAAACCCGTTGCACGGTCAACAGAGACAGACACTAGGTTGATTTCACTGTTCGCATCGACCAAGAAGGGGTTTTGTAATCCAGGTAATGCGCTATTACTGTAAACGATAACGGCGCTGGCGCCCGCATTTTTACAGGCTTTTACCGCATTGATTTCTGGATAAGAAGAGCCTTGGTTACCGACTCGTTCAACTAAACACACTTTGTTAGCCATGTTGCCGCAGTTGAAAGTTGAGCCGCTGACCGTACATTCGGCCAAGGTTGCAGTTGCCGTGCCATTGTATGGATTGGGCGCGTAGTTGGTGCCCGATGGCGTTAAGCGATTGTGTGGCACAACACCTGAGTTGAAGTAAGACTGACCACCGATAGTAATATCGGCTAAACGGCCTTCACCGCGAGTAACGGTTGAGAGAATCGCTTCACCAGGGCCTGAGATCTCCACTTGGTTGGTGTACTGAGAGAAGGCTGAGTGATCTTTGTGATTATCAACCGACGCTACAGACATCACCGCATCGTAAGAGGCGGGGTAGCTGTGGGTATTGTTACCGGCGTTACCGGCCGCAGCAATCAACAGCACGCCGTTATTGTAGTGGGCTGCCAAAGCATTACGCTCTGTGGTGCTAGAACCTGAACCACCTAAGCTCATAGTGACAACGTTTGCACCGTTTGACACACAGGTGTCGACCGCTGACACGAGTGATGAGGAGTAGCCCCAGCCAGACTCGTTAAAGACTTTAATGACATGGATATTGGCATTTTGATTTGGCATTACGCCAATAACACCGTCGTTGTTAGCGATCGCCGCGATAGTACCAGCCACGTGGGTTCCATGGGCGTTGTTATTGCCTGGATCGTACCAGTTGCCCGTACCTGAATTGTTGGTACCTGTGACATTGTTACCACTTAAGTCGCTGTGACCACGATCATAACCAGAGTCGATAATACAGATAGTACGGTTGCCCGCTTGGCTGTCGCTTAATTGAGTCGCACCCACAAAGGTTTGTCCCCAAGGCGTTGTTTCGCTTAAGAGGCGGCGTGGCATGTCTTCTTCCACATATTCCACATCGGCGCGGGCTCTTAATGCCTTGATGCCATTGTTATCCAGCTTAACTGAGTAGCTGTTACTGCGGCCGATACGCTTCATTTCTTTGGCTTTTGCCTTGTTCAACACACTGTGTTGGGCGCTAATTTCAGCCACTTGAGGCTGATAATTCATCGTAGTGGCGAGCTGATCGCTGCTTTCTGACATCAGGGCTGGCGCATCGGCATTTTTAAATTTAACGATATAGCGCTTAGGCAGAGGAGAGGTCTGTGCTTGCATCGCTGCGGCGAAACCCGGTGCGTCGGGGGCAGCATGAACACCTGCCGAGATTGCAATAGCTAGGCTGGATAGACTCAGGGCTATCTTAGTGGTTCGATTGATTGTCATGTTTTTCTTCCATGTTCAATTTAGTGTTAATCATTATTATTTTTGGCTTTTAAAGAATAACTACGACTCAGATGCTACTCGGTTAGTGAATTTATCTTTGGTGTAAGTGTTTGTAAATTAAATGTTAATGGTATGATGGTTGGTAAAAATAGCTCTGTTGATAAGCGTTTTAAATGAATAAATACTCATATGTAACAAGTTGTAACCATTGTTTTTAAATATTTATGTTTTTTTATGTGGAAAAGGTGAATAAGCAAAAGCGAATTTTTAAGCCATAGAACGCAGGGTTTTGAAAAATGTAACGTTCTATTTTATTGAAATTACTTCATATAATTTTTTGGAATGATTAATTTCAAAAATGATTGCATCTGTTTGGTTTGAATGTTGAATTTTATTCAAGTGATTGATTATGCGGTTTTATTGAATTTTGGCGTCGGCAGTTTGGCATTTGCCAATTTATTGGCTTAATTGTATGAAATGAACGGCGTAAATGATTAAGTAATCTTGGTGGCAGGCTCGAAAAAAGAACAATATACAAAAAGCGCCATTTGGCGCTTTTTAGTCCGCCAGTAAAAGAGTGACTTACTCTGTTTTAGGCTGAGCGTCGGCTAAGGTCTGATAACCGCCACCGTTATAGGTTTGAGTGTAACCCGCCGCGACTAAGGCTTCGGTCGCGATACTGCTGCGTCGACCGCTACGACAATACAACACTACAGGCGCATCTTTGGCGATACCGCGCTTAGCAAACTCGGCGGCGACTTGCTCAAAGGGAATATTAACCGCATTGGCTAAATGGCCAGCGGCAAATTCCTCAGGGGTGCGCACATCGAGCACCATAGCGCCAGCAGCGATTTTCTGCCACGCAACTTGGGGCTCTTGATCGGCGGCACTTGCCGCGTTCGGGACTAAGGCGAGTGATGACAGACTCAAGAGAGCCACCCCCAGTAAGGTTTTACTGCGACACAGTAACTTGTTGAACACTGACTTTCTCCTTTGCAAATGTGCATTAACCTTGTTTCGCGATTTCGGCTTCGGATTTGACGCCCAATTTGCGTAATACCATGGCCGCAGGGCAAAAACCCGTGAAAGCGCTTTGGAATAGGTTAGCGCCAACGAAGGCCGTTAACCACATAAAGTTATGGTGCACAAAAGCGGTTAACACCAAAGACAGTAACACCATAAATCCGGCAAAGGCCATAATGCTGCGTTCGAGTGACATAGGTTGCTCCTAGAGGCAGCGCTATGGCTGCCTATTGTGGGTTAATCGGCTGTTTGAGTTAAGTTTATGCGATTTTTCATCGCCGCGTAGTAAAGCACTGGGATAACGATTAAGGTCAGTAAGGTCGAGATAAAAATCCCGAAAATTAGACTGATCGCAAGCCCGTTGAAGATAGGATCGTCCAAGATAAACAAGGCGCCAATCATGGCCGCCAAAGCGGTCAGCATAATCGGTTTGGCCCGCACGGCGCCCGAGTGGATGACAGCGCGCTCAAAGGGAACCCCTGAGGCGGTTTCCTGATTGATAAAATCCACTAATAATATCGAGTTACGGACAATAATCCCCGCCAAGGCAATCATGCCTATCATTGAAGTCGCGGTAAATTGCGCGCCGAGCAGGGCATGCCCCGGCATGACCCCTATCACTGTCAGTGGGATTGGCGCCATAATGATAAGCGGCACGAGATAGGATCTAAATTGGGCGACGACCAATAAGTAAATTGCAATCATGCCCACGGCATAGGCGATACCCATATCCCTGAAGGTTTCATAGGTGATCTTCCATTCACCGTCCCAGAGCACGGCGACTGAGTCTAGCCCTGTTGGTTGGTGGATATAATGCTGATCGAAACCTAAGCCATTTTCGCCGTCGATTTTGCCCGCCATGTCGAACATGCCATAGAGCGGACTGTCGAGCGGACCGGCCATATCGGCAACTACCATCACCATAGGGATCATATTCTTATGGATGATAGGAGCATCGATTTTACCGCGCTTGATGGTCACCAGCTCAGACACGGGCACGGATTGCCCAGTTTGGCTTTGTAACTTCATGTTTAGCACTTGTTCTAAATCGATTTTCGCCCCTTCTTGCAGTTGCAGGCGGATAGGCACGGGGTGTTTTTGCTGAGCAATATGCAAGTAGCTTACATCCTTACCGCCCACTGAGGTCGCAATTAAATCAACGATATTGCTATAGGGCACCGCCATCAGGCTAGCTTTAGAGCGGTCGATCATCACCTGCCATTTTTGCTGTGCTGCGGGTAAGAAGATATCAATATCGACCACATCTTGAGTCTCACGGAACAGTGACTGCAGATCATAAGCTGCTTGTTCACGAATCGCAGGGCTTGGGCCATAGACTTCGGCCACAATTGGTGACCAGACTGGCGGGCCTGGTGGTACTTCAACCACTTTTATATTGGCTTGATATGGCGCACCTATTTGCTGTAGTTCCTCTCTCACTGAGAGTGCAATGCTATGGCTATCGCGTTTGCGATGCTTTTTATCGACTAAATTGACCTGAATATCGCCTAGTTCTTGGCTATTACGTAGGAAATAGTGACGCACTAAGCCGTTAAAGTTCATTGGCGCATTGGTGCCAGCATACAGCTGCAAATGCTCCACCTCGGGCACAGTGGCAAGGTAACGACTTAAATCCTGAAGCACGCGCTGGGTTTGTTCCACTGGTGTGCCTTCTGGCATGTCCACCATCACTTGGAACTCTGACTTATTATCGAAGGGGAGCATCTTTAACACCACGAGCTGACCTATGGGCAAGGCCACGGCGATACCGATCAATACAAATACACCCGCAGCGAGTCCAATCCGTGCTTTACGGGCGCCTTTACCTAATAGGAAGGGGCCAATTAGACGGGTAAACAGGCGCACCATTTTACTTTCATTTATCGCGGCATCGTCGCTGTGGACAGTTTCGGTCGCTGGGCCACTATGGTGTTTGAGCAGCTTACGGCTTAGCCAGGGCGTGACCACAAAGGCAACCACAAGGGAGATCAGCATGCCCATACTGGCGTTGATGGGAATCGGGCTCATGTATGGGCCCATTAATCCTGACACAAATGCCATGGGCAGCAGAGCGGCGATAACCGTAAAGGTGGCGAGAATCGTCGGGCCGCCGACTTCATCCACCGCAACGGGGATGAGTTCACTAAAGGATTTTTTACCCAGCGCCATATGCCTGTGAATGTTTTCCACTACCACAATGGCATCGTCGACCAAGATCCCGATGGAGAAAATCAGCGCGAAGAGTGACACTCGGTTGAGGGTAAATCCCCACGCCCATGAGGCGAATAGAGTGATCGCCAAGGTGATAATAATGGCGACACCGACCACTAAGGACTCGCGGGCGCCCATGGTTAAAAATACCAATACGACAACGGCGCTGGTGGCAAAAATCAGCTTAAGAATAAGGGTGTTAGATTTATCCGCCGCCGTCTCACCATAGTTGCGCGAAACAGTCACTTCGACATTGCTGGGGATCAATACATTCTTGACCTTAGCAATGCGAGCAAGCGTTGCATCGGCGATATCGACAGCGTTTTGCCCCGGTTGTTTACCTATGGCAATCGTCACCGCAGGGTAAATATCTGTCTTGTCACTGTGCCAAACGCTTTGAGTGGGAATATCACTCTTTAAACTGATGTCGGCGATATCGGCCAAATAAACAGGGGTAGGCTTGCCGTTTTTATCCTGCGAAATACTCACAACGAGCTGTTTTACATCGTCTATTGTTTGTAAAAATTGCCCAGCCTGAACCTTAATCTCTTGATTACCTTGTACTAAAGACGCAGGCATCGAGATGTGATTATTGTCATTTAGGCTTTGTCTCAACTTGTCGTAGGTGAGATTAAAGCTATTCATTTTGGCGGGATCGATGCGTACATTGGCCACTATCTCATGTTGGCCGACGGTGTATATCTCCCGCGTGCCAGGGATACGCTTGATTTCGGTTTCTAACCCTTGCGCAACATGGGTCAATTGTTCGGCCGAGACCTGTTTGTCCTTGGACCATAAGGTCAGGCTAACAATAGGTACATCATCAATGCCCCGAGGTTTAATTAATGGTTCACCCACACCCGCGCCCTGCGGCAGTTTATCCATATTGGAATAAATCTGGTTGTAGAGACTCACTATGGCATCATTGCGGGTTACGCCGACTTTAAAGATCACAATGATCATGGCGCCATCGGGTTGGGAGAAAGAATAGAGCGTGTCTATCCCTTTGATTTCAGAGATCACTTGCTCGGCGGGCAGGGTGACTAAGTTTTCAACTTCGACCGGAGTGGCGCCAGGAAAGGGGATAAAGACATCGGCAAAGGTAACGTCAATCTGTGGTTCTTCTTCCTTTGGGGTCACTAAAATAGCAAATAAGCCGAGCAATAAGCCTAAAAGTGCCAGCAGCGGTGTGATGGCACTGTTTTGGAAGGCGGCCGCAATCCGACCCGAAAAACCAAGTGTCATCGGAGATTCATTAGCGTGTTTCATTCAACAACCTCATCAAATTGATATCGCTAGGGAATTTATTGCTTTTGCTCAAGCAACACTTGGTAAGCATCCATGGCGACAATATCTCCGGATTTAAGTCCTGCGAGTATTTCCACTTCACCATTGACAGGTTCTGATACTCGTACCTGAGTGAGCACAAATTGCTCGCCTTTTTTCAGGTACACACTGCTGAGTTCGTTCATGGTGATTAGCGCTGAGGTCGGTAGCTGGATTTTTTCTCGCTCGCCATTTTTAAACAGCGCCTTGGCCCAAGTTCCGGGTTGCAGGTTAGGTTCATCCTTTGGCAGGTTAATCCGCACTTGATAGCTATGGCTCACGGGATCGGCAAAGCTAAAGATGGTGAGGTCCTTAGAGAGGATTTCACGACCATCATTTAAGCGTACTAAAAATTCAGGGGCGCTTTTTAGCTGTTGAATATAGCGTTGTGGCACTTGGGTGATGGCGCGCATTTGGCTTGGTGAAAATCCAGAGAGTAGCGGCTGACCGACAATCACGGTTTCACCTAATTCGACTAAACGCTCGGTAACAATCCCGCTAAATGGGGCCGATACCACAGTATATTTGAGTGACTCAGTCGCCTTGATAACCCGCGCCTTAGCCGCACTCACGGCTTGTTCGGCAGCTTTAGCATTGGCGGTTGCTTCATCCATAGCGCCTTTTGAAATCGCGCCTTGGGGAAAGAGTTCTTTGTAGCGTTTATATTGTGCCTGCGCCTCCACATTTAGTGCGGTGGCTTTGGCGAGATCGGCTTCATAGCTTGCGAGTTCAGCGCCTTGTTCTTTACTAGTTATCTCGAGTAAGGCTGCGCCTTCTGGTACCACATCATTGACATCGTAGTTGAGCTTAACGATTCGGCCTGAGGTTTGCGCCGAGACGGTAGCCGCTTTGACGGCCTCGATACTGGCGTCTAAGGTCACCCAATTCGCGTAAGGTTTGCTCATTACCTCGAGGGTCGCCAAGGGCGCAGCCTGGGTGGCAAAGGGGGAAAAAACGAATAATGTGAATAGAGTACGTGAGATTGCAGCCATACCAAATCATCCCAAAAATAATTCATGAGTAAATTCTAATGGAGTTGTTTTGATTAGGCAATCAATATTTATTAGAAAAATTTAATGTAATCGATTTTACTAATATAGGGAAACGGCGAATGAATCTTCCCTTACATCAATCGCCATGTCATCACTCTGGTCCTGTCCAGCTTTAAATATCAGTCGTTTAAATAGTAGGTCAGCGTAGACACAATGCGAATTTGTTTTATGTAAGGCGTGCTGCTGTCACGATCGGAAATCGTAAACTGGCCTTGGCTGGCACTCTTAATCTTACCCAGACGCGATTGTGAGTCCTTGGCAAACTTTTCGGCCACTTCCCGCGCATTTTGCGTCGCTTCCTGCACCATGGTCGGTTTCACATCATTGAGTGCCGTAAATAAAAACTCGGTACGGTTTTCATAATCTTGGCTACCGATGGCGATGCCTTCTTTAACTAGATTTATCATTTGCTTACGCGTGCTGAGCATTAAATCAATTTGTGGGGTATAGACAGAAAGATTCACCTGGGCCGAGTAACGATAGCGTACATTTGGGTCAACATAGCCTTGAGCCTGCCTGTCTTCTATCGTCGGAAGCGAGACTGTAATTTCGCTGTCGCTAAAACCCTGTTCCTTGAGGTAGGCAACCACGCTGTCGGTTTTTTGCTGCACTGTGTCGTAGAGCTTAGGCAGGTTATTGTCGACTTCGGTGAAATTAATCGGCCAGATGGCGATATTGGCTTTCACTTCCTTTTCGGCCAGCCCTTTAACTGTGACTGTGCGTTCTAGGGCTTTCATTTCTAGCAGCGCCAAGCTGGCGCTTTGTCCTACATAGACCATGCCTGCACATAAGAAACCGCCAAGCACGAGGGCGGGAAGAAGATAATTGCGTTGCATAACTTACTCACTCGATGGGATTGTTGAAGCTACCTTACTGCAATTATCTGACTTTGGGCATAGGCAAATGAGTAAAGCTTTGGGCTTTATTGAAAATGCTCAGCCGCTATTCAGGATTGATACGCGGTTGTAAAAGCGGCTTATAAGTTAGCCACTTAGTTAACGGGAGGGATCGGGCTTGGCTGCCATAATTCGACTTTATTGCCATCGGGGTCGATAAACCAACCGAAGCGGCCAAATTCTGAGTCTTCGATATCTCCAATTTGTTTGCCGCCGCCCTGAGTGACTTGAAACAGGGCTTGCTCCAGATCGTCAACGATAAAATTGAACATAAAGCTTTTGTCGGTCGGGGCAAAATAGCTGGTGTTATGGTCGAAGGGGGTCCACACATGGTAACCGGGGGTTGGTTTATCGTTGTGATAAAAGGCTGCGCCGCCCCAGTTTTCAATTGGTATTTGCAGATGGGTTTGATACCAAGTGGCTAACGCGATGGGATCAGTACTTTTAAAGAAAATACCACCGAGTCCAATGACTTTTGCCATAAGGGTGACAGTGTAAGTGGGGGATGGATTAACTTTAGGCAATAAATACGCAAGATACAAAAAAGCCGCAAAAATGCGGCTTTTTTGAGTTCGAAACAGCTTAGAACTGGTAGCTGTACTGTACTGAGTAGTACATACCGCTTGATTCAGTTACCGCGTTCACAGGGCCTGTGATTGCACTGTTTTCGATCAGGTGAACTTCTTCACCTTTAATGTAAGCGATACCGAAGTCAACGGTGTTTTGTGGATTGAGGTGGTAGCTCATACCCGCTGTGAACCAGTTACGGTCAGAGTCTGGGAATGAAATCGAGCTGATTTCGTCCACAACGCCTTGGTCATGCATGTAACCTGCACGAACGGTGAATTGTTCGTTGATGGTGTAAGTACCACCCACGCTGAATAACCATGAATCTTTCCATTGGTATTCTTTCAGGGCTACATCACCTACAGGCTGAGTCATACCCACAGCGGCAATCGTTGCTGTGCCATCTTTCGCGGTGATTTGATCAAAGTTGCCCCATTGGGTGTGCTGTGCAGTGTAGTGCAGTGCAAATTTAGGGGTGATTTGATGGAAACCGGCTACTTGGAAAATATCCGCTAACGGTACATCTAAGCTATCAAAACTGGTCGTAACTGGTACTGCACCAACACCAGGAATGGTTGTCATCGAGACCGTATTGATATCGCCTTCAACATTGACTGTTGGGCTGAAACGGTAGCTGATACCAAAACGGTTGTCTTTATCTAACTCAATAGTAGCACCTACGATACCACCGAATGCCCAACCGTCAGCGTCTACGTCAACCAGAGGCGTTGTGCCCATATTACGGGTTAAACGACCTTCACCGTAGATTGCGTCCACACCCGCACCGATACTGAACATATCGTTAATGCGGTATGACACGCTGGCGTTGAAGTTAACGGTAGTGACTTCAGTTTCACCCAGTAGGTCGAAAGGCGCTGGTGAGCCTGCTGGCAAATTCTTCGAAAGTGAGCTGGCATCGGTACCGGTACCGAAGTTAGAGAATGCAGCAAAACCCACGGCGAATTTATCGTCGATTGGGTGGATGTAGAAAATGTTTGGGATAACTTTAGAACTACCCGCATCGTCGATGCTGCCTAAATCATAGGCGCCACCGCCAAAGTTAACGTCTTTAACATCAACAGTAATATCGGCATAGGTTAAGCCTAAAGAGATTGCATCTTTATCGAATAATGCCATCGCTGCTGGGTTACGAGATAACACTGAAGCGTTATCGGCGATGACTGCGTCACCGGCAAATGCACGGCCCATACCTGTGGCTGATTGGCTGTTTAATTGGAAACCCGATGCAAATGTTTGTGAGCTCGCCAATGCAACGGCAACGGCAAGCAGTGTCTTGTTGAATGATTTCATTATTATTCTCTCATTATTTTGGTATTGGATTTTGTTCGGTCCTAGTTGCCAGAACAAGGCGCAAATCCTTTTATAATCTCCGGCATGGTAGGGACTGTGCGTAACCTCAACAAGTCCGACCAGATTTGAAATTTGTTAAATAACAGTTAATTAAAACGGAGTCGTACTTTAGCATGAACGAATGGTCTGGCCAGATGCTTGGTATCTTTGGCTTTTATGGGTGACGGGAGTTTTAATTGAGGTTAATGCTTTGTAACGATGGAAAAGTTAAGAAATTTAAACAATTTGTAAAAAGCGTACACATGTACGCTTTTTACAATCATAGCCAGAAAATTTGCTGTTATAACGCGGATTTAAATTGCTCAAATTCCGCGGTAATTTCTTCGGCAGGGCGTGACATTTTACTGACGATAACACCGGCAATAATCGCAAACACAAATCCGGGTAAAATTTCGTACAGATCGAAAATACCACCAGAGAGCTGCTTCCAAATCACTACGGTTAATGCGCCGACAATAATGGTCGCAATCGCTCCGTTACGGCTGTACTGCTTCCAGAAGAGTGATAGCAGTACGACAGGACCAAAGGCGGCACCAAAACCTGCCCACGCATAACTAACTAGGCTTAATACACTGCTTTCAGGATTCAGGGCAATGATCCCTGCGATCACGGCAATGGCCAGCACGCCCATACGACCTACCATCATCAGCTCGCGGTCGTCGGCTTGAGGGCGTAACCACTTGCGGTAAAAGTCCTCGGTGATCACGCTCGAACACACCAACAACTGCGAATCAATGGTACTCATAATGGCCGACAGAATCGCGGCGATCAGTAATCCGCCAATCCAAGGATTGAAGGCGGCTTGGGCTAAATGAATAAACACGGTTTCGGCATTGGCCAAGGGTTGATTGGCAAAATACAGTGAACCCGCTAAGCCTGTGGCTAACGCGCCGATGAGAGATAACATCATCCAGCTCATGGCGATACGGCGTGACAGCGGCAGTGCATCGGCGCTGCCAATGGCCATAAAGCGCGACAAAATATGGGGCTGACCGAAATAACCCAGTCCCCATGCGAGCAGTGATAACAAGCCAATCACTGTGGTTTTGTCACTGATCAGTGCCAACATGGCTGGGTCGATAGACTCAATTCCCGCATGGCTCTCTGGGTGCGAGAACACCGCAAAGGGGATGATCAGCAGGGCTATTAGCATTAAACAGCCTTGGAAGAAGTCGGTCCAACTCACGGCAAAAAAACCGCCAATAAAGGTGTAACCCACAATGATGGCCGAGCCAATCACTAAGGCAACGTTATAATCGAGGCCGAAGACTTTTTCGAACAGAATGGCGCCACCCACCATGCCAGAAGATGCATAGAAGGTGAAAAACACCAGAATCGTGACCGCAGAGACAAGCTTGAGGTAACCCTGTTTATCGTGAAAACGTTTCTCGAAGAAGTCGGGCAGGGTGAGGGCGTTGTCTGCTAATTGGGTATAAATGCGCAGGCGTTTGGCCACAAACAACCAGTTAAGCCAAGCGCCGACCACTAAGCCAATCCCAATCCATGCTTCGCCTAAGCCGCCTAAGTAAACGGCACCTGGTAAGCCTAAGAGCAACCAGCCTGACATATCGGAGGCGCCCACGCTAAGCGCGGTGACGGCGGGACCCATTTTACGGCCGCCTAAAATATAATCATCAACAGTATCGGTGGCACGGTAAGCCCAAAATCCTATGCCCATCATCAATACTAAATAGCCAACAAATGTGATTAAAATCGGGGTTTCAATCGTCATATTGTCTTTATCCCATCTTGTTATTATTAAAAGTGGCAAGCATGCTACCAGATGTTTGAGCAAGAACCCATTAGTAGATAGAGATGTGATCGAAATCCGACCTCCGAGCATGAGAAAAGATCGGAGGTCGATTTTATAAAATATTAAATATTAATGAGTTAGATAAAAGTGTTCTTGATTTCGTCTTTTACGAAGCTAAGGTCGGCCTGATTTTCACCCACAAGCAAAATGTAGGCATCACCGGCCTCAAAGCCCATGCCTTGGTATTTACCATCGGCAAAGGTGTTATCCAGCACCATGCGTTTTTCAACTGGCACAATAAATAGGGTGACTTTACCTTTTTCGCCCTGCAGCACTAGATGTAAGCTCTTAACCCCTTGAAAATCACAGTAAGAGGTGTAATAGACCTTACCTGGTTGCTCGGTAAATTTGGCATGCTCTAAGTGTTTTAAGGAGGCGAGCTGCGCGTTCACTTGGCTAAAGTTGACATTCTGATCTACCTGCAAGGCCACACCTTCATGGTTAACATGGGCTAAGGCATGCTCGGCTAAATCGACTGGACCTAAGCGCAATAAACTGAAACTGATCCCCACAATAAAGGCAATCGACGCGGCCATGGCGACTAAAAAGCCCGTTTGTCGGCGCTGTTTATGGTGTTGCTGCAGTTGTTGGCGCAGGATAAGTTTGTCGGCCAAGTCCTCTGGCACATTCACTTTTAATGCGTGACTGATTTTGGCATCTAGGCCTTTAAGTTCTGCGACAAATGCTTGGTTTTCTGCGCTTTCCTGCATTTGCGCAACAAACTCGGGATCTTGATTATGAGGATCTTCATAAGCTTGACGTCTAAATTTAAGCTCATCCATTGGATTGACCTCTCAGATCGGTTTTCTCAAGTAGTTCTTTCAATTGGTTTCTCGCCCGAAATAAGCGTGTCATCACTGTGTTACGGTTTAACTCCAACAGTTGGGCGATTTCATCACCACTAAAACCGCCGATTAACTGCAGCAATAAGGGTTCCCGATATTCAATATCTAACTTTGCGATTTGCCGTCTCAGCCAATACTGCTCGGTTTGTTCTTCCGTGCTGGAGGCGAGGTGATCCTCTAAGCTGTCTTGCTCGACATCGGCGTAATCAAATTGTTTACGCTCGAATCGACGGGCATTTTCGCGCCTCAGAATCGTGATCAGCCAAGCCTTCGCCGCTTTATCATCCTGTAGGGAATCTAAAGAGCGCCATGCCCGCAAGAAGGTTTCTTGGGTGATGTCTTCTGCCACCGGCTTATCGCCGCATAACCAAAAGGCATAGCGGAAGATATCGGCGTGCAGCGCCTTGACTAGGCTGTTGTATCGTCGTTGTTTGCTCAGCATGTCAGAAGAGACCGCAGGCTCGACGGATTTCTTTCGCCAGTTAGCAAACATTTTTTCGATATTTTCTTTTTATTTTACGATTCAAAACATTACACCTTATTCATGCGAGAAAGCAGTGGCGCCGTTTAGGGTTAGCCGTTTGGATTTAGCGGGCGTAATGGCGTGGATTGCTGCGCCATGGATTTTAGATTGCCGTTTTTTACCGCGCTTAACAATGCTTTTACCGCGACAGCCAGTTGGGTATCGCTATTGGCTTTACCACCGTAGGCTAAGGCTTGCAACTGACGAATCGCTTCAGCTAACTCGCGCGACTGCGCGGCAATTTTATCGAGTGTCATAGGGCGAGCGGCCTGCTCACTACAGTATTGCTGCAATTGCTGCAAAATATCACTGACATTACCTTTAGCGCAGGCTTGCTCTAAGCCCTTAAGACCTGTGCTAAGAACGAGCGGTTGCGCTGTGACTGGTGTATTGACTGTTGTTTGGCGCTTCAGCGCACGTCGCCAAGCGACAAAAGTGACGGCCCAAGCAACTAATGTCACCAGCCACAGCAGGGCGAACAGATTAGCGTTCCAATGACTTTCACTGTTCGTGCTGGTATTTGCCTGCCAGTTGGGTTCGATGGGCGTGTCGACCACGGCGCCACCTTTTACTTGAATGGTGCGGGCGGGCAGGGTCGCCATTTCTTGGCGTTTAAGATGCGGATTCCACCAAGGTACTTTCACTTCGGGTAAGGTAAAAGTGCCCGCCTTACTGGGGACTATGGCCGAGGTAATGCTGTACTGTGACACTATCTGCGCGTCGCGCACAAAGCTCTGGCGCTGGGGTTTTTCGGGATAGGATTTGAGCTCAGGTGGCAGGTTTTGCGCGATATCCGGCAGGCTATTCTCATCGGCATTGGAGGCCAATAAGGTGAGCGTGCGGGTGATGGGGCTACCGACGGTAAACTCTTTTACATCCTCGGGAAAACTTTCTTTTAAGGCCACTAAATCGGCCACAAGCCATTGGCCTTGGAAGCTCGTTGGCGCAGGTTCGATTTGGATGCTTAAGGAGGGCGCGCCAGCCTGCATTGGCCGGCTCTCGTTAAAGCCAAACATGCCGCCACGGCGTTGGGATTCTACTAATACATCGCCAGAAAAGGTCGCGCCTTTGATGTTCACTTGGCCGGGTAAGTCGGGAATGATGCCATAGGTGCGCTCAATCACGCGATAACGACGGCCTTCGATGATCTCTGAGCCGTCTTTGTCTTCGCCAATTTGCTTAATCTGCGCGCCTTCGATAACCGGGGCATTGAGCACACCGCGTTGCAGTTCGACCGCAAGATAAAGCTTTACTTTATAGGTGATAAGCTGGCCGACGTAGGCCTCATCGGTCGAAACTTTGGCATCGATAAACAGATTCTTGGCCTGCTCAGGTTGTGCGCCCGCTTCGACTACCTTGAGGGGAATTTCGGCGGAGCTGACGCCATCAATGCTAAAAGATGGAATGGTCAGTTGGCCCTTTTGCTTTGGGGCAAGCAGCACTTGCCAGCGGGTCTCTTTGACCGCATCGAAGTTCATTATCTGGGTGCTGCGACTCACGCTGGTGCGACCCACGATAAAATCCTTGAGCAGGATGGAGGTATCGAGTTTACCCGTGTCGACCTCATCGTCGGCACTGACATTGAGCACAAAGTACTCTCCCTCCATCACCGGATTGCGATCGACCGACGCCTCGAGTTTGCTCAGGGCAAAGGCGGGTTGAATGACCGCGATGCAAAGCGTGAGGAGGATAAAAAATTGTCTGATCACCACTGTTCGTTATCCCTTGATATTTGGCCATTTTGACGGCGTTTTTGATATTCGAGTTGCATCTTGTTACGCAGCAACACCTGTGGATCTTCACTCAGGCCCCGCAGTGCTCGCTGCATCTCGGCGGGTAAAGGCTCGCTGTTACTCGGCGGCGCTTCAACAGACTCAACAGCGGTATCTGGTTTTTTATCCGCCTGCGCCTGTTTCTCTTTATCCGCTTTTTGCGCTACGGCCTGTTGCTGTTCTTGCTTGGCTTTGGACTTATCATCCTCGACCTTTGCCTGCATTTTTGCCTCGTTGCTGGCTGGATCTTCTTTATCTTCAGCATTGTTATCGGCGCCGTTTTGCTGATTGGCTTGTTGCTCGGCCTGCTGTTGTTCCTGCTGTGCATCTTGCTGATCTTGCTTGGCGTTTTCATCACTCGCTTGCTGTTTATCCTGCGCGCCTTGCTCAGGATCATTCTGCTCTGATGAGGTACTTTGCTCCTGCGATGGTTTTTTGTCCGCTTGATCAGAATTATTTTGCTGTTGGGACTGCTGCTCTTGAGACTGATCTTGAGCTTGGTCGTTTTGCGAGGATTGTTGATCTCCCTGCTGCTGATCGTTCTGGTCCTGTCCCTGTTGGTTTTGATCGCCTTGAGACTGTTTATCTTGATTGTCAGCATTTTGCTGCGACTGCTGCTGGTTCAGCAATTTCTCTGCTAACTCAAGGTTGGCCTTGGCCTGTGGAAACTCGGGCTGCTTGTCGAGTGCGGCCTGATAACGCTCCTTGGCTTTGTCGGGTTTACCGAGTTGCATCAGCGCGTTGCCTTGGTTGTAAAGGCCATTGGCTGAGCTATCTTGCTCAAAGCTTTTTAGCGCCTGTTCGTACTCGCCCGCCTTGTACTGCGCCGCGCCTTGCCATTGGGGCGTCTCGAATTTTTGTGCGGCATTGGCGTAATCCTCAGCTTGATAGGCCTGCATCGCCTGTTGCTCTTGGGTGTGCCAGAGTGAGTCCCATGCGCTGGCATGGGCGCTTTGCGGCGCAGCGCTGAGCAATAGACCGCCCAATCCCATCAGCAGCCAGTTGGCGAGCATGCCTTGCCTAAAGCTCAGCAGGGCAGGGATGAGTAAGAGTAAGGCGAGGTAAGGGCCGAGATCTTGCCAGGTTTCTCCATCGAGATCCGTGGCTTTGGCATTGCCACTGTCACTCAACCAATGTTGCAACTGTGCTAAATCCTGACCATCGGCACGATTGGGGATCATGATGCCATTATGGTTATCGGCTAATTTTTGCAGTAAGCCAAAGTCGGTTTTGGCGACAACGACTTCATTGCTGCTGTCACGCTGTAATTGGCCATCGGGTAAGCGGATGGGCGCGCCTTGGGGGCTACCAAATCCCATGATCGCGAGGCGATATTGGCTACCGGCTAAGGCAGAGTTAGCCTCATCGAATTGCCTCGGGGTGATGCCATCTGTCATCACAATAATATCGCCCCGTAGATGCCCGCCCTGTGCCAGTAGATTTTTAGCTTGGGTTAGCGCGGCCGCTAGGTTTGAGCCCAACACGGGCATAATGTCAGGGCTTAACGTGGGTAATAAATTAAGCAGCGTGCCCGTGTCTCGGGTGAGCGGGCTTATGGTAAAGGCATCGCCGGCGAAGGCAATCAGGCCAGTTTCGCCTTCTTTTAAGCCGCGGAGCAAATCCGTCGCTCTAAACTTGGTTTGGGTTAAGCGGTTGGGCGCCAGATCGGTGGCAAACATGGAGACAGACATGTCCATCACCAACACTCGGCCTTGCTCGGCGGCGAAAACGGGCAAGGTTTGCTTATTGAGGGCGGGGCCCGCTAAGGCCAAGGTGGCAATCACCCAAGTGAAAGCCAATATATGCAGTGGTCGACGGGATTTTTGCGTGCCCTCTGTGACCAATATTTTGGCCAAGTGCGGTGCAATATAGCGATTCCAGGCGCTGTTGCTCTGGTGTTGGCGCCATAGCGCCCACAGGATGATGGCGAGTGGCAATAGGGCGAGTAACCATTCTGGACGAATAAAATGCAGGCTCATTAACGAACATCCCCCCGTGGTGTTGCTGATGGAATAGGGTTTTTAGTCCGCGAAAACAGTGATAACTGACCTAAGGCTATCCAAATGCTGGTGAGCAGCGCGAGTGCGAGCGGCCAATAGAATAGCTCCGCTTGAGGACGATAGCTGAGTTGATCGCGACTCACTGGCTCCAGTTTATCAACTTCTTGATAAATCTGTTCCAGCTCTTGGCTGTTACGGGCGCGGAAATAGCGGCCATGGGTAACATCGGCAATATGCTTGAGTTGGTTTTCATCGAGATCCATCGACGGATTGACGCGCTCACGCCCAAACAGGGTGCGTCTTTCCATAACATCGGCACCCACGCCCACGGTATAAATCGTCACTTTGCGATTAGCGGCGATTTGGGCCGCTTGCTCAGGATCGATATTACCGGCGTTATTTGAACCGTCAGTCAATAAAATCAAGACTCTGTTACTCTCATCCATTTTATCGAAGCGCTTGACCGCGAGTGCGATCGACTCGCCAATCGCCGTTTGCTTACCGACAAGGCCAATCTGCGCCTCCTTTAAAAACTGGGCGACAGAGCGTCTATCTTGAGTAAGTGGTGCCTGTAAATAGGCGTGATCGGCAAATAAAATTAAACCGATACGATCGCCTTTGCGACGCTCAATAAACTCACTGACCACGTGTTGGATCAGGGTAAAACGGTCAACGACTTTGCCGTTAATCACCATATCTTCAATCTGCATACTGCCGGATAAGTCCACCGCCAGCATCAGATCCCGCCCTTGGCTTGGTAGTTCAATCGGATCGCCAAGCCATTGTGGGCGGGCGATAGCAAGCACTAACAAGCTCCACATCAACCAATAGCGCTTGCGGCTTTGGCGGCTGTGGCTAGTGATATTGGCCTTGCCCGTTTGACTAATACCGGGCAATTGCAGGCGGCCACCTTCGGCTTGCACCGTTTGGTGACGCCAAAAAATAAAAGGTAAAGGCAGTAAAATCAATGCCAAAGGCCATACGACTGTTAACATTGCTCCTCCGCAGGCTTAGCTGGAGTCGGTGTTACTGTTGCCGACGAAGTCGGGTTTTGGCTTGCAGCAGTGTGCATTATCGGTGCGCTTAATTTGGCTTTTGAGGCAAACCAGCAGCGGGCGAGAGCCTGTAACTCAAGGGCCTCCTCGGCGCTGAGTGGTTTAGCCTGGTGGCGTTTATCCAATAATGGCCCAATGCGGCCGCGCTGCTTTGTGGGCAAATGGCTATCTAACCAGGTTCCCCATGCGGGACCGTCGAGTTTGGCTATCACTTCCCTTGGCTGATAACTTAAGGCGGTGCGTTTTAACAGCTGATTCACGTCAGAGGGATACTGGGCCGAATGAGGATCAAGTGCTGCAAATAAACCTTGGGCGGCTTTTTTAGGCGCTAAGTAGGCGGCACGTTTTTTGAGCCAAAGAATTGCGGCAATCAACAAAACCAACAGGATAGCGAGTGCTAACCAATAACCTATGGCCCATGGCCAAGCCCCAATCGGGTCGGGGAGAATAATATCTTGTAAATCCGCCAAAGCAGGATTTGGCGTGGCAGCCTTATCCAAGGCTGGATTTAGAGTTTGTGGGTTCACGCTTTGGACTCACTTATGCTTTATGTTGCACTGTCTACTATTACTCACTTATTTGCCGTGCCGTTATTGCAGTAAGGCTAATTGCTGTGCGAGGGGTAAACCCGCGTCGATAAATTGGGTACGCACCTTCAGCTTTTGCATCATGGCGATAAAGTCATTTTGCTGCTGTTGTTGCTGCCCAAGCCATGCTTGATAACTGTCGCGAGTCAGCACTAAATCTTGGTCCCCTTCGCGAACAGGCAAACTAAACTGCTTGGGTAAGTTGAGGTTGCCCTGCCTGAGTGGGTCGGTCACCAAATAAGCGCCAATATCACAATGGCGTTTAAGTTCTGTCAGCGGCGCGATACATTGCGGCGTAAAATGGCTGCCATCTGTGATGATCCAAATCAATGAGCCCGGTTTCGCGATCCGTTGCAAGCGCTGACAGGCACGCAGGATATGGTCTGGATCCCGTGGATGACTGCCGAGCTGATTGAGTTGTTGCTCGTGCACTCGGCGCAGGCCTGAAATGAGCTGTAAAATCCCTTGGCGGCGACTGCGGGGTTTTAACTCTAGATGCTCAGACTCGCAGGCGATTAAGGCGCCGAGTCTGTCACCATGATTGATGGCATTCCAACCTAACGTGGTCGCTAAATGCCCCGCTTGTACCGATTGCAGCAACAAACTCGAGCCAAAATACAGGCTCTGGCTTAAATCGAGCAGCAGCAGAATAGGGCGCTCGCGCTCCTCAATAAATAGCTTAGTGTGGGTTTGTCCCGTGCGGGCGGTCACGCGCCAATCAATAGTGCGTACATCGTCGCCCTGTTGATAATGGCGCACTTCGGCAAATTCCATCCCGCGGCCTTTGATTAAACTGCTGCGATGCCCCGCCATATTGGCACGTGCCCGGCTGTGGCGCTCAGGAATAGCCCGCGCAATTGTCTGGCAGGCGAGCAGTTCTTTCTCAGTTAAATGCAGCCCGTCGGCAAATAATGGCAAGCCATGTGGATTGCCATCACTGTGTTGGGTTGCGTTTAGCGCACTGTTATTCATTCAAAGCTACTCATACAAAGCGATTCAGTTACCTAGGATTTATCAGCCCGCGTATCCAGACCATGCCCTGAGATTAAGGGACGGCGACCTGAGTCAAAATATGGTTGATCACTTGGTCGCGGCTGACACCCTCGGCCTGCGCTTGATAACTCAGCAGCAGTCTGTGTCTTAACACATTGGGGGCAACGGCTTGAATATCCTCGGGAGAGACAAAATCGCGCTCGTGTAACCAAGCTCTGGCACGGGCGCAGCGCTCCAGCGAAATCGTCGCACGCGGACTTACTCCGTACTCTAACCATTTTGCCAGCTCGTCGCTGTAACGCGCGGGTTGGCGGGTCGCCATAATGATTTCGACTATGTATTTCTCTAGCGGTTCGGCGAGATAGATCTCCATCGCTTCATCTCGGGCGGCAAAAATATCGGCCTGGGCAATGGGTTCCGCAGTCGGCAACTCATGGGTGAGTGCTTCTTGGCGGGATTGGCGCAGGATCTCGATTTCAGTGTCACCACTTGGATAATCTAAATTCAGGTGCATTAAAAAGCGGTCGAGCTGGGCTTCGGGCAGCGGATAAGTGCCTTCGTTTTCTAAGGGGTTTTGAGTTGCCATCACGAGGAAGAGTGGCGGCAACTTATAACTGTTTTTACCCACTGTCACTTGACCTTCGGCCATGGCCTCTAATAACGCCGACTGCACCTTAGCTGGAGCGCGGTTGATTTCATCGGCGAGGATCAGGTTGTGGAAAATCGGGCCCACTTCAAATTCGAAGGTACCAGTTTGTGAGCGATAGATATCCGTACCCGTAAGGTCGGCTGGCAGTAGGTCAGGGGTAAATTGGATCCGGTGGAAATCCCCTTCAACACCATCGCAGAGGGCTTTAACTGCACGGGTTTTAGCGAGACCTGGTGGGCCTTCTACTAATAAATGGCCATTGGCAATGAGGGCAATGAGCAGGTTTTCAGTCAAAACTGGCTGCCCTAAAACAACCTTATTTAGGTAAGTGCGTAATGCGTGGAAGCGACTCAAAGGCATGATGCTACTCGTTTTTTAGGTTGAAAATATCGATTGAAAATACGTGTGTGGGCTATAGACAACGAATATGGTAAAGAATTCCCTAAGGGTTTGGCTAGTGTTAAAAAAACAAACAGGTGTTTAAAACTTGCTGACAAGAAGTTAGAATCAGATCACACTTTAATGGTCAGACCTGTTATTAGGCTTTTTTGGTGCCAAACAGCAGGGCAAACATGGAAATCGATAGCGCCGCCTGAAATCTCTCAGCGATAGCGCACATAAAGAGGGTGACAAATGAGTGATAGACAACAGGTAACTAACGCAAAAGGTGAGCGTATCGCCATTGTGGCAGGCTTAAGAACGCCATTTGCGAAACAGGCGACCGCATTCCACGGTGTGTCGGCGCTCGATATGGGCAAAATGGTGGTTAACGAACTGCTGGCCCGTAGCGAACTGGATCCTAAGTTGATTGAGCAATTAGTGTACGGTCAGGTGGTACAAATGCCAGCGGCACCGAACATTGCTCGTGAAATCGTGTTAGGAACGGGCATGGATGTGTCAACCGATGCCTACAGCGTGACCCGTGCTTGTGCGACCAGTTTCCAATCTGCGGTGAATGTGGCTGAGTCAATCATGACCGGCAATATCGAGATTGGTATTGCCGGCGGTGCCGACTCTTCTTCTGTATTACCTATTGGTGTGTCTAAAAAACTTGCCCATGCCTTAGTCGATCTGAATAAAGCCCGCACTTTTGGCCAAAAGTTACAAATTTTCCGCCGTTTAGGCATCAAAGATTTACTGCCTGTGCCGCCTGCCGTTGCTGAGTATTCTACGGGATTGTCCATGGGACAAACCGCAGAGCAAATGGCCAAGACCTATAATATCAGCCGCGCCGACCAAGATGCGCTGGCACACCGTTCTCACACGCTGGCGAGTGAAACCTGGGCCTCAGGTCACCTACGTGACGAAGTGATGGTGGCTCATGTTCCACCATATAAACAGTTTATCGAGCGCGATAATAACATTCGAGAAAACTCCGATTTAAGCTCTTACGCTAAACTGCGTCCCGCTTTCGATAGAAAGCATGGCAGCGTGACTGCCGCTAACAGTACGCCGCTGACCGATGGCGCCTCGGCGATCATTTTGATGAGTGAAGGCCGTGCTAAAGCCTTGGGTTATCAACCTATTGGTTACATTAAGAGCTACGCATTTACCGCGATTGATGTCTGGCAAGACATGCTGATGGGGCCATCCTATGCAACGCCATTGGCATTAAAGCGCGCCGGCATGGAATTAGAAGATTTAACCCTCATCGAAATGCATGAAGCTTTTGCGGCACAAACCTTAGCCAATATGCAGATGTTTGCCTCAAAGAAATTTGCCGAAGAAAAATTAGGGCGTAATCGTGCTATTGGTGAAATCGATATGAGCAAATTTAACGTGCTCGGTGGTTCTTTAGCTTACGGCCATCCTTTTGCGGCCACAGGTACACGTTTAATCACTCAGGTTTGCCGTGAGCTTAAACGTCGTGGCGGTGGAACGGGTCTGGCAACGGCCTGTGCTGCGGGTGGTTTAGGGGCTGCAATGATTGTGGAAGTGGAGTAATGGCGATGGAAAAGACATTTAATTTAACCCGCCGTGAAGACGGTATCGCCATTCTAACGATGGACGTACCCGGCGAAACCATGAATACCCTCAAGGCAGAATTTGGCCCTGAGATCAGTGAGATCCTGTCTGAGATTAAACGCGATAGCAGTATCCGTGGACTAGTGCTGATTTCGGGTAAAAAAGACTCCTTCGTAGCTGGGGCGGATATCTCTATGCTCGACGCTTGCCAAACGGCGGGCGATGCGAAAGCCTTATCCCAGCAAGGGCATGTGGTGTTTAACGAGTTAGAAGCCTTGAATATCCCTGTGGTTGCCGCGATACATGGCGCTTGCTTGGGCGGCGGTTTAGAACTAGCGCTTGCCTGCCATCAACGTGTGTGCAGTGATGATGGCAAGACCATGCTGGGTGTCCCCGAAGTGCAACTCGGTTTATTACCCGGTGGCGGCGGTACTCAGCGTTTGCCTCGTTTAGTGGGGATCACTACTGCACTGGATATGATGTTGACGGGTAAACAAATCCGTCCGAAGCAAGCGTTAAAGATGGGCTTAGTTAACGACGTAGTACCACAGACGATTTTACTGCAAACCGCGGTGGAGATGGCGCTTGCGGGTAAGCGTACGGCGAAACCGGTTAAAAAATCGCTGGTCAATCAATTACTCGAAGGCACAGGATTCGGTCGTAACATTATTTTCGATCAAGCCGCCAAGCAAGTCGCTAAGAAAACTCAAGGTAACTATCCTGCGCCAGCAAAAATTATTGATTGTGTGCGCCAAGGTATGGCGAAGGGGATGCAAAAAGGGCTTGAGGTGGAAGCCAGCCATTTTGCTGAGCTGGTGGTGTCGAAAGAATCTGAGGCGCTGCGCAGTATTTTCTTTGCAACCACAGAGATGAAGAAAGAAACCGGCGCCGAAGGGGCGACACCACGTAAAGTCAAAAAAGCCGTGATCTTAGGTGGCGGTTTGATGGGCGGTGGAATTGCTTCGGTCACGACGACTAAGGCTAAAATTCCTGCAAGGGTAAAAGACATTAACGAAAAGGGCTTAAGCAATGCGCTTTCCTACGCCTATAAATTATTGGATAAAGGCGTTAAACGTCGTCATATGACGCCGGCCGTTCGCGACAATTTAATGGCACTGATGACAACGACGACCGAATATAAAGGCGTTAAGGACGCTGACATTGTTGTTGAAGCCGTATTTGAGGATTTAGCGCTCAAACATCAGATGGTTAAAGATATTGAGCGTGAATGCGGTGAGCACACGATTTTTGCGTCTAACACCTCATCTTTACCCATTGGCCAAATTGCACAAGCGGCAAGCCGTCCTGAAAATGTGATTGGCTTACATTATTTCTCACCAGTAGAAAAAATGCCGCTGGTGGAAGTGATTGCCCATGCGAAAACGTCTCCTGAGACGATAGCCACCACAGTGGCCTTTGCCCGCAAACAGGGTAAAACGCCAATCGTGGTACAAGACGGCGCCGGTTTTTATGTTAACCGTATCCTCGCACTTTACATGAACGAAGCTGCGCAATTACTGCTAGAAGGGCAGAGTATTGAGCACTTAGACGAAGCCTTAGTGAAATTCGGGTTCCCCGTTGGCCCTATCACTTTGCTCGATGAAGTGGGTATCGATGTCGGTGCTAAAATCGCTCCAATCCTTGAAAAAGAACTGGGTGAGCGCTTTAAAGCCCCTGCAGCCTTCGATAAGTTACTGAGCGATGATAGAAAAGGCCGTAAAAATGGCAAAGGTTTCTATCAATATGCTGCTGGCAATAAAGCGTCGAGCAAGAAGAAAGCCGTAGATGAAAGTGTATATGGCGTATTAGGTATCAAACCGGGTATCGATAAAGAAATGAGCGCGGTAGCGGAACGTTGTGTAGTGCAAATGCTCAATGAAGCGGTACGTTGTTTAGATGACAGCATTATTGCTTCACCGCGCGATGGTGATATTGGCGCTATCTTCGGTATTGGTTTCCCACCATTCTTGGGTGGCCCATTCCACTATATCGATACTCTAGGGGCCGATAATTTAGTGAGCATACTGGAACGTTATCAGGCTCAATACGGCGACCGATTTGAGCCATGCCCACGTCTTAAGGCGATGGCGGCAGAAAAGACTCGTTTCTTCTAGGTACATAAATAGGTATCGGTTAAAAAAGCGGCAATTCGATGCCGCTTTTTTATTGCCTCCAGGCTAATTTTTGCCTAAAAAATGTTCACATTTGTCTGGGGGATCTTGTATTATGGCGTGCCTATTTACGGTAGTTGTGCCGTGACGCCGTGTATGTAGATGTTGATTAGTGCAGATAAATAGCCTTGCTTAGAGTCTATTGGCATAGTGAAATGCTATTTTTTGACTTGCACTATCGTGACTTAGCCGATAAAGAGGTTGCTGTGGGATTCATGTTTTATATCGTTGTTGCCTTGTCTGCGAGTTGTTCCTGGTGTTTTGGTGTTGCGGCTTTTAGAGCAGGACTATCGGTAAGCTACTGGGCTGTAATGGGATTTATACTGGGTCCCTTAGCGTTTCCACTCTTCTCTTCCCATAAACGTATCGCGTTAAGCAGAATGTACCAGACTTCTGACGTTAGACTAACCGCTTAATGTATATGGTTTTTCGTAAATATGGCCAATAGAAAAGGAGCATTAAGCTCCTTTTCTATTGGCCTGGGCCGAGCGCTAGCAAAATGGCTCTAGGCTTTGTGGGCGGTGTATTTCCGCTTAAGGTGGAATTAATTCCACCAACCCTTTGCAGGGATCACTTCTAGGTGGTTTAAGCCTTCTGGTAATTTCACTTTTTTACGAACAGGCTTTGCGAAACCAAATGCTTTTTTGAGTGAGTTAATCATTTTCTATCACCTCAATTTAAAGTTTAATTAAGCGATTTCAATATCTGAATTGGCAAATTTCACATATGGATGACCAGCGACTTCTAAGGGCTTGAACTTCACATATGGATGACCAGCGACTTCTAAGGGCTTGAACTTCACATATGGATGGCCCGCGACTTCTAAGGGCTTGAACTTCACATATGGATGGCCAGCGACTTCTTGATTAACTTCTTTAATCGCTTCAGATGATATAACTGTTTGAGATGGAGTATTCTCTACAGTTGTTTCAATGGCTGTGGCAGTTGTTACAAAGCCGATGGTAGACAGTAACGCAGCAGTTAGAATTCCTTTCATCATTTTATCTCTCAGGGTAGTTGATACTGTTTTATTTTTTGACACTGAACACCTTATTGCAGATGTTGTGCCAATGTTTCAAACTACCGTTGAGAGATCATTTAATGATTAAACCGTCATTCCGCACCTAATTTTCGATTTAAAAAAACTTGACGGCGATCGGCCATTCTGATCTATTACTACTTTTTGCAGGTAGATCATTATGGCCACTCCCGCTATCGCTATTCGTAACCTCGACCACCTTGGTTTGGTCGCTGCACTCTGCCAAGAACTCGGCATTGCTCGCATGATTGATGCGGTGCTCCCCAAAACGCCGCCCTACAAAGTTTCACATGGTGAAGCCTTGGTGGCGATGATTCTGAATGGTCTTGGCTTTCATAGCTCCACCTTGCACATGTTCCCGCAATTCTTTGCCAACAAGCCTGTAGAGCGTCTGATTGGCCCTGGGATCTGTGCCGATGACCTAAATGATGACGTGCTCGGCCGCTGCCTTGATGCCCTCTTTGAGGCCGATGTCAGCACGCTTTATCAGGTGATGGCGGAACAGGTCGTCGAGCGATTGGAGCTCAAAAGTACCGCAGTACACCTCGATATCACCAGTTTCCACGTCGATGGTGCCTATGACCAAGTCGATGGCGAACAGCTCGGTAAGTTGCAATTGGTACGGGGCTACAGCCGCGACCACCGGCCAGAGCTAAACCAGGTTATCCTGGAACTTATCTGCGAAAATCAAGCCGGCCTGCCCATTTATATGCAAGCCTTGAGTGGCAATAGTAATGATACCAAGGCCTTTGCCCAGACCGTACGGCGCCACTTGAGCAGTCTCAAGGCCGCGCAGGAGAGTCGTTATCTGGTCGGCGATGCGGCGCTGTATTGCACCGACACCTTGCAACTACTGGCACAACAGCAACAGTTGTTCGTGACTCGTGTGCCTGTCACCCTCAATGAGGCCAAGCGAGCCGTGGCAACCATTGGCACCCAGTCGCTGGTTGCGCTGGGCAATGGCTATCATGGCTGTTGGCAAAGCGCCAATTATGCCGACGTCGCGCAGCGTTGGTTGCTGGTGCGCAGCGAACAGGCTAGCCACCGTGAGCAGCAAACATTAGCCAAAAACCTACTGAAAGACAGCACGCGTGAGCTGAAAGCCTTTGGCAAATTATGTGCTCAGCGTTTTGCCTGCGAGGCCGATGCGCAGGCTGAATTAGCCCGTTTTGCAGCCAACTTAAATCTGCTGCAACTGGAAGCAGAGGTCGTGAGTGAACCTCTCTATGCTGGGCGCGGAAGGCCGCAAAAGGGTGAAGTGCCGGTGAGCTACCAATTTCACATCAAGGGGTTAGCCGCAAGTAGCTTGGCGCGGGTAGCAGAGGCACGCAACCAGACTGGGGTGTTCATCCTCGCGACCAATGATCACAGTGAAACGCTCACCATGGCTGAGCTGTTGGCAATCTATAAAGCCCAGCAGAACGTCGAGCGTGGGTTTCGCTTTCTGAAAAGTCCCGAATTTTTAACCTCGTCGTTGTATCTTAAAAAACCAGAACGTATCGAAGCATTACTGATGGTGATGACCTGTAGCCTGATGATTTATGCGGCGCTGGAGCACCGTATCCGGCAGGGCTTAGTAGAGCAGAATCGCAGTGTGGCGGACATGAAAAAGAAACCCACGCAAAAACCAACTGCGCGCTGGATCTTTTTACGCTTTGGCGGGGTACACGAGTACCAGTTAGGAGAGGCGCCACCTCAGGTCACGGGGCTAACGGCCGACCAGCAGATCATTCTCGACGTGTTAGGTGAACGCTATCGGCAAATTTATTCCTAAATCAGGTGCGGAATGTCGGATTAAATAATGTTGTGGTGGGGCATGAATTTACTTCGATCATCTTGCAGCAATTGAGTAAATTCGGTTTCATTAATCGCTTTGCTAAAGATATAACCTTGTATTTCTTCGCAGTTAAGGGCGCGCAGGATATTTAGTTGTGCGGCTTGTTCAACACCTTCACCGACAACCGACAGACCCATATTGTGAGCGATGGTAATGATCGAATCGACCATCTTTAAATCTCGGTCAGATTTATCAATATCATCGACAAAGGCTTTATCGATTTTGAGCGTATGAATAGGGAATCGTTTTAAGTAAGAAAGCGAAGAGTAACCCGTACCGAAGTCATCTAACGCTAGACTAACCCCCATCTTCGCTAATTGTTGCATAACGGTTATAGCCATTTCTGGCTGCTTAATAACCGTCCCTTCGGTGATTTCGAGTTCAAGATGTGCTGCTGGCAATTGTGTCAAGCGTAAAATAGCTTCAATTCGTTGCTGTAAATCGGGTAGGGCAAACTGACGTGACGATAAATTGACGGCGACTCTTCCTTTAAAGAGCCCTTGTTCACGCCATTTCTGCGCAGCAAAACAGGCTTTCCTCAGCACAATTTCACCGATTTCGATAATGAGACCATTTTCTTCCGCAAGAGGAATAAAATCATTTGGTGGGACCAGTCCACGGGTGGGATGATTTAAACGGACTAAGGCTTCCATCCCCGCGACGTGACCACTTTTAAGATCGACTTTGGGTTGATAATACACCTCAAATAAATCTTCTTTTAATCCTTCACGAATTAGGTTTTCAATTTCTAATTGTTTAATCGCATGTTGGTTAAGGGATTCTGAGTAGAATTGGTAACAATTACCGCCGGCAGATTTAGCATGATACATGGCAATATCTGCTTTTCTCAGAAGTGCTTGCTCACTCTGTTCATCTTCAGGGTAGAAAACAATACCAATACTTACGCCCAAAACCAGCTGCTCATTGCCGATTTCAAATATGGTTTTAAAGGCTTCAATGACACGTCCTGCAATCGCGGCACAGGCACTAATGTCAGATGTTTTATCGAGTACAATCGCAAACTCATCGCCACCTAGGCGATAGATGCTGGTGTTTTTAGGTACAACAGACTTAATTCTGACGGAAACGAGTTTGAGTAACTGATCACCAATTTGATGGCCTAATGAGTCATTGATACGCTTAAAATTGTCGAGGTCGAGTACCATTAAGGCATGGGTAATTTCTTTATTAACCAAGTTTCCTAATGTGACTTGCAAGTTTGAGCGATTGGGCAGCCCCGTTAATAGGTCATTGTTGGTGAGTTTACGAAGCTCTTCTTCTTGCTGTTTACGTCTTGATATATCAGAAAATACTCCAACGTAATGCGATAACTCACCTAATTCATCGTAAATGGCGTCAATTGTGAGTTCCATATGGAAATGGCTCTTGTCACCACGGCTTGCTTCAACTTCGCTGGCCCAACGACCTTGTTGTTTTAACATGGTACGAATTTGATTAGTAAAGGACTCCGGATACAAATCGAAGGTAAGCAGATTACCAATAAAATCAGTTCGATTACGCTGAGAAATTCTACAGCATGCTTCGTTCACCTCAACAAATCGATATTCACTGTCGAGAATAAACATACCTTCGGAAATATTTTCAATGGCTTTTTCGAACAGTTTTAATTGTTCTTCCTTTTGCTTGAACTGACTGATATTTTTAATTGTACCCGTCATCCGCAGTGCATTGTCTTTATCGTCTCTTTCTACGATTTTCGCTCGGTCTAGGATCCAGATCCAACTATCATCTTTGCCTTTAACTCTATATGCCGCTTCAAAATGATCGGTTTCACCGTAGAAGTGTTTATTGAGCGCTTCTCTTACACGTTCTTGATCCATGGGATGAATATTACTTTCTTCATCAGTGTTGCCAGAACGGTGACCATCTCTCGGGAATTCCAATGCTCCCCAAATATTCGAACGGAAAATATTGCCGGTCTCAATATCCCAGTCCCACATTTCATCTCCACTTCCCCATAAAGAAAGCTTTAGTCGTTCTTCGCTTAATGCTATCTGCCGTTGGATTTCTCGTTTACGTAGGATGGCTTTGAAGATAAACAGGGAGAAAAGCATTAAAATAATGAAATAAAATACTTTGGCTTGAGTTGATGACCACCAAGGTGGAGTTATTATAATATTCACTTCTTTTTCAGGGGATTTATCTCCTGAAAGTTTATTAATAGCATAAACTTGAAAAATGTATTTCCCTGGTGATAAGTTCGTGTAAGTGGCAGAGTTAGTTCCATTAGAATAAATCCAAGTATCAGAAAGTCCTTGCATTCTATAGTAATAGCTTGTAGCAAATTCATCTGACATTGGAGATATGAAATCGAAAGAGAATGGATATTCAGAGTATTTTAGTTTTATTTCATTAGTAACATCAATTGGTTGGCTTAAGTATTTGCCATTTTTTTCTTGTGCAATATTGAAGACCGAAAAGTTTGTTATCTCAGTTTTGCTGACTTTTTGGTTTTTTATGTATTCATTAACTTCTTCTGGAGATACAATACTTACCCCATCTATTCCTGCCAGTAGAACAAATTCGTTAACTCTTATAGCGCTAGGAGAGTTATATTCATATTGACTTCCATTTGATGTATTTAACGTATATGAAGTGTGGTTTTTCTTGTTGTAAACAATGACTTCACCTAACGATGATACCGTAATGAAGTCTGTGTTACTAACAATTGAATATATTTCTTTATTGTTGGATAATATTTTTTCTGTTGCGCCCGTTAATGTGTTATAACGCATTAAGGCCGTCGAAGTTCCAAATAATATATTGTTGTTATCTTTTTCAATGCTGTAAGTTAATTGTTCGCTGATAAGAGTTTCGTTTCCATTCTCATATTTTCTTAAACCACCTTGACTTGCCACGTAAAACAGGTTTTCAGATATTATTTCAATATCGAAAATCGGCTCCCCTCTTTTTGTGTCAAAGGTATTTATTATACTAGAATCTTTAATTATTAATACTTTCCCATCTGGAGTCCCAGCAGATAAGATTGAGCCATCATCATTACTAGATAATGATGAAATAGTTTCTTGACTCAGCATAGTCGTTGATTCGTTTTCTAAAGCGAATAAGCCAGAGCTAGTTCCGTAAAAAAGTTTCTCTTCGTTCATTACCGCATATTTGTATCCCTTTGTATGAGTATTGAAATCAAATGTTTTTTGAAAGTTATTGTTGAAAAGAGAGATATATTCTGAATCTGATGATACAAGGAAACCGCTTTTGTTTTTAGTTATATGCCAAGTGCTGTTGTTAGCGAGTGTAGTGTGTTTCACTAAGTTACTTTGACTTTTTATGATTGAAAATCCTTGGTCAACACTACCGATCGAAAAGTAATTTTTATTCACATAAAAGTAAGTTGCTTTGTCTTGAGAGTATTCAGATATAGACCCTATTATTTTTCTTGTAAGAATGTTAACGATACTGTTTTCGGAAATTCCATATATAAGCTCATTGTTTTTGGCTAATTGTGAAAATGCACGGTCATCTATTTTTTTTACAAGGTTACCATCATATTCAAAAAGACCATTCTTTGAAGATAGTATGAGCGTGTTGGTATCTTTTTGTTCAATATCTATAATGTTTTCTTTAATGAGAACTAAGTTTCCGTTCTTTAATTCATACAGTTTTCCTGAGTAGTCCTTAAATAAGTAAGTATCACCTATTTTTATGGACTTCTTTATTTCTCCTATTCCTTTTGGTGCTAATGTATTAAAGTTATTTTTTTCAGTTATTTCTATTATTGAGTTGTTAGTGCCAATAATGATGCTATTTATTGATAAATTTATGCTCCAAATAGGTTTGTTTTCAAGTGGAGGGCCGTATTTTATGAAGGAGTCTTTACTTTTATCATATATTGCTAAGCCATTATCAGTACCAACGTAAAGATCACCATTCTTATCTAATTGTAAACTTCTAATAAATGAACTTGGCAACCCCGAGTTTGTTCCATTTGCATAAAAATGTTTGAAATTTCTTCCATCAAACCGGTTAAGTCCGTTAAGCGTACCTATCCAGAGATAGCCATCGTTATCTTGTACTATTGAAGTTACAGTACCTTGTGAAAGACCTTGTTCGACACCAAATGACTGTGACTGTAAAACCACTATGGGAGAGGGTTCACTCGAAAATGCTGAAGCAGAGAAAGATGAAATCAACGTGCTTAAAAATAAGCAACTAAGTAGGATTATTTGTAAGAGTGCTTTTGGCATAGTGTTGTTCTTAGTATTGTCCGAGGATGCCATGAAACAATTGTGTTACATCACTTTTCCAGAAATACTTGCTTTTGTCAAAAGTGAGGATGTAAAAAATCCTTTGGATTGCATATAGATGGCGTTGGATTTTGCATCCTTTTTCATCTATCAAGAGGATTGACCGCGTTTTGCATCAAATTTTTATACAAAGACAAGAGATACGACTAGGTAAAACCCGTAACACAGCGCTTTTGTTTGTTTAGTTCAAATTCTCAATTCATGAACTAATTTGAGATTGCAGCCTAAAAATTGAACTTTTCAGTATTTTGTTTAAAGAGTTTAAGATCGGTAATCATATTCTCTGATTTGAGCGCTGACTGCGCCGCATGGGCAGAACCTGTGCTAAAAAGCACCAGTCTATCGCTATGCTTAGTGCGCATTTTTCGCATCATAAACTTGATGAGATCTGGTCGAGTGAGTTTGTTGATTTCCGCGACCACTAATTCACGCTGATTAAACTGATAATCACGGTTGCCCACGCTCACCCAATAACGCTGACCACGGGTTTTTAGGTTAGCATCATGTTCCATCACTTGATTGATGAGTCCCTGTTTAGTGCTTTCCCATTCTTCATTGGTAATTTGCATCACGGCATAATTAAAGTCCGCGATAAATTCATCGATTGCCTCTAATAAATGCAGCGGTCCCGTTGTCGGGGATTGAATATAGAAAATGAGTCCCGGATGGCGATTGAGTGGCAGATAACCTGTGCCGACCATGTAGCCCAATTGTTTTTCGGTACGTAACTCATGGAAGAAGGTCGAAGACATAGTGTGGTTGAGTAAGCTAAACAGCGCCATTTTTTCAGGTGTTGCTATAGCTGATTGATAATAAACAATAATCGCACTGTCTTGATGGTCTATCGACAATTCCCGAAGGAGAGTGCCTTGCCCGGTTAAGTTGATTAATTCACGGGTCGACTCTGCGCTTGGGCTAGAGACGAGGGACAAGATATGCTCCAGTCGTTTTCCTAAGGCTTGCGCCTCTGACACAAGCCAATCGCCGTAAATCAGCCCTTCAAGGTAAATCTTCTCGTAAAAGGCGCGTACATGGTTATGCAGATCATTTAAGGTGATATTTTCCAGCATCTGCGCCATGCGAGCTGGTTCATAGCTGCGTTTTTGCAGTGTGGCAGTCAAGCTCGTGAATAGCTGTGAAATGGGTTTGGCTTGCGCCAAGTTTTGCCAGCTACGCAGCAGCTGAGATTTAATTAACGCGAACCGTTCTTCAGTGAAATTACGTTCTCTCGCCTTTTGGATAAGTAAGGCTAACAGGGTCTCTTGATTGCCCGTAAAACCAGATAGATGCAGTGTGATCCCGCCCTGATGGGGGTAAATGTTATAACTTAGTCCAGCAACTTCAGCCTGATAAGTTGGCTCAGTCAAGTAATCGAGCAACATCTCAACGTATAGGCGGGTGAGGGCTGCGTGTTTTGGGGTTTTACTCGCCTGTTCCGAATCGAGCGATAGATACATATGGCCTTTAGGGACATTAAACTCATCGTCTTTTTTATGCCAAATCCGGTATCCCGTTGATTCTGCAACAATCACCGGCACGGCGACTTCACTTTTATCGGGGCGGGCAATGGAGTCGGCCACGATAAAGGGATTGGCTGCGGGCAATTGCAACTCAGGGCGAATTTGTGTCACTTGCCACCGGGCAAGGGATTCGGGTTTTATCGGTAAGACTTGATATGGCGTATGGTACCAATTGGCTTTGCGGTCGGTCTTAACGGACTGTGCTATGAGTTGCAAGCGCATATTTTGCGGCGTCATTAAGCTCAATAGCTCAAGGGTTTCGCTAATATCTAAGCCATCCATGCGATAGTCACCAAAGACTAAGTCTTCCACTTCGTAGTGGTGCATGTTGATGCTTAAGTGGCTGGCTAAATCGAGGGATTTCACCTGCTCCTGATAGCGAAATGCCATTTTGAGCAGGTTTGCTCTTTCTAGATAGCGCCAATCCTCAAGGCCTTGCGTCCTTATCAGCTCGATATATTCAAAACAGCTACAGACAATATCGTCAATATTGGCCAAGCCTTTGTCGGTCAGTTGTAGGCCAATGCTGTAATCCTTGAAGTTATAGCCATTGACTCCGCCGCCCGCGGAGAGATTATTCACTAACCCCTGTTCTTTAAGATACGACAGTAGGCTCCCCTTACTCTCATTGCCGAGGATATGGCTAATATAGGTCAGCGGCTTGCGTTTGTAGTAGTGGTCGATGCCAGGGAAGTTAAAACTGATACTTAAACGCTTTTGTTCCTTTAAAGGGACAATATTGATTTGCTTAAGCAGTTCATTTTCTGAAAACAGCGGCACATCAGGATACTGTTTGACTAAGTTTAAGTTGCGGACCGCACTGAAATATTGGGCCGCCAGCGCCTGAAGCTCATCTAACGGCATAGGCGCGACTAAACAGAGCGTCATTAAATTGGCACTGTAATGGCTTTGATAAAACGCCAATAGCTCGCTTCTAACCTGCGCCTGTTCTCCGCCAAGGGTGACTAAATTGCCGACGGAAAATTTCGAAAACGGATGCTGTTGATTGACGGTTTCTTTAAGCACTTGATAGGTGCGGCGGATATCGTCCTTCAGCTTTAAACTAAATTCAGATTCAATCGCTTGGCGCTCCCTATCGACTAGGTCGAGGTCAAATTTGGGGGCGATAAAGAATTGGCTAAATCTGTCTAAGGAGTCGGCAAATACGTCAGCGTTGATGGTAAAAAAGAAATTGGTGTGCTCTGTGCCGGTCCACGCATTGTTACTGCCGCCATGCTGATTGATAAAGGCGTGATACTCGCCGGAGTCGGGGAATTTTTCTGTGCCTAAAAAGAGCATATGCTCTAAAAAATGCGCCATACCGGGTCTATCCACAGGATCATCAAAATGTCCTACGGCCACCGCCATGGAAGCGGCGGCTTGGCTGGCGTCCAAATCTTCGACCAATAATACTCTGAGGGCATTATCTAATACGAGATAACGGTACTGACGATGATCGTTTGGACTTTTGTAAATAGACTGAGAGGCTTGCAAAGAGACACTCCGGTAACGATGGCTTGTTATATATTGATAGTCTTAATGGTTTTTGGCAAATATCTCTTGTGTTTATCGACTAAAGATTAACCCTTACAAGGTTTGTCGAAATCCATTTTAGGGCTACAATTGGGATAAAACAAAAACAAGTGTGGGTAGCGAGAGAAGTATGCAGCTATTTTTGATGCGACATGGTGACGCTGGATTTAATGCTCAGTCGGATAGGGACAGAACGCTTACCGATTTAGGAAGACACCATACAGTGTTAATGAGTAACTGGTTAGCCCGAAGTGTCAGCGATTTTGATCTTGTTTTGGTTAGCCCTTATTTACGTGCTCAGCAAACTTGGCAAGAACTGAGTCAACATTTCCCCGAACCCCGTAAATGGCTAGTTGTTGATGATTTAGTGCCTTCAGGCGATCCTGCTAATGTGGCTGCTTTAATTGTTGCCTATGCCGAGTTGTATAAGGCTGATAAAGTGCTGGTGATTTCCCACATGCCACTCTTAGGCTATTTGGTCAGCGAGTTAGTTGCGGGTGTCGAGCCGCCCTTATTTGCTACCTCTGGAATTACTCTGATAGATAAACATGCCGAGCAGGCTTGCATTGTTTGGCAACATGCGCCCCACAGCATTAGTTAATTCATTCGATAAAACAAAGGGCTCACATTAGTGGGCCCTTTGTTTTTTAGAGGATAAATACGTCCATTAACGTCGATGTGGTTGATCGCCAATATCGATAAGCACCAGCAGCGCCGCATCGCCACCCCATTCCTTGGGGGCCTGATGAAACGCTTTTACCATCGGATGTTGCACCAACCACATAGGCACCTGCTGTTTTAGTATGCCAGTGCCGTAACCGTGCATCACACAACAACATTGGCTTTGCTGTTTTACACAGGCTTGAATGAGCGCCGCGAGCTCGAGTTTAGCCTCGGATTGGCGGTAACCGTGCAAGTCCAGCAACAAATCCGGCTGATAATCGCCGCGTCTTAAGCGTTTAAGCTCGAGGCTATCGACTCCTTCATCGAGCCAGCGCATCGGCCCTTGAACGGGGAGTAGCGGTTGATAAGTATCTGAGAAATAACTGTTAGCATGCAACTGTTGCTCTTTTAGTTCAATTTCTTGTTTGGTTTTTAGGGGCGCGCGAAAATGCCGCTTATCTTGGGTGATAGGTTTTATCCCCTCGATTAGCGCCGAAAACATCGCCATGCCTTCTTTGTCATCGTCTTTATTCATGGCGGGTATTCTATTGAATCCTATGGTTTCTGAATAGAGTTCAGTTACAATGTTTGTGAACATACAAGCGGGAGAGCGTTTTGGATAAGATCTTTGTAGATGAAGCTGTGACAGAGTTACGCACCATTGGTGACATGTTGCGTTGGGCGGTGAGCCGCTTTAATGATGCCAATGTGTACTATGGCCACGGGACGGATAACGCGTGGGATGAGGCTATCGCCTTAGTGTTTCATGCGCTGCACTTGCCCGAAGAAATCGGCCAACAGGTGATTTTAAGTAACTTAACCAGCAGCGAAAAACACAAAATCGTCGAGCTGATTATTCGCCGTGTACGTGAACGTTTGCCAGTGCCTTATTTAACCAATAAAGCGCGCTTTGCTGGGCTTGAGTTCTATGTGGATGAGCGCGTATTGGTGCCACGTTCACCTATCGCCGAGATGATTGCCAATCGCTTTGCCCCTTGGTTATACGGCAAACCCGTTAATCGTATTTTAGATTTATGTACTGGCAGTGGTTGTATCGCGATTGCCTGTGCTTACGAATTTGATGAGGCCGAGGTTGATGCGCTGGATATCAGTGAAGATGCCCTCGATGTGGCGCAAATCAACGTCGAAACCTTAGGGGTGATGGACAGAGTTTTCCCGATGCAATCGGATCTGTTTTCAGCCATTCCTGAAGGTCCACAATATGATTTGATTGTCTCTAATCCGCCCTATGTGGATGAAGAAGATATTGGTGATATGCCAGATGAATACCACCATGAGCCTGCGATTGGTTTAGCTTCGGGTCGTGACGGCCTCGATTTAACCAAACGTATTTTAGCGAATGCTGCCCAATACCTGACACCAACAGGGATTTTAGTGGTTGAGGTGGGTAACTCTATGGTGCATCTGATGGAGCAATTCCCTGAAGTGCCTTTTACTTGGGTTAGTTTTGAACACGGCGGTGACGGTGTGTTTGTGCTGACTCGCGATCAACTGGTCGAACATCAATCGCTTTTTGCTATTTATCGCGACGCGCAATAATCACAATAAGTACATAAATTAGGTTGAGTCTTTTCCCGCTGCCAGTTAGGCTTGCAGCGGGAAAAAGAATTGTCCAGCCATTGCTGGGCGCGGAGCGATAAGCAAATCATTTAAGGTGTAAAAAGCGGATGTCTGGAAACAGTATTGGTCAAAATTTTGTGGTGACTACCTTCGGTGAAAGTCACGGTGTGGCGCTCGGTTGTATTATTGATGGTTGCCCTCCAGGGCTCGAACTCACCGAAGCCGATATGCAGCATGATTTAGACCGCCGTCGTCCTGGTACATCCCGTTATACCACCGCGCGCCGTGAGCCTGATGAAGTACGGATCTTATCCGGTGTGTTTGAAGGCAAAACCACAGGCACCTCCATTGGGCTTCTGATCGAAAACACCGATCAGCGCAGCCAAGATTACTCTAATATCAAAGATTTATTCCGCCCAGGACACGCCGATTACACCTATCAGCAAAAGTATGGCCTGCGTGATTACCGTGGCGGTGGCCGCTCATCGGCCCGCGAAACCGCTATGCGGGTCGCGGCGGGTGCTGTGGCGAAAAAGTATTTAAAACAAGTGCATGGCATTAATATCCAAGGCTATATGTCGCAACTTGGACCGATTTGTGCTGAGACCCTCGATTTTAGTCAAGTCGAGCAGAATGCCTTTTTCTTCCCCGATGCGAGTAAGCTCGAGGCGCTGGATGAATATATGCGCGAGCTGAAAAAATCCGGTGATTCGATTGGCGCCAAAATCTCTGTGGTGGCGACTGGCGTTCCCGTTGGGCTGGGTGAACCCGTGTTCGATAGGCTAGATGCCGACATCGCCCATGCCTTAATGGGCATAAACGCGGTAAAAGGCGTTGAAATCGGCGATGGTTTTGGCGTTGTCACGCAAAAGGGCTCGGAAGGACGCGATTTAATGTCGCCACTGGGTTTTGAATCAAATCATGCCGGTGGCATACTTGGCGGCATTTCATCGGGTCAACCCATTGTCGCCCATATTGCATTAAAACCAACCTCGAGTATCAGTGTGCCGGGCCAAAGCATGACGGCCCAAGGGGAAATGGCGGAAGTCGTGACTAAAGGTCGTCACGACCCCTGTGTCGGGATCCGTGCGGTACCGATCGCCGAAGCTATGCTGGCGATTGTGTTGATGGATCATCTGTTAAGACACAGAGCTCAAAATCAGGATGTTCGCAGTCATACACCGATTCTCGGCATGAGATAGGCGCGATGAATGAGACAGTCTGCATGGAATAAAGATGCATAGCGGCTGTGTAATAAATGGAATGCGTTAATGCCAACAATCTCTAGCACAAGCCAGCAGTTACGCTGGCTATGTGCCTGTTATTTTTTCTTCTTTTCAATTCTCGGCACTATGATCCCTTACCTTGGGGTCTTCTTCGAAAACCGTGGATTTAACCCTCAAGAAATCGGTTTTTTGCTGGCGATTTTAATGGCAACCCGAATCGTGGCCCCCAATGTGTGGGCTAAGGTGGCCGATCGCACTGGCATGCGCTCCGAATTGGTGAAGATGGGCGCGGGCGCCGCGATGCTGGCTTATTTAAGCTTTTTCTATCACGGTGGCTTTGTGTATATGGCGCTGAGCCTTGCGCTATATACCTTCTTCTGGAACGCGATTTTGGCACAGCTTGAGGTGATCACCCTTGAAACCTTAGGTGAAAATGCCAGCCGCTATGGACAAATCCGCAGTTTTGGCAGCATTGGCTATATCTGCTTAGTGGTCGGAGCTGGTTTTGCCATCGGCCAATGGGGTACTGAGGTGTTGCCTTATATTGGTTTAGCCTTGTTTACTGGGATGCTGGTCAGTGCCTTGCCGTTGCCTGCGAATCGTGCCGTGCGCCCTCAAGGGCAGGAGCGACAACCGCTCAAATGGACTAAACCCATTCTGTGGTTCATGGTGTCGGCGATGTTATTACAGATGAGCGCTGGGCCTTTTTACGGTTTCTTTGTGCTCTACCTTAAGCAGGCGGGTTACACCGAAGCGGCTGCGGGGATTTTTGTCGCCCTCGGGGCAATGGCCGAAATTGTGATGTTTATGTTTGCGCCTCGCTTGCTTGGACGTTATGGCGTCAATACCTTGCTTGTCGTCAGTATCGCTATGACCGCCGTGCGCTGGTTGCTGGTCGCCTTTGGCGTTGAGAGCATGTTGTTACTGGGATTAAGCCAAGTGCTGCATGCGTTCACCTTCGGTTTGACCCATGCGGCCTCGATTCAATTTGTGCACCGTCATTTTGATGCCAGTCATCGCAGTCAAGGACAAGCCCTGTATGCCAGCTTAAGCTTTGGGGTTGGCGGCGCACTCGGAACGTGGATTTGCGGTTATATCTGGGGTGATGGTAGCGGTGCTGTATGGTCTTGGGTATTTGCGGCGGCCTGTGCCTTTGCGGCCATGTTAGCGGTATTTTTGATCCCTAAGGATAGGGCGCAAGCAGTTGCTGCATAAGCTTATATTTATTTTTAAAAATAACTCATTGTAAAAATTAGAATAATTAACAAGAGAGGTTAAGGTGATCCGGTTTCGTTTAGGCTTAGTCATCAATCCACTGGCGGGTTTAGGTGGTAGTGTGGGTCTTAAGGGCAGCGATGGTGTGGCAGAAGAAGCCCTTGCCTTAGGCGCCGAGCCCAAGGCGATAAAGCGTATGATGCAAGCCTTAGAAGTGATTGCCCCTTTTGCCAAAGATATCGAAATCATTACCGCCTCAGGGGTGATGGGGGAGGATGCCGCCAACGCCTTAGGTTTTAACACCCGTGTCGTGTATCAAACTCCGGATAAAACTCAAGCGATAGACACGCAAGCCGTTGTGCGTACCTTGCTTGATGAACCGTTAGATTTATTACTGTTTGCGGGGGGCGATGGCACCGCGCGCGATGTGTATAGCGTGTTTGAACAAGCCGTTATCGACGATAAATTACCCGTGCTTGGTGTGCCGGCTGGGGTAAAAATCCATTCGGGCGTTTACGGGATCACGCCCCATGCTGCGGGTATGGTCGTGAAAATGCTGCTTGATGGCGAGTTAGTCAGCCTGATGAGCGCCGATGTGATGGATATTGATGAAGTGGCATTTCGCCAAGGCACGGTGCGCGCCAAACGGTTTGGTGAGCTGTTAGTGCCTGCAGAACCCCGTTATGTGCAAGCGGTGAAGATGGGCGGAAAAGAAGTCGATGAGCTCGTGCTCGCCGACATTGCCGCCGATGTTATCCAGCAGATGGAAGACGAGCTGTACATTATGGGCTCGGGCAGCACGGTCGCCTTTGTGATGGAAGAGCTTGGCCTCGATAACACCCTGTTGGGGGTAGATCTTATCCAAGATAAAGCCTTAGTGGCGAGTGATTTAACCGCCAAGCAGTTACTCGAGCTTACCCAAGATAAGCCGGCAAAACTGGTTATTACCTTGATTGGCGGGCAGGGGCATATTCTCGGTCGTGGCAACCAGCAGTTGTCGCCAGAGCTTATCCGCCGCCTCGGTAAGGACAATATTATTATCCTCGCCACAAAAACTAAGCTAAAAGCACTTGAAGGACGCCCCTTAATTGTGGATAGTGGCGACCCTCAATTAGATCGTGAGCTTTGTGGCTATTACAAAGTAACGACGGGTTACCATGATTATGTAATGTATCAGGTGGCCAACCCCGACTATTCAGATTTATAGCACCGAGGGGCCAGCGGCCATTTGGGCGAAATACGTTATTGGAGAGTTTGACCCGATGTTAGAGCAGTATGAAGAAGCACTAGAACAGTGGATTGAGTCTGTAGTGAGCCATGGTGATGACGACGCCTTATTTGCCTGTGGTTATCTGCAAGGGCATGTGGCTGTGGTGTTATCGCAACTCGAAGACGAAGGCGAGAGCACGCTAGCTGCCTTGCTCGAAAAAATGACCGACTGTTTAGCCCTCGCGCGCCAAGAATTAAATGATGCCGATTTTGCATTAGTGGAAGCGGCGTGGACACAATTGCATGGCAAGATTGTTAGTCATTTAGCGGCCTAATTGATGAGTACATCCACGACGACTTCGGTTGATGCCATGGCAAAACCTGATGCGAAGCAAGCGGTTTATATCGGTCTAGTCAATCCGAAAACCCCGACCAATGTGGGCGGCATTATGCGCGCTTCGGGCTGTTATGGTGTCGATGCCGTGTTCTACACCGGCAAACGCTATGAGTATGCCGCCCGTGGGCCGCAGCAATATAATGCCGATACGCAGAGCGCCGCCGAGCGCATTCCGTTAACTGGGGTGGCCTCCTTACTCGATGCGCTCCCCTCTGACACTAAGCTGGTGTGCGTGGATTTAGTCCTAGGGGCAACACCCTTACCTGAGTTTGTGCATCCCGAGAAAGCCTTTTATGTGTTTGGCCCAGAGGATGGCACCATTGGCCAAGAGATTATCGATAGAGCCGATGCCGTGGTGTATGTGCCAACTGTAGGGTGCATGAATCTGGCGGCCTCGGTGAACGTACTGCTTTACGATAGATTGGCGAAAGCCCATCGCGAGCAGCTATCAGCTCAAACCGAGTTTGACGGTGATGCCTTGATCCGTCAAAGCCGCGACAACAATAATCGCACCCGAGTAAAAACCACTAAGCAGGGTTCTTCGCTCTAGGGTTAACGCTCAATGGTCAATGCTCTGTCGAAATACAAAAAAGGATTAAGCACTGCTTAATCCTTTTTGTTTTGGTTGACTAATTTTCACTCAAGCTGCTCTTTACTAAAGCGCTCTTTACTAGAGTGCTTTACCCTTTAGTAATTTGCGTAGCCACATCCGATTTGGGTTGAGTTTATTTAAGGTGGGCCAATCCAGTGGCAGCAGCTCACCGGTTAATTGCGCCGCTAAACATTCGGCTGCCAGGGGGCCAGAGCTTAATCCCCGCGATCCTAAGCCACCCAGGATATATAAGCCATCGAGGATTGGAGCCGGAGTCGTTTGCCAATAATGCTTGCTTTGTTTGGCCTGCTGCTGATTGAGTTGATGCAGTTCATAGCGCGCCAATATTTCAGTCACATCGGGCGCACAGCCCATCATGGGGAAATGATCCCGCGTCACCATCCGCACGCCGACACGGGCGCTATTGCCGCTGATGTCGATATCGTCAACCCAGGTTTGGTTGGGGTAGCTTTCTTGCATTTTTCCGAGGTTTTCCCGTTGCTCCTGCGGGCAAAAATCGAGATGCTCCGCCGCTTTGACATAACTGGCGCCGAGGCAATGCAAGCCTTGATGACTCGGGGTGAGGTAACCGTTCGCGCATAACACTGTCGCCAATTGGCTCAGCTTAAATTGGGCGGGGACGTGGCTCACTTGGCCGCGAAACGGACTTATCTGTAATCGCTCACTGGCCGAAAATTGGGTGAGCTGCGCGCCATTGGCGAGCACGAGTTGGTGGAATGGTCCAAAACGTTGGCCTTGACAGTGGAGATACCAAGCCTTTGCATTACACTCGATTTCGGTGATCTCGGTATTGAAATGGCATTGCACATTGGCAAGCTGCGAGGCCTTATCTACCGCCGCCTTGGCGTATTCAAATGGGCATACCCAGCCCCCGAGGGGATAAAAAAATCCAGCCTTATCAATCCCTATTTGAGCAATTTCGTTGGCTTCATTCGCATCCACGGCGTAGGCGATTTCCGCCGGCCAGTCCTGACTTTGGATGATTTTATCCAACCGTTGTTGGCTGCGCTCATCATGACCCGTTTGCAGTACCCCACAAAAGTCATGGGAAATCGCGGTAACAGTAGGGGCAGCGTCTGTCTCCATCATCGACGCATGGCTCAGCGCCTCGATACGGCGGCGGCTGAACAAAAATGCCTGTTGGAAAAAACGACTCAGTTCATCATTTTCAGGCGTGAGTAGGGGATAAATCGCCCCTTGGCGATTGCCGGATGCGCCTTGGCCTAACTCATTATCTTTACAAAACAATGTGCTACTTTGGCCTCGTTCGGCAAGGGAGAGCATTAGATTCGCTGATGCCAGTCCGCCACCGACGATGGCTACAGGGTGATCTTTAGTGGCGAGCGTTGCAGGTTTTGGGGTAAATGCCTGAGCGGTATCGGCTTGCTGGCGCAGCAGTTTGCGCTCATGGAGCAAAATCTCATCGGTGATCATCTGGCTTGGCAGCGCATCACTTGCATCACCATTCGAAGTATCTTGGCTGACGTTAAGTGTGCTAAAGCCACTGCTGTGGGCAAGCTGTTGCACGGTTTCAGCCAAATTGACCCCAATCAGCTGGGCATCATCGGTACTCAAACGGGCCATTTGCCAGACTTGCTTGCCATTTAAATGCGATGCCAAATACGGTAAAACCAGCCATTGCTGAATGGGATGAGCAGCGCTGTGGGGCAGTTGACTGAGTGCAGTGTGTAGATCGCCAAAATGCAAATCGACCGTGATGCGGCCGTCATCAAAAATTAATCTCTGGCACCCTATAATGCGCGCAGGTTTTGCCTTAAGTAAGGCATTGGCAATCGGTTGTAAATGAGGCGTGGAAATTAAGCTTTGCGATTGATCCCAAAGTAATTTAAGTTCGTAATCGTTAATGGGATTGGGCTCAAACACTTTGACTAACAGCCGTGTGTTGCTTTGAGTCTGCGTTTGCCAGTGTTGTAGTAGAGAGAGCAGCTCGAGTCCATCGCCTAATCCCCATTGCCCCATGACGCACAGTCCCTGACCGAGTTGGGCTGATGGCGTCGTTAAGCGGGAGAGTCGAAGGCGAGTTAAATTGTCCAGAGACTGTGCAGTAGTCAACGCGCATGGGGGATAAAGGTTGATCAATTGCGGGTAATCACGCTTAAATTGGCAAGATTTTTGGGGCTTAGCAGTCAAAGAAATATACTCTCAGTCTCATATTGGGCATTATTTTACCCGCCTTTATGGAAAGCTGACCACTTAATTGAAGCAAAACAGATACTATTGGCTCAGCAAAAAGTAGGTACTGACATGTACACAATGGATAGCAATAAAATGAAAAGAGTCGTGATCACCGGAATGGGTGTTGTTTCAAGTATCGGTAATAACAAGCAAGAAGTGACTGAGTCACTTAAAGCGGGCCGTAGTGGTATTACACATTCCGCTCAGTTTGAAGAAATGCAACTACGCAGTCATGTATGGGGCAATATCAAATTAGATCCTTCTGAGCTGATTGACCGTAAAGCGCTGCGTTTTATGGGCGATGCTGCGGCATATGCTTACATTGCAATGCAAGAAGCCATTAAGGATGCTCAGTTAACTGAAGAGCAGTATTCAGATCCTCGTGTAGGTTTGATTGTGGGCACAGGCGGCGCTTCGTCTTCTAACCAAGTTCAAGCGGCGGATATTCTGCGCGAAAAAGGCGTAAAACGCGTCGGTCCTTATATCGTGCCACGCATTATGTCGAGCACCGCCAGCGCGTGTTTGGCAACCCCCTTCAAAATCAAAGGCATGAACTACTCAATCAGTTCAGCCTGTGCGACCAGTGCTCACTGTATCGGTCACGCCGTTGAACTTATCCAAATGGGTAAGCAAGATATGGTGTTTGCGGGCGGTTCAGAAGAAGTGGATTGGACCCTGACCATGGGCTTCGATGCGATGGGCGCGTTGTCGACTAAATACAACGACACTCCAGAAAAAGCCTCTCGTACCTATGATGCGGACCGTGATGGTTTCGTGATCTCTGGTGGCGGCGGTATCTTAATCGTTGAAGAGTTAGAGCACGCTCTGGCTCGTGGCGCGAAGATCTACGCTGAAGTGATTGGTTATGGTGCATCATCAGACGGTTACGACATGGTAGCTCCGTCTGGTGAAGGTGCGGTGCGTTGTATGCAAATGGCTCTGGCCGATGTGGACACGCCAATTGATTACATCAACACCCACGGTACTTCTACCCCAGTTGGTGACGTGCGTGAGTTAGAAGCTCTGCGTGAAGTCTTTAAAGACAAGTGCCCACCAGTTGCATCGACTAAGTCTATGACTGGCCATGCCTTAGGCGCGGCGGGTGTACACGAAGCCATCTACAGCTTGATCATGATGGAAAACAGCTTTATTGCTCCTAGCATCAACATCGATAACTTAGATGAAGCCGCGAAAGACATGCCAATCGTGCGTGAATACCGCGATGCTGAGCTAAACACTGTGATGAGCAACAGCTTTGGTTTTGGTGGCACTAACGCAACATTAGTGATGCGTAAATATAAGTAAGCCATTATTTTCGTTAAAAAAGGAAGCTTAGGCTTCCTTTTTTATTGGCTGAAATTCAGTAATGCGACTCAGGGATTGGGTTTATGATCAGAGTCTTGCTAGAATCCTTGGCTACTCACTCTCTAGCCCATTTTTATCAGAAAGGTCCCCATGAAGATTGTTGTCGATGAAAATATGCCCTATGTCGAACCCTTATTTGGGGCGTTAGGCGAGATAATCCCAGTCAATGGCCGCACGCTAACGCCTGAGCAGGTGCAAGATGCCGATGTGCTACTGGTGCGCTCGGTTACCCGGGTCAATGCTGCATTGTTAGATGCCAATCCAAAACTTAAGTTTGTCGGCAGTGCCACCATAGGGACGGATCATGTGGATCTTGCTTATCTTGCAGTGCGTGGTATTCCCTTTTCGAATGCGCCCGGCTGTAATGCGACCGCAGTCGGGGAGTTTGCCTTTATTGCGATGTTAGAACTGGCGGCGCGGTTTAATTCGCCGCTCAAGGGCAAAGTTGTGGGGATTGTCGGCGCGGGCAATACTGGCAGCGCGACGGCCAAATGCCTCGAAGCCTACGGCATTAAGGTATTACTCAATGACCCCATCAAAGCGGCCGAGGGCGATCCCCGTCATTTTATAAGCCTTGAGACCCTATTACACCAAGCGGATATCATCAGCCTACATGTGCCCATCACTCGCAGTGGCGAGCATAAGACACTGCATTTATTCGATGAAGCACGCCTGATGAGTCTTAAACCCAATATCTGGCTGGTGAACTGTTGCCGTGGTGATGTAATTGATAATCAAGCCTTAATTAAGGTTAAGCAGCAAAGGGATGACCTTAAATTGGTGCTCGATGTATGGGAAGGGGAGCCGCATCCCATGCCTGAGCTGGTTCCTTTTGCTGAGTTTGCGACTCCGCATATCGCCGGTTACAGCTTAGAAGGTAAGGCCCGTGGCACTTTTATGCTGTACCAAAAGTTGTGTGAGTTGTTAGCCATTCCGGCCACCAAACGCTTATCCGAGCTCTTGCCGCCATTTCATTTTAAGGCGGTCGAGCTCGAACAAACTCCCGATGAAAAAGCCTTATTACAGCTCGCAAGATTCGTCTACGACCTGCGTGATGACGATGCCGTATTCCGAAATGGCTTTGCAAAGGAGAATGGCTTCGACATTATGAGAAAAAATCACAAACATAGACGCGAATTTAGTGCATTGGCGCTGGCTTATCACGGCCAATCTGAGGTAGATTGGTTGTCCAATTTAGGTTTTTCAGGAGTCGGTCGGTAATTATGTCGCAGGAATTTAATGTTGTCGTTTTAGGTGCATCGGGCGCAGTGGGTCAAACTATGATTGAGATCCTCGAAGAGCGTAACTTCCCGGTAGCGAACTTATACCCTTTAGCCAGTAGCCGTAGCGCCGGTGAAACGGTCAGCTTCCATGGCAAACAAGTTACCATTTTGGACGTCGAAACCTTCGATTGGAGTCAAGCACAAATAGGCTTTTTCTCTGCCGGTGGCGATGTGTCGGCCAAGTGGGCACCTATTGCCGCTGAAGCCGGTTGTGTGGTGATCGATAACACTTCGCACTTCCGCTACGACATTGATGTTCCATTGGTTGTGCCTGAGGTTAACCCCCATGCGATTGCCGATTTCCGCAACCGTAATATCATTGCCAACCCGAATTGCTCGACTATCCAAATGCTGGTGGCCTTAAAACCGATTTATGATACTTACGGTATCAGCCGTATTAACGTGGCGACCTATCAATCGGTCTCTGGTACAGGTAAAAAGGCGATTGAAGAACTGGCAAAACAATGCACTAAGTTGCTGCAAGGTCTGCCTGCTGACGCTGAAGTTTATCCAAAGCAAATCGCGTTTAACGTATTGCCGCAAATCGATAAATTTATGGATAACGGCTACACCAAAGAAGAAATGAAAATGGTCTGGGAAACCCAGAAGATTTTCGGTGATGACGAAATCCTCGTTAACGCAACGGCCGTGCGTGTGCCTGTATTCTATGGTCACTCAGAAGCCGTACATATCGAGACGCGTCAGCCTGCGGATGCAGAAGATATTAAAGCTTTACTGCGCGATGCCGAAGGAGTGGTATTGTTCGAATCCGATGACGAATATCCAACGGCAGTGACCCATGCAGCGGGTACCGATCCTGTTTATGTGGGCCGTGTGCGTAAGGATATCTCCCATTCTCACGGTATTAACCTTTGGGTGGTGTCGGACAATATTCGTAAAGGCGCAGCCTTAAACAGTGTGCAAATTGCTGAGATTTTAGTGAGAGACTATTACTAACTCTTAAGTGGCAATTGATGCCCAGTGAAAAAGCCTGCTGCCAGCAGGCTTTTTTTGTTTTACAATTGTGAACAGTAGCAGGGCTGGGATTTCTAGTTTATAGTAATCTCAATAAATACAATTGCCTAAAGCCTGTTATCAGCGAGATAACTTAAATAGCGCTTCAAAGGGAAGGATTGATGAAATTTCGCACTTCGTATCTTGTGGGCCTGATGGCCACCGTTTTAGCTGTTTCTTCCACGACCTCTTTTATTGATCCTGCGATAGCTGCTGATACTCCCAAAATAAAACCTTTAAAAATCATGGGGCCAGACGGACAGATCCGTCAGGTCAATCATCAATATGGACCAACGACCTCTAAGGACACTTTCTGGAGTATTGCGCAAAAAGTCCGTCCCGATGCCAGTGTCAGCGTTTATCAGGTGATGGCCGCAGTATTTGATGCTAACCCCCATGCGTTTAACTCCGACAGTTATAACAGCCTCGAACGTGGCATGATTTTGCTTATCCCTTCGAAAGAAGTGATGCTCGCCATCCCCAATAGTCTGGCCATTGCCCGCGCCGAGCGTAGCGACAAGCAGGCTCGTTCTGGTGTTAAAGCCACGCCTAAGGCAGAAACCAAACCTGCGACTAAGCCTGTTGTACCGACTCAGACCGTCACACAGCCGAAACCTAAGGTGCAGACGCCACCTAAGGCCGAGGTGAAGCCCGAAGCGGCGAAAGTGACCAATACCGAAGTGGCTGCGACGCCAACCGCGCCTAAGATGGTGAGTTCGGATATCAATGCACGCCTCGAAGCGGCGGAGAGCAAGAATTTATCCCTGACCGATGAGTTAGCCAGAGCGCAAGATCAACTCGCGGTGAGAAATACCGATGTTGAGACACTCAAAGCCAAGGTTGAAGAATTAAATCAACAGATTGCGGTATTAGAAGAAACCCTACAGGCCAGTAAGAAGCAAAACCTTGCACTTAAAGCCGAGGTTGAGGCTGCACAAACGCCAGATACCGCGACGACAGACGAGCCTGCCATGCCCGCAGAGCCCGATGATCTGTGGCGTAACCTGATGAGTAATCCGCTGCTCCTCGTTGCGGCGGCGGTGATCCCCGCATTATTGCTACTGGTGCTCGTTTTCTGGCTATTACGCCGTAAACGCAATAAAGAGCGCCGCGAGTTAGAAGCGCAGCAGGCGGCGATGATGGCCGCGGGTGCGGCTGGCGTGGCGAGTGCGTCTGTGCTGGCGATGGATGATGACGATCTCAGCGACATGGCGGTGCATCTAGATACTGACCATGCTGATTCGATCGACAGCTTACTCGATGTTGGCAGTGTTGACCTGCAACCCGAGCAGGAAATGACCGATAGCCATGAACAAATGGACATGGCATCAGAAATGTTTATTGACCCAGGTGTCAGCACTGAACCTGAACCACAATTTGAAGAGGATGAAGGCCAGTCTCTGGACGATCTCTGGGCAGAGGCCATGGGAGACCAAGAGGAAGCCGAAGCCTTTGCCGAAGAGAAAGCTGCATCTGGCAATATTATTGAGGAAGAAGACCTCGATGCACTGCTGGCTGGATTAGGCTCTGATGAAGAAGAGGCCCCGCAGGAGGCTCAAGTTGCAGCTGCAGGGCTTGATGAACTCGACGAATTAGCCGGTTTCGATTTACCAGCTGAAACTGCGCCAGATCCAGAGGATGAAGATTTAGCCACCGCGATTGCCGCCGAGCTAGATTCTGGGCTAGGCGCTGAGCTTGAAAACGACGCTGTGCCTGCCGACGACGATATCGATGCGTTACTCGCAGGCTTTAATCAGCCAGAGGCTAACAAACCTGTCGAAGCGGCGGATGAGGATCTCGATGCCTTATTGACCGATTATGACAAGGCGCCAGTAGAAACTGCTGATGATCTCGGTGATGAAATTGCCGCCGAATTGGACGATGACTTAGCCGAGTTGGGTGTTGCGCAAACCGATGATATTGATGCTTTACTGGCAGATTTTGATAAACCCGCCGCGCCCGAACCCGATTTAAGCGATGAAATTGCCGCCGAGCTTGATGCCGACTTAACTGACATTGGCGTAAGCGAATCCGACGATATCGATGCGCTACTCGCGGGCTTAGATGCTCCTGCGCAGCCCGATCCTGAAGTCGCAGCGGCCATTGCCGCCGAGTTGGATGATGAACTCGCTCCAAACTTACCAACGAGCGATGAAGACCTCGACCAGTTATTGGCAGGCTTTAACACGCAAGAAGCGCTCGTCGAAGAGGCTGTTATCGACGATACGGCTCAAGCAGAAGCCGCCCTTGAGCGCGATGACATTGCCGCCGAACTCGAAGCCGCATTACCTGAAGACTTGTCAACGGCAGAGGACGACCTCGATTCACTCTTAGCCGAGTTTGATGTGCCTGAACAAGCCGAGGCGGATGCCGACGACTTTAACTTCGACTTAGAAACCACCCATGTCGAGCCAGAAGAAAAAGACGAGGAAGAAGATTTACTCAAGGGCATTGGTGCCGCCCATGCCATTGATGGCACGGACGATACCTTCGAACTGAGTGAAGAGATTGCGGATAACCAAGACAGTACGGATAACAGTGCCGATGACGCTGCCACAGAGCCTAAGTTTACAGGCTTTGATGAAGATACTGACGATATCGCACCTGCTCTTGGTGCCGCTGTCGCCGCATCTGCCGTGGCGGCCGCCGCGAGTACGAAGGAAAAAGAGTCATCTTTCTTCAATGACTTAAAGGCCAACAAGACTAAAGATCCCCATGTTCTCGATTGGGATACCGAACTGAATTTTGCGCCTACGCCTGAAGCGAAAACGCCGGTCAAACCCGAAAGCGATTTGCCTTTAGATCCGGTACCAGTGCAGGGCACGTCGCGTAAACCGCTAGAGTTTGCACCAGATACTCAGCCAGAGGTTTATGCTAAAAATACAGCTTCGAGCACTGAGTTTAATCTCGACGATGAGCTGGATTTAGGCCACGAGTTCGATTTAAAAGACGATACAGATGATGTCGATTTAAGCGATGACAGCGTACTTGCCGCCTTTAGCACCAATACCGACCTCGAAGAGGAAGAGATATTAACCCCTGAGGACAGCTTTGCCCTCGATGATGAGCATACGCTCACCGTAGATGAGGCTCTAGCGGCGCTCGATGCGCAGGAATCTCGCAAGTCGAAGAAGTTTGTTCCAGAGCATGATTTAACTAACTTCCAAAACGAGCATGGTTATATCGATATCGAAAAACTGCTTAACGATGCCGAGCAGGACAACACAGAGACAGATCTCTATCCCGAAATGGATGTTGAGATGAGCGATGTGGGCGCCCTGATTGGCGATGCCGCCATGATCGACGTGGACGATGAGGAAAACTCAGTCAATGCCAAGCTCGATTTAGCCCGCGCCTATATCGAAATCGATGATAGCGACAGTGCCAAAGCATTGCTACGGGAAGTCCAAATCGACGGTAACGAGCGTCAGCAAGAAGAAGCTGCTCGTTTACTTAAAGAGATGGGCTAATCCCTAAGGGGCTTGATTTCACACTAACGGCGCGCAGAGCGCCGTTTTTTTTGTGGGCTGCTGTGATAAAATGCGCCGCTAAATTAACTGTGAGGATGTGTGGATGCGGATTGCATTAGGTATTGAATATGACGGCAGTGGTTATTTCGGTTGGCAACGTCAGGCCGAAGTCGATTCAGTACAAGGGCAATTAGAACAAGCCTTATCTAAGGTGGCCAACGAACCCATCAGCTTGTTCTGTGCGGGACGAACCGATGCCGGCGTTCATGCAACGGGACAGGTGGTGCATTTCGAGACGAATGCCATACGTAACGAAGGCGCGTGGACCTTAGGGGTGAATGCCAATTTGCCCGATAATATCGCCGTTCGCTGGGCCAAAGAGGTGGATGACAGTTTCCATGCTCGCTTTTCAGCCACGGCCAGACGTTATCGCTATGTGATTTACAATCATAATTTTCGCCCCGGGATCCTACGTCACGGTGTGAGCCATTACCATGGTGATATCGACGCCGATAAAATGCATGTTGCAGCGCAGGCGCTGCTCGGTGAGCAGGACTTTACCAGTTTTCGCGCCATTCAATGTCAATCGAAAACCCCATTTCGCAATGTACACAGCGTTAAAGTGACCCGTCAGGGCATGTATGTGATTGTCGATATTTCTGCCAACGCCTTCTTGCACCATATGGTGCGCAACATTGTTGGCTCCCTGTTGGAAATCGGCCTAGGCAACCAACCACTGACTTGGATGGCGGATTTGCTGGCGCTTAAAGATCGCAATCAAGCGGCGGCCACCGCCAAACCCAATGGGCTCTATTTAGTCGATGTAACATATCCCGAGCAGTATCAACTGCCTAAGTTGGCTTTAGGGCCATTGTTTATGCTGGATTAATCGCCGCTTTGCCGATTAAGTGAAGCGCGTATCGAAGGAAGGAAAGAACAGATGACCACAGCCCCGACTGAACAGACAGCCTTAACTGTGCCGAGTGCGAATGCGCCATTGGCACAATGGCTAGATTATTTATTATCGATTCACCCAACCGAAATCGATATGGGATTAACCCGGGTTTCAAAGGTTGCCGCGCGCCTGCATTTATTGGATCTCGGCCCCTGTAAAGTGGTCACAGTAGGGGGCACCAATGGCAAAGGCACCACCTGCGCCATGCTCGAAAACATCCTGCGTTTATCAGGGCTGACGGTGGGCGTCTACAGCTCGCCCCATATGCTCAAATACAATGAAAGGGTGCGTATCAACGGTCAAGATGCCAGCGATGAAGCCTTTGTGGCGGCCTTTGAGCAGATTGAGGCGGCGCGCGGTGAGATTTCGCTGACCTTCTTCGAATATGCCACCTTGGCGGGCTTGATCCTGTTTAAAGCGGCCAAGTTGGATGTGGTGATCTTAGAAGTCGGTCTTGGCGGCCGTTTGGATGCCACCAATATGATTGATGCCGATATCAGCGTGGTGACGTCCGTCGATTTAGACCACGAGGCGTATTTGGGCAATACCCGCGAGCTGGTCGGCCGTGAAAAGGCAGGCATTTTTCGCCAAGGTCGCCCCGCGATTGTTGGTGAGCCTAACTTACCCCATACGGTCAATGATGTCGCCCAAGATGTTGGCGCCAAGCTCTATCGTGTGGGCGAGGAATTTAGTTACCAGCAAGATGGCGAGACGTGGGATTACCAAGGCCAAGTATTGACCCTTAAGCAGCTGAGTTTGCCGACACTGCCATTACCCAACGCTGCGACTGTGATTGCGATTGTTGAGCATGGCTGGCCGCATATTGCTGCCGATATCATTGCCAAAGGTATCAGTAGCGCGCGCTTAACTGGGCGTTTAGAACAAGTTAACGAGCAGCCGCTGATTTTACTCGATGTGGCGCACAATCCCCATGCGGCACGCTTTTTAGTCAAGCAGCTCACGCCTATGGTGACGGGGAAGCGAGTGTTTGCCCTGTGTGGCATGCTAAAGGATAAGGACATTGCAGGCGTATTGCCTGTGGTTTCGCCCTTAATCGATACTTGGTACTTAGTGAGTTTACAGGGTGAGCGCGGCGCGAATGCAAGCCTGCTGCGCCAAACCTTAGCAAAAGACACTAAGGCCCATGAGTTTGACGATATCGCCTCGGCATGGACGGCATTAAAAGCGCAAATTCAGCCCGATGATGTGGTAATTGTGTTTGGCTCCTTTTACACTGTGGCAGGTTTTAAGTCTCTCTTTAAGCAGGATAACCGTTTTGTCTAGCCAGTTTCATAATCGATTAGTCGGCACTGTGGTGCTGGTCGCCCTCGGGGTGATTTTTCTGCCGGATATTTTAGATGGCAAGAAGGACCGCCAAGAGGAACAATTTGCCGAAATTCCCCTGCGTCCTGCCGCGATAGCGCAGCAAAACGCCGATGATATGTTTGAGGTGTTGTCCACTCAGGATGTGGATGGCGAAGGTGCTATTCCCGAAGAGGCCTCTCCGAATGATGAGGCGGCGTTAGCGCAGGCGGTCAATACTGACGTCAAAGACACGCCTGCAGCAAAAGTCGAGCCTAAAGCGGACGCGGTGAAGGAGCAAGCCAAGCCACAGACGGCAAAAGCGGAAAATAAGCCTGAAGTGAAAGAGTCGGTGAAAACCGAGACCGCTAAGGCCGAACCGAAGAAAGAGACGCCAAAGCCGACTCCAACTAAAACTGAGACCAAAAAGCCTGAAACCAAGCCAACCGTCGTGGCGAAAGCGGACAAACCTAAAGCCGAAACCGCGAAAACAGAATCTGCAAAACCTGCCAAAGACGATGGCATTAAAGTGGTGAGCCGCGATTCATTAAAACCTGGACTTACCCTGCAACTAGGCGCATTTAGCAATGCCGCCAACGTAAAAGCGCTGGTGGCGCAGTTACGTAAAAGTGGTTACAAGGCGTACACAATTCCAGACACGCCTAAGGATGGCGTATTGACGAAAGTGTTCGTGGGGCCCGATGTTTCCGAAGCTAAGCTCAAGAAAATGCAGGAAGAAATAGAAAGCCTAACCCGTTTGAAAGGCAGAATTGTGCCTTTTAATCCGTTGGAATCTTAATGCTGAACTGCGGAGGCTGAAATAATTTATTTACCTCGCTAGGGGTGAGAATCGTTTCAGTCTCTGGTAGAATCGCGCCGTCTTAAAGCCTATGCTGGAAAGCCATCTCAATGGTTTGGATTGATTACGCTATCATCTTTGTTATCGGGTTATCGACTCTTATCAGTCTGATCCGCGGATTTGCCAAAGAAGCCATGTCGTTAGTGGTATGGTTCGCGGCTTTCTTTGTTGCCAGCCAATTTTACCAAGACCTCGCCGTTTATCTCACGCAAATGAACGATGAGGTGCTACGCAATGGGGTCTCCATTGCTATTCTTTTTATCACCACCTTAATACTCGGCGCCCTCATCAATTACATCATTGGGCAATTAGTGGTTAAAACCGGATTATCAGGCACTGACAGACTCTTAGGTCTGTGTTTCGGTGCCATTAGGGGCGCTCTGATCGTCAGCGCGCTGCTGTTTTTTATGGATGCTTTTACAGGCTCACCCAACACCCAATGGTGGAAGGACTCTGTACTAGTGCCCGAATTTGGCGTTGTGATCCAATGGTTCTTTCACTATTTGGAAAACACCTCCAGCTTTGTACCCAAACTATAAAAAAGACAATAAATTTATCCTAAGTGATGGAGGATAAGTAAGGTTGAGCCCAAAGCCCAAGGTTCGGACTCAACACTGAGATGAAGCACTTAAGCCGTATGGCTGGGGATTTACTTCGTCTTTTACTTATATTTCAACATGAAAGGGCATAGAACATCTTACAATGAGGAAGCTTACCCATGTGTGGTATCGTCGGAATAGTTGGCCAATCATCGGTTAATCAGACCATTTATGACGCACTGACCGTGCTTCAGCACAGAGGTCAGGATGCGGCAGGTATTGTGACCGTTGATCGTGGTGCTTTCAGACTACGTAAAGCCAATGGTCTGGTCAAAGATGTATTTGAAGTCAAACACATGCAGCGCCTACAGGGTAATGCAGGTATTGGCCACGTACGTTATCCTACTGCAGGCAGTTCCAGCGCGTCAGAAGCGCAGCCTTTCTATGTTAACTCACCATTTGGGATTTCATTAGCCCATAACGGTAACTTAACCAACACGGTTGAATTAGCTGAAGGCCTGATCAAAAAACGTCGCCATGTGAACACCACATCCGACTCAGAAGTATTATTGAACCTGTTAGCCGATGAGCTGCAAAAAACTACCAGCTTGATGCTGACCGCCGATGAGGTGTTCGACACTGTTGCCAAGGTGCACGAGCAAGCCCGTGGCGCCTACGCGGTTGTGGCTATGATTATCGGTCAAGGTCTGGTGGCTTTTCGCGATCCTTTCGGTATTCGTCCACTGGTATTAGGTAAGCACGAAACCCCAACCGGTACTGAGTACATGGTGGCCTCTGAGAGCGTGGCGCTCGATGCAGTGGGTTTTGAAGTGATGCGCGATGTGGCGCCAGGCGAAGCGATTTATATCTCTCTCGATGGTCAGCTTTACACTCGCCAATGCGCCAAAGAGCCAAGCTACTCACCTTGTATCTTCGAATTCGTGTATTTTGCGCGTCCTGATTCGACTATCGACAATGTCTCTGTTTATGCCAGCCGCGTGAACATGGGGGCCAAGCTCGGTGAAAAGATCAAAAAAGAATGGTACGACCATGATATCGACGTGGTGATCCCGATTCCTGAAACTTCATGCGATATCGCATTAGAAATCGCCCGTTGCATGGACTTACCTTACCGCCAAGGTTTTGTGAAGAACCGTTATATCGGCCGTACCTTTATTATGCCTGGTCAACAGGAGCGTAAAAAATCGGTACGCCGTAAACTCAATGCCATCAACACTGAGTTTAAAGGTAAGAACGTGCTGTTAGTGGATGACTCTATCGTTCGTGGTACCACGTCTGAGCAAATCATTGAGATGGCGCGTGAAGCGGGTGCGAAGAAAGTGTACTTTGCCTCGGCGGCACCGGAAATTCGTTTCCCGAACGTTTACGGTATCGATATGCCAACCTCGAATGAGCTGATTGCCCACGGTCGTGATGCCGACGAAATTGCTAAGCTGATTGGCGCCGATGGCATTATCTTCCAAAATCTGCCGGATCTGGTTGAAGCGGTGAGAATGGAAAACCCAGAGATCAAACGTTTCGAAACCTCAGTGTTCGACGGTCACTACATCACTAACGATGTTGACCAATCTTACCTCGACCACTTAACTCAGTTACGTAACGACGATGCCAAAGCCGACCGTAATAAAGACATTGGCACTAACTTAGAGTTACACAACGTTTGCCATCCATAAGATGAAATGCTTAAGATGAAAAAGTGTGTTTGGCGGTAAGCGTTAGCACACTTTAAAACGCCAAATAAAAAGCCAGTGATGAGTCACTGGCTTTTTTGTTTTGATAATAAACACTTATGAAGCTTTGGGATTCTCGCCTGATTGATTGAGAGCCGTTTGCTCATCCTGCGCATTTTTACGCTCAACCCAATAGTCCGCATGGGGAATACCGAGTTTTTCAGGATCGAATCGCGGCTCAATACCTTGTTTTTGTTGTGACTCATAATCCTTAAGGCAAGTGAAGGCGATGCGTTGCAATAGAATAATGGCAATAATGTTTAACCAAGCCATTAAACCTACGCCAATATCACCCATGCCCCATGCTAAATCGGCGGTTTTCACTGTGCCATAGACAGTTGACGCCATCAGCACCACTTTCAGTACTACGGTCAGCCAAGGACGATTTACCTTACGGTTGATATAAGCGATGTTGGTCTCGGCAATATAGTAGTAGGCCACAATGGTCGTGAAGGCGAAGAAGAACAACGCGACGGCGACGAACATATTACCAAAGCCTGGCATCATGCTTTCCATCGCGGTTTGCACATAGCCAGGGCCCGCTGCAACGCCGGCAATGCCAGTGTAGAGCGCGACACCTTCAGGCCCTTGCACATTGTAAAGTCCAGTGATGAGCAGCATAAAACCAGTGGCAGAGCACACAAAAAGAGTGTCAATGTACACAGAGAATGCTTGTACTAATCCTTGCTTTGCAGGGTGGCTTACCGCTGCGGCAGAAGAGGCGTGCGGCCCTGTACCTTGGCCTGCTTCGTTTGAGTAAATACCACGTTTTACCCCCCACATAATCGCAAGACCGAGAATCGCACCAAAGCCCGCATCGAGGCCGAAGGCGCTTTTTAGGATCAACATAATAATATCGGGCAGCTGACCAATGTTAAGGGCAATAATCACGCAGGCGACGATGATATAGCCGAGCGCCATAAAGGGCACTACGGTACTGGCGAAGTGGGCAATACGTTTCACGCCACCAAAGATAATGAAACCTAACAGCATAGCGAGGATAGCGGCAGTGACGTTAGGGTCGATATCGAAGGCGGTTTTTAGGCTCGAACCAATCGAGTTGGCTTGCACGCCTGGCAGTAAAATCCCGCAGGCAAAAATGGTCGCAATGGCAAATGTCCAAGCGTACCACTTCATGCCTAAGCCTTTTTCAATGTAAAAGGCAGGGCCGCCGCGGTACTCTCCGTTGATTTTTTCTTTGTAGACTTGGCCTAAGGTGGATTCGACGAATGCGGAGCTGGCGCCAAGAAACGCCACCATCCACATCCAAAACAATGCACCCGGCCCACCGAAGGTAATCGCTGTGGCAACACCAGCAATGTTACCGGTTCCCACACGACCCGCTAAGGTCATGGCTAAAGCTTGGAAGGAAGACACGCCAGCATCTGTACTCTTACCATCAAACATTAAACGGATCATTTCGGGTAAATGGCGTAACTGTAAGAAACGTGAGCGCAGGGAGAAAAAGAGTCCTACACCGAGGCAAAGATAAACGAGCGCGGGGCTCCAAACGATATTGTTGACCGCATTAACAATCTCATTCATATAATTCAACTCCAATATTCTGTTGTTTTTGCAGAGTTTTTAAGATTTTTGTTTGTGATTTTGGCTACTAAACAGCCAATTAGGCCTAAGGTTAAGACGCGTGGGGACGTCCAAGAGCTTCAACATAACGACTTTTTAAGCCGCTTCATAGCTAAAGTTGTTAAATAATTGATAATTTAACGTTCTTTATTTGATTGCTTTATTGATAGGGGATTTAGCGGTGCCTTAATTAGCTAGGTTTTGAGCTGCGTTTGACAGTCGGGATGTAGGAGAAAGATGAGACAAGGTGCGTGGAGTTAGAGCTCTTTATTTGACCTAAACGGATGTAAGTGTGGGTATCCATACAAGGCTTAAAACCGGGGCTTACATCACCAGCCATAACAGCATCCATAGTCCGAATAGCCATGCCAGACTGCGGCGGCTAACGCTATGTTTTAATAGCAAAGACAGGCTCACGGCCACGGGCAAATACAGGATAACTCCCCAATAAAGGAAAGACGCCTCAAGCTCTAGCCTTTTAAGCCCCATTTCACAAAGCAGACTTAACGCCAATAATAACAGGCTGTGGAAGATCACCAATTGATTGAATCTTAAGGCGAGTGCTGGCTTAAAGGCTGGGATTGAAGGGCTGGGCAAGGTCAGTGTATTCATTTGTTTCTCTCGATTTTTCGTAACGGATGCAAGGGATTTTATGTTTAGATGAGAATTATTCTCAACCAAATTTACACAGCTTTAGTGTTTCGTTACCGCAGAGCGAGTTAAATCGGCCCTCGAGGTAAAACGGCGGTTTGCACTCTTGTCTGCTTTGGGCTAAATTACACTGTAATTATATCCAGTATTTAATGTAGATATGATCCTCTATATTGCCGAAAAACCAAGCCTAGGGCGTGCAATCGCCGATGTGCTGCCTAAACCCCACAAAAAAGGTGACGGGTTTATCGAAGACGCAAACGGTAACTGTGTGTCTTGGTGTGTCGGGCACTTGCTCGAACAGGCTGAGCCCGATGCCTATAATCCCGAGTTTAAATCGTGGAAGTTTGAGCATTTACCCATAGTGCCTGAGAAGTGGCAGCTTAAACCTAAGGCCGCGACCCGCAGCCAACTCACAGTACTTAAAAAGCTGGTGAAGCAGGCCGATACGCTAGTGAATGCGGGCGATCCCGACAGAGAAGGGCAGTTATTGGTTGATGAAGTGATCGCCTATTTGGGCGTGACGGGCGATAAATTACAGCAAACGCAGCGACTCCTTATCAGCGACTTAAACCCGCAGGCGGTGAAACGTGCCTTGTCGCAACTTCGCAGTAATCGTGAGTTTATTCCTTTGTCGACCTCGGCGCTTGCCAGAAGTCGCGCCGATTGGCTCTATGGCATGAATATGACGCGGGCCTACACTATTCAAGGGAAAAAGGTCGGCTATCAGGGCGTACTATCGGTCGGTCGAGTACAGACCCCGCTGCTTGGGCTTATCGTGCGCCGCGATGAGGAAATCGCAAATTTTCAATCTAAGCCTTTTTATGAGGTTCTGGCCCACTTAGTGACGGACAAAGATCAGGCTTTCACGGCGAAGTGGCAACCCAGTGAAGCCTGTTTACCCTATATGGATGAGGAAGGGCGCGTGCTCGCTAAGGGCCTAGCACAAAATGTGGTGCGTCGGATCACCGATAAACCCGCCAAAGTGACCCAGTTAAGCACTAAGGATAAGCAGCAGAATCCGCCTTTGCCCTATAGTTTATCGGCGCTGCAAATCGATGCCGCCAAGCGCTTTGGGATGAGCGCGAAGGACGTGCTCGATACCTGCCAAAGCTTATACGAGCGCCATAAACTAATCACTTATCCACGCTCAGACAGTCGTTATTTGCCCACCGAGCAGCATGGGCTTGCAAGCGGGGTATTAGCGGCCATTACGGGCGGTGCGCCCGAGTTAGTCGCACACGCTGAGGCGCCCAATCCTCGGCTTAAATCTAAGGCGTGGGATGATAAAAAAGTCGATGCTCACCACGCCATTATTCCAACGGAAAAACAGCCCAATCTAGCTGGTTTAAGCCAGCGGGAAAGGCAGCTTTATCTGCATATTGCTCGCCAGTATTTGGCGCAGTTTTACCCTGCCTATTGCTACAGTGAAACCGCGGTCGAAGTGACGATCGAAGGTGGCCTTTTTAAAACTAAGGCAAAACAGGATAAGTCTCTCGGTTGGAAACAACTGTTTGCCAGAGAAGAGAACGAACGAAAGGACGCATCATCCGCAGCGAGTTTTGCGCAAGGCGACAAGGACACAGAGGAAGGGGAATATCTTGGTCAGTTACCGCCTCTTACCTTAGGACAAGTTCTTCATTGTCACCAAGGTGAATTGGTCGAGAAGCAAACTCAACCTCCCAAAGCCTTTACCGATGCTACCTTGCTGAGTGCGATGACGGGGATTAACCGTTATGTGACTGACCCAGAGATCCGCAAAATTTTAAAGGAAACCGATGGCTTAGGTACGGAAGCGACTCGCGCAGGCATTATTGAACTGCTGTTTAAACGGGGCTTTATTCAGCGTCAGGGCAAGTCGATTGTGGCCACGGAGGTGGGCAAGGGCTTAATTAATAGTTTACCCCTTAGCGCCACGACACCCGATATGACGGCGCTGTGGGAGGCAAGTCTAAACGGCATCTGCCATAAAGAAATCTCATATCAAGGCTTTATGCAACCACTGCTGGGGACGCTAAATAACTTAATTGAAAATGCGGGCGCTCAATTACCCTCAGCCCTCAATGGCTTAAAAGGGCAGGGCTTTAAGCGTGCAGCAACGAAAAAGTCCGGCTATCGAAAAGCTGGAGCCAAAGGGGCAGGATGGAAAAAATCCGGCACTAAAAACGCGGCAGTGGGAAGCTCGGCCGCTAAAACTACCGCGGCTAAATCGACGGTCTCGACATCCGGTACGCCTACTACGCCTAGACGGCGAGCGAGCAAAGCGCCCGCCCAAGCTTGATGACACAAATGTAATCAAACTGTCGCTAATGCTCGCGATCTAGTAACGATATTTAATATATTCCGCGATATTTAATTGCCGCCAATCACGATATTTAGCGAGTGCTGATAGATGAAACGTTAATTTCATCTTGGTTAGAAACTCGCTCCCCTGCTTTTTTGACTATGTTTGTCATGCACTCAACCCCGTTGAGTGCATTTTTTTAGGCAAAAAAAAAGAGTAAGCCAATACGGATTACTCTTACGGAAATTGGTCGTTGAATGTTGTAGCCAAAATCACTCATATGGATGAGGAGCCAGCACACAATGACAGCTTTTACTTAATTAACCCTTAAAATTAACATTTATCTCAAATGTTCACCGCGGTTGAGACTAATGAGCTTATCTAAGATCCGCTCGCCATCCATTCGAATGCCATTGTGTTCATATTCTGAGGTTAACCAATACTTTAAGTGCGCAACTTGTTTGGCTGTTTCGAGGCTATAGTCCATCTCTACGTACATATCTTCGCTGTAAATCGCCGCAGCAACGGGGACGCGGTTATGGCTGAGCTGCTCAAGATTATACAGTGCTGGCCAGTCCGTCTTATGGGCAAGGAGATTGGCCGCGGCTTGCAGTGGCGCTAAATGGCTAAATTGTTCAAACATCCAAGGGTAAATCATTTCGCCGGTAAACAGGAAAGGCTTACCCACTTGATAGTTAAAGGCCGGATACTGCTCACGCACCCTATGGGCAGACCACTGTGACGCACTGTGTTGGCAGTAGATGGCCTCGTGTAACAGGGCGAAAATCGGGTTGGTGTTATAGTCGAGCAATTGACAGAAATGATTTAAAAACAGAGGGTTGACATAATCACCTTGGGGCGAGTGCACCAGCGCCTGTTCAAGCAAATAGTAAACCGACTCTGGGCCTTGCTCCATGCCCAAGTTAATACCGAGCAGTTGCAGCATTTCGACCGTGAGGCGCTCGCCGGTGGCTAAATGCACTGGATGTTCGAGTAAATGTTTGGCGAGGCGAGTCACCAGATGCTGCGCATCGTGGAAGCGTAGGAAGAAGTCCTTATTCTTAGCGAGTACGCGCTGATAGGTGGCTTGATACACCTCATCGCTGCTACGTGTTAAAGAAGGAATTCCGCCGGTAATATAGGCTTCACTCACGCCCTGAGAGGCGGCGCTTAAGTAATGCAGCACGCAGAAACCACCAAAACTTTGACCTAAAATCGCCCATTTATCGGCGGGACAGAGTTGGGTACGGATCGCCTCGGCATCACGGACAATACTATCTGCCCTGAAGTGGCTTAAATACTCGGCCTGTTGTTCTGGGGTTAAGTGGCCGAGGCTTTGGTAATTGATGGGACTAGAGAGTCCTGTACCCCGTTGGTCGAGCAACAATACTCTAAACTCTTTGAGTGCGCGGCGGATCCAACCGCTATTATTAGCGGGGCGCATGGCAGCAAAGCCGGGGCCTCCCTGAAAAAAAACGATATATGGCAGTTTTTTATCTTTATTTTCAATGGCGCAGAGTTCCCGAGCGAACACACTGATCTGTTCACCAATCGGCTGTTGATAATTAAGCGGCAGGGTAAAAGTGTGTTTTTTGGCGAGAACACCAGCGAGCATCATATCGGGTTTCATCAATTAACCTTAAGAGTAGGGCTTGTTGTTTAGGGCAGATTGTATACAAAAGCCCTGTTGTCGCAAGTTGGGATTATTTGGTTAGCCTTTGGTTAAGATCAATTTTTATTGTAAAAATTTGAGCCATGATAAGCCTCTTAGCGTAATCTATCGGCTATGGATAACACGAGATTGAAGCTATGAAGTATCAAATTATTCCTGTGACACCTTTCCAGCAGAATTGCAGCTTGATCTGGTGTGAAAAAACTAAGCGTGCCGCGGTTGTCGATCCGGGAGGGAATGTCGACCGTATTTTAGGCGAAGTGGACAAGTTGGGACTGACCCTTGAAAAAGTCCTGCTGACCCACGGCCATATCGACCATGTGGGCGGTGCTAAGCTGTTGGCGCAACAAACGAATGTACCTATTATTGGCCCCCATGTAGCGGACAAATTTTGGATTGATAACCTGCCAAAACAGAGCCAAAACTTTGGTTTTCCCCACTGCGAAGCCTTTGAGCCCGAGCAATATTTGCAGGATGGTGATGTAGTTACCGTGGGTGAACAAAGTTTAAGCGTGTTGCATTGCCCCGGGCATACTCCGGGCCACGTGGCATTTTATTCCGCTGACGCACATCTGGCTTGGGTGGGCGATATTCTGTTTAGAAGCTCGATTGGTCGTACGGATTTCCCGCAATCTAATCATCAGGATTTAATCCACTCCATCACCACTAAACTTTGGCCTTTAGGGGCGGATGTAGAATTTATTCCCGGCCACGGACCTATGTCGACCTTCGGTGAAGAACGCGAACATAACCCCTTTGTGGCTGATCAGTTACTGTTGTAAGCCTTAAGGTTTTCTCTGACCGATAACTCACCGCAATTCCCTCGTGAATTTGGCACACAAGCAAGCTTGTGTGCCATGAGGCTTGTTCGTCATTTCGCATATACTGGATGTGAACCTTGTGGCCATGGTGGATGAAAATCATCCAGTAAGTGTTCCGTTTTCCTATCTTGTTTATTTATATCAATATCAACTGAGTATAAGCAAAGTTGTTGCGGTTTTACGTTTTGCCTGCAACTGATAATCGTTCGTAACTCACTATATTATTTAATTTTAATCCTGTCTTTTACCTTTGAGTGACCCATTCCCAACTAGACTTTAAGTTGCAGTGGTATCTGTCTATCGGGGTTACTATGAACACAAAAACCATGATGAGTGTTGTCTTTTCCACCATAGTCGTCAGTGCGTTGATTACGGCGGTGTTGAGTTTTAATGTCAAATCTAAGATTGAGCTTTTTAACAATGCAGCGAATATTCGCTATCAATCCTACCAAATTGCCGATGAATTAAGGCAAAGCTCCGATGATTTAACGAGGCTCGCCCGAACCTATGCGGTGACTGGGGAGGATAAGTACGAAAAAATGTATATGGATATTTTGGCGATACGTAATGGCGAAAAACCGAGGCCGGAAAAATATCACCAAATTTATTGGGATTTGGTGCTCAGTTACGGAGATAAACCTAAGCCAGACGGTGCCAGAGTCGCCATCAAAAGCCAAATGAAGGCCTTAGGGTTCTCCGACGAGGAATTCCATTATCTCGAGCAGGCGCAGCAAAATTCTGATGCCTTAGTCGCCCTTGAGGTCAAGGCGATGAATGCGGTCAAAGGGATTTTTATGGATCCTAATACCCAAACCTACAGCATTAAAGGTGAACCAAACCTAGCGATGGCGCGAGAACTACTGCACAGCGAGCAATACCATAGGGAAAAGGCCAAGATCATGCAGCCTATCGACGAGTTCTTTACTGCTTTGGATAAACGTACCGAAGGCGAAGTGAGCAATCGATTAGACTCCTTGAATATGGCACTCAATGGCTCACAGTTTGTGTTGTTTCTGGTGATTTTGGTCGCCGTTGGTGGCTTTGTGATTGTGAAGAGTCGCATCGTAACGCCGATAGTGCAAACCTGCCGTGAACTACTCGATATTCAACGTTCTAAAAATCTGGCGCGGCGGATCTCTGTCTCGGCGCAGGGCGAGATTGGTGAAATCGTTAATCAAATTAATTTGTTTATTTCTTCCCTCGCCAGCTCTCTTGCGACTACAGACGGGATTGCCAAAGAGGTCGCCGATTTAGCGAAGCAGACCAAAGCCTCCATTCAAGTGTCGCGTGAAAGCTCGAACCGCGTCGCCAAAGAGTTAGACGCCAGCGCGAGCGCGATGGAAGAGATGACTACCACCTTAGTGCATGTGAGTGAGAGCACCTCCAACGCCGAAATTCGTGCGGCAGAAAATGAAACCCATGTGGGCGTTGGCCAAGATACAGTATCTGAGGCGCTCAATGCCATGGCCGTGCTTGAGAGCGAATTTACGACTACCCAAGATTCGATGCAGCATTTAGTGAACGAGAGCACCCAAGTGAGTAATGTGCTGAGCGTCATTAAGGCAATTGCCGAACAAACCAACCTACTGGCGCTCAATGCGGCGATTGAAGCTGCGAGGGCAGGCGAACAGGGCCGAGGCTTTGCTGTGGTGGCCGATGAAGTGCGTTCACTCGCCCAGCGGACACAGGATTCCACTAAGGAAATCGATGATATTGTCGCCAGTTTGCAGAATCGAACCAATCAGGTGGGCGGCTCTGTCACCCAGGCGGCGAGTTTAATGCAGAAAGCCTCAGGTGAATTACAGCGTATCGTGACTGTCTTCGATGATATTCGCCATAGCACGGCGGCCATCCATGGGATCAATACGCAAGTCGCCGCCTCAACCGAGGAGCAATCTTTGGTGTCCAAGGACATTGCCACTAGCCTTGTGGTGATCCGCGATAACTCCCGCGAGGTCTCGCAAATTATCGAGCAAATAGAGTCCACCTCCATCAGTTTGGATAATCAATCCCAAGCGCTACGCACCAAAGCGGGGGAATATCAGTTTTAATACTTAATCTCGGGGTCCTGCAATGGGACTTGCATAGATGACAGGGATGTCAGACTGTTCCGCTTAATCCAATCAACCTTTCCGCTTCTTTTCCCTTTTAAATTCGAGTTGCCTTTGTTAGCTTGTTCTACATTCGGTAAAAATAATGTTTATGAATAATGATGCTAATTGATGACTACAGTTGTCATACGTGTGCCTATTGATTAGTGGAATAGAGAGGGAGCCTAGGTCGATGGATCACCAAATGGAAGACTTATTAGAGCATTGGCTCCCCTTAGCCGATGATGCGTGGGTGCTGGCGGTGATCACCCATATCCAAGGCTCGTCCTACCGTAAGCCCGGTGCCATGATGTTATTCCACGAGTTTGGCCAAGGCGCGGGGATCTTAAGTGGTGGCTGTTTAGAGGCGGATCTTCGCCGTCATGCGCAGCAAGCCATGCAATCGCAGCAGATTGCTTGTGTCACCTACGATGCGACCGATGAATCCGATGCCAGCTACCGCCTCGGTTGCGGCGGTAAAGTCGATATCATGTTGATCCCTCTGCTTAAAGAAAATCATGATCTTGGCCTAGTGGACATAGTGCAAGCCTTTCGTAAGGGGCAGTCGGGCTACTATCAATTACCTCTTGCACCCGCGGGCAGTGATGCTCGCAGTTACGCCGCGCAGTTTTATCCGGCCCAGAGTGCCCCTTTTCCTACCGCGGACTTTCCTAAGGCGGGCATACTCAGCCAGCCTGAAGGGGAGGCGCTCATCATCCCGCTCAGACCGCGATTTCATTTAGGGATTTTTGGTGGGGGTATCGATGCTAAGCCCGTGGCGACGATTGCCCACAGTTTAGGTTGGCAGGTGAGTGTGTTTGATACGCGCACCGCCTACGCGAGAAGTGCTGACTTTCCCCATGCCCATATCGTCAAGCAAAGTGTTCATGAGGCGAGTGCCCTTGTTGCATCCTTAGATTGTGCTGTGGTTATGCACCATAATCTGAACTTAGATGCGGTGGCTCTCAAAGCCATTCAACCCTTTGATCTTAAATATATTGCGCTTTTAGGGCCTGCTCATCGGCGGGATAAAGTGCTGGAGATGGCTGAACTCAGTACCGATTCGTTTAATGGCTTTTTCTCGGCGCCCGCGGGGCTTGCGCTCGGTGGTGAGTTGCCGAGCGCCATTGCCTTGAGTATCTTGGCCCAATGCCATGGGGTGCTACACGGCGCGCCATGTTCGATTCTCGATGGGATCATGCCCTAATGCTGAGCCGCCAACGCTTGTTAATTGCCGTGCTGGCTGCGGGTGAGAGCCGGCGATTTCAGGGGATTAAACTGGCGCAGCCATTATCAACGACCTCTAGTGCAAATAGCGGGCAGAGCATCTTACAACGCCATATCGACCGTTTGGCTCGTTTCACCTCGGCGCCATTGGCAATAGGGGCATCCAATCAAGTCAGCGCTTCGCTGCTGGTGGTGCTCGGTGCCCATGCCCACGAACTTCGCCCCCAACTTGAGGCTTTTGGGGCGAATCAATTCACGCTACTGCATAATGCCGACTGGCAAATTGGGTTGTCATCGTCGCTGCGCGCAGCGGCGGACTTTGCCAAAGCGCAGCAGTTTGATGGCATGTTACTCACCTTAGCGGATCAGGTCGCGCTGACATTTGAAGACTATCGGCAGTTGATTGAGACCTGGCAAACGAGTCAGCAATCTGTGGCCGCGATTTATTATCACGCAGCAGGGAAGTTGGATGAATTAGGTGCCCCTGCTATTTTTAATGCCTCAATACTCGATTTATTAACGGATTTGACCGGCGATCGCGGCGCCAAATCCATCTTAAAACAATTGGCAAATGTGGGTGAGCTAGTGGCTGTATCCTTACCCCATGCCGCGATTGATATTGATACTAAAGCCGATCTTGCGTCGTGGTTGGCACTTAAGGAGTGAGTTATGGCAATACCATCCTCGGAGGCGGCAAAGGACCAGAGTCTTGCGATGCCTTCCCAAAACCTGACCATTAATGGCAGATCTTTTACCTTAAATGCGGATCCCAATATGCCTATCCTCTGGGCGTTACGGGATATTTTAGGCTTAACGGGCACTAAATATGGCTGCGGTGCCGGACTCTGCGGCGCCTGTACCGTTCATTTAGATGGTCAGCCAGTGCGCGCCTGTTTAACTAGCGTATCCCAGGCGCAGGGCAAACAACTGACCACGATTGAAGGACTGGATAATCAAAAGCTTAAAAATGCTTGGGCCGAACACAATGTACCTCAGTGTGGTTATTGTCAGGCGGGGCAATTAATGTCAGCAGCGGCTTTAGTCACTCAGCATCCAAAACCATCGGCGGAGCAAATCGATGCAGCCATGTCGGGTAATTTGTGTCGCTGCGGTACCTATCCTCGGATAAAAGCGGCGCTGCAAAGCTATGCCAAACAGGAGGGCTAAGATGAGTACATTCACCGCAGTTGAAAATATCAGTCGCCGCGATGTGTTAAAACTCTTCGGCGCCGTCGGTGGCGGCCTCGCACTCGGGGCAAGTGGTCTCAGTTGGAGTCCAATGGCATTGGCACAGGACCAACAGGCGCGGCTCAATCTGTTTATCGCCATCGGTGAGGATGATAAGGTTTATTTGACCTGCCACCGCTCCGAAATGGGTCAGGGGATCCGCACGGGGATTTTACAAATCTTGGCCGAAGAACTGGAGGCTGATTGGGATAAAATAGTGCCTATTCAAGGGCTCGCCGATAAACGTTACGCCAGCCAAAATACCGATGGTAGCCGCAGTATCCGCGAAAACTATGACCGCATGCGTGAGATGGGCGCGATGGCTCGAACCATGCTTGAGCAAGCCGCTGCAGCCCGCTGGAAAGTGCCAGTGAGTGAAGTGCAGGCTAAAGATCATCAAGTGCTGCATGCCAAATCTGGCCGTGCTGCGCGCTTTGGCGAATTAGCCCTCGATGCGGCAGGATTACCATTGCCTGCAGCCGACTCGCTGCGATTAAAGGCGGTTAAGGATTTTAAGCAAATTGGTGCATCGCGTCAGATAGTCGATATGCAGGCCATGCTCACGGGTAAGGCTGTCTATGGCTATGATATTCAAGTGGATAACATGCTTTATGCCAGCATTATGCGTCCACCCGTATTGGGGAGCGATGTCGCAAGTCTTGACGATAGTGCGGCGCGCAAAGTAGCAGGTGTGGTCGATGTGTACCGTTTGCCAACGTCCAAGGGCGCTCCCGCTTTTCAAGCCTTAGGCGGCGTAGCTGTGGTGGCGACAAATACTTGGAGCGCGCTGCAGGGGCGTAAAGCCTTGCAAGTGAGCTGGACTCAGTCTGTCAACAGCAGCCACGATTCTAAAACCTACCTTAAAGAGCTGGTGGACAAGGTACAAGCCCCTGGCAAGGTGGTACGTCAAGTTGGTGATGAGGTCAAAGCCTGGCCGAAGGACGATACCCTTAAGGCGATTTATACCGTGCCTTACCTTATCCATTCCTCCATCGAACCGCCTGTGGCCACCGCCAATGTGACCGAGAAGGGCTGTGAAATTTGGGCATCGACACAAACACCGCAGAGTACCCAACAAAATGTGGCCGCGGCCTTAGGTATTGCCGAGGATGCGGTGAAAGTGAATGTGACGCTACTGGGCGGCGGCTTTGGGCGCAAGTCCAAACCAGATTTCAGTGTGGAGGCGGCGCTACTCTCCAAGCAATTTAAACGGCCAGTGAAGGTGAGTTGGAGCCGTGAGGATGAAATCCAAAACGGTTATTACCATGCCATCAGCGCCCAGTGTTATCAGGCCTTGTTTGATGCCAATAACAAACCAACGGCGCTGCTCGCGCGTACGGGCTTCCCGTCCATCAGCTCCACCTTTGCCGAGGGCGTTGAGTATCCATCCGGTGGAGAGCTGGATTTAGGCTTTGTCGATGTGCCCTTTGCCCTCGCAAATTTAAGCTACGAGGCCGTTAAGGCCACAGCTCATAGCCGTATCGGTTGGATGCGCTCGGTATGTAACATTCAACATGGGTTTGGCGTGGGCAGTTTTGTCGATGAAATGGCCCATAAAGCCAAGTTATCTTGCCCCGATATGTGGCGCAGCTTACTGGGCCAAGCAAGGCGAGAGACCTTTGAGAACCAAGGCTTTAAATATGGCAACTATGGCGAAGACTTAAACCGTCATCCCGTCGATGTCGGCCGTTACCTCAAGGTGATTGAGGCGGTTGAACAAGCTCAGGCCAAGGCGCCTAAAGCGGGTAAGAATCAAGGTTGGGGCTTTGCCGTGCACCGCAGCTTTGTGAGTGTGGTGGCTGTGGCGATGCGGGTAGAAGTCGGCGAGGACAAACAGCTTAAGGTGCTGAATGCCATTGCTGCGATTGATGCGGGCACTGTAGTTAACCCCGACAGGGTGAAAGCGCAGACCGAAGGCGCGATAGTATTTGGTTTAAGCTTGGCGCTAATGGGTGAGATCAGTTACCAGCAGGGTAAGGTGATGCAGTCTAACTTCCATGATTATCCGCTGCTACGTTTACCCCAAGTGCCAGAGATGGAGATCATCATTATCGACTCGGATGCACCGCCTGCGGGTGTGGGTGAGCCCGGCGTGCCGCCGGTGGCACCAAGCCTGACCAACGCGATATTTGCCGCAACAGGCCTTAGGATCCGCGATCTGCCAGTTAATAAACAGTTAAAGGTGTGATGCTGTAAACCACACCTGAGTGAGCAAAAAAGCGCCTAATAAGCGCTTTTTTCGTTTTTTTACCACAAATAAATTGCTTGTTAGCAAATTTACGGGCATTAATGCCGAAAATTAGCAATAGATCAGGTTTTTGTTACCAGAATAGAGGTAATTTAACCAATATGTTTACTCAAGTGACCTAAGGTATGCGGACTCGCGTACACATTCATTTGAATCGGTTCCTAGTCGGCCTGTGAGTCAGTTTTCGATTGCAGATCCCTACTAAAAATTGATCGACACGGAAGTGAAGGGCGCTATAACACCATAATACAGCCGCACCTTAAGCGCATTTGAGTATTAACTTCCGTGAAAACAATACAAAGGGGTCATCATGGAAAATCGTTGGCAAGTCGCTATTTCGGCGGGGCTATTAGCCGCTGTCTGGTGTGGTATCGCAGATGCCTTTCATCTCGTTACTTGGATTGGCTTTTTAGGTTGTAGCACCTTCTTTGCTCAGCCTAAGGCCGGTTTTCAAGGCGTGATGATGGCGTGGTGCACCAATCTCTCCGGTGTGTTTTGGGCTTGGCTCATTATCAGCGGTAGCAGTTTCTTCGTATCGCCTGTGGCGGGTTATCTGTTTACGGGTATCGCGACCTCGGCAATGTGCCTACAGGCCAGTTATCAAAAATTAAGTTTTATTCCCGGCGCCTTTATTGGCTGTTGTATTACCTTTGCCATGGCAGGGGATGTCGCCAATATTGTGCCATCCTTAGTGTTGGGCGCCCTGTTGGGTTTTTGCATGAGTTTGTTGACGGCGCAGTTAGTCACCCTTCGCCAAAAATGGTCAGCATCAACAGGTTCTGAAATCGCCAGTGCCGATTAAATTCATCATTTTTTAATGTGCAGATGATGCCTGTGCGGTAAAAAAGTGATGGAATATATGAGCTATAATGCTGATTTAGTACCCGATAGCCTTTAGGTCTTAGGAAATATCAAGATGAAACAAATCCAGTTTCGCACCATTGATGCCATATTGATCAAATTCAGTCTCAACGGAAAGTTTTGGGTTGTCTGCTCTATGGTGGCGCTGATCACCGCCGCCGTTGCACTAGTCAATTACCAACATGCCCACCGCAACCTCGAAGCCGCCTCTTTGGCTCGGGTGCAGGCGACGGTCGATGCCTTTGCTCAAGTCGCGAATGCACTGCAGTTGACAGGGGATACGTTGTCACAGTTTGCCCGTGACAATGGTTTAAGTGTTGTCAGTCGCCAAACTGAGGCTCAGCGTCAAAGAGATAATGTGACCGCCAGTGCCAGCGTGGGATCAAGCGGCGCACTCGAGCTGTCGCAAAATGTTGCTCAATGGGAAAGCGATGGGCGCAGCGATGCTAACTTAATGTTTTGGCTCGCGTTAATCGGTTTATTGCCCTTATTCCAACTCAGCTACTGGATTTCAACCTCCCTCGGTGGTGGCCTGTGGGATATGTACATGGCCATCAAACGCTTAGCCGATGGTGACTTAAGTTTCAGATTAAACTTTTTCGGTACCGATGACTTCAGCTTAATCGCCCGCGAAATTGACCGCTGTGCCGATAACATGAGCGAAATGGTGAGTGCTATCCGCAGCAATGCTCAGACGCTCTCCCTCGCCGCCGATGAGTTTAATCAGCAGGCCAAAAGCAGTGGCGAGTTAATTGGTGCCCAGCATCAATTTTTAGACTCTGTGGCCGTGGCCATGGCGCAGATGACCTCGGCGATTGAAGAAGTGTCGGTCAATGCCAGTAACACCTCGCTCCAGACCAAAGATAACGCCAGCCAAATGAGTGCCAGCCAAGGGCGTATTAGCCATACGGTCGACAGTATTGGGCAACTCTCAACCAAAATTGGCGCAGCATTTTCATCGGTAGAACAATTATCTAAGGATGCGGCGGGTATCGATGCCGTGGTGACGACCATCAATAGTATTTCCGAGCAGACCAATTTGCTGGCGCTGAATGCGGCCATCGAAGCGGCGCGTGCGGGTGAGCAAGGCCGCGGCTTTGCGGTGGTTGCCGATGAAGTGCGTACCTTAGCGGGACGTACTCAACAAGCGACAGTTGAGATCCAAGCGATGATCGAAGGATTGCAATCGGGCACTCGTCAGCTCTCCAATATCACCACCGAGATTGTAGACCGCGCCGATGAAGGCCGCAGCGCCATTATTGCCGTGGGCGACGATGTCGAAGGGATGGCACAATCGGTTAATGCCGTATTCGATATGAGTAGCCAGATTGCTGCATCGGCGGAAGAGCAGAGCGTCGCCGCCCGTGATATTGCTGGCCAGCTCAATGAGATCCGTCATCAATCCGATACCATTAAACAAACGGCGCAGCGCAGTGTCACCCTAGCGCATGATTTGCAACATGCTTCGGTTGAACTCGAAGGGATCCTTAAACAGTACCGCACTAGCTAATCTTACCTTCAATGTGGGCATTGCCAGTTTTCAGTGTGGGTAGTTGAGCAATAACACCCGATACTGAGTCTCATATAAAGCATTAGCGTATCATCTGAAAATGTCGGAAATCGTAGATTTCCGCCATTTCATTTTCGAAATACCTCAAAGCAGATAACTGAGTTGCTTAGCAGTAATCGTCACTATTCCCCCAATACCACGCTCTCCTTTTATTACTAAAATATCCCTATTCTAGAGGGGCATTGTTGCAACAATGGCAATTTTAACGACCATTGAACTGTTCATCTGGCTAAAAGCTTTTGCCCCAAAGCGAGATAAGTTCGTCGTCAGGTGTGTAGGATTAATTGTCATTGTTTCCCCAGTGACACGCCGCCTATTTATTTAACAAGAAGTGTCCCTATAGGCTCGACGGCGACATCCATGCCGCCAACGGTCACTGTTGCAACAGTGACAATTTTGACGACCATTGAACTGTTCATCTGGCTAAAAGCTTTTGCCCCATTCCTTGTTTCGGCTCTTTAGCTCAACCGAAAATTCCCACACATGCAGCCATAAATATTCTTATCTATTTGCCTATGTTTGGCCTTACCAGAAATCGACTAATAATGTATAGGTATACAGTCGTATTTAAATTTAGGTATTTTTGTATGATTTTCAGACAAAATCAGTGCGCACTAATTCCATCCGAAATAAATAAAACTCTATAAAATCAGGTGAATATAGTAACTGAGTTTTAGTTAATAGGTTTGGAAAACGCGCATGCGCGTTTTTCCAGATGGTATATTAGGCAAAAAGCTGATAAGTTCTTTGTATACAGATAGTTAACTGTGCGCGTTTTCACTGGTCTAACATGATAAACGCGCATGCGCACGAATAAAATGTTAGTGCTAAAGGAGAATTCATTTGACTTCAAATGCTAGTGTTCAATTCCATATGCGCTTTGTTAAAGAAAAGCATAAGGAACTGATCGAATCACTAAATGAGCTGGTTAATCATTTAGTTGGTGAGAAATTGGAGGTAAAAAAGTCAAAAGCAGATGTGGCGCTTACAAAATCAAATGATCTGAAAGCTTCAATATCCCAACAAGACACACCTGATTGGCTTCCATCACTAATAGATGCTTTACAACGCTTTAAATCTGGGTCATGGAATCAGACTCATTTAATTAATCATCTGATTACTTACCAGAAAAAAATTAAGGAACATGTTTGGATCTTTGATAATCCTTCCGAGCAGGCATTTGACTTCGATGCAATATTTCAGCATTACAAGTCGGAGAGCAGGCTGAGTGAATTGTTTAGTGAAATCGTAACTATTCTAGAGCAAATTCAGAATAGTGGTGAAGTAGACAGTGTTTCGATGATGTCTGCTTTAGGTAAAGTTATTGCGACTTTAAAGCAAAATCAGGATGGTTCGTACTTCTCAATTAATAGTGCCTGGTCATTTTTAGTTTCATTTTTAAAAAATTACATGTGGTCTGAACTGTCTAAAATACCTGTTTTAGGTTCAGCTATGGAAGCGTTAGAGAAAACGATTAAAGAAACTAACGAAGAAATGTTCAGAGTCCACAATAATGTTCAAGCGAGCATGAGAGAATTAGTCGAAGCTGAAGTTAAGGGCTTAGTAAATAAGTCCAGTTTTTCTTTTGTTGGTTATGATAAAACTGGGCTTCAATTGCCAAATTTAGATAATCCATTAAAAATAGATGCAAGTGTTTAGCACTAACAATCCGCTTTAGTCGCTCGCGAGCTCGCAGGGACACAAACACGTGGGCTGCGTCGCTTCGCTCCGGATTTTAGCTCACGTATTTGTGCCCCTAAGCGGGGCGTTATAGCGCAATACACAAACAGATACAATGTGCCTGAAAAACAATATGAGAAAATAAAAATGAAAAAAATTATAGTGTTGTCTTTAGCTTCTCTTACACTAGTTGGTTGTGGGTCGCCCAGATATATGGGCACCCCTGTTCCAGAGACTAATATTAAGTCGGAAATAGTTGTTGTTAAAGATAATGAAACTCGCTCTGGGTTCCAAAATACAATTGAGTCTTGGCTACAAGAACATAACTATTCTTATGTTGTCGTACCTGATAATTCTAAGCACGACCTGAACAAATTGACTCTTGAATATGAAGGTCACTGGGGGTGGGATCTGGCGTTATATTTGAAAAACGCGGAGATAACAGCTTATCAAGGCGGGCAAAGAGTTGGGGAAGTGAAATTTAAAGTTCCTTATACCGCTAATCCTAATAAATTTGGTGATGCAAGTAAGAGAATTGGTTTTATGATGGACACGCTTTTTGGCCAAATGACACCAGAACAAGCAACTCAAGCAGCAAACGCGTCTTCATCAACTACGCCAAACTAGCGCTATAACAAACTGTTTAAGAGTGATTCGCAACGCGTGGCATTTTTACTATGCGTTGCGTTTAGTGATTAAGGTTGTATGCGGCGGCTTCGGTATTGCGTTGCTCACACCTTAACAGGGCGTTAGCCCATAGAGATTTTCATCCGAAAATGACGAGTTAGAGTTAATAACCTAACTCATTTTTGCCCCTTTTCTTTTTACATACATATCGTAAATGGGTAGTTAAAATTGGCATTGGGGCACCAGTGACCGTTGGCGACATGGATGTCGCCGTCGAGCCTATAGGAATATTTCTTGTTAAATAAAAAGGCGGCGAGTCACTGGGTAAACAATGACAATAAATTCCATAAATAGGTAAAGCGACTATTTCGCTTTTGCCCATAATGCATCCGATTTTACTGAGCTCTAAAACAAAAAACATCGGCCTAGGCCGATGTTTTTTATATCGATTAAAGTAGCTACTCGAGCGAGTTAGGCTTCTTTAAAGGTGCTCCAAATTGGCGCGTGATCTGAGGGTTTATCAATACCGCGCAGATCGTAATCGACGTCGGATTCGACTAAACGTGCGGCCAGTGACGGCGTGGCTAAGATCACATCTATGCGTAGGCCGCGGTTATCATCGAAGCCTTTGCTGCGGTAATCGAACCATGAATAACGCTCGCTGCGGTCGGGGTGTAGTTGACGGAAGGTATCCACCAATCCCCAATCCTGCAGGGTCTTGAGCCATTCACGCTCTTCGGGTTGGAAACTGCATTTTCCGGTTTTTAGCCAACGTTTGCGGTTGACTTCACCGATGCCAATATCCAAATCGATGGGCGAAATATTGATATCCCCAATAATGGCGATATCTTCATCATTGCTATGATTAGCGTGCAAATGCGCCATTAAGTCCTGATAAAACTTACGTTTAGCAGGGTACTTTGTCGGATGGTCGATGCTTTCGCCCTGAGGGAAATAACCATTCAACACAGTTAACGGACGGCCATTTGCCTGAGCAAAGGTGCCGATAATCATGCGGCGCTGTGCATCTTCTTCGTCGGTTGCAAAACCCTTTTGCACCTTGATAGGTGCGACTTTGGAGAGCATGGCTACGCCATAGTGTGCCTTGCCACCGTGGTAATGCACGTGATAGCCCATGGCCTCGACTTCGGCGAGCGGGAAGGCTTCATCGTGCACTTTGGTTTCTTGCAGGCCGATAATATCGGGCTGATGGCTGTCGATTAACGCTTGCAATTGATGCAGGCGAGAACGCAATCCATTGATATTGAAAGAAACGATTTTCATTAAGGGAGAACTCGTTTGAAGGGTTTTACCACAACGCTTTGATATACGCCCGCAGCGAAGTAAGGATCGGCATCTGCCCAGGCTTGAGCCGTGGCTAACGAATCGAAATCCGCCACCACTAACGAGCCACTAAAACCCGCATCGCCTGGGTTTTCGCTATCGATAGCGGGGTGTGGACCCGCAACCAGCAAGCGACCTTCATCGGCCAGTTCCTGTAAGCGTGCTAAATGCGCAGGACGCGCCGCTAAACGTTTTTCTAAGCTGTTCTCAACATCTTGAGCTGAAATCATATACCACATTATTTGAGTTCCTTGCGTTGATCTTCGGGAAGATGTTTATAAAGGTAAAAGACGGTGATAACGGTATTAATCAGGGTTAAGGCGGTGAGGCCAAACACTTTAAAGTTCACCCAAGTTTCTAACGGCAGTCTAAAGGCGACATAGATATTGACTAGGCCACAGATGGCAAAAAAGCTTACCCAGTACCAAGTTACGTGTGCCCAAATCTTATCGGCCACCTTCATCTCTTTACCCAACATGGACTTTAAAATCGACTTGTTGAGTAGCTGGCTCACGCCAAGGGCTAGGGCAAATAAAGCATAAATAATAGTGACTTTCCACTTGATAAAGGCATCGTCATGGAACACTAAGGTGAGGGTGCCAAACACTGTCACCATAGCGAAGGTAATAAGGTGCATCTTCTCCAATTTTTTGTACAGCGCATAGGTCACGACTAATTGCAGTGCGGTGGCTGCGATTAAGGCGCCACTGGCGATATAAATATCGAAAAATTTATAGACGGCAAAAAAGATAATGAGGGGCAGAAAATCAAGCAGTTGTTTCATAAATAATCGTGTTAAGAAGACGTGGGCTTGAGTGTAGCACGGGGGACTAGAGGGAAAAAGCCGTGAAAGGTGACCGATTGCTAACTGTTGCATGAAAGTGGCGGCAAGGGCTGCTGCAATACTTATTGCCCTTACAACTAAGTGGGCTGTGACCGATAAGGCTAAGCTTGCGCGGCACGTTTGGCTTGGGCGCGCGTGGCTAACGGGCAATCGCCGCAGCGATGACTGTTGGCAAGTTGATACCTTAAGCAGCAGACTCGGCGAATATTGTCCGCGTCAGCAGCAGAATTGGGCAGCAGATTAATGCTGTTGTAGAGTGGATTAACCTCGCCATCGTCAAAGGATTTAGTGTTAAACAGCAGCGCCTTAAGCTGCTCAAATTCAATTTCTGGTAATGCCATTTCGCCCAAATACCAGTGAATAAGGTAGCCTAAATGGCTCCAATACAACTTTGCGGGGGTTGGGCTTAAACCGGTTAATCGTTCAACGCTAGGGATTAGATGGCTTTGAATCCACTGAATAAGTTGTCGCTCGCGGGGTGGCGTTAAGACAGTGGATTTAACTATGCCGGCTTTTACTATGGCGACGTTATCCCGAGGAATGGGAGTTAATTGAAACTCAAAACCTGCGACTCTGCCCGAATCGTGGGGCCGAAGATAAAAATGCTCAGGCGCTATATCAAGCTGCTCAATTTGCTCAATCTGCTCAATCGTGCTCGCGAGCGAGTGCGGCGCGTTAATAATCCATTCCAACATGGGGGGCACTAACAGACCGAAATACCACTGTCCCCAGAGCGAGTGCAGGGCTTTGGAATGATGGCTATGGCTGAGCAAAATCTGCTCGGGTATATTTTCTAACGGGATAGATGAAGTGGTTTTTGCCAAAGGTGGATAGGCCTTGGCAAAATCCAGTAAAAGCTGCTGATAAACGGCTGGCTGACTCCAAGTATCAAAACTGAGTCCTTGGGGCTTGGTGGTTGCCACAAAGTGCTGGGCATAAAATGGGGCGCGCAGCGCCAGTCGTTGATTAAACGCTTTGGCGACTTGAGTTAAATCCGCAGGGCTTAGCGCTGTTAAGTCGGTTGTTTGCACGCTGACCACAGTGCCAACACTCTGTGAAGGGTTGTGATGACACTGCTCGGTATGATCAGGTTGAGTTCCTCTGGAAAGCTTAACTAAGGTCGGTAGCGTTTCCCTTTGGCGCGCCATAATCACTCCTTTGGCTTGAATTGATTAAACTGCGGTGAACGCTAAACTCACCGCAGTTTTCATTGATTAACCGCTAGTTATCGACAGTCCGCTAGAAGCGATAATCTACATTCACGCTCACGCTGCGTGGGGTGCCATATTGGAATTGGCTATATTGCCCCACTTGGCTGTAGTAGGTTTTATCCAAGGCGTTGTGCACATTGGCGCTTAGCTTTAGCTGCTCGGTAAAGGCATAACTTGCCATCAAGCTGGCCAATGCATAGGAGTCTTGTTCAACTTCGACTCTGCCTAAGGGCGAGTTGACGGTTTGATAGACTCGGCTTTGCCAATTAACCCCAGCGCCAAGCTGCAACTTGTTCCAATCGCCGCTAAAGGTATAAGTGGTAAAGAGTTTTAGCTGCTGGCGAGGTGATGAGGTGTTGATGCGATTGCCCTTAGGATCATCGGTACTGAATTGGGTGTAGCCGAAGTAGATATTCCAGTCATCGGTGATTTTGCCTGTGGATTCAAACTCAAAACCTTGGGTCTTAGTGCCATTAACCTCTCGATACACTGGGATAGTGGTGCCTGGCAGCACATCGCCGGTGCGTTCACCAACATTGTCTTGGCGAATTTCAAATACCGACAACGACATATCTAAGCTTTCATCCATCAAGCTGGCCTTAATGCCCGTCTCGTAGTTTTTGCCTTTGACGGGGTCGATGTAGCTGGCATCGATGCGCTGCAAGGTTTGCGGCGCGAAAATATCCGTATAACTGGCGTAAAGCGAGTATTGCTCGCTCAGTGCGTAGGTCAGGCCAAAATAGGTGGTGAGCTCATTGTCGACCTTAAAATCATACATGCTGCCAAAGTTATCTTGGTCGGTTTGCCACTGGTTAAGGCGCAGGCCTGCGAGCAATGCCAAAGCATCGGTTAGATTAAGCTGCGTAGCCACATAGGCGGCGCTTTGCTCGGTTTCGCCGAAGGAGCCCGTGGTGTGAGTCTCTTTCCACTGAGGTTTTGGATACTGGAAGTTGGGATCGCGAAAATCTCCCAAGGGCGGCACGGCGGCCGTAGGATAATAGTAAGGGTTGGCAAACTCTTGGCGCTGACCCGTCCAGCCAAAAGTGAGCTGATGTTCTTGGCCAAACAGGGCAAACATTCCTTGAGCCCGTAAGTCGAGGTTATGTTGGGTACGGCTACCATCGACATAGGCGATTGAGCCTGCGGTTGCGCCTATGTTCGTTACCGGATCTGGATAACCTGTAGCCCACAGCACATTATATTTCAGCGAGTTATCACCGTAACTGTAGGTGCCTTTTAGTTCCCAACCGTTATCAAAACGATGTTCAAGGCTGGCGAAGGTGTTGAGCCCTTGGGTATGCGCCGAGGCCCAATCGGGGGCGGTGGAAGTGGCGCGATCGTAATCTGTACGGCTGCCATCACTGTGGAACAGCGGCAGACCGCCTGACATAGTGGCTTCGGGCGTGGTGTCTTGGTAATCCACGCCTAAGGTCAGCAGTGTGCTGTCGGTAATATCGGTTTCAACAATGCCATAGAGGGTGGTGCGTTGTTGCTCGTATCTGTCTTGGAAGGATTCTTTATCCTGATAGGCGGCGACAACCCGGCCACGAATGCTGCCACTATCATTTAAACCGCTGGATAAATCGACCATACCGCGCAGATTGTTCCATGAGCCGACACTCACTGAGGTGCTGCCCATAAATTCTTGCGTTGGGCGTTTACGAATAAGGTTAATCGCGGCCGAGGGATTACCCGCACCTGTCATTAACCCTGTGGCGCCACGGACAATTTCCACGCGCTCGTAGATGGCGGTGTCGATAAGGTTATCGCCGTAGTTAAAACGGGTGTCATAGGTGGTAGGCACGCCATCGTAAAGAATGCTAGTGACCGCAATTCCCCGTGAGCTGATGCTGTATCTGTCGTTGTCCATCGGCCGAGCATTGATGCCTGCCACGCTAGTCATGGCTTCGATGACGCTGTTGAGTTGTTGGTCATGCATCATTTGGCTGGTTACAGAGGTGACGGATTGCGGCGTCTCTAAATAAGACAAATCTAGACCCGTTGCCGTGTTCATCGCCTGAGTTTTGTAGCGATTATCATGGAGATCCTTAGCGCCAACGACATTAATGATTTCAATGTCTTTGGTGGATTTTTTCTGGGTATCGCTGGCATCGGCATAAGCATAGGGCATGCTGAGTATGGCACTGCAGAGAATAAGCTCAGGGCGTGTGATGGCGAGTTGGCAGTGCGCCGTGAGACGGTTGAGGGGGAAGGTTTTCATAATAATGATCTTAAATTCCATTTAGGCTGTTTGATTGACTAGGTTGTTTTTGGGCACAGACGCGTGTCCAGAGTGGGCGTAAGGCCCACTCAAGGTTAAAAGTGATTTAGGATTTGGGTTTAAGCTTCTGATTTAATGAGCCAAAGGCATGGCTTTGCCTAAAGGCGGCCAGCGGATTATCTATTCCGCCCGCAAAGCGCAGATTTTTTTCCCTGTCGGCAAGGTCAATCATCTGCTGGTTGTTATTGAGCTGAATGCGATTCAGGCAAGTGCGGACGAAGCTGTCTTTAAAGAGATCGTATTGTGCAAATTTGTCCGCCAAGTGCGGATGCTGCGCTTGATAGTCACGCACATTGTCTGCCACAAGCTCCCAAAATTGCGCTTCGCTGACCTCGGTTTGCTTATCCAGAATTGGCGCTAAGTAACGGAAAATACAGTCAAAAATATCGAGCAAGATATAGTTGAGCTTCATCTCTTCCTCAAGCTCGACCGCAAGGCGCTGCACTTCTTGCGGCAGTGGCTCGCTGCCATTGAGGACTGCGACTTCTTCGCCGATATCCTTCATCAATATTTTGACCGGGATGCCAGCATCGAGCACCAAAATCAGGTTCTCGCCATGGGGCATAAACACCAGATCGTAGGCAAAGAAGGCGTGCAGTAATGGCGATAAGTAGAGGTTGAGATAGCGCTTGACCCACTCCTTGGCGCTTAAGCCCGAGTGCGTGATTAAGGCGGCAAGCTGGGCTTGCTCCTGATGATCGACGTGTAATAACGCCGCCATGGTCATCAAGGTTTGCTGCGGCTCAATATGCGGCAGCGGACTCTCGCGCCACAGCGCCGACAGCATTTTCTTATAGGCGCTATCTTGGGTAAGTGCCTCTTCGTAATACCTGTGGTGATAACCAATCGCGGCAATTTCTTTTAGGATCACAAAACCTTGTTCGGCAAAATAGCTGTCGCTTTCGATAAGGTCGGCCACCCAAGCGTTGATCTGCGGGGTGCAGCTCATATACAGCGGCGAAAGCCCACGCATAAAGCCCATGTTTAAGATAGAAAGCGCGGTTTTGACGTAGCATTTTTGCGGCGCGCTTAAGTTAAAGAAGGTGCGGATCGATTGTTGAACTTGATAGCAATCTTGGCTTTCGCCGAGATAAATGATGTCGCCACGGGCGATTTCGCCGGCAAAGGTGCGGGCAATTTTTTCGCGCCACTGCCAAGGATGAACGGGCATAAAATAAAAGCTATCGGCCGTTTGCCCCTGTGCGCTTAAGTGTTGTTGAAACTCGGTGAACTGTTCGCCAAGCTCCTGTTTTAACAAGTTATCATGGTCTAATCCTTCGAGGGCGGAGAAGGTGGTTTTGTCCTTACGCACCGCAATCCACACTAGCCGAAGCGCGCAGGCACTCTCGGGGGCAAATTGGTAATAGTCCTGCATATCAAAACCAATACGGCCATTATTGGCGATAAACACTGGATGCCCCTCGGTCATGCCCGCCTCAATAGTTTGATAATCGGCCTTAGCGAGCGTTGCGGCGGGGATAGCTTGATGGGCCAACTTGTAGGCCTTGCTGTAGAGGGTGCTAGTGATTTCCTCAAGGTAAGTGGGCAGCAGGGTTTCACTCATACCTAAGGCATCTTTCAGTTGGATAATCAAACTCATGGCATCGAGTGGCTTGTCTTGGCCCGCGCTGCTGACTCGAATCGACCCGCTTTCTATCTCAAGGTGGTCGAGCTGATAATGGCGCGCACTGAAGTAATAGGTGCAGTCTTTGAGCCTCAGTTCATAGTGATTGACACCTGCCGCTTGGCGGTATATCTGTGGGGTGATGATCTTCTCATGGGTAAATTCGCAGAGGATTTTCTTCACTAAATGGCGATTGGCCGCCTGCCAATATTCCGGCATTAAGTGGGCGGGGACGTGCGGGTGGGCAGCGGCCTCCAGCGTGGGGAATTCGGCTTGAGTGAATGGCTTGAGTAATGCGCGGTTAGTGGCTAAGTTCATCGGTTTACCTGCAAAATGATAGGGTTAACAGCGGTTGCGTGGGTCGCATGAGTTGCTTTAGTCGCTAGGGGTGCAGTGTGCTGCATGAGTTGCTTTAGTCGCTAGGGGTGCAGTGTGCTGCATAAAAAGTGTGCTGGTCTTTTGCGCTAATTGGCGACTCTCGGCGCTACAAAAACCGAGGAATGCGGCTTTGCTGCGCAGTTGAATGGCTTTTTGGTAGCGGATCCCAATTTGGCTATTTAAGCGGTGGATTTTGTGGTTTTGCTGATCCGGCTCGACCACCATTCGTTTAAAGGCGAGCTTGTCGAGAATAAGCTCGGCAATAGCCTGCATCACTTGGCCAGACAAGCCATGAACAGGCTTGCCCTCAAGCGGCGCGAGGATGAGGTGCATACCGCAATCGAGCCGCTCCACAGCATAATGCTCACCCACTTCATCGTGGGAGGGATCGTATAACTCCACCATAAACAGCGGCTTGGCTTGCCATTCACCGATCAGCGCGAGCTTGTGCTCGCTTGGCGCCATCGCTTGAGCAAGTGCATCGAGACTCATCCCCTGCATCCCCCAAAAGCGGGCATAGTCTTGGTTAAACCAGTGCTGCAACATAGACAGCTGTTGCGGGAGATTGAGTGGTTTAAACACAAACTCATCAATCACAATGGGCGTTGAGAGTGAGGCCGCACAGTGGCGACTCCATTGGCTGGCCATTACTGCGCCTCCTTGTTCGGCGCCATCAAGACCGACACACTGCCGCCCGAAGGACTTATCCGCAGCGCGGCCTGTGGCTCAGAATGACTATTTTGTGTAGGTTGCGCCGCCGAAGGTAGTGGCTTGCTTGGTATGGCTTTTGTTGCCGAATAGGTGCTCGTGGGTTGGTGTTGCCGCGCGCGGATCTTAGTTGGATCGAAGGTTTGGAAGGCGATACTGTCTTCAATCGGATAGGGCGCGTAACCTAAAACCGCTTGCAGAATCGTCGCATTGCGATAGCAGCCCATGCCCAAATCCGGTGAGCTGATGCCATGGGTATGCAGGCCCGCATTTTGGATAAAAATATCGCCTCTGACATCGATGCCATAATCCCGTTGAATGGCAAGTTGGCCGCGATCATCAAATTCAATTTGTGATTTAATGCCTTGAATAAATTCGGGTAAACGATATTGATAACCAGTGCCTAAGACGACGGCGCCCGTCTGTTGCTCGAGGGCATATTCCTGTTCGAGGTGGTTGAACTTGAGCGTCAGCGTGTCGCCCGAGGTCTCAATCTTATCGAGCGCCACGTTGGTCAGCAGTTGGCATTGGATATCGCTGACTAAACGTTTTTGGTAAAGCAGGTCATAAATATCGTTGATTAACTCGGCATTGATCCCTTTGTAGAGGGATTTTTGCTTCGCAATCAAGCGACTGCGCTTTTCTGGCGACAGTTCATGGAAGTAATCCACATAATCTGGCGAAGTCATTTCTAGGGTGAGTTTGGTGTATTCCAGCGGATAAAAGCGTGGCGAGCGGGTCATCCAATTTAATTGATAACCATAGGTATCAATATCTTGCAGAAGATCGTAAAAGATTTCCGCGGCGCTTTGACCACTGCCGATCACGGTAATGGCGCTTTGGCTCTGCAGGTAGGTTTTTTGCTGCATATAGCTGGCGCTATGCATCACACGGGGGTCGTGTAGCGGGCAATTGTCTGGCACATAGGGCGTGGTGCCCGTGCCGAGCACCAGTTTGCGGCACAAATAGGTTTGGGGCTGGCCGCTGCGTCTATCCACACCCGTAACATGGTAGATACCTTCTCCGGCGTTGTAATCGAGTTGGGTCACCTTAAAACCGAATCTCAGGTTGGAGAGTTGTTTGCTAACCCATTGACAATAATGGTTATACTCATTCCGTGGCAGGAAAAAGTTTTCACGGATATAAAAGGGGTACAGCCTGCCAGTTTGCTTAGCAAAATTGAGGTAACTATAACGACTGGTGGGATCGGCCATGGTCACTAAGTCGGACATAAACGGTGTTTGCAGCCGAGAGGCGCTGAGCAGCATACCTGGATGCCAATCAAACTCGGTTTTGGCATCAAGAAACAAACAGCTAAAGCCATCGATAGGTTCACTCAGGGCGGCCAATCCGAGATTGAATGGACCTATGCCGATACCGAGTAGATCGAAAATCCTGCGATCGTTTTCCTTTTTTGGGGTAGTCACTTACGCCTCCTTAAGTTTCAGCTGCCAACCGAAACTGTGGTTGTCATCATCGGCTGATGGGCAAGTAGGAGTGGTTCTCTCTGCCTCAGCCGAGTGAGTCATTCCCTTATCTTGCGGATCAGGTTCGGTTCCATGTGTTGCGCATAAGCTGAGGATGAGTGCATCAGCGCAACGGCGAATAAATTAGCATTCAAAAAATTACAAATGCAAATCATTCTCATTTAAGGGTTGTCGGAGGTGTCGTACTTTTGACTGGGAAATAAAGGGCTGAAATACGGTTTGTCAGCGAGGCAGCTGCCGTAGCATAAAATGATTAAAACATGTCATTAAGAATATCTTTTAAGCAATATTCAAAACAAAAACAGTGGATTACAGTTAAGTTGACGTCGGATTTATTTCGGGCTGCCAGCATTGCGGGACGCAGTCTTAAGCAACGAAAGTGTGAGTCAATCTTGAGTGTAAATCGACTGTAAATCCGAGTCTTTGGCTAGGTTATTAGGCAGGTTTAGGGCAAAGCGGAGGAGGGTGTCATAAAAGCCATTTGGGAAAATGGCTTTAGCGGCATTAAACACGGAGGTGAGTTTAAGGTAATTGCACAAACGCGGCGGTTAACTTTCGCACTAAGGGTAATACCATCAGTAGGGTTGGGAAGGCCACTGCCCATGAAATCCCCCACGCACTCAGCCAAAGTTCAACAAATTGCGTCGATGCACCGACACCGTTGAAGGTACTGATCCCAGACACGATGCAGCTCATTAAAATCGAAAGAAAAAATGGCATCACAACCGTAGCGTATTTAGCGGGCAGCTTAGGCGTACCAAAAATCGTGCGGGGCTTGGGAGTCGGGACTGAGTTTACGCTAGACATTAAAACCTCAATAGGTGTCGCTTTTGCAAAAGCTGCTTAGGTCAGCAGATTAGGCGAAAGCATTTTTTTGGCGAAAGACGTTAGGGATTGCGCCGTAGGCATTGAGCTTATCAAACCTTAAGCACAATCGGTTCGCCATTTTAGGGGCAAAATCCCCTAAAAGCTATTTGCTCTTAGTCTCGATTGAGTGTCTGGCCATTGCTCTGGAAAGCCTGCGCTGAAAACGCGAGCACTGCGTTAATATTGAGTCCAGCCTTAATCTTGCCAGTTAGTCACCCATAATTCCCCAGTAACATTGACCCAATGACCACGGGAAATTGGTGAGGTGCCCAGTTCGTTATCGAAGGGAAGGGGGAGGCTCGATTGCAGTAAATACACAGTATCATCGGGCGTTTGGGTGATCTCAACGATTTGCCCAGATGCCTCAAAGTGACAATTATGTTTAGGGAATTGCAGACTCTGGCGGTGTTCAATGATGTCGGTCTGTAGGTTTGCCTTAGCTAAGCGGCCGAAGAGTTCAACCTTAACCCACTGATTCAACGGAAAACGTTGTTTAGCCTGTTGATCGCTACCCTGATAATAAAACCATACTGGGGCGCCATTATCACATTGGGCGGCGACTTCACCTTGAAAACCACAGCCCCAAGGCGTGACGTCGAGAATATAGATTTGATACTGCATAAAAAGTCCATTTACCATAACAAAACTGCCGATGTTACCGGCGTTATATTAACATCTCTTTCGCTAAGACATGAGACTCAGCGCCCAATATAAGCCTTGGGTTTGACAGTTTTAAGATGCAGTTGGTTCTCTGCTCAACATAGTTTTTGCCGTGGTAATTAATACTATAAAAAAAGGCCAAATCCGCAGATTTGGCCCTGAATGATTGTATCACTCCGATGAGGCGATTAGGTTGCCGCTTTCATTGCGCGGGTAAATTCGCCTAAGGTGGACAGCAGTTTTGCTTCATCCTGTTGATGAGCTTCGATAATTTTAACCACGGCAGAGCCTGAAATTGCACCCGCGGCGCCCGCTTGAATGGCGGCGCTCACTTGAGCAGGCTCGGCAATCCCAAAACCTAATAGCGGTGGCGGCGCATTAAATGCTTGCAGCTTAGCTAAAATTTCTTCAACGGGCGTTCCTGCCTTAGTGTCTGTGCCTGTTACACCGGCGCGGGACAATAGATAGGTATAGCCTTCGCCACTTTTGCTCACTTTTTCAAGGGTGTCGCTATCGGCATTGGGCGGCGCGATAAAAATCGGCGCGATACCGTGGGCCTTAGCGGCTTCAATAAATGGCGCCGCTTCTTCTACTGGCACATCGGCGATAAGCACTGAGTCCACGCCCGCTTGCTGCGCTTTGGCATAAAAAGCATCGATGCCATTGGCGAATACGAGGTTCGCGTACAGTAATAACCCGATTGGCAGCTCTGGATATTTAGCGCGAATTTGCGCTAATAAGTTGAAGCACTGCGTTGGCGTTGTACCTGCGGCGAGGGCTCTGAGGTTCGCGCCTTGGATAACAGGGCCATCTGCCAGCGGATCGGAGAAGGGAAAACCTAATTCCAGTGCATCGGCACCATTTTGCACTAAGGTGTCGATAATTTTCAGTGACAGCTCAGGACTAGGATCACCCAAAGTAACAAAGGGCACAAAAGCGCCGCGGCCTTCGGCTTTTAAACGGCTAAACGCTGCGTGATAACGGCCAGCTTGATGAGGGATAGTTTGATTTGAAATGCTGCTCATCTTAGTTATTCCTCTTTACCGTTTAAAATGTCTGACACAGTGAAAATATCCTTATCGCCTCGGCCCGAGAGGTTAACGACCAAAATGGTCTCTTTGGTGCACTCTTTCGCTAGGCGCAGGGCATAAGCGAGGGCGTGGGCCGATTCGAGCGCGGGGATAATCCCTTCGCTGCGAGCCAATAATTGGAAGGTTTCTAGGGCTTCGTCATCGGTGGCCGATTCGTAGCGCGCACGGCCAATCGCGTTCAAATGGGCGTGTTGTGGGCCGACGGATGGGAAGTCAAGACCCGCCGAAATCGAATAGGACTCTTCGATTTGGCCTTCACTGTCTTGCATCAAGGGCGCCTTCATACCAAAGAAAATCCCGGTTTTGCCATGTTTGAGTGGCGCGCCGTGCATATGGGTATCAATGCCTTTACCTGCGGGTTCGACCCCAATTAGCTCGACACTGGTTTCATCAATAAAGTCGGCAAACATACCAATGGCATTAGAGCCACCGCCGACACAGGCGATCACCGCATCGGGCAGACGACCTTCGCGCTCCAGCATTTGTTTCTTGGTTTCTTCACCGATCATACGTTGGAACTCACGCACTATGGTCGGGAACGGGTGCGGCCCTGCGGCTGTACCTAAGAGATAGTGGGCTTTTTCGTAGCTGCCAGACCAGTCGCGCATCGCCTCGTTACAGGCATCTTTTAAGGTGGCCGAGCCTGAGGTGACAGGAATGACTTCTGCGCCCATCAAACGCATTCTAAATACGTTAGGTGATTGGCGGGCAACGTCTTTCGCGCCCATATAGACTTTGCATTTTAATCCCAGCAGCGCACAGGCAAGGGCGGTGGCAACACCGTGCTGGCCAGCGCCGGTTTCTGCAATAATCTCTTTTTTACCCATGCGTTTAGCCAGTAATGCTTGGCCCAATACTTGGTTGGTTTTATGGGCGCCGCCATGGAGTAAATCTTCCCGCTTGAGGTAGATTTTCACCATAGGGTTAGGGCTTAAATTGCGGGTTAGTGTCAGTGCCGTTGGGCGACCCGCGTAGTTTTTCAGCAGGTCGGTAAACTCGGCTTGAAAGGATTCATCGGCCTGCGCTTCGACAAAAGCGTTTTCGAGTTGCTTCAGGGCGGGGACTAAAATCTGCGGCACATACATACCGCCGTATTCGCCGAAATAAGGGTTAAGCTTTAACTGTGACATACCTTGTTCCTTATCCTATTCATTTGTTTCGAGGGCTATATAGGTTAACGCCATCGAGTTTCAATTCTTGCTAGCCTGTACTTGCACAGGTTTTTATAAAAGTGGGTCTAGAGTCGTAATTGACTAAATGCCGCTTGGATTTTCTCTGCCGACTTAATGCCGGGGGCCGTTTCTAGGCCAGAGTTAAAATCTAAACCGTAAAATCCTTGGGCATTGGCACGGGCGGCATTGTCAGCATTGAGGCCACCCGCGAGCATGGCCTCGGCTTTATGGGCAATGGGGAGTTGCCAATCAAAGGCTTGCCCAGTACCACCAAAACCTGCGTCATTTTTGCTATCGAAGAGATAACGCTGCACCCCTCTTGGCATAGCAGCAAGTTCGCTGCTTTGAGCATCGACACTGACCGCCTTCCAAATTTGGGTGTTCAGTCCGGCCTGTTGCAGTAATTGGCTTAGCTCGGCAATTTCCAGCTCAGTTTCGCTGCCGTGCAGTTGCAGCGCGGCTAAACCACATTCTTGGGCGATACTCACCATGAACTCAGGCGTGCTATTCACGCATACGCCAACAAACTCAATGGCGGGCAAGTTAGCGGCGCGGTATTGCTGTACTAATTGTTTGGCGGCATCTTTAGTGAGCGCGCGTGGCGATTTTTCAGCAAAAATCAGCCCAGCATACACGGCGCCAGCAGTGGCCGCCGCTTGAATATCTTCAAGGCGGGTGAGACCGCAGACTTTATTGTGACCGAAGATCAATTTACGGCAGGCTAAATCAATGTCTTCTTCGGCCATAATCGAGCTACCGACCAAGAAGCCATCGACCAACGGGCTTAAGCGACGCACTTGCTCGTTAGTGTAAATGCCCGATTCGCTGATCACCACGCGATCGCTGCCGATGTGCGGCGCAAGGGCTTCTGTGGTGGCTAAATCGGTACTTAAATCTCGTAAGTTGCGGTTATTAATGCCAATAATAGGTGCATTTAAGACGATGGCGCGTTTCAGTTCTTCTTCATTGCTGACTTCGGTCAACACATCGAGTTGATACTTGGCCGCCTCGTTGGCAAGTTGCTGATATCGCTCATCATCGAGCACAGAAAGCATCAACAGAATCGCATCGGCGCCCTGATGAGCCGCTAATTTGATTTGATACTCATCTACAAAAAAGTCTTTACACAGAATCGGTTGGCTCACTTTGGCCCGCACTTTCGGGATATAGTCCATGTCTCCTTGGAAAAATTGCTCATCGGTTAATACCGAAATCCCAGCAGCATATTGGGTATAAATAGAAGCGATGGCTTCGACATCAAAGTCTTTACGGATTAAGCCTTTGGATGGACTGGCTTTCTTGCACTCTAAAATATAACCCGCCTTCGGGGCTTTTAAGGCGGCAAATAGACTACGGTCCGAAATCTTGGGGGTTAAGCTGTCTTCAGGAAAACGCAACTTAAGGGCGGCGATATGGGCGGCCTTAGTATCGACGATACGGGTTAAAACGTTGGCTTTTGCGGTGCTGGTTTGCATGCTACCCCTTACATCCTGCGATGCTTGATTATCTTCCGAGCGATGCGCGTCGGGTTGTTGAACCTGTGCCATGGTCATTATTCCTGTGCTTCGCTGCTGACTTTAGCGAGTTGATTCAGTAATTCAAAGGCTTTGCCGCTTTTTATGGTATTGAGCGCAAGGGCGGTGCCGGCTTTTACTGAGTCAGATAGGCCACACAGATATAAGGCACAACCCGCATTGATGGCAACCGCATGGGTGTGGGCATCGCTGCCTTGCCCTTGCAAAATTGATTGCGTGATTTGGGCATTTTGTGCAGGCTCGCCCCCTTCAAGCTCACTAATGTGGGCCTGCGGTACACCAAAATCCGCTGGCGTTAATTGATATTCAATAATCTCACCGTCTTTGAGTTCGGCGACTTGTGTGCTGCCATGGAGCGCCACTTCATCTAAACCACTGCCGTGCACCACCATGGCTCTTTGCGTGCCAAGGGCTTGCAGTACGCGGGCGATGGGCGTCACCAGCTCTGGGCTATAGACCCCAAGCAACATAAATTCTGGGCGCGCTGGGTTAATTAATGGCCCTAACACATTGAATAAGGTGCGAGTTTTCAGCGCTTGGCGCACAGGCACCGCATGTTTGACACCGCCATGGTAGTGGGGCGCAAACAGGAAGCACAGATTGAGTGATTCGAGGCAGCGGCTCGCCAGCTCGGGGGACATGGTTAAATCGATGCCAAATTGGGCGAGTAAATCTGAAGAGCCCGATTTGCTCGAGACGGAGCGATTACCGTGTTTTGCAACCTTGGCGCCAGCGGCTGCGGCGACAAAGGCAGCAGTGGTGGAAATATTGATGGTATTAAAACCATCGCCACCGGTGCCGACGATATCGATAATCCCTTGGCTACGGCTTGAGGCTGGGTAGGGAAATGGCTTAGCCGCGGCGCGCATCGCATCGGCGGCGCCACTGATTTCGGCAATGGTTTCACCGCGAATTTTAAGCGCCATTAACATGCCCGCCATCACGGCTTCATTCATTTCACCTTGGATAAGGGTGCTAAAGAGGCTGGCGGTTTGCTCGCGCGTTAATGCCTTACCCTGAAACAAGATATCGAGCAGGGGCTGAATCGATGTTGCGCTCATTATTGGGCTCCTGCGGTATTGTGGGCGATGTCTTGAGTCAAAAAGCGTAGGGTTTGGGTTAACAAGGTGCTGCCCAAGGTGGTTAAGATGGATTCTGGATGAAACTGAAAACCAACCGCCCTGTGCTCAGCATGCAAAATCGCCATTGGCATTTCTTCTGTGGTGGCAATGACTTCAAGACAATCAGGTACTTTTGTCGCTACTAAACTGTGATAACGGGCGACAGGTAAGGGCGAAGGCAAGTTAGCAAACACACCTGTACCATTATGGAAGGTGGGGCTGGCTTTTCCGTGCACCACAAAAGGCGCGCGCTCCACCTTACCACCGTAATATTCCACCATGGCTTGATGACCCAGACAGATCCCAAGCATAGGCACTTTGCCCGCGACTTTGTCGATCAGCGCCATCATGGAGCCCGCTTCATGGGGCGCGCCAGGGCCTGGTGATAAGACTAAGGCGCTAGGCTCGGTTTCCGCTAACAGCTTGTTGGCAATATAGTCGGCGGCAACATCATTACGGTAGATCACCACTTCACAGCCAAGGCTTCTAAATTGGTCGACTAAGTTGTAGGTAAAGGAGTCGAAGTTATCGAGTAAATAGAGTTTCATCTTAGGCTCCTTATCATTGTTGTTCGGTCGAAGTGGTCGCAGTTGCTTGATGGCTTTCATCCAAGCCTGCGCCCATCTTGATGGCAGAAATCACCGCCTGCGCCTTTTGGCGCGTTTCATCGGCTTCACTCTGGGGATCGGAATCAAACACCACGCCAGCACCCGCTTGGATATGGGCCACGCCGTTTTTCACAAAGGCGGAGCGGATAACAATACAGGTGTCCATATCCCCAAGGGCGTTGAGGTAACCCACTGCGCCACCATAGCTACCTCGACGGGTCTTTTCCGCCTGACGTACGAGTTGCGAGGCGCGCACTTTCGGGGCGCCAACCAGAGTGCCCATATTCATACAGGCCTGATAGGCGTGGAGTGCATCTAAGTCTTGGCGTAGTTGACCTGTGACGCGGCTGACTAAATGCATCACGTGGGAATAACGGTCGACTTTAAGTAGCTCGGCCACTTTGCGACTGCCGCTTTGGCTGATACGGGCGATATCGTTACGGGCTAAATCGACCAACATTAAGTGTTCGGAGAGCTCTTTTTTATCCAAACGCAATTCGAGTTCGATACGGCTATCGAGGTCGAAATCAATCTTGCCGCTGGCGGTTTTACCGCGCTTACGGGTGCCTGCAATCGGGTAGACTTCGACTTGATTGTTGCTGGCTTCATATTTCAGCGCGCTCTCGGGTGAGGCGCCAAACAGGGTGAAGTCATGGCCCCTGAAATAAAACATATAGGGGCTGGGGTTGGTTAATCGCAGCGCGCGGTAAGCGCCTAAGGTATTGGGGCAGGGCAGGCTAAAGCTGCGTGAAGGCACGACTTGAAAGATGTCGCCGGCAATAATGTGTTCTTTTAAATCGATAACAGTTTGCTTGAAGTCCTCATCACTGACATTCACTTGCTCTGTGGCCGTTATGCCAACGAGGGCGGGCGCAGGCGTTGCATTCTTGGCTAAGGCTTCACATTGGGCGCGGATATTCTCTGCTCGCTCGGCTAAGGCTTGGGTCACAACGGAATGCTTTTCAGTGCCTTCACTGAAGTTGTGGGTGATTAGCTCGGCGTGCTTTTGCTTGTGATCGATAAGAATTAAGGTTTCGGCGAGATAAAATAAATAATCAGGACAATCATTTGCACCATTTGGTGCTTCAGGCAGTGGCTCGACGGTATCAATCAAATCGTAGGCGAGCACGCCACCTAAAAATAAGTCTTTGAATGCTGGCTTGGATTGGCTGTCAGTATGAGCGCCGCAGTCGATATGCTTTACAAACAAGCGCAAACCATCGAGGGGCGAGGTGGATTTTAAGCGCGCATCTTCATCCTTAAGCTCGGTATCTTTTTGTAGCGTGACCACTAGGTTGTGGCCATCACGTTGACATTGAGTTTGGCTTGCGCGAGCAGTAAAAAATTGCTCGATGGGGGCGAGTAAACTAATGCCATTGTCACTCAGTGCGCTAAAGCGTAAACGATAACCGTCGCAGCGGATCATCAGCGCCGCATGGGTCATCACCATGCTCTTAAGATTTTCCTTGCTGTCGATTTCCGCCGATTCTAACAACATGGTATGGGGCGCATCTTGAGTGATGTGCTGGTACAGACGCAGTGGGTCGCTATGGTATGCCAGCGCAGCCTTTAGCGTATGTGAACGTGCGAATGTCTGTTGAGACGAGGCAACATTTTCGCCATCAACTTGGGTAACCTGATTAAATGTCTTTAGGGTCATGCTTATCTCGCTTTTTATCCGTTTACCGCGTTGCAGACATTTTTCGCACCAACAAAAAAGCCCGCATTTCTGCGGGCTTTTTTGTTGATTCTGTTACTTTCAAATGAGCACAGAGCTTCACACCACCCGCTAAGTTGGGAAGTGCCACCACCAAATGATGTTGAAAGAAGCGTTAATCTGAGTCATTCAAAAGGGTCTCAATAATTCGTTAGTTGAGCTATAGAAAACATGAGCCTGAGGCGAAAGTCAATTGAATATTTTTCAAAATGATGGATTAACGCCGCTAAATCACTGTACCGAATGCCATTCCTGCTCGATAAAGTGTGAGATAAATGCACATTTCATCTTAAATTCACGTACAATAACGGCATGAATACTCAAAGCATATTGGCTGACTTGCACAGCCACACGACCGCATCCGACGGTCATCTCACGCCGTCCGAGCTGGTCGCCAGAGCCCTTGAAAAGGGCGTGCAGTTATTTGCAATTACCGATCACGATACGGTTGCAGGCTTAAGTGAAGCCCGCGCCTTTAATCAAGCGCAGGCCGAACCGTTAAAACTGATTTCTGGGGTTGAGATTTCAACCCGCTGGAATAGTTACGATATTCACATTGTGGCGCTCAACTTTGATGAGACCCATGCCGAGTTATTACGTTTTTTAGCACATCAGCGTGAGTTGCGTGAGCAGCGCGCCGAAGAAATCGGCCATCGCCTCGCTAAAGCGGGGATTGAAGGCGCCTATGAGGGCGCTAAAAAACTCGCCGCAGGCGCCGCCTTAAGCCGTGGTCACTATGCACGCTGGCTTGCCGATAATGGCCATGCGGTGGATATGCCAAGTGTGTTCAAACGCTATTTAGCTCGCGGTAAAACTGGCTATGTGCCCAACAATTGGGGTGATATGGCCAGCGCAATTGAGGTGATCCACAATGCGGGCGGCCTCGCGGTATTGGCCCATCCGAGCGGTTATAAGCTGTCGGCCAAATGGTTAAAGCGTTTAGTGCGAGAATTTAAAGAAGCAGGCGGGGATGCCATGGAAGTGGTGCTCGGCCAACAAACGGTGGATGACAGGGCCAATTTAGTGGCGCTGAGTGTCCAAAATCAGTTGCTTGCATCGATAGGGAGTGATTTTCACTTTCCAAGCAATTGGATTGAACTAGGTAAAAATCTCTACCAGCCCCAAGGTATTGATTGGGTCTGGCAGTCGGGATCTTGGGTGGAACGACCATGAGTCAGTTTTTTTATGTACACGAAGTAAATCCACAGGTACGCCTGATCAGTCAAGCCGTGGCTGTGCTTAAGTCCGGCGGTGTGATTGTATATCCAACCGATTCTGGCTATGCCCTCGGTTGTATGATTGGCGAGAAAGACGCGATGACGCGCATTACCCGCATTCGTCAAATCGAGCACGACCATAATTTCTCGTTAATGTGCCGCGACCTATCTGAGCTTGCGACCTATGCCAAGGTGGATAATCAGGCCTACCGCATCTTAAAAAGCTGCACGCCTGGACCTTACACTTTCATCTTTAAGGCAAGCAAGGAAGTGCCCCGTCGTCTACAAAATGACAAGAAGAAAACCATTGGTATCCGCGTGCCAGACAATGTGATTGCCTTGGCGCTGCTCGAAGCGTTAGATGCGCCGCTGATGTCGACCAGTTTGGTAATGCCCAATAGTGATTTTGCAGAATCGGATCCCGAGCACATTCGTGATCTGCTAGAGCATCAAGTGGATGTGATCCTGCACGGTGGCTACTTAGGTGAGAAACCGACCACAGTCATTGATATGTCGGAAGATGGTTTCGAAGTGCTGCGTGAAGGCGCGGGTGATGTTACCCCATTTCTCTAACCGCGATTTACCCTAAGAGATTGAGGCGATAAAACCATCATTTGACAGTGTTATCGTCGCTCAATTGCGGGTATAATCGCGCGTTTGGCGTAGGGGAGCTTGATTAGCGAACTTAAGCCGCGCTCAGTACGGGGTCAAGTCAGTCATCTACAGCCGTTTAAAAACGATTGTTTTACATGGGGATAGCGGATGCAGGGCACGCAACAAAGTTTACCCTTAGCCGTTGTTCGCGGTCAGGCAATGACCGAAATGCCACAGGATTTGTTTATTCCACCTGAGGCGTTAGAAGTGTTTTTAGAGTCCTTCGAGGGGCCGCTCGACTTACTTTTATACCTGATCCGTAAGCAAAAATTAGATGTTGTCGATTTACCCATTTCGCAGATTACCGCGCAATATTTAGAATATATCGCGATGCTCACTCAGGCGCGTATCGAACTGGCCTCGGATTATCTGGTCATGGCGGCAACACTGGCTGAGATTAAATCCCGTCTGCTGCTGCCGCGTATGGTGGCGGAAGATGAAGTGGAGGAAGATCCACGGGCCCAGTTGATCCGTCAATTGAAGGCCTATGAGGTAATCAAAGAAGCCTCGCAAAAAATTGATGATTTACCTCGGCTTGAACGCGATGTGTTTCAAGCAACCGCGGCACCTTCACCGAGTATCAAACCTTTGGTGATCCCGCCTGATGTATCGTTATTTGAAATCGCCCGCGCCTTTGGCGAAGTGCTCAAACGTATCGATGCCAACGAAGATCATCATGTTAAGCGTGAACAGTTATCGACCCGCGAGCGCATGAGCCAAATTTTAGCCATGCTTAATAGCGAGATGTTTACGCCCTTTGAACGTTTATTCAGTGTCGAAGAAGGCCGCGCCGGAGTGGTGGTGACCTTTTTAGCGCTGATGGAATTGGTCAAAGAATTATTAGTGGAATTGTACCAAACAGAGCCGTTTTCAACTATTTACGTAAAGGCCTATTAATTGATGCAGATAAATCCAATTCAATTAAAACAGCTTATTGAAGCGAGTCTGTTTGTATTGGGGAAACCCTTGTCGGTGAAAATGTTGAAAGAAACCGTGTTGGCGGATTTCAGCGTTTCCAGAGACAAAATCAAAGCCGCATTGGAAGAGTTGCAGCAGGATTATCAGGAACGGGGTGTTCAACTTGTGAAAGTGGCTGGGGGTTATCGCTTCCAGACCTTGGAAGTCCTGAGTCCTTTTTTGCAGCCCCTGTGGCAGGAAAAAGCACCTAAGTATTCGCGGGCAACATTAGAGACCTTGGCGGTGATCGCCTATCGTCAACCCGTGACCCGTGGCGATATTGAGCAGGTGCGTGGTGTGGCCATTAGTAGCCATATCATTAAAAGTTTGTCAGATAGACATTGGATTAAAGTCGTTGGCCACAAAGAAGTCCCGGGGAGACCCGCACTCTATGCCACGACCTTAGAATTTTTAGCCTATTTTGGCTTAGATACCCTAGCGGATTTACCTGCGCTTACGGATACTGAGTCATTGCAGGCGGTATTTTCAGGTTTGAAAGTAACGCCTGAACAGTCAGAAGAGCAAGATACTAATGAGTGAAAAATTGCAGAAAGTCTTGGCCCGTGCAGGCCATGGCTCCCGTCGTGAGATGGAGGCATGGATTGCTGCAGGCCGAGTTAGTATTGATGGCGTGATTGCCAATCTTGGCGACCGTATCGAAGCCGATGCGAAGGTTCGCATCGATGGTAGAGCCGTATCGCTTAAGTCCGCCGACGATGTGATTTGCCGCGTGCTCGCCTATCACAAACCCGAAGGTGAGATTTGTAGCCGTAAAGACCCTGAAGGTCGTCCAACCGTGTTTGACCGTTTGCCGAAAGTGCGTGATTCCCGTTGGGTTGCGGTAGGCCGTCTGGATATCAACACTTCAGGCTTATTGCTGTTTACCTCAGACGGTGAACTCGCTAACCGCTTGATGCACCCGTCTAACGAAGTTGAACGTGAATACGCGGTACGTACCTTCGGTGAAGTACCAGAGGCTGCAGTACAACGTCTGCGTACTGGCGTGATGTTAGAAGACGGTATGGCGCAGTTCGATGCCATTAAAGCCGCGGGCGGCGAGGGCATGAACCAATGGTGGCACGTATGTTTACGTGAAGGCCGTAACCGCGAGGTGCGTCGTTTATGGGAATCCCAAGAGGTGCAAGTCAGCCGTCTTATCCGTGTCCGTTACGGTATGGTGGAATTGCCTAAATCTCTGCCACGTGGTGGCTGGGTTGAATTGCCGATTGAGCAGGTAAACTACCTGCGCCAATTAGCGGGTCTTGAACCTGAAACTCGTACTATGCTGGCCGCCGATAAACACAGTGTGGCCCGTGCTCAGGTGAAGAGTGCAAAAATTCGCCGCGCCGTACGCAAGCATAAAGTGACAGCGACGCCTAAGGCTAAGCCAACACGTCAGCGCAGTTAATATCATTCGAGTGATGTTAAGTCTCTCAGTAAAAAGGCCGCTTGCGGCCTTTTTTGCTTTCTGCGACCGATGGTTATGCTATAACAAGCCTAAAGATGACGAGGAGATGAACCATGGAGTTAATATCGGTCAAGCGAATTTGGGATCAAGGTGAACACAATGCCTTTACCGATCTCGTCTTATTTCAGGGCGCATTATTTTGTGTGTTTAGGGAAGGTTCCGCCCATGTTTCTCCCGATGGTGCCTTACGTATTCTCCGTTCTCTAGATGCTGGTGGGACGTGGCAAAGAGTGTCGCTGCTTACTTCCACTCAAGCGGATTTACGCGATGGCAAGTTAATTGAGTTTAGAGGGGAATTATTGTTATTGGGCGGGGGGGCTCAGCACGATAAATCAGGGTTACAGTCCTATCTTTGGCGCTCAAAGGATGGCGTGCATTGGTCTGAAGCACAGGAGGTCGCTGATAAAGGCTATTGGTTATGGCGTTTAACAGAATATCAAGATGCACTCTATGGCGTGGGGTATCGAGCAGGGCCTGATGGGGATACCCGTCTCTATAAAAGTGATGATGGAAAGCAGTTCAAGTCTTGGATGTCAGTGTTTAATAATCAAGGCTATGTAAATGAAAACTCGCTCGTATTTCACCAAGGGAGCTGTTTTTGTTTATTAAGGCGCGATCCCGTGTGGAGTGACGAGTTTTTAGGTTTACTCGGCCATAGCTTACCGCCATTCAATCAATGGGCGTGGCAAACACTCGATAAACGCATTGGTGGGCCGGTGATGTTTGTTTATCAATCCCGTTTGATGGCGGTGGTGCGTCTTTATGAAGGAAACGTTCGCACAGCACTTATTGAGATCAATAAAGAGACGGGCGCAATTCACGAGTGGCTTACTTTACCTTCGCAGGGCGATACCAGTTATGCTGGAGTTGTGCTCGAAGGGGGTTATCTTTACGTGAGCTATTATTCAAGTCACGAAATGATATCGGTTTCAGATAAAAGCCAAGTCCAAAATGGAGAGGCTCCTGAGATGCCTAAAACGATGATTTACTTTGCGAAGATTAGGTTGAGTGCTTGAGCAAAAATAAAGGGAGCGTAGGGCTCCCTTTATTTTTATCTATTGACCCGTCCTAAATAGCGTTGACACTTTTCAAACTCATTTTGGAGAGTGTAATGACTTCAACAATTAAACGAACTCAACGCGATTATTCCCTCGCTTTTAAATTGGCGGTTGTCAACCAAGTGGAAAAAGGCGAGCTGACCTATAAGCAGGCGCAAGACAAGTACGGTATTCAAGGTTGCTCCACCGTGTTAGTGTGGTTACGCAAGCATGGCAAACTGGATTGGTCCCAAGGGACACCGTCAACATCAATGCGAGGACAGTTGATGACTGAACCCACCGAGCTCACCCCCGAGCAAAAGATAAAAGCCCTCGAAGCCGAACTTGAAGATACCCGCATGAAAGCGGCGTTCTTCGAAGCCATTGTCGAAAAACTCAGAACTGACTACGGGATATCCGTCGTAAAAAAGCCACCCGCGAAACGCTCCAGGAAAAAACGGACGTAGGTTATCGCGTCACCCAATGCTGTCGTTACCTTGGCATCAGTCGTCAGGCGTATTATCAGCAATGCCAGCGGCAAATCGTCTCAGAGCTAAGGGAGCAACAGGTGTTGCAAACAGTACAATATGAACGGTTATTTCAACCGCGAGTCGGTACGCGTAAACTGCAGTATTTACTCAACAAAATGCATCAAATAGTGATAGGACGAGACCGGTTATTTCGCTGTATTAGGACGCATCGTTTGTTGGTCACGCCGAAACGAGCGTACCATAAAACGACCCATAGCCATCATCGATTTAGGTGTCATCCCAACTTGCTTAAGCCCAGTGAGCAGCAAGTGGACATCAGTCGCTCAGAACAAGTCTGGGTGGCGGATATTACCTATCTACCACTGCAAGATAATGAAGCCTATTTAAGCTTGGTGACCGATGTCTGGTCACGAAAAATCGTGGGTTATCATGTTGATGATAATCTTAAAACAGACGGGGTGCTAACGGCCTACAAACGGGCGCTGAAGCAGCGACAAGATAAAAGTAAACCGCTGATACACCACTCAGACCGAGGGATACAGTACTGCTCAAACGCGTATCAAGCGGTTCACGCACAACATGGCGTGACATGCTCAATGACAGACGGATATGACTGCTATCAAAATGCCTTAGCAGAGCGAGTAAATGGCATCTTGAAGCAGGAGTTTTTAACACATAAGCCCGCAACGCTGGAGGAGGCGCGACAAATGGTGACAGAAGCGGTTGCCATCTATAATCAACGGCGGCCACATTTGGCCTTAAAATACAAAACGCCCGATGAGGTTCATCGAGCGTTTTAGGTGGAAATAAGTGTCAACTTATTTCAGGACGAGACATATTAGTACATTAGAGCAGCATTGCTTATTGAGCGTTAAATTGCTGACCGTTAATTTCGCTAGAATCTTGCCCCATTAAATAGAGGTAAGTTGGCATGATTTCTTCGGCCGTTTTTAAATCTAATGGATTTTCGGCAGGGTATGCTTTAGCACGCATTTCGGTGCGAGTCGCGCCTGGGTTAATGCTGTTAACGCGTACAGACGTGCCATCACATTCGTGGGCGAGTACTTGCATCATGCCTTCGGTAGCAAATTTAGAGAAGGCATAGGGCCCCCAGTAAGCGCGGCCCTGACGGCCAACACTGCTTGAGGTAAAGATAATCGAAGCAGTGGGTGCTTGGCGCATAATAGGCAACAGAGCCTTGGTCAGCATGACCTGTGAGGTAACGTTGACTTTAAGTACATCTTCGAGTGATGGAATATCGATGTGTTCAAACGGGCCTAAGGCGCCGAGTAAACTGGCGTTGTGCAGCAAACCATCTAAGTGACCAAACTGCTCGCCAATGGTTTCGGCCATATCGCGGTAGTTTTGTTCGGTCGCACCTTTTAAATCCAATGGCACGATCGCTGGAGTTGGGTAACCAGCCTGTTCGATAACGTCGTATACGGCTTCGAGTTTTTTGACGGTTTTACCGAGTAAAATCACGGTGGCACCGTGTTTGGCAAATTCAATGGCCGCCGCGCGACCGATACCTGCGCCAGCGCCTGTCACCAGTATGGTTTTACCTTTGAGTAAATCTTTTGCTGCTTGATATTCCAACATGAGCCTTTTATTCCTCTTGGCGAAAATGCCCGCCACTTCTAGAGTCGCCGAATTGCTAAACGCATGTTTCAAACAAATGAATGAAACTTTGTTATAAATAGCTAAAATGTTTGTGACAAACTTGTGGCTAACTCAATATTTTTACGTTAACTTGAAATGAGTTAGGGGCTAACATAAGCCCTATTAGTCATAGCTTTTGCGCTATTGTGACTAATTTCTTGGGGAAAACAAAACTATTACAACAAGATTTGGGGAAAAAAAATGAAAAGACTCATTTTGTGTGTTGCGATTGCATCAGCACTGGGCCTCACAGGATGTGGCGAGGACAGTTATAACGAACTCAAGGATAAGACAGACCCGCTCATCCCTGAATCCCGTATTGCAATTGGATTTGATCCAGGAAATAAGACTTCACCAGTTTTATCTACTCCGAATGATCTAATATTTAATGGTACTGTTGACGGTACATTAAATATGCCTAAAGAAGAGGTTGATGGCACTAGTGATTACACTGATCCTCAAATGGCTTTAGGCGCTTTAGATGGCTGGTCTACGACTTCCCCAATTTCTATTCCAATTGATGATAAGACGTTTGTTCACACAGGTGTAAAACTTACTTTAGACGAAACCACTGTGAGTTTACCCGGTGCTGTTAGAATGTTTGAAGCCACTGTCGGTGGTCCTTTATCATCTGACCCTGAATGTAAACAAAAACCATCGGTTTCGGCTTGTAAAATCGGGAGCGAATTACAATTTGGAGTAGACTTTGTTTCTAAAGCTGTCGGTAAGCAGATTGTTATCATTCCAATTAAGCCATTGAAAGCAGGTCAATCATATATTTATGCTACAACTGACGTAATCAGAGACTCAGAAGGTGAATCATTAGTTGCTTCTAGCACTTATAAAGCGGTTCGAATGGATGCTGATACATTAGGCTTACCTTTACCAGAACAAAAGTCTCTACAGATTTTGATTAATAGTTATGAAAAAGGCATAGCTGCGGCTCATAATGTTGATTTATCGACTATCAGTTTTACTGGCTTATTCACCACACAATCTGTCGTTAACGTCTATGAAACCACTAAACTATTGATGGTACAGCCAGGGTCTCCCTATGCGCCAAGTTTTGTCCAAATGCCAACGCCTTTAGGCATAACTGTTGCACAAGCGGTGGGATTAACGGACTTAAATAGTGCTGCCTTTAAAGCCGCTAATTTAGCCGATGTGTATTCGGCTACAATTAAACTGCCGATATACGGTGACTGTTCTTCGGTTAGTTGTTTATCAACAGAAGGCAAACCATTAATTAACGGTCATTGGAAAGCACAAGGCGATAGCCCTGTCTCTGTACTATTAGCTTTGCAAGCAGGCACACTCAGCCAGAGTAATTTTGCGATGCAAGCCGTAGCCAATGGTATTGCGAATCCTGCTGATGCGTTAGCCAATCCGTCTCTAATGGCGGGTAAAACTTGGTTGTTAGACGATGGTACAGCGGTAGATAAAACTAAGCATCTGACTAAGTTCAATCCAATTCCAGCGATTAAAGGATATGAAACCGTACCTGTACTGATTTCAATCCCTAATGCAGCTAAATTGGCAGCGTTGTACAATAATCCTGAGCTAGCGACTGCGCCATTGGCTGGCTGGCCAACGACGATTGCGCTGCATGGTTTAGGCGGCGGTAAGGAAATGTCATTAGCCTATGCGGGCAGTTATGCCGCCATGGGGGTGGCAACGGTGGCCATTGATATGCCTTTACATGGTGCCCGCTCGTTTGATGCTAACAACGATGGTATTTATGAAGTCACTGCGACAGATCCCTCGTTCCCTGCTCCTTCAGATAAACCTGATGCCTTTAAAAATGGTAATCCACTCGTCTTCGTGAATATCTCAAGCACGCTGTCGGTGCGGGATAACTTCCGTCAGGCCACCATGGATCACCTTGGCGTACGTTTAGCCTTAACAGGTTTAGCGCAGGGGCTTGCACAGGCGGGTCAACCACAGGTATTCGATATTTCCAAGATTAGTGCGCAGGGCTTAAGTTTAGGTGCGATTGTCGGCACCGACTTTGCGACTTATGCCAGCACGGGCATGAAAAATCCAAGCACGGGCGAAGCGCTACCTAACCCTTATGCCATCAATGCGGTCTCTCTGGCAGCACCAGCGGGTGGTTTAGCGGGCGCGTTTGCCGGTTCTGCGACCTTTGGCCCAGTGCTGTTTAGCAATGTGACTGCCTCATCGACGTTCCAAGCATTAGTGGATAAAGCCAATACTGCGGGATACGAGCCAGGCAGCCCAGAATATGCGGCCTTAGTACAAGGGGTTTATGCGCAGTTTATTCCAACCTTTGCCTTTGCGGTGCAAACGGCGGTGGATTCGGCGGATCCGGTTAACCATGCAGGTATGTTGAAAGCAACGGGATTACCCGTGCACTTAATCGAAATCGCGGGTGATGGTAACGGTAACTTAGCTGACCAAGTGTTACCTAATCGCGTCGATAACTTCCCGCTCTCAGGCACTGAGCCGTTGATCTCGGCAATCGGTCTGCCTTGTGTGGATGCAACCACCAAAGGTTCTGGTGCGGTGCGTTTTGCTAAGGGGCACCATAGCTCAATTGTTGACCCAAGTGAGAAGAGTTCAACGGATGGTATGGCTGCCGCGGCAACCGTTGAGATGCAGACGCAAGTGGCGACCTATGCTTCTACCGCAGGTAAAGGTGAAGCGACGATTTTCGTCACCGATCCAAGCGTGATTGCGACCTGTTCTAACTAGTCGCGTGTAAAATCCTAAAAACCCAGCCTTTGCTGGGTTTTTTTATGGCGCTTTAGACTGTTAGAATAGCGCGCACTAAACCGGATCACCTTAGGCCCCAACGGAGAGTACTTTGGAATTTCTATACGAATATGGCATGTTTTTAGCGAAAGCCGTGACAATAGTGGTTGCGCTTGTTGCTGTGATTATTGTGGTGCTCGCGTCCACGGTGAAGCACAAATCGGATAAAGGTGAACTGAGGATCACCAATCTTTCAGAAGAACTGGAAGAGCTTAAACACAGCTTGAAGGAAGAACTGCTGTCGAAGAAGCAGTTTAAAGCCTACGAAAAACAGCTGAAAGCGGACGAAAAGGCGAAGGAAAAAGCGGCCGAAGAAGACAGCAAAGGCAAAGTTTTTGTTATTGATTTTAAAGGCAGTATTGATGCCGCCGAAGTAGCTTCACTGCGGGAAGAAATCAGCGCGATTTTAACCATTGCCGAAAAGGGCGACGAAGTGGTGGTGAATGTCGAAAGTGGCGGTGGCATGGTGCATGGCTACGGTCTGGCCTCTAGCCAGCTTGACCGTCTGCGTCAGGCCGAAATCCCATTAACGATTTGCGTGGATAAGGTCGCTGCCAGCGGTGGTTATATGATGGCCTGTGTGGCAAACAAAGTGTATGCCGCGCCATTCGCCATCGTAGGTTCAATCGGTGTCGTTGCCCAGTTGCCTAACTTCAACCGTTTATTGAAGAAACATGAAATCGACTACGAGCAACACACGGCCGGTGATTTTAAGCGCACCTTAACCGTGTTTGGCGAAAATACTGACGAAGGCAGACAGAAGTTCCAACAGGAGCTGGAAGAAACCCATGTGTTGTTTAAAGCTTTCGTGAGCAAGTATCGTCCTCAGCTCGATTTGGCTAAGGTGGCCACGGGCGAACATTGGTACGGTCAACAGGCGATTGAATTAGGTCTTATCGATGCGATTTCAACCAGTGATGATGTGTTAATGCAGTTAGCTGGCGAACGTACTGTGTACAAGTTGCGCTACCAAGTCCGTAAGAAGTTGGCAGATAAAATCGCCCATGGTGCGTCTTTATCGGTAAATGCGATTTTTAATCGATTAGTTGAGAAAAATCGTCCCATGTAAGCCGACGAGTTAACTCAATCCTGATGAAAACGCCTGCGAATATGCAGGCGTTTTTGTTTTGTCCGAGCGCGAAATAAAATAATACATTTTTTTAACATTAAGTTTGGTTTAAGACTATTCAAAATAAGCGAGATCTTATACAACTAATCACCTAGGGAATTAAAAGCTGAACAAATCAAATTAAGGATTTTCCATGTTACAGCGCGTCGACTACAAGACGAACCTGATGGTAGGTGATCAAACCTATCCCGCATTTGAGCTACGTAATATTCTCGATTTTATTGCCTCGCAGTTAGGCGAAAACGCCTTACAGCAAGTCTGTGAACATATCGGCGTTGGCCTAGCAGAGCTCAATCATTGCCAGTTTGTGTTTGTGTGGCAGGTGGAGTATGCGATGGAGTTTTTACGCTTGCAGGGCGGCGACCCCGATATCGGCACTAAATTAGGCCTAAGCTATCGGGTGAGTAGTTTAGATGTGCTCTTGCCCCATCTCGCGCAGTTAACGTCTCTACAGGCCTGCCTGCAGTTTGTGGTCAATCATCCCCAACTGGTTGGTAGTTTTACCGATACCTTAGTGCGCCTAGAAGAAGACTGTGTTTGCATTCGTTGGCTCAATACTGGCCGTATCGACAAAGCACAATATGGATTTCAATTTCTGCACAGCATAGGTTCGCTGTTAGGGCTGGCGAGAGAGCTCACGGGGGAGGCGATAACGCTTAGGCAAATTCATTTGGCAGAACCTGTCCGCGATGAGCGTTTTTTAACTCAGGCAACGGGGGCTAGGGTGCAGTTTAATTGCGAATATTACGAATGGAGCATTTCCCTCACCCATCTCGCGCTTGCCATCCAGTATCCTTTCCCTGCCTACGCCGAAAAGACCGCTTCGGTATCAACCACATCCTTTATCGAAACCGTGCTGGCGGCAATCAATGAACATTTTCCCCAAGTGCTCCATTTAGATGACATGGCGACGCAACTGCATATTAGCGAACGCAGCTTTCGGCGTAAGCTGGCACAGCTTGGCTCGAGTTATCAACGTTTAGTCGATCAGGTGCGTTGCCAAAGGGCGGTCGAGTTGATTTTAGCTAACGAGTTGGATATTGAGGCGATTGCCGAGACCTTAGGCTACAGCGATGTCAGCCATTTCCGTCAATCCTTTAAGCATTGGATTGGCCATCCGCCAGGGTATTTTAGCAGGCTAAATGGTGGGTAAAGGGAAGAGTGAAAGCGCTAATTAACAATTAACGCTTTGGTCTGTCGTCAAATATCACTCACACTCACTTTAAAGAACTTGGTTTTTTCGGATAGTTGTTTGAATTTCCAAGGCGGGTTAATTACCGTGATGTTTTTTATACCGAGCTTTGTTAAGTCATCTAATGAATAGTACCAGCCAATGTACTCTTCAGAATCATTTTGCTTTTGATACAAGGGACTTTGACCTAAATAGGTTATTTTTTGACTGACACCAACCTTAGTGAAAAACTCAGCTTCTCTGGACGTTGTTGTCTTCATATACGCGGTGAAGCTATCTCTGGCTGCTTTTTGTTGGCTCTCGGGTAAAGTTTTTAGGTATTCTTCCGTTGCTTCCTCCATCCCAGTGACACCGCCATGAAAACCAATAACAGCATGATTGGATATACGGCGCTTATGAGCTGAAGAGAATACATAATTAGCACAAGAAGATAGACAGTATTCGGTAACCTCGACGCCAAGATTATTGTTAAAAATAATCTCGCCTAAATCCATTCCTCGATTGACTTCACCTCCCTTGCTTTTAATTGATACCCACTCGATTTGGTGAGGATTGTTATCAATCAATGAGATAAGTTTTTGATTGGCTTCCTCAGAGAGTGCTCCCTCGTAGAAAACCGTATTATCTTTTAAGTTAACTTGGGTTTGTTCTTCTGCACTGGCATTAGAAAACGCGACAAAAAACAAGGTGAAAAATATAGTCTTACGCATGCCGCCTCCATTTGGCATTTAACTGAGTATTACCCATCCCTATCAGTAAACTAATCTAGAAAGGATTTATAGTTGGAATGAACATTCCAACTGGACAGTAAGTTAGCATCATTATCTAACCTGGTTCAATCAGTGGCGATTGGTAATAAGCAAGTTTCTTACTGAACATGTCTAAGTACAATTCCCTAAACTCGGTGCCAGCGAATCTATCCATTGACGAATTAATTCCACGCCTTCTTGGTGCTCAAGGTTGCGACCAATGGGCGGCATGCGATCTTTAGGTTCTGACAGCGTTTGGCGATAGAGCAAAATCGAGTGGTCAGCATTGCCGGGAACGATATCGTAATCGAGTCCTTTAGGGCCACCATCCCACCCCGGTGGTTGTTTGCAGATCCCATATTGATAACTGGTATGGTCGATATAAAACCCAAGGCGTAAGCCGGAGATGCTGGCATAGCCTTTGGCGCTGTGGCAATGGGCGCAGTTAACATCTAAATAGCCCTTAGCACGGCTGGTTAAATCGGCTTGGAGGTTGTCTATGGCATAGGTTTTAGCGACTTGGTTTAACTCGGGTAACTGCTCCAGCTTGCCTTGCTTAGCCCAGAGGCTGAGTTGATTGACGCTTTGCCCTTGGTCGATGATATCGCGATTCAATAGATGGGCTTTAAGGCCAATCGGAATGATTTGGCTGCTGTTGTCTTGATTGATTTGGTGGCAAATTTTGCACTCGGCGCGGCTCGGAATGTTGTAATCAAAGCTTTGGTTTTGGCCTTGATTAATCAGGGTATGATGCACGCTTGCGCCCGCGGTAAGCAGCTTTGTCTCCCCTTGTTGCCATTGATAAACCAAACTCGTCCAGCCTTGGGAGCGTTTTATCAATAGCCGTGTTTCAATAAGGGTTTCGTTGGCTATGCCTGTGATAGCCGTATCCAGTGGCAGAGCAAAGGTTTTGACCAGCACGGCGCCAGTTGGAAACTCGAATGCCTCCTGCGCTTGGTATTGGATGCTGCTGCCGGCGGGTAAATAGATAAAGCGGTATTTACTGGCGTAATTAGAAAACAGCTGTGTGGCGAGCTGATAACCAAATCCCGGTGCTTGCGGCTGCGCGGTAGGGTTTGCGGGGTCGATAAAGAGCCCATATTGACTTAATTCTGGGCAGTCCTCTGCCATTAAGGCGGGCCAGTTAACTTGCCCAGTTGTATTCACACACAAACTAGTGGGCGTTGTCGGTACAGTTGGTGTTGTCGGCGGAGTCGGCGTTTGGCCATTATCGCTGCTTTGGCTGTCACCGCCGCCACAGGCGGTTACTAGGGTCGTTAGGCTGCAGATTGCGATGAGTGTTAGGCGGTTTTTCATTGGATTATCCGCTCTTTAAGCTGTTGCTTGAAATAAGAAGGCCTAAGTCGGCCTTCTCTGTCAGGGTGTTGCTCTATTTTGGAGTGCTAAACAAGTGGGTGATTGCAAGCCTGCTTTCACCCATTGTTGCCGTTAACGCTAGTGCGAGCAGCTTGCCGCAGGCAGGCGTTTAATCCATTCGCTGATCAGCGCCACGCCTTCATCATGGGATAGGCTGCGACCGATTTCAGGCATACGATCGCCCGGGGTCGTACTTTGCATTCTAAAGTGCATGATGGACTCAGCGGCATTGCCAGGCACGACGTCGAAACCTAAGTTTCCACCGCCATAGGCGACTGGCGATTTACAGGTACCGTGGGAGAAACCTGCATCATCGCTGTAGCCACGCCAGTATTCGAGTTTAAGGCCGGTGTTAGAGGCGTTGCCCTCGGGTCTATGGCAATGGGCGCAGTTGATGTCGAGATAACCTTTAGCCGTTTGCATTAATGCGGTATCGCTTAAGCTTGCGACTGTGGCTTCATCACCATCGTGGTAGGCGGGCACTTGTGGTACTTGGCTCAGGTTCGGTAATCCCTGCAAAATACCTAGGCTTTCCCATTTCAGCAGTTGGTTCATGGTGCCATCTTGATAGCTGTAGTTGCGGTTTAAATGGCGCGCCTTAGGACCAATAGGCACAAACACGGCGTTGCTGTTGTCATCGGCCTTAAACTGGTGACACTGCTTACATTGGTTCATGCTCGGGACCATGTAATTAAAGGTGAGGCTTTCTCCTTTATGGCTTAAGGTTTGACTGCTAATCGCACCGGCTTTCGCCAGCGTCGCATCTGTCTTATCGGCATTCCACACATAGGGCAGGGCGCTCCAACCCGTTGGACGATGGATCAGCAAACGGGTTTCAATCAAACTCTCGTTACTGCTCCCACGCTTACTGGTATCGCTTGGCAAGGCAAAGGTTTTGACGATAACGCTACCCACTGGGAAATCAAACGCTTCGTTTTCGGAGTAACTGGCTTTTTGTCCCGAAGGCAAATAGACAAAGCGGTATTTACTGGCGTAGTCGGTAAAGAGCTGAGTGTTAAGATCGTAAGGGACACCGCCCGAATTAGGCCCTGCCGTAGGGTTTTTGGCATCGCTGAACAGATTGTAATCCGACAGTTTAGGGCAGTTTGCTTTTAGCAGTGCATCCCAACTGACGTTTGAACCCGTCGCCTGACAAAGACTTTGGTCACCATCACCCACTAAACCACCTTCGCCTTCACCGATAGTGCCCCCGCCGCCAACGAGCACGCCGCCATCACAGCCCGCGGTATTATCGTCAACCCCGCAGCCAAACACTTGGCCCGCGAAGGTGACTGTGTGCACGGGTAGGCTCACCTGGGTACATTTCAGCAGGTTGTTCTGGGTCTTCTCGTATTGCACATCGGCGATGCTGATGTCGGTGTTGCTGTTGGCATAGAGTCTGCCGTAGGACACATCACCGTTATCACTGGCGCAGACGTTATCGCTACCATCTGTGGCAAAGGGTGCCTCTTTCAAACCTAGGTAAGCGGCGGTGCCGTTATTGGCAAGCATTTCCCCTAAGCCGTCGTAGAGCACGCCGGGCAAGGTACCGTGACTGATGACATACGCACGGATAATATCTTGAATTAAATAACCTTTAGGCTTACTACCATAGTCAGTGATCACGTTGTCGTGCAAGTAAATATTGCGCGGCACTGGGCGCCAACCGTCTTCAATGGCTTGACCTGGTTGACCATAGTTGCCGACAAAGGAGGTCATATCGGGTTCTGCAATAAAGAAGCTGCTGACAGTCACCCCTAAGGTGTCGTGATGGGTAATTTCGTTATTGAAGATTTCCACATCGGCGGTCGACAGCACAATCACCCCTGTCCCCGGCGGCACTATATGCACACCAGCTGGGTTGGCCGAGGCGTTGGCGAAGTTAGGCGTGTTGTTGTCATACACTTTGTTGTTGAAAATCCGCACACTAGAGCCGTATCTGTGGTTATTGATTGGCAAGTCGAACACTAAAATCCCGCCAGTGTTGCCCATGGCTTCGTTGTCATACACATCGGCATACTTAGAGTTTTCGACTTCGATCCCCGCAACGTTTTCCTTGGCGATATTGCGGCGCACCACAATATATTGGGATTGGCCCACATAAATGCCCGCATCGGCACTGCCGCGGACATAGCTGTCTTCAATCAAAATGTTTTCACACTCAACGGGATACAGACCATAGGCGCCGTTATCTTTGTCGAGCTCACCTTCCCACACCGCCCCCACGCGGCGCAGTATGATGCCATTGGTATTTTTAAGCTTGATGCCGTTGTTTTTGGCTTCATTGACCGACAGATCTTGAATGGTAATGTTCAGCGCATTTTGCACGAAAATCCCATCCCCCGAGTTGGCTTGGGCGAAATTGAGGATAGTGTCCTTCATCCCGTAGCCCATGATAGTGACGTTTTTGGCATAACTGCCATCCCCATCCACGTCGCCATCGAACAGTAATGTCGAATCGATATTAAAGGTGCCCTTTGGTAGCACAATCACAGCGCCACTTTGCGCGTTGATTAAGGCTTCTTGAATACGGGTGGTGAGATTATCCCCCGGTAGGATCTTGATGGCGCCTTCGGGGAAGGTGGGGCCCGTTTCAGGGGGTTGAACTACGGGTGGCGTGACGACCTCTGGTGCTGGATCATCGTCAGAAAAACAACCCGTGAGATTAAAAGCCATCAGTAGGGCGACCCCAGTTGGCATCAGCCAATTCGCCTTACTTTGAACTTTATTCCTGTGGGAGTTGCTTGGCCAAAGGTGGCGTGGTGTCGCCTTAACGCCCTTCTTCGCCAGTGGGTGTGTCGTCTTGTTGAACATAGGTGCTCCTGCTTTTTGTTATTATTTCGTTAACAGAATGCGCTAGGAGCAGCAAAAGGCAATGTGAAATATGGCCAAAATGGTGCAAGTCATCGCTGCGGTAAAGGGAGATGGTTTTACGCGACTCGCTTTAAGCTCAACATTCTTATCCCAAAATATGGGGGAGTGGTTGGGGGGAACTGAATACCCTTAATGGTGTTTTTATCTTCAGATAAGGCGGTTGGATATTATTAATGCAAATTAAAACATACTTGTTACAAGATGAATAAAACATCATCTAGTTAACGCTTAATTTGATTGCCACTCAAAAATCACTATGTTAAAAATCTTTCGCTAAAACAGTGCTTAATAATAAATTAAAGTTAATTCAGATTTAATGCTTTATCCATAATAGTCATTAACCTTGATTTGCCCCTTAACAATATGTGGAGATGAAAATGGGGAGACGCATTCGGGTGATTATTAGCTTACTAATATTCACAGTCTCGTTATTGCTTTTGTATAACCTTGAGCAGGATTATCAACTAAATGATATTTTGGCTGAGGTTAAATTATTTTCATTTTCACAGCTTGCGCTTGCCGTTGCATTGACTGTGACAAGCTACTTAATCTTGTCCTTGTATGATTATCTTGCGATTAAACAACTTGGCTCATCATTAAGCTATCAAAAGGTCGCTCCCGTTTCATTTTTAGCCTTTACCTTTTCCAATACCATAGGATTTTCATTACTCACAGGCACTTCGATACGCTATAAGTTTTATTCAGAGTTAGGGTTAAGCGGTAATCAGATAACTCAAATAGTGCTCGCCTGCTCGGTGACTTTTTTCCTTGGGTTATTCTTCATTTGTGGTATCGCGCTGATTAACTTCCCGGCGCAACAACTGGCTGATTTGCCGTTGCCTACGTGGTTATTTTCCTTAAGCCGCGTGTTTGGTGTTCTGATGCTGCTCGGTGTCATAGGGTATTTTCTGTTTAGTCTTTGGCGTAAAAAACCGATTTATTTTCGTGGGTTTGAGTTTGCGCCTCCCATACTGTCTCAGTCGTTGAAGCAGTTTGTGGTCTCGACACTCGATTGGTTAGTCGTGGGAACATTATTCTATTCCCTGCTGCCTGCGGTAGATGGATTAAATTACCTTCAAGTGCTCAGTATTTTCTTTGTGGCGAATGCCATCGGGGTGCTTGCCCATGTGCCTGGAGGGATTGGTGTTTTTGAATCTGTGGTTACAGTGACCTTATCCCAGTATTTACCCGTTGAACAAATATTGGGCTCGGTGATTGTGTATCGGGTCATTTATTATATTGTGCCTTTTATGCTGGCCCTGATTTATTTTGTGGCGGGTTTAGTATTAAGTAATAAGGATAAATTATCTAAGATAAATATTGATTTACATATTGTCAGGCAGTTATTGCCACCACTATTAAGCATTAGTGTGTTTTCCGTCGGTTTGGTTTTATTGCTGTCAGTGGTTAACCCTTCCATTATGCATAAATATCATTGGCTAGGGGAGATAGTGCCGCTGCCGATTGTCGAATTGTCGAGCTTAATATTGAGTGCTAGTGGTATTTTGTTGCTGTTATTATCCCATGGCTTGTTTAAGCGTTATCAAAAAGCCCTTGTACTCACGCAAAAACTGTTATTAGTAGCCATTGTTTTTATTGTGCTTAAAGGCGCTGAATGGCAGATTTCCCTAGCACTCGGTCTTATCTATTTATTAATGCTGCCCTGTGAACAGGTGTTTTATCGCCAAGGTTCGATTGTGGGCGTTAAATATTCCTTCGGCTGGTTATTATCCCTCGCCGCGGCGTTATTTTTGATGGTGTGGGTGTTGTTTTTTGCCTACCAAGATGTGGATTATGACCATTCGCTCTGGTTAACCTTCTCGCAGGATAGCCATGTGTCCCGCGCGTTACGGGGTGGTGCGATAGCCCTCGTGATTCTGCTCGGCTTTGCCATTCGTTATGTGCTTGCGGTGCGAAAACCTCATACCAGTCGCCTAGATAGCTCGACCTTGAGCTGCGCCATGGAGATTGTTGCTGATGCGCCGAGTAGCCATGGTTATCTCGCCTTAGTACAAGATAAATCGCTGTTATTTAATGAAGATAAAGATGCCTTCTTAATGTATGCCCGCGCCGGACATTGCTGGGTGGTGATGGGCGATCCTATCGGTAATCAAGATAAATTTGATGATCTCCTGTGGCAGTTTCGCGAGCTGTGTGACGCCTACGATGGTTGGCCAGTGTTTTATCAAGTGACGCAAAAGTATTTACCCCACTTTTTAGAGCAAGGGTTGAGCCTTTATAAACTCGGTGAAGAGGCCATAGTGTCCTTGGCGGAATTTGAGTTGCAGTCGAGTAAGTATCGCAGTTTGCGGCAGAGCCATGCCAAGGCATTAAGGGAAGGCTTGAGCTTTAAAGTTGTCGATGCCAGTGAAGTGCAGAGTCTATTGCCAACATTAGAGGCTATTTCAACCAGTTGGCTTAAAGCCAAACAGGGGCGAGAGAAGGGATTTTCGGTTGGTTATTTCTCCGCCGCTTACCTGTGCGCCACGCCAATGGCCTTAGTGTATTTGAATGGCGAGCTGGTGGCCTTTTCCAATGTGTGGGCCAGTGCCGCCAAAATGGAGTTCTCCGTTGATTTGATGCGTTATCTGCCGAATTTATCGGGTAGTAATATAATGGACTTTTTGTTTACTGAGCTATTGCTTTGGGGCAAACAGCAAAAATATCAACAGTTTAATCTTGGCATGGCGCCCATGTCTGGATTGACCGATAGAGCCTTGGTACCGTTTTGGACCAAGCTTGCCAAAACGGTTTATAAGAAGGGGAATAAATTTTACAACTTTCAGGGGCTTAGAAGGTATAAGGATAAGTTTAATCCAAGATGGGAAGCTAAGTATTTGATTTGTTATGGCGGGCTATCTTTACCCGTAGTGGTGGGTAGTTTGGTGACCTTAACGAGTCGTGGTGCAACTGGCGTATTTAAAAAGTAGGTGCGAGATGACGAAATCCTTAATCAAGATACTGAGCGTTTTACTTTTATGTTCAACTGCTAACGCCTTTGCCGATGAGTTTGCCGATAATCTGGGGCTAACCTTGTTGCCTGTCGAACCATCAACTCAGGTAAATGCTGCCTCATCCCATACCAAACCACCGTTGGTGATTTTTTTGAGTGGCGATGGCGGTTGGGCGACCCTTGATAAAGCCGTTGGGGGCATTTTACAGCAGCAAGGCTGGCCTGTGGTCGGCTGGAGCTCGCTGAAATACTATTGGAAACAAAAAGATCCTAAAGATGTCACCCAAGATACCTTAGCCATAATCGACAAGTACCAGGCGGAATTTGGCACGCAAAAAGTGATTTTGATTGGTTATTCCTTTGGGGCCGAAGTTATCCCCTTTGTGCTAAATGAGATGCCCGCGCGGTATCGGAAGAATGTCTTGGGGGCTGTGCTGCTCTCTCCTTCACAATCCTCGGATTTTGAAATCCACGTGAGCGAGATTGTCACCTCGGATAATCAATCGGCCCGTTACTTAACCTTGCCCGAAGTGAACAAACAGACCACTGTGCCTATGCTTTGCCTCTATGGTAAAGAGGACGATGCGCCGCTGCATTTATGCCCAGAGGTCAAGCAGCCCAATGTCACTGTGATGGAGTTAAGCGGTGGCCACAGTTTTGACGATGATTACGATAAAGTGGTCAAGCTGATAAAAGGTTGGCTAAAGCCAATTTAGCGCGCTTTTGAGCATGGCATCCTACGACCCTAATGCTTTGGAATAAAACATAAAAAGGGCGCAGATGCGCCCTTTGTTTTAGGTTGTACTACAGCGAATGACTAGAGCTGATAGCTAATGTGCTGGTGGAAGCGCACCACGAGATCTTCACGCTCTGGATCTAGCCCAATCTCGGCGGCAAAGGTTTTCAGTGCGGCTTCGACGTTATTCATAAAACGGCCATAGCCGGAGTCATCACAGTCCTTGGCGCCCGCGACGATAGTAAAATGCGCGGCTTCGACTAGGTTGTCGGCATCCCAGCGGCGGATCACTTGTTGCTCGGTTGCGTTAGGGTCAAAACCGATCATTTGTACTTCGGCCTTGCTGTCGAGTTTCTCAAACTTACTGTTCCGCACTAAGGGGGTTAAGCCGTTGGCGATCATAGCCAATCGCGTTAATTGCTTATTAGCTGCGGCCTTGAGGAAGTTATCTTCAAGATGTTGATATAACGGGCTAAAGTCCGTTGCGGAGTCGGGTAGTAACCCTTGTTTGAGTTTGCGACTCAGCGGCAGGCTGACGGTGACATAGGTGAGTGAGCTAACATTTTCCGGCAGGTCACATTTTCTGGCCTTGTATCTTGGGGCAATGGCTCTGAGTTTATAGCCGTAGGTTTCTTTATTACCTTTTGATTTAGCAAATAAATCATAGGATAAATGCTGATGGTCGCGGATCTTCACTTTGAGATCTTTAATCGGCAGCTTAGGCATTAATTCGTTTAGGAGTTCTCGTACTCGGGTATGGAAATTGGCCGAGTTGCTGCGGATCTCATCGCCAGTCGCTAAAAACACAATACGCAGTTTGCGGGCGCGGTAGTTATCCTCGGTGAACAGGTTTTGTGCCTCGTGATAGGCAGGATTGTAAAAAAACAGAATTTGTTCAGCGGTTTGGAAACAATAGGCTTCGGTGTGGTAACGCACGACTGGCAGTTTATCGTTAGTGATCACATGAACGTTACGGAGATCGTGTTGTTCTGCCAAGTTAAAAATAATGCGGCTTAAGGTTTGATAACAGCTATGGTAATCGGGGTATTGCGCCAGTAATTCATCCGTGACTTTAATTTCGGCGGTGATGTACTGGTTGGTACGAGCTTCCTTGGGTATGTACACTTTTTGCTGATGGCTAAGGGACATATTGACTCCTTGTTGGGTTAACCATTTGCTAACACGAATTTTACTGTTTATCTCAGGCGTTAATGTTGCGTTGGAGCATGTTTTTATCGCTTAAATGCAACTTTACATCAGCAAGCTGTTTATTAGCTTAAAATTGCAGCGATTTTATTGAGTTAATGCTTTTTCAATCCAAGGTTGCATCCAAGTGGCGATCTTCTCTTGGGCCTTTTCATTGGGATGAATTCCGTCCCTTTGCATCAACTCAGGGTGGGGAGCAATGTCCTGCATAAAGAAGGGAATTAATGCAATCTCCTCGTCTTTAGCAATCTCTTGATACACTTGGGTGAACTTTTGGGTATAGCGAGGGCCATAGTTAGGCGGTACCATGATTTCGGTCAGTAGCACTTTAGCACCGCTATTTTTCGCTAGGGTAATGATTTGGATTAGGTTATTTTTGAGTTGCATCGGGGGGAATCCACGTAAACCATCGTTACCACCGAGTTCGACCACCACCAAATCGGGGGCCACGGAATCGAGCAGCGCAGGCAAACGACGCAAACCACCCGCTGTGGTTTCACCGCTCACCGAACCATTGGTAAATTCATGCTCGGGTAAATTTTTTTGCAGCAGCGCCACCCAGCCTACTTGTTCCGACATGCCATAGCTGGCACCTAAGCTATCGCCGAGGATCAACACTTTCGCCGCCTGAACTGGCGTGGTTATAAACAGACTTAACAGGATGCAGGCGCTCACGGCCTTTGCCATCGGCTTGCATCTAAGCGATTGACGCAAGAACGATTTGTATAAGAAGGATCCTATGTCTAACGTCGTTTCAAAAAACAGTGCCATCAATGTTGTTAACCTCGAAAAATCGGTGACTACTCAGGAAGGTTCGCTCACTATCCTCAAGGGCATTAACTTAGATGTCAAGCAGGGGGAAAGTGTGGCGATATTAGGCCCCTCAGGTTCGGGCAAATCGACACTGCTTGGCTTACTCGCCGCGCTCGATACCCCCACGTCGGGGGAGATTTGGCTCGATGGCCAAGCCCTATCACCGCTCAATGAAGAACAGAAAGCCGCGCTGCGTAAGCAGAAAGTGAGCTTTATTTTTCAATCTTTTATGTTAGTTGATACCTTAACTGCCCTCGAAAATGTGATGCTACCTGCCGAGCTTGCTGGGGTTAAAAATGCCAAGGAAAAGGCTGAGGCCATGCTGGGGCGTGTGGGGTTATCCCACCGTTTGACCCATTTACCTAAACAATTATCTGGCGGCGAGCAGCAAAGGGTAGCCATTGCTCGCGCCTTTATTTGTGAACCTAAAGTGCTATTTGCCGACGAGCCAACCGGCAATTTGGACAGTGTTAACGGCCATAAAATTGCCGATATGTTGTTTGAACTGAACCAAGAGAGCCACACCACGCTCATCCTAGTGACCCATGACTTGCAATTGGCGAAGCGCTGCCAAAGGCAACTGGTTATGGACAACGGCCACTTGCAGGAAGAGTTAAATTCGGCCCAATCGCACAGTGTGAATAACAACCTTGAATTAAGCGCCAAGGAGGCCTAACCCATGGAGCTTAATTTGGCATGGCGCCTGTTTAAGCGCGAGCTGCAACAGGGGCAGTTGTTATTGATTATCCTCGCGATTACCTTGGCGGTGCTGTCGGTCAGCGGTCTAGCGCGTGTCAGCGAGCGTTTGCAGGTCGCGATAAACGGGCAAGCGACTCAGTTTATCGCCGCCGATCGCATTATCGACTCTCCCGTTCAAATTGACGCTAGCATTCTGGCTAAGGCTGACGAACTTGGTCTTAAGCATGTGACCAATATGCAATTTAACTCCATGGTGTATGCGGGGGATAAGTTTCAGTTAGTCACAGTGCGGGCGGTTGAGTCTGGTTATCCACTTAAGGGCGACATAGAACTTAAAGCGGACAATGGCCAAGATGAAAAAGCTCAAGGCTTGCCCCACGCCGATGAGGTGTGGTTCGAGAGTCGCTTAGGGGGACTCTTGGGATACCCGCAAACACTGGAGTTAGGCAACAGTGAGTTTCGTTTAAGTCAAGAAATCAGCCGCTTACCCGATGCGGGTTTTAATCCATTCGCTTCTTCCCCCGTGGTGTTAATGCGGATTGAAGATGTCGCCAAGACTGGGGTTATCCAACCCGGCAGCCGAGTGACCTATCTGTATCAATTTGTGGGCGAAGAAAGCGCCTTAAGCGCCTTTGAAAATAGCGTTAAACCGCTGCTGAATAATTCCCAGCGCTGGGTCGATGTGCAGTCTGGCGACTCACCGATAGCGGGCGCGGTGAAGCGGGCGGAGCGATTTTTATTGCTGGCAAGCTTGCTCGGTATTGCGCTGGCCTGCGCCGCGATTGGGATTGCCGCCCAGCGTTACTGCCAACGTCATTATGATGTGGTGGCTATGCTTAAAACCTTTGGCGCCTCATCAACACAAATTCGTCGACTGTTTGGTATCCATTTGCTGCTGGTGACGCTGTTTGGCATTGTGCTGGGGCTTATAGGTGGAACACTGCTGGATTTAGGCATTAATCAACTGTTACCCCCTGAAATTGCTGCCTATTCGCCGCCGTTGACGCGGCCGCTACTGCTTGGGATCAGCACAGGGCTTATCAGCGCCTTTATGTTTTCAGCCTATCCTTTAATGCGTCTGCTGGCGATTCCGCCACTGCGGGTCATACAAAGACAGCTCGAAGGTTTGCAGCTCGGCATGTGGCTGCATTTACTCTTAAGTTTAGGGGCGATGGCACTGTTGGGATATTTGTATTCCCAAAGCTGGGCGCTGACACTGACGGTAGTCGCGGCTGTGCTGCTACTGGGCGTATTGCTCAGTATTTTAGGCTTTGTGATGATCCGCCTTGGTCACAGTGTCGGCATGAAAACCACCAATCCCTTGCAACTGGCACTCGCGGGTTTACGCCGCCGCGCGCGGCAAAATGCGGTGCAACTGGTGGGCTTTAGTGCGGCCTTGGTATTACTACTGACCATTTTGGCCCTGAGGCAAGATTTACTGAACGAGTGGCAAAAACAGCTGCCCGAGAATGCGCCCAACTATTTCTTGGTCAATATCGCCCCCGATGATGCTAAGCCATTAAATGACTTTATGGCGCAAAAGGGCATAGCTGCAACGGATATCTATCCCGTGATTCGCGGCCGCTTGACTCAAATCAATGGTGAAACCTTGATTTCCGACGAGCAGGCCGAAGCGGGAGAAAAGGGACGAGTAGGAATTTCCCGCGAGCTTAATCTCACCTGGCGCAATACCTTGCCCGCCAACAACGAGTTGGTCGAAGGGCAGTTTAATCAGGCGGCGGATGAGGTTTCTGTCGAGTCAGGTGTTGCCGAGCGTTTAGGGCTAAAGCTGGGCGATACGCTGACCTATATGATTGATAACAAAGAGCTTAAGGTCAAGGTCGCCAGTATCCGTACCGTGCACTGGGAAACCATGCAGCCAAACTTCTTTATGATCTTCACGCAAGAAGCGCTGGCGCCCTTTGCCTATACCTCGATGGCAAGCTTCTACCTCGACGACAAAAAACCGGATGTGCAAGGGAGTGATGCTCCGAAGAGCACAGTGATCCTCGAACTTATTCAGCAGTTCCCAACGGTGTCGATTATCGATGTCGGCGCCATGGTCGGGCAATTGCGGCAGATTATTGAGCAGGTATCCCTGTCGCTGACGTTGGTTTTGGTTCTCGTCTTACTGGCCAGTTCTTTAGTGCTTATCGCCCAAACCGAGGCGGGAATGGCGACACGCCAGCGTGAACTCGCGGTACTGCGCACCTTTGGCGCCTCTGGCTGGTTACTGCGTAGCGCCACTGGGTTTGAATTTGCGTTACTGGGGGGCATAGCTGGGGTGCTTGCAGTGATAGTGGCGGAATTTGCGCTGTATCTGTTAAAGACCCAAGTGTTTGAACTCAATGTGTATATGCACTGGCCCTGGTGGGGGATTGCCCCTGTCTGCGGTGCCTTGCTAGTTGCGCTGCTGGGTGTTTGGCGCTGCCGCCAATTGCTCAATCAATCCTGCGCCGAATTGTTAAAAGCGGGCGCTTAAGTTAAGGTGCGTTAGCGGTTAAGGAAAATGCCGTAATGCCATAATTTTAAACCATTTTTTGTCAAATAAAAAAGCACTGGCCTAAACCAGTGCTTTTTTCATGGCGATTATTCGAGTGTTTTAGGTTGAGGCTAAGTTTGTGGCTAAGTTTGAGCATTTGTCACATTGGCTTACAAATGGAAAAAGCCAAGATGTTATTCGCGAAGAACTTTGCCGATATTGATGAGTCTATTTAACGAGCAAGCATTGCTTACGTCAGGCAATTGATAGCTTAGCACTGTCATTAAACGAGAAGATTGCTGGATTTTGGCCTTAGGGAGATAAACAGAATGTTTAAAAGAATAAGAACATTACTTAGAGATAATCGCTCCATTTTATTGTTTATCAGCCTAATGCTGGTGTTCAGGAGCGCGGTGGCCGATTGGAATACTGTGCCGACAGGCTCTATGTTGCCGACGATTGTTGAGGGCGACCGCATTCTGGTGAATAAGATGGCTTACGATATCAGAGTGCCATTTACCCATATCCCACTCGTTAAGCTTGCGGACCCAACACGTGGGGATATTATCGTGTTCGACTCTAAAAAAGCCGATAAAAAGCTGATTAAACGGGTGATCGCCGTACCCGGTGATACTGTGATGATGCGGGATAATCGCTTGTATTTAAATGGCAAACCACTCGTATATACACAGCAAACATTAAGTGCCTATGCGCCGGAGAATGTCTCCGAATGGCAGGAGGATCTCCGCGGCATAGCCCACAGTATTCGACTTAATCCGCAGCCCTCGCAGCTGGCTAATTTTGGCCCAGTTACGGTTCCTGATAACCAGTATTTGGCGTTAGGGGATAATCGAGATAACAGTGCCGATTCACGAGTCATAGGTTTTGTACCTAGGGAGGAGATTGTTGGCCGCTCAAGCTCAGTGGTCTTCTCATTGGATTACAACGATTATTACTTGCCGCGACCAGAACGCATGATGCGCGCGTTCTAATTTGTCCTTTGATTTCACTCTTCACGAGATTCACGAGATATAAAAAATGGCGCCCTTATCGGCGCCATTTTTGTTTGATGATAAAGCGTTTTCACAAAACCTTGTGCGATTACATCAAAAAGCTGAGGTAGCCCTGCAATACAATTAAATTGACTATATCGATAAAGAAGGCGCCGACAATCGGTACCACCATAAAGGCCTGCGGAGAAGGGCCTGTGCGTGACACCAGTGCGCCCATATTCATCACCGCAGTAGGAGTAGCGCCCATACCAAAGCCACAGTGACCGCCGGTGATCACCGCCGCGTCGTAGTTACTACCCATGATTTTGAAGGTCACAAAATAGGCGAATACCGCCAGCACTGCGGTTTGCACCAGCAGGATTATCAGTAGTGGGATAGCCAGATCCAAAATTTCCCACAACTTTAGGTTCATCAAGGCCATAGACAGGAATAACGACAGCGCCACAGTACCTATCACATCGATACTCTCAGTATGGGGTTTATAACCTCGGGTCACTTCGGTGATGTTGGCGATGATCACCCCAAGAAACAGGGCATAGACAAAGTCCGGCATCTTGAGCCAATTCAGCTGATATTCGCTGACAAACACAGTAAACCATTTGGCTCCAGCAACGCAGATCAGCAGTACAAACAGGGTTTCGATGATTGTCTTAGCGGTCACTTGGTCTTCTTCGAGCTGATCGTAGGTGACCAGTTGAGGATGCGTGGCGTGGTGTTTACGGCCCATGCCGTAGCTTGAGACCAGATTGTGTTTGCCAATTAATCGTTGCGCGACGGGGCCGCCGATAATGCCGCCCATGACTAAGCCAAAGGTGGCCGCCGCCATGGCAAGCTCTAAGGTGTTGATGCCGTAGTTTTCGGCAAAGGTTTGTGACCAGGCAACACCTGTCCCATGGCCGCCTGACAGCGTAATCGAGCCAGCGATAAGGCCTAAGATGGGGTCTAAACCGAGGAGGCTTGCAAGACTCACCCCAACAGCATTTTGAATGACGATATAAACCGAAGCGACGCCAAGGAAGATAAACACTTTTTTGCCGCCACTGAGCAGTAGCTTGTAGTTTGCCGACAAACCTATCGTACTGAAAAACATCAGCATTAAGGTGTTTTGCATGGGTAAACTAAAGGCGAGGGTGATGTCTTGGAAATGTAAAAAGGCCACGACGGCGGCGACGACCAGTCCGCCAACGATAGGTTCGGGAATATTGTATTGTCTAAAAACACGCACATGGCGATTGATGGAATGGCCAATAAACAGCACGAAGATAGCAATTAAGAACGACTCGAGTTCGCCAATTGTATAAGTGGTGTGCATGATAGTTCCTTACAAATGGTTTGTGTGGGAATACCGCTGTACTCAAGCTGGCTGTATTCAAGCTGAGTGAGGGCGACCCATCTCGTTATTTAGCATTATCTAATGCTAAGTGTTAAACGCGCGATCTAAGGACAGATTCTTATCAATCCCCAAGACTGGAGAAGGAGTATTAAGCGCGAATATGAACCGTATTGGTGTAGTTGATCAGCATCGCGACAGAGGGTGCGGATACTGAAGATAATGAACTTGCTCGGAGTGTTAACTGTGCTTCAGTGCGGGCGCTAACACGTCAATAGCGATAAGCAAGAGGTGGGGAGTGTAACAGAAAAATGCGCCAATGTCGTTAAATTGTCTTTAAAATCATTGTGTTGCATTTATGTTTTTCGGCTGTTGCCAGATGCGAGCGCTGCATTTAAAAAAATCACGTCGATAAATAAATCGCCACAGGGGATTTTTATCTCTGATTTTCAAGCCATTATTCAGCATGGCGTTAACCCTCGACTCTGCGCTTGGTAACATTTTATTCTCAAGCCAGTTACCGATAATGGCGGAGTCGAAAAAACTGTTAACTCGCGAGTACGTCCCTTAGCGCAGGTTCGAGTCGCTCAAAGCGGAAGCTAAACCCCGCATCTAGCGCATGTTTGGGGAGCACAAATTGCCCTTCGATAAGTAACTCCGCCATTTCGCCCATCGCGAGTCGCAGCATAGCGGCTGGGGTCGTGATAAAGGTTGGGCGATTTAATACTCGACCTAGGGTGGTGGCAAACTCGGCGTTACTGACAGGATTAGGCGCGGTGGCATTGAAAATGCCCTTGCATTCGTCATGGTTGAGTAAAAAGTCTATCAGCGCCACCATATCCTGAATGTGTATCCAACTCATGCCTTGGCAGCCGTGGCCTATTGGTCCACCTAGCCCCAATTTAAACGGTGGCAACATCTTCGCGAGTGCGCCGCCATGGCCAAGCACTATACCCGTGCGTAGGATGCAGACGCGGGTTTTGGTGGCGGCTTGCTGCGCGAGTCGCTCCCATTCCTGACAAATATCATGGCTAAATTCGGGGTGTGGGGCTGCGGTTTCATCGATGGGGATAGCACCTTGGCGGCCATAAAAACCGATGGCAGAGCCACTTATCATCACTTTGGGCGGGGTGCAGCTGTGTAAAATCAGTTGGCTTAGTCGCGCCGTGGTATTCCAGCGGCTATCGCAGATGCGCTGCTTTTGCTGCGCGCTCCAACGTTTAGCCACAATGGGCTCGCCGGCGAGATTTATCACCGCATCGATATGATTTAAATCATCAACTTCATCTAAGGTACTGAGATATTGGTGCTGCGGGCCTAATAGTTGCCGACTGGTGCCGGGGTGGCGGGTGAGCAAGACCAATTCATGCTCATTGGCTAAATGGGCGACTAACTGCTGACCAATAAACCCACTAGCTCCCGTTATCAATATCTTCATCGTCGAGTCCTTGGTTGATGGTTTTCTTTGATTATAAGCAATATACGATAACGGGCTTGCGGGGATCACTTTATTGCTGTTTTTGGTAACACAACTCCATAGACACCGAATCGGCAAAGCGCAGAGCGTGGGGCTTATCGATTTCGACGCTGGCAAATTCGACCCAAGGATGCTCACTGGCGATGGCTAGTGTCTGGCTGGTGAGGTTTTCGAGCAGTGAGAAGCGATTGTTTTCAATCAACTCAATGATTTTTTTTGTGATGGTACGATAATTCAGCGCATCGTCGACATTATCACTGTTGCGCGCCTTGTCGGCACAGTAGTGAATGACGACATTGACGATCACATCCTGCCGATTTTGGATTTCATCTTCTTTTATACCGATAAAAGTGCGCAGTCTTAAGTTTTTAATGCGTATAATCGCGGTTTCTGGTTTCATAATGACAATCTAGTTTTATGGCTTAGGTGATTGAGTTTGAGACTTTTCTTGGGCTAGCCTAACAACTTTATCTAAGATCAAGAAGGATTTTTACGCCATGACACGTTCCAATACGCCGTCTGCCGCTTACAAAGGTTTTGCCGTCATGGCCTTTGTGGTGATTATTTTGGCAGGGATAAAGGCCGCCAGCCCGATTGTTGTTCCCTTTGTACTATCCAGTTTTATTGCGGTGATTTGTAATCCGGCGATTGGCTTGATGACCAAATACCGCGTACCTAAATGGCTCGCCGTGATCCTGCTGATGGGTTTTATCGTGTTGATGGGATTATGGCTCGCCTCCCTTGTTGGCAGCTCCATTAACGAGTTTTCTAAGCAGTTGCCGCAGTATCGCGATCAGCTGGTGGAGCAGTTTTCTTGGGTGCTGCATAAGTTGCAGGCGCTGAATATCCAAATCTCCAAGGAACAAGTGCTGGCCTATTTCGACCCCGGCATGGCGTTGTCTATGACCACCAATATGCTCTCGGGTGTCGGCAATGTGATGGCGAATTTGTTCCTGATCATTCTGACCATCGTCTTTATGTTGTTTGAGGCGCAATCTTTGCCGAAAAAACTGCACTTGGCATTGGACGATCCCGATATGCGTTTGCAGCAGATTGACCGTTTTCTGCAATCTGTGAATCAATATATGGTGATCAAGACCTTAGTAAGTTTAGCGACGGGCTTGATTGTCGGTGTGGGGCTTGCAGTTATTGGGGTGGATTACGCGCTGCTTTGGGCTGTTATTGCCTTTTTATTCAACTATATTCCCAACATTGGCTCGATTATCGCGGCCATTCCCGCCGTATTACTGGCCTTTATCCAATTAGGCCCCGCTGCGGCTGGCGGTACTGCGCTGCTGTACGTTGCTGCCAATATGGTGATGGGCAACCTGGTCGAGCCTAAATTTATGGGCCGTGGTCTTGGGCTTTCGACTTTAGTGGTGTTTTTATCATTAATTTTTTGGGGATGGTTGCTGGGCTCGGTAGGCATGTTGCTGTCAGTTCCCTTAACCATGGTCGTCAAGATTGCCCTCGAATCCAGCAAGAGTGGTAGCTGGTTAGCCATTTTATTATCCGACGATGTGGATGATAAACTGGTGAGCCAATCGACAAGCACCGCTCCGATTTCTGAACCTGTCGATACCCATTCAACAGATAATAAGTAGTAGATAATGCAACGTTTTATAGATGCACTGGCGACGATAGAAGTCGGTGAAGATGCCACGCGATTATTCCATGGCCGCGGTGGTTATTACCCTGGCTGCGAACATCTTTGTTTAGATTGGTTCGCGCCAGTATTGTTATTGACCAGTTTTATTCCCCTCGATGCGGCAGATTTGGCCGAGTGCCAACAGGCGATTACGGCGCGCTGGCAAGCGATACAGCCCAATCGGTCGTTGAACTTGGTGTATCAATACCGCAGTGCAGGCGAAACCTTTAGCCAAGTACTGGCGGGGGAGGTGCCCGATCCCCATGTGGTCAGCGAAAACGGCGCCCAGTTTCAGGTGCATTTATTGCGGGGACAAAACCACGGTTTGTTCCTCGATATGGCCAATGGACGTGAATGGGTTAGAGCCCATGCTCGCCATAAGAAAGTGCTGAATTTGTTTGCTTATACCTGTGGTTTCTCGGTGGCAGCACTGCAGGGCGGTGCCGACGAAGTCGTGAACATGGACATGAGTAAAGGGGCGTTAGCCATAGGCAAGCAGAATCATCTTCTCAATGGCTTTAGCGCGGGCGCACGTTTCTTAGGGCACGATATTTTTAAGTCATGGGGTAAGTTACGCAAGTTAGGCCCCTATGACATAGTGGTTGCCGATCCGCCGAGTAATCAAAAGGGCAGTTTCGTGGCGACTAAGGATTACGTGCGTTTGATCAGGCATTTACCCGAGTTGTTAGCCGAGAATGCCGAGGTGCTACTCTGCTTAAATGCACCGGAACTCGATACTCAATTTTTGCGCCAGCAGGTTGAAGACGCCGCGCCAGCACTCGAATACCTTGAGCGCTTACCCAATCCCGCCGCCTTTGTTGATGTCTCTGAGGAGAAATCATTAAAGGTGCTGCGCTACCGCTTAAAAGTGTAAGCACTCTGGTCTCATTAAACGCTGTCATAAAATGCCATCATAAGACCTTGAAAGGCTTTATGATGGCGTCTAATGATGTCGCTTCGCGCCTTATCTCATCTTTACTTAATTAGCCTGTTAATAGCTTAACCGCTCCGAGAGTTGCGATTGCCCATGATGTTCAATGGCGAGACTGACATTGTGTGGGTCTAAGTGCTTAAGCGCCGAAATTTCAGAATAGAGCTTATCCTGCACATCGAGCGGGATATTCATTTGATCCATAAACATATGGATCCCCAAGATATCGCCGTGGTTGAATAAGGTAGTGAGTTTTACTGCTTCAAACTCAATGATGGCATTCATATCGACCTCCTACTCGCATCATTATTTAATTGATAGCAGTTTGTGCCCGTCTTCCTAGATTCTTTGTTTGTAAGCACGCGCCCTTTAGTTCATTAGGCTATATCAACTGAAAGGCTTTCATTTTTAGATACGTTTTTACGGCTTTTTAAGCGTTAAAAACCGTTTTTATCTTTTACATCGAAACAAAACTGAAAGTTTTCTGTAATTATCGATCTGGCTTTGGTATACTCTGCGCCACGGAAATTCCCTTTCCTCATGGGCAAAATGTCAGCATAGAACGGCATGCCTTTGCGACCTTACAAAATCGAGCAGGAGTTGTTATGGAAGTTCATGAATACGAAAACGCCTACTACCAAGTTAAAGACGACGTGATGACGTCTTTACCTGCACAGAGCGAAGAAGAAGCGGTCTAAGTCTTGTAAACCTGAGGTTTACAGTGCGGATTCTGAGTCTGAAGTAACAAATACAAGCACATGAAAATAGCAACCCTAGGGTTGCTATTTTTTTATCCGTTGTAGGAGTGCAAGCTGAGTGGGGGAAACCGTTTAGCCATTCACCTTACGTTTTTCGGGCATGAACTCAACGATAATCCATTTGCCGCCAATTTTATGCAGGCGAATGGTTCTGTCATCAATCCAAGGCTGTCCACCCTTTAAGCCCTTCATCTTAACGACGACCATGACGTCTTTGGTGAACTTACGGAAAAAGTCGATATCAATATCATCAATTTCCATTTCGACATTGGTCATCGACAGGCCGAGCATATTACGCTGTACCGCTGCGGCGATGTAATAGTGGGTTAAGACTTCTTTGAGTGGAGCATCGACATATAACTTGGCTTTCTCCACATCTCGGTCAACGTAAATGGCGCTAAAAAAGCCGAGACTTACCTCTTCGGGAGTGAGCACGTGCTGCTCTTTGTCTCCAGCATCGCCACAACCAAACAAAAACAATAGTGAAAGGAAAAATAAGGTTCTCATGGCTTTTCGTTATAGGAATTTGTCATGAGTATCGCGATTTTAGCGGCTATGTTCAAGTTTTGTAATAATGGTGGACACTGTCGAAAATGACTTGACTCGGATCGGCCGCCTGTGGCATATCTGAAAGGATGACTTCATTAGGTTATCCACAGAATCTGTGGACAACTATGTTGAAGACTAGATGGATAATTTTTAAGTGGCTGATTGTATATCGATTTATTTGCTGGTTAAAAAGTGACGCTTTTCCGTAGCGCCGTTATCCAGGCATTTCCTTGTGGATATTTTCTTAGTTTTTCCCAGTCTATTCACAGTGTGTTAATTTCCCCAAACAGCATTTTTATGACCTTTTGAGGATATTTTAAGCGTTTAATGCTGCCATTTTTGTGAGCTTTTCCCTTCGGAAATAAAAAAGCACTGAGGAGTTCAGTGCTTTTTTGATGATGCTTTAGCTAAGTATATTAGGCTTTGCTGGCATCGTTTTGTGACGCTTGAATCGCCGTCAGTGCGATAGTGTAGACGATATCGTCCACTAAGGCGCCGCGGGATAAGTCGTTCACAGGCTTACGCATGCCTTGCAGCATTGGGCCAATGCTGATGAGGTCGGCACTACGCTGTACAGCTTTGTAAGTGGTGTTACCTGTGTTGAGATCTGGGAACACGAATACAGTCGCTTGACCCGCAACAGGGCTGTTAGGCGCCTTAGAGCGAGCCACGTTTGGCATGACGGCCGCATCGTATTGCAGTGGACCGTCGATTACTAGATCTGGGCGTTTTTCTTTCGCAATACGGGTCGCTTCACGCACTTTATCCACATCTGAACCAGTACCTGAGTTACCGGTTGAGTAGCTGATCATCGCCACTCTTGGTTCGATGCCGAAGGCCTTGGCAGATTCCGCCGATTGAATCGCGATATCGGCCAGTTGTTCAGCGTTAGGATCGGGGTTAATTGCACAGTCACCGTAAACCAGCACTTGGTCTGGCATCAACATAAAGAAGATTGAAGAAACAAGGCTAGAACCCGGTGCGGTTTTGATCAGTTGTAGCGGCGGACGAATCGTATTGGCCGTAGTGTTTACCGCGCCAGAGACGATACCATCAACTTCGTTTTGCGCCAGCATCATAGTGCCGAGCACCATGTTGTCTTCTAATTGTTCTTTGGCAACGACTTCAGTCAAACCTTTGTTGCGACGCAGATCGAGCATTGGTTCAACATAGCGATCGCGAACTTCATCGGGATCGACAATCACAACACCTTCACCCAGAACAACGTCTTGCTGTGCTGCAATACGTTGAATTTCATCTTTTTTACCTAACAGCACGCAACGCGCAATACCCCGTTCGGCACAAATCGCGGCGGCCTTGATGGTACGTGGCTCATCACCCTCAGGCAGTACCACAGTTTTGTGGGCGGCACGCGCAAGTTCGGTGAGCTTATAACGGAACGCGGGAGGTGATAAACGATGTTCTCTTGGAGAGTTTTTGGTCACGCTTTCAATCCAGCTCTGATCGATATGGCTGGCAACGTACTCTTGGACTAAATCGATGCGTACCGCATCATCCACTGGCACTTCGTGGTCGAAGCGTTGGATATTTAATGACGTCTGCCAAGTGTTAGTATCGATGAGGAATACTGGTAAACCTGTCTCGAAGGCCTGTTCACACAGTTTCAGAATTTCAGGCTCTGGCTCGTAGCTACCAGTGAGCAGTAGGGCACCAATCTTCACGCCGTTCATGGCAGCAAGGCATGCTGACACAATCACATCCGAGCGATCGCCAGAGGTCACCAGCAGTGAGTCTGTCTTAATGTGGTTGACCATATTGGGCAAGCTGCGGGCGCAGAAGGTGACTTTACGCAGACGGCGGGTGTTCATCTCGCCGGCATTGAGAATGCGGGCACGTAAATGCTTCGCCAGATCCGATGCGCGTGGCGCAACCAAATCGAGATTGTAAGGCACGCTACCTAAGATGCGCAGTGGGCTCTTACCTGGCATTTGGAACATGATGGACGCATCTGAGCGTTGTACGCCTTGATGATCGAATACTTCCGATAAGTCTGGGCGCGCGCGACCTTCATCGTCTACTGGTGCGCCAATCTTGTTGATCACGGCACCAATAAGACGTTTGTTGTTTTTGCCGCCCCACGAGTTGTAGGCAATTTCGAGGCGGTTCATCAGGCCGGTTGGGGTGTCGCTGCCGGGGGTGGCAATGAAAATCACGTCCGCATCCATTGCCTTGGCGATGGCGTAGTTCACATCGTCGGCAAAGGGATGGTTACGGGTTGGCACTAAGCCTTCAACAATCAGGGTTTCGGTATTGCTGGCGCATTCTGCTGCGCGGGCAATGATTTGCTCCATTAGCACATCGGTTTGATCGGCGCGGATCAGTGCTTCGGCATGGGCCATGTCGAAGGGCTCTAACGGATTGACCGTGGGCGATTTGCTTAAAATCGTGGTTGAGCGCTCTGGGCCATTATCATTAGGACGCAGCTGTGAAATGGGTTTAAAGAATTGGACTTTTACCCCGTGTCGCTCTAATGCGCGCACCATACCTAGGCTTAAGGAGGTCAGGCCAACTCCTGTGCCTATGGGGATTAACATGATATTTCGAGACATAAAAACCTCTAAGTTCGATGGTTTTTGGCAGAGTGAGTCGCCTCTGCTTTGCTTGTGTTTATTTAGCCGTAGGTCGCTAATAATAAAGCCGTTTGTCTGAGCAAACGGCTTGAATCATCTTATTATTTTGTAATGAGTTTAATCGAATCTTCGGCGATAACCCACTCTTCGTTGGTGGGAATGACCATGGCAACAGTACTGTTGTCAGTGGTGATGATGCCTTTTTTACCGAAGCGGGCCGCTTTGTTACGCTCACCATCCACATGGAAATTGAAGATTTGCAGCATGTTGAGCACTTTCTCGCGGATGATGTCGGAGTTTTCACCGATACCACCGGTAAAGACCACGGCATCTAAACGACCGAGCGGTACAGTGTAAGACGCGATATATTTCGCCAGACGGTAGCAGAAGATTTCCAGTGCTAAGGTCGCGCCTTTATGACCATCGGCATAACCTTCTTCGATGCCACGGCAATCGTTGGTCAGTTCAGAAATCCCGAGCAAACCACTTTGCTTGTTCATCAGGTTGTTGACTTCTTCCAGCGTGTAACCCAGTTGGTGCACTAAGTGGTAGATGATAGATGGGTCGAGATCGCCACAGCGAGTTCCCATGACTAAACCTTCAAGCGGCGTCAGTCCCATTGAGGTATCAACGCTCTTACCGCCTTTAACCGCCGTCACAGAGGCACCGTTACCTAAGTGCGCGCAGATCACATTGGTTTCTTCTAAAGGTTTGTTCAACACTTTAGCGGCTTCACGGCTAACAAACAGATGGCTAGTACCGTGCATACCATAGCGGCGAATACCGTGCTCACGGTACAGTTTGTATGGCAGGGCGTAGATGTACGCGCGCTCAGGCATGCTTTGGTGGAATGCAGTATCGAACACCGCTACTTGTGGCAGTTTAGGGAAAGATGCAATGGCCGCGCGAATACCGATAAGGTGCGCAGGGTTATGCAGTGGCGCCAGTGAAGAACATTCTTCAATACCTTTGATCACATGCTCGTCGATGATCACAGAACGAGTGAACTTTTCACCGCCGTGTACGATACGGTGACCCACGGCTTGGATCTGCGCGGCTAATTCAGGTTGACCAGCAAGGATTTTATTGACGATAAATTCAACGGCTTCGCGGTGAGCGGTAAATGCACCTAAAGAGGACTCATGCTTTTCACCGTTGATTTTCCATTTAATGCGCGAGTCTTCTAAGCCAAAACACTCGGCGAGGCCAGAGATCTGATCGTCACCTGTTTGCGCGTCAATGACGGCAAATTTGAGTGAAGAGCTACCGCAATTGAGTACTAAAACCAGTTTATTAGACATGTGTAAACCTTTTGCCATTGTGTTTAAATTAACGATTCAAAATCTTGGGAACGCTTGCGTAATTTGCCATCGCAGTCTTGGGGCGCAGTGCCAGATTGTGCTATGGTAAAAGCAGTGTTCCTCTGTTGTAGGTGTCTAAAATTGAGTATCAATATTCTCAAAACCTTAGGTGACGGTCGTCGCTATATGAAGACGTGGCCTATGGTTAGACAACTCGGTTTGTATTTTCCTGAGTATCGGGTGGTACGCGCCACTCAGCTTGCCATTCTGGTGATGCCAGTGCTGGCGATTTTGGCGAGTGTGAGTCAGATTTATACCTACGGTTGGGCGTTTTTACCCCAAGCCCTCACAATCGCGTTGTTCTTTATTAGCCTGCCGTTGCAGGGCTTATTGTGGTTAGGCTGGCGTGCGCGCCATCCATTACCTTTATCGCTGTTCGACTGGAGTAATCAGTTGAGTGCGAAATTGTCTGCCATGGGCATTCATTGCCAATCCTTGGGCGCTAAGGCGTGTTACCTTGATATGGCGCTCATCTTAAAAATAGCCTTTGAGCGCTTAGATGCCAGTTATTGGGAGGAGCTTTAAGCCTCCCTTGGCTTCTTAATAGACCGCGTAAATCCCCTGTGAGCTAAACACGGCTTTAATTTTTTCCATGGTGTCGCGACTCGGTGGTGCAACGCCATCGAGCTGATAGGTTTCTCCCATCGCTTCCCACTTGTGTTTACCCAGTTCGTGGTAGGGCAGGAGTTCAACTTTTTCAATATTCTTCATGGGCTTGATAAACTCGGCCAGTTGTAAAGCCGAGGCTTCATCGTCGGTAAATCCACCCACAACCACATAACGTATCCAGGTAGGCTGATTGCGTTTGGCGAGATACTCGGCAAATTGCAGCGTTCTGTGGTTACTGACCTTCGTCAGTTCAATGTGTTTTTCGTCATTCATTTGCTTGATATCGAGCAAAACTAGATCGGTATTATCGAGTAGCTCATCGATCACTGGCGTGTACTTACGCACAAAGCCGTTGGTATCTAAACAGGTATGAATGCCTTCTTTCTTACAGGCTTTAAAGAGTTCGGCGACAAACTCCGCCTGTAATATGGCTTCGCCACCGCTGGCGGTCACACCGCCGTTGCTGGCATCGAGGAATGGACGGTAGCTAATGATTTGGCTCATTAACTCGTCGACCTGTACTTCTTTGCCACCATCCAGATCCCAAGTGTCACGGTTATGACAATACTGACAGCGCATTAAACAGCCTTGCATAAAGGTGATAAACCGTATGCCTGGACCATCCACTGTGCCAAAGGATTCCACTGAGTGGATCCGACCGGTAACTGCCATTGTGACTCCTGTTGAAATAAGTGAGGCTGTAGCACATTGTACTACAGCCTTACCTAATTTAGCTTACAGACCTTTTGTGAAAGTACGTGTGATCACGTCTTGCTGCTGCTCTGGGGTCAAAGAGTTAAAGCGCACTGCGTAACCCGAGACCCGGATGGTCAGTTGTGGATACTTGTCTGGATTGACGACCGCATCCTCGAGCATTTCACGGTTCATCACGTTAACGTTCAAGTGTTGACCGCCTTCGTGTCCTTCGTTGTGGGCGAAATATCCGTCCATCAACGCCGCGAGGTTAGTGCGGCGACCGTCTTCATCTTTACCTAAGGCATTAGGCACGATAGAGAAGGTGTAAGAGATACCGTCCTGTGCGTGGGCGAAAGGCAGTTTCGCTACAGAGGTTAACGAGGCAATCGCGCCTTTCTCATCACGGCCGTGCATTGGGTTTGCACCCGGTGCAAATGGCGCACCTGCGCGGCGGCCGTCTGGCGTGTTACCAGTTTTCTTACCATAAACCACGTTTGAGGTAATGGTCAGAATTGACTGAGTTGGGATAGCGTTACGGTACATCTTACGGTCGCGGATCTTCGCCATAAAACGTTCAACTAAGTCACAGGCGATATCGTCGACGCGTGGATCGTTGTTACCAAATTTTGGATAATCACCGCTGATCTCAAAGTCGACGGCAATGCCGTTTTCATCACGTACAGGTTTAACTTGAGCGTACTTGATAGCAGACAGTGAGTCGGCTGCGATAGAAAGCCCTGCGATACCACAAGCCATAGTGCGACGTACATCTCTGTCGTGCAGCGCCATCAGCGCAGCTTCGTAGGAGTACTTGTCGTGCATGTAGTGAATAGCGTTCAGTGCTGTGACATATTGGGTCGCTAACCAATCCATCAGGCCGTCTAAGCGATTCATTACGTCATCGAAGTTCAATACTTCGTCGGTGATGGGGTCGGCTTTTGGCGCGATTTGGATTTTCAGTTTTTCGTCAACGCCGCCGTTGATCGCATACAACATGGTTTTTGCCAAGTTTGCACGGGCGCCGAAGAACTGCATGTGTTTACCCACAACCATTGGGCTCACGCAGCAAGCGATAGCGTAATCGTCAGATTGGAAGTCTGGACGCATTAAGTCATCGTTTTCGTACTGGATAGAGCTGGTGTCGATAGACACTTTCGCGCAGTACTTTTTAAAGCCGACAGGCAGTTTGTCAGACCAGAGCACAGTGATGTTTGGCTCAGGGCTTGGGCCCATAGTGTATAAGGTGTTTAAGAAACGGAAGCTGGATTTGGTTACCAGTGTACGGCCGTCTAAGCCCATACCGCCGATAGATTCAGTAGCCCAAATTGGGTCGCCTGAGAATAACTCATCGTATTCAGGAGTACGTAGGAAACGCACCATACGCAGTTTCATCACGAAATGGTCAATCATTTCTTGAGCTTGTTGCTCAGTGATTATGCCGTTTTTCAGATCGCGCTCGATATAGATATCGAGGAAAGATGAGGTACGGCCTAAAGACATTGCCGCGCCGTTTTGGCTCTTCACTGCGGCTAAGTAACCGAAGTAAGTCCATTGGATCGCTTCTTGGGCGTTTGTCGCTGGGCGAGAAATATCGAAGCCGTATTTCGCGGCCATTTTTTTCATTTGACCGAGAGCGCGGTGCTGCTCGGCAATTTCTTCACGCAGTTGGATAACGTTAGATAAATCTTCACCGGCTTCGAACTGCGCTTGCAGTGAGCTGAATTGAGCAAATTTATCCTTCATTAAGAAGTCGATACCGTACAGCGCTACGCGGCGATAGTCACCGATAATACGTCCACGACCATAGGCATCGGGTAAACCAGTTAATACGCCGGATTTACGGCATGCCATGATTTCTGGGGTGTAGACGTCGAATACGCCTTGGTTGTGGGTTTTACGCAGTTCTGAGTAGATGTATTTTACATCGGCGTCGAGTTCGCGGTCATAAGCGGCACATGAGCCTTCAACCATGCGAATACCACCGTTAGGTAACATAGCGCGCTTGAGCGGCGCATCGGTTTGTAAACCAACGATAGTTTCTAAATCTTTATTGATATAACCCGCGTCATGGGAAGTGATGGTAGAGACCATCTTAGTATCGAAATCAACTGGCGCGTGGGTGCGGTTTTCTTGCTTGATGCCTTCCATTACTTTGTCCCACAACTTGGTTGTGGCTTCGGTGGCACCGGCTAGGAATGACTCGTCACCTTCATAGGGAGCATAGTTTTGTTGAATAAAGTCACGTACATTGACTTCAGATTTCCAATCGCCAGGGGTAAAACCTTCCCATGCGTTGGCAAACAGTTCAGTTTTGTCGGTCATCGTACTAATACCTTTTGGTTGAGATAAAGGTCATTGGCGCTCATGGGGCAAACCATGTTGAGTATAGGCCAATCGCTATTTCCTGATTAAAGCTCCCTTCAAGATGACGCCCTATGATGGGAACTGGAACTTGGGGATGTTTATCGCGCCAAGTGTCTGTCTATTGATACCCGATAAGATGACAAATATTCGTTTAACTTGGATTATCGGTTATCGATAACTCTTTTGTGAATTGGTAAGACCAATTACCCATGAGCATATTAACATAGCTCTTATACTCTCGCATCTTAAACGGGCGAGTTTGTGCCCGGTTAATCGCAAATTTGCTAGCAAGGTAGCATTTTTTTAGCACAATAAGGTTTAAAGCACGCTTTTGCTGGCCGATTATGGGCCAATGTCATCGCTTATTTGATTGACTGTCGCGCTTTTAACCGACGAAAGCTATCACCGTATCGATTGATTTTGATTGTTTACGATTTAGGCGGCTTTTAGCCTGACAAAACCTCCATCGCAAAAGGCTTATTTATACGGAATGCAGGGCGGTAGTAGGGCGTTTGATGGAAAATACGCCGACATGAAATCGTTTCATTTGAGGGGATGGAAAACATGATTGTTTTTACTTAAATGAATGCCGCGCGAACAGGAGCTCGTCACCAAGTCGTCATCTAGATTATGGAAACTCTGCCTTCTGTAAGGTTAAATCTGCTTAATCTTACTTAAAAATGCGCTTTAAAAGCGCCATAGCAAAAAGGTGAAAACTGACTAAAATTGGTATGACCAATTAACCTTTTGTGTTTATGGCTTCAAAAATTTTACATTTTACCTGTGAATAGCATCACGCTTTGGCAAACTCTGCTTCACGGCCAATGCGATTTGTATGTTACAAAGCGTGACTTTAGTGAGTCATCATTTAAGCAAGTCTTAATGTAAATTTTGATTGGTTTGATCTGCGCTTGGGCGCTGTAGGAGAGACCTATGTTGCAAGTTCGCGTTTGTTTATCGGTTTTGGGAGTACAGTTATGAAAGACTCACATGCTAATGCTCCACAAACATCCTCGACTGGCCATGAGCCAATACAGGTTTCTTCACACTTTAGTTGTTATCACCAAGCCGAAATTTACGGCAAAAGCAAAGTGGTTAAGGCGCCTTGGCAATCCTTTGGTTTAGCGGTCTTTGCAGGCGCTTTTATTGCCTTAGCCTTTGTGTTTTACCTGACAGTCACTACGGGTGCCGGTGATAGCGCCTGGGGCTTAGTGCGCTTGGTGGGCGGGATTGCCTTCAGCTTAGGCTTAATTTTGGTGGTGATTTGTGGTGGCGAGCTGTTTACCAGTTCGGTGCTGAGCAGCGTTGCATGGGCGCAAAAACAGGTGACCACCAGTGAATTGCTCAAATGCTGGAGCCGCGTGTATATCGGCAACTTCGTCGGCGCCATGTTAATGGTTGGCTTGATCATGGCGGCGGGCTTATATGAGCTCGATGGTGGTAACTGGGGATTAAACGCGCTAAAAGTGTCGCAACATAAGCTGCATCATACTTGGGTGCAGGCATTTAGCTTAGGTATTTTATGTAACATGTTGGTGTGTCTGGGTATTTGGATGACCTTCGCCAGCCGCGAATCCCTAACCAAAGCAATTTTACTGATCCTCCCCGTGGCCATGTTTGTCAGCAGTGGCTTTGAGCACAGTATCGCAAACCTGTTTATGGTGCCGCTTGGGATCACCATTCAGTCGGTAGCCAGCCCTGAGTTTTTTGCATCCCTAGGCGTGACCCAAGAGCAATTTGCCGATTTAACCGTGGCAAACTTTGTATTCAATAACTTAATTCCCGTGACCTTAGGGAACATTGTCGGTGGCGGCGTGATCGTTGGCCTCGGTTATTGGTGGATTGAGCAAGGCCAAATTGCCTTACCCGATCCGCAAAAATCCCATCAGGCACATTTTTTTGCATCGCCTCTGCATACTGAACAGGCGAAAAATAGCCAAGAAAGAAAGTAAGTAAGAGAGTTAGTCACTAAGCGAGCCAGTAATTAAGAGAGTCAGTTACTTAGGTTTTTGATAACTGTTCCTTTAGCGACTGTTTGCCTTAGGCTCATAAATATGCCCAGTGTTACTGGGCTTTTTTCTGTATTTGCCGTAGCAGACATTTTTATGTGGATTGCTTGGGTGTGATAGATGTAAGCATTTTGCGTATTGATGCAAGCGAATGAAGATTTTATGTACTGATTTATAGCGCTTTAGTTTATAGTGCGGCCTTTTCCGTTTGACATAAAATGGCGCATCTATGACGACTCTACCCTCGACGACTCAGCCAACAGAAGCAGCTCAGACTGCTATGGCACCATCCGCTTCACACGCTCCCTCATCCTTTCAAATGCCCGATACCTTAGTGATCATCTTTTTTGTGGCATTACTTGCGGGATTAATGACTTACTTTATTCCGATTGGGTCGTTTCAAACCCAAGAGGTGCATTATCTGGCCGATGGCGTCGATAAAGCGCGGACGGTAGTCGACCCTAATTCTTTTGCCTATCAATTGGATGATGCGGGCGAGCCTAAGTTACAACCCGTGGCACTGTTTAAAGGCGAGGGCGGGGTAGGCTTTTTTAACTTCGCCTTTGAGGGCCTAACCTCGGGGTCTAAATGGGGCAGCGCGATTGGCGTGATCATGTTTATGCTAGTGATTGGCGGCTCTTTCGGGGTGGTGATGGCCACTGGCACCATAGATAACGGCATCTTAAAGTTAATCGATAAAACCCGTGGCAATGAAAAGTTATTCATTCCGGTGATATTTACGCTGTTTTCCCTCGGCGGCGCCGTATTTGGCATGGGAGAAGAGGCCATTGCCTTCGCGATTATCATCTGCCCACTCATGATCCGTTTAGGCTACGACGGTATCACCACTGTGATGGTGACCTATGTGGCGACCCAAATAGGTTTCGCCAGTTCTTGGATGAATCCCTTCAGTGTGGCAATTGCGCAGGGTATTGCGGGGATCCCGGTTCTTTCTGGCAGTGAGTTTCGCTTCCCTATGTGGCTCGGATTCACATTGCTTGGCATCGTTTTTACCATGCGTTACGCCCATCGCATTCAGCAGCAACCAAGTCTTTCCCATAGCTATCAGTCCGATGCTTATTTCCGTGAGCACCATGCTAATACAAAGCTCGAGAGCCGCTTTAATCTTGGGGATGTGTTGGTGCTGTTGTTGTTAGTGTTAACTATGGTGTGGGTGATTTGGGGCGTTGTGGGAAAGGCGTGGTTTATCCCCGAGATCGCCAGCCAGTTTTTTACCATGGGGATGGTGGCCGGCGTTATTGGCTGCGTGTTTAAGCTCAATGGCTTAACGCTTAACAAGGTCGCGCAGAGTTTTAAGGATGGCGCTAAAACCATGTTAGAGCCAGCCCTTTTAGTGGGATGCGCCTCGGGGATTTTACTGCTCCTTGGCGGCGGTACTCCGACTGAACCGAGTGTGCTTAATTCGATTCTGAACAGCGCTGGTGGGGTGATTGGCCATCTGCCGGATGCGCTCTCGGCGTGGTTTATGTTGTTGTTTCAATCCGTATTCAACTTTTTCGTGACCTCGGGTTCAGGGCAGGCCGCTCTGACTATGCCATTGATGGCACCTCTCTCTGATATCGTTGGTGTGACGCGCCAAGTGGCGGTATTGGCCTTTCAACTAGGCGATGGCCTCACCAATATCATAGTGCCCACTTCAGCTTCTTTGATGGCGACCCTTGGCGTATGCCGCGTCGATTGGGGCAACTGGCTGAAATTTGTGTGGCGTTTTATGTTGCTGCTGATGTTGGTCTCAAGCGTGCTGGTGATTGGCGCGCACTATCTTGGATTTAACTAGGTGCGAGGATTTAACTAGGTGCGAGGATTTAGCTTGCCGCTGGGGTTCACCTTAAGCTGCGGGTAAATAGGCGTTAAGGGGTAACTCAGTTAATTGGTTAAATAGGAGATAAAAAACGGCATCCGAGGATGCCGTTTTTGTGTGGTTTTCTATCTTCCTATAGGGAAATTAGAATTTCACTTTATATCCTGCAAACACTACACGGCCCACGATGTTATGGGTGTCAGTATCGTATCCAGGGTAACCTAAGCTGTAGTTAACTGTTGGCATCGCATCGAACAAGTTACGAGCACCAACAGTAACTTTGCCATAGCTGTCGAAGTCGTAGTTCAATGTCAGATCCCACGTAGTGAACGATGAGAAGTCTTGTTTATTTGTGCCAACTTCTTGTTGTTGTGGAGTTTCACCATCATAAGAATCAATGTATTTAGCAATCAAAGATGCTGAGAAGTCATCAATGGCGTAGCTAAATGTTGTATTGAAACGTAGTGGTGGATAACCCTTAGTGCCTAATACGTCATAACGTTTTGCAATCGGGCTTGCTTGCTCTGTATATTCAAGAGCATAGGTTCCTTCAACCGCAAACTTAAATGCACCAAATTCAGCAAAATCGAAGTTTGAGGTGAATGACACGTCAAGACCTGATGTTTGTACGCCATCCATGTTGATGTTGCCAGCGCCAATTTCATCGATGGTACCGTCAGCTTTACGTTTGACGTAGATGTAGTTAGGGTCATAAGCACCTAAGCCACCAATCGCTTCTAAATCCACAATTGTTTGTGCATCGATGTAGCTGACTTGGTCTGTGATTTCGATGTTGTAATAATCAACAACTAAGTCGATGTTTTCAGTGATATTCCATACGGCACCGAAAGAGTACTGAGCAGATTTCTCTGGATCTAGCTCTGTGTTACCTGAACTCTTACGTAGGTATTGGTTATCTTCACAAGCTGGGTTGCCGTCTTTCTGATCAGCAGGCAGACTTTGACACAGAGTGGTGTCAGTGATTCTGTCATAACTGGTTGCTGGCTTGCCTAACAAGTCATCCAGTGATGGTGCTCTAAAGCCTTGGCCGTAAGATGCACGTAACACTAGGTTATCTAATGCTTCGTAACGTACGTTTACAGAGCTTGAAAGTTGACCAACATCTGGCAAGCTATATTGGTCGTAACGGCTCGCTAGTTTCACGTTTAAGTGATCTAATACTGGCAGTTCCAACTCAACGAATGCTGCTTTATAGCTTCTATCACCAGCAGAATCACCACCATAAGTTCCTAATACGTTACCTGCTGCTTGTTGAGCATCACGGGTATCTTTGTATTCGATTTTTTGGTATTCCATACCCACTGCGTAACCTAAGTCACCACCAGGTAATGAAATTGGAGCCAGTGCAGCCCAAGATAAACCAGTACCTGTTGTGTTAGATGTCGCTTTACGAGTAGCTGTGTGTAAGAAGGTGTCTAACGTGTCTTGCGTTGCGTTACCCCCCTCAACGAATGGGTTGTACAAGCCTTTATCTACTGCTTCTTGTAACTTATCTTCGAATACGTAAGAGTCAGTTTCAATGTTCACGATTTGATCTGAGTATTGTACGTACCAACTCAGAGAGCCTGCATCTAATTCAAGGTTTAGACCCGTTACGATATCAACTACGTTTGAATCGAATTCTGTTTTACGGTCTGCAACACCTTTCAAACGGTGATAGGCTTGCACTTCAGATGCATTAGCAGTACCGAATGTTGGGTTTAATGGGTTATCTGCTGCCATGTATAAGTTAGGAGTCCATAGCGCAGTTGAAGAGGTGATGGATTTATCACGCATAACGATAGCTTGACCAAACCACTCTAATTCATCGGTAATGCGATAAGTCATATTCGAGAATACAGAGTCTTTTGTCTGATCTGGTAGATAATCAGTGCCATCAAATTGGTTAAAACCACAAGCTGAACCGTCTTTGCTGGTAACAATACGATCCGCTGGACAGTCCTTACCTGGAACTTGCAAACCTGTATAAACAGGAGTGCCGAAAGTACCATCAGCACCTTTTACCGGGCGAGATTCAACTGGACGATATGTGCCTTCTGGCGCATATAAGCCACTACGACCGTATTTCTTATCCCAGTTAGCCGTTAAGTGAGGACGTTGACCACCTTGTAGTGGATCAAATTGCTTGTGTTCGATGATCACTAAGCTGCTGCTTTTATCGCTAGTATTACCGAAAGTGACAGAAGCTGATTTCTCATCTCTACCACCTTGAGTAGGGCTACCAAACTTAGCGTCGAATGCTAAACCGTCAAAGGTTTTCTTCAGGATGATGTTAATTACACCACCGATAGCATCTGAACCGTAAATTGCTGATGCACCGTCACGTAAAATTTCAATACGCTCGATTGCATCCATAGGGATTAAGTTGAGGTTCGTTGAATCGCCACCAAAGGTTGCCGATGGCGCAATACGGCGACCGTTGATCAGGGTTAACGTACGGTTTGAACCTAAACCACGCATACCAGAACTGGCATGGTTACTTGCAGAGCTACCTGCATCACTAATAAAACTACCAGCAGTGTTAAATGGCATTTGTGCTAAAACAGCAGAAACATCACTTAAACCTGTTTTGGCAATATCTTCTGCTGATAAAACCGTAACAGGTAAAGCAGATTCCATATCCGTTCTTTGAATACGAGAACCCGTTACTTCAATACGTTCTACCTTAGCATTATCTTCTGCTGCATAAATAGCTGTGCTAGATAAAGCTGCTGTGGTTGCACCACCAATTAACGCAAAGCGAACCGCTTTGGCTAATGTCGAATTAGCGCGCATATCATTCTCCCTTAACACTTGTTATTTGTTTAATTGTTATTTTAATTAAATACGGAACGTTGTAAGAAATAGGGTCCTATTTAATTAGGCTCAAGATATAACCACAAGAAAATAACAAGTGCAACAGTGTAAATTTATGAAGGTTGCGATAGTTAAATGTTGATTGTTGCTCAGTTGTTAATTAGCTGCTTCAAATTCGTTTTAAAGAATGGTTTTTAGCGAGGGTTAATGGATTTTGATAATAAAATAAACGATATAATTAATAAAAGGTTTGTTGTTTGTTTTTATTTTGTTAAAATTGAAAATATTTGTAATAATAAAATAATCATACTTTTTTTGGATAATTAAAATTTATTTCCGCGCATCCTAAATATACAGTTCTGAATACTGTATTTTGCGTGGTGACTTATTAAAAATACCTTAAAATAGCGACTGCTGTACTGTTTTGTTTGTTTTTTGCTCTATAATTTTTATGCGACAACTTTAGTCAATTTTAGTTTTTATAAGATGATGTTTAATTAAATACAATGCGTGAATTTTAATTCACGCATTGTATTTAACAAATGTCTAACGAGTAAGTTTTATTGGATGATTATTGTCCAGTTTTTTTACCGTTTTAATACTTAGGACTTATTTTAGGCCGCAGTAACTTTATTCATTTTGGGGATCGGTTGAGGAAGATAATGGAGAAGATATCTTACTGCCACATAACAAACGACTAAGGTTGCAACACCGAGTTCGAAGTCGGCAAGTAATTTTACCCATTGGCTGAGCTCGTTCATTTGACTAAATTGCGCGAGCCAGTGGGCGGTTTTAAACAGTGCCGTCGCGCCGATCACCATGGGAAAGGTGAAGGCAGCATAGCCAGGGCTAAAGGGTAATTTGAGCAGATGAAAAAAAGCGAGATAAATCACTGCAGTCATCAATACCGCAATACTGGCCAATACGGCGACCAAGGCAATCGAAGGTTGATCGCACACAGTTAAGTAGCCCGCTAAGGATAAACTGGCTGGCGCGGCGAGGATGGCAATCGTTGGTTTAGCGGCATCGGGCACGGCCTGACAGAAGATTAATCGATAGAGCATCAATGGCAACATGACTAAATATGCGAGCATGCCGAAGGCCAAGATCAAGTTCACTAACCAAGGCGCGCCATTACTTGGGAAGGATACTGCCGCCACTATGATGCCAATGGGTGGCACAAACCAGCTGGGCACCATATGTTCGAGTTTGAAGTCGATAGCGCGGTAGTAAATAAAGGCGCCTAAAAAGATAACATGGATAACAATGGCGGTTAGCCAAAGGGTTAAGCCGGCATGGGGAAAATAATGGCCGAGTTGGTTCGACACTACCATCAAGGCCATGGCGAATGTGGGGATCACACTACCGACGACCGGATGGCTGAGCTCGTTTTTCAGCACTGGGGGATGCAGTACAAATTTTGCCGCAAGCAGCATGAGTAAGACTGAGGCGATGGCTGCCCCTGTCAGTTGGCCCCAACCATTGAGTGAGGGCATCACACTCTCCCAAGTCCAACCTAAGCTTGCAATCGCGAGGGCGAGTCCGCCCATAGGGCTAGGTAATTTTGCTGCCTGTGCTGTCCAGCGTTTACGTTTTGAAGTCATGTTTGTTACCTCTCAACACTGACATTAATTCGATGTGTCTATCTGTTAATGTCAGTGTATGGTCGAGGATTTGATAAATAAAATTGATTAATTTTATTCATATATTCAAATTTTCTAACGCTTAAGGTTTTCGTTTACAACGCAGCAAAGTATGCCCCAGACCAAGGTTGTCAGTGTCTTCATCGACATATAAGCCCGCTTGATGTAGTAACGTTATCAAGTCCTTAGAGTGGTACATACGGCTATTGCCATTAGCCATCGCAGTAAAATACAAGCTAGTCGCATTGACGCAATAGGCTGAGGCGGCGGAGGGTTGTCTGTCCCAGAAGGTTTCGACAATGAACAACTGACTGTTTGGCGTCATCGCCTGAGCGGTGCGTTGCAAAATGCTGAGGATTTGCTCTAAAGAGAAGCAGTCGAGGAACTGGCTCATCCAATAGGTATCGGCGCCTTCGACAAAGGGGCGTGATTCATCTAGCAAATCGGTGGCAAAGGTATGGATCCGCTCGGCAAAGCCATGCTTGGCAGCATTGTCTTTGGCTACGGCTAATTGGCCGGGGAAGTCCATCAGGGTGACTTCAACCTCTGGATCAAACTCGCAGCAGCTTAGCGCCCATTTCCCTGTATTTCCGCCAATATCGACTAAATGCTTGGGCGAATGGGCAAACACTAAGGGTAAAATCTGCGGAAAAGCGTGGTCAGAATAATAGTGATCGAAGGCAAACCAGCTGGCTTTAGCCTCAGCAGGTAAATCCTTAAGGGCGGGGTAAATCGTCTGCCAATCGCCAAATACCGCTAAGCCCGCGGGTTTACCCGCGACTAGTGCCTTATCCAGTTGAAACAGTCCCTGATAACACACATCCTGTACAAAATTGAGGTTAATGGCCGCCATATCATCGTGCAGTAAAAAATAGCCTGTTTTATCGAGCACATAGGCATCGCCATTGAGCCATACCAGCCCCATACTCAATCCCATATCGAGTAAGACGCCAAGGGCATACTCGTTTAACACACTGGTTTGCGCGAGTTGGGCAATGCTTATCCCTTGTTCGCCTGCTTGGTCAATGGTGGCTAATACTTCAAATTTCAGCAGGCAATGGGCAACCTGAAAACTGATCGGGCCAAAGGCGATTTTTTGCGCCTCAAATTTGGCATCAAAGGCACTTAAGGCTTTCGGGGTGTGATAGAAGGACATAAATTGGCTGAGTTTACAAAGAAATACAGCCTTTATAGCGAAGTTAACGGCAAAAGTCAGAGCGGTGATGGAAAACTATGAACTAGCTCCAACTTAGTGGATAAATGCGGATCTGAGGGACGGTTAAGTGGTGTTAATCGTGATTACCGATAAATTTCGGCCATAAAAATACCCAGACAAGGCTGGGTATTTTTGCAGGCCGAATCGCCTGATTACTGAATGTTCTCTTCGTCGCCAAACTGGCCTTGGAACAGTACCGAAGATAAGTAACGCTCAGCAGCTGAAGGCAGGATAACCACAATGTTTTTATCCGCAAATTCAGGCAGAGCCGCGATGCGGTTAGCCGCAACCACAGCAGCACCAGAAGAAATACCGACTAAAATGCCTTCTTCTTGCATTAAGCGGCGCGCCATGTCGATGGCTTCATCGTTGGTGACGGTTTCAACGCGGTCGATTAACTCAAGATCTAAGTTACCAGGGATAAAACCTGCGCCAATACCTTGAATTTTGTGCGGACCTGGTTGCACTGGTAATCCCGCTAGGGTTTGAGTGATAACCGGTGAATCTGCGGGTTCTACCGCAACAGAAGTAATGGCTTTGCCAGCCACTTTCTTCAGGTAACGGCTCACGCCTGTGATAGTACCGCCAGTACCTACACCTGCAACAAACACATCCACAGCACCATCGGTATCGTTCCAAATCTCTGGACCTGTGGTTTTTTCGTGGATTTCAGGGTTAGCAGGGTTATTAAACTGCTGCAGCATAATGTATTTTTCAGGCGCTGATTGACGGATTTCTTCCGCTTTATCGATAGCACCTTTCATGCCTTTTGCACCTTCGGTCAGCACTAGGTTTGCACCTAAGGCTTTAAGCAGTTTACGACGCTCTAAGCTCATAGTATTTGGCATAGTTAACGTCAGTTTATAACCACGGGCGGCCGCCACATAGGCTAAGGCAATCCCGGTATTACCAGAGGTAGGCTCAATCAGTTCGTGATCTTTGGTGAGCAGGCCTTTTTTCTCGGCATCCCAAATCATATTGGCACCGATACGGCATTTGACACTGAAACTTGGATTACGTGCTTCGACCTTTGCCAGCACTTTACCTTGGCTTACGCGGTTTAAACGCACTAACGGGGTGTTGCCAATAGTATATGAATTGTCTTCGAAAATTTTGCTCATGGATTGCTTGCTCCTATGTTTGCACTATTGAATCATAATCGCCTGTGGCGCATTTAGAAGTGATTGTTTGTTCTTCTTTATTCGATTTGGTTATTAAAGATAATCCTGTTATTCGCAAAGCCCAATTGGCTGTGGGTTTAACTGTGTTAACCTCTTGCTAACATCAATAAAAAATTACGCGTATAAAAGAATAACCACTTGATGTTTCACTTATAAAACCGCTATCGGAACTGGATTGCCACACTATGAAGCAACAACAAACGGACTTGGGCAAAGATCCAAGAACTATGGTCACCCCTAAGGCATTCACTATTGCCGAATCTGTGCTTTACACCCCGCTAGCGACGCCATTAAGGCGGGCGCTGGCGATGTTAATCGACGGTTTATTCATCACTATTTTAGCCGAACAAATGGATTGGCTGTTTGTTCTGCTGGTGGTGGGGATTATTTATATCGAGAAACGCAGTCGCCAATTTGGCCGCTTACTCAAATGGGGCCTCTATGCTGCCATGCTGGGATTAATGCTCTTTAGCTCGGCGGGAAATTTGTGGAATTTCCATCAATCGAATCAATCCACCCGCGAAAAGGTCTCCGCGCCCCAGGATATTAACGCTGTTGTTAAGGCGATTCCAGATCTTGTCTCCCTCGGACTCTGTGAAAATACCGATTGTGCCCGTGAACAGATCCGTGCTTTGCAGCAGACGCTCGAAAATGGGCCCATGGAGGGAATGTCGGCAGCTGAGCGTCGCGATATGGTATTAGATACTTTAGCGAGCACGGAGTTATCCTATGCCGATAAAGCACTGTTACGTGATGAAATGATGGCGGGCAGCCTCTGGCCCGAGGTGAAGGTGTTTGAAGTCACCCTAGACTCCACCAAGGGCTCTGTGAAAAATTCAGCAAAGGATTTAGCTAAAGATCCAAACACATTATCATCGCCGCAACAGCTAAATCAGTCGCTCGCTGGCAAGCTTGATGCCGTTCCCGTATCTGAACCGCAAACCGATGGATTAGTCCACGCTCAAACCGATAATCGAGCGGCCATGCAAAACGCTCCCTTAGTTCCTGACGCCAACCTCAATCCTTTGCATCAAACCGAAAGCCGCAACAGTGAAGCCGATGAGGAAGAGAGTGACACCCGCAGTGTGCTGGCGTGGATCAAAGGCTTTATGAGCGATATGGGCTTAGGTTTTGGCTGGGCCGCATTTTACTTCACTGTGTTTACCGCCAAATTTGATGGTCAGACCTTAGGTAAGAAACTCTTAGGCATCCGCGTTATCCAACTCGATGGCGCTAAAATCAGCCTTTGGGGGGCATTTGGCCGTTATGGCGGTTATGCGGCGGGCTTCACGACGGGCTTACTGGGCTTTATGCAGATATTTTGGGATGCCAATCGGCAGGGGATCCAAGATAAAATATCTTCCACAGTCGTGATAGACTTAGCGCAAATGCATAAAAAGCAACAATTAGAGCAGCAACAGGCGCAGGCTGAACACGCATTGGCCACCGTGCCAACACAGAATAATGCGACGTCTGCTCACCTTACAACAAGCACCCGTTCGGAGCACCTATGAAACAGGTCGTTATTTCTGGCAGCGGTTTATTTACGCCGCCACACAGTATTTCAAATGAAGCTTTGGTGGAGAGCTTCAACGCCTATGTCGATATGTTTAACCTTGAAAATGCAGGATTAATTGAGCAGGGTCATGTCGAGCCGCTGTCTTATTCCTCCAGTGAGTTTATCGAGAAGGCCTCGGGCATCAAACACAGATATGTGATGGTTAAAGACGGTATTCTCGATCCTGAAATCATGATGCCGCTTATTCCTGAGCGCAGCAGTGACGAGTTATCTATGCAGGCCGAAATTGGGGTTGAGGCGGCAGTGATGGCGCTTAAGCAAGCGGATGTGAAGGCCGAGCAAATCGATTTAGTGATCGTTGCCTGTGCTTATACGCAGAGGGCTTATCCTGCGATGGCGATTGAAATACAGCGGGCACTGGGGACCCGTGGCTATGGCTACGATATGCAGGTTGCCTGTTCTTCGGCCACCTTTGCCATTGTGGCTGCCGCCAATGCGATTGCAACGGGCTCGGCGTCACGGGTGTTAGTGATTAACCCCGAAATTTGTTCGGCGCAGGTGAACTACCGTGACCGTGACAGTCATTTTATCTTCGGGGATGTGGCGACCGCTATGGTGCTTGAAGAGCAAAGCCTAGTGGCCGCCAATAAGGGCTTTAACATTGTTTCAAGTCGTTGCTTTACTGACTACTCAAACAATATTCGCAGTAATTTCGGGTTTTTAAATCGCTGCGATCCAAGCTCGGCGCATCAGGCGGATAAGTTATTCCATCAGCAAGGCCGCAAAGTCTTTAAAGAACTGTTGCCGATGATCTACCAACATTTAGACGAGCATTTGGCCGAGCAATCCCTTACGCCACAGTCCTTTAAACGTTTGTGGTTGCACCAAGCCAACATCAACATGAACCAATTTGTGGTGAAAAAGCTGCTAGGGGATGAGGTAACGCCTGAGCAAGCGCCCGTAGTGCTCGACGAGTATGCCAATACCGCCTCCGCAGGCTCAGTGATTGCCTTCCATAAATATTCCGCTGACTTTAAGGCGGGCGATTTAGGGCTATTAAGCTCCTTTGGCGCGGGTTACTCCATCGGTAGCGTGATCCTGCAAAAACGCTAAATTGACTAAAGCCCCATTATCACTAATGGGGCTTTAGCTTTTATATCAGCACATTGATAAAACGGCTTGATGCGGTACCTTAGCCGAAAATGCCTTTACTCAGACAAGGCAGTTAGCGGCCTAAAAACGCTTTTTCTATAAACCTCCGTTGCAATACGAGAACCTGTCACCATGACGCTTCTTCATCCTGATTCGGATCTTCCGTTTCATCCCAATCCTAGCTGGTTTCTTGGCGCTTTTAATTGTTATGACCGCGAGGAAACACTCGGGGAAACACTCAATCGCTACGATCCTTTAGATCCCGCACAGCTGCAAGCGTTGTTCGATGCTTATGTGTTTGATGAGTTTGGTGAACAGTTGGGATTTACCTCTGCCCACAGGGTCGCGATGGCGACGAATTTAATCGCTGCGCTGAGCGAGACAAACCATGATTTCGCCATTTATTTAGCGATTGATGAAAGTGAGGAGGAATGGTGTTTTCCTTCAGCGTGGGTATTCCCTAAGCCACGTTATCCCTTTGAGCAGGCGTATCTTGCGCTGCTGCGGCATTGGGGAGTGGAGCTCACCGCAATAGGGATTGCGCTTCCCAGCCCTAGCTTATTGGGTATCCATGAGTCTTAGTTAGCATTCCGATTAAAGCCCACAAGCCTTGCTGCGGGCTTTATGCAAAACCTTTCAGCCTAGAGCAACCAGGCGTAGCTTAGCTTCATAAAATAGGTTTTCTCATCCCGAGTGAGCCGCGTGAGCTCATCATCCGAGGTTAAGCTGTCGGAATAGCCCAAATAGAACACGCTCTGGGGATTGAGTTTGTAGCCGTAGAGGATTTCATTCCCTAAGTGTGCCTCTTCGCTATCGGGTGTCGAATACAAATACTGCGCAAGATTACGCTCGATTTGGGTGTAAATGCTCGATAGGCGAATAAAGCTGTGCAGACTCAATTGCCAGTGCAGGCGCACATCCGAGAGGTTTGCGCTAAAGAGTTTATCCTGCTCGACTTCCATATGTTGATATTGATGGGAAACATCCACCGACAGGCCGTTGGCAATTTTCCATGTGAATATCGGATTGATTAAGGTTTTTGTGCCTAATCGATCGTTAAGGAAGTCAATCTCATCGCCGTAATGGATCTCCAGCTCAAGACTCAGGGCCGAGGTGGGCGTAATCGCGCCGTAAAGCCAGCCTTGGGTTTCTTGGTATTGATTGCTGTTACCTAACACTGCCAGTTGCGCGCTGTCATGGCGTGGGCCGACGCGTTCCCGGGTTTCTATCCCAAAGGATAACTCACTCTGCAGCGCGCCATACATTTCCCAAAAGATTTCAAACTCTTGTTCGAGCTGCTCTCCTGCTTGATTGTGGGTGATATCCCAGTCGCCGCCGAATTTAATCTTGTTAAATACGGTTTCGGGATACCAAATTAAGCCACCACCGGCCATAAAGGTGCGGTAATCAATCTTTTCCACAAAGCCTAAATCGGCGCGAAAATCGGGGGACACATCGTGGTACTCGCCGTAGGCAAACCAATCGCGGGCGTTGTGTTCGTAGGTTAGTTGATACAGGGCGCCACTGAAATCCCGATCCGATTGGCTACGTAACACTTGCTCATTCACTTGGCATTGGCCGAGCTCACAGCTTAATGGCGTTTGGCCGCAGAGTAGCCCTTCTGTCAGTTCTCCCTCCACATTGCCGCAAAACTGTTGATACAGGGCAGTAGGGTAACGTGTCTGGGAATAGGCAACTTGAGCGGTAAAAATATCCTGAGCTGTCGGTTGGTATTTTGCATCTAAGCTCATGACATAATTGTGATAATCATTTTGCTCGGCAAATTTTGTCAGTTGGTTGTCGGCACTGCTCTTGGCCGTGATTAGCCCACCAAAGGAGAAGGTTTTATCCATGTCGAAGCGGTAACGCGCCGCCAGATTGAGGCTTTCCTCTTCTAAGGAAGTGACCTCAGAGCTTAAATTCCCCGGCATCAAAAAGGTGGTTTGGCTGTCATTAGCGGCCAGCAATGCCCAAGTGTGTTGCTCGGTTTGGCTGGTGAGTTTAAGCCCATAGTCCGGCGATACAATATTGCGGGTATGCAGCAGATTCACTTGGGTATCGAAGTAGTCTTTATTGTCGAGGAAGAAGGGGCGTTTCTCATCAAAAAACAGCGCAAAAGTGCTGTTGATATCGAGCTGGCCAGCATCGGACTCCACCTGGGAGAAATCGGGATTTATGGTGGCATTTAGCAAGGTGCGTGAGTTGATACCCCAGCGTAAATCGAGTCCGGGTTCATAATTGCTTTGCGCTTGCCAACCATCTTCGCTTTTTTGTTCATTGCGATTGGCGACAAAGGACGGGGTAATTTGCAGATCTTGCCCTTGCTTGGCGGAGGCTAAACCCGTGGCGACGCCGAGCTGGCAGAGCTGGCAACTGATGTTGCGATCGATTCTATGGGTAGAGATGCGATGATTTTCATTGCGTGGATAGTAGCGGATCAGCTCAAATCCCCATTCTTGAACAGGTTTTTTATCGTCAAAGTTAAATAGCCGTAATGGCAACTCTACTTCGACTTGGTAACCCTCGGCGGTGATTTTACCAGCGGTTTTCCAAATGCCATCCCAAGCTTCACTCTCTTCGCCCGTGAGCTCATTCTCTATTGAGTCTAGTTGCACGCCAAGTGGGTTGATAAAAAACTGATAGGCCAAACGCGCATTGTTAAAGGTATCGAGTTTGATCCCCACCAGATCGTCGCCCCAAAGATTATCCCTGTCCTTGAGCGTGGCGCGAATATGTTGTGGCAGACTGTCTTTGGCGATAAAGGCTACAAATAGGCTGGTTTGGGTCGCGTAGATTCTGGCCTCGGTGTAAACGGGCGCCGCCGTGTTTTCACCGGGTTGAGTCTCATAACGTAGCTCGGCCTGCGCCGCGTGCTGCCACACCGCCTCATCAAATTCGCCATCAATATTGGCGGCATCTTCTAAGGTCGGAATCGTTAATTGAAATTGGCTGGCAGAGCCCGCCAAGCTTGGCGAACTGAGAAATACCGCAGTCGATAACACTAAGGGGAGAAACGTCTTCAACAACAAGGCCCAAATCATTCTAAAATGGCGCGCAGTGTGCCAGAAATTGCGCGTTAACAAGAGTGGGCAATTGTTACAAGAATTGTATTAAAAATAGCTGAAAACTAAGGCGGCACTGGATGGCGGGCATCCAGTGCTTTGGGGGGATTATTCGGGAGAAACCACAGGATTACGGTAAGCTTCGCGGTACTTATCGACCCACATGGCTGTGGCACCACAAATCGCGACTGGCATGACGATAAAGTTGACCACAGGGATCATCGAAAACAGGGTCACAGTCGCACCAAAGGTAAAGCTGGTGCCGCGGGTTTGATTAAGGGCAAAGCGCATATCCTTGAAGCTGACCTTGTGGTTATCAAAGGGATAGTCGCAGTATTGAATCGCCATCATCCAAGCGCTGAATAAAAACCACAAAATTGGCGCTAAGGTTTGCCCCACCATGGGCACTAAAAACAGCAGCAAAAATACCAGCGCACGGGGCAAATAGTATTTGAGTTTGATCCATTCACGGCCAAGAATGCGCGGTAAGTCTTTGACGATGTCCATGCCCGAGCCTGTATTCATCGGTTTGCCGGTCAATAACTGCTCGACCTTTTCGGCCAGCAATCCATTAAAGGGCGCGGCCAGCCAGTTCATCACCGAACTAAAAACAAACGCCAGCATCACCAACATAGTGGTCACCGCTAACGGCCAGAGCAAAAAGTTAAGCCAACTTAAGTATTCGGGGAGCTGGGCATTCATCCAAGTGAAGAGCACATCGAGCTGCCCAATCGCCACATAGATAACCGCCGCAAACAGCACTAAGTTGATCATTAACGGAATAAATACAAAGGTGCGCAGGCCTTTACGTTTGATTAAACCAAAGCCATCGAGAAAATAATTCACACCACTTTTACCCTGCGAAGGGTAGGAGGATTTCTGTGTCATATCGTCATTCCAAAAAAGTTGAGATACAGCGTGAGATACAGATAAGTGCGATTGTGATCAACTCGTCGCGAGATGACAAGCTAAAAGCCATATGAATTCAATAAAAAGCGTTACAAAATACTGCCTGCTTTGCTAAAGTTGGCCTCAGAATTCTATGACATGACTCGGGCTAATATTGGCCTGCATCCCTATTGGTCATCGCCCTGATGGCTTTTTATACTGAGACGCGCTAACTGGCACCATGAGATTAAAACAAATAAAACTTGCCGGCTTTAAGTCGTTTGTCGATCCCACCAAAATTCCGTTTTTACAGGCATTAAGCGCCATTATTGGCCCAAATGGCTGCGGCAAGTCTAACGTGATTGACGCCGTGCGTTGGGTGTTGGGCGAAAGTTCGGCAAAGCATTTGCGCGGCGACTCCATGAGTGACGTGATTTTTAACGGCTCCAGCGCCCGTAAACCCGTGTCTGTGGCGGGCGTTGAACTGGTGTTTGAAAATAAAGAGGGCCGCCTTGCGGGCCAATACGCCAGTTATGAAGAAATCTCGGTTAAACGTCAGGTGAGCCGTGACGGTGAGTCTTGGTATTTCCTCAACGGCCAAAAGTGTCGCCGTAAAGACATCACTGATCTGTTTATGGGCACCGGGCTTGGGCCGCGCAGTTACGCCATTATCGAACAGGGCACGATTTCACGTTTAATCGAATCTAAACCCCAAGATTTACGGACTTTTATTGAAGAAGCGGCGGGGATTTCCCGCTATAAAGAACGGCGGCGTGAAACGGAAAACCGTATCCGCCATACCCGCGAAAACTTGGAGCGTTTAGGGGATATTCGCAGCGAGTTAGCCAAACAACTCGAAAAACTCAGTCAGCAGGCCAAGGCGGCGAAGCAATATCGTGAGCTGAAGCAAGCTGAGCGTAAAACCCACGCCGAGCTGCTGGTGATGCGCTATCAAGAGCTGCAGAGCCAAATGGCGAGTCTATCGGAGCAGATTAGCTCGCTCGAGCTGCAACAAGCGGCGGCCCAGTCCTTAGCGCAAACTGGCGAGTTAGAAAGCACCGAGCTGCAACTCACTCTTTCGCAGTTAGCCGAACAGGAGCAGCAGGCGGTCGAAGCCTATTACCTGACCGGTACCGAAATCGCCAAGCTTGAACAACAGTTACAGAGCCAAAAGCTGCGCGATGCCCAGTTGCATAATCAGCTTGAGCAGTTGAGTGAGCAAATCATTCAAAACCAAGCTAAATTAGCCGCTTACCAAGCCAGTTTTCAAGCGCTTGAGGCGGAGCTTAGCCAACTTGGGCCGCAACATGAGTTGCAGCAAGAAATGCTCGATGAGCTGCAAGCCCAGTGGGAAATGAGCGTTTCGCGCAGTGAGGCGCAAAGTGAAAGCGCCAGAGTGCTGGCGGCTGCGGTCGCTCAGCATAAGCTGCAATTAGAATTACACCGCAGCAAACTGGCTCATCAGCAACAATTAAATGCTCACAAAACCCAGCTACATCAAGAGCAACAACAAGAGCTGGCCTCGCTCAATGCGCATGCCCTCGAAGATAGTAGTGCATCACTTAATGACGAGATTGCCCAGTTAGAGCAAGCATTAGCTGAACAAGTTGAAATCAATCAAGAGTTTGAATCCACTCTGGCTGCCGATACTCACGCGTTAGATTTGGCCCGTGGTGAGTTTGAGCAATTGTCACAGCGTTTAACCTCGATGCGGGCACGCTTTGAACTGGTTGAACAATGGCTTGCGAAACAAGAAGAGTTAAGTGATAAGCCGCAGTTGTGGCAAAGCATTCAAGTGGAAAACGGCTGGGAAGCCGCCGCCGAACTGGCGCTGCAGGGATTGATGACGCTGCCTGTGGGCGTTAACGCCAATGAAATAGGCTTTTATGCCGATGCGGCCTTGGCGGCGGATGCGCATCTCGATGGCTCTCCCATCTTAGGTGCCAAATTGAACCTTGCTCCTTGGCTTAAGGGACTCAAATGGGCCGATAATCTGGCCAGCGCACAAGCACTGCTGCCGAGCTTGGCGGCCGATGAGCGAATTGTGACTGCCGACGGTTACTTGCTCGGCAAAGGTTTTTTGATTGCTAAACAAGACAATAGCCAATCGTTAGTGCAATTGAGTAAAGAGCAAACCGAGCTGAGCGAGGCCATCGCTGATTGCGAGCAGGCAAAAGCCATACAGCAGGCAAAGCTCGATGAATTAGCGCAGCAATTAACCCAAGTGCGTGACAGCTTAAGCCAAGGCACTAAACGTTTACACCAGTTGCAGCTCGATAAAGCCACCAAATCGACCCAGCTTAATAACGCAGAGGCCCAGGCCAAGCAGCGCGAAGCGAAACGCGGGCAACTCGCAGAAACCCTTGCCCGGACCCACGCCGAGTTAGCCGAACTTGCCGAGCAGTTAATATTGCTTGCGGAGCAAGAGGATGAGCTGGCTGAGGCGCTAGAGGTAAGCCTTGAGCAGCAACAGCAACAAAGCCAAGATGCGCAAGGGGATATGGCCCGCCATCAAGCCCTTAAAGCACAAATTGGTGATGCCGAGCGGCGCTTAACGAGCCTCAATGCCAGTCTGCAATCGATCGCTACTCGGATGGCGGTGAGCACAGAACAAATTGAATTACAGCGTGTACGTGTCAGTGAATTAGTCCACTCAAAGGAAACACTGTCAGCCCAACTTGCCAACGTAGCGGCGCAAGAGGGCGATCAGCAAACGGCGCAGCTCAGCGAACAACTGGCGCAGTTACTCAATCAACAGCAGAGTCAGCAACAGGCACTTAAAAGCCTTAGGTCACAACAAAGTTCGCTCACTGAAACGCTAAACAGTATAGGATTAAAGCAAAAACAAGAGCTTGGTAAGCTTGAGGGCTTGACTCAAAGCCTCAGCACGTTAAAGTTACGTCGTGAGGGATTAAAAGGGCAGGCCGATAGCCAATTAGCGGCGCTGTCAGAGCAACAAATTGTGCTCGCCCAGATTGTCGATTCCCTGCCTGCGGATGGGCATCCCGACAAGTGGCAGCGTGATTTGGATCAGATCCGCCAAAAAATTATTCGCTTAGGGGCGATAAACCTCGCGGCGATCGAAGAATTCGAGCAACAAAGTGAGCGAAAATCCTATTTGGATCATCAAGATGAAGATCTAAATAACGGCTTGGCCACCCTAGAGGAAGCCATTCGGAAAATCGATAAGGAGACCCGCACTCGCTTTAAGGCCACATTTGATGCGGTAAACGAAGATCTCGGGCGTTTATTCCCTAAGGTATTCGGTGGCGGACGCGCGTATTTAGCGCTGACGGAAGACGATTTATTAGAAACGGGCGTGACCATCATGGCCCAGCCGCCAGGTAAGAAGAACAGTACCATCCATCTTCTTTCCGGTGGTGAAAAAGCCCTAACGGCTTTATCATTGGTATTCGCGATTTTCAGGTTGAATCCAGCTCCCTTCTGTATGTTAGACGAAGTGGATGCGCCCTTAGACGATGCCAACGTAGAACGATTCTGTCGATTATTGAAGGAAATGTCGCAGAGCGTACAGTTTATCTATATCAGCCATAACAAAATTACGATGGAGATGGCTGATCAACTTATCGGTGTGACTATGCATGAGCCGGGTGTATCCCGTATAGTCGCAGTAGATTTAGAGCAAGCGGTGGCAATGGCCGACGCTTGATAACTAGAAGAAAGACAGGGTAACCAATGGAAGATTTGCAACTAGTATTGTTCGTTTTAGGCGCCATAGCCATAGTTGCTGTGCTGGTGCATGGATTTTGGTCTATCAGAAGACAACAACCTAAGTCATTGAAAGATAGTCCGATGGGCAATTTCTATAAAAAGCAGGCCGAACGTGGCGAGGGTGCGCCTAAGCGTGTCGATGCCGATGGTTTCGACGCCGATGGGATTGGTGCCGTTAGAGTCCGTAAAGCAAATGAAGCCCATACCCCAGAGGCGCCTGCGTTTAACCCTTATTTAAAGCAAGAAGCCAAAACACAACCGCAACCAGTGGAACCCGTGCAAGCTGAACCTAAGCCACTGTTTAAGCAAGAGCCAAGCATGGCGCAGCCTGATTTTAGTCTGCAATCCCCCACGGCCAAAGAGCAACACCGCGGTCCTAAAGCATCACGCCAAGAGCCCGTATTACAAGGACATTCTGCCAATCTAGCCCAAGCCCATGTAGGGCAATCCCATGCGGCCATGGTGGCGCAAAAAGCCGCCGAAGAACAACGTGCGCAGGTGCAAATGCCTACGCAAACCGCTCTTTTCGATGAGGAAGAGGCCTATGAAGAAGAGCAACCTCAAGCCGTTGAACAGCCAGATGATGATTTAGGTGAGCCACGCGACGTATTAGTGCTGCACGTAGTGGCAAAAGAAGGTCAGCAGCTTAATGGCGCCGAATTGTTACCTTGCTTCTTAACCCTTAATTTTAAATATGGCGATATGAATATTTTCCACCGCCATGTGGATAATGCTGGTAATGGTAAGGTGTTGTTCTCCATTGCGAATATGGTAAAACCTGGGATTTTTGACCCAGACAATATGGAACAATTCAGCACCCAAGGCGTCGTGTTCTTTATGACCTTACCTTGCTACGGTGATGCGCTAATGAATTTCTCCATCATGCTTAACTCGGCGCGCCAATTGGCGGATGATATCGATGCGGTCGTGCTCGATGGTCAGCGTCAACCTTGGGGCGAATTTACAAAGCAAGATTATTTACACCGCATTCGCGCAAACGCTTAAATATATTCGTTTTTAAGTGTGGCCGCGATAGCGGCCTTTGCTTTTTGAGGGACTTATGAAACTTATAAAAACAAAAACACTATCAGATCAAATTGAACGGTTGATTACTGAAATCAATGAGCATGATTACAAATATTATGTATTAGATGAACCCTCAATTACTGATTCTGAATATGATCGGTTAAAGAAAAAGCTAAAAATGCTAGAAAACCAGTTTCCTGCATTGAATTTGATTTTGGATTTAAATGCAGTTGAACAAGGAGTTCATACAACTGTTCGATTGGATTCTCCATCTAGGAGGGTTGGTGGTAAACCTTTACAAAAATTTGAACAAATAACTCACCTTAAACCCATGTTAAGTCTCGATAATGCCTTCGATGAAGCGGACTTTAGCGCGTTTCATAAGCGTGTCAGCGACAGAGTGGGTCAAGTGAGTTTTTGTTGTGAGCCAAAACTCGATGGTCTAGCGGTGAGTATTTTGTATCGCAATGGGCTGCTTGATCGCGCTGCGACTCGGGGCGATGGTACCGTGGGCGAAGATATTACCGAAAACGTTAAAACCATTAAATCAATTCCACTTAGGTTGCGTGGCAACGATTATCCCGAACTAGTTGAAGTGCGCGGCGAAGCCTTTATGCCCAAGGCGGCGTTTGAGGCACTAAATGAGCGTGCGCGCTTAAAGGATGAAAAGCTGTTTGTGAATCCGCGTAATGCGGCGGCGGGCAGCTTACGTCAGCTCGACAGTAAAATTACCGCCTCACGGGCGCTGTCTTTTTATGCCTACGCTTTAGGTGTGGTGGAGCCGACTTCCCACGAGTTAGCTAAGACGCATTATGAGCAATTGCTGCAACTTAAATCTTGGGGACTGCCAGTCAGCAGCGAGATCAAAGTCTGCGACGAACTCAGCCAAGTCTTTGCCTACTATCAAGATATATTGGCTCGCCGCGCCGACTTACCCTTTGAGATCGATGGCGTGGTGATGAAGGTGAACGATATCGCCCAGCAACAAACCTTAGGGTTTGTGGCCAAATCCCCCCGTTGGGCGATTGCCTATAAGTTTCCCGCGCAGGAAGAAATGACGCTGCTCGAAGGCGTAGATTTTCAGGTCGGCCGCACCGGCGCAGTGACTCCGGTTGCGCGCCTAAAACCTGTATTTGTCGGCGGCGTGACGGTATCGAACGCGACTTTGCACAATGCCGATGAAATCGCTCGTTTAGGTGTTATGGTGGGCGATACTGTGATTATCCGCCGCGCTGGCGATGTGATCCCGCAAATTGTGGCCATAGTGCCCGAGCGTCGCCCAGAAGATGCTAAGGCGATTGCCTTCCCGCAACATTGCCCGGTTTGCGGCAGTTTAGTTGAGCGATTAGAAGGTGAAGCCGTGGCGCGTTGCAGTGGCGGCTTATTCTGTGAGGCTCAGCGTAAAGAGGCGATCAAACATTTTGCCTCCCGCAAGGCATTAGATATCGACGGCATGGGCGATAAAATAGTCGAGCAGTTAATTGATAAGGAGCTGGTTCAAAGCCCGGCGGACTTATTTAAACTCACCGCCTCTATGATGACCATGCTCGACCGTATGGGAATGAAGTCGGCCACCAATCTTGCGCTGGCGATTGAAGCGGCTAAAACCACGACTCTGCCACGTTTTCTCTATGCTTTAGGCATTCGTGAGGTGGGGGAGGCCACTGCGGCGAACCTGGCGACTCACTTTGGCAGCCTAGAGGCGCTGCGCGTGGCTACCATTGAGCAACTTATTCAAGTTGAAGATATTGGTGAAGTGGTTGCCCAGCACGTGGCGCATTTCTTTGCCCAGCCCCATAACCTAGAGGTGATCGATGCTTTGATTGCGGCTGGCGTTAACTGGCCTGCGATTGCAGCGCCAAGCGCCGATGAGCAGCCATTAAAGGGGCAGACTTGGGTGTTAACCGGTACCTTAAATCAACTCAACCGTAACGATGCTAAGGCGCAGCTACAGGCCTTAGGCGCCAAAGTGGCGGGTAGTGTGTCGAAAAATACCGATTGCTTAGTCGCGGGCGAAGCGGCGGGGTCTAAGCTTGCCAAAGCGCAGGAGCTTGGCGTGAAAGTGATTGGCGAGGATGAGTTATTGGCTCTTCTGGCTGCAAATAGCTAAGTCGCTGCCGCTTAGTGTATAACGCCCTGCCTTGCGGGGCTTTTTTATGGCTAAGTCTTAAGCGCTACATTTGAATTATTTATGTTAGCCATTGAATTTAGCCGTTACGCCACCATCTTGTTTATATTGCTTTAGTTTTTACTAAATGGATTGCGATTGAATTTTAGTCACATCACTTGGCTCGATGATAAAGGCCATATCAAACCACCGATTTTTTTATATGCTATTCTGGCTTTTCTCGCCCGTGGCTGGTGTATTTTTATTGCCTCTCTGACCCAAGCCAGTGACAGAGCTGAGTTAGTGCGGCTCTTCTATCCCGAAAAGTCTGACTTTTTACTCGCACTCGCAGCGGGGCTGGGTGCCGTGGCGCTGTATTTTGTGGTACTGGCGGAGCGGCGCCGCTCGCCCTCATGGCTGTGCCCAGTGTTTGTCCAGCTTAAATGGGGATTGTGGATTTTATTATTACTCGATGCAATCTTACTCGCGCAGCGATTAATCCACGGGCAATTTTTATTCCATTGGAGTTTAGCCCTCGACGCCTTAGTGCTGTTCTGGTCGTGTTTGTATGTTTACAAGTCAAAACGCCTCAGCTATTACCTTGCCGACTGGCCGAAAGAGACTGTGACATCGGTAAAAGCAGACTAAGGTCATCTCGTTGTAATTTCAGCTTTTTATCAAATATCTAATCACTGAGGGATAATTTGTGTGTACTATCCCTCAGTTTGATAAGCATTTTTTCACTTATAGCTTACTGATTTTGTTGAATCATCTATAGTTATATGTACTTAGCTTAAATGTGCGGCCAAAGAAGCCAAAAGATGATGCTTCTTGCGTGCATGAAAGGAGTCATATTGCGTGACAAAAGTTGCCCAACGAAAACTATTACTTTCAGAACTTCAACTTGGCATGAGAGTCAAGTTGCCTTTGTCATGGACGAATCACCCTTTTTTATTTAACCGTGTGGATATCAGTAGTCCGGCTCATATTGAGATGATCCGCGGACTCGGCGTGCCCTATGTGTATCTAATTTCAGGCAATAGTGATGAACTCGAATCGACGGATGAAGAGGAAGAGGTCGAAGAGATTGAAGAAGCGCCACCGGAGCGTGACTTAAAGGCCGATACCCGTAAGGCGATGCGTTTAAGCCAGAAGCGTTTCTTAGAGAGCGTTAACCAGTGCCGCAATGTGTATGGCAAAGTGGTGAGCGATCCCGAAGGCGCTTATCGCTTGTCAGCCGCCTTAGTGGAGGATTTACTCAGCCATCTGCAAGAGGTCGAGAAACCTTTCCTCACTTTGGTCGGAATGGATGAAAAAGAGGTCAGTGTGACTCAGCACGGCATCTCGGTAGCAGTATTAGCCATGATGATAGGTCAGGCACTCGATTTACCGGCGCGGGATTTGCGCGATATTGCCTTGGGGAGCCTATTCCACGACATTGGTAAACTCAAAGTCCCCGATGTGATCCGCCGTAAACGGGGGGCGCTCACTCCCCATGAGGCCAATTACCTGCAAATGCACCCGAACTTTGGCTATGACATGCTGAATCGCTCGGGACTCTTTCCAAAGGAGGTGCTGAATATTGTGCTGCACCACCATGAGTTTATTGATGGTTCAGGCTTTCCCGATGGGCTCTCCGGGGCCAAAATCCCCATTATCACGCAAATAGTGAGTCTGGCGAACGATTACGATCAGCAGCTCAGTGGTCAGCAGGCGTCCTCACCGCAGGTGGCATTAGGTTACTTATTTAAAAATCGTGCGAGTAAACATGCCGAATCCTTAATTGCTGTGTTAGTTAAGATTTTAGGTATCTATCCGCCGGGTACTATCGTCAAGCTATCCGACGACACTGTCGCTAAGGTGATTATGACCACCAAAGAGGTGAGCCAGCCGCAGGTGTGGGCCTGTAAGGAAGATGGTAGCGAGGCCTCATTACGTTTTTTAAGTGATGAAGGGGTGACAGTAAAAAAAACCATTCGCGCGGAGGAGTTAACCGAGGGCGCGATCCGCACCTTGCAAATGGACAAAGGCATTAGTTTTTATTTTAGCTCGTTCCAAGCTTGAATCCCGCCACCTGAGTTCCGTATGCTATTGGCCGAAATACCTTGGGGTGTCGATCAAAGGAAATGGAGTTGAGTGTGGCAGATCAAAAAAGTGTTGCGGTTGTCGGTTGTGGTTGGTTTGGCTTTGCCCTTGCGAAACACTTAGTGCAAGCGGGTTACCGAGTCACTGGCGCTAAACGCCGCACGGAGGAGTTAGCGCCTCTCTCAGAGGCGGGGATCCATGGGTTCCAACTGCAACTCGGGGATGACGCTGACGTTCTCCCCGACGCGCAAGCTTTAAAGGACTTCTTTCAGACAGACTTTCTTGTCGTCAATATTCCTCCGCGCCTCAAACATGGCAATACCGCCTATCTTCAAGAATTACAGCAGTTAATTGCGTTAACCCAAGGCTGGCACTATCAAGGCATAGTGTTTATCAGCACCACGGGCGTTTATCCTTCCCTCGACCAATCTATGACCGAAGCTGACGCACAGGCTGAATCGGCTTCATCACAGGTGTTATTGGATGCCGAAGATTTATTTGCTCGCCAACCGAATAGCTGCATCGTACGTTTTGCTGGCTTGGTTGGACCCAAACGTCATCCAGGGCGCTTCTTTGCCGGTAAAACCGATGTGGCGGGTGGCAATGTTGCGGTCAATCTGGTGCATTTGCAGGACTGCGTTGCGGCGGTGAGCTTGATTATTGATGCAAAGGCAAAGGGGGAAAAGGTCGCTGCTGTCTATAATCTTTGCGCGCCAGAGCATCCTTCGCGAAGCGAATTTTATGTGGCCGCCGCCGAGTCGTTGGGATTAGCGGCGCCGCAATTTAATGGGCAGTTACAACCCAGCAAAATCATTCTAGGTGATGCGATAGTCCGCGAGCTTGGGTTTGAGTATCAGTTTGCTTCACCCCTTGCGATGCTGGTGGCCTGTTAGTGGGTGATTTAGCGCCTATTGTTAACAAATGTTTAAGAACCTTGGCCATCTTTTGAGGTATCTTAATGGCCTGTGCGTGTTGCAAACGACTTACAATTCAATGATGCAGTCACTAATAAGAAGAGAAAATATGAAAAGCCTAACTAATTTTGTTCGACCTTTGGCGGCGCTGGCCTGTGGATTGGTGTTAAGTGCTAGCTTTGCGCTGCAGGCGGCGAGTTTTGAAGAAGGGAAGGATTACGTCACTGTTGCTGGGATCAGCGAAGCACAAAAGCCTGTGCTGCGTGAGTTCTTCTCCTATAACTGCCCACATTGCTACAAGCAGGAACCCTTTATCGCTTCCACGGTAAAACTCTTAGGCAAAGATGTGGCCTTCGAGCGTACGCCGGTGGGTGCGGGGCGTCCGGCATGGGAGCTGAGTCAATTAGCCTATTTTGTCGCGCAAAAGCTGAAAATGACCAAGCAAGTGCACGAAGCGATTTTTAAACAAATCCATGAAAAGGGTGAACAATTTACTCGCCCTGAACAGGTCAAAGCCTTCTTTGTGGCGCAAGGCGCTAAGGCCGATGATGTCGATGCGGCGATGAACTCTGTCGATGCGAAGTTTTCCGTGATGAATTACGACTCTCAAGCGGAATTATCGGGCATTAAAGGCGTGCCTTCTTTATTAGTCAATGGCCGCTATTTAGTGACCTCTAAGGTACACACTCCTGAAGAATTAGCCGAGCTAGTAAAATTCTTAGCCGCCAAATAATAAGCTTGAACTTGCGTCTATGCTGGCGCTCATTTATTTGTTTCCCATAACCCAGCGATGCTGGGTTATTTTTTGCCTTTTTACTGATAATTCTTAGCGGAAATCCTGAGATTTCTGACGGCAATTCATCTCTCTGCAGTACGATATTTTATTTATTTCACAGCCAGTTACTGTTACTCATCTACCTCATCTTGCCGTCCTACTAGCATGGCATTTGTGCCGTTTCTAGCCTTAGGATCTTCGACATTGGTCTAAGCTGCTCAAAAAATAACTTTTGCATTAAAATGTAAAATCATTGTTAACTTTATGATTTTAAATACTATTCAATTTTTTCTGGTGTGAGGCACTTCTCAAATTAGACTAAGGTCTTGATTGTGGTCACTCCAGCTGTTGCTAGATTTAACAAGACTTAAAAATAAAACAGCACAGGGGAGTCGCTATGGCATTTGAAAACAACGATAAAGCAAAAGGTTACTGGAATGAGAATTTACGTCTTGTTTTAGGCCTATTGGCTATTTGGGCCGCAGTCTCGTTCGGATGTGGCATTCTATTGGTTGATGTACTCAATGAAATCCATTTCATGGGCTTCAAGTTAGGTTTCTGGTTTGCCCAACAGGGATCTATGTATGTCTTTGTTGCGCTTATTTTTGTCTACGCGGCAAAAGCCAACGCCTTAGATAAAAAATATAACGTACAAGAAGACTAAGGAGAACGGAAATGGGTGTACAAGGATTAACTTATCTGATTGTGGGGCTGTCGTTCGCGCTCTACATTGGGATCGCGATTTGGTCCCGCGCGGGTTCGACTAAAGAGTTCTATGTCGCGGGTGGCGGTGTTCACCCTGTAGTGAACGGTATGGCAACGGCAGCCGACTGGATGTCCGCGGCATCCTTTATTTCGTTAGCGGGTATTGTTTCTTTCGTCGGTTATGACGGCAGTGTGTACCTGATGGGCTGGACGGGCGGTTATGTATTATTAGCCCTGTGTATGGCGCCGTATTTACGTAAGTTTGGTAAGTTCACTGTGCCTGATTTCGTGGGTGAGCGTTATTACTCCCAAGCGGCGCGTACGGTAGCGGTTATTTGCGCTATCTTCATCTGCTTTACATACATCGCTGGTCAAATGCGCGGTGTGGGCGTGGTATTCTCGCGCTTCCTCGAAGTGGATGTGGACACTGGCGTGTATATCGGTATGGCCGTAGTGTTCTTCTACGCTGTGCTCGGCGGTATGAAAGGGATTACCTATACTCAGGTTGCCCAATACTGCGTGCTGATCTTCGCATTTATGGTGCCTGCGATTTTCTTATCTGTGATGATGACGGGTCATATCATTCCTCAAATTGGTTTCGGCGCTGAATTACTCGATGCTGCCGGCAATAATTCTGGGGTTTACCTGCTCGAGAAGCTGAACAATTTATCTGCGGATCTAGGCTTTGCACCTTACACCGATGGCTCTAAGAGCATGATCGACGTGTTCTGTATTACCGGTGCTTTGATGGTTGGTACTGCGGGCTTACCCCACGTTATCGTGCGTTTCTTCACTGTACCTAAAGTGAAAGATGCACGTGTATCTGCCGGTTGGGCGCTGGTATTTATCGCCATCATGTACACCACAGTTCCTGCATTAGCGGCATTCTCTCGCGTTAATATGATTGAGACCATTAACGGCCCTGATCAAAAGGGTGTTGCCTATGAGTCTGCGCCAGATTGGATCAAAAACTGGGAAAAAACCGGCCTGATCAAATGGGATGACAAAAACGGCGACGGCAAAATCTACTATGCCAAAGGCAAAATGGAAGATGCTGCTAGCCCTAACGAAATGAAGATCGACAACGATATCATCGTATTAGCAACGCCAGAAATCGCGAATCTGCCAGCTTGGGTTATCGCACTGGTGGCAGCGGGTGGTTTAGCGGCAGCGTTATCTACCTCTGCGGGTCTGTTACTGGTTATCTCGACTTCAGTGTCACACGATTTACTGAAGAAGAACCTGATGCCAAATATCTCTGACAAGAAAGAGCTGATGTACGCTCGACTGGCGGCTGGTATTGGTATCGTGATTGCGGGTTACTTCGGGATTAACCCTCCAGGATTCGTGGCAGCGGTAGTGGCATTCGCCTTCGGTCTGGCGGCATCCTCTCTGTTCCCTGCCATCATCATGGGGATTTTCTCTAAGACGATGAATAAAGAAGGTGCAATCGCAGGTATGGTGATCGGTCTACTGTTCACTGCTGCTTACATCATCTACTTCAAGTTTGTGAACCCAACGGCTAACGTGTCGGCGAACTGGTTCCTCGGTATTTCGCCAGAAGGTATCGGTATGGTTGGTATGGTGGTGAACTTTGCGGTAGCGGCTATCGTCTGTAAAGTAACCGCCGCGGCACCTGCCCATGTACAAGATATGGTTGAATCTATCCGTTTCCCTAAAGGGGCGGGAGAAGCGAGCAGCCATTAATCTCTGCAGGATTTAGCTAAGTAAGATAAAAGGACGCATTGGCGTCCTTTTGTTTTTATGGCGTCAGCGCAAGCTTAAGGCTGACTTTAGTCGTATATGGCCCAACAATTGTGCGCGCTATAGTGGAATAAAATTCACCTAAAATAAGGTGTTGCTATGAACGCCAGCGAATTACAACCCGTTGTGCAGTTTTTAACATCCACAGCCCCCTTCGATACGCTACCCAACGAGATTATCTTACGTTGCGCTAAGGCTGTGACCGTTGGTTATTACAGTAAAGCCTCGGGGTTTGTGAAATTTGATGCCGATACGCCGAAATTGTATCTGGTGCGCAGCGGCGCCTTTGAGGTGCGCGATCCCGAAGGAGTGTTAGTGGACAGGGTCGCCGAAGGTGAGTTTTTTGGCTTTTCGACGCTGTTGTCTGGGGAGAAGGTGGTTAACCGGGTCGCTATTCTCGAAGACAGTTTGGTGTATCACCTTCCGCAGGCATTGTTCGATCAACTGCGAAGCGAGAGTCGACACTTCGATAAATTTTTTACCCGCGCCTTTGCCAAGCGGTTACGTCACGAGGCGCGGTTTAAGGCGAAAGATCTGACGACAACCAGTCGAATCAGTACCTTAATGTCATCTTCGCCCATTATGATCGACGCCCACGCCAGTGTGACGCAAGCCGCGCTCTTGATGCGCAACTCACGGGTTTCGTCCTTATTGGTCACGGACAATCATAAGTTGGTGGGGATTTTAACGGATAAAGATCTGCGTAATCGGGTGCTCGCTGCAGGGCTCGATGGTCGCATCGCCGTGCATCAAGCCATGACCACATCGCCGATTTCGATTTCATCCAATGCGTTGATTTTCGAGGCGATGTTATTGATGAGTGAGCATAACATTCATCACTTGCCGATCATTGATGAACAAAATACCGAGGAAGTAAAAGCCATTGGTATGGTGACCAGTACTGACATTTTGCGCGGTCAAGGTTCGCAGCCTTTGCTGCTGATTGGTGAAATCGAGCGGCAGCGGGATCTCGCCAGCCTCATTAGTGTCAGTAAACAAATCCCCTTGTTATTGCAAAATTTAATCAGTGCCGATGCAAGGGCAGAGGAGATCGGTCGGGTACTGACCTCGGTCACCGATGCGTTAACGCGGCGCTTGATTGTGCTCAATCAGCAAATTCTCGGTGAGGCGCCGATGGCGTTTTGCTGGCTAGCCTTTGGCTCACAAGGACGACAAGACCAAGCCGCCTGTTCGGATCAAGATAACGGCTTGCTGGTGGCCGAGGAAATGGATGATTATGCCAAAGGCTATTTTGATGCCTTGACCCATGCGGTTTGCGCGGGGCTGGATCAATGCGGTTATGCTTTTTGTCCCGGTAATATCATGGCGCAAAACCCCCAGTGGCGGATGTCGCTCAAAGCATGGCAACAGGTCTTTGAAAAGTGGGTGGTCACGCCTGAGCCTAAAGCATTGATGCATGCGAGTATTTTTTTCGATATGCGCTCCGTGTTTGGCCCGCAATCGCTGTTCGACGCCCTGCAGGATAAAGTGCTGGCACAAACCAAAGACAATGATATTTTCCTTGCGGGGATGACGGGCAATTCCCTCGTCGAGTCGCCGCCCTTAGGCTTTTTTCGAAAATTTGTGTTAGAGCGCGATGGCAGTGAGGTAAAAGGCATTGATTTAAAACATAAAGGAAATGCGTTAATCAACGATATCGCCCGCGTGTATGCGCTGTCGGCGGGGATTAAGGAAGTGAATACCGCCAAACGGATCCGCGCGCTGATGGACGCCAATATTCTCAATCGTAAGGATGCGCTTAACTTGGCCGACGCCCATGAATTTATTGCCCATATGCGTTTATCGAATCAAGGCTACCAACATACACAGGGGCTGAAGATCAGTAATTATTTGTTACCCGGCCATTTATCTTCTTTGGTGAGGCATCAACTGCGGGATGCTTTTAAAGTGGTCCATGATGCCCAGTCGGGGATGAAGATGAAATTTATGCGGAGCTTTTAATGGGGCCTTGGTGGGTGAACGCAAAGCTGCGCTGGCGTGCGTTACGCTGTCAGCATCAGCTATTTAAGGATTATTACCAATCCTTAGTGCCACTGTTGGAGTTACCCATTAGCCGGGCGCCCTTGATGGCGATGGATTTGGAAATGACAGGACTCGATCCCTTACAGGACCAAATCTTAAGTATTGGGCTGGTGCCGATTGAAAATGCGGCGATTCCCCTGATGGGCGCACAGCAAAAACTGGTGCAAATTCAAGGCAGTGTGGGGCAGAGTGCGACAATTCATGGGATACTCGATAATCATTTAACCGAGGCGGTGACCATTGAAGAGGCGATGGCATGGTTTGTGGCGCAAACCCGTGGTCATGTGTTGGTTGCGCACCATTCCCCCCTTGATTGCCGTTTCTTACAGCAAGATATCTTGTCGATTTATCATCAAGGGATTGTACTGCCTGCGATTGATACCTTGCTGCTGGAAAAACACCGTTTGCTACGCGAACACTCAGTGCTTAAAGAAGGCAGCTTGAGGCTTGGGGCATGCCGTGAACGATATGGATTGCCGATATATGGCGCCCACAGTGCCCTGACTGACGCACTGGCCTGCGGCGAACTGTTGTTGGCACAGGTGGCAAGTATGGGGGGCGCAGAGGAGTTAAAGGTGGGTGAATTACTGGCTTACTAACGCTAAACGATGTGTTAGCGCCCTCGCTGCAGCATGATTGTCTCTGCGCCTAAATCCCTTTGTCTGACTTTCTTGAGCTTAATATCTAAACTTGATGCATGTCGTGAGAATTGAGTGCTAACAAAAGGTAGCTTTAGAAAGCGTGCTAAAGAACGCTAATTCTGCAGGTTAGTCTTTCGATAAATCGGCTTCTAATTCAAGACATAAGCGACGCAATTCCTCGATACGCTCGGCATTCATCTTAGAGCGAGCCACCAATTTCTCGGTGAGCTGAGTCGCTTCCTCCTGTAATTGTCTGCCCTTGTCTGTGAGGGAAATAACCTTTTTACGTTCATCCAACTCAGATAAGTTACGGGTGAGTAAGCCCTTTGATTCCAAGCGTTTAACGATTGGGGTCAAGGTGCTGGGATCTAAACGCGTGTCGTTAGATAACTCTTTGAGACTGACATCGTTCACGTACCAGAGTGAGTGCATAACTATGTACTGAGGGTAGGTGAGATCATATTCGTCAAGGATAGGACGAAAGGCTCGCACTAATGAGTTGGTCGCCGAATAGAGTGCAAAGCACACGTTGTCTGATAATTTTTGAGCCATACCGCTTACCCAGGATGAACAATGAAGGTCGATGTTAACAAATTCTATGTTGCAAAAATAGTTTGTGTGCAAAATATTTTTAGGCGTAACAGTTGATTTGTGCGTCACTTGTGGGTAGTTTATTGGCAAACAGTTTGTGCACAAACTATTTGCAAGCTAATAAGTTTAGTTCATTGTCGAAATATCACTCCCTGTTTGCAGAGTGTCCGACGTAATAGAGGTTAAGTACATGATAAGCAGTCAAATTCATTTAGCATCACGCCCTATTGGTATGCCTACTCTGGCAAATTTTAAACAGGTCGAGGTGACATTGCCCGCCTTAAAAGCTGGAGAAGTGCTGGTTAAAAACACTTGGATGTCAGTCGATCCCTATATGCGTGGCCGTATGATGGACAAGGATTCCTACATTCCCCCCTTCCAGATTGATGCGGTTATGGACGGTGGAGCCATAGGTGAAGTCATTGAATCACTCAATCCGAAATTCCCCGTGGGGTCAAAAGTGAGCAATGTCAGTGGCTGGCGCAGCGCCTTTATCAGTGATGGGCAGGATCTCACCTTATTACCTGCGGCGAATATTCCTGAGCACTACTTTTTAGGTGTGCTTGGCATGCCCGGATTAACCGCTTGGGTGGGTTTAATGACAATTGCGAAATTAACCCCTAAAGATACCGTATTTGTTTCAGCGGCATCGGGCGCGGTGGGCATGGTTGTCTGTCAAATCGCTAAGCTTAACGGCTGTAAAGTAATTGCTTCGGTTGGCTCGGATGAAAAGGCTGAATTAGTGAAAAGTCTGGGTGTGGATGCGGTGATTAACTATAAAAAAGTCACTGATTTAACTCAGGCTTTGCGTGACGCGGCGCCCGATGGCATTGATGTGTATTTTGAGAATGTCGGCGGCGCTCACCTTGAAGCTGCATTGAATGTGCTGAACGAATATGGTCGTATTTCTGTATGTGGGATGATTGCCGATTATAACGCGCAGACGCCAGTCCCAGGTCCAAGCAATCTCTTAGCCATCATCACCAAAAAGTTAACCATACAGGGCTTTATTGTGATGGATTACTTCGACCAGTTTGAAGAATTCATCGCTCAAATGGCGCAGTGGCTGCAGGCGGGTAAAGTGAAATCGCAAGAAACGGTTTACCAAGGTTTAGAGCAAGCACCAGAGGCGTTTATCGGCCTGTTCGAAGGTAAAAACAAAGGCAAAATGCTAGTTAAACTCTAATCTTGCAGTACTTTTACGACTTAGTATCAAGGTGCAATCCGATGTACCTTGATGTCGTGGGCTATGCCAAATGTGAGTCATGCCAAGTGATGCTGCGGCGGAAGGCAATTGCTGTCGTAAATAAAGTCACCGTTTGAGCTGAAGCCTGTTTTTACAAAGGCTTCAGTTTTCTTTTTTCTTTCACAATCAAGCCGACAGAGTTTGTGCTCTGGCTAGTGATTTCAGCTTTAATTCACGCTTATCCCACTACACTGCAACATCGCAGTCCTAGAAGCTCAATGCCCCGTTAAAAGGTAAGTTACCCATGTCATGCTTGGGGACCTTTGCGGGAAACTTGGCAATTCAGTGGAACTGTACTTCACTCTTATTATTAAGAATTCAAAGGCTAAGGCGTACTTACACTAGGATGGATTTAACGAACACTAGGTTTAAAGAAAGGTGAGGGTCAGAAGGAGGCGCAAACGCCATCCGACTTTCGTGACCTACTATCTATTAACGACGGATTTTACAGGTAACTGATGCCATAAGGGGATAGGATGCCATTACCGTTACTTTGGCTAGGCAGCGCGGCTATGGGGGCGTTATTGCTCGCCGATGAACGTGAAAAGCGCCAGCAGCTTGAGCGTGACCGTTTATTAGGTAAGGCGCCACGGCAAACGACGGGCAACCAAGCCATGATTGCTGCGCCAAGTCAGTGGCAAAAGGGCTTTAAACAAGTCTCGCCGCAGCCTGGCAGTATCGTCTGCTGCTATGTGTTTGGGGTCATTGAACATACGGGCATTTGGTTGGCAGATGATTGCCTCGTTGAGTTACATGGTTCCGGGCTGATACGGGCGGTATCGGTAAAGCGCTTTTTAGCGGGGCGTACTGGTAGCCAAGTCTATATTGCCTGCAATCATCAACATCAACCACTGATTGCCAGTGATATGGTGAGCCGCGCCGAGCGGGCCATTTATCAATACCGTGAATATGATTTGTTCGACAACAACTGCCATCGATTCGTCTGGTCATGCTTGTGTGGTGAAGAGGTTGCCATAAAAAGCTTTAACGAATTAAATCAAAAACTCGCGGGCTATTTTAAGCAGGGGATTTACTGGGATGAAATGCGTCGCGTACCTAAAGAGATAAAAATGTAAAAGGCCATCCGAAGATGGCCTTTTATCCGTGTTCGGGATTAATTACTTACAGAAATAATCCACAGCACGTTTAACCAGCTCAATGCCACTCAACTCGCAAGGTGGCAGCTGGGCATCACTCACTTGAACCGGTGTTACGCGTTCGCCCCATTGCAATAACAGAGCTGCTGAGGTTAACCCCGCACCGAAAGCACAAGATAGAATGGTTTGGTTTGGCTTAATTAACCCTTTTTCCAACGCATCGCAGATAGCGATAGGGATAGTGGCCGCGGAGGTGTTGCCATAGTTAGCGATGTTCACGAAGGCTTTTTCTTTAGGGATCTTCATGCGGCTAACGAGGGTGTCGATAATGCGCTCGTTCGCTTGGTGTGGGATCACTAAATCGACTTCATCCTTATCGACGCCACATTTCTCCAGCACTTGATTGCTTAACTTATTCATACCATTAATGGCACGTTTAAAGATTTCTTGGCCATCGAATTGAATATAAAAATCTAAGGACTCGGCGGAGAATCTATCCATCGCAGTACCAAAACCGGCTTTTAGGATATCGCGACCTTCAGGATCGTTATTCAGCTCATAACCTAACACACCGCCCGGAACATCGGTCGCTTCCACGACAACAGCGCCCGCGCCATCACCAAACAACACTGCGGTTTCACGGCGTGACCAATCGAGGTAGAAAGATAAACGTTCGGCACCGACTACTAGTACTTTTTTGCACTGACCACTCTTGATCTGTGAGCTGGCTAAGCCTAAGCCATACAAAAAGCCACTGCATGCCGCGTTGATATCGAAGGCTGCGCAACTTGCACCAATATTCGCCTGGACTGTGGAGGCAATATTAGGGATCAAGGTATCTGGGCTGGCGCTGGCTAAAATGATCATATCAATTTCGCTGCCGTCAATGCCCGCCGCTGCAAGGGCGCGTTTAGCGGCAACCGATGCTAACTCAGAGGTATTCACATGGCTGATATGACGCTGGCTGATCCCGGTACGGCTTTTAATCCATTCATCGGAAGTTTCGATAAAAGTGGCAAGATCATCGTTAGTCAAAGTGGCGGGAGGAACACATTTTCCCCAGCCAGTGATAGTGGCGTACTGCATGGTGTTTTCTCTCAAATAAAAAAGGCAGAACCTGAAGTGCTGCCTCAAATCGACAACAAAGCTTATCGGTATAACGAATGACAGTCCGTGATCTAGACCACCTGTTTGGCGACGAGATCCCGAATTGTCATTGCGGCATGCAAAATATGATGTCGCAGCAACGCCGTGGCTTTCTCTGTTTCTCTTTGTTTGCAATAGTTGAGCAGTTCGCGGTGCTCGTGCTCTGCTGCGGGAATGCCTCCTGCGAGCAGCAATTGCAAGCGGATATATCTATCGCAGTTAGTATTGAGGCCGTGGACAACCTCTAGCGTATGTGGACGATTGGCGGCTTGATATAAACAGGTATGAAACTGTGTATTTAGCTCGCTCCAACTGGCGACGGCATCTTCATGTTTAAAGGCCGATTCCAATTGCTCCAATACGCGTTCTGCTTTTATTAAATCGTCTTCTTGAAGTCGTGGTATGGCTTTGGCGAGCAGATCGGTCTCGATCATGGCGCGTAATTCAAAAAGCTCAGTCACTTGTTCAACGGATAATTCGGTCGCGGTCGCCCCTTTATGGGGTTCGAACTTCACAAGCCCCTCCGCCTCAAGTTGTAGTAAGGCTTCTCTCACGGGAATGCGGCTTACATGTAAGGCTTCGGCTAAGGCGCTTTGTCTGAGTGGTTCCCCTGCGGCTATATCACCCGAAAGAATTTTCTCTCTCAGCACTTCTACAACTAATTGGGTGCGGGTTTTATGGACTATAGGCGTAGTTCGACTCATTATGACCGTCTATTTTTAGGTGTTTTATTGTTATCCGTGCAAGATTACCGTTAAAAACAGCACAAATAAAGGGAAAAGCTCGATTGAATAGCGCATCCCTTGGGCCTAAAAAAGCATTATCGGGCGATTTTATCGGCGAAATGCATCGGGATAAGTACGATTTAATACGGTTTTACGCACGCGTTAGTCGAGATAAGCCGGAACTTGTTCAAACTGCGTCATGTCGCTGACAACTTCGCGGTGCAATTTCTTGCAATGGATGGAATAATAGGGAAATTACGCATTAAGCGCCGTTTTTAGTGAGTGGAGTAGTACTGTGGGTACAGTCAATCGAGCCGTATTTTTAGACCGTGATGGTGTGATCAACAAAGATCATGGTTATGTGCATCAGGTGGATGACTTTGAATATATAGAAGGGGTGTTTGAAGCCTGCCTCGCCTTAAAGCAAATGGGATACAAATTGGTGGTGGTCACCAATCAGTCGGGGATTGCCCGTGGTATGTATAGTGAAGATCAATTCCACAGTCTCACCGAATGGATGGATTGGAACTTTGCCGATAAAGGTGTCGACCTCGATGGCATCTATTATTGCCCGCACCATAATGAAAAAGGTCTCGGTGAATATAAAGTCGATTGCGATTGCCGCAAGCCAAAACCTGGCATGTTACTCGATGCGGCAAAATTCCTGAAAATCGATTTGTCGCAGTCGGTCATGGTGGGCGATAAAGCAGACGATATGCTTGCGGCCAAAGCGGCAGGGGTCCCGACACGTATCCTCGTCCGTACTGGTAAAGCAATCGCTGATGATAGCGAGGCGTCTGTAGTGCTCGATAGCATTGCCGATGTGCCGGGATTTTTAAAGAAGTAGCTTATCTTGCTATTTAAAGTGTGTATCAATCGATTTGAACGGTGAGATTGAGCTCGAACCGAGAGTTTAACAACAAAAAGTGCAGTATTTACTTTATCGTTTTGCTGTGTGACCGGTGCTAATGGTGTCATTAGGGCGATAGAGATAGCCAAAGTGATGGAAGTTACAGCAAATTAGGCGCTAAAACCGATGTTTGGTTTAAAAATTGCGCACTCACATCGCTTTTTCTCATTATTTTGTCGAAAGGGGTTGCGGTAAAATCTGACATCCCTATAATGCGCATCCACTGGCCCAGCGGGGTCAACGGTGAAAGCCAAAAGCGTTAAACGCTCAAGGCAAATAACCATGCTCTTTAACAATTTATCAAGCAAATCTGTGTGGACACTCACAGGTGTTGAGTTAATCGAAATTACTCTGCCGTTTGGCGAGTAATCAAAATTTAAATCAATGAATGAGTGTTCATAGCAATATGTACATACAGTAATGTATGAATTGAGACGCGATGTTTCTTAGTGAGCAAAGCAAATCAAAACAGTAGAATTCATTGAGTCGTTTAACGCGAGTTAAACAAAAAACTTTTAATTGAAGAGTTTGATCATGGCTCAGATTGAACGCTGGCGGCAGGCCTAACACATGCAAGTCGAGCGGCAGCACAAGGGAGTTTACTCCTGAGGTGGCGAGCGGCGGACGGGTGAGTAATGCCTAGGGATCTGCCCAGTCGAGGGGGATAACAGTTGGAAACGACTGCTAATACCGCATACGCCCTACGGGGGAAAGAGGGGGACTTTCGGGCCTCTCGCGATTGGATGAACCTAGGTGGGATTAGCTAGTTGGTGAGGTAATGGCTCACCAAGGCGACGATCCCTAGCTGTTCTGAGAGGATGATCAGCCACACTGGGACTGAGACACGGCCCAGACTCCTACGGGAGGCAGCAGTGGGGAATATTGCACAATGGGGGAAACCCTGATGCAGCCATGCCGCGTGTGTGAAGAAGGCCTTCGGGTTGTAAAGCACTTTCAGTAGGGAGGAAAGGTTGTAAGTTAATACCTTGCAGCTGTGACGTTACCTACAGAAGAAGGACCGGCTAACTCCGTGCCAGCAGCCGCGGTAATACGGAGGGTCCAAGCGTTAATCGGAATTACTGGGCGTAAAGCGTGCGCAGGCGGTTTGTTAAGCGAGATGTGAAAGCCCCGGGCTCAACCTGGGAATTGCATTTCGAACTGGCAAACTAGAGTCTTGTAGAGGGGGGTAGAATTCCAGGTGTAGCGGTGAAATGCGTAGAGATCTGGAGGAATACCGGTGGCGAAGGCGGCCCCCTGGACAAAGACTGACGCTCAGGCACGAAAGCGTGGGGAGCAAACAGGATTAGATACCCTGGTAGTCCACGCCGTAAACGATGTCTACTCGGAGTTTGGTGTCTTGAACACTGGGCTCTCAAGCTAACGCATTAAGTAGACCGCCTGGGGAGTACGGCCGCAAGGTTAAAACTCAAATGAATTGACGGGGGCCCGCACAAGCGGTGGAGCATGTGGTTTAATTCGATGCAACGCGAAGAACCTTACCTACTCTTGACATCCAGAGAATTCGCTAGAGATAGCTTAGTGCCTTCGGGAACTCTGAGACAGGTGCTGCATGGCTGTCGTCAGCTCGTGTTGTGAAATGTTGGGTTAAGTCCCGCAACGAGCGCAACCCCTATCCTTATTTGCCAGCACGTAATGGTGGGAACTCTAGGGAGACTGCCGGTGATAAACCGGAGGAAGGTGGGGACGACGTCAAGTCATCATGGCCCTTACGAGTAGGGCTACACACGTGCTACAATGGCGAGTACAGAGGGTTGCAAAGCCGCGAGGTGGAGCTAATCTCACAAAGCTCGTCGTAGTCCGGATTGGAGTCTGCAACTCGACTCCATGAAGTCGGAATCGCTAGTAATCGTGGATCAGAATGCCACGGTGAATACGTTCCCGGGCCTTGTACACACCGCCCGTCACACCATGGGAGTGGGCTGCAAAAGAAGTGGGTAGCTTAACCTTCGGGAGGGCGCTCACCACTTTGTGGTTCATGACTGGGGTGAAGTCGTAACAAGGTAGCCCTAGGGGAACCTGGGGCTGGATCACCTCCTTACCTATACGACTAACTCGATGTTTGTTGAGTGTTCACACAGATTTGCTTGATAGAAGATAGAGTAAAAGATGGGTCTGTAGCTCAGCTGGTTAGCACCCCAATCCCTTCATAAAGAGTAGGGTAAGGTCGGTGGTTCTAGATGAACTTAGATTTATCAAAGATGGGTCTGTAGCTCAGCTGGTTAGAGCGCACCCCTGATAAGGGTGAGGTCGGTGGTTCAAGTCCACTCTGACCCACCAATCCTTCCTTCTCAGCGTTGGAAAGTGACTCGTTTAGTGAACTAAACGTCGCCACTGTCCGCCTTGATAAGAAATGATTGGCAAACCAATCCTTTTAGAGGTTTGGAACATCTTATTTACTCGCACTGCATGTAAATGGGGCTATAGCTCAGCTGGGAGAGCGCCTGCCTTGCACGCAGGAGGTCTGCGGTTCGATCCCGCATAGCTCCACCATTTACTGTATTATGGTTAGAGATGCCAAAGATAAACTGAAAAATTATCTTTGGCTTTTTTAAGCCCGCTCTTTAACAATTTGGAAAGCTGATAGTAATTAACGCAATGATGTCTGTCGTTGTGTTAATACGAAAAAATTGAGTTCTTAAAACACTTTTTAAGTGTCTTGAATATTCAAGTCTAAGGCGAGTCCATCTTCTTGGTCGAAGATGAGACAAGTAAAACCAGCTGGTCGCAACAACTCAAGTGAAACTCATTTGGGTTGTATGGTTAAGCGACTAAGCGTATACGGTGGATGCCTTGGCAGTCAGAGGCGATGAAGGACGTAGTAACTTGCGAAAAGCGTTGGCGAGCTAGTAACAAGCATTTGAGCTAACGATGTCCGAATGGGGGAACCCAGCAGCATAAGCTGTTATCACTACATGAATACATAGTGTAGTGAGGCAAACGAGGGGAACTGAAACATCTAAGTACCCTTAGGAAAAGAAATCAACCGAGATTCCCCTAGTAGCGGCGAGCGAACGGGGATTAGCCCTTAAGTCAGAGGGGTGTTAGTGGAATGGTCTGGAAAGTCCAGCGGCACAGGGTGATAGCCCCGTACACGAAAACTAACCTTTGATGAAAACGAGTAAGGCGGGACACGTGATATCCTGTTTGAATATGGGGGGACCATCCTCCAAGGCTAAATACTCCTGACTGACCGATAGTGAACCAGTACCGTGAGGGAAAGGCGAAAAGAACCCCTGTGAGGGGAGTGAAATAGAACCTGAAACCGTATACGTACAAGCAGTGGGAGCGGTTCTTGAGACCGTGACTGCGTACCTTTTGTATAATGGGTCAGCGACTTACGTTTTGTAGCGAGGTTAAGCGAATAGCGGAGCCGTAGGGAAACCGAGTGTTAACTGCGCGTTTAGTTGCAAGGCGTAGACCCGAAACCCGGTGATCTAGCCATGGGCAGGTTGAAGGTTGAGTAACATCAACTGGAGGACCGAACCGACTAATGTTGAAAAATTAGCGGATGACTTGTGGCTGGGGGTGAAAGGCCAATCAAACCGGGAGATATCTGGTTCTCCTCGAAAGCTATTTAGGTAGCGCCTCGGACGAACACCTTTGGGGGTAGAGCACTGTTAAGGCTAGGGGGTCATCCCGACTTACCAACCCTTTGCAAACTCCGAATACCAAAGAGTGCTATCCGGGAGACAGACGGCGGGTGCTAACGTCCGTCGTCAAAAGGGAAACAACCCAGACCGTCAGCTAAGGTCCCAAAGTGTATGTTAAGTGGGAAACGATGTGGGAAGGCTTAGACAGCTAGGATGTTGGCTTAGAAGCAGCCATCATTTAAAGAAAGCGTAATAGCTCACTAGTCGAGTCGGCCTGCGCGGAAGATGTAACGGGGCTAAACATACCACCGAAGCTACGGGTGCAATCCATTAGGGTTGCGCGGTAGAGGAGCGTTCTGTAAGCCGTTGAAGGTGAAGGGGTAACCCACGCTGGAGGTATCAGAAGTGCGAATGCTGACATGAGTAACGATAAAGGGGGTGAAAAACCCCCTCGCCGAAAGACCAAGGGTTCCTGTCCAACGTTAATCGGGGCAGGGTGAGTCGACCCCTAAGGCGAGGCCGAAAGGCGTAGTCGATGGGAAACAGATTAATATTTCTGTACTTCCGCTAACTGCGATGGAGAGACGGAGAAGGCTAGGCTAGCGCGGCGTTGGTAGTCCGCGTTTAAGGTGGTAGGTGGAACGCTTAGGCAAATCCGGGCGTTCTTAACACTGAGAGCTGATGACGAGTCCCCAAGGGGATGAAGTAGTTGATGCCATGCTTCCAGGAAAATCTTCTAAGCTTCAGGTTAGCGGGAATCGTACCCCAAACCGACACAGGTGGTCGGGTAGAGAATACCAAGGCGCTTGAGAGAACTCGGCTGAAGGAACTAGGCAAAATGGTACCGTAACTTCGGGAGAAGGTACGCTGCTGTTGGTGATGGGACTTGCTCCCTAAGCTGACGGCAGTCGCAGATACCAGGTGGCTGCAACTGTTTATCAAAAACACAGCACTGTGCAAAATCGCAAGATGACGTATACGGTGTGACGCCTGCCCGGTGCCGGAAGGTTAATTGATTGGGTTATCGCAAGAGAAGCTCATGATCGAAGCCCCGGTAAACGGCGGCCGTAACTATAACGGTCCTAAGGTAGCGAAATTCCTTGTCGGGTAAGTTCCGACCTGCACGAATGGCGTAATGATGGCCACGCTGTCTCCAGCCGAGACTCAGTGAAGTTGAAATTGCGGTGAAGATGCCGTATACCCGCGGCTAGACGGAAAGACCCCGTGAACCTTTACTATAGCTTGGCACTGAACATTGACCCTACATGTGTAGGATAGGTGGGAGACTTTGAAGCGGGAACGCTAGTTCTCGTGGAGTCGTCCTTGAAATACCACCCTTGTAGTGTTGATGTTCTAACTTGGGCCCCTAATCGGGGTTAAGGACAGTGCCTGGTGGGTAGTTTGACTGGGGCGGTCTCCTCCCAAAGAGTAACGGAGGAGCACGAAGGTTGGCTAAGTACGGTCGGACATCGTACGGTTAGTGCAATGGCATAAGCCAGCTTAACTGCGAGACAGACACGTCGAGCAGGTACGAAAGTAGGTCATAGTGATCCGGTGGTTCTGAATGGAAGGGCCATCGCTCAACGGATAAAAGGTACTCCGGGGATAACAGGCTGATACCGCCCAAGAGTTCATATCGACGGCGGTGTTTGGCACCTCGATGTCGGCTCATCACATCCTGGGGCTGAAGTCGGTCCCAAGGGTATGGCTGTTCGCCATTTAAAGTGGTACGCGAGCTGGGTTCAGAACGTCGTGAGACAGTTCGGTCCCTATCTGCCGTGGGCGTTGGATGATTGAGGGGAGTTGCTCCTAGTACGAGAGGACCGGAGTGAACGAACCGCTGGTGTTCGGGTTGTCATGCCAATGGCATTGCCCGGTAGCTATGTTCGGAATCGATAACCGCTGAAAGCATCTAAGCGGGAAGCGAGCCCCAAGATGAGTCATCCCTTGGACTTTAAGTCCACTAAAGAGCCGTTCGAGACTAGGACGTTGATAGGTCAGGTGTGTAAGCGTTGTGAGGTGTTGAGCTAACTGATACTAATGACTCGAGAGGCTTAACCATACAACCCAGATGGGTTTTACTAAGTAATCCTTAGACGAATACAAACACTTAAGAAGTGCAACTCAATCCAGCTTTCCGAATTCATTTACTGCCTGCATGAGATAAGACGGGTAAGTAAATAGCAAATTTGCTTGGTGACAATAGCATTGTGGTCCCACCTGATCCCATCCCGAACTCAGAAGTGAAACGCAATCGCGCCGATGGTAGTGTGGGGTCTCCCCATGTGAGAGTAGGTCATCGCCAAGCGCCTAATTAAACGATAAAGCCAGCTGAATAAGCTGGCTTTTTTGTTTTTGCTGTTTCCAATTTCCACCTGTTAACTCTTTATATTCCCACTTCACTCACGGTTCAGCTTGGTTTCCCCTAACCATTTAGGCAAATAATATCAGGCCAGTAAAGAATCCACCTTCTGAAGAAGGTGGCTTTGTTTTAACCCCCTAAAAGGGTAACACCTATCACTTAAGGTGTTTAGAGCGAACAGGGTAGCGAGTTTTATTGATACGAACGGTCCTTGCTTTGGGCCGTTTTCTTTTTTGGGGCGTAAGCGTCCATTTTAGGACGTCCTATTCCCACTTAAGATCGCGCGATAAGCTGTGCACTCATCATAACAGGAGAGTGATATGGCAAAGCGAGCTTACCGCAATGCTGCACAGTGGCAGCAATTAATCGACTTATGGCACACATCAGAGCTGAGCATCACTGAATTTTGTCAAACCCATCAACTCAGTACCATGTCATTTTATAAATGGCGGCAACGCTTGGCTGAGCAAACTGAACAAGCGCCTGTGCACCAGGATACACCGTTTATCGATTTATCCGCGCTTGCACATCACGGTAACACCCGCTGGCATATCGTCTTGTCACTGGGTAATGGCGTTGAACTCACGCTTAACCAGCAATAATGTTTATCCCTGCTGCCAACCAAAAAATCTGGCTGTGCACCACACCCGTGGATATGCGTAAATCCTTTAACGGTTTAAGTGCCCTGGTGCGCAATAAACTTTGCCATAATCCACAAAGCGGCCAGTACTTTGTGTTTATCAATGCCCGCAAAACCCAGATGAAGGTGTTGTACTTCGAAAGCTCAGGCTATTGTGTCTGGGCTAAGCGCCTCGAGCAAGGCCAGTTTCCGGTGAAACCGCATCCGAGTGGGATCCAATCGCTCACCGGTTGCACCCTGCAAATGATCGTTGACGGAATTACCGTACTTCGCCAGAAACAAGCGAAGCGCTATGGGCAGTCAAGCGCTTGATAAGCCTGTATAATTGGCATCATGAAAATCAAGCCTTCATCCTCATCAAACGTGGCAACTGATGCCGATACACGGGTTAATTTAACCAGTGAAATCGCGCGCCTGCAAGCTTTGGTTGAAGCGCTACAGCAAAAAGACACCTTAGCGCAAGCCCATGCTGAATTGGCACAAAAGCATGCTGCCTTATCACAAAAACACAGTGTACTTGAGCAAAACTGGGATGAGCTGCAAGCGCAGTATGCCAAAATGACACAGTCCTTCGCGGGCATTAAGCAGCGCTTAGCCTGGTTTGAGAAGCAGTTGTTTGGTCAGAAGTCAGAAAAGCGCGCCTTGGAATTGGGTATGCAGTTAAGCTTACTGGGCGATATGGTGCCAGCACTGGCCCAACCCGAAGGTGAAACCGAATATACCACCTACACCCGCAGAAAAGGCAAACAGCGCCCGGATGATTGCGTTAATGACAGTGGTTTGCGATTTAACGATAACGTACCGGTGAAAGTGATTACGCTGATACCAGACGAGTTAAAAGGGGAAGATGCCGACCAGTATGAAGTGATTGGCGTAAAAAGCACCTTCCGCTTAGCACAGCGCCCAGAGAGCTTCGACGTGCTGCGTTATGACCGGCAAATCGTTAAACACAAAGGCAGCGACACTATCCTGCCAAGCGCAGCGCCGTTTAATGTGCTGGATAAAAGCGTGGCGGATGTGAGTTTTATCGTCGGCATGTTGGTGGATAAATTCCAATACCACTTGCCGCTGTATCGCCAACACCAGCGCTTAGCCGCAGCGGGCATTACTTTAAGCCGCAGCACACTGGGCACCATCGTGGCACGCGGTATTGATTTACTCTATCCGATTGTGGATGCGATGCTGACCAGCATCTTACAAAGCCAGGTGCTGGCAATGGACGAGACGCCGATTAAAGCAGGCAAAGCGGGCCCGGGCAAAATGAAGCAAAGTTACTTCTGGCCGGTGTATGGTGATAAGGATGAAATTGTTTTTACCTTCTCCACCAGCCGCGGGCGGCAACATATAGAAGAGATATTAAAACATCGCTTTAAAGGGACTTTATTAAGCGATGGCTACAGCGCCTATGCCAGTTATATCAAAGCGAATGAGGGCTTAACCCATGCCCAGTGCTGGGTGCACAGTCGCCGGCAATTTATTGCAGCCGAAAACAGCTGGCCACAACCGGCCAAAGAAGCGATAAGCCTAATCGCCAAGCTGTATGAGATAGAAGAGACTATCCAACGCCAAAAACTGACCGATGATAAAAAGCGCCAATACCGGCTTACCCACAGCAAACCGGTGGTTGACCGCTTCTTTACGTGGTGTGATGACACCTTGCATAACCTGACGCTGCTGCCAAAAGACCCCCTCTACAAAGCGATTGGCTATGTACAAAGCAAAGAAATGGCACTGCGTGTCTTCTTAGAAGACCCCGATGTGCCGCTGGATACAAACCATCTGGAGCGGGCGCTTCGGCCCATACCCATGGGGAGAAAAAATTGGTTGTTCTGTTGGACAGAAATCGGTGCAGAGCATGTTGGCGTTATCCAAAGCCTGATAGTCACTTGTCGATTGCATGATATCAATGTAAACGATTATCTGACCGATGTACTGCTACGTATCAGCCAACACCCTGCCAGCCTGGTACATGAACTGACGCCACGGTATTGGAAAACCCAGTTCGCCGATAATCCACTGCGTTCAGACCTCTTTGCTTTACCCGCCACTTCGGTAGAATAGCCTCCAGACGGAGGCGATATGCGCATAGAAGACCTAACCTTAGACGAATTACATGACCTGAACGAGCTCATCTGCAAGCGGATAGACTACTTACGTTTGCAAAACGACATCAATGTTCTAAGCCAGCTACGTTTAGGCCAAAAAGTCCACTTCAAGGCCAAAGAAGGCCAAGTGTTCGGCGTGGTTATCAAAATCAACAAGAAATCAGTGATGGTGGTCAGCGATGATAACCGCCAGTGGAAAATCCCACCAGGTCTGGTGCAGATCATGAAAGACATCTAGCCAGGATGCTTGGCCGAAATCTATAAGGCGTCAATACGTCCTAAAATGGACGCTTACGCCGCAAATGCCATTTCAGGAATTTAAAAGTCGCCTGCTAGCCCGAAAATTAGAATTGGAGCGCCAGGTCGCTGCCATTGAGCGCGACTTTGCGCAAGGTCGCAGTGCTGACTTTGCCGAACAGGCAACCGAACGCGAGAATGATGAAGTATTAAGCGCTATCGAACAAAAAGATCGGCAAGAGCTGGCACAAATCAACAGAGCGCTTGGCCGAATGGAACTCGGCACTTACGATAAATGTGCCCAGTGTGGCGAGGCCATTAAATTGGCACGTCTTACCACTATCCCCTTTACTGAGCTTTGTATTCGCTGCGCCAAGTAGCCACCGGGCCGGCAAAACCGGCCCTGTTTTAACCAGCTCAGGCGGGTTTTATCCGAAACAGCATGGCATACAGTACCGGCACCGCGACCAGGGTTAATACCGAGGCAAAGGCTAGGCCGGCCATTATCGTTACTGCCATACTATTGAAAAACGCATCCCAAATCAGCGGCAACATCCCCAGAATCGTGGTCAAGGCTGCCAGTAATACCGGCCGGATCCGGCTGACACTGGCCTGCACTATCGCCTGAACCTTATCGCTGTTTTGCTGAATTTGCAGATCAATTTCGTCTACCAGTACGATGGCGTTCTTCATCAGCATGCCTGACAAACTGAGGAAGCCGAGTAAGGCCGTAAAGCCAAAAGGCAATCCGGTGGCCAGTAAACCGGCGGTCACGCCACAGATAGACATCGGCACTATTAACCAAATCACCAGCGGCTGCTTCAGCGCACCAAACAGTAAAATACTGATCACCAGCATCACGATAAAACTTAAGGGTAATTGCGCGGCCAGCGATTGCTGGGCTTCTGCGGAGTTTTCATATTCACCGCCCCAACTCAGTTGATAACCAGCGGGTAATGGCAGCGCCTCAATTTTCGGGCGAACCAATTTTAGGGCCTGATCGGCCGTGTAACCCCAGGCCGGTTCAGCTTCAACGGTAAGGGTTCTTAACCGGTCGCGGCGCTGAATTATCGTTTCTTCAGTTTGGGTTTGCAGCCCATTAATCACCTGCGTAATCGGAATATAGGTATTATCGTTAGCACTCCAAATCATCCGATCCTGCAGCCGGTCAATATCAAACCGCTCGGGTGCTGGCGGCCGCACCACGATGGGAATTTGCTTATCATGTTCGCGGTAGACACCACTGCGCAACCCGGTGCTGGCAAACTCCAGTGTTTGCGCCAAATCAGTGCGGTTAATGCCGGCAACCCGCGCCCGCTCTTGGTTAAAGTCCGGTACGATCACCAGCTCCCGTTGCCGCCAGTTATGCCGTAAATCGGTGATAGCCGGCTCTTGACGCATTAATTCAGTAATTTGCTGGCCGAGCTGCCGTAAGATGCGCTCATCCGGGCCAGATACCCTGGCTTGCAGCTTAGCGCCACTGCCCGGCCCAAACATCAGTTGCTGGGTGTAGATCTCAGCCTGCGGTAAGCGCGGCGGCAGTTCAGTGCGCAGCCGCTGCATCAGCGGTGGGATCTGGTCACGGTGTGCGGTACGGATAATCAATTGGCCATAGGCGGCATTCGGCTGCTCCGGTGCGTAAGTCAACATAAAGCGACTGGCACCCGAGCCAACGAAACTACTGACTGATTCGACTTCGGGTTGCGCCATTACAAAGGCTTCAATTTCTGCCAGATCACGCGAGGTAGCGCGAATATCTGAGCCCTGGGGCAAGAAGTAATTCAAGTAGAAAATTGGCGTGTTCGACGCCGGGAAAAATGCCTGCTTTACTTGCCCGAAACCGATAACACTAATTAGCGTTAGCAGCGCCAAACCGCCCAGAGTTAGCGCACGTTGGCGCAAGGCAAAGCGCAATACCCTGACATAACGCTGATAAAAACCGGCAGCATAGGGATCGGCAGCGGCACTATTGGCATCGACTTTAAACAAATAATGCGCCAGCAAAGGGGTGACACTAATCGCCAGCACCCAACTTAACAGCAATGAAATCGCGATGACGGCAAACAGCGAAAACAAGAACTCACCGGTACTATTCGGCGACAGGCCAATACCAGCAAAGGCCATAATGCCAATCACGGTCGCGCCTAACAGCGGGATCTGGGTACGACTGGCCGCTTCATCCGCCGCCTGCCGTGAACTCTGGCCACGCTGCATATTAATCAGCATGGTTTCTGCGACCACGATGGCGTTATCAACCAACATGCCCATGGCAATAATCAGCGCGCCAAGCGAAATCCGCTCCATCTCGATATTGGCCAGTTTCATAAAGAATACGGTACCCAAGACGGTAAGTAACAAAGTACCGCCAACGACTAAACCAACCCGCCACCCCATGGTCAGACACAGCACCGCAATAACAATGACCACGGACAAGATCAGGTTAACAATAAAGTCGTTAATGGCGTTATCCACCACGACATGTTGCTGATAGATCGGATGCAGGGTTACGCCAAGCGGGATACGCTCTGCCAGTTTCGCCAGATGCTGATCAACCGCTTTACCTACATCGACAATATTGGCATCGGTCAGACCGGAAATCGCCAGCGTAAAGGCCGGTTTGCCATTAAAGCGAATGATTTGCGATGGCACTTCAACTTCATCCCGGCGCACTGTTGCAACATCAAAAATGCTTAGTTGCTCGGTTGAGCCCGGTTTTCCAATCCGTAAATTTTCAATTGCCTCAATTGAATCCAGGCCGGGTTTGCTGTTCAGGCGAATCCTTTTGTCACCCACCTGCACCGAGCCGGCTTGTGCTACTGCATTTTCGGTTTGCAGAGTATTGACCACTAACTGCAAAGGCAGACCGATCCCGAGCAAACGCTCATGCGAAATTTCTACGCTGATTTGCTCTTCCGGTTCGCCGGCGGTCTGGACTTTTGCCACCCCAGGCACCGTCAGCATCTCACGGCGTAAAAAAGTAGCCAGCTCGCGTACTTCGCGATCGGAAAAACCGTCAGTTGTCACGGCATAAAAAATACCAAATACATCACCGAAATCATCATTGACGATCGGCTTCATTACGCCGGTGGGCAGGCGAATACTGGCATCATTAACCTTACGCCTGAGCTCATCCCAAATCTGTGGCATCTGACTGCCGTCATACTTATCCTGAATTTGCACCCGGATTTCCGATTTACCCGGCATCGACTTGGAGGTAATACGCTTTAATTGTGATAATTGCTGAATAGCGGATTCCAGCAATTCCGTCACTTCCTCTTCCACTTCCAATGCCGTTGCGCCCGGATAATAGGTGACAATAATCGCCTCTTTCAGGGTAAAGGCCGGATCTTCTAAGCGGCCAATACTGACCAATGCCCAAAGTCCGCCCAAAAAGCACAGCATAATAAACAGCCAGGTATTAACCTGCTTTTCAATTGCATAACTGGCAATCCGCATCAGAAGGCTCCTTAGTAGGCCACAAAGGGCTGCACCTGCTGCCCGGGCTGTAACTGATAAATCCCGGCAGAAACCACCTGCTCGCCCCGGTTCAGGCCACTGAGCACTTCAATCTGTTGCTCACGCACCGTGCCAACCTGTACGGCAATGCGCTGCACAGTTTGGGTTTCGGGCTGATAGCGCCAGACATAAAATTGTTCCGGTGTGGTGGTATCCAGCGCGGATACCGGAATCAACACGGCGCTGTCGGTTGCTACCCGCTCAGTCACCACATTAACCGTCATACCTGGTAATAAATTAACTTCCGGTAAACGCGGCATCGCAAAAGACACCTGATAGGTTTGGGTTAACGGGTCGACTTCGGTAGCATGTTCCCGGTATGCCAGCGGATAACGCTCGGTTGCCGCCTCGGATAACCGCACTGAAACCAGATAGTCACTGGTATCCCTGACCTGGCGCATAATCTGTTCCGGCACGTTAATATGTACACGCAATTCGGAAATATTTTGCACTCGTAACAATGGCGTACCGGCAGCAACAGTGGCAAAACGTTCTACCAGCCGGCGGGTAACCAGCGCATCAAAGGGCGCTTTAAGTTGGGTGTAGTCCAGATTACGGCGGGCATTTTCCAACGCAACCCGGGCAATTTCAAAATTGGTTTGCAGCTGATCAAAGGCAGACGGGGTTAAAACTCCCTGTTCACGCAACGGCTTGCCACGTTCCAGATCTCGACTGGCCTGCGCCAGCTGCACTTCCGCCTGGTCCACGGCTAATTGGTAGTCTGCGGGATCTAAAGCGGCCAGCAGTTCTCCGGCAGGCACGACCTGCCCCTGCTGCACCGGTAATTCAGTGACCCGGCCGCCAACCTGAAAGGCTAAATCAACAGTACTCACCGCATCTATACGGCCGACAAAATGCCGGCTATTGGCCTGCTCTTCGCCATTCACGGTATAGAGCTTCACTGTCGGTACCGCCACTGCGGCCGGTGGCGGTGCTTCTGAGCAGGCGCTTAAACCAATCACGAAACTCAAAACCCAGCAGGGTGATTTAAATGCCATCTTCATACTTGTAGCTCCCGTGCCTGTTGCACTAATTGTTGTTCCAGCGCGCTGCGCTCTGCTGCGGTAAAAGGGGATAAATTCAATAAATCGTGATAAATCAGGGCTTCACTGGCCAGTAACAGCAAGGTTGCCTGCAGTGCATTACCATGTTCAGCCTGAATTTGCTGCATTACATCCTTATTGTGTTGCTGCACCGGCTGTAACAAAGCTGGCTGCTCTGCGGCCGCGGCCAGAATCGCCATCGCGGTATTACCGGCAATCTGCCGGGTAAAGTGGGCGCGGGTTTGCAATACCGCTGCCAAGGTCGAACTTTCCGTGCGCTCTTGTTGCGTCCGCTGGCACTCTGCCTCATCTAACAAATGCTGCACCATGGCGCTGATTAACGCTATTTTACTGGGAAAATGGTAAATCAAACCACCTTTACTGACACCAGCGACTTTGGCAACCGCATCCAGCGTCACTTTACCGGCGCCATTTTCAGCAGCAACACTAAGCGCGGCCTGAATGATTTGACTGTTAGTCAGTTGAGATTTTTTATTCAAGGATAAGCTCCCGTGCCGAGGCCGGATCGAAGCCGCCGTAGCCACAAAAATACCGACCGGTTGGTGCAGTAAATTATTATAGGCGAATCCAGGTAAACCGCAACTGAAGCATTAAAAAATGACTATATTATGGTGAACTTGACTAACACCCGTAAGCGTCCATTTTAGGACGTCCTATTCCCACTTAAGATCGCGCGATAAGCTGTGCACTCATCATAACAGGAGAGTGATATGGCAAAGCGAGCTTACCGCAACGCGGCACAATGGCAGCAATTAATCGACTTATGGCACACATCAGAGCTGAGCATCACTGAGTTTTGCCAAACCCATCAACTGAGCACCATGTCATTTTATAAATGGCGGCAACGCTTGGCTGAGCAAACTGAACAAGCGCCTGTTCGCCAGGATACACAGTTTATCGATTTATCCGCGCTTGCACATCACGGTAACGCTCGCTGGCATATCGTCTTGTCACTGGGTAATGGCGTTGAACTCACGCTTAACCAGCAATAATGTTTATCCCTGCTGCCAACCAAAAAATCTGGCTGTGCACCACACCCGTGGATATGCGCAAATCCTTTAACGGTTTAAGTGCCCTGGTGCGCAATAAACTTTGCCATAATCCACAAAGCGGCCAGTACTTTGTGTTTATCAATGCCCGCAAAACCCAGATGAAGGTGTTGTACTTCGAAAGCTCAGGCTATTGTGTCTGGGCTAAGCGCCTCGAGCAAGGCCAGTTTCCGGTGAAACCGCATCCGAGTGGGATCCAATCACTCACCGGTTGCACCCTGCAAATGATCGTTGACGGAATTACCGTACTTCGCCAGAAACAAGCGAAGCGCTATGGGCAGTCAATCGCTTGATAAGTCTGTATAATTGACGCTATGAAAATCAAGCCTTCATCCTCATCCAACGTGGCAACGGACGCCGAGACACGGGTTAATTTGACCAGTGAAATCGCGCGCCTGCAGAGTTTGTTGCAACAGGCTTCTGCAGAGAATCAGGCCTGGTCAGAAAAGTACGGCAAGCTGGAAACTGAGCATGCGTCATTGCGCGAAACCTTCGCAGGCATTCAGCAACGCTTAGCCTGGTTTGAGAAGCAGCTGTTTGGTCAGAAGTCAGAAAAGCGCGCCTTGGAATTGGGTATGCAGTTAAGCTTACTGGGCGATATGGTGCCACCGCTGACCCAACCCGAAGGTGAAACCGAATATACCACCTACACCCGCAGAAAAGGCAAACAGCGCCCGGATGATTGCGTTAATGACAGTGGTTTGCGATTTAACGATAACGTACCGGTGAAAGTGATTACGCTGATACCAGACGAGTTAAAAGGGGAAGATGCCGACCAGTATGAAGTGATTGGCGTAAAAAGCACCTTCCGCTTAGCACAGCGCCCAGAGAGCTTCGACGTGCTGCGTTATGACCGGCAAATCGTTAAACACAAAGGCAGCGACACTATCCTGCCAAGCGCAGCGCCGTTTAATGTGCTGGATAAAAGCGTGGCGGATGTGAGTTTTATCGTCGGCATGTTGGTGGATAAATTCCAATACCACTTGCCGCTGTATCGCCAACACCAGCGCTTAGCCGCAGCGGGCATTACTTTAAGCCGCAGCACACTGGGCACCATCGTGGCACGCGGTATTGATTTACTCTATCCGATTGTGGATGCGATGCTGACCAGCATCTTACAAAGCCAGGTGCTGGCAATGGACGAGACGCCGATTAAAGCAGGCAAAGCGGGCCCGGGCAAAATGAAGCAAAGTTACTTCTGGCCGGTGTATGGTGAGCTTACGGCAGCATGGCGTGACATAAGTAATAAAGCAAAAAATCTGGTTTCTTAAATTTCAGGCACGGCAATACTTAGGCCACTGGCCCAAGCATTGCTTGATTATGAGCGGTTTATTATTGGTATTGGTCGAGATAATTCCAAGGTAGGTATTTTTCAGGATGCTTTTTTGCATCATCCGCATCTCGTTGCAGTCGCGTAAAGTAATCAAATACATTGATGCCTGCTTCATTGCCTGTTGCTATCATCGACGTGATAACATCGCCAATGTTCGCACCGAGTAAGCTTTTACGAAACATCGCATTTTTTCTATCTCGCACCACTATTTTTAACATCGATTCTATGCGGTTATTATCTATTTTTACCCCTTCGTGATGGCAAAATAAACTCAGCCCGTCATAGTGTTTTAAAAAATAACGGATAGCTTTGCCTAGACCGCTATTTTCTTCAATGCTTTCATTAGTAAAGTGCTTTTCACCCCAACTTTTAATCGCTTCAAGTATGGGTAATGAATGTTGCTGATGGTACTCAAGTCGCTCGCGTGCGGTGAGTTCACGTTCAATGGTTGTCTGTTCATTGCGCCAAACTTCACCATAGAGTGTGAGTATATTTTCAACCTCTTCGGGGAAATGATTAATGACATCGACAAACTGGCGCCTTGCATGGCTATTACAAAGTGATGTTTCAACCTCGCAAGTACTTGGCTGATTACTGGCGAGCGCATCACTCATTAATATCGGTGCGACAGTGACTTGTCGTTTGTAGAGTATGCGGTCGATAAACTCACCTGCGTGCCCAATATTGGTTTCAAATAACACAATATCATGGCCCGTTTTTAAGCTGGCAATCACTCCTGATGTATAAACACCTGAGCGCAAGCGTGTTTTCTCGCTATTACGTACTTTCTTTTCAACTGGCTTGGCGTCAAGAATACGGTGGGTGGTGTCATCTAAGTAATAGTGCTTAGCATCGCCAGCCAACTCAAACAAGTGCTGGTAAACAGGATAAATCGCATCACAGACAAGCTCTACTTGGTCAAACACCGTCGACGCAGTGATGTTGACGCCCAATAGCTTTTGGATGTTGCCTTGACGATAAAAAGGTAGCCCTGCAAAGTATTTATAAATCGCCATTAACGCACGCGCAGAGTAACCATATTTTTGATGACTATTACCGTCATGTAATACTTCATCGGGCAGGTTTGCCGTGAAATAGGCACCACACGCATTGCAACGCAAGCGCTCCATAATATGTTGCTCTGGGGTAAAAGGCGTTTGCCCTGTAATGCGCAACAAACTGCCAGGCTCGACTTTATAGGCCTTACCTTTCAAACATTCTGGGCAGCTATCCCCTTTATTTACTTCGTTTAACGCATGTTTGATGATAACCGGTTTGACCTGTGTAAAGTCTTCATCCTGTGTTTTTGGTTTTTTACTTTTCTTGCTGGTTTTTTTCTGTGCTTTACACAGGTCGCTTTGTTTTTCTGATGATTTTTCAATCCCAAGTAACTTACGTAATTTATGCACGGTGATACCGTGGTCAGCTAGCTTGTTTTGTGTTGTTGTTAATGTCAGTAACGCATCAAGCAATAACTGATAATCATCAGCGCTAAGCGCAAGATTATTTTCTTTGGCTTCAATCACTCGCTTGATTAAATCATCGAGAGATTGTGCATCGATATCGTTAAAAGGTTTTGCCACAATAAGCCTTTTGCCTGCGGGAATAAAAAAGAGGATGGAGTATGATCCCATTTAAAATGAAATCAAGCGGTTATTTATAATGGGTGGTAATTCCCGCTGAGCAATTGCCGTAAATGTTTGGCGTCCACGGACGTCATGGCACTATTAATGGTTGGCCAGCCAGAGAACTTGCCCTTAGATAAACGCTTTGTCATCAACCAAAAACCGTTATTTTCATAAGCGAGTGCGCGCACCATGGTTTTGTTACGATTAATAAAAACAAACAAGGTACCAGAGCGAGGCTCACAATGAAGGCGTTGTTTACACAGCGTAGCTAACCCATCAATGCCTTGACGAAAATCAGCGGGCTGGGTAGCAATCAAAATGTCGCTATGACGGGTTAAATGGATCATGATTTTATGGCCTCAATTAACTGAGCAAACCGTGTTTCGCTGACTTCGCCAGATACGGCTAAAGAATTGCCATTGTTGAACTTCAGGGAGATAGAAAGCGACTCGGTTATCGGCGTTGCATTGGGTAGTGAAATAAAGTGATTGGATACATCACTTGATGAGTTGGCGGTAAGCCAAGTATTGAATTGCTCATGACTAATACGCAACTTTTTAACAATGGTTGTTTTTGAATAATGCGGTAAAAGGGCGATCGCTTGCTGGCGCAAATTTTCAGGGATTGCACTACCTCGAGAAGGTTTATTGCTTCGCCACTGTTCAAAGTTAGCGAGGGTGTTAAGGAGTTTATCTGGCATCATTGTGACCGGGTTGATTTAGTTACAATGATTAAATCAGGTTAATTGAAATAAGTTGAGCTACGCTGCCGTAAGCTCACGGTGTATGGTGATAAGGATGAAATTGTTTTTACCTTCTCCACCAGCCGCGGGCGGCAACATATAGAAGAGATATTAAAACATCGCTTTAAAGGGACTTTATTAAGCGATGGCTACAGCGCCTATGCCAGTTATATAAAAGCGAATGAGGGCTTAACCCATGCCCAGTGCTGGGTGCACAGTCGCCGGCAATTTATTGCAGCCGAAAACAGCTGGCCACAACCGGCCAAAGAAGCGATAAGCCTAATCGCCAAGCTGTATGAGATAGAAGAGACTATCCGAAACCAAAAGCTCACGGATGACAAAAAACGCCAATACCAGCTTGCGCACAGTAAACCGGTGGTTGACCGCTTCTTTACGTGGTGTGATGACACCCTGCATAACCTGACGCTGCTGCCAAAAGACCCCCTCTACAAAGCGATTGGCTATGTACAAAGCAAAGAAATGGCACTGCGTGTCTTCTTAGAAGACCCCGATGTGCCGCTGGATACAAACCATCTGGAGCGGGCGCTCAGGCCCATACCCATGGGGAGAAAAAATTGGTTGTTCTGTTGGACAGAAATCGGTGCTGAGCATGTTGGCGTTATCCAAAGCCTGATAGTCACTTGTCGATTGCATGATATCAATGTAAACGATTATCTGACCGATGTACTGCTACGTATCAGCCAACACCCTGCCAGCCTGGTACATGAACTGACGCCACGGTATTGGAAAACCCAGTTCGCCGATAATCCACTGCGTTCAGACCTCTTTGCTTTACCCGCCACTTCGGTAGAATAGCCTCCAGACGGAGGCGATATGCGCATAGAAGACCTAACCTTAGACGAATTACATGACCTGAACGAGCTAATCTGCAAGCGGATAGACTACTTACGTTTGCAAAACGACATCAATGTTCTAAGCCAGCTACGTTTAGGCCAAAAAGTCCACTTCAAGGCCAAAGAAGGCCAAGTGTTCGGCGTGGTTATCAAAATCAACAAGAAATCAGTGATGGTGGTCAGCGATGATAACCGCCAGTGGAAAATCCCACCAGGACTGGTGCAGATCATGAAAGACATCTAGCCAGGATGCTTGGCCGAAATCTATAAGGCGTCAATACGTCCTAAAATGGACGCTTACTTCGTAGCAGCACTTCATCTTCGAGCATATTGTGCTTTATCTCTCCGTAGCTGTTCTCTATTTCCCATCGTTCAAAATACACATCCAGTAATGACTGCGTACCATATTCCAGACTCGTTAAGGAGGTGAGAACACCTATGACGTGATTAGGTTGTTCTGGCTTAGGGTACAGGACAAGGCGGGCTTGCCATTTCTCCGGCAAGCTTGGGTCTTGTTTCCGAGCATGGGCTGACACTTTCATTTCCACTAAAAGGTCTCGCCCTTCCTTATCCAGTTGCTCAACCACTTCATATTGCGTGTTGGATTTTATCGGCGTCATCCAGTGACTCGTCGTATGTTGCCGTTGCCAATTAATCATCAACTCGGCACTGAGGTAACAGCGGTCAAAAATCGTCAGGGAGTGAGCGGGGGCTGAAGCGGCCAGCTGTTTGGCATAAGAGACCTCTCCTGTCGAGCTGGGCCCAAAGACAACATCATGTAATAAACGACTTCGCAGCGATGTGAGGGCACATAATCGAACAATCGGGTATTCAGTATGGTGGTTTTCATTGTACTTGATGTATTGGAAGTGCTCTGCAAGACAGGCGGTATCATGGGTGCGGAACTGAGTGCCGTCGACAGAAAGTAAACTCAGTCCAAACCATTTGTCATCGCTATCTTCCTGCTGGGTCCAATGGGCTGCTGTCAGTTTAAAAAGCGCTTCCAAAGGTTGGGCGGTGAGGCGCTTTCTCGCTTGAGGAATAGCACTTGGTGCAACAGAATCCCCTAAGTGGTTGGAAAGCTTGAGGTCTAGTTTATCTAAAACTTCCGTGATGGGTTTATCCCGATACAAGCCAATACCGACAATTAGCCAAACGACAAGTTCGGCGGGTAACTTACGCCGTCTCATGCTGGCTTTATTGGTAGAATCAAGGGCTTGCTCTATCCATTCGAGCGGGAGTTCTTTTTGGAAGAGAGCCAGTGATTCTGGTGCAGCAAACGTATCGACATCAATCAGCCAGTGAGCCAACATAAAAAATACCCTCAGCAATTAGTGTACTGAGGGTATTGTTAACCATCCGTAGGATCGTTCAACTGATCAATGCCTTAACTGATCGGTGTTATCCCGATTGGGAGGCTTTACAAAATAGCTCATTTTTATCTTACGCTTGCGCTTTCTTAGGCAAAGAAAAGTGCAGTAAGGCATAGCCAAGTAATGCTGCTGTCGTAGAACCCATTAAGATACCGAGTCGAGCATAGGTATCAAATTCAGGACTTACATTTCCGAACGCTAAAGAGGAAATGAAGATAGACATTGTAAAGCCAATACCACACAACACAGATACCGCAAAGATATGCTTGAAGTTAACGCCTTCAGGTAACTTAGCAACGCCCATTTTTACCGCTGCCCAGCTAAAGGTAAAGATACCTAGAGGCTTACCAACCAGTAGACCCAAAGCAATACCGAGTGGCAGCATTGAAGTTAGACCTGACATCGATACGCCTTCTAACGAAATCCCCGCATTGGCAAATGCGAATAGAGGCAGAATACCAAATGCCACGTATGGGTGAAGCGCGTGCTCCATATGTTTAAGTGGAGAATGTTCGCCCTGCTTTCCCTTTAGTGGGATAGCAAAACCAATCACTACACCTGCCAATGTTGCGTGAACACCAGATTTAAGCACCGCGAACCATAAGATCGCACCGACGATCATGTATGGCGTAAGTTTTGTTACTTCCTTCGCATTCAACATGAATAGGACACCAGTCATGATGAAGCCAACAAGCAACGCCATGGTCGACAGGTCACCGGTGTAAAATAGCGCGATAATAACAACTACACCTAAATCATCGATGATAGCAACCGCCAGCAAGAACACTTTTAGGCTTACTGGTACACGCTTACCTAATAACGCCATGATACCTAAAGCAAAAGCGATATCTGTCGCCGCTGGAATTGCCCAACCAGAAATCGCCTCAGGATCGTTGGCATTAAAGGCTACGTAAATAAGAGCAGGAGCTAATATACCGCCAACCGCTGCAATCGCAGGGAAAATTGCGGTTTCTTTTGATTTTAACGCACCTTCAAGCAGCTCTCGCTTAACTTCAAGGCCAATGAGTAAGAAGAAAACAGCCATTAGGCCGTCATTAATCCAGTGAGAAACTGACATACCAAATACATAAGTATGCAGTACAGATTGATAAGTTTCGCCCAGCGGTGAGTTAGCAATGGTCATCGCAATTGCCGCGGCAATCACGAGAAGAATACCACCAGCTGATTCCATTTTGAAAAAGTCACGAATGACATCGTTCATGGTTTCGTCCTTATATTTATTATCTTAATAAACGATTAACAAAGAATGATAAGAGTGTATAGCGGTCGAAAACTTTAGAATAATCGCTTCTTCAGAGTATAAACTTCGATTTTTCCTATATGAAGTTTACTATACATCGTATTTTCCAACATAACACTCAATTTTGATCACAGCGCGTACTTGTTGTTATCGCGCCAAATGTTTATCAAGATTATGAGAAAATCAGCATAACATGGCATGTACTGTCATGATAACCCCATACTTTTGAGAAAAATTCAGGAAGTTTCATCCACTAAAAAACCACCCATTGGGGTAACACCGATCAGTTAAGGCATTGATCAGTTGAACGATCCTACGGATGGTTAACAATACCCTCAGTACACTAATTGCTGAGGGTATTTTTTATGTTGGCTCACTGGCTGATTGATGTCGATACGTTTGCTGCACCAGAATCACTGGCTCTCTTCCAAAAAGAACTCCCGCTCGAATGGATAGAGCAAGCCCTTGATTCTACCAATAAAGCCAGCATGAGACGGCGTAAGTTACCCGCCGAACTTGTCGTTTGGCTAATTGTCGGTATTGGCTTGTATCGGGATAAACCCATCACGGAAGTTTTAGATAAACTAGACCTCAAGCTTTCCAACCACTTAGGGGATTCTGTTGCACCAAGTGCTATTCCTCAAGCGAGAAAGCGCCTCACCGCCCAACCTTTGGAAGCGCTTTTTAAACTGACAGCAGCCCATTGGACCCAGCAGGAAGATAGCGATGACAAATGGTTTGGACTGAGTTTACTTTCTGTCGACGGCACTCAGTTCCGCACCCATGATACCGCCTGTCTTGCAGAGCACTTCCAATACATCAAGTACAATGAAAACCACCATACTGAATACCCGATTGTTCGATTATGTGCCCTCACATCGCTGCGAAGTCGTTTATTACATGATGTTGTCTTTGGGCCCAGCTCGACAGGAGAGGTCTCTTATGCCAAACAGCTGGCCGCTTCAGCCCCCGCTCACTCCCTGACGATTTTTGACCGCTGTTACCTCAGTGCCGAGTTGATGATTAATTGGCAACGGCAACATACGACGAGTCACTGGATGACGCCGATAAAATCCAACACGCAATATGAAGTGGTTGAGCAACTGGATAAGGAAGGGCGAGACCTTTTAGTGGAAATGAAAGTGTCAGCCCATGCTCGGAAACAAGACCCAAGCTTGCCGGAGAAATGGCAAGCCCGCCTTGTCCTGTACCCTAAGCCAGAACAACCTAATCACGTCATAGGTGTTCTCACCTCCTTAACGAGTCTGGAATATGGTACGCAGTCATTACTGGATGTGTATTTTGAACGATGGGAAATAGAGAACAGCTACGGAGAGATAAAGCACAATATGCTCGAAGATGAAGTGCTGCTACGAAGTCAGTCTGTGGAGGGGGTAATACAAGAAATCTGGGGAATATTGATAGCTTACAATTTGGTTCGCCTGGAAATCAGTCGTATTGCGAGAGAGGCGCAGGTATCGCCATTGCGTATAAGTTTTATGATGGCATTGAGAGATATTCAGGATGAGCTGATGTGGTGTGCGATAGCCTCCCCCGGCTCCATCCCGAGAAAGCTAAGGGCCATGCGGGAGAGAGTTAAACGCTACATACTGCCCCAAAAAAGAAAACGGCCCAAAGCAAGGACCGTTCGTATCAATAAAACTCGCTACCCTGTTCGCTCTAAACACCTTAAGTGATAGGTGTTACCTAAAAGGGGGCCTTTATTCAAGAGCAAGTTGACCCTGCTCTTGCCGCTCTACTTTCTCTTGATGCCTAACGTATCTACGGATTATTTCCTCGTTAATTCCAATCTAATCGACGAAGTATCCTCTCTGCCAAAAATGATTTCCCCAACGTTTATTCTTACGTAGGTAAGGAAATTTACTGAATATTTTCAACGCTATCTTACCTTTTAACGCCCCCATTAAATTCGATATAGATATCTTCGGAGGTACCTTCACCACTAAATGGACATGGTCAACTTGAACATTTAGCTCCATGACTATGCATCCCATTTGATGGCAATAAACCTGAATGCATCGATAAACCTCTTTTCCGACATTACCTTTCAATATCCGAAAGCGGTACTTTGGTGTCCAGACTATATGATATTGACATCGCCAGAACACATGCGATGCTTGCTCGTATCTACTCATGTTATTTGCCTCTTTTGACTTCGCTAAAAATCAAAGATGCATTTAACATGGGTAGGTATACAGGCAAAGCCTCAAATGATGATAACCACCTACTGAAGTAGGTGGTTTTGGGCTAAAAATAAAAAGAGCAACCTAGGTTGCTCTATTCTGTATGGGGTAGCGTGTCTTGCTCACTTGTTACTGCAAAAAACTAAAGAATACGCTTATTGCCCGTTAATTTTTGCCTTGAATTTTGCTTTAGTGGCGTCATCGGCTAGGTGATACCAATAATCCAGCATATGGCTGATTTCGGTTTGAGTCGGCGAGTCAGGCTCTGCGCCTTGTGTTATTGCAGCTGTTGATGCGGCAGTACTGGTGGTTACGGCTGTTGATGGTGCAGAAGTGGTAGCAGGCAGCGTTCGTGCACTCGTTGCTGCAGATAATTGAGGCTGGCTTTGCACTGCGGCAAGCGTTATCGAGGCGGGATGTTGGCCTTGATTGTATTGAAAGATTTCCTGCTCGAAGTTTCGGCCTATCTGAAGTCCGTTTTTCACTAATCTGTCTTGGTCAAAGCTAATCGCCTGATTGTGCTTATCTAACAGCGTGATTGACGGTGACACATCGAACTGCTTTGCGGCTTTAGCCGAGTCGATATTGGGCAGTTTGAGCTGTAATGCTTGGTCGGTTTCATTAAAGCGGATGATCAGTACGTCCGATTGATAGCGTACCGAATTAGCCTGTTTGCGGTACTGGGCATTGTAGCGAAACGCGATTTGGTTCAATCCATCACTCAACGTGACTGGCGAGGTGCTTAATGGCTTTTGTCCATTCACGGTTAACAGCTCGACATCACTTGGTAGCTGCAGGAGAACTTCGGCACTAACGGGTTGCAGGCTGGCAAGCAGTATGGCGGATGCGCACAGGATAGAGGGGGATTTCATAGGCTTTCTCTTGGTTGATATCACGCACTAATGATAAGTGAGTTAGCCGTTAACACAAAGTGGAGAGCTAAGCCTATGAGCACAAAGGACACCCAAAGCACTATACATTCATCGATATTTGGTTGGGATCTAGAATAAAGAAAAGGCTCACAGGGAGCCCTTTCTTGTCTAAGTACGAGACTGAGTTTAGCCTGATATTGGCTTAACCTAAGTGTAATAACGCAAATTACTTCGCTTTATCTTGGCTTAGGTTGATGCGGTACACGGCAAAACCGAGTTCATCTTTACTAATCTTGGTCATTTCGCGTTGTTTATTGGCTTCGATAAAGGTAGCGGCTTTATCGCTATCTTGGGTCTGGAAGCGAATATCTAACGCAACATTGGTGCTGATGGTTTTGAAATCCCAGTTGTAGTCAGCACTTGGGTTGACCATGCCTTCATACTTGCCTGTGGTTTCGTTGAACTTAGATTGCGCTGTGATGTAGGCCGCTAAGGCTTCACGGTTAGTATCTGGCAGTTCGAGTACAACATGATCACTGCCTGTACCGGCAAACTTGCCACCAAAGGCGCGGTAGTTATTTGAGGCCACGATAAATTCTTTAGCCGCAAACTCTTCGCCAGTAAAGACTTTACCGTTGGCATCTGTGTAGCTTAAATCGACGATACGGTTAGCATTGGCATTAACGACGGCGCAGTCGCGGTCGAACTTGCTTGGTTGAGTCACATCAATCTTGTAGGTCAAGCCATCGAGCACGTCGAAGTTGTAGGTTGGGTGACCATCCCAGTTGATTAATTCCTGCGGCGTGGTCTTGGTTGGATCGATTTGATTGAATTGGTTAGCCGAACACTCCAGCCAATCTTTCAGTTCAGCACCCGTCGCTTTGACTGCCACCATAGTGTTGGGGTAGAGGTAAAGATCGGCGGCGTTTTTAAAGGTCAATGCGCCTTTATCCACTTGTACATATTGGTCTGCATCGCTGGTTGTACCGTGGCGACCACCGGCTTTGAATGGTGCTGAAGCCGATAAAACTGGCAGATCTTTTAATGCCTCGGGGAGTTTGGCTTTAACGTTAGCAATTTGCGCGTCAGAAACGATTTGTACGGTTGGATCGTCCTGCACTAAGGTCAAGAAGCTATACATATCGGCGGCAGCAACCCCAATTGGCTCGTCCACGAAGGCGAGTGTTCCTTGGTGCTCGGCAGCGACAGCATCATGGATGGCGGCGTCGGCTTCGACTAATGGTGTTTTAGTTGCGCCATCATAGATAGGACGTGCCTTAGTGGTAGCACTGAGCACAGACCACTTACCGTCTTTACGCTCGAGTTTAAAGTCGACCACACCTAAGTTGTCACCCCAGCGTCCAGGCATGATGGCTGGTACACCATTTAACAGACCTTTAGTCACGTCTGTGTTAGGTAAGTCGGCATATTTGGCATCGGGGAAAATAGAGTGGCTGTGACCAAAGAGGATGGCATTAATACCGTCGACATAGGTCAAGGCATAGGTTGCGTTCTCTGCCATAGGATCGCCAGGATTTTCGGTCGAACCAATACCAGAGTGTGGAATTGCGATAATCAAATCAGCGCCTTTTGCTTTCATTTCAGGCACATATTTCTTGGCAGTCGCCACAATATCTTCAACCGTAACTTTGCCGGTCAGATTTTGTTTATCCCACAATAAGATTTGTGGTGGCACAAAACCAATATAACCAATCTTAATGGTTTGGTTATTTCCTTCGCTATCGACGATTTGTTTTTCTTTAATGATATATGGGGTGAATAAATGTTCACCTTTTTTCACATCATTCCAGCAACCATTATCGTCGGCACAATAGACGTTGGCGTTAATATAAGGGAATTCTGCACCATGAAGTGATTTATTTAAAAAATCTAAACCATAGTTAAATTCGTGGTTACCGATATTACCTACTTCGTAATCTAATAGATTCATCGCTTTATAGGCGGGGTGAACATCGCCCATTTGCAGGCCGACTTTAGCCATGTAGTCACCCATAGGACTACCTTGAAGTAGGTCGCCGTTATCTACGAGTACACTGTTTTTGGCTTCTTTACGGGCGGCATGGATAAGGCTTGCGGTACGAGCTAGACCAATTGTTGGGTCTTCTTTACCACTGTAGTAGTTGAAATCCATGATATTTGTGTGCAGATCCGTGGTTTCTAATACACGTAAATCCGCTTGAACGATTTGCTCATCATCCGAGCCACAGGCGCTTACGCCTAGGGCGGCAGTGATCATCACTGCGAGTAGTTTTTTATTTAACATCGTTTTCTCTATTTATATTTATTTGACCCTAATACATGTTCTTTTGAGAACATGCCCATCATCCTGTTAATTCATAACGAAAGAACCGTTAGGTTGTCGCGTCATTCAGTTAACGGACGGGGATTATAAAGAGATTTGATGATCTGAATGTGACATTAATTGGATAAAAGCTGTTTCAAATTGTGACTAGGCGCCTGATTGATTAATTTGTGCACCATGGCTGCGGTATTTTTATTCATCGGCTGGTTAATTCGATGTTGCCAGCTATTTATTAAGAATAATTAATATTTGTTAGCTGATTGAGTTTCGCCTGTGCTGATATTCGATGAGTCTCTGAGATAATGTTGACGATTTTTATGAAGTGTTTTCACCTAAGCTTTTATTTATAAAATAAATTCCATCGTTTAAAACCTTGATTGTTTTTACGCCTTGCCTATGGCTGCTCGTCGCTCAATCGCAGACAAAATGCCCTTGATTGCGTAGTTTGACGGCCGTCACACATAAAGAGATACAAATTCCCCTCGATCCTTGGTTTCGAAAACTTGGCCGAAGGTCGCTTAACTTGCTAAGGTTGTGCGTCGAAAACGGGCGCCCAAAGCATGCGTCAGTTGGAAGAGAAGCCAAAATCCGTTACTCGCACCTTTCACTTACAAAATATAAAGACAGGGCAGTAACACTCTAGGGAGTTCCTATGCGTAAGTCTGTTATTACTACTGCCGTGGCCGCGGCATTATTATTGGGCGCTTGCTCAGAAAAACCGGCAGCCAACACCGAGGCCGCCAATGCGGTCGCGACGCAAGCGGCTGCATCGACTCAAGCTGATGCAACCAATGTGCTATTGAGTAAGAGTCCACTGCAGGATCAAGCTCCGCAGTTTAATCTGATCAAGAGTTCGGATTATGCCCCCGCGTTTGCGCAGGGCATAAAAGAACATGAAGCTGAAATTGCCGCCATTATTGCCAATAAACAGGCGCCCACCTTCGAGAATACGATTTTAGTCATGGAAACCTCGGGTGAGTTGTTAACTCGAGTGTCACGCACCTTCTTCAATCTGGCGGGGTTAATCTCCGACGATGATTTCCAAAAAACCGAGGCGGACTTAGCGCCTAAGCTGTCGGCTCACCGCGATAACATTTACTTAGATCCAAGTTTATTTGCCCGTGTTGAAACCGTATATCAACAACGTGCCGGGTTAAATGCCGAAGATAAGCGCTTGGTCGAGTTTTATTACGAGCAGTTTGTACGTGCTGGGGCCAAATTATCCGATGCCGATAAAGCCAAAATGCGCGACTTTAACGCTGAGTTAGCGACCCTTGCGACTGAGTTTTCCCAAAACAGCTTAAAGTCATTTAAAGACGATGTGATTGTTGTGACCGACAAGGCACAACTGGACGGTTTATCTGACAGCGAAATCGCGACCTTAGCGGCCGCAGCGCAGGCGGCGGGTAAAACGGGTTACCTGATTACCTTAGTGAATACGACTCGTCAGCCTATCTTAGCCAGTTTAAACAACCGCGAGCTGCGCCAAAAAGTCTGGGAAACCTCGGCTCACCGCGCCGTTGCCAGCAATGGCCCTTTAATCGTGAAGATGGCGCAGCTGCGCGCCAAGAAAGCCAATTTACTCGGCTTTGATACTTGGGCAGCCTACGCCGTAGCCGACCAAATGGCTAAAACGCCAAGCGCCGTGTATGAAATTTTAGATGACTTGGCACCTAAGGCGTTGGCTCACGCTAAGGCCGATGCGGCGGATATCCAAGCTGAAATCAAAAAGGCCGGCGGTAATTTTGAATTACAACCTTGGGATTGGGCTTATTACGCCGAGAAAGTGCGTCAGCAAAAGTACGCCCTCGATGAGAGCAGCATCAAACCCTACTTTGAATTTAACTCTGTGCTGAAGGATGGCTTGTTCTTCGCGATGCACAAACTCTACGGCATCAGCGTTAAACCGCGCACCGATTTACCAGTATGGAATAGCGATGTCCTCGCCTTTGAGGTTTTCGATAAAGACAACAGCTCTATTGGTCTGTTCTATCTTGACCCTTATGCCCGTGAAGGTAAGGGCGGCGGCGCTTGGATGGATGAGTTTGTCACTCAAAGCGGCCTGCTAGGCACTAAGCCTGTGGTGTATAACGCACTGAATATCCCGAAACCAGCCGACGGTCCAACCTTGATGACCTTCGATGAAGTGACCACTATGTTCCATGAATTTGGTCATGCGGTGCACGGTTTATTCTCCAAGGTGAAATACCCGAGTGTGGCAGGTACCTCTACCGCGCGCGACTTTGTGGAGTTTCCATCTCAAGTTAACGAAGATTGGAACATTGACCCAGCGGTCATTGCCAATTACGCCAAACATTATCAAACTGGCGAGCCTATTCCTAAAGCCTTACTCGATAAAATCTTAGCCTCGAATAAATTTGGTCAAGGTTTTGATACTGTTGAGTATTTAGCGGCTGCATTACTGGATATGGAATGGCACTCGATTGGTGCCGACACCCAAATCAAGGATGTGGAACAGTTTGAGCATCAAGTGTTAGCCAAACATGGCCTCGATTTCGCGCCAATTCCACCCCGTTATAAGTCGAGCTATTTTAGCCATGCTTTCTCCGGTGGCTATTCTGCCGGTTATTACGCTTATCTGTGGACGGAAGTGTTTGCCGCCGATGCCTTTGCCTATATGGGCCAACATGGTGGTTTAAAAGCCGAAAACGGCGATAAGTTCCGTGATGCGGTATTGTCTAAAGGCAACAGCGAAGATCTGATGCAGGATTACATCCACTTTACCGGGCAAAAACCCACGACAGATGCCTTATTAAAGCGCCGTGGTTTAGTCGATTAAACGATTCATTGTAAAAAGGGCCAAAGGCTTGGTAGGGCAACCTATCAAGCCTTTTTTTACGCTATTGTTTTTCGATAATCTTTACTCTAAAATCCCGCCAAATTTGACTGTGGGATAGCTTCTTTATCCCGTATCGACGCCCCTCGAAAATCAGGCTCAGTTCCCCCTCCTTTGAGCCCTTGAGTACAGCTAAAGCGTAGCCTTTTATTATTGGATGTAGCATTAATGGTTTCGCAATTAAGTGAAGCAGTGCTGGATGTGATCGCTGACGCCTTGGTAGACAAAGGCTATATTTTTTTACCCGAGTTAATTCCTCACCCCATTAGCCAAGTATTATTGGAAAAAATCCAAGCAACAGAAATACATGAGCTCAAAGCGGCCTCGATTGGACGTGGCGCTGAGCAGCAGCTTAATCCCGATATCCGTCGAGATAGGATCCAGTGGCTTGAGGAGCAGAGTGAGCCAGATAGCCTCTATCTAGACTTGATGACGCAGTTAAAGGATGGCTTAAATCGTCGATTATTTATGGGGTTATTCGACTACGAAAGCCATTATGCCGTGTATCAACCCGGCGCCTTTTATAAGAAGCATGTGGATGCGCTAAAAGGCAGTCAAAACCGTATCTTAACCACAGTGTTTTTCTTAAATCCCGATTGGACGCCAGCAGATTGCGGCGAGCTGATTATTTACGATGAAGCCGATAATGAGATAGAACGCATCGCGCCTAAAATGGGTCACTTTGTGATTTTCTTAAGCGAGCGCTTCCCCCATGAGGTGAGTAGAACCTTAGCCCAGCGCAACAGTATTGCTGGTTGGTTTAGGGTGAGTAATAGCGTGCACGGGTTTTAATGATTGGGCCGTAAAGGCTTGATGCTGCTGAAATGCTTAATATGATTTCAAGGCGCAGTGTTTTTAAGTAAACACTGCGCTTTTTTGATCTTAATGGGCTGCGTTATCGACATCCGTCAAATCGATGCCTAAGTCGCTCTCTTTTGCTAGTTTGCGTTGACGCTAGGCTAAAAGGGGGCATCACTATCCGAACTCTTTCGATCCCTGCGTTATTTAGTGGCATCAGAACTAGCCTCATTCGATTCATTAACATGTCATTTTCTAAGGCGAAGCTTAAGGAAATCTTAGCGTTAGCACCTAGAATGAAATTATCAAATCACATTGAAAATAGAGGTTTTTTTATTTTAGATTAATGTTAGGCTAGTAAAAAATGTGCGCAAGGACACACTTTTTAGTCAGCTAATGGAGGCGATACTGTGGGCGAACGCGATCTTTTAGGTTGTTTAACGGGTGAACATGTAGTGCTAGAACCCCTCTCTTTATCCCATGTTGCCGCCTTGAGTTTAGCCGTGACAGATGGCGAGTTGTGGCGTTTATGGTTTACCAGCGTGCCAGAGCCAAGCGAGATGAAAGCCTATGTGACTAAAGCCTTGGATGAGAAAGCGCGCGGCGAGAGTTTCCCGTTTGCGGTGCGCGACCGTCTCTCAGGTGAGATTGTCGGCTGCACCCGTATCTGCCATTGGGAGAGCGAGCATCGCCATTTGGAGATTGGTTACACTTGGTATGCCAAGCGCGCCCAGCGCACGGGGATCAATACCGAATCTAAGTTATTACTGCTGACCTTTGCATTCGAAACCCTCGATGCCATTGCCGTCGAGTTTCGAACCCATTGGCATAATCAAGCATCTCGCCAAGCCATTGCCCGCCTCGGCGCCAAGCAAGATGGCGTGCTGCGCAACAATAAGATCCTCAAGGATGGCACGATCCGCGATACCGTGGTGTATTCCATTATCGATTCCGAATGGGCCACAGTGAAACACAACTTAGCATTTCGCTTACAACAGCGACCAGTAGAGTAGGGTGGATTGCTGCTTCAAATGGCGATGGTCATTCGCTATTTGGACTCGCAACACGCATGTAGATTTGAGGTTGGAAAGGCCGATGGCAAACATTATTTCTCGCGCTGACGTATCCCATAGTCATGAGGTTGCCCTGTTATTTAATGAGTATCGGCAGTTTTACGGCTGTAAGGATGATGTCCTCGCGGCGGAGCAGTTTATTCGTGCGCGTTTACAGGATGCCTCGTCCGTGGTGTTTATGGCGCGCTCCCCCGAGGGAATGGGGCTGGGGTTTGTGCAGTTGTATCCCAGTTTTTCATCGCTGCGTTTAGCGCCGATTTTTATCCTAAACGATGTGTTTGTCACCCAGCATGCGCGTTGTGTTGGCATCGGTCGAGCGTTGGTGCAACAGGCGGCTGAATATGCCAAAGCCCAGGGCGCTCGCGCCTTAGTACTGGAGACCCAAAAGGAGAATGTCCGCGCGCAGGGATTGTACGAGGCCTTAGGGTTTGTGCGGGATCAGAAATTTTTAACTTACGAGCTTGAGATCCACTCATTGCTTAAGTAGTTTATGCTTAATTGCTAATAAAAAGGACAACAAGATGTTTAAAGCGTTTGCCGTTGCCGGCTTAATGTTAACTGTGAGCCATAGCGTAGTCGCCGATGAGGCAGAAAAGGCCTTTAGTAAAGAAGCCATTGAATGTGCTGCTTATTATCAAATCAGTTCCGAGGCCATTGGCGCCATGAATGCCCCGCAAATGCAAGCTGTGGGTGAGCGCTTAAAAACCTCTAAAGTCGAGGCTGAAAATCTGGCGAAGAAGTATCAGTCAGAAGCTGAAGTCACTCAAGCGGTGGCCGACGCTAAAGCGCGCCAGATCCAGAGTCTAGGCGGCTCAAGTAACTTAGGTGCACTAATGGGCAAATACAAAGAAGAGTGTAAAAACCTGTTAGCCGATCCGCAAAAGCGCCTCGATTACTGGACCATGGCCACCATGTAAGCCTTGCCTGTGATAAACAAAGGAGCCTGTGGCTCCTTTTTGTTATCTGAAGTTTATTTATAGATTTACTGTGGTTTAGCATGATTTAGTCTTTATGAATGTGATTCCGCCGATACCTGTGTCATGGCACATGCTATGTGTAATAGCGCACAGCTTTTGTCATTAAGAGTAAGGCTGTTGTAATAGAGTGCCGCTTTGGCGGGTCTTACTCCCTAGATGAGCATGGGCCTAATGGCCGCGAATAAGGGCGAGAGATAACCAATGATCAGTTTGTCGATAGCAACAATCCTGAGTGCAGGTGTGTGCGTTTACCACTTACTGGAGGGGAAACAAAAGCGGCTGCCGAAGCTGATGAGTGCGCCTTTATCTGAGCCTGATAAACAGTGGTTCAGCGCGCTATTTTATTGCCAATCGGTATTCTATGTATCCACTACCGCGGTGTTTTTGGTGTGTGCGCTCAAACTCCTTCCTGAAATGTATGGCTACAGCCTATTGCTGTTTTTGGGGCTTAACTACGGTATGTATGCCATTTGGCTGTTTTACGTGGCGTTGTTATCCCCACCTCAAGCCAGCCTGCGACTCCGTTTGCAATCCTTAGTCTTTTTATTGATAGCCTTGCTTGCGGTGCTCAGCCCACTGCAGTTATAAACGCGTTCGTTGAGCTCGGATTTCCCCTGCCAATAGACAGTACCTATATCCCTTTGGGTGATTTATGGATAAGGCTGAAGATTCACTTATCTATTTGCTCTATTGATCAATACAATAGGGACTATCTTTGGCAATTTGCTTGGCAGGTTTGTCGCGCACTTAGTGGTAGCTCTTAGTGATCGTTGCGCTGTCAACCTCAGGTAATAATAGGGAGATTTCAGATTGCGCCATCTTACCTCGCACGTCTATGAATGGCTGGAACAGGGACATATCACGCCAATCGAGGCAAATGAACTCTATCGACAGTTATCCGTACCACCCAATGCTGCCAGTTGGCGCAGCTTATTGGCGCAGCTTTTACAATGGGCGGGGGCGTTAAGCTTTGCCTGCGGGGTGATTTTCTTTTTTGCCTATAACTGGCAGTCACTCGCGCGAATGAGCAAGTTTGCGCTGATTGAAGCGGCGCTATTAATTAGCCTTGTCAGCTTTGTCTGGTTGTATTATCGCAGCGCAGCGAAGCAGCTCGTTGACCCTTCTCATTGTTTGTTCGGAGCAACCCTTGCCAATGCTGCGCTGCTGGTGGTGAGCATGTTAGTGGGTGGGCTGCTCGCGCTAGTTGGGCAAACTTATCAAACTGGCGCCGATCCTTGGCAGCTGTTCGCCATTTGGGCGCTTGCGATTTTGCCCTTCGCATGGGTGGCTGGCTTTGATGGCCTATGGTTACTGCTGGTGGGGCTAGTTAATTTAAGCCTTGGGCTGTATGCCGATACGACTTTGCTCTGGCTGGATGAACAGTTGTGGTTATGTCTCTTTGTGGTCCTTAATCTGACTATCTACTACGGTTTTGTGTTTCTCGGCAGTACCAGCAGACGTTGGTATGCGCCATTTGTAGAGTATGCGAGTTCATTGATGGCCATGGGGTGCTTTACCTTACTGGTGTGTTGGATGATTTTTGAGCCGAGCGACACTAAGCCGCTGCTGGTTGCGGTGTGGGTTGGTTATTTTGGCCATCTATTGTTTGGATTCTGGTGGTTCAGGCACAAACGATTGCAGGTTTATCCCTTGGCATTGGGTGGCTTTAGCTTGATCAGCGTCGGCGCGGCGTTATTCACCGAACTGCTGTTTCGCAATAGCGATCCTATTGGCGGCTTTTTGTTGATTGGGCTTTATATCATTTTAGCGAGCACAGGCTTAAGCACTGTGTTAAGGCGATTGCATCGGCAAGCTAAAGCGGGCATCTCGCCTACGCAACTCCGCAGTGAGAATGAGGAGCTAAGCCATGAATAAGCACCCCAATGAGTCGCTGCAAACAAGCGAGATAACTGCGCCGCAAGCTCTGTGGCAGAGTTTATATGCTAAGGGCGCAGTGAATACCCCAGAGTTGCCCGATTCCCAAGACATGCCCTGGTATATCGCTTTGATGCAAGCCGGCGCGGCCTGGATAGCCGCTTGGTTCTTATTAGGTTTTATGGTGTCACTTTTCGATAGCCTGTGGGGGCGATTCGAAGGGGGCGCGGCACTTTTTATCGGTGGCAGCTATTTAGGCTTAGGGCTTGCCTTATATTGGGGCGGGCGCCAGCAGCACTTTTTGCAGCAGTTTGCCTTTGCCTCCTGTTTAAGCGGCGCGCTTGCTCTAGCTTGGGGGCTGTTTGATTTACTCGGCGACACCTTCAATCTGGCTTGGTATCTGAGCATGGCGGCACTGTTTTTACTGCTTTGGGGGATTATCAAGCACGCTGTGGCCCAGTGGGTATTTGCATTTGGCTGTAGTGTCTGCGTCACAGGCCTGTTGGCCGAGTGGCATCTCTTATCGTTAACGCCGACGCTGTGGCTGTTACTATCGAGCATTATGCTACTCAATCTTCACCGCACTGGGCACCACTATCAACGGGCGAGAATGTGGATTTTTGCCACCAGTGCAAATCTGCTCACCATTCAACTTATGCATGTGTTTAGTCTGGATAGCGAGTTTTCGCAGTTGTATGCTGTAGATTGGCAATCGGGGATTACCGCGGTTCATTTACTGATCGTGTTTGCCATCTGCAGCTTTTTACTCCTGAGTCTGTGTAAACAATGGCAGACTCCATTGACCCATCCCGCCATATTATTTGCGCTTTTAGGATTAGTGCTCATTACTGCACTGTCTTTCCCCATGCAGGGATTATCGACGGCAGTGCTGCTGATATTGTTGGGGCACTACGGGCATGAGGCGTGGCTTAAGGGGATGGGAATCGCCTCTGGGCTAGTGTTTGCGGCGGGCTATTATTATTCCCTTGAGACGACCTTGATGCTTAAGTCTCTGTATTTAATGGGATTAGGCGGGGTGCTGATTATCGCAAGGTTACTGATGTGGCGCTTTTTTCCCATCACACAAGTGCAGGTTGAGCATAAGGAGAAAGCATAATGGATAAAGCGACCTTAGCATTAAGCCGTTTCCATAAGCGCGCCTTAGTCTTAGTAGTGTTTACCGCCGCGGTACTGCTGATAAGCATCAACTGGCGAATAGCCCAGTTTGAGCAGTTATTACAAGATGGCCAAGTGGTACGTTTTGCCTTAGCGCCAGTGGATCCTCGCTCGATTATGCAGGGGGATTACATGGCCTTGGAGTATGCCATTGCGCAGGAGGTGCGCGCCGCACTGCCTGAAGGGATGACGCAGGGGCAACTGCTGTTGACGCTCGACTCGCAAAAAGTGGCGCACTTTGTCGGTATTTACCGTGACCAACCAAAAACGGCTGAGCAACTCACGGTAGATTTTCGTCTGCGTAATCATAGAGTAAAGCTCGCCTCAAATAGTTTCTTCTTCGAAGAGGGCCAAGCAGACCACTTCAGCCAAGCCAAGTATGGAGAATTCAGAGTCAGCAAACGGGGAGAGTTGTTGTTGGTGAATCTGCTGGATGAGCAGTTGCAACCGCTATAACGGACAACCCTGATGATCGTTAACAAGATGGTGAGCCATGCTCGCCATCTTCGCTATTTTTCCTAGTCCAATCCGCTAAATCGTCGCCTAAATATCCATCTTAAGTTGCAACTTGCGTGCAACTAATTTGTAACCTTGATTCCCTATAGTATCGTCAGTTTTCGAGGCTAAGCGCTTCGAGAAATCGTAAGTCTTTAACTTCAATACCAATATAAAAAAGATACTTATTAGGGGTCATTATGTTTAATAACAAAACACTGTTGGCGTTAGCCATCAGTAGCGTGTGTGGTTTTGCCCATGCTGCCGATAATCTGATTATTTCTGAATATGTTGAAGGCAGCAGCAATAACAAAGCCATTGAGCTGTACAACCCAACTGCCAACACTCTCGATTTAAGCCAGTATCAATTGCGCTTCTATTTTAATGGCAGTACCAATGTGGGCACGACTATCGCCCTGAACGGCACCTTAGCCGCAGGTGCGACTTATGTGGTTGCTGATAACGACGCATCGGCGGATATTCTGGCTGTGACGAATCAACAAAGCAGCGCGAGTTTTTTCAATGGTGACGATGCCATTGTGCTGACCTATCAAGACCAAGTGATTGATAGCTTAGGCCAAGTAGGTGTCGATCCCGGCACTGAGTGGGGCAGTGGTGATTTATCGACGCAGGACAATACTCTGCGCCGCAATCCCGATCAGCTAATCGCCGATACCATTATTGATGATGCTGTTACCTTTAATACATGGTTAGGTTTTGCCAAAGACGATATCTCGGATCTGGGTAAATTCAGCGCAGGCACACCCACTGATCCTGTTGAGCCGCCACCGAGTTCACTAGCCTGTGGCGAAGCCTCAACGCCTATCCATGCCCTACAAGGTTCGACCAATGTCAGTCCGTTAAACGGACAAACCTTAGTGGTAGAAGCCATAGTGGTGAGTAACCAAGAAGCTGGCCTAAAGGGCATCTTCGTGCAAATGGCCGACAACGAAGCCGATAACGATCCTCAAACCTCGGAAGGGGTGTTTGTTTATACCGGTAATGCGCCTACGGGTTACGTGGCGGGCGACCGTGTACGCTTAAAGGCTAAAGTCACTGAATATCAAGGCTTAACGGAACTGACTACCGTTGCCGATCATAAACTGTGCACTGCAGGACAACCACTACCCACTGCCGCCGTGGTGACATTACCTGTGAATTCGAGCGATGACTTTGAACCATTTGAAGGCATGCGCGTCCGCTTTAGCCAAGATCTGGTGGTGAACGAAGTCTACAACTTGGGCCGCTATGGTGAAATTTCACTCGGTAGCAGCCGTCACTTTATTGGGACACAAGTCGCTGCGCCAGGTGCCGATGCCTTAGCCGTCACGGCGGCCAATCTTAAAGACAGTATTTTACTCGACGATGGCCTAACGGCGCAGAATCCTGATCCTGTGATTTTCCCTGCGCCAGGTTTAAGCGCGTCGAACACTGTGCGTGTGGGTGATAAAGCCACGAGCCTGACGGGCGTCATGCACTATGGCTTTAATCTTTATCGCATTATGCCGACTGAGCCAGTTAATCTTGTGGCGGAAAATCCTCGTCCACAATCGCCAGTGCTTGCCGAAGGTGGCAACCTGAAAGTCGCCAGCTTTAACGTACTGAACTACTTTAATGGCGATGGACTGGGCGGTGGTTTCCCGACTGCGCGCGGTGCCAATACCTTGAGTGAGTTTGAGCGTCAAAAAGCGAAGATTGTCAGCGCTATGGTGGGGATCAGTGCCGATGTGTTTGGTCTGATGGAAATCGAGAACGATGGCTTTGGCGCTAACTCGGCGATTGCCGATCTCGTGGCGGGCCTCAATGCCGCTGTAGGTGAGAACCGCTATGCCTATGTTATTCCAAAGGTCAATGGCACTAACTTAAGCGCTATTGGTACGGATGCGATTACCGTTGGTTTAATTTATCGCAGTGACAAAGTGAGCCCTCAGGGTGATGCGCGTATTTTATCGAGCGCTAACTCTCCCTTAGATGACGCCGGGCAGCCGCTGTTCGACGACAGCAAAAACCGCCCTATGTTGACTCAAGCCTTCGCGCTAAACGGCAGTGAGGAGAGTGTGGTCGTTGCGGTTAATCACTTGAAATCTAAGGGCAGTGAGTGTGCTGGCGATCCAGATATGAACGATGGCCAAGGTAACTGCAATATTACCCGTACCCGCGCAGCAACGGCGGCAGGGCAGTGGATTGCCACGCAGTATCCAGAGCAAGGTGTACTGCTGATTGGCGACTTAAACTCCTACGCCAAGGAAGATCCGTTAAGCGCATTGGCTAACGCTGGCTTTAGCGAGTTGTTTGCAAAACTCGAAAAAGCGAATCCTTATTCCTATGTATTCTCGGGTGAATCTGGGCAGTTAGACCATGCGCTGGCCAATGCCGCGTTAGTGGATAAAGTCCTAGATGTGACCGAGTGGCATATCAATACCGACGAGCCGCGCGTGTTAGATTACAACGAAGAGTTTAAGACGGCTGCGCAGGTGCAAGACCTGTACGCCGGTGATGCTTATCGCTCATCGGATCATGACCCTGTGGTGATTTCACTGCTGCTCGAAGCCGAAAAAGTGGCTCCTGAGGCCAGTTTCACTCAGGTAGTGAATGGTGCGAGTGTGCAATTGACGTCAACCTCCATTGATAGCGACGGCCAAATCGTCTCTACTGAGTGGGACTTTGGCGATAATAGCCAAGCCAAGGGAGAGTCGGTATCCCACACCTATGCGCAAACTGGTGATTATCTAGTGACGTTAACCGTGACCGATAATGATGGCTTAAGCCATAGCAGCTCACAAATGGTGTCTGTCGTGGTTGAGAACGTGAAAAAGCCACCCGTTGCGCAAATTCAGCACATCAATTTATGGCTAGTCGATATGTTTATTTCGACCAGCTATGACACAGACGGTGTGATCAAGCAGCATAAGTGGAAGTTTGATAACGGTAGCCGTGCAAGTGGTCCAGTGGTGTTTCGCCAAGCTCGCCGCGGACTCCATACGGTCGAGTTAACCGTGAAAGATAATGATAAATTAACGGATACCACGTCACTGACCTTCCGTTAAGCGTTAGCCTCTTTCTTTAAATATCAAAAGCCTGCTATTGCAGGCTTTTTTTACGTTTATTCACTTACTTAATGACTATCTTAACTGACTGTATCAACTGACCATAACGTGCTCTAAATTCAAGCTAAGTCGATTTAAGTATCTATCCGCTTGCGCTAAGATGACGCCACTTAAGGATTTTTACTCACAGGGAGCAGGCGCATCGCAATGAATGCAGACACCTTGGCGTACCTCAATCAGCATCAATTAACCTCGGTGATGAGCCTCACTAAATGGCGTCAGCTGGAGCTGGCACTCCATGAAAAGCCAGAGTTTGTGCCCCATGTGCGTTATAAGTTGCTGGAAGATGAAGGGCCAAATCCAGGTTTTACGCCAGTGTGGTGGGACGAGTTACTCGCGATTTGCGAGCGGATTGAATGGCTTGAGATTGACCCGCTCAAAAGAGAACACCGCGGCAGATTGCTGCCGGAAAAGACCACGGACTTTACAGATTATATCGAGGCGCAACTATACAAGTATCGACTCCCCTACAGTAAAGAAGCACAAGGGCTCAGGATTTGGGGCTATCTTCGCCCCGATGCGACTATGCCAGTATTTTGTATTGCACCTGGTGGCGAGACGATAAAGGAAGCGTAAGCAAGTTCAGACGGCAGATAAAAAGAGGGCGCTAATTGATTAGCGCCCTGATAAGGATTAAAGCACGATATAAAGCGGCCAGCCGAGTAGACCGACGAGTCCTTCTTTATGCTCGAATCTTTCTAAACGCTCAGGTGAGGCATCGCTAAGCAGCAGTTCGCGGTAGCTTTTCGCGAAATTCAATGTACGCAGTAATGCTGGCGCAAAGTTTTTACCCAAATCTTTACCGATAGTCTCGGCCAGCTCCGCAGGGAGTTCCGCCAAGGTTTTTTGGGTTTGCTGCTCGATATACTCGAGGCTAAACCATTCGTCCTGCAAGCTGATTTTGGCAATGCGCTTTTTCAGATCTTGTCTGACTTTGGCATTATCAAACAACATCCGATACAACACTGCTTCGGCCAATACGCTCTCCAGATTTAAGAAATCCAAAGGATCGTAGCTGGTTTGGGCATAAAATTGCGCCATAAGCGCCGCAATCGATTGCTGACGTTGGTGCTCAGCCAATGCATCCTGGTAGGCCTCATAGCCCAGCCACTCTTCGGCATCAGGCGGCGTAGAGACTTGTTCCAGCAGGAATTTGTCCACATCACCATAGAGCGACTTACCATTCGCCAGCTTATGTTTGCTGACGACGCTGAGCATGCTCCAACCCTTTTGGAAGCATTTGACCACACCATCGGCGGTGAGCAATAAACGCACCGCTTGCTGTTGATCCTGATCAGACAGTTCCATTAATCCGAGACTGACGACGCCAATGACATCGTGCGCCGCCTGTTCCAGTAAGTGCATCTTGTACTTGTTGTAGAACTTATCCGCCAATTTGAGGCTCATCAAAATGGCTTTAGATTTGATTTGTGCGAGCTGCTCACCGCTAAGGGTGTCGTCTGCTTGGCCTTTGGCTAACACCTTGCTCAGGTATGGACCTTGGTCTAAATCACGCAGTACCAGTTGCATCTAGGGATCCTTAATCTAAAAAGCTAAACATATCATCCACTTCTGCGTATTCATCCGTGACTTGGTTTTTCTCTTTGGCTTGGATAACCAGTTCATTGACGAACTTATTAATGATCATCTCCCAGCCAGAGCTTTCGTTACGCAGCAGGTTTTTAATGGCTTTTTCTACATCGGGTGCCAGCTCATGGATTAACGCCATCAGACTACGTGGGTCATCTAGGCTTAAGCTATGGGCTTCTTCACTGTCGACACGGCTGTCATAGCCGACGGTGTCGGTATCTTCTTCATCGTCATAATAATCGTTGAAGTGGTCTTCATCGTCGTGGCGCTCACCCAACATCATCTCGATAAAGGGGATAGACAGATAGAAGAGGCCGGCGGGATCTTCGGCAATGCACTCTAAAATAGCGGTTTGTTTTTCTTCGCTATCTTGGATGCGAATTAAATAGGTCAAAAAATCAAAGGTATGCTGAATGAGTTCTTCGGCATTGTTCTTGATTTTTTCTTCCCAATACAAAGGTTGCTGACAGACGATGTCGCGAATTTGCTCAGGGGTCATCAGCTCCGACATAATTGACGGGCAGGAGATATCGTGGTGACTGTTGATTTGCGTCAGGGTCACAATATCCATTTTTTCAATGACTTCGACTAATTGCTCATCGTTCATTGTGGTGGCGATGAGTTCGAAACGTTTACTGGCCTGTTTTGGCTCGACATCGGCGAGCTCTTTAATCTCGGCAACGGTTATTTCAATGAGACTAGTGTTCATTAGCGGTCCTCATCATCGTAGTGATCGTAGTAGCCATCTTCCTCTTCGCCGTCATCATCGTCGTCATCGGCATAATCGGCGTAATCACTGTCTTCGTCTTCAAAATCATCGTCAGCGCTGCGTTTAGGCGCAGGTGCAGTTTTGCCTTGGTTTTCCAGTAGATAGAGTACGGCGCAGCTTTCAATCAATAAATCTTCTGAATAGGCGCGCACCGCCTGTACTAATGGGACATCGGCATTGTTAAAGCCGATAGTGACCTTGAACTCGTCCCACTCGGGTTGCGTTGCGGTGTTAATCCAGTGAGCCCACTTGAGCTTGGCGTCACTTGGAAATTTGACTCGGCCATAGAGTGCCACAGGCAGGTACTCGGGTACCGACTCGAGCATTTTAGGATCGGCCTGTAATACTTTTTTGATTTGACTGGTAAATTGTTCCAGTGCCTTGGGCGTATCCGGGTCATCATAGGACTCGATATTGTCGTAGGCATTGGTCTTAAGCTCATTAATGCGTGAGATATTCAGTTTTTTGGCCATGGGCATGTCTCGAAATAAAAAGCTATCAAACAAACAGCTTCTCAAAATAAACCGTGTTGCAATAAAAGGTCCAAATTAAGGGGCTTGGCAAACTAAGCTCATTAATTTGGCACTCCCAGCGTTGCACTGGAAATAACCCGCTTAAGGGTAAAACTGATCCCATAATTCGCGCATCGCGCCATTGGGATCGGTCACGATCACATTGTTGAAGTCTCGGATAAACGCATTTCTAAGCTTGGGATCTGAGAGCACTTCATAAGCTTTTTTAACGCGCTCAAGTTGTTGTGATGCTTGCTCTTTTTCTTCATCAGAGGCACCTAACAACTTATCGGGATGGTATTTGTTTGAGAGCCGGCGATAGGCTTTTTTAATATCGTCTTCTTTGGCGCTAGGTTTGATACCGAGCACACTAAAGTGGTTAATCATATTTGTACCTGCAGGCGATGGGTTGGTATCGCAAGATAAAAGGCTAAGTGCTGATTATCTGTCAATTTGTGGAATTATGATTAGTCAGCGATGGATCATAGCAGAAATGCGTATTGGGCGGCAAACGACTCTGTTGGCATTTATGACTGAAATCCTGGCATTAATTAGGCTTGATGAAAATCGCCGACGCTTTGGGAAATGAGGTATATAAAGTCAAACAGGGGCGGGGGAAAGGCAAGTAAGCCCTGTGAATTGAGGTTTGTAACTTCAGTGGAATTTACACCAACGACCTTCGCCTGTTGTTTATAAAGGGGCTGAGCCCGACGTGCGTCTAGTTACAACTGATCGAAACAACTATGGGGCACAAGACGTGAATTTTAGATACAAAAAAACCAGCTTAATGCTGGCCTAGTGATATTAAGTTGATAATTGGTTGCGGGAGCTGGATTTGAACCAACGACCTTCGGGTTATGAGCCCGACGAGCTACCAAGCTGCTCCATCCCGCGTCCGATTATTACTTTATTTTTATCCATCAATTGGTTGCGGGAGCTGGATTTGAACCAACGACCTTCGGGTTATGAGCCCGACGAGCTACCAAGCTGCTCCATCCCGCGTCCGATATTGAGGATTTACAAGATTCGATATCCTTTTGAATATCATTACCTTGACTTTAAATTGGTTGCGGGAGCTGGATTTGAACCAACGACCTTCGGGTTATGAGCCCGACGAGCTACCAAGCTGCTCCATCCCGCGTCCGTCTTTAAAGCGGGGCGAACTATAACGGCAGCGCTGTGGCATTGCAAGGAGGAATTTCAAAAAAGTGGGCGAGTGCTTAAATATGAATCGTAATGGGGGAATTTCGGACAATCTGGGCGATATGCTCCGTTTATCTGCAGTAAAAAGAGTGCTAACTGTCTGACTAAATCGAGTTTCGGCTAATAACTGTTTATCTTTTATGTCGCTTCACAGGTATAATGTCGCTTTGATTTTGACTGCGTATTGATTATCCCATGCTTAATTTTTTTGCTGCCGCCCCTAAGGGCTTTGAATATAGCTTAGCCCAAGAACTGACAGAATTTGGTGCGACTGAGATTAAAGAGAGTGTTGCCGGTGTCTATTTTACCGCGCCGCTTGCCTTAGCCTACCGTATTACCCTGTGGACGCGTTTGGCCAGCCGTATCGTGCTGGTGATCTATAAGGGCCCCTGTGAGTCGGCGGAGCAATTATATAACGCAGCTTATTGTATTGATTGGTCAGCTCATTTCTCCAATCGCAACACTTTTAGTATCGATTTTCACGGCACTGGCGGCTTTATCAATAACACCCAGTTTGGTGCGTTAAAGATTAAAGATGCGATTGTTGACCGTTTCCGTGATGACGGTGATGCCCGTCCAAACGTCGCTCGTATCGATGCCGACATTAAAATCGACGCCCATTTCCGTAATGGGGTGATTACCATTGCGATGAACTTCTCGGGACCTTCTTTACATCAACGCGGTTATCGCTCTACGACCGGTGAGGCCCCATTAAAAGAAAACCTCGCCGCCAACATGCTAGTGCGCAGTGGCTGGAAAGCCGCGCCAACGACCTTACTCGATCCTTTCTGCGGCAGTGGTACTGTACTGATTGAGGCCGCATTAATGGCTGCCGATATTGCCCCAGGATTGCAGCGCGGCCGTTTTGGTTTTGAACATTGGCGCCGCCACGATAAAGCCACCTGGCATGAGATTTTAGAAGAGGCCAAGGCGCGCGCATCCTTAGGTGTAAAACGTTGTGACGTGAAGTTCTACGGCTCGGATATCGATTCGCGCTTAGTGGCACTGGCAAAACGCAATGCGCAAAACGCCGGTGTACTTGAACTGATTGACTTTAAAGTGGCTAATGCGCTCAATGTCGAGCCGCCCGCTGGCGAAGGTTACCTCATTACTAACCCTCCCTACGGTGAGCGTTTAGGCAGTGTCTCTGAGCTATTGCAGCTGTATTACCAATTAGGCGACAAGTTTAAAAAGGAGTTTGGCGGCTGGAAAGTGGCCATGCTCTGTAGCGATATCGAGCTAATTTCGGCGCTGAAACTCAAAGCCGATAAGCAGATGAAGATGTTTAACGGTGCGCTAGAGTGTGCCTTTAACCTTTATACCTTGCACGCGCAAAGCACTCGCCGTGATACGCCCGTATTGCCAGAAGGCGTGGACATTGCCGATATCGCACCAGCGTTTGCGAACCGTATTAAGAAAAACGCTAAGCAATTAGAAAAGTGGGCGAAAAAAGAAGGTATCGACAGTTACCGTTTATATGATGCCGACATTCCCGAATATAACGTCGCGGTCGACCGCTATTTAGACCATATCGTGGTGCAGGAATATATGGCGCCAGCCAGTATTCCAGAGGCCGTGACAAAACGCCGTTTAAGCGATGTGCTACTGGCTCTGCCTGCTGCAATTGGTGTCGATCCGCACAAGATCACTATGAAGACCCGTGAGCGTCAAAAGGGCACCAATCAATATCAAAAGCTGGATGAACGAAAGCTTGAACTTATCACCACTGAATATGGCGCTAAGTTTAAGCTGAACCTGACGGGCTACTTGGATACTGGCTTGTTCCTTGACCACAGATTAACCCGCCGTTTAGTGGGACAAAAATCGAAAGGACGCCGGGTATTGAACCTGTTCTCTTACACAGGTTCTGCCTCTGTGCATGCCGCATTAGGTGGCGCTAAGTCGGTCACAACGGTTGATATGTCAAACACCTATCTGGCGTGGGCAAAGGAAAACTTTGCCTTAAACGATCTCAGTGGCAAGCAGTATGAGTTTGTGCAGGCCGATTGTTTGCAATGGATCCGCGATAGTGCGCTCGATAAATCTGCGCAATATGATTTGATTTTTATCGATCCGCCGACCTTTTCTAACTCCAAGCGGATGGAAGATTCCTTCGATGTGCAGCGTGACCATGTGAATTTACTGGGCATGCTCATCAAGCTGTTAAGTCCAAATGGGGAGATAGTGTTCTCCAACAACAAACGCAAGTTTAAGATGGACACCGAAACCTTGGCCAAGATGAAAATCAAGGTGGAAAACATCGATGATCTGACCTTGCCGATGGATTACAAGCGCAATCCCCATATCCATAACACTTGGCTTATCACCCATGCATAATGTACTGCAAGCGGGTTACATTCTATACCACACCGAAGGGTGTCACTTATGTGAACAGGCGGCGGCATTGCTTAATGCCGCCGAGGTGCCCTTTACCGCCATCGATATTTGTGATGATGAAGCCTTAGCTGAGCGTTATGGCGTGTGTATTCCCGTGGTGAAGGCCGCGGATGAGCGTTGCCTCTTTTGGCCCTTTGACGCTACCCAATTACAAGAATTTTTAGGAGCTTAGTTTGAGTCTGGTTCGTATCAATAATGGCTCGTTAGCCTATGGTTACACTCCGCTGCTGCAAAATGCCGATTTCACCATCGAGCGTGGCGAGCGAGTGTGTATTGTTGGCCGCAACGGCGCGGGCAAGTCGAGTCTATTGAAGATTTTATCCGGCGATGTGCTGCTCGATGAAGGGGAATTCAACATCGACAACAGCGTCACCGTTAGCCGTTTGCAACAAGATCCACCGAAGGCGGAGCAGGGCTCGGTCTATTCTTATATCGCTGCTGGCTTAAAGGAAGTCGGTGAAGCGTTAGAGCAGTACCATCAACTGTCCCACGATGTGGCCTTTGCCGAGCCTGAGCAGATGGAGCGTATGCTCAATCAAATGCAAAAGCTGCAGGAGACTTTAGATCATCACAATGGCTGGCAGCTTGACTCGCGCATCAAACAAAATTGTGAGTTATTAGGGCTCGATCCCGATAAATCCTTAAGTGAATTATCCGGTGGTTGGCAGCGTAAAGTAGCGCTTGCCCGCGCCCTCGTGAGTGAGCCGGATTTATTGCTGCTCGATGAACCGACTAACCACTTAGATATCGATACCATCGAATGGCTGGAAAAATTCCTTTTGGATTTCCAGGGCGCCATTGTGTTCATCAGCCACGACAGGGGCTTTATTGCCCGCATGGCAACCCGTATCGTCGATTTAGACCGTGGCGTAGTGACCTCATGGCCTGGCAATTATCAAGCTTATCTTGATGGCAAGCAGGAATGGTTAAGGGTTGAAGCCGAGAAAAACGCTTTATTCGATAAGCGATTAGCCGAAGAAGAAGTCTGGATCCGCCAAGGCGTTAAAGCCCGTCGTACCCGTAACGAAGGCCGCGTGCGTGCATTGAAAGCACTGCGTCAAGAACGTAGTGAGCGCTTAAATCGTCAGGGCAATGCCAAGATGGCGGTGGCTGATACCGAGCGTTCGGGTAAGTTGGTCTTCGATGTGAAGGACTTAAACTATAATCTGCCCGATAAAAATCTGGTTAAAAACTTTAATACCACAGTACTTCGCGGGGATCGTATTGCGCTTATCGGCCCGAACGGCTGTGGTAAATCGACTCTTATTAAGCTGTTGATTGAGAAATTACAACCTCAATCGGGTGAGGTGAAAGTCGGTACTAAGTTGGAGATTGCTTATTTCGACCAATACCGTGAGGCGCTGGATCCTGAGCAAACCGTTGAAGACAACGTGGGTGAGGGTAAAAAGACCATCACTATTAATGGTCAAGATCGCCATATCTTAAGTTATCTGCAGGATTTCCTGTTTTCACCGATGCGCGCCCGCACGCCGGTGAAGGCATTATCTGGCGGTGAGAAAAACCGATTACTGCTGGCTAAGTTACTTATTCGCCCCGCTAACCTGATTATCCTCGACGAACCGACAAACGATCTTGATATTGAGACCCTAGAATTGCTAGAGTCGCTGCTGACTGAGTATCAAGGCACACTGTTACTTGTGAGCCATGATAGGGCCTTTATCGATAACACTGTCACCAGCAGCTGGTGGTATGCGGGTAATGGGCATTGGAGCGAGTATGTTGGTGGTTATCAAGATGCGATTGACCAAGGGGCAAAGTTTTATTCTGAGGAACCTAGTCAGCCAAACACGGTCGAAGCTCCTGCGACAGCAAAAACCGCTGAGGTGAAAGTGGCTGAGCCCGCCAAAGCCGCGAAAAAACTGTCCTATAAGTTACAGCGTGAATTAGAGGCCATGCCTGAGTTAATGGAGAAATTAGAGGCTGAAATCCTCGAATTGCAAACCACAGTGGCGCGCCCAGATTTTTATAGTCAAGCACAGGATAAAATCAATCCAATATTGAACCTGTTGGCAGATAAAGAAAAACAATTGGAAGTTTGCTTCGAGCGATGGGAAGAGCTTGAGTCACTGAAGTAAACCAATAATAAAAATGGGAATAGAATTAATGAAGTCAAAGTTGGATAAAGCCCTCTCCTTGGTTGCCTTAGGTGTCCTTGGCGTATTACACAGTGCCCATGCTGCACCCGTCTATGAAATTGTTAACCTTGATAATTATGATCTGCCACTCTCTGACAGCTTCCAAGGGGCGCGTAATGGGTATGCCTTAGGTGTTAACGCCAACGATGAGTTGGTCGGTATCATCAAAGGTAAGAAAAAACTCAGTACATCTGATGTCGAAGGTGGGGTTATTGACGTCGAAGATGGTATTGCCCCTGAGGAAACCATTACCTACTCTATTACATCTGCCATTATTGCCAATAACTTTGCTTTTATCGCCGCGCAAAATGGTGCCTTTGGCGCATGGAAGCCAACCTTTGACAGTATCAATGGTACTACGCCACCGAGTGATACTTCGGTCGTTAATTCAGTCGATACCTTTTACTATGGCATCAACGATGCTGGCGTGAAAGTGGGGAGTATGACCGCACCTGAAAAGAAAACGGAAAATACCGCGACTACGGATGATACTGCGGATTACTGGTATTACCGTGATTATGAATATCGCGGTTTTGCCAAAGTAGGGGATAGCGAAATTCCCTTACTCCCACCTTATACTCAATACGTTAAAGACGATAAGACCGTTGAGTTAGGCGGTTGGTCTGCGGCGACTGCGGTTAATAACAATAATTTAGTTGTCGGTTATGCCAGTACTGATATCAGTAAATATGGTGGCGATCGTGTAGCTTACTGTTTAAGCACAGATAACACGTTACCGTTAGATGTGTGTATCCAGCGCGAGCAATATCCGAATACTCAAGGTACGCGCAATATTCAGTACCAAACCCGTGCATATGTGTGGCAACTGGATAATGGCGTAGCAACTGGCACAGTTTTACCTTTAGGCTTAACCCCTGCGAGTGATAACACCTTAACCTTTACGGCTCAAGCTCTGGGTGTGAACAATGAAGGCGTAGTTGCAGGACGCTCGCACGTTTACCGTAACGGTAATACAGATAGATTGCGCCAGGATGCTGCCTATTGGAGTAAAGATGCTGAGGGCAACTATCAATACCATTGGATCCCAATGGGTGATTCTGTTTCGAGTTCAATTGCTTACGATGTGAACGACAACGGTATTCTTGTTGGTAGCTATCGCAGTTATATCCAAGGTTATGCACGTGATAAATTTTTCTACTTTGATATCAATACGCCCGAAGTCGGTTATGTCACGCCGAATGATTTTGCATCAACGACCACTGACCTTTCGAGTAAACCCAAAGATATCAATAATAAAGGCCAAGTTGTTGGTTATATTGAAACTACCTACGATAAGGAAAAACCACGTCCTAAGGCGGGCTTCCTCTACGAGAAATCTACTGGGGAGTTCAGTAACCTCAATAACTTACTGACCTGTGAATCCAAGGGCTTTGAAAAGGGCTCGGATGGTAATTGGGCTCGCCATAAGGTTGAATTCACAGATGGTTCAGGAAAAGTACTGACTTATAATAGTGATATTCTCGTTGTTGAAGCGACCAGCATTAATGAAGATGGGACTATCGTAGGTACTGCCTTTATTCGTAAGCCTTCGTTCCAGTTAGACTCGAAGGGTAATATTATTGTTGGGGAAAATGGTGAACCGCTGTTTGAACTTAGTGGTAATGGTGACCCAGTAACAGCCTATATTCCGCGTATGGTGGTGCTCAAGCCATCTACTAATGGTGAAGCTTGTACTGTGGATGATAGCACTGATACGGGCAATTACGAACGTAAGGGCGCAGCATCTCTCGTTTGGTTACTTGCCTTACCTTTAGTCTGGCTACGTCGTCGCGTTCGCTAATTTTTCAGCTTAAATTCAGACTCAAAAAATCGAGGCAAATTGCCTCGATTTTTTTTAACCATGATCTCAATAGTTTAATAAATAGTCGATAAAATGGACGATTTTTTGATTGATCTCGGCGCTGAAAAGCACTATTTCTATGGATGAAGCTGTTGCTTCTATTTCACGTAGAACAGAGGACGCTTGCATGAAAAGACAAAAACGAGATCGTTTAGACAGAGCTTTTTCCAAAGGATTCCAAGCGGGTATTGGGGGTCGATCTAAAGAGCTTTGTCCTTATGCAAATCTTGATTCGCGATCACAGTGGTTAGGTGGTTGGCGTGAAGGTGTGGATGGCCGAGTTAATGGGCTATTTAATAAATAACGAGTGTTTCTCGTGGATTAAATAGCCCAGAACAGACAGAGTAATGCAGCATAATTGCCCTCAGATGAGGGCATTTTTGTATCGAGTCGTGTAGGGTACAGCAGCGATTAGAAGGTTGACGTATCGCTAAATACGCCAACTTTTAAATCAGTCGCACTATAAATTTGACGACCATCGACTTCAAGAATGGCATCGGCAATACCCATGACCAATTTACGATGAATGGTACGTTTGATGTTTAGCTTGTAAGTCACTTTTTTCGCGCCAGGTAACACTTGTCCGGTAAATTTCACTTCACCTACGCCCAGTGCGCGGCCTTTACCCTCGGCGCCTTCCCAACCAAGGTAAAAACCTACTAATTGCCACATAGCGTCTAAGCCTAAACAACCTGGCATTACTGGGTCGCTGATGAAGTGGCAGCCAAAGAACCAGAGATCTGGATTAATATCGAGTTCAGCAACAATTTCACCTTTGCCAAATTCACCGCCGTTATCGTTAATGGTAATGATCCGGTCGATCATCAGCATATTATCAACGGGTAAACGAGGCGAGTTTGGACCAAATAAATTCCCATGGCCACAGGCGATGAGTTCTTCTTTATTGAAACTGTTTGCTTTATTCATTGTTTTACTACTCCAGCAATAAGAGCCGCCAAGATTAGCGAACACGTGTAAGCTAAACAACTCCGATCAGCTAATTAATGGCGAAATAATCCCAGTTTTGCGAGTAATCTCGTCATTAAGCTAATCTCTTCTTCGCCATTTCCCGCCAGCTTATCGAGCCGTTCTTGCACTAGGCCGTATAAGGAATCTGCAGGGAAGTCATTATCTTCATTGGCAACCCCTGCTGGCATTTGCATCAGTAGCTCCACTGCTTCGTCCATATGCTCAATTGCATAGATATGGAATTGGCCTTTGCCTACAGCTGTTATCACTTTAGGGGCGAGGTTAAGCTGAAGTACGTTCGACTTAGGCATAATGACGCCCTGTTCACCCGTGAGACCGCGTCGTTCACACAGATTGAAGAAGCCTTCAATCTTCTCATTAATGCCGCCAATGGCTTGCACATTGCCGAATTGGTCCAAGGCGCCGGTAATGGCGAGCGACTGGATAATCGGCTGCTCGGCAATGGCCGACATCAAACAGCAATACTCGGCGAGCGATGCACTATCACCATCGATCTCTTGATAGGACTGTTCGAATACGATGTTGGCATTAAGGTGTAGCGGGGCGTCACGTCCAAAAATGCGATATAGGCAGGCGGATAAGATCATCATGCCCTTGGCGTGGATATTGCCACCCAGCTCGGACTTTCTTTCAATGTCTGCCACTTCGCCATCACCATAGTGCACGGTTGCGGTGATCCGCGCGGGTTCGCCGTAACTATGGTCAATCGCATCGATAACCGTCAGGCCATTAATCTGTCCTACCATAGCGCCTTCAGTTGGCAGATTTATGAAATTGTCATCAAAACTTTGCCCTGAAAACTCTTCAGAGCTGTTATGGCGATAGTTGGCTTGCTCGAGCGCGTGTTCAATACTGGCGGCATTGATAGTGGCTTTGCCGCGATAGACCTTAGCCTGAGCCATTAATTGGGCAAAATCGAGCATCGACAGGCTTAAACGGCGTTGATGTTCGGTTAACCTAGCACTGTGTCTAAACAGTGGCGCAAGGCTTGATTGCTCTAAACCAACCTCAACACTCTGAGCCACGGCTTGTAACCAACTGGCATATTGCACTTCTTTAAAGCGAGTCAGATCGAGTTCACTCGCTAGCTCTGCCAGCAAACTAAAGTGGCGCTGAAATTGCCAGTCCTCTGAGCGGACTTGGCTGTAGATTAAACCTGCGCCAATCAGAATGATTTTACAATTTAGCGGAATAGGGCTCAGGTGGCTGCTTATCTGATAGGATTTTTGCGTCAGAATTTGCATCATCAGATCCCATAGGCTTTCGCGTTTCCACAGAGATTCGGCGCAGATAAACACATAGTGGCACTGGGCGAGGGCACCGGGTTGATATTTGCTGCCATTTGCCGATTGCACCATGCGGCCGAGAAGATCGGCACGGCGGATATTGCCACTTAGGTAACGGTAACTGACATTTTTTTCGGCAATGGCGCCTTGATTGTCGAGCGGCACTTCATACTGCCATTGGAATTGAATCGCTTTTTCTACAGGACGAGCCGCCACTAAATAAGCGTTGGATAACGGCTCGATGGTTTCCATGAGGGCTTGCATGATTAATTGTCGGTCGATGCCGGGGAAATCGGCGAGGTACAGCTGTTGATCGGCAATGGCGTTATGTAACTTAAAAGCATCCAATACACGTTCTTGCCCTAAAAGCAGGGCTTTTAACCCTGTGGCCGATTGCGGCAGGGTAGGAAGGTTAAATTCAGGCGCGAGTGAGGATGATGGTATCAAGAGTGAATTCATATAAGCATTTACCATGAAAAGTTACCGCGATTTTACCATACCAAGACGGCAAGTCTCTTACTGTATAGGTGTTTTTGCGTTGGTTTACTCAGATATTGCTGAAAATTTGTTGGCTATTTGCCTGAAAAAACATCTTGGTGAACATAAGATGAGCATTTGACACAATATTGAAAAATTGCTGTTTACAAGCACCGATGATGCTTATATTATTTGCGCCATTCGGAGGGGTGGCAGAGTGGTTTAATGCACCGGTCTTGAAAACCGGCGTGGGTTTATAGCCCACCCAGGGTTCAAATCCCTGCTCCTCCGCCATATTTTACGGAAAAGCCATCAGCAATGATGGCTTTTTTGTTTTGCAATTTAGGAAGTTGAACCCTTGGGTTCCTCATTCTTAGCGCAGCTCCTCCGCTATATACTACGAAATGCCATCAGCAATGATGGCTTTATTGTTTCTGCAATTTAGGAAGTTGAATCCTTGGGTTCCTCAGTCTAAGTGCAGCTCCTCTGCCATATTCCACGAAATATCATCAGCGATGATGGTTTTTTGTTTACAGAATTCGAACCTAGGTTCTGCATACGAAGCTTGTCAGCTTATTTACTGCATTTGAGAGTCATTTGAGCAGCGCCAGCCCTACCAACTCAGTGTTGTTTGGCAGATAGGTGCACGCGGAGTCGCTTGGGCGATACGAATACCTATTTGCTAAGGTTAACGCCCGTTTGCTTAAGCAAACTCGTATTTACCTTGAGGGTTTCTTCCCACCTTCTTAACTACTTATAAGTGCAGGCATCCGTATCGCCAATTGGCTTTCAAATGCATATAGCGCTTTGATTCGCGCGACTTTTTATTAGATGCCGATTTCGGCTATATAAAGTGGCTACTTTAATGGGGGGCGAGTTAAAAGGGGCGTGTGTATTGAGCGCAGCGTGTTTGCGCCTAAGTAGCCATAAGTGCCACCTTAAGTGTGAATACAGGGACTTTTGGGTGAAGATTAGACGTTATTCGATGGTTTTATCGACGACTGCATATCAAATCGCCAATCAATTCAATTAATAATAAATTTAGGTTTACAACCTGAGGGGAGATAGCTATTATTTCGCTCGTTCGGAGGGGTGGCAGAGTGGTTTAATGCACCGGTCTTGAAAACCGGCGTGGGTTTATAGCCCACCCAGGGTTCAAATCCCTGCTCCTCCGCCATATTCTACGGAAAAGCCATCAGCAATGATGGCTTTTTTGTTTTTGCAATTTGGTAAGTTGAACCCTAGGGTTCCTCATGCTAAGCGCAGCTCCTCCGTCAAATGCAATCCAAAGACCGCTAAACTATTCTCGGTCTTTTACATTTTAGTCTGCCATTCTATTGTGTTTAAAACTTGCGGCATTGAGCACACTCTTGGTTATTTGCCGTGAATGCCGAAACCAGTAGCGCCTTAAGTGCAGAATTTAAACTGGGTTAATGAGTCCGTTGTTCCTTTAAATATCATCTAGTTAACAATATTCATTTTATGCTTTGCGAAATACCATTGTTGGGCTAAATTACCCTGATAACCTATATTCCGGTTGCGGTATTCTGATTTGACTACACTGTGTTAGTCGACATTGGTTAAAGGTGGATAAAAGTTGATATCGATATATTTAGTTGACGACCATGAGCTTGTAAGAACTGGGATCCGCCGCATCTTAGAAGATGAACGTGGGATCAAAGTCGTGGGAGAAGCGCCAGATGGCGAGACCGCGGTACAGTGGGCGAGACAAAATGAAGCCGATGTCATCTTAATGGACATGAATATGCCTGGGATGGGCGGGCTCGAAGCCACACGTAAGATTTTACGTTATCAGCCCCATGCCAAGATTATTGTATTAACTGTGCATACTGAAGATCCTTTCCCCAGTAAAGTGATGCAGGCGGGCGCGTCTGGTTATTTAACCAAAGGGGCAACTCCTCCCGAAGTATTGCAAGCGATACGTCAGGTTTCCCGTGGGCAGCGCTATCTATCCCCAGAAATTGCCCAACAAATGGCATTGAGCCAATTCAACCCTGCCGATGAGAATCCGTTTAAAGCCTTGTCCGAACGTGAGCTGCAAATTATGTTGATGATCACCAATGGTGAAAAGGTCAATGATATTTCGGAGCAACTCAACTTAAGCCCAAAAACCGTTAACAGTTACCGTTATCGCTTGTTTGCCAAGCTTGGGATCAGTGGCGATGTGGAGCTGACCCGTTTAGCGATCCGCTATAAAATGTTAGATGCTGGCCATTTCTAATGGCCGTTTGTGTTAATGGTTCTAGCATTAATTAAGTGTTAGCTGTGAGTGTGAAGACGATTTATCAAATTGTGTTGAAGACGGTGAGTAAAAGAGTGGGTGTATAACGATGTCGACAGGTTTTAACGCCCAGAGTTTTTTACGCACGGTTTCATCCTCTGCTGGGGTTTATCGCATGTATGACGTCAAAGGTGACGTCATCTATGTGGGTAAAGCCAAAGATCTTAAGAAGCGCTTATCCTCCTATTTCCGTAAAAACCTTGGGAATGTGAAAACCCAGGCGCTGGTGTCCCATATCCATCATATCGATGTGACGCTGACCCACAGCGAGACCGATGCGCTGCTGCTTGAAAATGACTATATCAAGCAGTACATGCCCAAATACAATGTGTTACTGCGGGACGATAAGTCATACCCCTATATTTTCTTGAGTCAACACGAGCATCCACGCCTTGCATACCATCGCGGGCCGCAGCGGGAGAAGGGCTATTACTTTGGGCCTTATCCCAATGGCGGCGCGGTGCGCGAAAGTTTGCACTTGATGCAAAAGCTGTTTCCTATTCGCCAGTGTGATGATCTCTATTATAAATCCCGCACTCGTCCCTGCCTGCAATACCAGTTATCCCGTTGCAGCGCGCCTTGCGTCGGTAAGGTCAGTAATGCGGAGTATGATGAGCAGGTTAAACTCGCCAGTTTGTTCCTAAAGGGAAAAGATAAGCAAGTTATCAGTGAGCTCGTGGCTAAGATGGAAGAGGCCGCCGAGCAGCAAGCCTATGAACAAGCCGCGCGCTTTCGCGATCAAATTATGGCGCTGCGCCGCGTGGCCGAGCAGCAAGAAGTCTCGGGCAATACCGGGGATATGGATGTTATCGGCGTGCATTACGCCTCGGGCATCGCTTGTTTTCACCTGTTATTTATCCGCGAAGGTAAAATTTTTGGTAGCCGCAGCTATTATCCAACGGTGCCCGCGCAAACGGATATCGAAGAAGTCTTACGTTCCTTCCTGCTACAGTTTTATTTAAATGCCGATATTCAACGCACCATTCCTAAGGAAGTGGTGATAAGCCATCACTTTGAAGAATTGCACGAGCTAGAGTCGGCCGTCTCTGAGGCGTTAAACAAAAAGTTCAGCATCAAAACCAATGTGCGCGCCGACAGGGCAAGCTTTTTGCGCCTCGCGCTGACCAATGCCACTAATGCTGTGATGACGCGTCTGTCCCATAAAAACACCGTTGAACAGCGTTTTGTCTTGCTTGAGGAGATTCTCGAGCTTAATGCGCCAATCCAGCGGATGGAGTGTTTCGATATCAGCCATACCATGGGGGAGAGCACGGTAGCCTCCTGCGTGGTGTTTAACCGCGAGGGGCCACATAAGGCCGAATACCGCCGTTACAATATCGAAGGCATTACTCCCGGCGATGATTATGCCGCGATGAAACAAGCCATTAGTCGTCGATTTGATAAAATCGATGCCAGCGGCAAAATTCCTGACATCTTATTTATCGACGGTGGTCTAGGGCAGCTGCGTATCGCGCAGCAAATAGTGGATGAGAAATTCGTTAATTTAGATAAAGCGCCGCAACTGATTGGGGTGGCAAAGGGAGAAAGCCGTAAACCTGGGCTTGAAACCTTAATCTTTGGCGACACTGAAACGAGCTTTTCTCTTGAAGATGACTCGCCAGCGCTGCACCTTATTCAACATATTCGTGATGAATCGCACCGCTTTGCGATTACAGGCCATCGCAATCGTCGTCAGAAAACCCGTAACACCTCGACGCTCGAATCCATTCCGGGCATTGGTCCTAAGCGGCGCAAGGCGTTATTGCAACATCTTGGTGGTTTACAGGAAGTGAAGGGCGCGAGTGTGGCCGAGTTAGCGAAAGTGCCGGGTATTAGCATAGAAATGGCACAAACCATTCATGATGCATTGCGAGGGTGATAAATTTAAGGCAAGATTGGCGCTGCTTTTGACTAACTGGTTCGATCATGCCGTTTAACTTACCTATAGCATTAACCCTTTTTAGGCTTTTTTTACTGCCCATCTTTGTGGTGCTCTTTTATCTGCCTTACAGTTGGACTCCCTTCGTTGCTGCTTTTGTGTTTTGGCTTGCCGCCATTACCGATGCCTTGGATGGCTATGCCGCCCGTAAACTCAAGCAACTCACGCGTTTTGGGGCTTTTCTCGATCCCGTTGCCGATAAACTGATGGTGATCACCGCGCTGGTGTTATTGGTGGAGCAATATGCCGATATTTGGTTAACGCTGCCGGCGCTGTTTATGATTGGTCGCGAAATTGTGATTTCAGCCCTGCGTGAATGGATGGCTGAATTAGGTAAGCGCGGGACGGTTGCGGTTTCTTGGATCGGCAAATATAAAACGGCGGCGCAGATGGTGGCGATTATTGGCCTGATCTGGCAATACAACCCATTAATGATCACCGCAGCATTTGTGTTGTTATATATCGCTGCAGTGTTAACCTTCTGGTCAATGATGAGCTACATTTTAGCCGCCTGGAAAGATTTAACGGCCGAATAGCGCAATAAAAGATCAAAGAGATTATTTAGTGCGCAAGCAGTAAGTTATCGATAAAACAGCGGTTGACACTGCATGGTAAATAGGTAGAATGCCTCCCCGTAGACGAGAGACGAAGTGAAAACAAAATCTTAACTCTACATGATGCGACATTAGCTCAGTTGGTAGAGCGATACCTTGCCAAGGTATAGGTCATCGGTTCGAACCCGATATGTCGCTCCAATCTAAAAGGATTGGAAAGATGGCGCGATGGCAGAATGGCTATGCTGCGGATTGCAAATCCGTCGATCTCGGTTCGACTCCGGGTCGCGCCTCCATAATTAAGATATTAATGACACGATTCCCGTCGTTAATATAAAGAGTTTGCCCGAGTGGTGGAATCGGTAGACACAAGGGATTTAAAATCCCTCGCTGGTAACAGCGTGCCAGTTCAAGTCTGGCCTCGGGTACCATTATTATAATGGTGACAGCTCAAAGCGAGCTGAAGCGTTAAACTTCGTTACCTATACATTGAAATATAAGTAGAAGAGCGAAGCAAAGAGTTAACAATATCAATAGCAGTGCTTGCGATATTCAAAGTTTGCCCGAGTGGTGGAATCGGTAGACACAAGGGATTTAAAATCCCTCGCTGGTAACAGCGTGCCAGTTCAAGTCTGGCCTCGGGTACCATTATTCTTAGTGAATAGTAAATAAGCCTCGACATTAGTCGGGGCTTTTTTGCATCTACGGCTCTGATTTTTGGGTTTGGTTTAAAGGGCCGTTTCTATCTTCTTCTCTTGAGGCACAGTTTCGCGCTTGCCACTTTTGTTACAGGCATTAGTCCTGCCTTATAACCTACTTATTTCTCCACTTTATTTCTCCACTCTGAGCTTGATAGCATCAAACTGAGCTCGTGTAGGCTGCGTTTGAACGCTAAGGCTTATTGCCAAAGTGATGTCGTTACCTTGTCCCATAAAAAAGCCCCGTGGTTTTCACGAGGCAATTTTACACATCCGCAATACTACTCATTTATCGCTTGTTTAAGTGCTGTCGCGGCCTTAAAGCTTGGCTGGTTAAAGCCTGCAATCTCAATCGTCTCGCCAGTTTGCGGGTTTCGACCCAATTTAGGTAAATGATAACGTAATTCGAAGGTGCCAAATTGTGGCAGGAAGACTTTTTCACCTTCGCTTAAGGCGATATGGATCTGTTGTAGGATCTGTTCGACAACAGGTTTAGTGCTGGCCTGGGACTGTTCAAGCGAAGTGGCGATACGTTGGATAAGTTGTGCTTTGTTCATTGAAACCTCTGAATTCAGCGAAAGAGCAGGAAAGGGGAGTTATAACAAGCTCGGGATCAGATTGAAAGCCTAGGTTTACCAAAGCGGCTTAACTGCTGCTTTATTGGTTAGCGATGATAACTTACCTTATCTCCAGACACTGAAATCACTTTGTCATTAATCAATTTATTTAAGTAGCCTTGGATTGCGATTTGATTACCTTTAATCCCCATATGAGAAGCGATATGGTTACGTAAGGAGTCAACTTTTTTCGGGCGTTTCTCTTTTGGCTTCGAAGTTAAACTATGCAGTAATTTTGCGCTGATATTTTCTACTGTTGCAAGCTTAATATGCTTACAGATACGTCCATTTGATTTTATATGTGCGATAAGTGGAGCAAAACCATTATCGTTTGAAATGATGTCGAAGGTTACGTTTTCACTCGCAGTGCTCTCATAACATCCGAGATAATATGATAGATGAAAGTCTAGATTATTTGACTGGGTTGCTTTCAGTTGAATAACGATGATTTCAAGTGGCTTGTCATACTTTTTTTCACCAAAATCTATCTTGGGTTGCTTTGCTCCAAGGAATATGATTATTTTTTGGTATATAGAAAGGTCGATTTTTTCTAAATTACCGACGTTTTCATAGTCAATAAATGCCCACTTCACTGTGTATTGCTCCTTATGCGGTAATCTTTTCACTTGCTGTGATGACGCCTACTTGAGTTAACAAGGTTTTATATTTAGCTTAGCTCCCAAGGTAAATCACGTCGTCCATTAACTGATTTCAGAACACCCTCATTCCTTAACTTTTGAGCGGCCCAACGGATATCATATTGCCAAGTGTACAGCAGATCTCCAGAGGATTTTAGCTCAGATTCGTATTTCTCCCAGACATACTTCGATACATCACGAGGTGAGCCTCGTCCTCCAGAGGAATTAAGATATTCTACAATCCATTGTTTCATGCTTTCTCTAGTAGCCATTAGTTTCCTTAATGATTGAAATATTCCAATTATATCGATAGCAGCTGAACATAGATCTTGTGTCAGTTTAAAGGCGAAAAATACAGATTGCTCAAAATAACCTAGCATAACTTATAAATTTTGCTAAATGATTTAAGTACAAACCTTATTGAGGCTTTGGGTTTATTTTTAATGGAATGGAAATATAAGGCAGACGCAAATTCTGGAGGTTAAATATAAAATGTTTTTAGCTAAGCGCCCTTGCGGGCGCTGTTAGAGGTGGAGTTAAGTGTAGGAATAATGGCTGGACTTATCGCGGAGTTAAGAAAATAACGTTTCTTCCAACGTGCGCCCTTTCAGCAGCATCTTATATTGCCAATGCTGCTGCTTAAACAGGGCGACTAGGGCGGTTTCAAACTCATAATGGCGATTTGCCGTGTCATCCAATTGGATAACAAATACATGGGCTTGTTTTGAGGTGATATTCACTACACCGGCTATTTGACCGACGGCTTGGAGCAGCGCTTCACTGTCGCAGCTTTCCATGGTGAGGGTGAGATAATCACTGCCGCTATTGGATGAGCGCATCGAAATCGATTGGCCCAGCTCACCTTTATCTAGATACAGCACTTGGTCACAGAGCTTCTCGAGTTCGTCCAAGTTGTGTGAGCTGATCACAAAAGTGGTTGTGGGTGAGAGCGTTCTGACGAGTTCACGGATTTTCTTTGCATTGGCGGGATCGAGTCCTGCGGTTGGCTCATCGAGTAATACCAGTTTAGGCGAGCCGATTAAGGCTTGGGCAATCGCCACACGTTTACTCATCCCATGGCTCAGGCTCGGTGGCTTTTGCTGCGCCACCTCGGCTAAGTCCACTAAATTCAGCACTCGCAGGGCTTCTTGATTTGCCTGCTTGCTATCCATTCCTTGAAGACGCGCAAAGAAGCTTAACTGGCTGATAATGGTCAAATTGGGATCGAGCGTTGCATCCTGTGGCAGGGCGGCAATTTGCCCTAATAATGCTGGACTATTTGGCGCTTCTCCCAGAATACGCACCGTGCCCGCGCTTGGGGTGAGGTAACCACAAAGTAGGCTAAATAGCGTGGTTTTACCTGCACCGTTAGGGCCAACCAAGGCGATGGGCGCTCCCGATTCGAGGGTTAAGTTAACGTTATTGAGCGCTTTTTTACTGCCATAGTGTTTGGACAGTCCTTGGCATTGAATGAGGATCATAGTTGACTCCTTTGGATATAAACGCGGCCAAGGAAGAGGGCGAATGCGGTTTGTAATAGGGGGATTGGTGCGTAGGCAAAGCTCTGGAGTCCATTGGTGTTGACCATGTTCGACAGTTGAGCGCCAGGCAATATCCATTGTAAGCCTTCAAATAAGCTGGATTGATTACCCAAAATCAATAGTGCAATCGAGACTACAGTCCACAAGATGGTGGCGAGCACCATGGCCTGTCTTGCCGTGTTGGCATAGAGGGACAATAGGGTCATGACCGCGGTAAAGGGTAAAATCACGATAAGCAAGTTGATGCCGACCAAGGCACCCGACGTTAATGCGGGTAATAACAAGCCGATATCGCGAGTGAGTGCCAGCGCTATGGTGGCGAGGATAGTCAATAAGATCAGTAGACCTTGGATCAATATTTGCCCCAAAAAGCGGCCGAAGAGTAGGCTGTCTTTGCTGGTTCTTAGGGTATAGAAGCGCAATGTGCCGCGGGATTTGTCTGAGGAGAACTGATCGGCGGCAATCAAAATACTGAACATGGGAAACAGATACAGCGCAAAGCACCAGAAGATAGCCATTTCCGCCACGGGCCAGTCAAACAGCACATTGAGTGCTTGGCTGCCTAAGAGACCGTCGATCAGATCTTTGATATTGGGCTGCATTAATAGGGTCGAAGCGCCTTGGATGGGGTAGAGCAACAGCATGCCCCACACTAATGCAAAGGCGATCAGGGCGATAATCCCGCGAAGGTTAAATAGAAATTTGCGACATTCAAAGCCAGCGATCAAAAGCATGTTGTTGAATGTACTGGGAGCGTTTGGTGTCATTCGCTGTCTCGTCAGTGAGTGGGCGGACAAACTTTCACGTTAGTCATCATTAAGAGCGACCATGCGCGAAAGTCGTCCGCAGTGCGGTTAGGATAAAGAAGCGATAAGCGAGTCTAACTTATCTTTAAGTTCAGCTACTTGCTCTTCAAGCTGCGTAACTCTCGCTTCCAGTTGTTGTCTATCCTGCTCATTTAGCGGCTGGGCATCTGCATTTGTGGCACTGGTGAATGACGCGGCGCTGACCTGCTCAGCACCTTGGGAGAATAACTCAGTGTAACGGCATTCACGCTTACCTGGTTCCCGTGGCAGTTGGGCTAGCACGGGTTTATCTCGCTCCATCAATTGCTTAATGCAGGCTTCCACTTCGAGCACATCTTTAAAGTCATGCAGCCTGTTGCTGCGGGTTCGCAACTCGCCCGGCGTTTGTGGGCCGCGAAGCAGCAGCAAGCACACAATAGCTAGCGCCGCGCTGGAAAGTTGTAACTCGCTAAATTCGGTGTTGCAGAATCTGTGCTTGTATTTGACGACTCGGCTACCAAAGCCGGATTGCTCGCTGATAAGTCGCTTTTTATTCAATGAATCGAGGGCGTCTTGAACCTGCGCTTCGCTTAAGTCCAATACGGGATCGCGGCTGGTTTTTTGATTACAGGCGAGGGTCAGGGCATTGAGCGAAAGAGGGTATTGCTCTGGGGTGGTGACTTCTTTTTCAAGTAGACAACCGATAACTCTGGCTTCGTGTAACGTGAGTTCCATATAAGCTCCAAAGAAAAAAGCATGGCTTTGTTATAACAGAGCCATGCTTAATATCCTAGCGCTTGTCGGTAAACTGAGGTTTAAGGCAAACTATTTGTACAAATAAAGCACGAACATGGGGGCAAGAGAGTGCTAAGTCCCGTATTCGGTTGACTATTCTGCCCAATCAGTCTGCTTCAGTCAGACGTAAGCCATCATCATCGATGCTTAACTTGCCCGCTTTAAACAGGCCGCCGATGCTCTTCTTGAAGGCTTTTTTGCTCATGCCGAGTTGCTCGTAAATCACTTCGGCATCGGTTTTATCGGTCAGCGGTAAGAATCCACCCGCTTGCTTAAGTTTCACTAAGATAATGTGTGCGTGCTTATCGAGCTCTTGCTTACTGCCTTGCTGCAAGACCAAATCGATTTTGCCATCGCGGCGCACTTGTTTGATAAAACCTTTCACTCTTTGGCCAAAACGCAGCTTTTGGAACACTTCATTTTGGTAAATCACGCCCCAGTGGGCATGGTTAATAATGGCTTTGTAGCCTAAATCTGTAGTGCCACCGATATATAAGTCAACCTGTTGACCCACTTCGTACTGAGCTGGAGTTTTATCGAGGAACTTATCAATTTTTGATGAGGCGACAATACGTTCATCCGCGCGGTTAACATGCACGTAAACGAGGTAAGAGCGACCCTCTTCGATGGGTTTATGCTGCTCACCAAAGGGCAGTAGCAGATCTTTATCTAATCCCCAGTCTAAAAATGCCCCGTAAGGACCCGTTGCCACGGCTTTTAGATAGGCAAACTCACCGACTTGCGCAAGTGGTCTGCGCGTAGTGGCAATGACGATATCTTCAGAGTCCAGATATAAAAAGACCTCTAGCCAGTCACCGACTTGGCAATCTTTTGGGGTGGCTTTGTTGGGCAGTAACACTTGGCCAAATTCGTGGGCATTTAAATACACACCGAAGCTGACTTGTTTTACCACCTCAAGTTTGCAGGTTTTTCCTATCTGTACCATGTAGCTCTCTATCTATAGATGTCATTCGGCGGTGATTATAACCGCTTTATCCGTAAACGGCAGCTTCCAGTTCGGCTTTTAGGTTCGCACTTTAGGATTAATGGCTTAGTGAGCGTTAAAAATCATGCCGACGCTGCGATTGTTAGCCATTTATTCTGCAAGGCTATTAAAAAATATTGAACGTATTAAAAGTAGGATTATTCACTAAGTTATTAATTTATCGAAATTAACCCTGCATGGGGATGCCATCCCTGTTAATGGGGTGTTTGTTATATTTTAATGAAAAATATTAAATGAGATTCTTGCTTGCATTCTGTGACATTGCGCGGTTTAATTGCGCCGTTTAACGACTTCGCTCGTTACAGACATGACAAATATTACGTGAGTTGTAATGGTTTTATGGTTCACAGGTCATTAACCGTGTAACGTACAATTTATAATGGTTACATGGGGTTAAGAGGAATTGTTTAGCTAATGCACAAGCATCCATTTTTTGCTCTTTGCCTAAAAGCATCACAATGTCAGCGCTCAATCGTTGTGCCCTATGACGATACCAGCCTTAAACATCTCACGTTAATCCGTATCAATTCTGGCCGCGAAGAAGCCAACAGTCCCCTGTTACAATAATCTTGCCTGTTATTAGGTGCGCTCGGTCTTGCCTGGCCGCTTAATATGTAATGTTGTTCCTTTAGTGTTACCTGTTGTTGTAGACATGCTTGGCCCTCTTTTTAATGAATTTGGGGTCTTCGGCTGTGATGCAACGCCTAACGTTAGGGTTTTGGGTGTTTTTTAACCTCAAAGCGCGCTAAGGTTAATACCATTGGTGAGAAACCTTGGCGATAAAAGGTGAAATGAACGCAATCTCCTACCATCGCCAGTGTAATAAGAATATGGGGTTTACCCCGGCTGCGTTAAGGAAAAACGCATCAATGTCACCTCTGCTGGGTTGATTTTGCTGCATTAAACAGGGTGAATTCATCCTAATTGTATGTCAGGTAAACATATGTTTTACCTGGGTTTGTCGAACGGGCGGTCGCGCAAGAATGCCGTGGCCGTTTAACCCATTTTTTTATAGACGGGCTAAATAAAAATGAATGATTGGTCTATTGATGCTGCTCGTGCTGGGTACAACGTTACCCACTGGAGCCAAGGGTTTTATGGGATCAGCGACCAAGGTGAGGTGACTGTGTCGCCGGATCCTAAGAATCCTGATCACAAGATTGGCTTAAATGAGCTAGCAAAAGACATGGTTAAAGCAGGGGTCGCTTTACCTGTATTAGTTCGTTTCCCGCAAATTCTGCACCACAGAGTGAACAGTTTGTGCCAAGCATTCGACCAAGCGATACAAAAATATGAGTATCAGGCGGACTATTTGCTGGTTTACCCCATTAAAGTAAACCAACAAAAAACTGTGGTAGAAGAGATCCTTGCGAGCCAAGCATCAAAAGAAGTTCCACAATTAGGCCTAGAAGCCGGCAGTAAGCCAGAATTAATGGCTGTATTAGCCATGGCGCAAAAAGCCAGTTCAGTGATCGTGTGTAACGGTTACAAAGATAACGAATACATTCGTTTAGCCTTAATTGGTGAAAAGTTAGGCCATAAGGTCTACATCGTTTTAGAAAAACTGTCTGAGCTGAAGATGGTGTTGGCCGAGTCTAAGCGTTTAGGGGTAAAACCTCGCTTAGGTCTACGTGCGCGCCTGGCATTCCAAGGTAAAGGCAAGTGGCAAGCCAGCGGTGGCGAAAAGTCTAAGTTCGGTTTATCTGCGGCGCAGATTTTAACTGTGGTAGATCAGTTAAAAGAAAACGACATGTTGGATTCGCTGCAGTTATTGCATTTCCACTTAGGTTCGCAAATCGCCAACATCCGCGATATTCGTCAAGGTGTGAGCGAAGCGGCGCGTTTCTACTGTGAATTACGTGAGTTAGGCGCCAGCATTAACTGCTTCGACGTTGGCGGTGGTTTAGCGGTGGATTACGACGGCACTCGTAGCCAAAGTAACAACTCAATGAACTATGGCTTAAGCGAATACGCGAACAACATCGTGAACGTGCTTACCGATATCTGTAATGAATACGAGCAACCTATGCCACGTATTATTTCAGAATCTGGCCGTCACTTAACGGCGCACCATGCCGTGTTGATCACCGATGTTATTGGTACTGAAGCCTATCAGGTAGAAGAAATCCAGCCGCCAGCGGAAGAGTCGCCACAGCTGCTGCACAACATGTGGCAATCTTGGACCGAGATCAGCGGCCGCGCTGATCAACGTGCACTGATTGAGATTTATCACGATAGCCAAAGTGACCTGCAAGAAGCGCAATCGCTATTTGCTTTAGGTCAATTAAGCTTGGCGGAACGTGCGTGGGCTGAGCAGGCGAACCTGCGTGTATGTCACGAAGTTCAAGGTTTGTTAAGCACTAAAAACCGTTACCACAGACCGATTATCGATGAGTTAAACGAAAAGTTAGCCGATAAGTTCTTCGTTAACTTCTCTTTATTCCAATCGTTACCGGATGCTTGGGGTATCGATCAGGTGTTCCCTGTGCTGCCACTGTCTGGTTTAGACAAAGCGCCAGAGCGCCGCGCAGTGATGCTGGACATCACCTGTGACTCTGACGGTATTGTTGACCAATACGTAGATGGCCAAGGAATTGAAACCACGCTGCCCGTTCCGGCTTGGAGCGCTGAAAGCCCTTATCTGATGGGCTTCTTTATGGTTGGTGCCTATCAAGAGATTTTAGGTGATATGCACAACCTGTTTGGTGATACCAACTCTGCGGTGGTGAGCATCGAAGAGAACGGTATGACCAACATTGAGTCGGTCCTTGCCGGTGATACAGTTGCTGACGTACTGCGCTATGTTAACTTAGATGCCGTTGACTTTATGCGTACTTACGAAGAGTTAGTGAATCAGCACATTGCTGAAGAAGAACGCGCCCAGATTTTAGAAGAACTGCAAGTGGGCCTAAAAGGTTACACTTATTTAGAAGATTTTTCTTAATATTGAGTGTGTTAAAAAAGTCAGCCTAGGGACACTTAGGCTGACTTTTGTTTTTTATAGCCGGTTGCTTTTTTGCTAGTGGATTGCAAGGCTGTCACCTTGTAAAAGCAAGCTCGGTGGTTTTATTGCGGCGTTAGTCGTGTAAAAATAGCCGCGCGAAATTGATGGGTTACCAGTCTTAACATGCGTGCGTTCACTTAAGTCAGCGTTGCCAGCGAACCATTAATGACTGATATACCAATAGATGCCCACACACAGGGATAAGATGAGGCGAACGGTTTGATGTTTTTTGAAGGCGCGGAAAAAAAGCTTGAGATCAGACTCACTCCCAAGTTGGCGTCATTACGCCAACGAGAGTATGGCTTTTGGTCAACCTTAGTGGCCTGCGCCAATGCGGAAATCCTGTCCACAATCAGTAATCATGCCTGCGATGCCTATCTGCTGAGTGAATCCAGTCTGTTCGTTTGGGATGATAAGATTCTGCTGCTCACCTGTGGTAATAGCACCCTAGTGGATGCCGCCTGCCATTTTATCAACGCCGTAGGCGTGGAGCACATCGCCGCGCTCTGTTATCAGCGCAAGAATGAATACCAAGCTCAGCTACAAAGCACGAGCTTTGCGGACGATATTGCTAAGTTGCGGACTTTGATCCCCGGCAAAGCCTTTCGAGTGGGTCATTTAGACTCACATCATCACTATCTGTTTTGTAGTGACAATCAGTTTTGTACTGGCGATCTGTTTTGTACAGACAGCCAAGTTATGCCCTCAACCGAGACTTGCCTTGAACTGATGATGTACCACATCCGTGGCGAGCTTGCCGATTATCTCAAGCTGCCAACACAAACTGAGCAGGGGATTTATCAACGGCTTGAATTTCAGCAACTCTTTCCCGATTTTCAGTTTGATATGCATTGTTTTCAGCCTGCTGGTTTTTCGTTGAATGCGATACGCGGGACTGACTATGTTACCTTGCATATCACCCCATCTATGGGGCAAGGGGAACATTCCTATGTGAGCTTCGAGACTAATCTCGATTTAGCGACTTACCCCCATCCCGTTGTGGCGCGATTAGTTAATGGATTCTCCCCAACGAGTTGGGACTTGATTGGTTTTGATCAGCACATTCTTACCGAAGGATTCCCCGCTCATCTGTGTCTAGGCCAAGCCATGGTCACCACAGCATCAGGGGGGGAGATAACTTTTAGTCATTATCAACAACTCGAAACCCAAGTATTACAGCCCGAGTTTATGTAGTGGCAAACACTGGTGAGCTCGCCATTGCTGCTTGAGTCCATTTCAGTACTATCTTGTACCATGCTTAAGCGCTGGATAATCAATAAAAAGCTAAGGTTAACGGTCTTGGCTTTTTTATTGACGGCTTAATAACAGAGCAGCGAATTGCGAGTAAGGCATGGTAAACTTGCATTATCAGCGGATTGCACCGATGGCAATCATTGTGCGCTTGTAAAAGGAAAACCTATGACAGATCTCAGTGATATTCGCCGCGAATACACCAAAGGCGGTCTAAGACGCGCCGATTTACCCCAAAATCCCATGCAGCTATTCGAGTTATGGATGACGCAAGCTCGCGATGCCGAGCTGAGCGATCCCACGGCGATGTGTGTTGCCACCGTCGATGAGCATGGTCAGCCCTATCAGCGAATTGTGCTATTAAAGCGCTTCGATGACTCGGGATTTGTGTTCTTCACTAACCTAGGTAGCCGAAAAGCGCAGCAGATCGCAGCCAATAACAAGGTGAGTCTGCATTTTCCCTGGCATCCGATTGAACGCCAAGTATCGATTCTTGGTGAGGCGCAGCCACTCTCTACCGCCGAAGTGCTGAAATACTTTATGACCCGTCCTAAGGATAGCCAGATTGCGGCTTGGGTGTCACAGCAGTCGAGCAAACTGAGCGCGCGACAAGTGCTCGAAGGTAAGTTCTTTGAAATGAAAGCCAAATTTGCCAAGGGTGATGTGCCCTTACCGAGTTTTTGGGGCGGCTACTTAGTCAAACCCTCGAGCATCGAGTTTTGGCAGGGCGGTGAGCACAGGCTGCACGATCGTTTTCTCTACACTCGCCAAGCGGATGAATGGGTCATTGACCGTTTAGCACCTTAATGGTCTTTAGGAGCGTAAGCGTGGGACAGTATAAGATTTGGGTCGATGCCGATGCCTGCCCAAACCCGATTAAAGAGATTTTATTTCGCGCGGCTGAGCGAAAGTCGCTGCCGCTAGTGCTGGTGGCGAACCAAATGCTGCGGGTGCCACCATCGCCTTATATCAGCCAAGTGCGTGTCGGCTCAGGTTTTGATGTGGCAGATCAATACATTGTCGACCATGTTGAGGCTACGCATTTAGTGATCACCGCCGATATCCCGTTGGCGGCGCAAGTGATTGAAAAGGGCGCGCTGGCGCTTAATCCCCGCGGCGAACTCTACACTACGGACAATATTCGCCAAAAACTGACGATGCGCGATTTTATGGAAGACTTACGTTCATCGGGCGTGCATACCGGTGGCCCTGATGCCTTATCGGCGGCGGATAAACAGGCTTTTGCTAATAGTTTAGATAAGTGGCTGGTGCGAGTTTAACGATAGTTAACTAGTCGCTAAACAAGAAAAAGAGTATCTTTAGCGAGACTTAGGTGATCTTTATCACAGATTTTCTAAGGATACGGCGGGGACTTCTGTGTCACAGGGGGACCGCCTTGCCTTAACTCTCACTGATTGAGGATGGATACGATGAAAAAATGGATAGGAATTGCAGCATTATCGACGCTGGTTAGTTTTAGCTGTGCGGCCCAGTGGCAAGTAATGGAGCAGGACTCTCGAGTCAGCTTCGTGTCGGTAAAAAAGGGTGATATCGCTGAGGTTCATCACTTTAAGCAACTCAATGGTGTCCTTAAGGATAATGGTCAATTTGAATTAACCATTCCCCTGATGAGTGTGGCGACCGGTATCGATGTGCGCGATGAGCGTATGCAAAACCTGTTGTTTGAAGTGTCCTTGTATCCCGAGTTGAAGTTAAGCTCGCAGGTGGATACCAAGATGTTGAAAGATCTAGCCGTTGGTGAGACTAAAGTTGCCGACATCGATGGGAAAATTTCCCTCCATGGAAAGCAACAAACGAAAACTTTTTCGGTAATTTTAACCAAAGTATCTGATAATAAACTGATGGTTAGCAGTTTTCAGCCGATAATAGTCAATGCTAACGAGTTCGATTTGGTCTCGGGTGTGGATAAATTGCGTGATATTGCAGGTTTATCTAGTATTAGCCAAGCCGTTCCTGTGTCGTTTGTACTAACCTTAACAAAGTAACAGCGATAAGATTGGTTTAGATCAATACGTCAGCTCTCCTGTTCGCGATATGGTTAGCGAGTGGCTGACGTGTAAATCTTTATATCGACCACTTTAGATGTGGGTTTTGTTTTTTCAGTGTCGCCTTTGGCGATAGATTTTGGTGTGTGAAGGGTAAAAAATGGTCACAGATAAAGACGGTTACATGCATTTGATCCAGTATTTGACTGAGCATCTTGGCTTGTTCGAAACGCCCGATACCCAAAATGTGTCCGACGATACTGTGATGGAGTTGTTCGAAGAGCAATTATCCGCACAGATTATTATGGTCTGCGGCCAAAATCCTTCCCTCTCTTTTGCCGAACGAAACACTATTATCCGTGAGGTCGATGCGATTGTGTACGATCTTGAGGAAATCTTAGCCTCAGTGGCGAATCATAGAGCCACGCCAGAGCAAACGCTGTTTATCACCGAGTTTTCTGGCCTTATTAAGAATTTATTCGATCAAGAAATCTCGAAAATCCAAGTTCATGTGTAATACCTTCGCTTAAGCTTAACCTTAGGATTAACCTCATCTCTTGGGTTAGTCCTATCCGTTAGTTTGTTAGCTAGTTACTTACTTTGTTCGTTATCCCTCATCATTACTTCACTTTTAATGTGTAACTCCAGCCCTGTGGGTTGTTTGGGCACCAGTCGATGCTTTTCGTGTAGGTTTTGAAGGTGTGAAGTAAATGGGGCTTGTCTTATCGCGCAATGCTTACGCAAGTCTTGCGAACCTTACAATCTCATCTCGTCATCACCCGCCATCGCATCAGTTTCCCGCAAGTTTGAGTAAAATAATTCCCACTTTTCAAGCATCTTCATTTACAGGGTATATCTTTACTCTATAGCCGTATTTTCTCGTGCGATATCAAGGGAGATGCATAATGCTAACCATACGTCCAAGCTATGCCGAAGATATGCTGACCATTGTGGTGTCGGGTCAAGTCACCCATGGGGATATCGAAGCCTTACTGCTTCCCGCGATTGAGGCCAAGTTGCAGGATCATGCGAGTCTTCGCTTGTGGTACGAGTTCAGCCCCGACTTTATTGGCATTACCGTGGGCGCACTCTGGGATGATGCTTTACTCAGTGTGTTTCATTTTAGTGATTTCTCGCGGGTGGTGATGATTGCGGACATGCAAAGCCTAGGGGCTATGGTCAATACACTGGCTTTTATGTTGCCCTGCCCGGTGAAGGTTTTTAGTGAACATGAGCGCGCGCTGGCGAAAGCTTGGTTGGACGAAGCGAAAGTGGCAGAGGTGTAACGGCTGTAACCATTGTGTGTTAACTTGTGACTATTCCTTATTTTTTCATTGGCTTAATTGCTGTATTTGACCTCTGCTTAGTGTTTTTCGGCTCTTTTCCTTCGCTTTTGTGCTATCACTAGCCCCTACATCGACCTAGGTGATGGGTCAAAGTGGCTTGTCCGTCATCGTTCAGATAAGGAGTGAGGATGTTACAACATCAGAGTGTCGGTCGCTGCACCACATTATTGCTAGGCGCCATTATCGCAAGTTTGAGCCTTGCAGGTTGCGGTAAAGTCAGTGAAGAGGTGCAAACGCCTGCGCAGAGCGCTGTATCTACTGACACTAAGGCGATTATTGGTCAATCAGAGAAGATGCGCCTATTGGCCGCACAACTGGATTTTCAGGCAAGAATTGATACGGGCGCGGCGAACACCTCATTACATGCCATCGATCTGCAAGTTGAAGGCGGTGCGTCCGACAAGATGCAGGATAACATTGGTAAGACATTGCATTTTACCACCGAAAACGAGGCGGGCGAGCAGCGGCGCTTAGCGGCGAAAATCCTAAAGACCACCACAGTGAATAACGCTCAAGGCAGTGAAGTCCGCTATTTGGTCGAGTTAGACATTGGTTTTGAGGGGCAACACCGTCTGGTTGCCGTTAACCTACGTGACCGAAGCCATATGGATTACAAGTTACTGATCGGCCGTAATTGGTTAGCGGGCCGTTATGTTGTTGATGTGGCCGAGAAACGTCTGATTGGTCCGACAGCGTTAATCAAAGTGAAAGAAGCCGAGTTGACCTTTAAAACGCGCATCGATACGGGGGCGGTTGAAAATTCCCTGCATGCGGTTGATCTCAAGATTGACGATGAAGATCCTACCAATATGGATAACAACATCGGCAAGTGGCTTAATTTCACTACCGAAAATGAGCGTGGTGAGGAAAAGCGGTTAAGGGCACGGATTGTCGATACTTCGCTTATCCGTAACGCGCAGGGGAGTGAAGTGCGTTATATGGTCGAATTGACCTTAGGTGAACCGGTACATGAGTATCCGGTCAAAGTGAATCTTAAGGATCGTAGTCAAATGTCCAATAAACTCTTAATTGGCCGTAACTGGCTACAGGGCCATTATCTGGTGGATGTGACACTTGATAAGTCGAGCGACTAGTTTGTCCCAATGGGCTTGACTTAGCCTTGGCTATACCGCAGCTAATGGCCAGTGGCACTCAATCAGAGTGCCACGATTGAGCTCACTCTCTACCTTAAGCTCGCCATGTAACTCTTCTTTTATCCAAAGGTTAATGCAAGTCAGTGTGCCAATGCATTGGTTTTGTTGCATTTCTTGTTTTAGTTGCTCAAGGTGCGCGACTGATATCCCGACACCATTGTCCTGAAGCTGCATCTGTAATTCGCCGTCTTTCTTTTCAAGCGTTAATGCTAAGGTTCTGTTTTGATTATGCTCTTTAAAGGCATGGTGCAAGGTGTTGTTAATCAGTCGATAGAAAAATTGCAAATATTGCCAAGCATTGCCATCGACTACTAATTGCTCGTCGCACTCTAGCTTGACTTTAACCTGAGTTTTCAACAGTTGTGGCTGCAATAAGCTCAATAATTGATTGATAAACTGAGCTAAATGCAGCGGGCGTATCTCACTATGCTGATCGGTAAACAGCTGCGATATGTGCCTGAGTCTGGCCGCTTGTTGGCTCATCAATTGCACAACTTGGGCTTGGTGGCTGTCATCCTCCTTGGTGCGCACTTGGCAGATCTGTGCGAGGAGTTTGTCCTGCTCTTGCATCATTTGGCTCATGACGTCGGCCAGGAAATTCTGCATCAGTTTCTGACTTTGTTGTTTGCTCAGGTTGAGTTGGATTTGCTGATTGATCTCAGCTTGAATCGCCGCGAGTTGTTCCCTGAGCTGGCTATTTTCTTGCTGTGTGAGTTGGGTCTTGCGCTGCTCATCTTTTAGCTGGGCTAATTGTGATTGCAGCAACTTTTCTTGTTCTTTTTCTTGGCGTTTTTTCAAGTCCACATTAAAGCCAATGGCGCCGACGCCCATGGAATTATCCTCATCGTCGCGAATATCGAATTTACTCATTTGATAAATAACCTCGCCGCGAAGGGAGGGAATGGCTTCTTCGAAATGCAGGGCATCGTGGCTATGGGTGACCCTTTGGTCGTTCTGTTGATACTGTTGGGCGAGTGAGTTTTGGAACAGATCAAAGTCGGTGGCGCCGATGATCTTGCGCCGCTCAATCCCTAAAACCTCGCAGTATTTGTTGTTCACTAAGGTATATCTGCCATTTAAGTCTTTGATGTAAATGATGATGGATGAGAAATCGAGTAAGGATCTTAATTGTTCCTTGCGCTGATTTAACTCCTGCTGAAAATGCTGTTGAGTCAATAATTGCTGCTCAAGGGCGAGATTACTGGCATCTAGACTGGCCATGGCGACTTCAAGTTGTTGGGTGCGGGATAAAAAGCTTTTCGCCAGTAGGCCGACCTCATCGTGCCGCTCCTTGGCTTTTAATTCGATAGAGGCTGAATCATTGCGTTTGAGTGCCTGCACCATCTCCATAATGGGGGCAATAATTAATCTATGTTGCAATAAAAACAGCAGGATAAGGTCGAGCATCTGAATTAACACTAGGGAGAGGCCGACTTTTTCGATCAGTTTTTTGGCCGTGTCCTGTAATGGGGCGATGGGCGTGACGACCAGAATTTTCCAGTAGGTGTGGGGCATTAAAAACACCGACACCAGTGAGGGCCCCTTGAGGATAGGGTCCATAGTCAAGGAGACCGAGGCGATTCGCCTAGGTGTTAAGAACTGGTTTTTGGCATTGTCATTGACGATGGCGGAGAGCATCTGCCGTTCCCCATCGTTGCTTAGACGGGTGAGGTTATCCATTTGCTCTTGGGTAAATACGCGCTCAGCCACGGCTTGTTCGATAAAACTGCGGTCGGCTAAGTGCAGTGCCGAGGCAATGGGGCTAAAGGCCGTCTCGGTTTTTGCCAACTCATCGAAGTCTTGTAGGGCATGGGGGGAATTGTGTGAAGATTGTGGCAGATTGTCACTATTCGGCGAGGCCAAGATTTGGTTTTGATGGTCTAGGGCTATCACGTAGCCACTGACATCGAGCATGGTATTGCGTAGGAGCTGATTGAGTTTTTCAAGGCTGATGTCGGTAGTGGCGGCTCCAATAAACTGATGATCCATCCACATGGCACCCGATGCGGTCACCATAGGCTCATGGGTGGTAGGGTCGACATAGGATTTAGACCAAAATATTTTCCCTACGGGAAAATAGCGGGTCGGCCGATACCATTCTTCGGTGTGGTAGCTTGGAAAACTATCATCGTTATAGCTATTGATGGCGACTAATTCGCCGTGAATATTGTGCGACCAAAATAAGCTGTCACGAAACTTTTGCCGGTCAAATGCCCCTGGCTCGGGCCAAATCCCGCCACCAGAAATAATCGCCTTTTGATTTTCAATCGAGAGTAATACCGGAATGCTCTTACTGAGCTGCTCGGGTTCGTAACGGTATAGCATGGCGATTTGACTGATGGCATTGACCTGATTCTCCACTTGGGAGGTCATTTCCTGCAATTTAGCAATGATGATTTGGCCATGGTTTTGATTGAGCAGGGTTTGCTGCTCGCTGATCTGTTGGGTCTGAATGTTCAGAATGACCCACGCCGTACTGAAGATCAGTATGCTGGCGATCAGCAGTTGGATCAGGCTGAGTTTAAACGGCAGGCTCTTTTGCCAGTGGGTTAACGGTGCTTGAGGCTCAATGAGAGGCCGTTTATCCATGTTCTACGCGTTCCAAATGCCGTTATCATGGAGCCAGTTTAGCGTTTTTTGGTCTATTTGCCATTGGCTTAAATCAAAGTTCACTGAGTGTTTTCGGCGAGAAAGATTGACAGCTATAGCTAAAAATAAGGCAGACCTTAGTCTGCCTTAGGAAGATTATTTGTAGAGCGATGGTTTATTCGAGCCGCTCAAGATGGGCACAATAAACAGTAACAGTGCGACCAGATAACCACTAAAGGCTACCACCATCCACTCGGCCATGGTGACGCCCATAAACTGCCATGGCACATCGGTACACATTCCCGTTGGCAACATCACGGATGGGAACCATTCATGGAGTGGCATCCAAGCTGGAAATTCGGGTAAAAATGAGCAAGTCGAGAAGGGCGAAGGGTTATTCTGCATATCGACTAAGGCTAACGCCAGTTTTAGTCCCCAGGTTGCGCTGACGGCCCAGCCAAGGGCGCCTAAAATGCGAACGATGCGGTACTTAGGCGCTGTCATACCTATCAGTCCTGCCGCCAAAATGCCAAATACGGCCAGTCGCTGGTAAATACACATGACGCAGGGATCTAACTTCATCACGTATTGGAAATACAAGGCGGCCGCTTCGAGGGCAATCGCAGAGCCGGTGAGAATGAACCAAGATGCGCGGGAATGGGCAAAGCGAGTGAGTGCTGTCAAAAGTGAACTCCATATCAACAAAAAAACGCCCTCGAAAGTAGGGCGTTTTTTTGACTGTACTTAACTCATAAAGTTCAGTCAACTCCGATATTTATGTTAGTGACCTGTCGCAGGCGCTAACGCTTCTTTAACACTGTGATGCAGTATCGCATGGGAGTCGTAGAAGTACTGGGTCATCTGCTCTAAGAAGCCCGATTCGATTGCCATCACACCCACAATCGATAACACGATAGTGTAAGGCAATGCCATCCACACCATTCTGCCGTAGGATAAACGGATCAACGGGGCAAGGGCTGAGGTCAATAAGAACAGGAACGCGGCTTGACCGTTTGGTGTCGCCACCGAAGGTAAGTTAGTACCAGTGTTAATCGCAACCGCTAACAGGTCGAATTGATCGCGGGTAATTTGACCGTTAATCAATGCGGCTTTGACTTCGTTAATGTAAACCGTGCCCACAAACACGTTATCACTGACCATAGAGAGCAACCCGTTAGCGATATAGAAGATCACTAATTGGGTGTTACCTTCATGGTTCAGTGCCCATTGGATCACTGGGCCAAAAAGTTGTTGGTCGATAATCACGGCCACAACTGCAAAGAACACCGCTAACAACGCCGTAAAGGGCAGGGCTTCTTCGAAGGCTTTACCCAGCGCATGCTCATCGGTAATACCGTTAAAGGCTGTGGTTAAGATGATCACAGACAGACCAATCAAGCCCACAGACGCTAAGTGCAGCGCCAGACCCGCAATCAACCAAACACCGACAAAGGCTTGGATAACCAGCTTCATCTTGTCTTTATTGGTACGACGGGCATCTTCATAGGCGGCGTAATCACACAGGATTTTATGTACCGCATCAGGTAGCTGAGCACCATAACCAAACCAACGGAATTTTTCGACCACAAAACAGGTGAGGATACCCGCGAACAACACGGGCACAGTCACAGGTGACATGCGGATCGCAAATTCGCCAAATTGCCAGTTTGCTTGGGCAGCAATGATTAAGTTTTGTGGTTCCCCCACCATAGTACACACGCCGCCTAATGCGGTACCGACACCAGCGTGCATCAATAGGTTACGTAGGAAACCACGGAAAGACTCGAGCTCGTCTTCATTGAGTTGGTTTTCACCATCGTCATTTTTGCCTTCGGAGGTATGGTCATGATCGGCCGAGAAATCTTTACCTGAAGCAACTTTGTGATAGATAGAGTAAAAACCGACTGCCACGGTAATAATCACGGCGATAACGGTTAAAGCATCTAAGAAGGCGGATAAGAAGGCAGAAGCCAGACAGAACAGCAAAGACACTAAGATTTTCGAGCGCACTTTAGTGATCATCTTAGTGAACACGAACAGCAGCAGCTGTTTCATGAAGTAAATACCGGCCACCATAAACACCAGCAGTAACAATACTTCAAGGTTCGCTTCAATTTCGTGCAGTACTTGGCTGGCAGAGGTCATCCCGATGGCGACAGCTTCAATCGCTAATAAACCACCGGGTTGTAATGGGTAGCATTTCAGCGCCATTGCCAAGGTAAAAATAAACTCAAGCACTAATACCCAACCAGCCACAAAGGGGCTGACATAGAAAAAGAGTATTGGATTGATTATTAAAAACGACAGTATTGCGATCTTGTACCACTTAGGAGAATTCCCTAAGAAGTTCCCAATAAACGCCTGACTCATTGTCATCGGCATGGCATCCTCTCTTCTAATTATCTTTTAAAATTGCACAGGTTATTGTTTCTGGCATTTGTTTTAGAAAATCAGTCTAGCCTAAAGAGAATGCTAATGTAACGAGATACTGAAACCCAGATTTCAAAAAGCGGAGCTAATCGGCAAAATTGGCACAATTGCTGTTGATTAATGTCGTTTTTTTGAACATTTCTGTGACAATTGTACGGTGATTTTAAGGTGAGCCTCAGTCAATGGTTTCCATTTTTTACCGCTCTGGTATGATCAGTGACCATTATAAAGCACAACAACTGGAAAAGTGGGCTGATGATTATCAATGCCAAAGGACCTGCAAGTTTTGCAGAGAAGTATATTGTAAGATCGATTTGGGAAAATAAGTTTCCCCCAGGGTCCATTTTACCGGCTGAACGTGAGCTTTCTGAATTAATTGGCGTAACACGCACCACCCTGCGTGAAGTGCTGCAACGCTTAGCCCGTGATGGTTGGTTAAAAATTCAACATGGCAAACCGACTCGGGTGAACAATTTTTGGGAAACCTCGGGCCTTAACATTCTTGAGACCATAGCGGATCTCAACCCAGAAGGCTTCCCTGTGCTGGTGGACCAATTGCTGTCGGCTCGCACCAATGTGAGCGCGATTTATTTTCGCGGTGCACTGCGTAACAGCCCAGATACAGCGGTGGAAGTCCTCGGACAAATTCACCAATTAGAAGATACGGCCGAATCCTTCGCCGAGTATGACTACCTGTTGCACCACACCTTAGCCTTTTCTTCAGGCAATCCGCTGTACGTGTTGATCTTAAATGGCTTTAAAGGTTTGTATAGTCGAGTCGGTCGTTACTATTTCAGTAGCCCTGAAGCGCGCCAGTTAGCGCTAAACTTCTATAAAGAACTCGAAATATTAGCCAAAGCTAAAAACTATATCGATGTGCCCGCATTAATGCGTACCTACGGTATTAACAGCGGCAAAATGTGGTTGCAGTTGCGTGACGATATGCCAACCTCGATTGCCCAGCAGGACGGCAATGCTTAAGCTTTGATTCGAAGCTTACATGTGGCAAGTGGTCTGTTTTAAGTCGGTGTCTCGTCCTGAAATAAGTTGACACTTATTTCCACCTAAAACGCTCGATGAACCTCATCGGGCGTTTTGTATTTTAAGGCCAAATGTGGCCGCCGTTGATTATAGATGGCAACCGCTTCTGTCACCATTTGTCGCGCCTCCTCCAGCGTTGCGGGCTTATGTGTTAAAAACTCCTGCTTCAAGATGCCATTCACTCGCTCTGCTAAGGCATTTTGATAGCAGTCATATCCATCGGTCATTGAGCATGTCACGCCATGATGTGCGTGAACCGCTTGATACGCGTTTGAGCAGTACTGTATCCCTCGGTCTGAGTGGTGTATCAGCGGTTTACTTTTATCTTGTCGCTGCTTCAGCGCCCGTTTGTAGGCCGTTAGCACCCCGTCTGTTTTTAGATTATCATCAACATGATAACCCACAATTTTTCGTGACCAGGCATCGGTCACCAAGCTTAAATAGGCTTCATTATCTTGCAGTGGCAGATAGGTAATATCAGCCACCCAGACTTGCTCTGAGCGGCTGATGTCCACTTGCTGCTCGCTGGGCTTAAGCAAGTTGGGATGACACCTAAATCGATGATGGCTGTTGGTCGTTTTATGGTACGCCCGTTTCGGCGTAACCAACAAACGATGCGCCCTAAGACAGCGAAATAACCGGTCTCGTCCTATCACTATTTGATGCATTTTGTTCAATAAATACTGCATTTTACGCGTACCGACTCGCGGTTGAAATAACCGCTCATACTGCACCGTTTGCACCACCTGTCGTTCCCTTTGCTCCCATTCTGTTTGCCGCTGACATTGCTGATAATACGCCTGACGACTGATGCCAAGATAGCGACAGCATTGGGTGACGCGATAACCTATGGCCGTTTTTTCCTGGAGCGTTTCGCGTGTGGCTTTTTTACGACGGATATCCCGTAGTCAGTTCTGAGTTTTTCGACAATGGCTTCGAAGAACGCCGCTTTCATGCGGGTATCTTCCAGTTCGGCTTCGAGGGCTTTTATCTTTTGCTCGGGGGTGAGCTCGGTGGGTTCAGTCATCAACTGTCCTCGCATTGATGTAGACGGTGTCCCTTGGGACCAATCCAGTTTGCCGTGCTTGCGTAACCACACTAACACGGTGGAGCAACCTTGAATACCGTACTTGTCTTGCGCCTGTTTATAGGTCAGTTCGCCTTTTTCCACTTGGTCGACAACCGCCAATTTAAAAGCGAGGGAATAATCACGTTGAGTTCGTTTAATTGTTGAAGTCATTACACTCTCCAAAATGAGTTTGAAAAGTGTCAACGCTATTTAGGACGGGTCACGGGTTAAATAAAAAGCCGTTTCATTGAGAAACGGCTTTTTTGTTTTTTGATCAAACTGATATTTAGTCGGCCTTGGGTTGCTCAGGGCAGGACGCTAACAAGGTCACGCTGGTATCGGCATTTAACTGCTCAAGGCTGACGGTAAAGCCCCAGAGTCGATGCAGATGCTTTAACACTTCCTTATAGGTGCTGGCGAGCGGGATATCATTACTGGGGACATACCTTAAAGTTAAGGAGCGGTCGCCGTTTATCTCAACGTTATGTACTTGAATATTAGGCTCAATATTTGACAAATTGTACTGCTGCGAGAGTAGATTGCGAATGTCTTGATAACCCTGCTCATCGTGAATGGCCGACACGGACAGATAATTACGTTTCTCATCATCGTGGATGCCAAACAGTTTGAACTGACGGATCACCCTCGGCGACAGATATTGGCTGATAAAACTTTCATCCTTAAAGTTTTGCATCGCAAAATGTAAGGTATCGAGCCAATTACTGCCCGCTATGTCCGGAAACCAGACTTTGTCTTCCTCAGTTGGATTCTCACACATGCGCCGAATATCGGTAAACATCGCAAACCCGAGGGCATAAGGGTTGATACCGCTGTAGTAACGGCTGTTATATTCGGGTTGGGCGACAACGCCAGTATGGCTCTGCAAAAACTCCATCATAAAGCGGTCAGTGACCACGCCATCATCATATAGATGATTCAAAATGGTGTAATGCCAGAAGGTTGCCCAGCCTTCATTCATCACTTGTGTTTGTTTTTGCGGATAAAAATACTGCGCCATCTTACGCACGATACGGATAATTTCCCGCTGCCATGACTCCAGCAATGGCGCATTTTTTTCAATAAAATACAGAATATTTTCCTGCGGCTCGGCGGGGAAACGGCGCTTAGTGGTCGACGGTTGCTGCTGTTGATGGGTGGGAATAGTGCGCCACAAATCGTTCACTTGGCTTTGCAGGTAGGCCTCGCGATCTTTTTGCCTCGCCTGTTCTTCCCTAAAGGAGATTTCCGATGGGCGTTTATAGCGGTCGACACCATAATTCATCAGAGCGTGGCAAGAGTCGATGATGCTTTCAACTTGCTCGACACCGTATTTTTGCTCGCAATCACTGATGTAGTTTTTGGCAAACACTAAGTAATCGATAATCGAACTTGCATCCGTCCATGTCTTAAATAAGTAATTATTTTTAAAGAAACTATTATGGCCAAAACAGGCATGGGCCATCACCAATGCCTGCATGGTGATGGTGTTTTCTTCCATTAAATAAGCGATACAAGGGTTGGAGTTAATCACAATTTCGTAGGCGAGCCCCATTTGCCCACGCTTGTAGCCCTGTTCGGTTTCGATAAAACGTTTGCCGAAGGACCAATGGGTATAGCCAATGGGCATACCAATGCCGGCATAGGCATCCATCATCTGTTCGGCGGTGATGATTTCGATTTGATTGGGATAGGCGTTCAATTTGTAAATGGCCGCCACCCGCTCAATCTCTTTTAGATAACTTTGTAACAGCTCAAAGCTCCAGTCGGGACCGTCACTCAAGGCTGTACGTGTTTTTGCTTCTTTTATCCCCATAGAGCCCCCTTAAACCGCCTGCTTTTTAAATAATTCTCTAAATACAGGGTAGATATCTTCGGCTTGACGAATATGTTGCACCGCTATGTTGTCGTAGTGTTGTTGTAGGGATTCGTATTCGCGCCACAGGGTTTGGTGCGCACGATTGGTGATTTCGATATAGCTAAAATAGCGCACTAGCGGCAGGATTTTTTGCTCCAATAATTGTCGACAGGTGGGAGAGTCATCGGCCCAGTTATCACCGTCAGAGGCTTGTGCAGCATAGATATTCCACTCATCGGCAGGGTAGCGAGCCTGCTGAATTTCGTGCATTAATTTCAATGCACTTGAGACAATCGTGCCGCCGGTTTCTTGGGAGTAGAAGAACTCATGTTCGTCCACTTCCTTCGCTTGGGTATGGTGGCGGATATAGACCACCTCGAGGTTTTTGTAGGTACGGGTGAGAAACAAGTACAGCAAGATATAGAAACGTTTCGCCATATCTTTTGTTGCTTGGTCCATCGAGCCTGAGACGTCCATTAAGCAGAACATGACCGCTTGGCTTGAGGGCACCTCGCGCCTTGCAAAGTTGTTGAAACGTAAGTCAAAGGTATCGATAAAGGGAACTTTAGCAATCTTCTGCTTGAGCGCCTCGATTTGGGCTTTCAAATCCAAAATCAGCTCGGCTTTAGTGCCTGGAATATTTTCAAGCTCTGCCAGTTCCAGCTCTAACTCTTTGAGCAATTTCTTTTTACTTGCCGACATGGCAATGCGGCGCGCCAAGGAGGAACGCAGTGAGCGCACAATATTGATATTGGCTGGTACACCATCATTGGTGAAACCCGCACGGTAGATTTGATACTCGACGAGCTTGTTTAAGCGATTCTTCTGCAGATTCGGCAGTTCTAAATCCTCAAAGAGCAGCTCTAGGTATTCATCCTTTGAGATTTCAAACACAAAGTCGTCATTCCCTTCGCCCGAATCCGAGGCATCGCCTTTACCCGCACCGCCGCCAGCGCCACCTTGGGGTCTGTCGATTTTATCGCCACGGGTGAATTGATCATTGCCTGGGTGGACTCTGTCTCTTACGCCTCCTTTGCCCTGATGGAACATAGGTTCACTGATATCCCGTGTGGGAATACTGATTTTTTCGCCTTTATCTACATCCGTTACACTGCGACGCGTGACGGCATCGCTGACGGCTTTTTTGATTTGTTGCTTATATCGGTTGATAAAGCGTTGGCGGTTGACTGTGCTTTTTCCTTTCGCATTCAACCGTCTATCGATAAAGTTCGCCATACGCACCTCCCAAACCCCAGCGAAGGCTTTGGCAACACCAAAGCCTCGTTTTTAGTGAGCGCAAGTTAAGAGGATTTACGAACCCGTAAATACCACTCAGACAGGAGTCTGACTTGTTTTTTGGTATAGCCTTTCTCCATCATTCGATTGACAAAATCATCGTGTTTACGTTGATCGTCAGTCGAGGTTTTGGCGTTAAAGGAAATCACCGGGAGTAGATCCTCTGTATTTGAGAACATTTTCTTCTCAATCACAGTGCGTAGTTTTTCGTAGCTGGTCCAGAGTGGATTGTTGCCCTCATGGCTTGCGCGGGCGCGCAGGACAAAGTTAACGATCTCATTACGGAAATCTTTAGGGTTGCTGATCCCCGCAGGTTTTTCGATTTTCTCCAGTTCGGCATTGAGTGCAGAACGGTCAAACAATTGACCGGTTTCGGGGTCACGGTATTCCTGATCTTGGATCCAGAAATCGGCGTAGGTGACATAACGGTCGAAGATATTTTGGCCGTATTCAGAGTAGGACTCTAAGTACGCGGTTTGGATTTCCTTACCGATAAATTCGACGTATTTAGGGATTAAATAGCCTTTTAAGAACTCCAGATAACGTTCGGCGGTATCGCCGGGGAATTGTTCCTGCTCGATTTGGCGCTCGAGTACATAGAACAAATGTACAGGGTTAGCGGCAATCTCTGAGTGGTCAAAGTTAAATACCCGCGACAGGATCTTGAACGCGAAACGGGTAGAAAGACCGTTCATGCCTTCATCAACACCGGCGTAGTCGCGGTACTCTTGGTAGGATTTGGCCTTTGGATCGGTATCTTTAAGGCTTTCACCATCGTAGACCCGCATCTTAGAGTAGATGGAGGAGTTTTCAGGTGTTTTGATCCTCGAGAGCACACTAAATTGCGCTAGGGTTTCTAAGGTGCCAGGTGCGCAAGGTGCTTGGGACAGCTCGGAGTTTTGCAGTAATTTTTTGTAAATCTGCAATTCTTCCGATACCCGCAGGCAATAGGGCACTTTGACGATATAAACCCTGTCGAGAAATGCTTCGTTGTTCTTGTTGTTTTTGAAGGTTGACCATTCTGACTCGTTAGAGTGCGCTAAAATGATACCGCTATAGGGCAGGGCGGATAAGCCTTCGGTGCCGTTATAGTTACCTTCTTGGGTAGCGGTGAGCAGTGGGTGTAGCACCTTAATGGGCGCCTTGAACATTTCCACGAACTCCATCATCCCTTGGTTTGCCCGGCAGAGTGCACCCGAATAGGCATAGGCATCGGCATCGTCTTGCGAGAAATGTTCTAGCTGACGAATATCGACCTTACCCACCAAGGAAGAAATATCTTGGTTGTTCTCATCTCCAGGCTCGGTTTTGGCAATCGCCAATTGATCGAGGATAGAGGGGTAGACCTTGACCACACGGAATTTTGAAATATCGCCGCCAAACTCGTGCAGGCGTTTCACCGCCCAAGGCGACATAATGGTTTTTAAATAACGAGTGGGAATATTAAACTCATCCCGCAGTAGCTGGCCGTCTTCTTCGACATCGAAGAGACAGAAGGGGTGATCATTCACCGGGCTTCTCACGCCATTAGCACTTAGAATGTAAATTGGCACTTTTTGCATCAAAGCTTTGAGTTTTTCCGCCAATGATGACTTACCACCACCCACAGGGCCGAGTAAGTACAAAATTTGCTTCGATTCCTCTAAGCCTTGGGCCGAGTGTTTTAGGTAGGCAACGATTTGTTCAATCGCATCTTCCATACCGTAAAAGTCTTTAAAGGCGGGATAGCGTGAGATGAGACGATTCGAAAAGATACGGCTTAGGGTTGGATTTTTCGCGGTATCAATAATTTCGGCTTCGCCGATGGCAAGCAGTAATCGCTCGGACGCTGACATATAAGCACTGCGATCTTCTTTGCAGATATCGAGGTATTCTTGCAAAGTGTATTCTTCATCGAGTTTTTGTTCGTAGCGCTTTTGGTAATGCTCGAAAATGCCCATATAAACCCCCTGAAACGCCAGTGATGTCATGGATGGAGAACTGATTTTTCAGCTTCCTACACTAATCTTAGACACAAACTTGCCAGCTGTGTCAAAAAAATATCAAATAAAAACAATAACAAATGATTGCAATTGCAATTATTGCACTTGTAGCGATTGGGCGGTGTTAGGCAAAAGGTGCGAGGTGAGTGATTTGTGAGGTCATAAAAAAAGAGCCACTTGGGCTCTTTTTCGAAATGATTTAGCAGCGATTAACCAGCGAAGTTTTGGTTCACGAAGTCCCAGTTAACTAATTGCCAGAAGTGGGCTAAGTAGTCAGGACGTACGTTGCGGTAATCGATGTAGTAAGCGTGTTCCCACACGTCAACAGTCAGGATTGGTGTTACAGTGCTGTCAGTCAGAGGGGTTGCAGCATTGCTAGTGTTAACAATAGCAACAGTGCCATCGGCTTTTTTCACTAACCAAGTCCAAGCGCTACCAAAGTTGTTTACCGCAGAATCGGTAAATTGTGCTTTGAATGCGTCGAATGAACCGAATGCAGCATTGATTGCATCAGCCACAGGACCTGTTGGCTCACCGCCAGCGTTAGGCGCTAAGCAGTTCCAGTAGAAAGTGTGGTTCCAAACTTGAGCTGCGTTGTTAAATACGCCACCAGTAGAAGTCTTGATGATTTCTTCTAAAGATTTACCTGCGAAATCGGTTCCTTCGATCAAACCGTTTAGCTTAACAACGTAGGTGTTGTGATGCTTGCCGTAGTGGTATTCAATGGTTTCTTGAGAAATGTGTGGTTCTAGTGCGTTCTTTGCATATGGTAATGCGGGTAATTCGAAAGCCATTAGTATCTCTCCATGGTCTTAGGTTATCGTTTTTTAAACGTGCTCACTGCGCTCTATTGTACCGATAATATTTGTGATGTGAATCATTGTTTGGCTAATTGATTAGATAGGCGTCATCGAAAAACTAATTGTAGGGCATAACCTTACAAACTGTGGGATTTTGTTCTGTGCCTAGCTGTCGTACAATAGCGGCATTGAGTCAATGTCATCGTACTTAGGAATTAAAATGGAAACAGTAGAGAAAATTAAACAGCAGATCGCTGAAAACCCAATCATCGTATACATGAAGGGTTCTCCTAAATTACCAAGCTGTGGTTTTTCATCTCAGGTAGCACAAATCATGATTAACTGCGGTGAGCAGTTTGCATTTGTGGATATTCTCCAGCACCCAGATATTCGTGCTGAATTACCTAAGTATGCAAACTGGCCAACTTTCCCACAATTGTGGATTGAAGGCGAGCTGATTGGTGGTTGTGATATCGTGGTTGATATGTACCAAAAAGGCGAATTACAGCCTTTAATCAAAGCGACTGCGGATAAATACAAAACTGCAGAGTAATCACGCGTAAATGTGATGAAAGAATAATAAAAAGCCGCTAAGTGAATAACTTAGCGGCTTTTTTGTTGCCGAATCCTAACACAAGGATTCGGCGATGAGTGATGATCTGTAGCGCTTATTCACCGCGTTTAGTGTGATGCAGCATCACGCTCATGGTGTTTGCTTGCAGGTAACAGCAGATTCATGGTGATGGCCACAATACCACAGAGGCTGATGCCCGTGAGGCTGAAGGAGCCAATGCCAAAGGCCATACCACCAATACCGAAAACCAGTGTCACGCCGACAATACTTAAGTTACGGGGCTCGGATAAATCCACGTGATTACGGATGAGGGTATTTAAGCCCACTGCGGCGATAGAACCGAATAGCAAACACATAATGCCACCCATCACTGGGACTGGAATCGTTTGCATCAGGGCACCTAACTTACCGACGAAGGCTAAGGTAATGGCGGTGATCGCCGTCCAAGTCATGATCCTTGGGTCGAAGTTACGGGTTAAGGTCACCGCGCCAGTCACTTCCGAATAGGTGGTATTTGGGGGGCCACCGAAGGCCGCTGCAGCAATTGTCGCAACGCCGTCGCCGGTCAAGGTGCGATGCAGGCCGGGTTTTTTCATAAAGTCTTTACCCGTGACATTGGAAATCGCGAGGATATCACCAATATGTTCAACCGCAGGCGCAATCGCGACAGGGATCATAAAGGCGATGGCATGCCAGTTAAATTCGGGCGCAACAAATTTCGGAATAGCAATCCAGCTTGCCGCTGTAACCACCGCAAAATCCACGATCCCAAAGGCAAGGCTTAGACCATAACCCACCACAATCCCCGCCAGAATAGGCATAACCTTAAGTAAGCCTTTGGCAAAAATAGCCACCGCTATGGTGGTACAGAGTGAGGCGAGGGAAATAATCAAAGCGGTATTTGTGGGAACGAGTGTTAAGCTGCCGTCTCCACTTTTACCCAGCGCCATATTCACCGCCACAGGCGCTAAACCTAGACCAATGATAATAATCACTGGGCCAACCACCACAGGTGGAAGCAGTCGATGGATAAAGTCGGTGCCGCGCACTTTCACTAACGCGCCGAGGAGGATATACACAAAACCCGCGGCAATGATGCCGCCCATGGTTGATGGGATCCCCCAGGTTTGCACCCCGTAGAGAATGGGGGCAATAAACGCAAAGGAGGAGGCTAGGAAGATTGGCACTTGGCGTTTCGTGATTAACTGAAACAGCAGGGTACCAATACCCGCAGTAAACAGGGCGACACTGGTATCAAGCCCTGTGAGTAGTGGCATTAGCACTAGGGCGCCAAATGCAACAAACAGCATTTGCGCGCCCTGAAGTGGTATAGCGAGTCGTTTCATTTATTGTTCTCGTAAATTTAGGGTAAACCGCGAGATGATAACAGTTTGTTGCTATATGTTCCTTATAAAATGCCCCGATTGTAGGTAAGGATCACTGTTTTATTGCTAAAGCGAGTGACAGCACTTAATCCGTGGTCGAAATCTCCCCAAGACTCGCTAAAGGCGCTAACTATGGTACAATTTGCACTATCTGACGTTACTTCAACTACTCAAAGATGCTGAAATTCCTATTAAAGCCAAGCTTACTCGCGTTTTTATACTGCCTGTTTACCGTTAATAGCCTGCAAGCTGTTGAAGTGAGTAAATTAGATGAAGCCGATGTGCCCGTGGCTTCCCGCGCCGTGCCTGAGCGGAATAAAGCCCTTAAAGCCGCGCTGGAAAAAGTGATCATTAAAAATACCGGGACAGCACGTTCTTTGGATAACGGCGTTATCCAATCACAACTGGCCAATCCCGATGCACTGCTGAGCCAATATGGTTATGTGGAGCAAAATGGCCAACTGCTGTTAAAAGCCAACTTTGAGCATCGCCGCATTATTACCCTGTTACGTCAGGCCCAATTACCCGTGTGGGGCATTCAACGTCCACTGACACTCTTTTGGGTTGCCATGCCAAGTGAAGGCGACACGATTTTACTGAGTGATTCATCGACCTTAGCCGAGCGTCAGGCATTCAATACCTTCTCCGATGAGCGCGGCATTCCCGTCTTGCTGCCTATCCTCGACCTCGATGAGTTAATGGGCATCAATCCGAATGATGTTAAAGGCATGTTTGCCGATATAGTGTCTAGCGTCTCTGGACGTTATCAAGCCGACTTCTTAGCCCTGGTCGCTATTGAACCAGCTGGAAACCAAGTGCGTTACCGCTTGAATTTGTACACCAAGGCCACGATCGACTCGTTAACGCCGCCACTGTTTAGTTTTAATGGCTCGGCAGAAAATAGCGCGCAGGCGATCACCGCTATGATGGCCGCCCTCGGGGATTATTATTTTACTAAGTACGCCATTGCCGATTCCGGCGAACAAGTTGGTGCCAGTGTGACCTTCGTGAACATTGATAAAATGGCGCAGCTAGTTGAAGTTGAAAAATACTTAAAGCAACTCAGCGCCGTGAAGAATGCGACGCTGTCGCGCATCCAAGGTAATACCGCAACCTTTTCCTTGGATTTGTTTGGTTCTCAGACCGACTTTGAGCGTTTACTGAGTCTAGAGCCGCGAATTTCGGTGGTGGCGCCAGGGGAGTTTTCTGCCGGTGCCAGCCCTGCGGGTAAAACTGTCTATCAATGGCGGTTACCTTAAACTTCCCTCGTTGTGACTGAGCATGCTCTGCTCAGTCATGTGGGGGAGTCGATAATTTATTGATATTGAGACGTACGAGTGCCATTAAACTCACCGCTACAATTGTCGTTACCGGTTTACTTACCGGATGATGAAACCTTTAACAGTTATTATCCGGCAGCGGGTAATGACGAACTTATCCAAAAGCTGCGCGCCAATGCAGAAGGCCAAGGTGAAGCCGCAATTTATGTGTGGGGACCGGTGAAATCGGGGCGGACTCACTTAATGCACGCCGCCTGTGCCCATGCCAATGAACTCGACCGCCGCAGTTTTTACCTTCCCCTTGGTATTCATGCTAGTATCTCGACAGCGCTGTTGGAGGGCTTGGAGCAGCTCGATTTGATCTGCATCGACGATGTGGATGACATTGCGGGTCACCCGATTTGGGAAGAGGCCATATTCGATTTGTACAATCGTGTCGCTGAGAACAAGCGTTGTGCGCTGGTGGTTAGCGGCCGCTCGGCGCCCGCGGATGCAGGCTTCTTGTTACCTGACTTAGTCTCTCGGATGCAGTGGGGACTCAATTATCAGCTGCAACCTATGGCCGATGATGAAAAGCTAGCGGCACTGCAGCGCCGCGCGGCAATGCGCGGATTACAGTTGCCAGAAGACGTTGGCCGTTTTTTGCTTAATCGTATGGCAAGGGATCTACGTACCTTATTTGATGTGTTAGATAAACTGGATAAGGCATCCCTCGTACATCAGCGCAAGCTCACGATTCCTTTTGCCAAAGAAATGCTGCATCTGTAATCGTTCTGACTGTTAATCTAAAGCCTGTGTTAATAAACATTCAATGTTAACAAAAAGCCCCTCGTATCACGACGGGCTTTTTTATCTCTATTGATCTCACATCTATCGTTAGCTTAGGTCTGCTAAGAGGCTCGAGCTTAGCGTATCTGCCGATTTAGCAATCCAAATCACTGTTCAAATCACTGTTGTGGATGGCGGTGACGATCGCCACTGAAGCGTAGCTCTGGCTCGGTAAGCGTTTCGCTACTTGCCGCAACTCCTTGTAGTCCTTTCACCGTGGTATTGGGCGAAATCCCCAAGGTTTGACGCCAGCTTTGGCCTTGCGTCATCGCTATTGGCTCGGGCAGGCTCGTGAGCAAGCCGATACCATCAAGCTCTGGTAGCATGCCATCGATCACTAAGGCTGCGCGGTTCGCTAGGCTATCGTCGCCAATTCGGCCCCTTTGTCCCCAGTCAACAATCACAGTATCTGCTGTGAGTACGGCGGGCAGGTTAGTGACGGCCACATCGCGCTGAATTTGATAGCGATAGCTCATCATGGCTTCTTCGAATAACATCGCCGCGTCTTCACGGGTACTGGAATAGTTGTAAAAGTCATTGGCGATATCACCGGAGAAAAACGTACTCACATCCGAAGGCTGATAGGCTTTTTGGGTTGCAGTGGCTTTGGCGCCTAAGAAGCTTACCGACGCAAGGCCTGTCATTTCGGTGCTGGTGAGGGGATAGTTGCGACTCACTTGATCAGAGATCAAACTCTTATTGGCATTTCTACGGCGATAGTCGTCCAACAATCTGGGGCCTGTGAGGGTGGCGTGTATGCTTCTTGGGAAGAAGTCATTGGCGTGGGCGAGCTCATGGTACAAGAGTGAGGCGAGATCAGGATTAATCTGGCTGAGCGTGCGCGTGGCGCGCGTAGTGATTGGGAATCCCTGTGAAGCATATTGGTTATTTTTAACGTAACGCCACGGCATGAGGAAATTGAGTTCACTGCCAAAGTCGCTGCGATAATCTGGCGCTTCGTTAATGGTGTCGCGCTGGGTTTGTGTCAGCCACAAATCATTCGGGTCGAGATAAATCGCTCCCGTGACCACCCAATAAAACGAAGGACGTACATCATAGCTTATCACCACGGCGGTGACCGATTGTAGCAGGCGGGCAAAATCGCTGTTTGGGTCCATTTGACGTAAAAATGCTTCGAAATTGTCTCCCATCCAATCGTGGGACACTAAAACGCGATCGAGAATCGTGTCGACATCGAGCGTATTTGATACTTGGCCGATTAGCGGCAATTGATTGATAGTACAAGCTTCTTTTAACTGATTTGAGTACACACAGCTCGTTAAGGCGCTAGCATAGGGAGAGGCGGGATGATAAGCGTGGGTGCGTGCCACAGGGGTATCGAAGTAGGTTGAGCTTATCGTGGGCGCCGCCGTGGTGAGCACATAGGCTTCATCTGTCACTGTATTACCGTTAATCGTGGCCGATGCCCTAAGGCGGGTTAAGGTATCTTGACTAACAGTGGCTGCAGTAAACAGGGGTCTAAAGGGATCGCTGATATCGAGACTGACACTGGGGCCCTCGGCGATACACCAATTGATGCTTGATGCACTAAGGCCGGCTTGTTGAGCGATGCGTAGGCTGACATCGTTACCCTCAACGGCTTGATGATCTTGACGAATGTTTAGCATAGCCCCCGCGCTGCTGTCGGCATTGATCGCTATTTCAGCCGTTTCATCGATATTGCTGCCGCTGATATGTAAGTTAAAACGATAGCTGCCTGCTGCGGGGATATCGAAGGCTAATACTGGGCTATTTTGACTCACGAGTTCAATGCTGGGGCCTTCTAACTGTTGCCAGCGGAAGGAGAGATCCTGTGAATCGCGACTCCCTAGACTGGCAATAATGGCACTGGATTGTCCCGCCACATATTGGGGTTCAGTTTTAAAGCGGATGGCGCCTGAGTCTGTGGTGATGAGCGGAGTCACTGTAGTGCATCGTGGCACGTTAGTGGTTGGTGGGGTGACAGTACCACCATCATTATTATCCCCACCACCGCCTCCACAGGCACTGAGAGCGACGGTCGCCGCGATAATACTCAATCGACGCATTGGAACCCATATTCCCATCATGACTCACTCCAATTAACGCTATGTTATTGTTTTTGTAGTATGACAGGCTTGATTGACTGTCATTCCTTGGCATATCAGCCGACTATAGCACGCTCTTTTGGTTACAAAAAGTGATGAAAGGTAGGTTAAATGTTGTCAATTTGCAGAGTTGGAGTCGTACCGAAAAGGGATTAATACAGCAGCATGTTTGGCTGTGAGTGAAGGTTATAAAGCGGGGTTAGAATTTATAGCGTCATGATGTTTTGAATCACGACTTCTCGAATCCAAGAGCGCGGAGCGGTATTAAAACCGAACCGCGCTTACTCATCGGAACTTGCTCATCGGCACTGGCTAATCGTGACTTGTTGTTCGCTGCCAGCGATGAGATTGATTGGATCTCACAATCAGTCTTGCTTGTCGGACTTTTTCTTAAGGCCCAAGCCTAGTTCACGTCCACGGATACGAGCATAAAACGGGAACGCGACTAACAACGCGCCAATCAGCAGGACTTCAATAATAGCAAAGGCCAATGCATCGGTTGTGACGTACAACAAGGTGAGGGCGTGCAGCATATATAAGCATAAAATAAAGCTGGCCCAAGCGTAGGTGTACGGGTTGCCCTTTAAAATGCCTCTTACAGGCAACAATAAAGGCACTAGCCAAAGCAGGCTGAATAATAAGGTGTATTCCCCATTGATGCCCTGACCAATAAACCAACCGCCCAGCAGGAGAACGAGGGCAAGGTAGCCTAAACGGCTCAGTGTCAGCAGAGTGCTTGAGGTCATGATTTTCCTAATCTAAACATCTTGGAACAGTGGTGAAATAGCCTGAACAACTTAGAGAATATTCAGTACATTTTCCGGTGGACGACCAACGGCTGCCTGTTGATTAGCCAGTACGATTGGGCGTTCAATCAATTTTGGCGTTTTGACCATGGCGTCGATAAGTTGTTCTTCGGTTAAAGCCGGATTGGCAAGACCTAGTGCTTGATACTCGTCTTCCTTAGTGCGCATTAACTCACGGGCGCTGAGTTTGAGCGTGGCTAAAATTCCACGAATATCAGCGGCGCTTGGAGGATTTTTAAGGTATTCCACTATTGTGATATCGCAGCCTTGTTGCTCGAGTAGGGCTAAGGTTTCGCGGCTCTTTGAACAACGTGGGTTATGGTAAATCGTTGCTTGGGTCATAGTTCTCATGCTCAATCGGCTAAAACAATGGCGCGGATGATAGCAGAAAAAACAGCGCCCCGTCAGGGTGTTCGGGGCGCGATTATCAGGGATTAGCAATAGATTAAATAACAGAGCCGATTTTACTTCAGAGCATCCATCTCTTTATCCGCTTGTTTAAATTGACGGATACGTGCTTCGATTCGCGCCAGTTGTAATGGATTACCTTCCGAGGCGCGATAGGCAAAGTTCAGTTGATCGATTGCGCCTTTATAATTCGCCCCCAGTGCCATTAACTCGGCATTGGAGAAATACTCCATCCCTTGGTTACCAAGTTTCTTGTAGGCAAGATTTAGCAACTGATAGGGCAGTTGATTCTGCTTATCGAGGAAAATCATATCTTCGAGCAGCGGAATCGCTTTGGCGGGATCACCAGCCTCGATATAGATATTGGCTAAGTTAGCGTTGATCACCTGCGAAGTGGGTTTCATCTTCCGCTGAGTTTCGAGTAACTTAGTTGCCTGGGCATAATCCTTACGTTCGTTAAGCAAATCCGTCTTAGTATCGAGATAAAACAAGTTGTTATCATCGATTTTTAATAGATCATCGACAATTTTTTCGGATTCATCAAACTTCTTCAATCTAAACAGTGCTAAGGCTTTGCCGTAGAGGGCCGCCTCTTTAAAGCTGTAGGTTTGCTTATTGAGCTGCTTTTCAAACATGCTCAATACCGCATCGTCGCTATAACTGGAAAAACGCACCTGAATACGGGCTTTAGCGAGCTGGAAGTTCAGATTATCCGGCACATAACGGTGGGGATATTGCTGGGCACGATCCCGCGCTTCGGAAATCCGTGATTCAGGTAAAGGGTGGGTTAACAGCATTTGCGGTGGCGTAGTCGTAAAACGGTAACGACTGGCGAGTTTGCCAAAGAAATCGGCGGAGGCATTAGGATCAAATCCCGCATCGACTAAAATTTGCATGCCGATACGATCGGCTTCTTTTTCATGCAGGCGGGTATAGTTGATTTTTGATTGTGTCGCCATGGCTTGGGTGGTTGCCAACGCGGCCATCCCTGCTTGAGGAACGGCGATCGTTAATAAAATGGCGCCGAGTAAGCCAGCTACGGTCGCTGGTCCGGTTTTTTGCTGCGCTTCGAGGGAGCGTGCTAAGTGACGCTGGGTCACGTGGGTGATTTCATGGCCTAATACTGAGGCCAGTTCACTTTCGTTATCAGCATTAAGAAATAGCCCTGTGTGCACCGCAACGTGGCCGCCAAAGAAGGCAAAGGCGTTGATTTCATCATTTTGCAGCAAGAAGAAATAAAAGGGCGTTTTGACTCCCGTGGCGTGGGCGACCAATTTGTTGCCCAGTTCAGTTAAATATTGGCTCAATACCGGATCGTTCAGCATGGGCGCCGATGAGCGAATAACGCGCATATAGGCATCGCCATAGACCATTTCTTTTTCTAGGCTGAAGGTATTGACGGCGGCGGTACCCAGATCGGGCAAGTCGTTGTTGGCAAAACTCTTTGCGGCTCCACCGAGTAACATTAATGAAAGCACACTCGCCGCAAGGGGTTTACATCGGGTCAAAAACGTCAAATTACGCAAGTGGATCCTTTATTTCTTTTAAGTGTCTCAACTAAGGCTTAGGTAGCCCTTAGCTTGTAGTTTGAATTGCAACTTAGGATAATAGCCCAAGTTCGTTCATAGCAAGTTAATTATGATTTTTATTGATTTAACATCATTGCGCTGCCCCGTTCCCTTGGTTAAGGTCAAACTTGCGTTGAAGTCTGTGTCTGCTGGTGACAGCTTACATATCCTACTCTCAGACCCAGGTTCCCGCCGAGATGTTCCCACTTTTTTAAAAAAACAGGGGCATCAGGTCGTGACGTTACACGATGATGCAAGCCAGTTAGGCCTATTAATTACAAAAGTTGATTTATCGCAGGGATAATCATACACAAAGCATGATTCAATGCCGCAGTCAAAATGGCGAGTTAGCTAGCTGCAACTTCGCCTTTGCGTGTCGGTCATAGGTAGCAGTTAACTGATTTTCAAGCATATACACAGTAAAACGGATGCGATAAGGTTAACCACCAAAGCATAAGCATCTTTCCTGCGTTTTCGGAAAGCCAATCACCTCATTGGAACGAATTCATGTTTAGTTTTTTCTCTCGTTGGTATCAAGAGCGCTTTAGCGATCCTCAGGCGGTGACGTTGCTCGCCATTCTCGTCGGCCTTGCCCTAGTGTTGTATTTTGCGGGTGGCTTATTAGCGCCGTTACTCGTGGCGTTAGTGCTGGCCTTTTTGCTCGAATGGCCCGTGGCGCAAATGCTGAAATTGGGGATTAATCGCACGACTGGCGCTTCTTTAGTACTCGTGCTGTTTTTAGGGATAGTGGTGCTGCTGACCTTTGGCCTTATCCCGAGCGTGTGGCGCCAAGGCGTGAGCTTGATGACAGATTTGCCGAGTATGATCGACAAGGGCTTACAAACCTTGCAGGGATTAGCGACCCAGTATCCGCAGTTTGTCAGCTCTGAGCAGCTCAATTTAATGGTCGCCGAGCTTAAAAAACTGCTCGATACCCAGCATCTGCTCGATATTGCCAAGCAGTTGATTGGTTATTCTGCCTCGTTATTGGTGCTGATGGTGTACGCCATTTTAGTGCCCTTATTAGTGTTTTTCTTTCTGAAGGATAAAGACCAGCTGATCAGTGGTAGCAAACGTTTTTTCCCTACTAATCGACAATTAGCCCGCAAGGTATGGTTTGAGATGCACCAGCAGATCTTCAACTATATCCGCGGCAAAGTGATTGAGATTGTGATTGTCGGGGTGGCGAGCTACATCTTCTTTGCCTTTATGGGGCTGAGATACTCGGCTTTACTCGGGGTATTGACTGGTTTGTCGGTGCTCATTCCCTATGTAGGCGCGACCTTAGTCACTTTACCTATCATGTTGGTGGCCTTCTTCCAGTGGGGCTTTAGCTCCGAGTTTGGCTATTTGATGTTAGGTTACGGCATTATTCAGGCGTTAGATGGTAACGTGCTGGTGCCTATTTTGTTTTCCGATGCGGTGGATTTACACCCAGTCATCATTATCGCCGCCGTGTTGGTGTTTGGTGGTTTATGGGGCGTTTGGGGCGTTTTCTTTGCTATTCCATTAGCCTCCTTGGTGAAAGCGGTGATCAACGCTTGGCCGAAAACCGAGATTGAACCCGTGGCGATAACGCAGGTGAAGGCGGATTCGGCAGAAGCCTAAGCCGCTGGCAGTAGGTAAAAACGAATAGAAAAAAACTGGGCCTGAGTGCTCAGTTTTTTGTCCGCTAACTATTTCTACTAACAATTGTTTTACTCACTCTTGATGTACCCATTATTGCTGTAATAGATGCTGCGCGGTGGCGGCGAGGGCGCGATACACCAAGGTCGTTTGCTTGGCCTTTATATTCCAATGCTGCCAATATAGGGGCACTCGAATGCGTTTTTCTGGGGTGAGCTCAATTAATATGCCTTTGTCTATCAGAGGTTTTGCCTGTAAGTGTCCCACTAAGCCATAACCCAGACTTAAGTTAATCGCCTCCAAAAAACTTTCCGATGAGGGAATGCTGTGTTGCCACCATTGGCCTGGCAACATTTGAAAATACTGGGCGAGATACTTTTCATGCATTTTATCTTTAGTTGAAAACACCACGGCCGGGGCTTTCGCTAGCTGCGCTTGGGTAATTTGAGCGCCGACATCATCGCTATTTTCTACCCATTCGAAATAACGCGCCGCAAATGCCGGGGTGGCGACGCACATATATTCCATGGTTCCTAAAAACTCGCTGCTACAACCGGCCATGGGGTTGGCTGTTGTGGTCACGCAACCGACGGCCTCACCGTTTTTCAGTAGGTGATGGGTGTAGGACTCATCATCGACAATCAATTCCAGCAGCCAAGCATGGCGGCTGAACATATCGGCCAAGGCGGGCAAAAACCATGTCGCTAAACTGTCGGCATTGACAGCAATTCGCACTGTCGTGGGATGGTTTGGGTCATCGGCATCTAACTCGGCTCTCAACTCGCTCTCGAGTAGTTGCACCTGTGAATAGTGGCGCAATAAACGTTTACCCGTAGGGGTAGCCACCACGGGCGTTGAGCGAATAAGTAAGGATTGGCCGACTCGTTCTTCTAACTGCCTAACGCGCTGTGACACCGCCGATTGGGTGATATGCAACACTTTGGCGGCGCGCTCGAAACCACCTTCGGAGACGACGACCGCAAGCGCTTTAAGATTGGCGTATTCCAACATCTTTGTCCTCCTTAAAATTATTAATTTTACTTATGATACATAAAAAACATTAGTTATATTAATTTTGTTGTTTTGTCTATGCTAGCGCCTTCTTCAGACATGAGAGGTAGTTATGCAAACGGCGTTTATACAAGGTATGGGCATTGGTGGTAGTTTGATTATTGCCGTAGGGGCGCAAAATGCCTTTGTGCTAAAGCAGGGGATTAAGCGAGCGTATCCTTTGCCGATTGCGCTGCTTTGTTCAATCATCGATGCCTTAATGATCACTGCGGGTGTGGCGGGGCTTGGGCACATTATCGAAGCCTTCCCGACCATCAAACATGTAGCCAGTTTTGGTGGCGCCGCTTTTTTGATTTGGTACGGAGCTAATGCACTTAAGGCCTCGTTTGTCGCTAAAGGGATGGAGATGGGCAATGCGCAAAATGCCGATACTTTGCGTAAGGCCATGCTGACCACGCTTGGGATCAGCCTGCTCAATCCACACCTTTATTTAGATACCGTCGTGCTGCTGGGGAGTATTAGTACTCAGTTCGAAGATGCCCATCGTCCTTGGTTTGGTGCGGGCGCGGTACTGGCTTCGTTTATTTGGTTCTTCAGCCTAAGTTTTGGTGCGCGTTTATTGGCGCCGATATTTAGTCGCCCAGCGGCGTGGCGATACTTAGACCGCTTTATTTGGTTGACCATGTGGAGCATTGCCGCGGCAGTTATTTGGCCTTATCTGGCCTAATCTTGGGCAACTAAGCAGCATCCGCTTGAATTTATTCCGCAAATTAGGTTGATTTTTAGACGCAAGCTGAAAATTTTTCATGAAAAAAGGCCCTGATAAAGGGCCTTTTTGCGTTCAACTGCTAATTTTTTGTACGCTGTTTTGAGGCGAGAGGCATTAATGCGGCACTAAAATGCGCAATTAACCGGCAATTTGCGCCAGCACGACTTGGTGATGATCGCTGGTTTTAAACTTATCGAACACGTGGGCAATGGTGCCGTCTGTATTGATGAGGAAGCTCAATCTATGGATACCGTCGTAGATTTTGCCCATAAACTTTTTCTCGCCCCAAACGCCAAAGGCATCGGCCACGCTATGGTCTTCATCGCTGAGCAGAGTAAAGTTAAGCGACTGTTTTTCTGCAAACTTAGCTAATTTAGCCACGGGATCTGGGCTAATGCCAAGCACGGTCACTTTGTGGCTGTCCAGTTCAGCTTTGCTGTCACGTAAACCACAGGCTTGCACTGTGCAGCCTGGGGTTGAAGCCTTAGGGTAAAAATAGACTAAAACCGGGCCGCGCGTTAAGCATTCTTGTAGAGAAACAGCATTACCCTGTTGATCTTGAAGGGTAAATAGCGGCGCTTTCGCGCCAGCGGTTAATGTGTTCATCAATTATCCTCTATCGCTTCTTGAGGTGGTGCCTTCCATGCGTCTAATGGTGCAATCCAGTGCCATTTCTTCAGAGAGTTGATAGATACTCTTTTCGAGCTTTTCTAGTTCAACTTTTTCAGGAATATTGATGGTCAACGAAATCGTCTGGGTTTGCTCACCGTTGTCGAGTTCTTCAGAGAAAGAGCGTACTGCGGCTAAGTCTAAGGAACGGTCGGCGAGGAACTGGGTGATAAGCTTCATGGTGCCGCGCTGATCCTTACCGGTAAAGCGCACTTCAAGGCGTGAAAGGTAGTTTTGCGGCGTATGTTTAGAGGTGCGCTTCATCACTGTCATCAGTTCTAATTCAACACTGAGACTCGGGAGCAGGCTTTCAATTTTCGTTATGGATGCCCACGAACCTGACAACATCATGATTAAGGTAAATTCGTTACCAAATAATGCCATACGGCTGTCGACGATATCGCAGTCACAGTCGCTGGCAAGCCGAGCTAGTTTACTTACGAGTCCAGGACGGTCTACGCCCATTGCGGTTACGACCAGGAAATTGGTCATGAATTGTCCTCACTTTTTCGATATCATAGAGCGAAAACTCGAGACTGAGTGCCGAGTTTTTGTGCGGGATGTAATGCTACCATAACTAATTCAATTTGAGAGCCCCGTTAGTGCTTGTCATTAATGGTTGGCATCAGTACCATAGCGAATCCTGAAATTTTGGGGAAGTCAGATGATAAACGGAAGCATCGTAGCCTTAATCACGCCAATGAACAGTGATGGCTCAGTAGATTTTGCAAGTCTTGAAAGGTTAGTCGAATTCCATATTGACCAAGGCACAGACGCCATCGTCGCCGTGGGCACTACCGGCGAGTCAGCGACTCTGCCAATGAATGAGCACGTTACTGTGGTCGCGCAAACGGTTAAGTTTGCCGCAGGCCGTATTCCTGTGATTGGTGGCAATGGCGCGAATGCGACATCTGAAGCTATCGAACTCACCAAGTCTTTATCTAAAGTAGGGGTTGCCGCCATGTTAGGCGTGACACCTTACTACAACAAGCCCACGCCAAAGGGCTTAGTCGCGCACTATAAAGCGGTCGCGGCGAGCACGGATATTCCGCAAATTCTCTATAACGTACCAGGACGCACCGCCGTCGACATGAAGCCCGAAACCGTGGCCGAATTGGTCGCTGTGAGCAATATTATTGGTGTTAAAGAAGCCACGGGTGATGTATCACGCGTACAGCGTTTACGTGAGCTTTGCGGTAATGACTTTATGTTGTACAGCGGCGATGACGCAACGGCGAGGGAGTTTTTACTCCTTGGCGGTAATGGCGTGATTTCGGTTGCTAACAACATAGTGCCAAAAGCATTTAAAGCCATGTGTGATGCAGCACTGGCGGGCAACGCCGAATTAGCGGCGAGCATCGATGAGCCGCTGCGTGGTCTGTATAGCACACTGTTCTGTGAAGCGAACCCAATTCCTGTGAAGTGGGCCGCCCACCGTATGGGACTGATTGAGTGTGGCCATATTCGTTTACCTTTGACTGAACTTTCTGAGCAATGTCATGGTCTGTTGTTAGATGCAATGACTCGCGCCCAGATAGAGGTTAAATAATTAATGTTAAAGAAAGTCACCCCACTGTTCCTAGTTGCTGCCGTTGCAGCTTGTAGCTCGCCATTAGAGCGTCGCCAAGCAAACGGCGGTGAAGACTATGTGCAGGCCGAGCAAGCGCCAATGCTGAAGATCCCCGAGGGATTAAAAGCACCGCCATACAATAAAGAATTTGAAGTGCCTAACTTAGGGCCAAAGGCGAATTCCGCGCTGGTTGGTAAAAACCTCGATATCCGTCCTCCACTGCAAGTATTGCCAATGGCAGAAGGTACGCACGTGGAAGAGGGCAGCGATAACATTAAGATCGTGGTTGAATCGATTGATAACAGCGTCGATCTTAAGCAAGAGATCTTCACTAACTTAGATGGTTTCTTTGCTAAGCAAGGCATTAGCATCCGCAACCGCGATTTCGATAAAGGTACTATCGAAACCGATTGGATTGAAAACACGGAAGTGTTGGAGTCTAGCCTCTGGGGTTCGGATAAAGAGTATCTGCTGCGTCAACGTTATCGCTTCGACGTCGAAACCCGTCCACACGGCCGTACCGCGAATATCGTTATTCACTTGGTTGAACACCAAGAGTTTTACGACGGTAAAGAGCAAGATGTCCTGTTAAGCAGCGAAGATAAACAGCGTTACACCATCGACATGCTAAACAGCTCTATCGCTTACATGAGTGTGAAGCGCGAGCAAGCGATTCAAGCGAACCGTCTGAAGCAGACCTTAGGGATCAATGTGGATTTAGTGACGCCTGAAGAAGGTGCCGCTTACTGGTCCGCGAAAGCGCCATACAAGCAAGTGTGGGAACGTCTGCGTATCGTGCTGCCAGAAATGGGCTTTGAAATTGCCGATATGGATAGCGCCAAGGGCTTGTACTTCATTAAGTTTACTGACAACTCTGGTTTCTGGAGTTCGTTGTGGAACGACAAGCAATTGGCCCTGAAGGAAGGCAGTTACCGCATACTGCTGGAAGACGGTGATAGCCCAGAGGAAACTAAAATCCTGCTGCGCGACGGTGAAGACCAACCACTGTCAAATGACGTCGTGACCAATGTGTACCAGTCATTGTCTAGCCTGATGAAAGAAGAGCGCAAACTGCGTTAATTCTATCTCAGTCAAAAAAGGGCGATTTATCGCCCTTTTTTGTGCCTGCCATTTGAGCACCGCTGTGCTCGCCCTGCGCGTTAACTATACAGAATGATGTTTCAGAATATTTCTGGCGTATATCAATATTTAAAGCATGGTTTTAGATAAACTGGTTTTAATTTTGATATTTGTTGAAGTAATTCGCTAAAAATGCCAATTATCCTACTGTATTCTTAATCCATCTTCCCCTTTCTGACTCGAATCGCCGTTTATTACATATTTTATGCAGTTGGCGTAATTTGTAAGAAAAAGTAAAACGTATTGATGCAATGATGCGAGTGGGTAAACTAGCCGTCACTAATGCGAGTCATCATCATTTGGAAGCCAGATGAAAAAAATCATAATTATCATCGCCATTTTGGCTGCGGGCTGGTTTGGATACCAAAGTATGCAACCCCAAGCACCTCAGCAAGCAAAAGTTAAGCTCACCCCTAATGTGGTCATCGCGATGGCCGCCATGGCCCCAGTGCGTGACGAAGTCGAAGCCATAGGCACCAACAAGGCCTTTGAGTCAGTCACTATCACGCCTAAGGTCACCGATGTAGTCACCTCACTCAAGTTTGATGATGGAGATATCGTCAAGAAGGGCGACTTATTGGTGCAGTTGCAAAATGCCGAGCAGATAGCCAAAGTGAAAGTGGCGCAGGTGAAGGTGAGCGACAACCAGCGCGAATTAGCGCGGATCAGCTCTTTGGTTACTAGCCGCACTGTGGCGGAGCTAGAGCGTGACCGCCTGCAAACCTTAATCGATACCACCCGCGCCGAGTTAGAGCAGGCACAATCATCCCTCAATGATCGCAGCATAGTGGCGCCTTTTAATGGCCGTTTGGGTCTGCGCCAAGTGAGTGTGGGTAGCCTAGTGACTCCGGGGACTGAGATCACCACACTCGATGATATTTCTAAGATTAAATTAGACTTTTCTGTGCCTGAGCGCTTTATTCAAGACCTGCAGCCCGGCAAGCAAGTTGAAACCAAAGCCGTGGCGTTCCCCGATGAAATCTTTAAAGGCAAAGTGATTTCTATCGATAGCCGTGTAAACCCAACCACTCGCGCTGTGATTGTACGCGCAGAAATCCCAAATCCTGATTTACGTTTACTGCCTGGCATGCTGATGAAGGTGAAACTCATCAAGCGCAGCCGTGAGGCCTTGATGTTGCCTGAGTCGGCGATTATCCCAATCCAAAAAGAGCACTTTGTTTACAGCGTCAATAAGGACAATGTGATTGAGCGTAAGCAAGTCACCATTGGTATTCGTACCCGTGGTTGGGTCGAAATCCTCGGTGGTTTAGAGATTGGTGAAAATGTGGTGATCCGCGGGCTACTCAAAGTGCACCCAGGCGATGTGGTCAAAACCGAATTGGCCGAGAAGTTTAGCTATCTTTCCGATGCTAATGCGGAGCCAAGTGTATGATCCTGACAGATCTTTCCGTTAAACGACCGGTATTTGCCTCGGTTATTAGCCTATTGCTGGTGGCCTTTGGTTTGGTGGCATTCGATAAGTTACCGCTGCGGGAATACCCTAACATCGACCCGCCGATTGTCTCGATTGAGACCAACTACCGCGGTGCCAGTGCCGCCGTGGTTGAGAGCCGTATTACCCAGCTGATTGAAGATAGGATCAGCGGCGTCGAAGGTATTCGCCATGTGAGTTCATCGAGCAGCGATGGTCGCTCGCAGGTGACCTTAGAGTTCGATATCAGCCGCAACATTGAAGATGCGGCCAACGATGTGCGCGACAGAATTTCGGGCCTGTTAGATAACTTACCCGAAGAAGCCGATCCCCCAGAGGTGCAAAAGGCCAACGGTGGCGATGAAGTGATTATGTGGCTCAACTTAGTGTCGGATCAAATGACCACATTAGAGCTGACCGATTACACCCGTCGCTATTTATCTGACCGTCTGTCCGTGGTGGACGGGGTGTCGATGATCCGTATCGGTGGTGGCAAAGTTTATGCCATGCGCGTGTGGCTCGATAGACAAGCATTAGCATCCAGAAGCCTTACTGTGGCCGATGTTGAAGCCGCGTTAAGAGCTGAAAACGTTGAGTTGCCCGCAGGTTCGCTCGAGTCCAAGGAGCGTCACTTTACCGTGCGTTTAGAGCGTAGTTATCGCACCGCCGAGGACTTTGCCAATTTGGTGATTTCCCAAGGCGAAGATGGCTATTTAGTCAAACTTGGCGATGTGGCTAAGGTGGAAATTGGCTCGGAAGAAGAGCGCATCATGTTCCGCGGCAACAAGGAGGCCATGATTGGTCTTGGGGTGTCGAAACAGTCGACCGCCAACACCTTAGAAGTGGCCCGCGCCGTTAACGCCTTAGTCGATAAAATCAATCCAACCTTACCCGCTGGCATGTCGATTAAACGCAGCTACGACAGCTCAGTGTTTATCGAAGCCTCGATTAAAGAGGTGTACCAAACCCTGTTCACCGCCATGGTGCTGGTGATTATCGTGATTTATCTGTTCCTTGGCAGCGTGCGCGCCATGTTAATCCCCGCGATTACCGTGCCCGTGTCTTTGCTCGGGACGTTTATCGTCCTCTATGCGCTAGGATACACAATCAACCTGTTGACGCTGCTGGCGATGATCCTCGCCATCGGTATGGTGGTAGACGATGCGATTGTGATGCTGGAAAACATTCACCGCCGTATCGAAGAAGGAGATTCACCCTTAAAGGCGGCATTCTTGGGCGCCCGTGAGGTGGCCTTTGCGGTTATCGCCACCACCTTAGTGCTAGTGGCGGTATTTATGCCGATCACTTTCCTCGAAGGGGACTTAGGTAAGCTCTTCAAAGAGTTTGCGGTAGCAATGAGCGCGGCGGTGATCTTCTCCAGTATCGTGGCCTTAACCTTAAGCCCGATGATGTGCTCAAAGCTGCTTAAACCCGCATCGCAGGATTCGTGGTTAGTGCGTAAGGTCGATAGCATTATGACGGGGATTTCCCGTGGCTATCAAAACTCGCTTGAGAAGGCGATGGCAAGACCTGTGCTGATGTCGATATTAGTCTTGATTGCGCTCGGGAGCAGTGTGCTGCTCGCCCAAAAAGTGCCGCAGGAATTTGCGCCCCAGGAGGACCGGGGTTCGTTATTTTTGATGGTGAACGGGCCGCAGGGCGCGAGTTATGAATATATCGAATCCTACATGAACGAAGTGGAAAACCGTTTAATGCCGTTGGTGGACTCGGGCGACATTAAACGCTTGCTGATCCGTGCGCCCCGTGGCTTTGGCCGCGCCGCCGACTTCTCTAATGGTATGGCGATTATCGTGCTCGAAGATTGGGGACAACGTCGCCCGATGAAAGAAGTGATAGGCGATATTAACAAGCGCCTCGCGGATTTAGCCGGTGTGCAAGCTTTCCCTGTGATGCGTCAAGCCTTTGGCCGTGGCGTGGGTAAACCTGTGCAGTTTGTGATTGGTGGGCCAAGCTATGAAGAGTTGGCCCGCTGGCGCGACATTATGATGGAAAAGGCGGCGGAAAATCCTAAACTGCTTGGCCTTGACCACGATTATAAAGAGACCAAACCGCAGCTTAGAGTCGTGATCGACAGGGACAGGGCGGCCAGTCTTGGGGTATCGATTTCCAATATCGGTCGCACCTTAGAATCGATGCTGGGTTCGCGTTTAGTCACCACCTTTATGCGTGATGGCGAAGAGTATGATGTGATTGTGGAAGGGGAGCGCAGTAACCAAAATACTGCGGCCGATCTGCAAAATATCTATGTTCGCTCCGAACGGACCAAGGAGCTGATCCCGCTATCAAACTTAGTCACGGTCGAAGAGTTTGCCGATGCCAGCTCCCTTAACCGTTATAACCGTATGCGGGCGATTACCATTGAGGCCAGCTTGGCGGATGGTTATAGCCTAGGTGAGGCGCTGGATTACCTCAATCAAGTGGCGCGTGCTTACCTGCCTGCGGAAGCGGTGATCAGCTACAAGGGACAATCTTTGGATTATCAAGAGTCTGGCAGCTCAATGTACTTTGTGTTCCTGCTGGCGCTGGGGATTGTATTCCTAGTATTAGCGGCGCAGTTCGAAAGCTATATTCACCCTATGGTGATCATGCTGACGGTACCGCTTGCCACAGTTGGCGCCTTGATTGGGCTGTGGTTTACGGGCCAGAGTCTCAATATCTACAGCCAGATTGGGATTATTATGCTGGTGGGCCTTGCGGCGAAAAACGGTATTCTTATCGTCGAATTTGCCAACCAGTTACGGGATAAGGGCGTCGATTTCGACCGCGCCATTATTCAAGCCTCTTGTCAGCGTTTGCGCCCCATCCTAATGACGGGGATTACCACTGCCGCAGGCGCCGTACCTCTGGTATTGGCCGCTGGTGCGGGGGCGGAAACCCGCTTCGTGATTGGTGTGGTGGTACTTTCGGGTATTATGCTGGCGACCTTGTTCACTATCTTTGTGATCCCAACCGCCTACGGTCTCTTTGCCCGTAACAGCGGCTCGCCAGAAGCGATTGCCCAACAATTAGATAAGGAGTTGGCGCAGGATTAATCCCACGCGAACGCTTAGCCAAAATAGGCGCTTAAGTTTACTTAAGCGCCTATTTTATTTGGGCTAAATCACTTTGTGCTAACGTCAACGGCTTGAATATAGCGAAAGGAGGTTTTCTCAAAGCCAATGGACTCATAGTAGGCTTGGGTCTGCTCGCGGCGTATAGAGGTGGTGACCTCAAGCTGGTGACAACCCCGCTTACTTGCTCTGTCTTTGGCAAAGTCAATCAGTTGCGTCCCCACACCTAAACCTCGACTCGCTTCAGCCACCACTAAGGCGGTAATGCGGCAGATTTGCTGCTGTGATGGAAAATAATCAAAAAGATTAGGGCGTGTTGACGTTTCGAGATTAAATTTTGTTGGTTCTGGCAAGCTCGTGCTCGCGAAACGAGGAATGATGTGTAGTTATCCTACTCAAATGACGAGCGGCTCTTATGACTGAAAGTAAGAGCAAGTGCTTGCCAGGCGAACCCTTCGGGCAGCATTTGGCTGGCGTTTCTGCCGCGTTATCGTCCGTTTATGTAGAATAACTACACTGCACGGACTTTGCCTTGCATAAACGTCAGCCAAATAGCTGCAAAAATAACCCTGAAACGCCAACACGCCCTATACTTATCAACCCAACCACAAATCCCTCAGACTCGGCGAGATAGATTTCATCCGATCTTTTAGGAGCATCGAGATATTGATGTAATTGTGCCTCGCTGGCACTGTAACCCAGCTGCAACAGTAAGTTAGCCATGGCGTTAAGGTCTGTTATCTGTGCTTGTCTAATTGCAATAAAGCCCATCAAGCTTCCTTATTTTGCCCAGTCCCTAGATTTCTATTAAGCAGGTAGTCTGCCAATACATGACTCTTGAGGTTGAGATATTTTAGGCTAACGCAAAGGGGTTAACGCATAAAAAATCCCACACTCATGGCGAAACCGACAAGCACAATAAAACCCCGCAACAGGGATTGAGGTATGCGATAAGCCAGCGCGGCGCCAAGATAGCCGCCAATAATCGCCATAATGGCAAGCAGTAACAGATATTGCCCGTCAATCAGATTACCTAGGGCGTAAATCACCACGGCAATGGTGGTGAGTAAGGCGGAGAGTAAATTCTTAAGCCCGTTCATCCCATGTAATTGGGTCTGGCCGAGTAGCCCAAAGGTGGCGAGTAAAATAATCCCTAATCCCCCATTAAAATAGCCACCATAAATACAGACAAGACTCAGAATCATCATTGCAGTCAGTGGCTTGACGGTATTCATACGAGTGATACTGGCATTCGCTAAGCGTTTTTTCAGTAACCAAGGTCCACCAATAAAGGCGAGTGTGGCCAGCAAAATCAGCCAAGGAACGAGATAAGCAAAGACTTGCTCGCTGGTGCTTAGCAGAATCGCCGCGCCTAGGCATCCGCCAGCAATCGCAATCAGGCACAGGGTTTTTAGATTAAGATTTGCAGGATATTCAATCTCTTTTCGAAAACGCCAAGCACTGGCAAGGTAACCGGGAAGCAGGGCGGCGGTGCCCGTCGCGTTAGCCAACAGTGGCGGTACGCCAACAAACACAAGGGCAAATAAGGTCATAAAGCTGCCACCGCCCGCCACCGCATTTAGCATGCCGCCGAGTAAGCCTGCGAGGGCGATCAGTAACCAATCCATAGTGAATGCTCCGCTGCTATTGACGTGTAGAAGTTGAACGTCAATTGCTTATAAAAACATCACCTTAACAGTAAGTTACTCAGATGAAAAGCCATCAATATTGTAAGTCGCGGCAGATTGATTGGCTTTATTATGTGGTCTGAATTGGTTTTGGTAGATAGCCTTGGCATTAATTGTTATGCCGCTAGATTTATCAAATATTATTAAGACTTAGCACTGATGCCTTTATTCAGCATGGAACACTCCTGAAGCAAATATCGCGGTGGCTATGGCCAAGTATTGATCGCTAAATACTTCTTCTTCTTCCCAGCAATGTTGCCCACGCTCTTGATAGTACACATGGTAGCTGGCATTCGATGGCGTAGCGATGCAGTACCAACCATCAAAGGTCTGCTTGCTAAAGTTGACCCAATACTGCGCATCCGCCTGTTTTATCTGCTGGACTAGCGCTTCATCTTGCGCCAATAAGGCTGCCAGTTCGGCTGCGCTGGTGAGCTTGTGCTCGGTTTTTAACTGATTGAGTAGTGCTTTGAGTGTCATTATTGAAGGCCTTTTATCCTGAGGAGCTGTGTTAGCGAATCGCTGAGGCAATCGAGGATTCGATTAAGGCGTCAAACACATCGGCTTGGCCTGCGGGGAGCAGTTGCCGATGAATTTCGCGGCGCTTTGTACTGTCAAATAAACGCTCCGCTACCCAACCCGTTAAATAGAGTGAGGACAGGCAACCTCCCGCAGTGGCAATATTGCCATTGATCACCAGAGCGCAGTCTTCCACCTCCACACCCATGGCCACTAATGCGGGTTTGGCATCGGGATGCGTCGTCGCCGAAATATTGTCGAGTAAGCCTAACTTGGCAAAGAAGAATGAGCCCGCACAGATACTGCCAAGTAATTGCCGCGAGGGATCTAATTTAAGGGCCGACATAAACTCAGGATCCGCAAGTGCGGCAGGTACGCCTTTGTAGCCACTGCTGAATAATACCACGTCAGCATCGGCGACTTGCGCGACATGACCATGGGTTTCTACCGTCATTCCCAAACTCGACCTGTGGCTAGGTTTGGTGCCTAGCACTTTGACTGTCCAATCGGTTGTTGTGCGGCCGAGAATATCGCGCATTAAAAAGAAATCGATATCGGTAAATTCATCGAATATCACAATCGCAATCTGGTACATCCCCCCTGTGTCAGGATTGTTGTCACCCCTAAATAATCATTATTTTTAAAGACAGGGTGCGGCAAAAGAGAACAAAATGGCTCGGTATTCACCAGAACGTAAAGAGGCGATCCTTAAAAAATTATTACCGCCTCACAATTTAACGGTCGCAGAGGTTGCTCGGGAAGAAGGCATTGCGGTGCAAACCTTGTATCATTGGCGGGATATTGCCAGAAAAGAAGGTCGCCCCGTGCCAGGTAAAACATTAACAGCCGATGATTGGTCAGCTGAAGCCAAACTTGCCGTGATTATTGAAACTGCTCCGCTATCAGAAGCAGAAATAAGCCAGTATTGTCGTGAAAAAGGCTTGTACCGCGAACAAGTACAACAGTGGAAGTTGGAGTGCTTGTCTGGTTTTCAAACCTCAGAAGTACAAACTAAAACCATTAAACAGCAGGCCAAGGCTGACAAAGCCGAAATCAAATCGCTGCAACGGGAATTGCGCTACAAAGAGAAAGCGTTGGCAGAAGCTGCCGCATTACTGGTGCTCAGAAAAAAGCTCAATGCGCTCTGGGGGGACGACAGCGAGGAGAGCTAACCCCCTTGCCTGAGCGCATAGCATTGATTGCCTTAATTCAAGAGGCCTATACCAATGGTGCTCGCCTTTATAAGGCTTGTGCTGAAACGGGCCTCAGTAAGCGTACCTATCGACGTTGGTATCGAGAAGGTCAAGTACAAGCTGATTTAAGGCCGACAGCGGCTCGTCCAGAGCCCGCCAATAAACTCGAAGAACATGAGCGACAACAGATATTAAGTGTGTGTAATCAAGCGGAGTACGCCAGCTTACCCCCGTCGCAAATTGTGCCAACATTATTAGATAACGGGATTTATATCGCTTCGGAATCCAGCTTCTACAGAGTGTTAAATGCTCATGGTCAACTTAACCATCGTGGTCGCACTCAGGCTGCTGTTAATCGAAGCAAACCGTTAAGTTATCGGGCAGATGGGCCGAATCAAGTGTGGTCGTGGGACATCACTTATTTGGCTTCAACCGTCAAAGGCCAGTTTTATTATCTGTACATGTTTGAAGATATTTACAGTAGAAAAATAGTGGGTTACGAAGTTCACGAACAAGAATGCGGTGAGTACGCCGCCGCGCTAATCCAACGCTGCATGTTACGCGAACAATGTTTTAATACGCCATTAGTGCTGCACTCTGATAATGGGGCGCCGATGAAGTCATTGACCATGAAAGCCAAGCTAGAAGAACTCGGTATTACGGCATCATTAAGTCGGCCGCGGGTGAGTAACGACAACCCCTTTTCAGAGTCGTTATTTAAAACCTTAAAATACCGACCACAGTGGCCTGCATCAGGTTTTAGCAGCTTAGCAACAGCAAGAGAATGGGTGGAAAAGTTTGTAACCTGGTACAACGATGAACATAAACACAGCCAGCTCAATTTTGTCTCACCAGGACAACGTCATGCTCAGCTAGATAACGCTATTTTAGCCAAGCGTAAGGAAGTGCTTGAAGCGGCAAAGGCAAGAAGACCGACGCGCTGGTCTAAAGACGTGAGAAATTGTGAGGCAGTTGGGCCCGTGACCCTAAACCCAGATAAAGCACCAATAGAAGGGGTAATAAATGCAGCTTAATATTTAAGCAAAGAGTGACAACTACCTTGAAAAACACCGCATCCTTTGTCCTCTTGTTTGTATTCTTGTTAATGTGTGGGTTAACACGTCATCGGCCGCATCATCAATCCGTCGCTCCCTGTCGTTGCAACATAATCACCCATATGTTTGTGACTGTGTTTATTAAGTGTGGGGGAGTAATAAAGTCACATACTAAAATGGCAGCGAGCTCATAGGTACGCTGCTATTTCTAAACCCATTATGCCCCAAAACGAGTTAAGTTCGTCGTCAGGTGTGTAGGATTAATTGTCATTGTTTCCCCAGTGACACGCCGTGAATATGTCCCTATAGGCTCAACGGCGACATCCATGTCGCCAACGGTCACTGTTGCAACAATGGCAATTTTGACGGCCATTGCACTGTTCATTTGGCAAAAAAGCTAATTGACCCATTCCGTGTTTCGCATGACTGAACTGGCTCTGCTTGGTACTAGCTTGTTGATCTAATTTTTGTAATGTTAGAAAGTGTCTACGATGTTAGTGGCGATTCAAAGAGTACCGTGACTAGGTTGAGTGAACGAAGAAATATAGAGTCCGTCGCCATCCGGATCAGTATCATTAACTAGCACCTAGAAATACGAGGTCATGTTTTCGGGGATGTGATAGGAATCAACATTAGCAATAGGTGCATGGTTAGGTTTTACTGATACGCGCACAGTGCCAATTGCAGACCCTCCCTTCAAAATATTATTTCTTGGATGAATATCAACTATTTCGTATTGAAAAACGTCATCACCTTCAAAGCCTGAAGTTGGCGTATATTGAATAGAATTACCGACTATTTCTGCTATCCCATGCTGAGCGGGTGTTACTGAGTTAACCTTAAGTAAGTCGCCGTGATCATCGAGATCATTTTGAGCAACATGTATATACATTGCTTTTCCAAGAGAAGTTACAACATCATCTACTGCTACAGGAATCGCATTGTCGGCCGTAGAACAACCTCGAAAGTCCCAACACGAATATACTAAACTGGTAGCCACATTTCTTTTAGATATAACCTTGCCACCTTTTATTAAGGGATACATGGTTAATTGTTTTATTTTCAATGCTGTATTTGATTGTAGTTTTGCAAAATCAGCTTCAGGAATGGAGAATGTAATTCTGTTAACCCCCTTCTTCAGTTCAATGTCAGGATTGCCATAGACTCCGACATGCTCGTCACCGACAGTGGTTATTGTCGCCGAATAGCCAAACTTTGCTGTTGCGGGAAGTGTATCAACCTCAAAAGAAACGTCTATCTTCTCGATGACACGGCTATCTTCACTGTTAATAGGCTCGAATATCACATTGCCTAAATAAAGTAAATCGTCACGCTCCCAGGAATCATTTTTAAAATATGAAGTTATGTAAAAATTATCTTTATCTTGAATCCTCACATAACCATAATCAAGCCAGAAATGTGCAACTGTAAATTTACCTGAATATCCTAACCTCCTGAGTTCCTCCCCTTTAAACGTTACAGAAATTTTATTTTCTGTAGCATCCATTTTGCGACCAGCAAAAAATTTAGTGCCATCTTCGGTCTCTAGCGTAACCCTGTTATAATAAAATCCTGTAGATTGAAATGGGCCAGCAGTCTCAAACTCCAATCTGAGTTCATCAATATAACCGTCTTTATCCAAGTCGACCAAGACTTCTTCAACCTTACCAGTCACATATACTTGCGGGAGTATAGAAATAAAATTTTGAGTTACACTCATCTCAAACAACTCACCGCTTAGATTAGTGCCTTGTATTCTGACAAGCACAGCGTACTCCCCCTCAACCTCAGGGGTGAAAAAAGCATGATAACTCCCATCTCTAGCTTTGAAGTCCATTCCAGAGCCATCATCTACAGCTATAATCTTGCTGACTACAGCACCATCTTTCACAAATTCAAAAGAGGCTTCGGCTGTAGCCAGTGGAACGCTATCATCATACAGTTGCACATAAACAGGAAAGATATTTCCTACGCTAATTGGTTTTTTATTTGGACCAACTTCACCAAGTGTCAATGCAAAATTTATTTTTGATGTAGGGAATTTTATTCTGATTGGAATTAGATTTTGAGTGCCACTCGCCTTTCCTGTAATGACATATTTACCTGAGGCAACATTATTGAGCTCTATGATAATGCTATTTTCTAACGAAATTAAGTGTTCTTCCGGAGTCAATGGGGTAAAGAATAAAAAGTTACAATTGTAACTTGAAGCATTCTCGGAGTTAATGACAACTCCACTCGGGGTAATTAACCGAATATCGCTAACATTTGTATCAGAAACCATAGAGATCGAAATGACAAACTTGTCAAGAGCAGGTGACAGAAATGATGTTGAAAACTCACCATTTATAATCTCGCCTGACTTATGAATCTGTATGCTTTGTGGTATTGAACTAGCACTAAAAGTATAGAGCGCAGCTAAGATACCTAATAATATATTTAAAATTAGCTTGTTCATTTCAAATTACTCCAACCCAACATGACATAACGATCAATTTTCAGACTGAATTGTAAGTCAAAGGTTTTTGCATCATCGCTCAAGATATATACATCATTATCTTGACCTTTATCCGAAACAACAAACGTATTTGATGGGGTGTTAATTGTATCGAAACTAAATGGCGATTTGCCTACATGCGAAGGATATTCAGCAGATTTTATGTATGCAGAAAAGAGTAACACAGCAACTAGAGCAATTAATTTAAACATAAATACATCCTTGTACATTGTTAATGAGATAATAGTCTCGATTATTAAGCTAGAAAGCTCACCAACTTTTGTCAACGCGACAAATCGATCGCGGCAGATGTTGGGGCCAAAATTGGGGTTTGACTTAATTGACAGCAACATTTAATTACTGAGTAAAACTCCAATATTTTGGGGTCAAGTTTGCCAACTTTCTTTATGAGTCATAGATAGTTAAGCGCTTTTGCTATCGATGTTGGTGAAGTTTCAGAACGAGGAGTGTCGTAAACGTTAAACCCAGAGAAATTTTAATCTGAAACAGAAAAGTTAGAGCAAAGGGTTTATCCGACATTCCGCAGCTAATTTAGGAATAAACTACCTCATAGAATCTACCGAGTAATTTGAGTAGTTGTGTTTGGTGATCTTGAAGTCCAGTGATGAACCTTTGGCCGTTAATCTCTAGCGTATCTATGCCTTCGAATTGCAAGAAGACCCAACGTGCCGTCGGTCTGGAGGTCGTCTTGTTCTTTACCATACTTGGGAAGAACGCTTCGGTTTGTGCGAGTTGTTCTCTGATTTTGTGTTCTAAACTAGCGTAAACAAGCAAGCTCAACGTCATTATCATTAGCAACGCTTCAATGCGCTCAGGCTTTTTCAAGAAGATGGAAGAGGTTAAAAACTCAGGGCTTTTTAGAAAACGGAAGCCGCGCTCGACTTTTTGTTGCGATTTGTAATGTGCTAGAAGAGCCGCCATGGTGAGTGCTTCATTGTCGGTGTCATTCGTCGCGAGGATAAACATGCCTACTTTGAGCTTAGCCAGTTTTACTTTTTCTAGGTCGGTGAAGGGGGCGGCTTCGATAAAGTATTGGTATCCTGTCGGTGCTTCATCTGTCTTTGGGCGGCCCGAATGAGAGTAAGTCGGCTGTTTGATGAGAGTGCCTTGTTCAAACCCAAGTAAGTCACATTGTTTCTTGAAATCGTTAAACGCTAATTCTGCGTCAACTTCACAAGCGAATGGTTTTTTACTTAGCTTTTCCAACGCTTTGATTTCTTTTGCTATGTTTTTCTCTAAGTTCTTGAAGAAAGTGATTTCTTCCCGCTTGGTGGCCTGTTCACTGTGAACGAGCAACCAACGTTGATTGACCTTTCCGTAATCCGAGTCTATCCAACATCCTGAGTAGCCATGACCGATAGTGCTTAATTGCTCTGGCTCTAGCGCAAGTAGTGCTTGTTTTGCGAGCTTGATGGTCATGGGGACACGGGTAATGAATTTTTGATTTTGCTCATCTAGCGAGGAGATGCTTTCTTCGGTGTACAAAGCGGCATCAGCGATAAAGTAACGACTATTTTGCGCGGCTTTTAGGCAATGTATGTGTCTTTTAGTGACTTCAGCGAATGCCTTGGCATCATTGGTGTTACCACTCAGTGCTTGCATGTAAACAGGAATACCTGCTTGGTTTTCACAGATGAGTTCAAGCACGACTTGGTTAAGCTCTGGCCTATGATCCCGACTATAACCTCTTACAAGCTTAATCACGTTGGTGTTTTCATCTTGTGCATACTCACCATCAACGTGGAAGCTAGTGATATCAAGATGAACAGAATCGGTCGTCAAGCCCAGTTTATCAACAACACGCTCAGCAATAACCTGATAGAGCGCTGAGACATCGGCTTCGTATAGAGCATCTAATGTGCGGCCTAGTACATCATCAGTCAGGTGGTGTGCTTCAATGTCTTTGGCGAGTAGCTTAGATACAGGCTTGGTCTTAAAAAAGTCCGAGAACATGTGCAGTGTTCTGCTATGAAAGCCAAGTCCATTTAGGAGCATGGCCAATACCGCGTCACCATGAGAAACATTGTGGTCAGAATATTTTGGGATAACGGCATCTATCATCCGTGGCAGGCCAATTTCGTGACAAAAGGCGGCAATGAGACCAAGGTGATCTAAGCGTTTAATAACAGGATGGGTAGACATATTTTGAGACCGTCAAATAGCAGTAATAGATCAAAACTGTCGATCGCGGTCAAGATGGTGTCGTAGTTTTTATGAAAAGCTGATCGCCAGATCACACTATTTAAATTCTGGAATTAGCTGCGGAATGACGGGTTTATCACGCTTTTGTCCCGAAGTGAGTTACAACGAGTATGATACTTTAATACTCAGTTGTAGCTTGGTTTGGAGTTGGTAGTAGCAACTAATATGAATCTGTATTTTTGGCCACGTTTAGTCTTAAACGGTTCGAGCAGGGTTAATTGACAGTTTAGTAGAAGACTTATTTCTCACCAACATTAAGATATTTAGCTAACAACTTAAGCATCCTTACTATTTAGGCTGCGGCAAGTTTACCGCAACTGCATACAGGGTGGCTAACTGTGAAGTAAAACGGCTATACAAGTCACCCATGCACATGATGTGTAAAGGAGGGTTGAATACGCAGAACATTGCAGCAAACAGCGCTGATGCATTGGCGACCATCGAAAAAAGGGACTTTTTCGTTGAGCCCCCAAGGATGGGTTTACGGCGTGTCGCCAGAGCATAAGTGCTGTTGCACTCGTCAGGTTCAATGGATTAAGCAAAGCAATAAAAAGCCCAGATTTATATTCTGGGCTTACTTGAATCAAATAAGTTAATGCATCGAACGCTAGGAGCTAAGACGTCATTAATACTTAGGCTTAAAAACGCTTAAAACACCATCTCTGGTACATGGTCTGGCACGATTAATTTGCCAGCGGTTTTGCTGACAATTTCTTCAACGCTGACACCGGGGGCGCGCTCTAACAGATGGAAGGCGCCATCTTTAATCTCGATAAAGGCTAAATCGGTAACAACACGTTTGATGCAGCCGTAGCCTGTGAGGGGCAATTCGCACACGGGTAACAGCTTAGAGTTACCGTACTTATCGGCGTGCATCATAGTGACGATAATATTTTCCGCACCCGCGACTAAATCCATTGCGCCGCCCATGCCCTTGATAAGCTTACCTGGGATCATCCATGAAGCGATAGAACCATTCACATCGACCTCAAAGGCGCCGAGTACGGTTAAGTCCACATGGCCGCCACGGATCATGGCAAAGCTTTCGGCGGAGGAGAAAAACGAGGCACCTTTTACCGCGGTAACGGTTTGTTTGCCGGCGTTGATTAAATCCGGATCGATAGTTTCTTCCGTCGGAAACTCACCCATGCCGAGCAGGCCATTTTCCGATTGCAGCATCACTTCCATGCCTGCGGGAATGTAGTTGGCCACGAGCGTGGGAATGCCAATACCGAGGTTGACGTAGTAGCCGTCTTGTAATTCTTTGGCAACGCGCTGTGCCAGTTGTTCTCTTGATAATGCCATGATCTTTATCCTTCCTTTACCTAGAGTCGCATAGGCCACAATTTTTAGGCTTTTACTTTGGGCTCTAGTTTGAGCCAAGACTCTGTCGCTTTAGCTTGCGTTGTTAATCGTTCAGCGTTGCTTATTTCGCCGCTTTTACCGTGCGCTGCTCGATACGTTTCTCGAACTTGCCTTGGATGACGCGATCAACATAAATGCCGGGAGTATGGATATGATCAGGATCGAGCTCGCCCGGCTCCACAATAAACTCGGCTTCTACTACCGTGATTTTGCCCGCAGTCGCCATCATAGGGTTAAAGTTAGCGGCGGTTTTGCGGAACACTAAGTTACCCATAGTATCGGCCTTCCAGGCGCGAACGAGGGCAAAATCGGCGGTCAGTGATTCTTCTAACACATAGTGACGGCCTTTGATTTCACGGGTTTCTTTGCCTTCCGCCACGGGGGTACCGTAGCCTGTGGCGGTAAAAAATGCCGGAATACCTGCGCCGCCCGCGCGGATTTTTTCCGCCAGCGTGCCCTGTGGCGTTAAAATCACATTCAGTTCGCCCGAGAGCATTTGCTGTTCGAAGGTGGCGTTCTCACCTACGTAGGAGGCGATCATGGTCGAAATCTGGCGATGTTTTAACAATAAGCCCAGACCGAAATCATCCACACCAGCGTTGTTTGAAATGGCGGTTAAGCCCTTAACGCCCATCTTAACCATTTGATTGATTAAGCCTTCAGGAATACCACACAGGCCAAAACCGCCAACCATAATGGTCATATCATCGGATAAACCTGCTAACGCTTCTTCATAGCTGCTGACGACTTTATTGAGTCCTGCCATTTTGATGTCCTTTTACTGTTATTCAGTCCCCAAGGCGCTAGGTATGTTTAGCGCCTCGACGCTTGAGTCTAGGCTTTAGCGCCCTGCAAGATTGCATTGGCGACTTTAGAGCCATTAAGACGATTTAATTGTTTGCTGATCCCAAAACCCGCTAATGCCAGTTTTTCTAAATCGATACCTGTCTTCAAACCGAGCCCGTGGAGCATATAGACCAAGTCTTCACTCGCTAGATTGCCCGATGCGCCTTTTGCATACGGGCAACCACCTAGGCCCGCCACTGAGGCATCAAAGCTGCGCACACCTAAGTCGAGGCAGGCGGTAATATTGGCTAATGCTTGGCCATAGGTGTCGTGGAAGTGCAGGGCGAGCTGTTCAACCGGGACTCGCTCCATCACGGCTTGCAGCATTTTACGGGCTTTTAACGGCGTGCCTACACCGATAGTGTCGCCGAGCGAAATTTCGTAACAGCCCATTTTGTAAAGGATTTCAGACACTCTTGCCACTTCGCTCGCCGCGATTTCCCCTTCATAGGGGCAACCTAAAACGCAGGACACATAGCCACGCACTGGGATATTGGCGGCTTTTGCTATGTCCATCAACGGGATAAAGCGTTCAATCGACTCTTCAATCGAACAGTTGATATTGCGTTGGCTAAAGCTTTGTGACGCCGCACCAAAGATAGCGACTTCGGAAGCTTTTGCATCCAGCGCCAGCTCTAAACCTTTGACATTGGGGGTGAGGGCGCTGTAAACCACGCCCGCTTGACGGCGAATTTGGCGCAATACTTCGCCACTATCGGCCATTTGTGGCACCCATTTGGGTGACACAAAGCTGCCTGCTTCAATTCGCTTCACGCCCGCATCGGCGAGGGATTCAATCAAGGCGACTTTGGCCTGTGTTGGGACGGCGGCTTCATTCTGCAAGCCATCACGTGGCCCCATCTCGAATAAGCTAACCCTATCCGAGCTGGCGCTTACCGAGGTCGAGCTTAAGTTCGTAAGATCCAGCGCAGACATTTAGGCTTCCTCGCTCTGGGCTTTGGGCTCAACATGGAGCAGCACGGCGCCATCGCTCACTAACTCGCCCGCCTTGAAGTAGAACTCGGTAACAATACCGTCGAAGGGCGCTTCGATGGTGTATTCCATCTTCATCGCTTCCATCACCAGTAGTCCTTGTCCCGCCTTCACCTCAGCACCGACTTCCACTAAGTGGGTCACAACTGTGCCGTTCATCGGGGCCTTGAGTTTATCTTCATTGCTGGATTCGGCCTCAACCACTTGGGTTTTTACCGCCCTGAAGTGATAACTGCCTGAGGGTAAAAACAGCGTAAAATCATCGCCCTGAGCGCTGACAGGCACTTTACTCTTATGGCCGTTGATTTCGGCTAACAGTAAATCCTGCTTAAGCTCACCACTCAGGGACTTGCTCACTTGGCCCTCTGCTGCGGCTTGGGATAATTGGTAGTGATCGCCAAAGTCTAATAGCACTAATTGTTGTAACTCGTGGGCATCGTCGAGCAGGGCAATAGTATGCTGGCTGACACTGTTGAGTCTAAAGCCACTGACTTGGCCCCAAGGCGAGTAAGGATCGGCGCTGTTAATGGCCTGTGCCTTGGCGGCTTCTTTACGGGCAAGTACTTGATACAGCGCGGCAAAAGCGATAGCTGTATCGGTTTCGCTCGAAGCACTGCCAATCAGCGCGTCGCCGTAACGGTTGATAAAGTCGGTGCTAAAATCCGCCTTGGCAAAGGCAGGATGCTCGGCAATATTCGCCAAAAATTCAATATTGTGCTTAAGCCCGCTGATTTGGTAGGACTCGAGGGCATGCACTAGACGCTGTAGCGCACGTGGACGCGACTCATCCCACACGATGAGCTTGGCTATCATAGGATCGTAGAAATTACTGATCACATCGTTTTCACGGATGCCGGAATCGATACGCACGTATTTGCTTTGCTCGGGCTCGCGCAGGAAATTGAGCTTACCGCTGGCGGGTAAAAACTCATTTTGCGGATCTTCGGCGTAAATACGCACCTCAAAGGCGTGTCCATGGATACGCACTTCGTCCTGTTTGAGCGGTAAAGGTTGACCACTGGCGACCATTAACTGCCATTTGACTAAGTCTTGACCCGTCACCATTTCGGTCACAGGATGCTCTACCTGCAGACGGGTATTCATCTCCATAAAGTAGAAGCTATTGTCGGTATCTAACAGGAATTCAACGGTTCCCGCGCCGACATAATCGATGGCCTTGGCGGCCGCTACGGCGGCTTCACCCATTTGGGCGCGCAGTTCATCACTTAAACCGGGTGCTGGTGCTTCTTCGACCACTTTTTGATGGCGGCGCTGAATCGAACAGTCGCGATCCGATAAGTAAATCGCATTGCCAAAGGTATCGGCAAACACTTGGACTTCGACATGGCGAGGCTGGCGTAAATAACGCTCCATCAATAACTTATCGTTACCGAAGGAGGAGGCCGCTTCACGGCGCGCCGAGTTGATGGCGTCCATGATTTCGCCTTCATGCTCAACGATACGCATGCCTTTGCCACCGCCACCGTAGGCGGCTTTAATCAGCATCGGGAAGCCGATTTTTAAGGCTTCGGCCTTGAGGGTGGCGTCGGTTTGATCGTCGCCATGGTAACCCGGCACTAAAGGCACTTGCGCCGCCGTCATAATAGCTTTGGCGGCGCTCTTGCTACCCATAGCATCGATAGCATCGCTGCCAGGGCCAACAAACACGATTCCGGCCGCCTCACACTTGCGGGCAAAGTCGGCGTTTTCCGATAAGAAGCCATAACCTGGGTGAATGGCTTGCGCCTGAGCTTTTTTGGCGATTTCAATAATCAAGTCGCCCTTGAGGTAAGAATCCGCAGGGGCGCTGCCACCTAAGTAAAACGATTCGTCAGCCATGGCAACATGGCGGGCGTTTTTATCGGCATCGGAATATAAAGCAACGGTGCGAACGCCCATGGCCTGCGCGGTTTTGATAATGCGGCAGGCAATTTCACCACGGTTAGCAATTAAAAGCTTAGTGAACATGCTGTTAGTCAACATCAAAGAACTCCTTGAGTATCTGTTGGCGTGTGCCAGTTCGGCTGACGTTTCTCAAAAAAGGCGTTTAAACCTTCTTGGCCTTCATCAGATACCCGAATGCGGGCGATGCGCTCGCTGGTGTAATCAATCGTATCTTGGTCTATCACGCCATCTTCGAGGCGGGCGAGTAGGGTCTTTACCCATGCCATTCCCTGCGGACTGTTGGCGAGCAGCGCGGTGATAATGGGCTTTGCTGCGGCCGCTAAATCATCGTTTATCTCATGGATAACATTGAGTTTGAGCGCCGTTTGCGCATCAAAACGCTCCGCGGTCAGCATATAGCGGCGTGAGGCGCGATTGCCCATGGCGCGGGCAACGTAGGGGCTAATCACCGCAGGGATCAGCCCTAGTTTGACTTCGCTTAAGCAGAAGCTTGCGCGCTCAGTAGCGATGGCAATATCACTGGCGCAAATTAACCCAAGCGCGCCGCCAAAAGCTGCCCCTTGGACTAAGGCGATAGTGGGTTTTGGAAAGGTATCTAAATCCTGCATCAGCTTAGCCAGCGCCTTGGCGTCATTCAGGTTTTGATCAAAATCCATCTTGGCTTGTTTGCGCATCCAGTTTAAGTCGGCGCCTGCGCTGAAGTTTTTGCCATTGGCTTTCAATACCAAGAGTTTGCAGTCTTTGTGCTCGGCAAAATAACCGAGGACAGCGATCATTTCGCTGATCATCACCTCATCGAAGGCGTTGTGCACTTCTGCTCGGTTAAGGATTAACTCGCCTACGCCGTTATTCAGCGCATAGCTGACGTGCTGCAAATGAGCTAAGGATTGAGTGCTAGTGTTCTGGTGTTGTGTGTCAGTCATTATTATTCCCGTCATAGTAATTCCCTCTATGAGTGATACGTAAGGCATCGCAAGATGCGTTACATACGGAAGACGCCGAAGCGGGTGTCTTCGATAGGGGCATTTAATGCGGCTGACAGAGCAAGGCCCACCACATCACGGGTTTGCGCCGGGTCGATAATGCCGTCATCCCAAAGGCGGGCACTGGCATGGTAGGGATGACCCTCTTTATCGTATTGGGCAATAATCGGTGCTTTAAAGGCTTTTTCATCCTCTGCAGACCATTCTTCGCCTTTACGGGCTAAACCGTCGCGGCGCACTGTCGCTAATACGCCAGCGGCTTGCTCGCCACCCATCACAGAGATGCGCGCATTGGGCCACATCCACATCATGGTCGGTTCGAAGGCGCGGCCGCACATGCCGTAGTTACCCGCGCCGTAGCTGCCACCGATAATCACAGTGAATTTAGGCACATTGGCGCAGGAGACTGCGGTCACCATCTTGGCACCGTGCTTAGCGATACCTTCGTGTTCGTACTTTTTACCCACCATAAAGCCGGTGATGTTTTGCAGGAACAGCAGCGGGATCTTGCGCTGGCAGCACAGTTCGATAAAGTGCGCGCCTTTTTGGGCTGATTCTGAGAATAAAATGCCGTTGTTGGCCACAATCCCCACGGGATAGCCGTGAATGCGGGCAAAACCACAAACCAAAGTCGCGCCATAGTTGGCCTTAAACTCATCGAAATCGGAGTCGTCGACGATGCGAGCGATCACTTCTTTCACATCGAAGGGCTTTTTCAGATCGGTGCCGACGATGCCGTAGAGTTCGTTGATATCAAACTTAGGTGGCTTAACCGGGCTTAGCAGACTGTTGATTTGTTTTTGATGATTCAGACGCAGCACTGCGCGGCGGGCAAGCTCTAAGGCATGCTCATCGTTTTGGGCTAAGTGATCCGCCACACCTGAAATTTTAGTGTGTACGTCGGCGCCGCCGAGTTCTTCGGCGCTGACTTCTTCACCGGTCGCGGCTTTAACTAACGGCGGCCCAGCTAAGAAGATAGTGCCTTGTTCTTTAACGATAATCGATTCATCGGCCATGGCAGGCACATAGGCGCCGCCCGCGGTACACAGACCCATCACCACCGCAATTTGTGGAATGCCCTTGGCGGACATTTGCGCTTGATTGTAGAAAATTCGGCCGAAATGGTCGCGATCGGGGAAGACTTCATCCTGACGGGGCAAGTTAGCGCCGCCCGAGTCGACTAAATAGATACAAGGCAGATGACAGCGGCTGGCAATCTCCTGTGCCCTTAAGTGTTTTTTGACCGTGATAGGGTAGTAAGTGCCACCTTTGACTGTGGCATCGTTGGCGATAATCATGCACTCTACGCCGCTCACTCGGCCGATACCGGCGATAATCCCTGCGGCGGGCACTTCTTCATCGTAAACGTCAAAGGCCGCGAACTGTGATAGCTCTAAAAAGGGCGAACCTGCGTCGAGGAGTTTCTCAACCCGTTGACGAGGAAGGAGTTTACCGCGGGCCAAATGGCGCTCTAGGGCAACGGGGCCGCCGCCGAGTTCAATTTTGGCGAGCTTGGTTTTGAGATCGGCCACGAGGGCGGCCATATCGTCGGATTTGGCTTTAAATTCATCGCTACGGGCGTTGATACGACTGCTTAATTGCGTCACTTTGATTGTCCTTATAAAGCGGTAACTCAGTATCAGTTGGCTCGGTGGGCGAGGGGCATGAAAGGCTAAAGCTCGTCATGCGCCGCTCGCCCTAGGCTGCTTATTTCGATTCGTTAAAGAGCTCGCGGCCAATCAGCATACGGCGAATTTCTGAGGTGCCGGCGCCAATCTCATAGAGTTTGGCATCGCGCAGTAATCGGCCAGTGGCATACTCGTTGACGTAACCGTTACCGCCGAGCAATTGAATGGCATCCAGTGCCATTTTGGTCGCCAGCTCCGCGCTGTAAAGGATGGCGCCTGCGGCGTCTTTACGGGTGGTTTCACCGCGATCGCAGGATTTCGCTACGCTATACACATAGGCTTTAGCGGCGTTCATACCTGTGTACATATCGGCTAATTTGCCTTGGACTAATTGGAATTCACCGATGGATTTACCAAATTGCTCACGCTCGTGGATATAAGGCACGACGATGTCCATACAGGCGTTCATGATCCCAAGCGGGCCGCCTGAGAGCACGACGCGCTCGTAATCTAAGCCACTCATCAGCACTTTAACGCCATTGTTGAGGCCGCCGAGAATGTTTTCCTCTGGTACTTCGACATCTTCAAACACCAGTTCACAGGTGTTTGAACCGCGCATCCCCAGTTTGTCGAGTTTTTGCGCTTGGCTGAAACCTTTAAAACCACGCTCAACGATAAAGGCGGTGATACCGTGTGCGCCTTTGGTTAAGTCGGTTTTGGCATAAATCACATAGGTATTGGCATCGGGACCGTTGGTGATCCACATCTTGTTGCCATTAAGGATGTAACGGTCGCCTTCTTTACGGGCATGCAGCTTCATCGAAACCACATCTGAGCCTGCATTGGGCTCACTCATCGCCAGTGCGCCGATATGTTCACCGCTGACCAGCTTTGGTAAATACTTGGCTTTTTGCTCTGCATTACCGTTGCGGTTAATTTGGTTTACGCACAGGTTAGAGTGGGCGCCGTAACTTAATCCGATTGAGGCCGAGGCGCGGGAGATCTCTTCCATGGCGACCACGTGGGCAAGATAGCCCATATTTGCACCGCCGTATTCCTCAGGCACAGTAACACCTAAGAGTCCCATTCCACCGAGTACGGGCCAAATTTCGTTAGGAAAGGCGTTGTCGTGGTCGACTTTAGCGGCAATAGGGGCGATTTCGTGTTTAGCGAAATCTTGCACCGCATCGCGCAGCATATCGACTTCTTCGCCTAGGCCAAAATTGAGACTGGTGTAGAGTGAGTTCATTGCTTGTGTCCTATCTTAGGTTCTAATTTATATTTTTATGATTATTAGGTGCTTGAGTCTTTAAAACCGTCTTACAGTGCGTGATATATCCCTGTCACGCGGTCGTACCAACTGAGGTGTTGATTAATGCTATGCTCGCAAGCCTCGAAGGAATTAGGCCTTGGCCTTGCTTTCTTCTAAAGCGAGGCGGCATTGCTGCTCGGCCGAATTCAGCTCCATCAGTACCACTTTAATGTCATCCATTTGCTGCTGCAGTGCGGATTTTTTCTCTTCCACTAGGGCAAGCATGGTATTGAGCTGGGTGGTGCTGCTCTTGTCGGCATCGTAAAGTTCGAACAGGCGACGGGTTTCCGCGAGAGAGAACCCAAGGCGCTTGCCGCGCAGGATAAGTTTGAGTCGAACCCTGTCTTTGAGACTGTAAATACGGGTTTGACCGCGACGTTTTGGCTTAAGTAAGCCTTGGTCTTCGTAAAAACGAATGCTTCGGGTCGTGATATCAAACTCTTTAGAGAGATCACTGATCGAATAAGTCGTTTGTGGCGTGTTAGTTGCGCTCATTCAGGCACCTTAGTTAATCATTTTTTAGCAAGATATATGAAGTTTACGTAAAGGTAAAGATTGCTTCGTGGTTAGTCTGAATTTTTTGTCAATTCTTGTTGCCACTCGCTCGAATGACCTCAAATCAACCTATTGATATTAATGAGCTAAACACTGAGTAGGAAAGGCACTTTTGATGCGGGGAAGTGCCGCGTTGCCCTCGTCTTGAAATTGGGCAACGCAGCGCAGTGGATTGAGCAAGCAACTTGTATCAAAAGCCGCGATTATCGGCGTTTACTCCATGGTGTTGAGCAAGCCATCATCGGCTAACACACCCTCATAGGTTGGGCGGTTTAACGCCTCGATAAGGACCGGATCGCGTTTATATACGTCATTGTAAAACTTGATTTTCCCGTCCTTTAAGGTGACGGTCCAATACATGATCAAAATGTCTAAGGGTTCATCTAAGAACAGGTTTTCCGTTTTTCCCTCACTTAATTTGCTACTGAGCGTGCTACTTGACCAATTGGCATTGGCACTCAGCAATTTATCCGCCAGCACGAGCGGATCTTTGACTCGAATACAGCCATGACTGAAGGCTCTATCCGTTTGTTCAAACAGACTTTTTGCTGGCGTATCATGTAGATAAATCGAGTATTGGTTAGGGAAGATAAACTTCACTAATCCCAGTGAGTTATCTTCACCCGGGTCTTGCACAAACCAGTAGGGGAAGTTTTTGCGCGTCATGCTATGCCAGTCGATGCCGCTTGCATCCACGGGTGTGCCCGAGCCTTCGACCACTTTAAAGTGTTTCTTCTGTAAATAATCGGGCTCTTTACGCAAGTGATTGATGATTTCAGTCGAGATGCTGCGGGGCACAGTCCAAGTAGGGTTAACGACCACGTATTTTAACTTGGATTTAAACAGTGGTGTTTTAGCGTTAATTTTGCCGATGATAATGTCGGTTCGCCAGCTTAAGCTGTTGTCTTTAAAGAGTAACAGCTCGTAACCTGCCAAGTTGACGATAAGATAATTGGTGGGCAAGTTTGCCGATAACCAGCGCGCTCGCTCGAGGTTAATACGGATCTGATCGACCAGTTGCGAGTAGGGCACATTCAGCGCCGCCATAGTGCCCGCACCAATCACGCCATCGGCTTTGAGACTATGGTCGGTTTGGAATTAACGCACCGCAGCTTCAAGCGTGCTGTCGTACGTTAAGGGCTGGTTCACGGCGGCGCTATTGTCCGCTGGCGCGCTTGCCGCTAAGTAACCTAACTCTGTTAGCCGTGTAGCAATGCCTTGTACCGAAGGGGAAGTGCTGCCGGGCTTGATGACTTCCGTATAGGGAATGGGGCTAAAGGGATAGCGTGCCGCTAAGTCTTTGTACTGGGCAAGATACTGTTTTAGCTGGTGATAGGGCTCAATCTTAGGCGCTAAGCCTGCAATAGCATCAGCCACAGTGTGTGCTTTTATGTGTTCTTCGAGCTGCTTTAACGTGGTATCGAAATCCAGATGGGTTTCATCATAATTCCAAGTTTTGCCGAGCATACTGGGGTTCACTTTGCCGTTTAGCAAGTGAATGGCGTAGGTGATGATCCCATCGCTTAGTAGCACTTCAAATACACTGCTGCGGTATTCATCCTGCCAATTCGAGGCACTGAGCTGTTGGTAAAGTTCGACTAGCTTGGAGTAGTGATAATCTTCCTTCGACAACCCTTCATCATCGGCACTTTTAATCACATCTAGCATAGTGCCCGCGTAGTCTCTGTCTTGCCAGAGCGGCTGATATTGACGCACTTGGTAGACCCGCGACAGCAACTTGGCACTAATGACCTGAGTATTGTCGACCTTGGCTCGTTCACCAATAGATAAGGGTTCGAGTAAAGTTTCTAGCTGCTGGGTTGAAGCAATGCCGCTCGCGCTAACGAGACTGAGGAGCAGGAGTAAGGTAGGTTTGAATTGTTTGAAGCGCATCATAATGAGTATTTCTTTCCATGAAAAAATCCATTAAAGACATAAGACTATGTTGAATCATTTCGCACAGCAAGTGTGCTGTACAATTATCCAACATGTTTAACAATTTTAGCGGCTATATCCCTTAGTCTAATGGGGGAATAGTGCGGGGCAGGTCATAATCAATTTGGGAAGGAAGGGGAGAGTTTCATCTGTGGTGACACGGGTGAGTGTCATGATGGGAGGCCTTATGACAGATGCTGGACAACAATTACATCAGACATCTATTGCGAATAAACAGGCATTTTGGCAACAAGCCGCCAAGGCCTTAGATTGGGTTACGCCGAGCAAACAAATATTAGATGAAAGCGAGGCACCGTTTTATCACTGGTTTAGCGATGGCGAGTTAAACACTTGCTACAACGCGGTGGACAGACACGTGTTGGCGGGGCGTGGTGAGCAAATTGCCATCCATTACGTGAGCCCTGTGACGGAAACCGAATACAGCATTACTTATCGTGAGTTGCAGGCTCAAGTGGCAAGGCTTGCGGGCTATTTACAAAGTGTGGGTGTGGCTAAGGGAGACCGTGTCGTCATCTACATGCCCATGGTGCCCGAGACTGCCTATGCCATGCTTGCCTGCGCGCGCATTGGCGCCATCCATTCGGTGGTCTTCGGCGGCTTTGCGGCTAATGAGCTGGCGACCCGTATCAATGATGCTAAGCCAAAGTTGGTGATGTCCGCCTCCTGCGGGATTGAACCTTCGGGCGTGGTGCCCTATAAACCCTTACTCGACAAAGCATTAAATGAAGCCGTGCATAAAGTTGAGCACTGCTTGATTTTAAATCGCCCCCAATATGAGGCGCAGATGCAAGCGGGGCGCGATAAGGATTGGCAAACTGCTTTATGCACTAGCGACAGTGCCGATTGTGTGACGGTGAAAGCCACCGATCCCCTGTATGTGCTTTATACCTCAGGGACCACGGGTCAACCCAAAGGTGTGGTGCGGGACAATGGCGGCCATGCGGTGGCATTGGCTTGGTCCATGGCCAATATTTATGATATTGCCCAAGGGGATGTGTTTTGGGCGGCATCGGATGTGGGCTGGGTTGTGGGACACTCCTATATTGTCTATGGTCCGCTGCTTGTCGGGGCGACGACCTTGTTATACGAAGGAAAACCCGTAGGCACGCCGGATCCCGGCGCCTTTTGGCGCACGATTGCTAAGTATCAAGTTAAAAGCTTTTTTACCGCGCCCACGGCGATCCGCGCCATTAAGCGTGAAGATCCCGACGGCGAATTTATCCAAGGTGTTGATTTAAGCTGCTTGAAGAATGTCTTTTTGGCAGGGGAGCGTTGCGATCCCGATACTTTACATTGGGCCGAAGCCAAACTGAAAAAACCGGTTATTGACCATTGGTGGCAAACTGAAACCGGCTGGCCAGTGGCGGCAAACCTGATGGGCGTAGCACCGATTGCGGTTAAAGCAGGGTCGCCCGGTCGACCGGTGCCCGGATATGAAGTCGATGTGGTCGATGAGCTGGGCGCCAAAGTGGCGGCGAATGTCTCAGGCAATGTGGTGATCAAATTGCCCTTGCCACCGGGCACGCTCACTACTCTCTGGCAAAATAATAAACGCTATCAAGACAGTTACTTATCTATGTACCCAGGTTATTACCTCACAGGGGATGCGGGTTATATGGATGAAGATGGCTATCTGTATATCATGAGCCGTATCGATGACATTATTAACGTAGCCGGCCATCGACTCTCTACTGGGCGGTTTGAAGAGGTGTTGTGCCAGCATCCCGATGTGGCCGAAGCGGCCGTGATTGGTGTCGATGATAAACTCAAAGGCCAAGTGCCCCTGGGCTTAGTAGTGCTGAAAAAGGGCGTGACCATTACGGACGAGGAGCTGCATAAACAGTTAATTGCTCTCGTTCGGCAAGAAATTGGTCCCGTCGCGTCCTTTAGGTTAGTGAGCGCGATTCAAAAGCTGCCGAAAACCCGCTCGGGCAAAATCCTGCGCGGCACTATGCGTAAAATTGCCGACAATCAGCAATATACGGCGCCAGCGACGATTGAAGATCCACAAACCCTCGACTTAGTCCGCACGACCTTAACCCGCATGGGCTATGCCGATGCTCTTGTGGGCTAAGTGACAAGGCAGTAGTGAGCGGTCAAAAATAAGTGCTAGAGCGATAGTCTGATGAGTACAGTCTCATCAGGCTATCGCTTTTATTTTGCGAAAAGGGCTGAAGTCCAAGGCTTGCTCTTAGATGTCACTATTTGTTAGTCTAGCCCGCATCCTAAAGGTTCTGCTTTGGCATCGGGCGTTTAGGACATAGGATCTTAGCTTTCTAATTAGGCACCTTTGTCTGCCTCTATGCTTTAGAACCGAGCAAACTTTCGATCTAAATAAACATTTGATGTAAACATACTTCACAACGGCTTAGGGACGACCCTAAATACGCCGATATCAATTTGGGGACGACCCCGTATGGGAGTTCTCTATGAGCTGGTTTCTATTAATTCTTGCTGGGCTATTTGAAATTGGTTGGGCCATCGGGCTTAAGTACACCGACGGATTTAGCCGCCTCTGGCCGAGCGTCTTTACTGTGTTCTCCATGACGGTGAGTGTGCTGCTATTGGGGCTGGCGGTTAAACAGCTGCCGATAGGTACGGCCTATGGGGTTTGGGTCGGCATCGGTGCCATGGGCACCGCGATTGCGGGCATTATTCTCTTAGGTGAAGGGGTGAGCCTGCTGAAAATCGTCAGTTTAATCCTCATTTTGCTTGGCGTACTCGGTTTAAAACTCGCTCATTAATCAATTCACTTCCCCAAGGAAGCGCTTGCCTCAGATGTATACGATTGGTAAAGATGTTTGATGAAATCTAGGAATATTCTCCTGAAAAAACAACGCATCTTAGACGGTAATCGAGATTGCCAATCGTATGCATCGTCTATTGTCTCTGGTAATTAAGTTACAAAGCCCGATATAATTACACCTCCAAATTGGTTATTTCTAACCTCTGTGACCCGTGGGAATTATATAATGCAAAACCACAGCAATCTTAATGACATTGGCGTGATTGGCCTTGGCGTGATGGGCAAAAACCTCGCGCTAAACATTGCCGACAATCAATATCGCGTCAGTGCCTTCGACCTCGATCCTGTTAAAGTCAACGGTGTTTTACAGCAAGAAAAACAAGAACGTGTAGGACAGGATCTGCGTATTACAGGCTGTGCTAATCTTTCAGAAATGTTAGCAAGCCTCGCTCAACCCCGTATTCTCGTGCTGTCTGTCCCTGCGGGGGCGCCTGTGGATGGGGTATGTCATGCCTTGATTTCTGCCGGTATCGAAGCGGACGACATCGTTATCGATACGGGCAACAGTCTTTGGACGGATACCGTTGAGCGCGAAAAGCGTTACCAAGGGAAATTTATCTTCTTCAGCTCGGCGGTTTCGGGCGGAGAAGTGGGTGCTCGTTTTGGCCCTTCATTAATGCCAAGTGGCGATCTTGGGGCTTGGCAGCATGTTGCGCCGATTTGGAAGGCCATTGCCGCTAAGGTTGATCCTCAAACAGGGCTGCCAATTGAGCGTTTTGAGCCGGGTAATCCCGTGACCGAAGGTGAGCCTTGCACGACCTATATTGGTCCTGCTGGCGCCGGACATTATGTGAAAATGGTGCATAACGGGATTGAATACGCCGATATGCAGCTGATTTGCGAAGCCTATCAGTTAATGCACGACGGCTTAGGCATGAGTGCAGCACAAGTGGGTGAGGTGTTTGAACGCTGGAATAAGGGCAGTTTAAACAGCTATCTGATGGGGATCAGCGCCGAGGTGCTCAAACAGGCGGATCCGCTAACCGGTCAGCCATTAGTTGAGATGATCCTCGATAAAGCAGGGCAAAAGGGCACAGGCCTTTGGACTGCGGTGAGCAGTTTGCAAATGGGTTGTCCGGCTCCCACCATTGCCGAAGCGGTTTATGCGCGCGCGGTGAGCACCCAAAAATCCCTCCGTGTTGAGCTCAGTAAAAAGCTTGCAGGTCCTGCCTCTGTGGCGATGGATGATGCTCAAAAAGCCGTCTTAATCGATGCCTTAGAGAGTGCGCTCTATTGCGCTAAAGTGTGTTGCTACGCCCAGGGCTTCCAATTGATGGCGATGACGGCGCAGGAGCAAAAATGGCAGCTCGATTTTGCTGAAATCGCGAAGATTTGGCGTGCGGGTTGTATTATTCGTGCCACCTTCTTGCAATCTATCACTCAAGCTTATCAAGCGGATGCGGACTTAAGCTGTTTATTGATGGCCGACACCTTTGCAACTGCCTTGTCGGAAAAACAAACCGAGTGGCGCAGTGCGGTGGCGGCGGCTGTGATGCAAGGGATCCCCGTGCCTTGTATTAGCTCGGCATTGGCCTATTACGACAGTTACCGCTGCGAGACCCTGCCAGCAAACTTGCTTCAAGGTCAAAGGGACTTTTTCGGTGCCCATACCTTTGAGCGCTTAGATAAGCCCGCTGGCGAGAAATATCATTTAGATTGGAGTGCCCCAAACAGGGTATTAATCAAACTCTAAATAAATTGTACAAAGGCCCCTAAATAGGGGCTTTTTTATTGCCTAGAATTATTTTCACAAATAATAATGTTGTATTAATGTTAATTCTGTGATGCTAATTTGTAATATTTACTGCATTTATAGAATGGTTAATTCTTTAAATGTAACACCGGCAAAGAGTTTGAAAATTTAAAAATGTAAAAAAGTATGTGTATTTAATGATTTATCGTACTGTAAAAAGTAGATAATTAAATCCCATATAATTTGTTGTTTTGTTTAATCTTTATGTTTCTTCGTTTATTTTTTTGTTTATCCTGATTTCTTTCATGTTTTGTCGATAAAATAACCATCCATATTTAATCGGTCTGCCATTCTATTTATATTTCTTTTCACAATTATTTCTTCTGTGTTAAATCTTTGCTTCCTATTTGGTGCTTGTGTTTTATCGGGAATCATAGGGAATAACTAAAATAACAGAACTTAATGCGGAATAAGATTAATCACAATTATCACACCAAATTAAGTTGCGATAAGTAATGACAAGAAGGAATGTCTACTATGCGTATGTCCATTGTTGCATTGAGCATCACGGCGGCCTTATTGGCTGGCTGTGGGAGCGATGATAAGAAGGCTCCGGCACCTGTGCCTAAAGTGAATACAGCCCCGACCACGGCGGATATGACTGTTGATGTGTCACAGTCAATTCTGTTTACTGGAAAACTGGAAGCGAGTGATGCCGAAGGTGGTTTGACTTATTCATTGGTTGACCCGGCCGATCTTAAATTGGGCACCTTTACGCTAGTGAATAAAAACACTGGCGAATTTACCTATGCATCCGATGCCAGTGAAGGCACCGAAGTGGTTCGGTTTAAAGTATCCGACGGCCAATTACAGGCTGAAGCCAATCTGACAATCAATATCAAGCATGGCGATCCACTCTTTACCTACCAATGGCATTTAAAAAACACTGGACAGAATGCCTTTGCGGCTCATCGCGGTGTTGCCGGTGAAGATATGAATGTAAGCGGGGCTATGTCTGCTCAAGCCATGGGACAGGGCATTACCGTTGCAGTGGTGGACGATGGCTTAGAGATTGCGCACCCAGATTTGATGAACAACACGGTTAATGGCGGTTCTTACAATTTGATTACCGGCACAGTGGACCCAACGCCTTTCTCGGGTGAATCGGGCCACGGTACTGCCGTTGGTGGGATTATTGCGGCCGAGGGCTGGAATGGTATCGGCGGTCGGGGTGTTGCACCTAAGGCTAAGTTGATCGGCTTTAACTTTTTAGATCAAGATCCAACGGGTAAAGTCGAGAACGTTCAAACATTTGAAAACTTTGCTAAATCACATGGTGCCAGTGCCTATAGTGATAGCGCGCGAGTCTTTAACCAAAGCTATGGCTACAGTGTGCCATTCCCCCATGGTTTTGATGAGGATGAAACCGAAGTTTATCAAGATATTGCAACGCAAAGTTTCGATGGTAAAGGCAGTATTTTCGTGAAATCTGCTGGCAACGGCTATAACTACTACCGTTACCGTACCTTCTGGTTGCCAGGGGATTACTTCACTGCAACGGCGGAAAATCCAGCTAACCATGGCTTACCTTTCCATAACTCCAACATGTCCTCTGACAATGCTAACGTTTATAACTTAGTGGTCAGCGCAATTAACGCTAAGGGCGAGCTTTCTAGCTACTCATCCGTGGGTTCGAACATTTTCGTCACCGCACCGGGTGGTGAATATGGTGATGACGATCCAGCGATTGTGACCACCGACCGTATGGGTTGTGAGAATGGTTCCGCGATTGCAGAAGATAGACCAAGCACACCATTCCACGGTGGTTTAAACCCATTAAATCCTAACTGTGATTACACATCGACCATGAACGGTACCTCGTCTGCGGCGCCAAATACCTCGGGTGCAGTGGCGGTGATCATGAGTGCGAATCCAGATCTCTCTTGGCGTGATGTTCGCTATATTCTCGCCAAGACAGCAACCAAAGTGGATGCGGATATTGCGCCGAAAACGGTGACCATAGGTGAGGGCGAAGCCGCTCCAGTGTATACGGCTATCCCAGGCTGGTTGCAAAACGCGGCCGGGTTCTCTTTCCATAACCTCTATGGTTTTGGTCGTGTGGATCTTACCGAAGCCGTTAAACTGGCTAAATCCTATGCCGAAGATTTAGGTGACTATGTGGTCACTGAGTGGCAAGCAAGCCCCGAGCTCACTAAGGCGATTCCTGATGCGGATATTAATGGTGTGACTGATACCCAAGTGGTTGCAGACGATTTAGTGATTGAAGCCGTGCAAATTGAGCTGACGGCCGACCACCTGCGTCTACCTGATTTAGCGGTCGAGCTGATTTCACCTTCGGGCACTAAGAGTGTGTTGATGACACCTTATAACGGTTTAGTTTACCAAGGTGTAATGGACAAAAATAACCCTGAAGATCTCGTTACTGGCTACGATGCAACACCTATGTTATCGAATGCCTTCTATGGCGAATCATCAAAGGGTGAATGGACAATCAAGCTGATTGATGTGAATAGCGGTAGCTACCGATTTGTTAAATACGATCAAGGCTATATCTCTATCCCTAACGAAGCCGATGGCAAGCTGAAAGGTTGGTCAATTCGTTTCCATGGCCATGCTGCCAAGTCTGCATCTTAAGGAGTAATCAATGAAAGCGTTAAATTTATCGTTAGTGGCTGTGGCCCTTTCACTGTCGGTGCAGGCGATGGCGCATGACAAAGTCGAATTTACTGAGCCCCAAACCGAGTCTAAAGGTGTTCAGGTTAGCCGTGCCGAGTTTTTAGGTTTGGATACTCCTTACTTTGTAAAAACTGAGTCAGGGGTTAAGCAGGCTAAGCAGTTGGTCAAAGGGCAAAAAGTGGTGACCCAATCGGGTAAGGCCTTTGCCGAAATGACCGGTAAATTAGTGGTTAAGTTAAAACCTGGTGTGTCGGCTGCCGATTTTGCTAAGGCCCATGGTCTAAAAGTAGATTGGCAAAATAACAACAATTTATTGTTGCTTGCTGCCGAAGAGGGCACAGATCTGCTCGGTTTAATCCAAGCGGTTAAAACCTCTCCTGAGGTTGAGCGCGCCAAACTTGACCGCGCACTCGCCAAGCAAGAAATCCAATAATCATCTTGTTAGGTTAACATCGAATAAAGGGCCGCAAGGCCCTTTATTATTCTGATGCCCTGCTCAATAGAAGTGATAAAGTTGAGCAAGTTGAGATAAAACCTTGGATAGTTAACAGCTTAATGGTAAATCATGTGGTTCCAGGTGGGCTTGGCGATTACAATCTGCTCTTAAGACTTATGTTTTTACTGACTGCAGCCAATACCTTGCGGCTGAAGACAACGCAGCTCAAGCACCTAACTTAAACTCCTAACTCAAGCGCTTAACTTAAACTCTTAACTCAAGCGCTTAACTTAAACACCTATATGAACTACTGGAATAGTGATAACTTTGAAGGATTAAAGGCGATAGGGACTCAGTATTCAGCCTTGAAGGGCTATGAACTTTTTGGTCAATATTGCCTGCAAAAAGAGCAAGGGCTAAAGAAGCAAGCGATTGCGACGGTAAACCAATTCGTGTCGCACTGTAAGAGCCTGTCCTTGGCTGAGCAGAGGCACATCGCAGAGGAGCTATCCTCCTTAGGCTTTTGGCATCGTGAAACACACCAATTACTCGCTTATCCCCTCATCGTTCTACTAAAAGGCGTGCTCATCCAATGGACGTTAGATGAGCCCAACAATCCCATCCCCTACAAATGGTTAGGCTATATTGCTGGGGATACCGATTCCTATGAAAGAGCGTTAGCGCTCGAGCCTACCGATGAAATTTGCCTCACTCAAGTCGCGTTGTCTCACTTAAACAGTGTCGATTTTCAGACCCACCATCTATCGGAATCTGTGTTGCTGGGTGATATATCACGGGCAAAAGACTCGCTAGCGTCAGCACAAGCATTAATTGCGCGATTACCGACGATTGAGCGTAAATCAAGGCTGCAAAACAGGCATGATTATTACCTGTCTATGGTTAATTGCTGGGAGGAGTATTCCACGCTTGCTGGGGATGAGCCGTTTCCGGATTGGTGCGCCGCCAAAGGTGAACAGTTTGATTTTTGGTCAATTGTTTATTATCAACGCTGAGTGAATTTATTCGCGGGATAAGAATGATTAAGCGGTCTGTCGGACAAGTTAGGTCACAGTGGCCGCAGATGACAGGTTTGTCGTTAAACTTGACATAGCCGCAGTGTTTGGTAGATTGGAAATTATGCTGTTAGCACTATTCAATGGAGTGAAGCTATGCAAGAAAACCTAATCAGATCTGCTATCGCGACGGCGCAAGATGGTGTGGCACGAGCCGATGGCCAGTTAACTGTCACCGATCAGATGGTTTGTTTTTCCCCCTACAATAAAACCTTAGGACTTGGGCCATATCAACTGCAAAGAAAGGCTATCGCCAAGGTTGAATCCTGTTGGGGTAAGGGCGGCGGCATTTTACCAGTGACTTCTGATGCGATAAAAATCACCTTGGATGATGGCAGCGTGTATCAATTTATTTTGGCCAATTCCCAAGAATGGTTGAATTTGCTCCGTCATTAACTCAACAATTGCGCGGCTGCTCCATAAAGGCTTATTCTGTCGACATATCTTGAGCGTGTGTTACCTAGATAGATTGCTTAGACGCTTTGCTTTGCGGCTAATTGGACTAAGTTTTCCCACAGTGCCTGCGCCACAGGGCCTAAGGGCGAGTGGGGCGGGCGCATTACATAGTAATCGAGTTGGATAAGATTTTGCCTTTCCCGTAGCTCCAGTGGCAGTAAACTTCCATCCGCAAGGGCTTGTTCCACCAAATAATGTGGTAATTTTCCCCAACCCATGCCGCTCTGAATGAGCATTCTCTTTGTATAAAAATCATTAACGTACCAACGGCGTTGCCCTGCTTGCACTCCAAATTCGATATTGGCGGTGCCGGTGCCAGTATCTTGGATCACAATTTGGTACTCGTTCACCAATTCGCGCACATGGCTCAGGGTGGGGTGCCGACTCAGTAAACGCGGCGAGGCCACATCTAACAGACTGCCTGAAAATAAGTAGGCCAGCTCAAAATGGCTGGAACGGACAGGATCAATGCCGCCCGCTGAAATCGCAATATCGGCTTCGCCTTGATTTAAGGCTTCGAGTGCGCCGGTTAAATATTCTTGTTTAAGAATGATTTGAGTGTGCGGAAATTCATTTTGTGTTCGCTCCAGCATCGGCAAGATGCGGGTAAGGTTAAAGGAGGCTTCGAAGGCCAAGGTGATACTGGCCTCGTTACCTTTAGCCAAATGCTTAGCGACTTGGCGCATCTCTTGCGCTTCATTCAGTACGCGTTGGGCGTATTGCAGCAGCTTTCGCCCCTCTTGGGTGAGCGTCAAGCGATACCCTTGGCGGTCGAACAGCACTAAATCTAACTGGGATTCCAGCTGTTTAATGCTCTGACTGATCGCCGGTTGGGTCTTATGGAGTTTGTCACTGGCGGCCTTTAGCGAGCCAGAGAGGGCGACGGTATTAAACATCAGCAGTTGTTCTAAGGTCATGGCAAGACTCTTAAACAAATAAAGAATTATTTTAGGAGATGTTAGATATTATTCCATATTTATTTATTTTTTGTGGGCGCATAATTCCGCCATATGACAGTAGTGGGCTCAATGCGAGTCCACTACTTTGCGTTTAGGGTGCCGTTTAGCGAGAGTTACGCTGAACTGAGTCTAAAAGAGATGAGTAATGAGGTAGTTATGTCGATAAATCAATTATGTTTAGCCAAAGGCAATGCAGATAAAACCGCTGCCGAGACTGACCCTCAAAAACTCTTTATCTGTGCCAAGACCTTAAATCGTGCGGCGGTTGTAGTGACACTTGCGATGAGCATAGTGTTTTTATTCTCGGGCATGGGCAAGTTACTCAGCGTGCCGTTTTTCCATGTGCCCTTTAGCGTGATGAATTTGCCCACGGGTTTTGGCTATTTTATCGGTGTGATTGAAGTGCTGGGCGCCATTGGCATTGGCTGGCATGAATACCGAGTCCTGTCGGCGACGGCATTGCTGTCGGTGATGATGGGGGCCATTTACTACCACTTTAATTACGAAACCACCCTGAGCGCGTTACCCGCACTGTCTTTATCTGCGCTGCTGTTTTTAATCATCAAGCTCGATGAAACCGTTGATAGATTAGTGCGTTTTCAACGTCAGCTGGTGGACATGAAAGCAGCTTTTTAATCTTAGCCACAAGGCTGGCAAGGTCTGATTTACAAGTGACAACTAACGGTTTCATCAAGAGAAGTTTATTATGACGCACGCGAATTCCGCTTTAATGCCAGTGTTATTTGTTCCCCATGGTGGCGGGCCATTACCGCTACTCAATGATGCAAATCATCGGGAGTTAAGCGCATATTTATCCAAGGTGGCAGAGACTATTCCCACGCCCAAGGCCATTGTATTGGTGACGGCACACTGGGAAGAGGCACAGGTGACACTGTCGAGCCATCCCCATCCTGGCATGTTGTTCGATTACTATGGCTTTCCCCCTGAGGCCTATACGCTTTCTTATCCTGCGCCCGGTGAGCCACAGCTTGCCGACACTATTGCTGGTTTGCTCAATGCAAGTGGAATTGAGGTGCGGCTCGACAATCAGCGCGCATTCGATCACGGCACCTTTGTGCCACTTAAGTTGATGTATCCGGAGGCGAATATTCCTGTGGTGCAAATGTCTTTAGTGCAGCACCTCGACCCGAGCGCCCATATCGCTATCGGCGAGGCTCTTGCGACATTGCGCGCGCAAGGGGTGTTGATTGTGGGGTCTGGCATGTCGTTTCACAATATGCGCGCGTTTTTCTCCAGCGATCCTAAGGTGTTGCCTCGCAGCCAAGGGTTTGATACTTGGTTAACCGATGTCGTGACATCTGGCGATAGCCAGGCCAAGGCACAATTAATCGATTGGCAATCGGCGCCGGAGGCACGTTTTAGCCACCCAAGGGAAGAGCACTTAATCCCTTTACATGTGTGTTTTGGCGCGGCGCATTTGCAGACGCCAAAAGCCACACATCAATTTAGTGGTGTGTTATTTAACACGGCAATATCGGGTTATCTCTGGTCCTAATCGGCCTCTAAAAGCAAAAGGTTCGTCATGTTGCGTATTAAACGCATCGTGACGAACCTTTTTGTATTTTAAGCTTGGTCTATTTTAACCTAGCTGCCCTGTGGGCTGGTCTTTCACTCAACTCTGGGTAATCCCGAGACCTTGATATTCCCGTTTATGCGGTAAACACCAGTCCCACACTGAATAGGGTACTGAATATCATGGTGAGTTTTGCCGTGCGTCCCAATAGTGGATTGAGTGCTTCACCCGATACGGCATAGAAATCGCTGCTGAGTTTGCGGGCGATAAGCAGGGATAAGCCCGCCAGCAGTACCGGTAAGCCCGGCAGAATGCCCAGTAAGAATCCTGCGATCACTAAACCAAAGGGCAAGTAAATTAAGGCTTGATACAAAACTTTGGCCTGCGCCTCACCAATCCTCACCGCGAGCGTATGTTTGCCCGCTTGGGTGTCGGTTCGAATATCGCGGGTGTTGTTCACCAACATAATGGCGGCGTTAAATAAGCCAATGGCACAGCCAAGTAGCCAGGCATTCATATTGGTATCACCCGCCTGCAGATAATAACTGCCGACCACGGCCACTAAACCAAAAAACACGAAGGCGGCGACTTCACCTAGCCCGTGTGATGCCAAAGGATACGGGCCGCCGCTGTAGCCGAGGGCGCCTAAAATGGCCGCCGCCGCTAAAATCGCAATCGGCCAGCCGCCGTGCCAAATCAAATACGAGCCTACGGTTAATGCCAGCACTAAGCATAGGATCATCGCATTACGTACTTTATGGGGGGGGATCATGCCACTCTGGGTGACGCGAACCGGGCCGAGCCGTTCGGCGGTATCGATGCCGTTTTTAAAGTCAAAGTAGTCATTAGCGAGGTTGACGGCGATCTGCAATAGGATGGCGCACAACATCGAGGTGGCGGCAATTAACCAGCTAAAACGCTCAAGGTGCAGTGCCAGAATATTACCGATTAATAGGGGACCGATTGCCGCGGGTAAGGTGCGGGGCCTGATGGCTAAAATCCAAGGATTCATGATGTCCAGTCGTTATCTAAGAAAAGAATTGGGTAGTGAACAGCGTCATAGCATAACAAGAATTTGCGTTAAAGTGAGTACTATCTAATACACGCATGTAATAGAGTTTGAATTGGCGCACAGATGTTTCGCTTTCAGGGGAAAGATTTGTCGCCAAGTTCAAAGAAAATCCACTATGCCTGTGTTTTTATATCCCCTGTGATCCACTGCCAAACATCGGTTAAGCCGATGAACTTCACCCCTATTTTTGCAATAACCAGAGCTGTGAGGTGAAAGGTTTAGTGTGGCGTTTAGCGTTAATGTCAATGATAAGGATACGATAGGATGCGTTTCGATAATCAAGTGGCGTTGGTAACGGGAGCAGGCTCTGGGCTAGGGAGAGCCTATGCCATTATGTTGGCTGAGCGGGGCGCCAAATTGGTATTAGTTGACCAACCTAAGGGAAGTCCATCCCAAGGCGAGGCATTGAGGGCAACTAGCTCTTCTAACTTAACTCATGCAACTAACGCAGAGCTGCAGCAAACCCATCAGGCCATTTTAAAGCTCGGGGGAGAATGCCTGTATTTTGAAGTGGATGTTAGCCAGCAGGATGACGTCAAGTCGATGGTGAATCGCCTACAGCAAGATTGGCAACGCGTGGATATTTTGATCAATAACGCCGGGGTTTACGGCGCGTGCTCCTTCGAGCATATCCAACAAGCCGACTGGCAGCGACAGTTTGATGTGGATGTGAACGGCAGTTTTTATCTTACCCAAGCCCTGTGGCCGCTGATGAAGGCCCATGGCTATGGCCGAATTTTGATGACCACTGGGGTGTCGGCGTTGTTTGGCGACTTACATCAGGTTCCGTTCAGCGCCGCCAAGATGGCCCTCGTCGGTATGGTGAATAGCCTTTCCTTAGAGGGCGAGCAGTTTAACATCCATATCAATAGCCTGTGCCCGCAGGCGCTCACGGCCATGACAGATAAACACTTAGCCCCAGCGATCCAACCGCTATTTTCCTTTGATACAGTCACGGCGACTATGGCATTTTTAGTCAGTCGTGCCGCACCGAATGGCCAGCATCTGCTCGCGGGGGCGGGCAGCGTGAGCCATGGGATGTTTGCCGAATTTCAGTCCATCTATTTCAGTGAGGGGCTGTGTACACCCGATAAACTGATCAAATACTGGCCCGAGTTGCATTATGCCTTTCCGATTAATTTGCATACCTGCGGCGAAGATAAAGTGTTGGCTTGGTCAAAACAGAGTGCCCTTGAACATCATATTAAGATTGAGTAGTGCTTTGGGCGTGCAGAAGCCACAAGATGCAATAAGCTATCGACTCCCTACTGGTCAGCCCTAGTCTAACTGAGTTACCCTTGTGCATTAGTTGCTAATTTTCAGTAGGATCCCATGAGTCAGGTATTAGACGATCTCTTATCATTATTATCCCTCGAGCAAATTGAAATCGGGCTGTTTCGTGGTCAAAGCCAAGACTTAGGATTTGGGCATGTGTTTGGTGGCCAAGTGATGGGGCAGGCCCTGAGCGCCGCCAAGCAAACCGTGCCAGCCGAGCGTAAAGTGCATTCGCTACACTCTTATTTTTTACGCGCAGGGGATGAGAAACTCCCCATAGTCTATGAAGTGGAAAATATGCGCGATGGCGGCAGTTTCAGTGCCAGACGCGTGAGTGCAATACAAAAGGGGCGGCCGATTTTTCATATGACCTGCTCCTTCCAAGAACCCGAGGCGGGCTTTGACCATCAGGCCCAAATGCCTGAGGTGCCGGGTCCTGAAGGGTTATTGAATCAAAATGAGCTGGCGATGACCTTAAGGGATAAAGTGCCCGCGCGCATTCTGGAAAAATTTATGGAAGACGCGCCGATTGAGATGCGGTTAGTCAATCCTTTGCATCCCTTCGCGCCTAAAGAAACCGAACCCTATCGCTATGTGTGGCTAAGGGCGAATGGGCCAATGCCAACGGATGCGCATATTCACGAGTATTTGCTGGCCTACGCCTCTGACTTTAACTTTTTAGTCACGGCGGCTCAGCCCCATGGTGTGTCCTTTTTAACGCCGGGGATCCGCATGGCAACAATCGATCATGCGATGTGGTTCCATCGCCCAATTAATATGGGAGAATGGTTGCTCTACAGTATCGACAGTCCAACCGCCAGCGGTGGACGAGGTTATGTACGAGGCCAATTTTTTAATCAGCAGGGTGAGCTTGTAGCCTCGACGACTCAAGAGGGGCTGATCCGTATGGTAAAAGGAAGTTAATATGTTGATGAAAATAAAGTTATTTATGTCATTTTTACTGGTGACATTTGCCTTAAGTGGCTGCGTGACGGTTCAACCCGATCCTCCGGTGGTGGTTAATGGGGCGGCGGGCTATTTGGAAAAAATTCTCCTGCCCCAAGGCAGTGAAATTACCATTGCGATTATCGATTTGAACACACCCGGCGTCATCATTGCCCAAAAGAGCTTTAATATCGCTAGGGCGCCTGTGCCGTTTAAGTTCTTATTACCGGCGAAATCTATCGATAAACGCATTAATTACGGCGTGGTGGCCATGATCAAGTATCAGGATAAGGTGATTTTTCAAACCTATGACCGCTTCCCTGTGATTAACAATGATAAATACACCACTGAAGTATTGATGAAAGCGGTTCGCACTGAACAGTAGGCTGAATGTTTTAAAGCCTATTGGCAGGATGCGCGATTGCATTTTATCGAAAAGGGGAGTTAATCCCCTTTTTATTTTTAGCTCAAAACCACCTACTTCAGTAGGTGGTTATCATCATTTGAGGCTTTGCCTGTATACCTACCCATGTTAAATGCATCTTTGATTTTTAGCGAAGTCAAAAGAGGCAAATAACATGAGTAGATACGAGCAAGCATCGCATGTGTTCTGGCGATGTCAATATCATATAGTCTGGACACCAAAGTACCGCTTTCGGATATTGAAAGGTAATGTCGGAAAAGAGGTTTATCGATGCATTCAGGTTTATTGCCATCAAATGGGATGCATAGTCATGGAGCTAAATGTTCAAGTTGACCATGTCCATTTAGTGGTGAAGGTACCTCCGAAGATATCTATATCGAATTTAATGGGGGCGTTAAAAGGTAAGATAGCGTTGAAAATATTCAGTAAATTTCCTTACCTACGTAAGAATAAACTTTGGGGAAATCATTTTTGGCAGAGAGGATACTTCGTCGATTCGATTGGAATTAACGAGGAAATAATCCGTAGATACGTTAGGCATCAAGAGAAAGTAGAGCGGCAAGAACAGGGTCAACTTGCTCTTGAATAAAGGCCCCCTTTTAGGGGGTTAAAACAAAGCCACCTTCTTCAGAAGGTGGATTCTTTACTGCTTTGCGTTAGCGGTTTTTCATTAAAAACTCCACAAAGGCGCGGTCGGCTTGGCTGACGGGGCGCTGTTTTTTCCACGCGATATGCAGATTTAAAAACACCGGTGGGTCAAAGGGTTTGGCGAGAATGTCATCTTTTGGACTGATGGCCATTTCGAGCACGCTAGTGATCCCAAATCCCTGGGAGACAATCTGTTTAATTAAGTTAATCAGGTTAGTCTCAAAGGCAATATTGGGCTTTTTACCCAATTCTTTGGCCTGGGAGAGGATCCATTCCCGGTGGAAATAGCCAGTTTTAAACATCACTAATTCATGGTCAAAGAAGTCGTTGAGGCTGACGGCAGGATGATCGGCGAGCGGGTGCTCGGCGCCCATGGCGATCACCATCTGCTCACGGATCAACAATTGGCTATCGAAGTCACTCTGTAAATCTTGGGCGGTAATGATGGCGATATCCACTTCTTCCTGCTGTAACATCCGTAGCGCGTCACGGGTACCGCCTTCAAACAGTGACAGCTTTAGCTCGGGATATTGATGGCGAAAGGCCATAAGTCGAGAGGGCAGATAGAAGGAGCCCAGCATGCCTGGCACCGCTATCCGCACTTCCCCTGAGGTGAGATTCGCCATGGCGCGGATTTGCGCTTCGGCCTGTTTGATTTGTTTTAGGATCAAAGTGGCATGTTGATGCAGTACTAAGCCTTCGGCGGTGAGCGCGAGGTGCTTGTCATTCTTATTGCTGGTGCGATTAATCAGTGTCACCCCAAGCGACTGCTCGAGCCGTTTAATGCTTTGGCTTAGGGCAGGTTGCGCCATATTGAGCTTCTTGGCCGCGGCGGTAAAACTGCCGGTATTGGCCAGTGCATCTAAATGTTTAAGTTGGCGTATGTCCATGATGATTCGTCTTTTATGCTGGATGGTACTTATGCTCAAGGGCACTTATGCACGATTCTACTTATGCTTGAGGGCACAGTGCTTTAAGGGCATTAACAATGTGCCACAACCCAGTCCTGTCGTATCTCGCATGGTTTGACCGATAACAGGGCGTATCGCAATTGTTAGCTATAACAAAAATCAATAATTTCAATATAAATTATCTATTATTGTTATGTTATGCCCAGTGCTAATCTTTGTCTATCCTGAGAGTGATGCGTTATCGAGGCCAAAAGTGCAAGCCGTGTTAGACACTATTATCGACAGTAAACAACGTGATACCCGACTGATGTGGGCCCTGTGTGTGGCTTCCGTGGTGGTGTATATCAATCTGTATTTGATGCAGGGTATGTTACCGCTGATCGCCGAGCATTTTGCGGTATCTGGCTCTAAGGCAACGCTTATCCTTTCGGTCACCAGCTTTTCGCTGGCGTTTTCGCTGTTAATTTATGCGGTTGTGTCCGACAGAATTGGCCGCCACACGCCGATTGTCGTGAGTCTCTGGCTACTGGCGCTGTCGAATCTGCTGTTGATTTGGGCTGGGGATTTTAATGCTCTTGTCTACGTCCGCTTTTTACAGGGCGTGCTGTTAGCGGCTGTGCCCGCCATTGCCATGGCCTATTTTAAGGAGCAACTCTCGCCAAGCACTATGCTCAAAGCCGCGGGCATTTACATCATGGCCAACAGTATCGGCGGGATTGTCGGTCGGTTACTGGGCGGGGTGATGTCGCAGTTTTTATCTTGGCAAGAGTCCATGTGGCTGCTGTTTTTAGTTACGCTTGCGGGCGTTGCCTTAACCAGTTATTTATTGCCTTCTGGCGCCGATGCGCAGGCGGTATCGGGCGGACAAACCACCTCGCCAACACTGTCAAAACGGGCACGTTTATTACAGGATATTTATGGCTTTAGCCATCACCTAACCGATCCGCAAATGCGTTTAGCCTATGCTATCGGAGGGATCACTTTTATGATGATGGTGAATCAATTTAGCTTTATTCAGCTGCATTTGATGGCCGCGCCTTATGAGTGGAGCCGTTTCCAAGCGACGTTGATCTTCCTGTGTTATTCCAGCGGTACCGTGGCTTCTTATTTTACCGCCAAGTGGCTGGCAAAATTTGGTCAGCACAAGTTATACCAATGGTCTTGGTGCTTGATGTTACTGGGCAGTTTATTGACCCTGTTCGATACCCCAGTCACGATTAGCCTAGGCTTTTTGATGACGGCCTGTGGCTTCTTCTTAACCCACAGCTGCTGTAACTCCTTTGTGGCGATGCGCGCAAGCCGTGACCGCGCTAAAGCCACATCGCTGTATCTGTGTTGCTATTACTTAGGCGCCGCGCTGGGCGGGCCTTACCTGATGCTATTTTGGCATAAAGCCGAGTGGCAGGGGGTGGTGATGGGCTCATTAACTCTTCTTGCATTAATCGCCTTAGCTATCGGTCGGTTGCGTTATCACCAAACCCAGATGAGCCGCGTGACGCTCTAGTTTGCTAGGCCCGTTGGCGCAGCTCTTCGCCACAGATCCAATGTTTGATAAACGCTTAGGCCAACGACTCCCCGTTGGCCTTTTTGTACACCTAATTTGCCCTCGCGGGTATTCGCGTTAAACCGATACATACAGTCGAGCGCGACATTTCTACCGCCTTATCGGGTATTCATTTCTTCATGTCTCATTGCGCGATTTCCGCATTTTTGGAGTTTTAGGCAAGTAACCACGAGTTTCATGGCTTCAATATCGTGGTCGTTTTGTCGACAATTTCAGCATGAGTTGCCGCGACACTTAACTCATCTCGCTTAAGCGACATGTCTGTTCCCTATTAAGGGCTGAATATGAAGGCATCAAACGGCGCGCTGTCTTTGGCGGCATGGCTGATAACGGCATTGTTGATAAATACCAGCTTGCCGACCTTTGCGGCAACACCGGGCCATCAAGGTGATTTATCCCATGGTGCTAACAATTTTTATCGGAGTGAAACCCTGACTATGCAAAAAGTAACTTTTCCAAATCAATACAAGATGAATGTCACGGGCAATCTTTATTTGCCTAAGGATATGAAGGTCAGCGAAAAACGCGCTGCCATTATCGTAGGCCACCCTATGGGTGCGGTAAAAGAACAAAGCGCGGTGCTCTATGCCCAGCAACTGGCCGAGCGTGGTTTTGTAACCCTCGCCATCGACTTATCCTTCTGGGGTGAGAGTGAGGGCAATCCCCGCAATGCCGTGCTGCCGGACATGTACGCTGAAGACTTTAGCGCTGCGGTAGACTTTCTGGGCACTAGCGAGTTTGCCGACAGAGAGCGCATTGGCGTGCTCGGGATCTGTGGTAGCGGTAGTTTTGCCATTAGCGCCGCGAAAATTGACCCTCGCATGAAAGCCATTGCTACCGTCAGCATGTATGACATGGGCGGATTTAGCCGTCATCTCTATGGCAAGTCGTTGACCTTAGCGCAGCGCCAACAAATGATCGCCGAGGCGGCCGCGCAGCGTTATGTGGAGTTTAGCGGCGGTCAAACCCAATACACAGGTGGCACACCCCATGAAATCGATGAAAACTCTCACCCCATTGCTAAGGAATTTTATGACTTCTATCGCACCCCAAGGGGAGAGTTTACGCCAGCGGGTTCATCGCCTGAGCTGACGACGCATCCGACCCTGAGCAGTAACACTAAGTTTATGAATTTCTATCCATTTAACGATATTGAGTCTATTTCTCCGCGCCCATTGTTATTTGTTGCTGGCGATGAAGCGCATTCACTGGAGTTTAGCCAAGAAGCCTACAGCCTAGCAGCAGAGCCTAAAGAGCTCTATCTGGTAAAAGGTGCTGGTCATGTTGACTTGTATGACAGAGTGAACCTGATCCCCTTCGATAAGTTGACGCAATTTTTCACTCAATATCTGTAATTTAGCTCATGGGCCAGCGCTTTGCTGGCCTTGATTATTTCTCGCAGAAGCGTGTCATTTTACGTTTCTGCCTCAATCCACAGGGGATGAAATATGCAAACCATTGGATATGCCGCAGCATCGGCGCAAAGCCCGCTAGAACCTTATCACTATGAGTGCCGTGAATTACGGGACAACGATGTCGCTATCGAAATTCTCTATAGCGGCGTCTGTCATAGCGATTTACATACAGTGAAAAACGATTGGGGCTGGACGGTTTATCCTACTGTACCAGGCCATGAAATCGTTGGCCGCGTGGTGCAAGTGGGCAGCCAAGTGAACAAATACAAGGTGGGCGATCATGTCGCTGTGGGCTGTATGGTCGACAGTTGTCAGGAATGTACTCACTGTCACCACGGTGAAGAGCAGTTTTGTGAGCAGGGTTTTACCCAAACCTACAACAGTGCCGATAGGCACACCCAAGAGCTTACCAAGGGCGGCTATGCCAAGCATATCGTAGTGCGCCAAGAGTTTGTGCTGAGTATTCCGGCATCGCTCGACCTTGCTAAAGTCGCGCCCTTACTCTGTGCGGGGATCACCACCTATTCGCCCTTAAGAACTTGGAACGTTGGGCCCGGCAGTCAAGTCGCTGTTATTGGTATGGGCGGTTTAGGCCATATGGCGATCAAACTTGCGGCCGCGATGGGCGCCCATGTGACTGTGCTCAGCCGCTCGGAAAGTAAGCGCAGCGATGCGCTCGAACTCGGTGCGAGTGACTTTTTGATCTCTTCAGATCTTGAGCGCATGCAGCAAGCCGCCAATCGCTTCGAGCTTATCATCGATACCGTGCCAACAAAGCATGACATTACCCCATACCTGCCATTATTGAATGTGGATGGCACGCTCACCTTAGTCGGTCAAGTGGGGCCGATTGCCGAGGTGAATACTGTGCCTATGGTGATGGGACGTCGTCGTATTGCCGCCTCACTTATTGGTGGCATTGCCGAGACTCAGGAGATGCTCGATTTCTGCGGCCGGATGAACATTTTGCCTGAGGTCGAGATGATCAAAATGGAGCAGATTAATGAAGCCTTCGAGCGGCTGGAAAAATCCGACGTGCATTACCGATTTGTGATCGATATGCAGGCCTCTTCCTTCTAGGCTTAGGAAGGTTATTTCATTTGTTAAAAGGGCGGTTTGCGGACCATTCCCCATGCCGCCATCACTTTTAAATCAGCTTAAGACAACGTCAGCAAAGGAGTTTTTGATGAATACCTTAGAAACAGCATCCATGACACTGATCCCCGCAGGATCGCAACAGCCGATTAAAGCACCGAGTGAATGGTTTACCGGTGAGGTGGTGATCAGCAGCTTATTTAATGCGCCGCCACCAGCGCGGGTGGGTATGGCTGTAGTGAACTTTTCAGCGGGCGCGCGAACCCATTGGCATAGCCATCCACTCGGGCAAATGCTATTGGTCACCCAAGGTGAAGGCTGGACCCAGTGTGAAGGGGGGGAGCGCACCACGATTCGCCCAGGGGATTTGATTTGGTGTAATTGTGGTAAGCGTCATTGGCATGGTGCAACTGCATCATCTTCCATGCAGCATGTGGCCGTTCAAGAGGCGCTTGATGGTAAACCGGTTGATTGGTTTGAACCTGTTACTGATACAGTGTACTTAAATGGCGGCAGTGTCAGCGAGTAACTCAATCACTGGCGAAAGCGCTTGTAATTTAAAAAATAAAAGGCGAACTCAGTGTCGCCTTTTTTGCTTTTGATGTTTTGCTTATGATGGTTAGGGCTGTTTATCGAACACCACATCGAGATCGTCGCCGCTAAGCAGTTCGACAAATTCTTCACTCATTACTTTGCTCATCTCTTGACTCGTCTCGTTACTAAGAGTGCCGAGCGGAATTAAGCCATCGGCATACCCATAGTCCCTATAAAACAGAGCTAAGTTCCCCCAAGGAGCATAATAGGTGATATCGCCACGCTTAGCGCTGGTGCCTTTTGGGGCCTGCGCTTTGGTGAGCTTTTGCTCGAGCATGGCGATTTTTTCCGTATTGGCATAGTCCTTAAGCGTTAGCTTTAGGGGTAAGCTGGCGTAGAAATCCTGTGCCGTTGGATTATCGAGGAGGGTAAATCGATAGGCTTTGCCGTTTGCGGTCAGACTAATGTTCATCGAAGTCTCCTGAGATTGCGTCATGGCGTTTTTAACTTGATTTGGTTTAACTTGCTTTGGTTTAGCTTGCTTTGGCGAAGAGTCGCTAAGCTTGATTCAGGGCTTGTCGTATTGTGCTGGGGAGACACTTTCTAGCCATGTGACCACCTTACCCGCGTTGGCTTCTTGTATGGCGATATGCGTCATGGGCGTATTGCTCGTTGCGCCATGCCAATGTTTGACATTCGCAGGGATCTGCACCACATCCCCAGGGTGAATTTCAAGGCGTGTCTGACCTTCTTGCTGCACCCAACCCATTCCAGAGGTGACGATTAAGGTTTGCCCCACGGGATGAGTATGCCAATGGGTGCGACTGCCCGGCTCAAAGGTGACTAAGGCGCCAGATGCGCGACCTTCGCCCTTGGCCTGAAACAAAGGCTCAACGCGCACTGGTCCGGTAAAATAGTCTTCGAGTCCCGTCACAGGGAGTTGAGTGCCATTGCGGGCAATACTGATTTGCTCAGCAGCAATCACGGTTTTAGGCCTTGCCTCTGACACAGGCACTGATGCTGGCAGTGACTCAGCTGCCTGAACGCCAAGCGTTAACAATAGCAGGGAGCCTAATCCCAAATGCATAGGTTTCATCGATTCATCCTTATTCAATGGCTAAAAAATCACTTATTCGGATCCTTTATTCTTGCCGCTTGCAGGCTTGCTGGGTAGTTCATTCGTCGGTAATGCTTGCCTAATTCTCCAAGAGTTAGGCATTTCGTATGCTAACGCGATAAGTTGCGAGTAAGATAAATTAGAAGGACTAATACCTTGCGATACTGGAGGAAAACGAATGATGCAAGATGAAGAAATGATGGCCTGTTTATCCCAAGGGCTTGCCGACAATGTGGCCAAAAGAACCCTTGGCGTCGAATGGGCATCATCTGAGGTCGAAGGGCTCGAGTTTTATCGGCAGAATGCGCCCACCTCCAATTCGGTCTGTATTGTCGAGCCAAGTATTGCGGTTGTGGTGCAAGGGACGAAGAGCATGACCTTGGGGGAGCAGGTATTGGTCTACGATCCGAGTCGATTCTTAATCACTTCTTTAGAGTTACCCGCCACCATGCAAGTGTTAGAGGCCAGTGCTGAAAAACCTTACCTCGGTGTTGTGCTAAAACTCGATTTGGCGGTGATGAGTGACTTAATGTTGCAAACACCCTTGGCGAGGCAAAAGGATACGGTTACCGATCAAGGCATGATTTTAGGTCATTCCACCCCAAGCCTGTTGAATGCTTTCAGCCGGTTAGTTGCCTTACTCGATGAGCCAGAGTCGATTCCTGTGCTTGCGCCTATGATTAAAAGAGAGATTTACTGGCGTGTGCTTATCAGTGAGCAGGGCGCGCGCTTAAGGCAAATCGTGTCGGCGGGCAGCCACGGTTTACGCATCGCCCATTCTATCGAGTGGCTTAAGGTGAATTTTGCCCAGCATTTTAGCATTGATGATTTAGCCGATATGACCCGAATGAGTAAATCGACCTTTCACCATCATTTTCGCCAATTGACTTCGATGAGTCCGCTGCAATATCAAAAACGGTTACGCTTAATGGAGGCTCGCCGACTGATGTTAAGCGAGAGCATAGATGCCGCCGCAGCCGCCTATCGTGTCGGCTATGAGAGTCCATCGCAATTTTCCCGTGAATACTCGCGCCTATTTGGTAATTCCCCCAAACGAGATGTCGATATCCACTGGTTATCATCGACCTAAGCTAAGCAAGTAAGCTAAGCAAGTAAGCAAGACACGATAACCTAGAGTCACGGATGTGGGATAAGTGACAGGGCTTAAGTGGTTTGGAGTGAGTGATTTGACTTAAGCACGACTGAGTGACAAGGCTTGGAGTCAGTGTACCGAACAGGCTGATTGTGAGAGCAAAGGCCTGAGTGTGTAAGTTATTCGTAACAAACGAAATCGTTTAAATGATTTATTATGTGCGCTGCCTCATGGTAGGCTTACTTACTCAAGAGACTGCTTAAGTGGCGAGAGCCGCAGACTGGATTTGATGTCAGTCCATCCAATAGATCAAGGTAAAACAACCCCATGACCCAAGCCAAATTCGTTGAAGGTTCGATTCTTCGTCATATCCTCGTGATGAGTTCGACCGCCGCCGTGGGGATTTCTGCCTTATTTGTGGTCGATTTACTCGATATTTTCTTCTTAAGTTTACTCGGCGAACATGAACTGGCCGCGGCGGTGGGCTATGCGGGCAGTATTTCTTTTTTTACGACCTCTATTGGTATCGGCCTGTCGATTGCGCTTGGCGCGTTAGTTTCCCGCTCGATTGGTGCAAAGGATGTCGAGTTAGCTAAACGCCTCTTGCTCAATAGTGCGGCGGTGACCACCTTAATCAGCCTTTTTGTGAGTGTGGTGGTGACCTGCTTTATCCCCGAATTAGTAACTTTGGTAGGGGCGAGCGGCCATACTGCGGAACTTGCCGAGAGTTATCTGTACATTTTGGTGCCTTCTTTACCCTTTATTTGCCTTGCGATGGCCCTTGGCGGCGCACTGCGTGCCGTTGGGGATGCGAAGCTGTCGATGATGTCGACCTTAGCGGGCGGCGGCGTTAATGCGGTGCTGGATCCGATTTTTATTTTTCTGTTTGCCATGGGGATTGAAGGTGCGGCACTGGCGTCGGTCCTTGCCCGTATCGCGGTCTTTATCATTGCCGGGCGCGGTGTGGTGGTAAAACATCAACTGCTAGGCAAATTTAACTTCAGCTATTTTGTTGCCGATCTCAAACCGATTTTCGCTATTGCCGGGCCTGCCATGCTGACGAATATCGCTACGCCCATTGGTAACGCCTTTGTGACCCGCGCGATTGCGGATTTTGGTGATGCCTATGTGGCCGGTTGGGCGGTGCTTGGTAGGTTAGTCCCGGTCACCTTTGGGATGATTTTTGCGTTATCCGGCGCTATCGGGCCGATTGTTGGGCAAAACTTTGGGGCGGGCCGATTCGACCGGGTGCGCGAGAGTTTAACTAAGGCGATTCAATTTTGTACCTTGTATGTGGTGGTGATGTCGCTGCTACTGTTCTTGCTCAAATCGCAGGTGGTGAGCCTGTTCGATATGAAAGGCGATAGCGCGGCGCTTATCGAGTTTTTCTGTAGCTACATCGCGGTGTTTTTTACCTTCTCTGGCATTTTATTTGTGGCCAATGCTTCGTTTAATAATCTGGGCAAAGCCAAATATTCCACCCTGTTCAACGTCGGTAAAGCCACATTAGGCACAGTGCCATTCGTGTATTTTGGTGCGCAGTGGGGCGGGGTATACGGTGTGTTAATCGGCCAAGTATTGGGCTCGATTCTGTTTGGGATCATGGGTGTATGGGTGGCTTATCGATTAGTCGATAAAGTCGCACTGGCAAGCCGCGCAAACGCAGCACAGCCCTTGGGGAGCGATACCGAAGAGGCGCAGGCCAAGTGCCAGCAATTGCTGGCGGGGGATGAGGAAGAAATTGCTAATTGTGTTGGTCAAAATCTGCCCTCATCTACGAGTCCGTTTTCATCCTCCCATGTGCAAATGGGCCAATTGACCGAAGAGCAGGAATGCGAGGCGGCAACGGCTGCGGTGGATTTTGATAAAGCAAAACCCAATACGCCGTAACGCCTTAGATAACCATCTTGGTAATCATAAAGAGTCATAAAAACTGATAAAACATAAAGGCCACTGAAAAGTGGCCTTTATGTTTGGCATATCCGCATTCACGGGAAAGCGTTTTATGCGAGTAAGAACATTCTGAGCGTCACGACACAAAGCGGCTTAGCTCGCAGCCTTATCTTCCGCACTTGAAGCGTCGGCACCTGCGATCTCTTGCGCTACTTCTAAAGCCACAGCTTCTGGCGTTTCGGCTTCGAGACGCGCGCGCTCCGCTTTAGAAATATAACGCGGTTTTGCACCCACTTTGGGTTTCTCGATTTTGTTTTGTTTGGCTTTTTCGCGCTTAGCCATCTTCTTAACGATCTTTTGCTTCTTGTTCATAACATCTCTAATTCGGTTTTTGCCTATACAGGCTGAGTCCAGTGGCTCAATTAAAGCTGGATTCTAACTGAATATTGCCAATCTCTCCATGTTTTGCTGTTGCCTAAGAGGATGGTGGCTAAGTTTTAGCTGGATATTATCGCGCTAAAGTATGAGTTATTTTGTTTACCGTACTGTTCACCCATGGCCATAACCGCTATATTGACGACCAGTAAAGTATTGACCTTTAAACGGTTTAAGTAAATAAATGCAGATTTAACAGTCGTTAAGTTCCGCATACTACGTGAGTGTTTGTTATGGAGGCGCTTTGTTAACCAAAATCACTTTCTTTGAGCGTTTCGAGCCGGACATTTTATCGGGAGCTAAGACCATTACCTTAAGGGATGAAGCCGAGTCCCATGTGTTCGCCGGACAAATTTTGCCAGTATCGACCTTTGAAGCTGACCGTTGGTTTTGTGATATCAAGGTCATTGAGGTTGTGCCTGTGTTGTTTTCTGCGCTGACAGAGCAACATGCAGCGCAGGAGAATATGACGCTGCCAGAGCTGCGCCGAGTGATCCAAGAGATTTATCCCGGCCTTGAGCAGTTATTTCAAATTCGCTTTTGTGTTGTTCGATAAAAATAAAAATATTATTTACAAGGAGTTGGAATGAAAGTCTTAACGTTGAATGCCCTTAATGTTGATGTTAGCCGTGAGTACCTTATCGGCTTGTAGCATCGCCCCCTATAAGGTAAACCTTGATACCAATCATCAAGAAAAACTTGACGATGCGAAGTTAGTGGTTGATTTATCAAGTAAACAATTAGGTGCACAATATCATCTCTATGGTGCGTCCGGTGGTACATTGAGCGCTGCGGGTGTCACAGCAGGTGCACTTGGTGGATTAATTGTAGGTTTGACAGAGGTGGCAATTAACGAGTCCCGAGAGTCCGATGCTGAAGAGGCAATTGTCAAAATTAGAGAGCTGCTGGCAGGAGATACTTTAAAAAAAGCGTATGAAAAACAGTATCAAATGCTAATAACGACCCTACCTCAACTCGCCGATAATCCTGTGAAGGTTTACGATGAATGGCCTTCAAAGGGCGTGAAAGGATTAGGATTAGGTCCTGAGGATATTGCATTGATCCTCACGCCAGAATATAGCTTAACACCTGATAACACTATGTTGCATGTCATGTTACAGGTGCAAATGTATCAAGGTGCAGCGAAAGGGGCAAAGCCACAGCTGCTTTACCAAAATCGGTTCCTATATCAGTCAAAATCCAATCGCTATGTTGATAGGTTCCGCACAGAGGAAGAAAAGCAGGAATATCTTGCTCAAGTGAATGCTAAGTACGCCAAATTGCCCGATGGTACGCGTGAACGTTTAAGGGAAATAAAAAAACGTGATAAAGCCTTGGCTGCAGTAAATGAGCCTTTGGACGAACAAGCGCTAGCGGCAAAACAGGCTAAGATTTGGCTCGCGGACGATGGTCTGCAATTGCGTAAATATCTAGAAGAAGGGGTTCAGGAAGTATTTAATATGTTTGCTTATGATGTTGCGGAGCAAACAGATTTTTCAAAGGGAAAAATGTTTCCCATTGCTTTCCGTTCTTTCTCGAATACCGCAGGCGAGCGTCGTTGGTATCGTTTAGGGGATGATTATACAAAAGGTATTTTGTTATCTCTCAATGGAACTGATTTTTTCAGAGGAGCACAAACTGCGCAAGGGAAGGTGATTGTCGCTCCCTTAAGGCAGTAGATTTATCTAAAAAGAAAGGCTGCAATTGCAGCCTTTCTTTTTAAAAAACTATACCGTCCAAGGTAAGAGTTTTTGGGCTATGCGGTTTGATTCACCTAGGCGCACCGCGGCGCGATAACGCATTCTGTAGAGCAGTTGGTAGCACAAGGGAACCAAATACAGACTCGTCACCGTTGAGAACGACAAACCGCCGATAATGGCAATGGCCATCGGTGAGTAGGGTGGTCCGCCTCCACCGATTTGGGTTTCGCCCATCGCCAGTGGCACAAGGCCCAGCACCGTCGTTCCGACCGTCATTAGCACAGGGCGCAGACGGGTAATACAGACTTCACGTATGGTATCTGACAGCTTATCGAGTTCAGGCGTCATTTGGTTGATTTGGTCGACCAATACGATGCCGTTATTCACCACAATTCCCATGAGAATCAAGATCCCTATCATGGCCATGACTGACATAGGCGTGCCTGTGAGCAGCAAAGCCCAAAAGACGCCTGTGATCGAGAACAGAATCGAGGTGATAATCGCCGTCGGTAATAATAAAGACTCAAACAGCGCCGCCATGACGATGTAAATCATGGCAATAGCAAGCAGCATATTGATAGCCATGACGCTCTGATCTTCATCCTGACGCTCAAACCCACCGCGCAGTGAATAGTTATAACCATTCGGGAAGCGCACGTTTTCCATCACCTGTTTGATCTTCGTTTGGGCTTCCTCTGTGGTGAGCTTGTCTAAGTTCGCGCCGATTGAAAGCGAGGTTTGGCGATTGTAGTGCTTGATAGTATCGAACCTAGGTAAAATCTCGATACTGGCAAGGTTATCAAGGGTATACAGGCGTTGGTCGATACGCACGATAGGCAGTTGCTTGAGCTTCTCGAGGGATTTTTGCCATTCCTTCTCATAGGCCATTTCGATACGCAGCTCCCCATTGGGATCGTGCCTAAATGAGCGCAGCGGTGAGCCGCGCAGGGCCATTGATATGCTAGAGGCCACTTCGTTGAGTTTTAAATCCAGTCGTGCTGCCATCTGCCGATTAATGCGGATCACCACTTCCTGCTGCGCGCCGTTCACTTCGGAGCGCACATCCACTAAACCTTTGATATTGGAGAGCAGGGGCAATACTTGCTCACTCAAATGGATAAGCTCTGAGGTGGAGCGACCTGTGAGCGTGACACGTACGCCCGAGTTATCATTACCCCAGCCAAATTGAGGTTTCGCGATGGAGAATTTAGGAAAACCGCTGCGGATTTTCTTCTTTAATTCATCCAGTGGCATAGGTAGGTCTTTTTTCAGCAAAATCACCGAGGAAGCATCGTCAGGTGCATAGTAGCTATACACTGAGTCGATATGGAATTCCTCTTTATTATTATAAAGATACTCTTCCATTTGGCTCACCATTGCTTCGGTCACATTGAGATTATGGCGACCTTCTACTTGGTAGTTTATGTAAATACGCTCCTTGCTTTGGCTGTCCTCCTGATCCTGCTTGACCATCGACAGTGGTAGGGCGGTGGATACCAAAATGGCCACCGAAATTAGGCCTGAACGCCAAGGGCGCAGCAGCACCCAATTGAGACTACGGTTGTAGAAGTTTTGCAACTTACCCGGTGCTTTCTCTGGCGCGATATCGAAGTGAAACTTAGTCAACATCAATGGAATTAATGTTTTAGCCACTAACAATGAGGCCGCCAGCGAAATACAAATCGCAATCGCCACATGCTCAAGGAAGATGGTGAGCTCGACTTTTACCCCGAAGATATTGGGTAAAAACACGATAGCCGTGGTCATAGTGCCCGCAAGTACGGCAAGACTGACCTTATCGACCCCTGCCATGACCGCGTTTTCATTATCCTCTGCGCTATTGGTGGCTTTGCCTTGCTTCTCCTGCAGCACACTCTCGGTGACCACTACAGCGTTATCGATCAGCATACCGACCGCCAATAACAGCCCCATCATCGACAGAATGTTTAAGCTGTAACCCAGCAGGTACATGGCGGCCAGTGTCATTCCAATCGAAATAGGAACTGATGACACCACAATCAAGGTCATCTTGAAGTTTCTCAGGAATAAATACAGCACAATAAAAGACAGCAAGGCGCCGATTAATCCCGACAGCAGCAGATCAGAGAGGGATGATTTTACGCCAGAGGCTTGATCTTCCATGATAAACAAGCGGATACCTTGGAATTGTTGATCTTGCTTGGCAAGCTCAATCACCTTTAATACCCGATCAGACACTTCCACTAAGTTGGCGCCGGATTCTTTAAACACATCCAGACCCACGGCGTAATGCTTATCTAAGTGACGACCTTCGACCCGTTCAGGTAGCGCAAATTGCACATCGGCAACGTCACCTAAGGTCAGCCCTGGTAATAATACAAGGGCTTTAATGTCCTCTAGATTGCGAAACTCGCCCTTAGGAGACACCTGATAAACCAGATTACTTTCCCTTAAGGTGCCAGCGCTGAGTACAAAGTTTTCGCGGCCGAGACGTGTCTGCAACTCGGTTGCCGAATAACCACTGGCGGCGAGGCGGTTGGCATTGATCCTGACCTCAATCTGCTTTTGCTCAACCCCATAGAGATTGACCTTAGACACCCCCTCGACCCGCTCCAGCGGGCGCTTGAGTTGTTTATCAAGCAAGTCGAATGCGCCAGAAAGCTCGCGGTCGCTCGAAATCCGTATGGTCAATACCGGCATATCAGCGGTGGAGAATTGGCGGATAAACACCCGCTCAACATCCTTGGGCAATAAGTGTCGCACAGCATCGATTTTTTCCCGCGCTTCTAAGCTCTTAGTCGCAACGTTTTCGCCCCATTTCATATTGATTTCGATTTCAGCGCCTTCTTGGGAAGACTCTGATTCGAGCTCATCAATCCCGCCCATAGTGGCGAGGGACTCTTCGAGCACCTTAGTTATATCGCGCTCGACTTCCGCTGGAGTTGAGCCTTTGTAAGGCACTTGTACTACGATTTGCGGAATATCGATGCCAGGGAACATTTCGAGCGGCAGTAAGCGGCTAGAAGCCAGACCAAACAGCAAGATAGCAAAGAAAAACATGCTGGTGGTGACTGGGCGTTTTATCGCTAAACGGGTGAGGTTCATAGGCGAGCCTCCGCGGTTTCTGCCGTGTTGTCTTGCGCTGTGGCGGTATGTTCAAACTTTTTACGGTCAAATAGGGCATAGAGCACAGGGATAACAATCAGGGTTAACAGGGTCGAGAGACTCAGACCAAAGATCACGGTAATCGCCATCGGTGCGCGGACTTCTGAGCCATCGCCTAAACCTAACGCCATCGGCAGCAGACCTAAGGTGGTGGTTAAGGTGGTCATCATAATCGGGCGCAGACGGGATTTGGCCGCGACCTTAATGGCCTCAAGCTTGTCCACGCCTTCGGTGCGCAGCTGATTAATTCTATCCACCAGTACGATAGCGTTGTTGACCACAATCCCCGCGAGCATGATAAGGCCGATAAACACCACCACACTCAAATGGGTTTGGGTGATATAAAGACCAAGCACGCTACCTGCCAGCGCCATCGGCACGGCGAATAAAATCAGCAGCGGATGCAGCAGTGATTCAAATTGACTCGCCATCACTAAGTACACCAGGAAAACCGCCAGGATCAGCGCAATCTTCAGTGATTGGAATGAATGCTCCATTTCCTCATTTTGTCCACCAAAGCGTGCTTGAACCGAGGCGGGCAACACCTGTGCAGACAAAATTTGCTGCGCTTCGGCCACCGCATCACTTAAGTCGCCATAGGCAAGGTTGGCCGATACTAAGGCCACTCGTTGTTGGCTGATGCGGTTAATCGCCGATGGGCCTAATTGCAATGACACTTCGGCCACGGCGCTTAGGGCAATCGGTTGCTGGCTGTTCGGGTTGATGATTAGCGCATCGATATCACTGATTTGATCCCGCTCATCCAGTTCGCTACGCACTAAAATATCAATTTTGCGGTCGCGGACTGTGTATTGGCTGGCAACTGTACCGCCAACGCGCTGGGCAATACGATTGGCGACTGTGGGCGCATCCATGCCTAAGGCGGCTAAGCGAGCATGGTCGAAGCGAATGCTGAGTTCTGGCTGACCATCACGCAGGCTAGTATTCACATCGGCAAAGCGATCGGAGGCGGAAAGTGCCTTAACCAGATTATCTGCACTGCGCTTAAGTAAGTGTAAATCGTAACCCGAAAGCTCAATCTCCAATGGGGTTTTAAAGCTAAAGAGTTCAGGTTGCTCGATTTTAGCTTCCAGCTCAGGGATGCGGCGCGCGGTATCACGCAGCACTTGTGTTACCTGATGGTAAGCCGTGTGATCGCTCAGTACGACTTGTAAACGCCCCCAGTTTTCACCACCTCTGGCGGTATCAGAGGTCATTAGGCCGCCGCTACCCGCTTGGCTGTAGGCATGTTTGACTTCGGGTCTGTCTTTAATCGACATCGCGAGTTGCTGCAGTACTTTGTCTGTTTCACCGACCGCAGTGCCAGGAGGCAGCAGGATCTCCACATAAAACTCCCCTTGGTTCATCGGTGGGATGAGCTCCATGCCAAGGCGGGGGAGCAAGCTAATACAGGCGCCAGTGATCCCTATGGTTAGCAACAAAGTGGCGACTTGTTTCCGCAGTGCTATCGCGAGCAGTTTGTGATAAACCGACTCGATAGCGTGGTAAATAAAGTTAAAACCACTGCTTAGCGGGCGCATCACTAACCCAAGCAGCCAAGAGAAGAAACGGCCAATAACTAACGCTAAAGTCAGCAATGCACTCGGTATGTAGCTAAAGAGCAACACAATCGGGAAGGAAAATACCGTCGCACTATAGTGTTTTAACTTACCGAGCTTAGTAGTGGGTTTCTCCTTCGGGGTCTTCTTGATGAGTTCGGGCAGTGCTGTAAAGCCTTCGCGGGAGGCCAACATTGGAATTGAGGTTAGTGCCACCAAGAGTGATGCGAGCAAGGCAAAGGTCACTGTGAGGGCTTGATCAGAGAATAGGGCGCCCGCAATACCATCGACAAATACCAAGGGGACAAACACTGCAAGCGTGGTCATGGTCGAGGCGAAAATCGCGCCCGCTACTTCTTTAGTCCCTGTGACAGCCGCATCTAACTTACTCATGCCTTCGCTGCGGCAGCGGTCGATGTTCTCCAGCACCACAATGGCGTTGTCGACCAATAGACCGATAGCGAGCGCAATACCGCCTAATGACATGATGTTTAAGCTGATATCGGCAAAATACATCATGTTAAAGGTGGCAATCACCGAGAAGGGGATGGAGATTGAGATAATCAGCGTCGGGATAATATTGCGCAGGAACAGGTAAATCACCAACATAGACAAAACACTGCCCATCAACGCAGATGAGGTGACTTCACTTACGGCACTCTCAATAAACTCAGACTGATCGTAAATCACTTCCAATTTGTTTTGCTTAGGATCTTGGTTGATTTTGACTAGCTCATCGCGCAGTTTTTTAGCCACCGCGACCGTGTTGGCATCGCCTTCCTTATAGATAGCCAGCTCAATCGACTCTTGGCTGCCGATACGGGTGATGTCGCTACGCTCTTTAAAGGCATCGGTAATGGTGGCGACTTCAAATAGACGTACTAAGGTCTGCGCGTCGCGATAGACGATGACTTGCCCCAGTTCTTCCAATGAATTGAATTGGTTAAGGGTTCGAACCAGATATTCGCGGTCACCTTGGATCACTTTACCCGCAGATAAGTTGATGTTTTCCTCGTTGATGCGGCGTTTAATGTCGTCAGCATTCAAATTGAGTTGAGATAACTTTTCCTGATTGAGCTGAATATGCACTTCTTGCTCTAAACCACCGGATAAACGCACTGCTGCCACACCTGAGAGGGCTTCTAAACGGCGTTTAAGTTCTTCCTCGGCGTAGGTACGCATCTGCTTGAGTTCAGCTTCAGACGCATTAGGCACCGACAGCGCTAAGCGCATGATAGGGTCAAGGTTGGGGTTAAAGCGCAGCAATAATGGCTTTTTAACATCCAGAGGCAGGGCGATAGTGTCGAGTTTTTCACGCACATCGAGGCTCGCCATATCCATAGTGGTGCCCCATTCAAACTCGAGCACCACATCGGACATGCCAGAGCGGGAGATAGAGCTTATCTTACGCAAGCCTTTCACTACGCCGACGGCTTCCTCAATGGGTTTTGAGACCAGTTGTTCTACTTCAACGGGCGCCGCACCATCGTACATGGTCCGAATGGTTAAGGTGGGGTAGCTTAAATCGGGCAGGAGTTTTACCGCTAAGCGCGAAAACCCCACCATGCCGAATAACATAATGGCCAGCATGAACATCCATACCGTGACTGGCCGTTTAACTGAGGTGCTGATGATTGACATGAAAGACTCCTATCAGTTCTTCGCTGAGGCCAAATCGAGTGGGGTAATGACTTCAACTAAGGATTGGTCTTTCAAATTCTGCTGACCACGGGTCACGACTTGCTCGCCGGGTTTGATACCGGAGACGACTTCTACCGAGTCACCTTCGCGGTAGCCGATTTCGACTTCGCGGCGGTTGGCATTGCTGCCGTCAATCACATACAGGGCTTGCTTATTGTCTTGGTTGATCAGGGCACTGTAGGGCACAGTGATCACATTCTCATGGGTGTCATACTTCAATTCGACCCGTGTAAACATCCCGGCTTTTAAATGCGCATTTTGATTGGGCACGGCCAAGGTGACTTTAAAGGTGCCACTCTGTGGGTCGACCACAGGGCTTATCCGCAATACTTTCGCGTGGATAGCGTTTTTGCTCTGTTGATTGCTAAAGACTTGCGCTTCTTGGCCTAAACGTAGGCTGGTTAATTGCTGCTCAGGTAAATGGACAATCCCGTGCAGCTCGTCTTGATTGACAATGTAGAAGAGGTCACCAAATTCCTGCGCCATGTTACCCGCTTTGACATAACGCTTAGCAACAATACCATCGATGGGCGAAACCACATGGCTTTCTTTGACTTGTAATTCAGCAAGATCCCGTCTTGCAATGGCGGCTTGCAGGTTGTATTCGAGCTTTGCCATGGAGTCGGCACTGATAAACTCTTTATTGGTCATTTTCTTCAAGCGGTTTAACTCTTGCTCGATGATTTTCACTTCGGCTTCGGAGCGGTCGAGATCGTATTGCTGACGTTTGGCATCGATAACCGCGAGGATTTGTCCTTTTTGCACCCGGTCGCCTTCTTCGACATTAATCGCTTCGATAAGGCCGGCAATACGGCTCACGACGTTAGCTTCTTGCGGGGCTTCGAGGGTGGCGGTGGTGCTATAAAACGAAGACACATTACCCTGCATCACGGTAGTGGTTTCGACGGGAATGGCATATTGTTCTTCTTTTTTAGCCACTTCCTCTTCGCCGCATGCCGCTAACATTGACACTAACAGCACGGGTAGGGCGAACTTAGCAATTGTTGACTTTTCCATAAGAGTATTACCTGTTGTCATTTTTGTGATGCCATCTGAGAGCAGAAAACATGCCAAAGTTAAAAATACATTAATTTCAGTAGATTAACGTAAATTTGTCAGATTGTAGATTAGGCAAACTTACTAAATGTAGCTAAAAAGTTTAAAAAGTGATGAGAAATGCTAAATAAGCTAAAGCGAGGTCATCCGGGATTGTGTGGCTGGGAGTGATAAGAAGATCGAAGGGCGGGTATGAAAATCCCAATAAAAAAGCGCCCAGTGGGCGCTTTTAATCGATAAATGCCGATTAGCGTTTATCTTGGCTTACGAAATCACGCGAAGTCTCGCCAGTATATAGCTGACGTGGACGGCTGATCTTGTGACCTGGTTGATCCAACATTTCTTTCCAGTGAGCAATCCAACCCACAGTACGTGCTAATGCGAACAGTACGGTGAACATGCTAGTTGGAATACCAATGGCTTTCATGATGATGCCAGAGTAGAAGTCGACGTTTGGATAGAGTTTCTTCGAAATGAAGTACTCGTCTTCCAGTGCGATACGCTCAAGTTCCATAGCCACATCTAATAATGGATCTTGTACTTTCAGCTCTTTTAACACTTCGTGACAGGTTTCACGCATCACTTTGGCACGTGGGTCAAAGTTTTTGTAAACACGGTGTCCGAAGCCCATTAGACGGAATGGGTCGTTCTTGTCTTTCGCACGGGCGATGAATTCAGGAATACGGTCTACTGAACCGATTTCTTCTAACATTTGTAGACAAGCTTCGTTCGCGCCGCCGTGTGCAGGGCCCCATAGAGAAGCAATACCCGCAGCGATACACGCGAATGGATTCGCGCCTGAAGAACCGGCTAAACGTACGGTTGACGTTGACGCGTTTTGTTCGTGATCCGCATGTAGAATGAAGATACGGTCCATAGCACGTTCAACGATTGGGTTTACCTTGTACTCTTCACAAGGCACGGCAAACATCATGCTTAAGAAGTTGCCTGCGTAGCTTAAGTCATTGCGTGGGTAAACGAATGGTTGGCCAGAAGAGTACTTGTAGCACATAGCGGCAATCGTTGGCATTTTGGAGACTAGGCGATAAGCGGCGATTTCGCGGTGGCGAGGATCGTTGACATCGAGTGAGTCTTGATAAAATGCAGACAATGCACCAGTAACACCACATAACATCGCCATAGGATGAGCATCACGACGGAAACCTCTAAAGAAGAAGGCGAGTTGCTCATGAACCATAGTGTGGGTTTTTACTGTGTGTACAAATTCAGCATATTGCTCTTTCGTCGGCAGTTCACCGTAAAGCAGCAGGTAACACAGGTCTAAGTAATCTGAGTCAACGGCGAGTTGCTCGATTGGATAGCCGCGGTGTAACAATATACCTTGATCGCCATCGATATAGGTAATTGCAGATTCACAGGAGGCTGTCGCGAGAAAACCTGGATCAAAAGTGAAGTAACCCTTGCTGCCAAGTTTACTGATATCGATTACGTCAAAACCAGCGGATCCTTGCTTTACTGGCAATTCTATCGAGTCGTTCCCTGGTAATTCTAATTTGGCTTTTAAATCAGCCATACCCCGTTCTCCTTACTTCGTTCTTATCTGTGAGTGCGGCATGTCAAACCGCCATTACTTTACAGCCATTCTAGATCACATTTCAATTTAAATAAGCGTTTAAATTTGTTAGACCATGGTATAAATCTCTTTACTTTCCTTGGTGCAGCTGGCACTTAGGTGAAAATATCCTTAAAAAAACAAAATTTGCATTCTGTGATGTTTGTATTTGACATTTCGCGCGAGTATACTTGCCTCCGCCTAATAAGGGCTGCAAACGATGATGTTAAAACACCCTTTGTTTACATGTTAAATAAGTGAGTGTTCAAATAGTTATCTGTTTGTTTAAACTTTGCTTTTGTGTTTACTTTTGCCCTGATTTACCCCTCGGTTTAAAGTTTGTACAAAAGCGGTTCACATAACAAAAAAAATGCTCAATGGAGCTGAGTGAGCAGAACGTGAAAAAGCAAAGACCTGTCCATTTAGATCTGCAGACCATTCGCTTTCCTGCAACAGCGATTGTGTCAATTCTTCACCGTGTATCCGGTGTCATCATGCTGTTCGCTGTTGGCATTCTTATTTGGTTGCTAAATTCATCTTTAGCCTCCGCTGAAAGTTTCGCAGGCGTACAATCTCTGTTTGATAACTTCGTCGTGAAGTTCATCATGTGGGGCATTTTGACTGCACTGGCTTATCACTTATTCGGTGGCCTACGCCACTTAGTAATGGATACCGGTCGTTGGGAAGAGTTGGCTTCGGGCACCGCCTCAGCGAAAGCTGTATTTGTACTGACGGTAGCCTTTTCAATTTTAGCGGGGTTATGGGTATGGTAACCAATGCAGCAAGTTTTGGACGCAGTGGTGTTCATGACTTTATTCTACTACGCGCTAGTGCAGTAATCCTCGCCTGTTACACCATTTTCATGGTTGGCTTTATTGCATGTAGTTCCCCTCTCACCTATGACGTTTGGCACGGCCTGTTTAGCGCTCTGCCAATGAAAGTGTTTACCCTGCTTGCGCTGGTTGCACTGCTTGTTCACGCCTGGATTGGTGTATGGCAAGTATTGACGGATTACGTCAAGTGCACTGCGTTACGCGGTGTTTTACAGTTCACCTTCGTCGTCACCGTCTTTTGTTATCTGGCGGCCGGCATTGTTATTGTGTGGGGTGTCTAAGTGAGTATTCCAGTACGTGAGTTTGATGCTGTAGTGATTGGTGCTGGCGGTGCCGGTATGCGCGCAGCATTACAGATTTCTAAAGAAGGTAAGAGCTGTGCGCTTTTATCTAAAGTATTCCCAACCCGTTCTCATACTGTATCTGCGCAGGGTGGTATCACCGTTGCGTTAGGTAACGCCCATGAAGACCATTGGGAACAACACATGTACGATACCGTAAAAGGTTCCGACTTTATCGGTGACCAAGACGCTATCGAATTTATGTGTCAAACCGGTCCAGAAGCCATTATTGAACTCGAGCACATGGGTTTACCTTTCTCTCGCTTCGATAACGGTAAGATTTACCAACGTCCTTTCGGTGGTCAATCTAAAAACTTCGGTGGTGAACAAGCGGCGCGTACCGCTGCGGCGGCAGACCGTACTGGTCACGCACTGCTTCACTGCTTATACCAACAGAACGTTAAACACAAAACCCAAGTGTTTTCTGAGTGGTATGCCCTCGATTTAGTGAAAAACCAAGACGGTGCCATCGTAGGTTGTACTGCGATTGAAATCGAAACCGGTGAAATCGTTTACTTCAAAGCCAAAGCCACTGTACTCGCCACTGGCGGTGCAGGTCGTATCTACGCATCTACCACAAACGCACACATTAATACCGGTGACGGTGTTGGTATGGCGATGCGTGCTGGCGTTCAAATGCAAGATATGGAAATGTGGCAATTCCACCCAACCGGTATTGCTGGCGCGGGTGTACTTGTGACTGAAGGTTGTCGTGGTGAAGGCGGTTACCTGCTGAACAAAGACGGCGAGCGTTTCATGGAGCGTTATGCACCAAACGCCAAGGACTTAGCATCTCGTGACGTGGTAGCACGTTCTATGATGACTGAAATCCGTGAAGGCCGTGGTTTAGATGGTCCGTTAGGCCCACACTGCTTACTGAAACTCGATCACTTAGGTAAAGAGACCTTAGAAGCCCGTCTACCAGGCGTGTGTGAACTCTCTCGTACCTTCGCGCATATCGATCCGGCCGATGGTCCAATCCCTGTGCTGCCAACCTGTCACTATATGATGGGTGGTCTGCCAACGAAGGTGAGCGGTCAAGTTGTTCGCAAGAATGACGACGGCAGCGAGCAAGATGTGGTTGGTTTATTCGCAGTAGGTGAGATTGCCTGTGTGTCTGTACACGGTGCTAACCGCTTAGGCGGTAACTCTCTGCTCGACTTAGTGGTCTTTGGCCGCGCTGCGGGTCAACACTTAGGTAAAGCACTCGATGAGACTGCGGATCCAAAAGATGCGACCGATGCGGAAATTCAAGCGACTTTAGCACGCTTAAACCGCTGGGAAAGCAACAAGTCTGGCGAAGACCCAGCGCAAATCCGTAAAGATTTACAACTTTGCATGCAATTAAACTTCTCTGTATTCCGCCGTGGCGATGCAATGGCAGAAGGTTTAGAGCAGTTAAAAGCTATCCGTAAGCGTTTAGAAAATGCCAAGTTGTCTGATAACTCTCGTGAATTCAACACTCAACGTATTGAATGTTTAGAGTTAGACAACCTGATGGCGACGGCAATTGCCACCGCTTATGCTGCTAACTTCCGTACAGAGAGCCGTGGCGCTCACTCACGTGAAGACTATTTAGAGCGTGATGATGATAACTGGTTATGTCACACCCTGTTTGACCCTGTGACTGAAACCATGGACCGTCGTGCTGTGAATATGGCGCCTAAGTTACGTGAAGCATTCCCGCCGAAGAAACGTACCTACTAGGAGTTGCAAAGATGAAATTGGAATTTGCAGTTTATCGTTACAATCCTGATGTAGATACAAAACCTTACATGCAGGATTACAGCCTTGAAGTGGCTGAAGGCTCTGACATGATGGTGCTTGATGCACTGATCAAGTTAAAAGAACAGGACCCAACGTTAGCGTTCCGTCGCTCATGCCGTGAAGGTGTTTGTGGTAGTGACGGTGTGAACATGAACGGTAAAAACGGTCTGGCTTGTATTACACCAATCTCTACCTTCAAAGGTAAGAAGTTGGAAATTCGTCCACTGCCAGGTATGCCAGTCGTACGTGACTTAGTGGTTGATTTAACTCAGTTCTACAAGCAGTACGAGAAGATCAAGCCGTTCCTCATCAACGATGAGAAGATGCCAGCCCGTGAACATTTACAGTCACCTGAACAGCGTGCGCATTTAGATGGTCTGTACGAATGTATCATGTGTGCATGTTGTTCTACGGCTTGCCCATCGTTCTGGTGGAATCCTGATAAGTTTATCGGTCCTAGCGGTCTGCTACACGCTTACCGTTTCTTGATCGACAGCCGCGATACAGCGACAGAAGAACGTCTTTCTGAGCTGGACGACGCCTACAGCGTGTTCCGTTGCCACGGCATTATGAACTGCGTTGACGTCTGTCCAAAAGGACTTAATCCGACTAAAGCAATTGGTCACATTAAGTCAATGCTGCTTAAGCGAGCTGTGTAATGCGAGAACCCGAGCTTAAATCAATAATAATATAGCTCTCGAAGAGTCACTTTCTGGGTATAGAAGGTGGCTCTTTTGTGTATGTAATGGAAGACAACGCGCCGTGAAATCTGGATATCTAGGGGCGGCAAAATTTATGCATCGAAGGTAATTGCTTGAGATTGCATATAAAAACTATGGCTAAGCACGTGTATAAAGTTTGAAAGGAATAGCAATGCACCAAGGCATCATGAAAGCCTGGCTCGAATCATCTCACTTAAGTGGTGCAAATTCGACCTACGTAGAAGAGATGTATGAAGCCTATCAAGAAGACCCACAGTCAGTCTCTGACGATTGGCGTGCGGTATTTGATAATCTCCCTCCGGTGAACGGTGCTTCTAAAGACGCGCCTGAAGCGGCTCACTCCAAAGTACGTGATTATTTTCGCAGTTTAGCGATGGACGGACGTCATAAGAGCGCAGCTCGTGTGACCGATCCTGAGTTGGATGCTAAGCAAGTTAAAGTGCTACAGCTGATCAACGCCCACCGTTTCCGTGGTCACCAAGGGGCTAACCTCGACCCGTTAGAATTGTGGAAACGTGAACCTGTTGCCGATTTAGATCCCGCATTCCACGGTCTGACCAAAGAAGACATGGAACGTGAGTTCAACACTGGCTCGTTCGCCCACGGCGGCGAAACCATGAAGCTGGCTGACTTAGTCAAAGCGCTAAAAGCCACTTACTGTGGTTCGATTGGCGCCGAATACATGCACATTACCGATACCGATGAGAAGCGTTGGATCCAACAACGTCTCGAACCATCCTTAGGTAAAGCCAACTACGATAAAAGCGTTAAGACCCGCATTCTCGAAGGCCTAAATGCTGCTGAAGGCATTGAAAAATATTTAGGCGCTAAATTCCCTGGTGCAAAACGCTTCTCGTTAGAAGGCGGCGATGCGTTAGTCCCTATGATGCGCGAAATCATTTACCGCGCAGGTGAAGCGGGCACGAAAGAAATCGTCGTTGGTATGGCTCACCGTGGTCGTTTAAACGTACTGGTGAACGTGTTAGGTAAGCGTCCAGCCGAACTGTTTGACGAGTTCGCCGGTAAGCATGCCGATACCCACGGTTCAGGCGACGTAAAATACCACCAAGGTTTCTCTTCAGATTTTGAAACGCCGGGTGGCAATGTGCACTTAGCACTGGCCTTCAACCCATCACACCTTGAAATTGTTAACCCTGTGGTCATGGGCTCTGTACGTGCTCGTCAAGACCGCCGTGGTTGTAAAGACGGTTTACAGGTGATGCCAATCACGATCCACGGTGACTCTGCAATTGCGGGTCAAGGTATCGTGCAAGAGACATTCAACATGTCTCAAACCCGTGGCTTTAAAGTGGGCGGCAGCATCCGCATCGTGGTAAACAACCAAGTTGGTTTTACCACCTCAAACCACTTCGATGTGCGTTCAACAGAATACTGTACTGACATCGCTAAGATGGTTCAGGCACCGATTTTCCACGTAAACTCTGACGATCCAGAAGCCGTTGCCTTCGTTGCACAGCTTGCTGTTGATTACCGTAATGAGTTTAAACGTGACGTGGTGATTGACTTAGTGTGTTACCGCCGTCATGGCCACAACGAAGCTGACGAGCCAAGTGCAACTCAGCCATTGATGTATGCCAAGATCAAGAAACACCCAACGCCACGTAAGATCTACGCTGACAAACTGATCGCCGAAAACAGCATCGGCGCGGATGAAGTGACCAGCATGATCAACACCTACCGTGACGCCTTAGATCAAGGTGACTGTGTGGTGAAAGAATGGCGTCCAATGACACTGCACACAGTGGATTGGTCACCTTATATTGGTCGCGAGTGGGACGAAGCGTATCAAGCATCTCTACCTCTTGAGCGTCTGCAAAATCTGGCTGATAAGCTGAGCTACGTGCCAGAGAGCCACCCACTGCATTCACGCGTTGCTAAGATTTACGGCGATCGCGTTGCTATGGCGAAGGGTGAGAAATTACTCGACTGGGGCTTTGCTGAAACCTTAGCGTACGCCACGATTCTTGAAGACAACAAGCGCGTTCGCATTACTGGTCAAGACTCTGGCCGTGGTACTTTCTTCCACCGTCATGCGGTTCTGCACAACCAAAATGATGCAACCACCTATATGCCACTGCGCAACCTGTCTGAAGACCAAGGTCCAATCGACATCACTGACTCAGTATTGTCTGAAGCGTCAGTACTGGCCTTCGAATACGGCTACACCACAGCAGAGCCTGGTGGTCTGGCGATTTGGGAAGCCCAATTCGGTGACTTCGCTAACTGTGCCCAAGTGGTTATCGACCAGTTCCTGTCGTCTGGTGAGCAGAAGTGGGGCCGTCTATGCGGTCTGACCATGCTGTTACCTCACGGTTACGAAGGTCAAGGTCCAGAACACTCAAGCGCCCGTTTAGAGCGTTTCTTGCAGCTGTGTGCTAACCACAACATGCAAGTGTGTGTGCCATCAACGCCAGCACAGGTTTACCATATGCTGCGTCGCCAAGTGGTGCGCCCAATGCGTCGTCCACTGGTGGTGATGTCACCTAAGTCATTGCTACGTCACCCATTAGCGGTTTCTAGCATGGAAGAATTGGCTAATGGCACCTTCCAAAACGTGATCGGTGAAATCGATACGTTAGAAGCGAGCAAAGTCGATCGCGTCGTGTTCTGTAGCGGTAAGGTGTACTTCGAGCTACTGGAAAAACGCCGTAAAGAAAACATCAACAACATCGCAATAATCCGTGTCGAACAGTTATATCCGTTCCCACATGAAGAAATGGTTGCAGCCTTAGCTGACTACCAACATGTGACCGATTTTGTATGGTGTCAGGAAGAGCCGCAAAACCAGGGTGCTTGGTACTCTAGCCAACATCACTTCTGGGCTGCTATCCCTGCGGGTGCAAAACTGACCTACGCTGGCCGTGAAGCATCTGCTGCACCAGCCTGTGGTTACCCTGAGCTGCATGCTCACCAACAAGAATCTTTAGTGAACAGTGCCCTAAAGCTGTAATAGCTAAGACTGTAGTAATAGACATTTTATAAAAAAGGATCGTTTTTCATGAGTATCGAAATCAAGGTACCCGTACTGCCAGAATCTGTTGCCGATGCAACTATCGCCACTTGGCACGTAAAAGTGGGTGAGCAAGTTTCTCGTGATCAAAATCTGGTTGATATTGAAACTGACAAAGTCGTACTGGAAGTGGTTGCACCAGAAGATGGTCACATCGGTGAGTTCCTGTTCCAAGAAGGCGATACCGTTCTGGGCGAGCAAGTGATTGCTAAGTTCATCGCGGGTGCGGTTTCTGGTCAAGAAGTGACTAAAGCCGAGGCCGAAGCTGCTGCACCTGTTGCTGCTGCGACTGAAGAGTCTAACGATGCATTAAGCCCATCAGTACGTCGTTTACTGGCTGAGCACAATGTTGATGCGAGCAAAGTGAAGGGCACTGGTGTCGGTGGCCGTATCACTAAAGAAGACGTTGAAGCCTTTATCAAGTCTGCGCCTAAAGCGGCTGCTGCCCCTGCGGCTCCAGCGGTACAACCTTTAGCGGCAGGTCGTAGCGAGAAGCGTGTTCCAATGACTCGTTTACGTAAGACTATCGCTAACCGTTTATTAGAAGCGAAAAACTCTACCGCGATGCTCACGACGTTTAACGAAGTGAACATGAAGCCAATCATGGATATCCGTAAGCAGTACCAAGATATCTTTGAAAAGCGCCACGGTATCCGTTTAGGTTTCATGTCTTTCTACGTGAAAGCGGTGACTGAAGCGCTGAAACGCTTCCCAGAAGTGAACGCGTCAATCGACGGTGACGATATCGTTTACCACAACTACTTCGACGTCAGCATCGCTGTATCGACTCCACGTGGTCTGGTCACCCCAGTATTGCGTGATACCGATACCATGAGCCTGGCTGATATCGAAAAAGCAGTACGCGATCTGGCGATCAAAGGCCGTGATGGCAAGCTGACTGTGGCTGATATGACTGGCGGTAACTTCACTGTGACTAACGGTGGTGTATTCGGCTCGTTAATGTCTACCCCAATTTTAAACCTGCCACAAAGCGCGATTTTAGGCATGCATGCTATTAAAGACCGCCCAATGGCAGTGAATGGTCAGGTTGAAATCCTGCCCATGATGTACCTAGCTCTCTCATATGACCATCGTATTGTCGATGGCCGTGAGTCAGTTGGCTTCTTAGTTGCCATTAAAGACTTCTTGGAAGACCCAACTCGTCTGCTACTTGACCTATAATCTAACGCGCTAAACGATAACGTTTAACCTGTTAGTTAAAGACAAGAGTCAGACATACCCTCGTGACTGGCCCCGTGGGGCCAGTTGGATTTGATTAGAAGTATACGGATAGATCATCATGAATTTGCATGAGTATCAGGCAAAATCCCTATTTGCCGAATATGGTTTACCAGTGTCAGAAGGTTTTGCATGTGATACAGCCCAAGAAGCTGTAGAAGCGGCAGGCCGTATTGGCGGAAATTTATGGGTTGTTAAGTGTCAAGTACACGCAGGCGGCCGCGGTAAAGCGGGTGGCGTTAAAGTCACTGGCGATAAAGAAGAAATCAGAGCCTTTGCCGAACACTGGTTAGGCAAAAATCTGGTGACTTATCAAACAGATGAGAAAGGTCAGCCGGTTGCTAAAATTTTAGTAGAAAGCTGCACCGACATCGCTAACGAACTGTACTTAGGTGCAGTAGTTGACCGTGCTACCCGTCGCGTGGTGTTCATGGCTTCTACCGAAGGTGGTGTTGAGATTGAGAAAGTGGCCGAAGAAACGCCAGAACTCATTCATAAAGCGATCATCGATCCACTGACGGGTCCTCAACCATACCAAGCACGTGATCTTGGCTTCAAACTGGGCTTAAACCCAACTCAAATGAAGCAATTCACCAAGATCTTCATGGGTCTGGCGACTATGTTCGTTGATCATGATTTCGCACTGCTGGAAATCAACCCACTGGTTATCACCACTGAAGGTAACCTGCACTGCTTAGACGGTAAAATTGGTATCGATGGTAACGCACTGTTCCGTCAACCAAAAATCAAAGCAATGCACGATCCATCACAGGATGACGCCCGTGAAGCTCACGCTGCAATGTTCGAACTGAACTATGTTGCGCTGGACGGAAACGTGGGTTGTATGGTGAACGGTGCTGGCCTAGCAATGGGTACTATGGACATCGTTAACCTGCACGGCGGCAAGCCAGCTAACTTCCTCGACGTAGGTGGTGGCGCGACTAAAGAACGTGTTGCTGAAGCATTCAAGATCATTCTGTCTGACAGCAATGTGAAAGCCGTTCTGGTTAACATCTTCGGTGGTATCGTACGTTGTGACATGATCGCAGAAGGTATCATTGGCGCTGTTAAAGAAGTTGGCGTTAAAGTTCCAGTTGTAGTGCGTTTAGAAGGTACTAACGCTGAATTAGGCCGTGAAGTATTAGCTAAATCAGGTCTTGATATCATTGCAGCTAACAGTCTGACTGATGCGGCTGAGCAAGTAGTTAAAGCTGCGGAGGGCAAATAATGTCTGTATTAATTAACAAAGATACCAAGGTAATCTGCCAAGGCTTTACCGGTGGTCAAGGTACTTTCCACTCTCAACAAGCTATCGATTACGGTACGCAAATGGTTGGTGGTGTATCTCCAGGTAAAGGCGGTACTGAGCACTTAGGTCTACCAGTGTTCAACACTGTGAAAGACGCTGTGGCTGCGACTGGTGCAACCGCTTCTGTAATCTACGTTCCTGCTCCTTTCTGTAAAGATGCAATTCTTGAAGCAATCGACGGTGGTATCGAGCTGATCGTATGTATCACTGAAGGTATCCCAACACTGGATATGCTGGAAGTGAAAGTGAAGCTAGAAGAAACAGGCGTTCGCATGATCGGCCCTAACTGCCCAGGTGTTATCACTCCAGGTGAATGTAAGATTGGTATTATGCCAGGCCACATCCACTTAAAAGGTAAAGTGGGTATCGTTTCTCGTTCAGGTACGCTGACCTATGAAGCGGTTAAGCAAACTACTGACGAAGGTTTCGGCCAATCTACTTGCGTAGGTATTGGTGGTGACCCAATCCCAGGTACTAACTTCATCGACGTATTGGAAATGTTCCAAAACGATCCACAGACTGAAGCCATCGTGATGATCGGTGAAATCGGTGGTACTGCTGAAGAAGAAGCGGCTGCTTACATCAAAGCTAACGTGACTAAACCAGTTGTGTCTTACATCGCGGGTGTAACTGCTCCTGCTGGTAAGCGTATGGGTCACGCGGGTGCGATCATTGCTGGCGGTAAAGGTACTGCTGCTGACAAATTTGCTGCATTAGAAGCAGCGGGCGTGACAACTGTCCGCTCGTTAGCGGATATCGGCAAAGCGCTGCGTGCTAAAACGGGTTGGTAATCTAACCGTTAACACACGAAAAGGCGCCTAAGGCGCCTTTTTTATTGCGCGTCTGTTAGCGAGTGCCGAGCACTAAAGTGTGAGAGTGGGCAAAGCTCACACCGCGCAGGCTAGCATTTTTATTTACAAAGGGTTAGATTGGGCTTCTCTACCGAGCGTCATCACCTGATTGACGTGTGAATACATTAGTAGAGCCACAACCCTAAGCCCTGCGCTTATGGCACCACGGCTGTTCAGCAATAAATCTTGTACTTAATTACCACGCGATTGCGGCATTAAGCTGCGAGCGTATTTTTATATCGGTTTATCCCATTGGGGGAGGATAGGCCAGCACAGATGTTTAACCCTAAGGGACATCTATTTACACGAGGGAAAGACTGTGAAAACACCAAAGATCATTATTTCAGAAATCGATTTAGAAAGACTCGAGCGTCTGTTGGAGTCATTACCGGCGAACGCCTTCCTAGGGCGTGCGGCATTGGAGGCGGAACTCGACCGAGCCGACATTGTGCCCGCAGCGCAGATGCCCGGTAATGTGGTGACGATGAATTCTGAAGTGAAATTTAGCGTGTCATCCAGTCAGGATACCTTCTGCTTACGGTTAGTTTATCCCAAGGATGCGGCAGGTGAGGGCACCATTTCTATCCTCGCTCCCGTGGGCAGTGCCTTATTGGGTTTATCCCAAGGGGATGAAATCGAATGGCCAGGCCCCGGTGGCTCAATGGTCAAAGTGCGTATCGAAGAAATCGTTTATCAGCCAGAGCGTAGCGGTGACTTCCACCGTTAATCGCGCTGGATATTAGTGTGTAGAGGGCAATATGAAGGAAGCCAAAATGATTATACAAACAGAGCGTTTAATACTCAGACCATTTACCGAGCAGGATATCGATGCCCTCTATTTGATGAAGAGTAACCCTGCGATGTTGAAATACATTCCAACCGTGCCTTTTACTGAGCGTGAGCAGGCACATGAACTGTTCCATAAGGTGATTTCACAGGATTATCAGCAGCGTGGATTTGGTCGCTGGGCCGTCGAACATAAAGCCGATAATAAAGTGATTGGCTTTTGCGGACCAAAGTTTATTCCTGAATATAACGAAGTCGAAATTGGCTATCGCTATTTCCCCGAGTATTGGGGCAAGGGGATTGGTACCGAAGCTGCTCAAGCGGCAATTAGCGTGTTCCCGCAGTTTGGCATTACGCAAATTATTGCATTGATCCTAGAGGGTAACATTGGCTCTGAGGGCGTTGCTAAACGCATAGGCATGCATTGGCGTGAACCAAGTGAGTTTATGGGACATAAAGTGAATGTGTACGCGAAGGTGCTTTAACTGTGCCTGAGCGTTCTAATAAAAAACCAGCCTAGATGGCTGGTTTTTTATTAGGTGTGTCTGGTTAATATCCAGATTGAGCTAAATCTGCTTACTCGTCGTTATGATCGCACTTATCATTGGTGCAATGACCGTACAAATATAAGCTGTGGTTAGTCAGTTTAATGTTGTACTTGCTGGCGATTTCGTCTTGACGACGTTCAATTACTTCATCTGAAAACTCAATCACTTTGCCACAGGAAAGGCACACTAAGTGATCGTGGTGGTGTTGAGTCGATAACTCGAATACCGCCTTGCCACTTTCGAAGTGGTGGCGAGATACGATACCGGCATCATCAAACTGGTTTAATACACGGTAAACTGTTGCTAGACCAATTTCTTCACCTAAATCGAGCAGTTTCTTATATAAGTCTTCTGCACTGATATGTTGGTTTTCAGGTCCTTGCATCAGTTCTAGGATCTTGACTCGTGGCAGGGTGATTTTCAAACCGGCTTTTTTTAGCGCTTGATTTCCATCTGTCATTGCTAATCTCTTGATTGCAGAACCAATAGGTTCATCCGTGGATAGTGAATGCCATTATAGGGGGTCAAATTAAAAACTTAAACCTTTGTTCTAGCTTTATGGGTCTATATGCAGATAAATTGTGTCACTTAGCGCGAAATTGCAATAAATTGCGGCAATTCAAGCATAGTTTTTGTAAGGTTATACCAAGGAATAATGTTCACGACGCGCAAATGTCGGGACAATGGACAGAATAATTACAATAAAAGGAAGCGGTATGTACCAGCATATTGTGGTGTTAACTGGCGCGGGCATTTCTGCCGAATCGGGATTACGTACCTTTCGCGATCAAGATGGTCTATGGGAAGAGCATCATATTGAAGACGTGGCCACTCCCGAAGGTTATGCCCGCGATACCGAACTGGTTGAGCGATTTTATAACAGCCGTTGGGAGCAATTACACAGTGGCACAGTGATGCCTAATGCGGCGCATTTGGCGTTGGCTAAGCTAGAGGCGGAATTTGCCGGGCAATTATTGATTGTGACCCAAAATATTGATGATCTACACGAACGAGCGGGTTCTCGGCGCTTGTTGCACATGCACGGCGAATTATCCAAAGGTCGCTGCCCTCGCTCTCGCCAAACTTTCTTATTAAGGGAACCCTTCGGCCCCAATAACTGTTGTACCTGTTGTATTCCGTCGCAACGATTACGCCCCCATGTGGTGTGGTTTGGCGAAATGCCGCTGGGGATGGATAGAATTCACGATGCGCTCGATAACTGCGATTTATTCATTGCCATTGGTACGTCGGGCACTGTGTATCCGGCGGCAGGGTTTGTCGATACGGCCAATCATCATGGCGCCCAAACGGTGGAAGTTAATTTAGTCACCCCCGATAGACACAGTCAGTTCCAATATCATTTAACCGGTAAGGCGGGGGAGTTGGTACCTAAATTGGTCGATACCATACTTGCAGGCAAAGTGATTGGCTCCGATTTAGCCGAGTCCGATGTTTAAGAATGAGCAACGAGTCCATGACGCAAAAACTGGCGATTATTATGCGGGGATTACCGGGCAGCGGTAAATCCCATTGGGTCGAGCAGTTTGTGGCTAATCTACCGTTAGAAGAGGCGATTCGCGTTCGCCAAGGTGGCATTTTTTCGACCGATAGTTTTTTCTACGAGGGAGAGGAGTATCGATTCGATGCGAAAAAACTCTCCGAATACCATCAACGTAATTTAACCGCGTTTATTCACGCGCTCAGTAGCGTTCAGCCTATCGTGATTTGTGATAACACTAATCTTTGCCGCTGGGAGTACATGGCCTATGAGGCGGCTGCGAAAGCCTTAGATTATCAAGTGCGTATCGTACTGGTAGGGGAGCCTTCAGCGCGCACGCATCAACAACTGTGCGCCGAGCGTAATCGTCATGGTGTGCTGCTAGATCAAATACGGCGTATGGCAGCGCAGTTTGAGGCATTCTAGGGCGCCTCTAAGTCGTCTGTAGCTGGCGTCTAGCGTGCCACCGCTTTGAATGACTAGACTTTCAATCGACTCGATTTTCTCGGTTAGATGTTAACTTGTCATCTTTTCTTGTTAGTCTGATATCGAAATATGCGGCTATATCGCTGCGAAACTGTGTTGCATAAGCTTGATCTTAATGACAGTTTCGCATTTCAATGTCGATTATAATCGGTTAAGTCCCGCCCTCTGGAGTGTCCTTTGTTAACAAAACTGCTGCTCACCTTAGCCGTTATCATTATGGCGATTTTACTGCTGGCCAATCGGCGTCCTAAGCAGGGGTCTGCCACTTCGGTAAATCTTCTGCCGATGCCGAGTCTGTGGCGTCGTTACGGCATGCGGGCAGCATTTTTACTGCTGGGGCTGAGCCTTTTAAGCTACAGTGTGTGGTATTGGTACGATCAACATAAAGTCGTGACTGTGACGATAGTGTCTCCAGCTGGTGTGTTATCCGGCGTGTACAAGGCGCGTAAAGGGGATATCTCGGAGGCAAAAATGGTGACGGTTGAGGGCGTACACATTCGCTTTTCTTATGCGGAGCGGTTAGAAATTCTCGAAGACTAACACAGATTTATTTTATGAATTTTTCGCTCCCGCCTTTTCATTACTAAGTTATGCGTTAAACTAGCGACAATTTTTTAGCCTGCACTTAAGTGGACTTTTTGCTTAAGTTTTTTTCAGGAGGACACATGATTACTGCCTATGTCTACGAAAACCGTCAACTGACGGTCACTGAGATTAACACACAAGACAGTATTCCGGCGTCGACCATATGGTTGGATCTCTATAAACCTGATGATGCAGAGCGAGAATGGTTAAGTCGTTTTTCCGTTGAAGAAGTGCCCGACGAAGAAGATATCAACGAGATTGAGGCCTCGGCGCGTTTTTATCAAAACAGCGACGGCTTACATATCAATTCGTTATTCCCCCAGCGAGTGGGGCAAGACGTACGCGGGGTGAACGTTTCCTTTAACCTGCGGACGAATTTCCTGTTGACCATACGTGAAGAGGATGTCGGCCTGATCCGTTTGTTGCGTAACTACTTACGCCTGGGTCGGTTGGAAGTCTCAACCCCGCAGGAATTGTTCCTCGAACTCTTTAATCTGAAAGTGGATTACCTCTCCGACTTGATTGAGGACGTGTATACGGTCCTTGAAAATGTCGGTGAGCAAGTGTTTGATAATGATGAGCTGGATGATGTGTTCAAACTCATCACCTTGCAGGAAGACTCGAACGGTAAAATTCGTTTAAGTTTGCTCGATACCCAGCGCTCGCTTCGTTATATGCAGCGATACTACCGCGGGCAATTGTCCGATGAACATTTAAAAGACTTGCGCGAAATGCTCTCGGATATCGAGTCGTTAATGCCCCACAGTCAGTTTATCTTCGATAAGTTAAACTTTTTGCTCGACGCCGCCATGGGTTTCAGTGGATTACAGCAGAATAAGATCATTAAAATCTTCTCGGTTGCGGCTGTGGTGTTTCTACCGCCTACGCTGATTGCCAGCAGCTACGGAATGAACTTCCATGGAATGCCTGAGTTAGGTTGGCAATATGGGTATCCGATGGCGATATTGATGATGCTCGCAAGTGCTGCGGGGACCTATTTCTTCTTTAAACGCAAACACTGGCTCTAATCGCGAGTATTAACGTGGATGCAAAAAAGCCGGAGTACTCCGGCTTTTTATTGGGCGAATGAATCTCGTTGGTTTATTTACGGCTATCGCCACCAAAGTAGTAACTCACGCGTTCACGTGGATTGAGGTATTCATGCACTTTTTCGGGGAGTGCTGCGGGTGGCAGGCACCGCACGATGCTGATCCCTTCGACTTCCAGATCGACAATCGGCGCCTGATCTTTAGGCACCAGCGCATCATAAACAAGGATTTTCGGGCACAGTAGCTTTTGCAGATTGACCGACATCACCATGGCATATTGACCGCTCGACAACTCCACCACACTTCCCGGTGGATAAATGCCCAGCATTTTGATCATCTTGCCAATATATTCCTGATTTAATTTGGTTTTATATTGTTTATATAAATAGCCTAAGGCAGCGTAGGGCATGCGCGCCTTGCCCTGATTACTCGGATAACAAAGCGAGTCGTACTCGTTCACGACAGCGAGCAGCTGGGAGATTTTATCCAGTTCAGCTTCCTTCAATCCCTTGGGGTAACCCGAGCCATCGAGATACTCATGGTGATTGGTGATAGGGGCGAGCGCCGCCTCGGGGAAGTTATCGGCGAGCTTGAGCAGTTCAATCCCGAGCAGCGGATGTTGTTTGATAAAATTTAGCTCTGGCGCGGACCAAGGTGTGGTCTTTTTCAAAATCTGCGGCGGCACTTTGAGTTTACCGACATCGTGAAACAGCGCACTTAAGCCCACCAATTCGATTTCGCTGCGGTCCCACTCCATTTCTTTGGCGATAAGCATCGAGAGTATCGCCACGTTTAGCGAGTGGTAGTAAATGCTCTCATCTTGCTTAGCATCGCTCATTAAGTGCAGGACGAGGTTATCGGAGTTCAGTAGCTGCTCGACTATGGTATGCACTAAATCCTTGGCATCATCCACGGCGTTGAGCGGACGATTACGAAGTTTGGCGATAAGGCTGCGCATCATAGCAACCGAGCGGGTAAAGTTTTGCTCGGTTTTGTGAATATCGCGGCGCAGCTTTTTTTGTACTTCGATTTGTTCGGCTTTATAAATATCCATATCGTTTTTTAAACTATGGATATCTGCGCTAGGGGGAATTTTAATGGGATTGACGGCTTCAACGGCCAAGGGCGTGGTTTCGCTACGTTCTAAATCGACAATTACGTATTCAATACCAAGGTTTTTAATTAACTCAATCTGCGCAGCTTGCTTGATATGAAAGCTACTGAATAAAAAAGGATGATCTTTCCAGGCCACGGGTAAACGCACAAAATTACCCACCTGTAATTGATGAACTGAGACTTTACAGCTTTTTTTCATATTCTTGTTATCGTGAAGCCAATGGAGTTATTTTATATCAATGATGCAGCTTTACAATTACTTAACTAACGTGTCAGCATAGTAAGAGTACAAAATAGCCGAAACACTGAGCCAATATGGATTTTATCGAAGTATACCCTAATGCTATCCCCGATGACCTATGTGATCGTCTCATTCTTGCATTTGAGCAACATTCAGGTGTGGTTGATGGCCAAACGGGTAATGGGGTCGACCTCGAAAAGAAGATCAGCCGAGATCTTACCTTAGATAATTTTGCCGATTTACAGCCCCTCAAAAATGAGCTGTTATCCTATACCCTAAAGGGCGCCGCCGACTATTTTACTCAATATTCCATGGCGTTAATGGGCGCGGTATCTGTGTCAGTGAGTGACGAGCAAGGTCAAGCGGTAACCTTAACGCCGAATAATTTTGAGCGCTTAGGTCAGCCAAGAGCCGAAGCCTTAGTAAAATATTTGTACCGCAGTGGCAGTATTAATATTCAAAAATATCAAAAGAATAAAGGTGGATATCTCCACTGGCATTCGGAGCAATTTCCCCAGCTAAGCCATAATGAGGCGCTGCATCGCGTCGTGTTGTATATGTTCTATCTCAATGATGTGGAAGAGGGCGGGGAAACGGAGTTTTATTACCAGCAACGTAAGATTTCGCCTAAGAAAGGCACTATGGTGATTGCGCCGGCAGGCTTTACCCATTCCCATCGCGGCAATATGCCTATCAGTAATGATAAATATATTGCCACGTCGTGGGTGATGTTTAACCGCGCCGAACAGTTATACGCGGTATATGGCTAACGAATAATGGTGCGTGAATAAGGCGGTTAAGCTGGGATAGTAATTCTAAACTTGGCGCCTTCTAAATGGCTTTCCTCAATACTCAAATAGCCGCCGTAGCTGCTGACAATCTCATCACATACAGCCAGCCCAATACCTTGTCCTGGGGATTGGGTGTCGGCTCTCACGCCCCGTTGAATAATTTTTTGGCGCAGCTTTTCTTCAACCCCGGGTCCATCGTCTTCGACAATTAATTCAAAATCACCTTGGTCCGTAAAGCGGGCGCTGACCTGAACTTGGCTGATGCATAATCGGAAGGCATTTTCCATTAAGTTGCCGCATAGCTCCATTAAGTCGCCCTTATTGCCTGGGAACTGCAAGTTTGTGGGGATGTTGGCCTTAAATTGCACCTGCTTTTCGCGATAAATCTTAAATAACATTTGCGCCAGTTGATCGACCAGCGGGGCGATGGCGGTGTGCTCCTGCTTTAAGCCTTGGCGGCCTAACATGGCACGCTTAAGTTGATATTTAACGAGTTGATCCATTTGGCTAATCTGCTCCATGATTTTTTCATTGGCGGATTGCTTCGTCAGCGTCGTGTCATCGGTAATGGCGTGAACGGCCGCAAGACGGGTTTTTAGGCTGTGGGCCAGATCGTTCATCGCGTTTTGATAACGTTGCTGTTGGGCGCTCGATTGTTGCAATAGTTGGTTAAGGGCTTGAGTTACGCCTTCAAGCTCAACGGGATAACCCTCTGATAGTGATTTTGTCTTACCTTGGTTAATTGATTGCAATTCGTTTTGCATCCGCACCAGTGGACGCATCCCCCAATATGCCGCACTGACCAGCAGAATCAGTGCGAGGGCGAGCACCATGGCTAAACGGATATAAGTGCGTTTACTAAATTTACTGTATTCCTGCTCAAGCTTCGCCGCATCCTTCATGACCAAGAGGTTATAGTGTACTCCCGCGATTTCGACCGCGAGCAAATACACGAAATAACCTCTATCATCGGCCATGGTCAGGTAGTAGGGCGGGGAGTCATTACGGATTTCATTGAAACGTTCGCAGGTATCAAACAGGCCCCGGTCGACGGCGAGGGAAGATGTCCACACCTGTTTAAATTTTTCATCGCAGCTCGCCATCACGTAGCGTTCTTGCTTGTTGTTTTCCTCCAACCAAGCGCTGGTGTCGGGAATTAAATCGTGCTCCCTCAGCTCAGCGGCGACTTGGGGTATTTCGGCGATAAGCTGCGCGGTTTCTTCGTTGTAACTATTTTGCGCATGCAGAATATTGACCATCCAAGCGAGGCCAAATCCAACTAAGGTGATGATTGATAATGAGGTGAGAAACATCCGCGTCAGCAGACGTTTCTTCATTTTAAGTCTTAATTGCATGGCAGATTGAATTTGTAACCTTGGCCACGAATGGTCGCTATCGGGTTGTCTATGCCATCACGGGTGAGTTTTTTGCGTAGACGGCTCACCATCACTTCAATGGTGTTAGGGTCGCCTTCCTTGTCACCATAAATCACATCTAAGAGTCGCTGTTTGGCGACGACCTCATGGCAATGGCGCATCAAATATTCCAGAATGAGGTATTCAAAGGCGGTAACTTCCATAATCTCGTTGCCGAGGGTCACTTGCTTGGCGGCAAGATCCAGCTTTAGCTCACCACTGGTGATGACGGGTTTAACAAAGCCTGCGCTGCGTCTAACTAAGGCGTCGAGTCTTGCGACTAACTCTTCTTTCTGGAAGGGTTTGACTAAATAGTCATCGGCACCGGCGTTAAGGCCTTCGACTTTATCTTGCCAGTTAACTCGGGCGGTTAGGATTAAGATAGGCGCTTTAACGCCTTCTTCACGTAATTGTTGGATAAGGCTAATGCCGTCTTGATCGGGTAAACCTAAATCGACAATGGCCACATCGATTGGGTAGTTAGTCGCTTGGAAGAATCCTTCCTTGGCGGTGAGAGCGACTTGGACTTGGTTGCCCAAATCGCTTAATTGCACTTTTAGATGGTGGGATAAAATAAGATCATCTTCAACAACCAAAATTCTCATAATACTCATGCCTTAAAGTCGACTGGGCTCAGTGTACGCAAAATATACGCGGGAGCCAAATATTGTCTTATCATAACGAATAACAACTTAACCTTGGCTGACCGAGCCGATAGAGTGGCGAAAATAAGTACTAATTAATTGTCTTTAAAGAGATTGTCTGATTTATCCCTCCGCCTTGAGGTTGAAGATAATTTTATTGCATCTTGGCCTATGATTGCGTGGTTTTGCGCCAAATCCCATTAGCACTCCATGCGGCCCCTAAGCTAAAGAGCATCACACCGCTCATGATTACAGCGAGTCTTATCCAAGGCGCGCCGTGGGCTAGACGCATTTGCACCGCATCGATTGCGGTTGTACCCCAAACGATAACCACACTGATGCACAGTATCGCTTGCAGTAGTCGAATGACGACTGGATGTTTGATGAGTAAACCAAGAGGCGCGACTGCAAATAGGCCAGTTAATAGCAGCTGGTCATAGCGTAGGAAATGCGCACTTAACAGCCAAAAGGCGACAATAATCCAACTCACTCTCCACCACATAGCTTTCTCCTCGTTTTATATTGACGAGGTCTAATGTAACGGCATTTAAAGGACTATTCTATTTGCTTGTTCACAAAATCAGGATAAGACAATAAAAAGCCCAACTAAGTTGGGCTTTTAGCAGAGACAAAGGCATTCTAACGTCAGTATTACTCGACCTTATGCACTTGCTCATCGAAGTTACTGGCGACTTTACCGGCTTGAGTATTGTTGAATACGGTTTCGTTAAATTCACCTTCAGACTTGGCAATGACCACTGTCGCGACGCAATCACCCGTCACGTTAACTGCGGTACGCACCATATCTAGGAGTCGGTCAACCCCGATAATAAGAGCAATCCCTTCTACGGGCAGGCCGACTTGGTTAAGCACCATCGCTAGCATGATTAACCCTACACCTGGAACCCCAGCAGTACCGATTGAAGCTAAGGTCGCGGTCACAACAACGGCAGCATAATCGGTAATGGTTAATTCAATACCAAAGACTTGGGCGATAAATACCGTGGCGACACCTTGCATAATGGCCGTGCCATCCATGTTAATGGTGGCGCCTAATGGCAGGGTGAAAGAGGCAATTTTGTTATCAACACCGAGTCTGTGCTCAGACGCCTCAATCGTAATCGGCAAGGTGGCGTTAGAGCTTGCGGTTGAAAAGGCAAACAATTGCACATCGCGCATCTTACGAATAAAGATCAGCGGATTTAAGCCTGAGAATAACTTAAGCAGGGTCGGGTAGACGATAAAGGCGTGGATCAATAACACCACCAACACGACAAAGAAATATTTGACCACACTCTCGAATGTTCCCAAACCTAGCGTTAAAGCCAGCTTTGCCATCAGTGCAAACACCCCGTAAGGCGCAAGCTGCATGATCAACGTAACGACTCGCATGATCACTTCATTTAAATCTTCAAATAACGCGGCAACACGTTTTCCACGCTCGCCAATATGCGCAATCGCAAAGCCAAAAATCACCGCAAAGATAATAATCTGCAGCATATTGCCTTCACTCATGGCCTGCATCGGATTCGTTGGCACTATATTGATTAGGACACTTGAAAGACTAGGCGCTTCTTTGGCTGTGTACTCCATTTTTTCGGAAGCGAGCGAAGCATTACCTGGATGAACTAATACCGCGCTGACAATGGCCAGAATTAAAGCAATCGCCGTTGTGAATAAATAAAAGGCTAATGTTTTGCCGCCTAAACGACCTAATTTTGAAGGTTCACTCAGTGAGCAAGTGCCACAAACTAACGAAATAAATACCAGTGGAACCACTAGCATTTTCAAACTTGAGATAAAGATAGTGCCGATAACATGTAAGAAACCTTCTGTAATGTAGTCTTTTACGATATCGCTTTCTGGAAAGGCATTGCGGAGTATGAGACCTAAAGCAATACCTGTTGCCATACCGAACAGAATTTTACTTGTAAGGCCGAATTTCTTTTGTGATGAGGTTGCCATGGGGATTCCTGTGTGTTTTTTATACATTCTAATATTGGCGACGACAAGCCTAGCAAGAAAATGCAGAAGTTTAAATGAGTTCCGATGTTAAACTAAGCGCAAAATATGAGAAATAAAATAAGAGAGTATTGGAAAAGTTACGTGAAAATTGTGTAATGTTAGCCTATAAGTTAAAAGCGTCAATCTTAGTATTATCATCAGAGTAACAGGGAGCCTGACAATGAAGTCAGCGTATAAGGTTTTTCTTTTAGGATTATGTTCACTTTTCTTAGTCGCGTGTGGTGGTGGAGGCAGTATAGGGGAGGATAATAGTGGTACTCCACAACCCGTAACCATATCGGTAAATCTATCGGTAAGTAACTCTTTAGTTACATATGCGGAACCAGCAACAATTACAGCAAAAGTAACAGATTCGAAAGGTAAAAATATAAGCACATTGGTGTCGTTTTCTATCAACAATAATGCTTATGGGACCTTTAACCCCTCCACGGGGCAAGTCTCAACAAATTCAGATGGTGTAGCAACTATCAAACTTTATACAGGTGCGATTAATACCGGGGCAACAGTTACTGCAAAGATTAGCTCGGGTGAGTTTGCAGACGTAAATGTGACTATGGCCGGCGATGGTGTTGTATCAGGTGATAAGCCAGCAGTCAGTTTGAGTATCAGTAATGTCAATATTAATGCCGCAACGCCTGCAGAGTTGACTGCATTAGTGAAAGATAAAGACGGCCTTCCTCTCGTAAATAAGCTGGTGAGTTTCTCATTAAATGATAATACCTTGGGTATTTTTGACCCAGCGACGGGTACAGTGCTGACCAATAGCAGTGGCGTAGCGAAAATCACTTTAGCGACTGCTGATGTTAAAGGTGCAGCGCTAGTCACCGCATTGGTGCAAGGTGTGGATGCGGAGCCAGCTTCTATTGGGGTGAATATGGCTGGTGATGGTAATACAGGTGATGGCTCTGGCATCGTTGTTAGCTTATCTTCAAATTTAGGTACTGTTACTAAGGCAATGCCAGCGACACTCACTGCGATGGTGAAGAGCGTTGATGGAACAGCCTTAGCGAACAAAATTGTCAGCTTTAGTTTAAGCAATCCACTAACGGGCAGTTTTACGCCCGAATCGGCAACGGCGTTAACCGGAGCGAATGGTATTGCGACAATTCAATTGGCGACAGCCAATATTGAAGGTGCAGTGAATGTTAAAGTGAATGTGTTTGGTTATGACACTACTGCAGATGTGTCGCTTTACATGAAAGGTGATGGCAATGCAGTGGGACAAGTGCCTCCCCCTAAACTGATACTCAGTTCAACTACCACTAATATTAACGCAGTAACGCCAGCAACCGTGACGGCAACGTTACTGGCAGCAGATGGCAGTGCTTTAGCAAACAAGTTGGTACAATTTAGTTTAAGTAATGTTGCGTTAGGATTATTTGACCCAGAAATTGGCTCAGTGCTGACTGATGTTAATGGTCAGGCAAGTATTAAGCTGAAAACCTTGAATATTCCAGGTGCTGGTTTTGTGTATGCAGATGTAGTCGGGGTGGACGTTGCGCAGGCATCGCTTGGGGTCACCATGGCGGGTGATGGTGTTATAGCTGGTAATAAATCCACAATAAGTTTGACCGCTAGTGCGATTGACATTAATGCCGCAACGCCTGCAGAGTTGACTGCATTAGTGAAAGATAAAGACGGCCTTCCTCTCGTAAATAAGCTGGTGAGTTTCTCATTAAATGATAATACCTTGGGTATTTTTGACCCAGCGACGGGTACAGTGCTGACCAATAGCAGTGGCGTAGCGAAAATCACTTTAGCGACTGCTGATGTTAAAGGTGCAGCGCTAGTCACCGCATTGGTGCAAGGTGTGGATGCGGAGCCAGCTTCTATTGGGGTGAATATGGCTGGTGATGGTAATACAGGTGATGGCTCTGGCATCGTTGTTAGCTTATCTTCAAATTTAGGTACTGTTACTAAGGCAATGCCAGCGACACTCACTGCGATGGTGAAGAGCGTTGATGGAACAGCCTTAGCGAACAAAATTGTCAGCTTTAGTTTAAGCAATCCACTAACGGGCAGTTTTACGCCCGAATCGGCAACGGCGTTAACCGGAGCGAATGGTATTGCGACAATTCAATTGGCGACAGCCAATATTGAAGGTGCAGTGAATGTTAAAGTGAATGTGTTTGGTTATGACACTACTGCAGATGTGTCGCTTTACATGAAAGGTGATGGCAATGCAGTGGGACAAGTGCCTCCCCCTAAACTGATACTCAGTTCAACTACCACTAATATTAACGCAGTAACGCCAGCAACCGTGACGGCAACGTTACTGGCAGCAGATGGCAGTGCTTTAGCAAACAAGTTGGTACAATTTAGTTTAAGTAATGTTGCGTTAGGATTATTTGACCCAGAAATTGGCTCAGTGCTGACTGATGTTAATGGTCAGGCAAGTATTAAGCTGAAAACCTTGAATATTCCAGGTGCTGGTTTTGTGTATGCAGATGTAGTCGGGGTGGACGTTGCGCAGGCATCGCTTGGGGTCACCATGGCGGGTGATGGTGGAACTTCTAAAGTAACATTAGAGTTAACAGATAAAAATGGTTCTCCAACAGAGACGATCTCTACAGCTTCATCCGGGAAACTCAAAGCAACAGTTATCGGCTTAACTAAACCTGCCATTGTGACTTTTGCATCACCCATTGGTGATTTACCTGTAGTCACTGCAGTAACAAAACTCATTAATGGTGAGTGGATTGCTGTTGTTGATATTTTTGCAACTGATAAGCTGGGTGCGGGTATGGCCACAGCATCACTTGCTGATGGTGATGTGGGTGAAGCAATTGTGGTTGTTGGTGCTACCGATCTTAATATGGGCAGTGGTGATCCGTTTGTAGCAGGAGTAGCTAATGTTACCACGACGCAAATATCTGCTGGCGGTACCGCATCTGTCAGTGTTGCTATCAGGGATAGTTTTGGGAATCTATATACTCAGCCTGTTGCAGTTACTTTTAAGTCAACCTGCTCAAGTCAAACGCCAGCAAAAGCTGACCTAAGCTCACCTGTAACTACTATTAATGGTGTTGCTGAATCTCGTTATTTAGCAAAAGGATGTGAGGGGGATGACACAATAAATGTGTCAGCCAATACTGGCGGTTTAACACTTACTGCAACTGCATCTATCAATGTGTTACCAGCTAGTGCGGGTAGTATAGTATTTGTTGATGCAACGCCAGAAAACATTGGTATAAAAGGTACTGGTGGTAGTGAGTCCTCAACGTTACGCTTTAGAGTGTTAGATACCAATGGTAATCCTGTTGCTAATCGCGATGTCAGTTTTAAATTGAATAATCTGTCAGCAGGTTTGGGATTGATTCCAACCACCGCAAAGTCAAATAACGAGGGGTATGTGCAAACAGTGGTTAACTCTGGCACAGTTGCCGCTACAGTAAGGGTTACTGCGAGTATTGATGGCACGACCCCATTGATTTCTAGCCAATCCAATGTGCTTGTGGTTTCTACTGGTAAGCCAGATCAGGACAGTTTTTCGTTGTCGGCCTCTGTGCAAAACATCGAAGGTTGGGATCATGATGGAGCTCAAGTCACGATTACCGCACGTTTAGCCGATGCCTTTAACAACCCTGTGCCAGATGGTACTGCTGTAGTGTTTACTGCTGAAGGTGGTGCAATTGACAGTTCTTGCCAAACTTCAAAAGGTGTGTGCTCAGTGGTTTGGACAAGTCAGAATCCTCGCCCTGCAGGAGTCGATGGTAATGGACCCTTCTTTGACGTAAGTGGTGCACAAATTAATGATCCTAATGCAGCGTTGAAGGAAGAAACTAATTTTGATGGTGGTAAATATTTCGGCAACCATTTTGGCCAGCCCTATGGTGGTCGAGTGACGATTACTGCAACTGCGATTGGGGAAGAGTCATTTGCGGACTTAAACAGTAATAGCATTCTTGATACCGATACTGAGTTTAGTTTATTCGTTGGTGTACCACCGGATTGTGGTCGTGATAATAGTGGAGATTGTTATGATCTTACTGAGGCATTTGTTGACCATAATGAGGACGGTTTATACACGCCTGCTTATCCAAAGAATGGTTCAACAGATACATCAGGTGATCGAGAAACTTTCATCGATTTCATTGATCCGGAAACTCCAACTGGACAAGGAGTCTTTAATTTAAATGATGGCGAATACAGTGGTGTTTTATGTGATGATTCAACCGCTTCGTCAGTCAAATGTAGCCCGCAAGCATCAATTTCAGTACGTCGTTCGCTTGTGCTAGTTATGTCCAGTAGTGAGGCGTATGCGACACGACTTGAGAATGTAATTATTACGGATAGTGTTGCAGGTAATAATCAGATTGATATGGCCCCCAAGGGGACTGCATCGGTAAGGTTTACTATTGCTGATATTAATAACCAGCCAATGCCAGAAGGTACTGTGGTTGAGTTTAAGCCAACTGGAGCCACTGTGACGAGTTCTACTAAGTTTACTTGGCCGAGCAGTAGTTATAATGGCGGACGTGAGTTTGTTGTTAGCTTAAAAGCAGGCGAAGATCCTGATTCTGGGAATTTAGTTGTGACAGTGACCACACCCAATAAATTTAATATTGCAGCAACCACAACTGAAGTGCTTAATATACCTATCGAGGTTAAATAAAAGCTAAACATAAATAAGGTGCCAATGGCACCTTATTTTTTACCTGTGACCCGTCCTAAATAGCGTTGACACTTTTCAAACTCATTTTGGAGAGTGTAATGACTTCAACAATTAAACGAACTCAACGCGATTATTCCCTCGCTTTTAAATTGGCGGTTGTCAACCAAGTGGAAAAAGGCGAGCTGACCTATAAGCAGGCGCAAGACAAGTACGGTATTCAAGGTTGCTCCACCGTGTTAGTGTGGTTACGCAAGCATGGCAAACTGGATTGGTCCCTAGGGACGCCGCCAACATCAATGCGAGGACAGTTGATGACTGAACCCACCACGCTCACCCCCGAGCAAAAGATAAAAGCCCTCGAAGCCGAACTTGAAGATACCCGCATGAAAGCGGCGTTCTTCGAAGCCATTGTCGAAAAACTCAGAACTGACTACGGGATATCCGTCGTAAAAAAGCCACCCGCGAAACGCTCCAGGAAAAAACGGACGTAGGTTATCGCGTCACCCAATGCTGTCGTTACCTTGGCATCAGTCGTCAGGCGTATTATCAGCAATGCCAGCGGCAAATCGTCTCAGAGCTAAGGGAGCAACAGATGTTGCAAATGGTACAATATGAACGGTTATTTCAACCGCGAGTCGGTACGCGTAAACTGCAGTATTTACTCAACAAAATGCATCAAATAGTGATAGGACGAGACCGGTTATTTCGCTGTCTTAGGGCGCATCGTTTGTTGGTCACGCCTAAGCGGGCGTACCATAAAACGACCCATAGCCATCATCGATTCAGGTGTCATCCCAACTTGCTTAAGCCCAGTGAGCAGCAAGTGGACATCAGCCGCTCAGAGCAAGTCTGGGTGGCGGATATTACCTATCTGCCACTGCAAGATAATGAAGCCTATTTAAGCTTGGTGACCGATGCCTGGTCACGAAAAATTGTGGGCTATCATGTTGATGATAATCTTAAAACAGACGGGGTGCTAACGGCCTACAAACGGGCGCTGAAGCAGCGACAAGACAAAGATAAACCGCTGATACACCACTCAGACCGAGGGATACAGTACTGCTCAAACGCGTATCAAGCGGTTCACGCACATCATGGCGTGACATGCTCAATGACAGACGGATATGACTGCTATCAAAATGCCTTAGCAGAGCGAGTGAATGGCATCTTGAAGCAGGAGTTTTTAACACATAAGCCTGCAACGCTGGAGGAGGCACGACAAATGGTGGCAGAAGCGGTTGCCATCTATAATCAACGGCGGCCACATTTGACCTTAAAATACAAAACGCCCGATGAGGTTCATCGAGCGTTTTAGGTGGAAATAAGTGTCAACTTATTTCAGGACGAGACACAAATCACATTAGCGTTGGAATGGATACACACTTCCCAATTTCATGATTTGGGTGAGCTCATCTAATGCGGTGCGTGATTCAACCACTAATTGCGGATCGGCTAAATCTTGAGTCGATAAGCGGTCGCGATAGTGTTTATCCACCCAAGTGTTTAAACGTGTGAATAAAGCATCGTTAAGTAAAGTGTGCTGATTCACTGCAGCGACTTCTCGCTCATTCATGGCAACCCGTAAACGTAAACACGCGGGGCCGCCACCATTTTGCATACTTTGTTTCACATCGAAATACAGCACTTGTTTGATTGGTGTATTTAACGTGAGTAGCTCATTTAAATACGCATAAACAGCCGGGTTTTCTTGGCAGTCCGTTGGGGCAATGATGGCCATTTCGCCTGAGGGAAGGGTGATTATCTGGGTATTGAATAGATAGCTCTTTACCGCATCGTTAATCGCTACTTTGGCCGTTGGAACCTCGATAAAGAATAATTCGGTATCGAGTTTTCGTCTTATTTCATCCAATTTAGCCTGTGTATTTAAGAATGCCTGCTCATGGTAAAACAGCACATTTTGGTTACCCACGGCGATCACGTCATTGTGGAATACCCCTTGGTCAATGACATCGGGATTTTGTTGAATAAAGACGCAGTTATCCTCCTCGAGTTGGTGCAACCTTGCTATCGCCATCGACGCTTCGAGGGTTTGCCTTGCAGGATATTTTTGTGGTCTTGGTGCATTAGGATTGGTGGCTTCTTGACCGTAAACAAACAGCTCGACTCCAGCATGACCATATTCTTGGCACAGGCGAGTATGGTTCGCCGCGCCCTCATCACCGAAGCTATTATGTTCAGGTAAATGGTTATGATGATGAAAATAGTGGGGATCGTTGAAAGTTGCTGTTAAGATGCGCCCCGTTGTGATGGGCTCGATGCTGCGATGTAACTTATCCACTAAGTTGGCAGGTGTAAAATGCAGTTTACCATCACGGGTGTCGGCACTGGGAGACACGGTTGCAGCATTTGCCGTCCACATACTCGAAGCACTGCAACAGGCATTAAGCAGCGCAGGCGCGGTTTTAGCGGCTTGTTGTAAAACTTGGGCATCACTGCCAGAAAAACCAATTCGGCGCAGTGTATTAAGATCTGGGCGCTCTTGTGGCGCTAACATGCCTTGGATCATCCCTAAATCAGCGAGTGCTTTGGCTTTTTGCAAACCTTGTTTAGCGGCGGCTTTAGGATTTGAGACTAAAGCGGCGTTGTTGAGTGAGGCCACATTGCCAAAAGACAAACCGGCATAATTGTGGGTTGGCCCAACGAGTCCGTCGAAATTCGCTTCAAAGTGCTTCATTGCTTATCCTTGTGATAGGGAAGGTTATTATTTATTCAAATGGTCCCTGAAGCGACCCAGTATACTGAAGGTTTTTGTGGGCACAAGCGCACGGTTTTGTGCTCAAAGCGACTTTTTCGCGATAAATGCATAACTATTTCTTGCTTGATGGCAAATAATGAAATATTAGTTTTTAATTACGCAATATTATTTTTTTACATTTTTTCAACTTTGATTAAAAAGTGACTCGCTGGTACATATAAAAGAGGGATTAGCTTGAAACTCTCAATGCAACCCTCTATATATGGAGCCAATTTCCACCTTCTTGAGATTTTTTGGCGCAAATCAAACTATGGGTAAATCGCTAGTTATTGTCGAATCACCGGCCAAAGCTAAGACTATTAATAAATATCTTGGCAAAGAATTCATCGTTAAATCGAGCGTGGGGCATATCCGTGACCTACCAACTTCTTCTTCGTCTGACGGCAATGAAAAGGTGAAATCCGCCGCCGAAGTGAAGAAGATGTCGCCAGAAGAAAAGGCGCGATATAAAAAGGTGAAAGACCACCAGGCGCTGGTGTCGCGTATGGGCGTTAACCCTGAAAAGGGCTGGGCGGCTAAATATCAAATCCTACCGGGTAAAGAGAAAGTCGTTAAAGAGCTGCAAGCCTTAGCCGATTCTGCTGACCAAATCTATCTCGCAACGGACTTAGACCGTGAAGGGGAAGCCATCGCCTGGCATTTACAAGAGGTGATTGGTGGCGATCCTTCACGGTATCAACGCGTTGTGTTTAACGAGATCACCAAATCAGCGATTCAAGAAGCCTTTAGTAAACCTTCTTCCCTCGACACCAATATGGTGAATGCCCAGCAGGCACGACGCTTTTTAGACCGTGTCGTCGGCTTTATGGTGTCTCCACTGTTGTGGAAAAAGGTTGCCCGCGGCTTATCCGCTGGACGGGTGCAATCCGTGGCTGTGCGTCTCGTGGTGGAACGTGAAAGTGAAATCAAAGCTTTCGTACCTGAAGAGTTTTGGGATGTGCACGCACAGCTGAATACGCCTGCGAGCGAAGCGCTGCGCATGGAAGTGGTTAAGTACTTAGACTCAGCCTTCGAGCCAACAAACGAGCAGCAAGCGTTAGCCGCCGTTCAAGCCTTATCTTCAGCTAGCTTTAAAGTGATCGCTCGTGAAGATAAAGCGACTCAAAGTAAACCTTCGGCTCCTTTTATTACTTCTACTCTGCAACAAGCGGCCAGTACTCGCTTAGGCTTTGGGGTGAAGAAAACCATGATGATGGCACAGCGCTTGTACGAAGCGGGTCACATCACTTATATGCGTACCGATTCGACAAACTTAAGCCAAGAAGCGTTAGACAGTGTGCGTGAGATGATCGGCAAGGAATACGGCGCCAAGTATTTACCTGCCGAACCGATCCGCTACGGCTCTAAGGAAGGCGCACAAGAGGCGCACGAAGCGATTCGTCCATCAAACGTGAATGTCGAAGCGGCTGCCTTAACCGATATGGAACGTGATGCACAGCGTCTTTACGAGCTTATTTGGCGTCAGTTTGTCTCATGTCAGATGACACCAGCCCAATACGATGCGACTAAACTCACGGTCAAGGCGGGTGACTATGAACTGAAAGCGACGGGACGTATCCTGCGCTTTGACGGTTGGACTCGTGTTCAAACCGCATTGAAAAAGAAAAATGAAGAAGACAATACCTTGCCCTCGGTGAACGAAGGTGATCTGTTGTCTCTGGTCGAACTAGAGCCTAAGCAACACTTTACTAAGCCGCCCGCCAGATACAGCGAAGCGTCATTGGTAAAAGAATTAGAGAAGCGTGGTATCGGTCGTCCTTCAACCTATGCCACTATTATTTCGACGATTCAAGAGCGGGGTTATGTCAAAGTTGAAAACCGCCGTTTCTACGCAGAGAAAATGGGCGAGATTGTCAGTGAGCGTTTAGTCGGTAGTTTTGCTGAGCTGATGAGCTACGATTTTACCGCCAGCATGGAACAGACACTCGACGATGTTGCCAGTGGTGAGCTGGATTGGAAAAAGGTTCTCGATGGTTTCTATGCCGACTTCACTAAACAATTAGAGAAGGCGGAATTATCACCAGAAGAAGGCGGTATGCGCCTCAATCAAATGGTGATGACCAATATTAAGTGTCCGACTTGCGGTCGCCCTATGGGGATCCGTACCGGCACAACAGGGGTGTTCCTCGGTTGTTCGGGTTACGAGTTGCCACCGAAAGAGCGCTGCAAAACCACCATGAATTTAACGCCAGGCATTGAAGCGATTAGCGACAGTGAAGATGCCGAAACCGATGCACTACGCGCCAAGCATCGCTGCGGCATTTGTGGTACGGCGATGGACAGCTACCTTATCGACGAAAAGCGTAAGCTGCACGTTTGCGGTAATAACCCCATCTGTGAGGGTTATGAAGTCGAAGAAGGACAATTTAAGATCAAAGGTTATGAAGGTCCATTAATTGAATGTGACCGCTGTGGCCATGATATGGAGCTGAAAAACGGCCGTTTTGGTAAGTATTTTGGTTGTACTAACGAGGAATGTAAGAATACTCGTAAGTTACTGAAAAACGGCGAAGCTGCGCCTCCAAAAGAAGATCCTATTTATCTGCCAGAGCTGAAATGCAGCAAGTCTGATGCGCATTTTGTGCTGCGTGATGGTGCGGCGGGGATTTTCTTAGCCGCCAGCACTTTCCCTAAATCTCGGGAAACCCGTGCGCCACTGGTTGAAGAGTTAGTGAAATATCGCGAGCTATTGTGGCCAAAATATCAGTACCTTGCCGATGCTCCTATCGCCGATGATGAGGGGAATAAAGCGGCGGTTAAGTTTAGCCGTAAGACCAAAGAGCAATATGTGGCGACCGAAGTTGACGGTAAAGCAACCGGATGGTCGGCCCATTATGTGAATGGTAAATGGGTGACTGAATCGACGGCGAAGAAAGCTAAGAAGTAACCTGATCTGAATAGGGTTTAGGATCCTTTTCTTCGTGGTTATAAATGGGTTCACTTAGGTGAGCCCATTTTGTTATCTAGGGTTCTTACAATCGCCGATTGCAGTAATGATGTTGGCGTATCGATAACCGAGATATTGCGCATAAACATGTCTCGTCCTAAGATAGGTTGACAGTTTTAGGCCAGCTCCAGTAGCTGGCCTTTTCTATTGTGCACCTGATTAGGGGAGTCCATATTCAAACTCAGATGCGGTCTCATATCGTTGTATATTGCTATCGATTCTCTAACAAGTATCTTCAGCTCCGCAAATGTCCTACATCGGTGCAGTAAAAACTCCTGCTTCAGTATGCCATTCACTCTTTCTGCTAATGCATTTTGGTAGCAATCATAACCATCCGTCATTGACGGCTGGATTTGGCTCGCCTGAAGCGCATTCTGATAAACGGCTGAGCAGTACTGTAAGCCTCTGTCTGAGTGATGCACCGCGTTGCCGATATAGCGCTTATCTTTGATGGCCATTTTTAACGCTTTCACCACACTCTCGGCTTTCATGTCTTTACTCACGTGATGACCGACTATTTTACGAGAACTGGCATCGGTGATCAGTGACAGGTAGTGCACACCTTGGTCTGACTCAAGATAGGTGATATCGCTGACCAGTACATGCCCTGCATCGTGCAGTCCCTCCTCTTTCAGCAGATTAGGATGCTTCTTCATCCAGTGTTTGCTGAACGTGGTTTTTGTGTAGCTTTTCTTCGGTTTAACCAGTAAACCTTCACTTCTCAAATAGGTAAAGAACCCATCTCGCCCGAGCTTAATATCGTGCTCAACCAGCTTGGATTTTATCAACGTGTAGAGCTTACGGGCCCCTAACCTTGGCATATATTTACGCCAGTACTGGACCCAGTCTTTGATAACCGATAGCTCAGCTCTACGACTTTCCATTCGAGCAACTGCCTGATAAATACCTTGCCTCGACATACCCGCAGCACGACATGCGGCAGCGAGGTTTATTTCTCCGTTGCCTTTTGCTTGCCAGACGTACCGGATAAGTACTTTTTTCTGAGGCCTGCTCCATATTCATTGTCCATGATATCAACCATGCCATTGAGGATTTGGTTACGCAGTTTCTCTTCTGCTAACTCACGTTCAAGGCGCTTGATCGTTTCGGCAGGTGTTTCTTTTGACTTAGTCATAAGGGGATGCTGAAAAGGTTTCGACCAATCGAGTCTACCATGTTTTCTAAGCCAGACGAGTACCGTTGAACGGCCTTGAATACCAAAATGGGCTTGGGCTTGTTTGTACGTCATTTCGCCTTTTTCAACACGCTCTACAACGCCTAATTTAAAGGCTAAGGTGTAATCTCGTTGTGTGCGCTTACGGCTTGAGTTAATTAATGTTGTCATAAAGAAATCCTCTTTATGTCAACGTATTTCAGGACGGGACAACACGTATAAAAAAGCCAAGTCACAGACTTGGCTTTTTTATGGAAAACGTTCTTAATTGAGCAATGCGATATCACCATTTCTTCTTGGGTTGAAACAGCATATCGATGTCATCTTCTTCATTTTTAGGTCTAGGCGCACTTGGTGCTGACAATTTTTGTGCGCCCATAATCTCATCTAACAACATCTTGGCTTCATCGACCTTGCGGGCAATAAAAGGGTCATTCGGCGTTTGTGCTTTAATGGCATGTAGGGTTGCTAAAGCTTTTGTGACCATTTGCTTAGACGAACCATATTGCTTCATAAAGCTCGCGGCACGGGCACGGGACAGCATGGAATCAACATTAATCCGTAGCTGTAAACTATCGATACGATTCTCTTCCTGAGCAAAAACATTGGGGTCAACTCGGCCCTTGTTGTGCTCTGCACGTAAAATGGCTTTCAGTTTCTTGAGTGTTTGTACTAACACTAAGATCTGCTTGTCATTATCCGGCAATCTAAAATTCTCGATAGGGGGCATCTGTGGCGTGTTAGATTGCAATGTCTCGATTTGTGACTTGAGATCGGTAAGACGACGTTGAAAATCCGATTGCTGTTGACTCGCACTTAAAGTAGTGGCGATTTCTAACGCTTCTTGTACACGACGATAGAGCACTAAAATGATGTGTGTACTGCAAGGGATCATCCCTGTGTTGGACAATACGGTTTCAGTTTCATCAATAATTGCGCGTTGACGGGCAAATTCTATGCGACGTTCAGCCTCAGCACGTTCTTTTTGTTGTTGTATAACGTTAATTCCGATAACAAGCAGTAAAAGTGCACCGATGAGGATCAGAACCAAGGTGAATGTCATAGCTGTTCCATTATTTATCTAATTGGGCTAATGCTACAATAAATCAATAAACTAGCATAGTTATCTTAGCCTAGGTTATCATTTCTGTCGTATGAAACTTAAGACTTGTGCTCTATATTCCTATTTGCTTTAATTTTTACTATATACTATAACGATTGATTATAGCTGATACTGAGTTGCGCCATGTTCGCCAATCCAATTCAGCCTGTTTGAGACAAGGACATAAGATGAAACTGCAACAGCTCAGGTATATTGCTGAGGTCGTCAAACACAACCTTAACGTATCGGCCACCGCGGAAAATTTATATACATCGCAACCTGGGATCAGTAAGCAAGTTCGCATGTTGGAAGATGAATTAGGCATTCAAATCTTCGGTCGCAGTGGTAAACATTTGACCCACGTAACACCCGCCGGACAACAGGTGATAAATATTGCCAATGACATCTTAGGCAAAGTCGAAAGCATTAAAAAAGTCTCCGAGGAATACACTAAACCTGATCAGGGTGAATTGAATATCGCGACCACGGATACGCAGGCGCGGTATGCGTTACCCCATATTATTCGCCAATTCATTGACCGCTATCCTAAAGTCAACCTGCATATGCACCAAGGCACGCCATCGCAGATCAGCGAACAAGCGGCGCGTGGCGATGCTGACTTTGCTATTGCCACCGAAGCGATGCACTTGTATTCCGACTTAATCATGTTGCCTTGTTACCATTGGAATCGCTCGGTTGTGGTTCCCAAAGATCATCCCTTGGCGACCCGTACCCATATCAGTATCGAAGATTTAGCCCGTTTCCCATTAGTCACTTATGTGTTTGGTTTTGACCGCGCATCGGAGATTGAAAAAGCTTTTAACCGCGCTAATCTCGAGCCGCGGGTGGTCTTTAGTGCGACCAGCGCCGATGTACTGAAAACCTATGTACGTTTAGGCTTAGGAGTCGGGGTGATAGCCTCGATGGCGATTGACCCTAATATCGATAAAGACTTAGTGGCTATCGATGCGGGCCATTTATTTGCCCACAGCACGACTAAGATTGGTTTTAGAAAAGGCAGTTTCTTACGTAGTTATATGTATGATTTTATTCAACACTTTGCACCGCATTTGACTCGCGATGTCGTTGAAAAGGCGGTGGCATTACGCGATCAGCAATTGATTGATGAAATGTTTGCCGATAAAAACCTGCCAATGCGTTGATTCGCGGTTGTTAGAGACAATAAAAAATGCCGCAATGAATGCGGCATTTTTTATGCGAAATTGACAGCAGTCATAGCCGAATTAGGTCAAATCCACTTTATCCATTTCAAGCTGGCCTAAGGCAATAACGGCTTGAGTACGATTACGGACTCCCAGCTTTCTAAAAATCGCGGTAGCGTGGGCTTTGATGGTGGCTTCAGACACACCTAAGTCATAGGCGATTTGCTTATTGAGTAAGCCCTCGGCGAACATCTGCAACACTTTGTATTGCTGCGGCGTCAAGTCGGAGAGTTTGTTGGCCATCTTATCCGTATCATCATCTTCAATCGGGATGATTTCAGCACCAGCGGGCAACCAGATATCCCCAAATAATACGGCGGTGAGCGCTTCTTTTAAGGTTTCCATCGACGCTGACTTCGGGATGAACCCACTGCCGCCATAATGGATAGCACGGCTAATGGTATTGATATCCTCATGGGCCGAAATCACCACCACAGGCAGTTCAGGGTAATGGGAGCGCAGGTGAATAAGCGTCGAATAGCCGTGGGAGCCAGGCATTTGCAGATCCAGCAAAACCAAATCGTAACTCACATTCTGTGAATCTAGTACTGACTGCAAGGCATCGGCACTGTCGGCCTCATACCATTGGGTGTGCTCAAAGGCGCTACTGAGGGCTTGACGTAGTGCATTTCGAAACAATGGATGGTCATCGGCAATAATAATATTTAAGTTTTCTAGCTTCATGGCTTTGTTGGTTATGTTCGTGGCACGTGAAGATTAAACCCAATGTAACAGAAAAGTAATCGAGGATCCTATTGCTTTATGCAGTAAGATTGACAAAATTTTTATATGTTTCTGGTTGTTATACTTTTGTCTATCAAAGGTGGGCGGATTATTCAAACAAAAACACGCCCTCAAACGGGCGTGTTTAAGGGCGAGAGTACCTTATTTTGACTGGCTAAATCTTATTCAGCGGTCCACACCTGAGTCGGATGGCGTTGTTCGTCAACCGCAACAAAGGTGAATACACCGCGGATCGCATGTTCGCGGTGGTCTTGATACATGTCCTCGACGAAAATATTCACTTCCACCTTTAACGAGGTATTACCCACATGGATCACGCGGGCGATGAGTTCGGCTAAGGTGCCCGCTGGAATAGGTTTTTTAAAGTCGATTCTGTCGGAGCTGACGGTTACTAAGGTTTTACGGCAAAAGCGAGTCGCCGCAATAAAGGCGGTTTCATCCATCCAAGCTAATGCTTCGCCACCGAATAAGGTGTTGTGGTGATTGGTAATAGACGGAAATACAGCCTTGATCACCCGCGCTTCGGATTGATTGATCCGCTGTTCGATGGCGTCAGAAAAGGCTGGGCGGCTAGAGTCGAGCGAGTTTGGCATACGGCAACCTGAGGTTATGCATTTTTAAAGAGGCGCAATTATAGTGAGTTTTCAATTTGAATGGTAGAAAACACCTATATCGTTAGGTGTTAAGGTAAAACGAAAAGAAAAAAGGCTTCCAGTGGAAGCCTTTTGCCGTGGGTAATCGACTTATTTACCGAGAAACTCACGTCTATCGCGAGAGGCCTTAGCCAGATCGCGCAGTAATTTCTCCGAGTCATCCCAATGCAGGCAAGCATCTGTGATGCTTTGGCCGTAACACAGAGGTTGACCCTCAACCACTTTTTGATTGCCTTCCTGTAAGAAACTTTCGGCCATCACCCCTGCAATGGCCGTGCTGCCCGTGCGCATTTGCGCCATGATATTGTCAGCAACCACTAGTTGCTTCAGGTGATTCTTTTCGCTGTTGCCGTGGCTAAAATCGACCACCACGCGCGGAGTCACATTGACAGACTCAAGTTTTAATCTTGCTTCTTCAATGTCTTGTTCAAAGTAATTCGGCTTTTTACCGCCACGTAAAATAATGTGGCCGTAAGGGTTACCATGGGTGCGATACACTGACATGGCGCCATCTTTATCCGGTGAATAGAAGATATGTGGCACTTTTGCTGCGCGCACTGCATCGACGGCGATATTAATGTTGCCATCAGTACCGTTTTTAAAGCCAACGGGGCAGGAGAGTGCCGAGGCCATTTCACGGTGGACTTGGCTTTCGGTGGTGCGAGCACCGATAGCGCCCCAGGTGATTAAGTCGGCAATATATTGACCATTCACCATGTCTAAAAATTCGGTGGCAATCGGTAACTTCAGCTCAGTAATTTGCTGCAATAATTCGCGGGCAATACGTAATCCCTTATTTGGCTCGAAGCTGCCATCTAAATCAGGATCGGAGATTAACCCCTTCCAACCGACGATAGTGCGTGGTTTTTCAAAATACACACGCATTAAAATGCAGAGATCGTCCTTTAACTCTTGATGCAATACCGCTAAACGGCGAGCGTAGTCGAGGGCGGCTTGAGTATCATGGATAGAGCAGGGGCCAATGATCACTAATAGGCGTTGATCTTCGCCCATAATAATGGCTTCGACTTCACGACGTTGTTGTACGAGATAATCGGCTGCATCTTGGGTTAACGGGTACTCAGATGCCAGTTGTGCAGGTGAGATGACTTTAGCTAATAAGGAAGTGCGTAATTCGTCTGTTTTAATGGTCATTCAAAATACCGAGCTTGCGTGCGGCGCTTTTCGCCAGATTGCCTCGGATTATAACGAATCGAACAGCATTGCACAGTGCCAATTGTGTTAATTGTCGGCAACTGTGCAATGAATTTGATTTAAGTTAGACCTATTTAGCCTAAATCGAGGGACTCGATTGTCTCGTTCGAAATCATCAAGATTAGAACATATGACGTTCTAAGCCTGTCACGTCCAAAATCTTAGTGGCGATTTCTTCGACCGAGTGGTTGGTGGTGTCGATATAAGGAATACGTTCACGTTTGAACATCATCTCGACTTCTTTGACCTCTAAACGACACTGCTTTAAGGACGAGTAGCGGCTGTTTTCCATGCGGCTTTGGCGGATTTCATGTAAACGCACTGGATCGATGGTTAAGCCGAACAACTTCTTCTTATTGCGTTTTAACGCTTCGGGCAGTTTCAGGTTATCCATATCGTCTTCGGTGAACGGATAGTTGGCTGCTTTAATACCAAACTGCATCGATAAATAGAGGCTGGACGGGGTTTTACCGCAGCGAGACACGCCAAGCAGGATTAAATCGGCCTGATCCATATGTTTCATGGTTTGGCCATCGTCATTGTCCATCGCAAAATTGATGGCATCGATACGAGCTTCATAGCCGTGATTGGCTTTTCCGTGGGTGCGATGTAACACCGGAGAGGCGCTAACGCCTAAATGTTGTTCAAGTGGTGCAACGAAGGTATTTAAAAAATCGTAATCGAGTCCTTCACTCGAATAAATAATGTCCCGAATTTCAGGTTTTACGATCGAATGGAACACTAACGGCCTTTCACCTGTTGTAATAAAACAATCATTAATTTGTCGTTTAACGTTCTCAGCTTTTGCCAATGTTTCAACAAATGGAATTGTAAGTGACTCAAATTCTAATGGAAATTGCGAGAGTACTGCATGCCCAAAAACCTCAGCTGTGATCGCTGTCCCGTCGGAGATGTAAAATACCTTTGGTGCCATACTGACCTCTTGTAGTAATAAAATTACAAATAAAATTATAGATTTACGCTGCTTCGGCGGGAGTGTAAAATGCCGCTGCCCTCGTGTGAAGGGGCCACTGAAATAAACTTGCGGAGATAGAACTGTGCAGCAATACGTACTCTGGTATCAGGAATTAGGCATGGGTGACGTCAACTTGGTTGGCGGTAAAAATGCTTCTCTTGGCGAGATGATCAGCAATCTAGCTAATGCCGGTGTTCAAGTACCTGGCGGATTTGCGACTACTTCTTATGCGTTCAATGAGTTCCTTGAACAAAGTGGAGTAAACCAGAAGATTTATGACATCCTAGCAACATTGGATGTAGATGATGTCAATGCACTGGCACAAGTAGGTGCACAGATCAGACAATGGGTTATCGATACCCCGTTCCAACCAGCTCTAGAGCAAGCGATTCGTGAAGCTTACGATAAACTTGCCGCTGAAACGAGCGATGCATCATTCGCGGTGCGTTCTTCTGCTACCGCAGAAGACATGCCAGATGCTTCTTTTGCTGGTCAGCAAGAAACCTTCTTAAACGTGAAAGGATTTGACTCAGTACTCGTGGCGATTAAGCACGTGTTCGCGTCACTCTTTAACGACCGTGCAATTTCATACCGTGTACACCAAGGTTATGAGCACCACGGTGTTGCCCTGTCTGCTGGCGTTCAACGCATGGTTCGTTCAGACAAAGCGGCATCAGGTGTGATGTTCACCATGGACACTGAATCAGGCAACAACGATGTGGTGTTTATCACTTCATCTTTCGGTCTGGGTGAAATGGTTGTTCAAGGTGCGGTAAACCCTGACGAATTCTATGTTCACAAACCCATCCTCACTCAAGGCCATAAAGCCGTTGTTCGCCGTAATATCGGTAGCAAGCTCATCCAGATGGTGTATTCCGATGATGCTTCTCACGGCAAACAAGTGAAAATTGAAGACGTTGCTGCTGAAAAACGTCGTCAATTCTCTATCAACGACGCCGAAGTGATGGAATTGGCTAAACAAGCTATGGTTATCGAAAAACACTACGGTCGTCCAATGGACATCGAGTGGGCAAAAGACGGTAACGATGGCAAACTCTATATCGTTCAAGCGCGTCCAGAAACGGTTCGTAGCCGTGAAGACGTACAATTAATTGAACGTTACCACTTAAAGAGCCGTGGCGCGGTGATCTCTGAAGGTCGTGCTATCGGTCATAAAGTGGGTTCAGGTGTGGCTAAGGTATTAACTTCAATCGCTGACATGGATCAAATCCAACCTGGCGATGTGTTAGTGACCGACATGACTGACCCAGATTGGGAACCTATCATGAAGCGCGCCAGCGCCATCGTGACTAACCGTGGCGGTCGCACCTGTCACGCGGCGATTATTGCCCGTGAATTAGGTGTACCAGCAGTAGTAGGTTGTGGCGACGTGACCGACCGTATCAAGAATGGTCAGTTAGTGACTGTTTCTTGCGCCGAAGGTGACACTGGTTACATCTACGAAGGTAAGCAAGAGTTCGAAGTGGTGTCTAACCGCGTTGACGCTCTGCCTGCATTACCGATGAAAATCATGATGAACGTGGGTAACCCAGATCGCGCATTTGATTTTGCTCGTTTACCAAACGAAGGTGTGGGTCTAGCGCGTTTAGAATTCATCATCAACCGCATGATCGGTATTCACCCGAAAGCGCTGCTTGAATTCAACCAACAAGACGCTGCGCTGCAGGAAGAAATCAACGAGATGATCGCAGGTTACGACTCTCCAGTTGAGTTCTACATTGCCCGCTTAGTCGAAGGTATCGCCTCAATCGGTTCTGCTTTCTATCCGAAGAAAGTGATCGTGCGTATGTCAGACTTTAAGTCTAACGAATACGCGAACTTAGTCGGTGGTGACCGTTACGAGCCAGAGGAAGAAAACCCAATGTTGGGCTTCCGTGGTGCGAGCCGTTATATCTCTGAATCATTCCGCGATTGTTTCGCGTTAGAATGTGAAGCGATTAAGCGTGTGCGTAATGAAATGGGTCTGAAAAACGTTGAAGTGATGATCCCATTCGTCCGTACCGTGAAAGAAGCCGAGCAAGTGATTGAACTGCTGAAAGAGCAGGGCTTAGAGCGTGGTAAAGATGGTCTGCGCGTCATCATGATGTGTGAAGTACCGTCAAACGCGCTGTTAGCGGACCAATTCCTTGAGCACTTCGATGGTTTCTCTATCGGCTCAAACGACTTAACTCAGCTATCACTCGGTCTTGACCGTGACTCAGGCATCATCAGCCACCTGTTCGATGAGCGCAACGAAGCCGTTAAGATCCTACTGTCTATGGCCATTAAAGCGGCTAAGGCTAAGGGCGCTTACATCGGTATCTGTGGTCAAGGACCTTCAGATCACGCTGATTTCGCCGCCTGGTTAGTTGAACAAGGTATCGATACCGTATCGTTAAACCCTGATACAGTGATTGATACTTGGTTATATTTAGCCGAAGCGCACGGTTGATCTCGGTTGTAATTTTATAAAGGTGTTAAAAAAGCCGCTTTTTAGCGGCTTTTTTTTGTTTATAATGGGCCGCATAACAATAATTGACTGAAGCCGCTCATGTTACCTCTGTTATCACACCAACAAACCTTAGAACCTGTCTATCTGGCCTATCTTGATGCCTTAGCGCAAAGTGGCTACGCCGGTGATATCGATAAGCGCTATAGCGCGCGCCTCGTGCAGGCCACGGATAACTCCGTATACCAATTTTTGCCGCAGGCGGTGCTTTACCCTAAGCATCAGAAAGATATTCAAATCGCCTTGTCGCTGGCGGCAAAAGCTGAATTTGTGGGTGTGACTTTTAGTGCCAGAGGCGGCGGTACGGGTACCAATGGCCAATCGCTGACCCACGGCTTGATCCTCGATGTGTCTCGCTACATGAATCGCGTATTGGAAGTGAACCCCGAGCAGGGCTGGGTACGCGTCGAGGCGGGTGTCGTCAAAGATGCGCTAAACGATGCGCTGCGTCCCCACGGTTATTTCTTCAGTCCAGATCTCTCAACCTCAAACCGTGCCACCATCGGCGGTATGATTAATACCGATGCCTCGGGCGCGGGATCTTTAGTTTACGGTAAAACCTCTGATCATGTGCTGGCGCTACGCAGCGTATTGATTGATGGCAGCGTGTTCGACACTCGTCCCCTGGATGCGGGACTGTTATGTAACCCCGATAACGTGAGCGATAATCCGCTCGGGCAAAAACTGATTTCGGCAATTGCCGAGGTGTGCCGCGAGAAGCGTGCGCTGATCGAACAACAATTCCCTAAGCTCAATCGTTTTTTAACCGGATATGACTTAAAGAATGTCTGGAACAACGGCTTAACCCAGTTCGATCTCTCGCGTATTTTAACTGGCTCTGAAGGCACGCTGGCGGTGATCACCGAAGCGAAACTCAACATTACACCACTGCCGAGTGAACGGGCGATGGTGAACATTAAGTACGATTCCTTCCAGTCCGCACTGCGCCATGCGCCATCCTTAGTGGCGGCGCGGGCCACTGTGGTCGAAACCGTGGACTCAAAAGTGCTTAACCTTGCCCGTGAGGACATTGTTTGGCATTCGGTTTCAGACCTTATTCAAGAAGTGCCGGCCAAAGTGATCGATGGCCTCAATATGGTTGAGTTTGCTGGTGATGCCGCTGAGGTGAGCGAAAAGCTTGCAGCACTCGAAGCCGTGCTGACCGAGCAAATCAGCCGTGGTGAGTGTGGTGTGGTTGGTTATCAAGTCACTCAAGATAAGGCCAGCATTGAGAAAATCTACGGCATGCGTAAAAAAGCCGTGGGCCTGCTCGGTGCTACCAAGGGACGTCGTAAACCCATTGCGTTTGCCGAAGATACGGCAGTGCCGCCCGAAATGCTTGCCGATTATATTATGGAGTTTCGCGCACTACTCGATAGTCACAATTTGCAATACGGCATGTTTGGTCATGTGGATGCGGGCGTGTTACACGTTAGGCCCGCGCTGGATATGTGCGATGTGGAAGATGAAAAACTGCTGAGGGTGATTTCCGATCAAGTCGCGGCACTGACACTCAAATATGGCGGTCTGATGTGGGGCGAGCACGGAAAGGGCGTGCGCGGCGAATATGGTCCATCGGTATTTGGTGACGAGCTTTATGGTGTGCTGCAAGACATTAAAGGCCTATTTGACCCTGATAATCGACTCAACCCAGGCAAATTAGTGGCGCCCAAGCAAGCGGGTGGCCTGTGTTTTGATGTGGACAGTACCAAGCGCGGCAAGTTTGACCGGCAAATTCCGGTCGAAGTGCGCGATGCCTATCCCGATGTGATGAACTGTAACGGTAATGGCCTGTGCTTTAACTACAGCAGTTTCTCACCTATGTGTCCGTCATTTAAAGTGACGGGAGACAGAGTTCAGTCGCCTAAAGGTCGCGCGGGCTTGATGCGTGAGTGGCTGCGTTTACTCGAATCCGAAGGCGTCGATGTCAATGCGCTGGCCAGAGCTAAACCCTTAGGTATTTTGCAGCGCATGCAAAATACCATCAATGCGAAGCGCGATTACGATTATTCCCACGAAGTGATGGAATCGCTGAAGGGATGTTTAGCCTGTAAGGCTTGCTCGAGCCAATGTCCGGTGAAAGTGGATGTGCCTAAATTTAGGGCGCAGTTCTTTAATATTTACTATCAACGTTATCTGCGTCCGGCTAAAGATTATCTGGTGGCGGGCATCGAAGACAGTCTGCCCATTATGGCGGCGGCGCCAAGGCTAACCAATTTCGCCTCGCAGAACCCGCTCAGCCAATGGGTGATCAAAAAAGCCATCGGCTATGTGGATGCGCCGGCGCTGTCGGTGCCGACATTAAAACAACGACTCGATGGTCATGCGAGCCGTGGTTATGATCTAGCGGCATTGCAGGCCATCCCCGCCGATGAGCGCGCAAAATTTGTGTTAGTGGTGCAAGATCCGTTTAACAGTTTCTACGATGCTGGCTTGGTATATCGCTTTATCCAATTGATTGAAACGTTGGGATTAAACCCTGTTCTTCTGCCCTTTAAACCCAATGGTAAACCGACCCATATTAAGGGTTTCTTGGATAAATTTGCCAAAACGGCGCAGTCGAGCGCGGATTTCTTAAACCAAGTGCATAAGTTAGGCATGCCTATGGTGGGCATCGATCCCGCCTTAGTGCTCTGTTATCGCGATGAATATAAAGAAATCTTAGGGGCGAATCGCGGCGCGTTTGAGGTGAAACTGGCTAACGAGTGGCTGCTTAGCATTCTGCAGGATATTCCGACTAAGGCCATGCAAGATAAGCAATTTACTTGGTTTAGCCATTGTACTGAGTCTACGGCTAAACCCAATACCGCCAATGAGTGGAGCAAAATCTTCACTCACTTTGGCGCTAAATTAACCGCGGTGAATCTGGGTTGTTGCGGCATGGCGGGTACTTACGGCCATGAGGCTGAGAATCTTGAGCGTTCTAAGATCTTGTTTGATATGTCGTGGAAAGACACTTTAAGCAAGATAGACGCGTCGCAGGTGCTAGTCTCTGGCTACTCTTGTCGCAGCCAAGTGAAACGTTTCGCCGGTTACAAGCCAAAACATCCATTAGAGGCTTTATTGGAGCTCGTTAAGGCTTAACGCAATTTTGTATTAGGGATTGGATAATCCCTACAGCAATGCCACACTAAACCAGTCGTCAGGCTGGTTTTTTTATTGAGGGGACGCTATGGAAAAACACACGGACAATGTTATCGACACGCTACAGGAATTCACCAGCAAGCCAGCGCCGGATGTTGTCACACAGCCAACGGCGCTGTGTAGTGAAGTCGCGTTATTTCGTATCCAACTCTCCAGTGACTGGATATATCAGGACAGCCCATTACCGACCAAGTTTGCCAAGTTATTTGCCAGTATTTTACATGGTATCGATGGCGAACATTTTCTGATCACGCCAGTCGAGAAGGTGCGAGTCGAGGTGGATGATGCGCCACTGTTGATTGTCGATTATGTGAAAGATGAAACAGCATCGGGTTTAACGCTGCGCAGTAGTATTGGCACTGAGCATTATCTGGCGACACTCAATCATCTAAAGCTCACCGACTTTGGGATTTATCTGCCGCTAGAGCGCGGCCTATGGGGAAAATTGAGCCGTGCTTGTTACTATAATTTTGTGAATGAATTCAATTTACCCGACGACGAAGAGGCGGATGCGTAAAGATTTTGATTGCAATTACTTGGGCAAGCTGACTAGTTTATTACAGGTTAAGTGATAGTATTAAAACTGACCTCGGCCAATCCTTCTCGGGTTTGGGTCAGTGTTGTTGGGGCTAAATGGTGTTTTCGGAGGTGCTGTTTGAACCGCTATGAAAGCTTAGGCTATCTTGTTTCCCACTTGAATATTGAGCTGCAAAATGAGCTCGATATACAGCTGAAACGCTATCAGCTCGACATTAAGTTGTGGCCAGTGTTGTTCGCGCTTTGGCAGGAGGAGGGGATCTCTCAGACCGAGCTGTCTAAGCGTTGCGATGTGGCCAACTATACCATGACCCGTTTGCTCGATCAGTTGCAGGTTCAGGGATTGATCACCCGTCACCAAGAGCTCGATAACCGCCGTGCATTCCAGATTTTCCTCACCGATGAGGCTAAAGCGCTGGAGCAGGATTTGATCCGTGAGGCTGAGCGGGTCAATGAAAAATACCTGTCCAATTTGACTGAAGAAGAGCGCCAGCAGTTTATGCGCTTACTCAATAAGATAAATCGTTTACCTTCAATCACAGCCTTGTGATTTCAAGCTTCAAGCATTCGACATTGCGTTTGAGCTATATTTCGTCTTTGCTTCAGTTTTCACACTCCTGTCTTTCCCCAGCGTAATGGCAACAAGCCATACTCTGGGCATTGCTATTTTAGTTTGGCAGTACAAATTGCTACCCGAGGATTGTTGCAAGAATGTTTCGTGAAACGTCATCTTGTTGTGTTGGAAGCAAGCATTCCAAGATAACAAACGTTGCTTAAATTTGATTTGAGCAATCATAAGGTGATTTTTCAGGGAATATGAAATGAAACAACTTTTTAAGCGCAGTCGTATTGCGGCGACTTGCCTGATGGCAATGGGTTTTACCCTCAGTTATTCAACCTTGGCTGAAGATAATGTTGCGCTGATGGAAGCGCAATCTGGCGCCGTACAATTTACCTTGATTACTGGCGAGGTGGTCACGGCCGTTGTGCGGGCCGATGGCTCACTCGGCGGTATCCGCCTTCTCGGCGAAAACGGTGCTGAGGTGATTACCAGCCTCTTCCAAAATCAGAATGGTCAATATCTTATCACTCCAAAGGCGCAAAAATGGGTAGAGTCCCATACTGTCGACATCGAGCTGTTTAACATCTCTAAGCTCCATGCAGCGGGTTATGATGATGCCTCCACCGATAAATTGCCGGTTATTATCGAATACCGTGATGGCACCCTAGCGGGTTCTGCTGTGCCTAATCCCATTGAAGGGGCTACCTTAACCGAGGAGATTGAACTTATCGACAGCGCTGCTTTTGGGATCAGCAAACAACAAGCCGCCAAAGTATGGGAAACCTTAAGTACCGATGATGCGGTGAAGTCGGTATGGTTAGATGCGGTTGTGCATGCCCATAAGGATACGACTAGCGGGATAAATGCGCTGGCTAACCTAACCCCAACCGTGCCGTTAACCGGTGCGTATGGCAATTTAGCCAAGGCATTTAATGGCCAAGGTGTCACCGTGGCCGTGCTTGATACTGGCTACGATGTGCAGCATGGCGACTTGTCGGGCCTAGTTGTGCAGAGCAAAGACTTTACTTATTCCAGCAATGGCGTCGATGATCTTAACGGCCATGGAACACACACTGCGGCCACTATCGCAGGGACGGGTGTGGAATCTAACGGTCGCTGGGCGGGCATGGCGCCTGGTGCCAAATTGCTGGTGGGCAAGGTACTGACAAATTCAGGTTCAGGCTCGACGAGTGGGATCTTGAGTGGCATGCAATGGGCCGTGGCTCAAGGCGCCGATGTGGTTAGTATGTCATTAGGCGGCAGTGGCACCAGTTGTACAGGACCACTTGTCGACATGGTTGAAGCTTTGAGTGATAAGGCGTTGTTCGTGGTTTCTGCGGGCAATAGTTTTACCCGCGAGACGGTGGGGATCCCAGGATGCGCCCCGAGTGCGTTAACCGTAGGTGCCGTTGACCGCGATAATCACACCGCATCTTTCTCATCCCGTGGCCCTTCACCTGATGGCCATTCTGCGAAACCCGATATCGCATCCCAAGGTGTGGATGTTGTCTCTGCGGCCTCGGGAGGATTCGGGGTAACGGCCTATCGCGCCCTGTCCGGAACATCCATGTCGGCGCCCCATGTGTCTGGCGGCGCGGCCATTGTGATGCAAGCTAGACCCGAACTGACACCCCGCCAAGTGAAAGAAGTGCTGACTTCCTCTGTGGTTCCGACCGATGCCCATGTGCTAGAACAAGGCGCTGGGCCTATGGATGTTAATCGCGCTGTAGGACAAAGCATTATCGCGCCGCCGAATATGGAACTCGGCTCTTTTGCCTATGATCAGGATATTGGCGTGACAGAAAAAACCATTAGTCTACGCAATTTATCCGACAAGGATATCAGCCTTAAGCTGAAAATGAGCTTGATAGGTGAGGACGGTAAGACGCGCATGCCAGCAACCCTAGCGGGGCTTAGCGTCAACAGCATTAACGTGCCAGCCAATGGAAGTGCTGAAATCCCAGTGTGGATTGACTCGAGTGTGGCACTGCGCAGTGGCGCCTATGGCACTATCACTGGGCGTATTGAAGGCACCAGCACAGGCAAATCGAATGAGCGCGTCACAGTGCCGATTTCATTTTGGATCCAACCGCCGCAAGTCAATCTGAGCTTCAGTGTCACCGATATGCGTGGCAAAGCCGCTTCTTCTCCGTCGAAAGTCTACTTAATGAACGAAGAAGATGATTGGGGACAAGCCGTTACGCTCAGAAATGGTCAGGCAAGCCTCTCTGTTCCTGAGGGCAATTACACTATCGTTGCGAACATCATGACCTACGATAATGACTCAACAACCTCTGGGTTAGTTGAGTCTGCGACCCAAATGGCGGTGCTGGATCGTAAAGTGAGCCAAGATACCCAGATTGAGTTCGACGCCCGCAATGCCGAAAAACTCGAGTTCAAGGCGAGCAAACCTTTGGCACCTCAAGGCTATGCGTTTGGCTTTACCTATGCGCTGGATGATAACAAAGTGGCGAAATTAGCCGCGATGGAGTTAGCGCCTGATTATGTGAAAGACATCTACACTTGGTCGCAGGGACATGATGATAGGTTCCGCTCGTTTGTCACCACTCGCGCCTTTGCACCCGAAACTGTACTTACCATGCAAAATGGCGAAGTGCTCGATTATAACAAGCAGGGCTTAGCCTTATCCTTTGATGGTAAAGGCAGTGCTGAAGTCGTGCCCGTTGGCGACGCGGGTTACAGCACCGATTGGACCCAGTTTGACTTAACGGGCCGTATTGCGTTGATTGGCAACCCTAATTATCTGACATCTTACATGGTGGCGAATGCCCTTAAAAACGGGGCGATTGGGGTTATCTTCTATCGTCCGGGTCAACATGGTCGTTATAAGGGGACGATTTCTGGCACGCCACGTATCCCCGCTGTTGGGATCAGTTCGGAGCAGGGTGAAGCCCTGTTAGCTCAGATTGAAGCGGGTAACAATATCGTCAGTTGGTCAGGTACGGCTGCGGAGCGAACGCCTTATGCCTACTCCATTAACCATATCACCGACGGGCGTATCAATGGTGGGCAAGTGGTGTTGCAAGAGCAAAAAATGCAGCGCATTCGTGCCAGCTATCATTCGCAAAATGATCAGCGCCCCATTTGGACCGATATGATGGCGATGACCAACAGCACCGGAGAGTTTTACTCAACCGGTAGCTCACAAATGGTCATGACGCCCGTGGTACGCGACGAGTACTACACGGCAACCAGCAAAAACATGTGGACTAACATTGTGATGCCCGGTATTCAGTTATCGACGGACGGCGGCTATTTTGATGGTCCAAGAATGATGACCGAAGGCACGGTTGAGACCACTTCTTGGCTAAAAGGCCCCAAGGCGGGGAGTTTGCTCACCAATGGTGGCGCCATTGCCAATCGTGATACTAACACTATCGACTTAAGCATTGTGCGGTTTGGCGATGCGGCAGGGCATGATGGTACGGGCGGGTATAATTCACAGTCGCTCTACGGACTCAAAGTGAATGGCCAGAGCACTTACTTAGACAGTGGAGTGTTTACGCTTCCCGATACCAATGCGCAAGTGGAGTTAGAAGTGCGATCTTACGCCCGTGGTGTGGGCAGTAGCTCACCGGTGAAGGACAATCTTGGTTCCTTCTATCAAGGGATTTATCAATTCAGCACAGACTCGAGTAAACAGGGCCGCCAAGCGGTGCTGACTCCTAAGCTCGACATTCCAGTGGCGATAGATAATACCTTGGCTGCAGGTGTACCTGTCGAAGTGAAACTCTCAGCTGTGATGGATGGTGCGTCGCAGGTGGATTTATCCGATGTCACGCTGCAATACGGTTATGGTCAGGAATGTTCGCTTGCGGCGATTTCTGTCTCGATTTATTGCCCTGTATCGGCAAAGTTTGCCGAAAGCGCTTGGAAAACCGCAGAAGTGAAATGGGTTAACGGTGAGTGGGTTGCCACAATCCCGAACGATTCCACAGCTGGTAATTTTGTTCACTTACGTGTGCAGATGAGTGATGGTAGTAGCGAAGCGAAACAAACCATGATGCGGGTGTATATGTTGAAGTAACACGCTTTTGTGAGCCAGTAAAACCGCGACTAGCCACGCTAGTGGCGGTTTTTATTTGGCAATTACAATGGCAGGAGGAGCATGAGTAGCACTAGACTTGAGCCGAGCAATAATCCCTGTTGCAACAGTCGCTGGCATTGCAGCAAATTATTTTTGCCTTGTTTTAAACTGGTAATAAGTTGATTGTGTTTATAAATTCGGCAAGTCAACTCATCGGTTTGAGGGTCGATAAACAACTTGAAACTGCATTGATGGCCATCATTGAGCTGCACTTTATGTATACTGTTAGGGCCAAAGTTAAACTTGCGCGACACCATTTGCCCATTCACGAACACCCGTTCAATTCCAAACCAATCACTGGCCTGTAGCTCAACCGAGTCCTGATTTAACTCGTACTTAAAACTGACCATATGCAATCCCTTCACTGACAGACGAGTGATTAATTCAAGCAGAGGCACATAGGCTTTTCCACTACAGAAAAGTGAATTTTACGTGGCGTTTTGGTATCTGATTGGTATTGAGAGGAATTTATTTTTTAGCTGGATAAGCGAAGTGAGGGAAGTGGTAGAGGCGGACAACGCGCTGTTGTCCGCCTACAGCATGATTATGCTTTTGCTGCTTGATAAATGGCACGGGCCATTTCGTCAGCAACCGCAGCAGTAGTACGGTTTTCAGCATCGGCTTTAGTGAAAATCTTCAGCAGAGTGTTGTAGATTTCTCTGACCTTAGCTTCTGATTTTGCCGCGTCATAGTCTTTTTCAAATGAGACGTTGATGATACCGCCAGCGTTAATCACATAGTCTGGAGCATACAGAATGCCCATTTCTTTTAGCTGCTCGCCATGGCGGACTTCGGCTAATTGGTTGTTGGCACAACCGGCAACAATCTTAGCTTTAAGCTGTGGCAGAGTGACATCGTTTAGGGTGGCACCTAATGCACATGGCGCATAGACATCAACGTCTTGGGCATAGATATCCTGTGGGGCAACGACGATAGCACCAAAGTCGGTAGCCACTTTGTCGAGTGAAGCTTGGTGAATATCGGTGACGATAAGCTCAGCACCTTCTTCATGCAGGTGTTTACACAGGTAGTAACCTACATGGCCCACACCTTGAACGGCAATCTTAAGGCCTTTTAAGCTGTCTAAACCCAGTTTGTGTTTAACGGCAGCTTTGATGCCTAAATAGGTGCCTAATGCTGTAAAGGGCGATGGATCGCCGCTCTTGCCTTCAAGACCCGCCATGTATGGGGTTTCTTGATGAGCGATCATGATATCCGCTGTTGTGGTACCTACGTCTTCGGCTGAATAGTAACGTCCACCTAGGCTATTGATAAAACGGCCAAACGCACGGAAGAGGGCTTCGCGATCAGGGCGCTTAGGATCGGCAATAATCACTGACTTACCACCGCCCATGGTTAAACCAGCAAGGGCGTTTTTGTACGTCATACCGCGGGAGAGGCGTAATACGTCTGTCAGGGCTTCATCGTCGGATTGGTAGTTCCACATCCGGCAACCACCCACAGCAGGACCTAAATTGGTGTTATGGATGGCAACGATGGCTTTTAAGCCACTCTCTTTATCATGACAGAATACGACCTGTTCATGCTCATCAAAGGATACATGATTAAATACAGCCACGTGAAGTTCTCCGCTATACACAATAAAACGTCGATGGAATCACTTCCCATCGACAGCTCGTTATATTTATTGCAGAACCATAGCATTTAGCGATACTCTCAACCATGCATAATGACCGAATAAATAGATTATTTGTGGCAATCTAGCTTTCCACTTTACGTAAACGTAAGGTTTTTAGTGTGAAACCAGTTTTTACTGGGATAATCTCAGACATTAGAACGATTCGCGTGCTGTCCCAAGAATGAAAGCCGCGTAATAACAATAAGATAGGACGGAAGTATGACTGAACAAGCTGTCGACCAGGCTCAACCAACAATCTCTCCAGAAGAAATGGAGAAAATGCGCCAAGAGTGGGTCAGAACTCAATTCCAAAAGGCGAACCGTTTTTTAGCGGAAAAAGGGGTGATCCCAAGTAAAGTGTTAGCCGACGAGAGCCGTTATCTGGCGCCTTATTTAGCGATTTGGAAAATGGAATCTAAGCGTCCTTCGGCCAAAACCTATTGGGTGATGTCTGGCGATTTACCGTCGGATTTCGTCGATGTCAAAGTCGCGAAAACGGCGCGTGATGCGATTCGTCATTTCTCTATGATGTGGCAGATGCAGGCCGAAAATTTAATCCGTTCAGGCGCGGTTCAACGCGATGCGACGCAGGCAAAATTTGCGCAATTATTAGTCTCACGTGCTGAGAGCCTGTATCGGATGCACAATGACGAAAAGCTTTGGAATACCAATGCTTAATCTTGTGTAATGGTAAAAAATTAAAGGCACTCAGTAGAGTGCCTTTATTGTTTTAGGTGACGCTAATCTGTCGACCTAACGCAGTAGTGCGCTAAGGCTTAAGCTTCATCATCACTTAAATAATATAAGCCTTGATTGATAAGCTGGAGCAGTAGCGCTTGCACTTCGGCATATTCACACAGTGCCATGGCGCTGTCGCGATCAAAGCTAACATGGTCGCTTAATTGAGTTAACACGGCTTCTGGTGTATTGGGTAGCTCATAAATTTCGCCATTGATGAATAAGCGGGATTGAGTGTCGTTTTCTAAACGCAGCACTTTTAAGCCGCCGATACGATTAACGCCAGCGCCTTGCTCGAACGCATCCTGCAGATCGTCGGCGTTATAGGCTTCTTCACCCTCACAAATATCCAGTTCAAAACGGTTTTGGCTCAACAGTTTACCCAGCACCACTTGGTAGCTGGTTGGATCTTGGGCGAGCTGGCTTAACAGCGACATGATCCCGAGTTGATGATCTTGACTGATCACGCCAGGATTCGCAGGCTCAGTTGCAGAGGTAAAACGCTGCTGACCTAAGTTATTGTCGAGCAGGTAATCGGCAACTTCACTGGCGAGTTCTTGTTGGCTCGGCGCGCGGTAACCAATTGAATAGCTTAAGGCTAAGGTTAAGGTTTCACCGCAGTGTGGGTAGCCAGGCGGAATATATAGCACGTCGCCTTTCTCTAATACCACGTCGATGATAGGCTCGAAGTCTTCCACCAGTGGCGAGTTCGGGTTACCGCCACGGCGTTGTTGCGGCGTATTAGCACCCACAGTCCAACGGCGCTCGCCTTCACCTTGGATGATAAACACATCGTAGTTATCAACGTGTGGACCGACACCGCCACTTGGCGTTGCGAATGACACCATCAAATCATCGAATCGCCAGTCGGGCAGAAAACGAAACGCTTCCACTAATGGCTGAGAGTCCGGATACCAATGGTTTACGGCTTGCACCAGTAATTGCCAGTGGGTTTCACCGTAATTGTCGTAATCCTCGAACGGGCCTTGGATCACTTCCCAGTTATCTTTTTGAGTGACCACGATGCGCGAGGTGATTTCTTCTTCACAGGCAAGGCCGGCAAGCTCATCGGCGCTGATCGGATCTTCAAAGTTAGGGAAGGCACCCTTGATAACTACAGGTTTTTGTTGCCAGTGTTCCTTGAGGAACTGGGCGATATCGAGATTGAGTGTATACATAGTGTCAAAAAAGGCGACTACATCGAATGTAACCGCCTTAATCCTTATTTATGGCTGATAAACAATATCAGCTCGCGCATGTTTGCTATTGCGACTTAGCAAACTCCGCTGAGCTAAAAATATTAGTTAAGCTCGTCGACGAAGGCTTCAGCACGGCCAATGTAGTTGGCTGGCGTCATCTTCTTCAGCTCTGCTTTCACTTCTTCAGGCAGGGCTAAACCGTCGATGAATGCTGCTAATTGCTGGGCATCGATACGCTTGCCTCGAGTCAGTTCTTTTAACTTCTCGTAAGGCTTTTCAATACCATAGCGACGCATAACGGTTTGTACTGGCTCGGCTAGGACTTCCCAGTTTTGGTCGAGTTCGGCACGTAAATGCTCTTCGTTCACTTGTAACTTGCTGATGCCTTTTAAGGTGGCTTGGTAGGCGATCAGCGAGTGGGCAATACCCACGCCCAAGTTACGCAGTACGGTTGAGTCGGTCAGGTCACGTTGCCATCTTGATACTGGCAGCTTAGACGCTAAATGTTGCATCAGTGCGTTAGCAATTCCAAGGTTACCTTCAGAGTTTTCAAAGTCGATTGGGTTGACTTTGTGTGGCATGGTTGATGAACCAATTTCACCCGCAACGGTACGTTGCTTGAAGTGACCAAGGGCAATGTAACCCCAAACGTCACGGTCGAAGTCAATCAAGATAGTGTTGAAACGCGCGATAGCATCAAACAGTTCGGCGATGTAATCGTGTGGCTCGATTTGTGTGGTGTAAGCGTTCCAGTGCAGGCCTAAGCTGGTAACAAAACGCTCTGACAATGCATGCCAGTTCACTTCTGGGTAAGCAGATAAGTGAGCGTTGTAGTTACCTACGGCGCCGTTAATTTTACCCATGACTTCAACAGCTGCGATTTGCTTGATTTGGCGCTCTAAACGTACCGCAACGTTGGCCATTTCTTTACCTAAAGTTGAAGGCGAAGCGGGTTGACCGTGGGTGCGTGACATCAATGGCACTGAGCGGTATTCAACGGCCAGTTTTTTGATGGCGCTGAGCAGTTCATTGCAGTATGGCAGAACCACTTGCTCACGGGCTTCGGTCAACATTAAGCCGTGGCTTAGGTTGTTGATGTCTTCAGAGGTACAGGCGAAGTGAACAAATTCACCCACAGCGGCGAGTTCGGCGTTGTCTGCGATTTTTTCTTTGATGAAGTATTCAACCGCTTTTACGTCGTGGTTGGTGGTGCTTTCAATGGCTTTCACGCGTAGCGCATCTTGCTCGCTGAAATTGTCTTTAATTGCATCTAACACCGCGATAGCAGACTCGCTCAGTGGCGGCACTTCGGTGATTTCTGGGCAATCGGCGAGTAATTTTAACCAGTTGATTTCAACTTGAACACGGTACTTAGTAAGACCGAACTCGCTGAAAATCCCTCGCAATGACGCTGTTTTACTACCGTAACGGCCGTCTACCGGAGAGATAGCAGTTAGTGCGGAAAGATCCATGTGAAGCTCCTTGATGAAAACTTATTTTATTATAGGGTAAGACTTTTCTTGGCTGTGTCTATGATGGCTTTACGGGCGAAGACTAAGTGTCGACGTTTACCGCCCAGTTGTCGCCATAACACTGCGCTGCGCATGGCTGCGAGCAGCAGGGCGCGAATTTTGTGTTGTACTATTGGACGTTGCAGGCACAGCGGATTACCTGAGATCTGAATCTTAGGTCCAAGATTACTGATAATGTCGCTATAAATACTGGCCAGATTGGCAATGACTTGCTCGTCGGTGATCGCAAAATGATGTAGCTGGCGATTCACTTGATTAATACGTTCGGCAAGCATGGCTAAGCCGCTGTTAGAACGGGTTAATTTACGTTCAAGCGCCAAAATACCGACCAGATAGCGGGTGATTTCCACATCTTTTTGACTGCTGTCGCCCAGTTGGTTTAACACCAACTTATAACCTTTGTGCAGCGCGGCCTTGTCTTGATAGACATCGGCGACGCTTTCAGGGTTGGTCACTAAAATGGTGTTTAAACTGGTCGCCAGCTCATCAGTGTCACTCTCACCATGACGGGCTAAATGCTGAACTTGCGCAATGGCCTGCAGTATTCCTGCAAAGGCCATCGTGCGATTATGGAGCTGCTCGTTCACGGCTTATCCTCGGATCAGTTGATCGATAATCCCGCCACCTAGGCACACTTCGCCATCGTAGAATACCGCTGATTGGCCAGGCGTCACGGCGGCAACAGGCTCGTCAAACACCACCTTGAGGGTATTGTCATCAAGATAGGTGAGGGTGCAGGGGATATCCTGCTGGCGGTAACGGGTTTTCACCACAATCTGGCTGCCTTCGGCGGGACCTTTGCGGTCGACCCAATGCAATTGATTGACGAACATGCCGTTTGACATCAAACGTGGGTGATGCCCACCTTGGCCAACCACTAACACATTACGTTTTAAATCTTTATCCACCACGTACCAAGGATCGTCATTGCTGTTTTTCATGCCGCCAATACCCAGACCCTTACGTTGGCCTAAGGTGTGGTACATCAAGCCTTGGTGCTTACCAATGACTTCGCCTTCGGCGGTTTCGATATTGCCAGGTTGCGCCGGTAAGTAATTGCCTAAGAATTCAGTGAATTTACGTTCACCGATAAAGCAAATGCCGGTACTGTCCTTCTTATCATGGGTAATTAAGCCCATTTTTTTAGCGATTTCACGCACTTCGTGCTTTTCGAGTTCACCAACGGGAAACAGGCTACGCGCCACTTGTTCATGGCTTAAGGTATACAGGAAGTAGCTCTGATCCTTGTTGTTATCAACTCCGCGCAGCATTTGCGTGGTGCCATCGGCATTATCGCGGCGGCGCACATAATGGCCCATGGCGATGTAGTCAGCATCGAGGATATCGTCGGCAAAGTCTAAAAAGGCTTTAAATTTGATTTCTTTGTTGCACATGATATCGGGGTTAGGGGTACGACCCGCCTTATATTCGGCGAGGAAGTACTCGAACACATTGTCCCAATATTCGGCGGCAAAGTTGACCGTGTGCAGTTTGATCCCAAGCTTGTCGCAAACGGCTTGAGCATCTTTTAAATCTTCAGCGGCCGCGCAATACTCGTCGTTGTCATCTTCTTCCCAGTTCTTCATGAAAAGGCCTTCAACCTGATAGCCTTGCTGCATAAGCAAATAGGCTGAAACAGATGAATCAACACCGCCGGACATGCCGACAATGACTTTTTTTCCTGTATGAGTGGGTTCGATTGATGTCATAGATCCTAAAAACCATTGAGTATATGTATCGGTTAGCCGCGAGAATGACTCACTTTGGTGGGCCACTCTCACGTTAAAATCTGCGTCTTCGCTTAGACTGTGTTTGATGGCAGACAAGCGAGCGATTCATCGAGCGGGTGTTTGCTAAAACAGCGCTTAAATGCCGTGTTGAATCGCGAATTTACGCGGGGGCGTATTCTATCACGCCTTGTCGCTTGGGGCTATCTTTGACATCCCGTTAGACGCTGACTATTGAGTAATTCGAGGGAGTAGGTTTGCCCCTGTTGCTGCTGATGGCGGTAATCCCTAAGGCAATCGAGCACCAATGGGCTACGAAGCTGCTCCATTTTGGCTTCGATTTGCTCAAAGCTCAGCCAATGGGCAGCATCGATATCCGCATCCTGTGGCTGAGGGGGGAGCAGTGCATCGACTTGTACGAAAAAGGTAAAGCGCACAAAAGCAAGGGTTTCACTGGCACTAAACTGATAAATCCCCACTAAGCCTTGGGGTTCGAGATCCAGCCCAGTTTCTTCGAGCACTTCACGTTTACAGGCTTGGATCAGACTCTCATTCGCTTCTAAATGGCCGGCGGGCTGGTTAAAGCGCTGCTCGCCATCGATCCACTCTTCCACTAACAGATACTTATCTTCGGTAGGCGCGTGGATAATACAGGCCACAGTCACATTGGGTTTGTATCTGAGTTTTTCTGCCACGCTAATCACCTTTTTATCTGTTGCTTGGGCACTGTGACATCCTGTTTATTGCATTCGCAGTGTTGTTAAATCATTCTGCCTTTTGAGTCACTTGGATGCATTTATGCTCACCCGTGGCTAAATCATCTAGACTCCATTGACCTATTTTATAACGAATGAGTCTTAAGGTCGGAAAACCAATATGGGCCGTCATCCGCCGAACTTGGCGATTGCGTCCTTCATGGATTTGAATTTCCAGCCAAGTGGTAGGGATGTTTTTTCGCTCACGGATCGGCGGATTACGCAGCCAAACATTCGGCGCTGGCATGATGCTGACCTTAGCGGGGAGTGTCATACCATCTTTTAATTCAACCCCTTGGCGCAGTTTCGCTAAATCTGCTTCCGTGGGCTCTCCCTCGACTTGCACCCAATAGGTTTTAAAGGTTTTCTTTTTCGGCTCAGTCAGTTTGGCCTGAAGTTGACCGTCGTTGGTGAGGAGTAACAAGCCTTCACTGTCGCGATCCAATCGCCCTGCGGCATACACACCCGGAATAGGGATGTAATCCTTTAAGGTCTTGCGGCCTTGTTCATCGGTAAATTGGCATAGGACATCGAACGGCTTATTAAATAAGACGATCATCGGCTCGCCTTGGGGTTTTGTGCGCGTAGCCGAAGAGCGCTGCTGCGAGCGAGGTTTGGCGCCGCTACGCTCTGCATTGTTTCGTTTAGCGTTTGCCCCTTGCTGTAAACTTGGCTTGGCATTTTTGGCGAAGGTATGGGGTTTCTTGGCGCTATTGCGGTTATCCGCCGGATTGGCGCGCCCTGTAGCGGGGCGTTTGCCGCTGGCGCGTGGGCTGGATGCGGTTGCTGGCGTGCTGTTTTTGTTCATGCTGTGGCTAATAGTCGCTGTAAGCTGACGACCGAACTTAAAAGTTTGAGGACGTGTATCAATAATCTGTACACAGTGTACTTGGCATTCGCCGTTAGTGGAATTTGAATATTACTGCGAATGCTCTATGATGTCGGCCTGAAAATGTGATCTACGCCTAAATGTTTGTTAGGTATTAATGAGTCAATTTACCCACGTTGGCGAACGCAAAGAGGATGTTGCCGCGGGTTTTGAGGTAGCAGAGGCGTTCACGATTGCCTCGATAGAGAATTCCGCCGTGCCAATGTTTGTTCGTCATGATATAAAATTATTATAAAAATATTAAATTTTACAATAATGTAGGATGTAACATGAAAGATAACTCACCAACAATTATTTATACCGAAACCGATGAAGCACCAGCGCTAGCAACGCTTTCTCTGTTACCTATCATCAAAACCTTTACCGATGCGGCGGGTGTTGCGGTTGAAACCCGTGATATTTCTTTATCGGGCCGTGTGATTGCTAATTTCCCTGAAAAACTGACTGACGCGCAAAAGATTGGCGATCACTTAGCTGAGCTGGGTGAATTAGCGAACCAACCTGAAGCTAACATCATTAAACTGCCGAACATCAGTGCCTCAATCCCGCAGTTAAAAGCTTGTATTTTAGAGCTGCAACAGAAAGGTTACGACATTCCAAATTATCCTGACGAGCCAAAGACTGACGAAGAAAAGTCTATCAAAGCCCGTTACGACAAGATCAAAGGCAGTGCGGTAAACCCAGTGCTGCGTGAAGGTAACTCTGATCGCCGCGCGCCGCTGTCAGTGAAAAACTTCGCGAAGAAAAACCCACACTCAATGGGTAAGTGGACCAAAGAGTCTCAATCACATGTTGCTCACATGAGCGAAGGTGACTTCTACGGTAGCGAGCAGTCAGTGACGCTGGCTAACGCAGACACAGTTAACATCGTACTGTCGCAAAAAGACGGTCAAGAAGTGGTATTGAAATCTGGCCTGAAACTGCTAGCTGGTGAGATCATCGACGCGTCAGTGATGAGCAAAAAAGCCTTAGTGAGCTTCTTTGAGCGTGAAATCGCCAATGCCAAGGCTGAAAACGTGTTGTTATCACTGCACCTTAAAGCCACCATGATGAAAGTGTCTGATCCCATTATGTTTGGTCACGCAGTAAAAGTGTTCTTCAAACCTGTGTTTGATAAACATGCGTCATTATTTGCTGAGTTAGGCGTTGATGTGAACAACGGCTTTGGCGATGTATACGCCAAAATCGCTGGCTTACCTGCCGATGTCCGCGCACAGATTGAAGCGGATATCGCCGCCGTTTATGCTGAGCGCCCAGCGCTGGCGATGGTAGATTCTGACAAAGGTATCACCAACTTACACGTACCAAGCGACATCATTATCGATGCTTCTATGCCTGCTGCTATTCGTTCATCAGGCCAAATGTGGGGCCCTGATGGCAAGTTGCACGACACTAAAGCGCTGATCCCAGACCGTTGCTACGCGGGTGTGTATCAAGAAACTATCGCTTTCTGTAAAGAACACGGTGCCTTCGATCCAAGCACTATGGGTAGCGTGCCAAACGTTGGTCTGATGGCGCAAAAAGCCGAAGAATACGGTAGCCACGATAAAACCTTCGAAATCCCAGCGGATGGCGTAGTTAACGTGATCGATGCCAGTGGCAAAGTGTTAATGAGCCACAACGTTGAAGCGGGCGATATTTGGAGAATGTGCCAAGTTAAAGATGCGCCAATTCGCGACTGGGTGAAATTAGCCGTACGCCGTGCACGCTTAAGCAATACTCCTGCAGTATTCTGGTTAGATGCGAATCGTGCCCACGATGCACAGCTGATCGCTAAAGTGAAGCAATATCTGCCTGAGCATGATACTAACGGTTTAGAAATCAGCATCATGTCACCAGAAGAAGCAACACGTTTCTCATTAGTACGTATTAAAGAAGGTAAAGATACTATTTCTGTTACCGGTAACGTACTGCGTGACTACCTGACTGACTTGTTCCCAATTCTCGAACTGGGTACAAGTGCTAAGATGCTGTCTATCGTGCCATTAATGAATGGTGGCGGCCTGTTCGAAACGGGTGCGGGCGGTAGTGCGCCTAAACACGTACAACAGGTTGAAAAAGAAGGTCACTTACGTTGGGACTCTCTGGGTGAATTCCTGGCTTTAGCGGCTTCTTTAGAGCACTTAAGCCAAACTGTGGGTAATCCTAAGGCACAAGTACTGGCGGATACTTTAGATCAAGCCATCGGTCAGTTCTTAGATAGCAACAAGTCGCCATCAAGACGCGTTGGTGAGTTGGATAACCGTGGTAGCCATTTCTATCTGGCGATGTACTGGGCACAAGCGTTAGCCGCTCAAACCAAAGACGAGCAGTTACAAGCTCATTTTATTCCATTAGCGCACGCTTTAAGCGCAAATGAGCAAGTGATTGTTGCTGAGCTAAACAACGCGCAAGGTGCACCAGTGGATTTAGGCGGTTACTATCGTTTAGACGCCGCAAAAGCTGAAAAAGCCATGCGTCCAAGTGAGACACTGAACAAGCTATTAATTGCTTAACGATTTATCGTTAACTTAGCATTCATACTGAAAAGGCCTGCATTGCAGGCCTTTTTTATGACACTTAATCTTCGAGAATGCTAACAATCGCCCAATAAAAAGGCAGGGATAAATCCCTGCCTTTTAGATCATTGGCCTCACCAAACGTTATTTTGTTGGTGAAATGGCTGAAGCGTGCATTCCTTTTGGACCCTGTTCTACTTCGAATTGAACTGGTTGGCCTGCTTTTAGAGTTCTATAGCCTTCCATTTCAATGGTAGAATAGTGTGCAAAAACGTCCTCGCCACCTTGATCAGGGCAAATAAACCCGAATCCTTTGGCGTTGTTGAACCATTTAACAGTTCCGCTTGCCATACTTCCACTTCCTTCTGTTGTCTACTTACCAGTAAGATAGTAAAACCTGTATAGACGGGATTGTTTCACCGTCTGAGCTACAGAATGTAAGGAGTAAAAGCGGAAGTCAAGCTAAAATTAACAAAGAGGTAACAACTAATTAATTTGAAGATAGCAATTGGAAGAGGCCAACACGAGAGGCTAGTATTAAAAAATGGGTAAGACAGGAAACATAGAACACGTTGAAGAGCGTGTGGAATCTGAGTTAATGCCACCTTCGATGTATAAGGTGATCCTCAATAATGACGATTACACTCCAATGGATTTTGTGATCGAAGTGCTGCAAATCTTCTTTCGCAAGAATGAGCAGGAAGCCACAGATATCATGTTGACTATTCATCACCAGGGAAAGGGTATCTGCGGGATTTTCCCCTACGGCATTGCAGAAACTAAGGTGATACAAGTAAATCAATTTGCAAGACAAAACCAACATCCGTTACTGTGTTCGTTAGAGAAGGCTTAACAGCGCTTACTCTGTTGTCAGTTGTTAATTTTGGGGGTGCTTATGCTGAACAAAGATCTGGAAGTCACCTTAAATCTGGCGTTTCAGCAAGCCAGAGAGGCACGTCACGAGTACATGACAGTTGAACATCTGTTATTGGCTCTGATAGACAACCCTGCGGCTCAAGAAGCGCTAATCGCCTGTGGAGCGAATTTAGATAAACTCAGAGATGAAGTAGCAAGCTTTATCCAACAAACCACCCCAATCATTGCGGATATGGACGATGATAAAGAAACCCAACCAACGCTTGGGTTTCAGCGGGTGCTGCAACGCGCCGTTTTCCATGTGCAATCCTCGGGCCGCAATGAAGTCACTGGCGCCAATGTGCTGGTGGCGATTTTTAGTGAGCAGGAATCCCAAGCTGTGTATTTGCTGCGTCGCAGCGACATCAGTCGTTTAGATGTGGTGAACTATATTTCCCATGGTTTTTCAAAAAATGAGGACAGCGACGCCCATCAAGATCACGAACGCATCGAAGATCAAACCGAAGCGGGTGAAGAGCGTAGCATGTTGTCGCAGTTTGCGAGCAATCTAAACCAGCTTGCGAAGCAAGGGATTATCGACCCACTCATCGGCCGCGATCAAGAAATTGAACGGGCAATTCAAACCCTATGTCGTCGCCGTAAAAATAATCCGCTACTGGTGGGTGAGGCTGGCGTGGGTAAAACTGCGATTGCCGAAGGCTTGGCCTATCGAATCGTCAATAATCAAGTGCCAGAGGTGATGTCACAGGCGACGGTTTATTCCCTCGACTTAGGCTCCTTGCTTGCTGGCACTAAATACCGTGGCGATTTTGAAAAACGTTTCAAGAGTCTGCTTAAGGAACTCAGCGCCGATAAACACGCCATTTTATTTATCGATGAAATTCACACCATCATTGGTGCGGGCGCCGCATCGGGTGGGGTGATGGATGCGTCGAACCTACTTAAGCCATTATTATCGAGCGGTAATTTGCGTTGCATGGGCTCGACCACCTTCCAAGAATATCAAAGCATTTTTGAGAAGGACCGTGCACTGGCGCGTCGTTTCCAGAAGGTCGATATCAATGAGCCTTCAGTAGCTGAAACCACAAAAATTCTCATGGGGCTTAAGGCTAAGTACGAAGAGTACCATGGAGTGCGTTATACCCAAGCGGCGATTAATAGCGCGGCTGAGCTGTCGGCAAAACACATTAATGACCGGCATTTACCCGATAAAGCCATCGATGTGATCGATGAGGCGGGTGCGCGAATGGCCATGTTGCCACAGAGCAAACGTAAGAAAACCATCGGTCAGGCCGAGATTGAAACCATAGTGGCTAAGATTGCTCGGATCCCAGAAAAGTCTGTCTCTGCCACCGACAAAGACTTACTGCGTAATCTTGAGCGCAATCTCAAGATGGTGGTCTTTGGTCAAGACAAGGCAATTGAGTCCTTAAGCTCGGCGATTCGTTTATCTCGCAGTGGGTTAGGTACGGATAAAAAGCCTGTGGGCAGTTTCTTATTTGCGGGCCCAACTGGGGTTGGTAAGACAGAAGTCACCAATCAGTTAGCCAGTTGCCTTGGCATGAAACTGGTGCGCTTTGATATGTCTGAGTACATGGAAAGCCATACGGTTTCTCGCTTAATTGGTGCGCCTCCAGGTTATGTGGGCTACGACCAAGGTGGTTTACTGACCGATGCTGTGATTAAGAATCCCCATTGCGTGGTGCTACTCGATGAAATTGAGAAGGCTCACCCCGATGTGTATAACCTATTGCTGCAAGTGATGGATCACGGCACCTTAACCGATAACAACGGTCGCAAGGCGGACTTTAGGCATGTCACCTTAGTGATGACGACAAACGCAGGGGTTCAGGAAACGATCCGTAAGTCTATTGGCTTTACGCAGCAGGATCATACCCAAGATGCCCTGTCGGAAATCAATCGGGTCTTTTCACCAGAGTTTCGTAACCGCTTAGATTCCATCATTTGGTTCAACCATTTAGACATGACCATCATTGCCAAAGTGGTGGATAAATTCTTGGTGGAATTGCAGGCACAACTGGATGCGAAACATGTGGTGCTGGAAGTTAGCGATGAAGCCAGAACCTTACTCGCCGAGAAAGGCTATGATAAGAGCATGGGTGCACGACCAATGGCCCGTGTGGTGACTGAGCTGATTAAACGTCCGTTAGCGGATGAGATCCTCTTCGGTGCGTTAGAACATGGCGGTATTGCCCATGTCGATGCGAAGGAAGGGGAAATTGTCATCCACACCGAGCGGCATGAGAAGAGTACCAGCAAAGCGTAAATGCTGTGAAACCCAATAAAAATGGCTGCAATTGCAGCCATTTTTCTGATCTTTCGCCAACAAAAAAACCCGGCCTCGCCGGGTTTTTCAACTAAGGGGTACTATTAGCGTGCGCGGAAGACAATACGACCTTTGGTCAGATCATAAGGAGTCAACTGAACGGTAACTTTGTCACCAGTCAGAATGCGGATGTAGTTTTTGCGCATTTTGCCAGAAATGTGGGCTATCACCACATGACCATTTTCAAGCTCTACGCGGAACATTGTGTTTGGCAAGGTTTCAAGGATAGTGCCTTGCATTTCAATGTTGTCTTCTTTCGCCATTAATTAGTTATCCCATTAGCCTTCGAATATAAAAAACGGGCGTATCATGCCGCAAATTCACCTTGCTGTAAAGGGGAAGTGCCTAGCAAACTTGGGAATACTCCCAGCCTTGGGGAGTTAAAATCTGGTAAGGGCGGTATAAGCGCTTGTAGGACATTTTTCGATTTGCATCAATTTGATACCCGAGATAAAGAAATTCTTTATCCTGTAATTTTGCTAAGCGGCACTGGAGTAAAATGAGCAGTGAGCCAAGGGAGCGACGTTCTTCATCGGGGTCAAAATAACTGTAAATAGCCGACAAACTATTGGGGAGCGTATCTGTCACTGCGACTGCTAAAAGTCGATTTCCATCATAGACTTCGATAAAGGTTGGAGGTAGCCAATGGCAAAATAAGAACTGCTCATACTGCGACTTACTCGGAGGAAACATGGGGCCATCGAAGTGGCGCTCACGAATGTATTTTTCATACAAGGCGTATTGGGCCTCGGTATGCTCTGAGGTAATACGCCAAGTTAAATCGCGGTTATGGGCTAAAGTGCGTTTTTGCCGTTTAGAAGGCATGAATTCATTAATCGGCAGACGAATCGGCTGACAGGCACTGCAACGAGGACAGCGTGGTTTATAAATGGCGCTGCCACTGCGGCGAAAACCTATGGCTAATAGGCGATCAAATAAAATGGGGTCGAGGGTTTCCTCTTGGATCACCAACAGTTGTTCCTGCTGTCCATCAAGATAACTGCAGGGGAAGATTTGGCTGATCCCAATGGCGATGGGCGTGTTACTCGCGTTAGAGTTCAAGAGTGACCTCACTCGGTATCCAAGCCGCTGGGTTGACGGGCTTATCCCTAAACTGAGTCAAGAGTTGAATAAAATCAGCGCGTTTGACTGGCTTGGCCCCCAAGCTCTCAAGGTGGGGATTCATCACCTGTGCGTCAATCAATTTAAAATTCATTGTGATGAGATGCTGTTGTAGCACTGCCATGGCCGCCTTTGACGCGTTGGTTTCGCGGTGGAACATGGATTCCCCACAAAAGACTTGACCGATAGCAAGGCCATAAAGGCCGCCAATTAAACGCTCGCCGTGCCAGACTTCGACGGAATGGGCATGGCCATTATGGTGTAACTCGCGGTAAGCCATTTGAATTTCATGGGTTATCCAAGTGCCGGCTTGTTTACGCCGAGGTTGAGCGCAGCCCGCCATCACATCGGTAAAGGCATGGTTGATGGTGAATCGCCAGGGCTGTTTTTTTAAATATTTGCGTAAACTGGTACTGATATTCACTTGGCCAGGAATAAAAATGGCGCGGGGATCCGGTGACCACCATAAGATGGGATCGTCGGCGTTAAACCAAGGAAAAATGCCGTGATAATAGGCGGTTAATAAACGTTCAGGTCGAAGATCACCGCCTATCGCCAATAAGCCGTTTGGATCGGTTAGGGCGAGTTCGGGTGAAGGAAAAGCTTCAAATTCGTGATTCAGAAAAGACAGTGAGTTCACAATTGCGTATGATTCAGTAATAGACCCTTATATTAAGTTAGCGGAAATTCGGATATGTGGAAACCTACACTAGCGAGCTTTATGTTTATTTGTGCTTTAGTGATTTCTCCCGTGCAAGCAGGCTACGATCGTAATCAGGCTGTGCCGGTCGAAAAAGTCCTCTATGGCGATATCAACTCGGTACGCAATATCACCGAAACCCAATTGATTGAAGACAGAAACCAAGGTTGGAAAACCTTTGGTGGCGCCTTAGCGGGCGGGGTGATTGGCCATCAATTTGGTGGCGGCTCAGGACAAGATATCGCAACGGTATTGGGGGCCTTGATTGGCGCTGGTGTGGGTAATCGTTATGGTAGTGGCACGACAGTGCAATCACTTAAGCTAGTGGAGCTGATGATCACTCAGGAAGATGGCACGCAAGTCATGGTGATCCAAGATTATGATCCCGGCATGGTATTCAATGCGGGAGATAAGGTACGTGTGGTGTACCTGCAAGGTGGGGTTCGCGTTGATTTAGCCATGTGATACAGTACGAACTTAAGCGTAACTGCCTATAATCAATAAAAAAGTGTAAACGGTGATGGAATGACACGGACAGAACTAACCCAATATTTAGCCGATTTTTTGCGCGTATCGGCCTTTAAAGATTACGCCCCGAATGGGTTACAGGTTGAAGGGAAAGCAGAGATCCGCACAATAGTGACAGGTGTGACGGCGTGCCAAGCGTTAATCGATGAAGCGATTCGCCTCAAAGCCGATGCGATTTTGGTTCACCATGGTTTTTTTTGGAAGAGTGAACCAGAGGTGATCACCGGCATGAAGCAGCGGCGGATCAAAGCCTTACTCGCCCATGATATCAACCTGTTTGGCTATCACTTGCCCTTAGATGCTCACCCTATGTTGGGCAACAATGCCACACTCGGCCGCAAACTTGGGATCCTCGATGCCGAAGCGGTTGAAGATGTGGCGCAGGGGCTCGTGTGGCGTGGCAAACTGGATTTACCTGTTAGTGCCAGTGAATTTGCCGCGACCTTAGGTGATGTACTTGGCAGAACGCCACTGCATATTGGTGAAAGTTCGGATGAAATCCAGCACTTAGCTTGGTGTACTGGTGGCGCTCAGGATTATATCGATATTGCTGCAAGCCTTGGGGTTGATGCGTTTATCAGTGGCGAAGTGTCCGAGCGGACGTTCCACAGCGCGGTGGAGCAGGGTATTCACTATTATGCAGCGGGTCACCATGCAACTGAGCGTTTTGGTATTGAGGCGCTGGGGCGCCATCTCGCCCGCGAATTTAATTTAGTGCACCATTTTGTGGATATCGCTAACCCTGTCTAATGGCGTTGCCTTATCGACATCTTGCAAACAAAAGGCGAGCCATGCTCGCCTTTGTCTTATGTAAATTACCCCTAAGTTTCAGTCAGCTTAAGTTTGAATAAGCCTTAGTTTAAATAAGCCCTAGGGTCGATAGGATAAAAATGCCTAAGGTGCAGGTGAGTAGTGAGCAAACTGTGGTGAGGGCGATAATATTGGCGGCTAGGGTGGCATTTCCTCCCATGGCCCGCGCCATCACATAACTTGCGGCCGCCGTGGGCGCGGCGCTCATCAAAAACACTAAGGCCAATTCAACACCGCGATAGCCAAGTATCAAGGCTCCTAGGGTGATGAACAGTGGCGCAAAGATCAGTTTTAAGGCGGTCGAGAACCAAGTGGAATACTTTTCATGTCTAAGCGAGCCAATATCCAGTGAGCCGCCAGTGCACAGCAGTGCTAAGGGGAGCGTCATATTGGCAAAGTATTGTCCGGCATCGAGAACCATTTTAGGAACCGGGATCGCCAGCAGATAAAACAGCATGCCGAGCATAATGGCAATGATCAGCGGGTTTTTGGTGATGGTTTTAATGATCACCGCAAAGGCGCGGCGGCTCGATTCTTCTCCCCGCGGGCTTAAACAAATCACGGCTTGGATATTGTAGAGCAGTGTCATGGATGCCACATAAACGGCCGCTAAAGCAACGCCTGATTCGCCATAGGCATTAGAGACATAGGCTAAGCCGATAATGGCGGTATTGGCTCTAAATCCCCCTTGAATGATGACGCCTTGATCCTTCGGCTCGGGGAAAAATCGTTTCGTCGCGTAGGTCGAGAGAATAAAAAACAGTAAGTTGGCTAATAAGCCATAACCGATTAACGGCGCACTGGCGGCAAGATCGTGGTGCGAGCTAATGATGCTGAGAAACAACAGCGCGGGCAGGGTGACATTAAAAACCAGCTTAGAGGCGACATCAATAAAGTGCTCATCAATCACCTGGGTGCGTTTAAGCATCACGCCTAAGGCTAACATTAAACAGATGGGACCAGTTATTGAAGCAGAAAACAACAACTGCTCAATGATATTGCCCATAACTTCTCCTCGAAAATTCCATAGTGCGTTGCCGCGACACAGTGCGGCTTGGCTATTACAACAGCTATTACAACAACGATTACAGCTCAGCCAGGACAGCTTAGTGATTGCGGCCTCGCGATTAACGCTTAGCCACAGGCGCGATAGTGTCCCACTGTAAGCCGCTTGTCGAGAGCGCATTCGGCTAGGCTCCCAGAAAAAGCGTAAAGGGATGTTTTTACCAACAAATAAGGCCGCATTTAATGCGGCCTTATGTCGGTTTAGCAGTAGCTTGGGTCGTGCTCTGTGTTTTACTTGACACGCATGCCAGGCTGTGCGCCTTCATGGGGTTCTAAAATCCATAAATCGCTGCCACCAGGGCCTGCAGCCAGTACCATGCCTTCTGACATGCCAAAACGCATTTTACGCGGTGCAAGGTTGGCGACCATCACAGTCAACTTACCTTCGAGATCCTCAGGTGAGTAGGCCGATTTAATGCCCGCAAATACCTGACGGGTTTCGCCGCCGATATCCAATTGCAGTTTTAACAGTTTGTCTGCTTCGGCCACATGCTCGGCTTTGACAATACGGGCAATACGCAGATCGATTTTAGCGAAATCTTCATAGTTAATGGTGTCGCTAATCGGATCGCTCGCCAATGGGCCCTTAGGCGCTTCAGGCTCGCTCGTGGCTTGCAGGTTTTCTTTAGAGTCGGCCACCATAGCGTTAACCTTGTCTAATTCAACACGTTGCATCATGGCTTTGAATGGTGCAATTTCGTGTCCCGCCATATCTTGGCCTAAGCTATCCCAAGTTAAGGTCTGTTGGAAGAAGGCTTCAACATCCAGCGCTAAACGTGGCAATACAGGTTTTAAGTAAGTGACCAGAATACGGAACAGGTTCAGGGCGTTCGAGCACACTTGGTGCGCGGCTTCCTGTTGATCGTCTTGCTTCACTAACTGCCAAGGCGCCGCATCGGCGACAAAACCGTTGGCGATATCGGCTAGTGCCATGATTTCGCGCATCGCTTTACCGTATTCGCGGGTTTCATAAAACTCGGCGATTTGCTCTTGCTTAGCTAAAAACGCATCCGTGAGCGTGGTGTCGGCTATCTTGGCCAACTTGCCATCGAAACGCTTAGTGATAAAGCCTGCAGTACGAGACGCTAGGTTAACGAGTTTGCCAACTAAGTCTGAGTTTACGCGCTGAACGAAGTCTTCTAAATTCAGGTCGAGATCGTCGATACGGCTGCTCAGCTTGGCGGCGTAGTAGTAGCGTAAGTATTCAGGATCTAAGTGGTCTAAATAGGTGCGCGCCTTAATAAAGGTGCCCTTAGATTTAGACATCTTAGCGCCGTTTACTGTAACATAACCGTGGGCGTAGACGCTGTTAGGTTGACGGTAGCCCGAGCCATGGAGCATCGCTGGCCAGAACAGGCTGTGGAAGTAAACGATGTCTTTACCGATAAAGTGGTAAACTTCGGCCTTAGAATCCTTTGCCCAAAATTCGTCAAAGCTCAGCTCTGGGCGTTTGTCACAGAGGTTTTTGAATGAGCCCATGTAGCCGATAGGTGCATCTAACCATACGTAGAAGTATTTGCCCGGTGCATCTGGGATCTCAAAACCAAAGTAAGGTGCATCGCGGGTGATGTCCCATTGCTGCAGGCCCTGTTCGAACCATTCATCGAGTTTGTTGGCCATTTCGGTTTGCAGCGCACCCGAGCGAGTCCACTCTTTGAGCATGTCTTCGAAGGCGGGTAAATCGAAGAAGAAGTGCTCAGTGTCCTTCATTACAGGTGTCGCGCCAGAGACGGCCGACTTAGGATTAATCAGCTCAGTTGGGCTGTAAGTTGCGCCGCAGGCATCACAGTTATCGCCGTATTGATCCGGTGATTTACACTTAGGGCAGGTGCCTTTTACGAAGCGGTCTGGCAGGAACATCGACTTTTCAGGGTCAAATAATTGCGAAATGCTCTTGCTCTTGATATAGCCATTAGCGCGCAGTTTTAAGTAAATATCGCTCGCCAGCACGCGGTTTTCTTCACTGTGGGTGCTGTGATAATTATCGAAGGCGATATTAAAATCGGCGAAATCTTGCTGATGCTCTTTGTTGACTTGCGCGATCATTTCTTCAGGCGCCATGCCTAATTGTTGCGCCTTGAGCATAATCGGTGTGCCGTGGGCGTCATCGGCACAAATATAGTGGCACTCATGTCCACGAAGCTTTTGATAACGCGACCAGATATCCGTCTGGATGTATTCCAGCATGTGACCTAAATGAATCGGTCCGTTCGCGTAGGGAAGTGCGCTGGTCACGAGAATTTTACGTTGTGAAGTTGCCATCTTGTCTCAAATATCGTGGTGGGCCAAAAATAATGGTAGAGATACTAACCGATTACAGGATGATTTTCATCAAAACCTGAGTCGATTGGGTTAAATCTGCGCTAATGTTTTTGTCATTATCTGGTACACTTGGGCAAATTTATTGGTGGGGGTAATTCTTTTGTCTTCAACTCAAACTGATTATCGTTTAAGTGACGATCTTCTCGGGCCCGTTCTGGCCATTCTCGATGCATATATCGACCCGTATTTAGCGAAGGGGTTAGTGAGCGCAGGATGCGTGAATAAATTGGCGATTGAAGGTAAGCGTTTGCAGCTTGGCTTAGTCTATCCATACCCTTGCATGACGCAATATCGTGATACTGTCATGGCAATCACCAACAAACTCGCGGTGCTGGATGCCATCGACGAAGTTGAGTGTGAAATCGATTTCCAACCAAAAGTGTATTCGGCGATTGCCTCTATTGCACCCATTGCGAATGTGAAGCAAGTGATTGCCGTCGCGTCCGGCAAAGGCGGTGTGGGTAAATCGACCACAGCGGTTAACCTTGCCTTAGCTCTGGCCGCCGAAGGTGCCCAGGTCGGTATTTTAGATGCCGATATTTATGGTCCTTCCGTCCCATTAATGCTTGGGATCCCCAACTTCAGACCCGTTTCCCTTGATGGTAAACACATGAGCGCCGCCAGTGCCCACGGTATTGCAGCTCAATCAATTGGTTTTATGTTAAGTGGTGATGAAGCCGCAGTATGGCGTGGTCCTATGGCGGCGGGCGCGCTTGCGCAGCTGCTCAATGAAACCCAGTGGCCTGAACTCGATTATCTGGTGGTCGACATGCCGCCGGGGACTGGCGACATTCAATTGACCCTGTCGCAAAAAGTGCCTGTCAGTGGCGCTGTGATCGTGACTACCCCGCAGGACATCGCACTGGCCGATGCCAAGAAAGGCATCACCATGTTCCAGAAGGTGAATATTCCCGTCCTCGGGATTGTTGAGAATATGAGTTTCCATTTATGCCCCGAGTGTGGTCATAAAGAACACCCATTTGGTACGCACGGTGGCAGTAAAATGGCCGAGCGTTATCAAGTTCCACTGTTAGGCGCCTTACCGCTGCACATCAATATCCGTGAAGCCATGGATGTGGGGGCGCCGACGGTTGTAGCCGAACCTGACAGTGAAGTGGCAGCACTTTATCGGGAAATTGCCCGTAAAGTGGGCGCCGAATTGGCTCTCAAACAGAGCCAAAAAACAGTTTCTATTAGCGTATCAGATGACGAGTAAGGTTTAAGGGTATGAATTCTCAGCAGTGTGTCATTATTGCAATTGCTGGCGCGTCAGCATCGGGCAAGAGTTTAATTGCCAAGACGATTTTTGACGAACTTCGCCGCGATTTAGGCACAGATCAGATTGGGGTAATTAACGAAGACGCGTACTACCGCGATCAGAGTCATTTATCCATGGATGAGCGTGTGTTAACAAACTACGACCATCCCAAAGCGTTAGACCATCAGCTGCTATGCACGCACTTGCAGTTGCTAAAGTCTGGCGAAGCTGTTGATATTCCTTGCTATAGTTATACCGAACATACGCGTATGGCCGAAACCGTAAAAATGACGCCGAAAAAAGTGATCATTTTAGAAGGCATCCTGCTGTTAACAGACCCTAAATTGCGTGAATTGATGGATGCGAGCGTGTTTATGGATACGCCGCTGGACATTTGCTTCCTGCGCCGCTTAACCCGCGACGTGGCCGAGCGTGGCCGTACAATGGAATCGGTGATTTCACAGTACAAGAAGACAGTGCGTCCTATGTTCCTGCAATTTATTGAACCTTCAAAACAATACGCTGATATTATCGTGCCTCGTGGTGGTAAAAACCGTATCGCGACCGATATTTTGAAGACTCGTATTCAACATCTACTGGCAAAATAACGACTAAAACTCAGGGAGTAAAAGGCAAGATGCGCTTAACCGATATCGAAATTGAACAGGCCCTTGATAACGGCACGATTGTGATTGAACCTCGCCCAAGCAACGATGCGATTTCTGGTGTGAGTGTCGATGTGCGATTAGGGGGGCAATTTCGGGTCTTTAAAGATCATACCGCGCCTTTTATCGACCTGAGTGGTCCGAGTACGGAAGTGCAGGCGGCGCTTGATCGGGTGATGAGCGAAATCATCGAAATCCCTGACGGCGAAGCCTTCTTCCTCCATCCCGGTGAATTGGCGCTCGCCGTGACCTATGAAAGCGTGACGCTGCCAGCCGATATCGTCGGTTGGCTCGATGGCCGCTCTTCACTGGCGCGTTTAGGCCTGATGGTGCACGTCACTGCACACCGAATTGATCCGGGTTGGCAGGGTAAAATCGTGCTTGAGTTTTATAACAGTGGTAAGTTGCCTTTGGCGCTGCGTCCACGGATGACTATTGGTGCGTTAAACTTTGAACGTTTAAGTGGCCCAGTGGCGCGTCCTTACAACAAGCGTAAAAACGCGAAATATAAAGATCAGCAAGATGCGGTCGCCAGCCGTATCAGTCAGGACTAATACCCTTGATTTGGGTTAATGGGGTATCACAGGCAAGCATTGCTCCCATGGACAGAGGGCTTGCCTATGGTGATGGCCTATTTGCCACGATGCGAACCGATGCGCATGGCATTTTGTTTTTTGAGCAGCACCAAGCCCGTCTTACGGCAGGCGCTGCGCGGCTAGGGTTTGACTGGCAAATGAGTCAAGCCCTAAGCCAACAACTCGATACTCTCGCCAAGCAATACCCACAGCACTGTATTAAATTGATGCTCACACGGGGCGTGGGTGGCCGTGGCTATGCGCCGCCAGAGCTGGTTCAAGTCACTGAAGTCGTCTCAGTTCATCCTATTCCTGCCCAATATGCCTTGTGGCAGCAACAGGGCATTCGCCTTGCGACGTCAGCGGTCCAATTAGGTCATCAACCCTTATTGGCGGGCATAAAGCACCTTAATCGCCTCGAGCAAGTGTTGATCAAATCCCAGCCCTTAGCCCAAGGTTTTGATGATTGGTTGGTGCTGGATTGCACTGGGCAGGTGATAGAGTCTTCGATGGCGAATATCTTTTTTGTCAAAGGCAATCAAGTGATTACCCCGTCGTTGGAACGCTGCGGCGTCGCGGGTGTGATGCGCGAGCAAGTTATGTTAGCCTTACTTGCACAGCAGATGAATATCAATTGTTTGCCGTTTGGCGCCGAGCGTTTAGTGGAGTTTGACTCGGCATTTATCACTAACAGCGTCTTAGGCGTAGTGGATGTGCTGGCGATTGACTCGCACACTTTTACTCCTTCTCCTTTGACAGCAGATCTTAGACAAACACTTTCACTCTCACTATGAAAAAAATCATTCTGATCGCAAGTTCTACGTTGTTGACCTTGCTGACTTTAGCTTGTTTGGTTGGTTATTGGGGCTATCGAACGATTATTGATTACAGCCAAACCCCCTTAGTCCTAACCGAAGCCAAAGAATTAACCATTGCCCGTGGCACCAGCGTGCACCAGTTGGCCCAACAGTTAGAAACCGATGGTGTTATCCAAGACAAGTGGAAACTCAAATGGTTACTGAGATTGCGCCCAGAACTGGCGAAGATCCGTACCGGTCTTTACGAGATGTCTCCTTCGCAGTCGATTGCCGACTTACTCAATGATTTAGTGAATGGTAAGGTGAAAACCTTCAGCCTGACCTTAGTCGAAGGCAAAACCATTGCCGAGTGGGAGCAACAACTCGCGAGTGCGCCGCACTTACAGTTGTCTCCTGAAGTCTTTAGTGCGGTATTGATGGAGCAGGGCGACGATTCGGCGCTGCCCGAAGGTAAATTCTTCCCCGATACTTACCATTACACCGCCGATAGCGATGCTAAGACGCTGCTCACCCAAAGTTATAAGATGATGGAGCAGGAGCTTGCCAAAGCATGGGCGGAGCGTGTGCCCGGTTTACCACTTAAATCGCCCTACCAGATGCTGATCTTGGCATCGATTGTTGAGAAAGAAACTGGCCAAGCCTTCGAGCGCGATCAAATCGCCGGTGTCTTTATCAATCGACTCAATCTGGGGATGAAGCTGCAAACCGATCCCACGGTCATTTATGGCATGGGGGACAGATTTAAAGGCAATATCACCCGTAAAGATCTCGTCGAAGAGACCCCTTTTAACACTTACCGGATTTTCGGTTTACCGCCAACGCCGATTGCAGCGCCGAGTAAGGCATCATTGCAGGCGGTGTCTAAGCCTGCCAAGGTCAGTTATTTGTATTTTGTGTCGCGCAACGATGGCACCCATGTGTTTTCGACCACCTTGGAAGAGCATAACCGCGCCGTCGATATTTATCAGAGAAAGAAAAAATGACCCAAGCATCCGCCAAATTCATCGTTGTTGAAGGACTGGAAGGCGCAGGCAAATCGAGTGCGATTGCCCTTATTCGCGATTTTATTGAAAAGCATACTGGCCTCGCACCTGTTTGCACCCGCGAGCCAGGCGGTACGCCGCTGGCCGAGCGTATTCGTGACTTAGTGAAAATTGCCGACCCAAGCGATCCTCTGTGTGATGAGTCCGAATGTTTATTGATCTACGCCGCTAGAGCTCAGCTCGTCGCCAATGTGATCAAACCTGCACTGGCAGAAGGCAAGTGGGTGTTAGGGGATAGGCATAATTTGTCGTCCTTAGCTTACCAAGGTGGTGGACGCGGCTTAATGCCCTTAGTCGAAGCCGTGAGTACCGCGACGCTCAAAGGCTTTAAACCCGATTTAACCCTCTATCTTGACCTTGACCCTAAGCTTGGATTGCAGCGCGCAGCAAAGCGGGGCGAGCTTGATAGAATCGAGCAACAAGCCATCGACTTTTTTGAACGGGCGCGCGCAACTTACCTCAAGCTTGCCAACGAAGATGAGCAGATTGTCGTCATCGATGCCAGCCAAACCATGGCCGAAGTGCATAAAGATATTCTGGCCGTGTTACAGGCGATGGCATGGTAACGCAAAGCGGATTTGATGTATTAACCCTGCCTTGGCTCGATGCGCCAAGACAGGCGTTTTTAACCCAGTTACAAATCCAAAAAGTCCCCCACGCGCAACTCGTGGGTATCGATTCCGCCTATGGTGGTGAACTCTTGAGTGTGTTTATGGCGCGCGCCGCCATGTGCTCACAACCCACTCCCACTGGCGGATGCGGTTTTTGTAAGTCTTGCCAGTTATTTGATGCGGGTAACCACCCTGATTTTTATCAAATTGAGGCCGATGGTCATCAAATTAAAGTCGACCAAATCCGTGAGCTGTGTACTCGCCTGAGTGCAACCGCCCAGCAGAGTGGTCGGCGTGTCGCCATTATTCACCACAGCGAGCGCCTGAACTCAGCTTCCGCCAATGCGTTACTCAAGACGCTCGAAGAGCCGGGCAAAGACACTTTACTGCTATTACATTCCGATACGCCCGCGCGTTTAATGCCAACGATCAGCAGTCGCTGCCAACGGCTTTCGTTTGTGGCGCCGTCTAAGATGTTGATCAAAAACTGGTTAATTCAGCACAGCCAGATCCAAGAGGATGTGACTTGGTGTTTAAGTGTGGTTGGCGGCCCATTAAAGTTGGCCGAAAGTTTGCAAACAGATGGGACACAACCGAGTCGCTATCAAACTTTGTTAGGTTTTCGCAAAGATTGGGCGCAAAGTTTGTCGTCAGGCCATCTGTGTGCTAGTTTGTTAACGATAAGTGAACAACAGATCATTGATGCTCTTAAGGTTTTATACTTACTCCTGAGACAAATTTTATTGAAGTACGGCGACCAAGATGCGTTTGTGCAAGCGCAAATAGGGAACTTGGCGGCGAAAATCATGGGAATGTGTCATAGCTTAAGTGCAATGCCGAGTGTCAATTATTTAGGCTTGTGTCAAAGTTATGTCTTAGAATATAGAGAAATAACAAATAAGTAACATGCCATGGTCGATCTTGTCGTAAATTTTGATACCTTACATCAGCTTTACCGCGCCTATATGCCGTTTATCAAACCGGCAGGGCTGTTTGTCGCCACCGGGGAAACCCATTACCTCGGTGAGACGTTAACCATCGCCTATCGTTTACCCGGCGCGACCACCTCCAACGAGTTCCGTGGCGTGGTTGTGTGGATTAATCCGCTGGGCGCATCGGGTGGCCGTCCTGTGGGGATTGGGATTAAAATCGTTTCTGATCCCGACAGCCATAAACACCATATCGAAAAATTGTTATCCCGAGAGCTCGCTTCGGGCGACTTAACTTGCACTATGTAATTTCTATTGTGCTTCGCTAGGGCCTACACTGAGTATTTAACCTGAACTCGGGGTAGCGAGTGTCGAAAATCTAAATTTAACAATCCACGCAAACCAAGTAACTTATTGTTTTTAAAGGTTTCAATCTTTTTTTGACTGAATGCGCAGATTTTTGCGCATATCAAGGCGCTCTGTCGTACGCCATAGCGAGCTATGGTTAGACAGAGCAACGCAGAGAGGCCCGAAAAGATGCCTATTCAGCGGCTCTACTTATCCCGAGCTCAGGTTATTTAGTGCTGAGTGAGCATTAGCGGAATTTGACCTCGATCCCATCGCTGAGTATCCTTGTGCTCCTTTTTTGTTTCACTGTGTGGAAATTGCTGTGCTTATCGATTCACATTGCCATCTCGATCGCCTGAAAGCGGCGCCCGATCAACAAACCTTAGAACTCATCCTCGCTAACGCTAAGGCGCGCGGTGTCGACTATATGCTCTGTGTCAATGTGCGCCAGCAGGGATTCGAGTCGATGCGTGACAAGGTTGCTGCTTTCGAGCAAGTTTTTTTGTCTTCGGGCGTGCATCCGCTGGATGTGAAAGACGGCCTCGATGTTGAGCAAATTCGCCGTTTCGCGATGGATCCAAAAGTGGTGGCTATTGGTGAAACCGGCTTAGATTATTTTTATGCCGATGAGACCAAAGCCCTGCAACAACAGTGTTTTGAGCAACAAATAGCCTTGGCGGTTGAAGTCAATAAGCCGCTGATTGTGCATACCCGTGACGCCCGTGAAGACACCATCAACATGCTCAAAGCGGGGCAGGCGGACAAAGTCGGTGGCGTGTTGCATTGCTTTACGGAAAACTGGGAAATGGCCAAGGCGGCGATTGATTTAGGTTTTTATATTTCCGTTTCTGGCATTGTGACCTTTAAAAATGCCGGTGAGTTAAGAACCGTGATCCGTAAAGTGCCGAAAGAGCGTTTATTGGTGGAAACCGATTCGCCTTATCTTGCACCTATTCCACACCGTGGGCAGGAGAATCAACCTGCCTATGTGCGTGATGTGGCCGAGTTTGTGGCAGAGCTGCGCGCAGAGCGTTACGAAGAGCTTGCCGAGTACACCAGTGAGAACTTCTTTAACTTGTTTAAGGATGCGGCCCGTTTAATCGGCCGATAAGACGTGTAACACTTGGTTGAGTCCGCAAAGGCTAAGCTTTTACTTACGCGTTGTGAGTAAAGTGCTAGTCGATAAAGTTTGCTCCATAAATAAAAGCTAAACTCGATTAGGCGTAAGCCCATAAAAAAAGGCCCAAAACGATTCCAACTGTTTGGGCCTAGGGGAATGGCTCGTTGAAGAGCCGTGCGCTACAGATGAAAGCGCCATGCAGTGCGCTTTACAATAGACTCAGTGTAGTTGAGTTTAGTGTGAGTGACACTTTCTCTATCCCCTTTTTTAGGTTATTTCTCGCTAAAAAATGGTCGATTTATAACCATTATGCCTGCGGTGGTAGCAATAACACTTTATCTTTTACTAAGTCTCTGGGCAGGCTGTTTTTTAATTTATTGCCTAAATGTTTAGCCATGCCTAAGGGCGCGCCGCCATAACAGACAATCACTTCACCTTGAGCCTTGCCAGCCATATCGAGGGGAATATCTCGTCCCATCAAATACTCTTTCGCTTGCTCATCGCTAACGTCGACAACTTTAGCGCCGTTTGTCGCCGCAGTAAGTGATTTTCCCGCAAGCGCAATAATGGCTTCATGACGGACTTTAAAGCCATGTTTACTGTGGTCGGCAAGCTTAACCCCAATCCGCTGAAAGCGCATTTTGCCGATAAAATCTCTAAATTCATGGGGAAAGAGCCAAAACTCATCGTCGCGCACCATAATGAGATCATCGGGCAGTTCGATACCCAAATCATCGGCAAAATAGGCTTGAATGGCTTTGGCTTGTTTGGCACTTGCCTCCGTAAAGGGGAAATTCTTTTGCAATTTAGGCTCTGGTTGCAGGCGCGGCACCGAGCGGGTTTTAGTCGATTTAGCGACAAAAAAGCCTTCACTGTCGTAAATTTGCGGCCAAACGTGCAAAAAGCCTTCTGGCGTAGTGGCTTTTTCGGCGCCATCAAACAGTTGGCTTAAGGATTCAAATTGCACCGCATCGCCATAGGTTTGCTGTAAATATTCGCACACGCCTTGGTTTTCGTGCCGATTAAGGGTGCAAGTGGAATACACCAAACTGCCACCCGGTTTTAACGCCAAAAATGCGGATTCGATTAACGCTTTTTGGGTTTCGCTAATTTCGAGCACCTCATCGAGGGACCAAGATTTTAACGCGTCCGCATCTTTACGGACTGTGCCTTCACCACCGCAGGGGGCGTCAATCAACACCGCATCAAAACTTTCATACAGATACTCGCCAAATACCCGTCCATCGAAGTGGGTCAGGGCGCAGTGACTCGCGCCCATGCGCAGCACATTGGCATGGAGCACTTTGACGCGGCTAGCGGAATATTCATTGGCGACTAATAAGCCTTGATTATTCATTAACGCTGCCATTTGCGTGGTTTTAGAGCCCGGCGCTGAAGCTAAATCTAATACAGATTGCCAATCCGCATTTGGGGTAAATAGCGCAGTGGGGGGCAACATGGAGCTGGCTTCTTGGATATAGAATAATCCCTGAATATGCTCTAGGGCGTTGCCGAGCTGCTCTTCTTCATCGTAGCTTATCCAGAAACCATCCTCACACCAGGGTATAGGCTCAAAGGTCCATCCTTTAGGCTGCATTAATTGCTTAAAGTCTTCACTGCTGATCTTTAAGGTGTTGACGCGAATCGAGCGGCGTAGTGGTCTCGAACAGGCCGCGATAAAGTCATCCATTGAGAGATGGGCGGGCAGTTCTTGGGCAATAGTATTGATAAAATTTTGATTTAATTGAACCATAACGGGATTAGGCTGTGTATCAACTGCGGCAAGTATATCATAATCCCTTACTGGGCTGGGATTTTCTCCCTTGGCTTTTGCCATCAATAACCGGTTATCACAGCAACATAAAGAAAAAGCATGGATAAAAATAAGGAAGCGGCAGAGTGCTAAATCGGGTGTGGTTAGTGTTTTTTCTCACATCGCTGCTGGCGATGGCGGTACAGCTTTTCAATGGGCATATAGAGGTGCTTGCCAACGCGGTAGAGGCCATGTTTGCCAGCGCTAAACTCGCCGCTGAAATCGCCTTAGGCTTAGTGGGCGTTTTGTCCCTGTGGATGGGATTAATGCGAATTGGTGAAAAGGCAGGCGTTGTTGGGGCGATTGCCTTTGTGTTTGAGCCGCTGCTGCGCCGCTTAATGCCCGAAGTGCCCAAGGGGCACCCCGCATTTGGCAGTATGACGATGAACTTAACGGCCAACGTGTTTGGACTTGATAATGCCGCCACGCCATTGGGGCTTAAGGCAATGCAGGATTTGCAGAGTCTAAATCCGGTCAAAACCGTCGCAACCAATGCACAAATTCTATTTTTAGTGCTCAATACCTCCTCGGTGACCTTAGTTCCTGTCACTGTGTTTTTGTACCGTGCCCAACAGGGCGCCGCCGCACCTGCGGACATTTTTTTACCCATTCTGCTCGCCACGTCTGCCTCAACCTTAGCGGGGCTTCTGATCGTCGCTGTTGTGCAGCGGCTTTCACTGCTCAATGCCGTGGTGCTCGGATATGGTGCAGTGCTGCTGTCAGCATTAGTCGCCAGTGGTTTTTATTTGATGACCTTAACCGCAGACGCCATTGGCACAGTGTCGACCGCCTTGGGCAACGGGGTATTGCTACTGTTAGTCTTCAGTTTTGTGCTGGTGGCTGGCGTGCGAAAAGTGGCGATTTATGATGAGTTTATCGAAGGCGCCAAGGCGGGGTTTAACCAATCGATTCAACTGATCCCGTATCTTCTAGCCATGCTGCTGGCGATTGGCTTACTCAGGGCGTCGGGCGCCTTGGATTACCTGCTGCAACTGATTGCCAGTGGCGTGAGTCTTTTCGGGTTTGATACTCGTTTTGTCGATGCAATGCCAACCGCATTAATGAAGCCTTTTAGCGGTTCGGGCGCGCGGGCTATGATGCTCGAAACCATGGCGCACCATGGTGTGGACTCCTTTGCGGGGCGCTTGGCGGCGATTTTCCAAGGGAGTACTGAAACAACTTTCTATGTGCTGGCAGTTTACTTTGGCTCTGTTGGGATCCGTCACGGGCGTCATGCGCTCGCCTGTGGTTTAACGGCCGATTTTGCAGGGATCTGCGCCGCGATTGCGGTCTGTTATTGGTTCTATGGCTAAGGATGAGATGGCGAAAGGGTGATTGATAGCGATGCAAACAGTCGCTTTTAGCAGGTAAAATCAGGCGCATTAGATCCGCTCTAATGCGCCTGATTATTAAATGATACCGAGTGCTTTTACCTTGTTATCTTGCTGGTAAAGAGCATCGGCGTAGCAGTGCCTCGCTTCAGGGCTTTAGCTACTGGGCTGGAGCCCATTCCTGCCATTCGCTCTGGGCTTTGTGTTGCAACGGGATCACAGTGCCTTGGTTTAAGCGATTACCTGCTTGCGTCGTTTCCTTAGTCGCGACATTAATCCCGCCCGCTAATAGGGTTTCGAGCGAACCGGCTTCAATTTGTGCACCAGAGAAAATTCCCACATCGACTTTGATGCCCGAAGCGTCCCAGAACTGGCTGCTCTGATTCACTAAGTGACTGTACTGCGGCTCAATATGTGCTTGCATTAGCACGCTGTTGCCTTGAGACGACAGGCTATAACCATCGATTTGGCCGACTTTAATGCCACGGAAGAAGATGGGCGTGCCGACTTTCATCGAGCCAAGGTTGCTATCTTCTAAGGTAAACTTAAGCGCATCTTCGGCCACGTTGGCATAGCTGCTCTCAACCAATTTAGCCTGGAATTGACTCGCCTTTTGGTTGCTCTTACCCGGTAACACACCAATATAAGGCCCAGTGATTAAGGTTTCTGGCGATTTGATCCCCGCTAAGGAGATTTGCGCATCAACCATATGATACTCAGTATCACTGCGGCTGAAGTGCTCGGCATAGTCGCCGTAAAGATAGGCGGTGGCCGTGAGAGTGGCTAAGTCGGCATTGAGCTTCACTTGTGTCACTTCACCCACCTGATGGCCTTGGTAACGAATGGCGGCTTTGGCTGCCAATTTCGCTGAGGCGGGTAAGGTGAGTTTGATGGCTTGAGCCTGCGCTAAGGCGAGCTGTTTGCTTTCGTATAGTTTAAGTGTCGCATTAGGCTCAGTCGTTGAACTATCTAACAAACCTAAGCTGATGCTGCCTTTTAACGCGCCCTGGAGTGGCGCGACGGCGACATCAATACCCGCAAGACTGGCGCTGACATCCACGGCACTATTACGCCAAAACACTTTAGGTTTTTGCACTAAGGGTTGGAACTGCTTATCGATAGCGATTTTAATCGCAAAGTCTTCGGTTTTGCTCTGCCAGTTGACTGACTCCACACTGCCGATTTGCATTTTTTTATAGTAAATCGGTGAGCCTTGGCTGACATCGGCGCCATCTACGCTGGTAAGGGTAAAGTACAGACGTTGCTGCCGAGCAAAAAACTGTTTTGCTTCATCCATTGAGCTAAAGAGTGACAGGCGAGTATTTGCCGCAAGCGGTGTGTCGCTGATTCCTGGGATAAGACTCACGGCCCCTTTGGTGAGGGTCGCCATATCGCGGGTTTTCACCGACACCCCATCGAGTGAGGCATCGATACTCAGCGCCGACTCGGGGATAAAATAGCTGTCACTGCGAACTAAGCTGGCAAACTCAGGCTGCAGCTCGAGTTGATATTCAACGGCCGACAGATCTTTGGTTAATTTCACCGCCAGCACCTGACCGATAGGCAGCTGCTTGTAACGCACTTCCGCACCTGCGGTGAGGCCCATGTTTTCAGTTGAGGTGATAGTAAGCTGACGTTTTTTGGCCTTCAATAGATCGGGCGCCGATTCTTCCAGGGCAAAACTGCTTGGCAGCGCCGTATTGGCATTGGTGCCGGGTAAGAAATTAATCACGCTTCCCGTGAGTAAACGCTCGGGGTTTTTGATCCCAGAGAGCGAAATATCCGCGCCTTCAAGCCAAAACAGTCCGTCACTGGTTAACAGGTTGGCGTATTCAGGCTCAAATTTTGCCACCGCAGTCACGCCGGTTGCGGTGAGTTGTTTGCTCTGCAGAGTACCAATGGTGATGCCGCGATACACAATGCGAGTGCCTTTATCAATCGCGTTGCCATCGTTCATGGTCAGGCTCACTTCAATTCCACCAAGGGCGCTGGTTTCGGAATCATAGAGGGCAAAACTGTCACCATTTTGTGCCGCAGGTGCTTTATCATCAGAGCTGAAACTCACGCCGCCCGCCAGAATGGAAGCCAAGCTCTCAGTGTTGACTTTAATACCCGCTAAACTGGCGTCGACTTTCACGCCGGAAACGTTCCAAAAGTGAGAGTTTTTCTTCACTAAACGCGCATATTGCTCTTGGATAAAGGCGCTGATAATGACTCTGGCGTTGCCGTCTAAACGATAGCTGACCACGCTGCCGACAGGGATCTGACGAAAGAACACTGGTGAACCCACGTCTAACGAGCCGAGTTTATCGGCCGTCAGTTCAATCATTACCCCTTCTGAGCCCACCTGCATCGGTGGTGGTTGACGCTCAGCCTCAAAGAAGGTGGCGGCATTGCCTTTACCGGGTTGAATCGCGATATAGTTACCCGAAAACAGCGCATCTAAGCCTTCAACACCCGTGATGCTCGCTTTTGGGGTGACTAACCAAAAGAGGGTTTCTTTATTTAAGAAAGGCTTAGCGCGATAGTCCATCATGACTTTGACGTTTACGCCTTTAAGATCTTCATCGATACCAATGTCCTTTACCTTACCGACAGTAAGACCTTGGTATTTGACTAAGGTTTTGCCCACATCGATCCCCGTGGCGCTGGGGAAGTGGATCTGAATTTCAATGCCCGATTCTTTGATGCTCTTAATGCCCAGCCATGCGCCGAGTGCGAGCGCCACAATCGGGAGCAGCCAAATCGGCGAAAAGAGTTTTTTCTTCACAACTTTTGGCGATTCAATTTGTGTCATCTTGAGGTTCCAATCGATCCCAGAGTAAACGAGTGTCTAAAACTTTTGCGGCAAGTTGAGTCAGTAAAATCACCAATGCAAACGCCGTGGCCGCAGGTGCAGGCTTTGCATCGAGTAATTGCCCCATATTGACGAGGGCAACCGTCAAGGAGATCACAAACAAATCGAGCATTGACCAACGGCCAATCCACTCAATCACATGAAATCCCACCATGAGTTTCTTTTTCGAAATCGGCAGATTAAAACTGATGGCACAGAGGTAAGTGGCCAAACCGATAATTTTCACCCAAGGCACTAAAATACTGGCAATAAACACAATAATGGCGATGGGCAACATATCCGAATGCACTAAATGGATAATCCCCGAAAAAATCGTATCGTGGCGCACTTGCCCCTGATTGGTGAGCATTGTAATAGGGTAGAGGTTGGCGGGAACCAACAAAATGGCGGCGGTGATCAGCAGCGCCCAACTTTTTTGTAAGCTGCTGTGATCACGGACATGGAGCTCGGCCTCGCAGCGACTGCAGTGGCTATTGTCACTGCTATTGAGCTGCCGGCACACCCTGCACAGGCACAGGCCTAAGTCTTTTCCCTGTTGCTGCATCTTAGTGTCGCTCCTGCATGAGAAGACTCCACATATGCTCAATATCGTATTCACGCTGTAAAAACAGGGTGACTAAAAAAAGCATGGTGAAGCAGAAGGTGCCCATACCGAAGTAAATATCCGAGAAATCAGATAACTGAAATGATGACACCAAAAAGCTAATCACATAAATCTCCAGCATGGTGAGCTGGGATAGCAGCCCTTGCAGCTTTAACAACTGTTTGAGGCTGCGGCGCCAAAACGGACTGCCCAGTCCCCATTTGACGATCAAAATCTGACTAAGGATCGACAGGATCAATAACCCCGGGCCAATCACGGCGGCGGCGAGCACGGCTAATCCCACGACCCAATAACCTTGGTCGAACACCGCAAAGGCGCCCTGAAACACTGTAGTGGTGCGAATGCTACCCAAAAAGTGGATTTCGAGCACCGGGAAAAAATTGGCGGGGAAATAGAACACCAGCGCGGTAATACACAGCGCTAACATGCCGTTTACCGAGCAGTATGGTGTGTCATAAAGTGCGGTGCTGCAGCGCGGGCATAACGCCCTAACACCCGTAGGTAAGGCGCGCTTTCGAACGGCTAAGTCGCAGGAACGACAGAGGATTACAGAGTTTTCTGCTGTATTTTCATGCATATAAAAATATTAAATTAGCCCCAAAGCCATTGAGAGAGCAAATAATCCGCAATAAAACCATATTACAGGGTGAGATAGCACATTGCTTGACCCATCTCGACAACGAAAAGCGTACTCATAGTACCAGAATAATCAGAACACTTGCATCACTAGTTCACTTTATGTCATCCTGATTACTGTATATAAAAACAGTGCGAGGGCAGTCATGGCAGTTATTACACAGTTTGTCGTGGTAAGAGAAGGGGTGGAGAAGATGACATTTACATCGAAAAAGGAGGCTGACGCCTACGATAAGATGCTCGACATCGCCGATAACCTCATTCCATTTATTCAAAAAGCGCAGCTCGGAATTGATGAAACCGTGAGCGAACAGCTCGCATTCTATTTTGCTAACAATAAAGATGAGCTGACAAACTTGCTTAAAGGCGTGGTTCAAGTTAATAGTACGCCATCAAAACAAAATGTAGCGAAAAAAGCGCCTAAGAAGGACGACGCTGCCGAATAATTTTTTAGGAAGTCTATGAAACCGCAATTTTATGAGTCACTGAATCGTCAAGCGCTGGCCTTACTCGAGGGCGAGGATGATTTAGTGGCTGCCATGGCTAACTTTTCTGCTTTGCTAAACGATAACCTAACCGAACTGAACTGGGTGGGGTTTTACGTGATGCGTGGCGAACAGCTGGTGTTGGGTCCTTTCCAAGGTAAAGTGGCCTGTACCCGTATTCCAATGGGTAAGGGCGTGTGCGGTACCGCCGCGCAAACCAATCAGACGCAGCGCGTCGCCGATGTGCATCAATTTGATGGTCATATCGCCTGCGATTCAGCCAGTAATTCTGAAATTGTTATCCCAGTGCGCGCCGATGGTAAGGTTGTGGCCGTGCTGGATATCGATAGTCCTATTTTTGACCGCTTCGATGAAGAAGACCAAAAGGGCTTGGAATTATTGGTAAAAAGCTTCGAAAACTGCCTATTTGCTTAATTTGCGTACAATAACGCATAATTCATAGTCGCAATCGGTGGCGTGCGCCTTATAATAGCGCATGCACTGATAAGGCTTATTTTGAGCACAGCCGAAATAAGCCTGATAGGTTCAGCCGTGAAAAATTGTTAACTTATATTTTTTAACTTTAGTTAACTCGGCGAGAATGCTAATTTGTACTTTGGCTCATATGTGAGCTTAACCAAGATAAACGACTCGTAAGAAGCTGATTTTTATCACCTCGGATTCGATGTCCCTTTTTAACTGTGGAAGTAATGATGGAATCAACAGATAAGTTGACCGACACCAACGCAATTTTGGCGTATTTGTATGAAACATTTCCTTTGTGCTTTATTGCTGAAGGTGAAACTAAGCCATTAAAAATCGGATTGTTTCAAGATTTGGCTGAAAGGTTGGCTGATGATTCTAAAGTCAGTAAAACTCAACTGCGAGTTGCCTTAAGACGCTACACCAGCAGCTGGCGCTACCTGAAATCGGTAAAAGCCGGTGCACAGCGTGTGGATCTTGATGGTCAGCCATGCGGTGAGTTAGAGCAAGAGCATATCGATCATGCTCAAGCGATGTTGAAAGAAAGCCAAGATAAAGCAAAAGCTAAGCGTGCAGCTCAAGCGCCAAAAACGGCGCCTGCGGGTAAAGCCCCTGCGAAGAAAGCCCCTAAGAAAGTTGCCGTGCCAGCACGTAAGACTGAGCGCCCAGCAAAAGCAGCACCTAAGGCAGAGCCTGCTGTAAACTTAGTTCAAGCGCAATTGACCGATTTAGCGAAGAAGCAACGTGTCAATGTTAAGTTAGGGATGACGCCAGTAGCCGGCGTGATCACCGACATTAACAAAGAGGACATTCATGTTCAGCTAGATAGCGGCTTAACGGTAAAAGTGAAAGCGGAACATATCCTGCTGTAATCATTTAATCAAACGGAGTAACTTGTTGATGCGAAAACTCACTTTGGCTACATCCATTGCCACTGTTTTTGTCGGATTCTCGGCTTGGGCTGTCCCCCCTACGATTCAAATCAGCGAGTTACCCACTCTCAAGCAGGAAGCGCAGCATAAAGTGGCGAGTAAGCGAGTGACGGATTTATACACTCGTTCCCACTATCATAGATTTGCATTAGATGATGCGTTTTCTGCTCAGATTTTTGACCGCTACCTGCAACAACTCGACTACCGTCGTAATGTGCTGACGCAAGCCGATGTCGACAGCTTCAAACCTTACGTTAATCAGTTTGACGATATGCTGAGCTCGGGTGAACTCGAGCCTGCTTATAAGATGTTTGATTTGGTTCAGAAACGTCGCTACGAAGGTTTTGTGTACACACTCTCTCTGCTCGACAAAGAGATGGACTTCACCGTTCCGGGTGATGCCTACGAATACGATAGAGAAGATGTTGCTTGGCCAAAAGATCAAGCCGAGATCAACGAATTATGGCGTCAACGTGTTAAATACGATGCGCTGAATCTGAAACTCACTGGCAAGAAATGGCCTGAAATCGTTGATATTCTGCAAAAACGTTATAACAACGCCATCAAGCGTCTGACTCAGACCAATAGCGAAGATGTGTTCCAAGCGGTGATGAATGCGTTCTCCCGTAGCATCGAGCCACATACTAGCTATTTATCGCCCCGTAATGCTGAACGTTTCCAAATGGAAATGAACTTAAGCCTCGAGGGGATTGGTGCGCAGTTACAGCTTGAAGACGATTACACTGTCATCAAGAGTTTGATTGCAGGCGGTCCTGCGGCCAGCAGTGAAAAACTGTCGCCTGAAGATAAGATCGTCGGCGTCGGCCAAGAAGGCGGTGAGATTGTTGATGTGATCGGCTGGCGATTAGACGATGTGGTCGATCTGATCAAAGGGCCTAAGGGCAGTAAAGTCGTATTACAGATTTTACCTAAGAAGGGCGGCTCTAACGCTAAACCGTTTAATCTAACCTTAGTGCGCGACAAAATCCGTTTAGAAGACCGTGCCGCGACCTCAAAGATCATCGAGCCAAAAGACGGTGAATACGCCAACCGTAAAGTGGGTGTGATTCAAATCCCTGGTTTCTATATGAACTTATCCCAGGACGTCGAAAAAGAATTGGTGAAGTTAAACGAAGCCAAGGTTGAAGGTGTCGTCATCGACTTACGTGGTAATGGCGGCGGTGCGTTGACCGAAGCCGTGTTACTGACGGGACTCTTTATCGATATGGGCCCAGTGGTGCAAGTGCGTGACGCCGATGGTCGAGTGTCTGCCCACCGTGATAACGATGGCAAGACGACCTACGCTGGTCCGTTAACCATTATGGTTGACCGTTACAGTGCATCAGCTTCGGAAATTTTTGCCGCTGCGTTGCAAGATTACGACCGTGCGCTGATTGTTGGTGAGTCAAGCTTTGGTAAAGGCACTGTGCAGCAGCATAAGAGCCTTGGTCGAATCTACGATATGTACGAGAAGCCGATTGGCCACGTGCAGTACACGATTCAAAAGTTCTACCGTATCAACGGTGGCAGCACTCAGCTCAAAGGCGTAACCCCTAACATTGCTTACCCAAGTGCGTTAGAGCCGGGTGAATACGGTGAAGCGGAAGAGAAGAATGCTTTACCTTGGGACAAAGTGCCAATGGCGCAATACGGCACCCTAAACGACATCACCCCTGAGTTGGTGGCGAGTTTAGATAAAAAGCACCTTGCCCGTATTCAGAACAATGTTGAGTTTAACTATATCAATCAAGATATTGCCGACTTTAAAAAGCATCATAAAGAGAAAACTGTCTCCTTAGTTGAAAGTGAGCGCATTGCCTCGCGTGAAGCCGATGAGAAGAAAGTACTCGATAGAACCAACGAGCGTCGTGTTGCCCATGGTTTAGCCGCGGTTAAATCGATGGAAGACATTAAAGACAAAGACGACATTGAAGCACCGGATGCCTTCTTAGACGAAACGGCCTATATCACCTTAGATATGGCGGATGCAAAAAAGCTGGCTAACGCTGGCACTAAATAGGCGGTTATTGCGCCTGTTTACCGTATCTTAAAACGCGCTTATGGCGCGTTTTTCTTATTTAGAACAGTGTTAAAGGGAACGACATGACACAAGCACAAGCAAAATACCTTAAAGATTATCAAGCTCCCCAGTTCACGATCGAAACCATTGATTTAGATGTTAATCTCGATGGTAAAAACACCCTGGTTAAAGCCGTTAGCAAAGTCAAACGTACTTCTTCCCACACCAATCCCTTAGTGCTCGATGGTGAAAGTTTGACCTTAGTGAGTGTGGGCATTGATGGACAAGCGGCGACGTATCACGCGAGTGAAGGGCAGTTGTCCATCGAGACATCGCTGAATGAATTTGAGTTGACCATCATCACCCAACTCGATCCCGAGGCTAACTCAAGCCTCGAAGGTCTCTATATGTCCGACGGCGCCTACTGTACTCAGTGCGAAGCGGAAGGCTTTAGACGTATCACGTATTTTCTCGACCGCCCCGACGTGTTAGCCAAATACACAGTGCGAATCGAAGCCGATAAACTGGCGTTTCCGTTCCTGCTCAGCAACGGTAACTTGATTGAGAAAGGCGAGCTCGATGGTGGCCGCCATTACGTGCGCTGGCAAGATCCTTTCCCAAAACCCGCCTATCTGTTTGCCCTAGTCGCTGGTGATTTCGATCTGCTGCAGGATGAGTTTATCACCCGCAGTCATCGCAAAGTGGTACTGCAAGTGTTTGTCGATAAAGGTAATTTACAAAAAGCGCACCATACAATGGCGTCCCTGAAAAAGTCTATGGCCTGGGATGAATCTCGTTTTGACCTAGAATACGACTTAGATATCTACATGATAGTCGCGGTCGACTTTTTCAATATGGGGGCGATGGAAAACAAAGGCTTAAATATCTTCAACACCAAGTATGTGTTGGCAGATACCTTGACCGCAACCGACGATGATTACCACGGTATTGAATCTGTGGTCGGCCATGAGTACTTCCATAACTGGACGGGTAACCGCGTGACTTGCCGTGACTGGTTCCAATTAAGCCTCAAGGAAGGCTTGACAGTGTTTCGCGATCAAGAGTTTAGTTCGGATTTAGGCTCTCGTGCTGTGAACCGAATTCACGCGATTAAAGTCATCAAAAACCAGCAGTTCGCTGAAGACTCAGGCCCCATGGCGCATCCGATCCGCCCCGAGTCTGTGATTGAGATGAATAATTTTTATACTGTTACTGTGTATAACAAGGGCGCTGAAGTTATTCGCATGATGCACACCCTGTTGGGTGAAGCCCATTTCCAAGCGGGGATGAAGTTATACTTCAAACGCCACGATGGCCAAGCCGTGACTTGCGATGATTTTGTCGCGGCGATGGAAGATGCCAGTGGAATCGATCTAACGCAATACCGTCTCTGGTATAGCCAAGCGGGCACGCCACTTGTCACCGCAAGCGACAGTTTTGACGCTGAGGCTGGGACTTACCAGTTAACCCTCAAACAAACCTTAGCTGGTTGTGCTTCACCTTTGCATATCCCCTTTAGCTTAGAGCTGTTAGATGAGAAAGGGCTGTCACTGGTAAATCAAGTGCTTGATTTTACTCAAGCAGAGCAAGTATTTACATTTGAAGGTATGCGCCATAAACCCGTGGCATCCTTACTACAGGATTTCTCTGCACCGGTTAAATTGCATTATCCCTTTGAAATCGATCAGCTTGTACATTTGATGCGCTTTGCCTCGAGTGAAGTGGCGCGTTGGGAGGCGTCGGTGGCGCTCGTGAGTCAAGCGATTTGGCAAAATGTGGCGCATTTGCAGCAACATCACACCATGACATTAGACGAGCGAGTGAAGGACAGCTTTAAAGGCGCCTTACTCGATGAGCAGTTAGATCAGGCGCTGATGGCGGAAATGTTAGCTATACCATCGGCCTCAGCGTTGATTGAGCAAACCGACACGGTCGATTTAGATGCCTTAGCCCTAGCCCGTGAATTTGTGCTCACAGAGCTTGCCGCCTATTGTGAAGATGAGTTAACGGCGCTGTATCGCTCATTGGTAAACCGTGATTGCACAAAAGCGCGAGCGCTGAAAAACCAATGTCTTAACTGGTTGAGCCGAGTCAGTAGCGAGGCCGAAAGCTTTGTGGTTGAGCAGTTTGATAAGGCTACCAATATGACCGACTCACTTGGCGCATTAAGTGCGGCGAATGTCGGTTCGCTACCTTGCCGCGAACATTTGATGGCAATGTTTGAAGCCCGCTGGCGCGATACGCCGCTGGTGATGGACAAATGGTTCATGCTGCAGGCTACCCATGATGTGGAAGGGGTGATTGATAGTTTGCGTCAATTACAACAACACGCGAGCTTTAGCATGAGCAATCCTAACCGCGTGCGTTCACTGATTGGCAGCTTTGCTGCCGGAAATATTTATCAATTCCACCGCGCCGATGGCAAAGGTTACGAGTTTTTAACTGAATGTCTTATCAGCTTAAATAAACTCAACCCGCAGGTTGCGGCGCGTATGGTGACGCCACTCATCCAATTTAGTAAGTTTGATGAGGCGCGCCAAGTCAAGATCAAGGCTTGTTTAACGCGATTGTTGGCGCTGCCTGAACTGTCGAAAGATTTATTCGAGAAAGTATCTAAGGCATTAGCACAGTAGCTATGAAGAGGGCAGCATTATGCTGCCCTCATTCTTCCAAGCAGTAATTGAGCTGTTAGAGTCATGAAGGCCATGTACCCTAGTTATACTATTTAACGAGTTAAGTTAAATCTAAGGTATGACGCTTTATACTATTGAATATGATGGCCTTTTGACGAGGGGAGTAGAGTGTTCTTTGTCCCTGTGAGGCCGATAATTCAAGGCAATAGCTCTGTTTCTACGACATGCTGTTTGTTGGTCCAACAGCTGTAATTGGCCCGTCGTAAATTCCCACTACCAGTTTTATGCCGATTATTTGAGTTTTAATATGGAATTGTATTTTAAGCTAAATCTAAGTTATCGAGAGTTTTTACCTTACTATCAAGGCATTGCCGATAAGGTTGAAGTGCGTGAGCGTCAGGGGCGGATCCTGTGGATTAATGGCCGACATTTTAGGCGTTTTTTAACCGATAACGGTATTCATGGACAGTTCAAACTGGTGCTCGATGATAAAGGGCAATTTGTGTCGCTAGAGCAGTTAGCCTAATAAATTATTGATTTTCACTTAGAGTAATTACTTTAAACGGTCGACTAATTACAATCACGGAAATATGATATTTTCTTTGTGATTATGTTAATGAAATATAAAGTTTTTTGCATGGTTTCTCCCGCGCTTTTCAATCTTCTGCTTTTCTAATTTAAATCCCATCCCTGTAGTAGATGACATAAATGTGTCTACGTGCTTAATTCTTTAGAAAATTTTCTCTAACTGTTCCTTGCTCATGGGGATTAATTGCTGTAACAATGATGTTACCTGTGAGCTAACAAGATGTTGGTTGTAATTCCTAAAACAAAGAATCCAGCAGGGTACGGAGAGCTAAAATGAAAATTGTTAAAAAAAGTTTTAACAAGTCGGCGCTTGCTTTGGGGGTGGCGTCGGCATTGAGTTTATTGATGGTGTCGAATGTTAATGCGGTTGCGTTCGATTGGGGGGAGATACAAGGGACTTTTGACTCGACTTGGACTGCTGGTGCCAGTTGGCGTGTAGGGGAGCGCGATTGGGATGGACAAATTGGTAAGGTAAACCAGCCACAGTTTGATTGGTCAAACTACACAGCGTTTGACAGTACCAAAACTAAATATACTTCTGCTGAGATTTGGGCACAACCTGGTTCTTATTCTAGCAACAACGATTTGAGTAATTTACTTTATTCTCAAGGTGATACTACATCCGAAATCGTTAAAGGATTACACGAGTTATCCCTTAAGTATGAGAACTATGGTCTATTCGTTCGTGGTATGTATTTTTACGATCGTAAGCTAAACGATGGTAACTACGACTTCAATGACCCGTTAACAGGGAAAGAATACGATCCTTGCCGCGACAGTAAGGCTTCTGAAGTGCAATGTAAGGACATCCGTCTGCTGGATGCCTTCGTCTACGCGAATTTTGATTTAAACGATGGTGCCAACCCGCTGTCTATCCGTGTGGGTAACCAAGTGGTTTCTTGGGGGGAAAGTACGCTGATCGCCCACGGTATTGGTGAAATCAACCCAGTCGATTTGAACATCCTGAACGCGCCAGGCGCGGAACTCAAAGAAGCCTTCCGTCCTCAGGGTATGGTGTGGGCCTCATTGGGGATCACCGAAAACCTATCGGTAGAAGGATTCTATCAATATGATTGGGAACCCGTTTGGATCCCAACCCCTGGTTCAATTTTTGCGACTAACGATTTCGCCGGTTACGGTGGTTATAACCAGAACGCACAGTTAGGCTTCAACGCCAACCCAGACATCAATTTAGACTTCTTAACGCAGGAATATCAGAAACTGGCAGGGATGATCGCCAGTGGTCAACCTACGACGGATCAGTTGGCTGCTATGGCCTTAGCTTATCCAACGAAAGTGACGTTAGTGCAAGATGAGCAAGCGCCAAGCAACAGTGGCCAATATGGTATCAAGCTAGGTTATTACGCCCCTGAGTTAGGCGATACCGAGTTTGGTTTCTACTTTATGAACTACCACAGCCGTCGTCCGCTGATCAGCGGTACTGCTGCCGACTTTAGCACTGGCGCTCTGTTGTCAGATCTTGCGGTACTGGGTCAAAACGCGGGAGATATTAACCGCGAATTGCTGCTCAGCTTAAAGAGCTTCTCTAAGGCGCAAATTGTTTACCCTGAAGACATTAAACTCTATGGCTTCAGCTTTAACACCTCATTGGGCGATACCTCAGTCGGTGCTGAAATCGCTCACCGCCAAGACGAACCGCTGCAAATCGATGACGTAGAACTGCTGTTTGCGGGTATGCCACAACAGTTAGCCAACGCGGGCATTCGCCCCGACTTCGACGGCATTTCTCAAATTGATGGCGTACAACCTGGCGAAACCGTTGACGGTTTTATCCGCCTCGATACCACTCAAGCGCAAGTCACTTTCACTCACTTATTCGGTCCTACCTTGGGATTGGATAACTTGACGATGTTGGCCGAAGTCGGTGGGGTATGGATCCACGATATGCCAGGTTTTGATGAACTGCGTCTCAATGGCCCTGGTACTGCACGTTCTGGCGGTAATCCCGATATGCCTGGCATCATCCAAGCGCTGCATAATGGTCCAGAAACCAACCCATTCCCAACGGATTTTGCTTGGGGATACCGTCTGGTGGCTAAAGCGGACTTTAACAACTTGTTTGCGGGCGTGAACATGTCTCCTCGGTTGATTTTCTCACACGATGTCGACGGTATTACGCCTGATCCTATGTTCCTCTTTACCGAAGGACGTAAGTCAGTGGCCTTGGGTCTGAATTTTGAATACCAAAATCGTTGGGGCGCAGACTTATCCTACAACAACTTCTTTGGCGGTGTAGGAACAACCAACGCGATGTCAGATCGTGATTATATTTCTTTCAATATCAAGTATTCGATCTAAAGGACTATAACAATGAAGAAACTGTCGATATTGGCAAGTGCCGTGATGATGGCCCTTGTAGCACCTGTAGCGATGGCAAAGGTATCTGAAGCCGAGGCCGCTAAATTAGGTAACGAATTAACGCCATTAGGCGCAGAAAAAGCCGGCAATGCCGATGGCTCTATTCCCGCTTGGGATGGCGGTATTACTAAGCCAGTTGCTGGATATACCAAGGGAATGCATCACCCCGATCCTTTCCCTGAGGATAAAATTGAATTCACTATTACCAATGCGAATAAAGCCCAATACAAGGATTTCTTGACCCCAGGTCAAATGAAACTGTTCGAGCTTTACCCAGACACTTACAAGATGAATGTGTACAAAACGCGCCGCAGCGCATCAGTGCCACAATTTGTCTATGATGCGACAAAAGCCAACGCCACTCGCGCTGAATTAGTTGCACAGGGTAATGGTATTGCGGGCGCATCGATTGGTATTCCATTCCCTATCCCAGCCAATGGTTTAGAAGCGATTTGGAACCATATCCTGCGCTTCCGTGGTGTGGATGTGGAAACTTCACGTAGCCAAGCGGCACCGACGGCCGATGGCAGCTACACCTTAGTGGAAACCGCTGAGGAAATTCGTTTCGAGTATTCTCGCCCTGAAATCACCCTTGATCAGTTAAAGGCCAGCAACACGCTGTTCTACTTTAAACAAGTGGTGACTCAGCCTGCTCGTTTGGCTGGTACTGCACTGTTAGTGAAAGAAACCATGGACCAAGAGGCGCTGCCACGCCAAGCATGGACCTATAACACAGGTCAGCGCCGTGTTCGTAAAGCACCAAACGTTGCCTTTGATACACCGGGTACCGTATCCGATGGTTTGCGCACCACAGATGATTTCGACATGTTTAACGGTTCACCCGTGCGTTATAACTGGGAGCTTGTGGGCAAGAAGGAAATCTATATTCCTTACAACGACTACAAATTGCACTCAGATAAGCTGAAATATGACCAGATTTTAAAACCCGGTCATATCAATCCTGAGTTTGTCCGTTGGGAAAAACACCGCGTATGGGAAGTGAAGGCGACCTTGAAAGATGGTATGCGCCACATCTACAAAACGCGTGTGATGTATCTTGACGAAGACTCATGGCAAGTATCGATTGCCGATCTGTATGACAACCGTGATGAACTCTACCGTGTGGCGGTTGCCCACGGCTTGAACTACTACGAAGTCCCAACACAGTGGGATACCTTAGAAGTGTTCCACGATCTGCAGTCCCGTCGTTATTTGGCCATGGGCTTAGACAACCAGAGTGGAATGTATAACTTCGATGCCAAGTTGAGTGAAGCGAACTTCACCCCAGACGCGCTGCGTCGCGAAGGTATCCGTTAATCAGCCACGGTATAAAGGGGCGCTAAGCGCCCCTCATTAGTTAAGGAAGTTTGTATGTCGTTTCGCATCCTTCAATGCGCCGCTGCAATCAGTGTTGGTTGTTTATTTTCTTCCCCTTCATTTTCTGCGGTGTCTGAGACTTTCCCGCAAATTCAGCCCTTAGCGGCATCTTCTTTAGTGTTAGATATTGCCCATGCGGGACAGCGTTTGGTCGCCGTGGGCGAGCGTGGCCATGTGCTCGTGCTGAATGACACTTGGCAACAAGTGCCGACACCAACCTCGGCGCAGCTGACAAAAGTGTTCTTTTTAAATGAAAAACTCGGTTGGGCAGTGGGGCACGATGCCACTATTTTGCACACCCAAGATGGCGGCCTGACATGGTCGTTACAAATGCAGTCGAGCGAAATCGAAAAACCCTTCCTCGATGTGCTGTTTCTCAATGAGCAGGACGGCATGGCCATTGGCGCTTACGGACTGTTTTACCGAACCCATGATGGCGGCAAGACCTGGGCGGAAGAATTCCACGAAGAGTTGCTGGCCGAAGAAGACGTGTCCTATTTGGCTGAGTTAAAGCATAGCGACCAAGCCGCTTATTTGACCGAGCGCGCCTCGTTACTGCCGCATTTTAATCGGATGATCGTGCTCAATGATGGTCGTTTGTTATTAGTCGGAGAGCTTGGGCTTGTGGCGGTGTCGGCCGATAAGGGCCAAACCTTTACCCGTACGGGGTTTGATTACGACGGATCTATGTTCAATGCCATTCAATTGCAGGATGTGGTCTACGTAATGGGATTGAGGGGGCACGTGTTTAAAGCAGATTTGAGCCTTGGCCAATGGGATGAGATTGAAATGCCTGTGCAGTCATCCATCAATGGCGCCTTGGTGAGCTCAGATACTAGCTTGTACCTTGTGGGGAATGCCGGCGTCGTTATCCAGCTAAATCAGGATGATAGTGCGAGTATTGTCACTCGCCGCCAGGGGGAAAACTTAGTTTCGATTGCCAAAGATAACCAAGGGAATGTGTGGTTATCGGGTAGCCAAGGGCTACTTACACTTAAGCCATAAATTATAAAACAACAATAACAGGGCCGATAAGATGTTAGAAAAACTGGTCAACGGATTTGAGTCATTTTTATTCCGCAACCGTGCTTGGGTGGTGAGCATTTTTATTTTGCTGACGGTTTTTTTGGGATACCAAGCTAGCCAATTAAAAATGGATGCGGCATTCATTAAAAATATTCCGCTTAATCATAGCTATATGCAAACCTACCTCAAACATCAAAAAGATTTTGGTGGCGCGAATAGCATTATGGTGGCGGTGGAAGATACCAGCGGCAATATTTTTAACCCTAACTTTTTCGACACCCTGAAAAACGTTCACGATCAGCTGTTTTTTATTCCAGGTGTTGACCGCTCACAGGTGAAATCTTTATTTTCACCTTCGACCCGTTTTACCGAAGTCGTGGAAGATGGTTTTGCGGGGGGCCCTGTGATCCCCGCCGATTTCACGACCACCGAAGCGGGCTTAAACACGGTGCGCGATAACATTGAAAAAGCAGGCATTGTGGGACGCTTGATCGCCAACGATTATAGTGCCGCTATGGTATCGGCTCAATTGATGGACTTTGATCCACAAACGGGTAAGCCCTTAGATACCATCGCCTTTGCCGCTCAGCTGGAGAAGGAGCTTCGCGGTAAGTATGAAACCGATAAGGTGAAAATCCATATTATCGGTTTTGCTAAGATGGCGGGTGATGTGGCCGATGGCGCCAAAGGCGTATTGCTGTTCTTCGTGATTGCCATTTTGATTACGGCAGTAATGGTTTACCTGTTTTCCAAGTCACTTATCCTGACCTTATTGCCATTAGTCTGTAGCTTAACGGCGGTGATCTGGCAGCTGGGTTTACTGACGGTCATTGGTTTTGGCTTAGATCCTATGTCAATTCTGGTGCCATTCCTCGTCTTTGCCATCGGGGTGAGTCACGGGGTGCAGATGATCAACGCGGTCAGACGCCGCGTGATGGACGGACAAACCACTAAGGCGGCCTCGGCTTCTGCGTTTCGCAGTTTATTGGTACCTGGTGGGGTGGCGCTGCTTTCTGATACGGTTGGTTTCATCACACTGTTATCCATTGATATCGGTATCATCCGTGAGCTGGCCATTTCGGCCTCCCTCGGTGTGGGCGTGATTATTTTCACTAACCTTATCCTTCTGCCTTTAGTGATTTCTTTCACTGAACTCAAGGTTGCACCACAGGGCGTGCCGACCTCGGATGAAGTGCGGGCCGAGGCAATTTGGCGCTACCTTGCCAAATTTGCTACGCCGAAATACGCAGTGGTAGTGATTGCGGCGACCATTGCCTTGTATTTTGCAGGTCTGCAACAGGCGAATCAGATGAAAATTGGCGATCTGCAGGGCGGCGCGCCGGCTTTACACCAAGATTCTCGCTACAACTTGGACACCTTCTTTATTACCGATCACTTTTCTATCACCACCGATGTGATGACTGTGATTGTGGAAGCGAGCCCAGAGGCCTGTACTTACCACGATATGCTGACGCAAATTGATGAGTTTGAATGGTTAGTGCGTAATACCCCTGGTGTTGAATCGACAGTTAGCTTGGCCTCGGTGGCGAAAAAAGTGAATGCGGGCTTTAACGAAGGCAACCCAAGATGGGAAGTACTGCCCCGTACGACCGCCAGTTTAGTACAGGCGATTGGCCAGATCCCTACGACATCGGGCTTGTTAAATGGTGATTGCTCAGTGATGCCTGTGTATCTATTTATGCAGGATCATAAGGCTGAAACCATTGAAACTGTTGTCGCTAAGGTGAAAGCGGTCGCGGCCAAAATGGACAATGACAAGCTGCAATTTAAGCTAGCATCTGGTCCTGTTGGGGTGATGGCGGCGACCAACGAAGCGGTGGCGGAAGCCCAATTACCTATGATGATTTATGTGTATGGCGCGGTATTTGTGCTTTGTCTTATCAGCTTTAAGTCATTAAAAGCGACAGTCGCGGTGATTATTCCGCTTTACGTGGTCTCCACGCTGGCACAGGCGCTGATGACTCAACTCAATATTGGCTTAGCAGTCAGTACTTTACCCGTTATCGCCCTCGGTGTGGGTATCGGTGTTGACTACGGTATTTATATCCTGTCGACCATGTCATCTAAGTTGTCGAATGGGATGCCAGTACAACAAGCCTACTATGAAGCGTTAGTCGAGCGGGGCAGTGCGGTGATTTTCACAGGACTGACGTTGGCGATTGGGGTGAGCACTTGGTTTTTCTCGGCGCTTAAGTTCCAAATGGACATGGGGATCCTGCTCACCTTCATGTTTGTGGTAAATATGTTGGGCGCCATAATTATCCTGCCAGCACTGGCAGCGGTATTCTGGCGGCAGGCTAAGTAGTTACAAACAATGGGGAGTTTTTGACTCCCCATTGTCTTTGAATATAAACGCTGTTTTTTTGATTTTTTGCTCACCTGTTATCACATCTTTACGCTCTGGCTGGATTTACAGAGGATGTACCACTAAAATTTTCCTCGAAATACAGAGGATTTAGTAATAAACTTCGCGCGACGATCTGGATCACACTAATTTTCTGAGATCGTTAAGCCGAAGCATCCAAATAATGAAAAAAAGCGCTGCCATAGACGCTTAAGGAAACAGCAACATGGCCTTGAAAGATGCAATGCCTTCAGTACTACTTGAAAATGTAGTCAGTTTAATTCACGCTAAAGTCCCTAATTCACAAGCCAAGCAAGTTGAACAGTTCGCGACCTGCCTTTATGCCCACATGTCGAAAGACGACCTCAATGCGCGTAACGACAGCGACCTGTATGGTGCGGTTCTCAGTTTATGGAATGCACTAAACAAAACCCCGAAAGGGGAGACTCACCTCAGAGTATTCAATCCAAGTCAGTCAAAACACGGCTGGCAATCAACTCATTCGATCATTGAAGTTATCCAACCTGACATGCCATTCCTGGTAGATTCAGTTGGTATGGCATTGAATCGTATGGGTATTACGGCTCACATGATGTTACACACTCCGCTGGCGATTGAGCGTTCAGCCCAGGATGTAACTAAAGTCACTTACCTGAATCAAAGCCCTGACAGCACTGAACACGTTGCCGTTTTCCTGATTGAAATCGACCGTCAAAGCAGCAGTGTGGATATCAAAGCCCTTGAGCGCGAAATCCAATCTGTGCTGGGTGATGTGGCTGCATCAGTCAACGACTGGAGCGCGATGTCAGCTAAGCTGAGTGAGACCATTAAAGATTTACCTAAGCGTCCATTCCCCGGTGAGAAGCAAGAGTTAGAAGAAGCGATTAACTTCTTAACTTATCTTAATAATCATCACTTTACCTTACTGGGTTACCGTCAATACGATTTAAAACGCGTTGAAGGCGACGTCGAACTAGTGCCAAATATGGCCTCTAGTTTAGGCTTAATGAATAAGCACCATAAGACTCAGCCAGAGCAAGGTTTATTATTATCAAGCTTCTCTGACAGTGCCCGTAAAGAAGCCTTAGACCACAGTTTACTGATCCTGACCAAGAGCAGCGCCAAGAGCCGCGTGCACCGTCCTGCTTATGTGGACTATATCGGTATCAAACGCTTTGACAAGAAAGGCAATGTGGTCGGTGAAGATAGATTCATCGGTTTGTACGCCTCAAATGTGTATAACCGCAGCCCACGTGAGATCCCGCTGCTGAACGAAAAAGTCCAGCGCGTATTAGACCGTTCAGGTTTAACGCCACGTTCTCACGACTATAAAGCCCTGCTGAACATTCTCGAAAACCTGCCGCGCGATGAGCTAATCCAAGCCAATGTTGATGATTTAGCACACACGGCGCACGGTGTGCTCGAGATGCAAGACAGGGACAAACTGAAACTCTTTGTTCGCAAAGATGGTTTCGGTCGTTTCTTATCCTGTTTAGTGTACGTTTCAAAAGATCGTTACAACACTAAACTTCGCCAAGATACTCAACGTATTCTGGCTCAGCATTTCAACAGCAAAGAAGATGTAGAGTTTACGACGTATTTCTCCGAGTCAACCCTGGCCCGTACTCACTACATTGTCAAAGTTGATAACAATAATATGGATGTAGATGTGGCTGCCATTGAAAACAATTTAATTGAAGCGGCACGCTCGTGGGAAGATAAGTTAAATACCGCGCTAAACACCGCCTTAGGTGAAGAAGCCGGTACTCATCTGATGAAGCGTTACGCTAACGCCTTCGAACAAAGCTATAAAGAAGACGTATTACCAAGCTCTGCCGTTGTGGATATGCAACAGCTTGAAGCACTGGATGACGAACACAAGTTAGGCATGTTGTTCTATCAACCGCAGGAAGCAGCGTTGAACGACAACAAAGTGCGTTTAAAACTATTCCATAAAGATGAGCCAATCCATCTTTCTGACGTGCTGCCGATGCTGGAAAACTTTGGTCTGCGCGTGATCAACGAGCGTCCCTATGAAGTGACGACCTCAGACGGTTCTACCTTCTGGATCTTAGACTTCTTAATGACGGTTAAAGTCACTAATACCGACAATATTGCCGACAGCCAAGACAGATTCCAAACTGCACTCTCTCAAGTGTGGCAAAAGAAACTAGAAGATGACGGTTTTAACCGCATCATTCTGGCGTCAGGTTTAACAGGCCGTGAAGTGTCAGTACTGCGTGCTTACGCTAAGTACATGCGTCAAATCGATGCGACATTCAGCCAAGCTTACATCGAAGAAACCTTCGGCCGTTACCCACAAATCGCTGATTTGTTGGTGAAAATGTTTATTCGTAAGTTCAATCCAAAACTGAAGACCCGTACTCTGGGCAAGTTTATGGAGCAGATCAACCTACGTTTAGACGAAGTATCGAGCCTAGACGATGACCGTATTATCCGTCGTTACCTCGATTTGATTAACGCCACGCTGCGTACTAACTTCTACCAACTGGATGCCAAAGGCGAATCTAAGAGTTATATCTCGTTTAAATTCATGCCTTCGTTAATTCCTGAAATGCCGCGTCCGTTGCCGAAATTCGAAATTTTCGTTTATTCGCCACGGGTTGAAGGTGTGCATTTACGCTACGGTAAAGTGGCTCGTGGTGGTCTGCGTTGGTCTGACCGCCGTGAAGACTTCCGTACTGAAGTGCTTGGCTTAGTAAAAGCACAACAAGTGAAGAACACCGTAATTGTGCCTGTGGGCGCGAAAGGTGGTTTCGTTTGTAAACAACTGCCTACTGAAGGTGGCCGCGAAGCCTTCTTCACCGAAGGTCAAGAATGTTACCGCATCTTTATCCGTGCGCTGCTCGATATCACAGATAACATCGTTAACGGTGAAATCGTTCACCCGGTAGATGTGGTCCGTCACGATGAAGATGATCCATATTTAGTGGTCGCGGCAGACAAAGGGACTGCCACCTTCTCTGACATCGCTAACGCCATTTCGCAAGAATATAACTTCTGGTTAGGCGATGCGTTCGCATCGGGTGGTAGTAACGGTTACGACCATAAGAAAATGGGTATCACGGCCAGAGGTGGTTGGGAATCGGTTAAACGTCACTTCCGCGAAGTGGGTATCGATTGTCAAACTACAGACTTTACCTGTTTAGGTATTGGTGACATGGCTGGTGACGTATTCGGTAACGGTATGTTGTTGTCTAAGCACACAAAACTTGTGGCTGCATTCAACCACATGCATATCTTTATCGACCCGAATCCAGATACAGCTGCCAGCTATGAAGAACGTGCCCGTTTATTCGCGCTGCCACGTTCAACCTGGGAAGACTACAACAGCAAGCTGATTTCTAAGGGCGGCGGTATCTTCCTGCGTTCATCTAAGTCCATTCCATTGTCTGCTGAAATGAAGCAAATGCTGGAAACGGAAAAGACGTCGATGACTCCGACTGAGCTGATGAAAGAACTGCTGAAAATGCCAGTGGATCTGATTTGGAACGGTGGTATTGGTACTTATGTTAAGTCATCACGCGAAACCCATGCAGAAGTGGGCGACCGCGCTAACGATGCTCTGCGTGTCAATGGTCGCGAACTGCGCGCCAAGATCGTGGGCGAGGGTGGTAACTTAGGTTGTACTCAGTTAGGTCGTATCGAATACGCAGCTAACGGCGGTCGTATCAACACTGACTTCGTGGATAACGTGGGTGGTGTGGACTGTTCTGACAACGAAGTTAACATCAAGATTCTATTAAACGCATTAGTGGCAGAGGGTGAACTGACACTCAAGCAACGTAACCGTTTACTGGAAGAGATGACCGAAGAAGTCGGCCAAATCGTGCTGCAGGATTGTAAAGATCAAACCCGTACGATTTCTGTCACCCAAGTCCGTGGTGCTGAGCAGTTAAAAGAGCAAATTCGCTTTATCCAGTATTTGGAAAAAGAAGGCAAGTTAGACCGCGCCTTAGAATTCTTACCATCGGAAGAAGAGCTGGCAGAACGTTTAGCCAATGGCCGCGCTTTAACGCGTCCTGAACTATCGGTACTGGTGGCGTACGCTAAGATGGTACTGAAAGAGCAGTTACTGACTCAAGAAATCACCGAAGATACACTGCTGAGCCAACTGTTGATTGCTTACTTCCCGAAACAACTTCAGGAACTGTACAGCCACAGAATGGTGACGCACCCACTGCGCGGTGAAATCATTGCCACGTCACTGGCCAACGAATTGGTCAACGACATGGGTCTGAACTTTGTTCAACGTATGCAAGATGAGACTGGAGCCTCAGTTGCCGACGCGGCAATTTGTTACACTATGGCTCGCGAAGTGTTTGGTTTAGCTGAATTAACTAAAGCGATCACTGACTTAAACGGTATTGTTCCTGCTGTGGTTCAGGGCGAAATGCTGCATCAATTACGTCGCAACATGCGCCGTGCATGCCGCTGGTTCCTGCGTCACCGCAACCGTACTTGGAGCATCGAGCAAACTGTAGCCTTCTTCAAACCCGTATTTGAACAAATCAAAGCGAATGTTCATTCTTACTTGGTAGAAGAAGAAGCGGCGGGTATCCAAGCTGAGATCAACGCTCTTGTCAAAGAGAATGTGCCTCAGAATGTGGCGACCGTCGTGGCTAACATGAGCACACTGTTCTCGGCTCTGGATATTGCGCAAATTGCCCAAGCCGAAGAGAAAACAGTTGAGCTCGTTGCCGAGACATATTTCAAACTCGGTGCCCGCGTTGAGCTGCATTGGTTCCTAGAGCAGATCAGTGCACAGCCTGTGGCAAACCATTGGCAAGCACTGGCTCGTGCAGCCTTTAGGGAAGAGTTGGATTGGCAACAACGTGCGTTGACGTCAGTGGTCTTAAGAACATGCAGTGCAACCTGTGACGCTCAAAGCGTTATTTCTCAGTGGATTGATACCAATCAAGCCCTACTGGAAAGATGGTTCCATATGCTCGCTGACTTCAAAACGTCGCAAAGCCATGAGTTTGCTAAGTTCTCTGTCGCCCTGCGTGAACTGAACCTTCTGATCCTTCATTGTGAAGGCCATAAGTAAACTTTTATAACAATCAGAAGCCCTGGCGATCGCCGGGGCTTTTTTTAGGTCGAGGAAAATACATGTTTTATAAAATCGCACAGAAAGTCATGTTTCAGATGGATCCTGAGCGAGCGCATAATTTAGCCATTGGCAGCCTGAAAATGACAGGTAATAGTCCATTGAATGCGTTTTATGCCCAGAATATTGCGCCCGCGCCCGTCAGCTTTATGGGACTGACTTTTCCTAATCCTGTCGGTCTTGCCGCAGGTATGGATAAAGATGGCGAATCGATAGATGCCTTTCATGCGATGGGATTTGGTCATGTGGAAGTGGGTACAGTGACCCCAAGACCACAACCCGGTAATGATTTACCCCGTTTATTTAGATTAAAACCCGCAAAGGCGATCATCAATCGGATGGGCTTTAATAACAAGGGTGTCGATAATCTGGTCAAAAATTTGATCGCAAAGAAAACCGATATCATGGTTGGGGTCAATATTGGTAAAAATAAAGACACTCCAGTAGAGCAGGGTAAAGACGATTATTTGATCTGCATGGACAAAGTGTATCCCTATGCAGCCTATATTGCGGTGAATATTTCATCACCGAATACACCCGGATTACGATCGCTACAATATGGCGATCTATTAGACGAATTATTAAGCGCATTAAAAACTAAGCAACTTGAGTTGGCCGAGAAACATAAAAAGTATGTGCCAATTGCCCTTAAAATTGCGCCTGATTTAACCACGGAAGAAATCGAAAATATTGCTCAATCCTTGATTAAAAACAAGTTTGATGGCGCGATTGCGACTAACACAACATTAACCCGTGACGGTGTTAGCGGCCTTGCGAATGCCAATGAAAGTGGTGGGTTAAGTGGTAAACCATTGACTGAGCTTTCAACTAAAGTGATCAAACAATTAGCCACCTGTTTAAATGGTCAGATCCCGATCATTGGTGTGGGTGGAATTAACAGCGCAGAAGATGCGTTAGCTAAATTTGATGCGGGCGCGACTATGGTACAGATTTACTCAGGTTTTATTTACCAAGGTCCAAAGTTAATTAAAGAAATTGTTGAAGCTTACCGCTTAAAATAATGATCTTTAGATCTCAATAGGGATCTAAATTACGATCATTTATCTTAACTGCGATCTAAAACGATCAATAGATCGCAGTTAAGATCCTTAAATAGATCTACTAAGTAATTGTTAACTAATCTGTATTTTTATATTTTTATTTTGATATTGAATAAAATATCTACTATGATGTGCCAGTGTTCAAATAGTAGGTAAACGTTATGTTATTATTGCCACAAAAGGATTGGCACTGGAAATATAACGATTCGTATGGTGTATTAGGCGTTTCGTTAGGTTCCGAGATAGAATTTCTGACGGCTTATAAAGCAAAATCATTAATTCCTGATGCCTTATCAAGCATGGAATTTAATATTGCGCACGCCAAATTCTATATGAGCTTGCTCGACAAGTTGCCGAAAACCTTATCCCTTACCGATGCCGCCATAGTGCAAATTGCTCTAAATGCGACAGCCGCGCATTTTATGCTGACACCACAAATGCCAAAATCATGGTTTTTTGATTGCAGCGATGTGTGCGTATTTAGCGATGTGGGTAAAGTCTTTGAGCTTAAATGCCAAAAACAACGCGCATTAGTCTTAGTCATCGAAAACACCCTACAATCCGCGTTGGTGATGTTATTATCGCCAGAATGTGTGTTATCAGGCGCTAAAACCATGACGCAATTTGAAACCATTAAGGTGATGCATAATCGCTTGCATCCATTAAGGGTACAGCGCCATGTTGTCGCAGCCTAAATGACGGTCTAGCCAAATCTTGGCCGTCATTATTTATTTCGAGCTATTGGCAACATAGCTTGGTATTTTGATTATTTCCGCACGGTTTTCCGCTTATCTGACACTATTCATTTACCCTATAAATCGACATGATTTACTGAAAGGTCAATTTAGAATATCTACAGCGTTATACTTCCTCGTTAATCCAAATCGTAGACTTTAGTGATACTCTTTGTCCCGACTTTTTGAACGCAAGAAATAGGGGTAAATATAGCCATAAGCGCTCTAGGTTCACTCTCTATTTATCTTAGAAATAGTCTTAATAAACTATAGGGTTGAGGATAGACAATAAGCTTGGGGACTGGTGATTCATTCGATTGGTAAACTTAAGATAAGTCGGCCAGTTGAATATATCTTCAAATTTCTTTGTCGGTACTTTAGTGAATAATGGGCTTTGTTTACCTATATCACTAAGGAAACAAAGCCCAGTCAATTTCAGTGACTATTTAATGCACTATTGCTCGGTGAAAGGGCGGCCATAGTAGCTGTCGAGCAGTAGCTGTTTTAGCTCACTAATCAGAGGATAGCGAGGGTTGGCGCCAGTACATTGGTCATCGAAGGCATCCTCGGCGAGCTCGTCTAGTTTGGCGAGGAAGTCGGCTTCGTTAACTCCCGCTTCTTGGATAGATGCTGGAATGCCCAGCGTCTTCTTGAGTTGCTCGATTTTTTCCAGCAATTTCTCGACTTTTTCCGCATCTGAACTTCCACCTAAGGCTAAATGATCGGCAATCGCGGCGTAACGACACAGGGCTTTGGGTCTGTCGTATTGGCTGAATGCGGCTTGCTTAGTGGGTAAGTCGGTCGCATTAAAACGGATCACGTTACTGATGAGTAGCGCATTGGCCAGTCCATGGGCTAAGTGAAACTCGGCGCCCAGTTTATGGGCCATTGAGTGACAGATCCCAAGGAAGGCGTTGGCAAAGGCGATACCGGCTATAGTTGCGCCATTGTGCACTTTTTCACGGGCGATGGGGGATGCAGCGCCAAGCTCATAAGCATCGGGCAGATATTTGCACAGTAGGTCGAGTGCCTGCAGGGCTTGACCATCGCTGTACTCATTCGCCATCACGCTGACATAGGCTTCGAGCGCGTGGGTGATCGCATCGATCCCGCCGAAAGCGGTTAAGGATTTAGGCATATCCATCACCAGATTCGGGTCAACAATCGCCATGTTAGGGGTGAGTTGATAGTCGGCGATGGGGTATTTTTTACCGGTTTGTTCATCGGTGACTACGGCAAAAGGTGTGACCTCAGAGCCTGTGCCAGATGTGGTGGGGATTGCCACCATAGTGGCTTTGACGCCCATTTTAGGGAATTTATAGATACGTTTACGGATATCCATAAAACGCAATGCTAAATCGGCAAAGTCGACATCGGGATGCTCGTACATGACCCAAATAATCTTGGCCGCATCCATGGGTGAGCCACCGCCTAAGGCAATAATCACATCGGGCTTAAAGCTATTGGCGACTTTGGCACCTAGGCGTACGGTGGCCAGTGTGGGGTCGGCTTCCACCTCGTAAAAGACTTCGGTTTCAAGGCCCTGTGCTTTTAAAATCTTTAAGGTTTCGTCGCAATAACCTTGGTTAAAGAGGAATCTGTCGGTCACTACGAGGGCGCGTTTTTTATCGCTCAATTCTTCAAGCGCAATGGGTAAACTGCCGCGGCGAAAGTAGATAGACGAAGGAAGCTTGTGCCACAGCATGTTTTCAGCCCTCTTAGCGACGGTTTTTTTATTGATTAAATGACTTGGGCCGACGTTTTCGGAAATCGAGTTTCCGCCCCAAGAACCACAACCTAAGGTGAGCGAGGGAGCGAGTTTAAAGTTGTACAGATCGCCAATGCCGCCTTGCGAGGCTGGGGTGTTGATTAAAATACGCGCGGTTTTCATTCTAAAACCAAAGGTTTTCACCCGCTCGGTTTGGGTGTCTTGGTCAGTATATAAGCCTGATGTGTGGCCAATCCCGCCTAAGGCAACTAAGGCTTCTGCTTTATCGACGGCATCACTGAAATCGGCGGCGCGGTACATGCCAAGCAATGGGGATAGTTTTTCGTGGGCAAAGGCTTCGGCCTCAGTGATATCGGTGACCTCACCAATTAGTACCTTAGTAGTGTGGGGGACATCAATGCCCGCCATTTGCGCTATGGTCGCGGCGCTTTGGCCGACGATATCGGCATTTAAGCCGCCATTTTTAAGGATGACTTGCTGCATTGCTGCGGTTTGCGCGGCATTTAAGAGATAACCACCATGAGTCGCGAAGCGCTCTTTAACTTGCTCGTAGATGCTATCGACCACAATCACCGCTTGCTCTGAGGCACAGACAACGCCGTTATCGAAGGTTTTAGACATCAGAATCGAGCTGACCGCACGTTTTATATCGGCGGTTTCATCAATAACAATCGGCGTGTTACCTGCGCCGACACCAATTGCGGGTTTGCCTGAGGAGTAGGCGGCTTTCACCATGCCTGGGCCACCTGTGGCGAGGATAAGGTTCACTTTAGCATGGGTCATCAATTGATTGGAAAGTGCCACACTGGGCTCATCAATCCAACCGATAATGTCCTTGGGCGCACCGGCGGCAATAGCAGCATCTAGTACCAATTTCGCCGCTGTGGTGGTCGAGACTTTCGCCCTTGGGTGAGGGGAGAAAATAATCGCATTACGGGTTTTAAGACTGATTAATGCTTTGAAGATGGCGGTAGAGGTGGGATTTGTGGTGGGGACAATCCCACAGATAATGCCCACGGGCTCGGCGATAGTGATAGTGCCGAAGGTGGGGTCCTCGGATAAAATTCCGCAGGTCTTTTCATCTTTGTATTTGTTGTAAATGTACTCGGAGGCAAAGTGGTTTTTAATCACTTTGTCTTCAATCACTCCCATTCGGGTTTCGGCGGCGGCCATTTTCGCAAGCGATATGCGCGCATCGGCGGCGGCCAGTGCGGCGGCGCGGAAAATCGCATCGACTTGTGCTTGGCTAAAACTGGCATATTCGGCTTGCGCTCTGGCGACGCGCTCGACCATGAGATCCAGTTCTTGAGCATTAGTTACTGTCATGATTAAGACTCCTAAAAAGATTTAGGGAATGCGCGATTCGCTAAATCTTCTTTATGGTGAAAAATTACACCTAAAGCCGCAGTGAAAGTGTGATCGTCCAATCAGTTTGGCGCTCTTATGTAATAAAAATACAGTAACTATGATCTGTTTTACCCTCTTTGGCTTAAAATCCACCGAGGATTGCCAGCAGTTATTACTCAAACTTGTGATTTAACCTCAAAAATCTCATTTTTCAGTCATCTGCGGTTAAGCTACTATACTTGCCCTTACGGTTAGTTTGATGAAATTGGCGTGACACGCTCAATAAGGACTGCAACTTGGAGTTAACACTTTACGTTAAATTTTTTCTTGGTCTGGTTGCCATTATCAACCCCATTGGTTTGTTGCCAGTGTTTGTGAGCCTAACCAGCCATCAAACCGAAGCCGAGCGTAACCATACGGGTAAAGTGGCTAACTTTGCGGTGGTGGTGATCCTGCTGGTGACCATAGTGGCGGGACAACATATTTTGAATATGTTCAGTATTTCACTCTCGGCCTTTAGGATCGCTGGCGGTACCTTGATCGCGATTATTGCGATGTCGATGCTGCAGGGGAAATTGGGCGAAGTAAAACGCAACCAAGAGGAAGACCGCGAATCTTCGGCGATGGAGTCCGTGGCGGTGGTGCCGTTAGCCTTGCCGTTAATGGCAGGCCCTGGTGCGATTAGCTCGGTCATCGTGTTTGCCGCAGAGCATAATTCCTTCTCCAATTTTGTGGCGATGTTTATCACTGTGATCATTTTTGGCTTGGTGAGTTTCGCCCTGTTCAGAATGGCGTCAATCATCTACAAAATTCTTGGTAAAACAGGGATTAACGTTATTACCCGTTTGATGGGGCTATTAATGCTGTCGATCGGGATTGAGGTGATTGCCGCTGGTATTAAAGGGCTGTTCCCACAACTCTTTAGCTAATTGACCTTATCGGGGGAGGAGTATGTCCTCCCTTGTTTTGGTTGTGTATCTGCAATTGATACTTTTTCAATCTCTATTTCTCACACAGTTTATTATCTGTAGAAGATGGGGTACCGCCGAAAAAGCTTATGCAAGCATCTGTTTTTTAGGTGTTTAGTAATGGCTAAATTAGGTAAAAATGGTCGTTCTCGCGTAAATCCTATGCTATACCTATTTTGTCTTATCTCTTAACCTCGCTTTAATAAGGAAATCACTATGAAATGGCAATGGATTGGCAACCTCAGCTTGAAACAAAAATTACTCATGGTTGTATTGCCGCCCTTATTTGCATGTTTTTTATATGGTGCTTTGTTTCTCATTGAAAAATATGAGTATCGCCAAGAGCTTAAGCTTATCGTCCAATTGAGTGAATTGGCGGTCACCAACAGTAATCTGGTGCATGAGCTACAAAAAGAGCGTGGCATGAGCGCAGGCTTTATTGGCTCAGCGGGTAAAGCCTTTGCAGGCAAAATCCCAAGTCAAAGACAACTGACTGATACCCAGTTAAAACAATTCCAAGATTTCATTTCAAACAATGCGTTACCCGAAGTGTTTGCGCCTAAACTACGGGAGATCAACACGCAGCTTGGTCGCCTTTCGGGGATCCGTTCGCAAATCGACAGTTTATCCATCAGTGTGGCCGATGAAGTGGCCTATTACACCGATCTCAATAAACAGTTATTAGCCATAGTCGATGAAACGGCAAAGGCGGGCGCTAACCAAGAAATTGCCATTAAGGCTGCGGCATTCAGTGCCTATCTACAAATGAAGGAACGGGCGGGGATTGAGCGTGCTGTACTGAGTTCAACCTTCGGTCAAGCAGGCTTCAAACCTAAGGTGTATGCCAAGTTTATTACCTTAGTCTCAGAGCAAAATACTTATCTGGAGCGCTTCTTGGCACTTGCCACGCCCAATCTCGTAGAGGGTATTCGTCAGCTGCAAAATGGTAACGAAGTCAGAGAAGTTGAGGCAGTAAGACAAATAGCAATCGACCAAGACAATCAAAAAATTCAGCAACAAAACCCAGAGGATTGGTTTGCGAAATCCACGGCACGTATCGACCGTTTACGGGATTTTGAGCAAGAAGTTTCCACCGATCTGGTTAAGACCACCACAGACCGACTCTATACCGCCAACGAGCATATGTTCTTCGTGCTCGTGACATTAACCGTGGTGTTAGTGTTAGTGCTGCTGTTGAGTCTGTCGGTTATCCGTTATCTACATGACAGTGTGCACCATGTGTATTCGACGGTGACAAAGGCTCGAAAACATTATGATCTCAGCGTGCGTTTAACCCAAAACAGCTCGGATGAATTTGGGGAATTGGCTATTGCATTCAACGACATGATGAATGATTTCGAGAGCGTGATCCTACAAGTACGAGCAAGCGCCAGCAAGCTACAGCAAGCGGTAGAGCAAATGGATGTGTGCACCCATGCAATGGAGCAAGATGTGATGGCAGGGCACAGTGAGGCCGAACAAGTGGCCTCGGCAATGACTGAGATGAGTGCGACAGTGGCAGAAATCGCCAGTAACGCCGTAAATGCATCGGAAGCCTCCACCGCAGCGAACCATGAGGCGAAAGCGGGTAATATCGAAGTGGGTCGTACCAGCGCCGCCATTAAGGCGTTAGCCGATGATATTAATGGCGCCTCTAAAGCCATTAATGAACTCGACCGTGAAATCCACGGTATTGTGGTGGTGCTCGATGTGATAAGCGGCATTGCCGAACAAACGAATCTACTTGCACTTAATGCGGCGATTGAAGCTGCAAGGGCAGGCGAGATGGGACGGGGCTTTGCCGTAGTGGCCGATGAAGTGAGAAGTCTCGCCCAGCGCTCACAAACCTCGACCTCGGATATTAAGAACATGACGGATAGACTGAAATCGGGCGCCAGCATCGCCGTTAAAGCCATGGAGCGCGGACTCGCGCAGGCCAATAACAGCGTGCACGAAGCCGAGCAGGCGGGGATTGAGCTTAAACGTATCGTCGAGCAAGTGGATATTATCGACCGCATGAATGAGCAAATTGCCACGGCAACCCATGAACAGTCTGCCGTGTCTGAGGATGTGAATCGCAATGCATTGAAGATCAGTGAAATTTATCTCAATACCCAGAGGATTTCGGATGAATTACGGGAATTGACCAAGGCACTGACCTACGATGCGGCGCTAATGTCCAAGGAAGTGAACAAGTTCAACGTCAATTAATGGCGAAAGTCGGACATAAATCTCAATTTATCAGGCGGTTTGTTTAGCAATTGCGCAACCGCCTGAAATCAACTCTTTTTTACTTGACCACCCACAGGCTTTTGCGTACAGTACCGCTCCGTTAACGACGAAAGCTTACGAATAGAGCTTATAGCGTTATGCGGCGTGGATGATTAACACGTAAAACGAATCACAACAATCTGGTGAGATGTCCGAGTGGCCGAAGGAGCACGCCTGGAAAGTGTGTATACGGAAACGTATCGAGGGTTCGACTCCCTCTCTCACCGCCACATTCTAAGAACCCGATCACATGGTCGGGTTTTTTCTTTTCTATCATAAACCTATGAATTATAGTTGCTAAATCCAATGGCTTACCAACCTTTGGCACCTTAAGGTGGTACAAAAGGGTGGTACAAAACGATGGCATTTATGACTCAACCATACCGCGATCCAAAGTCACGAATCTGGAAAATCCGCAAGGGCATTCCTCAGCATTTACGCCCCTTTCTTGATGGCAAAGTAGAGCTAAAACGAAGCCTAAAAACTCAAGATGCCTATGAAGCCAAAACAAAGGCTGCTGAAGTGATCGCGGAGTTCGAGTCTATTATTGCTCTGGCTCAGTCACGTTATGATAATCAAGAGAACGAGCTGAAAATAACGCCTGCTCAGTTAGATACTATTGTCAGCTACTGGATGGCTCGTGAGCATGGGCGGCTGAGGTTGGCTGACATTCAAGCAAGATATCTGCTCGAGACTCCCGATGGACTCGAAGCGATGACGGAGTGGTTTAGTGAGCCGCTAGTAGTGCTCTATGCTGCAAGAGACACAAGCCGTCAACAGGCAGAAGAACAACTCTTTGTGCGGTACATGAGTGCATTTATTGATGAAGCTCTTGAACTTTCACAATGTCAACTCTATGAACATTCTGTAAGACTGTATCTAGCTACCCAATTAGCAAAAGCTTGTATCAGGCTCTGTAATTCTGCAATCGACCATGAAGAACTCGCTCGGCGGGATATAAATCGAGGCTTTGAGCCAAATCTACCTGATACGAAGATCGAACCTACAGAACCGAGTGGTGATGCATTACAGCAGCTTAAGGATTTAGGTTTTGTCGTTATATCCACCAGCAGTTCAACTCCAAGTAAACAAAGTGAAGGTGAGTTATCTGCATCTTCTAGTGTTTCACAACTGATTGACTGGGTGAATAATCAGAAGAAGACTGTGAGCTCAGAGGTTGCCTTTAGATCATGGCAAGGTGACCGCAATCGCCCTTGTGAGCGACTGATAGAGTTTTTTGCCGATAAGCCTATTGGTCAAATCCAAAAGCTAGACATGCGTAATTTCTTCAATTGGATTATTCGCTGCCCGAGTAAACCGAGCCAAGAGATACGAGCATTATCCTTCAAGAAGCAAATTGATATCGCAGATAAACATGGCTTGGCTCGTGTGAGCATCAATACTGCTGACAAGGAACTCAAGCTGATTTCGGGGTATTTCCAACAGGCAGTCAAGTTGGACATCTTGCCGAAGAATCCTTGCCATCAAGTATCGCCCGGCAAAGAAACGGTGAGGGTGATTAGAGATCCGGGCTATTCAAATGCCGAACTGACAAAGATTTTCTCCCTACCACTGTTTAGGCAACGTACCAATGCTCAAAAGGCAAGGTACGGTGAAGCTCCCTATTGGTTGCCTGTTATTCTGGCCTATACAGGAGCAAGGGCAGAGGAGATTGCTCAGCTTTACGTGAAAGATATCAAACAAGATAGCGATAATAGCGAGCAATGGTATTTCGGTAATCATCCCATTTTTAATGGACGCCAGAAGTAGAAGTCTGAGTTATTAAGTTATCTTTAAACTTGGGTGGTATCCCACCCAAGGCTTTGTTTGGTCGTTCATTGTTGTAAAACCACAGCCATTCTGTCGCATACTCCTGAACCTCGGCAATACTGCTGAATAAATATTGGTTTAGCCACTCGTAGCGAACTGTACGGTTGTAGCGCTCCACATAGGCATTTTGCTGTGGATTGCCTGGCTGAATAAACTTCAGTGTCACATCGTTGGCTTCTGCCCAGCTTTTGAGGACAGAGCCAATGTACTCAGGACCATTGTCGCTTCTGATTTCCTTGGGCTTGCCACGCCATTCAATCACGTGATTAAGCGTGCGGACAACACGCTCAGCTGGCAGCGAGAAGTCGACCTCTATCGCCAAGCCTTCCCGGTTAAAGTCATCAATGATATTGAGCAGCCGGAAACTGCGGCCATCTTCCAGTTGGTCATGCATAAAATCCATCGACCAGCACTGGTTCTTCATCTGTGGCACCGCCAAAGGCTCAGGCTTTTCACGTGTCAGCCGTTTCTTGGGTTTTATCCTTAAATTCAGCTCCAGCTCGCGGTAAATGCGCAGCACACGCTTATGGTTCCAGCCACAACGTTTTACATTGCGCAGGTAGTAGAAGCACATGCCAAAGCCCCAATTCCGGTAAGTCGTGGTTAAGCGCAGCAGCCAGTCCGCAATTTCTGCGTTCTCGTCATTCAGTTTGGTCTGATAGCGGTAGCAGGTTTCGCTGATACGAAACACCGCACAGGCCAATTTGACCGAAATGGATTTCTCCCGCACCGCCTTTTGCGCTAACTCCCGTCGGCACGACGGCTTTACCACTTTTTTTCGATAGCCTCTTTGAGTATTTCGGCTTTGAGCCGCTCCTCGGCATACATTTTTTTGAGCCGGGCATTTTCTGTTTCCAGCTCTTTTAACCGTGCCATCATGGAGGCATCCATACCGCCAAATTTTGCTCGCCACTTGTAGAACGTGGCCGAACTGATGCCGTGCTCACGACACAGCTGTGGAACCGGCGCACCCGCTTCGGCTTGTTTTAAAATAGCCAGAATTTGGCTGTCGCTAAATTTTGATGTTTTCATGCAGAATCTCCTGCGTTTATGTTATGAGAAAATTCTACTTTTGACGCCAGTTAATTTACGGGATGATTACCCCGCCATCTCTCCGCCAACGCGCTTTTCGTAAATTGAGTTCATTGCTCAAACCTAATGGGAAGATGGTGATCTCGTTACGACATGGCGCTAGTCCTGATGACAGGCTGATGTTTGATGTGAGTTCGTCAGAAGTGGCTGAATTAGCAAGCCAATTCGGCTTACAGTTTGAGATAGGTAGAGCATCTCAAGCTGATCAGCTTGGAAGATCCGAAGTTGTTTGGGAAACAGTTATATGTACCTTACCTGATGACGGCACTGGCGCATTTCCACTGATCAGAAATATCGTGGTAAATGATAGTAAGTCATCCACCTATAAGTTGGCTTTACTGAGGGCATTATTACGAATTGCTGAAGGGCATGCTGGAGCTGTCATCGAACAACATGAAGACTCTGTTTTACTACCATTAGGACTCGTGGCGTTATACTGGCTCAAATTATATAAACCGCTAGTGGATGGCCCTAAACCGATGCAGCAAAGTAGCAATGTCAATAAAGGGCTTGGATTTATAAAACCGAATGGCTGGGGGAGTTTGGCTAGCTTTGCTAACAACGATTTTTATTTAGGTGCTGCGTTTGTCGAGACTTCATTAATCGATGCGGTGCATCACACACTAAAAGATATTAGCTCCACTATCAAAAATATGCCGGCAAAATATATTACCTTGCCAGGTACTGATAAGGCTGTATTTGAAGTTGAAATACTGCCGAATAGATCCCCGAAAAGCTATCTATCAATAGATTTCAATTATCTGAAGTCATTTGGTATTTTTAAAGTACCCAAACGAATTTGGGATTCGTTAACCCAGTACAGTATTTGGATTGAACCAGCACTAATCAACGAGTGGTGTTCAGTTATGGCTGGATACGAACTTAATAAACAGCATGCTTATAGTCAGGTCGATTTTTATGCTGCACTGAAGTGGGAAGATGCTCAGCGTAATACGCAGCAGATCAGAGACAGAGTACAAGAACTGCAACAAGTTGCGGATCTGAATTGTTGTTGGAGTGGTGCTCTGTTGGACCATAGTGAATTTGCGATTGACCATGCTTTTCCATTCGCGCGATGGCCTAATAACGATCTTTGGAATCTACTTCCGACTAAGCACTCCATTAATGCTAATAAAAGTGATCGTCTTCCGACAAAATTGAGAATGCAGCAATCTAAGGATTGGATCCTTGATTGGTGGGAGATTGCTTGGAGCGAAAACAAAAATGTATTTTTTACGCAGGCAAGTTTTGCGCTGCCAGGGTTAGGTGTTAATACAGATCAATTCAGTGATGTATTTGAAGCGATGCTTTTTCAGCGAGATCGAATAAAGTCACTTCAACAATTAAAAGAATGGTGATACGGCCTAATAGTCTTTTCAGGTTTAATAACACACCAAAGTTTGACATTCTCGAAACTCAACTTTATGTAAATCAGTTTTCCATTCTAAGTGATGCGAATTATAGGTTCGCATCTGCAGAGTTATGCTGGCGATGAAGTCTTTCAAGGTTCTGGCTTTACGTTACATATCACCATGGCAGTATTATTTTTCCTGTTTTGAAAAATGCAGTAGCCGATTATTGGCGGGCATGGCGGTATCAGCAACCAATGTGAAGGCTTGCGCTTGGGCGAGCTGAATAATCCATTCTATGTCCCGAATACCACTCTCACTATCTCTTTGTTTTAAATACTGATCGAATTGACTATTACTGTCGCTGGTAAACTCGCCTTGGTAGTTAAAAGGGCCGTAAATGCAGATGGTATTGAGTTGTGGCAAGTATTGACCCAAGCCAGCAAAGAAGGCTTCAACCATGGTTTGACTCATAATATGCAAGGTATTGGCGCTAAACACTGCGTCGGTGCGGGTGTCATTGATGGGCCAAGGTTGGCTGACATCGAGTGCGAAGGGCAAGCCGAGGTTGTTGATACCTTTTTGATGCCCTTGTTGGCGACATCTTGCGCTAATGCCCTCAAGATAATCGGTTTGATCGCTGGTTTGCCAGAAAAGCTGAGGCAGATTTTCTGCAAAATAAACTGCATGTTGTCCTGTGCCGCTGCCAATTTCCAGCACCTGTTTGGCGCTGGCAAAGGCGGTTTGTAACACGGCGAGTATTGGCGCTTTGTTATTTTCACAGGCTTGAGAAAAGGGCAGCAAGCTAGGCGGCGTTTGAGAGTCCTGAAACATGGTATGTCCTAAATTTTTCCTTGCGGGGGGCAGATAAAGTGTTTGTCTTACACAAACTCGGTGTCAGCCTGCCATCGCGGTCATGATGGTCTGTAGCTTAAGCCAATACGGCGGTGAATTCTATTGATAAGCACGTTTCTGGATAGCCGCACGGGTTGAGTTTCATTTCGTTCCTACAATCTTCTGTTGACCCAGATATTGGCTTCGATATACTCAAAAATTCTGAACAAATGTAAAAAATATAAAACAAAAACAGCTTGAATCTGTTCAAAGGAGCCCTATGTCTACCACACGCTGCGCCTCTTATTACAATGCCACCGTCAAGCAAGAGTCTGATTATCCAGAACTTGAAGGCGATGTTCGGGTCGATGTGGCCATTATCGGTGGCGGGTTTACCGGTGTAGCGACGGCGGTGGAATTGGCCGAAAAGGGTTACCAAGTGGCGTTACTTGAGGCCAATAAAATTGCCTGGGGCGCGACAGGCCGCAATGGTGGCCAAGTGACCGGAAGCCTATCCGGCGATGCCGCCATGACCAAGCAATTGCGGTGTCAGCTTGGTCTGGAGGCCGAGGATTATGTGTGGAACCTGCGCTGGCGAGGCCACGATATCATCAAAAACAGAGTGGCGAAGTACGGCATTGATTGTGATTTAAAATTTGGCCATATCCAGACGGCGTATCGCCCCGCACATCTGGGCGAGTTACAGCAAATGTTCGATGAAGCCAACCGTCGTGGCATGGGTGAGTTTATGACCTTAGTGCCTGCGCAGGAGATGCCCGCCTATTTAGCTTCGCCCTTGTATCACGGCGGGTTGGTCAATCGGCGTAATATGCATCTGCATTCGGTGAATTTATGTCTTGGTGAGGCGCGAGCTGCGGCCTCCTTAGGCGCTAAAATTTTTGAACATTCGCAGGTGCTGGATATTCAGCAAGGAGAGCTGGCAACTGTAGTCACGCCAAAGGGTAGGGTGAAGGCAAACAGTGTGCTGATCGCCGGTAATGCCTATCACAAATTGGGCCGACCTCAGTTGCGGGGCATGTTATTTCCCGCCTCCCTTGGTAATTGCGCGACGGCCAAATTGCCGCCAGAGCTGGCTAAGCAACTCAATCCGCAGGATTTAGCTGTGTATGATTGCCGCTTCGTGCTGGATTATTACCGCTTAACCGCCGATAACCGTTTGATGTTTGGTGGTGGTACCAATTACAGCGGCCGCGATCCTAAAAACGTTGCCGCCGAGCTGCGTCCGGCGATTGAACGCACTTTCCCTCAATTAAAAGGCGTCGACATTGAATTTGCTTGGGCGGGCATGGCAGGGATCGTGATTAATCGTATTCCCCAATTGGGCAAGATAGCGCCGAATATCTTCTATTGCCAGGGATATTCGGGCCATGGCGTCGCGACATCCCATATTATGGCCGAGATCATGGGGCAGGCGATCGATGGTCAAATGCGAGAATTCGATCTTTTCGCCGCGATGCGCCATATCCGGATCCCATTGAATGAATGGTTTGGTAATCAGGCCCTTGCCCTAGGGATGTTGTATTACACCCTGAGGGAGAACTGGCGCTAAATAGCGAGTAACCCATCAAACTCGAGCGGCGTTATTAGTACCCAAATGGTGATTTGTGACTCGGTCTCGCTACAATGGATTAGTCGCTATTCATTCACTGTCGCTAGTTTTTCCGCCAGATAATCCACTAATACCCGCACTTTGGCGCTCAGGTGACGATTCTGGGGGTAGAGCGCCCAAATCCCTTCCTTGGCTTCGCGGTGGGCGTCGAGGAAGGAGATGAGTTTACCTGCATGAATGTCCTCCTCAATATAATAATCAGGGAGTTGCACTATCCCTATGCCCTTTAACGCAGCATCCCGCAGGGCATAACCGCTGTTGCAGATAAGGTTGCCACGTACCTTGATATTGCGCTCGCGGCTATTTTCGATAAAGCGCCAGTAATTGTGATTCCCGATCAGGCAATTATGTTGATTTAATTCCGAAAGCGTATGGGGTTCACCGTATTTTTCAACGTAACTGGGTGAGGCGGCCACATAATGGGTGCGGCTACTCAAGGGTTTGGCCATCAGGCTGGAGTCGGCGAGTTTGCCGAGGCGAATGGCCAAATCATAGCCGCCCTCAATCAAGTCTAAGGTTCGGTTGGTCAAGTCGACATTAAATTCCACACTGGGATACTGCACCATAAAATCATTGAGTAATGGCATGATAAATTTTTCGCCGTAGGCCACGGGCGCGGTGAGTTTCACCAGTCCTTGGGGCGAGCCTTTTAGATCGGTAATGGCTCGCTCGGCCTCCTCGAGTCCTGTCTGCAACTGGCGGCAATGGCGATAATAAATCGTGCCTTCTTCGGTGAGGGATACCTTGCGAGTCGTACGGTAAAACAGCTTAGTGCCGAGGCGATTTTCCAGCGCGCCGATTTGCCGACTCACGTGGGCGGTGGACACATTGAGGCGCTGCGCCGCCAAGGTAAAATTCTCGGCTTCGGCTACTGCCACAAATTCTGATATGCCATCCCAAAGGTACATTATTACTCCTTGGTAAAAATGAATTGCCAAAATGCTAGATTATCAATCCTCAGGAAATAAATACAATCTAGTGACTGCATTACTGCACATTATTTTTTTAAGCTTATCCGTTCGCCCCAATCTATGCTTACAAGCGAGTCGGGCTAGGATAAGCCGTAAATCGATAAGCCCATTGATTAAGAGAAGGAAAGGCAAGCATGTCGAACGAAAAACCACAGTTTATCAAGTCAAAGGCCGCCGTGGCCTGGGGGCCGGGACAGCCGCTCAAGATTGAAGAAGTCGATGTGATGTTACCTAAAGCTGGCGAAGTGTTAGTTCGCATCGTGGCGACTGGGGTATGCCATACCGATGCGTTTACCTTAAGTGGTGACGATCCGGAAGGCGTGTTCCCAGCGATCCTCGGCCATGAAGGCGGCGGTATTGTTGAGCAAGTGGGCGAAGGCGTGACCAGCGTGCAGGTAGGCGACCATGTGATCCCACTTTACACGCCAGAATGCGGCGAATGTAAATTCTGTTTATCGGGCAAAACAAACCTGTGCCAGAAGATCCGTGCGACCCAAGGCAAAGGTTTAATGCCAGATGGCACCACGCGTTTCTATAAAGATGGCCAGCCAATTTTCCATTATATGGGCTGTTCTACCTTCTCTGAATACACTGTATTACCTGAGATTTCATTGGCTAAGGTCAATAAAACCGCGCCATTAGAAGAGATCTGTCTGCTGGGTTGTGGTGTGACGACAGGTATGGGCGCCGTGATGAACACCGCTAAGGTGGAAGAAGGCGCGACCGTGGCGATTTTTGGCCTTGGTGGTATCGGTCTTTCGGCCATTATTGGTGCGACCATGGCCAAAGCCAGCCGGATCATTGCCATCGATATTAACGAATCCAAATTCGAACTTGCCCGTAAATTAGGGGCTACCGATTGTATTAATCCGAAACATTTCGACAAACCTATTCAAGAAGTGATTGTCGAGATGACCGATGGCGGCGTGGATTACTCCTTCGAATGTATCGGTAATGTCAATGTGATGCGCAGCGCGCTCGAGTGTTGCCACAAGGGCTGGGGCGAGTCAGTGATCATTGGTGTTGCGGGTGCAGGGCAGGAGATCTCCACCCGTCCATTCCAACTGGTGACGGGCCGCGTATGGCGCGGTTCTGCCTTCGGTGGCGTGAAAGGGCGTTCGCAATTACCTAAAATCGTTGAACAATACCTCGCAGGTGAGTTTAAGCTCGATGACTTTATCACCCACACTATGGGACTTGAGCAAGTTAACGAAGCCTTCGACTTGATGCATGAGGGCAAGAGCATTCGCAGCGTGATCCATTTCGATAAATAAACGCTCGGTTTGCCATCACAGCAGCAGATAACCGCTAACGGCTTATCTGCTGCTTATGCGTTTTAAGCTTGTGATAGGGTTTTGAACGGCAAGCTAAATGCTGAAAGTGAACAGGAAAGGGATTGAAATGACCATAGAAAATATCAGCTGTAACAAGAGTTTTGGTGGTTGGCACAAACAGTATCGCCATCAATCTCAGGCGCTGAATTGCGAGATGCGCTTTGCGATTTACTTGCCACCCGAGGCGGCCAACAAACCTGTGCCTGTGTTGTATTGGCTATCGGGTCTCACCTGTACCGACGAAAACTTTATGCAGAAGGCGGGCGCGCAGCGTATTGCGGCTCAGTTGGGAATGGCTATCGTCGCCCCCGATACGAGTCCTCGTGGCGATGATGTTGCCGATGCGCCGGATAAAGCCTATGACTTAGGTCTTGGCGCGGGGTTTTATTTAAACGCGACCAGAGCGCCTTGGAATCGCCACTATAAAATGTACGACTATATAGTGCATGAGCTGCCTGCGCTGATTGAAGCGAATTTCCCCGTAACCGGGCAGCGCGCTATTTCTGGCCACTCCATGGGCGGGCACGGCGCGTTAGTAATAGGGTTAACTAATCCCCACAGATACAGTTCAATCTCGGCCTTTAGTCCGATCAGCAATCCAAGCAATGCGCCTTGGGGGATTAAAGCCTTTACCGAGTATTTAGGGGAAAATCGTGAGCATTGGCGCCAATACGATGCCTGTGAGTTGCTAAAACTGGCGATTAATGAAGTGCCTGTATTAGTCGACCAAGGTGATGCCGACAGCTTTTTAGAGGCGCAACTGATGCCACAAACGCTTAGTGATATTGCCAAAGCAAAAGGCTACCCCTTAGATTTACGTATGCAGGCGGGGTACGACCATAGCTATTATTTTATTGCGAGCTTTATTGAAGAGCACCTTAAATTCCATAGCTTGTATTTTAAATAAGGCTGCCAATCGTTAACCCCTTTCAGGATTAAACTTTAGAGTTAAAGCCTAGGGGTAAATATTAAAAAGCGCGGTGAACACAAGTTCGCTGCGCTTTTATTTTCTACGGATAAATTGCGATGTCATTCAACATGTCATGTTGATCAATCACGCCTGAATAATCTTGATGCCGCGGCTATATCTCAAATGAGAAAAAGCTGTTAAGTTCTCGACATTAATGATGATTTATTCTCGATATTCTCATCACACAATATTGGCGAATAAATATACGCAAGGATAGGAGTTCAATATGAAATGGATGTTCGTACTGTTACTGGCGATAACCAGTACCGCCAATGCCATGATTATCAGGCATGATGTGGATGACGCGAAATATCAAGCGGCGGCGCAAAGCGATAATTCGACGGTCAGCTTTTTAGGACTTTATAAAGGCGATGAAATCGTGCTTGGTACTGGCAGCCTTATCGATAAGCAATGGATTGTGACGGCGGCGCACGTGGCTAATGAGCTAACGGTCGGCAATAAGGTGCAATTTAAAACGGATTTTTACCCGATTAAAGACGTGATAAAACATCCACTTTGGAAAGAAAGGCACTTTCCCTACGATATTGCCTTGGTTCAATTGGCTTCTCCCATTGAGGATGCAACACTCGCTAGATTGAATCATGCCACAACCGAAACGGGCAAAATCGCTACCTTCGTCGGACGTGGCGATTATGGTAATGGGCTGGTGGGCGTTGCGGGGGCCGACAAACAATTACGCGCAGCACACAATGCCGTGGTCGGGGGGCAGGAGCAATGGCTGCAATTTATCTTTGACCGCGACGCGAATGCCTTACCATTGGAGGGGATTAGTGGCCCAGGAGATTCGGGCGGCCCCGCGTATCTCACATCGGCCGATTCAGTTTGTCTTATCGGTGTCAGCTCATGGCAAAATGCCGAGTCAACCAATTGGGAAGAGGGCAAGTATGGCGTGATTGAACATTACTCACGTATTTCATATTTTCGGGATTGGATTGAGCAAACCTTATTTCAGGCATCAAAGATTGTGCTCGCTGGCTGCTCTGATAGCTAATTGATAACCTATGTACAATGTTGGCTTAACCTCAACTTATCAGCTTTAGGAAACTATGGGTAAACTACCGATTTTGTGTTGTTCACTGGCCATGTTGTTTGGTTGCAATACGAAGGGGACCTATGAACAAACAAGCCAAGAGTTGACGGGGCTTGAATTGATAGCGCCCCACCTTGGTTACTTTAAATCATGGGCACCAATGGGCAATGAAGGAGCTCACCAGATGACGGCTGAGCAACAAGCTGAGCAAGTTCAGGCTCTGAATTTGTGCTTGGAACAATTGCGCTCATCCGCTGAAATATTGCCAAGCCACGCACTTCGAAGTGTTTTACTCGTCCAATGTATGCAGAAACAAGGCTGGTATTTCGTGGTTGAAGAACTGTATATCACTCAGTAGTACAAATCACGCACAAATTTCTCTCCATCTCTTAGGATTTTAGCAAGTGCAATCGCATTGAGAGGGGCAATCTACAAGATATGCTTGATACAAAAACGCCTGCAATTGCAGGCGTGTTTGTCCGTGCTTAGTCACTAAGCAGTGTTAACTCTCTACTTTTTAACCCATTTTCCTTGGGCGTTTTGCACATAGTTGCCTTTATCTGTGGCGGCGATGGCTTTTTCACCGGCAAGTTTGGCCACATCGGCGGCGGAGATATTGTTCTTTTTAGCGATGGTTTCGTAATGGGCGCGGCGTTTGTTGTTCACATCGTCCATCACGGCTTTGGCCTCGCTATTATTTTGCACTAGGCCCAAATAGCCATTGAGCTGCTCACCTAAGTAACCTTGGGATTTGGCTTCCTGTAGTGACATTGCAAAGGCATTTAAGCTGAATAAACTCAGGCCGAGCAACAGGAGTAATGTTGGCTTTTGTAGCAGGGTTTTGAGTGGCATTGATTTCATTGTATATTCCTCAATTCTTAGTGATTAGAACAACTTATCATCTGATAGAAGCTGATCTAGCTCCTTATCCACTTTGATTTTTATCTCGTGTTCAATTTTCACATTGAGATTAATCACAATCGGTTTATCAGGCGGCTCAATCTTTACCGTTGGCGCACAGCCTTGCAATGCCGCCAGTAGCAGCAATGCACCTAAACTCACTTGCTGTAATTGAATGATCTTCACTGAGGTTTCCTTGTTACTTCACGGATTTTTCGATTCTGTCCTGCAGATCGTTACCAATCTGAAGACTCCTGAATAATTGCAGCATGTTCTCTTCATGAGAGTAATTCAAGTGGATGGGGCGTTCAATCCCTTGGCTGCGGCCTTTGACTTCCACTAAGAGGTTGGCATCACCGGTTTGATCCATATCGAAACTACTGGATAACTGGCTGTATTCTAAATGTTCTAGTGCCGAAAATACAAAGTCGAGATAAGGTTGTGATTGACGCATTTGATCGACCGCCGGATTGCCCGAAATCGCAATAAGGCCACCGGGCGCACGGGCCGCCAACTGGCCACCGCTGATCGAGACTTTGCCATCGACCAAATCCACGGGTAATACACCATCGAAAATACCATCGGCATAGATACCAATTTGCGGCTGAATGCGCAGCACTTCCTCAAGGCTCATGCCCTGCAATAATAGATAGGCGTGGGATTTGTCCTGTAATTTTAAATTAAAATCAGGCAGTAAGAACTGGCCGCTCAATACTTTGCCCTTAGCAGTCATCGACACGTCGGTATCACTCAAGCCCGTGAGTTGTTGCAGCCAATTGTCGGGAAGCTTTTCGGCATCCTTGGCGAGGGCAATATCGGCCTCCACTTCGATATCGGTCAAGGGAAAGCCGGGATCGAACAAGTTAAAGGTCATCACGGTCTGCGGGCAGTTAAGTCGGCTTAAACTGCTGAAATAGCCTGGTGCTTGCGGCGCCTTATAGGATTGCCCCCAAGTGAACTCGCATTGGGCCTGTAATTTCCCGCCTTCAAAGGTCGTGTCTTGATAAAAACCTTCCAGCTCTGTCATCGACTGGGTAATTTGCATGGCAAATTGAGTCTGCTCTGGCTCATGTGTCAGCTTAAATTGTGCCTGTAATTGGTTATGGCCTGTCACATTTAACTCAGTGGGCAAGGGCTGGGTTTGATTAAGCAAAGATAGCGCTTCTGTCATGCTGGTATCGACAACCCACTGGCCCGTTAACAGCAGTGGTTTGTGAGGCGCGGCGAACTGTAATTGATGGTCGCTTTGCAGCTCAACTGTGCCGACTTGCCACTGTTCATGGCCGTGAAGACGTTGGTTTTGCCAGTTTAACGTCTGCGCGAGTGCCAAATTATCCAGTTTAAGCACAGTCTGTTTACGTGTGCGGCCTTTGGCGCTGAGCTGCTTTTCAATCAAGAGTTGCTGCGCTTGCCAGTTCACTTGATTACTCAACTGACTCGATTGAATAGCATTTTCAATGGATTGCAGCGAGGAGTAATCGAGGGTCATCGCCTTTGATGTCTCAAGGGAGAACGTCTTGAGGCTAATATCGTTGCGACTGCTCTGCATTGCGCTCGCGGCGGTGCCTGCAAGATTGTCTACCGCTTGGCTCACGCGCAGCTGCGACAGGGCGAGAGAGAGCGGCGGTAGATTGAAGGCAAACTCGGTTGATTGCGCGCCAGTCGTATCCTGAGTCGCTAACGGGGTAGCACTCGCGGTCATGGGAGCCTTAGCGTTGAGCTGAATATTACCAAGGCTTAACTGCGTCTGTTTAGTTTGATGCTCGGCGGCTTGCGCAGTTTGCTGTAGCTGTAGATCTTCAAGTGCAAATTGTAAGGTATCGCTTGAGACATTCGAGTCACTCGTCACAGGCGCTGTGCTCACTTGCCAATTCAGCCCTTGAGGTGACTGAGCAACGCTGACATGTCCCGCCGTTTGCAGCATTCCCGCGCCCCAACTGAAATCCTGCGGTGCTGCGTGCCAGAGTTCCCGCAGCGACAGCGGTGTCGTTTGCGTAAGTGCCAATTGCCAACTGCTCGCGACCTTCCAAGCATCTGGCGCGGGCGTTAACTGGATATCTTGTAAGTGAATACGTGTGTCAAGCTTACTGCCTAAGGTGCTTAACTCGAATGCGGGCAGCGCTATGGGTTCATGGCTGCTCGCTTGAGATGCCATAGCATAATGCAGTGGCGCTGTCATCGAAAAGGCAAGGCCCACGGGCGCCTCGGTGCTTTTAAGCCCCGACAGCAGGGTAAGGAGCGCTTGAGAGTTTTCATCGCTCAATTGCAGTGACTGATTAAGTGCCGCTAATAGCTGCGTATGTTGTGCCGCATTGGGTGTGAGCGCAAGACCAAAGGGCTCGAGGGTGAGATTAAGTGAAGCAAGTGATCCACTAAGCTCAAACCCCAAAGCTGGCTGGGGCGCGAGCGTTAAGTCGGCAAAATGGCTTAAGCTGATGCTGGGCTGCTGAATGCGGTGTCGGCTTGTGATTTCGCCGCTGGCGAGTGTCATCGTGCTCTCAGAACTGAGTTGCCCACTTAATCCTATCCCAAGTTGTTGCCACTGTTGATCCCACTGGGTTAATTGGTTGAGGATGCTCCCTTGGGTTTGGCGCAGACCAATTTGATGCAGGTTTTCCAGTAGCGGCGCGATATTCAGTTCGCTCTTCAAGCGCCATTGTTCGTTGCCAAGCGTCGCGGCAAGCTGGGCTAATGGCTCACCCTCAGTGCTGCTAAAGGCTGTGGTTAATTCAGCTTGATGATTGAGGCTGAGTTTATCCATCACCAGCTGATAGGCCGGAAGCTCTGCCTGCGGCGCTAATCTGAGTGTGGTTTTACCTATATCAATTAAAGGTAAGGATTTGATATTTAACGCCAACGCTGGCGTTTGTTCATCGGCGATGGTGGGGCTTCGCTCCAGCAGCGATGCGCCGAGTTCAACGTCTATCTCGCCCGTGCTAATGCGCTTGATTTTTTGAGTTAAACTCTCAACTTGGACAAGTTGCTTCAGTTCTTCAAGGCTTTTGGGCCAGTTGAGTTCAAGCTGAATATCCAGGTTATTGATCACTAAATGCGAGTCATGTACACGCAGGCTCGCAGAGTGAATGTGCCAATGTTCTAAACCCATGGGGCCTAAACGAATATCGCTAAGCTCACCGTCCATGCCGCTTAAGGCATAATTCGCGACGCGAAGGATCAGGGCTTCGGTTTGACTGTTGACTATCCAAATGGTTAGCGCCGCGCCAGCTAACAGGCCCGCCACAGTGGTGGCAATAAGGCTTTGTTTTAAGCGCTTTTTGAGTGTAGAACCGCGGCGGTGCGCCGAATCTGGCGCTGCGGCCGCCGTCGCTTCTTGAGGCATCGCCTGATACGCGTGCTCGGCAGTCTCCTGTTCTGGCGATGTCGGCGTGTTAACCATGGGGTTCGAATGTCATCCTTATCATCAGCGCCTTCTATTGTTCCCCGTGGGAGCGTGAGGCGATTTGGGGCTGCCGATGCTGAGCGGCAAGCGGGATTAGCGGCAGTTTAACACTCAAGCCGCTGGCTGACTAATAAAGAACTTGGCAATCTTGCGCGTAGCAAGATTGAGTGCCTGTCATTATTCATCTTGATTTTACAGGCACTTATATGGCTTTAGCTAAAATAGCGTTTATCCCGATTGTTTATCCGTACAGCTTATCCCAAGAGCTGAGCGCCAATCACGGCCACTCCGCAGAGCATCGCTAACAGTAAACCGAGCTTCCCCCCTGCGACGCGGTAACCCTGTGGCAAGTTCGCTTTATCGCGCGTTTGTCTTTGTACCCACACCATGGCCACGGGTAAAAAAATCGCGAGGATCACGAGGGCGATTGCCGCATAACCGAGGGCGGTAATAAATCCCTGCGGGTAAAAGAGGGCAAAACCCAGAGGAGGCACGAAGGTAATGGCGGCGGTAACACTGCGACCCGCGGCATTATCCTGCTGCCTTAAGTTCGCCGCCATAAAGTCAAACAGACCGAGGCTCACCCCTAAAAAGGAGGTGGCCAGCGCCAGATCGGCAAACACACTGATGGCAGAACTTAAGTATTGGCTGTGCAGTACACTGGCTAACTGATTGATAAAGCCTGAAAGACTCTGATTCGTCATCAGTTGGCTTTGACTGAGTACGCCTTGGCTGCCCAGTTGCCACAGCAGGTAAATCAGTAGCGGTAACGCCGAGCCGAGCAGCATGATTTTACGCAGGCTTTTTACCTCAACGCCTAAGTAGCGCACCACGGACGGAATCGAGCCATGAAAACCAAAGGAGGTAAAAATCACTGGAATGGCCGACACGATAAGTCCTTGCTCTAGTGGCAACTCGAGTAAATGTGTGCCTTCGACCTGCGGCAGTAATAGGGCCAGCATTAGGATTAACGCAATGATTTTCAAGCTAAAGAGCACGCGATTGATCAAATCGACACAATGGGTGCCTAAACCGACAATGGTGCCGATTAACAGGGTAAAGAAGATGGCGCCCGCCTGCGGTGGCAGATCTAACCCTAACCATGCATTGAGCTTTTGATTGACTTGCTCGCCGCCACCCGCGATATAGGCGGCGCACAGGGCGTAGAGTAAAAACATGAGGGCAACACTGGCAATCACTTGGCCCTTAGCGCCCAAAAGCGTGCGGGCTAATTGGTTCAGGCTCGCATCAATCGGGGCAAATTGATGGATTTCAACCATAAGCAGGGCGGTGTAGGCCATCAGCGCCCAGAGAAGCAACATAATCAGGCTCGATACACCAAAACCGAGTCCTGCAGAGGCGATAGGGAGTGCGAGCATACCCGCGCCAATGGTGGTGCCTGCAATCAGTAGCAAACTACCGAAAAATTTATTTTGTGTCATAACTTTACGCTCAAACGTCGTTTTTAATGGCTCAACTGTCTCAGATGAGTGCTTTATTGAGGAGCAATGCAGAGTGGCGCGTGATACTGAGAACTAAAGGGTACGTGGGTGTACCTGTATTGTGATCGTGGCGCAATCTGCGGATCGTTGGGGATATGGCCACAATGGAAGGTCAGGCGAGTGTGCCTATCTATGCCATTGCGGCTACAGATAGGGATAATAAGCTGTGGTAATACGCATAAAACTCGCCTTTGCTTGGGGTTAATTCGGCACTTAATAACATCGAGTGACTTGACCACATCGAATTGCTTGATCACATCACATAACGAAGACAATTCGCCTGTTTTTAAATTTGTCTTAAATGTTAATAAGTTGCGTCAATGCCTCGTGCGGGTTCGAGGACGCAGGCTACGATAGGCAGTTAAGGTGTACTTGTCAACCATTACAACAGTATTTTGCTGATTTTTTGTCAGGGGCCAAGTGTACAATTTGTGTGACGTCGTGCCGTTTTTAGCAGAGGTTAAGAGTAGCAAGGTGGATTATGGAGGCTGAACTTTTGTTGGTTACGGCAAGTGAATAGGCCGTAACTGAATGCAAAATCAAGAGTACTCTGCCGTAGACCAAAAGGAATGCGGCAGAGAGGTACTGCGAGGTTTGAAAGCGGACTACTTTTGCTGCGCTTTTTGATGGCGGGCAAGCAAGTTGGCGTTAATATCACTTAAGCTTAGTGATTGATCTTCAAGCAATACTAACAAGTGATACACCAGATCCGATGCCTCGTTAATCAGCTCTTCTTTATCGTGAGTTGCCGCGGCCAAGGCGGTTTCTAATCCTTCTTCACCGACTTTTTGGGCGATGCGTTTGGTGCCACGGGCAAAAAGGGAAGCGGTGTAGCTCGACTCTGGGTTTTGCCCCTTACGAGAGGCGATAAGCTCGGCTAGATTGTTTAAAAACGGGTGAGCATTGCCATCGAGCCAGCAGCTTTCGGTGCCTTTATGGCAGGTTGGGCCATTGGGCAACACCTGCACCAGCAGGCTGTCGTTATCACAGTCTTTATCGATGGCAACCAATTTTAGGGTATGGCCCGAGGTTTCGCCCTTGGTCCATAAACGTTGCTTAGAGCGGCTAAAAAACGTCACATCTCCGGTCGCCAGCGTTTGCTGCAGCGCGGCTTTATCCATAAATCCGAGCATTAACACTTTGCCCGATAGGTGATTTTGGATAACCGCTGGGATAAGCCCCTGTTGTTTTTCCCAGTCGAGGCTATTGACCAGTTCTGCGCTTGCAGCGCCTTGGCAACAGCTTGAAGTGGTTCCAGTTGTCATATCTGCATACCTTATTATTTCTATCAATCGCTACTGATGTTGAGTTACTGGCGAATGGCGATGCCTTCGGCCGCTAAATACTGTTTTAACTCGCCGATATTGATAATGGCTTTATGGAATACGCTGGCCGCCAGCGCTGCATCCACCTTCGCCTCGATAAACACATCGCGAAAATGCGCCATAGTGCCAGCGCCGCCCGAGGCGATTAAGGGCACATCGCACAGCTGGCGTACTAGGCTTAACTGTTTGATATCATAGCCACAGCGCACGCCATCTTGGTTCATCACGTTGAGCACGATTTCGCCGCAGCCGCGTTTTTGTACTTCTTCGACCCAATCCTGAGTGTACCAAGCGGTTTCTTTGGTGGCGGCTTCATCGCCGGTAAATTGCTTCACTTTATAACTGTCGCTTGCCGCATCATAAAAAGAGTCTATGCCGATCACTATGCATTGACGGCCAAATTCATCCTGCAGGCGTGAGATTAAACTCGGATCGCTAAGAGCGGGTGAGTTTACTGAAATCTTATCCGCGCCAAAGGCCAGTAACTCCCGGGCTTGGCCGATGGTTTTAATGCCTCCGGCAACGCAGAAGGGGATATCAATTTGCTCCGCCACTCGGCTCACCCAAGACTTATCGACCACACGGTCATGGGCACTGGCGGTGATATCGTAAAACACCAGTTCGTCGGCGCCCTCTGCGGCGTAACGCGCCGCGAGTGGCACTATGTCGCCAACAATTTCATGGTTGCGAAACTGTACGCCCTTGACCACGCAGCCATCTTTCACATCTAAACAGGGGACTATTCGTTTGGCCAGCATTGGATTGCCTCCGCCACATTAAACTGATTGATAAGTAAAGCTTTACCGATAATGATGCCCGCGGCGCCACTGTCTCTGACGGCGGCAACATCTTCAAGGGTGGCAATGCCGCCCGAGGCTTGCCACGCGATATGGGGATAGCGGCTGGATAGCTCGCGGTAAAGCTCTGTATTGGCGCCTGTGAGGGTGCCATCGCGGCTGATGTCAGTCACCAGCGCATGTTTAAGCCCAATTTGGCTAAAGTCTTCGACGATAGATTCTAGACTCTTACCGCCACCGCTTTGCCAGCCAGAAACCGCGACGATTTTCTCGCCGCTTTGATTAATATTGACATCCAGTGCGAGGCAAATAGCCTCACTGCCAAACTTGTTAAACCAGCCCTTGACTAACTCGGGCTCTTTGACGGCGAGCGAGCCAATCACCACGCGTTTAACCCCAAGGGATAATAACTCGGCGACTTGTTCTTCAGTGCGGATCCCGCCGCCCACTTGAATATTGGCGTTAAGCCCCGCAGTCAGCTTAGCAATCAAAGCCGTTTGGCGTTTTGTAGGATCTTTCGCGCCGGTTAAATCCACGATATGCAGCCAGTTTGCCCCTTGGTCTTGGTAGGATTGCAACTGGGCCAGCGGGCTTAAATCGAAGGTGGTCTGCTGCCCATAATCCCCTTGGTAGAGCCTAACTACCTTGCCATCAATTAAATCAATTGCTGGAATGATCATCTGTTGTCCTTAATTCTTTTGGCGCATTTGCTGCCGCGCTTTATTGCTGCATGTTGTGGCTGAAAAAAGCTGGCTCAGCCAAACTTAGGTTCCAGAAACTTAGCTTCCACACACTTAGCTCAGTCAAAAGCTAATAAGCGATTGCATTTACTGCATTTTTAAAAAGTTACCTAGGATTTGTGCGCCCACGGCGGCGCTCTTCTCGGGGTGAAATTGCACGCCCATAAAGTTGTCTTTACCGATGGCGGCGCTAAAGTCCTCACCATAACGGCATTGTGCCAAGGTGTAGTCGCTTAATGGCGCGCGGTAGCTGTGCACAAAATACACATAACTGCCGGCTGGAACACCGGCAAACAGCGGGTGAACCTGAGACGGATTGCTAAAAGTCAATTGGTTCCAGCCCATGTGAGGCAGAGGTAAACCTTCGGCCTTCAGTATTTGACGGTCTAGCTCGTCGATCTCAGTTGGAATAATGCCTAAGCATTGGCAATCCAGCGCTTGGCCGCCACGTTCTTTAGAGAGCAGGGTGAGCATTTGCATCCCTAAGCAGACGCCTAGCACGGGTTGAGTTAACCCTCGAATTAATTCGATTAAGGCTTTTTCAGATAATGAAGCCATCGCGGCGCCAGCGCTGCCGACACCTGGCAGTACCACACGTTTAGCGGCTTTAATGCTGGCTTTGTCATCGGTGACTAACACCTTAGCGCCGAGGCGCTCAAAGGCGAAACGGACCGAGCTTAAGTTGGCGCAACCTGTGTCTATGATGACAACATCAAATTCATCTATGTTTGCTGACATTGGGTTTTCCTATTGATGGGTCAGTGGGGAAGCGGTTTGTCGCCGCATCCCGAAACTGCCCCTCGTTAAAATCATCAGACTTTGTATTATTCGTTAATCAATCTGCATTAGGTCATTACACACCTAACTCAGGTTGAGTGAGGTGTTAGAGCACGCCTTTACTCGATGGCAACACATCGCCTTCAACTTTGACTGCCTGACGCAGCGCGCGGCCCAGTACTTTAAATAGCGCTTCGACCTTGTGGTGATCGTTATCTCCTTCGGCTGCGACGTGCAGGGTGCAGCGTAGGCCATCGGCAAAAGATCGGAAAAAGTGCGGCACCATTTCGGTGGCCATTTCACCGACTTTTTCCCGTTCAAATTGGGCGGCGAATTTGATAAAAGGCCTGCCGGAGAGATCGAGTAAGCATTCGCCCTTGGCCTCATCCATAGGCAAACTAAAACCAAAACGGGCAATACCGCGTTTATCGCCAAGTGCTTGGCGCAGTGCGTCCCCAATCGCCAATGCCGTGTCTTCAACGCTGTGGTGATCGTCTATCTCGAGATCGCCATCGACATTCACCTCCATTTTGAAGTTTCCGTGGGTGGCGATTTGATCCAGCATATGGTCGAAGAAACCAATGCCTGTGTTGATGGCGCCTTTGCTGGCATTGTCGAGATCGACAGTCACGCGAATATCGGTTTCCTTGGTGGTGCGTACCACAGTCGCGGTGCGGCCCTTGTTGAGTAAGGCATCGGCAATCGCGTCCCAGCCTAGGCTGCCACGCTGATATTGAAAGCTTTTAATCCCCATGGCATTGCCCAGTTCCACATCTGTGTGTCTGTCACCAATCACAGCGGACTGGGTAAAATCGATGGTGCCTTGGGTCAAAAAGTCTTTCACCAGCCCTAGTTTTGGTTTGCGGCAACTGCAATTTTCATCGTTAAAGTGCGGGCAGATGAGTACATCTTCAAACTTAACCCCTTGGCTGGAGAGGATTTGCATCATCATATTGTGCGGCGCATCGAAATCTTCCTGCGGGAAGGAAGGGGTACCGAGTCCATCTTGATTGCTGACCATCACCAACCTAAAGCCAGCTTTTTGCAGGCGCAGTAAGGCGGGGATCACTTGGGGCTCGAATACCAGTTTGGCGAGGCTATCGACCTGTTTGTCGGTGATGGGCTCTTCAATCAAGGTGCCATCGCGGTCGATAAAAAGTATTTTCTGGGCGACATTTGGGGTAAATACTGGGTTCATGCTGCTACCTTTCAATTCAGTTTGTTATCTTTATAAAATCAGTCTATTAGGCCAATGCTGCGTTAATACTTGCGCTAAATGCTCACAGCTTTTGCGATTCAAATAGCGACACTAAGCGGTCGGTGTCAGACTGAGAGCTAAAGCTAAAACGAATGGCTTTAGCTAGCCTTGGGTCCTTATAGGCCCGCGCGACAATGCCATTGTCGATAAGCAGTTGTGCCACTGTTGCTACGTCGTCAAACTCGGCTAAGACATAGTTGCCATTGGGTTTTAGCACGGCGCCGCCCCATTGCTCACAGTACAAATTCAGCGCCGCCGCGAGTCGCTCGCCCTGAGTATTGAGCTCATTCACTTGGGTTTTCATCCGCGCAATCCCAGCAGCTGATAGCGCTTGCACGGCCACTTCACTTACGGGCAATGGCACGGGATAGGGCGCAATTACCCGCATGATGATTTCGATAATCTCTTCATTGGCAAGCAAAAAGCCGCAGCGCGCGCCTGCTAAGGCAAAGGCTTTTGAGAGGGTGCGCAGTACAACGAGATTTGGGTAAGACTCGAGTAAATCCGCGACGCTATATTCTGGGCAAAATTCGATATAAGCCTCATCGACCACGACAATGGAGTCGGGTAGGGCTTGGATGGCTTGCTCTATGCGCGCCTTATCAATCACAGTGCCAGTTGGGTTATTGGGATTGCAGATAAACACTAACTTAGCGCCGCGCGTGGCCGTTGCAAAGTCGGATGGGAGACCGTATTCAGCCGTTAAGCTTAACGCCTTAACGCCCACATTAAAGGTTTGCGCGCTAATGGCGTACATGCCGTAAGTGGGCCCAAAGGTCGCAATGGAATCGATGCCTGGGACACAAAAGGCCCGGATCAGCAGTTCGATGGCCTCATCGGCGCCGCGGCTGGCGACAATTTTGCTTTCCACTACACCGCTATATTGGCTATAGGCATTGATTAACGCGGGCGGTTGGCACTCGGGGTAACGATTTAACTTAGTTAAATCGAGTTCGCCGACGGCAACATTATTAAAGGGCGATTCGTTAGCGTTGATCCAAATATCCCCACGACCACCTAGCCTGCGAGCACTTTGGTACGGTGTTAACTCGAGCAGCTCGGGCCGCGCAAGACGTGCGGCAAGGGTTGTTGGCTCGATTGCCATTTTATCGAGAGTATTGTTATCGAGAGTATTGCTAGCGCTATTGGCGCTCTGAATATTTGTCACTGGCACATTACTCGTTGTTGCTTGGCTAGTTGGCACTTGGCTCATCCTATTCATCCTAAGTCTTGCTATGGCTTTAATTAAGCGTACTGTTGATTGCGTTACTTATTTCCATCAGTCCTTAAGACTGGCTAAGCGTATCGCGACCGCATTTTTATGGGCATCGAGTAACTCATTGCTGGCAAGGGTCATTACCGCTTGCCCGAGTCCGAGCAGGCCCTTGGCACTGAGTTCTTGCACCGTAAAGCGGCGGCTAAAGTCTGCCAAGGAGAGGCTAGATACCGCGCGGCTATAACCGTAAGTTGGCAATACATGGTTAGTCCCACTGGCATAATCCCCAACCGATTCAGGTGTATAGGCCCCTAAAAACACTGAGCCTGCGGCGCGAATATGATTTAGTACGTCCCGTGGGAAGCGGGTTTGAATAATTAAGTGTTCGGGTCCATAGCAATTCGAAACGAGCGCCGCTTCTTGCATATCTTTTACCAAAATGGTGCGGCTGCCTTTTAGGGCCGTCGCAGCAATCTCTTGGCGCGGCAGGGCGGCCAGTTGCGACTCGAGCGCTTGATTGACAGCTTGTGCTAATGGCTCAGAATCCGTGACTAAAATGACCTGCGAATCTGGGCCGTGCTCTGCTTGCGAAAGTAAATCTGCGGCAATAAACTGCGCATTGGCATCGCTATCGGCAATCACTAATACCTCAGAAGGGCCTGCGGGCATATCAATAGACACAGTGCAGCGACCGTCCTGCGAGACTAAGCGCTTGGCTTCGGTGACATAACGATTGCCTGGGCCAAAAATCTTATCGACGCTGGGAATCGTTTCAGTGCCAAAGGCCAGTGCGGCAATGGCCTGCGCGCCGCCCACTTGATAGATTTCGGTGATCCCACAGGCGTTTGCCGCATACACAATTGCATCGTTAATCGGCGGCGGACTCACCAATACGCGTTTTTCGCAGCCAGCAATTTTGGCAGGCAGGGCCAACATCAGTACGGTTGAGATTAATGGGGCGCTGCCACCGGGAATATATAAACCGACTTTTTCAATCGGTTCGCTACGAAGCTCGCAGCGAACCCCCGCTTGGGTTTCAATGTCGATGGGGCGAAATTGCTGCGCGCTGTGGAACACATCAATATTGGCCATCGCTTGGGCAATGGCGGCTTTAAGTTCGGTCGAGACTCGTGCGCTGGCGGCGCTAATCTCGCTTTCACTTAAACGCAGACTGTCGATATTGGCACTATTAAAGCCATCAAACTTTTGATTAAACTCTTTTAGCGCCGCATCGCCACGGCTAGCTACGGCATCAACAATGGCCCGAACACTTTGTTCTAAGCCGCTGTCACCAATTAAAGGTGAGCGTTGGAGCGCGGCTTGTTGTGCATCGACGGATAACGCTGCCCAAGTCAAAATATCCATAGATCACCCCATCATTTTTTCAATTGGCATGACGAGGATTGAGCTGGCACCGAGCGCGGTGAGTTCTTCCATGGTGTCCCAGAATAAATCTTCGGTACTGACGGCGTGAATGGCCACTCGATTAGTATCGTCGTTTAATGGCAATACAGTAGGATTTTCGGCACCGGGCAGCAGGGCGACAATTTGATCTAAAGTTTCAGTGGGCGCGTGCAGCAAAATATATTTACTTTCACGGGCGCGGATCACGCCGTTTACGCGGGATAAAATGCGATCGATTAAGGCTTGTTTGCTCGGCGTTTGGGTTTGGGTTGATTGAATAATGCAGGCCATGGAGCGGTAGATAACTTCAGTCTCGTATAAACCATTGGCTTCAAGGGTTGCGCCAGTGGAGACTAAGTCACAAATGCCATCGGCAAGCCCTGCACGCGGCGCAACTTCAACCGAGCCTTTTAACATACAATCGCGATAATTTATGCCTTTTTGTTGCATAAAACGGCGCAGCAGGTTGGGGTAGGAGGTGGCAATTCGCAAGCCTTCCAAGGATGAGGCATCGGCATAGCTAAACTCGGTTGGCACGGCTAATGATAGGCGACAGGCACCGAAATCCAGTTGGCGTAATTTCACAAACTCGGCGGGTTTATTTAAGGTTTGACGCTCAATCTGCTCTTCTTCGAGCACGTTCTCACCAATAATGCCTAAATCGACCACGCCATCCATCACCAGCCCTGGAATATCATCGTCACGCACTCTGAGTAAATCGATAGGCATGTTGTCTGCGTGCGCGATAAGGCGTTGTTCGTTAATGGAAAATTTAACGCCGCAGCTCTTGAGTAATTGCTGTGAGTCGGTGGATAAACGGCCAGATTTTTGGATGGCGATGCGTAAACGGTTTGATTCAGTCATAGTCTTGTCTCGCTCAAAGTTAACAAATTCAAAGTGATATTCTTTTGTCGCATGGTTTAACTGGTTTCTATGTTTGGCCGGTATTTGTCTAGCTAACATATTGAAATTACATACTAAACACGGGTTAAGTTGTAAGTTAAAAAGCCTAAAAGCAAAAACCCCCGGAATTCCTTCCAGGGGTTAGTGATCATCTTTGAATCAGTCCGCCAGAAGGATACAGTCCTCCGGCAGTGAGCGTCCGAAGGCTACCGCATATGGTGGTGATGATGGTGGATAGCGTTCAGTAATGGGCTCATATGACTCTCTATACTCTGTATTCTGTTGAATTCGGTGCTGATGGATACTTATCCATCGAACGTTTTTTTAAGCTAACCGCTTTCTGTGTCGTTTGCAACAGCTAATTTTAACTAAATAAGAATATTTATGCGCTTTATGAAAATGTTTCATCTTGCCGACATTCCGCAGCTAATTTAGGAATAAACTACCTCATAGAATCTACCGAGTAATTTGAGTAGTTGTGTTTGGTGATCTTGAAGTCCAGTGATGAACCTTTGGCCGTTAATCTCTAGCGTATCTATGCCTTCGAATTGCAAGAAGACCCAACGTGCCGTCGGTCTGGAGGTCGTCTTGTTCTTTACCATACTTGGGAAGAACGCTTCGGTTTGTGCGAGTTGTTCTCTGATTTTGTGTTCTAAACTAGCGTAAACAAGCAAGCTCAACGTCATTATCATTAGCAACGCTTCAATGCGCTCAGGCTTTTTCAAGAAGATGGAAGAGGTTAAAAACTCAGGGCTTTTTAGAAAACGGAAGCCGCGCTCGACTTTTTGTTGCGATTTGTAATGTGCTAGAAGAGCCGCCATGGTGAGTGCTTCATTGTCGGTGTCATTCGTCGCGAGGATAAACATGCCTACTTTGAGCTTAGCCAGTTTTACTTTTTCTAGGTCGGTGAAGGGGGCGGCTTCGATAAAGTATTGGTATCCTGTCGGTGCTTCATCTGTCTTTGGGCGGCCCGAATGAGAGTAAGTCGGCTGTTTGATGAGAGTGCCTTGTTCAAACCCAAGTAAGTCACATTGTTTCTTGAAATCGTTAAACGCTAATTCTGCGTCAACTTCACAAGCGAATGGTTTTTTACTTAGCTTTTCCAACGCTTTGATTTCTTTTGCTATGTTTTTCTCTAAGTTCTTGAAGAAAGTGATTTCTTCCCGCTTGGTGGCCTGTTCACTGTGAACGAGCAACCAACGTTGATTGACCTTTCCGTAATCCGAGTCTATCCAACATCCTGAGTAGCCATGACCGATAGTGCTTAATTGCTCTGGCTCTAGCGCAAGTAGTGCTTGTTTTGCGAGCTTGATGGTCATGGGGACACGGGTAATGAATTTTTGATTTTGCTCATCTAGCGAGGAGATGCTTTCTTCGGTGTACAAAGCGGCATCAGCGATAAAGTAACGACTATTTTGCGCGGCTTTTAGGCAATGTATGTGTCTTTTAGTGACTTCAGCGAATGCCTTGGCATCATTGGTGTTACCACTCAGTGCTTGCATGTAAACAGGAATACCTGCTTGGTTTTCACAGATGAGTTCAAGCACGACTTGGTTAAGCTCTGGCCTATGATCCCGACTATAACCTCTTACAAGCTTAATCACGTTGGTGTTTTCATCTTGTGCATACTCACCATCAACGTGGAAGCTAGTGATATCAAGATGAACAGAATCGGTCGTCAAGCCCAGTTTATCAACAACACGCTCAGCAATAACCTGATAGAGCGCTGAGACATCGGCTTCGTATAGAGCATCTAATGTGCGGCCTAGTACATCATCAGTCAGGTGGTGTGCTTCAATGTCTTTGGCGAGTAGCTTAGATACAGGCTTGGTCTTAAAAAAGTCCGAGAACATGTGCAGTGTTCTGCTATGAAAGCCAAGTCCATTTAGGAGCATGGCCAATACCGCGTCACCATGAGAAACATTGTGGTCAGAATATTTTGGGATAACGGCATCTATCATCCGTGGCAGGCCAATTTCGTGACAAAAGGCGGCAATGAGACCAAGGTGATCTAAGCGTTTAATAACAGGATGGGTAGACATATTTTGAGACCGTCAAATAGCAGTAATAGATCAAAACTGTCGATCGCGGTCAAGATGGTGTCGTAGTTTTTATGAAAAGCTGATCGCCAGATCACACTATTTAAATTCTGGAATTAGCTGCGGAATGACGGATCTTGATGGTCGTTGGAGGTTAATCAACCGATTGCAAGAAGAACGAATACTTGAGGTTTGCTAGGATGGGCGCAAAGCCAACTCTGCTTTTAGAAACGTTCGGCAGCTAGAATAGCGGCAAGGATGGCAGATTTTATCTAGCAGTATTCTCTAGACTGGCGAGTGCGGATGAGTGTCAGTCACAGCGCTAATGCAGGATTAGTGCTGTGACATCCTTTTTATTGTGCTAAATATTTTCCAAACAGATGTTCAACTGTCTGTTGGCAATATTTATCTTCACCACGCCAATATTCGGCAAATACCCAGTCATTTTTGCCTTGGCGTTGTCTATCGACAGTATTGGGTTTTAATATTCCCAGACTGGCTAATATTTCGATTAATATTTGTCGCTCAGCTTTACTCGATTTTATTACACTCGCTAATCTTTTCTCCAATGCGCTGGGATAATCGCTCGGCTCAGATGTTTCGATAATCGTTAATATCTCCCTAAAACAGGCAATATCGGCTGTTGTTGGCTCTGGAATATCGGCATTGATAAATTGGCTTAAATCAAAATAGGTATACAAAATATCCCCATGGCGCACGCCGCCCCATTTAATGCGCTCGAAATTGAATACGTTAATATCCATCTCGTTATAGGATTCACTGCCTCGGATGCCATATTGACTGTCTCGGCAAATGCCACAGGTATAGGAGTGTGCCGTTGGTTTGCCATCCGTATAAGAAGTGCCTGAAATGACGGGCGCATATTGGTGTGATGGGATTTTTTGGGCGATCGCATAGGATGTAAGGGATGAGCGCCAATCCAATCGCCTAGAGGTTAGACTGCTTAAAAATCCTTTTGTTACTTGTGTTTGCGATATGCCTTTCACTAGCGCTGTGATGGCAAGGATGCATTCATCGTGGGAGATAGTTAAAGGATCAAACATTAATCCCTTCGATTTGGCGTAGTTAAAGTCGGACTCGGAGAGACTTCTATTTTTGGCGTCAATCCAACCATTCTTCCAATAGGTGGAGAATAAAATCCTTTTTGCTTTTTTATCCATATCTGATTCTTTTTTATCTTTTAACAATTGGGTTTAATGTATCTTAAAAAATCTTAATTAAAGCGGTTAACACTCTACATTTATATAAGCATCGTTTTGATAGTAATAACTGACAGCATGAATTAAGTCATACAAGCTGGTATTAGGCCGCTGTTGCACTAAATTAGCCTTGATGCTTTGTAAATCGGCAATGCTTAAAACGTATTGATAGCCTTGGGTTTGTGGAAAGAGAGGCTCATCCTGTTGGTCGCGTTCTTCTTCAAGCTCATCGTCAATGATTAACACCGACATTGTAGGACTTAATGGTTGCTCTAAGGTTTTATACACATCCAAGTGCCACGAAAAAGAACCAAGTTGAGATAATAGGGTTTCCAAGGTTAATGTTAATCGCATGAAATATCCTTTTGAGCGAGCATCATTTACATCATTTGGACGAGTTAATTAGGGTTAAGGATTCAATAGACCCAGCATGAATTTGGTTAACGTAAATGATGAGAAAATAAACAGTAAATTAATCAAGGCCCGCATAATCCAAGGTAATGCGCCGTAGAAAAGGCCATATTTATTTGAGGCAATCACGATAATTCCCATGATGCCAAACCAGGGGGTAAAAAAGAACATGGCTTGCCATTTAACCAGAGCGATGGCGAGATCATGTAGCGCACCGCTGACCAAAAAGGTGACGAGTACGGCGAGCCACATGGGCAGAAACTGACTGCTAGGACGCATGACATTACGTGATAAATAATAACCCCAAATCGGATTCCAATAATGCCAAAAAATGGGGAATGACTTAGCGCCAAGGGCGCGGGATAGCATATTCCTCATCGAGTGATTGGCACCCAGTGGCACACCATTTCGCTTTCTCACATATTGTGACAAAGATAATGTCGTTTGCATGGTTAATCCCTATGTTCCAGGCTTACCTTCTTAGTGAGCTATATGCAGTCTGTTTTGCCGTCTAATATAAGCTTATCAATATTGATTACAGCACTGCATCAGGCAAGCAGTAAGTTATGCTTTTATCTGCCATAGCATAACAGGTTTGGTCATTCTTTTCGGGTGAGGGCCTTATGAAGAGACCTGGGTTGCCATTAACACGAATAAGCTGCGATTGATTATCCTGTTTCATAAAAATGGTTCCTCCATTTTCGAGCAAGACATCAACTAGGTATTCGCTCATATTGGCGCAAATTGCGATATCGCAGGATTCAGAGCGTTCTTCCTGCCCATTAATAACGAGGCATTGTGAAGTCACCTCATCACAACCTGCCCATGAGGCGGGGTTAAAAGCCAACAATAGTAAAAAACCAGAAAGGTATTTCATTGAATCATCCTGTCGCGTTATAAACGTTCATCCGTGGCAAGGAGCACCAATCTTTTAAGCGTATTTTCGACTGGCCACCAAACTTCGTAATATTCTCGCATAGAACTATGTGCATGTTGAATTCGGTGCAGGACTGAAACTATTGGTATTATTAGGCGGGCTTAATTACACTGCGGCCTTACGGAGTCAGGCTCCTTAATAATTGTTTACGACTTAAGCCACAGTCCGCCATCTTAGAACCGTATTATGTTAACCCTATTAAAGGACCTCGCACGCCCTTGAATCACTCCCGACGCCCAGCGATGCGGCAAGCCAAACTTCAGCAATCCAATCTGCAGTCGAGCGACGCTCAACGTCCAATGAGCCGATTGGCGAGTGAAGTGCTGCGCGCTTTTGCCAGCGATGGGGTGCTTGCCAAGCATATTCAAGGGTTTAGTGCGCGTCAGAGTCAGATTGAAATGGCGCAAATCATCAGTGAAGCGATTGCCAGTAAGGGCAATGCACTGATTGAAGCGGGCACTGGGGTCGGTAAAACCTTCGCGTATTTAATTCCGGCGATCTTAAGTGGCAAGCAAGTAATCGTGAGCACGGGCAGTAAAAACCTGCAGGAGCAATTGTTTTTAAAGGATTTACCCGCATTGACATCTATGCTTGGGATTGCGCCCAAGCTTGCGTTATTAAAAGGCCGCAATAACTATTTATGCCAATATCGACTCGATAGGCAGATGCAGGAGGCCAGCCATATTGAGCCGCGCTTATTGGATGATTTGCTCAAAATCAATCAATGGGCGGGTATGAGCAAAGATGGTGATATCGGTGGCTTAACCTCTGTTGCTGAAAACTCACCCGCGCTTCCCTTAGTGGTCAGTACCAAAGAGACCTGTCTTGGCCAGCGCTGCGAATTTTATGATGCCTGTTTTACCCGCAAGGCCCGCAGCCGCGCCATGGACGCAAAAATCATCGTGGTGAATCATCACTTATTCTTTGCCGACAGCGTGTTAAAGGATACGGGCTTTGCCGAGCTGTTGCCCGATCCCGATGTCGTGATCTTCGATGAGGCGCATTTGTTGCCAGACATCTGCGTCAGTTACTTTGGGCAGCAATCGTCGAGTCGCACCATCGATGATTATCTGCAAAAGTTATTGCAGATTTATCAAACCGAGCTCAGCGATACGGGGCAGATTGCTCAATTTTGTCAGCGCTGTTTAACCAAGTTAAGTGATTGGCATAATGCGTTATTTTCGAGCGGCGAGTCGGACTGGCGGATGCAGCTTGGTAATAAATCCATCGCCTTAGCCTCTTGGGATTTATTGGCTGAATTAACCGCACTGCAAAAGCTGTTACTTGTACACGTGGGGCGCAGTGAATTATTGGATGATATTGCGGTAAAGCTGACTGAGCTTAATCATAAACTGACTCAATTTTTTAATTGTGATAACCCGCAGGCGGCGTACAGCGTTGAGTTTGGTAGCCGATTTGTCATGCTACGTATGTCACCCATCAATATTGCTCGCGAGTGCCAGCAGCTATTTGTCGCCAATACTAGCTGGATTTTTACCTCGGCGACCTTGCAAGTGAACCGCAGCCTAGGGCATTTTGCACAGGAGCTTGGGATAAGCGATGCCAAGGCGCATATTTTAGACAGTCCCTTTGATTATCCGCGTCAGGCGTTATTTTGTGTGCCGAGGCAACTGGGAAATGTGGCGAATCAACAGCAAGCGCTTAAGCAGTTAGTCGATGTGTGTGTCAAAGCGATTGAGGCGGCGCAGGGGCGAACCTTTATTCTGTTTACCAGCCATAAAATGCTCGAGCAAACCGCGCTGGCATTGCGCACACGAACTCAATATCCGCTATTGGTGCAAGGGCAGGCGGGCAAGCAGAGTCTGCTGACCAAGTTTCGCCAACTAGGGAATGCGGTGTTACTGGGCACGAGCAGTTTTTGGGAAGGGGTGGACGTGCGCGGCAAGTTATTAAGCTGCGTAATTATCGATAAGCTGCCCTTTGTGTCTCCCGATGAGCCGCTTTACCGTGCCCGCGCCGACAATATCAGCCGTCAGGGCGGCGATCCTTTTACTCAAGTGTCGTTACCTCAAGCGATTATTGCGCTCAAACAAGGGGTTGGACGTTTGATCCGTGACGAAAAGGACTGCGGGGTACTCATTCTTTGTGATAATCGAATTGTGAATCGCGCCTACGGACAGGCGTTTTTAAACTCATTGCCGCCGATGGCGCGCACCCGAGATTTAGACCAAGCCCTGCAATTTTTAAGGAAAATCCCTTAATCGTCTTGTGATCTAATACGTCATGCTTGCCGATCAACGGATGAAAAAGGCCTGCCGTAGCAGGCCGTTAAAGATTAAAAGCTTGCCGTTACCCCAGCATAGACACTGCGGCTCTTTTGAATGTAATCCAAATCGGTGGCAATTTGATCGCGCTCGGCATCTGTCAGGTTAGTTACTCCTAGTTTGACCCTAAACATTGGGTTTATTTGATAATTAACGCCGATATCTAATGAGCCATAACCATCAGACTTGACCTTAGTTCGCAGATATTGTTCACCCGTGTAGTGGTAGGCGATAAAGGTGGATAATCCCTCCAGCGCTTGCCATTGCAGTTTGAGGTTGTAGCTATCTTCGGGTGTTAGGGTAAAAGGCGCGCCATTTTGCTTATCCTTGGCATCGGTTTTACTGTAGTTGCCACTCAGGCTTAAGCTGTCGGTTAACTCGTACCATGCCTGCAATTCCCACCCGGTAATCTTAGCTTCATTAACGTTTTGATAAGTGAGTACCGCGCCAGGGGTTCTGTCCCAAGTTTCGGTGATGATTTTGTTTTCCACATCATTGTGGAAATAGGTGACTGAACCGCCAAAATCGTCCGCTTGATATTGGGTCGATAGCTCGTAGTTGACCGAAGTTTCGGGTTGTAAATCGCCATTCCCGGCCACAGAGCAGGCGCCGCGACAGGCTGGGATAATATAATCGGCTTGAGACTGCGACATATTCGGAGCTTTAAAGGCTTTACCCCCACCACCTTTGACCACCCATTCGGAACTGAGCGGATAAACCAGATACAGACGAGGGCTAAATTCGGTGCCATACACATCGTGGTGATCGACTCGTCCGCCGAGGGTGAGGCTAAGTTCCCCTAAACTGAATTCGTCCTGCAGATACAGCGCCGCTTGGCTATCGTCTAGCGTGCCATCGCCTAAAATATTGCGGCTGTTCTCAAGTTTGGTCCAACGGTATTCGGCGCCGCCAGTGAGCATATGTTCGCCGAGTAACACTGTGGTTTGCCCATCAAGATTGTGGTTTGTTTGAGTAATATGGCCAATTTGTGCGATCAGCGCCGAATTATCGGTCACTTCGACATTTTCATAATAATAGCGTAAGCGCGTATCGCCCCAATCCCAGCGGCCATTATGGGTAAGGCCTGAACTGATGCGTTCTGCCTGCTGGTTGTTGGTCAGGATAGTGCCGTAGTTATTCCAATCGGATTCACGCTCATCGTTGGCGTAACTGATATCAAATTGCAGATCCTGCTGCGTGTCGATTAACCATTGTAGATTGGCTAAGGCGCTGATTTCATCCCTATCTTCAAGCGCATCTATGGCCGGTTTTAAGTCAGAACGCCATGCATCACGTTTATTGCTATCTACAATCAAGTTCGCCAGCAGTTTGTCTTTAATGAGCGCACCGCTGCTGTAGAAGTTGTATTTAGTGCTATCTCCACCTTCACCACTGGTTGGCGTGTCGTATTGCACGCCAATACTGGTTTGCCAGCTTTCGGTCGGTTGACGTAGGATGACGTTGACTACACCGCCCAAAGCTTCGGAGCCATAGAGGGACGACATGGGGCCACGGACAAGTTCAATACGCTCGATGGCTGACATGGGGATAGACGATAGGTCAAAGTCATTACCGTAGTTGGAGGTTAGCGCCTCACGGGAATTGACGCGGCGACCATTGATTAAGATTAAGGTGTAGTCGGAATCTAGGCCGCGAAGGCTGATTTCGTTACGGCCATAGGGCGTACCTTCACTGATATTCACTCCCTGTAAATAGCGAACGGCGCTGGCGAGATCGTCGATCACTAAAGCTTCAAGCTCACTACGATTGATCACCGAAACCGATGCTGGCGCCGAGAGCTCGGAGTGTTGTGTTTGAGTGGCAGTGATGACCATGCGTTCCATCTCGGGCGCATCTTGTGCTTGAGCGAGTGTGGCGGCCGCGCTCAGTGTTAAGGCGATGGCGCAGGTGAGGGCGTTACGGGAAAATCGCGGCAGGCGGATATCAGGTTGTGCAGGCATTTCATTCTTCCTTGTAAAATTTTGGCGAATGATAATTATTCTTAAATGTGCCAGCAAGTTGCTCTCGTCGAGAAACGTGTAAAGCTAGTGTAAATATTTGCATGAATAACAATAAGATATGGTATCTGATGCGGTTATCTTGTGGTACGTGATAACAAAGTGCCTAACCAATTACCGCTACAAACGACTGGCGCTCCAACCCATGAATTTGTTTGGTGTCCGGCGCAATAAGACGATGCTAGAGAAACTTAAAAATCAAATACGCAAGCGAGGGAAGAAAGGGGAAAGGACGTTACAGAAGAAATAAAGAAGGGATAAAACTATCCCTTCTCAGCTTAACTCAGACTTTTTAAGAATTAGACTTTTAATCCAACCATCAGTTGGTCAAGTTGTCCCGCAGTGGCTTGCAATTCATCACAACCCGACACAGACTGGTTCGCCGATTGCTCGACATCGTGGGATTGATTGCGAATTTCCATCAGATTGGTCGCGATTTCGTTAGCCACAGCCGATTGTTCTTCGGCTGATGTTGCGATTAGCACACTCATTTCGAACACACGGCTGCTGTGGTGGGCAATTGACTCGAGATCTTTACCCGTTTGCAGCACATGTTGCTTGCCTTCACTCGCTTGGCTAACGGTGCGCGACATGACTTGCGTCAGGTTGCGGCTACCTTGTTGCAATGACTCGATCATCGACTTGATTTCAACCGTTGCTGCCTGTGTGCGACCGGCAAGGGTTCTCACCTCATCGGCGACCACCGCAAAACCTCGGCCCTGTTCGCCTGCGCGCGCCGCTTCAATCGCGGCGTTGAGGGCGAGTAGGTTCGTCTGCTGCGAAATGGCATTAATGGTCGACACTACTTCATCAATTTTACTGGCGTTTTCGTTGAGGATATTCACCGCATCTGAGGCCGCAGAAATCTCATCAGACAGTACATCAATCGCGCTAACTGTGGTTTCAATATCCTTAGAGCCCGCATTCACCTGCTGATTCGCCTCTTGGGTTTCGGCTGAAGATTGCTCGGCGTTACGCGCCACTTCTTTAACCGCGGCGGTCATTTCTTCCATTGCCGTGGCTAAGGAATCGAGATGCTGACGTTGATTGACCGCAAGGGCTTGTCCTTGCTGCGCCGTGCTTCTAAAAGATGAAACCACTTCCCGAATTTTGCTGGTGGATTCAGCGATTTGCTTTACTAGGGTATGTTGACGTTCAACGAGAGTGTCGATGCTGATCGCAAGAATGCTGAACTCATCTTTCACTTCGAAGAAGTTTAATCGGCCAGTCAAATCCCCCGAAGCGGCACGTTTGAGCGCCATAACAGTGGTATAGAGTGCGCCACCCACAAAGGTGGAAATGTAATAGCTAAAGAGGAAGAGCACGAATAACAGCACCGCCATCACGCTATAAACCAAGAGATTATCGGCAGATAACAGGGCATCGAGTTGACGCTCGTCCACGGGAATAATGGTTAGCATATTGTGCTCGTTCACTGAGCTTATCGCCCTTTGAGGTGAACTGCTGGTATCGATACCGCCACCGCTGCGCGCAATGGTTTGCGCGCGGCTGTCGGCCTCTGAAACCGTGATAATTCGAACATTCTGCATCCCTTGGCTTAACAGATTAGGGAGATTTTGTTGTTCTTGTTCGGGCAGTTTGTTATAGACCTGCGCCGCGAGTTGATTGATTTTCTGTGACGAGTCCTGAATGCCGTTCAAATGGCTTTCGAGCAGGGTGTCCCTAAACTGAGTATTTAAAAAGACCGCTAATCCCACAATCATAAACATGGGAACTAGGGCGAGAATTGCAAACTTGGTTTTTAAGGTCATGTGGATAAGATATTGATCTATCCAGCGAAATTTAACTTCTTTCATTAGCGCCTCGATAAATTGGGCTGTGACCAAATGGATATCGGTCGGTTTGCCATAGACTTTATGATTTTCTGTTTAGTAAGCAGTTGCTTGTATTATTGTTGTCCAATTGCGGCATTTTTGTTTGTTTTGCAGCAATTTTGGCAAGGTACAAACATAAGTTTACAGTTTAGTTACATGTGTCGCTAGTGGTTAGTGTCCGATGAGGCGATTGCTGTAAAAATCAGCAAATGTTTTTCCAAGGTGTCAAACTCGACGGATTTGTTGGGGTAACACATGAATTTGCATGATAAAAACCCCGAATAAACCCTAGTAATATGCCGCTCGCTCGCGTAAAATTTCTCTCCTTTTATTTCGTTATAGCTAGCAAAGCGTCTGGCATTAACGCCCGATAACCTGAGCACCCAAATAGCCTGAAAGTTTGGCGCCCATAGCACTTGTTTATCAAGCGCGACTATGCAGTGGAAGAGAAAATGCAGCAGTTAACTGAGATCGTAGAACAAGCCTTAGTCATTATTGACCAGGCCAGTGATCTAAAAGCACTGGATGATATCCGTGTCGATTACCTAGGTAAGAAGGGTAAGATCACCGACATGATGAAAATGATGGGCAGCTTAAGTCCTGAAGAAAAACCCGCTTTTGGTCAGGCGGTCAATGATGCGAAGCAGGCCATTCAACAGAAATTAACTGAGCGCATCGACGGCCTGAAAAGTGCCGAACTGGAAGCCAAGTTAATCGCCGAAAAGATTGATGTGACGCTACCTGGCCGCACTATCGACATCGGTGGCTTACACCCAGTGACGCGCACCATTGAACGTATCGAAACCTTTTTTGGGGAATTAGGGTTTACGGTAAAACAAGGGCCAGAAATCGAAGATGACTTCCATAACTTCGACGCCTTGAATATCTCTGAGCATCACCCAGCGCGTGCCGACCACGATACGTTTTATTTTAATCCTAAGCTGATGCTGCGTACCCAAACGTCGGGCGTGCAGATCCGTACTATGGAAACTGAAAAGCCGCCATTGCGGATTATTTCACCGGGTCGTGTGTATCGTAACGACTACGACCAAACTCACACGCCAATGTTCCACCAAGTGGAAGGTTTGCTGGTGGATGAAAACGTTAACTTCGCCGAATTAAAAGGCGTGTTACACGACTTCCTGCGTAACTTCTTCGAGGAAGATTTGCAGGTGCGTTTCCGTCCTTCTTATTTCCCATTCACTGAACCTTCAGCCGAAGTGGACGTGATGGGTAAAAACGGCAAATGGTTAGAAGTGTTAGGCTGCGGTATGGTGCACCCGAACGTGCTACGTAGCGTGGGCATCGATCCAGAAAAATACTCTGGTTTTGCTTTTGGTATGGGCGTTGAGCGTTTAACTATGCTGCGTTACGGCGTAAACGATCTACGTGCGTTTTTCGAAAACGACCTGCGTTTCCTGAAGCAATTTAAATAACGGAGCTGTATAGCATGAAATTTAGCGAATCTTGGCTTCGTGAGTGGGTCAATCCTGCCGTTAGCCGTGAAGCATTATCCCACCAGATCACTATGGCAGGCCTTGAAGTCGATGGCGTTGATGCCGTGGCTGCCGAGTTCAACGGCGTTGTGATTGGTGAAGTGGTCGAATGTGGCCAGCATCCAGATGCAGACAAACTGCGTGTGACTAAAGTCAGTGTCGGCAGTGGTGAACTTATCGATATCGTTTGTGGCGCACCAAACTGCCGCCAAGGTCTACGCGTTGCCGTTGCCATGGTTGGCGCTGTATTGCCAGGCGATTTTAAAATTAAAAAGGCTAAGCTGCGTGGTATGCCTTCAGAAGGCATGCTGTGTTCATACAGCGAGCTAGGCATCGACATCGACAGCGATGGCATTATCGAACTGCCATTAGATGCGCCATTAGGCACGGATTTACGTGAGTATCTCCAGCTTGATGACGCTGTGATTGAAGTGGATTTAACCGCTAACCGTGCCGACTGTTTAGGCATGGTGGGTCTGGCCCGTGAAGTCGGCGTGTTAAACCGTGCTGCTGTGACTGAGCCACAATGGCAAGCTGTTACGCCAACGATTGATGCCAAAGTGGCTATCAATGTGAAGGAAACCGCAGCTTGCCCACGCTACTTAGGTCGTGTGGTGAAGAATGTGAACGTGAAAGCGGCTACGCCATTATGGATGCAGGAAAAACTGCGTCGCAGCGGTATCCGTTCTATCGATCCTATCGTCGATATCACTAACTTCGTGTTAGTTGAATTCGGTCAACCTATGCATGCGTTCGATCTTGCCAAACTCACTGGCGATATCCAAGTGCGTTTAGGTAATGGCGAAGAGAAAATCACCCTGCTCGATGGCAGCGAAGTGACCATTCCAAGCGACACTTTAGTGATTGCCGACGATGCTCGCCCATTAGCGCTTGCTGGCGTATTTGGTGGCGAATATTCGGGTGTGAGTGACACCACGCAAGACATTCTGCTGGAATGTGCCTTCTTCGCACCGTTAGCGATTATGGGTAAATCACGCCGTTTAGGTCTGCATACTGATTCATCACACCGTTTCGAGCGTGGTGTTGACCCTGAGATGCAGCATAAGGTTATGGACCGTGCGACTCGCTTAGTGTTGGATATTTGCGGCGGTGAAGCGGGCCCTGTGGTTGAAGCCAAGTCTGACGCTGATTTACCAAAGCCTGCGCAAATCTTATTGCGTCGCAGTAAGTTAGATAAAACTCTGGGCCACCATGTTCCCGATAGCGACGTGGTTGAAATCCTCGAACGTTTAGGTTTTGGCGTCGTTGTAGGTGAGGGTAGCTGGCAGGTCACGACCGCCACTTACCGCTTCGATATGGCGATTGAAGAAGACTTAATCGAAGAAGTCGCGCGTATCTACGGTTACAACAACATTCCAAACGTTGCGCCTGTGGCGTCACTGCGGATGTCTGACCATAAAGAAACCGACTTAAGCCTTAAGCGCGTACGTTCGCTGTTAGTGGCCCGTGGTTTCCAAGAAGCCGTGACTTACAGTTTCGTCGATCCTAAGCTGCAAAATCTGGTTCACCCAGGTGAGCAAGCCATGGTATTACCGAACCCGATTTCTAGCGAAATGTCGGCCATGCGTTTGTCGATGTTCACAGGATTATTGACTGCGGTTGGCTACAACCAAAGTCGTCAACAGGGTCGTGTGAGACTTTTTGAAACTGGCCTGCGCTTTGTTCCTGATATTAATGCAGAATCAGGTGTAAGACAGCAAGCTATGCTCGGTTGCGTCATAACTGGCCTCCAAAATGACGAACATTGGGCTATGGAATCGAAAACTGTTGATTTTTTCGACCTTAAAGGCGATTTAGAAGCAATTATCGGCTTGACAGTTTCCGCATCAGAATTTAGCTTTAGAGTAGCGACGCATTCTGCTCTTCATCCAGGGCAATGTGCTGAAATATTGAGAAATGATCGAGTGATCGGTCATATAGGTGCTATCCATCCTAGTTTGGAGAAGCCTTTTGGACTCAATGGTAAAACCATCGTTTTTGAGTTGGAATTGGATGCTTTATTGCATACCAGTTTACCGCTAGCCCAAGCTGTATCTAAGTTCCCGGCTAATCGTCGTGACATCGCAGTAGTCGTAGATGAAAGTGTATCTGCAGGCGATGTAATGAAATTGATAAGAAAAGTTGGCGAAAATCAGTTGGTTGGCATAAACTTGTTCGATGTATACTTAGGTAAAGGTGTTGAGCCCGGCAAGAAGAGCTTGGCGATAGCACTTACATTACAAGACACTACTCGTACACTTGAGGAAAAAGAGATCGCTGAGACAGTAGATTCAGTTGTTTCTGCCCTGAAGACCGAGTTCAACGCATCGTTGAGGGATTAAAGTATGGCACTTACCAAAGCCGAAATGGCAGAACATCTTTTTGAAACACTAGGAATTAACAAGCGTGTCGCCAAAGAGATGGTTGAGTCGTTCTTTGAAGAAATTCGAGGCGCACTTGAAAGTGGTGAGCAGGTCAAGTTATCTGGCTTTGGCAACTTTGACCTTAGGGATAAGAATCAAAGACCGGGAAGGAACCCAAAAACAGGCGAGGATATCCCGATTTCCGCTCGCCGTGTCGTGACCTTCCGTCCCGGCCAGAAACTGAAAACTCGCGTAGAAGCTGCTAACGCGGGCAAGTAATTTCTTAAAGTTTGATAGGAAAGCCACTCCATCGCGAGTGGCTTTCCTATTTTCTTCCTATGTGAATTCAGTCTTTTACTGTCTGAGGTGATTTCTTTGTCAAGACAGCCCAAACATTTTGACCGACGTTTTCAACTGGCCTTATTGCACCCTAAATATTGGGTCACTTGGTTGGCGATCGGCCTATTAGTGATTTTTGGGATCATGCCCGCGTGGCTGCGTGATCCTATCGCCAGAACCTTGGCCAAACTGGTGGCGCCTATTGCGAAAAAGCCGATAGGTATTGCCAGAGCGAACTTAAAGGCGTGTTTCCCTGAAAAATCCGCCGCAGAGATTGAAGCCTTAATCGATGAGAACGTGCAGAACTTCGTCTTAGTGCTGTTATCTCAAGGTGAGCTGTTGGTACGCTCAAAGGCGCATTTACGCCGCCGTGTGAATCTCATGGGCTTTGAGCATGTTCAAGCGGCACAAGCGGAAGGGCAACCTGTGATATTTATCATGCCCCATGTGTGGCCTATCGATTATGCGGGACTGAGGTTAAACCTCGACTTACCCATGGTGACTATGGCAAAGGCCCATAAAAACGCGCTATTTAACTGGTTTAACAATAGGGTACGTAGCAGTGGCGGTGGCCATGTTTATATGCGAGAGGCGGGGATCCGCGCCTTGTTGGCCGAATTAAAGCAGAACAATAGCTTTTTTTACCTGCCCGATGAAGATTTAGGCCCAGATCAGAGCGTGTTTACCCCGTTTTTAGGCACAGTTAAAGCGACATTACCCGTGGTTGGCCGCTTAGCTCAGGCGGGAAATGCCCAAGTGCTACCGGTAAAAATTGGTTATAACCAAGCTTCACGCCAGTTTGATTTAACTGTGATGCCCGCTATTGCCGCCGAAGACATGGTCGGTAAAGAAAACGAAGCGTTGGCACTGAATAAAGCGGTTGAGCAAGTGATCCTCGCTTACCCTGAGCAATATATGTGGTTCTTAAGATTGCTTAAGACCCGCCCCGCAGGGCAAGCTTCGATTTATCAATAGCGACTTGTCCATAGTGAAAGTCGCGGTTCGCAGACCAATAAAATGGGCTTTAAGTGAAATACTTAAAGCCCATTTTTTTATCAAGTGCAGATGCTTAAGTAAGAGGCTTACAGCCACTCAGCGCTCGTCCTCTTGCTCCATTTCGAGCTGCATCAGCAGCATATCTTCGCCATCTAATACCTGCGTATGGTAGCTGTGACAAGCAGGACAGACGATAGAGCGCTCAGCAATCTCAGACTCTTGGTGGCAATCCAAACAGGCAATCACTAAGGGTTGCAGTGTCATCCGCAGTTCAGCATCACGGCAGATCCCATCGAGTTTAAAGGTCTCAAAAGCGGTCTCAAGCAAGGCGGGTTCGACTCCGCTCATCACCCCGAGTTTGATATCGACGCGGGTGATTTTATTGGCACGATTGGCCTTAGCGTGTTGCTCGCATTGCTCAATCAAGGCGCTAACGATGGAATATTCGTGCATTAACAAATCCTTGGCAGCAGTTCACCCTGGGGCAGGTCTAAGTAACGTTTGGTATTCCATGGCGTTCTTAAGATCACTTTTCCAGGAAGTTCGTCGCTGACGGTGCCGATGATGGCCGCCTGCTCGCAATGACCAAAACGTTGCATGATTTCTAGGGCGCCTAGGGCGATATCGTTAGGGACCGCCAAGATAAAGGTGCCTTCATTGGCTAAATCCATGGCCTCAAAGCCATAGAGTTCGCACAAGCCTTTGACTTCATCGCAAACCGGAATACTGGCTTCATTGACGGTAATCCCGACATTGGCGGCCACTGCCCATTCGTTTAACACGGCTGAAAGCCCGCCACGGGTCGCATCACGCATCGCATGAATAGGAATATTCGCCGCAATAAGCTGCTCAACCACGGGCCAAAGAGTGGCACAATCGCTTTGCAAAGCTGATTCGAGGGTCAGACCTTCGCGCGCCATCAGAATCGCGGCGCCATGGCAGCCCACATCGCGGGAGACAATGATTGCATCCCCCGGTGCGACATTCGCCGCCGAAATATTCGGACGTAAAATGCGCCCAACGCCTGAGGTATTGATAAACAAGCCATCGGCACAGCCCTTAGGCACGACTTTAGTATCGCCACAGACGATTCTGGCGCCGCTCTGTTTAAGCTCCTTCGCCATGCTGCGCACAATAGTGGTTAACTGATTGAGCGAAAAGCCTTCTTCGATGATCACGCTGCAACTTAAATACTGTGGCTCGGCGCCCATCATGGCGAGATCATTCACAGTGCCGGCGATCGCCAACTTGCCAATATCTCCGCCGGCAAAAAACAGCGGTGATACGGTAAAGGAATCTGTGGTAAAGGCGGTCGCGCCCTGCAATTCAAGCTTGGCCGCGTCTTCTTCGCTACGCAGGATCGGGTTATCGAACTCGGCAAAAAACAGTTCACGAATGAGTTTATTCATCTCTTTGCCGCCACCACCGTGGCTGAGTTGAATCGCTTTATCTTTGGGTTGGAAATCAGCCATGGTGTGGCTCCTTGCTATCTATGCCTTGATAGCGGTAATACGCATTACACGCGCCTTCGGAGCTAACCATACAGCTACCGAGAGGGGTTTCGGGATTGCAGCCGCGGCCAAAGACTTTACAGTCCTTAGGTTTGGCGAGCCCGCGAAGAATATCGCCGCATTGGCAAGCCTTATGATCGTCTATCTCTTTGACGGGTAATCTGTCCTTAAAGTACTTCTCGGCGTCCCTGTGGGCGTATTCGGGTTTTAACTCAAGCGCCGAGTTGGGAATGGGCCCAAGCCCGCGCCAACGAAATTGCGGCCGAGTCTGGAAAAATTGATCCACCTTGGCCTGAGCGGCAAGATTGCCTTCCTCTGATACGGCGCGGCTGTATTGGATATCTAATAGCGCCGTTCCTGCTACCTTTTGCCGCACGATGCGCAGAATGGATTCCATTACATCGACGGGTTCGAACCCCGATACCACCACAGGCGTACCGTATTGCTCGACGGCGGGGCGATAGATTTTGGCACCACTGATCACACTGACATGGGCTGGGCCAATGAAGGCGTTTACTCTGGCTTTAGGGTCGTGCATCACGGCATCTATCGCGGGTGGAACTAAGACGTGATTGATATGAAACAACAAATTCGCCAGCTTTTCCTGCTCGGCCAGTTGCAGCAGCACCGCGGTCATTGGGGTCGAGGTTTCAAAGCCAATGGCGAAAAACACCACGGTTTTATCGGGATTGTCGCGGGCGATTTTGAGCGTGTCTAAAGGGTCATAGATAGGGCGAATATCACAGCCCTTGGCCCTGAAACTGGCAAGTGACCCTTGGGAGCCGGGGACGCGGATCATATCCCCTAGGGTCACTAAAATCACATTCTCTTGTTGGGCGAGCACTGCGGCTTGGTCAATTCGCTCCTTGGGCATGACGCACACTGGGCAGCCGGGACCGTGGATAAATTCAATATTTTCCGGCAATAAATCCAGTAAGCCGTATTTCATGATGGTGTGGGTATGGCCGCCACAGACCTCCATGATATTAATAGGCTCTTTGAGTGTGCGGGCGCATTTAGCGATATCCTCCGCAAACGAGGCTATGGTATCGGGGTCGCGAAAGCCTTGATAAAGTTGTTTTAGGTCAAGCATCTTCAGTCCTTGCGCAGTTTTGGCTGTTATTTGTTATCACTTTTACTGCGGTGATTACTTAATGCGTGGTCTCAGCTTCAAGTTTTGAAACTATCTCTTTATATAATTCAAGGCTTTGTAGTGCATCATTGCGATCAATTTTATTCATCACAAAACCAATATGGATAAGCACATAGTCACCAATGACTAAAGGCTCAGTCATTAAATGACTGCTCACATCACGCCTGACACCTAGCGTATCGACGGTGACTGATTGGCGCTCGTTATCGACGGCCACGACCTGGGAGGGAATAGACAGGCACATTATTGTGGCTCTCCCGAAGCGTGGTGAAGGTTGTTGTTCAGCCATGCAACGACGGCTCGCATGGAATCGCCATCCTTAATCGAGACTTCCAAAATCTGTGTGTCGGGGTTGAGCTTCTTAAGTTGGGCTTTGGCCTCGTCAACACTGAAATCGAAGTAGGGCAAGAGATCACATTTGGTGATGAGCACCAGATCGGCGCGGCGGAACATGACGGGATATTTCTCAATCTTATCATCGCCTTCGGGAACCGAAAGCAGCACGATATTTTTATGGGTGCCGACATCGTAACTAGCGGGGCAGACGAGGTTTCCCACGTTTTCGACAAAACAAATATCTAAGCCTTCGAGTGGCAAGTGATGTAAAGCACCATGCACCATAAAGGCGTCGAGGTGGCAGGCGCTGCCAGTTTGAATTTGATGAGCCTGAATGCCTTTGGCGATTAAGCGGTCGGCATCGCGGGAGGTCTCTAAATCCCCTTCAATGACGGCGTAGTTGAGGGCGGTGTACTCTTTTAAGTGTTCGAGCAAGGTGGTTTTGCCACTGCCTGGGCTACTCATTAAATTGAAGGCGGTGATATTGTGCGCCTCAAAATGCGCGCGGTTATGGGCGGCTTCAACATCGTTTTTATCGAGAATTTTATGGATCACCGACAAGGTTTTTTTATCGTTAAGCTGAGGATTTGTGTGCAATTCCTGATGGTGATGCAGGTGGCCGTGATCATGGGAATGGCGGGGTAAGGAGCAGCCGCAGTCTTTACACATCTTATATTTCTCCTTGTCCTAGGCAAAATGCCTCTTTGGGCGGTATTAGCCTGACAATATGCTGATGCTATTAAATAGGGTTAATTTGATTACGCTAATGTTAAGTGTGATACAAATCGGTTGTGGATTCTTTGATGTTCGTCAGGTTTATTTGGATAAACAAAGGCCAAAGAAAATTTCTTTGGCCAGTGGGGATAATGCGCTTACGTGGCTTAGCGTTGAAGGATGCTGATTTTGTTGCTGCTCGCGGGGGTTAAGATAACAGGAACCGATTTTGAGGTCGGGGTGTAGGAGCCCACGCCCACACTGTCGATGGCGACTAAGGGATTAGTCTCGGGGTAATAGGCGGCGATATTGCCCTTGGGGATCTCGTAATAAATCACCATAAAGTCATATACTTTGCGTAATTTTCCATCGTTAGTGAGCGATTGGATATCGACTAACTGGCCGTCGCTAAACCCCTGCGCTTTGGCATCATCACTGTTCATAAACAGCACATTGCGCTTGCCCTTAATGCCGCGGTATCTGTCATCCATGCCGTAGATGGTGGTGTTGTATTGATCGTGTGAGCGCAGACTCTGCAGCAGTAACACTGGCAGCGTACTGGTCAAGGCCTGACTCGAACAATCGGCGATGATGGAGTCGGGTAAAGCACAGGCGTTAAATTCAGCCTTGTGGCTTTGGGTATGCCAGTCGAGCTGCGCGGCATTATTGGTTAAATGGAATCCCGCAGGGACGTTAATTTTTTGATTGTAGTCTTCAAAACCTGCAATGGTTTGCTCAATCAAATCGCGGATCAGGTTGTAATCATCCCTTAGGGCTAACCAGTCAATTGACTTGGCACTGGTTGCATTCATTGAGGATGGTTTCACAGCCAAGGTGGCATGTGCCATGCGCGCCACAATATCAATTTCCGACAGGCAGAGTGGCGATACCGCATCGTTCATCCCAGTTGAGGCGTGCACCATGCTAAAGGTATCTTCGACGGTGATTTTTTGAATGCCGTGTTTTTGCTTATCGAGTTCGGTGCGGCCAAGGCAAGGTAAGATCAGCGCATCTTTGCCGACCTGTAAATGACTGCGATTGAGCTTAGTGCTGATTTGCACATTTAAGCGCGCTTTTCCCATGGCGCTATAGGTAAAAGCGCTGTCGGGCGCTGCGGCGGCGAGGTTTCCGCCGAGGCAGATAAGTACTTTGCTTTGCTCACACTCTAAGGCCTTTAAGGCTTCAACCACGTTATGACCTGCAGCGCGGGGTAATTGGCAGCCCAAATACTGCTCTAAACGGTCAATAAATTCGGCTTTGGGTTTCTCGTTAATTCCCATAGTGCGGTTACCCTGCACATTGCTGTGACCGCGCACAGGGCAAAGGCCTGCGCCAGCTTTGCCAATTTGGCCGCAGAGCAGATGCAGGTTGATGATTTCACGGATGGTATCGACGGAATGTTTATGCTGAGTGATGCCCATGGCCCAGCAGCTGATCACCGTCTTGCTTTGGCTAAAGACAGTGGCGGCTTGAATAATATCGGCCTTGGATAAGCCCGATTGGACTTCAATCTGTTGCCAGTCGGTATGACGGACACTCTGTTCATAGTCTGCGAAAAACGCAGTGTGGGTGGCGATAAACTCCCGGTCGATACACTTTGAGTTCGACTCAAGGATATGCTTTGCCATGCCGCGAATGGCCGCCATATCGCCGCCCAGCAGCGGCGTCAGGTATTGATGGCTAATGGTGGTCGCAGCGGGAGTTAATAACTCAGTTGGACTTTGTGGGCTGGCGAATCGCTCCAGCGCCACTTCTTTTAAGTTATTGAAGGTGACAATTTTACAACCCTGTCTGGCGGCTTTACGTAGGGCATTCATCATCCGTGGATGGTTGGTGCCGGGATTTTGTCCGAAGACAAAAATCGCCTCGGCCGCATCGAAATCGTTTAATACGACTGTGCCTTTACCGACACCAATGGCTTGGTTGAGTGCCACACCGCTGGCCTCGTGGCACATATTCGAGCAATCGGGGAAGTTATTGGTGCCATACAGTCGGCCAAACAATTGATAGAGATAGGATGCCTCGTTACTGGCGCGGCCCGAGGTGTAAAACTCCACCTGATTGGGATCGCTAAGGCCATTGAGCGTATCAGCAATCAGCTGAAAGGCATCATCCCAGCTGATGGGTTCATAGTGATCGGTCGTGGCGTTATAGCGCATAGGTTCGGCCAAGCGGCCCTGATATTCGAGCCAATAGTCGGTCTGCTGAGCTAACTGGCGCACCGAATACTCGGCGAAAAAGTCGCGGTCAACAATCTTGCCCGTCGATTCCCACGCCACGGCTTTGGCGCCATTTTCGCAAAACTGAAAGGCACCGGCCTTGTTATCGCCCCAGGCACAACCCGGGCAGTCAAAGCCATCGGTTTGGTTTACCCTGAGCAGATTTTTGATATTTTGCTGGGTCTTTTGGCTCCGCAGCACATGCTTTAAGGTCGATTGCAGTGAAGGGAAGCCGCCGGCTTTGGTCGGTTTTTCAATATGAACAGGCATAAAATTCTCCGCGATTGCATTGGAATGCAAGGCTTTCATCAAATATGGAGTAGTGGATTGGCGGATCAAACTTAGGAATATGGACAAGATTAAGCTGGTATTTCAGCGCCAGTTTTACTGCGAGCTGGCTCGGTGACGCGAGGCTAATCAGATGGTTGGCACCATAACGCACCGCCTTTTGGATTAACTCGCTGCTGCAGCGACTGGTCATCAGCAGCGCCTTGACGCTGCGCTTTTGCCGCAGCAGCGCGCCAATGAGCTTATCTAACGCATTATGACGACCGATATCTTCACGACACTCAAGGATATTGCCTGCCTCATCTAAGGCAAAAGCCGCATGGATAGCGCCACTGCGCTGCGCCTTAAGTTGATGTGTATGTATTTGCTGTTTGAGGCTGTCGACATGCTTAAGCACTAAAGGAGCGCATGCGGGTAATGGCGGTAAATCTGGTAGGGCATGACCTAGGGCTTCCACACCGCAGATCCCACAGCCAGTTGCGCCAACGAGCCGTCTTTTGCGTTGTTTAAGGGCGATGAAACAACGATTGGCTAAAGTGACATCGAGCATTACGCCGTCTTGGACGGGAGTGATATCAATCTCATGCACATCTTGGTCTTGGCTGATAATGCCTTCGACGAATAAGAAGCCAATCACAAAATCCTCAAAGTGATCGGGCGTTATCATCATCACCGCATAGCTGATGCCATTGAGGTTGATGGCGGCTGCGACCTCTTCAACCAGATGCGAGTAACGGGTGTTAGGCTGTTGAGTCGCGTTTGGGCTGTGTTGAGATTCAGGGCTGAGCCTTGGATCATTCGCCGAATCGAGTGGGTGAGTTAGCACGCATTTCAACCTGAAATTGGATGTTGATCACATTCTAGGGAAGGTTTACGCGCTAGGCCAATCAAACTATTTTATGGATTGATAGAAGATTTCTATTAAACTATGGATACCAATAGGGTTTGATTTTTCAGATTTGTCTAAAGCACTGTATCTAACTATGTCGAAAACACTATGAATATTCGCCACCTGCATTACTTCCAACAACTCGCACAATTACAGCATTTTGCCAAAGCGGCGAATGCCTGCCATGTGACGCAACCGACACTCTCCGCGGGGATAAGCGCCCTTGAAAAAAGCGTAGGCACAGAGCTTGTGGTGCGGGGGAGCCAGTTTGTGGCGCTCACTGATGCGGGACAGATCATGCTGCAATACGCCGAGAGAATGTTGCAGGAACAGGCAGCGTTGAAGCAGGAGTTGAGTCTGTTTCGTGGCCAGCTCACGGGTTCGTTACGGATTGGCATAGTGCCGCAATCGAGTATCGACATAATGCCGTTGATTAAGCTGTTTAATCAGGCTTATCCCAATATCAGCATCAAGTTATCTGTGATGACCAATGGACAATTGATTGAAAACCTTAGTCTGCATAAAACCGATATCGGCCTTGGGTTTGACGAACAACTCACCGAGGCTAATCGGCGTAGCTTCGTATTTTATCCGCAGCGGGCCAATCAAATGGCGCTGTTGTCCTGTGATTCGGTTGATGGCAGTGCAAGTAAATCCTTGTCTTTAGCGGACATAGGTACGCGTCCCTTAGTGCTGCTCAGCCAAAATATGCAGTTTAGAAAATACATAGATAATGCGATGGCGCAGGCGGGGATCGATTTTAATCTGGTACTAGAAACCGACTCATTATTCCACTTAATCGGCGCGGTAAAGCATGGTTTAGGCAGTGCTATCGTCAGCCGCGGTATTGCCGAATCGGTGGCGCAACTCTTTGGGATCCCGTATCAGCTGTTAGACGGAGTCAGTTCAGGGCAAACGGTCTTTATGACCCGTAAGCACAGCATTACGCCCGCAATGAAAGCCTTTATGAACCAGCTTGAGTCTTAAACCATCACTGGTTATTGCTCACGTTTTGATGGATACCATACCAAAGCTGCCCGAGGGCGATACCGCCATCGTTGACGGGAATATGTTTGTTGGGCAGCACGGTATTACCCTGTTGGTGCAGTTTACTGAGGCAATATTCGAGCAAATATTGGTTTTGAAACACGCCGCCGCACAGCACTACGGGCAGAGTTGGGTAGCGCGCGGCATAACCACAAACGGCATCCCCCACACTATGCAAAAAGGCGCGGGCAATCTGCGCTTGCCGATCGCGAGTGAGCGGTGCTTCGATGATCAGCGTGATTATCTGTTTAAAGAGTTGGCTACTGCGCCAGATATGCGGTTCGTGCATCGAGCTATCACTGGGCATATCTGAGATTTCCAAGGGCAAGTCGAGCATCAGCGTCGGCAGTTGTTTGGCGTCGGCCCGTCTTGCCGCTGCTTCAATTAACATACCCGCTTGGCCTTCAAATTGGGTGGTGTCGATAAAGCCTAAGGCGCAGGCGAGGGCATCGAACAAGCGTCCCACCGAGGAGCTATTAATCCCATGGCCGTTTTGCCAGATCCGATGCAGATTGCTTAAGGTGATGGGGCTTAAGGTTGTCAGAATCGGCAACTTAAGGGCTTGCACTTCCTCGAGACTCATCTGCTGAAACAGTAATGCCAGCAGCAAACGCACAGGCTGCTTAATTGCCTGTTCTCCACCGAGCAAGGGAATTGCCTCGAAATGGGCAAGCCGCTCGGCGCCGTTAAGGGTGGTCAGTAAGACTTCGCCGCCCCAGAGGCTGCCATCATCACCAAGCCCTGTGCCATCGAAACTAAAGCCTAATACTGGATCTTGATATTGATTGATGGCCATTACGCTTAATACATGGGCGTGGTGATGCTGCACACTTAAGGTTCGGATTGGGTGCGTGTCTTGGCTTTGCGTATCAAGACGTTGCTGTTGCTGCGTCTCAGCCCAGCGCGATGGTGCGTAGTCTGGGTGCTTATCGTGGACAATTAGCTCGGGGCTGAAATGATACAGACGGGCGAAGGTTGCCAAGGTGCGCTCGAAGTACTGCTCGGCGCTGACACTAAAGAGATCGCCGATATGCGGGCTTAAAAACACATTCGAGCCAAAACCTAACGCAATGGCATTTTTTTGTTGGGCGCCCACGGCAAGAATGGAGTGACTCAGCGGTTTGGGTAACGGGAAGCTTAATGGCGCATATCCCCGCGCTAAACGCAGCACTTGCACCTGTGGTGCACAGCCATTTGGCGGTTGGATAAGTTGCACCACGCTGTCATCACAGCCGTTGAGGATGGGGCGGTTGTGATCGACTATGGCATCCACCACATGGCCTAGTTGACTGATAAGCTCATCACAATCGGTGATAATCGGCTCGCCAGAGACATTCGCACTGGTCGCAACCAGTGGGCCATTAAATTGCCCGAGCAGTAAATGATGCAGCGGTGTGTAGGGCAAAAATATCCCGAGTTTTGGGATATTAGGAGCAATCTGATGGCTCAGATTGTGTTTATCCAGCGCCTGCATCAGTACGATGGGCCGCTCCTGCGAACTTAAGGTTTGCCACTCTGCCTGTGTACCCGTTACATAGCGTTTTGCCACTTCGATGCTCGGCATCATCACCGCTAGCGGCTTGGCTTTTCGTTGCTTGCGTTGCCTTAATTGATTGACGGCTAAAGTGTTGGTTGCATCGCACATTAAGTGGAAGCCACCTAAACCCTTTATCGCAAGAATCTGCCCTTGAGCCAGTTTCTCGGCCGCCGCCGACAATACTGCAAGGCTGTTATCTTGCAAAGCGGACAAGGAATTAGGTGCAAGTAACTCGCCCTGAGGCGATTTTAAACTCAATTGAGGACCACACTTAGGGCAACTCACAGGCTGAGCGTGGTATCTGCGATTTAGCGGATCTTGATAGGCTTTAGCGCAGTCGGGACACATGGCGAAATCCGCCATGGCCGTATGATGGCGATCGTAGGGTAAGGCATTGATAATCGTGTATCTTGGGCCGCAGTTAGTGCAATTGGTAAAGGCATAGCCAAAGTGGCGGTCCTGCGGGTTATGCATATCGCTTAAGCAATCCTGACAGGTACTCTTGTCGGCCGATACGGCAACCAGCGCTGCAAAGTTATGCTCACCAGATTCATCACTTTGGCTATCACTTTGAATAATATTGAAGCTAGTCTCTTCAAGCTTTACCGCTAACGGACTCTGGGTCATCTGATCGATGCGCGCCAGTGGCGGCGGATTGGTGGTTAACTCACGCACAAAGTTATCTAAGTTTGCGGTGGGGCCTTGCAGCTCAATCATCACGCCATTGGCATTATTTAGCACAGTGCCAGTTAATTTAAGCTCACTCGCCCAGCGGTAAACAAAGGGGCGAAAGCCCACACCTTGCACAATGCCCGTGATATGCAGCTGGCGGCGCTCGAGTTGCTCGGTTTGATTGGTGGGTGAGGTGGCTTTTTTCAATCTCGGTATTCTTCGCTTATCTGGCTGCATCTGCATGGAAGATAAAACATTTTATCCTCCATGCGTTAGCGCTATCTGAATGTAAGGTTAGCGGTGAGCGGGTGTTGTTAAAGGTTATTTAACTGCCGCTGCTTCACATAGAGCGCGCCTACGGCCAGGTTGTCGCCCTCTAAATCCAGACTGCGATTGACCAATAGCGGGAAGTTTTTCCCGAGTCGTAGGCTAATACGCTTGCAAAGGGTTTCGTTGGCTAACTCATTGCCCGCTAACGCAATGTTGTGTACACCGATATTTAAGTCAATGTGTTCAAGCCAATTCGCGAGGTAGTCTGCGAGGGAGTCCTGCATTGCAAAGGCCAGTTGACTCGGATCGCTGTGCCCGGCGACGCGAAAACTCAGCAGCGTGCCTAGGGTTTTACACCAATTCAGGCTGCGGTGGGCCTCACCTTTGGTGAGGGGAAAATCGATGCGCGGCGCATTCGCACCATGGTAACGCATGGCGGCGGCGAGCAGTGCATCGCTCAAATAGGTTTGAGATTGGGTTTCTTCCTGCGGATTTAGGCCAATCAATACTGCGGCAATCGCCCACAGACTCTGAAGATTATCGCGTCTGCCGCTAAATTTTAAGCTCAGCAATTTTAAGTAATCTTCTGGAAACAAGCTCTTAAATTTTTGCGCGACGGCTTTTTGTGGACTGCTGTCGAGGCAATGGAAAATCTCGTAACCATTGTCCGGTAGTTCAGGCAGGGCGAAAAACAGTGAGGTGTCTCCCTTATTGTCGCAGGTGACGATTTGGCCAGTGTGGTGATGGCTTAAGTAAATCACCGCCGCATTTTTAGCCTGCTTATGGGTCGTAAATTTACCATTAAGCAGCGCTGCAAACAGGGCTGCATCCGCTATGGTATGGTCTTCCTCATTTGCTGCATATTCAGCTGTATCGGCCTTATTTGGTATGGCCTGCACAGTCAATAAACCTTGGTGTGAACGGGTTTTCTTATTGGCTTGCCATTTGGCCTTAAAGCCTAAAAAGTGGATGTCTTCCCGCAGAGGCTCCGGCGCACTGAATTGCTTAATGGTTTGCGGCGCTGTGCTTTCGGTTGTGTGGCTGCCTAACTGAGCCCAAGCGCCATCGACCCAGGCGAGCGCCGGCCTCTGGTGCGCACCCTCAAGATACACCCAATCGATACCTTTTTGCCGCAGGATTTCACTCAGCACTAACAGCACTCGGCTGTAACCAAAGCAGATATCGTAGAGCGGTGCGGGCAGCTTTTGATTATCTTGGGTTGGTCTGACACACATCAGCGGTTTTTCGATACTGGATAGGGCGAGGACTTGATTATCCTTCAGGCAAAAATGCGCGTTGAGGGTATTGGGATTACAAATAAGCAGTTGCGGTCTGGATGCTGTTGTATGGACAAAGGGTGTTAGGCTTAATTGTACGCCTTCGCTGGCTAAATCTAGTGAGCCTTGGCTGATAAGCTGCGCGGCCATCGCCTTGAGATCGGACAGCGTTAACGCCTTTTGGGCGCTGGTTAAGCGCTTTTCTCCGTGGCAGCAAGTGCAGGCTAAATCGATCTGACCAAATTGCGCCGCCTGATTATCACCAAATCTGGGATAACACTGCTGGCAAAAAGCCGCGACCGATTGCACGTTAAGCGCACCCTCAGTGGATGGGACGGTCAATAATGTCCGCTGGCCCTGTGGCGCCTCAATCGCATGAATGCCTGAGTCGACCAGCCAGACTGAAATTAAAAAGTCGGCGGCGATCGCCTCGGCTAACTGTTCTAGCTGCGCTTGTTCGCCTTGGGCCTCAATAAAATAAGTGTGCGAACCAAAATCCTGCTGACTGTCGCAGCCAATGCTGATATTGAGCGCATCATAATTTAGGTATTGATTACATAAATGCGCATACAAAGGCACCTGACGCGAGCAGGTAAACTCAAATCTGATGTGTTTCATCTTCTATATTTTCACCAGTAGTGACGCCACGTTTGTAAGAATTGGGGATCAGCGAATCGATACTATGCTCGGCAATGCGTGTCGCGGTGAACCCGAGGGAGGCTAAGTGGGTAAACAGGGTTTGTTCCATCAAGGGGACTGCGGCGGCTACCTTAGTGGTCAGTCCCAGTGTCATCGGTTCTAACACGGTAGGGGTGACACCTAACACAAAGGTTTTGGGTCTGTCGCCCACCATTTCCATCATATTGAGGGTTTGCAACATTTCGACTTCATGGGCGCTGCCTTGCCAGTCGATTTCCTGCGGGGCTTTATCAAAATCGAAGAAATACACTTCGCCAGCCTCGACGCCGTTGGCATTGACGGTATCGACTACGATCAAATAATCGTATTGGCAAATAATTGGAATGAGTCCCTGGGCCAAGGTGCCGCCATCGAGCATCTCCAGCTGGTGGGACTCGTGTGTGAACTGATAATTCTCAGCGATGTAATTGACAAAATGTACGCCGATGCCTTCATCGGCGTACAGGACATTGCCAATACCCAGTAGCAATATCTTCATTGGACTCCTAGTGGTGTGAGTCTGGTTTCGGGTAGTCGTAACCAGAGACAATTGAGTCGACAGAGTTATGTTTGAAGCGTATCCCTGACCAAACCGCCATATAGACGTGGATAACCACAAAGATAACGAAAGCCCAAGTGAGGTAATGGTGCCAAATTCTCACCTGTGCCAGTCCACCCATTTGCGCCGTGATCCAAGCTGCGCTGCTCCAAAGCATACCACCTAAACCTTCATGATAGACGTTGGCATACAGCACGAGTCCAGTAATACATATCACAAGTGCCACGAAGGAGATTGCTACGTAGGTCACAAATTGCAGCGGTCCATAAACACCGGCTTTATGCAAGTGTCCCATCCAAATGTAGGATTTCAGTTGGGTGATCCAGCTCTTAACGCTCATCACGTCACGGAATGAGCGTCGCTCGATATCGCTTCGACTGAAAAAATACAGGTAGAAGCGGACCAAGGTGACTGCGGTCAACACAAAACCGCAGATCAGATGGGCAAATCGCACCCAACCTTGTACCAATACATCCGTGCTGTCGGGCGCCACAAGAAACGGCCAAGCGATATAGAATCCGGTGATCACTAGCACTAAAATCGACAGTGCCCGTAGCCAGTGGAAAATCCGTATCGCGGGACTAAAAACCAGTGTCCGAATGCGGGTTTCAGAATGGTTCATGTTGCGTTCCCTCCCTCGTTGTTATTGACCATTGGGGCTGACACGGAACTCGCTCAGTGCTTGACCTTTGAAATCCATCACGTGTACTGAACACGCCATGCAAGGGTCGAATGAGTGAATAATGCGTATCACCTCAAGGGGCTTAGTGGGATCTTCCAGTTTCAAACCAATGAGTGAGGCTTCGTAGGGACCAATCTTGCCATTGGCATCCACAGGGCCTGCGTTCCAAGTGGTGGGCACCACGGCTTGATAGTTCTCAATGACACCGTTTTTGATGCGGATCCAGTGGCTTAACATGCCGCGTGGCGCTTCAATCATGGCGTGACCCACATATTCACGACTTGGGTCGATATGGGGTTTCACATAGGTGGTTTCATCGGATTGAATATTGGTTAACAGGGCATCGAAGGTTTTCAGACCTTCCTGCGCCACGATAACCGTTTGCAGCATCCGCGCCGCGGTGCGGCCTAAGGTGGTGAACAGAGCTTCAACCGGCAGACCCGTGCGAGCCAGCAGCGCATTGACGGCATCGACCACCACTTTGTTGCCACGGGCATAACTCACTAACAGGCAGGACAATGGACCCACTTCGACGGGTTCGCCTTGATAGCGGGGCGATTTCACCCAAGAGTATTTGCCATCGCCATCTAAGGTGGGCAGTTTGCCGTAAACCGTATCGCGCTCAACAAAGCCGGTGTAGTTGGGGATAGTCGTGCCATCGTAGGGATGCTGCGGCGCATCGGCGCTATACCAAGCATGGCTGACGTCTTCGGCGATAAGCTCTGGGTTGATGTCGCTCACGCCCGCTAAGTCGCCCTTCATGATCACGCCTTGGTCGAACAGGTATTCGCCATTGGCAAGCACAAAGTCATTGGTCGCCATGAAGTTTTTAACGTTCACGCCGCCAAGTACGCTGGCTTCACCACCAAAGGCTTCCGCTGCCATGACGATATCCGCCTGATAGGCACGCAGAATAAAGTCGGTCACAATCGCGTGTTTTTGTTTCCATTCCTGCAGGCGTGCAGGGCTTAACATATCACGCACTGAGGTCACACCGCCCACAACCAATGATTGTGGATGCGGCTGTTTACCCCCGAAAATCGCCAGCATTTCTGCGGCAACCCTTTGAATCTCTAGGGCTTTTAGGTAATGTGATAGGGCAATCAGGTTTTGCTCTGGGGTAAATTTATAGGTGCCATTGCCCCAGTAAGCGTTAGCGAAGGGGCCGAGTTTGCCGGTTTCGACAAAGCCTTTAACCCGCTCCTGCACCGCTCTTAATTCGCCTTCGCCCGCAGCAATCGGCTTGTCGGTATATTTAAGGGCAACCTGTGCAGCCTTGGCGGGATCGGCGCTTAAAGCTGACACGACATCCACCCAGTCTAAACCGTGTAGATGATAGAAGTGCACTATATGGTCATGCATATAGAGCGAGGTTTGCATCAAAGAGCGCAGGTATTTCGCGTTTAACGGGATTTGAATGCCTAAGGCATTTTCCACCGCTTCGGTACCACAGCGATAGTGCGAATAAGTACAAACACCGCAGATCCGTTGCACGATCAGCCCCACGTCCATTGGCGTGCGGCCCTTGAGGATAACTTCAATACCACGCCACAGGGTAGAGGATGACCATGCTTTGTTGATGACATTATTCTCATCAACTTCGACTTCGATACGTAAATGACCCTCAATACGGGTGATAGGGTCGATAACAACGCGCTTGCTCATGGGTTATTCCTCCAGCGGCTTGGCAAAAATACTGGCAACGGCGTGGGCTCCAATGCCGACGACGGTCGCGCCTAAAATCACCGCACCGACTGTGTCTGCGGTAGCATCCAATCCATGGAGTAGTTGACGGCCAAGGGGTTTTTCAAAGTCGGCCATATCATCCCAGAAGTTAGGTTCTGAACAGCCCATACAACCGTGGCCCGCTAACACTGGCCAGCTGGTATGGTGGTTAAAGCGCTCTGTAGGGCAGTTGTTATAGGTATAAGGTCCTTTACAGCCCACTTTGTAGAGGCAGTAACCTTCCTTCGCACCGTGATCGCCAAACTCTTCAACGAACTCACCGGCATCGAAACGGCCGCGGCGTTCACAGTTATCGTGCACCCGTGCGCCATAAGCCCATTTAGGACGATTAAACATATCCAGCGCAGGTAATTTGCCGAACATGATGAAATACATCAGGGTGCCGACGATGTTTTTCTCACTCGGTGGACAGCCGCCTAAGTTGATCACAGGCTTGCTCACGATTTCGTGTACCCCTTTCGCCCCTGTGGGGTTAGGGTAGGCGGCTTGCACACCACCGAAGGAGGCGCAGGTGCCGACAGAAATAATCGCCGCGGCGCCTTCGGCGGCATGCTTGATAATTTCTAAGCCGGTATGGCCTTTACAGCCCACGGTTAAAAAGCTGCCGTTATTAGCGGTCGGTACGGCACCTTCAACGGCGAGTAGATAACGGCCCTTGTAGGTTTCAAGAGCGTGCTCGAGGTTTTCCTCTGCTTGCCAGCCGGCAGCGGCCATTAAGGTTTCGTGATATTCCAACGAGATATGGTCGAAGATCAGCGAATCTAAATTAGGCGTATCGGCGCGCACTAAGGATTCAGAGCAGCCAGTACATTCGGCCATGTGTAACCAGATTAAGGGTACACGGTCGGCGAGTTCGGCGGCTTCGGCAACTAAGTTACTAAAGGGCAGTGGTAGGGCGAGCATGCCCGTCACCATGGCGCTCCACTTCATAAAGTCACGACGGGTGATGCCGTGTTGTTGTAATTTTTCGATTAATGTTTGCTGTTGACGGGGAGCGAGTTGGCGCAGTGCGTCTAAGCGCGCCTTTCCCTGTTCATAGAGGGCTGCATGTGTGTCCATGGGTCAACCTTTTTGTTATTTGAATGTAAATTGGTAAGGGTTTACATAATTGACACTGCCAGTTTAGGCCTTAGGCGATACAGAATTCTTGATGCATATCAAGAATTTTCAAGAGATGTGATGAAACTGATTTTGACATTTAATTAACATGATGCAGATCTAATTTCGATTTTGCTAATGGGACAAAATGTCGCACTTTTAACCTTTTTTCTGTTGCAGCTCACTTTGTAATCAATTGATACGGCAAACAATAACCGCCAACGCGAGCTTAAATTTATTCTTCTACAGTTTAAGCAAACCTTAAGATTCAGTTAATAAATTCAAACGCAATTGTGATGGATGGACCTAGTATGAAAAAACTCTTGTTGTTACTCAGTTTGTTAAGTCTTGGCGCCCAGGCTGCACCGTCGCTGGAGCATCAGGTGTTTGATGCAAATAACCAAAGTGTTTCCTTGACTGAGTTTAAGGGCAAAGTGGTCTACGTCGATTTTTGGGCGTCTTGGTGTGGTCCGTGCCGTAAGTCTTTCCCTTGGATGAATGCGATGGCGCAAAAGTATCGCGAGCAAGGTTTAGCCGTGGTGGCGATTAACCTCGATACCGATAAGGCGCTCGCCGATGAATTTTTAAAGCAGGTGCCAGCTACTTTTACTGTGCGTTTTAACCCTGAGGGTGATGTGGCACGAAGCTTTGATTTACTGGGCATGCCCAGCAGCTTTATGTTCAATCGCCAAGGCGAGCTAGTCAAAAGCCATGTGGGCTTTTACCAAGATAATGCCGCCGATTATGAACAAGAACTCGTGAATCTGTTGAAGGAGTAAGTTATGCGTAACATCGCGTTAGTTACCATGTCGTTAGTGATGTTAGGGGTGAGTGGGTGTTCGAGCCTTGGGGTGCAGCCTTGGGAGAAAGGACAACTCGCGCGGGCGGATATGGCCCTTGACAGTGAAAAGTTAGATCAGGCGTTAGACGATCATATCTACTTCAGTAAGGAAGGCAGTAGCGGTGGTCGCGCGTTTGCGGGCGGCGGCTGCGGTTGTAACTAAGTCTTGTACATTCAACAAGTGGTACCTGAGGTTTAGCCTACTGAGGTTTAACATAAAATAGGTTTTTAGTCTAAAAACGCGTTAATGACATAAAGGTGTTGTCTGCCATGACAAATAATAACAATAAGTTAGACTCAATCGCCCCACAATCGCTGCAAGTCACAGCACAGGTAAAACCCCAGACTAAACATATTGCCAGCGCCTTAGCCTTAGCTAGTTGTGGCTTGTTTGTCTCAAGCGGCCATGCCACTGAGCTTGCAAAAAATGCTGATGATTGGAAAGTCGATGCCGCGCTGATGTACTACGGCGAGCAAGACAGGGTACAGGCGGTTGAAGCCATAGGTACGGCGCAGAAAAACTTTGGCGACGACAGTGTGCTGGATTTAAAGCTGGTGGTCGACAGCTTAACGGGTGCCTCGGCCTCCGGTGCAGTCGCCCAAGGCGACAGCCAAACCTTCACCCGTCCTTCTGGTAATGGCCAATATAAAGTGGCAGCCGGTGAGACTCCGCTCGATGATACCTTCCACGATACCCGAGTGCAGGGCAGTGCCAACTGGTCGCAGGCGCTCAATTCCGATTGGAAAGTCAATGGCGGCGTGTATGGCTCTAAAGAATTCGACTATATGTCGATGGGTATTAATGCCGGGGTCGAACGTGGTTTTAACAAGGACAATACCACGCTGTTTTTGGGCACGGCCTACAGCTTCGATGTGGTTGACCCCGTCGGAGGCAGACCCGTGGCATTATCCTCTATGGCTATTCGCGACAATTTTACCAGTGATGAAGCTTACCGCACTGCATTCGATGCTACCCGCCAAACGGGCAGCGACGATAAACAAACCGTCGATTTGATGCTAGGGATCACCCAAGTACTGAATCAACGTTGGTTATTACAGGCAAACTATGGATTATCCAGTGTCAGCGGCTACTTAACCGATCCCTATAAAGTGTTGAGCGTGGTGGACAATAACGGCACGACCGAGGACATAGTTTATGAGAATCGCCCCGATTCGCGCCTGAAACACAGTTTTTATGTGATGACCAAAGGAGCACTCGATTCCGGCGTTGTGGACTTCTCCTACCGCTATAACACGGATGATTGGGATTTAACTTCGCACACCTTAGAAACCCACTATCGCTATTACTTTAGCGGCAGTTTCTACGGGCAATTGCACTTACGCTATTACCAACAGTCGGCGGTGAATTTCTATCAACCGTTCCTGCTTGCCGATACGCCGTTACCCGAGTTTGCCAGTGCAGACTACCGGATTGGTGATATGAGTGCCTATACCATTGGCGTTAAGTTTGGTCACCGTCTGTCGGGCGGCCATGAAATGACATATCGCTTGGAATATTACCAACAGGATCCGAAAAATAATGGCACAACGATCCCTGGTGAGCTGCAAAACTACGACTTATTCCCGACCCAAAAGGCGATAACGGCGCAGTTTAGTTATTCTTTTTAAAGGTATACTCTGTTACTGAGCCGCAAACAAAGCGCATCAATATGGGGTGTTGCCCATATTGAGCGTTACGCGAAGTCACAGACTAAGGATACGAAGATGCCAGCAGTTTCCCCTAATCCGCCATATCGACTCGTGCGTCGAGATTGGGGGTATTTAGGCGAATTTAGGGCCATGGCCAGCCCATGCGAGCCATTAATCGCAAGCCATGATGAGGCTATTGCCTACGATATGCTCGATATGGCGGCGCGCGAGGCGCAAAGAATCGAGCAGAAATACAGCCGCTTTATCGAGGGTAACCCGCTATGGCGGCTTAATCATGCTCAGGGGCAACGCAGCGCTATTGATGAAGAAACCTGGCAACTGTTGGCTTTTGCGAAACAATGCTTTGAGTTGAGCGATGGGCTCTTCGATATTTCGGCGTGCCCATTGATGCAGCTGTGGCGTTTTACGGCCGATGCCAAGATGCCCGACAAAGCGGATATCGAGGCTGCACGAGCCTTAGTTGGCTTTGAGCGCATCGAATTTAATTCCCATGAGTTGTTGATGCCCCAAGGCATGCAGCTCGATTTTGGCGGTATCGCCAAAGAATATGCGGTCGATAGGGTCGCCTATGAGCTTGCCGAGTCCTATGCGGGGATTTCGGTATTGGTCAATTTTGGCGGCGATATCGCTTGTCCAGTGGCAAATGCCGTGCCTTGGCAGGTGGGGATTGAAAATCCGCATCAGCTCGACCATGCCGCGAAAGTGCTGGCAATAACCCAAGGCGCTTTAGCTACCAGTGGTGATACACGGCGATTTATTGAAGTTGATGGCAAGCGTTATGGGCATATTGTCGATCCGCGCACTGGCTATCCGGTAAGTGGGGCGCCGCGCTCGGTGACAGTTCTTGGGCCAAACTGCGTCACCGCAGGCATGTTGGCCACCATGGCCATGTTACAGGGTGAGCAGGCCGAAGCCTTTTTAGCCGAGCAATCGGTGCAATCTAGTATTTTTCGATAGGGCATTATCAATGCGTATCATGTTAGTGGAAGACAACGAGTTATTAGCCCAAGGGATCTGCTTGAGCCTTGCCAAAATGGGGATGCAGGTCGATCACCTAAGTAGTTATCAGCAAGCATTAGTGGGCATTAAGAATGAAACCTTTAGCGCCATAGTGCTCGATTTAGGCTTACCCGACGGCAATGGTAAGGAGCTACTTAAAGCGTGGCGGGCAGAGGGCGTGTCGATTCCGACCATTGTGCTCACGGCCAACACGGATTTTGATACCAAACTTGAGTGCCTCGATATCGGCGCCGACGATTATTTAGGTAAACCCTTCGATGTGCGTGAGTTAGCCGCGCGCATTCGGGCGATCGTTCGCCGGCAATATGGTCTGGATAATAACAGCTTGAATATCGGTGCATTAAGTATTGACCTCAACACCCGTGAGGTGAGTTTTCGCGATCAAAATGTGCCGCTATCACGTCGGGAGTTTCAGCTACTACTCGAACTGGCGCAATCCGCTGGCCGAGTGTTAACTCGTAATCAGCTAGAGCAGTTAACCTATGGCTGGGATGAGGTTGGCAGCAACTCGATTGAGGTCCATATCCACCATTTACGTAAAAAGTTAGCCAATGACTTGATTAAGACCGTACGCGGCATTGGCTATACCCTAACCGAAGTCAATTAACCTGAAAATTAACGCGAGAGTCAGGATTTAAGTGACAAACTCGGCGTTTATCGGTATTTAGTAACAGCCTTTTAGGCATGTTTACTCTCACCATAAACGACGGGGACTACGGGGTGAATCGACTCAAGGTGCTGGATGTGTACTCATTACGTTTGTTATTAACCTTGCTGATGCTCTCGGGGATTTCGGTTTCCGTGGGCATTTCAAGCTGGTTCAGCACCCGGGATTCTAAGCATCAAATCGAAGAGTTATTTGATGCGCAAATGCTGCAAAGCGCGAAAATGCTTGAGCTTTTTTATCACGATGAGGCGGAATTTAAAACGCCACAAGAGCTGCCGCAAATTCTCCATGTCCCCGATAGCCAGATCAGTACCTTTGCACAAAAGGCCGATGCGCTAAAGCTGGCCTATGAGCACAAACTCGCATTTCAGATCTGGAGCGAGGCGGGGCAAGCGCTGGTGTTTTCAGACAATATCGGCCGACAACCCATAACTAAGTTTGTTCAAGGCTATAGCAAAAAAGTGTTCGAAGGGGAGCTGTGGCATGTGTTCAGCTTTTTTTCGGTTAAACACAAAGTCTGGATCATCACAGCCCAGCAAGATGAAGTGCGCCAAGAGCTGGTCTCGCAAATTATGCACAATGCCGTAATCGTGCCGCTGATCGTTGTGCCCTTAACCTTACTTATCGTCAGTTTGCTGTTTTACATCTTGTTCCGGCCGTTGAAGTCCTTCGAGCGCGAGTTAATGGCACGCTCGCCTAACGATCTCACGCCGCTCACTATGTCACTGCCTAAGGAACTCGTGCCCGTGCGCCGCGCGCTAAACCAATATATCAGCAGCATTGCGCACTTTATTGCGAGGGAGCGCCGCTTTAGTGCCGATGCGGCCCATGAGTTAAAAACCCCCTTATCCGTGATTAAATTACATCAACAAGGTTTAGAAGGTTTAGTGGGCGAGGGTGATGCGGAGCGCATTCACCTCGCCGCTATCGATGCCGGTGTGAAGCATATGAGTCACACCGTTGAGCAACTTTTGTTGCTTGCGCGGGTCGATTCGATTGCCGAACTCAATGTGCAACCTCATCTGTTACTGCCAATGGTGGAAGATGCGCTGAATCAGCTAATGCCACTGATCACCGACTATGAATGGCAAATCGAGGTCGACGCCGCATTAACGCTCAACTGCGATCGGTTTTACCTGCTGATCGTGCTAAAAAACATCATCGAAAATGCCTGTAAATACAGTCCTGTCGAAACTGAGATTAGTATCAGTGCCGCAGTCACCCACACCCATGTCGAGATAAAGATCGCCGACCGCGGGCAGGGCATGACTCTGGAGCAAATCGCCAGTGCGACGGAGCGTTTTTACCGCGTCAATGAAAATGAAGGAATAGGCGCGGGATTGGGGCTGTCCATCTGCCACCACATCATTGATTTACACCAAGGAGAATTGACGATCACGCCCCGTGAAAATGGCGGTTTAGTGGTCACGCTTGCGCTCCCCCAGTGACCCACATTTCAAATGGTATTTCAACGCGATTCGCAGCCTTAACATAATTATTTTATGCCCGCTGGCTCGCGTATTGGCAGGCATCATCTAAGATTTGTAGTTAGGGCAAATCGCTAAGATGAGTGATACCGCAAATTTGCAAAACAGATTGATTTTGTTTCTATTATGCGAACTTGGCAGCACTTTATTAGCACTTGTAACTTTTAAAGATCAAATTGGTATGTTAATTCGAATTTGATATTCTTTATTGGTATAAGTATATTGCTAAATAGTATCGTGCAAAAGGAGTTAACTGCATCTTTATTTATGAGTTTTTTACTCCTTCTGATATCTTTCGCGATATGTAACAGCCTGTGTTTTTTTTCGTTCAAACAGCGGTAAAAAAATTTCACTGTGCACACAAAAAACGTTGATTTCTTAGTTTATTTTTAGGTTACCTATCCTATGGTTAGCTTGTTGCGTTGCCAATCGTTTAAACCTTCTTCTTCACTCATTTGCTCACTGGCGCTTAGCGCAGCATTTGCGCTGTCGAGCACGGCATTTGCTGAAGAGACAAAGCCTGCTGAAAACAAACCCGCCACACCTGTGGTGAGTCCACCTAAGGCGACGGCTCAGCCGGCGAACAAAAATCAAGTGAGATTTACAAAAACGGGCACCTTTGATGGCGATTCTGTAATGAAACTGGCACGTAAGCTGGCTTCTAAGCCCTATGTGGCGTTAAAGGATCCGCTGCCAGCAGGCCTCGCCAAGTTAACCTACGATGAATACCGCGACATTCGCTTTAACCCGATTTCGTCCATTTGGCGCGATCAAGGTTTACCATTTCAAATGCAAATGTTTCACCGTGGCTTCTATTTCCAAGATTTGATCGAAATTGCCATCGTTGAAGCGAACCAATCGACTCACTTAGCCTACGAGCCTAAGTATTTCACTGCCGGTGAAGTTATCAGCCAAGCATTGCCAAATGATGACATTGGTTACTCAGGCTTTCGCATTCATAACCAGTTAAACACCAACGGTGTGTATGACGAGTTGATGGTGTTCCAAGGCGCGAGTTATTTCCGTGCCTTAGGTAAAGGTAATTCCTATGGCTTATCTGCCCGTGGTTTGGCATTAAAAACTGCCGATCCAGAAGGGGAAGAGTTCCCGATTTTCCGCGCATTTTGGGTTGAACGTCCTTCCTACGACAGCAACCTAATTGTGGTGCATGCACTGCTGGATAGCCCAAGTGTTGCGGGCGCGTATCGCTTCTCTGTGCGTCCTGGTGACAACACCCAGATCGACGTCGAAGCGACCTTATTCCCTCGCGTCGAACTCAGCAAAGTGGGACTTGCGCCTAGCACTAGTATGTTTTTACATTCACTCAATGGCCGCCACGATACCGACGACTTTAGACCCGAAGTTCACGATTCAGACGGTTTGTTAATGTTCAACGGCCGCGGTGAGCACCTCTGGCGCCCACTGGCTAACCCACGCCAATTACAGGTGAGCGCGTTTGCCGACAACTCGCCACAGGGCTTTGGTTTAATCCAACGTGAACGTAATTACGCGTCTTATCAAGATCTCGAAGCCCACTACGAGCGTCGCCCAAGTCTGTGGATTGAACCTGTGGGTAACTGGGGACAAGGTGCGGTCGTTCTGACAGAAATTCCAACAGAATCAGAAATTCATGATAACATCGTGAGCTTCTGGAAGCCGCGTCAGCCTATTCCTGCGGGCAGCGAGTATCATTTTGCTTACCGTATGAGCTGGGGCGAGGAACCAGCGGCGAAAACCAATTCTGTCGTGGTGAGTCGTACTGCCAGTGGTCGTGCCGACATCGCAAAAGCGACCCCAAGACGTTTGTTTGTCGTGGATTATCATCTTAACGGCGCCATGCCCGATGAATTACCACTCGCGAAGGTTGAGTCTTCCGGTGGGGTGATTTCAAATGTGGTTATTGCGCGTAACGCGGCTAACAATGGTTATCGCCTCGCGTTTGAGTTGGAGCCAGAAGATAAGGAACTTATCGAATTACGTGCCGAACTCAAGTTCTCAACACCGCGTCAGGTTGAAACCTGGCTCTATCGCTGGACGCTTTAAGGTCCATGACGGAGCAACATAATATGACTGTATCCGAGAATTCGGTTCTTGAGACTGAAGTGCTCGTGGGTGGTAGCGCCATGCCTAATGAAAGGCCTGGCGCGATGGAACCCCAAAGCTTAAGCAAAATGCCTGAAGGCTTCCCACGCCGTAGCACAGTGGCTAACGGCGTGCGCTCGAAGGTCTCCCGTCGATTTTTTGTCGTAGGCGGCGCACTGGCACTGTCTGCGTTTGCAATCTACGAAATGGGCGCTGTGTTCAGTATCGGCGGGATCACTCCCCTCGAATATCTGATGTTGGTACTGTTTGCGATTAACTTCTGCTGGATTGCCTTGGCGTTTTGTAGTGGTATTGCAGGCTTCTTCATGTTGCTGAAAAAGCCCAAGCCAAACGAGCTTGACCAGACTGAGCTACATACCCGCACCGCGATTTTGATGCCCACCTATAACGAGTCGCCTGATAGGGTGTTCTCTGCGGTATCTGTGATGGCGGAAGCCTTGTCGCAAACAGGGCATGGTCATGCGTTCGATTGGTTTATCTTAAGTGATACCACAGATCCTGAAATCGCCCTATTAGAAGAGCAGGCGTTTTTAGTACTGCGCCAAGAAACCCATAAACATTCTCGCGTGTATTACCGCCGTCGTCGTAAGAACGTGGCGCGTAAAGCGGGTAACGTGGCGGATTTCTGCCGCCGTTGGGGCTCTCGTTACGATCATTTATTGGTGCTCGACGCTGATAGTTTGATGGAGTCATCAACCATCACTGGCTTAGCACAACGTATGCAGGCCGATCCTGACGCCGGACTTATCCAAACCATTCCTTCGCTCATCAATGGCACCACCTTAATGGCGCGTCTGCAACAGTTTGCGGCGCGTATTTATGGTCCTGTGATTGGTACGGGTCTAGGTTGGTGGGTACAAAAAGAAGGTAACTTCTGGGGCCATAACGCCATTATTCGTACCGAAGCCTTTATGGGCGCGGCAGGTCTGCCAAACCTTAAGGGTAAACCGCCATTTGGTGGTCATATTCTAAGCCATGACTTTGTCGAAGCGGCGCTTATTCGCCGTGCGGGCTGGAGTGTGGTGATTGCCTACGACTTACCTGGCTCTTATGAAGAATGTCCACCATCGATTGTCGATTTAGCCGTGCGCGATCGCCGTTGGTGTCAAGGTAACTTACAGCATTCCCGTATCCTGCCGACCAAAGGCTTGCACTGGGTTAGCCGTTTACACTTAATGACGGGCATTATGGCGTATCTGTCATCGCCATTCTGGTTGTTATTGATTTTAACCGGTTTGATGCTCGCCTTGCAGGCACACTTTATTCGTCCAGAGTATTTTACCGACCAATTCTCGCTGTTCCCGACATGGCCAATCATGGACTCGGACAGGGCATTGAGATTGTTCTATATCACTATGGGCGTGTTGTTTGGACCTAAGATTTTCGGCGTGCTATTGCTGTTAAAAGATGGCAACTTTGCCCGCAGTGTCGGTGGTCGCATCAAGGCGATTTTCAGTGTGATATTTGAGGTCATCCTCTCTGCACTGATCGCACCTATTATGATGTTTATCCACTGCGGCGCGGTGATGTCGATTCTGATGGGACGTGACAGTGGTTGGTCTCCACAGCGCCGTGACGATGGCAGCATGCCTTGGTTAACTCTGATCTATCGCCACCGCTGGCATATGCTGGCGGGCGTGATGTTAGGTTATGCGGCCATTTTGGACTCCTTAACATTGCTCGCGTGGATGAGCCCCGCCTTGATTGGTCTTTGGTTGGCCGTGCCGATTTCGGCGTGGACGGGGTCAATCAAAATTGGTGAGTTCTTTAAACGCATTGGCATTTTGGCCACGCCAGAGGAGCGTAATCCTGCGCCTATCTGTATTCGTGCTCAAGAGGCACGTGCCGCTTATCAGGCGCATATCGAGCAGCCTTGGACATTAGCGCAAGTGTTAAAAGATCCAGCGTTAATGGAACTGCATTTAGCTATGGTTGATAAGCAGCCACTGCGTGCGGCGGGTACACCCATTGAACCGGTTGAAGCTATTGTGCACGTAAAAGTGCATGAAGCGCAGTGCCAACAGAGTGCCTTGGCGTTATTTAACCGTCAGGAGATGGCGCTGGTGCTGGCTAATCCGCTGATGCTGCGAAGTTTACAAAAACTGCCAGAGCAGTTTGTGCCGGAAGACTTAGTGTCTTTCTGCTAGTGCGAACTTCAACCTAGCGTTATTTCGCTAACTCGATGAAATGCCACTGATGCCTATCAGTGGCATTTTTGTTTTATCCCTTTGCTGCCTGCATTTCGTTAACGGCTTCAGCTATAGTGAATACAGATTACTGGTGAATTGAGTGTTGATGTCAACATTCGCGGTATATCAGCTCAGTATCTGCAATTACAGGGGATGTTTATGATGCCTGTGAGTCGATTAACGCCAAATCCTAACAAACGAAAACGCAGTTGGAGTTCAGTTAAGCGCTGGCCACTTAGCACATTGCTGATGGGACTTTCCCTTGTGGTCATTGAATCCTATGCTGCTGAACCTCCAGTCACTGCACCTTTAAGTGTTGAACCACAAACTGGTGAGCTGCTAGCTGATGCACTTTCCTCTGAAGTCGCCGACCCTGACACTGCAGTTGAGCAAATCCTAGGGCAAACCTTACTCTTGAGTCTTGCCGATGTGAGCCCAGTTTTTAGCGCCAATTATCAGCAATTGATCCAGTGGCGGCAGAGGGCGCTGGATAATGAGGAGCAGGTGAAGCTTCAGCAAATGCAGCTACAACTGGATAACTATTGGCAGTATCTTGATGCCCAAGCTGAATGCATGACGCCATGCTCATCGGCAACACTGCTACCAAAGGATGCGTATTTTCGCGCTGTGGTCCTCAAGCTGAAGCAATTAATGGCGTTAGCGGAATCCTCTACGTGGGAGATGCTTATCCTCGAAGATAAACTCAGTCCAGGACAAGAGAGTCCGCTCATCGCGCCGATTGCGCAGCGTCTTTTCCTATTAGGTTTTCTAGAAAATATGCATAGCGCAGCTTCAGAGCCAGTAGCCGATAAAGTCGTTTTGCCAGTATCTGAACTAGGATCTGAGCCAGTCATTAAGGCAGACACCATTTCACCAGACGCAACAACTCCTGCTGGATCAGTCGTACTACAGGAACTGGCTGCAATTGATAACAATCCCCTGCGTTATGATGATGAACTGGTTCGCGCGATCAAAAACTTTCAAACCCAACATGGCTTACAGGCGGATGGGGTGATAGGTAAGCAAACCCTGTATTGGCTTAATCAATCTCCCTATGCTCGGGCAAAGCTGTTGGCCAAAAATACTCTTAGGCAGCTGATTTTTACGCGCACCTTACCTGCAAGCTATCTGGTGATAAATATCCCGGCATTTGAATTGCAGTTCGTCGAAGCGGGGAAGGTCATTCTTAATTCAAAAGTGATAGTGGGCAAAGCATCGCGGCCAACACCGCTGTTAAGTAGTCATATCTCCAGCGTGGTGCTCAATCCACAGTGGCGAGTGCCACGCACCATTGTGCGGCGCGATATTTTGCCCCATATACGCCAAGATGGTCATTACCTGCAGGATCGCGGGTTTGATGTTTACGACTATGACGGCGCGCGAGTCGAGCATTCGCCGCAGGAGTGGCAAGAGTTGGCGTCCAGCCATTTTCCCTATCGCTTAGTGCAGCGCCCCGGGGCGAAAAACGCCTTAGGTCGATATAAATTTCATTTCGACAACAGTTTTAGCGTGTATTTGCACGGAACTTCTGAGCCAAGTCTCTTTAAAAAGACCGATAGAGCCTTATCATCGGGTTGTATTCGGGTTGAAAAGGTCGAGGAGCTGGCCCGCTGGTTTCAGACTCACTTAGTTAAAGATACGCGTCTTTGGGACAAATTAGCGCCTAATACCACTCAATCCCAATGGTTTGCGTTGTCAGATACCATGCCGGTTTACACGGTTTATTGGACAGCATGGCTTGATGATGCTGGGCAAATTCAATATCGCAATGATATTTATCAGCTAGAGGCTGAGTTTACCCTAGCGGTACCTGCAGCAATTTTTTACATTCTATAACGACCTGAACTTTTAAGAGATTTTGAAATCTGAAATCTTGCGAGCCAGTCAAGGCTTGATCTGAATGGCGATTCAGTATAATTTGCGGTTTTAGTGTCCAAAAAACGAACAAAAGGTGATGATGTGACGTTACTTTGTCCTGCCCGTAGGCAGTTGTTGTTAGGCCTCAGTGGTGTGGCATTGTGTTCTTTAATTCCTTCTAAAGCGTTTGCAAGTCGGTCGACTAAAGGGGTTCGCGATCTCAGCCTCTATAATCGCCACACGGGCGAGCATAACAATGGCAGTTATTGGATTGACGGCCATTATCAGAGCGAAGTGTTGAATGATTTTAGTCATTTGCTGCGGGACCATCGCCAAAATGTGGCGGCGCCCATGGATAAACGCTTATTCGATCTGCTTTACACCCTTAAGAGCACCCTCAATACCGAGAACGAGATCCATGTGATTTCAGGCTATCGTTCGCCTAAGACCAACGCCATGTTGGCGGGTAAGAGCAGTGGGGTGGCAAAGAAAAGTTATCATATGCAAGGCATGGCAATGGACATCGCTATCCCGGGCGTGAACCTAAAAACCCTTCGTGATGCGGCGTTATCGCTTAAATTAGGAGGGGTGGGCTATTACCCTAAGTCGGGCTTTGTGCATGTTGACTGTGGCCCAGTCCGCCACTGGTAGCCTTATCGTTTTGCACTGAGAGCTGCTGATAAAACTGCAGCTCGAGTGCTTGAATATCCTGCAAATAATGTTTTAACAGCGGCAAAAAGAGTTGCCCAAGCTTGTTCATTTCCCGATGTTGTTGCCAGTCGTTCACATGCTGATTGAGGCACTGTGAAAACTTAAATTGCCTGAGTCGTTGGCCTTCAACGGCGGATGATTCACAAAGCTGCATCAACATCAGCAAACTGCGATTTTTTTGTTGAGTGCAGGCGAGCAGCTCTAACAGTTTCAATTCAATTGTGGTCTGCTGATAGGGTACAGTTTCGATAAGTGAGACGAGTTCACGGGCTAATTGGCATGAAAGACGATTTTCTTGTTGCAATAAATACAGCTCGTGACGCATGTTTGACAAGACTGAAGTGACAAAATTTGCCCGAGCTTAGCAGGCATAGACAGGCTTAAGTGTGATCAAGATCGCGTGTTTTTTGATTCAGATCAAAGCCGCTTCGGCTATGTAACAGGCTACAAACAAGTTTTCCAATTCAATAAATACTCTTTGTGATTTATAACGATAGCCGCTCGGTATCATTCAGGTTTAAGAGTGGGGCTGTTCTTGTACCTGCCGAGTAACTGTGTTAGTATGCGCGCGCTTTATATGAGTCACCATTGGTCGAAAATGGTGACGGTTTTTACTCTAAATTTAAGTGAGAAACACATGTCTTACACTATCCAAGCACAAACCCGCACTGAAATAGGGAAAGGTTCGAGCCGCCGCCTACGTCATGCAGGTAAAGTTCCTGCAGTTATCTACGGCGCAGGCAAAGAGCCAGTTTCTATTGTTTTTGATCACAAAGACATCATCAACATTCAAACTAACGAAGACTTCTACACTTCTGTTGTGACTATCGTTTTAGATGGCAAAGAAGTAGGTGTTCGTGCACAAGCTATGCAACGTCACGCGTTCAAGCCAATGATCGAGCACGTTGACTTCGTTTACGCTTAATCGCGTGATTGAAGCAAAAAAGCGCCTATAGGGCGCTTTTTTTGTGGCTGTTTTTTAACGAAAAAGATAAGAATCCCCGCGTAACATGGCTACGCGGGGGAGCATCACTTGATATTGAAGTTGTAATAGATATCGAGGGATTGGCCTAAGGTGCCTGATACCGTTTCCAGATAGAGTTGCGATAACAAATAGTACCTGACCGTCATCTCATACCCTGGGTTAAATACCCCGACGCCATATTTCACCATCAGGTTATCACCGATAAAGCCACTGAACGCCACGCGGCCCTCATCGTTGGTGTCCAGTTGTACGTTCGAGAAGCCAAACTCTTCAATAATCCCCGTGGCGGTACTGCCAATGTTATTGATAGCGCCACCGCCGCCGACTTGTGAACCCAAGCCCAGTGCCGCACCCATCATCAGCGAATTGTTCTGCTCGTTATTGCTGCTGTTAAAGCCGCTGCCTTTGATAATGTAAGACAGGATCTCCGCTTGCTCCTTAGCAGGGTTAGAGAACAGGGTCACCACCGGACGGGCAGGCGTTCCTGTGACACGTACGCCCGCGACCAGATCTTCACTTTTAATTTCACGAATCGCTTCGATATTTAAGTTAGGCACGGATGTCGGGCCGACAAACTGCACCTCACCGGTACGGATTTTCAGGGTTTGCCCCATAAACTTATAGCTGCCTTGTTTGACTTTAATATCGCCAAACAGCAATGGTGGGCGGAACGCCTGTTGCTGCAGTTTTAAGGTTCCTTGCAGCTTACCTTTAAGGCCCATGCCATCTACTTTTAAGTCGTTACCGACATTAATGTTTAGATCCGCCACTATGGCATAGGGACTGGCTTTCGGTTGCGCCGCGGCAATTGAATCATCGAAGACCACATCTTCCGACAGGGCAACACCGCCCTCGGCGAGCTGGACGATTTTGATATTACCGGAAGGCACATCGACAACCCCTTTGAGTTCGAGCTGTTGACTACTAAAGGCGATGGTGAGATCGGGCGAAACATCAAGCAACGCGAGTGGCGGTTGGATCACGGCTAGTTTGTCGCCCTTTATTGCAAGCTCGCCACTAAATTGACCTTGAGGCCAACGCATATCGCCCGTGACTCGGCCTAAACCATTGCCCATCATCCAGCGGCCTTTGAGGGATGCCTGTTGGCCGCCCAACTCCATCGACATGTCGATTTTATTGATAAGCGTCGGGTTGGCCGTCAATGCGAGGGCGCCTTGAGTCAGGGACACATTGCCCGATACTTCTGGGGCATCCAAGGTGCCGGCAAAGTTTAATCTGCTGGTCAACAAACCTTCGAGGGTATTGAGCTGCGGGAAAAACTCGCCCAAGGGTTGCAGGTTAATTTGCTTGATATTGGCATAACCCGACAAGGTTCTGTCTGGCGTCACGTTAACTGTGAGCTCACTCTGCCAGCTGGCGACATCTTCCGATTCAAAGCTAATCGATGAGAGGAGTCGTTTAGCATCTAAGTTAGCTTTAAAATCAAGCTGTTGATAATTAATGGTGACTTCACGGTTTTTGGCCCGTTTAAGCTTGATGCTACCGGGCGTAAAATTAAAGTCGACATTGGCCGTGGGTTTACGTCCCGCCGCCCAGGCAAAGTTTGCCAACAGTGAAGAACCGCCATCCCACTGCATATTGTTTGGTAATACAGGCACTAACAGCTTACCTAGATTACCCGCATAGCTGAGCTGAGCCTCGCCAGTTTTGCCAATGGTCACTTGATTATCGAGGCAAACCTTACTGTTGGGGTTGACCAGACAGAAGGGGCTAATATTGCCTTTGGACTTATTTTGATCCCAGGCGACAAGAATATCCTTATCAATCTCCCAGCGTCCGACGGGGGTGGCCAAGTTGATTTTATTTACCTGCGCTTGCAGTTGGGATTTTTTCATATCGTATTGGCTAGTGACGCCAAGCTCGAGTCCTAAATCCCCTGAGGCGCTGAGGGTGAGTTTTTGGTTTTGAATATCGCCCTTACTGCCTAAAGTCACTGTATCTAAACTCTGTGAGCCGAGTTGCAGCGCCTTGGACTTGAGTGATAGGGCAAACTCATGGGCATCCAAAGGCTTATAGTAAGCCTTGAGTGTTGACTCCCTGAGCTTAATATTTTGATGCACCAGATCGACCAGTTGCGCGGTTAACTCTACTTGTGGATGTTTTTCATCCCCTGTGACATTGATATCGGCCTGCAATTGGCCACTGGCTTGGGGTAGCCATAAACCGAAATCGGGGACTTGTAGTTTGCCCTCGAGATTCCAGGTTTTGTTGGTTTCGCCCGCTAGGGTTAAGGTGGAACCCAGTACCTTGGCATTGACGCCTTTAGCGCTGATATACAGTTTATCGTTGATGCTGACATCGGCTGTGATATCAAACGGATACCCCTGCATCGTGCCCGATAGCTGTGTGTCCGTTAGAGCCACTTGCCACTGCTTATCTAACAAGCGCCCCGTGGTCTGTAATTGGCCCGAGATTAAACTGTTTGGCAGGCTGCTTGTTGCACTTGTTGCACTTGTTGCACTTGTTGCACTTGTTGCTGTAGTTGCAGCAGCTGTTGTTGGAGCTGGAGCATTTGTTGTGGCAGGCGCCGACTTATTGGTATTTGTGCTCGGCGCTTTAGAATCCTTTTTAGCTGTCGTTTCAGGTGTCTGCGTGGTTTCCGGCAGAGTGATTTCCTGTAATTTCAGGTTATCGAGTAATACCTTGGCTTTCCAAGTGATCGCCTTAGCGTAATCTAGCTCACCCGTCACGTCGACCGAACCTAGCTCGCCCTTCGCACTAAACTGCTTAATATCGAGCTTTGCATTCTGATGATGGAGTTCACTGCTGATGGCTAAGACTTTGTGGAAAGGTGTGGTGACATTTCCATTGAGCGTCGCCGCTTGTTGAGTGAGTGAGCCTTGGCTGTCGAGGTTGAGATCGCTGACGAGATACTCGGCATGTTGCAGCGGCCACTGTGCGCGGACTTTTTCCAGTTTGACCTTGTAGGGCAGCGTGGGATCTTTGAGGGTCAATTGTCCATTGAGACTAAAATCCACATCCCCTTTGGCAAGGGCGTGGATCCCCAGCTGTCCGACACTTTGGCTAAGGGTTAGGCTTAATTGTTGATGGGTCAGTTCTGGCAACTCGGCAACCTGAGTGACATTGGCCTGAACCTCAAGTGCGAGCGGATAGTCCTGTTCGAGGGCGAGTTGACCCACCACAGATACTTCGCCATAACTATGGGCAAGCAGCAGTTTTTCTAGGGTTAACTGATACTTGGCAAATTGGCCTTGAAGCTCGATATGGCTAAACAGATCTTCACGCGGACCAATCTGTAAACGGCTGTTGTCTAAACTGAGGTGCTTGACATCCACCGGGAAAGGCATAAAAACCTGTGGTAAATGGGCAAGTGCCCATTCCTCTGTAGATGCTTGCTTATCGGCGTTTTCATCCGTTTGTTTATCCGCTTGAGGATTTGCGGCAGTTTCCGTAGAAGGTTTCTTTTCGACACTGGGCTTGTCCGCTGAAGCTTTAGCACTTGCTGTCGCCGCTATGGTTGCTGATTTTTCGGTCTCAGGCTGAGTTGTCGCCGCTGCGGTCAGGGTTTTTGCCGCTGCAGCTGTCTCGGCTGCCTTGGTGTCAGTGACTTGTGTGCTATCGACTTGAGGATCTGTGGCCAGTGTGTCTGGCGCAGGGCTGTCGTCGGTAGGAATTAATACAGCCAAGCCTTCACTGCTAAGCTGCTCGACCGTCAGTCCTTCGGCAAACCAAGTAGCGGCGGTCTGAATATGATTTGCCGAAAAGCGCATCTTATCGACCGCAATATTGATGTTATTCAGTTCGGCGCTGTCGAGCTTTATGCCAAAGGGCAGAACCAGTTCACTCGGCTGATCATTTTCGGGGGTAACGTCGGCTTCAGTGGAACCTGAGCTTAAGGCCTCGGTATCGATATTGACATCGATTTGGCTCGCCGTTAAGGCATTCACGCACAGCTGCTTTTGTAGCAGACAAGTGGGTTGCCATGCCAAATGTAAATCCTTGAGCTCGACCTTAATCCCATCCATCGACCAACTGGCGTGGGCTAAGGTGAGATCTTTATTTAACGAGCCCGAGGTGTAGGTGAGCGCCAGATCGGGCACAAACTTATCGGCTAAACCCACAGTTATCCCCGAGCCAATTTCAGTCCCTAGCAGTAATGCAGTTAACACCAAAAGACTCAAGGGAACGTAAACAATAATCCGTGTGCAGAGTTTAAATATTTGCCAAATGCGCAGCTTAAGTGTTTTGGGCTGCACGCACGTTGGATTTTGTTCCAAAGACAATTGCTCTGGGGGTTGATTCTCTTGCTGAGCTGTTGCATTAGACTCATGAATAGGGGGCTTGCTCATAGCTCTGTCCCCATGGTTAAGTGAATGCGCCATGAACGGTCAATGGTGTCTGTCTCTTTCAAACCAACCCCTAAATCTAACTTAATTGGGCCAATGGGGGAGATCCAATGGATACCACCACCCACTGAGACTACGGGTTCAAACTGATTGTTATCAAAGGCGTTACCCGCATCCACAAAGGTGGCAACACGCCAAGTCGGGGTGACGTAATATTGATATTCCAAACTGCCGACCATGAGATAGCGACCACCGATAACTTCACGATTGACTTTACCATCGGCATCGATGTAATCGAGATAAGGCCCAAGTTCTTGGTAGCCATAACCACGTATGGTTTGGTCGCCACCGGCAAAATAGCGCAGTGATGGTGGGATAAAGGCCAGCTCATTTTCATTGGCTAGGTTGGCGGCGAGATCCATACGCGCCACGATTCTGTGGTTATCAAAAAAGGTGTCAATCCACTTAAACTTGGCCTGTAAGCGGGCAAGGCGTGTCTCGGAGCCAAGATAAGGATCGGCATAATCTAGGCTATACATTTGCCTGAAACCAGACTTGGGATCGAGTGAGTTATCCCCACGGGTCGTTTTAGAAAAGTTAATTCCTGCCAGATAAAAACTGGGGCTGTAATCGGTATCGGACTGAGTATATTCCTCGCGAATCGCATCGAGGGAATAGGTCATCAGCCATTGATTATCTAAGCGTTGCTGCCTGAGTAGCCCGAGCAAATACTTAGTCGACTCCAATTGGCCTGTGTTACGAAAATCGCGGTTCTCGGGTTCGTAAATCTGGGTCACCCCGTATTTATCCCGCAGTAAGCCTAGGCGAATTTTCAGTTGATCGTCTAAGGGGTGAGTCAGCGGAATCGTATAAGTGGTTAAAAACTTAGGTCTGTCAGGCGACCACTCCAAACTGGTTTCTTGGGAGTGACCGTATTTATTAATTTGTGGCGTACGCCAAGTGACCCGTACTCGCGGATCGAAGGTTTTATCTGCGCTTTGGCCTATGTCGCCACCGAGACCTAATTCAATCGAGTGGCTGGCCTTATTGGTGAGCTCCACCTTGACGGGCAACTGGTTATCCTTTGCCTGATCGATCTGCGGTATGACCTTGATATTGGCGAAATAGCCCGTATCCAACAATTGGCGATTTAGAGCGCTGACCCGACGGGTCGAATAGGCGGCATCTACTTTGAAGGGGATAAGCTTAGTGAGAATATCCGGCTCTAAGGTATGGCCTTCAAAGCTCACTTGTCCAAAATGGTAACGTGCGCCTGAGTTAAAATGCAGGCTAATTTGCGCCGTGTTTAAATCGCGGTTGATTTTGATTTGCGACTCGATGAATTCGCCATCGAAATACCCCCTTGCCAAGGCAAGCGTCACCAGTTGGGATTTTACATCGGAATACACCCCATGGTTGAGCGTATCCCCAGGCTTGATATTCACCTCCGCAAGCCACTTATCGAAGGCGCGATCGTCGAGCATCTCACCAGAGAAATTAATATCAACCCATTGGATTTTTACCGGTTCGCCTGCTTTGACCGTGAGCTTTAATTCCCACGGGCCTTTTTCTTTTTCGACTAACTGTTCTTCCACTTCGCCATGGTAATAGCCCATGGACTCGAGGGCGGTGGAGACATTGTCTTCCACGTTAAATAAGAAGGCTCGGCGCTGCACTTCGGAGTCGGGCATAGCACCTAAGTGGGCGAGAATATTACGCTTTAGGGCTTCGTCGACCCCGTTCACTGAAAGCGTTAACAAGTTATCGGCGGCCATCGCCCCCGATGTCACTAAACTCAGGCCAAGTAGCAAATGAAGACGAAAAGATAATGACGTTATTTGCAAGTATCGCTGCACTTTATAATCCCTGTGATGTGAGTTCATTGTCGCCAGAATAGCCGCAACAGGCAAGGAGATGATTGAAATTAGTCATTGAAATGGTTACAAAGGACGTTACTGTTTAAGGGGATGTAAATAATGAAAATAAAATTAGCCACCTTTAGTTTAATTCTCTCGAGTGCACTTTTTATGTCACAAAATACCCAAGCGAATGAAAAACCTTTTGCCATTGCGATCCACGGTGGCGCTGGCACGATTTCTAAGGCCAACCTCACGCCAGAGCTGCGTCAGGCCTATAAAGACAAGCTTAAAGAGGCCGTCGATAAAGGCTCAAAAGTGCTCGAGCAGGGCGGTGATAGCTTAGTTGCGGTGCAAACCGCTATCAATGTATTAGAAAACAGCCCGCTGTTTAACGCCGGTGTCGGTTCGGTTTACACCTATGATGGCGGCCACGAGTTAGATGCGTCGATTATGGATGGTAAAACCATGAATGCGGGCGCCGTAGCAGGCGTGCGCCATATCGCTAATCCCATCGATTTGGCCTTAGCCGTGATGAATAAGTCTGAGCATGTCATGCTGTCGGGCGCAGGCGCCGAGGAGTTTGCCTTAACCCAAGGTTTTAAACTGGTACCTAACAGCCATTTCGATAGCGATGCCCGTTATCAACAATTACTCGATGCCAGACAAAAACTGCAGGCGGCTGAAAAATCAGATCAAATTGCGGGTATAGAGATGAAAGATCTCGATTATAAATTTGGTACCGTTGGTGCTGTCGCTTTAGATAAAAACGGCAACCTAGCGGCCGGTACTTCGACTGGCGGTATGACGGCCAAGCGCTTTGGTCGCATTGGTGACTCGCCCGTGATTGGGGCTGGCACCTATGCCGAAAACGGCGTTTGCGCTGTGTCGGCCACGGGCCACGGTGAGTTTTTTATTCGCTACCAAGTGGCGGGAGATATCTGTGCTAAGGTGAAATACCAGCAAAAATCGATTATTCAAGCGGCAGATGAAGTGATTAATCAACGCCTTATCACCGCTGGCGGCTCTGGTGGTGTGATAGCTGTCGACCACAGGGGCAATATTGCTACGCCATTTAATACCGAAGGTATGTACCGCGCTACCCGTAGTAATGGTGAGCCTGCCCAAGTGATGATTTGGCAAGACCAATAAGGTTACAGCCTATTGCCTTAGCGCGTGCTTAACATGCGCTAGGGCAATATCTCTAAGCCATCCCTTTCAAAATGGCGCTTGTAGGCCCAGTGTTATCCCTCTAAATCACCGTTTTTATCCGCCCAATTTCCTTCCCGCTGAGTAAATAGATAACTCCAATCGATATTAATCGCTTACCACTTACGAGATTTTGACTAGACTCAAAGCGTAAGCCGAGTTGAGTTGGTAAAGGATAGATTGGGGAGATTGCTATGGATTCAATAAAAATACGCGACCATATGGATCGTCAACCCGTATTGCTACGCGCCAATATGTCGCTGGCCACTGCGGTTGAAAAACTGTTAGACAATAACAAGATGGGTGCCGCCGTCGTGGATGATAACGGCGATTTAGTGGGCTTTTTATCCCAGCAAGATTGTTTAGCCGTGATGCTAAAGAGCAGTTATCACTGTGATATGACCTCAGTGGTAAAAGATTGTATGCGCACCGAAGTCTTGTATGTCGGTCCCGATGACAGCATTTTGCAATTAGCAGAGCAAATGCTTGGCTCTAAACCTAAGATTTATCCCGTGGTCGAGCAGGGTAAAGTCGTCGGCACCATTAACCGCACCAATGTGCTGCGCGCCATGAATGTGTATATGCAGCAATGTTACTTAGCACCCGCCTAAGCTCTAAGCGCTAAGCCATTCAAAAGGTGATTAATTTGCCTATTTTTCATCCTTTTGAGGCCAAATTAGTCGTACCAATACGTTCCGTTCCTTGCTAGGATCGCTGTTTTCGATGCTAGCAATGGAATTTGGTTTTGAACTCTGACAAACATCCGCTATCGAGCGACTTTCTCAAGCAGTGCTTTCAAAGTGATGCCTCGCGGATCCGCCGCCGTTTATTTAAGCTCAATAAAGAAGCCGATTCTGATAAGAAAACCCAAGAGTTAGCCAAACTTGCCGAGCAGGCGCAAGCAGCGTTCGAAAAGGTCGAGCAGCGCCTTAAGGCGCGCCCGAAAATCCAATATCCAGATAATCTGCCCGTTAGCGGCATGCGCGAGGAGATCGCTAAAGCCATCAGTGAAAACCAAGTGGTGATCATTGCGGGTGAAACTGGTTCGGGTAAAACCACTCAGCTCCCCAAAATCTGTTTAGAACTGGGCCTTGGTAGTCGCGGCTTTATTGGTCATACCCAGCCGCGGCGTTTAGCGGCGCGCAGCGTGGCGACACGTGTTGCCGAAGAATTACAAAGTCCGCTCGGCGAAGTGGTGGGCTTTAAGGTGCGTTTTGCCGATGCCTTAAAGAGTGAATCCTATATCAAGCTGATGACTGACGGGATTTTACTGGCGGAGCTCACCTCGGACCGCTATTTAGATCAATACGATACAATCATCATCGACGAGGCGCACGAGCGCAGCCTCAACATCGATTTTATCTTGGGTTACCTCAAGCAAATTTTGAAAAAACGCCCCGATCTTAAGATCATCATCACCTCGGCGACTATAGATGTTGAGCGTTTTTCTAAGCATTTCAATAATGCACCTATTATCGAAGTTTCTGGCCGGACGTATCCGGTGGAAACCCGTTATCGCCCGTTGGTGCAAGATACCGAAGCGGATCTCGACCAAATCGAAGGGATTTTTGCTGCCGTTGACGAATTAGTCGCCGAAGGCTTGGGCGATATTCTGATCTTTATGAACGGCGAGCGTGAAATTCGTGATACTGCCGAGCAGCTTAATCGTCGCAATTACCGCGATACCGAGATTTTGCCGTTATATGCGCGCCTCTCCTACGGCGAGCAGTCCAAGGTATTCAGCAGCCATACTGGGCGTCGCATCGTGCTTGCCACTAACGTGGCGGAAACGTCGCTCACCGTCCCTGGTATTCGTTATGTGATTGACCCAGGCACAGCGCGGATCAGCCGTTACAGTTATCGCACTAAGGTGCAGCGCCTGCCCATCGAGCCCATTTCACAGGCCAGTGCCAATCAGCGTCAAGGTCGCTGCGGCCGTGTTGGCCCGGGTATTTGTATTCGTTTATACGATGAGGCGGATTTTAACAGTCGTCCCGCATTTACCGACCCCGAAATCCTACGCACAAACTTAGCCTCGGTGATTTTGCAGATGCTCGCCATCGGCCTTGGCGATATTGCGGCGTTCCCCTTTATTGAGCCGCCCGATCCGCGCCATATTCGCGATGGCTTCTTACTGCTTGAGGAATTGCAAGCCGTTAAGCAGCAGAAGGGCAATATAGTGTTAACGCCGCTTGGGCGTCAGCTATCGCAGATCCCGGTGGATCCGCGTTTAGCGCGTATGGTGGTGGAGAGTCATCAGCTGGGCTGTTTGCAGGAAGTACTAGTGATTGCCGCGGGTCTGTCGATTCAAGATCCCCGCGAGCGTCCCATGGATAAAAAGCAGGCGTCCGATGAGGCTCATCGCCGTTTTGCCGATCCCCATTCAGATTTTGTCAGTTGGGTTAACCTATGGCAGCACTTAAAAGAGCAGCAAAAGGAATTATCCGCCAGCCAGTTCCGTAAAAAATGCCGCGACGAGTACTTAGCCTATCTGCGTGTGCGTGAATGGCAGGATTTATATACTCAGCTAAAACAAGCGGTTCACGATTTAAAGTGGCGCTTAAACGAGACGCCAGCCAACTACGATGCGCTGCACCGTGCGTTGTTATCGGGTTTGCTGAGTCATATCGGCTTTAAGGACAATAACAACGAATACTTAGGCGCGCGCAATCGTAAGTTTTTTGTGTTCCCAGGTTCACCGCTGGCGAAAAAAGGCCCGAAATGGATCATGGCGGCGGAGCTTACCGAAACCTCTAAGCTGTTTGCTCGCTGCTGCGCCAAAATTGAGCCAGAGTGGCTCGAGCCGTTAGCGGCGCATCTGATTAAAAAGAATCACCTAGAGCCGCATTTTGAGGCGAAACAGGGCAGTGTGATTGCCTTTGAAAACCAAGTGCTTTACGGTTTGACCGTCGTACATCGCCGCCGCGTGCAATACGGGCCGATTAATCCTGTTGAAGCGCGGGAAATTTTTATCCGTAGCGCGCTTGCCGAAGGGCAATTACAGACCAAAGAAGCCTTCTTTATCGCTAACCAAAAGTTATTGGAGGATGTCGAAGCGCTCGAGCACAAGTCCCGTCGCCGCGATATTTTGGTCGATGAACAAGTGTTGATGGACTTTTACGAGCCGCGCATTCCCGAAGGCATCTATAACGCGCCTAAGTTCTTTAGCTGGTGGAAGGAAGCGCGCCGAACTCAACCCGATTTACTCGATTTTAATAAGTCACTATTGATGCAGCGCAGCGCCGATCATATCTCGGCGCTCGATTTCCCCGACACTTGGCATAAGGGCAATATTCGCTTGCAACTGAGTTATCACTTTGATCCTGCGGCGAGTGATGATGGCGTTTCTGTGCATATTCCAGTGGCACTACTCAATCAAATCGATGATACGGATTTCGATTGGCTGGTGGCGGGGATGCGTGAGGAGAAATGCGTCGCCCTGATTAAGTCTTTGCCTAAGGGACTAAGACGTAACTTTGTGCCTGCGCCCGATTATGCCCGAGCTTGCGTACAGGCGATGCAGCCCTTTAGCGCCAGTTTACTCGACGCTATGTGCAAACAGCTGCTGCGTATGAGTGGCACGCGCGTCAATCCCGAAGATTTTGATGTCACGCAGATGCCCGCGGATTTGCAGATGAACTTTAAGATTGAGGACGATAAGGGCAAATTAGTCGCACAGGGGCGGGTACTCGATACCTTAAAGGCCGAGTTACAGGGCGTGGTCGCTAAGGCGATTCGTCAAGTAGCGGATAAAGGCATTGAGAAAGATGCGCTCACCGAGTGGTCCTTTGGCGACTTACCAAAACAATTTGAACAGCGTAAGGGTAACTATCAAGTGCGGGCATTCCCCGCACTGATTGATAATAAAGACTCAGTTGCCATCAAATTATTTGATGATGAATTTGAGGCGAAGGCGGCGCATCGTCAAGGTCTACGTCGCTTGCTGTTGCTCAACATTCCATCGCCAGTAAAACACCTGCAACAGGCGCTGCCGAACAAGGCAAAACTGGCGATGTATTTCAATCCATTTGGCCAAGTGCAAATTCTGATTGATGACATCATTGCCGCAGCTGTGCAGCAATTGCTCGATGAAAAGGCACTGGATGTGCGCGATGCCGCTCAGTTCGAACAGGCCAAGGATTGGGTACGCCAAGAGCTGAATCCAACGGCTGAGCAAATTGCCCTAAAAGTGGAGCAGATTTTGACGCTCTATCAAGGCATTAAAAAGCGGACTAAGGGTAAAATTAGCTTAGATATCGCTTTTGCGATGAGTGATATTCAAAGCCAATTAGACCAATTAGTGTTCAAGGGATTCGTCGAAGCCTGTGGTTGGAATCGCTTAGCGGATGTGGCGCGTTACTTAAAGGCGATTGAAACCCGTATCGATAAGTTGCCCGTGGATCCGACCCGTGACCGTTTGCATATGCAGAGTATCACTAAAGTGCAGGAGGCCTTAGCGGCGCAACTTGCCAAAGTGCCGCGCGCTCAGCCCGTACCAGCTGCACTGATTGAAGCCCGTTGGATGATTGAAGAGTACCGCGTGTCTTGCTTTGCACAGGCGCTGGGAACGGCTTATCCTATCTCAGAGAAGCGTATCTTAAACCATATCCTGTTGAGTTAATGATGTTGATGCATTACTGATTGAATCTGTAGATTCAGTGAGTTGAGCGTAACGCGTCATCTTTAGCATTAAAAGCCGAACCTTTGGGTTCGGCTTTTTTATTGTTCATGTCCCGTCCTGAAATACGTTGACATAAAGAGGATTTCTTTATGACAACATTAATTAACTCAAGCCGTAAGCGCACACAACGAGATTACACCTTAGCCTTTAAATTAGGCGTTGTAGAGCGTGTTGAAAAAGGCGAAATGACGTACAAACAAGCCCAAGCCCATTTTGGTATTCAAGGCCGTTCAACGGTACTCGTCTGGCTTAGAAAACATGGTAGACTCGATTGGTCGAAACCTTTTCAGCATCCCCTTATGACTAAGTCAAAAGAAACACCTGCCGAAACGATCAAGCGCCTTGAACGTGAGTTAGCAGAAGAGAAACTGCGTAACCAAATCCTCAATGGCATGGTTGATATCATGGACAATGAATATGGAGCAGGCCTCAGAAAAAAGTACTTATCCGGTACGTCTGGCAAGCAAAAGGCAACGGAGAAATAAACCTCGCTGCCGCATGTCGTGCTGCGGGTATGTCGAGGCAAGGTATTTATCAGGCAGTTGCTCGAATGGAAAGTCGTAGAGCTGAGCTATCGGTTATCAAAGACTGGGTCCAGTACTGGCGTAAATATATGCCAAGGTTAGGGGCCCGTAAGCTCTACACGTTGATAAAATCCAAGCTGGTTGAGCACGATATTAAGCTCGGGCGAGATGGGTTCTTTACCTATTTGAGAAGTGAAGGTTTACTGGTTAAACCGAAGAAAAGCTACACAAAAACCACGTTCAGCAAACACTGGATGAAGAAGCATCCTAATCTGCTGAAAGAGGAGGGACTGCACGATGCAGGGCATGTACTGGTCAGCGATATCACCTATCTTGAGTCAGACCAAGGTGTGCACTACCTGTCACTGATCACCGATGCCAGTTCTCGTAAAATAGTCGGTCATCACGTGAGTAAAGACATGAAAGCCGAGAGTGTGGTGAAAGCGTTAAAAATGGCCATCAAAGATAAGCGCTATATCGGCAACGCGGTGCATCACTCAGACAGAGGCTTACAGTACTGCTCAGCCGTTTATCAGAATGCGCTTCAGGCGAGCCAAATCCAGCCGTCAATGACGGATGGTTATGATTGCTACCAAAATGCATTAGCAGAAAGAGTGAATGGCATACTGAAGCAGGAGTTTTTACTGCACCGATGTAGGACATTTGCGGAGCTGAAGATACTTGTTAGAGAATCGATAGCAATATACAACGATATGAGACCGCATCTGAGTTTGAATATGGACTCCCCTAATCAGGTGCACAATAGAAAAGGCCAGCTACTGGAGCTGGCCTAAAACTGTCAACCTATCTTAGGACGAGACATCATTTTCACCTAACTACCATTAGCCACGACAGACTTGCCCCTTACTGCATAGATTTTCGCTATGGGCTATCAGGCTAACTCCAAAGGGCAAAGTCGGTGGCGAATGAATGGGTCTTAATGGCGATATTAAGAACCTCAAATTTGCGTGATCAGTTAGCCAATACGGTAGGGGATTTGGCTGTCTCTTGAGTGAGTTAACACTTTGACGAAGATGTTAAGCCGATTTTGCCGTGGATAATCGGTAATTTGTGCCTTCCTTTACCATCCCCTAATACTCCTTAAGGAATATTTTGTTTAAATCTTGTGCGCTTTACTTGCTGAGCGCCTATATTTTTTCCATGCTTTAGCAATTAGTTAATAAAAAAACATAACCAATCAATCTATTTACAATCTAAAAAAACGCTTAAAAACCATGATCTAACTAAATCTATCGCCAAATTGATGATCTGGATCAAGCATCAAAGGGTTTACCGATTTGGAGGTATACAGTTTGTTAACACCTTAACGCTATGATCATTTCGTGGATCAAAGATGCAATAGAGATACCTATAAATCCTGCATTGGTCAGAGCAATCCATCACAGGAACGAACCTCTTGGAGGACGCATGAGTGCTAACAGCGCAGCAGAAAAATCCTTAGAACTGAAAATTTTTATCTTTTTAACCGTATTTCTCGCCCCCCTCTTATCCGTGTTGTTGGTAAGTGGATTGGGATTTGCCATATGGTTTAGCCAAATCTTCACCGGCCCACCGGGTGCAGGTTGAGGCCTAAAGAACAATAACAACAGCATGAATAAGCGGAGTGTCGGATGAGCAAAGAGCTTCATATCACGAGTCTAGTGGTGCAAGTCATGCCACAAAAAATGGTGGATGTTAGGCAACACATTATGGCGATTGAAAATGCCGAACTCTCTGTTAATAACGAAGTGAAACTCGTCGTCGTACTTGAAGGTGACTCCCAACGTGCCTTGATGGACGGTATCGAACAGATTAATGCCATTCCTGGCGTCTTGTCCGCCACTATGGTTTACCACCAGAGTGAAGAGCTCGAAGAGGGTGAAGAATGAACATGAATAGACGTGACTTTATTAAAGCCAATGCGGTGATTGCAGCAGCGGGCGCGGCAGGCTTAGCACTGCCGGCATCGGCGAGCAATTTAATCACCAGCTCAGAGCAAACCAAATTAGAGTGGAACAAAGCCCCATGCCGCTTCTGTGGTACAGGCTGCTCTGTGATTGTCGCGACCCGCGAGGGCAAAGTGGTTGCCACCCACGGCGATGCAAACAGTGAAGTGAACCGCGGCCTTAACTGTATTAAAGGTTACTTCCTGTCGAAAATTATGTACGGCAGCGATCGTTTGACTACGCCAATGCTGAGAATGACCGACGGCAAGTACGACAAGCACGGTGAGTTTACCCCCATCAGCTGGGACAGCGCCTTCGATATCATGGCGCAAAAATGGAAAGAAACCTTAAAAGCCAAAGGCCCGACTGCAGTAGGGATGTTTGGCTCGGGCCAGTGGACCGTTTGGGAAGGTTATGCCGCGGTTAAGCTGATGAAGGCGGGCTTTGGCTCTAACAACATCGACCCGAATGCGCGCCACTGTATGGCGTCTGCCGTTGTCGGCTTTATGCGCACCTTCGGTATCGATGAGCCTATGGGCTGTTACGATGATATGGAAGCGGCCGATGCCTTTGTGCTTTGGGGCTCCAACATGGCCGAAATGCACCCGATCCTATGGACTCGAGTGACTGACCGTCGTTTAAGTGCATCCCATGTGAAGGTGGCTGTACTCTCGACGTTTGAGCATCGCTCCTTCGACCTCGCGGATTTACCGATTGTATTTACGCCGCAAACCGACTTAGCCATCCTAAACTTTATCGCTAACTACATCATTCAAAACGATAAAGTGAACTGGGACTTTGTGAAGAAGCACGTTAACTTCCGCCAAGGTACCACGGATATCGGCTATGGTTTACGTCCAACCCATCCGCTGGAGCAGAAAGCCAAGAACGTGAAAACGGCAGGGGATTCGACTCCGATTGATTTCGACACCTTTAAGGCCTTTGTCGCCGAATATACGGTGGAGAAGGTCAGTAAGATGTCGGGTGTGCCTGAGGCTAAATTGATTGAATTGGCCAAACTCTATGCCGATCCCGAGACTAAAGTCACTTCCTTCTGGACCATGGGCTTTAACCAACATACTCGCGGCGTGTGGTGTAACAACCTGATTTATAACATTCACTTACTGACAGGTAAGATTTCAACTCCCGGTAACAGCCCGTTCTCGTTAACTGGTCAGCCTTCTGCCTGTGGTACGGCTCGCGAAGTGGGAACCTTCTCCCACCGTTTACCCGCCGACATGGTGGTAACAAACCCTGAGCATAGAAAACACGCCGAAGAAATTTGGAAGATCCCCAGTGGCATTATTCCGCCAAAACCCGGTTATCACGCCGTCGAGCAAAACCGCCGCTTAAAAGATGGCGACTTGAACTGCTATTGGGTGCAAGTGAACAACAATATGCAGGCGGGGCCGAACATCAACGAGGAAGGCTTACCTGGCTATCGCAATCCTGCCAACTTTATTGTGGTATCCGATGCGTATCCCACAGTCACGACCCAAGCTGCGGACTTAATTCTGCCAACCGCCATGTGGGTTGAGAAAGAGGGTGCCTATGGTAATGCTGAGCGTCGTACCCAATTCTGGCATCAAATGGTGCAGGCGCCCGGCGAATCTAACTCAGATCTGTGGCAGTTGATGGAGTTCTCTAAGCGCTTTACGACCGATGAAGTCTGGTCGAAGGAAGTCTTAGCGGCGAATCCTCAATTTAAGGGCAAAACCTTATTTGAAGTGCTGTACAAAAACGGCAATGTCGATAAGTTCCCGCTGGCCGATACCGATCCTAAGTATTTGAACAACGAAGCGAAACATTTTGGCTTCTATGTCCAAAAAGGCCTGTTTGAAGAATACGCCACCTTTGGCCGTGGCCATGGTCACGATTTAGCACCTTTCGATGCCTACCACGAAGCCCACGGTATTCGCTGGCCGGTGGTCGATGGTAAAGAAACCAAATGGCGTTTCCGTGAGGGCAGCGATCCTTACGTCAAACCTGGCTCAGGCTTTGAGTTCTACGGTAAACCCGATGGCCGCGCAGTGATTTACGCCTTGCCCTTCGAGCCGCCCGCAGAATCGCCAGACACTGAATACGATATGTGGTTATCCACCGGACGGGTGCTCGAACATTGGCATTCAGGTTCGATGACTCAACGCGTGCCAGAGCTTTATCGTGCCTTCCCCGACGCTGTGTGTTTTATGCACCCAGAAGATGCGAAAAAACGCGGTTTACGCCGTGGGGATGAAGTGCGCGTGGTGTCTCGCCGCGGTGAAATCAAAACCCGTGTTGAAACCCGTGGCCGCAACAAACCACCTGTGGGACTCGTGTTCGTACCTTGGTTCGATGCCAGTCAGCTCATTAACAAAGTCACCTTGGATGCGACAGATCCACTGTCAAAACAAACCGACTTTAAGAAATGCGCCGTGAAAATCGTCAAGGTATAAGGAGTACAGGATGAAAACATTCAAATTAGTCTCAGCATTCAGTGTGCTTGCCTTCTCCACTCTGATGATGACCAGCGTGACTGCGGCAAGCATTCCTGAGGACAGAATAGATACTTTGCGTCAGGCGCCAATCAACGTTGAGCCTACTCCGCCCGCGATGCAGGCGGTGCTGAACAAAGATATCAAAGAGATGCGTAACTACCCGATGCAGCCACCAGTGATCCCGCACAAGATCGACGGTTATCAGCTCGATCTTAAGGTCAACAAGTGTATGTCATGCCATGCCAGACACCGCACAGGGGACTCCCAAGCGCCTATGGTCAGCGTGACGCACTATATGGATAGGGATAACAACTTCTTAGCCGAGCTTTCGCCAAGACGTTACTTCTGCACTCAGTGCCATGTGCCGCAACTGGATGCCAAATTACTGGTCGAGAACGACTTTGTGGATATGGATCATCTGATTAAAGCCAACACTGAGCAGAAAACACACTAGGAGTCAGCATGTTAGATAAACTCAAAAAGATCTGGCAAGTTCTCAATCGTCCGAGTGTGCACTACAGTTTAGGGTTTTTAACCTTAGGTGGCTTTGTGGCGGGGGTGATCTTCTGGGGGGGCTTTAACACCGCGCTTGAAGCCACCAACAAAGAAGCCTTCTGTATCGGTTGCCACGAAATGGAAAATAACGTCTATCAAGAGTTACAGTCGACTATCCATTTCACGAACCGCAGTGGTGTGCGTGCGACTTGTCCTGACTGCCACGTACCGCACAATTGGACCGATAAGATTGCCCGTAAGATGCAGGCATCGAAAGAAGTGTGGGGTAAAGTGTTTGGTACCATCAATACCCGCGAAAAGTTTGAGAACAAACGTCGTGAGCTGGCCGAACATGAATGGGAACGGTTAAAGGCAAACGACTCGCTTGAGTGCCGTAACTGCCATAACTTCACCTACATGGACTTTACTAGACAGTCGCCACGCGCCGCCCAGATGCACTCGACGTCCTTGGCCAGTGGTGAAAAAACCTGTATCGATTGCCATAAGGGGATTGCTCACCATCTTCCCGATATGGCAGGGGTTGAAGGCTTCTAAACTCGACTCGCATTCCATCTCCAGCCAAAGGCCAAGTGCTCTCCACACTTGGCCTTTTTTATGGCGTAGATAAATCGTATGTCGCATAAGGTGGGATTTAGTTCGCTATCGCCATTTCTGGCTTGTTTCAGCCTCAAAGCAAGATTGCTTTATCATTAGATGTACTGAGTCAATTGTCATTGTTTCCCCAGTGACTCGCCGCCTATTTATTTCATAATAAGCATCCCTATAGACTCGACGGCGGCATCTGCAACACATGGAAGTGTAAATGCCGCAGCGGCCATGCCGCCAACGGTCACTGTTGCAACAATGACAATCTTTACGACCATTGAACTGTTCATCTGGCTAAAAGTTTTTTGCCCCAAAATGAGTTAACAAGTTGTAAGTGTTGCAGTCAAAACTAGACTTTCTAACCCAGAAATTTTCATCCTATCTTCTTGCGTGTTCTCACATTTTTTATAAGTAAATGCCTTTTAAATCAGTAATCTACAAATTCATGGATTAAATAATAGGTTTGGAAAACTCGCATGCGCGTTTTTATTGATGGTATATTTAACAGAATGCTGATAAGTTTTTTGCATACAGATAGTTAACAGTGCGCGTGTTCACTGGTTCAACGAGGTAAACGCGCATGCACACTAATAAAATTTAAGAGTTTTTTAGGTGATTCAGTGAAAAGTAAAAAAATGGAACTTTGGGGATTGATTCTCATATTGCTTTCTTCTTTCACGCAATTGTTCATTCTTAATAAATCTCAAGATCTAACAAACAATGCGGTTGTTTGGAAAATTGAAAACAAAATGGATGTAATATTTTCTGTATTAACATCAAATCACGATATCTTAAATTTTGGTGTTCCTGAGAATCCTAAAACAGCGGGAGAACTTTTTACTAATTACAAATATGCAGAAATGAATAAAAGTATGGAAACTACCCAAAATCAAACCAAGTTCATTGGTTTATTTGTATCAGTACTATTTGTTTTAGGTTCCTTTTTATTAGTATTAGCCAAGTATATCGAGTTGAAAAAAATCTAACAATGCAATAATGAATGGGACGCAAAAAGCTTGGCAGCACTCATTCTTAGCTTAGTATAGCCAAGCTTTTATGCGCCCCATATTGCTGCATTATGTTTCACTTCTAGCCAAGGAAGGTTCAATGAAAAAATCAGTTCTACTCCTAATCGTATTGCTGGCTTTCACAGCCTATACAGCATTTGTCATGTCTCAGGCAGAGCAGTCTCTTGTAGACTTTGGCATTGAACTAATGTCAAACCTAGACACCGCACAAGTCGTTATTGCTCTCTACATCCTGGCCGTACTTTCTTGCATCTGGATGTATCAAGACAATAAATCACGCAAAAAACCATTCATTATCATAGTTCCTTACATAGCCATCACGGCAGTTTTTGTATCTATCGGTCCATTGCTCTACCTTGTCGTAAAAGGTTTCTCAAAGGAGCAAGGTGCTGGTGCAACATAATAATTAGTTCAAGTCGTTCGCTTCGCTCACAGCGAATCCAGCTAAAGTCGGCCCCTTAACCAAACGTTAGTTTTTATCATTTAATTACGGAGGATAAAATGTCTGCAGAAAATTTCCTTAATGCTGAGACAGATACATTTGCAGGAATTATAAAAGGTGATAACAAATTTTCCGTCCCATTGTATCAACGAGACTATTCTTGGGATGAGAATAACTGGAATGACTTATGGTTGGATATAGAGACAAATCGGAAAAATAATTCTAAGCATTATATGGGGTCGATCGTTTTAGTATCAAAGGATAAAAAGAAATACGATATTATTGACGGACAGCAAAGATTGACAACTTTAACGGTTCTCATATTGTCGGTTGTTGATATAATTAAAGATTTGATAAAAAAAGGTGTTGATGTAGAAGATAATGGCAAAAGAATAGAATTGCTAATCAATGACTTCGTTGGAAAGAAATCATTATCATCATTGAATTATGAAAACAAAATAGAATTAAATGAAGTGAATAATCCATTTTTCTCAACATATCTTACTAATTTTAGGAGTCCTGTAAATATAAGGGCCGAAATTAATAGTAATAAATTGTTATGGAAATGTTTTTCATATTTCAAGTCGATGATCGTTGAAGAGGTTTATAAAAATGACGATGTATCTACATTGATTAGCTTTGTGGAGTACATATCTGATAGTTTGTTGTTTATACAAATAATAGCAACGGATGATTTAAGCGCTTATCTAATATTTGAAACGCTTAATGATAGGGGGCTTGAACTATCAGTTACAGATCTCTTGAAAAATTATCTATTTTCAATTGTTGCCGATGGAGATAAAAACCATATAAAAAACATATGGAATGTAACGATAAATCATGTTACGTATTCATCTTTCCCTAAGTTTCTAAGACATTATTGGATGATGCAAAATGGTTTAGTTCAAGAGAAAGAGTTATTCAAGACTATAAAAAGAAATATAAAAGATCCTAGAGCTGCCTTTGAATTGCTGAAAGATATGAGTGAAGTTTCAGAAATATATGCTGCCTTAGGTAGTTATAATCATCCGTTATGGGATGGTCAGGAAAAGGTTAAGAAACACATAAAAGAACTTAATCTATTTAATGTGACGCAGTGTTACCCTTTGCTTATGAATTCATTTATATATTTAGATGCTGATGAATGGCTTGGCGTGCTTAAGATATGTTCAATAATTTCATTTAGATATATGATAATTTCTGGTCTAAATCCGAATGCTCTAGAGTCCAAATACAATGAGGCTTGCAAAGCTATCCATAGTGGTGAGGCAAAAACAGCACGAGATATATTTAATATATTAAAAAATCTATACGTTTCAGATGAAGATTTTGAAAGGAATTTCGAAACGAGGTCTATTAGAACTAAAAGAAGTGCGAAATTAGCTAGATATGTAATGTATACGATTGAAAATCATTTGTCAGGTTTTTATTATGATTTTGAAAATGATAATGGGTCTTTAGAACATATATTGCCTGAAAATCCAAATTTGGATTGGGAGGAGCAGTTTCCTTCAGATGTTGAAGAAAACTTCATCTATAGGATTGGTAATTTTACTATATTAGAAAGTGACAAGAATAGACTCTTGGGAAATAAGCCATTCCAAGAAAAAGTCGAAACATATAAAAGTAGTAGATATGAACTATCTAAACGATTGGGCTATAAAATATGGTCTCCTGACAATATATTAAGTCGTCAAAAGTTTTTGGCAAAACAAGCTAAGGCAATTTGGACAATACAATACAGCTAAAAACTAACAAACGCCTCAGGAGGGACTGTCAACGCGTGACGTTTCCAGTCCCAATGAGCTTCGGTGGTTACGGCTGTTGTGTTTAAGTTTAGTGGGGTGCGTTGCCAGCCCCTTAGGCGTACGTTAGGAGACTAGACCGGTAGACCAGCTAAGGATTTAGCAAAAGCAGCATATTTTACTCTGTCAAATATGCTGCCATATTATGCACAATACGCTGTAGATTGGGATGAAGCTCAGATTGAGCAAATGACACAAGATCTTGTGAACTTTGATATTTTATTTGAAGAAAAGCTTGTTGGTGTCGTTAGATTATCTTTTGACATTGAAGCGTGCTGGTTACGAGATTTGCAAGTGGATCAGAGTTACCAGAATCGTGGGATTGGCTCAATCGCTATTGCTGAGGCGGAACGTCTGGCTAAAGAGCATGGTTCTCACATTTTGAAGCTTAAAGTGTTTAAAAATAGCCCTGCCGTTCATTTGTATAAGAGACAAGGGTTTGGTTTAACAAGTGAAGATGATCGGTTTTACTACATGAGCCGTGCCATCTCCTAACCATCAAATTTTATCGCCAGCAAAAGCGCTGGTGGCGACGTCAATCCGCAGCGCGGCATTCCGCGCTAAATTGGGGCGTTAACCCATAGATATTTTTACCCGAAATTCACTTGATACAGCTGACGTCCTGACAAGCTTTGTCCCTTTCCACGCGCTCTTGCTTCGGTTTGTATAAAACTTCAATACATGAGACTGTTCTTTTCCTGACACATTTTAGTGACGAGTATTATTCTTGATAATTCAATGCTTCATCTTTGCTGTGAAAGATTGGGCGTATATGCCAAGCTAGGTCGAAACATTATTTCTCACCGACAAAAAAGGCGCTATTGCGCCTTTTTGATGGATAAATCAGAGGAGTAAAGCTACTCGATTAGGGTTTATCTTGCTCAACTTGGGTTGATTTATCGCGATTTTCAATCGCCGTATCCGCGGACTTATCGGCATCGGGTGAGGAATTCGCGCGATTATCGGTCTTTAACTGTTTCTCTTTATCGTGCTGACCAAACTGTGGCAGTTTGAATTTGGCACTGTATTTCAGTGCGGCAAGATTGCTGGCAATCACTCCGACCACCAAAATAATAATGATCCACACTTCTAAGCTCGACATGACAACTCCTTAGTGAGCAACACCCTGATTAATCAACGGCTAAACGCTGCTCACATTTACGAATATCTTCCGGCGTGTCAACTTCGATTGAGTCGAAGGCGCTGATGGCGACTTTGATCTTATGGCCATGTTCTAGGGCGCGTAGCTGCTCTAATTTTTCCAGATCTTCGAGACGACCTAAGGGGAGGGCGGCGAAGGCTTGCACGAATCTGCGGGTGTAAGCATACACGCCTAAGTGCTTGTAAACTGGATAATCTTTGGTATCGCGGCCGAAGGGAATTCGTGCGCGGGAGAAATACAGCGCGTAGTAGTCGTTATCGAACACCATCTTCACATGCATAGGATCGTCGAGTTCGGCTTTGTTGACAATTTCATAGCCGAGGGTCGCCATTTCAAACTCGCCAGGGTGACGTTCGAAGAGGCTGATCACTTGCTCGATGGAAGTCGGGTCGATTAGGGGTTGGTCGCCTTGGAGGTTGATGACCAGATCGTCATCTTTCAAACCTAATTGGTTAATCGCATCATTGATACGGTCTGTGCCCGATGCCGCATCAGGGCTGGTCATGACCACTTTGCCACCGAAGCCTTCTACGGCGCTTTTGATACGCTCATCATCGGTTGCAACATAAATATTGGTGAGGCCTTTGGCTAACGACGCGCGTTCGTACACGTGTTGGATCATCGGCTTGCCGTTAATCGGGGCTAAGGGCTTGCCCGGGAAGCGGCTTGAACCGTAACGCGCCGGGATTAACAGAGTCACATTCATTAAATTATCCTAATTTATCAAAGATATGCAGTGTAGATAGACAAAAGGGCTCACAACGAGCCCTTGTCATCTGCTTGAGAGCTTAAATGCGACGGAACAGAGCAGTCAACATTTCGTCAGTGACTTTCTCTTCCCATGTTGGGCCGTACACGTTTGCCCATAATGGACCCATGCTCTTAGTCACGGCAACCATTTTCGCGATGGTTTCATCTGGCAGATCTTTACAGATGTTCTTCGGCAGAGTGATGTTGTGCTTCTTCATCATCAGACGGAATTCAGCCACACCTTCTGGATAGAATTCTTCTAACACGTCGAAGGCGATACAGTTACCGATACCATGGTGGTAGCCGAGGATGTAAGACAGACCATAAGATACCGCGTGGCATGCACCCACTTGGCTGTAAGCGATACTCATACCGCCCATAAATGACGCCATCATCAGCTTGTCGTCTTTTTCTGGGTGATCTTCTAAGTACACTTGGCGGCAAAGCTCCATGGCTTTTTCGGCGTATGACTTAGAGAATTCGTTTAAGAAGGTACCTTCTAATGATTCAACGCAGTGGATATAGCAATCCATACCTGTGTAGAACCATTGGTCAGTTTCAACACCTTCGATTAACTCAGAGTCCATGATGATTTGGTCGAACACTGTGTAATCTGAGTTCAGACCCAGTTTACGCACTGGACCACACAATACTGCGGTGCGTGATGCTTCTGCACCCGTACCTGAAATCGTTGGAATACCAATGTGGTGAACCGCTGGGTTTTTGATTAAATCCCAACCTTGGTACATGGCAGAGCCGCCTGGGTTGGTCAGCATCAGTGATACCGCTTTTGCGACGTCCATGGTTGAACCGCCACCTAAACCGACGACGCTAACCGGTTGTTTGCCGTTGAAGGCTTGAACTTGTTCGGTCAGGGTGTCGATTTGCACTGTGCTTGGCTCATCATCTACGTTAACCCAAATCAGTAAGTCTTGGGCTTTCACTGGGATGCGTGCTTCGAGTGGTTTGCCTTGGTGAACGTCATCGACTAAAAATACCACGAAGTCATCGTCGGCCTTACGCTGTGCAGCTAATACTTCGTCTAATTGTGCGAAGGAGCCACGACCGAAGATCATCTTTTCAACTACTTTAAAATTTTTAAAACTCATTGCAAAAACTCCCGTTTAATTATTGGGCAAATGCTTTCTTAATGTTTTCAATACGCTCGGCAATCTGAGCATCGGTCCAAGACAATTTAATGAGCATGGAAATAGTGCGGCTCATAATGGCATCAGATTTCGGCACAGAAATTTGAGTATAGTCAGGTCTGTCGGCGATTAATGTGATTGGCAACGCAGCAGGGGCCTTAAGCTCCTGAATGTGTTTCCAGTTTTTCAGATAATGCCAGTTGTTCACGTACCAGTAGAAGCAACCGTCAACGCCATTCTCAGCCAGTTTTTTGCTGATCTCTTGGGTACGTGCTTCTGTTGGTAACATAAAGCTTAAGAAGCCAGCTGAATCACCCTCTGGATCGGGGATTTCGCGGAAGCTGACTTCAGGAATGCTCGCCATCGCTTCTTTAATGACTTTTTTGTTTTTACGTTGAATGTCGATAATGGTATCGAGTTTACGTAACTGGGCTAAACCTAAGGCCGCGTTCATTTCAGAGATACGGAAGTTCAGGCCCATAATTGGGTGTGACTCGGCGCCACGGTCTTTACCAATATGGTCATGGCCGTGATCGGAGAACATATGGGCGTGATCGTAGATTTCGGTGTTATTGGTGATCACCGCGCCGCCTTCACCACAGGTGATGGTTTTAACAGAATCGAAAGAGTAACAACCTACATCACCGATAGTACCTAGGGCTTGGCCCTTGTAGCTGCCGCCAATGGCTTGGCAAGCATCTTCTAACAATACGATGTTGTGTTTAGCGCACACGGCTTTGATTTCGTCCATCTTGGCCATAGAGCCACACATGTGTACTAAGTTCACTGCTTTAGTGCGTGGGGTGATCGCCGCTTCAATGCCTTCTGGTGATAGACACAGTGTCTCGTCGATTTCGGCAAAAATTGGCACAGCACCGGCCATGAAAATCGCTTCTACAGAAGCAACAAAGGTAAAAGGTGGCACGATAACTTCGTCGCCAGCACCAATGCCTGCCGCCATTAAGGCTGTTTGCAGCGCAGCAGTACCGCTAGATAAGAGGTGAGCATGCTTAACATTCATTTTCTCGCAGAGCAGTTGCTCCATATCGCGAGTCTTCCAGCGATCATTACGCATATGGTCGAAGTTATAACGGAAGGTAAAGCCGTGCTCCATCACATCGGCGACTTCTTGCTTTTCTTCTGGACCAAATAATTCAAAACCGGGCATGGAAGGTATCTCCTTAGAATTTGTGGCGCATGGTCGCGCTGCAATTAACTGGCGGATTATAACTGGGCTAAAGATCCCTTGCGATGTTTTATTGATGAAAATAAGGTCATGTTGACGTTTCGAGCTTAGATTTTGCTCACTTAACACTGTGTTATTGCATGTGTTCGTGCTTGTTAGCCTTTGCGAGCCGTTGTATTAGGGCATGCGAGTCCATTAAGCGAGGTGCAGCTCGAGGTTTAGCCGATGGGTTGAGATGAACTGCGCCATTCAGAGCCAATGGGGCGAGTGTGGAAGTACCTTGGCAACAAGTTAAATTAGGCGGATGGAGCTTGTATGTGGCGTGCATAGATATTGGCATGCATTAAAACAAAAAACCTGCACGGGGCAGGTTTTTGGCGTGTTTCACTCAAACCGATTTAAATCTTTTGCGCGCGATCGACAGTCACATCAAGGTCGGTTAACAGACCATTATCGATACCGTAAATCCAACCGTGGATCGCCAGTTCTTGGCCGCGAGCCCAAGCTTCCTGCACGATAGTGCTGCTGGTGACGTTAGAAACCTGTTCAATTACGTTGAGTTCACACAGACGGTCGAAACGCTTGGCATCATCCATTTGCATTAATTCATCTTGATGAAGACGGTAAACATCACGTAAATGACCGAGCCAGTTGTCGATAAGCCCTAAGCGTTGATTCCCCATGGCGGCACGTACACCACCACAGCCATAGTGTCCTACCACCATAATGTGCTTCACCTTAAGTACATCAATGGCGTATTGCAGAACAGATAGGCAGTTAAGATCGGTGTGGATCACCATGTTGGCAATATTGCGGTGAACGAAGACTTCGCCCGGCATTAAATCGATGATTTGGTTTGAAGGTACTCGGCTGTCGGAACAACCAATCCAAAGATATTCAGGGTTCTGCTGTTTCGCCAGCTGTTCAAAAAAATCAGGGTGCTCTTGGCGAATGCGTCCGGCCCAGCGACGGTTGTTATCGAATAAGGGTTTGAGTAGTTTCATTTTAACCTATTGTTTTATTGACATATTAAAATGTCTTTATTGCCCTAAGTGATGCAAGCAGCACATTTTTAGCAAGAGTATACCAGTAAATTTACGCTTGCTGGTCTATCCAATGTGCCGCAGTTGGGTGGCACCTTGCTGATACGGGCGCTGTTACAATACCTTCGCTAAAAACTGAGTTAAATGCTCAGTGACAAACTCGGCTTGCTCTAGGCTGGAAATATGCCCTGCGTTAGGAATATGCACTAACTGACTGCCGTCGATGGCATCGCTCATCAGGTAACTCTCTAGCACGCTGCGGGCCTTGTCTTCAACCCCGACCATGACTAAACAGGGCAGAGTTAATTGCTCGGCAAATTCCATCGTATCGCGGCGGCCAAAAATCATTCGGCCAAGCTTAACTATGCTCGGGATCGTCTCTGGCGTTTGCGCGGCCAAGTAGGCCTCAAAACGCTGCACTAATTCGGGATTATTCGCTTTGGCATTATCGGCGAAAAACAGTGGCGAAATGGCGCTGATAAGCGGCGCAGGTATGCTGCCGGCGGCTTGGATCGTGTCCAGCATGCCATAATATTTAGCACGGGTGATCTCTGGCTCAAACCCAATAAAACTGTCGAGCATCACCAGAGCATTGACGCGCGCGGGGGCTTTAAGCACGAGCTCGGCGCCCCACATGGCACCCACGGATAAACCGATAACCGCAAATTGCTCGATGTTGAGGCTATCCATCAGAGTCAGCATATGCTCGCTGATGTCTAAGAGGCTGTTGCAGCTTTCTGGGACGGCGCCCGATTGGCCGTGTCCCCAGAGTTCGGGCACGATGCAGCGATACTGTTGACTTAAGCTGGCAATTTGCGGCGCCCACATGGCGCTATCCCAGAGGTAACTGTGGCCAAATAACAGCGCTGGGCCTGAACCTATATCGAGGTAACTGAGTTGGCTACCGGCGATGTTGAGTTGTTTTCTGTGTGAAGAAAAATCCATAAAACCTACTTTTAAAGATAAGCGCCGAGTAAAAGGCGCCATCGAGTTGTGCGAATGGCGACACCTTAAGGCTGTGCAATTCGATGTACATATTCCGCCACAAGCACAGGTAAACGGGCGAGCACCGCTTCTTTAAGCAACATCTCGCTGCGCTGGATAACCTGCGCTAAGGCCTGCACCTCAAATTGGGGTAACAGGGTTTGAGACACGGGGAAATAGCTGATATGCCAAGGCTCGGCGCTGACGGCGCTTTTACCGCGCTGAAAAGGAAAATAAAACCCAAAATCCTTGGCGTGCTGGAGTAGCCACTGGTGCAAGTGGGCACAAGGGCCGCCATCAGTGTATTCCGCTTCCACTAATCGCAGGGATTTCACCTCGATTTGCTTGGCATCAAACACATCGATATCCGTGCCCCAGTGATGGCGTGACGCGCCTGGCAGTGCCGACCAGAGCAAAATCAAATCGACTAATGCATCATCGCTCAGTGGACTGATATCCACGGGCTGTTCGTTAATATCCAGCACAACACGCTTACCGCTGGCTTTGGCGTTCCAAATGGCGAGTTGCCTGTCAAAAGGACGATAGGCCGAGCAAATCGCGAGGGCTATCCCATCTTTGGCGGCGCTGTCCGCCATCGCCTTAAAGGCGAGGGCGGTTTGAGCCTCCAGCATGAAGCGTGTTTCGCTCGGGTGATAGGGACTCAGCAGTTCGACTAATTGCAGTCTCTGCGCTGACTCTTGGGTTACAGCAGCGGATAAGTCGGTATGTAAGCCCGTGTCTAAACTGCTTGCTATCCCACTCTCTATTCCACTTTCTATTCCATAGAGCTGGGCTGTGTTCCTTAAGCGTGGCGTGGCGTTTAACACAGCAACTGTTCCAAAATCACTTCGTAGCACAGGGCTAACTGCTCGAGATCGTCGATTTTCACGCACTCGTTCACTTTATGGATAGTGGCGTTCACTGGACCGAGTTCCAACACTTTGGCGCCCGTTGGTGCAATAAAGCGTCCATCAGAGGTGCCGCCCGTGGTTTGCGGATCGGTATCATAGCCAGTGATCTGACGTATAGCATGGCGAGTCGCGTCTAACAGTGGGCCTTCGCCGGTTAAAAATGGCAGACCGTTGAAGGTCCAGCTGATGTCATAATCCAGTTCGTGGGCGGTCAATAAGGCCTCCACGCGCTCGATTAATATCTCGGCGGTCACTTCGGTCGAATAACGGAAGTTAAACATCACCTCTAGGGTGCCTGGGATCACGTTCGATGCGCCCGTACCGCCATTAATATTGGCGATTTGCATGCTGGTGGGCGGGAAGAATTCGTTGCCATTATCCCAATGGGTTTGGCTTAACTCGGCTAAAAACGGCGCGGCTTTGTGGATTGGGTTATCCGCAAGGTGCGGATAGGCCACATGGCCCTGAATGCCCTTAACGGTCAAGTTGGCGGTCAGGCTGCCACGGCGTCCATTTTTGACCACATCACCGAGTTTTAGGGTCGATGAGGGTTCGCCCACCAGCGCCCAAGTGATTTTTTCATTGCGGGCTTCTAGGGTGTCGATAACCCGTGTGGTGCCATTGATAAAGGGGCCTTCTTCATCGCTGGTGATCAAAAACGCAATCGAGCCGGGGTGATTTGGGTGCTTAGCCACAAAACGCTCGGTCGCGACGATCATCGCCGCCAATGAGCCTTTCATGTCTGCCGCGCCGCGGCCATAGAGGTAACCGTCGATAATGGTTGGCTCAAAAGGTGGGGTATGCCAGCGGCTTAAATCGCCTGCGGGCACTACATCGGTATGGCCAGCAAAACAAAATACTGGGCCTTCATTACCGCGACGCGCCCACATATTGGTGGTGTCTTCAAAGACCATGGGCTCAATATTAAAGCCAATGGCGGCAAGACGTGCGGCCATCAGGGTTTGGCAGCCTTCATCCAGCGGGGTGACCGAAGGACGGGCGATTAACGCTTTAGTCAGTTCGGTAACTGGGTGGGTGTTCGAAGCGTGCGTCATAGGGAAAAGGCCTTCTTATATTCGGCTTCGTTAAAGCCCACCAGCACTTGTTCACCCACCACTAGCACTGGGCGCTTGATCAGCGTCGGGTGAGTGAGCATCAGTTGAATGGCTTTGGCTTGGTCGATATTGGCCTTATCTGCATCACTCAAGGCGCGAAAACTGGTACTGCGTTTGTTAAAGACAGTTTCCCATCCTGCAATTTGACACCAATGCTGAAGATCCTTTTCTGCTAATCCATCTTCCCTAAAGTCATGGAAGTTGACCGAAAGTTGATGGGTTTCAATCCATTTACGTGCTTTACGCACTGTATCGCAATTTTTAATACCAAAAAGGGTCAAGATGATGCTCCTATCGCGGGGCGCCGTTGGCACGCATTGATTTTGCTCGCATTGTGGCATTGTGCGTTAGATGCCACAAGGGGGTTATCGTATTGTATGGTCATCAATTGCAGCCGATGCAGCCAATGGCAAAAGGATTTTTTAGCACAAGCGCTTAAGCGTCACTTAAGTATTGGCTTCTAGCCTAAGTATTGAACCTGAGCATTGAGCCTAAATCGACAAGGGGATCGCTATGAATATCAGTGCAAGCAGCCCAATGTTAGCGCATAGCTATGCTGCCAACCGTTCATCTTCACCCACTGCGTTACCCGCTCAACCTGCACCAGCCAAAGTGGAAGAGGTGAGCGAGTCCGCCAAAGAGCGCGCCCGTGAGGCGAGTCAAGGCGAATCGATTGATACCTACGCGTAACTGAGTGTGAAGCCAATAGATAAAAGCCGAGCAGTTGCTCGGCTTTGTGTTTGAGGAAGCAATACTAATCAAAACATGAGGTTGATTAGAAGTTCATCTCTACCGCTAAATAATATTCACGCCCAACAACGTTGTAGTAAGAACGTGGATAGTGCGGCCAAGAGTTTTGGGTTTCATCAATCTCAGGGCCTGCATCGAAGATATTATTAATCCCGCCGGAGAACTTAATCGCATCGGTTAACATATAGCTGGCGGCCCAGTTCACTTCGACATGGCTATCGATAGTGACGGCATATTTATCCGCTAACCCATTGTTAATGAATGCCTCTTTACGCTGGCCATTCATGCTGTCGGTGTACTTGACCAGCAGGTTGGTAGCGAAGTCATCGTAGTTCCAACCCAGATTTAAGTTACCACGGATTTGCGGGGCAGAGCCGTCACCATCGATCAGATCTAAAGGCTCTGAATCTGGGGTTAATTGCTCCTCCCACTTCAATAAATAGGTGCCTTCTAAGCGGGCGGTGACATCGCCGTAGCCTGAAGTCTCATAGCGATAGCCCACCGAGAAGTCGATACCCGAAGTTTCTTGGGATGACATGTTGATGGCTTGAGTATTCACTTGAATTAACTTGCCGCTTGCATCGCGGAAAATCTTATCGGCGAAGGCATCAGAGTGATCCAAGATATACTGGGCGCTTGGGCTATTGACTAGGTTATCGATTTCAACAATCCAGTAGTCCAAGGTTAAATTGAGATCGTTATAATCCCACACCATGCCGAGGTTATAGTTTTTACCGGTTTCCGCTTCAAGTTCTGGGTTTGCACCGATAGTAATTGGCAGTGAGTCAATCTTCTCACAGGCAGGGCCCGTGCCACCCGCGGCCTCACAGGTTGGAGTGTCGATCACTGTGCTATAGGCTGCCGTTGGTTCACCAAATAAGCGCTGCATGTCTGGCGCTCGGAAGGTTTCTGCATACAGACCGCGTAACAACAGATTATCAATCGGGCGATACTCGACTGCGACTTGTGGGCTGAATTGACCGCCGACATCGGATAAATCGTCATAGTAGTCGTAACGGCCCGCAAGGGTGACGGTGAGGTTTTCAATCACAGGCACGGCGACTTCGGCATAACCTGCATATTGCTCACGTTCACCTTGGGCGCTGCTGCCGCCTTTGCCAATCACGCCACCATTGCTGGTGAAGCTATCGGACTTATCGTAGAACCATTCTTTACCGTATTCGACGCCCACGGCATAAGCCACTGTGCCTGCTGGTAATTCAAAGGCATCGCCACTGATCCCCGCGTTGAAGCTCGATAGGGTAGATTGCCCCTTCTTACCACCTTGGAAATCCAGCATTGCGGCATCGTCCGGTGAAATCACATCCAGCAGCGAATTGCCGTTTGTGCCTGCGGTGAGGTAATTCCACATGCTTTGGTAGGTGGGTGAACCTGCGGTGGTGGAGTCTACCGTTTGGCGCGCAATCGACCACGAGGTGTCGTACTCGATTGAATCGGTGAGGTAACCTTTGCTGCCTAATAAGAAGGAGAAGTTATTGGTCTCAAAATCAGAGGTGCGTGGACCTAACTCCGACATACGGCGAGTGTAGTAATAGTCCCCATCGGCAGCGCCGGCAAAATCTCCGCCGAAGGCGGTATTTTTATCGAAGACTTGAGATAACCCATTGAGTTCATCAACAATAGTGACGTTATTGCCCGATACGTTGAACATAAAATCTTCGCCGACCGTTGCCGATTCAATCTCAGTGTAGGTCGAGGCATGGGTGTAATCGAGGCGCGAATACAGCTGATGATTGTCGTTTAAGTCTTTGGTGAGGTTGATCATGGTTGAATAGCGTTTTTGCTCAGGCGAAAAGTCGCGCTGTGCGGAGCGATCGAACCCACACTTACCATTGGCCATCATCACATAGCCGCGCGCATCACATTCTGCGGCGCTTAAGGTCTTGAGTAATTTACCATTGCTATCCACAAGGTTGGCGCCATAGGAGCTGTAGCTGGAATAGTAGTTACCCGGAACAATATCGGTCCCCCATTCAGGACGATCCGAGGCTTTTAACGCTTGGCGATCTTCATATTCGGCGAAGAAGGTCAGGTTCGCTTTATCACTGCTGACACCCGTCATAAAGGAGAACTGGTTATTTTGCAGACCACCATCGAAGGTATCAGAGTGACGGTATTTGAAGGTGCTTTGTTCAACGTCTTTTTTCAAGATGATGTTAATTACACCGCCCATCGCATCTGAGCCGTAAATTGCCGAGGCGCCCGTGGTTAAAATCTCGATGCGTTCAATGGCCCCTAACGGAATGTTAGCGGTATCGACAAAGCTGTCTGTACCACCAGCACCAAACGGATATTTAGGCACACGTTTGCCATTGATTAATGTCAGTACGCGGCCAGCGCCCACACCACGCAGGTTGACGGCCGATGCCGCTGGAGTAAAGCCGTGCACTTCCTGCTGGGTCATAGATCCACCAGAGTTTTGCGACAGGTTACCTAACACGTCTTGCACTGAGTTAAAGCCGCCTTTTTCGATATCTGCTGCGCTCACCACCACGATAGGGGAGGCATTTTCAAGATCGGTACGTTTAATACGTGAACCCGTGACTTCGATACGCTCCACTTTATCATCGATAACGGCCGCTTCATCGGCGGCAAATACTTGCGGTGTCACCGAGGCGGAGACCAAAGCGAGTAAACTAAAACGAACCGCACGTGCCACGGTTGTTTGCGTAGTCATATTTTCATTCCCTTAACAATGCCATGACGATCAGGAAGGGTTTCATCACGGCTTATATTTATTTGCAACTGCCCTCCATAGTCGGAAAATTATCATTAACAACTTTAATATCAACAGCTTAATTGTTATTCGCATGCTGCCTAAGTGTTGCGTTTGTAAAGGCGGAGAGGCTAATTAAGCGTGAGAGGAAATAAAAAATGACGGCACGGTATGCGCTATGGCGTGGTTGTATCTCAATGTAACGAAACATTGTCTTTACAATGTCAATTTTTGTACTAGGTCTTTAGTTTGATTGAGTTTTAGATTCTGTGAGCTACATCAAGTTGGGATAAAAGCGGTAAATTGGGAGTATCTTATTAACTGTTGAAAATAAGTGCATTATTGTTGAGGCTTTAGGGATTTAACAAACCTTAACAGGTAAGCAAATGGCTTGTTTGCATACTATGGCTTATTTTACTGTCGGGATGTGTGTCCATTGTGTGGTATAGCGAGGAGAGAGTTGGCCACGCTTCATGCACCAATCGGCATTGAGTCCTTGCCCTGCAAATTGGATCTTGGCTTTACCGCTGTGATTAACGCTATCCAGTAGGTTCATCAATTCTTTACTTTTAGGTTGTGGTTTGACTTCATCAAATAATCCTAGTTGAAACACACCTGGCGCATAAAAGTCCCCCAGCATCACACCAGCCTTGGCATAGGCATATCCTTCACGCCAAAGCCTAGATAAGAGCCGCTGCGCTAATGCGATAAAATCACGGGTATCGTCACTGGGATAAGTTAAATTGCCTGTGAGCACCTGACTGTACTGGGGTTGATGTTCAGTGAAATAACTGGTCCGAATAAATACGGATAGGGTACGTGCAAATTGACCCTCAACACGCAGTTTTTCGCAGGCTCGACAGGTGTAATCATTGATGGCCTGCTGCATTGCTGTGAGGTGGGTAATGCGTTCACCAAAAGAGCGAGAACTGACGATTTGCTGTTTTGTCGCCACAAGTTGTTGAATATCATCACAGGCAATACCGTTTAGCTCATGCACCGTTCGTTCGACTGTGACCGAGAAGCTATCTCGGATCAGCTTAGGTGGGGCATCGGCGAGCTGTAGGGCGGTATGTATACCCATAAGCTTTAAACGTTGCGCAATTTTTCGGCCAATCCCCCATACCTCATCAATTGGCGTCAAGGCCATTAATCGCCGTTGGCGTTCCGTCGTGCGTAAATCGACAACACCTTGAGTCATGGGATATTTTTTAGCGGCATAATTGGCGAGTTTGGCTAAGGTTTTACTAGGACCTATGCCAACACAGACACTGATCCCAATCCATTGTTGGATCCGTTGGCGAATATCCGCGGCTAACTGAGTGATATCTTGGCATCTATCGAGCCGAGACAAATCTAAAAAAGCCTCATCAATTGAGTAGACTTCTACCCTGGGCACCATGTGCTCGAGAGTGGTCATCACTCGATTTGAAATATCGGCATAAAGTGCATAGTTGGAGGAAAATACCGCTATATTATGGGCGCGGATCATGTCCATCACCTGATACACGGGGACGGCCATTTTGACGCCTAATTGTTTCGCCTCTGCTGAGCGTGCAACCACGCAACCGTCGTTATTGGAGAGCACAACGATGGGTTTGCCTTGAAGATCGGGGCGAAACAAGCGTTCGCAGGAAGCGTAGAAGTTATTACCATGACAGGTTGATGTAGGAAAAGCATCTTACACACATAAATAAATCTGGAAAAGAATTCATTACCGGCTACACTGTATGTATAGCCAGTGCTTTCATGAGAATTTTATGGCGTTTTTAATCAGATCTAGTGATGTTTTTAAAGAAACAAATCTCTCTATAAGTAATGGGCAATGTTCTGTTACACCTACCACTGATAACATTGGTTCACTGCCAACGCTTTATTCTGAACATGGTGAATTTAATCACCAAGCCAATAGCTACTTCTTCTATCAAAAGGCAATCAAGCAAGCGATAGACTTACAACCCTGCGCTCAAGCTTTAAAGGGCTACTATCAGTTTCTTGAGGATAAAAACCTTCAATGGGATATGTTCCCACCAGTTAAGCGTTTAAAGCCAACTTACTTATTTCGATCCCATTTATTGCAGTTAATAAAAAAGGGAGAGCTTGCTCATTCCACAGCAAGTGTACGTATGAACCAAGTCGTTAATTACTATAAGTGGTTGATGCATGATGGTTATCTAAAGATTAAAAATGAGAAAGAAGCGCCCTTTAGAATGGAGTTCGTATCTATTAAGCGAACCGATATGCTGGCTCATATTGCTCCAAGCTTCATCATTGCAACCAGTGATTTAAGAATCAAAGTGCCGCGAGACAGTGACAGCAAAAACATTCGCCCCTTAACACCATTAAGTCAGGATGCGTTATCGACACTGACCACCTATCTACCTGTAGCATCCGAAGAACTAGGGCTTCAAATTTTAATCTCCATTGATACTGGACTTCGAATTCAAGAGGTTGCCACACTAACACTTGATGCTCTCGATATTGCAAAACCACTTGCTGAATCTGAGCATCGTTATGAGATAGCGGTTTCACCTCAACGAAATGGTGTTCAAACGAAATACCGCAAAGAGAGGACGATTGAAATATCGAAGACTTTGCTTGATAAACTAGACGTTTATCGTACTTCTGAACGACGTTTGAAACGAGTTATCAAGCTAAATACCAAGCTCAATAACCTAGAAGAATCAGCAAAGGGATTAAGCTACGAAACCGTTGAAGCACTAGAGTTTTGCTTAAATCATGAACCCTTGTTTGTGAGTGAGCCAAGGCAACCCTGTATCACCTAAGTCCATTGAAGCTAGGTGGGGGGAGCTAAGAACGACAATTAAACAAACGAACCCAGCTTTTGAACATCGTTTTCACGATTTTCGTTCAACGTATGGCACATATCGCCTTAATGACCTTCTTGAAGCAGGCTTACCTGTCGCGGGATGCATGGAGCTACTCATGGGGTGGATGGGACATAAAAACGAATCAACTACTTGGAAATATTTGCGCTACCTCAAGCGTAAAGAAGCCTTCAAGGTGAAATTTGGCATATTAGACAGCATCATGCATGAAGTTTTGGAGACTGAGAATGAGTAATGTCACGCACCTTCATGGTTGGATACCCGACTTGTGTATTCAGGTGAAGTTGGAGGGTAAAAAACTACTTGATTTTAATCGTTTATTGAAAAAAAACCTGCCATCTACTGAAGATTTAAAGAAAGGTAAACAGTTTGAAGATGCCGGTAGGAAAGACTTTATTTATCAAATGAAAACTCGGTATGAAGAATTTATCGAGGAAGATGGTAGTCACGAAAAACTATACTCCTATTTCATAACGTTAACTCAATATATTCGGTGGTGTGACGAGAGTGATATTGAAGCCTTTAATCAATCATCAATCGAAGGCTATATGAATTATCAAAATGAACGTGTCATGCTAGGGCAAATCAAAAACGCAACCTATAATAAAACCCACGCAGTATGTCAGACCCTCTTGACTGAATATCTAGATTTACCCCGCTCGAACTTTGATAATATTGTTACGCGATATAGTGATGATGTCGAACCCTTTGAAGCCTATACTCGAAGCGACTTAAAGCAAATACTCCCTTTTTTGAGGGCATTATTTAAGCAAACACATCAACAGTTTATAGATAATCCTGAGAAACATATTCAAGCGTATAAATCGATACCAACCATGACCTTTCACTGGAAAGGATGTGAATACAAATTATGTGCAGCTATCTCTAAGATGATGTCCGCTGCTACATATCTAATGGCGTATTACACCTACGTAAACACAAGTGATTTGTTCAAGTTAAAGCAACCAGAGAACGCTTCAACCACAGCTGGTGAGGTATGGTATACGATGCCAGCATTTAAACGAAGAGCGTTTAAAACCATTAGCGTTGAAATGGGTGAACACGAACTAGAAATCCCAAAATATTCGATGGACTTTTTTGATAAGTTACTTGAGGCTTCACGATTAATTTCTACTGGGGAAGATGCCTTACTACTGCAAACTATTGCCATGAAAAAAGTACAGCCTGTCAAAAGGAATACCTTAAATACTTTCCTTGCACATTGGGTGGAAAGGTACTTCACTTTCAACGATCAAACGGGGCGACGATTACGCCCTATGGTAAGTCGTTTTCGTGAAACAGGCGCACGATTAACCGCTTATCATCAGAGTGAAATAGTAAATAACATCATGCTTGGGAATACATCCAATACTCGAAAAAAGAGTTACAGTGAAGGCAATAAACACAGTAACAATGGGATGCTGCAAGACACTTTCGCCATTCGTGAAGAACAAATAAAACAAGGTGTATCACCCAAGGAAGCACAAGAAAACCTTGGTATTGATGTGCTTGTGATTGAAAAAGAGAATGCGATTGAAATACCAAATCTCAGCCGCACATCTAATGGTGGTAGTTGTAGCGACCCCTTTGGTAGTAAGTCAGAAAAACACACCCAAAAGGCGCTGAAGCAAGGGCTAGCCAAGGATGGAGAGCGATTGGCTTGTGCGGATTTATTGGCGTGTTTTGGTTGTCCTTATCAAGTCATCGTTCAATCCGTTGCGGATATTTGGTGCTTGCTGTCATTTAGGGCGTGCATTGAAGAGTCGCGGTACCTACATTTGGATGCTCACCATTACCGCAAGAATTTTGAACAAGTCATAGTGTTTATAGATTCTAAAATTCTTCCCGATATCAATTCTAAAATCTTAAAACAAGCTGAAGAAAAACTGAATGATGAAGGGCTTCACCCAGTGTGGAATGAGCCTGAATCCATTCTTTTCTTAATCCCTAATCGTCAACAGAAGAGCGTGTAATGCCAGTTCAGCACTTATATTTAGATAGCTTCCCTGAGCAGCATAAAGTAGAAGAAGCCGATGTGGTCACGCTCTATCATGAAGAACGTTTTGATGAGCTTGATAAGGTTGTGATCTGCAAGGATGAATCAGGCAAGGTAACAGCCTACTTCGGTGATAGCGCTTGGTATTGCTTTGCGTTTTCACGAAACAAAAGGGAGCATAAGAACACTCTTAATTTCAATCAATTCAATAACAATAAAGACTTACAGCGAGAGTTGAAACTTTTTACCTACGGTTGGTTATTCAATAAAGGTCCAAAACAGCGTAAGGCTTTGAAGTTTAGTAGTATATTTTCAAGGCTCAAATATACGAACATGCCTTACAGTCATTTGGTAGAGCAAGGCTTTGATTCTATACGCGCTCTTTCGAAATCATCAAATTGGACTAACTTTGAAGGGGATTTGGTTGAAAAACAATACTCTCAATCTTCAATAAGGACATGTGTTGTCTCTATCAATTCAATCATTAGAGATTCAGCATGGCATAAGGTTAAGCATGAGTTTCTTGGACCTTTAAAGCCTGACGTTGTTGCTAGAAGGTTAATTCAGTTAGAGGCACAACAAACACTGACCATTCCAGAGCGTTTGTGCGATGCCATTTATGGCAAAGCGATTGAACTGATTGAGGAAGCACACCCTAATAGGAAGCTAATTGCTCAAGTCGAGAGTGAACTTCAAGAGAACTACCGTGAAGGTGATCGACGTCTCAATGAAAAGGTGGCGAGTGGTGAAAGCTTCCCCTTTATGTCGGCTAATGGCGAAATAGATAAACAAATACGTGCCGCTTATATACGTGACAACAAACCTCGAAACCCAAGTGATATTATTTCGCCTCTTGCACAAAAACTGCCTAACATACCACTTGCCAATAGCTCGGAATTTCAGCGATATCGAGAGCAGTTAATCAATGCAAGCTACATCGTGTGTGGCGGTTTTAGTGGTATGCGTGATTCAGAGTTAGATAAGCTCACGCCAAATAGCTATTACAAGGATACTTTTGAAGGTCGTGAGTATCATATGCTCCAATCACACACCTTTAAGTTGGGTGAAAAACGAGAAACATGGGTAACAGCCAGTTCATCTAAGATCGCAATTGAACTCATGACAACGCTAACTGAAAGGTGGCGACAAGAAGTGACCTATCCAGATAAAAAGTACACAAACACTCTTTGGGTTAACCAATCAGTTCGCTCTAAACCACCCACATTAATCTCATCCTGGAATGCACGTCTTCAGATGTTCTGCAAGCAATTCAATTTTATTGTGACAGAGGAAGACCACCAAGAATGCCTAGATTCTAACCCTCAATCACATGTGAGGGTTAAAAAGTATGTCCTAGTCGGTAAGCCTTGGCACATGGCTACACACCAATTTAGACGCTCTTTGGCATTCTATTGCATTAAGAACCGTTTTGGCACAATGGTCGCTCTCAAGCAGCAGTTCAAGCACCTGTATCTTGCTATGACCGAGTGGTACACCAACGGTGGCAAGCTAGCCAGTTATCGAAGCCTTGTTGTGGATGAAAAAATCCAGTCCATGCTTGAGGACATTAACGCTGAAACCACGGCAAATAAAATCTTCAAACAGTGGCACTCTAGTGAAAAATTATCAGGCTCACATGGCAAAGCGATCATGCAAATGCGAGGAAATGTCCCAACCATCTACAGTTCGTGGGATGTCATCTACAAGGCCGTCAAGGATGGTAAGCTCACCCTTCATGGCACGACTCATAGCTACTGTAAAAATGGATACAATTGCGATATGGATGGTGTTGTCATGCCTCAATTCTGTGTCGATTGCGGCTCAGGCAGCAGCATCATTGACGAGGAACAAGCTCGGTGGTGGCAGAAAAAGCACAACAGTTTGGTTGCTTACATGGAATCCGACGAAGATATTTCGGTGAGTGAGCGTAGCCACTACATCACCCAAGTAAGAGCCGCAGAGATAGTCATGGCTGATTTTGAACTGCCATTTACCCCTTTCGAACCTGACTTAAAGGTAGCGACTCATGAGTAAGAGCGAAAACACATTACTAGCGCTTGAAGCGGCTCTAGAACGCATTAAACAGGGTAAGCCTAAGCGTATCCCTGTCCATCGCAAGCTCAGTGTACGCGCTGTTGAGGAGGAAGCGAACCTGGGCAACGGCAGTGGCTATTACTACCCCGAGTTTGTTGATAAGGTTAAACAGACTAAAGCTGAAATCGCGGCAGGCAACGGTGAAATAATCCGGCCAGAGATCCAGACCGTGCGCACTAAGCTCAAAGAGCAAAAGCGTATCAAGGATAACTACAAGGCTAAGTATGAGACGGAGCGAGAGAAGTTAGCCTTATTTGCGGCTGCGCAGCATCACTTGAATGATAAGCTGGTTCAGGCGTTAACTCGTGTGGATGAGTTGGAGCATGAAAATGCAGAGCTTCGGGAGAAGCTTTCTAGGCTAAAAAGAAGTCAGGTCGTGACAATCAAGTAATCCACCAGTAGCCCACTGATATATTGATGTGGGCTACCAAACACTCCACACGACTGCCACTTTTTCCCTAGCTCACTTTTGGACATAAACGTGATAGACCCTTTGCTCTAATTTTGTCATTTCGGATTACCCAAAGTATGGCACCACCTCACAGCTTGCTGTCCATAACAGTAGAAACTCTCAATTGCGCCAGCCCGCCTTGTTTGTTTTGCTTCCACTCGGCTATCGCTTCTTCATCAATCCAAAAGGTTAAAGAACCACGGTTTATTAAGGCTTTGTTGTACTGCGTCCAGTTGGTTGTTTTGTAACGAGGTTTAGGGATGATGCGAATAAGTCCCTGATATGAGATCATGTACTCATCCAGTTTGCCAAGGAACAGGTCAGCTCATGGAACATCAACTCACATTTGCCGATAGCGAATTCTCCAGTAAACGCCGTCAGACCCGTAAGGAAATCTTCCTGTCTCGGATGGATGCGATTCTTCCTTGGGCAAAACTCCTTGCTGTTATCGAACCTGTTTACCCTAAAGCTGGCAATGGCCGCCGTCCTTATCCATTGGAAACCATGGTGCGTATCCACTGCATGCAGCACTGGTACAACCTAAGTGATGGTGCCATGGAAGATGCGCTCTATGAAATTGCATCAATGCGCTTGTTTGCACATCTATCCTTAGATAGCGCCATGCCTGACCGCACGACCATCATGAATTTTCGCCATCTGTTGGAGCAGCATAAGCTGGCCCGTAAGATACTCAGCACCATAAACCAATGGCTCAGTGAATGCGGTGTCATGATGACGCAAGGCACGTTAGTTGATGCAACGATTATCGAAGCGCCGAGCTCAACTAAAAATAAGCAAAACCAACGTGACGGCGATATGCACCAAACCAAGAAAGGCAACCAATGGCACTTTGGGATGAAGGCACATATCGGCGTCGACGCCAAAAGTGGCTTAACCCACAGCTTGGTGACCACGTCAGCGAACGAGCACGATTTAAATCAGCTGGAAAACTTGCTACACGGTGAAGAACAATTTGTGTCAGCCGATGCCGGTTATCAAGGCGCAGAAAAGCGCAAGGTACTTGCAGATAAGAAGGTCGATTGGCTGATAGCAGAACGTCCGGGCAAAGTCAGAACCCTCAAGCAACATCCACGTCTCAATAAAGTGCTCATCAGAACTGAGTAGTTGAAGGCTAGCATTAGAGCTAAGGTAGAACATCCATTCCGCATCATTAAGTGCCAATTTGGCTTTGTGAAAGCTCGCTATAAAGGCTTGGTGAAAAACGATAATCATCTGGCGATGTTATTTGCGTTGGCCAACATCGTCAGAGTGGACCAGATGTTACGCTATGAGCCGAAGACTACCTAAAATCGGGTAGAAGCCAGAAAACTGGCTAAAAGTGGGATAAAACTGCTGTTTTTTTGCCCAAGACGGGAAAATCGGTGCGGAAAAAGTAGAGGAAGAAACTTCGGTGAATTTAAACCGCAGCGTACTGACTTAATCGCAGGTTCCTTAGGCATGAGGCTACGACGATTAATGGGTGTAGCCGATCAGATCGTAGCTTATTGATTTAGTTTCATCGATTTAAGCAACAAAGCCAATCCAACCGACATTAGGAGGTTAACTCTTTAAGCGTTTGATATAATTCCAGCGGCTTATTAGTTCCAACTACGATTGAAACACCTGAGCGAAAGTCAATTTTAACTCCTTGGAAGCCTGATATATTGTATATAGTTCCTTCAGATGAAATTCGTACTCCCCAACCACAGTACCACTTATTTTTTACCATAGTCACTTTGTTAACATTTGAAAGATCAAACCTCTTTTTAAATAGACCAACTCCGTAACTTAAAGTTAGTTGTTTATCTTCAACACTCACTCTTAACTTGAAGGTCATTAAAAGAACAATACTTAATATAACTATTAAAATTATAAAGTCGTTTTCGCCTTTAAATTCTTGCATACCGAACTTGTTAATCGCAAAAACTGATGCCAAAGTAACGAAATAAATTATAAAAAAAGGATACCCTATTTGATTATTTAAGTAACGCATGAACAACTCTCCTTTATAACAAGTTTTTCTAGGATATACGTTTAGACATGAACTCATTAGCATGGTATTTCATAAGCACGTTTGGCATATACTTCTCATAGTTTTCCTTTAGTGCCGACACAATTTTAGGATCTTTGTGTAAATAAACACAAGATTGACAGTTGTGAGAAACTGTACCAATGGAGTTTCCTATATTATAAATGTAATCTTGAGCATATTCTGGATCTGAATACATACGCTGAATATGATTACTAATTGCTAAGTTTTGCTCTGTATTTATAGGTAGCCTTATAAGGCTGCTTTCTTCAATTTTTGGAGGCTGTTCAGACAAGCTATCTGGTGTGCCATATAAGCCATCTGAATCATGTGCAATGGCTTTTACTGGAATAGATAAGGCTGCAGTGCCTAATATAGCAAGAGGTAGTTTTTTCATTTTAAAATCCATTTATTAATAATATCCATCGATAAGAAATTAAGAGATGAAATTAAAATTGTCAACATCTTTTTTTCTGAATTCGGGAACTAAATCTGTAGCTAGTGATCAGATCGAAATCACTCACAATCTAATTAGTCAACTACTATGCCAAAACTGAATCGCCACTGATATCGTAGACACTTTTTGCATTACTAAAATTTAGCCAACAGGCCAGTACTAAGCAGAGCTAGTTAAGTCATACGAATTAAGGAATGGGGCAGTTTGATGCTGAAAGACATCTGCACTCCTTCCATTGAAAGCACGCCTTAAAGAAGTGACTAATTTTCTGGAAACTGATAACATCAAAACTCAAGTTTTAGGAAAAATAGCTAAAAATTACTATTTTTCTGGAAAAGGCTAGTAAGCCTTATCACACAAACCTTTCCAGATTTATTGCTGATACCACCTGTGTAGGTAATTTATTGCAATCGACGAGGGCAAATAGCGTAGTAGTCATTTGAATTTCTTCACCACACAGGTGACAACACCAAATAGGTTTAGCTCGGAATCATGGTGGATGTTAATGGCTTTAAATGCCGGATTACGGGGTATTAATTGCACTATTGGACGTAACTGCAATTGTTTAACGGTAAACTCACCATCGACGGATGCGACCACAATATCGCCGTGCGTAGCCTGTAATGCTCTGTCCACCACTAATATGTCGCCACTCGAAATGCCCGCATCGACCATTGAGTCTCCCTGTACCTTCACAAAAAATGTTGCTGTGGGGTGTTTAATACAAAGTTCATTGAGATCGAGTGAATGCTCAATGTAATCATGGGCAGGAGAAGGAAATCCAGCCGCAACGGAGGAGCTAAAAAGTGGATACTGTGTTTGTGTGAGCATATGAATAATGAAAATCAAAATACTGTATATAAAAACAGTATAGCGTATTTTGATGACTTGTCGAAAGTGTGTTGAGTAAGACGACAGGCAAACGTTGACGTCGCACAATCAGATGCAAAGGAATAGTAAGCACGACGTGGGGGATGACTTTAGGTCACAACCTTCTAATTCACTGACGTTAACGCATGGGGTTGTTCGCTAAGTTGGTTGCGGCACTCCTTTGCCGCAATTTAGAGTCTCGTTTGGCTCATAAAACTAGGGTTATTTTTATATACCTCAAAGGCTTAGCTTATCCAGTCCAATAACTGCCACCAGAGGTAGTCCAGCGGCATCAGCACTAGTAAGGTGATCAGCGCTAAGGGTAAGGTGACTTTCAGCAGATGGGCGAGGGACTCCTGAGACAATTGCATCGCCAAAATCAGCGGCGGCGCTTGATAGGGGAAAATCACCGTCGAAAAGCCGATCACTTGGGTCATCAATACCGCAGGGAGAGAAAACCCTGTCGCATTCGCTAAGTCGGCAGCCATTGGGGTTAATACCGTGGGTACGCCAGGCACGGTTGCCACTAATCCGGTTAAAGTCGATATCAGTGATAAGGACATAAAGTTGAGGAAGGAGGCGCCTTGTGACAAGGGAAGGTATTGACTGAATACTTGGCCGAGTTCGCTGCCAAGCCCCGATTGATTGACTAAGACGCCTAGTCCGAGTGCGGCGGCAACAAAGATAACCGTTGAAAAATCAACCGATTGATTAAAACGCTTTGGTTCAATAATGCCCCATTTCGGTAGCAAAAGGATGATGGCGGTCGTTAGCCCCACCCATGCTGGATTTATCCCATGCCATGAGTCAGTTATCCAAAATAACAGGGTGATGATGAGTAGCATACCGAGCTTAACTTGCTTGACCACATCATACGCTTCGATATCCGTCGCTGCCGCCATCTGGGTTTTATCTATCTTGGCCGGAAACAAATACACCACGAGTGCTACTATGATGGCCGATTTGAGCAGACCCAAAATCGGAAAATGCAGAAACAGATATTCAGCATAGCCAAAATGCACGTTAAACAGATTTTCGCTCGTACCGGCCAAAATCATATTGGGAATATTGGCGGGCAGCACCGCAAGGCTTGGCATATTACAGGCGAGAGCTAGGGCGGTGGCTATGCCTATTCTACCATTGCTGCCACGGCTAAACCCGAGTTGCTCGGCCAAGGCCATGCCGATGGGCAGCATCACAACCGCGCGCCCAACGGAGGATGGCATCACAAATCCCAGTAACATCGCGCTGATGACCAGTCCTGCGATCATGCGAGGATAACTCATGGTTAACGCGGGGGCGATAAGGGCGGCGAGGCGGCGACTTAATCCCGATTCTGAAATGGCGCTGCCAATCACAAAGCCGGAGATAATTAACCACACCGCCGCCGAACCGAATCCCGAGAACAGCGCACTGGGATCGATCAGTTTAAAAATGGTGGCCAAGGCAAAAAAGATCAGTCCCGCCATAAAGGGCGGAATAAAACCCGTGCTCCAAAACAGCAGGGTGATGAGTACGACCGATGCGCTGTAGGAAAAAAGTGCCGGGTGCTGCTTGAGTGGAAACATAGCCAACAAAATGGCGACGAGCATGGCGCTAAAGATCAACCATTTTTTAATACTTAACTTACCCATAGGGGATCACCTTAATATTGCGGGCATTGATATTGCGGCCTAAGATAGCCCAGTTGATATGGCGTTTTAAGGTGGTAATGTGTCAGATGTTATTTCCAAAGCGACAATGTTGGCGCCCAGCCAATTTGCGTTCACGTTAGACGCAAATCGTCCCGTATTGAGTCATGCGCGCAATCTCGAGGCCGAAATGGGCGTTGAACCCCATTCTCACCCTCGTGGGCAGTTACTTTGGGCGGCAAAAGGGATTTTACGGGTACAGAGCGACAATGCGGTTTGGGTGGTGCCATCGACCCATGCCGTGTGGCTCCCCAGTGGTTGCCGACATCAAATTAACTGCGAAACCCATGCTCATCTTCGCAACTTGTATATCGATCCCAGTTATCGCGTTAGAGTGCAGGACACGCAGGTGGTGATGGTTACCATGACGCCGCTAATGCGCGAAATGGTGCTGAAGCTATGTCAAAACACCTCGATGGAGCCCGCAAAGTATTTCCGCTTGGGTTTAAGTGCCATTGACGAGCTAGATGCACTCGACAGTGTGAATACCTATTTGAATGCGGGCTCGGATCCGCGTCTTGGCCGAGTGATCCAACTGTTGATCAAAAAAACGCAGGCGGAATATACCTTGGCCGAATTAGCCCAAGGTGCGGGGGCGAGTATCAGAACCATTGAACGACTCTTTAAAGCCGAAACCGGGCAGACCTATAGACAATGGCGCCAAAGGTATCGATTACTTAACTCCCTTGAGCGGTTAACCCAAGGGGAGAGCACGACAGGTGTGGCCCATAGTCTGGGGTATTTGAGTGTCAGTAGCTTTAGCGCTGCATTTAAAGCCCTATTTGGTTGTACGCCTCAGGAATACGCCCAAAAAAGCGTGCAAGCCACGCGGTAGCATTACCAATCTTAAATCAAATAGCGACAAAGAGAGCTGCTTTGGATAGCGGCAAAGCTAGCTCTTAGAAATTGTTCTTAGAAATAGCCCTTAGAGATAACCCTTAGAGATAACCCCTTAAGAGCATTCCCAAACAGAGTCCCTTAGTGCTAATTAGCGGCTAAGGGACACTTGCGTAGGATCTATTTCAACGCTTCTGGGACGATAGGGTAGTTATCCCAGACTCGACCATCGCTCATTGAACGCACCAGCTTGATATATTCAGCGTGGGTCCAGGCGAGCGGGGTGGCGGAGTTAGTGCCTTGGCCGAGTTGATATTGGTAACGTGTGGCGTTACCCACACCGTCCCATGCTTGCTCGGGGAGCATTAGCCCCGCGTTGGCAAAGGTTTCCATCCCTTGCACATAGGTATTGATAAGCTGCTGTTTGGTTTGCTGCGCGTGAGCACCGTTTAGCTCTCCCTTAGCGCTGGCGAGGGCCAATTCAAAATGGCCACGCTCACCGGTGAAGAAGGGCCAGACGCGGCCGCGTTGGTTGTCGCTATTACTGCCTGATTCGGCGTAGTTTGCGCCAGTGAGGGTATCTTCACCGTAGCCATCGTTACCGTAACGCCTAAACCCAGGAACACTGCTGCCATCTTTTGCAGTAAAGTTGTATTTGAGGCGTAAATTGTCTTCAAGCTCAGTGTTATCCACCAGCGCTAGGCTTTGATTAATCAGCTTATCGGTGGCGCCACGCACGCCGTAACGCACCAACTCTAAAAAGCCACCATCGAGGATCTGACGTTGATCTAATCCCGCACGACCATTATTAGCGGCGAGTTGCTCGGCGGTGTTTGGTTCGCCATTGGGGCTTAATCGCAAATAATAAGGCGCCTTAATGCCTTGGCTATCTGTAAGCAAACCTTGGGTCGTCACTAAGTGTTTTTCAAGTTGTTGATTAAGCGTTTTGGCGGTTGCGAGATAACGCTGACTGGCATCGCTATCGTTTACTGCTTTAGCAATATCACTCGCGGCCACTAAGCCTGCGATCACTGCGGCCGTGGTGGAGGGCGAATAACCAGCTTGTTCTTCCCAACGTTCTTGCTGGGTTTTCGGTGGCGTAATTTGCGTGTGATTCCAGTCAAGATTGACCTCGCCGCCGCTGACTAAAAAGTCCGCCGCGGCTTTTAGCATCTCTTGATACCAATGGCTCAGCTCAGCTTGACTAAGCTCGCCTGCTTGCCAGAGTTTCCAGCCGAGCATGATCGGCATCGCCGTTTGGTCGAGCTGTACGCCCACCCATTCGATTTGGCCATCCACATGGGTCTTTTGTAAAAACCAACCGGGCGTGCCGCTATAGCCTGGAGTTTTGTCACTCACTTGCACCTTTTTAAGGTACTCAAAGGCGACTTTAGGCGTTTGCGTATCGCCCATGGCGAGAAATGCCATGGCGCATTGGTAAAAGTCTCGGGGCCAAACGGCCTTGTAACCCGTGCTGGGTGTGACAGCAGGGACAGTATCGCCCCAAGGATTAGAAAGCGACGCAATAAGGGCGCCCGCGTAGGTTTTATCTTCCTGCGCCTTGAGTACCATGGCACTGGTATACAGCAGTTTGCCATTATCTGTGGTGCTCTGCGCCATATCTGGCATCGCAGGCAGCGATTGTAAATAACTGTGCCAACCAGCGTTGTATTGGCTCAGCACTGCATCATACCCCGCCGTTAAGCTGGCGTTGGCATTGGCTAAACTGCTGGCTTCATCTTGGCCAAAACCAATCGCCAAATTCACATTAAGAGGTTGATTCGCTTGGAGTGCAGGATAACTGGCGGTAAAGGCAATGTTGCCTTGAGTGGGCTTTTCAGCGTTGCTGGTGGCCTGATACAGCGTATCAAGCTTACCGTTATCGGCTAAATCGGCCAAACCGTCGGATACACCGACAAAGCCCGTAGTCGCCTGCGTAAAATCGATATCCGATTTCACCGTCATTACGCTGCTGTGGGGATCGGCCGTGCGAGCAATAAGGGCTTGATGATCGATTCTGCCAATATCATTCGCGCCCGCATTATCGATATGGGGGTTAACGTATAAATGCGGTGTGATGCCAGCTTCAAAGGCGGTAAACGTCACGCGCATCATCAGCGTATCGCGGTCGGGATCGGTAAAGATATGTTTCTCTATCTGATACTTACCTTCAACATCGCGATTGATAATCTTATAGGCCAAGGATTGCGGGCGGCCATTGGCATCGGTATCTAAGTATTCAATGCTGCTGTTCGTGTTGTCTTTTTCGGTATCGACAAAGCCATTGCCTGTGATTACAAATTGCAACTCTTTGAGCTGAGCGTTGTGAATAAGGCCGTACATGGTCTCGGTTAAAATCCCCTGCGCGACGGAGAACCACACTCGGCTAATGGGATTTTGCGCGCTGTCTTGGTATTGCCCCTGAGTATAAGGCTCATAGGAGGTGCCAATCCCGGTTTTGCCGGAAAACGCCCAGGTTGGGGCTTTGCCGGGGGCGCCGGGGGCAATCTGTGCGTCTGTGGCTTTTGTGACGGTTGGTGCTGATGTGTCAGCATTGGGGGCCGAGGGTGAGCAGCCCATTAAGCTGGCAACGCCGATAAGGCTTGCGGCAATTGCGAGCGCAATCGGCTTACGAGTTAAGTTGCGGCGGTGAGTTAAGCTGCGAGCCTGCTGCGAAGGTACTGTTGTCGATGCCATATTCTTCAAAATCTCCCCAATCAATAGATGGTGCTAATTGCGATTTATTCTTGTTGTAAGCTATGTGGCCATACGTCTTGGCGTTTAGTTGCCCAAACGCCAAGGGTGCCGAATTGTAGGATCTGCGATTTACGCTTGAGTGTGCTGAGTATTCGGTTGCTCAACAAAGAGCACGGCAACCCCGGCGCAGAGCATCAGGACGCCGCCGGTGATCAGGGCATAGATGGGCTGACCATCAAATAATCCATTAAGAATTAAGCCTAAAACACTGGCTGCGAGCAGCTGTGGGATCACGATAAAGAAGTTAAAAATCCCCATATACACGCCCATTTTTTTCGGCGGTAAGGCGCCAGATAACATGGCGTAGGGCACGGAGAGAATCGAGGCCCAGGCGATACCCACGCCAATCATGGGCAGCCATAACAGACTGGGATCTTTGATCAAATAGAAACTGATCAACCCAAAACCGCCGCAGAACATATTAAAGGTGTGGGTCAGTTTGATGCCGATACGTTTAGCAAGCAGTGGGATAAACAGGGCCGCAATGGCCGAAAATCCATTGTAGGAGGCGAACAGTACGCCCACCCAATCGGCACCATCGTTATAGGCCTTAGACAACACATCGCTGCTGCCAAAATGATAGGACGTCACCGCCGAGGTGGTGTAAATCCACATCGCAAAGAGCGCGAACCAAGAGAAAAACTGCACTATGGCTAACTGATGCATGGCCTTAGGCATATGGAATAAATCATCGACCACATTAAAGACAATGCCCAGTTGCGCGCGCTGTGAGGGCGTTGATTTGCCTAAACGCAGGGCGCAGTAAAGTTGCAATGGGCCAAAGGCAAAAATCCCTAAGGTTAAAATATACAGCTGCTTATCTAAATCCTGTGTCAACACCGCAAGCGTCAGCAGTGCGCCTACAGCCATCCAAACGATAGCGGCAAATTGATAATTCTTGTGGGTGCGTGTGCGGTTTTGTTGATCATCTATGCCCGCGTCAGCATTGCCATGGAAGGCGGCAAGTTCATCGGGGGAATATTCTTTGGTGGACACAACAGTCCAAGCCACGCTAAGAAACAGCACTGCGCCACCAAAATAGAAGGCATAACGCACCGAATCGGCAATTTCGCCAGCGGGCGCGGTATTGGCGACAGCAAAGAAGTTACTGAGAATATAGGGCAGGGCCGAGGCCACAACCGCGCCGATGCCGATAAAAAAGCTTTGCATGGCATAGCCTTGGGTGCGCTGCTTAGGAGGTAAATTATCCCCCACAAAGGCACGGAAGGGTTCCATGGCGATATTGATTGAGGCATCCATAATCCACAGCATGCCCGCGGCAATCCACAAAGTCGGGGAATGCGGCATCACAAAAATGGCGAGAGTCGTACAAATGGCGCCGATTAAAAAATATGGCCGGCGGCGACCTAAACGCCCCCAAGTGTTATCGCTCAGATAACCAATAATAGGTTGAACCAGCAGACCCGTTAATGGCGCGGCAATCCACAGGATGGGAATATCATCGATAGAAGCGCCAAGGGTTTGGAAAATGCGGCTGACGTTGGCATTTTGCAGTGCAAAGCCAAATTGGATCCCCAAAAAGCCAAAGCACATATTGAAGATTTGCCAGAAATTCAGCTCGGGTTGCACCCTATGCACGGCGCGCTGCGCCACCTTGGGCGAGAAATTCTCTAATGGGGTAACCGTTTGTTGATCCGTGGACATGCAACTTCCCTTCAGTAGCGGGCAGCGGGGCTGCCTTGAGTCATTTATCGTTATAATGTGTGGCCTATTCAATGGCCTTTGCTCAGTTTTACGCGTGTTGTGCTAGCTTCCCAAATGTGCATCAGTGCTTGACCGTGTGGGTGAAAAAATGGCGAATATACCTCTCCCTCAGAAGCATATTCGCCAATAAATTCATTTTCATACTCAATGATGCAAATGCTCAATAGCAGAAAAGAACCTAAGCCTGACAGCTATCCTCAAAGGCAACCACCAGAAACGACCTCACAGTGTTCAACCCCACAAGCAGAGGGTGAAACTAGCGAATTTATAGTAGCCGCAGCGCCAATTGACACACAACCGCTTACATACGTATTCATCATTCCTTGATAACCCTAGCGAAACAGCCCTGTAACTAATAGTGTGTGGATTTTACGTGAGGCGTGGATGGGTTTAAACCCTCGATTTATCCAGTTCTCACATCGATGGGATGAGTTCAGAACCTTGCCCCACGGGTCACTCGCGCTGTGATGAAGGGCTATGCATGAATCCACTCAGATCGCTGGGTAAGTTCATGGCTCATCTTTCAGCTTGAACAACACGCCCTAGGCTATTGATAGCGAAAGCATAATGCATCACTATGTCGCCAGACTTTACTGACTATTGGCGACTTGCCGCCATTGAAGTGTGTGGCAAGAGCAATTGAGAATTCATTCTGGCTTGTTATTACGCCATTAAGGAACGCTATGTTTGTTATTACTTTAACCTACAAAAAACCGCTGGCCGATGTGGAATTGCATTTAGCGGCCCATATTGCCTATCTCGATGAATATTATGCCAAGGGCACCTTTATCGCCTCAGGCCGTAAGGTCCCTCGCACGGGTGGAGTGATCCTTGCCAAAGCGGATAATCGCGCCGAGCTTGAAGCCATTGTCAAACTCGACCCCTTCTATATCGAAGAGGTGGCCGAATTTGAGGTGGTGGAGTTTGTGCCTACTCGGGCCGCAGCAGGTTTAGAGCCGTTGATTGAAGTGATTTAATGGCCTTTAAGTCTGTCTAGAGGCTGATATCGGCAGGCTAGATTTCATCGCTAGATTTCGTCGCTTTAGCGAAAGGTGCCAAATGCTGAGATTGGTTAATTTCATGCCGCGTAACTAGCACAGCGGGACGCAATAGGTAAGATTTAATGGATAAAATTTGCAATGAGTTACAACAGGCAAAGGTTTTTAAAACCTTTTCTGACACTGGTGAAGGTGCACATTTTTACCATGCTAATGGGTTTCCATTGGGTGTTTATGCGCCCTTATTAGCCAAGTTGCAGCCAGCATTCAGCCTGAGTGCACTCGAGTTAAGACCGACATGGCCCGATGTTGGTTTGCCGCCTAAGCGCCGAGATTGGCAGCTATATGCCGATGATTTGATCTCGCATATTGAACGACATTGCAGTGCGCCAATTGTGGGCATAGGCCATTCGATGGGAGCAACCAGTACTATTCTTGCCGCCAGCAAAAGACCCGATTTGTTTAAGGCATTGGTCCTTATTGAACCCGCAATGGTATCGCGCTCTATCGCTTGGTTTGCCAAGTTAATGCCTAAATCACTAATGAATTTTACTGCGCCCGCAAAAAACACCTTAAAGAAGCGCGATATGTGGGAAAGCCGTGAGCATTTTCTTGAATATTGCAAAATGAGTAAGCTATACAAACGCTTTGATGATGAGGCGTTTACCGCCTTAGCCCAATTCGGGGTTTATCAAAACACTGATGGACAGTTCACGTTGAAGTTTCCTAAACAGTGGGAAGCGCATAATTACACTCAACCGCCGAATGTATTATCGATATTGCAGCAGCTAAAGCTTCCCTGCGTCGCCATCAGAGGGAAACCGTCAGTTTTCTTTTCTGAAGCGACTTGGCAGCGCTGGCAACAGCTCGCGCCAGACACAGTGTTTTTAGAAGATAAGCGCTATGGACATCTGCTGCCATTAGAAGATCCCTCTGCCTGCATAAGCCTTATCCAAAGTGGACTCGCTGAATTGCACCGAAACGGAAGGTATAAATTAGTCTGAGCATGCATTTAGCGGTAACGACCAAAGCTAAAATGCGGGTTAACAATCGCGGCGAGCCAAGTAGACCGACAAGATTGGTTTGATAGCCTAGTACGCTGCGTTGAAAAACAAGGCCGAGGTGTGACTGAGCACACTTGGCTCGATCCCCATGAGGATTTCCCGTCATTCGATGATAATCATCCACTTAAAATTGTCGCGTTGACCTTAAACTAACGACACAATGATATCAACAAGCAGGGCACCCGATTCGGTGCCCTGTTTATTTGTCGATTTATCTGCCGCTAGATGGGTTGTAAATGGAAGGCGATCGCAACGCGGTTCCAACCATTAATGGCAATGATGAGGCAGGTGAGATCGACAATCTCCTTCTCAGAATAATGCTCGGTGAGCGCGGCATATTCACTGTCGTGCACCGGCGATTGAGCGACGCGGGTTAAGCTTTCGGTCCAGCGCAGCGCTGCTTGCTCCCGTGCATCAAAGAGATCATCGACTTCGTGCCAAGCGGCCAGTAAATCTAAACGCCGCTGGGTTTCACCATCGTGGCGCGCTTCCTCGGCGTGCATTCGCTGACAAAACGCGCAGCCATTGAGCTGCGATGCCCTCAGTTTGACTAAATGTACCAATAATGGTGAAAACGCCGAGTCAGCCGCCGCTTTATCTAGGCTAATAAGTGCTTTGGCGAGTTCGGGTTGGAGTTGGTAAATCTGTTGGCGTGCAATTCGTTCTGACATAAAGCCTCCTGTAAGTTGAGGCTTCAATCTAAGGGCTTAATCGGGCGTTTTATTGGAGATTTGCGACATCTTGCGTTTTTTATATTGCCCCGGTGTTTGCTGCATTACCCGCAAAAAATGCTGGTGTAGGTGGGCTTGATCGTAAAATCCACAATCGAAGGCTACCTGCGCTAGGCTAAGGGATGGCGATTGGCTCAATAAGTTGCGGGCGATTTTGACTCGATTCAGCTGCAATAATTGCGCGGGCGATAAACCTGTTTCCTGCTTAAATTTACGTTCAAATTGGCGCCGACTCATGGGGAGTTGCCCGTAAAACGTGTCTAAATTGGCTTGGGTGTGGATGAGTCGAGGCAAGGTTGCGGGGACTAGACTCATTCGCGTCGATAAGCTTAAGTCTAATTGCTTCGCTCGTTGCAATAGCCAGTGTTCCACGAGGGCGATACGCTCGCTAGGCTGTGGTGTGTCGACGAGTTGGTATAAGAGCGCCGTTAAACCCACGATGGGCCACTGAGTTATATTGATAACGCTTGCTGTCGTATCGGCGCGAATAGCGGCTAGCTCAAGACCCAATAAATGGAAGGCACCACCGGGCTGAAAACGCACCGTAATTTGCTCGGTACCCGGTGCGAAGCTGTGATAATGCCGTTGCTGTCCCGAGTAAAAATACGCTAAAGGCGTATCGCCAGTGCCGGGTGATGGTAAATAGAAATGCAGGCTTGTGCCGCCGTCAGGATAGAAGATTTGTTCGATTGACTGTGGTAAATCCGCTGCGACATGCAAATGAAAATAACGCTGCACCCAAGGACGCAGTGGGGCAATGGCTTGAAAATGATTAAAGCCTAAGTGGGCAAATTGGGTCTCGAAACGCTTAAAACTGCGCATTTCGAGTTCATTAGCCGTGTATCGCAAGGTCGTCACCATTAAGCATTGGGGAGTTTAGCTTAAGCTAACTTAATGCCATTTGCATCCGTATCAAGTGTGACTCAGTAGTGGAGGGCAATGGTACAGCTCACATGCAATCCGCCAACGGTTGTTAGGCGCTGTAACTAAAACTTAAGCAACTCAAGCAAGTAACTTAAACATGTAACGAAGTGGCTCAATAAAAAAATAGTCACCAAGAACGGTGTCTCGGTGACTATTGTAATGACTACTGTCACTAGGATTGCTGCTGCAATAGTTACAGTCGCAAATAGTGACTATTACTCGGTTTTCTTAAGCGTTCATGTTAGCGCTTGTCGTTACAGCGCTTTAAAGCGGATCGCTGTGCCGCCACTGCTGGCTAGCTGTAATGTCAGACTATCCTTGGCGCTAACCTCTTTGGTTTCAATCACATAATCATAAGGATTGGTTTTCCATTCGGCTTTAGTGCCATCACGGTAAATCTGTGCTTGATAGCGTTTATTTGGGTCGAGGAAATCCAGTTTTACCTTAACCTGACGGGCATTTTCATCGGTCAGCGCGCCTAAGTACCAATCCTGTTGATCCTTGGCCTGACGGGCAAACACCACATAATCACCCACTTCGCCAGCCAGTGCGATACTTTGATACCAGTCTGTTGGTACATCGCGGATAAACTGGAAAGCATCTAGATGTTTTTGGTAATTGCGCGGCAAGTCGGCAGCCATTTGGATTGGGCTATAGAGCACCACATACAGGGCAAGCTGCTTCATCAAGGTGGTTTGCACGCGGTTTTCGGCATCTAAGCCCTTGGGGGCTAAGTCAAAAATCCCCGGGGTGAAGTCCATTGGCCCTGCCAGCATGCGGGTAAAGGGCAGCATGGCAGTATGTTCTGGGTTATTTGGTGGGCTGCCCCAGGCATTGTATTCCTGTCCGCGTGCGCCTTCGCGGGCAAGCCAGTTCGGATAGGTGCGGCGAAGTCCGGTATCTTTAATCGGCTCATGGCTGTTGATGCTGATATGGTGCTTTGCGGCTTCGGTGACACTGTGCAGATATTCGCCAACCATAAACTGTCCATCGTGCCATTCGTGACGGGTGATGCCATTTTCATCGATGCGTTTGATTTGTCCACCGTCTGCCACGTAACCGGTTTTGACTTGGGTCACGCCATGTTTTTCATACAGGGCGAAGGCATCATCCATTTGATTACGGTAATGGGTCACTGAGCCTGCGGTCTCATGGTGACCAATCAGGCGCACGCCTTTATTCGCGCCGTAGGCGGTAATGGCGGGTAAATCGAAATCATCGTAGGCCTTGGTAAAACTGAATTGATCGCCATTATGGAACCAATCGCCATCCCAACCTTGGTTCCAACCTTCGACCAAGACGCCATCAAACTGATACTTGGCGGCAAAATCCATATAGCGCTCTGTTTCGCTGGTGGTTGCGCCGTGTGTTGGACCCGAGCCCCAAGTGTTTTCATTGAGGTGCATCCCCCACCAAATACCGACATATTTGCCCGGTTTAACCCAAGAGACATCCCCCAGTTTATTGGGTTCATTCAGGTTGAGGATAAGGTGAGAATTAAGCAGGCCCGTGGCCTTGTCGGCGATTTGAATCGTGCGCCATGGGGTATAAAAGCCCGCTTGGGTTTTAACCCGAATACCATCAGACCAAGGGGTGAGATCGGCCTTGAGCTTGCCATCACGCTGCTGATCGAGGGTCATCGAGGCAAAATCAACTAACGCCGCCTCGTGAATGCTCAAATGGATTCCATCGACCAGTTTAAAGGTAAAAGGGGTGTGGGCTCGGTCGACTTGATTGAGCGCGCTGGTGCGATACAAATATTCGTAGCGGTTCCATCCACGAGAAGGGATCCACCAGGCGGTGGCCTTATCACTCTGGCCAATATTAAATTCGGTAAGTTCATCGGTAATGGCAAGCGGCGTATTGGTCGGCAGTGCGTGTTGGGTCGCTAAGTGATAACGAAAGCCTATGCCATCGTCAAAGGCTTTAAACTCGAGGTTTAAGTCGATTTTACCGTCGGTTAATACCACGCTAAGTTGATTGTGTTGATCCTTTATCCACTCTTGTTCACCCCAAGGTTGCTGCCATTTTTCATCGGCGCTGGCGGTGTGGCTCGATTTAATGCGAAGACCTTGGCCTAATTCGCCCAATGAGGCAAAGACTAACCCTAAGCGGCTCGGTTCGATAATCGATTTGCCATGAAAATGGACTTGGTATTCGGGGCGGCCCGTATCATCGCTCAGACTCAAGACGATTTGCTTATCGGGGGAGCTTAGGTTGAGGGTCTGTGCTGTGGCACTGGTGCTGAGCAGGCTGCCAATGCTGAGTGCGAGCAAGCAGGGCGTGAATAGGTTGGCGGCCCAATGGCGGCTATTTTGCGTTGGTGAGTTGATGTGGCGTGCGTGGGTAAGAGGATTGCTGAACATTCCCTGATCCTTGTTTTTATAGTGAATATGGGTCAATGCATACTAGTGGCGATGGGTTTTTGCTCGCAATGCTTTGCATACGTATTCACCATAGCGAGCGGGTTGGCGGCAGGCTAAACGTAAGGCGTAAAGAGTAAAGAGATGGGTTTTAACTGCTGACTCGGGTAGAATGCGCGGCTTTCTTGGCTTTCTTATTTTGTTTAAGGGGCTTAAGACTTAAGCCGATATGGGCAGCGATATCAACGCGTTTGGGAGTGAGCGGTGAAAATTAGTCAGCGATTACAGCAGATCAATCGAATGGTGGGGCCAGGGTACGATCATATCTGGGACTGCTGCTGCGATCATGGTTTACTCGGCATGTTGTTACTGCAAAGAAATGCTGCACCTAAGGTGCATTTTGTCGATTGTGTTGCGCCCTTGATGCAGCAACTTAGCCTTGAGTTAGCAAGGTTTTTCCCTCAGCAGCCTATCTCAAACCCTCAAAATGCAACTGAGCAAACTACAACTGAGCAAACCGCCAATCTTCAAAGTGAATGGCAAGTGCATTGCCTCGATGTGGCGGCCTTGCCACTGGCGCAATACGGCAAGCAAGCCAAGCACTTAGTAATTATTGCGGGTGTCGGTGGTGAGTTGTTGGTTGAATTGGTTCGCAGTATTGTGGCGAATCAGCAAAGTCAAAGTGATGCTCACAGTGGAAATGATTCGAGCAATCATGACCTTAGTCAAGGCGCCCGCCAGCTCGAATTTATTTTGTGTCCCGTGCATCATAATTACCATGTGCGCAGCACGTTGGCAGAATTGGGCTTATCCCTTAAAGATGAATATTTACTCGAAGAAAACCAACGTTTCTACGAGATACTGCATTTAACTCAAGCAAATGCTAGCTCAAAGACGAATACCAGTTCAAAAACAACTGAAGCAGTGCCCTTAAGTGCGACGGGCTCAATCATGTGGAAAGGGTTAGATGCGGATAAAACTCGTCAGGCCAAGCGTTATCTTGACCAAACTATCAGTCACTACCAACGTATCCCTGAGAGTCGCATGCCCAACAAACCACAAATTGTGGCGGCCTATCAGTACATTTTGCAGCAACTGAATTGTTAACCCTATAGGTCAAATGCGCCCATTGAGTACTACATCTTGGCATTAAAACGGTTTTGCTCTGTAAATCCATCGAGTTGGTTTATGCTAATAGGCCGTTAATCTTGAGTTTTATTATGCGTTTATTGAAGTCCACCCAAGCTGCCAATCTCAATCTTAAACAGGCGAAGATTTTTTATCGCCAAGCCGCCCGCGCCATAGTGCTGTCGGGGGAAGATATTTTGCTGCTCTATACCCAGAAATATCGCGATTACGGTTTGCCTGGCGGTGGGGTGGATAAGGGCGAGAGTATCGAAGTTGGACTTATCCGCGAATTGCAGGAAGAAACCGGCGCCATTGCCGCCAGAGTGTTAGCGCCCTTTGGCCGTTATGAGGAATATCGCTCCTGGTTTCGTGAGGGGGCAAACGTGATGCATATGGACTCTTATTGCTATCTTTGCGAAATCGATATGAGCCTTGGCGAACGCGGCTTGGGTGAGCCAAGGCTCGAAGCCCATGAGATAAAAAACGGGATGCGACCAGAGTGGATCAATATCCATCAAGCGATTGCCCATAATGAAGCGATCCTACGGACGTTTGCCAATAAAGGGCAATCTATCGACAGGGAAACCTTTCTGCTCAAACGAATCGTTGAAGAATTGCTATAGAAAGCCATGCTCGATGGTCTTATTGGCACATTGGCTCAACACGCAGACATAAAAAAGCCATCCTAAGGATGGCTTGTGAGGAAAGTCTGTCTTAGCGGCTAGATCACGGTTAAATAAATACAAAAGAAATGGCTCATCGCGCCCGCCAATACAAATAAATGCCAAATCGCGTGATTGTACGGAATGCGTTTACCGACATAGAAGATCACCCCTAAGGTGTAAAACAACCCGCCCAATAGCAAAAGCTTAAATCCTAGCGGTGACATCGCCGCCGTCAAATCGCCCATCACAGTCACACACAGCCAACCCATCACTAAATAGAGCACTAGGCTCATTTTTTTAAAGCGATGAATAAACAAAGTTTTAAATAAAATCCCACCAATAGCCAAAGACCAAATCGCCGTGAGGATAATGGTGGAAAGCTGTCCTTGCAGGCTGATTAACATCAGCGGGGTATAGGTGCCTGCAATTAAGCAGTAAATGGCACAATGGTCAGCAATCTTGAGTTTATGTTTCCAGCCTAGATGCGTCACGCTGTGATACAGGGTAGAACTTAAAAACAACAGGATGAGGCTTGCGCCATAAATAATAACACCTGTGAGCTGAATATTGGTGAGATGGTCGGCGCCTTTGAGGATCATAAACACTAAGCCTACTATACCCGCGATCACCCCTAGGCCATGGCTTATGCTATTGGCTATCTCTTCACTAAGGCTATATCCACTGATATTCAATGGTTTTTCATGAGTCATTTGCGGCTCTATCAAACTCTGGCTTGGCATGCTGTTGATCCACTCGATGGCGATAATGACTGAGTCTATCAGTTGGTAAATTGGAAAGCCATAATTAGCTTACACGTGTAAGCTAATTTATTTTGAGGTTAACACTATCAACTGAGATTTAGGCGAGCTCTTATCTAGTTGTACAACATTATGGTGCCTATTTACGACCGATTAATGTCAACGCCTTGGAACTTTGTGCGGTGCGCTTTCTCTAATCCCCCGTAGTAATCATGGATTTGTTAAGTACTTTGTCCATAAAGTACTAAGGGATGGATTTTGCCTGTTCGTTCGACTATTACCCCAGAAGATGATCTCAGTTTTGTTGCGCACAGTCGCGTGACAAACGACGATACTGTCGCATTTTCCGCTATGCCTTTTTGTGCTACGGCTTTTAGCGCCCATGCAGAGCCTTTGGGCAATGCTATAAACCTCAATTTGAGTGAGGCTAACCAAAGAGAGAACGATAGCGCATTCCACCCCAATTTAGGCTTCAGTTGGCGAGAGTGGTCGCATTATTTCAATCTTAAGCTATTGCTTTGGGTCATCTTGGGTCATGGTTTACTGCTGTTGTTATTAATTTTTTTATGGCGAACCCAGTCGGAGCAGTTAGGGCTGTCGTTTAGCGAATCTTCAGCCAATGCACGAACTGAAACCAAAGCGTTAAAGGCATATTTTATTTATGCGCCGCCAACGCAAACCGCTCCTGCGGATTCGGCTAAAGATTCTTCTGTGGAAGAGCCTGCGGTTTCTCGCGAGCCAATAACTTCAGCACCTAATAGGGTAAAGCCGATGCCAAAACCCACTGAGCAGATTACAAAACCTCCTGAAGTCAGTGCCCAATTATCAAAAGTAAAAGCATCAAAAGTAACAGAATCAAAAGCACCAGCACCAAGCACATCAGTGCCTAACGCCTCAACACCTAACGCTCCAACACAAAGCCAAACCCAGCTGAGTGCAAAAGAGGCTGTTAAGTCTAGAAAGGCAGAAATCCAATCAAGCTCGGCACAAGCGGTAAGTACAGAGCAGTCAGCGGCAAGTGGGCAAAGCGGCGGCGGGGCGGCTGGTAGCGTGGGATTATTTACCCAGCGCTATTTTGAGCGCCAGCGTGAGCAAGCTTTAGATGATTTAGTGTTAGAGCAAGCAAATCATTACTCTAAACGATCGAATATGTCTGAAATGAGTGCTGAGATGGAGGTGCTGATTGTGCCCAATGCCGACGATTTTAGCGGCCCCACCAGTTTAGATTTAGAACTGGATCCCAATCGAATTGTCCGTAAAGGGGATACCTGCTATCGGGTCGTCAAAGTAGGCACTCAAATTAATCCCTATGCCGAGAATTTAGGTTTCCCCTTCGATTGCAGTGGCAAGAAAATGAACCAAGAAATTGACGATGCCATTAAGGCGCAGCTCGATAAAATGATGGTAAAGCGGCCCAAAGGTTAAATAATAGTAATGATAAATTTTCACTAAAAATAGTTTAAATCAGCGGTTGTAAAACGAATAAAAATTAAAAGCCTTTAAATACATTGTGTTATTCGTTCTTTATTTTTGATTGATAATTCAATTTTTATCCTAAAATTACGCTTGTTTGTTCGCAGCGCTTCTGCCTATACTTTTGCCCATCTTGTCGGAGTGCCTCTTGGCTGAGACCGTTTATTCGGGATCCGTTGAACCTGATCAGGTTAAAACCTGCGAAGGAAACAAGCATAATAACATCCATTAAATCGTATCAGCGGCCACCTTTCGCCCTGTATTAACTCATCGATTTAGTCGTTATTGAGTCCGTAAATCCGCTTTGGGTTTGCACAGCTCAGCTTCAACACTCAAGTCTCCAGACAAGCAACCCCATTTTTATTTGTTAAAGTGAGATTGCTTATGTCCAGTTTAGAATCGTCCTCAGAATCGATTGCCGTTAATGCCCAAGGGCAAACGAGTCGCCGTGCGGCGCGCGCCCAGGCGCAAGCCTTTATCGATACCCTTAAACCATTACAACACCCTAATTCGCAAAAGTTATATCTGCAGGGAAGTCGCGAGGATCTCCGTGTAGGGATGCGGCAAATTCTGCAAACCGATACGCGAATTGGCGGTACTGCTACCGCGCCTATAGTCGAGAAAAATCCTCCCATTCCTGTGTATGACTGCGCCGGTCCTTATTCCGATCCGGCTGCGCAAATAAACGTGCGCCAAGGTTTAGCCAAACTCAGATTACCTTGGATTATCGAGCGCCAAGATACCGAAGTGCTCGATTGTGCTACCTCAGATTTTACCCAGCAACGCCTAAAGGATGATGGACTCGATCATCTGCGTTTCGAAGCCGGCTCAAGTGCGATTGTTCGTCCTCGCCGTGCCTTACCGGGGAAACGCGTGAGCCAATTACACTATGCCCGCCAAGGGATTATTACCCCTGAAATGGAGTATGTGGCGATTCGGGAAAATATGGCGCTCGCCGAGGTGCAAGATGAAATCTTAAACCGCCGCGGCCAAGGTGAATCCTTTGGCGCTGTGATTGGTAAACCGATTACCCCAGAGTTTGTCCGCGATGAAATTGCCCGTGGCCGCGCGATTATTCCGTTAAATATCAATCATCCAGAAGCCGAACCTATGATTATTGGCCGTAACTTTTTAGTGAAAGTGAATGCTAATATCGGTAACTCGGCGGTCACGTCCTCCATCGAGGAGGAAGTGGAAAAGCTAGTATGGTCAACCCGTTGGGGCGCTGACACTGTGATGGACTTGTCCACGGGAAGGTATATCCATGAAACCCGCGAATGGATTATCCGTAACTCGCCAGTGCCGATTGGCACAGTGCCGATTTATCAAGCTCTTGAAAAAGTGAATGGTGTCGCCGAGCACCTGACCTGGGAAGTGTTTCGCGATACCTTGATTGAGCAAGCGGAGCAGGGCGTCGATTACTTTACCATCCACGCGGGCGTGTTATTGCGCTATGTGCCCATGACCGCCAAACGGGTGACTGGCATTGTGTCCCGCGGCGGCTCGATTATGGCCAAATGGTGCTTGAGCCACCATCAAGAAAACTTCCTCTATACCCATTTCCGTGAGATTTGCGAGCTGTGCGTGGCCTACGATGTGTCGCTGTCATTAGGCGATGGTATGCGTCCAGGTTCGATTGCCGATGCCAATGATGAGGCGCAGTTTGCCGAGCTTGAGACCTTAGGCGAGCTGGTCAAAATCGCTTGGGAATACGATGTGCAGACCATTATCGAAGGGCCTGGACATATCCCGATGCAACTTATCAAAGAGAATATGGATAAGCAGCTTATCCACTGCGCCGAGGCGCCGTTTTATACCCTAGGGCCGCAAATTACTGATATTGCGCCGGGTTACGATCACTTCACCTCAGGGATAGGTGCGGCGATGATCGCGTGGTATGGCTGCGCCATGCTCTGCTATGTGACGCCGAAAGAGCACTTAGGTCTACCCAATAAGCAGGATGTCAAACAAGGGCTGATTGCCTACAAGATTGCCGCCCATGCGGCCGATATTGCAAAAGGCCACCCGGGCGCGCAGATCCGCGACAATGCGTTATCCAAGGCGCGCTTTGAATTTCGTTGGGAAGATCAATATAACCTGGGACTCGACCCTGATACCGCCCGAGCCTATCACGATGAATCCCTGCCACAGGAATCGGCCAAGGTTGCGCACTTTTGCTCTATGTGTGGCCCTAAGTTTTGCTCGATGAAGATAACCCAAGATGTGCGCGACTATGCGGCAAGCTTAGCGGCGGGTACGTTGTCAGTGGCTTCGTCAAGCCAAAATGTTGAGAGCGCTGAAGCGCTTGCATCGATAAACCCTGCTCAACAAGGGCAATCAAACACAGAAGCAATCCAGCAGATCAGAGTCAAAACCCAAGATGAATTAGCGGCGGCCATGGCGCAAAAATCGGCCGAGTTTGCGGCCTCGGGCGCCAAACTGTATCTGCCGCTGGGCGATGCTAATACAGCCAATACAGCCAAAGAATCGGCCAAGCAGCAGGATGGGACAGAGCTCAAACCAACAGCACAGGTTGCGGAGGTTTGATAATGACCCCAGCTAAACATATTAGCCAGGTGGCGCCTAAACCTATCGTCTGGACCATTGCCGGTTCAGACAGCGGTGGCGGCGCGGGGATCCAAGCCGACTTAGCCACCATCAAGGATTTGGGCTGCCATGGATGCAGCGTGATCACCACGTTAACGGCCCAAAGTTCGGTGGCGGTGGCGTTAGTTGAGCCTGTGAGTGAGGCAATGTTACTCACACAGCTCTCGACCCTGTTAGCCGATTTACCGCCTCAGGCGATTAAAATTGGCTTACTCGCGAATCAGCAGCAAGTGCACTTAGTTGCCGATTGGTTGGCTGGTTTTAAAACCCAATTTCCGCTCGTCCCCGTTATTCTCGACCCTGTGATGGTTGCAAGCTGTGGGGATGAACTTGGCGATAAGAGCACGGCGAGCAAACCTCTGGATTTTACTCCCTTTAAGGGCTTGATTAGCCTGATTACGCCGAATGTGCAGGAGTTGGCAAGGCTTACTGTCGTTACAGATAAACAAGCGTCAGCAATTCACACAAAAGCAGAGTTCGCCGCTGCGGCAATGCAACTTTCTGTGCAATTAGCTTGCAGCGTATTAGCCAAGGGCGGCGATATTGATTTTGCGGCTCAGGCAAGTGCTGGCATTAATATAAGGGATAGCTTAAGCGATCACAAAAGCGGTATCACAAGTCATCGTATCGCCGCAGATAATCAGCGTTTGGCGGAAGATCTGCTGATTTGTCATCAGGTTACTGGCTGCTCACCGCTTGACGCGAATGGCGGTTTTTGGCTGAGCAGTGTGCGGATAAACACTCGCCACAACCATGGCAGTGGTTGTACTCTGTCTTCGGCCATCGCCTCGGTGTTAGCTTTTGGCTTTGTATTGCAGGATGCAGTTGTGGTAGCAAAAGCCTATGTCAATCAAGGCTTAACTTATGCACAGGGGATTGGCCAAGGCCCTGGGCCACTCGCGCGTACCGCTTGGCCGCACAGCTTAACAGCGTATCCTCACGTCACTGCTTATTCTCAAAACAGCTTGAGTGAATCCAGTGATTTGCAATGCGGCGCGTTTAAGCGCCTTGAACCTGACTTAGGGATTTATCCAGTTGTCGATAACTTACTGTTACTCGAACAGTTATTGGCGGCGGGCGTGAAGACGGTACAGCTCAGGATAAAGTCTAATGCGCTAAAGTCTAATGTGCTGGCGTCGGACGAACTTGAGGCAAAAATCCAAACCGCGATTGCCTTAGGTAAGCATTATGATGCGCAGCTTTTTATCAATGATCATTGGCAGTTAGCGATAAAGCATGGCGCATTTGGGGTCCATCTTGGACAAGAAGATCTGGCGGTAACGGATCTTTACGCCATTCATGCAGTAGGCTTGGCTCTTGGCATCTCGAGCCACGGTTATTTCGAGTTACTGCGTGCCCATCAACATGCGCCATCTTACATCGCCCTTGGGCATATCTTCCCGACGACCACCAAGCAAATGCCATCGGCGCCGCAGGGGTTATGTAAACTCACTCATTATGTTGAGCTGTTAAATGCGCACTATCCCTTAGTGGCAATTGGTGGCATAGGACCTTCGAATCTTGCCCAAGTCAAAGCGACTGGGGTGAGCAATATTGCCGTGGTGCGGGCGATTACCGAAGCAAATGATCCAGTAATGGCCTATGCCGAATTGACTCGGGCTTGGGAGTCAAGCCTATGAGCATGACACAAGAGCAGGCGCAATCCCTTGCCGATAAAGACTTTATTCGTTATTCGCGGCAAATATTTTTACCTGAGGTCGGCGAGGCTGGCCAGTTGCTGCTTAAACAGACTCATGTCCTTATCGTCGGCCTCGGCGGCCTTGGGCAATTGGCGGCGCAGTATTTAGCTTGTGCCGGTATTGGGCGCTTAACGCTTGTCGACGGCGATAGGGTGGAATTGTCCAATCTGCCAAGGCAATTACTCTTTAGTGACGACGATATTGGCCATCACAAAGCCCTCATTGCTAAACAGAAATTGGCCGTGTTAGCGCAAGGTTGTGAGATTGATGCCTTTGCCGAGCATTTGACTCTCGAGTCTGCGAACACTGTATTTTCTGGTCTGTTAGCCCATGGTGAAGAGACGAGGTTAGTGCTTGATTGTACCGATAATCTTGCAGCGCGCCACTGTATCAATCGGCTGTGTATTGATCATGCCTTACCTCTGGTGAGCGCCTCCATTGCCGCTTTCAACGGTCAACTGTTTGCGGTTGATCAACAGCGTTTCCCAATGGGCGGTTGTTATCACTGTATTTTCCCCTCGAATACTCGCGCGCCACAAAATTGTAGCAGCCAAGGTGTGCTTGGCCCCAGTGTCGGCGTGATGGCATCGATGCAGGCGCTGCTAGCAATGCAATTGTTGCTCCTAGCCACGCCGCCAACCTCTGCAACAAAGCAAACAGCCAATCAGACTTTCGAAGAGGCAAGCCATTCAATCGCCTCCACGAGAGCGCTACTTGGGCGATTCTGGCGCTTCGATGCCAAGTTGCTGCAATGGCATTCGGCCGCATTAACCCGTGATCCCGAGTGCGAAGTGTGCGGATTAAAACCGAGTTCATTAAAGCTGAATTCATTAAAACCGAGTGAATTCATGCAACGCCAATCAAGCGAGCGCGTAGAAAAGGCGAATGCTAACACTCAGCATTCGACCGTAACCGTTTCATTCAAATCTGTCCCTAATCGAGGTTTGTTATGATTTTAATTCATCTCAATAATATGCCCCAAACACTGCAACAACCGCTGAGTTTACAAGCCTTGTTAGAAGCACAAAATATTTGCCAACACTCGGTTGCCTTAGTGCTTAATGAGGCTGTTGTGCCAAAACACCGATGGTCATCTATCCAGTGCCAACACGAGGATAAGATTGATGTATTTGCCGTTGTAGCTGGAGGTTAAGATGTTAACGATTGCGGGTGTGGAATTTGAGTCACGATTATTTACGGGCACGGGTAAGTTCAGCTCAAGTCAGCTGATGCTGGAGTCCATTAAGGCGTCTAAATCGCAGTTGGTTACAGTTGCGATGAAAAGAATTGATTTGAAAACAGGAGCCGATGATTTGCTATCGCCACTAAGGCAAGCGGGCGTGCGACTCTTGCCTAATACATCGGGGGCGCGTAATGCGAAGGAAGCGATATTCGCCGCTGAACTGGCGCGGGAAATGCTGGGAACACAATGGGTTAAACTTGAAATTCATCCCGATCCCAAATACCTGATGCCCGATGCAGTCGAGACGTTAGCGGCGGCCAAAACCCTGTGTGAACGTGGGTTTATCGTGATGCCCTACGTGCATGCCGATCCTGTGTTATGTCGCCGCTTAGAAGAGGTTGGCTGCGCTGCCGTGATGCCACTGGCAAGCCCAATTGGCACTAATCAGGGGCTGGTGACTGAGTCTTTTATCAAGATGATTATTGAGCAGGCAAAAGTGCCCGTGGTGATTGATGCGGGAATTGGCGCGCCATCCCATGCGGCCCACGCGATGGAGCTGGGAGCCGATGCCGTTCTGGTTAATACCGCCATCGCGAGTAGTGCTTCGCCCATTGAAATGGCGCAGTGCTTTAAGGATGCAGTAGATTGCGGGCGACGCGCCTTTGAAGCGGGGCTTGGCCGAGTGCAAACCCAGGCTGTCCATACCAGTCCATTAACAGGATTCTTGCAGCAATGAGTTTTGTTGACCAATTTGCCCGCATTGAACGGGATAAGTTATTGCTGGCGTTATATTCCTGCACGGCAGCGGAGGTTGAGCGCGCCCTGATGCAACCCGAGGGTAATCTAGAGAGTTTACTCGCCTTGTTGTCTCCAGCAGCAGAGCCCTATATTGAAGAGATGGCGCAGCGCTCGGCGGCGCTCACTCGGCAACGCTTTGGGGCCAATATTGGACTCTATTTACCCTTATATCTGTCAAATCTGTGTGCCAACGAGTGCGACTATTGCGGCTTTAGCATGAGCAATAAGCTAAAGCGCAAAGTGCTCAATGAGCAGGAAATTGTGGCCGAAATGGCGATTATTAAATCCCGTGGCTTTGACTCTATCTTACTGGTATCGGGTGAGCATGAAACCAAAGTAGGGATGGATTACTTTAAGCGCGTGTTACCCATTGTAAAACAGCAGTTTAGTTATTTAGCCATGGAGGTACAGCCGCTTGATGAGATTGATTATCGCCAGCTTGTCGAGCTAGGACTTGATGCTGTGATGGTGTATCAAGAAACCTATCAAGCGGCGACCTATGCTAAGCATCACACCCGAGGCAATAAGCAGGACTTTGCGTATCGGCTGGCAACGCCCGACCGCGTTGCCAGCGCAGGTGTCGATAAGATTGGCCTAGGCGTGTTATTGGGTTTGGATGACTGGCGACTCGATGCCTTACTGATGGGGCATCATTTGGACTATTTAGAACGGCATTATTGGCGGACTCGCTTTAGTATTTCGTTACCTCGTTTGCGGCCTTGTACCGGCGGCATAACGCCAAAAGTGCATTTAACCGATCTTGGACTGGTACAATTGATCTGTGCCTTCAGGCTTTTTAATCAGCAACTTGATATCAGTTTATCGACACGCGAGGCGCCATCACTTCGGGATAATTTGCTGCCACTTGGGATAACACAAATGAGTGCGGGGAGTTCAACGCAACCTGGCGGTTATCAGGCGCCAGAGAGCCAATTAGATCAGTTTGAGATAAGCGATGAACGTACCGTTGAGCAAGTCATGACTCAGATGCGCCTTCGGGGATTTAATCCGGTTTTTAAGGATTGGGAATCGGCTTGGATTGCGGGTTAAATGGCGTGCGAAGATCCTGCAGAAATGCGCTCGAAAATGCCGCTAGAAGGGGCGATAAATCTGTACTTCGCACTAGAGTTGGTTAATAATTAATCCAGTCATTACCAGATGCAGGAATACTCCTATGCAAATCCAATCTGCTTATGCTTCCGGTCTGCAAGGCTTGCAAACGGCTCAATCAGGGCTCACGCAGGCAACGATTGATGTGGCCAAACCTAGCCCATCGCAAAGTGCTGCGCCGACAGAAACCGCTAAGGCGGTAGATGAACCCGATAAAACTTCGGCGTTACTGGCGGCGAATGAATCATTGCGACAAGGTGAGGCATCGACTGAGGTACTCCAGCGAGAGTCAGAAACCATAGGTTCGATAATTAACATCAAGGTATAGTTATGTCGGTTATGGCGCTGTCAGCACAAATTGGCGCGCCATCCACTTCGTTTTTGGGCGCGGATAAGTCTATTGAGCCAGCAAAAGGCGTTAAACCTCAAGGCGGACAGACTTATCAAGGGGGAAATGGTCAGGCGGTTGCAACGCTCTTTGCTTCAACCACTAACCTAAATGCGCCAAAACTCGAAGCGAGTGGGGCACTTGCACCATCACTAAGCAGCCTCGGGGCTGTGATGGACCAAGCTATGCCAATCAGTACGACACCGCCCGCTTCATTGACGGATGTCAAACCTGCTAGTCCTCCGATTTCATCTCATGTTGATACTGGAGCTGTTCAGAAGGCTTTCACCGCTCTCGGTGGAAATGCCAAGGCACAACTCCATTCTAACGAGACTGTTTCGACTCCGTTAAATACAAGCTTACATGCTTCAACTAGCTTTAGCTTACTCACAGGCCCTCGCTCGATTGGCGGAATGAGGGAAGGGCAAATTGCTGCCATAGCCACACAGCCATCAGTTTCAACCTTGGGGGCATCGGATGTAGGTTTTAGCGCCACGAGTGGTGCTGTTACGCCTTTTTCTCCTCCAGCCCCAAGCCTTGCAGCCACAATTGCTACTACCGATAGCAGTGTTGGCTCCGCGAGTGTGGGGTTAGCCAATATTTTCTCCACATCTACAGCGGTTGCTACGAATATTGGCTCAACCGGGTCTAATAGCATTAATCCAAATGCCTCAAGTGCAGTGGTGACTCCCTTTGCGACTGAATTTTCTGGTGCAGATGCGACAGGCAAAGCGTCACATTCCGGCGCCTCAGCTTTTGCCAATTCAAATGCGCTTCCTGATAGCAATCAATCAAGCGGTGTAAGCGAGCAGTTGAGCCGTGTTTTTAGTAAACCCTCGGGGGAAAGTGGCCAAGTCGGTGCTGGAATTACCCCAAATGCTCAAACGCAACAACAGCAGACTCAAACAGAACAAATTCAAGCTCAAGATGCGCGAGATGAACAAGCCAAGCAGGCAAGGGCACAGGCGGCACAAGAGCAGGAGCAAAAGCAGCAAGCGTTAGCCGAGGTTTTTGCCAAAGCAGAGCAAACTAAACAAGCTCAGCAGACACAGGACGAGCAAACTCGTCAGCAAGACGTAGCGAAGGAGCAAGTTAAACAGGCGCAAGAAAAGGCAATTGAGCAGCAAAAAGCCCAAGTGGACGCATTAAAATCAAGGGACACAGAAGTCAAAGCCCATGAGCATGCCCACGCCAGTGTGGGCGGTCAATATGCCCAAAGCCCCAGTTTCAAATATGAAAAAGGTGCCGATGGTCAGCGTTATGCGACTGACGGTGAGGTGCAAATCGATGTGTCGATAGTACCTGGCGATCCACTGGCGACCATCAATAAGATGAAGCAGGTCTATGCGGCGGCGATGGCACCCGTTGATCCTTCTTCGGCGGATATTCGTGTTGCCGCAGAAGCGCTGCAGAAAATGAATGAGGCCAAGGCGAAACTTGCAGAGGAACGTCAGCAGCAGATAGTTGATCAACCGACAACGGAAACGCTGATTGGCGCCGAGGCACTGATTGAAGGTTTACCACCGCTTAAGGAGCGGCAAATTCAAGTCACAGGCAAGATTGATGCTAATGGCAATATTACTGCGCCCCAAGAGGCACCATCGGCGCCTGTAACAGACGTGATTGATAAGATTAAACAAGCCATTGCGGCGCAGGTTGCATCGAGTAAAACCTCAGATGTAGCAAGTACCTCTGAAGTTGATAAGACAGAGACCATCGAGCCGCCAACGGCGACCTTAGCGTTGGATGAAGCGCCAGAGGTTGCTATGCAGCGGTTGGCGTCGTCTCGTGATAACAAGGGCACATCGAGTCACACCACAAACGGCAGTAATGCTGTGCGTTTCTACGGCTCGGTCGCTGTAACAACGCTGACAAGTAAGGGAAACACTGAAGTTAATCAATCAGGTTCGAATGATGTTTCACTTGAGCCGATAGGTGATTCGTCTAGCTACGAGCCAGGCAGTGTTATGTTCAATGGATTGGCGCTCGAGTCCTCAAGCGGTCAAAATACACGCGGCCTGTTCAATCCTCAAACCTTAGCACTGCACCGTCCACGCTTCTTAGATGTGAATGTCTAGCCTCTCGTTCTCGAAATGCCCGCAAATTTTAACTAACTAGCGTTTGCCTATTAAGGACAATCGCTTAAGCCCGTTCTGTTTGACAAGTTCAGTCGCCATTAAGAGGATAAACCCACAATGATTCCCTGCAGCCTGGTGCTCGTTTTGCCGCACACGGTGGAAGAAGTTGAGCGTGGTTATTCGCTTGTACTCACACCATGATGTTTGAGGAGATAAGAGGCCAGCAGTTTTGAAGCGGGGCCCTGTTGGTCACGATTCGGGATCACAAGGCTTAACATAATCCGCCGTTTCTGACTGCCTTGGAGGTGTAAACGCACTAGTTTGCCTGCGGCTAATTCCTCTTGGATAAGGAAAGATGGGATCCAGCAGAAACCAATACCCTGATTTAAAATGACTTTCGCCTCATGGAAGTTAGATACTGTCCAGCGCTGCTCGGCCTTCAACCAACCGATATCAACATTGGGTTGCAGGCCCGTGTCTTTGATCACCAGTTGCAGGTACTGCGCTAGTAGCTTGTCATCGTCTAAGGTGCCCATTTCTGCCAAGGGGTGGCTCGGGTGGCAAACCAGATGCAGCTCCTGTTCACACAGGGGCTCGGATAAATAGCCCTTCGGTGGAATTCCTGCGCAAATCGCAATATCGACCTTATTTTGAAGGATTAATTCTTGAGTACCTGTGATGACTGAGTCCAACATAATGATCCGAGTGCCGCGGCTATGGGGCAAAAAGTCACTTAGCGCGCACACTAGACTTTCCATCGGATAGACGATTTCGCGAGCAATGGTAAGTGTGGGCTCCCAACCTTGCTCAAGGTTGCTCGCGAGTTGTTCTAACTCATTGACCGCTTGAGTCACATGACGCGAACGGCGCAATAATACTTCGCCCTGTGGTGTCAGGTAAGCTTTGCGGCCTCGAACTTCGAGTAGCTCTATACCGAGCTGGTGTTGCAACTTAGCTACCGCATGATTGAGTGAGGATTGGCTCTTATTGAGCTTTTCTGCCGCCTGCGCATAGCCGCCATAGTCGACGACAGCCTGTAAAATACGCCATTGCTCAAGGGTGGATTTCGCGCGAGTCATGGTTGTCCTCATGTCGTAAACGACAGGTTTCTAAAAAAGCGATAGATTGAGGCTTATAGTGGCGAGCTATGATCGTTTTTTCAATACTATTATCGTGTTAATTGAAAAAGAGGTTATCGCGTTGCAATGCTGCGGCGTGACAACCTCTTATCAGTACGAACTATGGGTATGGGTTAATCGATAACCTTAGGCGTCACGCCCATAGGTAAATACTTTTTCGTCGCGTTAAGTTCGTTAAGATAGGGGCCGGGATAGAGCGTTTCTGGCCAATTAAGTAACATTATCGCAAGCACATTACGATGCTCGCCAAGGGCTAAGTCAGGATTGCCTTTGGGTGAGGGGATAATTTGACTATTAGGGTCGAACGAGTTGGCAATATAAGTCCGAGTTTGAGCCACGACAGTATGGTCTGTCTTGCCCGCTAGCAGAAAACTAATGCCGACTTCGGCAATAATATCGTCGGTCGCATCCTGTAAAATTCGCTCAATGTTGGCGTCAAAGTAATCCAAAATCCATGCAAACTCAGTGGCATCCACCCGATGCTGATAATATTCACTGGCGGCAAAGATAAAATGCGTCATGCCGTAGAGCTTATTACGAAACAGTGCTTTGCTGAGTGTGGCATCCTGCGAATCAGGATAAACCCGAGTAAACGCCGTTTTATAATCCTCTAGATAATCTCCCACACCCAATTGTTTGGCCCAATACACATAGTTAATCAGTTGCGCCGCCCAGGCTTTAATCATTGCGGGATCGGTCAAACCTTGACGTAAGTCGGCCTTTTTGAGGGCTTGGATCATTTGATTATGGCAAGGACCTGTAAAGCCTAACTCATCGATTCGACTGGCAAATCGCAATAGCACATCGGAGTAAAATAAAAACTCAGGAAAGGGCGCGAGGGCTTTTTTACGGGCCTTGGCTCTGGGACCATTGCCCAGTTCGGCGATGGCGTTCTGTGAGGCTTGGCGTACAAACTCAGGGTTATCCATTTGGCAGGCATAAAACGCTTGAGCTTCGGTTACCGCATAAAGATCGACTAACGCCGCGTTAGCATATTGCTCATCGCCCGTCAGGCGATAGAGGCGGATCCCATAATGGCCCTGCACCCGAGGCGGGAGTGTATAGAGATGGGTTTCAAGGTTCTGTTGAATAAGCTGCGCAACGTCGCTTTGGCTTAATTCGGTTTTATCCGCGGCGTTTGGCTTGAGTACCTTTTGTGAGTACTCAAGCCCAGCGTGACTTAAGGGCGAGCTTTGCGTGTTGGCGAAAGCACTCTGTGCGGTAAAGAAGGCTAAACCGCTAAAAAGCGCAATGGGTAGTGTGAGTTTGTGTTTCGGTTGTGGTGTATGGGTGATTTTCAGATCCTGAGACATGGATAATCCTTTGGATAAGCGCAGCGGCATCCACGGGTTCGCCAAGTATGGCGCGCAGTTGCTCGCTCAAGGTGAGTGCGGTCTCATTGACCACGAGGAGATTAAAAAGCCCAAGCTTATCTTGGCAGTCTTGGGTGGATTGATGGACAAGCGTTGCGAGTTTGGCTTGCCACAGGGATTGATAATAACGTGGGCCTTCGTTGGCGATTGCATTGAAACTGTATGGGTAATCAATCGCTTGTGTCCAGTTCGCCCCAAAGCTTTTGCTAAATTCAGCAGGGAGATCCGGATAGCTTTGCTGGTTTAAGGACTGGTAAAAGTTAAGTGCTACCTTAGCGCGAAAGACTTTAAGCTGCGTTGCATAGGTGCTTGCGAGCGTTTCCCTCGGCTGAATATATAGGGTATCAAATTGGGGGAATAGCGTTTGGCGTAATACCTTAGCGAGCCAAAGACTCGGTAATTGATTGGTATCGAGCGTCGGGCCTAAGGTGTTATTAAGGTAAAAATGACTGCCGCGCGCCAGCGAGGTCATTGCATCGGCGAGGGCTTGGGTAAAGCGTTCTATATCTTTGAAATTATTGAGTGTCGCGGGGAGCTCAAGCGCCTGTTGACCAAATTGCTGTCCAATCACATTTTGCCTGAGGGTGTGTTGACTGGCATTCCTAGGTTTATTCACTTTATCTTGAGCGCCGATAGCCAGATACACTTCTCCCAATAATCTATCCATATGGTAAACGCGGAGGATCTGTTGCTGCGCTTGTGCGAGTGCCGTTTGAGAAAGTGCCGTTTGAGTAGCTGTCGAGTCTAGATGCTCGCCAATCACCTCAAAACGTAAACCAAACTCGCTTAAGCTTGTTAAGGCCTTGTCGAGCAGCTCTCGGGTATTGAGGGTGGTGGTTTGCGCACTAGGTAATTGCGATAAGGTACGGCCAAGATCCCAAGGGGTAACTTGAATTGCTTCGGTTTGGCTATCGAGAAACGCTTTAACTAATTCCGGGGTATTGAGTTGTTGATCGCTGAGGCTGTAACTGGCGTAATCGCTAAAACCTGCGTCATTGGCAATGCGTTGGCGAAGCTCGGCAATGCGGTGTAAGGCGACTTGATTATGTTCCCTGGCTCGACCTTGATAGGCTTGCCACAGGGTTTGTCGACATTCGGCATTAGGTTGCTTTAACAAGTAACTCGCGATAGTCCCTGAGAAAGTGCCTGAATTTGCTGTTTCTTCCTCGTTATTGGCTGTATTAATCTCCGCTACTTCATCTGTTAGCTGGCAGTTAGCCGCTTGAATATCCAGTTGAAACTGCTGATTGCCTAAGCCTTGGCGAATGCTAGCCTGCGCCGTGTGCAGCTTGGCTTTATCCATAATGGATAAATGTTGGCGCAATAAAGCCGTTAATTGCTCACCGAGTAAATACTGCTCCTGATTTGGCGCATCATTATTTGCCGCAGTGGCTTGGGTCAGCTCAAACGCCAGTTGGCTAAATTCCGCCTGATTTAGTAAGTCGCTCAAAGTGTCGGCCAAGCGCAACTGACACTGCAGTAAACCTTGGCGCTCATCCCCCGACAGCAGCAAACCTCGGTAGTAGGTGAGTCTGTCGTTGACATTATTCAGCCCTATGGTTTGCTGCTCTAACACTAGGGCCTTATCCGCCAGTGTTAAGCTTTGGCGCTGGTGGGTGCTGGCATAACTGGCGAAGGCGCCAGCCAAATCGATATTGGGTTGGCGCAAACACTGCTCAACCAGCAGCGGCACAGGACTTGGCGCAGCATAGGCTGCACCGAGGGAGGATAAACACCAGCCAAACAGGCTAGCCGTTAAAATGGATTTTTGCATAGGCTACACGTTCTGCAACTGTCATTGAATGGGATGACATGGCTTCGACATGCTTAAGTCTAGGCAAAATGCCTTTTCCATTTGCAATCTGGATCGCCAGTCCCGGGCGTGCATTGAGTTCCAATAACAGCGGGCCTTTAGTCTGATCAAGCACCATATCTGTGCCTAAATAACCCATCTCACACATTTCATATGCGCTCGATGCGGTATGCAGCAAGCTGTCCCAATGGGGGACGACAATATCGGTGAGCTTTTTGCCTGTATCTGGATGAAACTCAATTGGAGAATCAAATTGCACAGCATGTAACCCTTTTCCCGTGGCAATGTCAACGCCCACACCTACGGCGCCTTGGTGCAAATTGGCCTTACCATCGGAGGCGGCGGTGGAGAGCCTGAGCATTCCCATCACCGGAAAACCTTTAAAGACAATCAAGCGGATATCGGGCACGCCTTCATGGCTGTAACCGTCAAACACGGGCTCGAATTCAATCAGTCCCTCGACAATCGCTACATCGGGTTTGCCGCCAAGGGAGAATAAGCCGCTGAGGATATTAGACACGTGTCTATCCAATTCCGATGGGCTGACTTCGTGCCCGCTGGGTTTATAGTAACGCCCCTGCTCAATATGGGTGATCACTAAAATGCCTTTACCACCAGAGCCCTTGGCAGGTTTGATCACAAACCCTGTGCGGCCCTTAACGCGCTCGGGAATATGCACAATTTCGTGCTGCTCGCGCACAACGGCGATTAAATCGGGCACGGCAATATCATTGGCTAATGCCAACTGTTTAGTCAGCAGCTTATCGTCCACTCGTTTATAAAATTTACGCGGATTATAGCGACCAATGTAATCGATATTGCGCTTATTCATATTGAGCACGCCGCGCGCGCGAAGCTCCCATGGCCAAGCAATATTCATTAGGCATCTCCCGCGAGTGGTTTAAAGCGTTTGAGTTCGAGTAGGCGATAACCTGTGTATTGGCCCATTAATAGGACTAAGGCCAAGATCACTAAGTGGATCCCAAGGAAGTTAAATACCCAGTGTTGTACCCAACTGGCACTCATGGCTAAGTAGGCGAGGGTGGCGACCATCAGGCTGCCACCGCCTTGCACTATCACTTCTTTCGGGCCTTCTTCTTCCCACAGGATAGACATACGTTCGATGGTCCACGCCAAAATAATCATCGGGAAGAAGGTAATCGTCAGTCCTTCGCTTAAACCGAATTTATAAGACAGTAAGGTAAAGACACCGATAATGCCGATAACGACGATGATCACCGCCGATATTCGCGAGATCAGCAACAGATTTAATTGGGATAAATAGGAGCGGATCATTAGACCGCAGGCCACGATCAACAAGAAGCCGACTAAGCCCGTGACTAAACTGGTTTGAATAAAGGCGAGGGCGATAAGGACTGGCATAAAGGTACCCGAGGTTTTCACCCCAATGATCACCCGTAAAAACACCACCATCAGCACCCCGATAGGGATCAATAAAATACCCTTAAATAGACTCTGTTCTTCTAGCGGTAATTGGTAGAGTGAAAAATCCAAGGCATTGTTATTCATCATCATATCGATGGATGTCGCTAATGCCGAGCGGGTGTCTTGTAACATCGAGAAATGCACCTGCGAGTTAACGCCGCCCATCACATCGAGCACGGAATGGCCCGAACGTTCCCACAGCAGTAAGTTCTCTGGTCGGCCTTGCTTGCCTTTAACTAAATCGAACAAGACCCACTCGCTGTTATGGAACACTTCCACAAAGGGTGAGAGGGATTGACGGCGGCGTTGATCTTCAAGGTAGAGTCCACTGACTTCACGGGCGGGAATACCCTTGGTTTGCAGCATATGTAAAAACACTTGCGTCGCGGTTTGGCTCGACAGTAGCAGCTCCATATTTTGGCTGCGCTTAGTGGCCGTGATTGCATTCATCAATTGCTGGGCGAAGGACAAGTTCGATGCGCTGCGCGCCCAAGTTTCGCTTATCACTTGCTCCGCGGCGGTCTTCTCGGTCGCAGGCCAGAGGTAAGGCTCTGGTTGACTTGGGATATCGTCGCTGTGGATTTGGGTCACGCCCGTCGGCACTAGGGTCACTTTATAATAGAGATCTTGGCTGCCATAGGCCTCGCGAATCGACCAATTGGCACGGCGCGCGTCCTTATCATCACTCAGGGACAGCCCAAAGCCTGGGGAGCTGGCGTTCTCGACCAAGACTTCATAGGCGGGATCCTGTGGTAAAGAGAAGGACACTTCGGCCGCATCCCCTGTGCCATCGAAGCTTATCTTGGCGTCTACCGCCCAGCTTTGCACTTGCTCGCCGGGGAGAAAAGGCACCTGATGCTTAACGCCGCGGTAAATGCTGGCGCTTAAACCGACAATAAATAGTAATGCCACCAAAATGTAAAAAGGTTTACGTGAATGCATACGTGTTTCCCATGTTGCGCCAATGGCCGAAAAACGTGGGATTACCCAGGCATTGGCGGTTCGAACTCGTCGTCACGCGTTAGATCCACGCGTGGCGGGTATTAGCTACGTCAGGCTGCGTCAGATTGAGCGGCGATGTCACAAGCTGGCAGACCAATAAGCGCAAGCGGCTCTTATGCTCAGCTTGTAAAACGGCTTGGCTCAAGCGGTTATTTTTTGCCGCTGGAGACGATAGCTGACTCTGCTTTGGGTTGTTCAGGACCGGGTTGTTTAGGTGTGGCTTTGGGCTGTTTGGCTTTACCGTGCACATAGCGCTGGCCGACATCGACTACGGCGATATCTTTGATAAATTTACGGCCGAGCAATAAGGGATAGTCGAGGTGACTACGGTCGGTGAGGTTAAGATCAGTCTCTGCGGAATATTGGCCTATCTTAAGGTGCGCGTGGATCACGGGGCGACGATCGTCCTTTTCATTCGCGTCCTGCTTGATCCGTACAAAACGTACGACCTTAGATTCGAAATTCGTCGCGGGCTGTTTTTCCCCTTGGGTATACACATCGAAGCGCACCCATTGGGCGCCATCGCGCTCAAACAGGGTGATATTACGGGCATCGATGGAGGAGGACTCTGCGCCGGTATCAATGCGGGTGGCAAAACTGGCATTGAGTTCATCGATAAACACATTTTCGATTTCACCGAGTAAAAACTTATCCCCAAGGGCGGATTTGGGACATTGGCTCGGCGCAGGCGTCGCCACGGCGGCTTGCTTTTGTGCGGTGAGGTTTTTCGCCGCTTGATTTAAATGATTGATTTGCAGACTGAGCTGCTCGACTTGGCTGTTGAGTGTCGCAAGCGAGGTTAAATCCGCAGGCTGGCATTGCTGATTAATCGCAGCCACTAACTGATCTTGCTGCTGATTAAGACGGGTATTAAAAGTATCAGTATCGAGTGGTGTGGGGGCGTGGGCGGTCGGTTCTGTCGCTGCGCATCCCATTAAGCTGCTGGCAACGGCGATAGCGATCAACTGCTTTAGCATAGTACTTCCTATTGGCGTTAAAACGGGTTTTATGCCTAGGGTTTACCTAGGCATAAGCGTATTAGGCCACTGGAGTTAACTCGTTAGGTCAAATCTTGATTGGGTTGATTTTTCACCGCAATAATCGTTGCGCGTTTCGGCGCGGGGTAACCCTCGATAGTCTTAGTGATATCGTTAGGGTCAAGATATTCAACCAGTGACTCATTCGGCATCCAATCGGTTCGGCGCTGTTCGGCTAGGGCGGTGACATCGGTGTCGACACAACGTATGTCTGTGAAATCACACTTCTTTAGCCAGAGCATCAAGGCCGCGACGGATGGAATAAACCATACATTATTCATTTTCCCATATCTATCTTGAGGGACGAGTACGGCGTTTTCATCACCATCTATTACCAAAGTCTCTAACACTAATTCCCCACCCATACGTAACTGATCACGTAATTGTAACAAGTGATCAATAGGCGAACGTCTGTGATACAAGACGCCCATGGAGAAAACCGTATCGAATGCATCCAGTGGTGGCAGCTCTTCAATGCCAAGTGGCAGTAAGTGCACCGGGTGATTTTCACCACTTAGGCGCTTAACGGCTTCAAATTGGCACAAAAACAACGGTGAAGGGTCGATGCCCACCACGCGTTTAGCGCCCGCGCCAAGCATGCGCCACATGTGATAGCCGCTGCCACAGCCGACATCGAGCACTGTGCGGTTTTGCAAAGGAGAAATATGCGGGCTCACGCGATCCCACTTCCAATCGCTGCGCCATTCGGTATCGATATGAATGCCGTGGATATGAAATGGGCCTTTGCGCCAAGGCATAAACAGGCGCAGTAGGTTCTCAAGCTTTTCCTTTTCGCCGGGCGTGAGTTGCTCGCCTGTGCCGACAGTGACACTGCTGACAAAATCAACGCGATCTGGGGCGGGATAGTGCAGCTTATTGAGCACTTTTTCCCACTTGGGTAAGTTGCCGTGTTTATGTTCTCTTTGCCATTTGCCGAGAATGGCTGGCAAAGTCTCGAGCCAATGCTGCAAATTGGAATCGGCAATTTGTTGGTAAAAGGAACTGAAACTGATCACTTGATGGCCACCATGGAAGAGAAATTAAAACATTGGAACCACAAGCTAAAGTGGCTAAACCCTTGGCGAGTCAAACGTTGCTGGTGGAGAGTTAAGGTATCGGGCTTCATCACGTTTTCGAGCGCGCTGCGCTTTTGACTGATTTCGAGCTCGCTGTAGCCATTGGCGCGTTTAAAGTCTAAGTGCAGCTCTTCGAGCACACTTTGAATAGGCGCATCATCGAAGCGAATTTTTTCCGACAGCACTAACAGACCGCCGGGATTCAAACCGTGATAAATCTTCGCGATCAGCGCTTCTCTGTCCTCTGGCGGTAAAAATTGCAGGGTAAAGTTAAGCACGACTAAAGAAGCGTTTTCGATGTGAATATCACGAATATCGCCGCAGATCAGCTCAACCTCAGTATCACTCACATAGGCATTGAGGTTTTCTTGGCAGCGCGTCACCATGGATTCGCTATTGTCCACGGCGATAATGCGGCAATCGCGGCCCTGGATTTGACGGCGAATGCTTAAGGTGGCAGCACCTAAAGAGCAACCTAAATCATAGACTTGGGTATTAGGCTTGACGAAACGATCCGCAAAATCGCCAATAGTATTGATAATTTGCGCATAGCCAGGCACCGAGCGGCGGATCATGTCACTGAAGACACCCGCGACACGGTTATCAAACTGGAAATCGCTAATGTGTTCGCTCGCTTGAGCGTAGATAGTATCTTGGGAAGCGTTCATCTGGGAATATCTCGAAAATTCAGCCATGCATTTTAACGAATCCCGTTGACTAGCAGCAAGTCTCAGCTAGTAATTTGCCCGAAATTTCTGTCTAATATGCATCAATAACAAAGTATTTACATTGTACATCAAGTACTAGGGACCCCAGTTGAAGTTAGTGCTCCAGCTTATCGTGATCCTGTGTTGCATACTCACCAGTAACGCAGTTAACGCCAGTCAAGGACAGACTGAGTCACTGATTGTGGTGATGGGGGAAGACAGCTTTCCCTATCAGTTTGTCGACAACGACGGTGAAGCCACGGGTTTATTAGTGGATCTGTGGAAGGAATGGGGCAAGCGTACCAATACACCATTAGTATTTGTGGCGCGTCACTGGAATGAGTCATTGCAGCAGTTGCAGCAGGGTAAAGCCCAAGTGCATATCGGCATGGGACAGACGCCCGAGCGTGAACAGTTGTTTGATTTTGCGGAGCCTATTGCCGATGTCAGTACCTATCTTTACCTGCATAAATCCTTGCAGGGTAAAAAGTCCATTAAGGAACTTATTCCTTACCAAATCGGAATTGTGAGTGGCTCATCCCATGAGGCTGAGCTTCGCCGTATCGAGCCGAATTTAGTCTTCAAATATTATGAGAGCCGTGAAAAATTACTGGCGGGTGTTGCAGCGGGCGAAACGGTCGTCTTTGCAGGACTCGATGGCTATCTGCGCGATCCTGCATCAAGCCAAGCAATTGCGGGCAGTTTTCCCATCAGTGCGCGTATTCCAATCAAGGCCATGCAGTTTGTCCCCGCGGTGATGAAAGGCAATCAAGCTTTAGTCGAGAAGATTAATCAGGGGTTTCATTCACTCGATGCACGTTTTGTGCAACAAACCGAGCGTCGCTGGTTAGGCTATCACGGGCAAAAAGCGGGTCTTGTGGTGGCGATGCAGCTAGGCGTTGAGCCCTTTGTCGATTTAGGCGTCGATGGCTTGCCCCATGGATTTTATGTGGATCTCTGGCAACTATGGTCGGCGAAGACCGGCATTAATGTGGATTTTATCTCGGGCGACATGAATGCCAGTGTCAATGATGTGCGCCAAGGTTTAGCCGATGCGCATATTGGTTACCCTGAAAGTGACGAATTGAAAACTGGCTTAACCCGCGCATGGCAACTCTATACGGTGAAGAGTCGGTTGTTTTTATATCAGCAACAACTGACCGATTTACAGAGTTTAAAAGGCAAACGTATCGGTGTTGTGCCGACAGCGCCTTATCTCGTTGCGCTGCGTAAAGCGCTGCCCGATGTCACGCTGCGTTATTACGAAAATATGGACAGCATGGTCGCGGGTGCGCGCTCGGGCGAGATCGCAGGCTTTGTTGCCGCGGGTGCATGGACTTCCCACTATTTATTGCAAAATAAGGCTTGGTCCGAATTTCATCAATATCCTGAGCTTGAGTTTCCGACCGATGTGTATGTACTGACCCGCAGTGACGATCCCGGCTTAACCCAGCGCATTGCTAATGGTTTTCGCAGTATTAGCATGCAGGAATTTGCCGAGGTAGAGCAGAAATGGATGCTTAACCCTAAGGATCGCATTTTTAACCAAAAGGGATTACACGGCATTCAGCTCTCAAGCAGTGAGCAAGATTACCTCTCGCAACTCGGTGAGCTTAAACTCGGTTACTTGAAACAGTGGCCGCCAATGGAGTTTAGCGATGAGCAAGGCCAGTTTGCGGGGATTAATAGCGATGTCAGCCAGCTGTTAGCCGAGCAACTGCGGATTAATATTCAGCCCGTCGCCTTTGACGATTGGCACTCGCTGATTGGCGCCTTGCGTTCAGGCGAGATTGCACTGGCGGGCAGTATTGCTCAAACCGCCGAGCGCCAGCAATTTTTAACTTTTAGCGATCCCTACTGGCCATCACCATGGGGTTTAGTATCACAGCTTGAGCAAGTCTCGGTATTTAATCTGGCGCAATTGGCGGGACAAAGGGTGGCAGTGGTGGAGGGCTATCATCTGGTGGCGCAACTGATGGCATTGCAGCCCTCGCTCAAACTGGTGCTGGTGCCTGATACCCAGTCGGGACTCTCGGCGGTCAACGATGGCCATGCGGATGTGTTTATCGATAAAGTCGTGACGCTGGCCTCTGAGTTAAAAACAGGCCAATATCCGTTGCTGAAAATGTCACTCCTCAGTGACTTAGCCGATCAGCACAGCCACTTTGGACTTAACCCGCAGTATGCGCCGCTGGTTCCCTTAATCAATCGCGTGTTGGCGCAAATCGATCAACATACGCAGCAACAAATCTATTCCCATTGGGTGAGTTTTTCTTTGACGACGGATAACAGTCAATATCTGCAATGGATCCGTTATTTATTGCTCGGGGCGTTAGTGTTATCTGGCGTGATGGTGGCGATTTTAGTCGTTAATCGTCGTTTGAATCTTGAGATCACCCGCCGAATTGCCGCTGAAAAGCGTTTGCAGCATGTTGCTAGTCACGATGCCTTAACCCAATTGCCTAATAGGGCACTGTTGGATGATAGATTGTCTCAGGCCTTACTTGCCCATCGGCGAGATCATAGCCATTTCGCCTTGTTGTTTATCGATTTGGATGGCTTTAAACAAATTAACGATCAATATGGTCATCCTGTGGGGGATGCACTGCTATTAAAAGTGGCGGGATTATTGACCAAAGCCATTCGCAATTCTGATACAGTGGCAAGATTCGGCGGCGATGAGTTTGTGATCCTGCTAAATCGTGTGCAAGATCTCGATGCCGCGACCCAAGTTGCTGATAATATTCTGCACTCGTTATCGTCACCTTTTAGCATAGAAGGGGTGACCGTTGAGGTGGCTATCAGTATTGGCGTGGTCATTTATCCCCGCGATGGCGATACGGCCATCGAGTTAATGAAGAAAGCCGACCAACTGATGTATCAAGCCAAAACGGCGGGTGGCCGTTGCTACCGCCTAGCTTGATGGTTTTTTGAACGCTTATACGCAGATAGTGCGTTCGCCTCTAGTCAAGGGCGTAAAACTGTTTGATACTTCACCGCCTAAAAGTGAAGTACTTTGGTAATCGGCATTATTTGACTATAATGCCGCTTTTATCTCGTTTTGATTATTTCCAAAGCACCGGTTTCCGGATAAAGGATAGAGTTAGATGCGCAGTCATTATTGTGGAGACGTCAATAAGTCTCACGTTGGACAAGAAGTTACCTTGGTAGGTTGGGTTAATCGTAGCCGTGATTTGGGTGGCGTGGTCTTTTTAGATTTAAGAGACAGAGAAGGTCTGGTCCAAGTGGTTTACGATCCAGATTTACCTGAGGTGTTCAATGTGGCCAGTACGCTGCGCGCCGAGTTTTGTGTGCAGGTAAAAGGCGTGGTTCGTGCCCGTCCTGATAGCCAAGTCAACGCGCAAATGAAGACCGGCGAAATTGAAGTATTAGGTAAAGAACTGACGATCATCAACAGTTCTGAGCCGCTGCCGCTGAGCTTAGATAACTATCAAAACAACAGTGAAGAGCAGCGTCTAAAGTACCGTTATTTAGATTTACGTCGCCCAGAAATGGCGCAGCGCTTAATGTTCCGCGCGAAAGTGACCAGTGCTGTGCGTCGTTTCCTCGACTCAAACGGTTTCTTAGATATCGAAACGCCTATCCTGACTAAGGCAACGCCAGAAGGTGCACGTGACTATTTAGTGCCAAGCCGCACTTACAAAGGTCAATTCTTCGCGCTACCACAATCACCACAGCTGTTTAAACAGTTACTGATGATGTCAGGCTTTGATCGTTACTATCAAATCGTAAAATGCTTCCGTGACGAAGACTTACGTGCTGATCGTCAGCCAGAATTTACTCAAATCGATATCGAAACCTCATTTATGACGTCTGAGCAGGTGATGGCTAAGACCGAAGAGATGATGCGTGGTCTGTTCCTTGAGATGCTGAACGTCGATTTAGGCGAATTCCCACGTATGACCTATAACGAAGCCATGCGTCGTTTCGGTTCAGATAAGCCAGATTTACGTAACCCATTAGAACTGGTTGACGTCGCTGACTTGCTCAAAGAAGTGGAGTTTGCGGTATTCTCAGGCCCAGCTAATGATGAAGAAGGCCGTGTTGCGGCCCTGCGTATTCCTGGTGGCGCGAGCTTATCCCGTAAGCAAATCGATGATTACACTAAGTTTGTCGGTATTTACGGTGCTAAAGGTTTAGCGTGGATGAAGCTAAACGACCTGACTCAAGGCTTAGAAGGCATTCAATCACCTGTGCTTAAGTTCTTGAACGAAGGCATTGTAAACGAAATCATCAGCCGCACTGGCGCACAAACTGGCGATATCATCCTGTTTGGTGCCGATAACGCGACTGTGGTTGCTGAATCTATGGGCGCACTGCGTCTTAAAGCCGGTGAAGACTTTAATCTGCTCGAAGGTCAATGGCGTCCACTGTGGGTGGTTGACTTCCCAATGTTTGAGAAGATCAACGGCAGCTTCCACGCGGTTCACCATCCGTTTACTGCGCCACGCGGCGTGACACCACAAGAGCTGGAAGCCAATCCGGCTAACCGTGTGTCAGATGCTTACGACATGGTATTAAACGGCTGTGAATTAGGTGGTGGTTCAGTTCGTATCCACAACCAAGAGATGCAATCTGCGGTATTCCGTATTCTTGGCATCACCGATGAAGAAGCGAAAGAGAAATTCGGCTTCTTACTCGAAGCGCTGCGCTACGGTACGCCGCCACATGCGGGTCTGGCATTCGGTTTAGACCGTATTATCATGCTGATGACGGGCGCAAGCTCAATCCGTGATGTGATGGCTTTCCCGAAAACCACCACAGCTGCGTGTCCGTTAACCAATGCCCCAGGTTTTGCTAACCCACAACAATTAGCTGAACTAGGTATTTCCGTGGTGAAAGCCGCGAAGACTGAAGACTAATCTTTAGTATTTATCGAGTACCGAGGCGCAAGCCTCGGTCTATTTTTACCCCGTCATTTCATTTCTTATCAATATCTGCGTTATCGACGTCACTGAATTTGCCGTCAATCTTTGTGTAAAGGAACATTGGTTATAGGAACCTTGCAAGAGGCGCCGTCAAGGTTACCTTAGGCTATTGATAAGATGTGCAATGGCTATGTGTAGAGGAGAACTCCCATGGCAGGTCATAGTAAGTGGGCCAACATTAAACACCGCAAAGCAGCGCAAGATGCCAAACGCGGTAAACTCTTTACCAAATTTATCCGCGAGTTAACGGTTTCTGCCCGTGAAGGTGGTTCGGATCCCGATTCAAATCCGCGTCTGCGTATTGCAATCGATAAAGCGCTTGGCGGCAACATGACCCGCGACACCATTGAGCGCGCAATTAAACGTGGCGCCGGTGAGCTTGAAGGTCAGCAACTCGAAACCATTATTTACGAAGGCTATGGCCCTGGCGGCACCGCTGTGATGGTCGAGACCATGACAGATAACCGTAACCGTACCGTGAGCGGCGTGCGTAATGCCTTTAGTAAATCGGGTGGGAATTTAGGGACCGATGGTTCGGTTGCTTATTTGTTCACTAAGCGCGGCGTGTTGTCCTATGCGCCGGGCACAGATGAAGACGCCCTGATGGACGCGGCGCTAGAAGCAGGCGCCGAAGATGTGGTGAGTTACGATGATGGTGCAATTGACGTATTTACCGAACCGACCGAGTTTTATGGGGTGAAAGATGCCCTCGATGCGGCGGGATTTGTCAGTGATAACGCCGAAATCGCGATGATAGCCTCGACCAAAGCGGAGTTAGATGCCGAGACGGCGGAGAAGTTTATGCGTCTTATCGATACCCTCGAAGAGCACGATGATGTGCAAGAGGTGTATCATAATGCCGAAATCTCCGATGAGATTATGGAAAGTTTAGGGTAAGCCTAAGCTGTCATTTGATTTTTATCTTAGTAGGTGGCCGGAGCTGAGCTCGCCAGAGCTTGGTTCTTGCATAGATCAGTTCTTACATAGAGCGGTTCTTACATAGAGCAAGCGCTTAACACTGAGCTTTGAACCAGCGTTTAGACACCACATATTGCTTATTGGGTCACCTTAGATTTACCTTTGATTTATTGATGTTTTTTGCGCTGTTGCTCGGTTTACAATTGCCGTTATCTAGGTTGAATTAATTCGAGTACAGACATTAGGGATAGCATGGCGATTATTTTAGGGGTTGACCCAGGTTCTCGGATCACAGGTTACGGCGTTATCCAATGCCAAGGGCGTCAGCAACTTTATTTGGGCAGTGGCTGCATTCGCACCTCGGGCGAGGATTTACCATTAAGACTCAAGCAAATCTTTGATGGGATCAGTGAAATTATTCGCCAATACCAACCCGATGAATTTGCGATTGAGCGAGTGTTTCTCGCCAAGAATGCCGACTCGGCCTTGAAATTGGGTCAAGCCCGTGGTGCGGCCATCGTGGCTGCGACAGTGGCCAACTTACCCGTTGCCGAATACAGTGCCACCCAAATTAAGAATGCGGTGGTCGGAACGGGGCGAGCCAAGAAAGAACAGGTTCAACATATGATCCAGCAATTGCTTAAGTTGCCTGCGGCGCCACAGGCCGACGCTGCTGATGCGCTCGGCGTTGCGGTATGTCATTATCACACCAATCAAAGTTTGGTCGCCTTAAGCGGCCGAGCGACAACAAGAACATATGGACGGTACAGATGATAGGTCGTTTACGTGGCGTGTTAATTGAAAAGCAAGCGCCAGAGGTGTTGATTGATGTCAATGGTGTAGGGTACGAGTTACAGATGCCCCTCACCAGCTTCTATGAACTCCCCGAGGTCAATCAACCGACCACAGTGTATACCCATTTTGTGGTGCGTGAAGATGCCCAGCTGCTTTACGGCTTTATCACTAAACAAGAGCGCTCACTGTTTCGTTTGCTTATCAAGGCCAACGGCGTGGGTCCTAAACTGGCGTTAACCATTCTTTCTGGCATGACCGCCAGCGAGTTTGTGGGCTGTGTCGAGCGCGATGATATAGTGACGCTGGTGAAATTACCCGGTGTTGGTAAAAAGACTGCCGAACGTTTATTGGTTGAGATGCGCGATAAATTGAAGAGCTTAATGGAGGCATCCGTAGGCTCTGAGCGTGAGTTCGTGCTGCAATCTAACTATTCACCGGCTCCGACGGTCAACAGTGCCGAAGAGGATGCGATTTCAGCCTTGATCTCCCTCGGCTATAAACCACCACAGGCGAGTAAAGCCGTTTCTGCCACCTATAAAGAAGGCATGGACAGTGAGACCTTGATTAAAGCCGCGTTAAAATCGATGCTCTAATGGCATGGTTTTCATTGAGGCTAGTGTTATATTGCGGTACGCGATTTTTGCAGCCAGTTAGGTTGCAACTGCACCAAAATAGCAAGTGCCGTATGTCGATGCGGTAACAGGAATAGGTAAATGATTGAAGCAGATAGACTGATCCAGCCGCAGCTGCAAGGTCAAGACGATGTTATCGACAGGGCCATGCGCCCTAAATTGCTCGATGAATATACTGGGCAGGATGATACGCGTGCCCAATTAAAAGTGTTTATTCAAGCGGCAAAGAATCGCGAAGAAGCCTTAGACCATATGTTGATCTACGGCCCGCCGGGGTTAGGTAAAACCACCTTAGCCATGATTGTGGCTAATGAAATGGGGGTGAACATCAAATCGACGTCGGGGCCTGTGCTCGAGAAAGCCGGGGACTTGGCGGCGCTGCTCACCAATCTTGAGGCGGGGGATGTGCTTTTTATCGATGAAATTCACCGCTTAAGTCCTGTCGTCGAAGAAATTCTGTATCCTGCGATGGAAGACTATCAGCTGGATATTATGATTGGTGAGGGGCCTGCTGCACGTTCAATTAAGTTGGACTTACCGCCTTTTACCTTAGTGGGTGCGACCACGCGGGCAGGGGCGTTAACCTCTCCGTTAAGGGCGCGTTTTGGCATTCCACTGCGGCTCGAGTTTTATAATGTTAAAGATTTAAGCACCATTGTGACCCGTTCGGCGCAGGTGATGGGATTGGCCATTGATAGTGAAGGGGCCACCGAAATTGCCAAGCGCTCACGGGGAACCCCGAGGATCGCCAACCGTTTACTGCGCCGAGTGCGTGACTATGCGGAAGTGAAACACGACGGTGCTGTAACGCAAAAAGTCGCAGAGCAGGCGCTTGATTTGCTCGATGTCGATGGCGAAGGTTTCGATTATATGGATCGAAAACTGCTGCTTGCTATTATCGATAAGTTTATGGGAGGCCCTGTAGGGCTTGATAACCTTGCCGCGGCTATTGGTGAGGAGCGTGAAACCATTGAAGATGTATTGGAGCCTTTCCTTATCCAACAAGGCTTTATCCAACGTACTCCACGTGGTCGTATTGCCACAACCAGAGCCTATCTGCATTTTGGCATGATAAAACCAGAGTAACATCCAAGAAGAATGACCTTGTCTCGTCCTGAAATAAGTTGACACTTATTTCCACCTAAAACGCTCGATGAACCTCATCGGGCGTTTTGTATTTTAAGGCCAAATGTGGCCGCCGTTGATTATAGATGGCAACCGCTTCTGTCACCATTTGTCGCGCCTCCTCCAGCGTTGCGGGCTTATGTGTTAAAAACTCCTGCTTCAAGATGCCATTTACTCGCTCTGCTAAGGCATTTTGATAGCAGTCATATCCGTCTGTCATTGAGCATGTCACGCCATGTTGTGCGTGAACCGCTTGATACGCGTTTGAGCAGTACTGTATCCCTCGGTCTGAGTGGTGTATCAGCGGTTTACTTTTATCTTGTCGCTGCTTCAGCGCCCGTTTGTAGGCCGTTAGCACCCCGTCTGTTTTAAGATTATCATCAACATGATAACCCACGATTTTTCGTGACCAGACATCGGTCACCAAGCTTAAATAGGCTTCATTATCTTGCAGTGGTAGATAGGTAATATCCGCCACCCAGACTTGTTCTGAGCGACTGATGTCCACTTGCTGCTCACTGGGCTTAAGCAAGTTGGGATGACACCTAAATCGATGATGGCTATGGGTCGTTTTATGGTACGCTCGTTTCGGCGTGACCAACAAACGATGCGTCCTAATACAGCGAAATAACCGGTCTCGTCCTATCACTATTTGATGCATTTTGTTGAGTAAATACTGCAGTTTACGCGTACCGACTCGCGGTTGAAATAACCGTTCATATTGTACTGTTTGCAACACCTGTTGCTCCCTTAGCTCTGAGACGATTTGCCGCTGACATTGCTGATAATACGCCTGGCGACTGATGCCAAGATAGCGACAGCATTGGGTGACGCGATAACCTACGTCCGTTTTTTCCTGGAGCGTTTCGCGGGTGGCTTTTTTACGACGGATATCCCGTAGTCAGTTCTGAGTTTTTCGACAATGGCTTCGAAGAACGCCGCTTTCATGCGGGTATCTTCCAGTTCGGCTTCGAGGGCTTTTATCTTTTGCTCGGGGGTGAGCTCGGTGGGTTCTGTCATCAACTGTCCTCGCATTGATGTAGACGGTGTCCCTTGGGACCAATCCAGTTTGCCGTGCTTGCGTAACCACACTAACACGGTGGAGCAACCTTGAATACCGTACTTGTCTTGCGCCTGCTTATAGGTCAGCTCGCCTTTTTCCACTTGGTTGACAACCGCCAATTTAAAAGCGAGGGAATAATCGCGTTGAGTTCGTTTAATTGTTGAAGTCATTACACTCTCCAAAATGAGTTTGAAAAGTGTCAACGCTATTTAGGACGGGTCACCTTGTTAACAAAAAGCGGCCTTGGCCGCTTTTTGTTTTTACCGATTTCATTATTGTCCTTTTTGTCACCAGATAATGTTGCCGTTAGAACGAACCACATCCAAATCATCAAGATGAATATTATTTAATGAATAGCGGTTTCACTTAATTGACTATGGCGCGGACTAGTCATTTGAGCGCTGTTTTTATTTAAGTTTATTCGGTTAATTAATAATCTTATTTTGGTTTGTAAATAATATTTAATCCAATAAATTAACAATAATAAAACAAATGTATTTATATGTTGAGTTGAAACAACTCGAAATGACATTTGTATTGTTTATAAAAACAGCATTCAGATTAGTGTGGTTCAACGCTTTCTTATTCTGTAGATGCTGTTTATTTCGGCTCTTTAACCCTTATCTCATCCTAAAGCACCACATATTTATGCTTGTTCTAAATTGGCGATGAATTGTTGCATTTGTGTGTATTGCACACTTGCGGTGCATAAAAATCACAACTTATTCATTTTGTATCATTGTGCACTGTAAAATCCCTGATATTTACAAGATTCTTTCTGTTGCAATGATTACTAATATGCATATTTCTTCATAATTAATCGACATATTATTCTGTGTGGCAGATAGTTACCTTCTTGAAAAGTGTGGTGCAAGTCACATTTTCGAGGTTATCGCATGTTTGTTAAATGTTATTTCTTTAACAGTTTTAATTGCTATTGATTACTGGGATGTACGGTTTTTAATGCTGTAAATAGAAGTGAGTTAGCATCCAAGATTATAATCAAACAAATATTTTACAATAATGGATAAAATAACAAACAAAATAGTTTTTAAGGTTAAAAAAATGAAGATTGACTGAATGAAAGTGAATCCTCAGTATCAAGCGCAACAGTCGTACAGCAATTGTTGTACAAGCTGTAAGCATAAAAATAATAGTAAGATCTAGGGAGCATTCATTCATGATCAAAAGAACCAAAGTTGCGTCGGCTATTAATTTAGCTGTCGTTAGCTCAATAGCTGCTGGTACCTTTGTAGCATCAAGCGCATTTGCAGCTGAAGAGACTGCAAAAGTTGAGCGTATTGAAGTCACGGGGTCACGTATTCAACGTCAAGATATGGAAACAGCTTCTCCTGTTACCGTTATTGATGCTGCTGCAATCAAAGCCGAAGGCTTTACCTCTGTAGACCAAATGCTACAAGTTCAAACCTCAATGGCGGGGGCTGCGGTAGGCTCAACCACTAACAACGGTGCTGACGGTGTTGCACAAGTTGACTTACGTGGTATGGGCTCACAACGTACTCTCGTACTATTAAACGGCCGTCGCATGGTGAACTCAGGCTCAGGTGCTAACAGTTCAGTGGATTTAAACTCTATCCCAGTTGCTATGATTGCTCGCGTTGAAATCCTGAAAGATGGCGCTTCGGCGGTATACGGTTCTGATGCGATTGCCGGCGTAGTGAACATCATCACCAAAAAAGATTTTGAAGGTTTCCAGTTTGATATGAACGGTAGTGGTACCGACAAAGGTGACGGTCAAAACGGTGACGCCAGTATATTATATGGCTTTAATACTGATGGTGGTAACTACACCTTTGGTGCAGCTTACTCAGACCGTCGTGGTGTAGTCCAAAGTGACCGTAGCTGGACCGAGCCAGGTAACAGTTCGTTCGTTGGAAATGGTGGCATTGTCGGCAACAGATTAGATGCTGATGGGAATCCGATCTATGATGTAAAAGGTAATGTAAAGCAGCAAGTTAAGACTTTCCAAGATGGAGAGTGGAAACCTCTATCTCAGGGATATGATTTTACAAAAGATAGCTTTTACCAAACACCAAGTGAGCGTCGTAGCTTATTTGCCAACATGACGCAAGAACTGGGTAATGATGTTGTCTTAACTGCTGACGCTATTTATACAAATCGTCGTTCAAGTCAGCAACTAGCAGCACAACCAGCGGATATTATGCTGGATGTCTGTGGTGTAGGTACTACTTCTGACCAATGTTTGGTACTTGATTCTGCAATGATTGCAGGTGGTATTGAAGCTGATGATAGAGGCAAAGTGAACTACCGTCGTCGTACTACAGATGTAGGTCCTCGTATTTATTCACAAGACACTGATACTTGGCGCCTATCGACTGGTTTAGCGGGTACTTTAGATGTCCATACTGGGATGAATTGGGATTTATCTTACACCTATGGTAAAAACCAAGCGAAAACCACTGTAGAAAACTCAATTAATGCTGCAGCAACAGAGGCTTCTATTTATTCTAATACGAATGCATGGTTAACAGGTGTTCCTTTAACTGCAGACATTATAGAAGATATTAGTTTTGTTGAAGACACTAAGGGTGGTAACGAACAACAGACACTATCAGCTGGATTAAATGGTGAGTTATTCGATCTGAGCGCTGGTGCGGTAGGCTTTGCTATCGGTGCAGAATACCGTCGTGAAAGTGGTTTCTATACGCCAGACGAAGTGGTTATCGCAGGTGAGAGTACTTCTGCTCAGCAAGATCCTACTGATGGTAACTATAATGTGGTTTCTTTCTTCCAAGAAGTCAGTATTCCATTTACCGAAAAACTGACGGGCGAATTTGCTCTGCGTTTTGACGATTACTCAACCTTTGGTAAAGCGACTACTTGGAAAATCGGTTTAACTTATAATGCAACTGATGAGCTGATGGTTCGTTCTGTTGCAGCAACAGGTTTCCGGGCGCCGAGTGTTGCCGAATTATATGGTGGCAACTCAGGATCTTTTGATTATTTAACTGATCCATGGGGTAATGAATTAGATCCTCAAATCTTAGTAAACTATATTTCTGATGATAATTTAAAACCAGAAGAGTCTGAGTCTTACACTTTTGGTTTAGTATACTCACCTAGTTATGTTGATGGAATGTCGTTAACATTAGACTACTGGCGTTTCAAGTTGACTGATGCAATTGCTCGTATGGATGTACAGACCGGTCTTAATGCTTGCTTTGCTGGTGACACTACAGCCTGTGAGACATTCAAGATTGGTGCAAATGGTGATTTAACAAATCTTTCTAGTGCATTAACGAATGTTGGCTCACAAGATACCAGCGGCATCGATTTCAACTTGGCCTACAATTTCGAATTGTTAGGTCTAGATTGGAAAGTTAACAACGATATGACTTATCTGGCTAAATTCGAACAAGATGGTGAAGATTATACTGGTACTATCGACGGTAACTTCGGAGCTTATGCTCGCGTACGTAATAATTTCAGCATTTCTGTAGGTCAAGATGATTGGAGCGTTATGTACTTCAACCGTTATATTGGTTCGATGAAAGATTACTATACTGACTATGATGCAAATCTAGATGCATTTACTGCTGTAGCAAATGTAGACTCAATTATTTACCACAATATCTCTGGTACATACCATGTTAACGACAGCACAACTGTAAGCTTAGGCGTGAAGAACTTTACCGATGAGAAACCATTGACCGTATCTAACGGTAGTGATGGCGGTACTGTTCCAGAAGTTTACGACACTATCGGCCGTACTATTTACGGTGGTGTAACTGTTAAGTTCTAATATTAACTAGAACTCAGCCTAAAAAAAGCGCCTTCGGGCGCTTTTTTGTTTTGGTGTGACCCGTCCTAAATAGCGTTGACACTTTTCAAACTCATTTTGGAGAGTGTAATGACTTCAACAATTAAACGAACTCAACGTGATTATTCCCTCGCTTTTAAATTGGCGGTTGTCGACCAAGTGGAGAAAGGGGAGCTGACCTATAAGCAGGCGCAAGACAAGTACGGTATTCAAGGTTGCTCCACCGTGTTAGTGTGGTTACGCAAGCACGGCAAACTGGATTGGTCCCAAGGGACACCGTCTACATCAATGCGAGGACAGTTGATGACAGAACCCACCGAGCTCACCCCCGAGCAAAAGATAAAAGCCCTCGAAGCCGAACTGGAAGATACCCGCATGAAAGCGGCGTTCTTCGAAGCCATTGTCGAAAAACTCAGAACTGACTACGGGATATCCGTCGTAAAAAAGCCACCCGCGAAACGCTCCAGGAAAAAACGGACATAGGTTATCGCGTCACCCAATGCTGTCGCTATCTTGGCATCAGTCGCCAGGCGTATTATCAGCAATGTCAGCGGCAAATCGTCTCAGAGCTAAGGGAGCAACAGGTGTTGCAAACAGTACAATATGAACGGTTATTTCAACCGCGAGTCGGTACGCGTAAACTGCAGTATTTACTCAACAAAATGCATCAAATAGTGATAGGACGAGACCGGTTATTTCGCTGTATTAGGACGCATCGTTTGTTGGTCACGCCGAAACGAGCGTACCATAAAACGACCCATAGCCATCATCGATTTAGGTGTCATCCCAACTTGCTTAAGCCCAGTGAGCAGCAAGTGGACATCAGTCGCTCAGAACAAGTCTGGGTGGCTGATATTACCTATCTACCACTGCAAGATAATGAAGCCTATTTAAGCTTGGTGACCGATGCCTGGTCACGAAAAATTGTGGGTTATCATGTTGATGATAATCTTAAAACAGACGGGGTGCTAACGGTGTTTTTCAAGATAGTTGTCACTCTTTGTTTAAATATTAAGCTGCATTTATTACGCCTTCTTCTGGTGCCTTATCTGGGTTGAGTGTTACAGCGCCAACCGCTTCACAATTTCTGATCTCTGTAGACCAACGCATCGGTTTTCTTTCCTTCGCCGCCTCAAGCACTTTCTTGCGCTTCGCTAAAATAGCGCCATCTTGCAGTGCATGACGTTGCCCTGGTGAGACAAAATTTAGCTGGCTGTGTTTATGCTCATCGTTGTACCAGGTTACAAACTTTTCCACCCATTCTCTTGCTGTTGCTAAGCAGCTAAAACCGTTCTACTATTTGTACCTGTTTGAAGATATTTACAGTAGAAAAATAGTGGGTTACGAAGTTCATGAGCAAGAAAGTGGGGAATATGCCGCTGCGCTAATCCAACGCTGTCTGTTACGCGAGCAATGCTTTAACACGCCATTAGTGCTGCATTCTGATAATGGGGCGCCGATGAAGTCACTGACCATGAAAGCCAAGCTGGAAGAGCTTGGTATTACGGCATCATTAAGTCGGCCGCGGGTGAGTAATGACAACCCCTTTTCAGAGTCGTTATTTAAAACGTTGAAATACCGCCCACAGTGGCCGGCATCAGGTTTTAGCTGCTTAGCAACAGCAAGAGAATGGGTGGAAAAGTTTGTAACCTGGTACAACGATGAGCATAAACACAGCCAGCTAAATTTTGTCTCACCAGGGCAACGTCATGCACTGCAAGATGGCGCTATTTTAGCGAAGCGCAAGAAAGTGCTTGAGGCGGCGAAGGAAAGAAAACCGATGCGTTGGTCTACAGAGATCAGAAATTGTGAAGCGGTTGGCGCTGTAACACTCAACCCAGATAAGGCACCAGAAGAAGGCGTAATAAATGCAGCTTAATATTTAAACAAAGAGTGACAACTATCTTGAAAAACACCGCCTGATGCCGGCCACTGTGGGCGGTATTTCAACGTTTTAAATAACGACTCTGAAAAGGGGTTGTCATTACTCACCCGCGGCCGACTTAATGATGCCGTAATACCAAGCTCTTCCAGCTTGGCTTTCATGGTCAGTGACTTCATCGGCGCCCCATTATCAGAATGCAGCACTAATGGCGTGTTAAAGCATTGCTCGCGTAACAGACAGCGTTGGATTAGCGCAGCGGCATATTCCCCACTTTCTTGCTCATGAACTTCGTAACCCACTATTTTTCTACTGTAAATATCTTCAAACAGGTACAAATAGTAGAACTGGCCTTTGACGATTGAGGCTAAATAAGTGATGTCCCATGACCACACTTGATTCGGCCCATCTGCCCGATAACTCAACGGTTTGCTTCGATTGACCGCAGCCTGAGTGCGGCCACGATGGTTAAGTTGACCATGAGCATTTAACACTCTGTAGAAGCTGGATTCCGAGGCGATATAAATCCCGTTATCTAATAATGTTGGCACAATTTGCGACGGGGGTAAGCTGGCGTACTCCGCTTGATTGCACACACTTAATATCTGTTGTCGCTCATGTTCTTCGAGTTTATTTGCTGGCTCTGGTCGAGCTGCTGTTGGCCTTAAATCAGCTTGCACTTGACCTTCTCGATACCAACGTCGATAGGTACGCTTACTGAGGCCCGTTTCAGCACAAGCCTTATAAAGGCGAGCACCATTGGTATAGGCCTCTTGGATTAAGGCAATCAATGCTATGCGCTCAGGCAAGGGGGTTAGCTCTCCTCGCTGTCGTCCCCCCAGAGCGCATTGAGCTTTTTTCTGAGCACCAGTAACGCAGCAGCTTCAGCCAGGCTAACGGCCTACAAACGGGCGCTGAAGCAGCGACAAGATAAAAGTAAACCGCTGATACACCACTCAGACCGAGGGATACAGTACTGCTCAAACGCGTATCAAGCGGTTCACGCACAACATGGCGTGACATGCTCAATGACAGACGGATATGACTGCTATCAAAATGCCTTAGCAGAGCGAGTAAACGGCATATTGAAGCAGGAGTTTTTAACACATAAGCCCGCAACGCTGGAGGAGGCGCGACAAATGGTGGCAGAAGCGGTTGCCATCTATAATCAACGGCGGCCACATTTGGCCTTAAAATACAAAACGCCCGATGAGGTTCATCGAGCGTTTTAGGTGGAAATAAGTGTCAACTTATTTCAGGACGAGACAGTGCAAAAGGTTACAAGTCGTTATCTATTGCTGCCAACTTGATCACAATTAAGCTAAAACTGATTTTTAATCATCTTCTAACGCTAGAGACATATTTTTAGTTATGGTAATATAAATGATATTGATTCTCGTTTGGTGTTTAGAGATGAGTAAAATACTGTTAGTCGATGATGATCCATTATTCAGAGTTTGGTTAACTGAAGCGCTGAAAACACAGGGACATGAGGTTGAATGTGCCATAAATGGCATTGAAGGGCTGAAACGGATCCGCAGCTTTATGCCCGACATTATTATGCTCGATCTGGTGATGCCACAAATGGATGGTTTTTCCCTATTAGAGGCGAGAGACTGTATGACGCCGATCATGATGCTATCTGCCCGTGACAACGAGGAAGATAGGATCAGAAGTTACGAGCTTGGTGCGGATGATTTTTTGACAAAGCCTTTTAGCATAAAAGAATTATTAGTGCGTCTGCATGCTCTAGAGCGGCGATTATCTCCACGTCCCATGGCGCAAATGGCAATCGAGCAGGCGACCGCTCAGCCAGTCAAATTCGATGAAGCCGCCTATAGGATCACCATAGGTAAAAATGCCGTGGAACTGACGCAAACCGAGTTTAGGCTGTTTAAATATCTGTTCGAGCGTAAAGGGCAAGTGATCACTAAGCAGGAATTGCAAAAATCGGTGTTGCAGAAGGACTTAGGCCGATTCGACCGCAATTTAGATATGCATATCAGTAACACGCGGCGCAAACTAGCAAATACCCGTTTACCGCGGACATTAATCAACACGGTCCGTGGTCAAGGATACAGTTTTTCTGCTTGATGTGTAGTGAAAGGCTAACAAACTTGGCACTGATGAATTAAAGCGCGACTGCTGGCTTCTTAGGCAATTTTAGTCGCTTTCATTTTCCCCTGATACGGATTTGGTTTATTCTAACGGGCATTAAAGCAGATGTGCATTTAGCATCATTACCCTCACATGAATAACCAAGTAGGAATCATTATGCGGATCAGTGCCAATTTTGATGGCGGAAATATCCAAGTCATTAATCTTGATAATAAAGACGATATTCAACTGGCAATCCGTCCCGATGCGGGCGGTGAGTTTTATCAATGGTTCAACTTCCGATTCGAAGGTGAGGTGGGTAATCAATACACCTTAAATATCATCAATGCGGGCACGGCTTCCTATCCTAAGGGCTGGCAAGATTATCATGCGGTTGCCAGTTACGATCGCCAACATTGGTTCCGTGTGCCAACCCAATATATCGACGGCAAACTGAGCATTCAGTTAGCGCTTGATTGTGATGCGATTCAAATCGCATACTTTGCGCCATACAGCTATGAGCGTCATTTAGATCTTCTCAGTAACGCACAATTGCATCCCGATGTTAATCTTGAGCATTTAGGCCTGACCTTAGATGGCCGTGATATCACCCTGATGAAAGTGGGCGATGGCAATCCTGATAAACGCAATATTTGGATCACCGCAAGGCAACATCCCGGTGAAACCATGGCGGAATGGTTAGTCGAAGGCTTAGTGAATCGTTTGCTGGATAATGATTGTCCAACGGCAAAAGCGTTGCTCGATAAAGCAAATTTTTACATTGTGCCTAACATGAACCCGGATGGCAGCGTAAGAGGTCATCTGCGTACCAATGCGATTGGGGTTAACCTTAACCGTGAATGGCAAACTCCGAGTTTAGAAAGAAGCCCTGAGGTCTACCATGTAGTGCATAAGATGCAGCAAACGGGCGTAGATTTATTTTACGATGTCCATGGTGATGAAGGTTTGCCTTATGTATTCCTCGCGGGTTGTGAGGGCGTGCCAGCTTACAATGAGCGATTGGCACAGCTGCAAGCCGACTTTAGCCAGGCATTAACCTTGGCCAGTGCCGATTTCCAAACAGAGTTCGGTTACGCTAAAGACGAACCTGGTCAAGCCAACTTGACCGTGGCCTCTAATTGGGTAGCACAAACCTTCGATTGCTTATCGAACACTTTAGAAATGCCTTTTAAAGACAACAACAATCTGCAGGATCCGTTTGTGGGTTGGTCACCAGAGCGCAGTATTTATTTAGGCGAAGCGTCATTGATTGCCATGCTCGCCGTGGTTGATAAGTTAAGATAGGTGCGACTATGGCATTAATCGAATGTCCAATCTGCCGAAAACGTATGTCGAGCAAAGCGCCAGCTTGCCCGCATTGTGAGGCAAAAACCAATGGTGACAATAGCTCGCTCGCTCGGATCAGTCATATCCAAAAATCCAGCAGCTTAATGAACCAAAGTTTTGTCGCCATGACGCTGTTTATTGCGGGGGTGGTGATTTGGTTTTGGGGCGGTGAGCCCGCTGAAGGCTTACGCGCGACCATTGGCGCCATCTGTTTTGTCTTTGGTTTTGTGGGCTATTTAATTACCCGCGTTAGAATCGTATTACATAAGCGAAAGAGTGTATGACCGACATAAATCAAGTAATCGACCAAATGCCCGAAGAAGTCTATGAAAGGCTGCGTAGCGCCGCTGAATTAGGCAAATGGGAAGATGGCACTGTATTGACCGAAGCCCAGCGTGAATCTACCCTACAAGTGGTGATGCTCTATCAGGCGCGCCGCTTAGACCAAACTGAGCATTTCACCATAGCTGCCGGTGGAAAATTAAATGAGCTGTCGAAGGCGGAATTGAAGAAACAATTCCGTGGCGAGTCGATTGCCGAGTTTAAAGCTGACGAACTGTAATAGCAGACGTGATGCTTCAACAATAAAAAGCCCACTAATGTGGGCTTTTTCATGCGCAGCGTTTCGATATTTAGTCGGGGCTGAGCTCACCAACCAAGTTTTGCAACATGGCCGTTTTAATTTCGCTCGGCTTTAGGTTTTTCGACAGCAGATAATGCAACTTAGCCAGTGCGGCTTCAATGGTCATGTCTGCACCACTGATCACCCCCGCTTTGGCGAGGGCATTGCCCGTAGCGTAGCCGCCCATATTCACTTTGCCTTGGAAACATTGAGTTAGGTTCACCAACACAATTCCACGCTCATCCGCTTGCTTTAGAGTATCGAGTAATGCTTTATCTTGCGGTGCATTGCCCACGCCAAAGGTCAGTAAAATGAGCGCCTTAACGGGTTGCTGCAGGATATTTTCAAAGATTTGCGTCGAAATGCCAGGATAGAGAGTCACCACACCGACGGGCTGCGGGCTGATATTAGCCACTTCTAATGGCTTATCGCTTGGCGTGGCAATTTTACCTGCACGCAGATTAATTTTGATCCCCGCTTCAAGCAGTAAGGGGAAGTTTGGCGAGGCAAAGGCATCAAAGCCATCGGCGTGGGCTTTGGTGGAACGATTGCCACGGAATAGTTTGTTATTAAAGAATAAACACACTTCCGCCACCGGATAATTGGCGGCGATATACAAAGAGTTAAGCAGATTGGTTTGACCGTCGGATCTCAGCTGTGCCAAAGGAATTTGGGAGCCGGTGACAATAACAGGCTTTGACAGGCCTTGAAGCATAAAGGATAAGGCCGATGCTGTGTAGGCCATGGTATCTGTGCCGTGGAGGATCACAAAACCATCATACTTATCGTAATTGGCCTTGATATCATCGGCGATCATTTGCCAGTCGGTCGGTGCCATATTGGATGAATCGATGAGCGGGCAGTACTCGTGGATCACAAACTCAGGCATTTCGTCATGGTAGAACTCGGGCATGGATTGGACGCATTGGGTCAAAAAACCTGCCACCGGAGCAAAACCATTCGCGGTTTTTTGCATGCCTATCGTGCCGCCCGTATAGGCGACGTAAATGGAGCGTTTAGTCATTCTTGTCGTTATCTTAGCTGCAAGTGAGCTAATTATACGATTTTGCAGGCATAAACCCAATAAAAAAGCCCGAGGGGTCGGGCTTTTGTGTCTTTCATCTTGAGTCTGCGTTAGTTGACAGCACAGCTGTCACAATACACATACACATGGTTAGGATCGTTAAAGGCTGCGATGGTCTTTAAGTTGCCCGTCCATTGCGCCAGCATTTGCTCAAGCAGTGTTGAATGGCTGATAGACGCGGGTAAGTAGGCCGACACTGAGGCAAACATTTGCTGCACAAAACGCTGCTCAGGCGTGAGCTCTTGTTCAATCACACGGGTGTCAAACAGGCTTAAATCCGCAAGTTTAGCGGCTTTGGCGACTGCTTGGTCGATATCGCCAAGCTCATCCACTAAACCTAACTCTAGGGCTTTTTTACCACTCCACACACGGCCTTGGGCGATGCTATCTACTTGTTCTAAGGTCATTTTACGTTCCTTAGCGACCAGTGAGATAAAGTCTAAGTAGCCACGCTCGATATGGCGCTGGATAACCGATTCGATTTGTGGCGAGAGGGTACGAGTCACTGACAAACCTGCCCATTCTGAGGTCGATACACCATCGGTATGAATACCTAAGCTGGCGAGTGAATCTTCGAAAGTAGTGATCATCCCAAAGATCCCGATAGAACCCGTCAGTGTGGTTGGGGTTGCGAAGATATAATCGGCGCTGGCCGAAATCCAATAGCCACCGGACGCCGCAAGGCTACCCATACTCACTACCACAGGTTTACCCGCCGCTTTGAGGGCGAGTAATTCTTGGCGGATTTGCTCCGAGGCAAAGGCGCTGCCGCCAGGGCTGTCGACTCGAAGTACTAGTGCTTTGATATGCTTATCAAATCGCGCCTTGCGTAACAGTTCTGCGGTGCTATCACCACCGATTTGGCCGGCGGGTTGGCTGCCATTTAAAATGGTACCGCTGGCAACGATAATGCCGACACTGTCTTGCTCAACGAAACTTGGCAAAGGCGTCACTAAGGTTAAGTAGTCGTAAAAGCTGACCTGTTTAAAGCTGTCTCCCGACTTCTCTTTACCCACGGTATCGAGCATGACTTTACGGAACTCTTCATCGGTCGCTAGGGTATCGACCCATTTCATATTGATAGCCATAGTGGCGGAATCGCCTTCGGCCTTATCGAGTTGCGCGAGGTAATTTGCCGAGTCGAGCACTAAGGTATTGGCATCAATTTGGCGATTTTCCGCCACAGTTTGAGTGTAACTCTGCCAAACATCGGCGAGTAGGGCGCTGCTGGCTTCTCTGGCCGCATCTGACATATCGTCACGCATGTATGGTTCTACTGCGGATTTAAAGGTGCCGACGCGGAAAATGTGGGCCTTTATCTTGAGCTTCTCAAGGGCAGACTTGAAGTATTGGTTATACATACTTAAGCCATCGAGGGAGACGCTGCCTTGGGGATTGAGGTAAATAGTATCGGCAAAGCTGGCTAGAAAGTATTGGTTTTGCTCGTAGTAGTTTCCAATTGCCACTACCTTTTTGCCGCTTTCTTTGAAACGATTTAGTGCATCGCCAATGGATTGTAATTTGCTGATCCCTGCGCGTTTCAGTTCGGCTAAGTCTAAGACTATGGTGCTGATCCTGTTATCGTGCGTCGCGTTATCAATCACATAGATAATATCTGCCAGCAGGATTTCGCCATCGCTACTGCCGTTATTGCCTTGCTTAAGTGCGGCTTCAATCGGGTCGACCTGCTGTTTTTGATCGACAATGGAACCTGCCAGATTAAGCACCAATGCTGAGTTATCTTCGACCTGAATATCTTCACTGCTGCCAATAGTAATGAGGATGATGGCGAGGAAGCCAAAAAAAATCAGGTTGAGTATGAATTTACGGATCCCGTTGAGGGTGTTCCATATAAATAAACATATTCTCTTGAAAAACGATGGGTTAGCGGACATTAGCCACTCCTTTGCTTATCGAATGTGCCAATGCTAACTGAAAATCCCCTCACAGGCTAAACACAATTGTAAAGGATTTTAACTTTTAACCCCCTAGCAACAGTTGAGCTTACATTTGACTCAAGGTATGCTCATTTAAATCACTTGTTTAAAAAGGATGTTTGAATGTCGTTTCCCCATTTATTAGAACCCTTAGATCTGGGTTTCACCCAGCTCAAAAATCGTGTGTTAATGGGCTCCATGCACACGGGTTTAGAAGAAGAAAAGGGCGGATTTGAGAAACTGGCAGCGTTTTATAAAGAGCGCGCGTTAGGCGGCGTCGGTTTAATTGTCACCGGCGGTATCTCACCCAACCTACGTGGTCGCTTGACTCCCCATGCGTGTCAGCTGAGTTTCCCATGGCAAGTGGGTAAACACCGCATTGTGACTCAAGCGGTGCACGAGGCTGACGGTAAAATTTGTATGCAAATCCTGCATGCGGGGCGTTATGGTTACCATCCTTTTTCGCAGGCGCCGAGTAAAATTAAGTCGCCTATAACTCCCTTTACACCTTCGGCCATGTCGAGCCGCCAAGTACGCGCCACCATTAAGGATTACGCCAGTTCTGCCGCTTTAGCGAAAAGAGCGGGGTACGATGGCGTTGAAGTGATGGGCTCTGAGGGGTATTTGATCAACCAATTTATCAGTTCGCGAACCAATACGCGTACCGATGAATGGGGCGGCAGTTTTGAAAAACGCGCGCAATTTCCGATAGAGATTGTGAATGCGATTCGCGCCAAAGTGGGCAAAGACTTTATCATCATCTTCCGCTTATCCATGCTCGACTTAGTCGATAACGGCTCTACTTGGGATGAAGTCGTGCAACTGGCTAAGTGGCTCGAGCATGCGGGGGTGTCGATTATCAATACTGGGATTGGCTGGCATGAGGCCCGTGTGCCAACCATTGCGACCAGCGTGCCCCGCGGCGCCTTTGCTTGGGTGACAGAAAAGCTTAAAAAATCGGTTTCAGTGCCTCTGATTGCCACAAACCGTATCAATACGCCAGAGATTGGCGAGCAAATCATTGCCTCTGGTCAAGCGGATATGGTGTCTATGGCGAGGCCGTTCCTAGCCGATCCTGAATTTGTGAATAAAGCGGCGGCCAACACGCCAGAGCTTATCAATACCTGTATCGGCTGTAATCAGGCCTGCTTGGACCATACTTTCTCTCTGAAACGTGCCACTTGCTTGGTCAACCCTCGTGCCTGTTATGAGACCGAAATTAACTTCTTACCTACCCATAACAAGAAACGTATCGCGGTGATGGGCGCAGGCCCCGCTGGGATGGCATTTTCTGTGTATGCGGCGATGCGCGGCCATGAAGTGGTGCTCTTTGAGGCCAAATCCGAGGTGGGTGGTCAGTTTAACCTGGCACGTAAAATCCCCGGAAAAGAAGAGTTTAACGAGACGATTCGTTATTTCCTTAATCAAATCAAACTGCATAAAATTGATTTGCGTTTAAATACCCTTTTAGATGCTAAGGTACTGGAAACTGAAACGTTTGATGAAATTGTTATCGCTTCCGGCGTGGTCCCGCGCGAGTTAAGCTTGCCAGGTTTTAATAGCCCCAAAGTGGTGGATTATCAACAGGTGCTGACGGGCCAAGCCACGATTGGCAACAAAGTGGCCCTGATTGGTGCCGGCGGTATCGGCTTTGATATGGCGCATTACCTCTGCGAATCTGAGTCGAGTACGCTTAATCCTGAAAAATGGTTAAAGCAGTGGGGTATAGACAAGCAATATCAGCATGCGGGCGGTTTAGCTGAGCCTGAAGTCGATAATAGCGATCATAGACAAGTCTATCTGTTACAACGTAAGACCTCTAAGATGGGTCAAGGCTTAGGTAAAACCACCGGCTGGATCCACCGTTTAGTGCTAAAACAGCATGATGTGAAGATGAAAACCGGCGTCAGCTATGACAAGTTTAACGATGCGGGCCTACATATCCGCGTTGGCGAGCAAACCGAAGTGTTGGCCGTGGATAATGTTATCCTCTGCGCCGGACAAGAATCTAACCGCACCTTAGTCGATGAGATGAAAGCAACGGGCATTCCTGTGCACTTGATTGGCGGTGTCGATGTGGCCGCCGAGCTCGATGCAAAACGTGCCATTCGTCAAGGTGCTGAGCTTGCCATGCGATTGTAGTTTTTTGTATTAAAAATAAGTTGCACTTATTTGAACTCAACTACTTATTATCGAAAGATGGCATTTTCTCAAAAAAACGGTCCCAGATATTAGGACCGTTTGAATAACAACACTCATACATCATTTGTTGAAAAATACTTAGGTGATTAAGGTTTGCCCTAAGATATTTTCATATCGTACGTTTTACGTTATTTACGGACGAATGATTGACGAGCGGCAGTTGTTGCCGAAGCGTTTTCTGGCAGTTTTTCCCAATCACGATAGATATTTAAACGTGCAGGAATAGCAACCGTACCATTAGCGTTTAGTGCGCGTTCCATAACGATTAATTGGTTATCTGTGACTTGAAGTCCTAACCACTCTCTCGTTTGACAGTTACTTGCTGACCAGCAACGAGTAAAGGTGAATAAGTGATCGTTTTCTTCTGAACCAGCTATCCAGTTACCGTCTAAGAGTGTCTTGTCTATAACGGTTTCTTCACTGTCGGTGTAGAAATAGTTGTAGGTTTGAGCAGTGCCATCAGCGTTGAAATCAAAACCAAACGCTGAGCCTTTCATGAAGTCGAAACTTCCGTTAGACCAGTAGCTTTTCATCCATCCATTAACGAATGTTGCCCAAAGATGATTGTCTTTATTGGTGATTTTTTCAGCAGTTAGGTTGCTATTTACGTCATCATGCCATGTGCCGAAGTTATAGCTAAATGCGATGAGGTTGTTATTTGGATCGTAGGTTTTTAACGACAGTGCGCTTAATTCACCTTCGGCGTCAATTTTTTGAACAGTTAGGTTTGTTTTATCTGCAAATGCTACGGTAACTGTGTTGTTGTCTAGCACCCAATTGAACGCTCTATCACTTAGAACGGCGTTGCCTGTACCGTCAGGATTAAACTGAAGTAGGTCGCCATTGTATGTAAAGCCATAAGCGCTTTGGTAGTAGGTTGGTGCAGCCCATGTTTCGGTTAAGTCTTCCACAGTGATAGCAAGTGGAGTGATGGCTTCCATGTTACGCATCAGCTCTTGTGTCGTTGATGTTTCAACAACATCATTCGGCGTGATTTTTACGCCATTGACGTAGAAAGTATCAAGAATAATGCGATGTGTTGTCGTTACAGAAACTGTATCAATTTGCTTACCGTGGATTAAGCGCGAGTATGTTTTGCTCGTAACTTGAGTTGTTCCACCAATTTGCTGAGTACCATACTCAGCTACGAATTGATCTGCCAGTGCTGCAGGTAGCACTTCATAAGCTGAATAATAGCCAAACGAGCTTAACGGATTATCAAAGGTGATAGCTAATTCGTTATTGTTCAAGCTCCATTTGAAGTTTTGCTGTTCATAATCGTTAGTGAAACGACCCGTAGCGTCAGCATTTAACTCCATTAAGTCGCCGCCACGAGACAGGAAACCAGGGGCTGCAGCAGTTGCTAATATGTAGTTACTCGAAAGCGTGTTAACAGTAAATCCTTGTGTTAACTCAGGATCTTGCTGGATGCTGGTGATAGTCTGAGTTAAAACGTTGTCGTCAGGGTTGGCAGCGGTCACTTCATCAACGAATGTGTTATATGCTTGGCTGTTGCTGACGAAGTCGATAACATTCGCGAACCCTTCTGGAAGCGCGTAATTGGGGTTGTCTAAGATGACTTTGATTACAGCTGCAATTTCAATCAACTGTGTGGCATCGATAGATTTTTCTGCTTGAACCAGTTCTGCATCAGTAGTGATTTCAACCCCGTTGTTGGCTTCTGTGGCCAGAATGTAGCGAGCAGAAGTGACGTTAGTGACATTGGTTGAATCTTCTACATTATCGCCCAGAATGCCGTCATCACCAGCCTTGGTGATAAGGCTGCTGGTTGCGCCCAATAAGCTGATTAGTTTGATGCCAGTGGTGTCGTTAGCATCACCAGTGGCTTCTACTTTAACTAACTTGGTTGTGTCAGTGGTTTTAACCTCAATGGTGTAGTCACCATTTTCATCGGCAGTCGCGGTAAATGTTTGGCCGTTTAATGTTACGCTTACCGCTGCATTTGGTACAGGTTCGTCAACAACCTTACCTTTAATCGTCAATGCTTTAAAAGCTGAAACGGTAATTGTGGCCGTTGTTTCAGCCTTACCGTCAGTGATGGTTGCGGTGAAGCTGTCTGTACCTGCGAAGTCTTCATCGGGGGTATAGGTGATGACCATGCCAGTAAATGCAACTGAGCCATGTGTGGGGGAGCCTAGTGAGGCGATGGTTAAGTCGTCGCCGTCAACGTCAGATACCAAAGTAGTAATATCTAAGTTTGCGGCAGTGCCATTGGTTGATTCAATTGCTGCAGCTGTGAATACTGGAGCGGTATTATTTGGGGTTACAGTGTCGTTTTTTTCGCCGTTATCGCCACAGCCAAAAAGCGCCATAGTGATGAGGGCAATTGATGTTTTCTTAAACATTATTAGCCTTAGGATTGTTGTAATTATTATGCCCATAAAATGTTTCTTTTTAGTTTTTAAAAGCTGCAAATTTGTGGGCAATATGGTTGCGGACGGCATTTTACGGAACGGTGATCTTATATCAAGATATTTATGTGATGCTTGTCACTGTTAGAGTGATAACTGAGCTGAAGAGTTTTATTTTTCACCAAATTTCGCTCTCACTTGCGAATCATTGCAGTGGAGGTGGTAAGGAATATCGAAATTAGTTCTGTTCGGGGCGAGACGCGTACAGAATTTTTATTTTTCTAATGTTTGTGCTATTGGCAAAGATACTGATTTTAAGTTGGACGGTTGACGTGATATAGACGTGTGAGGCTGAGTGTGCGTGTAATAGCAAGGATAGGTCACCACGGCAGCACCTTCGGGGGATAAATCGAGTTCTAAATCTTCTCTAGGTATACAGCAGCAGGGCAGACATTCGTCGGCATTAAGCTCGGCCAAAGGCTCGGTTAAATAGCTGACACTGCCGCTAATGATACGGGTCTTGCAAGCGCCGCAAAAACCACTGCGGCACTCAGAGAAAATGGTCACTTTTTTGGCTTCGAGTGCTTGCAACAACGAATTGTGCTGCTCGGTAAACAGCAGCACAGGTTGCCCTTGAAGGCGCACAATGGGCGCCTTCGCAAAGGGGTTGTTTAACAGCAGGTTCGATTTAGCCATAAGCAATCAAATCCCGTTAGAGATCGAAATCGAGGAATTCATCACTGTCGACGGCCGAATCGATTTGACCGACAAGATAAGATGACACTTCAACTTCCTGCGGCGCCACTTGCACTGCATCACTTTCTAGCCAGTTCTTCATCCAAGGCAGTGGGTTAGACTGCTCGGCATAAGGCAGTGGCAGGTTAACGGACTTCATCCGTTGGTTAGTGATGTACTCAACGTATTGGCAGAGGATCTGCTCGTTGAGACCTATCATCGAGCCGTCTTTGAACAGGTATTTTGCCCATTCTTTTTCTTGCTCGGCGGCCTTGAGGAACAGGTTATAGGCTTCCTGTTGGCATTCCGTAGCAATTTCGGCCATCTCAGGATCGTCTTTGCCGCCCTGCATAATGGTTAAGATATGCTGGGTGCTGTTTAAGTGCAGCGCTTCGTCACGGGCGATAAGACGAATAATTTTCGCGTTACCTTCCATGAGCTTACGCTCTGCAAATGCGAATGAGCAGGCAAAACTGACATAGAAGCGAATCGCTTCGAGGGCGTTAACTGACATCATGCACAGGTACAACGCTTTCTTTAGCGTGCGAGTGTTGACTTCAATCGGCTCGCCATCGATCACATGGGTGCCTTCGCCTAACAGGTGGTAAACCTGGGTCAGCTTGATCAAGTGATCGTAATATTCAGCAATGTCAGTCGCGCGGCGCAGGATCTCTTGATTCACCACGATATCGTCAAAAATCACTGAAGGATCGTTCACGATATTGCGAATAATGTGAGTGTATGAGCGCGAGTGGATGGTCTCGGAGAAAGACCAAGTCTCAATCCAAGTTTCTAATTCGGGCAGCGACACTAAGGGCAGAAATGCCACGTTAGGCGAGCGGCCTTGGATAGAGTCGAGCAGCGTTTGGTATTTCAGGTTCGAAATAAAAATATGCTTTTCATGATCTGGCAGTGAGTTGTAATCGATTTTATCGCGGCTCACGTCAACTTCTTCTGGGCGCCAGAAGAAAGACAACTGTTTTTCAATCAGTTTTTCAAACACTTCATATTTTTGTTGGTCATAACGAGCGACGTTAACCGATTGTCCGAAGAACATAGGTTCACGGGTGGCATCGTTGGGTGTTTGGCAAAAAGTAGAGTAGGTCATGGTACGAGTATTCCAATAAGTCGGGATCCCAAAGGGATCCCGCAACCGTTAACATTGAAGATTAGATTTTGCAGGCGCCGCCAGCACAGCCGTCATCTTCTTTCTCTATGTTGGTAATGTCATCGTGTTGATCCGATGCACCATCGCGAGTGTTATGGTAGTACAGCGTTTTTACACCTAACTTATAGGCATTGAGTAAGTCTTTCAGCAGAGTCTGCATCGGAACCTTACGGCCTTCGAAACGCGTTGGGTCATAGTTAGTGTTGGCCGAAATTGCTTGGTCAACGAATTTTTGCATGATACCCACGAGCTGTAAGTAACCTTCGTTGCTTGGCATTTGCCATAGCAGCTCGTAGTTGTATTTCAGCTCATCAAAATCAGGCACCACTTGCTTTAACTGGCCATCTTTACTGGCTTTCACACTGATCAAACCGCGTGGAGGTTCGATACCGTTAGTCGCGTTTGAGATCTGTGATGAAGTCTCAGACGGCATCAATGCAGACAGGGTCGAGTTACGTAAACCGTGCTGTTTGATGTCGTGGCGCAGTGTTTCCCAGTCTAAATGCAATGGCTCGCTGCAAATCTTATCTAAATCACGTTTGTAGGTATCGATAGGTAAAATACCTTGGGCGTAAGTGGTCTCATTAAATAATGGGCACGCACCTTGCTCTTTTGCCAGATTCATTGACGCCTTAAGCAGATAGAATTGAATCGCTTCAAAGGTCTTGTGAGTCAGGTTGTTCGCGCTACCATCGGAGTACTTCATGCCATTCTTCGCTAAGTAGTTAGCGAAGTTGATAACACCAATACCCAAGGTACGACGGTTCATCGATGAAATTTCAGCCGCTTTGATTGGATAATCTTGGTAATCCAGTAGGTTATCCAGTGCACGTACCGCTAAATCGGCTAATGGCTCAAGCTCGGCTAAGTTTTTGATCGCACCTAAGTTTAATGCTGACAGTGTACACAGCGCGATTTCACCGTTTGGATCGTCAATGTTGTTCAACGGCTTGGTCGGCAGCGCGATTTCAAGACAAAGGTTAGATTGTCTGATCGGAGCGACTTTCGAGTCGAACGGACTGTGGGTGTTACAGTGGTCAACGTTTTGGATGTAGATACGGCCCGTTGAAGCACGTTCTTGCATCATTAATGAGAACAGTTCGACCGCTTTCAATGTCTTCTTACGAATGCTGCTGTCTTGCTCATATTGCAGGTACAGACGTTCGAATTCGTCTTGATCTTCGAAGAAGGCATCGTAAAGACCAGGCACGTCCGATGGGCTGAACAGGCTGATGTTTTCGCCTTTGATCAGACGTTGATACATCAGCTTGTTGAGCTGCACGCCGTAGTCTAAGTGGCGAATACGGTTATCTTCAACACCACGGTTGTTTTTCAGTACCAGCAGGGATTCCACTTCTAAGTGCCAAATGGGGTAGAAGAGGGTCGCAGCACCACCACGAACGCCGCCTTGCGAGCAAGACTTCACCGCCGTTTGGAAATACTTGTAGAAAGGTAAGCAACCCGTATGGAAGGCTTCGCCGCCACGGATTGGGCTACCTAATGCACGGATACGACCCGCGTTGATACCAATACCAGCGCGTTGGCTCACGTATTTCACGATAGACGATGCGGTCGCATTGATAGAATCTAAGCTGTCGCCACATTCAATCAGTACACATGAACTGAATTGACGTGTTGGCGTACGTACACCCGCCATGATTGGCGTGGGCAGCGAAATCTTAAAGGTCGATACCGCGTCGTAAAAATCTTTAACGTATTGCAGGCGCGTTTCCTTTGGATAACGGGCAAACAAACAGGCCGCCACCAGAATATAGAGGAACTGGGCGCTCTCGTAGATCTCGTGGGTCACACGGTTTTGTACCAGATACTTACCTTCGAGCTGTTTTACCGCCGCGTAAGAGAAGTTCATATCGCGCCAATGGTCGATATAGCTGTCCATGATATCGAGTTCTTCGCGGGTGTAATCCTGCAGAATATGCATATCATACTTGCCAAGCTCAACCAGTTTAGTCACATGGTCGTATAACTTTGGCGGTTCGAACTGACCAAAGGCCTTCTTACGTAAATGGAATACGGCTAAGCGCGCAGCCAGAAACTGATAATCTGGAGATTCTGGGGAAATTAAATCCGCCGCAGATTTGATGATCGTTTCGTGGATAGCTTCGGTTGGGATCCCGTCGAAAAACTGTAAATGCGTGCGAAGTTCAACTTCAGAAACAGAAACGTTTTTTAATCCCTTGGCTGCCCAAGTAATTACGCGGTGTATCTTGTCGAGATCGATTGTCTCACGTGCACCACAGCGTTTTGTGACTGTCATATTGCTATTCATTGAAGAGAGGCCTTGGTTCTGATATCTGTTCAGGTGAACTAAGTCACCGTACGTTTCCTTGTAAAACAATCAACCTGAAAACCCTTAATACTGCTGACTATGCAGGAGATAGTCGATTTAACGGGGAACTTCTAGTGTGTCTGATTGCTACCTATACACAAGATATGGTGTTTTAAATAATCTGAGATACAAGATAGTGAGGTTTGCCGCTATTTGCAAGTCTCAATTCAGGGGGTATCTTGTGGATATCTTGAGGATAAAGAAAAGCGTTAGTGATGACTAACCCTGAAGCTCAAATTGAGATTAGCGTGCGAGATTGATGGCGTTTTTTTGCGCAAATTTCACTGTGTGATCGATCGCTAAAATAAGCAGCGATCGCGATCGCAAGGATTGACCCTTAGCCTAAATTGCATTACCAGCGAAGGGGGCAGAATTTCGCCATTAAAGGTTCAGTTGAGCAATGAGCACGAGTCAATTCGTTACCGCTATTTTGCGAATGCTTGGCTTAATGCCGAATGCAAACTCGATGGCGAGTTAAACTGCGCATAGGCAGGCCATGCATAGGGCGTATCGGCCTCACCCAAATATCCCCACAGCGCCACACCGCCGAGCATGCCCGCCGCTTGAGCCGCGAGTAAATCCCGCTCGGCATCGCCTAAATAGAGGATTTGCTGTGGTAGGCATTGCAGCTGCTGCGCGCCCAATAGCATAGGTGCGGTATGAGGCTTAGGATAACGAGTGGAATCGCCACTGATCATCACCGGCATACGTGAGCTGAGCTTAAGTTTATGCAATAGCGGTCGTGTAAAGCGGGCGGGTTTATTGGTGATCACCCCAAACGGTATTCGGCATAACTCGAGCCAATCGAGCAGGGGGGCGATACCATCAAACAACTGGCAATGGTCGCCATTGATCCTTTGATAATGGGCGAGGAGCCCTTGCTGTACTTGAGTGCGCAGGGAATCATCCGCACCGGGAATCGCCGCATCGACTAAGGCAAAGCTGCCATGGGAGGCAGCGCTACGCATGTCTGCGAGAGGTTTTGCTGCGATACCGACATCCGACAAACTGAGGTTAAGGGCCTGAACCAGATCCGGCGCGGTATCGGCAAGGGTACCGTCAAGGTCGAATAAGACCCCTTTAACCTCAGCTAAGCTCATCTTAATCTACCTTTTGCGTCGCAATCATATAATTAACATCGACCTTTGGGGTGTACTTAAAGATCCCCGTCAGTGGGTTATAGGTGATCCCAAGTGCATCTTTACAGATAAGATCGGTGTTATCGACTAAGGCAATCAATTCAGAAGGTTTGATAAACTTATTATGATCATGGGTGCCAATGGGCAGCATCTTTAATAGGTACTCGGCGCCGACAATGGTCTCGACAAAAGACTTAATATTACGGTTGATGGTTGAGAAAAACACAAAACCGCCGGGTTTAACCATATCGCAGCAGGCTTGAATGACTGATTGCGGATCCGGCACATGCTCGAGCATCTCCATACAAGTCACCACATCGTAGTATTCGCGGTGATCTTCTCGATGGGCCTCGGCAGTGTTTTTGACGTAGTTGATGCTCACGCCAGTTTCCAGTGCATGTAAACGCGCGACTTCTAATGGTTCTTCACCCATATCGAGGCCGTCAACGACCGCGCCGATGCGCGCCATGCTTTCGGATAAAATGCCGCCGCCACAGCCGACGTCGAGCACTTTCTTACCAAAAATCCCGCCCGCCGTCTGATCGATATAGTTAAGGCGCAGGGGATTTAATAGATGCAGCGGCTTAAACTCGCCGTTGAGATCCCACCAGGTTTCGGCCATACGTTCAAACTTTGCGATTTCCTGCGGGTCTACGTTGGTATTCTGTTGCATGCTATTACCTATTACGGCTGTCATTGTGCGGCTATTATAACGACAATGGGGGATAAACACAGTATTGGCTGATCCTAAGTCTTTGTGGTTGAGTGAAATTTCAACAATTATCATTAATTCTTAAACACTTTGTGAAGCAGAGCGGTTTTTCTGCTCGGATATTAATCAAGTCTTGGCCTCAATTTCGCCATTAACAACGGATTTTATCGGGTTTAAAAGGGCAAATTGACAGTGTTTTCATCTATTAAGCCACATCCTTCGCAATTCACGTAGGATAGGTCTGGCGACATTAAATAACTGTGTTAGAATGCCAAATCACGTTTTTGGGCCGCTCAATGATACGGATTATACGTTGTCGGCTAATTTTCAGGGGAACGAGCAGTTTATGACTGATCTGGCATCATCTATTTCGCCAATTAATATCGAAGACGAACTAAAGAATTCGTACCTTGATTACGCCATGAGCGTCATCGTGGGACGTGCATTACCAGACGTGCGTGATGGCCTTAAGCCTGTGCATCGCCGCGTGCTGTTTGCCATGAGTGAATTGAAGAACGATTGGAACAAGCCGTACAAAAAGTCTGCCCGTGTGGTCGGTGACGTGATCGGTAAATATCACCCCCATGGTGATGTGGCGGTTTACGATACTATCGTACGTATGGCTCAGCCTTTCTCTCTGCGTTACACCTTAGTCGACGGTCAAGGAAACTTCGGTTCGGTTGACGGTGACTCCGCAGCGGCAATGCGTTATACCGAAATCCGTATGGACAAGTTAGCGCACCAGCTCCTCGCCGATCTTGAAAAAGAAACCGTTGACTATGTGCCTAACTACGATGGCACAGAACAAATTCCTGCTGTATTACCGACACGTGTCCCTAACCTGTTAATCAACGGTTCTTCGGGTATTGCGGTAGGTATGGCGACTAATATTCCGCCTCATAACTTAACCGAAGTCGTTAAGGGCTGTTTAGCGCTGATCGCCGATCCTGCGTTGTCTATCGAACAGCTGATGGAACATATTCCAGGCCCAGACTTCCCAACGGCGGCGATTATCAATGGCCGTAAAGGCATTATCGATGCGTACAAGACAGGCCGCGGCCGCGCCGTTATGCGCGCGCTGGCTGAAGTCGAAACCGAAGATAACGGTCGTGAACGTATTATCGTTACTGAAATCCCTTATCAGGTGAACAAGGCGAAACTCATCGAGAAAATCGCTGAGTTAGTCAAAGATAAGAAGATTGAAGGCATCAGCGGCCTGCGCGACGAGTCTGACAAAGACGGTATGCGCATCGTTATCGAAATCAAACGCGGCGAAGTGGGTGAAGTTGTCCTGAACAACCTCTATGCCCAGACACAAATGCAATGTTCTTTTGGTATCAACATGGTGGCATTGACCAATGGTCAGCCTAAGTTGTTCAACTTAAAAGAAATGCTCGAGTGCTTTATCCTGCACCGCCGTGAAGTGGTGACTCGTCGTACCGTATTCGAACTGCGTAAAGCGCGCGAACGCGCCCATATTCTTGAGGCATTAGCGGTTGCGCTGGCCAACATCGACCCGATTATTGCGCTGATCAAAGCTTCGCCAACGCCAGCGGACGCTAAAGTCAAACTGGTTGAGCAGGGCTGGGCGCTTGGCCATGTACAGGGCATGCTTGAAAAAGCGGGGGACGATGCGGCGCGTCCTGAATGGTTAGAGCCAGAATTCGGTATCCGTGATGGCTTATATTACCTGACTGAGCAACAGGCTCAGGCGATTCTAGAGCTGCGCTTACATCGTTTAACTGGTCTTGAGCACGATAAGATCATCGCCGAATACGAAGAGCTGCTCGAGTTCATCGCGGGTCTGCTGTTTATTCTGCGCAGCCCTGAGCGTTTGATGGAAGTGATCAAAGAAGAGCTAGAAGAAATTCTTGCTGAATATGGTGATGCTCGCCGCACTGTCATCAATGCCAATGAAATTGATATGAGTCTTGAAGACTTAATCAACGAAGAAGACGTGGTTGTGACGCTGTCACACTTAGGTTACGCCAAGTACCAACCGCTGAGCGATTATCAAGCCCAGCGCCGTGGTGGTAAGGGTAAAGCCGCAACTAAGGTGAAAGACGAAGATTTCGTTGAAAAACTGCTGGTTGCCAACACTCACGATACCATCCTGTGCTTCTCAGATTTCGGTAAGATGTACTGGCTTAAGGTCTATCAATTACCGCTGGCGAGCCGTACTTCCCGTGGTCGTCCGATTGTTAACTTACTGCCGTTGTCCGATGGCGAGCGCATTACTGCGATTCTGCCGGTACGTGAATACGCAGAAGATAAGTACATCATCATGGCGACCTCTAACGGTACCGTGAAGAAAACTGCGCTGACAGCTTACAGCAACCCACGTGCTAACGGCATTATCGCCGTGAACCTGAAAGACGGCGACCAACTGATCGGTGTCGATATCACCAACGGTGATGATGAGATCATGCTGTTCTCGAACGAAGGTAAAGTGGTTCGCTTTAAAGAAGGCGAAGAAGTGGCCGTACTCGATGAAAACGGCAACCCAGTGCTGGATGAAGAAGGCAACCCACAAATCAACTTCAAGGGCGTGCGTCCAATGGGTCGCGGCGCGACCGGTGTTCGCGGTATTAAGCTTGAAGAAGGTCAAAAAGTGGTGTCTCTCATCGTACCTAAGGGCGATGGCGCTATCTTAACCGTGACCGAAAACGGCTATGGTAAACGTACTGAACTGTCTGAATACCCATCTAAGAGCCGCGCGACCAAAGGTGTGGTATCGATCAAGGTGAGTGAGCGTAACGGTGCGGTTGTTGGCGCGGTACAAGTTGGCGGCAATGACGAAATCATGCTGATCAGCGACAAAGGCACCTTAGTGCGTACGCCGGCGAACGGTGTGTCAATCATTGGCCGTAACACCCAAGGTGTGACCATTATCCGTACCGCAAGTGACGAGAAAGTGGTTGGTCTGCAACGTATCGATGAGATCCAAGGCGACGAAGATGAAGTCGAGCTGGATGAAAACGGTATGCCAATCGTCCCAGTTGTCGCTGAAGGTGACTCTGTTCAAGAAGAGCCTTTAGAGGATGAACTGGAAGAAGAATTAGATGAAGACGAAGAGCTTGACGACGAGCAAGACGAAGACTAATTCGAGAGTATGAAAACGAGCGTCCAATTGGACGCTCGTTTTTTTCATGGCAACGTTTTATTTTATGAATTCTAATATCATGGTTTGTAAATAAGGAGAGTGGCAGTGAGCGCGATTTATAATTTCTGTGCAGGTCCTGCGATGTTACCCGCAGCGGTAATGAAAAAAGCACAACAGGAATTACTCGATTGGAATGGGCTAGGTGTCTCCGTGATGGAAGTCAGCCACAGAGGTAAGGAATTTATCGCGCTGACCAAGCAAGCTGAGGCGGATTTACGTGAGCTGATGCATATTCCACAGAACTATCATGTGCTGTTTATGCACGGCGGTGGTCGCGGTCAGTTCTCTGCCGTTGTGAATAATTTTTTAGGCAACCAAGGCCGAGCCCTGTATTTAGTCAGTGGTCAATGGTCTTCTGCAGCATTAGCCGAAGCACAAAAGCTGGCGGGCAACACACAAATTGATAGCCTTAACATTGTTGAAAAACATAATGGACTCAATGCAGTAGTGCTACCTGATCTGCATAAGATTGATGCCGATTACCGTTATGTGCACTATTGCCCAAATGAGACAGTTGATGGTATCGAAATTTTTGATGAGTTAGACAGTCCATGGCCGATTGTCGCCGACTTATCATCTACCATTATGTCTCGCGAAATCGATGTCAGTCGTTACGGCTTAATCTATGCTGGTGCGCAAAAGAACATTGGTCCTTCGGGCTTATCTATTGTGATCGTGCGTGATGATATGTTGAAACTGCCGAGTTTAACCCAATCATCCATCATGGATTACCGTTTAGCCGTTGAGCATGACTCTATGTTCAACACGCCGCCAACCTTTGCTTGGTACTTAGCAGCTGAAGTGTTTGCTTGGCTCAAATCCTTAGGTGGTGTGACCAGTATCGCGAAAATCAATCAGCAAAAAGCGCAAATGCTGTATGCCTGTATCGATGCCAATCCTTTCTATAAAAATGGTGTCGTCGCGGCAAACCGCTCACAAATGAACGTGACTTTCCAACTGGAGGATGAATCCCTTGATGGCGCCTTCTTAAAAGAGGCCGAAGCGGCGGGCCTAGTGGCCTTAAAAGGGCATCGAATCGTTGGTGGCATGCGTGCCAGCCTTTACAATGCGATGCCACTTGAAGGTGTTGCCGCGCTGGTGAGCTTTATGAACGAATTTGCGGCAAAGCATAGCTAAGCCAAGTAATGAAGTTTACCTAACTTGCTTAACTCGCTGATTGATACGTGTCGTTTAAAGTCAGTTTTAACAGCGTAAAGTGAGAAAAAAACGAATGCCTAGGCATTCGTTTTTATTGGTTGCATAAAGCTAAATGCTTATTTAAAGCAGACTCTTATGTGAAAGCGGCATTTATGTAAAAGCTGGCACTAAGTAAGAGCTGAAGTGTAAGGCGAGGGGACGAAGCCGACTTAAGCGCTTCATCCCAACAGTCTCGTTACAGTACTTTGGCAATCGACTTAGCTAAGTAATCCACATTGTCTTCGCTAATGCCAGCAATGCTAATGCGGCTCGAACCCACCATATAAATGCTGAATTCTTTCTGCAGACGCGCGACTTGCTCAGGATTAACCCCTAGGAAAGAGAACATGCCTTTTTGGCGTGCGATAAAGCTAAAGTCGCGGTCCACGCCATTGGTTTTAAGTTTTTCCACTAAAATGGCGCGGTTACCGTTGATACGGTCGCGCATTACTTTGAGCTCATCTAACCATTCTTGCTTTAATTCTGCCGAACCTAGAATAGTTTCGACAATCGCCGCGCCGTGGGCTGGCGGCATGGAGTAGAGGCAGCGAACCACGTAAAGCAGCACAGATTGCGCGATGTTTGCCGTGTTTGCGTCTTTTGCAACCACAGAGCATGAACCGATACGCTCACGGTACAGACCGAAGTTTTTCGAGCAAGAGCTACACAGGATCATATTATCGACCGCAGCGGCCATTTTACGCACGCCGTAGGCATCAATATCGACACCATCACCAAAACCTTGGTAAGCCATGTCGATAAGCGGGGTAAAACCTTGCTCCTTGGTGAGGGCAACCACTTTATCCCATTGTTCTGTCGTTAAATCCATCCCGCTCGGGTTATGGCAACAGGCGTGGAACAGCACCACATCGTTCGGGCCAATCTGCGCAAGCGCGCGGAGCATCTCATCGAACTTTAACGATTTAGTGTCGTAATCATAGTAAGGGTAGGTTTTAACAGTCAGACCCGCCGCTTCAAACAAGCCTATATGGTTAGCCCATGTGGGATCGCTCACCCATAGCACAGCATTGGGATTGCAGCGTTTAATAAAATCACCGGCAACGCGCAGGGCGCCCGTGCCACCAGGCGTGGATACTGTACGAATTCGGTTGGCGATAATCGCGCTGTGATCACTGCCAAAGGCTAATTCTGTTATCAGGGTATTAAACTGAGGCGAACCGGTTGGGCCGATATACACTTTGGTGGTTTCAGTGTCTAAACGGAATTTTTCGGCTTTTTTCACGCAATTAAGGATGGGAGTGTTTCCAGCGGGATCCTTATAAACGCCCACACCTAAGTCGACTTTTTGAGGATGTGAGTCTTCACGGTACTGGGTTAATAGGCCGAGGATAGGATCCGCAGGCATTGCGACGAGTGAGTTAAACATGGCTCCATCTACCTTTTTGGTTATATTGCGACAACATGAATTGCAAAGAATATGCGTGATTTATCGTTTGAAACCTAGAATAGCGTGGATAGATGAAAAATTTAAAGCAAAAACTGTGAACTATGGCCAATTAATCTGGCAAAAAAGCCTGCCAAAAAACGCTTTAGATCACAATTTAACCGCAGATATTTTGTGTTTTTGTTATTTTTAGACTGACTTGAGTAATTTTCCGGTTTAAAAAGCCGTTTTTTAGTAAAAAACGGTTGAATCCTGCGTCACTATCGGTAATTTTATAACGACGAAGCACCAACAAGGTCCCCAATCTCCTTTAATTTGTAATCTTAACTTGACGCCATGTAGCGTGAGGTTGCCATTTACCTATTTTCAGTCTGCGTGCCGTCGATGGTAACGCCCTAAGAGAAAGAAGATTTATTCATGAAGCAATTACGTCTTGAACCTGTTGTGCAAGTCCGCGGTGAGATCAACATTCCGGGCTCAAAAAGCATTTCTAACCGCGCATTATTATTGGCGACCTTAGCGAAAGGCACCACCACGCTAACCAATTTGCTCGACTCCGATGATATTCGTCATATGTTGGCGTCTTTAAAGCAGTTGGGCATTGAATACCGCTTATCGCAAAATAATACTGTCTGCGAGCTCACTGGTTTAGGTGGCGCTATCTCGGCGGATACTGCGCAAACGCTGTTTCTAGGCAATGCGGGCACGGCTATGCGCCCATTGTGCGCTGCGCTGACCTTAGGTCGTGGCGAGTTTACCTTAACGGGCGAACCGCGCATGGAAGAGCGTCCCATTGGTGACTTGGTCGATGCCCTAAAACAATTGGGCGCGAATATTGTGTACCTTAAGAATGAAGGGTTTCCGCCTCTGACCATCAATGCAACCGGCCTTAACGGTGGCGATGTGGAAATTGCTGGCGATCTGTCTAGCCAATTCTTAACGGCGCTGTTAATGGTTGCCCCTCTCGCTAAGGGCAGTGTGAACATTCATGTCAAAGGTGAACTGGTTTCAAAGCCTTATATCGACATTACCTTAGCCTTGATGGCGCAGTTTGGCGTTCAGGTGATTAACCATGACTATGCCCGCTTTGAAATCCTAGCCGGGCAGCAGTATGTGTCTCCGGGTAAAGTGTTAGTGGAAGGGGATGCATCTTCTGCATCTTACTTTTTAGCCGCAGGAGCCATTAAAGGCGGTGAAGTAAAAGTCACGGGCGTTGGCCGTTTAAGCATTCAGGGTGATGTGAAATTTGCCGATGTGCTGGAAAAAATGGGCGCCGATATTGAGTGGGGCGATGATTACATTATCGCCCGTGGCGCGCCGTTAACCGCGGTTGATTTAGACATGAATCATATTCCCGATGCGGCGATGACCATTGCCACCGCGGCCTTGTTTGCTAAGGGCACAACCACCATTCGTAACATCTATAACTGGCGCATTAAAGAGACCGACCGATTAGCGGCGATGGCCACAGAGCTGCGTAAAGTGGGCGCCTTAGTGGACGAGGGCCATGATTATATTCAAATCACGCCGCCAGCTGTGCTTAATACCGCAGAGATTGATACTTATAACGACCACCGCATGGCGATGTGCTTCTCCATGATGGCGTTTGCTGATTGCGGGATCACTATCAATGATCCCGATTGTACCTCGAAAACCTTTCCTGACTATTTTGCCCAATTTGCAAGCCTCAAAGCCTAACTGCTTTCTGTAACAGACTGACTTTGGGTCATATCAAGATGACGAAGCCGCATTTGAGCGGCTTCTAAACTTCATAAAAAATCCACGGATTTTATTTGTATAGTATTGTACAATGTGGCGCGCTCATTTTCGGGGCTCTAGTTAAGAACTCACGGATGATGATTATTTTTTGCGGAGGAATGTATGTCTGAACGGGCTCCTGTAGTCACAATCGACGGCCCAAGTGGTGCTGGTAAAGGGACAATTAGCCAATTATTGGCTAAGCATCTTGGATGGCAACTGCTTGATAGTGGTGCTATTTACCGAGTGCTTGCGTTAGCTGCAATTCACCACGATGTAGAACTGGAAAATGAAGAATCCATCACACTCCTTGCTGCGCACCTTGATGTGAAATTTTTAACCGGCAACGAGAAAGACCCAGTTCAAGTGATCTTAGAAGGTGAAGACGTCACTACTGCGATACGTACTCAAGAATGCTCAAATGCGGCCTCTAAAGTGGCGGCATTTCCCCGTGTGCGGGAAGCCTTATTACGCCGTCAACGTGCCTTTAGAGCGGCACCTGGATTAATCGCCGATGGCCGCGACATGGGCACGGTTGTTTTCCCAACGGCATCGGCTAAATTATATTTAACTGCTTCTGCAGAGGAGCGGGCTCAAAGACGCTATAATCAGTTGCAGGACAAGGGCTTCGATGTTAATATCGAACGCCTTTTAGCTGAAATTATCGAGCGTGACGACCGCGATATGAATCGTCCAGTGGCCCCTTTGGTCCCTGCCGAGGATGCGCTCGTTATCGATACTAGCGATAAAGGTATTGATGAAGTACTTGAGCTTGCGCTCAACTACATCAACCAAAAATTATCCAACACTAACTAAGTTATTGTTTGGATAGGTATTCGTATTAAGGATGATACGGATAATTTGACTGACTCCACGTCTAGGATTGACTGTGGTTTATTACATTAAAGTAACCTAAACATGACTGAATCTTTTGCTGATCTATTTGAACAATCCCTTCAAACTCTGGAATTCCGTCCAGGCTCTATCGTTCGTGGTACTGTAGTTGCTATCGAAAACGGTATGGTTCTGGTTGATGCAGGTCTGAAGTCTGAAAGCCCAATCCCAGCTGAACAATTCAAAAACGCTCAAGGCGTTTTAGAAATCGCTGTTGGTGATGAAGTTGACGTAGCTCTTGACTCTGTTGAAGACGGCTTCGGTGAGACTCAACTGTCTCGCGAAAAAGCGAAACGTCACGAAGCTTGGATCGTTCTGGAAAAAGCTTACGAAGATGCTGAAACTGTAATCGGTATCATCAATGGTAAAGTGAAAGGCGGTTTCACTGTTGAATTAAACGGTATCCGTGCCTTCTTACCAGGTTCTCTAGTTGACGTGCGCCCAGTTCGCGACACCGCTCACTTAGAGTACAAAGAATTAGAATTCAAAGTTATCAAACTAGACCAGAAGCGTAACAACGTAGTTGTTTCTCGTCGTGCAGTTATCGAATCAGAAAGCAGCGCAGAGCGTGATGCACTGTTAGAAAACCTGCAAGAAGGTCAAGCAGTTAAAGGTATCGTTAAGAACCTGACTGACTACGGTGCATTCGTAGATTTAGGTGGCGTTGACGGTCTGTTACATATCACTGATATGGCATGGAAACGCGTTAAGCACCCATCTGAAATCGTCAACGTTGGTGACGAAATCAACGTTAAAGTTCTGAAGTACGATCGTGAGCGCACTCGTGTGTCTCTAGGTCTGAAACAACTTGGCGAAGATCCATGGTTAGAAATCAGCAAGCGCTACCCAGAAAACACTAAGTTAACTGGTCGCGTAACTAACCTGACTGACTACGGCTGTTTCGTTGAAATCGAAGAAGGCGTTGAAGGTTTAGTTCACGTTTCTGAAATGGATTGGACTAACAAGAACATTCACCCATCTAAAGTAGTTAACTTAGGTGACGAAGTTGAAGTTCTGGTTCTGGACATCGATGAAGAGCGTCGTCGTATTTCTCTAGGTCTGAAGCAATGTAAGACCAACCCATGGGATGACTTCGCAACTCGTTACAACAAAGGCGACAAGGTTTCTGGTAAGATCAAGTCAATCACTGACTTCGGTATCTTCATCGGTCTTGACGGCGGTATCGATGGTTTAGTTCACCTGTCTGACATTTCTTGGAACGGCACTGGCGAAGACGCAGTATCTGAGTACAAGAAAGGCGACGAAATCCACGCAGTGGTTCTGTCTGTTGACCCAGAGCGCGAGCGCATCAGCTTAGGTGTTAAGCAAACTGAAGACGATCCATTCAACGCTTACTTAGCTGACAAGAAGAAAGGTACTATCGTAAACGGTACTGTTTCTGCTGTTGATGCTAAAGGTGTGACTGTTGAACTAGCTGACACTGTTGAAGGTTACATCCGTGTAGCTGACATCAGCCGTGAGCGCATCGAAGATGCATCTACTGTTTACTCAGTAGGTGACGCTATCGAAGCTAAGTTCATGGGTGTTGACCGTAAGAACCGTTCTATCAGCCTGTCAATCAAAGCGAAAGACGAAGCTGAAGAAAAAGAAGTAATGGCGACCTTGAATAAACAAGAAGACGCTGTTATTAGTAATGCAATGGCTGAAGCGTTTAAAGCAGCTCGCAAATAATCGCCTGTTGTATGGGGAGTTTTTCTCCCCATTAGGTGACTGTGTTTGGCTTGATAATAGGGGATAGCTAGGATGACAAAATCCGAACTGATCGAAAAACTCGCCACCAGGCAGTCGCAGCTGTCGGCGAAAGAGGTTGAAGGCGCAATCAAAGAGATGTTGGAGCAAATGGCAACAACATTAGAAAGCGGTGATCGTATTGAGATCCGTGGCTTTGGTAGTTTCTCGCTTCATTATCGTGCACCGCGTACTGGCCGTAATCCAAAGACTGGTTCATCAGTTGAATTGGAAGGCAAATACGTCCCGCACTTTAAGCCAGGCAAAGAACTGCGCGAACGCGTTGACGCAGTTAATGTATAATTGACCGCATTACAAAAAGCCTCCGTAAGGGGGCTTTTTTATATCTAATGCAAGGCAAAGCTGGTCAGCTCAGTAAATTTCTTGGATAATCAGAAAATTGAAAGGCGTTTAAGGGAGTGCGACGTGAAATCTTTTGTAGCGACAGTCCTTGTGGCACTGTTATTTATCGTGGCATTGATTTTTGGTGCGCGTAATGAACAAGTAGTGACGATCAGCTACTTTGTGGCTCAGGGTGAGTACCGTTTACCCGTAGTATTAGCCGTGGTTTTTTTTGCAGGCTTTATGTTGAGTTGGCTCGTGGCCAGCTATTATATTGTCAAACTGAAATTGGCTTTAGCGGCGACCAGAAAGAAATTAACGGTCCAAACCGCTAAAACTCCTCAAGGTGTAGACGCCTAATATGCTTGAGATCCTCTTCCTGTTGCTTCCTATTGCTGCCGGTTACGGTTGGTATATGGGGCGGCGGAGCATAAGGCAAAACCAGAGTAACCAGCGTAAACAATTAAGTCGGGATTATTTCACTGGCTTGAATTTCCTGTTGTCGAACGAGTCAGACAAAGCGGTCGACTTGTTTATCAGTATGCTCGATGTGGACGATGAAACCATCGACACCCATCTTTCCCTCGGTTCACTATTTCGCAAACGTGGTGAAGTTGACCGCTCCATTCGTATCCATCAAAACTTAATCGCACGTCCCACACTCACCAATGAGCAGCGCGATATCGCGATGATGGAACTGGGTAAAGATTACCTTGCAGCGGGGTTTTACGACCGCGCAGAAGAAATTTTCCTGAATTTGGTGAGTCAAGATGACCATAGCGAAGAGTCTGAGACGCAGCTGATTGCCATTTATCAAGTCATTAAGGAATGGCAAAAGGCCATCGATATCACCAAACGTTTAAGTCGCAAGCGTCAGCAGGTGCTTAAACCGATTATCGCCCATTTTTATTGTCAGCTTGCGGATGAAACCAGTGATGATGCTGACAAGATCAAGCTATTACAACAGGCATTAAAACAAGATCCTAAGTGCGGCCGAGCCTTACTCACGCTCGCTAAAAAATTCCTCGACGCCAAGGATTATAACCAGTGCAAATCTATGCTGATGGCACTGAAAAAGGCCGACATAGAACTCTTCGCCGATGCCTTACCCACGGCGAAGCAAGTGTATCGCGATACCCAAGATAAAGAGGGTTATCAAGAATTATTAGCGGGCGCGATGGCCGAAGGGGCGGGAGCCTCGGTAGTGGTAGCGCTTGCTCAACATATGATTAGTCTCGATGAGATAAAAGCTGCTGAAAACATGGTGTTAGATGCCCTGTATCGTCATCCCACCATGAAGGGATTTCAGCACTTAATGCAGATGCACCTGCGTCAAGCTGAAGAAGGGCAAGCCAAACAAAGTTTGACTATGCTTGAGCAACTTGTTGAACAACAAATTAAATTCCGTCCAAGTTATCGCTGTAAAGAATGCGGTTTCCCATCCCACACCCTGTATTGGCATTGCCCCTCCTGTAAAAAATGGGGCACCATTAAACGGATCCGTGGCTTAGACGGTGAATAACCTTTAGAAATACCTTGTTAGTGTAACCCAGTTGGAGAGATGATGACGACCAAACCTATCCTCGTAGCGCTTGATTACGATAATAAAAACCACGCCTTACAACTGATAGATCAACTCGATCCCAACATGTGCCGCCTCAAAGTCGGCAAAGAGATGTTCACCTTGTTTGGCCCACAATTGGTGAAAGATATTCACGACCGTGGTTTCGATCTTTTCCTCGACTTAAAGTTTCACGATATTCCGAATACGGTTGCCAAAGCGGTCGCGGCCGCGGCAGAACTGGGTGTGTGGATGACAAACGTGCATGCCAGCGGTGGCTTGGCCATGATGGAGGCGGCGAAAAAAGCGTTGCTGCGCTATGGTAATGATGCTCCTATGCTAATCGCAGTAACGGTACTCACTTCAATGAGTGATGAAGATTTAAAACTCATCGGCATTGATGTTCCTGCCTTTGAGCATGTGCAACGTCTCGCGAAACTCACCAAACAGGCGGGCCTCGATGGTGTAGTCTGTTCGGCTCAAGAGGCAAGCGTACTTAAATCACTTTTAGGTCAAGATTTTAAACTTATCACCCCGGGGATCCGCCCTGTGGGCAGCGACGTGGGTGATCAACACCGGGTCATGACGCCACCGCAGGCGCTTGCAGCCGGTTCTGATTATTTAGTGATTGGTCGACCAATCACTAAGGCCGCCGACCCTCTGGCTGCACTGCAGTCGATTCATCAATCTCTCGCTTGAGAGAAATGATGAAAGCCATTGCGGCTTAAGCACTTATTCGCGCGTTAATTTGACCGTTCACGGAGAATGCCCATGCTGAATACTACGATGTTTAATTATCAAGGTAAGAATGTTGTCGTTGTCGGTGGTACGAGTGGAATTAACCTCGCGATAGCCAATGCGTTTGCGCAGGCCGGCGCGAATGTGGCGGTGGCGAGTCGCAGCCAAGACAAGATTGATGCCGCCGTGTTGCAATTAAAGCAGTCAAATCCTGATGGGATCCACCTTGGGGTGAGTTTTGATGTCAGAGATTTGGCAGCGGTAGAGCTGGGCTTTGATACTATCGCCTCCGAATTTGGCTTTATCGATGTGTTGGTAAGTGGCGCGGCAGGTAACTTTCCGGCTACAGCGGCAAAACTCTCTGCTAATGGCTTTAAAGCCGTGATGGATATTGATCTGCTGGGCAGTTTTCAAGTGCTAAAGACGGCTTATCCTTTACTGCGTCGCCCCCAAGGGAATATTATTCAAATCTCGGCGCCGCAGGCATCGATAGCCATGCCAATGCAAGCCCATGTGTGCGCCGCTAAAGCGGGCGTAGACATGCTCACTCGGACATTGGCGATAGAATGGGGCTGTGAAGGGATACGCATAAACTCCATTATTCCTGGTCCAATCGCAGGTACTGAAGGATTTAACCGTTTAGCGCCGAGCGCAGCGCTGCAACAGCAAGTTGCACAGTCTGTACCGCTAAAACGCAATGGTGAAGGGCAGGATATTGCTAATGCCGCGATGTTTTTAGGATCAGAGTATGCCTCGTACATCACTGGGGTTGTGTTACCCGTTGACGGTGGCTGGTCACTTGGCGGTGCGAGCATTGCAATGACTGCATTAGGCGAGTTAGCGACTAAAGCTCAGCAGTGATAACCGTTAGTTAAGCGTTGTAACTTATTTATTTGATAGAGAAATCGGGTGAAAATCCATGGCGAATGCATTACAAGAGCAGCTGCTTAAGGCTGGCCTTGCCAGTAAACAAAAAGTGCGTGATGTGAAGACGCAAAAACGTCGCAATAAAAAGGCGCGGGTGGATGATGGTTCGAGTGCATTGAAAAATGACATCGCCGAGCAAAAACGACTCCAAGCTGAAAAAGATAAGGCATTGAACGAGCAGCGCTTTGCCGAGGCGACAGCCCGTGGGCAGGTACGTGGCTTGGTGAGTGAATTTACTCAATTTGCGATTAAGATCCCAAGCCATGCCGAGGTTAAGTTTAACTATACCCTCGATAATAAAATCTATTCAGTTTATATCGATGAGAAAATCCAATCGGAACTGCTTAAAGGACTGTTAGGGATCGTTCGATATGAAGATAAGAGCTACCTTGTCCCCCATAAATTGGCTGAGCGCGTCAATCTTTTAGTGCCACAATGGTGCGGTTATCTATGGCAACAGGATGAAGGGAAGACGGTAGTGGTTGAAGATGACCCCTATGCTGATTATGCGATCCCAGACGATTTAATGTGGTAATCAATGCGTTAATCGTGAGCTAAGCCGACGACGCATCGCTTATCTCTGGCTACACTAAAACCCTTAAGGCAACTTAAGGGTTTTTTTATTGCCCGTATTTCACATTAACGGTTTTACTGGTTCTGAGTTGCAAAGTGAATTTGTAATGAGATTGTTTTCTGTATTGAACTGGTATAAATTAAAACAACTGTTTAAATCCTACGTTTAAGAGTCTACCCATGAATCCTTACCAAGCTCCGTTAGCGGATATGCGTTTCTTATTGGAACAGGTTTTTGATGCGCCAAATACTTGGGCACAACTCCCTGATATTGCTGAAATGGTCGATATGGATACGGCCGGCGCGATTCTCGAAGAAGCCGCGAAAATCAGTGCTGAATTAATCCATCCGCTTAACCGTGCTGGCGATGAGCAAGGTGTTCTTCATCAGGATAATCGAGTGATTACGCCCGATGGTTATAAAGCCGTTTACGATCAATATTCCCAAGGCGGCTGGGTGGGCCTGTGTGGTGAACCCGAGTTTGGTGGTATGGGCATGCCGAAAATGCTGGGTGTGTTAGTCGATGAAATGGCTTACAGCGCCTGTAATGCATTTACTCTATATGGTTCACTCACGGCGGGGGCGGCACTGTGTATTAATGCCCACGGCAGTGAAGAGATTAAAGAAACCTATTTGCCAAAACTCTACAGCGGTGAATGGGCAGGTGCCATGGATATGACTGAACCTCAGGCAGGCTCAGATCTACGTAATATCCGTACCCGTGCTATCCCACAGGATGACGGCAGTTATGCCATTAGCGGCAGCAAAATCTTTATCACGGGTGGCGATCATGATTTGACCGAGAACGTCATTCACTTAGTGCTGGCAAAGCTTCCTGAAAGCAAAGGTATTTCACTGTTCCTCGTGCCTAAAACCACGGTTAATGCCGACGGCAGTTTAGGCCAGGCGAACGGCGTGAGCGTGGGGTCCATCGAACATAAAATGGGGCTTAAGGGCTCGGCTACCTGTGTGATGAACTTTGATGAAGCCAAGGGTTACCTGATTGGTGAGCCAAATCGTGGTTTGGTGTGTATGTTCACTATGATGAACTACGAGCGTTTAGCCATCGGTATTCAAGGGCTTGGCAGTGCGCAGGCCGCTTATCAAATGGCCGCCGATTATGCCAAAGAGCGCAACCAAGGCGTTGCCGCTGGCGGCTCGCCTACGGGCAGCGATTCCGATCCTATTATTGTGCATGGTGATGTGCGTCGTATGCTGTTGACTATACGTGCGATGACGGAAGCGGGGCGCGCACTCTCAGTATTTACCGGTAAACAACTCGATTTAGCAAAATATGCCGAGGATGAAGTCAAAGCCAAGGCTGCTCGTTATGTGGGCTTGTTAACACCAGTCGCGAAAGCATTTTTAACCGACCGCGGTTTAGATGCCACTATCATGGCGCAGCAAGTGTTTGGTGGTCATGGTTATATTCGCGAAACCGGTATTGAGCAGTTAGTACGTGATACTCGTATTGCGCAGATTTACGAAGGTACTAACGGTATTCAGGCGATCGACTTCCTCGGCCGAAAAGTCACTGGCGATAATCTCGCGACCCTTAAGGAGTTTGTGGCCGAGTTAAAGGCGCAAATGCGTGAATTTACTCAGGTCGATGCGGTGAAAGTTTCCGCCGTTTGTGCCCGTTTGGATGCCTTAGTCAATGTTGCCGAATCCATCAATGAGCAAAAGCTGACTCAACCAGCGCTCATTAACGCCAGTGCGGTCGACTTTTTGGATGCCTTCGGCTTCACTCTCTATGGGTTTTATTGGTTAGCCATGTTGGATAAAGCTGTGGGGGCTGAAGATAAACAGTTTGCCGAGCAAAAATCCTACCTCGCTAAATTCTATTTCGACAAATTGCTGCCTAAGGCTGACTATCATTTAGCACAAGTGCGCGCGGGAGATACCAGCACAATGGCGATGCCAGCAGAGCTGTTCTAACCAGCTTAATCGCGTTAAACGTTCGCATTAACCTAATAAAAAAGCACTGATATTCAGTGCTTTTTGTTTTAATTGCTTTGTATATGACTCTGCACCTTATTGGATATTAATCACTTAACTTAACGGTGCTCAGCTCTGTGGTCGTTGTTTGGCTGGTCTGAGTTTGAGTTTCGACAGCGCTTAGCAACCGAGTTAAAAAGTCGGCGCTAAAGGCGGGTTTACGTTGCTTTTTGGTTTCAGGACTAATGCCATTCTCGAGCACCACAAAGAGAATATCCCGCTGCTGCGCTAAACGCATAAAGCCAGCTAAATTGGCAACGCCTTGCATCGAGCCTGTCTTGGCAAAAACTAGATGTTTTAAGGGCGGTTTAGTATATCCCAAGCGATATTGCAGTGTGCCGCTGACACCGGCCTCGGGCAAACTGTCAATGAGGGTGTGAAAGCATGCATCTTGGTAAATGAGCGCGAGTACATCGGCTAATTGTTTTGCGCTCAACAGGTTATAGCGAGAAAGCCCTGAACCATCGACAATATTGGCGTTGGTTAAATCAATCCCAAGCTCAGTCAGAATATGGCGCATCGCCGCAGCACCATGGGTAAAGCTGCCTTGGGCTTTGTAATAATTTTGCCCCACGCGCTTAAACAAACTGTCGGCGATGAGGTTATCCGACTTAAGCAGCATGGTTTTTAACAGCTCAGGCAAAGGTGCGCTGCTATGGCTGGCAATCAGTTTCGCCTTCGAAGGGATGGTGTTGCCTATCTTCACTTTACCCGAAAGTGACATTTCACCCTTGAGCGTCGCTGCTAGGGTGTCCATGGCAAATTTTTCGGGATCGCTAATGGCAATCGCCAGTGGTATCGCTTCACTGCCGGGATAGCAGCCCCGTAGATGATATTGATTCTGGCCAAGGCGTACTAAATCGAGCTGGCAAAAATCATGGCCTGCTTTGGGGGAGAATATGGCGTCGCTACTCACTTTTACCCCAAAACTGGATGCCCTTAATTTGACCTCAGAAGCATGCTTGGCTGAGCTTGGTGCAAACTGCCCATAAACGCAGTTTTGATTGATGATGTAACTCGACACCGGCGCGGCAAAGCAAATCCCGAGATCATCCCACACCCAACCAGGTGCTTGTAATTGCTCTTGTTTATCCCCGATAAGATAAAGATGCCCCTCAATACTTGTTATGCCTTGCTTTTGTAGATGGGCAAACAAGGCTTTGAGATCGTCCTGAGTCAGCGTCGGATCGCCGCTAAAACGTAGATAAACACTGCCCGCAATATGACCTTGGCGAATGGGTGCATCACTCCACAGCTCAGTGACATAGCGAAAATCTGGGCCAAGGTTGGCCATTGCGGTCACGGCGGTCAGCACTTTTTGCGTGCTGGCGGGGATAAATAAGGTATCGGCTTGCTGGCTGTATAACAGTGTGTTGGTACTTAAATCTCGGGCCAGCAAAGCGACTTGCGAATGGCGCGGGGCAATGTCGGTGATTTGCTTGGCAAATGTCGACTCATCCAGCGGATGAATTGCTGCAATCGCTTGAGTTGGCAGCAGAATACTTAACATGCTGCCTAAGAGTAACCCCTTAAGCTTGGGGCGAGTGAATGATGCCTGCAACTTATCCTTGTTTATCGAGTGCGTCATAGGTGTCCTGAATGTCCTTTTTACCATTAGCGGTCATTGCTGCCATCGTCTTTTTCCATTAGACGATACAGCCTTAGGGTGACAAATAAAACCAATCCGATAAAAAGCGGCAAAATGAGCAAGCCGAGCTGCGCTTTAAAATGAAATATGCCCCAAGCTAAGGCTAAGGTGAGGGCGAGGGTCAGTAGGATTTTTTTGTTCATGGTGTTAGGCAATAGGGTCTTAAGATGTTTTAGTTTACGCTAAAACAACGATCACAGGCACGCTTGCCTGCGGCAGAAGCCCCGTTTTGTGACTCACACACCATTTTGCTTATGGTCTGCCTAGCGTCGATTAGCCGTTGTGGACAAAAGGTTCAGGGGAAAAACAGTAAAAGCATTTAGTTAGCCGTTAATGCAGGCATAGAAGCCTGCCGTTTGTGGGCTAAATTGCTGCATTTTAGTCCTGCTGGTGAGGAATGCGTCGTTTCAGGTCAAATTACCAGCAAAATAGGCGCTATCCCGCGTGCTTTTCGCCGAAAAGTCTTGCCGAGTTGCAGTGAAGTCGGTAATTTCTACCCCTTACGATTTTAGGATCTCAGGTAACCACTAAAACCATGCCTCATATTAGTATGCGCGGTTTGCCACAGGCAGTTGTTGCAGAGCTTAGCCAAACATTACTGCAGTCTTTGGCGGCTATATGTAAAGGTAATGCAGAGAGTTTTACATTAGATTGGATCCCAAGCATCAGCTACCGTAATGGCAGAATTGATCAACGCTTTGTCCAAATCGAATTGCTTTGGTTTCCGGTCGACCCTGATATCCATCTTAAAGTAGAACAAACGATCAGGCTGGCAGTGACAGAAGCCTATCCAGAATTAACCCAAATTGCTGTGATGTTTTTGTCACTGACCCCAAGCGCTTCCTATCGGGGTGGTCAGCATGTTTAAAGGAGGATGCCTTGCTAGATAAGCTTGGTGGAATAGCCGTTCAACCCGAGGCTTTAACGTGGTTGCTTACGCCATGCCGATTTAAGGCAGAATTGCTTAGCCGTATCGAAAATGCCAAGGACAGCATTTATATCGCCGCACTCTATCTTGAAGACGATGAGGCGGGGCGCGAAATTTTACAGGCCTTGATGACGGCTAAGGCGAATAACCCCGCGTTAGATGTCAAGATTTTGGTCGATTTTCACCGTGCTAGACGCGGCTTGATTGGTCACAAGGGCGACAGCGGTAACTATCTGATGTACCGCAAAGTCATGGCCGAGGCAGAGTATCCTATCGACATTATGGGCGTGCCGGTCAAATCCCGTGAGTTTATGGGCGTGCTGCACCTTAAGGGCTTCGTGATTGATGATGCGGTGATTTACAGCGGTGCCAGCCTGAATAACATTTATCTGCAGCAAAACGATAAATACCGTTTTGACCGTTACCATGTAATTGAGTCGGCCGAGTTAGCGCGCAGTATGCGCACTATGATCCAGCGCTACATTATTGCCGATCCTGCCGTTGCCTCGCTCACTCAAGATGCGCAGCAAGAAGTCTTGCCGCCTAAAACCGATGTGCGCAGCTTCAAACTGCGATTATCACAGGCACAGTACGAGTTTAACGCGACCCGCAGTGGCAACCGTGTCACCCCTTTACTGGGATTAGGCCGCAAACATAACCTGCTGAATAAAGCCGTAATTGCCATGGTGGAAGAGTCAAAAGATAGGCTGTTTATCTGCACGCCTTATTTTAATCCTCCCTATATTCTGGTGCGTGCCTTGGCTAAGCACCTGCGTAAAGGCAAACGTATCGACATAGTCGTAGGGGATAAAACGGCGAATGACTTTTACATTCCGCCCGAGCAGGATTTTTCTACCATTGGGGCCTTGCCGTATCTGTATGAGCAATCGCTGCGAAAATTTGCTAAGCGTCAGCAATGGGCAATCGATAATGGCCAGCTCAATATTCACCTGTGGAAACACGGTATCAATAGCTATCACCTCAAGGGGATTAGCGCCGATGGTCGTAAACATTTGATCACGGGCTCAAACTTAAACCCGAGAGCATGGGCGCTGGATTTAGAGAATGGGTTACTCATTCACGATGAAAGCGGTAGCTGGAAGGCGCAATTCGAGGCCGAACAAAGCCATATCCTCGAACACACGCAACGGCTGTATCACTACAGTCAAGTGGATACCTTACAAAGCTATCCCGCCCCAGTGAAGAAGATTATGAATCGTATTAGAAGGCTAAAAGCAGACTTTCTGCTCAGACGCATTCTCTAATTGCCCCAATAAAAAGCCCACGAATGTGGGCTTTTTATTGGGTGTTTTGCCAACTATGGATTTTGCGGTAATAGGGTGTGGTGGGTATCGTTTTGATCCCTTGCATAATGCAAGGCGACAATCACTAACAGCACCATCAGCGCGCTCAGTAAACCAATGCTTAACTGGCCGCCCATTGGTACGAGTGACATGGTTAAGGCCGCGAGTCCCGCGCCGAAATTTTGTAAGCCACCGAGTAGGGCGCCCGCAATGCCTGCTTGGCGTGGAAACGGCTCTAGCGCTGCCGAGGTTAATGTCGGAAATAACATACCAGCGCCACTGAAAAACAACATTGAGCCTATCAATAAACTCCAACCCACGACCAGCTGAAAAATACCGGGGATCAACATAAACAATGCACCAGTGCCCAGGAGTGCAACACCTTGCAAAACCGTACGCTGCGCCTGTTTCTGCCTACCCGCAATCAGGGCGCCGAGTAAATATCCAGGGATCGGTGCCACAAAATAACAGCTCACCATAAACGGCGAGAGCTGCAAATATTGTCCATAGAGTACGCCAGCAATGGCTTCGAAGGCGGCAATGCCAGCAAAGGTCGCGATAAGCGAAAGCAAATAGGCCCGAAAACTGCGGTGGCGCAGTACATGTCGATAGGATGCCAATATGGGTTGTTGCTCTCGCTTATGCTTGGGTAAGGATTCCTTAAAACCAAAGCAAAGGAGTAGCCAAACCAAACTGCCAAATCCAAACAGCACCCAATACACAGCCTGCCATCCCCAGTAAGCTGAGGCAAAGCTGCCTAAGAAGGGCGCGACTAAGGGCAAAAATACCACTGCCATAGACACATAACTGTTAAATCTAACTAGGTTATCGCCAAAGTAATGATCCCTCGGAATACTGCGGCACAGGGCGCCCGCACTCGCGGTACCTAGCCCCTGTAGTAGGCTTGCGAAAATCAGTTGGCTAAAACTTGTGGCTTCTGCCGCCATAAACGCGCCGACGATAAAAATACCTATGCCAATAAGCAGCGGCATTTTACGCCCAACGCGGTCGGATAATGGGCCATAGATAAACTGGCATAGGCCGTAGGCGAGCAAATAGCAAGCCATGACAGCCTGTAATTGACTGGCATCCACGGCTAAGCCTTGGGCGATAAGGGGGAGTGCGGGGACAAAAATAGTTTGTGCCATCTGCCCACAGGCCACCATAAAAACCAGCATAAAGAGTAACTGTGTGGCGCTTCCTGCGGCGGGTGTCGGCGCTTTTTGTGAGATTAAAGACGGTGCATCGTCTGACATCATAATTCCATTAAAAAAGCAGAGTTGAACGATGGCGCGCATCTTACCCCCAAAACATTTCAGTTCAAGTGGCAATCATATTGATTTACAGGAATATTTTTTAATCTTACCCATAAGTTTTTCTATCGATTTATGACTGTAAAACTGAGTTTACACTTAGTGTTTATGCTGTTAATCAGGTTTAATTATTGATCGTCGGACGGAGCCTAAGTTAATGATTGGCCGATTTTTATTAACAAGATATTTGATGCCTAAAGCGTACGGATGAAGAGCGAGCTTGCTCTCCATCCAAAGCACAAAGATGATTGCCGGATTTAGGCAGGAATAAACGGTTAGATGGTGACTTAGTTCGACAGTGTTTTAGTTCGACAGGGTTTCTAAGCCTGTGAGTATTTGATAGCCCACGGTCACGCGTGGTGGCACGGGATAATTTTTATTGCTGAGTAACACCATGGCCAATTTCTTTGCCGGAATATAAGCCACGTAGGCGGCAAAACCACCGGTTGAGCCTGTCTTATTCACCCATTGAGCAGCTTGTGGTGCTTGAGGTGGTATCATAGCGTGCACAGGCACGCTGCCAAACACCACTTCTTGAGTATGTCCCGCAAGCAGCTTATCGAGTGCAATTGGATAGGGATAATCTTCCCAAATCAGTGCTTGGGTCATCATACCCACATCAAAGTAGCCGACATGTGTGGCATCGATGGCCTGTTGCAATGCAGGAGTTATCGCGTGCTGCTGCATGTTGATTTCAGCAAAACGTAGCAAATCCACCGCAGTTGTTTTTATCCCATAGGCCTCATCGGCTAACACGCCAGGATTGAGGCGCACGGGCTGGTCTTGTTTATTATAACCTTGGGCGTACTCGGCCATGTTTTTAGCTGGTACTTCGATATAACTGTGGCTTAACCCGAGTTGCGGAAATAGACCATGTTCCATGGCGTCGGCAAAGCTTTTGCCTAACTGTTTTGCGGTAATCAAGCCCAGTAACCCAATGCTGGGATTGGCATAATTACGATGGGTGCCTGCCCCATAAGCGGGTTGCCAAGTTTTAAAGTAATCCATTAGTTCTACATTGTTGGTGATATTGTCTGGCACTTGCATAGGCAAATCGCCCGCAGTATGGGTCGCGAGATTGATAAGATTAATCTGGTCAAAGGCACTGCCCCTTAATTCGGGTACATACTCGCTCACCTTATCCGTGAGTGTGAGTTTGCCTTCAACTTGAGCATAACTTGCGAGTGTCGCGGTAAAAGTTTTACTGATAGAACCTATCTCAAATAATGTGTTTGTACTGACTTTTTGGTTGCTGGTCTTGGAGCTAACACCATAGGGGAAGAAATACGTTTGCCCATTGAGGCTGATCCCAACGATTGCACCTGGGATCCCATACTCTGTCATTAAGGGATTGATCGCCGAATCGACGAGGGATTGAATGGCCTGCGCTTGTACCTGTGTCGCGTCTTGCGCAGCCGGCGCTACATGGGCCATCAATGGCATCAATGGCATCGCTGCGAGCAGTACTAAACTGAGTGGAGCAAAGTGTTTTACTCCCAATGAGCCTGATGCGCTGCGCGTATTTTTTGCGATTTTCGTGGGTGAAAAGGGCATACAATTCCTTTAATGACAATGGGCTACAATGCTGGGATTCAAAAGCGTGCAGATTAAAAGTAGGCTCTGTTAAATCGTAACGTTTAAAAACAGAGACCGATGAAAGGTGTAACATAAGACAACCCGACTGACTATTAGATTTAGCCCAAGCCGCTGAAGTTTGAGCCCAAGCTGCTGAAGTTTGAGCCACAGTTTAGCAAGCGGTGAATGCTAAGGTACTAAAGCGTTACAGACTAGGTGGGTTGATGTTGCAGGCTGTTCTAATGTGGGGCAACGTGATAAGGGCTTTTATTTTTCATAAGCGTAGGAAATAGCGCTTTTCAATAAGGCTAATTGCACCTTCCTCGGCCAAAGGATACACTGCGCCACCGCGTGCAGGCATGCGCTTATACAGATTGCGCTTATACAGATTGCACTTATGCAGCGTAAAGCCGGTGTGCACTGAGTACCACCGTTAATAACCCGTTCGACCGAAATAGATTGAGAATTGGCTGCCATGGCTCTAGCTCCCCACGCTGTACACCGCTTATATGAATACCGTAAATCCATATCGACTAAACCCTTTGGCGCCCGTGGTAAAAAACTCATTCGCTGTCATTTGTGTCTACTGGGCGAACAATTTTGTACTTGCTCGCTGCGTAAACAGTTGACGACTCAGGTAAGTTTTCTACTTCTGATGTATAACGATGAGGTGTTAAAGCCCACTAACAGCGGCCGCTTAATTGCCGATCTTATCCCTGATACCCATGCCTTTCTCTGGTCGCGTACTGAACCCGCCCCAGAATTGTTGGCGCTATTGGCTTCAAACGACTATCAACCCTTTTTAGTCTTTCCGGCGCAATATGCCGACCAAGGGCAAACCGTATTGACTGAGGTGCCCATGGCCAGTCTTAGCGAGGGGAAACGACCTTTGCTTATCATGCTCGATGGCAGCTGGCGTGAGGCGATTAAGATGTTTCGCAAGAGTACCTATCTACAGGGCTTGCCTATGCTGTCCTTCGACCCCGACACCTTAGCCACCTATGCCTTACGTAAGGGCAGCCATGACTTTCAATTGGGTACTGCGGAAGTTGCCTCGCTGGCGCTGGCGGCAATGGGCGAGGAGGCCAATGGTAAGGCATTAACGGCTTGGTTCGATTTGTTTGTGGAGTCCTCATTGCTCGGGCGTAACCGCCGCTGCCGCGAGGATATTCTGCCTATCAGCGAGTTTACTGACGCCTTCGAAGCGGCGTACAGTGCCGCAAACTCCGTCAAGCTGTAAACCTTTATTCATTCGCCCCAAGCGTATTCGCTCACTTGGGGAGAGTGCTTTGCTTGTAAACGCCTTTAAATTCTCGCTTTAGCATTCCCGTCACAAATCATTGAACTTATTGATTTTAAAATTTCAATTTTATCCCGTTTGTCTTACACTGGTTTTGCATTGGTCACAGGACGTTACCTAGAACCGACTAAAATTGTTCAGACCACTTTGCCTATGCGAGTGGTTCCACTGTCTTTAGAGTGCGGGATTCGCATATGCCTCAACCATCTGTTACAGCTCGTTTTTTTGTTCCACGCTTAAGCTCATTTTCCCTTTATCTGAGTGGAGTTTTGCTCTGTCTCTCTGTGAGTGGCTGCCAAGAACCCGACATCAAAATCTCCCCTAAAATGGTTGTGGTGGAAAAAGTCACCACGGCAACCGTGCCACTCTATGGCAATTATATTGGGGTGACCCAAGCTTCATTAGACGTAGAAGTTCGGGCTCGGGTCGATGGCTTTGTGGAGGAAAAACGTTTTGTTGAAGGCAGTGCGGTCAAGGCGGGTGAACTGCTGTATCAGATTGATAATAAACCCTATGTAGCTGTGGTGAATCGTTTAAAAGCCAAGCTGTCCTCACAGCAGGCGATTCTCGATAAGGCCGAGCGGGATGTGAAACGCTTAAAGCCGCTGTATGAGCAGGATGCCGCCAGTCAACTCGATTACGATAACGCGCTCTCCACTTTGGCGCAGGCGCGTTCTAACCTCACCGCGAGTCGCGCCGAGGTGGAAGAAGCCGAATTAGAGCTGAGTTATACCGAAATTAAGGCCCCAATAGCCGGACTGGTGAGCCGCTCCGAGGTCGATATTGGTGCACTCGTGGGCAGTAAGGGCCAATCGCTCCTAACGCGCGTCAAACAGGTCGACCCGATTTATGTCAGCTTTAATATGTCGGCGCTGGATTATTTAAATGCCCAGCGTCGCCTGACCAGTTACTCGGCGAAAAAGGAAGCCGAGGTTGAAGGTAAGGCGCTCGCGGGATTTGTGCGGATAACGCTCCCCGATAGCAGTGAATATCGCTACCTCGGAGATGTGAGTTTTACCGATCCTCAGGTAAACCCTAACACTGGCACCTTTGAGGTACGGGCCATTCTGCCCAATCCTGAAAAGGAGCTGTTGCCCGGCCAATATACTAATGTGCGGATTAAACTGTCCGAAATCCCCAATGCGATAGTCATCCCGCAAAAGGCTACTCAGGTGGATCAGGGCGGGGTATACGTGATGGTGGTATTGCCCAATAACACGGTAGAGCGGCGCTTTATCGTGATCGATCATCAAGGGATTGAAGGTGTGGTGGTCAAAAGTGGCCTCAAGGCAGGGGAAATGGTGATCACCGAAGGCATGCACCGTGTACGCCATGGGCAAATTGCCGAGCCGTTAAGCGCGAAGGAATACGCCGAGAAGGAAGATGAGATGTCAAAAGCCGAGGCACTTAAGCGCCAAGCCTTGGAGCAGCAAAAGCAGGAGCAAAAATAATGGCGCAGTTTTTTATTAATCGGCCGATTTTTGCCAGCGTCATCTCTATCGTTATCGTGCTGCTCGGGGTGATTGCGATGTTTAAGCTGCCCGTCGATCAGTATCCTTACATCACGCCGCCACAGGTGACCATTTCTGCCTCATACCCAGGTGCGAGCTCTACCACAGCCGCCGAATCCGTCGCCACACCGCTTGAGCAGGAAGTGAATGGTGTGCCGAATATGATTTACATGAGTTCCAAGAGCACTAACTCGGGCAGTACCAGTGTGACCATTACCTTCGATGTGGGTACCAATGCGGACTTGGCAGCGGTGGATGTGCAAAACTCCGCTCAACAAGCTTCGGGTGGACTGCCGATTGATGTGCAAACCGAAGGGGTGACTGTCTCTAAAGATGCGTCGGTGGAATTACTAAAACTGGCGTTAACCTCAAACGATGAAAGGTTCGATGAGATTTACCTGAGTAATTACGCCACCATTAATATCGAATCGGCGCTCAGGCGGATCCCCGGCGTGGGCCGCACCCGTAACACGGGTTCACGCAGTTATGCGATGCGTATTTGGTTAAAACCCGATGCCATGGCGGGGTACAGCTTAACCACCACAGATGTGATCAACGCCATCAAGGCACAAAATAAAGAATCCCCCGCAGGTACCATTGGTACTCAACCCAATAATGACGATATCAGTTTAACCTTGCCCATCAGTGTGGCGGGCAGATTAAGCTCGGTGCAAGCATTTAACGAGATCATAGTGCGCGCTAATCCCGACGGCTCGATTATCCGGCTGCGGGATATTGCCGGCGTAGAACTTGGCTCCTCCGCCTATACGTTGCAATCCCAGTTAAACGGTGAAAATGCCACCATTTTACAGGTGTACTTACTCCCCGGCGCCAATGCCCTCGAGGTGACCCATAAGGTGAAACAGGCGATGGCCGAATTGTCGCAAAAGTTTCCCCAAGGGATAAAATGGGAAGTGTTTTATGATGCGTCCATCTTTATCCAAGAATCCATCGATGAGGTGATCCACACCCTCATCGAAGCCTTAGTACTGGTGGTGTTGGTGGTGTACTTGTTCCTGCAGAATGTGCGCGCCACTTTGATCCCCGCCATAGCGGTACCGGTTTCCTTGATTGGAACCTTAGCGGCCATGCTGGCCTTTGGTTTTACCATTAATACCGTGAGTTTACTCGCCTTGGTTCTCGCCATCGGGATCGTGGTTGATGATGCCATTGTGGTGGTAGAAAACGTGGAACGCTTAATCCATGAGAAGGGCATGACTGCAATCGATGCGACTCGAATTGCGATGAAAGAATTGTCGGGCGCATTGGTTGCCACCAGTTTAGTGCTCTGCGCGGTATTCGTGCCCGTATCATTCTTAGCGGGGATTACCGGCATCATGTACCGCGAGTTTGCGGTGGCGATTACGGTCGCGGTGTTGATTTCTACTCTAGTGGCTCTGACCTTAAGTCCCGCACTCTGCGCCTTGTTATTAAAACCCAGCAAGGTACCACAGCGGGGATTCTTCCATTGGTTGAATCGCAAACTCGACTTGGGGACCAACCAATATGTCGGCTTAGTCGCTTTAACCAATAAATACGCCAAACGCAGTTACTTAGCTTTTGCGATTATGTTTGGTGGTACCTATTTCATCATGTCCCATTTGCCAAGCAGCTTTATGCCCGATGAGGACCAAGGTCGATTCTTTATCGATATGACATTGCCCGATGGTTCTACGGTGAATCGTACTGAGGCGATTTTAAAGAAAGCCGAGCAATATGTGCGCGCCAATCCCGCCGTGGCCTATTCATTTACGCTGGCGGGGGAAAACCGCCGCTCGGGGGCGAATCAGGCTAACGGCCAATTTGAAGTGGTGCTTAAGCCTTGGGCCGAGCGCGAAGCCAGTCATGCCACGGTACAATCCGTGATGAAGGCGATAGATAAGGATCTGAAAAATGTCTTAGAAGCTGAGTTTAACCTGTATTTGCCATCGGCCGTCCCCGGTTTAGGCAATGGCTCTGGGGTGGAAATGCAGCTCCAAGATACCTCAGGCACGCATTTTGATGGCTTGATTGAAACCGCCAACGAATTAGTCGAGCAGCTAAAGCTGCAGCCTGAAGTTGCCAGTGCCAGCGTGTCGCTGCAGAGCGCAATCCCGCAATTGCATTTGACGGTCGATGAGGCAAAGGCGATGGCGATTGGGGTGAATGTGGGTGATATCTACAGCACAATCAAAACCTTAACCGACTCATCAACCGTGAATGACTTTAACCTCTTTGGCCGTGTGTATCGGGTGAAGATCCAAGCGGAAGAGAGTTACCGTCAATTCCCGCACCAAATTAAAGATTATTATGTGCGCTCATCGAGCGGCGCTATGGTGCCGATTGGTGTGTTGGCAAAGTATGATTATACGGTGGGGCCGTCTTCCGTGACCCACTACAATTTATTCTCCAGCGCTTCAATCAATGTGACGCCCGCAACGGGCTACGCGACAGGCGATGTTATTCAAGCCATCGAGCGGGTCGCAACGCCAATCCTGCCCGATGAGTTTAAATACGAATGGACAGGCATTACCTACCAAGAGGTGCAGTCGGCAAACCAAACCGGTATTGCCATTGGGTTAGCCCTGTTATTTGTATTCCTGTTTTTAGCTGCGCTCTATGAGAGTTGGAGTATCCCGGTGGCGGTATTGCTGATCGCGCCCATCGCACTCTTAGGTGCGGCGGTCACGACCTTAATCAGTGGTATGCAGAGTAACTTATTCTTCCAAGTGGCCTTTATCGCCTTGATCGGTATGGCGGCGAAGAATGCGATTTTAATTGTCGAGTTTGCCAATCAGTTGCACCAGCAGGGGCGTACGCGAATTTCGGCGGCGCTCGAAGCGGCGACCATGCGCTTTAGGCCGATTTTAATGACCTCAATGGCGTTTATTCTTGGGGTGTTACCGCTGGTGTTATCCGAAGGGCCAGGGGCTGTGAGTCGGCAATCAATTTCGTTACCCATCTTGGGTGGAATGGTGTTGGCAACCACCATAGGTATAGTGTTTGTGCCGCTATTCTTTGTGACGACTGCAGGCTGGGTAAAAAAGAAAACCATTAAACAACCTATTAAAACAAAAGAGGAATTACTCCTAGATCAAGAAACCGTTGAGGAGGTGAGCCGTGGTTAATCGCCTAACTCTATCCGACTCTCAATCAAGGGCGACTCAGCCTTGGATACAGTCCATTTCGTTGGGTTTTCGTTTGCGCGTAAAGCCGCTTTATCTAGGGCTAGTGACGGCATTAAGTGTTGCAGGTTGCGCCATGGGGCCAGATTACCAGCGACCCGAGCTGGCGTTACCGAGTCAGTATCAAGCACAAATCTTGTCTCAAACCACTGCCGAGCAGGGAAATGTAAAGGACGTTTCGGCATTATCTTGGCGGCATTTTTACCAAGATCCTGTGCTGATTTCTTTGATTGAACATGCGCTTGCGAACAATCTGGATCTGCAAATGGCGCAGTCGCGCCTGCTCGCCGCCCGTTCAAAAATGACAGTAGTCGACAGTGCGCTTTGGCCAGAAGTCTCGGCGAACCTAGGCTATGAGCGCAGTCTCGATAGCGGTGCAACCAGTAAGGATCCCAGCCCGACTACCGCTGTGGATCTGGCGGGCACTGTTTCGTGGGAGCTCGATCTCTGGGCGGCAAACCGCAGGGCGAGTGAGGCCGCCATGGCCGATTATCTTTCGGAGGTTGAAAAGCTCAGGCTCACCTATGTCAGTCTTATCAGTGACATTGCCAGCCGTTATTACGAATGGCTCGATATCGAGCAGCGTTATAGTGTGTCTATCGACACCGTGGGCTTACGGCAGAAGGAACTGGATATCGCCAAGCTTCGCCATGCCAATGGCGTGATTTCGGGCCTCGATGTGCGTCAGGCAGAAGTAGAGCTGCAGAGTACGAAAGTGACCTTGCCGACATTAGACTACGAAAGAAAGTATAAAATAAATCAGCTGCATATCTTGCTCGGTGAATACGATTACGTTTTACCATCCCCGCAGGGCTTACCCGAAAATATGGGGTTACCCTATGAGCTCAGCACAGGCGTACCCTCTGAATTACTGACATTAAGGCCCGATGTCAAAATGTCGGAGCAAGCTATGATAGCCGCCAATGCACAAGTGGGTATTGCCAAGGCTGCGTTTTTTCCTAAGTTCACCATTTCGGGCCAATATGGCAGGGAAAATAATCACCTTAAGGATATTTTCGATAGTAATGGAGTGACTTGGTCGCTCCTTGGCGGCATTAGTACGCCGATATTTAATCGTGGGAAAATTGCCGCCGAATACGATATCGCCACCGAAGAGGCGAAGCAGTCGATGCTAAGTTATCGCAATGTGGTGTTGACCGCTTATTTTGATGTGAACGATGCGCTGAATAATCTTAAACGTGCCCAAGAGGCCATCAAAGCGCAAAGGGAATTAGTCGAATCTTCATCGGCTTATGCGCGTCTTGCACGGCTGCGTTACCAAAATGGTGTCGCTACTTCGCTGGATTTAATGGATGCGCAGCGGCAATTATTTAGCGCCCAATTAGCCTACAGCGAGATCTTAAGGGATAAGCAATTGGCCAAAATTGCCTTGTACCGAGCCCTAGGTGGTGGTGCAGTCAGTGAATAAAAAAATCCCCGCATGGCGGGGATTTTTATCGGGTTTTGGAGGGGATGACGATTAGACCGCCACTTCTTTACCATCGAGTTTGCGGATCACTACCGTTGCCGCACGTGGGCGCAGTACGGTACCAGCAGGCGTTATTTCGGCGGCATTATTCGAATACGGCCAGTTACCCGGATGCTGAATGTTGGCAAAAACCGAAGTGTAATCGGGGCTAATAGCAAAGCCTGTGACTTCACAATCGTTTGGCCCAACAAAGAAACGCTTCAATTCCATTTGGTTTTCGGCCGTCACACTCGCTTGCTTGTTAGCACTGTCGACTAAGGTTGATGGCACAATCGCTAGCATTTGATCGTTGGTTTCTTCGGCGACTTCTTTGGCACCATTATCGGTTTGCACCCATAAAATACCGCGGGCGTCGAAGGCCAATCCATCGGGGCTGGCAAATTGGTTTAGATCCGTTAAGCCCGACAGGTTGGTCTCGGCATTGCCATCACTCGGTGAACCAAAGACAAAAATATCCCATGTGAATTCAGTGTCTTTATCACCTTCATCCCAACGAATAATATGTCCAAAGGTGTTTTTGAGTCTGGGGTTGGCTGGGTTGGCTTCGGTACGTTTAGAGTTGTTGGTCAGGGTTAAATAGGCTGAACCTGTGAAGGGATCTACCGCGCACCATTCAGGGCGATCCATCGGTGTTGCGCCGACTAAATCTGCAGCCCCCGCGGTATTTAAGATAATCTCGGCCAGACTGGCAAACCTATCACCTAGGGTTTTGCCGACTGTCGTTTGGCTATCTAAGGTTAAAGGCAACCAGACACCACCGCCATTTTCGTTAAACTTAGCGGCATATAATATTCCTTCATTCATATACTTATCACCCATTTGCAAGCGATTTGAGCTGTTGGCATCCTGTGGTTCCCACACCGCATTTGACACAAATTTATATAAGTATTCGAATTGAGAATCGTGGCCAGAGTAGAACACCACAGGTTTACCTTCGACTAATTTTCCGAAGGTACAACCCTCGTGACGGAAGCGGCCAAGGGCAGTCCGTTTGATGGCGCGTGAACTTGGATTGTAGGGGTCAATTTCAACGATATAACCGTGGCCATTAGCCTCGTTGCGATAATCATCTTGTGCACTATTGCCCTTAGGCGTGACATCAAAACGTGCGAATTCATCGAGACGTTCTTCTGCGTGACCCGCTAAATCATCCCAGCCATAGCGAGTGCTGCTTTTGCTGATCCCGATGCGGGCTTGATCGGCGGCTAAAGTGCCACGGTTGGCAAAGTAACCCGGCCAGTTTTCTTCGCAGGTCAAATAGGTGCCCCAAGGCGTGTAACCATTACCACAGTTATTTAAGGTGCCACGAGCCTGACTGCCATCGGGCGAGTAACGGGTTTCGAGTAGCGGTGAATAGGCGAGGGGGCCGGCTATGTCCATCACAGTTGCGCCGGTAAAGCGGCGGTTATGGCTGTCGTTGTAAACAACTTCCCATTGATTATTAACGAGTTTAATTCTAACCACCGACACACCGTGGGCATTAATTTCCTTACGGATCTCATCGATAATGGTCCGTAATCCAGTGGTTTCATCCACGGTTGGGCCATTCGGATGCAGGGCTATCTCATCTATATATTCATGGTTGATACAGAGTAAACCGTCATCGCCTGCATCATTCAATGGGAAGAAATGCATACCATCATGGTGCATACCGACGGAGTTTGCTTGGTCATCGGCGGTATTGCTGCCATCGGCTTTCCAAGGCGCAGCCTTAGAATTTAATGGTGTTCCCCAAGGGGCGAGTACTTGTGCGCTGTAACCTTCGGGTACCACAACCGCATCCAAGCGAGCGCCAGCGACGGATGTGAAGTTTAATTTGGCGCTACTTTGAGTCGGTGGCAGTGGCGGCACGGGATCGATAGGTGTTGGGGCAGGGGAATTGTCCGAACCACAACCCACTAATCCCATGCCTGCGAAGGCGGTCATCGCACCTAGGCCTAATCCACTTTTAACAAAATTACGGCGGGATAAATGTTTATCCAACACTTGATTAAAAGGTTCGTTATTACTTTTATTATAAAGTGTCGGGTCAAAGGTGGCCTTGCTCATATTTTACTCCAGCTAGTTCGATGAATTAAATTTCGAACCTAAGCCTAAAGTAGCAATATGACACTAAAGCTGAGTTTATATGACAGTAATACTGCAATATAATAATTTTTCTTGTTTATTAAAAATAACTTAAAAATAAAAATATTCTCAAAACAAATACTGAAAACAGTGTTGTTAATTAAGTGATAATACTGTGGTTAATCTTCTTTTGGCTTGAGGTAATGGCGTAATGAGCGTGGATCTGTATGTCCTGTTCTTGCCATGATGTACAAGGTATCTTTATTATTTTCATGTAGTTGTGTAACGCATCCACTGCGCAAACTGTGGGCGCCATAATATTGCGCCGGTAATCCTGCCTTTAGACAATATTGCTTAATGATCCGATAAATATCGTCACCGTTTAAGAATCCACTATTTCGGATGAGTGATGATTTAGATGTAACATTATCGCTAACTTGATAAGGTCTTAAGGTTTTTCCATCTCGTGAAATTGAGCGAAATAAATGACCTTCGGTAATTTTACTTTCATTTAACCAGTCTTTGACAGCATTATAGGCGGCAAAGGGTTCAGAGTCGGGTAAATTCTTCCATTCCCTTAATCCCTGCTGATTACTTTTAGAAAATGGCAGCCGTACTTTTAATTTGTCCCGCATAAAACTTAAATATTGTACTTTTAAATTGGCCAATTCTGAGCGGCGAAATCCGCCTTGCAGTCCAAGTTGAATAATGGCTTTGTCCCTTGAGCGCAGCAGTGGATGGGGCTGTTGCTCTATCGCTTGGATCAATAGTTCAACCTCATCGTACATGATTGGTTGCTGATCATAATCTTGGACTTGCCTATGGTGATTACGACTCAGGCCGCGCATCACACGGATCACCAGTGGGTGTTCGGTGGGGGATGGAAATCCTGCTTGAATATGATAGTAACGGATGGCGGCAAGCCGAGTTGTTAAGGTTTGCTTTGAAAGCTGAGTCCCACTGCTTGCTTGGAGCAATTCTTTTTGATGACCGATAAAAGAAATAATACTGCGCGGATCGGCGGGTAAGGACTGCAGCTGATGCGTCGCGCAATATTGCTCAAATAGGCCAAAGCTGGTCCGATAAACCCGACGGGTATTGATGGAGATTTCGTATTCTGTTTCGGCGGCCGCGTTAAAAAAATCACTGTGGACCGATTGGGGCAGTGAGCTTTCCTCAAAAAATGGCGTATCTATTTGTTTATCACTTGATGTGAAATTCGATGCTATGCCAGAGGAACGGCTAGGAGCACTTCCACCAGTGGAATAATGGATAATCGATTTAGACATGGGAGTATTTTACGGCCGATAAAACTGGCGCAATTATACGTAAAAGCAGCCTTTATCTACCAGTGATAATCGTCATTATCACTGGTAGAGCAGTTATTTGTATTTTAATTAATCGTATCGGTTAAAAAGAAAGCACCATTTAAGATGGACGAGTAGGCAAGGTGGGCTCAATACGAATTAAATGTATAAGGTGGGCTCAGATAACAGATTAATAAGCGATAAAGATGAACTTGGTTAATTGGTTGTTATTTCGTCAATTACAGCTGTGCGAGTTAAATTTGGCGAGAAAACAACCTGCATTTATTTTGCTAGTCGGTTAACTTTGTAGGGGAGTAGCTGCATTTTTAAAAGATGGTTTAACCATTTTATAAGGTTGAAAAGTAGAATATAAATTTAACTTATGATTTGCTGATGTAAAACTGATATCGATTTAGCCATGCTAAAACAGGGGATTAGAGGACAAGAGAAGTGCGAGCTCCATCTCGTTTGTTTGTGAAGTGGCGCGTTTAACCTTGTGCTGTAAAAATGAACTTATAAAATGGTGTAACCATTCTTTTAATCTATACTGTTTGTCGGTATCATGAGTCTATTCATAAACCATTATTAGAAAGTCTAAAACGATACCAATGACGACAAACACGCTATGGGAATATCATCATGCCGCGCCCACCGCGGGCCGAAAATTATTACTGTTAGATAAATCTGAATTAGTGTTTGCCTTGCCGTTAATTTATCGCATGGTTCATCCCGAAAGTGTCACTGAGCGGGCAGAGTGGTTTCAGTTAAATCAGTCTCAATCCAGTTATACCGAATTAATTGCTAATTTAAATTTACTGGTTCAACTGCGCAAAAAAAATCAGCCCGTTGACCAACAACTACAATCTGTAAATCGAATGCTTAATCAATATTTCAGTGATTTGGGCTGGCGCATGGTGCGAAAAGAACTTTCACAAATTAAAAAGCGCCAAAAGAAATCCCACATCGAAGTCAGTAAAGATATTATTTTACGTTTGAAGCGTTATATGGAACTCGAACGTTTGGACAGTTTTGATCAAGCGCTCGATACGTTATTATCGGAACATGCCGCGGCCGTAGCTGCCATGGTTGAAGACGAGAGTCAGGTTTAAAATATTCGTGTGTGATTTTTAACCTTAGCGTACGTGACTTCTTACGGGGGGCACATACACTCAAAGAGAGAGCTTAAGCGCGAATATAGCTAATTCGCTTCCGCCACCTCTTTTGTAACTTTCTATTTTTGATGAGTTTTATACAGGGAATAGCATGTCACAGCATAGAACTGTTGCCGTCCTTTGCCGCGTGGAGCCTGGGTGTTTGGGACCCGATGGGCGTGAGCATATTGAAGCTTTTTGTGCCTTAGCGCAGCAAGCGATGAAGCACTTTGCCGCCGATATGGTGACTTGGACGCTAGTGCCCCGTTACGATAAAACACTGCCAGAAATGGAATACAGTATCGCCAACAAAAGTTTATCTCGCGTGCAAGTGACACAGTATTTCAATACCTTAGGTCAAGATGTTGATGCCTTTGAAGAAGCCTTCAATGACAAACTCACCGCCTTTATCAATTTATATTTAGCCAGAAAATCATAGCGACGCGCTTACTCGCATTCACTAGTACATTCATCTGTTTGCGTGGTCGCCACCGCCTCCACACTTTTGGTGGCATAAGGATTTGTTTATGTCTTATTCAATAACACCGTCAGCGAACGCCGCGGATTATGCTTCTTTATTACAGCAACAGTTTGGTTTTGATGGGTTCAGGCAAGGGCAGCATGAGGTTGTCTCGCAGTTGTTGTCGGGCCATTCGAGCCTTGCTATTTTCCCCACCGGCTCAGGAAAATCACTCTGTTATCAATTTACCGCTCTGCAACTTCCCCATTTAACCTTAGTGGTGTCACCCTTACTGGCGTTGATCAAAGATCAACTGAGTTTCCTGCATGAGAAGGGCATTAAAGCGGCAAGTATCGACTCAACCTTAACGCCTGAATTAACCCAACAGGTCATGCGTGATGCTCGTTCTGGCGAGTTAAAACTCTTGATGGTATCGGTTGAACGTTTTAAAAATGAGCGCTTTAGGCAATTTATTCAATCAATTCCTATCTCTATGCTGGTTGTCGATGAAGCGCACTGCATCTCGGAATGGGGACATAATTTTCGCCCCGACTATTTAAAGCTTCCCGATTATCGCCGTGAATTAGCAATTCCATTGGTGTTGTTACTCACGGCGACCGCGACACGTAAAGTGAAACTGGATATGGCGGCGCGTTTCGATATCAAGCCACAACATATTGTTCAAACAGGCTTTTATCGTTCAAACCTCGACTTGACCGTCTTGCCTGTAGCGAGCCAACACAAACTGACGGCATTGCAACAGCAGCTTAATCACTTTACTGGTGCGGGGATTGTGTATGTGACTTTGCAGCATACTGCGGAGGATGTTGCCGCGAAACTGTGCCAAATGGGCTTTGATGCGAGTGCCTATCATGCGGGGTTTGAGGATGAAAAACGTCAGCAAATTCAGCAGGATTTTATGCAAGGTAAGATCCGCATCGTGGTTGCGACTATCGCCTTTGGAATGGGCATAGACAAAAGCAATATTCGCTTTGTGGTCCACTACGATCTGCCTAAATCCATAGAGAATTATTGCCAAGAAATTGGCCGTGCAGGAAGGGATGGCCAGCTCTCACATTGCGTGACTTTGGCGAATTTAGATGGCATAAACACGGTCGAAAATTTTGTTTACGGCGATACGCCGGAACTGGCCAGTATTACTGCTGTGATTAATAACATTCGCGAAGAAACCCATAACGGACGTTGGGAGCTGCAACTTCATCAGCTATCAAATGTGAGTAATATCAGGCAGCTTCCCCTTAAAACCTTGCTAGTTCAGCTTGAAATGATGGGCGTGATTAAGCCGCTTTATGCTTATTACGCCGATATCAGTTACCGTTTTATTGAGCCACAGGCGCAGATCTTGAGCCAGTTTTCCCCCGAGCGTCAGGCATTTTTAAATGACATCTTTACCCATACTCAGATGAAACGAGTATGGGGCAGTTTAGATTTTTCCGCGCTTTACCAAGCCACAGGTGCGGAACGTACTCGAGTATTAGCGGCGTTAGAATATCTTGCCAGTCAACAGCTTATCGAATTGGAAGCTAAGCGAGTGACGGATGTCTATCAAGTGAATACTGAGGTGTTAGCGCAGGGGCATTTAGCCGACGAACTCCATCAATACTTTACCGACAAAGAGACGAAAGAAGTCGCCCGTATTGCCCAGTTAGTGCGATTTTTTGAGCTAACAACTTGCTTAAATTACAATTTGGCCCGCTATTTTGATGATAATGCAGCGCCTCAATCCTGTGGTCATTGCAGTGTATGCCGTGGTCAAATGGCTAAATTGGCGTATTCCGAAGTGCCAAAGTGGCCTGATGATGCGCAGCTTAAGGCCGATTTACATGAATTGGCGCGTACGGCGGAGTCGAAAGGTTTAGCTTCATTATCCTTAGATACTCAATGCCGGTTTTTGGCCGGCATGACATTACCGCTGTTTACTCGCCTACAAGTACGGAAATTATCGGGTTTTGGTCGCTGCGAACACCTCAGATATGCAGAAATTAAAGCTAAATTAGCGCAGTTAGCCGACGCACCTTGCTGATAAAAAAAGGGCATATCTTGTGAGATATGCCCTTTATATCACCGCAGTAATACCTTTAAATAAACAACTTATATTGATGCACGTTTATTTAGCGTAGTGATAAGTTGAATCGACTTTCCAGGTTCTAAAGCGCAGCTCTGTGCCTTCTGGTAGATAAAATACCTTAGGCAAACGGCTGTCGTAACGCATTTTAAGTTCACCTGGAATGCGGACAAAGGCTTCTTTTTTTGCCATCTCTAAACAGGCCATCATAGTGCTTGGGCCTTCTGAGACTTCAGACACTTGATAATAGCTATAACCCCATCCCTTAACCGAGAGTTCTTTTAACTCGCCGTTCAAACCATGCTTATTACAGTCGACTAATTGGGTCTGGCCAATTTGGATTTCAACCATGTAATCGTCTTCATTTTCGAGTTTAGGTAAGGTCAAAATATGTTGCACCATACCCGCCTCAGGTGCAGGAAACATTTTCGTGGCTTCTTGCTCGGCATAATTTTTATGGTTAAAACTCGCGACACTGATCATAGGTGCATTTAATCCCGTTGGATGTGGTGGGCTCACTGCTGCGGCATTAAAAGACAGTAATGCAAAGGCAAGGGGAAGTGCCGCAGTGTTAAATATGTGAGTCAATTTCATAATAGTCTCCTAGTGATGTTGATAAGGCCTAGCACAGATAGTTGTACCATCATTTGCTGTATTCCTATCTTTGTAAACGCAGTTGCAGCAAAAAAGGGTTAATCTTTTTGAAAAAAATTTCAAAAAAGATCGGTATTTTCTATAACCTGATGAAAATAATCGCTTTTAAAACTTAATCTATGCGTAAATTTCTAGCGTTATGATAGCTTCATCGCGGTTAACCTGAGCTGAATAGCGCGGGAATATCCACCGAATGATTGATGGAGATATCTCTAAACGGCTTAATTTGTTGACTATAATCTGTTCAGAAACAATCAATATCGGGTTGAAATAGGGCATGAATGAATTTGAGCCATGGGATCAAGAAACGGTAGAACAGATTAAACAGGATCCGACCATTCTCAAGTTATTGGCCAAATTACCGCCACACATTGCCGACAGTTATACAAAAGAACAATTAATGGGGATACGTGTTGCCTTGGGGGATAGAACTTGGGGTAAACACTTTATTGATAACCGAGGTACGTTTGCGCTGCCTTTTATTAAATGGCGCTTTTATTATGTATTCCTTTTAGGCAAAAACAGACGCGTTTATACACGCCGAGAAAAACGCTTCTCCTTGGTTATGTTTAGCCTGTTCTTTATTGCCTTTATCTTGCTGTGTACCTTGTTCGGCCTCTTGCTGTTATATCTGCTCAAATCGGCGCTCGGTATCGATTTACTACCCGAAACCTCACTCGGGATCTGGGATTGGTTTAAAGACACCTTCTTATAAATGGCTTTAAACCAGAGCCTTTATATCTGAACTTTCATATTTGAGGCTTAATATTAGTGCCAAAGGCAAACTTAAACGATTGAGTTTGCCCTTGGCGCAAATGCCGCTCTAAGCGTGCAAAACTATCATCATGCCTTTCATTCATAGATATACCAACCATAGATGCACCATCAATAGACAAACCATCAGTCGCTAAGCTATCCGCAGATAAACCCGAAGCGTGCTGCGACCAATACAAACACTGTAATTGTTGGTAGGCCTCGCAGGGCTGGGGTTTGGCGTTAAGGTGACTCATCTCCTGCAGCAATGCCAATAAGTCATCGAATTGATAGGCGACCTGGCCAATACTGAGCGGATCTTGACCTATATCGTAGCAATCACGGCTTTGGTTGAGATACTGCTCATGGTCAAAACGGTAGAAGAGGACAGGGATCTCAAGTGGCAGTACATCGATAAATAACGACGAATAATCGGTGATCAGCAGGTCGACACGATGCAAAATCCCATAAACATCGTCCCAATCGCTGATATCGAGTACATTGGGATAGGCACAAAACTGCGCTGCGTAGTGGCGTTCATTGGGATGCAGGCGTAACAGTAACAAGGTATCGGTATCGACTAAATGTTGGGACAGGCTTTGCCAGTCAAAGGCGGCTTGGTAGGGCGAATCGCTATGACCTCCCGTTAAATCTGGGGTCGAATGTGAAGCTACATTCTGACTATTTTGCCATAGGGCATCCCGCCAAGAAGGGGCGTAGAGAATCACTCGGCGATAGGCCGTCGCATCCGCCTTTAAGGGCAACGTTTGGCGTTGCTCTGGGTAACGCAGATAGTAATCGGTGCGCGGATTAGTACTTGATAGCAGGGAATCTTCTTTTAACCGAAAGGCGCGTTGGAAACTCTGACCGACCAATGGGCTTGGGCTTAGCATCAAACTCGGACGGACATATTCCTGATGATAACGCAGCGCCTGCAGCCCAGCTTGCCAAAGGGACTGGGTTTGATACTTGGGGGCCAATGGCCCTGTGGTGATATCAAACTCGATTTTTTTAAGTGGCGAGCCATGCCAGAGATTGATACGAATCGCGCCTGCTGCAAGCCACTGATTAATATCGCCAATATAACTATTGTACACATAATATTTGGCCGTGAGCGCATGGTAAATGCCCAGCAGGCTCCAGCGCGAATGGGCGGTATAGCCTTGTTGCCTGAGGGCATGGATAAGGGCTTTATCGCCGCTTATCCAAATGGTTTGCATAAAGTGCGTCTGCTGCCAATGCAAAAACAGGTATTTGCTATTGTCAGCAAAACGGTTCTTGTAGCAGCCCAATACCGCCTTGTTGGCGTTTCTTGGCACCAGCCAAGAGAGGGCGAAAATGCATTTCTTCACTAAGGCTAATGCTAGATTTGTGCCCATGATATCCCTCGCTTACCCATTGAGATCCTGTAATTGGCTTCTGCTTACTTGGCCAATAGAGGCGTTGCCAAATTGCCCCGAGTTTGCGGTATCGCCAGGTTGGTTTTGATTTCCGTCGTCGAAATGGCTTCGGTGCGGCCTAAGTAAATTACCTGGCACAGGGTGCCTAGGTAATCAAACTTGCCTTGCCAGTCGTCGCCCATGCCGAAGATATCGACATCTAACGCCACAATATCCTGAGGTTTTTGCTGCCAGTGCGTCTCGGGGATCACGACATCGACGTACTTACAGGCGGCCACCATTTCGGCGCGCTGTTGATAGTTGAAAAAGGCCGCTTTGCCCTTGAGCGCATTAAACTCATCGGTCGATACGCCGACGATCAGTTTATCGCCCATGGCCTTTAAGCGCTGAAACAGTCTCACATGACCATAGTGGAACAAGTCGTAGGTGCCATAAGTGATGATGGTTTTCATTGTCCGTTCCCCCATTCATTGGCGATATCTTGCTGGTTTGGAGTAAGCTTATTTGCATTGGATTGTGTTGCCGTGGTTGAGCCTGTTGAAGCCACTGAAGTTGAAAGCGAAACGAAACACAGTTTGAGTATGTGGGACCATTGCGCTGCCTTAGGCTTGGCCAGAAACTCCTGCTCAATCAGCGCTTGTTCTTCCTCTGGCAGTTCGGCGCCAAGCAGCTGCAGCGGGCCGTAAACGCCATATTGCGGCGCAGCGTCGCTAATCGAGACGGCTGAATGTACCTCGGGGGATTGCGCGCCTAGCAGAAACAAGCGCCCCAGACACACTTGATAGAGTTGTGGCAGCAGTGCTAATCCCATGCAGGATTGCGGCAGATTGACGCGCCAGAGTGTAATGGGCTGATGCGTAATACTCAGCGCCTGCCTTGATGATCCAGCCATTGATGAATTGCACAGACTCCACAGCCAGAGTATTACCAAGAGTGGAACACTAAGGCCAAGTAATATCAAAGCCATAAGCCGACTTGTCCATGGCACATTGGCCTGCAACTGTGCTTGGGTTGAGGCGATAAGCCTAGGGTCTTCAACTTCAATGGCGGTATTAAAGCCAACATTAATCAGCAGGTTTTTACTGATAATGCAGTTATCGACATTCAGCCCTTCACCGACAAAACTGTTGGTTAAGATCACGCTGTTACTCAAACGGCAGTTTTTCTCGATAACACATTGATCGCCTATCATCAGTTGATCGTGCATATCCACATCGGGGGCAATCCAGGTTTGCTCACCAATTGCGCCCCAAGCTGCTTGTTGGTCTAATTTGCCCGTTTGCGCCTTAGCCCCAAGGTGAAAAAACTTGGCGCTTCGACCACTTGGAATAGGACGGCCTGAGGGCACGAGTCCATCGAAGCAACCATCGCCGATCGCTAAGTTGGCATTTAAGTAGGACTCGAAGTTGTCCAACATGGCGCATTGTCCATGGAGCGGCTCCATCATGGCATTAGTAATATTTGGATCTCGCTCCAACGGCCAATCGAGCAGATACAGGTGATTACAAGCACTTGGCAATAGCAACATGCCAGGATTGCAATCGGCCAGCACTGGCAGGACTAAGTGCTTGGGTCTGTTAACACTGTAATCGACAAAACGTTTGATGCAGGGGGAGCGCAATATATCGCCCCTTACCACAAGGTAGCTTTGGTCGAAATCCAGTTTTAAGCGCGACATCACGCAGTTAACAGGTTCTTGTTCTCTACTGAGGAAGTAATCAATCTTAACGCCCCAGCGGCTACCGTCGCCAAGATGTTGCTCTAAGGCTTTGGCATGGCTTGAGATAATCAGTTTTACCTCAACAATCCCCGCACTGGCGACATCTTCTAGGGTGTATTCAATCAGGGCACGGTTTCCCATGGGGAGTAATGCTGGACAGTATTGTTTATCCAGCGGCGCCAGTTCGTGTCCATGGCGATTGGCAAAAATAATGGCTTGCATAGTAACCCCCTTAGTAGGCTCCACGGCTGAAAATCACGGCGGGTATGGTCTTGAGTAGCAAGTACAGATCCGCCATTAAAGATTGTTGGTAGATATAATCCACATCCAACTCGACCTGACGGTCGAAGGGAATGTCAGAGCGACCAGACACTTGCCAGATACAGGTAATGCCGGGTTTCACTTCTAAACGGCGGCGATCGCTTGGGCTGTATTGCGCGACTTCTCTAGGCAGCGCTGGGCGCGGGCCAACCAGTGACATCTCGCCCTTGAGCACATTCCATAACTGTGGCAGCTCATCGATGGAGGTTTTACGGATAAATTGACCGACACGGGTGATGCGAGGGTCTTGTTTCATCTTAAACAGGACACCGCCTTGCATTTCGTTCGCCTGTTGTAGGCTAGCGAGCCGCGCCTCGGCGTCTTGGTACATGGAGCGGAACTTCCACATGGTAAAAGGTTGATTCCATTTGCCGACACGCTGCTGGCAAAAAAGCACAGCACCGGGGGATTCTAAACGGATAAGTAACGCCACGATGAGGAGCAGAGGCGATAGCAACAATATGGCGATGGCCGCGACCCATATATCGAGGCAACGTTTGACTATGCGGTTTAATAGCAGATGCAAGCGGATGCGTTTGCAACGTTTGAGTGAGCCTGAGTCACTCAAGTTAGGATACAGCAGCGTTTCTTGCGGCTGTGCCTCTGCTTGAGTTGTCGCCTTGAGGCTAGCGTTAGCGCGCTGCGCTTTGTATACCCGATATAAAAACAGGGGGTTACCGATAATATAGCGGCGCCACATTCTCTTGGGTTCTTGCATTAACCGCCAAATCCACTCCATGCCAATTTGTCTTAACCAGAGCGGGGCACGGCTAATACGGTTGGAGTAAAAATCGAACAGCCCGCCTACACCTATCCCAACGGCTGGAGTGAGTTTGGCTTGATATTGATTAAGCCAAAGCTCTTGTTTAGGTGCGCCCATGGCCGCCAACAACACGGCAGCACCAGATTGATTAATCTTTTTAATTACTTGCTTGGTATCAGCCTCATGGAAATAACCATGATGTGTGCCTGCAATTTGCAATTGGGGAAAACGGCGTTGTAACTGTTCAGCAGCTTGGTGGGCCACTTCTGGCGCGCCGCCCAGAAGATAGAGTGACAGATTGCCCTCAATCAGGCGCTCACATAGGAGTGGCAACATATCGGTGCCATTCAAATTGCCTTTAAGATCGACACCTTGCCAGCGGCAAGCCATACGTACGCCAATCCCATCGGCAAACACGGCCTCGCATTCATTGAGCTTTTGATGATATTGAGGATCACAATAGGCTTTGTTTAAACAGTCCGCATTCACAAAGGCAAACGGAGTTAAGTGATGCTTTGGCCGCTGCGCTTGTTGTACGAGCATATTCAGCATTTGATTCATGCTGAGGTTGCGCATGGTCACGCCAAAAATGGTGACTTGGCTTGCGTGTGAGCGTGATTCTGAGGTCATAAGACGATTCAATATGGCGCTCGCTAGTGCAAGGAGGTAACGACTGAGGCTGCTATAGGCGTTAACTAAACTTTGCTCGCTGGACTCAAACCCAATCCCCATGCGGCGCTGCATGGCACTAATCGAGAAAATCCCGAGCCGAGCAATACGGATTTCTTGTGAAGTATGAACTAAAGGTTCAATGGCAAATTGCGCTTCAGCGCCCAATAGGCCAATGTCTCCTTTGAGTAGATTCAGCAGTTGCGGCAGGCGATAACCCGCACCTTGATAGGCAAATTGCCACAGGCCCACTTGACCTTGAGCGCCATGCACATACACGCGTTCGAATACGCTTTGTCCCTGAAGTTTACGAAACACACAAACGCCAAAGATAAAGGGCAAGCAGATCAAGAGGGCCAACGCCGCTACTGCACTATCTAAGAGTCGAATAGACCAGCGTACTTGAGTCGAGTTCTGAGTATTCATCATGACCTCCATGCATTTCGCTTAGCATTACGCCTAGTGCCAAGTAGGGACGCTCGATAACGGCTTAGTTGTGCGCTTGGTAAGAGTCACCGCTTGGCAAGAGTCACAAAGCATAATGCAGGCCAGATTGATAACTTATTTAAAAACAATGACTAAGATATTTTCGTTTGATAGGCTAAGTGATTTTTTGCAGTTTGCTTTGCAAGCTGCAAATCCTTTTGAGATGGAAGTATCGGCTAGGGGTGACTATCTCAGGCGTAGCTATTGTCTTCACCATCAATGCTTGAAAACAAACGCCCGAAATCGATATCAAAGAAATCAATATCAAAGTCATAGAGTGCCACTTACGACAAAAGCAAGGCGGCTGTGTGAGCCGCCTTGAATCTGCAAACGATAAATGTGTCACGGTTAATACTGCCATTTATCTCATTTTAATTGGGTCGTGAGTAAGCTTGCCGTCACCCCATCACGTTTGATTTGCATACGTTGGCGATAGCCTAGGTACTTTTGACCAAGGGTTTCGCACATTTGATATAAACCGCGTGGCATTAACCATTGCAAATAGGCCGCGACCAGTGTGGTCAGGGTGCGATTAGTTTCCTTGATTAAGATCTGCGGCGAAGTCAGCAACGCTTGATTGACTAAATTTTTCGCCATACGCCCATCGCCTAGGCGAATGGCTTGTCTGGCTAAATAGCGAAGCTGATAGGCTCTCGCGGCATTTTCATGCATTAACAATATCTTAGGGGCATAGCGGCGCGCTTTAGTGACCATTTGCTCCCAGGATGCCAGTTGCTTCACTAAATTCGCCGACAAGCCGCCGTGGTTTAAGCGATAGTAAGTTAATGGCTCGGGGATCCCCTCCATTTGCCACTGGGTTGTCGCCACGATGCGAAACCAACACTCGATATCTTCCGATTGGCGAAATTGTTCATCGAAATAACAAGTGTAATGTTCGCTGTGGTTCAGCGCTTGGAAGCGAATGTCATTTAAGGTCTCGCGGCGGATCACCGGCGCTGAGCCATTACCCACCGGATTGCGGCACAGCAAATGGCCAGCATCAATGTCTGTGAGCTGCGGCATCTGGTAAAAATTGATCGGGTTGCCCCGATAATCGATAAAGCTTGAGCGCGAGAAGCTTATGCCGACTTTAGGCGACTTTTGTAGGTGATCCACATGCAGCTTTAACTTATCTGGATGCCAGAGGTCGTCCGAATCGATAAAGGCGACATAGCGACCAATCGCATGGCGAATGCCGGTATTACGTGCGGCGGCTAACCCCTTATTCACGGCGTGCTGCACGAGTCGAATGCGGCTGTCGCAAAATTGTTTACAGCGGGCAAGGCTATTATCGGTGGCACAGTCATTGACTATGATTAGCTCAAAATCCGTAAAACTTTGAGCTAATACAGAGGAAATAGCTTTTGATACAAAAGCTTCCACATTATAGACCGGCATCACCACTGAGACGGTAGGGATCATAATGAACCTCCTAATGAAGGGGATAAGGTGGGTAAACGCAGTTTTTGTGCGGTGGGTTTCATCACAAAATAAGCAAACAGCGGCATACAAATCAGGTAACAGAGGAAGATGCCCATGGCGACGCCTTCTAGCCCCCACAGGGTGCCTAGGCTGATACTCATGGCCAGTAGGCCAATAAAACTAGCATTGGCGACTAAGTTGAGTTTGCTAAGCTCGCAGGAAATCAGCAGTTGGCTCGCGGCCTCGCCTAAGGGGCGAGTTAAACCACTTAAACAGAGCAGAATAAAGACCGGCAATGCGCCAGCGTCGAGCCAGTGTTGGCCATAGACAAAGGGTAAGTACCAAGGGGCGAACGCACTCTGTAACCCTATGATAGGCAAGGTTACCAGCATGATACTTAGCAGGGCGTGGCGATACTTTAGCAGCGCATCTTCACCATCACTCTGACAAAGATGGGAGTAAAAAGCGGTGCCAAAGCTTTGAATAAGACCAAGACTCATGCCAAGGCTGGTATTGACCGCGAAGAAATAGATCCCAAGCGCTTCGACACCTAAAAAGTAACCCACTAATAAATAATCAATATTTTGTCTCAGGGCGAGGCAAAGATCCCCAAGCGCCACCTGAGTACCAAAACGAAATAGCGCGCGACATTGGCCAAAGTCTATCTTGGAGAAACAATGCGCGAATGGGGTGGTGTGAATATTATTAATGCCCGAATGTTGCTTGTGCACGGCTATCCAAATCAAGACCACCAGCACCTTGGGCAGAATAATCCCCCAAATCCCCATTCCGCACAGCGCCAGAAGGGCGGTGAGCAAACCATCGGCCACCGTCTGCCACAGGTTGGCTTTTGCAACGATACGCATCTTATTTTGGCGTAGGTTGGCGGCGGCATGCAGCATGCCAAAGGGGAGGAGCAAATAGCTTGTTGCCATGAGTATCATAGGTTTCACTATCTGTGCGTCTTGATAGTAAAGGGCGAGCAATCCACTGAGTAAGCTCAAGGCAACAAAAGACAGTACACACACAAAAATATTGATCAGATTGGCGCTGGCAAGGTGAGCGGCAAAGGCGTTGTCGTCCATCTTGATCAGCGACGCCGAAGTGATCCTGCGGATGAAAATGCTGAGGATCTCAAAACTGGTCAAAATGATCGCGACTTGACCGAAGACCTCGGGAGTGAGTAAACGGGCTAAGATGATACTGCTGCCAAGGCGCACGATACGCCCGCCAACTTGGGCTGAGCCTAACCAAAGTATGCTGCTGGCCAATTGGCGAATACCTTGGTTGTCCCTGAGGGGTTGTATCAATGCCCATCTGCTCATCGCAACACCTATCGGTTAAGAGTGCCTGCTCTAACTATTCAGTTTCTATGCCAGCTTTTTAATGTTTATTTTCTAATTTAAAAACAGGTGGTTATAGCTATTTTAACTAGTTTGCAATTTAGCAGAGCTTTAGGATTTGCGGCCCATTGCAAAATGCAAATCAAGATGCAATTGCCGCGAGTATTGAAAGGACAACGAAAAACTCGCGAAGGGATCTCACTGAGCACTCGGTTGAGTGGCTTCTGATGATTGTTGCGATGGTTCCAGAAATGAGCTCTTATGGCGAAGGCTTGCCTGATTGTGGGCAATACCGAGCACTATGAGTCCTGGCCAGAAGAGATAGGCGAGGATCTCAAGATTTTCGCCAAAGGTGTAAAGCAGTAAAATCATCAGTACCGCCATTCCTACCGCCGAGAGTCTGGATTGCATCAAACTGGGTAGCAAGCAGAGCACGCTGACAAACAAGGCCAACGCCAGTGCGAAGGCGCCAACGATCCCCTTCACAAACAAAAGGCCGTACCAAGTGTGGTGCGAGCCAATCGGCATGTACTCCACCATATGGGGGCCGCGCTCGACAATGCCATGGCCCCAGACAATCGCCTCGTTTGCCCAGCGCTCGAGGGCGATTTGGCCGAGGGCCTCACGTACCCGAGTCGAGTCGGCTCTGGCGGCTTTGACGCTGTGAATACTGGCTTCAATGCTAGACAGTACCGCCTCGCCAAAAATGCCCGCCAATAAAAAACATGGACTCACCAATAAATACAACCAAGGGGATTTGGCATAGCGAATAAAGTTGAAATAACAGACGAGGGCAAGGCAGCAGAGGATGGCGAGTCTGGATTGGGAGATAAGTACCATCAAGATACTGCCAGCCAAGCCATAGAAGCGATAACGCTTGTTGGTTTCCTGCAGGGCAAACAGAAAATAAAAGTTGCCTACCATGCCAAGCGCGGGCGCCCAAGGGGTAAATAGCCGCCACCTTGGCATACCGCTGCCAGGGTCGATTTCATACAGGCTGACGGCAAAAAACTCAGGCCCAGGTCCGCCGACAATGCTTAAAGGGGAGACATACAAGGTCGTCGGCAGGTGGAGCAGCCAAGCGAGTACAAACAGCGGAAACAATATCAAGGTATGTTTGCCAACCACGCAGCAGGCGCGGTAAATCAGCTGTGGCCGAATGTGCAGACCGCCAATCAGTGGAAATACCGCCAGCAGCGCCCAGCCCTTAGCCCAACCAATGGAGGATTTAATCAGTTGGGCTATGCCTAAATGCTCCACCAGATGGCCTATGACTAATGCCAGTAGCATCAACAACATGGCAAATATCCAACTTACTATCGGTAACGATATCCGGCATCCTTCGGCGTAAAACAGCAATCTGCCGAGCATTCGCAGCACTAAGATCCAACCAATCACTGGGGCAATCAAATACATGGCACCTAAGAACCAAAAGAAGTAAGTGCCCGTAATGGCGAACCAGACTAGTCGTTCGTCAGAATTTTCTGGAGTATAGGTTTGCGTATCCATAGTATGCTCAATCCGACAATGACCATCATCGAGGCGGCAATGCCACCCACTAAGGTTAGAATCAAGCCCAGCTTGTCAGGCTTTTCGGGGCGAGTCGGGGCTGCAAACAGCTGTAATAACGGGTAAGCGGAGAAGATGTCGGCCTTACCCACATCAATTTTAGCAATCGCGGAAGTAAACACTGCGGTGGCAAGTTGATGGTCGCGGTGTAAATCCTCAAGCTTAGCGGCATCGTCATTACTGTGTTTAAGCCGGGTTTCCCATTCATCAATCTGGGTACTCAAGGACGTTAGTTCATGGGCTAAGCCTTCGTTTTCTGTGGTGATATTAATCAGTTTTTGCATCAACGCGGCGCGGCCATCGATATCATCGACGGAGAGGATCAACATCAACTTAGGATCGCAACGCGCCAACAATTTTTGGCAGCGGCTATGCAATGCATCCAACATGGTTTTTTGCTCTGTCTTGGCGCTCAGCACTTGCGGATGTTGCTCGCCATAATGACCATTGAGCCCCACCAGTAGCGCGGTCGATTCGGTATATTTGAGTAAGAGTTGTTGGAACAGCTGATCGTTTTTCAGCTTGAGTAAGTCAGTGGATTGGGTTGCCGTCAGGGACAAATCGGCCTCCAACAGTTGCTGGCTGGCAAGGCCGCCATTGAGTTTAGCGGTAAGATTGACTTGGCTTTGGCGTAAATGCTCAATGGTAACCGCCACTTCCTTAAATTGATCCAACGAGACCAGCCCAGTCTCAGATTGGAAGGCGACAATATTGGCCTGACTCTGATGTACTTTATCGGCAAAGCTCTCCAGTCCCATTCTGACGCCGTTTTCACGGATATGGATTTCATCGATCCTCAGGTGTGAGAGTGTGCCCTGCAGAGTGCGATAGTGTGCCCATGCCTTTTGCTCGGCGAGCTCGGCGCTGTTAGCGCTGATGCTGAATTCCATCAGTCCAGTTTGGCTGGGGAGCTTTAACTTAGGCGTGCCCAGCGCTGAGGCCTTAAGGTCTAATTGCGCCGCGGCATCGCTTAGTAACTTATCGCTTAGGGCAATGGCCTTGTAGTTTTCCCGCGGATCGATGGCAGAACTCAGATAAGGAGAACTGCTCGAACTGCTGGCTTGACCCAAACTGTCTAGGCTGACGACAGCGCCTGCGCCCGCACCGGGTAAAATCAACACCCATTTGCAGGTGTAACGGGTTGGAGTAATAACGATGACAAGACCTGTGATAAGCCAAATCACCGCTAATGCCGACAACACTGTCTTTAGATATAACTTACGGCGGGCGGGGGCGGGCAGGCTGCTGCCATTGACCAGCGCACGCTTTAACCACAGTAGAGGGTAGCCTTCCTGAGATGCTTTCATGATCAATGTCCCCTCGTCGAATCATCCTAGGGGTGACATAACCTGTCACCCAAGCGCTCGTTTCGTACTACAAGTTCCGTACTACAGCAAACCGAGTAAACTTGCGGGCACCAGTAAGTCGGTTAAGCTGCGCGCAATCTCACGCACATTGGTCACGCCAGAGTCATAACAGGCGATGCCGTCTCCGGGGAGCAACACGGGGTTCATTTGTGGCTGCCAAGACTCACGGATCAAGCTGTCCAATGAACGTTCGACGATATCGGTTTGGTCCGAGAGCGGATTGCGAGTCACCAGTAACACATAGCGACTGGCGTTGGTGCTTTGGGCGCCACCGACACAGTTGGCCGCAATCGCACCTGTGAGCAGACGTGTGCCGTAAGGGAAACGCGTCGCTTCGGTATCGACGGCAGATTGTGAGTTACTGCTCGCCGGTTGAGTTAAGTTTGAAATAAACACGCGGATCCCAGGCGCGGTGATCTGCGAGGGACGCACCAGTTTATCTTCAAAACGGCGGGTACTTGGGACAAAGATTTGATCGCCAGCACTTAAGAGGAAGCGTGGCACTTGGGTGCCGCTAATCACCCCGGATAAATCCAGTAAAAAATGTTGCTGGCCGCGGATCACGCGTACCTGGCGGATCTGGGCGTCGGGTCTAACACCTCCGGATGCGCGAAGGGCGGCGGCTATGGTTCTATCACTGGCCTGATCGCCGCTATGACTTTTATCGTCATCCTTAATTTCGGTATCGGATTTCTGATTGATAAAGTGCTGCCCAGGTTCAAACACTGAACCTAATACTGTCACTTCAATCGGTGCCCAGGCGATGGGGCTGATATTGACGCGCACACTGCTGGCCTGCATCAATTGCTCGCTCACTAAGGTTTGACTTATGCGCTGCTTGAGGGAGGCGATTGTTAAGCCTTGGGCATTGATGGGCGGTAAGTAGGGCAGATAGATTTGACCGTTGGCATCAATTTCGACATCGGCACTGAAATCCTCGCCATGTAAAACGCCTACCCGCAATTTATCACCCACTGAGAGCTGCACATCTAAGCTGGCAGTATCGCTGAATGTGGCGCTAACGTTTTGAACTGCTGTTGGATTAAGACTGATGTTTTCCGTTTGCGCGGTTAACAACTGTTGATCCGCCTGACGCAGATAGGAGGTTTGCGGCCCAAAGTAGTGGCAATATTCTCCGGCCTGTTGCTGACAGAGTTGGTCCTGAGTGGTGCGCTGGGGAGTGACGCAGGCCGTTAACATGCAAATAGAGGCACCTAGGGTTGCTAGGCTCAAGGAAAAACGGCGTTTGCATTCAATCTTGCCTACATGGCGGTGTGATAAGGTTTCCATGATGTCACTCCCTCTTAGCTGATGCTCACGCCCGACTAGTGGCAACTAAAGTGCGCGATGGCTGCGTCTTGATCTTCATAAATACTGAATATCTGATGTAAGCGCGTTAGTTCGATCAGGGCACGCACATGGGCCGAGGGTGATAACAGCAGAATTTCACCATCTTGTTGCTGCGCCCGCTTAAGGGCGGAGATCAGCACCGACAGCCCGCTAGAGTCGATATATTTCACTTGTTCAAGATTGATGATTAAGCGGTTGGTATTCTGCTCCATATGGCGCAATAGTGCGGCTCTATGGGTAGCTGTGTTGGCCATCATCATCTCGGTTGGAAATATCACTAGGCTCGCGTTGTATTTTTCAAGTGGGAAGAATTTCATGATAATCACCTCTGCCTGCCAGTTAGTATTGAAACCGCATCTTCAGATAGCATTTATCAGGCCAAGATTTTTATTGATTAAAATCAGGTGGTTAATTTGCTTATTAACTGGGCGCTATAGTCAGATTTGAAAATGCATTGCAATTTGCAATGGGGATTGTGTAACGCGAAAACCAAACCTAGCGGTTGGTAAGCCTACCGCTAGGTTTGATATCGAGTGGGTTTAATGATGACGCAGTAAGGTTAATCTTAAGTGTGAGCCAAGCACTGTGGTTTGAAAACGCACCGCATCCATCCAGTTGTACATGATCCACAGGCCACGGCCATGCTCGCTCAGTTGGTTTGGACACTCCTCGAAGGCAACCTTGGGCACTGTGGGGGAATGATCGAGTAAATCGACGACGATACGGTCGTGGTTACAATGCACGATCAACACAATAGGCTCATGGGTGTCCTGAGTATGGCTAATCACATTACTTACCGCTTCGAGTACGCAGGTAATCACTTTAAAGCGTTGGCGCTCATGCACATTTTGCATCAGCATAAACTGCTCTAACTCGTCACAGAAGGGATGTTGACGCCACTGTTCATGGGTGAGATTAAACTGCAAGCTGTTCATAGGGCCTCCAGAGCCGTATTGGCATAGTTGGCAGATGGGTAAGTAATTAACATCATGGAAATATCATCTTGGGTTGTGCCGCTTTGCCACAGCTTTAAGGCGTGGCTTAAATGGCGCAGCAAGTCTTGGTCGTTTAGGCTGTAGGCATTACGGCACAGGGTTTGTAATCGTTCTAAGCCAAAAAAACCAAATTTAGGGTGTTGGCACTCGTAGGCACCATCAGAAAACAGCAAGAGTCGAGCCCCAGGTGCAAGCTTTATGAGTTGATCTTGATACTGTACGGCGGCGTGGATCCCAAGGGGCAATTCGGTATCGAGAGGCAAAGGCGCGCAGTCAGTTTTACTCAGTAGTAACGGCGCAGGATGGCCGGCGCTGCACAGTCGCAGCTCGCCAGTCTGGGTATGGATCTTTCCAAGCAGCAGAGTCACAAAACGGCCAGTATTATCGGGGTCGCTCAACTCACGATTGAGCTGATTGACTATCTCCTGCGGCGACAAGCCACGCCAATCGGTTCGCTCCAACGAGAGACGCTGGGCAAGGCTGACACTCTGCAGCGCGGCGGCAACGCCATGGCCTGCGGCATCGATCAGGAAAAACCCAAGTTCATCATCACCCAAATCAAAACACTGATATAAATCCCCGGCAAGGTAATGGGCGGGTTGAAACTCATGGTGTAACAGCCAGCCCCTTGGCAAGGTTTTACTGCGGGGCAGCAATTCCCGCTGCACTTTCGCGGCAGAAACTAAATCTTGTTTTAGGGTACTGAGCAAGGCGGATTCCTTAGCCAGCCCTTGTTGTAACAGTTGATTGTTGCGGCTCAGATGGTGTTGCAGTTGCACGATACGCATCGCGGCTAACATTCTGACCTTGAGTAGCTCTGGATGAAACGGTTTACAGATAAAATCATCGGCACCGGCTTCGATACCCAGCACTATGTCGGCGGTCTGATTATTGGAAGTTAACAGGATCACAAAGGGCGGTAATTGGTGATTTTTAACGATTTGGCACAGCTCAATACCATTCATCTTGGGCATGCGCCAATCGCTGACAATAATATGTACCTCGTTGTGCGCGAGATAATCCACCGCCTCCTGACCATTGCTTAGGCTCTGGACTAACCAACCAAACTGCCTCAATAGCTGAGTGATATAAAGGCGCTCACTGTCCGTATCTTCCACGACCAGCACAGACAAGGTAACGGCTTGCATCGATGACAACGAAGAGAGCGGCATAGTCTGGCTCCGATAATGGCGAATATTCTTCGATAGCAAGAGCTATGCCCATTTAAAAAAAGCCTGCTAATTGAGGTTGATACTGTCTACATGCGCTGGAAAGGCCAAGCTAAAGACTGATTTTTTGTAGTTTGTTGCAAAATGCAAATCCGTCATCCATAGTGAGTTTATCTTTTGTGCAATGTTCTCCAAGGTGATTGTTTTTATTGGTGGTATTTTTTGTGGCATAGGGGTTGCTGATATCACCTCAGGGCGCGCTAGGTTGAGGCACCCTGTGTAGCCTGCATATCATTAACAAAAGGACATTTAGCATGGATAAGTTTTCGACATTAGGCACCCAGTCGACACCGAATAAGGCGAGTCATTGGCAATTTATCTGTTTGATAATTCTTATGATAAGTTTAATTTCACCGGTTAATGCTCAAGCTCCTCTCGCCGCAAAAAATACAAAACCCATATTGACCTTTGGCGTAGTTCCCCAGCAATCGGCTATTCAACTGGCTAAGCTGTGGCCGCCAATCTTGGCGGCCTTGTCCGAAAATGCAAATTATCAATTGCAATTTGCAACGGCGCCCGATATTCCCACCTTTGAGCAACGCCTGAAAGACGGGCAATACGATATTGCCTATATGAATCCCTATCATTATGTGGTGTTCCATGAAGCGCCTGGCTACCAGGCGCTTGCGCGGGAAAAGGACAAAAAACTGAAAGGATTGCTCGTTGTCCGTAAGGATTCGCCGATAAAGTCCTTAACCGAGCTTGCGGGCAAAACCTTAGCTTTTCCCGCACCTGCCGCATTCGCGGCCAGCGTATTACCGAGAGCGCATTTAAAGCAGGGCAATATCGATGTGCAGGTGAAATATGTTGGCTCCCATGACTCGGTTTACTTAGCAGTACTTCAAGGACTCGTTGATGCCGGTGGCGGGGTGCAGCGCACCTTTAACAATTTGACCGATGCACAAAAACAGCAGCTAAATGTGCTTTGGCAGTCGCCAACCTACACGCCCCACGCCATTGCAACCCATCCCAGAGTGACAAAGGCGCAGCGTCAGCAGTTACTCGAACAATTAATGGCGCTATCCACGACGCCACAGGGGCAAGCCTTACTACAATCCGTAGACTTTTCTGCCTTTATGGCGGCAGAAGACAAGGATTGGGATGATGTTCGTGAATTAAAACTGGGAACATTAACCAAGCCGCTCGAGGAGAAATAGTGTGTCCTTTAGACTGAAAACCATTTTAGGGATCGCCTTAATCGAAGGCTTACTCTTGTTTTTGTTGGTGTATACCAGCATTAACTACCTTAAATTGTCCAATCAGTCGCAAATTGAAAAACGGGCCGAGACCACCTTAACCTTGTTTTCGGTCGCCGCGCAGGATGCGGTGATCAGCAACGATCTCGCAACGCTGCAGTCATTGATCCAAGAGCTGCTGAGCCACAAGGAAGTGCTGTACGTCACTGTGTCCGATCAGAACCGTATTTTGGCCTATGGCGGCGCCGATAAATACATTCAAGTCTCCCATCAGGCGGATAAACACTTAGATCAAGTGGTTGATGGGATCTTCGATCTGGTGCAATCCATTGAAGTCAACGGCTATCATTTTGGCTCAGTCAGTATGGGCTTTGAGACACAAAGCCTTGAGAACCTCGTTCATACAGTGACACAGCAGATCCTCTCGATAGCAGGGGTAGAAATGTTGCTGGTGGCCTTGTTTTCACTGCTGCTGGGGCATTATCTCACCCGTAATTTAACCCAGCTGACCAGCGCCTCGAAACGCATTTTAGCGGGGGAATTGGGGGTGCGTGTCCCCGTGAAGGGCAAAGATGAAATCGCCCAGATGACTCGCGCTTTCAACAACATGGTGGATAAGGTCGATGCGCGGACCAAGGCGTTGGAAGCGGCGAATATCCGTCTTAACACTATTCTAGAGTCAGCAGTCGATGGCTTTGTGATCATCAATGAATTTGGCATCATCACCGACATCAACCCCGCCGTCAGTCGACTCTTTGGTTATGCTCACAATGAATTGATTGGCCAGAATGTGTCGATTTTCATGCCGTTCGACCAAAGACCGCTGCACGATGGTTACATTCAGCAGTACTTCACGACCCATGTTGCCAAAATCATCGGCACCAGCCGCGAGTTAACGGCGCAACGTAAGGATGGGCAGTTATTTCCCATTGCTTTATCCGTGTCGCAGATGAGCATCGACAATCGGGCAATGTTTATCGGTTTGGTCAAAGACTTATCCGAAGCAAAACGCAAAGAAATTGCCGCGGCGAAAACCGAGTCCGTGCTCCTTGCCACCTTAGCGGCGAGCCAAGATTGTTTGATCACTATCGATATGTCGGGGAAAGTGATCGAGTTTAACCTCGCGGCCACACGACTCTTTGGTTACAGCCGCGAAGAGGCGGTTGGGGCCTTGTTAGAAGACTTAATCATTCCTGATGAGCACCACCATGGGCACCGACAAGGGATGGTCCATTATAAACAAACGGGTGAAGGGCAGATCCTCAATAAACGGGTTGAATTGCAGGCCCGTTGCAAGGCGGGTCATCAAATTCCCATTGAGCTTGAGGTGGTGCCTATTCAGCTTGGTGATGAAGTGCTATTTACGGCCTTTTTACGGGATATTTCCGAGCGCAAAGCCAACGAACTCAAGTTGCAATTTGCTAAGGAACAAGCCGAGCAGGGCAGCCGAGTGAAATCGCGCTTCTTAGCGACCATGAGCCATGAGATCCGCTCGCCACTGAATGCAATTTTAGGCGGGGTGGAATTATTGCTGGATTCATCCCTGAGTAAGGATCAGCGCATTCACGCCAATATCGCACGGGAAGCGGGCAGTGCGTTGCTGCATACCATTAACGATATTTTGGACTTCTCTAAGATTGAAGCCGGACAAATGGTGCTCGAGTCCCACGAATTTGAACCGGACAAACTGGTCGCCCAGGTGTTGCAAATTCTGGAGCCTAAGGCCTTTGAGAAGGGATTACAACTGGTGAGCTTTGTAAATCGTAATGTGCCCCGCACTGTGGTTGGCGATCAGCAGCGCTTACGCCAAGTGCTGCATAACTTAGTGGATAATGCGATTAAGTTCACCTCATCTGGCACCATTACCGTCGAAATGTGGCTGCCGGACAATCATCAAACAGAGGTGCAACTCTATTGCCGTGTTACCGATCCCGGTATTGGGATTGCGGCGGAGGCTCAAAGCAAATTATTTAAAGAATTCAGCCAAGTCCATGATACCCACAATACCAACTACAAGGGCACTGGCCTAGGTTTAGCCATCTGTAGCGAGCTTATCACTATGATGGGCGGCAGTATCGAATTACACAGTGAACTCGGTAAGGGCAGTTGCTTTACCTTTTATGTGTCTTTGCAGCTGCTCGATAGCAACTTCTGCCATAGCTATTACTTCCCCGCCCACTCGCGGGTACTGCTAGCCCATCAAGATGAGACCTGGCTCAGGCTAGTATCGAAACAATACTCGCAATATGGCGTGGAAACGGTCGAGGTGCAGGATTGGCCATCGATTAAACGCGCCAAGCAATTTAAGGGGCTGTTCAATCTTATCCTGCTCGATGAAACCTTTTTCTTCGAGGTGGATGAAAAAGATGTCCACCAATTACGAAAAGCGCATTTAGCGCCCGATGGCTCTATGGTGGCCTTAGTCTCGGGGATGAGCACTGAGATAGGCCAAACCTTGGCGACCTTAGGTCTAGATCAAGTGATTAATAAGCCGTTAAGCCGTGCGATGCAGTTGGCACTCTTGAGTAAGGATGCGCTGGCAAACGAATTTGAAGAGGAATACGTGGCTCAGGAGAAATTCCAAGGCCATATTTTGCTGGCGGAAGATAGTCCCGCCAACCAAATCATTGCCGGGACTATGCTCACCAAGGCAGGCTTTGATGTCACTTACGCCTGTAATGGTGTCGAGGCGGTTAACTTAGTCGATAACAAGCCCTTCGATCTCGTCTTGATGGATGTGCGTATGCCAGAGATGGATGGGCTTGAGGCCACACAAATTATTTTGCAGCAGCATCCAGAGCAAGTGATCCTCGCCATGTCCGCCAATGTGATGAAAGAAGAGATAGAGCATTGTTATCAAGTTGGAATGAAGGACTTTATCGCTAAACCGGTCAAACAAAAGACCTTGTTGCAGGTGATTCAAAAGTGGTTGCCCAATGCCGTTGTCAGTTTACAAAGCCCGGTAAAACCCGCTGAAAATACTGCCAGTTTACTCGATGAGCCGCTACTTGCGGAGCTTGAGCAAACCTTAGGCAAGGCGAGTCTATCGAATATGATGAGTATCTTTTGCGATGAGCTAGCGCAGCGGCTCGAGAACTTAAGCACTCTCGCGGCCAGTCAAGTGGACGAGATAGAAGATCAAGCCCACACTCTAAAAAGCAGCTCGGGAAGCTTTGGGGCCGCAGCATTATTTGTACTTGCCCGAAAATTAGAAACCTGCGCCCGAGAGCAGCAACTGGGCGCCATCCCAGAGCTGATGGCACAAATTGATGCCCTTGGTAAGCAGACACACAGTGTATTAACGGAACGTTTTATTCAATAGGGATAGCTATGAATTATTCTGCATTATTGGTCGAAGATAGCCTGTCACTCAGCGCGCTCTACACTGAGTATCTGCGTGCCGAGGATATAAAAGTGACCCATGCCCATTGCGGCGCAGACGCCTTAAGCGAATTGTCCAACTGGCAGCCCGATCTGCTGATCCTCGATATCAAGCTGCCGGATATGTCGGGGCTGGATATCCTTAAGCAAGTGCAGCAGCGCTATCCCCATATCAGCACAATTATGATCACCGCCCACGGCAGTATCGATATTGCCATCGACACCATGCGTTCAGGGGCATTCGATTTTTTAGTCAAACCCTTTGATAGTAAAAGGCTTTCTATTACCGTTCGCAATGCACTCAAGCAAAAGCAACTCTTAGAGCTCGTCACTCAATATGAAAACAGCTTACCGAAAGGCCATTACCAAGGGTTTATCGGTGATTCGCTGGCAATGCAGAGCGTGTACAAAACCATCGATTGTGTCGCTAACAGTAAGGCGTCGGTATTTATTATGGGGGAGAGCGGAACGGGTAAAGAGGTGTGCGCTCAGGCCATTCACCAAGTGGGTAACCGCGCCGACAAGCCTTTTATCGCCTTAAACTGCGCCTCTATTCCTAAGGATCTGATTGAAAGCGAAATTTTTGGCCACTGTAAGGGCGCATTTACCGGCGCCCACAGCAACCGAGATGGCGCAGCGACGCGTGCCGACGGTGGCACCTTGTTCCTCGACGAAATCTGCGAAATGGATTTAGAACTCCAGAGTAAACTACTGCGGTTTATCCAAACGGGGACTTTCCAGCGGGTGGGCGGCTCCAAGGAAGAGCATGTGGATATTCGTTTTATCAGCGCGACCAATCGCGAGCCCTGGGAAGAAGTCAAACTTGGGCATTTTCGTGAGGATTTGTTCTACCGCCTGCATGTTATCCCCATTGAACTGCCCCCTTTGCGCGCGCGGGGCAGCGATGTGCTCTTACTGGCCAAGCAATTATTAAAAACCTACAGCAAGGAAGAAGGAAAACAGTTTGTCGACTTTAACCCTCAAGCCGCGAGTATGCTGCAAGCCTATGATTGGCCGGGTAATGTGAGGCAACTTCAGAACGTTATTCGCCAAATTGTTGTGCTCAATGACGCAAGTCATGTCGAGCCCAGCATGCTCCCCGCACCGCTGAAGCAGCCCTCGCAACTGAGGAGCAATCAGCAAGTTCATGCCAATATGCTTTCACAAAACAGTGCCCAGACTGAAACCCATACGCAGCTTCACGCTTCGCAGAACATAGATAACACCATCCCTCGAATGAACAGCGAATTAGTGTCAGAATCCACGCCAGAGGCGCATCAACACATCCAAGAGACGCGGATCCAACCACTGTGGTTAACCGAAAAGCAAACGATAGAAGGGGCGATTGCCCTGTGTGATGGTAATGTTCCTAAAGCGGCAGCACTACTGGATATCAGCCCATCGACCATTTATCGCAAACGGATGACATGGGAAGAACAAGCGGAACGTTCAACTTAATAAATCGCTGCATTTGAGCCGCAGACACTTGCGTTAACACAGAGCTTCAACAGAAAGCTTCAACAGCGAGCTTCCATATTGAACGTCAAAGTATCTGCGATTAGATATTTATCCTCTTTTGTTGCGCAGCCTAGGCTCCACTGATCTAGACTCCACTAACCTAGGCTGCGCTAAATCTCAAGCGCAGCTAACGCTGAGAGGTTCGGTGTAACTCGCAATCGACCCACATTCTTAAACCTATTCCCTAATCAATGGCGACGCTTGGTCTTGAAGAAGGCGAGTAATTGTTTTTGCTTACCCGCTTCTGATAACACATCGTGGCAAGCCTTACTGGCGTTACCGACTCCCACCACGTTTTGATCGACCATTTCTACCGTAGAAGAGATATTTCTGGAAATATCCTCTGTCACACTCGATTGTTCGCTCGAGGCCGTAGCGACCACTGTATTGACGTTAGAAATCGCATTGACTGAGGCCGAAATCCCCTGAAATGCTCTACGCACTTTTTCCGATACCATTTGAGACTCATCCAACAAACTGGTATTAGCCTTCATATAATGGTCGGCCCTTTCCGCCTGAGACTGTAATTTTGAAATAATTTCTTGGATATCAATGGTGGATTGCTGGGTTTTAGCAGCAAGAGAGCGAACCTCATCGGCGACAACGGCAAAACCGCGACCCGCTTCACCAGCCCTTGCCGCTTCAATCGCCGCATTGAGTGCCAATAGGTTGGTTTGTTCGGAAATACTGGTAATCACATCAATAACCGAGCCAATCTCAATAGAGTAGTCTTTCAACTGATTCACAATCGAGCCTGAATCTCGGATCGCCGCCCCGATTTTTACTGAAATATTATCGGACTCGCCGAGCGATTTATTGCCCTCTGAGACGTTTTCCATTGCTTCGCCGGCGCTGGTTTCGGCCTCGGTCGCATTTTTACTCACTTCTAGCGCGGTGCTGGACATTTCATTGAGCGCCGTCGCGATTTGCTCGACCTGAACCAACATGTGTTGAGAATTATGTTCAACCTGATTCATGGTGGAGGCGAGAATTTCGGCCGAAGTGGCGGTATTGTCGGCGACGGTAATCAATTGCTCTGTCATCTCAGAAATTTTATCGGCTGTCTCATTACACCCCTGAGCCAAGAGTCCTAATTCATTGCTACCTGTATCCTGAATTCGGTCGGTAAGATCGCCATTAGCCAGTTTGGCAATAAAACTCTGCACAGTTTTAATCGAGGTAATAATAAATTTTGAGATGAAGATGGAGGTGGCTAACACTAATAGCGACACTATGACTAAGATGGATACCATTATCGTGATCGATTCATCGTAAATCACATCGCCATAGTTGCTTGCATCCTGCGCGCCTTTGTAATTCAGATCCGATAACTTCAGCAATAAATCCGAATATTCGTTATACGCAGTGAGTGATTCCGTCAGCAGCAATTGCTTAGCATCTTCGTTTTTATTTGCCCGTGACAGTACCAGCAACTTCTGATGAACCACCAGATATTCCTTATATAAGCGCTGAAAATCATTGAAGATATTTCGTTCTTCATTGCCGCTGATCAGTTGCTCGTAGGTGCGGATAGATTCATCGATTTGCGCTTTGGTTTTATCCAGCTCTCTTTCGGTTTCTTGCATCTGATCACTATCCAACGAAAGAATATGTCGGGATTCTAATACCCTAAGATCTGCGGTTTGACCGTTGAGTCGCTCGATGACCCGCACGGAGGGCAACCAGTCGTTGGATATGACGGTGGACTGATCATTGATGACTTGCATTTTGCTAATTGCCATCATGGTTAACCCTAGAATCGCAATAATAGGAATCGCAAACGCGCCCAGTAATAGGTGACTTATCTTTAGATTACGCATGTAAACCCCAGCAATGATGATTATGCTCAAATGTGTTTATCCGGCGCCTGATGCAGGCTTATTCCCTCCATAAATATATAAGCCACACATTCAACTTTCGCTATGCCAACGAATAATTAATCGCTGAATTAACAGTAGTTATTTGCTGGGTTTTAACGGAGGTAACTTTGGCTATTACATGATTTAAAGTAACAGCGATAAATGTGGGGCAGTGCCAAAGCACACTAGCGCTTTAAGTAGCAGAAAAAATTGGTGCTCACCTAACTGTGTGCCTTCTTACGCAAGTTGATTGTAGAGTTTTTTTCGCAAATGAAACGAATTGCAGAGTGATTATCTCGCTTAAATAAAGCAATAAACTATGCCCATCAGTTGAGTCACCCGTCTGTGGTCCGTAATCACACGCCACAGACGCATGAGCTAATGGGAGTAATTATGTCAAATCATATCGATAGTCAGCGTATTCAGGCGTTATTAGATCGAGAAGAGATCCGTGCGCTGCGCCAGCACTACAGTAACCTGCTCGATGGTAACAATGCCGAGCGTATGGGCGAAGTCTTTACCGAAGATGCTGAAGTGGTGGTTACCGTTGGCTCAATGCAGGGTTTGCCTGCAATCAAACACAGCCTTGCTGAGGCCTACCAAGAGTTTGATAGTCAGCAACGCGGTCACTTTCCATTTGTGCATGCGATAACCAATCACATGATCACGCTGACAGGCAACAACACTGCTACTGGTAGTTGCTACTTACTCGATTTTGTTACAGATCGGCCAAGCGCCCTGCATCCATTCTTGCTGGTAGGGCGTTATCTTGATGAATATCAGCGTGTAAATGGTGAGTGGCGTATTGCTAAAACGATATTAGATGTCATTTGGCCGCACGCAGAAAGCGATGTAAAAACCAATAAAGACCGATAGGAGGCGGCATGTACGCTAAATTAGATGAAGCGCCTCGCAGTTTTACCCGGGTATTTTCGCCACAGCGACTAACCATAGGTTTATTAACGCCACTTGAGGCGTATCCTGACTCACCCTTTCCAACATTGGTAGAACATCAGCATTTGGCACAACAGGCTGAAGAGGCGGGCATCGCCAGTATTTGGCTAAGAGACGTACCGTTTTACGACCCAAACTTTGGTGATGCCGCGCAAATGCTCGATCCCATGGTATATGCAGGATTTCTAGCGGCAGTGACCAAAGAGATTACCCTAGGTACCGCTGGTATTATCCTTCCGCTGCGTGAACCTATAGCGGTCGCAAAACAAGCCGCTTCACTCGATTTGCTTAGCCATCAGCGGTTTGTACTCGGTCTATCAACGGGGGATCGCCCGGTAGAATATCCCGCCTTTGGTGTTGACTATGATGCCCGTGGCGAGCTGTATCGTGAAGCCGTTGAATATATACGTTATCTGCAGCAGCAATCCTTTCCTCGAGTACAAACGACCCATTATGGCCAACTGAGTGGCAAGCTCGATTTATATCCTAAAATGACTCAGCGGCTGCCGATGATGGCAGTAGGGCGCTCGAGGCAGCCCATTGAATGGTTAGCCAAAAATGTGGATGCGTGGCTCTGGTCGGTCGATGATGATAACGCCATTACAGATATTATTGCGTCGCTGCAACAGGCTGCGGGTGAGCATCCTGCGCCCGCTTATGGTTACTCGACCTTTTTTGATTTGGACAAGAATCCAAATGCACCATATCAGCGTTTTTATAATGTGGTGCGTATTGGCCGTAATGCACTCATCGAGAGGTTACGACGTCATCAAGCCTTGGGCGTTCAACATGTAGCACTTAACCTAAAACCCTCATCGCGCCCAGCCGCTGAAGTGATTGATGAGCTTGGGAGCTATGTCATTCCAGCGCTGGAAACGCGTTAAGGAAAGGGGGAAGGTCTAGGGGCAATGGGGTTGCGAAATCTTATGCCTACATGATTTTGCATAACATCATATACGGGCGCATCTATGCTCTTAAGTTGATTTAGTGACGGTTATATCTAGTTAAGTTACTCAATATGAATAAGAATGTAATCTTAGGTCAGCGAGGAAACTCATTCTACAATAAAGGCTAGCCACTCAGGTAAACTCAGAATGACCAAACTGATGACACAGCAATAAGGCTTCTCATGGGAAAAAATGACCATATGGGCGGTATCAACGCTTTTGTGATGACAGCGCAACATGGCAGTTTTACCGCAGCGGCTGAACGCTTGGGACTCACAAAATCTGCCGTAGGTAAAAGTGTGGCGCGCTTAGAGGAACGACTCGGTTTAACCTTGTTTCAACGTTCAACGCGGAGTTTAAGTTTGACGCCTGATGGGGAGCGTTATCTTGAAAGCTGCTTGAATGCATTGGAAATTCTTGAACAAGCCGAAGCTGAACTCACCTCCCACATTAGCCGTCCTTCTGGCCGATTACGTATTGATTTACCCGCTGCGTATGGCCGCAAGCGTATCTTGCCTTTGCTATTGGATATGACGCAGCAGTTCCCTGAGTTGAGTTTAACCGTGACATTCAGCGAGCGCTTTGTCGATTTGATTGAAGAGGGGATCGATCTCGTGGTGCGTATCGGCGAGTTGGCAGACAGTAGCGGCTTAATTGCGCGGCGATTAACCTCACAAAAGTTAGTGATCTGCGCGGCGCCCAATTACCTAAAACGCGTTGGTGCACCGCAAAAACCTGAAGATTTACAACAGCATCAATGTATTGTTGGCTTTCGCCGTGGGCAACCCATCTCTTGGCTACTGAAGCAACCTACTGGCGAAGTGACTCGATACACGCCGCCACCGACCCATGAATTATCCGATGGCGACGCGATGCTCTCTGCTGTGCTCGCCGGCTGTGGTTTATCGCAATTACCCTTGTGGTTGGTGGGAGAAGAACTGCGCCAAGGAAATCTTTGTGAGGTGCTCGAGGGACATTCAGGTGGAGAAATGCCAATCCATGCTTTATGGCCTAAAAATCGCCAAATGTTGCCCAAGATAAGGCATGTTGTCGATATGCTGATCGAGGCGAGTCAACATGGGGTGCTTGATTAACCTTGAACGCTAGTCGCTTAATACCAGTCATTTTAATAGCGTGGTTAAATAGGATGCTTTAGAGAAAATAAAAGCTCTATCCTGTGTTTAAGATAGAGCTTTTAATCATGTCAGTTGACAGACAATCCGTTAATTCGCTTTAGCTGAATCAATACTTGCCGATGATATCGGCTGCCAACCGCCGCCTAATGCCTTAAACAGATCGACCTGCGCGTTGGTTAACGCGACTTGCGACTCAGCATTTGCAGCGCGGCTATCAAGCATGTTGCGCTGACTCACCAACAACTGCACATGGGCGATCGCTCCCACATCAAAGCGCGCTTTATCGAGCATATAGGCACGATTAGCTTGTTGCTCTGCACGTGCTAACGCCTGCTGTTGCTCTGTGACCGCGTTTAACGATGTCAAAGCTTGCTCCACTTCTTTTAGCGCGTTTAACACCTGCGCATCAAAGCTCGCTACCGAAGCGTCTGCTTGGGCTTTTGCTTGAGCTAAACGTGCTCTTGCCGCTGAAGTGTTGGGAAAATTCCACGAAATGAGCGGCCCAATTCCATAACTAAAGCTATCGCTGCCTTTGATTACATCGTTGTGCAGATAGTTGGCCGATGCGCCCAACGTGATACGTGGATACAGATCGGCCGTAGCCACGCCGACACGGGCGATATCTGCAGCTAACGCTTGTTCCGCTTGGCGCAGATCCGGGCGGCGGCGCAGTAGCTCTGAACCATCACCCACGGGCAACGCCAGTGCCACGTTTGGTGGTAACCGACAATCTTGTAAGTCAGCGGGGGCTTCAGCTGGCTTTACCCCCAGCAGCGCCGCTAGCTCAAACAGCGCATTCTGTTTTGCTGCCTGCGCCATCGGAAGCTGCGACTTTACGGTTTCCACTACCGATTCAGCACTGGCGAGCGCAGATTCGGTCACTGTGCCTGCTTGCCACTGGGCCGCCACTATGTCCCGCTGCTGTAGGCTGTTAGCGAGTGAGTCTTGCACCACTTGTAACTGATTGCCATAGGCGCACAGATTGAGGTAAGCACGGGTCGTCTGCGCCGCGACAGTGACTCGCACTAAATCGCGTGCGGCTTGCTCCGCAGCGACATCGGCATTGGCCGCATCAATGGCTTGGCTAATGCGTCCCCAAAAGTCTGCTTCCCACGCCACTGACAAACCAGCCGATTCTGACCACTGTTCATCGGTGACTGTTGGCTCGGCATCGCCATAACTGACACCGCCGGACAGGTTAGTCGATGGCAATCGGTCTGATTTAGATTGTCGTAACACGGCTTGCGCACGGCGAAGGTTCGCTTCTGCTACGCGTAGATCGTTGTTGGCACTCAGCGCTTGCGCCACTAGCTGGTTTAAGCGCTGGTCGTGGTACAACTGCCACCAATCATTTGGCAAGGGTTGAACGGACTCTTGCCCGTCAACACGACTGACAAACTCGCCAGCATTAACAGCGTGCGGTGCGTAATCTTGTGGATTAGGCGCCGTGCTGCATGCGGCAAGAACGAGCGGTAGCAATAATGCTAACGGACGCAGCTTATGAGCTGAATGTAACTTAACCATGAGCCACCTCCGTGGTGTTATCAGTTGTGGCAACATCATGATGTTGGTCATGTTGGTGATTCGCTGCCAGCAGGGTGTAAATCGTTGGCAGTACAAACAAGGTAAACAGCGTACCGATCAACATTCCCATCACGACCACGATACCGATAGCGAAACGGCTCGCTGCGCCCGCGCCAGCCGCGAACAGCAACGGCACTAAGCCCGCTACCATGGCGGCGGTAGTCATCAATACGGGTCGCATCCGCACCGCCGCAGCGTGACGAATGGCGTCTAGCTTGCTCATTTTCTCGTGCAACTGCATATCGTTAGCGAACGACACCATCAAAATCCCGTGTTTTGAGATCAAACCAATCAAGGTCACAAGCCCAATCTGGGTGTAGATATTGAGTGTGGTAAAGCCAAGATAGATAGGCACCAATGCACCACAAACTGCCAGTGGCACAGTCACCAAAATGACCAAGGGATCGCGAAAGCTCTCAAACTGCGCTGCCAGTACCAAGAAAATCACAATCAAGGCAAAGGCGAACGACACGGTCAAGCGGTTGCCTTCATGCACAAATTGGCGACTGTTTGACAGCCAATCGACTGTGGTGCCATCGGGCAACGCTTGCTGTTGTAGGAAGCTCACGGCTTGTCCCATAGTGACGCCCGGCATCAATACCGCAGAGAGTGTGGCAGAGTTCATCTGGTTGAACTGCGGCAGTTTGTTCGGTTGCGGTTTAATCTCTACGCTAACCACAGTTGATAACGGCACTAACTTACCAGCGCCCGTACGTACGTAGTAATTACCGAGATTATCTGGCGTGAGTCGCTCCGTTTGTGGCACTTGCGTGATCACATCATATGAGCGATCAAACCAGTTAAAGCGGTTGATGTAGTTCTCACCAACCAAAATAGCTAGCGTATCAGCGATTTCGGCCATGCTGATCCCGAGTTCACCTGCTTTATCGCGGTCGATATCAATATGGGCTTCGGCGCTATCAAAAGCTAAGTCACTATCAACGAAGGCAAATAAACCACTGCCATAAGCCGCACCTTTAAGCCCCATCAGTGTTTGGTACAGGTCGCCAAATTCCCCTGAGGAGCGGATCACCATCTGTACCGGCAAACCACCCGTGGAAGCGGGCAACGGACTGTCTTGGAATAGGGAGGTATAGACGCCATCCACGCCTGCGGTCATGCCCGCTAATTGGCCTTGGATTTCATCGGCGCTTCGCTCACGCTCTGACCATTCTTTGAGAATGACGCCGCCAAAGCCGACATTGGCTTCATCGTTGGCAATGGCAAAGAAACTCCGTTCAAATTCGGGTAAGTCTTGGAATAGCTTGTCCACTTGGGTGCTGTATTTAGCGGTGTAGTCTACGTTGGCATATTGCGGGCCTTTGGTTTGCGCGAAGATGTAACCCATATCTTCGGCGGGCGCCAATTCACGTTTTGCACCACTGAACAACACGCCAATCGCCGCCAGAATGACCACGCCAACCAGCAGCACGGCAGGGCGCGACACTAAGGTTTTATCCAGCAGTTTGACGTAACGGGTGGTAAGACCTTCCATGTAGCGCTCAATCCACTGCGCCAATTTCGACTCGGATTGACGCGATTCCAATAACTTGCCACTCATCATTGGCGAGAGGGTTAATGCCACCACGCCGGAGACGATCACAGAACCTGCGAGGGTAAAGGCAAACTCGCGGAATAGGGCGCCCGTCAAACCGCCCATCATGCCGATAGGTGCATACACAGCGGCGAGGGTGATGGTCATGGCGATAACTGGCCCAACAATTTCCCGTGCGCCTTTAAGGGCGGCGTTAAAGGGCGATAAGCCTTCCTCAATGTGGCGGTGAATGTTCTCCACCACCACAATCGCGTCATCAACCACCAGACCAATTGCCAGCACCATCGCGAGCAAGGTCAGTAGATTCAGCGAGAAGCCGAACGCTAACATCAGTGCTGCAGTACCGAGCAGTGATAGTGGAATGGTAACGATGGGAATAATGACCGCGCGGAACGTACCGAGGAATAGGAAAATGACCACCACCACGATGGCAATCGCTTCAACCAATGTATGGGCGACTTCCTCGATGGAGGCATCGACGAAATGCGCCACATCGAACTGGCTAATGACTTCTAAGCCGGGCGGAGCGACTTTCTGCATATCATCAATCAAGTCATTGATCTGAGCTACGATATCCAGCGGGTTGCCATCAGGTGTTGGTGAAATCGCCACAGACACGGCGCGGCGGTTAGAGGCCAACATCGCGGAATCGTAGTTTTGCCCGCCGAGTTCGACGGTCGCCACATCCTGTAGTCGGACTACACCTTGGTTGCCTTGTTTTAACACCATCTGGCGGAAGGCATCGACGCTGCGTAGGTCGGTGCCCGCGGTGATATTTAATGCAGTGGCATCGCCTTTTAATTGTCCGGGTGATGCTTGAATATTGTTGCTACGCAAGGCGCTGGCAACATCGCTCGCCGTCATTCCTCGGGCGGCCAGTTTGACGGGGTCGACCCAAATACGCATAGCAAATGAAGCGCCGCCAACGACGTTAGCCGATGCGACACCAGGAACCGAAGTAATCAGTGGCTGCGCCACACGGGAGATAAAGTCAGCAATTTGTGGCGGTGACAAAGTGTCACTGACAAACGCCAGATATTGAATGGCCGAGGCACCATCGGTAATTTTGGCGATCACTGGATCGGTCACACCTTCAGGCAGACGATATTTCACCGTTTGTACTTTGGACAAAATTTCAGTCATCGAGCGGTCCGCATCGGCGTTGAGCACCAATTTGGCCGAGATATGGCTTTTACCTTGGCTCGAGGTAGAGGTGATGTACTCGATGCCACTTGCGGTAGAGATTGCTTGGGCAATCGGCGTGGTGACAAAGCCTTGCATCATGTCCTGCGTGGCACCGGGCAACGCGGTATCAATGGTAATCGTGGCGCTTTCCATCTGCGGATACTGGCGGATGGGCAGGTTATAGGTGGCGCTGATCCCAATCAGCAGGATCATCAAACTGACGACGATCGATAATATCGGCCGCCGAATAAAGAGATCGGTAAAGTGCATAGTGCTTACTCTCCTGCGGCCAGTAGATTTTGTACTACAACGTCAGCACCAGGTTGCACGCGGTTTTGGCCAGTCACGACAATCACGTCACCCGCTTGAATACCACTGGTGATTTGAATGCGATTGTCGATGCGTTTACCAATCTCCACCGCAACGATATCGGCTTTGCCTTGTTGTTTGGCGTTATCGCCCCTTACCACCACCATGCTGTAGCCTTGGGCTGAGGTTTGTACGGCCGTAGCAGGGACCACTATGGTGTTTTGTGCTGCGGGTAATTGCAGCGCTGCATTGACGTACATACCGGGGCGTAGCAGTTGCTCGGCGTTATTAAACTCACCTTGTACGCGAATGTTACGGGTATCGCTGTCTAGTTGCGGTTCAACGGCATGAACCTTAGCGCTGAATTGTTGTTGCGGATAGACATCACTGCTGAGCATAATGTCGCCGCCCACCTTAATGGCGGCAAAGTTTTGCTGTGGAAGAGTAAATTCTACATACAACTTATCGAGAGCGGTCAATGTGACGGCGGCAGCACCAGGATTGACGTATTCACCAAGGTCAATTTGGCGGATCCCTAACTCACCCGCAAACGGGGCTAAGATCTGCTTTTGGCGCAGTTGCGCCTGTGCGGCTTGCACATCGGCTTGCGCTTGGGCAAACGCCGATTGACGTTCTTGCAACACATCCAGAGATTCGGCACCTGATGGGGCTAATTGCTGCGAGCGCGCCAGTTGATGTTTGGCATACGCGAGGCGCGCTTGCGCAGCTTGTAGCGTGGCTTGTTCGGGGCCGTTATATAACTCCACCAGTAGCTGCTGTGGTTTAACGTGTTCACCCGAGTGAAATCTAATCGCATCTACGCGCCCAGCCACATCGGCGGATAAGGTCACTTGCTGCACCGCGGTTAACTCACCGACAGCGGTCAATTGCATAGGTAACGGCCCCGCAGTGACTTGCATTGCACTCACAGGCACAGCTTGCGGCTGCCAATGGCTTTGGTGACCCGCGAGGTAGGCCTTCAAGTAATAAACGCCACCTAACACTAGGGCGAGGAAAACCGCCGTAATGAGCAATGTGGTTTTTAAATGTTGGTTGTCTTCGACAGGGGCAGGAGGCAGTTGAACGCCATTACTCATGCTGGCCTCCCACTGCGAAAAAAATAGTCAAAGAATCAATACTGCTTGTGAATAAAAAGTCATGACGAAGGGAGGAATTGTTACCCATGTCGGCTCCTGAATAAGTTGTCAGAGATGAATAAACGCTTGATTGCGTTAACCGACGCGAATAATATTTCCTCAAGTATACTTGAGGTCAATAAGGAATTTTACATCATGGATAACACCGGAGCTTTGTCTGTGGGTGAAGTTGCCAAACGCAGCGGTGTCGCCGTATCTGCGCTGCATTTTTATGAAACTAAAGGGTTGATCACTAGTACACGCAATGGTGGAAATCAGCGTCGCTATGAACGAAGTGTCCTACGCCGAATTGCCATTATCCGTGTTGCACAGCAAGCCGGACTCCCTCTACACGAAATTAAAGCGCACCTTGACACCTTGCCTAATAGCGCCATTTCAGCAAAGGAATGGAGTGAACTGAGTAAAGAGTGGCACGCGATGCTCACTAAACGTATACAAACATTGATAATGCTTCGAGATAAAATGGAAGGTTGTATCGGCTGCGGCTGCTTATCACTCAGTGACTGTCCGCTTAGAAACCCTGACGATGAGTTGGCAAAAGAAGGCCCTGGGGCACACCTACTCGACGATCTTTGATTTAATCACAAAGACTCATGCTGGGTTACATGGTGATTGTCGCAAGTATCAGTACTATGGATTAAAAGAAACGACCCTAATGGGTCGTTTCTTTTGGTTTTTATTGACTAATCGGTTGCAGTAATAGCTGCAGACGATAATCTTGCTGTTGTTCAGGCAATAAACGGTAGTTATCGTACGGTGTTGCCCCCCAGCTATTATCGCCACCGGCACCACGTTGGCGTAAATCAAGGATCAACTCGGTCATCGGCCGTGGCTGAATATCGTTGATATGACGCTGTGCTTCTTTTGGATAATCAAAATCTGCAATGGTGTTGTGGTGCGCAGTGAAATCAAACTGTGGATCGCCAATCACTTTCAACCCCACACCAGCTTTATTGGTGATGGTCAGCCAACGGGTATCGCTGCGGTTACCGTTTTCCTGTGGGCGAATGTACGGTGTGTACAGTTCACTGACGTCGGCATGGTAAATCCCTAAATCAGCGGCATATTTGCGGTCTTGATAGTTTTCCCACGGTCCACGGCCATACCAACTGACGTGATCAAATCCATCGGGTAGCTGCATTTTAAGGCCAAAACGCGGCATTTCTGGCAGATCTTTAGCAAGCCTAGCTTGGTAATCCACTAACACTTCGCCTTTAGCGCCTACTTGATAGCTGATGCTGGCATCGCTATGTAGGGCAGGGAAGTTAATAGAGAAAGTAACCTTTGCTTTACCATTCGTTTGCTGCACATCCACATTGGTGATTTTGGCGGTCTCTGCGGCGGCTTTAAAAATGGCTGATTGTTCACCGAGGCGGTTGCCATAGTCTTTATCAGTCAGGGCTCGCCAAAAGTTCGGGAATAACCCTTCGCCCACGTTCACCAGCTCAACGCCGTTAACACGATAGCTTTGCAGGCGGCCAGTTTGTTTGTTAAAGGACACTTTAATCGTATCGCTAATGACGCTCACTTCATCTGCGGTTTGTTGTAGTTCAAGCTGTTTGGCACTAGCTAAAACCGGTGCTGCCAACGGCGTTTTGAGGAGGAACTGATCGGCGGCCATAACATGGCTTGCTGGGATCACCCCTTGTTTCGCTTTGCTGACAAACTTAAAGTCCAACAGATACTCTTTATCATCTTGATACGGATATGCCTTCAGCGCATCGATACTAAAAGTGCTCGTGGTTTGAGGTTTAGTGAGCAGCGTTGGCAGTTCACCTTGCTGTACCGCGACACCATTTTCTCGCAATGTCCATATGCCTGTCACATCGCTTAAATCGTTGAAGAAGTTACGATTAAGCACTTCATATTGGCCGTTATCCTTTGGGGTCACCACAATGTTTTGATAGAGCTTTTTCAGCTCATATAACGACGGGTGAGGCTCTCTATCTGAACCAACCAAACCGTTTGCTAGATAGTTATTGGCGTTGCGGGTACCTTTGGGTTCAAAGTCACCGCCGTAGGCGTAGTAGACATTGCCGTTGGCATCGGTTTGCTCTAGCCCTTGGTCCACCCAATCCCACACGCTACCACCTTGCACTTGCGGATGTTCGTAGACAAAGTCCCATAGCTCCTTGAGGTTGCCGCCAGCGTTGCCCATAGTGTGGGCATATTCCACCCAGATAAACGGTTGCTCAGGATATTTGCCCAAGTATTGAGTGCTGATTTCATTTCTGTCGGCGTACATCCACCCAATCACATCGGTCATCTTCTCTTTGAACCAAGTTTCGCGGGTTTCAAATTGCACGATGCGATTGTCTTCAATAGATTTCACGTACTGATAGGCCGCAGACATATTCGGGCCGGGGCCAATCTCATTCCCCAATGACCAAGAGATAATGGATGGATGGTTCTTATCGCGGGCAATCATGCCGTGTACGCGGTCAAGAATCGCCGCTTTAAATTGCGGATCGTTGCCGATATTGCCCTCTGGGGTGAAGCCGTATCCGTGAGATTCGATATTAGCTTCGTCCACCACATACAATCCATATTGATCGCACAGTTGGTACCAGTAAGGATCGGTCGGGTAATGCGAGTTACGCACTGTGTTGACGTTAAATTGCTTCATCAACTCAATGTCACGCAGCATGCTTTCACGACTAACCACTTGGCCGTGTTTCGCCTCAATCTCGTGACGATTAACCCCTTTGATGATGATGGGTTGGCCGTTAACTAACAGCTGGCCTTTTTCGATTTTTACATTGCGAAAGCCTAAACCTTGGCGCACGACTTGGTCCGCTTCGCCTTTACGGCTAAGGGTTAATACTAAGTCATAGAGCTTGGGCGCTTCGGCCGACCACGCAGCCACTTTGGCAAACTCGTGGCTTTTGTCGATAGTCTGAGTTTTTCCCGCTGCTATGGTGACATCGGTTTTGTTTTGCCACAGCAATTTATCACCGTCGTATACCGCAGCGTGCAGTGATACGTCTTGGGTTTTGTTATCGCTGTTTTGCAGTTGAACGCTAAGATCAAGCAAACCATCTTGATAGCTGTTTTTCAGCGAAGTATCGGCATGGAAATCCCACAACTGTACTTTTGGGACAACTTGCAGGAACACATTGCGCTGAATACCACTCATGCGCCACATGTCTTGGTCTTCTAAGTAACTACCATCGCTCCAGCGAAAGACTTGCAACGACAGGCTATTTTGACCTTTTTTGACGAAATCTGTGATATCAAATTCTGCGGGCAATTTGCCATCTTGGCTGTAGCCGACTTTTTTGCCGTTGACCCAGACATAGAAGGCGGACTTGACCGATCCAAAGTGCAAAACGATGCGTTTGTCCTGCCAATCATCGGCAACCGTAAAATCACGGCGATAAGAGCCCACAGGGTCATACTCTGGTGCTAAAGGTTTGTTTTTGGGAAAGCCGTAACCGTGATTAACATAGATTGGATAATCATAGCCTTGCAGTTGCCAGTTGGATGGCACTTTGATTAATGGCCACAGAGACACATCGAAATCTTCTTTGAAGAAGTCCAATGGCCGCTCGGCGGGCGTTTTGACAAAGTTAAAGTGCCATTCTCCGTTGAGAGAATGGTATTGATCTGAGGCTTGTTCCTCCCCAGCCATGGCTAATGACTTACTAGGGTAGGAGATAAAATAAGCCCTATCGGGCAATGAATTAATGGCAAATACCGCTGGGTTTTCCCAGTCATTAAGGTTTTTTGCTTGTAGCTGCTGGTACGGCACACATGACAATAAGCCGAGCACCACAGTGCACGTTCTACTGCGCTTGAAAAGATGGCTAATCATAAAGTTTCCCTAATATTAAGCGTTCACTAGTGTGTAACTACGAGGTCAGGTTTTTGTGCCTGTATTATTATTTGAAGTTATACGCTTGCTTTACTATTCCGTAAGCCAACTTGTAAGCCAGTAATTTGGCATCCACTCACTTGATCTGAGCCAGTTATAGTGGATTTTTTGTCAAAGATGATTGTTGAATTTTCCCCTTATTAGATCGAATAACCGCAAACACTATGCCGTCTGGTTTACTAGGAATCAACCTCAATATACTCAAAGACTTTTTATCATATTTGGTTAAGTGCCATGATCAGTGTATCGAGTAGCCGAAGATAAGGATGGTGAACTTTTGTGAGAAGTCGGTTTTCGTTTCCTTAATCGACTCAGCGAACAAAGCCCCAAGCGCTATTACTTCACACCGACCATAACAAGACACAGCTGAAATGAATGGTTGCCTAGATAGGCTCCATTTGATCACAGCTGCGCGGTTATTTTATGAAATAACAGTAGGTTATAGGTATAGCAAAACCGTAAAGCGCTTTGTCTTTTGAAACATTAAAAGCGATTAAGCTGCCCAAACGTTTTCACGAATACGACTGCCATTTAATAGATAAACAGCGTTATTTAACCTTTAAGCGCATTGACAATAACGTCAAACGCAGGAGATGAGCGCATGCGGTTAGGAAAATATAAATGGTAACCAGAAAAAGGAGGACACCAATCACTTAGCACCCTAACGAGGCGGCCATCGTTACAGTAAGATTCAAAAATATCCTCAGGGAGAAACGCAATACCGTGGCCAGATAAACAGGCATTTAATATTTGTGACACGCTATTAAATATTAATTGGCCTTCCACGTTAACGTTAATTTGACGATCACCTTTTTCAAATTCCCACGCATATAAGCCGCCATAAGTAGGTAGGCGTAAATTAATACAATTGTGTTTTAACAGATCACTTGGCACTGTGGGTTTACGATTTTTGGCGAAATATTCAGGCGTCGCTACGGCTGCCATACTCAGGTCTTTGCCGATGCGAATTGCGATCATGTCATTGGAAATGGCTTCACCGAAACGCACACCTGCATCAAATCGGCGCTCGACGATATCTGTAAAGCCATAATCGACACACAGTTCCAGTTTTATATCTGGGTAATCCTGCAGGATCTTATCTAACTTGGGCCAAAGCACAGTATCAATGGCATGATCACTTGCCGAGATCCTGATGGTGCCAGCGGGCTTGTCGCGTAATTCGCTTAACAATGAGATTTCAGCATCAATTTCATCAAACTTTGGCGAAATTCTTGTTAATAGTCGCTCGCCAGCTTCGGTAAGTGAAACATTTCGTGTTGTGCGTGTCAGTAAGCGAATGCCGAGTCGTTTCTCAAGTCCCTTAACCGTATGACTTAAAGCTGATTGAGTAATACCCAGATGAGCAGCCGCCTTGGTAAAGCTGCACTCCCTAGCCACCGCAATAAAAGCAATCAATTCGTTATAGTTTTCTTTGGCCATGATTTTATTAGTCGTTCAAGAACTAGGCACATTTTAACAAGCTTTTGCGGTTAGTGCTGTCGATGAATTTAACCAAAATAGCCAAAAGACATATAAACATCTTTATAATTAATGCGTTATGTGTATTTATTAAAATAATTCATAACTGTAAGTGTAAAATAGCAATTTATTCATGCTCAATTTTGCGACAAAGTTTTAATCAATTTTTACAGACGAAAATCTGTATTTTTGATTTCTTAGCCGTAAGGAGCGTATATGACTCTATCAAAATCTATCCACCATCTGCTGTTTGCCAGTTCGTGGCTCGCCATTTCATCAATGCCAGTGCTCGCCAATACAACAGACAAGATGGAAATCATACACTAAGCGGAATTGAAGTCGATTAAAGGACCTGAAGCGGTGTTCTCTGGTGCTGCCACTATCGAACCACTTTATATGCCTAAAGATACCGCAGGGAAGGAAGTGTCGGCCGCTACAGTAACTTTTGAACCTTGTGCCCGCTCAGCATGGCATACACATCCAAAAGGCCAATTGCTGATTGTGACTTCTGGGACCGGCTGGATCCAACAGGAAGGGGAAACGAAACAGCTAATTAAGGCTGGAGACACTATTTGGACACCATCAGGTGTAAAACATTGGCATGGAGCGACAGATAAAACGTCAATGACACATATTGCGGTTCAACCCTATTCAAGCGAAGGCAAAAATGTGGATTGGCAAGAAAAAGTCACTGACGAGCAATACTTCGGTAAATAGTCAACGTTGTTTCACCCTGCGAGGCCCTGCGTTTTTAGTTAGCGATTGAAATCTTTTTTTCGCTAGCTGGAAATGCTCAATTCCAACTTCTGTCAGCAAGGCTGGCTACACCACTGATTATCCGCGAACCCATGTGACGTTTTGAGGGTAGGTGTCACAAGGGCAAGTTGTTTCCTAATTTCACCGATTTTATTTGAATTGGTTGGAGGTAAAGATGAAAAAATTATTGGAAGGCAAAACCGCCATCGTCACTGGTGCAAGTAAAGGCATTGGGTTCGCCATTGCAAAGTTATTTGCTGAAGAAGGCGCGAATGTCGTGTTAACTGCACGAAACGAAGAGAACCTCCTCAAAGCAACATCTGAAGTGAATAACGTCGCCCAAGGAGGTCGGGCCTTGGCTGTTGTCGCGGATTCCAGTGATCCACAAGCGCCCCACAACGTTTTCTCCCAAGCCATAGAGGCGTTTGGTCAGGTCGACATTATGGTCAACAACGCAGGCTCAGGCGATATGGTCGCTGTAGAAGAGGCGACTGATCAGCATTTTGCCAAAATTGTGGAGCTTAACTTATCTGGGGTATTCCGCTATTGCCGTGAAGCGGTAAACCATTTTTTACCACGTAACGAAGGTCGCATTATTAACGTCTCATCAGTTAATGCCACGCTGCCTATTTGTGGTGTTGCTTACACGTCGACAAAAGGTGCCGTTAATACTATGACCAAAAACATCGCTATCCGTTTATCAGGTACCAAAATCCGTTGTAACGCTATTGCCCCAGGGGTCACGGATACGGAAGCAGCAGCGGCTTGGGCTGCGGGTGAGCAGGAAGGGGGAGCGGTGATGCTGGAGTTTTCTGATAAATACGTGAACACCAGTGTACCGATGACGGAACCAATAGACCAAGCTTACGCCGCGCTGTACTTAGCCAGTGAAATGGGTAAAGCCGTGACTGGTCAGGTTATCCAAGTGGATAACGGTGCATTTCTGTAATTGATTTGAAACCTTGCTCGCGGCCACATAGCCGCATGTGCTGAATAACTCCACTGAGTGTGTCACGCTCGTTGACATCGGCAGTGCTTGCCCTCAGTCGTAACCTGTTGTTGGATTATGAACGTAATTAAAGATACTTTTTTTGAAGGTGAACGTCCTTGTTTTGCTGTCCATGATACTCGATTTGAGCGTGTGAAGATTTATCCTGGTGAAGCAGTCGGTGAATCGGCGATGAAACACGCTCATAACATTGAAGCATTCCAGTGCGAGTTTTTTGGCAAATATCCTTTCTGGCATAATGAAAATTTAGTCATTGATCACTGCTTATTTCCCATTGCCGGGCGCACCGCTATTTGGTATTCAAAAAATGTTAAGGTGTTGAATACCCAAGTTGATGCTCCCAAGATGTTCCGTGAGTGTGACAACATTTACGTAGAAAATGTGAGATTTGCTGACGCGCAAGAAACTGGCTGGAACTGTCGTGATATTGAATTACGTAATGTCGATGTCAAAAACGGCGATTATTTTTTTGTGAATGCCCGCAACGTCACGGTAGACAACTTAACTCTAGAGGGGAATTACAGTTTTCAAGACGCGCAAAACGTCGTGCTCCGTAACTCTCATTTAACGTCGAAAGACGCCTTTTGGGGCGCAGAAAATGTCACTGTGTATGATTCTGTCATCGATGGCGAGTTTATGGGCTGGCACTCGAAAAATCTACGCTTAGTTAACTGCACGATTCGCGGGACTCAAGCACTCTGTTATTGCCAAAATTTGGTGATGGAAAACTGTATTATGGAAGGCACGGATTTGTGCTTTGAATACAGCACTGTCAACGCTGATATCGTGAGCGATATCATCAGTGTGAAAAATCCCACAGGCGGGCGCATCCATGCTAAAGCCATTGGTGAAATTGTGATTGATGCACACTGTGTTAATCCAGGGGCTTGTGACATCACAGTCAGTTCATGAACCACAGTCAACATGCGAATACAGATAGGATAAGCGGTATAAATATGCAATTTAACTTTGATGAACCGCTTAACCGCAGAGGTAGCAATTCTTATAAGTGGGACAGTGTCGACGACGAGAAAATGCTACCTATGTGGTTGGCCGATATGGATTTTCCTACGGCACCAGTGATTATCGACGCGCTGCATGAGCGGGTTGCGCACGGTGCTTTTGGTTATACTAAGGTGCCTGAGCGTTACCATAATGCAGTAACGAATTGGTTTGCCACACGGCATAATTTTCGCTTCAACGCCGGATCTGTGTTATTCACCACCGGTGTCGTGCCTGCGCTGTCTGCCATTATCCAAGCGCTGGTGAAACCGGGCGAGGGCGTGATTGTGCCGATGCCAGCATATAACTGCTTCTTCTCGTCGATCCGGAATTCGAAATGCCTGCAAATCTCAAGTCCATTGAAAAATGACGCTGGAGATTTCAGTTTTGATTTTGACGACATCGCCGTTAAAGCCGCAGATCCGAACAACACTATGCTGCTACTGTGTAATCCACATAATCCTGTTGGGCGCAGTTGGACAGCAGACGAGCTCACTCAGCTGGGTGAAATTTGCTTTCAAAATAATGTCATTGTGCTCTCAGATGAAATTCACTGCGATCTGCTAATGCCGGGTCAACACCACATTCCGTTTGCATCGCTAGGTGACTTATTTCTCAAAAACTCAATAACCTGTAGTTCACCGAGTAAGTCATTTAATTTGGCAGGCCTGCATGTGGCCAATATTCTGGTCGATGATGAAGGCTTCCGAGAGCGTATAGATAGGCAGTTAAACATTAACGAAGTCTGTGAAATTAGCCCTTTTGCAGTAACTGCGCTTATTGCAGCCTATGAAAACGGTGCACCATGGTTAGATGCACTCAGAGACTATCTCGCGACTAATGTTAAAACCGTAATTGAGTTTATTGAGCGTCAGTTACCGATGATCACAGTCACGCCCTTACAAGCGACTTACTTGTTATGGCTTGATTGTCGGTCATTATCGATTAGCAGTAAGTTGTTATCAGAAAAACTCTATAGCGAACAGCATCTTTGGCTCACAGATGGCAATGTTTACGGTGCCGAAGGAGAGGGCTTCCTAAGGATGAATATCGCCACGAATCGTGCTCGAGTCCTTGATGGTTTGAAGCGTCTAGAAAGCACCATTATTGAACTAACACGTTAAGACATGTACACAATCATTCGATTGCAGGTTTAGCCTTGAACGCAAGATGAAGGCTGGGCACAGGGCTTTGACCAAGCGACCTGATTGATTATAACCGTGGTCGTCTTTGCACGGTTCTACTGACAAAGCGTACATGCAGTATGTCGCGATTCAAGAGACTCGCAATGGTCCTCAGTCGGATGGAAGCAGTGTAAGATAATCAGTATGTTACCGACCCAGTTGTCAAAGACTGATTATTCATAAAAGTCTTCTCAAGAACAAATGATATAAGCGTTAAACTAAGCGGTAAGGAACCGTATGGATACCCAAACATTCTTAAATTACATGCGTAGCGGTGGCCGCGTGGAAGGTGGCTCAGCGCTTCATCAAAAAATGTATGAGCTGTCGCAGCGTGCGATGCAAATCACCGCCGAGCTAAATAACCGTTATCACACTGCCGAAGAAGTGCGAGAGTTGTTCGCTAAACTCATCAACAAGCCTGTAGATAACTCATTTACCATGTTTCCGCCGTTTTATTCTGATTGCGGCCAAAATATTACCGTAGGTAAGGGCGTCTTTATCAATAGTGGTTGCAGCTTTCAAGATCAAGGTGGCATCGATATCGGCGATGGCGCTTTGATTGGCCATAACGTGGTCTTAGCGTCATTAAATCACGATTTAGACCCACGTAAACGGGGAGCCACTATTCCAGCGACCATTACAATTGGCAATAATGTGTGGATTGGTTCTAATGCCACTGTGCTGGCTGGGGTGACTATTGGCGATGGCGCGGTTGTTGCGGCGGGGGCTGTGGTGACCAAAGATGTGGAGCCCAATACAATCGTGGGCGGCGTACCCGCTAAGTTTATTAAAACTATTGAGTTGCAAGACTAAATCGCTTTTTACTCAAGCAGACAAACAATAAGGCCAGTGATACTCACTGGCCTTTTCCGTAGTTAAATCAATTGATTGATAACAGTTGAGGGATTTTTATGTGAGTTGGGCTGCTATATTCGGCATAAAGCTGAGGCGATTTTAAATGATGACTAGATAGCCAACTCCCGATTTTAAAGCGTACGAATTGAGTTATTTCAACGCCTGTTACAAAACTCGCTCAGCATTAATTGCGACTTCAGATCCGAGATGCTAAAAACTCACTGTAAGCACAACTGGGCCTTACATGTCATAGCCTGGCTTTTTAGCTAATCTTGCCAGCGAAGGTTTAATAATGGGGTCATAAACCTGTTCCTTCCAATCGCTGGCATCAATTTCATTCATCGCAATTGAGATTGCCTCATCTGAAGTCCCAAGATGTTCCTTCAATACCTGCGCGATGGCATCAGCCAGTGCGTTTTTGTCTTCCGTAGTCAGATTTCTCGGAAAATATTTTAAGTCGACGTGTGGCATATGTTTGTATCCTAGTTCGGTAAAGGGAGTGCTTAACAGAGATTAAACACCACTGAGGGAATTTATTCAGCGCAGCACTTGGCTGAGCGTTCGATATTGTCGATAAGCTGATGCAACGCTACCGCATCATTAAATGATGGAGCGGTTTGAGTGCCATTGACGATATCGTGATAAAGCGCATTATAGACGCCTGCAACATTGCGAGCGGCAGCCGCTTCAGGTTTTCCCTGATATAAAGAGGGAGCTGGCAATATCGTTTTCAGTGTTGTTTCATCGCCTCGGGCACCTTTGATGGTTAATTGGACCATTTGAGCGTGGCCTAAACCTGCCGACACTTGGATATCACCTTCAGTGCCGTTAATTTCCCAGAGGAAATTTGTCCCACGATTAACTCCACCTCGGTAGTGAACGGCTATTGCTGCTCCGCTTTTTAGGCAGCCGTGGATCATCAACTGATCCGGGACCGTTTTAGGCTTTATTTCGTTGGTGTCCGTCACTGTTACCGTGTCAAAATTGCTTAGAAATCTAGCTGATAATGAACCGAACTCACCTAAAACGTCCTTAATCGCCGCTAAGGTATGTGCGAGCGGAATGGTCTGCATATTGGCACCATTTTGGGCATCAAATAGGTAATAGTATTCATTGATCGTTTCCCCAGCCCAGTTACCGCCCGATCCGATAAGCGAGGTCGACAATACCTTTCCGACATATCCTTCGCTGATGAGTTTGGTTAAGTGGATAATTTCAGGCGCCATTCGAGCCTGAGTGCCGCATACCGCAACAACACCTTTTGAATTCGCGAGGTTAGCAAGTGTCTTTGCTTCAGCTACACCGTTAGCAAGTGGCCATTCACAATAGACATGTTTGCCAGCGTTAATCGCTGCGGTGACGAGCTTTAAATGATGAGGGACTTTTACTGTTACCACTACTAAGTCAATTTCTGGGGAGTTGACTAACTCATCAACATCACTGAACGCATAGGGTAGATTCAGTGCTTTAGCGGTTCTCTGTGCACTTTCCGCAGAGCTATTTGCCACACCTATGACTTGAAATTTATCTATTAAGGTGGAAAGTGCAGGGATGTGTGCGGTTGCAGCCCAATGGCTATCAGGATTTAGACCGATAAACCCAATTCGAATAGGTTGCGCCATAATTTTCTCTTTATTAAAAAAACAGTTAACTGATGTTCTTTTGATTTGTAATGATCAGCCACCCAAGTCAATCTGCAAGCCTGATTGTTACATCTAACTCGCCTGGCTTACGCATCAACTCAATGCCCGAATCTAAAGTGCCTAAGGCGACTAGGCCATTGGCATAGCCAAAAGATTTATGAAAAATAGCCAGATTGCCCCAAGGCGCGTAGTAAGTGATATCGCCCACTTTAGCTGCCGTGCCTGCGGGCTCGTTTTGTGTTGATAGCGGTTTAGGTAAATCTGCAACTTTTTCTGTTGCCGCATAATCGCTCAGCTTGAGTTGTAGCGGTAATAGTGCAGCAAAACTCTTGGCGGCATCACTGTCGGATTTTAATGTGCCTGAAATCGTGTTTCCCTGTATATCGATATAAATTTTCACGAGATTCTCCTGACTTTTTGAAGTAATTTCGGCACTGCTAACGGTTGAAAATAGTGACAGCAACATCAACCAACCACGCGCATTTCCCATTTTTATTACCGTTCCCTTATGCTTTTATTGGTGATCTTGTGTGGCGAATGACTGCCACGGCGCCAATGAAAGCGAGTCCGACATAACCACTAGCCGTACCTAGCAAGCCAACATTTTCAGAAAGTCTCCCTGCTATGAGTGTCGGTATTGCGGCTCCGGTATAGGAGGTGGCATAGATAACGGAAAGCACATTTGCCCGTTGTTCCGCTTTAAGTTGGCCCACCATGGTTTGGATACTTCCGGTGAGTACTAACCCTTGGGCAATTCCAGCAAGCACGCTTGAAATAAGGAAAGCGGTTAATATTCCTACATAAAGTGAGAGCCAAACTGCAAATACAAAAACGGTGAAGCTCAACATGCCGTAATATTGCGCAGATTTAGGTGTCATTTTACTTGCCAGTGAAGCGCCGACGACGCTTGGTGCCATGATGGATGCAAAAACGAGAGCCGCGGCAACGGCATTCGTTGAATGTAGTTGTTCAGCCGCCATGGCGGGGCCAAAAGCTTGAAAAAAACCACCAAGTGACCAAGTACAAACGAAAGTAATGGCTGCTATCGGGTAGGCACGTTTGGCTGTTTCTGGAAGGGCAAAGCGTGGCAATAGCGAGTTGATTGCACCTGAGGTGTGGCGTACTGTTTCTTTACTCTTTATCAGCGTGAAAATACAAATCAAAAGTAACGCAAGTACAAGATAAAACGGCAATTGTCTTGGAAGTGCCGAATACTCAACTAATAGACCGGATACGATGCCGCCAATCGTGAGCCCCGTCATTGGGCCACAGCTAATCACCGCGGGCGCGACCCACTTGGGAACCGTTGTTGCGCAATCTACGATCCAGGCGGCTAACGCGGTAGACGCTAAACCACATGACAAGCCTTGGAACAGTCGTCCAATAAGAAGAGGCGTTACTGTGTGTACATCTAGGAATAGGCTACTTGCCAGTGCCGCCAGTAAGACAGCAATCAACGAAATGGGTTTACGACCAAAATGATTGGATAAACGGCCAAAAATGAGTAGGGCGGTTACCGCACCAACAAAATAGATAACGGAGCTGAGCGACAGACCCAGATAGCTTATTCCATCCACTCTTTGATAAGTGCCGTATAAAGGTATCGGTGTCGCTGAGGCTATAAAAGTTGCAGCCAAAGCGGATGACGCTGCCCAAAATGTAGTTTTATTGCCTGTTGAATCCAATATTAAATATTCCTTTTAAGATTTGACTGTTGCTTCATCAATTGTTTTTATTACGCCTAAATAAAAAAGGAAATAATCATCATTGATATATTTTCGATATATGCGATGTTAATGTTGAAAATAACCCTTGAGAGTAATCTGAAATGCTAAAGTTTTTGCAATGCTACTAGCATACAAATATCTATGTAACAAACAATCGCATTAAAACGCTAACAGTAATGAATAAAACTCATCAATAGATGCAAAGCTTTCTCATCATTTTGATAATAAAGAAATTTAATCGTAATTGTTGAGTGCGGCAGGTACTAATCCATGCCGTAAGATACGTGCCTGAACTTGCCAGCCGAAGGGATTAGGCTTCAGAATAGTCTAAATGACGTACAGTCTCCTGAACGGTGTTATAACAAATTGTGCATTCAGTATAGCGCCTTATCTAACAGCGGTTATCGGTTTCTAATAACGTTAAACGGCGGTTTTAATAAAAGTTAAAATTGACATGATTTATATCTGTTTCAACTAACTGAATTTGGAATAATTTAATATGAATAACTTCAGCTTTTTCAATAACACTAAAATTATTTTTGGTGAAGGTCAAATCAATCAACTGACACAAGAGATCCCAGCAGACGCAACCGTCATGATTATATATGGTGGTGGTAGTATTAAGAAAAACGGTATTTTTGATCAGGTCGTCAATGCCCTAGAAGGTAAAAAATGGGTCGAGTTCGGTGGTATCGAGCCGAATCCTCACTATGATACGTGCCTGAAAGCGGTTGAAAAAATCAAGCAAGAAGACGTTGACTTCCTACTGGCTGTGGGAGGTGGTTCGGTGATAGACGCGACTAAATTTATTGCCGCAGCGGCAAAACATCAGGGTGACCCTTGGGCAATCATTCAATCCTTTGGCGGCGCAGTACAAGGTGCATTACCGATTGGCTGCGTGTTGACCTTGGCTGCGACCGGTTCAGAAATGAATCCTACAGCAGTGGTTACCCGTGCGGATACTCAAGATAAATTGTTTTTTAATTCTGATTACGTAAGGCCACATTTTTCTATTCTTGATCCACAAACCACTTATTCATTACCCGCGCGGCAAGTCGGTAATGGTGTAGTCGATTCATTCGTCCACGTGTTAGAGCAGTATGTGACTTATCCTGTGAATGCCAAGGTACAAGACCGTTTTGCCGAAGGCCTGTTAGCAACTATTTTAGAAGAAGGTCCGAGAGCACTAATCGAACCAGAAAATTATGACGTTCGCGCTAACCTGATGTGGGCCGCCACAATGGCGTTAAATGGGTTAATTGCGTCTGGGGTACCTGCAGACTGGGCAACCCACTTGATTGGTCAAGAAATTACTGGTCTTTATGGATTAGATCACGCCCAAACCTTGGCAATTGTCATGCCTGCGGTGTGGACTTATAAAGTGGAACAAAAACGCGAAAAACTGGCGCAGTATGGCCGTCGCGTATTAGGCATTATCGAAGCCGATGATCTCGTGGCAGCAGAAAAAGCAATTGTACGTAGTCGCGAATTTTTTGAAGCGATGGGGGTACGCACCCGTTTGGCAGATTATGGTTTATCGGCAGATATCATTCCGAATATCATTGCTAAGCTGCAAGAACACCAATTTATTCAATTGGGTGAACACGGAGATATCACACCTGATGATGTGAGCAAAATCCTTAAGCTGGCACTCTAATTTCGCAATTAAACGAATGGACTAACAGTAGACTCTCGCTAGCGCTGTCGTAATCCCAAATGCCACTCAATGAGTGGCGTTTTTGTATTTGATACACAAATGGATGTCGCCATTCTGAAAAGCAAGGTTGGGACGCAAAGCAGATCCTAATTCACTATGCCAATACACTTCTTATTAATGAACATCGAGTATTCAGCGAAACGACAAGTAATGTCGCTTTTGGTTCTTAAAGTTGTGGCGTACAGGTTAGCCCATAACAATCTATTTCTACTTACTAAGAAATAAGAATCGTTATTCAAATTTTTAATCGACTTTCACTTCCAAACATTTAGGTAAAACAAAAACCTTATTCATTTTTTGGATAATTTCTTTGCTAGATTCAAGCTAATTTGAATTTTAAGCTGCTGTTGTGTGCCAACTAGGGTGGGGGTCAACAAAAAAATCGTCAAAAGCATCTTGTGCCAACAGGTTTGGCACGAAATGGGCACAAATTCAGAAAAACGGTGAATTAGAGGGAAATTTCGGTAAATCTGGATTAAGCAATAGAGGCAAAATCTGGCAGAGCCGAAGGGTGGGGCATGTTTATAAGAATCTTGATGGATGTTTATTAAATTGAGGTTTTATAGGGAGTTAAAGCGAGAAATGGTACACCCGAGTGGACTCGAACCACCGACCCCTACCATGTCAAGGTAGTGCTCTAACCAACTGAGCTACGGGTGCACTGTTTGAATTTCTAAGTTTATACTCTTTGAAGAGAGTGGTACACCCGAGTGGACTCGAACCACCGACCCCTACCATGTCAAGGTAGTGCTCTAACCAACTGAGCTACGGGTGCATTGTTTTAATCGTTACGGCAACACTACTTTGCGTTGTGCTTCGGAACGAGCGCTATATTAGGGGGATAGCGAAAGGCTGGCAAGCAAAAAAATGAATTTTATTGCCAAATGGTGAATTGCTGTGCAACTTGTCCAGTGTTTCAGCAAAGTTGTTGATAAAACGGCAAGTTAGACTGAGATGCAGGCCAAAATCACTCTGCGCGAAATAAAACGGCGAGCATTTAGCTCGCCGTTTTATCTTTCCATCTACTTAGTGATGCACACTGTCGCCTTCAATCAAACTTAAATGCACGCCATGCTTTTGAATATAACGAAGGCGGATGAAAAACAGCAGCGCCGCCGAGGTGAGACCTGCAATTAATCCGGTCCAAAAACCATGGGCGCCCATGGCGGGTACAATAAAGTCGGTATACGCCAAGGTGTAACCTAAGGTCATGCCAATGCCCCAATAGGAGAACAGGGTAATGTAAAATGCACTGCGGGTATCTTTATATCCACGCAAGGCGCCGGCGGCGACCACCTGGACTGAGTCAGATAATTGATACAGCGCGGCCATCAGCATCAAGCTGCCCGCAAGTACCACCACTTCGGGATCGCTGTTATACAACTCGGCGATTTGGAAACGGAATAACACAGTTAAGATTGCCGTCGACAAGGCCAATGAAAGTGCCAACCACAATCCGACCTTTGCCACCACCGCAGAAATATCCGCACGATCGCGGCCGAGGTAGTAACCAATGCGAATCGAGACAGCAATACCAATCGAGAGTGGCAACATAAATACTATGGCGGAGAAGTTCAACGCAATCTGATGGCTGGCCACCACAGTCGCGCCCAATGGCGCCAGCAGCAGGGCGATAATCGCAAACAGACTTACCTCAAAGAAGAGTGCCATCGCAATCGGCATCCCAAGCTTCGTCATCTTCTTCATCGTGGCAAAATCGGGGCGATGGAACTGGCTAAAGGGCGCTAATGCGGCAAACTTTTTATGGAACTGCATATAAATCGTCATGGCTATCAACATGGCCCAAAACACCAGTGCGGTCGCGACACCACAACCGGCACCGCCCATGGCTGGCACACCGAAATGACCATAAATAAAGATATAGTTCGCCGGAATATTCACCGCTAACCCCACGAATCCGATGATCATGGTCGGTAATGTGTAAGAAATCCCTTCACTGCAACCGCGTAATACCTGATAGAGCACAAATGCGGGCGCGCCCCATAAAATACCGTCGATATATCCTATGGTTAAGTTGTACAATTGGGGCTCTAAATTCATATGGCTGAGCACAAGTGGCGCGGATGCGAGAAACGCCATCACGCCAAGGCCACCAATTAAGGCCAGATAAGCGCCTTGAAACGCCAGCGGTTGAATGGCTTTCTGATTATTTGCGCCATTGTGATGGGCAAATAACGGCGTAAAGGCCATCAGCAGCCCTTGGACAAATAAGATGGCGGGTAACCAAAGACTGGTTCCTACGGCCACGGCGGCCATATCGACAGCACTGACGCGGCCCGCCATGACAGTATCGATAAACCCCATCATGGTTTGTGTTACTTGGGCGATCAACACTGGGAGTGCGAGTTGAATTAAGCGTTTGGCCTGAAAGCCTGAATGATTCATAAATACAGCCTTTAACGAATAAGCGAGCAAAAAATGTTTACTGGTATAGTTCAAGCCACCTGCGAGGTGGTTGCAATACATAAGAAAGATGGCCTAAATACCCTTGAGGTAGCGTTTAAACCTGATTTGCATGAGGGACTTGCGATTGGTGCAAGTGTGGCAAATAACGGGGTATGTCTGACGGTGACTCAGGTCGTTGATGATAGGGTATTTTTCGATGTAGTGGAAGAGACCTTAAGGTTGACAAACCTTGCCAATTTGACCGTTGGCCAGCGGGTGAACATCGAGCGTTCTTTGACGTTTGGCAGCGAAATCGGCGGCCATATCCTCTCGGGACACATTCATACTAAAGCGAAAGTGAGTCACATTAGCCATACCGAGCAGCATTATGATCTGACCTTAAGTGTCGAGCCTAAATGGATGAACTATATCCTTTATAAAGGTTTTGTCGGGGTAAACGGTTGTAGCTTAACGGTAGGCGAGGTGACCGAAAGCAGTTTTATGCTGCACTTGATCCCAGAAACCCTCAAATTGACCAATTTAGGCCAGTGTCAGGTTGGAGATGAGTTGAATATCGAAATTGACAGCCAAACCCAAGCCATAGTCGACACCGTCGAGCGCGTGCTGGCCAAACGTTTTAGCGGCCAATCTTAATTAACATGCCTAGTAAATTTGCTCGTCGTCCGAGTCAATATATAACTCTATGGTTCGGCGGGCATCATCCACATGTAAACGCAGGTGGATGGGATTACAACAAATTCGGCAGTCATCGTAATAATCCTGATCGCCGCTGCTGGCATCAATACTTATATGTTGATGGTGTCCGCAGTGGGGACAGACAATCACTTTATTCATGATCCTCATGGCGCAACTCCTCTCTAACGAATGCTAGGGATGACACTTGTCGCTAAGCCTTGATACTGGCTTTAGTTGAGTATACAAGAATGTGCTATTGCAACTTAGATAAAGTCGGTATCAAAATCTCATTAACTAGATTTTTCTGTTCCGCTTAGCGCTTGGTACTTTTTTCACAGATATTTATCTAGCGTAAGAACCGTCAAGCATGCGCACCAGTTAAGTTAACTCAATCCTTTACTGTCATCAGTTCGACAGGCGCCGTCGGTAATATGCCTTCCTCTATATTGTCACTAATGGCCTGTGATAGCAGTTCTATCTGCAGCAAAAGCTCGGCGTGGATATCGTCCTGCAAACCAATGGTGTCAAATTGCACCGCTTGGCGTTGAACCGCTCGGGATTCAGGTTGAGTGGGTGGCGTGGGGCTAACTGGGATTGGGTTCTGGGCGACATGGCTAAGTGCAACCGTCAATAGGATACTCGTGAACATACCAACTCCTTTGGCTTCATTATTTACAGCGATGCGACTGCGCGGTATGCGTGGAGGTGAACCTCCAACCCACCCGCAATCATTTAACGCGCATAGCGTAGGGGCGTTAAATGACTGCCACATGAACGATTGACTGCAATATGATGAATTCACGGCAAACTTTGCGGATTGATGTTAATAAAGGAGTTGATTTGGGGGCTAAGCCTCGCAATTGGGCCATTTAACTTGCGTGCCTTAAAGACTATCCCGTAGAATAACTGTCCTGCTACGCAAGGCGGCTAAGACTCCTGTACTGTCTTAACCTCGCGAGCATTCTCTTTTTACTTAATCACCATGTGGCCCTACGTGTGGGTCACCACTGGACAAGGATATTTCATGCCTGTAATTACACTTCCTGATGGTAGCAAACGCGAGTTTGCACATCCCGTATCGACTCTCGATGTTGCCGCTGATATCGGCCCTGGTCTTGCTAAAGCCTGTATCGCTGGTCGCGTGAATGGCGAACTCAAAGACGCTTGCGATCTTATCGAAACCGATGCTGAACTTTCTATTATTACCGCTAAAGACGAAGAAGGTATTGAAATCCTTCGCCATTCTTGCGCGCATTTATTAGGCCATGCAATTAAGCAACTATGGCCACAAACCAAGATGGCGATCGGTCCTGTGATCGATAACGGCTTCTATTACGACATCGATCTTGAGCACAAGCTGACTCAAGAAGATATCGAAGCCCTCGAAAAACGTATGCTTGAACTGGCGAAAACCAATTACGACGTAGTAAAACGCGTTGTAAGCTGGCAAGAAGCCCGTGATACTTTTGCTGCCCGCGGTGAAGAATACAAGATCGCGATTCTGGATGAGAACATCAGCAAAGATGCGACTCCAGCACTCTATCATCACGAAGAATACACCGACATGTGCCGTGGTCCACACGTGCCAAACATGCGTTTCTGCCACCATTTCAAGTTGATGAGCATTGCCGGCGCTTACTGGCGCGGTAACTCTGAAAACAAGATGCTACAACGTATTTACGGTACTGCATGGGCGGATAAAAAAGCCCTGAGCACCCATTTAGCCCGTCTTGAAGAAGCGGCTAAACGTGACCACCGTAAGATTGGTAAGCAGCTTGACCTCTACCATATGCAAGAAGAAGCACCAGGCATGGTGTTCTGGCATAACGACGGTTGGAGCATCTTCCTCGAATTAGAACGTTTCATTCGCCGTAAGTTAAATCAATACACTTACCAAGAAGTGAAAGGTCCGTTGATGATGGACCGCGTACTGTGGGAACGCTCTGGTCACTGGGATAAATATTCAGAAGCCATGTTCACAACCAGCAGTGAAAACCGTGAATATGCAGTTAAGCCAATGAACTGCCCAGGCCACGTACAGATCTTCAACCAAGGCTTGAAATCTTACCGTGATCTGCCATTACGTATGGCGGAATTTGGTTGCTGTCACCGCAATGAGCCATCAGGTTCGCTGCACGGACTGATGCGCGTACGTGGTTTTACTCAAGACGATGCCCATATCTTCTGTACTGAAGATCAAGTTCAAGCAGAAGTGAGCTCTTGTATCCAAATGGTATACGACACTTACTCGACATTCGGCTTCGAAAACATCGTTGTAAAACTCTCAACTCGCCCAGAAAAACGTATCGGTGACGATGCCATGTGGGACAGAGCCGAAGAAGCACTCAAGCAGGCTTTGCGTGCGAACAACATTGAATTCACCATTTTACCGGGTGAAGGCGCCTTCTACGGTCCTAAGATTGAGTTCACGCTGCACGACTGTTTAGACCGTGCATGGCAATGCGGTACTGTGCAATTAGACTACGCATTACCAAGCCGTTTAGGTGCAACTTATGTCGCCGAAGATAACAGCCGTCAAACGCCTGTGATGATCCATCGTGCGATTTTAGGCTCGTTGGAGCGTTTCTTAGGTATTTTGATCGAAGAATACGCAGGCCGTTTCCCAACTTGGTTGGCTCCAATGCAAGTTGTCGTGATGAATATCACCGACAAACAGGCTGATTATGTTGAAGAAGTGGTCAAATTCTTCAAAGAACAAGGTATTCGCGCCTCATTTGACTTGAGGAATGAGAAAATAGGCTTTAAAATACGCGAGCACACCTTAAGGCGTGTTCCTTATTTATTGGTCGTTGGCGATCAGGAAATGGAAAATAAGGAAGTTGCGGTGCGTACACGTGATGGCGTTGACTTAGGTAAGATGCGAATTGAAGATTTCGCCGCTAAGATCCATCAACAAATTTCGCTCCGTAGTCTCAAATTGTTGGAGGAATAGGTCATAAAGATCAAGAAAACAGCAGGGCGTCAGCTGGCCCCTAATAGAATCAATGAAGAAATCACAGGTGTACCAGAAGTACGCTTAACTGGCATTGATGGTGAAGCTATTGGTGTGGTAAGCATCAGAGATGCTCAGAATTTGGCAGATGAAGCGGGTGTAGACCTAGTCGAAATTAGTCCAAACGCTGAACCTCCAGTATGTCGCATTATGGACTACGGTAAGTTCCTATTTGATAAAGCGAAAGCTCAAAAGGAACAAAAGAAGAAGCAAAAACAGGTTCAGGTTAAGGAAATCAAATTCCGTCCTGGAACTGACGAAAACGACTATCAGGTAAAACTACGCAACCTGATACGTTTTCTGGAAGACGGGGACAAAGCGAAAATTACGCTGCGTTTCCGAGGCCGCGAAATGGCTCACCAAAACCTGGGTATGGATCTGCTGAACCGTATCAAAACAGATTTGGATGAGTATGCAATTGTTGAATCCTTCCCGAAAATGGAAGGCCGACAAGCCATTATGGTGCTAGCGCCTAAAAAGAAATAAGTAGGGCAACCTATAAAAGTAGCGAAGGCTATATGCCTTCGCTCGCCTTGCTTTTTATTTAACATCCCAATGCGGAGTTTTAGTAATGCCTAAAATGAAAACCGACAGAGGTGTAGCGAAGCGTTTTAAGAAAACCGCTAATGGTTTCAAGCGCAAGCAAGCCCATTTACGTCACATTCTGACCAAAAAGAGCACTAAGCGTAAGCGTCACTTACGTAACAAGTGTTTAGTTGCTAAAGTTGACGTTCCAGCAATCGCGCGTCAATTACCATACGCTTAATTTAGGAGATTAGAAAATGCCAAGAGTTAAGCGTGGTGTAACCGCACGTGCTCGTCACAAGAAAGTTTTAAAATTAGCAAAAGGTTATTATGGCGCTCGTAGCCGTACTTACCGCGTTGCTGTTCAAGCAGTAACTAAAGCTGGTCAATATGCTTACCGTGACCGTCGTCAGAAAAAACGTCAATTCCGTCAACTGTGGATTGCACGTATTAATGCTGCAGCTCGTCAAAATGGTCTGTCTTACAGCCGTTTCATCAACGGTCTGAAAAAGGCGTCTATCGAAATCGATCGTAAGATTTTGGCTGACATCGCTGTATTCGACAAAGTTGTATTCGCAACTTTAGTTGAAAAAGCAAAAGAAGCGTTAAACTAAGCAATTAGTTTGTCGCACTTAAGAGGGGACCATTTGGTCCCTTTTTTTGTTGCTGCTGTGACCCGTCATAAATAGCGTTGAGGCTTGCTTCAAGCGAGTCACAAGATACAGATAAAAAAATAGCAGGCTGATGCCTGCTATTTCATTTGAGTGGGCGAGCACACGTAAAAATCACACTCGATTGTTCTTCGCGTAATTACTTTTTAGCGTCTAAGTAACGCTCAGCATCTAATGCTGCCATACAACCTGTACCCGCAGAGGTAATCGCTTGACGGTAATGTTGGTCCATAACGTCACCTGCGGCAAACACACCTTCGATGCTGGTTTGGGTCGCGTTACCTTGAAGGCCGCTTTGTACCTTCAGATAACCGTTGTTCATCTCTAATTGGCCTTCGAAGATCCCAGTATTAGGGCTGTGTCCAATGGCTACAAACACGCCGGCAACGGCCAGATCTGTGATAGCGCCATCTTTGGTGCTTTTCATTTTCAAGCCTGTTACACCCATAGCATCACCAACTACTTCTTCCATGGTTTGATCAAGGTGCAGGATAATGTTGCCGTTAGCCACTTTATCCATTAAACGGTCGATAAGGATTTTCTCTGAGCGGAAGGTGTCACGACGGTGAATTAAGTGCACTTCGGCGGCGATGTTACTCAAATAAAGTGCTTCTTCAACGGCAGTGTTACCACCACCAATGACGGCAACTTTCTGATTGCGATAGAAGAAACCATCACAGGTCGCACAGGCCGATACGCCGCGTCCTTTAAACGCTTCTTCAGACTCAAGTCCTAAGTAACGAGCAGAAGCACCTGTCGCAATGATCAGCGCATCACAAGTGTATTCGCCATTGTCGCCTTTTAAACGGAAAGGGCGCTCAGTCAGCGTCACTTCATTGATATGGTCGAAAAGGATTTCAGTATCAAACTTTTCCGCATGTTTTTGCATACGTTCCATTAATGCTGGACCCGTTAAGTCTTCTGCATCACCTGGCCAGTTTTCAACTTCAGTCGTGGTCGTTAACTGACCACCTTGCTGCATACCTGTGATCATCACAGGCTTTAAGTTTGCGCGCGCAGCATAAACTGCTGCCGTGTATCCTGCGGGACCTGAACCTAAAATCAATAGGTTACTGTGTCTGACTTGGCTCATTTTTCTCTCCGTGCCTTTAGCAAATTGCATGGATTGTAGGGAATTTACCTGTAGGGGTAAAGCGCTGTTTGGTGATTCTTTTAGATTATGCTAATCGAATCCTAATGCAAATTGTCAGCCTGAGTTTACTAAGGCTTTGGCTTAAAACCCGCACGGGTGAAGATATTTGTGATCAGCATAAAAAATCGGCCTCAACAGAGTGAGGCCGAACAAAGCAGAGTAGGTCAGAAAGACCTAGGCTCTCATATGATTAGGCTAATAAACTTGCTGGCGCTGTGTACTCAAGATTTAATGCTTGCGCCACTTCTTTACAAACCAGTTTACCGTGCATCACGTTCAAACCGTTCAGTAAGTGTTTGTCTTGTAACAGGGCAGCTTTATAACCTAAGTTAGCTAACTTAAGGATATAAGGCAGAGTCGCGTTATTCAGAGCGAAGGTTGAAGTACGGGCAACGGCACCTGGCATGTTTGCCACACAGTAGTGCACTACGTCATCAACGATGTAGGTTGGATCTTGGTGAGTCGTTGCATGTGAAGTTTCCACACAACCACCTTGATCGATTGCTACGTCAACGATAGCACTGCCTGGCTTCATGCGTGCGATCATGCTACGTGTCACAAGCTTAGGCGCTGCAGCACCTGGAATTAATACGCCACCAATCACAAGATCAGCTTCTAGTACATGGCGCTCAATTGCATCGGCAGTTGAGTAAACAGCCTTAACTGCAGAACCAAATTGTACGTTTAAGCGACGCAGTGCATCGATGCTACGGTCAAGAACAACAACATCAGCGCCCATGCCTACCGCCATTTGTGCAGCATTGGTACCGACCATGCCACCACCGATGATCACGACTTTTGCAGGCTCAACACCTGGAACACCGCCTAATAACATGCCGCGACCACCAGAGGATTTCTCTAATGCCATCGCACCTGCTTGGATAGACATACGACCAGCCACTTCTGACATTGGGGCCAGCAGAGGTAAGCCACCACGGTCATCAGTCACTGTTTCGTAAGCGATACACACGGCACCACTTTTAATTAAATCTTCAGTTTGTGGTAAATCTGGCGCTAAATGCAGATAAGTGAATAAAATCTGGTCATGACGCAGCATAGCGCGTTCGACTGCTTGAGGCTCTTTTACCTTTACGATCATCTCTGCTTTAGCAAAGACTTCAGCAGCAGTTGCTAATATTTTGGCACCTGCATCAACATAATCCTGATCTGAAAAACCAATTCCCGTGCCGGCATTAGTTTCAACAAACACTTCATGACCTTTGATGGTCAATTCGCGAACGCTTGAAGGAACCATACCGACACGATACTCGTGGTTTTTAATTTCCTTTGGTACACCAATAATCATTTTTGAGCCTCAATTGCCTGAAAAACCCACTTTTAATGGGCATAATTGTTATTTTATCGTGACCTGAACGTGATTAATTCAGGGATATCTAGTATAGTATCGGCGACGCAGTTTATGCTGCTGAACTTTTGACATACGTAGAATAAAATGTTGTTTTAGTGATAAAGCAAGGTTAAATAAATGGCATATAATAAAAAGAGTCCTGTAAAAGACTTGGATCGCATCGATCGCAACATTCTTAATGAATTACAAATTGATGGACGCATTTCAAATGTGGAACTATCTAAAAGAGTAGGATTAAGTCCAACTCCGTGTTTAGAAAGAGTGAAACGACTCGAAAAGCAAGGATATATCAATGGCTATACCGCCTTGGTCAATCCTCATTTCTTGGGTGCATCCCTACTGGTATTCGTGGAAATCACTTTGAGCCGTGATACTCCCGAAGTATTTGATAAGTTTAATCGCGCTGTGCAACTGTTAGATGATATTCAAGAGTGTCATCTGGTTTCTGGTGACTTTGACTACTTATTGAAGACGCGTGTTTCTGATATGTCAGCTTACCGCCGTTTACTCGGTGAGACGCTGCTGAAATTACCTTCAGTCTCCGATACCCGTACTTACGTGGTGATGGAAGAAGTGAAACACACTAGCCGTGTCGCGATAAACCATCTGCTCTCCGATATTTAATACCCTGAACGTTTACAATAAGGGGCCTAGGCCCCTTATTTATTCCTACGTTTGCCGTTTCGAACTCAAAAATGACCTTGCTTAGCCCTTAGGTTTGCCAGCTTAAGGGCGAATTTTTATCTGGTTTTTATCTTCTTTACAGCGCGTAAATTGGTTGCGTAATAGCCAGTTAGTGCTGAAAACCTGTGCTTTAGCTCATTAGCGCCGATTTTTTGTCTTGTACCAGTAATTCTTAGGATAAAAACGCCCTAAGATGCTCCACATTTAGTGGGATTCTGGTATCGTTAGCCCACCTGTTTTCATTTTTATGGATTAAGTCGTTTGTCTCAAGGAAATAGTGTACGCACGCTCTCAGGGCTGCAGCGTCTGCTCGAAGGCGGACTCATCATTTGCTGTGTTTTAGCCACCTATATTTTGCTTGCCTTAACCAGTTTTAGTCCGTCAGATCCGGGCTGGAGCCAGTCTCATTTTCAAGGCGATATCAAAAACTGGACGGGTGCAGTCGGGGCGTGGATTGCCGACATTCTGCTGTACTTTTTTGGCGTCACTGCTTACATCATGCCGATCATTGTGGCCTCCACAGGTTGGCTGCTTTTCAAACGCGCCCATGATTTATTGGAAATTGACTACTTTTCAGTCGCACTGCGCATCATAGGTTTTCTACTGCTTATTCTTGGTTTTTCAGCATTAGCCAGCATGAATGCCAATAATATCTATGAGTTTTCCGCAGGCGGCGTGGCAGGGGATGTTATCGGCCAAGCCATGTTGCCGTATTTTAATAAGCTCGGTACGACCTTGTTGCTGCTGTGCTTTTTAGGCTCGGGTTTTACGCTGTTAACAGGGATCAGCTGGTTGACAGTGGTCGAGAAGGTTGGCTTTGTCTCCATTTGGTGTTTCAGAAAACTCAAGCGTCTGCCGCAGGCGTTAAAACGCGAGCGTGAAACCGAAGATACCCGCGGCTTCATGACGGTCGTTGATAAGTTTAAACAGCGCCGTGACTCACAGCATCAACTTGAAAAAGCCCGAGTGCGTGAGCCAGAGGTGGCACCGAGTCGTATCTTTACGACTCGCCCCGTGAAGGAAGAAGAGGCCAGTGACGAAATCATCACCGAAGCAAGCTCCAGTAAAGGCAAGCTGTCGGCGCTCGCAAAAATCTTAAGTTTAAACAGCAATAAAGCCAAGGCTGAACCTAAAGGCCTACAAAGAGTCGAGCCCCAATTAGATCAAGCCAGTGCCGTAGCTGAGCATGGTCATTTTGAAGCGCCGCCTTGGGTCGCCAAGCCCAAAGAGGCCGAGTTAGATTTAGATGATGAAACTGAGTTCAAGGCGCACGTTTTCGAAGATGAAGATGACGATGAACCCGTATTCCATCGTGAAACCATGCTCGATGACGAGGATGAAGACGAGTTAGGTTTCAACGATGAAGATGTCATCGATTTTGATACTAAAGCCTCAACGGGCGCTGTGACTCAGGCGCAACGTCAAAAAGAAGCGCCAAAGGCGAAGATTGTCGATGGTATTGTGGTTTTACCGGGACAAGAAGATAAACCTGTTCCAGCAAAACCTATGGATCCGCTGCCAAGCATCAGCTTGCTGGATGTGCCTAATCGTAAAAAGAATCCGATAAGCCCAGAGGAATTAGAGCAAGTTGCCCGCTTAGTCGAGGCCAAACTTGCCGACTTTAACATTGTGGCCACTGTGGTGGGGGTTTATCCCGGTCCTGTGATCACCCGTTTTGAGCTAGATTTAGCGCCAGGTATTAAAGCTTCTAAGATTTCAAACCTCGCAAACGACTTAGCGCGTTCGCTACTGGCTGAGCGTGTGCGTGTGGTTGAAGTCATTCCTGGTAAATCCTATGTGGGTCTAGAGCTGCCGAATAAGTTCCGCGAAACCGTGTACATGCGCGATGTACTCGATTGTGAAGCCTTTACCGAAAGCAAATCGAACCTGACCATGGTGCTTGGCCAAGACATTTCCGGCGAGCCTGTGGTGGTTGATTTAGGCAAAATGCCGCACTTACTGGTAGCCGGTACCACGGGTTCGGGTAAATCGGTCGGGGTGAACGTGATGATCACCAGCTTATTGTATAAGTCTGGCCCTGAAGACGTTCGCTTTATCATGATCGACCCGAAAATGCTGGAATTATCGGTTTATGAAGGCATCCCACATTTACTTTGTGAAGTGGTTACCGACATGAAAGAAGCGGCCAATGCGCTGCGCTGGTGTGTAGGTGAGATGGAGCGCCGCTACAAGCTAATGTCTATGATGGGCGTTCGTAACATCAAGGGCTATAACGCCAAGATTGCCGAAGCGAAAGCGAATGGCGAAGTGATTTTAGATCCCATGTGGAAGTCATCTGACAGCATGGAGCCAGAGGCGCCAGCCTTAGATAAACTGCCATCGATTGTGGTTGTCGTCGACGAATTTGCCGACATGATGATGATTGTCGGTAAAAAAGTTGAAGAACTGATCGCCCGTATCGCCCAAAAGGCTCGTGCTGCGGGTATCCATTTAATTCTCGCGACCCAACGTCCATCGGTGGATGTGATCACAGGCTTAATTAAGGCCAACATCCCGACACGGATGGCCTTCCAAGTGTCTTCCCGTATCGACTCCCGTACCATTTTGGATCAGCAGGGTGCTGAAACCTTATTGGGTATGGGTGACATGCTGTATTTACCACCCGGAACCGCAGTGCCAAACCGTGTTCATGGTGCCTTTATCGATGACCATGAAGTTCACCGTGTGGTGGCCGATTGGTGCGCCCGTGGTAAGCCACAATACATTGATGAAATCCTCAATGGCGTGAGTGAGGGCGAACAAGTGCTCTTGCCGGGTGAAACCGCCGAATCCGATGAAGAATACGATCCGCTTTACGATGAGGCCGTCGCCTTCGTGACCGAAACCCGCCGTGGTTCAATTTCGAGCGTGCAGCGTAAATTTAAGATTGGTTATAACCGCGCAGCGCGTATTATCGAACAAATGGAAATGCAGGGTGTGGTCTCGGCTCAGGGCCATAATGGTAACCGCGAAGTGCTGGCACCGCCGGCCCCGAAACACTATTAATGTTAAGCTAGATGTCAGTTTGAACTCGCCATAATGCGGCGAGTTCAACTTTTAGTCCAAAGGATACCTATGAAAAAACTGTTGTGTGCTGTGTTGTTATCACCATTGTTATACAGCAATGCAGTATTGGCCGATGACGCAAAGCAATTACGCGAAACCTTAAACGGCACTGAGTCACTCAAGGCGGATTTCAAGCAAACCGTTACCGATATCAATAAAAAGGTTATCCAAACGGGCGCGGGTGTATTCGCACTGGCCCACCCAAACCAGTTCTATTGGCATTTAACCGCGCCCGATGAATCCCAAATTGTCGCCGACGGTAAAGATTTATGGATCTACAATCCCTTCGCCGAAGAAGTGGTGATTATGGATTTTGCCGAAGCCATTAATGCATCGCCCATCGCCTTATTGGTTCACCGCGATGACGCCACTTGGTCGCAATATAGCGTGACCAAAAAGCAAGACTGTTATGAAATCAAACCTAAGTCCACGGATGCCGGGATTACCTCAGTCAATGTCTGTTTTAACAAAGGCACACTGAATAAATTTAATGTGCTCGATGATAAAGGCAACCTGAGCCAGTTTGACTTGAGCAATCAACACAGCATTAGCGCTGCGGATAAAGCGCTGTTTAAGTTTGTGTTGCCAGAGAACGTTGATGTGGATGATCAACGTCTTAAAACCCAGTAGGTTAGCGCGTGAGCAGTTTATCGTTTAATTTTGCGCCTGATTTTCGTCCCTTAGCCGCGCGTATGCGGCCAAGGACGATTGCCGAGTATATCGGTCAAGCCCATTTGTTGGGGGAAGGCCAACCATTGCGCCAAGCATTAGAAGCGGGCCGTGCCCATTCGATGATGTTATGGGGACCGCCGGGCACAGGTAAAACGACTCTTGCCGAACTTATCGCCCATTATTCCAATGCCCATGTTGAACGCATCTCGGCGGTCACCTCGGGGGTAAAAGACATTCGCGCCGCCATCGAGCAGGCCCAGGCCGTTGCTCAATCCCGTGGACAACGCACCTTGCTGTTTGTCGACGAAGTGCATCGCTTTAATAAGAGTCAACAGGACGCCTTTTTGCCATTTATTGAAGATGGCACTGTGATTTTTATTGGGGCGACCACTGAAAACCCTTCATTTGAAATCAATAACGCCTTACTGTCGCGGGCACGTGTCTATCTTATCAAGCGCTTAAGCCAAGACGAGATAGTGCATATCATCACCCAAGCCTTAACGGATGCCGAGCGTGGTTTAGGACAGCGTCAGTTAATTATGCCAACGGATGTGCTCAATAAGCTGGCGCAGCTCTGTGACGGCGATGCGCGCAAAGCGCTAAACCTGCTTGAGTTAATGAGCGATATGGTGGCCGATGGCGGCAGTTTTACCACAGAGATGCTGGTACAAGTCGCTGGCCATCAAGTGGCGGGATTCGATAAAAATGGCGATCAGTTTTACGATTTGATTTCGGCGGTACACAAATCGATTCGCGGCTCGGCGCCCGATGCCGCACTGTACTGGTTCTGCCGTATTCTTGAAGGCGGCGGCGATCCGTTATATGTCGCCAGACGCTTATTAGCCATAGCCTCGGAAGATGTGGGCAATGCCGATCCTAATGCCATGACAGTCGCGCTCAATGCCTGGGATTGTTTCCACCGCGTCGGACCTGCCGAAGGTGAGCGGGCGATTGCCCAAGCGATTGTGTATTTAGCCAGTGCGCCTAAGAGTAATGCCGTTTACACCGCCTTTAAAGCGGCGAGGGCGCTCGCCCGCGAAACCGGCCAAGAGGCCGTGCCTTATCATCTGCGTAATGCGCCGACCAAACTCATGGCGGAAATGGGTTTTGGCGCCGAATATCGCTATGCCCACGATGAACCCAATGCCTATGCCAGCGGCGAGAATTATTTCCCCGAATCCTTACAAGCATCGCAATTTTATTTCCCGACTGAACGCGGATTTGAGAAGCGAATTAAGGACAAATTGGCGCAATTAGCGCAATTAGATCAAGCCAGTGGGAGAAAAAGGTATGAATAATCTCCTACTTGTGGCCTTAGGTGGTTCCATTGGTGCGGTTTTTCGCTATCTTATTTCAATATTCATGATCCAAGTATTTGGCAGCAGTTTTCCTTTTGGTACACTGTTGGTCAATGTCCTCGGTTCATTTTTAATGGGCGTCATTTACGCACTGGGACAAATGAGTCATATCAGCCCAGAACTCAAAGCCCTGATCGGCGTTGGCCTGTTAGGCGCTTTGACAACGTTTTCAACTTTCTCAAACGAAACTTTATTGCTGATGCAAGAAGGAGATTGGTTGAAGGCGGCTTTGAATGTGGTGTTGAACCTAAGTCTATGTTTGTTTATGGTTTACTTAGGCCAACAACTGGTTTTTTCTCGCATTTAACTATTAAGAATATATCACATGTTAGATCCTAAATTTTTGCGCAACGAATTAGCAGTTACCGCTGAGCGATTAGCTACCCGTGGTTTTATTTTAGATGTCGCTCATCTCACTCAATTAGAAGAAAAACGTAAGTCACTGCAAGTGGCGACTGAAGAGCTACAAGCTTCGCGTAATGCTATTTCCAAGTCCATCGGACAAGCAAAAGCCCGCGGCGAAGATGTGGATGCCATCATGGCGCAGGTTGGCGATTTAGGTGCGCAATTAGATGCGAAGAAAGTCGAGCTGGCTGCGGTACTTGAAGAAGTGAACGCGATTGCCATGTCGATGCCAAACCTGCCGGATGAGTCAGCGCCTATCGGTGCTGACGAGACTGAAAACGTCGAGATCCGCCGTTGGGGCACACCACGCAGCTTCGATTTCCCTGTTAAAGATCATATTGACTTAGGTGAAGGCCTAAACGGTTTAGATTTTAAGAGCGCCGTGAAAATTACTGGCTCACGCTTTATCGTTATGAAAGGCCAAATCGCCCGTTTAAACCGCGCATTAGGTCAGTTCATGTTAGATCTGCACACCACTGAGCACGGTTATACCGAAGCTTACGTGCCATTACTGGTTAACGAAGCAAGCTTACTGGGTACTGGCCAATTGCCTAAGTTTGGTGAAGACTTGTTCCACACTAAACCTGCGACCGAAGAAGGCCAAGGTTTAAGCCTGATCCCAACCGCAGAAGTGCCATTAACGAACTTAGTGCGTGACAGCATTGTCGATGAAGACGAATTACCGATTAAGTTAACCGCGCATACCGCCTGTTTCCGCAGTGAAGCCGGCTCATACGGTAAAGATACCCGTGGTCTTATCCGTCAGCACCAATTCGATAAAGTGGAATTAGTGCAATTGGTTAAGCCAGAAGACTCAATGGCAGCGCTCGAAGCACTAACGGGCCACGCTGAAACCGTACTGCAACGCCTCGGTCTGCCATACCGCACAGTGATCCTGTGTACTGGTGACATGGGCTTTGGTTCAAGCAAAACCTACGATATCGAAGTGTGGTTACCAGGCCAAAACACTTACCGCGAGATTTCTTCATGTTCAAATATGAAAGACTTCCAAGCCCGTCGTATGCAAGCCCGTTACCGCGTTAAGGCCGATAACAAGCCAGCCTTGCTGCACACCTTAAACGGCTCAGGCCTAGCGGTAGGTCGTACTTTAGTGGCGATTTTAGAGAACTATCAAAATGCCGATGGTAGCGTGACCATTCCTGAAGCACTGCGTCCATACATGGGCGGACTGACTCAGATCGGTTAATTGGCGTAACACAACACCATGGATAAAGGTCAACGTTATCTTCGTTGGCTTTCCTACACCGCTGTCATCGCCGTGTTTTGCGCTGTGATGTTGGCCACCCTAGGTAAAGCCGTCTGGGTTGTGTTAGAAAACGTGAAATAGCACGACTCAAATAAAAAGGTATATTCCACTGGAATATACCTTTTTTGTTAGCAGAAGTGATTAAACCTTAAATACACTTGGCAGGTTTAGGCAGACCCGCAATCTTTGTCGCCTGTTTGGCAGGACCAACCGGAAAGAGGGTATAGAGGTACTTAGAGTTACCTTTATCCGGCCCTAAGGCTTGACCAATGGCTTTGACTAACACCCTGATCGCAGGGCTGGTTTTATATTCCAGATAAAAATCTCGAACAAAATGGATCACTTCCCAGTGGGCACTGGTCAGTTCAATCTGTTCTTCTTGGGCTAACAGCGGCGCCATATCCGGCTGCCAGTCGGCGATATTCTTCAAATAGCCTTGATGGTCGCGTTCAATTTCGACGCCATTGAATATAAGCGGATTTACCACGTGATCACCTTATCGTGCTGCAAAGATTGAGCGACAAACTCGTTGTAATCAATCTGACTAATGTTTTTAAGACGTTCCGTTAAGCCGCGGGCGATGACATCGTCTTTCAGCACCATCACCTTAAAGGGCGAAAGCGCCATGGCCCATTGGCGCAGTAATAATGCGTTAACGCCATCGCTCGAGAGTAAAATCGCATCCTCTTTGCAAGCATAACGCAGGCAAAGTTTGAGGGCATTGTCTCGGCTTGGCGAGGTTTGGATATGATGTAAAATCATTAGAATACTAAGACCTCATCGACGGCTTTTAAGTGAGCCGAGATGGCTTCATCGTTTAAGATAGTCACCGGAATCGACAGCAAGCTATGGCTTAAGCCGTAGTCACCTAAGGACTGTTTGCAGGCGAACACTGATTCGATGTCGTACAGCGGGAGCGCTTTTAGCGCCGCAAGGTAATCTTTACCGCCGATTAGCTCGGGTTGTTGATCTTTGAGCAGATGTAGCACGCCTTCATCGACAAACACTAAACTCACTTCTTGCTCAAAGCTGGCGCTTAACAGGGCAAAGTCTAAGGCTTCACGGCCCTTAGTGGTGCCATGGGGCGCGCTTCGGAACAATATACAGATTTTTTTCATAACATTTCCGAAGCTTAAAAGCAGATCAAACGATCGGCTGATTCAATTCCCGTGACCAGTTCACCCAGTCCACCCATGATAAAAGAATGTTCAACATTCCAGTGGCTTAGCCCGTTTTCCTGCGCCTCTTGCTGCGAGACTATGCCACGTCGTAATGCCGCTGAAACACAGTTCACTAACGAGACTTGATGCTCGGCTGCCAGTTGTTTCCAACCTTTAACCACATCATATTCATCGGATGTGGGTAAGTTAAAGTCCGTCGAGTTATACACGCCATCCTGATAGAAAAACACGCAGACAATCTCATGTCCGCTTTGCAAGGAGGCTTGGGTGAAACGTAGGGCATTCACACTTGCCGACGTGCCATAGGCTGGCCCGTTTACTTGGATAATAAATTTGCTCATCATAAAAAAAATGGCCCTAAAAGTAGGGCCATTTTAGCGTAAGTTTCCCGAAAAGGGGATTAATCATCGTTACCAATACCAAGCAAATGCAAAATGGCAATGAATAGGTTTAAAAAGTCCAGATACAAGGAGATAGTGGCGCGGATATAGTTAGTCTCGCCACCATTCACGATACGGCTAGTATCGAACAGGATAAAGCCGGTCATTAACAGCGCAAGACCCGCGTTAATCGCCATAAAGGCCACACTGTTACCCACGAAAATATTAATCAGCGCAGCGGCGATCACCACAATCAATCCGGCGAACAGGAAACCACGTAGGAAAGAGAAATCTTTCTTCGTCGTGACAGCATAGGCCGAGAGCGCAATAAAGATAACCGAGGTTAATCCTAAAGCTTGCATGATAAGCTCAGAGCCATTGGTCATGCCAGCGTAGTGGTTAAGCATGTAACCTAATGAGGCGCCTTCCATACCAGTAAAGGCAAATACCCAGAAGATGCCCGCAGCCGAGTCGGCTTTACGTAGGGTAACGAACAACAGCACTAAACCACCGATAGATAAACCGAGTGACATCAGAGGGCTGATATTGAGTGCCATCGCTAAGCCTGCACACAATGCAGAGAAGGCGAGCGTCATGGCCAACAATAAATAGGTATTTTTAAGAAGTTTATTCACTTCTAAGGTGGATGCACTCGCTGAGTACAAGGTTTGCTGAGTCATATCTTTCTCCATTAGCTTTTAAATCCAAACTGATCATTTTGATTTTTAACGGGGACGAGAGTTCCCATCAATATCGAAAATCCAGTAAAACTGGGTGAATACTACCGAAAACAGCGCTGTGCTTAAAGGATTCACGCCACAAATAACAAGTTGTAATGACTGATTTTTCTGTGCGGCCTAACGCTTAAGGCGTATTTAATTACACCAGTGCAACACAAAGACTTTAAAACAAGCTTAATCCTGTGGTAATACCGAAATATTACGCCAGCCATTCACGGTGTAATTTATCGGTATCCCCTAAATACTCGAGCACCCAAGCTAGGGCGGGCGACATCTTATCTGCGTTCCAAGCGAGGCAACAGGGGCTGGTTAATTTCGGATTTTCAAGCTGCTTTTCAACCAAGGCGCCCGCTTTAATAAATACGCTGGCCAAATGTACTGGCATATAGCCGATACCTAATCCCTCTCTAAAGCAGTTAATTGCGCGGATCCAATCCGGCACCACGAGTCTGCGTTGATTCTCCAATAACCAGGTCATGCGCTTAGGAATTTCCCGCGAGGTATCTTCCAAACAAATGGAGGGGAAGGGACGCAGTTCATCATCGGTCAAGGGCCGGTCAATACTGGCTAAGGGATGGTTTTTACTCACCAAGAATGCCCATTGAATATCGCCCATGTCCTTATATTGGTATACGCCTCCCACTGGGATCGCCGTTGTCGCACCAATGGCGATATCACTGCGACCGGTCGCAAGCGCCTCCCACACACCGTTAAAGACCTCGATGCGGATGATAAGCTCAATATCATGAAAATGACGGTAAAAGTCGGCAATTAATACGCTAATTCTGTCGGCGCGCACTATGTTATCTAAGGCGATAGACAATGTGGGTTGCCAGCCGTTGGCCACACGCTGGGTGCCACGTTTCATCTCATCCATTTGAGTCAGCAAGTTTCTGGCTTGCTTAACAAAATGCTCTCCTGCGGGGGTCAGGGTCACGCTGCGGTGGTGGCGCTCAAATAACACTACGCCAAGTTCTTCTTCGATTTGTTTAACAGCATAACTGACCGCAGAAGGGACCTTGTGCAGTCGATTGGCTGCCGCCGTAAAACTCCCAACACGGGCTACGATATCAATGAGTTCTAACGCTTGTTCCGAGAGCATAGCTGACATCCATTGTGATGAAAATAATTGATAGCATCTGTCAAAAATAAACGTTTCCAATCAAATTAACAAGTATTTAGACTGCACGCCTTAAGTCTTTTGACATGATTATTTTATGAAAACGTCTAGTAATATCTTTGTAAATATGAAGTTTTTTATATTCTTATTCTATTTGGCCTTATTAAGCATGTTAGGCTTTATTGCCACTGATATGTATTTGCCTGCTTTCAAAGCTATTGAAAGTTCGTTCAATTCTTCACCGTCTCAAGTGGCGATGTCGCTCACCTGTTTCTTGGCTGGTTTAGCATTAGGGCAACTGATTTATGGCCCTTTGGTCAGTAAATTAGGCAAACGTTACGCTCTTATCATCGGCCTTGGCATTTTTGCGCTCGCCAGTGTGGCCATCGCCAATAGCGACTCGATATTGATGTTAAACATCGCTCGCTTCTTCCAAGCCGTAGGCGCCTGTAGCGCAGGGGTCATTTGGCAAGCGATTGTGGTCGAGCAATATGATGCCGAAAAAGCACAGGGGATTTTCAGTAACATTATGCCGTTAGTGGCATTATCACCCGCATTAGCCCCCATCCTTGGCGCTTATATTCTGAACGATTTTGGATGGCGTGCAATCTTTATCTCATTGTGTGTGATTGCCTTTTTATTGGTGTTGATGACCTTATACTTCGTGCCGAGCCATGCAGAGCATCAGGATGCTAAGCCAAGCGCTGTTTCTTACGGGCAGATTTTGAAAAATACCCGTTACCTAGGCAATGTGGTGATTTTTGGTGCCTGTTCGGGTGCGTTTTTCGCATATCTTACTGTATGGCCGATTGTGATGGAGCAACACGGCTATCAGGCAACTGAGATTGGGCTGAGCTTTATTCCACAAACCATTATGTTTATTGTGGGTGGATACGCGAGTAAGTTATTGATAAAACGCATTGGTGCCGACCGTACACTCAACGTATTGCTGACCATTTTTGGACTCTGCGTTATCTCGATTGTGTTTTTCACCTTATTAATGAAGGCGGAAACCATTTTCCCTCTGCTGATTTCCTTCTCGATACTCGCAGCGGCGAATGGGGCGATTTATCCTATTGTGGTGAACAGTGCTTTACAACAATTCACTCAAAATGCGGCTAAGGCGGCAGGATTACAGAACTTTTTGCAAATCACCATCGCCTTTGGCACCTCAAGTTTAGTCGCACTCTGGGCAAGTTCAGGAGAAGTCGCCATAGGTTGGGGCATTCTGAGCTGTTCATTAGTAGTGATCTTGGGTTACCTGTTAAAAACCGAACAAACTTGGGCTGATTTTGCCAAACACTTTACGGCGCCGGATCCTGCTCGTCTTGGGATCAATGCAGATACGAAGCAAAATCAAGCAGATTGAATGTAATACGAGCAGTTAGCGCAGAATTATCAGTTTGTGCTTTACAGTCAGTAAACTAACTTATATGATGCGCATCGTTCGGAGGGGTGGCAGAGTGGTTTAATGCACCGGTCTTGAAAACCGGCGTGGGTTTATAGCCCACCCAGGGTTCAAATCCCTGCTCCTCCGCCATATTCTACGGAAAAGCCATCAGCAATGATGGCTTTTTTGTTTTTGCAGTTCCGGAAGTTGAACCCCAGGATTCCTTATGCTAAGTGCAGCTCCTGCCCAATATTCCACAGATTTGTCATCTGTTATGGTGACTTTTCTGTTTTTGAAATTTCGGAAGTTAAACCCTAGGGTTCCTCATGCTAACCACAGTACCTTCACCCAATTCAGATAAAAAGGCCGCTAATGATTAGCGGCCTTTTTCTTTCACAATGTCCCGTCCTGAAATACGTTGACATAAAGAGGATTTCTTTATGACAACATCAATTAACTCAAGCCGTAAGCGCACACAACGAGATTACACCTTAGCCTTTAAATTAGGCGTTGTAGAGCGTGTTGAAAAAGGCGAAATGACGTACAAACAAGCCCAAGCCCATTTTGGTATTCAAGGCCGTTCAACGGTACTCGTTTGGCTTAGAAAACATGGTAGACTCGATTGGTCGAAACCTTTTCAGCATCCTCTTATGACTAAGTCAAAAGAAACACCTGCCGAAACGATCAAGCGCCTTGAACGTGAGTTAGCAGAAGAGAAACTGCGTAACCAAATCCTCAATGGCATGGTTGATATCATGGACAATGAATATGGAGCAGGCCTCAGAAAAAAGTACTTATCCGGTACGTCTGGCAAGCAAAAGGCAACGGAGAAATAAACCTCGCTGCCGCATGTCGTGCTGCGGGTATGTCGAGGCAAGGTATTTATCAGGCAGTTGCTCGAATGGAAAGTCGTAGAGCTGAGCTATCGGTTATCAAAGACTGGGTCCAGTACTGGCGTAAATATATGCCAAGGTTAGGGGCCCGTAAGCTCTACACGTTGATAAAATCCAAGCTGGTTGAGCACGATATTAAGCTCGGGCGAGATGGGTTCTTTACCTATTTGAGAAGTGAAGGTTTACTGGTTAAACCGAAGAAAAGCTACACAAAAACCACGTTCAGCAAACACTGGATGAAGAAGCATCCTAATCTGCTGAAAGAGGAGGGACTGCACGATGCAGGGCATGTACTGGTCAGCGATATCACCTATCTTGAGTCAGACCAAGGTGTGCACTACCTGTCACTGATCACCGATGCCAGTTCTCGTAAAATAGTCGGTCATCACGTGAGTAAAGACATGAAAGCCGAGAGTGTGGTGAAAGCGTTAAAAATGGCCATCAAAGATAAGCGCTATATCGGCAACGCGGTGCATCACTCAGACAGAGGCTTACAGTACTGCTCAGCCGTTTATCAGAATGCGCTTCAGGCGAGCCAAATCCAGCCGTCAATGACGGATGGTTATGATTGCTACCAAAATGCATTAGCAGAAAGAGTGAATAGCATACTGAAGCAGGAGTTTTTACTGCACCGATGTAGGACATTTGCGGAGCTGAAGATACTTGTTAGAGAATCGATAGCAATATACAACAATATGAGACCGCATCTGAGTTTGAATATGGACTCCCCTAATCAGGTGCACAATAGAAAAGGCCAGCTACTGGAGCTGGCCTAAAAACTGTCAACCTATCTTAGGACGAGACACAATGGATTTCGTTTACCTATTAGCCTAGTTGTTTAAATAGCAAAGCAGCTTAGGTTAAAGGCTAGGTTAACTAAGGCTAGGCTAAGTGAGCTTATGCCTGATAAGACTTAGCGAAAAAGCTTCATAGGCAGCAACCGTTTCACTCCCCACCGATATACAGTAGATGCTGGCTGGATTACTCAATTTAAGCCCAAGAGCGTCAAGATAGTCGGCGCCATTAACCACAAAGAACTGCTTTTTGTAGGGCAACAACACCATCTGAGGTGATTGCTGTAAAAAAGCCTGCGCCTCATCAAAACCGCTGAACCAGTGATTGAGCAAGCTATCGCAGCGCCTGCTATGGAAGAGGGTACCTAGGTCTTCACCGATTTGTGCTTGACCCGATAACACTCTTTGACAGTGATTAAAATCAGTAAAACCGAGCTCACGAGCCAATAGGCTTTGGCAATGCTTAAGCTGGATATCCTGCAGGGTTAAACCTTGCTTATTCATCAAGGGAGCGAATTTATCTAGCGCCACTGCATCGCCAGCTTGGCAGGCTTTAAGGTGCTTTTTAGCGAGGATTTTAACTTCGGTTAAGGCGCGTGGTGCTGGGGTAATTTGTTGTATCACAAACAATTCTCCTAAGTTTTATTGGCATCTCCGCTTAGCCAAACCTAATCAATTGTTGTGTCATACATGTGATGCGAACATCGAGATATGAGTCAGAGTGATGTCATCTTCTGCGGATAGGCGTCTCTGCAACCTGGCGCCATTATTCGACTTCTTCATGCTCGAGTCAAGCTCAGCACTACTTCTACCTCCCTTACGCTTCATCCCCTAAATCGTTACATGCTCAGCCTTAATGTTAAAAATTTTATCACTCAATAACTAAAATCATATTGTATTACTATTGAGCTGTAGTAATATTGTAGTACTAAATAATATTCACTCTACCTGCGTAAACCGGATCGGACGCAGATAAAATGTACGGGGATGCAAATGTCGAATGTTTTAGGGGCTTACGCGTTGGGGCTTGATTACGGCTCAGATTCAGTTCGCGCGTTATTGGTGGATACCCAAACGGGCGCAGAAGTAGCAACAAATGTGGTGTACTACCCACGTTGGAAGAAGGGGCTTTTTTGCGATCCTGCCAAGAATCAATTTAGACAACATCCCCTCGATTACATCGAAAGCCTTATCGAGGTAGTACAAGGACTCTGGGCAAAAGCTCCCAGTGGCGCCGCGCAAAGAGTCTGCGGTTTGAGTGTTGATACCACTGGTTCAACCCCGATTGCGGTTGATGAATCCGGTGTTGCCTTAGCCTTAAAACCAGAGTTTGCGAGTAATCCCAATGCTATGTTTTTGCTTTGGAAAGATCACAGCGCGATTCTTGAAGCCCAGCAAATTACCGCTGCGGCAAACAATGCAAGCGAAAATTACCTGAGATATGAAGGAGGAATTTACTCCTCCGAATGGTTTTGGGCGAAAGCGCTATTTGTACTGCGCCACGACACAGAAGTCAGACAAGCCGCCTATAGCTGGGTCGAGCACTGTGATTGGATCACCGCATTAATGACAGGTACCACACATCCAAAAGTCTTTAAGGCAGGGCGCTGCGCCGCCGGTCACAAAGTGATGTGGCATGAGTCATGGAATGGTTATCCGCCGAATGACTTTTTCGTTGGTATCGACCCCTTACTCGATGGATTGAGAGACAAGTTACCGCTTGAAACCTGCACATCTGACAAAGTTTGCGGCCAGCTAACACCAGAGTGGGCTCAGCATTTAGGGCTATCGACCGAGGTTATCGTGTCTTTTGGCTCATTTGACTGCCACGCAGGCGCCGTTGGAGCCAATGTTAAACCTAGTGTCTTAACCAAGGTGATGGGGACTTCAACCTGCGACATTACCGTCGCCAGTTATGAAGATATTGGTGAGCGTTGTATCAAAGGCATTTGCGGTCAAGTGGATGGCTCAGTATTACCCGGGATGATAGGGCTGGAAGCGGGTCAGTCAGCCTTCGGCGATCTCTACGCTTGGTTTAGGGATCTCACCTCATGGCCGATGCAACAGCTCGACACTTCAGCCTTATTTGATGACAACACCAAGGCCAAACTCATTCAGCAACTCGAATCTGAAACCCTGACAATGTTAGGCAACGCGGCCGCAAAAATCCCCGTTGGTGAGACAGGTATTGTCGCGCTGGATTGGATTAACGGACGTCGTACGCCCGATGCCGACCAATCTGTTGCCATGGCTATCACAGGGTTAACCATGGGCAGCCAAGCACCGCAAGTCTTCAAAGCTTTAGTGGAAGCCAGTGCCTATGGCGCACGTGCCATTATCGAGCGCTTCAAACAAGAAGGCGTTTGCATTGACCATGTGGTCACCATTGGTGGGATCTCGAAAAAATCCGACTTCATTATGCAAACCTGTGCCGATGTGTGGAATTGCAACATCGATGTCCTCGAGAGCGAGCAAAGCTGTGCCCTAGGCGCCGCTATTTATGCCGCAACCGCAGCCGGGGTTTATCCCGATGTGCTGAGTGCCCAAGCCGCCATGGCCTCAAACGTTGCCAAAACCTATCAGCCAAATCCTGAAAATGCAGAGAAATATCAAGCGCTTTACCAAGGGTACTTAGCCCTTGGCCACTATGTTGATGGAGCGAAATAAGATGTCTTTTTTAGAGCTAAAACGCGAAGTATACGAAGCCAACATGGAGCTTGAGAAACGCAAACTGGTGACTTACACCTTTGGCAACGTTTCACAAATTGACCGCCAACTCGGCGTGATTGGTATCAAGCCCAGCGGTGTGCCCTATGAAGATTTAAAGGTTGAAGACATTGTGATTGTTGACCTTGAGAATCAAATCGTAGAAGGGCGCATGCGTCCTTCATCCGATACCAAGACACACACCTATTTGTATCGCCAGTGGCAGAGTATTGGTGGCATTACCCATACCCATTCGACCTATGCCACCGCCTGGGCGCAGGCGCAGATAGCGATTCCCTGCTTAGGCACGACACAAGCCGATTATGTGTATGGTGAAATCCCATGCACAGCAGTGATGCGCAACGATCAGATCAGCCGCGACTATGAAGAAGAAACCGGCGTGCAGATCCTCGATTGTTTCGCCGACCGAGATCCCAACGAGTCACCCATGGTGATAGTGGCAGGCCATGCACCGTTCACTTGGGGCGCGAATGCGGCTAAATCTGTGTACCACGCCGTGTTGCTCGAAGAAATCGCTCGGATGGCGTATCTCACCAAAACCTTATCACCAGGTATTAGTCAGTTAAAACAAGAACTTATTGATAAGCATTATTTGCGTAAGCATGGAAAAGACGCTTATTACGGCCAAAGCAAGTAATTGCCAGTCGGGTCTCATTTCAAACTAGAGAGAGTAATATGAAAGCCTTCAAACAAAAACAAGTGTGGTTTATCACGGGTTCGCAGGATTTATACGGCCCAAAAGTATTAGAGCAAGTCGCTAAAAACAGTGAGCAAATTGTTCATGGCTTTAATGAATCATCCGCCATTTCCATCGAAGTGGTGTATAAGCCAACCGTAAAATCCCCACGGGAAATTCACGCCGTATGCCAAGCGGCCAACAGCGATGAAAACTGTGTTGGCGTTATTCTGTGGATGCACACTTTCTCTCCAGCCAAGATGTGGATTGCTGGCCTTAATGAATTAAGCAAGCCATTCATGCACTTACACACGCAGTTCAATGCTGAGCTCCCTTGGAGCGAAATCAACATGAACTACATGAACACCCACCAAAGTGCTCACGGTTGCCGCGAATTTGGTTTTATCGGCACTCGTATGCGTAAAGAGCGCAAAGTGGTTGTGGGTCACTGGCAATCGAGCGATGTACAAGCACAAATCGATGATTGGTGCCGCGCAGCGGCAGGTTGGCACGAGAGCCAAAACCTGCGTATCGCCCGCTTTGGCGACAACATGCGTCAAGTGGCCGTAACCGAAGGCGACAAAGTTGCCGCACAAATTCAATTCGGTTATGAAGTGCACGCCTACAGCTTAGGTGAACTCAATGAGGCGATTGCAGACATTGCCGAAGGCGATGTAACCGCACAACTCGACCGTTACGCCAGCGAATACCAAGTAGGTAACGAGCTATTTGGCGATGAATACCAATTAGACCGTTTAAGAAAAGAAGCCAAGATTGAACTCGGCTTAACCCAATTCTTAACCCAAGGTGGATTTGGTGCCTTTACCAACTGCTTCGAAAACCTCACTGGCATGACAGGATTACCCGGACTGGCTACTCAACGTCTGATGGCGAACGGTTTCGGTTACGGCGGCGAAGGTGACTGGAAAACGGCTGCCATGGTGCGCATCATGAAGGTGATGGGCCAAGGCCGTGCCGGTGGTACTTCATTTATGGAAGACTACACCTATAACTTTGGCGCGACTGACCAAGTTCTTGGCGCCCACATGTTAGAAGTGTGCCCATCGATTGCAGCTGCAAAACCGCGTTTAGAAGTTCACCGCCACACCATTGGTGTGCGTTGCGACGTGCCACGTCTATTGTTCACAGGTAAAGCGGGCCCAGCAATTAACGTATCGACTATCGATTTAGGCAACCGTTTCCGTATCATTCTCAATGAATTAGATACAGTGACACCACCACAGGATCTGCCAAATCTGCCTGTCGCGTCAGCGCTGTGGGAGCCTCGTCCGAATTTAGCGGTTGCCGCCGCGGCTTGGATCCACGCCGGTGGTGCTCACCACTCAGCTTATAGCCAAGCCATCACGACGGATCAGATTGTCGACTTTGCTGAAATGGCTGGTGCTGAACTGGTTATCATCGATGCCGACACTAAGATCCGCGAGTTTAAGAATGAGCTTCGCCAAAATTCCGTTTATTACGGTTTAGCAAGAGGTTTATAATTCTCGCGCAGCAATAAAGCCGCCTTCGGGCGGCTTTCATTTTTCTGGCACCATTCATTTCATAGGGTTAACACAGATGTATACAGAATTTGACGGCATTATCTTCGATATGGATGGCACCTTAGTCGACAGCGGTCAGTTGCATGAGCAGGCATGGCGACAAACCTTGAATCACTTTGGGATCCCGGTAGAGCCAGCACTGATGCGCTCGTTAGCGGGCGTGCCCACCATTGGCACCTTAGAGATTTTGATCGCCCATTTTGGCGTCACGCCAACGGCCAGTTATGAGGCCATGAACGAGTATAAAGAAGCCCTAGTGCGCGACACTATGCATTTATATGTCAAACCGACAGCATTAGCCGAATTTGCCAAGCAGAATCAGGGCAAACGCCCAATGGCAGTCGGCACAGGCGCCTACACAGAGGAAGCAATTCAAATCTTGACCCTATGTGGATTGTTGGAATTAGTCGATTATGTGGTGGGCGCCGACCAAGTCGCGTCACCCAAACCTGCGCCCGATACCTTTTTACGCTGCGCCGAACTGATGGGCATAGCGCCTGAGCGCTGTATCGTATTTGAAGATGCGAAGGCGGGCATCCAAGCCGCCGAAGCTGCGGGGATGTTTGTGGTCGATGTGCATGCCGAATTACAGATTGAAAATGACTATTTCCTAGGCGCTCGGTAGCCGTTACGAGCTTGTCCAATCACTGGCTAAAACGCAAAATTAGGCTTTACAATGTAAAAGTTTGGGGTAAGGTAGGGACAGTAAGTTTAAGGAAATTCCCATAAATTCTTAGCGTTAACAAAATTTTTATTACCTTTATCAGGAAAGGTAGTATCATAACATTTGTTTATCAGCGTTAAGCACCTTATCCAGTTGATTGGATTGAGCACAGAGATAGAGAGTTGAAGAGGGCACTATGGCAAATCAGGCAAATAACCGTCCGCAGAATATCCATAACTGGGTGGCAAGCGAATTAGGTTCTCGCATTGTGGGCGGCTTTTATGCGCCAGGTGAATATATCCCTAATGAAAATGCTATCTGTGAAGAGTTGGAAGTGTCACGCACTTCCTTAAGGGAAGCCTTTAAGGTGCTCACGGCAAAAGGGCTTATTGAATCTCGTCCTAAACTTGGCACCCGCATTCGTGAGCGTCGCCATTGGAACATGTTCGATCCGGTGATCTTAAACTGGTTTTCCCAATCTAAACCTTCGCCTGAGTTTTACACTTCTCTCTATGAAATCCGTGAAGTGTTTGAACCCGCAGCGGCGGAACTGGCGGCGAAAAAACGCACCCCTGAGCAGCTTGAGGTGATTGCGGCGGCCTATGCCAAGATGGAAGCGGCCGAATTAGGTACAGATGAAGTCTATACCTCGGATATCGATTTCCACATGGCGATTTTAGATGCGACCAATAACGAGTTTATGGTGTCCCTCGGCGTGTCGATCCAATCTGCGCTGCTCGAAATCTTTAGACTCAGTAGTACAATTCAGGATGACTTTATCCAATCACTCCCAGGTCATAAGGCCATTTATACTGCGATTGCCGCAGGAGACAGTGAAGGCGCGAAAGCCGAGATGAATAAATTACTCTCAACGTCTCAAGATACAGTGCATAAAAATATTGAGCGTAAATAACAAGTTATTCATTTTGAACGCACTCTACCCATAAAAAAGGTGAACTTAGGTTCACCTTTTTTACTTTGGCGCGAGCAAAAAATAGGATTACTGCGGCTCGCTGATGCCTTCGCTCGTCATATGAATGCGCTGTAGTGTGCCATCGGCATTGTAATGCAGCGGGTCAATTGCCACTGAACGTCTAAACTCACCGCCACCATCCTGCGATGCGCCGGTATGGTAGATAAAGTAGGATTTCCCTTTAAATTCAATAATCGCTTGATGGTTTGTCGGCGAGTTGCCCGCCACTTCATTTAAAATGCCTTGGTACTTCCACGGCCCCTGAATGCTATCGCTGGTTGCATAGGCAATTTTTTCAGGGAAACCTGAAGCGTATGAAAGATAATAGGTTTTATCTTTTTTGTGTACCCAAAGCGCTTCGGTAAAGTTAGGAACATCAATGGCGTGTATTGGGCCATCGAGTTCAATCATATTGGGTTTTAACTTGGCAAATCTTGGCTTAGTGTTGCCCCAAAACAGATAGGCTTGCTTGTCATCATCGATAAAGACAGCAGGATCGATATCATCCCAATCAATCTCGGTATCTGTGGTCATGTCATTGGTGATAAGGGCGCTGCCGCGGGCATCCTTGAAGGGGCCAAGTGGACTATCTGCAACCGCGACACCAATAGCAAAGCCATTGATTTTGTTGTGTCTTGCCGTTACATACCAGTAAAACTTACCTTCTTTTTCGATCACATGGCTAGCCCATGCATCTCCTTTAGCCCAGCTGAAATCTTTCACAGATAACTTGCTGCCATGGGCCGTCCAATTGTGCATATCCTTAGAGCTAAAAACGAGCCAATCATGCATTTCGAAGAAGGTGCGATTGTCCTTTGCAACGTCATGGCCAGTATAAAGATAGACAGTATCTTGATGCACTATGGCGGCAGGATCGGCGGTAAATACATCCGTAAACAGAGGGTTAGCAGCAATCGCTGCAGTGCTGACACTCGTACTCAATGCCAAACACACACTCAAAAATGCCTTTTTCATACTTCCTCTATTGTTTTTTGATATTTTGGTATTATAGTAATACCAATACTTTTACGTGCTAGCAATATTAAAGTACAAATTGTTAACTCAGGGCATTAGGTTCGTCCGTTTGTTTTATGTTGAGTGTTACTCAATCGTTCGGGCAGGGCATATGCCTTGGAAGACGAAGGTGTCATATGAATAATAAAAAACCGAAAACACTTCGTTCGGCTAGTTGGTTTGGTAGTGATGACAAAAATGGCTTTATGTATCGCAGTTGGATGAAAAACCAAGGCATACCCGAGCATCACTTTCAAAATAAGCCTGTGATTGGTATTTGCAATACCTGGTCAGAATTGACGCCCTGTAATGGTCATCTACGGGAATTGGCGCAAAGAGTAAAAAATGGCATTCGGGAAGCGGGTGGCATTCCAGTGGAGTTTCCAGTGTTTTCGAATGGCGAGTCCAACTTACGTCCAAGCGCCATGCTTACCCGTAATCTTGCTGCCATGGACACGGAAGAAGCCATTCGAGGCAACCCCATCGACGGAGTTGTGCTGTTAGTGGGCTGCGATAAAACGACTCCGGCTTTATTGATGGGCGCGGCCAGTTGTGATTTACCGACAATCGTTGTTACCGGTGGTCCCATGCTCAATGGTAAGCATAAGGGCAAGGATGTCGGTTCGGGCACACTCGTGTGGGAACTGCATCAAGAATATAAAGCGGGCAACATCAGTCTCGCCGCATTTATGAATGCCGAAGCGGATATGTCACGCTCAACGGGCACCTGTAACACTATGGGCACGGCATCGACCATGGCCTGTATGGCGGAAACCCTTGGGGTGAGTTTGCCACACAATGCAGCCATTCCTGCGGTGGATTCTCGCCGCCAAGTGTTGGCGCATATGTCGGGAATGCGAATTGTGGACATGGTCAAAGAGGATTTGACCTTAAGTAAAATTTTAAGCCGTGATGCTTTTATTAATGCCATCAAAGTCAATGCTGCCATTGGTGGTTCAACCAACGCCGTTATCCATTTAAAGGCGATTGCCGGCAGGATAGGGGTTGAGCTGTCACTCGATGACTGGTGCCATGGATACACAGTACCGACCATAGTAAATCTTAAGCCTTCGGGTCAGTACTTAATGGAAGACTTTTACTACGCAGGTGGCCTGCCAGCAGTATTAAGGCAGCTGTTTGAGCATGATTTACTGAGCAAAAACACGCTCACAGTTAATGCTGCTAGCCTCTGGGACAATGTTAAAGAAGCGCCGTGTTATAACCAAGAGGTGATCATGTCTCTTGAAAATCCCTTGGTCGAAAATGGCGGCATTCGCGTACTGCGCGGCAATCTCGCGCCCCGAGGCGCAGTGATCAAAACTTCAGCCGCCAGCGCGCACCTGATGCAACACCGTGGTAAAGCCGTGGTGTTTGAAAGCTTCGACGATTACAACGCCCGCATCGGCGATCCCGAATTGGATATCGATGAAAACAGCATTATGGTGCTTAAAAACTGTGGCCCGAAGGGATATCCGGGCATGGCTGAGGTCGGCAATATGGGACTGCCACCTAAGTTGTTGAAAAAAGGAATTAAGGACATGGTTAGGATTTCTGATGCACGCATGAGTGGCACCGCCTTTGGCACAGTTGTGCTGCATGTTGCCCCAGAAGCACAAGCCCTTGGGCCACTGGCCGCCGTCCAAAATGGTGACATGATAGCGCTAGACACCTATGCCGGAACGTTACAGCTGGAGATCAGTGACCAGGAGTTGCAGGCTCGTCTTGCCAAACTGGCGACGGTAAAACTCATTCCCGTGAATGGTGGTTATCTCTCGCTCTTTAAGGAGCATGTTCTCCAGGCGGATGAGGGATGTGATTTTGATTTTCTCGTGGGATGTCGAGGTGCAGAGATACCAGCACATTCCCATTAAATATGAACTCGTTTTCTTTTATAATAAAACCAGATAATTATTTTAATAAAAGGTTGAGTTATGAAGTTGACTAATCAATACCCGAGCTTACAAGGGAAAACCATTTTTATCAGTGGTGGCGCAACGGGTATTGGAGCTTGCTTGGTTAATGCTTTTTTAGAGCAGGGCGCTAAGGTGGCATTTGTCGATATTTTAGTTGAGGAGTCGACTCAACTCGTCGCAGACCTTAAGCAGACTCAACCAGAGGCCAGCGTAAAATTTTATCACTGCGATCTTGTCGATATCGCCGCCCTCAAGCGTGTGATTACTCAGGTCGAGGACGATTTGGGGCCAATCTCGGTATTAATTAACAATGCCGCGTGCGATCAACGCCATAGCATCGACGAAGTGACCCCAGAATATTGGGACCAATGCCTAAACACCAATTTGCGGCATTACTTTTTTGCCGTACAAGCGGTCAGGCCGCAAATGCAGCGCCTCGGCGGAGGTTCAGTGATCAACTTAGGTTCAATGAGTTGGCACAATCGGCAGGCGGGCATGGCGGGTTACACCGCATCTAAGGCCGGCGCCATGGGCTTAACCCGAGGGTTAGCAGCCGATTTAGGTAAAGATAAAATCCGGATTAATACCTTAACGCCGGGTTGGGTGATGACAAAACGTCAACTCACACACTGGGTAGATAAAGATACGGCAAAACATATCGAAAATAACCAATGTATTAAAGAATATGTAATGCCCGAAGATATTGCTGCTATGGCGTTATTTTTAGCAGCAGATGATAGCAAACTCTGCACCGCACAAAATTTTATTGTCGATGGTGGTTGGATTTAAATATCACAATAAAATTTCAGTTCATTGAATAATGAGGTGAGTGCTGAGTTTATTTTAAATAAAAGGTAAAGCACTCACCATGCAACTCTCTGTTACTAAAACAAGCCTACAACACGCCGCATTTGCGGATGAATTACAATTAGTCACGCTCACCAATAGCCACGGGCTTGAAGTGGTTCTGTCAAATTACGGCGCCAGTATTTGGTCGGTCAAACTTTATGGTCAAGCGCAAGAACCTATTTCATTAAGTCTTGGCTATCAAGATATTAAAGATTGGGCGACTAATCCGTATTATTTTGGTATTACCGCCGGCCGTGTCGCAAATCGCATTGGTAAAGCACAATTCCCCTTAGCAGATAAAACAATTCAATTAGTCGCCAATGAAGGTAATAATCAACTTCACGGCGGACCTAAAGGATTAAGCCATTGCACTTGGCAGGTTGAGACGCTGCAGGACAATGACAGTGTGGCGGCGGTTTTCAGCATTATCAGCCCCGATGGCGATCAAGGATTTCCGGGTAATCTTGCGATTAAGCTAGAATATCGCCTCAATGAAAACAATGAATTAACCCTGAACTATCAAGCCGTTTGCGATCAAACCACCCCCGTCTGTTTAACCAATCATGCTTACTGGAATCTTGCCTCAAACAAACAGCAAGGCATTTTAGGGCACGAACTCTCCATTCAAGCCAGCCATTTCCTGGCGCTCGATAATGAACAGATCCCAACGGGCGAATTAATCTTAGTCGACGATGGCGCTTACGATTTCAAACAACCGAAGCTAATTGCCACGGATATTAAGCAATTAACTAATGGTTATGATCATTATTTTGTTATGGATAGAAACCCGGACAATAAAAACAGTTTGCAGACTATTGCAGTGTTAAAAGATCCGCTTTCTGGCCGAGAACTCGAAATTAGTACCACTGAAGTCGGTGTGCAATTTTATAGTGGAAACTTTCTCGATGGCAGTCATATTGATGATGAAGGATATAGCATTAATCAATTCCATGGCCTGTGTTTAGAAACCCACGGTTATCCGAATGCGGTAAACATTGACCATTTCCCGAGTGTCATGCTTGAGGCAAATACTCAATATCAACAAATTACGGTACATAAGTTTAAGAATATTTAATTCAATCAAGGCGAAATAACATTTATTTGTACGAGTTAGCCTGCTGTTAACAGCAGGCTAGGGGATCTCTGTTACCTAAAATTATAAAGGGAATAATAATGAAACATAATAAAATCATTACCGCATTGGGATTATGGGCTGTCAGTGCAACTTGTGCCTACGCCACCACGGTGGGCTTTTCACAGGTTGGCTCCGAGAGTGGTTGGCGCACCAGCTTTAGCGAAGCCGTCAAGGCCGAAGCCAAACAGCGTGGCATCGATTTAAAATTTGCCGACGCTCAGCAAAAACAAGAGAACCAAATCAAAGCCGTGCGTAGCTTTATCGCCCAAGGCGTGGATGCCATTATTATCGCTCCCGTAGTAGAAACAGGCTGGAAACCCGTACTCAAAGAAGCCAAACGTGCCCACATTCCTGTGGTGATTGTTGACCGTAATATCAAGGTCGATGATGACTCCTTATTCCTTACCCGTATCGCCTCCGACTTTACCGAAGAAGGCCGCAAGATTGGCCAATGGCTAATGGATAAAACCCAAGGCAACTGTGATATCGCCGAGTTGCAGGGCACGGTAGGTGCAACCGCAGCGATTGATCGCGCCGCCGGTTTTAACCAAGTGATTGCCAATTATCCCAATGCCAAGATTGTTCGTAGCCAAACTGGCGAATTTACCCGTGCTAAGGGTAAAGAAGTGATGGAAGGTTTCCTCAAGGCGCAAAACGGTCAGCCACTGTGCGCTGTGTGGTCGCATAACGATGAAATGGCCCTTGGCGCGGTGCAAGCCATTAAAGAAGCGGGTTTAAAACCGGGCAAAGATATTCTGATTGTCTCAGTGGATGGCGTTCCCGATTACTTTAAGGCGATGGCCGATGGCGATGTTAATGCCACGGTTGAGCTTAGCCCATACTTAGGCGGCCCAGCATTTGATGCTATCGATGCGTACCTGAAGGGCAATAAGGATCAAGCCAAGCTTATTAGCACCACGGGTGATGTATTTACCCAAGAAACCGCTGCCGCAGAGTACGAAAAGCGCCGCCAGCAATAATCCCATTGACGCTTTCTTGGGGAATAGCGCTATGAGCCTTATTTTAGAACTCAAGCAGATCAGTAAGCATTATCCGGGCGTTAAAGCCCTTGAGGATGTGAGCTTACGGTTATTTGCAGGGGAAGTTCACGCCCTATTGGGCGAAAACGGTGCGGGTAAATCAACCCTAGTGAAAGTGATGACAGGCGCCCAGTCGAAAGACATGGGCGACATCCTTTTCCTCGGTGAGCCGCAACACTTCAACACACCAATGGACGCGCAAAAGGCGGGGATCAGCACGGTTTATCAAGAGGTGAACTTAGTGCCTAACCTGACCGTGGCACAAAACCTGTTCCTCGGTTACGAACCGCGCCGCCTTGGGCTGATCCATTTTAAAAAAATGTATGCCGACGCGCGGGCCGTGTTAACCCAGTTCAAACTGGATATCGATGTTAGCGCGCCGCTGTCAGATTATTCCATCGCGGTGCAGCAACTGATCGCCATCGCCCGTGGCGTAGCCATGTCGGCCAAGGTATTAGTGCTTGATGAGCCTACCGCGAGCTTAGATGCCAAAGAAGTGCAAGTGCTGTTTGGGATCTTAAACCAGCTCAAAGCCAAGGGCGTGGCTATCGTCTTTATCACTCACTTCCTCGATCAGGTTTATCAGATAAGCGATCGCATTACCGTGTTACGTAACGGGCAGTTTATCGGCGAATATCTGACGGCAGAACTGCCACAACCTAAGTTGATTGAAGCCATGCTCGGGCGTTCTCTGCAGGAGCAATTGGTTGATAAACAGGAAAAGGAGCGCACCGTCACCCGCGCTGAGGCCGTGCTCTTGTCCCTCAAAGATGTGTCGGTAAAAGGCTCAATCCAATCGATGAATCTCACCGTGCCAAAAGGGCAAGCAGTTGGACTTGCGGGGCTATTAGGCTCTGGGCGCAGCGAAGTCTGCAACGCCGTATTTGGGCTGGACTTGGTCGATAGCGGCAGTATCCATTTGGCTGGCCAGAAATTGAATCTGTCACAACCCGTGGATGCAATCAGCGCCGGGATCGCCCTGTGCCCGGAAGATCGCAAGATTGACGGCATCATCGGCCCTTTATCGATTCGTGAAAACATCATACTCGCGCTGCAGGCGCGTATCGGATGGTGGCGGTATCTATCTAAAGCTCGGCAGCAGGAAATTGCCCAGTTCTTTATCGATAAATTACAGATTGCGCCCCCAGATGCGGATAAACCCATAGAACAGTTGAGTGGTGGTAATCAACAGAAGGTGATCCTCGCGCGTTGGTTAGCCATCGAGCCCATCTTGCTCGTGCTAGATGAGCCGACCCGCGGCATCGATATTGGCGCCCACGCCGAAATCGTCAAACTTATCAGAACCTTGTGTGATGAAGGCATGTCGCTGCTGGTTGCATCGTCTGAGCTCGATGAGCTCGTGGCCTTTTCAAATAAAGTCGTGGTATTACGCGACAGATATGCAGTACGTGAACTTTCAGGAGCGGAATTAACCTCGCAACACGTAATGCAAGCGATTGCGGAGGGATAAATGAAAAGCTCAGCCGAAACCCTATCATCCACACGCATATCCGCCGATTTGATCTCACCCCAGATGAACGCATCTGAGGCGCATTCATCTGAGCGGCAACCGCGGATGCAGGAAAGTCATAAGACCATGGTTCAAGAAAAAAACGCCCGTTACCAAGCGGGCAAGTCGACCTCCATTGGTCGATACCTCTGGCCACTATTGGCCTTAACTATTCTGTTACTGGCCAATCTGTTTATTGACAGCAGTTTCTTCAATATCAGCTATCAAGACGACAGACTCTATGGCTCTTTGATTGATATTTTAAATCGCAGTGCACCCGTGGCGCTGCTCTCCATTGGTATGAGTCTCGTGATTGCCACTGGCGGAATCGACTTGTCGGTTGGTGCCGTGATGGCGATTGCGGGCGCGGTTTGCGCCAATCTACTGTTAGTGCCGGATATCAGCTTAGTCACCGTTATTGCAGCAGGCTTGATCGTTGGGCTCTTAGCTGGCTGTATTAATGGCGGTCTGGTGAGTTTCTTAGGCATTCAACCAATTGTTGCGACCTTACTGCTCATGGTGGCGGGGCGCGGTGTTGCTCAGCTTATCAACCAAGGACAAATTATCACTTTCCAGCACCCAGGCTTTGCCGCCATTGGCGTGGGCCAGTTTTTAGGCCTGCCGATGCCAGTGTGGATTGTGATTGGGATGCTAACCTTCAGCCAATTACTGCTGCGTAAAACCGCTTTAGGGCTTTTTATCGAAGCGGTTGGCTGTAATGCCAAGGCGAGTCGTTACCTCGGGATCAACGATAAATCCATCAAACTGTTCGCCTATGGCATTGCGGGTCTGTGCGCGGCATTGGCCGGCATGATCAGCACCGCCGATATCCAAGGCTCAGATGCGAATAACGCCGGGCTTTGGCTTGAGCTCGATGCCGTGCTCGCCGTCGTGATTGGCGGCGCTGCGCTCACGGGCGGGCGTTTCTCGTTAATTTTGTCGGTCGTCGGCGCGCTGATCATTCAAACCTTAGCGACGACCATTATCGTCAGTGGTTTACCTGCTAAGTTTAACTTGCTGATCAAAGCCATCGTTATCCTGACCGTGCTGCTGTTGCAATCGGCTAAATTTAGGCGCCAATTGTCGGCGCTGTTCACATCCAAGCGTCAAGCGGATGCCAAACCAGCAGAAAAGGGCACAAGTGCAAAAGCCAGTACCGCAACAGGAGAAAAACCATGATAGCAAGACGTTTTATCCCGCTGTGGATCACCGCCTCATTGCTGCTGACCATGTTTCTGGTCGGCACCTTTCAGTTTGACGGTTTTGCCAGTGGCCGGGTGGTTACCAACCTGTTGCGTGACAATGCATTCCTGCTGATCACCGCATTAGGCATGACCTTAGTGATTATCTCTGGTGGGATCGATCTTTCGGTTGGCGCCGTCATCGCCTTAAGTGGGGTTGTCACCAGTTTGTTGATCACCGAGTACCAGTGGCATCCATTGTTAGCCTTTGCGGTTATTCTGCCCCTTGGCACTCTGTTTGGCGCACTCATGGGCACTATTATCCATGTGTATAAGTTGCAGCCATTTATTGTGACGCTTGCGGGCATGTTCTTAGCGCGGGGTTTAGCGACGACGCTCAGCGAGGAGTCGATTGCCATTGACCATCCATTTTACGATGCAGTGGCCGAGATGAGCATTGCACTACCAGGCAATGGCGCGCTCGATTTAAGCTCGCTGATCTTTATCCTGTTCTTTGTGATTATCGCCGTGGTTATGCATTACACCCGTTTTGGTACGAATGTGTATGCCATTGGTGGCAATCAACATTCCGCCGAGCTAATGGGGATTTCCATCGCTAAAACCACCATCAGTATTTATGCCATCAGTAGTTTTCTGGCAACGCTGGCAGGCATTGTCTTTACCTTTTATACCTTCTCTGGCTATGCGCTTGGCGCCATTGGCGTCGAACTGGATGCCATTGCGGCCGTGGTCATTGGTGGCACCCTGTTAACTGGCGGCAGTGGCTTTGTGCTCGGCACTGTGCTCGGGGTGATTTTGATGGGAGTGATTCAAACCTATATTACCTTCGATGGCAGCTTAAGCAGTTGGTGGACCAAGATTGTCATTGGCCTGTTACTGTTCTTCTTCATCCTGTTACAGAAACTCTTGAATGGACGCAAAACACAACATGGATAATCGTCAACCTAACCAGTCGGTCTTTCTGCGCTTGCCTTTGACCTGCTGCTTACTCGCCACATTGGCGCTGCCATTAGCGCAAGCTGTGCCTGTACTTGAGATTAGCCGCGCACAATCCCATAGCGCCACGGCGCAAACCCTCGATGCGAATGCGCCCTTTATCGAGAGAAGGGCGGATCCTTGGGTGATCCGCGACGATGACGGCAGTTACTACTTTATTGCCTCGGTGCCTGAGTTTGACCGCATCGAACTTCGCCACGCCAAAACCATCGACGGTTTACGCCAAGCCACACCTAAAACCCTGTGGCACAAGCATGAAACCGGCCCCATGAGTATCGATATTTGGGCGCCTGAGCTGCACAAAATCGATGGTCGCTGGTATATCTATTTTGCGGCCAGCAATAAGGATGTGCGTTTTCATAACCGCATGTTTGTTTTAGGACTCGAGGGCGACTCACCGATGACAGGCCAATGGCAAGAGCTTGGCAAGTTACAATCGGCACAGGATGCTTTCTCCCTCGATGCGACCAGCTTTAGCCTGAAGGGCGAGCGTTATTTTATTTGGGCGCAGCAGGACAAAGCCAAGCGTTACAACACCGGCTTAGTGATTGCCAAAATGCTATCGCCAACTCAACTCTCTGATAACGAAACCATTATCAGCGAGCCCTTATTGGATTGGGAACGTTTAGGCTTTAAAGTCAACGAAGGCGCCGCTGTGTTGGTTAAAAACGGTAAAGTCTTCGTGACCTATTCCGCCAGTGCCACGGATGACCGTTATGCCATGGGGCTGTTATGGGCCGATGAAAATGCCGATTTACTCAATCCCAAGAGTTGGCATAAATCGCCAAGCCCGGTCTTTACCACTGAGCCGAGCTTGAATCGTTTTGGTCCTGGCCATAATAGTTTTGTGCTGGCAGAGGATGGTAAAACCGAGCTGATGTTTTACCATGCTCGTAATTACCTTGAGCTGCAGGGGACACCATTGACCGACGGTAATAGACACACTTACTACCGCGCCATTCGCTGGTCGGCGGACGGTTTCCCAGTATTTGATAATCAGCACAGCGATAGCCAAACCTTTAATCAGCAAGACACGCAATCCCACGAATAAGCGAAATGCGTTTAATAGACACGAACAGCACACTTAAGTAATCGAAATAGACAGGTTTTCCATGATAAGAGCAACAAACAGCCCCCTCGTCGAGCAGCGCGCCGATCCCTTTGTGTACCTACATAGCGACGGTTATTACTACTTTACGGGCTCTGTTCCGACCTACGATCGGATTGAACTGCGTAAATCCAAGACCTTAGACGGCTTGAAAGACGCCCAAACCTTCGATATCTGGTTTAAACACCAAAGCGGCCCAATGAGCCGCCACGTATGGGCGCCCGAGATCCATTATCTCGACGGAAAATGGTACATCTACTTCGCGGCCAGCGAAGAGGAAAATATTTGGGCATTACGCCCCTATGTGCTTGAGTGTCTAGGACAAGATCCATTAAATGATGAATGGATTGAACTTGGCATGATGCAGGCGGCCGAGGGTGATAATAAATCCTTTATCGACTTTTCCTTAGATGCGACCATTTTCGAAAACAACGGTAAGCGTTACTTCTGCTGGGCGGAGAAAACCGGTGGACAATTTGCGGCATCCAACCTGTATCTTGCGGAAATGGCATCGCCCATCAAGTTAAAGACGGCGCAATTTATGCTCACCACCCCAGATTACGATTGGGAACGCGTCGATTTTTGGGTTAACGAAGGGCCTGCTGTACTTAAACATCAGGGGAAAATCTTCATTACCTTCTCAGCCAGCGCCACAGGTGCTTGTTATTGCATGGGCTATATGGAGGCCGATGAGCATGCTGATTTGCTCGATCGTAACTCCTGGAAGAAAACCCGCCAGCCAGTGCTGTGCACGGATGTCGATAAGCAAATCTTCGGCCCTGGTCATAACAGTTTCACCGTGGCAGAAGATGGCGTGACGCCCATCTGTGTTTACCATGCCCGTGATTATGAACATGCGGTGGGCGATCCTAGCGTGGTGCCAAAGACAGATACCCGTCCATTAGCGCAAATCATTAAAGATCCACTCTATGATCCCAATCGCCATGCGCGAACGTTAGCGGTGTCATTTGATGAGAGCGGGCGCCCCTTGTTCAACCTCTACTAATTGATTTGCCGCCTTAAATGATGTGATACCCGCGGGGCATGCTTATGCAGCCCCGCTTTTTTTATGCCTGACTTAAGCGCTATTGCTTAGGTAAAACGCGATTTTTAGGCTCGCACGCACAACAAGCTATTCCGGTCGCTATTTCAATCACTTAACCGATTCAACCTTTGAACCTATTGATGTTATATTGCCGCCCGAGCATTCAGATGGTGGGCAGAAGTACTGCCTGCGTATGGAAGTGAATATCGGTGATGATTTTGCCAAGTTCGAGGAGTAGGGAAATGGCGATAAACAAGGACAAGCTTAGTGCAGATTTTGAAGCAAGAATGGATGAGTTTGCTCAGGAACTCACTCAGGCACTTGCGAAATATTACGATTGGTGGCTGTCAGAATATCCGGCGCAGACCCTCTACGGTTTTTGCCTATACAGCACGCCCTTAGTGGAATATTTAGGCGTCACCCTTTTCACCGAGGAAGGCCTGACAGCCGTCGCAGAGCAATATCAAAACCATCATCGTTTTCGGCATAAATCCCTCGTACAGCTTAAGCAAACACTGCGCTGGTCGGCCTGCGACTCTCCACACCACAATGAAAATGAAGACATTTTTGAAGCGATTAACGACAAACTGCAATTGCTGCAAGAGGACGCTGAGGCGCTCGAGTCCGAAAAGACATACGATGCTTACCTTAAAGCCTTGTACGCCATATTAGTCAGGGCGCTCAATGAGGTTAAAGCCATGCGCCCGCTAAACCCGCAGGCAATATTGTTCTCCGTCTGGTTTGGCGATCAAAGCGATACTGATATCAATTATTTTGTTCAAAATTGCAATGATAAAGAGATGGTTGCTCTTTTTTATCAGCAATGGCAATAAATTTTACCAACAAAAATTTTCAACTCAATTGGCTTATTTCGTCTATTACCGACAAGGTCACACTCAATATTGACTAAAATAGTGACTGTTATTTAGGGCGAGTCGCATAGGGCCACCAGCAAACATTAGTTAGTGCCAAGCGCAGAAACTCTGGGTAAGGGGATAAAAACAAAGGAAAGCGTTTCACTTTCCCTTATCTGAATGAGTGTTTTAAGCCCGAGTGCCTACATGCGCTCGGGATGCTCGCTTACTGAGTCGAGGTAGGCTCACTTTTTAGTAGGCGCACCTCATATAAACCGCCGGCAATCGAGCCCGGTTTTGCCACAAATTTCACTCTGAAGGGCACTGTGCTATCCGAAAGCATGTTGGCGGGAATAGGGTAGTCGACGTTGTAAAATGTCGGCCCCTTATCGGCAGGCAGAGTGACTTCGGCGAGGCGTTTATCGTTGATCAAAATGTCGAAACGTCGCCCAGCATCCAAGCCAAAGTAAGTTAAGCGCAATATGGGTTGCGGTTCACCTTTGGCATCGAGTTGATAGCTAAACCAATCCTGGGCATGGCGCCAATGGCGATTACCATTAAGGCCCGCTTCACTCTTTGATGCCTTAAAGAAATGATCCGACTCAGGTTGCTGCTCACCGGGCTGCACACTATCTAAGGTTTGCGCCATCAGCTTGGCTTCCATTTGGGCTTTTTGAGCTAACTCTAGCTGTTTCTGTTGCCATTCATCGGGAGCGCTCTGGCCAAAATACAAGGTATAGCGGCTGTCATGCAGGCGAAAGAAGGGGATCAGCGTGATGGGGCTCGCTTGATTTGTACGGGCTTTCCCCGTGGTAAATTGCAGCTGACTCATGGGCTCACGGCGGATATCGGTTAAAAAGCGGGTGCCATCACTGATAAAAATCGGCGCCTGACTGGGTTCGCACATAGGGCCACTGGCAATATGCCCCATGCGACTGGCATCGCCGATAAAGTTTAAGGCTTCGTTAGCGATAGGCACCGTTTTTGCCGCTAACACAATTGGTCCATAAAGCACTGAGTAATTGGCGGTTTTATCGGGTAGCTGCTCAAGACTAATGTCCATGGGTAAGGTGATAGTCACGCTATCGCCCTTGCGCCACTGCCGTGTTAAGGGAATATATTGCCCTTGAGTCGGTGTAAACCTTTGCGGCTCGCCATTAATGCTCACGGTCACGTCACCCTTAGCCCATGTGGGATAGCGCAGATTGAGGGTAAAGTCCGCTTCCTGATGGATAATCATCTGCGAAGTATTGTCATCGGGAAACTGAGTTTTTTGGCTAAGGCTGATACCTTTGGCTTTCCAGTTGACCTCGGAATCGACAAACAGGTTCACAAACAGATTGTTGTCCTCCTCGGCATAGATGAGCTCGCCGTATTTAGCATGGTTTTCGATGCCTGAGCCGACACAACACCACATACTTTCCTGCGCCGAGGAATAAACGCGGTAATGGTCTGGGCGCATTGGCGTAAAATACACTAGGCCGCCAGTTTGCGGATGCTGGGACGAGAGGATATGGTTGTAGAGTGCGCGCTCGTAGTAATCGATATAACGTAAATCACGTTTGTTTTCATAGAGTAATTTAGACAGTTTCAGCATGTTGTAGGTATTGCAGGTCTCAGGGCCTTCTACCGAATCGAGCATACTGCTGAAGTCTTCGCTGGGATGAAAATGCTCGCGCACACTGTTGCCACCGATGGAAACGGTGCGCTGGTGAACCACTTGCTGCCAAAAGTAATCGGCGCTCTCTAACCAGGCCTTGTTATGACTAAGTTCGGCAATACGTGCCACACCCACAATTTTAGGAATTTGTGTATTGGCATGTAGGCCCGTCAGTTTATCTTGATGCTGTAACAGGGGTTGTAACAGGCTCTGATCCGTATAGCGATTCGCAAGATTTAAGTATTTGTTTTGACCTGTAATGCTGTACACATCCGCTAAGGTTTCATTTAAGCCACCGTATTCGGTGCGCAGCATAAGCTGCAGCTGCTCATCAGTTAGATTGCGACTTAAATCCAGCATCCAATCGGCAAAACCGACGAGCATTTTCTTCGCCGTAGGATTTTGAGTATAAAGATAGGCATCCCGCAGGCCGGCAAATACCTTATGCAGGTTATACCAAGGCACCCATGATTGGTTGAGCGTAAACAGATCCGCTTCGATATGACCAGCGGCGACCTGCTGCCATAATTTGTCTCCATGGGGGACACCGCCCACGTAACCATTGCCATGCGCCTGTTGGCACTTTTCCAACTCGGCCACCATGTAGTTGAGTCGCTCAAGCACCGCCTGATCGCCCGTGGCGGCATACATTAGGGCCAATGCCGATAGATAATGCCCACCGATATGGCCATCGAGGCCCGTATTTTCCCAATTGGGGTAGTTGTCGGCGGTAGTCGCGATTCCCGCTTCCTTACGGTAAGGGGCCAGTAGTCGCTCGGGATCCATCGACATGATGTAAGCCAAATCGGTCTGCTGGGCATGCAGAAACGGCCCGGCTGTGAGGCGCACATCGTTTAGGGGAATGGGGGTAAGGCTAGCAAAACTTGGCTGGGATACGAATGGGCAAGTTAATGGCAATAACAGGCAAAGGCCAAACAATCGGGCAGTGTTCATCTTGGCTCCCTTTATTATACGGATTGGAGTTTTACGTTTGGATTAACTCAGTTTTTGCGTGATAAAAAAGCCCCTGGGTAGGGGCTTAGGGTGTTATCGCAGATAGATTACGCCGATACTTGAGGCGCTGCAGTCTTAGGCGTTACTGCCTCAGAGGCTTCAGAGCTAGAGGCTAGAGCCTTAGACGTCAGGTTGGCGTCCGTTTGGCTTGAATGGGCCTGCTCGGGTAAAGCCTGTTTGATTTCTTCATAAACGCGGTCAGAAATCTTGTATTTGAACATCAGTAAGCCCATCAGCGCGTGGAATGCGCCAGGGATCACCGTCAGCATTAACGAAATACCGGTCAACGCAAACTCGCTTTGGGTTTCACCGGGTTGATAGTTGAAGTAGGTCAGCAGCATACCCACCACAAATCCCGCCGCGCCCATTCCCGCTTTTTGGGCGAATGAGATCCCGCCAAAGGCAAGGCCAGAGACCCTGTGGCCCGTTTTGACTGTGCCATAATCCACCGACTCTGAAATCACCGACCAGAAGACAGGCGCATGTAAATCCACCACGAATGAAATCGCAAAGTAGAGTACAAAGGCCAGCACTATGTCGCCCGGCTGCACGGCAAAGAACATGATGGCGCTTAAGATCCCAACCACGATTTGGCTGTAGCGGAAGAGTTTAAGTTTGCAGTAACGCTTAGTGATCCAAGTTGAAGCGACCATGGCCAGAATCGCAGCGCCCACACCAGTCGACAGGAATGCCGAGAGCATTTTCGCATCGCCGCCCAAGTAATAGGTGGCGTAGTAGGCTGCTACGGAGCCGCGGATCACATAGCCAATGGTGCCAATCACACAAATCGCGACTAATACTAACCATTGATCGTTTTTGAACAATAATCGCAGTTGCATGCCAACAGGCTTTGTTTCCACCTTGTAGGCCACGCGCTCTGTGGTAGTGAAAAAGCAGAATAAAAACAGTAGTGTTGCCATCAATGCCATCACGCCCATGGCTTTTTGATAGCCCGCGGCAATGTTCTCACCGCCCCAAGATGACGCCAACATAGGCACGATAATGGTCACTAAAAAGGCGGCAATCTTTGCGAAGAACAAACGATAACCGTTGGCGGATAACCGCTCTTTAGGATCGTCGGTGATCACGCTGATAATCGAAATATATGGAATAGTCACAGTGGTGAAGATGATAGTGACCAGAATATAGGTCGAGTAGGCCCAGATAAGTTTGGCATTGTAATCCCAATCTGGGGTTGAGAAGGTTAAGAAAACCGAAATACCAAAGGGAATCGCCATAAACAGGAAGTACGGGCGATATCTTCCCCAGCGGGTGGTCACTTTATCGTTAATAATGCCCATTAAAGGATCGGTAATGGCATCGATAAGGCGAACCAGCAGGAACAATATCCCGACATCGGCGGGTTTTAACCCAAAAATATCGGTATAAAAGAAGGTAATAATTAACATCATTGACGAAATCACCACGTTAACGGCCATGTCCCCGGAGCCGTAACCGATCTTTTCAATGACTGACAATTTATGAGAACTCATCAGAAATCCTTATTATATTTATTATAAACAGTGAGTTATTGTGTTATTTTGCAATTTACCGCATTCGCAATGTTAACACATTTTTCTCCTGTTAATTTTTTTGCATTTGATTGTTACTTCCTTGTCCTGATAGTATGATAACTTAATTCATCATACAATAGCATAATAACTATTTTGTTATATGGGATGGGGTTCATAAGGAGAATTGATGCCAGCTATGAGAGTCACACCGAAAACAGCCCTAAAACGTCACCTTAAGATGCTCAATTGTGCGCTGCTAGGCGTATTGGGAACCCTAGGCCAAGTGAGCGCTAAGCAGGTGAGTATTCACGATCCTGTGATGGCAAAAGAGGCCGGACAGTATTATCTCTTCAGCACAGGTCCCGGTATTACCTATTATTCCTCAAAGGATAAAATCCATTGGGAATTAGCTGGGCGGGTATTCGAAACCGAGCCTAGCTGGGCAAAGGACGTTGCGCCAGAGTTTAACGGCCATTTATGGGCGCCGGATATCATTGAGCATAACGGCTTGTTCTATCTGTATTACTCAGTATCAGCCTTTGGTAAAAACACCTCGGCCATTGGCGTGACAGTCAATAAAACCCTCGACAAAAATTCAAAGGACTATCAGTGGACAGATAAGGGAATCGTTATTCAATCTGTGCCAAATCGCGATGCATGGAACGCGATTGATCCCAATATTATTGTCGATGAGCAGGGTACGCCTTGGATGAGTTTTGGCTCCTTCTGGCAAGGGTTAAAACTGGTCAAACTCAATCCAGACTTTATCTCTATCGCCAAACCAGAGGAGTGGCATACGCTAGCCAAGCTAGAACGCCCCTCACTGCTGGGTGAAACTGAGCCAGGTCCTGCTGAAATCGAAGCGCCGTTTATCTATAAAAAAGATGACTATTACTATCTTTTTGTCTCCTATGGCCTTTGCTGTCGTGGGGACGACAGCACTTACCACTTAGCCGTGGGCCGCGCCAAAACGGTAACAGGGCCTTACCTCGATAAAGAGGGCAAAGACATGGCGCAAGGCGGCGGATCGGTTTTGCTGCATGGCACTAAGGCTTGGCCGGGATTGGGCCATAACAGTGTTTATGCCTTCGATGGCAAAGATTACTTAGTCTTTCATGCCTACGAATCGGCTGATAATGGCTTACAAAAACTCAAGATGGCGGAACTGAGCTGGCGCCAAGGTTGGCCAGAGGTCGATCCTAAGGCGCTCAATCAATACCAGAGCGTATTAGTTGCACCCGAAGGAACAAAATAATAATGACTCATACAATCAACAAACGAATGGCTACGCTTGCGCTGGCCATGGGACTTAGTGCGACCTGCTTGGGGGCAGGTAACCTACACGCTGCAGAGAGTGCGAAGGGCGCGGATGAAAACCGCATTACCGCAGCGACCTTTGCGAATCCGTTATTTCGAAATGGGGCCGATCCTTGGCTCGAATACCACAATGGTAACTATTACCTAACGACCACCACCTGGACCTCTGAGCTGGTGATGCGTAAATCGCCCACCATTGCAGGGCTTGCCGATGCGCCGGCCCACAATATTTGGAGCGGCACCGATAAATCCAACTGCTGTAATTTTTGGGCATTTGAATTTCACCCTCTGCAAACTGCGCAGGGATTACGTTGGTACGTGATTTACACCTCGGGCGTGGCTGAAAACTTCGATGGCCAGCGTAACCATATCCTCGAGAGTGAAGGCAGTGACCCTATGGGGCCATACAAGTTTAAGGGCACGCCAATGCCCGACCACTGGAATATCGACGGCAGCTATTTGGAGTATAAAGGCCAGTTATATTTCCTCTGGTCCGAATGGCATGGCCAAGATCAAGTCAACTTGATTGCCAAGATGAGCAACCCTTGGACCGTCGAGGGCGAACATAAGGTGATCACTGCGCCCATTCACGACTGGGAAAAATCAGGCTTAAACGTCAACGAAGGCCCTGAAATCATCCAGCATGAGGGCAGAACCTTCTTAGTTCACTCGGCAAGCTTTTGTAACACTGAGGATTATTCCTTAGCCGTAGTTGAACTCACAGGTGACGATCCTATGGATCCCGCCGCATGGACTAAGTACGACAAGCCTTTCTTTAGCAAAGCCAATGGCGTCTATGGCCCTGGCCATCATGGTTTCTTCAAGTCTCCCGATGGGAAAGAAGATTGGCTCATTTACCATGGCAACTCCTCGGCCTCCGACGGCTGTAGTGGTACCCGAGCGGCACGTGCTCAACCCTTTACATGGGATAACAAAGGCTTGCCTAAATTTGGCGAACCGATGGCGGATAAAAAGCAATTGCCTGTCCCAAGTGGCGAGTTTGGCCCGATAACCACTCAAGTGGAGGGCGTGAAATACCGCATCGTGAGCCGTGAAGTCGGTCAATGCCTAGTGACCAATGCCAAGGGCCAGGTCAGTGTCGGTAAGTGCGAGGATGACAACAGCCAATGGGTAATTGATCCGAGTAACGATGGCCTGTATCGCTTTGCTAATGTGGGTCAGGGAACCTTTTTAACTCAAGCTCAGTGCCAAGATGAGTCTTCAACGGCACTGAATACTGCGCCTTGGGTCGCCTCCCGTTGTCAGCGTTGGTCGGTGGATTCGACCCGTGAAGGCTGGTTCCGTTTCGCAAACGATCGCTCTATCGGCAATCTGCAGGCGAAAAACTGCAGTAAAAAGGCCGGCGCAGAGGTGATTGCGGGGGAAAACCGTGTCAGTGAATGCACCGATTGGCGGATTGAGCCTGTCTCAACATTTGCCATAGTCAACGCCCATAGCGGCCGAGTGGTCAGTGCCGAACAATGTCAGCTTAAACCTAATGCCAATGTAGCTCAGTTTGAATACACCGGCGATGCCTGTCAGCAGTGGCAAGCAATGCCGACAACGGATGGATTTTACCGTCTGCAATCCATCCAACTTTCAAACAACAAGGCGCAACAATGCCTTGTGACCAACGAAGGTAATCTGGAGCTAGGGGCTTGTAATGCAATCGATAGCGAGTTCCGTAGCGAGCTGATACCCAATGGCTCATTAAGGCTAGTGTCTCGCAAGGGCGGTTCGTCCATGAAAGTGGCCAATGGTTCCTATGCCAATGGCGATAACATAGTGGAAGACGTGTGGAAAAACACCATTTCACAACAGTTCTATTTTAGAGAGGTGAAATAATTCATCCCTCTAAATAACTGAGCATCACCACGGCGGTGGCTAAACGCGTGCTTGTAATGTCGTTTAAGTTGAGGTCGCTTAACGGCATCTTGGTTGAGCCTTGTTTGCTCGGCACCAGAGCAGTAGTTGTGTATGCAGCTGCTGCTCTTTTTTATTCAGGCTCTCTTATCCCAAGTTTTATCCCACTAAGGCCTGCCACAATAAACGTATCGCCAGCAGTGTCAGCACCCAATTAAAGGCGACGCCGAAATGTTTATCCGTCACCCGCGCTAACATCTTAAAGCCAAGCCAGGTTCCCAAGGCGCCGCTTAAGATCATGCAAAGTAGCAGCGGCCACCACGGCAGGAGAGGAATATCCAGCCCCTCAAAAACGATAATTTTGACGCCATGTTGCAACGACATCGCCATCGCAAAGGTCGCGACAGTGCGAAAACGGTCAACGTCTAATTGTTTGATAAAGGCCGCCACTAAGGGACCTGTCGCGCCGACAAATAACGAGATAAAGGTTGTTACCGCACCAGCGATTATCGTCCCAGCTGTTCCCAGCACCACACGGGGAATTTTCGGTCCCCAGCAGGAGTACAAAATAAACAGGGCGATGGTGAGGTACATGACCTTTGGCGGCAATGCGACTAACACTAAGCTCCCCAAGGCGGCGCCAACGAGCGCGCCGGGTAAGAAACGACTGATAAGCCACCACTGCACATGCTGCCAACCTAATAGTGCGCGGCCCAGATTCGAGCCCAATTGCACCACACCGTGGAGGGGAATAATTACTTGAGGCGGAAGGACTTGCGCCATCACGCCTAATAACATTACGCCACCACCAATCCCGAAGCAGGCAGTAAAAAACGAAGTAAACGCCGCAGTAATAGTCAGCAGGGCAAAAATATCGATAGGGAGCAGCGTAAAGTCGAACCAAGCGGTATGCATAGTCAATATTCAAGGAAGAAAAGAAATATAAACTAGCAAAGCATGGGCTCAGACAAAAGCAATTTGATGAATAAGCATTAGAAATATCGAGTAAAGATCTTGCCATTTGCCTGATATAAAAAGAAAAAGCTAATCCACAGGATTAGCTTTTTCGGTTTTAAACAACAGTAGTCAATTAGAAGGAGTATCGCGCACCTAATGCAAAAGTGCGGGTGTAGATACTGTTCGTGCGGTTATAGAGTACTGAGTCCTCATAGTATTCTTGATACACATCATCAAGAATATTTGTCGCATCGAAGGTTAATACAAACTCATCACTGATGTTGTAGCTGAACTGGAAGTCAAGTGACTGCTCAGGTTTACGATAGATACCGCGTGGCATTGCAAAGCTACCTGCATCATACGCACTTAAGAATTTATCACGCCAAGTGTATGATAAACGCGCGCTGTAATCGTCTTTATCGTAAATCAATACCGCACTCATAGAAGTATCAGACACACCGAATAGTTCACGAGTTGTCGTACCAATTTGCTCACCATTCTCAGAGTCAAACTCAGGAATGTCTTGGCTTGAATCTAAGAAGGTTGCACTCACTTGAGTACCTAAACCATCTAGGTAACTAGGCATATTCTCTGGGAAATACACTGCACCTAATTCATAACCCGTTAACTTACCGTTTGAAGCGTTTTCTGGACGGCTTAAGATATATTTTTTGGTTTCGCCGTCAACTTCACGGGTAATAGTAGAAGAAGAGTTAAATACGAAACCTTCAATATCACGACGGAAATAAGTACCGAATATGGAAGATCCTTCACCAAAGTAATATTCCAATGAGAAATCATAGTTTTGTGAAGTAGTTGGTTCTAACTTAGAGTTACCACTTGAAGCTTGACCGAACCCAAGTTTTGTTAAGTCCTCTGTATAGGAAATCGCAGTGGTTAAATCGCCAAAGGCGGGACGACGAATCGTTTCAGTGTAGGCAAAACGTGCAACCAGGTCGTCAGTTAACCAGAAGCGTACCATTAAGCTTGGTAATAACTCCGCACTTCCATTGGTATCTGTGTCATGAACGAGATAGTATCGAATGTCATCAACAACATCCTCTTCAGCATATTTTTTGCGTTCCCAAAAATCCATATCAGCATCGGCTTTCTCGTAACGCAGGCCAATTTGACCATCAACTTGCTTACCCCATAACTCGGTTTCAAAATCACTTTGGATGTATGCAGCATATGATTTTTCGGTGATATCATAGTTGGTGTACATGGCAAGGGCTTGCTCATCGGCGTTATACATAGCTTCAATGGCTGAGCGGTTAGCATATAAATAATTACCATCGGCAATCGCCCAACTGGTTGGCACATTAGCACGGCCATCAAAGAAGCCGGAGGTTACTGTGAACATGTTAGGGTCAAGATCGCTAAACAACACGTTGGTGTTTAAAGAACCGGCATCGTAAAGTCCGTGTTTGGCACCACGTTGTTCTGCACGAACACCAAATTTCATCTTAGTAAATATGCCGTAGTCGAGGAAATAGTCACCATCGAATGTCCAAGTAACTGAATCACCTTCGTCCTTTGCGCCACTATCGTATAATTGAGCCGTTTGCCATAGCGCCAGTTGAGTTAAATCAGACTCATCAATAGTCGTGTCTGGATTATCTAAATAAACCCAGCTAGGTACACCACCGCTTTTGTCGTTATAGTCAACATCAACACCATAGAAAGTTTTAGTACTATTCGCGCTTACACCGCGCATCGCCAGAAATTGTGATTCATAGGTACTGGTTTGATAGACCACTTCTGACTTTAAGGTCAAATTATCAAAGTCCCACTTACCTCCTAAGGCAAATACATAACTATCTGTTTTGTTATGGCTATGATCTGAACTGCTAAATCCGTCAACGTTATAGGAAGTTCGCGATTTTACCACGTTGGTACCATCATAAACTTCAATACCTTCTTGAATCACTTGGCTCCAGTTAGCAGATGAATCAACGTTACTAAAGAGCATAGAGTTGAAGTTATCATTACGATAACCGTTATAGAATGCTTCAAAAAGATATTCGGAAGTGTCAGTTGGCGCCCATTGCAATGATAGGTTCAGTGCTGGACGTTCACGCTCACCGTTATTCATATTTTGGAATACGGCGTCGCGCATGAGCAGATATTCTTGACCGTTGATTAAGGCACCTTCACTGGTATCTAAACCATGGGCTAGGCCACGCTTCCAATAAGCATCAGGGATTTGGACACCAGTTTCAGCGTAATAGGGCATTGATGCGCCAGGTGCAACCACTTGGTCATTATAGTTGGTGCGGATATAGGAGACGTTAACTAATGCGCCGACTTCACCAATGCTGGTATCCCAGCGGTCGCTAATTAAGGCGCTGAAATTGGGATCGATAGTGTCAGGCTGATCAGAGTAAATCCCTTTGGCTGCTACCGAAATTTTTTCTTCTTGGAAATCAAAAGGTCTATGGGTACGAATGTCAATTTGACCTGCGATACCGCTGGCGACTTGAGAAGACGAACGGGTTTTAAAGACTTCAACACTGCCGAGTAATGCCGCTGGTACGTCAGCAATCGCAACTTCACGTCCTGCTGCAGTAAAAACTTGACGGCCGTTAACTGTAGTGGTCACGTCGGTTAAACCACGAATACTCACGGTATTGGCTTCACCTGAAGCACGGTCAGTGACTTGGACACCCGTAACTCGTTGCAAGGCTTCAACCACGTTATTATCTGGGAATTTACCGATATCTTCAGCAATAATGGCATCGACAACTTGAATGTTTTGGCGTTTAAGTTCTACCGCTTTATTTAAACTACCGCGGATCCCCTGAACCTGAATGATCTCCATCTCTTCGTTATTTTGCGCTTTACCGCCAGAAGAGGGCTGTGCCGTTTCTTCCGCCTGAGGCGATTGTGTCGCTTCATTTTCTGCCGCATACGTCGCTTGACTAGCAAGAGCAAGCAGAATAGCACTTGCCAAATAAGTCTGTTTAAACATCTAGTTAATCTCCGGTAGTTTTATTATTTGACCCGGTAGCCTAAGACACCATCTGACGTCCCGGTCTTTTTTATTCCACTTCAGAGTCACGGACATCCCCACAGTGTCCCTGAAAATTTAGAATTTTGTTGCCTATTTTGTAGCGTATAGTGCGCCGCGTTAAGTCAATTACGCTCCAACGGGCGAGGTTAAGAATTTATCATAACTGTTAAAATCATATTGTATGACTATATTGCATGTCAACTCACTGTTTGACGCAATAGGAAAGCAAGATCACATTTCGTTAAAATGCGGAAAAAGGGATGAATTACGGTTATCTATTTGAAATAAAATGAATTAACTGAAGATAATGATGGCTTAATGGTGAAAACACGACCTGAGTTGACTAGGCACAACAGACCCAACAAGCTGACCTTAACGTCAAATGTTTTGCAAAATCTCACAAATCTCTGTCACAAGATATTTACTTCTATCCCCAGAATGCTAATGTAATTTTAGTGTTACAGTAGTATTGTATTACTTTTGGATTTAGTACATTGATAAACGCTAACCTAATTATCAAACACAACAATAAAAGGAACGACGCTCATGGTGCTTAAACGCTCATTCGTGTCAGCAAGCTTGATCATGGCACTAGCCTCCTGTGGTGGGGACGACAGCAGCTACAGTGCAGACGACACAAATACCTTTACACTTCCCCCTCCTATGACATCGGCAGATCCGACAGTGGCAGGTGAGGTGAGCTACAAAAACGCAGTAGTTCATGATCCTTCCATCATTAAAGATACCGATGGCACTTATTATGTTTTCGGCTCCCATTTGGCGGTAGCCAGTTCTACGGATTTAATGAACTGGACACAAATTGCCTCAGATGGTGTACCCGAGAGCAGCCTGTTCAATACCTATGAGTCAGAAATCGCGGAAGGCACCGCATGGACGGGTGGCTTTGTTGGCTCGTGGGCACCGGATGTGATAAAGCTTGCCGACGGTAAGTACCATTTCTATTACGACTTCTGTGGCGGCCCAGATAAGATTGATTGCGTATCGCGCTCCTATTTGGGGATGGCCACCTCTGACAATATTTTAGGCCCTTATGTTAACCAAGGCTTGATCCTGAAATCAGGTCAAGAGGGGGCTGAAAACCCTGGCGCAAACGGTCAAATTTACGATGGCTTTGTCGACCCTAACGCTATCGATCCAGCCGTGTTTTACGATAAAGATGGTGGCCTGTGGATGACCTATGGTTCCTATTCCGGCGGGATCTGGGTGATGCAGTTAGATCCTGCAACGGGTAAACCGTTAGCGGATCAAGGCTATGGCACTAAGATCATGGGCGGCAACTACAGTGCGATTGAGGGGTCTTATGTTATCTATAGCCCTGAATCCGAATACTATTATATGTTTACCTCCTTTGGTGGCTTCGCCCAAAAAGACGGTTACAACATTCGTATCTCTCGCTCTAAAAATCCTAACGGTCCCTATGTGGATGCTGCGGGTCTGGACATGATTGGCGCAACGGCCGCCGGCAATATCGCTGACTATGGCGTCAAACTGATGGGCGGTTTCCAATTTGTGGCCCACCCAGGTGATGTGGGCCATGATCACGGTTACCTGTCACCCGGCCACAACTCCGCTTTTTATGATGCACAAACGGGCAAATACTTCTTAGTATTCCATACGCGCTTCCCCGATACCGGCGAAGGTCACAGCGTGCGCGTGCATGAGCTATTTCTCAACAGCGATGGTTGGTTAGTTGCCTCACCACAGCGTTATGCACCGATCAACGGCGATAACATTGTCGATGAAATCGATGTCACTGGTGATTATCAATTCATTAATCACGCAAAAGATATCAATACGGCGGCGCACACCTCCCTGCACATTAAGTTATCCCGTACTTGGACCAATAAAGGCAATGTATCTGGCGATGTGACTGGTACTTACCAGCAGGGCGATGACAACCAAATCACCTTAATGCTAGACAATTTAGGCACTTTTGAAGGAGTACTCGCTTGGCAATGGGATCCTGAGCAAAACAAACTCATGCCGACATTTAGCGCCATTTCTAATGATGGGGTAAGTATTTGGGGCGTGAAGCTCACCGATAAAACCACTGAGGAAATTTTAACGGCATCGGCAAACGGCATTAGCCTGCCGACCGAAGCTACCGAAGGTAAAATCGCCTTACCGACACAAGGTACCCGTGGATCAACTATCGAGTGGCAATCGAGCGACGAGTCAGTGATCAGAACCGATGGCACCATTATCCGACCCAACGTTGGCGAGGGCGATAAGGTCGTCACCTTAACCGCGACAATTATGGTCAATGGAAAGAAGGTGACTAAAACCTTCCAAATTACCGTATTTGCCCATAAAACCTATAACCGTATTGCCCACTACAGCTTCGAGAATAACCTCAAGGATTCCCTAGGCTTATTTGGTGATGGTCAACCCACTGGCGATAGGATCTTCAAAGCGGGTGATGCCATTGGTTACGCCACAGGCTTTGAAGGACAAGCCCTCTCATTAGATGGTGCCCACGGGGTGTTACTGCCATCGGGCATTATCTCCAGCTACGAGTACACAGTGTCTTTCTGGGCAAGTCCTGCGGTTATCACAGGATTTACCACGGCATTCTTCGGCGCAGTTAACGAGCAAACCGCTGAAGATGGTAGCAAGTTCTCCAATACTTGGGTCAGCTTGCTGCCACAGGGCTGGGACGGTAATACCATGTTCTGGAGCCATAATATCGATACCAGCGGCAGCTCAGTGCTGGAGACCTGGTTTGATGGTGTCACTGGTGAGCGCATCGCTGAAAACACTTGGTCGCATCTAGCGTTCTCCGTCAATAAAGGGCTCGTTAAAGTCTTTATCAACGGGGTTGAGCGCTTCAGTAGCGGTAACCTTGCCAACTACTATACGGGTGCACAGGGTATTTTCGGTCTTGGTGTTAACTACTGGGATCTGCCATACAACGGCCTTATCGATGAGCTGAAAGTATATGAAGCAGCATTAACAGCTGAAGAAGTCAAAGCCCTCGATATCGACAAGTTAGCCGACAGTGAACTCTTGTCCTCAGCAACGGCCATTCTGGAGCTAGGCGACTTATCGGCGGTGCGTGAAAATATCGAACTGCCAGTAACGGGTCCTTATGCTTCGGCCATTTCATGGGAATCTTCAGATCCAACGACTATTGATACTCATGGTGGCGTAACGCAACCTGTTCGTGGTGAAGAAGATAAGGTTGTCACCTTAACGGCGACCTTAAAACTGGGTAATGCGACCCAAACCAAAGTCTTCACCGCCACCGTTAAAGCTAAAAATCCGCCAACACCGGTCGCAGTCTACAGCTTTGAAGACAATCTTAACGACAGTACCGCTAACTTCGGCGCGGGCACTGTAGTGGGTAACCTGATTGGCGTTGAAGGCGGTAAAATCAGCTATGTGGATGGCGCGGTAGGCAAGGCGGCGGTCTTTGATGGTGCCTCTGGTATTGTATTGCCGAATAACCTTATCAAAGACTACACCTACTCAGTGTCAATGTGGCTCAACCCTGAGCAGCTGAATAAGTACACTACAGCCTTGTTTGGTTATGCGACTGATTCTAGCTGGACCAGCGTCTTACCAGGCGGTCAAAATGATTATGAGCGCATGGTGTTATGGTCAGGCACAGCATGGTACGACGGTAGAACCGGTTTTGTGATGCCAAAATCCCAATGGACGCATCTGGCGTACACTGTGAATGGCGGCGATGTGAAGGTCTATATCAATGGTGAATTGAAGTTTACCGGCGCGAACTTCCCGAACATCTTCTCAGTACCGACCACTAAGTTTGCGGTCGGGGTCAACTTCTGGGATACGCCTTTCAAAGGGGCAATCGATGAAATCAAGTTCTATGACGAAGCGATTACTGAACAAGATGTAGCTGATTTATTTGGTGAATCTAATCAATAATCGAGATTAGCTGTCTATACTGAAAGCACCCATTCGGGTGCTTTTTTATTGTTTGCAGCATGGTAATTGAATTCTGGTTATCCGTGACTAAGGAATCTAATGACTGTTTTTCGTCTATTTACGCTGACAACGCTCACCATGTTTGCCTTTGCCTGTAACTCGATACTTTGCCGGCTCGCGTTAAAGGATGGCAGTATCGATGCGGGCAGCTTTACCCTGATCCGGTTGTTATCGGGTGCCATCATGCTCTGGCTATTAAGCCTTAACAAACCTGCGCTGGAGGCCAAGGGACATTGGGGCTCAGCCTTGGCATTGTTTGTCTACGCAGCCGGATTTTCCTACGCCTATATCAATATGACGGCCTCAATGGGGGCGCTGTTACTCTTTGGCGCCGTACAAGCCACCATGATTGGCTATGGGCTGTACCGAAAAGAAATCTTTAATACCAGACAATGGCTTGGATTGGCCTGCGCCGCTGCCGGTTTGATTTTTCTGCTGTTACCTGGGCTGTCGGCGCCGCCACTAATGAGTTCATTGCTGATGATAAGCGCTGGGGTCGCTTGGGGGATTTATTCGATTAAGGGTAAGGGAGCCAAGCATCCCATTCCTGTCAGTGCAGGCAACTTTATCCGCACTGTGCCGATGGCACTGTTATTACTGTTATTAGTTCGAGACTCCTTAACGGTAAGTCAGATGGGAATTATCTATGCGTTAGCCTCGGGGGTCATCGCTTCAGGCTTAGGTTATGCGATTTGGTATTCCATTTTACCTTTATTGTCATCCACCTACGCCGCCACTGTACAGTTGAGTGTGCCGTTAATTGCCGCCGTTGGCGGAGTGCTATTGCTGGGTGAATCCCTAAGCCTTCGATTACTGTTAGCCTCCTGTGCCATCCTCGGTGGCATTGCACTGGTTGTCCTCAGCAAATCTGCACCACAAAATAAAAGCTAAATAGAAAGAAACGTTTATCTTTTCCTTTTGCCCTTGCGTCTGCCAACGCCTTGTTTAAGAATAAGGCCATTCTGGGTAAAAGGACGTCTTGAGTAAATCATGCAAACGGTCACGGTTGGCGATCTGTTGATGACAATCCCTGTGGGCAACCGCCTTGGTGAAGGTGTGCTATGGGATGAGTTACACCAATCTATTTGGTGGACCGACATTTTATCCTCTGTGATTTATCGTTTTCATCTCGCGAGCCGCTCCTTAGAGACTTTCCCCATGCCGCACCGCGTCGGCTCCTTTGGCCTCACGGCAAAGCATACAACACTTATCGTCGCATTCGATATCGGTATTGCAATCTATGATATTGAAGATCAAAGCCTGACATGGTTGGCACAGCCAGAATCTCATTTTGCTGGCAATCGCTTTAATGATGGTCGTATCGATAGGCAAGGGCGTTTTTGGGCGGGCACTATGGTTGAGCAGCGCGATACTTTGCAACAAACCGCAGCCCTGTATTGTCTAGATGAGAAAGGGCATTGCCACCAACACCTTACAAATCTCGAAATCTCCAACGGCCTGTGCTGGAGCGTGGATGGGCGAACGCTCTACCATGCTGATTCGCCAAAACACCAAATCTATCAATATGATTTTGATATTGAGCAGGGGTTATTGAGTCGTAAGCGCCTCTTTGCGAGCACGAGCCATCATATTTTCCCTGATGGTTCAGATGTCGATGCGGCGGGTTATCTCTGGAATGCCCAGTGGGGCGGTGGCCAGGTGGTGCGCTATCGTCCCGATGGTGAAGTCGATCTTATTCTCAAATTGCCCGTTACCCACCCAACCAGCATTGCTTTTGGCGGCGAAAAGCGTGATTTACTGATAGTCACCAGTGCCAAACACTCACTTGACGCATCGCAATTAGACCAAGAGCCGCAAGCTGGCGATGTGTTTATCTACCCATTACAGGGTATTTATGGTGTAAACAGCCCTCGTTTTTGCGGGCAGCTATAAGTTTAGATCAGCGTTTTTAGCGTAAATATTGTTATCACAGCCACTCACCAATCCCTTAGACAAAAACGATTTACCGTAATTTCAGGTAAAATCACCCTTTGTTGCCCCAATCATTTACCTTAAATTGTGATCTTGCTCAAAAAGCAGCTAATCGGTATTTTCACTCATAATCTGAGCAACTGGCGCCACTTTTGTGACGCGCATCAACAATAAGATTTACGCCCATCGGAAATTGGTACAAAGTGGACAAAATGGCTAATCAAAATGTCCATATCAATAAAAGCATTTAATTCTCTATATTGACGTAAATAAAACGCACAAACCTAATTACCTCATTGAAAACCCTTTAATTTAGATATTTACTCTATTGAAAGCTTAGTGTGATTTTGATCACCTGTCGGAAATTGTCATTATTGGTCACTTTTTTATACTCGCACCATGAGTGGGGTTAAGTTCTCTACTCAAGCATGCAGCGTATTCGCTGCAACTTGTGAGCACATAAAAGAGAGTGTGTGAAATGACAATGAATAGACGACAGTTTTTTAAACTCTGTGCTGTAGGAGCCGCGACTTCTGCTATTTCTGCACTGGGGTTAATGTCCGAAAAGGCATTTGCATCCGTCAGAGGTTTTAAATTGCTACGCGCAAAAGAGACGCGTAACAATTGTTGCTACTGCTCTGTGGGTTGTGGGTTGTTGATGTACAGCCAAAGCAGTAATGGGAAAAATGCGGAGCAGAGCATTTTTCATATCGAGGGCGATGCCGATAATCCGATTAACCGCGGCGCCCTGTGTCCAAAAGGGGCAGGACTGGTTGACTATGTGAACAGTCCGCACCGTTTAAAATATCCCGAAGTGCGTTTACCTGGTTCGGATAAATGGCAGCGCATTAGCTGGGATGAGGCTTTTAAGCGAATCGCAAGACTTATCAAAGACGAGCGCGATGCTAACCTGGTTGAGAAAAATGCCCAGGGTCAAACCGTTAACCGCTTAGTCAGCCTAGGGATGATGACATCATCGGCCCAAGCAAACGAAGGCTGCTACATCACTCATAAGTTCGGCCGTGCCATTGGTATGTTAGGCATAGATAACATAGCCCGCGTTTGTCACGCCCCAACACCGGCCGCGATGGCGCCCACCTTTGGCCGTGGTGCTATGACTAACCACTGGGCAGATATGAAAAATACCGATCTGGCCATTGTGATGGGCGGTAACGCTGCCGAAGCGCATCCCGTCGGCTTTGGTTGGGTGACAGAAGCGATGGAGCATAACAACGCCAAGTTGATTGTGGTCGATCCGCGCTTTAACCGCAGTGCTGCCGTCGCCGATTTATATGCGCCTATTCGTTCAGGCACCGATATCGCCTTCCTGCTCGGCATGATCCGCTACCTGCTCGAAACCCAGCAAATCAACCTTAATTATGTCAAAGCCTATACCAACGCTTCGTTTATCGTGCGGGAAGACTTTGAATTTAATGACGGTTTATTCAGTGGCTACGATGAGGCTAACCATAAATACGACCAATCCACTTGGTTCTATGAGTTAGATGAAGAGGGCTACGCAAAAGTTGACCCAAGCTTAAGCCATCCTCGCTGCGTGATTAACCTGCTGAAAAAACACGTCGATCGCTACGATCCTGACACGGTTTCTAGCATCACAGGTACGCCTAAAGAAGCCTATCTTGAAGTGTGTCAGCAAATTGGGGCGACCCATGTTGACCATAAAGCTGCCACCTTCCTGTATGCCCTCGGTTGGACACAGCACAGCGTTGGCGCGCAAAACATCCGTACCATGGCGATGATCCAATTGCTGCTTGGTAATATGGGGATCATGGGCGGCGGCGTGAATGCGCTGCGCGGTCACTCAAACGTACAAGGCGCGACGGACTTAGGTTTATTGTGCCAAGGATTACCTGGCTACCTAAAACTGCCACAAGATAAAGATGTTGATTTACAGAACTATTTAGCCCATTACACCCCTAAAGCCTTAAGACCAAACCAAACCAACTATTGGCACAATTACCCAGCCTTTACCGTGTCGTTGTTAAAAGCCTTCTTCGGTGAACATGCAACGGCAGAGAATGATTATGGTTATGACTGGCTGCCAAAATGGGACCAACAGTACGATATCAACAAGCAAATCGACATGATGGTTCACGGTGAGGTTAACGGCTACTTTATCCAAGGCATCAACGCGCTTAACTCCCAGCCCGATAAGCAAAAAGTGTCTAAGGGCTTATCGAATCTGAAGTTCTTAGTGGTGCTGGATGCGCTCGCAAACGAAACATCGAGCTTCTGGCGCAATGCGGGTCAATTCAACGATGTTGATACCGCCAGTATTCAAACCGAAGTCTTCCGCTTACCAACTACATGTTTTGCTGAGGAAAGTGGTTCAATTGCTAACTCGAGCCGCTGGTTACAATGGCACTTTAAGGGCGCTAACCCTCCCGGTGAAGCCTTGTCTGATCCTGCGATCCTTTCTGGCATCATGCTGGAATTAAAACGTTTATACCGTGAAGAGGGCGGCCGTTTACCTGCGCCTATCGAAGCCATTAAATGGGACTATGCGATTGAGCATGAACCAAGTTCAGAGGAAATCGCGCGGGAGATGAACGGTTATGATCTCACGACCGGTAAGCTGCTCAATGGTTTCTCCGAATTAAAATCCGATGGCTCAACCTCATGCGGTATTTGGGTTTACTCAGGCATGTGGACTGAAGCGGGCAACTTGATGGCGCGCCGCGATAATAGCGATCCATCCGGCAAAGGTATTACCCCGAATTGGTCATTTGCATGGCCTGCAAACCGCCGCATCTTGTACAACCGCGCATCATGCGACGTGCAAGGTAAGCCGCGCGATCCAAGCCGTGTGCTGCTCGAGTATAAGGACAACAAGTGGCAGGGCATTGATGTGCCAGACTTTAATGCCAAATTGAATGCCGAAGAATCGGCCCATCCTTTCATCATGCAAGCCGATGGCGTTGGCCACTTATTTGCGCTGCGTGACTTAAAAGATGGCCCATTCCCAGAGCATTATGAACCGTTTGAATCACCACTGGCGAGTAATCCGCTGCATCCTAAGGTCACCAATAACCCGGTGGCACGGATGTTCAAAGGCTTACGTGAAAGCTTTGGTACCAATGAAGAATTCCCCTATGTTGGCACCACTTACTCAATGACGGAACACTTCAACAACTGGACCACACATTGCCACCTTGCTGCGATTACCCAGCCACAGCACTTTATCGAAATCGATGAAACCTTGGCGGCGGAAAAGGGCATCAATAACGGTGATTGGGTCAAGGTGAGCTCTAAGCGCTCGCATATTGTCACTAAGGCCTATGTCACTAAACGACTCCAACCCATGATGGTTCAGGGCAAAAAAGTTCACACCATAGGTATTCCACGCCATGGCAGTTATGAGGCCTTGACGCAGAAGAGTTATATCGTCAACGAGCTGACTTCATCTGTGGGCGATGCCAATACCCAAACCCCTGAATATAAAGCATTCCTTGTGAATATTGCCAAAGCGGAGGGCTTCTAATTATGGCTTCTCAAGATATTATCCGCATCTCAGGCACCACGGATATCACCCCAGCGTCCCAGGCGCGCATTGGTGCGGTCCAGCAGGTGACTAAGCTGTTTGATGCGACTAAATGTACCGGCTGTAAAGCGTGTCAGGTTGCCTGCTCCGAATGGAATGACCTTCGTGAAGATGTCGGCACTTTTCAAGGCAGTTACCAGAACCCAATGACACTGTCTCCGGAGAGCTGGAACATAATGCAGTATCACGAAGTGATGGATAACAATAAGTTGCGTTGGCAATTTACCCACACTGCCTGTATGCACTGCGCTGATCCAGCCTGCTTAAAAGCTTGTTCTACCAGCGGCGCGATTGTGCAACATGCCAATGGCACAGTGGATTTTGACTCGAACAAGTGTATTGGCTGTGGTTATTGCGCCAGTGCCTGTCCTTTCAATGTGCCCAAGATCAGTGCCAAAGATAACAAAGCCTATAAGTGCACCCTGTGCTCCGATAGGCTCGCCGTTGGCCTCGAGCCTTCCTGTGTTAAAACCTGCACCGTGGGAGCGCTGCGTTTTGGCACCCGTGAAGACATGTTGTTCTATGCAGAAAAACGCGTCGAGCAGTTAAAGGAACGCGGTTTTACCAAGGCGGGACTCTATAACCCCGAAGGGGTTGGTGGTACGCATATGATGATGATCCTCCACGACATCACGCAACCCGAAAGCTATGGTATGCCCAAGGATCCGCAAATCCCCGCCGCCACCGAGTGGCGTCAAGATTGGCTTAAACCTTTAGGCACCGCAGGCTTACTCGCAACGGCGGCATTCGCCCTGATGCACCGCATTGCAGTAGGGCGCAACATCGTCGAGGAAGATCAGCCAGGTTACATTGATGCCGGTGTCAAAGAGGAGGAAAAGCTATGAATCATAAAGAAATGATTGTCCGCCATAAGCTCGTAGATCGCCTGTGCCACTGGACCATAGTCTTTGTTGGCATAGTGACCTTTCTAACGGGGTTCTCGTTTTTTTATCCCTCGTTCCAGTGGCTCAGTGGCATTGTTGGCACACCACAACTGGCAAAAGTGATGCATCCATTCTTCGGGATCGCCATGTGTCTGCTGCTGGCGGTGATGTTGATCCGCTACTACCAGCACAATAAGTGGAATAAATACGATTTGCCTTGGATGAAAGCCGTGGTGTGGGTGTTACTGCAGAAAGAAGAGAACATTCCGCCCGTGGGCCATTACAACCCAGGTCAGAAAATGTTATTCCGCGCCTTTGTGGTTTTTGTGCTGGCGTTTCTCATCAGCGGCATCATGATGTGGCAGCCTTATTTTGCGCCCATGTTCTCGGCAGAAGCCGTCAATTGGGCCACCTTAGTCCACTCGGCTTGCGGCGTGTTAATGCTGCTCTCCCTCGTGGTGCATGTGTGGATGGCCTGCTGGATTGAAGGCTCTATCACTGGGATGCTCTACGGCAAAGTCTCTAAGGCTTGGGCCCGTAAGCACCATCCAGCTATGTTAGAAGAACACGAGGAAAAATAGCAATGAAGATGGCCAGCGATATCCCGTTAAGTTTTGTTGATAAGTCACCCTTAGCATTAAAACCGCTAAAAGCGGCAGATCCTGAGAAAATTTATCAACATAGAGCACGTCGTTTAGCCCAATTAGCGCAGGATTCTCCGCTGGCGGATTATCTTAAGCTTTGCCAAATCCTTGTGTCGACGCAGCAAAAACTGGCTGCAACGGAAATGGGCCCAGCGCCAAAGATTGACCCTGAGGTCCAATTTCCGCTGTCAGTGAGTCAAACTGCTAAGGCCCAAGCTTGGTTACAGCCATTGCAAGCACTGCTGACGGAGTTGGTATCTCAAGTACCTGCGCATTTAGTGCCAGTAATACAAGAGCTACAACAGCAGTCACCAGCTCAATTGCTAGAGTGGGGCAATCAACTAAGGCAAGGGCAGTTTAGTGCCGTACCCGCACAGTTCAGCTTATTTATCTGGGCGGGTTTGTCACTGTATTGGTCCCATTGGGCGCCCATGGTGATTGCACGTATGGATGTCAATCGGGTTAAGCAATCCAGCTTATGCCCTGTGTGCGGCAGTCATCCGGTCGCCAGCATGATTGTCGATAAACCCCGCGAAGGGCTGCGTTATCTGCATTGCAGTCTGTGCGAAACTGAGTGGCATTATGTGCGTGCCCATTGTACTTGCTGCGAACAATCTCGGGAGATGTCCATTTGGTCCTTTGACGATCATAAAGCCAACGTGCGAATTGAGAGCTGTGAGACGTGTAAGGGATACACTAAGATGTTGTTTACCAACCGTTTGCCATTGTTAGATGCGGCTGCGGATGATATCGCAACGCTGGGATTGGATGCCGAGCTCAATGCAAAGGGCTATGGTGCGACAACGGTAAATCCGCTGTTACTTGCACATGAGGCCTAACCAATAAAAAAGGATTGAATAAACAAGGCCATGGATGGCCTTTGCTAAACATGTTCCATTCGGTCACCACTTAAGTTGTGACCGAATGGTCATCAACTATGATATTAAACTCACTCACAGATAAAGTCAGAGTGGGGCGGTTATCAGGCTTTTTGGCATACGCTGTATCAATTCGAATACCCCTTCGCATTATCTCTAACACAGCACGGCCCCTTCATTTTATATCCACATTATCAAGACATTAATGGTTATAAAAACCATTTGTAAAGCCTAGATGAAACAATATTGGATTTTGCGGAGCTGAGTTTAAACTGCTTTATTTATAATTACTTAGCTAAATATAGTGGTTTTATTGTGTTAAGATTACACTCGGCATTACAAAGTTTTTCTCCACAAAGCGAACCAAGCAGCTTCAATCATTCCATAAAAAACTTAAGTCGCTCAAAACCCATTTGTCTGAACCTAGAAACCCAGCGGCAAACAACAATGCCGTTATTCGCCTTAAAATCGAATCTAACTTGGACTGCGAGCGTGGAATCGAAATTATCATTCGAGCCAACAGACTTCTTTATGTGGGTAGGTTTAACAGCATTGAACCGTAATGCTCTGGGAATTGAGATAATTTAGGCGTATTGCACAATTTACTTAAAGACAATTCCACTGATAAAGGGATTACATTGCGGTATCTGAGTATTGTGAACTTTGCGCCAAGAGATAGACTCGATTAAACAATGCGATTTAGCGAGGTAAATCAACACACTCATTAATAGCGCATGAAGCGAGTCCATCCAAACATATCGCTAAATCATCAATCCTTGTTAATCACAATCCTTTAGTCACATTCTTGCGCTACGTGAAATCTGCATAACTTGCAGGGCAATCCTAGCCAAATATTCACGTAGAAACGCCTTACTTAAATCCAATAAGCGCATCCTTAGTCTGATGATTGAAAATCAACGGTGAGTGTTAAAACGAGGGATTCTTAACCCTGAAGTCAGTGACTAGTGAGAGGGATTAATGAAACTCTGTCATTTGCATATGGAAGGTAATCAACCATGTTCACCTATATGGCGTTTAACATAATATACATTGTGCGCAGTTTTGTGTGGGAGGGATTTGGGATGCCGATAACGTCACTTATCGGCATTGACTGATGCTTAGCGGTGTCTAAATGGTTCTTCTGGTGTGACTCTGCGTAATTCGCCTTGGCAATGTGGGCACTGGATAAAGATGCTATCAAAATCATCATACCACCAAGGCTTATTACAGTTATTGCATTGCAGCTCGGGTTTGTCTTGGCGCTCAACCATGCTGTAGCCGCCAGCATATGGGATTATTTGCATGATGCAGTGTCCTTAAGTTGTTCTAGCGTGTCGTCCAGTTCGCCAAGCAACACACAGGATTTGGCGACTAATTGCAACTGAGCTTCTTCAGGCGCTAAACCTTTCAGTAAAAACTCGTTGATGGCCTGTATATCATTACGCAACTGGATTGCATTATTGATGAGTGATTCTTCCATGATGTTGAACCTCAATTAGTAGCTAGTTTTGGCTTGAGTTACGGCTTTAACTGGCGTGATTTTCAACCCGAACCGTTTAAGTTCAAGGCCGCCAAAGTTGTTAATCACAAAGCTGGAACTATCGATTTGATATTCACCGGCTGGATGCACATTGGCAGGACTTTCGACTTGCAGCTTCATTTGAACGGGAAATTTTCCGCCTAAATGCGCGTACGCAGTTTGCTCGTAAATAGTTCGCCCAGGCTTACCATCCTTAGGCGGCATGTTTCTGGCAACAACGGTAACATCTTCCTGAAATACTTCGATTTTTAACATGGTTACAGCTCCTATGCGTAGGCTTTAAATGGTAAAACATTGGATTGTGCAACGACGGGCAACTGATACCAGTGCGGCACGATTAGCGGTTTAACTTCAATGACTTCTGAGCGTTTCAGTGTTGGGCACATACGGCTGACATCGAATTGTTGACCGATATCGATGCCGATCGCTTTTAAACGGGCTTTGTGTTCGTAAAATTGAGTAGATTTCAGGGACTTTCGTAAATCTGCACCATGCTGCCACATCAAGGCATAACACTGAGTTGCATTAGCTGCCTGACGGCTTTTCACTACGCCTAACGACATTAATTGGTCTGCTATGGTTTGGTGTTCATCGTGTGATATCTGGATAGTTTTCATGGCGTTCTCTATGTCAGTTAGGTGCGGATAAAAGTCTTGTTCAGTCACTCGGCCATAAAATTGCAACGTATGACGCTTTAGTAAGGCCTGTCTTAAGCTATGTTCTTCGCGTACAACACCTGTTTTTTCGCAGTATTTAATTAAGTTTTCTAAGTAGTTAACTCTATCGATTGGCACACCATCTTTTTTACGGAGTTCTTTGTTTAAATGCCGTTGTAACTCAACAGCTTTGTTGTAGAGCTTGGTCATGACCCAAGTCGAACCTTCGCCCCAGTTGCACGTGTGGCCATCGGGATACAACTTCGGTTTACGACCTCGACCGATTTGCATCGATGACATACCACGGATAAACGAGGCCTCTTTGCCCTTGCCTACTTGATGATTCACAGTCCAGTCGATAGCGGTAATTTCAGCGCCATTACCGACAAGCTGAGTGGTTTTGCCATCTGGCGTTTGGCGGTATGAGATTTGGGTATTTTTGGTGAACGGTGGCAAATCATATTGCGCGAGCACGTGGTTAAAAATCGCCACACATTCATCTAGTGTTTGCAGGCCAAACAGGTTATCCATACGCTGCCAGCGTGAAGGATTGCCTTCCACCCTCACCCGCTGCCCATCACAACGGATGGTTAATTTAGTGCTGTATGACCCTTCAAGGATTTTTTGGTTAACCGATGGCGGTAAATGCTCACCCGTTTCGAGTTCGAACCGTTCAATGACATGCCGACCGACCAGCGGCAAATTGCCCTCTGGATGATCTTGTTGCATGAACAAACGGTCGATGAAATACAAGTGCTAAAAACCCTGTCAACAAAAGATGCATACATTTTTATTTCTGTACACCTACACTAAAATATTATCAGATAATTAGCGACATAAAAATAGGTGTAGACTTAAATTAAAGTAGGGTTAGAGCATGGATAACTTAAACATGAGTATTGGTAGCGTCTTAAGAGATAAACGAATTGCTTTAAATATTAAGCAGGATGACATTGCAGAACAGCTAGGTGTGACTGTTCAAACAGTCAGTAAATGGGAAAGAGATGTCACAGAACCCAAGGCAAGCCAAGTCGCTCAGTTATCTAAGATTTTACACCTGCCAGAAAAAAGTATCTGTGAAGGTAAACTTGCAAGCGGAAGTGATAACCCTATGGATTTCATGATGAAATTCGGAAAAGTGCTTCACAATGTTAATAGCACCGCGCTAATGATTACGCTATATGATCACATCAATGATGAAGATGCGTTTTTAGAAGATTTAATTAAGCAGACAGACTTACCAAGAGAGGCTTTTGGACTGAAGTAATTCCGGATGTCCGGAGTTAGTTTGGGTGTAACAGGAACCCAAACCTAAAACCCTGTCGGTCGGGGGGCGCTTCGCCTGCTCCCCCTTCCTCCCCAGACCCGTAAACATGGGCCGCAGTTCACCACGGGAAACCGAGGTAAAGTTCAGCCAAATTGTGTGGGAAACCACACCAAAGTTCGGGTGTCACTGAACCCGAACGCTTCGCGAGACTCTCAAAATGAGAGTAGAGTCCACTGTTAAAGTATGTGGACTTTGATGGTCATTCACTTCCACTTGGAGCCTTTCCCGCTACGCGGGCGCCCTTTCCAAGTGTCCGTTCAGTCCCCTCAGAAAGTGTCATCGGTGGCACAAAAGTGCAGTATTACAATACGCACTTTTGATGGCTGAAATCTGGTTTTGTCTACGACCATTTAGCTTGGCTCGTGCTGATAGACCGCTGTTTTAAAGCGTCTGGCAGGGAAATAAGGGCAAAAAGCGCCCCTTAAGAGCGCTTTGCATTAAGGGACAAGTCCCTTAATAATCCCTTATTCGAGCAATCTATTGACTTATTTGATAATAAAATCATATAAATATACTGAAACATTAATATAACTGAGGGAACAGATATGTACTTTAAAAGTGATTTTATTCAATCCCACCAAGATACGATTGATAAAGAAGTTAAGGAAGTTATCGAAGACATTACCAAATCACTGAAAGAAAATGGTTTTTGTCAAATCGGATACTCACTTGATGGACCCGCAGGGATAGTTCTGGCGATAGCTAATGACGTTAAGCTTGAATTGGAGCAATACGGTTGGAATGTTAACGTAGAAGCAAACCCTAATTCAAAAACAATAAAGTTTCTAGTTCAGTAGACCTGCGCACAATGCAAGTTATGCAAAACTCAGCCCTCTTCAGGGCTGTTTTTTTATGTCCGATTCTACAAAAAAAGCAGTTTTACATAACTTACGTCACATTGTACGCAGTTTTGTGTGGGAGGGATTTGGGATGCCGATAACGTCACTTATCGGCATTGACTGATGCTTAGCGGTGTCTAAATGGTTCTTCTGGTGTGACTCTGCGTAATTCGCCTTGGCAATGTGGGCACTGGATAAAGATGCTATCAAAATCATCATACCACCAAGGCTTATTACAGTTATTGCATTGCAGCTCGGGTTTGTCTTGGCGCTCAACCATGCTGTAGCCGCCAGCATATGGGATTATTTGCATGATGCAGTGTCCTTAAGTTGTTCTAGCGTGTCGTCCAGTTCGCCAAGCAACACACAGGATTTGGCGACTAATTGCAACTGAGCTTCTTCAGGCGCTAAACCTTTCAGTAAAAACTCGTTGATGGCCTGTATATCATTACGCAACTGGATTGCATTATTGATGAGTGATTCTTCCATGATGTTGAACCTCAATTAGTAGCTAGTTTTGGCTTGAGTTACGGCTTTAACTGGCGTGATTTTCAACCCGAACCGTTTAAGTTCAAGGCCGCCAAAGTTGTTAATCACAAAGCTGGAACTATCGATTTGATATTCACCGGCTGGATGCACATTGGCAGGACTTTCGACTTGCAGCTTCATTTGAACGGGAAATTTTCCGCCTAAATGCGCGTACGCAGTTTGCTCGTAAATAGTTCGCCCAGGCTTACCATCCTTAGGCGGCATGTTTCTGGCAACAACGGTAACATCTTCCTGAAATACTTCGATTTTTAACATGGTTACAGCTCCTATGCGTAGGCTTTAAATGGTAAAACATTGGATTGTGCAACGACGGGCAACTGATACCAGTGCGGCACGATTAGCGGTTTAACTTCAATGACTTCTGAGCGTTTCAGTGTTGGGCACATACGGCTGACATCGAATTGTTGACCGATATCGATGCCGATCGCTTTTAAACGGGCTTTGTGTTCGTAAAATTGAGTAGATTTCAGGGACTTTCGTAAATCTGCACCATGCTGCCACATCAAGGCATAACACTGAGTTGCATTAGCTGCCTGACGGCTTTTCACTACGCCTAACGACATTAATTGGTCTGCTATGGTTTGGTGTTCATCGTGTGATATCTGGATAGTTTTCATGGCGTTCTCTATGTCAGTTAGGTGCGGATAAAAGTCTTGTTCAGTCACTCGGCCATAAAATTGCAACGTATGACGCTTTAGTAAGGCCTGTCTTAAGCTATGTTCTTCGCGTACAACACCTGTTTTTTCGCAGTATTTAATTAAGTTTTCTAAGTAGTTAACTCTATCGATTGGCACACCATCTTTTTTACGGAGTTCTTTGTTTAAATGCCGTTGTAACTCAACAGCTTTGTTGTAGAGCTTGGTCATGACCCAAGTCGAACCTTCGCCCCAGTTGCACGTGTGGCCATCGGGATACAACTTCGGTTTACGACCTCGACCGATTTGCATCGATGACATACCACGGATAAACGAGGCCTCTTTGCCCTTGCCTACTTGATGATTCACAGTCCAGTCGATAGCGGTAATTTCAGCGCCATTACCGACAAGCTGAGTGGTTTTGCCATCTGGCGTTTGGCGGTATGAGATTTGGGTATTTTTGGTGAACGGTGGCAAATCATATTGCGCGAGCACGTGGTTAAAAATCGCCACACATTCATCTAGTGTTTGCAGGCCAAACAGGTTATCCATACGCTGCCAGCGTGAAGGATTGCCTTCCACCCTCACCCGCTGCCCATCACAACGGATGGTTAATTTAGTGCTGTATGACCCTTCAAGGATTTTTTGGTTAACCGATGGCGGTAAATGCTCACCCGTTTCGAGTTCGAACCGTTCAATGACATGCCGACCGACCAGCGGCAAATTGCCCTCTGGATGATCTTGTTGCATGAACAAACGGTCGATGAAATACAAGTGCTAAAAACCCTGTCAACAAAAGATGCATACATTTTTATTTCTGTACACCTACACTAAAATATTATCAGATAATTAGCGACATAAAAATAGGTGTAGACTTAAATTAAAGTAGGGTTAGAGCATGGATAACTTAAACATGAGTATTGGTAGCGTCTTAAGAGATAAACGAATTGCTTTAAATATTAAGCAGGATGACATTGCAGAACAGCTAGGTGTGACTGTTCAAACAGTCAGTAAATGGGAAAGAGATGTCACAGAACCCAAGGCAAGCCAAGTCGCTCAGTTATCTAAGATTTTACACCTGCCAGAAAAAAGTATCTGTGAAGGTAAACTTGCAAGCGGAAGTGATAACCCTATGGATTTCATGATGAAATTCGGAAAAGTGCTTCACAATGTTAATAGCACCGCGCTAATGATTACGCTATATGATCACATCAATGATGAAGATGCGTTTTTAGAAGATTTAATTAAGCAGACAGACTTACCAAGAGAGGCTTTTGGACTGAAGTAATTCCGGATGTCCGGAGTTAGTTTGGGTGTAACAGGAACCCAAACCTAAAACCCTGTCGGTCGGGGGGCGCTTCGCCTGCTCCCCCTTCCTCCCCAGACCCGTAAACATGGGCCGCAGTTCACCACGGGAAACCGAGGTAAAGTTCAGCCAAATTGTGTGGGAAACCACACCAAAGTTCGGGTGTCACTGAACCCGAACGCTTCGCGAGACTCTCAAAATGAGAGTAGAGTCCACTGTTAAAGTATGTGGACTTTGATGGTCATTCACTTCCACTTGGAGCCTTTCCCGCTACGCGGGCGCCCTTTCCAAGTGTCCGTTCAGTCCCCTCAGAAAGTGTCATCGGTGGTACAAAAGTGCAGTATTACTATACGCACTTTAGCTCTCTGGCCTCGGATACCTGTCCGCCCCATAACGGGGCTAGCAGGTACCCACCGGCCAGAACGCCAGAACGTGAAATCGCTTTGAATTTTGTAGACAGAAATCGACTTTAGGCGGGGCTGGAGGGACGTTGAAAAGCGGCTTGGCAGGGAGAAAGCTCGGGGCAAAAAGCGCCCCTATCAAGAGCGCTTGGCATTAAGGGACACGTCCCTTAATAATCCCTAATCTTTCTGCTTTAATGCAGACATAACCAATTCGATATGCCCAGCTAAGTTTTTAAGGTTAGTATTCACTGAATTAGCAGACCCCCCGCCACCTAATGCCTCTGCTCTATACAACTCGAGTAGGGCTGCTGTAACCATCTGCTGCTTCTCACTCTCTGAATAACGTGAATAGTCAGTTCCATCACTATATGGAGAAAATTGAATACCTAGAATATCTTGAATTGTTTTGCCATCCATCTCACTTACCTTCTTGTTTTAAAAGATAGAACAGATATTGGGCATATAACTTAAAATACAAGTGCTGGATAAAAATAAATCACTTCGCACAATACAAGTTATGCAAAACTCAGCCCTATTCAGGGCTGTTTTTTTATGTCCGATTCTACAAAAAAAAGCAGTTTTACATAACTTACGTCACATTGTACGCAGTTTTGTATGAGAGGGATTTGGGATGCCAACGCGGTACTAGTCAATCCCTCGTAAATGGTCTAATGGCTTATTAAAAGCGCTTTCATGTCTTTCTATTTGAGTGGTATGCAAATATTTCGATGTGGTGTCGATACTCTCATGGCCCGCATCAGCTTGTACGTGTGACAACGGTCGACGATTGATGTTGATATCATGAGTGATCCCCGTGTGCCGAATGTTGTGTGCGGTGAGTTTTCGCATTTGCTCAGCATCCTGGTTAAAGCCATCGGTTTGAGCATTATCCGCCGCGAGATTGATAATGGTTTGAATGTCTTCACGAATTTGCCTGATCCCAAGATTGGCATTTACAAGACCCGCGTCGCGGCCACGACCGGCGGCGCGATGGCGAACAAACAAAGGATGATGTTCACCTTGACTTGGAAAATCTGACAGCCCCAAAAATTGCCTGTATTTAACCAAACCATCGAGTAACGCCTTAGAAATGGCCACGCTGCGTTTTTTCCCACCTTTACTGAGCGGAATGTGAAAACTCCAAATTCCAGTCTGTGGATTTTGCCTAAATTGCCCCATAACGGGTGAATAGCCAACCCGAGCCGAAACATCTGAAATACGCAAATAACAGGAATAAATCAATGAAATCAAAAACAAACTACGTTGGTGTAATTCGGGTGTCGTTTCTGCAAGCTGAGTCACTGTGCTCATCACATAGGACCACTGTAATTCTGTGAAAGCCAAGCTGTTTTCATCTTCATCAGTTTGTCTTTGATACTGCTTGTTTTGCGCAAAGCGACTGTGATTCAACCAAATTTGCGCAGGATTACGCTCGCAAAATTCCTCGCTCATCAAATAGCTATAAAACGAAGATAAAATAGCAATCTTTGTCTTTAAGGCGTTATCGCTCAACACATAAGGCTGTACTTGCCCAAGGGTTTTCTTGCCGACAAATGGCCGCCAAAGGCTGTTGGGCACTCGCTCATCCCGCAATTTATCGAGTTTAAACTGTGGCACGTTAAAGTAACCAATTAGCGTTAATGGTGGCTCCAAGCAGTAATCCACATAGCGACTCATATCCTTACGTAACACCTGTGTGGGCGACATTTTCGCGACATCAAAACACCAATGTAGGAACGTTGTTACTTCACTCCGATAGGCTTTATAGTTGTTTTCACTGTGTTTTTGTTCAAACAACCAATCTGTTGCATGTTCCATTACTAAACCTGCATCAGGCACATCCGTTAGACTGACTTGGGTAATGTATTGATTCACCACACCGTTCCCATCTTGTATGAATTCAATTGAATCAAATAAAGGTAATACTGGAGGAAGCTGCATAATAACTTTTAAATTTAAGTGTTTAATGCATGATAATACTTAAATGCAAATGCCGATAACGTTATTTATCGGCATTAATGAGTCTTTCAATTTGCGGACAACTTGTTTGTGAACATTGCTGGCAGCCTATGCGTTTTTGGCAACAGATAAGGCAAAGTTGCCAGACTTTCCGTTTTGATTGATTATCTAGACATGAAAAATCCGCTGCACATAGACTTCCTTCACGAATGAGTTGCGCAAGTTTCTCCTCTGATATAGATAAATTGATCCTTTCTGCCATATATGCCATATAAATTCCTGCTGAGTTATCTATTTTGATAATACACAAATGATAATAGTTATCAATAACGAGCTATTAAATTTGCGACCTTCCCCGCTGCAGAATTATTTTTACTGATTTGACAAGCTTCTACTACACTCTAACTGTGCGACATAAATTAAGTGATGAGGTCTCGGATGGTGATTGATCTTACAAAGAAAAAGCCGCTCTTTTCAGGGAAAAAAACCATAGAAACTTCTGCATTTTCTGCGCCCTGGAAAATTCTTGTTGTTGATGATGAGCCTGATGTACACACGGTCACTAAACTTGCACTTTCTCGTTTTAAACTCGATGGTCGTGCCCTCTCCTTTATTAACGCTTATAGTGCTGAGCAAGCTAAAGAATTTCTTTTAAATGAACAAGATCTGGCAATTGCCTTTATTGATGTTGTTATGGAAACCGATCATGCTGGCTTGGAGTTAGTAAAGTGGATCCGTGAGGAACATAAAAACAAAACAATCCGCCTAATTTTGCGCACAGGACAACCAGGCCAAGCTCCTGAAGAAGATGTTATCGTCAACTACGATATCAATGACTATAAGGCAAAATCTGAACTCGATTCACGCAAGTTAATGACAAGTGTCTACTCGGCACTGCGTTCTTACCGCGACATTATGGAAATCGAACAAGCAAGGCGTGCACAGCTGAATCATCGAAAAGGATTAGAGCGAGTGCTCGAGGCAACCTCAGGATTATTTGAACTCAGAACGCTCTATCGATTCGCTGATGGCTTGCTGACCCAAGTTGCAACCCTATTGAATCTCGATTCCGAAACACTGCTGCTAACCTGCAATGCCATGGATGCGATAAGCGGCCATATGGAATCTGCTGAGATTAAGATTTTGGCGGGGACGGGACAATTTGCCGAGAGTCCTGCGAACAAAGTGTTACCAATGCATATTGATAAGTTATTACGCACAGCTCTCGCACAAAAGCGTTGTTTATATGAAGATAACTGTTTCGTTGGCTATTTCCCTACGAAGAGCGGGCTTATCAACCTGCTTTATATGGATGGGATTGATAAAATCGACGATTTAGATAAAAAACTTATTGATATTTTTGCAATAAATGTGGGTATCGCCTTTGAGAACCTACTTCTAAACCAAGAGGTCGAAGATACCCAGTCTGAACTTATTCTACGTTTAGGGGATGTCGTTGAAAGCCGCTCAAAAGAGGCGGCAAACCACGTAAAACGCATGGCCGAATATTGTGCCAAACTGGCGCTACTTGCTGGATTATCAGAGACCGAAGCTGAACTTTTACGCAGAGCATCGCCTATGCATGATATTGGTAAGATAGCGATCCCCGATGCTGTGTTGCTTAAGCCTGGCAAGTTAGACGATAAAGAATGGTTGGTTATGCGTCAGCACCCTACTATTGGCTACCAGATCCTCGCGAATTCCGAGCGGCCTATCCTTAAAGCCGCTGCGATTATAGCCTTGCAACATCATGAAAAGTATGATGGTTCAGGCTATCCAGCCAATTTAAGACAAGAACAAATTCACATTTTTGCCCGTATTGTTGCAATTGCAGATGTGTTCGATGCTCTTTCCCATGCACGTTGCTATAAAGCAGCTTGGCCACTGGAAGAGGTTATCGATGAAATGCGTAAAGGTGCAGGTAAACATTTTGATCCTGATTTACTCGAACTGTTTATCAATAACATCGATATTTTTGTACAGGTTAAAGAAAACTGGAAGGATCATGATGAATAGCCAAAATAGCATTCATAATCAATCATCCGCCTATGATAATCGGTCATTATGAATAAGGAGTGGGAGTTAATATTGTTACCAAGCTCTTTATCCGGCGAACGCCATAAACTTAATATGGATTATCGGCAAGAAAGTCAAAAATAACGGCTTGCTCGATACCATTTCGACTAAAACTGATAAAACCACGCCACACCATATATCCACTGCTACAGGAACCGTAAATCAACTGCCCCTCATAGGTTGTTTTATCGAGTTGACGAATATTGACAGGGATAATGCCCATAAACATATCTCTACCTTCTAAACGGACCTGTAAATTATCAAGTACATCAGAAGATAATAGCTTCAATGTTAATGGTTTTTCACTTGGCGCACGATCTGGCGAAAGGCTGATGCTCAGCACTATATCCCCGACCTTTTTAATGCAATCTCCCTGAGTAAACACACAAAGAGTGGGATCTGTAGGCGGTATTTTTACCTGTTGCTCGGTTTTTTTATCACAAGCGCTAAGATTCAACGCAATTAACATGATGTAAAGCGGGAGACGTTTGCGATTAAGCACAAAAATTAACCTTGTGATGCAAGATGTTAACATTCTATGGCGTAGGTTGATCTAGATCAACTTTCCGTCCCCCTTCTTTGGTATCTTTTTTGACATGGCTCAAGTATCATTGCGAAACCTCATATTTGAGCACAAATGTGTAGGGTAACGCATTGACATGGCTTCATAACCCTTATAGGGGCATGAGCTTTGTGTCATATATAACAGGTAAAGCTAGTCTTTACTAAAAGTAAAAGTAATAAGCAGTGGAAGCATTATGATGAACCATTCCCAGCCAACAGGCGCTGATTACAATTACACCATTGTCCGCCAATTCGCCTTAACCACAGTTTTGTGGGGTATTGTTGGTATGTCAGTCGGTGTTTTAATTGCGGCTCAGTTAATCTGGCCACATCTGAACTTCGATACGCCTTGGTTTACGTATAGTCGCTTGCGACCATTACACACCAATGCGGTAATTTTCGCGTTCGGAACATCAGCCCTCTTTGCAACATCCTATTATGTCGTACAACGCACCTGTCAAACCCGACTATTTGCACCTAAATTAGCTGCATTTACGTTTTGGGGATGGCAAGCCATCATTCTGTCAGCAGCCATCACTCTGCCAATGGGTTATACCAGCGGTAAAGAATATGCTGAATTAGAATGGCCAATCGATATCGCTATTACGATCGTTTGGGTATCCTATGCAATAGTGTTCTTCGGCACTATTATCAAACGAACAACATCGCATATTTACGTAGCGAACTGGTTCTTTGGTGCATTTATCATTACGGTTGCCGTGCTTCACATCGTGAACTCAATGGCCGTTCCTGTTAGCTTGTTTAAGTCATACTCTATGTACAGTGGCGCGGTCGATGCCATGGTGCAATGGTGGTATGGTCACAACGCGGTAGGCTTCCTGTTAACCGCTGGCTTCTTAGGTATGATGTACTACTTCGTTCCTAAGCAAGCGGGTCGTCCTGTTTACTCATATCGTCTGTCGATTGTGCACTTTTGGGCACTGATCGCACTGTACATTTGGGCAGGTCCTCACCACTTACACTACACTGCCCTGCCTGACTGGACTCAGTCTTTAGGTATGGTGATGTCACTGATCCTGTTCGCACCATCTTGGGGCGGTATGATCAACGGTATCATGACCTTATCTGGCGCATGGCACAAACTGCGTACTGACCCAGTATTGCGTTTCTTAGTGGTTTCTCTGTCTTTCTATGGTATGTCGACCTTCGAAGGTCCGATGATGGCCATCAAGACAGTTAACGCTTTATCTCACTACACAGACTGGACAGTAGGTCACGTTCACTCCGGCGCGCTAGGCTGGGTTGCAATGGTATCTATCGGTTCTCTGTATCACTTGATCCCAGTACTGTTCGGCCATGGCCGTATGTACAGCATCAAGTTAGTTAACGTGCATTTCTGGTTAGCGACAATCGGTACTGTTCTTTACATCGTGTCTATGTGGATTTCGGGTGTAATGCAGGGTCTGATGTGGCGTGCAGTTAACGCTGACGGTACTTTGACTTATAGCTTTGTTGAAAGTCTGGAAGCTTCTTATCCTTTCTACTTCGTACGTTTCCTCGGCGGTTGTTTCTTCTTAACCGGTATGCTGATCATGGCATACAACGTGATCCGTACTGTGAAAGCCTCTAAAGATTCATTGCCAGCACTGGCTGAAGCAAAAGCGGCTTAAGGAGCAAACTCGATGAAATTTAATCATGAGATAGTTGAAAAAAACATCGGTTTGTTAGCGATATTCACTGTTATCGCTATCAGCTTCGGTAGCTTGGTTGAAATCACGCCGCTGATTTTCCAAAAAGATACCACTGAGCCTGTTGAAGGTTTGAAACCCTACACTGCCCTGCAACTTGAAGGTCGTGACATTTATGTACGTGAAGGTTGCTACAACTGTCACAGTCAGATGATCCGTCCTTTACGTGCAGAGACTGAACGTTACGGTCACTACTCTGTTGCCGGTGAGTCTGTTTGGGATCACCCATTCCAATGGGGTTCTAAGCGTACTGGTCCAGACTTGGCCCGTGTTGGCGGTCGCTACAGCGATAAATGGCATGAAGTTCACTTAATCGATCCTCGTGCTGTGGTCCCTCAATCGAATATGCCAGCCTTCCCATGGCTTGCCGAAAACAAGTTAGACGGCAAGTTAACCGGCGACAAGATGACTATTCTGCGTAACATGCACAAAGGCGGTTACAAAGGTAATGATCTTTACACCGATGAAGAAATTGCAGGCGCGCAGAAAGCTGTTGAAGGTAAGACAGAGCTGGAAGCCTTGATTGCATATCTTCAGTCTTTGGGTCACGCACTCAAATAAGGAGGCAGTATATGGATTACGGCACATTACAAGGTATTTTAACCATCATTGTGATGCTGACCTTCGTCGGTATATTTGCTTGGGCATATAGCTCGCGTCGTCAAAAATCCTTTGATGAAGCAGCGAATCTTGTGTTTTCCGATGAGGAAATCAGCAAGGAATCGAAGGACTCAGGAGAGAATAAGTGATGAGTAGCTTCTGGAGTATTTGGATTAGCGTACTCTCGTTAATTGTGATCGCAGGATGTTTTCTGTTGCTACGTGTGTGTTCAAAGAACACCACCGATGTCAAAGAAGGCGAATCCATGGGTCACAGTTTCGATGGTATCGAAGAACTCAATAACCCACTGCCAAAATGGTGGAGTTATATGTTCTATATCACTATCGTGTTTGGCCTAGTGTACTTAGCCCTGTTCCCAGGTTTAGGTAACTACAAAGGTCTACTGAACTGGACCAGCTCTAACCAAAGCATTGGTACAGAGAAAGGTATTAAAGCCGATTCTGTAGCCGCGATTGAGCTGGCGGCAAAAGAAGGCATGTACGTTCAGTACGACCAAGAAGTTAAACACGCTAACGAAAAATATGGCCCAATCTTCGCGGCTTACTTGGCAACACCACTCGAAGAGTTAGTGAAAAACCAAGAAGCGTTGAAAGTGGGAGGCCGTTTGTTCCTACAAAACTGCGCGCAGTGCCACGGCTCTGACGCACGTGGTAGCAAAGGCTTCCCTAACCTGACCGACAGTGATTGGTTATACGGTGGCGATTTAGCCACGATTAAAACCACCATCATGAGCGGTCGTCATGGCATGATGCCACCAAAAGGTGGTTTGCCAATCGACGATAGCGAAATTGCAGGTCTAGCCGAGTATGTGGTTAAGTTATCTGGTCGTGAACACGACGAGAAACTCGCAGCTCTTGGTCAAGGTTCATTCATGAAAGGTTGTTTTGCGTGTCACGGTATGGACGCAAAAGGCAACAAGCTCATGGGCGCACCTAACTTAACTGACGATGTTTGGTTATATGGCGGTAGCCGTGGTGTGATCGAAGAAACGATCAAACACGGCCGTGCAGGCGTGATGCCAGCATGGAAAGACGTTCTCGGTGAAGAGAAAGTCCACGTGATCGCAGCTTATGTTTATAGCTTGTCAAACAAGTAATTAGATATGAGTAACACTAAGGCCTCGATAACGTCGAGGCCTTTTTTTTAAAGTGCTAAAGCCACCTTTTAACGGTAAAATGGCGCAAATTTTTATTATGGGTATTTAACATGAGCGAACAACAACCCTGGTATAAGCAGTTTTGGCCTTGGTTTTTAATTATTCTTCCTTTGTGTGCCGTCGTCGCAAGTTTTACCACGCTAAAAATTGCCCTCTCAAACTCTGACTCTCTGGTTGCCGAGGATTATTACAAAGAAGGCAAAGCCATCAACATGGACTTGAGTAAAGTCAAATATGCCAAGCAGCTTGGCATGCAATGGCAACTTGAACAGAATAACCATGAACTCCTATTCACTCAGCACGGCGGCCCAGCCTATCAAGCTGCGTTGAAAGTCGAATTTTACCACCCAACGATTGCCGAAAGAGATATTAAGACCACTGTCACCGCCGATGCCAATCATGTGTATCGCATTACTCTGCCCGATGTGTTAACGGGTGCTTGGGAAGTCCGCCTCGAAGGTTTTGATGCTAAATGGCGTATTCATCAACGTGTCGAACTCAAAGACAACGTCCAATTGTGGTTGAACTAATTGTGGTTGAATGAATATTGCTATGACACATCCAAGTTGTTTTCACTGTAATGAGCCCGTGCTCACTGGGACTCAGTTTGTTACCCGCATTAATGATCGCGATGAACTCATGTGTTGCCCAGGCTGCCAAGCCGTATCCCAAGCCATTGTGGATGCAGGCTTATTAAGCTATTACAAGTTTCGAACCGAACCTGGTAGTAAACAGACGGCACTGGTACCTGATGAATTAAATCAGTTTAGTGCCTACGATTTGCCCGAAGTACAGCAGGACTTTGTCCACTCGGAGGAAAAGAGTGACTCGGTGTCGCTGTCCATCGATGGCATTACCTGCGCGGCCTGCGCTTGGTTAATCGAACATAAAGTGAAACAACTGCCTGGCGTCAGCCAAGTGATGGTCAACTCCACCACCCAAAGGGCGATGATCAGCTGGGATAACCAGCAAGTTAAACTCAGTGATATTCTTGGACAAATTAGCCGTATAGGTTATCAAGCCGCGCCCTATCAAGTGGATGAGCAAGAACTGACCGCCAAGCAAAATAGCCGCAAATTTTTACTGCGCTTAGGCTTGGCGGGTTTTGCTACCATGCAAGTGATGATGTTCGCCCTCGCCCTCTATACCGGTTACTTTACCGATTTGGATGTGCAATATCGGGATTATTTCCGTTGGGTGAGCATGATTTTTGCCACACCCGTGGTGCTTTACTCGGCGCAGCCCTTCTATTTCAGCGCCATTCGCACCCTGCTCAGTGGCAAACTCAATATGGATGTGTCGGTCTCTATCGCTATTGGCGGCGCCTATATCGCCAGTTGCTTTGCGACAGTTAACGGCACGGGCGAAGTCTATTTTGAATCCGTCTCCATGTTTACCTTCTTCCTGCTGCTAGGACGTTATTTCGAGCAAAAGGCAAGACAAAAAGCGTCCGTTAGCTCCAGTAATCTCCACAAATTAGTGCCGTTAACGGCGCATTTGGTCACGGCCCAGGGGCAAGAAGAGATCCCCGCGAAAAAATTACGTCTCGGGGACATTATCCTTATTAAACCCGGCGAAATGGTCGCCGCCGACGGAATCGTCGTTGACGGCCACACTAGCATCAATGAAGCCATGCTCACTGGTGAGCAAATGCCAATTGAAAAGCCCGTCGATAGCCAAGTGTTTGCTGGCACCATTAACCTTGATCAGCCCATTAAGGTTAAAGTGACCGCCCTTGGGCAAGACCAATTGGTTGCCGAAATTATTCGCCTGCAGGAATTAGCCTCAAATACTAAACCTGCCGTGGCTATGCTAGCCGATAAACTGTCGCGTTATTTCTCAGGCACTATCTTATCAATTGCGACAATCACCTATCTGGTGTGGCTGCAAATCTCCCCCGAAGATGCCTTTTGGGTCACCTTGTCGGTATTAGTGGCAACTTGTCCTTGCGCGCTTGCACTGGCCACCCCCACCGCCGTCACCTGCGCGACCGCGATTTTTACCCGCCTTGGGATTATTACCCGCAAAGCCGGCGTCTTTGAAAAACTGCCACAAATCAAACATGTGGTATTTGATAAAACTGGCACCCTCACCTGCGGCACCCTATCGATTGCCAAGGTTGAATGCCATAGCGATATCGAGAAAGAACAGGTACTGGCAATCGCAGCAGCGCTAGAATCAGGTTCACGCCACCCTATCGCTGCGGCCTTTGCCAGCTTTGCCCAAGTCGATGTCGTTGCTGAGCAAGTTCACCATGAAGTGGGTTTTGGGGTGAAAGGCTTAATCAATGGCACCGAGTACCGTATTGGTAATTCTAGCTTCACGGGGGCCGCCGCCGAGCCCAAACTTGCAACCCAGCTGATTTGGCTCGCCCGCAGTCATAATGGCCAGCTTGAAGTCATCGCCACGATTGAGATCCAAGATAATATCCGTGTCGATAGCAATGAAACCGTCGATATTTTGAAGCAACAAGGTTGCAAGGTCAGTATTGCCAGTGGCGATAGCTCAGGGCATGTACATCAATTGGCGAAAGAACTCGGGATTAGCGATGTCCACAGTGGACTGACTCCAGCCGATAAACTGGCCCTGGTGACCAAACTACAGCAATCGACACCGGTGGCGATGTTCGGCGATGGCATCAATGATGCGCCAGTACTGGCGGGCGCCGATTTATCTGTGGCGATGGGGAGCGGCAGCGCGATTGCTAAAAACAGCGCCGATCTCATTCTGCTTGGCGATCACCTCTCTCGCTTCACCCAAGCGGTCAAGGTTGCTAAACTGACCACACAAATTATTCGTCAAAACCTCGCTTGGGCCTTAGGCTATAACGCGCTGATTTTACCGCTGGCGGTAACTGGGCATGTTGCGCCTTATATTGCAGCCCTTGGCATGTCGGCAAGCTCTTTGATTGTTGTGGGTAACAGTTTGAGATTATTACGAATTAAATTATAACAATGAAATAGGCTTAGGTTATGAGCATCATTTATGTACTAATCCCTATCGCGATGATCTTTGTGTTGATCGCCGTAGCCGTGTTCTTTTGGGCGGTAAAATCCGAACAATTCGATGACTTAGACCGTCAAAGTGTGTCGATTCTCTTCGATGAGGATGCAGACAAACCGACTCAAGCCAATCCATCGTCACAGGCACAAGATAAAGGCATGCCTCAGTGATTGGCTCTGTGATTGAATATAACGTCACAGGGGCATTTCTGGTGGGGTTAATGGGCGCTGCCCACTGCTTTGGCATGTGTGGCGGCCTCGTTGGTGCCTTTTCTTCCCAACTGCCGAATCCTAAACAGGGCAATCACTTAGCCCATCAACTCACCTACTTATTAAGCTATAACCTCGGCCGGATCTTAAGTTATACCCTCGCAGGCGCCTTAGTCGGCGGTTCATCGGCCATGCTTGGGCACTTATTTGAACTCGACAGTTACCTGTTGATCCTAAGGATCATTGCTGGCGTGATGATGATTGCAACCGGGCTTTACATTGCAAAAATCTGGGTGGGTATAGTGCAGATTGAGCGCCTTGGCCAAGTGTTATGGCGCTATCTGAAACCCTTAGCCCAACGCCTCGTCCCCATCAATACGCCAATGCAGGCCATCACCGCCGGACTCATTTGGGGCTGGCTACCCTGCGGCTTGGTCTATAGCACTTTAACCTGGTCGGTGGCGGCAGGCTCTGCCAGTCAAGGCGCTTTGATTATGTTCGCCTTTGGATTAGGGACACTCCCCGCACTCCTGAGTGCCGGTGTTGCGGCCAAACGTTTGGCCAATTGGGTACAGCAAAAAACCGTTAGATTATTGAGTGGCTTACTTTTAATTGCCTTTGGCGCACAAACTTTATATATCGCCCTGTCGCAGCTAAACTAGCCCAAGCGAGTGAATTGGTTTAACATGGCTGCAGTGGATTAACTTGAGAACCGACATGACAATAGAGCAGAATAAAAACCGTCGTCCCGCCGCGAGTGGGTGCGCAATTCATTGTCACGATTGCAGTATGGGTACCCTTTGTATTCCGTTTACCCTCAATGCCAACGAGCTCGATCAGCTCGACGATATCATTGAGCGTAAAAAGCCAATTCAAAAAGGTGAGCAGATTTTTAAATCAGGCGATCCATTAAAGTCCTTGTTCGCCATCCGCTCTGGTACTGTAAAAAGTTATACGATTACCGAACAGGGCGATGAACAGATCACCGGTTTCCATTTAGCGGGCGATGTGATTGGTTTTGACGGTATTCATGCTCAATCCCACCAGAGTTTTGCCCAAGCCTTAGAAACCTCAATGGTATGTGAAATCCCCTTCAATATTCTCGATGAGCTTTCAGGCAGCATGCCCAAGTTACGCCAACAAATCATGCGCTTAATGAGCAATGAAATCATGAGCGATCAAGAAATGATTTTATTGCTGAGCAAGAAAAATGCCGAGGAACGCCTCGCCGCATTTATCAGCAATCTAGCTAATCGCTTTGGCAACCGTGGTTTTTCTCCGAAAGAATTCCGTTTAACCATGACCCGTGGTGACATTGGTAACTACCTTGGCTTAACCGTAGAAACCATCAGCCGCTTGTTAGGCCGTTTCCAAAAGTCAGGTTTGATTGAAGTGAAAGGCAAGTACATCACTATCCTTGACCACCACGAACTGAATCTCTTGGCAGGTAATGCCAGGATCGCCAGATAAGTCACACCTTCCTAGATTTGTGCTTTAATATTCGTAATTAATGCGCTAGGCACTGGTTTTGAAAAGAGTTTTGATCTAGAACAATACAGATAATTGCCAAAGGCTCATGATGAACATGAGCCTATGACTAAAGGAACATGTTATGAAGGATTATCAAAAAATACTGGTAGTAGTCGACCCCACGACAGAGCATCAAGTTGCACTCGCCCGAGCGGTGACCTTGGCCAGTAAAAGTAACGCCCATGTGACTGTGTTTCTCTCTATTTTTGACTTCTCCTATGAAATGACATCGATTCTATCGAGCCAAGAGCGCGAAGCCATGCGCCAAGGTGTGATCGATCAGCGTCTGGCGTGGATCCAAGATCTACTGACTGCCTATAACCACCTGCAACTCGATATTGATACTCAAGTTATTTGGCACAATCGCCCATTTGAAAGCATCATCAACCATGCGATTGCAGGGCAATATGATTTGATCGTCAAAGGCACCCACGCCCACGACAAGTTAAAGGCCGTTATTTTTACTCCAACCGATTGGCATTTAATGCGTAAAGCGCCTGTGCCTGTGTTGATGGTCAAAGATCATGATTGGCCAGAAGCGGGTAAAATCCTCTGCGCCGTCAACGTGGCAACCGAAGACACCGATCATCAGATGCTAAACGGCAAGATTATCGAACATGCCAAGGATTTAGCCGCAAAATTTGCCGCCGAAGTGCACTTAGTCAATGGTTATCCCGGCACACCGGTGAATCTTGCCATTGAACTGCCTGATTTCGATGCACAAACCTATAACGACACCATTCGCATGCAACATGAGCAACGAGTGCAATACCTTGCCAATGCCTATGGTATCGATACCCTGCACTGCCATGTGAAAGAAGGCTTGCCAGAGGATGTGATCCCTGAACTTGCCGAGCAACTCGATGCCGAGCTGGTCATTTTAGGTACTGTCGGTCGGACTGGATTCTCGGCGGCGCTTATCGGCAATACCGCAGAGCATGTGATTGATAGCATTAACTGTGATTTATTAGCCATCAAACCCGATGGTTATAAATCACCGCTTGAAGAGGCATAACGCACGCCGCTCTTTACCCCGCCGTCGATAGCTGGAATAATACGCGCCCTGAAACTGAGTTACTGGGCGCTTTTTTTATGTTGGAAGCTATGTCTGAAGTTACGGCGAGTCAAATGCCTGAAGAATTATCAAAAAAACAAATTACCCGTCTGAATAAATTACAGAAGCGTCTGCGCCGTGAAGTGGGTAGTGCCATCGCCGATTACAACATGATTGAAGATGGCGACCGAGTCATGTGCTGCTTAAGTGGCGGTAAAGACAGTTACGCCATGCTGGATATTCTGCTTAATCTACAGCAGCGCGCGCCCGTACAGTTCGAAATTATTGCCGTTAATTTAGATCAAAAGCAGCCGGGTTTCCCTGAACACGTACTGCCAGCCTATTTAGACAGCCTTAATATTCCCTATCACATCCTCGAGAAAGACACTTACTCGATTGTGAAAGAAAAGATCCCTGAAGGCAAAACCACTTGCTCGCTGTGCTCTCGCCTGCGTCGCGGTACTCTCTATGGCTTTGCCCAGCGCATTGGCGCAACCAAAATCGCACTAGGCCACCACAGAGACGATATTATTGAGACCATGTTCCTCAACATGTTCTACGGCGGCAAGATGAAAGCCATGCCACCTAAGTTGCTCTCGGACGACGGCGCTAACGTGGTTATTCGTCCACTCGCCTATTGCCGCGAAAAGGATTTAGAAGAATATGCGGAATTGAAAAAATTCCCCATCATTCCCTGTAATCTTTGTGGCTCGCAGGAAAACCTCAAGCGTCAAGCAGTGAAAGACATGCTCAATCAGTGGGATAGACTCTACCCAGGCCGTATTGAAACTATTTTCACCGCCATGCAAAACACTGCCCCTTCACAGGGTGTTGACCGTGAGCAGTTTGACTTTGTGTCGTTGAAACGCGATCCCAACGCGCCAATGAAGGGTGATGTGGCCGAAGCCGATTTACCCGCATTTGACTTTTTGGATATCGCCAACAGCGGCCATATCGATTTAGATGCGGCAAAACGCATCAATATCGTCAACGTTTACGAAGCGTAAACGCGATACGCATAAAAAAAGCCCACGAGAGTGGGCTTTTTTATAGCTTAAATCTATCCTTACTTAACCCAAGGGCTCAACACGGTCGGCGCTTGGCTAAATTGCAACGACGTCAAGCTGTTAAGCTGCTCAACACTCAACTTAAAGCTGCTGTTCACCTGTTGCTCACGCCCATCAAGCGTCACAGTAACGGCTTGGTCTTGAGCAAATTCAAAGTTTAATCCCGCGATTGGCTCCTTAAAATAGCGCATCGGGAAGCCCTGCATGGCTCCGAGTAAAGCATCCATTTCGCTGGCGATTTGCGCTAGTCGCGCCTTGTCGTATGTGGCTAAAGTCTGCTTAGCTCTGACTTGCATTGCAATACCACAGCCCTCAGCCTTGCCCTCAAACTCTAGATTCACTAATGCGCGTTGATCTTTAAGCGCGTCATCAAAGGGAATAAACAACCGCTGCGCCGCAGTATAAGTGAGTGGCGTTGAATTTAATTCACTCGAAATGCTTCCACTCTGGATCTGACAATTAGGTAGCATTGGTACACTAAAGGCGATTTCGACTAACTGATAATTTCCCTTATTGACTTGCTTTAATCTGTCATAAAAGCCTTTATATTCGAGGGAAATCGTTTCTGCCTGCAGACTTGTCGCACACAAGCAAAGCCCCACTAACCACCATTTTTTATGCATCCGCCTTCACCAAATATTTTTCATTATGACGTAACATATCGAGTAACTCGTCGATATAAGCCTCTTGCCTTTCAGAATAATTCACTAGTCCATAGATCAGTTGGTCGGCACTTAATTCGGCTTCCTGAGAGCGTAAATCTGCACGTATTGAGCGAAACAGCGTGTATGCCGTATTCGAATTCAAATTGCGCATATAGGAAGACACTGAAGCGTCCACCGAGGGAAACACTTTCACTTCATGGGTTTTGCCCGAACCACGAGAGGATGGCACTATGCCGCAACCATTGCTAAAACACCATTCGCCGAAAAAGTTAAAGCCTTCACGGGCAAAACGCGAACTGCCCCATCCCGATTCATTGGCCGCCTGAATAAGCACCATAGATTCGGGAATAATATCGACCCGTTTCAGTAAACTGTTCAGGGATTTTGCATCCACATTACGGGCAGCATATTGATATTTATCAAATAACTGATTGAGCTGCGCTAACTGCTTATCCGACAGAGTACTGTCGTTCTCCACTAAGGCCAACATGTCGGTGATAAAGTCACGCTCGGTGGCAATAATGGCATTTTGTTGTTGAATGATCGGCCTGAGAAAATCAAAAAAGGCACGCTTTTTTTCCGCCACATCATTGATGGCAGAAAAGTCAGGCACTTGAGTAACGGGATCAACGGAGTTTTCCAGTTGGTTAACGATAGATTCAGGCTCATCAATAGTAGGAATGAGCCAGACTCTCAGCGAAAAAATCGCTAAGATCACTAGGGCTAACGCGAGTGTAAACGAACCAATTCTACCTGTTTTCAATAAGTCACCTTTGATATTGAGTCACGAGTGGCAAAATAAGCGCCAGATTATATGTCATATCTTGAAATTCACGAAATCTGACGACAAAACCGCCCATGCCAAGCGCAGTCAAAGCGTATCTGTGCTGAAAATGCGATCCCACGCTTAACTCATACACATTGGCACAATTTGAGCGTGAATATTTAGTGCATGCTTTTGACTGAGCTTTTATACTAAGGTTCCGTTAACGCAGGTATTGGCAACTGAGCCCAAACGAGGCTTCGCAACACCGCTTAACAACAGGACAGGATTTTTTGGGTATTCAGGAAGGAACCCTCATGCAGCATCAAATCTTAAATCAATACAGACACGTGGTCGCCATTGGCGGTGGTCACGGCTTGGGTCGAGTACTCTCATCGCTGGATTTTCTGGGCAATCGTCTCACAGGCATTGTTGCAACCACAGATAATGGTGGCTCTACGGGCAGATTACGGGCCGAACAGGACTGTATTGCCTGGGGCGATCTGCGTAATTGTCTGTCTCAACTAGCCCATCGCCCATCGGTGAGCTCGCAATTATTTGAGTACCGCTTTCAGGGCGAAACCGAACTAAGCGGCCACAATCTAGGGAATTTGATGCTGCTTGCCCTCGATAAGCTTTGCGTTAGGCCCCTCGAGGCCGTCAATCTTATACGTCATATGCTTAAGATTGAAACCAATATCATCCCTATGTCAGAACAACCAACCCATTTAGTGGCATTGCAGGCCTCTGGTTGTAAGGTCTTTGGTGAGGTTAATGTCGATAAGATGAATGAGGCGCCAATTGCCTTATGTCTTGAACCACAGGTCGATGCAACTGCCGAAGCCTGTGAGGCCATCAGCCGTGCGGATCTGATTATCCTAGGCCCAGGGAGCTTCCTGACCAGTATTATGCCACCGCTGTTACTGCCCTGCTTTGCTAAAGCCTTAGCGATGACCACTGCGCCCGTGGTTTTTATCGATAATCTGAATGAAGAAACTTCACCAGCTGGCCAGTTTAGTATTGAGCAGCGGATAGCTTGGTGCCATCAAGTGATTGGCAAGCCTGTGATCACTAAAGTGCTACGTCACTCAGAACAAGTGCGCCTTGGCACTTTAATGAATTACTTCCCGTTAAGGAATCGCCACAATCCGCAATTACACGATCAGGCAGGGCTGCGTGATGCGCTCAGTGCAGTATTGAGAATTAAGTCGGATTTACCGCTAGAAACCTTGGCGTCATAACGACAGACTAACCGCATCCTTTAGCATCCAACAGATTCAAAATGCTAAAGGACAGCTCAAAATACAAAAAGGACAGCCTAGGCTGTCCTTTTTAGTGAGCCCTCTTCTGATATTAGAGGACTAAATCAAAGAGCTAAATTAAAGAGCTAAGTTAAAGAACTAAGTTAAAGAACTTGGGCAATCGCTTTACAGATCACAGGCATATTGGTTTTGGTCATACCGGCAACACTAATGCGGCCTGAGCCGACGATATAAATACCAAACTCGTCTTTTAAGCGTGCAACCTGCTCTTTGTTTAAGCCAGAGAAGCTAAACATACCGTTTTGGCGGGAAATAAAGCTAAAGTCCTGGGTGACGCCTTCATCCTTTAAGCTTTGGACGAACAGAGTACGCATCTGGGCGATACGTTCACGCATTTCAGTCAACTCTTGTACCCAAAGTGCTTTTAATGCCGCATCGCTTAAAATGGTGCTAACAATTAACGCACCGTGTGCTGGTGGGTTTGAGTAATTGGCGCGAATAGTACGTTTCACTTGGCTGAAGGCACGCACCGCTTCATCGGCATTTTGTGCCACTACAGTCACAGCGCCGATACGCTCGTTATAAAGACCAAAGTTTTTAGAGAAAGAGTTAGCCACTAACAACTCAGGTACTTTTGCAGCCACTAAACGTAGGCCTGCGGCATCTTCTTCAATCCCAGCACCAAAACCTTGGTAAGCAAAGTCAAACAATGGCACTAACTGTTTGTCTGCACACAGGTTAGCAACCAATTCCCATTGGGCTAAGGTCAAATCAATACCCGTTGGGTTATGGCAGCAACCGTGCAGTAGAACAATGTCACCCGCCTGTGCATTGGCGAGATCTGTCATCATGCCATCGAAATCGATATCGTGGGCACTGGCATTGTAGTAACCGTATTCTTTAACCGTTAAACCTGCAGTTTCAAAAATATTCTGATGGTTCGCCCAAGTTGGGTTACTGACCCACACAGTGCGCGATGGCGTGTTGCGCAGTAGAAACTCGGCGGCAATACGCAGTGCACCAGTACCACCTGGCGCCTGAGCGGTCGCGGCACGGCCTGACGTCACAAGCGTACTGCCCTCGCCAAATAATAGCTCTTGTACCACGCGGTTATAGGTTTGAACCCCTTCAATACCTAAATAGTTCTTGGTCTTCTCTTGCTCAAGCAATAGGGCTTCTGCTTTCTTCACTGACTGTAATACTGGAGTCTGCCCTGCTTCATCCTTATAAATGCCAACACCGAGGTTCACTTTATCTTGGCGTGGATCGGCCTTGAAGGTATCGGTTAAACCAAGGATGGGATCAGCGGGTGCGAGTACTACCTGAGAGAAAATCATGACTACTTATCCTAAATGTTCACGTGTAGGGGAAATTCGGCTTATTTATACCACTGTCTTAAGAGGGGGAATAGCGCCTATTGCCGCATCTTAAGGAAATAGTTTGCGTATTATGGATTGATTAAAATAAATAACAACTAAATGAGAGATCAATTGTCTTGAGGCTGAAATTTTTGATAATTGTGATTTTTAAGAGGCTGATCACTATTTGTTTAAGGATTAATTTGTAGGGGTTAGAACGGGATTTGCGGCAATAAAAAAGGCCTAACATCTGTTAGGCCTTCTCTATGTTATGGTACCCGAGGCCAGACTTGAACTGGCACGCTGTTACCAGCGAGGGATTTTAAATCCCTTGTGTCTACCGATTCCACCACTCGGGCAAACTCTTTATATTAACGACGGGAATCGTGTCATTAATACCTTAATCTATGGAGGCGCGACCCGGAGTCGAACCGAGATCGACGGATTTGCAATCCGCAGCATAGCCATTCTGCCATCGCGCCAGATTTCCAAACTCGTAAAGAGTTGGAGCGACATATCGGGTTCGAACCGATGACCTATACCTTGGCAAGGTATCGCTCTACCAACTGAGCTAATGTCGCATCGATGTCACAGCTTAATGAGTCATTAAGCTTAGGAGTTACGTTGCTACGCTTTCCCCTGACTGCGGATTGGCATTCTACCGATTTAACCTTCAGAGTCAATCAACAAATTTGAAATATTGCGCTTAGAAGCACTGTTTGCCCAATATTCAGCCACAGAGATAAAAACTTGCCGATGGAATAATCAATTTGATGATTTTCTTTGCAACAACAAGAGTTGAAGTGATGTTACCCAGCCTTATCAACGCTATTTAGGACGGGTCAATGTCATAAAAAAAGCGCCCTACTGGGCGCTTTTTCTTGGACGTTTTTATGTGCGTAGCGATTATGCTGGCAGAGACAGAGTCGTCAGGCCTAACATCGTCTGCATCACACCGACTACTTGGCAGCTGTAACCAAATTCGTTGTCATACCATACGTACAGAATGGCACGTTTACCTTCGGCGATAGTCGCTTGTGAATCAACCACGCCCGCATAGCGAGAACCCACTAAATCGCTTGATACGATTTCAGTTGAGTCTGTGTAATCGATTTGGTTCTGCAATGGTGATTGCAGCGCAGTGTCTTTCAGGTATTCGTTCAATTCATCTTTGTTAGTCTCAGCATTGAGGTTCATGCTGATGATCGCCATAGACACGTTTGGTGTTGGCACGCGAATCGCGTTACCCGTCAGTTTACCCGCTAATACTGGCAGAGCTTTAGCTACGGCTTTAGCCGCGCCCGTTTCAGTGATCACCATGTTTAATGGTGCACTGCGACCACGACGGTCAGCACTGTGGTAGTTGTCGATCAGGTTTTGATCGTTCGTGTATGAGTGAATAGTCTCAACGTGACCATTCTCGATACCGTACTTGTCGTTTACCGCTTTCAGTACTGGTGTGATGGCGTTAGTGGTACAGCTCGCCGCAGACACAATGATATCTTCTGCAGTGATGTCGCCTTCATTCACGCCGTAAACGATGTTCTTGATGGCGCCTTTTGCAGGTGCAGTCAGTAACACTTTGCTCGCACCTGGACTCTTCAAGTGTAAGCCTAAGCCTGCTTCATCTTTCCAAATACCCGTGTTGTCTACCACTAAGGCATCTGTAATACCGTATTTGGTGTAATCCACTTCATCTGGCGAGTTTGCGTAAATAACTTGAATATAGGTGCCGTTAGCGATGATAGCGTTGTTCTCTTCATCCACTTCAACTGAACCGTTAAATGGACCATGAACAGAGTCACGACGCAGTAAGCTTGCGCGTTTTTCTAAATCGCCCTTCTTACCACCACGTAACACGATAGCGCGCAGTCTTAACTTGTTGCTGCGGCCAGTACGTTCGATCAGTAAGCGCGCTAATAAGCGGCCAATACGACCAAAACCATACAACACTACATCACGCGGGGCGATATCATCAGCATGATCAATCGCTGCCGCTAATTCACGTGCCATATAGCTTTCAATTTCGTTGGTATCGGTATGTTCAGCCCAGTATTTAACGGCAAGCTTACCAATATCCACTTTACATTGTTTAACTGCGAGTCTGCTTAAGGCTTGAACAAACGGGAAACTCTCGCGTAAACGTAATTTCTCGCCGACATGACGACGAACTAAACGGTGCGCTTTAATAATCTCAATAGTAGAAGCATTGAGTAATGGCTTACCATAAACCACAACTTCGACGCCTTGGTTACGGTACAACTTGCCCAGCAAAGGTTGCATTGCCTCTGCCATTTCAAAACGTTCTTGCCAACTTTGTAGGTGTTTATCAGCGCTCATTTACAGATCCTTTATCTCACTTTTCAATAAAATATATTGAAAGGTTTGAGTAACATGACGAAAAGACCAATAATCTTATGGAGGTTTTAGGGAAAACCCTGTGTTTTGGTCGGCGCCATTGTAATGAAAACTGACCCAGCTTGCCAGTAAGATATTTTCTGTAAATCTGTAATTTTATTAGAGAAAATTGCATTTTGGAGCGTGTTTTGAGACAAAATCTAGTAATAATTACATCATTTACCCTCGCGATAAGCCTTTTCGGTTGTGATAATGGCCGAAATATCGAAACGATTTGTAAAAATAATCCTGAAATTTGTGCCGATTTGCATAAAGATGGATGGTGTTTAACCGAGAAAACCCTGCTGATCCAGAGCCGATTCGACCTATTAGACAACAAAAATCCTACGGGCAAGCAACTTTACCAACAGTTAACTTACCTTGAAGATTACAGCCGTTGTATTGAATTGGCCTCAGGGGTGCAACATATCATCCATACGAATCGCACGGCTGACCGCGCCAGAGCCTTTCGCCTGAGTACAGAAAACCTCAGCCGTCTACAGGAAGAAACCCGCGAACGCCAAGACCCCTTTATGTCTTACTATCAATGGACACGTTTTGGTGACACCGATGCCTTAAACCGACTATTAGCGCAAGAAAATGCCGGTGAAGTTACTGAGCCTTTTCTCCTTGCGCAAATCGCCACCTATTACAGCAATCGAAATGCCATCAAAGCGCAACAACTCTATCTTAAAGTGTTTGCAGAAATTCAATATGCCGACTTTGATCCCAACTGGTTGCTTGGGCTCGCCTCAGCCTATCGTCAAACCCAAGCGTTTGAAAAAACATATATGCTGACCAAAGCGAATTTACTACTTACGCAGCAGAAGTATTCTGAAGATAAGATGCTAGCCTTAATCGGTGGCGACAAGGCGCTAGCGGCCAAATTAGATCAATACGCCCAGAACTTAATCGACGCGTTAGAAGATGGCCTCTATTCAACCAGTCCGGTTGCGCTCTGGCTTGCTCCGCCCCAGACGGAGGTCACACCGCCAGCGGCAACAACTGTCGAGCCAGAGAAGCCAAATTCGCCTTAACTTGCGTTTTGAAGAACGTCGGCAAAATGTTTGCCACCTTGTAATTTTTTACCCAAATACAGCGCTGAAAATGGTGTTTTCGCGAGCAATGTAAAAAAAACACCTAATTTGTTAACCGAATCCCGGCAAAATTGCCGAATTCACTTGACGATAGCTGTCAGTTTGGTAATTTTACTACCAGTTGAATTTTATAATCACCAGAGGGATATGAGATGACTATCCGTGTAGCAATAAATGGTTATGGCCGTATCGGTAGAAACGTATTACGCGCCCTGTATGAAAGCGAAAAAGCTTACCCAATCAAAATTGTTGCCATCAACGATTTAGGCGACGCTTCAATCAACGCTCACCTGACAAAATACGATTCTGTACATGGTCGTTTCAATGCCAAAGTTGAGCATGATGCTGAAGCAATTTATGTCAACGGCGACAAGATCCTCACCTTCCAAGAACGCGATCCAGGTAAATTACCTTGGGGCGACTTACAAGTTGACGTCGTGTTCGAATGTACTGGTATCTTCACTTCTAAAGAATCTGTACAGCCACATTTAGCGGCGGGCGCGAAGAAAGTCATTATTTCTGCACCAGGTAAAAACGTTGATGCAACCGTCGTTTACGGTGTGAACAACAATGTATTGACCGCGGATATGACAGTTATCTCTAATGCTTCATGTACCACTAACTGTTTAGCACCTTTCGCTAAGCCGTTAAATGACGAAATTGGTATTGAATCCGGTCTGATGACCACCATTCATGCTTACACCAACGATCAACGTTTATCTGACGTATACCACACAGATTTACGTCGTGCCCGCGCTGCAGCACTGTCAATGATCCCAACTAAAACTGGCGCTGCCGCGGCAGTAGGTTTAGTTGTACCTGAATTACAAGGTAAATTCGATGGTTTAGCAGTACGTGTACCGACTGTTAACGTGTCTTTAGTGGATTTATCTTTCATTGCAGCACGTGATACCACTGTTGAAGAAGTTAACGCCATCATCGAACGTGCCGCTGCTGTTGCGCCTCTGAGCGAAGTGTTAGCGGTTAACAAAGAGCCACTGGTGTCTATCGACTTTAACCACAATGCGTTTTCATCTAACTTCGATGCGACTCAAACCCGCGTTAACGGCCGTTTAGTTAAAGTGATGGCATGGTACGATAACGAATGGGGCTTCAGTAACCGTATGTTGGACAACGCGGTTGCGCTGATGAACGCGAAGTAATCATTCTTCTTTATCAAAAAGCCCCGCTCTTGCGGGGCTTTTTTTATACCGATTTCACGGCTCATTAATCCACTGTCGTTACCAATGCTCGCATTTCGCCGCTAACAACTGAATGTGGCGATACATTAATTGATAATACCGCAGGCTACACGCGCACCGCCGCCACCTAAAGGCGCTGGGTGATCGGAATGGTTGTCGCCACCGGCATGGATCATGATCGCATGGCCTTTAAGATCACCCATTTTTAAGCGCGGTGCCAGCACGGCCTGACTAGCTGCACCGTCTGCATCGACAAACAATGGTGGTAGATCGCCTAAATGCCCTTCTCCCCATGGCGTGCCATGGGCTTTCGTGGCGGCAGGATCATAGTGTCCACCTGCCGCGCCAGCAGGGACGATTTTTCCGTCCTTTTCCTTTGGATCACAGCTGCCGTTCTCATGTAGATGGAAACCATGTAATCCCGGCATTAAGCCTTTGAGTGATGGCGTAAATACCACTCCATACTGCGACTCAGAAATGGTCACTTGACCGACACTTTCACCCACGCCCTTTTCGTTGACAAGATTCATTGGCACACTCACGTCTGCAAATGCACAGGCAGCAGACATTGATGCAAGCAGTAACACGATGTTTTTCATACCCTTCTCCATGGTTATCTTATACAAAATTGCATGAACACAGCGCAATGAGTGAACTCACCTACGCTTTGCTATATCAAATTTAGGCCAACAACACCGATCCAGTAAGTAAAAGAGCGTGTATTTCTTTAAATTGAAGCATATATGCATCTATGAAGAATGGCGTCTAAAAGTTAGCGCACCTTATTAAGCACATACTTAGCAGCTTAGCTGCTGATCAATTTGAACCGATACAAAAATCCCCGCCAAGTGGCAGGGATTTCATTTTTCGTGAGTGTTATGCACGCTTGATTAAGCGTTGCCTTTCACTTTCATATTCAGTGTTTTAGCGAAATCGAGCATACGGGTAAGCGGGATTAAGGCTTTCACGCGTAAATCTTCATCGACAAAGATTTCGTGAGTCGTTTTGTCGCTGTCACTTAAGGACGCTTCAATCGCCTTTAAGCCATTCATCGCCATCCAAGGACAGTGAGCACAGCTCTTACAGGTGGCACCATTACCGCCAGTAGGCGCTTCAATCAGTGTTTTACCCGGCGCCGCTTGTTGCATTTTATAGAAAATACCGCGATCGGTCGCCACAATAAAACGCTCATTTGCCATGGTTTGCGCAGCTTTAATCAACTGGCTGGTGGAGCCGACAGCATCCGCCATCGCAACCACACTCGCGGGTGACTCTGGGTGCACTAGAATCGCCGCGTCAGGGTAAACACGCTTTAAATCTCGCAGCGCATTGGCCTTAAACTCATCGTGAACGATACAGTCACCCTGCCACATCAACATCTCGGCGCCCGTTTGTTTGGCAATATAACTGCCTAAATGACGGTCTGGGCCCCAAATGATTTTTTTGCCTTCGCTGTCTAAATGCTCAACGATTTCAAGGGCAATACTTGAGGTGACCACCCAATCGGCACGGGCTTTTACCGCCGCCGAAGTGTTGGCATAAACGACTACGGTATGATCAGGATGCGCATCACAGAAGGCATTGAATTTATCGATGGGGCAACCTAAGTCCAATGAACAGGTCGCCTCCAAGGTCGGCATCAGAATGGTTTTTTCAGGGCTTAAGATTTTGGCGGTTTCACCCATAAATTTCACCCCGGCGACGATTAACGTCTTGGCGGGATGATCGCGGCCAAAGCGCGCCATTTCGAGTGAGTCAGAAACACAACCGCCAGTTTCTTCGGCCAGAGCTTGAATTTCAGGGTCGGTATAATAATGGGCAACCAATACCGCATCTTTTTCAATCAGCAGCTGCTTGATACGTGCCTTGTAGTCCGCCTTTTCGGCATCGGACAGAGGAATTGGCTTAGGCGGAAACGGATAATCAATAGTTTCGATTGTTGGGGCAAATGGGCTGGGGCTCATAACAAATCCATCAGGATAACAACGTTCGCGAATTATACGTAATTGGGATCAAAAGATTAACCCATTTATGGCCTGCGAATAAAAAAGGACGCTAAATTGCGTCCTTTTTTGCTGGATTGGCCGTAAGTATTGGCTGACAGCCGATTAGCGCATGGCTAATAGCATATCCTGCGGCTGCTCAAGGTATTGTTTCCAAAGGTTACAGAAACGAGCAATGGTGCCGCCATCAATAACGCGGTGATCCCCAGACCAACTCACTTGCATGATCTGACGTGCTTCGACTTCACCTTTCGCATTAAAGCGCGGCAAGGTTTGCAACTTACCTAATGCGACAATCGCGACTTCCGGCTTATTGATAATAGGCGTTGCAACTGTGCCACCTAAGGCGCCAATATTCGAAATCGAGATGGTGCCTTCTTTAAGATCCGCCGGCGCCACACGGCCGCTGCGTGCAGCATTGGTTAAGCGGGTGATTTCGGCAGCAACCTCGAGGATGCTCTTATCTTGCACATCCTTCACGTTTGGTACCAATAATCCCACCTTAGAGTCGACCGCCATACCTATGTTATGACGCGCTTTGTAAGTGATTTCCGTACAATCGGCATTCACTTGACTGTTAAGCACAGGGAACTGCGTTAAGGCTAACGACATGGCCTTCATAAAGAATGGCATCATGGTCAGCTTTACTTCGTCGGAGGAATACTTGGCCTTCATGCTTTCACGCAGAGCGACTAAGTCTGTCAAATCAAACTCTTCGCAATAGGTGAAGTGTGGAATGGTGGATACCGACTCCACCATCATTTTCGCCATCACGGCTTTCACGCCACGGATAGGCTCAACAATGTCACCCCGTGCAGCGCTTGCCACTGCGGTAGAAACGGTCGATTGAGCCACAGTTGGGGCAGCTGCCACTGGCGCAGCGGCAGGCACAGCGCCGCCCTGTGCTTGGAAGCGAGTAATGTCTTCCTTATACACACGGCCATGTTTACCACTACCAGGGACGCGACTTAAATCGATATCTAAGGCACGTGCCATACGGCGAACGGCTGGGCTGGCTAAGGCTTTACCTTGGCGAGCAGGCTCCGAGGACACCGCCGCGCAAGCGACTGGTGCTGCGGTATTCACAGCGGTGGCGCTGGCTTCCTGTGCATGGCTGACTGGCGCACTAACGCCACCTTCGACCTCAATCGCAAATAGTGGTGCATGTACTTTCGCTAACTGGCCCTTACGGTAGTGCAATTTGACAATTTTGCCCGCTTTGATAGCAGGGATTTGCACTAGGGCTTTATCTGTCATCACATCGGCGATGGGTTGATCTTCAACCACAGTATCGCCTTCTTGGACTAGCCATTCGACCAGTTCACACTCAACAATGCCTTCGCCAATATCGGGTAGCAGAAACTCTTCTACGCTCGTACCCGCCGCGCTGGATTGACTTGCAGGTGTTTGCGTCGCTGTGTGTGCTTCAGGCTGAGACGCAGCTACAGGCGCGGCTTCGTCAGACTCAATCTGCACAGCATAAAGCGGCGCATGCACCTTAGCGATATCGCCTTTGGTGTAATACAGCTTGGTCACGACTCCCGCAAAAGGCGCTGGAATTTGCACTAAGGCTTTGTCTGTCATCACATCGGCGATGGGCTGATCTTCAGCAATCGTGTCGCCCTCTTGCACCAACCACTCGACGAGTTCGCACTCGACAACGCCTTCACCAATGTCCGGCAAAATAAAATCTTTAATCATACCGGACTCCTAGAAGTTCACCGATGCCTTAATGGCTTCAAAGGTTTTGAGCGCATCGGGCATATATTCTTTTTCGTGGACCAGTGGATATGGGGTATCTAGACCACATACACGGCTGATGGGTGATTCTAAATACAAGAAACACTCTTGCTGAATCGTCGCGGCGATTTCACCGGCAAAACCACCCGTCAATGGCGCTTCGTGGTTGATCAGTAAGCGGCCTGTCTTCTTCACAGAATCTGCAACTGTATCTACATCCCAAGGCGCGAGTGTACGTAGGTCGATAATTTCGCAGGAAATCCCCTCTTTTGCCGCCATGTCGGCCGCTTTTTCGATGATTTCCATCTGTGCGCCCCAGGCTACTAAGGTGATGTCTTTCCCTTCACGCACTACTTCGGCTTTACCCAGCTCGATTTCATAATCGCCCGCAGGGACTTCACCCACTGAAGCACGGTATAAACGCTTTGGCTCGAAGAACACCACAGGGTTTTTATCGCGAATAGAGGCTAATAATAAGCCCTTGGCCTGCTCTGGATTGCGTGGCACAACCACTTTTAAGCCTGGGGTTTGGGTAAAATAAGCTTCTGGCGATTGTGAATGATAATGGCCGCCCGCAATACCGCCACCATAAGGTGTACGAAACACTAGGCTTCCCACATTAAATTCATTACCACTGCGGTAACGGAATTTAGCAGACTCGTTCACTATCTGATCGAACGCTGGAAAGATGTAATCGGCGAACTGGATTTCCGCTACGGCGGTCATGCCATTAGAGGCTAAACCGTTGGCAAAACCCGCAATGCCTTGTTCAGTCAGCGGCGTGTTAAAGCAACGGCTGCGACCAAACTTTTCCTGTAAACCTGAGGTTGCGCGAAACACACCGCCAAAGTGGCCAACGTCTTCACCAAATACCACCATGCGCTCGTCAGATTGCATGGCGATAGACAAGGCCTCATTGACGGCCTGTAACATATTCATTTCTGCCACGGCTTATAGCCTCCCTGCACTTTTGGGATAGGATTGCGGATATTTCTTGATGTGTTCTTTAAGTTCACTCAGCTGCTTTTTCAGCGCTGGTGTTGGCTTGTCGTACACATCTTCAATGATCTCATCCAGCATAGGGATAGGTAATTTTTCAGCGACTTTAACGGCGGCTAACACTTCTTCACGGTACTTTTCGTAACGCTGGGCATCATCGGCCTCGGCCAACCAGCCTTTGTTGATCAACCATAACTTGAAGCGTTTGACTGGATCGTGTTGCTGCCATTTTGCCTCTTCTTCTTTGGAGCGATAACCAGAAGGATCGTCAGAAGATGAGTGCGCGCCAAGGCGATAAGTCATGGCTTCAATCAACACGGGAGCATTATGCTCAATTGCATAGGCACGCGCCTGTTGCGTCGCCGCTAACACCGCCAGCATATCGTTACCGTCGACACGAATGGTGTGCATACCGTAACCCACACCGCGGCTAGCGATACCGTTACCGGCAAACTGTTCTTCTGTTGGGGTGGAAATCGCATAACCATTGTTACGGCAGAAGAAAATCACCGGGCATTTTAACACCGCAGCCATATTCAAGCCTGCGTGGAAGTCACCTTCAGAGGCAGCGCCTTCACCGAAATAACAGACGGCAACATTACGTTTGCCCTGCATTTTCAGGCTATAACCGACACCTGTCGCTTGCGGGATTTGCGTGGCCAGTGGCGATGAAATGGTTTGGTAGTTTAACGCCGCGCAGCCGTAGTGAATTGGCATTTGGCGACCTTTACCTAAGTCCTTCTCATTGCTGAACATTTGGTTCATAAACTGCTCAGTGGTAAAACCACGGTAACGCAGCGCCGCATGTTCACGATATTGCGCGAGGATCACATCTTCTTGATCAAGCGCCGCGACACTGCCGACGATCGCCGCTTCTTCACCCGTACAGGTCATATAGAAGCTGATCCGTCCCTGACGCTGTGCGCCTAACATACGTTCGTCGAGTACCCGCGTGAATACGCAAGTATCGTAAATTTTGGTGGCTAAGGCTTCATCTATTACAGGCAAAACCGCGGTTTCATAGGTAGTGCCGTCTGCTTGTAGAATTCGAAGGATAGGAATGTGAAGCGATGCCTTATCCAAGAAGCCGACACGGTGCACTGTATCAGTGTTGAGTGTTGCTTTGCTCATATTGTGCTCTTGTTATCTCGTTACGCCATGGAAAATCCACAACGCCTAATTTATACGAATATGCCGGATGAACATTACGTTAACGTAAACTACCTATCAACCGTTGGCACAGTTCAAACGACAACTAATCCCCTGTGGGCATGTATATAATGCTTTACAAAACTAGCGAACATCTGGCGCGACTGAAGGGATCAAGCAAATCACAGTGCGATTGCCGATGGGCACCTTAGCATTGGGGAAGACAATCGCTTCAAATTCCTGTTCGACTTTAATTTCCTGCCCACCCTCTCGGGCCAATACAAAGCCTTTCGGGAACGATCGGAAGTTTTCGACATCGGCCGCGAAGGTAAATTCAAAATCATCAAAATGTTTGTTAATCACCCGACATACTTGATACAGATTCACCTTATCCGCTGAGAATGGCTCAAGCGCTAAGGGTTTGTCTGTGATAAGGCGCATAAACATCTCTTGGGCGGCAATAAAACGCGTCATATCGTTTTGCCCCATGGGATACACCTTACCTAATTCAATGGTAAAGGCATCGGCGCCATACTGCTCGGAGGAAAAATAACTAAAGGTGGTCGTCGGCTCATGGTGAAATAACACAGTATCGACGCCACTGGCCGCTAAAAACATGATTTGCTCGGCGCTGTAAGCCCGGCCGGGACGATAGGGATAAATCGCAAACTTTTCGTGTTTTGATGCCCGCATCGCCGTGTGTAAATCGTAGTGAATACGCTGGCGCCCTGCAGCTGCGCCCTTAAAGAAGCGGTCGACATAAGCTTCTAATTTTTTTGCTCGCACCCGCTCAGGATTGACTAATCCCGGTGGGTTTGAATGCTCGCCACTAAAGAGACGATTCATGTTCTCGTCGATAATGCGAGTGCCGTTATTAATCGCTAAAGGGTTACCAATAAGAAAGAGCGTGCGTTGTTTGGCGATGATTTTTTGTTGGAGAAGCTGTTTGATTAAGGTATTGCAGAGTTCGATGGGGGCGGTTTCATTACCGTGGACACCGCAGGAGAGAATGACATCCTTACCTTGGGCTTGTGCTGGCTCAAAGACGATGACGCCTGTGTTCCACACTTCGACTCGAGTATGTTCCCCTAAGGTGAAACTAAACTCATCCCCGAGGGTTTCAGGATTGGCGAGGGTCAGCGCGAGAAAATCCTTCGAATCTAACAGAGCTTGTAACACAGAATTCTCCTTATAATAGCGTGTCAAAGACGGGAGTGATGGCAATAACTGCCTGTTTCATGGCACTTATCGCTACCCGCCTTAAAAAGCGCATCCATACTAACACAAGTTTTTGGGCCGTTACTCTGTCATTCTGGTCAAACAAGCGCATTTCGCGGCAAACCACAGCATCTTAGCCGCATTTGGTCGACATAGGATTAATTTTGTCGACACACTTGCTTTTAGGGATGAGTTTTATCACAATCCTTAGCCATCTAGACTTCTATCAGGATTTATCATGGCGTTAGCAACTTTCGGTGCCGGCTGTTTTTGGGGCGTGGAGTATTTCTTTAGACAAGTCAACGGCGTGACCAACGCGACCTGCGGCTATATGGGTGGTAATAACGAAGCGACCACCTATGAGGAAGTCAAAAAAGGCAAAACAGGCCATGCTGAAGTCGTGCAAGTGGAATTTGACCCTGCGATTGTCAGCTACGACGAGTTACTGGATGTGTTTTGGAAGAACCACAACCCCACCACGCTCAATATGCAGGGCGGCGATATCGGCACTCAGTACCGCAGTACCATTTTCTTCCATGACCGTGAGCAAAAAGCGACGGCCGAAGCTTCTAAACTGGCCTTTGCCCGGTCGGGCCGCTGGGGATTACGCCACATTGTGACTGAAATTGTACCTTTGCAGCAATTCCATGTTGCAGAGGAATATCATCAAAACTATATCGATAAGAACAACTTACCTAGTTGCCATCTCGAGTATTGATCAAAACCATTTAGCATCTTCGTGAGAGGCTTGGCTTCTCATCGCTACAAATAAAAACGCACTCATAGGATTTCCATGAGTGCGTTTTTTATCGGAAAAACAAAGCTTAAATGCTAGTTCAGGCGCTAAGCGCCTTATCAATCAAGGCCTGTGCGTCCTTAATGATATCGGCAAGATGCTGCTCACTGATAAAGCTCTCACCGTAAATCTTAAATAACGCCTCAGTGCCCGACGGCCGCGCCGCGAACCAACCATTGGCCGTCGTCACTTTAATGCCACCTATCGAGGCGTTGTTACCAGGGGCGTGGGTCAATACGGCATCAATCTTCTCACCCGCCAGCATAGTGGCGTTTAAGGTTTCGGCATTAAGCTTGGCAAATTTGGCTTTGTTCTCAAGGCTGATCGGACTGTCGATACGCTTGTAAAAACTTTGACCGAATTGCGCCACTAATTCTTGATGGCGTTGCCCCGGTGTCTTGCCAGTAACCGCAAGCATTTCGGCCGCAAGCAGTACCAGAATAAAACCGTCTTTGTCGGTACACCAAGTCGTGCCATCACGGCGCAGGAACGCCGCGCCAGCACTCTCCTCACCGCCAAATGCAATAGTTGCCTCGGCTAATCCATCAACGAACCACTTAAAGCCGACAGGGACTTCGAGTAATTTTTTGCCATGGAAGGTACAGATTTTATCGATAAGCGCGCTCGATACCAGTGTTTTGCCGATGGCTAACTGCTCGCTCCATTCGGGTCTGTGGGTCAGCAAATAATCAATTGCTACCGCTAAATAGTGGTTGGGATCCATCAGTCCGGTGCACGGACACACGATGCCGTGTCTGTCGTAGTCAGGATCGTTACCAACGCATAAATCGAAGGATTCTTTGTGGGCAAGTAAGCCTGCCATCGCATAGGGAGAAGAGCAATCCATACGGATCTTGCCGTCTTTATCGAGCGACATAAAGCTAAAACTTGGGTCGACCTTATCGTTAACTAAAGTGATATCAATGCCATAGTGCTTGGCAATCGGCGCCCAATAATGAATACCCGAGCCGCCTAATGGGTCAACGCCCAATTTCAGCTTAGCCTTAGCGATAGCATGCATATCGACCACATTGACTAAATCCGCTACATAGGGCGTGATCAAATCAATGGCATGCACATAACCCGAGGTTAACGCATCCGCATAAGCCAGCTTATTAACGCCCTTAAGCCCTGCGCGCAGGTAATCATTAGCACGGGACTCAATCCACGCTGTGATATTGCCTTCGGCTGGGCCGCCATGGGGAGGATTGTACTTGATACCACCATCCTGCGGTGGATTATGGGATGGTGTAATAATCAAACCATCGCTTAACGCGGCGCCACTCAGCGCCGCTTCACGATTGGCACAAATAATGGCATGTGACACCACAGGCGTGGGGGTAAAGCCATCATTTTGCTGAATATGCACAGTCACCTTATTGGCCGCTAACACTTCAATCGCCGACACGTAAGCCGCATAAGATAAGGCGTGGGTATCGATACCTAAAAATAGCGGGCCGTCGATATTCACAGATTGGCGATAATCCACCACGGCCTGAGTAATCGCCCAAATATGGTCTTGGTTAAAACTTGCTTGAAACGCGGTTCCGCGGTGACCCGAGGTCCCGAACGTCACACGTTGCTCTGCAGCATCCACATTAGGTTTGATGCTGTAATAATGGCTCATCAGCTTTGGAATATTCACCAGATCCGTCTGACTCGCGGTTTGTCCTGCCCGTTGATGTATTGCCACCTGATCCTCTCCTACTGGAAAATCGGTTAATTAAATGGAAACGCCGCATCATTGCGGCGTCGATAAAAGCGTTATACGCGTTCGGCAATGCCGTTGGCGATTTGGGCATCGCAGCCAAATTGCATTAAGGCTTCGACTAAAATCGCCCGTTTTTTGGCGGTGTTATTGTTGGTCGTGACCCAAAATCCGGTATTACCGATTTCCTTGGGGTTGGCGGTAGCACTGGCCTTGAGTAACTCTTCCCGTGAGCGCGCAAAATAGAGTCGATCGCGACCTTGGATCTGCAAAATTTGCGAGAATTGCGCTTGGCTCTGTTGATATAAACTCTCGAGCAAGAATAAGAAACGACCCACGGCGCCTTTTTGCTGCTCTAACTTATGCTCATCCACCAATTGATTGAAATCGGTCGCAGAGACTAAGGTTTCTATCTGAGGTGCTATCTGTGGCTCAGGCGTCGTTGCCTCTAAACTCGGTTGGCTAATGGCCTGTGGCTGCGCCTGTTCAACCGCATCGACGGACAGGCCGAGTAATCGACGGAGAATGTCAGAGGCGCTCTCACCAATACGTTCCGTTTTGCTGGCAATATGACGATAGAGCTCTTCATCCACTTCGATGTATTTCATAACCTTATTATCCTTTGTTATTCGATAGGCTTAACCGAAAAAGTGCACCACAGGCGATCCTCGCAAAGGATCTGTGCGATCGTTGCCCCAGTGTATCTATCTCTATCAATCTGATAAAGCATCATTAATCTAAAAATGCGTGAAATCGCACATCAAATTAGCACAAGCGCGTTAATCGCTGAAAAAGCCAGCAAGTTCGGCGCACTGTGCCTCAAAATCGCCTCAAGACTTGTCAAACTTAACCCATTAGGGGCACAATCCGCAGCACTTTATGTACCACAGCACAGGCGATTCCATGAATTTTGCATCCACAGGTCAAGGAGAAGAAGTCCTCCTTATCCACGGACTCTTTGGCAATTTAGATAATCTTAAGGGGCTAGGACAAGTCCTCGAAGCAAATCATCAGGTTATCCGCGTTGATGTGCCTAATCATGGTTTGAGTGAACATTGGCAGGAGATGGATTACCCAAGCTTAGCCAAGGCCATGGTGGCATTGTTAGATGAACTTGAGCTTGAGCGTATACACATTGTTGGCCATTCCATGGGCGGTAAAATCGCCATGGCAACCGCCCTTGCCTATCCAGAACGCATCATCAGCATGGTAGCCGCCGATATTGCCCCAGTTGCTTACCAGCCGCGCCATGATGCGGTATTTGCGGCACTCGAAAGTTTGCCACTTGAAGGCCACACCGACCGCCGCTTTGCGTTATCGCATTTATTAGCGGGTGGCATCGATGAACCGACCGCGCAGTTTTTACTCAAAAACCTCCAGCGCACCGACACCGGCTTTCGTTGGAAGATGAACCTTACTGGTTTAAAAAGCTGTTATCCCAACATCATTGGTTGGCCAAATGAAAACCACAAATCGCAGCAAGTCTATAACGGACCGAGCCTTTTTATCCGTGGTGGCGACTCCAATTATGTGACCGCCGAACATCGCGATGAGATCATGCGTCAATTTCCCGCGGCGCAGGCCAAAACATTAGAAGGTTGTGGCCATTGGCTGCATGCTCAAAAACCAGCGGTGTTTAATCGTATTGTGTCTGAATTTATTGACAAACACTCAGTGTAAATGACAATGATTCTCGACCTAAATCATATAGCCGACACCCTGCTGATGTGATATATTCGCGCCTCTTTTAGCCTTAGAAGACTCTAGAGGACTAAGAAAGTATGTTATCTCAGTACATGGAACAAATTGAAACCATCGGCCTGAACCTGTTTTTTGCCGCGATATTTTTCTTTATCGGCATGGCCATCCACGATGTGCTTAAACAAGGTAATGTGCCGAAATTTGGTCGATTTATTGTGTGGTTAGTGTTATTTCTCGGCTGCGCCGGGTTTATTGCAAAAGGTATTATCCAGATGTCCTGGGAAGGTTCAGGCATCGGTTAAACAATAAGAACATGGCAAAAGAAGCAACAGATAGAACAACCATTGACCTTTTTGCCAATGAAAAGCGCCGGGGCCGCCCACGTAGCAATCCTTTGTCCCGTAGCCAGCAACTTAAGGTCAATAAGCGCAACCAGATCCAGCGGGATAAAGCCAAAGGATTAAAGCGAATAGAGTTAAAGGTGTCACAAGATTTATATGACGCCTTGAATGAGCAGGCATTGGCCAGTAACATCAGCCGAAGCCAGTTAATCGAATTAATTCTTCAGCAAAAAATTGAATGCTGAGCAATCGATAGCAGCAAGATTAACGTATAAGTGAACTAGACATAAAGGATAGACAATGGCAACTGTAGGTCTTTTTTTCGGTAGCGACACAGGCAACACCGAAGCTGTCGCCAAGATGATCCAGAAGAAACTGGGTAAGAAAATGGTTGAGGTGAAAGATATCGCCAAGAGCACCAAAGAACAGATCGCAGAATACGACCTGCTGCTGTTCGGCATCCCAACCTGGTATTACGGTGAAGCACAGTGCGACTGGGATGACTTTTTCCCTGAATTAGAACAGATTGATTTTACAGACAAACTGGTTGCTATCTTCGGTTGTGGTGACCAAGAAGACTACGCAGAATACTTCCTCGATGCCATGGGCATGGTGGGCGATATCGTTCAAGCTCGTGGCGGTATCATCATCGGTCACTGGCCAACGGCTGGTTATAACTTCGAAGCGTCAAAAGGCTTAGTCGATGATGACCACTTCATCGGTTTAGGGATTGACGAAGACCGTCAACCAGAGCTGACTGAAGAGCGTGTGGATGCTTGGGTTAAGCAAATCTACGAAGAAATGTGCTTAGCCGAGTTCGAAGACTAAGCTCAGTTCCGTAAAAAAAGCGGCCGAAATGCCGCTTTTTTTATGTGTGCTCTCCCGATTAATGAAAGCGATACACTCAATGGCAACCACCGCTCCCCACTGGGACATCTTTTGCTGCGTCGTCGATAATTACGGCGATATCGGCGTCACTTGGCGCTTAGCCAAACAGCTGGTCAATGAATATCAGCTCCCCATTACACTCTGGGTCGATGACTTAAACAGCTTCTCGCATATTTTACCGAGCCTTGACCCAAACCAAAGCAGCCAAGTCTTTAATGGCGTCACCATCAATCATTGGACAACACCCCTGCCCGTGGCATTTGTGCCCGGCGCCGTGTTAATTGAAGCCTTTGCCTGCGAACTGCCTGACGAGGTCAAACAACAACTCATCACGCTGCACAGCACAACACCGCAAGCTGTGCCTGTATGGCTTAATTTAGAATATTTAAGCGCCGAAGACTGGGTCGATGGCTGCCATGGGTTACCCTCGATGCAGGCAAGCGGCATCAAAAAGTATTTCTTTTTCCCGGGTTTTACCCCAAAGACGGGTGGATTAATCTGTGAGCGGGAGCTATTTGCCGAACGCGATGCATGGCAACAGGATAGCGTCAATAAATTGCAATTATTTGAGCGCCTTGGTCTTAAGGATATTCAGGCGCAAGATACTGTCTACAGCGTCTTTAGTTATGAAACTGATTCTCTGCCGGCCTTATGTGAACTTTGGCAAGCCAGTGCAACAAGCGATGCCAAAATCCATGCGCTTATTCCCAAGGGACGCAGCTTAAACAGCTTACAACACTTATTACCCTGCAAGGTTGAGGCGCTCAGCCCCGGACAGCAAATTAAGCTAGGTCATTTGACCCTGCATATCTTGCCGATGACTGACCAACAAGGGTTCGACCGCCTGCTGTGGAGCTGCGACTTTAATATTGTCCGCGGTGAAGATAGCTTCTTGAGGGCGCAATGGGCCGCTAAACCCTTCATTTGGCATATTTATCCGCAAGAAGATGATTATCATCTAATAAAATTAGAAGCTTTTATCCAACTTTACTGCGATAATCTGCCCCCTGATATTGCCGACACTTGGTCTAAATTGAATGTTGCATTTAACCAAGGCGAGCAATCTGCCGTGAAAACTCACTGGCAAAACCTAAATCCTGTCAGTTTGCCACTCTTGCAACATGCTAAAGATTGGCCAATTGACGCAATAAATGCTGCAGATCTTGCGACTCGGCTAGTCCAATTCGTCAAAAAAAGCTAAGATGCTGCGCTGAAATAGAAAATCGACATATAGGAAATTGTGTAATGAAAACTGCTCATGAAGTCCGTCCTGGTAACGTGATCATGTTTGAAGGCAGCCCATGGGTTGTACAGAAAACAGAAACAACTCGTTCTGGCCGTAACGCTGCCATCGTTAAGTTAAAGCTGAAAAACTTACTGCTTAACTCTGGTACTGAAACCACTTTCAAAGGTGAAGATAAGATTGACGATATTATCCTAGATCGTCTGGATTGTACTTATTCTTACTTTGCTGATCCTATGTACGTGTTCATGGATGCAGAATACAACCAATACGACGTAGAAGCTGAGAACTTAGGTGATGCTGCGGCTTACATCGTTGACGGTATGGAAGAAACTTGCCAAGTAACTTTCTACGAAGGCAAAGCAATTTCTGTTGAAATGCCAACCACTATCGTACGTGAAGTGATCTACACTGAGCCATCAGCTCGTGGCGATACTTCAGGTAAAGTAATGAAGCCAGCAACTATCACTGGCGGCGGTACAATCAGCGTGGCTGACTTCGTTAAAGTTGGCGACAAGATTGAAATCGACACTCGTACTGGCGAATTCAAGAAGCGCGTATAATCGCCCTTCCTACTTGTCTCGTCCTGAAATAAGTTGACACTTATTTCCACCTAAAACGCTCGATGAACCTCATCGGGCGTTTTGTATTTTAAGGCCAAATGTGGCCGTCGTTGATTATAGATGGCAACCGCTTCTGCCACCATTTGTCGCGCCTCCTCCAGCGTTGCGGGCTTATGTGTTAAAAACTCCTGCTTCAAGATGCCATTCACTCGCTCTGCTAAGGCATTTTGATAGCAGTCATATCCGTCTGTCATTGAGCATGTCACGCCATGTTGTGCGTGAACCGCTTGATACGCGTTTGAGCAGTACTGTATCCCTCGGTCTGAGTGGTGTATCAGCGGTTTACTTTTATCTTGTCGCTGTCTCAGTGCCCGTTTGTAAGCCGTTAGCACCCCGTCTGTTTTAAGATTATCATCAACATGATAACCCACAATTTTTCGTGACCAGGCATCGGTCACCAAGCTTAAATAGGCTTCATTATCTTGCAGTGACAGATAGGTAATATCAGCCACCCAGACTTGTTCTGAGCGGCTGATGTCCACTTGCTGCTCACTGGGCTTAAGCAAGTTGGGATGACACCTAAATCGATGATGGCTATGGGTCGTTTTATGGTACGCCCGTTTCGGCGTGACCAACAAACGATGCGCCCTAAGACAGCGAAATAACCGGTCTCGTCCTATCACTATTTGATGCATTTTGTTGAGTAAATACTGCAGTTTACGCGTACCGACTCGCGGTTGAAATAACCGTTCATATTGTACCGTTTGCACCACCTCTTGCTCCTTTAGCTCTGAGACGATTTGCCGCTGGCATTGTTGATAATACGCCTGGCGACTGATGCCAAGGTAACGACAGCATTGGGTGACGCCATAACCTATGGCCGTTTTTTCTTGGAGCGTTTCGCGGGTGGCTTTTTTACGACGGATATCCCGTAGTCAGTTCTGAGTTTTTCGACAATGGCTTCGAAGAACGCGGCTTTCATGCGAGTATCTTCAAGTTCGGCTTCGAGGGCTTTTATCTTTTGCTCGGGGGTGAGCGTGGTGGGTTCAGTCATCAACTGTCCTCGCATTGATGTAGGCGGCGTCCCTAGGGACCAATCCAGTTTGCCATGCTTGCGTAACCACACTAACACGGTGGAGCAGCCTTGAATACCGTACTTGTCTTGTGCCTGCTTATAGGTCAGCTCGCCTTTTTCCACTTGGTCGACAACCGCCAATTTAAAAGCGAGGGAATAATCACGTTGAGTTCGTTTAATTGTTGAAGTCATTACACTCTCCAAAATGAGTTTGAAAAGTGTCAACGCTATTTAGGACGGGTCAACTCCCAGATAAAAAAGCCAGTGCCTGCACTGGCTTTTTTATTGCCTCGAATTTGATGCTTCTAACGGTTTGCTGCCGGACAGTTATCACATGGAATTGGGTATCGAGGTAAACAGCGAAGAGTTCTTTAGTGGCGCGAGCCAGTCAACACGCTCAATAAACGTTGGCAATAAAAAAACCAGCCGTAGCTGGTTTTTTATATTTACTGCATCGCAGCTTAGGCAATCAAGATAAAGCCAAAGAACGCAATCACAGCGGCAATTAACGCATAGGGTAACTGAGTCACCGCATGGCTCACTAAGTTACAACCAGAGCCTTGTGCGGCCAATACGGTTGAATCTGAGTAGAAACACGCTTGGCTACCAAATGATGATGCCGACAGCAGCGCACCAATCACCAGTGGAATATCCGCACCAACCGATTGCGCCAGTGGCATCACAATTGGAATGGTCACCGCAAAAATACCCCAGCTTGAACCCGTCGCAAAGGCAAGGATCGCCATAGAGAGGAATACTACCGCAGGCAACATCTTAGGCGTCATGAATGGGCTCAATGATTCAATCACATATTGTGGCAGCAGCAGCGCATCACATACATCCTTAAACACGAATGCGGCGATCACGGTACCAATAGCGGGCAGCATGCTCTTAAAACCATCGATCATCTGATCCATCATTTCTGACAGTGGCATTAAACGTTGCACTGCATAGTAAGGCAGCGTGATAACTAATGTCGCTAACAAGCCCTTCCACACGTCGATATCAAAATAAACGGTAAAGGCAACCAGTAGCAGAATAGGCACTAAGAAGTTGTGCAGCTTGCCCTGATTGTCGGCATGCTTAAACTCTTCTTCAATCGCAGCAATCGCGTATTCGTCAGAGGTTTGTACCTGGTCTAAATCGACTTGCGCCTCAGCAGGTTCACCTTGGGCGGCGCGCAGCTGGGCTTTTTTCATCGGACCAATGGCAGGCACAACACCTAACACCACCAGTAACACCATAGCTACGGCTAACCAAGCGTAAAGCATGTAGGGGATCGCCTGCATATATACGCTAATGCCCTGACCTTCTGCCGCCACACCGTTATCGACCAGCAAGCCACCAAAGAATACTGCCCAGGTGGATAATGGCACGAGCACGCACACTGGCGCTGCGGTAGAGTCAACCACATAGGCTAGCATTTCACGGGACACTTTAAACTTATCGGTCACACGCTTCATGGTTTCACCCACGGTTAACGCGTTCAGATAGTCATCGATAAAAATCACAATCCCGAGAATAAAGGTCATAAACAGAGAGGATTTAGGGCCTTTAGCAAATTTTAGTGCATTTCGACCAAACGCCAGTGCACCACCAGTACGCACTAACAGGGCAATTAACGCACCAAAACAACCACAGACTAAAATCAACCAACCGATGGTTTCATCGGCCATGACTTTTAATGAAGTGCTGGCGAAATTATTTAAGACTTGCGACGGATCGAGTAACAGGAAACCAGTTACCGCACCAATGATCAGAGAAAGAATGGGGCGGCGTAACCAAATGGCCAACACCAATACCACCAGAGGTGGAATAAGACTTAACGCTGTCGGTTCAGACATGCACTTAGGTCCTCTAAATAAGTTGCCTAAAGGGCAAAAGTTTTTAGAACAGCGCCTGAAATCACCTCGATCACGGACGCCAATATTGCTGCTTCATGATGACTAACTCCGCTGATAAAACCTGCTAAAAGCTTGTTATCTTAGGTGCCTTGCCAAAAACATCGCGCAGAAAATAAAGCGCATCGAATATCGAGTCAACCATAAATTTATGCTAACCATAAATAATTTTTAATACTGAAATAAATATTGGCATATGCATTTGATTTTAAATGACTTTAAGCCAGCGTAACGAAATCTTTATTTGACCTTAAATGCTTAATAAGCATTCAGTTAATCTGCCTAAATATCAAAAAATCGCTGAATGCCCGATAAAACCGCATTAACTAAAATCACCGCCAGTAAATCAGCGGTTAAGCAAAAACTGATTAACAATTTTATTAACATTTAACCGTTGAACGGATTTTTAGTTTCAAAAAAAGCGAGCACAGGCTCAAGTAAGCCGTTTGATAGTCGCAAAGGCTGACCCCACTAAAACCAACAGTGAATTAGTTTGATACTTTGCATACATTCAGCATTTAAAACTTGTTTTAATTTATTTAAAGCTTGGTTAAAGCATATTTAACTGGGTAGTTTAATGAAAAAAACTTGTTATTTGTGCTCAAGCCCCCTTCCTTAAGCCAAATAATTTCGTTATGGTGCACAAACTTAAGCCTAAATTAACTGCATGTTTCGAGGTGTAAATGCGCCCTATCATCAAGTCCAACAAGTTGGATACTGTTTGCTACGACATCCGCGGCCCAGTGCACAAGGAAGCCAGACGTTTAGAAGACGAGGGGCACCGCATCCTCAAACTCAACATTGGTAACCCCGCCCCCTTCGGTTTTGAAGCGCCGGAAGAAATTGTGCGCGATGTGATCCTCAATCTTCCCAGCGCCCAAGGCTACTGTGAGTCGAAAGGATTATTCTCTGCCCGCAAGGCGATTGTGCAGCATTATCAAGCGCAGGGCATTAAAGGCGTCGATATCGAAGATGTCTATATCGGTAATGGTGTGTCAGAACTGATTGTGATGGCCATGCAGGGCTTATTAAACACCGATGATGAAGTGCTTATCCCCTCTCCCGACTATCCGCTATGGACCGCGGCGGCGAATTTAGCCGGCGGTAAAGCGGTACATTACCGCTGCGATGAAGAGGCGGATTGGTTCCCGGATCTTGATGATATTAAGAGCAAAATTTCGTCTCGTACCCGTGGTATTGTGCTGATTAACCCGAACAACCCAACGGGCGCTGTTTACAGTAAAGAATTACTGCTGCAAGTTATCGAGCTCTGCCGCGAGCACAACCTGATCCTGTTTGCCGATGAAATCTACGATAAGATTTTATACGACGAGGCCAAACATATTCCGGCCGCGAGCCTCTCTGACGATATCTTAACCGTGACCTTTAATGGTCTTTCAAAAGCCTATCGCGCAGCGGGCTTTCGTGTCGGTTGGATGATGTTGTCTGGCAATCTTAAGGCTGCCAAGAGTTATATCGAAGGTTTAGAGATGCTTTCCTCGATGCGCCTGTGTGCCAACGTGCCGAATCAACATGCGATTCAAACCGCGCTCGGCGGTTACCAAAGCATTAATGAGCTGATTTTACCTAGCGGCCGCTTAACCGTGCAGCGCGATACCTGTTATGAGTTATTGAACCAAATTCCCGGTGTGAGCGTGAAAAAGCCCAAGGGGGCACTGTACGCCTTCCCCAAACTGGACATGAAAAAGTTCAACCTCAGGGATGATGAGCGCTTAGTACTCGATTTGCTCAGGGATAAAAAAATCCTCCTCGTACACGGCAGCGCCTTTAACTGGCCAGAGCCGGATCATTTAAGAGTGGTGTTTTTACCCTATAAGGAAGATTTGACTAAAGCATTGACAGAGTTTGGCAATTTCCTCGAGACCTACAAACAATAATGTTTTAGTCTCACCGCCAAGATGACCATTAGGTTAACCTCGACTAAAGCGATCCTCTGGGTCGCTTTATTTTTGCTGTGCGTAAAAACTCTTCAATCATTCCACTCACTTATCTACCTTGCCTGTGTTAGGCTAAAGCTTCATCGCCGTACTTTTTTATGCAGTATTTTTAAGCCGTATTTTTAAGCCACGCTTCTCACCGATTTGTCTTGAGTTGAGTGTTATGCGGTCCGGCATTCATATAAAGGAGCATTATGAGTCATTTATTTGCCCACCTCGCCCGAATGAAACTTATCCAGCGCTGGCCATTAATGTACAACGTGCGCACCGAAAACGTTCAAGAGCATTCGCTGCAAGTTGCCATGGTCGCCCATGCCCTCGTGATTATCAGTAATAAGAAATTTGGCACCACGCTCGATGCCCATCAGGCGACCAGTTTAGCGATTTTCCATGATGCCAGTGAGATTTTAACTGGCGACTTACCGACTCCGGTAAAGTACTTTAATAAAGAAATCGAAGCCGAGTATAAGAAGATTGAGGCCATTGCCGAGCAGCGCATGCTCGATATGGTACCCGATGAATTTAAAGAGGATTATCGCAGCCTGTTTATTAGCGATTACGCCGATCCGATTTACAAAGCCATAGTCAAATCCGCCGATACCCTGTGCGCTTACCTTAAATGTCTAGAGGAAAACCGCGCTGGCAACACCGAATTTAATACCGCGCGTAAACGACTCGAAGCCATGCTGGCGGCCAATTCCGATCCGGCGGTGAAATATTTTATGGATTGCTTTGTGCCAAGTTTCACCTTGAATTTAGACGAAATTAACAAGATGTTGTGATGTATCACTCTCGCTAGGAATGCATATGAGCTCAAGTGTTTGGCAAGAACGCCGCCATGGCGAAGATAAACAAAGACGTAATGATCATCGAAGCCCTTTCCAAAGGGACAGAGCAAGGATCCTCCACTCCGCAGCTTTTCGCCGCCTACAGGCCAAAACCCAAGTGCTTGGGGTAGGCATGAACGATTTTTATCGCACGCGCTTAACCCATTCACTCGAAGTGTCTCAAATCGGCACTGGCATTGCGGCGCAGCTCAGCCGCAAGTATCCCGAGCATAAGCCCTTATTAGGCTCGATGAGCCTGCTCGAATCCCTCTGTCTAGCCCATGATATTGGCCATCCGCCCTTTGGTCATGGCGGTGAAGTCGCACTCAACTATATGATGCGCCACCACGGCGGCTTTGAAGGCAATGGCCAGACGTTTCGTATCCTCTCGAAACTCGAGCCTTACACCGAGGCCTTTGGGATGAATCTGTGCCGCCGTACTATGCTCGGCATTTTAAAATATCCCGCATCGCAATCACTGCTGTTTGTGGCAGGTTCGCATCCTGAAATCACCAATCACAGACAGCTTAAACCATCACAATGGCCGCCTGTTAAAGGCATATTCGACGATGATAGCGACATTTTCGATTGGGTACTGGAACCGTTGTCCGTTGCCGATAGAGCGCGCTTTACCTCCGTTCAACCGAGCCTACAGCCAAACTACCCGCATCTACGCACTCAGTTTAAATCCTTCGATTGCTCGATAATGGAACTGGCGGACGACATCGCCTACGCGGTGCACGATCTTGAAGATGCGATTGTCATGGGCATAGTCACCGCCTCGCAATGGCAACAGGATGTGGCGCCGACACTTAAGCACAGTGGCGATCCTTGGATCCGCCAAGAGCTTGCCGATATCGGCACTAAGCTCTTCTCCCACGAACATCATCTGCGAAAGGATGCCATCGGTACCTTAGTAAATGGTTTTGTCACCGCCATTATTATCAACGACGATCCGGCTTTCGAGGAACCGTTGCTGCGGTTTAATGCCAGCCTAGAACCCGAATTTGCTAATGCGCTCAATGTGCTAAAGCAGTTAGTGTTTAAATACGTTATCCGTAAACCTGAGATCCAAATGCTGGAATACAAGGGCCAACAGATAGTGATGGGACTCTTCGAAGCGTTCGCCTCGGATCCCGAGCGGTTATTACCACTCAATACCCAAGAACGTTGGCGCACCAGTGAGCAGCAAGGTCAAAACAGCCACAGGGTGTTGGCAGATTATATTTCTGGCATGACGGATGAATTTGCCGGAAGACTGTACCAGCAGTTATTTAGCCCCAAGGCCGGCTCGAACGTGGAACTCAGCAAAGAGATGTAGCGCTGAACAGGCAATAAAAAACCACCGCAAGGTGGTTTTTTATTATCAGTGCGTTCCGCAAGTAAACGGCTTAGAGTCCGCCAATCGCATCTTTACACAATTGGGTGATACGCGCCCAATCGCCCTGCTCCATTGCATCGGTTGGGGCAATCCAGCTGCCGCCGATACAATCCACATTTTTCAGCGCTAAGTAATCTTTATAGCTGCTTGGCGTAATACCACCCGTTGGGCAGAAACGGATATCCGCTAATGGGCCGGAGAATGCTTTTAGCGCATCCACACCGCCCGAAGCTTCCGCTGGGAAGAATTTAAAGTGAGTGTAACCCAGCGCCATGCCCGTCATCACTTCGGATATGCTGGCAACGCCTGGGATCAAAGGCACAGGGCCTTGCATACCGGCTTTAAGCAGCTCAACCGTCGCCCCAGGGGTGATAATAAATTGCGCACCGGCAGCAATCGCCTGATCGAGCTGGGCTTCATTTAAAATGGTACCCGCGCCAACAAGCGCCTCAGGCACTTCTTGGGCGATCTTAGTGATAGCGTCGAGGGCGCATGGAGTACGTAATGTCACTTCCAAAACGCTGATCCCGCCAGCAACTAAGGCTTTAGCCAACGGCACCGCATGTTCAATCTTGTTAATGACCATAACAGGAACAATAGGGCTGCGTTTAAAAATATCTTGTGGTTGTAATGACCAGTTATTCTCAAGCATTGCGGTATTCTTCCTTTGTATTAATAAAGTTCGTCAATGGCGCTGGTACTGCGCGCACCAGTTTCTGGACTGCTTAAATTTGAACGCAGTGCCCCAAACAACTCACGGCCCATTCCATAGCGTGAGTGGCGTAAATCGATTTCAGCGGCGGTTCTCGCGGCAAGTTCGGCATCGGAGACCAATAAGCTCAGCTCACCGGTCAGTGCGTCGACACGAATCAGATCGCCATCTTGCACTTTGGCAATTAGCCCTCCATCGATAGCCTCTGGCGTTAAGTGAATTGCGGCTGGTACTTTGCCCGATGCGCCCGACATACGACCGTCGGTCATCAGAGCCACTTTAAAGCCTTTATCCTGCAGAGAGCCTAACAGTGGCGTTAACTTGTGCAGCTCAGGCATACCGTTCGCTTTCGGCCCTTGGCCTTTAACTACCACCACACAATCTCGGTCTAATGCGCCGGATTTAAACAGCGCATCGAGTTTGTTTTGATCGTCAATCACCACGGCAGGCGCTTCAACTACACGGTGTTTTTCTTGCACGGCTGACACTTTAATCACCGCACGGCCCAAGTTGCCCTTAAGCAGTTTTAAGCCACCGTTGTTTTGGAAAGGCGTAGCGACAGACGTTAATACTTCAGTATCTAAGCTGACGGTTGGACCATCGACCCAGCGCAGCTCGCCATCGAGTAATTTTGGCTCTTGGGTGTAACGACGTAGACCAAAACCGGCAACTGTGTTGACATCCTCATGTAGGAGGCCCGCGTCGAGTAATTCCTTGATAAGGAAAGCCATACCGCCCGCGGCGTGGAAGTGGTTAATGTCCGCATGACCGTTTGGATAAACACGGGCCAGCAAAGGAACCGCGTCAGATAATTCAGAAAAATCATCCCAGTTCACGATAATGCCAGCCGCACGCGCCGCCGCCACAATGTGCATGGTTAAGTTAGTTGAACCACCCGTTGCCAGTAGCGCCACTATGCCGTTCACCACGGATTTCTCGTTAACCACTTCACCGATTGGGCTGTATTGAGTGCCAAGCTCTGTTAAGCGGCACACCTGCTTGGCCGCCATTTTATTCAGCGCTTCACGCAGTGGGTCGTCAGGATTCACAAAGGATGAACCCGGCAATTGCAGCCCCATGACTTCGAGCATCAGCTGGTTCGAGTTAGCCGTACCGTAGAAGGTACAAGTGCCAGCGCTGTGATAAGACTGCGCTTCGGCTTCAAGCAGCTGCGCTCTATCGACTTTACCTTGGGCAAATTGCTGGCGAATACGGGCTTTTTCCTTGTTTGGGATCCCCGACTTCATTGGGCCTGCAGGCACAAACAGCATAGGTAAATGGCCAAAACTTAAGGCGCCAATCAATAAGCCCGGCACGATTTTGTCGCAGATACCCAGTAATAAGGCGCCATCAAACATGTTGTGGGATAAGCCCACCGCCGTCGCCATGGCAATCACTTCACGACTCAGTAAGCTCAGTTCCATCCCGGGTTGACCTTGAGTCACACCGTCACACATCGCGGGTACGCCACCTGCGACCTGTGCAACACTGCCCACTTCCTGACAAGCTTTTTTCAGCAATTCAGGATAGGTTTCATAGGGTTGGTGTGCAGACAACATATCGTTGAATGCGGTAATAATCCCGATGTTAGCTTTGGTCAGTTGACGCAATGAATTTTTGTCATCTGGACTACAAGCAGCAAAACCGTGGGCTAAGTTACCGCAGCTTAAGGAGCTACGGTGTACGCCATGGTTACGAGCATCATTTAACGCGGCTAAATACGCTTCACGAGATGCTTTGCTACGGGCAATAATTCTGTCGGTAACAGATTGAACGACTGAGTGCATGAGAGTGACTCCTTAAGCGCTCCAGAACACGTCAACGGGCGTTTTACGCTGCGCTAATACGGCTCTGATGGGCATAGCATTAACATCATCATTTTCTAAGGCTTGACGATATACGGATAATTTCTGTTCCCCGACCAAATGCAGATAAATCTGTCTGCTATTGAGGATCGCATTCTTAGATAATGTGATCCGGCCATGGGGCGCCGTGGTGGGATTGGTTGCCACACACAGGGCTTGAGTGCTCAAGGCATCATTTAACTCGGCGCTGCAAGGGAACCATGAGCAAGTGTGACCATCATTGCCCATACCGAGCACCACTACATCGAAGGGACGCGGGAAATTAGACAGCGACTCGGCGGTCATATCGGCGCCCGCTTCGGCGGTGGAAAACATATTCTTTAATCCGCGGAACTTGGCATTGGCCGCGCGGTTTTGCAGTAAATGTTCACGCACTAACCGCTCATTCGATGCACTGTCTTCCACATCTACCCAGCGCTCATCGGCGAGCGTGACATAAACATCACTCCAATCGATGGATTTCATGCTGAGGAGCTCAAACAGTTTCAGCGGTGTTGAGCCGCCGGAGACGACTAAGCTTGCCTTACCGCGGGCATCCACAGCCTCTTGCAACTGACTGGCGATCTTATTCGCCAACTGTTGCTCGAGCGCTGCGGGTGTATCAAAGGATTTAAATACGGTTTCTTTAATCATAAAAGCCCCCTATTCATCCCACGAACGGCCGTCTTTGGTGATCAGCGCGACCGACGCAACAGGTCCCCAAGTGCCCGCAGGATAAGGTTTCGGTTTCTCGTTACTTTGTTCCCATGATTGGATGATGCCATCCACCCAAGTCCAAGCCTGCTCTACTTCGTCACGGCGAACGAACAGGGCTTGGTTACCGAGCATGGCTTCGAGCAACAGACGCTCGTAAGCATCGGCGATACGCTCGTTTTTAAAGGTATCCGAGAAACTCAAGTCGAGTTTGGTGGTTTGTAAACGTTGTTTCTGCTCTAGCCCCGGCACCTTGTTCATCATCTGGATCTCAACCCCTTCATGTGGTTGCAGACGGATGGTTAACTTGTTAGGTGGCAAGTTACGGTAGCTTGAGCGATACAAGTTGTGGGGTGGGTTTTTAAAATACACCACAATTTCAGAGCTCTTGAACGGCATGCGTTTACCGCTACGCAGATAAAATGGCACGCCAGCCCAACGCCAGTTGTCGATATCGACACGCAGCGCCACAAAGGTTTCAGTATGGGACTGAAGGTTAGCGCCCTCTTCCTCTAAATAGCCAGGAACAGGACTGCCTTTTAGGAAGCCGGCACTGTACTGACCACGGACAGTGTTCTCATAGACATTGTCGGCATTGATTGGGCGCAGCGACTTCAGTACTTTCACTTTTTCATCGCGAATACTGTCAGCATCTAAGTTAACTGGTGGATCCATGGCAACCAGTGTCAACACTTGCAGTAAGTGGTTTTGGATCATATCGCGCATCTGACCGGCTTTATCGAAGTAACCCCAACGGCCTTCGATACCCACTTCTTCAGCAACGGTGATCTGGACATGGTCAATGGTCCGGTTGTCCCACTTAGACGCGAATAACGAGTTAGCGAAACGCAGCGCAATCAGGTTTTGGACTGTCTCTTTACCTAAGTAATGGTCGATACGATAAACTTGGTTTTCTTTGAAGTAGGCAGAAACTTGATCGTTAATCACACGGGAAGAAGCGAGGTCAGAGCCAATGGGCTTTTCGAGTACCACGCGAGAATCGCTATGGATAAGATTTTGTTCGTGTAAACAGCGGCAGATATCGCCAAAAATCGCAGGAGGGGTGGCAAAATAACTGACCATGACGCGCTCTTCTGGTTTGAGCAATTCATGGAAGGCGCTGTAGCCTGCAGATTCGGTGAAATTCGTGCCGACATAATGGCAGCGGGACAAGAAGCGTTGGACAGTCTCTTCGCAGAGGGCTTCTTTTACGAAGGTTTTTAACGCAAGGATGACGAGTTCTCTAAATTCATCCTGACTGAACTCATCTTTGGCAACCCCAATGACTTTGGTGTTTTTATCCAGAAGTTCAGCTTTATCTAGCTGGTATAAAGAAGGTAACAACTTGCGTCGTGCCAAGTCGCCTTTAGTACCAAAGAGTACGAAGTCACAAGCTTTGGCGCCTGATGTTGTTTTGCCCATTGCGTTACGCTCTCCTTTGTATGTTGTGTCCCTTCAAGCCAATGAAGAAATCCACACTTTTGTTGTAATATAACAACAGAATTTGTTAAATGCATCTATTTTTATCAATATTAACATTCTTGCTAACTAGGCACCTAGGGCATAAATCTGATATGCTTTTTGTGCTTAAATTACTGATGATAGTAAATTCTTATTTCAAAAATGTACTTAAAACTTACTTAAGCAGTGTCGATTAGTGAGATCCTGAAACAGATCAGCAGCACTAAACAAAAATAAATAAAATTACATTCTCAATTTAGCGGACGTACGCGTATGAATACCCTAGAAAAGGTTCAAAAAAGCCTCACCCATTTTAGTAAGTCAGAACGCAAGGTTGCAGAGGTGATCTTAGCCTCTCCGCAAACAGCTATTCACTCCAGTATTGCCACTCTGGCTAAGATGGCAGATGTGAGTGAACCTACTGTGAACCGTTTCTGTCGCCGCTTAGATACTAAAGGCTTTCCTGATTTTAAGTTACATCTGGCGCAAAGTCTCGCAAACGGTACGCCTTATGTGAGCCGCCATGTGGAAGAAGATGACTCTCCCGAGTCTTACACCACAAAAATTTTCGAATCATCAATGGCTTCCTTAGATACAGCACGTCAAAGCTTAGACGTCACTGCCATCAATAAAGCCGTGGATATTTTGACTCAAGCCAAAACGATTTCCTTCTTTGGCTTAGGCGCTTCGGCCTCCGTAGCCCATGATGCCCAGAATAAATTTTTCCGTTTTAATGTGCCTGTCATTTGTTTTGACGATGTTCTGATGCAGCGCATGAGCTGTATTAACAGCAATGAAGGCGACGTTGTGGTGCTGATTTCCCATACAGGTCGTACTAAGTCATTGATTGAAATAGCGCGTTTAGCGAGAGAAAACGGCGCGGCTGTGATTGGTATTACGGCTCGTAACTCACCGTTATCTATGGAATGTACACTGCCTGTGACAATGGAAGTGCCTGAAGATACCGATATGTATTTACCAATGGCCTCGCGTTTAGCGCAATTGGTGACTATAGATGTATTGGCGACTGGCTTTACCCTTCGCCGCGGCCCACGTTTCCGTGACAATTTAAAGCGTGTGAAAGAAGTGTTGAAAGAGTCTCGTATCAATAAAGATCCGATACTGTAATTCACTTCCTATCTTAAAAAAGGCTAGTGCAAATCGTCCGTCTAGCCTTTTTTAAAGCAAATTTCAGCGATACCTCACAAATTTGAAACATAACTTTAGATCAATTTGATTGTAACTTTACTACATAATTTGGAATTGCATGGTAATATAGCCCCAAGATTTTTTTAACTTTAACGGAGTATCTTATGTTCCGCAGAACCAAAATCGTCACCACTCTGGGCCCCGCCACTGACCGTGACGATAACTTACGCCGTATTATCGCGGCAGGTGCAAACGTTGTTCGTCTTAACTTCTCCCACGGCTCCCCCGAAGATCATCTCAAACGCGCGACTCAAGCTCGCGAAATTGCAAAAGAATTAGGTGTCCATGTTGCTATTTTAGGTGACTTACAAGGTCCTAAGATCCGTGTATCTACCTTTAAAGACAACAAGAAAGTTCAACTGAACTTAGGTCAAGCCTACATTCTGGATGCCGAGTTAGGTAAAGGCGAAGGCGACGAGAATCAAGTCGGTATCGACTATAAGCAATTGCCAGACGATGTGAATGTCGGCGATATCCTGATGCTCGATGACGGCCGTGTTCAACTGCGTGTTGAGCGCGTTGAGGGTCGTAAAGTGCACACGACTGTTACCGTTGCTGGCCCTCTATCAAACAATAAAGGGATCAACAAACAAGGTGGTGGTCTATCGGCAGCGGCTCTGACTGAAAAAGACAAGGCAGACATTCTGACTGCGGCCATGATCCAAGTGGATTACTTAGCCGTGTCTTTCCCACGTAGCGGCGCCGATCTGGAATACGCCCGTTCTTTAGCACAACAAGCTGGCAGCAATGCACTGATCGTCGCGAAAGTAGAACGTGCTGAAGCCGTTGCTAGCGAAGAAGCGATGGATGATGTGATTTTAGCCTCTGACGTAGTCATGGTTGCCCGTGGTGACTTAGGGGTTGAGATTGGTGACGCAGCACTGGTTGCAGTGCAGAAGAAGCTTATCGCTCGCTCTCGTCAACTGAATAAAATCGTGATCACTGCGACTCAAATGATGGAGTCAATGATTTCGAGCCCAATGCCAACTCGCGCGGAAGTCATGGACGTGGCCAACGCCGTGCTCGATGGTACAGACGCTGTGATGCTGTCTGCCGAAACCGCTGCTGGTGACTTCCCAGAAGAAACCGTTAAGGCGATGGCGAATGTGTGTATCGGTGCCGAATCTCACCCAAGCGTGAAAGTGTCTAAGCACAGATTAGATGCACGTTTTACTTCAGTTGAAGAAACGATCGCACTCTCTACTATGTATGCCGCTAACCACTTAGAAGGCGTTAAAGCGATTATTGCCTTAACTGAGTCTGGCGCAACACCTAAACTGATGTCACGTATCAGTTCATCTTTACCAATTCTTGGTTTATCACGCCATGAGACAACGCTGGCGAAGATGGCACTGTACCGTGGTGTGTTACCGATTTACTTCGACTCAACCATTTATCCTGCCGATGAGTTAGCGCAAAAAGCGTTGGAATCATTAACAGCTGCGGGTTATCTGCAGAGTGGCGACTTGGTATTAATGACCAAGGGCGATGCGATGGAAACTATCGGCGGCACTAACACTTGTAAAGTGTTGATCGTTGCATAATTTTTGCTGATTGGCGTTAGCTAGACGTAAAGAGTAAGGCTAACCGTCATCAAGCTTAAAAACAAAAACCACCTCAATTGAGGTGGTTTTTTTATATCTTGTCAGGCTAGAAACGATTGTAGTCGTGCTAGCCGATCAGATTATAAGGCTTCAAAATCATTCACATTGATGGCCGCTAAGCGCAGCTTATCGGCATGTAACAGCTTTTGATGCTCATCTTGAGTCACAGTGCCCTGCTCCAGCGCTTTAGCAAATAACACTAAGTTAGGCACTTTGGCTGGCAACTCACCGGCGCGTTGTGCTTTCTTGAGCTTCTTGTAAATCTCTTTACAGGCATATTGCGCCACGAAGGCCTGTTCAACCTCTGCAATACCACCCACGTCGCCTTCAAACTCTGGGCATAGGAAAGTAATGCGTTCACGAGCAGGACTCGGTTTTAACATGCCAGAGACCAATTCAGTCGCCATTTTATCGCTAGGCGCATTGAAATGGTTGCCGATGGGGAAAATCAGTGCACGTAGCAGCCATGCAAATGGGCGGTTCGGGAAGTTACGGATCACTTCTTCAAGCGCTTTAGCTGCTAAGTGCAAGCGATTTGCCATCACATAACGCACCGCGGGTAAATCGTCCTGTTGACGGCCATTGTCTTCAAACAGTTTTAAGGTGGCTGAGCCTAAGTACAGCTGGCTTAACACATCTCCCATACGTGCCGACAACATTTCCTTACGCTTCAAATCGCCGCCCATGATCAGCATTGAAATATCTGTCATCAAGGCTAATGCCGATGAAATGCGCGACATGTCTTTGTAATATTGCTTGGTATCGCCGCTCACCGGCGCACTGCCGAAACGGCTGGCAGTCAAGGCGTTGAATAAGGCACTGAACGCGTTGCGAGTGGCGTAACCCATATGGCCCATTAACAGCGAGTCGAAACGCTCGAGCGCATCGTGCTCGTTTTCCATCGCCGCGGCTTCCATTTCAGCCAACACATAAGGATGGCAACGGGTCGCACCTTGACCAAAGATCATCAAGGAACGCGTCAAAATATTCGCCCCTTCAACGGTAATCGAAATAGGATTCGACATATAAGGGTGGCCTAAGTAGTTTTTAGGTCCTAATTGGATACCCTTACCCGACTGAATATCCATCGCATCGTTCATCACAGCGCGGCCCAGTTCAGTCATGTGGAACTTAGCAATCGCCGTCACCACTGAAGGTTTAACTTTAAGATCAATACCCGTTGTGGTTAAACGGCGCGCCGCTTCCAATTGATAGGTATTAGCGATAATGCGCGCCAGCGCTTCTTGCACACCTTCAAAGTTGCCAATCGCCATACCAAATTGCTGACGCACATAGCTGTAAGCCGTGGTGGTTTTGGTCGCCATATGGCCAGAAGCGGTAGCCAATGCAGGCAGAGAAATACCGCGACCCGCCGATAAACATTCAACCAGCATGCGCCAGCCTCTGCCCGCAAACTCAGGACCACCGATAATCCAATCCAGCGGAATAAAGACTTCTTCGCCCTTAGTAGTCCCGTTCATAAACGCCATGTTAAGCGGATTATGACGACGCCCAATCACCACACCAGGATGATCGGTAGGGATCAAGGCGCAGGTAATACCTAAATTCTTTTTATCGCCAAGCAAACCATCAGGGTCGCGCATCTGGAAGGCTAAACCTAATACGGTTGCCACAGGTGCGAGGGTGATATAACGCTTGTCCCAGGTTAATTTCAGGCCTAAAACTTCTTCACCGTTAAACTCACCACGGCAAACAATACCCACATCGGGGATAGCGCCCGCATCACTACCGGCTTCAGGGCCAGTTAATGCAAAACATGGGATCTCATCACCCTTAGCTAATGCAGGTAACCAGCGCTCCTTTTGCTCTTTGGTACCATAATGAGTCAAAAGCTCACCTGGGCCTAATGAGTTTGGCACCATCACAGTGACCGCAGCACTCACACTGCGGCTGGCTAATTTACTCACAATCGTCGAGTTGGCGTAGGCAGAAAACGCACGACCACCAAACTTTTTCGGGATGATCAGCGCAAAAAAGCCTTCTTTCTTAAAGTAGTCCCACAGCTCTGGTGGCAAATCCTTACGATTATGCACAATGTCGAAATCATCGATCATCTTCAGGGCGGTCATCACCTGATTATCGATAAAGTCTTTCTCTTCAGCCGTCAGGGTTGGTTTACCGTAGCTGTGCAGGGTATTCCAGTTTGGGTTACCACGGAATAACTCGCCTTCCCACCACACATCACCCGCTTCCATCGCTTCGCGCTCGGTATCGGATAATGGCGGTAATACTTTTTTAAAGAAATGAAACACAGGCTGGGTGATAAATTGCATCCGAAGGCTCTTTACTGCAAACAGCGCAATAATCGCAATCAGGGCAATAATTATAATCGTCAACATAATCAAGACCTTTTATTAAGAAGCCACGGGGACTGATACGCCCGCAGCCATGTAGGGGATCACTTTACGGATCACGGCTTCGATGTCGTTATGCTCACCAAATTCGGCCGCGGCAATATCATTGAGCGCATCGGCTGACGCCATAGTGAAAACAATCGTGCCTAGGGTAAAGTGTAAGCGCCAAAACATTTCAGCAGGAGGAATATGCGGTGCACTGGCCGAAACAGCTTTAACAAAGGTGTCTAAATGCTGCCCATAATGGGTGGTGATAAACCAACGCAGGTGCCCTTGGCTTTCAATGTAACCGCGACCGAGCAATTGTAGGAAAATTGTCGTGCCTTCGGTGCGCAGCTCGTTCAAATCCAATAATGGATCGACTAACGCAGAGAAAATCTCCTCTAACGAGGCTTGTGTTGGCGCCGTATGTAAACGTTTTATGGCCGTCGATGCGGCGGGCATAAACACGTCTAAATAGCGGGCTAACACGGCGCGGATTAACTCTTTTTTAGAGCCAAAGTGATAGTTCACCGAGGCTAAGTTAACTTCCGCCTTGCTCGTGATAAGTCGCAATGACGTCTCAGAAAACCCCCTTTCGGCAAATAGCTTCTCTGCGGCATCAAGTATTCTAGTTTTTGTATCGGATCGACTTGCCATTCCGTGACCTTGAATTAATTTAAAACACTCGTTTAAATTAAACATTGGTATGGGAGTTGTCAAACGAAAAATGGCCAAATAAGCTGCGCCTTGCTGACAGGGATTAACAGGCCACTCACATCCGTTGCAAAAAACAATGAAAAGTCATCAAGTCCTGTGCAAAAAACACTGTGCTTAGGTAGAATGCTTAACACAAAAACAACAAAGGACTGCAATACATGGCTATTCTATTGAATCGTCCCACCACTCTTGCGCTCACCATAGCACTAACCTTAGGCGTAACCGCCTGTAATGATGCCCAAAGCAAGGCCGAAACCACTGCAGCACCTGCTGCAACTAATGCTGCGCCCGATAAAGCTCAGGCCATCGCCTTTATTCAAGATGCTGAAGCCCAGATGGCGCAGCTCTCTATCGAAGCGAATCGCGCCGAATGGATTTACAGTAACTTCATCACCGAAGATACCGCTGCACTTTCGGCCGCAGTCGGTGAAAAAGTCAGTGCCGCGTCGGTAAAATTTGCCACCGAAGCTGCCAAGTACGCCAATGTGGAACTCGATCCAGCCAATGCGCGCAAACTGAATATTCTGCGCAGCGCACTCGTGTTACCTGCGCCGCTTGATCCCGCCAAAAATGCTGAGCTGGCGCAAATCAGCTCCGAGCTCAATGGACTCTATGGTAAAGGCAAATACTGTTTCGCCGATGGCAAGTGTATGACCCAGCCAGAGCTGTCGAGCCTGATGGCGGAATCGCGTGACCCAGCCAAACTGCTTGAGGCATGGAAAGGTTGGCGCGAAATTGCAAAACCGATGCGCCCACTATTTCAACGTGAAGTTGAACTCGCCAACGAAGGTGCAAAAGATCTAGGTTACGCTAACCTCTCTGAGTTATGGCGCAGCCAATACGATATGAAACCCGATGAATTTTCACAGGAGTTAGATCGTTTATGGGGACAAGTTAAGCCCCTCTATGAATCCCTGCATTGTTACGTTCGCGGCGAGCTGAATAACGAATACGGTGATGCCATCGCGCCAAAAACCGGCCCTATTCCCGCACACTTACTGGGAAATATGTGGGCGCAGCAATGGGGCAATGTGTACGATCTCGTCGCCCCTGACGATGCCGATCCTGGCTATGATGTGACGGAATTGCTCGAGCAGAAGGGCTATGATGAACACAAGATGGTTAAACAGGCCGAAAGCTTTTTCACCTCGTTAGGCTTTGCGCCGCTGCCAGACAGTTTCTGGAGTCGCTCTTTATTCTTGCAACCCAAGGATCGTGATGTCGTTTGTCATGCCTCGGCGTGGGATTTGGATAACCTCGACGATATTCGCATCAAGATGTGTATCCAGAAAACCGCTGAAGACTTTACCGTTATTCACCACGAGCTTGGACACAACTTCTATCAACGTGCCTATAAACAGCAGCCTTTCCTGTTTAAAAACAGTGCCAATGATGGTTTCCATGAGGCCATTGGTGACACGATCGCGCTATCTATTACCCCAAGCTATCTAAAACAGATTGGCTTGCTCGAAGATGTGCCCGATGCTTCTAAGGATATTGGCTTACTGCTGAAACAAGCTTTAGATAAAATCGCCTTCCTGCCCTTTGGTTTGATGATTGACCAGTGGCGCTGGAAAGTCTTTAGCGGTGAAATCACTCCAGCGCAGTATAACCAAGCCTGGTGGGAATTAAGAGAGAAATACCAAGGCGTTAAGGCGCCAACGGATCGCAGCGAAGCCGATTTTGACCCAGGTGCCAAATACCATGTGCCCGGTAACGTGCCTTATACGCGCTACTTCCTCGCACATATTCTGCAATTCCAGTTCCATAAGGCGCTATGTGATACCGCCGGCGATAAAGGACCTGTACACAGATGCAGTATTTATGGCAATCAAGCCGCTGGGGAAAAACTCAATAAAATGTTAGAGCTGGGTGCAAGCCAACCTTGGCCAGTTGCTTTAAAAGAAGTGACAGGTACTAAGGGAATGGATGCCAAAGCCGTACTCGATTATTTTGCGCCGCTTAAAACTTGGCTCGATGAGCAAAACACGGCGGCGAATCGTCAATGTGGTTGGTAATTAAAACCAAGACGAAATGAAGCCTCTAACGTAAGTAACACCTAGGCTCTTAGGTGTGAAAATGTAACCGATAAAAATGCCCAACGATGTTGGGCATTTTCTTTTAAGCTTCGGCATTAATAACGAACGCGAGTATCAATCAGATAAAATCAATGCGTTCAGAAACCTATTAACGCCAACCCATTCCCTTACGATTTGCCTCTTTGTTCTCAATCTTAAGCTGTTCGGATTTAGTGAGCATCACATACAAGGCGCCCGTGCCGCCCTGCTCGGTTTTCGTCGAATGATAGGCCAGCACCATATCAAGTTGAGACAACCAATGGCAGACGGCAGATTTCAACAGGCCTGCCACGGGTTTACTGTTATGACCCTTACCATGGATAAGCATGACGCAGCGTTCCCCATGGGCCTGCGCCGCTAACAGATAATTGAGCAACGCATCACGGGCCTGACTTAAACGGTAGGCATGTACATCTAATTCCATCTTAATGCTGTACTGCCCTAGCCTTAAGCGCTTAAACACTGCCCCTTGCACCCCTTCGCGCTTAAAACTGGCAATATCATCGGGCGCTATTATCGGGATCAAACTCAAATCCAAGGGCATACAGGCTAAATAAGCCTCGCGTTGCAACGCATCACGGCGCTGAAGTTGCTCCTCCGTTAGTGCCTTAGGCTGCAAATTCACCGCTTTCACATCACCCTTAAGTGGCACAACCCCCGCCATTTCTTCAAAAAACAGTGCTGATTCATCATCTAGCATGGCAAGCTCCTCCACTCTTAACACTCAGTGTGCACTTTTAGAACAGAAACACACTTTGTAAACATTCAACCCTTTAGTTCAGCGGGCACCTCCATTATAGTGGCGCCATGAATGCTTGATTAGAATAATGTAATGAGATTTTTGCTGCTAGCCCTGATCTGCCTATTGTCGCTTCCAAGTTTTGCAACTCCTGCAAAAGCCAAAACAACCATGACAACCGATCAGCTGATCAATGCTAATTATCCGCTGTTCACTAAAGCATTTACTGAGCTTGCCCCCGAAGTCACCGCAGAGATTTATGCGAAAGATGCAAGCTATCTCTCTGAAAGCCAAAGTAAAGAAATCTATTATGGCCGCGACAGTATCGTTGCTATTTACCAACGTTTTTTCGACAAAATCCGCAATAAAAAGGCCCGTATCGATATCGATTTCCGGGTGCTCAACCGTAAGCTTTCGGGCAACAGCGCGTTCGACACTGGCTATTATTTAGTGCGTTTTTACCCCGCAGAAGAAACCGGCGAACCAGTGAGTGAATTTGCTGGCAAATTTGTGATTGGCACCCAAAAAGACTCTCAGCAGCGCTGGAATGTCACACTGGATATGAATAACCGTGCCGAACCCAGTTTCTATTTGAATGCCAAACCTGTACCCAATCTTTACTATGGCCGCCAGTTCCCACCGTTACCGGATAGCCAAAAGAAAAAGCAGTAATCTATTATATTTTAAAGCATTACCATTATGACACACGACAAAAACTGCCCTTGCGGCAGCCAAAAAATCTATCAAGATTGCTGTCAAATACTGCATCTAGGGCTCGATTCAGGAGCACAACTGGCGACAAGTCCTGAGCAATTAATGCGCTCTCGCTACTGCGCTTTTGTGTTGAAAAATTTTGATTACATTATCAAAACACACCATGCAGCTTACCTTGATGGCTTAACCCTTGAGCAGCTCCAACAAGGCCCTCATCCGCAATGGTTAGGGCTCGATGTATTATCCGCCAATGACACTACCCAGCCCGATGGCAGCAAGCTCGGTACTGTAACTTTCAAAGCCTGGTATAAAATGAGTGGCGAGATTGATGCCATTTACGAGCGCTCTGAGTTTATCTTCGAGCAAGGTCGTTGGTTTTACACTAAAGGCCATCAAATGCATGCCAAATTACCGGGGCGTAATGATCCTTGCGTCTGCCACAGCGGTAAAAAGTTTAAGCAGTGCTGCATGAAGGGTTAACCAAGTCCACAGATAAAACAAAAGGCAATCTATTGATTGCCTTTTGTTTTTATATCACCTGTACGACTAATCTAACTGGTTAATGCGTAACAAGATTAGGTTCTTTTGCCGCCAATAAGAATTGCGCAAATTCGGGCTCTCGCAACGCAGGACTGTATAAATACCCCTGCGCCTGATGGCAAAAACTCTTGGCTAAAAACGCTTCCTGCTCGGCGGTTTCAACCCCTTCGGCGGTCAAGGAAATATTAAGCGCGCTCGCCATCGCAATAATGGCCGAGACGATTTCTTGGCTTTCGCGGCTAATGGCGAGATCGGAGATAAAGGAGCGGTCGATTTTTAACTTACTGATCGGGAATTGTTTAAGATAGCGCATCGAGCTGTAACCCGTACCAAAGTCATCTATGGCCAGCCCCACACCCAGCTCTGCCAATTCCTGACATAAGAGCGTGGCATGGCGAATGTCGCCCATCAATTCCGTCTCGGTGATCTCAAGGATCAGGGTTTTAGGCTTTAAACGATAGCGCGTCAGCAGTTGCCAGACTTGCTCATACAGGTTTCCGCTAAAAAACTGCCGCGCCGACACGTTAACATGCATGCTTAAATCGGCATTATGGTGCTGCCATATATTCAATTGTCGGCACGCGGCCTCCAGCACCCAACTGCCAATGGCATTTATCATCCCAGATTGCTCGGCAATATCGATAAAGGCGCCGGGATACAGCACACCTTTTTTCGGGTGATGCCAACGGATCAGGGCTTCGGCACCGATATAGGTTTTCTGCTCCAGATCCCGTAAGGGCTGATAATAAAGTTCGAATTGACGACCGCGAATCGCGCTATGTAAATCACGCTCGATTTGCGCATCTTCCTTAAAGGCACTGAGCAAGGTGCTGTTAAACACTTGAATAGCTGTACCCTTTTTCTTCTTTGCGTATTGCACCGCAATATCGGCGCAGGTCAGCGGCGCAAACAGATTGGCCACCGAGGCGATATCGACAACCGCCAGTGCGGGTTTAGGTTCGATTTGCTCACGACCGATTAAAATCGGCATGGCTAAATGCTGATATAGGCGGGTACTGAAATAATCCAGATCGTAAACCGCGTTATCATCGGTGAGCAACACGGCAAACTCGTCGCTACCGACGCGGGCAATTTCGGTTGCCTTATTAATTTCCGAAAAATGTTTTAAGCGCCGGCCAATTTCAATCAGCAAGCTGTCGCCATTTTCGTGGCCATAGGTATCGTTGAAACGTTTAAAGGCGACTAAATCGACCAACAGCAACAATCCATTAGTGGTGCGCTCCAATACGCGATTGAAGTGACTACGATTATTCAGCCCAGTGAGGCTACAACGCCAAGCTAAACGCTCAAGCTCCGCCTTATAGTTGTGCTCATCTGTGCTTTCTTCGCCGGAGACTAAGGCGTAATGATTGCCGCGATCGGTGATAAATTGGCTGACCACATACTTGAGCCAGTAGCGACTGCCATCGGCTCGATTAAATTGCACTTCGCCTTTAGCCTGCTCGCCTCTGAAAATTTTAGCCAAGGTCTGCTCGGCTAATTCACTGTGCTGCTTAAAGAAACTTAACTCGCGTAAATTGGTGCCTATGCTTTTTTCACGCGCTAAGCCAGTGATCTCCTCGTGGGCTTGGTTCACGTATTCCACTTTTTCGGTGTGCAGGTTAATCAGCATGCTCATCTGGCGAGACTGCTCGGTGGCACAGCGAAACAGGCTTAAGCGCTCTTCTTTATCGTAGGTATGTTTGGTGGCCAGCGTGAGGGCCAGTTGATCGGCCATTTGGCAGGCAAGGTGAATTTCGCTGTCGTGCCAATGGTGAGTCAGTTGCGCTCGCTCGAGGCAAAGCACCCCTTCGAGATGGCCATTAATGCGAATGCCAATCTCGAGGCTAGATAAAATTTGCCGAGGGATAAAATAGTTATCGACTAACTCTGTCAAACGCGGATCGATAAGCGTATTACTCGCATCGATATGGCGATGATTTTTGAGTTCATCTAAATAGCGTGGCAGCGTCTGCAACTGCGAAGGACGATGAGTGTCTTGTAGGGGCATAGCGCCAAATTGCGCCACTAGGGATTGGCTCGATTGGTCGGCGGAAAAAATCCAAACCGACACCAGAGAAACGGCTAAATTTTGGCAAAGTAGCTCAGTGGCTAACTCTGCGGTCTTAGTAAAATCACCCTGCTGTTTAGCCGTGGAATGCACTAAAGACTCTAATAAATGCTGATGCTGACGTCGCTTCACTCTGATTCCTACAAAACTTCGTGTTGGGTAAAACGGTACTGCTGCGACTAACACACTAAAGAAGCGTGTTAATAGAGCCTATTTATCTTTATTTTTGTTGATGCAGATTACACTATCTACATTTAAAACAGCAACATCGGCCACACTTTATTACAAATTAACGCTAACGGACTTCACGGTCGCTTGCATCATAGGCCATTCTCTAATTGGAAAATCATTTTCTCGACACTCACATCGAAGACCAGCTTGAGGGTAACACCCGCTTCATCATGCACAATATTCCCTTGGGTTTGGCTAAAACGCGCTTGAGCCCGCTCCAACATCTTAGTCGCTTCGACCTCAGCCTCTGCACCCGCGAAGGATAACTCCAGCACTGTATCCTGCTCGTCAATCACAGCGCCAATATCCACAAAACTGCCGCAATCGGTGCAAGTGTCGTTTACGGTAGCCGCTTGTCCTGCAATGATACCTTTCATCTGTTTTTCCTCTCTAATCGCTGTAAGGGTGATGCATCAACTTAAACCAGCATCATTAACGCCTTATTATAGGTAACAGTGGCGGCAGAGACTCAGCTTTAGCTCACGCTTATTATTGTGCATCGACACAGTTGACGGCTATTTGGCCAACAAGTTCCTTTAATCCCAACCTGTGCTTTTAAAGACAGCATCTTGCTTAACCGCCCGATAGCGACTAGAAAGCAAGACGACATACTCGTTAGGCGCTGGCCAATAACGGCACTAAGTTACGTTGAATCGCCAGTTGATCGGCAAAATGCATGACGTCCATTTTCGGGGATGGCAACTGGCCACGTTGGCGCAGACGTGTGGTGAGATCGCAATTGCTTAAGGCTTCGGCCATCGCGATAGGCTCACCACCGCGGATCACTAATGCCTCTGGGCGCAATGCCTGTTGCAGTTGAAACGCCCTCGCCCCTTGCTCAGCAAAAACAGCACTGTTGTCGGTAACCTTGTTATCCGTCGATAAATCCGCCACAAGCGCTTGCTTTGGGGGTAACTCAAACTGACGTTGTAATTTTTCTGCATTATCGAGCTCTTTTTGCCATTGAAACTGCGCCATGTCCCTCGCGTCTGCAGACAATAGCGACAGCAACAGGGCGAACTCTCCTCGCCTGTTGTGTTCGATTGCCGCATTTAAGCGGGAGCCAATTTGGGCTTCGTTGATTAAAGGAACATCGATCTGCATAAAAAAACATCATTAAAACAACTCGTTGTTAGTTAATCGACCAGTTGAACCAGAACTTTAGGAAAATTTTCATATTTAGACTTTACATGCCAAACGTTTCTGACTACTATGGCGGCCGCAATTGAGGAGGGGTTCCCGAGTGGCCAAAGAGATCAGACTGTAAATCTGACGGCTCCGCCTTCGAAGGTTCGAATCCTTCTCCCTCCACCATTTGCACTAACAATTAGCGATGCTATAAAAGATACTCGTGGAGGGGTTCCCGAGTGGCCAAAGGGATCAGACTGTAAATCTGACGGCTCCGCCTTCGAAGGTTCGAATCCTTCTCCCTCCACCACTTTTATCTTATTTGGTTCGTCAATCGTTAGTTCACTGTACACTTGCTTTACCCTTAAATCCGGCCAAGATTTAAGATAACTTTAAAATCAGACTCGATGAGTCGGACTTAAAAGTTGAAGAAAATATGTGGAGGGGTTCCCGAGTGGCCAAAGGGATCAGACTGTAAATCTGACGGCTCCGCCTTCGAAGGTTCGAATCCTTCTCCCTCCACCACTTCTTTCTCATATCACTCTTTACACCGCTTTATTCCCCAAGTTTTCTTTCTAGCACTCCAGCTTATCCAAAGTTATTTTTTATCGCTTACTTAAAACGATTGTCTTTAATCGATAGATTTTGCTGGTAAAGAATCCACCTTCTGAAGAAGGTGGCTTTGTTTTAACCCCCTAAAAGGGGGCCTTTATTCAAGAGCAAGTTGACCCTGCTCTTGCCGCTCTACTTTCTCTTGATGCCTAACGAATCGACGAAGTATCCTCTCTGCCAAAAATGATTTCCCCAAAGTTTATTCTTGCGTAGGTAAGGAAATTTACTGAATATTTTCAACGCTATCTTACCTTTTAACGCCCCCATTAAATTCGATATAGATATCTTCGGAGGTACCTTCACCACTAAATGGACATGGTCAACTTGAACATTTAGCTCCATGACTATGCATCCCATTTGATGGCAATAAACCTGAATGCATCGATAAACCTCTTTTCCGACATTACCTTTCAATATCCGAAAGCGGTACTTTGGTGTCCAGACTATATGATATTGACATCGCCAGAACACATGCGATGCTTGCTCGTATCTACTCATGTTATTTGCCTCTTTTGACTTCGCTAAAAATCAAATATGCATTTAACATGGGTAGGTATACAGGCAAAGCCTCAAATGATGATAACCACCTACTGAAGTAGGTGGTTTTGGGCTAAAAATAAAAAACGCCCCATTCGGAGCGTTAAAGAAAAGTGCATAGCGCTAAGTGGCGATTAATCGATATTCAAGTACTTATGGGTCTGAATCGATAAACGCCAGTTGCGGGCAATACACACCTTCATGGCTAATTCCGTCGCCCTTGGTTTTTGGCTGATCGGTTGCAGACAAATCGTTTTCGCTGACACATCAATCCCTTTGAGTAACTCATCGAGTTCGTCGATATGATTTTCGGTCGCTATCGGGTGCTTAATCTCGTTGGCGCGGATCAAGGCCTGCGCTAACACCTTATAGCCACCTTTCATATTGATCTTGGGCGAGACAGTCACCCAAGTATCAGCATCGCACTTCACCTCAAAGGTGCCACTGGTCTCGATTTGAGTGGTAAAACCGGCAGCATGAAGCGTGTGAGTTAGTTCATTCAGATCGTACATACAAGGCTCACCACCTGTGATCACCACATGGCGCGCCGTGTATCCCTTAGCGTTGAACGCATCGATAAGACTCTGCGCCGTATGGTTTGCCCAGCGCCCCACGGAGCCATCGACGGTAATCACTTGTTCGGATGACACCTTATTTTCCTCAAGCAGATCCCAAGTCTGTTTAGTATCACACCAAGCACATCCCACAGGGCAACCCTGTAAACGTACAAAAATGGCGGGCACTCCGGTAAAGACACCTTCACCTTGAATGGTTTCAAAGACTTCGTTGACTGGGTAATTCATGCTAGCGTTCCGTTTTTCTGGGGCGGCATTTATAGAGGATTTTAGCTGCAGCTGCAAGTTTTTACCGCCTCAGCCATTGTGATACCAAGTGCCGCATCCCCGTCGCCACGCGCCAGCAAAGAGTTTGCAAGCCCTAGCGCCTGAGTTACACTTACGCCCTATTTTATGTGTCAATTTAAGTGGATCCTATGTCAGCAGCATCAGTTTCAAAGGTGGTAGTGGTTTTCAGTGGCGGACAAGACTCAACGACTTGTCTTATTCAAGCCTTAACTCAGTTTGATGAAGTCCACGGGATCACCTTCGATTATGGTCAGCGTCACCGTGAAGAAATTGAAGTTGCTAAATCCCTCGCCAAGCGCTTAAAGATCACTAGCCATAAAGTGATGGATGTGAGCTTACTCAATGAGTTAGCTATTTCTGCCCTCACCCGCGATGCGATCCCTGTATCCCATGAATTAATGGAAAATGGCTTACCCAACACCTTTGTGCCCGGCCGTAATATCCTGTTTTTGACTTTGGCGGGGATCTACGCCTATCAATTAGGGGCCGAGGCGATTATTACCGGTGTCTGCGAAACCGATTTTTCCGGTTATCCCGACTGTCGCCACGACTTTGTGCGCGCGATGGAATCGGCACTGGTGCAAGGCATGGATAAGAAGCTTGAGATCATCACCCCATTAATGTGGCTCAACAAAGCCCAAACTTGGGCGCTGGCCGATAAATACCAGCAGCTCGATTTGGTTCGCCACCATACCCTAACCTGTTATAACGGCATTGTCGGCGATGGTTGTGGTGACTGCCCAGCCTGCCATCTTCGTAAACGAGGCTTAGAGGATTACCTGCAAAATAAAGCAGAGGTGATGACCTCGCTCGACAAGGCAACTGAAACGGATAAACCGCAGGCGTGAGACTGGTGACGTTAACAAAACTCGGCCCCTATTGGCTGGCGTTTATCGTCAGTCTGCTCTGCGCGCTCTTGTATGTTGCGGGACTTTTTACCCCGAGCATAGATAACTTGCTCGCCTATCGCCGCAGCGCCATCAGTGACGGCCAGTGGTGGCGTCTGATCACAGGCAATCTGCTGCATACCAATCATTGGCACCTGCTGATGAACCTAGCGGGATTATGGGTAGTGTTGTTTTTGCACCACTTTCATTACCGACTTAACGGAGTAACCGCGCTGTTTATCCTGCTTTGTCTGTTTGAAGGCATTGGCCTGTATCTGGGTTATCCGCAACTCTTAGGCTATGTCGGGCTGAGCGGCATGTTACACGGCCTATTCACCTTTGGTGCAGTGCAGGATATACGCCGCAAAATGCGCTCGGGTTATTTGTTGCTGATCGGGGTGATAGTCAAAGTCGGCCATGAACAGTTCTATGGCGCCAGTGATGATGTGACCGCAATGATTGGTGCACGCGTGGCCACCGAGGCGCATTTAGTCGGCCTGATCTGCGGCTTAGTCTGCGCGCTTATGGTGTTTGTGTACCAACGAAGCAGATTCGCCAAGGAAACGCAGCGCTAATACCTCAAAGTTTGATTAATCCATACAATAAAAAAGCCGCCTCAACTTGTTATGTTGGCGGCTTTTTTATTAAGTAGAGAAGCTTGGGATCAGTTTAATTAGCATCAAAGTCCTGAGTCTACCTCAGCTAAGACTTAGATTCTGTTAGGCTGTGATCAGCAACTCCCGTAACCGTTTCACCTCATCGCGCAAGGCCGCCGCCTGTTCAAACTCCAAATTACGCGCATGTTCATGCATTTGCTTCTCTAACTTGTCGATATCATGGCTAAGCTGCGCCGCATCGGCTTGATAACGTTTGGCTTTAGGTTCAGCCACTTTACCCAATGACGATGGGCTATAGCCCTTTTCAGTGTCTCTGCCATCGTCGATATCCATCACATCGGTAATGCGTTTGACCACGCCTTTTGGCACTATGCCATGCTCAAGGTTGTAGGCGTGTTGTTTCTCGCGGCGGCGCTCGGTTTCCCCCATCGCCTTGGCCATCGACTGGGTGATCCTATCCGCATAGAGGATAACCTTACCATTGACGTTACGCGCGGCGCGGCCAATGGTCTGAATAAGCGAACGTTCCGAACGTAAAAAGCCTTCCTTATCCGCATCGAGAATACAGACTAAGGAAACTTCTGGCATGTCTAAACCTTCACGCAGCAAGTTGATACCGACCAACACATCAAACTTACCGAGGCGCAGATCGCGAATGATCTCCACCCGCTCCACGGTATCGATATCCGAGTGCAAATAACGGACTTTAACGCCGTGTTCATCGAGGTATTCGGTTAAATCCTCCGACATGCGCTTGGTTAAGGTGGTGACAAGCACCCGCTCATTAACGGCGACGCGTTTGGCGACCTCGGAGAGTAAATCGTCCACTTGGATGCTGACCGGACGCACTTCTAACTCGGGATCGAGCAAACCCGTTGGCCGAACAACTTGCTCAACAATCTCGCCACCACTCTTATCCAGTTCGTAAGGGTTTGGTGTTGCCGACACATAAATGGTCTGCGGCATCAATTGCTCAAACTCTTCAAACTTCAGTGGCCGGTTATCCAGCGCCGAGGGTAAACGGAAGCCATATTCCACAAGCGTGGTTTTACGGGAGCGGTCACCCTTATACATGGCGCCAATTTGCGGCACAGTGACGTGGGACTCGTCGATAATCAACAAACCATCGGCGGGTAAATAATCGAGCAAAGTTGGCGGACCTTCACCCGGTGCACGACCCGACAGATAGCGGGAGTAGTTTTCAATACCGGAGCAATAGCCCAGCTCGACCATCATCTCAATATCGTATTGCACCCGCTCATGGATCCGCTGGGCTTCAATCAACTTATTGTTGTCGAGCAGATACTGCTTACGCTCGCGCAGCTCTTGTTTAATTGACTCGGTCGCTTCGAGAATTTTTTCCCGCGGCGTCACATAGTGGGTTTTCGGATAAACAGTGGTGCGCGCGATACGTTTAACAATTTGCCCCGTTAACGGGTCAAACTCGCTTAAGCGTTCAATTTCATCGTCAAAGAGTTCGACTCGAATCCCGTAGCGGTCAGAATCGGCGGGGAAAATATCGATAACTTCACCACGGGCGCGGAAAGTACCGCGCTGCAACTCGAGATCGTTGCGAGTATATTGCAACTCACTCAAGCGCTTAAGAATATCCCGCTGCCCCATGGTATCGCCCTGGCGTAGATGCAAAAGCATCTTCATGTAGGAATCGGGATCGCCCAGACCGTAAATTGCCGATACAGAGGCAATCAAGACGACATCCTTACGCTCTAACAGTGCTTTCGTGGCCGAGAGTCGCATTTGCTCGATATGGGCGTTAACCGACGCATCCTTTTCAATAAAGGTGTTCGATGCGGGCACGTAGGCTTCTGGCTGGTAATAATCGTAATAGGAGACAAAGTATTCCACCGCATTATTGGGGAAAAACTCTTTCATCTCACCATAAAGCTGCGCCGCCAGCGTCTTGTTTGGCGCCATAATAATGGTTGGGCGCCCCAGTTGGGCGATCACATTGGCGATAGTGAATGTCTTGCCCGAGCCTGTGACCCCCAATAGGGTTTGGCAAGCTAGGCCCGATTCTAAGCCATCGACCAACTTGGCAATGGCCGTGGGCTGATCCCCTGCGGGAGCAAATTGAGATTCAAGCTGAAAAACAGATTCTGACACGCGAACATATCCTTGTGGTTAGTCGCCCCATTCTAATCAACTCATCCTTTAAGCTCCAGCAGTTCTCCTTTAGAAGTCAAAGGGAGTATTAAGCCCTAAACTATCTGAATGACAGTTTGATGGACAGAAAATGAAACTTTTTGACCACGAGCTTTTAATGCTCAAATTGGCGATAAAACGCCCAAAAATACAGGGGAAATGCCAAATTAATACACAAGAGTTGACTTTCACTTGCTTACAAAATTGCAACCTCAAACAAGCCCAAAAAAGATAAGGCTTGCAATTCGTATCTATTTGATAAATATATTATTAAATTTTTATCGCCAAAATAGTGCAATTTAAGTCCATCGCACGTGCAGCAAGGCTTTGCCGCCTGTTTCAAGCCGCAACTCACAGGGTTATCCACAGAATTTGTTGATAAGTCGAAATTAGTGAGAAACCATGCGGGATTGAGGACTATTCCCCCCTTAGCTCACGCTCTCATCGGGTTTGGTAATTTTATTACATTTGATAAATGTTACTACTTGTTACAACCGATAACATTCACAAAATCTGATTGTTCTCCTGCTGTTACACCTCTATTGGTGCTTTACAGCATAAAATGACAGCGTTTTCCGCTTTATCCGCATGAGTCAGTAGAATTGGGGTTATCTGTTCGCAGAAAATAGTAGAAAGTGAATATTTATGATCGAGGGATAACTTGATTAGCGCTTAAATTAAGTCTTCTGCGAGCGCGGCCGCAAAAAGCGCTTCGTCCGTAGAGGCAACCACAAAGAGGATTTCGGCTAAATCTTGGATTTTTTGAAAATCAGGATCATCTAAATGCATGGACAACTCACGGTACTGACGCAGTACATCTAAGGTTAAGGGCTGCTCGAGTAACGCTTCTGCTTGTTCTAATCGACTCATTGCCATTGTTTTCACCTCTCGATAAGTGTTTTGCCACTCGGCTGAGATGGGCTTCCCGCTGTCGCTTTAGGGATAACCAGTGGAAGCTGCAGTGCTGCCTAATATACCTACCGCATAATGTGCACTTTATAAATAGTCAGCACCTCATTATTAGTACCTTATATTGTGAGCTCAGTAATTAAAGCATCAGGTTAAGACTTACCAAGCGAGTGGCAGCATGACTGCGTAATGGTTTTGACCACAAAAGCATCGATTCGTTGCCACTCAAATAAACTTTATCTATTTAAGCCTGAGGTTTTTGAAAGATCAAATGGGTCTCCCGCCAGAATAATGCTGAGAATTTAACCAACTAGGTCTATTTGCGCTTTTTGTCTCCCTGAAAAATCCCAAGTGTTTTTAAGATGAAGACACGCTATCTTACGAAAACATAAGTTATTTCTTCATCAAAATGCTGATTTTGGCACCACGATGCACATTAGATGAGCACTTAACAGCATAATTACACTTTTTTTAGTAACTCGAGTTGACTCATCCCACAGAGCGTTTTACTATGCGCTCCGTTCTCAACGAGTCATCGAGACGAGAGAAACGATTCCCCTGTAGTTCAGTCGGTAGAACGGCGGACTGTTAATCCGTATGTCACTGGTTCAAGTCCAGTCAGGGGAGCCAAATTTCAATCTCGATAAAAGTGAGGATGCAGTTAGGTAACTAACGATTCCCCTGTAGTTCAGTCGGTAGAACGGCGGACTGTTAATCCGTATGTCACTGGTTCAAGTCCAGTCAGGGGAGCCACTTAATTACCAAGCTGTTGCGTTAAACGATTCCCCTGTAGTTCAGTCGGTAGAACGGCGGACTGTTAATCCGTATGTCACTGGTTCAAGTCCAGTCAGGGGAGCCACTAACGCAAGACAACTTAAAGTCGATAGCAATATCGCATCATCTACTCCCCTGTAGTTCAGTCGGTAGAACGGCGGACTGTTAATCCGTATGTCACTGGTTCAAGTCCAGTCAGGGGAGCCATTTTAAAAGATGATATCTCAAGTCGATAGCAATATCGCACCCTCTACTCCCCTGTAGTTCAGTCGGTAGAACGGCGGACTGTTAATCCGTATGTCACTGGTTCAAGTCCAGTCAGGGGAGCCACTTTCTTATCGCAATACACACAATCCCCTCCTTTGTGACTCCGTTAAACTAATCGCTTTTCATTTCTGTTTTGCCTCAAATACAGTTACACTGTGATCTGCTTGTTAACCAAAATTTTGAGTATCATCACGCAGATAGGGATATTGACTGAGCATTCATTTAATATTCTGTCCGTAATACTGAGACACTTTGAGAGCGGATTTTTATGGCGATGTCTAAATCATATCCCATCTTTTTATTGCTGATTTTTTTAGGGCTGTTTGGTTGGATTTATCACAACGAAAATAACCAGCTCCAGGTTCAGCAACAACAAGAGCTCAGTAACTTCAAACAATACTTGGGTAATTTTTCCCAGTGGCAAGGCAATGGCGCCGAGCTCTATCAAACTATTTCAGCCCATTACCCACTGCAGTTTTTTCAATATATTGATGATACCGATGGACAGCTAAATTACACCCAAGGTGAGCTCAATTCCCAGGGTTCGCATCCACTCTCTGGATTATTTGCCTTAGATTTAGCTCATACGCAAAAACTGGCCGCGGGTCGTTTGCAGGTAAAACTCAGTGCCGACCAAGCGATTGAGACAGCTATCGGCAGCACTCAGCAACTCGGCTTAGTATTGATACTCACCTACATCATACTCTTGGTTGTGTTTGTATTGCTTAACAACAAGTTAAGATCGGCTATCCGTTATGCGGCTGAGTATATTTCGCACATTCCAGAGATGAATTTTTCCGCCATTGAGTCCTCCAAACTCAATGGTGAAATGACACCAGTCAGATTGGCACTCGAAGACTGCCGGCTGCAGCTCAAATCGCAAATGGATACCCTCACCCAAGAAAACCAGAAACTGCATAAGGTAGCTTATCAGGATCCGATCACGGGGTTTGGCAGCCGCCCACGTTTTACCACAAAGTTAGAAAGTATTAGTAACCGCAGCGTGCCGCAACTTGGGCTGCTGGCCATGGTTAAAGCGACTGAGCTTTCCCATGTGAACCAATTACAAGGTCGCTCCGCCGGTGATGATTATTTAGCCAGTGTCGCCAATTGCATTCGTAAAGCCTGTTCAAAATATCCCGATTCGGAATGCTACCGCGTCTCCAGCGCCGATTTTGCGATTTTTTTACCCGATTTAGTGTTAAAAGACGGCCCCAAGTTTTTAGAGCAACTTAAAGTATTCCTCGATGAATACCAGCAGATGACGAGAGCCGAATCCGTGGCGCACATTGGCTTAGTGCCTTACCAACAGGGCACAGATCCCGTTAACCTGCTCTCCTTGGCGGACACCGCCGTGAGCATAGCGCAAACCTTAGGCCCCAACAGTTTCCATATTCAAGAGAAACTCAATGGTGACGAGCAGTTTGGCGACGACCGTTGGAAAGTGGCAATCAACGACTTAATTAGCCGCCAAGCGCTGAAATTTTTTCAACAACCCATTCAACCTTGCCGCAATGATGTCGAGGTCTACCGCGAGTTACTGGCACGCTTTTACAACAGCGAAGGCAAGTTTTTACCCACGACCACAGTTATCGCCATGGCCGAGCGCCACGGCATGAGCACCGAATTAGATAAACTCGTGGTGATCAGCACATTAAGAATGCTTAAAGAAAATCCGACCATTAGCGGTAACTTTGGCATCAATATCAGCGCTTTTTCGGCCCATCAAGAACTGTTTGTCGGCTGGTTACGAGATGTTCTCGGCAAGCACAGGTATATCGCCTCACGTCTAGTGTTTGAGATCAACGAGTCCGGTATGCAAGCCAATTTAGGGGCCAGCTATAAGTTCGTCCGTGAGGTTCACAGTGTCGGTTCGCGGGTCTCAATCGAGCGATTTGGGATGAGCTTTACTTCCTTCAAATTCTTCAGCGAAGTGCGCCCAGACTACATTAAGCTCGATGGCAGCTACACCTCATCAATCGATGAAGACAGCAATAATAAGTTCTTCGTGCGGATGATGGTGGATGTGGCAAGACGTATCGGCATTCGTGTTATCGCGACTAGTGTTGAGCGTCAGGAGGAAAAACTGACCCTCGAAAAACTCCTCGTCGATGGGCTGCAGGGCTATTATATTGCCCAGCCGCAAGCCATTACCTTAACTGACCAAATTTAAGCCAGCGCAGGGTTAACGGAGCGCGCAAATTTACAGTAAAGATAGTTAACCCTGCATTCTATATGTTGTTTATGCAAACGGAAAAGTCGATAATACGGCCAAGATCCGTTTAGACAAGTATTCAGATGAGTGAATATCTCCTGTTGTTGATCAGCACAGTGCTGGTTAACAATTTCGTTTTAGTGAAATTCTTAGGTTTATGTCCATTTATGGGGGTCTCCAGCAAGTTGGAGTCCGCTATCGGCATGTCTATGGCCACGACCTTTGTGTTGACCTTAGCGTCGATTCTCAGTTACCTCGTCAACCAATATCTGTTATTGCCCTTTGACTTAGGTTACCTGCGAACCATGAGCTTTATTCTGGTGATTGCCGTGGTGGTGCAATTTACTGAGATGGTGGTGCAAAAAACCAGTGCGGCTTTACACCGCGCCCTCGGTATCTATCTGCCGCTCATCACCACTAACTGCGCCGTACTCGGGGTTGCCCTGTTAAACGTGAACGAAAAACACGATTTTATTCAATCTGCTATCTATGGTTTTGGTGCAGCGGTCGGTTTTTCCTTAGTGTTAATTCTGTTTTCCGCGATGCGTGAACGTTTAGCTGCGGCCGACGTGCCAATGCCTTTCAAAGGCGGCGCGATTGCCATGATCACAGCAGGGCTGATGTCCTTGGCCTTTATGGGATTCACAGGATTGGTTAAATAGATGTCCACCATGTTAATTGCCGTTATTTTATTAACCCTATTGGCATTGTTCTTTGGGGTATTACTCGGATTTGCTGCCTTAAAATTTAAGGTTGAAGGCAATCCCATCGTCGATGAACTCGAAGCGATTCTGCCACAAACCCAATGCGGTCAATGTGGTTATCCCGGTTGCCGTCCCTACGCTGAAGCAATAGCCAATGGCGATAAAGTCAACAAGTGCCCGCCTGGCGGCACCGCTACCATGGAAAAGCTCGCCAGCTTAATGGGCGTAGAGCCAGAGCCGCTCAATGCAGAGGCCCAATCCCAAGTCAAAAAAGTCGCCTACATTCGCGAAGATGAATGTATTGGCTGCACTAAATGTATTCAGGCCTGTCCAGTCGATGCCATTATTGGTGCGGGCAAACTCATGCATACCGTGCTCACGGCAGACTGCACAGGTTGCGATCTCTGTGTCGAGCCCTGCCCCGTTGACTGTATCGATATGATCCCTGTGGGCCAAAATCTGAAAAACTGGAACTGGCGCTTAAATGCCATTCCCGTGACTCTTATCCAAGAGACCCCGCACGAAGAAAAGAGAGGATAAGCGGTGCTGACTTTATTAGATCAATTAGATAAAGAAACCCTTTGGCGCTCACCCGGTGGCATTCATCCGCCTGAAGTCAAATTCCTCTCCAACACCACACCGATTAGCCAACTGCCCTTAGCGCAGGAATACCTTGTACCTGTGCCACAGGTGGGCGAAAACTGCACCCTTGCAGTCAAAGTGGGTGACAAAGTATTAAAAGGCGCGCCATTAACCCAAGGCACCTCGATTTGGCATTTGCCCGTGCATGCGCCAACCTCTGGCACTGTCGTTGCCATTGAGCCAAGAGCCAGTAATCACGCCTCAGCCTTGCCGGTCAATACCTGCGTGATCGCCGCCGATGGTGAAGACCGCTGGAGCGAGTTAACGCCAGGCTCAATTGAGCTTAGCAATCAAGAGATGATTGCCAAAATCCATGGTGCAGGCATTGCCGGTATGGGCGGCGCCGCCTTCCCAAGCCATATCAAGCTGAATCCCGTCAGTGAAATCGAATTAGTGATTATCAACGGCGTGGAATGTGAGCCTTATATCAGCGCCGACGATCGCTTAATGCGCGAATACAGCCAAGACATTCTGGCGGGTATTGGGATTATCCATCGTCTCCTCGCGCCCAAGCGTATTGTGATTGCTATCGAAGACAACAAACCCGAAGCCATCAAAGCCATGCAACAGGCGGTGAGTCAATCCACGCTCCCTGCGGGCAGCACGCGGGTGACGGCGATACCAACCAAGTATCCTTCTGGCGGTGAAAAGCAGCTTATTCAGATCATCACGGGGCGTGAAGTGCCCTCAGGCTCCATCCCCGCTAAGCTTGGGATTGTCGTGCATAACGTGGGAACCGCGTTTGCGATTCACCAAGCCGTGACCCAAGGTAAACCACTGATTGAGCGAGTGGTTACCGTTACTGGCCAAAATGTCGGTAAGCCCGGCAACTATTGGTTACCCATAGGCACGCCCGTTGAACATGTGCTCAAACACACTGAATTTAACGCCGAAGCCGATCAAAAAGTGATTATTGGCGGTCCTATGATGGGCCATGCGTTACCCACCATCCAAGTGCCGATTTTAAAGGGCACAAACTGTATTTTGGTGCCCAGCAGTCAAGAAATTGGAACCACTCCAGAGGAAAAGGCCTGTATCCGCTGCGGCGAATGTGCCAACGCCTGCCCTGCACTCTTGCTACCACAACAACTGTTTTGGCATGCAAAAGCCGAAGAATATGACAAGGCGGCCAGCTACAACCTTAAAGATTGCATCGAATGCGGTTGCTGTAGTTATGTGTGTCCCAGTGATATTCCACTGGTGGAATACTACCGCATCGCTAAATCGGCACTAAAACAAGCCGCCGATGAGAAACATCAAGCCGAGCGCGCCAAACTGCGTTTCGAGGCGCGTATTCAACGCCTCGAAGAAGAAAAGCTCGCCCGCGAAGCCAAGGCTAAGGAAGCCGCTGCGCGTCGTCAAGCGACCATGACTTCAACGGATAAAAATGCCGTTGCCGAAGCCATGGCGCGGATCGCGGCCAAAAAGGCAGCTGCGGCAGAAACCACAGCGGATAACACACCGGTCGAAGTCGTGAATGCTGATGCAAACAGCACTGAGGCTCCTAAGGGTAAAGCAGCCGTAGCCGCCGCGATTGCCCGCGCTAAAGCCAAGAAAGCCGCCGCTGCGGCTCAAAGTGCGGATGATGCCGAATCATCTAAGCAAACAGTCCCTGCTGAACAAACAGTCTCTTCTGAGCAAAGCGAGCCAACTGAGCAGGCTGAGACGCTATCGCAAAAAGATAAAGTCGCCGCTGCCATCGCTCGCGCCAAAGCGAAAAAAGCGGCGTTAAAGGCCGACTCGGATACCAATGACGACACTGATGCCGCGACAGACAACACAGATAAGCCAGCAACAGAGACATCTGTTAACGCAGAAGCGGATGACAAAAAAGCCAAGGTCGCTGCAGCCGTTGCCCGCGCAAAAGCCAAAAAAGCTGCCGCACAGCAGGCTGAATCGACTGACGTTGTTGACGAGCAAACCAAGCTAGCTGCAGACGCTCAGCCAGAATCAGGCTCTATTCCAAACGCGCCACTCAGTCCTGAAGATGAGAAAAAGGCCAAGATCGCTGCTGCCGTTGCCCGCGCAAAAGCCAAAAAAGCCGCCGCGCAGCAGGCTGAATCGACTGAGGTTGCCGAGCTTCAGCCCGAGTTAGCAACAGACGCAAAGCCTGAACCAGACGTTAAGTCAGGTTCTGAATCAGACTCTCAATCAGGAAATGAATCAAGCTCAATCGCTGAACCAAACGCACCACTCAGTCCCGAAGATGAGAAAAAGGCCAAGATCGCTGCGGCCGTTGCCCGCGCGAAAGCCAAAAAAGCCGCCACGCAGCAGGCAGAATCGACTGAGGTTGCCGAAGTTCAGCCCGAGTTAGTCGCAGTTGCTAAGCCTGAATCAGACATTGAGTCAGGCTCTGAATCAGACGCTGAACTAGGCTATGAATCAGACTCTCAATCAGGAAATGAATCAAGCTCAGTCGCTGAACCAAGTGCGCCACTCAGCCCTGAAGATGAGAAAAAGGCCAAGATCGCTGCGGCCGTTGCCCGTGCGAAAGCCAAAAAAGCGGCCAGAGAAGCGAATGCGATCAGCGACGCAAACGAATAGCACTGCGGGTTTTAACCTCAGTGCTTTAAAAATGATTAGCTTAAAAATCAGTGACTCAAGATTAGATAAAAGGGATCACAATGGCGTTTAAAATAGCCTCATCACCCCATGTTACCCGTAATTTGCATACTTCAACGGTTATGCAAAGGGTCATTTTATGCTTGTTACCCGGCCTTGTGGTGCAATGCGCCTTTTTCGGCTGGGGCACGCTTATTCAAGTGTTACTGGCGATTATTGTTGCCCTAAGCTGTGAAGCTGCGGTGATGAAACTGCGTAACCGCAGCATCAAAGCAAGCTTAAGCGATAACAGCGCTATGCTGACGGCGATCTTAATCGGGGTTGCGATCCCGCCGCTGGCACCTTGGTGGATGATCGTTATGGGCACAGTGTTTGCGATTGTTATCGTCAAACACCTCTACGGTGGCCTAGGCCATAACCTGTTCAACCCCGCGATGGCCGCCTATGTGTTACTGCTGGTTTCCTTCCCCGTGCAGATGACCAGTTGGATTGCGCCAAGTACGGTTGCGCTCAATACCCCAAGTGTGATCGATAGTTTGCAATTGATCTTCAATGTGGGCGCCCATGGTGGCATGGAGCAATTCCGCCTCGGTATCGATGGGATCAGTATGGCGACACCGCTCGATACCCTCAAAACCGATCTGTCCTTAGGGCTCACCACCACTGAGAGTATGGCTAAAAGCATTTTCGATGGCGGCACCGGCGTTGGTTGGTTTTGGGTCAATTTGGCTTATCTTGCTGGCGGTTTAGTGCTACTCAAATTAAAAGCCATCCGTTGGCATATCAGCACCGGCGTATTGGCGGGATTATTTGTGGCATCGAGCATTGGCTTTTTACTGTCGCCCGATACTCAGGCAAGCCCACTGTTCCATTTATTCTCGGGCGCAACCATGCTCGCTGCCTTCTTTATTGCAACCGATCCTGTCACCGCGGCGACCAGTCCGCGCGGCCGTTTAATTTTCGGCGCATTAATTGGCGTCTTGGTCTATGTCATTCGTACCCAAGGTGGCTACCCCGATGCCTTCGCCTTTGCCGTGCTGCTCGCAAACCTGTGCGCGCCATTTATTGACTACTATGTGCGTCCGCGCACCTATGGCCATTCAGCGCCCTAGGCCTGTGGCAAAAGAATCAAGCATGCTTGAACAAAGATTCTTGAGGAATAAAAGTGAATAATCCAATGATTAAAAATGGTCTGTTACTTGCCCTGTTTGCCCTGCTCTGCACAGGCTTAGTCGCAGTGGTCAATCAACAGACCTTAGACAAAATTAAGCAGCAAGAGCAGCAGGAATTGATGCGCGTACTGCATCAGCTGATCCCTGATGAGCTCCATGACAATGAGCTGACCGCGCAATGCACCCTGTTGCAGGATAAAGAGGCGCTCGGCACCGAAGATGCCATGCCCGCCTATATCGCCACCGCTGCTGGTAAACCCGTTGCTATCGCCCTAGAAGCCATTGCCCCCGATGGTTACAACGGCAATATTAAGCTGATTGTGGGCATCAATACCCAAGGTGAAGTATTAGGCGTGCGCACACTTGCCCACCAAGAAACCCCAGGCCTTGGGGATAAAATCGATTTACGTAAATCCGACTGGGTGACGCAATTCGTCGGTAAAGTGCTTAAATCAGAAGATGATAAGCAATGGCAAGTGCAAAAAGACGGCGGTGATTTCGACCAATTTACCGGCGCGACAATCACACCACGCGCCTATGTGAAAGCGGTTAAACGCGCCGTATGGTACTTTACTCAGCATCAAGCAGAGATTTTCAGCCAACCTCTGAATTGTGAGGCCAACCATGACTAATTATCGCGAAATTGCCTGGCAAGGACTGTGGAAAAACAACCCTGGCTTAGTGCAATTACTGGGCCTGTGCCCACTGTTAGCCGTAACGGCCACCCTCACTAACGCCCTCGGGCTTGGGGTCGCCACTATGTTGGTGCTGATAGGCTCCAACATTTTAGTCTCGTTGGTACGTGACTATGTGCCTAAGGAAATCCGTATCCCCGTGTTTGTGATGATCATTGCGGCGCTGGTGACGGCGGTGCAACTATTGATCAACGCCTACGCCTATGGCCTGTATTTGTCCTTAGGGATCTTCTTGCCGCTGATTGTGACCAACTGCATTATCATTGGCCGCGCCGAAGCGTTTGCCTCCCGTAATAATGCCTTTAGCGCTGCGTTCGATGGACTGATGATGGGGCTTGGCTTTACCTTAGTCTTAGCGGTTCTTGGCGCCACGCGCGAAATTCTCGGCCAAGGCACCCTGTTTGATGGCGCCGACCAACTGCTCGGCCCATGGGCAAAAGTCTTAACGATTCAGGTATGGCAAGTCGATACCCCCTTCCTGCTGGCGATGTTACCGCCAGGCGCCTTTATTGTGATGGGCCTACTTATCGCCCTGAAAAACGTTATCGATAAAAAGCTTAAAGAGCGTCAACCCGAAGCGGCTGTACAACCCAGTGTAACTCGGGCACGGATCACCAAAGTGAGTTAAGCCCTTATTGAGATAACAGCTTAAGTAGTGGGTTTAGCGTTAAACCCACTGCTTACAAGGATCACTATGAATCAAGAAAAACGCATCCAAATCCTCACCCGCCTTCGTGAAAACAATCCCAAACCCGAAACCGAGCTGAATTTCTCCAGTCCCTTTGAATTACTGGTGGCGGTGACTTTATCGGCACAGGCAACCGATGTGAGCGTAAATAAGGCGACCGATAAACTGTTTCCAGTCGCCAATACCGCCCACAGTATTTATGCCTTAGGCGTGGATGGATTAAAGGAATATATCAAGACAATTGGCCTGTATAACAACAAGGCCATCAATGTGATTAAAGCCTGTGAGATCTTGATTGAAAAATACAATGGCGAAGTCCCTGAGGACAGAGAGGCGCTAGAGTCGCTTCCTGGTGTCGGCCGTAAAACCGCTAACGTGGTGCTTAATACCGCCTTTGGCTGGCCGACCATCGCCGTCGATACCCATATCTTTCGCATGGCAAACCGCACTAAATTCGCCCCCGGTAAAAACGTGGTCGAAGTCGAGGAGCGCATGTTAAAAGTTGTTCCCGCCGAATTTAAAGTCGATGTGCACCACTGGTTTATTCTGCATGGCCGCTATACCTGTCTGGCGCGCAAACCCCGTTGTGGTAGCTGCATAATTGAGGATCTTTGCGAGTACTCTCCACCAAAAGAAACGTAAAGAATGAGCCTAGACAAATTAATGGATTCCTGTGGGTGGATTCCTGTGGGAATCCTTTTTTTTGCCTTTACAAAATGAAAAAGCCAACTATGGTGAATTGATGTGTAATCGATCGTTTATTTTGCAATGAATTATTTGGGTAATTACGTTCAAGTTAAAATATACAAAGATATCAATGGCCACTCTTTTCCCGTTGTTGTTCGGAATGGTTTACCTTGTTGTGTGTACCTGAATTCATACCTAAATGGCAATCATGGTTCTCCACTTTCGACAGTAAGATCACGTACTTCAAAACAGTCAGCTTCATTCTATACACGAAAGAAATATGCGTATGAGTTGAAGTTTTTATACTGCTTCTTCATGGATGAAGGTATTGATCTCGTTGAGCGTGTCGCGAATGGCATTTTTCTATCTATAGAAGAAGTGGACCGCTTTATTCGTGCATGTAAATTTTATATAGATGCGGATGGTGATAAAAATGACAGCATAGTAATAAGCCTAACCGAGAAAAGGATCAGGGATGCTATACATGCAACATCGAACAGCCAACCAGAAGTATCAGCGCATACTTTTAATCAACGTCTCACTCGCCTGAAATGCTACGTTGAGTTTTTATATGTGTACCATCACTACGATAAAGCTGAAACTCAGCAGCAAATCAGCACGGAAAATCAATTTGATAAATTCAGGATCTACATAAGCTCGGCAATATCTAGCTCCCGGAAAGACAATACGATTACTAAAGATGCCTTTGAATCTGCAATCCCATCCGATAAATTTTTTGATTTGTTGGAAGTTATTCAAGAATGCTCTACTAAGAATCCATTCAAATCGAGCAAACTTCGAAATCAAATAATTGCTCAACTATTGATTGATACAGGAGTACGTGTTGGGGCAGTTTTGAAGTTGAAAGTCGGTGATTTAGTGGATGATTGGGACAATCCTAGATTCCTCCTTACCCGAACGCCCAATGATCCAATGGATACCAGACGTCTTCCTGCCGAGAACAAAACAAAAGCATTATCTGTCCCTATCTCCCGTGAATTAATGAAGCTCATTAAGCTCTACATCGAAACCGTGCGCCGCGGTATCCCAACCGCTCACGAGCATGATTTTGTATTTATCTCGGAAAAAGGAAAAAACATCGGGAGACCAATGTCTTATAACTCAATTTATAAGCTAATTAAGATATTTGGAGACTTTGTTGGAATAACACTTCACCCACATTTACTTCGTCATAAATGGAATGAAGTCTTTGAAGACAAAGCAAAAGAGAAAGGATTTTCAACTGATAAAATTGAAGATCTTCGTAAACATGCAATGGGCTGGGTGGCAAATTCACAAATGGCATCCGTCTACAATTCATTTCAATTAGCCGTGACGGTTGCTGAAATCTCATCAAGGAATCAAAGCCAATCTGTACCGAATCTGAGAGGTTGCAAATGAACAGCCTTGAAATTTACGACTTAATAAATAGTTATGAAGGAAAAAGAACCTTTCAATCAAATGAAGTAGGCTATGAATTTGATCTCTTTTCCGATGTATGGATTCTTGGTTACAAGAAAACACTCAACCTTAGCTGGATGGCTAAATTAGACAGCGAAGTTTTTCTCGACCTACGGTTAGCTATTGCTCACACAGCAAAACATTATGCTTGTCGTGGAATTATTACTAAGGTATGTATTTTAAAAAAAATCTGCGAGTTCCTAAAACCAGCGATGTTTGAAGCGTGGTGGCGAACACTTACAAACTACAAAAAGTCCGTGAGAAAAACTCTAGGCATGTTTTGTAAGCGAAGTCATGAATACCGTAGCAATTTCCTTACCCCGCTCTATGATATCGTTAAAAATGAGAATTTAGGTACAAGAGATCGTGCAAAAAGTATTTTAGATGAAACAGTTGGCGCTTACAGCGAAATCGAGCGTGACAATCTCCTAGAAGCACTTCGAATTGAAACGACCAATGCGCTCAATAATAAGATAAATAAAACAAAGCACCTTACTCGACTCAGAAATATTGTGGTTTGTCAGTTGATGGTTGCCATCGTAAGAAGACCCACGCAACTGGTTCAGCTTAAATGGTGTGATCTATTGAAGGTTGGCCAGGCGTTTAAATCGCACAAGGAAACTAACCGAGATTGGGAACCTCTAACACAACACTACTTTTCTGATGTCGAGCAATTGCACCTTCGCACCTTCAAGGGCAAAGAGGGAACATTTCGGGGCAATGCCGAATCTCGCTCGCATAGGTTAGAGCCAGACTTGTCTGAACTGTTGCTTCGATACTACCAAGCATATGAGAGCTTTCTTTGTGTGTCATTAGGCAAGAACGATATTGTACTTTCTGAGGGTGAATCAAAAGAACTGATGCGTAAACTCCCCTTGTTTCCGGATCAGAATTTATTTTCAGAAAAATTTATGACAAAAGAGAACCTCTTTCTCACCTTTAGCGATACATCAGAGGCTTTTCATCAAACTTCAGACAATCTTCAGAGTTGTATTAATTACCTATCCAATATAAGACTAAAGGCTAAAAGTGACCGAATTCGACACCATCGCCTTACATTTTCAAATAATCGTTGGCGTCACACCCAATTAACGCTCGCTGCTTGGATGGGGTTAAGCCCTGCGCAAGTTGCCGCAATTACTGGTGTCACCGTGAATGCAATAGAACCTTACCTTGATTTAAAAGCGCCTGAACGCGTCAGAATTGACGAAGCTTTTGCGGGTAACAGTGTTATAAAACGCTTCGATAGCGTATCCACAAAACAACTACAGCAACACCCTGATTTTATGGTCAAAAGCCCCTTTGATGAAGAAATAGGGCACAAACTTAACCCAGCAAATTGCATAAGTTGCCAGTCAAAAGGTGCGGCTCCCATGGGGTGCTATCCCTGTGATAATTTTCGACCGTTAGAAACTGCAAACCATCACCAATATTTGGATAAGGCAGAGCGTAAGCTTGCTATAAATAGTCAATCAGGCCACCCCGCAACCATTAAGAGATTGCAAACCATTATTATCTATATCAAAGTAACGATTGGATTATGTCAAGAGCGAAAGACCCAGAAATTGGGAACGCATACATGAATACGATTAACCGTTATATTGATAACCAACGGACATATATTGCGAAAAAGAAAGCACAGCCATTGATTGGTTTCACCAATGCTCAAGGTGATCCTGCGTCATGGAGAGACATTGCTGTAACTTTCACCGACAGCGACAATAGATCCATAAATCTTATTTTTTGCAGTCAAAACAAAAAACACACAAGAATAGGAACAACCTTTACTGAGGAAGATCGATTAGCGCCTGAAACACATGATTTATTGTTTTCCTATGCGCTTGATATTATTAACACAAAAACAGCAATAAAAACCAAATATATTAAAATAACGACAGCAAGAAACTTCCTTTGTATCGTGGGAGAGAATATCGGTACCGCCCCCACTGAGAAAATCCAACGCGCCATCAACTCTATGACATACAGTGTGAATTTGAATGCGTTCATCGGCTGGCTGCATGAACATACGATGATACCTAAAAGCTGCCTGCTTTATACAAGAAAATCCTTAGTGTCAGCTGCTCGCACCAAAAGTGGTGATGACGCACTAGAGGCAGAGCAAAGCAAGTTGCCTTCAGAGAAAGCTCTACTGGCGCTGGGAGCTATCTTCTATGATGTTATCCCATCCTATCAAGATGGTGACAAGAATAATTTTAAGGCCTGGCTGCCCCTTATATCATCGAAGCAAGAGCAGCGTGATAGCTTTATTTGCAACATGGCAGCACTTGGTATGGCGTCACCTAATAGAATTGCCGCAGAGCAAGTTCTTTTAACGGTGCAACGGATACAACGCTATACGCAAGTTGTCGATGGCCAAGAAAGAACCGTGCACTATCTCAACTGGCGAGGCTCAAAAGGGTACAAAGACAATCAAAATCACATCAATGCCGAAATGGTTGAGAGCTTAGACAGGGCATTACACTACACCACTCTGGTCACTGAACCAGCACGAGCGCTAGCTCGATTTTATCGACAGCCGAATCGGCCCCTCAAAGAGGTGCTTGGTGATTTTAAACCAAGCGATGAAAATATGGCGCTGCTTTCGCCTTCCATGCTGCAATCAACCAACTTGTTACATTTAGGTTTATTGCTTGGATTTTTTGATGGAAGTGACAAATGTGTACGAGTCCTCCCCAACACAAAGGGGGCAATCGATGTATCAATAAGCAACCCTAAATTCATCAAGCCCATCGCACAGCTTGAAGAGCACGATACACTGCTGTTTATGTCTAGATGTTCTTACGCTCAATCACTTACAGGATCTAATTTTGTATTTAATAGCCAATACCAAAAGTATACAGCTGGCAAACGAGAACTCACCGTGGCAGCGTTTCAAAACCACACCATTGAGATAAATAAACCTAAACTACAAGGTTACAATGACCGTCAAACTAAGTTTGTGGATTTTGAAAACGCATTATTTGCTTACACTGAAAAGCAATTTGGCGGCAGAGTTAAACACCCCTTCCTTTTGGTTTCGATTGGTTCACTTGGTGGATACTTTTATGAAGAATTGAATAAAGGTCGTAAATCGCGGCTTACTCTCTTTGAGCGACACGGGTTTGCATCCAGCTTTTTTCTCAAGCCACACCAGCTGCGCCATTGGCAAAATGATTATCTTGCGAAAAAAGGGCTACCTCACCACCTCATTACAATGCTCTCTGGTCGAAGAAGCGCTGAACAAACATTGACCTATATCCATACCACGGACGCTCAGAACGCATCTGTGATTGGGGATATTTCATACTCGAATGAGCTTAGAAATGAAGTCGAGAATAAACTTGCGCTTCGAATTGTGACCATGAATCAGTTTAATGAAGCCATCAACAATCAAACACCGACTTTTGTTCACGAGACAGGCTTTTGCACGCAAAACCTCGCCCTATCCCCTTGCACTTACATGTCGGATTTTGAAACTCAATGTGCCCTATGCTCATCCTCGTGTCATGTGACACAGGACAGAGAGGCAATAGACTTACTCCAGAAAGATTTCAAGGTACAGACCCATAACCTGGAACGGGTACGAGAAGCTATAAACTTTGAAACTAGTTTATCGATGCAGAAGTGGTACAAGACGCATTATCGCAACACATGCATGCTTAAAAGCCTCATTGATGTGTTATCCGATGAAGCTATAGAAGCTGGCAGCATGGTTCGATTGCTCACTCGCTCCAACAGCCTAAGAATCACCAATTTAATGACAAAAACTGTGGAAGAAAAAAAGTTAGAGCTACCTGATGCCGAGCAAGCTCTTCAAGCTGCGATTGAGGCAAAAAACAATAAAAGAAAAGACGAGGCCACGAATAATTTTTTATCCTTTTTAGGCTCACTCTAGGGTGATGATATGGCATTTAAATCACTTGAAACTGAACAACAAATATCCATACAAGCCGTCATTAGAAGCTGGAAAGGCAAGCTTACCTGGGATTTATTAGTCACTAAAATAGAATCCAGCTTAAGTATTGCAACCACGCGACAAACGCTCGACAAATACGCCAATATCAAGCACGAATATAATCAAAAAAAACAAGTTCTAAGAGGCAAGCCTGTTTCGTCTGAAAATAAGGAGCTGATATCTTACTTACAAAAAGACGTGGACTTAGCTGAAAAGGTTATCAAACTGGAAGCTCAGCTTGCGGTTGCTCACTCAGAGATTGGTAAGCTCCAGGCTTTCATTCAAAAATTATCCAATATTGGCAAAACGAACCCAAGTGTCATGGATGTGTTTCAAAGGACCTTACAAGACGTTGAGCGCAACAAATAAATCTAAGTTACTAGCGATTATCGAGCACAAAAGATTATCTGAAGTGTACTAGCTCAGACTTGATCTGACAGTTACCAGTTTTGCGCTGGTGTCTGTCAGATTAGATTCGAGTCAGATTCTTTTCCGCCCAAACCCGTTTCCCATCATTTAATGTTTCAACAGGCGTTCTGCCGTTGCACATTTTGCCTTGATGAGTTCGTTCATTATTGTAGTAAGACAGCCACTCGTCCAGATCTTTTTGCAGCTCCTCCAGCGTTTGGTACAGCTTTTTGCGGAAGGTCACCTGATAAAACTCGTTCAGGATCGTCTTATGGAACCGTTCACAGATGCCGTTGGTTTGCGGTGACATTGCTTTGGTCTTCGTGTGGTCGATATCGTTAATCGCCAGATAAAGCTGATAATCATGGTGTTCGACCTTACCGCAATACTCCGTACCACGGTCAGTTAAAATGCGAAGCACAGGCAACTGGTGTGACTCGTAAAACGGCAGTACTTTGTCGTTCAGTAAGTCTGCTGCGGTGATCGGCGTTTTCGTGGTGTAGAGCTTGCAGTGCGCGACTTTGCTGTAAGTATCAACATAGGTTTGCTGGTATATACGCCCCACGCCCTTAAGGTTTCCGACATAAAACGTGTCTTGCGACCCCAGATAGCCAGGATGCGCGGTTTCAATCTCACCACAGGCTTCATCGTCGTGTTTTTTGCGCTCAAGTGCCGCAATCTGTTCATCGGTCAGCTCAATACCATCACGAGCAACTTTGGCTTCCAAGGCTTTCAAGCGCTTTTTAAAGTTCTCTAAATCATGTCGCAACCAGATTGAGCGGACGCCACTACCAGACACAAATACGCCTTTCTTGCGCAGTTCATTGCTGGTTCTGTGCTGGCCATGGGCCGGAAATTCAATCGCGTAATCCATCACTGCCTGTTCAACAGCTTCTTCGACACGGTTCTTGATATTTGGATTTCTACGGCTTTTTTCGATCAGCGCGTCAACACCGCCATCGTCTACTAATTCACGGTAGCGATAAAACGTATCACGAGACACACCCATGACTTTGCAGGCTCACTCTTAATTTGGTCTGTCGTGATTGGCAATTTATACCTGGATGATATACTGTGTTTATATACAGTTATGAGGTTCGTATGTCAGCAGTATACCTTGGTGATGCCAGTGTTTGGCCAAAACGTAAGATCCCGCTATATGGCGACCCGGTAAAAGCCGGGTTTCCTTCACCTGCGCAAGACTATGTCGAGCGCACACTCGATTTAAATGAACTGTGTATCCGCCACCCTAATGCGACCTTCTTTGTTCGTGTAGAGGGCGACTCCATGATTGAAGCCGGCATTTATGACGGCGATGTTTTAGTGGTAGACCGCTCTATTGATGCCGAGCATGGCGATATCGTGGTTGCTGCTGTTGGTGGTGAGTTTACGGTTAAAGAGTTTTGCACGCGCCCTTCACTGGCTTTACTGCCACGCAATCCGGCCTACAAACCGATACGGCCGCGTAATGGCGAAGAGCTAAGCATTTTTGGCGTGGTGACTAACGTTATCCGGCAAATGAAACGCAAATGAGCCAACCTATCTTCGCCTTGGTAGACTGCAATAACTTTTACGCCAGCTGCGAAAAGCTGTTCCGTCCAGATTTGGCGGATACACCTGTTGTTGTGCTGTCTAATAACGATGGCTGTGTGGTAGCTCGCTCCCGTGAAGCTAAAAAGCTAGGCATTAAAATGGGCGTACCGGTATTTCAGGTGGGCGAGCTGATGCAAAAGCAGGGCGTAGTGGCCTTCTCATCTAACTACGCGCTTTATGCAGATATGTCGCAGCGGGTTATGAGCATACTTGAAGGTCTCGCGCCACGCGTTGAAGTGTATTCTATCGACGAGTCCTTTCTTGATTTGACCGGAGTAGATTTCAGCCAAAACCTGACGGAGTTCGGATTAACGGTAAGGCAAATAGTGCAAAAGTGCACCGGTATTACAGTATGTGTTGGTATAGCGCCTACCAAGACATTGGCAAAACTGGCAAACCATGCAGCGAAAACCTGGCCTAAAACCCGCGGCGTAGTCGACTTAACCAGCAAAGAAAGACAGCGTAAGCTGCTAGCCTTACTTCCGATTAGTGAGGTTTGGGGCATAGGCGGAAAGCTAACAAAACGGCTGCAACAAATGGGCATCGACACCGCATTGCAGTTGGCCGATGCTGATCCTAAATTTATCCGACAACATTTTTCGGTAGTGGTAGAGCGTACCGTGCGCGAGCTTAATGGCGAGTCGTGTATCGCGCTGGAAGAAATGGCGCCAACAAAAAAACAGATTGTCAGCAGCCGGGCTTTTGGTGAACGCATCACCGATAAGCAGCAAATGCGCGAAGCCATCAGTGAATACATAAGCCGGGCCTGTAAAAAGCTTCGCCAGGAGCAGCAGGAAGCAAAGTACTTAACCGTGTTTCTACGTACCAGCCCCTTCAGCGATAAAGACGCACCTTACAGCGCGAGTAAAAGCTTCGAACTTGATAGCCCAACCAGCGACACCCGGGTTTTCCTGGCCAAAGCAATGCAGCTTTTAGACGGCCTTTGGCTGGATGGGTATAGGTACGCCAAAGCCGGCGTGATGTTGTCAGACTTTTACGACCCAGGTGTATCTCAACCCGGGCTTTTTGATGAGCCGCTCATTAAAAAAGAATCAGACCAGCAGCTAATGCAGCTGATAGATAATTTAAACGCCAAACATGGCAAGACCATTTGGTTTGCCAGCCAAGGTACCAAACAGGACTGGAGTATGAAGCGTGAGCTGCTATCGCCGGCATACACAACCAACTGGCAAGATTTACCGGTCGCGAAGTAAAGCAGCACATTGTCAAATACAACTGTGAAGCCATGCTCATTTAAACTTATAATTAAATTGTCATTACAGACCGGGACCAGGAAACTGGAGTAGTGATGCCGGAGCAACGTTCCCCCAGCCTGTGAGCGGGATAAAAAGGCCACCCGGATTTATGGCTTTCAAACTAGCCATTTGCCAAACGTGGTTAAGGTAAGCACATGCTGCAGAATAAAGCTTGTTCAAAAGCACAGCTCGAGAAGGAGCTAAATGCCCTCTTTGGTAATGACACCGCCAAGATAAATGAGTGGCTGGATACGCCAATACCGAGGCTAGACGGACAAAGTCCTCGCAGCATGCTTGCGACGGATGATAAGTGTGCGGAGCTTTTTCAGGTGCTGCAAGAAATGCAGTTTGGGGATATGGCTTAAAGTCAGCTAAGAGCGAAAAGCAGCTATTCAGATCAGGCCGCTCGTGAAAAACGAATCTCTGCTTTGCCTTATTTGCGGACATTCGATTTTTCGTGAACCCAGAGCGTATCCTCTAATCAGGAGGCCAATTTCAGTGTGGCACTACACTTTACTTCCTCAATGGATCGCAGACACAGACTGTACAACCTCTTTTGCGCCTTTTTCTATATCCAAAATTATGCTGGAAAGGAGAGCAATTTTCTCACCATTTTGACCACTGAGACCATCGATAGAATTAATGGCTTGCATAACCTGACTAGTTACTTCCAGATTTCTTGCAACAACACTTGATATCTCATCAGTCGCTGAGCTTGTTCTTGAAGCGAGCGATCGGACTTCATCTGCGACAACAGCAAATCCACGTCCAGCCTCGCCAGCACGAGCTGCTTCGATAGCTGCATTTAGAGCAAGCAAGTTGGTCTGCTCTGCTACGCTACGAATGATATTGACCATACTAGAGATTTCTTTTGCTTGGTCACTTAATCGTTGAATAACTTGATTAGTAGTTAAAACTGTTTCGGATATCTCGCTTGCTAAATCTAAAGAGGATTCAATATGACTCTTCCCTTGTTCAGCGATATTAAAGGTTTGAAGCGCTGTTTCGTGAGCAACCTGGGCAGCTTTTTTTGCCCTCATTGCCTGCATAACACGATCTGTAATTGCAGTCGCAAATTTGATAACTTTGATGACTTTGCCGTCATTATCTTTTATAGGGTTATAACTCGCCTCTAACCATATATCATTACCTCTGGCATCATATCGCTTAAACTTACCAGAGCTGAGTTTACCCACAGCCAGGTCTTTCCAGAACTCTGGATTTTCTCTATAAAAACTGTCATCACAAAACATCTTATGGTGTCTGCCTACGATCTCCGACAGTTGATATCCCATAGCTTGAAGGAAGTTTTTATTTGCATTAACGATCTCACCACCAGGAGTGAATTCAATAATAGCCATAGCTTTATCTAGGGCGTGATATATCGCGTTTTGGTCCGTTAACTTTAATGTCTGCTCAGTTACGTCTGAGGCAATTTTGATCACGCTTGATACTTTCCCTGTGCCACTATGAACGGGAAAATAAGTCGCCTCTAACCAAATAGATTTTCCAAGCTTTGTTTTTCTGTTGAATGAGCCATGCTTCGCTCTGCCTGAGGCAAGCTCAGACCAAAAGTTCTTGTACTCATAGCTTGCGGAATATTTGGGATCACAAAAAATTGAATGATGCTTGCCAACAATTTCCGATAGTGAATACCCAACAGTGTGCAGAAATAAATCGTTTGCATCCTGAATATGACCATCAGGGGAGAATTGTATAAACGCAACACTGCCTCTGATTGAGGCAATCACCGAGGTAGCCTCTGACAAAGCTGTACTCAGCCTTTCGTTTTCCTGTTTGATTTTTTTGTTGAACATCGCAGTCATCTGTACGATTGAAAATGTAACAAATTATACCTGAATAGAATGAATTCGAGATGAATTTTCGACAATTACCAAATTTATCAGATATTTGTCTATTTAATCAACGATTTGGCATTTAATGCTGTTTAATAACGACATAAAGGAAGTGGAGGGGCATAGTTAAGGCAGCTGAGTAACTGGCCTATTGGTAAAAAATATCAGAAAACTTCGGTCTATGATGGTCCGCTTTCAGTGAAAAGCGCCGATTTTGTCGAATCTCAGTGAATTTCCGCTTTTGGCACAAACCCGCTATTAACGCAGCTGTTTTAAAACAACGTTCACAAGATATAGTCGGCAAGCTAGTACTGCCGGCAGTTGAGTTCAGTGTTGACGGGTGTGAACGCCCACTAATTTCCACCAAATTAAGGTTTGAATCGACCAAACTTCTTTAGTGTCGAGTGAGTTAGTAGCTATTCACCAGTTCAATTTGATACAATTTTTGTAAAGAATAACGGGCTTGAATTTGAAAATATTCAGACGAAAAAGCTCTACATTTACAAATCTTGCAATTTTCGTAAAGAATTATTGAGACTGAATTGCTTGAGAAGCCCATATATAAGGCACTCGTAGCTCATTCACTCACGAAAGTGGTTTTAGGTTTAGTGAATATAAGGTAATTTTAAGGACAAGGTCTATCCCGAAGAATAAAGGCGCCACAAGACTGTCGTTCAGCGCTTTAACTAACGTAATGAACAAGTAACAAGGGCTTTCGATCTTGCTGAAAGCCCTTTTGTTATTAGCGCTGTCTTTAACATTGTTATTAGCCCTATTGATATTAGCCTTGTAGTGCAGATTAATCGTTTTGCTGAGCGGCTTTTTGCTGCAATAGGGCGAGCAATTCTTCATATTTGGGTCCTTGGCCAAACTGAGGTAGCGCGACCGCAAAGACCACCAGCGCAAAGGCAATATAAATCGCGTACGGGTGACTCCAAAATCCTGCCAGCAGCGTAAGCGTGCCTAAGATAAGTAAAATAATAACCCCAACTCGCACCCGCTGCGCCATTTGCACTTTTTGTTTCGCGGCAGTGATTAGCGCAAGTTCTGCATTCGTAAATTCCATATCCAATCCTTTGCAGTCAGCCTATCCGATAAAAAATAACCCTCAGGCACAGTTTGCACCTGAGGGCTACTTTACTGCAAACAATTTGCGAACGGTATTACTGAACTAACACCGCCTCGGGTACGGGCCATTGGCTAACCAACCATTCACCCTGCCAATTTTGAATCGACACCCACAAGCTGTCCGTTGCCGCTAACTTAGCGCCTGTAATCGCATGCACATGCTGGCCATGTTTGCTGCCATGCAACACTCCATTTTCGCCTTTTTGTAGGGCTTCTAAAGGCAGAGCCTCTGGGCCGATATTGGCATAACCTTGGCGAATATGGGCCACATTGCCCTGTTCAAAGATCAACATAAAATCTTTTACGTAATCATCGTGGTGCTTATAAGGTGCCTTTAAATCTAACGGCATTGGCGCGATTTTAAATTCACCTAATTGCTGGCTCGGCCACGCGGGGGGAAAACTCGGGTTAAGCGACTGATAGAGAAACACTAAGGGTAAGATCAAAATCAAACCACTGAGCTTATATTTATGTTTTAACCAAAATACCGATGATGCCATTAGCGTGCCTCCCCTAACATATCTGCGGCTAAGTCTTTGGTTTCGGCCTGTTTAAAAGCGCGGACATGGCGTAATCCCCACATCATAAAACCGGTGATAGACATGCCCGAAAGCACTAGCCCAAAGAAGAACCAAATCAATTTAGTCCAAATCCCGCCTAAGGTGCCGTAATGCAGAGGATCGGCAATATGCATTAAGGTTTGCATGCCGGTCATGGTTTCTGGCGAGGTCGCGCTAGCAATCTCACCCGTCCACGGATTGATACTGAGGTTGTAGGAATATTGATCGTAGAAAATATGATCGCCACTACCACTCAAATGATACATATCCCGTTGATGCTCAGGCAGCATCACATAACTTGGCTGAAAATCGGGGAAGCGCTGCTTAGCTAAACTTAAGGCCTCAGTAAAAGAGACATTGGCGCTTGGCAGTTGCGTATCACCCGCTTGCATCAGCGGCACTTGCTCGGCGGCAATCATAGGCGCATGGGGCTCGATATCAATATCCGCATGCCAGAAGATAGCTTGGACTAAATACCACAGCCCTGTAAGGCTCATAATCGCAATAAACCAAATCGACCAGACGCCGGATAATTTATGCAAATCAGAGAGTAAGGTCTTCTTCCCTTGGGTAAGTCTAAGTTTGGGTGCAAAAAAGCTGCGCCAAAAACGCTTATAAACGATTAACCCAGTAATCAATGAGGCAAGCATCATGAGTGCCATAGAGCAAACAAGGTAATAGCCGACGCTGTAACCGCTCTGCCAAGGAAACAACAACCACCCATGTAAGGAACGCATAAAGCCAATAAAGGTTAGTCCTTCGTTGATCTGCTGAATTTGTCCCGTATATTGATTCACATAGGCGATAGCATAAGGTTTATCGGCATCGGTAAAGGTAATCGCATTAATTAAGTAAGGCTCAAAGGTCATAGCACCCATCACCTGCGCATTCGGATAGGCCTTTTCGACCACCAGCATTAATTCATCGACGGGTTTCGCGGGCAGCTCTTCTGGATTGAGCGCACGGGCGGCGGGGTTGGTCAGCCAAGTCAGTTCATGACTGAGTACGGCAACCGTGCCCGTTAAGCAGATAAAACTGAATAAAATCCAGATGGGCAAAGATACCCAACCGTGTAACATAAACCAGAAGCGATTACTTATTTTCGCCATGGGGGATTGTTCCTACCTCTTTTAGAATCCCGATAGTGTAAGGTTAATACGAATTGTTATCAATACGACATATTGATAATACGATAGGTTTATAAGATTTGTCACAAATTGAGCAGAGGTGAGAGTTGGCGAGACAACTAACTGACGCTAATAATGCGTATAGATTTGATGCGCATAACTTTCAACACTCACACTTAATCAAGGCTTACCAACATGTATAAAGCATTAGCTCCCCTCGTCTTTGTTACATGCTGTTTTGCAGCCAACGCCGATACCATCACTATTGAAAAAGTCTCCGATCAACTGCAGCTATTGAAGGGTGTGGACTACGGCACCAATATCGGTGTGCTATCAACGAGCGAGGGCTTAGTGCTTATCGACCCTATGCCTGGGGATGAACACTTAGAAGCCTTAAGTCGCACCGTTCAATCCCTCTATGGCAAACCCGTTAAATTTATCTTGAATACCCATGAACACGCCGATCATACCGGCGGTAATCAATATTTTATCCAACAAGGTGCCAGCTTAGCGCCAACACAAAGCCTAGCGGCAGCGCAGTCATTCTTGACAGAGATAGTCACCATTCAAGTTTCATCCCATTCTGCCGCCGACAGGATCTATTTTCATCCGCAAAGCAACAGCCTATTTGTCGGCGATATTGTCGATAACAGCTGGCACCCCACATTTTATGCTGGTGGCATACGCGGCTTTAATGCGGCAATTAACCACATTTTACGTCTCGGCAATGAAGACAGCCTTATCGTGCCGGGACATGGTAAGCCAAGTAATAAAGCATCACTTCGCAGCTTTCAGCAAAACACCAACGAGTGGGTACAATTGATTGAAGCCCAGCTAGATGCGGGCAAAAGTGTGGAGGACATCATTCAACATCCACAGGTCGCGACCCTTATTGCACGCTTTAATCAGGAGGATAAATCCCCTTTTCTACCGCCAAAGGCTTTAAGGAAGTTTATCGAAAGAACCATTAGCGTGATTGAAAAAGAGCGTCTTAGCACGCCAACCAATAGCAACTAAATCATTCAGTGAGTCATTTAGTTAACTCACTAAAAACGCTAAATAATGAGTTCAAAAAGGCGTTCGATAGCATAAGGTTGCAAGTGTCTGCTTAAACGCAAAGCTCCCCATCAAACCTTAAAAAAACAGTCTAACGTACTGTTATTGTGAAATTTTATTAATGAGTCTACCGAGCATCGATAGGGAATAGCCCTTTAGTCAGCGGGGAAGTTCCAGTACAATTAGCCTCTTTGTTTTACAGAGTCCTTGCGAGTATGTCCTATCCACAGCCCTTAGCCGATGCGCCTCAATCACATACGCATATGCACCGTCAATTGGCTGAGCCGCAACCCAGGATTTCGTTAAGCGCATTAGCCGAGCAACTCAAGCTTGAGCAGGCCACCATTATCGGTAACGCTTCGGGCGACTGGCAACCCGCAAACAAAGGACTCACCTTTATCTTTAATGGCACCCAATGCCCAGAAGATTTATCCGCCCATGGCCAAGTGGTCAATATTGCTAATGGTGGCTTTGCCGAATCTCAGTATGCCTTCGAAGTGCAAGGTCATCCCCAAGGCGTGCAATTGGCAAAGGCTCTGACACAAGTCGCAACCGATCTCACCCCTTCCCTCGGCTGTTGGCCTTCATCGGGCCTAACCACAGTCGTGTTAATGATGTCATTAGCCAAAAAGGTACAAGTTCAGCGGATGTCGCTGTTGCCGAGCTTACAGCGCAGTATCGACTTGCCAGACAACATTCATTTGCCTTGTATGGTACACAACTGGCTTGGAGAGAGAAGAATCGCCAAAACGCTGCTATGCGAGCGTATCGATTGGCCTGAATTTACCTTAACGCCGTGGGAGAGTATGCATAAGGCCTGTGAGACTGATGGCGCAGAGAGTAAACCAACTCGCCACACTGACCGAAACGAACGATTTGAAGATCCCTTCAGCCAACTGGATTTACTCAGACAATCCACACTTACACCAAACGTAAGTGAGCAAACAAAGCAACAACTACGTGAACAGTTAGCCAAACTCGCCCTTACACCCAGTGCGATTTGGCAACAATTTGCTGAAAAATCGAAGCTTAAAGCATGCGAGTCACTGTTTTTTAATCATCAGCCCGAAAGCCAAATCAGCCCTTGGTATCTGATGGATTATGCCGCCTCACAAACCCTCGATGCCATTCGCCACCAGCTCGCCTATTGCCAGCAGCAACTCACAGACTAACGCATCAGATTTATCCGGTTTTCCCTAACGCCATGCCTAATGGCTCAAAGTAGGCAATCAAGGCATTGAAGATACGTTGTCTATGTGGCTCATCGGGATACGCCCCTTCCTTTGCCAGCGCTGAATAGCGCGTGCCAGAGACTAAATAGGGATTTTGGATCCCTTGATGGGATTCAATACAGGCCTCAAAGGCCCTCGCCATCATTTCCGTCGGTTTAGCAAAATACTGCGCCCCATAACGCTTATCTAAGGCAATTGCGCGGCGCACGTAATCACTTGGCTCCAAATTGTCCTCGGAGAGCAAGGTAACACGAAAGATCTCAGCTAAACGGTGATTAAGGGGATGCTCGATAAGCGGCTGATCCGCAAGCCAGAGATCGCTGGCGCACTTAAAACGCCCTGTGGCGCGCGAAAACGCCTTAGGGGCAACATAGTGGTCAAACGCATGCCAAAACTCATGGGCCAGCGCCCCAGCACCCGCATTTTTCGCTAATGCCAATTCTCGCGCCCCTGGCGCATAGTGTGCCTGCACACCCTTTTGCCCACCATGGCCAAAGGCAAGGCTTAAGGTTTGCCTTAACCCTAAGGTCAACGGCGGTAAATTGAGGATAAAGGCAAGATCTGCCAGCGAATCAAATACCAAATTCGCGGCAATTAATGACTCCTCGCGCGTGACCCAACGTCCCACACGTACATGGCTAAAACCAAAGGTTTGCTTCACATCGAGGAAAGTCATTTGCTCCCCAAAGCGATAATCGGGCCCATGACGATGGTATTGCTGATGGATTAGCACGCGATCCCTGAAAACGGCAAGTGAAAGGTCGAGGTCAGTTATTCTAAGTGAAACAAAACAGCATTTATAGCCCAGCCCCTCAACGATACAAGGCGCTTTAATACTCACATACCTAATGGCACAGACACAAAATCCATTTTGAGTATTTATTCTCGAATTTGCATAAATAAAAATATAACCCTCGGGAATTTTCTAACAAATATGCAAGTCAATGAATAGTCATTCAAAAATGGATGTGAGTGGTTTATTTATCATCAGTCTGGAGGGAAATCGCGGGGGCTGTTGTTTAAGCTAATTGGGGCCTGGCTTATGGGGACTGGGCTAATTGGAGCTAGGCTAACCAAAAGCGGAAATACGCAGGCAGTTGACCTGTCCAACGTTTAAAGGAACGCCTGAAATTACTGGCATCACTAAAGGATAGAGAATTGGCAATCGTGTGCGCATCTTGCTCGGGTTCGGCTAAAAAATACAGCGCTCGGATCAAACGCGTTTCGTCGGCAAGTTGCCCGTAACTTAAGCCCATCTCCGTCAGGCGGCGTTTTAAGGTTGCGGGGCTCATCTCCAGCGATTGTGCCATCTCTGGCAAGGAAAGAGTGCTGCGCATCAGTTTAAGGCGGATCCCACCCGCCAACCCAAGGCGAAACTCGTGCGCTAACAACGCTTGGCGAGCCGCCTGGGTCATATTCGGCGCCGGAGCGATATCTGGCGCTGACATTATGTTTGGCGCCTGATCCAGCCTATTCTGTTGAGATACGATAGGTTGTGACGCTGTGGCTTGAGTTCCTATAGTTTGCGACGCTATGGCTTGAGATGCTAAGGCTAGAGAGTCCCCCACAGAATGACTAGCGCCATGATGAATCACACCATCATCGATGACACCATTATGAATGAGATTGTCATCCCACTCTTCCCCATTAGATATGGCATAGGCCGCGCTCTGGCGCGCAAATAATGAGGGTTGGCGTAACTGGGCTTTGGTCATTGAAATTCGGCAAAGGGGCGCATCAAAGCTTAAGTCCGTGCCAAAGTATTTATAGTAATGGGCCAAATTATCCGGCGCGCGGTAGGGAAAACACAGACTACCGCGCCAAGCTTGCCCAAGCAGCTGCTTACAGGCTGCGGTGAGCGACGACAGACTCAGCTCAATCAAAAATTGCCGATGGCGCTGCATACCTAAGTCGAGACTCACGAGATAATGCCACTCATGCTCGCCTTGGCAGCACCAAGTTTGCAGCCAGGGCTGAGTGAGCCAATGATACTTATGCCAAACGCGGCTTAATGCCTGTAAATCCTGCGCGCAAAACATGGCCGCCGTCAGCGCGCCGCTTTGGGATGGCAACCAACGTTGACCCAATAAAAAACTTAAATCGCCACTTGGCCACAGGGAGAGCGCATTATCCAGCAGTCGTGATAATTGTTTGGGGCTAATAAGGTGATCGGGTTTACGAATATCCGCGATAAAAATCCCCGTCCCGCGCAGTAACTTATCAGTATCCAATTCACGCTGCTTAAACAACATTACTAAACTTGCCACCAGCAATTGGCTATCGATACATTTATCCTGCCATGTGGCGAGCGCGCGCATCAGTTAAGCCCGCTTTCAGTCGAGGTGCTGCGCGAATGAAACGGCTGAGTGATAGGCGCCGCTGAGGCGCGTTTCGCTTTTTTCTGTGATATTTTTTGATTCAATAATTGCAACAGTGTTGCAGCCTCAGCCTTTGGATTATTCTGCTTGTCCTGCCTATCCAATGCTTTGGGAGAGGGTAGCGTCCAAACCACTGAAACAGAGCAGCCCAACTCCCTCACCCCTTGCTGTACCTGCTCTGCCATCACACTCACTAAAGGCGGAATGGCGCCGCTCATCAGAATGATAAAGCGATCGCCAGCATAACGGCAGACTAAATCCTGACTTCTTAGGCTCGCGCTTAGCCACAATGCCAACTGGGACAACAGCCTATCGCCCTCTTCGACGCCGTTTGATTCGTTGTATTGATGAAAATTATCGACATCAAGCATAATCAGACCAAATGATTGATTTTGCGATATTTGTCTAATGAGATGCTGTTCGAATGCCTTGGCATCATTGAGCAGGGTCAAGCCGTCGGTTAACTGATGTTCGCGATGAAATTGCTCCCGAGTTTGTAGCTGGCGATTGACGACGGTCTGCTCATCTCGCCATAACCATAAACCGTAGGTCAGCACCAGCAGCCCGACAGGCGTGGGCATCTTTTCAAACCAGTTATATACAGGAATGGTTTTGACGATAAAAATCTCGTCCAGTAAATCCAAATAACAACCCAAACAATAGCTTGAGAGGCCCGCAATCAACAGATTTGTCACTCTACCCGAGGGGCGCACCGAGACCATCACCATCAGCCAGCACATGCCGAGCACAAATAAGGCGCCCTCGGTGACCACATCAAACCAATCCACCGCCGTTACGGTTTTGGCCGTGGTGCTCTGCCAAAGCAGTAAAGGCACCATAAAGATGATCAGCAGACTCACGCCATAGACGCTGGCGAGCCGTAATGATTTTGCAGGAGTTTCCAAAATACACACCTTGTTTAATAAAGCCCTAAAAGGAGAATTAAGCCTTGTTACTATGGGGACGCAAGTTAGCGGGCTTTTATGACAACTCGGTGACGTCACTTGTCGCGACGTTACGATAGAAAATACATGATTCAAATATAAGTAATTAAATTTAAAGCTAAAAAACACCTTCCAACCTCACAACACGCAATGCTACTGCGGCAAATTAGCTCAGGCAGTTTTCAGCTGGATCGAGAAAAGTGCCATCTTCGCTTAATTTGAGTCCCTGTGAACTCAATCTACGCCGTATTCGCGGACCAAAAAGCATCGCATCCCGCCCTAAAGTAACGAGCCAAAATCTAAATAAACACTCTCTAACCCATTCTAAAATTGGGTTATTTTCACTTCTAATGGGATTAAACGATTCAATCATGCGAGCGCCCCATAACAGCCAACGCCTTCTTATATGACGTTAATTCTGTAAGCGTCATTTTGGCTCAGCCTTAGCTCAAAATCGCCATATCACTCGGTAAAAGCGGGCCAAACCGTACGGCTCAACGATCCCGTCACAAATCTGACATTTTGCTCCCCTAACTTGGCCGCCATTACAAATCAGCCTTCCCACAAGGCTTGCAATAACACTCAACTGAAACGGAACTCAAGATGCAATCTCCAATCGCTCGACAATTAGGTTCTCTGCTGCCACAACAAGCGCATCCTGTCGCTAGGGTCCACAAACGTCTCACGTCGCGTCTCTCAGCCTTAAGCTTAGCCCTGGTGATCGCAGGCTTGAGTCACAATGCTCTGGCCATAGGCAAACTTGAGGGGCAAATTCGCGATAATGTCAGTCAACAACCCCTTGCTGGCGCGACCGTCACCTTAAAAGAGCTCAACCTGAGTCAACAGGCAGGCCGCGATGGCCGCTTCTTCTTTGTCGGCGTGCAGGATGGCGATTACACCTTAGTAGTCAACTACCTCGGTGCTATGCCGCTGGAACATAGCGTTAGCATTCGCGATAAACAAACCACGCTGCAAGATATCAACTTAAGCAGCCAAGATGTCGAGCATATTCGTGTCGTCGGCCAACAAGGCGCATTAAGTAAATCCATGAACCGCCAACGCGGCGCCGACAATGTGCTGAGTGTGGTCAGCGCCGATGTGCTGGGGAATTTCCCCGACAGCAATATCAGTGAATCGCTGCAACGGGTGCCAGGGCTATCTATCGAGCGGGATCAGGGTGAAGGTCGTTTTGTACGCGTACGCGGCATGGCGCCGGACTATAACTCAGTGTCGATGAACGGCACCCGCTTACCCTCACCCGAAAGCGATCGCCGTGCGGTTGCCCTCGATGTAGTGCCATCGGATCTCTTGCAGTCGGTAGAAGTGAGTAAAACCTTAACGCCGGATATGGATGCCGATGCACTGGGCGGCGCGATTGAGGTTAAAAGCCTGTCGGCCTTCGATCGCGATGATACTTATCTCAACCTCAACGCTGAGGCGAGCCAAGATACCTTAACCGACAATACTAATCCCAAACTCGCTGCCAGCTACAGCGATATCTTTGCCGACAAGCTAGGGGTAGCCATAGGCGCCAGTTGGTATAACCGCGACTTTGGCTCAGACAACGTCGAAACCGGCGGTAAATGGGAATTTGCCGGGGATAACGGCTTTGAAGATGCGGCGCTTGAATCCATCGACGCGCGCGATTATGAAATCAATCGTGAACGTTTAGGCATAGGGGTGAACTTCGATTATCGCCCAAGCGATGATACCGATCTGTATCTGCGCACCCTTTACAGTGAGTTTGATGATACCGAAACCCGTAACAGCGCCAAAACTAAGTGGAAATCGCCGCAGCAAGCCAATGCCCTCAGCCAAGGTAAAACCACTCGCTCGCTAAAATCACGCACCGAGAACCAGAACATCACCTCCTTTGTGCTGGGCGGTCAAACCCGCTTCGAACGCTGGACCTTCGACTATCAGGCGAGCCACAGCACCGCCAGCGCCGAAAAACCGCGGGATATCGCCGGCGCCGACTTTGTCGCCAAGATTGATAACACGGGTTTTGGCAATACCAAACAGCCACAGATTATCGCCCCCGAAGATTACTTTCAAAATGCTAACTTTGAGCTAGATGAGATTGAAATCGCCGCTTCCAAGGCCGAAGACACCATAAACAGTGGTCAACTGGATCTCACCCGCCAGTTAACCCTCGCGGATTACAGTGTCGAGCTAAAAACCGGGGTCAAGCTAAGTCGCCGCGATAAATCCAATCGCGAAGATATCTGGATCTACAGCGACTTAGGCGATCAAGGCGTGAGCGATGACGATTTGCTATTGAGTCAATATGCGGGCAATGAGCTTGACTATGACCTCGGCCGCTTTGGCAGCGGGATCGATGCTACGCCGCTGTGGCAGCTTATCGACAGCCTCAATGCCGAGAGCAATCGCGATGATATCGAGTCCACCATTAACGATTTTGATATCAGCGAAGATATCAACGCCGCCTACCTAATGGGTCATATTGATATCGATAAACTGCGTATCTTAACTGGGCTACGTTTCGAGCAAAATCAATGGGAATCCAGCGGCTACGGTTACGATGGCGCCAAGGGCGAGTTTATCGATATCAACCACTCCCGCGATGAGGATCATTGGCTGCCTGCACTGCACCTCACTTACCGCTATAGCGACAATACCGTGCTGCGCGCCGCTTGGACCAACACCTTAGTGCGCCCAACATTCGGCCAATTGGCGCCGGGATATTTGCTCGAAGAGGATGATGGCGATATCGATTTAACCTTTGGCAATCCACAACTTAAGTCGCTCGAATCGATGAACTTTGACTTAAGCCTCGAGCACTATTTTGGCAATATCGGCTTAATTTCGGCGGGGCTGTTTTATAAAGATATCGACAACTTTATCTATCAGGCGGATTTAGCTGGTCGTGGCGATTATTTCGATGCCCATAGCGCCGTCACCTTTGTTAATGGCGACAGTGCCGACATCTACGGCGTCGAGCTCAGCTATGTGCAAGAGTTTAACTTTTTACCCGAGCCCTTTAATGCGCTGGTGCTCAACTCTAACCTCACTTACACAGATTCCAGCGCCAAGATCAGTTGGCTGGAGGATGGCCAATTACTGAGCCGTGATATTCCGATGCCAAGCCAATCGGATCTCACCGCTAACCTGTCCTTTGGCTATGAAAATAGCTACGCCAGTGTCTGGTTATCGGCGGCCTATAAATCCGAATATTTACAGGAAGTCACTGAACTCAGTGATGAGCGCTACGATCTCTATCAAGACAATCACTTGCAGTGGGACTTTGTCGCCAAGGCCCATTTAACCAGCAATTTAACCTTGTATTTCAAAGGGGTGAACCTGACCGACGAGCCCTACTACAGCTACACGGGTGACAGCAGCTATAACGCCCAATACGAAGCCTATGGCCGCACTTTCCAGTTAGGCGTGCAGTACACCAACTATTAATCACCCATTGAAAAGAACGAAGATATGACAACACCATTTACCCAAATTAGTGCCATAGCTGTGACCTTAGGCCTTATCAGTGCGCCCTTGAGCGCATTCGCTCAACCCGTCTCAGCCCAAGCTTATAAAGGCAGCCAGGCCCAAGCCTTACTGTTTAACAACGATAACAACGCAGTAATCCCTGCCGCCGATTGGCTGTGGGTGAGTGAAAAGCAAGGTTTGATGCGACAAAGCATGCCAAGCGCAGATAAAACGACCCTGCCCGCAGCTAAAACCTTAGTCAAAGGCGAGTTTGAATTGTTAGCCTTTAGCGATCCCTATGCCTTAACGCTGGATCGCCGCGCCGATCGCATTCGTCCTATCATGGTCAAACAGATAGAAGGCAAAGTCGCGACTAATGTATTGCCACTGCTGCCGATGGCATCGTTTGAAATCAATTGGATCTGCATTCAGCCAAGGCCGCAGGATGGCAATATCTATGCGTGGTTTGGCGGCGAAGACGGTTATAGCGAACAATGGCTGTTAGGCGATGCCGGACACTTTATGCCGAAAAAGCTGCGCAGTCAGGCAATTCCCGTCAACAGCACTAGCTGCGCCATCGATGGCGACAAACTGTTAGTGAGTGAGCCCGAAGCCGGTGTCTGGCAATTTGATGCCAGCCCCTTCGCCGACAATAGCGCTAAGTTGGTTCTCGCCGCCCTCAATAATGATATCGCGGGCATGCAAGTCATCGATGGCAAGTTATTGTTAAGCGATAAAAAAGGCGCCATTACCTTAGATCAACAGGCTATTGCGAACTACGACTTAGGGAAGGTACAGGGATTCAGTGGTTATCTAAGCGGAACCAGCACCAACAAGGCAATCCAGTTTGCCCTCTATGATGATAAAACCGATCAGTACTTATTTAGCCAAGCAGTCTTACCTAAAGACCTGAGTCAATCAAATAACGAGTCCAGCGATAATATTATCGAAATCCCTGCTTGGGTTGAAAGCGCGCCATCCGATCGACCCGGCGATACCATGGACGATCCGGCGATTTGGGTGCATCCAACTCAACCGGAAAAAAGCCTAGTGCTTGGCACCAACAAACGTTGGGGACTATTGAGCTTTAATATGCGTGGCGAGCAGGTTCAAGCCCTGCCGTCGGGGCGTATCAATAACGTCGATCTACGCCAGCAAGTGATGCTGGGCGGTAAAAAACGCGATATCGCGGTGGCGACCTTAAGGGATAACGACAGCCTCGCCTTCTATGAAATCGACGCTGAAGGGAAGCTCAACGAGTATCCCAATCAAGCCACGAATATGCTGGATATTTATGGCATGTGCCTGTATCAAGATACCGATAGCCTGTATGTGTTCGCCAATGAAAAGTCCGGCCGTATCGCCCAATACCGCGTCGATTGGCAGGCAAATGGCCCAAGTATTAAACTGGTGCGTGATATTCATACTCCAAGCCAAGTCGAAGGTTGTGTGGTCGATGAAGCTCAGCACGCGCTGTTTATTGGTGAAGAAGACAAAGGCATTTGGCGCTTTAATGCCAAAGCTAATGGCAGCACTCAAGGCAAACTCATCATTAAAGCCGAGGGCGACTTAGTCCCTGATGTCGAAGGGATTTCACTCTACCAAGGCGCGACTATTCACGGTAAAAAGCAGGATCTGCTGGTGGTGTCCAGCCAAGGCGATAACAGTTACTTGCTGTATCAGACGCAGCCGCCCTACGCCCAATTAGGCAAATTCCGCATTGGAATAAACCTTAACGGGATGGAAAATGGCCGTGAAACCAGTATCGATGCGAGCAGTGAAACCGATGGCTTAGCCGTGACTCACTTAAGCGTCGGCACGGGAGCTTGGCAACAGGGAATGTTGGTGGTACAGGATGGGCACAATCATTTACCCGATAATAATCAATCTTTTAAATGGCTGCCTTGGCGCAGTATTGTCGAGAAGTTATCGCTTAACTGAGTATTTCGCCAACTGAAATCGGCATGATCTGGCGAGACAAATGATAACCGAGCCTGAGTGGCTCGGTTTGTTTTTGCCTTGAACCTTTATGCTTGAAACTCGCATCTTGAGGCTGAAATCGCTATACTCCGCGCCCAAATATGTGGCCAATAACTAGCTCGATATTGCAATCCTTTGCGGTTGTCAGCTTTTTAAGCCGTTATTAACGACTTTTTCCTAGGACATACCCTTGATCTCTACCGCAAATATCACCATGCAATTCGGCCCAGAGCCATTATTTGAAAATATCTCGGCAAAATTTGGCAACGGCAACCGTTATGGTTTGATTGGCGCAAACGGCTGCGGCAAATCGACTTTTATGAAGATCTTAAGTGGCGCCCTCGCCCCAACCTCAGGCAACGTGTCTATCACGCCGGGTTTAAAGGTCGGCACCCTAAGCCAAGATCAATTCGCCTTCGAACAATACACGGTTATCGATGCGGTGATCATGGGCGATACCCAGCTGTGGAAAATCAAGCAAGAGCGTGACGCGATTTATGCCAAACCCGATATGACCGAAGAAGACGGCATGCGTGTGGGCGATCTCGAGAGTGAATTTGCCGAAATGGACGGCTACAGCGCCGAAAGCCGCGCGGGCGAAATTCTGATTGAAGCTGGTATCGAAGAGTCCTTCCACTATGGCCCTATGTCACAGGTCGCCCCCGGTTGGAAACTGCGTGTACTGTTAGCCCAAGCCCTGTTCGCTAACCCCGATATTCTGCTGCTCGACGAGCCCACCAACAACTTGGATATTCACACCATCAGTTGGCTCGAAACTGAGCTGAATAAGCGCAAATGCACCATGATCATCATTTCCCACGACAGACACTTCTTAAATGCTGTCTGTACCCATATGGCGGATATCGATTACGGTGAACTGCGGATTTATCCCGGTAACTACGAATACTTCCTCGAGCAATCGGCCCTGCAGCGCGAACAACTGCTGTCGAGCAACGCCAAGAAGAGCGCCGAGATTGAAGAACTACAGGACTTCGTTAACCGCTTTGGGGCTAACGCTTCTAAGGCAAAACTCGCCAGCTCACGCGCTAAGCGCATGGACAAAATTAAGCTGGATGAGGTCAAATCCTCCAGCCGTATCGCGCCATCGATTCGCTTCGCGCCAGGCAAAAAGATGCACCGTCAGGCATTGGTGCTTGAGAACCTCGCCCACGGTTTTGATGGCGAATTGTTATTCGAAGGCGGCGATTTAATCCTCGAAGCCGGTGCAAAGCTTGCGATTATCGGCGAGAACGGCGTAGGTAAAACAACTTTATTACGCTGTTTAGTCAATGAGTTAATTCATAATCAAGGCGTGATTAAGTGGTCCGAAAACGCTTCTATTGGTTACTGCCCACAGGACAGCACCAGCGACTTCGATAATGATTTGACTATTATTGAATGGATGGACCAATGGCGTCAGCCAAAACACAACGATTTGATGGTGCGAGCCATGTTAGGTCGTTTGCTGTTTACCGAAGATGATGCCAACAAAAAAGCGAAAAACTGCTCCGGAGGGGAGAAAAACCGTTTAATTTTCGGTAAGTTAATGATGCAAGATATCAACGTCATCATTATGGACGAACCGACCAACCATATGGATATGGAAGCGATTGAATCCTTAAATAATGCCCTCAAAGATTTTGAAGGCACATTGATTTTCGTTAGCCACGACCGCGAATTCGTGTCCTCGTTAGCGACCCGCATTATCGATATTCGGGATAGAAAATTGGTGAACTTCCAAGGGACATTTGATGAGTATCTGGCAAACCTTGCCAGTGCATAAACCTGCTGCTGTGCGATAAGCCTTTTTTAAAAGGCTTTATCCATTAGCCTATAAAGTTGCCCTATCAAATAGCCCAATAGAGTTACCCAATAAAGTTGCCTAATAAAAAGACGCTTCACTCTACTCGAGATAAGCGTCTTTTTTATATCCCACTCGCATATCACCCTTTATAACACCCAGTGACTGACGGCCTTCACTCCGTCTTCGCTTCTACCAAAGCCGCAAGTTGCAGTAATGATTCCTGCCAGCCTAAGTAACACATCTCCTCTGGGATCACGGCAGGAATGCCCTCCTGAGTGATCTGCAAACTGGTACCGCAGGAAACCTCGGTTAACGCGATAGTCACCTGCATCACGCCGGGTAAATGTTCATCATCAAACTGGTCGGTATGTCTAATCAATTTGTTGGGGATAAGCTCGGTATAGACCACCTTAAAGGAGTGACTGTGTCCGGTCGCAAATTGGGTAAAGCTCATGGAATACCCTGACCCAACGGCTAATTCAAACTCATGAATCGTTCCCACAAAGCCGCAAGGTGGTAACCAACGCTCTAGGGCCGCTTTATCGGTAAACGCCTTGTAGACTAACGCCGCTGTCGCGCGTAGCACTCTATGTAACTTCACTGTACCTGTGTTATTGGGCATATCCTTATCCTTCCAGTTGCTTATAGGCCAATAATGTTCTTAAAGATAGCGCAAGAATCCCATTCGCTATCACCTGCGCGAGAATATTAATTGTCCCCTCAGCTTGAAATGGTTGGCTCAATGCGACGATGCTTAAACTGCATTAAGTGCAATGACTTCGCATCAGAGTCCGACTGCTGCAGAGCGATATCTAGCCGTTCTGCGGCAAGAGTGAATGCCAGATTTGTGCTGTGAGAGGTTTCCGTTATTTGCCCTTTATATTGAGCGATTAAACTCAAAAGTCCCGACTCATTCACCACATTTTTAGGCAACGGCGTTTTAAAGCTCGCCTCATCGCTAAACACGACGACCGAATGGAGCCCTTCGACTAACCCTAAGCAATGGGCAACCGCCAAACAATGTTTATAGTTCTGATGGAGAGGATTTTTAAAGCGGGTTTGTTTGGTAAAGATTTTTTGCGTCCACTGGGCTTGCTTCTCGCCGCCAAATATCCAGCCGGAGTAATTTTTAACTTCAAGGACGAACACGCCGAAATGGGTCAGTAAAACTAAATCCACCTCTGTCAAAGCAGGCGTACCTTCAGTTATCTCATCCATGGGCAAAATTAAATTGCGATAAAGTCGGTAGTCCTCATCTTTGAGTCCCTGTTTCAGTAACTTAGCGACTCGCTTTTCCCCCTGTTGACCTAATCTTTCAGCTCTGTATTGCCTAAGTGACGGACGAAATAACAAGGTCGCTATCGCAAACAGCAGCAAAAGAATTGGAATGACCAAAATAATCGACAGCGACTCGAACATTGAAGAGATGGGAGACATTGTGCTTGGCGCAGACGTAGGTTTCGCTGTTACCACGGCAGGTATTGTATTGGGTTTCTGTTTAGGCGCGTCGTGGCGAACCGTAGTGGGTGTTGCAGGCGGCCTTAGCGTGGATTTAACACCGTTGGCGACGGGCTGCTGGCAATGCTCGTCAAATCTTGCTTTAAGATCTTGGTAGCGCGGCGTAGTGGGATGCCAATCTTGCATCTCACTTTGGATAAGAATACAGATGGCCTCAGAGTCTTGTTTCACCAACGCCCATGCCGTTGAGCAAGATAAGCCGATACTCAGAGCGCTCATCCACAAGATTAACGTTCGAAAAACCATGGGATAAGCCCACTTATCCTTTACGCGTCCCTTCACTCTGTCTGTACTCCTGTACGGTTTTGTTAATGCCCATGGCCGTTATAGAACACTTGTTGGCATGTGTTTTTATCTTACAAGATTTAGCCAGTGCTACATTTGACTGAAATGTATCATATCGGTCTCTCGCAGCATAAAAATCGAGTGAAATCACAGCTCAAACACCGCATTTTCTCAACCTTGGTTTACACTCTTAGGGTATCGAATAAGCAGAAAATCCCACTAATTGTGCCGACTAATACTTATGAGGTATTGCATACGCGCCAGCAGTGCACCAGCTTATCCTATAAATTCTGATGGTGGTGATAGCCTATGAGTCTTGAAGAATCCTTAGAACAACTAAAACGTCAGTACTTACATGCACTACCCGATAAGAAGAAACAAATTATCACCCTGTGGATCTCGCTAAGGAAAAACTGGCAGAGCCATATGCTGTCGGCGGTCTACCGTGAAGTCCATAACTTAAAAGGCTCCTGCGAAACTTTTGGCTTGACCGACACCAAAGAGATTGTCGATAAGCTTGAGCTGCTGTTAAAGAATTTACTCGATTCGCCCGCCCCAGCGCTGAATGTGATCAAAAGCTTAGATACCCTCTTCCACCAACTGCTGCAAAATAACCTCCGTGGTGAGCCAGCGGCCCCCGTGGTCGAAGCGCAAATGCAGCACAGTCCCTATAAACCGACTAAAGCACGGCACGAGTATCGAATTGCGATTATTGAGGATGACAATAATGTCGGGGCGATGATAACAAAGCAGCTGCATGAGTTTGGCTTTAATGTGCAGCACTTTTTAAATTTCACCGACTTCCTCGAAATTCAAAATACCTCGCCCTTCGATTTGATTTTATTAGATCTCATCTTGCCCGATTATACCGAAGAAGCCTTATTTACCGCGGCGACCGAGTTTGAGAAGCACAATACCCGTGTATTTGTTCTCTCTTCCCGCGGTGATTTTGAGATGCGACTGCTAGCGATCCGTGCCAATGTCAGTGAGTATTTTGTCAAACCCGCCGAAACCACCCTGCTGGTACGCAAGATCCATCAGTGGCTCAAAATGTCAGAAAAACAGCCGCTTAAAATTTTGCTGGTGGACGATCAGCAATCCATGGTCGATTATTTTTCCAGCCTGCTTCGCAGTCATGGGCTGATGGTCAAAGGCATGACCAAACCCGAGCAAGTGCTGCCAACCCTAGAGCAATTTGAGCCAGATCTGTTTATTTTCGATTTGTATATGCCCGATGTGAATGGTTTAGAGCTGGCGAAAATGATCCGCCAATTAGATAAATACAGCTCAAGCCCTATCCTAGTGCTCAGCTCCGACGACACTATGCAAAACAAAGTCAGCATCATTCAGGCGGGTTCCGACGATTTAATCTCAAAACAAACCGCGCCGAGTTTATTTGTGACACAAGTGATTTCCCGCGCCCAGCGTGGCCATGATATTCGAAGCTCCGCCAGCCGCGATAGCTTAACGGGCCTGCTCAATCACACCCAGATCCTCGTTGCTGCCCGCCGCTGTTTTAACCTCGCCAAACGCATCAACTCCTCGGTGTGCATTGCTATGCTGGACTTAGATCACTTTAAACAAGTGAATGATACCTATGGGCATTCTGGCGGCGACAAAGTGCTGTTGGCCTTTGCTCATCTGTTGCAGCAATCCCTGCGCCCCGTGGATTTTATGGGTCGTTACGGCGGCGAAGAATTTATGTTGGTCTTGCCCGATCTCCCCGCGCCCTTAGCCATTGCCAAGCTTAATGCTATTCGCGAGAGCTTTAGCCATATTGTGTTTGTCGAAGAAGGCGCCGAATTTAAAGTCACCTTAAGCGGGGGCTTAGCCTTTTCGACCGAATGCAGCGAGTTTCAAGACTGTTTATTGCTGGCGGATAAAAATCTGTATGAGGCAAAACGTACCGGACGCAATCGTTTAATCACTACCTTAAAATAAGCCCTAACTCTCGCGATATGCTCTGGCGATAATTTCACCATGCCCGAGCTTTAAAAAGTCCCCCGTCGCGGGGCGTTGCATGAGTAACTAAACGAATGCGCACAAATAAGATTGTTGTGTGGAATGATAAGGTAGCGCGTAATTTGCCATTGTTTGCGATTGATAAGACCAAGGTGAATCGACGCGCTAAGCCTGCACTAAACATGCGTTGTCAGTGCTTTAGTCTCGCTTAAGCGAGGCTAAATAATTGAGCATCTTATCCGCCAGTTGCGGCAGTTCGACGACATGATGGATAACGCCGCGTTTGATCGCTTCCCTTGGCATGCCAAACACCACACAGCTCTGCTCTCCCTGCGCAAAGGTTTTACCGCCCTGTTCATCGATTAACGCCATCCCATCGGCGCCATCTTTGCCCATGCCAGTTAGGATCGCCGCAGTGGTATTGGCTCCCGCACACTCGGCAACCGAGTTAAATAGCACATCGACCGACGGCCTATGGCCACTCACCTTGTCGCCCTGGGTCAAGCGGGTCTTAAAACTGCCGCCGACCTTAATCACTTCTAAGTGTTGATCCCCCGGCGCAATATACACATAACAGGGCAGCAAACGTTCACCATCTTCGGCCTGTTTGACATTCAAACGGGTGAGTTTATTTAGCCGCTCAGCAAAAGTGCGAGTAAAGCCCGGTGGCATATGTTGGGTGATCACAATCGGTGGCATTACCGCCGGAAACTGCTGTAACAGCGATAAAATCGCTTCGGTACCACCAGTGGAGGCGCCAATTGCCACCAATTGCGTGTTGATTACTCGGTTACTCAGCACGGGTTTATGGCTAGGTTGTACCACGACGGCAGGAGCTGCTCGTTGGGTTTTCAGTTTCGCGTGGGCGGCCGATTTAATTTTCTCTAAAATTAAATCTTGGTATTCATTAAAATCCTGGGGCGAATCTAATTTCGGCTTGGGGATAAAATCCACCGCTCCGAGGGCGAGCGCGTTAAATGTAGCGTCGGCGCCTTCTTCAGTTAAGGATGAAATCATCACCACCGCCGTGGGCCTGGCCTTCATTAATCGGTCTAAAAAGGTCAAGCCATCCACTTTAGGCATTTCAATATCTAAAGTGATCACATCGGGGCGATGCTGATTAACCATATCCTTGGCCATATAGGCATCGGCGGCCATGCCCACGAGGGAAAGTTCGCTATCGGCTTCGATCATCTTGCCCAATAAGTTACGGATCAATGCCGAATCATCAACCACCAGTACTTTTATCGTCATGTCTTAGTCACCAAAAAGTTCCACATCTCCGCCACTCGGCAAATTCCTGATCCTTAGGCGATACTCACTTTCCCTGTCCATAATGGTGCTATTATGCATTGTTCTGATTTTTCTAACTTTTACTAAACCTGTCGCCGGAAAAAAATACACTTTTCGAGGATAATAATCGAGTAAGTCTGCGGCCAAAATGGGGATTTGTTCCATCTGCAAATATTCGAGTACAAACTCCGCATTGCGCTCACCGATATTATGGGCGGTGATCCCATTGAGCATATTTCCGCCCCCGAACACTTTAGCGACCAAGGCACGGCGCCGCGCACCCAGTTTGAGCAACTCATTGATCAGTAACTCCATGGCGTACACACCATAACGGGCTGAATCGGTTAAGATCCCCGAGCTGTTGCCATTATCACTCGGTAATAAAAAATGATTCATTCCACCAATTTTTAAATCGGGATCGGAGAGGCAAACGGACACACATGAGCCTAGCACTGTGACTATCATGGTTTGGTCGCGGGTGGCGAAAAACTCCCCCGGCAAAATTTTGACCGCATCACAGCCAAAATGATGGTCATAATAGCGATTCGGCTCGATAACGGGGTATTCAATATTCGGCTTTGGCACTCATCAAGCTCCCTTTACCGCCTTGTAGGTTGTCTGGCCCACTGGCTTAATGATCTGGGGGAACATATTAAAGTTCTCCGAATGGCCTGCGATGTAGAGTCCATCATCGGCAAGGGAAAGCATCATGTGTTTAAGAATGCTTTCCTGCGTAGTTTTATCGAAATAAATCATCACGTTTCGACAAAAAATCACATCGATTGGCGTCTTGATTGACCAAAACTCATCGACTAAGTTGAGCCGAGTAAACTGCAGCATCTGTTTGAGCTCTGGCACCACGCGCACATTGCCTTGTTGTGCCCCGCGCCCCCGCTGAAAAAACGCCTTCTTGCGCTCGGCACTTACCGCCTCGATACGCTCGATAGGATAAATACCCAGCTGCGCCTTTTTCAGTACGCCGCTGTCGATATCCGAAGCAATGATTTCGATGGGCGTGTTGAAGCGGCCAAAATGCTCGGCCACCACCATAGCAATGGAGTAAGGCTCTTCCCCCGTGCTACTGGCCGCACACCAGATCCTTTTGGTATGCGGATGTGCCTGTAAATATTGTTTTAAGATCTCAAAATGATGGGGCTCGCGAAAGAACGCCGTCTGATTAGTGGTCAGTGCATTAATAAACTCCTGATGTTCACTCTCGTGTGCCTGCAAATACTCAAAATACGCAGTAAATCCCGCTAACTTGAGCGCCCTTATCCGCCGGACTAAACGGCTATACACCATGGCGTCTTTACTGTCGGCTAACTTAATGCCGGCAAATTGGTACAGCCGGGTTTTCACCGTATTAAAGTGCGCCGCCGTAAAAACAAACTCTTTCCCTAGAGGTTGATGTTCGCTCAATCAAAAATCTTCCCATTCATCTTGGTCGGCTTTATTGACCTTTGGCGCCATCGCCTTAGGTTTAACGGGCATGCGAGTCACAGTCGATGGCGGTTTAACCGCTAACTTCTTGTGGCTCGCCACGGGTTTGGGCGCAGCTGTGGTGTCTTCGTCCACGGTAAAGTTGGCCACACTGTCCGCTAACTGCTGCGCCTGCGATTGCATGCTTTCGGCTGCGGCGGCGGCTTCTTCCACTAAGGCCGCGTTTTGCTGCGTCATTTCATCCATTTGCACCACGGCTTTACTGATCTCATCGATACCGATCGCCTGCTCATTCGAGGCTGAGGCAATTTCGGCCATGATGTCGTTCACCCGTTTAATAGCGATGACGATTTCTTTCATGGTGTCGCCGGATTTGCCGACTAAGCTGTTACCGCTTTCGATTTTGGTCACAGAGTCGGAGATCAAGGCTTTAATGTCCTTAGCTGCGTTGGCCGAACGTTGGGCTAAACTTCTCACCTCTGAGGCCACCACCGCAAATCCACGACCTTGCTCACCGGCTCTGGCCGCTTCGACCGCCGCATTAAGCGCTAAGATATTGGTTTGGAAGGCTATGCCATCAATAACACCGATAATATCGGCAATCTTGCGTGCCGATTCGTTAATCGATGCCATGGTTTGCACCACTTGCTGGATAAGTTCGCCCCCATCGACGGCGACATCGGCGGCCTTAGAGGCAAGTGCATTGGCCTGGCTGGCGTTGTCGGCATTTAGCTTCACTGTGCCTGTCAGTTCTTCCATACTCGCCGAAGTTTGTTCAAGACTCGATGCTTGCTCCTCAGTGCGGCTCGACAAATCAGCATTGCCCTGAGCGATTTCGGAAGAGGCGGTATTGATGGTATCGGCGGCCTTTTGAATGTCTCTTATCATGTAAGATAGCTTTTCAGCGGTTTGATTTGAATAGTTTTTCAAATCATTAAAGGTGCCTTCGTAATCGTTATAGATACGCGTGGTTAAATCGCCTTCGGCGAGCGCCATCAACACCCGCGCCACATCCTGTAGACCGCGATCCGAGGTCTCAATCAAGGCATTGAGGCTGTTCGCCAGCATTAAAAAGAAGCCCTGCTTACCTTGCGTCTCAGCCCGTTGGGAGAAATCCCCCGCCGCCGCCGCATTGACGATGCGCGAGATTTCCTGCTCGATTTGCACTTCGACCGTGCGGTCGAGCCATTCGACAACAGAACCTAACCGCTCGCCCGTTTTGGAAATAATCGGGCTTGCAGTTAAGCGGAAGTGACAACTGGCCACTTTGATTTGCGATTCATATTTACGGTCGAGCTTGTCTAACAGACTCGCTTGATGGGCTGGATTCTTATGGAAAATATCCATAGAGCTGCCAAGAATTTTATCGACGGAGAAATGCGGCAGCGCTTGCCTGATCTCACTCTCAGATTGGCGCAGCATCGATTCCACCGAACGGTTCATATAGATGATGGTGCGGTTGGCATCGGCGATCATCACATTGGTACTGGTATTATTCAGCGCTTCTAAAATGCGCTGCGTCGCCCGCTCGGACTCTATGCTCTCCGTTCTATCAATCCACTCAACCCCCGTACCTAAGTGTTTATTTTCACGGGTGATAATGGGCGTCAGGATCAGCTTAAAAGTCCGTTTCCCAATGGTGATTTGCGCCGTATGGGATTGGGTAAGACGCTCGAGCATATTGCGTTGATGGGCAGGATTTTTATGGAAAATATCGATATTACTGCCCACCACCTTGGCCACAGAGAACTGCGGCAGCTCTTTGCGAATGTCCGCCTCAGCCTCAGATAACATATTCAATACCGCTTTATTGGCGTAGATAATATTGCGGTTGCTGTCGGCGATCATAAAGCTGTTGCCGCTGTTATCTAATAATTGGAAATAGCGCTGCAGCTCTTCTTCCTTTTGCTGGCGCGCCTCTTCATTTCCAAACACATTGAAAATACCCATTATGATTACTCCTGATCAGACAGACTATTTGCATCAATTAGACCCAGCTCATCACTGCTGATCAGAGCCTGTATATTTACCAAAATGATCATCTTGTCTTCTACCGTTGCCAGCCCCTTGAGGTAACGGCTATCGAAGGCCACCCCAAATTCGGGGGCGGGTAGAATTTCTTCGGCGGCGAGTTTAATCACATCCGACACCGCATCGACGACAATCCCGACGATACGGTCAAACACATTCAACATAATGACGATGGTGAACTCGTTGTAGGTCGCACTGCCCACGGCAAACTTCATCCTTAAATCGACAATAGGTACGATATCGCCCCTAAGATTCAGTACGCCCTTGATAAAACCCGGCGCATTGGCGATTTTGGTGACGGGTTCATACCCACGGATCTCCTTCACCGACATAATGTCGAGCGCATAATGCTCTTCACCCAGCACAAAACTTAAAAACTCGACCTCATCGTGGACGCTGTACTCCTGCTTACTCACCGTGTTTGTGCGGTTATCCATTGCGACATCCTTAGTTAATTTTTGATATGCAGTGCAAGTGATTCAACATCGAGGATCAAGGCCACGCTGCCATCGCCCATAATGGTCGCTCCCGATACACCGGGGATCCGCCGATAGTGCTTTTCAAGGCTCTTGATCACCACTTGTTGCTGCCCGACGAGAGCATCGACACACAGACCAAAGCGTTTATTATTGCTTTCGAGCAAGACCACTATGCCGGCCTCTGGCGTTTTAGCTTGGGGTTCGATTTCCATTAATTGATAGAGGTTTAGCAGGGGTAAATATTCTTCCCGCACCTTGAGTAACCGCTCTTTAGCCAAAAATTTAAGCTGCTCGGTTTGCGGTTGTATCGATTCGATAATGTGTACTAAAGGTAAGATATAAATTTGATTGCCTACGCTGACACTCATGCCATCGACAATGGCTAAGGTAAGGGGAAGTTGGATTTCGAAGGTCGCGCCCTGACCCGCAACGGAATCAATATCGATGCGACCACCTAAGGCCTCAATATTCTTGCGTACCACATCCATACCCACGCCGCGCCCCGAGACATCGGTAACCTCAGCCGCCGTTGAGAACCCTGCGGCAAAGATCAATTGCCAAACTTGTTTGTCCGTCATGTTCTCGGGCAGTGCCATGCCATTTTCCCGGGCCTTTTGTAAAATGCGCTCGCGGTTTAACCCGCCGCCATCATCGTGGACGGCGATCACTATACTGCCACCGCGCTGACTGGCTTTAAGGGACAAGACACCGGCTTCACTTTTGCCTGCTGCAAGCCTTTTTTCTGGTTTTTCAATACCATGGTCAAGACTGTTACGAACGAGGTGAGTGAGCGGGTCGACTAACTTTTCAATCATCCCCTTATCAATTTCAGTGTTGCCGCCCTCAATCACCAGACTGACATTTTTGCCAAGCTGATCCGATAAATCCCGCACCAGTCGATGAAAACGGTTAAATACGAACGACACGGGTAACATGCGTACCGACATCACGGCTTCCTGCATTTCCCGGGTATTGCGTTCTAACTCATTAAGCGCGGTTTTTAGCCGCTCACCTAACTCGCCGCCCAGCTCATTACCGATAAGGGTGAGCATGGATTGGGTGATCACCAATTCACCCGCAAGATTAACTAGAGTATCTATCTTGGAGGTTTCTACCCTCAAAGTAGCATCTTGACTGGCGGCACTGGCTTTTTTCGCTGCAGGTTGACTACTGCTGCTAGATCCTGACCCTATGGTTGAAGTAGAAGATTGCGACGGCATTGCCTCGGCTTTAGCTGCCGATTTAGCGGGCTGTGTACTGGCTTCTTGTGCAGGCTTTTGGGCTCGAGTCGATTGCAGCTTTGAAGTGTCCGCTTCAGCTCGTGGCGCGGACGCCTGATTAGTGATGGGCTTCTCTTTGACCGATGTTGACGTTAAGGCATCAATTTCAGTGGCGAATGTTTCGGGCGTTAATGATTCAAAAAAGCCGAAACCTAATTCATCATCCAGCGCATCGTCGCTAACAGCAGCAACCTGATTGGCAGCCAGATCAGCAGCCGCCTGTTCTTGCGGTGTCAAACTCAGCTCAACTGCAGTAGGTGCGTGAATATCCTCGGCGCGGATGTCCTTTGCGGTATAGGCCTCGTCAAAAAAGCCGAAATGTTCCGTTTCATCGACTAACCCAAGCTCCACTTCATCCTCAAAAAAACCGAAGCTATCGTCTACTGATTGAGTCGCTACACTTGGCTTAACCGCAGCTTGTAAGGGGTTATCTTCGCTCTGGTTATTGGTATTGGGATTTGCGGCACTCAAACCATTTGCCGCATTGGCGGTTTGAGTGGAAAAGGGTTCGCCATTTAAGGCCGCCACCAGCTGGTTTTTGGCAAATTCCACCTGCTGCCAATCTATGGGTTCCTCTTCCCGATAGAGGTTTAAAATATGTGAAAGGGTATCGACGGTACGAAGCAAAAGATCAATGACAGAAGAGGAAAGCTCAAACGTGCCCTTTCGGGTTTTATCGAGCAAATTTTCCATTACGTGGGTCACGCTGGTGAGCGCAGTAAAACCAAAGATGCCACTGCCCCCTTTAATCGAATGGGCAGCACGGAAAATGGTATTTAATTCTTCGGGATCGGGGGCGTCTAAATCTAATGCAAGGAGCAATTGCTCCATATTTTCAAGATGTTCGTGGCTTTCTTCAAAAAAAACCTGATGGAACTCTGCCATATTAATGGACATAGCACACCCCGACCTAGGTTAGCCCAGCACTTTGGCTGTGATAGCTAATAGCTTCTGCGGGTCAAAGGGCTTGACCATCCATCCCGTAGCGCCTGCGGCTCGACCTTGCGCCTTCATGTCTTCACCGGCTTCGGTGGTAAGCATGACGATGGGCGTACGCATAAACGCCGACATGGCTCTGAGGGATTTTATGAGCGTCAAACCGTCCATACGGGGCATATTTTGATCCGTCAAAATAAAATCGAATCGTTGTCCGCCACATAAATCCAGGGCTTCACGACCATCTTTTGCGAGCACGACTTGATAATTTGCCGACTTTAACGTCGCCTCAACCATCTGTCTGATCGCGGCCGAGTCATCAACAATTAATATTTTTTTGCTCATTTACCATTCCATCATGACTTTAGTTTTATTTCCTGGAGCTACTAACTCATAGCTCTTAGAGAGGGATTTAACCAATAAAAGACCACGACCCGAAATTTGAAACCAATCTGCGATTTCCTCCTGCTCCTTCGGCACATACCCATCACCACTGTCGGATACAGTGATCCTGAGTTCACTGAGTTGTGCATGCCATTCCAGCTCAACCTTGACCCAATCTTCAGCCTTAAGCTTGTCTATGCTGCTTTCACGTATACTGTGGTATAACTCAAAACGTTCAGGATCATTTTTAAGACGAGAGTCTAACTTGAGTACACCATGGTCAACTGCGTTAGTAACTAACTCAGAAACAACAGTAAATACCCTCTGACTAAACGTAGTAGAAAACCCAAAAATATTCAAAAACTGATTCAGTGAATTTAAATAGTCGGCATTTAATAACATGGCGCCCATCATTTTAATGGCCCAAGTAAACTCCCCTTTCATACAAATTTGACTCGATTTATGTTCTCGTTCTCGATACCAGTTATGTAATAACTCGAAATCGAGTACACACACCGCAATATCATCGGTGATCTCGTGTTCAAAAATGGTTTTGAGTTTTGTTCTTAGGTGTTCAGTTAAATCGCGACCATAAAAACTCAACAACGAAATCACGCTGTCCATACCAAAAAATGTGCCGCCTTTACTCTGTTGCTCAATTAATCCGTCACTGAGTAAACAGATCCGTCCCGTCCGCGGAATGGGAAACGAAGCAATATTCGCGATAAACGCACTGGGCGACAAAATGCCGAGAGCCATATTTTTAGAGCGGTATTTCTGTATGTGCTCATGCTCGGCATAAGCCGAATCGCTCTCCAATTCATCTTGATAAAGCAATGCGTCCGGCATGCCGCCATTCCAGAGGTTGATTTGATTTTTAAAGAAATCTATCTCTAAGACCACGGCCGCCACAAAACGATCGCCGGGGCTGTCTTCATACACATTGGCATTAAGTTCATAAATCAAACTGACGAGATTAAAGCCTTTCGCCACCATGGCCCTGAAGGTATTGGCCACCCTTAAAATCGGCATAGCCGCACTTAATCCATGGCCGGTAGAATCCGCAATAATTAAGAAGAAGTTTCCGTTGGGCCCAACGGTATTAAGAATAATATCGCCGCTAAAATTAGCACTTGCTTGAGTAAAGGATTTGACGAAATCAAAACTGACATTGCGAATATTGACAAGATGCTCAAATAAATGTCTTGCCATTTGTTCTTCGCGAGCCTTTTGATAGAGCATTTTTTCTAATATTGAGCGTTGTTGCTTAACTTGTTTCTCTAAGGAAAAATGCGCTAATAACCCTTCAACTTTATGCCAGAACAGTTCTAAATTAATCGGTTTAATAATAAAATCTAAGGCCCCTAAACGAAAGCAGGATATTATTTTTTGATATTCGTTATCCGCGCTGATAACGATTACGGGCACGGGCGATTCTCGGTATCGCAGTCTTTCTAATAACGTCATGGCGGTACCATCGGGCAAATAATAGTCTAATAAAATAAGTTCGATATTTTGCTGATTAATTTCTTCGCTTGCTTCTTCCAGATTACAGCAAGTAATCACCCCCCAACCTTTACTGTGAATAAACGCCGTAATAATTTGGTTTGTGACTAAGTCATCATCAATGACCAGAATATAACGTTGGCTTTTAGGCACTTACACATCCCGTTCAACAAGATACAAACGTCCCATATTGGCAATCGTAATAATTTCTTCCGCTTGCCCATGCAGTCCCCGAATCGCCGTGCTGATCTGGCGCTCAAGTGCCTTACGATGCAGCAACACCATCATCCCCAGTGCCGAGCTATCAATGTAGAGCACGCGGCTAAAATCCAGCACTAAGTGCTTAATGTCCTCTTCGAGAAAGGCCTTTTGATAATCGCTGGTGAATTTTTTATGATGATAAAAATCAAAACGTTCTGGCAAAGAGATATAAAAAATATTAGCCATCACAATCTTCCCTGTTTAGAAAAGCTCAATCTCACCACAACTGATTTGACTTGCGGATACTGGATTATGGGTGTTGGTACGCCGACCACTGATCTGCGAAACTAGACCATCACACTGCTCATCGAATTCTTCAGGCGACATTGCCGTGACCCGATTTAAGGATTCACGCAAGTGCTGCAAACTCTGATTGGTATAAATCAAACTTTGCGAGGTGATATCGCTAAATTGTAAGCCACGAATCGTGTCGGCAATGGCACTCTCTAATTCGTGGGCGGAGGCGTCGATGCGGTCAATGACCACAGCGTCTTTTTCTGCTTTTACAATGATTTGTTCTAGCGCCGTATCGAGATCTTTTTTCGCCTCGATAATGTAAGACATATCCTGAGCGGCGACTTTACTCACTTGATGGGTTAACTGTTCAATTTGTACTTGAATTGTATGTAGCTGTTTTTGAATGCTTTCACTAAAACCAGCGCTGCGATTAGAGAGGGCGCGCACCTCATCGGCCACCACGGCAAAGCCCCTACCCGCATCCCCCGCGCGGGCGGCCTCAATTGCCGCGTTCAATGCCAGTAAATTGGTTTGCGAAGAGATTTGGTCGATATCCTTCAAGGCCTTCATCGCCTGCGGCATGGCTTCATAAATCACATTCACTTTCTCGAGCAAATCGATATTAGAAGCTGACATCTCAATGGTCGATTGAATAAAACGCTCCAGCGTGGTCGAGGTGTTATTGGCAAATAGCTTCATCTGCTCAGAATGGAAAATCTCTTCATCATCAGTGCTATGCACCAGTGCTGAAATAAACTCGCTTTGCTCGTGCATTAACTTACCTAGGCCATCGAAGGCGCCGCCCAATAGCTCGACTGCATCCGACTGCACCGACAGCACCGACAGCACATCATCGATACTCTGCTCACAGGTTTTTAATGACACAGACACTTCTTGATACAGCGTCAGTTGATCTTGCCAATCGGCGCGAGTACCAGATGTGGCATAGGCATGGGAGATGGGTTGAGACACTGAAGATTGTCGATAAAACTGCCAAGCGAGCATAATGGTCACGGCAACTAAGGTACTCAGCATAAAACTGACTAGGCTGCCGATGAAATATCCTATTACTGCAGCAAACACTGCAACAATGCCATCCTTGTATGTCATAGAGACTTCGCAATTATTGATCTGTGATTAAAAAGTAGTTTCATATTCAGGGGTTTTCAAACAACTAATCGACTTTTTTCACTAAAATCAGAACGGCATGCGCAAAATGGATACGCTATACAGGCATTCGGTCTGCAGTCAGGCGAATGACTGATTAATGTAGAGACTTGTCTAGTGGATACATAAACTTAGCTGTGCAGCCACCACAGGCTAGGTTACACTGGCGATGTCTTCGACTGGGATGGGATCATTTATGAGTCAACGTACATTACACTCCTTATTTAAACCCACATCCGTAGCGATTATTGGCGCCTCCAATAGCGAGAAACGTGCCGGTAATGTGCTGATGAAAAACCTGCTCTCGAGCGGATTTTCAGGCCCCATCATGCCCGTAACGCCAAAATACCGCGCGGTAATGGGGGTGCTTGCCTATCCCAATATTGAAGCCTTGCCGATAAAGCCCGATTTAGCGGTCATCTGTACCCGCGCCAGCCGCGTGCCTGCCATCGTCGAAACTCTGGCCCAATTCGGCTGTAAAGTGGCGATTATTATGGCCTCCGGCATGGCACAGGAAGTCAATGAAGAAGGTGTCAGCCTACTCGACTTAGCCATGCAACATGCTAAACGCTATGGCATGCGCATTCTTGGCCCCAATAGTTTGGGGATGTTGTTGCCGCCGCTAGGGCTCAATGCCAGTTTGGCCCATGCCAGCGCCCTGCCCGGTAAAATTGCCTTTGTATCGCAATCTGCCGCCATTTGTACCACAGTGCTGGATTGGGCGAACAACAAAGGCATTGGTTTCTCATCCTTTATCTCCCTTGGGGATGCCACCGATATTAACTTCGATGAGTTACTCGATTTCCTCGGCCGCGATAGCCGTACCAGCGCCATCATGTTGTATATCGATTCGGTCAATGAAAAGCGCCATTTCCTCTCCGCCGCCCGTGCCGCTTCCCGCAATAAGCCCATATTAGTGATTAAATCTGGCCGCAGCGCCGAAGGAGTACGTGCCGCCAAATTACATACAGGTGGAATTGGCGGCAACGATGCCGTGTACGAAGCCGCCTTTAGGCGCGCGGGTATGTTGCGGGTGAATGATTTAATTGAACTTTTTGCCGCGGTAGAAAGCCTTGCCCACTCTAATCCATTGCAGGGCGAACGATTAGGCATTATCAGTAATGGTGGCGGCCCTGCGGTGTTGGCCGTTGATGAACTGATCCTACGCGGTGGCAAACTGGCGGAATTATCCCAAGACACCATAGCCAAACTCGATGCCGTACTGCCCAATACTTGGTCGAAACAAAACCCCGTCGATATTATCGGCGATGCCAACGCCAGCCGTTACGCCAGCGCACTTAATATCTTGATGGATTGTGAAGAATTAGACGCCATCTTAGTGCTGCACTCGCCCTCCGCCCTTGGCGAAAGTGTCGAGATTGCCGATGCCTTAATTAAAGTGATCCACGCACATCCGAAGAAAAACCGCTTAAATATCCTCACCAACTGGAGCGGTGAAGACTCGGCCTACCAGGCCCGCAAACGCTTTACCAAGGGCGGCATCTCTACCTATCGCACCCCCGAAGGTGCGGTAGGTGCCTTTATGCATATGGTGGAATATCGCCGTAACCAAAAACTGCTGCAGGAAGTGCCGCAGTCGATCCCCGACAATATTCCAACCGATAGCCAAACGGCGCGAAAACTGCTGCAAGCAGCGCAGGCCAAGGGCAAAGCGGTGCTCGAAACCCACGAAGCCAGCCCGATTTTGCGCGCCTATGGCCTCAATACTATCGACACTTGGTTTGTCAAAGATGCCGATGAGGCCGTCGCCATCGCCAACGAGGCGGGTTATCCCCTCGCGCTCAAGGTGCAATCACCGAATATTTTGCATAAATCCGATGTCCACGGCGTCATGCTTAACCTCACCTCGGCAGAAGATATTCGCCATGCCGCCAATGCTATTACCCAGCGGGTGCATCAGGCCAATCCCGACGCAATTATCGAGGGCATGATAGTGCAGAAGATGGCCTTGACCGCCGGCGCGCAGGAAATTCGGGTCGCCGTGATAAGTGATCCCGTGTTCGGTCCTGCCATCTGTTTAGGTGAAGGCGGCTCGGAGTGGGATCCGACTCAAGATGCTGCGGTCGCCTTGCCGCCACTCAATATGGCGCTGGCCCGCTACATGGTGATCCAAGCCTTAAAGACCCATAAGTTAAAGGATAGGCATTTACCGCTGGGGCTGGATATGAACGCCCTATGCGTGATGCTGACGCAAATTTCCCACATCATCATCGACTGCCCAGAGATAGCATCGTTAGATCTTAACCCTGTGCTGGCGGCAGGGGAAAACATCACCCTGCTCGATGTGAATATCCGTCTGCACGATGCCAATACCGATAACACCTCACGCCTTGCCATCATGCCTTATCCCAAGGAATTAGAGGAATTTGCCGAGCTTAAAAATGGCCTTAAAGTCATGCTGCGCCCCATTCTGCCCGAGGATGAACCCAAGCATTTAGCCTTTGATAATTCCCTCTCCGATGAAGATAGATACAAACGCTACTTTGGTGTGCGATCTAAGATGACCCACGAGGAAATGGCGGTGCTGACCCAAATCGACTACGCCCGCGAAATGGCGTTTATCGCCACCGCCAAAGGGCCGGACGGTGATGACATTACCTTAGGTGCAGTCAGGGCCTCCATCGATCCCGACAATACCGAAGCCGAATTTGCCATGGCGGTGCGAGGCGATCACCAAGGTATTGGGCTGGGTAAATTACTGCTCGAAAAATTGATTAAATACTATCAAGCCAACGACACCCCAGTGCTGACGGGCTTTACCATGTTTGAAAACCGTAATATGGCAAGCCTTGCCAAGAGCTTAGGCTTTAAAGTCACCTTCGATATGGAGGAGCATTTGATCAAAATGCATATGGATCTTAAGGCGCCCATCGCCAATAGCAGTCAATAGCGCGAAGCAAGCTTCGGTTCGCTGAACACAATAAAAAAACGCCGCACTCAAAAGATGCGGCGTTTTTTATTTTTCATGCAGTGAGCGCTTAGCTGAACCCACTAAACCCCGATTTACTGCTCATCTTAATGTTTTGATTTTTTATGCACGCCTTTAAGCAGAAACACTAAGGGCACGGCGGATAACGTCACCCACATCATTAACCTAAAGTCCTGCAAATAGGCCAAGGTAGCCGCCTGACGATTCACTTCGGCATTGAGTAAGGCCATGCCCTGCGTCGTCGATAAATCTACCGCATGAACATCCACTGCATGTTGCAGCGCAAAACTAAAGGGATGAATGTAATCGGCAAACACCGCATGATTCATCTGTGTGTGCTGGGCAAGATAGGTGATCACCACGGAGATCCCTATGCTGCTGCCGATATTTCGCATCAGGCTAAAGAGTGCAGTCCCCTCATTACGGTATTTCGCCGCTAAGGTTGCAAAGGTAATGGTCGAGAGTGGTACAAAGATAAACCCTAAGCCAAGGCCCTGGATAATCCCAGTGCGCACTATGTCCCAGCCGGTAATATTGGTGTTAAAACCCGTCATCTCCCATAGGGACAAAATAGTGAGCATCAAACCTAAGAATATTTGGTAGCGCACATCCACTTTCCCGGCGAGTTTACCCACAGTCATCATGGCGATCATAGTGCCGACGCCCCTTGGCGCCAGCAGGTAACCCACATCAATCACAGGATAACCTAACAGGTTCTGCATAAACGGCGGCAGTAAGGCCATGGTCGCCAGCAGAATAATCCCAATAATAAAGATGAAGATAAGCCCCACACTGAAGTTTCGGTCCTTAAACAGCCCGGGCTCAATAAAGGGATGTTTATGGGTAAAGATATGGGCCACAAACAAATAAAACGCCATGCCAGCAATAATGGCTTCGATAACAATTTCGCGACTAGAAAACCAATCGAGGGATTCTCCCCTGTCGAGCAACATTTGCAGGGCGCCAATGGCCAGACTCAACATGGCAAAACCGAGTAAATCGAACTTACGACTATGGTCCAGCGGCGTTTCTTTCACATAGGCGGCAAGACCAAACCAGGCCAATAATCCAAAAGGCAGGTTGATATAGAACACCCAGCGCCAGTTGTAATACTCAGTTAACCAACCACCGAGGGATGGCCCCAAAATCGGCCCGACCATCACCCCCACTCCCCAAAGGGCCATGGCCGAACCATGGCGCTCTGGCGGATAACTGTCGAGTAATACCGATTGGGATAAAGGTACTAAGCTGGCACCAAACACCCCTTGCAATAAGCGAAATAACACAATTTGCTCAAGGTTTTGCGCAGCGCCGCAGAGCATGGAGGCAATCGTAAAGCCAACCACGGCCCACATAAATACCCGTTTACGCCCAAGCCTGGCGGTTAAAAATCCCGTCAGCGGCATAAAAATCACCGCGGCCACAATATAGGAGGTTAACACCCAAGAGATCTGATCCTGAGTCGCCCCCATGCTGCCCTGCATATGGGGCAAGGCCACGTTGGCAATCGTAGTATCGAGCGCCTGCATAATGGTCGCCAGCATTACCGAAAGCGTGATAAACCCAAGGTGTTGCTCAGACTTAGGTTTAGTATCGGTGTGTAAAACATCGCTCGAATTCACGCCCTTAGATTGGGCATGGTCTTGCCCTGCTATCACTTGCTGACTCACAGACTAAAACCCAACAACTGGCGTTGATATTCAGTATCGATATCCACCACGGCGCTTAATCCAGCACGCAGCGGCGCCTCGGGTAACACAGTATCAATGGCAATTCGCACCGGAACCCGCTGGGCGATTTTCACCCAGTTGCCCGTGGCATTTTGCGCGGGGATCAGCGAGAACTCAGCGCCCGTTGCCGGACTTAAACTCTCGACCGTACCTTGCCAGCGATTGTCGGGAAAGGTATCGATATGAATATTGACCTTTTGTCCGGGTTTGACGTGGGTTAAATCGGTTTCGGTGAAGTTCGCCTCAATCCATAGGGCATGATCGGCCACCAGCGCTAAAGCGATGGCGCCAACATTCACATATTGTCCCAACTTAGGCAGTTGGCTAACGACGCCAGATACTGGGGCTTTAATCTCCACGCGACTTAAATCAAGCTTGGCTTCATTTAATTGGGCTAAAGCTTCTAAATAGCTGGGATGTTGTTCAATCGGAAAATCGGGGCTACCGCCTAAGCTTTCGGCAATGCGGTGTAAATCTTTTTGAAGGGTCTGAATATTCTGCCGCGCAATATCGGTATTTTGTCTTGCATCCTCAAGCTGAGATTCGGACACAAAGTGTTTACCGATTAAATTCTCCTGCCGCTTTTGCTCTTTCTCGGCAAAGGCTAACTTGGTTTCAGCTAGGGTAATTTCGGCTTGTTTCTCATGGTAACTCGCCTTGAGTACTGCTAAATCGGTTTTGACCTGCGCCAGTTTGGCACTCGCCTTATCGACCATCACCTTAAACATGGCATCGTCGAGGCGAAACAACACTTGCCCCTTCTCAACCCGTTGGTTTTCCACCACATACAAGTTGTCCACATTCCCAGCCACTTGAGCACTCACGGGGACTTTATCCGCCTTCACATAGGCGTTATCGGTTTCCATGTAGCGGCCGCCATGCAGATAAACCGCACCTATGGCCAAAACAGATAACAGGGGAACCACAATCAGCAACACGCTGCGTTTTTTACGCATATTATCTTGAGGGGCTTGAGGGTTTGCGTCACTCATTACAACAACTCCAACTTCACTCACGTTCTATCACAGGGATGGGTTATCAGCTTTGATTAGGCTGAAAAATTTTTATGAATTTGCGACAACAAGCGGATCACCGTTTGTGACTCGGCTTCATCAAATCCCTTAAAGGCTTGGGCGTACACTATGGTTACGGCGCGTTCAATTTCGGCCAAATGGGGCGCAGCCGCTTCAGTCAAAAATAACTGAAAAGCGCGTCTGTCCTTGGCATCGGGTCTACGTTCAACCAGCGCCGCATCACACAGCACATCAATTAATCTCGCGGCCGTGATAGGTTTAATCTCGAGGCGATCCGCCAGTTCAATCTGTTTAAGACCTTCATTACGGGCGATATGCAATAAGGCTCTCGCCTGAGAAAGTGTCAGTGAGCAGTCTGCAGTAGGCCTATAGGTTTCTTGGAATACGCGGCGCATCATGCGGGTAATGTCACTTAAGAGTGCGCCTAGGGTATTTGATGATGATTTCATAAGCCATCCATATAGTAAGCATTGCTTATTATATGAATGGTATGCGATGTAAAGCAATTGCCCATTTAGGCAACATAGGTAACAAAATGCAAATGCTGCGGGAGGATCCTGATAACTAATTGATAAGAGTTGAGATTAATTTTTATTCATTGATTGATACAGGGTCATTAGCGAAAGTGCCTTTGTGCGAAAGTGTCTTTGAGCGAAAGAGCCTTAGAGCAAAAGTGCCTTAACCGAATAGTCAACATGGCACAGACTTGCACCTCGGCTCATATGTTTATTGCACCTAAGCTCGCGCGCTATCCACAAGCTTATAGGTTTACATTCGAGCGACCTGTCAGCTGAAAAAACTAGCCAAACTATCTCGATAAGTAAGCCTTATCACGAAACTGTTTGCCAAGCCATCACACTAAACTATCTTGCCCAATTTGCTAGCCGCGCACGCAGTTACGGCCATCGGATTTGGCTTCATATAAGGCTTTATCCGCTCGGCTAAATAAGGTTTCGGCATCATCCCCTTTTTGCAACGAGGCTAAGCCGATAGACACAGTAATCGCGCCCAGTGAGAGTTTTTTATCTTTGCCTATGGCTAAACGCCGCTCTGAGATACGCTCCCTTAAGGTTTCGGCCACTTGGAGCGCATCGTGGAAATGGGTGTTAGGCAACACCACCACAAACTCCTCGCCGCCATAGCGGGCGACAAAGTCATCCCCCCGCACACATTGTTTGAGGGCGAGCGCGACATAGGCTAAAACCTTATCCCCCACTTGATGACCATAGGTGTCGTTAAACAATTTAAAGCGGTCAATATCGATGAGTAACAGGCTGCAACGGGTTTGTTGTTCTTCGGCGCGATGAATATGATCTTGAATGGCAATCTCGTAGGCGCGGCGGTTATGCAGTGAGGTCAATTGATCTGTCATGGCCGCTAAACTTAGGTTCTCCATCTCGGATTTTAAGTTCTGCACCTCTTGACCCATGGCCGTTAAGCTTTGCTCCATGTTCTGGTTGTTGATTAATAGATTTTGCATTTCATCTATCACCCCACCCACTAATTGGTTCAAGGTGCAGACATCGGGGGTTGATTGCAATTGCAGTCCAAAGTCCACCAAGGTACTTGAAAAGGCCTCCGTCCCTTGGGTTAACTGAGAAATTTTACTGATCAGTGAGTTGATCAATATTTGAGTTTCAATTTGGACATTCTCAATCACTTCTGGGGATTTTTCTTGAATAAAATTCTTGTACAGGCTGGTATTCACCTCTTTGGTAAACACCACTTTGTTTGCCAGAAAGCCATCAATGGCGCGATTTAAGTCGAGGTTTGACTGGGCAAAATACTCATACCAAACCGTGTAGTTTTCGGGGGTCACGGGAATATCAAGCGCAGACATTTGTGGTACGGCTAATCGCAGGATTTGCGCCGCCGAATCGAGCTCTTTGTTTGCTGCAGAAGAAGACATGAATCGCGCACCCAATGGTTGTTATGTTTTTGTGTCATTTAAGTTAACTCAACTACTTCAATTTGGATACTGGGCACAATGATTATTATGATGGCGCGCAAAAAACAAAGGAGGATGTTGCCATCCTCCTTTATGTATTCACCAGCACACAGAACTTAGCCGCGGCAGCGGGCAAAAATATCTAACTTAGACTGATACACTTGGGTCTGTACGTTCATTAATCCCAGCAGACTGTCGAACAAATTGTCGTGGGAAAAGCCGCCCTTCTCGGCCTCTTTGACCAAACATGCCATATTCAAATGGTTGTCTTGGCTGAAATCCTCCGACACCCAGGCCAGCATAGGAATACTGGTCTGTTCAATCGGCGCAATACCGTACGGCGCGCCATGCAAATACATGCCTTTCTCACCCAGAGATTCGCCGTGATCCGACACATAGAACATGGCGGTATCAAACTTGGCCTGTTGCTGTTTAAGCTTATTCACCACTTCACTGATAATGTAATCGGTATACAAAATCGTGTTGTCATAGGTGTTCATCAGCTCTTCGGCGCTGCAGTTTTGAATGTCGCTACGTGGGCAATCCGGCGTAAATTTACGGTGTTCTGGCGGATAGCGCAGGAAGTACGTCGGCCCGTGGCTGCCAATCACATGCAGGGCTATCACAGTGTCTTTCTGCTCCGCATTGGCTAAGGCTTCGTCGAGTTTATTGAGCAGCACTTGGTCGAAACAATATTGTCCCGAGCAGAGTTCTGGATCGCTATTCAAGTCAATAGTGATGTTTTCAACCTGATCGCACACCCCTTTACAGCCCGAGTCATTATCAAACCACTGCACTTTAATCCCGCCGTGATTTAACACATCGATGGCCGTGTCTTGGGCATAGGCGCGGCGAGAATCGTAATCCTCACGTCCCATCCGCGAGAACATACAAGGCAGCGAGACCGCTGTGGCTGTGCCGCAGGAATGGGTATCTTTAAAGGCAATCAAGCCTTGGCCCTCTGTGTAAGCATTGGTCGGTTTATCATAACCATAGTATTGATAGTTCATTGAACGGGCTGTCTCGCCCACCACCAGCACTAACAGGTTAGGTTTACCATTGGCATTGGTTGTCACATTTTTGGCATCCAAGCCCAGTTGTTGGTATTCAATCGGCGTTTGCAAATAGTGCACATTGATGTACTTAGCGGCCGCGCCAATAAAATAGGTCGGCACAATATAACGCTTGATCTCATCGTTATTGCGGCCAAAGGCGGCGTAATCTTGGAAATAGAAGAAGGCGATAATCCCAAGCCCCGCTAGCATCGCCAGCATAAACAAGACTTTATGCAGCAACTCTTTAAAAAATGGCTTGTATTGAATATTGGCTTTGTAAATCAAATAGGCGGGTAAAATCCCCGTGAGCAGCATGTTGAGGATAGAAGCAAAGTTCACATACATCAAGGCTTCAGCGCTGTTGGTTTGAAAGGTGTTTTCAATCATGCCGTAGTCGAACACGACATTGTATTTGAGCGCCGCAAAAAACACGCTCGATGACAGCAGCGTGAGAATGATAAAAAAGGGTTTTACTAGGTATTTCACCGTAAACAGCGAAAACACAAAACTCAGTGCAAAGGTTAAAAACAGCGGCATGGATGCGATAAAAATCGGATCCACATCGGGCTGTTTTCCAATTCCTTTCTTGATGACTTCAAAGAGTGGGATATTAAAAACGCAAACGTAAAATAATGCGGTGATAAAGGTGAAGCGGTTCACGGTTAGAGTTTTAAATCTCGTCAGCACTGGTAATGCTCTCTTAAATAAATAGTGGGCCGAAACTAGCTTAGTTTTCTTAAGGGAATCTTATGCCTAAAAATGAATGTCATCTTAGCAACTGAACTTGGCCTACTCAATAAAATGATTAATATTATTAACAAGTTAAAATACGGATTAAAAAAACGGCCGAACCTCAAGGCATTCGACCGTTTTTTGCTCCCCAACCTATAGGGACTTGCTCGGTGCTAATCGCGACACTTTTTGTGTGAAAAGGTCCCGATTATTTTAACTGCTGTAATAAGTAGGCAAACGCCATTGAATTTAGGTCCGCAGCTTGATTATTATCTGCAGCCCCAGCATGCCCACCTTCGATATTTTCATAGTAAAGTACATCGATACCCATGTCCTTCATCTTGGCCACCATCTTACGCGCGTGTCCTGGGTGAACCCTGTCATCACGGGTTGAGGTGGTGAAGAACACCTTTGGATAATGCGTATCCTTGTGCAAATTATGGTATGGCGAATAGGTTTTAATGTAAGCCCATTCCTCTGGAACATCGGGATTACCGTATTCCCCCATCCAACTTGCGCCGGCGAGTAACTTATTGAAGCGGTACATGTCGAGTAACGGCACTTGGCAGACCACGGCATTGTAGAGATCGGGACGACGGGTAAAGGCGGCGCCCATCAGCAAACCACCATTACTGCCACCTTGAATACCTAAATGCTTGCTCGAAGTGATCTTACGGGCAATGAGATCCTCAGCAATGGCTTCAAAGTCCTCGTAGGCCTTATGACGATTTTCCTTAAGCGCCGCTTGATGCCACGCAGGCCCATACTCGCCGCCACCACGGATATTCGCCAGCACATACACACCGCCCTGCTCTAACCAGTTTTTACCAATGGTTGCTGAATAGGCTGGGCGCAGTGACACTTCAAAACCACCATAACCATAAAGCAGTGTTGGATTGCTGCCATCGAGCTTAAGATCTTTTGCCATCACCACAAAATACGGCACTTTGGTGCCATCCTTTGAGGTCGCAAAATACTGCTCGGTGGTAAATTTATCCGCCGCAAATTGCTGAGGCATACCTTTCATCTTTTGCGGTTTTAGCGCCTTAGCATTGACGGTATACAAGCTCGATGGCTCAAGGAAGCTTGTGTAATTGACAAAGAAATCATCACTGTCGCGCTCCATATCCATCACGGTAAGCGCACCGTTGGCCTCAAAGGGTACCGGCGTGCTTTGCCATGCGCCTTTCGCGTCTTGCTCATAGCGAACCAGTTTGCTTTTCACGTTATCGAGCCAATTAACAAAAATCGCGCTCTTACTGAACGTTAACTGGGCGATTGATGCGGTCGGCGTTGGGCTGACAAATTCAGTAAAGGCGTCTTTTTGGGCAATCAAATCCGCCACATTGGCGTACACTACTGCGCCTTGGCTGAATGTCGCCGCAGGGGTTGCTAAGTCACTCTTAAGCTCAATAAACAGCTTGCCTTGGAAATAACCTTTAATCTCGGCATCCTGTGGGAGTGGCAGCTTTATGAGTTTGCCGTCTAGGTAAACATATTGAGTAGCGGTGTAAAAGGTATGCGCCTCTGTGACTAGGCTCAGTGGGGTTTTGTCGTCAAACATCACCCAACCCGATACCGCGACCGAGGTTTTGTCGCCACTGAAAATGGTTTTAGCTTGCTCAAGCGGCGTACCACGTTGCCATAACTTCACCACGCGGGGATAACCCGAGTCCGTCATGCTTTGGCCATCGCCAAAGTCGGTACCGACAAAGGCCTGATCGGTATTAATCCAACTAAGGCTAGATTTCGCTTCTTTTAAGAAGAAAGGTTTGTCTTTCGCAGGCACAAAGTCTTTGGTGGTTAAATCAAATTCACGCACTTCGACCGCATCGGCGCCGCCACGGGACAAGGACACAAAGCAGCGCTGATTCTGTGGATACTGGCAATCAATGCCTTTGAATACCCAGTTCACCGCTTCGGTTTTGCCTAAGGCATCGACATCGAGCACGGTTTCCCACTTTGGATCCGCCTTGGCGTATTCTTCCATCGTGGTGCGACGGTAAATCCCCCGCACATGTGTATCATCCTTCCAAAAGTTATACAGCTTATCGCCAATATGGGTGGCGTAAGGAATACGCTCTTTGTCATTGAGGATAGCGAGGCTGTTGGCAACTAAGGTATCGAAGCCTTTGAAGGCTTTAATTTCAGCGGCTGAAGTGGCATTTTGGGCCTTAACCCACTCCATTGGCTTTGCGCCTTCAACCTCTTCAAGCCAAAGGTATTTGTCTTCTTCGGCGTGGAGTTGACCACTCATAGTGAGTACCCCTGCGATGCACCAAGGCAGTAATTTACGATTCATGTTATTCCTTTTTAAACAGAGCCCTTAAACATAGTCCTTGAACAGAGCCCTTAGATTGAGTCCATCTTGATTTCTGCCCTACATTACCTTAATTGACCTCCAGTTCAACCTTTAATACAACAAGAATGTAACAAAAGGTAAGATATTGTAATCACGGATGATTAATCGAGAATGAATCGAAAATATTCGAGATGTTATGCGGGCGTGTTGACGTTTCGAGATTAGATTTTGTTCGTTCAGGCAAACACGTGCTCGCGAAACGAGAAATGATGTGTAGTCTACTCAAATGACGAGCGGCTCTTATGACAGAAAGTAAGAACAAGGGCTTGCCAGACGAACCCTTCGGGCAGCATTTGGCTGGCGTTTCTGCCGCGTTATCGTCCGTTTATGTAGAATAACTACACTGCACGGACTTTGCCTTGCATAAAAGCCAGCCAAATTGCTGCAAAAATAACCCTGAAACGTCAACACGCCCGCCAAAAAAAGCGCCCATTAGGGCGCTGTAATCAATACTGAATCGCGAGTAAACGCTGCCATTAAAACTCTTGATTCATCCGCGTCAGCAGACTCAGCAGTAAGCTTCGCTCCTCTGCAGTCATCTTAGCCGTGAGATCGGTCGTTAATTGCAAATGCAGTGCATCATGCTCGAGGAACAGCGCCTGACCTTTCTCGGTAAGCTCAACCAGAATCGAGCGTCTGTCACTCTCATGGGGACGGCGCATCACCCACTGGGACTCGACCATTTTATCGATTTGTACGGTGAGCGTGCCTGTGGTCACACCGATTTTGTCGGCCAGTTCCTTCATTCGCATCGCGCCGTGCACACCCAACAACTCTATCGTGTGTACCTGCGACAAGCTAAAACCCTTATCGCGCACAATAGCATGCTCCCACGATGATAATTTTTCATAAAACTCAATAATCACATGGTTCAAGGCCTGATCCGTAGAATGGGCGGACGCGGCTGATAAAGCATCATGCGGGTGTGCAACTGTCATTAGGCTTCCTTAGCCACACACTCACGTTGACGGCAAGTATGCAGCTCAATGGTAATATGGGATAACTCAGGGAACTTAGTCAGTAACTGATTAAAATAACTGGCTTCTTTCGGTGAGTGAGACACAATGGACACCATAATAGCATGGTGATCGGCACTCACGCGCCAAATATGTAAATCGGCGACTTGATGATCCGGTACCGCCTCTATGGTCTCACGCACTTTGCGCTGTAGCGAGGCCTTTACCCCACCGTCCAACAGAATTGGACTGGTCTGTTGGATAAGGCCCCATGACCAGCGGCTGATAATAATCGCACCAACAATCCCCATAATAGGATCGAGCCAAGTTAAGCCCATATATTTACCGAACAACAGCGCCGCAATTGCCAGCACTGAGGTTAACGCATCGGCTAAAACGTGGAAATAGGCGGCCCTCAGGTTGTGATCATGGCCCGAGTGCCCGTGTGAATGCCCATGGGAATGACCCTGTGCGTGGCTGTGTGAATGGTCGTCATGGTCATGGTCATGGTCATGGTCATGGTCATGGTCATGGTCATGGTCATGGTCATGGTCATGGTCATGGTCATGGTCATGGTCATGGTCAGCAGCATGATGATCGTGCCCATGGCAGCAATGATTATCTTGATGCTCTTTATGATCATCATCGTCGTGATCATGGTCGTGTGAGTGACTGTGTGAATGTCCATGCGAGTGGCCGTGTGAATGCCCGTGTGAATGTCCATGGTCGTGGGAATGGTGATCTTTCAATAGGAACACACTCAATACGTTCACGCTTAAGCCAATCAGGGCGACAAAAATCGCTTCATTAAAGTGAATATCCTCAGGGTTAATCAAGCGCATGCCCGACTCAATTAACATCACTAAGGCCACTAAGCCTAAGGCGATGGCGCTGGTGTAACCGCCAAGCACACTCACCTTTCCTGTACCAAAGGCAAAGGCCGGATCATTAGCATGCTTACGGGCATAGGAATAGGCAAACAGGGTAATCATAAAGGCGGCGGCGTGGGTACCCATATGCCAACCATCGGCCAGCAAGGCCATAGAGCCATAAATTGTCCCCGCCACAATCTCGGCCACCATGGTAATCACGGTCAGATACAACACATAGCGAGTATTTTTTTCGCCCGCCGTATTTTGGTTAGAAAATCCATGGGAATGCTGCCACTGCGCGACAGAATGCCCAAGCCCGGTACGCTGCATCGGCTTCTCGGTTGAAGATGTTGTTTTCATTATTTTTTCCTAAGCGATTTCCCTAACTTGCATAAATGAGTGAGCGTAAATTCATGCAGCAAGAGCAAACACGCTGTGGTGATTGATGACTTCTGCCGTCAGTTTAGTTTGAAAATCAAAATATATAAATATCAAAATAATCATTTTTCAAACTATTTGCACAACTGTTGCTAAATATCACAGGATTTAACGCAGGCAAAACCAGCACCGCGGGTGTTTAGCAATTACGCCATCGCTTAGGCAAGACTAAGCACGACAGCTCAGGAGATTGAAATAAAGAACGGGATAAACGCTATAGGACAAATAACACAAAGGCACTTAAATCAATCGACTTAAGCGCCTCTGCATGGGAAGGGATTTGAATGCAATATCAGAACATGGATACAAAGAATGCACTGAAAAATAAAGCAATTACAACTGTCGTACCTAGCGCCATTTTTAGTTCGGTGTTCATATTCACTCTCCTAGTTGGTATAACCCCATTATTATCAAGGCTGAGAAAAATGCCTATATTGAGATAGTTATTTTGTGAGCAAGAGCTAAATAATCGTGCACTTTTCACACCGCTCGGGCTGGCAAAGTGATGCGGCTCACATTACACCCTCTTCCCTAGCGCACGTAATTATCGAAATCAAGATTGGGCAATCCATTTATTCGATTAACATTCCGGCATGATTTTTGGCAAATTTTGATATACTGCCGACGTAATTCATTGACCGAGATAATCCTATGTCACAACTGTTACACACCATGCTTCGCGTCGGTAACTTAGAACGCAGTATCGCTTTTTACACTCAAGTGCTGGGCATGAAGCTGCTACGCACCTCCGAAAATCCAGAGTACAAATATTCCCTCGCCTTCGTGGGTTACGGTGAAGAATCAACGGGTCAGGCCGTCATCGAGTTAACCTACAACTGGGGAACGGAAAAATACGATCTCGGCACGGCCTTTGGTCATATTGCCATCGGTGATGAAGACATTTATGCCCGCTGCGAAGCCATTGCCGCTGCGGGTGGTAAAGTCACCCGCGCGCCCGGCCCTGTTGCTGGCGGCACCACTGAAATCGCGTTTGTGGAAGATCCCGACGGTTATAAGATTGAATTTATTCAAATGAAATCGGCGACCCAAGGTTTAGGTTAAGCCTTTAATCTTCCCGCCTGATATAAAAACGGCGTTTGCATGCCCTGCAAACGCCGTTTTCTTTACTCATTGATAAATGCCAACACTGCAGACTATCGCTTGCCCTCGGCGGCCATCGCGATACGGCTGCTGCGTTTCTTCTGCCAAATGGGTTAACGCCACGCGAGCAACAAACCAAAGCCGAGGATATACAGACTCGGTTCGATAATTTCGGACTTTACCGACCAATAAAAATGAATCGGCGCCAGAATCGCCACGACATACACCCCATTGTGTAGCGTTTGCCAACGGCGACCCATCTTACGCATCAAGGCTTTAAAGGACGTCAGCGCTAGCGCGGTGACTATCACATAGGCCAGTGCGCCGACTAAAATATAAGGCCGTTTCGCCACCTCGCTGAAGAATAACTCCCAGGCAAACAGCAGATCTAAACTAAAAAACGCCACAATATGCAAAGTCGCATAGGCAAACACATACAAGCCAACCAAGCGGCGCGTCTGCATTAACCAGCCTAACTTTAATCCCTTAGCAAGGGGCGAAATCAACAGCGTCGCCGCTAACGCATTCAACGCGCCAATGCCAGTAAAGTGGATAATATGCTGCACGGGATCGCCGCCAGCACGGCCCGACTGCACAGTAAAAACTAACCAAGCAATCGGGATAAGCCCAATCAAATGAAAGACTAGTTTGACCCAGAGCAGCTGTTTTGGCGTGACTCTTAACGCCGTGATGTTGAACATAAGACTCCTACTCTTTTTGCCCTTTAAAGGTGCCAACAACTATCTCACTGGACAGATATTGCCACTTGTTCGCTAGGCGCAATCGACTGCGCCTAAGAATACGCCCGCCATGGGTTAATAAAATTGCCTTAAATCCATGCCTTCATATAAAGAAGCAACAAATTCGCCATAGCCATTAAAGGGCAAGGTATCGATGCGTTTTGCCGAGAATAACCCACCCTCGCCGATGCGCCGCTCGCTCGCCTGCGACCAACGGGGATGATCCACCGCAGGATTCACATTGGCATAAAAACCATACTCATGGGGCGCAAGTTGATTCCAACTGGTGGGCGGCTGCTTGTCCATCACCCGAATGCGGACAATGGATTTAATGCTCTTAAAACCGTATTTCCAAGGCACCACTAAACGGATCGGCGCGCCGTTTTGCGGCGGCAAGGTTTTACCGTAGAGTCCGACCGACATCAGCGTCAGCTCATTCATCGCCTCGGCAATGGTTAGACCTTCCACATAGGGATAATGAATACCGCCGCCCATTAAACGGCTCTTTTGTCCCGGCATTTGCTCGGGATCGAAGGCCGTTTCAAAGGCAACATACTTACCTTTACTGGTCACCCCGACTTTTTTCAATAAAGCGGCGAGTGGAAAGCCCACCCAAGGGATCACCATGGACCAAGCTTCGACGCAGCGCAGGCGATAAATGCGTTCTTCTAGCGGAAACAGCTTAGTCAGATCTTGATAATCGAGTGTCATCGGGCGCTCCACTTCGCCTTCGATACGTAATTGCCAAGGGTCGACCTTAAACTGCTGGGCGTTATCAGACGGATCCTGCTTGCTGGTACCAAACTCATAAAAGTTATTGTGGGTGGTGACCTTATCGACGGGCGTTAGCACTTCGTCCTTGCCAAAGCGCGCATTGGCCTCAAAGGTTAATGGCGTGGTGATAAAGCTGGTTTTGGGTTGTTCGCCAAACAGATCGAATAATCCCGCCTGCACATAACCCGGAATACTAGCCCCAATCGCGCCAAGGCCCATAGCTTTGACTATATGGCGGCGCGCCTTAAACACCGATTCGGGTGTCACTTGATTATCTTGGATATGCCAGCGCGCTTTTTTCAAAATACCCGGTGTAAAACGTGATTGATTAGCCAATGGACACCTCTGCAAAAATAAATGTTATCTACCGACGCTTAACTCGCCCTCAGCGCTAGCCCAAAAACCTCAGGTACATTTACCTGTGTTGATAAGCTGTAGGGATATAGACACAGATAACAGCAAAAAAATTTCATCCCTCACAGTATCTCAACTTAAGCGACTAAGTCTTGCTCATTTGAGTCATCGCCTAAACAGATTGTTTATTAAAGCACTTGAAGCCTTTTTAGGGGCATGCGACCCTAGGCGCCACAGCTAAAGGAGTGCTAGTAAGATGCCATTTTCTCAATCTTTTTCCCTCGCCCAGTTCATCGGCCTACTCGCAGTGGCCTTTTTAGGACTGTTAATCGGTGCCCTGCTCAATCAACGTCTCACTCGTTCTCGCTGGCAACAGTTTAAAGACGAATTAGAGCAAGAAATGCGGCAGGTAAACGAAGACGCCGAGCTCTCCCTCGCCCAGCAGCAAATTTTAGTCGACGATAAAGACAGCCAACTGCGCCAGTGCCAACAGCGCTTAGAGCAAAAGATAGAACAACTGGGCAAAGCCGAAGCCATGGCCGAGCGCCTGCCGAGTTTAGAGCAACAACTTGCCGACAGCCATCGCCGCCAACTCGAACTACAGCTGGCCTTATCCAAATCCAATGCGATGCAACAAACCATTCAAGCCAAGGCCGATGCCCAGCAATCCGCGATGCAGGAAAAAATCGCCACCTTAGAAATGGCCGAAGTGCGCCTGCAAACTCAGTTTGAGAACCTTGCCAATCGTATTTTCGAAGAGCGCAGCGAAAGCTTTAAACATCAAAATGCTAACCAGTTAGAAGGCGTGCTCGGGCCGTTAAAGCAACAGTTAGAAGGATTTAGACAGCAAATTCGCGAATCCTACAACCATGAACAGTCGGAACGCAGCGCCCTTAAACATCAATTAGAACACCTGCGCGAGCTCAACTTAAAAATGAGCCAGGATGCCATCAACCTGACCAAAGCCTTAAAGGGCGATAACAAGCAGCAAGGTAACTGGGGCGAAGTGATTTTAGACCGCGTGCTGCAAGAAAGCGGCCTGCGCGAAGGACACGAATACCACACCCAGCAGGATCTGAAGGACGACAGCGGCAAACGCTTTAAGCCAGATGTGATCGTACATTTGCCTGAAAATAAAGATGTGGTTATCGATGCCAAAATGTCGCTTATCAGCTACGAGCGCTATTTTAATAGCGAAGATCCACTGGTGCGTGAACAGGCCATCAATGAACATGTTTTATCGATCCGCAATCATATTAAGGGCTTGAGTCAAAAGGATTATCAGCGTTTACACGGCCTCAAAAGCTTAGATTATGTGCTGATGTTTATCCCGATTGAACCCGCGTTCTTGCTGGCCCTAGAGCATGACCCAAGCCTAGTGAACTTTGCCCTTGAGCAAAATATTATGCTGGTCAGTCCAACCAACCTCTTGGTTGCCCTGCGAACAATCAATAATATCTGGCGTTACGAGTATCAAAACCAGCACGCCCAAACCATTGCCAAACAGGCGGGTCGCATCTACGACAAACTCTGTGGCTACCTCGATGATATGGAAAAACTCGGCCGAGCTCTGGATAACGCCGAAAAAACCTATCACAGTGCCATGAACAAATTGTCATCGGGCAAAGGCAATTTAGTGCGTCAAGCGCATTTAATGCAGCAACTAGGTGTTGATACCAGCAAACAACTCGATAAGATGTTACTTGAGAAGGCGCTCAATGAAGCCTTAGACGAGGGTGATGCCCAGGACAACAGTGATGATGACACAAATCGCGATACGCTTTTGACCCATACTGAGGATGCCACCGCACTCGAACAATAACGATAACCACGCAGTTTAAAAGCCAATAACTCATAATCCTGAATCGATAGGGAAAAGTCGATTGTAACCTTGATGCCCGGAGGCAAGTTCTGCATGTGCAACCCATTGACAAAGATGGTGTTATCCAGCGCAATTATCATCGTAGGGGCATTTAATGCCTCTGCGGCTTTCGCGTTAACTTCTACTCAGAAGACCTTTCTTGAGGCTGAAAAAGCCTTAAAGAAACAAGACTATGCCACCTACAAGCCCCTGCGTGCTAAGTTAGGCGAGTATCCGCTGGCGATTTATCTCGACCATGATATCGACATTGGCAAGCTTAACGATTTACGCGGCAACGACGCTAAGGCCATGATAGATAAATATCAAACCACGCCAATGTATCAGCGCCTTCGTTCAAAATATTTATTAAATGCCGGCGGCCAAAAGCGTTGGAATGACTTTTTGAGCCTCGCTCAAGATGCGCCGACCGATGTCAGGCTGCAGTGTTATTTTTATGAAGCCAAACTCGCCAAGGGCGAAACCCAAACCGCCTACACGGCGGCGCAGTCACTTTGGGTTTATGGCGATTCCCGTCCCAAGGAATGCGATCCCTTATTCAATGCTTGGACCAAAGCAGGTAAGCGCACCCAAGATGTGATTTGGGCGCGGATGTTACTGAGTTTCGATGAGGGCCAAACTAGCCTGCTCAGTTACTTATCGCAAAAAATCACCGTGCATAGCGCCGAGGCAAAACGCTTAGTGGCGGTATTTAAAGATCCCAATAGCCTGCGCCATACCGAAAAATTTAAGGATAAAAATCCTATTGTTGGCGATATCGTTGCCGCAGGTTTAAAACGCCTTGCCCGTAAGGATCTCGATCAAGCCATCAATTTATATACTCGGTATCAAAAAGCAAAACGCTTTACCCCAGTGCAGGATCAACAGCTGCAAAAGTACTTGGTACGCCGCGTGTTGATTGAGCAGGATGATAATTTTAAAGACTGGGCCGATAACCTGCTGCCCGAGATGAAAAGCGATGATATGTTCGAGCGCCGCTTACGCTGGGCTATCCGCGAGCAGGACAACACCCATATCGCGCGCTACTTAGATTTATTATCGCCCGAGACCTTAGCCAAAGAGCGCTGGCAATATTGGCTGTATCGTACCAACGCAAAACACGCCCCCGAAAGCGCCACCAAGGCGTTAGCGGCGGTCAGTAATGAGCGTAACTTTTACGGTTTTGCCGCATCGCAGTTATTGAATAAGCCCGTGTCCTTAAATCAAAGCCCTGAGCCTGTGGTGGATGGGACCAGTCAAAAACTCGAAGACGATTTAGGCTTTGTGCGCGTATTGGAACTGATGGCGCTGGACCGTTACTTCGATGCCCGCTATGAATGGGTTGCCCTGCTAAAACGCAGCAATAATGAGATGCGCGCCCGCTATGGTCGTTATGCCCACGATCAAGGCTGGTATGACTTTGGCGTGGAAGCCAGTATCCAAGGCAAGCTATGGGATGATATTCCCCTGCGCTTCCCGATGGCGCATCAATCAGGCTTTGAACATGCCAGTAAAAAGCACAAGGTCAATATTGATGAAATTCGTGCCATTAGCCGCCGCGAAAGTGCGTTTTTCCTCTACGCAACCTCTGGTGTCGGTGCCCGCGGTTTAATGCAGATCATGCCTGCCACCGCTAAGGCGACCGCGAAGAAACACGGGGCTAAATACAGTGATCCAAAGGATCTCTACAGCGCCGAGCTTAACTTAAATTTAGGCAGTGCCTATTACGCGCAATTGTTGAATGATTTCAATCAAAACCGCGTGTTAGCGACCGCCGCCTATAACGCTGGCCCCTCGCGGGTTCGCCGCTGGTTAGCGGAGTCGAATGGTCAACTCGATGCCATGAGTTTTATCGAGTCCATTCCCTTTACCGAAACCCGCGAATATGTGCAAGCCGTGTTAAGTTATCGGTTGATTTACGAAGCGCAAAAACAAAAGCCGCAGCCTTTATTCAACGAGGCTGAGCTTAAGTTCCATTACTAAGCCGCATGGCGGAAATGGGATACTAATCGAATAGCAATCGAATAGTAATCAAGGTGGCGTTGGCCACCTTGATTATTTTTGGAGGTATCAAAATGCCGTTTACACTCACGCTTAACCGTATGAGTATTAAATCGGCAAACGCACTCAAGCGAGGTAAACTTGTTTGCACTCTTGGCCACTAAATGCGAATAATTAGCGATTAGCCATTTACCCCCCAGTTTCGATGCTCAATCTCAGCGGTTTATCCTTAAGTTGCGAATACCAGCCCTTTGTCTGTCCCCACACTCAACGCATTCATGGCTATGAAGCACTCGCCCGTTTTTACCTCGAGCAGGGTCAAGCCATCGCCCCGAATCTCATCTTTGAGCAATTACACGAAGCCAGCGAACAACTGGCGGCAGTTGAGTTTCAGGCAAAAGCCTTTCAGCTCAAACACGCTCCACGGGACCTGCGTTTATTTGTGAATGTGGATCCCCACGCGGTAGATGGGGCGAATACCCCAAAGTTACTCGAACTGCTATCGCAGCATCCGCAATTGACGGTGGAAATCATCGAAAACACCTGCGTGAGTGATGCCGAGCTCGCGAATCGCTTGTTCCATCAATTTAAAGCGGCCAATATTCAAGTGGCGCTCGATGATATCGGCGCGCCCCACTCCATGCTCTCCATCGATTTAATGATGAATGTGGATTACCTCAAATTTGACCGCTACTGGCTTCAATTAATCGACGCGCCCCATGGTATCGCCCTGCTCAGCGCCCTGATTGAATTTGGCAAACGCACGGGTAAACAGTGCATTTTAGAAGGCATAGAAACCGAGGCACAGCTCCAGCAGGCCCGCGAGCTGAATGTCGATTGGGTTCAAGGATTCCTATTCAAACCTTGGTTTATCCGCCCAGAGCAAAGCGAAAGGTTAATTTGTTAGGAAGGAATAAAATGGTTGCGGATGCCGATGACGGCATTGATATCATCGGCCCGTTTATCTGGCTAAAAACGAATCCCCAAACGACGGTAAACTAAGCTCAGATTTTGGTTCTTATCTACGGATAAAATACATTTACTTACCTAAAAACAATCAGTTGATAAAACAATAGCCGTTTACAGCACCGAAGCCATTCCAACAATAAGGGCGCTATAGAGAGCGCCCTTTTTAAACGATATCTTATCGATGGTACAACTTAGAAGGTCGAAGCATCGATCACATAGCGATATCTGGCTTCTTTGTTGACGACTCGCTCCCAAGCATCGTTAATCTGCATTGCTTTAATCTTTTGGATTTTTGGCAACACTTTATTAGTGGCGCAATAATCCACCATTTCCTGAGTTTCTTTAATGCCACCAATAAGGGAAGCATTAAAATTAACGCGTGAGAAAGCAAGGCTCAGGGCGTTGATGTTAACTTCGAAACCATTGGGCATACCCACTTGCGTGAACGTACCATAAGGTTTAACTACAGATGCATAAGCGGCCACATCGTACTCATAGGGAATCGTGCTGAGCAAATAGTCCATTTGACCGCGATAATCTGCCAGCTTACTCAGATCATTCACCACAATGGCCTCTTTGGCACCAAACGCGAGAATATCCTTCACTTTATCGGGAGAGGTTGTAAAGGCATACACTTCTGCGCCCTTTGATACTGCAATCTTGATTGCCAAATGCCCTAAACCGCCGATACCTGCAATGCCAACTTTAGTGCCAGGTTTAAGGCTTGCACGCATCAGTGGTGAATAAGTGGTGATCCCCGCACACATCAATGGTGCGGCGTCTGCTAGATCGACACTCTCAGGCACATGCATAACAAAGTTTTCTTCAACAACGATATTGTTTGCATAACCACCCTGCGTGATACCCGTTGGCGAGCGGTCATCTTTAGCACCATAGGTAAAAATAGTGTCGGGACTATATTGCTCCTCATCGGTTTGATGGCTGTGATTATGATTACCGACCATACAGCCGACACCCGCACGATCGCCGACTTTAAACTTGGTCACATTCTTACCGACAGCGGCAACAATACCGACGATTTCATGGCCTGGCACTTGTGGATATTGCTGTTTACCCCAATGACCTTTTTCTTGGTGAATATCCGAGTGGCAGATACTGGCAAAATTGATATCGATTAACACATCATTATCGCCAACAGGACGGCGTTCAAACTGCCATGGTTTGAGTTTGCCTGATTCATCAAACGCGGCATAACCACGGGATTGAATATTGCCTGACGACTCGCTCGCAAACACATTCATGGAGCCGCCCAGCATAGCGCCTATGCCAATCGCGCCGGTCAGTTTAATAACGTTTCTACGCGTTTTATCTGTATCTTCACACATTTGATTATCTCCTTAACGAGTATGAATAATGTCGTGCCTGTAGCTCAGCGAACGCGCTCAGCTACAGGCGATAGCATTAATATTTGCGCTAAATTCCGTTGTTACCTTGCCGCTATGGCTCGATGTTCTGTCTAACCATGCGTGCTGATAGACAAGGTTTGGGAGTTAATCCCGGACAACGCATGTACCGTCGGCGAGTAACTTACCGCCGAACACAGGAAAAATATTGGCCTCGTCGTAGTGAGTTAATGGCTCAATTTGTTGCAGCAGCGCCATATCCGCGGCCGTGATGCTGAAGTTAACTTGGGCATTATCACGCATATGTGCGGGATTGGCGGTTTTAGGGAGTGGCAGCAAGCCAAGCTGTAAACAGTAACGAATACAGAATTGTGGCACAGTCACTTGGTATTGAGTCGCCAATGCCAGCAATGTCGGATTCCCCAAGGCTGCACCGTGTGCGACTGGCGAATAGGCTTGAACCAAAATATCTTGCTTTTGGGTATACTCAATCAGCTCAAAAGGCATATTGCCTACATGGGCGAGGATCTGATTGACCATAGGCTTAACCGTACCGTTTTTAAGCAGATTGTCTAAATCAGGCTGTTCAAAATTGGACACACCAATAGCGCGAAGTTTATTGGCTTGATAGGCATCTTCTAGCGCCCGCCACGCCTGCAAATTTCCTTCAAAGAAATGTTCACCTGCTCGAAAATCCGTCCAAGGTTGAGGGCTATGGATGATCATGAGATCGATATAATCCAGACCTAGCGCCTGCAAGGACCCATCAATTGCATTCGCCGCTTCAGCATAGGTTTTAACTGCGGCATCGAGTTTTGTGGTAACAAAAATCTTATCGCGGGCAACACCACTGGTTCGCACGCCCTCGCCTACGCCAGCCTCATTACCATAAGCTTGTGCCGTATCAATATGGCGGTAGCCCGCTTCAATCGCATTGCGCACGGTTTGCGCCGCATCATTGTTGCCAATCATCCAAGTGCCCAGACCCAGTTTAGGAATTTGCACACCGTTTGAAAGTGTGAAGGTTTCGTTCAATATCATGCTATTGCTCCTTTCAACGATTGGGGACGACACTCATTATTCATTCGTGGCAGTACGAGCTAAGTTCGTTTTGATGATATTAAGCAACGACAGTAAAACCTTGAATGCACGTTCCTCGCAGTAACTTGCCTATTCCTGTTTTAGGCTTCCTATTTGGAGCAGATTTTTATAGATTCTCGGTGGATCAATATTGCAGATGGGACCGACCATGACTGAACTCGCCGAACTAATGGCTGACTTAGACCTGATTGAAAATGATGCCACTGAAACCGCATTGAAGGGGGTTAGATTTTTCAAAGTCGTCACCCAAAGCCCAAGAACACCCATGGTTTATGAACCGGGGATCTACATAGTGGCGCAGGGTCAAAAGGTGGGCTATCTAGGCAAAGAATCATTCGTCTACAACGTAGATAATTACTTGGTTAATCTGGTGTCGATTCCCTTTGAATGTGAAACATTCGGCAGCAAGGAAGAACCGCTCCTGGGTATTTACATAGAGATTGATGTTGAGCAGCTATACCACATGATTGATCAAATTGGTTTTCAGCGGTCCAATAGTGATAACAGCAAAAAATTGAATCGCGCCATTGGGCCAGCATTCTTAGATAAAGAGATGAAAGACGCCGTGTGTCGCTTGGTCAGTTGCTTAAAGTCTAAAAATGACACGCAAATTTTAGGCCCCTCAATAGTGAATGAAATCATCTATCGCGCCCTTAATGGCGATCAGGCGGCGGTGCTTTATTCACTGGCAACACCGAATAGTGATTTTGATAAAATCACAAAGGTGCTGCGTTTTATTGAGCGTCAGTATGCGGAGAAAATAGATGTCGAGCAGCTAGCAGCACTCGCCAGCATGAGCCCATCAAAGTTCCATAAAGCATTTAAAGACGTGACCAGCGAGACCCCGCTGCAATACCTTAAGAAGCTGCGCTTAAACAAAGCCAAATATCTTATCGCGCAGCAAGGCACCAAGGCCTATGTCGCAGCCTATCGCGTAGGCTATGAAAGCCCGTCACAATTTAGCCGCGAGTTTAAGCGTTATTTTGGTTATGGTCCTGCTGAGCTTCATCATGAGGGGTCTGCGCTAGTCTAAGATTGTTGGCGCATCATCAGGACAGTCACAACGCTGAGCAGTTCAAGAGGGGTATAAGCCTAGTAAAGTTTTGCCTATCGAAAAGAACTGAGAAGTTATGTATCCCATTATTTCGTAGTTTGAATGCTTTCATCAAAATCAAAGTCGTGGGGCTTCACCCCCTGATTTATAATCAAGAGTCGACCAAGGAAGACTGCTCGTCCTATCAAAAACGTCCATGTTAAACTGCCAGCTCGATATCCCTATCTCGCGCTCAAAACAGCCTTTGATGCACCAAGACGCCCCTAACGGAGTTGAAAGCCCCTTGTGCTCATTGACAAATTTGCTATCGCTTCCGAAGGATGCGTCCCTGCACCTGTGAAAGCTAGCTCGCCATCCATGGCGAGACTCACGCAATTTGTCTAATCGCCCAGCGGCAACTCCGAGGGGAGGTGTATTCCTTGGCGTTTTGAGTTGTTAGATAGCGATTCATCAGCAAAAAAATAAGCGCGAAAAATGAGAACGCTAAAACGATATCAATTAATTACGTCCAAAAATGTTTAAAAACCGCTACCGCAAAAAAGCAAATTCCTATAGCATCATTTATACCAATTAACATGGATATGGCTGCGGCCAAGTTCAACAAGCGATTTATCCCCTGCAAACAGCGCAGCGCATAAATACTAAGACGTCATATGCACAGATACTATGAACGATAGATTTAAACTCCTAAAATTTTACGCCATTCGTATGGAACTTTTTTTTGCTAGCATTTGTGTTTTATTAGGTTTATTGCAACTTGTTAACTATGACTACACAGTGGCCTTAAAAGCTTCTGGGTATTGTTTTGCTTTTTTACAAGTTCCAATAATTGTAATGTGTTTGCGGTTTAACAATTTATTAAAAAAAGATGGTGTGAAATAGTTAGTAAAGTTCATATAAAAACCTGTTTGACAAGGATAAAATAAAGTTGGCTTTTTCTCCTTCGCGGTAATTTTAGACAACTATTAATGTGCAAGAAAAAATTCGGAGTAAAAATGGCAAAAAATAGAAATCGAAGATTAAGGAAAAAATTATATAGCGATGAATTTACCGTTTATGGTTTTTCGGTCTTTTGTGATTTAAGTATTGAAGATGAACCTGAATACGATGTGTTTATTGATGAATTTATCGACTTTATTGAGGCTAGAAATCTTATGATTGGCGGTGGGGTAAGTCATAGCAAATTTGACTGTTTTGTTGTAGCTGAAGGTCGTTATGGCTCTGTAACCCATGAGGATAGAGCGGAAATAGAAATGTGGTTTATGAATAAGCCTGAATGTAAAAATATTAAATTAAGCTCATTAGTAGACGTGAACTCCGCAATATAACAAATCCCTCAAGAGAGACTGTCACCGCGGTACGTTTGCTGTTCCAATGAGCCGCACTGGTTTCGGCTGTTGTGTTTGTGAGTAGCAAAACTAGATAGCAAAACTAGACACCCAGCTTTAATCGTGCAGTAGTTAACCCTCGACTATTCTTTGGTTAAGCATTGAACAAGGAGGTTTGTATGCCGCGCCCTCGCAGAACTCAGATAAGTCTTGAACTCTCACCTTAACATCAGTCCCTATTACCATTGTTGTAGCCGCGTTGTTCGGCGGGCATTTTTATGTGGCGATGATGCCTATTCGGGTAAAAACTATGACCATCGCCGCGCTTGGGTAGAATCGCTACTGTTTGAACTTGAAGCAGTTTTTGCTATTTATGTTGCAGCCTTTGCGGTGATATCGAATCATCTGCATGTAGTGCTGCGAGTCGATATCGAGACGGCAAATCGTTGGACTGACCGCGAAGTGCTTGAGCAATGGCATAAGTCGTTTAAAGGCGATGAGTTAACGCACAAATTCGCTAAAGGTGAGTTAGTTGAAGCCTATGAGGTCAGCAGATTAAAGCATTCAATTGCCATTTATCGTAGTCGTTTGTGTGATATTTCATGGTTTATGCGCTGTTTAAATGAACCAATAGCAAGGCAAGCAAATCAAGAGGATAACTGCACTGGCAGGTTCTGGGAAGGTCGGTTTAAATCCCAAGCCCTACTCGATGAAGCCGCAGTATTAGCCTATATGGCTTACGTTGATTACTCTTTATTAAAAGAAAGTCCCATTAGAGCGCAACTCGCTGATACACCTGAACAATCCGACCATACCAGTATTCAATTACGTATTCGGGCGGCATTAAAAGGTGAGCAGCCGAGCAATCTCCTGCCTTTTATCGGTAACGAGTGCGACGACCAACCCAATGGCATTGCGTTTTCATTAATGGATTACCTCGAATTAGTCGATGATACCGCCGAATTATTCGCAATGATAAACGAGGTGAAATCAGTGAAAATAGCAGCAAGATACTGAACAGATTAAATATCCCCCATGACAATTGGCTCAAGCTGACTACAGATTTTGGCAAGCTATTTCATGGCCCTGTAGGCACATTGCAAGCACTGACCGATTACTGCGAACATCTCGAAAAGCGACGACGGCATTTTGCGGCAAACTGCCAGCACTTTAACAGTAACTGATTACTGCTTATATCACTTCAAAAGCCCCATCCAGAACACATCCTAAGCACTAAGGGATGACTTACCTCGTCTGAAATGCTCCATTTTTTAAGGGATTAGCGTAATTTATTGTCTCAGATACTGTCCCTGTAACTTTGATGGTTCTTTTTTAAACAAAGTTAACTTTTACAAGTTGTAGGTAAAAGGAAAGTGCATTATGTTGTTGATCTAAATTGGGTGGCTGGATTTATCGTTCACTGCTCCAATGAGGTAAACGCGCATGTGCACAAAAAGATTTTATGCACTCTACAACCTATAGGGATATCTTCTAGAAATGTCTGCTCCTAAATTATTTATATCATATTGCTGGTCAAGTACTGACCATGAAGAATGGGTTCTTCGTCTAGGTTCAGAACTACGTGAAAGTGGTGTAGATGTCATTCTTGACAAATGGGATCTAAAAGAAGGTCATGATGCAAATGCTTTCATGGAGAAAATGGTAACCGATGAGGAAATTAAAAAAGTCATTTTAGTCATTGATGAACAATACAGTGAAAAGGCGAATAAAAGAACTGGTGGTGTTGGGACTGAAACTCAGATAATTTCAGCCGAAGTTTATGAAAGTGTAGAGCAGAATAAGTTTGTAGCTGTGATCGCAAAACGAGACCAAGAAGGAAATACAAAGCTACCTGTTTTTTACAAGTCAAGGATTTATATAGATTTATCTGACGAAGATCTTTATGGAAAAAACTTTGAACAATTATTACGTTGGGTGTACGACAAGCCATTAAATGTAAAACCAGAGTTAGGTAATAAGCCCGCATTTCTGGAAGAAGACAAATCTATCTCAATAGGTACTAGTGTTGCTTTTCGAAGAATGACAGAAGCTGTCAAAAATTCTAGGCCACATGCTCATGGTGCAATATTAGAGTATTTCAATATTCTAGCATCAGGTATTGGGAAATTCCGGCTTGAACCTAGTTGTGGAGAAAATGACTTTGATCAGAAAGTTATTGATAGTATCTCTAGTGCGATGCCTATCCATAATGAGTTAATCGAAGCTTTTTCTACTTTGGCTCAATATGATACAAATAAAAGAACAATTCCTGTAATACATAAATTTTTCGAATCTTTGATTAAATATTTAGACTGTCCTGAAGGCGTCAATCAATACCATGAATGGGATTGGGATAACCTTCAATTCATTGTTCAAGAATGCTTTTTATTGTGTATTACTATTTTCCTCAAATATGAACGCTTTGATGTTGTTGAACACCTGCTTACTCAGCGCTACTTTGAAGAAGGAAGCCCAAGATCTGGTCAAAGTAAAATGCGGTCTTATGGTATTTTCAGACATTACCTTAAATCACTGGATCATAGAAATTCGCGATTGCGTTTGAGACGCCTTTCATTGCACGCCGATATATTAAAGGAACGATGTTCTGATTCGGGGATTTCATTTGAGCAAATGATGCAAGCTGATTTCGTATTGTATGTCACAGAAGCAATGCACGGTCTTAACGAAGGGAGAAGGCAAGAGTGGTGGCCAGAAACTCTCGTATTTAAATCGTTCCGAGGAGGTACTTTTGAGTTGTTTTTAAGAGCAGAATCCAAAGAATACTTCGACAGAATAACTGGCATCCTTGGTGTAAAGTCAAAAGCGGATTTAGAAGCTTTTGCGCAGGCGATCAGAGATGAGAAGATTTATGTACCTAAGTGGGATTACGAGAGGATATCTCCTTTGGAATTAATGAATTTTGCCCAATTGTGTAGTCGTGCATAACAAGCCAATTTAAAGGACAAAAAAACAGCTGGTTTTGCTCCTTCGTAGCTTATTTTAACCAGCTATTTTATTGCCTCTGATTAGGACGTTAGCCCAGAAAAATTTTAATCCGAAACTGACGAGTTAGGGTAAAGGGTCTACAACGTTTTTGTCCCAAATTTGTTCTGTCTTTCTTTAAAACCCACAGGCGACACCGATGCAAACAAGGTGAGCCATGGCAATTAGCGAGACGACCGTCCGCCCCAAGGATCGGGCGGTCGAGCATCCACGGATGGACTTGCTGCGCGTCGTTGAGCAAATACCATGGCTCGCCTGTAAATTCGTGCTAAAAGAACATAACACTAAACAACCATTCTTCCACTGACAAATTCTAGTGAACTCATTTGTAATGCTTTTCAGCCTCAAATCATACAGCGTGAAGATAATGGAATGCCTTGGCTCACCTCTCTGTGGACGGTAAGAATCACACTAAGCCGATTGATTTCACAGTAAAAGCGACTGGCTAAGCGCGTCATATTCCGCCATAGTGGTAGAGCGAATGACCTCATCCATGCACAAGGAGTCTCCCGTGGCACATTCTGGTTTAAGCCAACTATTACAACAACTTGAACAAGTATTATTAGGCAAGCCACGGCAAATTCGCTTAGCCCTCGCCTGTATTCTCGCCCGTGGGCACCTATTAATTGAAGATTTGCCCGGCATGGGTAAAACCAGCCTGTCCCATGCCCTCGCCCAGAGCCTAGGCCTTAGCTATCAACGTATTCAATTTACCAGTGATATGCTGCCCGCCGATATTCTCGGGGTATCGATTTTTGATAAACACCAAGCGCAATTTGTGTTTCATCCCGGCCCTATTTTTAAACAGATGGTGCTGGCCGATGAGATTAACCGCGCCAGCCCTAAGACTCAGAGCGCCCTGCTCGAGGCAATGGCCGAGCAGCAAATTTCGGTCGATGGCGTCACCCACAGATTACCCAATCCGTTTTTTGTGATTGCCACACAAAACCCCACGGAACAATCGGGCACCTTTCCGCTGCCCGAATCCCAACTCGACCGCTTTATGATGCGGATTTCTATCGGTTATCCCAGCCATGATGCGGAGCTGGCGATGCTAAAAAGCGATCAAACGCCGCAAACCCTCGATAATTTACCCCAATGTTTAACCCCGCTAGCGTTAACCCAGTTGCAGGAGCAATGCGACAAAGTCACGGCGTCCGATGCACTGCTCAATTATGTCTTGGCCTTAGTGCATGACTCGCGCAATCAAACCGATGCCGTCGGCTTGTCGCCCCGCGCAACTAAAGCCCTATTGCAAGCCGCTAAAGCATGGGCATTTTTAGAGGGTAGACACTATTTAGTCCCCGAAGATGTGCAAGCGGTGTTTTGCAGTGTGGCCGAACATCGACTGCGCACCAGCAGCCAATTGCAGGGTGAAGCGCTATCGGAGCGGATCCTCGCCAGCGTCAATCCCATCATGTAATGCCTTGCTAATCATATCGATAAGGATGCTCACACTATGATGAGGACAGGATGAAACGAGTATTGACGGCTTTCTGGCAACGCTGGTTGGCAAGGCGCATGCCGCCCAGTTCAGAGTTTGTCCTCAGCCATCGCAGCATCTTTATTCTGCCCAGTGGCTTTGGTTTAGTCTGGCTTGGGCTGGTACTGCTGTTGTATCTGTTTGGCACTAACTATCAAAACAATCTTGTAATTGGCCTGAGCATTTTGCTCCTCAGTCTATTTAATACCTGCATCCTTTACAGTTATAAAAATCTCGCGGGTTTGCGCCTTCGCGCGCTCACGGCGCCCGAGGTGTATGCGGGCGAAACCATCACCTTTCCAGTCCTGCTCACCTCAAATCACAGCAGCCACAATATCAGCTTAAATTACCCCAATAATTTAGCGTACTTACTTAAACAGGTCGGCGCGGATGAGGTGCAAGCTCTGGTCTCATTTGCCCATGGCAGCCGTGGTCTGGTATCGCCTGGCCGACTTAAGATTGAATCCTTTTATCCCTTAGGGCTTTGCCGCGCTTGGTCCCATATTGATCTCGATAATGCGCACATCGTCTACGCCCACCCGATTGAAAGCCCTTTACAGCTAAAGGCGGCGACCGAATCCGGTGAAGACGAACGGTTAGAACGAGCCGGAAAATACATCGCCGGCATCGATGAATACAAAGGGCTTAAGCCCCATGTGCTCGGTGAATCCCTCAAACAAGTGGCATGGAAACAATGGGCTCAAGGGCGTGGCATGCTAACCAAGGAGTTCGAGCAGCCTCAAGGCGATCCCGTATGGTTAACCTTAGTCCCCGACCCCGCGCAGCTTGAACAGCAATTAGGTCAGCTCAGCTGGCAAGTTAACCATTTGAGTCAGCAGGAGCAATATTTTGGTCTGTGGCTGCAGCGTGTTGGGGCGGAAGATCTTATCCTCACACCCGATACGGGCAATGCCCATCGTATCGCCTGCCAAAGGGCGCTCGCACTCTACGGGCAAGATATCAGCACGCTGGATAAAACCGATAAATTGATGAATAACCAAGGTGTTAAGCATCAGCATCCGCTTCCTCCCCATGGGGAAGGCGTGCGTTCTGCAACAATGGAGCCGCGGCGATGACAACGCAAGCCACGACACATCACAGGGCTAATCCTCCCAAGATGACGAGCTATCATGCCAATGGGCCGCAGACGGGTGACAATATCAGCCGCCAGACGCTGTTTTGGTTGCTGCTCACCAATATTGCGGTACTCAGCCCCTTATTTGATAAAACGACACCTTGGACCCTTGGGATCTGCGCCATTTGCCTCGTGTGGCGAGTCGGCATCTATGTCGGTAAAGTGGCAAAGCCACCGCGCTACTTGGTCACAAGCCTTGCCATTGGCGCCGCGATTACCCTTGCGTTGGTATCGGGTGAGATTGGACTATTAAATGCCTTAGTCAACCTGCTAATTTTAGGTTATGCCTTAAAATACATTGAGATGCGCAGTGTCCGAGATGTGCGGGCCGTGGTGATTGTGGGCTACTTTTTAATTGCGCTGACCTTTATCGATCACCAATCCATGCTCAATACCGTGCATTTAATTGGGGTCACTATCATCAATACCTGCGTGCTGGTGACCTTGTATCAAAGCAAACACAACTGGCAGCATACTGCTTGGATTGGCGCTAAATTATTGCTGCAGAGTGTGCCACTAGCGTTACTGCTGTTTTTAGTCTTGCCGCGCTTTGCCCCGCTTTGGCTAGTTCCGAATATGAAAGAAGCCCAAACTGGACTCTCGGATACCCTTTCCGTGAGCGATATCAGCAAACTCACCCGCTCCTCCGCACTGGCCTTTAGGGTGAGCTTTACCGAGGCGAGGCCCATCCAAGCCGAACTCTATTGGCGCGCGCTGGTGCTAGAAGATTACGACGGCCAAACCTGGCGCCAAGATGTCGGCATCAAACAAATTCAAAAGGATGCGCTGTTTTTTCCGCCCTCAAGACCCGATCCCGCGCGGCAGCTCCCCACAGCGATGACGGATGATACAGGCAGTCATGCGCCGCAGCGATACGACTATCAAGTGATTGTGGAACCTAGCCACCAGCCTTGGTTATTTGGGCTCGATGTGGCCTATAGCCAAGATGAAAAGGTCATTAACCTACCCGATTATCGACTCTATTCCCTACGTAATGTCGATCAGCGCTTGGGCTACAGTGCCCGTTCTTGGCCCAAGGCCCAAATGGATCTCAAGTTAACGGCCAAACAGCGGCAAATAAACCTGAAACTGCCCGAGGGCACTAACCCCAAAACTCTGGCGCTCGCCGCCGAGTTTAAGGCCAACTATCCCGAGCCCAAGCAGCGTTTGCTCGCCATGATGGGTTATTTTAATCGCGAACCGTTTTTTTACACCCTCACCCCGCCGCCCATTGGCCCGCAGCAAGTCGATGATTTTCTGTTTGAAAATAAAGCCGGATTTTGCGCCCATTACGCCTCCGCCTTTATCTTTATGGCGCGCGCCACTGGCTTACCCGCGCGTATGGTCACCGGCTATCAAGGGGGCGAATACAACCCGCAGGCCGATTACCTGAGCGTGTATCAATACATGGCCCACGCTTGGGCCGAAGTCTGGCTCGAAAATGAAGGTTGGGTACGATTCGATCCAACAGCCATGGTCGCCCCTAACCGTATAGAACAAGGCTTCGATGCCGAGTTCTCCCCCGAACAAAGCTACCTGCAAGAAAGCCCTTTTAGCAGTTTGCGCTTTAAATCTATGCCTTGGCTCAACGAGTTAAGGCAGCGCTTTGCCAGCCTCGATTATTACTGGAGTCTCTGGGTGCTCGGTTTCAATCAGGAGCGGCAAAACAAAGTGTTAAGCGGCATTTTAGGGGATGTCACAAAAACCAAGGTGGCGGTGTTTATGAGTGTCTGTATTAGCCTTATCGGCCTCTATATCGCCTACAGCGTGGGGCTGTTTCGCTTTAAACGGGAGCAGGATCCCATCAGCGCCAAGTACCAACGCATTTGCCAGCGCCTCAGTAAATTTGGCATCAATCGCCCCGCTCACCTTGGCCCGAACGCCTTTGCAGCCCAGCTTATTGACACGCATCAGCAGCAATCCCCAGAGTTTTGCCGCGAGTTTGACACCTTGACCCAAAGCTATGTCGCGCTGAAATACCAACAGCTTGCGGACAATGACTATCAAGCAGCGTTAAAGCGCTTTAATAGCGCCGCGAAAACCCTTAACTGGCGACTATTTGGCCCGAGTAAACAGTTAAAATAGGCGGGATAAACCGCAGGGGGACAAGATTGTTGAATCTTATAAATCAGTCACATAGAATTGCCAAGCCACTTTGCTATGCATAACAGCAATCCCAAATCGTGAGTCGAATATGCTGAAGTTAATCCAATCCAATCAAATGGAAGTGCTCTGTGCCCATCTTGCCGCGTATTTGCGCCAGCCGCTACCCGGCGCGGCATTATTGCAAAGTGAGCATATTTTGGTGCAAAGCCCTGGGATGTCGACTTGGTTACGCCTTGAAATTGCAAAACAAAATGGTATTGCCGCCGCACTGGAGTTCCCGCTACCTTCCAGCTTTATTTGGCAACTGTGCCACGATTTACTCCCCAATGTCCCCAAGGAAAACGCCTTCACTAAGGCGGCAATGACCTGGAAGCTGATGCAGTTACTGCCACGGCTACTGGATGAACCTTCCTTTGGGCCACTGCGCCATTATTTGGGTCATACCTTAGATAATCTGGAATCGAGCGTGGCTGACAACCATAGCAACCATCAACATGGTGCCGTAAACGCCGATGATATTAAGCTTTACCAACTTTGCGGCCGCATCGCCGATATCTTCGACCAGTATTTGGTTTACCGCCCCGACTGGATTGCCGCGTGGGAAGCCAATGAACCGCTCGATTCACTCAAATTGAATGAGGAGCAAAGCTGGCAACCCATCCTCTGGCGCGCGCTGATTGCCTACAACCGTGATGAGCTGCGTCAAAGCCACTACCACAGGGCCAATCTGCATCAGGATTTGATTGCTGCATTGGGGGATAGCGCCAATTCCCTCGCAAAATTGCCGCAACGTTTATTTGTTTTTGGGATCTCCTCCATGGCGCCCCAAACCATCGATGTGCTCCACCAGCTCGCGAGCCGCATCGATGTGATTATCTTAAGCCTGAGCCCCTGTCAGCATTACTGGGGCGACATTATCGACCCACGCCATCGGGCGCGTATGGCATTGCAATATGCCGGAAAACGCCAATTAGCTGAACAATGGGAAGATAAACTCGAAGTCGGCAATCCCCTGCTCGCCAACAATGGCAAGATGGGCCGCGAATTACTCGATATGCTGCTCGAGCTGCCCCCAGAGCACTGTGACTTTGGCGACGATGTGTACTGCGAGCCCTGCGGCGATCCTAACGATCCCCACGCTCGTGCAAGCATGCTGGCCGGGGTGCAGTACGATATTTTAGAAATGCAGACACTCGATCGCGTACTCGGGCCAGATGCTGAGCTATATCAAGAGGTCGCGAATCGCCGGGTATTAACAGCCGACGATGATTCGATTCTAATCAAGAGTTGCCACAGCCCACTTAGGGAAGTCGAAACCCTGCACGATCATTTACTCGATCTGCTGGATAGCGACAACCAACTCACGCCCAAAGACATAGTGGTAATGATGCCGGATGTCGCCGCCTACGCGCCCTATATCGATGCGGTGTTTGCAGCCAAACAGGGACTGGAATATATCCCCTATGCCATTGCCGACCGCGGCGCTGCGCAGGAATCGCCACTCATAAATAGCTTTTTGAATTTACTCAATATTAATCAGAGCCGTTTCGGACTGACGGATATTTTAAGCATTCTCGAAGTCCCTGCCATTTTGCGACGTTTTCAGCTCGAAGAAGACGAGCTGCCACTTATTCGCCGCTGGTTAGATGAAGCAGGGGTGCGTTGGGGCCGCGATGAACAGAGCCGCCTCAAACAGGGTGTGCCTACCTTCGAGCAAAACTCCTGGGCCTTTGGCATAAAACGCTTAATCTTAGGTTACGCCTTAAGGGACGATGCACCGCTGTATCAATCATCCCCGCAGGGAATGCACTATTTAACCGTGGCTGGGGTGGAGGGCCAATCGGCACAGGCCCTTGGCAAACTGTTGAATTTTATTGAAGTCCTCGATGAGACCACCCAAGTATTAGCCAAGGCGCAAGCGCCCTCACTGCGGTTACTCGAACTCACCGAGCTGTTAAATGCCTTTTACGCCCCCGATGAGGACGAGCGTGAACAGCTGCAAGAAATTCGCGATGCAATTGCCGCCTTAGAGCAAGAACTGCTTGCCGCCAGCCCTGCCGATATGGGTGCACAGGCCAACGACTTAGATTTAAGCATCGAAGTGTTGGCGCTCTGGTTTAATCAGCGCTTAACCGAGTCACGTGTCGGCCAACGATACCTCGCGGGCAGCGTGAATTTTTGTACCTTAATGCCGATGCGCTCGATTCCCTTCAAGGTGGTTTGTCTGCTGGGGATGAATGATGGTGTCTATCCTAGAGTGCAACATCCTGTGGGCTTTGATTTAATGGCGCATTTTGGTGCGCGCAAAGGCGATCGCTCCCGCAGATTAGATGATAGATACCTGTTTTTAGAGGCGCTGCTTTCAGCACGCCAGCAGCTTTACATCAGTTATATTGGCCGTAGCGAACGGGATAACTCTGAGCGTATTCCATCTATGCTGGTTTCCGAGCTAATAGAATATTGCCAGTTATGTTATCTGCCTGAATCGCTTTCGGCAAAGTTACACACGGCGCAAGCTTCTAATGTCAGTAACGAAGATGCCCAACAGGCATTGCTTGAGGCTATTGTGAGCCATCAGCCGCTGCAACCATTTGATCCTAAACTGTATCAAGCAGCACTGCCGCAAGCCCCCGTCTCCCACGGGATAAAACAGAGTTATAGCCAGCAGTGGTGTCCGCCCAATAGCAATAGCCAGTTACAGCATGGCCGATTTATTGAAGCCCATACCCAGATAGTGCTCGAAGATGACGCAATTGGTGATAGTGTTCAGGATATTGAGCCCCTTGGCGAAGCAGAGCATGTCGATATCTCGGCCTTTATTCGCTTCTTTCGCAATCCCGCGCAGTATTTCTTTAATCGTACCCTGAAAGTCGATTTAAACCTGAATATTCAAGCAGATGATAACGATGAGCCCTTTAGTCTTAATGCGTTAGAGCGTTATTTATTACAGGCTCAACTCCTTGGCGATGCGCTTGAGCAAGGGCAAAACGAACCCAGCGCTGAACTGTTACAGCGCCTTAAAGCCAGTGGTAATTTGCCAATGCAGCCCTTTGATGATCTGCTGCTGCGCCAATACAGCCATGATATCGCGCCGCTGATTGGCAGAACCCTGTTTATGCGCGGCGATGTCGCTCCCCGCCATGCCGATATTAGGCTCAGCTTTGAGTTACCCCATCAGAATGCAGGGACTCAGTTAAAAGCCAAGAGGGTGATCCTCGAAGGTCGAATCGATGATATCAGCCCTAAAGGATTGGTCACTTGCCGCCCCGGCAGTGCCCATGGGCGGGATATTTTAGCCTTGTATTTGCGTCATTTATGTTTGATGGCCGCAGGAGTGGCTCAACCTAGCTACCTGCAACCTAGCTATCTGCTGGATATGGGGCATTTTCATGCCCTCGCGCCCATTACGCCAGCGCTTGCCCATGCGCAGCTCGCCAACTTATTACAGCTTTTTTATCAGGGCCAAATTCATCCCCTGTGTTTTATGCCAAGAACCTCCCTCGCCTATGCCAGCGCTGAGGCGGATGAAGAGGAAGACCCGCAACCAAGCAAAGACTCGCACAAAGCCCGGCTCGAAGCGGCGCAAAGCGAATGGCTGGACGAGCAAGGTGAACTGGGCGAAGGCACAGATCCCCATTATCAGCGGCTGTTTCATTTTCCCGACGACTTTACCGAGGCACATTTTGGCAAGCTCGCCGATGACATCTATCGGCCAATGCTTAGCCTCTACCATAAGGATACCCTCGCCCAACTCGAGGAATTTGCCCTGAATGAAGCCCCAACCGCCAGTTCAGAGGGAGCAGTCTGATGACTAAGATATCACCCGCTTTGCCGTTAGATCCGCTCACCCTACCATTTGGCGGCAGTCGCTTAATCGAGGCCAGTGCGGGCACGGGTAAAACCTATACCATTTCAGGCCTGTATCTCAGATTACTGCTTGGGGATGGCTTAAGCGAACCGCTTAATTGCGAACAGATTCTGGTCGTGACCTTTACCAATGCCGCCACTGAGGAGCTGCGGGACAGGATTCGCCGCCGCATTCAGGTGGCCTTTAAGTGTTTCTTAGGGCTTGAGATTAACGATCCTTTTGTGCAGGCGCTGTACGATAAGACGCCTGAAGCCGAGCGCGCTATCGCCCTGAGACGCTTCGATTTGGCGCTCAAATCCCTCGACGAAGCGGCGATTTTTACCATTCACGGATTTTGCCAACGGATCTTGGCCGATCTCGCCTTCGAATCATCATTGTTGTTCGAGTCGGATTTTACCTTGGACGACAGCGAGTTTTTGCACCATGCGGTGCGGGATTTTTGGCGTGAGGCCTGTTATCCGCTGCCGGAGTATTTAGCCCAAATTATTGCCAGCGAATTTGGCGATCCCGACGGATTAGTCAAGCAGCTGAGAGCCTTGCTCGGTGCCAGTGAGGCCAAACCGCTTAAACCCGTGCAGCCCTTTGCTCGTTTGGCTGAGTCCTTAAGCCAGAGTGTGCAGCGCTTTAAACTCGCTTGGCCGTGTGGCCGCGACGCACTGTTAGAGTTACTTCATCGCCTGCCGCTTAACGGTCAACGTTTTGGTAAGGCGAGCGACAATTACCCCAAATTGGCGGAAATGTTCGACCAACTGGACAACTTCTTAGCCTTTGGCCACGGCTTGCCGCCACTTAAAGTGCTAGAAGCGCTGTCACTATCCGAGCTTAAGCTGAATAAAGGTGGCGTGATCCCAAGCGCGAGCGAGGCGCCGCTGCTTGACCATATGGAGCAGTTAGCCGCGCTGATTAACGCGATAAAACCCGCATTTCTCTATAGCGCCAAACAAGGGATCAGCGAGCGTTTTGCCAAGCAAAAACAGCAGAAAAATGTACTGACACCCGATGATCTGCTCACCACTTTGGCCGCAGCAATGCAGGCCAATCCCAACACTTTACCTAAGGCAGTGGCGAGCCGCTTCCCCGTGGCGCTTATCGATGAGTTCCAAGATACGGATCCACTGCAATTTGCTATTTTCTCAGGGATTTATCAAACCCGTTTGGGGATTGATACTCAAGATCCGGCTGTCGAACCTAAGCCTCGCACGGATAGCAAATTAAGCCTGCTGATGATTGGCGACCCTAAACAGGCGATTTATGCTTTCCGCGGCGCCGATATTTACACTTATATCGAGGCGCGCAGACAAACCCAAGCACACTATTTCCTCGACACTAACTATCGCTCGAGCCGCAATCTGGTTTTGGGGGTGAATCATTTATTCGCCCAGCATTCGGATCCTTTTATCAGCCAATCGATTCCCTTCGATCCTGTTAAAACGCCTGCCAGTGCGGCGGCCAAACAACTCGTTGAGCATGCGCCCAATAGCGCCGCGCTGCGGTTAAAACTCTTGAGTGAAGGCGAAACTGGGCTTAATAAGGCCAGTGCACGGCAAACCTTGGCCGAAGACACCGCCGCCGAAATCACCCGTTTACTGACGCAGGCCGCCAATGGCCAATGCAGCACGCCCAAAGGGCCATTAATTGCCAAAGATATCGCGATCTTAGTACGCGATAGAAACGAAGCGGCCGTGATGAAAACCGCGCTCAGCAAGCGCCAGATTGGCGCCGTCTTTTTAAGTCGCGACAGCGTATTTGAAACCGTCGAAGCGCGGGAAATGGCGCTCATTCTGCGCGCCTTGGCCAGCCCCAAGGACGAGCGCGCCCTGCGTAGCGCCCTTGCGACCGCCCTGCTTGGTTATCGCGCCGAACAAATTCATGCCTTTAACCAAGATGAAGAGCAGCGCCAAAGGCTGCTAGAGCAGTTTTTTGAGCTGCACCAGATCTGGCAAAAGCGCGGCATTATGCCGGCGCTGCTCAGCCTAGCCAATGCAACCCAGATGGTTGCGCGACTGCTGCATTCTCCCGCTTCGACAAGCACTGACCAAGCGGAGCAAGATGCAGCCGCTCAGCTTGAGGCGAGCAATGGCGAACGTCGACTCACGGATTTTCGCCACTTAGCCGAGCTGTTGCAGCAAAAGGCGACCGAAATTGATGGGATCAGTGCCCTGCTCAACTGGTATGAGCAACAACTGATTGATAACACTGGGACAGATGAGCAGCAGCTACGCCTTGAAAGCGAGCAAAACTTAGTGCAAATCGTCACCATCCATAAGAGTAAGGGGCTGGAATACCCAGTGTGCTTTGTGCCCTTTGTCAGCCTCGCGCGGGATAATCGCCGCCGCCCGACGCCTATGCTCTACCACAGAACCAATGCCGATGGCGCGCAGGAACTGGTGTGGGATTTAGAGGGCACGGATGAAGGTTGGGAACAGGCAAAGCAGGAAACCTTAGCCGAAGATCTGCGTCTGCTCTATGTGGCGCTCACCCGCCCCGTGTACCTGTGTTATTTGTACATCGCCAACCATAGCCGCATGTTAAAGGCGGGGCTTAAAAGCCAGCTGCATGAAACCGCCATCGGTTATCTGCTTGGGATAGCTGACACTGATTGTGATTTTTCGCGTCTGCAACATGCCGCCAAGGCGCTGGTCGCGGGTCTCGAGTCGAGTCCGCCTGCGATCAGCATTGAGGTCGTGGCCGATGACATAGAGGCTAACAAGCTGCATACGGGGGGAAGTGATTCTCAAACCTTGAGTGCCCGTAAGGTTAGCCGTCAGTATCGTACCCCATGGCGCGTCGGCAGTTATTCCGGTTTAGTTAAAAATGCGCCCCACGCGAAAGCCACACCCGGAGCCGATGATGAAGTCAACGCCGTATTGGGTACAGATACCGCAAACAGCGCAGCTGATCCCTTATGGCCAGCCCCCTTGTGGCAAGAGGCTTTGTTGCAAGAGGCTGCCGGTCCGCAAGCGCAACCTCTGCTCAATCGCTTTAGCTTTGAGCGCGGCGCCAACGCGGGTAGCTTTATGCACTTAGTGCTTGAGTTAATTGATTTTACCCAAGCTGAAATAGACCTACCCCGAGAGCTACCCAAGGCCATGTTGCAATATGGTATTGCCCCCGAATGGCAACCCGTATTAGAAGATTGGTACCTTGAGGTATTACAAGCTCCGCTGGCGTTAATGGCGCAGGATAATCAGCTTATCAATCCCGAACTGTGTTTAGCCGCACTCGCACCGCAGCACACCTTAGTCGAGATGGAGTTTTACCTGCCATTAAATCGCTTAAAAGATACAGAGCTTAACCAACTCCTAGGGCAATTTGGCTACGATACCGAGCTGCAGTTTGACGAGTTACAGGGCATGCTTAAGGGTTTTATCGACTTAACCTTTGAATATCAAGGAAAGTTTTATATAGCCGACTATAAGTCGAACCATCTGGGGGATAATATTCAGGCCTATCATCATAGCGCGCTAAAGCAGGCGATTAGCGACCATAGGTATGATTTGCAATATATTCTCTACTCCCTCGCCCTGCACCGCTATTTAGCGATGCGCTTGCCCAATTATGATTACGATACCCATATCGGCGGCTGTTATTATTTGTTTTTACGGGGAATGTCGGTGCAATATCCAGGCTTTGGGATTTATTACGATAAACCACCCAAGGCGCTTATTTTGGCCTTAGATGCGCTGTTTCAGCGCAGCCTAGAGGCAACAACTGACTCAAATAAAAAGTCCGATGCTCAACTGGATACGGGAGCAATGGCATGATTAGCAGCGAACTCAATCACCCTAAAGCCCCATCAACCCCATGGGTCGAAGCTGGCGCACTTAGACTCAAGGCGCCGCTCACAGAGCTACTCAAATACTGGGAAAAGGAGCGGCTGATCACCCCGCTGGATCGCCATTTTGCCCTTGAGATGGCAAGGCTTCACCCTAATGATGCTCAAGAGCCGCTGTTTATGCTGCTTTGCGCCCTGTTAAGTCAACAGCTCTCTGCCCAACATACTTGCCTAGTGCTCGAACATATAGTGCCAGCCAATCCGCTGGCAGAGCCGGTTAATCACTGCCAGATCCGTTTGAGCCTGCCAGAGCTGATTGCAAGGCTAGAAAATTTTGAAGCGGTTGGTGAACCTCACAGTAATAAGCCACTGATTTTTGATGGCGGCCGACTCTATCTTGAGCGTTATCATCATTTCGAAACCGAGGTGGCCAGTGCCCTGACGAGGCTCTCTTCGAGTCAACCCGTCAACAACACCGATAAAGATTCAGATGCGCCGCTACGCAGGCAGCTCGATTACTTATTTCCAAACGCCGCATCTTCCCATGCAACATCAGCCCTTGAGCCTCATATCGACTGGCAAAAGGTCGCGACGGCAACGGCGCTCGGCAAGAAGCTGGCGGTGATCACTGGCGGCCCGGGTACGGGCAAAACCACCACAGTAACTAAATTACTGTTGTTACAGCAATTAGACTCACCAAAACAGATAAGACTCGTTGCCCCGACGGGTAAGGCCGCCGCCCGATTAAGCGAATCGATAAAGGCTTCGAAAGCAAGACTCGAGCAGGAGCTCAAACAGGCTCAAGCGACAAACGAGCAAGTACACAGTCACGAAACCCAAGCGCTGTTAGCCGCGCTCAAGCAAGTGCCGGAAGAGGCATCAACCTTACATCGTCTGCTGGGGGTTATCCCCAATTCGGCGCAGTTTCGTCACCATCAAGGCAATCCCCTGCGGCTAGATCTGTTGATTGTCGATGAAGCCTCAATGGTCGATTTGCCTATGATGTATAAGCTGCTCACGGCCCTCCCCGCACAGGCGGGTTTGATACTGCTTGGGGATCAGGACCAACTCGCCTCGGTAGAAGCAGGCGCCGTGCTCGCCGATATTTGCGCAGGGCTAAAATACAAGTCGGACCAACACTCTGAATGGAGAATGCGTTATAGCCAAGCCCAGGCCGAGCAATTGAGCAAGCTCACCGGCTTTGATCTACGTGCCTATATTCATCGCGAGCCAAAGATTGGCGACAGTTTCTGTATGTTGACCCACAGCCACAGATTTAAGGGCGATGCCGGCATTGGCCTATTAGCCAGTGCGGTGAACCGCTCCGATCTCGCGGGGATTTTGACCGTATGGCAACGGGGACTAGCCGAGCTTACTTGGCTAGAACACAGTATGGATCTGAGCCAGACCCAAGCCAAAATCAGCGAGCCTGCAAACAACAGCGGCCTTCACGCCCTGCTAACACAAGCCTGTGAGCAATACGCCGAGTATTTACGTCCGCTGCAAGTTTCAAATCCAAGCAGTGTGCCAAGCGCCATCGAAGCCATTGCCCGCTTTAACCAATATCGCATCCTATGCGCCATGCGCAGTGGCGATTATGGTGTCGAAGGTATCAATCAAGCCGTGACTAAAGCGCTGTCTCAGGCAAAGCTTATCCATCCCCAGCAAGAGTTTTACCTTGGCCGGCCGATTATTATCCAAAGCAACGACTATAACTTAGGCCTGTTTAACGGTGATATTGGTTTGATTTTACAGGATGAAGACAGGCCAGAGCGCCTGATGGCCCACTTTATCAAAGCCGATGGCAAACTGCTTAAAGTGCTCCCCGCAAGGCTGCCTAGCCATGAAACCTGCTACGCCATGACGGTACATAAAAGTCAGGGCAGTGAATTTAATCGAGTCGCTCTCGTTCTTCCACCCAATCCGAGCCTAATACAGTGGCAATTGCTCACCAAGGAGCTGGTCTACACCGCTATTACCCGCGCAAAACAACACTTTAGCTGTTTAGGCACACGACAAGTCTTTGAGCGCGCAAGCCAGCAAGCTACCCAGCGAGCCTCAGGTTTAGCCGATAGACTCTGGCGCGATAAATCCATAACCAATGAATAGTTAACTCATTGACTAACAGTAATAAAATTAAAGATAAAGGAGATTTAGATTGACGGAACAAGCCATGATTAAACTGCATCAGATGCAAGATGCCATCAATTTATTTGATGGCATTAACGCTGAGGCACAATTACCCGCACAATACTACGAATGCTCACGTTATATTTCTTGGTCTGAATTTGATGCAATGCAAGTATACGAACTTGATTTTGAACCGTATTTAACTATTGCCGCCACCTGTGATATGCGTTTTTTTACCCTACATCAAAGTCAGCACCGCTTATACCTTGCCCATTGCAATTATGCTGGTCACGCACCGCGATGGGAGGCTCGCCCCATCACCTTGTCGCAACTGACGGATACCGCGTTAATGACCAAGCTGATGCAAGACCACGCCTATCAATTAGGACTCAATATCAACCTCGATTTGGATTACCCAGTCTAGTTTGCTTAATACAACAGACCAAATGTATGCAGGTAAGCTAGTCGTCAAGTAGACTGTGGAATAGATACTCTCTACTTAATCAATTAATCATTGGATAGAGCTCCATTAAGACAATATCCGTCATATTATTTATGTAGGTAAAAATGAAATATATTCTATTGGTTATATTATTGGCATTGTTGGCTTATTCATTTATTGACAACAGAGGTGATGAAGAAAAGTTTATTGAAGAATTTAATAACAACACACTGATTTTTGAGAAGATTAAAGAATTAGCTTGTGTCATCAACTCAAAGAATGGACCTATAAGAACCAATAACTTAGAAAATTTAAACAATCAAGCATTATCCGACTACTTAGATGAATTGAATATTTCCGGAATAGATGTAACAGAGAAAAATGGTAAATGTTTGATTTCCCTCTATCGCGCCGGATTTGGTTTTGGATTTAGCGGTTACAGCTATCATTACAGACTGAATGTAGAAAATCCTAATTTTGAACATTCCAGCGAAAAAACTAAGGTTCACAAAGGTGCATATTCATATGATATAAAATTATCAGATGAATGGGTTTTAACTTTCAAGCAAACCTGAAAAAGATAACTTTTCAATAAAACACTCTTATAATACGACAAACTCAATACTTAACAGTGCCATACCAATAAAGTTGATTTTATGACCCAAACGCCAACCTATTCGCCCGCGAATACCCTTGTGGTACTCGATTTTGAAACTTCGGGGCTCTCACCCAATCAAGGGGCGCGCGCCATTGAGATTGGTGCAGTGTTGATTGAACAAGGGCAAATAACCGCGCGCTTTTCAGAATTAATGAATCCAGGTTTTCGGATAAACAGTTTTATCGAAGATTACACCGGGATCAGCAATCAAATGCTCGCCCATGCGGCGCCCTGCGCCGAGGTGATGGCACGTTTTGCCGCGTTTATCGGTAAACATCATCTGGTGGCCCATAATGCGGCTTTCGATCAACGTTTTCTGGATGCCGAATTTGCCCAGATAGGCCACCACTATCCCGGTCAATTTGGCTGCTCACTCCTGCTGGCAAGACGGCTATACCCTGAGGCTATCAATCATCAGTTGGCAACCCTAGTGCGCCATAAGCAGCTACCAACCGATGGCACCTTTCACCGCGCCTTGGCGGACGCGGAAATGACGGGGCATTTATGGCTGCGCATGCTGGCCGATCTTAAACAAGGGTATGCGATTACTGAACCGCCCTTTAGCCTGATGCAGAAAATCATGACCAAGACTAAGGCCGAGGTGCCTAAGTTTTTGCGCCAGTACGCCAGAGGTTAGTCCCTCACCGATTCAGTTTAGGCTCCAATCTGACACGCTTAGAAAAGTGTCCAATAAAAAGCCGAGTGTTTGATAACACTCGGCTTTGTGATTAAATCAAACTGGATGCGACTCAAGCGAGCGGCGTATGATCAATCCCACAGGAGCTGCGTACCACTAAGGTCGTTGGGATTAATTGCGGGGTCACCGCTTGACCACGAATAAGCTTGAGTAAGCTTTCCACTAAAATCTCACCCGCTAACTGGGTATTTTGCTTAATGGTTGTTAGCGGCGGATTGGCAAAGCTTGCCACGGGAATATCATCATATCCCACCACGGCGACTTGCTCGGGTACCAAGATCCCCTTCTCTTTTAAAGCGCGAATCGCACCGATGGCGATTAAATCACTGGCGGCAAAAATCGCATCGAAATTCAATCCTTTATCAAGCAACTCCAAGGCAGCATCGTAACCTGCGCCCTCGGTGCTGATAGCCGAAATCTGTCGACGAGGATCCACAGTCAGTCCTGCGCACTGCAGTGCTTTGACATGACCTAAATATCTGTCCCTAAACTCAGGGCAATGACTCGATGCGCCACCGAGGAACGCAAAATCCTTACGCCCGAGGGAAATTAAATGCTCAGTGGCAATCAGGCCGCCCTGATGGTTATCGCAGCCGATGGATAATACGGATTTATTGTTATGCTCCGCGCCCCAAATCACAAAGTGGGTGTTCTGTGCCAGCAATTTTTCGAGCTTTTGCTCGTAATCCATATAGTCGCCGTAACCCAGTAAGATAATGCCATCGGCTTTATTACTGTCTTCGTAATCGGCATGCCAATCGCTGGAAAGTTGCTGAAATGACACAAGTAAATCATAACCTTGTTGCGCTGTCGCCCGCGTGATTGAGCCTAACATCGACAGAAAGAATGGGTTGATGAGTGAATCATCATTGGTGGGATCTTCACACAACAACAGGGCTAAAGTATGGCTGTTTTGGGTGCGCAGGTTACTGGCGTTTTTATCGACTTTGTAATTGAGTTCCTTGGCAATCGCTTGGATCCGCTGACGGGTTTCTAAATTGACTAACGGACTATTTCTCAAGGCTCGGGAAACCGTAGACTGGGATACACCAGCACGATAAGCAATATCGATTGAGGTCGCTTTCGATGCCATAGCAAGGTCACCATAATTATTATTTTGTGGCGATACTAAAACAGTTCGAATGACTTGTATAGCCGAAGGGTTTACAACTGACTAACAAGTTAGCAGAGATCAATATCTTGGCGGGAATACTAAGGTTTTGTGATGTCGATACAAGCATACTTGTATCGACATCACAAAACACTTAACCTTTACATACCTAAGAATGCGATGCAGAGCTTATGAGCCAGCCAGTATTACATCTAGAGCTAAAACCCGAGCTAAATCCCGAACTAAATGCCTAGCTCATCAAGCAAGTCATCGGCATCCATGCCGGCATGCTGCTGACTGATCGCAGGTTTGTCAGCCATACGACTCCAAGGCGATGGTGTATCCGCGCCTTGAGCGCCGTTAGTGCCTAAACCGTGCTGTTCGAGCAAGCTGTCAGGATCGAACTCTTCGTCGAATTCAAACTCATCCAGCTTGATAAACTCGGTCTTATCCATGGCAAACTCGAGGTAGAAAATATGATTATTTTCAGTTTTAAACGACACACGTCTGGCGACTGCATCGTCTAAGTTTGCATCGATTGAAATGGTCAACTCTTTGTTTATCGTTAACATTTTTGGCTGACTTTGACTAATCGAGGTTTGCAGTTCCTTAGAAATCTTATTGATAAAGTCACCCAAGATTTGGTTCATCAACTCGCCCATCACGTTACCCACTTCATCGGAAGTGTGGGAGAAGGCAAGCTCTTCCTCCGGCATCCCCATATTGAGCATATAACGGCGGTAAATTTCGATGGCCGCAGGGGCAGAAAAGTTGATCACGACGAGGCCCGAAAAGCCACCATCAAAAATCGAAAAACAGCCTAAATCGGGCTTCAAGCGGGTACGGGCAATGCTCTGCACCATGCCGGCGTGGCTTACATGGCTGGCACTGGTGCTGGATAACACGTGGGCAACTGAGTGGCATAACTTCAACAGAATGTCATCAGAAGTCACAATAGTATTTGTCGTCATAATCGATTCTCAAACTTAACAGTTGATTAATCTTGCGCGTAAAAGAGTAAAAAATCAAAACTAAAACAACTAATTAGAAACACTGCGCATACAGAGGTATTCGTTATGCACATAACCAATTGAATTTGTTCAATACTTAGTATGATTTTCGCCTTGCTGGCGCTTTAAAAATCACAGATTAGCGATAAAATCATCGATTGAACACAATGCACAAAATATTCTGCTCGAGATCAAAGAATCCTAATATTCTTAACGGCTTTACACGAAATAAACTCAAGTTTGATTCATTTGATACCGATTCGAAGGTATATTGGACACCATTCTTTTGCGCCTTAAGGAACCTAAATGATCACATTCTTGCGCCGATTCACCATTTTGCAACGACTCATGATGATGCTAGTAATGGCGGCCATTGGTACTGTTTGTTTTGCGAGTTTTTCCATTAAAGAGCAATACAGCAATCTTATTGAGCAAAAATGGCTGCAAATCGATGGCCAGCTTGGCAGTATCCTGAGTGTGATTGACGTATACCGCCAAGATGCCGTCGGCGGAAAATTAACAGAGTCACAAGCGCAACAAGCGGCGGCAAAACTCATTGACCAGACCCGCTATGCTGGTGTCGGCTACTTTATTGTGATCGACGATAACAACCAAATCTTGGCCCACGGCGAAAATCCAAGCCTCATTGGCACCTCGGCGCAAAACTTTAAGTTGCCCAATGGCACCAATCCGCTGATCACTATGCTGTCTCAAGCAAGGCAACAGGGTAAGGCCATGCTGGAATACCCGATTGCTAACCCTGCATCTAAAGTCATCGAAGACAAACTCGCCGAAGCCCGCTATTACCCAGAATGGGGCTGGACAGTCATTACCGGAGCCTATCTGAGTGATGTGAAAGACAGCCTCGATAGCGTGATTATCGATTATTTGATTATCATGTTTTTAATTTCTGTGCCTATTTTCGCTTTCTTCCTGGTACTAAATCACTCCATTACCTCCCCTTTAAATGATGCTATTCACGCCCTTGAGGACATTGCCCAAGGTGAAGGTGATTTAAGCCAACGTTTGAGTACCCAAGGTAAAGATGAAGTGGCGCACCTTGCCCACGCCTTTAACCTGTTTGCCCAGAAGATTGGCGACATGGTGGGCCATCTGCAACCATTGGGACAGTCACTCGACAATGATGCTAAGCAGTTAATGTTGGCCGTAGAAGAATCGAACCAAAGCGCCGAGCATATCCACCGTGAAACCGGTAGTGTGGCAACCGCTGTGAATCAGATGCTCTCGACCACCCATGAGATGGCAAGCAACACCCAGCAGGCTGCCGATGCTGCTAACAGCGTGAAAAATCAGGCCCAGCAAAGCCAAGCGGTGATTGATGATACTGTGCGTGATACCGAAAAACTGGTGCAAGAGTTAAGAGCATCAGAAGTCATCACCCAAAAACTTGGGCAGTCTTCGGCGCAGATTGGCAGTATCCTCGATGTCATTCGCTCTATTGCCGAACAAACGAACCTGTTAGCCCTCAATGCCGCCATCGAAGCCGCCCGCGCGGGTAGCCATGGCCGCGGTTTTGCCGTGGTCGCCGATGAAGTGCGCGCACTGGCTAATCGCACCCAAGACTCTACTAACGAAATCCAAAAAATCATCTCGGATATTCAAATGGGCGTGAACTCTGTGATGAAGAGCAACAGCCAAACGCAGACTCAATCCGATGAATTACAAGCCAAAGCCCGTGAAGCGGGCAATGCCATGGCGGCAATTTTGCAACTTATCGCCCATATCAGTGACATGAATACTCAACTCGCCAGCGCGACCGAGGAGCAGTCGCTGGTGACGGAGGAGATCAATCGTAATATCTGTAATATTTCAGAATTAACCGAAGTCTCAGTCAAGGCCAACGAAGGCAATAGCCGCGCGGCGCAGTCATTGCAGGATATCAGCCAAGATATGTCGCACACCTTAGGCCAATTCAAAATCTAACCCCATTGAGATAAAGCCACACTACACCAAAGAGGACGTATTAGAACGTCCTCTTTTAGTTTAAAATACGCCAATTCAAGGGGTGAATGCCTGCTATCTAACGGGATATTCATGCTATAACCTAGGATGTGACCTTACCCTAAACCTTTATTGCCGATTGAGGAACGCCCATGCGCATGACCTTAGCCGTTCACCCACGGCAGTATACGATTCATAGCTTTAGCCCTAATGCTCAATTACCTAGCGAAGTGTTTGCCGAAGAAGTCTACTTTATTGGCCGAACCGAGGAAGGGCTAACTGTGGTGGTGTCCAGCGAACTTGAGCTCGACAGTTTGGAGCAAGAAACCCATTGGTGCTGTCTTGAAGTATTAGGCCCGCTGGGATTTTCGATGACAGGCATTTTATCGAAAATATCCGGCACTTTAGCCGATGTGCAGATCAGTATTTTTGCCCTTTCCACCTTCGATACCGACTATATTTTGGTAAAGAAAAATTGTCTCCAAAGCGCTGTTGCCGCCTTAAAAAAGGCGGGATACAAGATTATTGAGTCGAACGAAGCGCCATAATATTGATAAAGAGTTAACCCACTATGTACGAAAAATCTGTCACTATCACCGCAAAACATGGTATTCATACCCGCCCTGCCGCCCTGTTAGTGAAAGAAGCGAAAACCTTCAACTGTGATGTGTTAGTTGAATGCAATGGCAAGCAAGCCAGCGCCAAAAGCTTATTCAAATTGCAAACATTAGGCCTGTATCATGGGGTAACCGTGCGGGTGTTTGCCGAGGGTGAGCTGGCGCAGGAAGCGGTCGAGAAGGTCTCGGAACTGCTCATCACCTTAAGTTAAACGGCAACTTAGCCAGCTTGATAGGAACGAATATGTCGATTACGGGGATCATAGTGTCATCGGGGATTGCCTTCGGACAGGCACTCCACCTTACCCACGCCGAACATCACCTCGATTATCGTCCCGTTCCCCTCTCTCGGATCCCGCAGCAACAGAGTAAATTTACAAAAGCCCTACAGGCGCTGCAACAGCAACTCAGCCACAGCCAAACAAAGCTCGACCCGCAAAGCGAAAACTATCAGTTAATTGAAGCCGATCTGTTACTGCTAGAGGACGAAGAGCTTATCGACCAAGTGAAGGAAGCAATCCGCACCCTGCAGTTATCCGCCAGTGTCGCGGTTGAGCGGGTCTTCGCCCACCAGGCCAACGAGCTTGAATCCTTAGAGGATCCTTATCTTGCCAATCGTGCCCAAGATGTGCGATGCCTTGGCCAGCGATTAGTTACCGCCATCAACGGCCGCTTAGATCAAGGCTTAGCGCAGTTAACGGAGCCGACGATCCTCTTGGCGCAAGACCTCACTCCCGCCGAATTTGCGTTGTTACCCAAAGAGCAGATCAGCGGCATAGTGCTTAAAACCGGCGGTTTAACCAGTCATACGGCGATTTTGGCCCGCGCGGCGGGGATCCCCGCCATTCTGAGCTGCCAGTTCGATGCCGAGTTTATTCCCAATGGCACGCCATTGGTGCTTGATGCCCTAAGTGGCGAGCTATTAGTTAATCCTGCGCCCGAGCAGCAGGCGCGCTTAACCGTAACATTGCACCATGAGCAAGCTAGACGCGCCGCCCTGCAAGCATACCGAGATGTCCCCGCCAAGACCCAAGATGGCCACCTCGTGGGTCTGATGGCCAACGTCGGCAACTTGAACGATATCACCCATGTTGGCGATGTGGGTGCCGATGGTATTGGTCTATTTCGCACCGAGTTTATGCTGATGCACACCAGCACACTGCCGGATGAAAAGGCTCAATACAATCTGTACTGCGAAGCCTTGCATGCTTTAGGCGGTAAGACCTTTACGATCAGAACCTTAGACATTGGTGCCGATAAGGAGCTGCCCTGCCTCTGTCAGGAGGTCGAGGATAATCCCGCCCTGGGCCTACGCGGAGTTAGATACACCTTGGCGCATCCAGAGCTGTTTAAGACCCAGCTTAGGGCGATTTTACGGGCGGCCAACCATGGCCCCATTCGACTCATGTTTCCTATGGTGAATCAGGTCGAGGAGCTCGATCAGATTTTTGCCCTCATCGCCGAATGCCAAGATGCCCTCGAAGAGGAAGAAAAAGGCTTCGGTGAACTCAGTTATGGCATAGTGGTCGAAACCCCCGCCGCCGTGATGAATCTTGCCTCCATGCTGCCAAGGTTAGATTTTGTGAGCATAGGCACCAATGACTTAACCCAATATGCCATGGCGGCGGATCGCACGAATCCGCAACTGACACGGGATTATCCTTCCCTGTCACCGGCAATTTTAGGGCTCATCAAGATGACCGTCGAGCAAGCCAAAGCCGCCGGGGTCAAAGTGTCACTCTGTGGCGAACTTGCCAGCTCGCCACAGATGGTCCCCCTCCTTATCGGCATGGGGCTCGATGAACTCAGCGTGAACTTAAGTGCGTTATTGGAGGTGAAAGCCGCCGTTTGCCAAGGGCAATTGGCGAAATTTTCTGCGTTAGCGCACACCGCCATGCAACAGAATAGAATTTCAGAACTACAGCAGTGTATAACAAACTATAAATAATACATTTTATTGGTTATGCTGCTTTACATACTAAAAAGATAACAACAAAAACAAGCGAAGGGGCACAGGATAATGGGATTTTTAAGCCGAATAAGGCGATTGGTATCAGGACAACCACAACTGGCTGGTGGCATTATGGTTTACGCCCCAGTGAACGGGGAAATTGTGGCCATTGAAAAGGTCCCCGACGTGGTGTTTGCAGAGAAAATAGTGGGTGATGGTATCGCCATTGCACCAAAGGGAGACACTATTGTCGCCCCAATCGACGGCACTATAGGTAAGATTTTTGAGACTAATCATGCCTTTAGTATCGAATCGCCACAGGGATTAGAGCTTTTCGTGCACTTTGGCGTAGGAACCGTTGAGCTAAGGGGCCGAGGTTTTAGCCGTTTGGCGGAGGAAGGCCAAGAGGTCAAAGTGGGCGATCCTATTCTGTCTTTCGATATTGATTACCTAAAAGATCAAGTAGATAGCCTACTCACTCCCGTTGTGCTGGCTAATATGGAAGATGTGAAATACTTAGATAAGGCCCAAGGTAGCGTCACCGCAGGTAAAGACGCGATTTTTACCGTTCAGCTTTAACTGTTAGCCGCTTTACCGCCCGCTTAGGTACGATACTGGCAGTGCCCCTTGCCTGCCAGTCGCTCTCCTAAATAACGCACAGCTCTCCACACACTACTCCTCACGCACTGACATCACTGATTACTCAACTGTTTTAGTCAGCGTCTATTTTCGGTATTAATAAGCCGTGATCAGGATAGACTCGTCATCCTCTGTCAGCGGCAATTGCCCCAGTTGCATCAGCTTACGTCTTAGCTCATCAAGTTCTGCAATAAATAAAGACCCGCTTGCTTGGTTTGAGCTTTGCGTCTCGGCGGCGGGAAATGCATCCTTCACAACCCGCAGCGCCGCAATATCTTTATAAGAGATGGTCTTACGGACAAACACAAAATCTCGAGTATCAATTTGGCTGATCACTCGATGGGCGGCTTCATAATCCATAGGGAAATCAGCATCACCCACGAGACGTAGTTGCAGATAAACCCGATGCGCCGCCAAGATACTCAAACATTCTCGCCACTTCGTATTATTCATATTCATCCTTGAAACGCTCCTGCTAGCTATCGCACTTTGGATTGGCAATATCTTTTGTTGTGCTCAACACTCTACTCAATCCTGCGTGAAAAGCATTAGCCTTTGGCTGATTGGCGAGTCAGCGGCCGCTCCTCAAGGTGCGCCACAATAAACACTAGAAACCGAAACAGTGATTTAATTTTAAGATCATAATTGTTATCGGGTTTTGCCGACGCGAGTTTCTGTAAAGATTTGATTTTTGAGTAGGCATTTTCCACCAGCTCGGCATTCTCTTTGCCCACATACTTAGCAAACTCGGCAAATTCACCGATAAATTTAAGTGTCACTTTACGGCGATTCAGGCTAGTCAACGCTAGGCCCTCTTTGATTTTGGCCTCAAAGAGTGTGCACTCAAGCCCCTGAATTATCGACTGTTGTGGCAAACCACTGCTCAACGCATCGGCGAGGAAACCCAAATTAGCCTTTAACTCGAAGCTAATGGCCTGCTTACCCGCCGACGATTGCTGCCAGCGGCTGCGCTCTTTATCAAAAATGTCGTATAACTCTTTCCAAATACTCATGCCCTGTCCCTGCTGCAAAATGTCTGGCATTGCGGTTCTTTGCCGAGACATGATTTTATTAAGGCAAATTTATCATAGGGTTAAACAGGCTAACACTGTTACTGAGACATTTAGTAAAAAAATGGCCCGAACATGTCGGGCCATAATGGTCATTCGTCGAGTATGCGCTCAAGAGCTAGGTAAAAACCTTACTGTTTACCTTATTGCTTAGCTTTGTTCTTTTCAGCCGATTGCTGGCGCAGTGCTTCTTTCTTTTGACGGCGGGCTTCAATCACTTGATTCACATCACTACCAATGTGTGCTTCGTTACGTGATTTCGCTAAATTTACTTGGCGCTCACGTTCAACGAAACGCTTACGCTGCTCGTCTGAAATCTTATCGATACAATGTGGGCAGCTAACGCCTTGCACATAGGCTGGACTTAATTTTTCGGCTTCAGTGATCGGCATACGACAAGCATTACATTGATCGTATTGGCCTTTCTTCAAGTCATGGTCAACGGCCACGCGGTTATCGAAGACGAAACATTCGCCTTCCCAAAGACTTTCTTCCTGTTTCACTTCTTCGAGGTACTTAAGGATGCCGCCTTCGAGGTGATAGACCTCTTCAAAGCCCTGCTCTTTTAAATAAGCGGTCGATTTTTCGCAGCGAATACCGCCAGTACAGAACATCGCGACTTTCTTATGCTTGGCAGGATCGAGATTCTGCTTCACATACTCAGGGAATTCTCTGAAGGTTTCAGTCACAGGATTAATGGCATTTTTAAAGGTGCCAATTTGTACTTCGTAGTCGTTACGAGTATCGACTAGGATGACTTCTGGATCGGAAATCAGCGCGTTCCAGTCCTGCGGTTTAACGTAGGTACCCACCACTTTAAGCGGATCGATACCTTCAACGCCCATGGTAACGATTTCTTTTTTCAGCTTTACCTTAGTGCGGTAGAAAGGCATTTCATCGTCGAAGGATAACTTGTAAACGATATTTTCAAGGCCATTTTGGTTATTCAGCCAAGCCAGCAGTGCATCGATAGCGGCTTGAGAACCAGCCACAGTGCCATTAATCCCTTCATTTGCCAGCAGTAATGTGCCTTTAATGTCAGCCTGTTCCATCATGGACAGGAGTGGCTCACGCAGCGACTCAAAATGCGGTAATGAAACAAACTTATATAAAGCACAAACAACAACGTTAGACATAACACCCTCAACTGCTGGCTGGAACTTAATTTCCAGTGCATTAACTAATAACCAGCCTAAGCCTAGGCTGGGTCGCAAAAATCGGCCGAAATTCTACCTGAGTCACAGTCAGATAAACACTGACAAAAACCAAGGTCATTGTTTATTTACAAGGCAAACGGTGGAAAAATCGGTAATAAACGCAGTATTTCTGTTTTAAAGTCACTACTATTGCCGACTTTTCCCCATGCTGTGGCGAAATCGCTTTTATGATTGTTTTAAGGAACAAGACGATGCCTTTACCCATACTCTACAGTTTTCGCCGTTGTCCTTATGCCATGCGCGCTCGCCTTGGCCTATTGCTCGGCCAATGCCAGGTCGAGGTTCGGGAAATCACCCTTAAAGCAAAACCTGCACCGATGTTAGCCATATCTCCCAAGGGAACAGTGCCAGTATTGCAACTCCCCACTGGTGAGGTGATTGCCGAAAGCTTGGAGATTATGCACTGGGCATTGACCAAGACCGACTCGCCAGCGGCGCGGCAATTACTCGGACAGACGGCGTCTGCGCAAAGCTTAATTGCTGAGCTTATTGCACAGAATGATGTTGAATTTAAACCTTGGCTGGATAAGTACAAATATGCTGACCTTTATCCTGAATTCACTCAGGCGGATTATTTCGCCAAGGCCTGCACTTTTCTTGAGCGACTCGAAGCACAGCTTGAGCAACATCCTTATCTTATCGGTCCAGCGTTAAGCCTTGCAGATTTTGCGATTGTGCCTTTTATTCGCCAATTTACGGCGGTGGATACCAAACGAGATCTGAGTGTGGCGTTTCCACGCCTGATGAACTGGTTAACGATGCTCACCAGCAGTGAAATATTTCTGCAAGCAATGGAAAAATATGTGATCTGGCAAGCTGACAATCCGCCAGTTTACTTGTTAGGGATGTCTATAAGTAAATAAGAATTAACGTTTATTTTTGATATACCCAATAGCAATCGGTAAAATGTTCGCGTAAAGTACGTAGCGTTTAGGTAAACTAACTTAATCGTTTTTAACATTTTATGCTAAATCATCAGGATGAATGACAGGGATCAGCTACTTGGAAAATACGGATATTAACATCATTGCAATGCTCTTAGGCTTGTTTCTACTTCATTGCCTGTTTGCGCGTAGAGTCTTTAAGAGTCAAGCCAAGCTCAGCACCAATGCGAAATGGTTCTGGTGTTTACTCAGCCTATTGTTAGGCCCCGTCGGCTACTACGCCTACCACGGTTTTATTCCCCTCGATAAATTGCAAAAAGACTAAGCATTATCCTTATCACGCTTAGCGTTAAGGTGCCAATGTTAAGTTGAGATAAAAAAGCGCGGACTATGCCGCGCTTTTTCGTTATCTTCAGAATATAACCGAGTTTTCAATATCAGCTATTACAAATGACTCACTACAAATGGCTATGCAGTAACACATCATCCTCGGGCGCTTTTTTGATCACCGGCGCCTGCCCTTCGGCTAACGCTTGTTTGTAGCTTTGGTTCATTTTTAGCGCCAGATATAAATCGGGTCGGATCAAAATGCCACCCTCGCCAGACTGCATTCCCGCCTGTTCAAACCAGCCGAGCATTTGCCGTTTGCGCCCTGCTAACACTAACCGTATGCCACGCTTCTTCAATAATTGGTGTAAATCCGCAAGCATGGCCATCACACTCAAATCTAAGTGAGTAAAACACGGGACGGCATCGATGATAATGCAATCCACGGGCTCTGGTTCACGGATAAACTTCTCCAGTAAGCGGCGCTTAAAGTAAGTGGCATTAAAGTAGGTTAAGGGCGAGTTGAAGCGATAGATAAACACCCCAGGTACCGATTTGGCCTTACCCGAATCATCCACACTGCGGATCACCCCTTTTTGGTCAAGCCCGAGCACTTGGTCGGTTGGACGCATCACTGTAGCTAAAAACTGGAATAGTCCCAGTAATACCGCCAAGGTAATGCCAGGAATAACCCCAATAAAGAGCACCGAAAACAAGGTCGTACAGGCGAGTAAAAAGGCGGATCGGTCTCTTACGCGCAGGTTCCACAGCGCCTTTAAATCAATCAATGAAATCGAAGCAATCACCAATACCACGCCGAGCGCAGAACTGGGGATATATTTCAGTGGTGCGGTAAAAAACAGTGCGACTAATGCAATCAAAACCGCCGCGATGATGGACACCAACTGGCTCTTGCCACCGTTTGCATCGTTCACCGCGGTGCGGGAATCGGCGCCGCTGACCGCAAAGCCTTGGGATAAGGCAGAGGCGATGTTCGCAATGCCTAGGGCGCGAAACTCTTTATCCGCATCGATATCGTAGCCATTTTTCGCCGCAAAACTGCGCGCCGTCAGCATCATGCTCACAAAGCTCACCATGGCTAAGTTGAGTGCGGGCACCACCAGTTCACGGGCAATACCGATATCGAACGCTGGTGCTTGGAACGATGGCAAGCCCGCGCTCACCTCACCCACCACATTGATATCTAAGCTGGTTAAGTTAAAGGCCCAGACTAAAAATGCCGCCATCGCCATCGCACACATCGAAGCAGGCCATTGGGGACGATAACGTTTAACTAAGGCATAAGTCGCTAAGGTCACCACACCCATCAGCAAGGTGGGCCAGTGGGTTTTGGTTAAATAGGAAGGCGCGCCCGATAAGCGTTCAATCAAGTAACGCTCATCGAAGGTGAAACCAAAAATTTTCGAGAATTGACCGACAATAATGGTGATCGCCACACCATTGAGCAGCCCCATCAGAATAGGTTTGGAGAGAAAGTCCGCTAATACCCCAAGGCGAAAACGGCTAGCGATTAAACACCAAAAGCCGGTCATCGCCGTCATGGTCATCACCAGTTGCCAGTGTTTCATGCTGTCGCCAGCGGCAAGCGGCGTCACCACGGCGGCAATCACAGCGCAGGTGGCGGCATCGGGGCCAACTATTAATTGTCTAGAAGTGCCAAACAGTGCATACACCAACATGGGCAGCACACAGGAGTATAAACCGACAGCGGCATTGACCCCGGTCAATTGGGCGTAAGCGATAGCGACAGGTAAAGCGACCGCCGCCACGGATAATCCCGCCCTCACATCATCCCTGAGCCATTGCTTCTCATACTGCAGCATCTGCGCCAAACCGGGCATTAACGATACTAAACTGGGAAACTTCACGCAGTAACCTCCATATACTCACTCCCAAGTTAAGAACTAACTTGCGGTGGCTAAGTATAACTAAGCCTCATTGGGATCCCCAAAAGGCCGTTACCTAAAAAAGCCACCAATATTATGTTGGTTATGGCATAAAGCCAATCCTTACGCGAGTCAGTATCCCAGAATATTTAAGGTTTTAGCGCTATTAGGTCACTTTATCGCAGGATCATAGGTAAGGACACCAACAATAAACTGCCCATAAACCAGTTAAAATGGCGTCGACGTTTATCCGTATTGAGCTTTTTACTGATAGCCGCGCCGACAAACACCCAAGTAAAGGATGCGGGAAATCCCACCAGATTAAACACCAGCACGCCCAATACCGCACTGAGCCAAAAACCATCGCCCCCTAAGGTAAACGCGCTGCAAAGGGTAATGGTCGACATCCAGGATTTGGGATTAATCCACTGAAACAGCGCCGCCTCCATCAAACTCATCGGTTGACGCCCTTCATCCAAATGCGCCGCCTTTACGGGAGAGGTCACTAATCGATAGGCAAGATGTAGTAAATACAACAATGCCGCGTATTTCAACGCTTGGTGCAACATCGGAAACGTCTCAAACAAAGCACCAAGACCGAGTAATACCGACAGATGCAAAGAAGTCGAGCCTAAGCGGATCCCCGCAATGTGTGGAATGGTGCGTATCACCCCGAAATGGGCACCTGAGCTGGCGAGTAAAATATTATTCGGCCCGGGAGTCATGGTCATAGTTGCACAAAAGAGTGCTGCTGAGGCCATTAATGTCCAGAGTTGTGGATCATTGACAAGTTTAATATCCATAAAGACCTTAAATTGTACGCATACAATATTTGACAATAAACGAGACAATTAATAATATAGATAGCCTAATGGAGATCAACGGATTTATTGTCATGGGTACAATTTGGACGCCAGATCTAGAGGCATTTACAGGTCCTAAATATCAACGTCTGGTCAGTGCGATCGAGCAAGGCATTTTGTGCAAGGCCCTTCCCCATGGCACGAAACTTCCGCCACAGCGGCGTTTAGCCGATGCACTAGGGGTGACCATAGGCACTGTCACTCGGGCCTATGCTCTAGCGGAGCAACGCGGTTATGTGGAAGCGCGTATCGGTGATGGTACTTATGTCAACGCCTCTCCCGTGCCAGAGCTTAATCATTTGCAGCTCAATATGGCGACTTGTCAGCAGCCGCTGACGGATCAAATAAGTACGCTGAGTGATTGCCTAAGCCTACTGGCTAAGGATCCGGCGAAACTGAGTCAACTCCTTGGCTATCGCGCCAGCCCCTTAGATCAGCATCAACAGATATTTCACCACTGGCTTGCGCAACGCGGCATTGAGCAACACCCAGAGCAATTGATCTTTACCCATGGTGGGCAACAGGCCATTTTTGCCTGCCTTAATGCTTTCCTGGCCAAGGGCGAGGTACTCCTGCACGAGCAGTACAGCTATCCCGGAGTGCGTATTTGCGCTAAACAATTGGGTATCAATAGTATTGGCGTACCGTTAACCTCTGACGGGGTCGATCTGGCAAGATTCGAGGCCTTAGTACAAATCCATCAACCTAAACTGGTGTACTTAACCCTCAACAATCAAAACCCCACCTGCATTCAATACAGTGAGCAACAGAGAGAAAAACTGTTGGCACTCGCGGAGGAGTACCAGTTTTATATCATTGAAGATGATGTGAATTATTGTCTCCCCGAGGAATGGCATCCTCCGCTTTGGCAGTTAGCTCAAACGCTGAATGTGCCGAGGGTCATTTACATTTCAAGCCTGTCTAAGCTGTTTTCAGGGGGCTTAAGGCAAGGTTTTATCCTGGTACCCGAGCCGCTCATCGCACCATTGCGCCTCGCCATTCATAGCCAATGTTGGATGGTTTCGCCGCTGAATGTGGAGCTGGCCTGTCAGCTAATAAAACGCGGGCACATCACGGCCAATCGCGATGCAATTATTCGCGAGCGTCAGCAGCAATGCATAGCATTAGGTGACAAGCTGGGGTTAACCCAACGCTGGAGGGGTTTAAATGGCTGGATCCAGTTACCCGAAGACATTAAAGCCCATCATCTGGTGACCGCCTTAGCGGCAAAAGGCGTGCTGATCCGTAATGGGGATGACTTTAACTGCCATGACAACTTTATCCGTTTAAGTTTAGGTGGCGCCGAAAACGATACCCAATTCCAGCTTGCGCTCGAGTGCATCGAATCCACCTTTAACGCACTCAAGCAACATGCCTATTCGGTCGTATAGCAGTTCATTTTCGCGTTAGAAAGCGGCCAATAAGAAACGCCAGAGTGATGCTCTGGCGTTTTAAGCTTGCTTAATCACAAGCATTTCTGGCGTTGAAATTTAACGTTATGGCACCTTGAATCAAGCTATGGCTATTGCACCTTGATTTGGTACACGCTGGTTGTGCCACTGACTTCATTACCAATGATCAACAGAGGCTGACCATTAGGACTCTTCTCGGCACTCACAAACTTCATGCCTTCTGGCCCTAAATCTCCCGCTAAACTGGCATCGCCTTTCACTTCGCCTGTGTCCGTATCTATGCTGAAATCTGCCTCAAAATCACGGTTTACCACATAATCCACAAAATGCACGTCGAAGGGATTCGTCACGTCGTAAATCATAAAGCCAGAGGTACGTTCAAGCCCGATAAAGGCATAGAGTTTTTGACCAATTTTGCCTAAAGCTAAGGCTTCTGGCTCAGGGCCTTTATCGTCACTGCGACTATCGCCTTTGTTTTCTTCATTGTTATTGTTGAAGTTATTGCCTAACAAGGCTGCGGTGATCCGCTCAAAATCACTACCACTGTCAAACACCTGTTGACCATCGGCTGTCCAGATTGAGAAAGAACGCGCGCCGAAGCTCACGATTTTGTCGTAATCGCCGTCGTTATCGTCATCACCCATACTCTTAGTCACTTTCAAACGGGCTAATTGGGTCTTATCTTTTGCGGCGGCAAATTGTGGATGATTAGGATCTAAGGTTAAGTCACCGGCGCGGGCTTCCTCCGAAAACCCAGCATAATCGCGGGAATCCCCTTCGTTAGCGGTGACAATAAAGTCAGTATTATTCCAACGGTAACTCGCTACAGTATCGGGTTGATACATGCCATACACACCCGCATAGGCCTGAAGGTTGACCATATCGTCCTTGTCACTTGCATCAATTTTATTCACATCAAGACCGTAATCCTTCAGTCCTAAGGGTAAAATCTTCGCTACTTTGGCATTGGCGATATCAATCATCGCGATGGCATTGTTCTCCTGCAGACTCACAAAAGCACGGCTGTTATCGGGGCTGACACTGATATACTCAGGCTCTAAGTCCTGCGCGACAGTGGCCATAGGGCCATTGATTTTAATGTCCTTGGTGATTTCATTATAGCGAGCATTGCCCTGATTAAACTCGGTGAATGTCACTAGCGTCGCCGTCGCTGAGGGTTTACCATCCGCAATGGCGATAATCGCCACACTGCCCTCTGGGTCGATACTATAGTCTTGATTTGGTTCGCCTTCGTTCGCAACGAGTACCGTTTTGCCATCATGACTAAAGACGACGTTATCCGGTAATGCACCAACTTCAACCGCGCTGAGATACTGCGGTGTCTCATTGCCATTGAGTTGGTAGAAAGCCACATAGCCATTGGCTTGAGTCTTATTGCCTGCTGCATCGCCGCGCTCAATGGCCGCCGCTAACAAGTTACCAGAAATACTGACACTGTTAACGCTGCCCATAAAACTTAAGCCTACATCTTTGGCGACATCCAGCTCTGCTAGCTTATCAAGATTATTCAAGGCTAATGGCGCAGTTGCCTTAGCCGCGTTGCTGAGCAAGTTAGCGTCGATAATGTCGACCTTACCGCTTTTCGCATTAACAACAAAAATTCGCTGAGAAGCACTGTGGTATTCAACAATTTCAGCAGCGCTCAGGCCATAAGTGCCTGTTTGATGACGGCCGATCAGCTCCGCCGACACTCCCGCAGATTGGGGTTGGCAAATAAATTGGGTTTGCGCCGCATCGATTTCAGTTTCTTCCAACTGGCCATTACGATTCGCATCAAGCCCTGTATCGATGCGTTGACCACCGGCAGGACAGTTCACATCACCTATGGCGAGTGCAGTCACGTTCACTAATGAATTTAAGCCGTTCTCCCCCTGCTCACCATTGGTACCGTCATCATTACAGGCACCAAGGAGTAAACTTGCCAGTATCGCACCCGCCAGCGGCAGTCGTTTTGTGTTCATTGCATCATTCCTGAATGTGTTGTTATTAGTCGTAGGGTTAAGCTAAAGCCCATTAAACTAATCCGCATTCAAGACGGTTAGATGACATACAGATGACACTGGAGTGACAATCTCAGTCGAATGAATGACGCTAAGGCGTGCCTGAGCACATCAATGCAATACAAGGACATAAAATCCATTTTGGTTACAATTTAAGTGTAAAGATATCGTCATCGAGATTGGCTTATTTGCCTGAGCGTTTTACTATGTTATGGCTTAATATCCTTAGACTCGATACAAAGCCGAGGACTTAAATCAACTGTGCCTATGACGGTTGAGAGACTCTTCGCCGGCCACTCATTTCTTCCCTATACTCCTCCAATCTTCATGGCGAAATTACGCTATGGTAATTGAGGCAAAATGAGTCGCCATTAGGCAAAATTGTTACCCTACAATTTTGGTTTCGAGTGACATAACACATAATATCGCCTTCTTTCGCCACCCGAGGTAACTGTGGACCCACAACCGTCAAGCTATCCGACTAAACCGAGCAGCATTCCCCACTTGGCACTGCTGATCCCTATGCTCGCCGCCATTGTCGCGATCACGCCGCTCGCGATCGACATGTATTTGCCCGCTATGGCAACACTTGCCCAGAGTTTTCATACCGATATCACTCTAGTCCAACAATCCTTGAGTGTTTACTTAGGAGGCTATGCCCTCGGCATGCTGTGTTTTGGCCCCCTTGCCGACCGTATTGGCCGTCGCCCTTTGGTAATAATGGGCCTCTCAGGCTTTATGTTAGTCAGCCTATTGCTCGGCTTAGCCGAACAGATTGAAGTGTTTTTAGGCCTGCGCTTTTTACAAGCCTTTATCGGCGCTGCGGCCACTGTGGTTGTCCCTGGGTATATCAAAGAAGTCTATGGTGAAAACACGGCTAAAGGCATGTCTTATGTCAGTTTAATCATGATGTTAGCGCCATTATTAGCCCCAAGCATCGGCAGCCTTATCCTCGAGCTTGGTGAATGGCATTTGATCTTCTTTATCCAATCGGCCTATGCCATGTTGTTGCTGTTGTTGGTCATTGCGCTGTTGAGAATGCCCAGCGATAAAGATCAGAGTAGCCGGAGTCAAAAATCCTTTTTAGGGGCTTATGCGACGGTGTTTTCACGTCCCGGCGTTAAATTGAATATTGCCAGCGGTGTACTCACCTCCTTTGCGTTTTTCTGTTATTTAACCGCATCGCCCTTTGTCTATATGGAGGTTTTTTCCTTAGATAAATCCTTATTTGCCCTACTCTTTAGTACCAATGTGGGCGCGCTGATGCTGGCAAATATTATCAATACCCGAATTGTGGGCCGCTATGGCTCGTTAAGAATGCTGCACGTATCGACCTTTTTCGGTGCGTTGGCGGCGGTCGGTTTACTGGGGGTGAATTTACTGGGGCTCAGTTATCACTTCACCGTGTTGATGCTTATCCCACTTATGGGCAGTCTTGGTATTATGTCGGTCAACGCCGATGCTATTGTTCTGATGAAGTTTAAGCAGGAAACGGGGACGGCCACGGCGGTAATTGGCACCTTAAGATTTGGCTGCGGCGCCTTAGCAGGCCCATTACTCGCGCTGTTTTATAATGGCACCGCAGTGCCCTTCTCGGCATTAATGCTGACGGCGGTATTGTTGGTGGGATTCTGTCAATTTAACCGTTCGGCTCATCAACCCAAGCCGAAGGAGTGATGGCATCTTTATGCCACCTAAACCAAGCAATTATGGTTTGCCTCTCTTTTGTAGTTGATTTGTAACAAATTAAGCGTTTTCTAAATAAACGGCACTTAGGTGATATATAGTACTTTGGGTGCCGTTTTTCATTGTAAATCAGCTAACCCATTCTAATTAAAGTAATTAAATTAAATGCCCCAACACAAAAACTCCCGTTTCATAAGCGTTTATCGCGCCTAAACATGAAATTGTTTCAAGTTGGTTATTTTTTACATAAAAGCCTTGAAATGTGTTCTTTTTTGAATATGATGAAATTCTGTTCATTGCAACAGCTGCTGCATCCAAAGGGATGAGCGCTTGAAATCGATGATTTCAAGTTCAGCAATCGGAGTCTGAATTACCCTTCAGGCTTATTTTTAGAGCGATTACCGTCGCTGTAACAAGATACTGTTTACCGTAACGGTACTATGCAATAGGAGTTTCACATGGAGAAGTTATCCGGCGCCAGCATGATTGTGCGATCCCTTATCGATGAAGGTGTAAAGCACATATTTGGTTACCCTGGCGGCTCAGTGTTAGATATCTACGACGCCCTGCACCTTATCCCCGGTATTGAACATATTCTGGTTCGTCACGAACAAGCCGCCGTGCATATGGCCGATGGTTATGCCCGTGCCACGGGTAAAGTGGGCGTGGTACTCGTGACCTCAGGCCCAGGTGCCACCAATGCTATTACCGGCATAGCAACCGCCTATATGGATTCAATTCCATTAGTGGTGTTATCTGGCCAAGTACCGAGCAATTTAATCGGTAACGATGCGTTCCAAGAATGCGACATGATTGGGATTTCACGCCCAGTCGTCAAACACAGCTTTTTAGTACAAGATCCCACTCAAATTCCTGAGATCATTAAAAAAGCCTTTTATATTGCCTCCACGGGTCGCCCCGGCCCCGTGGTTGTCGACTTGCCAAAGGATTGCCTCAATCCAGCATTACTGCACGACTATATTTACCCCGAGAGCATTAAAATGCGCTCCTATAATCCAACGACATCGGGCCATAAAGGTCAAATTCGCCGTGGATTACAGGCATTACTCGCCGCGAAAAAACCTGTGCTTTATGTGGGTGGCGGCGCCATTATCTCAAGCAGTGAAAAGCAAATCTTAGCCCTAGCGGAAAAATTAAATATCCCCGTTGTCAGCACCTTGATGGGCCTTGGCGCCTTCCCTGGCACCCATAAAAACAGCTTAGGAATGCTGGGGATGCATGGTCGCTATGAAGCCAACATGACCATGCATAACTGCGATCTTATCTTCGGGATTGGCGTGCGTTTCGATGACAGAACCACCAACAACATCGAAAAATACTGCCCTAATGCCACCATCTTACATATTGATATCGACCCTTCATCGATTTCAAAAACCGTACGAGTGGATATCCCCATCGTTGGCTCGGCCGATATCGTATTAGACAGCATGCTAGCCCTGCTCGAGGAGTCGAAGGAGAGCAACGATAGCGAGGCAATTAATCAATGGTGGCAAGAAATCACTGTGTGGCGTAACCGCAACTGCTTGGCATACGATAAGGAAAGCCATCGGATCAAACCACAGCAAGTGATTGAAACTCTTTACAAACTCACTAATGGTGAGGCTTATGTCGCCTCGGATGTGGGCCAGCATCAAATGTTTGCCGCGCTCTATTATCCCTTTGATAAACCTCGTCATTGGATTAACTCCGGCGGCCTTGGCACCATGGGCTTTGGCTTACCCGCTGCCATGGGAGTCAAAATGGCAATGCCGGACGAAACCGTTGTGTGCGTCACGGGCGATGGTTCGATTCAGATGAATATTCAAGAACTTTCAACCGCCCTGCAATACGATACGCCGGTTAAAATTATCAACTTAAACAACCGTTTCCTTGGCATGGTGAAACAGTGGCAGGATATGATCTACTCGGGTCGCCATTCCCATTCCTATATGGATTCGGTCCCTAACTTTGCCAAAATTGCCGAAGCCTATGGCCATGTTGGCATGACAATTAGCGATCCTGCTGAGCTTGAGTCTAAGATGGCCGAAGCCCTTGCCATGAAAGACAGACTGGTATTTATCGACATTATGGTGGATGAGACTGAGCACGTGTATCCCATGCTTATCCGCGGCGGCGCGATGAATGAAATGTGGTTAAGCAAAACGGAGAAATGCTAATGCGTCGAATTATATCTGTATTACTCGAAAACCAATCCGGCGCCCTATCCCGTGTTGTCGGTCTGTTTTCCCAGCGCGGTTACAACATCGAAAGTTTAACTGTGGCACCAACCGATGATAACACCTTATCGCGCCTCAATATTACCGTAGTGGCCGACGAGAAAGTGCTAGAGCAAATCGAGAAACAGCTGCATAAGTTAGTCGATGTGCTTAAGGTGTCGAATGTCACCGAATCGGCTTATATCGAGCGGGAGTTGGCACTGGTTAAAGTCCGCGCCCAAGGGGAGTTACGGGAAGAAATTAAGCGCACCGCCGATATCTTCCGTGGGCAAATTGTCGATGTCACCGCCAATCTCTACACCATTCAATTGGTGGGCACGACCGAGAAACTCGATGCCTTTATTCACTCCATGGGTGAAGTGACCAAGGTAGTTGAAGTATCGCGCTCGGGCGTTGTGGGTCTGGCCCGCGGCGAGAAAGCGATGAGAGCATAGCGCTGAAATCCCCATTAACCCTATGTGAGCTTGCCATCGCAAGGCTTTGACATAGACCACATGGGATTTTAATTGGTGGGATAACAATAAGGGGAGCATTAAGCTCCCCTTCTTTATACGCGATATGCAGGATTAGGATTGACCATCTAATAGGCGCGAAGTGGTGATTTCAATCTTGCGTGGTTTTAACGCTTCTGGAATTTCACGCACTAAATCAATGTTCAATAAACCATTCTCTAAACTGGCACCCAATACGGTCACATAATCCGCCAGTTGGAAGGTACGTTCAAACCCGCGCTCGGCAATACCTTGGTATAAGTATTTACGCTCGGTTTGGCTTTCGGCCTTATTGCCTTTCACCAGCAATTTCTCACCTTCGCTACTGATCTCAAGCTCTTCCATCGAGAACCCGGCCACGGCCATAGTAATGCGATAACGATTTTCGCCAAGGAGTTCAATGTTATAGGGAGGATAACCTGAGTTGCCATTATTCGCGGCAGCATGTTCTGCCATCTGGGCTAAACGATCAAAACCAATAGCACTACGGTAAAGAGGAGTTAAATCATAAGTACGCATATTCATATCCTTGTCTTAAGCAATATGGAAAGTGGCGAACGTTTTTCAATTGAAAACGCATTTACCTCGCCTAAATTAACTTCTGTCCTAGCGGCACAGAATCGATTGGGATCCTCATCGAGCGATCCTGCAATAGATATAAGGATAGGAAAGCGGATTTCAAGTAAGGTTTTTAAAATTTTTTAAAAACTGAATAAAAATAATCTGTTACTAGCATTAAACACTTTATCTTTGCCGTAATGAGCAAAATGCCGCCAATAAAAAAGGAGCCCTTAGGCTCCCTTCTTCGGTCTCGCACTCAGATTAACGAGTACGTGGACACAGTTCTTCAGCACTGAAGAAATAAGCAATTTCACGTGCTGCTGATTCTAAAGAATCAGAACCGTGAGCTGCGTTTTCGTCGATGCTTTGAGCGAAATCAGCACGGATAGTACCAGGAGCCGCTTGAGCTGGGTTAGTTGCACCTAAAATTTCGCGGTGAGCTAAAACAGCGTTTTCGCCTTCTAATACTTGAACCATGATTGGGCCAGAAGTCATGAAAGCAACCAGAGCACCGAAGAAGCCACGCTCGCTATGCTCAGCATAGAAACCTTCAGCTTGTTCTTTAGTCAGGTGTAACATTTTAGCTGCAACGATCTTCAGACCAGCAGTTTCAAAACGGTTGTAGATTGCACCGATGTGGTTTTTAGCAACTGCATCAGGCTTAATGATAGAAAATGTGCGTTCGATCGCCATAACAAGCTTCCTTTGTCAGCAAGTTTGAAAAATTCGCGCGGATTATACGAAATTTAAAAAACAAATCCTATCTTTAAAGCAAATAAGTCTGAGATATTGCGCACATTGGCTGGATTTGTAACCAGATTGATCACACAAAAACGCCAGACCTGTCATTCGACTGGACTGGCGAAAGGATAACAACACAACTAAATTGGCATATTTGCCAAAGACTCAGGGGTTATTTTTTATTTTTTGCCCAAATGCTCGCCCACGCAATCAAGGCGACCAAAATAATGGCAGGGGCTAAATCGAGCAAATGATGGAAGATACCAACGCCACCATGACCAGGATGAGCCCATGCCAAGGCGGGTAACAGTGTGAATAACAAAGCAAACAAAAGTTTCATGTGAACATCCTTGCGTAGCCAGAATAACATTAAGCGCTTAACCACTTAACTGATACATAACAAGGTACGTCATTCACTTAAAATGAATTTGATGCCGATCAAACTCCTACAAAAATCCCCTTTTAGGGATCACTAAACGTGACAATTGTCACGTAAGTACGGTTTTTGCGGGACAAGATGCCCCATCAGGGCGATGGTTATTTCTCTTCAATCCAGCATTGCTGAATGGCTTCTAATATCCGCTCATTACAATGCTTAGGATCGTCATCAAAATCATCGAGGGCTAATACCCACTCATATAACTGAGTAAAATGCAGCTTGTGGGGGTCAACCTCAGAATGCTTCTCCAGCAATTCTAAGGCGATATCTAATGAGTCAATCCACTTTAACGACATCCGCTCCCCCTTGTGCCATCTGCAGCTAAACCTTGCTCTCCTGAGTGTAGCTTAAGAACGCGTTAACTCTACGCTTGAGTGGGCTTTTTTGCTTTGAGGGCGTTCTTTTCAACAAACTCAATAATGGCACCAGCAACATCTTTTGCGGTAGCGCCTTCAATCCCTTCAAGGCCTGGCGAGGAGTTTACTTCCATCACCACAGGGCCATGATTTGAACGCAATAAATCGACACCCGCCACATTGAGCCCCATGGTCTTGGCCGCACGGATTGCAACTGAACGCTCTTCAGGCGTCAGTTTAACTAAACTTGCGGTTCCGCCACGGTGTAGGTTTGAACGAAACTCCCCAGGCATGGCTTGGCGTTTCATCGCAGCAATCACTTTATCGCCCAGTACAAAGCAGCGAATGTCGGCGCCATTGGCTTCTTTAATGTATTCCTGCACCATGATGTTGGCTTTCAATCCCATAAAAGCTTCAATCACGCTCTCAGCCGCTTTGCGAGTTTCGGCTAACACCACCCCAATGCCCTGCGTGCCCTCAAGCAACTTGATCACTAACGGCGCGCCGCCCACCATGTCGATAAGATCTGGAATATCGCTCGGCTTATTGGCAAAGCCGGTGATCGGCAAGCCGATACCACGGCGTGACATCAACTGCATCGAACGTAACTTATCGCGGGAGCGCGAAATGCCGACGGAATCATTGAGCGCATACACGCCCATCATCTCAAACTGGCGCAGCACAGCTGAGCCATAAAAAGTAATAGATGCACCAATACGCGGGATCACCGCATCAAAAGGCGGCAATTCTTCCCCACCAATATGGATGCTCGACTGACGCATATTGATGTTCATATAACATTCGAGCGGATTGATCACTTTGACTTCGTGACCACGTAATGTCGCAGCCTCAACGAGTCGCTTTGTGGAATATAGCTCAGGCCCTTGCGATAGGATCGCGATTCTCATTTTGGTCTCCGACAACCATTTCATTTTGAGCGCATCATACGCTCGGATTAGGATAAATCAATCATGGCAATTATTGCTTGCGCAAATGCTGGGCGCCAGAAGCCAAAAACCAGTCACATGGACTGGTTTTTGACGATATCATCGCATCGGGTTGATTAACCTTCGCTCACCATATTCACAGTGTACTTCGGAATTTCAATCACCAGATCGCTATCGACAACTTTGGCTTGGCAAGACAAGCGGCTCTCAGGCTCAAGTCCCCATGCCTTATCGAGCATATCATCTTCAAGCTCATCGCTTGGCTCTAACTCATCAAAACCTTCACGCACGATGCAATGGCATGTGGTGCAGGCACAGGATTTTTCACAGGCATGCTCAATATTGATGCCGTTACGCAGCGCCACATCGAGAATCGTTTCACCTACTTTGGCTTCCAACACTGCGCCATCGGGACATAACTCAGCATGGGGAAGAAAGACTAACTGGGGCATCACATCACCTATATGTTGTCAATTGACTGACCCTTAAAGGCCACTCGAATAGAATTGTCCATACGCTTCGCGGCGAAATCCTGAGTATGTTCATCGAGGACTTCAATCGCTTGCTTAATCGCATCGGCATCATCACCACGGGCAATTTCGGCAAGCTGCGCCATGACTGAATCAATCTGCTGACGCTCATCGCTTGTCAGCAGGTCGCCATCTTTTGCAAGCGCCGCATTTAACGACTCAAGTACCCTTGCCGCCTCCACTTGCTGCTCGGCCAGCATACGACGACTAATGTCTTCCTTCGCATGCTTCATCGAGTCCTTGAGCATAGTAGCGATTTCAGTATCCGATAAACCAAACGAAGGTTTTACTTGAATACTCGATTGCACACCGGTGGATTTCTCCATCGCGGTAACGCTAAGCAACCCATCGGCATCGACTTGGAAGGTCACACGAATATGGGCAGCGCCCGCCGCTAACGGGGGAATACCTTTAAGCGTAAAGCGTGCGAGTGAGCGACAATCATCGACTAACTCACGCTCGCCCTGCACCACATGGAAGGCCATCGCCGTTTGACCATCCTTAAAGGTGGTAAACTCTTGGGCGCGGGCCACTGGAATCGTGGTGTTACGAGAAACCACTTTCTCCACTAAACCGCCCATGGTCTCAATCCCTAATGACAAAGGGATCACATCGAGCAGTAATAATTCAGACTCGGGTTTGTTACCGACCAGAATATCGGCCTGAATCGCCGCGCCAATCGCAACGACGCGATCTGGGTCGATAGAGGTTAATGGCGCCTTACCGAAAAAGGCTTCAACCTGTTCACGCACTAATGGCACGCGGGTTGAACCACCTACCATCACGGTTTCTAACACTTCATCAGCCGTTACGCCCGCATCACGTAGGGTGCGACGACAGCTGGCGATGGTTTTCTTCACTAATGCGCTGATTAAGTTATCAAATTCAGCTTTGGTCACGACTTGCTTGAGCACAGTGCCATCGGCAAGTGCCAGGTTCGCTTCGACGTCACTCGCATCGGTTAAGGCTTCTTTCACACGGCGCGCTTCAATCAATAACTGACGGCTTAGCTGCGGATCAAGGTTCGTCAATTGCCATACTTGCTGCATATGCGCCTGCAACAGATGGTCAAAGTCATCGCCGCCCAGCGCCGAATCGCCGCCCGTGGCCAGCACTTCAAAAACGCCGCGATTTAAACGCAGAATAGAGATATCAAAGGTACCGCCGCCGAGATCGTAAATCGCGATCACACCTTCTTGCTTAGAATCTAACCCGTAGGCGATTGCCGCCGCAGTAGGCTCGTTTAGCAGGCGCAATACTTTAACACCGAGCAAAGACGCGGCATCTTTTGTCCCTTGACGCTGTGCATCATCGAAATACGCTGGCACAGTGATCACGACACCCTGCAGCTCGCCACCAAGGGTTTTCTCGGCGCGTTCAACCAGAGGACGTAAAATCTCCGCTGACACTTGCACCGGATTCACTTGCCCTTGAGGCGTAACAAACAGCGGTAAACCGTTTTCACTGGCTTCAAACTGGTATGGGAACGCTTGCTCACCAGATTGAATATCCGTAAGGCTGCGGCCCATAAAGCGTTTGACCGATACGATAGTATTTTTAGGATCCTGCGCAGAACTTAACGCCGCCACATGTCCGACTTCAATGCCATCTTGAGTGTAACGGACGATAGAAGGTAAAGAGTGCTGCCCATTTTCATCGGGTAAGGTCGCCGTTACGCCGCTGCGAACTGCGGCCACGAGGGAATTAGTGGTACCTAAATCGATGCCAACGGCAAGTCTATGTTGGTGCGGCGCGGCACTTTGTCCGGGCTCTGCAATCTGCAAAAGGGCCATATGTATCCAATTTAGTAGCGCCGACTCAGACCCGTCCGAATCGGCTAAATAACTGCAATAGGGAAAATTAATCGAGCAACGCGTCTTCGATACGCGTCAGCTCATCGTGTAATTTTGCCATAAATTTAAGCTTGCGTACTTGATCTGCCGCTAACAAGGCATCTTCTTCGCTGTCACTGCTTAGCTGTGCGGTGAGCAATTTCGTCAGCTTTGTCCGGTATGCCGCGAAAGAGTCGTATAACTCATCAATGCTTTCTTGAGGATCGGCGCTATCGCGAATGTCTTCTAACGCCTCACGCCATTCCATCTGCTGCATCAAAAATGCAGTGTCTTTCACTGTTGTGGTTTCGTGGCTTAAATCGATACCACGTAGCGACAGCATATGCTCGGCACGGCGGATAGGATCTTTTAGGGTTTGATAACCGTCATTCACTTGCGCAGTGCGTTGCACCGACAATAAGCGTTGTTGCTCGGTATCGTTGGCAAACTTATCGGGATGCACCGCCCGTTGCAGTTCGCGGTAGCGTTCTGCAAGCACAGCGGTGTCAATATCGAAGGCAGGGGAAAACTTAAACAGCTCGAAATAATTCATGCGTCAATTCGGCAATTAAACAGTGAAACTCTCACCGCAACCGCACTCACCTTTTGCGTTAGGATTGTTAAATTGGAAACCTTCGTTCAGGCCTTCTTTAACAAAATCCAACTCAATGCCCTGTAGATAGATGAAGCTTTTCGCATCGATAATGATTTTAACACCATCAATATCATACACTTCATCGTCATCATTCAGCGCATCAACAAACTCAAGCACATAAGCCATACCGGAACAGCCAGAGGTCTTTAAGCCGAGGCGCAGGCCGATGCCCTTGCCTCGATTCGCTAAGAAAGATCTGACACGCTCAGTTGCCGCTGGGGTCATTGTAATCGCCATCTTAACTCCAGATGTTACTTAGCTTGTTTCGATTTGTACTCGTCGATCGCCGCTTTAATGGCATCTTCTGCCAAAATGGAACAGTGGATTTTCACTGGTGGCAAGGCTAATTCTTCCGCGATATCGGTGTTTTTGATGGCCGCCGCTTGCTCGATAGTCTTGCCTTTCACCCACTCGGTTACCAGTGAGCTAGACGCAATCGCGCTGCCACAACCGTAGGTTTTGAACTTAGCGTCTTCGATGATGCCGTCAGCGCCGATTTTCAGCTGTAACTTCATCACGTCACCACAGGCAGGTGCTCCCACCATACCGGTCACGACCGAAGGATCGTTCTTGTCGAAAGAACCAACGTTACGTGGGTTCTCATAATGATCTATCACTTTTTCACTGTAAGCCATGGTACTGCTCCAAAATTATCTATTGTAAATGGTCGAATTAATGATGTGCCCACTGCACCTGATTCAGGTCGATGCCATCTTTGAACATCTCCCACAATGGAGACATTTCTCTTAATTTATCAATAGATTGTGTAATAGTTTCGATAGCGTGGTCGATTTCTTCTTCGGTGGTAAAACGACCGATTGAGAAACGAATTGAGCTATGCGCCATTTCATCATTTAAACCGAGCGCACGTAACACGTAGCTTGGCTCGAGACTGGCTGACGTACAGGCAGAACCCGATGAAACCGCTAAATCTTTTAATGCCATCATCAGCGACTCACCTTCAACATAGTTGAAGCTGACGTTCAGGCTACCACTCACACGGTGAGTCATGTCGCCGTTTACATACGTCTCTTCGATGTGCTTGATGCCATTCCATAACTTGTCACGCAGTTTAGCGATACGGGCGTTGTCTGTTGCCATTTCAGCTTTGGCAATCGCAGCCGCTTCACCTAAACCAACGATTTGGTGAGTCGCCAGTGTACCACTGCGCATACCACGCTCATGACCACCGCCGTGCATTTGGGCTTCTAAGCGAATACGTGGCTTACGGCGAACGTACAGAGCACCAATCCCTTTTGGACCATACATTTTGTGGCCAGAGATAGAGATCAGGTCGACCTTAGTCGTTTGTACATCGATAGGTAATTTGCCCGCGCTTTGTGCAGCATCCATATGGAAGATAATGCCTTTTGAGCGGCATAATTCGCCGATGGCATCTACATCATGGATCACACCGATTTCGTTATTCACATGCATGATGCTGACAAGAATGGTGTCGTCGCGCATCGCCGCTTCTAAACGTTCCATCGGAATGATGCCGTTGGCATCTGGCTCTAAGTAAGTGACTTCAAAACCTTCACGCTCAAGCTGACGGCAGGTATCGAGTACCGCTTTATGTTCAGTCTTGCTGGTGATGATGTGCTTGCCTTTCTTATTGTAGAAATGCGCTACGCCTTTGATCGCCAGGTTGTTTGATTCGGTTGCACCTGAGGTAAACACGATTTCACGGTGATCGGCATTGATCAAATCAGCCACTTGGCTGCGAGCCACATCCACCGCTTCTTCCGCTTGCCAGCCATAACGGTGAGAACGTGATGCTGGGTTACCGAAGATGCCATCCATCGTCATGTATTGGAACATTTTTTCCGCGACTCGCGGATCAACTGGCGTGGTGGCGGCATAATCTAAATAGATAGGAAGCTTCATAACACACTCCGTACTTAGCAGTCTCTGCCGAGGCTACATACAACGTACAAAAATAATTTTTATCGTATAACAAAAAGCCTACAAGCTGACTCTTTGCTCCTTTTGCATAGTGTCTTGCTTAAGCGAGATAAACTGCACATCTCGTTTCTGCATTAAGCCAGCAAGACTGATACCATCTAAAAAATCTGAAATTTGTTTGCTTAAATCGCCCCAGAGCGAGTGCGTTAAGCAGCGAGTTCCACTCTGGCAATTGCCTAATCCTTGACAACGAGTCGCGTCGACAGACTCGTCCACGGCATGGACAACCATGCCAACAGAAATATCATTAGCTTCGAGGCCTAAGCGATAACCACCACCTGGACCACGGACACTGGCCACTAGGCCATGTTTGCGTAACTTTGCGAAGAGTTGTTCCAGATAGGAAAGCGAAATCCCTTGTCTTTCAGAGATATCCGCTAAGGGAACCGGTCCCGAAGCCGAGTGGATGGCCACATCGAGCATTGCGGTTACTGCATAACGACCTTTAGATGTAAGTTTCATAACTACCATAGCTCCCAAACAGGTATGGGGTTATTTCAACATACCCGAGTATTTCAGTCAAGTATAAAACCTAGTAAAACACTCAAGTATATAAGCGTGCAGTGAACCAATACCCTTTCATCTTGGTGGGGTATTTAACCTTTTTCTGCCCTAAGATTCAATGCTAAAGGGGCAATTAATCGTCCTAATCGCCCCCATATCGGGATCTAACGCACTCTCTTGGAATGAAAGCTAACCACCTAGGTCCACTCTGTTTAAAAACCGAGCAACCACAGAGGGAATTGAACTGCAATCATCGGTGGCAAAGCGTGTTGATTAATATCTACACGCCACTACGCCACACACCTTAGTTAAATGCTGGGGTCAAACTCGTCGAGTGCACTCTGGCGCTTATCGGCGGCGGCTTTTTCGGCGTCGTTAAACTCACCCACATTCAGCTCTGGCAATCTTTCGGTACATACATCGCCACCTAAACGCTGAATGGCTTGACACAATTCCTGCACTTTTGAGTCCATTAAATGCATGTGGTCCAGCATTTGACCGATAGCATTCGCGACGGGATCCGGATTATCGGGAGACACAGCATACGCATCGAAACCATATTTCTTGGCCATGGCGCTGCGACGCTCAGACTTCTCTTTCGATTGCGGCGAGGGAGTAGCCACTACGCGCCCAGGGATCCCGACCACAGTCGTATCCTTAGGCACATCTTTTACCACCACAGAGTTAGAGCCGACACGCGCCCCATCATGCATAGTGATAGGACCTAAAATCTTAGCCCCTGCGCCCACGACCACGTTATTGCCCAGTGTTGGATGGCGTTTACCCGCCTGCCAAGTGGTGCCGCCGAGCGTTACGCCGTGATACAAAGTACAGTCATCGCCAATCTCGGCGGTTTCACCGATCACCACGCCCATACCATGGTCGATAAAGAAACGGTCGCCAATGGTGGCCCCCGGATGGATCTCCACTCCCGTCAGCCAGCGCGAAAAAGTCGATAAACAACGGGCCATTAAGCGCCAATCACGCTTCCATAACTTATGGCTTATCCGGTGCAGCCAAATGGCGTGCATGCCAGGATAGTTGACCAAGATCTCAAAGGCGCTGCGCGCCGCGGGATCACGGTGATATATAGATTCAATGTCTTCTTTTAGCCTAGCTATCACACCCATGCTTCAATCCTTCGCGATTAGCGTTATTTGCCAAATGTACTTTGGCTATTTTTGTTTGTTACCCACCACTTTATCTATCGAAGTTAGAATGCCTCGAAGAATATTCATCTCTTGGCTTTCGATACGTGCACGGCTAAACAGACGACGTAACTTAGTCATCACTTGACCGGGGTGGTTTTTAATAATAAAACCTGTCGATGATAAGGTGCTTTCTAAGTGCACAAAGAAACGCTCGAGATCGGCAGAAAGCGGATACTCTTCCTCCACTTGAGGCGCCTCAGTTTGCGCTAAGTGTGCCACACGCGTCTCATAACAAATGATCTGCACTGCTTGCGCTAAATTCAATGAGCTGTATTCAGGGTTAGCAGGAATAGCCACATGATATGTACATTGCTGTAATTCTTCATTGGTCAAACCATGATTTTCACGGCCAAAGACAATGGCGACAGGTCCTGATAATCCCTCAGTGACCAGCTTTTGCCCCGCTTCACGCGGATCGAGCATTGGCCAATCTAAGGTACGACTGCGAGCACTGGTGGCAATCACTAAACTGCAATCGGCGATGGCTTCTGCTAAAGAATCCACTTTCACCAAATGCTTTAAGATGTCAGACGCACCGGCCGCCAAGGCGATGGATTGACCATCCACTTCACATCTTGGTTCGGCAAGATACAGGGTCGATAACCCCATGGTCTTCATCGCTCTGGCGGTCGAGCCAATATTGCCGGGGTGCGATGTCCCCACTAAAATCACACGAATATTACTTAGCATGAAACGACTTAATTTAATTCACAAAACACAGGGAGCGAATACTATCACAGGCGTGCGTGAATGCTTATATGAAAATCGGTATTTGATATAACATTCAAATCGAGTATAATACCGCCCGCTATTTTTAACGTTCTTTAACATCCAGGGGATTGCAATGCATCCGATGCTGACGATTGCTGTTCGCGCTGCCCGCGCGGCCGGCCAAACTATTATGCGCGCCTACACTGAACTTGACCGAGTTGAAGTCAGTGCTAAAGGTGTCAACGATTTTGTTACCAGTGTAGATAAGGAAGCAGAAGCCGCCATTACCTATCAAATTCGCAAATCTTACCCTGATCACACAATCGTGGGTGAAGAAAAAGGCGAAAACCGTGGCGAAAACAAAGACTATGTATGGATAGTCGATCCTCTGGATGGCACTAACAACTTCGTTAGAGGCATTCCCCACTTCGCGGTTTCTATCGCACTGCAACACAAAGGCAAAACTGAAGTTGCCGTTGTGTACGATCCTGTTCGTGAAGAATTATTTACCGCTATCCGTGGTAAAGGCGCCAAATTAAACGATTTCCGTATCCGCGTAACCAATGTGACTGAACTGGCTCCAACCATTATCGGTACAGGTTTCCCATTCAAAGCCCGTCAACACACCGAAAGCTACATGGCAATCTTTGGCGAAGTGTTCGGTCAGTGTTCTGACTTACGCCGCGCAGGTTCTGCTGCATTAGACTTAGCCTATGTAGCGGCTGGCCGTTTAGACGGTTTCTTCGAAATCGGTTTAAAGCCATGGGATATCGCCGCTGGCGACTTAATCTGCCGCGAAGCGGGTGGCACAGTCACCGATTTTACTGGCGGTCATAACTACCTGATCTCTGGCAACATCGTTGCAGGTTCACCAAAGGTGACCACTGAGTTAGTGAAAACCATGCGTCCTTTGCTGAACGAAGGTTTAAAGCGTTAATCACGCCCTTCCAAGCGTAACGCATATTAAAAAGGCCAGTGAATTCACTGGCCTTTTTGTTTGCTGCTTTCGTTATTCTGTTTTAGCTATTCCGCGCTTTGGCTAATGTCAGCTCAAAGACTTTCTATCTACCCGCCAATGCTTGCGCAGGGCCAATCTGGCTCGCCTTCCACGCGGGATACAGGGTTGCGATAAGACTCATCACAAACGCCGTGGCAATCACTAAACCAGCATCCGTCATATGTAGCTCTGACGGCAGGAAATCCACAAAATACACATCGGCCGACAGGAGTTGAATACCAAGCAGCTGCTCAATACCACGGGCAATACCACTGAGATTCACCGCAGTCGCAATCCCGATCACGCCGCCAAGAGCACAGCCCACAAGGCCATTTAACGCGCCCTGCACCATAAAAATCCCCATCACTGACAGGCGGCTTAAGCCCATGGTCATCAGAATGGCGATTTCACTGGCTTTATCCCGCACCGCCATCACTAGCGTTGAGACAATGTTGAAACAGGCCACGCCAATCACTAACACCAAAACGAGATACATAATGGTGCGAACCAATTGAATATCTTGATATAAATGCCCTTGGGTGCGCGTCCAATCACTGATATAAACGGACTGGTTTAAGGCATAACCCAACTCACGAATTTTCGCTGGCGCATCAAATACCTGCGCCACACTGATCCGCACCCCAGTGACACCTTGATGTAAATTTAGGATATTCGCCGCATAGCGCATCGGAATATACGCCGTGGTTAACTCAAGCTCGCCGCCTAAACGGTACACACCCGACACCACAAAACGATGGCTCTTGGCAGCCCGTAAACTGCCGGCATGTTCAGGGTCAAGATCTTGCACATACAAAGCGAGGGTATCGCCGACCTCGAGGCCTAACTTTTTCAGCAGACTCTCGCCAAGGACGATGTGATTGTCATCCTCGCTCAAGCCTTGCCAAGTCTCTTTCGACATAAATTGCGAGAGGGTCGAGACTTTTGCCTCCTGCTCAGGGTCGATTCCCACAACGGCAAGCCCCTGAAAACCACCGGGCTTTTGCACTAATCCTTGCATCCGAATAAAAGGTGCAGCCGCCGTAATGCCTTCAATCTGCATGGCGGTTTGCTCAACCGCACGCCAGTCGGCAATCGGCTCATTCACGCCAACCACATCGGCTTGGGAGATCACGCCTAACAGACGCTGCTCTAACTCACGCTCAAAGCCATTCATCGCCGAGAGCACCACAATCAGCACTGCAACCCCTAGCGCGATGCCAGCGGTCGATGCAAAGGAGATAAAGCTAATAAAACTATTGGATTGGCGCGCACGATAAAAACGCCAACCAATGGAGAGGGCTAATGGTCCTTTCATTGGGCATGTTCCGCAACAGCTTGCAGATAACCATTCTTCATGGTGAGTTGTCTGTCCATCCGCGCCGCTAATTTAGGATCGTGAGTCACCACCACAAACGCCGTTCCGAGTTGATTGGCTAATTCGCGGATCAGCTCATAGACCGCCTCGCCGCTCTTGGCATCGAGGTTGCCCGTCGGTTCATCGGCCAGCACGAGTTTGGGTTTGTTGATCAGCGCCCGGGCAATTGCCACCCGTTGACGCTCGCCGCCCGAAAGCTCGGCGGGAATATGCTGCATTCTGTGCCCAAGGCCGACTCTCTCGAGCAACACTTTGGCATCAGCCTGAGCCTGAGCGCGGTCTCTGCCTTGAATAAACGCTGGCATAGCCACATTTTCCAGTGCACTAAATTCGGGCAAAAGGTGATGGAACTGATAGATAAAACCTAAATCTTGGTTGCGGATCTGCGCCTGACGGGCACTGCTCACCTGATATAAATCCTCACCCGCTAACAATACTTTGCCAGCAGAAGGTTTATCTAAGGTGCCCATAATATGCAGCAGCGTACTCTTGCCTGAGCCAGAGGTACCGACAATCGCCAGTTGCTCGCCCTTAAATACCTGTAAATCCACCTCAGACAACACCTGAGTGGTCACATCGCCATCGTGATAACTCTTACTCACCGCCTGCACTTGCAGTAACACGTCTTGCATTGAGATTCTCGCTATTGATTCTAAATGACATGGATAACCCCATGTCCAAACACGTCTCTCATCATGGGAGCGACGCTTTAATTTGTTACATCGCAGCTATTCGTAACGCAGCGCCGTGGCAGGTTGCACCCGCGCCGCTCGCAATGCGGGGTAAAGGGTCGCCACTAAGGTTACAACTAAGGTGCCGACAATAATCATCGACAATTGTCCCAGTTCTAATTTAACCGGCAGCACTTGTCCTGTGCCTAAAATGGAAATCCCCAAGGTCGCCATAATGCCATTTAAATTAAGGGTGAGCAGAATGCCGACCACCAGCCCCAGCACTAAACCTAAGACAGCATTCAATAAACCTTGCACCACAAAAATGCCCATCACCGCCGAGGTACGTAAGCCTTGGGTTTTGAGTACCGCGACGTCGGTGGTTTTATCCACCACCATCATCACCAACGCTGACACTATATTAAACGCCGCCACGGCCACGATCAGGCTCAGCATCAGCGACATCATGTTTTTTTCCATCTTCACGGCACTAAACAGATGACCATAGGTGTCGCGCCAATCACTGGTTGTCGCCTCAATCCCCTGCTGGGTAAGCACCTGCTTTACATCCTTAGCCAGTGCGGGCGCCATAAATGGGTCGCTCAGATAGAGCCTTAACTGATTGATTTCATCACTGGGTTGACGCATTAAACGCTTGGCATCTTGGTAATGAATATATGCAACGCCCGCATCCACCTGTGAGCCCATCTCAAACACGGCGGACACTAAAAACTTGCGTTGGCTAGGGACTGGGCCGAGGGGCGAATACACCACACCATCGCCACTTAACAGACGCACAGTATCACCCGGGTTCACCTTTAATTGGCGGGCAAGCTCGCTGCCTAAAATGACCTTATATTGGCCACTGGTTAACTCGTTGAATGCGCCAGAATAAGTATGCTGCGCCACCATAGAGAGTTTTTCGGCAAGCTCAGGAAACACCCCAAAGACTTGCACGGCGCGGATATTCGCCGCCGACTGCACCATGGCTTGGGTCGACACGCTAGGCGTCACGCCCTGCACGCCCGGTAAGGCTTTGAGTTTGTCCGCAGGAATGGTCCAATCGCTTAAGGGCGTCTCAGTTACCACAGTCAATTGAGGTACAGCGCCTAAAATGCGCTGCTTTAATTGTCCTTCGAGGCCGTTCATCACCGAGCTGACCACGATTAAGGCCGCCACCCCTAGAAAAATGCCCGAAACGGCAAATAAGGTAATAAAAGAAGCAAAGGCGTTTGCTTTTCTGGCCCGCCAATAACGGTAACCAACGTAGAGAGGAAATCGAAGATCCATTGAAAGAGGGCTGCGTCCTGTGTGCTGAACTTGCTAAATCATAAAGATGGGCACGATAATAGGGGTTTAGGTCCTATAAATAAAGAGGCAAGCCTTGTTCACTGACACCAATCCGTATTTTAGTGTGCCTCATCCCTTCACCGCTTACTTAAGCCTCTGGGACGAAAACCAGCCACTACCCAGTGAAATGGCTTTAAGATCAATGCAATCCTTAGGGATCCAGCTACTGAGCGAAGTCAAAGCCCTCGAGGCTAGTTGCCTGTTGCAACTGCGGCATTTAGACAACGAAGCCAAGGTGGTGGTGGACTTTCTCAAGCTCCAATCCCGCAAGGTCGATTTAGTCCTGCAGCATGTCCTCGAAAAAGAAGTGCAAGAGGGCGATAAATTTAGCGGTTGTCAGTTCGGTGGCAGCGGCATTCGCCTAATGAGCAATGAGGCCCTCCCCCTTGGCCGCCAATATAAGGTGACCTTATTTATCCACGAAGAATTGGTCGCCATTTTATGTTTTGCCAAGGTCACGGCCTGCTTAGTTTCGCAGGAAGGCCAATCCGATGGGCCGCAAGCACCACTGCACAATGCCGCATCGCCCTATCTCGTCGACCTCGAATTTAGTCAAATACTGGATGCAGATGTGGAGCAACTGGTCAAAGCGAGCCTCAATGTGCAACAAAAACAACTTAAACTGCGTAAACTTGCCCGTGACGAGCGTCAATAAAGGCTAGCGTTTTTGCTGGCACCCTAGCGCCCAAGTCACTACAATGAACGCAACTTATTGTGAATGAATCAGTTTATCCCACGCCAATGACACAAATTTCAGCCCTAACACCGCCCGTTGTCAAAAATGGAACTCAAATGCAAACCCTGTCGTGTCTCGCCGGGGTTGGTCAAGCTGTTACCCTCGCCAGCCTAGTTCGCCAACACAAGGGCACAACACTGATTGTGACCAGTGATACGCCGACGGCATTGAGTATCGAGTTAGAGCTCAACTACTTGTTGGCTAAAAGCGCTATTAAGGTGCGACTGTTCCCTGACCGTGAAACCCTGCCCTACGACAGTTTTTCGCCCCATCAGGATTTGATTTCCCAGCGTTTAGAAACCCTGTCGCAAATCACCCAAGCCGAACACAGCGTAGTGATAGTGCCGGTGACAACGCTGATGATGCGCTTGCCACCAAAATCCTATTTAAGCTCCAATGTGTTTGTGCTGAAAAAGGGCGATAAATATCAGCTCCATGATGTGCGCCAGCAGTTAACCGACACGGGTTATCACTTGGTTGAACAGGTTTACGAACATGGCGAGTTTGCCATTCGTGGCTCGATTCTCGATATCTTCCCCACCGGCGTGAATATGCCGCTGCGTATCGAACTGTTCGATGATGAAGTCGAGACCATTCGCCATTTTGACCCAGAGACTCAGCGCTCGTCCACGCCTGTCGATGCGGTGCGCCTGTTACCCGCCAAGGAATTCCCCACCGACAGCAGCGCCATCGAAGGTTTTAGGCAACGTTATCGCCGCCGCTTTGAGGTGATCGTTAAAGAACCAGAATCAGTTTATCAACTGGTGAGCCGCAATTTGATGCCCGCTGGCATTGAGAACTATCTGCCCCTGTTTTTCGATGAGGTCGCGACACTGTTCGATTATCTGCCGAAGGACACTCAGTTAGTCACCTTAGGCGATATCGAAAAGTCCGCCCGTGCACATTTGCAAGAGGTGGAAACCCGCTATGAAGACAGACGGGTCGACCCATTGCGGCCGCTGTTGGCACCTAAAGAGCTGTATTTACTGATTGAAGAATTATTTGCCGCCTTTAAGCCGCTGCCTCGCTATCAGTTTATTGTGCCGCAACCCGATGCCGTCGCAGGTGCAGTGCAGATTGATGCCTGTGTGTTGCCCGAGGTGAGCGCTAATCACAAGTTAAAGCAACCGCTGATTGCGCTGCAAGAGTACGCCGAGCATGCGTCGCGGATGTTATTTAGTGCCGAATCGGAAGGTCGCCGCGAAGCCTTGCTCGAGCTCTTAGCTAAAATCCAGTTAAAACCGGCGCTATTCGGCCATTTTGATGAGTTTATTCAAAGCGATGCCAAACTGGGCTTAATCGTATCTCCCCTCTCCCGTGGTTGTTTACTCGGGCTAGGAAAGCAAACCGCCGTCAGCATCATCTGCGAAACCGAACTCTTTGGTCATCGCATCTCCCAGCAGCGCCGCCGCGAAAAACAACGCCAGATCAGTAACGATACCCTGATCAAAAACTTAGCCGAGCTTAAAGTCGGCCAGCCAATTGTGCACTTAGAGCACGGCGTGGCGCTGTATCAAGGCTTAGTCACCTTAGATACCGGCGGATTAGTGGCCGAATACCTACAGCTAGAATACTCGGGCGGCGATAAACTTTATGTGCCCGTGTCCAACCTGCACATGATCAGTCGCTACAGCGTCGGCGCCGATGGTGAAGCTCACCTTAATAAACTCGGTAACGACACTTGGGCCAAAGCAAAAAACAAAGCGATCGAGAAAATCCGCGATGTGGCCGCCGAGCTGCTTGATGTCTACGCTCGCCGCCAAGCACGCCCCGGTGAAAGCTGTGAAATCAACGATGAAGAGTATGCGCAATTCGCCCAGGGGTTCCCCTTCGAAGAAACCGTCGACCAAGAAAGCGCGATTCATGCCGTGCTCGCCGATATGCAATCCCCCGTCGCCATGGACCGCCTTGTCTGCGGTGACGTGGGCTTTGGTAAGACTGAAGTCGCGATGCGCGCCGCCTTTGTGGCAGTGAATGCGGGTAAACAAGTAGTTGTGCTGGTGCCTACCACGCTACTCGCCCAGCAGCACTACGAAAACTTTAAAGACAGATTTGCCGACTGGCCCGTCGTAATTGAGGTGATGTCACGCTTTAGAACCGCCAAAGAGCAGACTCAAGTGCTGAAACTGCTCGAAGAAGGCAAAGTCGATATAGTGATTGGCACCCATAAGCTGCTGCAATCCGAGGCAAAATTTGAAAACTTAGGCCTGCTAATCATCGATGAAGAACACAGATTCGGCGTAAGACAAAAAGAGAAAATCAAGGCGCTGCGCGCCAACGTGGATATTTTGACCCTCACAGCCACTCCGATCCCCCGCACCTTAAACATGGCGATGTCGGGAATGCGCGACTTATCGATTATTGCGACTCCTCCCGCTAAACGCTTGGCGGTGAAGACCTTTGTGCGCGAATCCGATCCCGCTACCGTGCGTGAGGCCATACTGCGTGAAATTCTCCGTGGTGGCCAAGTGTATTATTTGCACAACAATGTCGAAACCATTGAGAAATGCGCCCAAGATATTAGTACCCTGCTACCCGAAGCGCGGGTGGTGGTGGCCCATGGTCAAATGCGTGAGCGGGATCTTGAGCGGGTGATGTCGGACTTTTATCACCAAAGATTCAATGTGTTAGTCTGTACCACTATTATCGAAACCGGTATCGACGTCCCTAGTGCGAATACGATTATTATCGAACGTGCTGACACCTTCGGCTTAGCCCAGTTGCACCAACTGCGTGGCCGCGTCGGACGCTCTCACCATCAAGCCTATGCGTATTTGATGACGCCGCATCCTAAACGCATGACCAGTGATGCCCGCAAACGTCTCGAAGCCATCGACGCCCTAGAGGATTTAGGCGCTGGCTTTATGCTCGCAACTCAAGACTTAGAAATTCGCGGCGCGGGCGAGCTCTTGGGCGATGAGCAGAGCGGTCATATTTCTAAAATTGGCTTTAGTCTCTACATGGAAATGTTGGAATCGGCGGTCAAGGCGCTCAAACAGGGTAAAGAGCCATCGCTGGCGCAAATGCTCAATCAACAATGTGAGATGGAACTAAGAATTCCTGCGCTATTGCCGGAAGACTATGTCGGTGATGTGAATATTCGTCTGTCACTCTATAAGCGCATCGCCAGTTGTGACAGTGAAGAAGCCTTAGATGAACTCAAGGTTGAGCTTATCGACCGCTTCGGTCTGCTGCCCGAGGCCACCAAAAACCTGATGGAAATGACTTTATATAAACATCAGGCAACTCGGCTGGGCGCGACTAAAATTGAGGTACATGCCAAGGGCGGCAGCATCGAATTTAGTAATGATCATGTGATTGATCCCGGCTTTATCATCGGATTACTGCAAAGTCAGCCACAAATTTATCGAATGGATGGGCCGAATAAGTTAAAGTTCATCCTCAATGCCGAAACGGCAAAAGATAGGCTCGCTTTGGTCAAACTCTTGCTCGAACAACTATCGCAACATCGTCTTGGAGATAAATAGTGTTACGTCAACTCGCGGTCTCTATCGCTACACTTATTGCACTTTCACACAGTTCACTTGCCCGTGCTGAAGCTTGGTTCGAGGTCGAAGTCTATATTTTTGAACGCCAAAGTCAGTCGACTGAACAATGGCCGATGGCGCCAATTGAGACTAAAACCAACCGCGCTATCGATCTGATCTCACCGGTTGTGGGTCAAGCTGTGCTCTCCATGAGCAATGAATCCGCGCCCTGCACCTTAGTGTATGACGCCGATGCTAATAGCCATTGCGCTGAAAACACCAGCACAGGTACGAATACGGACGCCACTCCCGAGATGAGTAACGGCGGTACTTTAGCCATTTCAGGCCCAAGCACTACAAGCTCAAATGCGGTGACCAGCTATCGCTATCCGAGTGTGATCCCATCGGAAATCGGCAGTGGTAGCCAAGCCTATGCGTCTCAAGGCAGTGGCCCAGTATTACTCGCCAGCAGCCAAGGCCAATTTGCAAGCATCATCAACAGCCTATCGAGAGAACGTGGTAACCGCAGCTTACTGCATATGACATGGCAACAACCTATGATGGGGAAGAGTGGCTCAGTGCCCATTCGCCTGTTTGCGGGTAAAGATTATTCCGCCAGTTATCACTTCGATGGTCGTCAAATTGTGCAGCAAGCCATGGCCACCTCAATGCAAGGCGCTAACGGCACGACTGGCATGATGGCTGAAACATCTGCGCCTTTACAGCCCTCTCCCGTGTGGCAACTCGATGGCACGCTCAATATTTATCTTAGCCATTATCTGTATATCGAAACCGCGCTCAATTTGCGTAAAGAAGGCCGCAAATTAATGCCTGTGGCGGCCGATGAAGCGAGCATCAACACAGCAACAAGTACCGCCGCAGCCCCAGCTAAAGTGATGACACCTTATTTAATGTCTATTCCGTTGGAGCAAAATCGTCGAGTGAAAAGTGATGAGATCCATTATCTCGATCATCCCGAAATGGGCATGGTGATCCAAATCCGTAAGATGGCGCAACCTAACGCTTAAAACCTATTAGCCCTAATCGAATAAAAAGCGGTCATGCAATGCATACCGCTTTTTTATTGCCTAAGGTTTTTTATAACCTAAGGTTTTTTATTGCCTAAGGGGTGAACAGCCATTCAGGCGACGCCGAAAGTATAAAAATAAAATTAGCGCACTATCGAGAAATCCAAATAAATATCATCACCTTGGTCTTCATTCACCGTCACCCTCAGTCCATCGGTACAAGGTACTCCAACCTCACACCAGGCGATAAGACTATCCACTGCAGGATCACTGCCCTGGGCAAGAATTTCAACACTGCCATCGGCGCAGTTAGTCACATAACCTGTGACACCAAGCGTGCGAGCCTTTGTTAGGGTCGCATGTCTGCAGCCCACGCCCTGCACTTTTCCCGTTAATTGAATAAGCACCCGTTTCATTGCGCCTCCCCTGTAAGGTGAGCCTTGTTATTAGCATGCGGTTGTTATCATGCGGCTATTATCATGCGTCTTTGCGTCGCTCACGTAAAAACGATTCCAGCCTAAGCATAGCCGAGTTTTCAGCTGCGATAAGGGAGAGTTTTGCTAAGTAATGGATTTAAGAGTAAAAAAGCAAGTATAAAAAAACAGCTAACGAGACCGCTGTTAGCTGTGTCGGGCGACATACGCAAAAGGTTATCCATGAATGGACAAATTGGCATAAAAGTTTGTAGCATTTTGTAACAAACTATTAAGAGGGGCTACTTTACACAATTCATGATTAATTTCAACAAAATGATAGATAAAGCCATACAAACGGAGTGTATTTAATGCTTTTTGCTGAAATAACCAGCTAAACCAACCATATATACCGTCTAGCATTCTAAATAATAGCATAACTTCATCGCAGGTCTGGCTTCACTCATACGAGGTAGCCAAACACCAACAGCTTGAAAAATAGCATGCTTCTTGAAGGGGAAAACATGAACAGATGCAAAAGCGCTTATCGCCAGAATATTCCGCGATAAGCCTTTTTAACGAAAAGATAAGCGAATAACGATTTAACCCAACTTAAAGGCTTTTATCTTAGGTAAATGGGCGGCTAACTGCGGGAATTTATGGGCCTGCGTCTCATCCCATTCGATGGTGTAATAAGGCTTAAGCGCCTCGGCAGTAGCCTCACTGTCGAGCACTTCATCCACACGAGACAAAATACACATGGCTCTGTGGGTATTCTTCAACCTAAACTCTGAAACACACTTATTGGCGATGTCGGCATACTCTTCCGGGCGATCAATTTTCCCTTGCATTGTCTCTTCTGGATGGAGATTGGGATTGATCAACACCGACTTTAACCCATTTAAAAAACCAATTCGCTCAGCCCAATACGCCCCCAAACCGACGCCCACCATTAACGGCGTGGGATCGTCGCTATACTGCATTTGCTTGGCGACCTCTTTCAATAAATGCTGCATATCATGCTTGGGATGCAAAGTGCTGTAGCTGATAAGCCTTACATCTGGGTCAATAAACTGCAACTGACGCATTTTTTCGTGATTACCAGGGCTAGTCGCATCGAATCCATGAAGATAAAAAATCATATTGAGACCTTTTAACAATCTGCCAAACACGGCGCATGCCACTAACCCTAGCAAATATTCATTGCAGAACCTTGCGCTACATCAAACTTTTGCCTGTTGTGCGAGCTGTATTTGCTCGGCCAGCTGCTTAGCATTTTCCCAACGAGCACTATTTTCTAATGCGATAGCAGTCTGCGCCGCATTAGGTTTAAGTAAACTCGCCGGATGTTTCGGTGCAGCAGAAGGCCATACAAAACCGTTTAAGAGTGACATAACACCTGGATTATCATTACAAACCAAAATCATATCGCAACCCGCATCCAACGCAGCTTGAGCGCGGCCTATATAATCTCCCGCAAAAGATGCGCCCTTCATCCCCAGATCGTCGGAGAAAATCACCCCGTTAAAACCCAGATCTTGGCGAAGGATCTGCTTTAACCAATAGGTTGAAAAGCCCGCAGGATTGGGATCAACTTTAGGGTAGATCACATGGGCAGGCATAATGCCTGATAATTTACCTTGAGCGATCAACTCCTTAAACGGCAGAATATCTTGATTAAAAATCGCCTCAGCCTCACGTTCATCGATAGGTTGCGCAATATGGGAATCTGCCGCCACACTGCCATGACCTGGGAAATGCTTACCCACGGCACCCATGCCCGCCTCGGCCATACCCTCAATAAAACTCTGCGCTAACGCAATCACTTCATCGGGCTTTGCACTAAAACTACGTTTGCCAATGACTTGGCTAATGCCGTTAAGATCGAGCACAGGCGCAAAGCTTAAGTCGATGTCACAGGCGAGTAACTCGATGGCCATTAAAAAACCCAGCTCACAGGCCCAACGTTTCGCCAATGCCATCTCGCCCTTAGCCGCTGGCAAAATATCCCCCATGGCCGGAATAAGCGTAAAACCTTCGCGAAAACGTTGTACTCGTCCGCCCTCATGGTCGACGGCAATCAAAATCTCGGGACGAATTTGGCGGATCTGCTGCACTAAGGCAATTAATTGCTCACGGCTAGTAAAGTTGCGGGAAAACAGGATCAAACCGCCCACTTGCGGATGGCGCAGCATCTCAGCTTCAGCCTCACTGACCTCTAAAGACAGCAGATCCAGCATTAGATAACTCATAATTCTCCCTAAAATTTCTTATTCATACTCAAAAAATAACCATAGCGATACTGGCTACAGGGTTCACAAAAATCCCCAAAAAGCGAGCCATTCACCGTCAAATTTTGCCCAAAACCGATAATGTAGACCATAAAATCGACATTAATGATCCGCTAATTAAGCTCAGCTTATCCGAAGACTTTCTAATAAAAAAAACTAATGTGAATCTTGATACTGATTTATGGGATACTGAACATAAGCGTATCACACAAGCCTATTTTTACGTGGATAATGCCTGCAGTTTGCCAGAGTTGATGCCCTAAAAACCAGCGTATTAACACGATAACTGCAAAGTTCATCCGCACACACTAAAATAAAAATCGAGACACAACAGGACTTCAATCATGATTAGCGTATTCGATATGTTCAAGATCGGCATTGGCCCTTCGAGTTCACACACTGTTGGCCCCATGAAAGCGGGCAAAATTTTTATGCAGCACCTTGCTGATTCGGGCCAGATTGCCCAAGTGGATGAATTAAGAGCCGAACTCTTTGGTTCCCTCGGCCAAACCGGCAAAGGCCACGGCACAGGTAAAGCGGTCATCTTAGGCTTGATGGGTGAAGATCCTGAAACCGTCGATACCGACAGCATCGATGGCATTCTTGAGCAAGTGTCTAAAAATGAGACCCTTACCCTCAGCTGCGGCAAAGTAGTCAAGTTTACCCGTGAAGACGGCATTACCTACCACAGACGAAAAACCCTTCCCGCCCATGCGAACGCCATGACACTGTATGCCTACAGCAAAGGCGAATGTATTTTTGAGCGCACTTACTACTCTGTCGGTGGCGGATTTATCTTAGATGAAGATGAAATCAACCAACGTAATGCCTCACCAGCATCGCAAATTGAATCAGCACCTTATGATTTTAACAGCAGCGCCCAATTACTCGAACTTTGTACTGAACATGGCTTAAGCATTTCATCCTTAATGATGGCCAACGAGCTTAGCCTTGCCAGTGAAGAAGAGGTCAAAGCCAAGCTGTGGAATATCTGGCAAACTATGAAAACCTGTATCGAAAGAGGTTATCAGAAGGAGGGTATTCTGCCTGGCGGCTTAAAGCTGCGTCGCCGCGCGCCAGCACTCTATCGTCGCCTCAAAGCCGAAGGCCGTAACAACGTCGATCCATTAACCGCAATGGATTGGGTCGATTTATTCGCCCTCTCGGTAAACGAGCAAAACGCAGCAGGCGATCGCGTTGTGACTGCACCAACAAACGGCGCCGCAGGCATCATTCCTGCCGTGCTTTGTTACTACGATACCTTCGTGCAAGAAGTCGATATCGACGTGTGTGCCCGTTACCTGTTAACCGCCGCTGCAATTGGTATCTTGTATAAGAAAAATGCCTCGATCTCAGGCGCTGAAGTTGGCTGTCAAGGTGAAGTCGGCGTAGCCTGCTCAATGGCGGCTGGCGCCTTAACCGAAATTATGGGCGGCACAGTCGAACATGTTGAAAACGCGGCCGAAATCGGTATGGAACACAACCTAGGCCTAACCTGCGACCCCGTAGGCGGCCTAGTACAAGTGCCTTGTATTGAACGTAATGCAATGGGCGCAATCAAGGCCATTAACGCCTCACGTATGGCGCTACGCGGCGACGGTAACCACAAGGTATCACTGGATAAAGTGATCAAAACCATGATGGATACAGGTAAAGATATGCGCAGCAAATACAAAGAAACCGCCAAAGGCGGCCTTGCGGTGAACATTGTCGAGTGTTAATCCACTCAAGCTGTTAATTAACTTAAGTCTTTAGCACTGTCATGCCGCACTTAACCGTTCAAACCTAAACGATTAAGCGCGGCATTTGTTTATCTGAAAACGCATCAAAGTTTAGTTCGTCGCCTTCATTGATGAATTCACATATTCGGCAATCACTCCTGCCCATGTTTTTTCAACTTCAGGAATAAGCTGCGCAAACGCCTGTTTTTCGGTCACCCTACGCAAATCATCGACTGCATCAGAGGTGCTCCATACCGACGCGTTGCGGCTCTCCTTAGCCGTCGACTCCGCTAATCCATACAAATATTCGGTGCGCACATCAAACAGAGCCGCCGATACGGTTGTCGTCACACTCACTTCTTTATTCTTTAACAGCCCAAGGGAAATCACATTTAACGGCGCAAATTGCTGCTCACCCGCATGGAAAGAGGTATCGAAGGTATAAATCAGTAAGATATCCGCCTTGAGCCTTGCCGCTGCTTCCCGCAGTGATTTGATAGAGTCTAACTGCTCCGGTAATAAAATACGGTTTAACGGTGCAATCCCTGCCACCTGCGGCATTTTGGCTAGCTGAGTAAAATCGGCTTCTGTTTCGACTTCACGGGTAGTGACCACACTGTAACGCCCAGTACCAAAACTGCTTAAACGATAGGATGCATAACCCGGCGCCTGAATACGTGCAACAGCAATATGCGCGGGGAATGTAGCAGCCGCTTGAACTGACATCAGCGCATTAATATCCGATTCCGCCAAACGACCAATAGCCACACTGCCACCGGGCGTAGTGTAGGAGGCGCAGCCTCCCAACAAGAGTATACTCAGTAACGCCACTTGTTTTATCTTTCTCATCATAACTCCTTTATGTGAACCGCTGTTTGGCAATCGCCACTAACGCCAATTAATCGTTTAAACCTCTCCATCAAGTATCACTAACTTACTGTTGATGAATGATTTTAACAATCCTCACCTTGAATTATCTGCTCGGTACGATAAATCCAAAGCGAAATGTTTTGTCCGCTCAGTGTACAACTTATTGGAGAAACTACTCTCGAATAAAAGAATCTGCCAGATTTAGAAATGGATATGGTGGTACATATACGATAAAAATGTATCCACTAAAGTAACCATTAGTACAGTGCTACAGCGGTTGGATATGACAATAGAAAAGCCCTCGTTTGAGGGCTTTTTTATGGATGAAACTTAAGAAAAATCAACTGTTCACGCCATGCAAGCGTTACGATTGTTCAAGCCTAGTACCAAAAAACTCCACTAGTTCAACGCTAACACATAGTCGATGGCACTGGTGATTGCTGCGACTTGGGCTAGATTGCACTCTGCGGGCGTGGCCGATGGGCTGTCGGGATACACTTCGGTGGTGGTGTTATAAATACAGCCCGTCACACTGCTACATAAACCTAGCGCTTTCAATGGGTAATTGATCACCCCGTGTTGCACCACTGTCGAGCCGATAATCTCGCCCTTTTCATCTGCGGGCGCGATGTGAGTGACTTTACTCACCCCGTCGATAATCGCCTTTTGGAAGGCATCCTGCGGATTTTCGGTATCGCCTACGGCGTAAAATCCATCTGGAATGGTGCCGGGAATAAAGTCTTTGCCATCACGCGCGGCCAAGGCTGGGCGAAATTCATCTTCATCCGAGTCGGTGGTTTCATGTAAATCCACATGCACATCAAAACCTTGTGGAACGCTTGCCACAAGTGCTATCAGTGCTGCCGACTCTTCTGCCGGGCTATTGGCATAAAACGAGCGGTTTGGATCGATAGCTTTCGGGTTCCAGCGATTAATGGTCTCATAACCCCAAGGGCTTACACACACTGCCACCACTAAGTTTACGCGCTCAGCATAGTAAACCGCGTTGTTAGCCAAAAAAGCCAAGGCGCCATGCACGCCGCTGGTTTCGTAGCCGTGTACGCCACCTGTGACTAAGACGGTTTTCTTGTTCGGATCGAACGTAGCAGATTTAACCGCAAACAAGGGATAGCGCGCAGAATCAATCGATAAGGCGCCATATTGCACCACACTCAGCCCTATTTCGGCCAGTTGTGACTCCATCGCCTTTAATGGCGTGACAACATTGTCTTGGTATGAACGCTTAATTTGCGTGTTACCAAACCATGCGGCCTTTTCGGCATCGCCCCATTTTTCACCGACAGTCCCGATTGGGTAAAAACTCACATTCGCCATAGGTTCTCTTCTTCTGATTTTATGTTTTGGTCTTATGGTTAAAGATCGTTATAGATCAAAGCACGAGTTGCATTGGAATATCGCGGATCCCACCGCGCTCGCGAATATCACTTTGTGCAACAAAGCCAAAGTGCTGATAAACAGGCAGCGCATTCACCGCCGAGTTAACGGTAAAAGTGCCGGGATTCCCCTTGGCGAGACACTCAGCTTTGGCAAGCTCCCACAGCTGACGCGACAGGCCTTGCCCCTTGGCAATATCCGCCACAAATAGATGATAAAGATGACTGTTATCCTTCATCCCCACCACACCGACGAGTTCGCCAGCCTCATTCACTGCGACATGATATTGATAACCTAAGGCAAAATAATGAGCCACCGACTCAACCGACATGGCGTTGACTAAGGTTTCAGCGCCCACATCTGTGCAGGTGGGAGCAATATAAACTTGTGTAAGCTGCGTGATTAATGCGCTTATCGCCTCAATATCTGTTGTAGTCGCCGCTCTGATCAGCATCTTCATTCCTTGATAAGTCCAGTGTTTAACTGACTTAGATTCACAATCCTAGTATTAAAAAGCCAGAACAGGGTTCTGGCTTTGGCAACAAGTTAATTGGACTTAATACCCAGTGGATTTAAGTCCATCATCCTCGGTTACTTTTTCGTCCAGCTGTCCATCCAACGGAACACGTTCGCGTACCATTGCTCTAGGTTTTCTGGCTTTAAAATCCAGTGGTTTTCATCAGGGAAAATCAGCAGCTCTGATGGAATACCCTTGCGTTGCATATAGCTGAATGAGGCTAAACCTTGACCATAAGGCACACGGAAGTCTTTCTCGCCATGGATAACCAGCATTGGTGTCTTCCAGTTTTCCACATAGTTTACTGGGTTAAACTTCTCATATAAGGCTTTGTTATCTGAGTAAGTACCGCCAAACTCATGCTCTGGGAACCATACTTCTTCGGTCACATAGTACATAGAGCGCATATCGAACAGACCCGCGTGGTTAACGAGGCACTTAAAGCCATCGTTCCAGTTACCTTGGATCCAGTTCATCATGTAGCCACCGTAAGAGCCACCCAAGGCACAGGCATTTTGTGGATCGAGCCATTTTTGTTGTTGGCTCACCGCTGCCAGACCTTTTTGTAAGTCTTCTAATGGCTTACCGCCCCAATCTTGGCTGATAGAATCGGTAAAGGCTTGGCCATAACCAGTTGAACCGTGGAAGTCCACCATCACAACGCCATAACCCGCGCCAGCCCATAACTGGGCGTTCCAACGACCACTGAAGGCGTTACCAAATGAACCTTGTGGACCACCGTGGACTAGGTATGCAATCGGATACTTTTTGCCTTCTTGGTAGTTAGCAGGTTTGATCCAGTAACCGTAAACATCTTCGTTGTTCCAACCCTTAAAGCTAAATTGTTGGAATTCACCGAATTTGATTTCGGCCAGTTTATCTTTGTTGACTTCAGTCAGACGTTTCAGGCCTTGGCCGTCGGTGTTGATACGATACAGATCGCCCGGCTCAACTAAGGTTTTGCTGTCGAAGATCAGTTGATCGTCGGCGATCGCAATCAGGCTATTGCTGCCGTCACTGTAGACAGACTGCACATCACCAAACTGAGTATTCACTTTGAAAATAGACACTTGGCCAATGTCTTGTGCCGTCACATACAGAGTACGATTGTCCGGTGCAAACATCAGTGAGCTTGGACTTCTGTCCCACAGCGGTGCCACTTCCTTCGACTGTCCAGTGCTAGTATCACGCAGCATGATGCGGTAACGGTCAGCTTCGAAGCCGGGTTTAGTCATCGCGAGGTACGCCATGTAGCGACCATCGCTGGAGAATGTTGGTTGAGCGTCCCAGGCAATGTTATCGGCGGTTAAGTTAGTGGCTTTGCCACCGTTTACACTCACCTGCCACAGATCGTAGTTTGTCGTCCAAGCTTGATCTTTGCTTGGCGCTTTGGCGCTGTACACCACATATTTGCCATCAGGAGTGAAGGTCACTTCTTCCATACCTGAGAATGGCTTAGGTGGGGTTTCTGTGTCTAAACCTTGGGTGATGTCCACCACTTTGGTCAGCTTCTCGCCGTTAAGGACACCCACAAATAAGTGGTTACGGGCATGATCTTCCCATGTATCCCAGTGACGTACCATCAACTGCTTGTATTCACGACCCGTCGATTTACGCTCTTCTTCGGCCTTAAATTTGTCTTTTGAACAAGCTAAGTCTTTACACTCTGGGAATACACGCATGCTAAGCACGATTTGCTTACCATCGTTAGAGAGTTTGTAACCATCGATATCCAATGGCAGATCAGAAACTTGCTGCGCTTCACCGCCCGTTAATGGCAGTTGGAACAGTTGGCTTGAACCACTGCGGCTGGCGAGGAAATAAATCGATTTGTCATCGTTTGCGAAGCTGACATCGTGCTCAGTACCCGCAGCAGAAGTGATCTGCATCGGTTTAGCGTCCGCTTGCGTCAAATCGAGAATATATAAATCTGAGCTCGCCTCTCCCTTGTCATTAACGGTTTTCAGACCGTAGACCAATTTAGTGCCATCGTGGGACACCGCGGCTGAATGCAATTTGTTGAGTTTAACCAGCTGTTGCACAGTAAAAGGCTTAGGATCGGCCGCGTGGGCTGAGCAGGCCAAACCAGCCGCGCCAAGCGCCAATAGGAGAGGAGCTATTTTCATTGTTATATCCATCTTTTGTTAAACACATTCGGTAGTTGTACCGAATGAACGGTCAAAACGATCATCAATCGTCTTTGTGAAGATAAGTTTGCCACACTAACGAAACAAAAACGCTCAAGCAAGCCAAAAGGCGTACTTGAGCGTATTTTTTTGTGACAAATTGTCAGTCTGCATCGAATGGCGTCATTGAGTGCCACTCGCCGCCCTTTCCCGCTCGAATCCCGCTCAAAAAAGCGACTTTTTTGCAAGAAGGACATTCGCTTAGGCCATTTGCTTAGGCTTTGGCGTTAGCGATATTCACTTTCCAAATCGCTGGGCCAGTTTCATGGGCATTCACGCCGTTTGAGTCTACCGCCACAGTCACTGGCATATCTTGTACGTCAAACTCGTAAATCGCTTCCATACCTAAGTCGGCAAACGCCACTACGCGGGATTTCTTAATGGCTTTCGACACTAAATAAGCCGCGCCGCCCACAGCCATCAGGTACACAGCTTTGTGCTTCTTGATAGACTCAACGGTCGCTGGACCACGTTCAGCCTTACCAATCATGCCCATCAGTCCGGTTTTATCCAGCATCAGATCGGTGAACTTGTCCATACGGGTCGCGGTAGTTGGGCCAGCAGGACCCACAACTTCGTTACCGACTGGGTCAACTGGACCCACGTAGTAGATAAACTTGCCAGTAAAGTCCACGCCTTCTGGTAAACCTTCACCGCTTTCAATCAGGCTTTGGATACGCTTATGGGCAGCATCACGGCCGGTGAGCATTTTACCGCTTAACAGGATGGTTTCACCGCTCTTCCACTGCTCGATATCGGCTTGAGTAACTGTGTCTAAGTTAACACGGCGCACATCGCTACCCACTTCGCGGGTGATTTCTGGCCAGTCGCTCAGTGTCGGCGGCGCAAGATCAGCAGGGCCAGTACCATCTAAATGGAAGTGTACGTGGCGAGTTGCCGCGCAGTTAGGGATCATCACCACAGGCTTTGATGCTGCATGAGTAGGTGCAGATTTGATTTTCACGTCTAACACTGTGGTTAAACCGCCAAGACCCTGCGCACCAATACCGAGGTTGTTAGCACGCTCGAAAATGTCTAAACGCAGTTTTTCTTCGCTGGTTTCTGCACCGCGCGCCATTAACTCATGGATATCCACGCTTTCCATCAGGGCTTCTTTCGCGAGTACGGCCGCTTTTTCAGCGGTGCCGCCAATACCGATGCCAAGCATACCTGGAGGACACCAGCCCGCACCCATAGTTGGCAGCGTTTTTTCAACCCAAGCGGCGATATCGTCAGATGGGTTTAACATCACCATCTTGGCTTTGTTTTCACTGCCGCCGCCCTTGGCCGCGATAGCGACTTCAATATGATTGCCTGGCACCATATCGATATGCACGACGGATGGCGTGTTGTCTTTGGTGTTTTTACGGCTACCCGCAGGATCGGCCACAATCGATGCACGCAGTGGGTTATCTGGATTGGTATAAGCACGACGCACACCTTCATCGACCATTTGTTGCACAGTCATATCGGTTTTGTCCCACTTAACCCCCATACCAATCTTAACGAAGGTGGTCACAATACCCGTGTCTTGACACAGTGGACGTTTACCTTCGGCAGACATACGCGAGTTAATCAAAATTTGCGCAATCGCATCCTTCGCCGCCGCACTTTGCTCACGCTCATAAGCTTCGCTCATGGCATCAACAAAATCTTTGGGATGATAATAGGAAATGTATTGCAGGGCATCGGCCACACTTTCAATAAAGTCGGCTTGTTTAATCACTACATTTTCAGACGTTTCATGGTGAGATGACATAGTAGGTGCGCTCCAGCAGCCTTTAGGGCCTTACTTGTTTTTTGTGTAATTCTTTCTGGGCCAATATGATACTCTTTCCCATCTTTTTGGGCTACATCACATTTTTAGATAGGGTTAATTGATGGCAAATAGGGCGGCATTACCGCTGGCAGTACGCCAACTTGACTGGACTTTCAGCACAGCAGCAATCTTCGAACACTTTGCGGCTGAACCTTGGGCGATACTGCTCGACTCGGCCAATGCGCCCCATCAGGACGCTAAATTCGATATGATTTGCGCAGTTCCCATCGCCACCCTCATCACCCAAGGCGAGCTGACTGACATTCAAGTTCATCAGCCTGAATTAACCAAACCGACTCACCTCAGCCCGCAGGATGACCCTTTTACCCTGGTCAAACAGCTGCTGCGCCATTGGTATCCACACTCTTTTGCCTGCGATTTACCCTTTAGTGGCGGCGCCATGGGCAGCTTTAGTTATGACTTAGGCCGCCGAATTGAGCAGCTCCCCAGCACTGCGGCGCAGGATATTCACCTCGGCGAGATGAATATTGGCTTTTACGACTGGGCATTGATTTTCGATTATCAGCAGCAAAGCTGGTTTATGGTGCACTATTTGGGGGATGCCGCCCTCGATACTCAATTGAAAATAATTGAATCTAAAATAGCCAACACCACAAAAAAGGCCGAATTTCATCTCACAAGCCCTTGGTCAGCGCAGCTGACCAAAGCTCAGTACGCCGCGAAATTTAATCAAGTACAGGCGTATCTGCATAGCGGCGATTGCTATCAAATTAATTTGACCCAGCGCTTTGAAGCAGAGTATCAAGGCGATGAATGGCGTGCCTACTGCAAGCTACGAAGTGCCAATCAAGCCCCCTTCTCCGCCTTTATGCGGCTTGATGCCAACGCGATTTTATCGATTTCGCCCGAGCGTTTTATTCAGCTACGCGGTGACGACATTCAAACCAAACCGATTAAAGGCACTCTACCGCGCCATAGCGACCCGATGCTAGATAAGCAAGCAGCGCAAGCCCTTGCCCATTCGCCCAAGGATCGCGCCGAAAACGTGATGATTGTGGATTTACTGCGCAATGACATAGGTAAAGTCGCCGCGCCCGGCACTGTACAAGTGCCACATCTATTTGCCGTTGAAAGCTTTCCTGCGGTGCACCATTTAGTCAGTACCGTCACGGCCAAACTCGACCCACATTACCACGCCTGCGACTTGTTGCGGGCGGCCTTTCCCGGCGGTTCAATAACCGGTGCGCCTAAAATCCGCGCCATGGAAATTATTGAAGAGCTGGAACCCTCACGCCGCAGTCTGTATTGTGGCTCCATGGGGTATATCAGCCAAGATGGGCAAATGGACACCAGTATCACCATCCGCACAATCGTGGCAGAGCAAGGTAAACTCTATTGCTGGGCGGGCGGCGGTATTGTCGCGGATTCCAATGTCGATGCAGAGTACCAAGAAAGCTTCGATAAGATAAGCCGCATCTTACCCTTACTCGATAGCCCTCAATAAGCGTCAGGAAACGAATAGGAAGCCTATGGATCAAGCGGAATTTAGACTCAGATTTAATCTGCATCCTTTAGCCACGCAAGATCCGGCGGCTATCCCTCACCTTGGGTTGCGTAAAGCTGCGGTACTTATTCCCTTGCAGGAAATCCAGGGCGAGCTCAGTCTGATTTTAACCCAAAGACCGATGCACCTTAGGGCGCACCCTGGGCAAATTAGCTTTCCAGGCGGCAAGATTGAACCCAGTGATAGTAGCGCCATTACGGCCGCGCTGCGGGAAGCGGAAGAAGAAATTGGTCTTTGCCGGGAAAATGTTGAAGTGATAGGCACTTTCCCCGCCCATAACACCTTTACCGGTTTTGAAATAACTCCAGTGGTGGGCATGATTAAGCAGGATTTTGCCTTAAGGCTCGATCCCGGTGAAGTCGCCGATTGCTTTACCGTGCCCTTAAGCTTTTTTATCGAACCGCAAAATCGCCACCGCAAACAGTTTTTACGCCAAGGGCGTTATTACAGCGTACATTTTATCCCGTATCAGCAACGTTTTATCTGGGGCGCGACGGCGGCGATTATCGATCACCTCTGTCGGCATTTGAGTCTTCCCGAGGAGATGCTGTAAACCGCATTGCTCTTTTGGATAATTCAAATCACAAAATGCACATATAAGCCCGCCGCTAACGAGGTTAGCAGCAGCAAGGGAATATTAAACCAATAACCCAGTTTGCTGTGGTGGGCGACATAGTAATTAAACGCCAGACTTATCAGGCTTATCGCACCGCAACCCCAAATGATGTATTGCAGTAATTCGGTTTCGCTTGGGTCCCAATAGTGTCTGAAGGTTTCACCGCGACTCAAGTAGGATCCGACCTCTCGTTCGGGGCGAGCCTCGCCAAACACCATCAGCGCGTACACCGCCAAGGTCCAGCCCAGAATGGATAATGTGGCGAGGATCATCTGAAATATTTTGACTTTCCGCATACCGCCTCCCAAGTTTTAAGGCACCCTATCACTCAATATTAGTAATATTAACCTCAGGATACCTTTTTCAGCTTGAGAAAAGCCACCAGCAAGGTAATATAAACCTCCAAAAATTTTCATATAAAACGTTTCGTTGGAGAACTAAGCAACAATGAGCATTGCATCGGTCGCTTCTGTATTTAAAGGTGAGTACGCAGTTGGTTCGACAGTCACAGTCCGTGGCTGGGTCAGAACCCGTCGTGACTCGAAAGCTGGCATCTCTTTTTTAGCTGTCTATGACGGCTCCTGCTTTAATCCTATTCAAGGTGTTGTGCCAAATAGCTTAGAAAATTACGACAACGAAGTGTTAAAGCTGACAGCTGGCTGCTCTGTGATCGTAACCGGTGAGATTGTGGAATCTCCTGGCGCTGGCCAAGCCTATGAGCTACAAGTCACAAACGTTGAAGTGACAGGCTGGGTTGAAGATCCAGACACTTACCCAATGGCGGCTAAGCGTCACTCAATCGAGCATTTACGCGAACTGGCCCACTTACGCCCACGTACCAACATCATTGGTGCCGTTGCCCGCGTACGTAACTGTTTGTCTCAAGCGATTCACCGTTTCTACCACGAAAATGGTTTCGTGTGGGTATCTACACCGCTGATCACCGCATCAGACTGTGAAGGCGCGGGTGAAATGTTCCGAGTCTCCACACTGGATATGGAAAACCTGCCACGCACCAGCGATGGCAAAGTAGACTATGACAAAGACTTCTTCGGTAAAGAGGCATTCTTAACCGTATCGGGCCAGTTGAACGGCGAAACCTACGCCTGTGCCCTGTCAAAAATCTATACCTTTGGCCCGACGTTCCGTGCTGAAAACTCAAACACCAGCCGCCACTTAGCGGAATTCTGGATGGTTGAGCCTGAAGTGGCGTTCGCGACCTTAAGCGATATCGCAAGCCTTGCCGAAGGCATGCTGAAATACGCCTTTAACGCCGTATTAGCTGAACGTATGGACGATTTACAATTCTTCGCCCAGCACGTGGATAAAACTGTGATTGAGCGTCTGCAGTCTTTCGTATCAAGTGATTTCGCCCAAGTGGATTACACCGATGCGGTTGAGATCCTGCAAAAATGTGGTCGTGAGTTCGAATTCCCTGTGTCTTGGGGTATCGACTTATCCTCTGAGCACGAGCGTTATCTGGCCGAAGAGCACTTCAAAGCCCCTGTGGTTGTGAAGAACTATCCAAAAGATATCAAAGCCTTCTACATGCGCCTTAACGAAGACGGTAAAACCGTTGCCGCGATGGACGTGTTAGCCCCAGGCATAGGTGAAATCATCGGTGGTTCGCAACGTGAAGAGCGTTTAGACGTACTGGATATGCGTTTAGAAGAAATGGATCTGAACAAAGAAGATTACTGGTGGTACCGCGATCTGCGCCGTTACGGCACAGTGCCACACGCAGGTTTCGGTCTGGGCTTCGAGCGTTTAGTGTCTTACGTGACGGGCGTATCGAACATCCGTGACGTGATCCCATTCCCACGCGCTCCACGTACTGCGAACTTCTAATTTGTCCGTTAAAAGACACATACTTTAAAACGCGCCTCGGCGCGTTTTTTATTGCCCAGTAAAAATGCGTTAAAATTCATCACTCGGTCAAACTCCTTTGCCTGAGTCCTTGCACTTTAGGGGGCAAGAAATCTAAGATGGCTGCGGCTAACTTATGTGTTTAGCGCAGATAAAAGCCCTGTGGCAGGAAGTCACCTAGTCGTCGTTAGTAAGCGAGTTGCAAAAGGCAACTCAACAGCATTTTGCTCAATCGAGGAATCACAATGTCAAAAATCAATTTACTTTTGCTGTGCGGCGGTGGAAGTGCGGAACACGATATTTCCCTACTGTCGGCTAATTATTTTGAAACCTCATTAGCAAAATCCGAGCAGTTTAATGTACTGCGTGTGGTACTGGACAAGTTTGGCCAATACCAAACCGCCGCAGGCGATGACTGTGAGCTGACCAATAACCGCGAAATTCGCTTCCGTGATGAGACCAAGGCGCCTTGGCCTGTGGATTATGTGATCCCTTGTATTCACGGCTATCCGGGCGAGACAGGCGACATTCAGTCTTACTTCAATCTTATCCAACTGCCCTACTTTGGTTGCGAGTCCGAAGCCAGCAGCAACTGTTTTAACAAGATCACCGCTAAGATGTGGTTCAGTGCTCTAGGCATCCCTAACACACCTTATATCTTCTTAAATCAATACGATGATGAAGCGATTGCCCAAACCCAAGCCGCGCTCGAAAACTGGGGTTCGATTTTCGTCAAAGCCGCATCTCAAGGTTCTTCTGTAGGTTGCTATAAAGTCGATGACAGCAGCAAAGTCGCTGGCGTGTTAAAAGATGCCTTCGGTTATGCGCCCTATGTGATTGTCGAAAAAACCATTAAGGCCCGTGAGCTTGAAGTCGCCGTTTATGAGTATCAAGGCGAAGTGGTTGCGACTCTGCCGGGCGAAATCATCTGCGATAGCAATACCTTCTACACCTTCGATGAAAAATACGCCAAGAGCAGTAAGGCCCGCACCGATGTGGTCGCGCAAAACGTACCAACTGACATCAGCGAGCAGATCCGCGCCTATGCAATTAAAGCCTTTAAGGGCATGAAGCTTCGCCATCTGTCACGTATCGACTTTTTCTTAACCCAAGATAATGAAATCCTATTGAATGAAATCAATACCTTCCCGGGTTCGACGCCGATTTCGATGTTCCCTAAAATGTTACAAAACCATGGGCATGATTTTACCGAATACTTAAGTTTGGTGATTAACGGCCAGTTAGCGGCTAAGTGATAAACAAAGAGCGCCTATGGCGCTCTTCTTTTTTGAGGTTAGTTTGAACTCATCAGGAATGGTGATGTGCCGCAGCTTGCTCGGCAAGTAACTCAAAAAATGCCGCCTTGGGCATGGGCTTATAAAAGATATAGCCTTGAATTTCTTGAATATGGTTTTCCATCATCACCTTAAGCTGCGCATCGGTTTCCACCCCTTCTGCCGTCACACTCAAATTCAGCGCATGACTTAAGCGTACAATCGCCTCAATCAGTGCGAGGTGGCGCTCCCCTTCATCTAACCTATCGATAAAACTCTTATCGATTTTGATTTGATCGATCGGGAAATTCGCCAAATAGGATAAAGAGGAATAGCCAGTACCAAAATCATCGAGGGAGATTTTAATGCCTCGGCCGCGTAACTCGTTCAGCACTTGGATTAAATGCACATGCTGTTTCATCAGCAGCGATTCGGTGATTTCTAAGGTGATAAGCTCGTAGGGAAACTCAATTAACCCCAGCTCTTCGATAATATCGGCGAAGGAGTCGCAAAACGCATCCTGCAACTCGTGGGACCAAAACTCAAAGGTCGACACGTTAACCGCTAAATTGATTGGCCACCCCAGTGCTTGCATGTCGATAATGGTTTGCATCACAGCTTTACGTACATAGCGACCAATATTAACGATTAAACCGCTGTTCTCGGCGATAGGAATAAATTCATCGGGGGAAATAAACTGCCCCTCGTGCTGCCAACGCAGTAGCACTTCGGCCCGCAAAACCAGCCCAGTTGTCGCATCCACAATCGGCTGAAAATACAACTCGAAGGCTTCTTGCTCTAAGGCTTGTTTCAACAGTGTATGTAAATTCGCAATACGCTCGGCATTCTGCTGCATTTGCTCGGTGAAAAAATGGTAGCGGTTACGGCCATTGGCCTTGGAGATATACATGGCCTGATCGGCGCAGTTTAAGAGCTGTTCCAAATCCAGCGCATCCTCGGGAAAGCGCGCAATCCCAATACTCACAGAGCTATACACCCCTTTATCTTGGGACAGCTCATAACGGCGATAAACCTGCTGGTTAATTTTCTCCGCCAGTTGTGACAATTCTCTTTGTGTCACAAGGCCCGGCAGCAGCAGCGCAAACTCATCGCCCCCTAGGCGTGAAAATACCGCATGCTCATTTAAACAGGTCTTAATCTGCTCCACGACCTGCACCAGCAGCGCATCCCCTTTGTCGTGGCCGTAGGTATCGTTCACTTGTTTAAAGTTGTCCAAATCCATCAGCATAAAGCTAAAACCTGGGGTTAAGCTGTCGGCGGAGATCAGCTCTTGGATTTGTCTAAACAAGGCATTACGGTTTGCCAGCCCAGTGAGGGAATCATTGTTGGCTTGATACTTAATTAACTGAGCCGCCTTTTTACGCTCACTGATATCAGAAAATAGCCAAGCAAAACCATTCTCGTTGCTATGGGGCTCACGAAACACGGTCACGGTTAAATCGAGGTAAAAGGTTTCACCGTTATTGCGCAGGCCAATCAACTCACCCTGCCACATTTTGCCCTCAGACAGATGTTGAAACAGCGAATCGATTTCGTGGGGCTCAGAGGGAGAGAAAAAGTGTTCGGGGCAAAAATCATGAATATCAGTGGTTTCAGGATAAACCATCTGGGTAAACGCATCGTTAGCATAGAGCACGGAATGGCTGGCATTGGTGATGACTAACGACAGAGGTAGGCGATCAAATATTTTCACCGCAAGGCGCTGAAACTCGAGTGACCGACTGCGCTCTACCGCTAAACTCGCCAGTCTCGCCGCCTCGGCAATCAAGGTTAAATCCGCGGCAGTCGGCGATTTAACCTCCTCATAATACATGGCAAAACTACCTAGAACCTTGCCTTGAGTATCTTTGATGGGTTCAGACCAACAAGCCCTCAGCCCGTGGGTTAATGCAAACTCTTTATAGAGTGCCCAATAGGGATGGTGTTCAATGTCATCGACAATCACCCGCTGACCAGTAAATGCCGCGGTACCGCAGGAGCCAACCCCAGGACCAATTTCGACCCCATGAATGGCTTGGTTATAACTATCGGGTAAATGGGGCGCTGCGCCCGTGAGCAGCTTTTTGCCGTCTTCGCTGAGTAGCAATACGGAGGCATGCGTGCCTAAACGCTGATCTTCAATTTTTAACACTAAAGCATGGAGGATTTCTGCTAATGGCGCACCATTGAGCAGCATAGACAAGATGCCGTTATAGCATTCTAAGCTAACGCTTTGATTAAATTGAGCATTAATCTCGCCGATACTGCCCGTAACCGCAATTCCTTCGTCCATACATCCCTTAGTCATTTAGCGCTTAAGTTAACGACCTTACTAAGATGAACAATCTTTGTAAATCAGGGGTGAATTTTAGGTATTTAGGCGCACTAAAGCAACTTTTCAATGATGGATGAAAACGTGCTTTAGTGGCGGGATAAAACGCGGGTTTATTCTTGAATTCGCTCAAGTTTTGCTAAATAAAAGCCATCGAAACCCGTCTCGGCGGGGCTGATGGTTTCATCTTCGAGTAAACGGAAATTGGGATTTTCCGCTAAGAAAGCATCCACTTGGCCGCGGTTTTCACAGGGGAAAATTGAGCAGGTCGCGTACACCACAATGCCACCAACCTTCACCATGCGGCTATAACTGCTTAAGATATGCTTTTGCAGCTCCATCAGTACCGGCAAACGTTCGGCGGTATCACGCCATTTGGCATCGGGATTGCGCTTTAAAACCCCAAGGCCAGAGCAAGGCACATCGAGCAGTACACGATCGGCGCTGAGTTTTAAGCGTTTAATTGTTTTTGAGCCAACAATTAATCGGGTTTCGATATTGTGGGCACCATTACGGCGGGCGCGTTCCTTGAGGTTGTCGAGTTTCCATTGCTCCACATCCATCGCCAATAAACGGCCTTTGCCCTGCATCTGCGCGGCGATATGTAGGGTCTTGCCACCCGCTCCCGCACAGGCATCGATCACTCGCATTCCCGGTTTGGCATCGAGCGCGGCGGCCACACGTTGTGAGCCCGCATCTTGCTGCTCAAATAGACCGTCTTTAAAGCTGTTAGTGCGAAACAGCGCGGAATCAGAGGTCACTTCAAGGGCGGAATCTACACCTTCCACCGCTTGGGTGGTGACAAACTCGGCCGCCAGTTTTTGCGCGAGCTCATCACGACTCACTTTAAGACCATTGACCCGCAGGAAACGTTTAGGCGGAGTGCTTAAGGCGGCGCGCTCCTTCTCCCAAGATGCACCAAGTTGGGCTTGACCCATAGCATCTAACCATTCTGGGCAACCGTGCCAAAGTACGGGTTGGCGCTGCGCCTGCTCGATACGCTCGGCTAAACGCTCGGCATCGACTGGCAAGGAATACTGCATCTTAGGCAGTTCTAGCTTGTGGAATAAATGCCACACATTAAGCAGCTTGGAGCCTAAACGCTCCATTTCTTCCGGCTTAATTTCGGCTAAGAAACAATACAGATTTAACCGGCGCAAAATATCGCCCGTCACAGTGGCAATACGCGCCTGTTCGGCGGGTACTAACTTTAACCCCGAAAAATGCTGAGAATAGGCCCGGTCTAAGGGTTTTCCTTCGCTCAGTACCATAGCTAAGATACTGATCACTAATTCATTCGAGCTGGCAGAAAGCGGAGAATTCAACATTTACAGGTCACCGTGAGTAATAAAACCGAGGGATCATAGGAGGTCAGGCACTAATACGCAAGTAAACTGATGCCCAGTCGCCTTTTAGAGGCAAAAAAGTCCAATAAAAAAGCGATCCATGGGGATCGCTTTTATCGAATCGGCCAATGCCGTTACATCTTAGAGCCTTTCGCGCCATAGAACAGGATAAAACCGTAGCACACCACTGGCAGAATAAAGGCCAATTGAATGCCTAAGTTATCGGCTAATACGCCTTGTAACAATGGCACAATCGCACCACCCACAATGGCTAAACAGAGAATACCGCTACCCTGCGACGTGTGCGGACCGAGGTCACGCAGCGCTAAGCTGAAAATAGTGGGGAACATAATGGAGTTAAATAATCCCACGCCCAAAATCGCCCACATCGCCAACGTGCCGCTGCTGGTGATCGCCACCAGCACCAACAATGCCGCCATCAAGGCATTGAAAGCCAGCACTGTGCCAGCAGGAATTTTTTGCATTACCGCCGAGCCGATAAAGCGCCCGACCATAGCGCCGCCCCAGTAATAGGCGATGTAATGGGCCGCTTGCTCTTCTGGCATGCCGACGATGTGTGATTCGCCGAGGAAGTTAACCAAGAAGCTACCAATCGACACTTCTGCGCCCACATAAACAAAAATCCCCACCGCACCTAACACCAAATGGGTGCTTTGCAGCGCGCTAGTCTTGCCTAAATGGGTTTGTACTTCGCCCGCAGCGGCTTCACTGTGTTCACGGATCACCGGCAAATCGAGCTTAGCGAAAATCACCGCCAGTACTGCAAGGGCGGTCGCTAACAGCAAATAAGGCAGCTTAACCACTTCCGCCTCGGCATTGGCTTGCGCTAATTCAGAGGATGCCGTGGCTGCAACGGACAGAATCAAAATCGAGCCAAAAAATGGCGCAACTGTGGTCCCTAGCGCGTTAAAGGCTTGCGTCAGGTTTAAGCGGCTCGATGCCGTCTGGCTGCTACCTAGCGCGTTAACATAGGGGTTAGCCGCTACTTGTAAAATCGTTATCCCTGAGGCCAAGACAAACAGTGCGCCGAGGAACAATCCGTAGGTGGCAAAGGACGCGGCGGGATAGAACAAACCACAGCCGATACTCGCAATCACTAACCCTGTGACTATGCCTTTTTGATAGCCGAGTCGTTTAACCAGCTGCCCCGCAGGGATCGACACCAGAAAATAAGCGCCAAAGAAACAGAACTGGATCAACATCGCTTGGGTGTAATTGAGTGAAAACACCGCCTTAAGATGGGGGATCAGAATATCGTTCAGACAAGTAATAAAGCCCCACATAAAAAACAGTGAGGTCAATGAGACTAACGCAAAACGATAATTACCGTTTCCCGCCTCACTCACGCTGCTCGTGTGGCTGCTGGTGTTTATAGATGACGCCATAGTTGTGCTCTCTAATCATGTTTTTATTATCTAAAGGGAATGTCCCTTAGGCGTTTTCGTTCCACGACAGGCAGTCACAATGAATTTGTGCTGCCCATCCGAAGTGATGTTATGCGCGGTTGAAAACTAGTTCAACAGCGCATAAAAGCAGGCGTAGGCCGAAAATGTCAATGTGTCGGCGACCCTTTGCGCAGTTTTCAACCCGTGACCGGTAATTTCTTGCTGTAGGTTGAGCTCCTTCAGTGACCATTCAATTTCCTGATCTAACAGATTGAAGCACACCAGTAACTTTTGCTCACCGAGCGTGCGCACAAATACCAATAAGGGTTCTGGCGCGTCGAGGAACTCAATCTCCCCTTCGATTAAAATAGGATAGCCTTTGCGCCACGCGAGGAACTGACGATAGCCCTGCAGCATTGAAGCGGGATCGGCCTCCTGCACATCCACCGCCAGTGCTCTGTGTGCATTCGCCACAGGCAACCAAGGTGTCACTTGGCTAAAGCCGCTAAAATCGGCGCGTTGTTCCCACGGCATCGGAGTGCGGCAACCATCACGGCCCTTAAACATCGGCCAGAAGGTTTTACCGAAGGGATCCTGCAATTCATGGTATTCAATTGGCGCCTCGGTTAAGCCGAGCTCTTCCCCTTGGTAACTACAAACACTACCGCGAAGTGAGCTGAGCATGGCATTAAGCATTTTCACCATGTCGTGGGTTTGCTTGCCCCGTCCCCAACGGCTGGCGACGCGCTGCACATCGTGGTTACCAATCGCCCAGCAAGGCCAACCATCACCAATACTCGCTTCGAGTGCCTCGACGGTTTGGCGAATATAAGCGGCGCTATAGTCATCGGTCAGCAGCTCAAAACTGTAGGCCATATGTAAGCGGTCTTCACCCTTGGTATAGGCAGCCATCACGGCGAGAGAATCCTCAGCGGAGACTTCGCCTAAGGTCACAGCACCCGGATAGCGATTAATCAGTTGGCGCAATTCTTCAATAAATAGAATTGTTTGCGGACGATCATTATTGTAGTAATGGTACTGATAGGCATAGGGATTATCTTCACTGAATCCGCGACCTTGGCGTTTATCCTTAGGTTTGGCCGGATTATCCCGCAGCTGCTCATCGTGATAACAGAAGGTAATCGCATCTAAGCGGAAACCATCGACGCCCTTCTTCAACCAAAACTCCACATTATCTAACACGGCTTGACGCACTTCAGGATTATGGAAGTTAATATCGGGCTGACTGCGTAAAAAGTTGTGCAGATAATATTGTTGTCTGCGCGGTTCCCACTCCCAGGCGCAACCACCGAAAATCGCTAACCAGTTGTTTGGCGCCGTTCCATCTTCCTTAGGATCGGCCCACACATACCAATCGGCCTTAGGATTGGTGCGGCTCTCGCGGCTCTCACAAAACCAAGCATGCTGATCTGAGGTATGGCTTAGCACTTGGTCAATAATGACTTTAATGCCGCGTTGATGGGCTTTTTCAATCAGCTCATCGAAATCCTGCATTGAACCAAATAAGGGATCGACCTCACGATAGTCACTGATATCGTAACCAAAATCGTCCATGGGCGATTTAAAGAACGGCGAAATCCAAATGGCATCCACATTCAGGCTGGCAATATAGTCCAACTTGGTGATAATACCGCGCAGATCGCCAACGCCATCACCATTAGTATCCAAAAGGCTACGTGGATAGATTTGATAGATCACGGCTCCACGCCACCAAGTTAACTCACTCATATTGCCCCTTTATCCTTATTCTTCAGCGCGCTAACCCAAAAACTCTCTCATGAGCAGTTACAATCATGTTACTGCGGAGTAAAGGCGCTACGGCTTGTATTAGTGGCAACGAGCATACGTGAACAGGGAAATAAGGTTCAATACGCCTGCATACGTATGCAAAACGGACTATCATTAGACTTGTCTTATTAAGATAAAATTAACCCTTTACTAACATAAGGTTGCGTTGAAATAGCCGGAGATAAAATCGGAGTTTTTTTGGCCGAAATGCCGGTTTTGGCAGGCCAATGACCTATTGAATACGTATGCACAATATTGTGACGCCAAGATTCTCGGGAGTAGTATCTTCACCGTTGCATAACAATTTGGTCATAAACGCAGCACTTATGCAGTCAATTAAGCGCCGAGATACCAAAAAAAGGCCGCAAAAACAATGCGGTAATAACGATAAAACGCTCTACATAAGCGGTAAAAAGCGACTTCAAGGGGAAGATAGAAATGATGCGATTTAAACCCAGCTTGCTGACCTTAGCACTCGTTGCTGCAGGCGCCAGTATGCACTCCTACGCAGCAGATGATGCGACTGCACAAACAACCGCAGCACAAGATGACAATATTGAAGTCATCCAAGTAACAGGTATCCGCCGTAGCCTGCAAGAATCTCAATCTTTAAAAATGTCATCATCTTCTATTGTTGAAGCGATTTCAGCAGAAGACATTGGTAAATTACCCGACGTAAGTATTGCAGAATCACTTGCCCGTCTACCAGGTGTATCGGCACAACGTTTAGATGGTCGTGCGAACGTGATTTCAATCCGTGGTATGGGACCTGATTTTACAACCGCAACACTCAATGGCCGTGAACAAGCCTCAGTTAACGATAACCGTAGTGTAGAGTTTGACCAATATCCATCCGAATTATTAAACCGCGTAGTTGTTTATAAAACTCCAGATGCTTCGGTAATGGCGCAAGCCATCGGCGGTACCGTCGATATGCAAACGATTAGCCCTCTTGCACATGGTGAGCAAACAATTGCTGTCGCTGTACGTGGCGAGATGAACGATCTCGGTGCCCTTAACAGCGGCTCTGACGATAAAGGCTATCGCGGTAGCATTTCTTATATTGACCAATTTGCCGATGATACCTTAGGTGTGGCAGTCGGTTATGCGCGCATGGTATCACCTAACCAAGAAGAACGTTGGCAAGCTTGGGGTTATCCTGAAAATGCCAATGGCGATAGCGTGTTAGGTGGAGCTAAACCTTTTGTCCGCTCTAGCGAATTAGAACGTGATGGCGTACTGGCCGTCGTAGAGTACGCTCCGAACGATCGTTTCCACTCGACTCTCGATCTTTACTATTCAAAATTTGTCGATGATCAACGCCTACGTGGTATTGAGATCCCCGCGGCTTGGGGAACTAACGGCGGAGTGGTTGCCACGACAACTGTCGATGGCTTAGTGACTGAAGGCGTCATCAAAGGTGCTGAAGTCGTTGTGCGTAACGACGTAAATAAACGTGATGCAGATTCCTTGTCTATCGGCTGGAACAACAAATTCAGCATCAACGATAGCTGGAACCTTGAAGCGGACTTGTCCCTGTCTAAAGCCAATCGTACCGACATTGGTATGGAGAGCTACTCAGGTACTGGTCGCGGCACAGGTGTAGGGGCAGTGGATGATTTAAGCTTTGCCTACAATGGCAAAGGTGGATATGTTTTTGATCACAACCTGGATTATGCAGATAAAAACGTTATCAAACTTGGCGATCCTCTCGGTTGGGGTAGCCCACTTGGCGCCAATACTCAGGACGGTTTTATTAACAAACCCGAAATTGAAGATGAACTAAAGTCTTTCCGTCTAAGTGCTGAATACATTCTCGATGGTGGCGCGGTTCGCAGCATTGAGTTTGGTGTTAACCGCACCGACCGTGATAAAACCAAAATCGACAAAGGCTACTATTTAACGCTAAAAGGCTATGATGGTTCAGCTGATTATACGATGACGGTTCCTGACAAATACCTACTCGATCCAACATCCCTCGCCTTCTTTGGTATGGGTGATGTACTGAGCTATGACTCATTAGCATTCTATAATGACGGCAACTATATCGAGACCGACGTCGCCGATGTAGACTTATCTCGTGCCACTAACTCTTGGGCAGTACAGGAAAAAGTGACAACGGGTTATGTCTTAGCGAATCTAGAGTCTGAAGTATTTGGTATTCCATTCACTGGTAATGCTGGCCTTCAAGCTGTGTATACCGATCAATCATCAGACGGTACAGTTGCAACAGTCGAAGATGGGATTGTTGAATTAACACCACGCACGGCAGGTGATTCCTATGTCGAATGGCTACCAAGCTTAAACTTAAGCTTTGAAGTAGCAGATAGCCAAGTCGTACGTTTTGCCGCGGCGCGTACCTTGACTCGTTCACGTATGGATAAGATGAATGCCAACTTGAACTACAGCTATAACCAAAATCCAAATGATGGCGTTAACTGGACAGGTAACGCGGGTAACCCAGAACTTCGTCCTTGGTTAGCACGTCAGTATGACTTAAGTTATGAAAACTATTTTAGCGATCAAGGCTACTTCTCTGTCGCAGTGTTCTACAAAGACCTAGAAAACTATGTCTATGATCAAAAAGTGGATTTCGACTTCAGTACCCTCTTCCCAGGCGTACCAGGTAATCCAATCGGTGTGATCACCCAACCACAAAATGGTGAAGGTGGTTATGTTCAAGGGATTGAAGCTGCAGTGTCATTAGACTTTGGCATGTTTGCAGATGTGCTAAGTGGTTTCGGTACAGTCTTAAGTGGTTCATACAACGACAGTGAGGTGAAAGAGACACCAAGCAGTGCACCAACAACTCTACCTGGTTTGTCTGAAAAGACCTTAAACGCAACCGTTTATTATGAAAACTCAGGCTTTGAAGCGCGTATTAGCTCTCGTTACCGCAGTGACTTCCTCGGCGAAGTGACTAAGATCAGTCTGCAACGTGAAAACGTGAACATTAAAGCGGAAACCGTGGTCGATGCTCAAGTCAGCTATGACTTCAGCGAGAGCGGCATAGAGTCTCTATACGGATTATCGGTTCTTTTCCAAGTCAACAACTTAACCAATGAACCTTTCACCTCTTATACAGGTTCAGACCAACGTTTAGTACGTGACTACCAAAACTATGGCCGTAACTTCATGTTAGGCGCCAACTATAAGTTCTAACAGTGACAGCAAAGCCTCAGCAATTATTGCAGAGGCTTTTCTTTTTATATTTGTCACACCCTCTCATGTCTATTAAATCATCAGCCTACTTAATTAACGAAGGGCTAAACCATGGGTCAAATCAAAGATATTGTCATTGTGGGTGGCGGTACTTCGGGTTGGATGACGGCAGCACTTCTCGCCAAGTTATTTAAACAAACCCTCAATATTACCCTTGTAGAATCTGCTGACATTGGCACCATTGGGGTTGGTGAAGCCACAATCCCACCACTGCAATTATTCAACAGTGTTCTAGGGATCCCCGAAAACGAATTTATCAAAGCAACCCATGCCACCTTTAAACTCGGTATTCAATTTGAGCACTGGGGGAGTCAGGGTGATAGCTATATGCATGCCTTTGGTAACTTTGGCAAAGACATAGGGTTTACTCAATTCCACCACTATTGGCTAAGTACAAAACCCCAAACTATCACCGCATTTTGGGATTACTCGCTCAATTACCAGGCTGCAATAAACCATAAATTTCAAGCTATTGAACATATTCCCCACTCACCTTTAGCGGGGATAACTCATGCGTATCATTTTGATGCCGCTTGCTACGCTCAATTACTGCGACAATATAGTGAAAAAGCGGGTGTAAAACGTATTGAAGGTAAAGTTGAAACTGTCAACCGCAGTGAAAATGGCCATATCGCTAGCCTCAGTCTAATCTCTGGCGTAGAAGTCCAGGGCGACTTCTTTATCGATTGCTCAGGCTTTGCCGCCCTTTTGATTGGAAAAACACTTAATGTTGGCTATGAGAGTTACCAAGATTGGCTACTGTGTGACAGTGCTTTCGCGGTACCCAGTGAAAAAGTCGCTGAGATCCCCCCTTACACACGAGCCATTGCCCATGAGGCGGGATGGCAATGGCGGATCCCACTGCAACATAGAACGGGAAATGGCATTGTCTACTCTAGTCGCTACATGAGTGATGACGAAGCAAAGGCAAAGTTACTGTCGACGCTTGATGGCAAGCCACTCTGTGAACCCAAAAAAATATCATTTATTCCTGGGCGTAGGCTAAAGCAGTGGCAACATAATTGTGTAGCGATTGGTCTATCGAGTGGCTTTTTAGAACCCCTTGAATCTACAAGTATTCATTTAGTGCAATCGGCCATCATTCGATTAACGAAACTCTTTCCCCACCAAGGTGTTGAGCAAGCCAATGTGGATGAGTTTAATCGCCAATCTCAACTCGAATTCGAACAAATCCGGGATTTTATTATCCTGCACTATCATCTCAATCAAAGATCAGTATCGAATCAAGACTCTCTTTGGCACGCCTGTCAACGGATGCAAGTACCTGAAAGTTTGCAGCAAAAAATTACCTTATTTAATCAAACCGGCTCAATTTTCAGGCATAAAGAAGAACTCTTCACGGAAATGGCTTGGGCTCAAGTCATGCTAGGTCAAGGGATAATTCCCCAGGATTTTAATCCATTAGCTCACACGATTGAACAACAAGACTTAGCTGAATTTTTTAGTAATATCAGAGCAATAATAAATAATAGCGTCAGTAAAATGCCAACTCATGAGCAATATCTCGCACAGTTGGTTTAATGCCATACGGTTAACATTTACTTGAAGGGTACTACGCATTCTCAACTTGTTAGGAAGTAAGGAACACTTATGATCTTAAAACGACAACATCTTTTACTTAGCATTAGTCTGCTATTTAGCTGGAATACACAAGCAGATACTATTGGTTCTGCAGCTTTATTATCAGCAAACCTTATTCCTACAGAAGAGAGCTCAACGGCACCTTTAACAATCGAACCACTTTCTTGGTGGGCGGGCATGCATAATCCTAAGCTGCAACTGATGCTCCACAGCAATGCACTGCCCGCGGATGCTACGCAACTTAAGGTTGAGATTACTGGCCAAGATGTGGTGTTTGAAGGGATTGAGCAGACGGATAATCCCCATTATTTGTTTATCAATTTAGATTTGCGCCAAGCCAAGCCGCAGACCTTTGATATCCGCATTGTCGCAGGCGACAAGCAGCTCTTCCAACTGCCCTACACTTTAGCTGCGCGGGCAGATGGCAGCCGCGAACGCCAAGGCTTTAGCAATAAAGATGTGATTTACCTTATCACCCCAGACCGATTCGCCAATGGCAACCCAAGCAATGATAATCAGGCCGATATGCTCGAGCATGCGGCGCCTGATAATTCCGATGGTCGCCATGGCGGCGATATCGAAGGTATACGCCAGCACTTAGATTACTTAGCCAAATTAGGTGTCACCCAGCTGTGGATCAACCCACTACTTGAAAATAACCAAGCCCAATACTCCTACCATGGTTACGCCATAACCAATCTGTATCGGGTCGACCCGCGTTTTGGCAGCAATCAGGATTACCAAAAGTTAGTCACAGAGGCCAAACAGCATGGTCTTGGGGTGATTAAAGACGTAGTGCTTAACCATATTGGCTCAAACCATTGGTGGTTAAAGGATTTACCGAGCAGTGATTGGCTCAATGTCCCACTGCAGCCCAATGTCACTGATGCTAATACGGCTCAAGCTGCCAGTTCTACCAGCCCTAGTTCTACCAGCCCTAGTTCTACCAGCCCGAGTTTTACCAGTCATAGACGCACCACAGTGCAAGATCCCTACGCCGACACACAGGATAAAAGTGACTTTGTCGACGGTTGGTTTGTCGATTCGATGCCCGATCTCAATCAGCGCAACCCTAAGCTTGCGACTTATCTAATTCAAAACAGCATTTGGTGGGTGGAATACGCAGGGCTTTCGGGTATTCGCGAAGACACCTATTCCTACGCCGATAAAACCTTTTTAGCCCAATGGTCAAAGGCCTTAATGGCCGAATACCCACATTTTAATATTGTCGGCGAAGAGTGGACCGCCAATCCCATTACCGTCTCCTATTGGCAAAAAGGCAAAATCAATGCCGATGGCTATCGCTCGGATTTACCTAGCCTGATGGACTTTCCGCTCTATGAAAAGCTGGTTGAAAGCCTAAACGAGCCCGAAGGCTGGGATACTGGTTTTATCAAGCTTTACGAGATGTTAGCGAATGATGTGGTGTATGCTAACCCAAGCCAGTTAGTCCTCTTTGAAGGCAACCACGACACCAATCGGATTTATAGTCTGCTGAAAGAAAACCTGCCGCTGTACCAAATGGCCCTCACCTATGTGTTAACGGCCAAACGCATTCCACAGCTGTTTTACGGCACAGAAGTATTGATGACCAGCCCAACCGAAGGCCGCCACGACGGTGTAGTGCGTAGCGATTTTCCGGGTGGCTTTGCCAATAACAAGGTAAGCGGTTTTAGCGGTAAAGGGCTAAACGCAAAACAGCAACAAGCGCTTGCGTTTGTACGCACCCTACTCAATTACCGTAAACATTCAGCCGCGCTGCAAACGGGCGATTTACTGCACTTTGTGCCGCAAAACGGCATTTATGTGCAATTTCGATGCGTCGCTAAACATGCCACAGCGGGCAATGCCTGCTACCAAGCCGATGCGGATAAAGTGATGGTGATTTACAACAAGAATGACCAAGCACAAACGCTGGAGTTAAGCCGCTTTCGTAAGGTATTGGCGAGCAATAGCTCGGCAAACTCAGTCTTCACAGGGGATAAGTTCAAGCTTAATCAATCAGTTACTCTGCCACATGCTGGCGTTATGTTGCTTGAGCTTAATCGCCAATAACCCATACACAATCAAACAGCTAAACATACTTAGCTAACAGCGCGGCCAAGCCATAGTTTGGCCGCCAAGTCAGTAAAGGAACCTAGGTTGAATTTTCTATTATCTAACAGTAGCAAACGTCGCGCTTATCGCTGGCAACAGGGATTAACCCTATTAGCCCTCAGCAGCATTAGCACCTTTTGCACCATGGCCGCCCCAGCAATCACCACTCAAGCTACGGCGTTACAAGCAGTGGCGGCTAAAACCATGGCAGCCAATCCAAATGTGGCCGAAGGCGATATCCTGCCAGCCCGTCACAATGGCGAGCAAGCAGACAAGTTTAAGCCCGTTGTTTATCAAATTTTTACCCGACTCTATGGCAATAAAAACACCACCAATAAACCTTGGGGCACGATTAGCGAAAACGGTGTGGGTAAATTTAATGATATTGATGACACAGCGCTCAAAAGTATCAAAGACTTAGGCGTTACCCATGTGTGGTATACGGGTGTGCCCCACCACGCCTTAATTGGCGATTACAGCGCAATTGGCGTAAGTCACGATGATCCAGATGTGGTTAAAGGCCGCGCCGGTTCGCCCTATGCGGTTAAAGATTATTACAACGTAAACCCCGATTTAGCGGTCGATCCCGCCAACCGTTTACAGGAGTTTCAGGCACTGATCGAGCGCACCCACAAGCAAGGCTTAAAAGTGATTATCGATATAGTGCCCAACCATGTGGCGCGTAATTACCATTCCATCACTAAGCCCGAGGGCGTACGCGATTTTGGTGAAGACGATAATCAAACCCTTGAATATGAAAAGCATAATAACTTTTACTATGTGACTGATAAAAAGCAATCCTCTGGCTTTCAAGTGCCAGATTTGCCTGATAGCCTCAAACCGTTAGGCGGCGAGTCGCATCCCCTAAGTGATGGTCAATTTGAAGAGATCCCCGCCAAATGGACGGGCAACGGCTCACGCCTTGCCAAGCCGGATATGAATGACTGGTATGAAACCGTTAAAATCAATTACGGTGTCCGCCCCGATGGCAGCCATGATTTCCCTACACTGCCGCCACGCTATGCCACCCTCGGCGCCGAGCAGCACTATGCTTTTTGGCAGCAACATAGTCATGAATTACCTAACTCTTGGATCAAGTTCAATCAAATTGCCCAGTATTGGTTAACGATGGGAGTCGATGGATTTCGTTACGATATGGCCGAAATGGTGCCCGTCGAGTTTTGGAGCTATTTAAATAGTCATATAAAACATAGTCATCCAGAAGCCTTTATCTTAGCTGAGGTCTACAACCCCGCGCTGTATCGCGACTATATTCAGCTCGGCAAAATGGATTACCTCTACGACAAGGTCGATCTTTACGACACCCTCAAAGCCATTATGGCAGGACAAAAAAGTACCGCACAGATCGCCGCGGATCAGGCCAAAGTGCAAGATATCGACTCGCATATGCTGCACTTTTTAGAAAACCACGACGAACAGCGCGTCGCCAATGCCGCCTTTTTAGGCGCCTTAACTGGTAACACCTCAACAGATGCGGTCGATCCCCGCTACGCCCTGCCTGCAATGGTGGTGTCGGCGACCTTAAGTACCTCACCCACCTTGCTTTATTTCGGTCAAGAAGTGGGAGAAGCGGCGACGCAAAACCTAGGCTTTGGCCATGCGTCACGCACCAGTATTTTTGATTATGCGGGTGTTCCCGCCCATCAGCGCTGGATGAATCAAGGTAAATTTGATGGTGGCCAATCAACCGCCGCAGAAGTTGCGCTACGTACCTATTACCAAAAATTATTGAACCTGAGCACGGGGAAAAATGCGCCCGCGCTCTTAGGGAAATATCACTCGCTAGATGCTGCCAACCGCAGCGCGGTATCGGCTGCAAAGGCTAGCAATAAGGCTAACAATAAGACAAACAATGGCAGCGCAACGGGTTATGATGACTCAACCTTTGCCTTTGTCCGCTTTGAGGCCAATACCGCCGCTAACAAAGGTCAAAAGCTGATTATTGTCAGTAACTTTAGTCAAACCCAAGCCAAGTCATTTTCACTTAAACTGCCCCAATCTCTGATTGCGCAATGGCAGTTAACCGATGCAACCTATTCGCTTAAGGATTTACTGGAAGACCATACGGCGCAGTTAATTGTCGAGCGAGGTGAAGGACAAGTTCAGTTGCAGCTTGCACCTCTCTCCTCCGCGATATTTGAACTCGTCCATTAGCCCGCTAGCGAAGTAAGAAAAAATCTTAGGTGAGCGCCAGAGTCACACTTAGTTGTGACTCTGGCTTTTTTAAAACACACTAGCGTAAACATCAGTTAAACAGTACAGAGGCAAGCCATGTTACTCGGCATTCACCATGCAGCGATTATTTGCAGTGACTATCAAAAGTCCAAACACTTTTATGTGACTATTCTTGGCCTTAGCGTGCTTGCAGAGCATTATCGTGAGGCGCGCCAGTCTTACAAACTCGATTTACAACTGCCGGATATGAGCCAAATCGAGTTGTTTTCCTTCGAAAATCCTCCCAAACGCCCTAGCTATCCAGAGGCATGCGGCCTTAGACATCTCGCCTTTCGCGTCACATCGATTGAAACGGCGATCGAGCATCTTACGGCCCATGATATCGCCGTCGAACCTGTCCGCATCGACGAATACACAGGCAAAAAGTTCACCTTCTTTAGCGATCCCGACGGCTTACCCTTAGAGTTATATGAGCTATAACCAGAATCCTCACTGTATTAAAAATATAAATAAAACAGTGCACTAAAATAGTGGATTCACGCAACGAATAAGATGAATAAAGCTTAATTACGCCAAGGAATTTTTAGCAGTAGACTCAATTCAGCGGAGCAGTCCTAACCCATCGTTTGACCAATATGACACAGTAACAGGTCGGCGCTTACCAAGCGCTAATCATTGAGGAACTCAAGGTGTTTGATAATCCAGCATTATTGTTATGGAGTTTAGTCTTTGGCCTCTTTGGTCTTGGCTTTTTCACCTACGGCAAGCGCCAAGCCGCCCCCATCCCTCTGGCCGTCGGCCTCACCCTAATGATTTACCCTTATTTTGTCACCAATCTCGCGCTACTTATCGCCATCGGCATCGCCCTTATCGCACTCCCCTATTTTGTAAGAGTATGATTTTAATATATGAAGCTCTAAAAACTAAGAATACGTTCAGATAAGAAAAGATAAAATTTTTGAGTGACGGGCAAACATGCTGTTCCTACGAATGAGTAAGCCTTAGCATTTGCTCGAAGATCCGCAGCGAGTCCATCCGTGGATGTAGCCGACATTCCGCACCTGATTTAGGAATAAATTTGCCGATAGCGTTCACCTAACACGTCGAGAATGATCTGCTGGTCGGCCGTTAGCCCCGTGACCTGAGGTGGCGCCTCTCCTAACTGGTACTCGTGTACCCCGCCAAAGCGTAAAAAGATCCAGCGCGCAGTTGGTTTTTGCGTGGGTTTCTTTTTCATGTCCGCCACACTGCGATTCTGCTCTACTAAGCCCTGCCGGATACGGTGCTCCAGCGCCGCATAAATCATCAGGCTACAGGTCATCACCATCAGTAATGCTTCGATACGTTCTGGTTTTTTAAGATACAACGACGAGGTTAAAAATTCGGGACTTTTCAGAAAGCGAAACCCACGCTCGACGTTCTGCTGGGCTTTATAGATTGCCAACAGCTCAGCCATGGTGAGCGTTTCACTGTGATCATTGGTCGCGAGGATGAACACCCCAGTCTGGTTGCGTGCCTCTGCTACCCGCGCCAAGCTACTTGCGGCTAACCCCTTGATGTGAAATTGGTAGCTCACCGGCACTTCACCCTTTTGCGGCCTTCCGCGCCCAGCATAGAGAGGTTCACTCACGACCTCTGCTTCCAGTTGCAGCAGATTTAAGTTGGCTGCAAAACGGGCTAATTCAGCCTGCGCATCGGCCTCGCAGGCAAAACGCTGAGCACATAATTTGCCAAAGGCTTTCAGCTCACGCGTGCTGTCTTTCAGTAGGTTTTTGGCTAATGTTTGCTGCTCACGGTGGCTAGCCTGTTCGCTGCGCACCAGCAACCAACGCTGCGCGACGTCGGCATAATTGGCGCTTTGCCAACAGCCATGATAGCCATTGCCCAGCGCAACCAGCGACTGGGTGCCAATGGTTGCCACGGCTCGCTTGGCCTCATTGAGGGTGACAGGCACACGAGTCACGAACAACTGTTGCTGTTGTGCCAGTAGTTGCAAGGTGTCGGTGCAATACAGCGCCGCATCGCCGACCAGATAACGACTCTCCTGCGCGGCCTTGAGACTGCTCAAGTGGCGCCGTACGGTCTGGGCAAAGGCCTTGGTATCATTACTATTGCCACTCAAGGCTTGCATATAAATGGGCAGGCCGGCTTGATTTTCGCAGATAAGTTCCAGGATAACCTGGTTTAGCTCTGGCCGGTGGTCGCGGCTGTAGCCCCGTACCAATTGCAACTTACCGAGCTGTTCGCCATCGACTTGGTCATAGGCACCATCGACGTGGAAACTGGTGATATCGAGGTGTACTGCGGTACTTTTGAGCTCCAATCGCTCGACGACCTGTTCCGCCATCACCTGATAAAGCGTGCTGACATCGGCCTCAAAGAGGGCATCAAGGCAGCGGCCGAGCACGTCATCATTTAGGTCATCGGCACAGATCCCAGGGCCAATCAGACGCTCTACAGGCTTGTTGGCAAAGAATTGCGGGAACATGTGCAAGGTGGAGCTATGAAAGCCAAGACCATTCAGAATCATCGCCACCAAGGCTTCACCATGTGAAACTTTGTAGGGCGGCGTTTTGGGGAGCACCGCATCAATCATGCGAGCAATGCCGAGTTCTTGGCAGAGTGCAGCGACCAAACCAAGGTGGTCGAGGTTACGAATAGCGATAGCGGGAGTGGCCATAATGATCTACCTGCAAAAAGTAGTAATAGATCAGAATGGCCGATCGCCGTCAAGTTTTTTTAAATCGAAAATTAGGTGCGGAATGACGGATGTAGGGCCGCCTGTCTGATGTGAATGGATTCACAAATACCGCGATAGCATAGATGCCAAAAAGCGGCCATGGGGCGGACGGTCGTATCGCTAATCACCATGGCTCACCTGTTTAGCATTAGCGTAGTCTGTATGTTTTAAAGAAACACACAGCATGCTTTGGGACAATTTCGCGTTAGACTTTTAGCTCGGATTAGTGAATTTCGGATTAAAACTTCTATGGGTTAACGCCGCCAACACGAGCCGAGCGTAGCGAGGTCCAGCCCGCACTTTTTGCGGGCGATGTGCTTGGCCTTGTTATATTTTTTTCTTAAGATCATCAAACAAGTCCAAATATCGTATTTCTAAATAGTCCAGACTTTCCAAGTCAAAATTAATATAACTATCTCCTGACGAATGAGGTTTAGAATAAATGAAAACAAATGCTCTTTTGTCACTTTCCTTTGATATTTTTTCTAACCTCTTCACAACTAGATTTCTCACAGGATACTCGGCAATCATTGTTCTAGATATAAAAAATGACGGCCGAATATCATTACCTCCATGCTCAAGAGTTTCACCGAAAGTAACTTTGTAGCATTCCTTTTTTTCAATATAATCGATGAAAGCTACTCCCCAATAAATTAAATTTTCATCCGGAAGGGCAGTAATAAGTTGTTTATAAATACCTTTAAACAGCGACTTATAGCTAATATCTTTTCCCTGTATGTTTATTTTATGTTCTGATAATGAGTTATCTTTTCTGTATCTTATAAACTTAGATACTAAAGATCGCACAGAGTAATACTTAGAGCCACCGAAGAACTCTTCTCCCGTGACACTTTTTCCGCGTCGATTACTTATTTTCTTTTCCTTAGTAAGGTCGATACCTTTCGGTTCTTTCTTCGCGAATTGATTTTTAGGGCGTTTAAGATGAAAAACATCTGATATTGAATCACTCTTAACAAATTTCGATTGAGCCGATGTTGTTGGAGACTCAACACCTGCAACTCTATCTAGACCAAATGTTGCATCACAATCGACAGAATGATTGTATCCTCTGAAGTGAGGAGACTGATGCATATCCTGTTTTTCCTGATCAAGATTTATACAAGTGACCTTGGCATTACATTTTTCACTAGGACATTCGAAAGCTGATTTATCAGCTATAATACCTGCTCAATAAAGGTCATATGCTAATTCAGGATCAATAATATCCTGATACTCATTGCTATAAGCTTCTTCCAGTGATGCCATAATTTCTCCTAAAATATAACATTTTATTCGTGCGCATGCGCGTTTACCTTGTTAGACCAGTGAAAACGCGCACACCATTATCAAGCTGAGTGATTGTAGATTACGAATTAAACTCGTCCGAAGCCCTCTGTTTGAGTGAAAAATACAATTCTACTCGGCTTATTGGAAATTAATCCGTCGGTTATGGTCTAGTAATCTCCCTCATTTGGGTGAAACGGCAATAAATCGGCCTAATCTATCTAAATCTTATACATCTGCACTCATACCACTATTGGTTTGTATAAAATCTCTGGCACGCCACGCTTCTTAAAAAGGTATTGCATCGTCTTTGATATCTTTTCAGTATGAGAAACTGTTCTTATCTGGTAGTAACCAGTTAAAATTCGATTTGTCAGCATGACTGCGAAATCATAATCTTTCTGTTGATAAGGCTCAATAACGTTATTGGCTGGAATTAATTCATTTTGTTCATTCATTTCTAACCAATCCATCGCTTCAGCAAGCCAAAACATCCTTATTGCAATAGCTAACTCACATAATGGGTGGTCAGCAATCGTAATCGGGATCTCATAACCATCATCCCAATTGTAATGCCTTAATAATTCATATAATTCAGCTGCAGAAGAAATAGTTTTTACTAGGTTAACTGCCTCTTGAATATCTTCGATTTCATAACAAATTCTATCCGTAATGTCTGTCATTACTATAAGATCCTTAATGCTTTATTCGGCCCATTAAACATAGAGAAAAGAGGCATGCTTACTTAAAAAAAAGCCAAAACATCGAAACTCCATTTCACTCAAATCATCCTAATAAATAGGTTTAATTATTCTCTACAAATAGTTAAACGGCGAATTGCAAATATGCCCAGTAGCGAAAGGATTAATAGGGATAAACTGCCACCGCCGCTATAACCTTGTTTATGTTCAATGGTCGCAATATGTTCTTCTTTCACGCGGGTTTTAAAGCGGGCTAATTCGGCGTCTAAATTAGTGATCATATCGTTTACCGCCAGCTCAAAGCCTTCAGCGGATTTTTCACGTAGCACGTTGGTGACGCTCACTGCGGTTGACGTGTCGGTAAGTTGGTTAATACCAGGCGCCCTAAACAACATTTTTTGGCTGCGCATATCAAAAACGGCGGTATCGACAAAGGTTTGGATCGCGTTTTCATTACCGGGCACCATATACATGCCGACTATGGTCCAATACAGCAGTGAAGCCTTATTCTCGCTGCTTTGTAACAGTTGATCGTAAGACACCAGCGCCATCACATCGACATCGTGTAAACGGGCGACCTGCTGTAAGGTGCTAAAACCTTTGCCATTTTTAAGATAAGTGCTGGGGATTAATTCGATACGGTCAATAAAGTCATATTTAACAAATGACTGTTTCACTTTATCCAGCAAGGCGATTTGCGAGCTGCTATCGAGGGCTTCGGATTGCCAATGGGTGGAGGGTAAAAAGGCAATGCCAACCGTGATGGGAAGACGCAATACCGGAATACTGGGTTGCTGAGCCTCGCGTTGTTTATCATCAGGATAGAGATATTCAACCAGACTGCTGGAAACTACGTTTTTTTCAGTGGTGTTACCGTTAAAAAAAGCACTGCAACCACCAAGCAAGATGCTAATCGATGCCAGCGCACCCACAAGCGCTATGAATTTTGTCTTCATTTGTTTCCCTACCGTATCCTTACTGCGCACAGGCCATGCAACCCGTGCATATTGCCGCTACCTTAGCGAGTCACTGCTGTAAAAACAAGCCGTTAACTTCACATATCGCGCTTTTGTTTGGCTTTTTAAATGCTTAGAAACAACAAAGCCGCATCGGAATGCGGCTTTGACTTAGATAAAGACGACAATCAGTCGCGCAAATTCATCTGCTTAGGCGTATTTACGCACTTTTTTCAACGCGATTTGCTGCTTTAAGGTCGATAAATGTTCGATAAACACTTTACCGTGTAAATGGTCGATTTCGTGTTGTAAAACAATAGCCAAAAAGTCATCGGTTTCGATTTCAATCGCTTTGCCCTGTCTGTCTAAGGCGGTGACTTTAACCTTTTCAAAACGGCTCACTTTGGCGCGATAGCCAGGGATAGAAAGACAGCCTTCTTCACCTACGTATTCGCCTGATTTTTCAACAATCTCTGGATTAATCAGCACTAAGGGTTGATCGCGATTTTCGGATAAATCGATCACAATCACCGCATCTGTGCTGCCCACTTGGGTCGAGGCCAGACCGATACCATCGTCGGTGTGGTACATGGTTTCGATTAAATCATCGATAAATCCCTGAATCGCTTCAATGTCTTTTACGGGTTGTGCTTTGCGCTTTAGACGCTCATCGGGAATTGTCAGAATATCGAGTACAGCCATGCCTGTTTCATCTCTTAGTGAGTCAAAAAATTTGGCGCTATTATGAACTATTCCTGTGTTTTCTCAATATTCAAAACTAAATAGTTTAATAAAAATCATTACAATCGATTTTTTAGATTTAAATTGCAGCAGTATCAGCCGTCCTCTGTTTCACTTAGGCGGAAATTAACGCTACACTGGCTCACCTCATTCATGGTTTTATTTGGCATCATCATGCGGTTTGCAAAAGATAAATCCCCACTTTATCGCTACTTAGAGCAAGATAAGGCCATTACGCCAGACGAAACGAACAGCACACTAGAGACACAAAACACCCTCTCGCCGATGGCGAAGATTTGGCATATTGTCGCGATGATCCCGCCTGGCAAAGTCAGCAGTTATGGCAAAGTGGCCGATTTTGCCGGTTTACCCGGTCGTGCCCGCTATGTGTCGAAGGCGCTCAAATCGGCCCCCGAACATTTGTCACTTCCTTGGCATAGAGTACTCAACAGCCAAGGTAAAATTTCCTTCGAAAAGCATTCAGTCTCCTTTCAGGAACAGATGGAATTATTGCGTATTGAAGGCGTTACAGTGAACTGTGGCAAAGTAGACTTGTCTGAGTTTGAGTGGCAACCGGATATGGCAACCTTAGTGATGTCAATCCCCTTCTAGTTTAATATATTGATCTATAAACTGTTTACACCCGATATGGCCTCAGCTATAAACAATTAAGCTTGGCAGTTCAGCCAATGGGATAAGCGGTGTTAGCCGCAATCTGTTTGCGATATAAAGGAGCATTACTTGCGCACAATTCCAACGTTATTCGTGAGTCTCGCACTCACCCACAGCGTATTTGCGATGGCGGCGCCAACGCCTTTAACGCCTCAAACTGCTGAATATCAAGTTAATTATGGTGATATTGAGTTGGGTAAGGCCAAGTATCAACTGCCCGCCATGGAGGATGGGATCTACAAATATCGCTTCGACAGCGATCTTAGCCTGTTATTACTGACCGATGTGCGCCATGTGCTGAGTGAGTTTGCTCAGGATGGCAATCAATTATTACCCCTGCGCTATTTGCATGAGCGCCAAGGTGTCGGCCCGAATTTTATCGAGCAAACCGCCTTTGCCAAGGCGCAAGGGATGATCCATACCCGTTATAAGGATGAAAAAGGTAAATTCCCCTTCGAAGGCGATATTTTCGACCCTCTGATGGTGCAGCTGCAGTTTCGTCTCGATATCAGCGCAGGTAAAGAAGTGCTTGATTATAAGATGGTTAAATCCAACGAGATCGATGAATACAAGTTCCATGTGATTGGTAAGGAACGGATGACAATTGAAAGCGGCAGCTACGATACAGTCAAAATTGAGGTTGTGCGTGACAATCACAAACGCCAAACCTTCTTTTGGATGGCTCCGGATCTAGCCTACCTGCCCGTTCGTCTTACGCACTTTGAAAAAGGCAGCAAACAGCTGGATATCAAACTGCTGAATTATCATTTCGACGATGTGCCAGTTGCAGTCACGCCCGCCACCGTTGAAGCCGCAGCCGTTGAAACCGAAATTCCGATAGAGCAGAGAGTACCTAAACTCCTAGGCACAGGCGCTAATTAAATTAGTTAAGTGTTTATGGCTGATAAGACGAATTGAGTGCTGCTTCTAAGATGCAGTAACAACGCAGCACAAAACATAAAAGGCCAAACGTGAGTGACTCCATTTGGCCTTTTTGTTTCTGATTTAATGCCGTCAAAGTAGAATGGCAACGCCCCAATTACAAATCGATAAGCAGCTCACCTAAGCGGAACAACTTCCAATTGCCAGGCTGCATCACTTGCCAGTCCTCGTTTTCAGTGAGCGGCCGAGTGGCGATGACAGTCACTACATCGTGTGGTGTGGTTTCTTTATCAAAATCAATCACAACATCGGTATCAATTAATTTTGCCTTGCCAAACGGTGCCCTGCGGGTGATATAACACAGATTATTACTGCAATAGCTCATCAAGTATTCGCCATCGCTGAGGATCATATTAAATACCCCAAGGACGCGGATTTGTTCAGCAAGCGTAGCCACAAATCGAAACACCGCTTGCATGTCCTCTGGGCGACGGTCACCAAACTTGGCCGCGACTTGCTCCAGTATCCAGCAAAAAGCCAGCTCGCTGTCGGTATCGCCGACACTCTGATAACGGGACACCTGAAACTTCGCCTGATAGTCGCTTAACTGACCATTATGGGCATAGGTCCAATAACGGCCCCACAACTCACGGGTAAAAGGATGAGTATTTTCAAGGGAAACACAGCCGCGATTGGCCTGACGAATATGGCTTATCACCACCTCGCTTTTAATCGGATAGGATTTGATTAATTTTGCAATGTGCGACTCGCTACTTGGGCAGGCATCTTTAAACGTACGGCTGCCACGGCCTTCATAGAAAGTGATCCCCCAACCGTCGACATGGGGCCCAGTGACGCCACCACGCTGTGCTAATCCCGTAAAACTAAACACAATATCGGTCGGCACATTGGCGCTCATCGCCAGTAACTCACACATATTTCTCGCCTTTCTCAATCCAAATATCCACGGTTTTGCATTGTAACTAGTTGATGACATTTGTGGAATGATCAAAGGTGACAAAAAATTTAAACAATTGTTTGAAAAATACTTGTATTAAAACTGCCTTAGGTTTAACTTTTATGCGACACAGGTCAGACCACAAACTATAATTGTGATCGCAATCAACAAAACTCGTTATGACCTGTGATTGGCACTCGGTCATACTTAAGGAGAAATACAGTGACTACCCTACTTTGGATCATCGCCATGATCTTAGTGCTAGGAGCCCTAGCTTACCTTCGGGTATCTTTGCTCACTGCCACTATTGCAGCCGCTGTTGTGATGACAGCCGGATGGACACTCGATGTTGTTGGCCCTATCTCTTGGATTATCTTCCTCGTGATCGCGCTGCCCCTCAATATCAGTGCATTTAGACAAAATGTTATCAGTCGCCCACTGATGAAGATGTACCGTGGCATCATGCCCGAAATGTCTTCTACCGAAAAAGAAGCGATTGAAGCTGGTACCACTTGGTGGGAAGCCGATCTGTTTGCGGGTAACCCAAACTGGAAAAAACTCCACAATTACCCTGTCGCTCGTTTAAGTGCCGATGAGCAAGCCTTCTTAGACGGTCCAGTTGAAGAAGTGTGCCGCATGGTGAACCAACATCAAGTATCACATCAACTGGCTGATTTGCCTGCTGAAGTATGGCAATACCTGAAAGATCACGGCTTCTTCGCCATGATCATCAAGAAAAAATACGGCGGTTTAGAGTACTCAGCCTACGCCCAATCACGCGTGCTGCAAAAGCTTGCGGGTTTAAGCAGCGAGCTGGCATCCACTGTAGGTGTACCTAACTCCTTAGGCCCTGGCGAACTGTTACAACACTATGGTACGCCTGAGCAGCAAAACCATTACCTGCCACGTTTAGCCAAAGGTTTAGAAGTCCCTTGTTTCGCATTAACTAGCCCTGAGGCTGGTAGCGACGCGGGTTCTATCCCTGACTTTGGTATCGTGTGTAAAGGTCAATGGGAAGGCGAAGAAGTCTTAGGTATGCGCTTAACCTGGAACAAGCGTTATATCACCCTAGCGCCAGTTGCGACTGTATTAGGTCTGGCGTTTAAACTGCGTGACCCTGAACACCTATTAGGCGACAAAGAAGAACTGGGCATTACCTGCGCGCTGATCCCAACTGATGTTGAAGGCGTTGAAACAGGCCGTCGTCACTTCCCGCTGAACTGTATGTTCCAAAACGGTCCTACTCGCGGTAAAGACGTATTCGTACCATTAAGCTTTATCATCGGTGGTCCGAAAATGGCTGGCCAAGGCTGGCGTATGCTGGTTGAGTGTTTGTCTGTTGGCCGTGGTATCACGCTGCCATCAAACTCTGCCGGTGGTGTAAAAACAGCAGCACTTGCAACGGGTGCCTATGCACGTATTCGTCGTCAATTCAAACTGCCGATTGGTAAGTTAGAAGGGATTGAAGAGCCAATGGCACGCATCGGTGGTAACGCCTATCTGATGGATGCAGTGACCTCATTAACCACCACAGGTATCGATTTAGGTGAAAAACCTTCGGTTATCTCGGCTATCGTGAAATATCACCTGACCGATCGTATGCAGAAATGCGTTATCGACGCCATGGATATCCACGGTGGTAAAGGTGTGTGTTTAGGCCCTAACAACTACTTAGGTCGTGGCTATCAAGCGGCTCCGATTGCGATTACCGTTGAAGGCGCAAACATCCTGACACGTTCGATGATCATCTATGGTCAAGGTGCAATCCGTTGTCATCCTTATGTATTGGCCGAAATGGAGTCAGCGTTTGACACTGAGTCCGGCCAAGGTTTAGCCAACTTCGATGCGGCCATCTTCGGTCACATTGGTTTTGCGACCAGTAACTTTGTCCGTAGCTTCTGGTTAGGTCTGACATCAAGCCGTTTCTCTAACGCGCCTTACTCAGATAAAACCAAGCGTTATTATCAACATATGAACCGTTTCAGTGCCAACCTAGCCCTGCTTTCAGACTTAGCCATGGCAACCTTAGGCGGTAACTTAAAACGTAAAGAGCGTATTTCTGCCCGCTTAGGTGATCTGTTAAGCCAGTTATACCTCGCTTCTGCGACCTTAAAACGTTACCAAGATGAAGGCCGTCAAACCGACGATCTGCCACTGGTGCAATGGGCGGTTGAAGATGCTCTGTACCAGTTACAGGCTTCATTAGACGATTTACTGGATAACTTCCCTATGGGTCTAGGCGGCGTACTACGCGCCATCATGTTCCCATTCGGTCGTCCTCTGAAACGTCCAAGCGATGTGTTAGATCATAAAGTGGCTAAGATCATGCAAACACCTTGTGAAAGCCGTGATCGTTTAGGTAAAGGCCAATTCTGGACTAACTCAGAGCACAATGCTGTGGGCATCCAAGAGCAAACGCTTAAGGATATTCTGGCTGCCGAACCTTTATTCGACAAAGTCTGTAAGGCCAGTGGCAAGCGTTTACCTTTCATGTGGTTAGATAAAGTCGCCGCTGAAGGTAAAGCCTTAGGTGTATTGAGCGACAGCGAAGTACAACTGTTGGAACGTGCCGAAATCGGCCGAATGAAGTCAATCAATGTGGATGACTTTGACCCAGCAGAGCTGCGCCCTGAAGTCGTCGCAACGACGTCACAGGAACGCGCCGCTTAATAGCGAAGCTGTACTAGCTAAGTCCATCTTAATAAACAAAAAGGCACTACATAGTAGTGCCTTTTTTATTATCGCCTCAATTAACAGGCTTATCTCTTCGCAAATACCAAGCTCATCTTAGCTAACCTTGGCCTCGCCATTATCCCTTCGCCAACGTTTCATCCGCGGTGTTGATGTTATCTTGTGCTTCAACCTCAGATTGCGATGGCTCTTCGGCCTTGATTTTCGCTTGCTGCTCAAGTTGTTGGCGCTCTGCTTCAGCTTCCTCCTCGGCCTTGGCTTTCGCAAGGGCTGCTTCTTCCGCCGCTTTGGCCTGTGCAGCTATCGCCTCTTGCTCGGCAATCGCCTGTTGGATTTTCGCTTCTTCAAGCGCTTCAACGGGCAGCAAACTGATTAACTCTATGCCATTGGGGAATAGGGTGTCATTGCCTGACACTATCACGACTTTGCCCTCTTTGGTCAGATACACTAACGGCAATGCCGTTTCGCCATAACGTTTGCGGAAATGCTCGAAGGTGAAGTTTTCAGTTAAGTTAGTGACTTTAAGCTGCGCCCCTTTCGCCATTTGACTGGCAATTTTGGCGTAGGACACCGCATCACCAAACAAACATAATCGCTGTTTGTAAGTCTCAGATAATTGATGGCGCGCGCTACCCTGCTCGGCATTATTAAGGCCAAAGACCTTTTTAGAACCTAACACATCTTGAAAATAAAAGGTCACCAGCGGGTTTAACTGCTTATAAGGCGACATGATCAGCACTCGGCCAATCCCAGTTAAATCCATATAGGTTTCTGCATGTTCCGAGGCGGGATTACCAAAATAGACCGGAATATTATCCATCCGCGCGAGACGAATGTTATCCCAGTTGCTGTCGGCCAGCAGCACTTTGACATCTTTGCTTTTTAAGATTTTTGCCAGTTCGCGGGAAAACTTCGAGGCTCCGAAAATTAATAATCCTTGCGCCGAACCCGACGTCACTCCAAGGTATTTCGCCCAGCGGCCCGCGGTTAAACTTTGGATAACGACAGTGCCGATAATGATTAAAAATACTAAGGGTACGATGGCATCGGCGCCCTGCACATTGGTAGCTTCTAACTTAATGGCGAATAAGGAAGATACGGCCGCCGCCACAATCCCCCGCGGGGCAATCCAACATAGAAACCACTTATCGGCTCTTGAGAGTGACGTCCCAATGCCTGACACCCAAATACTGAGCGGCCGAGCAATCAGCATGGTCACGGCGAGCACTCCTACGCCGCCCCAGCCTAAATCCATCATGGCACTCGAATCGAGTCTTGCGGCTAACAGGATAAATAAGGCAGAAATCAACAGCACTGTCAGTGTTTCTTTAAATTCAAGGATTTCAGCAATATCCACACCGCGCATATTCGCTAGCCAAATCCCCATCACAGTCACTGTGAGTAATCCAGACTCTTCCTGCAGTAGGTTGGAGCCGACAAAAATCCCCAGCATAAGGGTTAATACTGCGGTATTACGTAAATAATGCGGCAATAAATTGCGGCGGATCACTTGGCCAATGAGGTAACCTGACGCCGCGCCTAAGCCTAAGCCAAGCGTGAGCATGGAGCCTAGTGCATAGAGCACATGGCTAGTGGGGTCACCGGATACCGTAATGTATTCAAATACTAATACAGCAAGTAGCGCACCAATGGGGTCAATCACAATCCCTTCCCAGCGTAAAATACTCGCCAGTTGCGACTTAGGCCGTACGCTGCGCAGCATAGGGACAATCACGGTTGGCCCCGTGACCACCACGAGGGCGCCAAATAACAATGCGACCTCCCAGCTAAAATTGAGCAAATAAAAGGTCGCGACACTGATACAGCCCCAGGTGATCACCATGCCGATGCTCACTAAGTGAGTCACCATGCGGCCATGGTCTTTAATCTCTTTAAAATTGAGGGTCAATGCCCCCTCAAACAGGATCACGGCGACACCGAGTGAAATGATAGGAAACAATAAATCCCCAAAGATTTCATCGGGATTGAGTACCCCAAATGCTGGGCCTAACATCAAACCACAGAGTAATAACGGTAAAATTGCAGGTAACCTAAGCTTCCAACCAACCCATTGACAAAATAACGAAAGCACCCCGATAAGTGCTAACATCCCAGTGATTTTTTCAACCATATAACTTCCTTTAGTTGGCATGGAGTGGTCTTTATTAACCCAACCTAACACGCTTTTTTCATACAGAAAAATGAACTATTGGTGATAACAATAGCAGCAAAAAATGCAGTCCTGTAACTCGAATATGTCGATTGACAGCGAATATTCAGCTTTCAGTAGAAATAAAGGGATAAAAAGAAACAATACCTTAGGCATTAGGTAAAGGTATTAAGCAGAAATACAGAGGCAAATACTCTGAAAAGATAGATAGAAAAAAGCCTCATCTTTCGATGAGGCTTATTCTATTTGGCGGAGCGGACGGGACTCGAACCCGCGACCCCCGGCGTGACAGGCCGGTATTCTAACCAACTGAACTACCGCTCCAAACTTTTATTATACCGCTACTAGGGCAATATAATGTTAACTTTCAACAACTTGACTGGCGGAGCGGACGGGACTCGAACCCGCGACCCCCGGCGTGACAGGCCGGTATTCTAACCAACTGAACTACCGCTCCACTCAAGTTGCGGTGAATAATACGGTTGAGCGTTCGAAGCGTCAACCGTTTTTTTCACTCATTTGCATCGTTTAGTTAAAATTTCGCCAAACCAAACAAAACCCCATGATAAATGAACAAAATATCTTCAAACTGGCGTCTAAAACGCCTGACTGTTGGCCGTTGATTTAGCGGCGATGATCCGGCTCATCTGGCATGGTCAAATCAATCTCATCGAGCGATGGCGCCTCTGGCTTATTCTGCCCAGCCTCATCTAACATCCGTTGCTCTGCGGCGGCCAGTGCCTGCGCGAGACTTTGACGCTTACGCCAAACTATCAGCCCCACAACCCCAAGCAGTAGTAACACAGCATTGATGGTAATGATCCAAAACAGCGCATCCTGTTTTGCCACGGCTTCTTCTTCAGCGGCCTTTTGCGCTGCAACGGCGGCTAACTCCTCGGCACTCGGCGGCGGTTCGGGTGGCTGCACTAAGTTAAAGAAGAGTTCTGGCAAATCGAGCAGGATTTCACGGCCAGTGAGTGTGGTGGTCGCCACAGTGCCTTTAATTCGATAACTGCCAAACTCAGTCACAGGCGGTATTGGCAGTTCAGTGTCGCTCTCTTTAAGCCCATGAACGACGAGGGGAAGTTGCAAACCTGCTGGTCCAACAAGCTCGAATGAAAAATGGGTTTCAGCCAATTGCAGCACACTGCTATCGGCGTGCAGCATTATTTTCCATCGCCCCGTTAACGGATCATCTGGGGTGATCACCTCGGCATTCACTGGGCGTGGCGATAAGGTAAAGGGAAAAGAAACCTGTCGTTCAAACACATTATTACGGGCTTGGACCACAAAGTCGTACTCGCCCCAGGGCTGTTTTAGATTGATATCACTGGTAAACATGCCATCATCGGGTCTTTCATCGAACTTTTCGCCATTATCTTTGTAAGAGCCGACGATAATGTCACCGGCGGCAAAGTTCTCATCCCCAGCGCGATGTTTACTGACAAAATGCGCGGTCCACTCGACAAGATAATCGAGTCCCGGCATGCGCACCCGCTCCGCATCACCCATTAATTGAGCAACGACTTTGGTTTCTTCACCTTGGAATAACGGCTGCGGCAGTTGTTGCACTTCAATTTCAAGTTTAGAGACCCGCTTAAGTTGCGATCCCGGTACTACCTTACCCACCAGCTGCCAAGGGCCAGGCTGAGGCGACTCGATATATATAATGTCGCCAGTAATGCCATCGACCCATTTAACCGTTTCAGGGTGACGGTTGGCGTACCACTTGCTGCCATCGGGCAATACGATGACCACAGGCGCAGAGCCGTACTCCCGCTGGATCAACAATGTCATGCTGCTGACCATATGATCCACCCGAAAGCGATTTTTAAGCTCAGAGGCGGTATCGACGGGCACCACTTTTCGAGTAGCAGGCTTGGTCGGCTTAGCTTGAGTGGCTTGACTCGGCTTGGCATCAACTGGCTTTTCGGCGCTCGCTTTCACGTCAGCGGGTTTATCTGCACTCGTTTTAGCCTCACTGACTTTGGGCTCACTAACCTTAGACGGACTGACTTGAGCATCATTGGGTTTTGCGGCAGTTGGCTGCGCCTCTTGAGTCTTTGACGCCATATTGGCGGGTGGCTGAGCGGTTGCTGGTTCGGCATCAGCCGCCAGCAAAGAAGCGCTCAAGCAGAGGCCGCCGAGCACTAATGTGGTATTTCGTAAGGATTTTCGCAGCGACATCGTCATAGGCAATAAATTATCCTCTCCAGAGGCATTTTCCTGATTTTGCGACTAAATCAAGACGCTTTTCATGCATAACGAGTTCATCGGCCGATGCGCTGATCACTTTAAGATTAAGTGATGCCGGATCAAAGCGTTGGATGCCCCCAGCCTCTTGACCGACTTCATCATTAGAGAGATTGAACTTGGTCTGCCCGCCTGTCATCGCCAAATACACATCGGCTAAGATCTCGGCGTCGAGTAATGCCCCGTGGTACAGGCGGCGAGAGTTATCGATACCGTAGCGCTTACATAGGGCGTCTAAGTTGTTCTTTTGCCCAGGGTGTAAAAATTTTGCGATATCGAGGGAGTCTAAGATCTCACAGATTTCACTGGTCTTTGGCCCTAATGGCTGCAACAGCGAAAATTCATGGTCCATAAAGCTCACGTCGAAGTTTGCGTTATGGGCCACAATTTCGGCGCCACTGATAAAATCAATAAATTCCTGCGCTATCTGATGGAACCTAGGCTCATTGGCAACGCGCTCATCGGTGATGCCGTGAACCGCAATCGCTTCTGGGTCAATCGCTTGGCCGGGATTGATATATTGATGGAAATAACGGCCCGTTAAACGGCGGTTGATCACCTCAACGCACCCTATCTCAATAATTCTGTGGCCTAAATACACTGCACCACTGCCTTGGTTCATACCCGTGGTTTCAGTATCCAAAATAACCTGACGGCTTGCGTTTGAGATAATATTCATACTTTTATGCGCTTCTTATGACATTTTTTGGTTATACTCGGCCGGTATTTACGCTGCGGATAACCATTTGATGACTGAACTAAAACTGATCCACATCTTCACCGATGGCTCTTGCTTAGGCAACCCTGGCCCCGGTGGCTATGGCATTGTAATGAATTATAAGGGCCATACAAAGGAGATGTCCGATGGTTTTGCCTTGACGACCAATAATCGCATGGAATTATTAGCCCCCATCGTCGCCCTCGAGGCGTTAAAAGAGCCTTGCAAGGTCATTTTAACCAGCGATAGCCAATATATGCGCCAAGGGATCACCACCTGGATCCATGGCTGGAAGAAAAAAGGCTGGATGACCTCGAATCGTACGCCAGTGAAAAATGTTGATCTCTGGAAACGTTTAGACAAAGCCGCCCAACTCCATCAAATTGATTGGCGTTGGGTGAAAGGCCACGCCGGACACCCTGAAAACGAGCGCTGCGATCAACTCGCCCGCGCCGCCGCTGAAGCGAGCCCTACCCAAGTCGATGAAGGCTATCAGCCTGAGTCCTAAAACTGGCCCTCATTTCGGCGCTAAACGTTGCGCCGATCACTCCCGAGATAAATGGAAAAAATTACCGCAAAACTGCACAAAGGCTAGGCCTAATGACGTGGCTTGGCGGCTCTTGTGGGTAATCCGATAAAACTGTCGCTCTAGCACTAGGCCTTCAATGGTTACCAGTGCCAGCTCTTTTCGGCTGATGTCTTTATCCAGCGCCAACTCCGAGAGCACGCCCAGTCCAGCGCCTTGTTTTACTGCAAGCTTAATGGCATCGGGCGTGGTAAAGCAGAATTTCGCCTCAGGCTGCATGCCTAATTCATTGGCTGCATTGACAAAATATTCACGCGTGCCCGAGCCTTCCTCCCTTAATACCCAGGATTGGCCTTTGACCGCCGCGGGTTTAACCGTCTGCCCCGCAAGGGGATGCGCGGGATGACAAAAGACGAGTAGCCTGTCCTTATGCCAAGGCTCAATATTCAAGCGATTATCGGTGCAATGTCCTTCGATAAACCCCATTTCGGCGCGAAATTGCGCGACCGATTGGATCACTTCTTGGGTATTGGTAATGGCCACATCCACATGGGTCTGCGTATGTTGCTGACAAAAGGCCACCGCCGCTTTTGCTAACAAATAGTTACCAATAGTGGAACTAGCACTCACGCTTAAATGCCCGACTAAATCACCGTCTTGGCGCGTGAACGCTTGCTCGATTTGCTCGACTCGATGTAACAAGTCCGTCGCCAGTGGCAACAACAAATTCCCTTGGGAGTTGAGCTGTAATCGATTGCCAATCCGCTCAAATAAACGGGCATTGAGCTGTTTTTCTAATTCGGCCAAGGCCATGGAGGTCGCAGGCGGCGATAGATTAACTTGCTCTGCCGCTTTTGCCACTTGCCCACTGCGTGCAACGGCTTCAAATACCGCAAGTTGCCTTAAGGTTATTCGCATAACAGACTCATTAATGAATGAAATTATTTGGTATGTTCGGATAAATGCCCGGTTCGACCCGCGCTCGGGGCTGTGGTCCAATTCGGCTGTAATACTTTACGTTTGTCGCGGATGGGCGTTAATGGCGACTCTAATTTACGTGCCACAATCAAATATAAGCTGCCCGCACTGGGTAGCCATGAGGCCAAGGTTTGCTGCATAAAACGGCCATCATTAAACTCACCAATTAACGGGTGGTAGACTAAACGTTCATCGCTGACCACTTGATAGCCTAATAAGCCTAACCAGTCTCGCACTCGAGAGGGCATAAAAAAACGCCCGCACCAGGGTAGATTGTCCTGAAATTTTGGCCATAACTTACCGAGAAACACTGGGCTTAGGGGATTAAAGCCCACGATAAATAAGTAGCCGCCGGCGATCAGCACCCTGTCGGTTTCCCGCAGGATACGGTAAGGATCTGCCTCAAATTCAAGCAGCAGGCTCATCAGCACCGCATCGATCACCCCATTCTGTAGGGGTAAATGGCAAAAATCGCCAATTAACGAGGCATTGGGTTCTGAGCACAGTGAGAAATGGTGGGCAACGGGGGATGCCATGCTCGAGAGATCGGCGCTTAAGGGACCGAGTTTGAGTAGATGATAGCCAAACACCCTTGGCCACCAATCGGCAAGCTTATCGGAAACGGCTTGTTGGAGTGCAGGACCATTGGGCAAATCGTCCCATTGCTCGGGTTTGCGCATAGAACTGTTATACGACACAAGTCTCCTCCCTTCCCGTTACCCATGTGCTTAATGCAAATCATCCATCTTGCCCATTACCGCTTTGGCGTTTGCCATGAGCAATTGTCATGGGCAATCGCAACAGTCGCCAAGTGAGCCCCTCTTATGGATAATAACCTTATCTTCAAAACGAAATACAGCGATCGGCGGTGCTATGCTCACTATAACAGCGATTAATGCCTTTAATGACAATTATATCTGGGTGTTGCGACAAGACTCCCAGCAAGCCGTGTATGTGGTTGACCCAGGTGATGCCAATGTCGTGCTCGACTACTTGCACGCCCAGCGACTCTCGTTAGCGGGTATTTTGATCACCCATCACCATAGGGACCACACGGGTGGGATCGCCGCCCTAACGGACCACGTAAAACAGACCACAGGCCATGACTTAGCGGTTTATGGTCCACAAAGTGAAGATATTCAAGGCATCAATCAGCCAATTGAGCCAACGCTGAGTGATTCACTCACTCTGCCTTTTATTGACGCGCCAGTGCGTATCCTGTCCGTTCCTGGTCATACGGCTGGGCATATTGCCTATCTGGTTGATGACGCATTATTTTGCGGTGATACCCTCTTTAGCGCAGGTTGCGGCCGCTTATTTGAGGGCACACCAAGCCAAATGTGGCAATCCTTAAGTCTGCTCGCGGCGCTGCCCGATGAAACCCGAGTCTACTGCGCCCATGAATACACTTTATCAAATCTGAAGTTTGCCCAAACGGTCGATACTGATAATGAAGCGCTTAACGCCTATGTGGAGGAAGCAAGCACCCTTCGTGCCCAAGGCAAAGCCACCATTCCCTCCACGATCGGATTGGAGCGAGCCATTAATCCCTTTCTGCGCCCTTTGTCGCCCACCATAGTCAACAGCATAAAAAATCAGTTTTGTGATCAAGATCTGACTAAAGCAGATGAACTGACCTGTTTTACCCTACTCAGGCAGTGGAAAGATATTTTTTAGTAAAAAACGATCTATTTATGGCTGAAATTTATACAGTTTTTCCCACTTTTGATGATGTAAATCAAAAGTGACCCTACAAGATGTACGATAATTTAGGGACAAGATCAAAAAGATCCCATAGAATGGCTCGTTTTTGCGTGAATACTTTGCGCTCTGTGTTGCCACTATTTACATAATAATCAATTTGTTAGCTCAATGAGGCTCGATGAGATTGTGCAGTGGCAATGCACTAACAGAGGACTATCGTTTTCCATGAGAGTATCACTTTATGTTGTAGCAGGGGGATTTGCCCTGCTCACAGGTTGTCAGACTTTAGACAACCATCAGGTGACCAAACCTGAAGCTGAAACCGTCACAACTGAAAATACCGTCCCACAGTATTATCTCGCAACCGAACCTGAGTCGGCGCAAATTACTGATGTATGGGAGCGAATTCGTCAAGGAATGCAACTCCCCGTTCCTGACAAAAAATTAGTTAACTATTATCGCGATTGGTACATCAAGAACCCCAAACACCTCGAAGTGATTTCTGAGCGTGCGGCGCCTTACATGTATTTGATCGTCGAAGAGCTTGAAAAGCGCCATCTCCCCATTGAGATCGCGTTGCTGCCGATTATCGAAAGCGCCTTCGATCCCAGTGCATCCTCAGCCAGTGCCGCCTCAGGGCTTTGGCAATTTACAACCCCAATGGCCAGCCATTTTGGGTTAGAGATGAACTGGTGGTACGACGGCCGTCGCGATGTGCCCGCCTCCACGGTGGCCGCGTTGGACATGCTCGAATACCTGTATGACAAAACCAATAATAATTGGCTTTATGCGATTGCAGCTTACAACTCGGGCGAGTCTCGCGTCCTCAATGCGATTAAACGCAATGAAGATAAAGGCCTTAAAACCGATTTTTGGTCACTGGATCTGCCAAAAGAGACTGAGCGTTATGTGCCACAATTGTTGGCCCTCGCCGAAGTGATTAAACATGCCGACGAATACGGCATTACGCTAGCGCCAATTGACAACAGCCCTTCTATTGAAGTGGTTGATATCGATAGCCAAATTGACTTGGCCATGGCGGCTGGGCTCGCCAATATGACGACCCATGAGCTATTAAAACTCAATCCTGGATACAACCGCTGGGCCACTGCACCGACGGGACCCCATACGCTGGTATTGCCGATTGATAAGTCAGAAGAGTTTAAAAAAGCACTGGCCGAAACCGAGAGTGAAGCCCGTGTGAGTTGGCTCAGATACACCATTAAATCCGGTGACAGTATCGGTGCCATTGCCAAGAAACACCATACCACAGTCAATGCGATCCGTGCGGCTAATGGTATGAAAAATAACAATATCGTTGCGGGTAGACACCTAATTATTCCGGTCTCTGCCGACGATAAACAGCTGTATGCCATGTCAACCAGCCAGAAGTTACCTAAAAAAGCGGCAACTTCAACCTCTGGCAATAAGTTGACTTACCAAGTGAAATCCGGCGATACCCTATGGCAAATCGCGCAGAATCATAAGGTATCGGTGAAACAGCTCACCGCTTGGAACCATTTAAACAAAGACAGTAAATTGCAGATGGGCCAAAAACTGACCATCGTTGCGCCGCCAACCCAAGCGGAAGCGGAGCAGATTCGCACCGTCAGCTACAAGGTGAAATCTGGCGACTCCTTAGCGCGCATTGCCAGCAAGTTTAAAGTGACGGTTGCCGAGCTGCTCGAGTGGAATAGCTTAACCTCATCGCAATACATTCAACCCGGCCAAGTGTTAAAGCTGGTGGTGGATGAAAGCAATTTAAATGCGTGATGTTTAGTACTTAGCGACATAGCTGCTTAGATATTGAGTTAAGCCCATTAATCTGTACAAAAGCAGTGCAGGTTCGGCAAGCATTAAACACTTAAGCCTTTTAATAGGGCAAACAAAAAGGCAGTAACACTTGGTTACTGCCTTTTTTATTCGCAAGATCCGTCCAAAATCCCCTCGAGACTTGTACTTCGAGCCTGCTGTCTTTCAATCTGCAATGTTAAATACACAGTAGTTTGCAAGAATGGCGCTATGTTTAGCAACCGCTACTCGAGGGTGAGCAAGTACACCACGGGCGCCATTGCTGGCAATTCACTCTCCAGCGCCTTAGCGGCAAATTGCGCCTCAAGATGGGCTCCTTCATTTGGGATCCCAGCCAAGGCTTTTGCCGGGATCGCAAACCTGACCACCAGCTCCTCACCAGCGGCTAACTGAGTATCACGCAGGGCTTGAGTAAACATCATATCGTCAGACCAAGCCCAAAGACGCTTTCCTTGCAGTGTGGTCAGTAACAAATCGGCAGTCATACCCGAGTGATAACGCAGTGCAACCGCCTGAGTCGAGGGATTGCGAACCGTTAATGTCGCCTTAAGGGGTTGTTTAAAATCCACAAAAGTATCGAGGGAAAGCGTACCCGTGAGCAAAGCCTGAGACGGTTTGTTCGATACCTGTTCCACTTTTAAGCTGGATTTTGCTTCAATTCCCTGTAGTTTCGCCGCTAAATTGGCGGTCTGTACCACTTCGGGTTGTTTAGCAGCCTCGGTACGAATATCGGTTTTTGGCGCATTAGTCTGGGCTTGCGGGGCAAAGCAGCCAAACAGCTGCCCCGCCACCAATGCCATCCCAAGCGGGCGCGCAATGCGCGTTAATGCCTGCTTAGGTTGAAGCTTGCTACCAGACACTTGCTTAGCAGTGTGTTTTCCCATGCCTAAAAACCACCGAGTTTTTTCAGTAGGGAGTCCTTTAATTTATCCTTGGCTTTATCCGTTTCTTCCTTCAACTGATTGTTCAGCAGCGCTTGGGTATCTAAAGCATATTCAGGTTTTTGGAAGGTGCCGGTGATCGCAAGTGGAATATCAATGCCAGCCAAGGCATTTTTCTCGCTACCACCCTGACCTTTGAGGGAGTTCACTAAGGTCGTGGTCAATCGGTAATCCAAGCCTTCGGTCAACAGGTTTGCACTGCCCTTACCCGCCACCCGTAATAGCGGTGATGACATGGCAAGATCAGGATTGGTCGCCACACCGTTCTCTAGGCTGAAGTTACCCGTCAGGCTAGAGAAGTCGGTTTTACGCTCTTCTTTGGTGTCGGCGGACATGTCCCCCTTTAACTTGGCCTGAGCGCTACGGATCATTTGCGGAATATTCACCCCGTAAAGGGCACCGTCGGTAATATCAAAACGGCCATTAGCAAGTAGGTTTTTCTTCAACTGCTCTGGAATTAAACTCTTACCTTTACCCTTAACGTTGAAATTGGCTGTACCGGCCAGAATTTCCAGCTCGGCGGCATCTTTTAGTAATGGACGGATCTGAACACCCGAAATTTGCTTATCAAATTGGTAACTGGCAACTTTTGAGCGGGCATCAACCTGCGCATTCAGCATCAACTTACCTTGGTAAAGATCCGCCGTCAGTTGCTTAAGATCAACCACACCATTCTTAATGCCTAAATCCATCAACCAGTTTTGCGTTGATAAGTTCGCCACCTTGATGGATTTGACCGCTAATGTCAGTTTGGCATCTAAGCCATTGAGCGCGGTAAGGTCGGGCTCTACCGCCTGAGCCTGTGAAGGCGTGGCAGCAGCTTGCTTTTCCGCCGTATCAGATTTTGGCAATAAGGCATCGAGGTCAATGTCACCCAGTTGGAAATCAGCGTTAATTTGCGGCACTTTACCGCCGTAATTCACCGCCAACTTACCCGCTGCATTAATATCCATCGCCGCTAATTTACTGATGTCTGCCGACAACTGCTTTTTATCTAATGCGATTTGGCTGTTTAGGCTAACCTCAGCAGTCAGTTTTTTATTGGGGATCCCCTCGCCTTCAACTTGAGTCTCAATATCCAGCTTCTCAATCACCAGTTGATTAAAATCATGGCTTAACTTTATTTGTCCTTCGCCTTTGCTGCTCACTGTCATATCCGGCAGGGTCGCGGCAAATTCGTAGGCCATAGGCGCAAATTTATCGAGTGAAAATGCCCCCAGCGTAAATTGCTTCAAGGTTAAGGTTTGGGTTTGTCCCTTGGCTTCATCAATCAAATTGATTTCGGTATTGGTAATCGAAACGCCGCCCACATCAATGCTCGTTAATTGTGCTTTGGCGCTTGGCTCGGCAGGCGTTGTTGGTTTTTCAGCGCCCTTGCCAGTTAAGCCATCGAGGCTCGAACTGCCATTTTTACGGGTGACCAGATTGATTTTTGCACCATCAAGGCTTAGCTGCGCGATTTCAATTTGCTTGCTAAACAGTGGCATAAGCTCAACTTCTGCCACAGCTTTATTCACTTCAAGCATAGATTTGGGTGTAAATCCCTCGGGATTAGAGAGTGAAATCCCCCCTAGATTAATCCCAACCGTCGGGAAAAATGTCCACGACAAATCATCACCGATGACAAGCTCACGCCCAGTCTGCTTTTTAACGGCGTTGACAATTTCTGGTTTAAAATCATTAGGGTCGAAAAATACGGTGAGATATAAGGTGACTGCAACCACTAAGGTCACCAGAAGAGCTAAAAGCCACTTAATGAATTTCATAGAAACATCCTTATCAATAACATCTTGAATTTTTGATAACACTTAACTTAGAAAGGCAAAATTTAATGACGCCTCGCTCACGGCAATGCCATTCTCATCGGCATAAAGCATCATGCCGGGTTTTACTGTCACAGCGCCAAACTCAATCGGCACATCGATTTGACCTTGGTTTAATTTTTCGGTCTTGATGGGCATTGCCCCTAATGCATAGACGCCAAGATTAAAAGTAGAAAGCCTTGCCACATCACGGACATAGCCATTAATCACCACACCTTGCCAACCGTTATCGAGGGCACTTTGCGCAATCAAATCCCCTAATAACGCCCGCCGGGGTGAGCCGCCACCATCAACGACCAATACTTTTCCATGACCGGGCTGGGCCAGCACTTCTTTCACTTTGGAGTTATCTTCAAAACATTTGACCGTTACAACTTCACCCCAAAACAAACGCTTACCACCAAAACTGCGAAAATCGAGCGGTAACAGCGACAGTTTTGTAGGGTAGTGATCGAACAAATCAGGCAATAGATCAAGCATTTGGATCTCCGCGAAGTGAAAAGTTTAGACTAACCATTATTGTAGACCCCTACAAGCCTAATGCGAAACTCGACTTTTTAATGAGGTTTGCACTTTAAATAGTTTATGAGCATTGGCATAAACATGATAATCTGCGATAGTTAACCTCCTATGACACCCGCTTGGGTACGTTAATTCATTATTTAGCTTCTCAACTTCTTGTAATAAAGTGAATACCAAATGACAACAGATCTTGATTTGCAAAGCGCTATTGCCGCGCTCGATGAATATGGATATGAGAAAAAAGCCTCAACGGATCTTGAGCAAGCCCGTAATAAACAACAAATGGGGAAATATATCAAATCCCTAGACTACAGTTTACGTCGATTATTGATATTGCAAGAAACTGTTAACGAATTAGTAGAAGAAAAGAAACATCAGCTCGCACAACAAGAAAACATTCAAACCTATAAAACCAAAATCATCAACCTCTCTCGCGAATTAAACCTTTCCTACGAAGAAGTTTTAGCCATCATGGCAGAGTCTAGCACTAAGAAATAACCCTCTTCGATAATCAGCACATCTCCCTTTGTCTGCGAACATCTCGATTCAGTACGGAATAACAAGATTTTTGCTTGAGTGATTTCGGCGGTCTTAAGGACGTCATTAAACATCATTCATGATTAATGCCTGATGTTACCGAATGGCGTTTAGAGAACAGATATAAGGCGCTCAGTTAGCGCCTTATATCTGGGTGACGGATTACTGCTCTAACATTAATTGGCGAATATATTTCACCGGTGCACTGCCATAACTTAAAAACTTCTCATGGAATGCTTTTAGGTCAAAATCCTTGCCTTTGAGCTGCTTATATTCTTCGCGGAAATCGTAAATTTCGCGGTAACCCGAGTAGTAACTGGTCAGCTGTACTTGGCTTAGGGTGGCACGGCGCCATTTACCTTCCGCCTCAGCACGTTGCTGGAACGCTTCATCCATCATCAGACTGATGGCTTGCTCTTCAGTCATGCCTTTAACATGAATGCTGTAGTCTAATATGGTGTTACAGATAACACGTAAATTCCACTTGTAATACATCAACCACATTTCAGGCTCGAAATTACCATAACCCTCTTCAAGCATCATGCGTTCGGTATAAACGGCCCAACCTTCGACCATGGCGCCATTACCAAATAAGCTTTTCACTAAGCTTGGTGACTCATTGGAATAAACTAATTGGGTGTAGTGTCCAGGAATCGCCTCATGGATATTTAAAATCTGTAATATCCAGTGGTTATATTCGCGTAAATAGCTTTCTGCGGATTCATCACTCATACCATCGAGTGGCGTGACGTTATAATAGGTATTGCCTAATTTATCATAAGGACCAGGCGCACTAATCGAAGCTCCCGCATAACCCCGCATATACTCAGGGGTTTCACGCACGACTAATGGTTTTTTAGGATCTAAGGTCACTAAGTCTTTTTGATTTACAAATTCAATCAACTCAGGAATTTGTTTACGTACTTCGCTCACAAAGTCATCACGCTTAACGTGCTCTGTCGATAATTTATCAATCAATTGGCGAATCGCGATTTTATTGTCGGCAGGTTTTGGCGTAGTGAAATATTTTGGCCACAGCTTGTCGGTGATCTTCGCCATTTCACCTTGCACTCTTTCTTTATCTGCCATGGCTTTTTGATAGAGCTGTTTTGCTGTCATACCCGCTTGGATATCAAAGGCAAACTTTTGCTCGTATAATTCTTCACCAATTCTAAAACTGCGGGCACCGTCTTTTTTCAGTTGGCTAACCTGTGCATTTAACCAAGTAATATGTTCGTTAATTGCTTTCGTTGCCGTGTCGAAACGGGATTTAAACAGCGATTTTTCCGCATCTGACAGACCAGAATCCGCCACTTGCTTCAATAAATCATCGGAAAAGACCGAAAACGCACCTTGGTTTTGCATCACAGCCAATTCAGTATGTTCTAGGGTTGGCTGCTGAATATTGCTGCGCGCCGCGGCGTAATAAGCTGGGATATTTTCCATTCTGGCCAATACGGAACGTAATCTGTCATCCAGTGGCGCAAAGTTTTCATTGATGATTTGTGCAAAACCGCCCGCCACGTTATAGCTCGAGGGATCCCATTGCCAAGATTTAAAGTCGGTGATTTCCCACGCCATGCTGTTTAGCAGGTTATCAATCAAGTGATAATCGATGGTTTCGTTAGAGTTCAGAGACTTAAGTTCAAACTGTTTCAGCTTTGCCTGCTGGGCTTTTACAAAGGCAAGGGTTTTAACACGGCTGGCTTCATTGGGGATTTCTAAATAGCCATCATTAACATGTTTGCCGCTGTAGAGCGCCCAGGTTGGCGCTAATTGCCACAAATCATCGATAAAGGTCTGGCTAAATTGTGCAAAGGCGCTGGTCTTCACATCGGCACTGACGGCGCTTGATTTGGCGATATCGGCTGACGCTTGAGTTGATTGCGATTGGCAACCCGCAAGGCCTGTGAGCGATAACAAGATCGCAAGAGAGATGGCGGTTTTCTTCATTCTTTTTCGTCCTTTTTATATTTATGCGTTAATTCCAGTGCCTCGAGGCGACCGTAAGCGTCTAAAACTTAACTCATCAGACGCCAATAAAAGGACTTAAGTTAATCATATCAGCCGCCTAATTGCAGCTGTGTTGCAAGCGAATACATGCCCAGTTACAAATTTGTAAGCCCGAGTGCCGATAGCGCTCAACTATCAACCTGCGTGAGATAATCCCCTATTTCACTATTGCTACTGCTATAATAGCGACCTGCTTCGCTGTTCGCCTTAGGCCTACAGTTTGCCAATAAATCATTTAGTTGAGACTCTCAATGCCATTCTCCCAACTTGGATTACACAGCGCGCTTGTCAAAGCGGTGACTGAACTGGGTTACACGAACCCCACGCCGATACAGACAAAGGCCATTCCCAGCATTTTAGCGGGCAAGAATGTGCTTGCCGCGGCGCAAACGGGCACAGGTAAAACCGCCAGTTTTGTACTGCCGCTGCTGCACAGATTCGCCGATGCCCCCAAGATCCGCCCTAAGCGAGTGCGCGCCATCATACTCACCCCCACACGTGAGTTAGCGCTTCAGGTCGAAGAAAATATCAACCAATACGCCAAGTATTTACCTTTAACAGCCATGGCCATGTACGGTGGTGTCGACGCCGCGCCGCAAAAGAAACGGCTGATTGAAGGCGTCGATTTACTGGTGGCCACGCCTGGGCGTTTACTCGACATGTATACCCAAAGGGCCATCCGTTTCGATGAAGTCTCAGTATTGGTGCTCGACGAAGCCGACCGCATGCTTGATATGGGCTTTATCGAAGACATTAATAGCATCATCGAAAAGCTGCCCGAGCAGAGACAAAACCTCTTATTTTCAGCCACCTTATCGAAACAAGTTAAGGCGCTGGCGAAATCCGCGATTCCGGACGCCATCGAAATTGAAATCAGTCGTAAGAGCGCGGCGTCAACTCATATTGACCAATGGTTGACCACGGTCGATAAAGATAAAAAGTCGGCACTGCTGAGTCATTTGATCCAAGAAAATAACTGGTCACAGGCATTAATTTTTATCCAAACCAAACACGGCGCCGCCAAATTGGTTAGCCAGTTAGAAAAGCGTGGCATTGTTGCGGAGGCTTTTCACAGTGGTCGTAGCCAAGCGGTACGCGAGCAACTGCTTATCGATTTTAAAGCGGGGAAAGTCTCCTTCTTGGTCGCTACGGGTGTGGCCTCACGCGGTATTGATATCGATGCCTTAGCGCGGGTGATTAACTACGACTTACCCGATGAAGCCGACGACTATATTCACCGCATTGGCCGTACCGGACGTGCGGGTAACCAAGGTGAAGCAATTTCCTTTGTTTCTAAGGATGATTTCAGAAACCTATGCGCGATCGAGCGTCGCTTGGGTCATGTTATCGTACGCAGGGAGATAGCTGGCTTTGAGCCGAAAAAAGTCGTGCCGATTTCCATACTCGATTTTGTGCCTAAATCGGCATCGACAACAGAGCGTAAACCCAACAAGCTCGCCGAGACAAGTGCTCAACCCCGCCCCTATTCAAGTGGCAAGCCGGGCACCTTTGAGGCGACACAAGCCAAGAAGCATCGTAGTGCCAAAGCAACTCCTGCGCCTAAAGCCCCAAAGACAGGGACTGATAGTCGCTCAGGTACTCACTCAAGTGCTTACTCAGATAGCCGCCCTGCGAATCCACTGCAAGCTAATCCATGGCAAAACAGCATCAAGCCGCAGGGGGATACCGACACCCAGGCAAATCCTTGGCACAAAAGCACTAAGTGAATTAGCAGTTTATTAACGAATTAACTCAAAATAGCAGAAGCAAATATGACGATTATTTTTACAACCAACCTCGGTGATATCAGTATCGAACTCGATATGGAGCGCGCGCCCGTTACCGCCAAAAACTTTATCCGCTACTGCCAGGAAGGTTTTTATGAACACACGATTTTCCATCGAGTGATCAAAGGCTTTATGATCCAAGGCGGAGGCTTTACCGCCAAAATGAAGGAAAAGCCCACCCACGAACCGATTGTCAACGAAGCCAACAAAGGCCTATCGAATGTGTTTGGCACTATCGCTATGGCCCGTACCGATGCACCGCACTCGGCGACCGCGCAGTTTTTTATTAATACGGCCAACAATGAGTTCCTCGACCACACAGCAACCACGAACAACGGTTGGGGTTATGCGGTATTTGGTAAAGTCACCGCGGGACTCGAGGTCGTGCTGCAAATTGAAGGCGTAAAAACCACCCGTGTTGCAGGCCATGAGGACGTGCCCCGTGAGCCGATTATTATCGAAAAAGTAACTATTGTTGAAAAATAGTGATTATCGTTGAAAAATAGTCATTATCGTTGAATAAGTTACTTTATCTAATCGAGGAAGAGTGTGGCGTTACTTAGCTGTGACCAGCAATAACACCGCAATTCCTCGATAGATAAAACTTTGGTTTTAAACCCTAGATAGAAAAAAGGAGCACTCAAACCAATGGTTAGTTGCTCCTTTTTGTTTATTTACGTCTGACTGTTTATTAACGTCAGTTATTAGAGACAAACGCTGCTGCAATGGCGTTAATCTAGATCTTTCAGCGGCCACAGCACGATATGATCTTCTATATCTTTCACCCTGCGCTCATCCACCACTTTGCCTTGAATCGACATCCCCGCAAGGTACATAGCTTCTTTAGAGCCAGTGAGTAATGGATGCCAGCTTGGCAATTCTCGACCGGCTGCTAAACGACGATAGGCGCAGCTATCGGGTAACCACGTCAGTTCATGGACGTTTTGCGGTGTGATCACAGTACATTGGGGAACATGGCTAAAACGGTCACTATAATGCTTGCAGCTGGCACTGTGATGATCGAGCAATAGGCAAGCTGCATTGGTGTAATACAACTCCTCAGTTTCATCATCGATCAACTTGTTTAAACAACACTTACCACAACCATCGCAGAGGGACTCCCACTCCTGCGATGTCAACTCGGTTAACGCTTTATTCTGCCAAAATGCCATGTTTACGCTTATCTTCATAATAAAAAACCCGCTTAATGCGGGCCATTTTACACCAATTTACTGGGGAGTCTTAATTCTCTCCGATAAATGCACCACAGAGATGCCAAAATAATCGCCCTCGCCTAAATAATTCACCGCTTGCCAGTGCATTAAGGCGCGGTAATTGCCATAGACCAGATATTTCCGGCCCTTGGCACCGTCGGGCATGATAAGCGAAGCGTGAATATCCTCACGATTCGGTAAATCCGTATTATCGAAACGCCTGACACCTAGCTGTTGCCACTTGGCTAAGGTTTGGGATTGGTTGAGTCCGATAAACTCGGCCTTAAGATCCGCCGGTGCTTGAACCTGACGTCCCCAAGTATCTTCACCATTCCAGCCCTGCTGCTTAAGCAGGTTCGCGGCAGAGGCAAACGCATCGGCCACATTGTGCCAAATGTCTTTTTTACCATCACCGTCGCCATCTTTGCCGTAGGCTAAATATTCACTCGGTAGCAATTGGGTTTGCCCCATAAAGCCTTTGTCATTGCTTTTAAGATCATCAAACTTAAGATGCTCTTTATCCATGATGGAAAGCGCAGCCATAAACTCCCGCTGGTAACGCGCCGTATCTTCGCCAGTAAAGGCTAACGACGCCATGACAGACAGCACAGGATAATCCCCCGACGCATCCCCAAAGTTAGACACTAAGCCCCAGAGCGCCACTAAAAACCGCGGCTGCACTTGATACTTGTCGGCAATATTGCTCAATAGCACCTCATGCTCGTTAAAGAGCACGCGCGCCGTATCCACCTTCCATTCTGGCACCACTTCTGGCAGATAGGTTTCAAGGGTTTTAGATTGGCTTGGCGCTGCGGCCACATTGGCTTTTTTAAAGCGTTTTATCTGCGGAAAAGCCGTATTGATCGTCGCTTGGCTAATACCTTGGGCACTCGCCTCTTGCTTAAGCTTAAGGAGGTAATCGTTGAAGGAGGCGTCTTGCCCGAGCGCGCTATGGCTTACCAAGGGCAAGAAAATCAATGTACATGCTGCAACGCGTTGAAGGAGGGTCTTTGGCATATACCTTTGTCCGCAGTTTATGGGCTAGTCTTTAATCCCAAGGCTTTCTCTGTGTTCGGCCAATAAATTAACCTGCGGTGGCGGAATTTGTAAATAAAAACCCTTTTCCTCGAGTGCTGCTCTGACCTTTTGAATATCGGCGATACCGAGGGATTCACGCTTAGCGATGGGGAACACCATCACTAACTGAGGCACACCAAACATCTCCAACAACGCTTGGGGAACATCATCAAAACAGTCCCTTTTGTTCACAAATAAGTAAGTGTCAGCCTTTCGACTACTTTTATAAACCGCACATAGCATAAGAGTATAAATATCCAATAGTTCAAACTTGCCAGTCAATGGGGCACACTATAACATGGTCGCCTAGTAATTTAATTGTAAAATCAGCGAACCGACTGATGATTTCTGGAGAATAGTGCCGGGATGTCAAAACCTAGCTTAGAGTTAAAAGGCGCTTCTTTTACTCTTTCAGTGCTTCATATCAATAGCAGCGACTTAAATGCTGTCATGGCTGAATTAGATAGCAAATTGGCACAAGCCCCTCAATTTTTTCTGGGTGCCCCTTTAGTCGTCAATCTCAGCGCCATCCAAGATAACGATTTCAATTTACATGGCTTAAAAGAGTTATTACTTTCCCGCCAGCTCGTTATCGTGGGGATCACCGGAGCAACGACCGCTCTTAGTAATCAAGCCAAGACCCTAGGCCTTGCCATCGTCAAAGCGGGCAAACAAAGCGTGACGCCCCCACCTGCCCCGCGTCAAACGAAGGTTTTGAAGCAAAATATCCGCTCAGGCCAGCAGGTCTATGCAAAAAATGGTGATTTAATCATATTTGGTGCCGTAGGTAATGGCGCTGAAGTCATTGCCGATGGTAGCATTCATATTTATGGCGCATTACGAGGAAAAGCCATGGCGGGCGCGGCCGGCGACAGCAGCGCGGTAATCATCGCCCATTCCCTCGAGGCCGAATTAGTTTCAATAGCAGGGCAATATTGGCTCGCTGAAAATCTACAACAACATAGCTCAGATAAAAGCGGCTGCATTCGCTTAAATGGCGAGTCGCTTATCGTTGAATCATTGCCCCTCTAAATGGCATAAAAAAGGATAGAGAGAAACATGGCACAAATTATTGTTGTCACTTCAGGTAAAGGTGGTGTTGGTAAAACCACATCCAGTGCGGCGATTGCAACTGGACTTGCAATACAAGGGCATAAAACTGTTGTTATCGATTTCGATATTGGTTTACGTAACTTAGATTTGATCATGGGCTGCGAGCGCCGCGTCGTCTATGACTTTGTCAATGTGATCAACGGCGAAGCCAATTTAAATCAGGCACTGATTAAAGACAAACGCTGTGAAAAACTGTTTGTACTGCCGGCATCGCAAACCCGCGATAAAGATGCACTGACCAAAGAAGGCGTGGGTCGTGTGCTCGATGATTTAGCGAAAGAATTTGATTTTATTATTTGTGACTCTCCCGCAGGGATTGAGCAAGGCGCAATGATGGCACTGTATTTTGCCGATATCGCTATTGTGACCACCAACCCTGAAGTGAGCTCGGTTCGCGACTCTGACCGTATTCTGGGCATGCTGCAGAGCAAGTCACGCCGCGCCGAACTGAATTTAGAGCCGATAAAAGAGTACTTACTGCTGACTCGTTATTCGCCGAGTCGGGTAAAATCGGGCGAAATGTTAAGTGTTGACGATGTAAAAGAAATCCTTGCCATTGAATTACTTGGTGTTATCCCTGAATCGCAATCTGTACTCAAGGCCTCTAACTCGGGTGTGCCTGTGATTATCGATCAAGAGAGTGATGCAGGTGCGGCTTACAGTGATACGGTCGCGCGTTTACTGGGTGAAGATGTGCCAGTACGCTTCATTACGGAAGAGAAAAAAGGTTTCTTACAACGGATATTTGGTAGCTAATTATGTCTTTACTCGACTATTTCAAAAGCAAGAAAAAGCCTAGCACTGCGGTAATGGCAAAAGAGCGACTACAAATTATTGTGGCCCATCAACGTGGACAACGGGATACCCCTGATTATTTTCCACAGATGAAACAAGAAATTATCGCCGTTATCCGCAAATATGTGCATATTTCTGATGATCAAGTTTCTGTGCAGTTAGATCAGAACGACGATAACCTGTCGGTACTCGAACTTAACGTCACATTGCCTGACAGATAAGTCGAGCGTTGGCGTCATCCTCATCACGGGGATGACGCTTTCTGCTGCGTGTTTGTCGAATCTTAGGCGAAATAAGCTAAGCCTTCATATAAGAGAGAAAGGCCTTAACAACGCGCCAAGACCTCAATATTACTGCAGATTATGTATTAATCAGCTCAAATTAGACTTCAAGCTTTGCCAACGACTCGGCGGCAATGTGTCCACGCCAGCCACTTAAGACCGTCGGTAACTCACCCTGCTGTTTATCCCAACGCCATTGTAAATACTCATGGATATGACGTTTAGAGCCCAGCATCTCCATCGGGATGGCATGCTGCTCACACAGTTCAGTTAAGCAGGTTTTAATATTCTTAAAGGCCGATTTGTAACCTGGTTTGAGCGCTAAGACATCCACTAATTCCGGTGGATTGCTTAAATCCGCGGTCTGCATCACCCGTAAAATATCTTTACCGTGAATGCGTTTCTCTTGCTCGGTCAAATCGTTCAATTTGAGCAAGTCGCCCATGCTCTTAGGCTGCTTCTTCGCAAGCGCGATCAGGCCGTGATCTTTAATCACAAACCCTAAGGCTAAATCCCGCGCTAAGGCTTTTTCTAAACGCCACTTCGCCAATACTTTAAGGTAGGACAACTGATGCTCAGTAAGCTGAAAGGCATTCTTCACTCTTAGGTACGCAGTCTCCACATCAGGCACAGCCAATCGCCCTTCTGTCATCCGCTCACCTTCTTCATACAGCCAGCCCAAGCGATCTTGCGCCTTAAGCTTGTCGGCGAGTTGCGGATAGAGTTGATACAGATACAACACATCGTTCGCGGCGTAGCTCAGCTGCGCCTCAGTCAAGGGGCGGCGCATCCAGTCGGTGCGCGACTCACCTTTATCAATCACTTCACCTAAGCAGGTTTCAACTAACTTGGCATAACCTAGGCCATGGCCCATGCCACATAAAGAGGCAGCGATTTGGCTATCGAACAAAGGCGTAGGTTGACGCTGACCATAGTGGGCAAAGACTTCTAAGTCCTCGCTGCACGAATGCACCAATTTGATGATGTTGGGATTATCCAGCAAAGACCAAAATGCACTGAGATCTGGCAGCGCGACAGGGTCAATTAAGGCTAAGGTTTTACCATCATAGGCTTGAATGAGGCCAAGCTTAGCGTAATAGGTACGTGTGCGCACAAACTCGGTATCTAACACGAGCAGCGGACTCTGTTGATATTGAGCGACGAGGGCATTGAGGCTCGCTTCGTCGCTCACATACTGAAACACTGACAAATTCTTCTCCAGTTCCTGTGGGTTAAGCACAGTCCATAAAAACAAAAGCCGGCTCATTGCCGGCTTCAATCTTACGCGCGCTTCACTTCGTCTCGAAGTTCTCGTCGCAAGATCTTACCCACGTTGGTTTTAGGTAACTCGTCCCTAAATTCTACCAGCTTCGGTACTTTATATCCCGTTAAATGCGCACGGCAATGCTTAATGATGTCATCAGCGGTTAAAGATTTATCTTTTGCCACCACAAACACCTTCACTAATTCACCGCTGGCGTCATTTGGCACGCCAACCGCAGCCACTTCAATCACTTTAGGGTGTAACGCGACGACCTCTTCGACTTCATTGGGGAAGACGTTGAAGCCCGATACCAAAATCATGTCTTTCTTACGGTCGACGATATAGAAGAAGCCTTGTTCATCCATATTGCCGATATCACCGGTGGCAAGCCAGCCGTCTTTATCAATCACTTTGGCCGTTTCCTCTGGACGTTGCCAGTAGCCTTTCATGATCTGTGGACCTTTACCAAATAGCTCACCAGTCTCGCCCTGTGGCAACACATTACCCGCATCATCACGCACTTGGATTAAGGTTGATGGCGCAGGGAAACCGATAGAACCGTTGTAGCCATCTAAATTATAGGGGCAGCACGTGAGTAGCGGCGACGCTTCGGTTAAACCGTAACCTTCGAGTAAACGGGTTTTCGTGATGCTTTGCCATTTATCGGCTACGGCTTTTTGTACCGCCATCCCGCCACCAATGGATAATTTTAGGCGAGAAAAATCCAGTTCCGCAAAATCGCTGCTGTTCACTAACGCATTAAACAGGGTGTTGACACCTGTCAGTGCCGTAAAAGGATATTTTTTTAGTTCGGCCACAAAGCCTGGAATATCACGCGGATTGGTGATTAACAGGTTTTGACTGCCCTTATGTAAGAACAGTAAGCAGTTCACTGTTAGGGCAAAAATATGGTAAAGCGGCAAGGCTGTTACCACAAATTCGTTGCCATCACGCAGTGCAGGTGAATAGGCACCATTAGCCTGTAATACGTTTGCGACCACGTTTCTGTGGGTCAACATGGCGCCCTTTGACACCCCTGTCGTTCCACCTGTGTATTGCAAAAAGGCTAAGTCATCACCCGTGATAACGGGTTTAACATACTGCATTCTGCGCCCTCTTGAGAGGGTTTCGCGCATTGAAAGTGCATGGGGTAAATCGTATTTAGGCACCAGTTTTTTGATGTACTTGACCACAAAGTTAACTAAGGTGCGTTTTGGCGCGCTAAGCAGATCCCCAAGCCCGGTGATAATCACGCTTTTAACTGGCGTCTGGTCGACAACCTCTTCCAAGGTACGGGCAAAGTTTGATACAACCACAATGGCCTTAGCGCCAGAGTCGACTAATTGGTGCTTTAATTCGCGGGGAGTGTAAAGCGGATTAACGTTCACCACCACCATGCCCGCACGTAAAATACCAAACAGCGCAATGGGATATTGCAGCAGGTTCGGCATCATTAGGGCGACACGGTCACCCTTTTGTAGCTTTAATTCATTTTGCAGATAAGCGGCAAACGCACGGCTGCGTTCTTCAAGTTTACGGTAAGTTAGCGTGGCACCCATGTTGATAAATGCCGGTTGATCTGCATATTTAGCCACCGCCGTCTCGAACATATCGACGAGCGATGAATACTGATCCGCATTAATCTCAGCAGGTACATCTTTTGGCAAATGATTAATCCAAGGCTGATCCACTACTTTCTCCTAAATCCCCACAACTGCGGACACGGTATCCCTACTACCGTCAATACTCGACAAATACCGAGTTAAAATACCGACTTACATTTTATTGTTATTGATTGACCCGCATAAATCATACGGGCGTTTTAATTTTGATCATCATCACATAAAAAAAACAAAAAACCTAGCGTCTTTTTTATGTAAGCAAAAGCGATTATTCGACAAACTGCTGGATCAAGTGCGCGACCCCTTTGGCGTTATCCATGTGCACATGGTGGTCGCCCTCGAGCATATGCTCAGACAAATGTGTGAACCATTTCCTCGCCTTAGGCAGCGCCGCCTGCAACTGGCTAAAGCCCTGTTTACCGCAGATTAATAAGGTCGAGACCGAAATATGCTGCATCAATGCATCGACCTGCTCAAAGGTCAGCCGCATGGGCGAGTCGAGCCTTAATCTTGGATCACTGCGCCACGCAACACCATCGGTGGTAGGTTGCATATTGCGCTCGAGTAACAATCGGCACCAAGGCTCCGCCAGCCCCGTTAAGTGCACTCTTGCTTTTACTGCGGTATCCATGTTGTCGTAGACTTTTAGCTGTTTATGCTTTTGCGCTAAAAATTTCTCGTGCTGATAAAAACTCTTTCGCAGCCGTGTTTTCGCTTGCATCGCCGACTCAAACAATGGGCTTAACGCCTCAATCAAAATCAGTTTGTTGACCTTTTCTGGAAAGGTTGCGGTGTACGCCGAGGCAATAATGCCCCCTAACGAATGCCCTATGATGGCCAACGGCTTTTGCGGCAACATCGCCAGTAACGCATCGAGATCGTATAAATAGTCAATCCAATGCAATGGATAATGTCCCGGCCGATGCGCTGAAAAGCCATGACCGGGCCAATCTATGGCAAGTATCTGATAATGAGGCAAATACTCAGCGAGAGGCTCAAAACTGTTCGCATTGTCTAACCAGCCATGTAACGCGAGCAATAACGGCTTATCTTTCGCTCCCCATAATCGACCACTCAGCTTGATATGGGGTAACACAAACTCGACTTGATTTTGGGGGGCGAAAGATTGCCACATATTGCCTCTAATGTCAGGTGATTAGCGCGATTTTTTGATAAATTTGAGCGTCATGCGATCGCTCTCACCAATTGCTTGGTATTTTTCTTTATCGGTATCGCCCAAGGCAAACGAAGGTGGCAGCGTCCATACCCCCTTGGCATAGTCCTTAGTGTCTTTCGGATTGGCGTTGATTTCTGAGCTTTCGGCTAAGGTAAAACCCACCTTTTTGGCCAGCGCGATCATCTCGTCTTGGTCCATGTAACCCGTGCTCATATTCATGCCTTTATTGGCTCTATGTTCGACCACGCCAAACACACCGCCATCTTTCAGCACTTTATAGGAGGCGGCAAACACGTTTTCGAGTTGATCGCTTGAGGCCCAGTTATGTAAGTTACGGAAGGTTAATACCAAGTCAGCACTGCCATCGGCACCTAAATTCATTTTTGCAGGCGGGTCGAGAACCACCATTTTCGCATTGCCAAATAAGGCTTTATTGGCCGTCATCCAAGTATCGAATTTCACGCCCGCATTGGCGCGATAGCGATTACCTGGGGTGTCCGTGCTAGGGGTAGTTTCGAAACTGGCGGCAATATACTGCCCCTTAGGCGCAAGATAAGGGGCAAGGATTTCTGTGTACCAGCCATTGCCAGGCCAGAGTTCAATCACGGTTTGCGTGGGGGTGATACCAAAAAATGTGAGGGTTTCAGCAGGGTGACGATAAATATCGCGACTGGCGTTTTTCGCTTGGCGAAATTCGCTCTTAATGGCCTTATCCAAGCCTTCATCGGCGTAGGCCATACCTGAACATAAACCAGCAATCAGCATACTGGCGACGAGTGTGACTTTTTTCATAATAATTCTCCTTGGATACCGAAGACTTAAGCTAGCAGTCTATATAAAAAAATCCAAGAATTAGCCGCACAAGTTGACTATTTAGGCTGTAAATATTTGTGATGTCATCACGGCATTAATGCCGCCATAGATTAGCGAGAGAGCGCTGAATCCACCCGGCGCCAAGCCATAAACAAGGCGAAGAGACTGCAAAATAGCCAAATGGCGACCCAAATCCATGCAGGGATCCATGAACGCTCGGCCAGCAGTACCGCATCGCCCTGCCCTTCGAGTCCGAGCAATACCGTCGGGCTTGCCAGCGCATTGAGCATGATCATCAGGCCAATAATACGTAAGAATTGCGTGAGAATTTTATTTTTGCTGAGTTTTAGCGGCAGTAACAATATTATCGTCAGCACAGCTAATATGGCTAAGGTCAGTAAATCTCGCCCCCACAGCAGGCCACTTAACACCACTAAACCGCCCAGAAAGGCAAAGCTTAGGCGGATGCCCTTAGGCCAAGTTGCCAGCAGATAAATAAGGTATCCCCAACAAGCTGCGCCAAAATAGCCCGCAAATCCAATCACCAGTGGCGAACCACCTTGGCTAAAGCAAAAACCCGCACCATTGGGGAAGAGTTGAATATGGCTCACTATGCCGCCACTAAGCACTGTCGCTATCCCATGGGACAACTCGTGGAAATAGCTCTCTAACCACTTAAAAGGCACGCTCAGATAAGGAATGCGCGTCAATATGAGTGCCAGCATCAGTTCGATGATAAACAAACCGCGGCTAGGAAGACCGCCAGTTAGACGAGGAGTAAAACGGGATTGAGAAGACACGGGCGCACTATCAGGCATAAATATCCACGCCGACCATCTGCTGAATTTCTTCACGTTTGGCAGCATGTTGCGTTTGTAGGTATTGGGCAATAGCCCCTTGATGACCTCGGGTGCTTTGTTCGTATTCGAGCTGGGCACCGAGTCTGGATTGTAGGTTTTGTGATGATCCTTCTGCGGTATCATCAAAGGCTAAGGCAGAAACCGCATCGAGCTCAATCACAGGGCGCGGCGCTTCCGTGGGCGACATTCCCTGTATGACTGCGGGGCGATTACTCGCAACCGCTTGTGTCAAACTCGTTTGAAGCGAATTTACCTGCATCGAAATGCCCAGTTTATATCCTATTAGCCTTGGTTAACCTTGTTAGGCGGTTGTGACGAGTGCCTAACTAGGAATTAATGTCTGCATCGAGAATCCATGCAGACAGTTTAGATTCTAACGTATCATAGGCGAGAATGAACAGTTTATTCACGTCCCGGTAACTTTTTCCATGTCACAGTATCACGTAGGTACACAGGTTCGAGTTCATCGACACTGGTGGTTAATCCCGCTTTGATACCCGCTTCGGCTAACGCTAACATGGCACGGGCATCGGGATACTTCACCGCCGCTAAGGAGGTAATGCCGCTGCCTAACGCTAATAACTCGGGATAGGCATCAAACCCAGTGCCACAGCCGACAATGGCTTTATTAAGATCGAATGCTAGTTCAACCTGCTCTGGCGCACTCACTACCTCTTTACCGACTAAGGTGGCAATGCCATCGACGGCAACGAATTGACCCCAGTACACTTCTCCCATGCGCGCATCGATACAACAGAGCACTTGCTCGGCAGCGTGCTCAGCAATCGCCATTTGTGCCATGGCCGCTAAGGTGGAAATGCCGATAACGGGTAAGTCTAACCCTAGGGCTAAACCTTGAGTCATGCTGGTGCAAATACGGATCCCCGTAAAACTGCCTGGCCCACGGCCGTAAGCAATGGCATCCAGTTTATCTAAGCCGACATTGGCTTGCTTTAATACGGCTTCCACCATAGGCAATAAACGCTGACTATGCTCCCGTGGCGCATCGGCTAACTCAGCAAAAACCTGTCCTTGATAATACAGGGCAGCCGAACAAGCTTCGGTACAAGTGTCGAGGGCGAGAATACAAACAGAGTCTTGGGGTGTTGTCATATAAAAACCGCGCTGTGGGTATAGTTGGACAGACGAAAAGTGACTTATTAGGTCCTGCACTATACCAAGTGTAAATTGGCGCAAATGATAACATCAATTAATCGAAAGCAAAGGCTTAAAAGCGGCGGCTAGTGACTCAATTTGCTTAGCGCTGGGTTTGTGATCGCCATCACTAACTCAAAAACCTCTTAGGCCTTTGTCCAAATATTGGGAAACTTTTCCTCCATTTTGGGTCTGAGCAAACAGTGCTGAAGCTTTTGTCTCACGTCACTTAGCACCTCTATGCAACTGCAAAATACTAGCTATGCAGGTCCTAAGCATCGTTTTTACTCTCTCCCACTTACGCGAAGCTTCGCGTGATGCTTTGCACTCTGTAAATAAGGAAATTCAATGAGCAGTACACAAGAAAATACCCTTAACCCCCTGCGCCGTTTAAGACGCCTGCGCCGCACCGAGGCCATGCGTGACCTAGTGCGTGAAACCCAGATTTCCCTAAGCGACTTGGTTCACCCACTTTTCATCGAAGAACACATCAGCCAAGCCGTACCCATTTCAACCTTGCCGGGGATCTGCCGTCTGCCCGAGAGTGCGCTTGCCGATGAAATTCAAAGGCTTTACGCCCTAGGGATCCGTTATGTGATGCCCTTTGGTATTTCCCACACCAAAGATGCACAGGGCAGCGACACTTGGGATGACAATGGCTTACTCGCGCGAATGATCCGCACCATCAAAACCGCCGCGCCAGAGATGATGGTGATCCCCGATATTTGTTTTTGCGAATATACCGACCACGGACACTGCGGCGTATTGCACCATGACGAAGTCTGTAACGATGAAACCGTGGCTAACTTAGTTAAACAATCCATTACCGCCGCCAAAGCCGGAGCCGATATGCTGGCACCATCGGCCATGATGGACGGCCAAATTAAAGCCATTCGTCAAGGGCTTGATGAAGCAGGCTTTGAGCACATTGCCATTTTGGCCCATGCAGCCAAGTTCGCCTCTTCCTTCTACGGGCCTTTTAGGGCCGCGGTGGATTGTGAGCTTAGCGGAAACCGTAAAGGCTATCAGCTCGATTACGCCAATGGTCGCCAAGCCTTGCTCGAAGCACTGCTCGATGAAGAGGAAGGCGCGGATATTTTGATGGTGAAACCCGGCACGCCTTATTTGGATGTGCTAAGTCGCCTAAGACAGGAAACCCACCTTCCCTTAGCGGCTTATCAGGTTGGCGGCGAATATGCCGGCATTAAGTTTGCCGCACTGGCGGGCGCCCTCGATGAGCGCGCCGTCGTCACCGAGACCTTTATCGGATTAAAGCGTGCGGGCGCCGATTTAATTGTCAGCTATTACGCGAAACAATATGCCGAGTGGTTAGCGCAGTCCCGCTAACTCGCTGAGTCTTCAGCCAAGCATTAACGAAAACGCCACCCTATCGGTGGCGTTTTTTATCCATCAATTTACCGCACATTAAGCCTATGCTTGTAGCTCGGCAAAGAGGGCTCTTACCTTTTCAACCTTTGGCCGCACCACAATTTGGCAATAGGGCTGCTCGCCATGCAGGGCGAAGTAATCATTGTGGTAATCCTCAGCGGGATAAAAAGACTCAAAGGCCACCACTTGGGTGACGATCGGCGCATCAAATACCCTTGCCTCGGTTAACTTTGTAATCATGGCGTTAGTCTCTTCAATCTGCGCCGCATCGTGGGCAAAGACGACGGAGCGATACTGCGGCCCTTTATCGTTGCCTTGGCGATTAAGCGTAGTGGGATCGTGACTCTCAAATAACACCTGCAGTAGCGTTGTAAAGCTGATTTGCGCGGGGTCAAACTCAATGTGCACCACTTCTGCATGCCCAGTTAATCCCGAACACACCGATTTATAATCGGCATCGCTTGCCTCGCCGCCCGAGTAACCGGAGCTGACATTCAGCACGCCCTTAAGGCTCTTAAAAATCGCTTCAACACACCAAAAACAACCCGCACCAAAGGTCGCAAAGGCTGTTTTATGCGTCGATGTCGTCACTTCATCGGACGCTTGAAACATCATAGAGACAGAATTAACGCAGTGACGAATATTCTTCGGCGTTAAATATTCCCCTTCAAACACATGGCCTAAATGGCCGCCACACTGGCTACAAACGATTTCGGTACGACGACCATCGGCGTCGACATGGCGACTCACCGCCCCCGGAATTTCATCATCGAAGGCTGGCCAACCACAGTGGGCATTAAACTTATCTTCTGAGCGATACAAAGGCGCATGGCATTTTTTGCATAAATACACGCCTTTAGCGTCATGTTTATAGTACTCACCGCTAAAGGGACGTTCAGTGCCCTTTTCTTCTATGACATAGCGTTCAAAATCAGTCAGTTTGTTCATAAAAGTCTCCTTTAGCTCCTAAGGTATTCGCCTGCATAAGACCGTTTATTCCTTAGGTTTATTGCGCCTCGGCCTGAATTGGCTTTTTGGCATAGTAGCCGCTTTAGTCAATAAAATCCTGTTGATTGAGCCATTGCTTAAATAACTGGAGGAAAATTCAGCAGTAATCTCAGTCCATCGTCTTGAGTGTTTGCACCAAGCAGAGTGCAAAGCTACACTTGCTGCGGGTCAATTCTCTACCCAAATGCTTTCTATTTTGGCCGCTTTGCACTAGGGCTTAGCGCACCATACCGATAATGAGATAAGTGGCAATGACTCCTTACCTTTATCCTTAGAAAGTGTTTGGTTAATAACCATATATAACAAGTAGAAACAATATGAAATTAGAAACCATTGATTATCGCGCAGCCGATAGCGCCAAACGCTTTGTCGAATCCCTACGTGAAACGGGCTTTGGTGTGCTCTCTAACCACCCTATCGATAAAGAGCTGGTCGAAAGCATTTACGCTGAGTGGCAAGCCTTTTTCAATTCTGACGCTAAGAACGAGTTTATGTTCAATCGTGAAACCCACGATGGCTTCTTCCCAGCGTCGATTTCTGAAACCGCAAAAGGTCACACGGTTAAAGACATCAAAGAGTATTACCACGTGTACCCTTGGGGTCGTATTCCTGATTCTTTGCGTGCCAATATTCTGGCCTACTATGAAAAAGCCAATGCGCTGGCCTCTGAACTGTTAGAGTGGATTGAAACCTACTCGCCAGACGAGGTTAAAGCCAAATTCTCTATCCCGCTGCCAGAAATGATTGCCGACAGCCACAAAACCCTGCTGCGCATTCTGCATTACCCACCGATGACGGGCGATGAAGAAATGGGCGCTATCCGCGCTGCGGCCCACGAAGATATTAACCTTATCACAGTGCTGCCCGCGGCCAACGAGCCAGGGCTGCAAGTCAAAGCCAAAGACGGCTCTTGGTTAGATGTGCCAAGCGATTTTGGCAACATTATCATCAACATTGGTGATATGTTGCAGGAAGCCTCGGGCGGTTATTTCCCATCGACCTCACACCGTGTGATTAACCCAGAAGGCACGGATAAGACTAAGTCGCGCATTTCACTGCCCTTATTCTTACACCCGAATCCTTCGGTCGTGCTGTCTGAGCGTTATACCGCCGACAGCTACTTAATGGAAAGATTGCGCGAACTGGGCGTACTTTAACTCAGCCCCAAGTAATAGATGCTCAAATTCGCATCAAGATTAAGCAATTAAGCGCCTTCGGGCGCTTTTTTTATGACATTCGTCGCCTTCAAGGTAGAATAGCCGTCTTTAGGTCATTAAGAACAAGGCGCTATCATGGCAATTCAATGGTATCCGGGGCACATGCACAAGGCACGCAAAGAGATCGAAGAGGCTATGCCTCAGGTCGATCTGGTGATTGAGGTGCTGGACGCCCGTATTCCCTACAGTAGTGAAAACCCCATGGTGTCAAAGCTTCGCGGCGACAAACCTTGTATTAAGCTACTGAATAAATCCGACTTAGCCGATCCTGAGATCACCGCCCAATGGATTGAATACCTTGAACGTGAACAAGGGGTAAAAGCCACTGCGATTACCACACTGCAACCGGGTATGTTGAAAATGCTGCCGGATCTTTGCCGTAAGTTAGTGCCGAGTCGCGATAAGACCGAAAAAGACATTCGCACTATGATCATGGGGATCCCTAACGTGGGTAAGTCCACCATTATCAATACCTTAGCCGGTCGTGTTATCGCCAAAACCGGTAACGAACCCGCCGTCACTAAAAGCCAGCAACGTATTAACCTACGTAATGGCATAGTGCTCTCGGACACGCCAGGGATTTTATGGCCTAAAGTCGATAACGAAGCCAGTAGCTATCGCCTCGCCGTCACGGGTGCCATTAAAGATACCGCCATGGAATACGAAGATGTGGCACTGTTTGCCGCAGGTTATTTCTTAAAGGCGTACCCGAAGGAAATTTGCGAGCGTTATAACATCAGTGAATTACCTCAGGATGATATGGCGCTACTCGAAGAAATCGGTCGTAAACGCGGTGCCCTGCGTCCCGGTGGTCGCATCGATTTACATAAAGCTTCGGAAGTCGTGTTACACGACTATCGCTCTGGTCGAATTGGCCTATTATCCCTCGAAACGCCAGCGATGGCCGAAATCGAGAAAGCCGAAGTGGAACGCATTCTGGCTGAAAAAGCCGCCGAGAAAGCCGCTAAGCTAGAAGCGGAAAAACTGAAACGCTCAGGTAAACGACATAACGTTTAAGCGCTGTTTTTAATCACTTTACCCCGTCAATAGCGGGCTAAAGTGGCTCATTAAAGTGATGATTTAGATTAAAAGTCATTATTTATATTAATAATTATCGCACAGCAGAATGTATTCACAGCCCTCAGTTTGATGTATCAGCCAGCGCCATCTCAGCGCTGGCTTTTTATTTGCTCCCACGTATTCATGGTTGGCTGAACAATCTCACTCAATCTACAGCAAAATTAACTGCGACGTAGGCATTCATCGATTCGCGACAATATAAGCCTTAAGCGATTTATGCTTAGGGGCGATTCCATCAGTACAAACCAGAAGCACTATTGGCTTCGAACACTGGGGCTTGGCCCGCCGCTATCATGTTGTAACTCAACATAAATGGTACTCCCCCCTCCGAGGCCATAATATTATCCATCCAGCCAATCGGATTATTGAACAAGGAGTTATCCTGATTTAATACCCCAATGGCGCCGTTGGCTTCATCAAAGTCCCAAACAACTGAGCCCCAGTGCCAGTTGAGCCCTCTCACATATTGCCAGCCAAGCAAGGTACCGAGTGCGTACAGTACATCATCATCCATCATTCGTTGATTTGCCCGATAGTCACGCGTCAATTCCGTAATGGCAGCAACTATCTCCTGCGGCGGAGTCGTCTCCGTCAAACTGAGTAATGCGAGTCCTTTTTCGGCTAAGTGTTCGAGTTCTTTGTGTATTTCCTCAGATATTGCATTAATTTCGGCCATAATACCTCCCTTAGAATGGGCCAAATGTCCATGGCAAGATACGGATAAACCCCGTTGGTGCCCATACCACCTAGGGATGAAATACTAAAAGTGGAAATAGTTGGGATAAAAAATTAAAACATCTCCCGATACAGCGACATCTATCCGCAGCCGATTTATCCGTCTGACATCACGCATGTTGTTAATTGCGCCTCTCCAACAAACTCGGTAGAACCATAAAGCGCAGCCTTAATCCGAACAAAAGCCCTTGGATTAACGTGTTCCACGTTAGGAAACTTGCCTGCGATTGAGTGCCTTTATTGTGCAACTTACGTTAGGCCGCGGTTATCTTCTGACTCAGTGAACTTTTGATTAATGCTATAACCCTCACACTTTAATAATGAAATAAACTCAAATTCTTCATAAAGTTGAACTAATATGTAACATGCATAATGGCAGGAATGGGAGTCAACACAGGGAAAGCGAATGCCTCAAACATTAAATAAGGTGTCGGCTATCCTGTCGCGATGAAGTAGTTACCCTCCTAACCAACACTGTAACATTAGGGATCTGCCGTTCTGTATTCATGCAGGTGATTCAAGTTATCGGCTTATAACTCGTTGAGGTAACAACGGAATCGAAAACAACGAATTAATCGCGGTTGAAAATCGTATCGTCACTAAGTTTTTGGACATGTTCATTAAATTTGGCATGCTCCTCGCGCTAGCATCCTTCTGCTATACCATCTTCTCCCCATTTTTAAATATCATGCTCTGGGCCGTGATCCTCGCGGTTGTGATTTACCCCTTTCACCAGCGAATTGCTAAGCGGCTCAATGATAAACAAGGCCGCGCCGCCACTCTGTTGATTGTTTTAGGATTAATGCTACTGGTGTTACCAACTATTATGATGGTCAGTTCCATGACCGATAATATGGGCAGCCTAGTAGAAAGTGTTAATCAAAACACCCTTGAAGTCCCTGCACCAAAGGAAAGCATTGCCAATATTCCCTTTGTTGGAGCAAAAATTTATGACGTTTGGCAGAAAGCATCGACCGATTTGCCCTCGTTAGTCAAAAGTTTACAACCGCACTTAGGCGAAGTAACAAAGCAAGTCATTCATGCATTGGCAAGCATCAGTGGCAGTCTGTTGATGAGTATGTTTTCCTTTATCATCGCAGGCATCATGATGGCGTATGGCCGCGCCGGTGAACAAAGTTCGACTCGTATTGCCACTCGAATAGCAGGCCCTGAACGCGGCGCAAAATTGGTCAATATCTGCTCTTCTACCATTCGTGCAGTGGCGCTTGGAGTTATAGGTGTAGCCTTTATTCAGGCATTGCTGATCGGTATTGTTATGACCCTTGCGGGTATCCCTTTGGTGGGTATCTTCTTTATCTTGGTCTTGGTATTAGGGATTGCACAAGTTCCCGCGCTATTAGTGACTCTTCCAGCGATAGCTTATATCTGGATGACTGGCGACAACGGCACGGTAGGCAGCATTATCTATACAGTGTTGCTGATTCTTGCGGGTGCGGTGGATAACGTGCTCAAACCTATTTTCCTAGGTCGAGGAGTCGATGCCCCAATGCCTGTGGTACTGATAGGCGCGTTAGGCGGCATGGCCACCAGCGGTATTCTGGGAATGTTTATTGGCGCCACACTCTTATCGATCGGCTACCGTATCTTTATGGCATGGGTGGATGAAGGTCTCGAAGAGCCGTTGAGAGAGCAAGATGACAATTGACCATTTCATTCCCCGCTTAATCTTGGGCGGGGTTTGCGCTCTGCTCGGCGGTTGTACTGTGCTTGGCCCTGACTATCAACGGCCCGACGTGCCAGAAATCCAAACATGGCAAAGCGCCAGTTCGAAGCTGTTTAGCACGGTTCCTGCTGCTAGCGATTATCGGCAATGGTGGTCCAAGCTTAACGATCCCGTGCTCAGCCGTTTGATTGACGAAGCCTTGCTGAAAAATCCGGATGTGCGGATCGCAGGCTTGCGGATACTCGAAGCGCAAGCACAGCTTGGTATCGCCGAAAGCCTGCGTAATCCCCAATTAACCCAAGCCACGGCCCAGTGGCTCGGTGCGGGCCAAACCCAAAGCGGCAACAGCACCTCGGGCAGCAGTTACGGCGCGGCATTTAATCTGGGCTGGGAACTCGATTTTTGGGGTAAATTTCAGCGCAGTATCGAGTCTGCCGATGCCAATTACTTTGCCACTATCGCCCAATACGATGATGTGCAAGTGTTGATGATTGCTCAAGTGGCGCAGCTGTATGTCACCATTCGCACCTTGGAGGCTAGGCTCCAAATTGCCCATGAGAATGCGCAAATCCAAAAACGCAGTTTAGAAATCACCCAGCACCAGTTTCACAGCGGCAATACGGCTGAGCTCGATGTGCAACAAGCCAAAACCCAGTACTTGAGCACGCTGTCAACCATTCCAACCTTAGAGACGAATCTGCGCCAAAGCCAAAATGCCCTTAGTACTCTGCTGGCCAGAGCGCCCGGCCCCTTAGCCGAAATGGCAAGCAATACCGGCGTGATCCCAGAAGGGCAATTAACCTTAGTCACTGAGATGCCTGCCGATTTATTACGTCGGCGCCCTGATGTACGCACCGCCGAGCGCCAGCTTGCGACCCAATCAGGGCAGATTGGCATTGCCGAGAGCGATTTGTATCCCTCTATCACTTTGGCTGGGACTCTGGGATTAAATGCCACGGGCAGCGGCCACAGTATTTTCTCTTGGGGTATGGGGCCATCGATTAGCTGGAATATCCTCGACAGCGGTCGGTTGAGCAATCAAATCCTAGTGCAAGATGCACGCTTTGAGCAATTACACGAAGTCTACCGTGAAACCGTGTTCAAAGCGGCGCGTGAAGTCGATGATGCCGCCATTGCCTACGCCAACAGCGCGACGGAAATCACCTTACTGACACAAACTGGTGAAGCCGCGAGTCGCTCACTTGAGATAGCCAACACTCAATACCGTGAAGGCATGGCAGATTTCCAACGGGTACTCGACTCTCAACGCGCCCTCTTCAGCCAACAAGAACGTCTGGTTAACAGTCGTGGCGCCCATATCGGCAACCTCATCACCCTCTACAAAGCCTTGGGAGGCGGATGGGAGCAAGGCCGACAACGCCCACTCGTGAGCCCCGAGGTAGATAAAAAGCTTCGCGCCCGTGATGAATGGGTGCCGCTATTGGATGCGAACCCGCCCCAAGCCGGCACAGCACCAACTCCCCAGCCACCAACGACTACTCAAAAGGGAATTGTGAATGACTGACAGTACACCCACACCAGGAAAGGCCAGCAAATATGCCACGCTTGGCCTGCTGGCACTCATCGTTATCTTACTGTTCTGGTATCTGTTGGCCGACAGAATGACGCCCTATAGCTCACAGGCAAGGGTTCAAGCCTTTGTCGTGCCGATAGCCGCCGAAGTCACGGGGCAGATTTTGAAGGTCTATGTACAGGATAATCAGGATGTGACTGAGGGCTCTCCCCTATTCGATATCGACCCTGAGCCCTATGATATTGCGCTCGCCAAAGCCAAGTCTGATTATGAAACCATGCTCAATAGCGTCAAAGCTAATAACGAGGGCGTAAAAGCGGCCGAGGCGAAACTACAAGCCATGCGGGCGTCTTACAGTAATTCGGTAAAAGATGCCGAACGGCAAGAGCGCCTCTATCGCCAAGACCCAGGCGCCATTTCAGTGCGTCGACTCGAAATTGCTCAGGCATCACGGGAAACCGCCAGCAGCCAAGTCACCGCCGCCGAAGCCGATGTTAGACGCGCCATTGAGGCTGCTGGCGTAAATGGTGAAAATAACTCACAGCTATTAAGCGCCCGTTCGGCAGTGAATAAAGCCGAGCGCGACAGACAAAATACCCATGTTGTTGCTCCTAGCCGTGGGGTTATCACGGATTTACATACTGATGTAGGGCAATTTATCAATGCGGGCGCCCCGGCGATGACCCTCATCGCCATTCACGATGTGTGGATTTCGGCAGATCTCACTGAAAACAACCTCGGCAATATTCAAGTAGGTGACCGCGTCGCTATCTTACTCGACAGCATGCCAGGGCGGCTCTTTAGCGGACAAATACGCAGTGTCGGCTACGGGGTGGACGATGGTAAAAAACAGGCAGTTGGGTCACTCCCCACCGTCAGCAATAATCGCGATTGGTTAAGACAGGCGCAGCGCTTTCCAGTCAAAGTGTCGTTCTCTGCGGATGATATGCCACCCGCGGCCAACTTACGGGTGGGTGGTCAGGCGGATATCTTAGTGTATACCGAAGAACACAGCCTGATGAACCCGCTCGGCGCCCTCTATATTCGGATCATGAGTCTCTTCTCATACCTGTATTGAGGCCAGACATGCATCACGCCGATAGCACAGTATTCAGAATTGGCCTTGGCACTGCTCTTGCGGTGTTCGTGTGTTTTGGTCTCGCACTACCGATGCCGCACCTTGGCTGTATCATGGCGTGGGTCATCCTATGTCGCCCCGGTGAGGCGTTGAGTTTAAAAAAGGGCATTATCGGTGGCGTGATGTTATCGCTCATTATGACCGCCGGCGTATTGTTAGTCCCGCTATTGAACTATTACACCTTTGCGGCCGTGCTGCTGGTCGTGTTGTTTCTCTATATCTTGATGCTGATGTCGGTCACAGGCAAAGGCGTGTTAGCCATGTTGCTGACAATGGCGATTACCCTGATCCCGGTGGCGGGATTAATCGAACAAGCATTGGCGCTGGCCATCGCCCAGTTGATTGCCATCGGAGTGTTGATTGGCACGTTAGTCAATGGCATCGCCCACGCGTTGTTTCCGCCCTCACCCATCGCCGCCGCAGAGCAACCAACACTATTACCGCCTGAACGTCCAAAGCGCTTGGCCCTTCGCGCCACCATTATTGTTATCCCTGTGTGGCTACTGGCACTGAGCGATCCATCATTTTACATTCCCGCCGTGATGAAAACGGTGATGCTCGCGCAGCAAAGTACGCTACTCAATGCCAAACAAGCGGGCAAAGAACTGGTGCTCTCGACCCTTATGGGCGCCCTGTTGGCATTCGCCCTATGGATGGGGTTAAGTATTTGGCCCTCGCTCTTGATGTTGGTATTGCTGCTGACGCTAATGACGATATGGCTGGCACAACGGCTGATTCAAGTCGTGCCTACGCGCTTTCCACCCTCGTTTTGGAGCAATAGTTGGATCACTGCCCTCATCCTATTTGGCCCAGCCATTGCCGACAGTGCGAATGGTAAGGATGTGTGGCTAGCCGCCGCGATGCGTTGTAGCCTGTATTTATTAGTCGCGGGCTATGGTTGGTTGTGTTTTATGGTACTCGAGCAGCGCTGGCCCGCGGGTCGGCCCGCATCAGAAACCCCGGTTGGAGAATAAAATGTTATCAGCATTAGTGGTTGGCTTACCCATCATCCTAATCAATATGTTGTTGCAATCGCTCGCTACCATGTGGTGTATCCGCTTCTACAACAAGCGGGTATTGGACCGCGATAGCTTAGTCGCAGGGGTTTTAGGCCTATTTGGCATTACCACCATTGTGATACTGGGCAATCTGTTACAGATAGTGACCTGGGGCGGCTTGTTTGTTTTTTTAGGCGAGTTCGATAATCTGCACGATGCCATTTATCACTCAGGAGTTAACTTCGCCACCTTAGGGTATGGCGATATTGTGATGAGCGAAAAATGGAAACTACTGGGGCCAATCGAAGCCGTGAATGGCGCGCTAATGATAGGTTTATCAGGTGCTTCTATGCTGGCAGTATTACAGCAATACGTGCAGAAAAAATAACACAAAGGGGCGCTTGGTAGAGCCCCTTTGTCATCCCAATTCAAGTGCTTAGGTAGGATTTTTTACGCGCAAGAGACTTTGTATCGCCCTCACCCGCAAAATTAACAACCCGCATTCCCTTGGTTAGCTCACCTTAATGAGCCTCAAATCCCCCCCTGTGTCAGGATTGTTGTCACCCCTAAATAATCATTATGTTTAAAGACAGGGTGCGGCAAAAGAGAACGATATGGCTCGGTATTCACCAGAACGTAAAGAAGCGATCCTTAAAAAATTATTACCTCCTCACAACTTAACGGTCGCAGAGGTCGCTCGGGAAGAAGGCATCGCGGTGCAAACCTTGTATCATTGGCGAGATATTGCCAGAAAAGAAGGTCGCCCCGTGCCAGGTAAAACATTAACAGCCGATGATTGGTCGGCTGAAGCAAAACTTGCCGTGATTATTGAAACAGCGCCGCTGTCGGAAGCGGAGATAAACCAGTATTGCCGTGAAAAGGGCTTGTTCCGCGAGCAAGTACAGCAGTGGAAACAGGATTGTTTAGCTGGTTTTCAAACCTCAGAAGTACAAACTAAAACCATTAAACAGCAGGCTAAGGCTGACAAAGCCGAAATCAAATCGCTGCAACGGGAATTGCGCTATAAGGAGAAAGCGCTGGCTGAAGCTGCTGCGTTACTGGTGCTCAGAAAAAAGCTCAATGCGCTCTGGGGGGACGACAGCGAGGAGAGCTAACCCCCTTGCCTGAGCGCATAGCATTGATTGCCTTAATCCAAGAGGCCTATACCAATGGTGCTCGCCTTTATAAGGCTTGTGCTGAAACGGGCCTCAGTAAGCGTACCTATCGACGTTGGTATCGAGAAGGTCAAGTGCAAGCTGATTTAAGGCCAACAGCAGCTCGACCAGAGCCAGCAAATAAACTCGAAGAACATGAGCGACAACAGATATTAAGTGTGTGCAATCAAGCGGAGTACGCCAGCTTACCCCCGTCGCAAATTGTGCCAACATTATTAGATAACGGGATTTATATCGCCTCGGAATCCAGCTTCTACAGAGTGTTAAATGCTCATGGTCAACTTAACCATCGTGGCCGCACTCAGGCTGCGGTCAATCGAAGCAAACCGTTGAGTTATCGGGCAGATGGGCCGAATCAAGTGTGGTCATGGGACATCACTTATTTAGCCTCAATCGTCAAAGGCCAGTTCTACTATTTGTACCTGTTTGAAGATATTTACAGTAGAAAAATAGTGGGTTACGAAGTTCATGAGCAAGAAAGTGGGGAATATGCCGCTGCGCTAATCCAACGCTGTCTGTTACGCGAGCAATGCTTTAACACGCCATTAGTGCTGCATTCTGATAATGGGGCGCCGATGAAGTCACTGACCATGAAAGCCAAGCTGGAAGAGCTTGGTATTACGGCATCATTAAGTCGGCCGCGGGTGAGTAATGACAACCCCTTTTCAGAGTCGTTATTTAAAACGTTGAAATACCGCCCACAGTGGCCGGCATCAGGTTTTAGCTGCTTAGCAACAGCAAGAGAATGGGTGGAAAAGTTTGTAACCTGGTACAACGATGAGCATAAACACAGCCAGCTAAATTTTGTCTCACCAGGGCAACGTCATGCACTGCAAGATGGCGCTATTTTAGCGAAGCGCAAGAAAGTGCTTGAGGCGGCGAAGGAAAGAAAACCGATGCGTTGGTCTACAGAGATCAGAAATTGTGAAGCGGTTGGCGCTGTAACACTCAACCCAGATAAGGCACCAGAAGAAGGCGTAATAAATGCAGCTTAATATTTAAACAAAGAGTGACAACTATCTTGAAAAACACCGATCCACAGTGACCTCAAGTTCAATCATTCACTTTCAGGAACGCTTTAACACTGTGGCTTTACGCAAACTTATCGGCGAATGATTTACGCTCGACAGCCCATTTTTCTGTACAGATTAACAAAAGTCGCGATGGCATAAATGCCACGAAGCAGCCATAGGGCGGACGATCAACTCATGAAGCACCATGGTTCACCTTTTTAGCACCTGCGTAATCAGTACATTTTAAAGAAGATATAGAACTCGTTTGGGGACTTTTTCGAGTTAAAGCCTTAACTCAAACGCGTTTGTTTCAGATAAAAATATCTATGGCTAACACCTTGCTCACCGGTAAATTAGGAGCGAAGCGAGTAATTTATCCGTGTGCAGCAACTTGTTACATGTCATGTTCATCGTTTCTGCTTACACTCTCGACACTAATTGCCTTCCAGCCCCATTCGGACCTTTTCTTATTATAATTTAGAACTGCATGGCCGGTGACAAAGTCTCCATCACTAATGCTATTGACTCTTATCAGAGGCGGTGGAATGAATATTCCATCATCGGTGAACCCCATACCATTTTCTTCTCGAACATCATCACTAAAAGGTTTCAAGATACTGCTTGGAATGGGTTTTGTTGTTCTAGAAGATGTGAGCACCCTGTAACGGGTTCCTTGCCTGCTTGTGTACTTGGCCAAACGCAGTGAAATGGCATCACCTTCTTTGAACTCTTCTGGAAGATCCGAGAAATTAATAACGCCATCAATTACTCGGCTAATCATAAAATGAATGAGTCGCTTATTTGTATTTACATGGTCTACAATTCCAATTTGCTCTTCGAAAATATCCCAGTCCTCATTTGAGGCGCGATGCTCAATGGCATACACTTGGAATCGGTTTTCTCTATCGAGCTCGCCCTTGATCTTTAAAGCGGCCCCTGGTTTGCCAGCATCAAAAGTTAGTTTTGATTCAGGAATTAAGACTTCCATCGGTAATGAACTTGATTGAACGTAAAGTTTACGCTTGGCCTTATCCTTTTTTCCTTCAATTAAAAATGCGTCACCTAGCACCGCATTAATCCAAGGTAAATTGCTGTATAAAAGCTCCTCTGCATATGGCGCTTTCTGCAGATAAAGCTGATGATTTGATTTACTGCTGATAGTGCCTTGATACCAAGAGCTGCGCATGAGCATCTCGGCTGATTCAGGGATCTTTTGGTTGTGCTCTGATCGATAATTAAAAAGTTGATCAACTTCTAATTTGGCTTCTGAAGTTAGGCCATTTTTTGAAAGGAGCTCAGCAAGCTTGATTTTAACTTTGCCGACAAAATTAATGTCGTTTGCGCAAAGTAAAGCCTTGCAGTAGCAAGAAATTGCCAGATCGTTAGAGCTTGTTTGATGGATGTCTCCGAGAAGCTCCCATGCCCAATAATCGTTAACCTTGTTTTTAACAACTTCTAGACCATAGGAAAAAGCTTCATTACTTTGCTTGGTTGCCATTAATGTTCTGGCTTTGCTAAGTTTAAGCCAAATATTATCTGGATATCTGTCAATGCAATCATTGATATAGGGAAGTATATAGATAAGCTGCTCGTGGGAATCGTTTGTGAAAGCGTCTTTACTGGCGTGTTGAATGACACGTTCTGCTAGAGACGGATATGAATTACCATCATCAGATATATATGGGTCATAGTCCTCCGGTCGAAGATTTTCTAAACCCCATATGCGAGCAAAAGATCCCATATTTAACTTGCCTTCTTTAGCTATTTTGTCTGCTAGTTGAAGAATGCAAGTGTGCAACAGAGATGGTTTTTCCGTATTTAGTTTGAGGTAGTCATTAATGAATCTTTTGGCGCCATTTAAATTAGCCGGCGTTTGTTCTGTCATGCCTTTTGCGACACGGTATAGCTCCCATGCTAAGCCGGTTTGAATATCAATAGATTGATCTCCGTTATTGTATATACGTTTGTATAGATTTAATGCTCCATGATGATCGCCTTGCTTGCTTAGAGATTTTGCTTTGAGAATTTCTTGGCCATTGGGATTGCAAAGCCTGAGCGCATACTCTCTTTGGTCCGTTAGTATTTTGTCTGATGCGTCAATGTTCAAGTTTCGAAGTTGATCAGCGTAGTGAGGAAGATTTTCGCTTCTAGCAGATTGTGCGTCTCTTTTTATTAAATCGATTACGCACCACGCAAAAGCTTTTATATCCCATTCATCGTTATCTGGTTTGTTTATCAGCTCAATCGCCATTTTGTAGGCGTCATCAAGCTTGCCCTCCTTGCGGATAGAGAACACATCCCTGCTAGTGATCACGAGCTTAGCCCTTCCGTTATAACGGTCTGAATTTCAGAAACTAATGTGTCTGATGTGCAGAAATTATTGACCGGTGCGTACTTGGTGAATTGATTCTTACCGTTATAAAAAATATCAATCACTGCACACTCTCCAGATTGGGTAAATGTGTAGCGCTGTTTCCAATCCATTGATTCAACATTGTTGATCTTGATTCCTCGCTCACTCACAAGAGGTGTAAGTCTTGAATGAAACTCGTTCAGAAACTCTTCATTGAACGTGAATTCAGAGTCAAAACCTGAGGTCTCTGGAACAATGAGTATTCCATTAATAGGAGAAAGGATGTCCAGTAATCTAAGGCCAAGGTCTGATTGAGTGGGGGCGGTAATTCTCGTAACTTTTCCCTTGCCGTTATAGCCGATATCTATTCGCGCTATCTCATCATTTACTTCAAAAAAATAAATTTCTAGGTACTGACCTTGGCTGACATCTTGGATTTTTACGTCGGAGCCCTTTAATAGTCTTCGAACTCGTCCTAATACCTCAAGTGAAAAGTGTGCATGAGATGGAATGCCGAAGTTATTGTCTTCTTCTGTGAAAATGGGGTTGTCACTGGCGTTTAAATCTTGATGGCTTGCCTTTGAAGTATCCTGGCCGCTTACCTTAGGGCTTAAAATGTTTGGAGATTTAACTGCTTTGATGCCAGCACCAATCTTTATGTTTGGCGGATCTAAAAGGTATAGGTTTTTCGATGTTCTGGTGATTGCCGTATAGAGCCAGCGAAAGTAATCAGCGGATAGCTGACTCTGATGTGTTTTACATTTTACAAACACATGATTCCATTCACTGCCCTGTGCTTTATGGCAAGTAATGGCATAGCCAAACTTAAGTCTCAAAGCATTGAAGTATGAATCTGATCGCAGGGTTTCTTTAAATTCCAAACTTCCGCGCTTTAAATGTGGATGACGGATGCAAAAATCCAAATACAAGGCTTTGCTCTCATCCGAACTAAGACCTGGATGTTCGCTGTAAAGTAAGTCTTCTAGAATTTTTGCGTTGAAGAAATGTGGGGTTCCTTCTAAGTCTTTAAAGCCAATAATGACGTCTTTAAAAGCTAGCGAAACTGAAATCTCTTCAACTTCGTTCGTTTCTGAGTTCTTTCTGCGCAAGGTTATTTGTCTGCGTTCGGTTGGGCTTAAAATCTCTCTAACCAGGCCGAAGTCACCATTTGATATAAAGAACCCATAAGCATTGCTGTTGCTTACAGCCATCACTTTATCGCCCGCAGAAACCTCTGGGTTATCTGGGAAAAAATGCTGTCTTATTTTTCGATTGTAAGCAGCGACATCAGAATTAGAGTGCGCAAGGACTATAGACTCTGCATTAATTTTTCTATTGCAGGATTCAAGATATACATCTAGCAAGTCTACATGGCTTACGTTGATGATGTCTGGGAAGCTTGAGTCTATTGATAGCTGGTTAAATACCCCGTTCTTTAAAGATTTACGAAGGTTTATAGAGTTTAGCATGACTCCGCTACCTGACTTTTGACGAACAACTTCAGTCAATTCAAACAGAGTGCTTTTGATATTGTGCTCTCTAGATAGATACTTCTGGTCAAGAGCAGGAGAGAAATTCATCCCGACAGGTGGGAGCTGGGCATCATCGCCAATAAAAATTACTTTTTTTCTGTGGTCATTATGGTCTAGATTTACAAACTTGAAAAAGTCTCTGAGCAAGTAGCCAGTACCGAATCTAAAGAATTCTTCCTCATGATATACATCTGCAATCATTGAAGATTCATCAACAATGTAGACAGTATCAGCAGACATTTCATTAACAGCCAGTTGAGCATAGAACTTAAATGTCTCAGACCCATCAAGGTTGTCTTCTTTATACTCAGAAATATCTTTGAATGAATAGATTGTCTTGTGAATCGTGTAAGCGGGGGATTGTGTTTTTTTAGCAATTACTTTTGATGCCTTTCCAGTAGGCGCGGCTAGGACATAGTTTCTTCCAATAGCCCTAAAGTACTCTGTTAGGCCTTTAGTTATAAATGTCTTACCTGTTCCGGCGTAACCTTTTAATAGGAATACGCTTTCTTCCTTATTGCTGAGAAACGAATCAAGCTTATCAACTAATAAACTTTGTCCATCAGTTAAATTGTATTCAGAGAAAGCGTCGTGAAGTTTAATTAGCTCTCGAGTGTTTTCGGGTGCCAGGTCGAATGTTGATACAGCCCTTGATGATGCTTCCTTGAAATCGGCTAGTTTAACTTGGTCTAGTTCTTTTTTGAGTTCGAGTGCCTGGTTTTGAGCGATTTGTTCTGATTCTTCGAGTTTCAAGAGCTCTTCTTTTACTTTTTCTAATTGCTCTTCAAGCTCTTTGTTACTCTGGCTTAGCGCGTTTAGCCCTATATCAGGGTGGCAGGGTTCTATATATGCTGGGTAACTTTCATATGTTGATCCGCTATATGTTTTGAACATCCACTGACCGATCAAATATGCATCTCTCAGTAGTGCTAACGCATCATCTGAATGTACGCTTCGGCCATGTGCCGCTTTATTTCCTAACATCCGGATTGCGTGCAGCTTTTCCACAATATTTTCATCGATTACTTCGATGAAAATATTGGATTTTAGTTTTTCGAAGAACCCATCACTTCGCTCGCAAGGTAAATTTAGTTCTCTATAGAGAATCCCTACTAACTGTTCAGCAAAGCAGCGTAATTTGACAATTGCAGTGTGAGGATCAGTATGTGCATATTTCTCAGCGAAATTGGCATGTTCATATAGTTGAGGCCAGCGATTCTGCAATGATAGGAAGTTGTTTGACTGCAATTTTCTTAACTCCTTTCTCTTTAATTTCATACTGCGCTAAACGCAGGGTAGACATGTAACATCTATGGACACCCCATTTTTTGCAAGAAAAATCAACCGATAACAAATGTGATTTTGCAGCCATCTATTCGGATTCCTTGTAAGAGACTCGCTCTTGATCCCCGATGAACTTCGCTGACTTGGCTCTAATCATTTTATCGTTTTCTAAGAAACGATGTTAGGCACAGAGTTTCCAAGTCACGGTCTAACCTGTCTTGTCATCACTTGCTTTCACTTAGCAAAACTGGATGTACTTTTATTTACTTAATAGGTTCGTCCTACGCTAAAACTTTCTTCTTTGGCTAATATGGCCCAAGAGATACGAACCAGTTTATTTGCTAATGCCACTATCACTTTGTTTTTATGCATTCTCTTGAGCAACGAGGTTACCCATTCAAAGAACGGTTTTCCTTCTTTTAAATGCCTAATCACCGCTCTAGCACCATGGATAAACATGCGTCTTAAGTAGGTATCTCCTCGCTTACTGACACCTAGCAGTAGTGACTTACCTCCGCTAGAGTGCTGGCTTGGTACTAACCCCATCCAAGCGGATAACTGACGCCCTGATGAAAACGCTTTTGCATCACCAATACTGGCAATTAATGCGGATGATGTTAATCGACCAACACCTGGGATCTGTCTTACTTTCTGACACTCATCACTGACTTCACTCGTGAGATCTATCTGCTTATCCAAATATTCTGCATACTGTTCGAGCTCCCTCAAACGTGTTTGCATTAAACTAATGTGCTCAACTAGCAGCTTTGGCAACTTATGCTCGACCAAGCTAAAACCTTCTCTAAACCATTTTCTTAGCTGAAATCTTCCTGCAGGAACACTAACACCAAATTCTTGAAGGCTTGCCCTGATTCTATTGATTAATGCGGTACGGTCTCTGATTACGCCTTCTCTTTCTCGATGAAGCAGCAACAAAGCTTGTTGCTCTTCACTTTTAACAGAAACAAATCGCATCGTGGGGCGACGAACCGCTTCGCAAATCGCTTCAGCATCAGCCATATCGTTCTTATTTGTTTTTACATAAGGCTTAACATACTGAGGTGGCATGAGTTTGACTTCATGACCCAGCTTTTTTATTTCTCGTGCCCAATAATGAGAACTAGAACAGGCTTCCATTCCAATCAGACAAGGAGCAATATTGCTCAAAAATTTAATGACTTGATTTCTTCTTAGTGATCTATTAATCAGTTTTTTCCCTGTCTTATCAAACGCACATAATTGAAAAACAGACTTTGCTAGATCAATTCCGATTGTATAAATATCACTCATGGCGGTCTCCTTTTAAACTGACTTCCTCAGTATAGAAGGGGTGTCCATTTCATTATTTTATTCGTGCGCATGCGCGTTTATCACGTTAGACCAGTGAAAACGCGCACAGTTAACTATCTGTATGCAAAGAACTTATCAGCTTTCTACCCAATATTCCATCTGGAAAACGCGCATGCGCATTTTCCAAACCTATTATCTAATCCATGCTGTTTATATATGCATGATTTTAAAAAAATTTATTTATAGTCAAATGTGAAAACGCGCACAAAGTTAGGATAAAAATTATCATTTTTCAAATATGACTGTATGCCTATCCAGCCTTTAGCCAAATAAACAGTTCAATGGTCGTAAAGGTTGCCATTGTTACAACAGTGACCGTTGGCGGCATGGATGCCGCCGCCGAGCCTATAGGGACATATTCACGGCGTGCCACTGGGGAAGCAATGGCAATTCATCCTGCACACCTAACGAGAATACAATCTTGCTCTGAAGCATAAATTTTAACCAGATGAGCAGTTCAATGGTCGTTAAGATTGCCACTGTTGCAACAATGGCCGCTCTTTCACATCTGACCCATAGGGATATAGGAAATGACAATATAATGTCGGGAACATCATTCGCCATGTGAACGCGGCATTTACACGTCCATGAAGTGCAGATGCCGCCGTCGAGCCCTCAAGGATGAGTTTATGGCGTGTCACAGGGTTAACTCTGCCCATGCCTATCACACGATAAAGAATTACGCTTTCTGGCTTCGATTAATTACACCACATCCAACCGTACTTAAGCCTTAAATCCGTCCCAACGCATTTGTTGCTGGCTAATTTGTTTTTCCAGCTAACTGATCTAATAAGGCATCCATACTCTGTTCGAGTAGATCGAGGACTAATTCGAATCCTTGCGTACCACCGTAATAGGGATCCGGTACTTCATCCGTGTCGCAATCACCGTAGGACAACATCAGCTTTAATTTGTATTGATATTCGGGTGGGCAACGGCGGCGTAAATCCGCGAGGTTGCTATTATCTGCCGCTAAAATAAGATCGAAATGCTCAAAATCGGCATCAATCACTTGTCTTGCGCGCATGCCGTCGAAACTCAAACCGCGTTTTTTACCTGCCGCCATCGAGCGACTGTCGGGGTTATCCCCTTGGTGATAACCAATAGTACCCGCCGAATCGACTTCGATATTAAGACGGCGTTCGCGAATTTTAGCGCGGCAAACGGCCTCGGCGGTGGGCGAACGACAAATATTGCCCATGCAGACCATTAAGATACGTCGTACATGCTGCTCTTTTGCTAACGCTTTATCTTCTAACAACTTAACATCCTCTCGTGTTACTACTTAGCTGTTGATGCCATCTGTCCAAAGGCGGGGGAAATACATTTTTTGACTTCAAAATGGTAACCATACTGCTCATGGGCAGACTCGGTGATTTCCAATATTTCATAGTCATTTAGCTCAATCACCACTGAGTCGGCCAATTTATCACAACGACTGCGACCATCGGCTTCAAATTTATAGGCAAATAAGGCAATTAAATCTCGGATCCCTTTGTAATAACTATGACCAAAGGCCTTAAGTGTCTCGGTGGTGTCGGTTTGATTGGGTTGCTGCGAGAGTTCAGTTCCCGCTTGTTCAATACTATCCTCGGCTTTGAGAATAGTTTCGCCTTCATTAACCACCCGTTTATCGAGCGAATCATGTTTTAACGCTTGGGTTTTCTTAGCTAAATCCCCTACCCAGTTTTCACCATCGGTAATCGCAACTAGGTTTAATAACAACACCACAGACAGAATCATCCGCACCAGCGCGGTTGTCACCACAAATCGTTTTTTACTGCCTTGCTGCTTGGCTTCGAGTCCTAAAATCCGCAATCCGATATGGAAAAACAAATAGCAAGGGATCACCAATTGCAGCAGGAGTAAGGCAAGGATGGAGATACACACAAACCAAATCGGCAGATACAGCAGAATGGCAAAGTTATGGGTGTAGGACAAATGCGAGGCCGATACACCGGTGATTTCGTTCACGACACTGCCGCTGGCCGCGAGGGCGAAGTTTGCAATAACCGCATAAAACAGCAGGAAAATAGCTTTGCCCGCTAGCGTATGCCAAGCCATGGCAAATCTGGGCCAAAACTCAATAATCAAGGCAACAGCGGTGATGATGGCGGCTATCCAAATTTCGGGCTGGAATAGCATTAACGCCAGTAACGCTAACAGATAACAACGCTGGGCAAGATTTAAGCTCAGCCAAAATTGCTTAAGTGTCACGAATGGATGTTTAAGCCATTTAGGCACAGTCAAGGCTTGCTGCACACGCTGCTTCCAAAGGGTTAATCCATGTTGACTGTCGACCAAAACTCACTCCTTGATATGATTGCCCATTAATAATCAATACGATACTCGGCAAAACGATTGTTAAGCGTTCGATCTTTATCAAAATTCAACAATTTCGCAACCTATTCTTTATCCTCTGGCGGTATGTCACTTCTTATCCGCAAGAAGCTCGCAAAGCGCGGTAAGCCATTGACGGTTAATCCAAGATATTTGTAGGTGATAAGCGTGCCAATTGCGGGCGGATGCTGACGCTCGGCCAAGCTAAAACCTGTGCCAATGCTAAAGACACGGCCATCTGCGGTTTGCACTCTCAATGACCCTAGTTGCCCGGCAAATTGCCCTTTACCCGCAATATGCCCAATCACCTTGGCCTCGGCATCTAAATAGGGCTTTAACTTCATCACGTTAGGATTACGACCCGGCGTATATAACGCCGTGCGTCGATGCAAGATTAAGCCTTCACCGCCTTGCGCCACTATAATGTCTAATGTCTGGTAGAGCGCCTCGACACTTTCTACGCTCACTTGCTTAATCACTTGCAGGTAAACCGATTTACCTGCAAGCAAGGTTTGCATCTGCTGATACCGCGCTTCAAAGCCTCCTTTCGCTTTGGGTAAATCAAACACCATAAAACGCACATTCTGCCACTCGCTCTCATTCGCTGATACTTGGCGGATAAGGCCAGATATGGCTTCAAATCGCCCTCGCCCGACCCATAATTCACCGTCCATTGGGCTGGTCGGAAAATCTGCAGTAAACCAACTTGGCGCTAAGATGGGATTACCCTGACGAGTCACTAAACGTTTTCCATCCCAGTAACCGCGCACACCATCGAGTTTTTCGCTGACGAGAAAATCACTGATATGGGCACTATTCTCCTTTGAAAACTCAGTCGCTAATTGAATATTCGGCGCTTGGGGATTGGCGTAACTCACGGCCATGAATAAACCGCAAATTCCGCTGTACAATCCGAATAAAACAGCGAAATGCAGCACAAATGCAAATGTTAAAAAAGGTAAGCGAGTTGTAAGAGTCATTCCTTTGCCTCTTCAATAAAGCAGTGTGGAATTTCAAGCTTAGCCGTAAGCCTGAGCGACGGCGAATCCTCCAATGCCCCACTAACACCTTAGCAGGACAGCGAATTTGTCGGCTTAGCTATTTATACGCTGGGGTTATCGGGCTATACTGCGGCCTCTTTTTTAAGCTCGTTCAAATGTTAACACGCGAGTCGTAGGTGATTTGAACGGGTAAAAGCTTCGCGAACAATCGCCCAAGTCGATGGAATTATTATGAAACCAGCAAACAACCACGGTATTAAACGCATCTTTAGAGCGACAGGATTTTCGATGAAGGGCTTAAAAGCCGCATGGATCCACGAAGCCGCTTTTAGACAGGAATTGATGCTGGCCGTGGTCATGCTGCCAATCGCCCTGTTGGTCGATATCAGCACCATGGAACGGCTGATGCTGATCTTAACCTTGTTTATCGTGTTGATTGTGGAGTTATTGAACTCGGCGATTGAAGCCGTGGTTGACCGTGTTGGCAGCGAAATCCACCACCTCAGTGGTCAAGCAAAAGATATCGCCTCCGCCGCTGTATTTATGAGTCTAGCGCTCTGCGGTATTACTTGGCTTGTCGTACTGCTACCGCTATTTATTTAATACGCTGTTGATTAATGCCTGTTATGTAGCGCAGTCTTTAACGAGCGCTTTTATCTGGCAAAGCCAAGTATCACTTCTTAGTCGTTTGTTCTGCTGTAAAAAACGCCTTTGGATTAACATCTAAAGGCGTTTTTTATGCGGCATTTTTTATGTATCGCTTTAACTGATTAGCGTATTTCCGCTGACTTATCGGCTAAAAAGCCAATCGCTTGTTTGATTTGCTCTAAGCGGTCATTCTCGGCCCAATAGGCAACATATACGCTGCGTGAAATGGGGCTCGCTCCCGAAACTAAATGTAACTCGCCGCGATTCAACAATGGCTGAACCAAATGCTCGGGTAAAAACGCGCAGCCACCGTTATTCAAGATAAAATCCAAGGCGATACGGGCCGAACTGGTATGTAAGGTCGGCACGGGTAAGGCGGCGTATTCCTGCGCATGCAGGATATTAAAGGCCGTGCCCCAATCCACTTTGACATATTGGCCGGCCTGCACCGCATTCACCGCCACATCCATGGTCTTGGACACCAACAGAAGATTAATTTGGCCTAATTGCACCAGCTCGAATTGGTCCAGTTTGGGTGGATCGAAGGAAATCGCCAAATCAAGGGTGCGGTCCATCAATTGCCGTGTCATCACAGTTAATGGCAACACTTCGGTCCGCAGAGCTACGCCGGGTAATCCCACATGCAAATGCTGTAAATGCCCTTGCAAATAGGCATCCCAGATATTGGGGCCTGCGCCAATGGCGAGTTGAGTCGATTGTAACTGACTGAGGGAGACATCTTGCTTGGCGCGCTCCCAAGCGGTTAATACCGCTTCAGCATGCCCAAGCATACGTTCGCCCGCTGGCGTGGGCTGAATATTGTTGCGTTGGCGCTCAAACAAGGCGACGCCAAGAATGCTTTCAAGCTGCTTGACCCGAAAGCTCACCGCACTGCGGGTAAGGTATAGATTTTCCGCGGCCTTGCCAAAATGACGGGTACGGGAGACTTCCAAAAAGGTCTTAAGTAAATCGGTATCCATAAAAATTCTTGACCAACATTGGCAAATTTTTTTGATTTATAAATCAATAATACTAGCCAATACTCCAGTTGCAAATCTTTGTATATCAAAAACTAGAAGGTAACAGCCATGTCTGAACAGTCTTTTTCAAACGCTAACAAGGGTTCTGAGACGGTGAACGGCTCAGCTGCCAGCTTTGTATCCCATAAACGTTTTTATGATGATACAAATTTCCCGAAAGGTTTTAAGCGCAGTGGCGACTTCACCAGTAAAGAAGCCGAACTACTTGAAATACATGGTCATGCCATGAAAAATCTCGACGAAGGCAAGACACTCCCCGTCACCGCCGATGAAGCGCAATTTGTCGAAGTCATCAAAGGAAACATCGCTCCCAGTAGCTTGTTAGAGCAGATCTGGTTAAAGTACCGCAAACTCGCCCTAGGTAAACCCTTTTATGCCGTGGTTGGCACAGTACATTTGCCCCCCACAAAGCCTGAGGCCGAGCCCGAAGCGGCATTCGATGTGGATGTCGAAATTGACGATGATGTTCAGGATGAAGCTGAACCCGAGGATAAAGAATGAAAATGAAGGTTTGCGATTAAATGCGTGGGTGGATTTTATATAAAGAAACCGCGACTCAGCTAAAACCTGAATTGTATGAAATTGAACGTCTATTGGCAGCAGCCAAGGCCGACAATATTGAGTTAGAAGTGTATGCTCCGGATGAGTTCGATCTCACCGTGACGAGAGAAGACAACAAGAGTATTTTGTTAAACGGTCAACCCGTTGAATTACCCGATTTTATCATCCCGAGAATGGGCTCCGGCACCACTTACTTTGCGTTGGCGATCATTCGCCATTTAGAACGCTTAGGGGTGTACTGCTTAAATCCATCAAAAGCCATTGAAATCGTTAAAGATAAACTCTTTTCCCAGCAATTACTGGCCGAGAAGAATTTACCCACGCCCAAAACCATGTTGGTGAAGTTCCCCGTCGATATCGAACTGGTTGAACGCCATTTAGGTTTTCCCGTGGTGATTAAAACCCTCTCGGGCTCTCAGGGTAGCGGCGTATTTTTGTCCCATAAGGCCCGCGAATTTGATGATTTAATGCAATTAATCGAAGCGACCAATAAAAACGCCAACATTATTTTGCAGGAGTTTATCGCCAACAGCCACGGCCGCGATCTCAGGGTATTTACCATTGGTGGACGCGTAGCCGGCTGCTATGAGCGCCGTGGGCAAGAAGACAGCTTTAAAGCCAATGTCAGCGCGGGAGGTTCGGCGCGCCCCTTCGAGATCACACCTGAAATCGAATGGCTGGCGACACAAACCGCTAATATTCTGGATTTAGATGTTGCGGGTATCGATTTGTTATTCGATAACGGCCACTACAAAATCTGTGAAGCCAACTCATCCCCTGGTTTCGAGGGTCTAGAATCCTGCTTAAACGTGGATATTGCTGCACAAATCCTGCATTTTATCCGCATCCGTTTAGGCATGTTTAACAAGGACGAGAAAAGCAGCGAGTCAACACCCGCTCAAATGGCAGCGCCAGAAGTGAGCACCGCGACGAATACCTGCGCCTCGACACCTGCCGCTAACACGCATAGCAAGTGATGCTGCATCCTTAAGCTCTTATCTGCGGCCCAGTCTTTACTGGGCCGCATTTTTTGGCCTGATTGTACATTTTCGTCACAAATCACTGGGATGCAAATTACCGTGATCCGCCCCACAAGCTCATCATACCAAGCTTATTAGCCGTACTACTTTTGTTTTAAATCACAAAACACGGCAATTTATAAAACATTTTATTCACATTTTGAAATTTGCTGTTACACTCCAAATGTCCATGGCTTATGGCACAAAAGTCTGATGTTATCGCTGGATATAATAAGAAGAATACTGGAGTAACGTTGATTTCTACTCGTCTAACACCCCTATTGATCGCTCTACTCGGCAGCAGTCCTGTGCTGGCGGGGGAATTGAGCCTTGAGTTAGGGGGATTTTATTCACAGTCTGATACCAATATGGAGGTGACGAACCCGACCACGGGTAATAACTTCACCTTAGACTATGAATCCGATCTGCAACTGGCCGAGAATGAGTTTTTACCCTTTGTTGAAGTCAATTATCACTTTAACGAGCGCCATAATATTTACCTCGACTGGAAACAACTTCACCGCAGCGCCGAAACCCAAGCCTTATCCAAACCCTTTCAAATCGAAATAAACGACACCATTTACGACATTAAGGCTGGCGGCAAGCTCAACTCCACCTTAAATATTGATATTCTGCGTCTCGGTTACGGTTACGATGCCATCCAAGGCAGCGACTACGATGTGGGCATTTCCCTTGGTTTGCACACTATGTTTATCAAGACCGGCTTTGAAGGCGTCATCGGCGTCTGCCATGCCTCTGAGCTGCTGAACAATGTTTGTGGCAGCCAAGCCATCCCCCGCATCGTCGATGAAAATGTCACTGCACCTTTGCCTGATTTTGGCGTCTATGCCAACTATGAATTTATCCCCGGCTGGAAGCTGACGACCCATGCCCAGTATTTCTACATCAAACTCAATGATGTAAAAGGCGAACTGGTAGATGTTAAACTCGGCATCGATGCCAATATCACCGATAACTGGCGCATGAGCGTGGCCTACAACTACTACAAGGTCGATGTGGATATCGCCCAAAAATCACCGAATAAAGATACTCAAATCGCCGACTACAATATTTACTACAGTTTTATCGGCCCGATGCTTTCGGTCAGCTATACCTTCTAATAGATTGATAAGCATAAAAAAGGACGCCTAGGCGTCCTTTTTTGCTTTTGTTTAATATGATTACTTTTTACGACCGTCTTGCTCACGCTTGGTCTTAAAGTCTGATGCCTCTAACCAATGTGGCCAATCGGTGCCATTGGCTAAGGTGGTTAGCATGCTCGCCATCAGCTCTAAATCCTGCTTCACCCCTTCGAGGGTCCAGTTAGGATCATAATCATCGGCGCCCTTGTGGTATTTGTGGGCAATATAGTCAGGATCCGTATCCCCAAGACTCATAAATAACAAGCCGGGCACGCCTTGCTGGGCCAGCGCGAAGTGGTCCGATCTAAACATCAAACCATTTTGTGGTCTTGGATCGCCCTTCACCACCCGTCCCTGCGCCTTAGCAGCCTTGTCCAAATAGGTTTCTAACTCAGATACACCCTCACCGTAGCGCAGAATATAATCCACACCTTGGTTCATATTCATGCCGTCGATATTCAAAAACGACACGATATTTTTGGTCGGCACACTCGGATGCTGGGCAAAGTGCTGGGCGCCAATCAAGCCGGTTTCCTCTGCAGTAAAAGCACTAAACAGAATCGAACGCTCAAGCGGCGCACTTTGCGCTTGTTTGGCAAAGTAACGTGCCAGCGCCAACACACCCGCCACGCCACTGGCGTTATCCACGGCGCCATTGATGATCTCAGGCTTACCATCTTCAATGACTGTACCCAGATGATCCCAATGGGCATGCATCATCACCACTTCATCGGGGCGACTCTTGCCGGGCAACAGTGCCGCCACATTGTGGGATTCGGCGCGCTCAATCGTATTATTTAAACTCACATTCGCCTTTAACTTTAAGGGAATGGCCTTAAAGTTTGGCTTGGCGGCTTGTTGCTTTAAGGTATCGAAGTCCATGCCGGCCTTAGCAAAAATCTTATTGGCGACATCATGTTGCACCCAGCCCATCACGCCCACCTGCCCTTGATTATTATTGGCATCGATCAAGGTGAATTTAGTGCCGGTATTGGAGTTTTGCACCACGCCCCAGCCATAGGCGGCAGGTGCCGTCTCATGGACGATAAATACCGCTTCGGCGCCTTGACGCGCGGCCTCTTCGTATTTGTAAGTCCAGCGACCATAGTAGGTCATGGCATTGCCTTTAAATACCTTGGGATCTTGAGTAGCAAAACCTGGGTCATTGACGAGCACAATCACGGTTTTGCCTTTGACATCTAGGCCCTGATAGTCATTCCAACCATATTCAGGCGCATTAATGCCATAACCGACAAACACCACATCGCTATTACTGAGGTTGACTTTATCGCTAATTCTCTGGGTTCTAGCCGTAAATTCACTGCCATTGGCAAACTTGAGTCCGCCGATATCGAGTTGCATGTTTTGATCGGCGGTGATTTTCGCTAGCGGTACCGCCTGCAAATAGCTGTCGCCAAACCCAGGCTTAAGCCCCATCTCTTTAAAGGCTTTCTCAAGGTAATCAATCGTCAGCTGCTCGCCTTCAGATAAGGGCGCGCGACCGCCGAAGGCATCACTGGCTAAGGTTTTAACGTCGGTGCGATACTGGCCGAGATCCAAGCTGTTACTGAAGGAAGATGCGGCCATAGCAGGCAGTGACAGTAAGGAACCTAGGGCACCGGCAAGGATGAAATTTTTCAAGACTTTCTCCCAAGTTATTATCATTATTTAATTTTAGCGATAAACTCTATCATATCCCCCAACGCTTTTGGCAGGTAATTCAGCCTGCATTTGGGCATTAGTTGTAACGGGATTTAACGAGCAAAACTGTTTACCCAAATGTGGTATACCAAGTTTATCGAGTTATTTTTATTGGGATGTATCCATGTCACGAGATTTATTACAAACCGCAGCCTTAAATCTTAAAAAAGCGGTTCCCTTAATGCTCAAGCATCAAATTCCCACCACTCCAATCAATTATGCCCTGTGGTATACCTACGTGGGCGAACAAAACCCAGCGTTAAACGCACAGCTTGATACGGTTATCGCCCACTACAACACTTGCCCGCCAGTCAGTAGCGAGTTGTTGTTTCGCCAGTATGTCGCCGATCCGGTTGAGTTGGATGTTCGCGATATGCGGCTCAACCTTGAGGCCATGGCTACTGAGCTGTCGCAATCGATTCGGGATACCAATCTCGATGCGACTGAGTTTCAGACCTGTATTAACACCAACTTTGCCAAACTCAATGGCATCGAAGAAGGTGCGCTCAGCGTCGAGCAAGTGCTGGATTTAGTGCGTAATTTGGTGAAAGAGTCCGAGAATATTCGCTCGAGCACAGAGTATTTCACTGCCCAGTTACAAAAAGCACAGACTGAGATTGATGCGTTAAAACAACAGCTTGAAAAATCAGAGAAAGATGTACTTTACGATGCGCTCACGGGCTGTTTAAACCGCCGCGCCTTCGACGCTGACCTTGCAGGCATGTTGGCACAGGCACCCGAGGGCACCTGTCTTATCTTGGTCGATATCGATCACTTTAAAGCCTTTAACGACAACTATGGCCACCAGCTGGGCGATCAAGTATTAAGGGCAGTCTCAAAGCGTTTGCAGGAAGCCTGTCGGGATGGTTGTAAGTTGTATCGCTTCGGCGGCGAGGAGTTTGCGATTATCGTGCCGAAAAGCCAACTGCGTATTGCGCGGCAACTGGCTGAGGCCATGCGACGTGGGCTCGAGAAACTCAGCCTCAAGGATAGGCGCAAAGATCAACGTATCGACAATATCACCGCCTCCTTCGGTGTCGCCCAGTGGCAGGAAAAACAAGTGGCTATTCACCTCATCGAAAGAGCGGATATGCTACTTTACGAAGCCAAACGCTTAGGTCGAAATCGGGTGATGCCGATGAGCAACTAGCTCGAACAAAAAGGCAGAACTCTGGTTCTGCCTTTTTGTTCATCACGCCATGGTTATCATGCTTATCTTCATAGAACTTACACAAAGCTGTTAACTCAACGCTTTTATAAGTTTTTGGATAAGAGCGTTGCCGCTAGGCCACCTTTTGAACCATCGCCTGAGTGGCCATCGTTTCAGCGGATTGTACTGCAGCGGGCTCGGGTTCTATCGGAATAGCCTGCACCACAAAACGCAGTTCAGCCCCGCCTTGCAGCGCATCGAAGGGATAGCAAGTGATCAGGGTTAAACGATTATCCTCACTTGGCGCCATCAACTCAGTTTGCGATTCATGCACCACTTCGGTCGCCACCACTTGGTAAACAATTTCTTTGCCCGTCGCGGTTTGCAGCGCCAAGCGGCGTCCAATACTGATGCCATTTAACATCGCAAAATGCGTATCCCTGTGCCCTGCAATCACAGTGTTGCCTTGCGCGCCTGCGGGCGCACTCGATAGCACTAAAGCTGGCCCGAAGGCCAAATTACGGCCTGATGCGCCCGCCAACACATATAAGCTGTCGTTGGATGCCGGACCATCGAAGTGCTTCGGTCTTTTAGCCTGCTCAATGGAGAGCTTAGCCACGGGATAGGTATCAGCCCAGGACCAAGGTTTATGGGACTGACCATCGATTAAGGTTTTAGCCCAGGCTTGTTCAATCAAATATTGGGCAAAGTGTGCTTTCGCTTGCATATAGAATCCTTTTCCAAACAACGTGATGCCGAGTAATACCGATCCCACCAGCAACCCTTTTTGTATCTGTTGAGTCATGCGCCTACTCATGGACATGACTCAACCGTTCAGCGCTAATGACAGCGCGCGTTGCTGCCGCTGCTGGCGACGAATCGACAGCGCCAACATCAAGGCAAGCAGTAACACGCTGCCCCCTAAGAGCATGTCGAAACGGCTCGAGGTCGATGTTTGTGGCAAAACGCCCATTGGCTGCCAACCCAAGGGTAAATGCTGGCGCACCACCGCATCGCGGCTCATGGCATTGCTGGTGATGGGGGTTAAATCCACCGCGACCAAGCTGGTATAGGGGCTGACTAAGTGATAGTTGAGAGACAGCGCCGTGACCTGTTGTTTGACCTTGTCATCGTTAGCGCCGTTTTTACTCAGCTCTAAGGCCGCAATCTGTTTGCGCGCCCAGAGTAAATCGAGTCCCGCTGAGGATTGCGCTACATCAGTTGCGACATTGGCTTGCAAAGATAACGACTGTTGCCAGTTTTTATGGCCCTGACGACCGGAGATCACCAGTTCCTGAGGCTCACGAGGGTGGCGCTTTAGGCTGATCAATACCGGCTCACCACGGTAAAGATCGGGTATAGGTGAGGGCCAGTAATCAGGCACAGAACCATCGTCAAAGCGCACCTGCAAATCGGTCAGTACCGGATACTGGATTTTGGCTAACAACTGGCTGATCTTTTGCTCCACTTCATCCACATCACCAATGTAAGTAAAAGTACCGCGCCCAAGTTCAGCCGCACGCTGCATAAAATGCGAGTTTGGCGCCGAGCCAATGCCGACGGTGAAAAGACGGTTGTCGCCGATTTGATTGCGGATTAACTCAAATAGCGCCGACTCATTGCCGACGGAGCCATCAGTCATAAAGATCACTTGTCTTAGCGACTTATCCTCACCCGAAGCGGTATTAAACGCCTGTCTTGGCAGCGCGGCATTTAAGGCCTGCGCCATTTCAGTGCCGCCATCGGCCTGCAAACGATTCACAAACTGACGTGCCATGGCGAGATTAGTCGCAGTCGCGGGCAGTAGTGTTGGCGACAGTAAAGACACATCAGAGTTAAATTCGATAATGTTAAAACTGTCCTGTGGCCTTAAACCACGCAGCGCATAACGCAGGGCATTTTTTGCCTGAATGATGGAATCTCCCGCCATCGACCCCGAAGTATCAATCACTAAAATAAGCTCACGGGGCAAGTTCAGTTGTTCACTGGCCTCGACTTTGGGCGGCAGGACCATCACTAAGCTGTAGTTATCTGTATTGCTACTGTCATTAATACTGGCAGTTGAACCACTATCTGCACTCGCATTATCGTCCTGCGACACATGGGTTTTGCCCGCTTGGTTAAATACCCAAGCCACGGGACTACTGCCCTGCTTAAGACGCCATTGCAGCACAAAGTCACGATTGGCGGGCACGCGATTAGCCACGGCCGCCGTCAGTTGGCCCTGTTTTTCATCAATCGTAATGGGATGATACGGACTCACCACGGCGGATTTGTCCACACCTTCACCGAGCTTGACCTTAATATCGGCCTTGAGAACGGGATCCGCCTCGCTATCGGCATCGCGGATTGGGGCAATAATCCGGTCGGCATCGAAGACTTGGCTGCTGGTCACGCGCTCACCATTGTTTCCGCCTAGCGTTAAGCCTGGGATATAGCGCGGCGCAACCACCAGCGGAAAACGTAGGCTAAAGAGACCATCTTCATAATGAATGGTTTCTTGATAGCTGATTTCGACCACCAACTCCTCATCGGGAGCGAGGTTGGTGACTTCGGTCGTGAACATATTGGGCCGTTCTTGGCTGACTAGACTGGCGCGTTTCCCTTCGGCTTTGGCCTGCTCAAAAATCTGTTTTGCTTGCTGCTTTGGGTGAATTTGACCTTCGATGATCCGCTCTCCAATGTGCAAACGCAGTGAGTCCACCGCCGCCTCATTGGGTAAAGGGAACAGATAACGGCCATTGAGGACAAATCCCGTTTGGTTACTGAAAACCTGCTTTACGCTCACCCTATTGGTCAGCCCCGAGACCTGCATCGACACTTGCGTGTCCACGGGTAATGACGGCATTAAACGGCCGCTGGCGGTTTGATACACCAGCATCCCTTGGGTGACATCGTCGAAACTAAACGCTGGCAATGTGCTCGCTGTGTGTTCATCGAAGGTCGCGGCAATATTTTGTGGCGCCGATAAGGTACCCACACTGTTCGGTGAGGCTAACACCGCAAATGGTAGCCCCCAACAAATAGAGGCGCCGATCACTAGCATCGCCAGTGTTTGACAAACTTCTTTTACCCTTTTCCCTGTGATCATCACAAAGGCTCCTGATCTTGATTGAATACGATTGATATTGTTGAATTATTCGGTCACACGGCTCGCCATCAGCCCTTGGTTAGGCTGCATGGTCAGAGTGACTCGACGATCGAACACATCGGATTCACTATCTTGCTGATCATTGAGTGGCATTCTGGCGCCGAAGGCTTGGGTGGTGATCCGCTCAGGGGCTACGCCTTGCTTAATCAAATATCCCCGCACTTCTAACAAACGTTGCTCCGAGAGCGCTTGGTTGTAGGCCAGATCACCGCGACGGTCGGCATAACCTTTCAGCTCGAGATTGGACTCGCTCGAGCGCTTCATCACCTTGGCGACATTGTCTAATTGGGGCAAAAAATGGCTTTCAAGCTCCGACGAGCCAGTACGAAACTGCACATTCATACCCAGCGCCAACTCACTTAACAGTTGTTGTTGCTCGGCGAGCAGTTCATCCAGTTGCTTTTGGGTTGAGGCGTATTCGGCGGCGCGTTGCTCGCTGGCCTGTTGTTTGGCCGATATGCTCGCCAGTTGTTGGCGCTGCAGGGCAATATGCTGTTGCTGGGTTTTAACCGTGTCGGTATCGGAGACCGATTGGCCAATTAAGGTACCGGTAAATCCACCGATAATGGCGCCAACGGGGCCACCTACTAGGGCGCCAAGTAACGCTCCGCCGCCAAGACCGATAAGCGCTTCGCCATCATCCTCATCTTGCTCAAGCATCTCAGTCTGTGGCTCTGAGAGCACAGGTTGATTTTGCAAGGAAACCCTTGCCGATACGCTAGCGATGGGCGCGGCGAGTACACTCAGTACCAAGATATTAATCAGCGTCTTTTTCATCATCTCATTCCTTTTGATTTGTGCAGCGCTTACCCGCCTAAGTCATTAGCGCGGCGGGTAAAACGGAATGAGCTTATTAAACACAAGCGCCATGGCATAAGCGGGGATGGAAAATGGCAATGCGACTATCAATTGTGGCAACAAAATGGCAATTGCATTTGGGAGCTTTTCTCAGAAATAAATTCCTGTATAGTCACGAAAACTTATCCCCAGACACTTAGTCCCAGCAGTCAATAGGAAGATGGCTAATGAAACGTATCGCCATTGTGGAAGATGAAGCGGCCATTCGCGAAAATTACAAGGATGTGTTGCAGCAACACGGTTACAGTGTGCAAACCTATGCCGACAGGCCATCTGCCATGTTGGCGTTTAATACCCGTCTGCCAGATTTAGCCATTATCGATATTGGCCTTGGCAATGAGATTGACGGCGGTTTTATGCTGTGTCAGTCCCTGCGTGCCATGTCGAACACATTGCCAATCATCTTCTTAACCGCGCGGGATAGCGATTTTGATACTGTGTGCGGCCTGCGTTTAGGCGCCGATGATTACCTGAGCAAAGAAGTGAGCTTCCCCCATTTGACCGCGCGTTTAGCCGCGCTGTTTCGCCGCTCAGAGCTAGCCACCAGCCAAACGCCGCAGGAAAATTTACTGGAGCGCGGACCGCTTACTATCGACGCCAATCGGATGCAGGTTTCTTGGAACCAGATCCCGATTGAACTCACAGTCACCGAATTTTGGATGGTGCACGCCCTTGCTAAGCACCCAGGGCACGTCCGTAGCCGCCATGAGCTGATGCAGGAGGCGAAGATTTTTGTCGATGACAGCACTATTACTTCCCATGTGAAGCGCATACGTAAGAAGTTTATGGCCGCCGCGCCCGAATTTGATTGTATTGATACCGTTTATGGCATGGGCTATCGCTGGGATAGCCTAGCCTAAACCATGCCAAGTAGCAGATTAGCCAGCATTCTATGACACGTTTTCCCTTCGGTCTTCGCACTAAAGTTATTGGCCTCAGCCTGTTTTTACTCTGCCTACCTTGGCTGGGGTACCAATATGTGTGGGAGATGGAAAAATACCTGCGCCACGGTCAGGAACGCACCTTAGAGGGCACCACCCAAGCCTTAGCGACCGCCTTGCACGAGCGCCCCAAGCTGTTCGACGGTCAAGCCAGCTTTTTAAAGCAGGTTGAAAAGAGTCGCGATCTCTATGCTTACCCCTTAGCGGGCGCGATTCTGCTCGATGGCAAACTCAATGAATGGCAGGAATATCAGCACAGATTTATTCAGTACGGTGAGGCCAATCTCATCATGCGCGCCGATCCCAGCACGCCGCTCACCTTGAGTTTTACCCATATGGTGGGTCAGTACGATGGTTATCTGTATGCCTTTTTTCAGGTGGTCGATCCCAATGTGGTGTTTCGCGGCAAGAATGCCTTAAGCGTTGATAGAAACGATCACCTGTCGATTGCGACTCTTGCCCCCGACAATAAATTTAAACGCTATATCGTGGCCACAACTCAGCCCGGCTGGATCAGTGCCTTCGAGCTGCCCGCTAACCCTAAGCAAACCGTGCCCGTAACACCCGAAGTCCGGATTCAAGGACAATGGGCCACCACGGATGTGGGCTACAATATCGAGCTGCGTATCCCCTTAGATATGGTGGGCAGCAAACTGGGATTTGCGATTTCCGATGTCAATGACAGCAAATACCGCGATGTGACAGCGGTTGTCGGCACCTCCGCCTTAGATACCGTCGACAAACTCGGTACAGTCCTAGTGCCATCACCCGAAATTGAAAATATTATCAAAGGCATGAGCCACTACAGTTCACGAATTTGGGTGGTCGATAAACACGGTCGCGTGCTCGCGAAGTCTGGCGATATCCGTGACAGCAACAGTGTGTGGACGCGCACCCTCGATGATGAAAACAGTAACTCGATGTGGCAACGTTTTCAGCGCGACTACCTGCACCCGCTCTACTATAAAATCCTTACCAAACCACCGAAGGATTTTATCGATTCCCTGCAAGACTCAACCGAACTCGACGGCAGCCATATTCAAAAGGCGCTCGCGGGACAACAAAGCTCGACCTGGCGGCTTACGCCGGACAATAAAGCAGTGGTGCTGGCGGCCGCCAGCCCCATTTGGATTGATAACAATGTGATGGGCGCCGTGGTGGCCGAAGAAACCACCCACGGTATTCGCACCCTGCGTAACCGTGCGCTGGAAAAACTGTTTAACGTGATCCTGACCATTATGAGCATGGGCACCTTAGCATTGTTTTTCTTCGCCTCGAGTATTTCCAATCGTATCCGCAAACTGCGCGATGAAGCCGAGAATGCCATCGACAGCCAAGGCCGCGTGCGGAACCATTTAAAAGCCTCCAAGGCGCGGGACGAGATTGGCGACTTATCCCGTAGTTTTGCCAGCATTGTCGGCCGTTTGGGCCAATACACCCATTATTTAGAGAATATGTCGTCGCGCCTGTCCCATGAGTTACGTACGCCGGTGGCCGTGGTGCGCTCCTCTTTAGAGCACTTAAATCTGCAAACCTTAGATAAGGACACCCAAAAGTACGTCGACCGCGCCCAAGAAGGGGTGAGCCGATTAAGCATGATTTTAAACAACATGAGTGAGGCGACGCGCCTTGAGCAGAGCCTTACTCAGGCCGATGTGGCTAAATTCCCACTGTCCCAAGTGGTGAGCGGCTGTATGCAGGGCTATCAAATGACCTACCCTGAGCAGCAATTTAGCGTCAAAGTGCCCGAGCAACCTTTGATGATGCAGGGCGTGCCTGAATACATCGCCCAATTGATGGACAAACTTATCGCCAATGCCATCGAGTTTTGCCATCAAGGTAGTGCGATAGAAGTCACCCTCACCCAAGTTGGCAAACAAGCCACTTTGCTTATCAGTAACTTAGGACCACAGTTGCCAGTGGATATGTCGGAGCAGATCTTCGACTCCATGGTTTCGGTGCGGATCAATCAAGCCCAAGACAAACCTCACCTAGGCTTAGGTTTGTATATTGCACGGCTCGTGACCGAGTTCCATCAGGGTAAAATTTTGGCCCGCAACCGCAGCGAAAACGATGGGGTCGATATTCTGGTCACCCTACCGCTGAGCTAATCCACGCTCTGCAACTTGAGGCAAACTCATCTGTTTGCCTCCTGCCATTTTCACGGGCAGATGCTAAGATGACGGCCATCACAATGGATAACAACATAAAAACTGACTCGCCAAGGTAAGCCCTATGACAGATAAACATCAGCTAGCCACCCAAATCGTCAGCGTCGGTCGAGATAAAAAATGGACCAAGGGCGTGATTAACCCGCCCGTATTTCGCGCATCGACCATAGTATTCGACACAATGGAAGACATGCGTCACGCCGCCAAAAACAAAACCAATGGCGAAATGTTTTATGGCCGCCGCGGTACCCCAACCCATTTTGCGTTTCAGGCGGCGATCAGTGAGCTCGAAGGTGGCGCAGGTACGGCGCTGTATCCCTCGGGTGCGGCGGCGATTAGCGCGGCTTTGTTATCGTTTTTACAGGCGGGCGATCACCTGCTGATGGTCGACAGTGTGTACGAGCCAACCCGCGATCTCTGTAGCCATATTCTGGCGGGCTTTAATATTGAGACCACCTATTACGATCCCCTGATTGGTGAAGGTATTCGCGCGCTTATTCGCCCCAATACTAAGGTGCTGTTTTTAGAGTCTCCCGGCTCCATCACCATGGAAGTGCAGGACGTCCCGACCCTATGCCGTATCGCCCATGAACATGGAATGGTGACCATTCTCGACAACACTTGGGCCTCACCAATCAATAGCAAGCCCTTTGAGATGGGTGTCGATGTGTCGATTCAAGCCGCGACCAAATATATCGTCGGTCACTCTGATGTGATGATTGGCACCGCGACCGCTAACGAAAAGCACTGGCCGCAGCTGCGTGAGCGCAGTTATTTATTGGGGCAAACGACTTCCCCCGACGATGTGTATCTCGCTACGCGCGGATTACGCACCCTTGGCGTGCGCATGGCGCAACATGAGAAAAATGCTCTTAAAGTGGCTAACTGGTTGAAAACTCGCCCCGAGGTTGACCATTTACGTCACCCCGCCTTCGATACCTGCCCGGGACATGAGTTCTTTAAACGCGACTTTAGCGCAGCCAACGGTCTGTTCTCCTTCGTGTTAAAGCAAGGGGATCAGGAGGCGGTGACCGCGCTCGTTGAAAATATGCAGCATTTTAAAATGGGGTTTTCTTGGGGCGGTTATGAGAGTCTGATCCTAGGGATTTTCGGGATTGAAAAAATCCGCAGTGCCACTCAGTGGGATGCAAGCAAGCCATTGATCCGTGTGCATATTGGCCTAGAAGATCCCGATGATTTAATTGCCGATCTCAGCGCAAGCTTCGATCGCTTTAATGCCGTACTCGCCGCCAAGGCTAAATAAAGCTTAAACAAATTATGTGAAAACAACGAAGGCGGGAGCTTACTCGCCTTTATTTTGCCCCGCCTTAGTTGTGTCCCACTATCGTATTACTTCGGCTTCAATTCACCTTTGCTATTTGGGCTGCGCCGCACTTATTGCGGGGTCAATCCACGCCTGAGAACCATACAAAGGCACGGTCGATAAGGCATGTTTGTGGCTGCCATTGGTCTCTTTGGTCGAATAGGATAAATACAGCAGGGTTTGATTGGGCGCATCGTAAATTCGGCGCACTTTTAAGCTCTTAAATAAGATACTTAAGGATTCGGTAAAGACCACTTCACCGTGTTTGCTCTTATCGATGTTAGCAATATCGGCGGCGGAAATCGGCCCCGTTTGACGACAACTAATGCCCATATCCGAAGGATCGGCAAAATCGAGGTTCGCTTCAATACGGCTAATATGGCAAGTGACCCCAGGGATTTTAGGATCCTGCTTGGCATCGATAATCACATCTTTAGTAGTAAATAACCCAAGGCTCACTTTACCTACGTCATCGCCGCAGCCTGTGAGTAGCGTCCCCGCCAGCGTCACGGCCAGCAAAGACATTAAAGCCTTATTGACTCTTTTCATCTGTTTATCCTTATTCATCATCCTTCCCTATTGAGCAAAACACTTTTGTGCCCAGCGCGTTAATCCCGCCGTCACCGAACCAAAGTGGTCACCGACGACCACTGGGGTTTCGGGATAAAGGCTAGTGATTTTAGCGTAAATCGCGGGGCTGCGCGCGGTGCCGCCCGTCACATAAATCACATCGGGTTTGCACTCTAGACTATCGGCATCCACGGACAACTCCTCTGGCGCTAAACCATTGCCCGCAAGACTCTTTGCCGCCTGAGTCAGCGCTTGGTGCATCAACGCCTCAACCTTGGTGAGCGAAGGCTCAATCGCCGTTTCAAACCCCGTGCGGCTCACTTCTGCCTGAAGTGATGCTTCAATAAAGTCCAGCGCACTCTGCGTCGTTTGCGCCTCAGACAGGGCAATTTTGGCGCGCTCGGCTAGTCGTACAATTTGGTAGCTTAACTGTTGTTGCTGCACTTTGAGCAATCTTTTTAGCAGCTGCGGCTGCTCGGCCTCTTTAATGAGTTCATCAATCAGCTTGCGAGTGCTTAGGGTGGCAAACTCACGCTGAGCGCTAATATCGTTGACGGCGACGGCATTCCAAAAGGGATTGCTCGGCATTGGCTTACCGTTGCTCATTAGCGAACCTAAACCAAAGTGCGGCATAAAGGCATTCATCGCCAGCGCAATATCCAAATCATTCCCGCCAATCCGCTGGCCGCTGTGGCCGAGGCAATCGGCACTGCGATCGAAACTTGCCTGATGCTTTGGCCCCATTTTGACCACGGAGCAGTCGGTCGTACCGCCACCCACGTCGACCACCAGCACGGTTTGGTCGGCACTGAGACTCGCCTCATAGTCCATCCCCGCAGCCAGTGGTTCGAACAGAAATGCCACATCGACAAACCCCGCCCGTTTCGCGGCTAAGGTTAAAATGGCCTCGGCTTGGCGGTTGCTCTCTTCACCACCAATGCCTTGAAAGTTCACAGGGCGACCAATCACCGCATGGGTAATGCTTGTCTCTCCCTCTGATGCGACGCCCTTTTCAGCGAGTACGGCTTCGGCACGCACTTTAATGTGCTGCATCATTAAGGTGACTATGTCTTCAAACAGGGCGACTTGTTCGGGTCTCAGGCCCGTTGCCCCTAAGAAGGATTTTGGCGAACGGACATAAAAACCTTCTTCCGGCATTTCAAGATAAGCTGCCACGGCCTGCTCACCTACAAATACCGCTTGGGTTTCGGCATCGAGATCTAATTCATGACGCACCATACGGGCGCGGCTCAATTGCGCGGCGCGCTTCTTGGCATAATCCGCTTTCAACGCCTGCGGCAAGCCACGGTAAACGGCCTCGGCAATAAGCTCTCTATCCATTGCATACACAGTGGAAGGTAAATAGGCTGAATCGCTCGATAAGGGTAACAGTGAAACTTCATCTCCCTGCATGATCCCAACGGCACAGTTGGCACTGCCATAATCAAATCCGACAAACATCCGCTTACCCCTACAGTCAAACCACAATCAAAAAGCCGAGCAAGGTAACACAGTTTGCCCCAATCCCAAAGGAAGCCCCGCACAGTTCCCCTGCTTTACCTTGTAAATTTGCGGCTAAATGCAAGTTCATTTTAAAGTCACATTTCTGTCACACTTGTCATCAATCTGACATATTCAGCTCGTATCTTTGAGCGCATATCACTTTCGCCTGAAGGGGAAATGGTCTGTAAATCCCTTCATTTTTCAGTAGCAAATCTGATTGCACTCCGATGGATGAATGCTATTGTATATTGCGCCATGACGCTTGCTTAAAGGAGCTGTGCAGTGTCCCCGAATACCGATAAACTGTCGATCGATAAAGAAATCTCTTGGTTGTCATTCAACGAGCGGGTGCTGCAGGAGGCCTGTGATCCCAATGTGCCTATCGTGGAGCGGGTGCGCTTTTTAGGCATATTCTCCAATAATATGGATGAGTTCTTCCGGGTGCGGGTGGCCGCGGTCAGACGATCAATTCTGCTCTCTGCGCTGCAGGAAGGTCGCAGCAATAGCCGCCATCTAATGGCCAAAATTCAGACCAAAGTCATGGCATTGCAGGAACGTTTCGACAGCATTTACGTCGAGCTGATGCGTGAGTTAGTCCGTCGCAATATTTTGTTAATCAACGAAAAACAATTAAGCGAGTTCCACAGTAACTGGCTTAAAAAACATTTTCGCGATCACTTTAAACGCCATATCGCGCCGCTTATCGTCAACAACAATCGCGACCTAGTGAAGCATATCAACGACGACGCCACCTATCTGTGCGTGTGTTTATTCACTAAATCCCGCAGACAATATGCCCTCGTGGAAGTGCCCACTAAAAATGTGCCGCGTTTCATCGAGTTACCCGCCGAAAAATCGAAGGCGAAAAAATACTTGATCCTGCTGGATAACATTATTCGCCACTGTGTGGACGACCTATTTGGTCCCTTCTTCGAGTACGAAGCCATTGAAGTCTATTCGATGAAGCTGACCCGCGATGCCGAGTTCGATATTACCGACGAACTTGAACAAACCCAGCTCGAGAAAATGACTAAGGGTTTGAAAAAACGCCTGACCGCCGAACCCGTGCGTTTGGTGTACGACAAAGAAATGCCCGAGCACATGCTCGAAATGCTAAAAGAAAATTTAAACATTAGCTCGACTGAGTGTTTGATCCCCGGCGGGCGTTACCACAGCTTTAAGGACTTTATCGGCTTCCCTAACCCTAGCCGTGATTACCTCGAAAACGAAAAATTGCCCGCGCTCAATAGCTCGGGCTTTGGCCGCAGCGCCAACAGTTTCGATGCGATCAAGATGGGCGATATTATGGTCAACTACCCGTACCATAAGTTCTCCCACTTTACCGAAATGGTGCGTCAGGCCGCCTACGATCCTGCGGTGCGTTTTATTCGGATCAACCTTTACCGTGTTGCGAAAAAATCCCATGTGATGCAATCGCTTATCGATGCGGTGAAAAATGGCAAACAAGTTACCGCCGTGATTGAGCTGCGAGCGCGCTTTGACGAACAATCCAATATTGAGTGGACGCGGGTGCTCGCCGAGGCGGGGGTGAAGGTCCACCATGGGATCACCAGCTTAAAAGTGCACTCTAAGTTGTGTTTGATTGGCCGCGAAGAGCAAGGCGAGATGAAACTCTATTGCCACGTGGGTTCAGGCAACTTTAATGAAGGCACGGCGCGGGTCTATACCGACTTATCGCTATTTACCGCCAATCAGGAAATCGCCCGCGAAGTAGAGCAAGTGTTCGACCTAATTGAACATCCTTACCGCCGCGATAACTTCCAGCATTTGATTGTGTCGCCCTATGATGCGAGACAAAAACTAACCCATTTGATCGATAACGAAATCGTTAATGCCCAGAGCCATATTAAGGCGGCGATTACCTTAAAATTGAATAACCTGCTCGATGAGTCCTTAGTCCAAAAGCTTTACGAGGCCTCGGCTGCGGGAGTCAAAATCAAACTGTTGATCCGCGGTATGTGCTCGCTTATTCCACAAATTCCGGGGATCAGCGACAACATCGAGATCTACAGTATTGTAGACCGATTTTTAGAACATTCGCGGGTGATGCTGTTTCACGCCGGTGGTGAAAATAAATTATTTATCAGCTCCGCCGATTGGATGAGCCGCAACATAGATAACCGCGTCGAAGTGAGTGTGCCTATTTATGATCCGCGTCTAAAACAAATGGTGATGGATATTTTATCGTTACAGTTCAATGACAACACTAAGGCGCGCATCATCAATAAGGAGCAGAGCAATCCTTATCGTAACCGCGGTAATAAACGTAAAGTGCGTTCTCAAATTGCCATTTATCAATATCTGATTAATTATGAGAAGCGGTTGCAGCAAGAATTTAGCGCCCAGCGCGAAGCCGCAAAGCTTGAAGCTGAGCAAGCGCAGGAACTTGCCCACAATCCCGAATTACAGGCCAAAGCCAGCTAATGCTGGCTTTATCATCGTCTCGATTGCCTAAGGATAATCCGATTGGTTGCCACACATTCACAACCGCGACACTTTGTCGCTATCGACATGGGCTCGAACAGTTTTCATCTGGTTATCGCCCGTGAGCAAGACGGCAGCTTGCAAATATTGCACAAAGAAAAACAACAAGTTCAGTTAGCGACAGGCCTCAATGCGCAGAACATCCTCAGCGTGGATGCTATCGAGCGCGGCCTCAATTGCCTGCGGGACTTTAATCAGCGTTTTTCCAACCTCGATCAAGCTCAGGTACGTTTAGTCGCCACTCACACCCTAAGGGTGGCCAAAAACCGTGAGCAGTTTATTGAAGCGGCGCTCAGCATAATGCCCTATCCGGTGGAGGTGATTTCTGGCCACGAAGAAGCGCGCCTTATCTATAACGGCATTGCCCAAAGCCAAGTGCTTGGTAAACGCAATATAGTGATCGACATTGGTGGCGGCTCGACCGAAGTGGTTCTCGGGCAAAAAAATACCCCCACCCATTTATCGAGCCTGCGCTGTGGCTGCGTGAGTTTTAACGAGCGGTTTTTTATCGATGGCCAAATCACGCCAGCCTCATTTCGCGGAGCCCAAAGCGCCGCCGATAAACAATTTGCCTCGCTCTCAAAGGAATATTTCAGCGGCGAGTGGGACTTAGTGCTTGGTAGCTCAGGCACAGTCAAAGCCATTTGCGAAGCGATTCAGGAAGATCATGGCGATGAAATCGTCACACTCGCCCGTCTCAAACAATTAAAGCTGAAACTGATTAAGTGCGGACACATCAGCCAAGTGCAATTTGCTAATGTCGATGATAAACGCACGCCACTCGTACCCGCAGGTCTTGCAATATTAATCAGCTTTTTTAGGCGCTTACCCATTGAGCAATTGGAGTTTAGCCCGGGCGCCCTGCGTGAAGGCGTACTCTACGAATTAGCAAAAATCGGCCAATATCAAGATATTCGCCACCGAACAGTTGAAAGCATCGCCCAGCTTTACCATGTGGATATGCCCCATGCGGCCAAAGTGCGGGACACCGCCATGGCGCTGTTTGAGCAAGTCGCCGATGAATGGGGATTAAGGCCCCATGCACGTTTGCTGTCCTACGCCGCCACCTTGCATGAGATAGGGCTGCACATTAACTCAAAGGCATTGCATAAACACGGCGCTTATATCATTAGCAACAGCGACTTACCCGGCTTTAGCGAGGCGCTGCAACAGGATTTAGCCAGACTGATTGCCAACCACCGTAAGAAACCCAATGAATTACTACTGGCCGAATTAGAACCTGGCCACAAACTCACCCTCATTCGTCTCGCCTGTCTGCTGCGTTTGGCGGTGTTAGTGCATTTAGGTCGAATTGCCAAAGCCCTAGTGCTTGAGAAAATCCAAGTGGTTCCAGATGGCCTCATGCTAGTGCTACCCAGCCATAAACGTAAAATCAGTTTGTTTATGAAAGATTTGCAGCGTGAACAAAAACAGATGGCGGCTTTAGGGATGCAGCTGCGTTTAGTCTCTAGCCTTGGGCTGAATCAGGATAAAAATCTCGAGGAAAAAGACGACACACTGAACGCCGTCGCCAGCTAATCTGTTCGTCCTTTCTCATCCCTTCTAATCCTTCATCCCTTAGTGCCGTTAACGCACTAAGGAATGAAAGACTCTCCAATTACTTATCCCCTTTCCCGTGGTGCGCTTCGAGCTTATCCAGTTCACAACCGCAACGATTACAATAGGTGGCATCGAGATCGTGGCCCATCTTATGACATTGATTGCAGGAGCGCAGATCTCTGTGCCGGCCCACTTCTTGGGAGATTTCCGCGGTTAAAATCCCCGTTGGGATCGCAATAATCGAATAACCCAGCAACATAGTAAAAGCCGCAATCGCTTGACCTAATTCGGTTTTCGGCGTGATATCGCCGTAACCCACAGTGGTGATTGTCACAATTGTCCAATAGACGGATTTGGGAATAGAGCTAAAGCCATTCTCAGGGCCTTCGACCACATACATCACGGCGCTTAACACCATGATGATTAAACTCACCGAGAAGAAAAACAGAAACACCTTGCGGCTCGACTGCAACATGGCCTTGAGCAGCAGATTACCTTCGCTTAAATAGCGTAGTAATTTCAGTACCCTAAAGATCCTAAAGAGGCGCAGCACCCTGATCACTAAGGTGAAATTCGCCCCAGGAATAAACAGTGCCAGATAACTCGGCAATACTGACAATAAATCCACTAAACCGTAAAAACTGCGGGCATACAACACAGGATGGGTCGCGCAGTACAACCTTAAACCATATTCAATGGTAAAAATCAGTGTAAACACCCACTCAAAAACGCGAATGATGTGCCCATAATCTTGGTGAACCGCTTCGACCGTATCGAGAAACACCAGCGCAACACTCAGCACAATACAGACCATTAAGCCGATATCGAAGTAGCGCCCTGCGGGCGTATCTGTGCCAAAAATAATAGTGCGTAGCTGGCGTTTTAATGGGCTTTCGGTGTCTGGTTTTTCAGGCGACAGATCTGACATAAGGGAAAACTTCCTTGCGATAAAAAGCGTTATCTTTTCCAAATCCCCAAAGTCTGCCATGCAATTGCCACTAGCTCAAAATTATCTACTCACATAGACATAAAATTGCGGTATGATGCGCGAAAAACCTATATCTGCGTCATTTTTAGAGGAAGACATGCGCGTACCCCTACTCACTAAAACAATTACTGTGGCCATGACTCTCGCCGCACTGATTTCACCCCAAGTGCTCGCCTCATCGGGTATAGGTAAAGTCGATTTAGTGGTGATCACTAAGTCTGAGTCCAATATGGCGCTGTTAAGGGACGGCAAAATCCTCAAGCAATATCGTATTGCCATGGGTGACTTGCCGACGGGCCACAAGTTAACTGAAGGCGACCAACGTACGCCGCAGGGCCGTTATATTCTGGACTATAAAAAATCCGATAGCGCCTATTACAAGTCGATCCATATTTCTTATCCCAATGAAGAAGATAAGTTAAGAGCCAAGGCGCTGGGGATCCGCCCGGGCGGCATGATCATGATCCACGGCCAGAACCCACGTTCACCTCTCTCGCCCGAGCAGGCACAGCAATACAACTGGACCGACGGTTGTATCGCCATTACCAACGCCGAGATGGATGAAGTGTGGAAAGCCGTCGATGAAGGCACGCCCATCGAGATTTGGCCCTAAGCGCTAAGCTTGATTAGCCTATGCGACTCAACGCCCAGTCAAATGGGCGTTTTTATTTGTATTCCCCGCTTTAAGGATGTTTTATGTCAACAATCACGACAGAGGCTGCGGTATTCGGCTACGCCACCTTAGAACAGACATGGCCAGAGTTTGAGGCGAAGATCCTCACGTTTCTTGGCAAATTAGGCTTAGCGGACAAGGCGCTGCATTGCGATCATGTTGCCCTGAGAGTGAACAGCATCGCAGCTGCCGACGCGCTCAAGCAGACCTTTAGCGCACGCGGGCGGATCATCTCGGATAATCAAATTAATGGCCGCACGATTCTTATCATCGAACTGGATAAGCCCTTAATATTAGGTAGCTTTAACATTGATTGTGTCGAACTGCCCTATCCCAGCGATACCCTCTATCCACAAGAAGGCTGGGAACATATCGAACTGGTACTACCATCGACGGCACAGGACTGCGACGGCCTAAGCCAAGAACTGGCTCAGTTGAGTCCATCACTTGTGCCCTTACTCCAAGGGCAAGCAGCACCCTCAACCGCAGCGCCGATTAAAGTGAAATTCAGCTCGCCCAAGGGTGATAAAGAACGCTTAGCCAACCCCACCATTGCCTTTAAACAAGCGGATGTCTGTATCAAAATTCACCCGCACAGCATTAAAGCAGTTATCGCCAGCGAACAGGACTAAAGGAAACAGCAATCTATGTGCGCTCCTTCTCGCAGGGAGTGTGAGCCCCATATCAAATACTGACAATCGCTTGCATAAAACAGGCAGTTTGAGAAAAAGTCAGCAACAATAAAGGGGAAAATAGTCTAGTTTATGACTATTAACGCTTTGATTCACCACTAGGTTTTATCGAGTTTTGTGTTATCGACCACGGGAATGCCAGCAGGCTTCCCGTGATATCCATAAGGACGCAGCGCATGAAACCCCACAAGCATGAAGCACAGCTACTCAAACTCGCTTTGGAAATTGGTATCGGCTACGCCAAAAAACGCGGTTTTGATGACTTTGACAAGGGTGTGTCACCCAAGGATAAAGTGGAATGTATTTATCGGCTGTTAGTGACCGATAATTTGATCCAACCCTTAGCCAAAGATAAGGAGGATGGCCCAAATATGAAGCACAAGCTGGTTCTGTGGATCATCCGCCATCTGCCGACTGATCACCCGTTATTGCAATAAGCGCTCAAACATAAAAACAGGGCGCCAATGATTGGGCGCCCTGTGTGGAAATAAGAGATAGACGCGGGAGTTACTTGGCGACTTTTTGCGCTTTTTGCGCCGCCAGTACAGTCGCCATAGATGGCACTATGGTTGTCGGATCGAGGCGCATTTGAAACCAGTTCACACGCCAATCTAAATGTGGGCCATTCGCTCGGCCTGTCGCGCCGACTTCTGCCACGGCTTGGCCTTGCTTAACGGTTTCGCCCGCATTGACATAGAGTTTGCTTAAGTGCAAAAAGCTTGAACTCACGCCATAGCCATGATCGATGATCATAGTGCCGCCCGAGTAAAACATATCGGGAACCGACAGGCTGATCACGCCATCGGCAGGCGCGACGACCACAGTACCGGTTTTCGCAGCGACATCCACACCAAAATGTGGGTTGCCAGGCACATCGTTATAAATCCGCTGACTACCATAGACACCCGAGATCCTGCCGGTTAATGGCCAAATAAACGACTGTAGAAATGCCGTTTGCTCGCTAAAAGTGCCACGGGCCGCTTTCACCTGCGCCGTATCTTTAGCCGCTCGCTCCTGCGCCACTGGATCGGGCTTCATGATCTTATTGCTGATGCCCTTAACGCTCTGAATATTGTATTCGCGCTTAGTGACACTGAGCGGTTTGACTTCGGTTAAGCCATCGGGATAGACCAAGCGTAGTTCTTGGCTCAGCTGCGCATCCCTATCAAAACCAAAGGCAAAATGGCCGTCTGGCGTTACTTTTAAAGCCTCACCGTTAAGACTTATCTGCGTGCCCGCCGGCGCTTTACCACGAATTAACGCGCCCTGCTCAAATTGCCCTTCAAAGCTCACCTGCGCCTGAGCCGATAAGCTAAACAGGCTTAAGAGCGACAAGACTGCCGCCTTACAACTAAGCGATGGTGTATTCGGTAAAGTTTTTAACAACTTAGGTAGGGCATTGGGTACGGCGTTCAGCATCTTCTCAAAAATCCTTATTCAAACAATAACGCCCTAAAGATTAGGGCGTTATAAAAAAATCGACAGGGTTAATTGCCTTTGCTCACTATGGCACCTTTACCCACACCTTCGTAGGCAATCACAGTAAATTGGCTCGATGGCACTTTTGCTACTAACGTGGTCGCCATATAGTCGGCCAGCAATTCAACCGTGGTATCGTGCGGGATCAAATCACAACATTCCTTGGGCATGGCCAGTTGGAAATCCCCCTGCGGCGCTTGATAGTGGAAACCATAATGGCTGTCATCACTGATCCGCGTTTGTGGCGATAGGTTTAAGGTCTTCACTGACACTAAATCCTCCTCGCTACCGAGGTAGATATCGTGCCAACGCTTGGCCCAATATTCATCCCATTTCGGTGCCGGAATACCGTTTTCAAACACTTGAACCGGGCTGCGATGACCATGGGCAATCCGCTGGCAATTGCCATCGTGTTTACGTAAACCATGGCTGTAATGATAGTAAGGCGAATTGAGGATCTCATGCCTTAAGGTGAGGCTAATACCTTCAACATTATCGGGCAGAGTTTCCCGCAGTGCTTTTTGTAAAAAGGCGTTAACGCTTGGAATATCAATCTGTTCAGATGGAACGAGTGCAAAGGCTTGAGAAGGACAAGCTAAGTGGATCTCACCGAGCGCGCTATCGAAATCCATCCATACCCGATCGCCCTGTTGCTGCCAACGCACACCACTGTAGGCGGTCGGTACCAATAAACGATGATCGGCCACCGCATCAATTGTCTGCTTGATGGTTCGTTTCACTTTAGCGAAATCGAGCACCATATTTTGCTCGTCTAGGCCGCCTTCTAATACCACATCGACAATCCAGCTTTCCCCTACCATGCCACGCTTGGGGCAAAGATAGGAAAAATCGATCACGGTTAAATCTTTTACAAACAGTTGCATTGACTCTCCTCGGCAGAAAAACAGTCCGCCTTAATAGGGATTGCGCCACTTAGCGATGGCCGAGCACGCTCACTTGGCCTTATACCAAGCTTACCCAAACAGTAAATAAGGATTCTAATCAATTCTGCCTCGCCCCGCGACAAATGAATCCGCTGTTAGGCGCTTTTTATCTGGATGACACAACAAATGCACAAGCATCGCACATGAGTTAGTCAATTCGCTGGCTAATTCAATGACTGAGCGAGCAAAACGCAAAATGCACTTATGTCACTCGCCCCGCCCAACAACGCGGAAAAATCTCGATAAAGGCGTCAAGGATGCCATCACTGAGCTAATAGCGATGAATAGACAAGCGTAAATCCAAGCTGGTTAATAGATACTCGCGATTAGCAGATAAATTGCTAAACGAAACACCATTCACCCTACCGAGATAATCAAACAAAAACAGCGAATTAGCTCACAAAAACCTAATCCACAACTGCGATAGACCCAATCGAAACAAGGCGTTATCCCTAAGGCGATTAAGCCGTTAGTATCGCCCTATAAACCATACATAAAGCAAGGTTAATAAGGGAGAGACCAGATGATAAAACTCACCGCTATCGCGATCAGTATTATGGCCATGTTAGGCGGACACTACGCTGTTGCTGCCGAACCGATTGAAGTAATTACCCCAGCTAAAATCACCGAGCCAGAAAAAGTCGAGCTGGGTAAGATGCTCTTTTTCGAACCCAGACTGTCGAAATCAGGCTTTATCTCCTGTAACTCTTGCCACAATCTTTCTACTGGCGGCGTGGATGCCCTGCCCACATCGATTGGCCACCATTGGCAAGAAGGTCCAATTAACTCCCCAACCGTGCTGAACGCCGACTTTATGCTGGCGCAATTCTGGGATGGCCGTGCCAGCGACTTAAAAGAACAAGCCGCAGGCCCGATTGCCAATCCAAAGGAAATGGGCTTTACCCATGAACTTGCTACCGAAACCATTGCCTCCATGCCCGCATACCGTGCGCGCTTCGCTAAGGTTTATGGCGATGAAAAAGTCGATATTGACCGTTTAACCGATGCCATTGCCGCCTTCGAAAAAACCTTAGTCACGCCGAATAGCCCATTCGATCAATATCTATTAGGTAAACAGGATGCGATTAGTAGCGAAGCCAAAGCCGGTTACCAACTGTTTAAGGACAAAGGCTGCGTCAGCTGCCATAACGGCCCTGCGGTTGGTGGCACTATGTTTATGAAGATGGGCCTCATCAAACCATTCCACACCAATAACCCTGCCGAAGGGCGTAAAGGCGTGACAGGCAAAGAAGCCGATAAATACGTGTTTAAAGTACCGACGCTGCGTAATATCGAGCTCACTTATCCCTACTTCCACGATGGCAGTGTTTGGACGCTCGAAGAAGCGGTAAATACCATGGCGGATATTCAGTTAGGCCAAAAGCTCACCGACAAAGAAACTAAGGAGATGGTGGCCTTCTTAAATTCGCTCACGGGTGAACAGCCGCAGATCGCCCTACCAATCCTGCCACCATCGAATAAAGCGACGCCACGTCCTGTGCCATTTGCGGCAGCTTCCAAATAGGTCGAGCTAAGCGACGCTTCAGATAAGTCGCTTACGCGCAAAAGTTAAAGGCCGAGGATTCATCCTCGGCCTTTTTGTTTAAAGCTTGATGCTAAAAAACTAACGCTTAAAGCTTAGGCGATATTATCCAAGGCGGCTTATTCGCCCTTAAGACGTCTATCTAACTGATCTTTTAAGTTAGCGGGCACGCCTTTAATCAAGAGCGTGTCGGAAATCGGATCGTAAATCACCCGCTGACCTAAATGGCCACCGTCGAAACTAATAGTGACGCCGCCACCGGTACCCGAAAACTTCTTCAATTGTCTTAAGGTCGATTTATCGGCGGGGAATTCTTCATCCAGCTCATAGCTACCGCCACGGGCAAAGTCATAAAACGACTCCATACCTTGGTCGGCGAGTTCATCGGCTAAATCTTTGATCTCAATGTCAGCGCCTTCATCGAAACGCTCGGAGCAATACTCAAACACTTTGTTACGGCATTGCTGACGTTCTTCTTTGGTCAGATCGCTGCTGGCAACAAAATCTTCCACCGCATTCATTAGGGTCTTATTTTGCGCCTTGGTATTTACGCCTTCGACACAGCCCATAAAGTCGAGGAAAAAGTCCGCCACCTTACGGCCTGCTCGACCACGGATAAAAGAGATGTATTTGCGGGAGTCCTTATCGGCCTGCCATTCGGTAAGATCGATACGCGCCGCTAATTGAATATTGCTTAAATCTAAGTGGTTGTTTTGCGACAGTTCCATATCATCGAGAACCGTCATCGATGATTTGGCACTGAGCAGCGCCACAAACAAAAAGTCACTCGCCATGCTGGTATAGCAGGACATCAACAGGAATCCGCCTTGGCTAAAATCATATTTTGCCAACTCTTCCTGCAACAACTTACTGGCTTGGCCGGTAAATTCGACGAAGCCTAAATCCCCTGCACGGTATTCCTGCAACGCATTCGAAAAAGCAGGATTGGCTTCACCGTCATCACCATGGATACCAAAATAGCCAAATCCTTTGCCGGATTTGCTGGTATAGGTCTGATGCAATTCTTCCAGCATCATCTCGACAGCCTGACTGTTCAGCAGAGGTTGAGGACGTAAACGGCAGCGTAATTGCCCCTGACTGTCCTGGGAAATCTCGTGAATAATTGCTTGTTCGATGTTAATACTCATAAGCCCTGATAGTGATGCTGGAATAAATCCGCTATTATATGCCGCTAATCCATTCCAAAGTGAAACATTTTTTGATTATGGCAATCCAATCGAAATACTCAAACGCACAAGTTGAATCATTAATCGCCGAGATTTTAGCGGTACTCGAAAAGCACAAAGCCCCTACTGACTTAAGCCTGATGGCGCTGGGCAACTGTGTCACTCACCTGCTCGAGCGCAAAGTGCCAAGCGAATCTCGCCAAGCGGTCGCTGAACAATTTGCAAAAGCACTCGCACAATCGGTGAAATCCAATTAAGTTAGTCGAGTAACAATCGTTAAAACAACATAAGATACAACGTCTTTTAGGAATAAGCGGATCACTATGGTCGAGCGAAAAAAGCAAATGAGCCGCGATCGCGTGTCACGACTCATCAACTGGGGACATTGGTTCGCCTTCTTTAATGGCCTGTTGGCCATGATTGTCGGCACACGCTATCTGAGCAGTGTGGGTTATCCCGAAACCTGGTTTGGCTGGGGCTACCTCGCCGTCAGCACCATTGGCCAGTTCAGTTTTCTTGCTTTTATCGCCTACTTGATCTGCCTATTCCCGCTAACCTTAATCTTGCCTTATTCCAAGATTTTAAGGGGTTTAGCGGCAGTTATCGCCACCTTAAGCCTGTGTATCTTATTGTATGACACCATAGTGTATGCCGATTATGGCATGCACTTGAGCCCCTTCGCCTTTGACCTAGCCTGGGCCGATTTAAATGCCCTGCTCCACGGTACCTCTTATATTGTGACGCCGATTGCCATTTTGGTGATTGAGCTAACGGCGGCTAACTTCCTGTGGAAACGGATTGAGAAAATCCAAAAGCTGAATCTTGGCAATAAGGTTATTACCCTGATTGGGGTGTGTTTTGTCAGCAGCCATTTGATCCATATTTGGGCCGACGCGGCCGATATCACCGAAATTACCCGTTTCGATGATACTTATCCGCTGTCGTACCCTGCCACTGCGCGCTCCTTTATGGAAAGTCATGGGATTGATGGCTCTTCACAATCCGATGATGAAGCCAATCATGCGACCAGCACGCTCAGTTACCCCACGCAGCCACTACAATGCCAAGCCGACAGCAAACCCAATGTGTTAATGCTGACCATCGACAGCCTGCGTGCCGACATGGTGGACGCTAAAACCATGCCGTTTTTGCATCAGTATACTGAGCAGAATCAGAGCTTTACTCAGCATTACAGTGGCGGCAATCAATTTAGAACCGGCATGTTCTCCCTGCTCTATGGCCTGCAAGGCAGCTATGGCGATGCGCGCATCTTCAATAGCACTAGCCCCATCATGACCCAAAGCTTTAGACAGGCGGGTTACCAACTTGGCTTATTTATTCCCGAAACCAATCTGAATTTACGCTCGGCGCAGGCCATGTTTAATGACTTTACTCCCGTCATCGCCAAAGAAACCAATGGCAGTGCCGATGCGGATTTACGCAGCGTAGGCCACTTTAAGCAATGGCAAAGCGAGCAACAGAGCCCATGGTTCGCCCTCGTTAACCTGAAGGCGCCAGAGAATTTTGATACCCCAGTCGGCTTCCTCGGTATCGAAACCGTCAAGGCCGATGCGAATTTGAAACCGGCCCAAAAGGTGCTGTTTAACCAATATCGCCAATCGTTGAATTTTATTGATAAACAAATCCAAGCGATAGTGAGTGAGTTGCCGAGCGACACCTTAGTGGTGATCACTGGTGTCAACGGCAAGATATTCACCAGCAACAGCGATGAAGCCCAGCGCAATTTGTCTCCCGAGAGTGTCAGAGTGCCTATGGTCATTCATTGGCCGAATGTCGGTGCCAGTAAGGTTAAATATCGCACGAGTCACTATGGCGTAGTGCCTACCTTGATGACCCATATCTTAGGTTGCACCAATAACACCACGGACTACAGTGCGGGCCGTAGCCTGCTGCAACCGAGCCAAGAAACTTGGATTTACATCGGTGACAGTCGCATTTTTGCTATCTACCAACAGTCGGAAATCACCGTCATCGACCGCCATGGTAAATACCGCATTTACGATGAAAACTTTGAGCACAGACTGCATAAGAAGATGAGTGCGCCCGAGCTTATCCAAGTGATGCGAGAAGGCCGTCGCCTCTACAATCACTAAGCAGAGAGTCAATAAGCGAGCAAATCGTTCAGGCCGTTATAGCTCCCAGTAATGCTTGGGTTTAAACGAGAAAAATAAACAATAAATAAAAAGCCCCACTTCATCGCGGGGCTTTTTATTTGGCTAAGAACTAGCTCAATCTATGGATGATTCCACTTTCACGGTGGAATAACGCTCTAACCAATGGGCGTAAGAGGAAGGTAACACCCAAGATGGACGCGAAACCTTTAAGGTTTGCGCGGCTTGATAGGGCCAGTGAGGGTTAGCCAAGAACGCTTTACCTATCATGACTAAATCCATTTGCTGATCTTGAATCGCTTGCTCTGCGTGGTGGGGATTATCCATGCCCCAAGAAGTTGCCACCGGGAAACCCACTTCACGACGTACTCGCTCGGCAATAGGCGCCAAAAAGGCCGGGCGCCAAGGAATATTGGCCGTGGGTGTTGAAAAACAAATACTGACGTTAAGCATATCGAGGCCTGCGCGCTTAAATTGCTTCACCAAGGCGATGGATTCACTCAGGGTTTGCTCGTCTTTATCATCAAATTCAATCACACCAAAGCGCGCCGTTAATGGCAAATGTTCAGGCCAAACCGCCCTCACCGCCTCAACCGTCTCGATAAGAAAACGGCCTCGCCCTTGTGCATCACCACCGTATTCATCGGTTCTTTGGTTGGCATAGGTCGAGAAGAAGCTTTGCGCTAAATAGCCGTGGGCAAAGTGCAACTCTAACCATTCAAACCCAGCGGCGAGCGCCCGCTTGGCCGCCGCCACAAAATCGGCTTTCACACGTTGAATATCGTCAATCGTCATGGCTGTCGGTACTTTGCCCAGGTTAGCACCAAATGCCACGGCCGATGGCGACAATGTTTGCCAGCCTTGCTCACCCTCAATATGGTCATCCCCTTCCCAAGGAATGTTGGCACTGGCTTTGCGACCAGCATGGGCGATTTGGATCCCCGCCACCGCGCCAGCCCCTTTAATCGCCGAGGCGATGTTAGCTAAACCAGCCGCTTGTTCCTCATTCCACAATCCTAAGCAGCGCGGGGTAATCCGACCCTCTGGCGATACGGCGGTCGCCTCAACCACAACCAAGCCTGCACCGCCGCGAGCTAGGCTAGTGTAATGCACTTGGTGCCAATCGTTACTCAGCCCGTCGTGAGCCTGATACTGACACATAGGTGCCACGGCAATACGGTTTTTAAGCGTGATATCTTTTAATCTGAAAGGAGAAAATAGCTGGGTCATCTGACAGTCCTAACCATGGGTTAACTAGATGAGGACAGACTAAAACGAACGTGCCATAATTAAAAGCATCACCATATTATAGGTTCTATAAGATTTTATTATGATAAACCCACAATGGCTCAATACCTTTGCAGTGTTGGTGGAAAAGGGAAATTTTACCCGCACGGCCGAAGCCATAGGTATCACCCAAGCCGCGGTCAGTCAGCATATCAGTCGCTTAGAAGAACAATACGGCACCCTATTTTTGCGCCGTAGCCGCCAACTCGAAATCACTCCCATTGGTGAGCATTTGTTGAGTTACGTCAACGATATAGACTGCGCCGAGAAGCGATTACAGCAAAAACTCATTCAAGACGATGCCCATATTGGCGAAATTAGCCTTATCACGCCTGGCAGTATTGGCTTAACGCTCTACCCCTTGCTTTTACAGCTACAAACGGCGTTTTCGCAGCTAAAAATTCATCATCGTTTTGCCCCCGATAATGAAATCCTCTCCGCCATTCTCGCGAATCAACATGAGCTGGGGATGGTGACGTTTAAGCCGTCGGATCCCAGTATTTGCAGCAGCCATTTTACCGAAGAGCCCCTCGAGCTGGTTGTGCCTGCGGGGCATAACATTACCAGTTGGCAAGATTTGCAACGCCTCGGATTTATCTCCCACCCCGATGGCGAAGCCATGGCCACCCGTTTATTGAGCCGCAAATATCCAGGGAGTCCTGGCATCCAAGAGATCCCCTGTAAAGGCTTTATCAATCAGATAAGCTTAATCCTCGAACCCGTCGCCAAGGGACTCGGCTTTACCGTGATCCCACGCTATGCCCGTAAGGCCTTTGAACGGCAAGAGGAAATCTATGTGGTTGAGTGTGGCAGCCAAGTCGTGGACACCATTTGGCTGATCCACAGAGCCGAGTGGCCTTTGTCCCGCCGAGCACAAACGGCCATCGCTTACTTAAAAAGTCAAATTTAACCTAAACCGACAGGTAAAAATGCTGCGGCGAAAGGCGTTAAACGGCAAAGTGAATGCCTAGTAATAGAAATCTAGCGATTTTAGAACAACATAATTAATTGAATATCGGACAGATTTATATTTATAGGTTATATTAGCATCTATAAATAGTACTCCATGTTGTTAGTACTCCCTTTAATTGCACGGCTGCGAACAATGACAAAAACTGCCCCACAACACGCCGAAACGGGTTCCGATACCAGCCATAGTCAGGCCATTGATACTATTTTAAATAGTCTCGATGCGCTGGTTTATGTCTCTGATTTAGATACCTATGATTTACTCTATCTCAATGACTACGGTGTATCGGTTTGGGGTGAGGCAAAAGGTAAAAAGTGCTATCAAGTGCTGCAATCGGCACAACACTCGCCTTGTCAATTTTGTACTAACCCTAAACTATTGGATGAAAAGGGAAATCCTGCAGGTGTCCATGTGTGGGAGTTTCAAAATACCCAAAATGGCCGTTGGTACCAATGTCGCGATCAAGCCATTCATTGGACCGATGGCCGATTAGTTAGAATCGAAATCGCCACCGATATCACCGAACGCAAACAAATGGAGCAAGCGCTGATAGAGGCAAAATCCACGGCCGAGCGCCTTGCCGATACTGATGAACTGACCCAACTCTATAATCGCCGGGCTTTCTTCAATTTAGGTCGCCAAGTCGCGCAGCAAACAGCACAACCACTAGCCTTTATCATGTTCGATATTGATCACTTTAAGCGGATTAACGACCGCTGGGGCCATGCGATGGGAGATGCGGCGCTTATCCATATCGCAAGATTGACGCAAACCAAACTGAGAACGAATGATATTCTTGCTCGTCTCGGCGGCGAAGAGTTTGGGCTGATTTTACCCAACACTCACCATGAGCAAGCATGGCAAGTGGCAGAGTCGATTCGCCACGGGTTTGATACGCAGCCACTACAGCTTGACGGCCACAGCATCCACTGCACCGCAAGCTTTGGCATATCATCCTTAATCTTGCCTCCAATTAATCATCCCGATGAGGCACAAGCCCTCTTGGAACCCTATTCAATAATGCCGATCAGGCCATGATGCAAGCCAAGCGCGCAGGTAGAAATCAAGTCTGTGATGCGGCCTAACAATACAAATAAAGTTAGTCCATTTATGATTGGTATAAGACTTGTGATGAGATAGCAACAATGCCAATCCGAACTGACTGTATAACTATTCGTGCAGCTAAATACCTTTGCCCCAAAACGAGATAAGTTTGTCCTCAGGTGTGCAGGATGAATTGTCATTGTTTCCCCAGTGACACGCCGTGAATATGTCTCTATAGGCTCGACGGCGGCATCCATGCCGCCAACGGTCACAGTTGCAACAATGACAATCTTTACGACCATTGAACTGTTCACCTTGCTAAAAAGCTAATGCCCCAAAACGAGATAAGTTTGTCGTCAGGTGTTCAGGATGAATTGTCATTGTTTCCCCAGTGACACGCCGTGAATATGTCCCTATAGGCTCGACGGCGGCATCCATGCCGCCAACGGTCACTGTTGCAACAATGCCAATCTTAACGACCATTGAACTGTTCATTGGCTAAAAGCTTTTTGCCCCAAAACGAGATAAGTTTGTCGTCAGGTGTGCAAGACGAATTGTCATTGTTTCCCCTGTGACACGCCATAAACTCATCCCTGAGGGCTCGACGGCGGCATCCATGCCGCCAACGGTCACAGTTGCAACAATGGCAATCTTTACGATCATTGAACTGTTCATTGGCTAAAAGCTTTTTGCCCCGATCCATGTTTCGGCTCGTTAGCTCAATCGAAAATTCCTACTCTGGTTGCCATACAAATTCTTATCTAGTTACCTATGTTTGCCCCTACCGCGAAACGGCTAATAATGTATGGCTATACAGTCATATTTAAATTTAGATACTTTGGAGTGATTTTAAGACAATATCAGTGCGCACTAATTCCATCCAAAATAAATAAAACTCTTTAAAATCAGGTGAATATAGTAACTGAATTTTAGTTAATAGGTTTGGAAAACGCGCATGCGCGTTTTTCCAGATGGTGTATTTTATAAAAAGCTGATAACTTCTGCATAAACAGATAGTTAACTGTGCGCATTTTTACTGGTCTAACGTGATAAACGCGCATGCGCACTAATAAAATGTTATGTTTCTTGACCGCACCTGTTAAATGGTGCTATTAATAGCACTAAATTGTTGGCTAGGTAACCACTATGCAAGTGAAATTTTCCGAGGATGTCATTCCTCTATCAGACCTGAAGATCAATCCCGGAAAGGTGGTTGGTCGAGCACAGGACACGCATCGCCCAATCCTGCTTACCAGCCGTGGCCGCGGCGTAGCGGTTGTGCAGGGGCTCGAGGATTATGAGAAAAGTGCAGAGGAATTGCGGTTTGTGAAAGCGGTGGCGCAGGGGCTTATGGATGTTCGCGAGGGCAACACCGTATCGTTGGAGGACGCCAAGAAAACGTTGGGCATCAAGTAAATGGAATTACGCATCGCACAGTCCGCTCTTGAGGACTTACAGGCTATTCAAGAGTATTACAAAGAGCAGGATGTTCCACATATCGGTGATGATTTCGTGGCTGCGATCTTGGAGCATAGCGAAATGCTTCAGCTCCACCCTGATGCTGGCCGTATTGTTCCTGAATTCAACCTGGATCATATTCGCGAATTGATTCACGCGCCATTTCGAGTTGTCTATCTCAGGCAAGCTAAAGAGGTTGTGCTCATACGAGTCTGGCGAAGTGAGAGGCAGCTTGAATTACCTGCAAACGAAACATAACCAAGCCATGCACCGGATGCCAAACCCTTCGCTTCGCTACGGCTTTGTCACCGGTGATGGCGGGCGTTATGTAGCAATATTATGATTCAAGCATTAGCTGTTACCGACATACCGTTTACCGGATTAAATGTTGAAGTTACAAACTTAAACTGGAACTTCGATGAGGCTGTAATAGATATTTTTTGTCCGTCTGAAAATAAAGAAATCAAGGTTAAATTTAACAACGAATTTGGTCCTTGCGCTTTAAGGCTACTCGATGAAGCCGACCTTAGCGAAAACTGGTCTGAGATAAATATGTCTCAAGGTTGGGTGTATAAAGTTTCTTCCGGTGGCTGGTTTGAGCAAGAGTCACAAAGAGAGGGCTTCCTAATGCAGCATTCGTCCCATATTTATAAAGAGTATTTAATTATTGGTTTGGATGCCTGCGTTTCAGTTTTCACAAAAGAAGATGTTCAAATCTTAGATTCTGAAAATAATGTGGTGGCTACAATTGCTACATAACCAGTTGCTCAAGTTTACTACGCCAGCTAATGCTGGCTCCGTGGGACTGGCGCGTGGCGCCAGCCCCTTAGCAAAACGTTATATACTAAGTGCATCGACATGAAGCCGGAAGACTTTTTTAGAATTGCAATGCTGAAGATTGAGCATTGTAGAACCAACGTAGATAACACCGAACTACTATGGGGTGATGAAGTTACGCTGTTTAATCAGCTTTCTGCTGAAGAGTTTGAACAAGCTGCGCTGAAATACATCAATGAGAACACGGTCGCTGATGCTGAAGCTCTGGGAACTGCAATTTTTGTTCTGGGTAAGTCACACGACCGACAGTTTCATCCCGTTTATTTGAAGGTCATTCGAACGCTCATCAATAGCGACCTTAATGCGTGCTACCAAGCTGCCATTGCCATAGAAAATTTTGGTGAGCGAGTTTTGTTTGGTGCGGATTTGTTCACTTCGCCTGAATTAGTTAAATCAAGGTTAGCGGAGCACTTAGTCAAAAATGGTGTATAACAAGTCAAGGCAGCATCGCCCTGCGGGCTGGACGCGCTAACGCGCCGCTGCTTGAAGCGTTAGCCCATAGAGATTTTCATCCGAAAATGACGAGTTAGAGTTAATAACCTAACTCATTTTTGTCCCAAAACTGCTTAGCATTTCTTTAAACCTACAGGCTAAACCGATGCTAAACAGGTAAGCCGTGGTGATGAGCGAGGCGACCGTCCGCTATTTGACATGCCATTGATTGCCATAAGCCATACCAACGAAAAACTCCCTAAGTTATTAATAACTCGGTTGTATTCCCCATATACAAAACGTAAAGACATCACTTCAATGCAAATCACAGACACAAAAAAGCCCGCAACTGATTAAGATTGCAGGCTTTATTGTTTATGAATTTGGTCGGTATGAGAGGATTCGAACCTCCGACCCCTGACACCCCATGACAGTGCGCTACCGGGCTGCGCTACATACCGAAAATGTCGTGCTTAAATAAATTATCTTAGATAAGCTTAAGCACTTGTTACTTAAGATGCTATTGAGTGGGGTTCACCTTAAGTGAGCCAGACTTTAGCAATTGCCTCGCCTCTGTGCAAGTGCTTAGTGAGATGAGTTTGATCAACTGCTTAGTTTCTGGTCTGTATGGCGAATTTTTGCCAGAAACCACATAGCCGCTAGCAGGTAAAACCATGGTGAATGCCAGACTGTGAGCTAAGACCAAACTTAAACCACCTGTTCAATATCAAATTAAGAAACTTCTGCTAAGCTAGATATAATTTATAGTTTCAGTGCAATCGATTGCTTTTTAAGCACAATTTTGACTAAAGGGACTTATCTTTGCGTGTATCAGCTCTGAATATTGCCCATCTAAAGTTAGCCACCTTTCTCGGCCTAGTGGGTTTAGTGCTCAACATCTACCCTATTCCACTTTTTGCCAACGTCCAGCTTATTTTAGGCAACGCGGCGGTGGTGATTGTTGCCATCTTACTCGGGCCTTGGTATGCCCTGTTTACGGCCCTATTTACGGCAACGGGTTTGATGTTGGCTTGGTCTAGTGCCCACGTGTATCTGGTGTTTTTGCTTGAGGCGCTGTGGTTGGGGTTTGCGCGGCGCAGAGATTTCCCCATACTCTACGCCAGCATTTGTTATTGGCTGTTGTTAGGCTTGCCATTAATGGGCTTATACCTTTGGTTAATCACGGGAATGCCGACTTACCACATTCCCTTTACCACGGTAAAACAAGCTTTTAATGGCATTTTCTACACTACCTTAGGTGAGCTTTGCGTGGTGGCACTCCCAAGTTTGTGGCACTTAAAAGATAAGCTGGTAAACCATACTCGCCGAACCATGAGTGCGCAGCTTAGCTATCTGTTTATTTTGATTACCACCATCAGCTTACTGACCTCATCCCTCGTGTTTAATCATTATTTTATGGATAAACAACAGGTGTTGATTAATCAAAACCTCAATGACACAGGGATCTCCCTTGGCCACGCCACCGAAACTTATATCAGCACTAACACCCGTACTATTGCCAGCATAGGTAAATTTATCAGCGTATCGGGTTTGCCTTTCGAACAATGGCAACCCGTCCTCGATAGTGTTCAGGGTTTAACGCCCAGTTTTACGACTATGTTTATCGCCAATGAAGATGGCGACATAGTGGCGGGCAGCCCACTTGAGAAACTTAACCAAGTTAAGCTGTTACCACAAAAGGTGAATGTGCTGGATAGGGATTACTTTATCCAAGCTTTTATTCACCATAACACCTTTGTCTCGCCGGTATTTATTGGCCGTGGGCTCGGCAAGGACATCATCATCGCCATCAGTGCCCCAATCTTTAAAGAAGAGTCTAAAACTGCGATTGGCATTGTTGAGGGCAGTCTCGATTTAAGTTACTTCTCCAATATTGATAAGCAAAATCAACACCATGAGACGCAATCCATTATCTTATTGGATGAGAAGAAAAATATTGTTTACGCCTCGGAAAGACTCGGTCTACAACCCTTAACCCCTTTCAACTATGTCACGGGTAGCACTGAGTATCGCACGCGATTACAGCTGATGAATATCAATCAGGAGGATACTGAAACGCCTGAGTATATTTACGCCCACCATAAACTCAAAAATGGTTGGCATTTGTATGTGGTTGAGCCGTTTGTCCCCCTGCTGACCTTAGCCCAAGAGCAATATACTAAGACCATAGTGCTACTGTTACTCAGCATGGTCGGCGCCATTATTATCGCCAAAGCAATCAGCCGTTTAACGACTACTCCCCTCGCCTTACTGGCGCAACATTTTAGCCAAAAGAAAGACGGCAGTATCAATGAGGAAAAATTTGAACACGAGCTGCTCGATAACAGTACCCCAAAGGAAATCTATAGCCTGTACGAGAGCTTAGAAGCCAATCAGCAAGCGCTGCTTAGCCATCAACTCGAGTTAGAAGATAAAGTGGCACAGCGCACTATGGATTTGGAAATCGCTAACCGCAAACTCAAAGATATGGCCGAGCGGGATTCCCTCACCAATTTGTACAATCGGCGTTATACCGAAAAGCAATTCCTGAAAATTCAAGACTTGTGTGAGCGAGGCCAAGATGCCATTGCCGTGGTATTACTCGACCTCGACTTCTTTAAAAAAGTGAATGACACCTACGGCCATCTGGCGGGCGATGAATGCCTACGGGTGATGGCAGAAGTGTTAACGAGTCACTTTAAGCGTGATGTCGATTTGCTGTGTCGTTATGGCGGTGAAGAGTTTGTCTTGATATTACCTATGTGTAATACCTTGAAAGTTGAGCAACATCTAAATGGCTTCCGCGAAAAACTCGCTAGCGTGGTGATTACTAACCCGGCCGATCAAGTAACCTTTAGCGTCACTGTAAGCATAGGCGCCATCATTGCCGATGCCGCCTACAGCTCAACGCTTGAAGTCTGGTTAAAGCAGGCGGATGAGAACCTGTATAAGGCCAAAGAGCAAGGGCGCAACTGCGTGGTTTGCACCCTTATCAGTGCTTAGTTCGGCATGTGCGCAGCGCGATACTGGTCAATCCGCGTTAGCATGTAGGGGAAAAACGGATTCCATTTTTGGCGTAACATTTCCGAGGCGGGCACGCTATACACCCCACGCTCGCCACGGGATGCAGCCGCGCCAATTTGGATCCGGTGTAATTTTTCATTGGTTTTAATGCCGTATAATCCATCATCTTCATTAAAGGGTAAGGCCACATGGGACAGAGAATACACCCCCGCAGGCCAATGCAAAGATAAGCTTTCCAGCGCTGGCACACTATTATCTTGAGGCATAAGACCAAACTCCCGCGCTTGAACCTGAGTCGTCTCGCTATCCTGATTTTCAATCAAGGTGCCACGGTAATGGATAGTGTCGGAGGATGCTGGTAATAACGCGAGCAGCGGATCATTTGCCATCAATTTACTGTTGATCACGGTGCGGTTCATATCAAACAACACTAACTCATGGCCTTTCTCGGGCAGCACTTGGTAAAGCAGGTTCACTACCGCGGCACTTGAAACCGTCGCATCTGCAACGGATTGAAAGGTTAATATGTCAGGAATATGCTCACGTTGTGCAGGTGTTAACCCACTCAATAAGCTTTGATTACGTAGCGCTAGTTGATAGACCACATCGCCCGCGTTCACCGCAAAAGAGGTGTATTTAAAGGGATCGTATTCCATCTGAATACTGTTCCACTGCAATTTATCTAAATCGAGTAAACGGCCAATCCAACTCTGCCAACGGGCCGCAGCCGCAATCGGAGCAAGCCCAATGGCAGGCGACATAAAAATCATTCCCGCATAATCAGGATCTTTCTCCTGATTAATAAGCTCTAACTCATGGTTTAGCGCTACCGCGGCGCCCGTTGAAAAGCCAATCACAAACAGAGGTTTACCTTTAAGCTCTTGTTTCATATGCGCCGTAGCCAAGTTCACCGCCGCGGCTAAGTCCTGCCAGTAGAGGCTCGTCAAACCACTCGGAATGGTGCCATGGCCTGGGAGTCTTAATCCGAGCACATGGGCTTTACCCTTAAAATGTGCCGCCACATTTGACATAGCATAGGGCGAATCGGACATACCATGGAGCAACAATACGCCAAAGGGCGCATTGGCCTTAGGCCACTCGAAGGTGCGGTTCCAGTTATGGGGCCAACGGGCAGGATCCGACAGACTGTTTTTAACGTAGCGATTCACGGGTGAAGCATCCGTCGCCGACACTTTTTTAAGGACTTTATTGTCCACTTCGGCAAATAACTTATCTTCTAAGGCGATGTAATCACTGAATTTGTCTAATTTAGTGTTGTAGCGAAACTCGTTTTTAAGTTCAGTAATGTGCCAAAGGGAGAGATCGGGTCTGGCATTGAGAAAATGTATGCCTGTCACCAATAGGGCGACGGCGATCCCCAAACAGGCATAAAATGCCGCGAAAAATAAATGTTTGGTTGAGCCTATGATGATGGCTTTCATTCTCGTCCCTTGGATCCCGTAAAATGCGCAATCAGATTATAAGGTTAGATAAAAAAAAACCTCAACTTTCATGTTTAAGATTTGATCTCGCGGCAATTTAGTTTCGGCTGTGCGCCTAAGTTAGGGTAAAATCCGCCCTACTTTGACCCCCATATTCGACTGTTATGCATATTGGCCCAACCGCAGCGACCTATGCGTTTTATCTCCCCAATCCCCCACTCATGCCTGAAGATTGGCATTGGGAGCAGGATAACGCGATAGCAGAACTCATCGCCTTAAACGGCAATCACTGGCGTAAGATCTTCACAATTATGGCAAAAATTTGCGCTCCCAGTGAGGATTGGCGCGATTATCGCGACAACTTATTACTCAAACAGCAGCAAATGCTGCTAATAGGTGCCAATGCCCTCTCACCACATGCCAATATTCATATTGTCTGTGGGCAAGCCGCCGCCATGGCATTAGGGATTGCAGTCGATAGCCATATCGCTACTGACGCGTTGCAAACAACCAAACAGCAATTAATGCAAGACTCACAGGCTAAACTGCAAGACGTCACGGCAATGATGCTGTCACAGTCTCCACTCTCAAGCTGTGTACTACTCACGCCTTATTTAGACTATCGCCAATACTCAAACGCTTTGATTGCCCTGACGCGTAACCATCTCAAAGCGAAGCAAAGCTAAAGGAATGCGGCTGAGCTCAATATCAATGCAACTAAGCTCCATGCAACTAAGCTCAATGCGACTACGCACTATGTGAATAATGCTCGATTCAACTTGGCGAGATAGCATTAAGCTTTCGCGCATAAAAAAGCACCCACTAGGGTGCTTTTTCGTTATGTCTCAGACGGTAACCGTCTTAAATTAATCGTAAATAGTGGGTATAGGTTGACGCTTATGCTGCGTGGCCTTGTAGATATTGATAAGTTTTTCTTCAACATCCTTGCCGACTTCTTTCCCTTCAAGGAAATCATCGATTTGCTCGTAGGTCAGTCCAAGCGCCACTTCATCTTCCAGTAGCGGTTGATTGTCTTCCAAATCCGCGGTTGGCGCTTTATAGACTAAGGACTCTGGCGCGCCTAAATATGCCGCAACTTGACGTACTTGGCGTTTGTTAAGGCCAAATAAAGGCGCAAGATCGCAGGCGCCATCGCCCCATTTGGTATAAAAACCGGTGATATTCTCGGCGCTGTGGTCTGTCCCAACCACAAGCCCTCCCACTAAACCGGCTAACTCATACTGGGCAATCATGCGCATGCGCGCTTTCACGTTACCTTTAATAAAATCAACTTTTGCCGCATCCGGTGAATGCAATCCCGCTTCGACAAAGGCCGTTAAGGTAGCCTGATGCACACCATCGACCCCTTGGTGCACATTGATGGTGACTAATTTGGTCGGCTGAATAAACTGGCAAGCTTGCTGAGCTTCATGCTCATCTTTTTGAATTTGATAGGGTAAGCGCACCGCAATAAACTGATAACCGCCGTCAGTATGCTCGCTATTGAGGCTATCAACGGCCAACTGACATAAACGTCCCGCCGTGGAAGAATCCACACCACCGCTGATCCCAAGGACCAAGGCTTTGCTGCGGGCAGCTTGCAGTTTAGATTTAATAAACGCCACACGGCGCTGCACTTCGAACTCAGGATCGATGGTCTTGAGTACCTTCATTTCTGTTAAGATCTGCGCTTTCACCGAAAATTCCACCTTAATATTCGCTGTTATTGGGAGCAGTGATTGGGCTAACGTTATCATTTATTCGGGTCTGCCTGTAGCAAAAATTAACATTCACAGGGTTAATTGTTGAGAAAACGTCATTGGCTCAAGTTTTCGTCTATCCCCAAAAACAACAAGGGCAATAACGGTTTGCCGCTATTGCCCTTATTTACTCAAGCCAGTACTGACTTATCTTTCCCAGTAGGATTCTTCTAAGCTGTCTTCACGCTCAGGTAAACCGCGGGAGAGACGCGGACTATGCTGCGCCAACACCTCGTAAGCCACGCGGTTAGCGTACTTACAAATTTGCGAGAATGACGAATAACACAAACCATCACGCTTGTGCTTGCTTGAGCCTGGCACATTGGTCTTGTGGAAGGTATTGGCCGCCAAATCGTGCAATAACGCCGATAACGCACCATCACCGGCGCCGTTAGTGTTGCCGATTTTCTCGGGGCCGCCCATGTAAGGCGAAATATGGGCAAACACTTTAATCGGGTTTTCGCAGTCACGTTTCAGCTTAGGACGCGAGAACTCATAACGGTTAAATTCGGGGATAGCACCGGGCAGCAGTGTATGGCTGGTTTCACGCTTTTCGGCATCATCGGTATAACCTGCGGTATAAAGCCCGATGGGGCCTGCGGTGGTTAACACCATATCACACCACTCGAGGGCTTTTTCGCTGGCAAGCAGCGGATCGCGAAATCCGGTTAAGGCCTCGCCTTCATCTTCGTTCATCGCCAAAATGGTCACATGCTCTTGGATAAAGTTTTGCCACCAAACCGGATCTTCTTCGATTAAGAAGCGTGTGCCTAAGGTCAATACCACGGGGACTTCGGCGGCTTTGGCATATTCAATCGCGCACATGGCCGCATCGGTGATCCTGTCGCCGCCGCTGGCACGCATTAAATAGGCGGTTAATACCAAGGCAGAGCTGCCCTGTACTACGTCTTTATCAATGTATTCTGGGGTTAACTTGTCCATCGCCCCTTTGCTGATCGCAAAGGTACGCTCACCACAATCGGAAATCAGCGTAAAACAACGGCCGATAGGACCATCGACGGGTTGCAGGAAGTTAAGGTCAACCTTAGAGGAAGTGTTACAAAGATAACGGTAGGCGTAACTACCAACTTCGATATTTTGGCTCATCACCCCAAACAGCACTGAGCGGTCATCGGCCAAAATAGAATAATTGTGCACTGTGTTACCAATAGTGCCGCCCGCAAACTCATCGCTGATCAAACCTTGTTGTTTCAGCTCGGTATACAGGGCGTGCGCTTGCTCGTCATTGATCAGAGTCGAATTGCCCTTAGGTAAACCATAACGGCTGAGCAACTCATCCTCTACCTTGGCTTCGATATCCACTAGGGTTTGATCGATACCGCTGACATAAGTCGCAAAGGGTTGAGGTTGCTGGGTTAATTGCTCAAGCAGTGGGTCACGGGTTTTGACCGGGAAATAATGTTTCGATTTGCGCTGACCGGGAAACTTCATAGTGGCTCTCTTTTCCTGGCATCCATGCTAATGGGCATTACAACGAGCGTTGGCTCATCGTGTCCTAAAAATAATGAGTCTAGGCTAGAGAGATAAAAAATCCACTCCCGAGCCACAAAGGGCGCAGATTCTACCATAAAATCAGCATGAAACTAGGCCGTGTTTCGGTTTCAACGGGAGAAATTTACCGTCACTCTGCGCGTATCCAAGGTTGAGCTTGTTCTTGCACCAGTTGCCTGAGCAGCTCGATATGGAGCTCATCATCATTTAAACAGGGAATAAAGTGATAGGCCTCGCCGCCCGCATGCAGGAAAGTCTCTTTACCGCCAATGGAAATTTCTTCTAAGGTTTCAAGGCAATCGGTGGCAAAGGCTGGGCAAATCACATCGACACTTTTTACGCCTTGGCGGGGTAAATCGGCCAGCAGCTCATCGGCATAGGGGGTTAACCACTCTTCTTTACCGAAGCGGGATTGGAAACACACCTGCCATTGTCCGTCGGTTAATTCCAGCGCCTGCGCCAGTAACTTGGCCGTCGAGCGGCACTGCTCAGGATAGGGATCGCCTTCGGTGGCATAACGCAGCGGAATACCGTGGAAGGATAAAATCAACTTATCAGCCTGCCCATGGGTTTTCCAATGGCGCTTAACCGAATGCGCTAAAGCCGCGATATAGGCTTCATGGTCAAAATACTGCTTGCTAAAACGCAGCTCAGGAATGTCACGCACTTGGGTAAAATACTGCGCCACCGCATCGAACACACTGGCGACGGTTGAGCAGGAATATTGCGGATACAGCGGCAGTACCACGATACGTTCGGCGCCTTGGGCCTTAAGTTTGGCAAAGCCGCTATCAATCGAAGGATTGCCATAGCTCATGCCCAGTTCCACCGGAATGGTTTGATTAAAGGTCGCACTCAGATCCGTAGCTAACTTTTGCGCCTGCTGCTCGCTTATCACCATCAGCGGTGAGCCCTGCTCCGTCCATACGCTCTGATAAAGTTTGGCCACCTTGGCGGGACGGGTATTAAGGATTATCCCCTGCAAAATCGGCTGCCACAGCCATGGGGACAAATCGACGACCCGAGGATCACTTAAAAACTGTTTGAGGAATCGCTTAACCGCTTTGGGAGTGGGTTCATCGGGCGTGCCGAGATTGACCAATAACACGCCAAACGCAGGAGAGGGAGAAGTCAATGTGTTACCTTTTATTAGCCAAATACCACGGCAGGCTAACATTCAGTTGCCAATAAAAAAAGCCTGCAATAGCAGGCTTTTTCTTAATATGAGAACTTGTTCTCGAATTTAGCAATGATGCTTATTTCAGCACACTGGCTAATTGTGCACTCACAGCCGCTACCGACTGAGTACCATCAAACTTGTGGTATTGAGTGTTACCCGCCGCAGCCACTTTGCCATAGTATTCAACCAATGGCTTAGTTTGCTCGTGGTAAATGCCTAAACGCTTACGCACTGTGGCTTCTTCGTCATCTGGACGAATCGCTAAGTCTTCGCCTGTTACATCATCCTTGCCTTCCACTTTAGGTGGATTGAATACCACGTGGTAAACACGGCCAGAACCTGGGTGAACGCGACGACCGCTCATGCGCTTAACGATTTCCTCGTCTGGCACATCGATTTCGATCACGTGATCAATGCTGATACCGTTTGCCGCCATCGCATCCGCTTGTGGGATAGTGCGTGGGAAACCGTCTAACAGGAAACCTTTAACACAGTCGTCCTGTGCGATACGCTCTTTAACCAGTCCAATGATCAGATCATCAGAAACCAGTTGGCCTGCATCCATCACTTTCTTCGCTTCTAAACCCAGCGGAGTACCGGCTTTAACGGCAGCACGTAACATGTCGCCAGTAGAAATTTGTGGGATACCATACTGTTCCATAATGAACTGGGCCTGGGTACCTTTACCGGCACCTGGGGCGCCCAATAGGATAATGCGCATCTCAAGAGTCCTCTTTTTCGCATTGATATTCTTCTTAGGGCGGCGATCTTCGCACATCTGGCCGCCATTGAGAAGGCTTTTAGCTTCGACTTTAGCCTCAGAAACCGTAAATAAATCGCAGTTTTGCGGCCAATTTAATCCTTAATAGAGCAAGGTATAGAGCTTACGGCGGTACTGATTCGCCAGACTATTGCCTTGCCCAAGCGCCGTTAAAATCTCCATAAAGACTTGTTTTACCTTGCCATTTTCAGCGGTTAAATCCTTAGATAACACACTGTATAAATGTGCGAGCGCTTCTTCGTCTCGGTGGGCCGAATGCAAGGCCTTACAAAGTTCGAGTAATAACACTAAATCCTGCGGATTATGCTCGAACTTCTGCTGCAAATCACGAATTTCTGGCGTGTCCGCCGCATCCAAGGCAAGGGTTAATTTCGCCTTTAAGCTCTGGTAATAACCATCTTGGTCGGCAAGGCCAATCTGCTCGAGTAGCAGCTGCGCTTGGACGAGTTCACCCTGCATCAAATACACATCGGCAAGCACTAAACTCACCTCGGCCGCCTGATTGGAGGCGCTGTAGGCGTCTTTCAGTAACACGACCGCCGTGGATAAATCCTCCGCCGACACTTGGCTTAAGGCTAACAGGGCTTTGGCTTGCTCAAGCTGTAATTGCCATAAGGGTGGCAAGTGTTTCTCCAGCATAGCATTAATCTGCGCCGCCTCTTGCATGCCCACAAAGCCATCAATTGGCTGGCCCTTATCGAGCACTAAGGTGGTCGGCAGTGCTTGAATGCGGAAATAGTTAGCGATTTCCAGCTCGGTTTCGCAGTTCACTTTCGCCAGCACAAAACGGCCAGCATGTTGCGCGGCAAGTTGCTCGAGTGTTTGCACCATGGCAACACTCTGCGGCTGTGGCTGGGCCCAAAACACCATCACCACCAGTTGCTGCATCGAAGCATCAACCACTTGCTGAATATTGTCTTTCGTTAGATCGAGGATATTGTCCATGGTTTTCCTTACTCCCAAACTGGCACCTCTACGGGGAAATGCCCTAGGATAATGCGACTCGCGCTGCCTAAAACGGAATCGGGGCACTTGTGTCTCGACTCAAGTGCCCCGAATGTCTTACTTCAGGCTCGCCAATAGCATTTGGTTCATCAGCTTAATAAAGGCCGATGGATCCGCTAGGCTGCCCTTCTCCGACAATTGCGCCTGTTGCAATAACAGATTCGACCAATCGGCGAAGGCGGCTTCATCTTGTAGATCGTTTAAGCGCGACACTAATGGGTGCGCTGGGTTGATCTCAAACGTCGGCTTGACCTCTGGCACTGGCTGACCCGCAGCCTGCATCAGTTTGATCATCTGGCTCGACATCTCACCTTCACCCGTCACCACACAGGCTGGGGTATCGGTTAAGCGTGAAGTGACTTTCACATCGGCCACGCTAGCGCCTAATGCCGCTTTAATGCGTTCAACCAAAGGTGCAGACTCTTCGGCGAGTTTCTCTTGCGCTTCCTTCTCGGCCGCATCTTCCAGCTCACCTAATTCCAGCTCGCCACGGGTGACTGAGTGCAGTTGCTTCTCTTTGTATTCGGTTAAGTGATTGATTAACCACTCGTCGATACGTTCTGACATCAGCAACACTTCGATGCCTTTCTTACGCAGCAGTTCTAAGTGTGGGCTGTTAGCCGCGGCTTCGTGGCTGTCGGCAACGATATAGTAAATCTTGTTTTGGCCTTCCTTCATGCGGCTTAAGTAGTCATCGAGTGACACTGTTGGGGCCGCGCTGCCAGTATGGGTAGACGCAAAACGCAGTAAGCCAGCAATACGTTCACGGTTTGCAAAGTCTTCCGCTGGACCTTCCTTCAACACTTGACCAAATTCGGCCCAGAATTGTTGGTATTTTTCCGCATCGTCTTTTGCCAGTTTTTCCAACATACCCAACACGCGCTTAGTGATACCGGTGCGCATCGCCTTGGTGATGTGGTTGTCCTGCAAAATCTCGCGAGACACGTTCAGCGGCAGATCGTTTGAGTCAATTAACCCCTGCACAAAGCGCAGGTAAGATGGCATAAACTGCTCGGCATCATCCATGATAAACACGCGCTGAACAAAGAGCTTCAGGCCATGCTTACGGTCGCGGTTCCACAGATCCCATGGCGCTTTTGAAGGGATATACAACAGGTTAGTGTATTCCTGTTTACCTTCAACGCGGTTATGGCTCCACAGCAGTGCGTCTGTGTAGTCGTGGGAAATGTGCTTATAAAATTCTTGGTACTCTTCGTCACTGATCTCAGACTTATTGCGCATCCACAGCGCAGTCGCCTTGTTCATGACCTTCCAGTAACCTTCGGTTGCGGGGATTTTTTCACCGTCAGGGCCATCGCGCTCAGGGGTGCCTTCCTGCCACATTTCAACGGGTACAGAGATATGATCTGAGTATTTTGTGATGATGGAACGTAGGCGCCACTCATCGGCAAACTCTTTCTCTTCATCACGCAGATGCAGAGTGATCTCAGTACCACGGCTCGCCTTAGTGATAGTATCGACGGTGAAACTGCCCTCACCTTCCGATTCCCACAATACGGCTTCATTGGCCTTATGGCCGGCAGCACGGGTGCGTACTGTAACTTTTTTCGCCACGATAAAGGCGGAATAGAAGCCCACACCGAATTGACCGATCAGCTGCGAATCCTTTGAGGCTTCGCCAGAGAGGTTTTTGAAGAATTCGGCGGTGCCCGATTTGGCGATCGTGCCTAAATGCTCAATCACGCCATCGCGGGTCATACCTACGCCGTTGTCTTCGATGGTCACAGTGCCTTTTTCTTTGTCTGCGCTGATGCGCACACGTAGCTCACCGTCACCTTCATATAGTGCGTCGTTGGTCAAGGCAAGGTAACGCAGCTTATCGGCCGCATCCGCAGCGTTGGAGACCAGTTCACGCAAGAAAATTTCTTTGTTGGAATACAAAGAATGGATCATCAAATGCAACAGCTGTTTGACTTCAGTTTGAAAACCATGAGTTTCTTGTTGTGACATGAAATTTTCCTTATTTGTTACGCAATTTGGTTAAAGCAAACGCTTAGTGATTAATAAAATGGGGCTGTAAATCCACTTTTCAAGGGGGGAGATAAAATCACAGATCAAATGGCGAAAAATAAGGCAATTTGGGGCCAAAACACGGCAAATGGCCGAGTATTTGGGCAGTTAGTCTTAAACAAGTGAGGCTAACGCGGCGAACAACAACACGTAAGAGCATCTGCTCAATACTCTTTATTCACATCATCCTGCGCCCATAAAATAAAAACCCGCGAGCACAGGACTGGCGGGTTTTCTCTTTAGGCCATCACACGCTACAGCGGGATACGCCCATTGAAGGACAGTGCTAAGGTGGTGCTGTCGACATATTCCAGCTCACCACCCACGGGGACGCCGTGGGCGATACGGCTGATCACCACCTTATGGCGCCGTGCCATATCGGCAATAAAGTGGGCGGTGGCCTCACCTTCTACCGTTGGATTGGTCGCGAGGATAAGCTCAGCAACATCGCCCGAGGCTAAGTGACGCTCTAATAGCGCCAAACCTAACTCCTCAGGCCCCACCCCATCGAGTGGTGATAAATGGCCCAGCAATACAAAGTAGCGACCGGTAAAATGTCCACCCGCTTCAATGGCTAACACATCGGCCGGCGTTTCGACCACACAAATCGTCGACGAGGAGCCGCGTTTATGGCTAGCACAAATCGGACAGAGGCTTTCTTCAGTGTAGGTTCGGCAAGACTGACAATGACCGATATCGCTCATGGCACTCGACAGCGCCGAGGCTAATTTAAGCCCAGCTTTTCTATCGCGCTCAAGCAATTGAAACGCCATACGTTGAGCCGATTTAGGCCCAACCCCTGGCAAACAGCGCAGGGACTGAATTAACTCGTCAAGCAGGGGACTAAATTTCATTGTCTATCTCAATTAAAATGGCATTTTCATGCCTGGTGGTAATTGCATACCGCCAGTCACTTCGGCCATTTTGGCTTTTTGGTTTTCTTCGATACGACGCGCGGCATCGTTACACGCTGCGGCAATCAAATCTTCTAACATCTCTTTATCGTCTTCCATCAAGCTTGGATCGATTTCGACTTTACGTACTGTGTGTGAGCCAGTCATGGTCACTTTAACCAGACCCGCACCCGATTCACCGACCATTTCCATGCGGGCAATTTCTTCCTGCATTTTTGCCATTCTTTCTTGCATCATCTGGGCTTGTTTCATCAGATTGCCCATACCGCCTTTTCCAAACATAGTCATTTCTCTTCTATTAGGGTTAGTCGCAAGCTTTTAAGCTGGCTAATCTTACTGAAATAAATGGGATTGGCAATCAATGCCGATATCCCATCACTAAACTTATGATCTTGATAGCGAGTTTTTAACAAACTCTGCCACTCCACGCAGCATATGCACAGAGGAAATATTACTCGGGCTCAGGCAGCGCGGGAATGAGCCCACTACGCTGAGCTAACAATTCTGGAGGATAAAGTAAGGTATCCTGATCCAGCTCGGCGCCAAAACGGTTAATCAGCCATTGCACATTATCGTCCATCATTAGCGATTGACGTGCCTGTTGCAGTAGCTCTTGGTGAAAACGTTTGCGCATCTCTAAGGGCGTTTCCCGCGAAGGATCGCTTCCTATGACCACCTCAACCTGCCTCGGGTTCCCCAATGCGGCTGTCAATGCCTGCTCGAGCTGCTCAATCGCCACAGGCGCCGCCAAGTGTTTTTGGTCGGGTTTAAGCAGCAATGGCAAAGGGTTAGCCTGCAGCTGACAAATCGAGTTTACCGCCAACTGACGCACACGGCCGCCAATCTCTAGGATCGCCATGAGCTTATACCAGTGCAAGTCTAAGGGATGACCGGTAATCGATTGCGCCAGCGTTAATGCGGTGGATGACGCAGGAGAAACCGTCTCGCTTGATGGTGACTGCAACGATGCTGGTTGCTGAGTTAGCTGCTGAGTTTGTGGTTGAGTTTTTGGTTGTGTAAGTTCCTGCGCCTGAGGCGGCGTATTCGGCTCAAGGCTTTGCTTAGCAGGCTCGCTGTCTTGTACTGCCGCTTGCTCTAACGCTTGCACAACCCGTGTCGGCTCGTTATCCGTTGGCAATGTTTGAGCGGCAACGGGCGCAGCGCCTAAATCCTCAACAGCTGTTTGCGATGCGACAGGGGTTTCAGTCTGTAGGTTAACACTTGCAGCGGACGCATTGGCATCATCCATTGCCGCGACGGGCGCCTCTTCCCAAGGCGGGCGATCGTTCGGATCAAGCGGCGGAGTTGGCGTAACATTTGACTGTGACTCAAGATGGAGCTCGGCCTCGAAATCATCGTCAAAGGGCAGCTCAAAGTCGTTATCAGACGCGTTTTTAGCGACTTGCGGCTCGTTAGATGCATCAACTGAAGACGTGTTATGTGAAGTCGCGTTAGAGACTGGCGCGGTATGCGCACTCTGGCCCGGGGTTTTAAGCTTAACTTCCGCTGCCTGCTTTTTTCCATCACCATCCTTGGTGCTGAGCGCATCGAGATCGGAGAGTAAGGAGTCGCGCGCTGCTAATACCGCCGATAAAATATCGTCATCCTCGAGGGATACTGTAGCTGTTGAAACCGGAGGAGTTGTTATAGTTGAACTTTCGGCAAAAGACGGCGATTGGGGGTCAGCGGCGGACTCATGCACAACATCCGAGTGGTCGATAGACTGAGCACTGTCGCTCATCAACGAACTATCTTCCATGCCAGAGAACCCGCCCTGCTCCTCAGCCATAAATTGCGAATAATCATCCTGATAGGCATCGAGTGGCGCGGCGGCATAATCGTATTGTCCGTAATCCTCTGCAGAATATTCATCTGGCGCTAGCGCGTCTGCACTCTGATTAACACTCGCTTGAGTATCGTCCTCGATATCATCAAGAGATAAGGCTACAGGTTCTGTTAACACAGCAGGAGAAGGCTTCTCGCCAGAGCTTTCGGAATTCACCATCGCCGCTTGATTATGCTCAGCATCAAGATTCGATACTGGCGTAGATACTGAGTTCGATTCAGGGCTTGATTCTGAAAGTGAGACGGCCTCAGTACGCGATACCGCCTCGGTACTTGCGCCAAAGCCTTGGCTTTGGGCTTGGCTTAAGATCACTTGCTGCTCAGCAATCAATGCCGCGTTGAGTGTAGACTCTTCATCAAGTGCATCCTCGCCGACTACAGCATCCTCGGGTACAGCTTGCTCTGCGGCTTCGGCTTGAGAAGCTGAAGATTCCAGAGATTGAGCTATAGACTCAGAGATTGCAGATTGTGGCAGAGCCTGTGAGTCACGCTCAGCAGTTAGCGGAGTTTTTTTTTCAGCCACTGCTTGATTTACAGCTGGTTCCGCCGCGGGCATATTTGGTGTGGGCGTCGCTGACATTGGCTGCTGAGCTGGCAAGCTCACCTTTGCAGCAACTTCGACCTGCCAACGTTTCACGGGCTTTTCGGGAACAAAAGCCACTGCCCGTAGCAACGCCATTTCAAGGCCCGATTTAGGATCCGGCGCATGGGGTAAGTCTTTACGGCCAGTCAGCAAAATCTGGTAATACAGCTGCACTTGTTCCGGCGCTAACTGCTCGGCAAAGGCTTGAATTTGCGTGCTATAAAGGGATTGCTGCGCCGCGGCAGGTGCAAATTGAGTCAGGGTAATTTGATGCAATAATTCCAGTAAACTGCGCAGCACTTCTTGGGCGTCCGCGCCATAGGCGAGCACCTGTGCGCAGCTTTGCATCAAGACGCCAATATCGGCATCGGTTAAGGCTTTGAGTAAACGCAGCACATGCTGCTCATCGATGCTGCCCAGCATAGATTGCACTTGGTTGAGCATTACCGTGCCACCACCAAAGGCAATGGCCTGATCGGTCAAACTTAAGGCATCACGCATACTGCCATTGGCCGCTTTGGCGAGCAGAGTTAAGGCTTCGTGCTCAAAGGGTAATTGCTCTTGGGTTAAAATATGCTGTAGCTGAGTGCCAATTTCCTGCTGAGTTAAACTCTTTAAGTTAAATTGCAGGCAGCGGGATAACACAGTCACCGGCAGCTTTTGCGGATCCGTCGTCGCCAGCAAAAACTTCACATGCTCTGGCGGTTCCTCAAGGGTTTTTAGCAGCGCATTAAAACTGCTGCGGGAGAGCATGTGTACTTCGTCAATCAGGTAGACCTTAAAACGGCCACGGGTCGGACGATATTGCACATTATCTAAGAGTTCACGGGTGTCATCGACTTTAGTACGCGAGGCGGCATCGACTTCGATCAAGTCAACAAAGCGGCCTTGGGCAATTTCGACACAGCTGCCACACACACCACAGGGGGAAGCCGTTACGCCCTTTTCACAATTGAGGCCTTTGGCGAACAGGCGCGCCAAACTGGTCTTGCCCACACCGCGAGTACCCGTAAAAAGATAAGCATGGTGTAAACGTTGTTGTGTTAACGCATTCGTGAGCGCGTGCAACACGTGGCTTTGGCCGACCATCTGTTCGAATGTGGCAGGGCGCCATTTTCTGGCTAACACCTGATATGACATGGAACTCCCCAATGTGCATGACAAGAATGTTGGTACAAAAAAGGGGATCGCGCCCCGAGATAGTTGCAAGATAACATGTCAATTAACGACATGCCATTAAACTATCCCTAGGCGCCTTTGGCTGAAGAATTATTCGCCTTCAAACTCACAAAGTTTAACCAACTCAAGACCTAAGGCCGTTAAACGGGCTTCGCCACCGAGATCGGGTAATGAAATCACAAAGGCCGCATCTTGCACTTCACCACCCAGTTGGCGGATAAGTTTGACTGTGGCTTCGATAGTGCCGCCAGTGGCCAGCAAATCGTCAACCACTAATACTTTGTCATTCGCGGTAATCGCATCGGTATGGATTTCAAGGCTATCGTGGCCATATTCCAGCTCATAGCTTTGGCTAATGGTCGCACGTGGTAACTTACCTGGCTTACGTACAGGCACAAAACCAATGCCTAATTCCAGCGCTAAAGGCGCACCAAACAAGAAACCACGGGCTTCGGTGCCCACAATCTTGGTAAAGCCTTTATTGCGATATTGCTCAACTAATAAATCGATAGTCGCTTTATAGGCCGCGGCATTTTCCAGCAGACTGGTCACATCGCGAAATAGAATCCCTTCCTTAGGATAATTAGGAATCGTTTTAATGCTTTGCTTTATCAAGGATAAGGTTTCTGTATTCATAGCCATTTAATTTAACTTAATCGTTTCGCCACGCGTAACTGCCGGCGGTAAAAACAAAACGTCCACAGCGAGTGTGGACGAGCTTTAATAATTCGCACAAAGCTTATGCCGCTTTGGTTTGAGTTGCAATAAGCAGCGTATTCAAGTGACGAATTGGTTACCAATTTGTGCCTTAGATCAAATGTGCTTAGGATTCGATTTCAGGAATGGTTTTAAGATACCAAAGTAATCCGCAAGCCATGGTGAGCAGCAGCAACTTCACCCATACAATCGGGACAACTAGGATGCTAACGCTAAAACTGAGTCCCGTGAGCAACATCGCTCGGCGTTTAAGGCCGGGGCGCATCGCCCTGTGTTGTTGCCATTGGGTCAGCGCATCGGCAAACCAAGGGTGTGTCATCAACCACTGGTGTAAGCGCTCGCTTGAGCGGGCAAAACAAAAAGCCGCCAATAGAATAAACGGCACTGTCGGCAACAGAGGCAATACAATACCTAGCAGTCCAAGGCCCAACGCCAAGCAACCTATCAATAAAAACAAACCGCGTTTCAATATCATAGTTTGTAAATGATCATAGTATGTAGATGCCTCAAACCTGAAAAACAAAAGCCACTCTAAGAGTGGCCAGTAGTATACTCAATTTGAGATTAAAACCTGCTTAAATTAAGCCTAATTGCTTTAACCAAGTCAGGCTTGCTGGTAGCGTCGGCAACAGTAAGACTAAAATAAAACCAATAAAATACATAAAGTTAAATGGGTCTTTAAATGGCTGACTGCTCATTACAGCTCCTCAAATGTGTGCAAAGATAAGTGCGCAGGAATCGTACAGTGATTAAGATCACAAAACGGGCGCCATTGTAGCGGTTTGTCAAATCAACAAAAACCCTTTTTATGTAAGGTTATTGCATTTATTTTGCTGATTTTAGCAACATGCAGCTTAAATCCCGCGCACTATCCCTTTAACGGCAAGTTGTTCGAGTAACTGAATACAGCCCTGGGTTAAGATCTCCGGTTGCATTTGCGGATAAATCCCTTGCAGCCAGTTCAGTATGTCATCGAGGCGACTCTGCTTTTGTTCTGCCAAATATCCCAGCACTTGCGCACTTAACGGCGTTAATTGTAAGAAGCCCACCTCGCCCGCCTCATCCTGATAGAGGCAAAAAAACACCGGCTGCGGCAGCGGCGCTGTCGGGCGATAATCTTGGCGGATCTGCTGCACCGGATATTGGTACTGGGCCACACTCGCCGTTGCCGCTAAACACAAATTACGCTGCAAAATATCTGCGCTGGACAGGCTCTCTTGCTGGTCAACTTGTTGCGCCGTTGCCACTTGCAGCTCAAGCCATTCATAGTGCGCCAGCTCCAACATAAAAGGCGGATCACTTTCTGCTGGTGAATATTCAAATTGCAGGAATTGTAAAAACTCTCCGGCAATATCAATAAAAATTGGGGACTTACAATCATGTTGACTGAAAAAAGCCTGCACTAAGGCTTGCCACTGTGCATCGCTATAAAGACTTTTAAGAACAGGAAAGGCATTAGACACAAAGCCCATCACATTATTAAAGAATAGCTCTCGATAAACCTGCATCCGCTCAAAGGGCACACCGCTCGGCACAGGATTTTGGGGATCGCGAATATAATCGATAAAAGACTGTTGTACTTGCGTAAAATCCATCAGGCAATCCTCTTGTCTAAACGATTTTTCGCCCGCGCTTGATAGGCATGGATTTGATTAATCTCATCCAATAACTGCACCGTTTCAGGCAGATTAAAGTCACGCTCGAGCAGTGTCGGCAAGACGCCATGCTGGGCATAGCACTTATCCAACAGTGCCCAAACCGGATCGTTGATGTCGCTGCCATGGGTGTCGATCAGCAAGGTTTCAGACTGTTGGTAATGCCCTGCGATATGCAAATAGGCGATGCGCTCCGTTGGCATGGCCTTTAAATAAGCCTCGGCATCGTATTGATGATTTACCGAGTTCACATAGATATTATTCACATCTAACAGCAGCTTACAGTCGGCCTCTTCTAACACTGCGGTCAAAAACGCCTGCTCACTCATCTGCGCGCTCGGCGCGGCATAAAAGGAAATATTCTCGAGGATCAAAGGCCGCTCTAAAATATCCTCCACCTGTTTTACCCGCCTCGCCACATGCTTAACGGCGTCATCGGTAAAGGGAATGGGCATGAGATCGTATAAATGACCACCACCCGAGCAATAACTTAAATGCTCCGAATAGACGTCGATTTGGTGCAGATCCATAAACGCCTTCACTTGGCGGACAAATTCCAAATCTAAGGGGGCTGGACTGCCGATAGAGAGTGATAGACCATGGCAGAAAAAAGTATGTTGCTCAGTAAGCTGCCTAAATTGCTTGCCGTATTTTCCACCGAGCGTCATCCAGTTTTCAGGGGCGACCTCTAAAAAATCGATAGCCGTTGGCAGCGCTTGGCAAAACTCACTGAGCATTTCACGCCGTAAGCCTAATCCAACCAATCCACTCTCTTGCATTGCTTTCACCTCTTACCTAGGGCTTGTCGAGATTACCTTTTCGTTCTGGCAAGCCCACACTTGAATGCTGCTAAACAAAGGCCAGCTGAGGCTGGCCAAGTGTAGAGCTGAAGCTCGATAGTATCGACTCGCGCTTATTTCATTTCTTTTTTGACTGCGTCGGCCTTAGCTTCGACTTTTTCAGCGGTTTTCTTCATATCGCCACCGCATTTAGCTTCACCACATTTACCTTCGTGGGCTTTATCGGCTGCGGCTTTTTTCATGTCGGCGCCACATTTAGCTTCACCGCATTTACCTTCGTGGGCTTTATCGGCTGCGGCTTTTTTCATATCAGCGCCACATTTGGCTTCGCCACATTTACCTTCTTTGGCTTTTTCAGCTGCGGCTTTTTTCATATCGCCACCACATTTACCTTCGCCGCATTTACCTTCTGAACCGACGATTTGATAACCCGCTTCCATGGTTTCAAATCCGAATGGGTTGGTTTGCGCATTCACGGCGAACGCAGAACCGACCACCACTGTACCTAACGCAACTGCAACGGCTGTTTGCTTAACTGACTTCATATATTTCTTCCTTTTATTTGATGAATGGTGGCCAACAACAGTGTTGTAGCTGGCTTACTGCAAAAGACCCGCCCCATCTCGGTTTCATTTCAAAAAATATCACCAAATCACAGAAATAATCAAAATATGCTGATAGGAAACAGAATTTAGTCGTAAAAATCCCCAAAAACAGCTCTTACCCTTCCCTCGCAATGCTTTGTAACCACAGTCCAATAGGATAGAATGCACGCCCTTTGAAACTGGATATGGGTTTGTTGCAGTGCGCGTAATTTTGGCTCCGATGGAAGGCGTGGTTGACGACTTAATGCGGGATATTTTGTCTTCAATTAACCCCTACGATTTGCTCGTCACCGAATTTGTGCGCGTGGTTGACCAACTCTTACCCGAAAAAGTGTTTCTTAAACTCTGCCCCGAACTGCTCAATGGCGGCTTTACCCCCTCAGGCACACCGGTTCGTGTACAGCTTTTAGGGCAAGAGCCCAACTGCATGGCCGAAAACGCGATGCGCGCGATTGAGCTTGGTTCCCACGGCGTTGATGCAAACTTTGGTTGCCCCGCTAAGATGGTGAACCGCAGTAATGGCGGCGCGGTGTTGCTGCAATACCCTAATACGATTCACGACATTGTGCGTGCCATGCGCCAAGCCGTGCCCGCCGAGCATCCAGTGACGGCAAAAATTCGTTTAGGCTACGAAGACAAATCCCTGTTTATGGAAAATGCGCTGGCCGTTTATGAAGCGGGTGCGACTGAGCTGGCTATCCATGCCCGCAGTAAGGTCGATGGTTACAAACCGCCCGCCTACTGGGAATACATCACCGAAGTGCGCGAGCGTTTGCCCATTCCTGTGATTGCTAATGGTGAGATTTGGAACCGCGAAGATGCCGAGCGTTGCATGGCGGTGACGGGCTGCGACAGCATTATGATAGGTCGCGGCGCGATTTCGCTGCCCAATCTTGCCGATACCATTAAGACTGGCGCGGCGCCTTACAGCTGGGCCGACACCTTAGGCCTGATGCTAAGCTACACCCAACGCGAGCTAAGCGGCCGTAAAAGTGATTATTATCCGGCGCGAATTAAGCAGTGGTTTAGTTATTTGAATCGCCAATACCCCGAGGCGGACACCCTGTTTAGGGAGCTGCGCATCTATAAAACCACAGAGGAAATTGTGCGAGTGCTGGAAGAGGCGCAGCAGCACCTAGGCGAATAGCCACTGATAACGCATAGGACCGACATTCCGCACCTGATTTAGGAATAAATTTGCCGATAGCGTTCACCTAACACGTCGAGAATGATCTGCTGGTCGGCCGTTAGCCCCGTGACCTGAGGTGGCGCCTCTCCTAACTGGTACTCGTGTACCCCGCCAAAGCGTAAAAAGATCCAGCGCGCAGTTGGTTTTTGCGTGGGTTTCTTTTTCATGTCCGCCACACTGCGATTCTGCTCTACTAAGCCCTGCCGGATACGGTGCTCCAGCGCCGCATAAATCATCAGGCTACAGGTCATCACCATCAGTAATGCTTCGATACGTTCTGGTTTTTTAAGATACAACGACGAGGTTAAAAATTCGGGACTTTTCAGAAAGCGAAACCCACGCTCGACGTTCTGCTGGGCTTTATAGATTGCCAACAGCTCAGCCATGGTGAGCGTTTCACTGTGATCATTGGTCGCGAGGATGAACACCCCAGTCTGGTTGCGTGCCTCTGCTACCCGCGCCAAGCTACTTGCGGCTAACCCCTTGATGTGAAATTGGTAGCTCACCGGCACTTCACCCTTTTGCGGCCTTCCGCGCCCAGCATAGAGAGGTTCACTCACGACCTCTGCTTCCAGTTGCAGCAGATTTAAGTTGGCTGCAAAACGGGCTAATTCAGCCTGCGCATCGGCCTCGCAGGCAAAACGCTGAGCACATAATTTGCCAAAGGCTTTCAGCTCACGCGTGCTGTCTTTCAGTAGGTTTTTGGCTAATGTTTGCTGCTCACGGTGGCTAGCCTGTTCGCTGCGCACCAGCAACCAACGCTGCGCGACGTCGGCATAATTGGCGCTTTGCCAACAGCCATGATAGCCATTGCCCAGCGCAACCAGCGACTGGGTGCCAATGGTTGCCACGGCTCGCTTGGCCTCATTGAGGGTGACAGGCACACGAGTCACGAACAACTGTTGCTGTTGTGCCAGTAGTTGCAAGGTGTCGGTGCAATACAGCGCCGCATCGCCGACCAGATAACGACTCTCCTGCGCGGCCTTGAGACTGCTCAAGTGGCGCCGTACGGTCTGGGCAAAGGCCTTGGTATCATTACTATTGCCACTCAAGGCTTGCATATAAATGGGCAGGCCGGCTTGATTTTCGCAGATAAGTTCCAGGATAACCTGGTTTAGCTCTGGCCGGTGGTCGCGGCTGTAGCCCCGTACCAATTGCAACTTACCGAGCTGTTCGCCATCGACTTGGTCATAGGCACCATCGACGTGGAAACTGGTGATATCGAGGTGTACTGCGGTACTTTTGAGCTCCAATCGCTCGACGACCTGTTCCGCCATCACCTGATAAAGCGTGCTGACATCGGCCTCAAAGAGGGCATCAAGGCAGCGGCCGAGCACGTCATCATTTAGGTCATCGGCACAGATCCCAGGGCCAATCAGACGCTCTACAGGCTTGTTGGCAAAGAATTGCGGGAACATGTGCAAGGTGGAGCTATGAAAGCCAAGACCATTCAGAATCATCGCCACCAAGGCTTCACCATGTGAAACTTTGTAGGGCGGCGTTTTGGGGAGCACCGCATCAATCATGCGAGCAATGCCGAGTTCTTGGCAGAGTGCAGCGACCAAACCAAGGTGGTCGAGGTTACGAATAGCGATAGCGGGAGTGGCCATAATGATCTACCTGCAAAAAGTAGTAATAGATCAGAATGGCCGATCGCCGTCAAGTTTTTTTAAATCGAAAATTAGGTGCGGAATGACGGATAGGATAATCCCATGAGAAAGTGGTGAAATTTTATTTAAAACACCACTAAATCCCTGCAAATCGGACAGATACTTGATCTTTATCATAGTCGTTGATAGTGGAACTATTAGACTGAATGTCCAGAGTCAGATAAAACAGGCGATTTTACGTGAGCACCACCCATATCAGACAAGAATTGTCAGAGCTTGAAGCTAATCTAAGGAAGGAAATCGGCGCGCTCCCTCAGTTTATTGAAATACTTGGGGCGCATTATGCCAATCTCAGCTTAGGCGAGTTAATTGATCGCCTAGCACAGAGTCACCTCGCAGAACATCCGCTATTTTGTCGTTTAAACCGCCTCGATGCCGCCTTCTGTCAACTCGACTTAGGCTTATACGGCCTATGCTCAGATTGCGAAACTGAAATCGAAGCCGAGCGCCTAACTCAAGATCCCACTGAGCAACGTTGCAGTAGCTGCGCCGAGCATTATCAGCATGAGCATCGCCATGAACTTAGGCTAAGCCATTAACAGTTTTAGACTTTATCTGTTCACTCAGTCAGTTCACCAATAAAAATGCCACTCAAATGAGTGGCATTTTTTTGCGTATTTACAAGCCAAGTTCACCTGCAATACTAAAATTACTGCTATAGCTATTTACAGTTTTTGCCCACAGTTAGAAACTACAACACCATTTTTTAAGTGAACAACTTTTCCGTCAACTGGCTCATAATCAGCAGCTTTAATCATTGGATTTTTTTCAAAAAACTCACGTAAAACTGCTGCGTCAGTTTGCTGAGTATTTAACACATCTATTTTAGGATAATCGTCACCACCAGCAGCACTAAAACTAATAATTGAGAAGGTGTATTCCTCAGTTGGTGAAAACCCTCGATTATTAATATCACTGATATCGGCTGTAGCAGTATCACAATCGATGGTAACACTAATATTGCTTAACTGCGCATAACCGCCACCAGTTTTAGTGCCTACCTTCCCTAAATATTCAGCAACTTCATTACCGGTCATCGTCGCTTTGGCTACAAAGTTTCCAAATGGTTGCACCTTCAAAACATCACGATAGCTCACATCACCAATAGCGATGGAATCACGTATACCTCCAGAGTTCATTACCCCAAAGTCCGCATTCACTAAACTATAAGTTCGATAAGCTTCACCTAAGAGTTGACCTAAATTGGTTTGCTGGGTACGAACGATATCACGATTCCCTTGAAGCAGACCATCAGTATACGAAATAACAACGTCCAGTAATTCTTGACCTTTTTGTTGATACGGATAGAGAATAGATTTTACAACTGGATCTGCGCTGATTAATTTATCAACTAATATGTAATTACCTTTTTCATCTTTAACCAAATTACCTTTATCATCTCTGGTTAATAAATTAATAGGAATTAAATCATAGCTAGCGAGATGTAATTCACCGTTAAAATACTCGAAATCGGCACGACCAACATACTTACCCCATTCGTGAGCTTGCATAATCCAAGTGCCATTTTGTTGATCAGGCGCACAATCATCACCAGGTTTGAAGCTAGCGTAAGCTTTATTGTCGCTACCAGGCTCCATACAGACAGGATTTTGTGAGTGCCCGCCAATAATCGCTTGTAATTTACCTTTTGCCACTGAACGTGCTAACAACACATCGCCAGGCGCTTCAGAACCATGATTACCATCTGCATAATGCCCCATGTGAGTGGTTGCAAAGACTAGATCGACTTTTTCGTTGGCTTCAATTTCTTTAAGCGTTTTTTGAATTTCTTCCTGTGGGTCGGCGAAATGTATGGTTGAAATATTTTCAGGGTTGACCAAATGTGCAGTGTCTTTGGTCGTTAAACCAATAACAGCTACTTTGAGACCATTTACATCAAAAACATGATAAGCATCAAACAGGCGCTTATCCGTAATCTGGCCATCTTTATCTTTGATATAAATATTCGCAGCCAGCATCGGGAAGTTAGCTAGTTTTGATTGCATATCTAGCACATTTAAACTTTTATCAAACTCATGGTTACCGACTGCCATTGCGTCGTAACCAATTAAATTCATACCAATGAAATCGGGCACGGCATTTTGCATATCCGACTCTGGTACACCGGTGTTTATATCACCACCAGAGAGTAATAGAACTTCACCGCCTTTACTTTTTACTTCAGCACGAATTTGATCGACTAGAGCTTTACGAGCCGCCATACCATATTCGCCATCACTGTTTTCCCAGAAACGGCCATGGTTATCGTTGGTGTGTAATACGGTAAATGTTTTACAAGCGCTGCCCGCTTCGGCACAGGTTGTTGGTACTTTAGTATTATCATCATCACTATTACAACCTGCTAGCGCAGCAAGCACTGCAGTCGCAATTAATCCTTTAATAAGCTTATTTGTCATTACATCAACCCCTTGATTTTAATTATTTTATCATAGATAGATTGTGCGAGTACCATCGACTCTCGCGCCACGCATAATAACAAAGAATAAAGACGAATTGTGTCATTTTTATTAATAAACGTGACTTTAATGTGGGATCTTTAATGAGTTTTAAGACAGATTTGTTTCAAATAAAAAATAAGCTGAACGACTTATTTTATATTTCACAATTTAATGGGGAAGGCATTTAAAAAGAAAAGATTTAACGCTTTAATTTAAGCAACTTAGATAGCGTTGGCAATATAATGGATTGTTCTCTATATAAAACACCATGCAGCCAAATTTCAATTTACCGCATGATGTTTTTATCAGCATTTAGATTTTTCTACATTTCAAAACACTGTTGTAACCAAGTGCTTATTGCTTTTAATTGTACCGGGATAACCGAATGCGGCATCGGGTAGGTTTGCCATTGCACCGAATATCCTCCGGCCATTAACGCGTCTTTCGCTAATAAACCTGCGGATAATGGCACCACATCATCCTGTTCACCGTGCTGATGTAAAATAGGCGTTTTCGCATTGGCTGCACTTAATTGGCTGGGTAATACATCACCCGTCGGTAAATAACAGGACAGCGCCATAATGCCAGCGAGTTTTTGGGGATAACGTAATCCGGTAAATAGGCTCATCACCCCGCCTTGGCTAAATCCGGCTAAGACGATGCGCTCACTGGGGATCCCCGCGTCGATTTGTTCGTCAATCAAGGACTGTACACTCAGCTCCGAGGCCATCACGCCCTGCATATCGGCTCTATCGTGCAAATCCATGCTTTTAATGTCATACCAAGCGCGCATAATGTAGCCGCCGTTGATGGTCACCGCTTGCTCTGGCGCGTGTGGGAAGATAAAGCGAATGCTGTGTCCCGCTGGCAAGCCTAATGCTGGAACAACAGGTGCAAACCCTGCGCCCGAGTCCCCTAAACCGTGCAACCAAATCACCGCAGCCGTCGCCTCAACTTGAGGCTCAATCACAATACGTTCAAGTGTCATACTGACAAATCCCTTATAAATCAAAAGTTATTATGCTCGCCCTGCGAGCGTTTTACAGATAATCAATACCAAGGTGGGCTTGCAATGCGTCGAGCTGGTTGGTGTTATCTAATTTAATGCTCCAACGCACGCCGCCGCCATTGGCGATGATCATCGGCGGCTCCAGCCTAAGGCTGATGTCTTCGGCCGCGGCTTGAAGCACCACATTGGCCATGTTCAGCCGGATCTGCACTTCAAATTCAGTGGCAATCAACTTACCCTGAGAAAATTCCACTAGCATAGCAATTCCGCTCTCGTGATGAACCACTCTTAAAACGCGCCATAATAGCAAAGTTATATCGCTAAGGATGAACTTTTAAACTCGCATTACCGCTGATGACAGACACGCCATAGGTTGAAAAAGCTTAGATTTACACATCGACAGCAAATCTACATCGCTCGGTATTGAGTGCGCTTACCTCAAGTCCTGCGCACTCGGCATAGGCTGTTAACCCTGCGTTTTAGCAAGGCAATCCGAGAGTCTAGATAAAGTTTAATTACATTTTAGTGTCAGCTAAATTGCCCCAAACCAGAGCAGTTCGAGTAAAATCCCGCATCAGCGATGACAGCCCGCTCACGGCTAACGCGTTTTACACCATAACAAGAATCACAACACTGGGTGGTTATATGTTTTTATCCCGTCGTACCCTCATTAGCAGCGCACTCTTAATGCTGCTGCCATTAGTACAGTATGCCAATGCGGCCAATACCTTACCGAATACCAGCCTGGCAAGCACCACTGCAAGCCAAATGCACTCTGTCACCGATGAGCTGACCTTTGCCAATTACCAGCAAGTGAGCATTCATCACATCGCATTGGCATTAAAGGTAGATTTTGCGCAGCAGCAACTCGCGGGGGATGCGATTCTCGAGCTGGATTGGCATCAGGCCGGAAAACTACTCGTGCTCGATACCCGTGACCTGACGATTAACAGTGTCAGCATGTTAAATGCAAATGGCCAATGGCAATCCGTGCCCTTTAGTTTAGGTGCGACCGATAAGGTCAAAGGCGCCGCACTCACCATCAATCTGCCTCAAGAGCGAGTCGCCAAAGTCAAAGTTAATTACCATACATCCAATAATCCATCAGGCATTCAATGGCTTACTCCAGAGCAAACCCAAGGTAAGCAATGGCCATTTATGTTTAGTCAGAGCCAAGCCATCCATGCCAGAAGCTGGATCCCGCTGCAAGATACGCCCGCAGTGCGCCAAACTTACAGCGCCACCGTCACAGCCAAGCAAGGCATTAGTGTCGTGATGAGTGCCGACCGAGAGAGCGTGTCTGCAACGCAAACCCAATTCACTATGCCGCAGGCGATTCCAGCTTACTTGATTGCCATTGCCGCGGGTCACCTGCAATTTGCCGCCTTAGACGACACCTCTGGCATTTGGGCCGAGCCCGAAATGCTTGCCAAGGCCAGCAAAGAATTTGCCGATACGCCGGAGATGATTGCCATCGCCGCCAAACGCTACGGCGATTACCGTTGGGGTAGATACGATTTACTGATCCTTCCGCCAAGTTTTCCCTTCGGCGGGATGGAAAATCCGCGATTATCCTTTATTACTCCCACAGTCATCGCGGGAGATAAAAGCCTAGTGAGTTTAATCGCCCACGAGTTGGCCCATTCTTGGTCGGGCAATTTAGTTACTAACGCCACCTGGCGCGATCTCTGGCTTAACGAAGGTTTTACCACTTATGTGGAAAACCGCATTATGGAAGATCTCTATGGCCGCGACCGCGCCCTGATGGAGCAAACCATTGGTTACTCTGAGCTATTGGCCGAATTAGCCGAGTTGCCCGCCAGTGATTCTGTACTGCACATTGACTTAGGCGAGCGCGATCCCGACGATGCCTTTAGCGGCGTCCCCTATGTGAAAGGACAATTATTTTTGCGCTTCCTCGAGCAAAAATTTGGCCGTGAGCGGTTCGACACCTTTGTGAAAAGCTACTTCGATCACTTTGCGTTTCAAAGCATTACCACGGAGCAGTTCCGCAATTACCTCACGCAGCAGTTATTGCAAAAATATCCCAATATCGTCAGCGAGTCCGAAGTGGATACTTGGGTGGAGGGACAAGGTTTACCCAGCTTTTTAGTGCCACCCAACTCACACGCCTTCGATGATATCGATGCCCAGCGCCAAGCATGGTTAGAAGGCAAACGTGACGCCAGCGCTCTGAACACTCAGGGCTGGACAGTGCATCAATGGCTACGCTTTATTAATGAAATGCCGAGGCTAAATCTCACTGAGCAGCAATTAGCCGAGTTAGATAAGGCCTTTCATTTTACTGGCACCCACAATAATGAAATCGCCTTTGCTTGGTATGCCCTCGCCCTCGATAACGGTTACTACAGTGTCTTACCGGCACTGAAACAACATTTAACCGATATTGGCCGCCGCAGACTGATTGTGCCTTTGTATCAAAAACTGGCGAGCAGCGAGCACTATGACTGGGCAAAAACCGTTTACTTGGCGGCCCGCAGTGGTTACCACCCACAGACCCAAGCGAGTCTCGATATGATGTTTAGTGATAAACCGATGGAGCATGTCCATTAAGTGAGTCGCTTGTTGGGATTGGGTGCAGGATAGCCTGTGCTCAAGCCTCGCCACGAAAAGTGGGCATAAGTTTAGCGGTGAATCCTATACACAAAAGCCACGACCTTGATTGAGAGATTTTGATTACGAAACTGTGGTTGCGAGACTTTGATTACAAACATGGATTGCAAACCAAAGTATTAGTGTCTCGTCCTAAGATAGGTTGACAGTTTTTAGGCCAGCTCCAGTAGCTGGCCTTTTCTATTGTGCACCTGATTAGGGGAGTCCATATTCAAGCTCAGATGCGGTCTCATATTGTTGTATATTGCTATCGATTCTCTAACAAGTATCTTCAGCTCCGCAAATGTCCTACATCGGTGCAGTAAAAACTCCTGCTTCAGTATGCCATTTACTCTTTCTGCTAATGCATTTTGGTAGCAATCATAACCATCCGTCATTGACGGCTGGATTTGGCTCGCCTGAAGCGCATTCTGATAAACGGCTGAGCAGTACTGTAAGCCTCTGTCTGAGTGATGCACCGCGTTGCCGATATAGCGCTTATCTTTGATGGCCATTTTTAACGCTTTCACCACACTCTCGGCTTTCATGTCTTTACTCACGTGATGACCGACTATTTTACGAGAACTGGCATCGGTGATCAGTGACAGGTAGTGCACACCTTGGTCTGACTCAAGATAGGTGATATCGCTGACCAGTACATGCCCTGCATCGTGCAGTCCCTCCTCTTTCAGCAGATTAGGATGCTTCTTCATCCAGTGTTTGCTGAACGTGGTTTTTGTGTAGCTTTTCTTCGGTTTAACCAGTAAACCTTCACTTCTCAAATAGGTAAAGAACCCATCTCGCCCGAGCTTAATATCGTGCTCAACCAGCTTGGATTTTATCAACGTGTAGAGCTTACGGGCCCCTAACCTTGGCATATATTTACGCCAGTACTGGACCCAGTCTTTGATAACCGATAGCTCAGCTCTACGACTTTCCATTCGAGCAACTGCCTGATAAATACCTTGCCTCGACATACCCGCAGCACGACATGCGGCAGCGAGGTTTATTTCTCCGTTGCCTTTTGCTTGCCAGACGTACCGGATAAGTACTTTTTTCTGAGGCCTGCTCCATATTCATTGTCCATGATATCAACCATGCCATTGAGGATTTGGTTACGCAGTTTCTCTTCTGCTAACTCACGTTCAAGGCGCTTGATCGTTTCGGCAGGTGTTTCTTTTGACTTAGTCATAAGGGGATGCTGAAAAGGTTTCGACCAATCGAGTCTACCATGTTTTCTAAGCCAGACGAGTACCGTTGAACGGCCTTGAATACCAAAATGGGCTTGGGCTTGTTTGTACGTCATTTCGCCTTTTTCAACACGCTCTACAACGCCTAATTTAAAGGCTAAGGTGTAATCTCGTTGTGTGCGCTTACGGCTTGAGTTAATTAATGTTGTCATAAAGAAATCCTCTTTATGTCAACGTATTTCAGGACGGGACATAGTGCACAAAAAAGCCCAAACCTAGGTTTGGGCTTTTGGTTACTTATCTGGTCATTACTCCCGAGCCCCCTGCTGTAGCAGAGTATTGATGGGAGAACCACACAGATTAGTGGTGGTGACCGCCTACACCGTGGGCATGACCGTGGGCGATTTCTTCATCGGTCGCATCACGGGCACCAACCACTTCGATATCGAAGGTTAAGTCACGGCCCGCTAATGGATGGTTAACATCCACAGTCGCCATAAACTTACCCACTTTGACGATAGTCACTTGACGTTGACCCTGATCAGTGTGAACCACAGCCGTCATGCCTGGCTTCCACACGTTAGCGCCTAACAGGTGCTTCACAGACACACGTTGCTGCGCCGCTTCACCTTCGATACGTTGACCATAGGTTTCAGTGCATGGCAGAGTAACAGTGAACTTTTCACCAATTGCTTTACCATTAATCGCATTCTCAACACCTGGCATCATGTTGTCATGGCCGTGTAAGTAAGCAATCGGCTCGCGACCTTCGTTCGTCTCGATCACTTCGCCTTTTTCGTCGCGCAGAGTGTAGTTAAACTGCACAACCATATCGTCTTTAATGCTCATCGAATATCCTTTGATTTGCTTCGATTTCAAATGTCGGCCGAGCTTAACAAAACTGGCCTTTGCACTCCACTGTTTTATCCCTGCGATACATCACCAAAGCTTAAGCGGCTGCGGATCTGTAAGCCCCACACCTGAAGTGGCATGGGTTGAGTAAACCACATGCCACTTGTGGCAATATTCGCAGGCAGTACGACACTACGTAAAGACTTTAGAGTGAAATCCCCAATGCGCTAAAGACTTCAGGGCTTGGAAAACCGTCAGCAATCATATTCTTACTGCGCTGGAATGCTTGGATCCCCGCCGAAGAGTTACGCCCAAGTACGCCATCGGGTTTACCGACATCGAAGCCTGATTCATTCAGCTTGGTTTGTAACTGTTTGATTTGCTCGCGACTCAAACGTGGCTGCTCGGGCGGCGCCACTTTTAATGGTTCGCCGCCATTAATTCTATCGGCCAAATGACCAACGGTAATGGCGTAAAATTCAGAGCGGTTCCAACGCATGATCACATTGAAGTTTTCATAGCCTAAAAACGCGGGACCAGTATGACCCGAGGGTAAATACAGCGCCGCCTTCATATCGATAGCGGGTAAAGGCTGACCATTACTTTGCACTACGGATTGCGCCGCCCATTGGGATAGTGGCTGCGCCTGTTTGGCGCCAAGGTTTTCATAGCTGAAATTACGCGGCAATATCACTTCACGCCCCCAACGCTCATTGCGTTGCCAGCCTAAGTGTTGCAAAAAGTTCGCCGCCGAGGTGAGTGCATCTTCGGTGCTATTCCACAAATCGGCCTTACCGTCGCCATCCCCATCGATGGCATATTTTGCATAGGCCGAGGGCATAAACTGGGTGTGCCCCATGGCGCCGGCCCAAGAGCCCACCATAGTGCTCTTATCAAAGCCGTATTTTTCTTTTAACTTAAGCGCTTGCATCAGTTCAGTCGTAAAATAGCCACTGCGACGCGGCTCACAGGCCAAGGTAGCAAGAGAATCTAACACGGACATTTTGCCTTTGTAGGAACCGTAGTTAGTCTCAAGTCCCCAGAAAGACAGAATATATTGTGGTGGCACACCGTATTCCTGCGCCAATTTATCGAGCAGCGCGCGGTGTTTTTTCAGTAAACGGCGGCCTTCATTCACCCGCCAATCGGTCGCCCGCTTAGTAAAATAATTGTTGAAGGTTTGGCTAAATTCGGGCTGAGCTTGGTCAAGCTCAATCACTTTAGGCACAAACTGCAAACTAGCAACTGTGTCTTGGATGGTGACTTCGGATAAGCCTTCGGTACGTGCGCGCTCCTGTAGGTTAGCCACACAGGTCGGAAATGCCGCGGCATGGACGGCGATGGTGTCACTGAGTGGCATTTCTTGCACGGCGGCCTGCGTCTCGGCGATCGCGGTTTGACTATTACCGCTCGAGGTTGGCGCGCTCGAGCACGCACTTAAGCTCACACACGCGGCGATACTGGCGGCAAGATAGGACATTCCTTTCAGTTTGATCAAATCAATTACTCCTACAGTCAGTGCTAAGAGTTTATCTTAGCTGAGCGAGGCAAGAGGTGAATAACCCCAAGCCAAGAGAGATACGATATTTAGCCATAAACAGGTTGCCGCTGTGTTGATGGGACAACAAACAGGGCAACGGCTAAACATCCACGAAACTATTTTCTCCCCCAGAAAATCGAGCCAGATACTCACCAACAATCAGTAAACATTATCGGTGCCTCTGCTCGGCACATCCTGACCCATAGCGCCCGCTAACACAATGCTTATCACCACCAATCGCCAGATAAATTCACTTATTGCTCAGTTAACCAACAGCGAAAAAATCTTAGCAAAGAATCCCTTGGACTATCTATCCGTTGCCGTATAATGGGCAAGTTAACAGCATACTTCAAAGAGACCTATCATGACTGAAATCAACGCGGCGTTGGCTGGCTTTATCGAAAACGTAAAAGAACATCAAACACTCTGGGGTTTGATGGATGAAACTGGCGAAGGCTGGGTCGTTTGTGACTCGGGCGAGTTCGAAGACACTGATGTTATGCCTTTATGGTCGAGTGAAGCGCAGGCGAAGTCTCACTGCACCGAAGAATGGAAAGATTACCAAGCGGTGGCCATTAGCCTCGAAGAATTCCTCGAGTACTGGGTATCGGATCTTAACGATGATGGCGTGTTGATTGGTGTTGATTGGCAAAGCGATGAAGACTGCTTAGAGTTAGATCCTATCGTTCTGGCGAAAGATTTAGTTGATGTTGAAGAGGTTTAATTCCATCAACCCAAACAGCATGTTTAAGGCATCAAGGGCTGAGGTATTAAGCTCTTGATGTCCGCTTTCCCTTGTATCGACATTCCCTTCGATAAACGTCACCTCTGTTGGTTTTGCGGCGAGCCCTGCAAAGACCGATTGGATTATCAAGCAGAGTCACACACGCCCCACCCAGCATTAGCCGTCCCTTGCTGCGCTGAATGCTTAAAATTGGCCCAAAAACATACCTTAACCTCTATCTGGGATTGCCGTGTGGCGGTTAAAGATGCCCTAATGAGCATTTATGCCAAGCACTTAGCCATTGGGATTAATTGGACGGAGGAAGAGCTCGCCGAGTCTGAATTTTCCTGCAAAGTATTTGAAGGTTTTAAAAAAAGCGCTTGGATGATGTATCAAATTGCCCGCGACAGGATTAACTATCCGGGCTGGCCGATACAACTTGAAGGGGTCGAACTCGAATGCCAGTTAGACAGTACCCGCTTTGAGTTTGATGGGGTAACTTACACCTCTTTACCCGCGGCGATTCACTACTACAGCCAACAATTCTGCTTGGATCCAGTATTTTTTGCCGAGCTTATCCGATTTGTCGGCAGGCAGAGATTTAACTACGCCCTTAGGCTTGCGCGGATCCATATCGCCGCCGCCAAAGAGATGAAGCGCCAAGTCCTTGCCGATGTTAAAGCCGAACTCAGCCAATAAACCGTATCGCGGTAAATCGTCTATATCACAGCAAATAGCCCGAGTTACGACCACTAGTACAAGTCACAAGTCACAAGTAAAATACTCAAATCGAGCGCTAAAATAACGAGGCCGCCAATCGCAGGTTGCTAGGGCGGCCTATGGGTTTCAACCCTGTTATTGAACAATCGGTTAAATCAGTGGCGTTATTTGCCAATAACTTGTTTTAATCTGTCCTGCACCACTTCTACCAACAAGTCGGGCTGGAACTTAGAAATAAACCTGTCGCAGCCTACCTTTTCGACCATTGCATTATTAAAGCTGCCACTGAGTGAAGTATTTAAGGTGATAAATAAGTCCGACATGGCCTTATCGTTACGCACTTCATAGGTCAGTTTGTAGCCGTCCATCTCCGGCATTTCGGCATCGGTTATCATCATCAAAAGCTCTTGGGCGACATTCTTGCCTTCATCGCGCCATTTTTGCAGTAAATGCAATGCCTGCAAGCCATCTGAGGCTTCGATGATTTCAATCCCGAGTTGGCCTAAGGTCTCGCGCACTTGGCGCCTTGCGGTTGAAGAGTCATCGACAATCAACACCTTCTTACCGGGCATCTTGTCTAACAGGCTCTCATCTAACACCCCTTCGGAGAGACGAATATCGTAATGGACGATTTCCGCTAATACTTTCTCGACATCGATAATCGACACCAGTTGCGACTGGCCTTGATATTCGATGCGAGTAATGGCCGTGAGGTAATTATTTCGCCCAGCCGTTTTAGGCGGCGGCATAATATCGCTCCAGGTCATGTTGATAATGTGCTCGACCTTACCGACTAAGAAGCCCTGCACACTGCGGTTATATTCGGTGATGATCATATTGGCATCATCTCCCGGAGGCACAGGCTTAAAACCGATAGCCGAACGCAAATCAATCACGGGAATCGACATGCCGCGAATATTCGCCACCCCAAAAATATGGGGATGACTACCGGGCATAGAATTTAATGGCGGTAACTTGACGACTTCTTTGACTTTAAAGACGTTAATCGCAAATAACTGGGTAGAGTTAATTCGAAACAGCAGCAGTTCGAGCCGATTTTCACCGACGAGTTTGGTTCGTTGATCTACGGTTGCAAGCACGTTTGCCATAATGCGACTTCTCTACGTTGGAGGAACAGCTTTCCTCACCAGTGACGGATTAAGCTAAATTATAGCGGTAAACTCACCATGAGAACCATGCGATAAGTCGATTTTATCTAAAAATTACAATCACTCGGCAATCCTTTATCCTTCGCAAGCGCCCCAATAAATAAATGATTCGCTTACGGCTATCGCCGCAATTTATCCCCTTTATGCCATGCGTTTTTGGGCCAACAGCATGCCCGAAAGATTGAGAAGATTTCTCTGGCAGAGGATCTCAAATCCCCCTTGGCGCAGTCCTGTTAACCATTCTTGATGGTTAAATCGATTCTGTTGTGGATGCTCAAACAACCGTCGACTCAAGGGATTGCAAATGGCGGCGCGGTATAAATCTTCCACCACAAAGTAACCCTTGGGTTTTAGCACCCTTGCCACCTCGGCAACAGCCGTTTGCCAATCGGGAATATGGTGAAACACGGCGAAATTGAACACCACATCAAACTGGGCATTTGCAAAAGGCAATGCAGTAGCATCGGCAACACTGAATGCCAATTGACTTAACCCATGGGGTGAATCATGCCAGCGCGCTTTAGCAGCTGCGACCATCTCAGGATCAAGATCGACGGCCGTCACTTGCTCGGCCCCAAAATGATCGCGGATCAGCTGAACTCCGTTACCAAAACCACAACCAATTTCGAGAGCGTGACGTAGATAAGGAAGGGGTTTGGGCATCATAGAAGTCAGTAATGGCGCTTCAACATGGTTTTGCAACCAAAAACGCAGCGGATGCTGGACTAACTTTTTCTCGAATGGATTTAACTTCATCTCATCCCCTTAAATGAATCGGTTATTGCTTGGTACACTGATCAAATTCTGTATATGGTACGTAATGATATAGACATAAGTTCACTTGAGGCCACTATGAAATTACCTCTTTTTCCTTTGCCAATCTGTTTATTACCAGAGGGATATACTCAGTTGCGCATTTTTGAACCTAGGTATAAACGCTTAGTCGCTGAATCGCTAAAATCGGCGGATGGCTTTGGCCTGTGTATGACATCGGAAGATGGCAAAACCCTTTATCCCATCGGCACGCTGGTGCATATCATCGATTTTGAAACCTTACCCGATGGAATGCTCGGAATCAGCATTCAAGGAAAACAACGCTTCACATTCGGCGATATCAGCATAGAGTCGGACGGATTAAAACGCGCCGAGGTGAAGCTTATCGATAATTGGCCGAGTACACCGATTGAAGACGATGAGCGTTACTTGAGTGAGATGCTGCAAAACATTCTTAAGGAGTTCCCGCAGCACCTGCAACATTATCAGGTGGAACAATTTGAAGATATCGCTTGGGTGTGCCAACGCTGGTTAGAAATCCTGCCGGTGCAAGCAGCAGAGAAATACTCTTGCATCAATGCGTTAGATCATCAACTGACACAGGATTTATTACATACTGTCATTCAATCCGCTTGAGTGATCCAACTTCCCGCGCGCCACGTATTGCTCTGTATGCTTATCGAATGTCGGCCCTGACGTACCATCTTTTGTGATGTTCAGACTGGATTGAACCTTAAGTAAAGAGCTCAATAATGGATAATTTTCAATCACATTTAGCGCAAAATCGCTATGATAGGCAGTTATCATCCCCTATCGATATGGCTATGGAAAACGATAGCACTATTTCAACTGCTAATGAGCCAATCACAGATGCGGATCCTTTGACGCGCGCCATTATAAGAGTCGCAAATCAACGGGATAAAGCCGCCTTTGCAGAATTGTTCAGCCATTTTATGCCCAAAATTCGTGCATTCGGTCTGCAACGCTTAAATCAGCAAGGGCTGGCCATGGATCTGGTGCAAGAAACCATGTCCTTAGTGTGGACCAAAGCCCATTTGTACAATGCCGACAAAGGCTCGGTGGCGACTTGGGTATTTACCATTATGCGCAACCAGTGTTTCGACATGCTTAGGCGCATCCAACATAACCGTGAAGATGCCTTCGGAGATGATATTTGGCCTATTTACGATGTGGCCGTCAGTCTAGAAGGCGGCCCAGATCATAAACTCACCGCCAAGCTACTCGCGCACTTAGATGCTTTGCCCCTGCCTCAACGCCAAGTGGTTCAAGGGATCTATATGCAAGAACTCACGCAACAAGAATTAGCCGATGCCTTAAAAGTCCCGATTGGTACGATAAAATCGCGACTCAGATTGGGGTTAGAAAAGCTGAAAAGCTTTTTGGAGACGCAACATGATTAAACATCATCCCCATACCGATTTGCTGTTAGCCCATGCTCAAGGCGAGCTGCCGTTGTCTATGTCAATTGCCATTGCGGCCCATTGTGCCCTTTGCCACGAATGCCAATCGCAAGTTAGCCGCTTTACTGAACAAGCTGCAGAACAGGCCTTTTTAGCGCCGAGCAACATCACTGAACAAGCTTTAATCAACGAAACCGATTCAGCACAAGACGACGCTTGGCAGCAAATGTTGTCGCATATTATGGACTTGCCCGAAGCAACGCCAGCTGAAAGCGACTATCCCGCCAAAGCGACGGTTTCCCTTAATCATAAGCATGTTCGCTATGAGATCCCGACAGTATTTCGCCAACATATTGCTCATCCATGGCAGCAGATTGGTAAAGTCAGCCGAATGCGTTTCGATGTGGATGAAAGCCATACCCGCGCCAGCCTATTGCATATCGACGCCTTAGGTGAAATCCCGCAGCACACCCATAAGGGATACGAGCTGACCCTATTACTGGCGGGGGAATTTTCGGACCTCAACGGGCAGTATGTTCCCGGCGATTTCATCATCTTAGATGGCAACACACATCATTCACCTAAGACCCAGTCAGGCTGCCTCTGCTACACAGTTTTAGATGCGCCGTTATATTTTACCAAAGGGCTCAGTAAATTATTGAATCCCATTGGTGAGCTGATTTATTAATCTCGCTGACATTTAAAATAAGCTGGCAGAGTGAATAACCGATAAACGCAAATTTACAACAAAATACCAACAAGCCTTTTTCCCGCTGAGTAAAAAATAAACTTGCCATCGGGAATTTTGCTGTTATACTGCCCGCCGTTTTGAGAAGTATCTTGTCGTTATCCTTTTTATATCGGTTTGTACATTCGCGTAAGCAATGACAAACACGATCCTCACGAAGAAAGCCTACTACAAGTAAGTCCCACAAAAATAATGAGTTAGTGATTTTCTGCATCGACTCAAAAACAGTGAACTATTTAATTAAACCCATGTCATAGTATTGTCACTTTGCTATGGTCAACTGGGCTAATTGAGATATTCCATTGACATAATCGCTGATATGCATTAGTTATCAATAAGGCATCTCTTGATTAATGATCATGGAATGGGTAACCTCAAGACTCATTGGTATCATCTTTCGCAATTATGCTAAGGATATTTTATTGTTACAACTTACTCACCTAAGGGTGAATTGAATTAAAAGGAGTGTGGCCTATGTCATACAAAATTAACGGACATGAAATCACAGTGAACTTCCCTGTAGACTCTATTTCAGTTAACAAAACATCCATTGCTTTTACCGATAGACAAGGTAAAAACAAGCAGACTTTTTCAAAGCGTACCGAAGCCTTAAACTTTATGAAATGGCTATTGTCGGCAAATAAATAAGTCTGATTGTATACTCCTTAGAGTACCAAAAACGGTGTTTAGGTTTATTCGGTTCCCATTTTCCTCGCCATACCGAAGCCTAATGACCGAAATAGATAGCCCAATATCACGATTTGCTATCCCTTTACGTCGAATGACGAACTCGTTTGGTTCAGGCGGTATCTAGCTCACACAGATACGTGCCGAACCAAATGTGTATTCCGATAATCTAGATCAAATTAATCAGTATTTGCCCCTGCTAATATAATCACTCACACAATTTGTGAATGTATTTTCTATGTCAAAACCCGATACTAAAACGGCTATGCTGACCTTAATAACCCAGATTAAACAGGTTATTCCGCTCAACTTAGATGAAGCACAAATGTGCCAAGGTGAGTGTTTAGGCTGTTCTAAAAAAATGCTGGAAATGTTGGATGCTGAAATAAGCTATTGGCAATATTCAACCGATACGCCGGGATTGAAAGATCTTAAACATCTTGAAAAGATAGCCACACGCACCCACAAAATATTAAAACGTAATAAGTTAGTTGGCTAAACGCTATCCTGCATCGCCCTCACCGTATTTTCGTCTATATCTTGGCAACATGGTTTGATTTCCTAATAGCCCCCCCTGATGAATATAGAGGATGGAGGCATGTTGCTCGCGCCGTAAATAATCCTCTAACACAATAAAGCCTAAGGGATCGTAGAGTAATTCAAATTGCACACCGCTGGCACAGAGTCGTTGCCACATGGCATAAAACTCAGGATAGAGTTTCCCAAAATGGTATTTCTTCCCCACATTCAAAATCTGTGGATGTTCAGCAGAGTTGGGATTTAACTCATAAAACTGCTGCGTTAAATACTCATCGCCGCCGACAACGGCGCAGGTAAGCACGCGAATATTCAATTGCTGACGCACAAAATACTGATTTAAAAAGAGTGCCGTTGTTCCTGTACCTGCAGGTAAAAACACCTTGAGATCGGAAATTTGCTGTGACTCGGCCCAAGCAGCTATTTCGGTGGCTAACTGACTGACGCCATATTGCGCATACAGGCAGCGCCCGCCTTCGGGAATAAACAAAGCGTTAGGCTCAGCCGGCAAGACTTGCTGCTCAATAAAGTCATTGCAAGTCCAATTAGGCTCACGGTGGAGAAAAGGATTGGTTGCAATCAGGCTTGATAAATCAATGACACGCGTACCATTGGCGATGGCAGCGGCATAATTGCCCGTCGGCAAGGTGCGGATATGGCTGGCAATATGATCCACATAAAAATCGCACTGCCAGCCCTTCAGCTTGGCGAGCGCCGACAGTGAATACAACGAGTTAGCCTGCGCGGAGCCATAACCAATCAGCTTAGTCACGTCAGCAAAATCATGGTCTAGAAAATAGGCAAACTTACGCGCTTTATTGCCACTAAACGCAGGATGCAATAAATCGTCTCGTTTGAGAAATATCTCGCGTCCGGCAAAGGAAAAAGACTCTACAGGACTGTCAGAGAGCAGACGCTGAGTCAGCAGGCTTTTGGCTAACATAGATACACTCGAAGGAAACAAGGCCGTTAGTGTACCGCGAGCTTGCCTACATCGTCCGTAATTATTAAGCATTTTCGCGAAAATCTAGCATTTTTTACAACGCCATACCGTCGCCAAGATAAATATTCCACTGATAAATAAGGAAAAATATTTTGGCACAATTCTCGCTTACTCCATTTAAGTATCAATTAATGATTCTGTGTGTTGGCCAAGGTAATTCCAACACAGATTTAAAATGAGTTAAGGAGTATTCAATGTCACTTTTACGGTTAATTTTCAATATTGCTTGGTTTGTCCTTGGTGGATTTGTGATGGGACTCGCCTGGTGGCTCGCGGGGATTTTGTGTTTTATCAGTATTATCGGTATTCCCTTCGGCCGCGCCTGCTTTGTCATTGGCGAGTTGACTTTCTGGCCCTTTGGACAAGAGCAAATGAATCGTCGTCACTTAACCGGACGTGAAGATTTAGGCACAGGCGCCTTTGGCATGGTGGGCAATATTATTTGGTTCTTGCTGTTTGGAATTTGGTTGGCCATAGGCCATTTGGCCCATGCCCTCGCCTGCTTTGTGACGATTATTGGTATCCCCTTTGGGATCCAACATATCAAGCTGGCGCTATTAAGCCTGACACCGATTGGGCAAACCATAGTAGCGAAAGCGTAATAACCACAGTAGCGAAAGCCTAATAATCACAGTAGCTAAAGCCTAAGTCGGATCACTCAGCACTACTCTGCATCACTGGGTAGTGCTGATAAATAGTTAGTCAGTGATTGCACTAATCTTGCTTCGTGATAGTCCCTTTCTTCATCGAGTAAATCAGTGTAATCAGCAAATGGCTCACTCACTTCCCCTTGTTCTAGACTTATCATTTCGAATAGATAATGCGCCAGTTTGGCTGGCGCATCTATGGTGATGTCATGACCACAATAGGCCAAGACAACTAAGTCGACGTTAAAATGTTGTGCTAATGCCTTACTGGTTTGAATATTCACTAAGGCATCACGATCACCCGATAAAATACTGACTGGAACAGGCAAAAACGCTGGGCAGCGATAACGAAACGCCGCCCACAACTGACGACACGCATTGCTAAAATGCGGTGTCGACTCGTGGCGATATTGGCTCCAACGTGCAATCAAGGCGATATCGCGCCGATGGCGATAGCTGGTTAAGCGCACTATCGTCGATTCGATAGGATTAAGCTGTCGACCACGGCAACGTTTGAGCCAAGCACTCAGGGCATTTAATCCATTAAATCGCTGATACCAAGGCGATAAGTTAGCCGCGCTACTATTCAGCACAAATGCGTGTTTTATCTGCTCGGGGCGCTGCTTAGCCATTTCCATGGCGAGCATGCCGCCCATTGATAAGCCCAGCAGATAAAAGGCTTGTCCCGCTAAATGCTCATCCAATTGTTGCCATATCGAGCTGGCATATTCAGGGATAGTTAAAGGGCTGACTTGGTGAGTGAGGATCCCATTGCCAGGCAAGTCAGGGGTAAAAACGGTGCAGCCCCTTTGCCTTAATCTCTGATCAAAGCCATTCCAATGGCGTTGATCGCGCATTAAGCCCCTGAGTAATACCCACGTTGTCATCAAAAACGCTCCCGATACCAAAACTGCTGCGCACTCTGCGCCAGTTGTGTGAGATGTTCGGGCGTCAGTCCTTCTAACTCCCGTGCGTACGCCGCCTCCATCAAGAACTGCATCAGAACGGTGTGCCGGCGTAAAATCCTGTGGTGCCTGTGTGTTTTTTGCGGATTAAAGAAGCCCGCAAAATTGAATATTTGCCTTGGATTTTTCTTAATCCATGCCCATGAGCCCATCTCTAAGGTCAAAGGTAAGAATGGAATATTGGCTTGAGGATCCTGGGTATGATGCTGGCGGTATAAGTAATCCCAAATATCACCATGGGTGCGATAAAACTGGCTCTGGGGTGCAAGCCGATAATGACCATGATGGGGATAGCTCGCCTCAAATAACTGTTTTAAGTGATAAATGAAGTGGGCATTTTCAAAGGATGCACGCGTGTGGGCATAGGGAAACCAGATATGATCCGTCAAACCAAAGCCAGAATGCGCATCGAGGGAAATAAGACTGGTGCTTTGTCTAAGCAGTTGTTGCACATAAGCCACCAATCCGGCAGTTTCAAGCTCCATGCCGCCAAGGCCACGAAACCAAGGCAGCTTGGAAGAGAGCCGCTGCCCTCCAACCATAAAAGACACTTTTTCCCGGGACTCTATCGGCGCGTTGCGCATCAAGTCGACCTGATTGCCATTACCGCGACAGCCCAGCAGTAACCCGACGGGATTCACCACAGGGACAAAGGCTAAGCGGATGTCCGTTAATAACTGTTGTAGGTGTTTGTCCCACGCAAGGCGCTGCAACAGGCTGTTAAGCAAAGCTAAAATCACCTGGGAGCCAATCCGCTCCACCCCATGCACGCCACCAACGAATAATACGGTCGGACATGGGCGTTCGGTCACGCCTAACTCGACGCTGTAGAGCGGAAAATGTTGATGCCGAAATGGGATGTCCGCAAGAATTTGATATTTTAGCTTAAGATGATGAGTATCAATGAGTTGTGATAGTGTATCTAACTCGAAGGGAATGTTATTCATATCATCCTAGAAAGTGAAATGAGCATAGACTCATAGCCTTAGGACGATATTAATGGCGAACCACGACAAATTTATGACAATAGATTAAGCCAAAGCCAAGCTCACTTTAGTGGCGTGTGACTTCCTCCTGAAAAAGCAACTCCCCCATAATGCTTTCAATATCCAGTTGAGCTAAGCCCTGGTCGAAAACATCCCGCCAATGGCGCCCCTCCTCAGTATTACGAAACGCAACATAGAGCTGTTTATTGGCAAGCAGTTGTTTATTCACCTGTAATTTATCCGCCAATGGCTGCAAATGAGGCTGCTTTAACAGGAAATAGAGTACGTTGACATCAATCACTGCGCCATCGATGCGACCAGCTGCCACTTTCTTGATGTTTTGTTCATCGGAGGTCACGGCCTCGACGGGCTGCGTACCAGAAGCAATCATCAAATCCAGCGAGTCGGTATTCACATAGTCCTTCACAACCCCTAAGGTATAACGGTTCAAATCGGCTAAATAATGCCAGCTAATGGGATGAGATTTTTGCTCAACAATGCCTAATGGGCTGATCCCTATTGGTTTTGAAAAAACAAATTTGTCCGTTTCAAAATAATATTCTGGAAAATAGCCAATGTAATCGGAGCTGGGCATGGCAGCCAATTTTATCGCTCGGCTCCAAGGATAAAAATCGACAACAAGTTGTTGCTCCATGCGTTCGAAGGCGGCTTGAGCGACCGCGACACTTGCCCCCTGTTGTGCCAACTGCTGACCGGAATAAGGCGGCCAGAGTAATGAGGTGAGCTTAAGCGTGTCGGCAAATGCTCCATTGGCCATAGTGACAAGGCAACAGAGCATCAGTGGGCACCAGCGGATCATAACACCTCCCTCAAAGGATCATCTGTTTTAATAGATTGAAAAACAAACAATTCATCACATGCTCATCGGTTAAACTCTTTTCAGTATAATCAGCCATCCCTCAAGGTACAGTGAATATTTGTTACATATTTAACAGGCGGGAACCTAGCTTAAGCAGAAATGATAGGAGTAGACTGAATTTGCATCGATATTCACTGCTCGTCATTCTTGCGGCTAAAGTGGAAGATGAGGCCAACCTGATGAGGTCAACATGGGGGACGCGATATGCCAATTTCTTTCAAAGACAGTAAGTTGAATTTTATGCATCCCGCGATGACTCAAACCGTCATTACCGTGATAGGAGCATGTTTTACCTTAGTCGGAGGGATATTTTTACTCTTACCCGGACCGGGACTGCTCTTTATCCTGATAGGACTAACCCTCTTGAGTACCCAGTATCCTTGGGCAAAACGTTGGCTGCGCCTAAGCCAGCGACAATTAAGTAAGAGTGCGGCTTGGCTCGACAATCAAATTCGGCGCCACCGCCGATAATCTTGAGTCTCCACCTAAACATCAACCCAAGCTCTCGAACTTGGGTTGATTTATCTTAATATGCCCTTGGGCGTAATGATGTTTTAGGGGGATTTTTGCAGCGATATGGCTGACATTTATGAAAGACAGAGTCCGTGCTGTGTAGTGATTCTACATAAACGGATGATAACGCTGCAGAAACGCTAGCTAAACGCTGCCCTAAGGATTTCATCTCAAAACGTAATCACGCCCTAGGCATTAATATCCTCATATAACTCTTGATACATCAGCTCACGCATTTTAAATTTCTGGATTTTGCCCGTGACAGTCATGGGGTATTGCTCCACAAACTTGATGTAGCGAGGTACTTTAAAATAGGCGAACTTTTCGGTGAGGAAATGACGAATATCCTCCTCTGAAATCGTGGCGCCACTGCGAATCTTGATCCACGCGCACACTTCCTCACCATATTTATCACTATGAACCCCAAACACTGCTGCATCTTGCACATCTTTATGAGTATAGAGTTTCTCTTCAATTTCACGGGGATAGATATTCTCGCCACCGCGAATAATCATATCTTTAATACGGCCAACGATTTGCACATAACCTTGCTCATCCATTTGCCCAATATCGCCAGAATGTAGCCAGCCTTCACTGTCGATAGTTGCCGCCGTTTTTTCGGGATCATTCCAGTAACACTGCATGATGCAATAGCCACGGCTACAGACTTCACCGGGCGTATTGATTGGCAGCACTTCACCAAATTCATCGACGATTTTCACTTCGGTATGGGGTAAAGCACGGCCAACGGTAAGCACACGTTTCTCAACTGGTGAGTCGATTTCAGTAATGTGGTTCAGCGGGCTGCACTCGGTTTGCCCATACCCAATTAACACTTCCTGCATATACATCAGGTTTTGTACCCGGCGCATCACTTCTTCTGGGCAAGTCGCTCCCGCCATAACACCGGTACGCAGCGAGCTTAAGTCAAAGCGTTTAAATTCGGGGTGCTCTAACTCGGCAATAAACATGGTGGGTACACCGTGCAGAGCGGTGCAGCGTTCACGCTCAACCACCTCTAGGGTGGTCAGCGGATCGAAGGAATCCCCAGGAAAGACCGCCGCGGCGCCCTTAGCAAGGCACACAAGGTTACCCAGCACCATGCCAAAACAATGGTATAAAGGCACTGGAATACAGAGCTTATCTTCACAGGTAAACTTCATCGCCTCGGCCACTAAGTAGCCATTATTCAGGATGTTGTGGTGCGATAAGGTCGCCCCCTTTGGGCTACCAGTGGTGCCAGAGGTAAATTGAATATTAATGGCGTCATAAGGGCTAAGTGATTCGGCGATTTGCTCGAGCGCCGCCTTGTCATCGGCCGTCACCTCAAGCAATAAATCATCAAAGTTCAACATGCCGGGAGACTGCTCCGCCCCCATGCGGATCACAAATTGTAACTCGGGCAACGCTTTGGCCTGTAATTGCCCTGCGGCGCACACCTTAAGCTCTGGCGCTAACTCATATAGCATCTGTAAATAGTTACTGGACTTGAATTTATCGGCGCAAATCACCGCCCTACAACCCACGTTAGTCAAGGCATATTGTAATTCTTCAGGGCGATAAGCGGGGTTGATGCACACCATGATGGCGCCAATTTTGGCGGTGGCGAATTGGGTTAGACACCACTCAATATTATTGGGCGACCAAATGCCCACGCGATCCCCTGGACCTATGCCCAGTTTGAGTAAGCCTGTGGCCAAGGCATCGATTTGTGCAAGGTATTGGCGGTAATTCCAACGGATATCTTGATGATTCACGACAACGGCTAACTGTTCGGGATAAGTGTTAGCGATATCGTTAAGGTACTGTCCTATGGTTTTTTCAACAAGCTCCGGGGAATTAGGACCCCGGAACTCACTGTATTTAAGTGGGTTTGTTGCTTGAGTCGTTGAAACAGACATTAAGGCCTCCGTGCTTTTTTATTATGGTTAGCATGGTCCAAACTAACCAATCCTCGGAACATCTCACAAGTAAAAAAGCACGGTATTAGACTAAAGAGTAAGGATATTCTGTTACTCGAAAACCTGAATTAACGGCTAATAAACGCCACCTGTTTATCAGTGGTTAAAACCTCTAAACGCTGTAAACGTTCCATAATCGCCAGCAATACCCCTTGGCGACGCATATTCTCTAACACCCCAGGGCTGAACACTTCGAGGCGAGTCATCGCGGTTAATAACAGGCGGCATTGAGCGACACTGGCATCACGGATATAAGCGGGTTTATCGACTAAGTAACTGTTGTTATACCAGTAATCCCAGGTGAAATTAGCCAGTAACCAGCCCTGAGTGGTTAAATCGCTGATGAATTCCAACATGCGTTCGCGGTGCAGGCTCACATCCCCTGCGGTAAAATCTTTAAGGTATTTAGTGTATAGGCCACTGTCTGTGGTCATTGCTGAAGTTTCATAACACACCTCACTGTTTCAACATCACTCATATAAGAAGTCGGGTATTGAAATAAAGCTTGGATTGGGACCTAAAGCTGCCAACTTTGCATCGATTTGCGGCGTCATAGCACCAACTGCATAAGGCATACCAGACTCGATAGTGACGACAGAGTAAGCTGGGTTAACTGAACACTGACTTAACGCGCCGGATAATGCTTAACGTCAGGGGATCAGAGAACGGTTAACTGTGAGGCAAACAAAAACTAGGATAAACTCAACGCATTAACGCGATGAGACGGCTATTTCAGTAAAGGATAAAAGATGAACTACTGGCTTATGAAATCGGAACCCGACGAATTTAGTATCGACGATCTTAAGGCTTGCCCTAATCAAACCGAAGCCTGGTTTGGGATCCGTAACTACCAAGCACGTAACTTTATGCGAGATGCGATGCAAATTGGCGATCAAGTCTTCTTTTACCACTCAAGTTGCAAAGTCCCCGGCATCGTCGGCATTGCCGAAGTCGTGACCAATGCCTATCCTGACAGCTCGGCCTTTGACCCCGAATCAAAGTATTTTGATCCTAAGTCCGATCCACAGCAGCCACGATGGTTAAGGGTAGATATTCGTTTCGTCAAACAATTTAAGGAAATCATCCCCTTAAGTTTGATCAAAAGTTTGCCGCAACTGGCCGATATGTACTTAGTCTCTAAAGGTTCTAGGCTGAGCATTCAACCTGTTACCGAAGAACAATGGCAAGCCGTGCTTATGCTCGCCCGCTAAGGGCAGATATTCAGCTAAAGTTCATTTAAGCTAAACTAGAGTGACACACAACAACCTCATTATTCCCTAAGGGAGCTAGTATGAATAAATTAACAGCAACACTGATAGGTGGAGTCGTACTCAGTCTGGTCGCCCCGATAGCGGCTTTTGCAAAGCACGATAATGATAAGAAGGACAAAGATCTGCCCCCTGGACTACAAAAGAAAGTCGACAAGGGGCAGCCTCTTCCCCCTGGATGGCAGAAAAAACTGCGTCGTGGCGATATCCTAGATTACGATATTTATGACCGCGGCCGCGTTGTCGTCCCCATAGACAGAGACGGCAGAATCAGCATTGAAGTCGAAGGCTCCATCATCAAGCTCGATGAAAAGAGCCGTAAGATCCTCGATATCATCAATGTGGTCACCTATTGATCTGAATTTACAAACAGCTTCCTGCGCACACTTAACCCGTTAAGTGTGCGCATTTTGCTTTTAGGGTTAACGCCCGTCGAGCATGCGGCCAAGTCCGCCGAGGACTGAACCTTCACCGCGGTCGCTACCGCCAGCAGAAGGGGCGTGAGCAATAATACGATCGGCCATCCGCGAGAACGGCAGGCTCTGCAACCATACCGTGCCATGGCCCTTTAAGGTCGCTAAAAATAACCCCTCGCCACCAAAAAACATCGATTTTAATGAGCCTGCACGCTCAATATCATAGTCAATGCCTGGGGTAAAACCGACGAGACAACCGGTATCGACCCTTAAGGTCTCACCTTTTAGTTCCTTTTTAATCAGCGTGCCACCCGCATGGATAAACGCCATGCCATCGCCTTGTAAACTCTGCAAAATAAACCCTTCACCACCAAAAAAGCCTGTACCTAAGCGGCGGTTAAACTTCATGCTAACGCGAGTTCCGAGTGCGGCGGCAAGAAAACTGTCTTTCTGACAAACCAGCTCGCCACCATATTGGGCGAGATCTATCGCCAAAATCGTACCAGGATAAGGCGCGGCAAAGGCGACTTTGCGTTTTTGATGTCCGAGGTTCGTAAAGTGCGTCATAAAGATGCTCTCCCCACTCAACGCCCGCTTACCCGCACCCATTAATTTGCCAAAAAAGCCTGACTCTGGCTCGGAGCCATCGCCCATCTTAGCCTCGAAGCTAATGTCCTGCTCCAGATAATTCATTGCCCCCGCTTCGGCTATTACGGTTTCGTTGGGATCAAGTTCTACCTCAACCAACTGCATACTGTGGCCGATGATTTCATAATCCACTTCATGACAACGTCTAGACATACGATTCCCCTTTATTCTGTCGGTCCTTATTGACTGGGCGTACTACATCCACATCGCCCACTTCTGTGAGTTACTTTATGACATAAAATGTCAAAAGGCGATTATTTTTATTGTTCTCGTTGTTTCAAATCATTTCGTAATATGAGGTTTATCCTAATCCAACGCCATTAAACTGCTCTGCTTTAGCAAATTCCTCTAAAATCAACTCCGTAAATAGCTTACCCGCACGCCCTAGGGGCCGCTCAAGGGTCGACACTAATTGGGGGATAAAGGTATAACGACTGCCACCGACAAAGTCGACCTCCACCAACTCACCGCTCAAAAGTTCCTCTTGCACTAAAAAGTCTGGCAGCCAGCCAAAGCCGAGTCCTTTTAATAACGCATTCTTTTTCATAATAAAACCAGAAAGATAAAACACTTTATCGCCGCCGAATTGCAGCTCATCTCGATAGGTTTTATTGGGAGAGGAATCTTCGATAGTCAACTCAACGTGCTGCTGTAACTCGGGCAAACTGATGTGTTTTTGTTGAGCTAAGGGATGTAAAGCACTCGTCACCAGTACACTGGTTATCGCAGGGAGTGGCTGTGGGTGATAATAGGGGCCTGTGCGGTAGTCTTTAACCAACATCAGATCTGCATTGTCACGCTCGAATCTGTGCTGCACACCACCCAAAAACTCCATATTAAGCTGAATTTTTGTCGGGATTTGATGCTCAGCCATTCGTTTCAGCGCCGTCATAATCGGCTCCATCGGCAAGGCGCCATCGATCACTAACTCAAGCTTAGGTTCCCAACCTTCACTAAAACGACTGGCTAGATGTTCAATATTGGCAAGGTGTTGCAGCAATCTTTGACCTTCAGCCAAGATCACCCGCCCTTCACTTGTTAATTCGGCGCGGTATTGGTCACGGCTAAAAAGCTGCACACCTAAATGTTCCTCTAGCTTTTTAACCTGATAGCTCACCGCCGATTGCGCCTTATGCAAACGCTCGGCAGCCTTAGCAAAACTACCCTCTTCCACCAGCACTTGCAGCACATTAAAAGCATCAATATCGATGCGCATGGGGACTCCTTAGCCGAATAAAAATGTCACGCAATCGCTACGAAGCGTAAAGTAGTTAATACCATCTATTTTTTAGATTGAGATGACAGATTTATTATTCTTTTTTTTGTTCATCTAAGCAACTAAATTGATAAGAAGATCACAGTAATGCAACTTGCAACATAACAATAAGCACTGTAGGCACAGCTCACAGCGCATAAAACTCAAGGATCCACCATGCCATTTTATGTGAAACAAGGCCAAGTACCCCATAAGCGCCATATCGCATTTGAGAAGGAAAACGGCGAGCTATACCGTGAGGAGCTGTTTTCAACCTATGGTTTTTCCAATATTTACTCGAATAAATATCACCACAATATGCCGACGAAGGCATTTGAAGTCGCGCCCTACCACCTCGGTCACGGTGCCCAATGGGAAGATTCATTAGTCCAAAACTATAAACTGGATTCGCGTACAGCCGATCGTGAAGGCAACTTCTTTAGCGCCCGCAACAAAATCTTCTATAACAATGATGTGGCCCTTTACACCGCAAAAGTCACCCAAGACACGCCGGAGTTTTACCGTAATGCCTACGCCGATGAAGTAGTGTTTGTACACGAAGGTGAAGGCACGCTCTACAGTGAATATGGCACCCTAGAGATTAAAAAATGGGACTACTTAGTGATCCCACGCGGCACCACACATCAGCTCAAATTTAACGATTACAACAATGTACGTTTGTTTGTAATTGAAGCCTTTTCAATGGTGGAAGTGCCTAAGCATTTCCGTAATGAATACGGCCAGTTACTCGAATCAGCGCCCTACTGTGAGCGCGATCTACGCACGCCCGTATTGCAAGATGCCGTAGTTGAACGCGGCGCCTTCCCGCTGGTGTGTAAATTTGGCGATAAGTACCAACTGACAACGCTAGAATGGCATCCCTTTGACCTTGTAGGTTGGGACGGTTGTGTTTACCCTTGGGCATTTAACATCACCGAATACGCGCCAAAGGTCGGCAAAATTCACTTACCCCCTTCAGATCACTTAGTGTTTACCGCCCACAACTTTGTGGTGTGTAACTTTGTGCCGCGCCCCTACGATTTCCACGAGCGCGCCATTCCCGCGCCTTACTACCACAACAACATCGATAGTGACGAAGTGCTGTACTACGTTGATGGCGACTTTATGAGCCGCACCGGGATTGAAGCTGGCTACATCACCCTACACCAAAAAGGCGTAGCGCACGGCCCGCAGCCCGGCCGCACCGAAGCCTCGATTGGCAAAAAAGAAACCTATGAATATGCAGTGATGGTGGACACCTTCGCCCCACTGAAACTAACCGAACATGTGCAAAATTGCATGAGTAAAGACTACAACCGCTCCTGGCTAGAAAACTAAATCTGCACAGCAGAACTAGTGAAGGGTTTATTAACTAAGCAACTAGCCGTAAGTCACCACCGTAAACAAGGCAAAAAGAGTGACTGCGTGTTGAATTAATCAAGAGGAACAGATCATGGCAAGCGAACTTAATCCATTGGGCCTACTCGGTATCGAATTTACCGAATTCGCCAGCCCCGACAGCGATTTTATGCACAAAGTGTTTATCGATTTTGGTTTTTCACTGCTGAAAAAAGCCAAGAATAAAGATATTTTGTACTATAAACAAAATGATATTAACTTCCTGCTCAATAAGGAGCGCGAAGGGTTTTCGGCAGAATTTGCCAAATCCCACGGTCCTGCTATTTGCTCTATGGGCTGGCGTGTGGAAGATGCAAGCTTTGCTCACCGCGTAGCGGTGGAGCGCGGCGCCAAAGCGGCCGATGATTCGGCTAAAGATCTGCCCTATCCGGCGATTTATGGTATTGGCGATAGCTTAATTTATTTTATCGACACCTTTGGTGCCGACAACAATATCTATGCCACTGACTTTGAAGACTTAAGCGAGCAAGTCATCACCCAAGAGAAAGGCTTTATCGAAGTCGATCACTTAACCAATAACGTCTATAAAGGCACCATGGAGCATTGGGCGAACTTCTACAAAAACATCTTTGGGTTTACTGAAGTACGTTACTTCGACATCAGCGGCGTACAAACCGCACTGGTGTCCTACGCCCTGCGTTCACCCGATGGCAGTTTCTGTATTCCGATTAACGAAGGTAAAGGCAACGATAAGAACCAAATCGATGAATACCTGAAGGAATACAATGGTCCAGGTGTACAACACTTAGCCTTTAGAAGCCGCGATATCGTTAAATCTCTGGATGCAATGGAAGGTAGCTCGATTCAATGCTTGGATATTATTCCCGAATATTACGACACCATTTTCGATAAAGTCCCGCAAGTGACCGAAAACCGTGAACGTATCAAGCATCACCAAATTCTGGTGGACGGTGACGAATCAGGCTATTTATTGCAGATCTTCACTAAGAACCTGTTCGGCCCAATCTTTATCGAAATCATTCAACGTAAGAACAACTTAGGTTTTGGTGAAGGTAACTTTACTGCCCTGTTCCAATCTATTGAACGCGATCAAATGCGCCGCGGCGTACTGTAATCGCAGCCATAAATGTTATAAGAAAAAACGGTACGCACTGCGTACCGTTTTTTTATGCCCTATAGTGACCCGTTGTTTGTCACGCTTCGCGTATGGCCTAGCCTTTCGATTATTGCCTTTAGAGTATTCCCTTAGAAATAATCCACTTGAGCATCGCATTTTCGAACAAAGCTTCTTGGTGTGGTCCTTAAGCGTGATACTTTACAATCGTGTTTTTGCCCTTTGCCTTGGCTTGATACAGAGCCTTGTCCGCCAAATGCAGCAACGACTCGCCAGTGATACCTTGTTGATACTCCACCCAACCAATGCTCACAGTGCAGTAAATCGTGTGCTCCTCGGCCGCTATCGACATCTCAGCAAAGGATTTTCGAATACGCTCAAGCACGGGATACACCTGCTCAGCATCAATATCCCTAAGCACAAGGGCGAACTCTTCACCGCCTAGGCGCGCGGCAATATCTTGGCTACGGCTATGATTGTGTATCAACTGCGCCAACAGCTGGATTACCCTATCGCCCACACTGTGACCATAGGTGTCGTTAATCATCTTAAAGTTATCGAGATCCAACATAGCGACCGAATAACGCACCGTCGGGCCGTTAAGATTTGTCAGCTGTGGCATAAAACCACGGCGATTCAGTAGCCCCGACAAGGGATCATAGAGTGCCTCTTGCACCGCGGTCTGCTTATCTCTCTCGGTTCGGCGCAGCTGTGCCCGCTGTAACGACACCCCAAAAATGGTTAATGCCGATGACAACACAAAAGCCATCATCTCCGCATTGGTTTGATACGGCGTGGCATTGATAAACGGACCATAACCCTGAGCTGTCGCTAAAATCATAAACAGCATGGAGGCGCTGCTAAACAGTGCGAGATAAAAGCGCGTGACCTCAAAGGAGAGCACAACCAATAGCGGCGGGATCACATAAAACAACCAGCCCAGATCGAACTTAACCCCCACCAAACAAAACAGTGGCAAGCCAATCAAGGGCAGAAGGATATGGCGGGTTTTGGCTATGCTCAGCGCATTGGGTTCCACCCATCCTGCATACAGCTGATACACCAACACTATGCCCAGAATATCGGCAAAGAAAAACATTTGCCCCATACTCCAAAAGGCGCTGGGTAAAATATAACCGCCAAGCACTAAGTTAGCGGATAACAATGCGCTGGAGCCGAAAATGGGGATGATGCCTGCGACCACCACAAACTTCATCAAGTCATTCGCACTTCCCGTACCCTGTGGCAAGAAGCGTCTGAGTAACAACATCGACATCGCAGGCGCGAGCATATCGCTTAACGCAGCAATCGAAGTATGCAGCAGCGAAAGACCGAGGGAATCCTGTTGCAACATGCCTTGAAAATTCAAGGTAAAACTGCCGAGGAATATCAGCAGCAATGCCTTACGCCCCCACATAAGTAACATCACCAAGGCAATGCCGGAGGGCAGCCAAATCAGGGTGATATTCTCAGGTTGTAAGCTAAATAACGTTTGGCCTAAGGCGCCGGTTAGCCAATAGATAATGCCTGCGCACAGCAGTGCGATATGGCTTTGTCTTGCTGGCAGTAATGGCGAAAAAAGTGTCTTCAATCGGTAATCAACCTCAAAGAGCGCTAACGCATAAAATTAAACGGTTTATTGGGTCGCTATTAAAGCTTATGCCATGTGCATTAAATGGCAGTACAACCAAGTTTATATATAAACTTTGTGGCGGCTTTAACCTCAGCGACCAAAAGCCCTGCGGCCTAAAAAAACCAGTACGATTGATCTTCAGTCCGCATTAGGTGCAGTGATTTGCTTAATCACCCTGCAAGGATTACCCACAGCCACACTATTGGCTGGAATATCTTTATTCACCACACTGCCCGCGCCAATCACACAATTATCGCCAATGGTGACACCGGGCAACACACTGACATTACCGCCGAGCCACACATGGTGACCAATATGAATAGGCTTACCAAATTCTGTTGTAAGACGAGCAATGGGTTCAATAGGATGGGTCGCAGTAGAAATCAGTACATTAGGCCCAAACATCACATGGTTGCCAATCGTGACCTGACAAACGTCGAGTATGGTTAGGTTGTGATTCGCATAAAATTGCTGGCCAATTTGGATGTTATAGCCGTAATCACAAAAGAAGTTAGGTTCGATATGGGCACAACTAGGCACATTGAGTAGCTCGCACAAATGGGCCATGCGCGCTTCAAGCTGGGTGGGATCGGCATGATTAAATCGATGACAGAGTAATTTAGCTCGCATTCTTTCGGCGACTAAGGTTTCATCCGAGGCTTGATAGGCTTCCCCCGCCAACATTTTTTGCTTTTCTGTCATCTAAGTTCAACATTTAACCCTTGTTATAATGACGCAACCCTAACAATCGACTATCAATAATTCAAGCGCAACAACAAATCCGATGCTTTTTTTGCATCAATTGTTGTACGGTTTTACATCCAGCCAAGCTAACGTCAGCAAACAATGCCTTGAAACACGATGAAAATTAGCCCCGCTCATTCAGGCCGATTTGACAGGATGCTAGGGCAAGTCAGCGATTTTGCCAGAGTTCGATTTTGCCAGAGTGCGATTTAGCCGATTGGCTAACTCTCTCATTTTCATTACACTAGCGTTCCTTCACTCTTCTAGTAGACCGCTTAGACCATGCCAGATTTTGCCTTACTCGCTGTGTTTATCCCGACCTTTTTCTTTGTTTCTATCACCCCAGGGATGTGTATGACGCTTGCCATGACGCTCGGGATGAGCATTGGTGTGCGCCGTACCCTGTGGATGATGCTCGGTGAGCTTGTTGGGGTTGCCTTGGTCGCTACCGCAGCGGTCATGGGAGTGGCGAGTATTATGCTTAACTACCCTGAGGTTTTTCAGGTATTTAAATGGGTTGGTGGCATTTACTTAGGCTATATCGGCGTGCAGATGTGGCGCGCCCGAGGCAAGATGGCCATGCTTAGCGATGATGACACTAACCCAAGAGCCAGTAACTTTACGCTGATTTCACAGGGCTTTATTACCGCCATTGCTAACCCTAAGGGTTGGGCGTTTATGGTGTCACTCCTACCGCCATTTATTAATGCCGAGCGCGAGGTTGCGCCGCAACTCCTAGCCCTACTTAGCATTATTATGGTGACAGAGTTTACTTCTATGTTGGCCTACGCCAGTGGCGGTAAGAGTCTGAGGATATTTTTAAGTCGTGGCGATAATATTCGTTGGCTAAATCGTATCGCCGGCAGCCTTATGATTGGCGTTGGCATCTGGTTAGCGGTGAGCTAGTTAAACATGCTGTCTTGAGTGATATGTGTTTAGTACATCACTCTTTTGTGTAAACCCATTCGCGTCGCGCCAGCGTATTTGTTGACGCGACGCTCTACGTTTATGGTGGTTATTAGCCCTTTTTATAGGGCAACACCTCACGCATCTGCTGCATATACACTTCCATTTGTGCAGCTTCCTCCTCGGTAAAATGCGCTATGGCTCGCTTAAAGTCGGGATGAGCAATATTGTGGTAGGAATAAAGCGCCACAGGCTCGAAGCCGCGCAGCACTTTATGTTCGCCCTGAGCGCCAGCATCAAAGATATCAATCCCATGGGCGATACAGTATTCAATGCCCTGATAATAACAGGCCTCAAAGTGTAATCCCTCAAGCTCGACAATGCTGCCCCAATAACGACCAAATAGACATGTCTGCCCTTGCTCGTTGCGGCCCGTAAAATACAGCGCGCCCGCTAACATCTGCCCTTTCGCATCACTTACGACGAGCAAGACAATTTGCTCAGCCAACCGCTCGGCAATCATGTTAAAAAATGTTGGGGTTAAATAGCCACGATGGCCGGAGCGCTTAAGGTAGGTTAATTGATAACATTCAATAAAATGCTGCCATTGCTCACGGCTAATATCCGCTCCCGCGACAAACTCATAGTGCAAACCAGAGGGCTCTAGCTGGGCACGCTCCTTAAGGATGTTTTTACGCTTACGGGAGGTGAGCGCCGCTAAAAAGGCGTCAAAATCTGCATAGCCACGATTATGCCAATGGAACTGGGTGCTTAAACGCTTAAGGGAAGTGGGATTGGATGCCTCAGCAAATAGCGTTTGCTGCGAAGGCGAGACAAATAAGCAATGCCAAGAGGACATTGGCGCATCCACGTTCACTAATTGCTCATTTAAGCACGTAAATACGGCGCGGCTTAGCAGCTTGACCTCCGCAGCCGAAAGCGTAGGCGATAGCCCCAACCGCCGCCCCTGCACTGGTGTAAATGGGATGGCATTTAACAATTTAGGATAATATTCAAAACCATGACGCTCATAGGCCTGCGCCCATGCCCAATCAAACACATATTCGCCGTAGGAGTGGGATTTTTGATAAAGCGGCATCACTGCCAGCAGGGGTAAATCCATAAAATCTGCGGCATCTTTTTGGCTAATAATGACGGCATCTGGCGCTAATTGGTGCGCTAATTCACTGCCTGTGGCGTCGAACACACCTAAATGATGTGGCCGCCAGCCCGTCGTGGCACAGGCCGACAAGCTCTGCTCTAAGCTGAGTAAATAGGCATGCTGGCAGAAGGGATTGTCCGTCCCCATCAATCGGTCCCAGCTGCTAGCGTCAATACTCTGCGCTGCGCTGGCAAAGGCCAATATCAGTTGTCTCATTCGTTGAATTCTTATCCGTTAAACACACTAAGCAAAGATCCAAGGTTGCAATTAAGCCTAATTCTCGGCACATTGCATAGCCAAAATGAAAATAAATTCAGGATTGAATATGCGCCGCGCAGGAACTTTTAGACCTCTTATTCTCGCCATCGCCATGGCACTGCCTTTGTTGTCTTCGCCCACTCTCCATGCCGAAGAGCCTTCAATTTTCAGCCAAATGGCCACGGCACAACCCGTATGGGCAAAACATGGTATGGTCGCCAGCCAAGAAGCGCTGGCCAGCCGCACTGGCATCGAGATTTTGAAGCAAGGCGGTAATGCCGTCGATGCTGCGGTGGCGGTCGCATTCAGTTTAGCCGTCACGCTACCCCGCGCGGGCAATATTGGTGGCGGTGGCTTTATGCTTGTCCATCTGGCCAAAGAAAACAAAACCATCGCCATCGATTACCGTGAAATGGCGCCATCAAAGGCGAAAAAAGACATATTCCTCGATGAGAATGGCGATGCAGTGACTAAATTAAGCCGTGAACATGGTCTGGCTGTCGGCGTCCCAGGCACTGTGATGGGCATGAGTTTAGCCCTTGAAAAATATGGCACTATGACCATGGCGCAAGTCACGGCGCCCGCCATCAAAATGGCGCAGGAAGGCATTAGCGTGACCCCAGATCTTGCGGTATCCCTTGCAGGCTTAAAGCGCCGTATGAGCCAATGGCCAAGCACGGCAGCCATCTTCTATAAGGCCGACGGTAGCGACTACCAAGTGGATGATATTTTAAAACAGCCTGAACTCGCCCACTCTCTGCAACTTATCGCCGAGAAAGGCACTAAAGGGTTCTATGAAGGTGAAACCGCAGAAAAACTGGTTAAGGCCGTGCAAGACGCTGGCGGCATCATGACCTTAACGGATTTACAACACTATAAGGCCGTCGAGCGTGAACCGGTTCGCGGTCAATATCGTGGATATGAGGTGGTTTCTATGCCACCACCATCCTCGGGCGGCGTGCACATTATCGAGATGCTCAATGTACTGCAGCAGTTCCCTATCGATCAATTTGGCCATAACACAGCGCAAACCATTCATGTGATGGCCGAAACCATGAAGCATGCCTACGCCGATCGCAGCGAATACTTAGGCGATCCCGATTTTTATAAGGTGCCGGTCAAGCAGTTAACCAATAAGGACTACGCCCAAAAAATCGCCAGCCAAATTGCGCTAAACAAAACCACGCCCAGTACCGAAATCAAACCCGGCAATCTAGCGCCCTATGAGAGTGACCAAACCACCCACTTCTCGGTAGTCGATAAATGGGGCAATGCGGTGTCTAACACTTACACTTTAAACTTCAGCTACGGCTCGGGTTTAGTCGCCAAAGGCACAGGCATTTTACTCAATAACGAAATGGATGATTTCTCCGCAAAACCCGGCACGCCTAACGGTTATGGCCTAGTGGGTGGCGATGCCAACGCGGTGGAAGGTAATAAACGTCCTTTAAGTTCAATGAGCCCCACCATAGTGATGAAAGATGGCAAACCCTTCTTAGTCACGGGCAGCCCTGGCGGTTCACGCATCATTACCACCACGCTGCAAATCATTATGAATGTGATTGATCACGGCTTAAACATTGCCGAAGCCAGCAATGCCGCGCGAGTACACCACCAATGGCAACCCGATGAACTGCGAGTCGAAAGCAGCCTGAACCGCGATACTATTTCGTTACTCGAAGCCAAAGGCCATAAAGTGAAAGTGCAATCGGCCATGGGCAGCACACAATCCATCATGGTGACAGACCAAGGGATTTTTGGTGCCTCAGACCCACGCCATTCGGGTAGCGAAGCCGTCGGTTACTAATCACTGATTGGCATACTAGCGATATGTATAAAGGTAAGGAAGCCATGGATTGGAGTGATAAGGCTCAACGCAAAGCTGCTCGATATTCAGCATTCAAGCTAAGCCGCGATAATGACTCTCTCAGCAAGAGTCAGCAAACGACAAAAGCAGGTTATTATTAGTAAATGTCGGTTTTTTCATTCACTAATCCCCTATCACTTAGTGATGTGAATGCAGTGTCTTAATAGACACAGCATTCACAGCTCTAGCTTACAGGGAAAATTTTTTAAAAGTTGTAGCTTAGGTTTAACTCAATCCTTCGAGGTTCACCGAAGAAACCTTGATTGTAAAAATCAATACTAGAGTAATATTTTTTATCAAATAAGTTATTGATATTTAGCTGAACTTTAGCATCATCTGTCAGTTGATAGCTTGTCATCAGATTGACTAGATAATAGCTGTCTTGCTCAGAACGCTCACCATTCGGACCTGCGTCATCTTTGTAAATTTTACTCTGCCAGCTTAAGTTACCGCCAACGGTTAAATCCGCGAGTGCACCATCAAAGTGATAAAGTGAAGATAAACGAACCAGATCTTTAGGTAAGTGAGTGCTAAAAGCTGCTCCATCCTGATCTTCTGATTTGCTATAGGTATAGCTGAAAAACAGGTCCCAATTTTCTGTTGGTTTACCGTTTAGCTCAACTTCGTAACCTTGGTTACTGGTTCCGTCCACTCCACGCATTGGATAGCTACCATCGGGTAGAGGTGTCGGGTAATTTGGGTCACGTTCTGCCACATTTTCTTTTTGCACTTTAAATACGGCAACGCTGGCGGTCAGTTTCTCATCGAAGAAATCCCCTTTCGCACCCAGTTCTATATTATTTCCGGTCATTGGATCTAAGCGCTTATTGTTCGCGTCTTTTGCATCCTGTGGCTGGAAAATTTCGGTATAACTGGTGTAAATCGTTCAGGTTGAATATAAGGCCAGCATAAGGTGTAAAAACATCGCTATTGTTGTAGTCATCAGCCGCGTTTGATTCAAATTTATATTGGCTAATACGGCCACCCAGTAACAACATCCATTGTTCATGTAAATTAATTTGGGTCGCGAGATAGGCTCCCTTTTGAGTTTCCTCTCCTTCTTGATAGATTGGCGTCGACGGATAATTAGGTTCGGTAATTGAGCCATCCCATTCGAAGAAGTTACCAATACTTAAACTATTCAATGGGTAATAGGAGTCTGCAGTTGTGTCTTGCTTAGAATATAATAAACCCGCAGTCAATTTATGCTCGCGGCCAAAGAGCTCAAATGGGCCTGATGCAAATAGTCGTGCGGCATCTTGTTTACGGGTCGATTGATAGATCATCGCCGATGATTTCATACCTAAGCCAGTCGTTTTATCCGGCGCGCCATAGAGATACAGCAAGTGTCCGTCCATCTCATCTTCACGATGTTCGACGTCAAATTTAAGGTCCCAATTATTATCAAAATCATGTTCAAGCGTGGCAAAGACATTCTCGCCGTTACGTTGCCAACTTGACCAAGAGGCTGCAGTTGTGGTCGAGCGAGGTAGATCATTGGCTAAGCTGCCATCCGCATAAAATAGCGGGATACCACCCCAAGTGGAGCCTTTAGGATCGCGGTCACTGTAATCAGCACCTAGGGTAAATAAGGTATTGTCACTGAGTCTTGCCGTTACCACACCATAAATTTGAAGATTTTCATCTTCGGCAAGATCAATATAACTATCTGATTTTTCATAGGCAGCAGCAAAACGAGCCTGCACAGCACCACTATCCGTCACATCAATAGAGGCATCGCCTTCAACACGGTAACTATCCCATGAACCGACTTTGGCGCTGACATAACCACTAGGCGCAGATTTAGGACGTTTGCGAATGAGGTTAATTGCCGCTGATGGTTCACCCGCCCCTGTTAAGAGTCCGGTTGCGCCACGAACAACCTCTACGCGATCGAATAATATGGTGTCGGTTGAAGCGTCATTAAAGAAACTCGAATAGTTAACGGGCACGCCATCAAACTGAAAATTGGTAATGGGATTTCCGCGGGAACTAAAGAAATAGCGATTAGTTTCGGCTTTTTGAGCATAAATGCCAGGGGTTAAAAACATTAAGTCCGCGACACTATTGAGTGAGAAACTTTGAATAAACTCTTGATCGATAATGGTTACGGATTGCGGAGTTTCCCTAAGAGTTAAGGGTAAACCTGTTGCCGTTGCAGCCTTGTCTAATCGACTCCCCTTGATACTAATGACCTCAATATTGGTCGCGGACTTGTCTTCACTGGCGTAGGTGCTTGGTACGAATAAAAAACTCGCAATGAGTGTCGCTAACAGCGTTTTTTGCATCATGATTCCCCATCATTGTTTTTGAGAGATGCATTTTAATTGAAAATAATTATCAATACATAAAAATGATAACAATTCTCATTACATTTACACTCTAACATTCGTAAAATGCTGGGAACATCACATGCTGTAGGCGAGCCCTCAATTTGGGTCCATGTTGAATGTCTAAGTAGCATCGCCATCTAGAATTTATTCGATATCATCTGCTTTATGGAGATTAGGATTTACGCTGCAAAAATGAAACTCACCTTCAACCCACCGCCATAGCGCTCAGTCCTGATAAATAAGATTGACTCAGCTTTAACTCGCTCTTTATTGTCCAGCTCTAACATATGAATTAAAAAGGAATTTATTGTGGCAATGTTCTTGCTGATTTTGCTGTTGCTCTTAGCTAGCATGATGTTTTTCGGCATGTTGAGTTATTCACTCGGCCGAAAAAAGACCACGAATCCTAAACTCACAGGGATGCTAGGCGCAGTATTGGGATTGTTTCCGTTATTAGGTGTTATTTTCTTGATTGTCTTAGTGCTAAAAGCCGACATCACAACCCCAAGCATGACCCAAGGATAATAGCCTGCTCTAGCTAAAATGCGGTTAACCTACCTGAATTTATTCCACACTTAATTTAGTCCGGCCATATAGTCGCAAAGAGTTTTTAGCCAGAAGAACGCTTCAAGAGACAGTTGGGTTTGTGTTGATTCCAACTGTCATTTCGGATGTCGTTTTTAAAGAAGATACCTGCTCGCTTTGGGACAAAAGCGTGTCAAGACATCGGCTGTATCAGGTGAATTTCGGATAAAAATTTATATGGAGATAACGCCCGCCTAAGGGGCTGGCAACGCATACCATTAAACTGAAACACAACAACGTAACCACCACTGCTGCTCAATGAGACTGCAAACGCCGCGCGTTGACAGTCCCTCTTGAGGCGTTTGTTATGTGAATTGCTTACCGAAGCATGTTGTTTTTGTTAAATCGCCTAACTTTGGCTCGCATATTTTTCATTGGTGATGACGTGTTGAACTGGATCATTCGACCTAATGTCCATTTTTCATACCACGTCGTTTCATACAATTCTTTATTACTTAAGCTTTCAACCAACAAGATAAGCTCGTTTATTGTTGAGTCTAACACCTTAAGTAAATCCTCATATTGCCAGTCACGGTACTGTTCGTGAAAACTGACCGCCAACAATCCAAGCTGATTCCATTTATAACCCGTGTCAGGAAAATCGACTGACAAGCCTTGCGACTTCAAACTGTGCCATTTTAAAACCAAGTCTCCCCAACCAATAAGATAAGCGACAGTGTCACAAACGCTAATTTGTGTTCCTTTTACGTTACCTTCAATTTCACACTTACGTGCCATTGATGCAGGAACACTCAGATAATCGTCCATAAGTTTCAGGAATATAGAATTTATAGCTGTGAGCAACTCATCTTTTGATTCAGGAACTGAAGACATGGTAATCATCCCATTTTTAATGGACGCCAGAAGTAGAAGTCTGAGTTATTAAGTTATCTTTAAACTTGGGTGGCATCCCACCCAAGGCTTTGTTTGGTCGTTCATTGTTGTAAAACCACAGCCATTCTGTCGCATACTCCTGAACCTCGGCAATACTGCTGAATAAATATTGGTTTAGCCACTCGTAGCGAACTGTACGGTTGTAGCGCTCCACATAGGCATTTTGCTGTGGATTGCCTGGCTGAATAAACTTCAGTGTCACACCGTTGGCTTCTGCCCAGCTTTTGAGGACAGAGCCAATGTACTCAGGACCATTGTCGCTTCTGATTTCCTTGGGCTTGCCACGCCATTCAATCACGTGATTAAGCGTGCGGACAACACGCTCAGCTGGCAGCGAGAAGTCGACCTCTATCGCCAAGCCTTCCCGGTTAAAGTCATCAATGATATTGAGCAGCCGGAAACTGCGGCCATCTTCCAGTTGGTCATGCATAAAATCCATCGACCAGCACTGGTTCTTCATCTGTGGCACCGCCAAAGGCTCAGGCTTTTCACGTGTCAGCCGTTTCTTGGGTTTTATCCTTAAATTCAGCTCCAGCTCGCGGTAAATGCGCAGCACACGCTTATGGTTCCAGCCACAACGTTTTACATTGCGCAGGTAGTAGAAGCACATGCCAAAGCCCCAATTCCGGTAAGTCGTGGTTAAGCGCAGCAGCCAGTCCGCAATTTCTGCGTTCTCGTCATTCAGTTTGGTCTGATAGCGGTAGCAGGTTTCGCTGATACGAAACACCGCACAGGCCAATTTGACCGAAATGGATTTCTCCCGCACCGCCTTTTGCGCTAACTCCCGTCGGCACGACGGCTTTACCACTTTTTTTCGATAGCCTCTTTGAGTATTTCGGCTTTGAGCCGCTCCTCGGCATACATTTTTTTGAGCCGGGCATTTTCTGTTTCCAGCTCTTTTAACCGTGCCATCATGGAGGCATCCATACCGCCAAATTTTGCTCGCCACTTGTAGAACGTGGCCGAACTGATGCCGTGCTCACGACACAGCTGTGGAACCGGCGCACCCGCTTCGGCTTGTTTTAAAATAGCCAGAATTTGGCTGTCGCTAAATTTTGATGTTTTCATGCAGAATCTCCTGCGTTTATGTTATGAGAAAATTCTACTTTTGACGCCAGTTAATTTACGGGATGATTACCACATTATTTTCCTATTCACAAAACGCCCGTCACAAACGCGAGCAACTTGTTGCGAGTCGAGCGCCCAACGGGCGCGTTTTTGATAGCGATTGTTAGGTGCTTTTTATCATCTTCTTTAATGCCTTTTATCCAAGACTTAGGCATGAAAGCAATGGCGAGGAACAATAAAACGCCCCCCATTTTTCCAAATACTTCAACAGCTAACAACATCGCAAAAATTAACCCAGCAATCATTGCACAATATACAATCAGGATACGCACTGCTGTATGCTCAAAAATCCCTTTCCAAAAACCGTGTTTAGCTATCGATGCAGAAAGAGAAAGAAGAATTATCACAAGTAAAGCTAAGCCGATAAATTCCCCTGTAAATTCACAGATATCTCTCTGACAAGTGCCACCGCGAGTTTGTGCATTCACAGTTATTGGTATGAGGGCCCCAAAAATTAGAGGTAAACATCGGTTTGATTTCATTGCACCACCTAACGCCCAACATAGCAGCTAGCAAAGCTGGCACGTAATTGCGCAGCAATTTGAGTGACAGGCTTGACAGTTCGTTGCTGCTGCTTGTTAAAAGCCGACTTCACGACAGCTCCTTGTCTCTCTTTTAGGGTCATGTGGCCGACTATTATTGTATGCATATGCAATATGGTGCCTACCATTGTCATCTAGGATATCGCACTTTAACTTGTAAGGCTTACCTAAACCGGAGCGCCAATAGTGGTGCTTCTTTTCATATTCAGTCTCGAATAACGCGGTAAACTCTACTGCAACTATCCAAGATCTGGGAATTGACCTAGCCTTCAAGTGAGCCTCTAGCCTATTTCGATAAAACTTGATAAGCGAGTCAAACTCATTGGTTTCAGGCTTGATGCTTCCTGATAGCAGTTCGATTGACACTTCCTTTTTAGAAGCATTCTCGACAAACTTATGTAGCTTCCCAATTCCCCAATAGCCATCCACATCATTATTTCGGCTATTGAAAGAACCGATTAATCCACTAGCTATACTTCCTAATTCATTTCTTCGAGCCATAGTTCCTAGAGGCTTTTAACATTTTATTCGTGCGTATGCGCGTTTACCTCGTTTGACCAGTGAAAACGCGCATAGTTAACTATCCGTCATTCCGCACCTAATTTTCGATTTAAAAAAACTTGACGGCGATCGGCCATTCTGATCTATTACTACTTTTTGCAGGTAGATCATTATGGCCACTCCCGCTATCGCTATTCGTAACCTCGACCACCTTGGTTTGGTCGCTGCACTCTGCCAAGAACTCGGCATTGCTCGCATGATTGATGCGGTGCTCCCCAAAACGCCGCCCTACAAAGTTTCACATGGTGAAGCCTTGGTGGCGATGATTCTGAATGGTCTTGGCTTTCATAGCTCCACCTTGCACATGTTCCCGCAATTCTTTGCCAACAAGCCTGTAGAGCGTCTGATTGGCCCTGGGATCTGTGCCGATGACCTAAATGATGACGTGCTCGGCCGCTGCCTTGATGCCCTCTTTGAGGCCGATGTCAGCACGCTTTATCAGGTGATGGCGGAACAGGTCGTCGAGCGATTGGAGCTCAAAAGTACCGCAGTACACCTCGATATCACCAGTTTCCACGTCGATGGTGCCTATGACCAAGTCGATGGCGAACAGCTCGGTAAGTTGCAATTGGTACGGGGCTACAGCCGCGACCACCGGCCAGAGCTAAACCAGGTTATCCTGGAACTTATCTGCGAAAATCAAGCCGGCCTGCCCATTTATATGCAAGCCTTGAGTGGCAATAGTAATGATACCAAGGCCTTTGCCCAGACCGTACGGCGCCACTTGAGCAGTCTCAAGGCCGCGCAGGAGAGTCGTTATCTGGTCGGCGATGCGGCGCTGTATTGCACCGACACCTTGCAACTACTGGCACAACAGCAACAGTTGTTCGTGACTCGTGTGCCTGTCACCCTCAATGAGGCCAAGCGAGCCGTGGCAACCATTGGCACCCAGTCGCTGGTTGCGCTGGGCAATGGCTATCATGGCTGTTGGCAAAGCGCCAATTATGCCGACGTCGCGCAGCGTTGGTTGCTGGTGCGCAGCGAACAGGCTAGCCACCGTGAGCAGCAAACATTAGCCAAAAACCTACTGAAAGACAGCACGCGTGAGCTGAAAGCCTTTGGCAAATTATGTGCTCAGCGTTTTGCCTGCGAGGCCGATGCGCAGGCTGAATTAGCCCGTTTTGCAGCCAACTTAAATCTGCTGCAACTGGAAGCAGAGGTCGTGAGTGAACCTCTCTATGCTGGGCGCGGAAGGCCGCAAAAGGGTGAAGTGCCGGTGAGCTACCAATTTCACATCAAGGGGTTAGCCGCAAGTAGCTTGGCGCGGGTAGCAGAGGCACGCAACCAGACTGGGGTGTTCATCCTCGCGACCAATGATCACAGTGAAACGCTCACCATGGCTGAGCTGTTGGCAATCTATAAAGCCCAGCAGAACGTCGAGCGTGGGTTTCGCTTTCTGAAAAGTCCCGAATTTTTAACCTCGTCGTTGTATCTTAAAAAACCAGAACGTATCGAAGCATTACTGATGGTGATGACCTGTAGCCTGATGATTTATGCGGCGCTGGAGCACCGTATCCGGCAGGGCTTAGTAGAGCAGAATCGCAGTGTGGCGGACATGAAAAAGAAACCCACGCAAAAACCAACTGCGCGCTGGATCTTTTTACGCTTTGGCGGGGTACACGAGTACCAGTTAGGAGAGGCGCCACCTCAGGTCACGGGGCTAACGGCCGACCAGCAGATCATTCTCGACGTGTTAGGTGAACGCTATCGGCAAATTTATTCCTAAATCAGGTGCGGAATGTCGGAACTATCTGTATGCAAAGAACTTATCAGCTTTCTGCCAAATACACCATCTGGAAAAACGCGCATGCGCGTTTTCCAAACCTATTAACTAAAATTCAGTTACTATATTCACCTGATTTTATAGAGTTTTATTTATTTCGGATGGAATTAGTGCGCACTGATTTTGTCTGAAAATTATACCAAAACACCTAAGTTTAAATACGACTGTATACCCATACATTGTTAGCCGATTTCTGGTAAGGCCAAACATAGGCAAATAGATAAGAATATTTATGGCTGCAGGAGTGGGAATTTTCGGTTGAGCTAACGAGCCGAAACACAGAATGGGGCAAAAAGCTTTTAGCCAGATGAACTGTTTTTATCTTGTTTTAACGATTAAATAGTAATGGCGGCTATTTCGGATTAGCCGCCATTATCTTATAAACCGATGAGTCTTGGCGTGAACTCAGCGCCTTTCACCTTCTTGTGTATTTCACTCATAACTTCAATTAATCACATTAAAAAACGCACTATTTTGCAGCGGTTAACTCAATAAAGGCGGCGGTGTACATTTTCAGATTCAGCATAAACTGTTTATGGGTAATAAATTCTTTCTCCGTGTGGCCAGTGTATTCCACGCCCGGCATGGCTGGGCCAAAACTTAAGGCGTTGGGGAATAACTTACTGTTGGTTGAGCCGCCAATAGCAACAGGTTTGGGAGATGCTATGCCGGTAAAGTGGGCAAATACATCGAGTAAGGTCTGCTGATGCGGTGCATCCTTCATCACCATAGGCTCGCCCCAATAACTTTCTACGTCGATGAGTGTCACTTGATGCTCAACTTGCCATTTGTTCAGTGCATCCTTGGCTTGGGCGGAGAGTAACTCAGGCGTTTTGCCCACTGGGCGACGTAGATTAATGGTGACTTCCGTCCCTTTACTCGTTTGCGCAACGACTGTGGGAGCCAGCGTTAACGCGCCCATAAAATCATCTTTATAGGCCAGCTCGCCAAACTGCTCTGCATAAATCCCCAACCCCACTAACTCATTCATGGCGGCGACGGTTAAAGCCGCCGTGGTTTTAGGCCAAGTATATGGCTGCAGTAACGCGGCCAAATGCGTCACGGCATTCACCCCATCTTCTGGTGTGGAGGAATGGGCCGCCTTACCGTCGGCAAAAATATGCAAGTCGCACACGGCCTGCTCGCAAGTTCGCTCGAATCGATACTTCATCCCCTGTTGGTTGGCCGCGCTCGACTGTAACTGTGCCAATAAGCTTGGGGTGATGGCATGAATTTTAGCCTCGGCTTGCTGTGGTACTTGGCTAGCAAAATAACCGCCTGAGAATGCCGTTAGGCTCGGGACATTCGCTGCCGCGCCCTGCTCCTGCGTTGGCTCGAGATTCGGTACAGTAAACCCAATCTTACTCCAACCCTTTTCGGCGGTAACCACAGGATACTCAGCATCTATGGTGATATTCATCTGCGCTGGGGTGTAATGGGCTAAAAAGGCCTTTAGCGGATCCCAATCGGACTCTTCGGCTAAATACACCAACAGCTCAATGCGTTTTTCCCGTTTGAGTTGTTTATCTTTGATGGCCTTCATCGCATACATGGCGGTGACAATCGCGCCTTTATCATCTTCGGTGCCACGACCTATCAGCTTGCCAGGTTCAGACTCGGTATCCAGCACATAGGGGCTCTTGGCCCAGAGCGCGGGATTGGCGGGTTGCACATCGCCGTGGGTGACGATGCCCAATTTCTCAACCTGTGAGCGTTGGGCATCGACAACATTGGCATCGAGGCCAATCAGCACCACATAACCATGGTCGGCATAATCGAGCCCGAGTTCTTGGCTCAAGCTTTTTAAACTCGACTTAAAACCAATAAAGGCAGGGTTGGTATCGGGCGTTTGCCCTTCCACCGCTTGGGTATTAAAACTGATTAAATGCGCCAGACTCTCGACCATCTGCGCGTCATAGGTGCTCACCGCATAATCGGCCACCTTAAGCGCATCTTGGCTAAGCGTGATTGGCGATGCTGCAGCTTGCGTCGATGTCCACAGCGCAGCGGCTAATAGGGAATAAGAAAAACGACGACAAAGGCTCGTATAGTTAAACTGAGGCAATTCCATAGAGGTCCTATTTATTATTTGTATGATTAGGGACTTACATTGAAACGCATCCAAGCAATGGCTTTATCCTTTACCTAATATTGCTTTAGTGCGGGCCTCAGTTTGCCATAGTTCTTCCGTTAAAAACCGCAAGCTAACCATTTGTTACAAACAAAACACAAAATCGATGGAACCCTTAGTCGGATACATGCTAAACAGTCACCTTAAAATAACATTAATGGTCTGCAGTACCATTAATCCAACAGAATAATAATCACCTAACGGGGAATTGACATGAAGGGACTAAGCCTAAAATCACAGGCCCTTAACGCGCGCACACTCAAACCACGCGCTATTAAACTGACCTTTAGCGCCATCACACTCGCCCTCGCCTTAAGTGGCTGCAGCGCACAGCACAGCGATACTGCGGCGCAGGCGACAGTCGCACCGAATGCGATGTCGGCGCAAATCATCAGCCAAAATGCCAGCAACCCATTCTTTAAACCCTATGATACATTTATGGAAATTCCGGCCTTCGACAAGATTAAGCCAGAGCATTTCCTCCCTGCATTTAAGGCGAGTATCGCCCAGCAACACGAAGAAATTCAAGCGATTGTCGATAGCAAAGACAAGCCTACCTTTGCCAATACCATCGAAGCGATGGAGTTTTCGGGCGATCTCGTCACCCGCGTATCCAACGTTTTCTTTAACTTAACTGGCGCTGATACTACTCCTGAGCTGCAAGCGATTTCTAAGGAAGTCTCGCCGATGTTATCGTCTGCCGAAGACGATATCTTATTGAACGATAAACTGTTTCAACGTGTTAAAGCCGTTTACGACAGCAAAGACAGCCTAAAGCTCAACACGGCGCAGGCCAAATTACTCGAAGACACCTATAAATCGTTCACCCGTGGCGGTGCTAACCTCAGCGAGCAGGATAAAACCAAGCTGCGCGCCCTGAATGAACAAATCGGCAAGCTTAACTTAGCCTTTGGTGACAATCTGTTAGCCGAAACCAATGCCTTCGAACTAGTGATTGATAAGCAAGCTGACTTGTCTGGTTTACCCGCCGATGTGATTGCCACTGCCGCCGAAACCGCGAAAAAGCGTGGCCATGAAGGCAAATGGGTATTTACCACCTCACGCCCATCTATCACGCCGTTTTTAACCTATGCCGATAATCGCGAACTACGCGAAAAGCTCTATAAGGGTTATATCGAGCGCGGTAACAACAATAATGCCAATGATAACAAAGTCATTCTGGCAAAAATTGCCGCACTGCGCGCCGAACGTGCACAGCTCATGGGCTATAAAACCCATGCGGATTTTGTGTTAGAAGAGCGCACCGCCAAGACGCCTGAAAATGTCTATGGCTTACTCAATAAAGTTTGGCCAGCAGCCCTTGCCCAAGCCAAGGCCGAAGTCGTGGATATGCAGGCGTTAATCGACAGCCAAGGCGGCAAGTTTAAGCTGCAAGCTTGGGATTGGGATTACTATGCCGATAAAATCCGTGTCGCGAAGTACAGCTTTAACGAGCAGCAAACTCGCCCTTACTTCTCCCTCGACAGCACCCTAAAAGGCGTGTTCTATACGGCCAATCGCCTCTATGGCTTAACCTTTAAAGAACGTACCGACTTACCTAAATACAACCCAGAAGTACGTACTTGGGAAGTGTACGATAAAGACGGCAAACTTATGGCCATCTTTATGGGCGACTATTTTACCCGTGATAGCAAACGCGGCGGCGCTTGGATGAACTCGTTCCGCAAGCAATACCATATGAACGGTGTCGATTCAAAACCCATTATTGTCAACGTGTTGAACTACCCTCGTCCTGCGGGTAATGAGCCTGCGTTGCTCACCTTCGATGAAGCCAGCACCCTGTTCCATGAGTTTGGCCATGCGCTGCACGGCATGTTATCCAATGTCGAATATCGCTCACAAGGCGGAACGGCAGTTCCTCGCGACTATGTGGAGTTCCCTTCACAGGTCAACGAAAACTGGATGACTCAGCCTGAAGTGCTCGCGCAATTTGCTAAACACTACAAAACTGGTGAAGTGATCCCGCAGGAACTGGTGAAAAAAATCCAAGCCGCCAGCAAATTCAACCAAGGCTTTGCGACCGTTGAATATATGGCCGCCACTAAGCTCGATTTAGATTGGCACACCCTAACCGATACCACGCCTAAGGATGCCGCCAAGTTTGAGGCTGACTCCTTAGCTGCCATGGGATTGATTAATGAGATCAGCCCACGTTACCGCAGCACTTACTTCTCGCATATCTTCGCGGGCGGTTATTCAGCCGGTTACTACAGCTACCTCTGGTCAGATATTTTAGGTGCCGATGCCTTCGAAGCCTTTAAAGAAAATGGCATTTTCGATAAAGCGACGGCCGATGCCTTCCGTAACAACATCTTATCTAAGGGTGGCAGTGACGACCCTATGCTGATGTATAAAAACTTCCGTGGTAAAGAAGCTGGCATTGAGCCGCTGCTGCGTAGCCGTGGTCTGTTAGCGGAGTAATCGCATCCCTATGGGGAAAAGCGAACAGATAAAAATGGGGAGCTAAGCTCCCCATTTTATTGCGCGTAAACGCACTCACCGCACATAAAACCACTGCTTAGCTAAATAACTCCACCGGCGCATCGTTAGGAGTAAGCTGCAACAGGGTTTCAAACGACATGCCTAATTTATTCAGCAGCGACTTAGAGGCCTGATTATGCGGGCTAACGATCGCGACAATCCGTTCAATCCCTAGGGTTTTACCGAATTCCAGTGAGGCCTTAGCTGCTTCAAACGCATAACCTTTACCCCAATACTGCGGCAAAAAGGCATAGCCTAAGTCCACATCCGCCAGCGTCGGCCGTTTAATCAGGCCACAAATGCCAATCGGAAAACCATTTTCGGCCAGCACCACGGCAAACAAGCCAAAACCATGCTCGCGATAGCTAATCGCGGGTCCATTGGCGATATAGTCCTTGGCATCTTGCAAACTACGCACACCCTTATCACCGATATTGTCGATAAATCCTTGGGTGTTGAGTAAGACCAAAATAAATGACGCATCATCGGGCGTTAACTGCCGCAGCAGCAATCTTGGGGTTTGGGCAACTTGCATACTAAGGACTCCCATTCAGAGGGGATAAACTAGGTTATAGGTAGCGGGCGTACTGGCTGCCATCCTTTTGCGGTTTTTTCGGTGCGGCTACCGCTGGGGTGCCCACATATAAAAAGCCGACGATTTGATCCTCTGGCGCTAAGCCTAATGCCGCATTCACGTTGGCGTCGAAGGCAAAATCCCCAGTGCGCCACACTGCACCTAATCCTAGCGCGAATGCCGCTTGCTGCATCGCCATCGTGGCGCAGCCCGCTGCGATTTGCTGCTCAAGTACTGGCACTTTGGGGTGCTGTTGGGTTTTCGCCACAACGGTAATCACCATAGGAGCGCGCATCGGCATCCCTTTGGCTTTATTGATAAAATCTTCATCGGCACCGCTGGCTTTAGCCGCGTTAACATAGATATCTGCTAAGGTATCTAACCCTTGGCCTGTGGCAATAATAAATTCCCACGGTGCTAAGGCGCCATGATCTGGCACTCGAATCGCCGCATCTAAAATGATTTTAAGCTCATGCTCGTTGGGCGCTGGCGCGGTTAATCTTGGAGTGGATTGGCGGGTGAGTAAAAGTTCGATAGCGTCCAAGTGATTATCCCTGTTCTGAAAAATAGGTGCGTGTAAATTGGCTCAAGCATAGCAAATTGCGGCTAAAGAGGTACAAAAAATCCCACGCAAAGGTGGGATTGAAAGTGTTAAAAGCAAAGTCACTTGGCTTACTTTACGTTATAACGCTTCGCGATAAAGTAATCGAGACTGGTATAACGCCCGCCTCCAAGGCTAAAGAGTGCCAGCAGCATAATAAAATAGGTCGCTGCGAACTCAATACCATTATTTAGCACCACCAAGTTACCCGAGCTGGTCAACCAATCGTAATTGCCGTATTCCTGCAACAGGGATTTGGCCTTATCCAGCTTATCACCCGCCTCAAGCACCCGTTCATTGGCGAGCCATGAACTGCCATCGGCAATCGCCAGCCAACCATTAGGCCAATGCACAGTAAACGCCGCCACCAGCATGGTTATCATCAAAGGGATAGAAATCAGCCGCGTCGCTAAGCCAACGAGTAATAAAAATGCGCCAAAAAACTCAGTGCCCGCCGCCAAGGCAGCCATTAACGTCGGCATAGGCAAACCCAATCCCCAATCGGGATTAGCAAACCAAGCCGCTGTGTCTTCAAAGTGCACGAGTTTGTTATAGCCAGCTTGCATTAGCACTAGCGCGAGATAGAGCCTAAGGGCTAAGGGGGCAAGCCCCTCAGCATAACGGCTCGCATTGAGGAGTTTTTGATAAATATTCACAAGGGACATGGGCAATCTCAACATTAGATGGAGTTGCCCAATAGACCTTGGCTTAGAGATTAATCTTTCGCGACTTTTGCCACTTTTTCGATCCCCTCTTGATTTAATTCACGAAGATCCTGAATAAGCTTATTCAGCTTTTTATAAAAATGCTTGGACTGCTTCGCTGACAGACTAGCATTGATCGTGAGTAACAAGCCACCGAAGGCTTCGGTGTTTTGCCTTAAAATGGCGCGATGTTTTTCCGACTTAAGCTCGTCAGGGCGCGTCATCAGCAGGGTCAATCGTTCGGTCAGCAGCGGAATATCGCTGCGCTGCCCAAGGGCAACCTCAAATTGGCGCAGCCATTCGTGGCGGTAATCGAGCCACATATCTAAGGTCGACAGTCGCTGCTGGTTATATTGATGAATAAGCGTTTTTTGCTCATCCGTTACGCTACCCAGCCAGTCATCAAATTGCTCAATAAGATTCTCATCGGCCTCTTGCTGTAACTGCTCGGGGGTTTTACCGGCAAATTCCTTAATCAATTCCTGCTCGTCTTTTCGCGACTGGGCAAGAATTTGCTTCACCTGTTCATCGGTTAATGATGAGATGATCGGCAACATTTCTGGCAGTGCAAACTCAAATAACCGAAACCAATGCCGTTTGGCGAGTGTGACGTGCTCGGCCCACAATGCGGGAGTTAAGGTATTGGTTTGGATCTGCTGCTCAACTTCGGTTAGCTGCGCCACATAATGGCCGAGTTCTTCGGATTGGTGCCAAAGTACAAACTTGTCGATAAGCCCATCAACGACCTTTTGCTGGTTTTTATCAAGGCTGACATAGTCATCCAGCTCCCAACCTATGGCCCAGTCGAGAAAATGATAACTAAATTTGGTCGAGCAGGCCGTTAAGCCAAACAGCAACACCAGTAACAACACACCTTTTTTCATCAATTTGCATCCGTTCAGCCTTGGTCATCCTATGACACTGAGGTTAATAGAAAGTTTATTTTTTTAACACAACAACCTTAACCAAGCCGTGGCGGTGAGAAACAAAATACTTAGGATGCGTGGCTGATAAGTGGCCAAAAAAGATCGAACCAGTCGAAGTATTCCTGCTGCCGCTCGCCATGGGTGTGCGCCGCCATCAATAATGCCCAATACACGGCAAACACCCAATACATCTCGATGGCAGCGGGTATCGCCTTGATGGCATCCGAGGTTAAGCCGGGGTGTCCTGCCAGATACTGTCGCACTAACAGATGCCGCTGCGCAGGTGTTAATTGGTGCGTGGCGAGCACAACGGCCAGTTCACACAGTGGATGGGAAGCGGTTGTATACTCAAAATCTATGCAATACAACTGGTTATCTTTAAGCAGCAGATTATGGGGATTTAAGTCGCGATGGCAAAACTGCGGTTTGACTAAACAATCGGCTAAGGTTGCCATCCAACCATGGATCTGCCTTTGTATGCTGAGCAATTGCGCCAATCGGCTCTGCCAAGCCTCGCCCTTATCCGCTGCGGCAAAGTCTAACAACTGCGCGTGATATTCCTGCCATTGCTCAGTGATACTGATGTGGTACGGCCCAGTCGCTTGCTCGCGAAGCTGTTGCAGCAATTGCAGTAACAGGCTGTGGGCGCGATTCGGTGTTATGGCTTCCAATACGGCGAGCCGTTCGGACGGATACCAAGCCTGCTTGTCTGCTGCACCCTTGATATCGGCATGAGATTGCAACCAAGCCTCAATATGCGCTTCACCTAGGCAAAAGGTCGCCGCACAGCATTGAGACTCTAGTTCTTTCCAGCTTAATTCATTCGAGCTTAAGTTTGGCCGGCTTAAGTTTGGCAGGCTCAGTTCTTGATAACCTGATGCCATACTTGGCTCGCGTGACACTAGGTTATCAAGTCGATCAATACCACTTGCCGCAATAGGCTCTTCGGTAAGCAGATTTGCCCTGCCCTCAACATCCTCCATCAGCGGCGCAAACTGAGATGCTATAGGAAGGCTTGGGAGAGATTGCGCAAAGATAAACTCGCTTAGGTAATAACGCTGATCGCCACTCACCCACAGCAACTCGGGGGCAAGCTTTGCCTTGGCAAGATGGCGCCAATAGAACAACTCTTGCTCCCGCGAACAAAAGCTGTCGGCGGCATCGGCGTTTTCACGCAAGACATAATGGGCCGTCGGCGTCTCGATATGATAGTTGTGGTTACTTAATCCATCCGCTAACGGCTGGATTTGGCTGATATCAGTAAGGCCTGCCTGTGCTAATACCGCAAGCAGCGTATCCTTGTGCTGTCCAATAATCGGCGGCATTAGCGGCTTACCACAACAATCGTGTTAAATAGCGTATTAGGCATTTGCAGCCCTTGTGTATTGGCCATCATCTATTGATATCTGCCACCGTTAGCCGAGTAGTTTTGCGGCGCTCGACTCCAGATGGGGATTGCGGCTATCGGCAAGGGCAGCGCGCCACAGGAAATAGCCGACAACTGCCAGGCCAACATAGAGCACAAATAATAAGGAGGTCAGCATCAGTCCCTTGCTGAGGTAAAGGTAAATCGATACCAGATCGATAACCACCCAATACAGCCAATTCTCCAATACTTTTTTGGCGACTAAATAGGTTGTCATCACTGCAAAACAAGTGGTCGCCGCATCGAGGTAAGGAAAGGAAGCCTGGGTAAAGGTTGCCATCCCATGCCCAACACCAAGGGAGACAATACCAGTCGCGACAATCAGCTTTAAATGGGTTTTCAGCGGCCAAGTAGTCACTTTCACCCCTTGATGTTTGTCGCCGCCTTGGGTCCAGAGCCAGTATCCATAGAGTGCCATGGCCATATAATAAATATTCAGCACCGACTCCATCAGCAGTGCCACTTTCCAAAACAAGACAGTGTAAATGGCCGTGCTGGTAAATGCCGCCGCCCAGCACCAAACGCTTGCCTTCATGGCCAGTAGCAAATAGGCCATGGCCAATACCACGGCTAAGGCTTCCCATGCGGTCATCACATGGACTTCCCCTAGGGCCGCATTAACACTATTGGCCAGCGTTAACCATAATTCTGTCATTGCCTTACTCTCACTCTATATCGCTTGCTTGAACCACTTAGCTTTAGCGTTCAAGTTAACTCAGGGCGTTACTCGCTGTGGGCTAAATTCAGCTCACCACCAATAAACTTACATACAAACACCGCTTTGCCCCATTTCTCATGGGCGGCTTGCATCTCGGTCGCGAGCATGGCCATCACGTCTTGATAGTCGCCACAGACTTGCGTCGCCATGGCATTGGTAACACGTTGAATCGTGGGGTAATTGTCCAAGCGATGGATAAACCATTTGATCGGATCGAGATAATTTTCATTAAAGGGATACATGCTAATTTCGGCGGTGAGTTTCATCTTCACTCCTTGGGTCAAATGCTAATAATGCAATCGTCAGGCGGTGACGCAATGAGCGAGCACAGCCTGACATCTGATGTATCATTCTTAAGGGATTACATAAACTTAACGCTTAGTGTGACCCCAATTTGGCGTGGATCGCCGTAGCGGATATATTGCTTTTCCGCCCAGCCGTTATCCGGCTCATTGCCAAAATAGAAACCACGCACACCATATTCTTCATCGAACAGGTTGCGGCCCCATAAATATGCCGACCAAGCACTCGCCTCATAACCTAAGCGCGCATTCACAATGGTGTATGGCTCAGAGCGCGAGTCGTTGCTGTCTGAGTAGTAAAACTCACTCTTACCACTCATGTTGACGTTGGCAAACCAACCCGAGTTCGCACGATAGGTGCCGCCTAAGCTGTAGGTTAACTGTGGTGAATGGGCCAAATCGCGGCCAGTTAAATCCACATCGCTACCGTATTTATCTTGGTACTGGTAATCGCCGTACGCCGTCTCTAACCAACCTAGGCTTGAGTAAAACTGGAGATTATCGGTGGCATACCAAGTGGCGTCCAACTCGGCACCGTAGTTGTGTGAGCTACCCGCATTTTCAGTGTAGAGGATAAAGCGTTGTGGCTTGTTAGGATCTTGCTGGGATGCGGCCACTTGCTGATCCTGTCTGTCCATATAGAACAGCGCCAGATTCGTATCGATAAGCCCTTCAAACCAATGGGATTTAAGACCGATTTCGTAGTTGTATAGGGTTTCGGTATCAAACTCTTTTTTATCATTGAGTTCGACTGGCAAGGTCATGTTGAAACCGCCCGCCTTGTAACCGCGCGCCACACGGGCGTACACATTATGGGATTCATTCAGCACTTTGCTCAGCGCAATATGGCCGCCCCACATGGTTTCGCTCGGGTCAAAATTATCATTATTGGTGTCTGAGTAGTGGCTATTGCGACGCTCAACACGCAGCCCCACAGACAAGGCATAATCGGCGCCTAAATCCGTATCCAGCTGACCAAATACGGCGTAATTGGTTGCTTCATATTCAGAATCTAACACCTCATCGGGCCAAGTATTATATTCAGAATACAGTTGGTTATCTTCTTTAAGGCTCATCGCATAAACCCCAAGTAACCAGTCGGTTGAGCCGGCAAAAATACGCCCTTGGTCGGTCGAGCTTAAGCGGAACTCTTGGGATAAGGTCTTACGCTGACCGGTTTTGTCCCAGAAGTAATCGTACTGACAAGGGGCGAGATTGCCCTCATCCTCACATTGCTTGGAGGCCCAATATTCAGGGTTCGCCCAATCGCCATCGTAACTATAATGGTGATCGGTATTGGCAAATGAAGTCAGCGAGGTTAACTCAAACGACTCAGCGCCCGAGTAAGTTGCTTTAAATCCTGCGCCCGTGGTGCGCTGGCTATCGACACCCGGCTGATCCGAAATAGTATGTTTAGGATCGTTGGTTAAGCTCCAGGCATCGTAGCCGTTATCAAAATCGGCATGCAGCAGAGTTAAATCGAGTTGCAGATTGTCGGTGACATACCAGCGTAATTTAGCGCGACCAGTAAATTCATCACGACCATTGGTATCTTCTTTATTTAAATACAGATTATCGCGATAACCGTTTTGTTGATGTTGCTGCAGCGACACGCGGTACAACAATTTACCCGAATCGGTTAACGGCCCTGAGCTAAAACCGCTAAAGGTTTGTAAATCGTCATTGCCTAAAGAGACCTCGGCGCCATGTTCAAACACATCGGTCGGGTCATTACTCTTAAGGTAAATCAAGCCCGCTAACGCATTGGCGCCATAGCGGGTACCCTGCGGGCCGCGTAACACTTCGACCTGCTGCAGATCGTACATACTCGACACCATGCCAATACCAGATAAATCAATATCATCAATGATATAACCCACAGATGAGTTAGGTGCACCTTGATATTGCTCCTGCTCCCCTACGCCACGGATCTGGAAATACTTAGGACGTGAGCTGCCACCCGACCAGTTAAAGTTAGCGATGGAATTCATCACGTCTTCAAAGTGTTGGGCGCTTTCATCTTGGATTTGCTGGGCATCGATAACGGTAATGCTCGATGGCATTTTTTCTAAGCTGGCACTGCGAAAATCTGCAGTCACCACCATGATTTCCATATCATTGCTAGGCTCAGGTTTATCGATAGCATCGGTTTGCGCCCATGCGGCCGTGCTTAACGCAGCCGAAATGGCCAGCGCCAATGGCGCACGCGTTAACGATAAGGAGAAGGTGGAACTCTTGGTAGACTTTTTGTTAGACATAGGACCTCAAATACATGTTTGAGATCCGGCAACGAATAAGCGATTCAGAAGTGTGCTGTTGATTGGCCCATTCCTACGCCGGTATTAGCCGGATCAGGTTCTAAGGGTTCGTCTGATGACATCTCAGTCTGCCACTTTGTTGGCAAACACCCCTTGGCGGCGCTTAGTATACATGACAAGCAGGAAAGAACGACACTTTGAAATGAAAAATGCCAGCATTGCTGGCATTTTTTGGCTTAATGGCCGTTTAATCGATATCGACTAGGTGTTAGCGTAACGAAATACCGCGGTATTCTTTAGCCCACACTCACATTCACACTAACACTCGCAAAACGTTAGTTTGAATAAGTCTCGCGCACATAAACATCGAATTTCGCCACTTGCGCATTTGGGGCCACGGCCGACACTTGCAGCTGTTGTTTGCCGTGTAATTTCACCGATTTCCAACTGGTGGCTTCATCTTCGATGGTAAAGCCGCTGGCGTCGTACCAAGTAAACTTATATTGCACTCGCATATCGCTTGAGGACTTGCTGACGATCAACGCCGAACCTTGGATCAGATCGCCAACGCGGCGCGCCTCAACCCCTTCAACACTGATATCACGGGCGAAGCTGTTGTTATCGACGCGGGTTTCTCCCAGTGAGTTCACCGAAATGCCCGCCGTATTAGTGCAGGCACCGAGTGTCAGTGCTGCAGCCAAGATTACTCCACTGTAAATTGCTTTCATTTTGTTTTCCCTCACTCACAAAAACCTAGGTGCCGAACAACGGATGGGCAATGACACTACGCGACGCCAGCTGAACTTATGCTTAACGTACTCATCTTGCCCCACCCTCGCGATTAATCGATCAAAAAGTGCGCCCTTGCGGTAGCGATCAACTGCTTACGATTGGTTTGCCAACAATTGATATTCACGTTGGCGACCCGTCGCCCCTGACGGGTGATACGACATTCTGCAAAGCTGTCCTTATGCAGGCCTGCTCGCAGGTAATCAATCGAGAAATCAACGACTTTTGGCACTTTTGCCGTTTGCATAAACACCATTAATTGCACTATGGCCGACATTTCCATAAAACCAGCAATCACGCCACCATGAATCGCGGGCAGGATGGGATTACCGATATTGTCGTCCTTAGCGGGGAGTTTGAAAATCAGCTCGTCGCCAAAGCGCTCGACCTTCATGCCAATAAACTTAGCATAAGGAACATGTTCGAGTAGATGACCAAAGTCGTTCAGCTCGGTGGCGCGTTTTACAATTCCCTGCACATCGAGGGTTTTCTGCTCGGTCGGCTTATTTGAGTTCATCAGTCTCTCCTAAGGGCGGCACGGCTTCTCCCATCAAGGCTTGTCTAAAGGCATCGCCCACCATTTCAGGGCTGATACGCATAAAAGAGCCCACCGCATGGGCGATAGGATCATCGATGCTGTCCTGATAGGCGATGGCGCGGGTAAAGGCGATATTAGATGACAACTTATAGCACTCGGCAAAACCATACACCGGCTTATGGGGCTGCGCGGGCTTCATATAATCGACCCGTAAGTCGAGGGTGGGCGAAATCTCTAAGGATTGATATTTTTGAAAAATCGCACTCACCACCGCACTGCCACAGGCCGTGTCCATCAGGGTAGTGATCACCCCGCCGTGGATAACGCCCGTATCGGGATAACCAATTAACTCAGTGCTATAGGGCAACTCAATCAATACATGGTGCTCACTGGCTTCGAGCACGGTTAACCCTAAGCGACGGCACTGGGCGAGCTGATCGACAAATCGCTGCGCCATTTGAGTCAGCGGAAAAAAATCAGGATTTACCTTCATTGACCTTGGCTCAGCATGGGTCCCAATGGCTCTCCGCCAACGAGATGAATATGGATATGGTACACTTCCTGTCCGCCATGTTTGTTGCAGTTCATGATCAAACGATAACCATCTTTGGCAATCCCCGCCTCTGCCGCCAATTTGGCCGCCACTGTCATCATCCGGCCGAGTGCAGGCTCATCCGAGGCTTTCATATCATTTGCAGTTGGGATCAAATGATTCGGCACAATCAGAATATGGGTTGGCGCCTTTGGTGAGATGTCTCTAAATGCGGTCACCAGCTCGTCTTGGTACAGAATGTCGGCGGGAATTTCGCGGCGGATAATTTTGCTGAAAATGGTTTCTTCGGCCATGGGGAGTCCTCCTTGGGTTAATTGGGATAGTATACTAGCAATTCAACGCTTTGTGTCTCCAGATATTTTGCGTTTCATTTGCCTGTTGTGCGCATTTTTGGCAGCATGACGCCCATTAAAACGCATCGGTTTTACAGGATAAATTATGCTCCACTATCACATCATTCCCGTCGATCCCAAGGCGCACTTGTTCGCCGTCACCATGACGGTACAAAAGCCTCACCCTAAGCAAGTTTTTAGCCTGCCCGCGTGGCTTCCCGGCAGTTATATGGTGCGGGATTTTGCCAAGAATATTATCGATCTTAAAGCCACAGGCGATAACGGCGAGCCGCTTAAGCTCACTCAGCTGGATAAACAAACCTGGTCGGTCGAACATCAAAGCACCCAACTCACCTTAACCTATCAAGTATATGCTTGGGACTTGTCGGTACGCACCGCGCACCTCGATATGACCCACGGTTTCTTTAACGGCAGCAGTGTGTTTTTAGCCGCCCACGGCTTTGAGGCAGGTTTACACACAGTAACAATGGCGGCGCCGACCGAGCCAAGCCTAAACGAATGGCGACTCGCTACTAGCATGACACGTCAAAGCGGTGATGAATTTGCCTTTGGTGAGTTTTGCGCGCAAAACTATGACGAACTTATCGATCATCCAGTTGAGATGGGGCTATTCACCCACGCCAGTTTTGAAGCCTGCGGCGTAAGACACGATATCGTACTAAACGGTCGCCACCGCGCTCATATGCCGAGACTCTGCCTAGATTTAAAGGCAATTTGCGAGTATCAAATCAAGCTGTTTGGTACGCCAGCGCCCTTTGAACGTTATCTGTTTATGACAACAGTACTCGACAATGGCTTTGGAGGTTTGGAACATAGGGCATCGACAGCACTCATGTGCTCGCGCAAGGATTTACCGCTATCGATGGATGCGCCGATTAATAATGACTACCGCACCTATTTATCGCTCTGTAGCCATGAATATTTCCACAGCTGGAACGTCAAGCGCATCAAGCCAGAATGCTTCTTACCCTATCAACTTGAGGCGGAAACCTATACGCCGCAGCTGTGGGCCTATGAGGGCATCACCTCCTATTATGATGATTTCCTCACCTATCGCGCAGGCTTAGTCGATGAGCAAAGCTACTTAGATATGCTGAGCGAAACCTTTACCCGGGTATACCGCAGTCAAGGCCGCTTTAAACAAAGCATTAAGGACTCGAGCTTTAACGCTTGGACTAAGTTCTACAAACAGGATGAGAACGCCCAAAACGCCATTATCAGTTATTACACTAAGGGCGCCCTGTTTGCCCTGTATCTGGATTTAACCCTCAGAAGCGAGACTCAAGGAAAATACAACCTCGACGATCTAATGACCATTCTGTGGCAGGAATATGCCCTGCAAAATCGCGGCACCACAGATGAATGTCATCAAAGGATTGTTGAACGCTTATTGGGGCGCGATTGCCAAGATCTCTTCGCCTATTTAGACAATACCGACGATATCCCGCTGGCACCGCTACTGGCCGAGTTTGGCGTTGAATTGACCCAGAGAGCGAGCCAAGGCGCGCAGGATGTCGGCGGTGGCTCGGCCAAAGGGTATGAGATTGCCTTTGGGGCTAAGACGCAAGCCGCACCAATCGGCCTTAAAGTGACCACGGTCGCCCAAGGCAGCCCTGCACATCTTGCGGGCTTAAGCGCCGGAGATATCTTAATTGCGGCGGATAATCTGCAGGTGACAGGTCAATTTGAAGCGCAGCTTCAGCAATATCCACTCGGACAACACTTAACCCTGCATTGGTTTAGACGCGATGAATTGATGACGGGAGAACTGATTATTGCCGAGGCGCCAAAAGATACGGTTGCCTTAAGCATCACAGATAAAGACAAACTGCAGGCTTGGCTAGGTCGCTAATTTTTAATGCATTTATATTTAATGCAATAGTCTTTAATGCACTAGTTTTTAGTGCATTAGTCTTAATCCATAAAGCACAAAAGGGGCAATCGTATCGACGATTGCCCCTTTCTATTTGTTTCTTTGTTTGTGCAATTGAATATTAGCTTAGCGACCCATCAACAATGGGTTACACCACCACATCGTGTAAATAGGTTTGCGCCCACGCGATGGCTTGACCACGGCTCGACACACCAATCTTACGGAAGACACGGTACAAGTGAGTCTTAATGGTGCTTTCACTCACAAACAATTGATTGGCGATATCGAGGTTAGTGCTGCCAGACAGCAGGGCTTGTAACACTTCGCGCTCACGGATAGTTAATGGCTCGGTATCTTCGAACAGTCCAAAGTCATCATTCACCCCGTTCACCAATTGGATAGGGATCACTCTGTGCCCACGCAGGATGTTGGAGAGGCCAAGGCTGATTTCAGTCAGTCCTGCATCCAGATAAAACACCCCTGCCGTAGTCGAGGCTTGCATTAAGAAACGGGCATCAACCTGTTTAGGGAACTGGATATAAACGACTCGCACACTCGGGTGTTCGCGGGCAAGCAAGCGTTGAAATTGATAGGCTTTTTGAAGATCGACGGTGGAAAGGTCAATCACCACCATAGAGGCTTGGTTATCTTTGATTTGATCGCACATCTCGTCTGGGCTGACTTGGGACAGCTTAACGAGAAACTCCTGCGGCCAGCGTCCGGCCAGTAATTCCATCAAAACTTGCGATCTTGACACTACAATCCAATGTAATATTTTGAACATCCTGCTCACTCCCTGTCTGGTTAACGATTATTCATTTTGAGAGGAGAAACATCTCTCAATACCACTTCAACATCCGTTCAATAGACTTCCAAGTCTACCGTGCACACGATATTAGCATTAGATAAAACAGATTCAAAAGACTTACGATAAAAATATTTACCGTACGCAAATCAAAAACTTCTGCAACTTTAGCATTGAGTATTGTCAATCAGAAGGCTGAATCTAAACTGAAAATAATGCGCTATTCATGATTGAAAGGCGTAAGATAAATCAACACAAATAATAAGGAAATATTATGTCCAATCAACCACCAATCCCAGTCGAAATGAAATCATATCGGGTATGGGACAGACCGACCCGCCTGTTTCATTGGATCAATCTGCTCCTCGTGCTCGCCCTACTGATTGTGGGTGGCATGATGATGTTTCGCAGCGACTTAGGCATAACCGAACTCTCCGGCAAAATCGGGCTTAAAACCCTGCATGTCATCATTGGCTATGCTTTTGCGATTAATTTACTTACCCGCATAGTGTGGGGGTTTATGGGCAATAAATACGCCCGCTTTAGCCATATGTTCCCCAATGCCAATAGTAAGGCCGAGTTACAAACCTATAAAGCAGAGCTTGCCGCGGGTAAAAACCCCCAATACCTAGGCCACAATCCTAAGGGGAAATTCGCAGTGCTCGCCATCATGCTCCTATTGGTCACCATAATGGCGACAGGCCTGATTCGCGCCGGCACTGATATTTACTATCCACCGCTCGGCAGCACAGTACAACAGTATTTAGCGGCAGCGAATGTCGACCCGAGTAGTTTAAAACCCTACGATGCCACGGGCGTAGATACCGATAAAGCCAATGCAATCAAGCCCATGAAGGGGCTGGCCGGTGAAGTCCACGTATACGCAGTGTATTTATTAATGCTTCTTATCGTGCTGCATGTGTTTGCGGTGGTCTATACCGAAATCAAACGTCAACCAGGGATCATTTCGGCCATGTTTTCCGGTAAAAAACTGATCCAAGGGCAACCCAAGGACGAGTGAGATAAATCATGTATATAAAAAAACGCCAGCAATTGCTGGCATTTTTTATCAAGCTTATACCGAAGTAGGGATTACTTCTTCAGGATAGAGTCTGGAGTACGACCATCATCATGGCAGCTTTCACAGGTAGGTTTTTGACCTACGTTCATATCATGTGGAGCGTGGCAGTCAGCACAAACTAAGTTGCCATCGTGTGGCTTATGTACTGCGTCCATTTCAGCCAAAGAGCCGTGGCAGCTTTGACATTGTTCAAATTCGAAAGCACCATCAGCAGAAGGCGTACCATCCTTATGACAGCTTTCACAACCACCTGACTCAGCATGGAAGTCTGATAATTTTTGATCCGCGGCAAATGCGGTTGGTGACAGCGCCAGCGCTGCAAGACTTGCCCCGAAAAGCGCACTTAATAGTTTTTTGCTCACAATTGTATCCTCCAATGGCGATTGACAGTGGAAATTCTTGTCAGGGTGACTTCCATCTCGCAACCAATGTAAATAGCACGACTCGATTTAACTTAGCTAAGGATTGAGCAATAAGCAACCCAATCTTAATGCAAAGTAACTTTATCAATATACCAAGGGGTAAAATGTGCGCTGCATCATGTAACCACATGCTTATATAAGAGTTTTACATTGACTTAACCTATCGCTCACAACTAAAAACGGCCCTAGCCTAATCCGTAGAAAAAGAAAAGCCCCAATAAAAAAGGAGACACTAGGTCTCCTTTTTTGATCTTACAGCCTCGATTAACGGGTCTGTAAAGCGGCGATACGCTTCTCTAATGGCGGGTGGCTCATCATCAGCTCTGCCATTGAACGCTTGCCGTTAATACCGAAGGCAGACATTTGCGCAGGCATTGCTGAGCTTTCAGGGCCTTGGCGTAAACGCTCAAGCGCTGCAATCATCTTATGCTTACCCGCTAAACGTGCTGCGCCTTCGTCTGCACGGTATTCACGGATACGTGAGAAGTAAGCCACGATAATCGAGGCCAAGATACCAAACAACATGTCGAGGACAAACACGACCGCCATATAAGCGAACATGCCTAAACCTTCACCTTCTTCGTCGTTGCTCGAGACGAAGTTGTTGATAATGCCCGCAACAACACGCGCAGCAAAGATAACAAAGGTGTTCACCACGCCTTGAATTAAGGTCAGTGTCACCATATCGCCGTTAGCAACGTGGCTCACTTCGTGGGCAAGTACCCCTTCAACTTCATCTTGGCTCATGCCGTACAACAGACCGGTACTCACGGCAACTAATGAGTTGTCTTTACTTGGGCCAGTGGCAAAAGCGTTCATCTCTGGCGATTGGTAAATTGCCACTTCTGGCATTTTAATCCCTGCTTGCTGCGCTTGGCGTGCAACAGTGTCTAACAACCAACGCTCGGTGCTATCACGTGGCGTGGTGATCACTTCACAGCCCATAGTCTTTTTCGCCATCCATTTTGAAATGGCTAAGCTGATGAAGGCTCCGCCGAATCCAAAAATCGCAGCGAACACAAGTAGTCCACCCATAGTAGACGTATTCACGCCCAGAATAGACATCACAATTGAGGCTACCAGCAACACGGCTAGGTTAGTCGCAATCAATAAAAAAATACGCTTCATTTCAGCTCCTTTACGGCAAACACATGCCATTTAACTTTGCTCAAAGACATAATATGTCCAATTAATCGAAATTCAAGGGGTAAAGATAAGAGTTTTTCTACTCGCTAATTTTTCTCTCAATTTAGACATTGCCTTTCATGGCTCGTGAGTCTAGGGACAGTATATTAATCCAAGCTTAAATCTAGGCTCTGTCAGCATTACAGCCAAATTCATGTGTGTTTATCTATGTTTATCGCGATTAAACTTTGTTAACATGCCAGCACATTCCGAGATTTCAGGATAAAAAAATGACAGTTAATGCCCTACTACTGAGCAGTTCTCGCGTCGGTGATACGCCTTACCTTTCCCATGCGATTCCCTTTATCAAACCGCTCACCGCTAACGCCCAAAAATGGATCTTTATCCCCTATGCCGGTGTCAGCATGAGTTACGACACTTATTTGGCCTCAGTCGTGGCGGGATTAAGCGAACTCAGGCTCGATATCAGCGGCATTCATCAACATCCTGATCCGCGCCAAGCGATTAAAGATGCCGACGGCATTTTGATCGGTGGCGGCAACACCTTCCATTTACTACACGAGCTCTATAAGTACGATTTAGTGCATCTGATCCGTGAAGAAGTACTGAATGGTAAACCATATATTGGTTGGAGCGCGGGCTCTAACGTCTCGGGATTGAGCATTCGCACCACCAACGATATGCCGATTATCGAGCCGCCGTCGTTTACCGCGTTAAATATAGTGCCATTTCAGTTAAATCCACATTATTCGAACTACCGCGCTCCTGGGCATAACGGCGAAACCCGCGCCCAACGCTTACTCGAATTCACCCGTGTCGATCCTATCACCCCAGTTGTTGGTATCGTCGAAGGCAGCGCACTCTGGCGTCAAGGAGACACTTTATCCCTGCTCGGTGACAACCCAGCCTATTTATTCAGTGGTGAGCAGCAAGAGATCCCTATCCCTGTAGGAAGCGATTTATCCCATTTACTGAAATAAGATCTATTCGGCGGCATTGCCTCAGCTAATCTGCTAATATCGGCCACCGAGTGTGAGTTTGTCATCAGACTTGCTGGCCGATAAAATGCCGCAAAATATCATATAAAAGAGGCCTCTATACCTCGTGCGGTGAAACAGGATAGCAGTAATATCCCAAGTTAACACCCAAGCTACCTGATGCTTTAACCGATAAGATCAGCACTTATCCTGCGGGAGAAAATACTTGCACCACTTAAGTAACTGCTCTAATTTCGTTGTCGAACACTTTGATTAACAAGATTAAATTTTTATCCACCCCTAAACACTTCCCGAACTAATGCATTCTAAGTGATTTATAAATCGGGAGTTTTGGGCACGTTACGGGTGCCAATCTTGCACCTTAGCCCATTGAAGTGAGGAGTACCTATTTTGCGACTGCATCCAACAATCAATCATTTAGCCCCTATCACACAGCGAAAAACGAACCAACCGCGGTTTTTTCTCGGTTCCTTACTCGCTTGTTTGATGGGCATCAGCAGTTTAGTCCCAGCCTATGGCGCCGACTCGACCCCAGAGAAAAAAGCCAAGGCCTTCTCCCATGACACTGTCATTGAACTGGCTCAGCAACTGGCTCAAAAACCGTTTAAAGAAGCAAGAAAAGCCCCCAAAGAGCTCATTGATCTAGATTACGCCACCTACGGCAAAATCAATTATCAAGAAAACGCCGCGATTTGGGGCGGCACCCCCACTAAGTTTTCGGTACAACTCTTTGCCCCCGGTTTTTTATACAAAAACCTCGTGGATATCGATGTGGTTGAAAACAGCCAAGCCTTGCCCATCGAGCTAACTGAGTCTTCCTTTAGTGTCCCTAATGGCGCCATTGAAAAATTACTCACTCAAGTTGGCCAATATGCGGGCGTGCGCCTGCACTACCCTATCAATGACGATGAGGTGAAAGAGGAGTTCATCATGTTCCAAGGCGCGAGCTATTTTAGAGCGCTGTCTAAAGGACAAATTTATGGCTTATCCAACCGTGGACTGGCTATTGATGTGGCCCAGCCCAAAGGTGAAGAATACCCATTATTCAAGCGTTTTTGGGTAGAGCGCCCCTCTAAGTATCAAACCGCCATTGTGGTGCATGCGCTGTTAGACAGTCAGAGCGTTACTGGGGCCTACCGCTTTGGTATTTACCCAGGCGCGCCAACGCGGGTCGAAGTGGATGTCACGCTATTCCCACGCCGAGACATCGCCCATGTGGGTCTCGCCCCGCTGACCTCTATGTTCCTCTATGGCGGGTTAGATACTTCAGATAAGCCAGACTATCGTCCTGCGGTACATAACTCCGAAGGATTACAAATCGATCGCGGAAATGGCGAGCGCTTATGGCGCCCACTTAATAACCCAAATAAATTGCAGATCAGCGCCTTTGGCGACGAAGACATCAAAGGTTTTGGCTTAATCCAACGTCATCGTAACTTCGATTACTATGAAGATCTGAGCGCAAACTATCAGCAACGTCCTTCCGCTTGGATTGAACCGCTAAACGATTGGGGTAAAGGCCAGTTAGTGCTGCTGGAAATCCCATCGAGCGCCGAAACCAACGACAATATCGTCACCTACTGGGAGCCTCAGGGCGGCTTAAAGCAAGGCGAGCCCTATCGTTATTCCTATCGCATCACGGCATCTAACGATAGCCCCAGTGCCAACACTAAGGCGCGAGTGGTTCGCAGCTCTAAGGGACAAAAACAAGCGAAAGGTAAAGAATTGCTGATCGATTACAGCAATATCAAGCCGCAAGAGATTGAAAAAATTGCCATTGATGCCAGTATCAGCAAAGGCAAAATTCTGTCTTCCCGCATAGTGGCTCATCCCGATATCAATGGTGCTCGCGTTTTCGTGACCTTTGAACCTGAAAGCACCAATGTGGCAGAGCTCAGAATTCAACTGCGTAAAGATGAAAAACCCCTTGCCGCTACTTGGTTGTATCGCTGGAACAGTGATGATTGGCCCTAGGCCAATAAGCTAACACTCGATTATCGCTTTACTTAACACCATAAAAAAACGCCGGAAGTCCGGCGTTTTTTATGGGTAAAATTGATATTGCAATACTCAGGTTAATAACCTTACAGTTAAGCGGTATAATATTTCCGCTGACTTATCACAGTATTTTGCGGAATAAATAGGATTATTTTTATCTAACAAAAATAGGGATTTTCAGTTCCAGTTTTTGAATCCTATTTCACGGCTCATAAGATTTACTCCCCAATCCTACGGCGTTATATTAGCCCCTCAAAGCAACTGAATACTCGCACAAAGCACGTTTTCCCAAGATATTTATCTATTGCGCTCACCATATTCAGTTTTTGTTATATTTCGCATCATGAATATGTCAGAGATAAAATGAAGTTACCCATATTAACGGCTGCATATTTGCGTAAGCCAACAACAATATTGTTAATTATGAGTGTATTACTCGCACTCTATTCACTCCCCATGCTGGGGCGTGTTATTTGGCTTGCGATCGTATTACTTTGCTACACACTGCTTTAAATGAAATTAAAATGTTAATTCCGCCGCAATAGTTAACATTTTTATTTCTATTGCGTGCGCACTTTCTTTGCTCGCAATATTCAGTTTCATCAACCATCGAACCGACTCTATTTTTAATAAAGTGGGTGGATATTTACGCTATGCCATTGTTACCTCTAAAACCAACACTCGCACTTTCGTTGTTGCTAGTGCCTAATGCCTTTGCTAACACTGTCGATTATCACGATTACGGCCCACTACGCAGCTATGCGCAATCCCCGACCCAAGCGGGCAGTTTGACCCCAATGTTACGCTCGGGATTCTCCTTACCCGAAGGACAAAAAGAGTTACACCTCTCCGCCAGTGCCGCCAGCGTCTGGGCTGAAACCGATGATTACTTTGCCGATTATTACCATAACACCCTCGAAGGCGGGCTCTCCTGGCAAATCAACGATAAATGGCTGTTAGACACAAGCTATCACTGGCGCTTTAGTGGTGATAATCACTTAGACTCAGTGACTATGTGGTTCCATGATGCATTTGGATTTAGCCAAAATGGCCGCGAAGATGCCGCTAAACATCAGAATCAAATCTTCTCCAAGGATGGAATTAATCAGCAAAACATTTCGGGGGAAACCTTAAATAATGCGATAACGCTTTATCTTGGCTATCAATTATTTGAAAACTCACACCACGGCTTATCTCTTGGCGGCAGTTTATATTATAACTATGTCGACACTGGCCCCTTTGAAAATGAGGCCTTTGAACAGGCACTGCAGCTTAATTACAGTTTCCGCTATGCCAATCATTATTTTCACTCCACTGCCGCAGTCAGTTTTAGGCAGGGGAATGAGGTGCTGTCTGGGATCCGCTACGATAATCATGCTTATACCGTTAATTTAGGCTATGAATATATCACGGGGCGCCATGGCTGGTTAATTGAACTGCATCATTACCAAGGGTTACTCGAAACCGAAAATGATTTTTCAAAAGCCTCAAATGAGATATTACTCGGCTACCGCTATTACTTAGACAATAGTGCAATAGAGTTCGCCATCGTTGAAAATTATTTCAATATGGATAACAGCACTGACATTGCCTTTAATATTGGGTATCGCGTTAAATTATAATCACAATATTTTAAAGCTATGCTAACAAAAACAGAGGCGATATAGCCTCTGTTTTTATATCAAACTTATTATTTGAATAAGCTTATTTCAGCAATAAGGGCTGGATATCGATAAAGTTGGCGGCATGTTCCGCATCCGCTTGTGTAAGATGAGGAATGCAACCAAGGAATGGTGCTGTCATCATCTCTTTGAGCGATGCTAAGTTTTCATCGAACACGCTCATATTGGGATCGACACAGTTTGCCACCCAACCCGCAACGGTTAAACCATCGGCTATTATCGCCTCTTGGGTTAATAAGGCATGATTTAGGCAGCCAAGTTTCATCCCCACGACCAAGATCACCTCTAAATTAAGCTGCTGCACTAATTCCGATAAATAGCGTCCGTCCCCTAAGGGTAAACGCCAGCCGCCCGCACCTTCTATCAAGCAAAAATCAGCCTGTTCAAAGGCTTGTCTGTCGAGTTTTGCCAAAATCGCCTCTGGCGATATGTTAATCCCCTGCTGTTTTGCGGCTATATGCGGTGCGATGGCAGGCTCAAAACTCACTGGGTTGACCTTCTCATAGCTAAGCTTTAAAGATGAGGCCGACATCAGTTTCAACGCATCACTGTTACGTAAACCCAGCTCTGTGGTTTCACAACCCGAGGCCACAGGTTTTACCCCAAGGCTTAAGTATGCAGCGCCTGTACGAGCCGCTTCACGATTGAATGCGGTTAAAAGCGCCGTCGACACTAAGGTTTTACCGCTGTCGGTATCTGTTCCCGTTACAAAAAACATGATTTTTCCTTGTAAAGCTGTACCAATAACGCGCCAAGTCATGGCCTAGCGTCTTATACCGAGCCGCCTTGGCGACGTACACGAAATTGGGCAATTTGATAAGTTAAAGGCAGGCCTTGTGTTTCACGAAACTGCTCAGCACGTTGCTGTAAAGCCTGCCAATCGCGGCGGCCACGCAATTTGCTTAAGTGGGAGTGGGAGTGAGAGTCAGATGAAGACATATCACTCCCCTGCTCTTCAGGCATTGATGACTGTACAGATGATTGGGCAAAGGATTGTACCGATGCGCCCACACCTTTAATGGAATAGAGCAAGGTTTTAAGATCTTGAAAATAGACGGTCATTGGCACAAGTTGGACATCAAACAGTTGCCAATCAGAGGTATCAAAGGCCGCTTTTAAGCTTTCAAGGGAGAGAAAATCGTTCACCCTCAAACCAAGATGGGATAACTGCGCCAGACTGCCTTCGGCCACGATACTCAGATGCGCTTCTCCACCGGATTTTAAGACTCTAGCCATTTCACTGGTCGCAGCCGAAAAATCTTGGCACCACTGCAGGGCTAAATTGGAGTAAATACTATCGATACTGCCATCGGCAAAGGGTAATTGCTCAGCATTACCGCACACGCATAGGTAACTAGCAAAAGTCGCTTTAAGTTGTTGCAGCATCCCTAGGGCGATATCAAGGGCATAAACCCTCATCTCCTTGTTGCCCATTGCTAGGTTGGCGAAATCGGTTCCCGGCCCTGCGCCAATATCAAGAATTGCGCCCTTGGCAGCAAATCCCTGCAACAAACTCGCGCCGCTTAAACGCTGTAAACAGTTATGCTCTTGATAGTGCTTAGCAGCAGCAGAAAACCGATCGGCAATATGCTCGACCTGACTGGCAGATTGATGGGAATTAACACTCACGCCAAGCGGCATAGACATCACAGATTATTCTCACTTTAACATCAAACTGTTACTTATAAGCTTTTACGTTCAAGCTCTTATCATCAAGCTCTCAATACTCGAGCATTGAAGTGCCCTGCCATTCACCGGATATTCTGAATCAAACACTGGCTTACCGTTCAGGCCGCTCAGATACCCTCGGCAGTACGCACTCGGCCAGCACAGTGGCAATCCCATTGACGCAGCGCCGTATTGCAGCCTCGCTATGGGATGCACTTAAGGTAATGCGCAATCTTGCCGAGCCGACGGGCACTGTGGGTGGACGAATGGCGCCGACCCAAATGCCTAATGCTTTAAGCTTTTCCGCCACCAGCAAGGTTTGCGCCGCATCGCCAATTATCAAAGGTTGAATCGCAGTGTCGCTACCTAAGAGTGGAATGTCAGCATCTTGGCACAACTGCTTGAACAATAAGATATTGCTCTGCAATTTTTGCTTAAGCTCAGGATGGGCCTCTGCGTATTCAACAGCGGCCAAGGCAAGGGCCGCATTGGCGGGCGACAAGGCGGTGGAATAGATATATTCCCGCGCATTGCTTACGAGAAATTCAATCAACTGCCGACTCCCGAGGATCGCGGCTCCCTGACAACCTAACGCCTTACCAAAGGTCACTATCTGGATATCGATAAGGTTGGAAGCTAAAGTCGACTCAACTTGAGCACTCACAGCATCCACCACGCCAAAACCATGGGCATCATCGACAATTAACCAAGCCTTATGTGCTCGGCAAAGTGCGGATAACGCCGGAATCGGCGCGATATCGCCATCCATGCTGAACACACTCTCAGTGATCAAGGCTGAAACGGCGTTTTTCGCTAATAGGCGCTCGGCGCTATCGGTGGCGTTATGCAAAAAACGCTTAAAATCCGCACCGCTGTCGCGCAATCCATCGATAATCGATGCATGGACCAGTTTATCGGCCAGCACCACATCCTGCTTATCGAATAAGGTCTTACACAAGGTGGTATTGGCGCTAAACCCTGAGCTAAAGAGTAGTGCCGCCTCAAATCCCGTCATCTGGCACAGCTTAGTTTCTAGCGCCAAATGCGCCTCGCTGTAGCCCGTCACCAGCGGTGATGCGCCGCTACCAACGCCATATTGCTTAGCGCCAAGGTGCAGCGCCTCGGCCAATTCGGGAGCACGGGATAGCCCTAAGTAATCATTGCTGCTGAAGTTAAGATAGTGCCGATCCGCTAAGTCAAACTGAGGGCCATCCTCACTGAGTGCTGCCGCGCACGACAGTGCCTGACGCTGCCTAAGTAAGCCTTGCTCGGCTAACGCCTGCTGACGGGCGAGGATTTTTGCACCCAGTTTTGAAGTGAGTGGTGAACTCATTTTTTCTTACTCAACTTTTCTTGCTCAACTTGTCTTGCTCTGCATTTTACTTTGCTGATTTACTCGGAGTCTTAACTCTTTTTCGCTTAGCCTCTGGCATAACGACGGCTAAATGCTCGCAGAGTCTCACCGTCCGCATCCTCTTTGGGGCCAGCGCTTCGCCTTAACGAAGCGCAAGTCCAAAGAAGCGAGTTTTACTGAGGCGATAAGTCTTGGTTACAGCGCCGCCGCATCATAAAAAGGTGCCGAGGCTTTATCTTGGTGCGCTGCAGCTTTGGCTAAGACTGCTTGCTCATCATCGATAGTCGCGGCAGCGCCCTGCTCAGGACGTAAGCCCAGACGGCGGAACAGGCCCATATCATCACTTTCTTCAGGGTTTGGCGTCGTCAGTAACTTGCAGCCGTAGAAAATCGAGTTAGCGCCCGCAAAGAAACACATGGCCTGCAATTCGTCAGTCATGTTTTCACGGCCCGCGGATAAACGCACACGGGACTTAGGCATTAAAATACGCGCCACAGCGATGGTACGGACAAACTCTAGCGGATCTAAATCATCGAGTTTTTCGAAGGGGGTGCCCGCTACTTTGACCAGCATGTTAATGGGCACAGAATCAGGATGCTGAGGCAAATTCGCCAGTTGTTGCAATAAACCCGCTCGATCTGTGGCCTTTTCGCCCATACCAACAATACCGCCAGAGCAGACTTTCATGCCAGATGCACGTACGTGGCTTAAGGTATCTAAACGGTTTTGATAGGTACGGGTGGTGATCACATCGCCGTAGTATTCAGGCGAGGTATCTAAATTGTGGTTGTAATAATCAAGGCCGGCATCGGCCAGCTCATTGGCTTGCTCGGCGCTTAACATCCCTAAGGTCATACAGGTTTCCATGCCGAGGGCTTTCACCTCTTGCACCATTTGCTTGAGGTATGGCATGTCTTTATCTTTCGGGTTACGCCAAGCGGCGCCCATACAGAAACGTGAAGCGCCCGCAGCTTTAGCACTGCGCGCTTCGGTCAATACGGTTTCCATCGCTAAGAGACGCTCTTTTTCAAGGCCTGTGTCGTAACGCGCACTCTGCGGACAATATTTACAATCCTCAGGACAAGCACCGGTTTTGATCGACAATAAGCGGCTGATCTGCACTTCGTTAGGATCGTACACTTCACGGTGGATACTGTGTGCTTTAAATAATAAGTCATTCATCGGCAGCGCAAATAAGGCTTCGATTTCTTCCCGCTTCCAATCATGACGAACTTGCAACTGCGACATTGAACACCCTTTTATTTTTGTATTTTACCTTGGCTAGGATAACCTCAGCCCTTAAACTGTCAACGCCAACCAGTGATACAGGTTTACCACTGATTAACTTTCAATCAACACTGTGAGCTTTTATGCGCAATTTACTCGATTTTGATTTTGATAGCGCCCATATTTGGCATCCTTATACTTCCATGACCCGCGCACTTCCTGTTTTTGGGGTACACAGTGCCCAAGGCTGCGAGCTGGAATTGGTCGATGGCCGTAAGCTTATCGATGGCACCAGCTCATGGTGGGCCTGCGTACATGGTTATGGACACCCGGCGATATTAGCGGCGATGGAGCAGCAACTGCACCAACTCAGCCATGTCATGTTTGGCGGCATTACCCACAAGCCCGCCATTACACTCTGTAAAAAACTGCTGGCGATGACCTGCGAGCCCCTTACTAAAGTCTTTCTGTGCGACTCGGGCTCAATTGCCGTTGAAGTTGCCATCAAAATGGCGCTGCAATATTGGCAGGGGCAAGATTTGCCTTTAGCGCAAAAGGCCCAAAAACAGCGCATTCTCACGGTGAAAAAGGGATACCATGGCGATACCTTTGCCGCCATGAGTGTCTGCGATCCCGAAGGGGGCATGCATACCATGTTTGGCGAGGCCGTAACGAAACAATGTTTTGTCGACGCGCCGCAAACGCCCTTTGGAGAATCGTTACACCAAGACGATTTAGCACCCATGCAGCGTATATTGCGCGAGCAACATCAAGACATTGCTGCCGTGATTATCGAACCGATTATGCAGGGCGCAGGGGGCATGCGCTTCTACAGCAGCGAATATTTACGCGGCCTGCGTGCCCTGTGTGATGAATATAATGTGCTGCTTATCCTCGATGAAATTGCCACGGGTTTTGGCCGAACCGGTAAGTTATTTGCCTATGAACATGCCGACATCACGCCCGACATTCTCTGCCTAGGCAAAGCCTTAACGGGGGGTTATATCAGCCTTGCCGCCACCTTATGCACGGATAACGTCGCCCAAGGCATTAGCCAATCGCCCGCAGGTGTCTTTATGCATGGCCCGACATTTATGGGCAATCCCCTCGCCTGCGCTGCCGCCTGCGCAAGTTTAGATCTGATCAATCAACAGGAGTGGCCAGCGCAGGTTGCCGCCATCGAACAGCAAATGCAGCGCGAGCTTGCCGATGCCATCAATATTCCCAGCGTGAAAGAGGTGCGCGTGCTCGGCGCGGTCGGCGTGCTTGAAATGCACCAAGCGGTCAATACCGCGGCGCTGCAGCAGCAATTTGTCGACTTAGGCGTATGGGTTCGCCCCTTTGCCAACCTGATTTATATTATGCCGCCTTATGTGATAAGCCCCGAGCAGCTGACACAACTGACTCGGGCGATGAAGCAAGTGGCAGCGACGATTACGCCGCCACAGGCCGCTCAAACCGAGGCGCTTGCGAATGAAAGCATCACCATCAGTCACGGTTAAATGTGGCTAACACATTGGTCACTGAGCCTTTTTGACAAGACTTGAGATCAAGGCTCGCAGCGCCGCCGGTTTAATCATTTTCGCCATGTAGTGATAACCGCGGCGCTGCACATCCTCCACCAGTTCTTTACGAGTATTGGCGGTGATTAAAATCCCCGGTAACTCTTTGCCATAGAGCGCGCGGATCCCGTCCATCGCATCGACGCCGTTTTGGCCATCGTCCAAGTGGAAATCCGCTAACACTATGTCCGGCGCAACCCCTTTTAGGCCTAATTTTATTCGCGCATCGGACAAGTCTTTGGCGCATATCACCTCGCACTGCCAACGGCTGAGTAGACTCTCAAGCCCGGCTAAAATGGCTTCTTCGTTGTCGATACACAGAACTTTAATCCCTGACAAAGGTTGCAATAAGGATGGCAATGCTTTCACCTGCGGCTGACGCACGGTTTCCCCTAGGGGCACGCAGATAGAAAACACTGAGCCTCGACCCAATTGCGACGACACTTGGATCCCGTGATTCAGCACTCGGCTGATCCTATCGGCAATCGCCAGCCCGAGGCCGAGGCCGCTGACACTTTTACTACGTGGATTATTTAAGCGCTTAAACTCTTTGAAAATTTCGCGGGTTTCGTGCTCATCAATCCCGCAGCCCGTATCCAATACTTGGATCTCTAATTCACTGCCGCGATGGCGACAGCCAAACAGCACCCGTCCACCGCGGGCATAACGGTAAGCATTGGTTAAGAAGTTTTGCAACACGCGCCGCAGTAGCGAAGGATCGGAGTTAACCGTCGCGCTACAGGGGATCATCTTAAAGCGAATTTGATTGTCCGCCGCCATCGCCTCGAATTCGACCGACAGACCATTGAGCAGCTCGGATATGGCAAAATCGCGGCGATTAACTTCCACCATGCCGGAATCCAGCTTCGAAATATCCAATAAGTCGGTGAGTAACTCGCCAGCGGTTTTGAGCGAGCTATTCACATGAGATAAGGTGGTGCGCGCCTCACGGTCCAAATTAGGATACTGGGACAAAGATGCGGTAAACAATCTTGCCGCATTCAAGGGTTGCATTAAGTCGTGCCCTACCGCCGCTAAGAAACGACTCTTAGAAGCGTTCGCCATTTCTTCTTGCGCTTTGGCCTCAAGTAACTCACTGTTTAGCATGGCTAACTCGTAGGTTCGCTCTTTGACGCGCGATTCGAGGGTTTCATTGGCCTCAAGCAAAGCGCGCTCCTGCTCACGGTATTGAGTAATGTCGGTAAAGGTCATCACAAAGCCGCCATCGGGCATAGGATTACCTTGAATTTTAATCACTTTGCCGTCTTTACGTTGCCGCTCTGAGGTATGCGGCGTGCCATTGCGCATATGCTGCACGCGTTTTTCGACCTGCGACTCAATATCCCCCTCGCCGCAATATCCCCGCGCCGCGTTAAAGCGGATCACTTCGCCAATCGGCATGCCTTGCTGTAAAAATCCTTCAGGATATTGATACAGCTCGACGTATTTGTAGTTCCATGCCACCAAGTTGAGATCGCTGTCGATAACGCTCATCCCTTCATAGGCATGCTCGATAGCCCCGCGCAGCATATCTTGGCTGAGCATGATTTTGGATGAGGCTTCATCCACTAGGCTAAAGACTTCATCCAAGGCCAAGTCGCGCCCCTGTAAAACCGAGTCCATCACCAAGGAGGCACTGGAAGCGCCAAGCACACCGGCCAGTAAACGTTCGGTGTGGGCGATAAGCTCAGGTGTCGCAGCCTTGTGCCAGCTATCACTCTTAACCGCCTCGGTGGAGAATCGGCTAAAGCTTTCATAGGCGCGGGTTGGGCTAACAAAGCGGCTGGCTAAGATCAGCAAATCCTGCTGAGAGATAGGGCCATTTTTCTTATTGGCATTATTTTTAAGCTTACCCGGGCTGACAAAAGCGCTAGCCTGAATACGCTCGGCCACCCCTGCCCTAAACCAAATCGAGCCTAAGATATAGCAGGCAATATTGGCGAACAAGGCTGTGAGGGCATCGCGCACATTGGGGGTAATGGCATCTAACAGATCGATATTACTCGACAATAAGGTCGCCACATTTTGGCCATCATTCATGCCGCTTAGCATGATGTAAAACCACAGACCAAAACCCACACTCAAGCCTAAAAACACCCCGGCACGATTACCGTGTTTCCAATAGAGCCCGCCCACCAGCGCGGGAGCAAGCTGGGCAAACGCCCCGAAGGATAACATCCCAAGGTGCGATAGCGAGTCGCTGTCGGCGAGCGCCAGATAACTGCCATAACCCAAACCAAGGATGATAACGATGGCAAGGCGGCGCGCATTTAACAGCATCTGCGAAAACTGGCTGAAGTTTTTCTCACGGATATTGCCCGTGCGCAGCATCACTGGCACCAACCACTCGTTACTCACCATCACGCTTATCGTCACTACCGCCACAATCACCATGCCGGTTGCCGCAGATAAAGTGCCTAACAGCGCAATGACGGCAAGCAGTGGATGATCTAAGGCAAGCGGTAAATTGATCACATAAGTATCGGCGGCAACGCTATCACCGAGGATCACTTTACCCGCTAAAGCCAGTGGCCCAACGAATAAGCCAAATAAGGCCAAATACAGCGGGAATAACCAGCGCCCCTTGGACAACACCGATTCATCGGCACACTCCACCACCATCACGTGGAATTGCCGCGGCATACATAAAAATGCCGCCATGCCGACGAGCAGCTCAGGCATTAAGGCTTCGATTCGAGGATTTGGGTAATTAATTAATGCTTTTTCGCTCGCCTGCTGCCAGATATCACCAAAACCATCGAACACGCCAAAGCTAATCACAATCCCCACCAACAAAAATGCCGCCAGTTTGACTAACGATTCAAAGGCAATCGCCAGCATCATACCGGGGTTATGCTCGGTGGCGTCGAGCTTACGCGTCCCAAATAAAATGGCAAAAATCGCCAGCAACGCTGTGATAAGTAAAGGAATAGTAATGCCGTTTAAAGGATCGTCTGCTGGCTGAAACAAGTTAAGGCTAAACACCATCGCCTTAAGTTGCAGGGCAATGTAGGGCATGATGCCAAATAGCGCGATGAGGGTAACAATGGCCGCTAAGGTTTGTGACTTACCGTAACGGGCGGCGATAAAGTCGGCGACCGAGGTAATATTTTGCGCCTTAGACACGAGCACCATCTTGCGCAGCATGCCAAAACCTAAGGTGAAAATAATAATTGGGCCGATAAAAATTGGGATGAAGGACCAAAAATCATTAGCCGACTGCCCTACTGTGCCTAAGAAGCTCCAAGAAGAACAATAAACCGCCAGACTTAAGCCATAAATGCCGACCTGCAGCTTCTTGGTCACGCCGCTAAACCAACGCTCCGCGCCCCAGGCTAAAAGGAATAAAAGTGAGACATAACAAATAGCAATAACGGCGACGACTAAGGTTAGATTCATATTTTTGCTCTTTTTTCCATTATTGTGCGATAAATAATGGCTGAAATCTAGCCAGATTTTCGAGTGCAACAGCCTAAATATAAAGGAAATTTTAAAACTAGACCAAGGTCTAATGGAGTTGCCAGCCCCTTGCATACCATACTCAGACTACGCAATTTTTAGAAAGGGAAGCCCTATGAGCTCGCAGTCTCTCTACAAAGTCTCCGGCAATATCGCTGCCAATGCACTTGTAAATAACGATCAATATAAAAAAATGTACCAAGAGTCGATTGTCAATCCAGAGGGTTTCTGGAGAGAGCACGGCAAACGGATCGATTGGATAAAGCCATACACTAAAATCAAAAAAACCACTTTTGACGATCATAACTTATCGATTAACTGGTTCTACGACGGCACCCTTAACGCCTCAGCCAACTGCTTAGATCGCCATCTAGCAGAGCACAGCGACCGCGTTGCCATCATTTGGGAAGGCGATAACGCCAGCGAACAACGTAAAATCACCTACGGTGAGCTGCACACTCAAGTGTGTAAGTTTGCCAACGCCCTACGCAGCCAAGGCGTGCGTCGTGGCGATATTGTGACCATTTATATGCCAATGGTGCCAGAAGCGGCGGTGGCTATGCTGGCCTGTGCCCGCATCGGTGCCGTGCACTCGGTCGTCTTTGGTGGCTTCTCACCCGATTCGATCGCTTCACGGGTCATCGACGGTAAATCTAAAGTGGTTATCACCGCCGATGAAGGTATGCGTGGTGGCCGTGCGATCCCACTCAAGCGCAACATCGACGATGCGCTCAAGCATCCCGATGTCACCAGCGTTGAGAAGGTAATCGTACTTAAACGTACTGGCGGCAAGGTTGATTGGGTAGAAGGCCGCGATGTGTGGTGGCACTCTCTGGTTGAAACCGCATCCGAGCACTGCGCCATTGAAGAAATGGGCGCCGAAGATCCGCTCTTCTTACTTTATACCTCAGGCTCAACCGGTAATCCTAAGGGCGTATTGCACACCACTGGCGGTTATATGGTCTATGCCTCAATGACCCACGAGTATGTGTTCGATTACAAACCCGGTGAGATTTACTGGTGTACCGCAGATGTGGGTTGGATCACGGGTCATTCCTACATGGTGTACGGCCCACTGGCGAACGGTGCGACCGTGCTAATCCACGAAGGGATCCCTAATTACCCAAGCCCTGCGCGTTTAGGCGAGATGATTGACCGCCACAAGGTGAATATTCTCTACACCGCACCGACACTTATCCGTGCTTTGATGGCCGAAGGTAAACAGCATTTTGATAAGTACGATGGCAGCTCGCTGCGCATCATGGGCTCAGTGGGTGAACCTATCAACCCTGAAGCTTGGCGCTGGTACCACGAGGTCATCGGCCATGAACATTGCCCGATTGTCGATACCTGGTGGCAAACCGAAACCGGCGGCATCTTAATTACGCCATTACCCGGCGCAACCGATACCAAACCCGGCTCGGCAACTCGCCCTTTCTTTGGAGTACAACCGGCGCTCGTGGACAACATGGGTAACATTTTAGAAGGCGCAACCGAAGGTAACTTGGTACTGCTCGACTCATGGCCAGGCCAAATGCGTACCGTTTATGGCGACCATGAACGCTTCGTACTGACCTACTTCAAAACCTTCCGTGGCATGTACTTTACCGGTGACGGCGCGCGCCGCGATGAAGACGGTTACTACTGGATCACCGGCCGTGTGGACGATGTGATTAACGTCTCCGGCCACAGATTAGGTACCGCTGAAGTAGAAAGTGCACTGGTATCACACGAACTGGTCGCTGAAGCCGCTGTTGTGGGCTATCCCCATGATATTAAAGGCCAAGGTATTTACGCCTATGTGACCTTAACCCGCGGAACAGAAGAGAGTGAAGAACTTCGCCAAGAGCTGCGCCAATGGGTTCGCAAAGAAATTGGTGCCCTAGCCACACCGGATCTTATCCAGTGGGCAACAGGATTACCTAAGACCCGTTCAGGCAAAATCATGCGCCGCTTCCTGCGTAAGATTGCCGCGAACGAAGTGACCAACTTAGGTGATGCATCAACACTGGCCGATCCAGCCGTGATTGAGACCTTGATTGAAACTCGCTTGAATCGTAACGAGTAATCGTTATCCCGCGCTTAATCGTGATTTATCACGGTTAAGCGCTGCTTTAGCTCCTGTACGTTTGAACCTGACTCCATCGAGTACTGGTTCCTTTAAATGAAGCAAACCCTGTTGAGAAAGTGCCTGATTGCCCCTTTCTCTTAGTTGCCCCTCCAACCAAGGGGCATTTTTTTGGTTCTGTGTTAAGCTTGGCACCAAACTCAGTCGACCAAGAATATCTAATAGCGTGTCAGTTAATTCCAGCCCAAGCGTTACCCTCAGGGATTATCAGCAACAAGCCGTCGATGCCGCCATCGAGCATTTCAAAAAAAGCACCGATTCCGCCGTGTTAGTGCTACCAACGGGTGCAGGAAAAAGTATCGTTATTGCCGAGCTGGCCCGCATCGCCAGAGGACGAGTGCTGGTTTTAACCCATGTGAAGGAACTGGTTGCCCAAAACGCGCAAAAGGTCGGATTACTGACGACTGAGGCCAGCATTTACTCCGCTGGGTTAAATCAAAAATCGACTGACGGCAAAACCGTCGTGGCCAGTATCCAATCCGCCGCGCGCGCCTTAACTCAATTCGATGAGCCCTTCTCGCTGGTGATTATCGATGAGTGCCATAGAGTCAGCCTCGAAAAAACCAGCCAATACCAGCAGCTCTTAAGTCATTTACAAGAGCGTAATCCCAAGCTCAAATTATTAGGCCTCACAGCCACTCCCTATCGGCTCGGGACAGGTTGGATTTACAAACACCACTACCACGGCAAAGTCGGCTCGCCTGAACTTGGGATCTTCGAGCAGTGTATTTTCGAGCTCCCCATCCGTCCGCTGATTAAACAAGGCTATTTAACCGCGCCCACTTTATTTGATGGTTTAAGCGCCCAATATGACTTCAGCCAAATCAAGCCCAATGACAATGGCGAATATCCCGAAACCCAAGTCAATGCGCTGCTGAACCACGCTGGACGCGCGACAACGGCGATTGTGAAGCAACTGATTGAACTGAGTCACCATCGCCAAGGGATCATTATTTTTGCGGCAACAGTGCGCCATGCTGAGGAAATTGTCAGCCAGCTTAACAAGGAGCACGGCGAGCAAACGGCAATCGTCACGGCGCAAACGCCAGATAACGAACGTGATGAACTTATCGAGCGCTTTAAAGCGAGGGAGCTTAAGTTCCTTGTCAACGTCGCGGTATTGACCACCGGATTCGATGCGCCCCATGTCGATTTGATTGCGATTTTACGCCCCACCGCATCGGTGAGTTTGTTTCAGCAAATGATTGGCCGCGGTCTTAGGATCTGTGAAGGTAAAAAAGATTGTTTAGTGATTGATTACGCTGCCAATGGCTATGATTTGTATTTTCCAGAAGTAGGTCAAGCCAAACCCAATAGCAAGTCGGTTCCGGTACAAGTGCACTGCCCTGTCTGCCAGTTTGCCAATATCTTTTGGGGATTAACCGGCAATGATGGCGATATTATCGAACACTTTGGCCGTCGCTGTCAGGGCATAGTCGAGCATCATGGGCAAAAGCAGCAATGTGACTTTCGATTTAGATCTAAATCCTGTCCAGATTGCGGACAAGAGAACGACATAGCAGCGCGTATTTGCCAGCATTGCCAGTCGACCTTAATCGACCCCGATAAACGTCTTAAGCAAGTATTGAATAAACAACACCATCATCTGTTCCGCTGCCAGCATATGACGTTAATGGATGATGCGGGCGATCTTAAGGTGCAATATCTGGACATTGAGGGAAATGAGTTTAATCGACGCTTTAAACTGCAAACGCCCGCCCAATGGCGTGCCTTGTATGCGCTATTTATTTTCCCCCATAGTCGCACGCTGGGCCTAAAACCTAAGCAATACAAAAAAGTGTCTGAGCTCATTGCCGATAGTGCCTCCTTTCGGATGCCAGATCTGTTACTGCTGAAAAAGCATAAAAAAGGCTGGGATCTGCTCGAAAGCTATTTCGATTACCAAGGGCGCTATCAAACTGAAAATAAACACATCTGACATTATCAATTCGGTTAGCGCTATGGTATAAAACGCTTAAAGTAATCCTAAGGAGCTATTATGTACGTTGTTATTTTTGGCCGTCCTGGCTGTCCTTATTGCGTGCGAGCAGTACAACTGTCAGAGCAACTCGTTGAAAAACGTGATGACTTTAAATTTAGATACGTGGATATTCACGCCGAAGGGATTTCTAAAGCGGATCTCGAGAAGACTGTCGGCAAGCCAGTCGAAACTGTGCCACAGATTTTCGTTGATGAAAAACACGTAGGTGGTTGCACCGATTTCGAACAATATGTTCGCGATAACAATCTGTTAGGTTAATCCTAATGTGATGTAAAAGGAGACCTGAGGTCTCCTTTTTATTTATCTCTATAAAACCTTAGAGCACATACTTCGCCGAGAAGATGATCCGGCTTAAATCACCATCATCACCATTCTCTTTACTATTCTGGGCATACATATATTCCACCCCAAAGGTCAGTGGTTTGCTAGGGGAATACAACAGGTTGATATAGCCAGAATAAGCATCCTTATTCACCCCTGTGCCCGTTAAGGCCACATCATTATCTGCTTGCATGCCTGAGAATGTCACACTGGTGCGCCACTGTTCGTTCCACCAATGACGGTAAGACACAAAGCCGCCGAAGGTACGAATGGATTCAATATCGCCGCTCGCATCTAACACGCCGGCATTAATATAGTTAAGCGCCATATAACGCCCTAAACCGTCACCATAGGTTGCGGTAAAGCGCAGATCATCTTTACCAATTGGAATAATCCCCGCCACACTGGCGCCGTAACCGAAGCTCGAACTATCGATTTGAGTCGTACCGATTTTGGTTTCTAAATTGAGTTGCCGAGCAATACCTGCAAACGAGAATGAAGCGCCGCCGTCCGTCTTGAGATTGTATCGAGCCACCACATCAGGCACGACACCATTTCCGCTGGTGATGCGTGCACCACCTTGGTTCGGTGTTACCGTTGTTTCAGGGTTTTCTATCGCAAATTGGAAATTACCATGGGTATAACGCAGTAAGGATTGGCGCACAAAGGGCGTACCATCTGCGGCACCCACAAAGTCGAGGTTTTCGGGCAAGGCCGCAGGGTTTTGGAATGTGGTCCAGGTTTGACCTACGGTCCAATTATCATAGGACACATAGGCATGGCGGATACGTGGTGAATAGCTGTTAGACACCCGCTCATTGCCATCTGTGTGGGTCATAAAATCCAGCTCAATAAAGCCCGATAAGCTATGGCCATCAAGATCCGTTACCGCCTTAAAATTGAATCGCGTCTCACGGGCTTGGAAATCCACCACTTGGTTACCATTGCCTTCTTTACCGTAAATGGTACCCGGAACATAAAACTGACGGGATAAATCCCCTGAATCAGGCGCCCCATTGCCATAATCACTGAACATTACATCAGCCTTGATATAGCCACCAAATTCAACGTCAGTATTTTTTAAAGAAGCCGCATTGGCAGAGCCCATAAATGCCAATAAGGTTGCAGAGTAAAGCAAGCTAAGTTTTGCTTGTTTCATTTTATGTTTCCCCAGTTGTTATTATTTGTCCGCAGCCAATATGGACAATTTAACAAGCGAGCAACATTGGCAATAAGTCTATGAGACAAAAGTAGAAAATGCTAAAAATAAAGCGAAAATGCTTTGTGATTACAGGCTGAGGAAGAGTTTACTAGGGAATTTAAGAGTGGTGGGTCGTGAAGGATTCGAACCTTCGACCAATTGGTTAAAAGCCAACTGCTCTACCGACTGAGCTAACGACCCATCTAAGGACTCTGAATTTTACACTGTCAGAAAAGTGCTGAATCGTGAAGGATTTAAACCATTCGACTGATTGGTTAAAAGCCAACTGCCCTAGCTTTATAAAATAAGCGACTGAGCTAACGACCCATTTGTTTTTGCACTGATTTATTCACTTTCAGTAAAGTGGTGGGTCGTGAAGGATTCGAACCTTCGACCAATTGGTTAAAAGCCAACTGCTCTACCGACTGAGCTAACGACCCATCTAAGGATTCTGAATTTTACACTGTCAGAAAAGTGGTGGGTCGTGAAGGATTCGAACCTTCGACCAATTGGTTAAAAGCCAACTGCTCTACCGACTGAGCTAACGACCCATCTTATTTACAACACTTCAAATACCGCTAACTTATTCTATTTACTAGAGTAAGTGGTGGGTCGTGAAGGATTCGAACCTTCGACCAATTGGTTAAAAGCCAACTGCTCTACCGACTGAGCTAACGACCCATTTACTGGTATTTTGCGCCCCGAACGACCTCGCCGTTCCGAGGGCGCCTATAATACCTTTTTCATTTTCCCATGCAAGCGTAAATTCCCAATTTTTTGTCGTTTGCATGAAAAACAGACTAAGAGTATGTTTTTTAGTTAATTATGCTTTAATTGCAGCCAATTGTTGTTGGGCAATGCGTGCTGCAGCGCTGTTGGCGTAGTCTTTTACCACTTGTTGGTAGTATTGAGTCGCACCGGCTTTATCACCGGTTTTCTCTGCGATCATGCCAAGCTTCACTAAACTGTCACCACGTTTGTTGGAATCACTAAAACGGGTCACGACGGTATTGAAGGCTTGTTTGGCTTCAGCAAATTCACTCTTGTTAAACAGTAACTGTCCTAACCAATAGTTGGCATTGGCAGCATAAACTGAATCCGGATACTGTTTAATGAAGGCGCGAAACGCTGGGATAGCATCGTCATACTTGCGCTCTTTCAGCACTAAGTTCACCGCACCTTCGTAGCTGGCCGTTTCACTTAAGCTACTGGCGGCGGCATTAGCGGTTGCTGCGGCAGCAGCGGGCGTTGCAGGGGTAGAAGCAGCTGGCGCGGCAGCGGCTTTGGAGGATAAATTGGCAATTTCATCGTAAAGCTGACGCTGACGTTGTTGCATCTGCTCTATTTGATAATTCTGTTGTTCGGTCAAACCACGTAAGTCGAGAACTTCTTGCTGCAAAGTATCCAGACGGCGCTGCATATCAATTTCGCTTTGTTGTCTCGATTTTACAATGCGCTCTAAACGAGCAAGTCTGTCATCACCTGAACCACCAGCAATATCTTCAACAGGAGCAGGAGCTGCCACTGCAGCTCCTGCGCCGAAGAACATTGCCGTAATTAAGACGGCACGTTTCATCTAGTTACTCTCCGTAATTCAATCTTAGTAAACTAAAACTGCACGACGGTTTTTAGCAAAACCTTCATCGGTACGAGTGAAGTCAAGTGGCTTCTCTTCGCCATAGCTTACGATGCTCATTTGGCTAGGTTGTACACCCATGCCTTGTAAGTATTTAGCAACAGCTTTAGCACGACGCTCACCCAGTGCGATGTTGTATTCTGGTGTGCCACGCTCATCGGCATGACCTTCAATCAATACGCGTACGCTTGGGTGCTCAACTAAATAAGTACCGTGTGCTTCGAGTACAGCGGCATATTCAGTTTGAACTTCACTGCGGTCGAAATCGAAGTAAATGATGTGTTCTTTTCTCAACTGCTCGAGTTGCTGACGTTGTTGCTCTTCAGGTGACAACATTCCACCAATACCGCCAGTTTGAACGCCACCACCATTCAGTTCGCTACCAGAACCGCTTGTAGAGCCCATTGCATCAGTTTCTGATTCAGAAGTTGAGCTACACGCACTAATAGCCATAATTGGAAGTGCTACCAACATAGCTTTTAACAACTTGTTCAGATCCATTATCTGTTCCTTATAAAATTAAATGTGAATAAATCTAGCTAATACATTAGAGAAACGGAGACCAAGAAGGTGATTTTACCTCGCCCTGACCTACCGGTAATCTCGCTTTAAAGCGTCCGTCCGTAGAAACAGCTGCTAAAACTTGCTTGCCTTGATACGTAGTGCCATAAATCACCATAGTACCATTAGGGGCCACACTTGGAGATTCGTCCAAACGTGTCGATGTCAGCACCTGCATAAAGCGCGTACTTAAATCCATACGTGCAATATTAAATTTACCGTTTGTGCGATTCACAAAAATCATGCTGCGACCATCAGGGGTAATTGAACCACCTAAATTCCATTCACCTTCAAAGGTTTCACGGGTCACTTTGCCTGAATTTAAATCTACACGATATAACTGTGGTCTACCACCGCGCTCGGAGGTAAACAACAATGACTTGCCATCGGGATACCAAGATGGCTCAGTATCGATGGAATAGTGGTTGGTAATACGTTTTGCAGCCTTTGTGGCGATATCGATAACGTAAATCTCAGGTTGACCATCCTTTGAGAGGGTCACAGCTAAGGATTTACCATCGGGCGAGAATGTCGGTGCACCGTTAATGCCAGGGAAGCTACTCACCTTAGTACGTACTTGGGTGTAAAGATCCTGAACAAAAATCTCAGCCTTTTTGTTTTCAAAGCTGACATAAGCTAAACGACGGCCATCGGGTGACCAAGAAGGAGACATCAGCGGCTCTGGAGAGCGCAGCAACATCTGCTCGTTGTAACCGTCATAGTCGGCGATCATCAGTGAATAAGCCGCTTTCTGGCTGTGGTTAACCACCACGTAGGAAATACGGGTTAAGAAAGCACCACGAATACCCGTCAGCTTCTCATAGACGATATCGCTGATACGGTGGCCATATTGACGGAACTGCGCCGCAGAAATCACCGTTTGGCGACTATCCATCAAAAACTCTGTCGCACTGGTAGGCCCTTTTAGCGCTTGGTTTTGCGCTTTAACCAAATCGATAAGGTCAAAGCTCACCAAAAACTGATCTGTGCCATAGGGTTTTACCGATCCTACAACAACGGCTTCGGCACCCACATTGGCCCACGCACTCGCGTCAAACTGGGCTAAAGCACCGATACCACGTTGTGGTAACCCTAATTCATCTAATGGTTTGAAGGTACCGCTACGTATTAAATCTGACATCACCACATCGGCGATCGCCTGAGGTGGTGCACCCGCTCCTTGCCATTGGAATGGCATCACTGCGATTGGACGCGCCGCATCCACACCCTCAGTGATCACAATATCCAGCGCCGCTTTTGCCGGCATAGTGCAAAGCAGAACCGCCAATGCTAACCATTTTGCCAAAATTTTCATGGGACTCCTTTAATTAAACGTTGGTTCAACGATTAAGTTAATTTCTTTCATCAAGTTATAAACCGCAGGATCCGGAGACACTGGTAACTTGCCCGCTTTTAAGATCGCCGCTTTTGCTGCACGGCAAACGTTAGGATCGCCACCCTGTGTCTGACTGCTGATCACAAAACCATCGTTGGCTAAACGCACAGAAACAGTACAGGTTTTACCACGCATCGACTCGTCAACCACCAGGTTGCGTTGAATCGTCGATTTAATCATCGCGGTGTATTTACCCACTTCCGTCTGCATTTGCTTATTCATGGTTTGCGATAATGCAGCCTGTTCGGCGGCTAACGCATCAGCCATTTCCTGCTCTTGCTGGGCACGCGCTTTAGCTTCTGCATCCGCTTTTGCCTTAGCTTCGGCTTTTGCTTTCGCTTCAGCATCTGCCTTGGCTTTTGCCTCCGCTTTGGCCTTAGCGTCTGCCTCTGCTTTCGCCTTGGCTTCGGCTTCCTTCTGCTTACGGTCTGCCTCGGCTTTCGCGGCTGCGGCCTCTTCTACTTTGCGTTTTTCCGCCGCTTTTTGAGCTGCATCTTCAGCAAGTTTACGTTCTTGCTCCTTCTGCTTGCGGTCGGCTTCAGCTTTCTGCGCTTTTTCCTTTTCCTGCTGCTGCTTCACCTGCGCGGCTTTCGCGGCATCATTGGCCTTTTGGGTCTCAATTTCCTGCTGCTTACGTTCTTCCGCCAGTTTCTTCAACTGTGCTTGTTCACGCTCACGGGCTTGCTTTGCTTCCTGTGCTTTGCGTTCAAGTTCGGCTTGGCGCTCACGTTCGCGGCGCTCAGCATCGCGCTTTTCCTGCTTAAGCTTTTCAACTTGATTAGCCACTTTTTGCTGATCAACCATAACAGCTTTTACTGCAGGGGCGCTAACTTGTTGCACAGGTTCAGGTTTATGGGTGAAATCTATGCCAATGGCCAGAATAATTATCACGCCAATATGAATACCTGCTGAAATTGACAGAGGTAATGCAACATTTGAATTATCCGCCACCTATTTCTCCTTGGGTGAATCCGTCATCAAACCGACTGAGGGAACGCCTGCTTGCTGCAGGGTCACCATCAATTGGATCACGTTATCGTAAGGAATATTTCTATCGGCTTTCACCACCACTGGGCGTTCAGGCTCTGTCACCATGATCGCCGCGACGGCGGTGGCTAACTCATCCAATTCCATCTCTTCGTTATTAGAACCGCCCTGATTGAGGAAATAAGCACCGTCAGCATCGATAGACGCGACCACTGGCGGCTTACTGTCCGCTGGCAGAACCTCGGCCGCCCCTTGAGGCAGCTCCACTTTCACCCCTTGGGTCACAATCGGCGCTGTTACCATAAAAATAATCAGCAGCACGAGCATGACGTCGATATAAGGCACCACGTTGATTTCGGCAACGGGGCGACGACGTTTACGCTGATAACCGACTTGCATTATACGCCTTCCTTCTCACTGTATGCTTGGCGATGCAGGATGCTAGAAAACTCTTCCATAAAGTTAGCGTAACCGATTTCCAGCTTTTCAACTTGAGTCGCAAAACGGTTATAAGCGATAACGGCTGGAATGGCCGCAAACAGACCCATTGCGGTTGCAATCAGTGCTTCTGCAATACCTGGCGCCACCATGGCGAGCGTCGCGTTTTCCATTGAGCCGATAGCGATAAATGAATTCATAATACCCCATACCGTACCAAACAAACCGATATAAGGGCTAGTCGAACCAATAGTTGCCAATAAAGGTAAGTTGGCTTCTAACTTTTCTAATTCACGAGATAAGGTGACGCGCATGGCACGTGAAGTCCCATCCATCACCGCATCGGGCACTTTGTTATTTAATTTATTTAGACGTGAATATTCTTTAAAACCCGTCACAAATAATGACTCTAAGCCAGTATTATCTGGACGAGCCGATAATTCTTTATACAGACGATTTAAATCAACGCCTGACCAAAATTTATCTTCAAATTTTGCCGATTTACTTTTTGCAGATGTCAATAAGCTACGGCGTTGTAAAATCACCGTCCAAGACATTACAGACAAGCAAAGTAAAGTGAACATCACAAATTTCACTAATAAACTGGCTTGTAAAAATAACCCAACAATCGACATATCAGCTTGCACTGTCAAACTCCTGCACAATATTTAAGGGAATAGCTCGGGGACGCATTCGTGATAAGGCAACACAGGCCACTAGCACTGTACCTTCACAATAACAGTCTCCCAGATGATCAACCAAACGTTGATGAAATACCAACGAGGCCTTTTTCAACTCTATGACCTTAGTTTCTACAATAAGGTTCTGTTCAAAACGCGCGGCTTTTTTAAAATCCAATTCCGCCCGCTTAACCACAAACGCCGTATCATCGGCTAACAGTGCAGTCTGGCTTACGCCTAAGGCTCTTAACCACTCGGTTCGCGCCCGCTCAAAAAAATTGAGATAGTTCGAATGATAGACAACGCCGCCTGCGTCGGTGTCTTCGTAATAGACTGAAATGGGCCAATTAAACGTCATTTGAAATCAGCAAATTTTGGTTGAAAAATTGACGCTTACTATACCTAGGGAAACAAGACTTGTGAATGACCCGACGAAGATATAGATAGGGATAGCGCGGGTTTCAGCGCAATTGAGGGATTTGTAAATAACAATGGGGTCAAACGACCCCATTTCATTAACATAGTTCGCTATTTTGCGAGAGTTTGCGGCAATGTCAGCCCGAAGCTTTGCCACAGGAAGCTGTAAATGTCGGCAAACTCGTCGATCTTCATCGCTGTTGGTTTGCCGGCACCGTGCCCTGCATTAGACTCAATGCGTATAATGACGGGTTTATCGCCCTGCTGCTTCTCTTGCATCATGGCAGCAAACTTAAAGCTGTGTAGCGGAACTACGCGGTCATCGTGATCGGCCGTCATCACCATAGTCGCAGGATAGGCCTGGACTTTAACGTTATGGTAAGGCGAGTAAGCCAATAAGGCAGGGAATTGCTCAGCGTTGTCGGCACTGCCGTATTCACTGGTCCAAGCCCAACCAATGGTGAACTTGTGGAAGCGCAACATATCCAGCACCCCCACGGCCGGTAACACGGCGGCAAACAGTTCAGGACGTTGAGTGACAGCAGCGCCCATCAACAAACCACCGTTACTGCGACCATAAGCACCTAACTTAGTACTGTTAGTGTATTTTTCGTTGATTAGGTATTCGGCCGCCGCAAAATAGTCATCAAACACATTTTGCTTTTTATCGAACATCCCAGCTTGGTGCCAGCTTTCACCGTAATCGGCGCCGCCACGTAGGCTTGGTACGGCGTAAATGCCGCCCATATCTAACCAAGCGATGTTGGCAGGACTAAAACGCGGAGTCATTGAAATCGCAAAACCACCATAGGCATAGAGTAGCGTTGGGTTTTGACCATTCTTCACCAGCCCCTTCTTGTAGGACACCATCATAGGGACGCGAGTACCGTCCTTGCTGGTGTAAAATACTTGCTCAGACACATAGTCATCGGGATTGAACGACACCTGCGGCTTAGCAACCACTGTCGACTCTGCCGTTTTAAAATCGAACTTATAGGTAGTTTCGGGTTGAATATAGCTGTTAAAGACATAGTAGAAATAGTCTTTGCTCGCCTTGCCGAAAGGTCCGGCAACATTACCTTTACCAGGTAAAGTGACATCCTGACGCTTTTGTCCGCCCATGCTGAAAATCGATAACTGTCCCAATACATCGTGCAAATAACTCACGACTAAATGGTCATTAATAATGGCCACTTTATTAATAGGATCTTTCGATTCTGGAATAATGGTTTGCCACTGGGATTTATCACTATTACGGGTATCGATGGCAATCACTTTACCGTTTGGCGCATCTAAATCGGTCTTGAAATAAAATACGGCGCCATCATTGCCTAAAAACTCATATTCCGCCTCGAGGTTAAGGATTAATTCCACCACCTGCGCTTTAGGTTCAAACAGTGATTTATAGAAGAAACGATTCCGTTTGTCTGTGCCTTGGGAAATTGACAACAGTAAATATTCGCCCTGCTCAGACACATCGATGCCGAAGCCCCAGTCTTTATTTTGTGGGCGTTCGTAAATCAATAAATCTTGGCGCTGATCTGTGCCTAACTTGTGGTAATACACTTTTTGATTAAAATTCACATCAGCCAGTAAATCACCGCCCGCGGGTGCATCGTAACGGGCATAGAAAACACCTTGGTTTTCCTTATCCCACACTGCGCTGGAGAATTTAATCCAGTTGAGTTCATCTTTAAGCTTTTTACCCGTGGCAATATCGATAAACTGCCACTGCTGCCAGTCAGAGCCTGACTTAGACACTCCATAGGCTAAAATCTTGCCGTCATTACTGACTGATACGCCGGAAAGCGCCACAGTCCCATCGGCTGAAAAACCATTTGGATCCAGTACAGGTTTCTCAACGCCATCTTTGCCTTTTACATAGAGTACAGATTGCGCTTGTAAACCATCGTTACGGTAATAAAACTGGTTATCGCCATTCTCGAAAGGAGCAGAGATTTTCTCGTAGTTCCACAGCTCTGTGATACGGTCAACCACGGCTTGTTTGTTGGGGATCTTCGCTAGGTATGCTTGACCAAAGGCCTGTTGTTCTTTGACCCAGCTTTCGGTTTCTGGCGTGTTTTCTTCAAGGTGACGGTAAGGGTCCGCCACTGCAACACCGTGAATCGTCTCGACTAAGTTGTCTTTTCGGGTTTCTGGGTAAACCAATTTGTTGGCGCTGACCTGCTGTGCGGCCTCTTCTGGCGTATTGCCACTCTGGCAGGCGGCCAACGCCATGCCCAATGTGGCCACTAATAAACCTTGCTGGGCAAGGCGAAATCTTAATGCCATCTTTTATCGTCCTTTTAGTGATATCCGGCTTAACGCTCTTTTGCAGCAAGTACTATACAAGCAAAATTTTTCATGGCAATGCCGCAGCAAAAGATGAGCTTTTCTCGCTAAGAGGCAAGATTTAACAAAGTGGTAGCAATGATGAGTTTATTGAAGTGTATTTTTATGCATTAATTCTGACTGACAAGCTGTTAATCAAGCTAAATAGTGACTTAAGTGAGCTAAATCACTTAATTAGTCATTAGTTTTACTAATGTGTCTAGGCAATTTTTCTCGTTTGCTTGAGCCCTTGGGACGCACTAGAATGTGCTTGTTTTCAGGAGATATCCGCTAGCGGATATGGAAAACAAAGAACTTTTAAACTGGTGTCTTTTTAAGATGTCAGTTCATCCCTGGTTCTTATGCTTGACTTCCTTCCTTCAATTTGTTGATTGCAAATGCATTTTTTGCGGCCCGCTTAGATTAAGCGGGCTTTTTTTTATCTCGATTCAAACACACCGCGAAATTCTAGCGATTTTCAGTCGTTTTTTGTTACATAAAAATCTAATCCTCTTCCCTAAAAACGCAGCAATAAACTTATGCCTTGACGTCACTCTTAGCATTGCCGCACTTTTAATACCAATCACATTAAATATCTAATCAGTTCAGAGCCTCACAGGCCTCTCAATCCAAGGCGCATTGACGAAGAAATGGTTATTCCCTTTTAAGTCAATGTAACACGGGAGTGAGATGCCTGTGAGGCTCCCGAAGGGCGGGGTTGAATGGGCTTTATACTGTGTTTAAGGCTTTCGACAGAGCGCCACTATGCCTTCAAGCCTTCGCCTTGTCTAAAGCCCGTTTAACTCCCGCTGAATGAACAGATATTTAATACGATTGGTATAATAAGCCATAAGCTTGAATGACTGAGATTGGAGTAACATTCATGCGTTCACGAGATGCACGCTTCAGAAATGACAATGCCAAGTCCGAATACTTGGCATTGTTGGTTTAAATGAGGTGTATTTAAACTGAACGAAACTAGAACTTAGAGCCAAATATCACATCAGCGGCTTACTGATCCGGATAACGACGCGGCGGTTGAGTGCTCGCTCCTCAATATCATCATTCGACGCCACATGACGGCGCTCACCATGGCCGACGGTGACAATTCTATCCTGAGGAATACCGCTGGCGACAAAGAAATCTTTTACCGATTCTGCGCGCTTATCCGAGACTTTTTGGTTAACGGAGCGACCACCGTAACTGTCGGTATAAGCATCGACTAACACCAGTTCCACATCCGGATCGTAGGACAAGTATTCCTGAATGCGGGAAAGCTGCTGTGAGAAACGGGTTAAATCGGTGCCGCCTTCTTCGTAATTCAGTACGGTAAAGGCGATATCCTCGAAACTGTATGGCAATAAGTGTGATAGGCACGACTTAAACTCAGCATATTTACGGCCAAAGTTCGCCGCCGACAGCCCTACCGCAATTTTATTCGATTCGTTATACCAATCGGCATAATAAAACGTCGGCTCCATGCCACGGCTCAGTTCGCTCAACATCGACCAAGCGGCACGCTTTGGTACTTCACCATTAAAATACTTTTGGTAACGTAGTGAAGTGATTTCTTTCGATACAACACCAGGACGCCACTGGGGGGCGCGACTCATCAAGGTCGCCTGTGTGACTTGGTCCGGTTTCACCCACATGTCCAAGGTAAAGTTAAGATTTAACTGTTTACCCGCTTCGCTGGTGAAAATTGCCTTACCGTAAGATGGAATATCATGCTCAAGACGGCATACGATGGGGCTGTTTTGACTGACTCGCCATTGGGATTCGCCCAAAGAGGCCACATAGTGGCGCAACTCTGCCATTGCAGTTGCTGGAACGCATAAAATTGATACTAATATCAGTTTTCGCCACATAGCCCTTACTCGTGTTTATTCGGTTACGAAGTTTTATCGGCAAACTTTTTAGTTCCTTTAGCTCATAAAACCACCAATCAAACATGACACATCCTAGTACATTTAGCATAATAGCGCCCTATCATTTTTCTTGGGTACTTTAATGAGCGATATTAGCGACGCAAACAAATTGAAACACCGATTTCGAGGCTACTTTCCGGTAGTGATAGATGTCGAAACCGCGGGCTTCAACTCTCAAACCGATGCGTTGCTGGAAATAGCCGTCACGCTGTTAAAAATGGATGATGAAGGCTTGCTCGGCATTGATAAAACCCTGCATTTCAATATTGAGCCCTTTGAAGGCGCCAACTTAGAACCTGAGGCGCTGGCCTTTAATGGTATTGATCCCACCAACCCATTACGCGGCGCCGTAAGCGAAAAAGAAGCCTTCTTAGAGATTTTTAAAGCCGTTAAAAAGGCGCAGAAGGCCTCAGATTGTCACCGCAGTATTATCGTGGCGCACAATGCCGCCTTTGATCATGGCTTTGTGAGTAAAGCGATTGAGCGCTGTGACTTAAAACGCTCCCCCTTCCACCCTTTTGCCACCTTTGATACTGCAACACTCGCGGGCTTAGCGATTGGCCATACCGTGCTGGCCAAAGCCTGCATTATGGCGGGGATCCCCTTCGATAATAAAGAGGCTCACTCAGCACTTTACGATACCGAGCGCACCGCAGAGCTGTTTTGCCATATCGTCAACCGCTGGAAGCATTTAGGCGGTTGGCCATTATTAGCCGCGGGTGAGTCAGAGGATGCAGATGGTGAGGAATAAGCGTTAATGCTTATCGACCGTCCAATAAAAAAGCTGCCCAAGGGCAGCTTTTTTATTACGCGAAAATCCGCAAATTACAGAGAGCTTGCGTTTTCTGCTAAGTAAGCCGCAACACCTTCAGTGCTTGCGTTCATACCTTTGTCGCCTTTTTCCCAACCCGCTGGGCATACATCACCGTGCTCTTCGTGGAATTGCAGAGCGTCGATCATACGCAGCATTTCGTCAACGTTACGGCCTAATGGTAGATCGTTAACCACTTGGTGACGTACCATACCTTCTTTGTCGATCAGGAATGAACCACGGAAGGCCACGCCAGCTTCTGGGTGCTCAACATCGTATGCTTTGCAGATGTCGTGTTTAACGTCAGCAACTAAAGTGTATTTCACTTGGCCAATACCACCTTTTTCTACTGGGGTGTTGCGCCATGCGTTGTGAGTGAATTGAGAATCGATAGATACACCGATCACTTCAACACCACGCTTAGTGAACTCTTCCATGCGGTGATCGAAAGCGATCAACTCTGATGGACAAACGAAAGTGAAGTCAAGTGGATAGAAAAAAACAACCGCTGGCTTACCTTTGATGGCCGCAGTTAAGTTAAAGCTATCTACGATTTCGCCAGAACCTAATACAGCTGCAGCAGTAAAATCAGGAGCCGGACGGCCTACTAATACGCTCATTTTATATCTCCATCTATGAGTTGAACTAACTATTAAAGTAAAACATCCCTTAAACACGCTTGCGCTGATTTGCACGAGTGTCTTTGAGGGAGCTTACCAATCAAATCTTTAGGCATTATAAGTCGTGCGTTTTGCCTTACAACCTATTTAAGACCAATATCACATTTTTCAAGGGCATTTTGACACTACTGCTTAAGGATAGAGCAATCTGGGCGAGTGGTAAGCGTTCGAGAACACATTCGTCTAACAGTAAAAACCCACCCAATTCACATTTTCAGATATTTTTCAGATTAAGCCGCCGTAAACTGGACAGACACGGCCTTTGCAGTCAAAAATAGTCCCTTTGGTTTACAGAATTAAGATATTGTCTATGAATGCAGTCGTTATTGCAGTGTGTTTAATGTTAGCCCTCAGTTTGGCGAGGGTGAATGTGGTGATTGCACTCACTATCAGTGCCCTCGTTGCCGGTTTGGTCGGGGGAATGGATCTGCATCAAACGATTGATGCCTTCAATACGGGATTAGGTGGCGGCGCACAAATCGCCCTCAGTTATGCCTTACTTGGTGCGTTTGCTGTGGCACTATCCCATTCGGGCTTAACGACACTGATCTCCAACTCCATCATTAAAAGCCTTGGCAAAGATCCCAATGCTACCAACACCAACTGGGTCCGCTGGTTATTGTTGTTATCCCTGCTCGCTATGTCGATGGCATCGCAAAATATCCTGCCGATCCATATTGCCTTTATTCCGATACTCGTGCCGCCGCTACTGCATGTGATGACCAAGCTAAATATCGACCGCCGTCTTGTCGCCTGCGTGCTGACCTTTGGACTTGTGACCACCTACATGATTTTACCCGTGGGCTTTGGCGGGATTTTCTTGAATGATATTTTGCTCTCTAACCTGACGGGCAATGGGTTGGTCGCCGTACGCGATCAAATTCCCCCCGCAATGCTGATCCCCGCCGCCGGTATGGTGGTTGGCTTGTTGATCGCAGTATTTTTCAGTTACCGCAAACCTAGGGTTTACGATGAAGCTAAGGTACTGACCGCCGAGCCTGAAGAAAGCCTCAATAAACGCAATATCGTTATCGCTGCGTTTGCGATTCTGGCGACTCTGTTTGTGCAACTTGAAACCGATTCGATGATCTTCGGCGCCTTAGTCGGCTTTATGATCTTCAGTTTTTCGGGCGCGCTCAAGCACGTTGCCGATCAAGATATTTTCACCCAAGGCGTGCGCATGATGGCCAATATCGGCTTTATCATGATCTCCGCCGCAGGTTTTGCTGCGGTAGTCAAAGAAACCGGCGAAGTCGGCACACTTGTCTCGTCATTGAGTTCATTGATTGGGGATAATAAAGCCCTTGCCGCCTTTTTGATGTTACTGGTCGGCCTTTTGATCACCATGGGCATTGGCTCGTCCTTCTCGACCATTCCGATTATCGCGACGATTTACGTGCCCTTAGCCTTAAGCTTTGGTTTTTCAGTGCCTGCAACTATCGCGTTAGTCGGCACCGCTGCGGCCTTGGGCGATGCTGGTTCACCTGCATCTGATTCAACATTAGGCCCGACCTCGGGTTTAAATGCCGATGGTCAGCACGACCATATTCGCGACAGTGTGATCCCAACCTTTATCCATTACAATATCCCTTTACTGGTCTTTGGTTGGATTGCCGCCATGGTACTCTAAGGCAGATAGTAATAAAAAAGCGTGGCAAGACCACGCTTTTTTATGCCTAATTTTTAATGTCTAGCTAGCTCAGTAAAAGGAACTCAGCGCAGGCTATTATCGGACACATGCTCACCCTTTTTGGCCTTATCCACGTATAAAGCCTTATCCGCCGCCTGTAACACTGAGTCAAAGGATGGATAGCCGCTCGAATCAGCCACCCCGCACGATACCGTTAGCATGCTTAAGAACTGGCGCTGCTCAACATTCTCTTTAAGCTTATGAGCAAGTTGTAACGCTTTATCCTGGGAGCAATTACTGAGGATCACCACAAATTCATCCCCACCAGTGCGGATAAACAAGTCATTCTCCCGAAATACCGCTCGCATGGCTTCAACAATTTGCAGAATTGCCATATCGCCCAGTTTATGACCGTAGGTATCGTTAATGGTTTTGATTTTATCGCCATCGATACAGATCACCGCATACAGGCCCTCAGTCGCCGACTTAAATGTCAGCGTCTCATAGACCTTCTTATTGTAGGTTTTAGTAAAAGGATCCTGCAGCATCGCCTCGCCGAATCGTTGACGTTCTGCTCGCAGCTGTTTAAGGCGCATATACCTGAGTTGGAAGATAACAGTTAACACGCACAACAAGAACCATAGGGGAACATACTGAACCACAAAGCGTAATACACTGACTTTATAGGTTAATGTGGTGAGGTTATCCAGATGATTACTCATGGGATAAAACAAGAACTCGGGCGTAATACGCGTCCAGAGGCTGTCGCCAGTGATCACTATATCGGTGCCATAAGGGGTCATCACCGACTCATAGTCTTTACCCCGCATAAATCCCGATGCCATAAATGCCGTATCGGCAATCACATCCCCCCACATATGCGCAGGATCGTGGGAAGATGAAATCGGCGCCGCCATAGAGAAAATAACATTTCCTGTAATTTCATCGACGTAAGGAATCGATAACACGATACCGTCCGCCAAGGACTCCGCCGACGCGTCCTTACTGCAATAATGCAGCCGCTGACAAAACTCATTGGTCAAAATGTGATCGTGAATTAATCGGTTTTTCACTTCTTCCGGAATTGGGGATGCCACATACAAGGCATTGCTTTTATATAAGCCGATATAGACAAAAGCCCCGCGAACCGCATTCTTGCGACTCGAATAGAGGTAGTCAAAATAACGAATGATTTGCTCTTCTTCCGGTAGCAAATGGCTCCCGGGAGGCAATAATAAGCGCGAAGGGTCGAGCTTAAAAGGCGCAAGCAGCGCGCTATCGAAATCAATAATATCGTGTAACGATAAGCCTTTTCCTAGCAGCTCCACATAACTTGGCACAGTGTGTTTTGCCCTCAGGAAATGAACGAAAGCCTTATGTTCCTTGTCGATTTTGAAGGGTAAGAGGATCAGCAGCAGGACAACAAATATCAATGTTGCCAGTGAACAGGATTGACGAACCAGTGCCCAACTGAGTTTTGTACTAATCATAATCCCTGCCATCATCTTACTTAAAATGAATTGAATATAACGAACAATTGTATTGTTCAAGTATTAAATTGAAATAAATCTTATTGTTAACTCTAGTTCAAGCACCGGGAAGGGGCGATGAATATTGTATTGCGAACGCCAAAAACAAAAGGGAGCCTAAGCTCCCCTATCGAATCTTAATGACGGTTAAGTCATCTCGTTTTTATTTAGTACCGAAGATTTTATCACCGGCATCGCCTAAACCAGGCAGAATGTAGCCCTTCTCGTTTAAGCATCTGTCGATAGCCGCAGTATACAGCTCTACATCAGGGTGAGCCGCTTCAAGGGCTTTAATCCCTTCAGGCGCGGCAACTAACACTAGGGCTTTAATCGACGTACAACCACGTTTTTTCAGCAGGTCGATAGTCGCAATCATAGAGCCGCCAGTTGCCAGCATAGGGTCAACAATCAGTGCGATACGCTCGTTCATGTCGCTGGCCAGCTTTTCAAAATATGGCACTGGCTCTAAGGTTTCTTCGTCGCGGTAAATACCCACAACCGAAATACGCGCACTTGGAATATGCTCAAGCACGCCGTCCATCATGCCTAAACCCGCACGCAGGATCGGCACAACAGTCACTTTTTTGCCCTTGATCTGGTCCACATCCACTGGACCATTCCAGCCTTCAATCGTAACAGTTTCGGTTTCGAAATCTGCGGTAGCTTCATAGGTTAACAAGCTGCCCACTTCGGCGGCTAGCTCACGGAAACGTTTAGTGCTAATGTCACCTTCACGCATCAGGCCGATTTTGTGACGCACTAACGGGTGTTTAACCTCGACAACTTTCATTTTTCTCTCCTACTGTTGTTCGCGAAATATCTTAGGCAAATTTTTCAGATTTTAGATGATTTGTTTATTGGGTAAAACATAAAGTTTTGCCATTCGAGCTAATCGTGAGCAATATCCCAAGAATTATTGCCTATCGCTTAAGATACACCCATTCATCTACTATTTTATGACCAATCGCAGGATAGAAAATGTGAAATATCCCCCTGTGAAGCTAAAAATACTCCCCGCAAGTCGATAAATCCAAATCATGGCTTTCGACCCCTAGCACAAGCTGGTAGAATACCGCCGCATAAAAATCCAATAACGATGTACCCGAGAGGATCCTCCGTGAGCACTCCTACCCCACTGAGCTATAAAGACGCTGGCGTTGATATTGATGCTGGTAATGCACTGGTAAGTAACATTAAAGCGGCTGTTAAACGTACCCGTCGTCCAGAGGTAATGGGCAACTTAGGTGGTTTTGGCGCATTGTGTGAATTACCCACTAAATACAAGCAACCTGTTTTAGTGTCAGGCACCGACGGTGTTGGTACTAAATTGCGTTTAGCTATCGATTACAAAAAACACGACACAGTCGGTATCGACTTAGTGGCTATGTGTGTGAACGACTTGATCGTTCAAGGCGCTGAGCCGTTGTTTTTCCTCGATTACTACGCAACAGGCAAGCTCGATGTAGAAACCGCAACCTCGGTTGTTAACGGCATCGGCGAAGGTTGTTTCCAATCTGGTTGTGCGTTAATCGGCGGTGAAACCGCTGAAATGCCAGGCATGTATGAAGGCGAAGATTACGACCTCGCAGGTTTCTGTGTGGGCGTGGTTGAAAAGGCTGACATCATTGACGGGAGTAAAGTGGCTGCGGGTGATGCCTTAATCGCCTTAGCCTCAAGCGGTCCTCATTCAAATGGCTACTCATTAGTGCGTAAAGTATTAGAAGTCAGCCAAGCGGATCCTCAACAGGATCTCAATGGCAAGCCATTGATCCAACATCTGTTAGAACCAACCAAAATTTACGTTAAATCATTGCTCAAGCTGATCGAAGCATCGGACGTGCACGCAATGGCGCACATCACTGGCGGCGGTTTCTGGGAAAATATCCCCCGCGTACTGCCTGAAAACTGCAAAGCCGTTATCCAAGGTGATTCATGGCAATGGCCTGCCGTTTTCAATTGGTTAATGGAAAACGGTAACATTGCAGAATATGAAATGTACCGCACCTTTAACTGTGGTGTCGGCATGATCGTTGCGCTGCCAGCCGATAAGGTCGATGCCGCACTGGCACTGCTCGCCGCCGAAGGCGAACAAGCTTGGCTAATCGGTGCTATCGCTGCTCGCGAAGGCAATGAAGAGCAAGTGGAGATCCTGTAATGCCCCAAAGCTGTCGTGTAGTTGTATTAATTTCCGGAAATGGCAGTAACCTGCAAGCCGTTATCGACGGTTGTGACGATAATCTGCAGGCCGAAGTTGTCGGAGTGATCAGTAATAAACCCGATGCCTACGGTTTAATTCGCGCCCATCATAGTGAAATTGATACCAGCTGCGTGATTGCTCATTCAGGTGAATCTCGCTCTGAGTACGATGCACGGTTAATGGCAACAATTGAAAAGTACCAACCCGATTTGATTGTGTTGGCCGGATTTATGCGTATTCTGACCAACGATTTTGTGAATCGTTACTTAGGACGCATGATCAATATCCACCCTTCGTTGCTGCCTAAATATACCGGATTAAACACCCACCAGCGCGCCATTGATGCGAAAGACACTGAACATGGCGCCAGTGTGCATTTTGTCACCCCAGAGCTGGATGCTGGCCCAGTGATTTTACAGGCAAAAGTCCCTGTTTATGAGGATGATACTGCTGAGATGCTCGCCGCTCGTGTCCATGAGCAAGAGCATGCGATTTATCCTTTGGTGGTGAAATGGTTCAGCCATCAACGCCTCAAGATGCAGGACGGCCAAGCCTATCTCGATGGCACCTTAATCGGACCTAACGGCTACGCCCCCGATTAAACACTGCCTCGCGAAAAAAAAGAGACCTTAAGGGTCTCTTTTTTTTCGCCTTGTAATACAAAATCATTGTTTTCTCGCCTAATGTGGCATTAGATAAGCTAACGAAAAGTGATTTTGTTCGGCATACAAGAGACTATTAGATGAAAAATATTATCTGCGATATCGATGGTGTACTCCTGCACGACAATAAGCTGATCCCCGGCAGTGATAAATTTATCCACCGCGTTCTCGACCAAGGCAATCCCCTCGTTATTCTGACCAATTACCCAGTACAAACGGGTAAAGATCTGCAAAACCGCCTCAGCGCCGCCGGGATAGACGTACCAGAAGAATGTTTTTACACCTCGGCCATGGCCACCGCCGATTTTTTAAAGCATCAGGAAGGCAGTAAAGCTTTTGTGATTGGCGAAGGCGCCCTCACCCATGAGCTCTACAAGGCTGGCTTTACCATTACTGACATTAATCCCGACTTCGTGATTGTCGGTGAAACCCGCTCCTATAACTGGGATATGATCCATAAGGCCGCCGGATTCGTCGCCCGCGGTGCCCGTTTTATCGCCACCAATCCCGACACTCACGGCCCCGCTTACAGTCCGGCCTGCGGCGCCCTGTGTTCACCAATAGAGCGCATTACCGGTAAAAAGCCCTTTTATGTGGGCAAACCCAGCTCGTGGATTATCCGCTCAGCGCTCAACCATATCGACGGTCATTCCGAAAATACCGTGATTATTGGCGACAATATGCGCACCGATATTCTGGCGGGTTTTCAAGCAGGGCTTGAGACTATTCTGGTCACCAGCGGCGTGAGTAAGCTTGAAGATATCGATAAAGAGCCTTTCCGCCCAAATCATGTATTCGCCTGCGCCGGCGATATTGATGTAGTTTAATCCTTAAATCGCCCGATTCTCAGCACCTTAGCGTGCTGAGAACCACAACAGACTCGATACGGTAAAGCAACATTAAGTAACATTTTTCCCCTTGGCTCTCCCTTGTCCCCCAATAGCGCTTGCTTCATGATAAGGCACGACATACCCCTTTGATATATGCGTGAAATACGCCCTAAAAACAACAGTAGGATTAACCTATGCGACGTTTGTATCCTGTCTGCGCGCTAGCCATGCTCAGCGCCTGCAGCCCTAATTCGGCCCAGCCCGATGCCAACAGCAGTGCAGCACTGAAACCCGTGCAAATGAATGAAGCACGCTTTAGAAACGACATTAAAAACCTTTCCTCCGATGAGTTTGAAGGCCGCGCCCCCACTACCCACGGTGAAAAGCTCACCTTAGACTACCTGTCTAAGGCCTTTGCCGAAATGGGACTCAAAGGCGCCTATCAAGGCAGTTTTTTACAACCTGTACCTATGGTGAGTTATACCGCCTACGATGTGCAGCAAATCAGCTTGGCAGGATTGCCGTTAACCTATCGCAAAGATATCGTCTTAAACAGTCGTCACGATAATGGCGGCGTCAATATCGAAAACGCCCCCTTAGTGTTTGTTGGCTACGGTGTAAATGCGCCGGAATATGGCTGGAACGATTACCAAGATGTGGATATGAAAGGCAAAATTGCGGTGATCCTTGTGAACGATCCCGGCTTTGCCCGCCCTGACTCTGGTAAGTTTAACGGTAAAGATATGACCTACTATGGTCGCTGGAGTTACAAATTTGAAGAAGCCAGCCGTCAAGGCGCACTCGGGGCGTTGATCATTCACGATACCGAGCCTGCTTCTTACCCTTGGTCCGTGGTTGAAAACAGCTGGACTGGCGCGCAGCAAGATTTAGTCCTCAGCAAAGCCGAGCAAGACAGCCGCGTGCAAGTCGAAGGCTGGTTAACCTTAGATGCTGCTACACAATTATTTGAAAAAGCGGGTTTATCCCTACCAACGCTGATGGCGCGCGCCGCCGATAGTCCAATTAACTTACCCCTTGAGCAAATGGCCAATATCGCCTTTAAAAACAAAGCCGAATACGCCAACAGCTATAACGTTGTCGCCACCCTTCCCGGCACTCAGCAAGCCGATGAGCAAATCCTATTTACCGGCCACTGGGACCATATTGGCAAAGATGACAGTAAAGAAGGCGATAAGATTTACAACGGTGCCATGGATAACGCATCGGGCATTGCGGGCATTTTAGAAATCGCCAGACAACTGGCCGATAACGCCAAACAGGGCCACGGCTTAGCGCGCTCGGTGACCTTTATCGCGACGACAGGTGAAGAGCAAGGTTTACTCGGCTCACGCTATTACGCTGCCAACCCAATCTACCCCATTGATAAAACAGTGGCAGTACTCAACTTAGATAGCACCAATATTTATGGAAAAACCAAGGACTTCACTATCGTCGGTAAAGGCAAGTCCGAGCTTGAAAACTACTTAGTCGATGCCGCCAAACAGCAAAACCGTATTGCTTTGGGTGAAAAGAATCCTGCGTCGGGCGGATTCTTCCGCTCTGATCACTTCAGCTTTGCCAAACTTGGCGTGCCTGCGGTCTTTGCCGGTGGAGGAAGCGAACCCATAGATGCTGCAACCGCAAGCTATAAGACTCAAATGCAAGCGACCATGAAGGGCTGCTACCACAATGTCTGCGATGAATACCATGAAGACTGGGATCTGAGCGGTGCGATTCAAGATCTCGAAGTTTACTATCAAGTGACTCGCACCTTAGGTAACAGCCAAGATTGGCCTGGCTATTATCAAGGCACTGAGTTCAACAGCCTGCGTCCTGCCAAAACGGAACTTGCCACGGCCGCAAAGTAAACACTTGAAAACGATTCATCGCTGAAACATCCCATAAGGCACCTTGAGAGGTGCCTTATTATTTTATCAGCCGCCCCACTTTAGACTCACAGTTTGACCTTGGCTGTGACAACACGTGCAATGACCGCCGACAAACTGTTCATTAAATCAGCAATATTTGTGATTGGATCACTATCTTGCTCACATTTATCATGATTTTGCCAAAAACGGATTTTATTGAGTGAACATTATGTATTTGCCAATATCCCGCTTCGCAACCAATAACCAAAAACATTTTATTCATAAAAATGCACGATAAATTAAACAACCATCAGCCATAACCATTTTACATGCAGATCAAAACCATCGAAAACACCTAAAAACAAACAAATCATCAAAAATAGTATTTGGCAAAATCCCGAATCGCTGGCACATTGATACTCAATTGAGACATCCTCAAATGAAATACAGCGGTTTAGGAGTTGCATTATGTGTTCAATTTTTTCAATTTTAGATATTCAATCCGATGCGAAAGAGCTACGCCAAGTGGCACTGGAAATGTCCAAACTGATGCGCCATCGCGGCCCCGATTGGTCAGGCATTTACGCCAGCGATAAAGCGATTTTGGCCCATGAGCGCTTGGCGATTGTCGATATTGAACACGGTGCGCAGCCACTACTAACCGAAGACGGCAGCCTTATCCTCGCGGTCAACGGTGAGATCTACAACCATAAAGAACTCAAAGCCCAACTCGGCGATAAATACAGCTATCAAACCAACTCTGACTGCGAAGTGATCTTGGCGCTATATCAAGAATACGGCACTGAATTCCTTGATAAATTAAACGGTATTTTCGCCTTCGTACTCTACGATAAAGCCAAAGATGCCTACCTTATTGGCCGTGATCATATGGGTATTATCCCGCTCTACACTGGGCGTGATGCGGCGGGTAACTTCTACGTGGCCTCCGAAATGAAGGCACTGATGCCGGTCTGTAAAACCGTGGCCGAATTTCAGCCTGGGCAATATCTGTACTCAAGCATCGGTGAGCCAGTGCAATACTACACTCGCGATTGGCAGAGCTTTGATGCGGTGAAAGATAACGGCGCCAGCCAGGAAGAATTACGTGATGCCCTCGAAGCCGCCGTTAAGCGCCAATTGATGTCCGACGTGCCCTACGGCGTGTTGTTGTCTGGCGGTTTAGATTCCTCGGTGATCTCGGCGATTACCCAAACCTTTGCCAAACGCCGTATCGAAGATGACGATCAAAGTGGTGCTTGGTGGCCACAGCTGCACTCCTTTGCCGTTGGGTTAAAAGGCGCGCCGGATTTAGCAGCTGCTAAGAAGGTCGCCGATGCGATTGGTACCATTCACCACGAGATCAACTTTACCTTCCAAGAGGGTTTAGATGCGATTAAAGAAGTCATCTACCACTTAGAAACCTATGATGTCACCACCATTCGTGCCGCGACACCCATGTACCTGATGGCGCGTAAAATCAAGGCGATGGGCATTAAAATGGTGTTATCGGGTGAAGGTGCCGACGAACTCTTTGGCGGTTACTTGTACTTCCACAAGGCGCCAAACGCGCAGGCCTTCCACGAGGAACTCGTGCGTAAACTGGATAAACTGCATCTGTTCGATTGTCTGCGCGCCAACAAAGCCATGGCGGCGTGGGGACTCGAAGCCCGTGTGCCTTTCCTCGATAAGGAATTTATGGATGTGGCGATGCGTATCAACCCTGAGGCAAAAATGTCTAAGGATGGTCGGATTGAGAAACACATTCTGCGCCAAGCTTTTGAGCATAAATTGCCAAAAGAAGTCGCCTGGCGTCAAAAGGAGCAATTCAGCGATGGCGTGGGTTACTCTTGGATCGATGGTTTAAAAGCCCATGCCGCTGAGCAAGTCGACGACTTGCAACTGGCCAATGCGAAGTTCCGCTTCCCGTACAACACACCAGAAACCAAGGAAGCCTATTTCTACCGTTGTTTCTTTGAAGAGCATTATCCATTGCCAAGTGCCGCCGAAACGGTTCCCGGTGGCAAGTCGGTCGCCTGCTCTACGCCTGAAGCGCTGGCGTGGGACGAAAGCTTACGTGGCATTATCGACCCATCAGGCCGCGCCGTACGCTCAGTGCATGCTGCTAGTTATTAATCGCTGAGGCATGTCATCAAGATAAAAGCCACCCTAGGGTTAACACCGATCAGTTAAGGCATTGATCAGTTGAACGATCCTACGGATGGTTAACAATACCCTCAGTACACTAATTGCTGAGGGTATTTTTTATGTTGGCTCACTGGCTGATTGATGTCGATACGTTTGCTGCACCAGAATCACTGGCTCTCTTCCAAAAAGAACTCCCGCTCGAATGGATAGAGCAAGCCCTTGATTCTACCAATAAAGCCAGCATGAGACGGCGTAAGTTACCCGCCGAACTTGTCGTTTGGCTAATTGTCGGTATTGGCTTGTATCGGGATAAACCCATCACGGAAGTTTTAGATAAACTAGACCTCAAGCTTTCCAACCACTTAGGGGATTCTGTTGCACCAAGTGCTATTCCTCAAGCGAGAAAGCGCCTCACCGCCCAACCTTTGGAAGCGCTTTTTAAACTGACAGCAGCCCATTGGACCCAGCAGGAAGATAGCGATGACAAATGGTTTGGACTGAGTTTACTTTCTGTCGACGGCACTCAGTTCCGCACCCATGATACCGCCTGTCTTGCAGAGCACTTCCAATACATCAAGTACAATGAAAACCACCATACTGAATACCCGATTGTTCGATTATGTGCCCTCACATCGCTGCGAAGTCGTTTATTACATGATGTTGTCTTTGGGCCCAGCTCGACAGGAGAGGTCTCTTATGCCAAACAGCTGGCCGCTTCAGCCCCCGCTCACTCCCTGACGATTTTTGACCGCTGTTACCTCAGTGCCGAGTTGATGATTAATTGGCAACGGCAACATACGACGAGTCACTGGATGACGCCGATAAAATCCAACACGCAATATGAAGTGGTTGAGCAACTGGATAAGGAAGGGCGAGACCTTTTAGTGGAAATGAAAGTGTCAGCCCATGCTCGGAAACAAGACCCAAGCTTGCCGGAGAAATGGCAAGCCCGCCTTGTCCTGTACCCTAAGCCAGAACAACCTAATCACGTCATAGGTGTTCTCACCTCCTTAACGAGTCTGGAATATGGTACGCAGTCATTACTGGATGTGTATTTTGAACGATGGGAAATAGAGAACAGCTACGGAGAGATAAAGCACAATATGCTCGAAGATGAAGTGCTGCTACGAAGTCAGTCTGTGGAGGGGGTAATACAAGAAATCTGGGGAATATTGATAGCTTACAATTTGGTTCGCCTGGAAATCAGTCGTATTGCGAGAGAGGCGCAGGTATCGCCATTGCGTATAAGTTTTATGATGGCATTGAGAGATATTCAGGATGAGCTGATGTGGTGTGCGATAGCCTCCCCCGGCTCCATCCCGAGAAAGCTAAGGGCCATGCGGGAGAGAGTTAAACGCTACATACTGCCCCAAAAAAGAAAACGGCCCAAAGCAAGGACCGTTCGTATCAATAAAACTCGCTACCCTGTTCGCTCTAAACACCTTAAGTGATAGGTGTTAACCCTAGGGTGGCTTTTATCTTTAACTATCTAACTCTTTAAGACTTTGATTTAGCTTGACCACACGGCACCAAACATAAATGTTGCTTTGGAATATCACCTTGAGTATTTCAAGTAGAGCGAACTAAAAACCTAGGCCGATATCGCCAGCGGTGCAACGAGTGTCGCATCTTTAGCCTTGGAAATTTGCCCAGAATACGTTGCAAGAAACGCCTTCCCCGCCTTTATCCCTTGCTGATAATCAATGCGTAAATCCGCATCTGTGCTGCCTAACAGCTTGCTCTGTAATGGCGCCTTCGAAAAAATCTGCACAATTTCAACATCATCTGGAGGATTGGCAATAAAGTCTAGCTCGGCCTGATAGGCCTCTTCATGCTGCACTAGGTAATCAATGGTCTTAGGGCAAAAACCAGAAACACAGATCCACGATTTAAGCTTATGTACCCAAGCCGATTGGGCTTGAAAGTCCTCATTGACCGTCCTGACCACCACAATTTTGCGGGCACCCCGTTTATACGCCTCACGCACGGGCAGCGGCGCCGCTAAGCCACCATCGAGGTAAAAGTCTTGCTTGGATTCGAGTGTCGCATCGCTATGATTAGCAGATCCAATCCCTAACCAAGGCGTTAACTTCACCCCCTGTTTATATAAAAAAGGCAAGGCGCTAGAGGCTTTGAGTAGTTCACGCCAGTGCTCATGACTGGTTGGACTCAAGAAATACCCTTGGCGGTCAGAGACTCGCGTGGTGGTAATAAGGAGTTCTCGGCCATTGAGGGAATGACTGGCCGCCGCTAAATCCAGCTTAAAGCTGCCACGCTGAGTCTGCTCAAAATACCAGTCGAGGTCGATGACATTGGCACCAATCAGACCACGCCCTAGCTGATAGAAGCGTTTATGGCGCGTAAGGCCCCGGATGAGTTTTTTGGCGTAACCCTTTTGTCTGGCTAAAAAACTGGTCAAGTTTTGCGAGCCTGCTGAGGTACCAATCAATAAATCGAAGGGGTCGAATTCCGCCTCAAGCCAAGCATCGAGTACGCCCGCAGTAAAAATGCCGCGCTGGCCACCGCCTTCTGCAATTAACGCTACTTTCGGCGCGGTAACAGATTGAGAGGCAGAAGATAAATAGCTAATCGGCGGCATAACTGACCTTATCGCAACAAAGACGCAATGGAGAATAGATAAGCTCAGTCTAAACAAAGATAGTCACAGTCAAAAACGGATAGAATCTATCGTTGTAATCGGTAAATGAAATATAAGAAGCGTTTCATGCGGATCATGGCATGGTTAGCAGCAATGCTAAAACACTCATGCACATTACAAAGATATAGCGAAATTTATCTTTATATACAATCTTTTGCACAATCAATCTATGCCCGCGAATCATCACGCGGGCATAGATGACACTTGGAAGCTTTACGCTAGAACTTATGGGTCAATTCCAAGGTGACATTACGCGGCTCACCGGGGAAATGGCCATTGCGCTCACTAAATCCGCTAACAGCATATTCCTTGTCGAAGATATTCTTCAGATTTACGCGCACTTGGGTTTGATCCCATTGGGTTGTCCAGCTCATATCAAACACTGTATGGGGTTTCACCGTTTGACCATTGAGGCTAAATTGCTCGCCCACATAGTCCATCCCGAAGGCAATGGCCGAATCAATCGCTTGAATATCGTAACGCGTCCATAAACCGGCTTGATGACGCGGCGCATTGGCAAAGTGTTTGCCGTCGCCAAAGGTGTTGGTCAAACTGTCGTTGGTCACACCTTTAATCACTTCGGTATCGTTATAGGCATAGTTGGCCGTCACGGTAAGATTATCAGTGAGATCGCCCACCAGCGTCCATTCCACCCCTTGGCTGCGTACTTCGCCTAAATTGACTAAGTTAGGAATACCATCGTCATCGCCGGTATCTAGAGGGTTTGCCTGAGCAACATTTTGTTTTTCAATGCGATAGAGTGCGAGCGTGGTCATAAACTGGCCATCAAGCCACTCGTTTTTCATCCCGAGTTCTATTTGATTACCAGTTTCGGGATCGAGTGCGCCGTCACTTTTAATGCTCTCTTGATCCGACAATGATGCCGGATTGAAACTCTCTGAGTAGTTCAAATAGAAAGACATAGATTCGATTGGACGATAATTCAGCCCAGCCCTTGGGGTAATGGCATTATCGCTAAAGGAGAATCCGGTCTTTTTGTCGTAATCATCAAACTGGCTAAAGCGTAGACCCGCAATTAAAGACCACTGCTCGTTGAAATGCAGATGTTCTTGCAGATAAAAGCCAAAACGGTTGGAGCGAGTACCGTCGGTATCCATGTCTTTTAACTGATAAGTACTCGGATTAGTTTCTCCGTAATTCAGCTCAAAGATATTGAGATTACCCACGCCTTCCTTGCTGGTCGCCAACTTGTAATGGTATTCGGTTTCGACGTAGTGATAATCACCACCAAACAGGAACTCATGCTCAAAACCTAAGGCATTAAAGCGATAGACAAAATCGTTGGTTAAACTGATTTCGTCATTGGCACGGGATTGGACACGATATTCACGTTTGATGGTGCCATCAGCGCTGTTTGCCTTACCATCACCGTTCACATCGACCCAGCCACGGGATTCGTGATATTGCTGATCGGATTCATTATTCAGGTAACGAATTTGAGTTTTTACCGAAAAATCATCACTAAATTGATGATCGAGAATCGCTTGCAGCACCAAGGCATCCATTTTCTGGAAGTCGCTCTTCTCGTTGGCATTGTAGGAAGGGTCAACCAGGAAATTCCCCGCATCATCCACGGGTACACCACGGAGTCGATTGCCGCCCAAATCCTGTCTTATCAGATCGAATGTGGTGGTCAGCTTAGTATCGTCACTGATTTCATACAGTAAGCCACCTGCTACTTCGGCATTTAAACTATCGGCATTGTTACGGAAGCTATCTTCCTGTTGATAATAGCCCCCCAATCGATAGGCTAAATCCTCGGTTAAACCGCCGGTGAAATCCAGCGAGCCGCCCATCATGTCGTAACTGCCCGTGCTTAAGGTGAGCTCTTTACGCTCGACAAAGGTCGGTTTTTTCGTCACATAGTTAATCATGCCGCCGGGCTCACCGCCGCCATAGAGTGCCGATGCCGGGCCTTTTAATACTTCAACCCGCTGCACGTTGAACAGTTGTGGCACCGAGAATCCCGAATACGGGTCGCCACGCACGCCATCGTAAAACACGTTGGCATCGTCGCGAAAGCCACGAAAGGTCACGCCGGAATAGCTAAATTCACTCACACCGGCAATGGAGCGGTATAAGTCAGTAATATTGCGGGCGGCTTGATCGTCAATCAGTTGCTCGGTCAGCACTTGCACTGACTGCGGCAGCTCCATCACATTAATTGCCGTTTTAGTGCCGATTTCCGTCTCTTTATCGACATACATCTGCATGGCGCGACCACGCACGACAATTCGCTCTGGCGCCTTAGTCTCAGCTTGTGTGCTGGCTTGTGCTTCGGCCTGTGTGTTGGTTTGTATATCGGCTTGTGCCGTTGAAGCACTTTCTTGCTCGGGTTGACTCTCTTGAGCGTTAGGCGCAGCCGCAAAGACCAAATGCGGCATCAGGGCAAGCGTTAGTATTGAATAGGCAAAACGTGATTTCACAAAGTCCCCCAACCTTGAGCAAACCTGTGGTTTACCCATGTCATCTAAAATGTGCCGTCATTATAAAGTTTGATTATTAGATGACAATAATTCTCATTTAAATTTACATCGGTCGGGGTTTGTAACAATTGTAAAGAGAGTCCATTCATTATGTACGGATATAAGTGCATGGCTCTTAGTGTATGGCTCCTATTGAATGGCGCTGAATGAAAGCTATCTTAATAAAAAAGCCAGCATCACGCTGCTGGCTTTGACTGGTTGTAACACTTTGAAGGTAAACTTAAAAAATCGCCTCATCGAGCGTGGTTAACATCTCACTCGCCAGCTCCAACTGTTTACGCAGACTGCGACTCTGCACGGCCCAATACGCCATGTAAAAGTCCGCCGTTTTCAGTTTAGCTTGGTAAAAATCGGACTCTTGCGTGCCATTATCGAGCGCAGTCAGGGCAATCTTAGTCATACGCGCCCACATCCATGCAAGGGCAGTAATACCAAATAACTCGAGATACGCCATCGATGCCGCGCCAATAATGTCGGGATTGCTGGCTGCATGGGTCGCTAAATAACCGCTCGCCTTTTGTAAATCGGTGGCGCAATCCATTAGCCCACTGATATAGGGCTGCATTTGCGGATCTTTACCCTGTGATTGAATAAACTCAGTCACTAACGCAGACCATTGCTGCATGGCAGCGCCGCGATCGCTCAGCAATTTACGCCCAACTAAATCGAGCGCCTGGATACCGTTAGTGCCTTCATAAATCAAAGCGATACGGCTATCACGCACGAACTGTTCCATGCCCCACTCGTGGATATAGCCATGACCACCAAATACTTGCTGGGCATCCACACAGGCGTTAAAACCACGGTTTGTGATAAAGCCTTTCACCACTGGTGTAAATAACGCCGCTAACTGGGCGGCCACTTTAGCTTTGGCAGGATCGCTATGGCGCTCTGCCTCATCGAGCCACAGTGCCTGCTGGCCAACGAGTGCCCGGGCACCTTCATTAAAGGCTTTTTGCGATAACAACATCCGGCGCACATCACCGTGAACCAAAATCGGATCGGCGGCTTTTTCGGGCGCCTTAGCCCCACTAATGGCGCGGCTCTGCAATCTATCCTTGGCGTAGGCCAAGGCATTTTGATAGGCGATTTCGGACACGCCTAATCCCTGCATCCCGACACCAAGGCGCGCTTGGTTCATCATGGTAAACATGGCGCGCAGCCCTTGATGGGGTTCGCCGACTAACTCACCGAGTGCCCCCTCAAATACCATCACGCAGGTTGAATTACCGTGGATCCCCATTTTGTGCTCGAGGCCGCTAGCATAGAGGCTGTTCGCCTCACCTAAACTGCCATCACTGTTCACCAACACTTTAGGCACGGCAAACAGCGAAATCCCCTTCACGCCTTCGGGGGCATCGGGTAAACGGGCGAGCACCAAATGCACAATATTATCGGTAAATTGATGGTCACCCGAGGAGATAAAAATCTTCTCCCCAGTGATGACAAAGTAGCCGTCCGCCGCGGGAACGGCCTTAGTACGCAGCAGTGCTAAATCGGTTCCTGCATGGGATTCGGTTAGGTTCATGGTGCCAGTCCATTCACCACTCACTAATTTGGCTAAATACTTCTGTTTCAGCGCCTCACTGCCGTGGGCATGAATGGCCGCATAGGCGCCATGGGTCAGGCCGGGATACATGGCAAAGGCCATGTTGGTCGAGGTTTGCATCTCTGTGGCGAAAATACCGACCACTTCGGGCAGTCCTTGGCCGCCATAGGCGGGATCGCAGGTCAGTGTAGGCCAGCCATTATCGACAAACTGCTGATAGGCGTCGGCAAAACCTTCGGGGGTAACCACTTTGCCATCCACGAGTTTGCAGCCCTGCACGTCCCCTACGCTATTTAACGGCAACATCACCTCAGTACTGAAATCCGCCATACCCTGTAGGATGGCATCGACCAGATCGGGGTCGATTTCATCGAAGCCTTTTAAGGCATCTTGCTGATAAATATGCAACATTTCATCGAGGATAAATTGATAGTCACGTAGTGGTGCTTGATAGACTGGCATAATCGCTTCCCTTTCTTGTTTTATGGCAATGAACTCAGTGCTCTGACCACTTTAGCTAAATCTGTTGAAAAAGGAAGCATCTGGACCTTGGCACAATGACTTTTGTTTACACAATCGAACAGCGAAACCGTAAATTGATCGCAACAAAGGCTTATGCTCAAGTGCAAAAGTTTGTAAGCTAAGTGTCTGTATTGCTGATACGTCATCAGGTTGAGGATATTGTTACTATGGGTTCTGTTACCACCAAAAAACACGCAAACGGGCTCGATTATGTCGAAGTGAACACTGCGTTATGCCAAGCAAGGATTTTTTTACAGGGCGCGCAAATCGATCATTTTCAACCCGTAGGTAAGCCGCCCTTGTTATGGGTGTCTTCGGCGGATGACTATCAACCGGGTAATGGGATCCGTGGCGGTGTACCTGTCTGCTGGCCTTGGTTTGGCATGAGCAACCAAGCTAATTTTCCACAACATGGTTTTGCCCGTACCCGTATTTGGACACTCGAGTCGGTTGAGATGCGTAATCAATTGGTAGATTTGCGTTTCAGCTTAACGATCGGTGAAGAAGATAAGGTTTTTTGGCCGCACCATACCCAAGTCAACGTCCTCTTTACCTTAGGTGAAACCTTAAGTATCAGCTTAGTTAACACTAACCTTGGCGATGTGCCCGTAACACTCACCCAAGCACTACACAGTTATTTTCCAATTGAAGATATTCACCAACTTAAAGCCACGGGTTTTAGTGGTGCTCAATATATTGAGTTTGCCGAAGGGCCTTACCCGCAAACAACGGACGACGTGCTATTCGACCGCGAAACCGATCGCGTTTACACCAAGCTAGGCCCAGTACAACACTTACATACGCCCCAAGGTGTGATTGAAGTGAGCCGCGAAAATAGCCACTCGGCCGTGTTGTGGAACCCTTGGATTGAAAAATCAACTCGCCTTGCCCGCTTTAATGACGATGACTATCTGACCATGGTGTGTTTAGAAGCCGCCAATGTGCTTGAAGATAAATTAACGCTGGCCCCCGGCGAGAGTCACAGTTTAGTCACCCATATTCGCTGGGCAGACTAATCCGTCTTTGTCGATATCCCATCAATGTAAAAGCCCAGTGCATGACTGGGCTTTTTTATGCCATCAAATTCACGATGGTCATCTATTTGGCAATCACCGCCTACTTAGTGTTTTTCTCAAAACGCGCTAACAAGCTTGAGGTGTCCCAACGATTACCGCCCATGGCTTGAACTTCAGAATAAAACTGATCCACTAATGCGGTTAAGGGTAAGTGCGAGCCATTGCGGCGAGCTTCTTCTAGGGCAATGCCTAAATCCTTACGCATCCAATCGACGGCAAAACCAAAATCATAGCTTTGGCCCCACATGGTTTTGTAGCGATTTTCCATCTGCCAGCTTTGCGCCGCGCCTTTACTGATCACTTCAACCACTTTTTCACCGTCAAGGCCAGCCTTACGGGCAAATTGCAGGGCTTCGGCAAGGCCTTGTACCACACCTGCGATACAAATTTGGTTAACCATCTTAGTGAGTTGACCTGCTCCTACCTCACCTAAACGCTCGGCGCAGCGCGCAAACGCCTCGATAACGGGCTTTACACGCTCGAACACGGCTTGATCGCCCCCGACCATCACGGTCAGCACGCCATTTTCGGCGCCAGCTTGGCCCCCCGATACAGGCGCATCGAGAAAATCGATGCCTTTTTCGGCCAGCACTTTATGTAATTCACGGGCCACATCGGCAGAAGCCGTTGTATGGTCAACCAGTACAGTGCCTTGAGCCATACCATGGATCACGCCATCATTGCCTAATACCACTTCACGCAAGTCGTTATCGTTGCCTACGCAGGTAAACACAATATCTTGGCCAATAGCCGCCTCTTTGGGCGTTGGGCAACAACGACCGCCGTAGTTCTCAACCCAAGTTTGTGCCTTGGCAAAAGTGCGGTTATACACAGTAACCTCATGGCCCTTGTTGAGTAAGTGTCTTGCCATGGGGTAACCCATTACGCCTAAACCAATAAATGCGACTTTTGCCATGAGGAATTCCTTTGATTGATAAACAAGGTGAAACGTTTTACACCACACATTTTACTGCGTTCATTAACACCGCCAGATTGACAATACTGAATTGACCACAATGGACTAACGACACGCTGAACGCGCGCTTATGTTACTCCGAGAAAGACCCGACCTAAACTAAAAAAATGCGAGCAAGTGTTTCAACTTAAAGGGTCAATCGGTAAAAAAAACGCTGGCGGCAGTGTAGCACTCGCTTAGGCGAGCGTCAGAGTAAAAATGCCCTTGGCAGCAAACGCAGTGTTCGACAGAAACAACAAAGGCGCACTAAGGCGCCTTTGTGTTATATCACGAGCCAAAATCACTTTTGCACGTGGGCTTCCATTTCGGCGCCAATTTTCTTGCGCATCTCCATTAAACGCAGCGCAGAATCACGCAGGTGAATATCATGCTCAGTCTGCGGCACCCATTCAGGCACAGGTGTCGGTTGTCCATTTTCATCCACGGCCACCATGATAACGATACAGTGAGTAGTGAGATGGCGCTCAGAGACCTTAGGATCCCCTGCTCGCACATCAATACCGATATGCATCGAGGTCTTGCCGGTATAAATCACCTTTGCGCTGACTTCGACAATATTGCCCACAAGGATCGGCTGTACAAATCGAATTCCCCCCGCATAGGCGGTAATGCAATATTTACCACTCCAACCCGCAGCGCAAGCATAGGCCGCAAGGTCAATCCATTTCATCACAGCGCCGCCGTGAACCTTACCACCAAAATTCACATCCGCAGGCTCAGACAAAAATCTCAGGGTAATTTGTCTATCGATACCAGCCATATAACCTCAACTTATTCAGCCTCTGTGGCTCAATGATTTTGCAATAAGTTGAGTTTACGATAGAAATGCGCAATAGCGTAAAGATAATTACGATTGTCCCAGTGAAGAGAACCGATTTAGCCAAAGTAGCTTATCAGCCCGCAGGTGAGTAATAATCCCGGCAACGCTAGGCGATACAACCACAGTTGTAATTGACTGCTAACAAAGCGAGTGCCCTTGCCATAAGTGTAAATACCCAACCCCGCCAAAAACAGCCCAATCACTTCAAATCCCGATGACATATGGTTGCTGCCACCGACACTGATGGCAGTCACCAACAACGCAAACCACACCAGTACATATGCGGCAATGGCAAAGGTGAAGGTCTTCATGCCGATATCCATATTCGGATGCCAAACTTTGGATTCACCACGGATAAGTTCGGTCAAATTTGCGGTTACGGCGCCAACGATTGGCACAAGTGGGATCACCAGAGGGTTTAACATGACAAGCATCCATTTAAGCGGTATATGCCTGTCATTATCGGCGGCAAGCTGGATTAAACAAGCTTGATGAACAAAGGTTAACTATTTGGATATCAGCAGGTTAGAAAGTGATATTCGGCACAATTCGGGCATAAAAAATGCGCCTATAGGCGCATTTTTTATTGAGCTAACCGTTGTTTAAACTTTCTTAAACAGCAATGAACCGTTTGTGCCACCAAAACCGAAGGAGTTACACAGGGCGTACTCTAACTTCACATCGCGGGCGGTGTGCGCCACGAAGTCTAAATCACAGCCTTCATCTGGATTATCGAGGTTGATGGTCGGTGGTACAGCTTGATCGCGCAGTGCAAGCAGGGTGAAAATCGCTTCTACTGCACCCGCAGCGCCCAGCAAGTGACCCGTCATAGACTTAGTCGAACTGACCAGCAGGTTGTAGGCATGATCGCCAAACACAGATTTCACCGCTGCCGCTTCGGCTTTATCGCCCGCAGGTGTTGAAGTGCCGTGGGCATTGATATAACCAATTTTCTCAAATGGCAACTTGGCATCATTCACTGCATTGACCATAGCCGCAGCAGCGCCCGCACCATCGCTTGGAGGCGATGTCATGTGGAACGCATCACCGCTCATACCAAAGCCAACGAGTTCACCATAAATGGTCGCGCCGCGCGCCTTAGCGTGCTCGTATTCTTCCATCACCATCACACCTGCACCATCGCCGATGACAAAACCATCACGGTCTTTGTCCCACGGACGGCTGGCTGCCGTTGGGTCATCGTTACGGGTCGACAGCGCTTTAGCTGCGCCAAAACCACCCACGCCTAATGGACAAGTGACATCTTCGGCACCGCCAGCAACCATCACGTCGGCGTCGCCATAGGCGATAGTACGCGCCGCAAAACCGATGTTGTGCACACCGGTAGTACAAGCGGTCGTGACGGCAAAGTTAGGGCCTGTCATACCGTACATAATCGATAAATGGCCAGCAATCATATTGATGATGGTGCTTGGCACGAAGAAAGGCGAAATCTTACGGGGGCCACCGCTTAATAGCGCGCTGTGGTTTTGTTCGATTAACCACATACCGCCCATGCCCGCACCAATTGCGGTACCGACGCGGCCAGGATTTACTTTGCTCATATCCAGACCCGAGTCTTGGATAGCTTGGATGCCAGCAGCCATACCATACTGAATAAAGAGGTCCATTTTACGGGCGTCTTTCTTGGTTAAGTACTGCTCAACATCAAAATCTTTTACAGAACCACTGAAACGAGTGGTGAATTCGCTGGCATCAAATTTGGTTATAGGTGCAATACCACTCTTACCCGAAAGCAGCGCCTTCCAAGTAGTATCGACAGTATTGCCCACGGGAGTTACTAACCCTAAACCGGTTACCACTACACGACGTTTAGACACGGCAGTCACCTTTTAATGCTAAATAGATAAGGTTATGACAGATAACGGTGTTTCTATCATAAAGAGTCTTCGCCAATCTGCGGCGAGCATCTCATGGACAAATGCAACACAGGTTCCAGAGACGATTGAATGGCACTAATGCAGAATTGGGCGGGGCTAAAACAAAAACAGGCGGCATATTTGCCGCCTGTTCTCTAGAATTCAGAATTACTGATTCTTAGAAACGTAATCGATCGCTGCTTGAACAGTAGTGATCTTTTCAGCTTCTTCATCAGGGATCTCGGTATCAAACTCTTCTTCCAGAGCCATAACCAACTCAACAGTGTCCAGAGAATCTGCACCCAGATCGTCAACGAAAGATGCCGCTGGTTTAACGTCTTCTTCTTTAACGCCCAGTTGCTCTACAATGATTTTCTTTACACGTTCTTCGATGTTGCTCATTAGTTTTCTTTCCTATTCAAATTACGCACTTGCGTAAGATTGCGAGTAGTTTATTAGATTTGGCTGACAATGCAAGCTTAGTTTTCGTGGTCTAACCACGAAATTTAGCGACCAATTGATACAGATCACTACTCAGTTGCGACAGTATCCCTGCCATCCGCCCTTAAACCATGTACATTCCGCCATTCACATGCAAGGTCTCGCCTGTGATATAAGCGGCAGAATCCGATGCCAAGAAGAGTACAGCATTAGCAATTTCTTGCGCTTGCCCTAATCGTTCCATCGGAACCTGAGACATGATAGCTTTTTGCTGATCTTCGGTCAGCTCATCAGTCATATCGGTCTGGATAAATCCAGGAGCGATAGCATTAACTGTAATTTGACGAGATGCAACCTCTCTTGCAAGAGATTTTGTAAATCCGATCAAACCAGCCTTTGCAGCCGAGTAGTTAACTTGACCTGCATTGCCCATAGTGCCTACCACTGAACCAATATTGATGATCCGGCCGAAGCGCTTTTTCATCATGGTACGCATCACAGGTTTTGATAGTCTGAACAATGATGTCAGGTTGGTATCGATGATATCGTTCCATTCATCATCTTTCATTCGCATCAGCAAGTTATCACGGGTGATACCCGCGTTGTTGACTAGAATATCAACATCACCCGCTTTTTCTTTGATCGAATCGAATAAATCGGTGACGGATTGACTATCGGTAACATTAAGCACTAAACCAAAACCTTTGTCACCCAGATATTCTTGAATTGCTGCGGCGCCCTTCTCACTTGTGGCAGTTCCTACCACAATCGCACCGGCTTCGACTAAGGTTTCGGCAATCGCGCGGCCAATACCACGGCTCGCGCCTGTCACTAAGGCAACTTTGCCCGCTAAACTCAGATTGATACTCATACAAACTCCTTATTCAGTTAACGCGGCAAGGGATGCAACGTCATTAACTGCTTGGGCAGAAAGAGATTTATTAATGCGTTTCGCAAGACCTGTCAATACTTTACCTGGGCCACACTCAACTAACTGGGTAATGCCCTTTTCAGCCATTAATTCAACGGTTTCGCTCCAGCGCACTGGGCAATAAAGTTGACGAACCAGCGCATCTTTAATGTCGGCGACCGCGATTGGTGATGCCACATCTACGTTATTGATAACGCTGATGCTTGGCGTATTAAACTGCACTTCGTTTAAAGCTACCGCTAATTTATCAGCGGCAGGTTTCATTAATGCGCAGTGTGATGGCACGCTGACAGGCAACGCTACCGCCATTTTAGCGCCCGCCGCTTTACAGGCCGCAGCTGCACGTTCAACCGCTTCTTTTTGACCGGCAATAACCACTTGGCCAGGGCTGTTGAAGTTAACCGGACTCACTACTTCGCCTTGGGCGGCTTCAATACACGCATTGGCAATACCGTCATTATCCAGACCGATAATCGCGTACATAGCGCCAGTACCGGCTGGTACGGCTTGCTGCATCAGTTGACCACGTAGCTCAACCAGTTTGATCGCATCTTTAAAGTCGATGACACCAGCACAAACTAATGCAGAATATTCGCCTAGGCTGTGACCCGCTAACATCGCAGGCATGGCCTTGCCAGAAGCAACATAGGCACGCCAAATCGCCACACTTGCCGCTAATAAGGCAGGCTGGGTTTTATCGGTTTCATTTAGGGTTTCAACGGGGCCATCTTGCACTAATGCCCACAGATCATACCCTAACACCTCACTCGCTTCGGCAAAGGTTTGTCCCACAATCGGCTGCGCACCAGCCAGCTCGGCTAACATGCCTAGAGCCTGTGAACCTTGGCCTGGAAATACAAAAGCTACATTTTCCATATCAAATTACCTATGGCGAACTTAATTTATTGAACACTAAACCGTTATCTTGGACAGCAAACCAAGATAACGATAATTAGGAATTTAGTCGTATCCAGATACGGTTAAAAACGGACGAGCGCACTGCCCCACGCAAAACCGGCACCGAAGGCTTCGAGCAGCAATAGCTGACCACGTTGGATCCGGCCATCACGCACGGCCTCGTCTAAGGCAATCGGTACCGACGCCGCCGAGGTATTACCGTGTTTGGCAAGGGTTAACACCACTTTATCTAAGCTCATGTCCAGCTTTTTTGCCGTGGCATTAATAATGCGGAAGTTAGCCTGATGGGGAACCAACCAGTCGATTTCCGACTTGTCGATATTATTCAGGCGCAATGTTTCAGTGACTACATGGGATAACTGAGTCACAGCTACTTTAAAAACGTCATTACCTTTCATGGTCATAAAGCCAACCGCCTCAGAGGTTTCCCCCTGACGAGGTGGGAAGGCGCACTTAAGCAAGTCACCTTGGCGACCATCGGCATAAATATGGGTTGAAATAATCCCGGGCTCATCGGAAGCACCGATAACCGCCGCCCCTGCACCATCACCAAATAGGATAATAGTAGTGCGATCTTCTGGCTCACACAGACGGGATAATACGTCGGCGCCAATCACGAGGACTTTTTTCGCGGTACCATTTTTAACGAATTGATCCGCCACGGATAAGGCATACACAAAACCTGAACAAGCCGCCGCAATATCAAAGGCTGGAATGGTATGTACGCCGAGCATGGCTTGAATTTCGCAGGCCGCCGCAGGGAATGCATTTGCCGCACTGGTGGTGCCACAAATGATCATATCTAACTCTGATGCTTCTATGCCGGCCATTTCAAGCGCATTTAATGCCGCCTGATAGCCCATAGTTGAGACAGTTTCGTCTTGCGCCGCGATGCGACGCTCTGAAATACCTGTACGTTCAACAATCCATTGGTCACTGGTTTCCACCATTTTTTCCAAATCTTGATTGCTACGCACCTGCACTGGCAGATAACTACCAGTTCCGAGAATTTTTGTATGCATAAGGAGGAATCAGTTATTTATATCTAAAAGAATCGACTCCAAACGATCTTTTATCATTTCGGGGAGTCGACGTTGCGCTTCAGTCACTGCCAAACTAATTGCTTGTAAATAGGCAGTTTCATCCGCATTTCCATGGCTCTTTACAACTATGCCGCGCAATCCTATCAGACTTGCACCATTATAGTGGTCGGGGTTCATCTGGCTGAGGACCGCCTGAATGCGTGGGGCGATGAGTTTTGCCAAAAAACGCACGAAGAAACCTTGGGTTAGGCCACGTTTTAACAGATGAACCAATAACTTGGCAATGCCTTCAGAGGTTTTGAGCGTGATGTTACCCACAAAACCATCACAAACGATCACATCCACATTGCCCGAATAGATTTCATCACCTTCGATAAAGCCGGTGTAATTAATCTGATCGGTGTTTTGCAGTATTTGCGCCGCTTGTTGAACCTGATCGTTGCCTTTGATTTCTTCTGTGCCCACATTAAGGAGTGCTACTTTAGGGCGGGATTTTTTATCCACCGCCTCACACAACACAGAGCCCATCACGGCAAATTGGAAAAGCGTTTCTGAATCGCAGGAGATATTGGCACCTAAGTCCAATAAATAAACTGGCTTTTGCGTGACCGAGGGTAAACAACTGACCAACGCGGGTCTGTCTACACCGGGCAAGGTCTTCAATAACACCTTGGCCATGGCCATCAAGGCACCAGTATTACCCGCACTTACACACGCCGCAGCTCGTCCGTCACGCACCAGTTCAATCGACAAGCGCATCGAACTATTCTTGCGGGTACGTAAAGCGTGCACGGGTCTATCGGACATACTCACCACTTCATCGGTGTGAATGACTTCAATACGTGAGAGTAACGGTTGTTCTGCTTGACGCAGATAGACATCAATTTCAGTCTTATCGCCGACTAAAATGATTTTAAGGGAAGAGTGAGATTTTAGTGCCCGCAAGGCTGCAGGCACCGTGACGTGGGGGCCATGATCGCCACCCATCGCATCTAACGCGAGCGTCAGACTCGTCATTAGGAAACCAACAAATTACTTGTTGATTACCTTTTTACCGCGATAGAAACCATCAGCAGTCACGTTGTGACGCATATGGACTTCACCGCTGGTAGCGTCAACAGACAGCTGAGCAGTGCTCAGTGCGTCATGTGAACGGCGCATACCGCGCTTAGAACGAGATTTTTTATTCTGTTGTACAGCCATTGGCCCTGTCTCCTAGATTACTTGCTCTTCAGTTTTTCTAACACTGCAAACGGATTTGGACGCTCCTCTTGAGCGGGTTCGATCTCGCCTACAACTATGTCCATTGACCCGATGTTGCAATCAGTTTCTTCATGCATCGGGATGATAGGCATAGCGACTATCAATTCATCTTCGATCAATTGATGCAGACGTACTTCGCCAATCTCATTGCACTCAATTGGGTCATACGCATCCGGGAGCTCATCGATTTCTGCCTTAGTCCGGCATGGACCGAAGCAAAACTCGACCGTAACCTCAGTGGTAAATAGCGTCATGCAACGTTGACAAACCAGAGTGAGCTCCGTCACAGCCTTCCCTTTCAGGTAGACTATCCCCTGCAAATCTACGCCACATTCAATCGACACTGCCACATCGGAACAGTCGCCGGCACATAACTCATTTAATCTTCTCAATTGCTGCCCAGGCACTATCCCCTCATAGGTAGAACGGCTCGAGGCGGCGCGAAAAGGATCAATTGAAACCGGTATCTTTACTGTTTGCATAAGGCGCGCATATTATAGTTTGAAAACGCTAGAGTCAAAGAAAAATTTCTAACTTAAGTCCCAGTTTGCGACTTAAGTGATTCTCTAGCCCCAACATTGAAATTAACGGAAGCGAAATTTTACCCAAGCACGGGGCGGCGCACAAGCGTAAGCCGGCTAAAATAGCCGCACTCATCGTAAGAATCCCCGATTACCGCCCCAAAGTCATTCTATCTGCCACCACTCGCTTGCATTCAAGCGGCTAGGTTAGCGACAATGAGTCAGGTTTTCTTATGGATTTTACCGATGACGCCCCAGTTAGTTCTCGCTTCCACCTCTGTTTACCGACAAGCACTATTACAAAAGTTAGGCTTAGCCTTTGAGACTTGCAATCCGGATATCGATGAAAGCCCCATGGCAAATGAGTCCGCCCAAGACTTAGTCTTAAGGCTTGCCAAAGCCAAGGCCGAGGCAGGTGCGAGCCATTTTCCACAGGGATTCATTATAGGCTCAGATCAGGTCGCCGTGATTGACGACAAGATTATTGGTAAGCCATTAAATCGAGACAATGCGATCAAGCAGCTCAGCCAAGCCTCGGGCAAAGCAATCACCTTTTATACCGGTCTTGCGCTCTATGATGCTAAGACTGGAGAAGTGACGGCTCAGGTCGAACCTTTCACCGTGCATTTTCGTCAGCTGACGGCTGCGCAAATTGCCGCTTATGTCGATAAAGAGCAACCTTTTTATTGTGCGGGTAGCTTTAAGAGTGAAGGATTAGGGATTGCCTTGTTTAATCGCTTAGAAGGCCGCGATCCTAACACGTTGATTGGGCTGCCTTTAATACTATTAACTGAAATGCTGCTCACTCAAGGAATCGATGTCTTAGCCGACTAACGCGAAGCGGTTATTAAGGTTACATGACGCAAGTGCGACTAAATATGGGCAAGCGAGATGGCACTTGCCCATATCGCTTGCTCAAATGACTCAAAAAGCATTTGGATTACTCACGGTACAAGTTTTCAGTGCTCATTAATCTGAACTAATGATTCAATCACTATAAATGCAGCAAGAGTTTTTCAGGGGAATCAATTAAGGCGATGGGATTGGCTTGTTGGAGCATTGCTTCATTATGGGCGCCGTAAGTCACGCCCACAGCGTCAATCCCCGCATTCGCCGCCATGGTCAAATCCAATAAAGAGTCTCCGACCATCAAGGCTCGTTCAGGCTGAACATCTAACTCCTGCAGCAGACTTAAGATCATTTCTGGATGAGGTTTACTCTGCGCCTCATCGGCGCAGCGAGAAGCGATAAAGTAGTGACCTAAGCCAGATTGCTCCCACACGCGCACTAAGCCTGCTCTCGCCTTACCCGTCGCGACCGCAAGTTGGTATCCAGCAATTGATAATGATTCGAGTAATGGGGGGCTTGGTTAAAAATCGGCGTTGGCGTGGTATCAAGGTGCAAATAATGCGTCTTGAATTCGGCGCGCATCTTAATATAGCAATCATCGGTGCCCACAAGTGCTTGAGCTGCATTTCCTTGTGCTGCACTGCTTGCACATCCGATATGCGACAGCACTGAAGTCAAACCTGCGGGAAATAACACCTGTAACGCCTGCGTCATCGACAAGCCAATCACATTGCGAATATCCGTCTCAGCTGGCACGGGTAACGCCAGCGCCCTAGCCATATTCTCAATGCAAACAATAATCTTGCCGATGGAATCCATTAACGTGCCATCCCAATCAAAAATCACTAAATCATATTTTCGTTGGGTTGAATGGCTTACTGACACTTTCACGCTCTCAGGTTATCCATGGGTAATAGGCGCAGAAAAAACGCTAAGCGCGCTTTAACTTGCCTAGCAGTTGTTGCAAATTATCATCAAGCGGCGCTGAGACTCGCATCACCTCATCGTTTTCAGGATGAATAAACATTAGCTCTGCCGCATGTAAAAACAGTCGAGTCAGACCCAGTGCGCGCATACTGTCATCAAACGCCTGCTCGCTGTATTTTTCATCACAGGCGATAGGATGTCCCATATATTGGCAATGCACCCGAATTTGGTGGGTACGGCCTGTTACAGGGCTCGCCTGCACAAGCGTACAACCTTGATAACGCTGTACAATTTTAAAACGCGTTTCAGAAGGTTTACCTTCGGCATTGACTCGAACGATACGCTCACCCGACTTAAGCGTTAATTTTAATAGTGGCTGTTTAACCACTTTATCCTGTGCCGACCACTCTCCTTTGACTAAGGCCAAGTAATCCTTCTGCATTTTTTTATAACGCAGCTGATCGTGCATATGCTTAAGGGCGCTGCGTTTTTTGGCCACCAACAACACGCCCGAGGTGTCTTTATCGAGACGATGAACCAACTCTAAAAACTTTTGTTGCGGACGTAAGGAGCGTAGCGCTTCAATCACACCATAATCGACACCACTGCCACCATGCACCGCAATGCCCGCAGGTTTATTCAATACAATCAGATGATTGTCTTCATGCAAAATACGGTCTTCAAGCTGCGAGACTCTGCTCAAGTTTGCAGAAGGCGCGGTGCGATTATCCTGCTCAGCCATTCTGACCGGCGGCACACGGACCACATCACCGATTTGCAATTTGTACTCGGGCTTAATGCGTTTTTTATTCACCCGTACTTCACCCTTGCGGACGATACGGTAAATCATGCTCTTAGGAACGCCCTTTAGCACTGTGATTAAAAAATTGTCGATTCGTTGGTCGAGGTGGTCTTCGTCAATCGTGATCAACTGCACCTGTAGCTGTGGAGATTCTGTATTCATGATGTGCCATCTGCTTAAAACGGCGGCCATTGTACAACACTTAAGAAGAATTGTGCCTTTCCATTGCTGAATTTTTTGATTATTGCTATATTTCACCAGCGATTAGGGATAAGCCGTGAATAAAGTGTTCACAAGGTCCCAGTCCCAAGTGAAAAGCTTTATAGATTAAAAAAGATTTTCTTGATAGCAACTCATTGATTTGCAAATCGTATACTGAGTAAAAATACCACAAATGCGTTTTTTACGATTAAATCGAGAATCTAACCTTACTTTGACTAGGTTTATCTAAAGTTTTTCTCACCGATTTCGAAATATATTTTAACTTGTCGTCAGACAAACCGATTCGACTTGGGCATTACCGGAACGAAATTAAAGAATTTATGGGGTTGGTTGATGTTTTACAACGAATTCCTTGTTTTTGTAATCATTAAAAAATAAGCCATAAATAGGATGCGACACGCAGCGACTGCGTCTAACAGTAATGCGCACCTTGCCTAGCCACCAGCCGTGAGGCTTCGTTGACCTACTGCTAGGCCCGTAATGCAGCGAAACGCGATTGTTTGATGACCTCCATTTAAAGAAGAATGACGTCATCATGAAACGTATGTTAATCAATGCAACTCAATCAGAAGAGTTGCGTGTTGCCCTGGTTGACGGGCAACAACTGTACGATCTGGATATTGAAAGTCCTGGTCACGAGCAAAAAAAATCCAACATTTACAAGGGTAAAATTACCCGCGTAGAACCCTCTTTAGAAGCCGCTTTCGTTGACTATGGTGCCGAGCGCCACGGCTTTTTACCGCTAAAAGAAATCGCCAGAGAATACTTCCCTAAAGGTTATTCTTTCCAAGGTCGCCCAAACATCAAAGAAGTGGTCAGTGAAGGACAAGAAGTTATTGTTCAAATTGACAAAGAAGAGCGCGGCAACAAAGGTGCTGCACTAACGACCTTTATCAGCTTAGCGGGTTCTTACTTAGTTCTGATGCCAAACAACCCTCGTGCTGGCGGTATTTCTCGCCGTATCGAAGGTGATGAGCGCACCGAATTAAAAGAAGCCATGGCCGATTTAGAAGTACCAGCAGGTATGGGACTTATCGTGCGTACTGCGGGTGTTGGCAAAGAATCGACTGAACTGAAGTGGGACTTAAAAGTTCTACAACACCACTGGGCCGCCATTACCGAAGCCGCACAAAGTAAAGCCGCTCCTTTCTTAATTCATCAAGAAAGTAACGTCATTGTACGTGCAATTCGTGATTATCTTCGCCGTGATGTGGGCGAGATCCTCATCGACCACCCTCGCATTTTTGAAGAAGCCAAACAACATATTGCACTGGTGCGCCCTGATTTCGTTGAGCGCGTAAAACTCTACGAAGCCGAAGTGCCATTGTTCACTCACTTCCAAATCGAGTCGCAAATCGAATCGGCATTCCAACGTGAAGTGCGTCTGCCATCGGGTGGTTCGATTGTTATCGACCCAACTGAAGCATTAACCTCAATCGATATCAACTCTGCCCGTGCAACGAAGGGCGGCGATATTGAAGAAACCGCATTAAATACCAACCTTGAAGCCGCCGATGAGATTGCCCGTCAATTGCGTCTGCGTGACTTAGGTGGTCTGGTCGTGATCGACTTTATCGATATGACGCCTGTGCGCCATCAACGTGAAGTTGAAAACCGCCTGCGTGATGCCGTGCACCACGACCGTGCCCGCGTACAATTAGGCCGCATTTCTCGCTTCGGTCTGATGGAAATGTCGCGTCAACGTCTGCGTCCATCCTTAGAAGAATCAGCTGCACATATCTGCCCTCGCTGTCATGGCCAAGGCACGATTCGTAGTACCGAATCTTTAGCGCTGTCGATTCTGCGTTTGATGGAAGAAGAAGCCATCAAGGAAAACACCTCACAAATCGAAGCCATCGTGCCTGTCGATGTGGCGGCCTTCCTGCTGAACGAAAAACGCAAAGCGATTCGTATCACTGAGCAACGCCATGATGTGGAAGTCTATGTGATCCCAGATCCACATATGATGACTCCTGATTATCGCGTTATTCGTCACCGCACTGACGATGAAATCGATGAATCCAGCTACAAGCGCATCGAACAGCCTGAAGCCAAGTTATACGAACCCCGTAAACTGGAACGCACTGCTGCGCCAGCACCAGCCCTAAAAGGCTTCACCGCACCGCAGAAAGTCGAACAAGCCGCTGCACCTGTTGCCAACAAAGTGGAAGCAACCGAGCCAGGTTTCTTCAGCAAACTGTTCAGTGCCATTGGCGCCTTCTTCAGCTCAAGCGATAAGCCTGCGGCAGAAAAGACCACAGAAACCAAAAAGTCTGACAGCCAAACTGCCAATGCGAACCGTCGTAATCGTCGTAATGACACTCGCCGCACTCGCAATAACCAAGATGCTGACAAAGCGAAAGAAGGCACCCGCGAGCCACGCACTCGCAATGCCAAGAAGTCGGCTGATGTACCTCAGGCTCAAGAGCGCCCAGCTCGTGAAAAAGATGAGAATGCAAAGCGCACTAAACCAGAGCCTAAGAGTCGTAATCAAGCACCAAAAGAAGTGGTAGCCGAGTCTCAAGACGACACACCAAAGCAAGAAGTGGCCCGTGAGCGTCGTCAGCGCCGTAACATGCGTCGTAAAGTACGCATCGATAACGCCAATGAAACGACCGAAGCGCCAATTCAAGAAGAAGTGGTATTAGCCGAAGTGGCCACCGTTAATGCAGCCAATACTGACGTTGCAACTGAGCCACAAGCTGAGACGAAAGCACCTCGCTCACGTCGCCAGCCACGCAAAGATGCCGCTGTTGCCAATGAGACAGTAGAAGCGACTGACGCAGCAAGCCAAGTGGAAGCAAACGCTGAAGTTAGCGCTGAAAAGCCAGTGGTTGAAAACCGTGCTGAGGCCCCAGCTGACGTAATCGAAGTGAAAACCGAAGCCGAGACCGATGCTGATAACGCAGAAGTCAGTGCCGATGCGGATGATAAAGCGAAACGCGAATCTCGCGATGGACAACGTCGTAGTCGCCGTAGCCCACGTCATTTAAGAGCGGCCGGTCAACGTCGTCGCCGTGATGAAGATGAGCAAGGCGTCTCTGCACCTGCGCAATTCGTACCAAACGATGCACTCGGTGATGCTCAAGATTACCCTGCGCCAACCGCTCAAACTGCAGAAGCAGCTGAGACCACAGAAGCAAAAGCAACTGAAGTTGCCGCTGAACCGACTGTCACTTCTCCTGCAGCTGTAGTCGAAACGGCAGATGTCAGTGTGGTTGCTGAAACCAATAAAGCTGTTGAGACTGAAGTTGTTGAGTCAGTAGCTACCGAGCAAGTGGCCGAGCTTAAAGCTGAAGTTGCAGTAACAGAAGCTCCTGCTGACACTGCGGTAAATAACAAGCCAGAGACGAGCGTTAAGGCTGAAGACGTTGCTGTTGAGCCAGCTAAAGCGGTAGAAACGGTTATAGAAGCCATTGTGACCCCAGCCGAAACTCCAGTTGCTCAAGCGAAAGCAGAAACTGTCGCAGTTGAAGCTGTCGCGCCCGAAGTGGAAAAAGCCGAAGTGAAAGATGCCGTGAAGTCTGTGGCCTCGGCTCCAATGGCAAAACCTGCACCTATCGTTAAACCTCAGGCGAAACCCGTTGTGGCTCAAGCTGTCGCAGCTCCTGCAGCTGAAACCGTGGTGAGCAAGCCCAAAGCGGCGAGTCGTTTTGGTTCAATGGTGTCATCTGAAATGACCAAGCCAACGGTAGAAGTTAGAGCTCAGGTTGAAGTGCCGAAAGGCCGCGAGTATGACAATGTCGCCTCAGCCGAAGCCGCTGCGCCTAAACTGAAACACAGCAACAGCGCCGAATCGGATATGGCTCGTCCATAATCCTCAAGCTGTTGTGAAAAAAGCCATGCACTCGCATGGCTTTTTTATTTTCAGCAAATTAAGCCATATTTAAGGTTTAGCTGAATCGGCTTTTTTGTTAGTATTCGCGGCTATTTTGCCAACACAAATAATTAACAGAGGTTTCATGTTCGATCTCTTTCGCCACAAAACATCTAGTCACAAAGCCGATATTCTCTCGGGACTGACGGTCGCCCTAGCGCTGATCCCTGAGGCCGTAGCCTTCGCCTTCGTCGCCAACGTCGAACCTATGGTCGGACTCTATGCAGCCTTTATTATGGGATTAGTTACCGCATTAATAGGCGGACGCCCAGGCATGATTTCTGGCGCGACGGGGGCTATGGCCGTTGTGATGGTGTCCCTCGTGGTTGAACATGGCGTGCAATACTTATTTGCTGCTGTGGTACTGGCGGGATTAATCCAAATCAGTGCTGGGATATTTAAACTGGGTAAGTTTATCCGCATTGTCCCCTATCCTGTGATGATAGGTTTTGTAAACGGCCTCGCCATTGTGATTTTCTTGGCTCAGCTCGGGCAATTTAAAGTCAAAAATGCCGCAGGGGAATTAGTCTGGCTACCGCAAGAGCCTTTGATGCTGATGTTAGGGTTAGTCGCACTGACCATGGCAATTATTTACTTTCTCCCCAAACTGACTACAGCGGTCCCCTCATCGTTAGTTGCGATTTTAAGCGTGACCGCCATTGTGGTCGGTTTTGACTTAGACACCCGAAATGTGTTGGATTTTCTTAAAACCATGAGTGGCGATGATCATGCGACCATCGCAGGTTCACTCCCAAGCTTTGCGATCCCACAGGTGCCGTTTAACCTTGAGACACTCTACATTATTCTGCCCTATTCCTTTATTTTAGCCGCCGTCGGATTAATCGAATCCCTGTTAACCTTAACGGTTATCGATGAGATGACCAATACCCGCGGACGTAGCAATAAAGAATGTATAGGCCAAGGCGTGGGTAACATCACCAGCGGCTTTTTTGGAGCCATGGGCGGCTGCGCCATGATTGGTCAATCGATGATTAACATTAACTCAGGAGGACGTGGCAGATTATCCGGTATTACCGCGGCTATCGGTTTACTGACCTTTATCCTCTTTGGTGCCTCTTTTATCGAAATTATTCCACTTGCCGCTCTGGTTGGCGTGATGTTTATCGTGGTGCTAGGCACATTCGAATGGGCAAGCTTTAAGTTTATGGGCAAAGTGCCGAAACATGATGCTTTTGTCATTGTGCTCGTGACCACTGTGACCGTCTTTACCGATCTCGCCTTTGCCGTCTTTGTCGGTGTCGTGGTGTCAGCGCTTGTGTTTGCATGGCAACATGCCAAACACATCAGCGTAAAAGTAACCTCAAATAGCCTTGGCTGGAAAGTCTATGAGCTGAACGGCCCACTCTTTTTTGGCTCAGTGGCCAGCTTCCTCGAACTCTTCGATGCCTCGCAGGATCCCCAAGATGTTATCATCGACTTTAAACATTCACGTGTAGCCGATCACTCGGCGCTAGAAGCCATAGATACGCTTGCCGAACGTTATGTCACGCTGGGCAAAAAACTGCATTTGGTGCATTTAAGTGCCGACTGCAAGGCCTTACTTCACAAAGCGGGCGATCTGGTTGAAGTGAATTTGCTAGACGATCCCCACTATAAAGTCGCGGACGATAAACTAGATTCTTAAAAAGCACCTAATGAAGCTGCATAACCCACGGTCTGAAGGCTAACTTCACAAAAGATCGTGGGTTTATTTTTATATTGAAAACAAGACTTGATGTGTATAAACACCTGATGACTTAACATCACACCCAAACTTAGGTTTGATAAATATGAGATAACAATAGAGAAAACGAGCTGTGAGCTGTGAGCTGTGAGCTGTGAGCTGTGAGCTGTGAGCAAGAAAACTATCGAATCAACACGCGGGGACGTAAAGCAATAACGCAGAAAACTTAAACGCGGCACAAATAAAAAGAGCCATGGTGTTAACCACAGCTCTTAAATCCATTGCTATCAGCGCTTAGGCTAACAGCACTGAAAATTAACCGATTACGGTTACGTTTTCAGCTTGAGGACCTTTTTGACCTTGAGTCACAGTGAAAGATACTTTCTGACCTTCGTCAAGAGTTTTGAAACCGTCAGAGTTGATCGCACGGAAGTGTACGAATACGTCTGGACCAGATTCTTGCTCGATGAAGCCGAAACCTTTGTCAGAGTTGAACCACTTAACAACACCAGTAACTTGAGACATGATATAAATCCTGTAAATAAAAAATTAAAGCCTTAACGGCGGTGGAGCTGGAAAATGCCGGTATTACTTATGTTTACAGGACGAACTGGTCGTATTGAACACATAAATATAAGCCCAACCTTCAAGCTAGTAAGACTATAAACCATTCTAAAGATAAGTCAACATACTGCGACACTTTGAAAAATTTATTTAAACCAAGCCAATCTCAGGTTTTGCTACCGGCTCGCAGAACAGCATGTTCTTACGGCGTAAGCATCGACAGTTAAGCATTTTAAATAATTTATTTCAATAGGTTAAAATCAACCTCTAGACTGAAATGCGATGTACTTCAATCTGAAAGTCTAATTCGCAGCTTAATCCGCGCTGGGCAAATAGGTGCTTTTGCTCGGCCGTAAACTTCCAAGCGTAGGGCGTCATTTCCAGAAAATGGCTAATATCTTGGCTGTTATTTAGCTCAAGTTGTGACCTAAGCCGCTCTTGGTGTAAACATTCGAACCCCTCAATCTTGGCATCCGACGCTGGATGCAATCTCGGTTCGGCATAAATTTGCTGTTTTAGCGCAAAATGATGTAAAGGTCCTGGCGATACTGTGATCAAAATACCATTTGGCGCCATGACCCGCTGTAACTCTTCCAGCTTCGATGGCGCATAAATACGAATCGCTAAATCAATACTCTTTGATGGGATCGGCATTTCGTAGGCGCTCGCCACACAAAAGCTAAGGTTCGGATAACGTTTAGCTGCATTTTTTATTGCCGATTTGGAGATGTCCACGCCCTGTAACTGGCACGGATGCTCGGCAACAAGCGCATTGTATAAACGATGGCTGTAATACCCCTCACCACAACCGATATCGAGGATCTGCTGCGCCTCGTTGGCATACTCAAGTGCCAACGCATTCACTCTGTCACTTAAACTTTGATAGTAACCCGCATTTAAAAACTCCCTGCGAGCCAACATCATCTGTTGATTGTCACCGGGATCTTTGGAATTTTTCTTCTGTACGGGAAGCAGATTCACATAGCCTTCTTTGGCCATGTCGAACTTGTGTGCCTGCGGGCATCCCCAAGTTCGTTCAGTCAAGGTGAGCGGTAAGGCACACAAAGGACATATATATTGCATTGGTTAACTCTATAAATGATTGGAATGTCTGGCTTATGCCTCATCTTCCATGAGTCGCTCCACCATTTGCAGTAATTCTGGGGAGGCGAGCAGCTCAAAACACTCGAGCTTCCTTAAGGCTTTATCGATATTCACACCGTCATTGGCCGCACGGCTGAAGTTAGGTCGTTCGAACATATGAGTATAAGTGCGAAATAACCATTGACGCTTTTGTTGCAGCAAGGGGTCAAGTCGCACCACTTCTTCGGCTAACCCAGTATGACAATGCCCCAAGTCTCCGCGCAAAAACGCTTGTAGCTCGAGCCGCACTTGTTCTATTTCAGTCAAGCATACGGCCAAGGATTCAGCGGTAGCATTATAGTCATATTCCCGCGCTAATATCGCTTTTGCCATCATCAACACTTTGGGCTCATGCAAACCTCGGCCATCTGACTCGAGTGCGACGAGCTCAAATTTAGATGCTGTTTGCAGTGACACACTGATCCCAGCCTGTGCATCAACCTTAATTGCAATGCCTGCCCGCAGTTCCTGCGCGCAAAATTTGGGTGCTGTGCCTAGACGATGGTAAAGCCGAACTCCTTGCCCCAAAGATCTTGACGTCGATGCGGCAAAACTTGTCGCTTCCACTATCGCGGCATTGAGTTTAAGTCCTAAGATTGGTTGAAAACGGACAGCAATCTGCGGCTGCGGTGTTTCAGACACCACTATCAACTCAAGCAATGGTGCCCCCATCGCCTCAAGCACAATAAAATCGCTGATATTGCTGGGCAAGGTTAAGGTCAGCGTCGAACTCTGCCCGACGTCGAGTACCATAGGTTCATTAAGATATTGATGATGCATAAGACTCATTCCCTGTTCGAAGGGGAATTGTAACTGCCAACCGAGGTAAAGATCACCTCTTAAGCGCTTATCTTTTCAATATAATTTCTCAATCTCGGTTTTTGCTAATGAATATTGCGGTGAGTTTAAGTGTTAAGATGCTATCATTCGACAAAACCGTCATTTGATTGAAATTATGTATACAGCATCTCAGCCAAGTATTTTTTGGCACGATTATGAAACCTTCGGAGCCAATCCCGCCAAGGATAGACCGGCCCAATTTGCCGGGATCCGCACAGACTTAGATCTCAATATCATCAGTGAACCCGAGACTTTTTACTGTAAACAATCAACGGATTATCTCCCCTCGCCCGAAGCCATTTTAATCACAGGAATCACACCACAATTAGCCAACTTAAAAGGCTTGCCAGAAACCGAGTTTATGGGGCGCATTCATGCACTCTTTAGCCAACCGAATACCTGTGTCGCAGGCTATAACTCCTTACGCTTTGACGATGAAGTCACCCGTTACGGATTCTACCGTAACTTTATCGATCCCTATGCCCGCGAATGGCAAAATGGCAATACACGTTGGGATATCATCGATTTAGTCAGAGCTTGCTATGCGTTTAGACCAGACGGGATCCATTGGCCATTAAAAGAAGATGGCTCGCCCAGTTTTAAGTTAGAGCACCTAACGCAAGCCAATGGTTTAAGCCATGAAAAAGCCCACGATGCCATGTCCGATGTGTACGCCACCATCGCCATGGCCAAGCTGATTAAAGAAAAGCAACCCAAGTTATATCAATACTATTTTGAGCTGCGCCGTAAGCAGGCCGTTAGTGCACAAATCGATGTATTGAATATGCAACCGCTTGCCCATGTGAGTTCCAAAATCAGTGCGCTGCAGGGTTGTACGACGCTGATAGCCCCAGTAGCCCACCATCCAAGCAACAAAAACGCCATTATTTGCGTTAACTTAGCGATGGATTTAAACCCACTGTTTGAGCTGGATGTCGAGCAAATAAAGACTCGCATGTATACACCAAGAGCCGAACTTGCCGCGGATGAGTTACCTATCCCTGTCAAACAAGTCCACCTTAACAAATGTCCTTTTATTACCTCGGCCAAGATTTTGGATGATGCCCAGGCAGAAAGACTTAATATCGATAAAGCCTTTGCTAGAGAGCAATACAAACGCTTAAAGGCTCACCCAGAATTGCGGGAAAAACTCGCGCAACTCTTTGAGCATGAAGGCGAAGTGACAACCACAGATCCCGATTTGATGCTGTATTCCGGTGGTTTTTTCAGCCCCGCCGATAAAGCCAAGATGGAGATCATTCGCCATACCTTGCCACAAAATCTAGCGGCGCTAGATCTGCAGTTTGACGATGGACGTATCCCCGAGATGCTGTTTCGCTATCGGGCACGTAACTACCCAGAGCTGTTAAACGATCAAGAAGCCCAGCGTTGGCGCACCTTCTGCCAGCAACGTTTAAGCGATCAGGATTATTTACTGAAACTTGAAAATCTGCTGCAAGATAACGAGGGTGATGAACACAAACAGAAGTTACTCGCGGCCCTGTGTCACTATCTACGCGGGCTGTAAAGCGACGCAAACGCTAAAACACCGATAGTGAACCGATAAGCAGATAGCTAAATAAGACCGTTAGTTAACGCCAGACAGTGATAACGACTTTCAGATGTAACCTATCTGGCGTTAAATTGAGGTGTAAACGCGAACTAACTCGCATTTATACCGTAACAAAATTACTAGAATGTTCTTCCATGAACTTAACAAACAAGGAGTCGGGAAATGCAAGATAGATTTATCAGAAGCATAACCCAGCTGCCAACACCATTGGCTGACGCATTAATTCCCCTATTACATCAAAACTTTGCGGGACATATTGATGCGCAGCAACTGGCAGAGTTAGTCCAAAGCAGCAAAATGACCGAAGCCGAAGTGTTACTGGCTCTGCTGCCTATAGCCGCCGCCTTAGCGAAACCGCCGATCAGCGAGTTTTATGTCGGAGCGATTGCCAAAGGGAAAAGTGGCGACATCTATATGGGCGCCAATTTAGAACTGCCCGGCGAGGCCCTGTTTCACTCAGTGCATGCGGAGCAAAGCGCCATCAGCCACGCATGGTTAAGTGGTGAGAGCCAAATTGTCGACATGATAGTCAATGCCAGCCCCTGTGGTCATTGCCGTCAGTTTATGAACGAACTCGTCGAGGGTGGCCAAATTAAGATCCATCTGCCATCGCAAGACAGCCATTTACTGTCCTATTACCTACCCTACGCATTTGGGCCAAAGGACTTAAATGTACAGTCGCCCTTGCTGGTCAAGCATGAAACCGAATTTGCCCTCGATAGCAGCGATCCTATGGTGATTGAGGCGTTAGATCATGCGGGTTTAAGCTATGCACCTTATACCCAAAGTTACGCGGCCGTCGTATTAGAAACGGCAGATGGTGCTACCTATTGTGGTCGCTACGCTGAAAACGCGGCGTTTAACCCTTCCATGCTGCCAATGCAGATGGCCTTATCGAATCTGACTCGACATAACCGTGATTTTGGCGAGATCCGCCGTGCGGTGTTGGTCGAATCATCACAGGGGAAAATCAGTTTAGTGGGCGCAACCATGGATGCTTTACATGCCGTTGCGGCCATCGAACTTGAGCACATTGTGGTCGACCCTGTTTAACGCGAGTCTAGCGGCGCTTTAGCTTTATACACGTGTATTTGCTAAGCGCCGTTTTTCTAGCTGTTACAATAAGATACTCTTAATTTACCGCCTACAGCTTAAAGATTAACACTTAAGGATTAGCGCTTCGTTTAGCCTCGAACAACGCCTTTCGCTCAGCCATTCTCAAGTAACAAACATCGCGCTGCGCCTGTGTCATGGTGCGCCACGCTAAGATCTCATCCAAATGCCTAAAGCAGCCCATGCAGATATCTTGCTGATCGAGGCAGCAATTTCGCACGCAGGGATGTTCGAGGTGATTACTCTGACCAGACCGCATATTCATTGCCCGCAGGCTCGATAAAGTGGAAACGCCGTCCACCGGGAAAGCTGAAAATCGCCGTGCTGATTACACCACCCGCCGCCTTCACCGCCGCTTGAGTTTGTTCTAAGTCCTTGCTGTACAACACGATGAGCGGGCAACCTTTTTCGAGGTTAAAACTCACCTCTGCTTGATAAAACCCTCCCGTGATCCCCGCATCAATAAAACAGCTGTACTGCGGGCCGTAATCTTCAAAGCGCCAGCCAAATACCGTATTAAAAAAAGCCTTGGAGCGGCCAATATCTGTGGTGGGGATTTCTAAATAATTAATACTGTGATGATCCATAACGTTCCCTGCTTATGATTAATCAAAATAAAAAAGGGAGCCAATGCTCCCTTTAGTATGCTGGCTATTGCCAGATTAACCTTGTACTAAGGCGGCGACAAGTCCGATGGCGCCACCAAATACCCCGCCCCACACGACCAACCAACCTAAATGTGTCTGGATCATCTCCTGCACGATTTGTTTAACCATTTGCGGCGTTAATTCATTCAGGCGTTGTTCAACGATATTGGCGATCTTCGTTTGCAGATCGGCCATCACACTCGGCTGTTCAATCTCTTGTTTCAATAAGTTGCGGAACTGTTCACTCTCGGACATTTCCACCAAAGAGGCTTTCATTTTCTCGATAAAGGGTTCCTTTAACGGCATTAACGCCTCTGTGCCGCCAAACATGGATAACATGCCGCCGAAGGAAGATTGTGCCACAGTGTTAACTAAGGCATCAAAGGATGGTGCTAAGTCGACTTTATCAATCACTGGCGCCAAATCGATTTGGCTAATACCCTCTTTTTCCGACAGAAAACGGTCAATATTCTCTGTGGTAAAAAACTGCTTCATCATAAGATGTGCAATCCCCGCTTTGAACTCTTCAAAACGCGATGGCACCACGCCCGAACCATATAAACCTGGGACCTTCTCAAACAGCATATACACCGCAAGCCAGTTAGTAATGGCACCAGATAGGGCAAACAAACCCACATTAAACAGAATGGGTAAGCTCAGTGCGTATCCCAAAATCACACAAATGGCCGCTAACACATTTGTCACTAAACTCTTATTCAATCTTACTCCCCTCTTAAGCTATCGATGCGATTGCAAATGGCGCTAGTTTAGCAAGCGAAGGGGATGCAGGTCTAATGCTGAAAAGAGATGTGAAGCGTCACCAAAGATCAATAAAACATCGCGAAAACCCAGCTAACTCAAGCGGTACCGAACCGGCGTTACTTAGATAATGATGAGCGAAGCGAATGAGGTTATTTCATTAATTAACATTAACTTAGTTTAATGATTATTAAACAAAAATAATTGCACATTTCTCGAGGCGCTTAGGAATTATTGAAAAGCATCGTCTACACTCAAGGTGGCTATCACTTCACCCGTTTGCTCAATAACTCAAAACATAAGGGATGCGCTTATGGACTCTGCATTTAACACCGCTGGTGCCTTAGGTTGGCATGAACTCAGTACCCACGATTCCGAAGAAGCCATGCGCTTTTATGGCGAAGTGTTTGGTTGGCAGTTTAGAACGGTCAAAATGCCCCATGGTCAGTATCACCTCATTGAAAATCAAGGTGTCGGCATCGGAGGGATCACAGATAATCTAATCCCCGCACTGCCTTGCCATTGGACGGGTTATGTCACTGTCGCCGATGTCGATATAGTGGCAATTAATGCCAAAAAGCTTGGCGGAGACATTCTCTTTGGCCCAGAGGATATTCCCAAAGTAGGTCGTTTTTGTTGGATAAAAGATCCACAGGGTGCCATTATCGCGGCAATAAGTTATCTCTCGGTATAACAGAGCATTGAGCGTGTGCATCTTCTGATTATTAGATTATTAGTATGGGGCGAAACTTGTCAGCCAAAGTTGAGCGGCACAAAAATGTTGCCCCTGTGAATCTAGGGTTATCACTTAATATCGCTTATCACCTAAATGGGTTATCGCAAGGTAATGCTCAGATTTTATTGGGAAAAATCAAAACAAATCATGCACACTTAAGCATTATTAGCTAGAATAGCCGCATTAATTGATAGATTTCGCGCCAGCGTGCGTATTGGAGCCTTAATCTCACTATGTTGACTCAGCTATCACGGTTAAAACTCGCGTTCTTTAGCCGCCCACGATACCAACGAATCCTCGCCTATTTAGCGATAACCTACTTAAGTTACCTAATTATCCTTGGGCTAGTACTTCCCAAAGCAGTAGTGTCTTTCGCCCCAGAGAAACTGACTGAAATATTGGGCCGTCCTGTGTCATTACTGGATCTGCGAATTAATCCTTTTACCTATAGAGTCAATATCGAACAGTTAGAAGTTAAAGAGAAAGACAATCAAGCCTTTGCGGGATTATCTCAACTTCAATTTGAAGTGAACTTCTGGCAATCCGTGTTTAATAAAGCCCTAGTGATTGACCATATTCAGCTACAAGGTCCCTTCGCCAATGTCAGCCGTTTTCAATCTCAAGGGGCAACTCAGTTCAATTTTGACGACATCCTGACTCGGCTTAATCAGGCGAAAACCCCGAATGAGCCAGAAACCACCACTGAAAATACCCGCCCACTGCGAGTAATATTAGGTGAATTCAGCTTAACGGCGGGTAAGGTCAAATTTGAGGATAACGTCACCCATGCTTTGGTTGATTATCCCAATATCAATTTCAAACTCAGTCAGTTAGATACTGAGTATTTGATGATGGCCAAACCCACTAGCCCTGCAACTGCTCAAGCGACTCAATCTCAGAATAAGCCTGCAGCGGCTACGCCTACGGCTCAGGCCAACGCGGCATCGAATCCTCCGAGCATTCTGCACAATCAATTTGTCGCCCAGCTACAGGATGCCCATGCGGGTGAAGTCAGCCTTGCCGGACAATTCCAGCTTTTCCCCTTTAAACTTGTCGGGAATGTACAGCTCGCAAAACTGCAACTCGCCCCCTTCTGGCCATTTATAGCTGACCAATTCAAGGTAAAACTGGCGGCGGGAGAACTCAGTATCAACAGTCATTATCAAGTTGAGTTGCCAGCGGATGGTAACCTACAACTCACGGCCGATCGCGGCCAAGTGATTGTAGAGAAAGTTGATTTACTCAATGGCGACCAGTCCGTGATCGCCTTACCCTTGCTGGCGATTGATGGAATAAACCTCAACCTCGCCAAGCAGCGCATCAACATTAAGCAAATCCACAGTGAAGGTTTAAGCCTTAAGGCCAAGTTGGATGAACAAGGCATCGATTTAGCGCAGCTGTTAATGCCAACATCTATGGCTGCCAGCACCGAAGCGGCTTCGCCTGCAGAAGCGCAAACAGCAGAAGCGCCAGCTGAGACGAACACGTCAGCCGCATCGTTTTCCCAAACGGCCTCGGAAAAAAGCGCCACTGAACAGCAAGATGCTTGGTTAGTGACACTGGGCGGGCTGAGTATCGCAAACTACGATATTCAACTTGAGGAGCATAAACTCACCCAAACCCCACAGCAATGGCGTGTTTATCCTCTTAATTTTGCAACACAAGCCATTGTGAGTGATTTAAAGGCCCCCATCGACTACGAACTTTCCTTTGGTCTGAATGACAAAGGGCGCTTCCTCTCCCAAGGGCAGGTCGATGTGCCAGGCGAAGCCATTAGTGCAAACCTGAAAGTCGAGCAGCTCGCCTTAGCCCAATTCCAACCCTACCTTGCACCCTATGTGAATATGCAGCTCAGCAGCGGCCTATTCAGCAGTGAGGGTAAGCTAAACGCCGATGGCAAAGGTAAGGCGATTTATCAAGGCAGTGTTCAACTGGATGAGCTGAGTATCCTCGACAACATTCGTAAAGCGCCCTTGGTTAAATGGCAAAAAATGCATATTAATCAGCTCGATTTTGACCAACAGCTGAATAAAATTAATATCGACCATTTAAGCTTTGACCAGCCCTACGCTAAAGTGGTTATCGCTAAGGATCGCACGACCAATATCAGTAATCTGATTGTGGAAACGCCTGCGACCGACGCGCCTAAAAATGCTGCTTCAACGGCAAAGACTGTGGCTAAGACGCAGAGCAGCCCAAATGCTTCGGCTCAACAGCCCGAGTTAAGCTTAGATATTCAGAAAATCAGCTTTAACCAAGGCTCGGCTTTTTTCGCCGATAACTCCCTCACGCCTAACTTTGCCTCAGGCATTGAGCAGCTTGAAGGCAATATCAGTCACTTATCCTCTAAACCCGGCACTAAGGCATCGGTCGATATTAAGGGGAAAATTGACCGTTATGCGCCAGTGACCCTAAAAGGGGATATTAACCCACTACTAGATAAGCCTTATCTTGACTTAGACCTAGTGTTTAAGAGTGTCGAGCTAACCTCTGTGAATCCTTATTCGGGCACCTATGCAGGTTATTACATCGATAAGGGACAATTATCCTTAGCGCTCAACTACAAACTGGAGCAAAACCAGCTCAAGGGCAGCAACCACTTAGTGATTGATCAGCTTAAACTGGGTAAACGCAGCAACAGTGACTTAGCCACCAGTTTACCGGTGACATTAGCGATTGCCCTGTTGCAGGACCGCCACGGCGTGATTGACCTTGGTATGGAAGTCTCCGGCGACTTAGACTCACCCAGCTTTAGTGTCGGCGGTATTATCATGACGGCCATCACCAATGTGATCACTAAGGCCGTAACTGCGCCCTTCTCTTTCCTTGCGGGTCTGGTGGGCTCCGATGAAACCTTGGATAAAATCCCCTTCAATCCAGGGCAATTTGTACTCAGTCTACAGGAGCTGGAAAGCTTAGATAAACTCGCTAAAGGCTTAGACGATCGCCCAATGCTCAAGTTGAGCCTCGAGGGTAGCGTGGATGCCGTCAAGGATAGCCAAGCGATTGCCGAGCGTATGATGAAGCGTAAGCTGGCCACACTAGCCAATCTGCCACTGACGGAATTACCCGCGGATCTCAGTCCGAGCCAATTCCCAACCGAAGGTCCACTGGCCGATGCTTTGGTCAAACTGTACGAGCAGGAAGTCAAAACCAATCCGGATGATGTGAAAGACACTATTATTGCCGAGACCAAAGATGCACCACTCAGCAAAGAGGAACTCACTACCCGTTGGCACATCGCCCTGTATAACCTCACGGTAAAAGCGCAAAACGTCAGCCAAGGTATGCTTGGTGATTTAGCCCAAGAGAGGGCGAAGTCGGTGAAGGCCTATCTTGTCGACAGTAAAGGGATCGCGCCGGAGCGGATTTTCCTACTCGAGAGCCGCGTGACCCTGAACCAAGATGCGGCGCAGGTGAATATGAGCATCGACGCGAACTAATACTCACCAACATCAAAACATGGATAATAAAACGCCCAGTGCCCACTGGGCGTTTTTATACCGCAAGTCGACAAACAGCCTCACTCTCAATTGCTTGGCCTCACGCATCCCTTAGGTTACACTCTGCGGCTTTATGCGAGCGGAATCACATTTCGCCAAGTCTTTTCGACAACGAAATGCCCTTTTGCACTCCCCATACTGCGGCGCGCTAACACACTTTATTCGAGGTAATTATGTTTATTATTCGCTGGATTTTAGGTCGGATCATTTTGTTACTGAACTTTGTGTTCACTCCAAAGAAGCGCAAGCGCCCACAGGCAGAGCAACAACAGATTGACGCCCAGACCCAAGCATTGGCCTTATATCAGTACAATGCCTGCCCTTTCTGCGTAAAAGTGCGCCGCGCCATGCGTCGTCAAGGACTGAATATTCAAACGGTTGATGCAAAACAATCACCGCACAAAGATGAGCTCATCGCAAAGGGCGGTAAACAACAGGTTCCTTGTTTACGCATCGAAGAAAATGGCCAAGTACAATGGCTGTATGAATCAAAAGAAATTATTAATTACTTAGATCAACGCTTTGCCTAAATAAAATGCGCGCCCTTTGGCGCGCTTTTTATTTTCCTCTTGCTTTACAGGCACCACGTTTATTTACGCCAAAGATATTCGCGATCGGAATAATCAAACAACCACTGGGGTTGATACACCACCAAAAGCGTCACCGCCATACCATTGAGTAGCGCTTCGGGGAAGGCTAATAGTGGGATTAACATCAGATAGTTATCAATCAACACGCCCCAGTCATAATCCATTGACCACCATAGCCAGAATGCCCAACTGAATTGATGAAAAACCGTCGACAAACCAGCATTAATAAAGGCGCCAACAAAAATAAAAACAAAAATATGCTTAGGGAACAAATGATAACTACGGCTGTAGAGAATAAAAGCGCAGAACAGCGGGATCGCAATCGCAAACAGGCTAAAGGCACCAAACTCGGCGGGCAGCTTTAACACAAAGACACTGAAAAAAGCGCTCGGTAGCAGCAAGGCAACCGTGGCTAAACGCCAACCAAACATCAGTAGGCAAGTGACTATGCCTAAAAAGTGTAAATGCAATCCCACTTGAATACTGGCATTGAGCAGCCACAGGGTGTTCACCGCAATCAAGGTCAGTAACAGTCGCCATTGTAGGCCTTTGTCCTTCAGTACCTGTTGTAACTCTTCCTTGGGCCAGATGGCATAAATCCACAGTCCCAGCAGCAACAGACTCAGGCACTGCAATGGGCTGATATCCCATTCGATTTGTGCAAAACGATTCGCCCAAAAGTCCAACATGAGTAAGGCTCCCTCGGTACAGCGCCATTCGGCGTGCTAAAGCGGTAAAGATAAGCGATATACGAGAGTGAGTATATCGCGAATAAAACCCATAATTGCATGATATTTCGCGGCATATTAAGGTATTCTTCGATAAGTGAATCACCGAAGAGTAATCCCTCATATGCCATTAAGATCGTTAAGTCTGACACTGCTGAGCTGCTTTACCCTACTCGCCTGTAGCAGCGCACCGATAGATCCCGCTGAATTTGCGGGTAAGTTTAAAGATAAGCTCACCACAGATATCCGCGCCGATGGCCTGAAACTCTTTACCTATCAAGCCGGTTTAGCCGAAGACAAATCGAAAAAAGATAATGCTGAGCGCCCCTTCCCCCACGAAGAACGCATGCGCCAAGTCGCCCAAGATCCTAGAGAGCAACGCCGTAGCCGCAAAGAGCAGGCTGACTCACTCGAAATTTGGGGTAAACAAGTCGAACTGGGATTAGATAAAACCTTAGAAATGACAGGATATTGCCGCGAGGGTTATTTCGAGTTGAGTCGAAATATTGAATCGGGACGTGGCGAAATTCGCGGAGAATGCAAAGAAGGCGCCACCGAGGAAGACAAACAAAAATTCGTGCCTTTTTAAAACATTAAGAGGGCGAGATTATCGCCCTCTTAAGCTTGCCATTTATAGACTGAATGCTTCTTAAGCCCCAAATGACCTACCGATGATTCACAATGTTCCTGCAGATTAAACCGCTTCGTTTAAAGGAACGGCACGGTTTTCGAGTAACACAGGGATCCCATCCGTGATTGGATAGGCTAATTTGTCTGCCTTACAAATCAGTTGCTGCGTTGTTTTATCGTATTCCAATTTTCCCTTACACACCGGGCAAGCGACTATGTCTAACAGTTTTTTATCAAACGCCATGGGATTTTCCTTGTTTAGCTGCAGCCACAGAGCGCACACGGCTCAGCAGCTGTTGATCAAATTGTGGCGATAGCTTGGCATCCACAGCCAAATACCACCAGTTTTCTTGTGCAAAATCGCGACATTTAACCGCATCTTTTTCTGTCATCATCAACGGGCGAGATGCCGCAAGCTCGCATAACACGTGTTTATCGTAGGCTTGGTGGTCATCAAAACCATGGGATAACGCGAGTTGAATACCTTGCTGCGTTAACGTCTCAAAAAAACGCGCCGGATGACCAATGCCCGCCATCGCCACCACGGGTTGCGTCGGGTCAAACACGGCCTCAGCTTTGGGATTTACCGGCAACACCGCACTCGGACTCAGCTGCATCTCATACTGATTGACCTGCGCGGGCCCACCATTGACCACCACAAAATCCACTTGATTTAGGCGCCAAGCACCTTCACGTAGTGGCCCTGCGGGAAGTAAATGACGATTCCCTAAACCGCGTTTTCCATCAATCACCACCAGCTCAATGTCACGGCCAAGGGCGTAATGTTGCAAGCCATCGTCACAGATAATCACATCTACGGCAAACTGTGCCAGCAACGCCTTGGCGGTATCGACACGTTTGGCTCCCACCACCATAGGTACGCCGGTGCGTGCCACTATCATGGCAGGCTCATCGCCCACAGCCGCCGCGCTATCCGCTGCGGTAACGACTTTTACCCCTTGGATATCCGCACCATAACCACGGCTGATAACGCCAGGGTTAAACCCCTGTTGCCGTAGCAGTTCAATCAAATAAATGACTGTGGGGGTTTTACCGCTGCCACCAACGGTAATGTTCCCCACCACAATAACGGGTACGGGTAATGAGGTTTGTGATTTGAGCCCCAAGCGAAACAGGCTGCGACGAATCGCGGTGATCAAAGCGAATAGCACAGAAAACGGCAGCAAGAGCCACCGCAATGGGTGACCCTCGTACCAAATTTTATTCACCAGCGCCTGCATTTAGCTACCAAACTGCATTTGGTATAACTTGGCATACATGCCGCCAAGTTCCAGCAGGGATTTATGGGTACCACGCTCAACGATACGGCCTTGATCGACCACTAAAATTTGATCGGCACTTTCAATGGTCGATAAACGGTGGGCAATCACAACCGAGGTACGGTTTTGACGTAGATTATCCAGCCCCTGCTGAATCGCCTTCTCAGATTCGGTATCGAGTGCCGAAGTGGCTTCATCGAGGATCAGCACTGGCGCATCACGCAGCATAGCGCGGGCAATCGCGATACGTTGTCTCTGGCCGCCCGATAATAACACGCCGTTTTCACCCACTTGAGTGTCTAAACCTTCGGGCAGTTGCTCGATAAATTCCATCGCATGGGCCAAGGTCGCCGCTTGGATAATCTGCTCGCGGGTCGCTTCACCGGGATAGGCATAGGCTATGTTGTTGGCAATGGTATCGTTAAACAGGGTCACTTGCTGCGACACTAGCGCCACTTGATTACGTAATGATTTCAATGAGTAATCATAGATGCTGACATCATCGAGCAGAATATCACCAGATTCCAAGCCAGTATAAAAACGCGTTACCAGACTGGCGATAGTGGATTTACCCGAGCCAGAGCGGCCGACTAAGGCCAAGGTTTGCCCTTGGGTGACCTCGAAGTCGATTTTATCTAAGGCGCGGCGCTCCTGCCCATCATAACTGAAGGAAACATGATCAAAACGTAAGTTGCCCTTAGCACGCTTGACGGTATAAGTCCCGGTATCGGATTCAGGCAAAGTGTCTAACAATTCAAAGACCGTGGTACAGGCCGCGATACCTCGCTGAAATTCGGCATTCACACGCGTGAGGTTTTTGATGGGTTGCAGCATGGCCATCATAGCGCCGAGGATGGTCGCGAAGGTACCTGCGGTCAGATCGGCTTTCATGCTATCGAGGCTCGCAGCATACAGCACAAAGGCCAAGGCAAAGGAGCCAATCACCATGATCAGCGGCTGGCTAATCGCCTGCGCCACGGCGAGTTTCATGTTTTGGTGACGGTTTCTGTCATTAATTTTGGCGAAACGCGCCGTTTCGGTTTCTTGTCCACCGAAGGCCAACACGTTTTTATGGCCTTTGATCATCTGCTCGGTCGCGGCACTGACATCGCCCATCGCCGTTTGGATTTGTTTCGATACCTTACGGAAGCGGCGACTGACAATAGTGATCACTAGCCCCATAATCGGGCCAATCACTAAAATGCACAGGGAAAGCTTCCAAGAGTTATAAAACATCAGCGCAAGCATACCGATAACCGTCACCCCATCACGCACGATGGAAATCAAGGCACTTCCCGATGCTCGGGCAATTTGCTCGGTATCGAAGGTCACTTTTGAAATCAAGTTCCCGGTGTTTTCTTTGTCCATGTAGCTCACGGGCAAGCTTAGATAATGCTCAAACACCTGCTGGCGCATATCCATGATCAAACGCGCACTCATGTACGAAATGCCGTAGGTGGAGACAAAGTTCGCAAAACCACGCAGGGAGAACATCAAAATAACCACTATCGGCGCCATTAATAACACTTGGTTATCGGCATGAAAGCCTTGCGTGGTTGGGAGTGCGATACCGTTACTGATCGCCGGTGCACTGGAAAAGCCTTTATCGATAAAAGGACCGATAAAAGAAATAAAGGCCGCGTCGACAAGCCCATATACAATCAGGCCGACAACTGAAAGCAAAAACATGCCCTTCATCGGTTTGAGGTAGCCCAGTAGTCGTTTGAAAACTGTCCACATTTCGTCTTTAGGAGATGCTGTCATTGAAAACACTAAATTATGGCAAAGTGGCCATTCTACTCTGGATTAATCAAGTCACCAAATCTAAACAAGCGGTTATACCAAAATGGCGCCAAATCACGCCGATAGGTCTTCACCTCAAGCCGTCCAGCAGCAAAAGAAACGCTGATCTGCCCTTCTCGCCCCGTCGTTAAATAATGAATATCACGCGCTTGATAGCGCGCAACCACATCGGGCTTGGGGAAACCATAACGGTTATTGAGACCTGCTGGAAACAACACTAATTCAGGAGCGACAGCATCGATAAAGGCAGGGGTTGATGAGGTGCGGCTGCCATGGTGCGGCGCAATGAGCACTTGGCTTTTAAGCTCGGCGCCTGTGAGCGCTTGTTCAATCAGTACCGCTTCGGTTTCCTTTTCAATATCACCACTGAGTAACAAACTGTGCGCGCCATCATCGATACGCAGCACACAGGAGGCGTTATTCCCTCCCTTGGCCGTCTGCGGCGAAATAAAGTTTAACGTTAATTGCTGCCAGTGAATTTGCTGCGGCAAACAAGGTATACCCTCTAAATGAGCCACATCGGTTATCCAGTTTGCCCTTGGATAGGCTTTAGCCAGTACTTCAGCACCACCTGCATGGTCGTTATCGCCATGACTCACAACAATATAATCCACCTGAGCTAAGCCTTTGCTGTTAAGAAACGGGATAATCACCCGTTCGCTATAGCTAAAATCCTCACCAATGGCGGCGCCCGTATCATAGATAAGTGCGCGTTTATCCTGTTCAATCACCACGGCTAATCCCTGCCCCACATCGAGTAGATGCAGTGTCCACTGAGGTGAAGAGGACTCAGTCACCCGAGGAAAAATCACTAATATGAACGGAATAAACAGCAAGGCTAAGGGTAAATGCCAGAGCCCATACCGACTATGATGCGGAAGGTAACGCCACAGTATCAAGGCCAACAGTCCGCACAGACTGGCGCCGAGCAAGGTCTCAGAAACTGAATGCCAATGGGCGGGTAAATCACCACTAAGTTCCAATAACTTGCCATAGGGTAACAGTGTTAAATCAGCCAGATGGAACAACGCAAACCATACTTGACCAAAAAGCGTGCCTAACCACCAGAGGATAAACGCCAGCATAGACAAGGGGATAACAATTAAGCTAAACCACGGCACCACCAGCATATTCATCCACAGACTGTGTACACTAAGGCCGCCGAAAAAAACCGCCTGCACCAGCCCTAATACCAGACTTAAACGCCATTGAATTGACCAAAATTGCGCAAGTCTCCCTCTCGCTTTTGCCCTAAAGGTAGCGTTACCTTCAACGGGCTGAATACGCGGCGCGCTTTCCAAGGTATATAAAATAATCGCCAAGGCGCAAAACGACAGCCAAAAACCAGCACTCAAACAGGCAAGCGGATCGAGCAAAAGCACAATAAAGAGTGCAAACAGTAAACGGTCCCACGCACTCGAGTAGCGTCTTAATAAACTCAGCAGCATGATCAATAAAATCATCACTAACGCGCGTTGGGTCGAAACGGCAAACCCCGCTAAATAGCTATAAAATAAGGCACTACCTCCGGCGAGCAATAGCGCAATCACTAGATTTCGCCTGCTCGGATGCGCCGCGAAGCGGCTTAATAGAAACAGCGTGCATACATAAACCCAAGCGGTGATCACAGATAAATGCAGCCCTGATATCGCCACTAAATGCCCAGTTCCGGTTTGCCTTAATGCCTGCCACTTACTGGCTGGTATGAGTTGCTTATCGCCCAAGATCAGCGCGAGCAAAATATCCCCCTGCGCAAATGTCGACAACTTAGGGGACAATTGGCTAATCAGATGATTTCTTAATGAAAAAAGCGATGTTTCTAACGTTGCATGTAGTACCCTGCCCTTGCCAACAATATGCTGACTAATCAATTGCTTTTGCTCGTTGTAGCCACCTTGATTTAACACACTCGAGATAGTTTTAGGCATCAGCGTAAATGACCAAACTTGCCCCACTTGCACCGCTTCGGGAGATTGCCAAGTGAGTCGCAACTTCGCCCTTGGCCAAAAGATTAAATTTGGTTTATCGACAATAATATCGAAGCTAACCCAGTCGCTGTTTTGACTAACTAGTGATATGATTTCGGCCCTCACTTGAATTGGCTGTTGCGATAAAGGAAGATCCTGCCGAGATAAGACTAAGCAAAACCCTGTAAGCCAACACATCGCGAAAAGCATGCCAGACAAACTCGGCGCTTTTTTGAATAAGATGAGTGCCCCAAGGCAAAGGTAGGGTAAAGAATTGATTGGCAGCAGCGAGGGCCACAACATCGCTGATAATAAGGTGGCACTAAAGCCAAAAATGAATCCATTCATAGTGAATTAAGTTAAGACAGCAATTTCAGCCTATGCCAAAAAAATTAATCAAAAAATATATGCCTAAGCCTGAAACTCTGCGTGAGCACAAACACCTACGCATTTTCGGTCGCTTATTACATAACCCCAATCTGTGGGCGCTTAATCGCCGCTCTGCCCCAGGGGCCTTTGCCATAGGCTTGTTTGTCGCTTGGATCCCAATGCCGTTTCAAATGGTGGTCGCCGCCGCTTTCGCCATCTTGTTTAATGTCAATATTCCCGTCTCTGTCGCATTAGTGTGGATCACCAACCCGCTCACCATGCCGGTAATGTTTTATGGTGCTTATTTATTAGGCGCAAAAATTCTTGGCCATGCGCCGCAGGAGTTTGCCTTTGAAGCCAGCTGGCAATGGATTGAATCCTCATTGGCCACCATTGGCCCTGCATTTTTGCTTGGTTGCTTAGTGTTGGGAGTCATATTTTCCGCCTTGGGATACCTGACGATCAGTAACCTGTGGAAATACTCCATCATGTTTAAATGGCAAAAGCGTAAGACAAAATAATTGCCGAAGCTTTGCTGCACCATCCCGCAGCTCACTCGTATTTGATTTAAGGGCATCTAAGCGCATCTAATCACTTTGATTAGCGCTTAGATGTCTTGTTAGTGATCCAGCTTAGTACATTGGCTTAACTTGTTGCATTGGATCTCGTAGTCAAGCTCACCCAAGATATTGAACAAGTTAACTCCTCTCTGCATGACCTTCTCAGCCCCTGTAACACTTGCCGCTTGCTAAACTTAAATCCTTAAGCTGCCCGCTATCTCGTCTCGAATCTAAGAGCCAATCCGTCACATCTAACAGCAAAATAAACAGCTTTCACCGCAGTAAACTGACTGTTACTCAAAAGGAGATATATACATTCATTTTATTTGCAGCTTAAAATGTCCCCATGTTCACCTTCACCACTGCTCTGTATGCTGAATATTGATGAACCCGCACACCTACAACCCAAAGTGGCCTTGTTTCGCTTAGGTTTTAGACCCTTTTTCCTATTTGCCAGCCTGTTTAGTCTCTTAAGTTTGGGTATATGGGGCGGTTTGCTCTCAGGCAAATCGTTATTACCAAGCACACTCAATCCTCTGTGGTGGCATGGCCATGAGATGATTTTTGGCTTTGTCTGCGCTGTAGTTGCAGGCTTTTTACTGACAGCCGTTCAAAACTGGACGGGACGCCCTGGCATTAAAGGTTTGCCTTTAGCTGGACTATTTTTAGTATGGCTACTGCCTCGTTTGTTGTTCATATTGCCCTTCAACATTCCGCTTGTTGTCATAATGATCATCGATCTGCTGTTTTTACCCTTAACGGCGGTCTTATTAGCCATTTCGGTGATTGAGGTTCGCCAGTGGCGCAACTTTGTGTTTATCCCCATTCTGAGTTTACTCACCGTTTTCAACGGCGTGAGTTACTACGGCTTAATGACTAATCAATTGAATTGGATGAATAACGGACTCTATGCCGCAGTGATATTGGTCGCGGTTATTGTCGCGGTGCTCGGTGGACGGGTGATCCCATTTTTTACTGAACGTGCAACCCAATGGCAAAAGCAAGCCCCGCTCCCTGCGCTAGAGTATTTAAGTTTCGTTAGCCTATTAACCCTAGTGATAAGTCTCTTTTTAACAGAAACATTATTGACCCGCCTCCTTGCAGGTGTTGCAGGCTTAGTACTCTTCATTCGTTGGTCTCGCTGGGGATGGAATGCCAGTTGGCCTGTGCCGCTATTATGGTCGCTGCATTTAAATTACTTATGTATCCCCATAGGTTTAGGGCTAATTGCTGCAGGATTGCCACTTTCCGTTGGCATGCATGCCATTACTGTTGGGGGATTAGGCGGAATGATCCTTGCGATGATGTCACGGGTTTCACTCGGGCATACGGGGCGTACACTGACACCGCCGCGACCAATGGCGCTGGCTTTTGCCTTGATCCTCTGCGCCACAGTGCTGCGCGTCCTCGCGGGCTTACTTAGTACTTGGTTTATCGAACTCATGCTCGCCGCCATTGCGCTGTGGATCTTAGCCTTTGGCTGTTTCTGTTACTGTTATGGACCTATGCTTTGTCGCGTAAGGGCCGATGGGCGCCCAGGCTAAAGCGGCGTCTAAAATCACGGCGCTTTTATTCTGTGGCTCAGCGAGCATTTGTTATCTTGTGAATTGAGTCACAGAGAATCACGCCTCTTTTCCCTACCTAAGGTATTTTTACTGTTACTATCTATAAAAATATTCAGTAGGGAGTACCTATGCCATTTTATCGCCAATACGGTGCCAAGGGCTTAAAAGCCGTTGAGCATCTGGTATTAATCATCATCGCCATTGCGACCGTTGTCGCCATCGGCCAAGAAATTGTTCATGTCTTTAATGTCGGCGCCGTAGCGCTTGCCGATCTACTGTTATTGTTTATTTACCTTGAAGTGCTCGCCATGGTGGCCAACTACGCCGAATCGGGCAAATTACCCGTGCGTATGCCGCTGTACATTGCGATTGTCGCCCTAGCGCGGTACTTAATCTTAGATATGAAGAGCATGGACGACTGGCGCATTGCCGCCATTTCTCTCTCGACTTTGATTTTAGCGGCCACGGTTATCGTTATCCGTTGGGGCCAATTAAAAATGCCCTACCCTAAAAATCAAGAATACGATAATTAATCCTCACGCGCGCCATTGCCAGCCAAAGGCAATGGCGCGATGTTCTTGCCAGTAAAATCCCCACCAAAGACCTCGCTTTCACATTGGTATTCTGCCAAAAAGCAATTATGCTAGTTTTACTGAGATCAATTATTTACGGGGCAATTGAGTTATGGGTGACCATCCAACAGGATTTGAAGAAAAACGTGGGTCGCTTCGCGTGGATATGGAAGCCGAGCGCGTACTCTTACATTGGACAGATAACGACGATGTAAACCATACCGACCAAGGCGTGTGCATCGATTTAGCCCGTCGAGGCATTTTGTTTGATTATAAAAAACCGTTCTCGCTGGGTGACTTAGTCACAGTGACCTTTAATCCTGACACCGATCATGAGAATAGCGTTAAAGGTCAGGTCTGCCGCTGCTCTAAACGTCATGATCAAAGTTATCATGTCGCCATGCAATTGCTTTAATTTCAATCCAGCTACGCAGGGTCGATTGAGCTGTTCTACACTGAATTAGTTGAACTATTCGTACAGGGGACATAGCTATGATATTGCTGGTGGGTGGTGAAAAAGGTGGTAGTGGCAAGAGTTGCCTCGCACAAAATCTGGCGGTGTATATAAAACAGAAATTTGACGCCAATGTGCTGATGGTCGACTGTGACCCACAACGTACCACATCCGATTGGATCCAAGCCCGAAACAACGACCCTAGCCTCCCTGCTATTAACTGTATTCAACTCTACGGCAAAATTCGCAATGATTTGCTCAGTCTCAACGAGCGTTTTGACTATGTGATTGTCGACTGTGGTGGCCAAGATAACCTTGCGATGCGCGCCGCGATGTCGGTGGCCACTTACGTGGTGATCCCCCTAAGACCTAAGCGTCGCGATCTAAAAACCTTGCCCCATATGGAAGACATGCTCAGCACCTGTAAGATGGTTAACCCCAAAATGGTGGCCACCATAGTGCTCACCCAATGTCCCGCGTTGCCCACACAGGTTAAACGTATTTTAGAGGCCAAAGAAGTGGTGCAATCCTTCGGGTTACGCGTGCTTAATTCGGTGACGTTCTGCCGCAATATTTACGATGACAGTGAGGAAAAAGGATCGTCTGTGATGGAAATTGAGCCCGATGGAAAAGCGGCCGACGAAATCCGCGCAATTGTGGATGAGCTGTTCACCTTACCTCCAGAAAATAGTTATGAGCTTAACTGATCTTAAACGTAAGAAACCCAAACAAGTCATCAAGTCGGTTTCTGTTGATGATTTTATTGAAGATGCCAATAACTATGCTCTTGGCAAGGCGAGTATTCTTAACATCCCCACAGTCGAGCCAAAGGGATTAGATAAAAAGTCCGCCAAGATTTACCGCCACGCCACTTTTACCTTAACCGAAACCAGTATTTCCCAGCTCGATGGCCTGGCAAAGGAAACCAAGATTGCTAAATCGCGGCTGCTGCGGATTTTGATTGATGAGTTCAGCCACAGAACGGCTGAGGAACAACTCAAAGTAGTCAATAAAAGTAAGAAAAATGAGGGTTAACTCGACTCTTTATGCATTGATATTAGCGGTTATCGGTGAGTGATAACGGCTTAAGTTTTCTGCAATAAAACTGCCGCGATGCAAACCTCTATAAAATCCCGCTTTAGAGAGATTTAATTGGCCGCAACCTAATACGGCCAATGGTTCTAAACTGGACCGACGCTATATCGACTAAGGTCAGTTCGCCCAAGCTCATATGACCTAGATTGCAATTAGGCTCAACCTCTATTGCCTAAGCTTCGATTAGCTAGGCTTCGATTAGCAAGTGAGTCTTTAAATTATCTAGTGGTGTGAATGATTACACTGCCGGCCCGCAACCAATGTCAAACCTTGCTTCGATTCCAGTATTTTTCCTTTGCCCAGTAATAAGCTAATCAGCTCTTCCGCCTGTAGATTATCGGCGCTGCAAGTGTGGTAACGTGCATTATCACCAAAGGTTTGTGCCATCAAGGCGATAAACTCAGGCTTTAAAAGCGGATTTTCTTGCGCTACCATCAGCGCCATAACGTCATGACCGTGAACAGAATCGGACATAGTCTCTCCAAAAGATGTAAAAAAGATTAAGCTTTATATCCGAACTGTTGAATTTTAACCCTGATCTTGCGCACATACTGCCGATTTCAATGCCTGTGCCGACTGCAATGACGATAAAGTGAGCCACTATGTCCTTGATCTTGCTCCTGACTCAACAGATGTCACTCTACTTAGTGATAGTGTATTTGGTCAGTAAAACGCCACTCTTTAAACTGTTCGCCGAAACCTCCCCCCGCCTACCGCACAAGGTATTTATTTATCTTATCTTTTCAAGCTTTTGCATCATGGCGACTTATTTTGGCGAGCAAACCTCGGGCGCCATTGCCAATACTCGCGCGATGGGCGCCGTATTAGGAGGCTTACTCGGTGGTCCTGTTACGGGATTTTTAGTCGGACTCACGGGTGGTTTACACCGCTACAGCATGGGGGGGTTTACCGATTTAGCCTGCGCCATTTCCACTACCCTCGAAGGTCTGTCTGCGGGCATGATCAGTTTTTACCTGCGCCGCGCGGGCAAGAGCGAGCTTATCTACAATCCACTGTTAGTTTGCCTCGTTACCTTTTACGCCGAAATGATGCAGATGAGCATTATTCTACTGATCGCCCGCCCTTTCGATGATGCCTGGGAATTAGTTCGGCAGATTGCGCCGCCGATGCTCTTGGTTAACTCCATCGGTGCAGCGCTGTTTATGAGCATGATCCGTGACCAAAAAACCATGTTCGATAAGCTTTCCTCCAGCTTCTCGACCAAGGCGCTCAAGATTGCCGAGCGCAGCGTGGGCTTACTCTCCAAGGGCTTTAACGAAGAGAGCAGCGGTAAGGTCGCGCAAATTGTGATCCAAGAAACCAATGTCGGCGCAGTGGCCATTACCGACCGCGAAAAACTCTTGGCTTTTATTGGCATAGGCGCTGACCATCATATTCCCGGCACACCGATTTCCTCAAAAATAACCCTTGAGGCCATTAACCAGAACAAGGTGATGTTCGCCGATGGGGTAGAAATGCCCTATTCCTGCTCGATTTCGAGCCAGTGTAAACTCGGTTCGAGCCTAGTGATCCCACTTCGCAGCGACACTGAAGTCATTGGCACCATCAAGTTATACGAGCCTAAAAATAAACTGTTCTTGAACATTAACCGCACCTTAGGCGAAGGGATAGCGCGGCTATTGTCGAACCAGATCCTCTATGGACGCTTTGAACAGCAGCAAAATTTGCTGACCCAAGCCGAGCTCAAATTGCTGCAAGCTCAAGTGAATCCCCATTTTTTATTCAACGCACTCAATACCATCAGTGCAATTATTAAGCGCGATCCCGATATGTCGAAGCAACTGCTACAGCAGTTATCGCAGTTTTTGCGGATCAATTTAAAGCGTACCACGGGTTTAGTAACACTAGGGGATGAGCTCGATCACATCGCCTCCTATCTCACCATTGAGAAAGCCAGATTTATTGATAAATTACAGGTCAATATCGCTATCCCTGAGTCACTCTATCACTGCAAAGTACCTGCATTTACCCTGCAGCCGATTATTGAAAATGCCGTCAAACACGGCACCTCCCATATGATTGAGCAAGGGCAAATCAAGGTAACAGGCCGGATGGATGAACAGGTATTAGTCTTAGAAGTCACTGATAATGCGGGGCTTTACCAACCGATTATTGGTTCTGAAGGGCTAGGCATGAACTTAGTCCATAAACGGATCCAAAACCTGTTTGGCGAGCAGTATGGCATTCAGGTGGAATGCGAGCCGGATGAGTACACCAAAGTCACCATTCGCTTACCCATAGAACAGACGGAAACTAACACGTGATCACTTGTTTAATTGTCGACGATGAATTGTTTGCCCGCGAGGAACTGGCCGATCTGCTCGGTCAAGAAGCCGATATTGAGATTATTGGCCAATGCTCCAATGCGATTGAGGCGCTGCAAACCATTGCCAAAGAAAAACCTCAATTGATTTTTCTCGACATCCAAATGCCGCGGATTTCCGGCATGGAGTTGATTGCCATGCTCGACCCCGACACTTTGCCGAAAATCGTGTTCGTGACTGCGTTCGATGAGTTTGCAGTCAAAGCCTTTGATAATCATGCCTTTGATTATCTACTCAAACCCATAGATGCCGAGCGTCTCAGTCAAACCTTGAAACGAGTGCGTAAGGATCTTACGCCCCAAGCCGTAAATCTTATCGCCCCATCGACGCTAGAGCATTTGCCCTGTTACAGCGGCAGTAAGTTAAAAGTCATCCCCATTCAAGATGTTGAATATGTATTTAGCGATTTAAGCGGTATTCATGTCGCTTGTACTAAGGGCAAGGTCCACACCCAGCTCACACTGAAGGTGTTAGAGGAAAAAACACCGCTAGTGCGCTGTCATCGCCAATATCTGATTTCACCCAAGGCCATTGCCGAGATAGAACTGCTCGATACCGGCGCCGAAGTCACCACCCTGCTTGGCGACAAAGTGCCCGTATCTCGCCGCTATCTCAAAAGCCTTAAGCAATTGTTTGGCTTCCAATAGTCCGATAATTAACCGCTTATGCTCACCTCCTAACCGCTCGGGGCAGTTAATACTTATGAATGACATACGTATGCAACCGCTCGCCCCATTCTATTACCGCTGAGTCAGCATTATCGACCTCTCACCCAGTTAGCCCTGTTTTGTGTAAACAACTTGTTTACACTCTGCACAACTCAAAATGGGGAGATAACTAAAATGATGTGGTTCCTACTCTGCGTCGGTCTATTGATCGGCGGTTACTTTATCTACGGTACCTTTGTTGAAAAGGTATTTGGTATCAACGAAAAACGTCAAACACCGGCTTTTAGCCAAACTGACGGCGTAGACTATGTGCCTATGTCGAAAGGCAAAGTGTACTTAATCCAATTATTGAATATCGCGGGTGTGGGTCCAATCTTCGGCCCAATCCTTGGTGCGCTTTACGGTCCAGCAGCCATGCTGTGGATTGTGATCGGTTGTATTTTTGCCGGTGCGGTGCACGATTACTTCTCGGGTATGCTGTCGGTCCGTAACGGCGGCCAATCTGTGCCTAACCTTGCGGGTAAATACTTAGGTAAGAGTGCCAAACACTTTATGAACGTGTTTGCCATCATCCTACTGTTACTTGTGGGTGTGGTGTTTATCTCTGCACCTGCGGGTCTGTTAGGCAAGCTAACGGGTTGGGATGTCAGCATTTTCGTTGCGATTATCTTCATTTACTACCTGATTGCTACAGTGGTACCTGTCGATAAAATTATCGGCCGCCTGTATCCCTTCTTTGGCGCGCTGCTGTTCTTTATGTCCTTTGGTTTAGCCTTTGCGATCATATTATCGAGCGAACATACACTGCTGCCTAATGTGCAAGCGGGTGACTTCTTCCAAAACTTAAACCCTAAAGACATGCCACTGTGGCCCGCACTGTTTATCACCATTGCTTGTGGTGCGATTTCAGGCTTCCACGCGACACAATCGCCGCTGATGGCACGTTGTGTTGAAAACGAAAAGAACGGCCGTTTCGTGTTCTTTGGCGCCATGATCGGTGAAGGTATCATCGCCCTACTCTGGTGTGCGATTGCACTGTCTTACTTCCACGGTGTTGAAGGATTAAGCACAGGCATGGCGGGCAACCCTGCAAACGTAGTTTACGAAGCCTCTACCGGTCTATTAGGTGCTGTAGGTGGCTTTATGGCCATCCTTGGGGTCATCATTCTGCCTATTACGTCAGGCGACACCGCTTTCCGCTCTGCCCGTTTGATCTTGGCTGAGTTCTTTAAAATGCCACAGGTTGCCCTACCAAAACGTTTAGTCTTGGCCATCCCATTGTTTGTGATTGGTGGTTTATTGACTCAAGTCGACTTCGGCGTGATCTGGCGCTACTTCGGTGTGGCTAACCAAGCGACCGCAGTATTAATGCTCTGGACAGCCTCTGCTTACCTACTACGTCACAATAAACTGCACTGGATCACCACTATTCCAGCGATGTTTATGACTACCGTGGTTATCACTTTCCTGCTCAATTCAGCAACCTTAGGCGCAGGTTTGCCTATGACCCTGTCGACCATCGCAGGAAGCATTTCAACCTTAGTTATCACTGCGTTATTGATTGTGAAAACCAAAGGAAAAGGCGAAGTCGATAGCGAAGGCGAATTACCGGATGAAGCCTAATTTCTAGCAAAACCACTAGAAATATCGCGACTCAAATTGAACGGACACTCATCAGTGTCCGTTTTTTTATCCATCGCCTTAAGCCTAAGCCCATAATGCTGGTATAATCCCGCCATTGTTCACGGCAGTTTATTCAAGATGACTCAATCAAATAACCCATTACACGGCATCACACTCGAAGCCATAGTCACCCAACTGGTGGAACACTATGGTTGGGAAGAACTCGGCGCGCGCATCAAAATCCGTTGTTTTACCGAAGATCCGAGTATCAAATCGAGTCTGCGCTTTCTAAGAAAAACCGACTGGGCGCGGGAAAAAGTGGAATATTTGTATTTAAAAACCAATAAACTACCACTGCCAGGCGCAAAATCATCTAACGCTCCGGCGAAAGCAGCGGCCAAGAAGCCTGCAAAACCCGCACAAAAACCTGCTCAGACGAATGCAGCCGCATCGACAACTGCAACGGATGGCCAGATCAATAGCCATATCTGGGGCAAGCGCGACTAATTTCGCGAGAATATTCAAAAGCGCATTCACAAGAACAGACAAAAATGCGCGGGATAATTCACTCGATTATCCCGCGCATTATTTTTTAAGTGGTTTAACAGCCGGATTAACGTTTAAGCCTTAGCTATCGGCTACTTTGTCTGCGGATAAGTCACACGGTAAATCGCCCCCGCATAATCATCCGATACGAGTAAACTGCCATCGGCCAATTCGGCAAACGCCACTGGGCGACCGAAGGTTTGTTCATCCTGCATAAAGCCAGTTAAAAACGGGGTGTATTTCACCACCTTGCCTTGCTCAATCGTTGCCACGGCCACTTTATAACCCGCTTTCTTAGTGCGATTCCACGAACCATGCTCGGCCACAAATAACTGCTGTTGATAGTCGCTAGGGAACTGTTTACCCAAATAAAAATGAATGCCGAGCGGCGCAACATGCGCCCCTAGGGAGAGTGCCGGTGCAGTGTATTTGGCAGGATCTTTACCTTGGCCAAACTCAGGGTCAAGAATCGTACCTGCATGCACATAAGGAAAGCCAAAATGTTCACCCAAGTAACTGACCTTATTGATTTCGCAGGGAGGAATATCATCGCCCATCATGTCGCGGCCATTATCGCTAAACCAAAGGGTTTGAGTGCCAGGCTGAAAATCAAACCCGACGGAATTACGAACCCCTTGGGCAATCGTCGTTAATTTTTTGGTCTCAAGATTAAGCGAGAAAATGCGCCCATAGCGTTCATTCTCCGCGCACACATTGCAGGGCACGCCCACCGGAATGATTAACTCGCCTGTCGGTGAAACCCCTAACACTTTCCAACCATGGTGGGTTTCACTTGGAAAGCCATCGAAGACCACCTCAAATTTGGGTGAGTTTAAGTTGTTGTCTATATCCTTGAATCGAATGATGCGCTCGACTTCGGAGACATACAGATCGCCATCTTTGATGACCACACCTGAAGGTAGCTTAAGTCCTGAGGCAACGAGGATTTTCTCATCGGCAACGCCGTCTTGGTTACGGTCGATTAGGGCATAAACATTCCCCGCCTTCATTGAGCCCGCATAGACGATGCCCTTATCGGATACGGCAATTTCGCGCGCATTTTCAACATCATCAGCGAATAGGCTTACGTTAAAACCTTCGGCAACCGTCAGTTTATCTAAGATATTCTTGGCTATTGCTGGCGTAGAAATACCACTCAAGACACTGAGAGATAAGAGAGAAACCGCCTTAAAACTGGCTGTTGTGAGTAGTACGGCGCGTTTTTTATGATCCATTGACTCGCATCCTAGTAGGGTAAAATTATTGTCGTACAATTAATTGGCCTACGTTACCTTAGATATTCCGTATTACCAAATCCCCTGACTTAGCATGTCAATCCAACAAGGAAGTTTCCGTAACAAATAACTCACTGCCAATTTGCCCTTTCTCAATCGCACATACCGCGTCCTTTGCAAAATAAGGGTAAAAATCTGCTTGAGTTTTTTATCCATCAGCCGATAACTTGATAAAGCACACGTGTCACTCACATTGGTTACGCTATTGAACATAGTTGAGCGACCACATTGAAGTACTAAAGGAATCTATCGTGAACATTAATGGATTAAATACTACCGCAAACAGCGGCGCCTTTAAGTCGGTATCTACGGCATATGTTTCAATTCCACCCGTCACTTCCCCAGCCGATACGGCGGCGAGCACAGAGTCTCAGTCAGACACACAATCCAGCGTGAATATTTCAAATGCGGGAAGGCAAGCGCTTGCCAACGATCTTAGTGCAACCTTAAGAACTGCATTCGCCGACAAACTGCAGCAGTCACAAAGTAAGGAAACGGAAGAGAAACCCACATCGATTATTGATGAGCAAATTAAGCGTATCAAAGAACAAATCAAAGACTTGCAAGAAAAACTCACTAAGCTGAAGGGTGATAACTCAGAAGCTGCGGCTCAACAGCGCAAGCTGTTACAGGATCAAATTATGCAGCTTAGCGGTCAAATGACTAGTTTGATGGAGCAAAAAGTGCGAGAAGCCAAGAAATCGGCAGGTTAATCTCGAAATGAACCACTAACGACTACTCATAAATATCGCGTCTAACGCTTGATTTGAATAGCAAACTAAATAGGGAAACTAAATAATAAACGCCAGATATTTAATCCATCACCGGTTCGATAACTGATCCCAATTCTATCTATGCCGAGGAGTTCACCACCCAAAGGCTTAGCAAAGGCGAGTGTCGCGCCAAATTCGTAGCTGCCGGAAACAATGGTTTCATCTTCAGCATTTTGGCTAAAATCCAGCTCGTTGAAATACCAATAGCCAACCGCAAAGACTCTCGGCTGCATCTGAATATTCAACCATTGCCAGCGGGGTGAAAGGCCAATATCGACCCCGGTTTGCAATACCGCAAATTGGTCGGTTAATTTCCCTACCCGCTCACTGTAGCCCGCAAACCTTAACCTCGACACCCAAACGCTGTCTTCACCCGCGAGGCTGAAATCATATAAGCTACTCACGCCCGAGGCTAAAATCGCCACGTTTGCATCGGTATCGAAATTCGTCCCAAACCCCACATCCAGATAGGCTTCCATCCGCGTGTTTACCGTTGCTTGCCAGTGGTGTTCGATGCCGGGTGTCATGGTCATAGTGCCGACCGAGGAAGGCAATTCACCATCGGTAATATCTTTGGCTAAGTAGTCAAAAAAACCGAAGGACAAGGGTAGACGCAGCCAAGTTTGACTACTTTCGTCCTTTAAGAAATCAAAGCTTAAGGGAATGCTCACCACAGTGGCATTTTGATCGGCGGCCCGATACACACCCGTGCCAAGATAACTGCCAAAGGCATAAACAGAGTTGGGATTATTTTGGCCATCAATCGGCGATTCGGGGCTCATTTGAGCAAACGACGGAGATAGCTGCGCAGCCTGCGGTTGGGTGTGGCTTGCAATGGGAGCGGTCGACGCCAACAGTGGGAAGACGCACCCCATTGATAGCGCCGAACAGGAAAAGCATTTAACGAGTAACCGGCTAAAAATGGTCTTCAATTTATGCAAACAGATCCTGATTTGCTAAGCCTAATCGGTTATCGCTTTGGTTAAAGATTACTCTTCATCCGTAAAATGATACTCAGACATCATATGCCCAAGTTCGGTGGATTTAGTCTTTAAGTAAGCTTCATTGTAGCGGTTTTTACCGACTTGCAGGGGAACACGTTCAACCACTTCGATGCCGATTTCTTTCATCGCTTTGACTTTGCGAGGGTTATTGGTCATTAAGCGTACATGCTTCACGCCAATTTGTTCAAGCATAGGTTGGATCATATCGTATTTACGCATGTCCGCCGGGAAACCTAATTGCTCATTCGCCTCAACCGTATTGGCACCTTTATCCTGCAATTCATAGGCACGGATCTTATTCAGTAGACCAATACCGCGGCCTTCTTGGCGCAAATATAAGATAAATCCACTGCCGGTTTCGGCAATGTTTTGCATCGCAGTTTGTAGCTGGAAGCCACAGTCACAGCGTAAGCTAAACAAGGCATCGCCCGTAAGACACTCAGAGTGAATACGGCCTAATACGGGGGCATCGCTACTTAGGGTGCCAAACGTGAGGGCAACATGCTCTTTACCGGTTTCGGTATCTTCAAAACCGTGCATGGCAAAAACGCCCCAAGGAGTGGGTAATTTTGACGTCGCGACATATTTTATCGACATGACTTAACCTTAACGACTACTCTCATTCCATGAGACGGAAGGAACATCCATAAACAAAACGATGATTGGGCTCTTCGCCTACTGAGCGCCTATTCTAAAGCGTTTTCCATAATCACGAAATACTTTAGTAATTTAATCAACTATAAATCGAAACCTGCGGCGCTATCACGGGTATAGCTCAATCTGTCGAACCACCATTCAAGGCGCTGCAAAATAGGCATGTGCCTTATTTTGCAACTCAATGAATAACTTGCCAATAAAACTTAAAACTTTGCTGGAGCAAAACCTGTGACTTCGGTTAAGCCCATTTCGCGTCCTAATGCCGTCATAGGATGCACAACCACTAGGCCTTTGACTGACTTTTTCAGTTGACCCATGTCGGCTTGCTCAGCTTTGGTGAGGGCGCGATGGAATGGCAAGTGTTGAATATCTGTACCTTGCTTTTGTAAAAGGCGCGACTGCTGCGTTTTTACACTATTGATTTGCTTAGTGACCGCCGCAATCTCGCGTTTAAATTGCGCCACAATAACGGCATCGCCACGTTGCTCTGCTGCCGCCAGTTTACGACGAAACTTATCTAACTTATCGTTAAGCTGCTGCAGTTCTTGCTTTAAATTCATCATTTTACCTTAAATTACTTAAGTGAATCCCAGTCGATATTTGCACCATTTAGGGCCTGAATGTCTGGGTCACTGTGTCAAGGTGTGGGATTATAACAGCAAGTTAGCGATCCTCGTTACCGCTTTTATAAGAAACGGATCACCTGATTGCTGCTGCCACGGTATGGCAAACTCGGATCGGCAAGGCTCTGCTCGAATTTACCATCCACCAGCACGTCCACATATTCCAGTACCGCCCGCTGCTTATCCGTTAGCGCATCCCAGGTATAACCCGTCCACAGCCAAATATCTTTACCTGGACATTCGGTTTTCACCCGCTTCACTAACGCGAGTATCCCCTCAAGGTTGGCGGGTAAGAGTGGATCGCCCCCAGAGAGTGACAAGCCGCGGCGCACAATGCGCTCATCCTGTAGATCGGCAATAAGCGTATCTTCCATTGCCTTATCAAACAAATGGCCTGAGCGCACATCCCAAGTACTTTGATTATAGCAACCTCGGCATTGGTGCTCACAACCTGACACAAATAGGGTGACCCGAGTACCGGGGCCGTTCACCACGTCAACGGGATAATATTGGTGATAGTTCATTGCTGCGTCCGCGCTAAAGCCCAATATGGTTAGGGGCTAAAGATCAAAGCACAGTCGCCACCAGTGCGACTGTGCCAGTGTAACAAAACAAACAAGGCAAAAGTGTTACAAGTGTTTGATCCTGCGTTTCACTTCTTCTTGCTTGCCATGGTTGAATGGTCTGGCATCGGGGCTACCTAAGTAACCGCATACCCGACGCGTCACAGATACCCTGCTTGGCTCATGGTTGCCACATTTAGGACAAGTAAAGCCTTTACTGGTACAACTAAACTCACCGGTAAAACCGCAGTCGTAGCATTCATCAATCGGCGTGTTAGTGCCGTAGTAAGGCACGCGGCTATAGCTGTAATCCCACACATTTTCGAGCGCTTCGATATTGTGCTGCATATTGGGGTATTCGCCGTAGCAAATAAAGCCACCATTGGCAATAGCAGGATATGGCTGCTCAAAATCAATTTTATCGTAGGGATTCACCCGCTTTTCCACATCCAAGTGGAAGCTATTGGTGTAATAGCCCTTATCGGTTACGCCCGCAACCACGCCGAATTGGCGCGCATCGAGTTTGCAGAAACGGCTGCAGAGGCTCTCACTCGGGGTGCTATAAAGACTAAAGCCATAACCGGTTTCGGCCTTCCATGCATCGGTAGCCGCTTTAAGGTGTGCGACAATCGCCACCGCTTTTTCACGCAGCTTGGCATCATCAAACACATGGGTTTCAGTGCCATAGAGCGCATTGATGGTTTCATGTAAACCGATATAGCCTAATGAAATCGATGCCCGACCATTTTTAAAGATTTGGGCGATATCATCATCGGCGCGCAGGCGCACACCACAGGCGCCTTCCATATACAGAATCGGCGCAACTCTGGCTTTAACGCCATTTAAGCGTTCGATGCGGGTGTCTAATGCGCGGCGGGCGAGCAGTAAACGCTCATCTAAAATGCGATAGAATTCAGCCTCATCGCCATTAGCCTCGAGGGCCACTCGGGGCAAGTTTAAGCTGACTACCCCAAGGTTATTGCGCCCTTCATGGACCAGTTCGCCATTTTCTTTGTAGGAGCCTAAAAAGCTGCGACAGCCCATTGGGGTTTTAAATGATCCCGTGACCTTTTCCACTTGCTCGTAGTTCAAAATATCCGGATACATGCGCATGCTGGCGCATTTTAGGGCCATTTGTTTGACATCGTAGTTGCAGTCACCGGCCTTGTGGTTAATGCCATCACGAATCGCAAACACCAGTTTAGGGAACACGGCAGTCTTACGATTTTTACCTAGGCCCGTCATACGTACTTTCAACATGGATTGCTGAATTAAACGCGACTCCCACGAGGTACCAAGACCAAAACCAAAGGTCACAAAGGGCGTTTGCCCATTGGCGGTATGTAAGGTATTCACTTCATATTCAAGGGATTGAAAAGCATCATGGCATTCTTTTTCGGTGAGCGCCGTCGCATAGGCCTTGGCATCTTTAATCTGCCAGTTGAGCGCCACTTGGTAGTGCTTGTCATAGCTCTTCGCCACAAAAGGCGCGAGCACTTCATCGATACGGTTAATCGTAGTGCCGCCATAAATATGGCTCGCCACTTGGGCAATAATCTGCGCCGTTACCGCCGTAGCGGTGGAGATGGATTTTGGGGTCTCAATTTCGGCGTTGCCCATCTTAAAACCGTGGGTCAACATGCCTGCCAAATCAATCAACATGCAGTTAAACATCGGGAAAAACGGCGAATAATCGAGGTCGTGATAATGGATCTCGCCAAGTTCATGGGCGGCCACTACATCCTTAGGCAGAATATGGCTCTTGGCGTAATGTTTCGCAACAATACCCGCGAGCAGATCCCGCTGGGTTGGGATCACTTTAGAGTCTTTATTGGCGTTTTCATTTAACAGCGCCGCATTGCTCTGCTCGACTAAACCACGGATTTCGAGATTGAGTTTACTGGTCGCATCGCGACAAATATCTCTGTCGTGGCGATACTCGATATAAACCCGCGCCAAGGATTTGTAAGGACCTTCCATCAAGAGATTTTCAACTGCGTCCTGTAAATGGTGGATCTCGACTTCTGCCAGATTCGCCACTCGCTCCCTCACACAGGCGGCAACCGTCGCGGCATAGTCAGCATCCTCTATCCCAACCGAGTTTGCAGCCGCTATCACTGCATCTCTTATCCTTGTTTCATCAAAAGGTGTGCGGCAACCATCCCGCTTGATCACGACTGGCATTGTTCAGTTCCTCTCCATTCCGATTAAAATTAACACTACATATAGTGTTCAGATAATCAATAAACACAATATCTAGGCAATTAAGCGGCATTAACACCTAAAATTCCATGATCCAGATCATGATTTATCGGATGGATAAAAAGAACAAAGAAGAACTGTAGCCAAGCCCAATGATCTCAGTTTTAAGCCTTGACCTTGGCCATAAAGCAGGATAGCGGACGCTAAAAATGCCCGCTAATCACGACAAAGGACCTTGGCCCGAAAGCCAAAGTCCTTGTAATAAGAAGTCCTTGGAATAAAAGCAGTCCGTAGCTCGGCGTTTACCTTTAGCTAAAGTTTGCGCTCAGACAGGGTTAACGCTTGGCTAAGGCAAGATAACTACTCAGTTGCCCCGATGCCGATTGCTGCATTCCCATGGAAGAGGCCACTTGCATGGTCGATTTAAGCCCCTGCCATAACTGCTTTTGGCTGTCACTCAGTGTTGGGTTGCTATTTAGATAATCGGTTAACTGGCCAAATACCTTGGTGGCTTTTTGTGCCAGCACAGGGGATTGCGCATCATCCATATTCGACAATACATTCTTAGCATCGACTAAGGTGTTGATCATCGGACTGTTTGGTGACTTTTCCGCTAAGGACTTCAGCTCGTCATCGATAAAGTCCTGCAGTGATTGCTTGCTCGGCTTTTGGCTCGGCAAATTAATGCCGTTTTGTGACAGGCGCTCAACCTGTGCATCGGACAAAATACCGTCCTTTTGCAGCCGAGACACTAAGGCCGGAATATCTGACACACTAAACTGGCCATCGGCAAAAAAATCCTTCGACATGGCTTGGATTTTTTGTGCCCTAAGCGCACGGGGTGACAAGGCAATCTCATCACTAGGTTTCGTCTCAGTCTTAGGCGTATCCTTGGTGGATGAGTTGGCATCCGTCAAGGATTCTGTCTTACTCGTGTCCGTCTTCTTGCTGTTCAGGCCATAGGCATCGGCAACACTGCTACGGTTCAGATTTAAGGCATTTAAAAGAGGATTCATCGTCAATAATTCGGCATCTAACACTGTGTGATGGGGTTAAAGCAAAAAATAAGCCAATCAAACAGTCACTTGCCTAAATTATTATTCGTTTCACGAGCACGAGCTTGCCAGAACGAACAAAATTTAATCTCGAAACGTCAACACGCCCTGAGTCTCCTCGCGACTTAGCCTTTCCAAATCGCAGCTTCAATTAAGTGCGCGACTTTAGCTACAGCTGCCTCCCCCGCCGCAATCGCCTCATCGGCACGGTGAAATTCCATGGTGCCGATATTAGCGACTTCGGGCACAACCAAGACATCGGGCGGATCTCCCATCAAACGCGCCCGTTTATGACGCTGCTCTAAAATCCCCATCGATTGAGACATCACCGCAATCATGCCAGGGTTAGATTTAGTGCCGAGGGAAAACTTGTCGGTTAAACTGCTGACATACTCCCGCCCCCGAGCAAATAAATCCATAAAGCCGGTTTCTTGGCGCGCGGGCATTTCGGCTTCTTCCTTCGGCGCCTTATGGCTGGTCATATTGACGGGCAATACCTGCAGCCGCCCCGAATGAAACCCGTGCAAATCCACGGCAATCACAATATCGACGCCCATCGCGCGGCTCACTGACACAGGCACAGGGTTCACCACAGCGCCATCGACTAACCAACGATCTCCTTGACGAACGGGGGCTAATATCCCCGGCATTGAGCAAGAGGCGCGCACAGCTTGGCGTAAATCGCCATGGCGAAACCAAATTTCTTGCCCAGAATACAAGTCAGTCGCGATTGCTGCAAAGGGTCGCTCGAGCTCTTCAATATTGATATCACCGATGCGCGATTGCAGCACATCGAAGACTTTCTCGCCGCCGATCAAACCGCCCTTACGCCAACGAATATCCATTAACCCGAGGACATCCCAGCTCGAAAAACTGCGCACCCACTCCTCAAGCTCGGTCAAATGATTATGGGCATAGGCCGCCCCGACGAGCGCGCCGATTGAACATCCGGCCACTTTATCGGGTTTGACTCCCATGGCGGCCAAGCCATTGAGTACACCGATGTGAGCCCAACCTTTGGCGGCTCCGCTTCCAAGCGCGATGCCAATGGTGGGTTTTGTTCCCTTGCCCATAATATGTTTCCCTTAACAACTCAATGATTTGAATAAGCTAAATTCCGCCCTGAGTACTGTCAATCATTTATGGATTTATTCCACTTAGCGCGTTAAAAGGCCGCTGTGGAAATGAATCCAAGGTCCATCGAATGCAACACCTCCAAGAAGCTGCCTAGCCCGTTATACACATGTTGGGGGTTACTACTCACGTCTTTGCTAAATCGCCAGCCATAACAGCGGCTATTTAGCGGATTCAGTAAGATAATGACCAATCAAGATAGCTGAGCATAGTGATTTAAGGCTATAATCTGCCCTCACTCAGATTTAGGGGATATACCTTTGCAGTTTACTGATTTTTCTCTGGACCAGCGTCTGTTACAAAGCTTAAAGCATATGGGGATTGCGACCCCAACCGCCATCCAGGAACAAGCACTGCCTATCGCATTGGCAGGTAAAGATTTAATGGCGTCATCAAAGACAGGCTCAGGTAAGACCTTAGCTTTTTTGTTGCCAGCGATGCAAAGGGTTATCTCCACCCGCGCCTTAACCAAGCGCGATCCTAGAGTACTGATTTTATTACCAACCCGCGAATTGGCCCACCAAGTGTATAGCCAGCTACGTTTGCTGGTTGCCAACACTCAATACAAAGCCATTAGCGTGTTGGGCGGTGAAAACTTTAACGATCAAGCTAAAGCTCTGGCAAAAGAGCCACATTTTATCGTGGCAACGCCGGGACGCATCGCCGATCATTTAGAACAAAAAAACCTCTTCCTCAATGGATTAGAACTGCTTGTCCTCGATGAAGCCGACCGTATGCTGGATCTGGGTTTTGCGCCACAATTAAAAGCCATTAACGCAGCTGCAGATCATAAGCGCCGTCAAACCTTAATGTTTTCGGCCACTTTAGATCACAGTGAAATCAATGAGATTGCCGCGGCATTACTCAAAAATCCATCACATGTGGCGATTGGTGCAGCCCACACTGAGCATCAGGACATTACCCAACGGATTTATCTGTGTGATCATTTAGATCACAAAGAAGCCCTGCTCACGCGTTTGCTTAGTGACGAAACCCACAAGCAAGTGATTATTTTTACCGCCACCCGCGCCGATACCGAGCGCTTAGCCAGCAAACTCTCGGCGCAAGGTTTTGCCACCGCGGCGTTAAGCGGCGAGCTGAAGCAGGCGGCCCGTAATCAAATCATGGATCAATTTGCCCGCGGTCAGCAGCAGATTCTGGTGACCACAGATGTGGCATCCCGTGGCTTAGACTTACTCAATGTCTCCCTCGTCATTAACTTCGACATGCCCAAATTTGCCGAAGAATATGTCCACCGCATTGGTCGTACCGGCCGCGCGGGCGCTAAGGGTGATGCAATTTCCCTCGTTGGTCCTAAAGATTGGGATAACTTTAAGAAAGTACAACTCTTCCTTAGAAAGACCTTTGAGATCAGTGCCATTCAGGGCCTCGAAGCTAAATTTAGTGGTTTAAAAGACAAGCCAAAGACCACCGCAACTAAAGCGGTCGCTAAGGCAGGTACCAAGGCCAAAGCGAAAACCAAGTCAAAAACGGTTAAAACGGCCGCCTCACGTGACAAACGCTTTATCACTGGGGTTGACGTGGGTGATGCGCCTATGCGTAAAAAACCTGCGGCGCCTTTGCTGCAGGATCATGACGACGAGCGTTAATGATTTACTCGCGAGAGTCCATAGTGCAGACTCTCGACATTACGGGTGGGAATATGCTCCTGCCATATGTAAGAAATGTTGATATTTAAAGGTGTAACATGCGAATTTGTGGTGTTGAATTAAAAGGCGGCGAAGCCATTATCAGTCTGCTGAGCTACGAAGGTGAAACCTTCAACGTACCAAGCTGCCGTAAAGTGTCTTTTAGCGTCGCTCAATCAGCCTCAGCGGAAACTATCCGTGAATTTCACTTCGCTTTCCATAAGTTAATGGAAGATTATAAGGTCGATGAAATCGTCGTTATCGAGCGCGAGCAAAAAGGCAAACTGGCAGGCTCCGCCACCAGCTTTAAACTCGAAGCCGCAATTCAACTCGGCGATCTGCCGGTGACCTTGTTATCGCCTGTTGCGATCAAGGAACAAAACAAGCGTAATCCGCCTCAAGTTGATTTTGACAGCTTAGATCTCAAGCGCGTCCAACAACCCGCCTTTGAGGCCGCCTACGCTCAGCAAAATCGCCGTATCTTCGGTAAAGCTTAAAGCCTGTGAGCTTAGCGCGGCTGTAGCGCTAAGCTCGTTTTCCCACAGCTAGAAACAATGCAAACCTTAAAATATTTAAGCGGTTATAGTCCGGATATCCAACGCCAAGTTCAACACCTACTCGAAGGTGGGAAGCTTGCGGATGTTTTGCTGCGTCGTCATCCCACGGTCCACGAGATCCGTAGCGACAAAGCTCTCTATGACTATGCCCAAGGGATAAAAAATCAGTTTTTACGCCAGTCCTCTCCCCTGTCAAAAGTGATCTTCGATGACAAAATTAGCATGAGTCATCATGCACTTGGCTTACATTCTTACGTCTCCAGAGTACAAGGGAATAAAATCAAGGCTAAGAACGAGATCCGTATCTCTTCACGTTTAAAGCGCGTCCCCGAACCCTTGCTCAGAATGGTGGTTGTACACGAACTCGCCCACCTAAAAGAGAAGGATCATAATAAAGCTTTCTATAAGTTGTGTACTTATATGGAGCCCGATTACCATCAATTCGAATTCGATCTGCGTTTACTGCTAACCTGTATCGACGCTAATCAATCGCCCTACTCAAACTAAACAAACTTATTCGACTAGGCTCGCATTTTACTCATCGATTTATCACGCACAGTTGACTGATAATAATTTTCATTTAGAATGAATCTGTCTTATCCGTTACCGCACTTCAGTCGTGTAAAAAAGTCGTATGAAAAAGCAAAAGATTGGTAAAAAGCTAGAAAAGTGGTGTAACAAACAGGCCAAGAAACTGCAAAAACAGCAGGCAAAATCCGATCGCCCTGTTGAATTGCAAAACCTTTATTCGGCAAATACGCCAGTAATACATACGACTCATGCACAAAATAAAAAACAGCAGCGTAAACACTTAAGCCTATTATTGTCCGAATATCTGGCAAAACAGCATATCCAAACCCTCGATAAGACCGCCCGCAAGAAACAACTTAAATTAGCTAAAGCCTATTTTAGTGCCGCGAATGATGCTAAATTTTTATCATCCGCCGTTATTAAGCGTATCCGTCCATTACCCACTGAACGCAGTTTTGCACTTCGTCCCTTTAAAAAATCCCCCTGCGGAGGCTGCCCAGCTTTAAAAGGTCGTCTGTGTAAATGTGCGTTAAAGGCAATGCAGAAACGTCAAGCCAGTTAATTCATTTGAGTTGACCGCCGTAACCCTATCAAATTAGATAAAGACAAAGCAGCGTAACGCGAAGTAACTCGCTTATATAGGCACTCGGCGCATCTATAAAGCGATATCAGCATTTTCCCTGTTCTTGCTTAGATGCGTATTAACTCGGCCAACTTAACTCTATCCACCGCTTATATTAAAGCAGTAAAGCTTGCCCCTAATTTGGTTAAACATCCTTACTACTAAACCAGTGGTTTAATGGATAAGTGTTTTCCAGCCGTTATAGCTAAACGCAGCCCAAATAAAAACGCCGATGACATCAGATTCATCGGCGTTTTTATATTCGGTTCGCTCGGATTAATGAATGGCTTAACCTAAATTCATTAACGCTTGGCGGCTCTTCACGATATTGGTGAAGGTACGTAATTCTTGGTTCGCTAATTGGCTTGCCATCGGGATATCGGCTCTCATTGGATCCACTGGCTTACCATTAACGTGGAATTCATAATGTAAATGTGGACCGGTAGAACGTCCAGTATTACCTGATAAAGCAATCACTTGGCCACGAGTGACACGTTGACCTTTGCGCACTAATGCCTTAGAAAGGTGTAAATAACGTGTACGGTACTTACCACCGTGTTCAATCACAATATATTTACCCGCGAATTGGTGATCGGTGACTAAGCTTACGACACCATCGCCAGGGGCAATAACTTTAGTACCAATAGGCACTGAAAAGTCGGTACCGTTATGGGGTGAAATACGGCCAGTAATTGGATGTTTACGCGTAGGGTTAAAACGAGAACTCATGCGTGGTTGTTTAGCCAATGGAATACGTTGGAAGGCACGCACTAAGCTTTGGCCTTTCGCATCGTAATAACTGCCATCGGTATGTTGGAATGCACTAATTTCAGAGCGGCCCGTTTTAATGCTCACGCCTAATATTTGGCTGCTTCCGGTTGCTTCGCCCTCAACATATTGATCATTTACCAAAACAGAAAATTTATCACCCGCACGTAAATCCCGAGCAAAATTCACTTTCTCTTTGAGTAAATCTTCAATCCGCTGAATATCGGCCGCTGCTAAACCCATTTTTTGCGCCGAAACGTAGAATGAACCTTTAATATCGCCGGTGAGAATACGGTTTTGCCACACACCTTCAACGTTAATTTCTTCAACGTTAAAGCTGCCATCTTCATAACGGGTAAATACCACTTGGCGGGCAGCGTTAAAATACAGCTCTAACTTCTGCAGTTGGCCTTCATTATCCAGCCAAAATTGAATACGGTTGCCAGGTAATAAGGTATCGAGCGCCAGAATGTTTAAGTCGGCTTCTAACACTTTATACATGGTTTGCTGATCAACACCGGCTTTAGAAAATAAAGCACTTAAGGTATCGCCAGAAGCAATGACACGTTCAAAATGAGGAGTATTATCTACAATTGGTGCTGTTTCAACAGGCTCAGAAACCTGTGGCAAAATCGTCTCGAGATCGAGCGCGACGGGAATACGTTGAGCAGTAGGAACCACATGGTTGGCATTCGGCATTAACATCGCCGCACCGATTAATAAACCACCAACGAGGAGAATATTCTTGTGGGCTGAAGATAAATTCTGCAAACGAATTTGCGGAAAATTAGCCAAATTGGGTTTACCTGTCTGCAACGCTTTCACCTTTTGTTATCGTTATTGCGTTATATTTTTGAACCAGTCCCTCAGGGGGAAGCCCGAATTTTGTCAACTTATCCCAAAAAACCGATTATGACAAACGCTATTTTGCACTTTTATAGCACTATTTACTAAAAACATGCGTCAGTTAGCACTTTAAACCGATTGTGTGTTCTGTATATAGATGTTAAATAGCGCAAAATCTCGTTTATCATTTCAATAAAAACAAGGTGTTAAACCAATTTAAGTTAGACTAAGGCAAAATCACCTTGATTTCACTCCCATGGGAGGTTTTCAAGATATCAATTCGAGTGCCTATCTGTTCTTTCATTTCGGATACATGGGAAATCACCCCAATCATCCTCCCCGCCGACTGCAAATCCATCAGCGTGCGAATGGCAAGTTCGAGGGAGTCCTGATCTAGGCTGCCAAAGCCTTCGTCGATAAATAAGGTATCGAGTTTTATGCCGCCTGCGTAAGCTTGAACCACATCCGATAAACCCAAGGCCATCGACAAGGCAGCCATAAAACTCTCACCACCACTTAAGGTCGCCACGGGACGCACTTTAGAGGTGTAGGCATCCTCGACTTCAAGCTCTAGCCCTGAGGCCTTATTGCCCTTCGCCCTGTCCTCTTTGCGCAATAATCGGTAGCGCCCTTTACTCATTAAATGCAGCCTCTGCGTTGCCGCAAGCAACACATCGTCGAGCAATACGCTGAGCACAAAGCGTTGCAGGGAAATTTTGTTGCCTGTATTACCATTGGCAACATCGGCCAAGGTGCCAATCACAGCGTATTCATCCTCGAGGGATTTGGCCTTTTGATCGACCACCGCCAGCTGAGTTTGGGTATTGTTAAGCAGGGTGAGCCGAGTATTGAGTTGGCTCCATAGCTCTTCCGCCGTTTTAAGCTGCGCGAGTCGCTCAGTGAGCAAGGCCTCTAAGGCGTCAAGATCGGGTGATGTCGACTCGCTTAATTTGGTTGTAAGCTGAGTCAGTTGCGACTGATTTAAGGCGCACTGCCTATGATAGGTCTCTATGCCCTCAGCTAGCGCCTGCATTTGCTCATCCGTTAATAAGGCCTCGCGCAATGCATCTCTATCGGTAAAGCCTGCATTATCCAGCGCCGCTAATAGTGCCTGCTGTGCTTGCACCTGCAGATCTGCCGCACCATTACAACGCTCTATCGCCGCCGACAATGCCGTTTGCGCCGCCACACTCTGCTGCGCCGCCTGCTGCTGCGCGGCTCTGAGCGCATCAATCTGACGTTTTATCTGCTCGAGTTGCTGCTGGTTATTCGCAATCGCTTGATTCAATACCTCCAGTGTTCGGTATTCTTCTGGGATCCGCAGCGCTTTTTCCGCAAATTGACCCGATAAGCGCTCGACTTTGCCTTCTTGTTCACGGTAACGCTCACGCTCAAGTTCTAGTTGCTGCGTCAATGTCGACTCTTGCTGTTGCAAGGTTTTGATCTGTTGCTGTAACTGCTGTAGCCCTTGCGCCGCAGCGTCGGTCTGTTTGGCTTGCTGTGTCAGTTCGTCTAGCGCTTGGCGATGGGATTCGAGCGACAATTCAACCTTATCGCCAAGGGCTGCTGCCAGTTCATTCGCCTGCTGTTGCTGTGCTTCTAATTGCTTTTGCAGCCCACGATATTCTGCCCGCGCTTTATTGAGATTATCGAGCGCCAAGGCCTCGGCATCCTGCGCCGCCTGCAATTGTAGATCCGTTGGTAAATCCTCATGACTCACCGCGGGATGAGGATGGGCCGAACTGCCACAAACCGGGCATGGTTCATGGGGTTTTAACTCTCTAGCTAAAATGGCTGCCTGACCTTGAAACCACTTCAGCTGCAAAGACTTGTAAGCCGTTGAAGCTGCTTGATATTGGGTATTAAGTACTTTTCCTTGTGAGCCGACCTGCTCAAGAATCCCTTGAGTGTGCGCGACTTTGGCACAGATCTGCTGCCACTGCTTGAACTGCTCGAGCATATGACGGTGCTGTTGCAGCGCCTGCGCAGTGGCAAGTTGCTGCTCACTTTGCGATTGCAAGGCTGGCAATTGATTCTCACAATGACTGCGCTGCTCAACTAAGGTGGCAAGTGCAGTTTTACTCTCCTGCCCCTGCAGCTTGGTGTGTTGCAGTATCTCTTTTGCCTGCGTTAAAGCTTGTTCCAGGCTAGCAAACTCTGCCAGCTGCGGCACTAACGCACTGAGATGACTATGCTGCTGCTCAAGGTCGCGCAGCTTATGTTCAAGGGAAATAATTTCCTGCGCAGCGGTTTCTGCATGAGCGAGTGCGAGCTTGGCGGCATCGAGTGTCGACTGCGCGCTATCGCGCTGGACAGCTGCAACACTCGCTTCTTGCTCCCGCGACAAGGCATTATCTAATAAGGGTTTTACCCGCAGTGCTTGCTTGGCCACCTCAAGCCGTGTCGTTTGGGTTGCAATATGCGCTTGCTGCTCATTAAGACGAAGCGCCTCAGCCTGCAATTCCTCTAATCGAGTAAATTCCGCAAAGAGTTGCTGCGCGCTATCACGCTGTTTTAATGCCGCCAAATGCGCCGCAACGCACTGCTCTTTTGCTGCCGTCGCCGCCGCGAATTCGGGTTCAATGCGACTAAACTCAGCAGCAAGCTCATCATCGGATGTGAGTGCTGCCGTTTGCAAAATACCGTCACGGCGGGCGCGCTGCTCTTTCACTAAGGCACGAATATCCGCCGCCTTGGCTTTTAGGGTATCTTCGATGCCCTTATAGATATGGGTTTGGAATAATTGGCTAAAAATCTGCTCACGGGCCTTAGAGTCGGCCATCAGCAATTCGCGAAACTTCCCCTGCGGAAGCACCATCACTTGGCGGAACTGCTCCACATCTAGGCCGGTTAATGCCTCGATTTCCGCCGTGGCGTCTGACACTTTACTGGCGACGATAAGGGTTTCACTGCCATCCGGGGCAATCTTATACAGCTGTGCCTCACTCTTTTGTACCGTTGAGCCATCGCCGCTTTTCTTTAATCTTTCCTGCTCGGGGACACGGCGAATACGATAACCCGTACTACCTAATTGAAAATGAAAAGTTACCTCAGTCAGTACGCTATCATCAGCCATATCGCAGCGCATCTGGCTGCCTTCGCGTTCGTTACCCGTGGTTTTGCCGTAAAGCGCAAAACAAATTCCGTCGAGCAGCGTGGTTTTGCCCGCACCAGTTGGCCCGTTGATCAGGAATAAGGGGTTATTCCCCAGTTCGGTAAAATCAATAGTTTGAGTCGAGGCGAAAGGGCCAAAGGCCGACATCGACAGCGAGAGTGGCTTCATGCGGATTGCTCCCCTTTTGCTGCAACGCGAGTAGATCCATCGCTATCACCTTCATCCCTGTGAAGCTTAGTTAAAATCTCATCCATGACCGCTTGCTGCGCATCACTCAATTCCTCGCCAGAGACTTGGCTGAAAAAATCACGGAACATGGCCATTTCGCCTTTTTTGATATGGTCACGATTGAGTGCGACGGCCTGTTCGCCCGCCATTAATCCAGTACGTTCTAGATGCAGCACATTGGGATAAACACTGCGCAATTTGCCCATGGCATCTAAAATGGCGTGTTTATCGAGGAGTCTAACCATCAGATAATCCTCACGCTTGGCATCGGTCTTCCCAAGATCTAATAAATGCGCTAATTCTCCTTCGATAATCCGCACATCGCGCAGCGCGCTTAAGGGCAAGAGTTGGATCTGCGCCGGAGTGTGCGCTGTGACATCCACTAAAGTGACAGACTTATGTTGATGCTGTTCGCTAAAGGAGTATTTCAAAATCGAGCCAGAATAACGTACATGTTCACTGCCTTTATATTGCGGTCCGTGTAAGTGGCCAAGGGCGACATAGTCAAACTCACTAAAAAGCCGTGGGGAAATTTTATCGGCGCCACCAATACTCAATGGCCGCTCGGACTCTGACTCACTGCCACCATCTAAAAAGCAATGACTAACAACGACTTTAGGTAACCCTTGGCTATCGTGGCAGCGGACTTGTTCTAGCAGTAGCGCCATCGCCTCTTCATGGCTGGATACGCTAAGCCCCTTAACATCCGCCTCAAATACTTGGCGCACGGTTGCAGGTTCGGCGTAAGGCAGCGGATAAAAGTAAGCATCGCCACTTGAGCTGGTTAAGCGGATCGGCGTTAAATCAGCCTGAAGCGGCCCAATAATGTGTAAGCCACTTGCCGCCATTTGTTTAGCCGCAAAGCCTAAGCGTTCGTGCCCGTCGTGGTTACCGGCAATCATCAGCACTTGTAATCCTAACTCTGTGATGAGGCGATTAAGCACCTCATCGAGCAAAGCCACGGCGCTGGCCGGAGGAATCGACCTATCGTAAATATCCCCGGCAATAATCACCGCATCGACAGTGTGCTGCTCAGCCAATGTCACGATTTGATCAAGCACATAGGCTTGGTCTTCTAAGAGTGATTGATTATGTAACTGGCGACCAATGTGCCAGTCCGAGGTATGGATAAATCTCATCGTTGCTAAACCTTAATGGATACTAAGCCGATTCTATCGCGTGGGCGCATACCATTTAACGTGTGAAGTCTCAGGCGCCGCGAGGCAATAACACCGCCAATAGCCCCTAAAAACGCTTTAAAAATGCTAGGTTATCCTAAACATTGCTGCGGAGTATAGCGAATACCAAGGGAGTGAAGAGATTTACAGCAATAAGGCCGAAAATTGTGCTCATGGACTATGCCGCACAAATTGTGCAATCGGCCTTATCAGGGAGAGTTAAATATGAGAGAGGCTATATCAAAACAGATGATATTGGCTGGCTAGTAGCTTCACACTCATGGCTAAGGACATAGTCACCACTAAAGGCTTAATGATCTTAGTGCCCTTGGTCACGACTAAGCGCGAACCTAAGGTGGCGCCGATAGCCTGACCAGCAAGCATCACTAAACCGAGCACCCAAATCACTTTGCCACCTAAGGTAAAGAAGATAAGCGAAGCAATATTGGTCGAGAAGTTTAACACCTTGGCGTGTGCCGTCGCTTTTGCCAAACCAAAACCGGCCAAGGTCACAAAGGCCAGCGCGAAGAAACTCCCTGTGCCTGGGCCAAAAAAGCCATCGTACAAACCCACACCGAGCGCGGCGGTAAAGGCAAAAGCGGTAGGCGTTAATACTTGGTGGCGGTCATCTTCCGATATCTTTTTCGAAAACAAGAAATAACAACCAATCGCGAGGATTAAAAAAGGTAAGACTAACTCCAGTACTTTGGCATCGACCAACTGCACCAGAATAGTGCCTAAGGCGGCGCCCGCAAAGGCACAGATAAGGGACAGTTTAACGGCCTTCAAATCAACTAATCCCTTACGCACAAAGTACAAACTCGCAAAAAAGCTGCCACCGCAGGCCTGTAATTTGTTAGTCCCGAGCGCTACCGCCGGCGGTAAACCCGCCCACATTAACGCAGGGATAGTCAGCAAGCCCCCGCCGCCGGCGATAGAGTCGATAAACCCCGCCACCATAGCCACGCCAAAGAGTAATGCCGCAATTTGTAGAGTCAGTTCAAATTCCATGATTGTTATTATTGAGTAATAGGAGCTAAGGCTTCGCATTAGACTGCGTTTGCCTTATAAACGCAAAGGAGTTATTGTCGCGCTAGCGTGAGCAAAGCTCACACTAAATACCCTTATCATTTATTCGATTCGGATACGCCTATGTTTACTTCCTTGCCGCCCCTCAATGCATTACGGGCTTTCGAGTCTGCCGCCCGCTTGCAAAGCATGACTCTTGCCAGCAAAGAACTGCATGTCACCCATGGCGCCATCAGTAAACAAATCCGTGTATTAGAAGAATTCTTAGGTTTTGCCCTCTTCGTGCGCCTGCATAAAAAAGTCGCACTCACGGACGAAGCCAAGCGCTACTTGCCCCATGTGCAAGCGGCTCTGCAAACCTTGTCCAGTGCCACCGCCGATTTACGTAGTCAAGGCTCGCGGCCACAAACTTTAGCTATCAATGTGTTACCCAGTTTAACCATCAACTGGTTAATCCCCCGGATGGAGCAATTTAAATCTCGGCATCCGCATTTGTATGTGGATCTTTCGATTGGTGACTTCGCCGTCGATTTCAGCCAAGGCCGTTACGACATCGCCATTCGCAGCAGCACTCAACTCCCCAGAGGGGTTAACTACATCAAACTGATGGATGAAGACTTGTGCTTAGTGTGCGCGCCGTCACTCGCGCCTAAGCTCAAAAGCATCGAAGACATCAATCAGGTCACCCTACTGAAACACACCACACGGCCAGAGCTTTGGGAATATTGGGCGGATAAAGTGGGACTGGTACTCACGCAGGCACAAACCTTTGGCGTCGAGCATTTTTATATGTTGAGTCAAGCCGCAGCCAGTGGCATGGGCGCAGCACTGATCCCACGTTTTTTTATCGAAGATCAATTGGCCAATGGCAGCTTAGTGATCCCGTTTCAAGCGCCTTTTACCAGCCCATACGCTTATTACTTGCTCACGCCCAAATCCCCTAGCCTACCGCTAAAAGTACAAGCCTTTATCGATTGGATGCTCGAGTTATTTGCCCCATATCGGCAATCGTCAGATAGCGTCAAAGCCTAGATAGCAAAAAACCACCTGAGCGGTTAACACCGATCAGTTAAGGCATTGATCAGTTGAACGATCCTACGGATGGTTAACAATACCCTCAGTACACTAATTGCTGAGGGTATTTTTTATGTTGGCTCACTGGCTGATTGATGTCGATACGTTTGCTGCACCAGAATCACTGGCTCTCTTCCAAAAAGAACTCCCGCTCGAATGGATAGAGCAAGCCCTTGATTCTACCAATAAAGCCAGCATGAGACGGCGTAAGTTACCCGCCGAACTTGTCGTTTGGCTAATTGTCGGTATTGGCTTGTATCGGGATAAACCCATCACGGAAGTTTTAGATAAACTAGACCTCAAGCTTTCCAACCACTTAGGGGATTCTGTTGCACCAAGTGCTATTCCTCAAGCGAGAAAGCGCCTCACCGCCCAACCTTTGGAAGCGCTTTTTAAACTGACAGCAGCCCATTGGACCCAGCAGGAAGATAGCGATGACAAATGGTTTGGACTGAGTTTACTTTCTGTCGACGGCACTCAGTTCCGCACCCATGATACCGCCTGTCTTGCAGAGCACTTCCAATACATCAAGTACAATGAAAACCACCATACTGAATACCCGATTGTTCGATTATGTGCCCTCACATCGCTGCGAAGTCGTTTATTACATGATGTTGTCTTTGGGCCCAGCTCGACAGGAGAGGTCTCTTATGCCAAACAGCTGGCCGCTTCAGCCCCCGCTCACTCCCTGACGATTTTTGACCGCTGTTACCTCAGTGCCGAGTTGATGATTAATTGGCAACGGCAACATACGACGAGTCACTGGATGACGCCGATAAAATCCAACACGCAATATGAAGTGGTTGAGCAACTGGATAAGGAAGGGCGAGACCTTTTAGTGGAAATGAAAGTGTCAGCCCATGCTCGGAAACAAGACCCAAGCTTGCCGGAGAAATGGCAAGCCCGCCTTGTCCTGTACCCTAAGCCAGAACAACCTAATCACGTCATAGGTGTTCTCACCTCCTTAACGAGTCTGGAATATGGTACGCAGTCATTACTGGATGTGTATTTTGAACGATGGGAAATAGAGAACAGCTACGGAGAGATAAAGCACAATATGCTCGAAGATGAAGTGCTGCTACGAAGTCAGTCTGTGGAGGGGGTAATACAAGAAATCTGGGGAATATTGATAGCTTACAATTTGGTTCGCCTGGAAATCAGTCGTATTGCGAGAGAGGCGCAGGTATCGCCATTGCGTATAAGTTTTATGATGGCATTGAGAGATATTCAGGATGAGCTGATGTGGTGTGCGATAGCCTCCCCCGGCTCCATCCCGAGAAAGCTAAGGGCCATGCGGGAGAGAGTTAAACGCTACATACTGCCCCAAAAAAGAAAACGGCCCAAAGCAAGGACCGTTCGTATCAATAAAACTCGCTACCCTGTTCGCTCTAAACACCTTAAGTGATAGGTGTTAACCTGAGCGGTGGTTTTTTAACGCTTATCCGGCGATAGGCTTAGTGATGGCAATGTTCATCATGAACATGGTCGTCATCCATAAACTCATCATCACCTTCTTGATGTTGCATCACGCCCCATCCATCGGTCATGCCGCCAAACTCGGCCGAAAAATCATTGAGAATGGTCTCTTGCTCAACCAAGTCATCGTAGTCTGGCACCATGTTGATGCATACGATGATTTCCCACTTACCGAGCTCATCGTTAAGGTTCAGCTCAACTTCGCCTTCTAAATCGGAGTTAGCTAACTCTTCGAGTGCAGTTTCAGCATCGCGCTGATCATCGAAAACTAAAAAGAAATCAACATCGAGGGCTTTAGTGAGGTCAATTCCGGCTTCGGCCATCGCAGCCAGCATTTTGCCATTATCGTCGTCTGGAAATTGCATATCCTACTCCACAGTATCTGGCTTATTCAGCCGCAATGATTTGAACCGATTCACCATTAAAGCTGACGATGTCACCCGCAACGACTTTTTTACGTTTGCGCGTTTCCACTTCGCCATTGACGGTAACTAAACCTTCATCAATAACATGCTTGGCTTCGCCGCCAGCATTCGACATGCCTTGTACCTTTAATACTTTGTACAATTCAATAAAATCTTCGCCAGGATATAAAGCTAACTGATTAATTTGCGCCACTTAAACACGCCTCAAAAAATAAACCTGCGGCATTATAGCAGCATGTCCCATGGGATGCAGATAATTTAACTTATCTTTGCCTTTCATCGGTGAGCAGCCCATAGGCGGATTCATCTAGCCACTCATCGCCTATCTTAAAATGCTGCCGAAATACGCCCTCGAGTTGAAAGCCACATTTCTCCATTACCCGGGCTGAGCCGATATTATCTTTAGCGCAGTACCCAACCAATTTATGGACTGACAAACTTAAACAGGCCCAATCGACAACCGCCTGTAAACTCTCAGTGGCATAGCCTTTACCTTGCCCTGCGTGCGCCAGTAAATATCCGACCTCGGCACGTTGCTCCTCCACACTTTGACAATGAAGGCCAGTTAAACCGATAAACTCACCGGTATCCAGCGTTTCGATCGTCAGCGTAAGCCAATCGCCAGAGGCATAGTCCCAGGTGACTGAGCGCTGCTCAAACTTTTGCCGGATCACTTCGGGAGCTTCAGGAATACGCACGTAGCGATTGATGTCAGGATCTTGGTGTAATGCCAAGAAATGTGGCCAATCCTGCTCTTGTAAACTGCGAAGTCTTAATCTGTCGGTATAGAGTTCAAGCATAGCGGCTCCCCAATGGATGGACGAACTAAAAAAAATGGCAGCCAAACGCTGCCATTGTCTCGGCAAGAAGAAGATTAACCGCGGCTGGTGACTTCGAGTAAGTGGTAACCAAACTGGGTTTTAACTGGACCTTGAACCACGTTTAATGGTGCACTAAATACTACTTCATCAAACTCACGCACCATCATGCCTGGGCCGAATGAACCTAATTCGCCACCTTGGGCACCCGATGGGCATGAGGAATGGGCGCGGGCGATTTGCGCAAAATCGGCACCATCGAGGATCTGTTGTTTAAGTGCTTGGCACTGCTCTTCGCTGCTCACTAACAAATGTCTTGCTGTAGCCTGAACCATGATAAAACTCCCTGAATAATCCTGAGACATTTGCCCCAAATATCATATGGTTCCCGTTTTTATGACTGAAAACGGGATGTGAATGTTGAGTATAAAAACATTCTGTTTAATTAAAAAGTCTTAAACCGCGCCGTCATTGATTTTGTTATCGGTAACGGCGCAGCATAATCGACTCTAAGTTAAGCCTTAGTCGCCGCAATCCAACGATCGATCTTCTGCTCCATCACCGCCATAGGTAGTGAGCCAGAGGTGAGGATCTGATCATGGAAGGCTTTTAGGTCAAACTTATCACCCAGGGCTTTTTCAGCGCGTTCACGAAGAGCGAGGATTTTTAGCTGACCTACTTTGTAGGAGAGCGCTTGACCCGGAATCGCCATGTAGCGCTCAACCTCGGCAATAATATCCGACTCCGCCATGGGCGAATTATCCTTCATATATTGAATCGCTTGTTCGCGGCTCCAGCCTTTGGCATGTAATCCCGTATCTACCACCAAACGCATCGCACGCAGCATTTCGTCTGAAAGCTTACCAAAGTATTGATAAGGGTCGCTAAAGAGCCCCATTTCGATGCCTAAGTATTCAGCATACAACGCCCAGCCCTCTTCGAAGGCGGTATAGCCACTGAAACGTTGGAACTCAGGAACGCCTGTTAGCTCTTGCTTAATGGCGATTTGGAAATGGTGGCCAGGCGCGGCCTCATGTAATGACAAGGTCGTCATACCCCATTTCGGCTGTGCTTTTAGGTTATAGGTGTTGATATAAAACACCCCTGGACGGCTCCCATCCACAGCTGGTGATTCATAGGACGCGCCAGCAGCAGATTGCTCTCTAAAGCTTTCAACCGGTTTAACCACATAGTCGGCCTTTGGCATAACATTAAAATACTGTGGCAATACTTGGTTAATCTTATCTTTCAACACCATATAACCATCGATTAAGCCTTGGCGATCGCTATAGAAGTATTGTGGCTCAGACGATAAAGAAGCAAAAAAGGCTTTTAAGTCACCTTTAAAACCTACTTGCTCACGGACTTTGTCCATCTCAGAAAGAATGCGTGCGACCTCATTGAGACCAATTTGGTGAATTTCATCCACTGGCATGGTTGTGGTGGTATGAGAATTGGCTAAATGCTGATACCAAGCTTTACCGTTTGGTAGACCAGACCAACCGTCCGTCGCGCGGGACTTAGGTAAGTAAGTCTGCTTGAAGTAATCACGCAGTCCCGTTAATGCAGGCACTAAACGCTCATTAATCATCGCTTGATAACTTGCTGTTAGCTCCGCTTTATCTTGATCCGAAAACCCTTCTGGGAAGTGATTAATCGGTGAATAGAAAATGCTTTGGCTGGCATCCGTAGTAAGCATGGCATCAAGCTGTGGAATAATCCGCTCAACTAACACGCGAGGTAACACCACCTTACTGGCAATACCTTCATTCATACGATTCTCGGCCAATTGGATCCAATCAATAAAGCCGTTAACACGCTGCTCCCAGTTGCGATAATCCTGCACTGTATTAAAAGGCTGCGCACTCTCACCACTGCCCAATTGCACCATAGTGATCACAGTACTGTAGAACTGGCTGATCGGCATAAAGCGTGATGGGAAGGTTTCGTCCACTAGGGCCATTTCGCGGTCATAAACAAACAGCGCGTAACTGAGTTGTAAATCGGCAGGCAATTGCTCAAGGTCAATCGCCCTCACTTGCGCTAAATAACGGGTATTCAGATCATGACGCGCCTTAAGATATTCCTCAGTTAAGTCGCCGCCGAACTGCGCGTTGTAGTCATTAACACCGACAAAAGTGGCGTAAATCGGCTCTAACTTTAAGTAATCTTTAAAATAGGCATCGACTAAGGCGACGTATTTAGACTCAGCGGTTTGAGTTTCAGTTTGCGCCGCAGCGGCTTGGGTTGAGCCTTCTTGTACCGCTGCCGTTGTTTCCGGCTTTGAGCAACCTTGCAAAGCAAACACTAACGCTATCGTTCCCGCCAATAAACTTAATTTCATCTTTTATATTTCTCCTTTTGGGTCCGTGATAGCCAAACTCTTCCTATACTTAGTTCAAAGTCTGCTTACGGGATTCATCTATGATCTACTCATTTCGTAACTCAGGTTTTAGGGATCCTGAAACAGGGGTCTATAACCAAACCTATTTCATGGAAGTATTCAACCGAGAGTGGCACAGGCACATACGTGAGCAGCAAAGTTTGGCGTTATTGTATCTGTGCCCTCACATTCATGAAACCGTCAAACAACCCCATTTACTCGAATTCTTTACTAAACAGGTACAAGAAGCACTGCTACGGGCGACAGATTTGATTGCAAGGTTAGATCACAACCATTTTGCGTTAGGACTTTTCAATATTGATGAGGAAGGTACTGAGGTGGTGTTAAAGCGTATCGAACAACATATTCAAGAGTTTAATCAAGAATTTGGTAAAAATCACAAACTGAAAATTGATTATAAACTTGCCGCTTGCCTGTGCTTACCGACCCAAGAAAAGCGTATCGAATCCTTATTTAATAATGTCTCAAAGCTGTCACTCGAGCTTGAACGGAATCAGCAACAATCCCAAGTGCTTATCAAGCTGCAATAAAGAAAAAGCCCCTTACGGGGCTTTTTAGATCTGCATTGCGAATACAGTGAATTACAGTTCGACGTTGTGCATACGCGCTTTTTCTTTGATATAAGCGATATAGCTGTTTGCACTCTTCTCGGTCTTCTTATCCTTCGCGGCTAATACAGCGCGGTTATAAGCTGACTTGTACTGTTTCAAACTTAAATGGGCTAATGCCAATTCGAAGTTTGCTTCACCAGGATGTTCGATACCTAAAGAGATGGCTTTCTCAAGCACTGGAATCGCTTCAGAGTATTTCTCATTCAAGCTCAGTAAACGGCCTTGTTTCAGGTACAGCTTGCCATCGTTATTGATAGCAGCCGCTTTTCCATAAAACTCAGCAGCTTCTTTGAACTCTTTCGCGTTTTGGTAGAAACCAGCCAAAATCTCGTAAGATTTAGCATCTTCAGTGATGAGGCCCGACTTCATGTTCTTTTGGAATACTTTAGCTGCTTGATATGGCGCACCTTTCTGTGCCATCAGCTGAGCTAAACGAGTGATGTTAGCTCCAGTATCCAAGAAACCATTACGGTAAGCCAAATCATAAGTCGCTAGCGACTTATCATAGTCTTCTACCATCAGATAAAACTGTGCTAACTGAACCCATAATCTGCCATCATCCGGGAATAACGGCACCATGACTTCTAACACACCAACGGCTTTTTTATACTTCTTCTGGTTGAAGTAAGACGTCAGTTTCATCTGATACAGACCTTTATCAGGAGCTTCGGCGAGTGAAAGGCCTTTATCAGCCACTTCAATCACTTTGTCCCACTGTTTCAGTTCTGTGTAAGCAATACCGATACGACGATACATTTGAGAATCAGCCTTACAAGTGAAGTCCATCCACTTGTAATAGTAAGGAATCGCTTCCTTAAACTTCTTCTCTTGTAGCAATAAGTCGGCGTAGAGGCGCAGTGTCGCCGCGTGATCTGTTCCACCTAAAATATCCGCCTCAACGGCTTGTTTTAGGTACTTGATCGCAGTATCCATCTTGCCTTTTTCGGCATAGAAGTTACCAAGCATACGCGCAACATACGCTTTATCGAAATCGTTCTTTGGGTTGGCTTCCAACAAAACGGCAATCGCTTCATCAAGCTGGCCATTGGTGTAAGCTTCAAATGATTTCTGAACCTTCTTCGCAGCACTTTCACCTACCGCTTTAGATTGGCGCTTATCGATTTCACATTTCTCAGCCGCAACAGCTGAAGAAACAGATAAGGCACCACCACAAAGAGACAGTAATAACGCAACTGCGATTTTATTAGCATTACGCATTGTTATTTGCCTCCTTTATCTAAAGTGAAGTCTAGTTGTACTGTCATGCCTGGTTGTTTTAGTGGCTTGCCGTCAACAATCTTTGGCTTGTACTTCCACTTCTTCAGTGCACGAATTGCTTCTTTGTCGAATAAACGTTTAGGTTCGGCTTGGATAACTTCAACGTCATCTACACCACCTAATTCGTTAATCGTAAAGCGTAACTGCACCCAACCTTCTTTACCGTCACGCGCCGCTGCAATTGGATATTGTGGTTCGATACGGACGATAGGTGTTGCATCACCGTCACGTGTCATCATGTTACCCAATTTGAAACCACCGGCACTGTGACCACCCGCTTCAACACCACCCATATTGAACGACATAGACGTATCAATATTTGATGAAGTGTCTGGTGGCGTAGTATCAGGCTTTTGTGGTTGCTCTGGTGGTGGTGGCGGCTTAGGCACTACCCTTGGCTTATTCTGTGCTTTTGCATCCTGTCTATCCATGGTGATTTCAATTACAGGGGTCTCGGCCGATGTTTCAGCGCGTTGCGCCCCACCACCGACCAAGAACGCCATAAAAGCGAACAGACCAAAAGTCACAGCAGCACCAATAATGATTGATACTAGTGCTCTTAGCATATTAATCGTTCCCCGCAGATACCGAAATCTTATCTATACCAGCCGCTTTGACTTGGTCTAGAACTTTAACAACTAAGCCGTGTTGCGTATCTTTGTCGGCCTGGATCAGCACTGCTGCTTCAGGCGCTTCAGCTAGCATACGCTCAACGTTTGCAGTTACACGCTCGATATCAACCTGACGGTTTTCCATCATGATCACGCCAGTTTTGCTGACGCCGATAAAGATGTTAGCCGAAGGCTTAGAAGTCGCTTGTGAAGCTTTTGGTTTGTTATAGTCCAAACCAGATGGTTTCACGAATGACGTTGTTACAATGAAGAAGATCAGCATGATGAACACGATGTCGAGCATCGGTGTCATATCAATTTGCGCTTCCTCGTCTACACTGGAATGCTTTTTACGTGCCATGTTCAATCTCTCTCTAGTGGTGCGGCATGCTGTCTTTTAGCTTTTCTAAGCTGATTTTCATTTTGGCATCAAGGCGAGTACTGAAGAATACTCCCGATAATGCTGCAACCATCCCCGCCATAGTGGGCATTGTTGCCATTGAAATACCAGCCGCCATTAAACGAGCATTACTCGTCCCCTGAACTGCCATCACATCGAACACTGAAATCATACCGGTAACAGTACCTAACAAACCTATCATAGGACAAATCGCTACTAAGGTTTTAATGACCAGCATACGTGCATTCAAATCTTGCTTCGCTTGGGACAGCCAAGCTTCACGGATACGGTGTGCATACCAAGAGGTAGTTTCCTCTCTAGCATCCCATGCAGCTATGATTGCTTTATGTTGCTTTGGTGATATCCAATTAAGATACCAGTAACGCTCAAGCATCAATACCCACATTAAGAACAGCACAAACGCTACTAACCAGAGGACGTCGCCTCCGGAGGCCATGAAGCCCCTGACGGAATCCCATATGTCCATCAGGTGAATCATCATTAGTCAGCCCTCTTCTCAGCGTGCGCTGCGATGATACCAGCACTTTGCTCTTCAAGAACTTGCACGATTGACTTGCTACGAGCAACAACAACTGCGTGCATTAACATCAGAGGCAGAGCCGCAACCAGACCTTGAACTGTAGTGATAAGCGCCATAGAAATACCGCCAGCCATCAGTTTTGGATCGCCAGTACCGAACAATTGGATACTTTGGAAGGTTGCAATCATACCGGTTACTGTACCTAACAGACCCATCATAGGTGCGATAGCGGCCAGAACTTTGATGATTGAAATGCGAGACTCTAACGCAGGCGTTTCTTTCAGAATCGCTTCGTCAAGTTTCAGCTCTAATGTTTCAACGTCAACGTCTTTGTTCTCTTGATACACTTTCAGGATACGACCTAAGGCGTTGTTACCTGGCTTATCAATGTTCTTACGTTGGCTGTTCACACGAGCGCCGATGATAGTCATAGTCACTAAACGTTCGATAGAGATCAACAGACCTAATGCTAACAGAGCGATAATGATGTAACCGATTGTACCACCCGCTTCTAAACGATCTTCAAAGCTTGCTTTGTTTGTGAAGATGTTTAACAGCACGCCACGAGCTGGGTCGATGTAGAATGGCGCAGTACCAGAAGTGGTTTGTTCCCACTTACCTACTGCACTAACTTGGTAACCTTCAGGCTGTTGTGATAACTCTTGAATTAAACCTAATTCTGGGTTGTAAACAACATACTTGCCATCAGCAGTTAAGTTGTAAGTACCAATACGGTGAATCGTGGTGTTTTTAACGCTACCGTCGATACCGGTTACAGAACCTTCGAATTTAACAACCTTACCAGATTGTGCCATTTCGAATAATTGTTCTTGCCAGAATTGCTCTAACTCTTCGATTTTTGGTAATTGCTTACGCGCACCTAAATCAGCGATGAACTTATCGCGATTTGGGTATTGAGCACTAACGTTTGAACTCGCTAATTTACCAGCGAAATCGCCCGCTTCACCTTTAACCACACCGAACATCTCACCCAAGTCACCTTGAGCAGTTTTCAGGTCTTCCTCTAACTGAGCAATTTTACGCTCGTTGTCTAAGAAAGCTTGGTTTAGGTCTTTACCGCGTTGCTTCTCAGCCGCTAAAGCATCTTTTTCACGCTTTAACAGAGCTGCTTTATCGCCACGCTCAGCTTGGAACTCTTGTTCACGTTTGCTGTTAACTTTGCCTTCAGCAGCGCGATCAACTTTAACTTGCTGCAATAATTGATCGATGGTCTTAGGCGCATCAGCAGCGCTAGCCATACCAGCAGTTAAAGAAAAACTTGCAGCTAATACAGCTGTAGTAATTAACTTCTTCATTATTGTGCAGTCTCCGCAGCAGGAATTGGTAACGCGAATAGATCTAGAGCGCCTTGTTTACGGGCAATGCGGATACCTTTGGTCAGTTCACGCAAATAGCTGTCATCTAACTTATCCCAACCCTTAGATTCTGGGTTGTACATCCAGCCAGTCTTTTGATCTAAGCTCTGAGCATAAAGAGCTACGCGACCTAAGTTAAAGAAGTCTACTAATACTTCTTTACCATCTAAGGTCAATTTACCTTGGTTAACTGCAACAGCACTACCGTATTCACGCTCGATGCTGTACGCATCCAGAATCAAACGGTATTTTTCAGCTAAAGTTACTTCAGCAGTGTTTAACAGTGTTTTTAACTCTTTAACGCGGTTAGCGCGAACTTCAGAGTTAAATGGCAGATCTAATTGAACGAACTGTTCTAAAGACTCAACCATTTTAAACATTAAAGGCACAACGCCCTGACGCAGTTTATCTACGCCGTTAATGTCAGTTTGAATCGCGTCCATCGTTTTTTGTTGGTCAGCGACTAAGCTGGCAACGTAATCGTTATAGGACTTCAGTGATTCACGCTCATCAGCAACAGAACCATACTCAAAAAGCATGTCTTGTGCTTGATCGAAATACTTATCAACATTCTTTTGCGACGCAGCAGCATCAGCATGGATCATACTATCCGCTTTTTGCACGTCGGTAAGAGGATCTGCAACTACTAAGTTGCTGCTCGCTAATGCCAGCACGCCAACAAGTGCAGTAGCGATTTTTGTTCTATTGCTTACCTTGGACATAGTTCCCAACCAATTTGAAGTGAATAAAAAAGTTAACTTAACAGCAACATCACTTTAAGCAAGACTTACTTTAGTAAATGCTTACTGTAAGTCCATCTTTCTCTTGTGATTCTTAGTTTTTTCTTCCCTTTCCTATGCCTTTACAGGCATAGACCCGCTGGCATCATTTCACAAAATGTTGACCTGTGTCAACATTCGGGACACGTAAAAACTAGTGTAAAGAAGTCTTAGTTATGAATTTTTTTACGAAAGGTGTTTTTTTAAACAAAACACTATCTGGCGCTCCCTTAATAAGGGATTTAGAATACTAGAACCGTCAGAAACCCTAGTATAAAATTCAAAAGCAACATCTAAGTGAATTTCACTGAAATACCGAGCAGCGTTAACCATCATTTGTGGATTACTAAAGTTATGCCAACGTGTTTCCCTTCAACGAATAGTTCCGAAAAGCAGTATTGAACGTGTAGCCTTTCCAAGCTTTCTAAGAGTAATTGCTTTCTTTTTTCATCGATGACTGAATCCAATTGATCACGAATACGCATTCGATAGAAAAATAACTGTTTGCAATATTCATCGAAGATTGCAACATTCTCAGTCTTTAGCTGATATAAAAGTGGGGCAATTTTAGATAAAATTGAATTAAACCAACTGTCACATCCCATATCCAGGGCCTTTGACTTCAACCACTTCACTTGAAACAGTAAAACCTCATTTAATCGCTTGAACTCAACATCATCAGCTAAGCTCTTACCTTCTTTGATGAATTTTTCTGCATAAACCAATACCGCCCCAACCTCTTTTAGAAATGGACTCTTATCTAATAAGATATTTAGAAAGGACAATCCGAGTCTAGAATCGGCCACGATTTCAGACTCAGTTGCGTGCATCAACGCACAAAATCTCCCATTGGGTGCCAACAACCTACATATCTCAGGTAAAGATTGAGTCAGATCCGAATATTCAATTGCGTATTGGCTACATATAAAATCGAAGTCCCCAGACTCTAATTCACTTCGCTCAATAAAGGTATTTCCCCTAAATGAAATATTTTGCAATGCCTTATTGATGCTCTCATCAGAATAAATGTTTACCTTTGGATTAATATCTGCGGCATCGATACCTAGAAGTTCCCATACAAATCCTAATGTTTGCGCGTATTGATAACAGAGTATGGCTAAAGCACCATTACCAGTACCTATATCCAAAACCTTAGCCCCATTAGATAACGCAGATAATTGATTTTGCCAAAAATACAGCATTTCACCGTGATATCCGAGAGCACTTTGTCCTTCAGAAAAACTATTTAATGATCGGGAGTTTTGCCAGTAGTTAGTCCATTGCTTCATAAATTATCGCATAAAATAAAAATAGAAAGGCAGGGTTTCCCCTGCCCTTTGATACAGATTTACACTAAGTCATTTAGAATGATTGGCTAATGCGGAAGTACATCACACGTCCCCAACCATTGTAGAGGTTGTAGTTGTACTCACGACCACCGTAACCAATTAACTGAGGCTCTTTCTCGAACGCGTTTTCTGCGCCAACACTCAGTTTAGTATTCCACGGGCTAGTGTAAGTAACTTGAATATCATGAGTTACCCAAGAACCAATATGCCCATCACGAACTAGATTACCAGTGACATCATCTGTATAAACGTCAGAGTATTGGTCACCAATTAAGTTGATGTTCCAAGCAAAGTCGAAGTCACTGAATGTATAAACGTTTGATAACGTGACACGTTGTTGTGGCATACCAGGATCTTGTACTAAGTCACGACCATCGTCAATTGTATAATCTAGCATGTGGCTGATTTGTAAATTTTGAGCTAATGAACCTGCTTCACCGAAATCGAAGTTAGTTCTTAAGTTAAAATCTAAACCAGAAGTTTTCAGCGTACCTTCGTTACCGTAACCAGTGTTAATATAGTCGATATCGCCACCAGCATAACGAACAACACCTAAACCTGCAGGGATTGGGTCACCCGCTTCTTCACGATCGATCAAGTCCTGAGCACTGAAGAAAGCTATACGTTCTTCAATTTCAATGTTGTAGTAATCGATAGCAAAGTTCAACCAGTCAGTTGGTTGATAAGCAATACCCGCAGCCATTTGAGTTGAGCTTTCAGATGCTAAAGCAGGGTTTGCTAAACGGTAAGCGTTAATCTGCACGCCTGAATCTGGACATTCTGCATAGCCTAAAGCTGCACAAGTTGCTGCATCATCAACTGAGTCAGCAGAGAAAGCCGTTTTCTGAGTTAAAATATCTAAGGTTGGTGCACGGAAACCTTTACCATAAGAAGCTCGTAGTACAAGTGCATCAATTGGTTCATACTTAACAGAAACTTTTGGCGAAAAATCTGAACCGTAGTCAGAATATTTGTCGTAACGACCAGCTACAGTCATTTCCAAATTATCTAAAATTGGCACTAAAGTTTCAAAATATGCCGCTTTGACATCACGGTCACCACCTGCAGAGTTACCAGAAGAGCCACCAATTAAGCCAGCTTCAGACTGAGAGTCATAGGCATCGCTATAGGTTTCTTTACGGTATTCAGCACCAACGAATGCTTGGATAGTACCTGCTGGTAAATCAACGATATCGAAAGAAGCGTTCATATAGAACTCATCGATATTGAATGTACTGTTACGTGTAGTAGTAGCAGCAGAACCTTTTAAAACATCATCAGGGTTAGAACTTGGGTTTTGAACGTCATAACCATAACGACAGTTAGTGGCATCGAATGAACCATCATCACAGTAACCTGGGTTGAAGTCATTGACATAAGCCCAAGCAGTACCCGCCGCTAAGAAACCATTACCAATTTCATTAGTAGAGTTACGAACACGGCGGAAACCCGCTTCAACTTCAACAGCATCAGCAATAATACCGCTAGTACCAACTAAGAAGTCAGTGTTTAGGTTTTTAACGGTCGTATCACGGTTACCTAGCGCTGCGAAACGATGGTAAATGTTCACTCCTTGCGCGGCACCAACAGCTGGATCATAGGCTACAGCGTTCGGGTTATTGGCAGTATCATAGAACCATGCATCTGGATTAGTCGGGTTGTTATAACTATCAGCCGCAATGTAATAACCTTGGAAAGCGTTGGTATCTGGCACTGGAGCATAACGACCAAACGATTCAGTTTGTGCCGCGCTGGCATTAGAGAAAACCTTCCAATCATCATTGATTTGGTGTTCACCTTTCAAGAAGATGGATTGGTTATCAGTCGAGGCTTCGTTTGCGTTAGTTGCGTTGAAGTTATATACGCAAGCAGCACCGTTCATGCGGAAGTTTTCTTCTGAACATCCACCAGGGATAGCAAGGTAGCCACTACCACTTGCTAAACGGTAGTTGTTACCATATGAAGAGCCACCCGGAGTTGTCCATGGATAATCGCGAGCAAATACGATATCGCGTTTGTTCCATGATACACCTCCTAATAAAGATGTTTTATCGCTAGTTGAACCAAACAGTACACTACCCGCACTTCTATCACCGCCATCTTTTGGAATGCTTGGTGAACCTTCGGTGTAGCTCATTTGCACACCGTTGAAATCTTTACGAGTGATGATGTTTACTACGCCACCAATCGCATCTGAACCATAAATTGCAGAAGCACCATCAGTCAGAACTTCAACACGCTCAACTGCACCTAATGGGATAGCGTTTAAGTCTTGGCTTGAACCTGTTGATGGCGACATAGTCAGACGACGACCATCAACTAACACTAGAGTACGGCTAGAGCCCAGACCACGTAAGTCAAGAGATGCCGTACCCTGTGCGCTGCTACCAGACTGTGGGCGGAATGAACCTGTTGAGTTGAATGTGGTGTTACGTAATAAGTCAGTAACTGAAGTTTGACCTGACATATCAATAGCGTCACGATCGATAACTGTAACGGGTACAGAACCTTCCATATCTGTACGCTTAATGCGTGAACCAGTTACTTCAATACGCTCAACTTCTTCTTTTTTAGCAGCGGTGTCGTCAGCAGCAACAGCTGAAACGCTCATAAAAGTTGCAGCGGTAACACCGCCAATCAATGCTAGGCGCACAGATTTAGCTAGTAAGTTATTCTTATGCATTGTCTATCTCCCTGGACATATTATGTCTTATTATAATCCGCTTATTAAATAAGCAGTTTTAAACAGGAGTTCTTCGGAATATACGAAGAACTCAGCGGGGACAATAAAATCACATATAAAACCTTTAATCAACATAAAATAAACAAATAAAAAAAAATGAAGACATGCCACAGCGGGAGGCCTGAATAACGGCGGCATAAACAAAAACGCCAGTCATTGCTGACTGGCGTTTTTTGTTAACTTTTAGTTATCTAGTTTCTAGATAAACAACTGAGGCTTAAAGCGTATAGCGGATACCGATGGCGATGCCGTCGTCTTCTGACAATGACATTCTGGCTTCTTGCGCTTGATCTGAGCTGGTAAAGTCGCTGTAGTCTTTACGTGCTTCAACATACAGAACCGTGTTTGGATCCCAAACAAAGTGTAAACCTACAACTACAAACTGACGCTTGAACACATCGTTAGGATCGGCGTTAAAGTTAGGTTGAATAACATAGTCTTTACCTGCATCCAGAATGTTGTAAGACACAAATGGACGTAAACCGTTATCAAACTTGTAAGAAACTAAAGTTTCAACACCATAGGCATCTTTGATCAAGCGACCAATGTTGTCGGTATCATGGTTTTCTTCTTTGTGAACGTTGGCCGCAACATATAAGCCATCTTTATCGAAGTCGCCCCAAGTTGCGCCCACGCCGTAGATCAGATCAACAGCGGTTTTTTGGTCGCCATTGCCATAGGCAATATCAAATTCACCGCGGTTAATACCCGCCATCAAGCTTAGCTTATCTGTCGCTTTGTAAGTTACAGAGCCGCCATAGGTGTAATCATAAGTGACTTGTTGCGCTTCTTTCTTACCAGCGTTCCATTCCGCTTCACAGGCACTCTCTGTGATGTTTTCGATATCACAGGTATAGAAACTGCTATTTTTTAATTGCGCCTGAACCGCAAAACTTACATCACCAATGCTGTTACGGTATTGAACAACTTTGTCACCGCGACCAACGCCGTTTACTGCACCGTCGTCTTTGTTAAAAGTGTAAACACCTGCCGCGTTACCATCCCATACAAAACCGTAGTTGGTGTTGTAAACCACGTCATACCAAGCACCCCATTGCTTACCAATAGTGATAGTGCCGTATTCATCGTGGCTGATGCCTGCGTAGCCTAGACGGTTGTAGAAGAACTCGTCCTGCACCGATTCGAAACGGTTGTTATAGACAATGTCGCTGCTGCCAACAGGATTCACGCCCCATTCCAACTTGGCAAATGCGTTCCAACCATTGGTTAACTCACGGCTGAAACCAAAATTAATTCGAGAAGCACCATTAACAACTTCAGTTTCACCTTGGGTATTGATTACGCGCACATCAATAAAGCCACCGATTTCTACCGCATTTTTATCGTCTTTGTAGATTTCGATTGCTGATACTGCTGGCGCGAGAAAGAGTGCTGCTAGCGCAGTTGCTACTAACGTTTTGTTCATTTGGTGCTTAACCTTTTCGTTTATGTTTTATCAACGTCATTCCGTTGTTATATTTCCTTACAATTTCCCGGTGAGAGTAGCAAATTTTCATTCCACTCTCCAAGCGAAACCTAAAGATTATGTAGAGAAACATCACAAAAACAACGTGTTTAACCTCTATAAAACAGGTTAAAACACTACAAAGACCCGCAAATAAAACACAAAACACACAACGGCAACACTAAATTAACAGCAACTGTTTAGAGGCAATGTTCGTGTAATTTAATTTCATTATTGAAAAGACAGGCTCTGCAATAGGGCCAATTTGCTTATCTATGTAGTATTGATAATCAATTGTAGACGATCTATGCGAAACCGGTTCAGGACCGTTTACAGTAATCACATAATCAATCTGTGCCCCTCGCTTGCCAAAGGATGTCTTTCCTGTTAATTCACAAAGTTGGCGCGCGACTTTCACATGGGGAGAAGACTTGGCCGTGTATTCATCTAAATTACGGCGCATGCGTTTGCTAAATACCAGCTCATCATCGCGTTTACCAGCCAGCAGCTCAGCAATCACATCCGTTAAATAACCACTAATATCCCTTTGGTTAAACATGCGCTCATAGAGTTCAGCTTGTACCTTACGCGCCAAAGGGCTCCAATCACTGCGAACCTGCTCCATCCCCTTAAAAGTGATTTCCAGCACTCCATTTCGATTGCGCCAAGCACCGACATAACGCTTCTTACTCCCCTCCTCCGAGCCCCGCAGGGTCGGCATAAAAAACTGCTCGTAGTGGCGTTCAAACTGTAGTTCGAGAAAACTTTCTAGCTGAAACTCCTGCGCAATTTTACTTTGCCATTGCTGATTCATTCGCGCAGCAATCTGCTTACCTAAGGCATTAATATCACTGAGATCGGGCTCTGAGCCTAAATAGACGAAGGTGGAGTCGGTATCTCCATAAATGACTTGGTAGCCCATGTCCTCAATCCAAGCACGGGTTTGCTTCATGATTTGATGACCGCGCATGGTGATGGAGCTTGCCAGTTTCGCATCATGGAACACGCAGCCTTGGGAACCCAAAACCCCATAAAGCGAATTCATAATGATTTTAATCGCTTGCGATAAAGGCGCATTCGCCTCACGCTTGGCTTTTTCGCGTTGTTCAGAGAGATTTTGGATGAGTTTTGGCAGGATCGGTTGATGCCGATTAAACCGCGCGCCCAAAAAACCGGCAACGGTTTCAGGCTCATCTAATGCCGATCCCTCCTCGTCATCCAAGCCTTCAATCAAGCCCTTAGGATCAATTAAAAAAGTCCGGATAATCGATGGATAAAGGCTTTTAAAGTCAAACACTAAAATATGTTGATAAAAACCCGGGACAGAATCCATTACATAACCACCAGGGCTTTCTATCCCTTGGCTAGCAGGCTCTGCGGGCGCGACGAAGCCTGCCCTATGTAAATGCGGTAGGTACAAATGGTTGAATGCGGCGACCGAGGCGCCTACGCGCCCCAGTTCTAACCCCGTTAATTCGGCGCGAGCGAGGGCAAAATCCCACAATTGAGTATGCTCAAAGATATCCCACACTAAGCGACTATCGGTCAGATTATAATGTGCAAGCCCTTGTTTATTTTCGGCATATAGTGCATCAATCTCTTGTGCTCGATTTTCTACATCATGAATCGCTTTGCCTTCACCGAGTAGCGCTTGGGCAACAAACTCCAATGAGAAGCGCTCGAATTGGTAAAAGGCCGCCTTTAGCCAATCGATACCATCGAGCACCACTCGCCCAGGCAAACTTAAGGTTTCTGGCCGAAATTTATTCTCCACCTTCCACTCGAGGAGCGCACCACCGCGACCAATACGCAACGGGATCCGGTGCAACAACGCACGCCGATATAGCAAGGCCAAATCAAAGGTCACCACAGACCAACCAATGATCACATCGGGATCAAACTCAGTAAACCAAGCGATGAGACGATGGATAAGCGCCGCCTCATCGCTCACCCATTCGATGTAGATTGCAGCATCAGGCTGCGGCTCACCCACCATGATAACTTTTTCATAGGGCTGAGATTGCGCATCGCGCCCATAAAGGGCCACGGAATAGAGTAATCCGTCAAAACTGCATTCAAAATCGAGGGAAATTGAACGCAATTTTATTTCCGGCTGCGGCGCAACGGCTTTGGCCCGTACAGCGCTAAAAATGGGCAATTGTTCATCTATGCCAGCGTTACTGACAAAATGCCCTAAAAATGCCACATCGAGCGCTACAAAACGTTCGATTAAAAAACGCTGCTCGGGACGGATATCCGCCTCAAATAAGGGAATACCAGCATCCGTCGCTATCCGCTGTAAATGACGAAACACACTGCTCGACTGGGCATAAATCGCCGCGACGGATTGTCTTTTAAAGCTTTTAAGTGCAAGCGGTACAAAGCGCAGTGCCTGCCCCGGCGTTTGTAACTGCAATGCCGCCATATCGCTTTGATGACAAAAACAAATGTACTCAGAGCCAGGTAACTCCACCAGCACAGGGCCTGAAACGGTGGCGAGATAATACTGCAGCACAAGCGTTGCACCGCGCGTAATAGCATGGCGCGTGAGGACGCGTCCCTGTACACTCACTGGCGCAGCCGTTTCAGGCGGCAGACTCTCGGGGGGATTCAACTGCGGTTTCACTCTAAGGCTCTCGCTGCTTATTGATTCTCGGGACACAGAATAAAATTGCCATAAAATGGCAGAAAAGTTTCTTAGGCTATGCAATCACTGTTATTATGTACAGCATTAATTCGATAAAGTAGTGCCGCATGTTACCTGACAACGTAAAAAACCAGATCCGCGCTATCTATAAAGATATTGCCGCCGCTTTGCCTAATTTTAGGCCACGCCGCGAGCAAAATTTTATGGTGGCAGAAATCTCTAAGACTCTTGCTGGCGACTATGACAAAGATAGACGCATCATAGTGGTCGAAGCGGGTACGGGGATTGGTAAATCATTGTCTTATATTTTGGGCACGATTCCGCTTGCACTTGCGAGTAAGAAAAAGGTCTGTATCGCTACCGCAACCGTGGCGCTTCAGGAGCAGTTGCTGCACAAAGACTTACCGTTTTTTCTCGAACAATCAGGGCTAAACTTTCGCTTTGGTCTGGTAAAAGGGCGCCAGCGTTATGTCTGTTTGTCCAAACTTGCCATGCTGATCGGCGATGATAACAGTACCCAAATGGCCATGTGGCAAACAAAGCCTGATAACAGCCAAGTTGCAATGTTGCAGGAGCTGCTCAGCGACTTTAATGAAGGCCGTTGGAACGGTGAAATCGATACGTTATCGACACCGATACCGGACCATCTCTGGCAACAAATCGCCTGCGATAAACACAGTTGTCATCGGCAACTCGCCAGTCATCGTAATTGCCCGTTTCACAAAGCCCGCGAGGATGTGGACACCTGGGATGTACTGATCGCCAACCACAGTTTGCTGTTCGCCGACTTGGAGCTGGGGGGCGGGGTGATTTTGCCCGATCCCGAAGACGTATTTTATGTCATTGACGAAGCTCACCACTTACCTATCGTCGCCCGGGACTTTTCTAGCGCGCAGGCAACGCTTAGAGGCGCCGCCGACTGGCTAGAAAAAGTCGGTAAGACCAGCGCCAAGTTACAAAATCAAATAAAGAGCAACAATATCATCGCCCCTGCGCAGGCGATGCAGGATCATATCGGAGACTTAATCGCTCAGCTCAATCAAGTCGCCCATTTCTGTGATACCCAGACCAAGCAGTTTGCTAATCCTGAGAGCCGCTATCGGTTCGAACACGGCAAATTGCCCGATGCACTGAAAATCCCCGCCGAGAATCTCGCGGCCACCTCCAATCTCGCCCTCAAGCAATTTAACAAGATGCAATTATTGCTGGCTGAGACGATCAAAGATGGCGACATTCCTAAGCACCAAGCGGAAGCGCTACAGGCCGAAATGGGCTTTATGTTGCAGCGACTCGAAAACCTGCAAAAGCTCTGGAAAATGATGGCAAAGGAAGATTCGACTAAAGGCGCGCCCCTCGCCCGCTGGATTGAATTGCTCACAGGCAAACAGGTCGATTACTTGTTTAGCGCCTCGCCGATTGAAGTCGGTTTTATGCTCGAATCTATGCTGTGGCAAAAGGCGGCTGGCGTCGTGCTGTGCAGCGCAACCCTGCGCGCGCTGAATAACTTCGACCATTTCGCCCATCAAGTGGGATTATCGGTAAAGGACGGCAGTCGTTATCTCGCCCTGCAATCCCCTTTCGATTATCCGAATAACGCCACGCTCTACTTACCTAAGATGAAAACCGAGCCGACGGACGATGCCTATACCGCTGAGCTTGCCGAGCACATTTTGGAGCTGATTGACGGCGAAATGGCCACCTTAGTGTTGTTTGCATCTTACTGGCAAATGGAGAAAGTCGCTGAATTGCTTGAGGGCAAACTCACGCAGGAAATCCTTATTCAAGGAAATGCCCCGCGCCAGCAATTGCTTGAGACCCACAAAGCCAAGTGTGACAAAGGTGAGCCGAGTATTTTGTTCGGCACGGGCAGTTTTTCTGAAGGTCTAGACTTACCCGGAGATTACCTCACCAACCTCATCGTCACTAAGCTGCCCTTTGCGGTGCCGACATCGCCCGTTGAGCAAGCCCATGCCGAGTATGTGAAAATAAAGGGCGGAAATCCGTTTCTGCAACTCACCATTCCAGATGCATCGCGAAAGCTTATCCAAAGTTGTGGTAGATTACTGCGTAAAGAGCAGGATTATGGCCGAGTCACTATCCTTGATAGACGATTAGTGACCAAACGTTACGGCAAATCCTTGCTAGACGCACTACCCCCCTTTAGACGAGTCATTGAGTAGGATTAAGATTTGGAGTTGTTACTCGAGCCCAGTAACTGGGCCCTGTTGGCTGTCATTGGCTTAATTGCAGGTTTTATCGATGCCGTAGTCGGTGGTGGAGGCCTGCTCTCCATTCCTGCCCTGCTCACCCTCGGGATCCCGCCCCACACTGCCTTAGGTACCAATAAATTTGCCGCCAGTTTTGGCTCCTCCATGGCGGCTTGGACCTATTATCGCCAACATCTGCTCAAACCCAGTTTTTGGTATATGGCGTTTATCGCCACCTTTATTGGCGCGGTGCTCGGCAGTGTGTTGGTGTACTTGTTAAATGCCCTGTGGCTTGAAAAAGCCTTACCACTGCTCATTATTGGCATCGCGATATACAGCTTGCTGAGCCCAAATGCCATCTCGGATACCGATTGTCAGGCACCAACAAAAGCTCAATCTAAACTCAAACAAAGTCTGCAAGGGCTATTGCTGGGTGGTTATGATGGTTTTGCCGGCCCTGGCATTGGTGCCTTTTGGACTGTGAGTTCAGGCGCTTTATACAAACTACCACTGTTGCATAGCTGCGCGCTTGCCAGAGCCATGACTTTTACCAGTAACTTAACGGCGCTGGCAATCTTTGGCTTTCTAGGGCAAGTCCATTGGCAAATCGGTCTGTGGATGGGGTTATCTATGATGCTCGGCTCCTTTATCGGCGCCCGCTGCGCGATAAAATTTGGTATGCCTTTTATTCGGCCTTTGTTTATATTAATTGTCCTGTCAATTGCCGCTAATCTGGCGTGGAGCGCATGGTTTTGAACACTTCGCAGCTAATCAGCACGTTGAAAAATCAGCTCACAACACTTGAGCAAGAGGTACTGCAACACGACAGTCATCTTGCGCCGAGCCAGCGTAAACTTCTGCAGGATATTGAGCGCTTTAATCAGTCGCTGTTTATTCAAAATGGCGCCCAACTCATGCCTTGCATTGAACAAATTCGTAATAGTATCGGTCAGTTAGAAAAGCAAATCGCTCTAAAACTCGCGCCGCAAACCATCGCCTTAAGCTGTGAACGTATTCAAGACCGTTTTACCGCGGTTAAACGGGCGCTACTGACGACCTCAATCGATATAAAGTCTAAAAATCAACAACGTGCCAGTAAACGTGCGCGTTTTGCCCAACAACAGACCCAATCGCACCAAGCCAGTGGGTTTGCTTGGATTGCCAGCAATGTGTTACAAAATAGCCACGAAATCTATGCCGAATTGAATAAGCATCTGAATTGGGCTAAGAAATTTGAACAAAAAATTGCAGAAATGGAATCAAAACTTGAAAACTGTCATAGTGCTGACAAAATCCGTTTGCAAAATGACATCCTTTTGATGCATCGTCGTTTGGGTAAATGCAGGCAAGCCATCAGTTATATCGAAGATCGCATTCAAGCATTCGAACGTCCGCATCAGAGTCATAATCGTTAAGGAGCAACAATGAAATCACTTTTGCCAATCAGCAGCCTGCTAGTGCTACTCGGCTCTGCCTCAGCCTTTGCCGCAGATCTGAATATCCCTATGTCCTTCGAATACCTTGCCCTCGATGGCAAAAAAGTCGAGTCCAGCGTATTCAACCATAAAAGCAGCTTAGAGTTGGCGCCCGGCACTCACAAAATCGCGATCCGTTACCATGAGATGGTTGAAGACGATTTCAGTGACAGCCAGACCTTCGTTAAGTCTTCCCCTTTTATCGTGACCTTAGAAGTGGACGGCGATCATCAATATTATTTGCAAGCCGCTGAGGGCAAGGTCATTAAAAAGCCTAAAACCTTCGCTCAAAATCCTCAGGTCGTATTAACCCGCTCTGACAAAGGTCAGGTGAATTACAAAGTGACAAACACCGACATTGAAGAAGAGAGCTTTGTCTCCCGTCTCTTTAGCGGTAACCAAGCGGTAGATGTGCCAGGTACTGCCGCCGCTGCAACGGGCGCAGCAGGCACAGCGGCGGTTGTTGCCACACCAGCCCCCACTTCTGCCCAGGCAGCTGTGAACGCCACCTCATTAACCGCTCCGGTTGATACTTCTAAAGCGGCTGGCGCGAATCCACAACAGATGTTGCAATACTGGTGGTTACAAGCCGATGAGAAAACACGTAAAGAGTTTATGAGCTGGGCTATTTCACAACTCTAATCAAGATGATCCCATTGGTTTATCACGCCAGCTACTCCAAGCTGGCGTTACCCTCCCACCACCGCTTTCCCACGACCAAATACGCACGCCTTTATCAATATCTGCTCGATAATCAACTGGCTGTACCGGCTCAATTCCATACTCCCTCGCCGATGACGGCAGAAGATGTAATGCAGGTGCATCAGCAAGATTATGTCGAACAATTTATCCAAGGCAGCTTAGCCAGTACGGCCTTAAGACGCATCGGCTTTCCATGGAGTGAAGCCTTAGTCGAGCGCACTTTGCACTCGGTATCGGGGACGAGTTTGACCGCACATTTAGCCTTGCAAACGGGTATTGCCCTTCACTTAACGGGCGGTTATCACCATGCACACTATGACTTTGGCAGCGGCTACTGTATTTTCAACGACTTGATTATCGCCGCCCGTAAACTAATGACCGAGCAGCAGTTACATAAGGTGCTAATTTTTGACTGTGACGTGCATCAAGGTGATGGCACAGCCACCCTCAGCCACAGGCATCAGGGCATTATCAGTTGCTCCATCCACTGCAAAGAGAATTTTCCCAGTCGTAAACAGCAGTCACACTATGATATTGAACTGACGAAAGGTTCAGATGACAGCGCTTATCAGGAAACCGTCGAACAGACTCTTGAGTTGCTGATTCGACTCCATCAACCGGATTTAATCCTGTATGACGCTGGCGTCGATATTCATCAAGATGATGACTTAGGGCACCTAAAAATCAGCAAGCAGGGATTGTATCAACGTGATTTAACCGTGTTATCTATGGCAAAAGCATCAAATATTCCTGTTGCGGCGGTAATTGGCGGCGGCTACAGCCGAGACGAACTACAATTAAGCCAAAGACATAGCCAACTTTTTATTGCAGCCAACCATTTGTGGTAGCAAACTCAATAAAAATCATCATGGAGCACAGCGATGCAACTCGAAATCCGTAACTATTACGAAGTTCTCTTAATGGAAATGTTATCCGATGAAGGCCTGATGGATGAATTACCGGAGGATTATTTAGCCGATCTTTGCTGTGTGACACTCAATCAACTGCCCGTGCGCTATATTCGTCACCTAGTTGACACCTATTTCTTCGAAGATTACAACGAGTTGCAAGAGCTTAAACGAGAAATCCAAGCCGCATTAGAGAAATCACGCGCTTTTCTTAAACAGAATCTACAAAAAAGAATGCAGCAGGAAGAAGCCGACAGCTAAGTCATACGAAATTGGCATAGCTACATCGATTTGCAACAAGCTTTTACGAGTAAATTCAGTAGTGTTGCTAAATGCTAAGTTGGCTAGTTGCTGAGTTAAAGATAAAGAATATTGGAATAGGATGGGGAGATTGGGAGGTTCCCCTAGAGCCGACACCCCGGCACACGAGTCGCTTGCTGCGGTTGCTCCCTTCCGGGCCTGGCCGAGTTCACAAGTTATCATTGCGGGGGGACCCTAGGGTCACCATAACTTCGAGTGTATCACCAAAGGGATGAGCACTGAACGACGCGGATTATCCCCTATGGCTCCTATTGGATCAAGTGCTAATCCGTCCGTTTGGTAAATATCCAGTTTAACTGGACAATCTATAGGCAAACTAGCCCTATAAAATGATAAAAGCCTGCTAATGCAGGCTTTTCATATAAAGACTTAACCAGCAACAAACTAAGCGCCCCTTCCCCCTAGAGCTCTATCATGTGACGATTTTGCTCAATCAGCTTAGCGCCAATGCCAGAGACATTGGCCAACTCATCAATGGCCTTAAATTTACCATTTTGCGTTCGATAGTCTATGATGGCCTGCGCCTTAGCTGCACCAATCCCCTTAAGCAGTTGTAACTGCTCAGATGAAGCGGTATTGATGTTCACTTGTGCTGAATTAGGTAAATGTTGCTTGGCATCCGCTGCCATATTTTTAGCATCGGCTTTAGTTTGGGTTTGTACTTTGCTGGCTTCTTTAACAGGATCGGCTGCCACCGCAGGTAAAGCTAACAGGGCTGATAATGCAATGGCACTCACCATCGCAGGTAAACGATGTGTTACTTTCATAATGCTTCCTCTTTGCTTGAAATTCGGCCTTTCGTCCTACTTCCGTGGCCTCAATCAAACATAGACGAAGCTTTTATGAATTTCCAAACTCTTTAAGTAGAAATATTATCTATGACTAAAATAGCCCATTTGCTTAATGGATTATCCTTGCAAAGAAAGCAAAAGGACGCCGTTAAGGCATCCTTTCGCGAGTACCGCAAAACCATTAAGCCAGCATCGCCAAGGCTTGGTTTAAATCCTCGATGATATCGTCACAGTCCTCTAAACCAATTGAGATCCGCAGTAAATTATCGCTTATTCCCGCAGCTTGGCGCGCCTCTGGCGTGTAGGGCGAATGGGTCATGGAAGCCGGATGCTGGATAAGGGATTCCGCATCACCCAGACTCACGGCGATTGAAAACAGCTTAAGGTTACCCACAAAAGCCATTGCTTGCTCAAGATCTGCTGCTAATTCAAAGGCTATTACACCGCCAGCCCGTGCCATCTGTCCACCGATAAATCGATGCCCTGAATGGGATTTAAGCCCGGGATAATAGACCCGAGTCACTGCGGGATGTTGCTCCAAAAACTCGGCGACACGCTGGGCACTGTCACAATGGCGCTGCAAACGCACATCTAAGGTTTTCAGCCCTCGCAAAATCAGCCAAGCATCGTGGGGAGACATCACGGCGCCGATATCTTTTAGGATTTCATATTTCACTCTGTGCAGCTGCTCTTCACTGCCACACACGACGCCAGCAATTACATCGCCGTGCCCATTCAAATACTTAGTCGCACTGTGTACCACTAAATCGATGCCAAATGCTAAGGGTTGCTGCAGTAGCGGCGTCATAAAAGTATTATCGACAATGCTGACAAGTTGATGCCGTTTCGCAATATCAGCGATTCCTTTTAGATCAAATACCTGTAGATGAGGATTAACCGGAGTTTCGCAAAAAATCACTCGAGTATTTGGTTTGATTGCCCGCTCAATTGCCGCTAATTCGGTAAAATCGACTAAGGAGACATCGATGCCAAAACGGGCAAATTGGCTGGTCATAAGTGCAAAGGTGCAACCATATACCGCATTGGAAGCCACTAAATGATCGCCCATCTGCAAGTTGGCCAGCAACGCCGCCGATACGGCCCCCATGCCAGAAGCCGTTGCCGCCGCAGCTTCTGCCCCTTCCAAAATTGCCATTTTACGTTCCAGCTCGGCAACTGTCGGGTTACCTAGGCGAGTATAAATGTAACCGGGTTCGTTGCCAGCGAATCGCTCACCACCTTGCTGCGCCGACTCAAAGACAAAGGTCGCCGTTTGATAAAGTGGCGTCACCAAAGTACCAAAGGCTTCGCGCTCATGTCCGGCATGAATGGCTTGGGTTGCGGCTTTCCACTGCTTGCTTGATTCATCTTGCATTGCTCACTCCTTGTTGTCGCAGAGCCTCATTCGCTTGTTGTTTCATTGTTCGTTTTAATGAGGCCATGCTTAGGGTCTTGATAAGTCCTATTGTTAAGTTAATGAAACATTAGCCCTATCGAATAAGCACTAACATACCCCGCCGAGCGGGTGAAACCAGTGCCATGATGAAAATAGCATCAGAGGCGCTGTAACTAAGTTGTTACATTCAGAGGTTTGGGGCAGAAAATCTGCGATAAAAAATGCGCTAATGACAGGGTCATTAGCGCATTAGCATTTAGCCTAAAGTGCAGTCGCGGTGTTGCGCACTCGGCTAGGTTATTTCTCTTTGGGTGTTGAGCCTGTTTTAAGCTCAGCAGCCTCTAATTGGCTCTTAAGCGCATCGCGCCCGTCTTTAGTCAATAACTTACCGGCAAACTGTTTAAGCTCAATCAACAACTCTTGATGAACTTTCGATAATTTGGGGCGCTGCTCCTCCCTAAACTGAATTGGTCGACACAACGCCATGGCTTGATATCCTAAGCGCGCCGTGAGCAGCCCACCACCTAAGCCTTGAGCAAGCCGTGCAGATAATTTCCCCGTCATCTCAACCGACAGCAGTTGGGTGCCCAAATCGGTCACTAACTCGCTGGTACCGGCATAGATGATGTTAATAATGATGCTACGAATGAGTTTAATCCTGCTCCAATAGCCTAACTCTATCCCATAACAGGCGGCGACATCCCGCAGCATGCGTTGGTTACGCCAAAGAATAATGGCCATATCCAATGCCGCCAGCGGACTCGCGGCAAGCAACACGGCTGACTCGGCCGCGTATCGACGGACGATTTTTTTCGCCAGTTCATCCCGCTCAGTAAGCACTAAGTCCTCAAATAACAGCACTTTTTCAGCGTCGTTGTGTTCATCTTTGAGCGACTGACGCAGCCGCTGTAGCCCCTGACTATCGGGATAATGGCGCACTATATTATTGATAAAACCATCGGCCTCCCCCATTTGCATACTGAGGGCAAGCCTTGCGCCCGACTCTTGCGTATCGGCAACCTGCTTGAGGCGTTTTAATTTACGGTATTCGCCCAAGGCTGTGACCATAGCCCAACTGCCGACTAAACCGAGTACTGCGCCATAAAAGCTAAATAACCAAGGGCTTGCCAACCAAGCGTCCCGCAAACCTAATCCCGTTTGCACTAAAACCAGTAGCAATAACCCAAAGACGGAAAAGCGCGCCAGCCAAGACCAACGGCGAGATTGATGCAGTTTTGGCCGAATGGATGACACATCCAATACTTGTGGATGGGCAGCCAAGGCATCATCGACAACCTCATCCACCGCTTTTAAGGGTGTCTGTGGTGCAAAAGCTTGGGCACTCTTAAGCTCATCAGTGGCAGACTGAAGTTTGACCTTATCAGAATCAAATACTTGTTGTTTTTTGAGCGGTTGGCTTCCAAGTGTATTTTCAGACATTGGTTTATCGAGCCCGTTTGTCTCTGACTCACTTGAAGGTGGTAACGAATCTAAACTCATTCCAATTTATCCCCCACGAGATACTGCAGAAGGTGATCGAGACGGATATGGTCAAAATGCACCGAAGATGGGTCCACATTGCTGTTATTCGGCGGAGCAAATCCCATAAAATGAAACCCTTGATCGCGCCAAAAGTTGGGCTCGGGTAAGCGAGTGGGCACTTCGCCGGGAAAAAGCGTCAGGGCTTGGCCGTTCAATCCAATCCCCTGCACAACTTCCACATCCCCTTCCGGAGTGGTCACCATGCCATGACGCGTCGCCTTAATGGCACTAATGGCCATAGTCTCGACTTTACAACCATCGAAACTGGCAAAGTGTTGGCTGTGTTTGAGCATATCGGTGAGCAGGGATAACACATGACTTTGTTGGTCCCGGGTCACATGGTCAACCTTACTGGCGGCAAATAATAATCTGTCTATCCGCGGCGCAAACAATCGGCGTAAGTAACTGGACTGGCCGTATTGGAAACTCTCCATAATGGCATTTAACGCGGCGCCCATATCCTCAAACTGGGTTTTGCCACGGTTTAAGGCACTGAAGCAATCTACCAGCACTAACTGGCGATCAAACCCCGCAAAATGCTGCTTATAGAAAGGTTTAACGACCTTGGCCACGTATTCTTGGTAGCGTTTTTCTAGGACATGAAAGGCGCTGTGTTTATCGCTTTGTTTGAGCTCGTTCCATTGATTGTCTGTCACCGATAACAGCGGAAAAAACGCCAGCAGCGGCGCGCCTTCCCATTCCCCTGGTAATAACATGCGTCCGGGTTGTGCCTGATAATAACCCTGCACATGCACTAAATCGTGCAAGAGTTGCTGATACTGATCGGCAATGCGTTTAAGCTGCAGCTCATCGGCCGCCTCGGTTAAATTAAGCGCACTTAACGAAGTTTGAAACTCTGCATACAAAGGCGAGCTTTTTAACACAGCGACACGTTGTTGCTGCGCGCTGCACCACTCGATAAAGCTTTGACGCAGCATAGGTAAATCTAATAGCCACTCGCCGGGATAATCGACAATATCTAAATACAGCGTTGCGGTATCGGCAAACTTGGCTAGCAGCCCCTTCTGCGGCTGGTATTTGATGGCGAAGCGCAGCTCCGAAATCGTGCGGGTCGATGCTGGCCAAGCCGGAGGCGTCGAAGTAAGCGCTAACATTGCGCCCTGATAATCGAAGCTGGCAATTTCAAGATCCGGCTGCATTGCTCGCTTCACCCCGAGCAAACGTTGCTCACGGCTCACTTGCCACAGAGGTAAAGCATTCCCATGGCGGGAATGGGATACCTGAGAAGCCGCGCCACTATTGAGTAGTTGGTTGACTAATCCGGTAATAAATGCGGTTTTGCCCGCCCCCGATAACCCTGTTACCGCGAGTCGTAAATGCCTGTCAGCCGTTCTATGGAGCAGGGATTGGCTCTTCTGAGTTAATTTATGGAGCGAAACGTCAAGCATTCCCATAAGGATGTCCCTAAATGTTGAATGAGGTTAACTATACACTGGAATTGACGGGAGATTAAGCAACAAGGGCGGACATGGCCGCCCTTTAGAGGGATTACAAGCTATTGATTTGTCTTTTTAAATCAAAGTTATCAGATGTTACATGGCGTTCAAGGTTTTGCAGTCTCACCTCTAGGCTTCTAAATTGCCTGCTCACATCGCTCAGCGCTTGTTTAGCAGGCTCTCCCGATTGCCAAGGTTTCTTCTTCACCTCGATGTCATCCCTAACAGTGCTATTTTGGGGTTTGATGTCGAGTATCACCCATAACGCAACATAGATGATAAACACGACGCCCGAACCACCTAATAGGAAGATAGAAACCGCAAGTACCCGCACTAACCATGTTTCAATTGCAAAGTATTCGGCTATCCCCGCACACACACCTGCGACTTTACCTGACTGGGGAATGCGATACAAAGTACGGCCACTAGTTCCTCTCATGTTTGCCCCTCCATTCAGGCGATTCTGAATCCAGAATGGCCTCTAAGGTTTCGATGCGTGCAGCCATCTTATCGGCTTTAGCAATCAAATCATTGAGCTGTGAAAACTCTTCCTCAGTGAGTCCCTGGCTCACTTGTCGCTTACTGCGATAATGAAGAACTAACCATATTGGCGCCACCACTATCATAAAGATGATAATTGGTGCCATTAGTATGTCCATATCCATAACTCACCTCTGAATTGTTATTCTTTTGACTTAGTCGCAGCTTTGCCTTTTACTTTGGCCTTTAATGCTTCCAGCTCGGCATTCACTGAATCTTCAGCTTCCAGTGCGGCAAACTCATCGGCTAATGTCTTTTTATTACCCAGATCGTAGGATTCAACCTGCGCTTCTAACCCTTCGACACGGCGCTCATATTGCTCAAATTTCAGCATAGCGTTGTCGATTTTGCTTGAGTCTAACTGCTTCTTCACTTCTAAACGTGATGAGGCGGTTTGTTTACGCAAAATAATGGTCTTTTGGCGCGCCTTAGCATCCAGCAACTTTTCTTGCAGCAGGCTAACTTCATCCTTTAAGCGTACAATGTGCTCGTCGATCACTGCCAACTCTTGGTTTAAGGTATCCACTAAACCCGCGGCTTTTTGTTTTTCAACTAAAGCGGCCTTGGCTAAATCTTCGCGTTCCTTCGACAGTGCCAGTTCTGCTTTGTCTTGCCAATCTTGAACTTGTTCTTCAACACGGCTGATACGACGGATTAATTCTTTCTTTTCAGCTAACACTTTTGCTGATGTTGAACGAACTTCTACCAGTGTATCTTCCATCTCTTGGATAATCAGACGAACCATTTTTTCAGGGTCTTCTGCTTTATCGAGTAATGCGCTGATATTGGAGTTAATGATATCGGCGAAACGAGAGAAAATTCCCATAATGCTATCCTCAAATTGATGTTGGTCTCGCTTAGGGTAATACACTAAGTGTGCCAACTTTTATTTTATGTTTAAATTCATAAAGATAAACATATTTTTAACTTTTTCTTTATTTTATGGCTCAAGCCACTTATTATCATTTTCACCAAAATTTAGCGCGAAAGACTAAAAAATATCGTGGATAATAAATTTCAGCAAGACAACCTCATCGGCCAATCGAACGCCCTACTCGAAGTATTAGAGCATGTGTCGCAGATTGCGCCGCTCTCTAAACCTGTGCTCATTATTGGGGAACGGGGTACGGGGAAAGAGCTGATTGCTGAACGCTTACATTATCTGTCTAAACGCTGGGATCAAAGTTTTATTAAGCTAAATTGTTCATCTTTGAGTGAAAATTTGCTCGAGAGTGAATTATTCGGCCATGAGTCAGGCGCCTTTACTGGCGCCAAAGGTAAACACGAAGGCCGTTTTGAGCGCGCCGACGGCGGCACCCTATTCCTCGATGAGCTAGCCAACACCTCGGGATTAATCCAAGAAAAACTGCTGCGGGTCATCGAATATGGTGAGTTTGAACGGGTCGGCGGCAGTAAAACTATTCAAGCGGATGTGCGCCTGATTTGCGCCGCGAACGAAGATTTACCCTCACTGGCCGACGCCGGCGAATTTAGGGCCGACTTGCTCGACCGTCTGGCGTTCGATGTGATCACTTTGCCGCCGCTGCGTTGTCGCCCCGAAGATATCATGACCTTAGCCGAATACTTTGCCGTGGGCATGGCGAGGCAACTTAAACTGGAACTCTTCAGTGGCTTCAGTGCCAGCGCGGTCGATCAGCTGATGAGTCATGACTGGCCGGGGAATATCCGTGAACTTAAAAACGTGGTCGAGCGCAGTGTGTATCGCAGCAGCGGCGAAAACCGCCCTATTGAACAGATTATTCTCGACCCTTTTGCATCCCCCTATCGCCCAACCACGCGAGTGCGTACCCGCGAGCGTCAAATCACGGCACCTGAAGCGCCGCAGAGCGCGCCAGTGGTCACATCGGCCAAAACCGATACCGACACGGACGTCATTGCAGAGTCCATCAGCAACCCATTTAGTTTTCCCTTGGACTTTAAAGAGCAAACCGAGCGTTATGAGATGGAACTCATCCAACAAGCCTTATCGGCCAGTCAGTACAATCAAAAGAAGACGGCTGAAATCCTTGGTTTAAGCTATCACCAGCTGCGCGGCATTCTGAAAAAGTACAATTTGCTCGATAAAGCATAAGCAGATTGCCCACGGGCAAGATGCACTGCTAAAATAGCCGTTCATAGTCGATAAAATAATGATTTATAAATGAGTGTGCTAATAAGACGCCTGTGCCTATCAACTGCAGTTTTCTGCATGAGTGGGTTGTTGGTTGCATGTGGCCCCCAACGACTCCCTTCTGGTTTGGTCTATTGTTCCGAAGGGAATCCCGAGTCTTTTAATCCGCAGTTAGTGACCTCAGGCACCACTATCGACGCGACCTCACACCAAATTTATAGCCGCTTAGTGGACTATGACGCGCTCTCAGGTCAGCTCGTACCCGCGCTGGCCACCAGTTGGGCCGAGAGTGACGATGGCTTAAGTTACCGTTTTACCCTCAGGGAAAATGTTAAGTTTCAACATTCCTCCCGTTTTACCCCGAGTCGCGATTTTAACGCCGACGATGTGCTGTTTTCCTTCAATCGGATTATCGACAAACATCACCCTTACCATGGCGTATCACGTACCGGTTATCCCTTTTTCCAAAGTATTGGCTTTTCAGAACAAGTTAAAAGTGTCGAAAAAATCAATGACCACGAGGTGATCTTTCGGCTAGCGCGCAAAGATGCGTCGTTTTTATCAAATCTCGCCACCGACTTTGCCGTCATCCTCTCGAGCGAATATGCCGATCAGCAACTGGCACTGGGGCACCCAGAAAATCTCGATCATTTCGCCATCGGCACAGGGCCTTTTACCTTAGTGCATTACGCCAAAAACGAATATATTCGCTATCGACGCAATCCCGACTTTTGGGGCGAGCCCGCCAAAGTCGATATGCTGGTGTACGACATCACCCCAAAAAGCACTGTCAGACTGGCCAAACTTATCGCCGGTGATTGCAGCGTATCGGCCCTGCCCAAAGCGGGTGAGTTGCCCGTTATCAAGCAACATGAACAGCTGAGCATTGAGTCTCAACCCGGTCTTAACGTAGCCTTTTGGGCCTTTAACACACAAAAGCCCCCTTTAGATGATGTACGCGTGCGCCGCGCCCTCGCCTATGCCGTTGATAAGCAAAATATCTTACGGGCCGTATATCAAAACACCGCCATAGAAGCCATAGGTGTGTTGCCGCCAGCGTCTTGGGCCTACGACAGCAATAAAAAACTGTTAGATTACAATCCGCAAAAAGCGCGCGATTTGTTGAAAGAAGCGGGAATAAAACATCTCAGCATCGATATTTGGGCCATGCCCGTCGCCCGCGCGTACAACCCTAATGCGTTGAAAACCGCCGAGTTAATTCAATCTGACTTGGCCAATATCGGTGTAAAGGTCAATATCATCAGTTACGACTGGAGCGTCTTTAGCCAAAGATTGAGCCGGGATGAATATGACTCAGTCCTCATCGGCTGGAACGCCGATAACAGTGACCCCGATAACTTCTTTACGCCGTTGCTGAGTTGCTCGGCGATGCAATCAAACAACAACCGCTCTCGCTGGTGCAATAAAGAGTTTGATGCCATTCTAGACAGAGCGAGGGAAGTCTCGACGCAGGCCGAGCGCAAGGAAATTTACCAAGAGGCCGAAGCCTTCTTAGCCGAGCAAGTGCCAATGTTGAGTCTGGCCCACGCCAAGCGAGTCGCACTCACTCGCAACAATATCCATGATATGCAGTTAACCCCCTTTGGCGGCATCTCATTTGCCCGAACCAGCCAAGCTGAGCAGGAGACACATTGATGTTCAGATACCTGTTACGGCGCCTCAATCTGTTTCTTGCCACTTCGCTAGTGATGGTCGGCGTGCTGTTTTATGCAACTGGGTTGTTTCCGGTTGAACGCACCTTCGCCCTCACAGGGATCCATGCGCCATCAGAGAGCCAACAGGTGCAAATTGAGCAGGACTATAAGTTAGATAGCAACAAAGCCATGCAGTTTATTGCCTATTTACAGCAAAGACTGAGCGGCAATTTGGGCGTATCCGTCACCTCGCACCAGAGCGTGGCCGAAGAATTAAGCTCTGTGCTACCCGCCTCCTTCGAACTCGCCGTCATGGCGGCCGTGATAGCCATTGGTTTAGGTGTGCCGCTTGGCGTGTTGGCCTCCCAGAGTCAGCATAAACTCACCCAAAATACCATTATGGCGATTACCCTAACGGGCTATTCTGTTCCTGTATTCTGGTTAGGTTTGTATTTGTCACTCTGGTTTGGTGTCGACCTAGGCTGGCTGCCAATTTCAGGGCAACTCAATCTTTTATATGAGATAAAACCCGTTACGGGATTTATGTTGGTCGACATTTTACTGTCCGATTCGGAATATCGCATATCGGCCTTTAAAGATGCCTTATTGCATATCGTCCTGCCCGCCACCACACTCGCAGTGCTACCTTTTACCGTGGTCGTACGCAGCACTCGCTCGGCAATGATGAATGTGATGAACCAAACCTTTATCCGCGCCGCCGAAGCCAGAGGCATGCACACCAATACCATTATTTTGCGCCACGCCTTACCCAACGCACTGATCCCAGTATTAAAGCACTTGGGGTTAATGCTCGGAGCATTTGCGAGCTATGCGATTGTTGTTGAAATGATTTTCTCTTGGCCGGGTGTGGGTTCTTGGTTGGTGTCGGGTATTTATCAGCGGGATTATACGGTTATCCAGGGCGGGATTTTAGCCGTAGCCTTGTTGATCATCTTTTTAAGTATTTTGATTGAAGTGCTGCATACCGTCTTCAATCCCTTGAGCAGAAAAGATCTTTATGCCTCCAATTAAAATTTATCAGGAAGATCAAATCGCCTCGCCGATGATGCGGGTCTGGCAGAATTTTTCGGCAAACCCCTTTGCCTTAGCAGGTCTGTGGACCATTGCTTTTCTGCTGCTGCTCACCCTGTTTGGACCTATGATTGCCCCCTTCTCCCCTGAGGCGCAGGATCCACGGGCATTACTGTTACCGCCCTCTTGGGACCCTTCCGGCACTGTGGCGCACTTTTTGGGCACAGACGATCTGGGTCGTGATATCTTTAGCCGTTTGCTGCATGGAGCACATTTAACCTTCGGCATGGCGCTGATGATTGTCGGCACCGCATTGTTTATGGGGTTCATCATAGGCTCGCTCTCCGGCATGATGCGCGGCTTAAAGTCCAGTATTTTGGGGCACTTGCTCGATGCATTGCTGTCTATCCCTTCACTATTAATGGCGATTTTAGTGGTTGCCGTGATGGGGCCAGGGCTTGAAAACGTCTTCTGGGCTGTGGGCATTGCCTTAACGCCACAGTTCGTTCGCTCCATTCATCAATCGGTACATGAAGAGCTACAAAAAGAATATGTGACTGCCGCCCGTTTAGACGGTGCTAATTCGCTGCAGATTTTTTGGTATGTGATCATGCCAAACGTCTGGGAAGTAGTGATTATTCAAACCACGTTAGCCATTTCTGCCGCGATTTTAGATATTGCCGCCCTTGGCTTTTTAAGCCTTGGCGCCCAAGCTCCTAGTCCTGAATGGGGTGCAATGGTCGCCCAAGGTATGGATAATTTGTTGACCGCACCTTGGACTGTAACCATTCCAGGGCTGGCGATTCTTTTTAGTGTGCTCGCCATTAACTTGGTGGGCGATGGCTTGAGATCGGCGCTTGCGCCCATCAGAAACTAACCTATGCCATTACTCGACGTTAGAAACCTGACCATTGAGCTCGACACGCCCCACGGCAGAGTCCGCGCCCTTGAGAAAGTGAGTTTGACCCTGAACGCGGGGGAAATCCACGGTCTCGTAGGAGAATCAGGCTCGGGCCGTAGTCTGCTCGCCAGAGCCATTCTTGGGATCCCAGGCCCCAATTGGACCATTACCGCCGACCGCATGATGTGGGATGGTAATAATCTGATGGCCATGACCTCGAAGGAGCGCCGTAATCTGATGGGTTCAGATATGGCGATGATCTTCCAAGACCCGTCTGGCAGCCTTGACCCTTCGCAAACCGTGGGTAGTCAACTGATGCAGGCTATGCCTAAGAATCCTAAGGCTTACTTTTGGCAAAAGCACAAACATGCCAAACAGACAGCGCAAAAATGGCTGCATAAGGTCGGGATTAAGAATCCACAAAAAGTCATGTCCAGCTATGCTTGGGAGCTTTCGGAAGGCGAATGCCAAAAAGTGATGATCGCGATGGCAATTGCCAACCAACCGCGATTATTGATCGCCGACGAACCGACAAACTCGATGGAGCTGAGCACTCAGGCACAGATTTTCCGCCTACTCTCACAGCTTAACCAGCTACAAAACGTGTCGATTTTAATCATCAGCCACGAGCTTGAAACGCTAGCACAATGGTGCGATCACCTATCCGTGCTCTATTGCGGTCAAGTGATGGAATCAGGCCCAACGGAAGAACTGATCAATCAGCCCTATCATCCTTACACTAAGGCACTCTTGGATAATATGCCGGATTACTCGGGGATAGAGGCGCACAAGGCCATTATGCCGACCCTACCAGGCTCGGCCCCCGCCCTGCAGCATCTGCCCATTGGTTGTCGCCTAGGGCCAAGATGCCCTGAGGCACAAAAGAAATGCGTTAATCAGCCAAGTTTGAGTCATTTACGCGACCGCTACTTTGCCTGCCATTTCCCTTACCACGGTGAAACGACAAATGACGACCCCACTGCTTAAAGTTAACGATCTCTTTAAGAGGTACGATACCGGCTATAAAGGCTTTACTCGCCAATATAACGATGCCTTAGCACCGGTTTCATTTGAATTAAACCGCGGCGAAACCTTAGCTATCGTGGGTGAAGCGGGTTCAGGTAAGAGTACTTTAGCGCGTATTTTGGTAGGCGCAGAACCCCGCAGTGGCGGTGAAATTTACTTTGAGGGCGAGGCCCTCGACAGCCGCAATATTAAGCAGCGCTGTCGCCTTATTCGGATGATTTTCCAAGATCCCAATACCTCACTCAACCCAAGGCTCACCATTGGCCAATTACTGGATGAACCGCTGCGCTTTAACACTGAGCTATCCGCCAAGGAGCGTAATGGCCAAGTGATTGATACCTTAAGGAAGGTCGGTTTATTACCCGAGCATGCGGATTTTTATCCCCATATGATTTCCGAGGGTCAAAAACAACGGGTTGCGGTGGCTCGGGCACTGATGCTCAATCCAAAAATCATCATTGCCGATGAAGCCTTAACCGCCTTGGATCTCTCGGTACGCTCACAGATCCTTAACCTGCTGCTTAAACTGCAGAAGGACTTAGGATTGTCCTATATCTTCGTGTCCCATAACCTGAATATTATTCGCCATGTCAGCGATAAAATTATGGTGTTACACAAAGGCGTGATGGTTGAGAAAGCCCCAACAGAACAGATATTTAATTCGCCTCAGCACGAATATACCCAAAGGCTGATTCAGGAGCAGAGCCTGTTTGTTCATAAGCGTTAAACTGCTCCAACCACTTAAATATTCAGGCGAATTGGCTAAAAATAGATGCCATTTAGCCGCCGAAGTATTTATCCTATTGGTCATTTTGATAGAAGAAGCTTAAACATGATTATCAAACCCAAAATTCGTGGATTCATTTGTACCACAACTCATCCCGTTGGTTGTGAAGCTAACGTTCAAGAGCAAATTGCTTTAACCAAAGCCAAAGGCAAAATCGCCAACGGTCCAAAGAAAGTGCTTGTTGTTGGTTCATCAAGTGGCTATGGCCTGTCTTCACGCATTGCCGCCGCCTTCGGTAGCGATGCTGCAACCATTGGTGTGTTCTTCGAAAAGCCGGGTACTGAAGCCAAACCTGGTACTGCAGGCTGGTACAACTCTGCCGCTTTCGACAAGTTTGCCAAAGCTGAAGGTTTGTACTCTAAGAGCATCAACTGCGATGCTTTCAGCCATGAAGCTAAGCAAAAAGTTATCGAGCTTATCAAGCAAGATTTAGGTCAAGTGGACATGGTGGTCTATTCATTAGCATCACCCGTACGCAAACTGCCTGACTCAGGTGAGCTAGTGCGTTCTGCACTCAAACCAATCGGTGAAGTGTATACAGCGACTGCCGTTGATACCAACAAAGACTGCATTATCGAAGCCACCGTTGAGCCTGCGACTGAGCAAGAAATTGTCGATACTGTCACTGTGATGGGTGGTCAAGATTGGGAACTGTGGATTAACGCACTTGCCGAGGCAGGTGTATTAAGCGATAACTGCAAAACCGTAGCCTACAGCTATATCGGTACTGAGTTAACCTGGCCAATCTACTGGCACGGCGCATTAGGTCAAGCCAAAATGGACTTAGACCGCGCGGCTAAAGCCCTAAATGATAAACTCGCGGCCAAAGGTGGTAGCGCTAACGTTGCCGTGCTGAAGAGCGTTGTGACTCAAGCCAGCTCTGCCATCCCTGTGATGCCACTGTATATTGCAATGGTATTTAAGAAGATGCGCCAAGAAGGTCTGCACGAAGGCTGTATGGAGCAAATCTATCGCATGTTCAGTGAGCGTCTGTTCCGTGCCGATGGTGCAAAACCAGAAACCGACAGCGACAACCGTCTGCGTTTAGACGATTGGGAACTGCGCGAAGATATCCAGCAGCATTGCCGTGATCTGTGGCCACAAGTGACCACTGAAAATCTGTCAGAGCTGACCGATTATCAAGAATATAAAGCCGAGTTTATCAAACTGTTCGGCTTTGGCATCGAAGGTATCGACTACGATGCAGATGTGAATCCATACGTTGAGTTCGATGTGATCGAGCTGTAATCGAATAGATTGAATAATCACGATAAAGCGCCACCCTCGGGTGGCGTTTTTATTTGCCTCAAATGCCGTACGATAGGCTAAACTAGCATGACCATTCAACACAAACTAAGGACAAAGAATGAAAATCAGTGCACGTAATACCCTGAGTGGCACTATTACCGCTATCGAAATTGGCTCTGTAAACAACGAAGTCACTATCGAACTGGCACCGGGCGTAGTGTTAACCTCTGTCGTCACTAAAGCATCCTGTGAGCGTTTAAACTTGAAGGTAGGTGATTCGGCTTACGCACTCATTAAAGCCAGCAGCGTGATGATTGGCGTGGATGATTAAGCGGCAGAAATAGCGCACTTATCGTTTGATAACGCGGGTTCAAGACAAACAAAAAGGCCAAGTAAACACTTGGCCTTTTTCTATTTGCATCGCGAAAGCAGTTTTTGCTTCGCAAAAATAAGGGATAAGCTCAGTTATCCCTTATTGCCATTAACCTTCTACAGGATAATGAACTTTCGCATTCGCTTTCAGTGACTCAATCAGACCGCGGTAATCCGCTTCGCTGTATTGTGCATTTAAGCGTTGTTTCAGCGCATTGACTAACTCATCGCTAACTGACTCTGCCGCGTTCACTTTATCCAGTGCAATCACAGCGTAGCCATTGGCTAAACCAACAGTGTCAACCACAGGTGCAGCACTCGGCGTCGGCATTTGGAAGGCTTTGCCCACAATGGCTGCATCTACATCTTGTGCGCCACGGCCCAGTTTAGTCTTAGCCGTTAGAGTCACATCCGTCGCACCCGCTTTAACTTGGGTCATCAGCTCTTGCGCTTTAGCACGTGCCGCTTCGTTCGCTTGATCTTGCTTCAAACGCTCAGCGATGTCGGCCTTCACTTCGGCTAATGGCATAGTGCCCGCATCGTGATGTTCCTTCATACGGATAACCACAACATGGTTTGGCTCAAGTTCAATGACTTCACTGTTGAGGCCTTGGCGTAAAACAGTGTCAGAGAATGCGGCTTTAACTACGTCAGGCTTGTTCAATGCCGCTGGCACATCATCGCGTGAGAACATTGGCGTAGTCTTAATCTCAACGCCAACCACTTTCGCAGTTTCGGCTAAAGTATCAGGCACTTCGTAGCTGGTATCAGCCAGTTTGCTCTGTAAGCTATAGAATTGATCGACCGCTTTTTTCTCTTGCAACTGAGCCACAATCTTCGTTTTGACATCGGCAAATGGCACTGTTGTACCAGGCTGAACGTCTAACAATTTGATGATGTGGAAACCAAAATCCGTTTTCACGACTGTTGAATGCTGACCTTTTTGCAGTGCAAACAGTGCGGTATCAAAGCTTGGGTCCATTACTCCGGGTTCAAACCAGTCTAATTTACCGCCCTGCTCTGCACTTAAGGTATCTTCAGAATTGGCTTTGGCTAACTCAGCAAAATCAGCACCGTTATCTAGCTGCTTAGCTAAATCTTCAGCCTTGGCTTTCGCCGCCGCTTCATCGCTGCCAGGGCCAATCAGAATGTGCGCCGCTAAACGTTTCTCGTTAGACACATATTGCGTCTTGTGTTCATCGTAATAAGCCTGAGCTTCTTCATCGGTCACTTTGCTGTCTTTGGCAAAATCAGCCGCGTTTAACTCAACGTACTCTAAGCTCACCTTCTCAGGGCTCATAAACTGGCCTTGGTTAGTGTCGTAGTAGTTTTTAACTTGTTCGTCTGTCACAGAGGCATTAGCAAGGAATGGCGCAGAATCCACTACTAAGTAGCGAATGTCGCGAGTTTGACCTTGCAGCTCAGCTAATTGCTTAGCTTCACCGGGTAATACGAATTCAGTGCCCACTAACGCCGCAGTTAACTGACGACGAGTCATATCGACACGCATCATGCTTCTGAAGGTTTGTGGCTGATAGCCTAACTGACGCAAAATCGCTTGATAACGGTCGTTATCGAATTTGCCATCGGTTTGGAAAGCGGGTTCTGATTTAATCGCCGTGATAATTTGTTCGTCAGACACACGTAGCCCCATAGCAGCGGCAGCTTGGTCAATCAATTTATCGGCCACTAAACGTTCGAGTACGCTCTGCTTGATGCTTTCTAGGTATCTTTCGTCGGCAGATAACGCAGCAAACATTTCACCCAGTTGTTGCTCCATACGAGCGCGTTCGCTCTGATAGGCCTGCTCTAACTCGGCTTTAGTGATTTTGTCACCGTTGACTTCTGCGGCAGGGACGTCCGATTTTGAGCCTAGATAGCTACTTACGCCTGCAAATGCAAAAGATAAAATCACAAGTACGAGAATGCCTTTAGCAATCACGCCTTGCGAACCGTCGCGGATCTTTTCTAACATCAGATTTCTCGCTCGTTGCGATTAACAAAATAAAAAGGCGCATCAATTTGAGATGCGCCTTTCTGTAATTTATGGGGATTATTCAGACGCTACCACTGGTAAGTACTAAAACCCCGAGTAATGGTAGAAATTGTGCTTCAAAATCCATTACTTTCAATTCGTAAAAAGCACTGTTTAAACAGTGCTTATCATTACGAACGCCTTACAAAGGCTACGATATCAAAAATTAATTGACAGCGTCTTTCAGAGCTTTACCAGCTTTGAATGCTGGAATTTTTGCTGCTGCGATTTTGATTTCTTGACCCGTTTGTGGGTTGCGACCAGTACGCTCAGCACGTTCACGCACTTCAAAAGTACCAAAACCAACAAGAGAAATTTTATCGCCTTCTTTCAGACCTTCGGTCACAGCAGCGATAAAAGAATCCAGTGCACGGCCAGCAGCGGCTTTAGAAATGTCAGCACCAGAAGCGATTTTCTCGATTAGTTCAGATTTGTTCATGTCATCCCCTTGAATGTAATTTTTTTGCGCCGCAACCAAATCCGTCTCTAGAGCGGTCTGCGGAGGCTTTTATAACAAGCTTGAATTCAAAGTTCAAGCTGAGTTCGAAAACCAAAGAAATAAAACTGGATACAGCTCAAAGCCAGTTGCGCCAAGGGCTTGGAGCAACCGACTCTCCACAGACCTAGGCTACCACAGGTCTGCGCTTTGTTAAGCCCCTTTTTTCATTTTTTTTAGCGTGATAGCGCATTTTCTTGCGTTATGCCAAGTTTTTAACCACTTCGAAGCCTTCAACCGGTCTTTCCAGCGCCAGTTTTAACACTTCGTCGACCCAACGCACGGGACGAATTTCCAAATCGGCAATCACATTGGCAGGAATTTCTTCCAGATCACGCTCGTTTTCTTTTGGAATAAGTACCAATTTAATGCCACCACGGTGTGCTGCGAGCAGTTTTTCTTTTAAACCGCCGATAGGTAACACTTCTCCGCGTAAGGTAATTTCACCCGTCATCGCCACATCGGCGCGCACAGGATTACCCGTTAAGCTAGACACTAATGCAGTACACATTGCCGCGCCCGCAGATGGACCATCTTTTGGCGTCGCCCCTTCTGGCACGTGAACATGGATATCACGCTTCTCATAAAAGTCGCCGTTGATACCTAATTGTTCCGCACGGGCACGTACGACCGTCATTGCCGCTTGAATCGACTCTTGCATCACATCGCCAAGTGAGCCTGTATAGGTCAACTTACCTTTGCCGGGCACTGATGTCGCTTCAATGGTGAGCAGATCGCCACCCACTTCGGTCCACGCCAAACCTGTGACTTGACCGATTTGATTGTTCGACTCCGCCTTACCATAGTCAAAACGCTGCACACCGAGGAAAGACTTGAGATTGTCCGCGGTCACTGTGACTGACTTGATGGATTTATCCAACAGGATCATCTTCACGACCTTGCGGCAGATCTTCGACAATTCACGCTCTAGTGCACGCACACCAGCTTCACGGGTGTAGTAGCGGATAATGCCGACTATCGCACTGTCTTCGATATGAATTTCGTTCGCTTTAAGACCGTTACGCTCGATTTGTTTGGTCAGTAAATGCTGCTTAGCAATATTGAGCTTCTCATCTTCGGTGTAACCCGACAGGCGAATGACTTCCATACGGTCCAGAAGCGGGCCTGGAATATTCATCGAGTTCGAAGTCGCCACGAACATCACATCGGATAAGTCGTAGTCGACTTCAAGGTAATGGTCGTTAAAGGTCGCGTTTTGCTCAGGGTCAAGCACCTCTAACAGAGCTGACGCTGGGTCGCCACGCATATCCGAGCTCATTTTGTCGATTTCATCGAGCAGGAATAAGGGGTTTTTCACGCCCACTTTCGCCATTTTCTGAATCACTTTACCCGGCATTGAGCCAATGTAAGTACGGCGATGACCACGGATTTCCGCTTCATCACGCACGCCGCCTAAAGCAACACGCACATACTTACGACCGGTTGCTTTTGCAATCGATTGACCTAATGAGGTTTTACCTACCCCTGGTGGGCCTACTAAGCACAGGATAGGCCCTTTAAGTTGACGCACACGGCTCTGCACTGCCAAGTATTCCAGAATTCGGTCTTTGACCTTTTCTAGACCATAGTGATCGGTATCCAGCACTTCTTGGGCTTTGGCTAAATCGCGTTTGATTTTAGAGCGTTGGCTCCAAGGTACTGAGGTCATCCAATCCACGTAGCTGCGAACCACTGTCGCTTCGGCAGACATAGGTGACATCATGCGTAATTTATTCAGCTCGGCGACGGCTTTCTCTTTGGCATCGCTTGGCATGTTGGCTTCTTCAATCTTACGATTTAAGACTTCAAACTCGTCGTGGCCTTCGTCTAAGTCACCCAATTCTTTTTGGATGGCTTTCATCTGTTCGTTCAGATAATACTCACGCTGGCTCTTTTCCATCTGTTTTTTAACGCGGGTACGGATACGTTTCTCGACCTGTAGCAAGTCAATTTCCGACTCCATCATCGCCATTAAATATTCCAGACGCTCACCGACGTTAGTCATCTCCAGCACAGACTGTTTGTCCTCAAGCTTGAGTGGCATGTGGGCCGCCATGGTATCGGCAAGGCGCGCCGCTTCATCAATGCCAGAAAGCGAGGTTAAGACTTCAGGCGGGATCTTCTTGTTGAGCTTGATATAGCCTTCAAATTGGCCAATCGCGCTGCGAACCAAGACTTCCTCTTCTTTATCTTCTAAAGGCTCAGATTCTAGATACTCCGCCTTAGCCACAAAGAAATCCGCTTCTTGGGTATAACGGGTAATACGGGCGCGGCGACCACCTTCGACCAGTACTTTTACCGTACCGTCAGGCAGTTTAAGCAGTTGCAGAATAGACGCCACTGTACCGACTTCAAAGATATCGTCTTTGGTCGGCTCGTCTAACTCAGCGTCACGCTGAGCGACTAAAATAATTTGCTTATCCTGGGCCATTGCCGTTTCGAGACAACGAATCGATTTTTCTCGGCCAACGAACAACGGAATTACCATATGGGGATAGACCACCACATCTCTCAGTGGTAGCACGGGGAGTTCGATATGCGCTTCACGCTCTAAGGTCATAGTTCGATTCCGTTTAGATGAAAGGGATTAGTTAAGGAGTATATTGGGGCGCTTTAGTGGGTTTCAATGGGCAAAATAAAAAAAGGAGCCCGATGGACTCCTTGATTTTCAGATTATTAGCAATCAGTACAATTATTGTTCACCAGAGGCAGCTTGCGCTTCGTTGCGTTCGTAAATCAAGATTGGTGCAGACTCGCCATTCACCACAGATTCATCGACAACCGCCTTCACCACGCCCTCAATCGAAGGAATATCGTACATAGTATCGAGTAAGATACCTTCAACGATTGAACGTAAACCACGGGCACCCGTTTTGCGTGACATAGCTTTATGTGCAATCGCTTTGAGCGCATCTTCGCGGAACTCTAGCTCAACCCCTTCCATCTCAAACAGCGCGTTGTACTGTTTTGTCAGCGCGTTTTTAGGCTCAGACAGAATTTGCACTAATGCTTCTTCGTCCAGCTCGGTCAGCGTTGCTACAACGGGCAGACGGCCGATAAACTCAGGGATCAAGCCGTATTTGACTAAGTCCTCGGGTTCGACTTGAGATAAGGTTTGCGAAATTGTTGCCTTATCTTTCTCGCCCTTAACCTGCGCACCGAAACCGATACCTGAACCTACATGAGCACGCTGTTCAATCACCTTTTCAAGGCCAGCAAAAGCACCACCACAGATAAACAGGATCTTAGAGGTATCTACCTGTAAGAACTCTTGCTGTGGATGCTTACGACCACCTTGAGGCGGAACCGCGGCAACCGTACCTTCGATAAGTTTCAGCAGCGCTTGCTGTACACCTTCACCCGATACGTCACGGGTAATTGATGGGTTATCCGATTTACGGCTGATCTTGTCGATTTCGTCGATATAGACGATACCGCGCTGTGCTTTTTCAACATCGTAATCGCACTTTTGCAGCAGCTTTTGAATGATGTTTTCAACGTCTTCACCCACATAACCCGCTTCGGTTAAGGTGGTGGCGTCCGCCATAGTAAATGGGACATTCAATGAGCGCGCAAGCGTTTCAGCCAGCAGTGTCTTACCACTGCCCGTTGGACCAATCAGCAGAATGTTACTCTTTCCTAATTCCACGCCATCTTTAGGAGAAGAATTTCTCAGGCGCTTATAGTGATTGTATACAGCGACAGACAGCACTTTCTTGGCTCTGTCCTGACCAATCACATAATCGTCTAAATGCGCACGCAACTCATGTGGCGTTGGCAATTTATCATTATCACGCTTAGGGGAGATTTCTTTAATCTCTTCACGAATGATGTCGTTGCATAATTCAACACATTCGTCGCATACGTATACTGATGGGCCTGCAATCAGTTTTCTGACTTCATGCTGGCTCTTACCGCAAAAAGAGCAGTACAGCAATTTACCGCTGTCACCATTATTTTTGTTGTCGCCCATTAATTACCTCATTTGCAGTCTGCTCTACTGCTTGTCTTAAACTTGCTAACCCTTTACTGGGCTTTGCTTAATAGAGCATAGCCCAGTCAAAAGTAAAAATCAGCCGCGTTTAGTCATCACTGCGTCAACTAAACCATATTCAACAGCTTGAGTCGCACTCATGAAGTTGTCGCGATCGGTATCACGTTCAATCACTTCGAGTGGCTGGCCAGTGTGCTCTGACAACATCAGGTTCAGTTTATGCTTGATGCCTAAGATCTCTTGGGCATGAATAGCGATATCAGAAGCCTGACCTTGGAATCCACCCAGTGGTTGGTGGATCATCACGCGAGAGTTAGGTAAGCAGAAACGCTTGCCCTTTTCACCACCGGCTAATAAAAACGCGCCCATGCTGGCCGCTTGACCAATACACACAGTGCTGACGTTCGGCTTAATAAACTGCATGGTATCGTAAATCGCCATACCCGCAGTGACTGAGCCACCGGGTGAATTGATATATAAGAAGATATCTTTATCTGGGCTTTCTGACTCGAGGAATAGCAACTGCGCCACAATCAGATTCGCCATATGCTCTTCAACTTGACCCACTAAAAAGATAATCCGCTCTTTTAACAGACGAGAATAAATATCGAATGAGCGTTCACCCTTAGCCGTCTGTTCGATCACCATAGGCACTAAAGCACTTTGTATGTCTGACGCATTATGCATTATTCGTTTCCCTAAATAAAAATGGCTCGCATGAGGAGCCTCATACGAGCCATTATAAATGGCGAACTGCCAATCAAGTCAAGCTTAGCTTATGCGCGACCTGTAGCCTTGTTCATAAATTCTTCAAAAGCGACTTCTTTTTCGGTCACTTTGGCAGATTTCAGCAGTGCTTCAACAGCTTGCTCTTCAAGCGCAACGTTGCGCATGTTTTGCATCAGCTCTTTGTTGCTGTTGTAGTACGCAACAACTTCACTTGGATCTTCGTAAGCTGAAGCCATAGAAGCGATTAACGCTTGTACACGCTCATCTTCTGCTTTCAGTTCGTTAGTCTTGATAACTTCGCCTAATAACAGACCGATTTTCACGCGACGAGCCGCTTGCTCAGTGAATAATTCAGCTGGCAGTTCTGGCATGTTAGCCGTTTGACCGCCGAAACGTTGCATCGCTTGTTGACGCAGTACGTTAACTTCGCCATCGATCAGTGCTTTTGGTAGTTCGATGTCGTTGTTGGCTAATAAACCAGTGATCACTTGCTCTTTCACGTTTGCTTTTAACGCTTGCTCAAGCTCACGGTTCATGTTTTTACGGATTTCAGTTTTCAGAGCTTCTAAGCCGCCTTCGCTGATTCCGAATAATGCTGCAAACTCATCGTTTACTTCTGGTAAGTTAGCCGCTAACACTTCAGTTAAAGTGATAGCAAACTTAGCTGCTTTACCTTTTAAGTTTTCAGCGTGATATTCTTCTGGGAAAGTCACGTCGATAACGAATTCTTCACCCGCTTTGTGACCTAAGATACCCGCTTCGAAACCTGGGATCATACGGCCGCTGCCTAATTGCAGTTCGAAATCATCAGCTTTACCGCCTTCGAATTCAACACCGTCAACTGAACCAACAAAGTTCATTTTCACTTTGTCGCCGTCAGCCGCTTCACGCTCAACAGCTGCGAAAGTCGCGTGTTGCTTACGTAAAGTTTCGATCATGCTGTCTACATCAGCATCGGTTACAGACGCTTTTGGTTGTTCTACTTCGATTGCATCTAAACCTTTCAGCTCGACTTCTGGGTAGATTTCGAAAGTCGCTACGAATTCGAATTTTTCACCGTCAGTCGCACCAGGTACGAAGGTTGGTGCGCCAGCTGGGTTTAATTTCTCAGCGATGATCGCTTCGATAAAGTTACGTTGCATCACTTCACCAGTGATGTCTTGACGAATAGCGGCGCCATAACGTTTGTTGATTACAGTAACAGGCACTTTGCCAGGACGGAAACCTGGGATACGAGCACGCTTAGCTTCACGTTGTAAACTGTCTTTAACCAGTTTTTCAATTTGTTCAGCAGGAACAGAAATGGTCAGGCGACGCTCTAGGCCTTGGGTTGCTTCAACAGAAACTTGCATTGTTTTACCTCGAAATTTGTCTAACGTCCTTTGTAATAGTCGAGTCATCAACTATTCAGGTATTCGTTTCTTGATCATTAAATTTGACTACAATGCCCACCACTATTGGCTTTCGGCACAGGTCGCTGTTAGTTGATATCTATCAAGACGCGACATTATAGCCACCGTTTTGTGCAGAGTCGAGCCTCTACGGCCGAATCTAGGGTATAAAAAAAGCGACCAGAGGTCGCTTTTTTTATTTTGTACTCAAAGTACTTAAAAATGGGGTGACTGATGGGGCTCGAACCCACGACAACCGGAATCACAATCCGGGACTCTACCAACTGAGCTACAATCACCACTGAAACTGGCACGCCCGGCAGGATTCGAACCTGCGACCATCCGCTTAGAAGGCGGATGCTCTATCCAACTGAGCTACGGGCGCATGGTTTACAGACTCTGCTGTATCCTAACCTACGTGGGATAACTGACTTAGGTTATCCGCTATTACCCGCTCAAATTAACTGAATAATCATGAGCCAATAATATTAAAGTGGTCGGTGATAGAGGATTCGAACCTCTGACCCTCTGGTCCCAAACCAGATGCGCTACCGGACTGCGCTAATCACCGAGAATCATTGTTTTCAGAGCAAATGAGCACATCTGCTTGAGAACGGAGCGCATCTTAGCCCCTCACTTTGCACCCGTCAACGATTTTTTTAAGCATTCAAACTAGATGCTGAATTATCAGGCGAATACGCCTGTTTTTATCCATTTCGCTGCGGCTTTCACCATGACACACCCGCAACGCCCTGTTAAAATAGCCGCGATTGTCACTCTCTGTGTTAACGACAGTTTTCACCATCGCCCATATAAAGGATATCCTACACCCATGACAGCCCAAATAATCGACGGCAAGGCGATTGCTCAATCCATCCGCACACAACTTCGCGAAAAAGTAACCGCCCGCAAAGAGGCAGGACAACGCGTACCAGGTTTAGCCGTCATTCTCGTGGGAGCCGACCCCGCTTCTCAGGTTTATGTTGGTAGTAAACGTAAAGCCTGTGAAGAAGTGGGATTTATTTCTCGCTCTTACGATCTCGATACCAGTTATACCGAAGAAGCATTATTAGCCCTTATCGACGAACTCAATGATGATCCGACGATCGACGGTATCTTAGTGCAGCTCCCTCTGCCTGCGCATATCGAAGACTCTAAAGTCATTGAGCGCATTCGCCCCGATAAAGATGTCGACGGTTTCCACCCTTATAACGTTGGCCGTTTAGCCCAGCGCATTCCCGTATTACGTTCATGCACCCCAATGGGGATCATGACCTTAATCAAATCAACGGGTGTCGATACCTATGGATTAGATGCCGTTGTGGTAGGCGCATCAAACATTGTCGGCCGCCCAATGACACTGGAGCTATTGCTTGCAGGCTGCACCACAACCACATGTCATCGCTTTACGAAAAACCTTGAACAAAAAATCCGTCAGGCAGATTTAGTGGTGGTTGCCGTGGGTAAACCTGGCTTTATCCCAGGTGAATGGATTAAACCGGGCGCCATTGTTATCGATGTGGGTATTAACCGCTTAGAAAACGGTACCTTAGTGGGCGACGTGCAATATGATGTCGCTGCGCAAAACGCCAGCTTTATCACCCCTGTCCCAGGTGGTGTCGGCCCTATGACGATTGCCAGCTTACTTGAAAATACCTTGTATGCGGCAGAGCAATATCACGACTAATGTGCTTCGCCATCGCGTAGATAATGGCTTAAGTTATGGCGTAAGTTATGGCGCAAATCGCAGCATTTAAACCTGCGATTTAGCCATCTAAGCTCAGTAGCCGGTAACGCAATAACATGAGCTTAATCAAATACGTGAGACCAATAAAAAAACCTGCCATTGGCAGGTTTTTTATTATCGATACGAATCAAACTTAAGCGATGGGATTATTTCTTACGCTAACCTATTTCTTACGCCAAGTAGTACCGCTTGGGCCATCTTCTAAGACCACACCAAGCTCATTTAAACGATTACGCGCAACATCAGCCGCTGGCCAATCTTTCTCGGCGCGGGCACGATTACGCTCAACGATCAGCGCTTCAATCTCAGCCACTTCATCATCGCTCCCTTCGCCTTTAAAGAAGGCATCCGGTGCTTGATGCAATAATCCCAATACATCGGCCAGTTGCTTCATGGCAACGGCCATAGCTGAAGCCTGCGCCATATCTGTGGTTTTCAAACGGTTGATTTCACGTACCATATCAAACAGCACTGAGTAGGCTTCTGGCGTATTAAAGTCATCGTCCATTACCGCTTTAAACTTAGCAACAAACTCTTCAGCTGGTGCAGGCGCTACCGTCAGGTCAACATCTTTAATCGCAGTGTATAAACGCTCTAAGGCGGCACGCGCCTGCTTGAGGTTTTCTTCTGAGTAGTTTATCTGGCTACGGTAGTGACCCGATAGCAGGAAGTAACGCACAGTTTCAGCGTCGTAATGGCCTAATACATCACGAATAGTGAAGAAGTTACCTAAAGACTTTGACATCTTCTCGCGGTCAACCATCACCATGCCAGTGTGCATCCAGTAATTCACATACGGCGTATCATGGGCGCAGCAAGACTGAGCAATTTCGTTCTCATGGTGAGGGAATTGTAAATCTGAACCGCCACCGTGAATATCGAAATGCAGACCTAAGTGCTTGCTGTTCATTGCCGAACATTCGATATGCCAGCCTGGACGACCCGGTCCCCATGGCGATTCCCATGTTGGCTCGCCCGGTTTAGACATTTTCCATAGCACGAAATCCATTGGATTTTGCTTGTTATCGTCAATCTCAACCCGTGCGCCCGCCTGTAATTGCTCTAAGTTCTGACCGGACAGACGGCCGTACTCAGGGAATGAGGCCACACTGAATAGCACATCGCCATCGGCTGCCACATAGGCATGACCACGGGCCAGTAAGCGCTCAACCATATCGATGATTTCGGCAATGTGCAGAGTAGCACGAGGCTCGAAATCGGGACGGATCATATTCAGCGCATCAAAATCCTTGTGCATTTCACCAATCAAGCGATCGGTTAATGTATTGCAATCTTCTTGGTTTTCGTTGGCGCGTTTGATGATTTTGTCATCAATATCGGTGATGTTACGTTGAAAATTCACTTCATAACCCGCGTAACGCAGGTAACGAACGATCATATCGAAGGAAACAAAAGTACGCCCATGGCCAATATGACACAGATCGTATACGGTCACTCCGCATACATACATCCCAACTTTTCCGGGAGTAATTGGCTTAAATTCCTGTTTTTGGCGGGTAATACTGTTGTAAATCTTCAACATCGGCATTCTCTTCAATGATAGATTCGAGTGTAAAATCAAGGGGTCAGTCTACCACGCTGACGATGGTTTTGAATACTGCACTTTGCGTGCAATCCGAGATAAGTTAGAATCGCGCCACTATTTACTGAGAGTATGAAAACATGATCACATTACACACTAATTTTGGCGACATCAAACTGCAACTGAACGCCGAAAAAGCACCACTGACCGTGGCAAACTTTATGAAATATGTTGACGAAGGTTTCTTCGACGGCACCATTTTCCACCGTGTAATTGACGGCTTTATGATCCAAGGTGGTGGCTTCACCACTGAAATGAGCCAAAAACGTTGCCATGAGCCAGTGAAAAACGAAGCCAACAACGGTTTATCAAACCGTACCGGTACTATCGCGATGGCGCGTACTTCTGATCCACACTCAGCGACGGCTCAGTTCTTCATCAACGTAAACGATAACACCTTCCTCGATTTCAAATCTGAAAGCATGCAAGGCTGGGGTTACTGCGTATTTGGTAAAGTGGTTGAAGGCATGGACATCGTTGAAAAAATCAAAGCTGTCAGCACTGGTAACCGTGGCATGCACCAAGATGTGCCATTAGAAGCGGTTGTGATTGAAAAAGTAAGTGCGGCCTAATTCCCTAGGATGCGGACCTTATTTATTGGCGATCTGCACTTAAGTGCCGATCGCCTCGATATCACCCAAGCCTTTAATCGTTTCCTCGATACTGAACTTGATGATGCCGATGCCCTCTATATTCTGGGGGATTTATTTGAAGTATGGGTCGGCGACGATTTAGCCGCGCCTTTTGCCCTCGAATTAGCGCGCAAGCTCAAGCAAATCTCCCAAAAATTGCCCATCTACTTTATTCATGGTAATCGTGACTTTATGTTAGGCAAGCAATTTGCCGATGCTGCGGGTATGCAAATGTTGCCCGAAGTCACTTGCTTAGATCTCTATGGTGTTAACACGGTTATCTTACACGGCGATAGCCTGTGTACCTTAGATAAAGCCTACCAACGCTTTCGCAAACTACGCAGTTTTGCCTTCGCCCGTTGGCTTTATAGCTGTTTGCCGAAGAGAAAACGTCAGGCGATTGCCAATAAGATCCGCAGCAATAGTCAGAGCAGCAATCAACAAAAAAGCTACGTCATCATGGATGTGGAACCCAGTGCGGTGGATGCGTTATTTGCCGAGACTCACTGCAAACAGATGATCCACGGTCATACCCACAGACCCGCCATTCACGAGTTAAATAATGGCTGCAAACGTATTGTGGTCGGTGATTGGTACGAGCAAGGCAGTGTGTTGGTGGTCAGCGCCGACGGCGTAGATTTAAAAAGCCTGCCCTTCGACGCCAGCTAAGCACCTATAGCGCCCTCACCATTAATACATCGAACCGCTTAGGCCTCATACCTGAATATGGTTGAGGCCGCTACTTGTATTGCCACTAGGCAACTGAGGGTTATTGCCACTAGGCAACTAAGGGTTGACCACTGTGGAAATGAAACTCGTCATCGGGCGCGATAATTAATTCAGCTTCCCTCTCGCCCAAATAAGCCACCCGCTCAGTAATATCTTCCGTTGAAACGAGCTGCGCCAGCTTAAGATAATCCTCAAAATGACGCGCCTCAGAGCGCAGTAAGGACACATAAAACTTACTTAACTCCGCATCCAAGTAAGGCGCTAATTTAGCAAAGCGTTCACAGGAGCGCGCCTCAATGTACGCACCCACAATCAACTTATCCCGCAGAATATCCTTCTCATGGGTGGTCACGTGGCTCATCATGCCCTTTGCGTAACGCCCGGCACGAATATTGCGATACGGAATGTGCCGTGCGTGCATCAACTCCAGCACTTGCTCAAAATGATGGAATTCTTCTTTTATCAAACGAATGAGTGGCGGAATAAGATCCTGAGCAAAGGCAAAATGCTGATTCGGCTGTAGATTGGCAACCAGCTCGTTCTTTTTAACGTCGCGAGCCAAAAACTGCTCGATATCGCGATCCTTGTGATAAACAAATTCCTCATAGGGTTTTGCCCACGCCAATAGCGATTGCCCGCTGTCTTTATCTAATGCGTATCGCCTCAATAAGAACATCGCAGTCTGCGCCGCTTTTAGCTCACAATTACAATGGTCGATTAAGAGTTCATCTAAAGAGGCAGAGGCTCTTGCCATATCAATCCAAGTTTGCGGCGTCTCACAACGAAGAAACGCATGAACAGGTGCCAATAATTGCTGCATGGGATCACTCAAAATCATTAAAAAAATATCGCCATATTTTACGCGTAATTATCGACAAGCTATAGCTTTACACCGCAGTAAACTTGACGAGATGAACTTTTTGTTCAATAAATAATCTACACCTTAAGAACTGAGATCCTGATCACACCGCGTCTCAATTCGGAGTGTACGCAGTCGGGCGTTAAGGGATAGGAGAGCGTTTAACCCTGATTGTAGAGCTGTTGTCAGCTCGTCTGACGTTTGGCGAGCCATCATCAATGCTAAACAAGGATAATTATAATGATACTGAATCACTTAATGGGGTTATACACTCATCCAAAACAAGAGTGGCACGCGATTGAGAAGAATCACGAGGCACTCAAAAGTAGTTTAAGTCACGTTATTCTCATCGCACTCATTCCGGCTGTCTGTAGCTTTATCGCCACCGCATATATTGGTTGGAATCCGGGTTCGGGTGATCCAATTTATCTTACACCACAAAGCGCCATGTTTATGTCCGTCGGCATGTACTTCGGTCTGATTGCAGGTGTGTTCGCCCTCGCCTATTTAGCCTACTGGATGGCAAAAACCTTCGATGCCCAGCCTACTTTCACCCAAGCGTTAGAACTCGCGTCCTACACCGCAACGCCTCTGTTTATGGTTGGTCTGGCGGCGCTCTACCCTGTGCTCTGGTTTATTATGATTGTTGGGTTGGTAGGATTGGCCTACTCGGTTTATCTGCTATACGCAGGCGTGCCCATTATTATGAATATCCCTGAAGAGAAAGGCTTTATTTACGCCAGCTCTATGGTCACTGCCGGTTTAGTACTCTTGGTCGGTTTAATGGCCACCAGCGTTATTCTCTGGAGCATTGGCTTTGGTCCAATGTACCAATAAGGTATTAATCCGCACTCAGGCGCAAACGACTTGAAATACAGATAGTGACAAATTGATAGTGGCAAATTGACGTGTTGAAAACGAAAAGTTGTAAAACAGAAAAGGCCCTTAGCTTGAAAACACTAAGGGCCTTTTTATGCTTTACTGCAGTTGACTGTTAGTCGCGACAGAGATTATCGCGGCTAGCGACCTGCTATTCAAACGAGTCACGCAGTGCAACCGTTAGGTTAAAGACTAAATGTTCGGCTGATGAGTCTTTATTGTCAGCACAGAAATAACCTTCACGCTCAAACTGATATGCTTTTTCCGCTGGCGCATTCACAAGACTGGCTTCAACTAAACCATTAACCACTTCAAGTGAGTTAGGATTAAGCACTTCATCCACTGTCTCTGCTGCAGCTGGATTTGGATCAGTGAACAAACGTTGATATAAACGGAATTCAGCAGGTTTAGCCGTAGTCGCTTCCACCCAATGGATTACGCCTTTCACCTTGCGACCATCGGCGGGGTTTTTACCCAAGGTATCTGCATCGTAGCTACAGTAAACCGTGGTGATATTGCCGTCGCTGTCTTTGTCACAACGCTCAGCCTTAATCACATACGCGTTACGCAGACGCACTTCTTTACCCATCACCAGACGCTTGTATTGCTTATTGGCTTCTTCTCTGAAGTCCGCCACATCGATATACAGTTCACGGCCAAAGGCAAGTTCACGTGTGCCCATGCTTTCATCGCTTGGGTGAGAAGCCGCTTGAATCGTCTCGATTTGACCTTCTGGGTAGTTCTCAATCACGACTTTTAATGGGCGCAGTACGGCCATCGCACGTGGCGCATGTTCGTTGAGTTCTTCACGGATGCAGGCATCGAGCATCGCGGCTTCAATCATATTTTCTTGCTTAGTGATACCAATACGTTGGCAAAACTCGCGGATAGTTGCTGGGGTATAACCACGACGACGCAGGCCAGCAATCGTTGGCATACGTGGGTCATCCCATCCAGAAACTAACTTACGTGTCACTAAGTCATTTAATTTACGCTTAGACATCAGCGTATATTCAAGATTTAAGCGAGAAAACTCGTACTGACGAGTACGGTTCGGCGCTTGGAAATCATCTAAATTGTCGAGAACCCAATCGTAAAGACGACGGTTGTCTTGGAACTCAAGCGTACATAACGAGTGAGTAATGTGCTCCAGCGCATCCGAAATACAGTGAGTGAAGTCGTACATTGGGTAAATGCACCACTTGTCACCCGTTTGATGATGGTGAGCGAAACGAATACGGTAAATAACCGGATCGCGCATACACATAAAAGGTGATGCCATGTCGATTTTAGCACGCAGTGCACACTCACCTTCTTTGAATTCACCCTTACGCATTTTTTCGAATAATTGCAGGTTTTCTTCAACGGAAGTGTCACGGTACGGGCTGTTTTTACCCGGCTCTTTTAAGGTGCCACGGTATTCACGGGTTTCATCGGCATTGAGGAAACACACATAGGCCAAGCCTTTGTTGATCAACTCAACGGCATATTGGTGTAATTGGTCGAAATAGTTAGAGGAATAACGAACTTCACCATCCCACTGGAATCCCAACCAACGCACATCCGCCTGAATAGAATTCACATAATCGATGTCTTCTTTTTCAGGATTTGTATCATCAAAACGTAAATTACAAAGGCCTTGGTAATCGCGCGCGATGCCGAAGTTCAAACAGATAGACTTAGCATGACCTATATGCAAATAACCATTTGGCTCGGGAGGAAAACGCGTCTGCACACTGGTGTGCTTACCGCTTTTCAGATCCTCATCAATGATATTACGGATAAAGTTACTCGGACGTACTTCAGTGTCCACATGACTCATGGAATTCCTCTTTGCGAACAATGGCAATTTTAACAAAACCCGCATGATCCTACAGATCTCGGCCAGTTACAATGCCCAGTATAAAAAACTATGGTTTATGGCATGGATAGTAAAACAATAAAAGCAGCCATGAAAGCTGCTTTTATCTTTGTCATTAATAAGCTGACATTTATTACTCAGCGGTTACTCGGTAATGATCCTAACGCCAGGAATGATCTGTTGGGTTCTGCGGCCCTTACGTTTGAGCCACAGGTAGAACACCACGAGCGCTCCGAGGAAGAAACCAATCCACAAACTCGATTGCAGTGGATGTGCACCAAAGGTTGCCGCTTGGTAAGCAATGGTTGCACTGCCGTAGGCCAGTGAGAATGTCCAAGTGGCAGCAAAGGTTGCCCAGCGAGTACCAAACTCATTCACTAAGGCGCCCATCGCGGCGACACAGGGAGTATAGAGTAAGATAAACAGCAAGTAAGAGAATGCGGCCACTTTAGTGGTAAAGCCTGACTGTAAGGCGCTAAAGGTAGAGGTTTCCACACCTTGCGACTCTGCTGCCACGTTAGTATTAGAAATATCACCCACTGATAACTTAAGCGGGTCTTCTAAATCCAAGCCAAACAGGTTAGCTGGAATCGTCGCCAGCGCTTCGCTGAAACTATCCGCTAATGGCGTTAATTCTGCATCTTCATGGGCAACATTGGCATACAAGCTATTCAGTGTACCCACTACCGCTTCTTTAGCGAAAATACCCGTGATAATACCCACAGTCGCAGGCCAGTTATCTTGCTCAATCCCCATAGGTGCAAAGATAGGTGTCACCTTTTGACTCGCCACACTTAAGAGTGACGCTTGGCTATCTTCATGGCCAAATGTACCGTCGACCCCAATCGCATTGATAAAGTTAAGCAGGGTTACCACAAGCACGATGGTTTTACCCGCTCCTAAGATAAAGCTCTTAGTTCGCTTACCAGTACGGACCATCACAGCCTTCAATTTTGGCATTTCATAACTTGGCAGCTCCATCACCACCGCACTGCTTGTGCCAGGTAATAAGGTGCTACGCAATAATAATCCTGTACCAATCGCCGCAAAAATCCCAATCACATACAGTAAAAACACCAAGTTTTGACCAGAGTCAGGGAAGAACGCCGCCGCAAATAACGCATACACAGGTAAACGTGCACCACAGGACATAAAGGGCGCCATCATACCTGTCACGATACGCTCACGCTCACTACCTAAGGTACGTGTCGCCATAATCGCTGGCACCGAACAACCAAAGCCAACAATCATAGGCACGAACGCTTTACCCGGTAGACCAATACGGCGCATTAAGCCATCCACCACGAAGGCCGCACGGGCCATATAGCCTGAGCTTTCAAGGATAGATAAACCGAGAAATAGCGCTGCGATAACCGGAATAAAAGTAGAAACGGTTTGAATACCTTGACCGACACCACCCGCGAGAATCGTCACCAACCATGCTGGCGCGCCCATATTGCCAAGGAATGCACCAAAATGATCGACCAGTAATGCCCCGACAAACACATCGAAGAAATCGATAAACGCACTACCGATGTTAATGCTGAACATAAACATCAGATACATGACAAATAAGAACACCGGAATGCCAAGCACGGGATGCAATACTAATTTATCGAGTTTATCGCTCAGCGTGAGGAAACCATCGGTCTTAACGGAACCTTGGAACACACGTTCAACAAAGTTAAAACGCGTCGTAGCGACCATCACTTCGATGTCATGCCCTTGCTGCGCAATTTGCTCGGTGCAAGTGCTGACTTCATCCTGTAGCTCGGCATTTTTGCAGCTGCCACAACCAGAACCGTTACCCAGCATCGCTAAAGCGCGGCCACGGCTTAAGTTGGGGTCTTTACTGCAAAGGAGTTGCACGCCCGCTTCAATTTGCTCGTCGTAATCGAGTAGCAGAGGCGCTTCGGATACGCGGCCTTGGAGTAAATCCAAAACCTGCGCTTGCACTTTAGCCACATCGGCAGGATCGCGAGAGCACACCCCAATAACAGGGCAACCTAACTCTTGGCTCATTTTCTTTAAATCGACACGGATCCCACGCTTAATAGCCGCATCGATTTTATTCAATACCACCACCATAGGGATCGACAGCTCACGTAGTTGTGCCGTCAAATAAAGGTGGCGCTCGATATTGGTCGCATCAACTAAGTTGATAATGCCATCGACACGTTGTTCGGCGAGGTATTGCTGAGCAATCTGCTCATCGAGGGAACAATCACAACTATTACCCGCGGGGAGTAAATCGTAAATACCGGGTAAGTCGGTTAAGTAAACGTCGGCACCATTAAGGGTAAAATGACCGGTTTTTTTCTCAACGGTCACACCGGACCAGTTGCCCACTTGCTGATTCGCGCCGGTTAGCGCGTTAAAGAGTGTTGATTTTCCCGCGTTTGGGTTACCAACAGTGACGCAATGAAACTGCTTAGTCATTCGCCTTTTCCACCTCTATGATGTCTGCCAGGTCTCTGCGCATACAAAGCTTACTGCCACGAATATCCAACTCTAAACCAGAGCCCATAGGCGCTCTGCGGATCAACGAAAATCGTGTATTTGGGGTGATGCCCATGGATAATAATTTACGCTTCACTGTCTGCGGCAGATCTAAACGCCCGATTTCAGAAATAATGCCACGGTCACCGGGACTGAGTTCGCTTAACTTCATTACCTATTTCACCTTGTAACAGCTTCAGCTTGAAAAACTGCGCCCATTGTAACTGAGCGATGGCTCTAATAACTTTACCTAGATCAAGCTTTATGACTGGTAACGATAATAGTTTTCAATTGTGTTGAGTATTATGTGACAAAAATCTCAATGAATAAACGCCTGACCAAAAATAAAAATCCCCATAAAGGCACATCACTCTTCGCAAGTTAGAGTAAAAGTCAATGAGCTGTAAACGAGTGCCTCACAAACCAAAGTGAGAACAAGATCACACTTTGTTATTTATCACTAACAAAATCATCCTTCTTTACTGTCAATGACCACAAAAATGTTACGCGATTGTCGCAAATTTGTTCTAGTATTAATCAGCTAAATTAGTGATGTCGAAAGCTTGAAAAATAACAAATAAAACGCACTCGGGAATAGATGAACATGGATATTGGGTTTAAGTTCAAAAGCATAACTCAGGTTATGCTTGTTGTGATGTTATCGATACTCAGCCTTTCAACGTTAGCGACACCTTGGGATGACAAGCCGCCCGAGGAGGTCGTCGCGACTTTGGACAAAAAATTTGCCGAAGGTAAGTACTCGGCCAAAGGGGCTGACACTTGCCTGATGTGCCATAAGAAAAGTGCCACTGTGATGGCCATTTTTGATGGTGTACATGGTAATCCTAATGTCAAAGATTCCCCTATGGCCGACTTACAGTGTGAGGCTTGCCACGGCCCGCTCGGTAATCATAACAAGGGGGGCAAAGAGCCGATGATCACCTTCGGCCAGAATTCCCCCGTTCCCGCGCAAAAACAAAACAGTGTCTGCATGAGTTGCCATAACGATGATCAACGCATCGCGTGGAAAGGCAATCACCATGACAATGCTGATATTCCCTGCAGTAGCTGCCACCAAGTACACGTAGCAAAAGACCCTATCAGCGACAAAGCCAACGAAGTGGCGATTTGTACCCAATGCCATACCCAGCAAAAAGCGGATATGCACAAACGCTCATCCCATCCATTGCAATGGCAACAAATGGTCTGTAGCGATTGCCACAATCCCCATGGCAGTTTAAATGATGCCAGTCTGAAGCAAATGAGCGTCAACGAAAACTGTTACAGCTGCCACGCCGAAAAACGCGGTCCTAAATTGTGGGAACATGCGCCAGTCACCGATAATTGCGCGAACTGTCATAACCCCCACGGCAGCGTCAACGAATCCATGCTTATCAGCAAACCGCCACAGTTATGCCAACAGTGCCACGCCTCCGATGGCCACAGCAGTAATGCTTACTTTGGTAATCAAACCAATGCCTTCACCTCGGGTAATTCCTGTATGAATTGCCATGGACAAGTGCATGGTTCAAACCATCCATCCGGCAAGTTGCTCCAGAGATAACAAGGGAATGATCATGCAAATAATGAACATATCGACTCCTAAAGCTTGTTTCTCACTCACATTACTGGCTTGGGCGATTAGTGGCGTACTCAACACAGCCCATGCTGAGGGATATGAAATCCAAAAAGCAAATCGCAGTGGCGTAAAAAGTGAGGCATGGAGCTGCAAGCAATGCCAGCCCAAAACAGGGCGCCAAGGTAACGTCAGCGCCACCCTCGCCTACAATGACGGTGAAGACAGCCGTTTTGGTAATCGCACTGGCACGGATAAAGATGGCATGGTCGGTGCCGTGGGCGCCGATATGCAATATCAGGCAGAGAGTGGTTACCAAACTCGGCTAGAGGCCGATAAATTGGGATTTGACACAGGTTCAGCCAAGCTCACCACAGGCCAACCCGGGCACTATCAAATCCAATTGGGTTATAAAGGTCTCGCCAATTACCAATATAATCAGCTAAAGAGCCCTTATCTCACCGATAACGATAAGATGCTCTTGCCTGATAATTGGGTAGAGGGAGCAACAACCCAATCCATGCCGCTACTGCAATCGAGTTTAATCGAGCAGGACTTAAGCATTACGCGGGATAGATTCAACCTCGGCGGTTACTATGCTGGCCATATTTCATCGAGCAGCCGCTACAAAGCCTCGGTAAACTACCAACATGAAAACCGTAGCGGCGCGAAAAAAACCAGCGCAAATATTCTCACTAACAGTGTGATGTTGGCGCAGCCAATCGATGACAGCACAGATGAAATCGATGCCAGAGTCTATTTTGGCGGCGCAGGCTGGCAAGCGGGCATAAACAGCCAGATAAGCCAATACAAGAATGATCATCAGGGACTGCTATGGCAATCGGCCTATACACCCACATTTGGTGCGGCCTACTTTGGGCAAAATGCCGTCGACCCAGATAACAAGGCCTATCGGATCGCAGCCGAGGCCAGTGGTGGCCAAAATGGCCATAACATCCTTATGCACGCGGGTATCAGCAAAATGTCGCAGGATGAGGCTTTTCTTCCCGCGACCATTAATGGCCCCTCCCCTGTACTGCCAACTGATAATCTGGATGCCCAAGTGGACATCCTAGATATGGTGCTTAAGTATTCAGGACGCATCACACAGGATTTGAGTGTTCAAGCAAGTTATAACTATCAAGACAGGGAAAACAAAACGGCTCAACTGGATTTCCCGCAGGTTGTGACCGACAGCTTTCATCAAGGCACAGAACAAAATCGCCTCTACGATAAACGCAGCAAACAATTCGACCTTAAAGGAAAATACCGCTTAACCCCGTCTGCCTATGCTGAGGCGGGATATAGTCGTGATGAAGTCATCTATTCTGAACTAGACAGGCAATCCGTTGACGAATCGGGGCTGTTTGCCAAACTCAGCTACCGTTATTCGCCCGCTTGGTCAGCTTGGTTAAAAGGAGAAGCATTAGACCGCAATGGCAGTGAATACAATCCAGTGACCAGCACCCAAAGTCCAAGCAACCCTTGGCTACGTAAATCCTACCTCGCGGACAGGAAACGTCAAAAAATCACCCTACACACAGATTATCAAAGTGATATCGGCTTATCTGTAGGCGCGAGTTTACACAGCATCGACGATGACTATGACCACACCTTGGTCGGGCTCACCCAAGTCTCTTATCTTGGCTATGACGTATCCACACAATATTTGATTAGCGATAATTTAAGTGTTAACGCCTATCTCAACCAAGACTGGCGCGATTCCGATCAGGCCGGAAGCAATCGTTTCTCAACCCCAGATTGGTACAGCACCTCTGAAGAGAAATCAACCCTGATTGGCGCGGGTATCGCCTATCAAAACCTGTTGGATAATCGTTTAGATCTTGGCTTGGATTACAGCTACTCCGATGGACAAAGCGACACCGAAGTCACCTACGGTATCAACAGTCCCTACGGCGACTATTACAGTCGCAAGCACAATATTAACGCCTACGCCAAATATAAGCTGGCCGACAGTATGTCGCTACGCTTCGATTGGTTGTTCGAGAAATATCAAGATGCAAACTGGCAAAACCAAAACACCACTTGGGACACAGTCCCCAATGTGCTCAGTTTTGGCGATATCAGCCACGACTACAATGCTCATTACTTAGGTTTGACCTTAAGCTACCAAATGTAACTTAGGCATTGACAGCGTATTCCAAGGATAGAAATATGAACAAGTTTGCAAGATTTAGCACACAATTCAGTCTGTTGCTGGCCTTAACCACCCTACTTACCGCCTGTGGTGGCAGTGACGGTAACGATGGCTCACCCGGTGAGCCAGGTAAACCACCCGCGATGACGATCACTAGCCTAAACATCATGGTCGATAAAGTCGCCGTGACCGACGGCATCGCTCAAGTCGATTATCAGGTGAGCAACCAAGACGATGAAGCCGTAGTCGGTATTCCCTCGGCAACCTTCATTGCGGCGCAATTACTGCCTCAGGGCGCGACAGGTGCGGGTAATAGCAGTGAGTGGCAACATTTTACCTCTGAAACGTGCGCAGCTTCTTGCCCTGGCACGTTTGTCGACCATAAAAACGGCCATTACAGCTATCGTTTTAGTGCCACATTTAACGGCATGAATGGTGTGAGCTTCCTTAACGATGCAACCCAACGAATCGTCATTAAACTCGGCGGAGATGCATTAGCCGATGGCACCGCGCTCCCCATTACCAATCAACACTACGATTGGCAAACCTCGGGCAATACCCTCGCTTACACTCGTAACTTAATCACTATTGAAACCTGTAATAGCTGTCACAGTAATTTGGCTTTCCATGGTGGACGTTACAACCAAGTTGAAACTTGCGTAACTTGTCATAACAGTAAAAAAGTCAGTGATCCTGCAGATATTTTCCCGCAAATGATCCACAGCAAACACTTAGCGGGTTTCCCTCAATCCATCAGTAATTGCCAGACTTGCCACGTTGATAATCCTGATTTAGCCGAAGCTCAAAACTGGCATAGAGTCCCCACCATGGAAGCCTGTGGTGCCTGCCATACCCAAATTAACTTCCCTGCGGGCCAAGGTCATCCTGCACAAGCAGATAACAGCAATTGTGTTGCCTGCCATAATGCCGATTGGACCGCCAGCGTACACGGTAATAAAGATCAAACAGCCGCGTTAGCCCAGTTTAGTCCGAGCATCAGTAGCGCAAGCATGGATGCCAATGGCACAGTGACAGTTGCCGTGACGCTGAGCAATCCATCCACTGGTACTGTATACAGTGATAGCGCAGATAAGCTCAAATTTATCAGCGACCTAAGGGTCTATGCTAACTGGGGAACCAGTTTCGATTACAGTACTCGCTCCGCGCGTTCAATTCGTCTACCCGAGTCCACACCAGTCTCTGGCAGCAACGGCACTTACACTTATACCATTTCGGGTCTCACGATTCCGGCAGGAACTGAATCGGACCACGGCGGCTTAGCGATTCAAGGTCGAGTTTGCGCCAAAGATAAAGTATTAGTGGATTGCAGCACTGAACTTGCCGAAGTTCTGGTTATCAAGGCAAGCCATAGTTACTTTGACATGTCAGCCTTAAGTGCCACCGGCAGACGCGAGGTCATTAGCAATGCCAACTGTGCTAGCTGCCACGGCGATCAACAACTGAATATTCATGGGGCACGCAACGATTTAGCGGGCCAATGCCAGCTATGCCACAACCCGAATATGCAGGCCGATGCGACAGCGGCAAATCCCTCCATTACCTCCTTTGACTTTAAGCAGTTAATTCATGGGATCCATACCAGCCAATTTGCAGGTTTTGAAGACCTCAACTACCCAGGCAAAATCGGTAATTGTGCTCAATGCCATATCAAAGATGCTGCGGGAGTTTCAACGGCTGCCCTCCCCTTAAACGCGGCAGTTCAACCACTTGCACTGAACAACGGTACCTTTACCAGCCCAATAGCTGCGGTGTGCAGTAACTGTCACTCAAGTGATACCACCCGCAACCATATGATGCAGCAAGGCGCGGTATTTGCGGGAACAAAAGCCGACGCCACCGCAGTCACAGAAACCTGTGCTTTCTGCCACGGACAAGGCGCTGTCGCCGACGTTTTAAAAGTGCACCCTATTAAATAACCCTATGATGCAGGCCGAAAAGGCCTGCTACTGCAAATATAAAAGGAACTCATACTATGCAGTCATCTACCCCTAAAGAAATAGTCAGATCTCAATCACATTACCCGCTTAAAGTGACTGATAAATACCAATGACTTAGTTAGCCTTACAGGTGGGATCTAATTCCACACATTAAATGCGGTTAATGAGATTTATTCTTATTTGCTAAGCGCTTAATGATGATTAAAACTATTGCAGGGAAATATCATGATGAAACGGTTCAATTTCAATACCGCAACAAAAGCGATGTTGGGTGCCGGTTTACTTTCACTTCTTCTCACTGGTTGCGGTGGCAGTGATGGTAAAGATGGTGAAGACGGTAAACCAGGCGTTGTTGGTGTTAATATCGACGCAACCTCAACGTTAAAAGCGAAATTCACAAATGCCACTGTTGATGCTGGCAAAGTCACCGTTGATTTTACATTGGAAAATGCCAATGGTGTGGCCGTACTCGGCTTAACGAAAGATCACGATTTACGATTCGGTATTGCTCAGCTCACCCATGTGACTGAAGCAACGGACGATCCAGCTAAACCAGCGGATCGCGGCTATCAATGGCAAGCCTATATCAATGCCAAAAAAGAGCCAGGCACTGTTCCATCAGGTGTCGATAACCTAAATCCATCGGCCCAATACCAAGCCAACGTGGAAGCGGCAAATAAATGCGACACTTGCTTAGTTGACCACGGTGACGGTAGCTATAGCTACACCTATCAGGCCAACATTGCCAATGTAACTGAGCCACTCACAGTCACTTACAGTGCCGATGCGACTCAACGCGCCACAATGGAGCTGGATTTACCACAGGTTGTGGCCAACGCCCATTTCGATTGGCAACCGTCTACAGGCAAAACTGAAGGCATTCAAACCCGCAATGTGGTTTCTATTCAAGCCTGTTACACCTGTCACCAACCAGAAAGCTTAGAGCTGCATGGTGGTCGTCGTATTGATCTTGAAAACTGTGCCTCTTGCCACACTGCAACTTCTGGCGACCCAGAATCAGGCAATAGCATTGAATTCACTTACATGATCCACGCTATCCACAAAGGTGGTGAGCGTCATACCTTCGATGAGACAGGCGCAGAAGTTCCAGCACCTTATAAGATTGTCGGTTACGGTGGTTCGTTACACGACTACGGTAAAGTGACTTTCCCATTAAAACCTGCCGCGGACTGTTCAGCATGTCACGTTGAAGGTGCGGGAGCGCCTGCGAATGCTGACCTCTTCAAAGCCGATTTAAGCAATCAAGCTTGTATTGGTTGTCATACCGAAAAACCATCTTCTCACCACAGCAGCACTAATTGTATGTCTTGCCACAATGCCACCGAGCCTTACGGCGGTACTGGCAGCGCGGCTAAGCGCCATGGTGATGTACTGAAAGCCTATTCTGATACTCAAGCAATGGGCATCAAGTTCAGCAATGTGGGTGTGAATGACACAGGTAAGATTACCTTTGATGTTCAAGTGGTTGATAAAGATGGCAACGCTATCGATAAAACATTTGTAAACCAAGGCTCACGCGTAGTTGTGGCATGGGATTCTGATAAAGATTACCCAAGCTATGCTGATGCCTCTTACAGCAACCGTCGTATCGCACTGAGCGATGGCACTTACAACGAAGCGACCAAAACCTACACGTTAACTGGCACTAAGTTCAACCTGCCAGCGGACGCTAACGGTAAAACCTTTGAACTCTGGTCAGCATTAGAAGTGTGTTTCAATAATGGTGGTTACGGTGTTGCCGAGGTAGTTCTAACTAACTGTGCAGACGATACCGTACGTAAAGTGCCAGTGAAAGAAGCCCCATACCACTTTGTCTGGAAAGACAATGGTGTAGATAGCGCAGCGTCTCCAGCTAGCCGTCGTCCTATTGTTGACACTTCAAATTGTCAAGGCTGTCACAATCAGCAAGTTCTGCATTACGATAACGGCGTGAACTGCCAGACTTGTCATACCCCAGACAAAGCACTTAAAGAGACGGTTCGAAATTCAGGTAAGTTCGATCAAGCAACCAGCTTTGCCTGGAAAGCCCATGAAGCAGAAGGTCACTATCTGAAATATGCTGGCGTTCAATCAGGCACTGTTCTTAAGAGCGATTGTGCAACTTGCCACGTCGAAAAAAGCGGTGTCGTCACAGGCATTGAACTTGGCCGAGCTCCCAAGCGTACATGGATTTATCCAAACTCAGCAACCTATGATAAAGCGGGTGTTTGGGTATCTTCAGATGCGGGTGCATGTTTAAGCTGTCACCAGAAGTATCTCTCTGATGCGGCTAAGTCTCACATTGAAGCTAACGGCGGTATCTTAGATGGAGTCGATGCTGCGGATGTTCAAACCCGTGCGTCTGAAGGCTGTGCAACTTGCCATACTCCTACTCAATTAATGAAAGCTCACGGTAACTAAATAAACCACCTCTTTAGCGATTAAAGAGACTGGACAAAAAGAGAGAGGTAACCCCTCTCTCTTTTTTTATTTTCCTCCTCACTATCCGTCGTTTTTTTGATCTAAATTTGTTTTTCCCCTGTGGTTTAACTACCTCTTTAGAAATAGAAAGATCCAAGTCACACATTAGCAAAGGCCTTGAAGATTTTAGGGGCATGTTAGGTTAGCCTTTCCTTGGGGAATTCTATTTCCAGCATCCACTTAAGTCGCCTTCGAGACCAAAGCACAGACAAAGAATCTGTCGGGCGAAGAAGATAAGCGCTTAAGTAATGCCAAACCTATGCAGGGAAAAAAATGATGAACGCACAAAAATCAAAAATCGCACTGCTGCTCGCAGCAAGTGCTGTCACTGTGGCCTTAACTGGCTGTGGTGGAAGTGATGGTAACGATGGTAAACCCGGTGAACCTGGTGGCGAGCCAGCTCCAGCCATTCAAAAACTCAATTTTACATTCAACAAATCAGTAGTGACTAACGGTGTCCCAAGTGTGGAATTCACCGTCACTAACGAAGACGATTTACCCGTTGTTGGTCTGCAGAAAATGCGCTTTGCTGCAGCTCAGTTGATTCCACAGGGTGCAACAGGTGCCGGTAATGCCTCTCAGTGGCAATACTTCGGTGATGAGACCTGTGATGTGGCATCTACCTGTCCCGGTACCTTCGTGGACATGAAGAACGGCCACTACAGCTACACCTTCAAGATGAACCTCAGCGCCAACGCTAAGATCACCTACAACGATCAGTTAGCGCAACGTGTTCTGATCCGCGCTTACAACACGCCATTACCAGATGGCACACAAGTCCCTAATAGCAACGCTTATGTTGATTTTACCGCTGACACAGGTGCAACACCGGGTTACAGCCGCAAAGTCGTCGCCACAGAAAGCTGTAATGCTTGTCACCAAGACTTAGCCAATGTGAAACACGGCGGCGCTTACTCAGATGTGAACTACTGCGCGACTTGCCACACTTCAGGCAAAGTGGGTGTAGGTAAAGAATTTAACGTGTTAGTCCACGCTAAACATAAAGACCTCACCTTAGGTTCGTTAGAAAGCTGCCAAAGCTGTCACGTTGAAACCGAAGCCGCACCGGATTGGGGCAACTGGTCACGTATTCCAACCGCCGCAACCTGTGGTAGCTGCCATACTGCCGTTGATTTTGCCGCAGGCAAAGGCCACTCTCAGCAGTTAGATAACTCTAACTGTATCGCTTGTCACAACAGCAATTGGACCGCCGAGTTACACACAGGCAAAACCGCTGAGAAGAAAGCTATCATGGCTCAGTTAGGTATGTCTGCAACACTCGCTGGTCAAGAAGACAATACTGCGGTATTAACCGTATCTATCTTAGATAAAGACGGTAATGCCATCGATGCAGCAAGCGTACAAGATAAGATCAAACGTTTAGAAACGATCACTAACGTCGGTCCTAACTTCCCAATCATGGGCTACAACAAGAGCCCAGGTAGCGGTGCTGCGAAGATAGCCAAAGACCTCGTTAAAGATGGTGCACTGCAAGATGGTGTGACCTTAGTTGACGGTAAACTGGTATTCACCACCCCTGCACTGCCATTTGGTGCTGGCGATACTGATACCGCCTTTACCTTTATCGGTCTGGAAATGTGTAACACTGGCACCACGCTGACGGCTTGTACTGCTGATAGCACAACCACCAGCATGAAAGCCGACTTAGTCTTCGGTACTAAATCAGGTAATGCACCTAGCATGCGCCATGTGAACTCAGTGAACTTCAGCACTTGTCAAAACTGTCACAGTGATACCTTCGAGCTACACAAAGGTCACCACTCAGGCTTTGTGATGACAGAACAAGTTTCACATGCCAAAGACGCAAGCGGTAAGCCAATTGTCGGTGTGGATGCCTGTGTGGCCTGTCATACCCCTGATGGTACCTATGCAAGCGGTGCAAACAAAGGTGGTTTCGAAATGAAACTGCACGTAGTTCACGGTGAGCAAGGCGTTATCAAAGAATGTACTCAGTGCCACAACGACTTCAACTTAGACGCGTTCAAAGTGAAGGGTGCACTGGCCACATCTGCCGGTAAATACACCACCCCAATCACAGCAACTTGTACTTCATGCCACGCGCCAGAATCTATTGGCCACGGCTTAGAAAATATGGGTGCGATTGTGAACGGTGATTATGTTCAAGCCAACCAAGCGGCACAGTCAGAAACCTGTTTCTACTGCCATACCCCAACAGTTGCAGATCACACTCAAGTGAAAATGTAATTTGCCCAAGCAGGGGGAGTTCGCTCCCCCTTTCTTGAATTTTGTTGGGACAAATTGGGAAGCCTATTATGAAGAACAGCCACAAAATGAAAAACCTACTGCCGGCATTGATGATGTCTGCGGTCATGGTATTTGTCATCGCACCGAGTGCTCACGCCTCCAAGTGGGATGAAAAAATGACGCCAGAGCAAGTCGAAGCGACCTTAGATAAGAAGTTTGCCGAAGGCAACTACTCACCTAAAGGTGCAGACTCTTGCTTGATGTGCCACAAGAAATCCGAAAAAGTGATGGACCTTTTCAAAGGTGTCCACGGCGCCATTGACTCCACTAAGAGCCCAATGGCTGGCCTACAATGTGAGGCTTGCCACGGACCTATGGGTCAACACAACAAGGGCGGCAATGAGCCGATGATCACTTTTGGTAAGCAATCGACCTTAAGTGCCGACAAGCAAAACAGCGTATGTATGAGCTGTCACCAAGACGATAAGCGTATGTCTTGGAATGGCGGTCACCATGACAATGCCGATGTTGCTTGTGCCTCGTGCCACCAAGTTCACGTCGCGAAAGACCCAGTGTTATCTAAAAACACTGAGATGGACGTCTGTACAAGCTGCCACACTAAGCAAAAAGCGGATATGAACAAACGCTCAAGTCACCCACTCAAATGGGCACAAATGACCTGTAGCGACTGTCACAATCCCCATGGGAGCATGACAGATTCTGACCTAAACAAGCCAAGCATTAACGAAACTTGTTATTCCTGTCACGCCGAGAAGCGCGGCCCAAAACTCTGGGAGCATGCACCCGTCACTGAAAACTGTGTCACTTGTCATAATCCCCATGGCAGCGTGAACGATGCCATGCTGAAAACCCGTGCGCCGCAGCTGTGTCAGCAATGTCACGCCAGCGATGGCCACGCCAGCAATGCCTACTTAGGTAACACTGGTTTAGGTTCAAATGTCGGTGACAATGCCTTTACGGGTGGAAGAAGCTGCTTAAATTGCCATAGTCAGGTCCATGGTTCTAACCATCCATCTGGCAAGCTATTACAGCGCTAAGGAGACGAGAAGATGAAATTCAAACTCAATTTGATCACTCTAGCGTTATTAGCCAACACAGGCTTAGCCGTAGCTGCCGATGGTTATGGCCTCGCCAATGCCAATACCGACAAAGTGAAACTCTCAGCATGGAGCTGTAAAGGCTGCGTGGTTGAAACGGGTGTATCTGGCACTGTCGGTGTCGGCGTAGGTTACAATGGCGAAGAGGACATTCGCTCTGCCAATGCCTTTGGTTCTAAAAACGAAGTTGCGGGCAAGTTAGATGCAGACCTTGCCTACCGTGGTGAAAAAGGTTACCGCGCCAGTGTTGAGGCCTATCAACTGGGAATGGACGGCGGACGTTTAGATGTAAATGCGGGCAAACAAGGCCAGTACAATATCAATCTGAACTACCGCCAAATTGCCACCTACGATAGCAATAGTGCCCTCTCGCCCTATTCTGGTATCGGCGGCAATAACCTGACCTTACCCGATAACTGGGTCACCGCAGGTTCAAGCAGCCAAATGCCACTGTTGATGGACAGCCTCAACAGCCTCGAGTTATCACTGAAACGTGAACGCGCGGGCCTTGGGTTCGAATATCAGGGTGAGTCGCTGTGGAGCACCTATGTGAACTACATGCGTGAAGAAAAAACCGGTTTAAAACAAACCGCTGGTAGCTTCTTTAACCAATCTATGATGTTGGCAGAACCCGTGGATTACACCACTGACACCATAGAAGCGGGCGTGAAACTCAAAGGCGATCGTTGGTTCACAGCGCTCAGTTACAATGGTTCAATTTTCAAAAATGAATACAACCAGCTGAACTTTGACAGTGCCTTCAACCCCACCTTTGGTGCGCAAACGACTGGTGCCATTGCACTCGATCCCGATAACCAGTCACACACAGTGTCGCTGATGGGTCAGTATAACGACGGCAGTAACTCACTGTCTGGCCGTATTTTAACCGGACAAATGAGCCAAGATCAGTCACTGGTGACCTCTGGCTACGGTTATCAACTGCCAACGGATGCGGTAGACGCCAAAGTCGACCTACTAGGCATGAACCTCAAAGTCGTGAGCAAGGTCAGCAACTCCCTTCGCTTAACGGGTAGTTACGATTATTACGACCGTGACAACAATACCCCAATCGAAGAGTGGACTCAGATCAGCATCAACAATGTCAGTGGTAAGGTGGCCTATAACACCCCTTACGATAACCGCACACAGCGCTTCAAAGTGGCGGCGGATTATCGTATTACCCACGGCATTAAGCTCGATGGTGGTTATGACTTCAAGCGTGACGAACGTGAGTATCAAGACCGTGATAGCACGGATGAGAACACCGTTTGGGCCCGTTTGCGCGTCAATAGCTTCGACATGTGGGACATGTGGGTAAAAGGCAGTTACGGCAACCGTGACGGCTCACAATACCAAGCGTCTGAATGGACGTCTTCTGAAACCAACAGCCTGTTACGTAAGTACAATCTGGCTGACCGTGACAGAACCCAAATCGAAGCACGCATCACTCACACGCCACTCGAAAGCCTGACCATAGACTTCGGTGCCCGTTATGCGCTGGATGATTATACCGATACTGTGATTGGCTTAACTGAGTCAAAAGACACCAGTTACGATGCCAATATCAGCTATATGATCACCGCTGACTTACTGGCAACGGCCTTCTACAACCACCAAACCATAGAATCAGAACAAGCGGGTAGCAGCAATTACAGCACCCCAACTTGGACTGGCTTTATTGAAGACAAAGTGGATGTGGTTGGCGCAGGCATCAGCTACAACAATCTGCTGGAGAACAAGTTACGCCTAGGTCTGGATTACACTTACTCAGACTCCGACAGTAACACTCAAGTCAGACAAGGTATCACCGGCGACTATGGCGACTATTTTGCCAAAGTCCATAACATTAACTTATATGCTCAATATCAAGCGACCGAGAAACTCGCGCTACGCTTCGATTACAAAATTGAGAACTATAAGGACAATGACGCCGCTAACGATATCGCCGTTGATGGCATTTGGAACGTCGTAGGCTTTGGCAGCAACAGCCATGACTACACTGCACAAATGCTGATGCTGAGCATGAGTTACAAGCTCTAATCTGCGTTTATTGATAATCAAAAGCCCGCACTGCGGGCTTTTTTATTGCCAACGAACACTCACCGCGCTTTAGATACGGGTCCTGACTATTCCAGCGGCCAAAATCTTGAATAAGATCAGACTCTGAGGCAAAACTTACGCCGAAGATGAGGTATTCCTTGAGTTTACTGGCACTTTAGCGGATGTTAATTCAGTGAGTTAACTATCATTGGATCTTAGATGTCGTCCTTCACTTGTTGCTTGTGGCGTTTGTGGCGTTTATCGCCTCTGCCCGCCTCGATAGGCTTAAGTTTGCTCGCCGCCCCAGCCATGGCATTCGATTCCAGCGGTGGCACGGCGAGTTTATTTATCATCGTCGGATTGGGTGGATTTACTCTTATCAACGCATTGATGCAGGGGCTATTCTTTTTTGCGGGTCAGTATTGTAATCCCCTCTTTGCCAAACGCCACGTGCTGACCGCACTGATAGTGCCTCTGCTCGCCTTTGCCTTAACCCTTTATGATCACCGTGCTTGGAGCGACTTTGCACTCAATCTCGGCATGATCATTGTCGGCGTTGGGCTGGTTTTATTACCGCTGCAGTTACGCCAACTGAATCAACCCAGCAAGCAACACGCGAACTGGTTGCTAAGTCTTGGTGCCCTATTCGTCTTAGGCATCAGTTATCTGCTGCCGCCCTGCGCCCTGTTTGCGATTATCTTGGGCCATATTGCACTAGCCTCTCATGCCAAAGCTCCCACTAAAGCCTTGGGTGCCAAGTTATTGAGTTACCTTGTATTAGTCGCCTCCTATGCGCTCTTTGGGTATTGGCTCTACCATCTATTGAGCAAACTTGGGGCTTGATGATGACAGACATGTCGCACCCAGCTATCGAGCCAAACGGCTCAGCCGAGCTCAATGTACTGCTTAAACAAATCCGCGCTTGCCAACTGTGTCAGGCCGAATTACCCCTACCAGCAAAACCCATCTTACAAGCCAGTAGCCAAGCACGGATCTTAATCGCCGGCCAAGCCCCCGGCGTAAAAACCCACCATAAGGACATCCCCTTCGACGATGCCAGTGGTGAGCGGCTGCGAGCTTGGCTTAATGTCACTCGGGAACAATTTTATGATCCCGCACTGTTTGCCATAGTGCCGATGGGATTTTGTTTTCCGGGAACCATTGAACGCAATGGAAAAAAGCAGGGTGATAAACCGCCACGCCCCGAGTGCGCCGCAACTTGGCATGCTAAGTTATTGGCCTTGATGCCACAGATAGAATTAGTGCTGGTCCTTGGCCAATATGCCATTGATTACCATCTACCGCGCACACGGGCCATAGATACGACAGACGAAGCGTTAAGCTCTCAAGCGATAGCGATATCTACCCCACAAACGAACAAGAAGATCACAGTGACCCAAGCCATTGAGCAATGGTCGTTATATTGGCCTAGGCTGATGGTCATGCCCCACCCTAGCCCGCGCAACAATCTTTGGCTAAAACAGCATCCCGAGTTTGAGCGCGAACAGCTCCCCACACTTCAAGCGCGTATCGCAGGCCTGCTGGCAAGTTCTAAGCCTATATAAACCCTAATCAAATCCCAATAAAAAGCCCCATTAAGGGGCTTTCGGAAACTAGAACTCAAAAACTGGAGCTTAGAAAGGTTTTGGCGAGCGACCTAAGCGTCCCTCAAAACACTGCACGGCTCTCAATATCATTGGCAACTCACGCCCACCACGGCAAATGCCGCAGCCACATCCGCCACAGGATAGGCAGAACCATTGGCACTCGCCGCCTGCTGCACGCCACAGGCCGCTTGGTTAAAGGTCGAGGTTGGCGTCCAATACAGCTGGTTCGCTAACACAAACACATCGAACGCCTTGCGAGTATTCCAACCATTCTTGGTAGCCAGAGTGTAAAAAGCTTTGTTAAACACCCCTGAGGAATAATGCACATCCATGGAACTAGTGTAATTGGCAGCATTGTCGATTGAGCGGCCATCCTTAGGCGGATTATCCATATAACGCAGTGCACCACTGCCTTTAACTATGTCGTAGCCCACTTTCCAGTCGTTACTGCCACGCATGTAGAACTCGGCCGCCTCACCGGCAATATCCGAAAACGCTTCATTGATACCGCCGGACTGGCCGCTGTAATTTAAACCCGAGTTTTGCTCGGTAAAGCCGTGGCTCACTTCATGGGCGGAAACGTCCAAACTCACGAGTGGATAGAAGTAACTCGCACCATCACCGAAGGACATAGCCGAGCCGTCCCAGAAGGCATTTTCATAGTTACGGCCATAATGCACCCGCATCTCCAACTGGAAACTTAATGGTTTGGTGTTATACCATTCCTTATACATATTAAAAATAACACCACCGAAATAGTGGGCATCATTTAAAGGCGAATAAGCACCATTGACCATCTGATAAGTATTCTCGGGACAAGTAAAGGTGAACACAGAACCTCGACGAGTCGAGTTCGCCATGTTCACGGTTTTCACATTGGCGTTGGTCATAGTACATGTACCATTAGACTCACTCACCTTAAGTTTACCGTAAGCATCGCCGTAGTAGTAACCACCGATTTTGGTATTGCCGCCAGGACCCGTTGCATCAAAAGGAGTGCTGCTACCACCTGAACCGCCTCCACCACCGCCGGGTTTTCCCACGTTATTCTTGGCGGTCATGATCTCATTCCAGTGCTCAAGCACCTCGCCGGTTTGCGCATCGACAAAGCCCGTTGGCCGAGATAACGCATCGGTTTGATCGCTTAAGTAGGACACCCGATACACTAACCTCGGGGTATCCTCGGTCATCAAGATCACCAGTTGCACATCCTTTTTACCGGTAGCCGCCGAACCTGGATATAACCGATTCAACGCCGCAATCGCCTGCCCTTGAGAAATCCCTGCCTCTACCGAAAAATCATCCGCAATCTGTGCCACATCCCCCATGGCACTTTGTTCTGTATCATCCGTGCTCACAACCAGATGATGGCCATACACCAGCACACCATCGAAATACTGCAACGCTTTCGTTTTGCTTTGACCTTTATTGAGCGTTACCGTTTTGACCTCTTTAAAGCTGTGTTTTTGGCTCAACCCTGCCGCTGCCGAGAGGGATTGCCCGTGATTAACGTTGAACTCAGCGGCCTGCGCCTGAAGGCTTGCCGCAACGCACATACTGAGTACAGAAGGTAAGAGATAGACTTTCATCGTGATATCCTTCGCCCTGTCCACAAAGGGACAAATGACACTTAAGGGAACAAAATACCGCCATAACCTTTCCCCAACTCAATTGTTAAAAATAGGTTAACAAGAGTTAGGTTCAATTCTCAGTATAGAAGATAAAAAAACACCTGCCCTTTTCTGTCGTTTGCCTTTACCCTTATGGCGTCGCCGTTTAGGCGAACCTCTGTATCAATCCTTTGAAAATTAAGGTGAGTTATGTACGTTTTGGATCAACACATCGCTAAACAAATTGTGAGTCGCACCATGAAAATCATTGGGCACAATATCAATGTGATGAATGGTCAGGGCGTGATCTTAGGTTCCGGCGATCCCAAACGTATTGGCTCGACCCACGAGGGTGCGCTGCTCGCTATCGCCCAAAACCGCAATGTGGAACTGAGTGAAGAAGTAGCCTCAGGCTTACATGGCGTCAAACCCGGCATCAATTTGCCCTTGCATTATCAAGGGCAAATTATTGGGGTGATTGGTATTACTGGCGATCCGGCCGAGTTAACCCACTACGGTGAGCTGCTAAAAATGACCGCCGAAATGATTGTCGAGCAAGCCAATCAGCAGGATCAGCTGCAGTGGGAAAATCGTCAGCGTGAAGAATTTATTTTGCAGTTGATTAAGGCGCAAACCGATGACGATGAGCAATTGCATCGCTGGGCCAAGCAACTCGACATCGATATCAATTTGCCGCGAGTGGCCGCCATAATTGAAGTCAGTGAAAAACAATCCACACCAACCCAGCAAAAATCCGCTGCGTTTTCTTCATTAGCTCAGAGCGAGCAAAACGCAGACGAGCGTAATCCCAGAGTCAGCGAAATCCTCAAGCAAGTGCTGCATTTACTGCAAAATCCCGATCGCGGCAACTTGATAGCCATGACCTCGATGTCGCAACTGGTGATCTTAAAACCGGCATTTCTGGATGGTAAACAATGGGATCCCGAGCTTGAGAACCAGCGTATCGATAAACTGCTGCAGCGTTTACCGGCGCAAATGGATTTAAATTTTAAAATCGCCCTAGGGCATTTTTTCCCTGAAAAAGGCGGCATTGCGCGCTCCTACCAAACCGCGCAGGAAACCTTGAACTTAGGCAAGCAGCTTAACCCCGAGGGCACTAAATACCTGTTTGAAGACTACTCCTTGCAAGTGCTGTTATCTGGGCTCAAGCATGATTGGCGTGGTCAGGCGCTGGCCAGCCCCTACCAACAATTAGCCAAGGCCGATAAAAATGGTCAGCTACGCAAAACTTTAGCCGCCTATATCACTCATTTTGGTGATGCGCAGCAATGCGCTAATGCGCTGTTTATTCACCGAAATACCCTAAGGTATCGGTTAGATAAAATTCAGCAACTCACCAAGAGTGACATCCATTCCCTCCACGGATTGTTAAGCCTTTATCTTGGCCAGTTGATAGATACCTCAAATTACCGACTCGAGTAGTGCCCCATATCACCACTAGCGTAAAACTCAACATCAGCAAGCGTTAACTCAATGAATTGAAATTAGCGATGACATTCACTCAGACTCAGGCATAATCCAGCAGTCTAGGCTTAGTTTTGCCGTCCTCTGGCCAGATATTCACAAAATGAGTGAAAGATAATTTCGCCTCGTCCTTTCCTATCAATGCACAAGACACCCATACGGTTAAATTGTTAAGGAAGGAAATCCATGCAGCCATATCATGCCAAACTCAGCTCATTCGCCACAGCGTGCCTAATGGTCAGCTCAGTGTTTGTCGCCCCACTTGCCAGCGCGGCGGAGCGTACCATTCCAGAATTAGTAGATGCAGTGAACGGCACGCCAGATGCAGCGAGTCGCGAGGCGGGTAAAAAAGTTAAACTGCGTAATCATACAAAAGGGTTTTGTACCTCGGGTTACTTTGCCCCTAATCCCCAATTGCACGATTCACTCAACATTCCTTTTTTTAATCAAAATCCCATCAAAGTGACCGCCCGTTTTTCCCTCGGCGGCACTAATCCTAAGCTGTCCGATAAAACCCCGGGGCGCTTTATGTCATTAAAAATCGATGGCGAGCGGGAAAACCTCAACTTTGTCACCACCAATGTGCCGATGTTTTTTGCCAGTAACCTAGAGGACTTTTATCTGTTCCAAACCAAGAGCAAGCAAGGCGCCGAAGGTAAACAATGGCTTATCGATAATAAGCCCGATGCCAAGGCCTTTTTCGACTATTTAAAACAATTGCCGCCGAGCCCGAGTTTTGCCAATAGCCAGTACTTTGGGGTGAACAGTTTTCTGTTTACCGACAAGCAAAATAACAGCATTGCGGGTAAATGGATTTTTGAACCCGTCGCGGGCACGCAAGCCCTCTCCCAGCAAGCGTTGGCACAGCTTGGTGATGACTTTCTCAAGCCTGAATTACTCAAGCGAATTCAGTCTCAACCTGCCAAGTGGGATCTGTACATTCAGTTTGCGGAACAAGGCGATGAGATTAATAACCCGACAGTGCTTTGGCCAGAAAACCGTTCGCGCATTCTCGTCGGCCAAGTGGTGATTGATGGCAAGCGCGATAGCGATCCTCAAGTGCAACAATGTGATAGAAGCATCTTTAATCCTCTGCTCCTGCCCAAAGGCATAGCAGCGTCGGACGACCCCATCCTCAATGCCCGCACCGCGGCATATGTCGAGTCCTTTATCCGTCGTCAATAAGCGCGGCTCACGTTGGTTCAACAATATTCTTAGCATTACATTCGAATTCACGGCCCTTATTTTGTGCGCATGCACAAAATAAGGGCCAGTTCCGCCCGTAATTCCGTCGATTTACCCAAAGCTATTCAACTGACAGTGTTCAATAATAGGCTGACCTTAAAGCAGCCTTTATTTGGACTTGGGATCAAATAAAGACCGCGCCCTACAAAAACAGCCAAAACCACTTAAGAACTTCAGCCAAGACTGAACGGGACAACCTATGAACTTAGTGCTCATCCTCATCGGCGTGATTGCATTTATTGTTATCGCGACCTCAAAATTTAAGCTCCATCCGTTTTTAACCTTAATTCTGGCCGCCTTTATCGCCGCCTTCGCCTACGGTTTACCGAGTGGCGATATTGCCAAAACCATCACCACAGGCTTTGGTAATATCCTCGGCTATATCGGTCTGGTGATCGTGTTAGGTACCATTATCGGTATCATCCTCGAAAAGAGCGGCGCCGCCATTACCATGGCGGACGTGGTGATCAAAGTCTTGGGCAAACGCTTCCCAACACTCACTATGTCCATCATCGGTTATTTAGTGTCGATTCCGGTGTTTTGTGACTCTGGCTTCGTCATTTTAAACTCGCTTAAACAATCCATGGCCAACCGCATGAAGGTTTCGAGCGTCTCCATGAGCGTGGCGTTAGCCACAGGCCTGTATGCCACTCACACCTTTGTACCGCCCACACCAGGCCCTATCGCCGCGGCAGGTAACTTAGGGCTAGAGTCCAACTTAGGCCTAGTGATTGGTGTCGGCTTATTTGTTGCTGCCGTTGCCGCGCTTGCGGGGATGTTATGGGCGAACCGTTTTGCCATTGTTGAACCCGATGGCGAAGGTGCGGAAGAACTCAAAGCACAAGCTGCTGATTTTGAAGCCTTAAAACAAAGCTATGGCACACTCCCTAGCCCATTAAAGGCATTTGCACCGATTTTTGTGCCTATCCTATTAATTTGCTTAGGCTCTATCGCCAACTTCCCGTCTGCACCACTGGGCAAAGAAGGCCTATTCAGCCTGTTAGTCTTCCTTGGCCAACCCGTTAACGCCCTGCTTATCGGTCTGTTCCTGTCACTGCTGTTACTGAAAAGCGATAACAAGATTGCCGAGTTTAGCGAGCGCATCAGCCAAGGTTTAGTTGCCGCAGCCCCAATTATTTTGATCACCGGTGCAGGTGGTGCCTTCGGCGCCGTGTTAAAAGCCACACCAATTGGTGACTACCTGGGTAGCTCACTGTCGGCGCTAGGGGTAGGTATCTTCATGCCCTTTATCGTCGCCGCCGCACTGAAATCGGCGCAAGGTTCATCCACCGTCGCCCTAGTGGCAACCTCGGCCTTAGTCGCACCTATGCTGGGCGATATTGGTCTTGGCAGTGATATGGGCCGCGTGTTAACCGTAATGGCGATTGGTGCCGGCGCCATGACAGTCTCCCACGCTAACGACAGCTTCTTCTGGGTCGTCACTCAATTTAGCCGCATGAGCGTTAAACAAGCCTATAAAGCACAAACCATGGCGACCCTTATCCAAGGCGTCACCGCAATGCTGGCCGTGTATGTACTAAGCTTAGTGCTGCTCTAAGCCGCACTTTTCTCATCCTTGGGCGCATCCGTGCGCCCAAAAAGCTGTAGGATTTTGAATGAAGATAGTTATCGCCCCCGATTCCTTTAAAGAGAGCTTAAGCGCACTCGATGTGGCTAATGCGATCGAACAAGGCTTAACACAAGTGATCCAAGACTGTGAGATTGTCAAAATCCCCGTCGCCGATGGCGGCGAAGGCACAGTGCAATCTATGGTCGATGCCACTGGCGGCAGCATTGTCAATTTAGAGGTCATGGGGCCACTCGGCCATAAAGTCAAAGCCCATTACGGCATTTTAGGCCAGCAAGCTAAAGGCACGATTGCGGTGATTGAAATGGCCTCCGCCTCGGGTTTACACCATGTACCAAGGGATCAGCGTAACCCGCTGCTCACCACCAGTTATGGCACGGGCGAGCTGATTTGTGATGCGCTTAATCGTGGGATAAAACACATTATTTTAGGCTTGGGTGGCAGTGCAACCAACGATGGCGGCGCAGGTATGGCCCAAGCGCTGGATATTTTACTGCTGGATAAACAAGGTAAAACCTTAAGTGCAGGCGGCGGCGCACTTGCTCAGCTTGCCAGTATCGATATGAGCCACGCCCATCCGCTACTGAAAGAATGCACCTTTGAAGTGGCCTGCGATGTCGATAATCCGCTGTGCGGCGAGCGTGGTGCTTCGACCATATTTGGCCCGCAAAAAGGCGCAACACCCGAGATGGTGAGCACCTTAGATGCAGCCCTGAGTCACTATGCCGATGTGATTGCCCAAAGCGGCGTCACCGATCACCGCAATCAAGCTGGCGCGGGCGCGGCAGGCGGAATGGGACTTGGCGTGATGGCCTTTTTAGGCGCCGAGCTTAAACCCGGTGTTGAGATTGTGATGCAAACAGTGGGACTGGCTGACAAAATTCGCGGCGCGGATCTTGTCATCACGGGTGAAGGCCGAATCGATGGCCAGACAATCTTTGGCAAAACCCCGATGGGCGTATTAAAGCAAGCGCAGCTGCAAAATATTCCGACCATCGGAATTGCGGGTTGTCTTGGCGACAATGCCAATGCCGTGCTCGAGCATGGTATGGCGGCGATTTTCCCCATCATTCCACACTTAAGTCCTCTGGATGATGTGCTGGCGAACGCCAAAACGAATCTGACCAATACCGCCCGTAATATTGGCGCCGTCTTGATGCTGGGCAAGCGCTAACTTTACCTTAGCGTACCGATAGCGTTTAGATAGCCTAACAACACACACCTGAGGCGCTATTCATAGCGCCTTTGTTTATTCTATAACCCAAGCACAGACTTAGGCGGTGTTTTAGTGCTTGATGCCTAAAAGGCCTTGCAGTAAAGTGAGCTCCCTTTTTGGTAATCCGTAAACGGGTTTAAGCGCCATGTATTTGGTTATACTCTTAATCACCTTTGCGGTTTCACTATAAGAATTAATAGACGGCAAGCCCCATGACCCAAAAACTCCCTCGCCAAGCCATCGCATCCGAAGACAGTTTGATGCGAATTTTCACTGTGCCCGAAGATGCGGAATCCACCTTAAGCATTATCGAGCAGAAGCTTTCCGAGGACTTAGCGGGCTTTTTGGGTGACAGCATTGCCGCGCTAGAAAAGCCGCTCTCCGAAATCGAGACCGATTTTCAAGCCTTTGAAATTCCAAGCCAGCCGCGTTTTGTCTCCGATTACACCGACGAAATCATGCAGAATCTGGTGGCGCATTCTGTGCATACGGCGGCGCCCAGTTTTATCGGCCATATGACCTCAGCACTGCCCTATTTCGTGTTGCCACTGTCGAAAATGATGGTGGGGCTGAATCAAAACTTGGTCAAAATCGAAACCTCCAAAGCCTTTACGCCGCTTGAGCGCCAAGTGCTCGGCATGATGCACCATTTGATTTACGCTCAAAACGATGATTTTTATCGTAATTGGATGCACAGCGCCAACCATTCCCTCGGCGCATTTTGCTCTGGCGGCACAGTGGCGAACATCACCGCCCTGTGGATTGCCCGCAACCAATTACTCAAGGCCGATGGCGACTTTAAAGGCGTGACCCGCGAAGGCTTAATCAAGGCGCTACGCCACTATGGCTTCGATGATTTAGCGATTCTGGTCTCCGAGCGCGGCCACTATTCCTTAGGTAAGGCCGTCGATCTGCTCGGTATCGGTCGCGACAATATCATCAGTATCCCAACCGATGGCAATAACAAAGTCGACATTGCCAAAATGCGCGAAGTCGCCGCCGAACTGGCGAAAAAACGCATTAAAGTCATGGCGATTGTTGGGGTGGCAGGCACTACCGAGACGGGTAATATCGACCCACTGCGCGAACTTGCCGCCTTAGCAACTGAGCTAAACTGCCACTTCCATGTGGATGCAGCTTGGGGCGGCGCAAGCTTATTATCCAATAAATACCGTCACTTACTCGATGGTATTGAACTCGCTGATTCAGTCACCATCGATGCCCATAAGCAAATGTATGTCCCCATGGGCGCAGGCATGGTGTTATTTAAAAACCCAGAGTTTGCCCATGCCATTGCCCACCACGCCGAATATATTCTGCGCCGAGGTTCTAAGGATTTAGGCAGCCAAACGCTCGAAGGCTCACGCCCCGGCATGGCGATGTTAGTGCACGCCTGTTTGCAGATTATTGGCCGCGATGGTTACGAAATCCTGATCAATAACAGCCTTGAAAAAGCCCGTTATTTTGCCGAGCAAATCGGCGCACACCCTGACTTTGAGCTAGTCACCGCGCCAGAGCTGTGCCTGCTCACCTATCGTTATGTGCCCGCGAATGTACAGGCGGCCATGCAAGTGGCGATAGAACAAGGCGATAAGACCAAACTCGCTCGCTTTAATGAGCTGCTCGATGGTCTAACCCAATTTATTCAAAAACACCAACGCGAACAGGGTAAATCCTTTGTCTCGCGCACCCGTATTCAACCCGCGCGCTACTTTAGACAACCCACAGTGGTGTTTCGCGTCGTATTAGCTAATCCTTTGACTAGCCATGAGATTCTTAATCAAGTGCTTATCGAGCAAGGTGAAATTGCCGCATTAGATAAAGAGTTTTTACCTGCGCTATTAGCAATGGTCAATGAATAATGAGTGATTTAGCGCAAGCTTTAAATCTCATTTAAATACAGAGTGTTAATCAAAAACAGCCGCAAATTTATGCGGCTGTTTTTGTTTGCAGAGCTGAATTGCAGGAAAGCTTGATGAAATAACAAAGATTAAAGGTTTATGTTCAGTCGTAGATACGCCAAATTCAATTGCTTCCGTGACACGCCATGAAGCCATCCATGGCGGCTCTGCGATGATATCCATATCATCGAAGGTCACGTCCACAATCGAATTCGGCTAATAAATTTCGACGAACTCTTCAATATCAAAAAGCACGAATAACCTAGTAAAATCGCTACCATTTTAACCACTACAAAAAGAGGTTATGGATAAAGAGCAACCATGGGGTATGGTGTCTTTACTTTTTCAATCAACACAATTAAAAGCAACCCCAAAACTACAACTTTATAACTTTCCTGCCTTTTATCATAAATTTCTTATATTTATTAACCATAACATCCTTTTAAAATTAGAGTGATGCTAGCCACTGATCTTCAGAAATAATACTAATATGGTGGCCACTTTCCTGCATCTTTTTAGCATGTTGTATTTTTAGACCATGACTTGAATACAACCAATCACGACTAGACAAAGAGCCTACGACTACATAGTCAGTCGATAACGTAGGGATTTTCTTGGCTATTACCGCGCCCAAACTTTTTGCTTTATCTTCAAGTTGTACTCGTTTTAATTGTTTGAACTTACCTGTAAAACAAAAACATTTATCTTTATGGGAAATATTCAAGACACTATCGAAACTCTGGGTAGGCGAGTCTGCCGCATCACCCGTTTCGCTAAAGTCATTGCCAATGAGCATTGTGACTAATTGGTATAGATCTTTTCGCTCTTCACTTGTAATCACTCCATCTAGAAGAATTTGATCAAGTTTTTCTGTTAATTTTGGAACAGGCCAAATATTAGCAATATCGAGGTTTTCACTAAGCCATTTTTTAAAAAATAAAACTTCAGCATCATTAATATCGGCATCGGCTGTAATACCTTTTAAAATGCCGATAAGAACATTCATATGATCTTTACACTTAGAGTCATCTAGAGTTTTATAAGCGATAACGTCTTCAAGCAAACAGAAAATATCTTCATGTTCTTCATCAGTAATCATCCCATCATTTAGCACATCACCAATAGCATCGAGTAAGTCCGCAGTATCTGCGTCATCCTGTAAAAACTCATTGTCATTAAGCCACGACTCAAGGTATAGCAACTCAGAGGGCTTGAGTTTTTGATCGCAAATTACACCTGTCAAAACACCTTTTAACGAACATAAAGCTTTTTGTTTATTGTGCTTAAAGTTCACTCGACTGTAGGGTTGACCATCTTTGTCGAGTAGTGGATTTTCATCTCTCATAATATATCCCTATTACATAGTCATTGAGTTGAAACACTGCTAACCATCCTATTTAAATAAAAAACATAATGCACTTTTCATTTTTCATCAACCAATTCTAGTAAAATGGTTTTATTGAAGGTTATTAATGTGAAGTGAGAATTGATAGTTACTTAATAACGACTAATAAACTACTTAAAATAGTCAGAGACTTAATAAGACACCCATTGTGAATTCTTGGAATGCTCTAATTACAAATAACAGACTATCAGGCTTAACAAAAAGACTGGATAGGTTTGAATGTTTTGGGGTTAACAGTTAACTCCGAGGTAGCAGAATACACCTCCCCTCGGAGTTGCCGCAGGGCATTTGCGTTCGTTGCGTGAGCGAGGCATGGATGCCGAGATAGCGTCAGTCGAATCAGGGACGAGCGTCTGACGCGATAGCATTAGAACGCTAAATGCCCAAGGGGCTTTCAACTCCGTTGGGGGCGGCAAGGGAGATCCAAGAGGGAATTGCTGTTGATCCCCTCTTGGTCGGGTGTGGGGTGAAGCCCCACGACTTTGACTTTGCTTTTAAATAAATTAACTAAACAAGATTTAACAAAACACCCATTGTTAAATTCATGGCATACCTTAATTGTTGATAACAAACCATCTGCCATACCAAAGGCTGAATGGGATTAGGCTGTAGGGTGAGGCCCCACGACCTCGCGGTTGGTTTTTACACCACGACAGAGTAATCTAGCCAAAATCGACAATGGGGTGTTCTATGGACAGAAAATCATTATTGCTAGTTACACTTATCCTGCCTTTTTCGGCCAATGCCGCCGTATACCAATGTGCCGACGGAAAATATCAGGCCGATCCCTGTGATGAAAATAGCCAACCCGTAGATCTCAGCGGCGTCGGTAGCGTAGTTAAGGGCCCTGATATTACCCACGCAAACGCTGTTACTCACTCGGATAAAAAACAAGAAATCACCGATTTTATTGATAAACAACGAACGCATTAGCCGTGAAATCACTAAACTAGAAAACGACCGAAAACTCATTATCGACCAAAGGGATAAACGTATTGTCGAGCTGAGAAACGATAGAAGTTACGCCAATAACAATCTTGCCGGAGCAACTTGGGAGCAAAGCTTAGCGCAAGAAATGTCGGCTGTGGCGCAGCAAGCAGATACACAGGTTGCGTCTATCGATAGGCAGATAGAACAATTACGACTCAAGTTAAAGTAGAACAAATACAAAATAACCAATGCAAAGGAGTTGCGATGAAATACTATTTATCGATGTTGCTCACCCTCTGTTGTCTGCTGAGTTCCTCCGCAAATGCGAGCCAAACTTGTGATGCTGAGTGCCAATTACCGCAAATTCATGCCTACTTTAAAGCTCTAGATAAGGTCAGCCAATCGGGTTCTAGCGAACAAGATGTCGATAATTTTCTGGAGTTACTGCATCCGAAGGTGAATTATATCCACCTCGAATATGGCGCTAATTTTGATAGGGCCAGTTGGCGCAGTGCCTTTATCCGCAATATTGCTCGCGGCGCCTATCAACAACCGAAGGAGCAGCGGGTATTAAATTACATTGTGGGTAAGAACCATGTCGCCGTCGAATACGCCCACGGCAGCATTCAACCCGATGGACAATGGCAACAAGAACAGCCCCTACTTGTCTTATTTGGCTTTACCGATGGCAAAATCTCCCTTGTAAAAGAGCTCTGGTAAGGCTTGTGCGATAAAAAGGGGAAATCGATACTGGTTTACTATTGGGTTGAAAGTATCGATTAAACCATTGGATTTTGGCTTTAAGACACCTCACAAAACAAGGAATGGCAATGTACTTTATTGCGGCTTTTGGCCTATTGATGCTGTTATTCAGCCTTGTGATGGTCGTCAAGCCAGCGACGTTCGCTGATGGCATTATTGCATTTAGCGAGCGGCCCTACTTCCATATTGTTGAAGTCGTCAGCCGAATTATTGCGGGTGTGATTTTTATCCAATATTGCGCCGATACCCGATTTCCACAGCTCATTCTTGCGATAGGCATTGTCTTACTCTGCGTGGGAATAGGCTTAGCATGCACGCCGCCAAGTCAGCATCGTAAATTTGCCCTATGGTCAGCCCAAGCGTTTAAGAATCAATTCCGCTTAATAGGTGTTGTTTCCGTCCCGCTGTCTTTGCTACTGATTTATGCTGCTGGCATCGCCTAAAACTCTGTGATAATCCGCTCCAACTTCCACGACTTTAGCGCCGAGAGTAAAAGCGCAAGATTCGGGTCGAGTAGTATGCCTTAACCCTTCACTATGTCTCTATCGGCGCATATTGGCCGAGGCAATCAATGGAGACATATCTATGACAGTGTTACAGGGAAAGGTCGCAATCATTACTGGGGCAAGTTCGGGAATTGGCTATGCCACCGCAAAACGCTTTGCCCGTGAAGGCGCAAAACTGGTACTGGGGGCGCGTCGCGGCGCCATATTGGCCTCATTGGTGGATGAGATCATCACTCAAGGCGGTGAAGCGGTTTATCTGGCGGGCGATGTGACCGACGAGGTGTATGCCAGTGACTTAGTGGCGCTTGCCGTCGAGCAGTATGGTGGATTGGATATCGCCTTTAACAATGCCGGCATTAATGGCGAGTTAGGTGTGGATTCGGATGCGCTTAGCCGTGCCGAATGGGAAAACACCCTAACAACCAACCTTACCAGTGCATTTTTAGCGGCAAAATATCAATTACCACAAATGCTTAAACGTGGCGCAGGGTCGATTATTTTTACATCTTCCTTTGTTGGCTATACCATAGGCTTTCCGCAAACGGCGGCCTATGCGGCGAGTAAAGCGGGGATGATTGGCTTAACCCAATCCTTGGCCGTTGAATACGGCGCGCGCGGCATTAGGGTCAATGCGCTATTGCCTGGCGGTACAGATACCCCCATGGGGCGGGAGTTTGCTAATACCCCGGAGGCCATGGCCTTTGTGAAGAACCTCCATGCCCTCAAGCGCCTCGCAGATCCCGCGGAAATTGCCCAATCGGCGCTATATCTCGCCTCCGATGCGGCCAGTTTTACCACAGGGATAGCCTTATTGGTCGATGGTGGTGTGTCCATCTGTAAAACCTAGGGAATGGATAACGATGACCCAAGATTACGAGCGAATTGCGCGTGCTATTGACTTTATTCGTCAACATGTGGGTCATCAACCCTCACTGGCGGAGATTGCGGCGCACGTCCATTTAAGTGAATTCCATTTTCAGCGGCTCTTTAGTCGCTGGGCTGGGATCACTCCCAAACGTTATTTGCAGGCCTTAACCCTAGAGCGGGCAAAACAGTTATTGCAGCAGCCGTCCCACTCGACCTTGAGTGCCAGTTATGAGTTAGGCCTGAGCAGTGGCTCGCGCTTATACGATCATTTTGTGCAACTCGAGGCGGTCACCCCCTTCGAATATCGCCAGCAGGGTTTAGGGATCAGCATTGCCTATGGCTATCATCCTACGCCCTTCGGTTTGGCCTTTATCGCCCAAACGGCCCGGGGCATTTGCCAGTTTGATTTTGTCGATATGCAGCAAATTCAATTGCCATTAGAACGTTTAAAGCAAAGCTGGAGTCAGGCCACCATTTATGAGGACACGGCGCAAACGGCAAGCTTAATTGATCACCTCTTTAGCCAGTACTTTGCGGGCTCGAGTGCCGCAGAGGTTAATTTAACAGCACCTAATACTCAGGCTATACACCAAGGCGAGCCAGCCCCGCTCTCACTCTGGGTAAAAGGCACTAATTTTCAGCTTAATGTGTGGCGCGCCCTGCTGAATTTACCTAAGGGAGAGGTCGCCTCCTATGGTGATATTGCCAAGGCCATTGGCAAGCCTAAGGCCTCACGCGCCGTCGGTACGGCGATTGGTGCCAATCCGGTGGCATTACTTATCCCCTGCCATCGAGTGCTACGTCAAAGTGGTGAACTTGGCGGCTATCGCTGGGGTGAAACCCGCAAACATGCCATATTGGCAAGGGAAGCGGCCTATTGTGAGTAAAAAGATCCACCAGCAGGTATAACTGAGCTTTTCTGTTATTAACTGTGCGCGACTCTTAACGGCACTACGACTATAAACTGCGCGCTATTACCCAATTCTTAGCCATTGAATAATCAGGGAGGCAAACATGCCGACTCATTCCCCATCTCAACATGGACCTAACCCGAATGACAAATCCCCCTTAAAAGGATTCCCTCAGGTGGGGTTTCTGAAGAACTTTATTAGCCGTGACAGCATTATCGTCGGCGATTACACCTATTATGACGACCCTGCGGGGCCAGAGCGCTTCGAGTCAAATGTGCTTTATCACTTTGACTTTATTGGCGATAAGCTGATTATTGGTAAATTTTGTGCCATTGCACGGGACGTTAAGTTCATTATGAATGGCGCCAATCATCAGGTATCGGGCTTTTCCACTTATCCCTTTTATATCTTCGGCAATGGCTGGGAGAAGGCAACACCTAAGCCCGAGGATTTACCCTTTAAGGGCGACACCCGCATTGGCCATGATGTGTGGATAGGCTATAACGCCACCATTATGCCCGGCGTCAACGTCGGCCACGGCGCCATTATCGCCAGCCAATCCGTGGTCACTAAGGATGTGCCGCCCTATGCCATCGTCGGCGGTAACCCTGCGACTGTGATTAAGTTGCGATTCGAGCCCGAGGTAATACACAAGCTACTCACCATTGCGTGGTGGGATTGGCCGATTGAGAAAATCAGCGAGCATCTACCTGCCATTGTGGGCGCCGATCTTAGCCAATTAGCCCGCTTAGCCGATGAAATACACACGCAGCCGTAACCGTTGACGGCAGAAAGCGGTGCCCAAAACTTCCCCGAAAACACGGCAAAGCGCAATTTTGTACAAAAGTGTCGAAGCGTTCTGGGTTACTATCTGGCAAAACAAGCATTAAACGCCAAACGCACTCGCCCATTCATCCAGTCGATAAAGGAGGCCGAATGAACACTGAACATGCGGCCTACCACATCGCCAATGAACTGGGGGGCCTTGAGCTACTTAACGCCCACTATCATAAGCAAAATTTTAGTCGCCATACCCACGAAGGTTACACGGTTGGCGTGATTGAAACGGGCGCTCAGCGTTTTTATCGCACCGGTGGCAACCATGTGGCGCCAAAGCACAGCATTATTCTTGTCAATGCCGACGAAGTGCATAATGGTTGTAGCGCCACCGAGGACGGCTGGTCCTATCGTGCTATGTATCCCGTTCCCGCCCAATTTGCCAATATGACTCAGGAGTTCACTTCAGCTCGCGGCGCGCCCTATTTCCCACAACCCGTAGTGCACGACCCCGAGCTTGCCGAATTGCTGCGCCTCACCTTTAGCACCTTAGATACCTCGGACAATCGCCTACTACGTGAAAGTCTGGTCTACTCGAGCCTGACGCAACTGATGGCGCGCCATGGCCGTAATTATCCCAGTGAACACTTGGGGGCAAACGCTAAGCCCGCATTAGCCTTGGTGAAATCCTTTATTGACGATCACCCCGCGGCCGATATCTCCCTCGAAGAGCTAGCCACACTCGCAGGATTAAGCCCCTATTATTTGCTTAGACAATTCCAACGTTGTTATGGTCTGCCGCCCCACGCCTATCAAACTCAGGCCAGAGTCAGACTGGCAAAACAGAAAATCGGCCAAGGTATTAAGCTGCTAGATGTCGCCATGGAGTGCGGTTTCCATGATCAGAGCCATTTAAACCGCCATTTTAAAAAGACTGTCGGGCTCACCCCAGGGCAATTTGCCAAGGGGATCGGCCGCAATATTATCCAAGCTTAAGCCCTGATTTTACGTTAGCCTTAACCCCTTATATTCTTTTTATCCCAGCCGTGTGAGGAGTCAGAGTGTCAGAGCCGTATATTGTCCACACCCATTCATCCAGTAAGACCAAGGCCTTTTTCAAGGGCACACTCGCCATGTTGCCACTCACCATTGCCGTCGTTCCTTGGGGGATCCTCGCAGGCTCATTCGCGATTGAGGTCGGACTAACACCAATAGAAAGTCAGGCCATGTCGGCGATTATTTTTGCGGGCGCCGCGCAATTGGTCGCGCTCGGCATGGTTAAGGCGGGGATTGGTCTGTGGAGCATTTTAATCACCACCTTGCTGATCACCTCGCGTCACTTGCTGTACGCCATGGCGATGCGCAGCCAAATCAGCCCCTTACCACTGAAATGGCGCCTCACTCTGGGCTTTTTATTAACCGATGAACTCTTTGCCATTGCTAACCAAGGCAAACTGCACAAGTTCGATCCTTGGTACGCGCTGGGCGGCGGTCTGAGTTTTTACCTTGGTTGGAACCTCGCCACCCTGCTCGGCATTATCGCGGGCAATGCTATCGATAACTTAGGCGAATTAGGGCTCGACTTTGCCATTGCCGCGACCTTTATTGCGCTTGTAGTCCCGACGGTGAAAAAGCCGTCAATCCTAGTCTGTGTGCTGGTTTCACTCACCTTTGCTGTGGTGTGCGCCGTGCTGAATATTCAGGCGGGACTGTTAATTGCCGCCCTATCGGGGATGAGCGCTGGCGTGCTCTATGCCAAAGTCACGGGCGAAGATAAGCCAGCCCCCAAAATCGACACGACTGCCACCCAAACTGAGGAAACCCTATGATCTGGTTAATGATTTTTTCAATGGCGGCGGTGGTATTTATCAGTCGGCATTTACTGCTCGAGCCAAAATTGCCGCTAAGGCTGAGTAAAAATACCCAGACCTTTTTGAGTTATTCGGCGCCCGCCGTACTCACGGCCATCTTTGCACCTATCGTATTTGTGCAGGAGGGAAAACTCGATTTAAGCTTAGATAACAGCTACTTGATATGCGCTGTGGTCGCAACAGTATTAGCATTTGTCACGCGTAATACCCTATTGACCACAGTGCTGAGCATGGGACTTTTCTTTGCTATTCATTAACCATAGCAGTGCTTGAGGCCACTTTGGCCGTTAACTTATGGCCCCAAATGGCGTAGTAAAATATTAAGCCGTAGCAAGGTAACAGTAGGAAATATGCCATTTGGCTGTCACCTTGGCTATGGGCGATGTAACCATAGAGCAGTGGCAGAATCGCACCGCCTGCAATCCCCATGATCAATAGCGCCGATGCCGTGGCCGTTAAGCGCCCGAGTCCTTCAAGGGCTAATGGCCACACCGCAGGCCATACCAAGGCGTTTGCCAGCCCAAGCAGGGCTAAGTAAAGCACGGGATCGGGCACGGGTAATACGCCTAACCAACCGAGTAACAGTTCAGACAAACCTTGGCTTTGACTGTCGCTGAGCAAGACCCCGAGGGTAAATAACAAGCCCGCGATGGCCGAGCCCACTAATGCCATTTGCTGGCTGATCCAGCTTGGGATCAGCACGATTCCGAGCACATAGCCAAGTACCATAAATCCCATGGTGTAGGAGGTCATCATGCCAAAGTGCGCAACCCCGAGTCCTTGACTAAATAGTCCTATGCTATCACCGGCAATCACCTCGGCGCCCACATAACAGAAGAGTGTTAGTGCCCCTAAGATCACCTGCGGATACTGTAGAATAGCCTTCCAATCGGCTTGAGTACGCTCGACTCGCTCACCTAATTCAGGCTCTGGCAGCGGCGAAAACCACACAAAGGCCATCAATCCCAGTAGTACAAACACCATCATTAAATAGGGCTGTACTAAACGATTGGCTAATTCCGTTAACGCCAATTCGCGCTGCGCCTAGGACAGGCTGGCCAATGCCGTTTCACTGTAGGGTTCCATGCCCGTTAAAATCCAGGCAGTAAAGATAATTGGCACAATAAAGCCCGCGCCCTTATTCACAATCCCCATTAAACTTATCCGCATTGCCGCACTTTCCCGTGGGCCAATACAGACAATGTAAGGATTGGCGGCCGTTTGCAGCAAGGTTAAGCCTGTGCCCAATACAAATAACGCCAAGAGGAAGGTCGCAAAATGGCCGACCAAAGCCGCCACAATAAACAAACCCGCGCCTGCCGCCATGATCCCTAAACCTAAGGTCATGCCCATCTTATAGCCGAGACGCGTGAGGATGGATGAGGTCGGCAGCGCCATCACAAAATAAGCTATGTAAAACACAAAGGTGACTAAATAGGCTTCAAACTCATTCAACTGACAGGCAATTTTTAAAAATGGGATCAAGGCACCATTGAGCCAAGTCACAAAGCCAAAGACAAAAAATAAAATTCCTATCAATAACATAGGAATAAAACTGCCCTGCGGTGAGGCCGTGGCTTGGGTACTGTCGGACGTGAATTTCATCGTTTCACCTTATTGTTATTTTGCTTGTTGAATGGGCAATGAGTTGAGTACTTATCTCCCAAATTAATGCCACTTTAATTATTGTTTTAATTGATATATCGATAACTTACGCAAACCGAACCTGCTCGGCTTGATACAGCAACTCCCCAGCAATCCAGACCGCTAGGACCCTGTGCTCGTCATCGAGCCAGACCCAATCTGCCTGCTTACCTTCGGCAATATCCCCCAATTGCGGCCGCTGAATAAAGTCGGCGGGCGTGCGTGTCGCCATCTGTACTGCGTTACTAAGGCCAAGATGGAGTTCGGTGGCGGCATAACGCACCGCGCTCGCCATATCCAGTACTGAACCCGCTAAGGAGCCATGCTGATCCCTCAGCGTCATCCCATCACGAACTACTTTGCCATCGAAGAATTGAAATTCCGTTTGCTCGCTCCCTAAGGGCGACATGGCATCGGTGACTAACATCAGGTGCTCAGTTCCCTTTGCCCGCCACGCCGCCAGCGCCGAGATGGGATGCACATGTTGACCATCGAGAATAATCCCGCAGTAGGTGTTTTCACTGGCCAATGCCGCGCCCACCATTCCCGGTTCGCGGGAAGTCAGTGCCGACATGCCGTTGTAGAGGTGGGTAAAACCCGATGCACCAGCCTTAATGGCCTTAAGGACGGTGTCGCCGTCGGCATTCGAATGCCCAAGGCTGACAATGGCGCCGGAGGCAACGAGGCGTTTGATTTGTTCAGGGGTGACTGATTCTGGCGCTAGGGTGATGAGCCTAACACCGAGATCTTGCCTTAAGTAAAGCTGCCACTCGCGCTCAGTGATGCTGCGCAAGTGCGCGGGAGGGTGGCAACCGCGTTTTGCGACCGACAGATGCGGGCCTTCAAAATGGATACCGATAACCCCAGGAACTTGGCAAACCATAGCTTGAGCCACCGCATCGGCCGCCGCCTGCATCACCTCAATATCGTCGGTGATCACCGTAGGTAACATGGCCGTAGTGCCAAACTGGCGATGGGCCTGCATCATCAGCCTTAAGGTTTCCAGCGTCGGAGCATGATTGAACATCACGCCTCCGCCACCATTGACTTGAGTGTCGATAAATCCCGCCACCAGCGTGCCAGAGGTCAATCGGTAGTGTGGTTTATCCGCTGTCCACTCTGCCGATATTGAGGTTTTAAGGCCGCAGATAATGCCATTCGACACCTCAATCATGCAGTGCTCAGCAAGTTTGCCTTGAGTTAGCACCTTAGCGCCGTCGGCTATCAGCTTAAAATCCGTATTAGGCTTCATAGCTTATCCCCGCATCTAGCCCGTGACCGAGCAAGGCCGCGCCGCGCACGCCACTGGCCGAACCAAAGTCGGCCAATTTAAATTGCGGCAAAGTCACGCCATCAAAAAGATGCGCCTTGGTTGCTTGGGGTAAGGCGGCGAGAATTTCTTCCACCTCGGATAATCCACCGCCCAACACGATAATATCCGGGTCCATCGCCAGCACTAATGAAGCCATTAAGCTTCCGAGAATATCCATATAAGTCTCAAAGGTTTTGATGGCGAGCGGGTCGTTTTGCCGCAGTGCACTCAGCCATGCAAAGGTATCGGCCGTTTGCCCCGCGATATCTTGGTAGAGTCTGCCAAGCCCAGTGCCTGACACATAGGTCTCGGCGCAGCCCTCAAGCCCACAGCCACAGGCATAGAGCGGCAGTTGATGTCGACGGGCAACATAGGCGCTCACGCCTTGATGGCCAAACTCTCCAGCGAGTCGATTTGCACCGAGATACAATTTGCCATCAATACATAAACCACCGCCAGTACCGGTACCGAGAATCATCCCCAAAACGCGGGAGTGTCCCCTGCCCACCCCGAGTACCGCTTCGGAGAGGGCAAAACAGCGGCAATCATTACCGATAGCCACGGTTCGATTGAGCAACTTAGCAAGATCATGGGCAACACGGCGTTGATTAAGGCAAGGCACATTACTCGAAATCACAGTCCCGTCGGCTTTCACCACCCCGGGGAGCGCAATCCCAACGGTACCGCGCTCACCACATTGCTGATCCGCCTTTTCGATTTGCTCGGCAAGCGTTGCCATAAAGGCACTGTAATCCTGCCTAGGAGTACTTAAACGCCACTTATCCTGTAGCGCTAATTGAGTATCAAAAATCGCTAACTCAATCTTTGTTCCACCTATATCTAAACCGTAATACATGCCCTTGCCCTTATTTATATTTATTTTACAAAGGGATATACATTGACACCCTGCACAACTCGATTAACTTGCCCCGTGGGACAAGGATTATCCGGCGATACTTTAAGTTGAATCGCTTTGTAGATGGCTAGGATTTGACACCACAAAATAAAGGGTAATCCCAACCAGACTTCGTTAAGCCCACTGCTGCCAGTTAACAGTTCTTCGGAGAGCGTCAATACTGATAAGGCTTGATTATCTCGCTTAAGCTCTTGAATTAAATCGTTATCATATTGGCGAGTATAGGGGTCAGATGACACCATCACTAGCACTTGCGTATAACTATCGACTAAAGATTTTGGCCCATGGCGAAACCCGAGCGGACTCTCATAGGCACTCACCACTTGCCCTGCTGTGAGTTCAAGGTACTTAAGCGCCGCCTCTTGGGCGATGGCCTTAAGTGGTCCGCCACCGAGGAACACAACCCGCTTGCTAGGCTGCTCGGATTGCAGACGGATTTCAGCTAAGCGCTCAGTTAAGATGTGCTCGGCCATCTCGATACATTGCGCTAGCGCCTGAGGGTTTGGCGCAAAAATCAACAAGGTTGCCAAGTACATACAGGTAAAGCTGCTGGTCATGGCAAAACTCACGTCGTGGGTTTCATCGGGCAACTTATACAAGTAACAATGGGATTTGTCGGCGCAATAGTTGGCGAGCTTTCCCTGACCATTACAGGTGATCGCCAGATGGTAACAATCATCGACCAATTGCTCCGCCAGTTCGACCGCCGCCATACTCTCAGGGCTGTTTCCCGAGCGGCCGTAGGAAATCAGCAGTGTGGGAATATTGCCCCGCAGATACAGCTCTGGGTGACTCACGATATCCGTGGTGCTGATGGCTTCCACTTGTTGGGTTGCCAAAGGTAAATGCTGCTGAATATGGGCTGCGAGCACATCACCTATATAGGCCGACGTCCCTGCCCCAGTGAGGATAATCCTTAACTGCGGCTTTGCCAGAATCGGCGTTAACCAAGCTGCAATTGTGCGATTATCACTGTGCTGCTCGCTCACTTTGCGCCACATTTTCGGCTGCTGGCTGATTTCCTTTGCCGTCCAAAAGGCGCCATATTGGGTTAATTGCTCTGCACTCAATAACAGGTTGCTATCTTCATGTTCGAATGGAGAAAGAGGACTGGTTAACATCAAAATATCATCCCTTTAAAGGTGATTGCATCACAGGAAGCTGGCAGGCATTGGCGTAATCGGCCAATACTTCGGTAATTTTATGCAGCACGAGTTCACGGGCCGTGGGCTTAAGTTCCCCCGCCAACACCGCCGTATATTGGTTCGGTAAATACTGGCTGATCAGCGGCAGAGGAATGCTTTGGGCTAAGTTGCTCAATAGCTGCTCGACCTTGTTTTGCAGACTCGGCCAGTAGTAACGCACACGGTCACTAAAGCTAAAGCCAAGTTGCCACTTCAATGCCTCGTTGTCGGCATAAAACCCTTGCCAATACTTAGGGTTATCTCGCATTAACTCAAAACAGCTTTGGCGTAAATCCGAGCATTGCTCGGGCTGGCACAGCACATTTTCGATATGGGACAGGGCAAACAAGGCCTCCCGCAGAGCAAAGGTAAGCTGTGGGCCCACTTTTAAAATCGCGAAATGCTGCTGCACTAAGGCTTGATACCCCATGCTGAGCTGATAATCGGTCGAATGCGCCTCAAACACTAATCTGGGATAACCGCGAATGAACTCACTTTGGGCATGGGTCGCCTCGGGTTCAAACAAATGTACTTGGCTGTTATCAAACTCCACCCCAGGCTGAACGACAACCGCAATCACCTTTTGCCACACCTCCTCTCCCAGCCCTGCCGCAGCAAAGGCATCGCGGTGGCAATTTAAGGTATGTTCAATGGCGCTGACGGGCGTGACCGCAAGTTCGGCCTCCATCTCACTCACGCCGCCCGGCGCAGGCACTTCGGTGCCTATCACATAACAGAGCGCTTGCTCGGGCGCACGGTGGGCTTCGGCCACCGCACAGAGCCGCGCCGCACGCGCTGCGATAAGTTCATCCGCTAAGGGAAGCACATCACCGCCACAAGCCATACTGGTGTCAAGGTGGATTTTGGTAAATCCCGCCTTAACATATTCGGCGATAAGGTCTTCCGCCAATTGCATCGCCTCTTCGGCGGCTTGCTGGCACCAAACAACGGGGCCTAAGTGGTCGCCACCAAAGAGTAACTGCGAAGGTTCAAGGCCAAGTTCAATGGCCATTTGAGTGACGAAGTCGATGAAATCCTGTGGTTTCATCCCGGTATAACCGCCAAACTGATTCACTTGGTTGGCGGTCGCCTCGATAAGTAAGGGCGTGCCATTCGCCTTTGCCTGCAATAGCGCCGCCTGTAACACCAAGGGCTGGGCCGAGCAGACGGCAAAAATGCCCGCCTGCTGACCTGCTTTATTGGCGTCAATGATAGTTTGAATCACTGACATAGCGCTTACCCCACAATGCCGAGGGGTTTCGCGGTTTGCCAGACACCACGGGTAAAGTCTGGGAAGTCCTTGGAGTTACCACGGTCACCGACTGAGGCCACCGACAAGGGGAATACCGCCGACCATGCCGCGCCGTCGTACACATCCTGATCCAGTGCCTCGCCATTACGTAGGCAGTAAATCATCCGCCAACACATCAAGAAGTCCATGCCACCGTGGCCGCCATTCTCCTCCGCCTCTTTGCCCATACGGGTCCACAGAGGGTGGTCATATTTGGCGTACCATGAATCCATGTTTTCATCCCACTCGTGATAACTGCCAGAGCCACCGTTTTCCAGCGCGATACGATTAGGGAAGCCGGCAAACACGCCGTTTGTCCCTTGGATCAGGTTATGACGGCTGTAAGGACGAGGCGTGGTCGTATCATGCTGCACCATGATGCTGCGACCTTTTACCGTCTTAATCAGACTGGTGTTCATGTCGCCACAAATGTACTTGAGTTGGTTACGCTGATGATCCGCTGGGAACTCACGTTTGGCATAGGCGGCGCGGCCTAAGGAAGGAGAGCTCACAGAGGTTAAATAGTCTAAACGGTCGCCGCGGTTGATATTCATATACTGGGCGACAGGGCCTAAACCATGGGTGGGATAGAGGTTACCGTTGTATTTGGCATGGTAAGCCGTACGCCAAGAGCCTGTTTTACGGTCGATTTCCTTCATCTGCCAGCGCAGTTCGTGGATGTAGGCGGCCTCACCGTGGAGCAGTTCACCAAACAGGCCTTGGCGCACCATGTTGAGCACCATCAACTCATCACGGCCGTAACAGACGTTTTCCATCATCATACAGTTACGCTGGGTCAGTTCGGCGGTATCCACCAGATCCCACAGCTCTTCAATCGTGCCCGCCATCGGGACTTCGACGAAGGCATGTTTGCCCGCTAACATGGCTTCTTTCGCCATGGGGTGATGCCACGCCCATGGTGTGGCAATCACGACGATATCCACATCATCACGGTTTAACAGATCGCGGTACGCATGGTCTCCCTTGCTAAAATAGGCAGGTTTATCACGTCCATATTCGTTAATGGCTTTTTCAGCGCGGGCCAGCACTAAGGTATCGGTATCACAGATGGCGGTAATGCGGGCGCCTTCGATACGGCTGAAATGATGCACAAACCCAATGCCGCGCTCACCCACCCCGATTAACCCTACTCTAACCTCATCCATCTTGGGCACGACCAGCCCCATCACAGATTTACCCGCAGCCTTAGGTGTTGTGCCTGTAGCACGTTCACTGCTGGCACAGGCCGCAAGGGCCGTTGCCGCAGCGGTTACCATAGAAGCCTTTAAAAACGAACGACGATCAAAACCCGACATAGTAATTCCCCGTTATAAATTAGCTTTCTCAATGAGGTGTAATTGCACACCTTGTTTAGTTAATTCATCAACATAGCGCTCTGGGATCCCGGTATCTGTCACTAGGCGCGTAATACGGCGACTGCTGCAAATAACGTGGAATGCTTGTTGATCAAACTTTGATGAGTCAGTCACAACGATAATTTCACTCGCTATCTCACACATCATTCGGTTGAGGCTGGCCTCTTTTTCAAAGTGAGTGGTTAATCCCACCCGCAAATCGAAACCATCTACCCCTAAAATCAACTTGTTAAAGTTGTAATCCCGCAGGCTGTTCTCGGCGATATTGCCGTAGAACGACAGGGATTTTTTACGTAACAGTCCGCCGGTTAACATCACCTCCACTTCGTCAGCCTTAGCCAACTCGGTGGCGATATTCAGGCCATTGGTCATCACGATCAGATCCTTATGCTCCATCAGGTTCGCCGCCACCTGTTGGGTGGTCGTCCCCGAGTCGAGCAATAAGCGATCACCGTTTTGCACCAAGGCTGCCGCGGCCTTACCTAACTCTTGCTTTAAGGCCGAATGGCAACTGCCCTTCTCCTTCAGTGATAACTCCCGGATCAACTCGCTGTTGACCATAGCGCCGCCCCGGGAGCGCACCAGTAACTGCTTTTGATCCAACATGGCTAAATCGCTACGGATCGTGACTTCAGATACCCCAAAGTGTTCTGCGAGTTCGGCAACAGAGACCTTTCCCTGTAACTGTGTCATTCGCACAATTTCCTGCTGCCTTTCTATCGTGTTCAAAGTACTCACAAGCTTCTCCATTCTTTCGATTATCTATCGATTGAAAGGTAACACGCCAAGAAAAACTTTCAAACACTTTCGAAATTACTTTTCACCATCGAAAAAACAAATAACTAAATTAACAATAACTTACGAAGCTTTAGCTCAAGTTTTTACCATAAGTTGATTTTCATCATGCATGAATGTGAAACTTTTTGAAAGTATTTTTACATTTTTTTATTGATCGATTACAGAATTTAACGCTATAAATAAGACTTCGAAAGGTTTTCGCAGTTTCTTTCGCTTTCGAAATTGTATTAAAAGACACGGCAACGACCGTGCATCACACTCATGCGGGGATACTATGAAACTCTTAACCACCAAGCCTGCCGCGATTGCCCTAGCCATCGCAGCGGCTCTGACAGCAACTCACAGCGCTGCCAATGAAATACCAGCAGAGCAACAAACCGAAACGAAAGAGCAAGTTCAAGCGAAGGACACTGCGCAAGCCCAGGATGCCGAAGTCGAACGCATTCAGGTAACAGGGATCAGAAACAGTATTAAGGAAGGGATGTTCCTAAAACAGAATGCCGTGAGCGTGGTCGACCTTGTAGTCGCCGATGACATTGGTAAATTTCCAGATGAAAACTTAGCCGAGGCGCTACAGCGTATTCCCGGGGTGACCATTACCCGTAACGGCGGCGAAGGGCAAAATATTCTGGTTCGCGGCCTTGGCGATGGTTATAACGTCACCACCCTCAATGGCCGTAAATTGGCCTCAGAAAATGCGGGCCGAGACTTTAACTTCGACACCATCGCCTCGGAGCTGGTAAACGTGCTGGCGGTGTATAAGTCACCCGAAGCCAGACTGACCGAAGGTGGCATTGGCGCTATCGTCGATATCCAAACCCGTAAACCGCTGGATTTAGAAGGCCGTACCATTCAAGCCTCCGCCAAGGGGATTTACGAGTCCCGTACTGAGGATATTCACCCCCACGCCTCGCTGATCATCGGTGATAAGACGGATGACGATAGTTTTGGTGCGCTGGTCTCGGCGGTATATTCCCGTAAGACACTGCGGGCTGACACCTATTCGGCCGAAGGCTTCTTCGATGAAGATGAAGGCTGGGGCGTCGACAGTGCCGGGGTGCCGGTCGATACCAACAATAACGGCGTGATCGACCCAGGTGAGATTTATGCCTCTAAGATCCCAAGCTATATGTATTTTGCGAACGCCCAAGACGTGCGTGAACGCGTAGGTGGCACGCTCGCCCTGCAATGGCGCCCACTGGATAATCTCGACATTAACTTCGACGGTCTCTATTCACGCTACAACACCGATGGCCATAAATACCAAATCGGCTTCGTGAACTACGACGAAGAATGGACGCCGGGCACACCGCTATTTACCGACGCCATATTTGACGATCAGGGCCGTGTGGTGAGCATGAACCAAACGGGTGACAACACTATGGTTGAATTGCTCAACCTCAGTACCCCAAGAAAAACCGATACCTACCAAATGGGCCTTAAGGCCGACTGGTATGTTATGCCCAATTGGTCGATTACCGCCGATGTCGCCTACTCCGCCGCGCAAAATGCCAATAATGGCGATAACCGCTTCGTGGTTGCCCGTGGCTTTGTCGATGGTATCGACATCGATTACACCCGTGGCAATATGCTGCCCGATGTGGTGATCAGCCCAGGTCTGAGCGCCGATCAAAAATACGGCGCCCACTATAGCCGTAACAGTGGCGTCGATGTCGACGATAAAATTACTGACATCAAACTTATCAGCCAATACATTCCCGATGAAGGCATCATCAGCAAGGTCGATTTTGGCGTCAATTATGTCAAGCAAGTGAAGAAGCAGACCGAATTTGCCTCCGCTAACTCCAGCCAATTCAGCCGTGGTGGTTATTACCTCACCCGCGACGGTTATACCTTCGATAACAGCACTGTCTTTACTCAAGGCGAATTTGAACTGTTCCAAATTCCTTCGAGCGTATTTGTGCCCGCCAACTTCGATAACTTCCTCGATGGTGAAAACAGCATCTCCCCAGAGCCATGGCCAAGCTTCGACTACGACAAACTGCTTGAATACTACCGCAGCATTAACCAAGAAGCGGCGGATAAGAGCATTGTCGCTAGCCTCAATAAGGCTGGCAGCTATGAAGTCACAGAAGCGGTGACCTCCGCCTATGTGCAGGTGAATATTGAAGAGGAAATTTTCGATCTGCCGTATATGTTGAACTTAGGCCTCAGAGCGAGCCAGACTAAAGTCACCTCCGACGGTTATGCCTACGATTTGGCTAAGGTTGAATTAGACAGTGCCGGCCAACCCACCAACAATGATTGGAAAAACGTTGTTCAAACCAGTTACGACGATAGCTATACCAATGTGTTACCGAGCATGAACTTTAAGCTCAATCTGCAGGATGACTTGCTGCTACGTGTCTCCGCCGCCGAAGTGTTAAGCCGCCCATCACTCTATGCGCTGCGAGTGTGGGCTGCACCGAGTTTCACGACCCGTGAGAATGGCTTACCGACACTGACACGCGGTAACCCAAGCGTCGCCCCTGAAAAGGCGCGCCAAGGGGATATCTCCCTCGAATGGTATTTCCACGAGAGTAGCTCACTGAGCGGTGCCATTTTTATCAAGGACATTGAATCCTTTATCACCGACGACAAAGGGCCTCAAATGGTTGAGGGGACTGAATATTATGTCACTCAACCCGTATCGGGTAAGTACGGCGCCAAAGTGCAAGGGGTGGAAGCCGCATGGCAGCAATCCCTCGACGAATACCTGCCAGAGCCCTTTAATGGTTTAGGTTTCCAGCTGAACTACACCTATGTGGACAGCAGCTATGATGATCCCGAAATCGATGCGAAAGGCTTACCCTTCAAGGGCATGTCGAAAAACTCTTACAACGCCGTCCTTTACTATGAGCAATACGGTCTGCAGGCCAGGGTTGCCTATAACTGGCGCAGTAAGTTCCTGGTCGATCCCGAAGCTTGGGGTGGTCCAGCTTGGATCCAAGACTACGGTCAGCTCGATGCTAGCGCGAGTTATGATATTTTCGAAAATGTGTCGATTTTCGCCGAGGCTTCGAACCTGACCAATAACCGCTATTCGGGTTATGTGAAGTATGAGGACCAAGTGAATTACCTAGAGCGTTTTGGCACCCAAATCGCCCTCGGGATCCGCGGCAGTTTCTAAGCAAGATTCATAAAGTAATCAAAATAAAGCCACTCAATGAGTGGCTTTATTTTTCGGCTTCACGCTCGCGCATCTGGGCGTCCATCAAGCAAATATAATCCTCTAATTCCTGCCCCGGCGTCGGTTCAAAATGGCGGTTAAGCCTTAACAATCCTGTAATACGATCGACCCGAAAGTTGCGAAAATCTTGGCGTAATTCGCACCAGGTCAGCAAGGTCCAAGTGCCTCGCCAAAAATAGATGGCGAGCGGCCGCACTTCGCGCTCGGTCAGGGCTTTATTCACATCTTGATAGAAGAGTTTGACGTACTCACGGCGCTGGGCCGCATTACGCAGCGGGTCGAGAAACTGAAACTCGTTGGAATCTAAATAAAAATCCGGCGAAAACATCAAGGATTGATAGGCTTGCAAGCGCTTAGGGAGTACGGCTTCCACTTTTATCATCGCCTGACGCGCCGCACTGCCAAGCTCTTTGCCGCCCCATGTTTGCACCATACGCATGCCGACTTGAATCGCCTCTAATTCGGCCTCGTTAAACATCAGTGGTGGCACATTCACTTCGTGGCGCAATAGATAGCCCACGCCCGCCTCCCCTTCAATGGGAATGCCGCTCAAACACAAATCCTGCACATCGCGGTATACGGTGCGGGTCGAGACTTCTAAACGATCCGCCAGCTCTTGGGCGGTCGTTAATCGTCGATGTTTAAGAATTTGCACTATTTGGAATAGGCGGTCGGCACGGCGCATGGACAGTAATCACACCTCAAATTGGCTTTGCAGCGAAAGTTTAGGGATCTTAACCGCTAAAGCTTACCCGCCCAAGCGATACTGTACAGGCAAAGCGTTATGGATTCGGCCTACACGATCCCGATATAAATCTCGACCTTATCGGCGCTTCGATAGACCTCAAAGTCCGTTTGATAATCACGCTGATGCGGACAATCAGGTGCACTAAAGTAGCGCCAAATCTGTCCCCAAAGATCAACCACACAGTGGGGCATTTCCCCTTGTGCACTGAACTTAAGGTATTTTCCTTCTCGTAGCTGCAACGCCGTAAAAGGGCCGGTCTCGCTGACAGACTCAACGCTTTTCCCCACTAAAACCGAATAGTCTCCCGTCATATCGGATTCATAGTCGTAGTAAACCCCATACATGGGAGAGTCGAGCATCGCCGTGAGTTGTGATGATTCAAAGAATGTCTGCCAAAGCGCTGCAATCTTGCCGCCTTCACCCGCCATTTCGGTGCTATTGTTGGTGCGCGTACTCAGCCCAAGCATAGGTTGAGCCGCCATAAAAACCTGTTCCATTATCCTTTACCTTCATCACTGAAATTTGCTGTTGCTTGTTTAAGGCTATCGCGAGACCTTACTGCATATCGCTCTTATCCGCAGAACTGACAGTATCCACTCGAATTAAAGATCGGCGTAAACATCAGTACTAAACATCAGTACCGAGAGCCGTGCCAAGGCACGACTCTGCAGAGTTTACATTACTGATTTTGCGACCAGAGGCCGACCTTGTTGCCTTCGCTATCCACGAACAGGGCGATGTAGCCACAACCGCCGTCTTTGATAGGTGTTACAGGCAATAGCATAGTCACATTGGCGGCCACGAGTTTATCCACTAAAGGTTGCAATTGTGCACTAAAATGCAGATATACAGTGCTACCTTCCATCGACGGTTTACTCATGCTGTATTTAACGAGGCCAATGCTGGCGGCGCCTTCCTCCTCTGTTACCAGCGTCGCGTATTGCATGTCTTCCATATCGTCACGTTTAAATTCAACGCCGAAATGTTGTTGATAAAAAGCGATGGCACGATCCATATCACTGACAGGAATTTCACCCCAGACTAACGGTGCAATTGATAACATTTTCACTTTCTCCTTGTTGAAAAATGCCGATGATTCATCATGTTATAAATGTTATTCACCAGCGGACGACAACAAGAATAAAACAAGGCTACTGACAACATCATGTCAGTAGCCTTTGAGTGAAGCTGATTTTATTGAGTGCGCTAAAAGCGCTTATTTAGGTAGGCTCGCCTGATGGGCTGAAATAAACGCCTCCATCGCCTGAGTTGCCCGCGCTTGGGCGCAGGCCAAGGTGTCTTGCGCCGTCATTGGCTCGACCACCTCGTAATAGCACTTGATTTTAGGCTCAGTGCCCGACGGCCGTACTATCACCCGCGCGCCATTGGCTAAGCGGTAGGTTAATACATCACTGGCGGGCAGCTTGATTTTCTCAACCTTGCCATCGGCAAAGCGGCGCTCTAACGCCTTGAGATCATCGGTCGACACCACGGCATGTTCACCAATTGCCAGCGGCGGATGTTCACGCAGATAGGCGCCGATATTGGGCGTGTCGGGTTTTAAGGCAATGCTAACTTGAGCATTGAGATGGAAACCCTGCTCGCGGTATATCTGCTCGAGCCTATCCCAAATGGTTTGCCCTTTTGCGGCAAGCTCGGCCGTTAATTGGGCGAAGGCGACTAGGGCCGACAGGCCGTCTTTATCCCACACCATGTTACCGACGGTGTAACCCAGCGCCTCTTCGTAGGCAAACAGGAATTGATTATCAGGCTGACTCTGCGCAATCCCCACATTCATCAGCCATTTAAAACCAGTGAGCGTGGTATAACTTTCAACGCCAAAGCCTTTGGCGATTTTAGATAACAAACTGGAGGACACAATAGTGGTGCCCACCAGACGTTGCTCCTTACTCGCATGGCTTAACAGATAATGGCCAAAGAGCACGCCCACTTGGTCGCCCGTTAGCATTTGATACTCGCCATCACCTTTACGTACTGCAACAGCGAATCTGTCGGCATCGGGGTCATTGGCACAAGCTAGCATGGCACCATGCTTTTTCGCTTCGGCGATGACTAAGTCCATCGCACCCTTTTCTTCCGGATTCGGGAAATTAACCGTTGGGAAATCCCCATCAGGTTCGCGCTGCGCCGCCACCGAATACACTTGGGTAAAACCTGCGTCTTGGAGCACGGTTTCCGCCATTTCAGCACCCACACCGTGCATCGCGGTATAGGCAAGACTGACTTTTTCGGGCGCGGTGTTATTTTGCAGCACATTGGCGTGCATCACGCCGCGGCGATAGGTTTCGTAATAATCGTCCTGCAACCAGATAAGCTTGCCTTGTTTGGTTGCCTCCACCTGATCCATAAACGGAATTGCTTGGGTTGCCGCCAGCTCAATTTGAGCGGCGATACCTGAGTCATGGGGCGGGATAATCTGCGCGCCGTTTTCCCAATACACTTTGTAGCCGTTGTATTGTGGCGGGTTATGGCTGGCGGTCACCACAATACCGGCGGCGGCATTAAAATGCTTAACCCCAAAGGCCACCAGCGGCGTTGGCGCCACTTTGGCAGTGAGGCGCACTTTAATGCCCATCGCGGTGAGCACACTGGCGGTATCATGGGCGAAAGTGCGTGAATCATGGCGGCCATCGTAACCAATTACGACCCCGCGCTCGGCGGCATCTTTAATTTGTTCGAGCAAATAGGCACCAAGTCCTGCTGATGTTTGGCGGATAACCAAGCGATTCATGCCCATAGGACCTGCGCCCACCACACCGCGTAATCCGGCGGTTCCAAATTCTAAACGTCCCGCAAAACGTGCCTCGAGTTCGGCGTCATTTCCGGCGTCGATTAAGGCTTGCAGTTGTGCCTGAGTGCGGGGATCTGGGTCATTTTCGAGCCAATGCTTAACCTGTAATTGCAAATGGGTATTCATAGGGGGCCTCAGTGAAAATCATTTTCAATCACCTTAGGAAAATCCATGCCGAAGAACAAGCGAATTTGCACTTTTCACGGCGGATTTAAGTGTAAAGAGGGAGAGTGTAACGAACTTAGTAGACAGGAAGTCACGCAAAGATGCGATTTATTAACCCTGTTAATCCTTATGCAACAGGGGCTGTCGAGGTTGCGCAGCAGCGCGCTGTGGTGCGTCGAAAGCACTCACCACCTCAAGCAAAATTGCACTGATAAATGCCACGAATTGCCGTCTTAACGCAGTAAATTAATCGACACTACGTTAGAGAACAGCTCCTTTTCAGAGTCCTGCTCCAATTGATTGCGCCAAGGTTTATCGAAAACCCGCACAAGATAATAAGTATCGCGCCCCGTGTCTGTCACAAAGGCAATGCCAAAACGCATCAACTCGTAGTGAATATCATGGACAAACACCAATGAAAAATTTTGGCGTCCGGTCAGCTGATTAATATCTTCTCGAGTTAAACTCACGCCCTTTTCAACACCCTCGAAGCGTTTCTTTAGCCAATGAGCAAATTCCTTCGCACTCACCATAGACATGATCTTTCTCCTCGTACGAACCTCGGCATTAACGGCCTGGCTCGCTGTCATTTGTTCGATTATTTGTAATGATGGCGTGGCGTAATGGTCAACATCTCAGAATGAGCCAAACTGTCGCCCCATTCCGGCAGATAATGAGCTAAGCCACAAAGTTGATGGTGCTAATAATTTATTGTTATTAGTGCAAAATTGATGAAAACAGACTCTTTATATTTGGCTCAGTGCGCTGTTAGGCGAACGATTACTCAGGTAGAAAGAAAGCCCGAGCCAAACGTCTGTCTATACGAAAAATAGAACAGTTTGCGCACTTTTACCAAACCTAAAAACCGCAAATAGAAATTATTTCATCGGCCAATAACCTAGGCAATTCACAATCCATCTTTGGGATGACCGAATAAAAACTGGCGCACTATGGCGCCAGTTTTAGATAGAAAAACATTAACTTACTTCTGCTCGCGCGTCTTCCACAGGGAGAATAATACCCCCGCCAGCAAGAGGCCGAAGGTGACGCCAAGGGATAAGGCTGTTGGGATTTTAAAGTCCACAATGCCTTCGTGATTAAAGTATACCAGTCCGACTTTTACGCCGATAAATACCAACACCACCGACAACGCATACTTGAGGTACTCGAAACGATGCACCATAGCCGCGAGGGCGAAATACAATGCCCGCAGACCTAAAATAGCAAAGATATTAGAGGTATAGACGATAAAGGGATCTTGGGTAATCGCAAAAATTGCCGGGATACTGTCCACCGCAAACACCAGATCCGCGGTTTCGACTAATATCAACGCCAAGAATAGAGGCGTTGCCCACCAGCCTTTGCTGAGTTGATGCTCCTCTCCCCTTACCCAAAACTTCTCTTGATGAAGGCTTGGCGTAAAACGCATTTTGGAGCGTAACCATTTGTAAAACTTATTATCTTGGATATCTCCATGCTCATCATCGGAAAAGAGCATCTTAATACCAGTGAAAATCAAGAACAGGCCGAATAACACCAACACGCCTTGGTATTGCGCTACCAGCGCCGCGCCTAGACCAATCATAATGGCACGTAGCACGATAACGCCCATGATCCCCCAGAATAACACTCGGTGTTGATACAAACGGGGAATGCCTAAGCTACTGAAAATAAGCGCGATAACGAAGACGTTATCCATAGATAAGGATTTTTCGATAAGGTAACCCGTGAGGTATTCCATCCCCGCAGTCGAGCCCTTATACCACCATAACCAAGCGCCGAACAACAGACCCATACAAATATAAAAGGCCGATAATTTAAGGCTCTCTGCCACGGTAATTTCGTGCTGCTCTTTGTGTAGCACACCTAAGTCGAAGGCTAACAATGCCAACACAAAGCCAAAAAACATTAACCAAACCCATATCGGGTAACCCACAAATAGCGTGGTTAAAAACTCCATAACACTCCCTAAAACCTAAAAAAATACCGAGTTTTCTCGGCTCCATCGCCATATTCGATCTTAGTACTTGGCGATACCAAAAACAGTGAAACAGGGTAAAAACCTTAAAATGTCAGATTAAAATTTGTTTAAATCCATACTTATCAGCCAAAAAAACTCGTTACACGAACCCTTATCATCAGAGTATTTATGGTACTCAGTTCAGATTTAAGCCTAGCCCTAACACTCACGGGATCACGGAGTAAAATAATCGCGTGAGCTCATCACTCATCACGCCTCAGCACCAATCGACAGTATTTTTCGCTAAGACGATAAAAAGCGAGCTGTTTCAGCGCACTGTGTAACACTTGAGCATTAAGCGAAAATGAAAAAGTTCGCGGGCAAGCATGGCCGTTTGAAATAGTGTAAATGGCGAGTGTGACCGCTCACCACAAAGGATAAAAAGGAGATTCGATGGGAAGTGAAAAACTACTCACGCCCGAGCAGACGGCGCGCGACTAATACCACAAGATGCAGTAACAACAGGCCACTAAAGGCTAAGCAGAAAAACAGTAAGGCGATGGAGTTGACCTCTCGAGGAGCGTCACTGTAGAGATACCACCACAAAGGCCAACCGATAAGCGATAGCAGCGTCAACTGCCACATGCAGCGTTTACAGCGACCTATTTTTTGCCTAAAAATTGACGTTTTACATTCACCACAACTCATAATATTCCCTAACTATAGAGTGAATTCCTGTAATGCAACTGAAAAAGTAAATATACACAAAACACTTATCAAATACACAATGCATGTATCATCTCAAACAATGATACAGTAGAAATATTTTGAAAGAGGTAAATAGTCATTGATTAATAATCAAACGACACTAAATAACTGACCATATATGTTTAGAATAATCGTTTGCTGCACTCGTGCTGTTTCTAAGAGTAGTATTGAGTTCACATCCTAGTCTGAGCCTTGCCACGTCTGACTCTGCCACCAAATTGTGGTAACGCTTGACACTGCAAGATTTTCGGCATGATATATCGCACAATTAGGATCAGTTATTATCTGAATTCTGAGTTTAACTTTTCTAACACTGAACCATACCAAAATTTTCCCAACAAAACATAAAACTATGTACAATTAAGCAGAAAAATAGTATAAAAATTTATCAAATATCCGACATTCCGCACCTGATTTAGGAATAAATTTGCCGATAGCGTTCACCTAACACGTCGAGAATGATCTGCTGGTCGGCCGTTAGCCCCGTGACCTGAGGTGGCGCCTCTCCTAACTGGTACTCGTGTACCCCGCCAAAGCGTAAAAAGATCCAGCGCGCAGTTGGTTTTTGCGTGGGTTTCTTTTTCATGTCCGCCACACTGCGATTCTGCTCTACTAAGCCCTGCCGGATACGGTGCTCCAGCGCCGCATAAATCATCAGGCTACAGGTCATCACCATCAGTAATGCTTCGATACGTTCTGGTTTTTTAAGATACAACGACGAGGTTAAAAATTCGGGACTTTTCAGAAAGCGAAACCCACGCTCGACGTTCTGCTGGGCTTTATAGATTGCCAACAGCTCAGCCATGGTGAGCGTTTCACTGTGATCATTGGTCGCGAGGATGAACACCCCAGTCTGGTTGCGTGCCTCTGCTACCCGCGCCAAGCTACTTGCGGCTAACCCCTTGATGTGAAATTGGTAGCTCACCGGCACTTCACCCTTTTGCGGCCTTCCGCGCCCAGCATAGAGAGGTTCACTCACGACCTCTGCTTCCAGTTGCAGCAGATTTAAGTTGGCTGCAAAACGGGCTAATTCAGCCTGCGCATCGGCCTCGCAGGCAAAACGCTGAGCACATAATTTGCCAAAGGCTTTCAGCTCACGCGTGCTGTCTTTCAGTAGGTTTTTGGCTAATGTTTGCTGCTCACGGTGGCTAGCCTGTTCGCTGCGCACCAGCAACCAACGCTGCGCGACGTCGGCATAATTGGCGCTTTGCCAACAGCCATGATAGCCATTGCCCAGCGCAACCAGCGACTGGGTGCCAATGGTTGCCACGGCTCGCTTGGCCTCATTGAGGGTGACAGGCACACGAGTCACGAACAACTGTTGCTGTTGTGCCAGTAGTTGCAAGGTGTCGGTGCAATACAGCGCCGCATCGCCGACCAGATAACGACTCTCCTGCGCGGCCTTGAGACTGCTCAAGTGGCGCCGTACGGTCTGGGCAAAGGCCTTGGTATCATTACTATTGCCACTCAAGGCTTGCATATAAATGGGCAGGCCGGCTTGATTTTCGCAGATAAGTTCCAGGATAACCTGGTTTAGCTCTGGCCGGTGGTCGCGGCTGTAGCCCCGTACCAATTGCAACTTACCGAGCTGTTCGCCATCGACTTGGTCATAGGCACCATCGACGTGGAAACTGGTGATATCGAGGTGTACTGCGGTACTTTTGAGCTCCAATCGCTCGACGACCTGTTCCGCCATCACCTGATAAAGCGTGCTGACATCGGCCTCAAAGAGGGCATCAAGGCAGCGGCCGAGCACGTCATCATTTAGGTCATCGGCACAGATCCCAGGGCCAATCAGACGCTCTACAGGCTTGTTGGCAAAGAATTGCGGGAACATGTGCAAGGTGGAGCTATGAAAGCCAAGACCATTCAGAATCATCGCCACCAAGGCTTCACCATGTGAAACTTTGTAGGGCGGCGTTTTGGGGAGCACCGCATCAATCATGCGAGCAATGCCGAGTTCTTGGCAGAGTGCAGCGACCAAACCAAGGTGGTCGAGGTTACGAATAGCGATAGCGGGAGTGGCCATAATGATCTACCTGCAAAAAGTAGTAATAGATCAGAATGGCCGATCGCCGTCAAGTTTTTTTAAATCGAAAATTAGGTGCGGAATGACGGAAATATGCCTACCTTACAAAAATCACTAAAATAGGGAAACTTAATGAATTTTTCAAATGACATAATTCTTACTATAGATTTAATATTTATCGAAGCTAAATTAGATAACGAATCTTTTTCATACTTGAGCACGTTAAAATCGGCTTATGAACAGATTGATGAGTACAATAAAGAACAAGTGATACAACACTATCTTACAAATCAACCACCGATAGACAACTTAAATGCCTTGTACTTCTTTTTATTTGACTTAACAAAAAACTCTAGATTTTTAGAAAAAATTATCAATTCATGCCCACCAAACATGTCACCTCAAAGCTTTTACGAGATATATTGGAATATTGGAAATCGTTTATTTACAAACTCAACCCCGGTTAATACAACATCATTAAGAAATATCTTTAAAAATTTATCTAATGACATGAATAATTGGTTAAAACTATATAAATATAAAAACAAAAAAAATGTTAATCAGGTTAAAAACATTGTCATATTAAGTCCACAAATTCTTGGAATGAGACATTCCCCAACCAGAGAATCTTTCAACATTGCATGCCACTTAGAAACTTATCATAATTGTAATGTAACAATCATTAATTCAAATGGATTCAACTATCACAATACTCTTGGATTAATAAACCCCACAGGATTTAATGTCAATAAAGATTTAAATGGAACATCAGAGCTAAATATTAACTATATGCAATTTAAAGATAAGAAAATTAAAATAATATCTATTGAGAAACAGATGATGTCATCAAGAAAGGTATTAGATATTTTAGACACTCTTAAATCATTAGATACAGATGCAGTTATTTCACATGGTGAAAATCTTTTAGTTCAGGAGGCTATATTTGGAATTTACCCATCGATATTTGCAACCACTGGTGGTGTAGTCCCATTTGCACACTGCGATAGCTATTTTGTTCCTGGGAGCCTTTTCGATGATAACCATAGAGAGCTAGCATCTAAATATGAACATAATGACTTTATGCTCGAGAATATGTTGGTCACTCCAGAGGGAAAGGCTGACATTCCCGCCTCAAAAGAAAAATTGGGTCTGGATAATAATTCTTTCATTTATTTAGTAGTAAGCACTAGGATGGATAGAGAAGTAACCCCTGAGTTTATCGAAATTTGCAACGGTCTTATTAAAAGCAACGAAAATGCACATATTATTTTCTCTGGTACAGACAGTTTTAGTCTTTCAAGTAATTTTGACGCTGAATTAATTGATAGAAAAAAAGTGATAAACATTGGATTTCAAGATGACTTAGCATCTGTTTGTTTGATGGCTGATGTTTATTTGAATCCTAAAAGAATTGGTGGAGGCACAAGCTCTCAAACAGCAATAATAAATGGCTTACCCGTAGTGACATTAAACTATGGGCATATAAGTAACATAGTCCCAGAGGAACGTAGATTTAGCAATTGGAAAGAATATATGCAGTATGCACTTGAACTACAGAATGATAATTTCTTACAATCTGAAACTAATTTATTCTCCTCTCATTTCCATACAAACATGAATAGTCAATTACAAATTGAAAAAATATATAACAAACTGTGTGACATTGCGATAAGAAAATACTCTTAGTCAGTAAATGGAATGCGTTTAACCAATCAAATTTAAACGCATTCATTTTTACATTTCTATTTAATAATCAAACATCTATAACGAAGCTTTTAATCGACATATACCTTGGTCTATTGTCACCAGTGTACGATAACCTAAATCTCGTTTTGCCGCGCTGATATCGAAATAATGGCTACAGGAAAGCTGTTTAGCGACAAAGCGCGTCATGATCGGCTCTTCTTGCTTATTCAGCAGTCGATACGCCGTTTCTAACACAGCGCCCACCACATAGGCTAGGGTCTGTGGCACCCGCGCGGTCACAGGCGGCAGCCCATCACAGGCTAGGATGAGGTTCAGCATCTTGGCCATAGTCACAGGCTCGTCGTTACTGACAAAATAGGCTTTCCCTTGGCATTTAGGGGAGACTTGGCAAAGCTCCACGGCCGCCAGAATATGAGCATAGGCAGCGTTATCGATATATATGGTATCGACCAGTTTATCCTCGCGCCCCACCAGCTTGAGCTTACCTAAACGACCACGGGCGAGCACCCGAGGCACCAGGTGCGGATCATTGGGTCCCCAAATCAAATGCGGCCGCAGGGCGACTGTCTTTAAGGCATATGCTGATGCGGTTATCGATGCTTGATTGGCATCGAGCATCATCTTCTCGGCAATCGCCTTGGAATGGGCATAATAATTTAAAAAGCGGCTGGCGTAGGGCGTCGATTCATCGATACCGGATTCATCCTCGCCCGCAAAGGTCACGCTAGGGGTGCTGGTATAGACTAATTTACTGATTTTAAGCGCTTTACAAGCAGCAATCACATTAGCGGCGCCCTTCACATTGGGGCAAAAATAACTGTCTCTGTCGCCCCAAACACCCGCTTTTGAGGCCACATGGAACACGATATCGCAGCCCTGCATCGCCTGTTTGACTTGCTCAGGATTGGCTAAATCCCCCTGCACCATAGTCACACCAAAGGCATCAAGCTCAGGGTAATGGCCACGGGCAAAACCAGTCACCTTAATCCCAGCCGCGACCAAACGTAGGCAAATGGCCTTACCCAAAAAACCACCCGCACCAGTCACAAAGGCATGGCTGACCTTAGCCGCCAAGGCATGAAGCGCGGCTTGCTCACGCGGGTCAAAGCCTGCTTGAGCGAGGTTATCACCACGGCCAGTTTGTGTCGCATCGGCTTGAAGAACAGCAGGATTGTCAGTCATATCGCATTCCGTGACAGTGAGTGTCATCTTAGTATTCAATTCAGTGATTAAGTGAACAAGGCACAACTCGCGGCAAAACGTACCACGAACAAACGGTCGAAAGTTCGACCCTATTTAAGTTAAAAATGAGCTAAATTGAAATCAGCCTTTGGTTTGCGATTGCGCCCAAACGGCTAATTTTTCTCTAAATATTTTGGCATTGTGGCGCACATCCACGGGGAAATCGGGATGAATGAGAAAACGTCTAATCCCCTGAGTTTGGCTATACTGCTCGGCAATCGCCATCAACTCTTGATACAGCTGCGCGCTCTTATTGCACACCAAGGATTGGTCAAGCTCGATGCAGATGAGTGGTTCAATCTCACTCACGCCACCTTGCCCCTTCACTTTGATCCCCACTAATGCCGAACGTTTCACATTCGGATGGGTATTAAAAATACGCTCACTCGGAATGGAATAGTAACGTTTAATACACCGCCCGCCTTGGGTGGCATCCACTCTATGGGCTTTGCGGCCACACATCCACAACCGGCCACTGTCGTCCAGATAGCCAAGGTCGCCCATGCGATGCCTGAAGGTTTGCAGCTCGCGGTCCCAGATTTTGGCCGCCGTCGTTGCCGTTTCGCGGCGATAATAGGACTGGCTCACCATAGGGCCTGTTACCACTATTTCGCCAATTTCCCCCGGGTTAAGACGCAGGCCATTATCCCACTCAGGAATATCAGCTTCAGTGATGGCGATAATCTCGATACTCACGCCATCGATGGCGCGGCCGACACAAATCCCACCGCCATTGTCCGTGGTTTGAGTCGTGGTAAATAGCTCATCGCTGGCGATCATGCTGATGGGTAAGGATTCGGTGGCGCCGTAGGAATTGAGTACGGGCACGCCGTCACAGAGCATTTTGCTAAAACGGGCAATCGAGGCAATGGTCGCGGGCGCGCCAGCGGAAATCACGCGTTTCACACTGCTGAGTTTGTGCTGCTTTTTCGATTCGGTTTGCTCACCAGCGCGGCCTAAACGCTCAAGCAAGGCCGGATTAACAAAGATATTGCTGCATTGATATTTCTCAATAGCGGCAAATAAAAATTCAGGATTGGCCGTAATTGGTTTGCTGGCATCCATCTCAGGTACAATCGATGCCATACCGAGCGCTGGACCAAAGAGGGAAAATAGCGGGAATGTCGCCAAATCACGCTCGCCGTGTGCAATGCCATAATCCTGCTTTAGCGCCTGAATTTGCGCCTCAAACATGCCGTGACTATAGACAACGCCTTTTGGCGTCCCCGTGCTGCCACTGGTAAACAGAATCGCCGCCATCTCATCATGCTCTAACAGCGCCATCGGATACTCAGCCTGTTCCGGCAATTTAGCCACAGATGACTTAGCTGTAGACGGCTTAGCTGTTGATAAGAGTATCGACGCTAAACTTGGCGCGCCCGTGAGTAAGCGCGATAGCGTGCCAGCAAGCCCGCTGGGATTGCCATCCACATTGATAAGATGCTGCACGCTGCCCTTACCCCAGCCTAATAAGCGTCTGGCGATATGGGCTTTAGGAATACCGATAAAGGCATCGGGCGCAGCTTCAATAAAACATTGCTTAAGGTTTTTAATCCCCATGCCAGGGTCAACCAGCACGGGAATAATCCCAGCCTTGAACAAAGCGAAAGTTAACGCAAAAAAATCCAGACTCGGGGTGACCATCAGCACTGCCTTCATCCCCCGCGTCAGTCCATGGGCATTGAGCGCGAAGGCGATGGCATCGCTTTGTTTATCGAGGCTAATAAAGTCGAGTTCTTGGTAAGTCAGATTGGCAAGGGATTTACCCTTGCCCTGTTGCACCGCAACCGCGAGATGATGGGGAATGTGATGGGCGGCCTGCTTTAAATGCCGACAGATATTGGCATCGCTTGCTTGCTCGACGCTAGATGTCCCACGGCCGAGCTGCGCATCCTCCACCCTAACCATTAATGTGCGGCCTGTGGCGCTTGAGTCTCAGTCTCAGACTCTGTGACCTGTCCCATTTCAACGGACTGCACTTCAGGCTCTTGCGTTTGCGCCTCCGCCATAAAGTGTTTGATATGGGTAATCACTTCATCGCTCGCATCTTCGAGGATATAGTGACCACAATCGGCAAATTCATGCACCTTAGCATGGGGCATATGTTCGCGCCATTTGGCTAAAAAGTGCTTATCGAACACAAAGTCCTGTAAACCCCAGCAAATCAGTGTCGGCACCTTGGCAAACTTTGGCAGACTGGCGGCGATATCCGACACCAGTTGATAGTTTCTGTCACCCGGTTTTAACGGAATATCCTGCACAAAGCGCAGGGTAGAAATCCGATTTGCCCATGAGTTAAACGGCGCAACATAGGCCTCGCGGATGTACTTGGACATCGGCTGACGCTTTACCCCGACATAGGAGGCAATAGATGAAAAGGCATTAAAACCACGCACTAACACTGTGCCGAGCAGCGTATTACGGCAGATCCACAACGCCAGCGGTAAAGGCTTAGTCTCGGGTAAATGGAAGGCGCCAGTATTTAAAATCACCAGACGTTTAATTCGCTCAGGGTAACGCGCCGCGTAGCCCATGCCAATCATGCCGCCCCAGTCGTGGACGACTAAGGTAATGTTTTCGTTTACCTTTAGGCTATCGAGCAGCGCCTCTAAATCATCAATGCGATTCTTAAGGGTGTAGTTGTAACCGCTGTCATCCGGCTTATCCGACAGGCCACAACCAATATGGTCGGGCACGATACACTGGTGAGTATCCTTAAGGGCACTCACGAGATTACGGTAATAAAAACTCCAACTAGGATTACCGTGCACCATGACCACAGGTTCACCTTGGCCTTCATTGATGTAATGCAGCTTGTTGCCATTACGGCTAAGAAAATGACGTTTAAACGGCAACAGAGTGTCTAACATGACGCTTCCTATCTTTTGTTCTAATTGTTTTTGTATTGGTAGCCTGTGCAGGTAAATTCGCCTTTACCTCTGCTCATTGCTAATGCCCATCGCTAAACCAATAAGCATAAAAATGCCCTAGCAAACCTTGCGCTCAAGCGTCGGCTAAGGCAGATAACAATCTTGGAAAACTACCACTTAATGCCCAGCATCATGCAGTTCAAACCACTGCCGATACCTAAAAAGCTCACCTGATCCCCTGGGCGTAAAAAGCCTTGATCGTGTGCCATGGCCGCAGTTACGGGTAAAGAAACTGTGCCCATATTGCCAAGTAGTTGATATGTTGGGAATTCTTTTTCAGGCGGAATATTTAACGCACTCAAGACCTGTTTACGGTTTGAAGCGCCGACCTGATGACAGATCACTTTATCGACCTGTTCAACCAACCAATTCCGCTGCGAGAGGAAATGCTCCCACGTGTGTTTTGCCAGCTCGACCCCTTCTTTGAGCAAGGTCACCGCATCGGTACGCATAAACTCACGGTAAATATTGTGCCCCACTTCCTGCAAGCCCCACTGACACAGTTGATGGTGCTGCGGCGCAGATAAATGGGAGGCACCAAGCAGCTGATGCTTACGCACATTCGTCAGCGGCAAACTGCCATCGGTCAGGATCACCGCCACCGCGCCAGAGCCGCCGGTTAAGGTCGCCAGCGACTGAGCAAAATTCTGCATGGTCGGATCGGCCAGCATATTATCAATGGTCACATCGACAATATCCCGCGCCGACTCGCAGGACACCACCATGCCCGCCTTAATTTGGCCAAGCTCGATACGGTTAGCAATGTCTAAAATACCCGATAACACCCCAAGACAGGCATTGCTGATATCGTAAATCGCCGTGTCCTTCGACACACCTAATGCCGCAGCAATCCGGCAGGCAGTGGCGGGTTCGTGTTGGTCACGGCAAACGCCGGTATACACCACAGCGCCCAGTTCGGCGACTTCTATTCCCGTTTCTGCAATTGCCTTGTGCGCCGCTTTAATCGCTCCATCGGATAATTGATGCCCTTTAGGCCACCAACGGCGTTCGGTAATGCCCGTTAACGCCGCAAGTTGCCCCATAGGAATGCGAAATTTTTGATATAGAGGCGCGAGGCGAGATTCTAGCTCGCTACTGGAAACCACCACAGGTGCCAGTTCATAGGCAAGGCTATTAATAAATACGCGGGAATATTTCATGAAACTGTTTTATTCGCTCACTAAGATCACTGATCTTTTAGGTCAGTTTTTAGTTGTTATTTGTCATTAAGGCGACATTTGAACAAGAAAAGCCCGATGATTCAATAAAAAACCATCTTTCGTCTTAGACTTGTCTCACAGAGCTTATCAGCCCTTGTGCAGATCATGCCGCCTATCCGTTAATTCAAAATGAACTAATAAAGAAATACTTCATAAAAAACAGGCAAGTATGGCCTCATTATTCAGATTATTTTTCAATCGCTCGATTTTTGCGCCAAAATCAGCGCATTTCGAGGCGTCACGCTAGTTGCACAAAATTCCCTCAGGCTTACCCGATAGCCACTTTCCTGCAAAAAACAGCAACGATCGAGAATTAACCACAGCTCCAGCGCACGGCGGAATAAATGCGCGGCCAAATCGATGCGCCGGGTTAACCTTTGTCGCTGTTTGCCTATCTCAAGCCAAGCGTCAACATCACAATCTGCGGCTAAGGTAACCGCCTTTTGTGCCGCCGCCCAATGGCAAAATTCAGCAAACTCGCCGCTCAGCTGGCTTTGCTTTATGGCGGGCAAAGGTAAATAAGCATCTATGCCACGGCAACTTCGCTGCAGCGCATCAAACCCCAGCCGCCAAGCAATTTCCTGATGTCGCAACGCCTGCTGCTTGGGATTTGCGATCACGCTCTGTTGTAGAGGCAATTGCAAGTCATGGCGACTTAAACGCAGCGCGCTGTCTTTGGCGAGTGTCGATAAGCCTTGATATTGATTAGCTTGAATTAAATGGTAGCAACAAGGTGAAATCGCCAGTGCCTGTGTGCCCGCCGCTGCGGCCAATTGCAGTAAACGCACATGCAAATCGCCACAGGCATGCAGCGCCACCGCCTGTTGCTGAGCGCAAAAAGGATTGGTTTGATGAGCGGAATTGTCGCTCGTTTTATCGTTGATAGCGAAAGCATCGGCGCAAATAAAGCGCTGTGATAAATGCCATTTATCGGCAAAGGCTTGGCCCTCTTCACAGAGCATCGCCTGCCACTCTAGGCTTAACACATCCACACCACGAGCCTTGGCAATCAAACGGCCCAAGTGCCCTTTGCCCGCACACCACTCGAGCACGGGTAATCCCGCATCGGGCAAATGCTGCACAAAGGCAGTGATCTGCTCCCACTTACGGCCTTTTATATGGGCGCTAAAGTGAGCAATCTCGGTAAGATCAATACAAGGTGAAGTAGCTGTTTCAATATCGTCAGAGCTAATATCAAAGCCTATATCTGAATCAATATCTGAGCCCTGCGAAAGTTCGGCAAAGGAGGATAGAAGTAAAGACAGATCCCAGTCTAAGCCTAACGCGGCAAGATCCTGCTTGAGTGCAGGAGATAAGGCATCGACTAACGCCGATTGCTCGGCATCCAAAGTATCGAGCACGGCATCATCAAGCGCCCAAAGGGTGGTTGCAAGCCTTGAGAATTGCGCCGCCCAAGGCAGTGCTTTTGCCTCAAAGGCGCGCACTTGCCACAGGGCGCGGCTCTGCTCAAGTAGCTTATCCAACTGGATAAAGTGCGCCTTGAGCCTGTCCTGACTGTCGGATATATCCCTTGCCTGCTTATGATTATCGAGCTTAATTGCCATGCTGAATTTGCTTTACTCCGATGTGTTCCATTTGACTATTTTATTCGGCTTTACCGTCAGTTTTAAAACAGTGCCGTCATTAAGCCTTTACGAATATCAAGGTGCATTTTACTTAATATCGCTGCCCAAATGGCGGCTAAAACTGCTAGTATCGCCACAATCTTTGTCAGCCTGCTTTACTCGCTGGCATGCATGGGAGATACGCCTTCACGCAGCAACAGTTAACGCAGCGGCCTCACCCATTGAACCCGATGACGAAAACCTGTTAAGAGGAAAAGTATGCTCTCCCCCTGCGTTGCCCGCTGCGGCTTAAATGATGAAGATTATTGCATGGGCTGTTTTCGCCATATCGATGAGATTGTCGCTTGGCGCGATGCCAGCGATGCAGAACATGCCGCGATTATCGCGCAACTTCCCGCCCGCAAAGCCCATTTCGAAGGCGACGAAAATCAACAGGTGCTAAGCCGCGCTAAATGGCTGGAAGCCGAGGCACGACTTGCAAAAAAAGCCTGAAAATTTCAGGCTTTTTACTTTTATCGCTACTTTTTCATCATCGCCTTTAAATCGGCAAAGGGATTATAGGTCGCCGCCGCTTGCTTGGTTTCGGTGGTGCTACCGTAGCGGATCAGTTCTTCGAAGCGTGAATGTTCATTATCGTGGCAGTAGAGGCACAATAATTCCCAATTAGAACCATCGGATGGGTTGTTATCGTGGTTGTGATCTCTGTGGTGAACCGTCAACTCGCTTAAGTTTTTTGAGGTAAATTCGCGGGTACAGCGGCCACAGATCCAAGGATACAATTTGAGCGCTTGCTCGCGGTAACCGCCCTCACGTTTCGCACGGTATTCCCGCTCTTGGGCTAAGACTTGATCTAACTTACTCTGGCCTGGATTTGCAGACATGCTCACACCTAACTGATGACCCCTAAAAAAGTGCCCCAAGGATAATCCGAGTTATTCCTTGGGGCAATATTTCTAACACGCAAAGCGTTTAGGCGACATGTCCTTGGTCGGCATTGGACAAGTGCAAATAATGCAGATATTTCTCGTATTGGGTGACCACATCCGCCAATAGCTGCTCTTCGGTATAACCCATCACATCATAGTGTTGGCCGCCCTGCTCTAAGTACACTTCGGCGCGATAATACCAATTATTGCCCTGCTCTAACTCTTCACCGACGGGATTGACGATTTCAAAGCAGCGCATCCGCACACCATATACGAAGGGTTGATAGGCTTCATTGCTGATCACCAATCGCACTTTGCCGTCGAGATACTCAAGATCCGCCGTCAGGCCCTTGCTCATAAATTGCTGACACACCTTAGATAACGCCGGTGTCGCCACATTATTGAGGAAGATACGCGCCTCATCTTCGGTGGGATGCGACACTAAAACTTCAATACGATCCTCCCAGCTGATATTGGTCTTAGCGTATTGGACACTGGTGGTGTGGAGCTGCACGCTGTTGATCTTAAGCCAATCGTCTTTCAGCGCCTTATACAGCCCCAAACACATCAGCAGCATCACGCATAAAAATGGCATCGCACTGGCAATAGCGGCGGTTTGCAGTGCCTGTAAACCGCCCGCGATGAGCAGAACCGAGGCCACCACGCCCTGCAGCAATGCCCAAAACACCCGTTGCCAGACAGGCGCATTGTTATCGCCTCCCGAGGTCAGGTTGTCGATTACTAAGGATCCCGAGTCAGATGAGGTCACAAAAAAGGTCACCACTAAACAAATCCCTATGCCCGACAGGAGATGCGGGAAAGGCATATGTTCAAAAAACACAAACAAAGCTACGGGCACATTGGTATTCACCGCTTCGCTTAGATAGGTCGCGCCTTGATTCATAATCGCGTCGATGGCCGAGTTACCAAATACCGTCATCCACAAAAAGGTCAGCGCCGAAGGCACAAATAAAATGCCGACTAAAAACTCACGTATAGTACGGCCGCGACTCACCCGCGCAATAAAGGTGCCGACAAAAGGTGACCACGAAATCCACCAGCCCCAGTAGAGTAGCGTCCAACCGCCAAGCCAATCTTCCTTATGCTGATAGGCATACAGATTAAAGGTTTTATTAACGATATCACTGAGATAACTACCGGTATTTTGCACAAAGGCCTGCAGCAACATCACGGTTGGGCCAAGAATTAACACAATCAGCAACAGGATAAGGGCCAAGCCTAAGTTAAGCTCACTTAAGCGCTTCACCCCTTTGTCGAGCCCCGAAAATACCGACAGAGTGGCGAGTAAGGTAATGCCAATAATCAGCGACACTTGCACTGTGGTGTTATTAGGCAATTGCTCGAATAAATAGCTTAGGCCCGAGTTAACCTGCAATACCCCAAAGCCTAGGGAAGTCGCTACCCCAAACATTGTCCCCAATACCGCAAAGGTATCGACGCAGTGGCCAATCGGGCCGTGGATACGCTCACCGATTAAGGGATAGAGTGCGCTGCGGGGTAACAAGGGCAACTTATGCCGATAGGCAAAATAGGCCAAACTCAGGGCAACCACCCCGTAAATCGCCCACGCATGTATGCCCCAATGGAAGAATGTGATCTTCATGGCTTCTTTGGCGGCGGCCAAGGTTTCAGGGTTTGCATCGGGCGGCGCTAAGTAATGCATCACGGGTTCCGCGACGCCGAAGAACATCAATCCAATCCCCATCCCCGCCGAAAACAGCATAGCAATCCAGCTCTTATAGCTATAATCGGGCACAGCATGGTCGGGGCCGAGCTTAATGTCACCAAAGCGACTGACCATGACAAAGATGATAAAAATCAGAAAAATCGCCACACCAAGGATATATAACCAGCCAGCTTTGGCTTCTAGCCACGACTGCATGGATTTGAAAAAGTGATTGGCCTCGGTCGGCCAAATGGCGCAGATCATCACCATGAAGGTGATAAAAAAGACCGACGAATAAAAAACCGGTGGATTTATACTCGACTTAATAGACATAAAACTCCCTTGTATCAGGCAATTCCTATTGAAATCCCTTCAATTTTGAAGAGATAGCACAATAATAGATAACTCTTGCCTCAGCAGTATGTGATCAGGATGAAATATGCACAAATAATCCATGACAAGGACTCGCGGTCGGCAATGCCTTGTGATGTCATACTCATGTTGAAACGCTTCCTCACCTTAACCTGTTTGCGCGGCGCTTTTACGCAATAGCAAAGTCAGTAACCATTGACTAGATAAACAGCTAAACCTCTGTTGTACAATGCGCTTTCAGAACCTACCGTCCTCTCAAAGACAGCGAGCATAGACACCATGCGACCGAATCGCAGGGTTCAATCTCTATAGCGACATAATACATGTAAGCGGTTCGATATCCGTGATATCGAGGATGAGGAATGCAAAGCGCGATTAGCTACTAACGGTTAACCAGTAGCAAATAACCAGTAATAAATAACGACTCGGCCTTGCTTAAGCCCTACTGAGGCGCCTTCGAACAGAAACCACATGCTGTCGAGAACTGACTCAATAGAGACACAGATAATGCTAAACAGTATCCACTGAATTAGCATAAAAAATGGCGACCTATTAAGTCGCCACCGGATTATATCACAAAAATGTATCTATTTGACGCAAAAAACCAAAATGAACTTATTCGGCTTTAGTTTTTACCGTTGCCGCGCCCGGCGTTTGCGAAATCCCCGCCGTTAAATTGAAGCGCATCGCCTCTTCAAAAGACCAATCCACTAAAATCAAATCTTCACGTTTGACGAGACTCGTCACCCCCGCCATTTGATAACTGAGTTGGAATAACACAGGCACCCAATCCCCTTCCGGTAAGGCATCGAGCAATGGCTGTGGCGGCGTATCCGTCATAATAAAGCCCACCACAAACCCGCCATTAGCCTGTTTAACCAACACAGTTTGCTGTGTATTGGGTTTACCCTCACGGTTCATTAAGGAAGCGATATCACGAATACTGCCATAGACAGATTTAAACAACGGAAAACGCATCAGCTGACGTTCAATCCAGCCATAGAGCCACACAATAGGACTCACCGAAAACAACAGGCCTACCGCAAACACTATGGCCACGACTAAGATAAAGCCCGCGCCGACAAAATGCTGGTTAATCCCTACCAACTCTAAAATAAAAATCCCTAAACCATCTAACGATACAAACAATGACCAAAACAACCACAGGCTTAAAGCCATCGGCAGCAGGTTCATCAAGCCACGGGCTAAGGTTTTCTTCATTACAATCTCATCAAATCCAATGGGATAAAAAAAGGCATAAATTATTTACGCTAAAAAGCGCGTTAAATGCTACCACAGAGTCACTTTTGCACCAGCACTTGATGTAAGGTATGGCGCAGAACATTAGGGCGTGTTGACGTTTCGAGATTAGATTTTGTTCGTTCTGGCAAGCACATGCTCGCGAAACGAGGAATGAAGTGTAGTTATTCTACTCAAATGACGAGTGACAAAGAGCAAGGGCTTGCCAGACGAACCCTTCGGGCAGCATTTGGCTGACGTTTCTGCTGCGTTATCGTCCGTTTATGTAGAATAACTACACAGCACGGACTTTGCCTTGCATAAAAGCCAGCCAAATTACTGCAAAAATAACCATCAAACGTCAACACGCCCTAATAACAAACCGCTACGGCATCGAGGGAAAGAAAATGCGCGTGACCCGCCTAGACCATTTAGTGTTAACCGTGAAAGATATCGAGGCCAGCGTCGACTTTTATCAACGCGTGTTAGGGATGAAAAAGTCCATCTTTGGTCAAGGCCGTATCGCCTTAAGCTTTGGCGATCAAAAAATCAATCTCCACCAAGCGGGCGCCGAATTTGAACCGAAGGCAAACCTTGCCACGCCCGGCAGCGCCGATCTCTGCTTTGTGGTCAGCCACAATATCGAAGAAGTGATTAACCACTTAAACAGCCTTGAAGTTGCAATTATTGAAGGCCCAGTACTGCGCACCGGTGCCACAGGCCGCATCAACTCCGTCTATATCCGCGATCCCGATTTGAATCTATTGGAATTATCCGAATATTTGCCCGCCTGCGCGCTATAAACCCAACGCGCTCAAATGTCGGTATCTTGGCAGGCGGGATAACGCGAGCCCTAGTTAAAGTGCAATTTTACAAACTCGATAAACAGCCGCACCCGCATGGGGAGATGGTCGCGGTCCCGATATAACATGGATAAGGTGCGGGCTTTGCTACTCCAGTCAGGGAGAACATGATTCACCTCCCCCCGCGCTATCATAGGTAGCGCAAAATAATCCGGCACGTATCCGATACCTATCCCTGTTTTGATGGCGTGGGTCAGTAGCATCAGTTCATCCACCTCCAACCTGACGCCCTTATTCGGGTGATAATCAAACTCTTCGCCAGTCGTTTTATGCACCAATTGCCAAGGTATCATAGGGCGGCAAATAATGGTTGGATGACCGCATAACTTGTCTGGCGTAGTAATACTCGAAATGTCGTAGTCAGGGTGAGAGCACAAAATAAAGTGAATATGCTTTAACGGTCTGGCAATCCAATTTTCAACCACTGGATTGCCCACTCTAAACGCCACATCCATGCCTTCCGCTTCAATATCGATAAGCGAGTTTGAAAAGCTCAAATCCAACTGAATATCGGGATATTGCAACAGAAAATCATAAAAAATCGACCGCAGAAAATGAGTGCCAGAGTTGATGGGCGCGGAAATGCGGATTTTCCCCTGTGGCTGGTACTTATCCCGATGCAAATCTTCGTCAATATTATTGAGTTCATCAAACAGGGCTACAGAGCGCTCAAAATACTGCTCACCGATGCTGGTTAAGATAACGCGGTGAGCATCTCGATTAAGCAATCTCAGTTGCAAATCTGTCTCTAGCTGGCGGATACGGCGACTCAAGGTGGAGAGCGGCATACCTAAGGATTGGGCGGCCTCCTTAAAGCTCCCTGAGCGTGCCACAGCACAAAAACAGCGCAGATCGTCCAACGAATAATTAGGTTTCATTATTGGCATTTACCGTCTTACTTTTGCTTGTTTATCCAATTATTGAAATCAATACACTAAGACTCAGAATTTGACAAGTCATCCGGAGTGGCAATGAAATCTGATCCAACGATGAAAGCAGTAATCCTGCTGATTATCTGTACCTTCTTTTGGGGGAGTTGCTTTCCCATTGGTAAACAAGTATTAAGCGAAGTACATGCCTTGACCTTAGTGTTCTGGCGCTTTGTGATTGCCGCGGCCTGTCTCGCAATCTACCTCAAGCTCGTCCGCATGCCGAAATTGCACTTAAGCATCAATCAATGGCTGTGGATTATTCTGGTCAGCGCGGTAGGTATAGGCGGGCTAAACCTAGGTCTGTTTACGGGATTGGCGTCAACTAATGCGACGAACGGCTCATTAATCATGGCTCTTAGCCCGCTCATCACGTCACTAATTGCCTGTGTTGCCCTGCGAACGCTGCCATCGTTTGCCCAGTGTTTTAGTCTGCTGGTGAGTCTCACCGGTGTGCTGATGGTGATCACCAATGGGCACCTTGAAACCCTCTTCTCGATGCAGATAAACCATGGAGATAAATTAATATTCGGCGGCATGCTAGCCTGGAGTTTTTACACCTATTTCAGTCAAGGTATCAGCCGCTGGATGCCAGTCATCCCCTATACCTTTATCGGCATGTTGAGTGGCGCTGCCGTGATTGGCGCTTTATGTTTGGCATCGCCAGAGGTGCATCCCATCGCAGAGTTAGTAAATAGTTCGGCGTTAGGCATGGCTGAAGTGGTCTATATCGGCGTATTTGGTACGGTTGCAGGCTATTTGTTGTGGTTAAACGGCGTGCGCCAGTTAGGCTCAGCCAACGCAGCACTGTTTTTCAACTTTGTCCCCATCTTCTCCGTATTAACCTCGTTTATGCTCGGCCAAGCCGTGACCGAGTTTCAACTGTTAGGGATTATCGTGGTTATTGCAGGTTTACTACTGCCACGAATTTTACGGTTTAAGCGCGAGCCCAAAGTGTGCCCTGAATCCTAGCCAATCCTCAAATAACATAATCAAGGCGGGAAGTTCTCGCCTTTATTGTTGGCATTAACACTTCGGATAAGTCATTTCAGTTATTGGGACTGTTTTGCTCCCCAAAAAAAAGAGTTTCAACTAGCGATTTTATTCAAATGAGTCCACTCAAATTACCCTAGAAATTCTCAATGATAATCCTGTTTTAATCTTACCTTGTATGCGGCTAACCATGTATGACTATGGTTTTTCACTGTTATAGGTGATTTTAAGGTTGAACAATGCACATTAACTCCGCACAAATAAAGCAAAGTATATTAAATTCAATGAATTACACAAAAAATGGCATATTAATCGTTCTGATAAACACACATGTTCTTTTTTCAATATGGTACATTTAATGAAAAGCTGATAAGTTCTTTGCATACAAATAGTTAATTGTGCATATTTTCACAATTCTAACGTGATTAACGCACATACACACTAGTAAAATGTTAACACTACACCTCAAGAGTGCTTATGAACTTAAGAATAATATTTTCAATTCTAATCTCTTTATTTATTTGCGGCTGCGCAATGACCGGAAGACCTAATCTTCCGGTAGATATATCTTCAAATGATTTAAATAGAGATGGGTATGCTCTGATTGTGGGTTCGTTGTCTAGGCGTAATGCAGCGGCTATATATGATCGTTGGGGAATAAACATTAGAAAAGTGGATTCTGAAAATTTTTTTGAATTTAATATTGAAGGTAAAGCGTCTACTACAGCACCGTTTATAGCGTATGATTTCGACTATCGAGAGAGTAAATATTCTGGAAATATATTCGCCTATCTTGTTCCTGCGGGGACGTATGAAATCTACAACTACACGCTATTTCAGACGCGAGGCGAATTCTATCGACATTGGAGTCCAGAAGATAATTTGTCGATTACTTTTTCAGTAAAAGAAAACTCAATAAACTATATAGGTGAATTCGCTGCCACAGAAAATTATGACTGGAAAATTTTTGAAAACAAAAATAGAGATATTCCTATGCTTATGAAAAAATATCCCAATTTGGATTGGTCAGATGTGGTTACCAGAATACCTGATAAAAGAAACTTTTGATTAAATTATAAAACTGGACACCCAGCGTTAATAACAAGGAGGTTTATATGCCGCGCGCTCATCGCCCTCTGATAAGTTTTGAACAGCTCACGTTATATCCGATGGTTAACCTAGCGATGAGGCTCAAGTGATGACTAGCATTGCGCTGGCGAATCTTCTGTCCAATGACTCAAATAATCATCGGCGTGATAAAGAAACAATGCTTGCTGTTTCATCCTCTGTATAAAACTATGCGAATAGATAACCGCTCAGCACACTATTATTGTTAACTCGCTAATGTCTCCATCCTCGCATGCATTTTTTGTGCTGCTACATTTTGTGCCGCGAGATAATCAAGTTTTAGCTGCTTGATAATGCTAGTGATGAGGACCAGCTCCTGCTGTAATAATGGGATCTTTGACATATCCTGTGTGGGCAAGTTGATGTCCACATTATCAAATAAATTACCAAAATAGCTCGCCATAATAAGCACTGTATTGTTTTTAAACTCGATGCTTATCCCTGAACCTCGTGCAGTTTTCCGGAATAATTGCTCCAACTCAACCAATCGTTCCATCACTGCGGGTGACAATAAATATCGCGCATAATGTTGATCGTGTGAATACACTTCAAACATGGCCTCAAAGGTGACACTTTCAAGTTTAACTCTGGGTTGCTTGATGCCTGAAATGGCATTCCCCAGGGAACCATAGTCTTGGCTAACAATGGTGTGAGATTCAAAATGAAAGGGCATAGAGATAATCACCACCCCACCCTTAAATTGAATTTTATCCGACTTGCTTCCACGGGATTTTAAGGTTAACTCGCAAAACTCGAAGCTAACATCTTCTACCTTGCCGCGAATATGGTCTTCAGCTTCTTTCTTGCTAAAACTGGGCATGAGTTCAAAATCAGCCACGGCATCCAGATTGACACAGGAATCGGGGCTATATTGGTAATCCCCTAATTTATCGAGTAAAACAGGTAAAATTTTATTCTTATAATGGCGCTTAAATTGTATTTCAGGCAACTGAACCCACATCAAGATGCCTGCGAGAACAATCAAGCTCAGAATGCTTGGGTCACTATTTGAGGCTAACGACATCAAATCAACAACCAGCGCAGGCAAGCACAGGAGCCAGCCTAACCGCTTGGCCCATTTCTTCCGAGAAAGTTTCGTTTCAAGTTTTTCAATTCGATAAGCTTCTAGCGGCTCGAGTAGTTGCAACAGTGCCGCTTTCGCCTCTTCTGATATCGGCGGTAATTCGGGTCGAGGGAAATCTGCGGGTAAATTCGCTTCCACTATATGATTGCGAATACTTTTCAGGGCTTCGAACCCCTGCTTTAAAGAATACAACAATTGGCTCATCTACTTATCCCTGTAATCGCCGATACAGCGCCCATTCCATTGTGCTGTTTCTACTCTCGAGTGTCGGTTAACGCCGAGATTAACCTATAGCGAGTGTCAGATTAAACAAAGGGTTATTTATTGTAAATAACAAATTTCAAACAACGATTTATATCAAAAACATTGGCGTGTTTTTGATACCACCTCTTATACCTCAGAGGCGTAAACCAAACTTATTGACTGACTTACAGTTCACTTTATCCCCTAAAGAAACACAAAACAAAAACGCTCTGCGGTTAGGCAGAGCGTTTGTGGATAAAGCCGTGTGATAAAAGGCGTTTAGTCCTTTAAATCCTTTTCCATATCTTCGTAGGAAGTATGGCGAACGTCTTTACCCTTCACGTAGTAAATAATGTATTCGCAGATATTTTTACAACGATCGCCCACACGCTCAACCGCACGAGCGGCCCAGAGTACGTCTAATACATCGGGGATTGAACGTGGGTCTTCCATCATGTAGGTCATTAATTGACGGATAATGCCTTCGTATTCACGGTCGAGCTTGGCATCTTCTTTGTGAAGTTCCAGCGCCGAATCGGCATCCATACGGGCTAAGGCATCGAGCGTCGCGTGCAGCATGCGAATCGCATGGCGGCCCATATTTTCAATGCTGACTAATAGCGGTTGCTGATTATTCAAACGCTTATCTAATGCGGCCTTGGCAATACGCACGCAGGCATCACCGATACGCTCAAGATCGGCAATCGATTTTGAAATCGCGATGATCAGACGTAAGTCGCTCGCCGCCGGTTGGCGTTTAGCGATAATGCGGGTGCATTCTTCGTCAATAGAGACTTCCATGCCATTCACTTTGTGATCGCCGGTGATCACCTTTTGCGCTAATTCGGCATCTAAGGTGCTTAAGGCGTCGATGGCTTGCTCTAACTGACGCTCAACCAAGCCACCCATGGCGAGTACACGGTTACGGATATCATCTAACTCGGCGTTAAATTGCCCAGAGATATGTTTGTTTAAATTCATATTTTCCATTTGGCCAACCTTTTACTCAACTGTATCAACGCCTAGATGGAGTTTGCAATGTTTAACTCTGTTCTAGGCGGTGGCTTATTTCGTTTATCACTTATCACTCACATCACCACTGCCAAAGGCAAGGTGATTAACCATAACGGCCGGTAATGTAATCTTCGGTCTTACGTTTTTTCGGTGTGGTGAAAATGGTGTTGGTATCGGCGTATTCCACCAATTCGCCCATATACATAAAGGCCGTTTGATCCGACACCCGCGCCGCCTGTTGCATGTTATGGGTAACGATAACCACTGTGTACTTAGTCTTAAGCTCAGTGATCAGCTCTTCGATGGTTAAGGTTGAAATCGGGTCGAGGGCCGAAGTGGGTTCGTCGAGCAGTAATACTTCTGGCTCGATGGCAATCGCACGGGCAATCACCAGACGTTGCTGCTGACCACCGGATAAGCCAAAGGCGTTATCGTGCAGACGGTCTTTCACTTCATCCCAAATCGCCGCGCCGCGTAGCGAACGCTCGGCCGCCTCGTCGAGTTCACGGCGGTTGTTAATGCCCTGCAGACGCAGACCATAAACCACGTTTTCGTAAATCGACTTAGGGAATGGGTTAGGACGCTGGAACACCATACCTACGTTGCGGCGCAGGGCGGCAACGTCGATTTTTTTGTCATAAATATTTTGACCGTGCAGTAAAATCTCGCCGTCGATATGGCAGTTGTCGACCAGATCGTTCATGCGGTTAATGCAGCGCAATAAGGTGGATTTACCACAACCGCTGGGGCCGATAAACGCCGTAACTTGCTTCTTCGGGATCTTCATCGACACATTAAACAGCGCTTGCTTGTCGCCATAGCGCAGGTCTAAGTTGCGGATCTCCAGTGCGGTATCGTTCTGGCTCAAGTTTGCTAAGTCAAAGTTGTTGGTTTTCATGGCTGTCGAATCTATAGAAATCATATTCAGTCCTAATACTTTCAGGATAATCGCTGATTAATGCTCAAGCGAACGATATTTTTCACGTAAGTGGTTACGCACACTAATCGCGGTTAAGTTCAGTGCCACAATCACTGTTACCAGCAAGAAGGAGGTGGCGTATACCAGAGGACGTGCCGCTTCAACGTTAGGACTCTGGAAGCCCACATCATAAATATGGAACCCTAAGTGCATGAATTTACGTTCTAAATGCACAAACGGGAAGTTTAAGTCCAGTGGCAATGTCGGTGCTAATTTCACTACACCCACCAGCATTAACGGTGCTACCTCACCCGCAGCGCGGGCCACGGCTAAAATCAGCCCCGTCATGATCGCAGGGCTTGCCATCGGGATCACAATCCGCCACAGGGTTTCGGCCTTGGTCGCGCCCAGAGCCAAGCTACCTTGACGCACCGCACTCGGAATACGGCTTAAGCCTTCTTCGGTCGATACAATCACCACTGGCAGGGTCAGGATCGCTAAGGTTAACGCCGACCAAATCACCCCTGGTGAACCAAAGGTCGGTGACGGTAAGGCTTCGGCGTAAAACAGTTGGTCAATCGAGCCACCCATCATGTATACGAAGAACCCTAAACCAAATACCCCGTACACAATCGATGGCACACCCGCTAAGTTGATTACCGCAATGCGGATCATCTTAGTGATAGGACCTTTTTTGGCATATTCGTGCAGGTAAATCGCAGCAATCACCCCAAATGGCGTCACGATAATCGCCATCAACAGCACCATAAACACGGTACCGAAAATTGCTGGGAACACGCCGCCTTCGGTGTTGGCTTCGCGTGGGTCATCGCTGACAAAGCGGCCAAGCCCGACAAACCAATGGCCGATTTTACCCATCAAGCCTAAGTGGTTGACGTAGGTGACATCGAGAACCGAATCCAGCTTAAGTTCAACCTCAACACCACGCATATCGCGCACGATAACAGAGTCACGAGCCGCTTCATCACGCAGGGCAAACAGCTCTTTTTCAAGCACATGGTATTCTTTTTGGAGCGCTTCCTTCGCGGCCGCTAACTCCAGCTTACGGCTGTCGGTCAGCTCACCATCTAACTCGTAACGACGCTCTTTTAAACGCAGTTTCTCGATGTTGTAGTTAATCGCACCAATATCTTGTTTTTGCAGTGATAACGCTTTGTCAGACAGGGCTACGGCACGGTCGATATGCTCCATTAAGGAGGACTCAAGCGCATCGTTTTTCAGCTCTAAGCGTTTACCGTTTTCAATCACGGCCACTGGGTAGCCATAAAAGTTACCGTTTTTAGCACGCTCGAGCATGGCCACATCGGCAGGCTCGCTACGGCTGATAATGTCTGTTGCTAAAATCCAACGGAAATCTAAGCCCACAAACTCACGGTTACCGGTTTTCACTAAGTAACGCGTCACAAACTCACCGGGTGGCTGTTTAAACACGTGGCCCGCGGCGGTTAAGCGTTCGGTTGGCACTTCTTCCCTATCGTAAATCTCACCGATTAAGGTTGAACGCGCACCAGTGTTATCTTCGAGTTCCCATTGATAAATCGTTGCAGGCCAAAAGTAACTTAATCCGCGCCATGCAATGAGCAGTAACAGGCCTAATACTGCAATCAAACTGATGCTCACCGCGCCACCTGTCATCCAAATCCATGGCGAGCCTGATTTTACCCACTTACCCATTGCACAAACCTCTCAAGGTCATTGGCGAAATAGTATTTAGTATCATTATCTTATCTCCATTACAGCGAGCTATAGCGGTCACGCAGACGCTGTCTTACCACTTCGGCAATCGTGTTAAAGAAGAAGGTAAATACGAACAGAACGAAGGCCGCGAGGAACAGCACACGGTAGTGCGAGCTGCCAATCGCCGACTCTGGCATTTCCACCGCGATGTTAGCCGCCAGCGTACGCATACCTTCAAACACGCTCCATTCCATGATGGCGGTGTTACCCGTTGCCATCAGTACGATCATGGTTTCACCCACAGCGCGGCCAAGACCCATCATGACCGCAGAGAAAATCCCTGGGCTTGCGGTCAACAGCACAACACGTGTCAGGGTTTGCCAAGGCGTCGCGCCCAGCGCCAAACTACCGTTGGATAAATGGCGTGGCACAGAGAAAATCGCGTCTTCGGCAATCGAGAAAATCGTTGGAATAACCGCAAAGCCCATGGCGATACCCACTACCAGCGCGTTACGTTGGTCGAAGGTGATGCCTAATTCGTTAGTGATAAATTGACGAGTGTTGCCATCAAACAGCGCCACTTCGATCATCGGGCTGATGGCAAAGGAGAACCAACCCACAAAGCAGATAACCGGAATGAGCATCAGCTCCTGATAGACTTCAGGCAGACGTTGTTTCCAAGTGCCGGGTAATTTGCTCCAAGAGTAAGCCGACACCAGAATCGCCGTCGGCAGCAGTACCAGCAGCACTAAAATGCCCGGCAAGTGCTCTTCAATCAGCGGTGCTAACCAAAGTCCGGCGAGGAAACCTAAGATAACCGTCGGTAAGGCTTCCATGATTTCAATCGTTGGCTTAACGATGCCGCGCACCTTTGGCGACATAAAATAAGCGGTATAGATGGCGCCCGCAATCGCTAATGGCACGGCAAACAGCATGGCGTAGAACGCCGCCTTCATGGTGCCGTAGGCCAATGGCATTAAGCTGAGTTTGGCTTCAAAGTCATCGCTACCCGAGGTGGATTGCCACACAAACTTAGGCTCTGGATAACCTTCGTACCACACCTTATTCCACAGCGCGCTCCAAGACACTTCTGGGTGCGAGTTTTCCACGTGGAAGATATTCAGTTGCTTGTTCGCTTCAACCACTAGGCCGTTAGAACGTGGGCTAAAGCCCATCACGCCTGGGTTTTTAAGGTCAAACTTTTCATCAAACAGTTCGCGCTCACTGGTGGTGTACAGGAGTGATAACTCACCCTCTGGGCTCACCACGGCAAAGCTTTTACGGTAGAACTCAGAGGCAATCGAGGCCACTGGCGCTAAGTCGGTAAACTCACGGATCTCTTTGTATAAACGGCCTTTTGGACCATTCACTTGGAAGTACTGAGTCACCACACCTGAGTCGTAGCTCACCAGAATCGAGCTGGCACCGGCAAGTAAGGCAATGTTGTTAACCTTAGACTTTTCCTTTTCCGCATCAATCACCTGCATTAAATCCAGGCTCTCAACATCACGGATATTGTAGATAAACACCTTGTTGCCCATTTGCAGCATCAATTGGCGTTGATCCGGCGTCATCAATTGGTGTGCAACTTTTTTAGGTGCATCGGGCAGTAGTGCGCCCGTGGTGGTCCATTCCACCTCTTCAGTCATCATGTTTTCTTGACCTTCGAGACGGCTTAAACGCCAAGCGCCATTGTCATCTTGGTAGGCGAACGTGATTTTATCGTTGCTGTAACTAAAGGCTAAATGATGGATAGCGCTGCCCGATTCATCGATAGTGATCGGCGCTTCACCCGCGCTGTAACGCAGTTTTGGGGTAATAAGGCGCTTGTTGTTAGGGTAACTTAAGCCAAATTCGATTCCCACGATTAAGGCTTGACCGTTACTTAACCCCAGTGCGAAGCGTTGCTCACTCGGCGCGGCAATCGCGGCGCTGGTGACGCTCACCCCAGAGGGTAATGGCGGTGTAAAACTGGAGAGTAAGCTGCCATCGGCAACCGTGTAGAAATCCACTTGGCCATCGGCGGCCACGCGATACATGACCTCATTTTGCTCGTCGGCACCGACCATCAGAGTCGCGACTTCAGCATGTTGATAACTCACGCTTTTTACGGGAGTCACATCCGCGCTGTCGAAAATGGGTTTAATCACGTACAGCAAATAGAAGAAGATCAACAATAAGGCAACAAACACCATAGTGCCGCCAATCGTGACCCCAATTTGAGCCGCTTTATCCTTAAATGCCCTGCGACTTGAACGTCCGCCTTTCAGCATACTTTGCGGCGCAGAACCAGGTTGAATGACCTGACTTTCCATTAAGAACCTCTATTATTAAAGCCTGTGAGTTTTTTCGCTAGGAATTGCGAAATGCTATGCTTACACTGTTTGAGCATAAACTGAGCAATAACAACACCCTTCATTCTAAGTGCGTTGAATTATATGACGCAAAGATGACAGTTGTGTTACACCCGATTTTAAAACAGGTGCCTTTTACAAAAAATAGGAGTCAGTCGCCATGCTACGATATTTAATCACGCTTCAAGCACCTGATAGAAAAGGATTAGTCGAGCAAATCGCCCACGCCGTGAGTCGCCATGGCGGCAACTGGTTAGACTCAGAGCTGCGCCATATCGACGGGATTTTTGCCGCCATATTGTTACTCGAGGTGCCTTCGCTGAAAATGGACGAGCTAATTGAAGCCTTGGAATGCATCGACGGCCTCACCCTCACCTATTCAAAAACCTCGGTCGCCCTCAAACCCGTTAAGCGGCTCACCTACAGCCTAGTGTCCTACGATAGACCCGGATTAGTGCTGGATATTTCCAATCGGATCACCGCACTAGGTATCAATATCGAACAGTTTAGCAGCCAGTTTGAGACCGCAGGCCATACTGGCATCGCCCTGTTTCGCGCCACCATTGGTTTAGGCTTAACCGACCTTGCCCAAGAGGAACAACTGGTGCAATCCCTCTATGCCCTCGGTGATGACTTAGTGCTGGATAAACTCAGCCGTTAACCCTCAACACCTTCAACAAAAAACGCCGCGGGCAAACCCTGCGGCGTTTTTTATGGTGAGCTAGCTGACTTTCTGGTGCCGAGACTTAATTAAATAGCGCAGCGGCACTTGGGAAATCAACATCCCCAGCAGCATCAAACCGCAACCCAACAAGGCCCGCAGCCCTAAGCTCTCTCCAAGGAACATAATACCGCCGATGGCCGCAAACACGGTTTCAAGACTTAAAATAATCGCCGCGTGCGCAGGATGTGCATGCTTTTGCGCCAGCACCTGTAAAGTGTAGGCAATACCCACTGAAATGAGCCCCGCGTAGGCCAGTGAGCCCCAGGCTGCAATCACCTTATCGACTGTCGTCACCTCAATGGCCGCCGACACCAGCAGGCTTAATACGCCGCACACTAAAAATTGCATCATGGCGAGTAACACTGGCGAAATCCGCTTAGCAAAATGGTCCACCGCCAAAATATGCATCGCCCAAAACAGTGCGCCAATCAATTGCAGCATATCGCCATAGCCGAGGTGAAAGCCTTCTTTAATGCTTAAAAAATACAGCCCTACCACGGCGATACCACAGCCCACCCAGGTATTTGCGCCGGTAGCATGTTTCAGCGCTAAGCCCAATATCGGTACTAACACGATATAAAGCCCAGTGATAAAGCCCGCATTGGCCGCCGTAGTGTAAAGCAGCCCCACCTGTTGTAGCGATGCGCCAGCGAATAATAGTCCGCCCACCACACCGCAACCCATGGCAAAGTCTTTGGGCGTACCGAGATGAATTTTGCCTTGCCGAGCCAAGTACCACACCAGAGGAACGAGTGACACTGTACCAATTAAGAAACGTAGCCCGTTGAATGCAAAGGGCGATAAATGCTCCATCCCTAAGGTTTGGGCGACAAAACCAAAGCCCCAAATGGCGGCGGCGAGCAAGAGTAAAAAATTGGCAGGCAAGATACGGTCTCAATGATTTAAAAGGATGACAAGATTACCCAGATGCTGGGCGCTTGTCCAAATATGTTGCGATACTGTTAGCGTTTAAACCGCACGCTACTGGCGAGTCTTGCCTTGTAGACTTTTGGCCTGACTCAAGATTTCATTTAAAAACACAGAGTCTGATTGCTTTGCCAACTGCACCGCTTTGTTGGAAGCATCAATCGCGAGTGCGGTTTGACCATCAAGATCATAGGCTGTTGCTAAGCTATCCCAGAGCACCTCAGACATAGGAAACACCTTTGTCCCCTCCTGTAAAATCTCCACACCCCACGCCGTTTTTTGCTCATAGCTGGCCTTGAGACCATAGACATTGTACTGCTGGGCAGAGAGCGGAAACTCATAGCCGAAGACCGCCGTTTGCTGGTGATAGAACTGCTTTAAGTCCTTTAGCGGCATCACCGCGATTTCGGGCACCGCATTCCAATTCGCAAACAGCATCTTTAATGCCTCAACATTGCCAATAAGCGGGGTGCTGTCATGGGTTTCTTCGGGGAAGCGTTTATTAAACCATTGCAACATTTTGGTTGAAGGAGGCTTCACTGACGGGCTATTACCCAAGGTATTTTGCAATTGGGTTATTTGGGTTGCAAAGGCGCTGGCCATCTCATTAGGTTCACTGGCGATACTCAAAAACCAGCGCATGGGTTTTATCCGTTTGGCGACGGCTAACTGAGCGGACTCTCGCACGAGCCAATTATTGTCCCACCAAAGGCTTGGGCTGATGGATATCGCCGCATTAAACCGAGTGTCAGGCGTCAGAGCCACATAGCTGCTGAATAGCCCAGCCATAGAGTGTCCCGACAGTACGTGGTAATCGGCGGTGCGATATTTCTGGCCCAAGCAGCTGAGTAGTTCTGTTTCTAAAAACTGCCTGTAATTCTCTGCTCCGCCACTTCGGTCTTTAAACTGTTCTAATTGGGTCGGCGTAAACGACTTTAAGCGATTATTCGAGCTGACACCCACGACAATCAGCTCAGGGATAATGGCATAGCTACTTAAAAAGCCGACATTCGCGGCAATATGCTCAAATTGTGTCGAGCCATCCAAGACAACTAAAACGGGATAACGAAAATCGCTGGAATGACCATAGGTATCGGGGAGTTTGATTTGCAAGTTAATATCATCATTCAATATTTCAGAATGGATCTGCATCTTGTCCGTCTGCGCCACCACCTGCATCGACAGGAAAAAAATCAGCCCTAATACCATCCGCATCGTTAACCTCCCTGAATAATGGCAGCTAAGTTACTGGTTTTTATCAAGACAATCAATTTATTAACATAATTACGCCACCAGAAAGCCCAGATTAGCCACACATGGCAGTCAGGCTCTCAATCGAGAATTCCTATCTAAACTCGGCGGGATAATCTTGTATACTGCACATCACGCAATGACGAATGCATAAGTCCGCTGGATGCCTTACCAAACCCAGTGACACCATAAAAAACTAGGAACACCTATGTTAGGAACGCTAAAAAAGCTGCGCGCACACTTAGATGAGGCGCAACAAGTACAGTATCAACTGGTTGTTGGCGACGAGTTACTGCCACTGAATCCCTTAATTGGCAAGCCGCTGACCCTGACCCACACGGGTAACATCTTCTGCTGTAACTGCGGCAAAAAGACCAAAAAGAGCTATTCGCAAGGCCATTGCTTTGTGTGTATGCAAAAGCTCGCCAGTTGCGATATGTGCATTATGAAACCCGAAACCTGTCACTTTGACCAAGGTACTTGCCGCGAGCCAGAGTGGGCGCAAAGCCATTGTTTTGTGCCGCATTATGTTTATCTATCCAATACTTCAGGCATCAAGGTCGGCATCACTCGCCACACACAATTGCCTACTCGCTGGATAGATCAGGGCGCGACCCAAGGTTTACCAATTTTTAAAGTGTCGACACGACAAATCTCGGGTTTAGTGGAAGTGGAGTTAGCCAAACTCATTAACGATAAAACCCACTGGCAAACCATGCTTAAGGGCCACGCCGACGATATCGATTTAAATGCTAAGGCGGCGGAACTGATCCCGCAAATTGAGGCTAAGTTGCATGAAATCGGTATGCAAAAAGGCGATTACAGTATCGAACGTTTAGATGAAACGATTCAGTCGATTCACTATCCCATCGACACCTTTCCGAAGAAAATCACTTCCCACAACTTCGATAAAAATGAGGTGATAAGCGGGATTTTACAGGGGATTAAAGGTCAGTATCTGATCTTCGATACGGGCGTAATTAATATTCGCAAATTCACCGCCTATGAAGTCAGCATAGCGTTAGCTGACTAATATAAGTTAAAATTCCTGTCAAATGAGTGTGTTGAGCGCCGCTATGGCAGTCAGCACACTTATTGCTAAACCGTTAGATGACAGTAGTGAAGCGTCTAAATCGCTTAGGTTGAACCTCGATATACTCATACCTAAAGCATTGTGATCCCCCTTATCTTGCAATCACTCAGCCGCACCCACTCCCAGCATCCCACATGGATAAAATGGCGCTCACCTTTTCCAAGGTAAAAATCTTTATATGGAATATATTTTATGAAACAAGGACCTCAAAATTTTATCCGTCGCTGTGCATTCCAACAAAAATTACGTAATAAGCAATCTGGAATATTTTTGCTCTTAATAATCCCGCTAATAATAGCAAGCGGTCCTTGGAAGGAACTGACCGCATCGCTATCGACAGAACCATGGGATATAGGATTTACAATTGTTGTCGTTTTAGCCGTTGTGGTGGCATTTTTCTTCGCCTTCATGATCATTTCTGAAACGATAAGATTGAGCAAAGCCGCTAAAGATGAACAGCTTAGATTAGCTGAAGCTGGACCTGATGGTTATTACATCGATATCTATCAAGAAGGCCTTATATTTAATCTCTACGATGCCGAGTTTCATCTTTTTGATATGAAACAACAGTTTGTCCCATTGGATGAGATTGCCAGCACAAAATACTTTAAATATAGAGGCACACGCCGCTTGACGATCAACTTTGTCCAGATTTCCGGCCAAGTGTCGTTCACGAATAGGGAAATAAATATGGATAATTTTGATTTTCTGAAGGAATTTCTCGAAACTCATGTAGCTAACCAAGAGAATAAGGCAAGAAAATAAGCCAGCTTAAGCTAGCTTGATTAGGAATAGCGGCGTTGTGTAAAGCATAAGCCCCACGCAACGCTCGCCATTCTTGGATAAGCCTGATTTTGAAGAGATTAAATCAATCGAGCAGAGGCTTTGCTCTAACTTGGTTGCGCAACCATATAAACAAGTTCCCAGATATGTCCATCGGGATCTTCAAAAGCATGGCCATACATAAATCCTTGATCCTGCGCTTGACGATAGGCTTTGCCGCCATGCTGCTCGGCAAGCTTGACCAAGTGATCGACACGCTCTCGACTGTCGCAGTCTAGGCAATTGAGCACTTCTGTCGTGGTGCGGGCATCGGCAATCGCCTTATCGGTAAAGCCAGCGAAAAAAGGCTTCGCCAGCAGCATCACATAAATATTGTCGGCAATCACCACGCAAGCAGCCTGCTCATTGCTGTATTGCTCATTGATACCAAATCCTAGGCCAGCGTAAAAAGCCCGAGATTGTTGAACACTTTCAACCGCTAAATTAACAAAGATACTCTGTGCCATCATAATCTCCCTTTAAAAATCCTCTGCGGACGTCACATCCTGTCCTGTAAAAATACCTGTAACTGTAAATAGCTCAGAGAACAGTCTAGCCAATCATTGCGGCATCCTAAGCCTATATTCCCGCAAGAGCATAAGGCGAGTATCTTACTCGCCTTATGAGGATACCTTATGACAGTGATCTTAAGCTTTCAGCCTTAATTCTGTCAGTTTATAACCTTCTTTTTATAGCCATCTGTTTATAACCATCTGTTTTTAGCTATCTGTTTATATGAGTCAGTTTGCAACCGAGCGGGGATAACCGCACTATTGCACCGCATGGGTGACGGGCAGCGATAACAGCATTTCATCGATTAAACCATCGAAGCGGGCCTTAACTTCATCCATATCTTTAATGTTGGCAAAGCCTTGGGCAAGGACTCGCCAGACCATTTCTGTGGGTTGGCCTGCGACTCCCGTCGGCTTAAAAAAGCTAATCAGCACTGAGCCTTTATCGTATTTTTTAGGATCAACACCTTGGTTTGACAACCCTGGCACTAAGCCTGCGGCGGCGAGTATCTGCTCGTCCGACATTTGTGTGCCCATGGCAACGCCAAAGCCGACTTGAAAATCAGCAAGCTGCGGATCTTCGACCCAGCGATACCCTTTGGTCAGCAACACTTTTTTCAGCGTATCTTGCATATGCTGCTGCACTTGCTGTTTATCGAGTCGACTGTCGACAAAGATTTTCTGGAGTGTTGGGTGCCAACTGTAGGTCATGGCGCTCGGCGGTAATAGGCTCAAGTCCCCCGAAGTCACAATAGTGGTTCGCAGCGCCTGCGAATCATCCACACTCACACAGGCCGTCAACGCGGCCAAACTGATGGTTAATAGCGTCAATAAACGCCCAATGGTTTGTGATAAATACATGCTCTTTCCTTTATTGCGATTTTTACAGCTTAAGGATAGTTGCTATTTCTCAGACTGAAAGTCGATATGCATCATAGTGTTAAATCATGGTCATCGACAAGGATTGCGGCAAAATAGCAGCAAGGCACTCAACTCTACCCAATGCGTTATGATTTGTTACTTTATAAAGCCCTCAGGGCGTATAGGCGCGGCCCAATTTACCCGCTAGAATGCCTCGCCTAGCGTCTGTGCCACTCATGCCACTAGGCGACAAATTCAGTCACAATCACAATGCCAAAAACGACAACAAAAGGTGTGAAATAGATCTATGGAGTTAATACTCGCTATCGCGTTGTTTGCCTTCTCATCGGGGATCACCCCAGGGCCTAACAACATTATGCTGATGACCTCTGGGGTCAACTTTGGCGTTAAACGCAGTATTCCGCATCTGATGGGGATTAGCCTAGGCTTTCCCACTATGATCCTCGCCATTGGCCTAGGCTTAAGCGCCCTATTTCAAGCCTACCCGATAATCCACCAAGTGATTAAAGTGATTGGGATTGTGTATCTCCTGTACCTGTCTTGGCTAATTGCCAACAGCAGTAGCAAGATGGAGGGCAAGAGCATCGCTAAACCCTTTAGCTTTCTGCAAGCCGCCGCATTTCAATGGGTTAACCCAAAAGGCTGGATTATGGCGGTGGGCGCGATTGCTACTTTTACCTCGGTGCAACAGGATCTCACACCGCAAGTAGTTACTATCGCCACAGTGTTTTTATGTGTGGCCTTTCCCTGCGCCGTGGTGTGGCTTGGGTTTGGTGTGGCGCTTAAACGTATTTTGAAAAACGAGCGCCAGCAGAAGATCTTTAATATCACTATGGCCATCTTGCTTGTGGCGTCTATCATCCCTATGATCGCCCCCTAATTTTGGCCGTAAGAGTTAAGCACTAGCATGAATGAGATAGATCTGATCATTGAACAAACCGATAACTGGGTGAAAAAAGTGATCATGAAATACAATATTTGCCCCTTCGCCAGACGTGAGGTCGAGCGCGGCAGTATTCGCTATCTCGTTGTTGAACAAACCAAAGTCAAGCTAGTGCTTAAAGCCTTGATTGAAGAGTGCCAATATCTAGATGCGCATCCCGAAGCCGAAACCACGCTGTTTATTCTGCCGCGGGGTTTTGAGGGCTTTTACACTTACCTCGATCTCGTCGATATGGCGAACGACGCCTTATTCGACAACGACTATGAAGGCGTGTATCAGCTCGCGCATTTTCATCCCGATTACTGCTTCGAGGATGAACCACTGGACTCGGCCGCCAATTTTACCAACCGCGCCCCCTACCCAACCCTGCATATTATTCGCGAGGCCAGTATGGAGTTAGCCCTTGCTAACTACAACGACCCCGAATCAATTCCCGAGCGCAATATTCAATTTTGTGAGCGTAAAGGCAGCGAGTTTTTTATTAAATTACTCGCAGAGTGCATGGGGAAATAGCTTTTATTTCAAAGCCATAAACTCAACAACGTCTAAGCATAGGCTTTGGGAAAGGTCGCACCGCTTTACACCCAATCACAGGATTTATGCGCTCCATTTCTCATTGCCATAGCGACGATTCTAATAGCTATTGATACGCCATTCATCGGCCTTTTTAAGGACGATAAACAGATACTCATCTTCGAAGTGAGTGTTGGTTTTGATTTCTGCCAGCATAGATAAAAACTTAGTTATAATTCATTAACTTAGAGTGAGTTGGCCAATCTATTCTCCCCAATATGGCTTGGCTGTTAACGCTACCATGATTGTCATTCTTTGTTTACAGCTCAAAATGTTTACAAATTGCTACTTTTGTTATTTATTTGTTAAAAACAAATTCCTGTGTTAGGTTGAAATCGCCTAAGTCAGCAGACGCCCGTCTGTCCATAGGAGCGCAAGTAGATGCTCCGTGTCGCTTAGGTCTTACAACCTTGATAACAAATGGAGCAAGCACAATGAAATTAACCAAAATCGCGAGTGCCGTTATTGCCTTATCTGTGGGCGTTATTGCCCAAGCCCATGCCGACGATAATCGTTATGTCATCCAAGTCGAAGCGGGTCATGCAGGCATTGTGAAGGCACTGGCTAAAAAATTAGGTGCTGAAATCAATCTTGAAGGGGATGAATTTATTGCAGCGACTTTTACCGGTAAAGATCTCGCCCAAGTAAAAGGCCTGCTGAACAATCCACATATCACCCTGATTGAAGAAGACGTTCGCCGCCATCCTATGGCGTTGTATAACGACGATGCGGGCAATCCAATGACCCAGCAAGTCACGCCCTATGCGGTATATCAATCCCATGCCAACGAAGTGACCTTTAACCCAAATGCGGGCATGAAGGTGTGTATTATTGACTCTGGTTTAGATAGCTCAAACCCTGACTTTAACTGGAACAACATCACTGGCGACAACGACCCTGGCACGGGTAACTGGTTCCAAAATGGTGGCCCACACGGCACTCACGTGGCGGGTACTATTGGTGCGGCAGACAACAATATCGGTGTAGTCGGTATGGCGCCTGGCGTACCTATGCACATCGTAAAAGTATTCAACGCATCGGGCTGGGGTTACTCCTCTGACTTAGCCTATGCTGCCAACAAATGTAGCAATGCTGGCGCTAAGATCATCAGCATGAGCTTAGGTGGCGGCGCAGCTAACAATACTGAAAAGAATGCCTTCGACGCCTTTACTGCGGCAGGTGGTTTAGTGGTCGCGGCAGCGGGTAACGACGGTAACTCAGTACGCTCTTATCCAGCGGGTTATCCATCTGTGATGATGATCGGTGCTAACGATGCCAACAATAAGATTGCCGACTTCTCCCAATACCCAAGCTGCGTGAGCGGTCGTGGTAAAAAAGCCGTCAACGATGATGGCATCTGTGTTGAAGTTACCGCAGGTGGTGTCGATACCCTATCAACCTACCCTGCAGGCATGGCAACGGCCTCAACCTTAACCGCCGATGGCGCGACAGTCGCATCATCAGCAATGGAAAATCCAGGTTCAGCCACAGGTAATACCTACTTTATGGGCACAGCTCAAGCCGTGGATTCTGGCGCAAACGGTAAGATTTGTGTTATCGATCGCGGCGTGATTTCCTTCCACGATAAAGTACTTAACTGTGAAAACTCAGGCGGTGTCGGTGCAATTGTTATCAACAACGTCGCGGGCATGCTCTACGGCACTTTGGGTGATACCAACGCCACCACCATTCCTGCAGTTGGCGCTGCATTTGAAGATAGAGCGAGCCTAATCGCTGCACAAAACGCAACGGTTTCAATCGATTCGGTTGACTACGGCTTTATGAGCGGTACTTCAATGGCGACACCAGCAGTATCGGGTATGGCGGCACTGGTATGGTCTAACCATTCACAATGTACTGGTACACAAATCCGTAATGCACTCAAAGCAACGGCAATGGATGCGGGCACTGTGGGTAAGGATAACTACTTCGGTTATGGTATCGTCAACGCGAAAGCGGCCGATGCTTACCTCACCACCTATGGCTGCTCTGGCAAATAGTATTTAGCCAAGATAATCAGCCAAGGTAATCCCAATAAAAAACCAGCACTTGTGCTGGTTTTTTATTATCGACTGGGTTTACTTAAACCAACCTTTGATACTGCTCAGCAGTGAGCGGCTGTAAAAAGGCGCGCTCTTAGCTTGGCAAAATGTCGCGATTGGCTCGACGCTGTCGCCATGTAAATGATGCACCTTGATAGGCCAGCTGTCCTGCCCCTGTTGACGCTCAAGCAACTTCACATCGCCACGAATACGATTAATATCCTCTGAGTTTTCAGCGGGTAATTGGATCACTAGGCTTAAGGCATGGTCCGACGTACTTCGAATAAAATCCAAGCGTGACGATTCCAACAGATAGGCCTTCTCGACGGCTTTATAGTTCGCGAGCAACGCTTTGAGCTGGGCGAAATGCGGATACTCATGGGGCTCGATATTGCCAAATAACGAGAGCGCGCCCCTGTGCTCCACCAACTCAAGCTGTGATGACAGCATCAAGCGTACTTCGTGTGCATCCAAGGATTTCGACATATTGCTGTTAGGATTCAGCGCCATATCGCTCCCCGATTGTAGCAACACTTGGAGCAGCGTCTCGGCATCGAGCGTCATCACCCCATGGTGCGCAGTGCCTTCGCTCTTCATCAATTCGATGGCCTTATCGACGGCGGTTTGAGATGTGAAAATCGGCGTAAAAGGATGATCACTGCCATCCTCGAGGGGGACATACCACTGGGTGATACCGATAGCCATCGCACCTTCACCCGCCTCGGGCGCTTCAGTACTACTCTCACTCAAGATAAACAGGGTTGATTGGCTAAGTTGTTGATAAAACTCGGCCGCATACAGATTATCTTGGAGGGCCTTCACAAAAATTTGTTCGAGTGGGGTTGTCGCTTCTAGGGTGTACAACATTGGCAAACTTCCTGTTATTAAGCGGTTCAGTCCTTTACTATCAAAGAGTTAAAAATAATTTTTAGCCATTCGATTCACACTGACCAGATTAAATCGCGTGGGCATGGTAAAACATTGAGGGCGTCGAATCGAGCAAAACATCCCACAATTGGCATCAAAGCAGGCACTTAGTACTGTACCGAGCCTGCGCAGTCGCAAACTCGGCACTCAGGAATAATTGATTGATAGGGTTACAGACTTAATCCCCACACCTCGAAGGCATCGCGGCAAAGCTGTTCACGAAAATCCGGATGCGCGATATTGATCAGCGCCTGCGCCCGCTCGCGCAGGGAGCGGCCACGCAGGTTCGCCGCGCCATACTCGGTCACTATGTAATGCACATGGGCACGCGTTGTCACTACCCCAGCACCGGGCGATAACATAGGAGCAATGCGGGAAATCTTGCCGCCCGAGGCGGTACTTGGCAAGGCAATCACTGAGCGGCCACCTTCGGACAGCCCTGCGCCGCGAATAAAGTCCATCTGCCCGCCAACACCCGAATAAATCTTAGTGCCTATCGAATCGGCGCAGACTTGGCCCGAAAGGTCGACCTGCAATGCCGAGTTAATAGCCATCACATTGGGGTTTTTACGAATAATGGCAGTATCGTTCACCTGCTCGATATCCATAAAAATGACCGCAGGATTATCATCCACATAGTCGTATAACTTCTGGCTTCCTAAGGCGAAACCTGTGACCAGTTTTCCGGGGTAAAAACGTTTTTTGCTGTTGTTAATCACGCCCTTTTCGACCAGTTGCAAAATCCCGTCCGAAAATAGCTCAGTATGCACACCTAAGTCTTTGTGTTCGGTCAGGCAAGACAACACAGCATCGGGAATCGCGCCAATACCCATCTGCAAACAATCGCCATCACGCACTAATTCGGCCACATTTTTACCTATCGCCAAACTCACGGCATCGCCGGTGGCAAAGGCATGGATGGGCAAACTGGCGCTCTGTTCATACACGGCGGCGAAACGGTCGATATGAATAAAACCATCGCCGTGGGTGCGGGGCATTTGCGGGTTGATATGGGCGATGATTTTACCCGCCACTTGGCAGGCGGCTAAGGTGGCCTCCACCGAAATCCCTAAGGAACACATGCCGTGTTTGTCGGGCGGCGACACTTGGATAATCGCGGTATCGATTTTTTGCTCGCCGCTGCGGAACAGTTTAGGCACTTCCGAGAGGAAAATCGGCACATAGTCGGCGTCACCGCTTTGTAATAACGGCCGAGTCGGCACTCCACCAAAGAAACAACGATGGCGCAAATGACCACGCAAATCGGGATGACTTAAGGACTCAGCGCCTTCGGTATGTAGCTGTAATAAGGTGAGATTTTCAAGGGTGAGCGCATGTTTTGCCAGCGCATCCAATAAGACTCTGGGGGTCGCCCCCATGGAATGGGTCCACAGAGTTTCGCCACTTTGAATAAGCGATACCGCTTCGAGGGCACTTTGACACACAATCGCAGGCATACTGAATTCCTTCGCTAAACTGATCCCCATCCCTTTGCGCATCTTGAGGCGAGGATGCGCCACACGCTTTGCATCTCCGCTCCCCCAAGGGATCCGCAAAGCCAATACAGCAAAGGAACATTTTATTAGCAGCAGTGTAAGCGAGTTCTAAAGTAACTAACATCCATTTCAACGACTTAGTCCGATTCTTTACCAATACTTTGCGTTAAGTCAAAACTCGCGACCAAAGCGAGAACCCGTACCTTAATCCAAACGTTTAGAGAATCGAAGGCTTGCCACCAGCAGCCCTAGACAGGTAAAGCCAATCATCCACAGCGCATCAAATTGCAAGTCACTCACCTCGGCATCCCTCAGCACAATCGCGCGGGACATGCGCATAAAGTGAGTCGCGGGTAACGCCTCGGCAATCCACTGCGCCGCCACGGGCATGGCCTCGTAGGGGAACATAAAACCCGACAACAAAATCGACGGCAGCAGGATAAACACCGTCATCTGCATCGACTGTAACTGGGTTTTCGCTATGGTCGAAATCACTAGGCCTAAGGTCAAACTGGCGCAGATAAACAGCATGGCCGCCAGCGCAATCGAGTCCAAACCACCGCGGATCGGCACGGCAAACAGTAAATGTCCAGCGGTAAGAATAATGGCCAGTTGCACAAAGCCCACTAATACATAAGGGGTTATTTTCCCGAGCATTAGCTCGAGCGGCCTCACCGGCGTAGTGATTAAAAACTCCATATTGCCCTGCTCTCGCTCGCGCACAATCGCGGCCGAGGTAAACATCACCATGGTCATAGTCAAAATGACCCCTAAGAGGCCGGGGACGATATTCACCACAGAACGCTGCTCAGGGTTAAAATACTGCACCACCTCAAAACTGGGGGGATTCGATTTGACCGCCCTGCCCGCAATTTCATCGAGTGGCATTTGCCTTAAACTGCGAATGGTAGAAGCAACCACAGTATCCGAGCCATCCACCAACCATTGCCCCACGGGCTCGGCAAAATAGGCCTGCCCCGCAAAGGCGGGATGTCGCACTAAACGCTCGTCGAGATCGGCGCCTAAATACAGCACGGCTTTCACTTCGCCCCGAGTGATGGCCGCATCCGCCTCGGCGGCGCTCAGATAGCGATGCTTAAAATCAACCACTTGGGTCGCTTCTACCGCCTTGACTAAGGCGCGGCTATAGGCGGAGTCGCTTAAATTCACTAAACCTGCGGGCAAATGGCGCGCATCGGTATTGATGGCATAGCCAAACAGCATCAACTGCACTAAGGGGATCATGACTATCATGCCGAAGGTCATGCGATCCCGCGATAACTGCCTGAGTTCTTTGACCACTACGGCCCAAATTCTACGTAGCATCTTGAGCCTCCACTGTCGTGGCCTGACTGCCGTTTGGCGGCATTAGCTGGACACGTCCGCCCGTGCAAGTCACAAACACATCCTCAAGGCTTGGACGCACCTCGGTCAGCGCCCGCCCCGCAACCCTTGGACTTAACCAAGCCAGCGGATCTGCAATCGAACTTTGCACCAATACCCGTAAACGACTGCCAATCTGCGCCGCAGATAACACGTTGGCGTCGCTGATAAGCGACTGTTTAAGCTTGCGTAAATCCTCCCCCGACACTTCAATGACCCGCGCGCCCATGGCCGCCATAAGTTGTTGCGGCGAGCCGTCGGCGCGTTTTATCCCGCGCTCTAAAATCGCTAAACCATGGCAACGCTCGGCCTCATCCATATAGTGGGTCGAGACTAAAATCGTGGTGCCTTGGGCACAGAGGTCAAACAGCCGTTCCCAAAACTCGCGGCGATTTTCAGGGTCCACCGCCGACGTCGGCTCATCGAGAAATAACAGTTCGGGGTGATGTAAGGTCGCGGCGGCCAAGGCTAGACGCTGTTTTTGCCCACCACTCATGGAGCCCGCCATTTGCTTCTCGCGCCCCGCCAAATCGTAAAGGCTTAATAACTCGGCCAAACGCGCCTTGGTTTGGCGACGATTCAGCCCATAAATTTGTGCCACAAACTCAAGGTTTTCCCGCACCGACAAATTGTCGTAGAGGGAGAATTTTTGCGTCATATAGCCAATGCGGCGGCGCAGTTTTTCCTCGGCGCCGGGCAAGGTTTCGCCCAGCACCCGAATATCCCCCGAGGTCGGACTCAGCAGCCCAGTCAACATCCGAATGGAGGTCGATTTACCGCAACCATTGGGGCCTAAAAATCCATAAATCGTGCCCTTAGGGATAGCTAAATCGAGATCTTCGACCGCATTGATGCCGCCAAAGGCGCGGGTCATGCCGCGGGTTTCGATAGCAAACTCAGAAGCCACGTTTGATGTTTCTGCCGCTGATGTCCCAGCGACGGATATCCCTGCTGAAGCCTGTTGAGCACTCATGGCAGCAGTACCTCAAGGGCCATTCCCGTGGGTAAATCCTCTCCCTCTGGCGCAATATCGATATCGGTGAGATACATCAGTCGTGCCCTATCACGCTCATTTAACGCATAAAAAGGAGTGTAAGCCGGTTGACTGCGAATATTACGCACAGTGCCTGCAATAGGCTGGGTGCGACCATCGACAAGGATCTTCACTTGGCTCCCCGCCTTAACCCTATCGAGCCAAGTTGCAGGCAGATACACCCGCACATAGGGATGTTCAATTGCCAATAAACCAATGAGTTGACTACCTGCGGCCACCCTGTCCCCCACCCGCCAAGGTAAGGTATCCACCACTGCGGGTCTTGCCGCCACTAGGCTTAAATCCTTGAGGGCTTTTTGCTCCTGCGCCACGCCAGCCATGGCCGCCTCGACTGCGGCTCTGGCTTGTTCGAGTTGCTCGCTGCGGGTGCCGTTTTGCAGCAGTCTAAGGCTCTGCTCGGCTTCGGCCTGCTTGGCAAGGCTGGTATCACGCGCCGCGCGCGCCGCATCTAAGTCCGCTTGACTGAGCACCTTAGTCTTAAATAACTGTTGCGTACGCTCAAAATTCTGCCGCGCCTCTTTCACGCTGGCATTGGCGCCATCGAGGACGGCGCGGGCTTTATCTATGTCTTCCGAGCGAGCCCCCGTCACGGCTTCCTCTAGTTTGGCCTGCGCCTGTTTAAGCTCGGCCTGACGCTGGCCAAAGCGCGCCTGAGCGGCTGTACTATCCAGCTCGAGTAACACTTCCCCCGCCTGCACTTGCTGGCCTTCAACTACATTAATCCGCTTGATCAGCTCCCCCACGGGCGCGGTGAGGGTTAACCTGTCGCGTTCGACAGTGCCCAGCACGCGGGGCGATTCATCGCCGCAGGCCGTCAATTGCAGCAACAACGCCGCGCCCAATAAACTCGCCACCAGCTTGCCCCATCCTCGGGGAGAAGGTTGCCGCGCCTTAACCGACCTAACTGTTAACCTATTGGTTAAAATCATAATTCACTCCTAGGTTCACGCATCACCCCCTGCGTAAATACCTGCATATTGTGTAGCGCTAACCGTTGTAAATCCGTGCCACTGGTACTAAATAGGCCAAACTGACGCATCAATACCGGAGGCGCGATCAGCGGAAACACCATCAAACTGACAAAACTGAGGCGCACAAAATTCGGATCTAGCCCCTCCTTGAGAATGCCAGCGCTAACAAATGAGGCTTCGAGCCATTGGCGCGAGAGGGACAGCATTTGCTCAAACACAGACAGCATGATCCGATAGGCTTCAGTGCCATCGCTCTCCTGCAGCACACGGACAATCAATCGCGGTAATCCGGGGTTGGGCGCCATCACCCGATAATAGGTTTGCATTAAATCGCCCACATTATTAGGCGCTTGCGCCGTGGACACTTCTCGTAAACGGGTAATCACAGGCTCGAGGGTTTCGCGCACCATCAGCTCAAACAGCCCTGCCTTAGAACCAAAGTAATAACGGATAAGCGCCGCATCCACCTCGGCCACTCGGGCAATTTCACGGGTCGACACTGTGGGATAACTGCGTTCACTAAAGAGGCTGACGGCGGCGGTGATCAGCCGTTGGCGTGCATCTGAGTTGCCCTTAGGGCGGCCTGCCGCCTGGGAGGTGTCGGCATGAGTAGCAAATGGCACCACCCCACGGGGGCGGCTGGGAATAAGCGACATAACCAGCTCCAGCAGAATTCATCTATTGATGAATATACTGAAAAGCTGCTGGAAAAGGCAGCAGTTAAATTCCTCATTTTGATTCAAATTGAGGAATTTAACCTAAAAGGCTTAAGGTAGAGCTTTCAGCCGCTTAAGCCACTTTTACCTCTCACTTAACGGCTTAAACGCAGGAGTTGAGCTTAAGGCTCAGGGTTCAAGGCTGAGATTTTAGGCTACAGCTTACGCCCCTTTAACGATGGCGCTTAAACGTGCGATAAATTGCTGCACAGCTTCAAGGGTATCGAAACTGAACGCCAATCCGTAGTGGGTTTCGTTAAGGCTCTTATGTAACCTCTTGGGGAATCGCGTCATTTCCGCATTGTGGTAATAGTCATACTTGGCATGTACGCCCGCTAAGGTGGCTAGTTCGCTTGAAAACACCTCAAAGGCTGGGCGAATAATCAGCTGCGCGGTTTTGCCCTCCATATGCAGATAAAATGCTTCCTTGGTTTCCGGCAACATGTATTCGGTAATGCTCTTCACCGAAAAATTGCTGCGACAATTCAGCTCGGTTAAACAGCGGCTCATTTCCTGTTGTGTAATAGCCAAAAGTGCCTCCTGAAAGTGTAAACATCTTGATATACAGAACAATAAACTGATTAGCCTATCAGTGTTAATAAAAATAATTTCCCACAGCTTTAGGCAAATTTAAACAGCTTAACACGCCATGCGTTTTATTAGCGTTTACTGATCAAGTAATTAGCGTGTCCATCCACCCTATTAAAACACAGTCAAAAGATTGTCGCTATGTCATTAAATTGTATGGTGAATTTTTGCTTGCCAGCAGAAAATGTTGCGACTAGGTTAATAACCCAGAGTGGACGTCGGGCCAGTTTAACCCCCGATGCTAAAGCCTAGTAATGATGTGTTTTAGGCTTCCATTCCCAAGGTTTCGCCGTATTGATTAAAACCTGACAAACGCTTGCCATGCCGAACGCTGCGACTTAACGCCATTCACCCGACACTCAATGGCCGTTAGCAATGGACTGCAAGGCCGTGCTCAATCACTAAGAGATGAGAAACACCCATGAAGATAAAAAACACCTTAATGCTCTTGGGTCTGTTAGCTGTCAGCCCCGCGGTATTTGCTGCAACGGGTATCGCCTTTGTCCACGGAACGGGGCACCAAACCAATGCGTTAGCCGACTATTGGACATCGGAGTTTGTTAACTCGGTGCGCCAAGGGATCCCCGTTCCCAATAATTACACTGTCATCAACTGTGACTTCGACCAATATATGTGGGAAGAAACGGCCGCTGGCTGCCTTGCCACTCAGCTCAATAGCTTTATTCAAGCGAAGAATATTGATGATTTAATCCTGCTCACCCACTCCAATGGCGGCAATGTGGTGCGCTGGATTTTATCCAACCCCACCTGGGACAGCCGTTATCCTGCGGTGATCAAAGCCACTTCCAGAGTCATCGCCCTCGCCCCCTCGAGTGGCGGCACGCCGCTGGCCGATGCGGTCAATCAAGGCAATGTGTTCGAAACCAGCCTAGGTTGGCTCTTAGGTTATGGCAGCAATGCGGTCAAACAACAGCAAGTCGGCTGGATGGCAAACTACAACAACACTTGGCTCTATGGCACCTCGGGTCGGCCGAGTTTAGGTAAACCCTTCGAGGTGGTTGTCGGCTCGGATGTGGATTCCGCCATTTGGGACAGCGACAGCTACTGCGCTGGCTATCAATATCAGGTCGCCCTCGAAACCACCCAAAACTGGCTCGATAGCTGCTCCGACGGCTTCTTAAATTGCAGCTCGCAAAAAGCCGCAGGCACAGTCTGGTTTACCGATAAACAAAAGACCCGAGGCCAAGAACCGTTAAGCCATCAGCAGAGTCGCCGTGCCTGCTTTAACTTAGACACGCTGATCCGCAACCATATTTAAGGAGCCTAACATGCAACCTTTTACACTCCGCACCTTAAGCAAAATGGTCAGCCTCGTTATCTTAGGTGGCCTGCTCGGTGCCTGTCAGGATGAGGCGCCCGCGCCAGAGCCACAAAAAGAAGCCAGCCCAATGTATGCCAAGGGCTTAACCTTAGCCGCGCCGACGCAGAGCGATCTTGTCGATACCAATATCGCCTCGCCAACCCTCGCGCCGATTAATACCAGTACCGATTACGTCAGCTTTATCACCCCGTTCTACGGCGAATACCAAGCCAGTCAGCCCGTGCTTGAGCAGGCAAGCCAGAGTGATGAGTATTGGCTCAATGTCACCGGCGCCGAGCTAAATGCTGGTGTGCAGCTCAATTTGAGCCAAGCGGGCAGCTTAGTGCGGATTGCGCCACGCGGCGATGTCAGCACAGGCGCCTTAATGCATGCCGATGCCGTTGCCCCCGAGCGGGTGCAAATTCAGCGGATAGGCCAAACGCCGCAGGGGAAAAACGCCAGCCCACAAGCAACGGAATCTTTAGTTAAATCGCTGGTGAGCGCCGACGCCTTAGCGAGCGTAGGCTTAGCCGATGACTCCAGCGCCCTGCAAATGTCTGAAAAGGCCACGGCCGGAGAATATCGCCTGCAAGTCAGCCAGCCCTTAGTCGCTAAGGCCAACTATCTGGTCAACGTGAAGGAAAAAGGCTCGCCCTATCAACTGAGTATCAAGGCGCCGAGCGCGATTGCGGCCGATGCCCAAACGGTTGGGGTAAAACTCGCCTTAAGCCAAAGCGATAATCAATTTGCGCCTCAGGCCAAACTCAAGCAAGCCGATGGCACAGAGCAAGCGCTGGCCATGGTGAAACAGGGGGATGAATGGCAGGCTTTAGTGCCCGCCGACTTACCGCTTGCCAGCAGCAATGCGGGGCTGAGTGAAATCGAAGTCACAGTCCAGACTCAGGTCGATGGCCGCCCAGTACAGCGCACGGTGAAAACCGCGTTTAAGTCCTATGTGAACTCGGCCAGCATCAAACCCGAAGTGCTAACCGTTTGGGATAAAGGCGTACCAAATCAAGTCAACTTTGAGCTAGATATCGCCGAAGCCGGACGCTTTGGTTTGAGTGGCGTGCTAACGGGCACCAATGCCGAGGGTCAAAAAGTGGCGATTATGCGCACCCAAGCGGCGACTTGGTTAACGCCCGAATCCCCCAAACTCAAGCTGATGTTTGACCCAACGCTCATCCAAGCATCGGGTCTGCAACCGCCCTTTGAACTCAACGAGCTAGAGCTGCAAGACCAAGGGCAAATGGCGCGGTTAAGTTTTCAGGCCAACGCACTGGTGCTTACTCGCTAACTACTGATGCTTATCCACTAACGTCACCCCCAACCCCACCCATTTCTCCCTTCGCAACCGCTTTGAGTGCCCACCTTGGGCACTCTTTTTTTTAACACTGTCGCGAACCAGCCACAAGCCCCAAAACGTAATAACAAAGGTTGCCGCGCTATAGCTCAAACTCACAATTCTGTGATAAACAGAGTGCTAAACCACGCAATATCGTCACAATGACGATATAAATTTACATTGATTACCTAGGGTTATTCCTTTTAAATAACAAAGGGTCTAGGCATAATGTCAATGTTTTGACGTCATGCGAAATGATGACGCTCAATGTACAAAACGCGCTAACAATAAAAATAACAGCGACTCGCGGCTCCCTATTTCCCGCCTGAGTCGATGCTCAAGCAATGGAAATCCTATGAGTGACAGCACATTTTTTTGGGTGAATGGCAAGTCAATCCCAGCGCCAACAGCCTGCTTCTGGGTAAACAAGTTAAACAGCTTGAGCCTAAGGCGATGGATGTGTTGTTATTTCTCTGCCAAAACGCCGGTGAAGTGGTCAGCAGCGACGAAATTGTTAGCCATTGCTGGCCGGGAGTCGACACAGGTGATAATCCACTGCACAAAATTATCAACCAGTTACGTCGCGCCTTAGGCGATAGCGCCACCGAATCCCGTTACATTGAGACCATTCGCAAACGCGGTTATCGCACCTTAGCCGAAGTGCGTTTTCCCGTCGGCCATGAGGCCAGCGCCACGCCACAAACCTGGCAAGGTGGCTCACCGTTTCCGGGCTTGCAAGCCTACAGCGCCAACTATGCCGACGTGTTCTTCGGTCGCAGCGAGCAAATTAGCACCCTGCTGAATCGCATTAGCCAACAAATCCAGTTTGGCCGCGCTTTCTGCTTAATTTTAGGCCCCAGTGGTAGCGGTAAATCCTCCTTAATTAATGCTGGTGTATTGCCTAACCTCATGGCCGCCAATGGCTTTAATGGCGTCGGCGTTGTGGCCTATAGCAGCCTCGATTTTGCCGATGTCAGCAAGGGACAACTGCTTACCGATCTAGCCAGCGCCATGCTCGACTGGGAGCTAAACGACACCCCAGTCTTTGAGGGAATGAGCGCCGATACGCTTGCCACCAAGCTTGAGCAAGATCCACAGAGCATTGTCGATATATGCAAACAAAGTCTTAAAAATCAGACCTATGCTACGCCACGCTTTGCCTTATTTATCGACCGATTAGAAGTCTTATTATCATCGCCGCTGTTTAGCGATGCCGAGCGCAGCACCTTTATCGAGCTGTTAGAGCGTCTTGCCACTTCCCATGCGGTGTTAATTTTAAGTGCCTGTCGCAACGACTTTTATCCGTTGCTGGTCAATTACCCCAGCCTGATGGCAGGCAAAGCCCGCGGCGCCCATTTCGACTTAGCGCCGCCCACTCGCACCGAGCTGCTGCAGATGATCCGCCTGCCAGCCGTTGCCGCCAATTTAACTTGGGAAATCGATAGCGACACCGCCATGCCGCTCGATGAAATGCTCTGTAGCGATGCCGCCAGCAACCCAGATGCGCTGCCTATGCTGCAATACACCTTGCAGGCGCTGTACTTACAACGTAGCGACGATGACAAACTATTGGTCTCTGTGTATCGCACCTTGGGCGGTATCGAAGGCGCTATCGGTAAAAATGCCGAGCAGGCCATCTCCCATTTAACCGAGGCCGAAAAAGCCAGTCTGCCGCGGATTTTGTCCCTATTAGTCACCCTGCGTGAGGATGAAAAATCCATCACCAGCCGCACCGCCCGCTGGTCACAGTTGCAAAGCGCGGCCGAAACCGCCCTAGTGCAAGCCATGGTCGATAGCCGCTTATTTGTGTCCCATCTGCAAAATGGTGAACCCTGTTTTAGCATCGCCCACGAAGCGCTGCTGCGCCGCTGGCCAAGGGCAACGGCGTGGATCAGCGAACATAACGACAGCCTTAGCATTAAGAGCCGACTACAGCATTTATCCCAGCGCTGGCTCAGCGAAGCCAAACACAGCGCCTATTTGCTGGCCGAGGGTAAACCCTTAAAAGAGGCCCAAAGCCTTAGGCAAAATCCTTTATTTGACTTAGACGAGCGAGAAACCGACTTTATTGCCGCCTCCAGCAAACGCGCCACTATGCTGCGCTGGACGAGGCGCATCACAGTAGCCCTGCTGTGCGTACTCACCTTAACCTCGGTCATTATGAGCGTTCGCAGTATCGAAGCCGAGAAGCTTGCCCAGCAAAAACGCCTCGCCGCCGAAGATCTGCTCGGGTTTATGGTGGGTGACTTCGCCGATAAGATGCGCGGCATCGGCCGGATGGACTTACTCGACGGCATCAGCAATAAGGCATTGGAATATTTCACGGATTTCTCCAGCCAAGACGATGAGAAGTACTTAAGCTTCGACGCCCGCTTCCAGCATGGGCAGACCTTAGAGGCCATGGGCGAAGTCGCCTATTCACGCAATAAAATCGATGAAGCCCGCAGCGCCCTACTCGCCGCGCAGGAAAAAATGCTGCCGCTGCTCGAATTGCAGCCAGACAACTTAGCCCTGCTAAAAACCTTGGGCGCCAATGCCTTTTGGTTGGGTCAGCTTAAATATGATGTGAGTGATTGGGCCGCATCACGCCCGTTCTTCGAGCAGTACTTAGCCTATAGCCAAACCATGTATGCCCTAGCGCCCGAGGATAAAGATGCGTTGATGGAGCTATCCTATGCCCATAACACCTTGGGCTCAGTGTCGATGAAGCAACAGGACTTTGCCAAGGCACAGCAAGATTTTGAGGAGTCGCTAAGACTTAAATTGCTCGCCTTAGCAAAAGCGCCAGAGGATAGCCAGTTAATTGCGGATGTGGCCAATGCTCGTTCTTGGTTAGCGAGTGCGGCAGTGTCTTTGGGGGATTTAAACTCGGCAATTACAATTAACCTTGAGTTACAATCAGAATTAGAAGCGCAACGAAAAGTAAAAGATTCTGATGGTTATTTGTTGGATAGGCTTTCTGTTGGGTACCAAAGACTCTCATTCTTATATGAATATCAGGGAAACTTAAACCTAGCTTATAATTACGCTTTAAAAGGTGAGCGTATTATACAAAAGGCCGTTAATATAGATCCTCAAAACAATCCATGGAGAATAAAATTATACTATTTCAAGATTCAACTAATGTTACTTAATGCGACGATTAAAGACCCTAAGACATCATACACACCTGACTCTTTAGGCTTAGAACTTGCTAACGAAAATGATAGCTTTATACAAAGCAAACGCTATCTACCACTTAAAGCAACATTTTTAAAAAATGCTGCTGGCTATTATCAAATGTTAGAACAAAACAATCTAGCTGAAAGCTATTTAAATGATGCAGAGTCATTATTCACAGAACTAATAAAAATGGCTCCTAATGATTATAAGTACTATGCTAGCAAAGCTGAAGTTGACTTATTAAAAGCCAAGACTTTAAAACAGAGTAATGATTTCAAGGCAATGATTTCCACTTGCAACAATATAAAAGAAAACTTAAAGTCAATTCAAGAAAAAGATAAAGACCCTCAATATCTATACCCATATGCTTCTGCTTTGGAGTGTTTAGGGGAGCTAGATAAAAATACTGAATTGCAAGCCAAACTCAAAGCTGCAAATATCAGAGAAATTATTTTTTAATAACCAATAAGGAAGGAAAAATGCAAAATACTTATGGTCAAGCTCACTATATTAAAGTAACTGTTGCACTAGAAAATGGTGAACCTGTTTTTAGTTACACCGACTCCGAAGGTGCTGAATGCCCAGGCGATGTTACAGTTACAGCCGCAAGTACTATTACATACCTGCTTGATGACCAAACAGGAAAGGATCTTAAATTTGTAGGTGCAGGATTCTTAACCCCATTCGACCAAATTATTGATGCTATAACCTTAAGTAGTGATGGCAAACTCCTGCAAATGGTTGACCTAGACCACACTCCAGGTACAACCAAATTTCAATTTGTGTTAACAAATAGTACTAACACTCTGATGCTATTAAGCCCAGATCCAGAAATTATCAACGATCCAAATTAATCAATAAGTGGGGACAGCCAACCCTGTCCCTTTTTTACTAGCCCCAACAATCATACTTAAATACATAAAACCAATTGAATTTAAATGGAATTATAATGAAAAAAACGCTGATAACACTGGCACTCATCGGTGCCGCCTTCTCCGCCCAAGCCGCGACTCAAGTTGAAATCGACCAAGCCCTTGCACCAGTGAAAACCCCTGCCGATTTACAGCAACTACTCAATGCACCGTCACCACTGGACGCCTTAGCCGGTAACTTACCGCTGTTCCTCGACAGCATCACTGGGCTTGCACAGGGCCAAAATATCAGTTTTGATAAACAGTTACTCTCTGCCCCCTTGACCGCCACCGAGGTCTATCACATTTTGGCCTTGTTTGGTCAGCAAACACACATCGCCCAATATCAAGGCGCCGCCATAGTGACTGCGGCTGATACATTACTGTTAAACAATACAACCCTGCCAGTGTGTGCCGCTAACGCCCCGATTGAGTTAATGGTCACCCTCGATAGTCAAAAGCAGGCGCAGTTCCATTATGCTCAGGCGGGAGTTGAATGTGATGGCAATGTGGAACTCACTGAAAATGCCACCATCACTTACCAGTTAGTCCCACAGCCTACCTCGCCTAAGGGACTGCGCTTAACTGGCGCGGGCTTTACCAATCCCTTTGATGGACATATTGAAACAGTGACCGTCAGCTCTGATGGGCAAACTATCCAACTGCAAAACAATATTCAACATAGCGGTGTCAGCAAGTATCAATTTATTTTTGCGACTGATGAAAATGATTTGCTGTTGGTAAGCCCAGATCCGCAAGTTATTAACCGTCCTGAAATCTAATCTCCATTGAAAGGGACTGCCTAGCAGTCCCCTTTTCCCCTTCCAGTCCCCCTCTGCTTGCCACAGCCAAACGCCTGAGTGTCAATTCCCCCCCCCTTTTAACCAATTCTGCTTCGCAAATTTGCGCATTATTTCACCTTCATACGACATTAATAGCGCCGAATCGACGTGAACACTACCCCAAACCACTCGGAAGCAAACTTTTTATTCATTTATAAACAATAGGTTAAACCAGAAGGTAAGCAGAAGGTATCTTTTCTTCCGCCAGAATAAAGTCATCCTCAGAAAAGCGCCTAGCGCAGATGATTAAAGTTCACGGAGAAAGATAACAATGACAAACTCACCGAAACTGGCTCGCCAACAACCCGCCTTATCCATTGTCGATGATGCTGCATTGCCCGCAACTCAACCTGCAAAGAGTGCCGAGCTACCGCTGAACTTTTTCGAGCATTCTTCCCTCGAGACCATTGAGCTCTTTATTCAACATTTAACCGAAGCCGTGATCTTAGTGAATGCCAATGGCTTTATCCGTTCGTGCAATCAGCGCAGTGCCGAGCTGCTCGATTGCCCGCAGGCGACTTTAAAGGGCCAAGACTGGCGCAATTTTTTGACCGAACATCATCAAGCGCGCTATGACAATCTTCTGAGCCACGATGTGCAATTAGGCACCAACTGTGGTCACCCCGTGCAGCACCCAGCGCAGGAAACTACGCTGATCTGCGCCTCTGGCAAGGCCAAAGATGTGGAGTTGTCTATCTCTTATATTCCCAGCCATGAACCTGTGTTTGTGATGGTAATGCACGATTTAACTCAGCATAAGGCGGAAAACCAAAAGCTGCGCAAGTTGGCCGCCACCGACTCCCTCACCCAACTGGCGAACCGTCGCTATTTTGATGAAATGCTGCAACAGCACTGGGAAGAATGCACCGCCAAACTACGCCCTATCAGCGTAGTCATTATCGATGTGGATTATTTTAAGGTGTTTAATGATCAGTTCGGTCATATCCAAGGTGATGAATGCCTTAGAAAAATTGCCAAAGTGATCGCCGCTATTGTGCCTATCGACATCGGTCTTGCTGCCCGTTATGGCGGCGAAGAGTTTGCGCTGATCCTACCTAATCACAATGCTAAAATGGCGCTGACCATAGCGCAAAAAATTCAGCAAGGGATTAATAACATTCGTTTTACTGACCAAGGGCTCAGGGATTATGTCTCAGTAAGCGCCAGCCAAGGGATTGCCAGTGAAGTCAATGGCCAGTTCCGTACCTCACTCGCCATGGTGTGCGCCGCCGATACCGCGCTTTACCGCGCCAAGGCCGATGGTCGTGACCGGATAAACGCCTCACTGTAGGTCGCCGCGATTGAGCTTAAGCAATTGTCAGGGATAGAAATTAAACAAGGATGTTGCCGATGAAACCGCCGAAAACACCCCATAGCGCTTCGGATACGTTAATCAACACTGTGGCTCAAGCACAGAGCCAAGAGACAACCGCCTCAATGAATTCACTTTCCTTAACGCCATTGCCCCTCAGTCACACGCTCGATGTATTTACTTTTCAGGCGTGGGTGAAAACCCTGCAGGGCGGGACTGTATTTCAGTATTGCGACCAAGCTAATTATCCCAGCTTTATCGTACAAGTTACGCCACTTGGCCATATTGAGATTCGAGTTAATAGCCAGTTATTACAGATTGACACTATTTCCACCTTAGGCGGCTTAAATGATGGTTATTGGCATTTATTATCCATTACCTACCAATACCATGAATTAAGCTGTTTTATCGACGGTGATGAAATCCATTTACAACAGCATTCAATCCCCTTAACGGATGAGGCTAAATTAAAAGCCGCCACGCAAACCACTACGATTTTTGATGGTGAGATAGTTAATATCAACTTGATTGAAACCTGTTTAACCGAAGCCGAAATTTTAGATTGTTATTTACATCCACACCAACAAGCGGCGCTGATTGACAGTAATTTATATATTTATCCTAAAAAACATGCAAAGCACGAACTCCACTTAATGCCAAATCAATTGGCAAGACAGGAAGTCATGCTCATTATTTTTAATGACACCGAATATAGTTTTAATAAGCAGAACTTAAACAGCAACCACTTTAACAAGCAGCTACCCAGTATTATTCCCGCCCATGAACGCTGCGCTTATATGATTGAATCCAGTAGTGATAATTGGCCACATTTTATTTATAAGGCGAATTATCAAGCGAAAGAGAGTGCCGATATCAAACTGAGCTTCGATATTTTAAAATCCCTCACGCCCCATCGCTCGCACATTGATTTACAACTGAGCAATGAACTGGAATTTGATTGCTTTATCAGCCAGTCGACCTCGAGCCGATTAACGGCCGAGATCCGTATCAGTGAAAATGTGGTCACCCGACAAGCTAAGCATTTTATGCGCTTTATTAACGAAGTGCGCAGCCATATTGCCAGCGACCATATCATTACCGATGGCCAGTATTATGCAGAGCAGGATTTTTGGGTGAGCACGGGACAACAGATGTTGGCCTACGAAAAAGCCTGCCAACTGTTTAATCGCCGCTTGCAAAAAAAGCCTCTTGCCATCATCAAATGCCGCAGCAGCCAAGAGGTAAAACTGGTCTATAAGACGGCGGTCGATTATCACCTCGCCATTAGCGTGCGCTCTAGCGGCCATGATCACGAAGGGGAAAGTGGCGAGACCAATAGCATAGTGATCGACTTATCCTCGATGAACAGCATAGAGCTCGATCCCATCAGTGGCATTGTCGCCATTGGGCCAGGTTGTACCATGCAGGCGTTAACCAGTTATCTGGCGCAAAAGGGCTTAATGCTGCCCCACAGCACCAGTGCCTCCCATGCCTTGGCGGGCTTTATTATGGGCGGCGGTTGGGGACCTTGGTGCCGCAAATACGGCATGTGCTGCGAAAGCTTAGTGCAGGCGGAAATCGTGTTGGGCATAGGTGAAACCCAAGTGGTCTCGGCGGCCAATAAGCCCGAACTCCTTTGGGCGCTCAAGGGCGGCGGGGGCCTAAGCTATGGTATTGTGACCCGTTTTTTTGTGCAGACCTTTGCCCTGCCCCCAAGCCTGCTGAAATTTGAGCTGGAGTGGAACCCGTATCAGAAGGACAGCCAACAGCTACGAGAAACCACCCCGACCTTAAGATTATTGGAGCGTTGGGAGCAGATTATTCTGGCCGATAATCTGCCTTGTTTGCTGGGGACTAACCTTAAAATTCAAGCCAAACCCGCCCTATTGCAAGGGGTAAAACCGCCATTAAACACTGTGGTGCAGGCGCCACAAGAGGCTAAACATAACTGCATTATGTACGGCTATTGGGAGGGCAATCCCGCAAGCCTTGCGCACTTTATTAAAGCCCAGTTTAGTGAGGTCGGTTTAAAACCTAACCGGGTACAAATGGCGGCCATGGGCGGCTTAACCCAATCCTATGGCGATGAATTGATGGAGAGCTGGAACCGCGAAGCGATTCAGGATTTACAACCCGTCTTAAACCATAGATTGGCTGAACTGCTTAATGATAAGGACATACAACTCTATAAAAATCAGCGCCATCACTCACAGGATCTACTCAGACCCGCGCCCCATAGGGTGACATCACGCTTGGCCCATGCACAGGGACTAAAACAGGGGCATATTGCGCTTATCGACAGCCTCACCTCACCCCAACTGATTGATGGCAATCGGCAATTAGGCTTGTTTACCTATGTCACCCTAAGCGCAATTGCCGGTGATTTTTATCGCGCGCTTGGTGAGGTACAAAAAAGTCAGAGCGCCTTCCCCTACAAGGAGCAGGCCTACATTATTCAGTATCAAGCATGGTGGAATAGTGAACTCCAAGAGCAAGCCTTAATGCAGGTGAACTCAGTGTATCCCCGAGTGAATAAGGCGCTCGACTGGATAGACACCTGCCGCGATGCCAGCATTGCCAATAGCTCTGGCGCCTTTATCAGCTTTAAGGACAATACCATCCCGACCGCACGCTACTTTGGGCAAAATTATCAAATGTTGCAGCAGGTTAAGGCCAGTTATTGCCAAGACCCCTTAAATCATTTTCGCTCGCGTAAGTCGATTGTGTAGCTGAGGATTGATGGCTTGCTAGCGCAGTCAACCCATCAATCTCGGCTTGTGTCGGGCGGTTGCATCTTTATCACACCGCGCCAACACAGCGTTCGCAATAGCACTCGCCTAGGCGGCATTTTTAAGGCAAACTCAGCTCCCTTCGTCGTTGAATTATTTGCATTAAAGGTGATACATGACACCGCCACCCGCACTGGCCATAGTGCTTGCCCTACTGGCCGCGAGCCTGATGGGCACCATTGGCGTATTCGCCCGTTTTGCTGCCCTGCCCGCCGAACATATTACCTTTTACCGCCTGCTACTCGGCGCGCTGTTTTTAATGGCCTATATGTTGTTCACGGGTAAGGGACGGCAAATTCGCCACAAACCCAGCAAGCGCACCTTGATAAATGGCGCTATGTTGGCGGGATTTATGGCTTTTTATATCGAGGCCATTGAATACACCCAAATGGCAACGGTGATCATGATTATCTATCTCGCCCCTGTGCTGGCGTCACTCTTTGCCCATTTTGTGTTTCACGAGAGGCTTAAGCGCTCCAGCATCGCCAGTGTGGTGCTCGCCTTGCTAGGCTTTATGCTGATGCTGCCCGTAACCTCGAGTCAGTCACTCTACGACAATGAAATCATGGGATATTTTTATGCTCTGCTCGCATTGCTGACCTATTGCGGCTTTATCTTAATCAACCGTAAACCGAGCGCCGCTTCGCCCTATCAAAGCACCTTAGTCCAGCTCAGTGTCGGCGCCCTCTGCTTACTGCCCTTAGTGTTAACGACGCCCTTAGTGCCGAGTCTGAATCAATTTGCTTGGCTGCTGGCGATTGGCTTCTTTCCGGGATTTTTAGCCATTCTGTTTGCGGTAAAAGCCCTCGCGCAGCTGCCTTCGGTCACCTATGGCACCCTCTCCTACGTCGAACCTGTAGTGGTGGTCGCACTCGCTTGGTGGTTATTTGATGAGGCGCTCACAACGCAGCAAATGCTGGGGGTGGCGTTGATTATGTTGGCGGGTATGGCACAGGGTTACTTAAGCCAGCGCCACTCGGCCAGCAAAACCTTGAAGGATTGCCCGACTTAAGCGTACAGTTAAACGCACAATTAGCCATATAACTAATAATAGGCACTCGGGTTTAACTGGAGTCTTAAGTGAAAAAACTACTCTTACTTATCAGTGTATTAGTGTTATCGGGTTGTTTGGGTATGCCACGCAATGTCGAACCGGTTAAGGATTTTGAGCTCGAGCGTTACTTAGGCAAATGGTATGAAATTGCGAGGCTCGACCATTCCTTCGAGCGCGGATTAACCCAAGTCACCGCCGAATACAGCCTTAAAGCCGATGGCGGCGTTAAAGTCATTAATCGGGGTTATTCTAATGATACCCAGCAATGGAAAGAGGCCGAAGGTAAGGCCTATTTTGTCAACGGTGATGGGGAAGCCTATTTAAAGGTCTCCTTCTTCGGGCCATTTTATGGCTCCTATGTGGTCTTTGGGCTCGACCAGCAAGATTACCAATACGCCTTTATCTCGGGGCCTGATACGGATTATTTATGGCTATTGGCAAGAACTCCGACCGTATCCCCAGAGGTGATGAAGCAATTTGTCGAGATGGCGAGCGCCCGCGGCTTTGATACCAACAGTTTGATTTATGTCGAACAAAAAGCCGAAGTTAAGCCATAACCGCTCATCCAAGCTAAAACACTCAAGGCCAATACTCAGGGCCAATACTCAAGCTAAAAGTCAGCAACAAAAACGCCGCTAATAAGCGGCGTTTTTATCTGAATACTTAAGGCGAGTTAATCATTAAACCAAGTGATTAGCCTTCGATGCCCTTGCTCACGAGGAACTCATCGTAGGTGCCCTTGAAGTCATTCACGCCGTTCGGAGTGATTTCAAGGATACGGTTGGCCAGTGACGATACGAATGCGCGGTCGTGACTCACAAACAGTAAGGTGCCTTCGTATTTTTCCAGCGCGTTGTTTAATGATTCGATCGATTCCATATCCATGTGGTTGGTTGGTTCGTCGAGCATCAGGATATTTGGCTTTTGCATGATGAGCTTACCAAATAACATACGACCCTTTTCACCACCCGACAGCACTTTGACTGACTTTTTGATGTCGTCGGCGCTAAACAGCATACGGCCTAAAATACCGCGTACCGCTTGGTCGTCGTCTTCAGGTTTACGCCATTGGCTCATCCACTCGAAGAGGGTCATGTCGTTTTCGAAATCTGACTCATGGTCCTGCGCGTAGTAGCCGATGTTGCTGTTTTCAGACCATTGGATCAGACCTTCATCCTGAGGAATATCATGGATTAAGGTACGCAGTAAGGTCGTTTTACCCACACCGTTCTCACCGAGGATGGCGATACGCTCACCCACTTCAACGATAAGGTTTAAGTCTTTAAACAGCGGCGTGTCGTAACCTTTGGCTAAGTTTTCAACCACTAATGCGTTACGGAACAGTTTCTTTTCCTGATCGAAACGAATGAATGGGTTAACACGGCTAGAGGCTTTAACTTCTTCCAGCTTGATCTTATCGATTTGACGCGCGCGCGAAGTCGCTTGTTTTGCCTTAGAAGCGTTCGCAGAGAAGCGCGCCACGAAGGTTTGCAGCTCAGAGATTTGCGCTTTCTTCTTGGCGTTGTCGGCCAGCAGACGCTCACGGGCTTGAGAGGCCGCTTGCATATATTCGTCGTAGTTACCTGGGTAAACGCGCAGTTCACCGTAGTCTAAGTCTGCCATATGGGTACAGACTGAGTTTAAGAAGTAACGGTCGTGCGAAATGATGATCATGGTGCTGTCGCGTTGGTTCAGTACGTCCTGTAACCAGCGGATGGTGTCGATGTCCAAGTTGTTGGTGGGCTCGTCGAGCAGCAGGACGTCAGGATCGGAGAACAGCGCCTGCGCCAATAACACCCGCAGTTTTAAACCTGGCGCGATTTCAGACATCAGACCGAAATGGCTTTCGATACCAATACCCACACCGAGTAACAGCTCACCGGCGCGAGATTCGGCGGTGTAACCGTCCATTTCGGCAAATTCCATCTCAAGGTTTGCCACGGCAATGCCGTCTTCTTCGCTCATTTCTGGCAGAGAATAAATACGGTCACGCTCTTGCTTCACCTTCCACAGTTCACGGTGGCCCATGATCACTGTATCGATGAGGGTGAATTCCTCATAACCGAATTGGTTCTGGCTTAACTTACCCAGACGCTCGTTGACGTCTAAGGATACGTTACCGCTGCTCGGCTCTAGATCACCGCAAAGGATCTTCATGAAGGTTGATTTACCGCAGCCGTTCGCACCGATAAGACCGTAACGGTTACCGCCGCCGAATTTAACTGAGATGTTTTCAAACAGTGGCTTAGAGCCAAACTGCATGGTGATATTCGCTGTAGTGATCAAAATGAACTTCCAAATCGAGTTAGGTTGGCCGGACGTCTGGCAAGGCAACTAAGTATAACCCTATTTGCGAAAGCCAAGCTGTCTAACCTGAGGGGGTAAAAATAAACGTGGCACTATAGCAGTTTGGGCTAAATTATCAACTAAAAAGGCCTACTTAGCCGCGAATCGTCAGGCAAAATAACGGGCTACAACGCTTATTTTAGTGCTGGCATTAACCTAAGCTAACGGCTTATTTCAGCAACATTTTTACCGGATGATTCAAGTTAATCGAATGGGATGACAGCAGGATGAATCCGCAAAATAATTCACGAGTTGGATGTAAAGTTTGGACTGGGGTTTGTGCTTGAGTTTGGGCAGGCATTTAGGCTGAGGTTGATATTTAAGTTCAAACAATACAGCCCGCAAAATGCGGGCTGGATTGGGAGTGCTTACTCACTGCCTCTCGATTTAGCGAGGCAAAGTGTTATCACTCATGCGAGCGCAAGCGTTATAACTTTTGCTGTCTTAACCGGTTCGCATTGGTGACCACAGTTAAGGAAGACAGCGCCATCGCCGCCCCGGCAATCACAGGGCTTAACAGCATACCCGTGAGCGGATACAAGACGCCCGCCGCCACTGGAATCCCTAAACTGTTGTAGATAAAGGCCCCAAACAGGTTCTGTTTAATATTGCGAATAGTCGCGCGGGAAAGTGCCAATAAGTTAGCAATCACTATCAGCTGATGGGACAGCAGAGTCATATCCGCACTTTCGATCGCCACCTCAGTGCCCGATCCCATGGCGATCCCCACATCGGCGCTCATCAGGGCTGGCGCATCGTTGATACCGTCCCCCACCATGGCAACCACATGGCCTTGCTGTTGTAAGGCTTTAATATGCTGCTGCTTTTGCTCGGGTAACACGCCCGCAATCACTTCCTCTATGCCTACCTGTGCTGCCACCGCCTGCGCCGTTTGCAGATTATCTCCAGTCAGCAGCACTACGCGAATCCCCTGTGAGCGGATGGCGCTTATTGCGTCTTTAGCATCGGCCTTGATCGGATCGGCAATCGCGATAGTGGCCACTAACTTGCCCGCCTTGGCGACATAAATCGCCGTCTTGCCCTGTTTAGCAAATTGCGCGGCGGCTTCTACCGCAAAGCCTGAGTGGCTGCCTGTCACGCCCTTCTCTGACTGCACATCAAATGCCGCCATTAAGGCTTGATTGCCCACTAAAAAGTCGGCGCCATCGACTCGCCCTTCAATGCCCTTACCTTGATGATTGGTAAAAATCTCGGTCACAGGCAATGGAATCGAGGCTTGCTTAACATGGCTGACAATTGCGCTGGCCAGCGGATGCTCCGAATGCTGCTCAAGACTGGCGATCGCGCCAAGCAGTGCGCGCTTGTCTTCATCACTGAGTGCTTGGTCATTAGGAGCTTGGTCATTACCTTCAATCCAGTGGATATCAGTCACTTGGGGTTTCCCCTGAGTCACTGTGCCGGTTTTATCCAGCACCACACAATCGACCTTGCTGGCGCTTTGCAGTGCTTCACCATTTTTAACCAAGACGCCCATTTGAGCGGCGCGGCCAACGGACACCATGATAGACATAGGTGTCGCTAACCCTAAGGCGCAGGGACAGGCGATGATCAGCACGCTAGTAAGCACCACAAGCGCATGACTGAGCGCGGGTTCTGGCCCAACAAGATACCAAATCGCCGCCGCGAGTAAGGCGATGACCACGACCGTTGGCACAAACACCGCCGAAATTTTATCGGCCAGACGACCAATTGGCATCTTAGAGGTTTGCGCCTCCTGCACCAGTGCAATGATTTTGGCAAGGCGCGTATCCTGCGACCCCGCGGTCACTCGGTAGACTAAACTGCCGTTACCATTGACAGTTCCCGCACTGAGATTATCCCCAACATGCTTAGGCACAGGAATCGGTTCACCCGTCAGCATGGCCTCATCGAGTAATGACTGGCCGGACTCTACTATGCCATCGAGTGCGACCCTGTCACCGGGGCGAAGTCTGAGTTTATCCCCCAGTTTAAGCTTATCGATTTCCACCTCTTCATCGCCATTGTCGCCAATACGAATCGCGGTAGAAGATTGCAGGCCGAGTAAGCGCTGCACCGCTTCGCTGGTTTTGCCCCGAGCTTTGAGTTCGAGAGCGTGACCTAAGTTAATTAAGCCTAAGATCATCACGCTCGCCTCGAAGTACACATGGCGAGTGTCCATTGGAAACGCACTCGGGATAAGCACCACCAGCATGGAATAGAGCCATGCAGTGCTCGTACCTAACACGATTAAAGTATCCATATTGGTGGTTTTGGCTTTAAGCGCACGCCACATTCCCTGATAGAAATGGCGCCCGGTACCGATTAAAAGTGCCAAGGTGACTAAGCCCATGATGCCCCAGCCAAGCTGCATGTTAGGGCTATTAATCATCATTTCGCCGCCCAGTAATCCCCATAACATCATAGGGATACCGACAGCGAGCGCGGCGATGGCCTGACGCATCCGCAGGCGATACTCCGCCGCATCTTCTACCCGTTTTTCCTCAGCGGCCGCCTTTGCGTCCACAATCAACTGGGCGGGATAACCCGCCTTATCCATCACAGCCAGCGCCGCATCGCTGCTCATCTTGCCATCCACAGTCACTTGCTTATCGGCGAGATTGATACGGGCACTCACATTCGGCTCGGCCGCAAAGGCCTTTTCAATTTTGGCCACACAGCCTGCACAATTCATGGTGGCGACATAGAGTTTTATCTGCGACATGGAAGATCCCTCACTTGAACTTAACCGCTATAGGATTAAGATAAAGTCTCCCATCACGGGAGAGTCAAGGGTGTTTTTGTGGCAAGTATCACACTTGTCTGCACGAGTCTTTAGAACAGATAAGAACCGAGGTCAGTATGAAAATTGGTGAAGTTGCGAAGCACACAGGCTTAAGCGTCAAAAGCATACGCTATTACCACGATATCGGCCTTGTCTGCGGTGAGCGTAACGAGGCGGGATACAGGGTGTATCGCCATCGGGATATCGAATCGCTGAAATTTGTCCATCAGTGCCGCGACTTAGGTTTTAGTCTCGAGGATTGCAAACTCCTGCTTGGCCTTCGCAATAACGACAGCCGCAATGCCGAAGAGGTAAAGCAACTGACCCGCAACCATTTGGCCTATGTTGAGGAGCAAATTGGTAAATTGCAGAATCTTCGTAGCCAGTTACAGCAAATGGTCAGCGAGTGCCAAGGTGGCGACCAGCCCCACTGCGCGATTATTGATAGCCTTAATCACCAGCACTAAATGCTTAATCATCTGCATTAACACGCAGCCATAAAAAAGCCTGCTTGGATGCAGGCTTTTTGATGGGGTTGTCGCTAAGACTTAAATGCCAAGGCGTTAGTGCTTTTGTTTTAGCGCATTTGTTTTAGTGCTTTAGCGCGGCCACATTATCCAACTGTAAGGCTGGCAACTTACCCGCAGGGGTAAAGTGAAATACTTGGCCATAAAAGGCTAACTCGGTTTCTAAGCCAGCGGCTTTATGCTCAGGCGTTCGCCCCTCATCGGAATCATCTCCATAGTCGATGTAAGCCGTCGGTACAATCTTGTTTCTCAAGCCTTGGAAAATCAGCAGGGGTTCGTTCAAGCCATCTAAGTGATTGAGTGGCGATAACTCGCGATAACGTTGCTTCATCTCGGGATAGGGGCCGATAAGCTGATCTAAATAGCCAGATTCAAACTTATGTGTGCCCTTGGCGAGCTGCTCAAAATCGCTGATGCCCTCGTAGCTCACGCCCGCTTGAAACACATCATAAAACGCCAAGGAAGACATCACGGTTAAGCCACCGGCGCTGATCCCGCGAATTGCCAGCTTATTTGCATCGACCCAGCCCTTAGCCACTAAATACTTGGCCGCATTGACGGCATCTTCCACATCGCTTTCACCCCATTTGCCATACAGGCTCTGGCGATAGGCGCGGCCAAAGCCACTGCTGCCACGGAAGTTTAAATCTAACACGGCAAAGCCGCGGCTGGTCCAGAATTGGATCTCACTGCGATAGGCAAGTGATGCGCGCGCCGTCGGCCCGCCATGTAACATCACAATAAGCGGCGGCCTGGTGTCGTGGGGCGCAATGTAATTGGGATTCACCGGACCATAAAAATAACCATAGGCCTGCTGATTTTTACCCGTCGCGAAGGCGATATTTTTTGCCCGCGACACATAATTAGGGTCAAGATTCGGCAGTGCAGGCGCATAGACTAACTCTGTGCCACGGCCGACAACTCGATATATGCCCTTCTCTGGTGTCGCCTTAGCACCGACAAAGTAAACCCCATCTTCGCCCTTCACCACCTGAGTAATCTCAGCAAAATCAACGGCAAGGGATTCGGTTAATCCGGAATCTAAGTGCATTCGCAGCAATGCAGCTCGATTACCTTCGACATAGCTGGCAATCAAGGTCGAGGCATTTTCGAAGGCGTAGTTATGGTTACCTAAACGCCAATCGGCTACGGCAAACTCGGCATTTTTACTCAGCACTGGCACTAAGGTTTGTTGTGGCGTCACGCGGTAGATGTTCCACCAGTTACTGAGATCGGACACCACATATAAGTTGCCGTCGGGGCCGAATAAGGGCTGAGTCACCGAAGAATCCTTGGGCGTATTCACCTTACGAATATTTTTTAACTGGCCCTTACGGTCAAGGTCCCCAAGCCAGAGCACGCTGTTATCCCAAGGCATATAGGGATGTTCCCAAGTGATCCACGCCAATTGCGTGTTATCGGGGGAAATCGTGGGGGAAGAAATAAAGTCATGGCCAGTGACAAAGGTATCGCCTTCACCGGCAAAGTTAAGATTGATGGTCACTAGGCTGGCTTTAGGTTCGCCGCCCTGACGGTGGTCTTCACGCACACAAATAATCCGCGAGCCCTTGGGATACGCCACGCAATCGGCATGGCGGGTGCCATTGGGGGTTAACGGTAATGGCGGTTGATTCGGGGCGAAACGGTAAAACAGCTGATCCTGCAATTTGGTGGCAAACAAGCTCTGGCCTATTCCTAAGAATGCTGCGCCGCCATACTCATGCACGGTAGATCTGACATTAAAATCAGGGGGAACCACTTCGGTCACTTTGCCAAGGTCATCGAGGCGTTTAATGCCAACTTTGCCCTGAGCGCTGCCACTGGATTCGGCAAAATAAATCGCGTCACCCACGCTTTGCAACTCGGCAATATCATCGGCCTGCTCAAACACCGAAGCCGCAGACAAGGGCGATTGCCAGCTGCCATAGGGTGCAACTTTAATATCGCCATTTTCCTTGGCACTTGAATCGTGTGTATCCGTACGCTCACACCCGCCCAGCAGCAAAACTGCACTCAGCAGATATGGTAAATAGCGTCCTAACCCCATTGTATTCCCCAAGTTTGCCAACTGAACAAACCGAAATATGCTACTGCCCTTTTGGGCTTATTTTTTAACTTTTCTGATAAACCACTTGATGACATTGGCCTGCTGCACTTGCGTGAGACCAAAATAAATACAAATCCAAGGTGACAGCAGAAAAAACCACGGGATCACCGCGACCGAACGACCTGTGAAAAGAAGAAAGAAGAAGCCGCCGTAGATCACTATCACACCCAAGACACCGACTATCAGCATCATGCGCTTAGTGATTTTTTCAAGCCAAAGGGCCTTATCCTGCCATGACATTCAGATAATCAACTCCATCACTATAATGTCAACCCTATTTGTAAAGTTATGTAAAAAAAGTGGAGTGCGATTGTTGAAGGATAGCCAGTAAATGTCAACTCCGATCCACCTTTGCACGGCGCTAAAATCGTCTGCCACACACAAATCTTTACCCAATAAAAAACCGAGCAAATGCTCGGTTTTGTTTAATATCAATAAGATACCATATTACAGACGGATACCGCCATCCACTTCAAAGACACGACCATTTACATAATCGTTTTCAATGATAAAGCGTACGGTAGAAGCTATCTCCTCCGCTTGGCCTAAACGGCCAACGGGCACAAGCTTCTCTAATCGCTCAAGCGCTTCTGGCTTCATCGCCGCGGTCATTTCAGTGGCAATCACCCCTGGTGCTACCGCTGCGCTACGGATATTGTAACGGGCTAACTCTTTTGCCCAACCCACAGACATGGCCGCCACACCCGCTTTAGAGGCTGCGTAGTTAGATTGACCTACGTTACCCGCTTTGGCGAGGCTAGAAATGTTGACAATCACACCAGCTTGACCCGATTCAATCATCGCCGCAGCCGCCTCACGGCCACAGAGGAAGGTGCCAGTAAGGTTAACATTGATCACCGATTGGAATTGGTCGAATGACATACGGTCAGTCACTTTGCCGTCTTTAGCTTTAACTAACATGCCATCGCGCAGGATGCCGGCGTTATTCACTAATACGTTGATTTTGCCGAAATCTTCCAATATGTAAGCAAAACCTGCGACCACGTCTTCTTCGTCAGTAATATCTAACGCATAACCTTGGACTTCGGTGGCTGAGCCTAAATCGGCGCAGGCGCGCTCGAGTTTTTCTTGATCAACATCGATCAGCGCCAACTTAGCGCCCGCCTGCGCAAAATTGTGCGCCATTGCTAAGCCTAAACCACCCGCGCCGCCAGTGATGACGACAACCTTATCTTTTAAATCCATCTGGTTATCCCTTGTTTATCTATTTTTTAAGTGGTGCAAATTGTTCAAAAATACTGGAGAAGTCTCGGCGACCATTGCCTTGTCTTGCATGATTCACATACAAGCTGCGTGCGAGTGAGCCCATGGGTGTACTCGAATTGCTCAATAATGCAGCTTCTTGAGAGAGGCCGAGATCTTTAACCATCAAATCTACCATAAAGCCGCCCTGATAGCCCTTAGAAGAAGGCACATTCTCCATTACGCCTGGGCAAGGATTGTACTTCTCTAACGTCCAGTTACCGCCGCTGCTGACCTTCATAATGTCCGATAGCACTTTAGGGTCGAGACCATGGTCAACCCCCATTTGCAGCGCCTCGGAAGTACCCACCATCAACACAGATAGCAGCATGTTGTTGCAGATTTTAGCGACCTGACCGGCTCCTGCGCCGCCCGCATGGAAGATATTCTTGCCCATAGCGTTAAGCACTGGCTGCGCGCGTTCGAAGGCGATGTCCGAGCCACCACAGATAAAGGTCAAGGTGCCTGCCGCCGCGCCCGCCGTACCGCCCGATACTGGCGCATCGATAAATTCGATACCACTCTTAGCCGCTTCGGCCGCCACCAATTGGGCGCTTTGGGCATCAATGGTCGAGCAATCAATCAACAAAGTATCGCCAGCGACTACGTCGAGTAGGCCTTTCTCGCTGCCATTACCTAAATATAAATTTCTAACATGCTTACCCGCAGGCAGCATAGTGATCACCACATTGGCCCCCGCCGCTGCGCCGCATGCCGTGCTCGACACTAAAGCGCCTTGGTCGGCCAAGGCTTGCATGGCGGCTGGCACTAAGTCGAAGACACGTACCGTCATGCCCGCTTTTAATAAATTGGCCGCCATTGGGCCGCCCATATTACCTAAACCGATAAATGCTACTGTACTCATGCCATCACTCCTGTGTTCTGGTGTCTTTATTATTCCAGATAGTTGTTATTCCAGACAAAAATGGCAGGCAAAGCGCTCGTTTTGCCTGCCATTGATTGGCTTAGCTTAATTGGCTTAAGGGATGTTCTTCTCCCCAAGGTGAGGTCAAAATGCCCTCGATAACGCTGTTTGGCACGGATTGCACATCGGCAAATTGCCATTTGGGTTGCCTGTCTTTATCGATCAGCAGTGCCCGTACGCCTTCACAGAAATCGCCCTTAGCGCAGGTGTTAATGCTCACGGTTAATTCCCATTTAAAACATTGCGCTAGGCTGAGTTTGGTGCCGAGTTGGGTTTGGATATACGCCAAATGCCAACTGATAGGGCTGCCCGCGAGCATGGTCGTACAGGCTTTATTTAACCAGGCTTCTTCGGTGCTTAAGGTTGACATCCGGCTGACGATATCCGTCAAGCTGCCCGCCATCAGTCGGTCGATCATCTCTTGACTCTCGGCCAGTAAACTATCGCCCTTAGGGATGTCCACTTGGTTCGACAGTTCGTTGATCATCGAGTCGAGTCTTTGATGGTTCAGCGCTGGCGTATCGCTCCAATCGAGGGTCGCCATGGCATCGAACATCAGCTCTTTGTCGTCACGATTAAGATAATGATCGGCAAGGCCAACGTAACAGGCATCGGCGGCGTTCATTTGATAGGCCGTTAGCCCTAAAAACAGCCCCATTTTGCCCGGCATGCGGTTGAGGAAATAGCTGCCGCCCACATCGGGATAAAGCCCAATGGTGACTTCGGGCATGGCGATACGGGAGGTTTCAGTCACGACTCTATGACTCGCGCCCGCCATCAGGCCCAGACCGCCGCCCATCACTATGCCATCTCCCCATACCAGCACAGGTTTGCCATAGGTATGCAGTAGATAATCGAGACGATATTCTTCTTCGAAGAATACTTTAGCGACCTCAGTCACTTGTCCCTTAGCAGCAACAGACGCGTGATATAACGCGCGCACATCGCCACCCGCACAGAACGCCTTTTCTCCGCTGCCATCGAGTACCACACAGGCGATTAACGGATCTTTTTTCCACAAATTGAGCTGCACCGTCATGGCTCGAACCATATCGAGATCCAAGGCGTTGAGGGCTTTTTCAACATTGAGCGTCACCACCCCAACTAATTTACCCGAGGCGGTGGCTAAGGTTTGAAAAACCACATTTTGTGTGGTGGACGTGTGTGCAGCCTTATCTACTAAATTTGTCATTAGCGGTTCTTCCAATCAGCTTTACGTTTTTCCAAAAACGCGTTCACGCCTTCGGCCTGATCTTCAGTATCGAACAATCCGACAAACAGTTCACGCTCTATCGGTAAGGCTTGGCTGCGCGGCATTTGACGCCCAGCTTGGATAAGTGTCTTACAGGCAGTCACACTGCTTGGGCTCTGATTCGCCACTTTGGCGGCCAGTGCAATCGCCGCATTTAAGGCTTCACCCGTTTCAACCACTTCCTCGACTAAACGCAAATTCAGCGCTTGGGCGGCATTCACCCGCTCACCGCAGAGGATCATGCGTTTTGCCCAACCTTCGCCCACTAAAGCGGTCAGGTTTTGAGTGCCACCCGCACAGGGCAACAGACCAACGGTAGCCTCAGGCAATGCCATCACGGCTTGGGTTTCGGCGATACGAATATCACAGGCCAGCGCGACTTCTAAGCCGCCGCCCATGGCATAACCGTTAATGGCGGCAATCGACACGCCGCGGAACTGGCTTAAGGTTTCAAATGCTTCGCCAAAGTGTTTTGCCATGCTCGCCGCATTGCCCTTATCACCGTCGCTAAACAGTTTTAAATCGGCACCCGCGGAGAAAAACTTGTTGCCCTCGCCAGTTAACACCAGCGCGTAAATGTCCTTGTTGGCATTAAGCTCCAGCACTTTGGCCTTGAGCGCCTGCAAACTCTGGGCGGTCCAAGTGTTGGCCGGCGGATTGTTCATCGTCAGAATCGCCGTGTGGCCTTCGATACGCTCAACTAAATATTCCATCTGTTTCGGCTCCCTTATATTTCCAATCGGTTATCGCCAAATCCTACAGTCCCATCTGGGCAGCTTAGAGGATTTGTCCGGCATTTTCGTCGAGTAAACGACGGGCGATAATGAGGCGCATAATCTCGTTAGTGCCCTCTAAAATCTGGTGTACACGAACGTCACGGAAATGACGCTCTAAGGGGTACTCCCTGATATAACCATATCCGCCATGAATTTGCAGCGCAGCATCACAAACTTGGAAGCCCACATCGGTGGCAAAACGCTTCGCCATCGCGCAATAGGCGGTGGCTTCTGGGTCGCCACTGTCGAGTTTAAAGGCAGCCAGACGCACCATTTGACGTGCGGCCACTAATTCGGTCGCCATATCGGCAAGCTTAAATTGCAGTGCTTGGAAGGCTGCCAGCGGTTTACCAAATTGCTGACGCTCATTCATGTACTGAGTTGCACGCTCTAAAGCCGCCTGCGCCGTACCGACGGAGCAAGTAGCGATATTGATACGGCCACCGTCTAAGCCTTTCATCGCAAAGGTAAAGCCTTGGCCTTCTTCGCCGAGCAGGTTTGCAACGGGCACACGCACATTATCGAAGGTAACTAAGCGTGTCGGCTGCGCGTTCCAGCCCATCTTATCTTCGGCCTTGCCATAGATAATGCCTTCACTGTCAGCAGGAATGGCAATGGCGGAAATCCCCTTTGGCCCAGCTTGCCCAGTGCGGCACATGACAACTAATAATTCCGTTGAGCCTGCACCCGAGATAAACATCTTAGAGCCAGATACCACGTATTCATCACCTTCACGCACCGCTTTGGTTTGCAGTGATGCCGCATCCGAACCCGCACCGGGTTCAGTTAAGCAGTAAGACGCCAGCATTTGACCCGTGGTCAAAGGCTCTGACCAAGCTTGACGCAGCGTCTCTGTGCCCCAAGTGGTGACCATCCAAGTGGCCATATTGTGAATGGTCAGCATAGCCGTTGTGGCTGTACAGCCTTTAGATAGCTCTTCGAAAATAATCGAGGCATCTAAACGTGACAGCCCCATTCCACCTTCAGACTCGGGGGAATAGAGGGAGCAGAAACCCAGCTCACCGGCTTTTTGGATCACATCCTTAGGGAAATGATGTTCTTCGTCCCATTTGGCGGCAAAGGGGGCAAGTTCATCCGCCGCGAACTGGCGAGCCAGATCGGCAAATTGGCGTTGGTCTTCGTTGAAATTAAAATCCATTTGGCTCTCCTATGACTCTTTGGCCATTTCTTTTCGTCAATATCTTTTGCGTAATACACAGTGAATTTATCGGCAGGCTTATCATCAATGGGCGCCAACTGACGCCACGTTTAGATTGAAAAACCTGCTGTGTCACAATGCGTTGAAACTGCTTTTAAACCGCTTAGCGCAAGTTAATGCTCATATTTGGACCTGCGGCCACGGCAATGTCCGACTCGAACCAGCGGGAGGTAATGGTCTTAGTTTCAGTGTAGAAACGTACCGCTTGCTTACCATAAGCGTGTTGGTCGCCGTAGAAGCTGCCCTTCCAACCCGTGAACGAGAAGAAAGGTAATGGCACAGGGATAGGCACGTTGATACCGACTTGGCCAACTTCGATTTCGTGTTGATATTTACGGGCGGCGGCGCCACTTGCGGTAAAGATAGAGGTACCATTACCGTAAGGGCTGGCGTTAACCAGTTCGATAGCATCTTCTAATGAATCCGACTCCATACAGCAAAGCACAGGGCCAAAGATTTCTTCTTTGTAGATGCTCATATCGGTCGTGACCTTAGTGAACATGGTCGGTCCTACCCAGTTACCTGACTCGAAACCTGCCACGCTAAAGTGGCTGCCATCGAGTAAACACTCTGCGCCTTCTTCCTTACCTTGGGCGATAAGTTTGAGCACGCGCGCTTTAGCGGCAGGGCTGATCAGCGGGCCGTAACCGGCTTCTTTATCGTCCCATAAACCTGGGCGAACCTTAGCTAAGGCTTCTTTAAGCTCAGGGATCCACTCTTTAGCCGCGCCGACAAATACCGCGACCGAAATCGCCATACAGCGTTGACCCGCAGCGCCAACCGATGCGCCCACTAGGTTGTTGATGACTTGCTGCTTATTCGCATCAGGCATGATCACGCAGTGGTTTTTTGCCCCAGCAAAAGCTTGCACGCGTTTTAAGTTATCGGTACCGGTTTTGTAGATATATTGACCAACAGCCACAGAGCCGACGAAGGAAATGGCTTTCACCGCAGGGTCTGCCAGCAGGATATCGACCGCCGTTTTATCGCCATGCACCAGCTGTAATACGCCCTTTGGCGCGCCCGCTTCGACAAACAGCTCAACTAAGCGCTGCGGCGTCATTGGGTCTTGCTCTGATGGCTTAAGGATAAAAGTGTTACCGCAGGCAATCGCCAGAGGGAACATCCACAGCGGGATCATCGCTGGGAAGTTAAATGGCGTGATGCCCGCACACACACCCAGAGGCTGAGTGTAGCTGTAGGTATCGATTGAACGTGCGACGTTCTCAACGGTTTCGCCCATCAGTAATGAGGCAATGTTGCAGGCATGTTCTGCCACTTCAATTCCGCGCCACACATCGCCCTTGGCATCTTCAAAGGTTTTGCCAGTTTCTTTGGCAAGGATAGTCGCCAGTTCGTCGTGGTGTTCTTTAAGTAAGTGTTGGTAGCGCAACATGACACGGGCACGCTCAGATACTGGCACTTCTTTCCACGTCTTAAAAGCCGCCTTGGCACTGGCAATGGCCGCGTGCACTTCATCGGCCGTAGCGCTGTTGATAAGGGCGATTGGCTCGTTATTGGCGGGATTGGTCACCACGATTTGTGATGTACCTGTGCCTGTGGTGAATTCGCCATCGATGTAATGCTTAACTTGTGTGGTCATGTTGCAATCCTTTTCCTTGTTTAGGGTCGAGCTGGCGGTGCGATATTATGTTTATCCTCAGCGGGATGTTTGCCCTTGCCAGCTCAGTCTTGGTCTTGTTGATTGTTTTGCCGTTATTCGCGATTAAGCCTTTGATTAGACTTCGATTGCCATAGCGGTCGCTTCACCGCCACCGATACAGAGTGAGGCTACGCCGCGCTTAAGCCCACGGGCTTTAAGTGCATGAATTAAGGTCACCAGCAAACGGGCGCCCGAGCAACCGATAGGATGACCTAAGGCGCAGGCGCCGCCATTCACGTTCACTTTGGCCATGTCTAAACCTAATTCAGAAACCGCCAGCATAGTCACCATGGCAAAGGCTTCGTTGATTTCGAACAGATCAACCTCATCCTTAGACCAGCCCACATTGCTCAGCAGTTTTGCCATAGCGCCAACAGGCGCAGTGGTAAAGAGTGATGGCTCCTGGGCATGGGTGGTGTGGCCCTTGATGGTGGCGAGCACTGTTAAGCCTAACTGCTCGGCATTGGCGCGGGTGGTTAGCATCAGCGCCGCTGCACCATCGGAAATTGAGCTTGAGTTTGCCGCAGTAATAGTGCCGTCTTTAGCAAAGGCTGGGCGCAGTGCAGGGATTTTTTCAGGGCGAGCGTTACCTGGCTGCTCATCGGTATCGATAGTCACATCACCACGGCGATCGCTTACTGTGACGGGCACAATCTCCGCCTTGAAGGCGCCAGAGTTAATAGCCGCGTTGGCTTTTTCCAGTGAGCTTAGGGCAAAAGCATCCATTTGCTCGCGGGTTAAGCCGTATTCATCGGCGGTTTTCTGGGCGAATGTGCCCATGGCGCCGCCAGTGTAGGCATCTTCTAAACCGTCGAGGAACATATGATCTAAGACCTTGCCATGGCCCATACGCATGCCTGAGCGCGCTTTATCTAGCAAGTAAGGGGCTTGGCTCATGCTTTCCATACCGCCAGCAACCACCAACTTAGCACTGCCCGCTTTGAGTAAATCGTGGGCAAGCATTACGGTTTTCATCCCAGAGCCACAAACTTTGTTTACGGTCGTAGCACCCACAGACAGAGGTAAACCTGCCCCTAAGGTCGCCTGACGCGCTGGCGCTTGACCCAGACCCGCTGGCAATACGCAGCCCATTAACACTTCATCGACCTTATCAGGCGCTACTTGGGTGTCAGCTAACAGGGCTTTGATGGCTGTGGCCGCTAAGCTCGGAGACGTTACGCCAGACAAACTGCCTTGAAAGCCACCCATTGGGGTGCGTTTAGCGGCAACAATAACGATCTCTTGGTTAAATTGTTCAGTACTCATGGGGACTCCAAGCTAAATGTGCCTTGGCGGTAACACTCGCCAGCGGCGGATAAATAATGACAATGAAACCACTCTGACGTTTACGCGAACGTAAAGCAAGTATTCCTTGGTCTAATGTGTCGAGAAAATTCCACAAAAATTGTCAGTCAGGATTTACAGTCAAGGGAGTGAAATACAGCGTGAATGCTATGAGGCAGAAGTTGCCAAGCCCATTACCAATTTAAACCGAGGTAAAAGTAGCGGGATAAAAAAGCTTACAAAACGATATAGCGAACACAGTTTGAAAAGCAGAGTGGCCTTAGGTTAGCCAAAGCCACTCGATTTAAGAGAGCAGTAAAATAAACGCCAAAACAAACGCTAAAACAGTGCTAAGCCGAATGCGTAGAGGGAATTATTGCGATTCCCACGGCGTGACGGCCGACATATCGCTTAAGTCATAGGGCGTTAATTGGTAAACGTAATAGTTGAGCCAGTTGCTGACGAGCAGGCTGCCATGACTGTGCCAACGAGCAATGGCATCGGCCTTAGGATCGTCATTACGATAATAGTTTTGCGGCACATTGGGATTTAATCCCTGCGCCAAATCCCGATGATATTCATCGTTTAAGGTAGATTTTTGGTATTCGGGATGACCCATCACAAACAGGTTACGATTGTTACGACTAAGAACTAAGTAAGCCCCTGCCTCATCGGATTCCGCCAGTACTTGTAGCTCAGTGTGTTGTTTAAGCTCCTCGATATCCATCTCGGCAAAGCGGGAATGCGGCGCAAAGAACTCATCATCGAATCCGCGCAGCAATGGGAAATGTTGGCAGGTGCGGCGATGCACAAACACCCCAGAACGCTTTTGCTGCAGGATTTTCCGATTTAAACCATAGAGATGGTAAAGCCCCGCATGAGCTGCCCAGCAGAGGAAGAGCACTGAGGTCACATGCTGCTGTGACCAATCGATAATCTCGCGGATATGATCCCAGTAAGTGACCTCTTCGAAATCGATTTGCCCAAGGGGCGCGCCCGTGATGATCAGACCGTCGTAGTTTTTATGGCGCACATCCTCAAAGTCACGGTAGAAGGTGTTCATATGATCGATTGAGGTGTGCTTTGACTCTTTATCGTGAATGCGCAGTAAATCCACATCCACCTGCAATGGCGTGTTGCCTAATAGGCGTAGAAGCTGGGTTTCTGTCTCGATTTTATTGGGCATCAGATTCAGGATCAGCACCTTCATCGGTCTGATATCCTGATTGGCTGCCCGGGTTTCGGACATGACGAAAATATTTTCAGATTCTAAAATCCCTGCTGCAGGCAGATGATCTGGAATTTTAACTGGCATACCGCGCCTCTTCTATTCAACAATCAAAGGTTCCGGCGCGCGTATGCCACTCATCAAAGAGCAAACAAATTAGCGACCGACTTTCTCAAGCAGTATCGTCATAGGCTCAGTCGAATTGAGGTCGACATGATAGGCTTGAGTATTAATAAACAATAACTTATCACCGAGCATTATCCTTGCCCCAATGGCATAGGTATGCCCCGCTTCAAACTGATCACGCCCCATCGAAAAACTAAACGGCGTTGGGGTTTTCGCCCCTTGGGAAACGCGCTCTGCCATGACTACGGCGGGCACATCCATCTTAGAGACATCAAGCAACTGCACTATCAACTTGGCATCGGCGGGCAATGCGATACGTTCGCGGTACATGGCCTCACCTTTAATCTCGACAATCGCATTAGGTGTGGCACAACCTGAAATCACCGTGGTGACGGCGAGTAACACCATAGCCGCTAATTTTTGCCATGCAGATGTCAGTCCGCCAATCCTTAACCCTTGTCTCATTTCATTTCTCCTAATCATACATAAAGACTTCTGGATGTCTATACGCCCAAGCTATAAATCTTGTCATGCTGGGCATATCTTCCTATGATAAGCCACCATTTCGTTGCCGAAAAATTTATGACCCAAGCAACTGCGATAATTGTGGGCGCTAGCTCACATTTAAGCCGCGAACTTGCCAAACAATTGGCCGATCAGCAGGTTGAATTAGCCCTTTTTGCCCAAGATGTCGAATCACTCCGCGAATTTGCCTCGACCCTGCCCACTAAAGTTCAGGTCTTTTCACTGCAAATTGAGCAGCCAAGCGCCATCATCAAGCAACTCGAAAGCGTTTGGCACGACTTAGGTGGCGCCCACTTAGTCTTAGTGAATACCGGACTCAATAGCTACGATCCAGAGCTGCCATGGCTACCAGAGCAGGACATTATCGATGTCAATGTGCGGGGCTTTGCCGCTATCTGCAATACGGCATTTAGATTATTTCGCGAGCAGGGTTATGGCCAACTTGCCGCCATCAACTCGATTGCTGGTCTGCGCGGCGGCCCAAGTGTGGCTTACCATGCCTCTAAAGCCTTTGCGCAAAACTATTTGGAAGGCTTAAGCATGCATGCCCAGCGGCTTAAGTTGCCCATTACCATTACCGACATCCAACTCGGTTTACTGGATAAGGCCGCCATGCAGCAAAGTACGCTATGGCTTGCCCCACTCCCGCAAGTGGCGGCGCAGATCATTAAGGCCATGCAGCAGGGTAAACGCCGCGTGTATGTGACCAAGCGTTGGCGCTTAGTGGCTTGGCTCACGAAATTGCTGCCAGAGTTTATCTACAACACGCGCCACTGGAAGCCGAAAAAGGCTAAAAAGTAGTGTAATGCCGCGTTTAGCTTTATAAAACTGCGAAAACAAAAAAGGAGCCACTGGCTCCTTTTTTGTTACTTTAAAATCAGATGATTAGAAAGTGTAACCCACACTGACCATATAAACCCATGGGTTAATATCGGTTTCGAATACGTATTGATCAGTGCCCGCGGTGAATTTCACGTCGGTACTAATTTGTGCATACCAAACTGAAGCGTTAACTAACCAGTTTTTATTCACTTGGTAATCTAAACCCACTTGTGCCGCTAAGCCCCAAGAAGTACTCATACTTAAATTACTCAAACCGAGTGATTTACCATGTGCATTAAAATCATTGTCGAAAAAGTTAGTGTAGTTTACGCCAACGCCTACATATGGACGCAATTTAGATTGAGCATCACCAAAATAATATTGAGCCACTAAGGTCGGTGGTAACTGCTTAGTTTCCGCAATTTCACCAACGCCAGGTGCAGGTAATGAAACAGAGTGGCTAAAAGGTGTTGCCGCTAATAATTCGATACCGAAGTTGTCGGTCAACATATAACCGAAGTTCAAGCCTAGCTGCGTATCATTATCGACTGAAAATTCACCTAAAGTTAACACGTTAGCGCTTGACTCATTTGGCGCAACAGTCACAGCACCAGCACGAACAATGATATCGCCCGCTTGATGAGCAGAAACAGAAGCAGAGAAACCAGCGGCTAACAGGGTGGCGGCGATCAGTGTAGAAACAGTAGTTTTATTCATCATCATACTCCATATGTACAACATAGGTTTTTGTTTTACATTACATCCTTAACAATTGACGCCTACACTGCCAGATAAATTCGTTTACCTTATTGATCCAAATCAAGATTAAGTGGTGATACTTATTTTGAGGTATAAACCATGGGATCCGTGTCACGCTATCTAAACATTTATTGATAATGCCAGTTCATTTTTTGTGACTTACCGCATTCATTAGCCACAGCTAAATACCTCCACAAGGAGTAATTGCGTCATCGCGCCGCTTACAAAATGTTTACATCGGTTTTAAGAAAAACTCAGCCTATTGAGGTACAAGCAGGCATAAAAATAGGGAGGAAAAAACTCGACACAGACTTCAATCAAGCCAGGAGTCATCACACTCAAACTCGTTTATCTGGTGAGCTTGATATAGGTTTGAGTCACTAACGGGTGAAGGAGTCTGACGTTAACGACTGATGCTCTTACTCGGCCAAAGTCAGCCGCGGATATTGCGAAAACCAACCCTTTGCGGCAAGGCGCTGCTCAAACACCGCCAACGCGCGCTTGGGATTATGGGTTAACTGCAAGGCAAATAATGAGGTTAAACCGAAGGGAGCGATAAGCTGTAAGCTATCGATGACGGAAGTGGATGGGCTAGGCATTGGTGCAAGGTACACGGCGACGGCAGTTTCCTGTTCTGGCCAATAAGACATCGCATCCTGTGTCGATTGATAGGGGTTGTCGTGATTCTTAAGGTGCATGCGCGCCTGATTTTTTACCGACCAAGGTAACTCTGGCGCCAGAGTTTGCAGGTATGCTTCTATCGCCCTATCCCGCTCGGGACGAGTATCCAAGGGGCAATAGTAAATCAGATCGATATCGTTTAACGGACGCTGCTGAATATCATGCAATTTGTCCCACACCAAATTGCGGACAAACCCCGCCGCCAAGCACCACTGCGGCAAGCTATGCACTTGGGCGCATTGCTGCGCCAATTCAAGTACTCTCATCCGATGCTTATCTTGGCTTAGCCATGTGCGTAATACTGCAGCTAATTCCGTTTCAGTCATGCCTAAAATCCGCGGCTATCTTGGCTAGCACATAAGAATGGACGATCACTGGCCGTCGATTTATGCCATTTGTCATCGTTATTGAAATCGCTATTAGAGATCGTTATTAGCAATACTGCACTTAACCACTTAATGACAAAAAAGCCAATCACCTATTCATTTATTGAAAATCATCTTCCAATAACCACCATATCAACGCCATCGCTATGATAAGACTCATAAAATGAGTCTTATCATCTAGGTTAGTATGGCGATAAGCTTAACCTTATCTTGGACAAACGATACTCACCACAAAATGGCTTAAACCGCGTCGGCTTGGCGCTCTGGCGCCGCATCCGCAAAGGCTGGCAACAGATTACATTCAGCCCATACCCGCATGATATTGGGGTACGGCGTTAAATCCACATTGAAACGCTGGGCGTTGTACACCTGTGGCACTAAACACAGATCCGCCAGCGTCACTTTGTCACCAAAACAATAACGGCCACTATGGCGCGCAAGTTGAGTTTCGAGCGCCGCGAACCCACTCGCCACCCAATGGTGATACCAAGCGGTTTTGGCTTCTTCGTCGACGTTCAGCTTCTGAGTTAAATACTGCAATACCCGCAGGTTATTGAGTGGATGAATTTCACAGGCGATGGTTAACGCCATGGCGCGCACATGGGCACGTTCAAGTGCCGATGCAGGCAGTAGCGGCGTCTTTGGATAAAGCTCATCCAAATACTCGATAATGGCGAGGGATTGGGATAAGGCATCACCATCCTGCTCATCATCGACCACTAAGGTCGGCACCAGCTCCTGCGGGTTTAGGGCGATATAATCCGCCTTGTGCTGCTCGCCACCATCACGCACTAAATGCACCGACAACTGCTCGGCGCTCACGCCTTTAAGATTGAGGGCAATACGCACACGATAGGCGGCGCTAGAGCGCCAATAACCGTATAGTTTCATCTCACTCTGTCCTTATGTCATCCTGAAAAAAACGGGGCTAAAAGCCCCGTCAATATTATCTGTCACTGTGTAAACACAAAAGCCTTACGCCTTGTACTCAACCACTTTTTGATCGATAGAACCAAAAATTGAGACTCCGTTATCATCAAGCATTTCGATGCGCACTGTGTCACCAAAACGCATAAACGGTGTGCTAGCTTTGCCGTCGGCGATCACTTCGAGCATACGTTTCTCGGCCAAACAGCTTGAGCCGGCACTGCGGTCATAGTTAGAAATCGTACCCGAGCCGATAATCGCGCCCGCGCCTAATGGACGGGTTTTAGCAACATGAGAAACTAACTGACTGAAGTTAAAGGTCATATCCACACCCGCATTCGGGCGGCCGAATAGTTCGCCATTTAAATGGGTGATAAGCGGTAAATGCACCTTTGAATCTTCCCAGCGGTGGCCTAATTCATCTGGCGTGATGGCGACAGGAGAGAAGCTGCTCGAAGGTTTGGATTGGAAGAAACCAAACCCTTTGGCCAGCTCTGCGGGGATCAGGTTACGCAGTGACACATCGTTCACTAACATCAACAGCTTAATGTGCGCGGTAGCATTTTCAACGCTCACCCCCATAGGCACATCATCGGTGATCACGGCGATTTCCGATTCGAAATCGATGCCCCAGTCTTCGCTCGCCAGCGGGATATCCGCCTTTGGCGCGATAAAGCTGTCAGAGCCGCCTTGGTAAAACAGCGGATCGGTCCAGAAGGTTTCAGGCATTTCAGCGCCGCGCGCCTTACGGACTAATTCCACATGGTTGACATAGGCGCTACCATCGGCCCACTGGTACGCACGTGGCAAAGGTGATAAACATTTGGCTTCATCGAAGGCTTGCGCGTTTGGTAATTTGCCTTCGTTCAGCGCATCATACAGTTCTTGCAATTGTGGCTTGAGCAGATCCCAACCATCGAGTAATTGTTGCATCGTGTGGGCAATCGCGGGTACGGCAACCGTTTGAGTAAGATCGCGGCTCACTAACATCAGCTGGCCATCACGGCGACCATTGTTATAACTGGCAAGTTTCATATCTGCTCCTGTGCTTCTACGGCTCGGCGTACTGCGCTTTTTATCTATTTATGGTTAGCCGATACGCTCAGCTAACGGGAATGGGTGACAACGAGTGCGGGCAATCTAGCCTTTTTTGACTCGGCGTTAGGGTTTGCTGCGCGTAGAAATACCCGAAGCGACGGCGGATTCCTATAGCGTGAGCAAAATCACATTTCACCCTATCATTTCACATTTTGTAAACTAATCATTACGTTTCATACCCTGCTGCCGCTTGTCACTATTTCGCAGAACGATATGGTGAAAAAGTCGGCAACAAAGTGGAACGATACTGTTACATCCTAAGCTTAAAGCAAGATTACTTTGGCTTGGCTATCTTGTATTCCCTGAGTTTGTTGGCGATGGCCGTGTGGGACACCCCTAATTTTTTCGCCAATTGGCGAGTACTGGGGTAAGCTGGATATAAGCGGCGCAGCAAGCTGGCCTCAAATTGTTTCATCGCGTCATCGAGATTGCCTTCAAAAGCATTATCGAAATAGCCAAAACCTTCGGCGTAGGATGGCAACTTAAGCTGCTCAACGGTCAACTCGCCCGAACCGTCCCACATAGATACCGCCCTGAAGACCGCATTCTTAAGCTGACGCACGTTACCCGGCCAAGCGTAGGTTAAGAGATGATCGCGGCATTGGGCCGAAATTCGTCTCACTGGACTAGAGAGTTGCTGACTGTAGTGCTCGAGGAACATCTCCGTCAGCGGAATGATATCGACTTTGCGCTCACGCAGTGATGGAATATGGTAGCTCAGCACATGGATGCGATAGTACAAATCTTCCCTAAACTCACCGGTTTGACACAACTCGGCTAAGTTTTTCTGGGTCGAGCAGATGATCCGCACATCGGCGCGAACTTCTTCGTCGCCACCAATGCGTCTAAAGGTGCCATCCTGTAATAACCGCAGCAGTTTAACCTGTGCCGCCTTTGACATTTCGGCCACTTCATCGAGGAACACAGTGCCGCCCTTCGCTTCTTCAAAAAAGCCGCGCTTAATCACTTTGCCTTGGCTGACGTAACCAAAGAGTTCCTCTTCGGCGGCGCTATCGGGCAGTGCCGCACAGTTAATGGCGATAAAGGGTTTTTCGCGGCGCATGCTGGCATCATGGCTGGCTCTGGCCATCAGCTCTTTTCCCGTGCCAGTCTCGCCAGTGATTAATAGCGGCGCGTCGAGCTGCGCCATACGGCGAGCTTGTTTCAGCACTTCTTTCATCTTGTCACTGCTGGCTAACACATTTTCAAAGCCCGCGGTTTGATTTTGCAGTGCATTGAATTGTTTACCGACCCGCGCCGGCGATTTAAGCGAGACCACAGCGCCCACAAGGATGGTCTTATCATCCTCATCGGGTAAGTAAATCGGTAACATTTCGGCCAAATATTCGTTTTGGCCGATATTGACCCGCGCCGCCTGCGGCAACACTTGGCTCTCACTGAGCCAACGGCTGAAGTTAAACCCTTGCACCCAATGGTTTAAGGACTCATCGAGCACTTCGTGCTCCCCCATGCCCATGTTGAGTAGCGCCGACTCGTTGACGATACGAATGCGCGCCTTCACGTCGATGGAGAACACTGAGTCAGGGAGGGTTTTGAGTAGGGTTTTTAAGGCGTAGTGTTCCTGCTCCGAAGGCATAAACGACACAGTTCGCACATCGTGAACACTCTCCACTTTGCGGATCTGCGGCATCAAGGCACTTAAGGTATCAAAACTGACCTCGGCAAATTGCAGGTAGAGAAAGCCCTGGTTACTGGCATCGATGGCGATGAGATTAATGCCATAACGTTCTAACACGACTAAGATGTCTTTCGCTAAACCCACGCGATCTTGACAGCTAACTTCCAAGCGCATAATGACTGATATTCCCTATTTTGATTCGAATTTTGGGATAAACCGTGCAGAGCTATTATCTCGAGGTTAATGCCCTTAGGCTTGGCCTCGTAAGACATTCGTTTGATGATGCCTCTATAGTTTACGCAAACGTAAAAGGCAGGATAAGTAGCTGGGCGTGTATACGTTAGAAGGTTACGCTCAAAGTGGCAAGTCTAGTTTACAGCGTATTTGTAACAGGAAGAAAAAATCAGCGCCTAAATACAATTAAAGCGCTGATTTTAAAATTGAATTTTTTAATCTAACAACTGGTCGGTCTTGGCTGCCATGATGAAGTCATTCTTATGCAGCCCCTTGATTGAGTGTGACCACCAAGTCACAGTCACCTTGCCCCACTCGGTTAAAATGCCTGGGTGGTGGAATTCTTCTTCGGCCAGATCCGCTAACTTATTGGTAAACGCCATCGCTAACTTAAAGTTTTTAAACTTGTAAACCCGTTCCAGTTGCATGATGCCATCACGCACTTGCACGCCCCAATCGGGGATCATGCGGATAAGTTCGGCCAATTCTGCATCGGTCACTTTCGGCGCATCGGCTTGGCAAGCTTCACATTTCATTTGGGTTAACGCTGTCATACATACTCCTCTTGGCAACATTAGGGGATCAATCCGTTGCAATTATTACGCTTTATTCAATTCGTTTTTAGTGGTCAGCCATTAGCTGGCTTTCTTGGTCTTGGGCGGATACTTAGGGGCAAATAAGCCTAACTGACGCGCCTTAGCCACATAGGCCATGATGTCCATCTTGGCTATTTCATCCAGCATATCAATATGTTCAATCACATAATAAATCGGCTGCATAATATCGATACGGTAAGGCGTGCGTAGCACATCTAAGAGATCGAAGGGCTTACGCTCCGGCACTTGGCTTTCCATGGCATACAAGGTTTCGCCGGGAGAGCTTAAAATACCGCCGCCGTAGATACACAATGCGCCATCTTGAGGTTTGAGCAAGCCAAACTCGACGGTAAACCAATACAGGCGCGCCAAAAAGACGCGGTCTTCCTTGCTGGCATTTAAGCCCAATTGACCATAGATATGGGAAAAATGGGCGAAAGAAGGATTGGTCAGCAAGGGGCAATGGCCAAAGATCTCATGGAAAATATCCGGCTCTTGCAGATAATCAAACTCTTCCTTGCGACGAATAAAGGTCGCAACTGGAAATTCCTTGTTGGCCAATAGCTCAAAGAAGCGGCCAAAGGAAATCAAAGCTGGTACGGCCGCGGTTTTCCATCCAGTCGTGGCCTGCAAGACTTTATCAATCTCAGCCAATTGTGGAATGCGGTCCTTCGGCATCGCCAAGGCATCGAGCCCTTGGAGATATTCCTTACAGGCACGCCCCGGTAGGTTTACCGCTTGGCGAGCATACAATTGGCTCCAAATATCATGTTCTTCCTGCGGGTAATGGATAAACCCAGAATCATCTGCACTTCGCGCAACATAGGGCGCAGTGTGCGCTATCTCTTTAGTCATAAAATTCACTTCATGGCTGACGCTAATGCCTCCATAGTGATCTAAGCCTCGATTTTTGTTAACTCCCTCACAGTTTATTGTTCATGCGACAATGTGACGCAAACGTAAAGCAAATATTACAAGGCGATTAAATCCTTGGTCATTCCAAACCGGATCTGAGTTAGACCGGTAGCAAACCTTGACACTGCCGCTCAAAAATGACGACGATAGACTGATAATATGCAGAAAAACCGACAAATTTCGGTGTTTGCAAATGGCTTTTCTGCGTGGGTCATTTACAATATTGCCCAATAACCGCCTCTCCTTAATCTGAAGGTTCGCAATGAAACAACATCAAATTCGTAAAGCCGTTATTCCCGTCGCTGGACTTGGCACTCGTATGCTTCCTGCGACCAAAGCAATTCCTAAGGAAATGCTGCCTGTTGTTGATAAACCATTGATCCAATATGTGGTTAGTGAAGCCATTGATGCGGGGATCAAAGAAATTGTCCTCGTGACCCACGCCAGTAAAAACTCTATCGAAAACCATTTCGACACCAGTTTTGAATTAGAGGCGCAATTAGAGCGCCGCGTGAAGCGTCAATTACTCGAAGCGGTACAATCCATTTGCCCGAAAGACGTGACTGTGATCAGCGTGCGCCAATCCCAAGCCAAAGGCTTAGGTCATGCGATTTTATGTGCGAAATCCGTCGTCGGTGATGCGCCTTTCGCCGTGTTACTGCCGGATGTGATTATCGATGATGCCAGCTGCAACCTGAAAACCGACAACTTGGCCGCCATGGTGAGCCTGTTTGATGAAACCCAAGTGGGCCAAATCATGGTTGAAGGCGTGCCACATCATCTAGTGAACCAATACGGTATTGCGGATGTGAATGGCCACGATCTACAGCCTGGCGAATCAGAGCCATTGGTCGAACTCGTTGAAAAACCACCGGTTGACGAAGCACCGTCTAACTTAGCCGTAGTGGGTCGTTACGTATTGCCCGCAGCCATTTGGCCACTGCTCGCTAAAACCCCAGCAGGCGCGGGTGATGAAATCCAATTAACTGACGCCATTGCAATGTTAATGAAGCAAGAAACCGTAAACGCTTACTACATGCAAGGTAAGAGTCATGATTGCGGTAACAAGCAAGGCTATATGCGCGCTAACGTAGAATACGCCCTGCGCCACAGCGAAATCGGTGAAGATTTTGCTCAATATTTAAAAACAGTAGTAAAAGGAATTAAATAATGACGATTTTAGTGACCGGAGGCGCCGGTTATATCGGCACTCATACCGTAGTGGAATTACTCAATGCGGGGAACGAAGTGATTGTTTTAGACAATCTGTCTAATTCAAGCATCGAAGCCCTTAACCGTGTCGAGCGCATTACCGGTAAATCGGTCACCTTTTACCAAGGCGATATTCTCAATAAGGCCTTACTGCAGAAAGTCTTTAGCGACCATAACATCGATGCCGTTATCCATTTTGCAGGATTAAAAGCCGTTGGCGAGTCAGTTACTAAACCGCTGAAATACTATGAGAATAACGTGACTGGCACCTTAATTCTTTGCCAAGTGATGGCAGAGTTTAAGGTGAAAAATCTCGTCTTTAGTTCTTCTGCTACTGTGTATGGCGACCCTGCCAGCCTGCCGATTACCGAAGATTTTCCAACGGGTGCCACTAACCCATACGGTCAGTCTAAATTGATGGTGGAGCATATACTGGCGGATTTACACCATAGCGATCCGAGTTGGAATATCGCCCGTTTACGTTACTTCAACCCTGTTGGCGCCCATGCCAGCGGCTTGATTGGCGAAGATCCTAACGATATTCCAAATAACTTGATGCCATTTATCGCGCAGGTTGCGGTCGGTAAACGCGAAGCGTTAAGTGTGTTTGGTAATGATTACCCAACCCACGATGGTACAGGCGTTCGCGACTATATCCATGTGGTGGATTTAGCCCTTGGACACCTCAAGGCCCTTGAAAAACTGGCCACCAAACCAGGACTTGTCACCTATAACCTAGGCACAGGCCAAGGCTACAGTGTGCTCGATATGGTCAAGGCCTTTGAAAAGGCTTGTGGTAAGTCGATTGCCTATCAAATTGCTCCGCGCCGTCCGGGTGACATTGCCGCCTGTTATGCAAACCCAGATCATGCTAAAACCGATCTGGGCTGGCAGGCGACTCACAGCCTAGAGGATATGGCGAACAGCAGTTGGCATTGGCAATCTACCAATCCAAATGGTTATAAAGGCTAATCATCTAAATGGCTTGTGGTAACTCCCAAGCCATTTTTATTATCCCTTATCACAATTAAACTCAGTAATACCTATGACAGAAAGCATCAATCACAGCCGCCGTAATCTCTTTAGCCGCCGTAAATCCTCGGCAATTCGACCGCCTTGGGTACGTGAAGGCATTGAGTTTACTGACATCTGTACCCGATGCTCAGCCTGTATCAACGCCTGTGAAACTAAGATTATCTTCAAGGGAGATGGCGGCTTTCCCGAAGTCTCCTTTAAGGACAATGAGTGCACTTTTTGTCGCCAATGTGCCAGCGTCTGTCCGGAAGAACAGCTCTTTGATCTGAACCAATCCCCATGGCAACACAAAGCCGTAGTACAAGATAACTGCTTAACATATCAGGGTATTTGGTGCCAAAGTTGTAAAGATGCCTGTGAGCCTCGCGCCATTGGTTTTACCTTAAGCGTGGGTAATGCCCCAATGCCGAAAATTGATACAGCACTCTGCACGGGCTGTGGAGCCTGTGTCGCCCCCTGCCCGAGCCAAGCCATCAGTATTAAGCCTGTAGAATAACCTTATGCCGTGAGTGTTACTGGGCTTCACGGCGTATTTAGGTTACTATCTCGCGCTCTAACCCTTCTCCAATTACCTAGGTTTCCTATTACCATGTTTGGCAAAAAATTTACCTTTACCCGAAGCGCTTCCCCAGCACTGAGTTTTATCGCCGAAGGGACTAAGCTTACGGGCAATATCGAATTTGCCGGAGATGTATTGATAGGCGGTGACGTACAAGGGCAAATCTTATCGCAGGCCAATGTCATTGTTGAGCGCACAGGAAACCTCCACTGCGAGGTCAAATGCCGCGAGCTGATTATCGATGGCTATTTTAAAGGTCGCCTGATTTGCGAGCGCTTAGTCATCCAAGCCCATGGTATTGTCGATGGCGATGTGGCTTGCACCTCGATGCAGATCAGTGAAGGGGGTCAGTTTATTGGATTAAGGATTAAAGAAGACCATCAGACTATCCATGCCCATAGCCTGCCGTCTGCAGCCTCAAGCAGCACGCGAATCACCCCTGTGCCGACATTGTCGCCCGAGCAGGAATAACGCTCTCCTTCGCTAATGAGTGCTCACAGCCAATCGAGATGATGACCCTTTAACCAAGTAAAGACTTTTACTGGCAAGTCAGCGCGGTCAGCACCGCCATCATTGTCCACTTGAGCAAACAATCGTTAAGTAATTGTTAATTTAACGAGTAAGATCACAGTTACGCCGTACGGCAACTGCTAACCTAGCCTACCAGCAATGCATTTCGTGCATGATTTCTGCCGCTTAACAAAGTGTCCCCATGTGTCTTGCGAATAGGAGCACAGGGCCATTGCAGACTAAGACTCATACAAGGCGAGACCAAATGAGCAACCCATTACTAAAACAAATCTGCGAACTGGATGTCTTCACCTTATTGGTATTTAAAAGCATTTTTTATAACGGACACGCAAATAGTGCCGCCAAGGCGCTCAATGTGTCGGCGCCTAAAATTAGCCGCTGCCTGAATGCGCTTCGTCTCACCTTTAACGATGAGCTGTTTTATCGCCGTCAACAGGGCTTGAAACCGACGCCCCTCGCCGAAAGTTTGTATGTCGCCATTTGCCAATTTACTGATTCGGTGTACTACCTAGAGCAATCGGCACTACAAATTCAAAATGCGGCTAATCATGTTGAGCGGCCGCTACATATCGCCGCAAGTAATGGATTATTAAGCTTTTTAGCGCCGCAGCTCAGTACACCCGAGGCGATAAGTGAACTAGGCCAAGTTAGGTTACATAAATGGCAGGAAAACAGTCCTGAGTTAATCCACGCAGGAGAATTAGACTTTGGCATCACCATAGAGCAGACCGACACTAAGGAGCTCAGCGTCTCCCGCTTAGGCTGTATTTCCAATGTCTATGTGGTGGCCTCAAAGCAGCATCCCCTGTGGGAAAGCCAACTGGAAATCAGCTTAGAACAAATCTGCCGCTATGCCTTTTTGTGCCTCGAACTTAAAGGATTCAATAGCCGAATTGACCCACTCGAACTGTTTTGCCAACGCCAAGGGCTGCTGTTGCCATCGATTGAAAGGGTGATCGATCGGGAAGAATGGTACGCCCATTTACTCACCATGCAGAGCGTCGCCTTCTGCTCGAGTATCGATATGCATACCGCCAAACATATGCCTGGATTGAAGTTGGCGCCGCTGCCCGTTTCTGAGCAGCAGCGCCTGCATGACACTCTTATGCCGCCGCAGTATTTTCTCATCGAAAAGCCCCGCAGCCACAGGCGCTATAGTCAAAATCAATGTGAATTAGTGGTCAGTTCATTATTAACCGCACTGACAGCACAGGCACCACAAGCTGCCAGCCTACGCGCCGCTCAATAGCGCTTACAAACTAGCAATTAAGATAAAACTCAACACCCTAAAGCATGGACGCTTTTGACTGTAAACCATTCGATGTTAACCAAATGCATCGACTGTTAACTAACGGCATTTCGAGCCGGATTTTACCCCACATGCCCTAATCGCCCTGCTCGAAAAACGCGGTGTTCTTGACTCTTTTGTACCTCTTACCGAAAGTCATAAAAAGCTATATAAACAAGTTTCAACAGTCTCCTCCATGAAAATTAATCGAAAATTAATCCGATTAAACCACTCAAAATAAAAACAAAATTTTGCTGCGCAGCTCATGTTTTTAGTATCGAATTCTAAATTGCGAAATATTCAATTTCACAATCTAGAATTACCGTTTTGCTGTGTTAAATCATCGTTCACATATCGGATACAAACTTATAAATACCACTTTATAAGTAGGTGAATAGACCTATAGTAGAGTCACTGCACACGCAGTCTTATAGAAAGAAAAAGGGACGCGATGATGAAAAACTACAATAAATCTCTACTGGCACTAGCACTCACTAGTGCCTTATGTTTAACAGCCTGCGGGGACGGTAAAGACGGCGTAGATGGCGCTGACGGAACCAATGGCCAAAACGGTCAAGACGGTCAAGACGGTCTAAATGCAGGTGATGTGGTAACCACTGCCTATAAAGCCGGCGACGTAAATATCAATATTGACACTAACGGCAGCATTTTGGCCGGTAACGGTACTTTTGCTTTGAAATTTACCGCTACCGCTAAAAACCAAGCTGGGGCAGATAAACCCCTTACAGGCCTAAACCAAATTCGTCTCTACTCAGCAACAGCAATGACGAACACCACTGCAGATGGTCCTGCCATTTATTGGCAGAGCAACGGTTCTCTATACTGTACTCTGACAGGCCTAAGTGGCACATCAAATGCTTGTACACTCGTAGAGGATGCAAATAATCCAGGCACTTACACAGGTTCTTGGACTTATGATGGCGCACCATCAATCATGAACGCTTCGGATGATTTGGCTGCGCCTCATCGCATTATGGTACGCGCGTACAACGTCACCGATGCTACTGGTAATGCCATTTCAGATAAGATTTTAGAAACTCTAACTTATCAACCATCAACTGGTACAGTTGACATTGCCTCTGGTAAAGATACTGTGCCTGACGCTGTTTGTCAGAACTGTCATGGCGAAAGCGCCGCTACTGGAAAAATCGCTAACATTAGTGCCCATAGCAACTATGAAAGTGTCGAGAACTGTATCCAGTGCCACAACCCTGCTAGACAACCAAATGCAACCCAAGCAGAAGAAGGCTATGTATTTGACATGCCAGCAATGATCCATCGTATCCATGGTGGTGAACATTTAGCTGCTTTATCTATCTATGGCTTTAAGCAAGCTGAAGAATGGGCTGAAATTGGTTACCCAGCCCCCTTAAATGAATGTACAGTGTGCCATAGTACTGAAGAAGGTAAAACCACTTGGAAAGATGAACCAACGCGCGCAGCTTGTACTGGTTGTCACTCCAATATCGACTTTACTACTGGCCAAGGTCACGCTGACTTCAATCTGGCTCAAGCTGACGACTCTCAGTGTGCCAGCTGCCACGGCACAGGAGGCCTAGCACCTGATAACGCCCACCGTGTTGGCGAGCGTAAAGAACTGGCAAGCTTGGTACAGATTAATTTCACCGGAGCAAGCGTAGATAGCGGTACACTGACAGTAACAGCAGATGTTATGGTCAATGGTGCATTGTCTTCTGACCTTTCTGTACTAGGGGTTAAATCTACTCTGATGGGTAATGTGGATGCAAACGGTGTTGTTCATCGTTGGGGTTCACGTCCAGCACTGACTGCGGGGACTTTCACTGGTACCGGTAAACTGGTGCTGACCCGTGCTGTAACAACTGCTGAAGCGACGGGTTCAATATATGTTGGTACAGAAGCTACCTTCTGTGTAGACACCAACTTAAAGGCTGCATCTTGTGACGCAACTGCCGCTCGTGCGTACGGTAACCCAGTAGAAGTGGTTCACGGTAGTCCCGTTTTCTCAACAGCTATTGGTGTAACCGCTGCGACTAAGTTCTTCAGCTTAGACGGCTCAACAGTGACCCCTGCTCGCTTTGCTGTCCCAAGCCGCATCACTGTAGCGGAAGCGAAGTGTGAAGCTTGCCACAACTCTTTAGACGTTACTAAAGGTGCTGGCCATGGTGTTTATACCTTCGACCAATGTATGGATTGCCACAACAACGACTACGCAGGCTCTTACCATCCAAATGCTTGGTACAAAGATGCCAATGGTAATCAAGCGGTTAAAAATATCACTCCATTTGCTAACCGCGACTTGGTTACTGTAGTTCACCGTTATCACTCTGGTAACTTTGATACAGTTGAAGGTGTCCATACCGCAACTAACAGCCGCACAAATGAGCAAGAAGTTGTTGGTTACCCAGGCGTGCAAGGCGACTGTACCGCATGTCACAAAGATGGTGCGACTCTGTTTGCGGCCGACGGTGGTTTAACTTCGGGTAAACGCTCCATTGCAGTTAATGGCGGTTACATTAGCCCTGTTGCTGAATCATGCCGTAGTTGTCACACCAGCGAGGCTGCTCTGGCTCACTTCAAGTCACAAGGCTCAACTACTGCAGCAGATACACCAGACAGTTCTGCCATCCTACCAGTAGAATCATGCGCGACCTGCCATGCTGAAGGTAAAACCTATGGCATAGATAAGGTACACGCAGAGGTAGCACACTAGTACTAGTACCTCCGGGTTGCCCCCTGCACAACCCGAACTTCCTCTCTGCAACTTATTGGGGCTCCTTCGGAGCCCCTTTTTTATCGGTACTTTTAATGAATGGTGGTATCAACTTGAGTCGCACTTTGTGCGATACGTTGCCTTAAGAGCTTAATAAATTCTCTCGGGTCACGGTCTAAACTGTCGTGGGGAATATAGAGATGATAACCAAGATGAGTATTGAGCATCACGCAGCGATGACCAAACATCGCCAACACGCCGCGGTAACGGTCTCCCTCAATGACGAGCGGGCTAAATTCGGCGCCAAGATAGGTTTCTAAGGTCGCCAAATCTTCCTGCTGTGAGGCTGCAGTCACCAATAACGGCCGCTGCTCAGTCAATAAACCCGCCGCAAGGCGCAATGAAATATTATCGAGGATCGGGTTTAGCTGTTTGAGCTTAATGCCAATATAGGAAAGCTCAATAGTATCAACACCCTGAGTGACTCGAGGAATATCTACCCGTTGAATGTTGCTCCAGTTTATTGCGACTTTGCCGCGGCGATGAAAATAGGTCAGTCCCTGTTCATCCATGCTCAAGGTGGTCTCAGGTTCATAGACCTTCGCCAAGCCCAATATCAACGCAATCGCACCTAAGCTGAAAAACACTAAGCCCACGGCAAATAGCTCGGGAAATAGTACAAATAGACCAAAGCCTAAGACAAAGGCACTGGCGCCCACAATCGTTAAGGTTACACCATTACGTTTTGAGAGCGGGCGAACCGAGACAACATCGGACTCTAGCGTCATATTTTTATTCCTGTTTAATCCAGAGCCATAAACGGCCTATGTATTCATGTATCGCCCGTTGCGAAGCGAGCAAGTTATCCGCAGTCAAGCGCCAGTAGAAACCATCTCTGGCCCTAAAATCCGTCGGTGCGGCGCTCGCCGTTAATCCTTGACCGCTAAAAATCGCCATCGACCTTGGCATATGGGAAGCCGAGGTCACTAACCGTACAGCTTGATTACTAAAGTGTTCTTTAAAATAGTGCGCCTCTTCAATCGTGTCGCGCGGCAGAGGCAATTGAACGATACGTGATGCATCGACACCGAGTTCAACCGCCGCCTTTGCCATCACTTCGGCATGGGGATGCTGCGTTAGCTCACCCTCCCAACCACTGACCACTAAGGTGCAGTCTTGACCTAATTGGAGTTGCCTTAGCCCTTCCGTTAGCCGCGCTAAGGCGACCGTCGATAAAGATTGTACCGCCGTTGCTCCTTGGATATCGGCATGCCCAGAGCCCAACACCATTACCACACAGGTACCCGCAATAGGCGTGGAATTAATGGGATATTGAGCCTCGAGCGGTTTAACGAGATAGTCGACACTCAATTGACTGCTGAGCACTAAGAGCAGCGAAAACGCACCGCCAATCGCCCATTTTGCTAACCTAGGTTTGCGCCAAATCAACAAAGACAGCAGTAATAACAACAGGATAAATGGAATTGGCATGATTGCCTGAGAGACAACTTTCTTAACCCAAAACATGCGTTAGTGCCCAATTATTCAAAGGAGCGCAATCATAACATCAAAAGAAAGCAAAACGCATCGCCAAGGCGATGCGTTGTCACGAGGGAAAACATAACGTTACTGGGTTATTTTTCCCATAACCACGCGGCGCCGCGCACACCCGAAGAGCAGCCATAAAGGTTCTGTACGACAGGCGTTCGACACTCTCTTCCCACAACATAACGAGTTAATAATGCAGGTAATCTTGGATAAATCGCCTCAATATTAGACATGCCGCCGCCGAGGACAATCGCATCCGGGTCGAGCATATTAATCACATGGGCGAGTGAGCGCGCGAGTCTGTCCATATAACGATCAAAGGCCGCGATCGCCATTTCATCCCCCGCATCGACTAAGGCCATGATCTCAGTGCCAGATTTCGCAGGCGCAGCTTGGGCATTCACCGCACGGCTTATTGCCTCGTTGTAATCGCGAACAAAGCCAGTGCCCGAAATAAAGGTTTCGATACAATCGGGGTTCCCACAAAAACAACGGGTAGTATTAAACTCCTCCTTGGTCATCCAAGGCAGCGGATTATGGCCCCACTCACCGCCAATGCCATTACCACCCGCGTGGACTTTGCCGTTAATGGCCACACCCGCGCCGCAGCCCGTGCCAATGATCACCCCAAACACCACAGATTTTCCCGCAGCAGCGCCATCGACGGCCTCGGATACCGCAAAACAGTTGGCATCATTAGCTACCCGCACTTCGCGGCCGAGCAGTTCCCCTAAATTCACATCGAGGGGATGACCGTTGATCCAGGTCGAGTTGGCATTTTTGACTAATCCTGAATAGGGAGAAATGACTCCCGGGATCCCCACACCAACCGTGCCCTTTTCACCTAAGGTCGCTTCGGCCTCATTCACTAAATCGACGATGGCATTCAGGGTGCCCTGATAATCCCGAGGGGTATTGATACGCTTACGAAAAAGTTCATTACCTTCCTCACTTAAGGCGACGAGTTCTATTTTTGTGCCACCTAAATCGATGCCCATGCGTATCATGAATGACTTACTCCACTGTTATTCGACCAAGGCGTCAGTACAGACGTCCTTGGCATTGTTCGTTATTCTGCCCAGCCTGGCGCCGTGGCAATAAAATAAGGGTTTAATATGTCAGGTTTTTGATTGTAGGTTAAGGGTAAACCTGAGTCATAACACACAACTTTGCCGCCTGCGCTTTCCAGCACAGCCTGCGCGGCTGCCGTGTCCCATTCGCTCGTAGGCCCTAATCTGGGGTAGAGATCGGCCTTGCCCTCTGCCAACATACAAAACTTCAGCGAGCTTCCTACGCTTAACATCTCGTGTTGACCGAAATCCTTTAAATATTCCGCCACATCAGGGCTTAGATGCGAACGACTGCCGACAACAATTGGTACTTGTCTTGGCGGGTTACAGCCCTGAAGCTCTCGCTCTTGTTGCCCATCCTGTCGCCAAGCGCCTAAGTGTCTGGCGCCAAAATAGACAGTATTGAGCACGGGCGCATAAACCACACCCGCAATAGCAACACCTTGATGGATAAGCGCAATGTTGACGGTAAACTCACCATTTCGCTTAATAAATTCCTTAGTGCCATCCAAAGGGTCAATCAGCCAATAGGTCTGCCAGTGTTGACGTTCATCCCAGTCAATATCAGCCGCTTCTTCCGACATCACGGGAATGCCCGCAAATTGCTCGGTAAGCTGGGCTAAAATAACTTTGTGAGCCGCCAAATCGGCCGCCGTCACAGGGCTCTCATCACGCTTTTGCGTAACGGCAAAATCCTCTTGGGCATAAATCGCCATGATGGCGTCGCCTGCCGCATTGGCAATCTTTACCACCCGCAGTAAATCAGCCTTCGAAAAATGCGCTGCCATCGCTGTATTATCTGTCACTTAGCCACCTGTATTCGATTTGCTTTTCGGCATTATGCCACTGGCAGCAATTGATAATTAAGAACAAATTCATCATATATCGAGCAAAATCGACTAAGGCACTGACAAATTCTGTCAGGCGCAAGGCTTACGCCACGGGCATAAACGCTAAATAAGTCGAGTCTAAGCCAAGCTGAATACGCTGAAAAGAGTCATTGCCTAGGCTGCATTCGTATTCACAGCCTTGAAAACACTGCAAAGATGAGAAAGAAAACGACGGAGTAAGATGAGGCCACTTGAAGCTACCACTTGCCTTAGACCAAGACTAAGGGCTTCATCTGCAACCATTTATTACGAGAGATAACGCTTAATAAACTTGCGCGGCATAATCCTCAAGCATGACCTTAAGCTGCCATCGCCAGTCACGCCACAGCTCGGGGCTATGGGTTGATGTCGAATTTTGCCCAGTTAAGCACTGGCGTACTCTACCGCTATTTAGCGCGCTGTAACTGGGTCTTGCTGCCAGTTTATTGCCTTTCTCAAGCGCTTTTGCCGCATAACTTAGGCTATCTATGGCGCTAATCGGCACGGCTTTATCTAATAACTTCAGTGCCAAGGCTTGGCGCTGGATTTCGAGGGCAAATTCATACCAACTGCATTGCCCCTGCCCGGCATAATGGAATAATCCAGAACCGCAACCGACGTTTAACGGACTCGCGATCAACTGCCAAATAAGATGCGCAAGTGCATCTACCCATGTTGGCGAACCTATTTGGTCGTTTATCACGGTAAGTGGCTGACCATCAGGTATAGTAGCCATCAACCTCAGCATCGTTTTCACAAAATTATGTCCATCGACACCGTAGAGCCATGCGGTGCGAATAACAATCGCGCGCTCAGCCAAGATCCGCAGCACCGCTTGCTCTCCCGCGAGTTTACTCTGGCCATAGACAGATAAAGGCGCAGGCGTGGCGTTTTCAGTTAACCCGCCTTCAATTAAGCCACTTTCAGTTAAGCCACTTTCAATTAAGCCACTTTCAGTTAAGCCACTTTCAATTAAGCCACTGCGGGTTATCCCGTTCTGATTTAACGCCAGTTCAGAAGCCTTCGCAGGCTCGCCACTAAATACGTAATCGCTGGAGATATGCACCAAACGCGCGCCCGTAAGCGCACATTCGCTTGCCAATAACTCAGGCCCTAGGCTATTGACACGATAAGCCTCATCGGCCGCCGTTTCCGCCCTATCGACCGCATTGTAGGCGGCGCAGTTGATCACCCACTCAGGGTTAAAGTGGGCAAAGGCAGCGGCAACACTTTGTTTATCACCGATATCTAACTGGGCATGGCTTAGCGCGTGCACACGAAAGACGCGGCCATCTAATCTATATGCCGCCTTGGCAAGCGTTCGTAATAGAGCCTTAGCAAGTTGGCTATCTGCGGCAGTTAACAATACTGTTACTGTTGATTTTGGCTCGCCATTAGGCGCGTGCATCTCCTTGATATCCTTTTGCATTCTTAACGTCGGCGCCTCAAGCGATATCGTCGCTAAACAGCGGCATTAAATCGGCAACGCTTTTATGACCCCGCTGAGCTAAGAAGTTAAGCAGCGCCATCGGCGAGCGATTGAGCAGCTTATCCTTTGGATAATCAACCGCTTCAATAATACTTAAGGCACGGTCAAACCCGCCGAGACTAAAAGCCACATGGGAATCCGAGCCCATCACTAAGGTGGCCCCCAATTCTTTTGCCGCTTTAGCAATAGCGGTGCAGTTAGCTTCGCTGCCCTTGCGAGAGACTTCAAAGGAGGAATTATTGATTTCAAGCGCCACCCCATATTCGGCGGCAGCTGCGGCTACTGCCTCAATATCAATGGGATAAGCAGGATTACCCGGATGGGTAATAATATCGACTTTGCCGCTTTTAATGGCGTTAATCATCGCCTCGGTATGGGTGGCCTTATCCGAAGGCGGAAATACTGGTTCATGAAACCCTGCCAACACAATATCAAGCTGCGACAAATAATCGCCAAAGTAATCGATTTCACCCTCGCGGTTTTTAATATTGGCTTCGATGCCGCGTAAAATTCCCACGCCATCGACCATACGCGGGAGCACACGTAAATTCACAAAATGCCAAAAATGCGGTGCATCCGCCATCGCCGGACCATGGTCGGTTGTGGCAAACAGACGGATCCCCTTTTGCTTCGCCACCGCCAAATAATCGTGGATTGTGCTATAGGCATGGGTTGATGCCACGGTATGGGTATGGGTATCGACTGGGTACTGCATGGGTCACCTCTGTCTTGTTCTATTGTGTTCTGACTATTGTGATCTGTATGCGTTAACCATTAGTCAGTTAACGTTCCTTAGGCTCAGCTAGTGGAATAGCGAGAGCAATTCATCGGCACTGCCCTGCCACGCGCCTTTGCCTTTTCCTTCGAGAATACTATCCGCTAAACCTTGCTTATGCTGCTGCATTTCTTGGATTTTCTCTTCTACCGTGCCTTCGGCAATCAGCTTGTAGACGAACACGGGATTTTCTTGGCCAATGCGGTGCGCCCTGTCCGTCGCTTGCTTTTCTGCGGCCGGATTCCACCAAGGATCGTAATGGATAACCGTATCCGCCGCGGTGAGATTAAGCCCTGTGCCCCCCGCCTTTAAGCTGATTAAAAATACCGGCGTATCGCCTTCTTGGAACTTATCAATTTGCCCCTGACGCAGCCGAGTTTGCCCCGTCAGTTTGCTGTAGTCGATGTCGAGGGATTGCAGCAATTCCTCAATTAATATCAACATACTGGTAAATTGGCTGAAGATTAAAATCTTGCGACCTTCCTGCACCATTTCTGGCAGGTTTTGGCTCAGCCAGTTTAACTTGGCATTATTTTTAACCTTTTGTGCCTGCTCGAGTTTAACTAATCGCGGATCGCAGCAGGCTTGGCGCAATTTGAGCAAGGCATCTAAAAACTCGATATGGCTGCCCGCCACGCCTTGGGTTGCAAACAATTCTCGAATTTTTTTCTCCATACTCAGGCGAATACTTTCGTATAGATTACGCTGGTCTTTTTCAAGCTCGAGGGTTTGATGGATCTCGGTTTTAGGCGGCAGCTCAGTCACCACCTCGGCTTTGGTTCGCCTTAACACAAAGGGAGCGATACGTTGGCTCAACACTTTCGCCTGCTCGCCATCGCCATAACGCTCAATCCGATAACGAAACGCCTTATTGAAATAGGCCGTTGTTCCCAAGAGTCCCGGTAAACAAAAATCCATCAATGACTTAAGTTCACCTAAATGATTCTCAAGGGGGGTGCCAGTCAGGCAGAGTCTAAACGGCGCTTGCAACGCCTTAATTTGCTGGCTCACTTTGGCTTGGGCGTTTTTAATCTGCTGCGCCTCATCGAGTACAATATGCTCAAATGGCTGAGCTTGGTAATAATCGTAATCCCGCACCATAAGGGGATAGGTAGTGACGACAACATCAAACTCGCTTAATCGCGATAACAGCGGCCCACGCTGAGCACCATGGATCACCGCCAAGGTTAACGATGGCGCAAACTTGGTCGCCTCCTTCGCCCAGTTCCCCACTAAACTGGTTGGGCAAATAATCAGGCTCGGCAATTTTGGCTGCCCAGCTAATTTAGCCTCCTGCTGCTTTAACAGAAACGCCAAGGTTTGAATGGTTTTTCCAAGCCCCATGTCGTCGGCTAATATGCCGCCAAGTTGATATTCCTTTAAAAAACAAAGCCAATTTAGGCCTTGCTGCTGATAAGCCCGCAGCTGTGCATTCAGTCCTGTCGGCGCGCTGACCGCAACCACACCATTAAATTCGGCTAATTTTGTCGCTAGCTGACGCACCCTTTCACCATTGAGCAGGCTAATCTCGCTTTCGGCTAACTCATTGAGTAAATGCGCACGGTACTTAGGTAAGGCGATACTGTGGCCGCGATGCTGCTCAAACAACTCTTGAATAATGCTCATTAACGGCTTGATAACACTGGCTTTAATTTTAAGCCATTCGCCGGAGGGACTAGGTAGCAATAACTCGGCATCATCGGCTGGCTCACCATGTTGTTTTAACCAAGTGGCCACCAGCGGCAACATAGGCAAGCGTTGACCATTGATATCGGCATGCAACGACAGGGAGAACCAACCCTCTTGGCTGTCATCCAGCTCAACCGTTAACGGCGTATCGACCACCTTAAGGCTAAACTCTGGGGCAAATCGCACCTCTATGCCTTGAGTTTGTAATCTTGGGACTTCTTCATCGATAAACGCTAGCCATTCCCGAATCGCATCGGGCAAGTGACCTAAGCTCCAGAGGGAAGCCCCGCCCTCCAAGGAGAAACGGCTAAAGCCAAGGGTTTGCAGCTTGGACACGGCTTGCAGCTCTTCTTCAAGCGCGCGGTTAATTTGATAGGTGGTGCCGCCTTGAGTCACTAGGGTTAATGCTTCTTTGGCAGCATTGCCACTTAAGACGAGATCCCCGTAGACAAACTCCAGCGCCAGATACGGCTGGGCGATGCTGCTCTCCGTTGCAGATGATTGAGTACTTCCAGGTAGCATTGTGGCTGCGGGGACGACCTTAAGCGTCAAACGAAGCTGTAACTGCTCTCTTAGCTCGACAAAATCAATCGCACTTGGCGGCGGCACAGTACGCGCCGAAAAATGCTTGATCAGTCTATGGCTCACCAGTTCAACCTGAGTGCTCGGCACGGGCGGCATTTGGCTGAGTAGCCGCAGCTTATCGACGCTAATGTCGGTATCGATAGCGCCAATATGAAAATAATCCAGCTCGATATAGTAAGGCGGCTCTGTCGGCACGAGTTCCCAGTTATCCCGGTCGGGTAATACGAGGCGCATTTGCTTGTGTTCGCTGTCGATATCTTGCCAGAGAAATTGCGGTGTAATGGCATCGCCCGCGGTTAATGCGAGGCGACTCTCCTCCCAGAAACAGCGCTCGGTGGCGAGCATTTTCTCGATGGCTACCGCCCCTAGCTGCGCCTTAAGATACAGGCGCGATGCGCCGTGGCGTCTGGTCGACATAATAAGATTTAAGATCAGCACATCCTCGGCGCCAATCCAAGCGGGCATATAATATTGCACGTCCGAGAGCGCAATCTTAGTGCCCTTGTTGTAACCGCCCTTCTTGCCAAGCTTGCCGCGCCTAAGCTCGATAAACACCCCGTTATCGTCCTTTGAAAGGATATACAGCACCCTGTCATCGTAGAGGGATTCGACATCATTCACATTGGGGTCATCGGCTTCATCGAGTAGGTGTAACCACTGGGCGATACGTTGATCTTCAACGGCTTTGTCCGTAAGCAGACTGTAGAGCACCGCGGCCATATGCTTGCAGTTGCCGCTGGCGGGGCAGGAACAAAAGCCGTTCATCACTAGCTTATGATTGACACTGACCAGACGAATATCCTGACGATATGGCGTGGTTTCCGTGCCCGTGACTGTGCCTTCGATATGGCGAAAATCGGCATTGGCCTTCGCGCTTAACACCCTCCCCTGCATCACATAATCACGGGCGCGCATCAGTGTCGGCGGCGTGAATAAGGACTCAATAGCCGTTTGAGTCAATTGGATTGGCTCTTGGGGGGACAAGCGATTCATCTGCAAAACCTTGAAACTCAAAAATACCTCGACGGACAATAACCCATGATTGTCTAAGGCATTTATCAACGTGTAAGGGAGAATTGTATTGAAACCGAATGGGGAAAGCCAGAATAGGACTCACATACGAGAGCCGGATAACATACCCGCAGGGCTCGCCTGCGGGTTGTTAGCTTACGCAAGCTTAGGCTTGGCTGCGTTTTTCGGCGATATAACGGTCAACTAATTTTTCTAGAATATCTAAGGGAACCGCACCATTTTTCAGCACTACATCGTGAAAATCCCGTAAATCGAATTTATCACCTAGGGCTTGCTTGGCTTTTTCCCGCAGTTCGAGAATTTTCATCATGCCCACCTTATAGGCCGTCGCTTGGCCGGGCATAACGATATAACGCTCGATTTCGGCGGTCACGTCGCGATCGGACATACCAGTGTTTTGTTTCATATAGTCAATGGCTTGCTCACGGGTCCAACGACTATGGTGAATACCCGTATCGACAACCAGGCGCACGGCCCTAAACAGCTCCGCCTGTAAGCGACCGATATTGTCGAAGGGATCTTGCTGAAAACCGAGTTCCCAGGCTAAACGTTCAGAATAGAGTGCCCAACCTTCGATATAGGCCGTAAAAGGTGCCATCTTGCGGATCAGTGGTTGCCCTTCAAGCTCCATCGCCACCGCGATTTGGAAGTGATGCCCAGGAATGCCCTCATGGTAAGCCAAGGTACGCATGCCATATTTAGGTGTCGCTTTGATATCGAACAGGTTGGCGTAGAAACGCCCCGGACGACTACCATCAATTGCCGGCTGCTGGTAATAAGCGCCCGGTGCAGTTTTCTCTTTAAATTCAGGAATGCGCACCACTTCCATCCCCGCTTTAGGACGAATACGGAAGGCGTTATCTAAGCCCGCATTCACCTCGTCGAGGATTTTTTGGTAATCCACTAAGATCTGCGCCCGGCCCGCATCTGAGTCTTCATAATAGAACTTAGGATCGGCGGCCAGCGCTTCGATTGCCACCGAGAATCCTTGGCTGGTGTCGTATCCCTGCGCGGCCAAAATCGTCATGATTTCGTCCTGAATACGGCTCACCTCGGCTAATCCCTTGGCATGGATTTCATCAGCACTGTAATTTGTGGTGGTAAAAAACTTCAGCAACTGCTCGTAGGCCACATCGCCATTCGGCAAGGCCCAATAACCATCATCCGTGCCCGCTTTGGCCTGTAACGCCGTGAAGTAATCGATAAAGAGTCGATATGCCGGTTTAACGTCGGACTCGATATAGGCTTTTGCCTGCACGAGTAAACGCGCCTGCTCATCGGCACTGATTTGCGTGTCGGCAAGCTTAGTTTTAAAGGAGCTGTAGAGAATATTGTCTTCGACGGGTGCATTGATGAAGTCATTCATCTCGGTTAGCACCCGCTCAATCACAAACTTAGGCGGAATAATGCCCTTAGCCTCTCGAAGCTTTAATCCTTCTAAGGTTTGGCCAAATTTAGTCTTCACCGCAATTAAGCGTGATAGGTAGTTTTCGGCATCTTCAACCGAGTGCACTTGGTGCTGCGCCTGCATAAAGCTTGGATAACCATTTTGCACACCAAACAGCTGATTGACAGGATAATTGTGGTAACGATAGGGTTCAGATGCCAAGGCAAAATCTGCCAAATACAGTGCGATGTCCTTGGAAATGCGCTGATTATCATCCAGATCGGTATCTTGGTAGCTGAGTAAGGTATCCCTTAGGGCACGGACTTGGGTAAAGGTTTTATCCATGGCCGCAGGGCTATCATCGTCGAGCAAGGCATTGTGGCCAGTGATACCAACGGATTCTAAAAATCCCAAGGAGGTTAAAGTCTCGGGGCTTTCGAATGCCATTTTGACCATGCTTCTATCTAAAAATGCACGGAAGAAAAAAGGCTTTTTCGCAAACCATTCATGGGCGGCGAGCGCCCCGAGCAACAGCACTAAGGCGAGAGTGCCCAGTCCAATTCGTTTTAATACCGTTTTCAATATTCACGCTCCTTGCCATTGTCGGGACCATACGCCCAAGATAATTTGGCAGCGAGAATATCACCATCACAGTTAAGTAACAATTTTATAACGTAACGAATCGTTGCAATTGGTGTTTGCCAGCTTAGCGCCTCAGCCCGGCAAAAAACTCCCAGAAGAATAAGCGGATAGCGAACGGTTAACCCAATGCACGCGACGAACACATTGATAAGTTAAGATTGCGGCTACTTTTGCAAGCCGTTATGTCACTACCTAAGCAAGCATACAGCTATCCATGCAATAGCTTAGCCTCGGCTTTTTCAAGCCTTCTGGGCTTACCCACAATCAGTAAAATATCACCCGCGCGAAAGACCCAATCCTGCGCAGGATGTTCAACTTCGGCGCCGCTGCGACGGATGGCCCTTAACTCTATCCGTAGCAGCTCCCAGTCAATATCCGCCACTTGCTTACCCACTGCATCCGCGCCGCGGTGTAATAGCACGGCATGGAGCGACTCTAAGGTAAAGTCAGTTTCGGTACCCGAGAAGAAACCGTGTAAAAATTGATAATGGTTGCGCCGCTCCGACTCCTGTCGCTTAAGGATCCGCGCCAACGGTACACCACATTGATGCAGCACCTGCGAGACCAACATCAAACTGCCCTCGAGGGATTCGGGGATCACCTGATTTGCCCCCGCCTTTTGCAGCATATCTAACTCACTGTCGTCGCGGGTTCTGACCAGGATTTTAGCGTCTGGCGCCAACTGCTTACACAGGGGTAAGGCTTCTTCTAAACTGCGGGTCTCACAGAAGGTGATGACGATCATTTTGGCGTGTTTAATCCCTACCTGCTTAAGGATCGCCCGTTTGCACACATCGCCAAAGTAAATCGGCTCCCCCGCGCGGCGCGCCTCAGACACTCGCGTGGGGTCAAGATCGAGCACTAAATAGGGCACCGCTTCTGTCTTTAAAAACCGGGCTATGGTTTGGCCAACACGGCCGTAACCTAAAATCAGCACCAGATCGTGATCCTCGGTAATAATCGGCACCACTTCATCCACATGCCCAGACTGGCGGATCCCCAACAGCCACTTGGCAATATCCACGCTATGGCGCACCAACCAAGGGGCAATACTCATAGACAATACCGCGACCATCACCAACATAGTGCTGGTCTCGTTACTCAATAACCCATAACTTACCGCAAGGGCTAACACCACAAAACTGAATTCACCGACCTGCGCCAGACTCAAGGCCGTGCTGATGGCAATCCGAAAAGGCTCTCCAACCAGCCGCAATAAGCCATGGATAATCAGTGCCTTGCCAACGACTACCGCAAGCAGAATAAGTAAAATCTGCCACCAAAATTGAATAACGAGTGCGAAATCCAGCATCATGCCGATGGAGATAAAAAACAGCCCCATGAGTAAATCGCGAAACGGCCGGATATCCGCCTCAAGCTGGCGGCGGTACTGGCTCTCGCCAAGTAGCATTCCCGCCATAAAGGCCCCTAGCGCCATAGACAAGCCTAACCACTGGGTAAAAGCCCCCGTGACTAAGGCCACAACGAGCGTAGAGAGTACAAAGAGTTCATTGGAGCGGGATCTTGCCACCTCATCAAACAATCGAGGTAAGGCCCATTTGCCTAAGGCCATCAGCAAGAAGAAAGCAAGAATCCCCTTTAGCAGCGCCAAGGCGATTGCCGCTAACATCAAGGGCTCATCATTCTGCCCGAGCAATGGCAGCAAAATAAGCAGAGGAACGACGGCTAAATCCTGAAATAACAACACACTGACCGACAGCTCACCATGGCGGCGCCTTAGCCAGCCCTGCTCGTTAAGCAGCTTGAGTACAATCGCGGTGGAAGAAAGTGCAATCGCCGCGCCGATGACTAGGGATTCTACGCCATTCAAGCCGCAAGCTAACGCAATCAACATAGTCAACACTGTGGTCACCACCACCTGCGCGCTACCTAATCCAAATACGGTTCTGCGCATGGCCCACAGCCGAGGGACCGAAAACTCGAGTCCCAGTGTAAACATCAAGAGCACGACCCCAAGCTCGGCGACGGACTGCATTTGCTGCTGGGTAAACCAATGGAAACCACTGGGGCCACTCACCACACCGGTTAATAAATACGCCAAAATCGCCGGCAAGCCGATACGCCGCAGCAAGGCAATCGCGACGATAGCAATCACTAGCATCAGCAGTATCTGGATTAAGATACCATGCTCCATAGGCGAGATAACTCCTGTCAAATAACTGGCGTGTCAAAAATATGGGAGTGCACTTTAAGCTTAACTCAGTGACATACAAAGACAAATTTTATTCGCAAACGACACGGCACACATATTGCTTAATAGGGGGAAGAGTTCCAATCGCCATTTCATTTGCTGGGGTAATCATAATGGACTTTGGCTTAGCGACAACCTTATATCCTGATGAATATAACTATCAAACAGAGGCATACAGTCCTGCATCTACGCCACTGGATTTAGTGCAAGTGATCCAGCAGCTGCACGCGAGTTTAGATCCGCGGACAGTCTTTGCCTGCTACGGCAAAGTGCTAGGACAACATCTGCCCGTCCAAGGTGTTCGCCTGCAAGCCGAACAACAAAAATTAAGTTGGGGCAAACGTTATGGGATCAGTCTAAAACGACAGATCATCTGTGGCGGCACCCCACTGACACTGCAGTATCAACTGCTGACGCCGCTTACGCCTTCGCAAACCATAATCCTGCAAGAGATTGAGCCCTTGCTGCTGCAACCATTATTAAATGCCATGCAGTATCAAGAGATGTCGATGCAGGCGATGTTCGATTCCCTAACAGGCCTTGGCAATCGTCATTATTACACTCAAAGTTTAAAAAATGCGGTAGCCAGAGCCCACAGAAAGCAGGGCGCTGTGTCACTTATCGTATTGGATTTGGATAATTTTAAGCAGCTTAACGATAGATATGGTCACAAATGCGGTGATTATATTTTGAAGGAGTTTGGAGACATTATCCGCAGCAGTATCCGCAGTACCGATCAGGCCTTCCGTATTGGGGGCGACGAGTTTGTGGTGATAGTGCAAGGTAATATTCATGCGGCGGGCTTATTGTGCGAACGTATCGTCACTGCGACCAATGCCCATGCGAGTTTCCATCAATTTGGCGTGAGTAGTAGCCTCGGGGCGGCAGAGGCGAGCGACACCATGGAAGCTGAACAACTCTATGAGCAAGCGGATAAAACCTTGTATCAAGCCAAAGCTTCGGGCCGTAATTGCTACAAGTTAAGCCCTACCCAACTGTCTTAATCGAGCATGGATGCTGCTCACTGGCGATAAAGCATGGCAAATAGACTTTGCTATCCGATTGCCTGCCCATCAAACTTAAGCCCGACATCATCCCCTTGGGCACAAAATGCCTTTTCGACCCAGAGTCCTAGCGCCATTACTAAACGCTCGTTATAGAACAAGAATCCCACCTCAGCACGTAACCATGGCGGCACAGCGCATTCTTGCCAGAGTTTTTTTAGCTCTCGTCCCTTATCGCGAAAATGCGGCTGACAGCGAAATTGTCCCGGCAGCTGATAACGCAGGCTCACCACCTCATCCGCCTTGGGTAAACGCAGCCGAGGGCCCATGGTCGCTAAGGTAAATGGCGCAATTTTATCTTCAACCATTGTTGATGCTTGAGTCAGTAAAGCCAGAATATCTTGATGCAGTTCGCGCGCTGTGATTCGCGGCGCGGTGGATGCAGTGCTTAGCGTATCCAGATAAAGCATGCCGGCAAAGCGGCGCAGCAGACAATCACCAATCTGGAGCTGCACTTTGGCATCCTCTTTTGCCCCCATTAACTGCTGCAAAATTTGCTGTAGCTGCACATAGGAAGGCAATGCAAAACCTTGGGATTCGATAAAGCCCCGCAGCAGTAATCCTTGCCATTCGCTGGTTTGCGTAGAGAGCGCATCAAGCTTAAGCACGGTTTGCTGGGTAAAGGGCGCCTCGGTTAACAGCTTAGGTAAACGCTCACTCACCTCGTCATCCACTATGGCCTGCTGCTCGGCGCAAAGCTGGGCGCTGCGACTTGCGGTGGTGGCGATACTGGGCCAACGTGCTTTTAGGCGTGGGATAATCTCAAGGCGTAAAAAGTTACGATCGTATTTATCGTCTTGATTACTTTCATCTTCGATATGCACTAACTGCTGCGTTTGGGCAAAAGCTTCAATCTGCTCACGGCTTATATCGAGTAAGGGACGCGCTTGCAGACAAGCCCCCTTCTCGCCGAGTGAGAGCATTTGGATTTGCCCCATGGCGGCTAATCCTTTGGGGCCCTGACCGCGTTTGAGGGCGAGTAGAATCGTCTCGAGTTGGTCATCTTCATGGTGGGCGGTCAGCAGCACATCCAGAGGCTTAAGGTGCTGTAATATCGCCTGATAACGCATTTTTCGCGCCTCGGCTTCAACACTCACTCTCGGCCCTAGGGTCAGTTGCACCCGCTCGACTGTGATAGGCAAACCATAGTTGGCGGCGCGAGTTTGGCAGTGCTCAGCCCAAGCATCGGCATTAGGGCTCAAGCCATGGTGCACATAAATCAGTTGATAATGTAACTCGGGGTGATGTTTGGCGAATTCACTCAAACCGTAGGCGAGCACTTCGGAATCGACACCGCCGCTGTAAGCGAGGACCAACTTGCTCCCCGCTTGCAGCGGTAAGCTCGCTAAAAATCGCGCTATATGGGCACTCAGTTCCACCGCCGCCATTCGACTCACCCTATAAAATCCATCACTCGCTGATGCTCAATTATCCCCAGCCGACCCCAAGTCTTTGTCAGCTTATCGATTAGGGGAACAGGATCCGCACCTTATTTGGCCCAAGCAGGCTCTCAAGGGCAAACACCAATTCATCACTGGGATTGACTCGCCAATGTTCCGCCAACCTAAATTGGCCTTTGGCCTGCGCTTGACTGTAGTTAATCACCACGGGCACGGCACCGTTGCGCCACGGGCTTATTGACTGCTCAATACTTTCGAGCACGCTTGGATTTAACTGCGAGTCGTCTAGATCGATTTCTAAGGCGCTGGCAAAGTGACTGCGCGCCTCGCTGATATCGATAATGTTGCGCGCCGTCATGCGGTTGCCACCGGCAAAATCATCGAAGCTGACTTCACCTTCACAGATCAGGATCCTGTCCTTCTCGAGCAGATGGTTAAACTTCTCAAAGGCTTCGGTAAAGAGCATCACCTCGAGGCGCGCACTCTTGTCATCTAGCGTCAGCAGGCCCATTTTTGAACCACGCTTAGTGAGCATCACCCGGGTTGCCACCACAAGGCCTGCCGCCTTCACGGTTTTGCCGCGATCGGTTGGATGCACGTCCTTTAAGCGTCCAGAAGTGTAATGCTTAAGCTCTTTAAGGTATTGATTAATCGGGTGACCAGTTAAATATAGACCTAAGGTCTCACGCTCCCCTTCGAGCCAAATTTTATCGGGCCACGGAGTGCATTCGACAAACTGTTGCTTGCTGTCCTCAGGGTCACTGTTAAGCAGACCAAACATATCATGCTGACCAATGGCCTCGGCCTTCGCATGCTGATCGGCGGCGCTTATCGCCTCAGGCAAGGTGGCCATCATAGAGGCGCGGTGTGGCCCAAGCGCATCTAAGGCACCCGCGCAGATAAGCTTTTCAATCACCCGTTTGTTAAGTTTTTTAAGATCGATACGGGCGCAAAAGTCGAATAAATCTTTAAAGGGGCCGTCCTTACGCGCCTCAAGAATCGACTCAACCGGCCCCTCACCCACACCTTTGATGGCGCCGATACCATAAACAATGCGCAGATCATCATCGACGGTAAACTTAAACAGACCTTTGTTCACATCCGGCGGGATAATGGTGAGTCCCATGCGCTCACATTCATCCACTAGGGTGACGATTTTGTCTGTGTTGTCCATATCGGCGGACATTACCGCCGCCATAAACTGCGACGGGAAGTGAGTCTTGAGCCACAGGGTTTGATAGGACACGAGCGCGTACGCAGCGGAGTGGGATTTGTTAAAGCCGTAGCCCGCAAACTTTTCCACTAAGTCGAAGATTTTCATCGCCAACTCGCCGTCGACGCCGTTCTTAATCGCCCCTTCTTTAAAGGTACCGCGCTGTTTGGCCATCTCCTCGGGCTTTTTCTTACCCATAGCGCGGCGCAGCATGTCCGCGCCGCCTAAGGTATAACCCGATAGCACCTGCGCAATCTGCATTACCTGCTCTTGGTACAAAATAATACCGTAGGTGGGCGACAACAGCTCCTTCAAAGATTCATGCTGATATTGAGAATCGGGGTAAGAGACCTCTTCACGACCATGCTTACGCTCGATAAAGTTATCCACCATGCCCGATTGCAGAGGCCCCGGGCGGAACAGTGCAACGAGTGCGATCATATCTTCGAAGCAGTCGGGTTGCAGACGCTTAATCAAATCCTTCATACCACGGGATTCGAGCTGGAATACCGCGGTGGTTTCGTAGCGTTGCAGCAAACGGAACGAAGCGGGATCGTCTAGCGGAATCGCCTCAATCCGCACTGGTGGACGGCCGTTTTTAACCTCCACCTTGTTGATCATCTCCAGCGCCCAGTCGACGATGGTCAGGGTTCTTAACCCTAAGAAGTCGAATTTGACTAAGCCGGCGGTTTCCACGTCGTTCTTATCGAACTGGGTTACCGGGTTTTTACCTTCGGCGTCGCAGTAAAGCGGCGAGAAGTCGGTGATCTTGGTGGGCGCAATCACCACGCCCCCCGCATGTTTACCAGCGTTACGAGTCACCCCCTCGAGTTTACGGCACATGTCGATAAGATCTTTCACATCCTCATCGGCATCGTAGGACTCCTGCAGCGCAGGCTCGACCTCAAAGGCCTTGGCAAGTGTCATGCCTGGCTCTGGCGGAATAAGCTTAGAAATGCGATCCACAAAGCCATAGGGATGGCCGAGCACACGACCCACGTCGCGGATAACCGCCTTGGCCGCCATGGTACCGAAGGTAATGATCTGCGATACCGCCTCACGGCCGTAGAGTTCGGCCACGTGGTCAATCACCTCATCGCGTCTATCCATACAGAAGTCGACGTCGAAGTCGGGCATAGATACCCGTTCTGGGTTCAAGAAACGTTCGAACAGCAGGTCGAATTCGAGGGGGTCTAAGTCGGTAATCTTAAGGGCATAGGCCACAAGCGAGCCCGCGCCCGAACCACGGCCCGGCCCCACGGGGATGCCGTTATCCTTACCCCACTGGATAAACTCCATTACAATAAGGAAGTAACCGGGGAAGCCCATCTGGTTGATAACCTTAAGCTCCACATCGAGACGATCGTCATATTCACCGCGGCGCTCGGCGCGCACTTGTGGATCGGGGAATAAGAACTCTAAACGCTCTTCAAGCCCCTTCTTAGAGCAATCAACCAGATAATCCTCAATCGACATATCGCCAGTGGGGAAGTTCGGTAAGAAGTATTCGTATAAGCGAATGGTAACGTTGCAGCGCTTGGCAATTTCAACGGTATTTTCGAGCGCGGCAGGAATGTCAGCAAACAGCTCGCACATTTCCTCTTCGCTGCGAAGATATTGCTGCTCGCTGTATTTTTTAGGACGGCGAGGATCGGCGAGCGTAAAACCATCGTGAATCGCAACGCGGATCTCATGGGATTCAAAGTCTTCGGGTTTTAAAAACACCACCTGATTGGTGGCGACTACGGGGATGCCCTTTTCCTGCGCCAGTCCTACCGCCATGTGTAGGTAACGCTCCTCATCGGTGCGCCCAGTGCGCAATAACTCGAGGTAATAACGCCCTTCAAAATGCTGCTGATAAAACTCGCATAAGGACTCGACTTGGGTATTGTTGCCCTTAAGCAGTGCCTTACCCACGTCTCCTTCCCGACCGCCAGACAGCAGCAAAATGCCTTCGTTGTAGGTGACAAGCCATTCTTGGTCAATCACCACTCGCCCTTGAACATGGCCACGTAAATAGGCTTGGCTGATGATTTGAGTGAGATTTTGATAGCCATCATTATTCATCGCAATAATGGTTAAGGCGCAAAACTCGCCATCAAAACCCGGCACTTGCATCCAAAAGTCCGCACCGATAATCGGCTTGATCCCCGCCCCATGGCAGCCACCATAAAACTTGACCAGACCACAGAGGTTGTTTTGATCCGTTAAGGCCACCGCAGCCATGCCCTTCGCCTCAACTTGGGCGAGGATGGGTTTGACCTTAGCCACACCATCGGACATAGAGAAGTCACTGTGGACACGAAGATGCACAAAACGAGGATCGGACATAATTAGAATTATCTTTGAATAGCAGGTTAACAATCACTAAAAAAGCAGACTAACAAAGTCACAGCCCTTGGGCTAGTGACTTTGCTCTCAAGCTGAAGTGAAAACACCCAATCGATGTTATCGCTCCAGTAATGCCTTGACGGGTTTGAAACTTTTACGATATTGGTCGAACACGCCGTGCTCGGCGATGGCGTCAAAATGCGCCTTAGTCGGATACCCCTTATGCTTAGCAAACCCATACTGGGGATAAGCGGCATCGAGGGCATCCATCTCCCGATCGCGGGTCACTTTGGCAATAATCGACGCCGCACTGATACTGGCAATCAGGCCATCACCTTTGACTATGCTATGACTGGTCAAAGACAGCCCCTGATGCGTAAACGCCGGACTGCGATTACCATCGACTAAAACTAACTCGGGCGTACGAGCAAGCCCTGCAACCGCGCGCTGCATAGCAAGCATTGTTGCATGGAGAATATTCAGCTCATCGATTTCCGAAGGTGTTGCCCGCCCCACATGATAGCTTAAAGCTTTTTCACAAATCTCATCGAACAATGCCTCGCGGCGCTTCTCGGTAAGCTTTTTAGAGTCATTTAAGCCAGCAATGGGGCGATTGGGATCGAGGATAACCGCAGCGGTGACCACATCACCCACCAGAGGGCCACGACCGACTTCATCCACGCCCGCCACTAAACCTGTTGAGAAGATAGCCATATCGGCGTCGGTCAACGTCTTAAATACCGCCATTAGTTCACATCCTTAGCATCGACCAGTGCTAACACCGCCTCAGCCGCTTTTTGGCTGGCATCGCAGCGTAGCATTTGATGCAAACGCTCAAACTCGGCTTTGATTGGTGCAAAGTCGCGGTTCAGCTCAACACCAACCGCAGCGGCAATCTTCTCCGGCGTGCAATCGTGCTGGATAAGCTCTGGCACCACATCTCGCCCCGCTAACAAATTCGGCAGGGAGAAACGATTCACTTGCATCATGGTTTTCGCTATCTGATAGGTCAGCGGACTCACGCGATAGGCGACCACCATAGGACGTTTGATCAGCATGGCCTCAAGTGTTGCCGTGCCCGACGCCAGTAAAATACCATCGGCAGCGGCCATCACCTCACGGGACTTACCTTCTACCATGTGGATTTCCAGATCCGGCGCATACGCTGTTAACGCTTGCTCAAACTGCTCACGGCGCTTTTGATTCACTAAGGGCGTCACAAAGCGGATATCGGGAAATTGCTGCTTGATAAGTAGCGCCGCCTTCACGAAGGGCTCGGCCAATTGCTTTAATTCGCCGCCGCGCGAGCCGGGTAAAATCGCGAGGTATTCGGCCTCAGGATCGAGCTCAAGCAACTGACGGGCGCTCGCCTTATCACTCTCTAACGGAATATCGTCTGCCAAGGTATGGCCGACAAAGGTACAAGGCACTTGATGCTTGTCGTAAAAAGCTTTCTCAAAGGGTAATAACGACAGCACCATATTGGTGGCTTTAGCGATTTTAAAAATACGCTTAGGGCGCCATGCCCATACCGAAGGGCTCACGTAGTGAACGGTTTTAATCCCCTGCGCCTTTAACTTAAGCTCAAGACCGATATTAAAATCCGGAGCATCGATACCGATAAAACAATCGGGTTTAAGTTCGGTGATGGATTTTATCAGGGATGAGCGCACATGGAGTAAGCGTGGCAAGCGTGATAGCACTTCGACTATCCCCATCACGGCTAATTCTTCCATTGCGAACAGGGATTCGAAGCCAAGGGCTTCCATTCGAGGTCCACCAATACCGACAAAACGGGCATTGGGGTGTGTTTTTTGCAGTGCGGCCATTAAACCTGCACCTAAAATATCGCCGGAGAGTTCTCCGGCGACCATTGCAAACACTAATTGAGATTTTTTGCTCATAAACCAATCATATCTGACAAGTGAATGGCACCGCAGCGCATCTCTGCCATGGCATTGTCTAAAGCAGAATATTACGAGCAGTGCCTATGAATGGCATAGTGTAGAGTCTAGGACTCTTAACGAATAATGCCGCGACCCGATGATTTAACAAACTCAATGAACGACTTAACTTGCTCATCGTTCTGCGCATCTTCGGCAAGCGCTTCAATCGCTTCATCAACAGTTAAACTGCTGCGATATAAGGTTTTATAGGCTCGGCGCACCGCTAATTGGCTCTCCTTCGAGAAACCTCGGCGCTTCATACCTTCGCTGTTTAAGCCACGAGGAATGGCAGGTTGTCCCGCCGCCATCACAAAGGGTGGTACATCCTGTAGCAATAACGAGCAACCGGCGGTAAAGGCGTGGGCACCGATATGCACAAACTGGTGAACGCCAGTCATACCACCGAGAATCGCCCAGTCACCCACATGCACATGGCCTGCGATAGACGCATTGTTAGCCATAATCACGTTATTACCGACCACACAGTCATGGGCGATATGCACGTAGTTCATAAACAGGTTGTTAGAGCCGATACGGGTTTCGCTATTATCTTGAACCGTACCACGGTGAATGGTTACATGTTCACGGATAATATTGTTATCGCCAATAATGAGTCGAGTCGGCTCGCCAGCGTATTTCTTATCTTGGCATTCTTCACCCACGGAGGCGAATTGGAAAATACGGTTGCCTTTACCGATAATGGTTGGGCCCTTCACCACTACGTGGGAGCTTAACCAACAATCGTCGCCAATCTCGACACCCGCGCCCACATAACTCCATGGGCCTATGGTGACGTTTTTACCAATTTTTGCATCGGGATGCACAAACGCTAATGTATCTATCACTGATTAATCTCTCTGCGGGCACACATGATTTCAGCGGAACAAACCACTTCACCATCCACTTTGGCCTCACCATAGAAAACGCCAATCCCGCGGCGCTCTTTAATCATTTTGACTTCAAAATGGATTTGATCGCCGGGCTCAACCACACGTCTAAAACGGGCGTTATCGATACCAGCAAAATAGTACAACACACCAGGAGGCGGTACATCGTCACTCATGGTCTTAAACGCGAGCAGACCCGTGGCCTGTGCCATAGCTTCTAAAATCAGCACGCCGGGCATCACAGGCTGAACAGGGAAATGTCCCTGGAAAAAGGGTTCATTAATCGTCACGTTTTTAATCGCATGGAGACTCTCACCTGGGGTGTAATCCAAAACGCGATCGATTAATAAAAATGGATATCTATGGGGTAGATACTTAAGGATCTCCGTAATATCCATAGTGTTCATTTGATTAGACACGAACCTAGTTCCTCAAAATTGCCTTGGGGCAATTACTCTGGTGTATTTGAATTCTTTTCCAACGTTTTCACACGTTGGAACAGTTCATCCAATTGACGGAAGCGAACTGTATTTTTACGCCACACTTTGTTTTCCATTGCCACTGTCGCAGAAGAATACAAACCAGGCTCACGCATGTTACCTGTAACGTTTGTCGCGCCAGAAAGATGGACACCGTCGGCAATGGTCAAGTGGCCTGCAATCGCGCAGTTACCACCAATAATACAATATTTACCAATGGTCACACTGCCAGCAATGGTCGTGCTGCCAGCAATCGCGGTATTTTCACCAATAATATCGTTGTGGGCAACCTGTACTTGGTTGTCGATGATCACACCGTTGTGGATCTCGGTATGACCTAAGGCGCCACGGTCGATAGTTGAATTCGCACCGATTTCAACGCGATCGCCAATGCGTACACCACCGGTTTGGGGAATTTTAATCCATTGACCACGTTCGTTGGCGTAACCGAAACCGTCGGAGCCAATAATTGCGCCAGAATGGATAATACAATCTTGGCCTAAATGGACATTATGATAGAGGGTCACATTAGCCCACAGACGAGTGTTAGAGCCGACGATGGAGTCTTGACCAATCACAGAGCCCGCACCAATCTGCACGTTTTCGCCGAGGATCACATTCGCGCCAATCACCACATTGGCACCAATTGCTACGCCTTCGCCTAACTGGGCAGAAGAGTCGATTTGTGCCGATGGATGGATACCCACGGCCGCCTTGGGCGTGGTATCTAAAAACTGAGCCACACGGGCAAACCCCACATAAGGGTCTTTAACGACTAACGCAGTGCCTGAATAGTCCTGCGCGTCTTTAGCCGACAATAACACCGCACTCGCTTGAGTTGACTCAAGCTGAGCACGGTATTTGCTGTTGGCTAAAAAAGAGATTTGACCCGATTGGGCATGTTCAAGTGTCGCAACGCTGTTGATCACTAACGTTTCATCGCCTTGGACAACGCCGTCTAATAACAGGCTTAGCTCTTTTAAAGTCACACTTTTCATTAATTACTTGCCTTTGCTTAAGGCTTCAACCACTTTGCCACTGATGTCAGCATTTGGCTTAACATAAATGACGGCACCTCGCTGTAAAACTAAATCGTATTTTTCTTTTTCAGCGATAGTGTTAATGGCTTTTTGAACCTTAACTAACAGTTTGTTTTGCTCTTCACCTTGGCGACGACGTAAGTCTTCATCCAAAGCTTTACCTTTTAGCTGATATTCAGATTTTAACGCTTCCATTTTACGAACCAGCTCAGTTTTTTGCGTGTCATTCATTAACGCGCCGTCACGTTGCTGCTTCTCCATCAGAGAGCGCATTTCTTCCTGCATTTTCTGAACTTCAGCCATGCGATCACCAAACTCTGATTTCAGAGATTGGGAGATTTGCTCACGTTGAGGTAACTGTTCAAACACAGCGCCCATATCAACAACAGCAATATTTTCTGCCTGCGCCGCTAAAGGTGCACCTAATAAAGCCAACGTCACCAGGGCACGGTTTACCATCTTGTTCAAAATAGACTCCTTGTTACCTTTGTTATATTCAGCAAAACCTGCCGAGTGTATGCCTTTTAAAAAGTTTTGCCAATATTGAACGAGAAGATCTCTGTTTGATCGCCTTCGTATTCTTTAATCGGCCATGCCAAGCTGAATACCATTGGGCCCATAGGAGATAGCCACTGTAAGCTTAACCCCCAAGATGCCCTGATACGACCTGGATCACTGTAGTCCTGTAACTTATCAAATTCTTCCGCTGGTAGCGTTTGATACTTAGCGAAATCGAACTCAGTATCCCATACGTTACCCGCATCGACGAAGAAGCTGGTACGAACAGAATTAGTGTAGGCCTCATCCAAGAATGGTGTTGGCACAATTAACTCCATGCTCGCAGTTGCAATCGCGTTACCACCAATTGAACGACCTGAACTGACCTGAATACTGTTTGGATCACCCGGTAAGCTACAACCGTCACCCGATGGATCCGGCGCACAAGGCTCGCTACCACGGAAGAGGTAGAATGAACGTGGACCGACCGAGTTAGACTTAAAGCCACGCAGTGAGGTACTACCGCCCGAGTAATAGTTTTCCCAGAATGGCAGGATCTGGTCATTATCATTAAATTGACCATAACCGTTGCCATAACCTAAACGACCACGCGCTAACAGCACAAAGCTGTGGCTACGGTTGATGGGGAAATAATAGTTAGTATCGAAGTCAGTCTTAAAGTACTGCAGATCCGAGCCTGGTACTGTCATCTTACCGCTTAAACGCTGTGACGAACCGTCCGTTGGGAAGGTGCCACGGTTTAAGGTACTGCGGTACCAGCCTAAGCTCAGCTCAAAGTTATCGAAACTTAAATCAGCATTTGGATCATCGTCACGGTAGATATTGTAGAAACGCAGCGCCTGTTCGTAGGCGGAGATTTCTGAAATCGTGTTATGACGATAGCCAATACCACCGTTGATACGGTTGTATTCGTTAATAGGGAAGCCTGAGTTTAATGCCACGCCATAGGAGCTGTTCTTATAACGTTCAAGGTTAGCCTCGTTCGCATCGAACTCGTTCCAGTAAACGCTGCCACCTAAGCTCACACCATCTTTGGTCCAGTATGGATCGGTGTAAGATAAGTTAACGTTCTTAGAATACTTGTTGGTGCTTAAACTCACGCCCGCTTGGTTACCCGTGCCGAGGAAGTTATTTTGCTGCACACCAAACTGCAGACTTAAGCCCGATTCAGTACCATAACCCACACCGGCGTTAAATGAGCCCGATGGCTGCTCTTTAACTTTCACGGCCACATCGACTAAATCATCGGTGCCCGGAACTTGAATGGTTTCGGTATCAACGGTCTCGAAGAAGCCTAAACGGTTTAGACGGGCTTTAGATTGCTCAACCTGCGCCGAGTTTAACCAAGCACCTTCCATCTGACGCAGTTCGCGGCGCATCACTTCATCTTTAGTAACTGTGTTACCAGTGAAGTTAACCGAACGCACATACACACGTTTACCCGGTTTGATATTGATGTTTAAGGTCACTTCCTTAGTTTTATCATCAATTTCAGGGTAGGTTTTCACTTCAGGGTAAGCGTAACCGAAACGGCCTAAGTATTTGCTGTACATCTCTTCGGTGAAGGTCACATCACCGCCGTTGTACATATCGCCAGCCTTAATTGGCAGAATCGATTTCATTAACTCTTCACGGCCCATTAAGTCGCCGGTGAGGTTAACGTCTTTAACCTTGTACTTCTCACCTTCGTTGACGTTGATGGTGATATACAAACCTTTACGGTCAGGCGTCATCGCCACTTGAGTCGAGGTGACTTCAAAGCGGATATAACCCTTGTTGTGGTAATAGGTTTTAATGGTTTCAAGGTCGGCTTGCAGCTTTTGCTTCTGATAGCGACGCTCACCGAACAGATCCCACCAAGCCACGTAGTCTTTGAGTTCTAACATGCCGATAAGCTCAGCATCGGTGAACTCTTTGTTGCCAACCACGTTAATTTGGCGAATTTCAGCCGCTAAACCTTCGGTGAACTTGAATTTTAGTTCGACACGATTACGGGGTAAGTTAATCACCTGCGCTTCGACTTTCGCGCCGTATTTACCCACACCATAGTAGAAGTCTTGTAATCCCTTCTCGATGCCCGTCAGCATAGTACGGTCTAAGGACTCACCGACTTTCACGCCTGAGCCGTCCAGACTTTCCTGTAACTGCTCATCTTTAATGTCTTTGTTGCCTTCAAAGGTCACGGCGCTGATCGTTGGTCGCTCAGTGACTTTGACAATCAATACGCCGCCATCATGACTGACTGAGATGTTCTCAAAGTTAGTCGATGCATACAGGCTTTTAATGGCTTGTTGAATTTTTAACTGGTCAACAGTGTCACCCACTTTCACTGGTAAGCTTAACAAGGCAGCACCCAGTGCGACTCGCTGCAAACCTTCAACTTGGATGTCGGTCACTTCAAAGGGTTGGAAAGTATCCGCCAACACAGTCCCTGAAAACGACGCACCGACGAATAACATCGAGGCAAAAAGTTTATTCAATCTCATAGAGCACTTCTAATTATTAGTCTGTCCTTGCTCAGAGTCGGGCAAAGTCATTGAAGAGCGCGATGCTCATCAACATCAGCAGCAATGCTGCCCCAAATCTGAATCCTATTTCCTGTACCTTTTCAGACACAGGTTTACCAGTGATTACCTCAACGAAGTAATACAGCAGGTGTCCCCCATCGAGCACAGGCAATGGCAGCAGGTTAATGATGCCTAAATTGACACTGATAAGCGCGAGGAAACCGAGAAAGTAAACCAAGCCATAGTTTGCACTATTGCCCGCACCCTGTGCGATTGAGATAGGTCCACTTAAGTTTTTCACTGACACATCGCCAGTAAATAATTTGCCAATCATCTTAAAGCTCACAGCAACAAGTTGCCATGTTTTATCCACTGCGATAGCGAAAGAATCGATTGGGCCATATTCGAGTTGTAGGCGCATATTCTCGGGCCATTGCGCCTGAGCGGGGCTCACCCCAAGCACGCCTATATCTTTGCCATCGCTATTTTTAACACTCTCAGGTGTCACAGAGATGGCAAACTGCTCGCCATTACGGCGCACAGTTAACTCAACAGGCACATTGGCAGAATGTTGAATAATGTCAACAAAAGCTTGCCAATCCGTGTAATTTTGCCCATTGATGGCAACCAAAGTATCGCCGACTTTCAGGTCACTCTTAGCCGCCGCACTACCTTCGCTGATAAGCGCTATTTGTGGCTCAATCGCAGGGCGATACACACCCAAACCCAACGCCGTAATCGGCGACTCTTTTTCTGGGTCGAAACGCCATTCGCGGGTATCAAGGGTATAAGTGCGAGCCGTGGTATCTAAACCTTGCAAGCCATTTAGCGGCGCGAGGGAGACGGTTAAGCTGTCATCGCCGATATGGCCCACTAGTGCTAAATTCACTTCTTCCCAATTGCGTACAGGCTGGCCTGAAATTGCCGTCACTTGCATCGGCTCATTCACTTGGATTTGCGCTGCCGCAGTGCCAGGTGTGGTTGAGGTAATCACAGGCTTGAGCGATGGCACGCCAATTAAATACATTAAATACAGTGCAATAATCGCAAAGATAAAGTTTGCAATCGGACCTGCGGCTACAATCGCAATCCGTTGCCATACACTTTTACGGTTAAAGGCTTGGTCCTTTAATTCATCGGGTACGTCTTCTACTCGTTCATCGAGCATTTTGACATAACCGCCTAACGGGATCATGGCGATGACGTACTCAGTGCCATCTTTACCCACTTTGCGCCAAATCGCCTTACCAAAACCAATCGAGAAACGTTCAACCTTCACGCCACAGCGGCGTGCAACATAGAAATGGCCGTATTCGTGGGCGGTGATCAGCAGCCCAAGCGCAACGATAAACGAACCTAAGTTCCACAAAAAATCTAACATTCCACTCCTTATGTCATCGTCAAATTCGCTTATTCCTCATCAATGGGAATTAAGCAAATTTCGCTAACTGTTCGCGGGCATATATCCGCGTTTGCGCATCGAGAGCAATAATATCATCGATGCTGGTCATCGCCCGTTTAGGCACTGATGATAAACAGGCTTCATTCACCTTAGCGATATGGGTAAAACCAATCTGCCCCTGTAAAAATGCCTCAACGGCAATTTCATTGGCGGCATTGAGTACCGTAGTCGCTTCTTGGCCTTGGGCACAAGCGGCGATCGCTAATGCCAAACAAGGGAAGCGATTAAAGTCCGGCTCACAAAAGCTTAACTGTCCGACTTTGAAAAAATCCAAAGGTTCAACACCAGAGCTAATTCTTTGTGGATAGGACATACAATGTGCAATCGGTGTACGCATATCCGGGTTCCCCATTTGCGCGATCACGCTGCCATCGCGGTATTGCACCATCGAATGGATAACGCTCTGCGGATGGATAACCACCTTTAATTGGTCTTTCTGGGTATTAAACAACCAGCGCGCTTCAATAAACTCCAAGCCCTTATTCATCATAGTGGCAGAGTCGACTGAAATTTTCGGCCCCATCGACCAGTTTGGATGTTTACAGGCCTGTGCTGGCGTCATCGACGCAAGGCTGGCAAGCTCAGCGGTCAAGAAGGGGCCGCCCGAGCCAGTCAGCAAAATATGAGAAATTCCCGATGCGGCTAAATCACAGTGGCCTAAATTGGCCTGCACCTCTTCGGGTAAGCATTGGAAAATCGCATTGTGCTCACTATCAACTGGCAATAGAGTCGCGCCAGAGGCTTTAGTGGCCTCAATAAAGAGTTCACCTGACATCACCAAGGCTTCTTTATTGGCAAGCAATACTCGCTTACCCGCCTTGACGGCAGCTAAGGTTGGCACTAGCCCCGCTGCGCCGACGATAGCGGCCATCACAGTATCCACTTCAGCGGCTGTGACTAAGGCGATGAGTTCATCCTCACCGCTACTGACTTGGATATTAAGCTCAGGGGGAAGCTTGGCTTGTAGCGCTAATGCGGCCTGGCTATCGACCATATGGGCGACTTGGGGGCGATGAGTTACACACAGGGCGAGCATCTTATCGACACTAGCATTCGCCACTAAAGCGTAAACACGATAGGCATCGCGATTAGCCGAAATCACACTTAAAGTGCTGGCACCAATCGACCCAGTTGCGCCCAAAATCACCATATTTTGCATAGCGTTACATCCAAAATGCAATGTAGATTAAGGTAAACACCGGCAAGGCCGCAGTGAGGCTGTCGATGCGATCGAGCACGCCACCATGCCCAGGCAGAATCGTGCCAGAGTCTTTGATGCAGGCGGCACGCTTAAACATACTCTCGGATAAATCGCCAAGCGCCGAAATCAGTGCCACGAAAATGGTCACAGCAACCACTAACCCTAATTCCTGCTCAGGTGAAATATACATCACGCCAGCGACAACAATCAGTGTTGTCATCAGGCCGCCCAATAAACCCTCTAGAGTTTTAGCAGGGCTCACCGCAGGCATCAGCTTGGTCTTGCCGACAGCTTTACCGACAAAATACGCGCCCGAATCGGCTGCCCAGACAATCAGCATCACCAGTAACACCAATGACGCGCCATAGTAAGGCGATATTTGCGAACTAATGGATTTGAGTGCAATCAGTGCCACAAAACACGGCACTAAGGTGAGTTGCCCAAACATGGACTTCAACATCGGGTTCTTTTGCCAGAGTTTGGCGCTTTTAGGGTAAGTCACCACCAACAGCAGTGACACTATCCACCAGAATGCACCGATGGCAATCACGGCAAGATAGATAGGATGAATTTGTCCCCTAAGCCAAATTGTGTCGGCGGGAACAATTAAATTCAACGCGATTAGTAAAATACCGACGGTGCAAGTAAAACTCCATTGAGTCACATCACATTGACTATCGATGATCCTGCCCCACTCCTTAGCGGCGATCAGAAACACGGCCACTAAGGCCCAAGCAAAGTACTCTACGGGGAGTAAAAAGATCGCTCCCAAAACTAATGGAATTAACCAAATTGCTGTTATTATACGTTGTTTTAGCAAAAAAAATCCCTCATGACGTTTTACAATGCGCGCATCTCATCAATTTGACTTCCGGTCAAACCAAAACGGCGCTGGCGACTGGCAAAAGTAGCAATCGCTTCATGAAAAGCCTGTTCATCGAAATCAGGCCAAAGGGTGTCCATAAACACCAATTCAGCATAGGCAGCCTGCCAGAGCACAAAATTGCTGATCCGGTAATCCCCACCCGTACGGATCATTAAATCAACTTCACTCTGATTTTGCATGCACAAATGTTCACTCAAGGCTTCTTCGGTGAACTGACTGCTGGTCATTTCGCCATTTTCCACCTTTTCAGCTAACTTTTGCGCGGCTTGCAGTATGTCCCAACGGCCACCGTAATTGGCCGCTACATTCAATATCAATCCACTATTGCCTGCGGTTTTTTCTTCTGCGGCACGAATTTGTTTTTGTAAACGCGCAGAAAAACGGCTGATATCGCCGATGATATTCAATCGGACTTGGTTTTTATCGAGTAACTTAATTTCCCGTTGTAACACGGTAAAAAACAATTCCATCAGCAAGCTGACTTCTTTATCGGGTCTACGCCAATTCTCGCTGGAAAACGCAAATAGCGTCAGCGATTGTATCCCTAACTGACTGGCCGCACTCACCGCACGTCTCACCGCCTTTACGCCGGCTTTATGCCCCATCACTCGTGGTTTGCCCTGGGTTTGGGCCCAACGTCCATTACCATCCATAATAATCGCAACATGTTTAGGTAATGACTGTTTAACGAGTTCGGGTAATACCTCCGGTAAGCTTGTCTGAGCACAAGCATCCTGCTCAGTTGACCTAGATTGCGGATCAAATTCCACTGTGGATGACATCTATTACAACCCTTTAAAATAGACAAACGCCGTGTAGTATACCCCTACACGGCGTAGCAACTCTAGCTTATAGCGCCTGAGATTAGACTTCCATCAACTCAATTTCTTTGGCCGCTAAAATCTCATCGACCTTCTTAATGTGAGCATCGGTGAACTTTTGCACTTCGTCTTCAAAGCGGCGAACATCATCTTCAGTACATTCTTTGGCTTTTTCGAGTTTCTTCACTTCAGAAATCGCGTCACGACGTACGTTACGAATCGCCACACGGCCGCCTTCGGCTTCTGCACGAACCACTTTGATGAAGTCTTTACGACGTTCTTCAGTCAGTGCGGGTAATGGAATACGTAAGGTTGCGCCCGCTGACATTGGGTTTAAGCCAAGGTCTGAGCTCATAATCGCTTTCTCAACCGCTTGGATTGCACTACGGTCGAATACAGTCACAGACAGGGTACGCGCATCTTCAATACCCACGTTCGCCACTTGGTTCAGCGGGGTCATAGTGCCGTAGTAAGACACTTGGATAGAGTCCAGTAAGCTTGGGTGTGCACGACCAGTACGTACTTTCGCCATTTGGTTCTTAGTCGCTTCTACGCATTTACCCATGCGCTCTTGAGCATCTTTTTTAATATCTGCAATCACGTTAAATGTCCTTCTTGGTCATTAAAAACTTATTTCGCTTTGATCAATGTGCCTTCTTCTTCACCCATGACCACGCGGCGCAGTGCACCAGGTTTGTTCATGTTGAATACTAGGATTGGCATGTCATGATCACGCGCCATCGTAAAGGCTGCTAAGTCCATTACTTTTAATTCTTTGTCCAGTACTTCAGTGTACGATAATTCATCGTACTTCACTGCTTCTGGATTTTTCATCGGGTCGTCAGAATAAACGCCGTCAACTTTAGTGCCTTTTAGCACGACTTCTGCTTCGATTTCAATGCCGCGTAAGCAAGCAGCAGAATCGGTAGTGCAGAATGGGTTACCAGTACCCGCAGCAAAAATCACTACACGGCCTGATTTTAATAAGCTGATAGCCTCAGCCCAATTGTAGTCGTCGCATACCCCTTTTAACGGGATTGCCGACATCAGACGAGCATTAACATAGGCACGGTGCAGGGCATCACGCATGGCCAAGCCGTTCATAACCGTTGCCAGCATACCCATGTGATCGCCCACCACACGGTTCATGCCCGCTTTTGCTAGGCCTTCACCGCGAAATAGATTACCACCACCAATGACCACACCCACCTGAATGCCTAACTCTACCAGCTCTTTCACTTCTTGAGCCATGCGATCTAACACTTTAGGGTCGATGCCGAAGCCTTCGTCGCCCATCAGTGCCTCGCCACTTAATTTTAGAAGAATGCGTCTAAATGCAGGTTTTGGATTGGTGCTCATATTTTTTTGTCCTGGTCATAACAAGACCGCAGCCATTGCTGCGGTCTTGGGGGTATTTAGCGTTGGCGATTAAGCCTTTTTAGAAGCAGCGATTTGAGCAGCAACTTCAGCTGCGAAATCTTCTTCTTTCTTCTCAATACCTTCACCCACTTCTAAACGAATGAAGTTAGTGACTTTAGCGCCTTTCTCTTTCAAGAATTCGCCAACAGTTTTCTTTGGTTCCATGATGTAAGCTTGACCAGTCAGAGAGATCTCACCGGTGAACTTCTTCATACGACCAACAACCATTTTCTCTGCGATTTCAGCAGGCTTGCCTTCATTCATAGAGATTTCGATTTGCAGAGCTTGTTCACGAGCAACTACGTCTGCTGGAACGTCTTCTGGGTTAACGTATTCTGGCTTAGAAGCTGCAACGTGCATTGCTAAGTGCTTCAGAGTTTCCTCATCCGCTTCACCAGTTACTACAACACCAATACGCTCACCGTGACGGTATGAAGCTAATTGAGTGCCGTCGATGTACTCAACGCGACGAACGTTGATGTTTTCACCGATTTTAGCAACCAGAGCAACACGGGCTTCTTCGAATTGGGCTTTTAAGTCTTCTAAAGACACTTTAGACGCTGCAGCAACGTCTAAAACAGCGTTAGCAAAACCTAAGAAGTTCGCATCTTTAGCAACGAAGTCAGTTTGGCAGTTTACTTCTAACAGTACTGCGAAACCTTCACCGTTTTTGATCAGGATAGTACCGTCAGCAGCGATGTTACCTGCTTTCTTAGCAGCTTTAGCAGCACCAGACTTACGCATGTTGTCAATTGCTAACTCCATGTCGCCGTTGGTTTCTTCTAACGCTTTTTTACAATCCATCATGCCTGCGCCAGTACGCTCGCGCAGTTCTTTAACTTGGGCAGCAGAAATTGCCATTGTTAAATCCTCTCTAAAAATTCGACTAATTTGCAGATATAAAACAGGGGCCGAATGGCCCCTGTTAACCAATCAAAATCTTGGTTAATAAGGGTGATGAAACTCATCCCGCCTTATTATTATTCGGCTTCTACGAAACCGTCTTGCTCAGCTTGAACAGCTAAATCTTGACCACGGCCAGCGTTAGCAGCTGCAGCAACAGAAGTAGTGTACAGGCGAATAGCGCGCATTGCGTCGTCGTTACCAGGAACGATGTAGTTAACACCGTCTGGAGCAGAGTTAGTATCAACAACTGCAACAACAGGGATACCCAGGTTGTTAGCTTCTTTAATAGCGATATGCTCGTGGTCAGCGCCGATAACGAATAATACGTCTGGCAGGCCGCCCATGTTCTTAATACCGCCTAAAGATTTTTCCAGCTTTTCAAGCTCACGAGTACGCATCAGCGCTTCTTTCTTGGTCAGCTTGTCGAAAGTACCGTCTACTGATTGGCTTTCCAGTTCTTTCAGACGCTTGATTGACTGACGAACGGTTTTCCAGTTAGTCAGCATACCGCCTAACCAACGGTGATCAACGTAGTACTGATCGCAAGAAATAGCAGCTTCTTTGATCGCTTCGCCAGCAGCACGTTTAGTACCAACGAATAATACTTTACCTTTCTTTGAAGCAACGTTGCTGATGAAAGCCAGTGCTTCATTGAACATTGGCACAGTATGCTCTAGGTTGATGATGTGAACGCCGTTGCGAGCACCGAAAATGAATGGCTTCATTTTTGGGTTCCAGTAACGGGTTTGGTGACCGAAGTGGACACCGGCCTGGAGCATATCGCGCATTGAAACTGTAGTCATTTCTATTACCTTAAAATTTAGGGGGTTAGACCTCCACGTATCCCATGTCTTCGACCCCGCAGTTAACAGCTGAGGGCACCCCGAAGAATGTGTCGACACGTGTGTGATTTAGTATTTAGATAAATTGCCATGTATAATGGCCGCCATCTTTAGTCTTGCCTTGGGTTAAGATAAGCAAAAGCTGACCTTATACATCCTGCAAGACTTAAACATAACGGCGCGCTTTATACCATAAATAGCCCTAAAGCACAAATTTTTGCATCGGGTAGATGCCGCCAATAGACATCGAAGACACAAGAGAAAACGCAATGAGTATAGTCATTAAGACAGCAGAAGAAATCGAGAAAATGCGCGCAGCGGGTAAGCTGGCCGCACAAGTATTAGAAATGATCGCCCCTTATGTTAAGGCTGGCGTGAGCACTAATGAACTAAACGATATCTGCGCCAAATATACCGAAGAGCAAGGCGCGATTTCTGCCCCGCTCAATTACCATGGTTTTCCTAAGTCGATTTGTACTTCGTTAAACAACGTTATTTGCCATGGTATTCCGAGTGACCGCGTTCTCAAGGATGGCGATATTCTCAATATCGATATCACAGTCATCAAAGACGGTTACCACGGTGATACCTCTAAAATGTTCTTAATCGGTGAAGTCAGCCCTAAGGACAAGCGCCTGTGCCGTATCGCGCAAGAGAGTTTATACCTCGCCATTCGTAAGGTTCGCCCGGGGTTAAAACTGGGTGAAATCGGTAATACTATCGAAAAATTCATCAAAGCCAGCAAAACAGGTCTTGAGAAATATTCCATCGTGCAAGATTATTGTGGTCACGGTATTGGTGCCGGTTTCCATGAAGAGCCGCAAGTCATGCACTACCGTAATGGCGATAACACCATTTTACGCCCTGGCATGTGTTTTACCATTGAGCCAATGATCAACGCCGGTCGCCACACCACAGTGTTAGACCGTGACGATAAGTGGACTGTCACCACCTCCGATGGTAAAAACTCTGCCCAATGGGAACATACATTATTAGTGACCGAAACCGGTGTAGAAGTCCTGACTCTACGTGATGAGGAAGACTTCCCGCGTATCATTAATCACTAAGCGACATACTTAGTACGTTAGGACTCAGAGGATTACTGAACACCTAACTCATCCAAACAAGGGACTCGATGAATACAGCTCTGCTAGCTAAACAATCATTAATCGAACAGAATCAAACGCTTTTAGCAAGATTCAAGGCCAAAACCCCGATTGAAGAGCTAGTGACGCAGCGCTGTCAGTTCGTCGATTCCCTCGTCAAGCAGGCCTGGCAACAGCACGGTCTGGACCAATATCCTATCGCCCTGATTGCCGTTGGCGGCTACGGTCGCGGCGAGTTACATCCGCACTCGGATGTCGATTTATTATTCCTGTTCGAAGGCGAGTTATCGCAGGCGGCTGAAACAGCACTGAGCGAATTTATCGCCTTTTTATGGGACGCCAGCCTTGAGATTGGTCACAGTGTTCGCACTCTCAGCGACACTCTAAATCTAGGTCGAGAAGACATTACTATCGCCACTAACCTGCTCGAGGCACGGTTACTCTCAGGCCCAGAATCCCTGTTTGATCAACTCTATGACGCCATCCGCCAGAGTGATTTTTGGACGTCGAGCCAGTTCTTTATCGCCAAACGTGATGAACAAACGGCCCGCCATGCCAAGGCAAGCGCCTTCGATCTTGAGCCAAATATTAAGAGTTGCCCCGGCGGCCTGCGGGACATTCAAACTATCGCCTGGGTTGCCATGCGCCACTTTGGCGCCTCACGCCTAGAAGAACTGGTTCAATACGAATTTTTAGAACCCGCCGAGTTAGAAGAGCTGCTCGAGTGTCAGCATTTTCTGTGGAAGCTGCGCTTTGCCCTGCATATGGCGGTCGGTCGCGATGAAAATCGCCTGCTGTTCGATGTCCAGCGCCAAGTGGCCGAGCTGATGGGTTATGAAGACGCCACTCAACTCGCCGTTGAGCAGATGATGAAACGCTACTATCGCACGGTGCGCCGGGTGATGGAGCTGAACGAAATGCTGCTGCAACTGTTTAAGCGGGCGACTCTTGGCCAAACCAAGGCCTTAGAAATTCAAGCGATTGACAATAACTATCAACGTCGCGGTGCCTTTATCGAGGCCCTAAGAGACGATTTATTCGATAGCGGCGAAGAAATTGTACGCCTCTTTGTCCATGTCGCTAAAAACTCCAATATTAAAGGCATTTATGCGCCGACGCTGAGATCCCTAAGACGCGCACGCCGAGCACAGCTGCAACCCTTGCAGGAAAATCCGCAGTGCCGACAAGCCTTTATGGAAATCTTAAAGCATCCTCGTGGCATCGCGGCCTTATCGCTGATGCATAAACACGGGGTGCTGTCGGCCTATTTGCCCGCATGGCGCAATATCGAAGGCCAAATGCAGTTTGACCTGTTCCATGCCTACACGGTGGATGAACACACCCACAGATTGCTGCTCAACATCGAGCGCTTCTCACAGCCGGAGCAGAAGGAAGAGTTTCCTTTAGGCTCAGTGCTGATCAATCAGTTACCGAAAAAAGGTTTGTTGGTACTCGGCGCAATTTTCCATGATATCGCCAAGGGACGCGGCGGCGATCACAGCAAGCTTGGCTCAAGCGATGCCCTCGCCTTCTGTAAGCTCCATGGCTTAAACGACCACGATGGCCGCTTAGTCGCTTGGCTGGTCGAAAATCACTTAGTGATGTCGGTAACCGCTCAGCGCCGCGATATTTCCGATCCCGATGTGGTGGCCGACTTTGCCAGCAAGGTGCGCGATGCGGTGCATTTAAGTTATTTATATTGCTTAACCGTCGCCGATATCTGCGCCACCAATGAGAAGACCTGGAACAACTGGAAAGGCTCACTGCTGCGTGACTTATATTTCTCTACCCAAAGGGTGCTGGCGCGGGGGAAAGAAAAACCCGTCGATATCCGCGCGCGAGTACGGGAATATCAAGCCAAGGCCAAAAAAGACCTGCTTCGCCGTGGCGTGAAAGAAAAAGATTTAGATACCCTCTGGCAACGCTTTAAGGCCGACTACTTTTTGCGCCACCAGCCGAATCAAGTTGCTTGGCATGCCGAAGCTATCCTTAAGCATAAACAGCTAGATGAGCCGCTGGTGCTGGTGTCAAAACACACGACACGCGGTGGCACAGAGCTCTTTGTCTACTGTCAGGACAGACCTAAGCTGTTCGCCACCGTGATGGCGGTGCTCGACAATAAAAACATCAACGTCCACGATGCTAACATTATGACATCGAAGGATAATTACGCCCTTGACACCTTCGTTATCCTCGAGCAAGACGGCGCCCCCGTGAGCCAACTCTCACGCATTCAGAGTATCCGTAAGGCCCTTGAAAAAGCACTTGCAAGCGATAACCCTAAGCTGCCGCGCTTTAGAAAGCTGTCACGCAAGATGAAACCTTTTAATGTTCCCACTCAGGTGAGTTTCCTTGAGAGTAACCGTCATGGTACAAGTATGATGGAACTCATCGCCTTGGATACGCCGGGATTATTAGCTAAAGTGGGCGATATTTTTTATCGCTGCAACACGACCTTGCTAGCCGCCAAAATCACCACCATTGGCGAGCGAGCCGAAGACTTTTTTATTTTGCAAACCAATGATGGCTTGCAACTCAATGAAACCCAAGAGAATACGCTCAAGGAAGCCTTGATTAGCGCGTTGAGCGCCATCAACACAGAGTCAACCAATTAACCAGAACGGGAGAAGTAAATGGAGGCTTTACGCCAACGTATTGAGGCCGCATTTGAAGCGCGTGCCGACATCACACCAAGCACTGTTGACGCAAGCGTGCGTAACGATGTGCAAAATGTCATCAATATGCTCGATAAAGGTGAACTGCGCGTCGCCGAGAAAATCGATGGCCAATGGCATGTACATCAATGGTTGAAGAAGGCGGTATTACTGTCATTCCGTATTTTCGATAACGCGGTTATCGATGGTGCCGAAACCAAATATTTCGATAAAGTACCGTTAAAGTTCGCCGAGTATGACGAAGCCCGCTTTAAAGCCGAAGCTATCCGTGTGGTGCCATCGGCAACCGTACGTAAAGGCTCTTTTATCGGTAAAAACACTGTGTTAATGCCTTCTTACGTGAACCTTGGCGCCTACGTTGACGAAGGCACTATGGTTGACACTTGGGCAACTGTTGGCTCATGTGCACAAATCGGTAAGAACGTGCACTTATCCGGTGGTGTGGGCATCGGTGGCGTACTCGAGCCGCTGCAAGCGGGTCCGACCATTATTGAAGACAACTGCTTTATCGGCGCACGCTCTGAGATTGTCGAAGGCGTTGTCGTTGAAGAAGGCTCTGTGATTTCAATGGGCGTTTATATCGGCCAAAGCACCCGTATCTATGACCGTGAAACGGGCGAAATCCACTATGGCCGCGTACCAGCTGGCTCTGTCGTAGTATCGGGTAACCTGCCATCGGCTTGCGGTAAATACAGCCTATACGCTGCGATTATCGTTAAAAAAGTGGATGCGAAAACCCGCGGTAAAGTGGGTATCAACGAACTGTTACGTATCGTCGATTAAGCCATATTCATGCTGTACACCATGCCAAAATGCCAAGCTAATGCTTGGCATTTTTTATGGTAAAAACACACTCCAAAGGGCTCAAAGACACATCAAGTTACACCGAGACACACTCTGTTCCCAACCCCACATTTAGATACACTTCTGCGGCCAAATCCCTCTGCAAGGCCGGTAAAAACAGACTTTACTCAAAGGGTCTACTCACCCGTCAAGGAGCTAAAGATGAAAGCAACATTGGTAAAATTGGGCGGTGCCGCCCTACTCTGCACTATAGGAATAGGCTCAAACGCTTTTGCCGCCATGGATCCACAGTTAGAAAATACTTTAGTGGCGGTTTGTAAGGCTGGAGCCAGTAATAATCTGATCTCATTTAGCAACACTATGCAGGAATACCGCATCAACCAAGCTCGGATATTCCCTCGTTTGGTCTGTAACGGCGAAAGCTTCCATCAGTTCGCCCTCAGCCAAGGCGCCGACAAAACCGCCAAACGTATTGGCCGTTATGTACAAGGTACTGTCACCATCAAAGATATCGCCCAAAATTCAATGGATGAGGTGTATGCCGTTAATTTTTAATTTGAACGTCACGGTAAGATTAGGCGTCAATTTGACGCCTTTTTACTGCTATCGATTTAATGGATGAACGATTAATGACGATTTGGAGCACATGCGGCAGACACCTTGGGTTCAGTTCATGTAGCCAACGCAGATAAATCCAAACAAAGTTGTCAAATCAACCGCTCCGCCTCTTGGCGATCCTTGTTTGCCATGGCGATGGTTCGCCAACCAATCACACCTATCGCATGCTGAGCTTTATTCACCACGACTAAAAACTCAGTATCCATTTGGTTAAGCAGCTGCAAGGCATCTTCAGAGGTGGCGACATCGCTAATCAAAGGCACTGAGTGCTCCATAATTTGATGGGCTTTTTTACGCAGGAATGCCCTGTCGTGTTCCCGCTCCGCCGCAGTGCCAATCAAGGGGCTAAGCCAATAATAGACAAGGCGCTGAGTGATCACACCGATGATTTTATGGTTCTCATCGAGCACCACCGCCACCTTGGCATGGGCCGCGGTTAATAAACGTTTGATATAGGCAAGCTCATGGTCGAGTGTCACAGACACCACAGGATCCAATACCGCAGCGCCGACATGGTCACTGATACTCAGCTCGCGATTGATTAAAATCTCCAAGCAAGTATCGACAATTTTCGCGTCAAACAAGCTGCCTCGACCTGCTTTTAATACCTCAGTCATTTTAGCCAACCCCATAGAAGGACGATAAGGGCGATGGGATAAGATGGAGTCGGCCACATCGGCCACGGCAATGATCTTAGCCTCATAAAGGATCGCTTTATCCTTCAAGCCTAAGGGATAACCCGAGCCATCGAGCCGCTCGTGGTGCTGCAAAATCATCTGCTTAATCGGCCAAGGGAATTCCACATCGGCAACAATTTCAGCTCCATGCAACGGATGGGTTTGAATTAATGCGTACTCTTCTTTGGATAATTTAGAGGGTTTAGTCAAAATCTGCGACGGGATCGCAAGCTTACCAATATCGTGTACCAGCGCACCGATTTTAAGCCCTTCTAATCGCTGCGGTTCAAGTCCGAGTTTTTCACCAATCAAGTAGCTTAACTGGGCAACCGATTTTTGGTGCCCTGCGGTATAAGCGTCCTTTAATTCAAGCGCCTCCGAAATCGCACTGATAAGCTGGGTCAAGGATTGGGATAACTGCTCTTTTTGCGCCTTGATGATTTTTGATTGGCGCGACACCGCCCGCAAACTGCGGGGAAGCTCAATCGAATGCCATAAAATACTCGCGAAGGTCAGGAGCGAACGGGCATCATTGCGGCTATAGGGCTCGTCTCGCCCCACGACACACACTATCCCGGCTAAACGGTGATGTAACACCATAGGCACAGCAAGGTAGCGCTCCCCCAGCAGTAAGCGGTCAAACAACAAATTATCCGGCCGATTATCCGCTAACGTATTCTCAATAATGGGTTTGTAATCTTTAACACACTCTTGCCATAGCTGACTTTCCAGCTCTGAGGCTTGAGTATTTTTTTCGACAAATTCGGCCTGATTTACCTTAGGCGCTGGATAGTCCGAACGGGCCGCGAGGGTGAGTGACTTGGATTTATCGTTATGCAGCAAAATGAAGCCGTAGCGGCTGTTCATCAACGCAATCGCCTTTGCGACGGCGACCTTAAACACTTGTTCCTGTGGAGATTGGATCACATCATCAATATGTTGCAGCCAAGCATCGCTCGCTTGAATCGCTTGGCGATAATCGGCATGCAGTCCTTTGAGTGGCCATTCTTCGAAATTGATTTCTGAGAGGATGAGTTGCCAGCCCAGCTCAGGAATAGCGTACAGGGCAAAATGCACCCGCATGCCCTGATTATCCCGCAGTACCAGCCCGATGTAGTTATCGGTACGTTGAAGAATATCGCGGCAAAGTTCGGCATTAAATTCAGTGAATAACTGACAAATCGGCTGATTGATGATCTGTGCCGCCGAACGCTGGCAACGCTGATAAAATGCCCGGCTCATGCACTGCACCCGAAATTGACTATCTAGCCGTGCCCAAGACAAAGGTAAATCCTCGGGCAGGTCTTTTATTCCTATAATGAGGCTACGGCTCATAGACATCAAACACCCCTTCCATGATGAATGCACTGGCCGAACAACAATCCCAAATCAAGTGCTTGAGGTTCGGCTCAAGGTGCAGCAACTAGGTGATAACGTCTTAAATATTGCAAGTAACCTTACTGATAGCAAGCCCAAAGCCGCCTGTTAATCCTAAAGTCTTAATCGGCCAGTCAGCAGCTATATTTCAAGTTAATACAAGCAAGTTAGCCTTAAAAAACAATGGTTTTATTACCGTAAACCACCACTTGCTCATTCAGTACTAGCTGTAACGCTTTGCTGAGGACACTTTTTTCGACATCGCGCCCCGCTTTGGCCATTTCAAGCGCGCTGTAACTGTGATCGACGGGGATCACGTCCTGCTTAATGATTGGTCCTTCATCGAGGCAATTATTCACAAAATGCGCAGTCGCGCCGATGATCTTTACCCCTCGCTCCCAGGCTTGGCGGTAAGGGGCGGCCCCAATAAAGGCAGGCAAGAAAGAGTGATGGATATTGATGATACGGTTTGGATATTCGGCGACAAAATCCGGTGTCAGCACCCGCATATATTTGGCGAGCACCAGGTAATCGGGCGCATATTGCGACACGGCGGCCAATAACGCCTGCTCATGCTGAATTCTGTCGAGCCCTTCGTGACTGACAAGGTGAAAAGGAATATCAAATTTTTCAACCAATTCCCTTAACACGTCATGGTTACCCACCACAGCAGCTATCTCAACATTCAAGCCGCCATAGTAGGCCTTCATCAGCAGATCGCCCAAACAATGGGCCTCTTTGGTGACTAATACGACGATGCGCTTCTTCCCTGCGCTCACCAAGGTCATATGATTTTGGGCGGGTAATACCTCACGCAGATCCTGCAGTAATTGCTCGCTGTTAAAGTGCCCCTCAAGCTCAGTACGCATAAAAAATCGCCCCTGAGCATTATCCACAAACTCACTGTTTTTAATGATGTTAAGCTGATGATTAAAACAAACACTGGTGATTTTGGCGATAAGCCCTTGGGCATCGGCGCAATCTGTCATCAGGATTTTACGTGCTAAGGCGGGTTGCGCGTTCGATAGTACTTCATGCTGTGACTGCAAAATCTGATCTCCTCTATGGTCCCTCATTCGAGTGTGCCATAGCCAATCCACTCATACAGCATGAAAAGCTTATTTTTTGTGATAAAAAGTGAATTTATTGTGAGTTGACTTTATTAAACACAATAAATCAGCGATTAATTTCAAGAAGATGTAATATTAACGCCGGGTATCTAAGTAGCGCTGTAAGACTTTGCGTAGGGTTTCGGCCTTAGTGCCATACACCACTTGCACGCCCTTGCCCATCACAATCACGCCCTTAGCACCGAGCTGGCTGAGCCGCACTTTATTGACAAGCTCAGGGCTGTGCACACTCAAGCGTAACCGGGTAAGACAAGCATTGAGCTCAACAATATTCTCGCGACCACCCAATGCCGCAATGATGGCTCTTAAACTCTCTTTGGCGCCATGGGGTTCATCGGGTTCGAGTCGTCCTGGCGTCTTTAAATTAAATGCCAGAATACTGCCCCTAAACAGCAGGTAATAAATCACCGCCGTCAGCGGCCCTAAGAATGCAAACCAACCCGTATTGCGCGAGAGGGAAAACAGCAGCGTGAAATCCACCAGCCCATGGGAAAACACAATACTGTGGTGAATATCGAGCATGATGCAGACAAAATATGCCAGCCCCGACAGCAACACATGGATAAGAAACAGGATAGGTGCCACAAACATAAAGGCGAACTCAATCGGTTCTGTGACTCCGGTCAGCCAACTGGCGGCCGCCGCGGAAAGCATAATACCCGCGACCCGATTACGCTCTGAGGGATCGGCGCAGCGCCAAATAGCCAGTGCCGCAGCAGGAAGTCCCCACATTTTTATCAAATAACCGCCCGCTAAATTCCCCGCCTGTGGATCGCCGGCTAAATAGCGCGCCACTTCACCCCGAACCACTTCAGCGTTCTGTAACTGGTATTGGCCAACTTCTAAATAGAAAGGCGCATTCCAGATATGATGCAAACCGAGGGGAATGAGTAAACGTTCGAGCGCGCCATAAACACCAAAGGCGATGGCCGGTTTTTGGTAAACCGCCCAGTCGGACACACGCTCGATGAGCAGAGATAACGGCGGCCACACATGGGCAAGGATATAACCTAAACCCATCGCCAACGGAATGATCAATAAAGAAGCGCTACGTCGCCCCTCAAAAAAGGAGAAAATCGCGGGCAGGCGAATATATTGGCTCCAGCGCACGGCAAAGCAAGTCACGCCACCTATTAACATGCCGCCGGCAATGCCTGTGTCTAAGGTTTCCATGCCGAGTAGTAATTGGGTCGGCAATTGGTAAAGATCCGCTAAGGCGGCTAAGGTGGCCGTCATCACCCCATAACCAAATACAGCAGTAAAAGCGGCGATGCCTTGATCGCGGCAAAACCCTATCGCCACCGCCACCGCGAACAAAATGGGCATGATGGCGAAAATCAGCTTGCCAACCGCCAGCATTAATACGGTTAGCACCTCGGGCATAAAAGGGATTGGACTCACAGTTAAGCCCAGCATCACACCCGCTGCGGGCAAAATCGCAATAGGAATTAACAGTGCCTGACTTAAGCGCTGGGCAAATTTAAACCACTGCTGAGTAACGAAATGACCTAAGCGGCGCGTTCGGATTTGACGATTTGATTCCAGCTTTCCAGCCATTTTATCGCTTCGACCTCGGGTTCCATGGTTTCACAGGCATCAATTTCAAGACGCGCCACAACGGGTTTGGCGCCTAGCTCGCTGAGCAATTCATCTACCGATTTACCCGCACCACAAAAGGTATCGTAACTCGAATCGCCGAGTGCTATCACACTGTATTTCAGCTCAGGCAGATAAGGCGCTGTCTCCTTAAGATGATAGTACCAAGGCTGAATATCGTCGGGTAAATCCCCTTGCCCTGTGGTCGAGGTCACTACCACTAACAACTCATCCTGTGGCGGCGTAAATTGACTAATTTCATTCGGTTGCCACAATTTGGCGTCATAACCGAGTTCTGTCAGCGCTTTTTCTAAGGTTTCGGCGGTAAATTGTGCGCTACCATACACAGTGCCAAACACCAGATTAACTTTTTTCATGATATACTCCGTGCCACATGCGTAAACGCAACTTAGCTGAAGTTACTTTATTGTGAGGCTTTAGGGCAAGCAACAAGGTAAAAATTTTATAAATCAAGTTATTGAGCATGAGGAAGCGAACTGATGCGACAGAGCAATAGGCAAAAACACCTCAAGCACCAACATAAAACCACCCAAATTAGACGCAAACATTACTTTCACGCCGCCCAGCAAAATCTGCAATTCCCGCTAACCGTTCCGGCGGAATACGCCAACTTAGCCAGCTTGATATCCAGTCTCAAACCAACCAGTAGTTAAGACCGCCGGATGTTGCAACGAATTGCATGCCACTTAGCAGATAGCCACGATGCAAGCTTAAGTGAGCACACGCCTTAAACGCCCAAACAAGTATTGTTTTAAACTGTCGTCGTTTGCTCTGCAATCAACACACTTGGCTCGCGACAAAGCGCGGCATCGTCCCAACCCAGTCCTGAAAACACGGTTTCCCATTCGGGTTCAAGCTCGGTTTCGATACTTAAGCGCTCAAGTGTCACCGGGTGAGTAAAGGTTAACTTTTTCGCAATCAGCCACAGTCGATTGATATCGAAATGTGCGCGGAAAAACGCATTTTGCTTCCCATCGCCATGGGTGGTATCGCCAATAATTGGATGGCGTAAATGCGCCATATGGCGTCTCAGTTGGTGCTTACGCCCCGTTTTGGGACTCAGTTTCACTAACGCGAAGCGGCTGGTTGCATAACGCCCCGACGGATAAGGAATTTCGGTATTTAATAGCGGCTCATATTGAGTCACAGCATCCTGCGCGGCCTTATCTTGATTGGCAAATTTGTCAGCCACTTCATCCAATTCGACTTTAAGCGCATAATCCAAAATACCACTCTCGTGCATATTGCCACGCACCAGTGCCAAATATTGTTTTTCAATACTGTGGTTGGCAAATTGCTCGCAAAGGGCGTTGGCCACCTCACTGCTTTTGGCAAATAACAACACGCCCGAGGTGGGTCTATCTAAACGGTGTACCGGAAACACATGGCAACCGACCAAGTCACGAGTCAGTTGCATCGCAAAAAAGCGCTCACGCCGCGCTAAGTAGCTGCGATGAACCAATAATCCCGCGGGTTTGTGGATAGCCACCAAGTGCTCGTCTTGATACAAAACACGCAGTTCAGGCGCAGGTTCTGAGTGTTCGTCGCTCTCGCTTGGGTTATATTTATCCTCTGGCATATCCAGCCAATCATCATCTAGGTTCATTTAACAACATATCCAATTCATTCAAGACACCGATTAAAGGCGCTAACGCCGCTTGTTCGGACCACACATGTTCCGCCATCGGGGCTATTGCAATTTTGCTTGGCAAAGGTTGCCCCGCATCGATAAGGGCTTGCATGCGTGGAATAAAGATAAACTGCAACCATTGCTCTAACGACATCAGATCGCAGGCAAAAGGCGCCGTACTGGCCATGGCTTCATCACTGGGCGTACGAGTAGACCAAAGTCCGGCACTTTGTAGCTCGTGGGCAATTTGGGCTAGTTTGGTTTTAGTTTGGCTGTAAAGCATCGATATAAGGTCCATTAAGCCACAGTCATTCGACAATTAAGCACTGCGACTGAGGCGATAAAATTGTGGCAATCATACCATCGCGCACAACTTCCCCCTATAATGTCGCCAATTTATTGAGCCTTTTTGATTGATATGGCAGCCAAATGACTGAAATTACCACGCTTAGCCAATTTTTAACGACAGCCAAAACCCAATTCCAAGTCTATGAATTAGGACGAAGAGTGCAGCACATCGATATGCTGGCCTTCCATCAAATCGAATCATTAGTCACGCCCTACCCTTATCCCATTCAGGGGCATGCCCAATTTGCCATCGTGTTTTGGAATGAGAGCCAACAGCACTTTATTTGGTTCCTAAAGCTACCGTTAGACGAACAAGGACTGCTCTCGCCTGCGCCGCGCTCACAGTTTATTGAAATGGTATTAACGGCACTGGGGCAAGATCCGACTCAGCCATTAACCGATGAACAGCAGGATCGCCTCGCTAACAATCCGTTTAGCTTTAAGCCCAGCCAAGAAAAACTGGCGGTATTTAACGCCTTAGTGCGTAAACAGTTAGGGTTAAGCGCTTCTATTCAATATGAATTTGCAGTGCAATATCTCTCGGGACAAATTGCAACGAGTGAATGGCAGCATATTGGCCTGCAAGGTTTGAGCGACGTGTGTGTTCGCCTTGGCGAGTTAGATCACGAGCAGCAACTCCTTGCCAGTTTTGACAATAGTGCGATTGAAGTACAAATTGCCCTGTGCCAATGTCTCGAACACCTGCATTTAACAGAAGCGCTCGCCAATAAGCTTTACGCTAAGTTTGTGGCGGCTCCTCCCGAGTACCAAGCCTATTACTTGCGCGCACTCGCCTCTCATACCGAATTGAGTCAGCAAGCCCTCGCCCATCTTCAACAAACCGAGCGCTTAGAGGCCAATGAACTCATCAGCATCGCGGGCCGAAACTGGACCGTATTAAAGCAAGAGCTGAGTCGCAGTATTTACCTGGAAACACTGGCACGACAACCCCAAGCCTTTTTTAATCAGATCTTTGCTGATATTGTGGCGATTCCCAGTTTGCGTAACCACTTATTGGGGGAGCTAAGAAACCCCAATCGGAGTGTTCAACTATCACAGGCCATTGGCGGCTTGTTTAAGGCTACGAGTAAATGATGTCAGATCTGCTGTTAATTATTGCGCTAGTTGTGGTTGCGGCCTTCTTTTGGCAATTACGTCAAATGGCAGAATTGAGCCGTATTTTTGCTGAAAAAGAATGTTGCCGACAAAAAGTACAGCTCTTAGCCATCGCAATGGAAACAGCTCGCCCCAGCCTTGGCGGCACGACAGGGATCTGTTGGAAGGCAAAATATCTATTCGAATTCAGCACCGATGGCATCAATCAATACCGCGGCCATATTTGGATGCTAGGGAAAAAAGTGCAAAAGATTGAATGGCCTATTTTCCCAGAGCCAGAATGGCAAGAAGCACCAATGGCCAAAGGCAAGTTTGGTGGTTGCGGCAGCCAAAGTAGCTGTAGCTCGGGCAAATGCCATTAAGCCACTACAGTGAACCTTTGACTGAATAGATAACGCCGAGCTGTATGGATAACACTAAGCCATAGTTCGGCTCTACATCCGCACTCAATCAGCTTCATCTGTGTTAATACCAAAAAAGAAAGGGCGTGGTCTTGTGACCACGCCCTTCTGTTCTTTGTTAAGCTATCCCGCTATTTTCGTGCTCCCTGCACCATCCATGCGTCAACTTGCGTCCTGCATCATCCCTGTTCAATCCGTGATATTTCCCTGTACTTAACGTACTTCCCTATCTCTTGGCGTTCCTTTTACCAAGCTTGCTCTTTCCTGAGCGGTTCCAGTATCATCCGTGAAATAGGTTCAGTAGCATCCTTTCTATTGCACTCCATGTGCCATTGCAATCCTGTGCAATTAGGCTATCTATCCCTGATAGTCTTTCCTTCCGTGGTTCGCATCGCTTTCATCCTGAAAGTCTCTCCTTACCACTCCATCAGTGTTTATTCCTTAAACACTGTCCAGTCATCCTGACTGCTAACTTCCTGTTCGCTGTAGTTCCGTCTACAAATGAATTCTACGACAGCCATGGCAGGGCGGCTTTCGCAAAAGATAAAAATGTAAGCCGCCATATTAAGTTCATAATGGAAAAATTTTCTTAACATATTGATTGGATGTGACTTACCTAAAACTAGGTAGTCATTGTCAGTCAAAAAACTTACAAATCACTTACAGCCTTGTGAGATATATCTCACAAGAAGTCGGGCAATTTATGCCATTTTAAAACACAAACATTGATTTATCCCGAGACGCTTAAACACTGCAAAGGAAATAGCGACTGCATAAAAGAGTAAAAATCGTCCGCTAGATTTTATTTTCAGATATACCGCACGTAAAAGTGGACATTATGACGTACCGTAAAAAAGACGTAGGAGAATAGAAAAAAGAAAGGGGCGCACTATGTGCACCCCATTTATCCTCTGCAAGCCATCCTGCTTGATTGTGCTCCCTGCACCTTCCTTGCGACCGTTTGCTCCCTGCAAGCGTCCTTTAATCCCTTTATTTTCCTGTGCAGTGAAGTCTCCACCACACTCAATCCTTTGACCCGAATATCCTATTTCGGCTCCTGTCACATCCAGTGACTCATCCCAATCGCGTCCTGCTGAATCCTTTCCTCACCTTAGTACAAGCTGTTCACCCTTATACTTATCCTTTTACTCGATACTTCCTGCATCCAGTAACGCTTAATCCTTAAGCTTGTCCTTTTCATCCTGAAACCTGCTATCCCAGCAGATACAACGTCCTCTATCATCCATGAGAAAGCAGCCTTGCTTTTCCTTAACCTATCCTAGGCAGATGACAGTTTTCCTACTGTCAGTGGTTCAAATCCAAGAACCTGAATTCGTCGCTTCTTGCGTCCCTCTCGTCTGTATTGCAATCCCTGCTGTCCATTTGCTTTGGCGATGAGTTAATTCTACGTGGTTCTCGCTATTTTTGTTTCGGTTAAAGAACACACACTAGCGCACTTTTCATACAACCAAGCTTTATTAAAACATAACACTATGATTTTAAATGCAGTTTAAAAGCTGTGATTACAAAACAGTCAGTAAGAAAACATTTTATCCTACAGGCTTTGTAAGCGATCTCTCACACGGGTGTCAGCTTCTCACTGGTCAGGAACATTTAGCACTTCAACTTACCGGTGAGAATTTGTGCAAACATCACCCAATCACCCATCAAACTGTACAAGGGATATTGGAATGTCGCGGGGCGATTATGCTCAAACACAAAGTGTCCCACCCAAGCAAAACCATATCCCACTAGGGGGATAAACAGTAAAAGCCAACCATTTGCGAAAAGCAGCGCAGCGACGAATAACAGGAGCACTAAAATACTGCCAATAAAGTGCAATCGCCTGCAGCTTAAGTCCTGGTGCTGTGAGAGGTAAAAAGGGTAAAACTCAGCGAAGGAGTGGTAAGGTTCATTCATCTTGTTGGCCCGTGTAAAAGAGTAATTGTCCGGCCACATTGCCTATGCTCAATTCTCCGAGGGAGACAAAATCATGTTGCATAAATAACTGGCTATGGACTTCTTGGGTGGTAAAGACTCCAATCCCCTCAAGTTCGGGCTGCTCATCGCACCAACTTACTACGGCTTGCACGAGTTGATGGCCTAACCCCTTTCCCTGCTCATTAGGCGCAAGGGCAATAAATTGTAGGATCCCGCAGTGCTCGCTCGGTAGCAGCTCGACAATGCTCGATTCTTTCTTCATCATCGCCTGAGTCGATTGCCAGCCCGTGCCGAGTAACATCTTGAGTCGCCAGTGCCAATAACGGCCCTCCCCGAGGGGCACTTCCTGAGTGACCACACAGGCAACACCGACTAAGCGTGTTTGGTCAAACAGCCCGATTAAGGCTTAACACCTATCACTTAAGGTGTTTAGAGCGAACAGGGTAGCGAGTTTTATTGATACGAACGGTCCTTGCTTTGGGCCGTTTTCTTTTTTGGGGCAGTATGTAGCGTTTAACTCTCTCCCGCATGGCCCTTAGCTTTCTCGGGATGGAGCCGGGGGAGGCTATCGCACACCACATCAGCTCATCCTGAATATCTCTCAATGCCATCATAAAACTTATACGCAATGGCGATACCTGCGCCTCTCTCGCAATACGACTGATTTCCAGGCGAACCAAATTGTAAGCTATCAATATTCCCCAGATTTCTTGTATTACCCCCTCCACAGACTGACTTCGTAGCAGCACTTCATCTTCGAGCATATTGTGCTTTATCTCTCCGTAGCTGTTCTCTATTTCCCATCGTTCAAAATACACATCCAGTAATGACTGCGTACCATATTCCAGACTCGTTAAGGAGGTGAGAACACCTATGACGTGATTAGGTTGTTCTGGCTTAGGGTACAGGACAAGGCGGGCTTGCCATTTCTCCGGCAAGCTTGGGTCTTGTTTCCGAGCATGGGCTGACACTTTCATTTCCACTAAAAGGTCTCGCCCTTCCTTATCCAGTTGCTCAACCACTTCATATTGCGTGTTGGATTTTATCGGCGTCATCCAGTGACTCGTCGTATGTTGCCGTTGCCAATTAATCATCAACTCGGCACTGAGGTAACAGCGGTCAAAAATCGTCAGGGAGTGAGCGGGGGCTGAAGCGGCCAGCTGTTTGGCATAAGAGACCTCTCCTGTCGAGCTGGGCCCAAAGACAACATCATGTAATAAACGACTTCGCAGCGATGTGAGGGCACATAATCGAACAATCGGGTATTCAGTATGGTGGTTTTCATTGTACTTGATGTATTGGAAGTGCTCTGCAAGACAGGCGGTATCATGGGTGCGGAACTGAGTGCCGTCGACAGAAAGTAAACTCAGTCCAAACCATTTGTCATCGCTATCTTCCTGCTGGGTCCAATGGGCTGCTGTCAGTTTAAAAAGCGCTTCCAAAGGTTGGGCGGTGAGGCGCTTTCTCGCTTGAGGAATAGCACTTGGTGCAACAGAATCCCCTAAGTGGTTGGAAAGCTTGAGGTCTAGTTTATCTAAAACTTCCGTGATGGGTTTATCCCGATACAAGCCAATACCGACAATTAGCCAAACGACAAGTTCGGCGGGTAACTTACGCCGTCTCATGCTGGCTTTATTGGTAGAATCAAGGGCTTGCTCTATCCATTCGAGCGGGAGTTCTTTTTGGAAGAGAGCCAGTGATTCTGGTGCAGCAAACGTATCGACATCAATCAGCCAGTGAGCCAACATAAAAAATACCCTCAGCAATTAGTGTACTGAGGGTATTGTTAACCATCCGTAGGATCGTTCAACTGATCAATGCCTTAACTGATCGGTGTTACGATTAAGGCTTGCTTCTCCTGCCAGAGCGCATTCAACTCTTCACGGATTGCGGCGCGTAATTTTTGTTCGTAGGCGAATTTGTCTGAAGTGGATAAGGCATCCACAAAGAAAGGGTCGTCATGATAGGCGTTGTAGAGAATCGAAGCGGCGAGGCGTAAATCTTCGGCGGTGAGATAAACTGCACGGCACTCATCCAAGGTATTATTGTCCATTATTAGAATTCCTTGATTTAGATCACACTCTTAGGAGTAATTATCACTGTATCAAGGAAACAAAAAAGTGCAAATTTTAATCATAGATTGCATTTTTCAGTGAGTTGCATACCCTAAATAAAGGCACACAGAGAGGATGCGAGCATGGATACAACGCCAGTCGATTTGAGTCATCTATTTGAACAGTTGGGATTAGCCAATCAAGCTCAAGCCATAGGGCAGTTTATTGCGACCCATCAACTTCCCCCTGAGACACACTTAACTGAAGCGCCATTTTGGACGCAGGCGCAAAAGAGTTTTCTGACCGAAGCATTAGAGGCCGATGCCCAGTGGACCGAACTTATCGAGCAGCTCGATGTGCAATTAAGAAAGCCCTAATGGCTTAGGGCTGACACTGAATCACTTCATGGCGAGTTGCGTTGAGTCGTTAAATTTTGCTGTAGGCGGTGTCGCCCCAACCAACTAACACACTATTACTTAAGACGATTGGCGTGCATTCATCCTTAGTGGTTTTACCGTCACTGTGGGTATGCTGGGTGCGATAAAAGAGTACCAACACTTCTTTATCGGCTTGGCCGTCTTTCTGCTGCAGATAAGATTCGCTAAAGTCCGAGGCGCCCATCAGGGTCATCACTTGGTCTTTGCTCATACCAAGGCTGAGCTTAGTCAGATTATTGCGGTTTTTGTCCTGTGTTTTTTCCCAAGATTCGTTGCTATCCCACTTAGATTCACTGTCGCCGACATTGACCACACAACCGCTAAGACCTAAGCTTGCTAACCCTAAAAACGTGACCGCGATGAGTTTGCGATTAATATTTGCGTTCATATTATGACTTCCTGTGTACTTGTTATAAAAATGCTTAAAAAGCAAAATCAATGCCAAACGGCAATACATTGATTTATAAGAACTAAAACAACCACATCACAGTAAGTTAGTGAAAAACACGATATACATTAAGGAATTTCACTTATTATGAGTCCGATTGACCAAGTGTTAGCAGCAGCGTGCGCACTCGAAGCCAGCGGTAAAACCCCAAGCCTTGCCTTGATAAAAAGCCGCGTCGGTAACAAAATCCCCATGCCGCTGTTAATCCAAGGATTACAGCAGTTTAAATCGATACCCAAAGCCGAGCGTGAGCGTTTAGCGGCCCAATCACAGCCCGTGGTTGAAGAGACTCATACCGCCGAAGCTTCGCCACTCACAGTCGCCACACTGGCGCAACAGTTAGCCCAGTTACAACAGGGCATTGAGCAAGCTCTCGCGTTAAAAAACAACGAGATCATGCAACTCAAAAATGAACTTATCGAGCTGAAACAACGTGTCACTCAACTCGAATCCCAAGGAAAATCCGCTTAATGTTTGTCACCGAATTGCGCTTTGAATGCTTTGCCGATACCACCATCAGTGCGGCAGAACGTGCCATCAATCAATTACTCGAAGCTTACCGTGCTAATGGCCAAATCCTTGGCCGCGAATTTGCCGTGGCCTATAATGAGGGCGAATTTCGAGTACGCCTACTCACGCCTGAAAAAAACAGTTTGAATCATCGTTATCACAGCCCGTGGGTGAAAAAAGCACTGGCGGAATTAACCGAGGCTAAGCTACTGGCGCCACGCGAAAAATTTATCGGTCAGGATATCAATTCTGAGGTGAGTAATACTGAGCCACCCAGCTGGCAACTGCTCTACACTAGCTATGTGCATATGTGCTCGCCCCTGCGAAGTGGCGATAACCTATTGCCCATTCCGCTGTACCAAATCCCAGCCACCTTTAATGGTGATCATAAACGGGTTATCCGCTGGCAAACCGAGTGGCAAGCCTGTGATGAGTTACAAATGGCGGCTGCCACTAAGGCAGAATTTGCTGCGCTGGAAGAATTATCCAGCCCAAACAGTGATTTATTTAGGAGAGGTTGGGACTTACGCGGCCGAATTGAATACCTGACCAAAATCCCCACTTACTATTATTTGTATCGCGTCGGGGGACAGGATCTGCAATCAGAGTTAGCTCGCCCCTGCCCACGCTGTGGCAGTCACGACTGGAAACTCGACGAGCCGCTATTAGATATGTTCCACTTTCGCTGCGAACCTTGCCGCATAGTGTCTAATTTGTCTTGGGATCATCAATAACATCCTGTACTGAAGCGCAAACTCGGCAGGCAAAATAGCCGAGTTTGCGAAACAGGTTTGCAAGAGGCTTTTTCAAGAGACCTTTGCAACATTTCCCCGCGCTTAACGCTTACCTATCAGGTTGTGCCACATACGTTTAAAGCTGGCAAAAATCCCCGGATGTTCGAGCGCTGGCATGGGCAATTCTTCATGTTTGACGGGCGGCGCGATACGTGGCGATAAAGCCTCAATAAATTCAGCTACACTCGGCGCCAATTGGGCAGAAGGAAGCTCGCCAGGGATTTCAACCCACACACTTCCATCGGCATTATCAACGGTTAGCATCTTATCGCCCTCATCGAGCAAACCAATAAACCAAGTTGCCGGTTGCTTGAGCTTTTGCTTCATCATTAAGTGGCCGATGATATTTTGTTGCAGGGCATCAAAATCCGCCTCGTTCCATACCTGCAACAATTCGCCCGTGCCCCACCGTGAATCAAACAACACGGGCGCCGCAAAATATTCCCCATAAAAGTGATTGATATCTGGCCACAATGTTAACTCAAGCGCATGCTCAACATTCGCAAAACTGCCGAGCTGTTCACGCTTAACGGGGAGCCAAGACACCGCCTCATCGGATGATTCATCAAACTCACCTTGAATACACAAAGATGGCTCGCCCTGCGGGTAATATCGCGGTAATTCGCCTAAAGTTGATAGGTAAGACTGATGATAGTTTTGCAAAAATTTATCGAGAGCAGGCAGACAAGACACTTAAGCACAATCCAATTTCGGGTATAATGTGCGCCTATTTTGACATGGAAACAGTATTGATGACACACAATCACGATCCCTATAGTGATGCAAAAGAGCTTGCCGGCCTAACCTTAGGTAAAGCCACGGATTACCAAGCCGAGTATGATGCGTCGCTGCTGCAAGGGGTTCCTCGCTCACTTAACCGTAACGCTATCAACCTCACGGCGGAAAGTTTGCCTTTCCACGGAGCCGATATCTGGACGGCCTATGAGTTGTCATGGCTAAACGCCAAGGGCAAACCTATGGTGGCTATTGCCGACATTCAGCTAAGCCATGAAAGCCAAAATCTGATCGAGTCAAAATCCTTCAAACTGTATTTAAACAGTTTTAACCAAACCAAGTTCGACAATATCGAAGCCGTGCAAAAAACCTTAGTGCAGGATCTCGGTGAATGCGCCCAAGGCCAAGTCACAGTGAAGATTATTGAGCCTAAGAGTTTTGGTATTCAACGCGTCGTCGAGCTGCCAGGCACTTGCATTGACGATCTGGACATCGAAGTCAGCGACTATGACTTTAACCCGGATTATCTTGAAAACAGCACAGATGACAAACAGATTGTTGCCGAGACACTCAATTCTAATCTGTTGAAATCAAACTGCTTAATCACCTCTCAGCCGGACTGGGGCAGTGTGATGATCCGTTATCAAGGGCCTAAAATCGATCGCGAAAAGTTACTGCGCTATTTGATTTCGTTCCGTCAGCATAACGAGTTCCATGAGCAGTGTGTCGAGCGGATTTTTGTCGATTTAAAACATTACTGCCACTGCACTAAGTTAACCGTTTACGCCCGCTATACCCGTCGCGGCGGCCTAGACATTAACCCTTACCGCAGTGATTTTGAGCACCCAGGCGAGAGCCACCGCTTAGCAAGACAGTAATCAACTTGCAGCAAAAAGCCCTGAGTAATCAGGGCTTTTTTATTGTCTGTTGTAAACTATTCAACCAAGCTCACAACTTAAACTGTACCTACACTTAGCCCAAATTCGCCCTAAAAATCTCTTGCACTTGGCTCAAGGTGGCATTGTTTGGCAGGCTGAAATACAAGTAACCATCGCCACGGAATGCGCGGTCAAGCTCAAGCAATACATGGGTTTGCTCGGCATCGCACACCAGAGAAACCTCTATCTCACGCAAACGATTAAAGCCCATATTGCGTGGTTTAAACTCTAGCTCTTGGTAACAACCCGAAGTGGAACGAAAGGCACGCGTATTGAGGAAACCTTGCTCCACATCGGCTTTCACCAACACAAAACCAAGGCCATCCATCGCCTTTAACACATGCTCGGCAATCGCCGTTGGCATAATGACCAGCGCATCTATATCGCTAGGGTCGAGCGCGGTATCTATGTCCACTCCCGTTTGTAACCATACCTGGGATTGATTATTGCGCACTGGGAGCTGAGTAAAGGGGGTTTCGGGGTGCAATTTACCTGAAAACGGGATCTCGCGAATTTCACCCGCTTGAATTTCAAAGGACTCAGTTAAGCGCCAGCTCGCCAAGCGATGGTTCTTAAAATAGTCGCCGTTATCGCTACTCACTTTCACCTTAGTCATTAGGGCTAAGTCGAGGCCGGAGATCTGCTGCGGCACATTACCGCCTTTAACGACGATAGTGGCATTAAAGATTTGTCCTGGCAGCAGTCGATTATCAATTAATTGGGTATCGACCGTCGCACCACCGATACCGACAGAGGCCAGCAATTTTTTAAACATGGGATTTCCTTATGTTGCTAAGGCTGCACGGATAAGCAGCCCTAATACAGCGGTTATTCAATTAATGAGCAGATTTGCACTCAAGCAATAATTGCTGGAAATGCGCGCCTAAATCCTGCTGAGCAAATTGTTCACTGGCGAGTACCATTTGCTTAAGGCTTTGCATGGCTTGCTCGATGCCCTGTTGTTCGATCAAACTTTTGGCATAGGCCGCCGCATCTGCGCCCTTTTGTAACAGGCTTGCGACTTGATCAAAACTCACCTCTTGCTCCATCACCTGCTGTAAATCGCCGAGTAATTCCGCCACCTTAGCTGACTCTACTAAGGCGCCTTCGACACTCACTAATTTACCGAGGGGATCTTGGCTGAGTTTTTCGGCCACACAGGCCGACACAGTGCCCGCCGCCGCACTTTGGGCGACCACATCGAGCCCGCGGCTGCGGATTTGCTCAACCACTTGTTGTAGTTGGGGATCTTGAGCAAGCCATGCCTGCTCTAATTGCTGTTTTTCATCGCCACCAAAGTAGCCACAGCCACCAAGCAGTAGCAAAGTGGTGGTCGATAAAAGGCATTTGAATTTCATGATTAACAACCTTGTCAGTGAGTTCTCTGGCGTGACTATAGCGAGCTAGGTTTAATCCAAAATGAAATATGAATGGAGGAATAACAAAGTCAGTGAAGGGACAAGAAACTGAATTAAAAGCAGTAATTCAAGAACGAAGGCGACCTAAGCCTTAGTGCGAAGGCCGCACTAGATGGCAGAGCATGCCGCCAGTAATGCAGTGATACTGGTCAGCTGCATCGAAATAGTGACCCTCGCCAACCTGTCATCCTGCACTAAGCTGTCACCATCAACCAAGCTGAGCCCAAAACGATATTCCTCATCAAGTCGGCCAAAATAACTCCGCCAATGTTGGGCATGGGAGCTTGTGGCATCCTGTGCAGTTTCAGGTTCAATCAGTAGCTTAATATTGGAATAAAGTGGAATACGCGATGGGAGTTGAAGATAAGAACAGGGCTTAGCTTGGCTTGGTGAAGCAAAGTTATCTTGCAGCTTGAGCTTGAGTTCAACCCTGTTCGGGGTGTCGACAGTTTGCAGCACGCCATCATCAACCGCCAGCAAACTGTTTGGTGCTAAGTCAAAGGCAAAGGATTTCAGCGACTGCGCTAAGCCCAAACCCGTTGCCTTGATGTAGGATTCCTTGAGTGCCCAAAGATCAAAAAAGCGCTGCCGCTGCGCATCCTCGCCCTCAAGGGCTAATAAGCCTTCGGCTTCAATCGGGGAGAAATAATGATTAAGGATCGGGTAAATATGAGTGCTGGCGCGGGCACGCTCTATATCTACACCCAAACCTAAACGGGGCTGCGCTGTGTTAGCAGTTTCTCCCTTGTCATCGTCTTGCGCTAAGGCAATCAATAACCAGTCGCCACTGTGGCTCAAGTTAAACTCAATGCCAGTACTCAAAAACTGCTCATGGTTAAGACTGGGTTTGCCCTTTGCCCCATACTCAAAACACCAATCTTGGGGCGCAATCTGTCGTTGGGAGGAGCAAGGTGAGGTTCCACCGCGAGATTGCAGCCCTTGAGATAAGACGCAGCGCAGCGCCGATCGCACCAATAAGCCGTTCATTTGCGCCTTGGGCGCCCGGTAACGCGCCACTTTAGCGCGCTCGTCCTCACTCAAGAGCGCCATACACGCATTCGTACTGGCCGTATCCATTTCGGTTAATGGTATAAAAAAAAGCTCAATATTCATTAATTTATCCCAACAACCCTTGAGTTTAACCGCAGCCCTATTCTACTCAGTTCTACTCGCCTGACGAGCAGTATCTCAATTTTGTTTCTAATCTTATGAATTTAAATGATTATTTTAACATAGACCCTGTACTAAACAGGAGTTTGGCTCCTTTGAGCAGAGTCATTTGAACATTAAAAAATCATTTCAAGTCCCATATGATTGTATCGAGCCGAAACCTCAGGTAATCTGCATCACCATTGTGCGTAACAAAACACATAGCTCACGGGTTTTAAGCCTAGATTAAGCATGAGTCCACACTCCGCTTTGGCAGGCAAGTTTAAGCAGTCCCGATAGATTATGTTGGATGAAAATAATAAAGATGGGACAGCACTAACAACATGAGTTATCGAAAAGTGGGTACTCAAGCCGCGGATCATGCTCAGGCTGATAAGCCAAGCCCGGAGCACAAGTCCGCCCCCAAAACGGCAAGGCACCGCAATGCCACGACTACGCCGGAGATGCGACACTTTATTCAGCAATCTGAATTGAGTGTGAGTCAGCTCGCCAAAATTTTAAATATTACCGAAGCCACAGTGCGTAAATGGCGTAAGCGCGAGTCAGTGAACGACAGTCCGAATACGCCGCATCACCTCAATACCACCCTCACTCCGATGGAAGAATACGTCGTGGTGGGACTGAGATATCAGCTCAAGCTGCCGTTAGACAGGCTGCTCAAGGCCACTCAAACCTTTATTAACCCCAATGTGTCCCGCTCGGGGTTAGCCCGCTGCCTTAAGCGTTATGGGGTTTCGCGCCTCGATGAGTTTGATCAAGAGCTCGTGCCTAAACAATATTTTAATCAATTACCTATCAGCCAAGGCAGCGATGTTCAGACCTACACGGTCAACTCCGAAACCTTGGCCAAGGCGCTTGCCCTGCCAAGCACAGATGGCGATACCGTAGTACAAGTGGTGTCCCTCACCCTGCCGCCGCAATTAACCGAGGCCGAACCTAAATCGGTACTCCTTGGCATAGATAGCAAGGCGGATTGGATTTATATCGATATTTATCAAGACAGTAACACCCAAGCGGCCAATCGCTACATCGCCTATGTGCTGAAGGATGGGCCGTTTCATCTGCGTAAATTGCTGGTACGCAACTACCACACTTTTTTAGCCCGCTTTCCTGGCGTGCAAACCCCAAAAGCCATCGCTAAATCCCTTAATAAGGCAACGACCAAACGCTTTGCCAGTGGAGACTCGTTATGAGCCATACCCCATCACAGCCTCAATTATCAACCGATGAAAAAGCCGATAAGAGACTGAATAAACGCTTAAAAGATATGCCGATTGCCATCGTTGGCATGGCGAGTATCTTTGCTAACTCCCGCTATTTGAATAAGTTTTGGGATTTAATTTGCGACAAGATTGATGCCATTACCGACGTACCCGAGTCCCACTGGTCTATTGATGACTATTACGATGCGGATAAGTCCAAGGCCGATAAGAGCTACTGCAAACGCGGTGGTTTTATGCCAGAGGTCGACTTCAATCCGATGGAGTTTGGTCTGCCGCCCAATATTTTGGAACTCACCGACAGCTCACAGTTACTCTCATTGGTCGTCGCCAAGGAAGTCCTACAGGATGCCAATCTGCCAGACGATTACGACCGTGACCGTATCGGCATCACCCTCGGGATTGGCGGCGGTCAAAAGCTAAGCCATAGCCTCAACGCGCGCCTGCAATATCCCGTGCTGAAAAAAGTATTTAAAAGCAGTGGCCTGAGCGATGAAGATAGTGAACTGCTGATCAAAAAATTCCAAGATCAATATGTTCACTGGGAAGAGAACTCCTTCCCCGGCTCCCTTGGCAACGTGATTGCCGGACGCATCGCCAACCGTTTCGATTTAGGGGGGATGAACTGCGTCGTCGATGCCGCCTGCGCAGGTTCGCTTGCCGCCATGCGTATGGCGCTGACCGAACTGACCGAGGGTCGCAGCGACATGATGATTACCGGCGGTGTCTGTACTGACAACTCGCCCTACATGTATATGAGTTTCTCAAAGACGCCAGCCTTTACCACCAACGAACAGATTCAACCCTTTGATATCGATTCTAAGGGCATGATGATTGGCGAAGGGATCGGCATGGTCGCCTTAAAACGCCTCGACGATGCCGAGCGCGATGGCGACCGTATCTATGCGGTAATCAAAGGCGTTGGCGCATCATCGGACGGTAAATTTAAGAGCATTTATGCACCGCGCCCCGAAGGCCAAGCCAAGGCATTAGAGCGCGCCTATGATGACGCAGGCTTTGCGCCGCACACCGTTGGCTTGATTGAAGCCCACGGTACAGGCACAGCAGCAGGCGATGTGGCCGAATTCAATGGCTTAACCTCAGTATTCTCGAAGGATAATGAGCAGTTACAGCATATCGCCTTAGGCTCAGTTAAATCTCAGGTCGGTCATACTAAGTCCACCGCGGGCACAGCGGGTGTGATTAAGGCAGCATTGGCACTGCACCATAAAGTCTTGCCACCAACAATTAACGTCAGTCAGCCCAACCCTAAATTAAACATCACCCGCTCGCCCTTTTATCTCAATACCGAGGCGCGCCCTTGGATCCAACGCAGTGACGATACGCCGCGCCGCGCCGGGATCAGCTCCTTCGGTTTTGGGGGCACTAACTTCCATTTAGTGCTCGAAGAATATCACCCCGAACACGCGCGCGATGACGCCTATCGTCAACGCTGCGTAGCGCAAAGCTGGCTGTTTGCCGCCGCCGACAAAACCGCACTGCTGAGCGAGTTAAAAACCGCGCTACAGCAAGCAACTGCGGCCAAAGCAGAACTTTCTCAGGCGCATTTTGTTGCCTTTGCGAAAGCCTACGCCCTGCGTGAACTCCCCCCGCAATCGGCCCGTCTTGGCTTTATTGCCAAGGACTATGCCCAGTTACAGACTCTGTTAACCCAAGCGATAGCACAGTTAGAATCCAATAGCGCCGAGAGCTGGCAACTCCCCTCAGGGATAAGTTTCCGCGCCCAAGCTCTGGTCAAGGATAACAATAAGGTTGCGGCCTTATTTGCCGGCCAAGGCTCGCAATACCTGAATATGGGACTGGAAATTGCCAACAACTTCCCCGAGCTTCGCCGCCATATCCACGCCAGCGATAAAGTGTTTAGCGACCGTGGTGAGGCTTCGCTTTCAAGCGTGCTGTACCCGATCCCCGCCTTCGATGACGAATCGAGAAAAGCGCAGGAAAGTGCATTAACCAATACCCTTTATGCCCAAAGCGCCATCGGCGCGATCTCTATGGCGCAGTACACCCTGTTGACTCAGGCGGGTTTCGCCCCAGATATGCTCGCAGGTCATAGCTTTGGTGAGCTTTCGGCCCTGTGCGCCGCAGGCGTTATCTCAATGGATGACTACATCAAGCTGGCCTTTGAACGTGGACAGGCAATGGCGCAGTCACCTCAGGATGCCGACTCCAGTCGTGATGCTGGCGTCATGTATGCCGTCATTCTTAAGCAAAAACAAGATATTGAGGCTATCAACGATTGCCTAGCGCAGTTTGACGACGTCAAGATTGCCAACTACAACTCACCGACTCAGCTGGTGATTGCTGGCGCTACCACAGCGACACAACAGGCCGCTAAGGCCATTGGCGAGTTAGGCTTTAAGGCAATTGCCCTGCCCGTTTCCGGCGCCTTCCACACGCCATTGGTTGCCCATGCGCAAAAGCCCTTTAGCGAAGCCATCGATAAGGCTCAATTCAACACGCCAAAGATTGCCCTGTATGCCAATGGCACTGGTCAACTACACCCTACCGATGCCAACGCCATCAAAGCCGCCTTTAAAGATCATATGCTGCAATCGGTGCACTTTAGCGAGCAACTAGAAGCCATGTATGCCGCTGGTGCACGGGTGTTTGTCGAGTTTGGCCCGAAAAACATTCTGCAAAAGTTGACAGAAAATACCTTAGCCGAGCAGTTACAAGAGCTTTGCCTTATCAGCATTAACCCGAATCCTAAAGCCGACTCCGACAGCCAACTGCGCAGCGCTGCGGTGCAACTGGCGGTTGCGGGGGTAACACTGGGGGAAATCGACCCTTATCAAGCCGAGCTGATTGCGCCCGCAACGCCTTCGGCCATGAATATCAAGCTCAACGCGACCAACTACATCAGCCCAGCGACCCGCAACAAAATGGTCGATTCGCTGCAATCGGGCAAAATTACCAGCCAAGTGCAGTATGTGGATCGCCTCGTTGAGAAAGTGGTTGAGAAAGTCGTTGAAAAACCAGTGATTGTCGAAAAAATTCTAGAGAAGGTTGTCGAAGTGGAAAAGCCAGTGGCACAAAATAGCAATAATATTCAACAGCAAACGCCTGCACAGCCAACCAGCTTTACCACTGGACAGGCGAATCAAGATGCCCTGAGCGCCTTTTTTGCCGCCCAAACCCAGGCCGCGCAATTACATCAACAATTTTTAGCGATCCCGCAGCAATACAGCGATACCGTCAGTGCCCTGATGGCAGAGCAAGCCAAAATGGCAAGCCTTGGCATCGCCATTCCAGAGAGCCTGCAACGCTCTATGGAGCTGTTCCACCAGCATCAGGCACAAACTCTAAAGAGCCATGCTGAATTTATGCAATTGCAGACCAGCAGCAGCCAAGCGGCATTAGCCCTACTCGGCCAAATGCCAGCGCCTCAGGTTCAAGTCCCCATTCAAGCGGCACCAGTGGCAGTTACAGCGGCAAAGCCAGTCGCTCCAGCACAGTCGCCCGTGGTTCAAGCGTTAGCCGCAGAGCCAAAAGCGACTGTTGCGCCTGTGAGTGAGCCCAAAGTTCAGCAACCACAAGTGCAAACTGTGGCGACAGCAACTCGCGCGCTTTCCGAGAAGTCAGTCGTGCAGCAAATCGAGACAGCCATGCTGGCAGTGGTTGCCGATAAAACGGGTTACCCCGTTGAAATGTTAGAACTTGGCATGGATATGGAAGCCGACCTTGGTATCGATTCTATTAAGCGCGTGGAAATTCTAGGCGCAGTACAGGACGAATTACCTAACCTGCCAGAACTGAGCCCTGAAGATTTAGCCGAGTGTCGCACCCTAGGGGAAATCGTTGCGCTCTTTAGCCAAGCGACTTCTGTAACAGCCGTTACAGCAAGCCCGCAGTCAATAACACAAACCGCAGTAGCTGCAAGTGCGGCGGTTTCTCATGATGAAATTGAGCGCACTATGATGGCGGTGGTAGCCGATAAGACTGGCTATCCCGTGGAAATGCTGGAACTTAGCATGGATATGGAAGCCGACCTTGGTATCGATTCTATTAAGCGCGTGGAAATTCTAGGCACGGTACAGGACGAGTTACCCAACCTGCCAGAACTCAGCCCTGAAGATTTAGCCGAGTGTCGCACCCTAGGGGAAATCGTGGCGCTCTTTAGCCAAGCGACTCCTGTAGTATCGACAGCCGTAACAGCTACTGCCTCAGTTAGCCATGCGACACAAAATGCTGTACTCGCAAGTGCAGTAGCAGCAAGCGCGGCGGTTTCTAATGATGAAATTGAACGCACTATGATGGCGGTCGTGGCCGACAAAACAGGCTATCCCGTGGAAATGCTGGAACTGAGCATGGATATGGAAGCCGACCTTGGTATCGATTCCATCAAGCGCGTGGAAATTCTAGGCACAGTACAGGACGAGTTACCGAACCTGCCAGAACTGAGCCCAGAAGATCTCGCCGAGTGTCGCACCCTTGGGGAAATTGTCGCGCTCTTTAGCCAAGCGACTCCTGTACCCGCTGCTGCCACAGTTAGCCATGCGACACAAAATGCAGTAGTCGCAAGTGCAGTCGCTGCAAGCGCGGCGCTATCTAATGATGAAATTGAGCGCACTATGATGGCGGTCGTGGCCGACAAGACCGGCTATCCCGTGGAAATGCTCGAACTCAGTATGGATATGGAAGCCGACCTTGGTATCGATTCTATCAAACGCGTGGAAATTTTAGGCACGGTACAGGACGAGTTACCCGACCTGCCAGAACTCAGCCCAGAGGATTTAGCCGAGTGTCGCACCCTAGGGGAAATCGTTGCGCTATTTAGCCAAGCGGCTCCTGTAACAGCTGCTGCCACAGTGAGCCATGCGACACAAAATGCAGTGCTCGCAAGTGCAGTAGCAGCAAGTGCGGCGCTTTCTAATGACGCGATTGAATGCACTATGATGGCGGTCGTGGCCGAAAAGACGGGCTATCCCGTGGAAATGCTGGAACTGAGTATGGATATGGAAGCCGACCTTGGTATCGATTCCATTAAGCGCGTGGAAATTTTAGGCACAGTACAAGATCAACTGCCAAACCTGCCAGAACTGAGCCCAGAGGATTTAGCCGAGTGTCGCACCTTGGGTGAGATTGTCGCCCTCTATGCGGGTTCGCAAGCATCAAGTGAGGCACTACAGCAAAACCATGCTGCGCCAATTCAAGAGATTCAAGAGGCAACTGCAGAAACCGTCGAGGAAACCATCGACCTGCCGCCCCATAGTGAGGTGATGCTAAAAAAGTTGCCAGCGGCGGCTGAGTTAGCGCGCATCATAGCGACTAGTGATGTTCAACTGACGGCAAACAGTTACGTCGTTATCGGCGACGATGGCCACAACGCGGGGGTGATTGCCGAAAAGCTTCACGCCCAAGGCGTTAAGGTCGCGGTTGTACGCTCACCGAAAACGGTTGTGACCAGCGCATCGCCACTCGATAGCCATATCGCCAGCTTCACGCTGGAGGCGATTGATGATGAAAGCATTTGTGCGGTCATCAATCAGATTGAAGCGCTTGGCCAAATCGCCGGTTTTATTCATCTGCAGCCACAACATAAGTCCGATGTGGATAAAGGTGCTGGCTTAGTGCTGGCTGACGACGCCAAAGCCTCGGTCGAGCAAGCCTTCTTGTTCGCCAAACACTTACAACCGCTGTTAACTGAGCGCGACCACTGCCGCTTTGTCACCGTCAGCCGTATCGACGGTGGCTTTGGCTATATCGGCATGGACGAGTCGGCAGGCGCTGTTATTAGCCAGAGTGAACTCAACCAAGCGGCGCTCTCTGGACTCACGAAAACCTTAAATCACGAATGGCCGGGAGTGGTTTGCCGCGCGCTGGATATCGCGCCAAACTTGGACGCTAAAACGGTCGCCAATGCGGTAGTGCAGGAATACTACCTCCAAGATGCGCCAGTCGAAGTCGGTATTGATAGCGAGCTTGAGCGCACCACCTTAGTCGCTGGCAATGCCGTGCTTCGCCGCAGTGGCGCGTCTCTCTCGTCTGCGGACAAAATCCTCGTCACAGGCGGCGCTAAGGGCGTCACCTTCGAGTGCGCCTTAAGTTTAGCGAAACGCTGCAAGGCACATTTTATCCTCGCGGGTCGCAGCGCCCATCAAGGGATCCCCGCTTGGGCTCAGGGTAAAAATCGCAACGAGCTGAAAGCTGCTGCCATTGCACATCTGCAAAGCCTGGGTGATAAACCCACACCAAAACAAGTGGATGCCTTAGTTTGGCCAGTACAAAGCAGCCTTGAAATCAGCCATGCCTTGCAGGCCTTTGAAGCGGTTGGCGCCAGCGCCGAATACTTAAGCCTGGATGTTAACGATCCTGCCGCCATTGCCAGCACTATTGCGCCTATCAGCGCCCTATCGCCCATCACGGGGATTATCCACGGCGCGGGCGTACTTGCCGATAAACATATTCAAGACAAAACCTTAAGCGAACTTGAACGCGTTTATGGCACTAAGGTGACCGGACTTAACAATCTGCTGTCTGCACTGGATCTTAGCCAGTTAACGCTCATCGCCCTGTTCTCTTCGGCGGCGGGTTTTTACGGCAATACCGGCCAGAGCGACTACGCCATGTCTAACGACATTCTCAACAAGGCTGCGCTGCAACTCGCGCAGCAATTGCCACAAGCCAAGGTGATGAGCTTTGACTGGGGTCCTTGGGATGGCGGCATGGTTAATCCTGCACTGAAAAAGATGTTTATCGACCGCGGGGTCTATGTCATTCCACTCAAAGCCGGTGCCGAGTTATTTGCCAGCCAATTATTAAGTGATACGGGAGCGCAGCTGTTGGTCGGAACCGATATGCAGGGCAATACCGCCAATACTGTTGAAGCTGCATCAGCAAAAAAGCCTGAAGCGGATCTAACCACGGCGTTAGATCCGCAGCCTATGGCCCAAACGGTGCCGCAAAGTATTCGCGTCATGCGCAGCCTCGACCCTAAACGCATGAGCTTTATTGAGGATCATTGCATCAATGGTCATGCAGTGTTGCCAACGGTGTGCGCCATCGATTGGATGCGTGAGGCCGCCAAGGCCCATTTAGGAAAGGCGGTGAGTGTCAGCGATTATCGACTGCTCAAGGGAATTATCTTCGATGAGGCGCTGCTTGCCCGCGATGCGCCTATTGAGCTCGAATTGATGCTCACGCCGCTTGCCGACGCGACACAGCAATCGACTGAGGCGTTAACCGCGCTGATAAGCTTTGAAGGTCGTCCGCAGTATCAGGCGGTGTTAGTGGCGCAGACGGATGATACGCCAGACGCACAGGGTTTGGAGGTTGGTGAGTTGCATTCTCTGATGCAGGAGATGGCACAGCAACCCGCTATCGCGAACCGTGAGTCGCTCTACAGCGATGGCACACTGTTCCATGGCCCAAGACTGCAAGGCATAAGCGAAGTGCTCGCCTTTGATGATCAGCAGCTTATCGCTAAGGTAGCACTGCCAGCCGTGGCCTTAGATGACTGCGGCGAGTTTGCGCCAAATCTTGAGGATAAAGGCACACAACCCTTTGCCGAAGATCTGTTATTGCAGGCCATGCTCGTGTGGGCGCGCCTTAAATATCAAGCGGCAAGCTTACCCAGTGCCATTGGCGAGTTTGTGTCCTATTCGCCCTTAGGTTTTGGCGAGAAGGCAGTATTAGTGCTGGATGTTATCAAGCATTCGTCCCGAACACTTGAAGCCAATATTGCGCTTTATCATCAAGATGGCCGATTAAGCTGCGAGATGAAACGGGCCAAGGTTACGGTCAGTAAGACGCTCAACCAAGCGTTTTTGGCCAATAAACCTCAGCAACAAACGCATGTGCAGGCAGCAGGCCAAAGCACGGCCGAGGTAAGTGTTAAGTGACACTCGCCCCAAGCGTACATGCCGCATTAAGCAATGCGGCATTAAACAGTCCGCATCCCAATGCCAAGCCACTGCGAATAGCCGTATGGCTTGGTGATGGGTGGATGCTGAGTGTACTTAGCCATGCACAAACCGATGTTAGCAAGCTGCAGCAGTTGATCGCTTGTCGAATTCAGCTCAATGTTGAAGATAAGCCACTGATTAATGAGCCAGCTGATGAGCCAACACTGGTCGCCTTGCTCACTGAGCAACTCGACCATATTGCGCAAAAACAGCTCGTTGAAATTCGCTTTGAATATCAGCAGCAAGCCCGTAGCTTGTATCTGCTCGATGGGCTGATGGCAGCGCAGTTACACCTGCATGCCGAGGCTTATATTTCAGCATTAGCGCAAATCCAAGCTGAAACAGCCGAAGAAACAAATGCTATCAATACAAATACCGTCGAGCGCTGCTTAAACAGCGCTTTTAGCTTGGCGAAACGCGATTGTGCTCAGGCGGTTAATGGCTACGCGCAGGCAGGCAATCTTGCCAGTCAGTTGAATGTATTATCTCAAGCGGTTGAGGCGTTAAGTCATCGCAGTCTCAAAGGCATTCAACCAATGCTTGATGCGACTGATGCAGCACAACTTGCTGAACTACTCGCTGAACAACACGCTGAACAGCGCGCTGAAAAGCCCGTAAAAACCGCACAAAACGGCTATTGGTTTACCAAGCCCCATCAGGCAAGGGTATTAAGCCTAAATCTCTTGGGTAATCTCTTGGATAAGCTCTTGAATAAGCCCTTGGGTAATCTCTTGGATAAGGCCCCTCAAGCGAGCACAACCCAAAGCCTTATCTTGACCCAAGGCACTCGGCTTATCGCTCAGCCGTTGCTCAATGCCAACAGGCTTTTTATTCCCATTAGCGGCAACACACATGAGTCTTTAACGGTACAGTTATCACAACTAATTGATTCATTAGATTTATCGGCAAACTTTCCCGATACGGACTGGCTCAGCAGCCAAGGCAATAATTGGTTTAAGCGCTATCAAGCAAAGGATAAATTAACCTTAGTGCTGATGGCTGGCTCCCTTGAAGAGCTTATGCAAGAAGCCAAGGCGATGCGTGCTTATATTGAAAAGACGCAACAGACTCCTGCGCCAGTACCAGCCCAAACGCCATCGGCCAATCTAGCCTTTAAGACCCCTGCGGGCAGTTATTTTACGCCAACGCCCCTCGGCGATACGGGCTTAACCTTTGTCTACCCCGGCGTCGGCACGGTTTACCCGAATATGTTTAGCGACTTACATCGCTATTTCCCTGAGCTTTATCGCGAGCTTGAACGTGAAGGGGATTTAGCCGCCATGTTGCAGGCCGAGGCGATTTACCAAGGCGCTGCCAAAAGTGCAGTTGATGTAAAAAGTGCTGTTGATTTAAAAGATGCGGCAAACATGAGCTTAAGCCAACTTGCGATTAGCGGTGTTGGCGCCAGTTACCTATTTAGTCGGCTGTTGACTCGAGTCTTTAATATCCAACCGCAACTCGCTCTGGGCTATTCCATGGGTGAAGCGGCCATGTGGGCAAGTTTGGATATTTGGCAAACGCCACATGCCCTGATTAACGCCACCCAAAACAGCGCCATCTTCAATCAGGAGATTTCAGGCCCACTGCTTGCGGTGCGCCGCGATTGGCAGTTGAATGAAGATGCACCGCTGGCGTGGAACAGCTTTTTAGTGCGAGCCTCTCGCGCCGAAATTAATGCCCTGCTGAATGATTTTCCACGGGTTTATCTGGCCATCGAACAGGGCGATACCTGTATTCTCGCGGGCTGCGAAGCAAGCTGCTTACAACTCCTTAAAAGGCTGAATAAGCGTGGCATTGCCAGCAATAAAGTCACCGCCATGCATACCCCGCCCTCGCAGTCACAGCACAGTGCTATTCAAAGGTTTTATACCTTGGGCTTAAAGGCGAATGCCTGCGAGACTCAGGTGCGTTTTATTAGCGCGGCGCAGCAAAGCGCCGTCAGTATCGATAGCCAAAGCATTGCCAAGAGTATTGCCGACACCTTTTGCGCGCCGCTGAATTTTACCGCGCTGATTAACACCGCGTATCACCAAGGTGCGCGCTTATTTGTTGAGGTGGGCGCCGATCGGCAAACCAGCACACTTATCGATAAAATCGGCCGCCAACTAGAGTTGGGCGCCGATGGCGTTCAAACACAGGAACAACCGATATTAGCCATGGCATGTAATGCCAAGGGCAGCGATACGATCACCAGTTTACTCAAATGCTTAGCTCAACTTATCAGCCATAGAGTGCCACTTTCCCTTGCGCCGCTTGTGCTTCAATCGGCAGAGAAGGCTACAGCGAAAACGATAGCGCCACATTCAGCCAGTGCATTAGGCCATTATTCAAACGTATTCCAAGAAGGAGAACCCCTTTGAGTTCTCAAATGCATGCTCACCCGACTCAGCAAAACAGCACAGCAGTGCCAAACGACCAGAGCCAAAGCTCAAAGGCGATGCCAAAGATTGCCATCGTCGGCCTTGCCGTTCAGTATCCCGATGCCGACACACCTGAGCAGTTTTGGCAAAATCTGCTGGATAAAAAAGATTCTCGCAGCCAAATCGATGCGGCCAAACTCAATGCCAATCCAGCAAATTACCAAGGTGTTCAAGGCCAAGCCGACCGTTTTTATTGCGATAAGGGCGGCTATATCCGCAACTTTCGTTTTGACCCGCAGGGTTATCAGTTGCCGCCGACGGCCTTTGACGGGCTCGATGAAAGTTTTTTATGGGCATTAGATTGCAGTAAAAAAGCCCTGCTGGATGCGGGTGTGGATCTAACGGCACCATTACTTGAGCGCACAGGGATTGTAATGGGTACCCTGTCGTTCCCGACCGCAAGCTCTAATGAGCTGTTTTTACCGATTTATCATCAAGCAGTTGAAAAGGCATTAAAAACTAAGCTTAATCAACCCGAATTTGCCCTAGCGCCCTTCGCCAATGCGTCGATTGCGGGCTCGCAACAGGCCGCCAATGGCGCCATTGCCCACACGGCCTCTAAATTGTTAAGTGATGCCCTCGGCCTTGGCGGCGCACAGCTCAGCCTCGATGCCGCCTGTGCCAGCTCAGTCTATGCCCTCAAATTGGCCTGTGATTATTTAACCACGGGCAAGGCCGATATGATGCTCGCGGGCGCCGTATCGGGCGCAGATCCCTTCTTTATCAACATGGGATTCTCGATTTTCCACGCCTATCCAGACCATGGGATTTCGGCGCCTTTCGATAGCAATAGCAAAGGCTTATTCGCAGGTGAAGGCGCTGGCGTATTAGTGCTTAAGCGCTTAGAGGATGCCGAGCGCGATGGCGATAATATTTATGCCGTGGTCAGTGGTATTGGCTTATCGAACGATGGCAAGGGCCAATTTGTCTTAAGCCCCAACAGTAAGGGCCAAGTGCAAGCCTTCGAGCGTGCCTATGCCGCCGCTAACACGCATCCGAGCAATATCGAAGTGATTGAATGCCATGCTACCGGCACGCCGCTGGGGGATAAGGTTGAACTCACCTCGATGGAGCGTTTTTTCGAAGATAAACTCGGCGGCACTATGGCGCCGCTGATAGGTTCGGCTAAATCCAACCTTGGACATTTGCTCACAGCTGCCGGCATGCCTGGGATCATGAAAATGATCTTCGCCATGCGCTCAGGCCATCTACCGGCGAGTATCAACCTCAAGGCGCCGATTTCATCGCCTAAGGGATTGTTTAGCGGTAATAATATCCCCACTCAGTTGCAGACTTGGCCCGATAAAACAGGCAATGATCGTCGCCATGCGGGGGTATCTGTATTTGGTTTTGGTGGCTGTAATGCCCATCTGTTGTTGGAATCCTATCAACCAACAACTCACAGCGCCGAGAGGCAAGCCAACAAACCTGTTTATCAGCAGCAAGCATTAACCGTTATCGGCATGGCGTCGCACTTTGGGCCTTTGGCCTCCATCAATGCGCTGGATAAGGCGCTATTAGCTCACACGGATGCCTTTATCCCGCTGCCACCTAACCGCTGGAAAGGCTTAGATAAACACCCCGACATCCTTAGCCAATATGGCCTAAATCGCGCACCCAAAGGCGCCTATATCGAGCAGTTTGATTTCGACTTTTTGCGCTTTAAAGTGCCGCCCAATGAGGATGACAGGCTGATCTCCCAGCAATTGTTGCTGATCAAAGTCGCCGACGAAGCGATTCGCGATGCCAAGTTAACCGCTGGCAGCAAGGTCGCGGTGTTAGTGGCGATGGAAACCGAGCTTGAACTGCACCAATTCCGTGGCCGCGTGAATTTGCACACTCAACTGGCGGATAGCTTAAAGAAACAAGGCGTTCACCTCTCCAATGATGAATACCTCGCCCTTGAAGCCATCGCTATGGACAGCGTGCTCGATGCCGCCAAGCTCAATCAATACACCAGCTTTATTGGCAATATTATGGCGTCGCGCATCGCCTCGCTGTGGGACTTTAATGGCCCGGCGTTTACCATTTCAGCCGCCGAGCAATCGGTCGCTCGCTGTATCGATGTGGCGCAAAACTTACTGTCCCAAGAGGCCCTCGATGGCGTAGTGATTGCCGCCGTGGATTTAAGCGGCAGTGTTGAACAGGTTATATTGAAAAACGCTCAAATCGCCGTTGATCTCGATGCTAACAGCGTGAATCCACAGTGGAAGGTGGGTGAAGGCGCGGGCGCTATCGTGCTTACCAGCCAGCAAGCGAGCAACAGTCAACAAGCGAGTAACAGTTCTCAAAAGGGTTACGGCCAAATTCGTGGTCAATCATTTGGCACACATCATCAGCTGCCCAAGCTGCTTGATTCGCTGATAACCGAAACGGCTATCGCCAATCCTTCAGTGCCAGCTGCCATTCATATGGTTGAGCAATGTATTGCCCCAGAGGAGCGACTGCCCGCAGAGCAGCTATTAGCGCAGCTTAATCTTATGGGCACGCCATGCAATCGAGTCGCCAATACCCTTGGGCATAACTTTGCCGCTGCGGGTATGGCCAGTCTTCTTAATGCCCTGTTAAGCCTAAAAAACGGGTCTGCGGGTACGGATAAAAACACCGAAAAACAGGCATTAGTCTCTACCCAAAGCCAAGGAGTGAGCTCACTGCTGCTGTTAAGCCAAACGGCAACGCAGGCGGCGCAACTAGAACTGCGCCTTGAGCAGGATTTAACCTTGAGTGAGCAAAAACATTTAATCAAACCCGTGACGCTCGGTGGCCGCGATATCTATCAACATATTGTGGATACGCCGCTGCCCGCACTTGCCGCCATCCAAGGCAAAATGCGCCAGTTGCGGCCTGTCGCACCGCAGGCGACACAAACTGTGCCCAGAGTACAGGCTGCACTTGATACCACGGCTGAAAACGCCACCCCATTTGCCACACCAATAGCAGTAGAGAGCGGTATGTCATCTAACGCACCACACCAATATTCGGCGGCGCCCTTGGCGCAGGATAGGGCGTCGCAGGATAGCGCGGCACTGTTACAAAACCAGAAATTGGCCCGCGAGGCGCACTTAGCCTTTTTACAGAGCCGTGAGCAGGGGCTCAAACTGGCCGATGCGCTGTTAAAAGCGCAATTGTCCCAGACGACACAAATGGGGTCTGTTGCCCCCCATGTTACCACCAGCGCCAATGCCGCTGCGGCGCAGCACGCTGTACCCGTCCCAGAAGTAAAACCAGAGTTAAAACCTGATCACGCGAATGTCGCACCCTATACACCACCTATCCCAGCGGCTAAGCCCTGCATTTGGAACTATCAGGATCTGGTGGAATATGCCGAGGGTGACATTGCCAAGGTCTTTGGCGCCGATTACGCCATTATCGATAGCTACGCCCGCCGCGTGCGCCTGCCAACCTCGGATTATCTACTGGTCTCGCGGGTGACTAAGCTCAACGCCCAAATGAACCGCTATCAACCGAGCACTATGACCACAGAGTACGACATTCCCGTGGATGCGCCCTTCTTGGTCGATGGCCAAATCCCTTGGGCGGTGGCGGTCGAATCGGGCCAATGCGACTTAATGCTGATCAGCTACTTAGGTATCGATTTTGAAAACAAAGGCGAGCGCGTCTATCGCTTGCTCGACTGCACCCTCACCTTCCTTGGGGACCTGCCCCGTGGCGGTGATACCCTGCGCTACGATATCTCCATCAATCACTTTGCCCGCAATGGCGATACCCTGCTGTTTTTCTTCTCCTACGAATGCTTCGTGGGCGATAAGCTGATCCTCAAGATGGACGGCGGCTGCGCGGGATTCTTTACCGATAAAGAACTGGCCGATGGCAAAGGGGTGATCCGCACCGAGGCCGAAATTAAGCTGCGCGAGCAGGCACAAATTGCACTGGCCAATGAATATGCCCGAAACGGCAATCAGCCACGCTTCACTCCTCTACTAAACTGCGCACAAACGGCCTTTAGCTACGGCCAAATCCATCGTCTACTGAGCGCCGACATTGGCGGCTGTTTCGGCGGTGAACATGCGGCCCATCAGGCGAAGTTTGGTCTCCAGCCTTCACTGTGCTTCGCCTCGGAAAAATTCCTGATGATCGAACAAGTCAGCAAGCTCGACGTGCATGGCGGCGCCTGGGGCTTAGGCTTGATTGAAGGTCACAAGCAATTAGCCCCCGACCATTGGTATTTCCCCTGCCATTTCAAGGGCGACCAAGTGATGGCAGGCTCCCTCATGGCCGAAGGTTGTGGTCAGTTACTGCAATTCTTTATGTTGCATATTGGTATGCACCTTGGGGTGACAAACGGTCGTTTCCAACCCCTTGAAAACACATCGCAAAAAGTACGCTGCCGCGGTCAGGTATTGCCACAATCAGGCACGCTCACCTATCGCATGGAAGTCACCGAAATAGGCATGAGCCCTCGCCCCTATGCCAAGGCGAATATTGATATCCTGCTCAATGGTAAAGTGGTGGTGGATTTCCAAAACCTCGGGGTGATGATTAAAGAAGAAGCGGATTGTACCCGCTACTCGCAGAGCAGTTCTTGGCAAAGCCATTCTTCACAGAGTAATGATGCCCAAGCAGCAAATATCGACAAGCAAGTGGAACAAGCGCCGCTGATGGCGCAAATCCCGGATATGGCCGCTCCCGTAAATAAAGGCGTTGTACCGCTTAAGCATGTAAGTGCGCCGATTGCGCCAGCAGGCTCTAAGTACGCCAACCGCGTGCCCGACACCCTGCCGTTTACGCCTTATCATTTGTTTGAGTTTGCCACTGGCGATATTGAAAACTGCTTCGGCCCCGATTTTAGTATTTACCGTGGCTTAATCCCGCCGCGCACGCCTTGCGGCGATCTGCAACTCACCACCCGCGTGGTGGCCATTGAGGGCAAACGTGGCGAGCTGAAAAAGCCATCCTCCTGTATTGCCGAGTATGAAGTGCCCAGCAACGCTTGGTATTACGTTAAAAACAGCCATCATGCCGTGATGCCTTATTCTGTGCTGATGGAAATATCTCTACAGCCCAATGGCTTTATCTCGGGTTATATGGGCACGACCTTAGGCTTCCCGGGGCAGGAATTATTCTTCCGCAACCTCGACGGCAGTGGCACCTTGCTGCGCGAAGTGGATTTACGCGGTAAAACCATAGTCAACGATTCGCGCCTGCTGTCCACTGTGATTGCTGGCAGCAATATCATTCAAAACTTTAGTTTCGAACTGAGCTGCGATGGCGAGCCCTTCTACCGTGGTAATGCGGTTTTCGGTTACTTTAAGGCCGATGCACTTAAAAACCAGTTGGGGATCGACAATGGTAAAACAACCCAAGCCTGGCATATTGAGCGCGGTATCAAAGCCGACAGCCAAATCAATCTGTTAGATAAAAATGGCCGCAGTTTCGTGGCGCCACAGGGCAAGCCACACTACCGCCTCGCGGGTGGTCAGCTGAACTTTATCGATAAGGCCGAGATTGTAAAAACTGGCGGTAAGAAGGGACTGGGATACTTATACGCCGAGCGCACTATTGACCCGAGCGATTGGTTCTTCCAGTTCCATTTCCATCAGGACCCTGTAATGCCAGGCTCCCTCGGCGTCGAAGCGATTATCGAATTACTGCAAACCTATGCCATAGACCAAGACCTAGGTGCAGGCTTTAATAATCCGAAATTTGGCCAAATTCTGTCAGAAATTAAATGGAAGTATCGCGGTCAAATTAATCCATTAAACAAACAGATGTCGCTGGATGTGCATATCACCAGCATTGAAGATAAAAACGGAAAACGCATCATCAAGGGCGATGCCAACCTGAGTAAGGATGGCCTGCGCATTTATGAGGTAACCGATATCGCAATCTGCATCGAAGAGGCATAGCGCGAGCGCCTAACTTGCGGCATTAACAACAGTTAGCTTAAACAGTACACAACAGCCGCAGTGCAAGGGAATACCCTCACTGCGGCAAATAAATTCAGGCCCCAAACACCTAAAAGTGAAAAGCCCAAATGACGAATACCACACTCGATAATAACTCTCTCGATAATAAAAAACTCAGTCCTTGGCCATGGCAGGTTGATGAAGCCGCCATCAGTTTCGATATCGATTCCCTTGGCAAAAAACTTAAAGATCTCAATCAAGCCTGTTACTTAGTCAATCATGCCGAAAAAGGCCTAGGCATTGCCCAAAGCGCCGAGGTGGTCGGTCTTGCAGAAGCTCAACCCTGCAATGGTTTACACAAAAGCAATGGTTTGCATCCGGTGAGTGCCTTCGCCCCCGCCCTTGGCACCCAAAGCTTGGGCGACAGTAATTTTCGCCGCGTGCATGGGGTGAAATACGCCTACTACGCGGGCGCCATGGCCAACGGCATCGCCTCGGAAGAGTTAGTTATCGCCTTAGGTCAGGCGGGCATTCTGTGCTCCTTTGGCGCGGCAGGGTTAATTCCGTCGCGCGTTGAAGCCGCGATTAAACGCATTCAAGCGGCATTGCCCAATGGCCCCTACGCCTTTAACTTGATCCACAGCCCGAGCGAACCAGCGCTTGAACGTGGCAGTGTCGAACTCTTCCTCAAGCATCAAGTGCGTACGGTTGAGGCTTCGGCCTTCTTGGGCTTAACACCGCAAATCGTCTATTACCGCGCCGCAGGCCTGAGTCGCGACGCCAACGGCGAGATTGTGATTGGCAATAAAGTGATTGCTAAAATCAGCCGTACCGAGGTGGCGACCAAGTTTATGGAGCCAGCCCCGGTTAAGATGCTGCAGCAATTAGTGAACGAAGGGCTTATCAGCGAAGATCAAATGTTGATGGCGCAATCGGTGCCCATGGCCGATGACATTACCGCCGAAGCCGACTCTGGCGGCCACACCGACAATCGCCCTCTGGTCACGTTATTGCCGACCATTTTGGCGCTCAAAGATACCATTCAAGCCAAGTACCAGTACAAAACACCGATCCGTGTGGGCGCAGGTGGTGGGATCGGCACGCCCGATGCGGCGCTGGCGACCTTCAATATGGGCGCGGCCTTTATTGTCACTGGCTCAATCAACCAAGCCTGTGTTGAGGCGGGAGCCAGCGAACATACCCGTAAATTACTCGCCACCACTGAAATGGCCGATGTAACTATGGCGCCCGCCGCCGATATGTTTGAAATGGGCGTTAAGTTACAAGTAGTTAAGCGCGGCACTCTATTCCCAATGCGCGCCAATAAACTCTATGAAATTTACACCCGCTACGACTCGATTGAGGCGATTCCAGCAGAGGAAAGACAAAAGCTGGAAGAGCAAGTGTTTCGCGCCTCATTAGATGAGATTTGGGCAGGTACTGTGGCGCACTTTAATGAGCGCGATCCTAAGCAAATTGAACGCGCGCTGGATAATCCTAAACGCAAAATGGCGCTGATTTTCCGCTGGTATTTGGGTCTTTCGAGCCGCTGGTCAAACACAGGTGAAGTTGGCCGCGAAATGGATTACCAGATTTGGGCAGGCCCTGCCCTCGGTGCCTTTAATGCTTGGGCAAAAGGCAGTTATTTAGATGATTACCGCGAGCGTAATGCAGTGGATTTGGCGAAACATTTGATGCAGGGCGCGGCCTACCAAGCACGGATTAACCTGTTGTTATCCCAAGGGGTAAGTATTCCAGTCAGCCTGCAACGCTGGAAACCACTGCAACGCTGCTAATTCGCTTTGGGAAACCTTATCGAGCGGGTTAAGTGAAAACTTAACCCGCTTTTTTACGTTCATTTTTTGGGTTAAAAGCCATTTCTCATCCAGCTTCCGCTCTGCATAATTGCTTTCAATCAATCGAATACATAATGCCAAAAGCCGATTGGAGTTCCGTTTCCGCTCCGCATTGTCACTTCAGTGGCACGCCGTAAACCCATCCTTGGGGGCTCAACGGAAAAATCCCTTTTTCCGATGACCACTGCCGTGACAATGCTCGCCTGCAACAGGTCTAAAATTACACCTTATCGATTTTTAATATGCCATTTTTAAAGTTAGGCAGATAGAGAATAGAAACACACTGGCCATTTTGAATAAATGATTCGTGGTTTTTATTTGAAAAGAAGTAACTTGCAGTAACGTAGTCATTGTATGCAAAGCGTACACCCGATACCGAAAAGGATTCCTCTCTGCTAGCGCTTTGATTGATTTGATGATCCTTTATACATCCAGAGATCACCTGCGTTTTATTTTCCAAAACAGATTGTTGAACTTGGTAAATATCGAGATACATAGAAAGAGTCGCGAAAAAACCGAGTAGGATAAAGCTAAAACTCAGCACAAAAATAGTGCTTGGTTTTAAGTTAACGGTTTCCGAAATGTATTTTATGAAAGGCGTATATTTATAAGCAACAATAAACATAACAGCTGCAATGACATAGCCTATTATGCTAACAGGGCCTGAACTGAGCGCTTCGATTTCGCTTACGAAGTAGGAGTTGCTTGAATGAATTAACATATTATGAATGTGTGACTCCATGGGTCTAATAGCATTGATTTTGCAAAAAATTAGCTCTCACTTTTAAATCAACAACATAATGCCATTTCGACCTACTCTCAAGCCATTATGCTGTTCTCGCAATTATCTCACTGCAACTCTTACCGAATCGCAGGTAAAAATTGCCTATCTCGCTTATATCAGCCAATACTCCCGCCAACACAGAATTTAAAAATTACACTAATAATCAGTAGATTAACCAAAAATTTCAAAGTTGGCATTAAGCTCGCAATATCCCCTTTGTGAGTTTATTGCGGGATTGAGTGATAACAGGATGTAAGACGTAAGCTAGCTTATTCAACTCCTCCAGCAACTAGCTCGCTCGACGTAAACGTGCAGAGTGAAGTAGACAGAAAAACCGAAATAAGACAAAGGAGGTGGCTATGTTAGGTTGGACCTTAATGTTTCTGGTTGTGGCCATTATCGCCGGACTGTTTGGATTTACGGGGATCGCTGGCGCCGCAGCGGGGATCGCAAAGATTATTTTCTTCCTATTTATTGTATTACTTGTGATTTCACTGCTGGTCAACGCCCTTAAGGGCAAGGCACCACGCGCTTAAATTGGATAAAAGGAGAATCGATATGAAACCTATGACCATGATTACCACTGCATTTTTAGCCTTATTATTAACCTTTGGACTGTCAGCCTGTAGCGACAACCACGCCGAGGACGCAGGCGAAAAAATCGATGAAGCCATCACAGATACCGGCAATGCGATTGAAGATGCCTGTGAAGAACTGAAAGAAGGCGTTAAAGCGAAAGATACCCGCTGCTAGGACAGATGACGGAAAGTAGAGAGTCCCGCAAACGAGTCAATCAGGGGAACCACAGTTCAATTGAGTACCACCGAACCACTTTATCGCGACAGTCATTGGTCACGATAAAGTGGGTTTCTCTGAGGTTCGCCGTTTATCGATGGAGGAGATGCCAATGCTGAGTAGGATCCACATTAAGTATTTCTACCTGTTCGGAGCGCTGTTATTTGGTTATTTCGCCGTAACGGGGCACTCCCCTATCCTCACCTTTATTTGGGCATGGAGCAGCCTTTCCCTCGCCCTTGTCGGCTCGGCCTATTGGTTTAATCTCGCCAGTATTTTTAGAAAACGTCAGGATGGCTCCATCCCTTGGTATATTCGTTGGGGCTTTATTCCGTTTTTATTAGGGTGCCGACTCTATAATCTCTGGGCGCGCCGCCGCGATAGCGTGCCTTCAATGCAAGCCATTGATAAATATCTGTACTTGGGTAGCCGCTTAAGCGCTGCAGATTTACCTAAACTGAATCGTTATGGCATTACCGCCATTTTAGATGTCACCGCCGAATTCGACGGCCTCGATGTGTCCCTGTATGAGGATCATATCGACTATCTGAATATTCCCATTCTTGACCACAGCGTGCCGACTAGCGCCCAATTAAATCAGGCGATTAACTGGTTACATCGCCAAGTACGCGCCCAAAAGCGGGTATTAATCCACTGTGCACTCGGCCGCGGGCGTTCCGTAATGGTGCTGGCCGCTTATCTTGTGTGCCGCCGCCCCGAGCTCAGCTTCGCCGAGGTGCTGCAACAGATTAAAAGCATTCGTAAAACCGCAGGGTTAAATCGCTGGCAACTTAAAGCGCTGGAGCAGATGTACACTCAAGGGGAAATCAAACTGCATAAGCGAGCCTGGATTATCGCCAATCCCGTCTCTGGCGCGGGTAAATGGCAGAGCCATGGCGAACAAATTTGCACTGAGCTGAAACGCTATTTTGAGGTGCAGTTAGCGCTCACCACGCCAAAGATTAGCGCCCAAACCCAAGCGAAAAAAGCACGGCTTCAGGGCGCCGATATCATCATCGCTTGCGGGGGCGATGGCACAGTCACTGAGGTCGCGGCGGAGATTATCGACACCGATATCACCTTAGGCATTATCCCGCTAGGCACCACTAATGCCCTATCACACGCCCTCTTTGGTTTAAGCAGTAAGCTCAATGCCGTCTCCCAAGCCCTTGATAATATTATCCAAGGCCAGACACAGACCATAGACACGGCGCGTTGTAATGAGCGGCTGGTGTTACTGCTGGTCGGCATTGGGTTTGAGCAGCAAATGATTGAGTCGGCGAGCCGCGAGCGTAAAAATGCCCTCGGCCAACTCGCCTACCTCGATGGTTTGTGGCGCGCGGTGAACACCGACACCAACCTCGAGTTGCAGCTGACTTTAGATGACCAAGCCCCAATGACAGTGCAAACCCACAGCCTAGTGGTTGCCAATGCCGCACCTTTTACCAGCTTACTCGCCCAAGGTAAGGGTGAACCCAATATGACCGACGGCTTGTTGGATATCACTTGGTTAGATTCAAACAATGAGCCGAATGAACAGCTTATCAGTCTAGCTGAACTGGCTTTTACTGGCTGGATTAAAGAGGCCGCCAATAGCGACTCTGCGACCTCGGCCAACACGGGCAAAGTGAAACATGCCCACGCAAAAAAGGTGAAGATCAGCAGTCAGCCCCCATGCAAGTATGTGATTGATGGCGAGATTTGTGAGCCGGAGGAACTCAATATCGATATCCTGCCCGCCTCTTTGAAGGTGTTTGTGCCCTATCAAGCGCCAAATGCTGAACAGCAGTTAGAGCCCCAAATAAGCTAACACATTCAGAATCAACTCTGAATCAAAAGCTGAATCAATGCATTAGCTTATTTTCAGGCATTTAATGTAGGTTACTACTTGGCGATGCTATTGCTAGCGGAATCTTCGCTAACGGTATCAGCAACAACGGTTTGAGCATCTGACTCCTGCTCATATTTACTGAGCTTGTTATAGAGGGTTTTAACGCTGATCCCAAGCTGCTCGGCGGTGTCGGTCTTATTGCCCTGACTCGTTTCAAGCGCTTGGTAAATGGCGATTTTTTCCAGCTCCTCAAGGCGCATACCTTGAGGGATCACCACATTTTCCTCCGCTGCCGCCTCCTTATCAAAACTGGGCGTAAGCTGTAAATGCTCAGGGGTAATCTCATGGTCCGCCAGAATATAAGCGCGCTCGATAGCATGCTTTAACTCGCGCACATTCCCCGGCCAAGTGTGGGCCGCAATCGCCTCTAAACTTGAGGGCGAGAACACTTTGCTCTGTTTTTCCGCCGCATTGCGATAGGCCAGAAAATGCTTCGCAAGTCCGACTATATCTTCCCCACGCTCCCGCAATGGCGGCACTTGAATGGGAAAATGCGCTAAGCGAAAGTACAAATCTTCCCGCAGTTGTCCTTGCTCAATCGCCACTAAAGGATCGCGGTTTGTCGCCGCCACAATACGCACATTGGCCTTGAGCACCTTAGGGCTGCCGACGGGACGATATTCATTATTTTCGAGCACTCTTAACAGCTTAACTTGATGCTCTAGGGGCATTTCGGTGACTTCATCGAGGAATAAGGTGCCACCTTCGGCCTGCTCAAATACCCCTTGATGATCACGATTCGCGCCGGTAAAAGAACCTTTTACATGGCCGAAGAGTTCACTATCAACTAATTCTGGGCTCAAGGCGCCGCAGTTAATCGCAATATAGGGCTTATTCACCCGCGGGCTGGCTAAGTGAATGGTATTGGCGACCAGTTCTTTACCCGCGCCACTCTCGCCGATAATCAACACATTGCTCTCGGCGGCCGACACGCGGCGGATAGTGCGATACAAACGGTGCATAGGTAATGAGGAGCCCACCAGCAGACCATATTGGTCTAATTCGCTGGCAAAGGGACGAATGCGCGTCGAAGTATTGGCAACCAAATGCTGGGCAAAATCCGCTAAGGTTTCGCACAGCAACGACATATCGATGGGCTTACGGAAATGGTAGCCCGCGTATTTGGACAAGAGTTTATCGAGGTGAGGATTCGGCAGGCCATCGGAGAGAAAAATAAACTCCACATCCGCAATGGCGCTGGACTCGAGTAAGGCTAAATAATCTTCACGGCTTAGACGGGGCAGCTCAATGATCGCCACATCGATACGATTGGCCTCCAGCTGACTAATCCAAGATAAATCATCGGTACTGCGTAGCTTGTTGTAGGTCTGCGCGCCCTCGAGCTGTACTAATGCCTGCTCGGTCTCGAAGTCCTGTAGATGATAGAAAAGCGTTGGTCGGATCATCTTGTGCCACTCCCTGTGAATGAAGCACCACTGTATGCCAGCCGTGAAATTTTAACAATCTCAACGGTAAGAGTTGCCGATAATAAGCGAGGCACTGGCGACAATGGATAAATATCATCAGTTAAATCAATACATTAACTTATCATTAAAAAGTGAACGAAATATGCATAGAAGCTGAATGAAACTGAAATTTCCATAAAATGTTGGGCAATCCGTGTCGGCGGAGCAGCCCAAACTACCACAGGAGGTCGTTATGACGTCTAATGTTGCGCAACATCAGACCGAGTTGAGCGCCGATATTAAGCTGGTTAATGAGTTAATCGAGCTGACCCAAACCGGCGTGGATTTTTATACTCGGGCCAATACAACTGTCGATGACTACAGCCTAAAACGCATTTTTATTGCCCAAATCAAGACGTATCAAGGGATGCTGGCGCGATTTAAGCAATTGCTCACCCAATCATTACAACAAATGGGCCAGCATTCGGTGCCGCCATCACAGACTCGGCCCTATGCCGATGTCGATGCTTTACTTATTAAACAGCAACTCGCCGATGCCCTCGCCGTACTCTGCGAGCTTGAGCGTCAGCGCCTTAATCACCTCAAACAGTTAATTAAAAAGGCCAATCACCCAAGGTTAATCAGCCAATTGGCCGAGGATATTGCCTGGCTACAAATCCATTTGGATACCCTACACCTGCGTAGCCAAGCCCTGTAAGACAGCAATGCCATCCAATAACGCGGCCAACTTAGCCGCGTTTTTGTTGCCTGCGATCTATCGATTCTTAACGCCTATCCCACTTAAGCCAAACCGCTTAATCACCCTCGGTAATATTTACATTTTGTCGGTAAAAAGCGCCGATTTGCCGATTGAGCTAAACACCTAAAACAGGTCGCAAATCCAATTAATCATATTTAAAATCAGTAGGATAAAAACATTGGCACGATTCACGCTTTAGTTCCTTCGAGATAACAACGGAGGATATCATTATGAAAAACACGACAACTTTAGCCTTAACCACCTTACTTGTCGGTTCTATCAGTTTAAATGTGGCCGCCGCACAGGATTGGAAAGACGATGCCAAAGATGCTTGGCTAGATGGCAAGGCCGAAACGACTTTGTTGCTCAATACTAACCTCAACTCCTTTGACATTATGACCGACGTGAAAAACGGCCATGTCACCTTAACCGGTCAAGTGGAGAGCAGTGTCGATAAGGCGCTCGCCGCTGAGCTCATCAAAAGCTTAGATGGTGTAAAAGGGGTCGATAACAAGTTAACCGTGATGAAAGAAGACGAAGGCACCAATGAGGTGGTGAAGACCTTAACCGACTCTAAGGTCGCAACGGTCGTAAAAACCCGTCTGTTGTTCTCGACCGACGTATCGGGCACCCAAATTAACGTCGATGTTGCCGATGGCGTAGTGACCTTACAGGGTGAAGTGGCTAGCGATGCCGAGCGTCAATTAGCCCTGACCATTGCTAAAAATACCGATGATGTGAAAAAGGTCGTCGATAAAATCAAAGTCAAAACCTCATAATGGCCCTGACATTCAGCCCTTGCTAATTCAACCCTTGGTAACTCAGCTGTTGGTAACTCAGCTGTTGGTATTAGTCACTCGGGCAAAAACCACAAAACCAGCTTCGGCTGGTTTTGTTTTATTGCCGCGATGTTATGTTCATCATGCCTTAGGCTTCGGCTTCCTGTTCGAGGCAGAAGCTAAATTCATAAAAATGTTGGCCATTTTCGATGCTTATCGCCATAGTGCCATATAACCCCACCAGTTCACCCGCGCCAGAATGGGGGACAACCTCAAGGTGTAAGCGGTTTTGCCCATCGGTCATAATGCCAAAATGTTGCAACACAAAACTGCCTTGTCTACCGCACAGTTTACCCACGACTTGCTCTATCGCCACGTAACCTGCCGAGCCTTTTACCGCTGTCATGGCACTGAGCATTTCGCCTTGGCTGCGGGCTTCAAGCTCACCATAAAAGCTTTTATCTAAGGTCATTCTGCCCAAGTTCACCCCGCCAACACCTGTGGCATAGGCACTCTCTGGATTGAGCTTAACATCAAATTTGCCCGTGACTTTGGTCATTTCCATGACTCGCTCCTTGTTTTAATTTTATGCTTTATGCCAAAACCTTAGCTTTCCCAGCCGCTAGGTGAAATAAATACCTCAGCCGTAGCTGAGGTAAAATTAACTTAGCATAAGCCCAGATATAAACCTAATGCAGTGCTTTAATTTCCGATTCACTCACACCGACTTCAAGGGTTTTCGCCACCTTAGGCTCCTCTGCCATAGGTTGGCCCGCCGCCCTATCGCGGTAGGTAATCGCAACTTTATACGGCGCTTCAAAGGGATACACAGGCTCGATATTATCGACTTCGATGCGATCGCCAATAAACACACTGCCTAAGTGCACTAATCGATTTTGAGCATAATCTAAGCTAAACAAGCCAAGGTACCAAAATACCCCCGAACCTTGGTTCGTGACGATATAAGGCGCCACAAAGGGCATGGTTTGCTGCTTAGGATCGTCCTGCAATGGCGCATCGCTTTGGGTATCAGGCTCTAATGCGGGGTCAAAATTAAGCGGCGTAATCCGCATATAATCCAGCAATACCCGCCCCTTTTCTTCACCTTGTTGATAATCCCCCAGCGCAAATTCCGTTTGCTTGATTTTAATAAAGTGCGTCAATACCACTGGCAGTTGACTATCGGGCAGCTTTACTTCAAAGGGATTGGCCGTATTCAAACTAAAGAGTTTCAGCATCACCTCGGAGGCATTCGCCACCGGTTTGACCTCGCTTGGCACCACAGATTCGATGGCATCTTCGCTGGAAGATAATGCCTCCTCTTTGGCTTTTGCCTTCGCATCGGCCTGCGCCATGGCCTCATCATATTGCAGCACTTGTCCATCTTCCATGACCATGTAGATATCATCATTGGTCATGTTAAAACGATAAATGCCCGCGGCAAGAATACTGAGCACAAGGACAGTCGCCGCTATCGTTAATTTAACAAACATACTCATCCGCTCCCCCAATGCGCTTTACTCGCGCTTTTTACCTAACTCAAGCTCTGTGAATGTCGGAGCAGTATTACAGATACTGAGTCAAAGCGAAGCGGGAAAAGTGTAAAAAATAACACTATTTGGCAATTTGTCAGGTTAAGTTCAGCTAATCTTGCCCGCTCCAATCATAGGCACTGAATTTTGGTCACCTTGCCATCTTCAAGCTTAAAAAAGGCGTCCTGCGGCATCTCCTGCGACCATAGCGCCTGATAATCCAGATTAGCGTAAATCCCGCGGAACACTGCGCCAGACAAGGCATGGGATACGATGATCACTCGCTCGGGTACGGTCGGATCCTGCAACCAATCTTGAATGCGCTCACTGATACTGGCGAACGTCTCAGCATTCGGCGCATAGGTATACCAATCGGCCAGCGCATTTAACTCAGGCTGGTTTTGCTTGATTTCGGGCACGCGTTGCTGCTCCCAATCCCCAAGACCAAGCTCCTTTAAACGCTCATCTTGTTGTAGACGTTCAACGGGAAAGCCGATTTGTTGGCAAATGATTTCGGCGGTTTGCACCGCTCGTCCTAAGGGGCTCACATAAAATGCCCAGTCCTGCGGTTCTTGAACAAACTCACTCAATACATAACCCACGGTTTTCGCCTGTAACTCACCGAGTTCGGTGAGCGGCGAATTACAATGTCCCTGCAAACGTAGCTCTGCATTAAACTGTGTTTGCCCATGGCGTAATAAATAAATCGTTTTGCTAGTCAATGTAATAACCTAAAAATCAGATAAATGATGTCAATGCGTATTTTGCCAATGTCTAATGTTACCAATGCCTTAGGCAACACTTTGGCATTGATAGTGGGAGATATCGTTATTGAGGATCAAATGGCATCCCTTGGCATCGGAATGTAAGATGCTCAAACTGGCTGGACGGATGGAATTCCACTTAGTTTCAACGTTTTGCTCGCTTAAAAAATGGTTCGTTAATAACTTCACCATCAGGGGTTCCATCACAATAAGCACATTGCCTTTGTATAAGGCACCGGTATTTTCGACAATCTCTAACAGGCGTTTTTCGACTATTTTCAATTGCGCATGGATGGAAGAACAAAAGCCGCGGGATTGCGCCATCATAGTATAAATACACAGGGATAAATCAAAGCATTCGCCGTTAATGTCAAAGTCAGACTTAAAATCGGCTAAGGCTAATCGTTTGATTACAGAGATAGCGCGCTTTCTATTTCTGTTTAAGATTTCAGCTGTCTCCATCGATAAGGGTGAAGAACAGGCATACACCATCTCAAAACGTGTGTCCCTTAAGGAGTGCGCCAGCATATTCACATGCACCTCCCCAAGGCTGGACAAGGTTGCCTGAGAAGGTACTGACGGTTGGAATGCTTCTACTGCTGCGTCTCCCTGACTAATTAAATATAGATTGGCCAATTTAATCACCTCTACTGCGCCATTAAGTTGGAAAGTGAGCCGAGTGCCTATTTGCTAACGCACTCGGCTTGAGTTGAAACGCTTAAAAACGGAAACGCTTAAAAAACGTAGCGAACACCGACTGTGAAAACCTTATCGTCGCCAATGTCTTGGGTAATACCAGACATTTGATACTCCCCCTCATACATAGCGTAATGGGTATACACACGGGTCGATTTGGTCAATTTTTTCTCTGCGCCGAGGGTTAATTGGCTGATGTCCACATCCGTAATCTGCCCATTGGGGCCAACGAGTTTAGAAAAATAACCGCCTAAACCCGCGCTGTCTTGGCCAAACTCGGCCTTTAATGTGGTGCCCCAGAGGTCGTAGGTGGCATTAATGAAATAGGAGTTACCCTCCATATTGGAAAACTTTAAGCTTTCGGTATGTTGAAAAATCCCGCCCAGTTTCATGTCGCCAAGCTTTACTTGGGTCACAAACCGATAGGCATCGATATTGGCGATCCCTTTATTGATGGCGGCGGCAACATAATAAGGTGCCTTTTTAAGATCTTTATCCCCAAGCGTGGTACTTAGGGCATACAGCTCATTATCGGCGCCATAGTTATCCTGTAATAAATAAGTTGCGTTGATATCCATCAGGCCGAATAACTTAGGCGAGTAATACCAAATACCATCGGCACTACGCGTCTGCCCTGAGACCAATTGATTAATATCCGCATTGGTCGTTCCAAAAATATCGACTTTGCCTTCGGCGGTTTTGAAAACCGTATCATTGCGCCCGACAAGCAAGGTGCCGTAGGCCGTTTCGACGCCAAGGTAAGTATTTCTCGCCGAGAATACCTTGCTGGAATCGTTCGCCCGATTCGAGGTGTTGTTAACGCCAAACTCCATCTTGTAGATGACATTAATGCCATCACTGAGTGCCGATTTGCCCTTAACGCCAATATTGGAGGAGTTGTTTTCAAGATAGGTGCCGCTTTCCCCCACATCAACGCCACTGGTACCGCTATAAACGGTTGAACCTAATTCGGAATGGGTCACGGATAAATCCAGACGACCATAGACTGCGGGTGACTCATCGGCCATTACAGGTAATGAAGACACAGCAAGCACTGAAGCGGTTAATATGACTTTTTTCATCGTGTTTCTCTTACTTAGTTTGAGATTAATGATTGAGAAGAAACGCTTTTAAAGAGGTCATGGTGAATAGCCATGACCTCGTCAGGCTAATCAATCAACGACAGTGACTTTTTTCGCGCGCCATACCGAAGCGGCCAGCACAATCGAGAGTACGGAAGTACCAATCCAGAAATATTGCGCACTACCGAAGTCATAATGCTTAACACCAGCCACTTCAGTAACCAGGATTAATTTAGAAGAAACAATCTCTTGTATAGAGGCTGCGAGATAAGAGAACAGTCCGATAAAGCCTTTAACCGCACCAACAGCGTTTTTAGGCATTAAGTCACAGGCCGTTAACCCCGCGAGGAACACCACCAGACCACCGATAGAGAAGCCGATTAAACCTAGGCCGAAGGCATCCATCATGCGGCTATCAGAACCCCAGAATAACAAGCTCATACCTATGATATTGGCCAGACCGTATAAGAAGGTCGGAATGTGGCGGTTAGCGTTGAAGATTTTGTCTGAAATCACCCCAGATAAGATGGCGCCGAAGAATCCCGCGATGGGGTAAGAAGACATAGCCACACCCGCGTCGATCAGGGAATAGTTCTTCTCTGACTGCAGGTACAACACGGCCCACGAACTCATGGCATAACGTGATGAATACATCGCCGCACAAGCTAAAGCGATAATCCAAACCACTGGTTGTCTTAATACAAAGAATTGCGCCTTACGAATAGCGGCGGGATCATGGCCTTTTACTGATTCAGGTTCTTCGCCATATGCCGTTGCAGGATCGGGTAAACCGTAGGTACGTGGGCGGTCTTTTAACAGGACTAACATACAGGCTGCGGCGGCAAATGCGGCAATACCAGCGCCGATAAAACCTATCTTCCAACCGAAGAAACTGACTAATGATGCCGTTAAAATCCAGCTGATGGCTTCACCAATGTTACGTGAACCGCCCCAAATGGAGTACACACTGCCCCGTTGTTTAGGCGAATACCATTGGAAAATTGATACACATGAAGGCGCAGACCCCACGGATTGGAACCAGCCGTTCATCCCCCACAGGATCACGAAGAATAAACCGGCAACGCCCATCCCCATGGCCATACAGGTAATGGAGGAAAGCATGAGCGACACAGACATAAAGCGGCCAATGTTGGCATAGTCCGCTAAGAAACCGTTGGAAAACTTACCTATGGCATAGGTAAAGAAGAACGCAGAGCCCATTAAGCCCAATTCTTCAATGGTCACAATACCCGAGTCGAGCATAGGTTTTTTCACCACACTCAACGCCATACGCACTACATAAAACATGGCATAGCCGAACACTAAGCCAATAAAAACTTGCCACTGGTATTTTTTATAAATCGAACGAATTTTTTCGGGCGTTTCGTCCATAATTGGTCGGTCGGCACCGGTTTGGAAGAATTTTTTTATCATAGCTTGCTCCAAAAGTTGGAAGTCTAGTTAGCCAAAAAATAACGATGCACATACCAAAACCCGATGTAACATCATTTTCACAGACACACTAATACCCAGTCAGACTCGCAACAAATTGGTAAAAACGGGTTAATTTTGACACAAACTCGTCCTTAGAAAGCTAATTCCTATGTGTTAGTACAAAGCGAAATCGATAAAGATGACTTAAGCTATTTCAAACCCCAAAAAATCGAGTCAAATTTGACTCAACCGTCGCAAAGTAAGAATTTAAAAATTTAAAAAATATGCGAGTTGAGTCACCAATTAAGGTGTGAAAGGTATGAGTGACATTAAAGTGGCGATAAAAAATCCACGACAGAAAATAAAAATTAACATCTCAAGGTCACTATTATTGTTGTGCGCTAGCCTCTGCTTAAGCGTATTTGTGCATTCCGCCAGAGCGGCCGAACCTATAGTGGTATTAACCACATTTTCTGAAGAACCAATGGGAGCATTGTTCGAAGAATTCAAACAGTTAAATCCCGATATTCCAATTCAAGTGGTATACCGCCGCACCGGCCCTGCCCTAAAATGGGTGCAGCAATCATCAATCAATCCGGTTGATATGATCATTTCCTCCAGTCCAACCTTCTTCCATGACTTAGATAATGAGGGACTGATAGTCGCACCCTTAGAGCAGTACGAGATGCCAGCTTGGTTAACTGTGCACGACCTAACAAAGAGCAATAAAACCATTGCGTTAGGTTACTCTGGCATCACCATCATGTATAACCAACGCTATCTGGAGAAAAACAACTTACCCATACCCCACACCTGGAAAGACCTGGCTGCAGCACAATTTTCTGGGCATATCATGATGAGTACCCCTAACAATTCGGGCACCACACACATGATGGTCGAAGGGGTATTACAGCAAAAAGGTTGGCAACAGGGTTGGGCCTTGCTGCGTGAAGTGGGCGGTAATTTGGCCTCAGTCTCGGCCAGAAGCTTTGGGGTGAGTGAATCTATCTCCCGCGGACTCGTGGGGGCTGGGGTGGTGATTGATAGCTATGCGATTGATGCTAAAAATAAATTTCCCTTTACGGATTTTAACTATTTACCCAATACGGTGATTTTACCGACCTATATTTCAGTCACTCCCCGCGGCCGAAATAAAGCCAATGTTACGAAGCTAATTCAATATTTTCTTTCTAACAATGGCCAAACCCTGATCAGCTCCAGCGCCATTGCTAAACACTCGCTCACGGATGCTAGCCTAGCGCAAAGCTCCCACCCCGTGATTAATGAAGACCTATTATTTAATCGGGCGACTATTATTAATGCCTTATTTGATCAAGTCATTACCTATCAATTACCTAAACTGCAGCTCGCCTGGAAATTGATCCATCAGGCAGAAGCCACAAATAATATTTCGCCAGATGAGCAAAATATCATCAAGCAAGCGCGGCAATTAGCCAGCGCGGTGCCAATTAATGAAGCGGAATCATTACAGTTACAACATCAATTTATTCGGCAGGCGAATGAATATAAACACGCCACCGAAATAGAACAAATAATGTACCAATGGCGTAAAAAAAGTGAATCACAATTAGACCAAGCCATTAGTTTAATGAATAGCCTAGCGTCCCAAAAACGATGAAAACGAATTATTTTAAAATACCCACATCCCTAGGCGGCAAATTAATGCTCGCCTTTGCGAGCATGACGTTCTTAAATCTATTTATTGGTATTACGACAGTGCTCATTTGGGAAGAACTGAGTAATAAAATCAATCATATTGTCGAGCACAGTCTGCCACCGTTAAATGGCGCTTATATGCTCGAACGCTCTAGTGGAAACCTGCAAAGCATTATCTCGAACAGTTATAAAATAAATGATGAGCTCGGCTATCAAAATTTTGAGAACGATTTAAAAAATGAAATCGATACGATTAAGCAAGCCTATATCAGCAGCAACCCCGACCGCCAACTACTCCCAGAGCAACGGCTGGCACTCGAGCACTTTTCCCGTTTAATCGAACAACAGGACACATTGTTAAAGCAAAAAATAGCCTATAGCCAAGAGCTTGATAATCTTCAGAAACGTATCACTTGGTTGCATCAGGATTTGAATGATGAGATGACACCTTTGATGCAGGAAGTCGAGTGGCACGTCACTCGGTTACTCTCGCACCCTGTCGATAACCTATCGCCGAATGCCCTGATGAATGAGTTCTTTATTCTGCAGGAATTATCCACCAAGGAGACTGAGCTATTTACCCTAGTGAATGAGATTATTGACCAGAGATACACCCGGGAATTAACCAGTGCCTTCTCATATCTGGATCAAAAAATCGCTGAAATCGAAACCTTAGTGGAGAAACTCACCAGCTTCCCTTCGACAATCAGCCATAGACAGATCATGAAAAATCTCATCACCCTGATTAGCTCTAATGGTGAATTGATCCGACTACTTAAATTGGATACCCAGGCGCAATTGGCCTTATCCCAATTAGCCGAACCCTTAACCCAAGTGTTAACCCAATTTCACCTCAAAAACATTGCGACACTCGAACAATCGAGCCAAGCGTTTAATTCGCTCAATACCAACACTAAGTCGATGATTATCAATGGCAAATTGATAATTGTGCTTATCTCTATCATCTCTATAGTGATCAGTGTATTAGTGCTGGCTGTGCTTATCCGCCAACGGGTATTAAAGCGCCTCAACACCCTCGAAATTGACCTGAAAAATGTGGCCGACGGCCATTTAGATTGGCCAATCACCACCCAAGGAAAAGATGAAATCGGCCACATGGGAGACTGTTTACGGCAGTTCTGTGTCGATATGCAGGCCATGGTCAAAAGCAATGCGCTGACGCTGATCAATAACGCTCAAGCCAGCTTGATCACCTGCCATCCCAATGGCGAAATCGAATCGGCTAACCCCCATGCATTGCAATTATTGAGTCTGAGCACACTCGCGCCGCAATTGACCCTATGGCAGGCGTTCCCTGCCGCTTGCCAACCACAATTATTGGCGCAGTTCGCCGCCGATAGCGAACTTAGCCGGACAGGACAAAGTGAATGCATCCTCAATTTAGTGAAACATAACGCGCCGCAGTACTTACATTTTCACCTGCAGGCTTTCGAACACGCTCGCCAAGCCAAGTATATGGTGACGATTACCGACATCACTAAACAGGAGCTAAACACCCGAGAACTCGAACGCTTAGTGGCGGACAGAACCTTAAACCTCACGGTGAAAAACCAAGAGTTAACCGCAGAAATTGAGCAACGCAAACTGGCGGAAGCGCATTTACATCAAGCGCAGGCGGACCTTATCCAAGCGGCCAAAATGGCGGCGGTAGGCCAAACCATGACCAGCCTTGCCCATGAGTTAAACCAGCCGCTGTCGGCCGTCAGCACCTATTTGTATAGTTGCCGCTTGGCGCTTGAGACCAATCAACTCGAGTTACTTACCGAGATGCTAAGTAAGACGGAAAAGATGAACCTTAGGATGGCAAAAATTATTTCGGCTATCCGTAACTTTGCGCGCAAGTCACCCACGCAGGTGGAGAGCGTCAGTATCGATATCAATCAACTGGTGAATAACGCGCTGGTACTGGTCGAAACCCGCGCGCGAAACGAAAACATCATCATTCATAATGAGTTAACTAAAGAATATCTTATCCAAGTGGATGCGGTTCAAGTCGAGCAAGTGCTGCTCAACATTCTGATTAATGCCATGGATGCCACCGCAAGCCAGGCCGATAAACATATCTACGTGACTGTGCTTGAACAAAGCGCAGCCAAACTGACGCTGGCCATTTACGACAATGGGCCGGGATTTGCGCCAAGTATTTTGCCGCAAATTTTCACCCCCTTTACCACCACCAAAGCCGTTGGTCTAGGCTTAGGATTGAGCATCTGCCGCTCGATTCTCGAACGTTTTAACGCTGACATTTATCTGGCATCACACTTAAATGGCGGCGCTATGATTATTTTGGAGTTCCGCAATGCCGATTGAAAATTCGACGCCCTTTACCGTGCTACTCGTCGATGATGATGAGGATGTACTGACGGCATACCGTCATTTGTTGCAGCTTTCGGGCTACAGCGCTAAGGGAACCCACTCGCCGACTAAGGCCCTTGCCCTACTCAATGAACATTGGAATGGCGTTGTCGTCTCAGACATTTATATGCCAGCGATGAATGGCATGGATTTACTCAACGAAGTGAAAAAAATCGATCCCGAAATCCCCGTCATCATGATCACTGGCCACGGTGATATTCCTCTTGCGGTCGAGGCGGTTAAACGGGGGGCATTCGATTTTCTCGAAAAACCCCTCGATTCGGCGCAATTTTTACAGCTACTCAAGCGCGCACAACAGATCCGCCAAGGGATCATTGAACAGCGGGAAGCGATTTCGAGCACCTTTAAGGAGCACCTCTTTGGCACCAGCGAGCAAATCAACCAGATCCGCCAGCAACTGAGGCCAGATTGCCAGAATCGATAAAGATGTGATGATTGAGGGGCAAATCGGCACGGGCCGCCATTTAGTCGCTTCCGTGCTTCATAGCTTAAGTCAACATAAAAACAACAGCTTAATCATCCATGATTGTAAAGAGTACCCCAGCTTAACCGAGTTAGAGGCCAGCATTGCCAAAGTCCAAAATGGCACCTTAGTGCTGCGTTCATTGACTCAACTGAGCCATGACCATCAACGCTGGCTATGTACTCGCCTGCTGGATCAAGAAAGACTCAACACCAAAAGCCATAGAACCATTTGTATCTTCGATACTAATCCCGACAATGAGGTCAAAACCGGCGCTTTATTGCCCGAACTCTATTACTACTTCTCACAGGCTCGGATCCAATTGCCCACCTTGGCTGAACGTAAGAGCGATATTATTCCCCTATTCCGTAACTTCCTGAGCCAAAGCTGTAAGCGCTTTGACATCCCTATCCCTAAAATTGACTTAAATTACATAGAGATCCTCAAGCGCCACCATTGGCCAGGAAACATCCGCGAACTGCGAAACCTCGCCGAGCTCTATGCGGTTGGCATAATCAAACTCCCCGGCGAAGAAACCCTTAAATTAGTGCAAGCCCCCGAGGCACCGCTCGATGAACTCGTCGATGCCTATGAGAAGCAAGTGATTGAGAACATTCTGTATTTGTGTTCAGGCAGGGTAACAGACGCCGCCAATTACTTAGGGATCCCACGTAAAAAGCTGTACCTAAGAATGAAAAAACTGAACTTGGAGAAAGACAAGTTTAAGCCTAAGTCATAAATCGACGCCCTCGGCTTGCTCATCGCTCAGATGAGTAAGCCGATTTGCGCTTTTCCATCCAGCACCAACTCAGGCTATAATCCCCCACACTGGTGGATGAGCAAGTCTTTGCGTAGCCCCAGAGTAAATCGTTAATCCCTGTTGAATCCTTAAGGATCTAATTGCCTATGACCAATGCATCGACTAGCCCTTTTGCCGTGTTAAACCAAAGCACCGCAAACTCGTTTAATGAACAGAAAAACCTGATTAAACGGGTCTTTAAAGGCAAGCCTGTGCAATGTCCAAGCTGCAATCAAACCCTCAAAGTCATCTTGCCGGAGACGGCTAAAGCCGACCAAGCCGCTGGAGTTTTCTGCCCTAAGGGCTGTACCGATATCGAGCTAGATATGGAAGCCGTGGCTGGTATCTAAGCCTTCCTTCAGGATGAGCGTAATTGTCCTCGAAAATAATGGCGGTAATATCCCACGAGATTACTGCCAATAAACAGCAGCTCCATCAATACCGCCACGGGCGAGCCAACTAAGATATTGTGGCACAACCAAAAACTGGTGCCGACTATCATCAATAAGCGCAGATTTTTATCCGCCTGACAAAAGGCGGCGCGGGTTTGAAACAGCGTTCCAATACAACTTATCACGCTCACAAGCCCGCTGTAGGTCAAGCCGCTCATCAGCACCGCCGCCCCACTAAAACCCCACATGGCCTTTTTAGACGTCGTAAAAATGCTGGTGAGGTAACGCACACTGGCAATTCCCATTAGCCCAGCGGCCGTCCATTGTGCCAATAAACAAAAATGGATGGAGATTAAGATGCCCGACACGAATAAGCAGGCGACGATGCGCTCACGCGCCTTAAATTGAAACGACATCAAGTCGAAAACGATGGCGATTGCCACCAAAAGTTGCGACAGGGTAAAAGCACTCAAGATAGGCTCCTTTAGGGTTCGATATCGGCCTATGAAATAAACCGATACATTCCGCTATGACTCAGGCTGGTAGCCGAGGAGCATGCAGGGGATGACCTAAAAGCGCATTAACTTAAGTTAATTGGATGGCTGTTTATACTGAATCTTGCAAACGTCTACGGATCCGAGACAGGCTAATCGCAGTAATACCAATATAATTAGCCAGTTGGGCATGAGTTAACCGTTCAACCCAGAGGGGAAAATGCTCGAGTAAATGTAAGTAACGTTGCTCTGGTGTGTTGAGCAGCAAAAAGGCTTCTTTTTGTTCTTTATACAATAATTGCTGTTTGAGTAGCGCAAGTTGCACTCGCTGCATCGATGGCTCGTTTAGCACGGCAAGTGGCATTTGTATTAACCGACAAGCACTGACAGTTTCTAACTGATAGGGCGCAATATCCTGCTTTAACCAACTGCGATATAAGAAACAAAGCTCACCTTCGAAGTAAAACTCCTTGCAGCGCTCACTGCCCTCTTGGGTATAGTGACAAGCGCGCACTATGCCATCCACCACAAAATAGGCAAAGGTTTGGTGCTCGCCTTGGGGTAATATGCACTCGCCTGGCTGATATGAAAGCGCCCTTGCTTGTGTGAGTAGCGGCGCTAAATGCTCTGGCTCTGCCCCTAAGGCGAGCAAATATTGCCAAAGGGGGTTGATTGCCTGCTCAGTAGTCGCCTGATGGGCCGATGCAGAGGGCGCCGTCATTGCATTACTGGCTTTGCCATTCACATTCGACCAATGGCGTTTGGTGTGACGCATCCTTAAGGCCTAAGGCCACCTTAAATACCCGATTGGGTGCAATTATGCCGACCCCTTTTGGGGTGCCTGTCATTACAATGTCGCCGTCTTCCAAGGTAGTAAAACTTTGTAATTCTTCGAGAATCGTCTGCGAGTTATAGATCATTAACTCAATATGGCCCGCTTGGGTTAACGCCCCGTCAATCGTTAAGCTAAATTCAAATGCCGCACTGGCATCATCGATAGCAACAAAGGGACTAAAGAGCGCCGCGCCATCGAAGGCTTTGGCCTTTTCCCAGGGTAATCCCTTGGCTTTCAGTTTGCTTTGCAACTCTCGCTTAGTGAGATCCAGCCCGACCCCAACGTGGCTAAAACGCCCCTGCTGATAGATAAAACACAGCTCAGTTTCATAGTGCAGCGCCTCGCCTAAATGCTCAGCATGCAGCACTGTGCTAATCGCCGAGTTGGGCTTGAAAAACACCACCATGTCTTCGGGAATGTCATTACCCAGCTCGTGGATATGGTCGACATAATTACGCCCAATACAAAGAATTTTACTCGGGCAAATCTGTTTATCACCGACGTTAACAGTCTTCATTTGACTCCTCATTGGGCTATTGGCTGTAAAGCTATGGCACAGTTAATATCAGGCGTATTCCATTAAAAATTCATCGAGTTGTTCGTTGGCGATTTCAATTTCATCCCCCTCGAACTGCGCAATGTGGAACATGCCCTCACCTTCGTTGGTCACAGGTATATTGCTGATCCCAATGATAATGCCATCGGTGGGCGCGCGAATGGCTACGCTATCGCCCCCATGCGGACTCACAATATGGGCGATGATATACCCCTTATTGACCCGCTGCCCGAGTTTAAGCTTCATATTCACTAAACCATCGGACTCACTGCGAACCCAATAACTGCGAATCGCACTCACGCTGGCGACCTTGTTACTGACTCGCCCCTTGAGCATACCAAGGCTGCGCATCACATTGAGTACGCCCTTAAGACCCGACTTAATCGCCAGTTCACTAAAGCGCAGCGCCTCGCCCGCCTCATACAAAATACAGGGAATACCCTGCTGATTCGCATAGCCACGCATCGACACGCTACGCGCCTTGGAGTGCATGATAAGTGGCGCGCCGAAGGCATTGGCCATGGCTAACATGGTTGCATCACTGGTATCGCAGCGGATCTGCGGTAAGTTATCTCTATGAATAGCACCCGTATGTAAATCAATCACATGGGTTGCGTGCACTAATAATTGGGTAGCAAAAAGGTTGGCTAAACGACTCGCCAGCGCACCTTTGCTCGAGCCGGGGAAACAACGATTAAGATCGCGTCTATCGGGGAGATAACGGGATTGTTGAATAAAACCAAACACATTGACTATAGGCACCACTATCAAAGTGCCTGCTAGATTTTTAGGATTGACGCGCCCAAGCAAGCGCCGGCAGATCTCTATGCCATTGAGCTCATCGCCATGGATGGCGGCGCAGACTAACAGTGTCGGGCCAGGTTTAAGGCCATGGAACACTTCCACGTGAATATCGAGTTGGGTATCGGTATAGAGCTTAGCGGCGGGAAGTTTGATCCCCATTTGCGTGCCCGCAATCACTCGCTTGCCTTCAATTTCAAACGCTTCGCGTTTTTTTACCATAGTCACTCCCTGATGCTATCCCTAAAACGCTATACGACAGTTTGTCTCTCGCCCCCAAAAACGGGGTCGATTAACGTTCAAAGTGAGCAAGCCACGTCTTTAAAATCTGCTGCAATATTTCGCGCTCGGCGCTCGGCACCCCTGCCAATAACGCGCTCTGGCATTGAATATGTTTGGGCAGCGCCGCATCAATCAACGCCTTGCCTTCGGTGGTGAGCGACACATGCACGGCGCGGCGGTCTTCCTTACTGTGCTCACGGGCAATCAGCCCTTTATTTTCAAGCCGGTCTAAGCGACTGGTCATGGCGCCAGAGCTTAACATCATGCTCTGATACAGCTGCGAAGGCGATAGCATATAAGGCTCGCCCGAACGTCTGAGGGTCGCGAGCACATCAAACTCCCCCTGACCTAAGCCAAATTCGCCGTGACAAAGGGCGATAGCGTTTTCCATATATTTGGTCAGGCGAGCTATGCGCCCTAACACCGCCATCGGCACTAGATCCTCTGTCACCCCTTGAGCCTGCCACTGCCCAAGGATGTTATCTAATCCATCTTTAGCGCAAGTCGACTGTTGTTTTGCATCGGGTGATTGCGAGTCGTTTACCATAGCTTTATCTCTATATAAAGATTCTTCACATGCCTCACATTTTATCGCCTAATTAAACGATTTGTATATGCGCAGGCTTTTCGTGGAGAGATAAGATTGCATTCTGCATAAAAAAACCGCCCAATTAATACAAATTGGGCGGTTCAGTGTTCAAACAAGCTTTAGTGATAGTGACTTACGACTTTTTCACAAAGCAGGTTAGGATCACGATGCGCGTGCCATTCACACGGCCTTCGATATGCTCTGGATTGTTGGTCAACGAGATATTGCGAACCGCGGTGCCGCGTTTTGCCACAAAGCTGGTGCCTTTAACGTTGAGATCTTTAATGATAACCACGGTATCGCCAGCGTTCAGTACCGCACCGTTGCTGTCTAAGGTCGGTGGTGTATCATCGCTCGCGGCAGCCGCTTCGGCATCGCCCCAAGCGCGTAAATCTTCTTCCAGATACAGCATATCCAGTAAATCCTGCGCCCAGCTTTCGCTGCTTAGGCGTTTCAGCATGCGATATGACATCACTTGAACCGCCGGGACTTGGCTCCACATGCTGTCGTTCAGACAACGCCAGTGGTTCATGTCCATGGTATCCGGCGCTGCGATTTGGCTGCTGCAATTTTCACAAATCATGATCTCGTTTTCATGACCATCGGAAGCCGGTAAGTCATAAATAGAGAGTTCGACGTCACTTGCGCAGAGTTCACATTTGCCGCCACAGCGAGTTAGCAATTCATTTTCAGTCATTTTTTCTGTCTACATGCGTAATAAAACGCGGATTATGCCATAAATTGGCTTTTCACGGCAGGGGGGAAGGCAAGATAACCCTATTTTTTATATGAGTTATCTGTTTTCCCATCTTTCAAATAGCCATTTAATCCTTAAAATTCATAAGCTAAACTGAGTCTAACATCTCGCCCCGGCGCGGGGATGCCATCCGACAGAAACGGTGTCACTTGCTGGTTCGTCAGATTTTTTGCCATTAAGCGCACACTTAGCCCTTTCAGTGTTTCTTGAGGCTCGTAGGCTAATTATATATTTTGTAAGAAGTAATTCTCACTTGGGGACTCAGCGTTAAAGATATCCCCCTGAGGCACATTATCCTGCGCATCGTACCAAGTACCTTGCCAAGCGACTGAAATGTCATCGGTAATGTACATGCCCACACGCAGGCGAATATCCAGCGGCGCAATATTCGCAAGGTATTCATCCTCACCTTGGCTGTCTCTGAGCGATCCCCGATGCTCGCCCTGTAACCAAGAAACGGCTAAGTCACTGAAGAAATCCTGATAACGGTATTGGGACTCGAGATCGGCGCCGTAGATCTCATAGCCGTCAAGATTGGTGTAACCACTTTGAATCGCTTGATTTGGGTCGGACTTTGCCCCGCGGCGCTGGGCAATATCATCCCGCCCCAAGTTAGCAAAGAGGGTCACTAGGGTTGAAAGCGTATCTTGGGCGGCCAAAAGATGGGTTTGCTGCGTCATCAAGCCCAGTTTAAAGGCATGCAGACGCTCAACATCAATATCTCGACTCGTGCCAGTAATGCTCGCCTTGGCGTATTGCACCGCATAGATTTCATCGACCACTGGCGCCTGTAAACTGTAGGCGTAATCGAAATTCACTCGGGTATTAGTTGTTAGCTGGTAGTCGATACCCAATCGCGGTGAAAAGCCCGAATGGTGAGTCGAACTGTAGTCATGCCCAGCCTCGATATCGTTGTAATCGGGGGCAATGTTGGGGCGACCAATGCTATAGATAAAGTCATACCGTAGTGAAGGGGTGATGGTCAGCTCATCCGTCACACTAATCGCATCGCGTAAATACACTGCATAGGTATCCTGACGCCCTTCTGGCTGATAGTAAGGGGTGTACCAACCGTAGTTTTTCTCAGGATTTTTCTCATAACTTTTATTAAAGACCATTGAATCCCTATCGAGGCTACGGAACTGCAACCCTGTGGTGATCTCATGATCCCCAACAATACTTAAGTTGTTGATGTCAATGTAGTCACGCTTGTAATCCAGCCAAGATTCATGGCCGAAGTTGCCGACGGAGACAGTCATCTTCTCCCACGCAATTGGCGGCCTGATCCAATGGCGCGCATTCGCCGAATGGGAAATCACAATCTGGGTATCAATTAAAGGATTACTCGGTGAATAGCGATAATTCGCCGACCAAGTATTGTCTTCATAGGTGTTGTAAGCCGTGGTGGCATAGAGCGCCTGCTCATAGGAACCATATTTACGGATGTTGTAGTCAGAAATCGCGGGCATAGGACCACGGCGATTGGCCCAAGGCTTTCGCCCTTCGTCGAGATAATGGGTCAGGCTCAACATAAATTGATGATCGCCCTGCTCATAATCCAGTTTGCCGAGGTAATTATTTTGCTCATAACCTGAATATTCAAATTCATCACCATTAGCGAGCGTCACATCCCCCGCATCACGACGAGTGATATGCAACAAGCCTGAAAGTTGTCGATTCGCTCGGCCATAAAGGGTTCCTGTGTAACTTTTGGCGTCGTTATTGCTGGCGTAACTGGTTTTAACTCTTGCTCCAACACTTTGATTGTAATTTAAAAAATCATCTGCAGATTTTGTGACTACATACATGGAGCCACCAAAACCGCCGTTACCTGAGCGGACATCGTGGGCCCCTTTAATCACTTCGACTCGCTTGATTAAATCGGGATCTAAGAAGAACGAACCATAGCGATACTGTTCAAATCCCACGGGGGCGTTATCGACATAAATATTAAAATCTTCGGTTTCGCCAAATCCCCATAGGTTAATGCGCTCACCGCCACTGCGAGTCCCGCCATCAACATGGGCACCGGCCATATCATCGATGACTTCGGCAAATGTGGTCGCTTGCATCTCTTCAATTTGCTCCATCGAGATGATCGCCTCACCCGGCTTAGTCATAGTGGTCGCTCGGCGATATTGCTGGCCATGTACTTGTAATATCTCGATTGGCTCGACCTTAGGCGCTCCCAATACCTCCTTGGCATTGAGTGGCAACGCAGGCAATACCGTCAAACCCGCACAACCCATCATTATTTTCGCTATCCTGCTCTTAGGTTGATATCCCATCTCCCCATCCCCTGTTACCTAGTGTAAAAAATAGGGCGGCATTATAGGCATCAAAGTTAAAGATGAGAATGATTCTCACCTAGCTTTACATGTAAATCGCAACCTGATAGTCACGGCAGAGAAATGCTCGAAGAATTTGCAATATCCACGCGCATTTGTTCAACTCGCACTAGCCTGTTTTGATTAACAATCGGAATTCCAGTCTCAAGCACCTCAAAGGTTTTATGCACATGACTAAGCTAACTGCACAACCCCAAACCGAGTTGGCATTTACGGCCGCCAGCTTAGATTTTCTCAAACAGCTGGCGCTCAATAACTCCCGCGACTGGTTTAAAGCCCATCAGGAAGAATATGAAAATAAGGTCAGAACCCCTGCACTGCGTTTTATCGAGCAAATTCAGCCTGATATTGTTGCTATTTCCCCAAGATTAACGGCGGTAGCCAAAAAAGTCGGTGGCAGCTTAATGCGTCCGCAGCGAGATAGCCGTTTTAGCAACGACAAGACGCCCTACAAGACCAATGTGGGGATCCAGTTTCGGCATTTTCAGGGTAAAGATGTGCATGCACCAGGGCTGTATTTGCACATTGCCGAGGATGGATGTTTTATTGCCGCCGGTATTTGGCATCCCGAATCCAAGGTGCTGAATGCGATTCGGACTTGTATCGATGAAAACCCCAACGGCTATAAAAAGGCGCTGCACACCTTAAGCAGTCAAGGCTTTGTGATGGATGGTGATAGTTTGACGCGCCCGCCAAAGGGATTCGATAAACATCACCCAATGCTGGACGAGCTCAAACGTAAGGACTTTATCGCACTAAAGCCAATTCCCTTTGAGCGACTCTGCCAAGCCGATGCCGCCCGCTATTGCGCCGAACAATTCGCCCACTGTAGCCAATTGATGGCCTACTTGTGCTTTGCCCTCGAATTGGACTTTTAGGTTTCTGTATAAGTGGTTGCGTAAGTTTTTACAGTTGATGATGCCAAGCATTGCCTTGGCCTCATGCTTATCGGTTTAGCCAACGCCCTATTTCACATCGGCGGGTTTAAGTGGCGTTAATGCCAAACTCTTAAGGTATTCGCTTAAGACCTCAAATGCGTTATCCAACAGGGCGTATTCCTTCGCCTTGCCTAACACTCTAATCCCTTGTAATTGAAGCACTAAAAATGCCGCGAGCGACTCAGGCTGAACCGATTGAGACAACTCTCCCTGTCGCTGGCTGCAGCCTAATACATCGGCGAAATTACTCTGTAACTGGGCAAATAAGCGCTGGCATTCCTGCTGCACGCAGTCATCGTCGAGGCATTTCTCCATCACCGCATTCTGCATAAAGCAGCCGTACTCTTGCTCGCGCTGCAAGGCCACAAATCGTGCTAAATAGGTCAAGATTTCACTCAGCCCTGCCTGTGCGTGCAGGATTTGCTCCTTCGCGCCGAAGGAATAGTGGTCGAGATAAAAGCGCAGGGATTCGCGATACAAACTCTGCTTATCACCAAAACTGTTATACAAGCTGAAGCGATTAATCCCTAAGTGTTCGACCAGATCCGCAATCGAGGTCTCGGCAAATCCCTTTCGCCAAAACAGCTCCATCGCCTGAATGAGCTTTTCTTGTCTATCAAAATTACAACTGCGTGCCATGGTCCAAACCTACATAGATGCCTACATTAAACGGAATATCATAGGGCAAAAACATTCTTGACTGACCGTTTAGATATGGCGTAAATTCTATCCTAACCGATCGTTCCGTTAAAGCCCTTTTTGGCCAAACTTACAGATTAATAGAAGGAAAGAGCATGAAGCTTTATGAATTAGCCCCAACGCCAAGCGCAAGACGCGTGAGTATTTTCCTCGCAGAAAAAGGCATCGACATTCCACGTGTGAGTGTGGACATTCGCGGCGGTGAAAACCTTAACCCTGAATTCAAAGCCAAAAGTGTCAACGGCCGCATTCCCCTGCTCGAACTCGATGATGGCAACCATATCTGTGAATCTGTCGCTATTTGCCGTTATCTCGACGAGATCTATCCGAGTGACACTTCCTTATTTGGCAACACGCCACTGGAGCGCGCTAAAGTGGAAATGTGGCAACGTATCATTGAGTTACAAGGTTTTACCGCAGGTTTTCAAGCCTTTAGAAATCTAACGGGTATCTACAAAGACAGGGAAAATTGTGTCGAAGCCTGGGGCGCAGAATCACGCCAACGGGTCATTGACTTCCTACCGACCTTAGACCAACAATTAGCCAAATCAAGTTATGTTGCGGGCGATAACTTTACGATTGCCGACATTTCTGCATACGTTTTTATTAGCTTTATTAAAAACTTAGATATTCTGGTGGATGGCACTCTGCCCCATATTCAAGCTTGGTTTGCGACAGTGGCCCAGCGCCCTGCGATAGTGTCGCTTACCCCGAAAAACTGACATCGATGCCCTGTTGGGCAGCCAAATTAAGCATTAACCAGTTAAGACTTAAGGGATAACTATGATTGATTTATATACCGCCGCGACCCCGAACGGTTTTAAAATTTCCATCGCGCTCGAAGAAATGGGTCTCGACTATCGAGTGCATAAATTAGATTTCAACACTAACGAACAGAAGCAGCCTGAGTTTCTGGCCATAAACCCTAATGGCCGTATTCCAGCCATTATCGACCGAGATAACGAGGACTTTGTGGTGTTCGAGTCCGGTGCGATTCTTCTGTATCTGGCTGAAAAAACGGGTAAGTTTTTGCCTGCCGATCCTAAAAAACGCTCGCAGGTTATTCAATGGCTGATGTTCCAAATGAGCGGTGTTGGCCCAATGATGGGTCAAGCTAACGTGTTTTACCGTTACTTCCCCGAAAAAATCCCTGCGGCTATTGAACGTTACCAAAAAGAAGGTCGACGTTTGTTTGAGGTAATGAACACCCAGTTAGCCAAGCATCAGTATCTGGCTGGTGATGAGTACACCATTGCCGATATCGCGACTTGGCCTTGGGTGCGCATCCATGAATGGAGCGGCATCAATATGGAAGGACTCACTCACTTACAACGTTGGTTAGATGAGTTAGCCCTAAGACCCGCTTGCCAAAAAGGCATAGTCACACCTCCGCCTTCGGTCTTGAGTGACGAAGAGCGTGCTAAACAAATCCAGAAGATGGTGACTAAGTAGGTCATCCTATCCTCTCGCGCATTCGTTTTCCCCATCAAGCCCCAACTCAGCATTGGGGCTTTTTTACTGCTAGCGATACGTAAAACTGCTACACTCTGCGCCACTTATTGATTTGCTTGGCCATATTCATCCCATCGGATGAACATCACTCGGCCGAGCCCCTTTTCAGGCTAACTTTATGGGCAATCCAAACGGCTTATCATCAGCAACCATGGCATCTACTGTGAATATCGAACCGCAAACCCTCGCGCAAAAACGCGGATTAAGTTATGCCAATACCATTAAGTTATTGTTCGATGAGATTTTAAACACCAAGCAACCCGCCGACCGAGTTCTCGCGAACTACTTTAGGGAACATAAAAAGCACGGTTCTAAGGATCGCAAAGTGATCCGCGAATCCTTATTTAGCCTGTTCCGTTGGTGGGGCTGGTTTAAAGCCACAGGTGACCATCAACAGGCGCCACAATTTTTTGCCATGCTCAGCGCGAGTGCCTTAATCGAAGCCCATCCATGGCAGGATATCGCCAGTGCCTGGCATGAGCTCGCCCAATCGCCGATTGATTATCAACAACTTCAATCCCTTAGTGTTAGCAGCTTAACGGATAAATTGGCATTGGTAAGGCAGCAATTTCCCCAAGTGTCCTTTGAACTCACAGATTTATTACCCGAATGGTTTTGGCAAGTATGCCCGATTGCCCCAGAGCTGCGTCCAAATCTCATCGAAGCCATGTCTAGCCGCCCACCGATTTGGGGACGTGCGCAGGGAATCAACAGCCAAACAGCAGTCAAACAACTGCAAGCACTTGAGATAGATGCAAGCCTCAGCCTCTATTTTGAAGATGCCATCAACCTTGGCACTAAGAGCATGAATCTCAATGAAATATCACTCTATAAAGAAGGCAAAATCGAGATCCAGGATTTAGCCTCGCAAGTGATAGGTCAAATTTGTGCACCAGAGCCTTGGCAACACTGGTGGGATACCTGCAGTGGCGCAGGCGGAAAAACTCTGCAATTGCGATCACTGATGCAAACGGCCGCGGCTAAGCACAATCCATTCGTGGGCAGCATAGTCTCATCGGATATTCGTGCCCACGCCTTAGAAGAACTCAGCAAACGTGCCCAGCGAGCAAAGTTTGATGGTATCAGCATTGCACGCTGGCGCAGTGATGCCCTGCCGGTCGACGCCAACCATTTTGATGGGGTATTAGTCGACGCCCCCTGTAGCTGCACAGGCACATGGCGCCGCAATCCCGATATGCGCTGGCTCGATAGCATAGATGCCGTCACAGATAAAACAGCACTCCAACTGGATATTTTAAGCCGCAGCAGCAAGGCGGTAAAACTGGGTGGAAGCTTAGTCTATGCTACTTGCTCATTGTCACCCGTTGAAAATGAGCAAGTAGTTTCCGCCTTTTTACAACAACATCCCGAGTTCAACTTAGTGCCAATCCGCCACCCCTTTACTGGCGAACAAACAGAAATGTTGACCGTGTGGCCCTTCGAAGCCAATACAGATGGAATGTTTGTGGCGCGCATGCAGCGCAATCACTAGCACTAACTCCTTATTTTTTATCAGAACTTGGCACTCATATCTTGAGTGCCATTCTTTTTGCCTCAGCACAATATGAAGGCGCTTTTTATCTTATTCATTTAATAATCATCAAGATAAACCCTAGATTGCGGCGTAAAATCGCCAACCCAATTCCATCGAGACGTATCCCCCCTTCTTGGACAAAACTTTTCACCATCAGTGATTAAATATTTCGCTTTAGCTTAATCTCGCCTTTGGGTAAAAAGATCGAGTGCTGAGAATGGCACAGGTATTTTTGGAATTTTGACCATGTCACACTCCTATGAATTTGACGACGATGATGCGCCATGGGGCGATAACGTCAAAGGTAAGCAAAAAAACAAACGCGTAAAACAACGTCGCAGGGACACTAAGCGCCGTTATTCAGATGATGCAGAGGTGGATTTCTATCAGCATAAATCGAAGTAACCGATAAACTACCCGTTTGCCTTAGCAAATTCGCGCTTTAATAAGCCAGTCAAATCCGAGCAAGTTGGATAACCTCCAACTTGCTAGTTAGCCCAAGCGTTTCCCCTCTTATCTGTTTTGATTCAATTGTAAAATCAATAGGCTAATGAGCCGATTTACCCTATGCTCTTTAGGGTTTATTTACGCCCTTTGTTGACCAAACCACCTGACACATCTTGACGGGTTTAAAGGATGATCCCATGGAAAAACAACGCCCCGATTTTATCTATCCCCCTGGCAGTATGTTAATGCACTCGCCCTTAGTGTTGAATAAAGCCGATATGTACGGTTTTTTTCTCAAGGGAAAACTCGCCAATCTGCAGCGCTCCATCGATAAAACGCTCAACCAAGTTGCCGGAAGCGTCATGTACTTTAAAGTGCTGTCGCCCTATGTACTGACAACCTTTACCCAAATCGAGAAAGCCTATTCAGAGCACCCGACCGACAGGGCCAAAGGTTGGATCCAAGAAACCGACATCATCACTTGGGTCATGGTCGGTCGCCAAGACAATAGCAACAGCGCATCCATCAGCCATGTGTATTTTCAGCCGCTGCACATTTGGGTAAATGATGCGATGGCCCTGATCAATGGCCGCGAGTTGTTCGGTTATCCCAAGTATTTGTGTGAATACACTATGCCCGCGGTCGGGGAGCCATTAACTCGCCTCTCCTTGGCAACAAAGAGCTTCTTACACTTTAGCCCTGACACTGAACTTGCCATGCACCCGCTGATTGAGGTGAATTGCAATGCTAAGCCCGAGGCGCAGCTCACCACGCTAGAAGCCATAGCCCAAACCTGGCAGCTCTTTAAAGAACAAACGGATTTTATTCCAGAGCTGGATAAGCTAGGTGAGGAGCAACTGTTTCACTTGCTGTTTAAGCCCGCTATCGACCAAGTGTTTTTAAAGCAGTTTCCGGATGCGTCAGGCCAAAAAGCGGTTTATCAGGCGATTACGGCGGCGCCCGCACAGGTCAACAAAGTGCACAGTGTTGCCCTGCTGGAAAATGACTTTGTCGCCACCATTTTTGATAATGCCAGTTTCCCACTCAAAGAGACCCTAGGCGTCGAGGTTGGCGAGCAGCATGTATTACTGCCCTACCATGTGAACTTTGACTTTGAAGTACCACCTGGCGAAGTGCTGGTCGATAACTCTGAAATCAAAAAACAAAAAATTGCCATTCTCGGCGGAGGTGTCGCCGCCATGACCGCCGCCTGTTATCTCACCGACAGACCCGGTTGGCAGAACCAATATGAAATTGATGTTTATCAATTAGGCTGGCGAATCGGCGGCAAGGGCGCAAGTGGCCGTAATGCCGCTATGGGACAACGGATTGAAGAGCATGGCCTGCATATCTGGTTTGGTTTTTACCAGAATGCCTGCGCCTTGATGCGTAAAGCCTATGAAGAATTAGACCGCCCGCCCGAAGCGCCACTGGCGACCTTCTTCGATGCCTTTAAACCCCATAATTTTATTGTGCTTCAGGAAGAAATTAATGGCCGCTCCGTTAGCTGGCCAATCACCTTCCCCACACTCCCAGGGATCCCTGGAGATGGCACCGAAACCTTAACCTTCTGGAAGGTAGTTAAGGCCGCCTTTGCTTGGATAAAAAAATGGCTAAAGGACATGGACTCCCTGCTGGAAGCCGATGAAAAAGCCATGGCGACACCGAAAAACTGGCTCGATATCAGCTGGTTTGAACGGCTGAAGGATAAGTTAGAGGATTCGGTCGATGATGCGATGGAATCCCTAGACGCCCTAGGTGACAAGCTCGAATGCCATTTTAATCAAATGATTGGCCGCGAATGCGATGAGCATGTTCACAGCGAGAGTGACGATGGTTTGGTCGAATCAGCCGTCGATGCCCTGCACCAAAGGTTGGTTAAGCGCTTTAGCGACCATTTAGACACTAACGATGAGTTACGCCATTTGTATATTGCCGTCGACTTAGGCTTAAGCATCTTAAAAGGAATGTTTGCCGATGATGTGTTTGAAAAGGGCTTCGATGCCATCAACGACTATGATTACCGCGAATGGCTAACTAAACACGGCGCCAGCCAACAATACACGGTCGACAGCGCGCCGGTACGCGGTTTTTATGATCTGGTGTTTGCCTACGAAAAAGGCAACTTCGACAAACCCAATGTCGAAGCGGGGACTATCATCCGCTCCATGTTGCGTATCGCCCTGTGTTATCAAGGCGGAGTTATGTGGAAAATGCAGGCGGGTATGGGCGATGTGGTCTTTACCCCCTACTATGAAGTGCTGAAACGGCGCGGCGTTAATTTCCACTTCTTCAATCGGGTTGATAATTTAGAATGTCGCGACAACAGCATTCAAGCGATTGAAATCACTGAGCAAGTCGCACTGGCACCGTCGGTTAAAGACTACAATCCACTCGTGGATGTCAAAGGCTTAGCCTGCTGGCCCAGCACGCCCAATTACGACCAGCTAGAGCCTGATCAAGCCGCATTGCTAAAAGCCCATGATATTAATCTTGAGCACTTCTGGAGCGATTGGGACAATCTGTACGAGGCGCAATTTGGTCAGGCACTACCGAAAAAACGTCTGCAAAAAGGCGTGGACTTCGACAAAGTGATTTTTGGTCTGTCATTAGGATCGGTCCCCCATGTGGCGAGCGAGGTTATGGCGCAGAGTCCGGCGCTCAAAACCTGTGTCGATAAAGTGCAGACAGTCGCAACCCAAGCCTATCAACTGTTGATGAATCAAGATCTTAATGGTATAGGTTGGCCCAATTATTCAGAGGATGACGAACAGCCCGTCTTATCAGGCTTTACCGAGCCCTTCGATACGTGGGCATCGATGGACCAATTGCTCGATAAAGAAGACTGGCGGGGCATAGAGCCAAAAAATGCCAGCTATTTCTGCTCGGCGTTGCCTGTGGATGCTTATCCTCCGCGCACGGATATTGGTTTTCAACAGCGCAAAACCGCCGAAGCCAAGGCTGGCGCCATCAATCAACTCAATACGGAAATTCATAAGCTGTGGCAGCAGGTTGGCGACAGCTTCCCCTGGGAATGGTTGCACGATGAACAGCAGCGCCAAGGCGAGGCGCGATTCGATAGTCAATATTGGCGCGCCAATGTGGATCCTTCCGAGCGTTATGTCTTGTCAGTGAAAGGCAGCTCTCAATATCGGATCACCACGGATGGTACAGGTATCGACAATCTGTATATGACGGGAGATTGGATTAAAACCGGGCTCAACGCTGGTTGTGTGGAGGCAGCAACGATGGCGGGTATGCATACTGCCAAAGCCATCTGCGGACATCCGGCCATTATCAAAGGCGAAAAGGACTTCGCCTAAATGCCAAGGGGCTGCATTATGCAGCCCCTTTTTTATCCAACTATTTGTATGTGTTGTATGTGTTCAAATTTAAAGAGGCGCTCGATTAAATGGAGGCTCTTTTAATAGACACTCTAAATCGAGACTATCTCGCCCGCGCGGGTATCGGCGTATTCCTGACGGCGCTTTTCCATCCGCGACTGATACAAACTGCTATCGGCGCTGCGAAGCCACTCGTGGGGCTCGGCCACATCGGTATTGATAGCAAAACCAAAACTAAACTGGCAATCCTTTAAGCCCTCAGCGGCAAATTGCGTCGTTAAGCCCCTCAAGCAGATCGTTAAGGTTGCCATACCATTTGCGGGCAGGATCAGCACAAACTCATCGCCACTGATCCGATAAATTTTAAGGTGGGCAATATTAGTCGCCTGCAAAACCTGTACTAAGTGTTGCAGTAAACGGTCGCCCTCTTGATGGCCTAAGGTATCGTTCACCATTTTAAGGCTGTCGACATTGAGTAACACCAAAGCCATTGGCTGAACCACTTTATTGCCAAAGGCCAATTGTGAATTCATAAACTCATCAAAGGCATAGCGATTACCCACTCGGGTTAAGCCATCGAGCCTAGCCTTTTCCCAAGCGATTCCTAACTCTTCGATATGCGCCTTACGTTCCTCGGATAGCAGTTTAAGCTTGTTCGCTAAGGCGAGAGATAACAACAGAGCATCCACTGTGCCGCCCAGCAGCGTGGCAAACTCGGCATGTTCGATAAAATCGGGGGTGATCCCCATATTGCCAGGAAGAATAATTAACGCTGGCAGCAATAAGCAGCTAAAAGCCATAATAAAATAACGCGCTGGAGCAAAACCTTTCATTAAACAGACATTGCCGCAGGTAATGGCCAGTGCAATCCACAGCATGATTAGTACTGAGGCAATAATCGCGGTATAGGACAATAACAACACACTGGTTGGCAGGGCTAAAATGCAGGCGATTAACAGGTACTTGCTAAGGCGCCATAATCGCGGTGAATAGCTGGGAAGCTGTAAGAAGTGTTTGTAGAACAGAATGTTAAATATCGGCAAACTGATAAAAAACAGATGATGCAGCTCAAGCTGATGAAAGTTGAATAGGTGCGCAGGCAAATGGAAGGTCAAGGCCCAACCACCAAAATAGGTCAACACATACAGGCCGTAATATAGAAAGGCTTTATCAAAAATAGAGATATAAATCAGCAAATTGTACAGCGCAATAAAAAACAATCCACCTAAACAAATCATTATGGCCAAGGCCATTCGATCCGTGGTCAGTTGGTGTACTTCTTCCGACTCAATAGCTAGCTCAGGTGCAGAGGAAAAATATCGGCTGCTCAGCCGAGTCACTAACCAATAATCCGTCCCCATATTGAGCTTAACTTTACGGCCATAATCGAATAAAAACTCATAGGGCGCATAGTAACCACTCTGGGCAAACTGCACTGAACCATCGCTGCCGAGCAACCAATAATCGACCGATTCGACAATGGAATTACTGGCATCCACCACCCAATGGTTTTGGCGACTGTTGACCATCACGGGAGACACCATCCAATAATCGCCCCCCGCAAGGCTCACCGAACTGGCCTCTTCGAGCTGGCTCATCCATTGAGTCACTTGATTAAAATCAGCCGGTGGCTGTTGTTTATCATCGGCGTGGAATAAATAGGGGGAATCCAACGCAATTTCAGCGCTCAAGGCAAACGGACTAAATGTCCAAAGAAGCAGCAAAAAGCACCAGAAATTGTGTAAGTTAGTTTTGCTCATAGGTATCTTGGTTTATATACCAGCGTCTAGTTCCAGGCAGAAAATCATTTTAGAGTGTTAACTTTATGACTACATTTTATTTTTTACAATTGATTAGACTAAATTAGTCGGCAATCGGGTACCTTATGATGATATTTTGGTCGTTCACTTAGTGCGTAAAAGCTTAGCCACCATTTCAGCCGTTAACTTGGATACCTATGGCACCCTTATTGATGATTCTAGCTGCCCAGTTGTTGATTGCCAGCGGTAACCTATTGGTTAAATTGCTTGAAACGAATGCCCCCGTGTTTCAACTGGTGCTGTATCGCCAATTATTCGCCACGCTCTTGGTGTTACCTTTTGTTTGGCGACTACAGGGGAACCTTAAGTTAAGCCCCTTTTACAAGGTGCACTTGAGCCGAGCACTGTTAATCGGCTTAGGCAATGCCATCTTTATGCTAGCGGTGCTGCACTTACCGCTGGCGACTGTGACTGCGGTCATTTATACCTCCCCATTGTTACTGTTGCTAATGTCCGCCTTCTTTTTAAATGAGCGTATTGGTTATCGCCGCACCGTCGCGGGGATTATTGGTTTTACAGGGATTTTGCTGATAAGCCAGCCGACAGAATTTAACCTCTATATCGGTCTAGCCTTTTTTGGAGCTATGACCTCAGCAACCAACAGCCTCATTTTGAAGGCATATTCAACCCATGAGCATCCCTTTTCAACACTCTTTTGGTCTAATGCCTTTGCCATGGTTTTTCTGATACCGGCAACCTGGTACGAAGGCGCCGACTTTAGCCTACCCGTCGCCCAAGTTGGTTTGACCTTAGGCCTGTTTTATATCGGCATGACCTACTTCATCATCCACGCCTATCGGCGCGCCGATGCCAGCCAAATGGCGCCCGTGGAATACACAGGCCTTATTTTTGCCGCATTGTTTGGTTGGTGGTTTTTGGATGAGCACTTAAGCATTGTGGTGTGTATTGGCATAGGACTGGTGATCTTCTCCTCCATCCTGCCAAGCTACAGCGAACTGAAAGCCAAATGGAAAAGCCGGCGAAGTTAACCTTGGCCGGCTTTGACAGCGAAGTGGCCTCTGTATAGGCCACTCAATAAGGCGAGATTAGAAGCGGAACTTACCGCCGATGTAAACGCCATCTTCGAAGGTGAAATCACGGGCGTAATCATATTCGAAGGCAATCTTACGGTAACCGACATAGAACGCCATATTAGGGTTCACACGGTACTGTACCTTTGAATCCAATTCGTATTGACCATCGACATTACCGAAAGACAATACCGATGGCGCATAGTAAGCCGCGGCATGCAAAGAGATGTTTGGCCCTAACGCCAAGGCATAACGACCACCCACTGACACAGTGCTACCATTTGGCGCATCATCTGCCCATAACTGGCTTAACTTAGCGCCAACTTCAAAATGATGCACACCCGCATCATGGGTCATGTGCATTGCGCCTTGGGCAATATGACCGCTATCGTCTGAATAAATATATCCTAATACTGCATTGACATCTTTATTCACTTGCAGCTCTAACTCGGTAGAAACCACATCGTTGTTTAACCCAAGATTAAATTCTGACGCATTCACCTGCAGCGCGGCTGCACTCAATAATAAGACACTTGCTACTCTGAACTTAGCCATAAAAACACCTCAATAATGACTGTGGGTAATGGCGCGAATCATACCGAATAAAAAAAGAAAATCTGCATATTTAGCAGAGAGTCGCAAAGATTTTTGAATTTGAAACCAAACGAAAACCGGTAAAAAACACAAGCAAAACTTAAAGCAAACAATTTAGAAACATTTAACTTACTGGAACCCGATCTCCAACGAGGGATTGCATTATGCCATCGATATCCAGCTTATCTTCGAGGGCTAAGTAATACCAACCGACGGTATTCCCCGTTCCTCTAATACTTAAATAATTCCTCCAAAAGTGAAATCCGGCCTTGAGTAAATTCACTCGGCTAGCGTTGTTTTCATCTCGAATGGTGGCAAATAATAGGGCAATCCCCAGCGCTTTAGCCACTTCAATCCGCTTAAGGGTAAGCCCTTGGGCTATGCCACGGCGGCGGTACAAAGGCGAGACCACCAGATAGCCTAACTCCCCTACAGGGCCAGCCCCCGCCTTAATCGCCGCGCAGCCAACCATCTCACCCTCAAGGGTTTTCGCCAATATTACAGCGCGGGACAGAGCAAAGGCCTGATGGTCGAGGGGATGCGCGTTGTCATCCCGTTGATCAATTAAAGCCGCCGCAGCCGCTAATTCGGCTGCGCTTTGGCAAAGGACAAATTGAATATCGTTTTGATTCATACAATTGAGTTAAACAACCAACATCCACTTAGAGATACAGTATCGTCGCCATGCCGAGGAAAGTGAAAAAACCCACCACGTCGGTCACTGTGGTTAAAATCACTGAGCCTGAGAGCGCCGCATCTTGGTTAAAACGCTGCAACACCATAGGGACAAACACCCCTGCCAGCGCCGCGACCGCCATATTGATCAAAATCGCGCAACCTATCACTATGCCTATGGTGCTGTCGGCAAACCACCAGCCCGCCACGAGTCCAATCACAATTGCCCAGAGGGTACCATTGACTAAGCCAATGCCTAACTCGTTCTTCATTAACGAGAATAAGTTACCCGCAGAGATCTGCCCCATCGCCATACCGCGGATCATCAAGGTGAGCGACTGACTCCCCGCAATCCCGCCCATGGACGCCACTATCGGCATCAACACCGCAAGTGCCACCACTTGCGATAAGACGTTCTCAAATAACCCAATGGTTGCCGAGGCTAAAAATGCCGTGAGTAAGTTAATCCCTAACCATACGGCGCGGCGCTGCGCACCTTTGATGATCGGGGCGAATAAGTCGTCGGACTCATCCATACCCGCGGTTGCCATTAATTGCGCTTCGTAATGTTCACGCACTAAGGCGGTAGCGGCCCTCAGGGTGACACGGCCAATCAGCTCCCCAGCCTCATCAATAACCGGTAACTCAATTTCGCGGCTGTGTTCAATTGCCTCGGCGGCATCGAGTAGCGTCGTATCTGCGGTTAAGGCGCGGCTATCTTCCGATAACAGTGAAATCAGCGGTTCAGAGGGATCATGCTTGAAAATATCATAACGCCTGACCGTACCTAGGTATTTATCCGCCTCATCGACGATAAATAAGTTGTCGTTACAGTCGAGTTCGATTCGTCTGAAAAATCGCTGCGCTTGGGCCACAGTCGCCTTATCGCTGAGCACTAACATTTGATGATCGGTATAACGACCAATCTCGTTTTCCGAATATTGGTCGTACAACTCGAAGCGCTGACGCTGGCGTTCGCCCATTTGTGCCAAGGCGCGGTCGGTAAAACTTTCAGGGAGATAATCACTCCACTCAATCAAATCCTCGGGACTGAGCTGCGCAAACAGCAGATCCACCTCATTGTCGGGCATCTGCTTTAGGATCCCCATACGCGGATCGGCGCGCATTAAACTCAGCACTGTCACACGGTCACTAAACTCAACCTGTTGCCAACGCTCGTAACGCTCGTCTAAGGGTAAAGACTCCAGCACTAAGGCAACTGTGCCAGGCTCAGCTTCATTTAAGATTTCACTGAACACTTCAGCCTGTTCTTCACCTTCAACTTCAGTGAGTTGCTGAACAACCTGCCCGACATCGGCCTGTGTGTTTGTTTCGTATTCGGCTTCATGTTCAGTCACATAAACGCCCTTCTGCTGAGATAAAAATTAGCGTAACTATATTGATATTGAAGAAGATTAGCAAACCCACAAAATAAATTGCACACAAATCAATTGATAACAATCAAACTATTATTTATGCTAATCACCACACCTAAGGAGGTAATGATGACATCGACTATCTATAGCCATAGCGCAAACGACATTCAAGGCAATCCAACGGCACTAGCGCAATATCAAGGCAAAGTGATCTTAATTGTGAATACCGCCAGTGAGTGCGGTTTTACACCACAGTACAAGGGCTTAGAAGCGCTCTATCAAAAATATAAAGCGCAGGGATTGATGGTTTTAGGCTTCCCATGCAATCAGTTTGGCGCCCAAGAAAAAGCCGACGAGAAAGGCATCCAAAGTTTTTGTGAACTCAACTTTGGCGTGAGCTTTCCACTGTTTTCGAAAATCGAGGTAAACGGTGAGCACACTCACCCTTTATACCAGTACCTCAAAAAAGCGGCTCCAGGCGTATTAGGCACGGAACGCATTAAGTGGAATTTCACTAAATTCTTAATTAATCGCCAGGGCGAAGTGGTCGCTCGCTTTGCGCCAACCACAAAACCAGAGGCCATTAGTGACAAGATAGAAGCACTTTTAAAATAATCCGCACGCTATCCCATTGAAATTTTATTATTAAATAAAAAATTTAAGTTATTTTTTATTTTCAATGGAACTTTAATTCTATAAGCCCCTCAAACATATTGAACAGCGAATGTCTTTTTCATGTTCATCATTCTCCCTGGGGCTTCTAGCGCAGCCCCCTTGACCTAGGAATAGGTCACTAGGCAACCAATTGGTTGCCTTTTTTTATGTCTATGTTTTATATGTAAAATAAATGTAGCTGCTACCCAGCGACTCAATTTGCTGATGTCAGCAAGCCCAAAAATAAATTTAAAATTTTTTAGCCGCCAACTGAACTTTATCAAAAGGTCTTAGTCTGACTATATGTAAGGATTAACAAATCCGCTTTGATGCAGAATTGATTGCTAAATGAAAAGTTTAGCAAAGGATTAAATGGATAAAACCCGCCGTTTAATTCAATGAAACAGTTTCAAGTTATTGCATAGAGTCGAATTGGTTGGTCGTTCATCATCATCTCCCTTTTGGGAAACAATCGAATACACGCTAGCGCACTGCATTCCTTTGTCTCCTACTTTGATTCTTTTATGGCAACCTTAGGTTGCCATTTTTTTATCTGTATTTTACCCCTTCAGCATTCTATCCAGTTGCACTTGAATCGAAGGATGGTATCCCGCCCGCGCATTGGCATAGATTTGTTGTAACTCCGCGTGGTATCCCGCAACCTGCAATTCAGCATAAAGTGGACGGACAAACTTACCGCGGCCAATGCGCTGTAAATACGCACTTAAGGCGGGCAGCACTGGATCATAATGATTGCGGATAGCGACCCTAAACCAATCGCAGGCAATTTCAGCGTTACTAGACTCGGTGAACTTAAAGGTATCGTCCAAATCCATGAGTTGTACCTGCGACACCACTTCGGGCAATTGAGTCAAAAAGTATTGCCAATGGTGGACTCGCCAGCCCTTAACTTTAAGCTCGCTGGCCGCTTTGCCCTGTAAGAAGTCATCCAAGGCGCTATCGACCTTATCTAAACTTCGTGATGTGGGCCCCACATAACCTTGCGGTAACCCTTCGCCATAAATCCATTCCAGCAGCTCAGCTTCGCTAATTTTATCGGGATAGGCTTCAACTAAAGCGACTTTCGCATATTCCACAAACACTTCTGTGGTGATCGCCTTAAAGGCAAAGTGCTGCACATAGGCAAACAGAAACTTATCAAATTCGACGCGACCGAGGCGATGCTCTAGCTCATGGACGAACATCGATGCCTTATCGTAGGTAAAACGGTTAAAGGCCAAATTAGGATCGGCCTGCTGCACATTCGCGGGCAGGGTTTGCCTGTGGCGCGGTAACATGGCCATTTCTTCGATTAATCGGCCAAATTCAATGACCCATTCCAGCTCGGCCTGCTCCTTACCATAAACGGCTTCGACAATTCGATTGGTGAAATAGGTTGTAAAGCCTTCATTCAACCAGAGATCGCGCCATGTGGCATTGCTCACCAAATTGCCCGTCCACGAGTGTGCCAACTCATGGGCCACGGTCGACACTAAGCTTTTATCCCCCGCAATCAGGGTTGGGGTTAAAAAGGCTAAACGCGGGTTTTCCATGCCACCAAAGGGAAAGCTCGGTGGCAAGATGATCATGTCATAACGCCCCCATGCATAAGGGCCTAAGAGCGATTGCGCCACATCCAGCATATGCTCAGTATCGGCAAACTCAGTAGCCGCGGCCTCTAACATGCAAGGTTCGGTATACACGCCGCTGCGCGGACCTATGGCTTGAAAGGCTAAGTCGCCCACCGCTAAAGCCAGCAAATGGGTGGGAATGGGCTTTTCCATCTCGAATTGGAATTGCCCCTCGAGCGGTGTATCCGGGTCGTTCATTGCACTCATCACGGCACGCATGCCCTTTGGCACCTCAAGGTGCGCATCGAAGGTTATTCGCACCTTTGGCGTATCTTGCAGAGGGATCCAACTGCGAGCATTAATGGGCTGAGACTGACTAAAGAGATAAGGTAATGCTTTGCCCGCTGTTTGTTCAGGTGTAAGCCACTGCAGCCCTTCAGCCTCCGGCGAGGTGTGGTAGCGAATGCAAACTTGTTCGCACAGCTCTTGGGGTAACTGGATGACTAATTTCTGCCCGAGAATCTCATCAGCCGCTTCAAGATGAAATGCCAGCGCCGTTTCATCCTCAGTCGTGACCGATAAAATGTGTAAGTCGCGACTATCGAGCCATAACTCGCCAACCTGTGATTCTAGATAGCGCAGCGACAGCGTTGCCTTCCCCTGCAAACGACGAGTCACAAAATCGGCTTTAAGCGCGAGGGATAAGTGCGTGACCTGTACTTGGTCGCTATTAGCAAATGAATGGTAATCTTGGTTGTGATCCCAGTTTTGGGGTTCAATTGGGACTGGTTGGTTTTCTGGCGGCATTTGTTAAGCGACCTGTTATCGGTAAATGAGCTAATCCTATTATCGGTCGCTGATTTACTCCTGCGCAATCGAATAAACCTTTCCCGCATCCGCATTTTGTAACATTGCTTGAGTCGATAACGTGCCATCATCGACTTGAGTTAAGCTGTAAAAATAAAATTTACATATTTTTCAATGCATAAAGGTTATAAGGAAAAATATTTTCGAAAATTTTCTATTTTTGCTGAACTAATTTCACGCCCTTGAGTCAGATATTATGAACCGAATCTTTGCAATGAGTTTCTTCGTTCATCATCATTCTCCTTTAGATGGTTTCTAGCGCGACCGTCCCCGGATTCCGAATTGGAATTTACAGCAACCTTATTAGGTTGCTTTTTTTATGCCATTTTTTCAGTCTTGAGCTGCAATGAATCTTCCCAAAACAAAAAGGGCCTCCGAAGAGACCCTTAATGGTTTAGCGATTAAGAATTAGAGGCGGATGCCTAACTGTTCTAAATCTTTAGCAACTACGCTCTTAGGCAGAGTCACATAACCGTCTTTTTCTACCACTTGCTGACCTTGCTTAGACAGCACATAACGGATGAATTCTTTTTCCATTGGTGCTAAGTCTTTGTTTGGTTGCTTGTTCACGTAGACATATAAGTAACGTGATAATGGGTAAGTACCGTTAGCAGCGTTTTCTGCAGTCGCTTCGATAAACTCGTTACCTTTCTTCGCGATGGCAACGGCTTTCACGCCAGCAGTTTTGTAACCGATACCAGAGTAACCGATAGCGTTCAGTGATTGAGAAACTGACTGAACTACAGAAGCAGAACCTGGTTGCTCGTTTACGTTGGCCTTGAAGTCACCTTTACACAGAGCGTGCTCTTTGAAGTAACCGTAAGTACCAGATACTGAGTTACGACCGTACAGTTGTACGTCTTTTGCTGACCAGTTACCGTCAAGACCTAACTCGCCCCAACGTTGGATATCGCTGCTACCACACTTGTGAGTAGAAGAGAAAATGCCGTCAACTTGTTCAACAGTTAACCCTTTGATTGGGTTATCTTTGTGTACGAATACCGCTAAAGCGTCAATCGCAACACGAACTGCTGTTGGCTTGTAACCATAGTGCTTTTCGAAGGCTTCTTCTTCGTTAGGCTTCATCTTGCGGCTCATTGGGCCGAATTGTGAAGTACCTTCGGTTAACGCTGGTGGCGCAGTAGAAGAACCAGCAGCTTGAATTTGGATGTTGACGTTAGGATACATCTGTTTAAATTCTTCAGCCCACAGTGTCATCATATTGGCTAAAGTATCTGAACCTACAGACGAAAGGTTGCCTGATACACCACTTGCTTTCTCGTAAGTTGGCAGAGATTGATCAACAGATGCCATTGCAGTGGCAGAGAATACACCAGCGGCTGTGAGGGTCATCGCGCCGACAAGCTTTTTCAGTTTCATTATGTGCTCCAGTAATAAGCTAACTAATTTCTAACTTAAGTTTCTTCAGACGCAGCCAGTATCAATCGCTACAATGACAATTCTATGTCCAAGATGTGACACTTAGATGACAAAACACATTTTTCGTATTTTTTTGCAAAAAAGGTCATCACCCAGTACTGATAAAAACAAAACAGGCCCTAATGGCCTGTTTTAAATATAAAAATAAATTAAGTCTGCGCAGCCGTTATTTTTTACGGACGATTAAATGGTGTGGGATCACAAAGCTAAAGGTGCTGCCTTTACCTAATTCACTACTGATATTGAGCTCACTGTGGTGGTGACTCAGGGCATGTTTCACAATAGCTAAACCAAGGCCACTGCCACCGGTTTGCCTTGAGCGCGCACTGTCGACGCGATAAAAGCGTTCGGTTAAGCGACTAATATGCTGCGGCGCAATTCCCTCGCCCGTATCCGTCACACTAAAGAGGCCTCCAGTTGCCACACTGCGCCATTGCACGGTAATTTTGCCGCCGGGCTCTGTGTAGCGAATCGCATTCGAAATCAAATTAGAACAAGCACTTCTAAGCTGTAACTCATTGCCATGGGAGTTGAGTCCCGCCTCGCAATGGAAACTCAGTTCGTACTTATCCTGCGCCAGTGCCTTGGCCTCTTCCTTCAAGACCTCCATCAACTGCGCCATATTCACCGTATTCTCAAGGTTAATATCGACCGCATCTTCGATGCGCGATAACACCAACAGCTGCTCCACCATCGACTGCATTCGCCGTGTCTGTTGCTGCATTAGGGCTAAAGGCTTGGCGTTCATCGAATCGGGTTCGGCCATGCTTTGCATCATCTCTAAATAACCCTGCAATACAGTAAGCGGGGTTTTCAGTTCGTGTGACACATTGGCGACAAATTCTTTACGCATGCCCTCGAGTTGTCTTATCCGCGTAATATCACGGGCGATCAACAGCAGCTGCCTATCACCATAGGACATGATGCGAATTTCGAGCAGTCGCCTATCCGATACAGGTGAGGCCAACTCTAATGGATCTTTATATTTCCCCGCCTTAAGGTAGGCAGAAAAATCTGGGTGACGGATCAAGTTATCAATCCGTTGACCATTATCCTGTGGCCAGACAAAGCCTAAAATCAGCTGCGCTAACTTGTTACACCATAAGATATTGTGCTCTGAGTCAAGCACGACTGCCGCATCGGGCAAGGCCTCGGCGCCTTGGCGAAAACGTCCGAGTAAGGCGGCTAATTGGCCGACTCGGCGACGATTTTTACCCTGCAAACGGTATATGCCGTTAAACACCCCTTCCCAACTGCCACTGCCCTGGGGAGGTGTTAATTTTCTATCACGCCATAACCAATAATTGAGACGAGCTAACTGACGGTAATGCCAGAACACCAGTCCTAGCAATCCAATGATAAGTATCCAGAGGGGTTTCCCTACCAATAAACCAATTAGCAAACAAAGCAGTAAGAACACCGCTAAGCGCGAAAACAACCGGTACCCTGAATAAGAGTCGAACATAAGTAAACCCAGACATCAGGCTAAATAAGAGGAGCACAAGATAGCTTAAAAGCTAACCTGTGCCTATCTCTTATTTGGCACTAAATGCGTGTAGAGAAACGATAACCAGCCCCACGAACCGTTTGAATGAGACGGTCATGACCCGACTCTTCGACCGCTTTACGCAGGCGACGGATGTGCACATCGACGGTTCTGTCTTCTACATACACATTGGTTCCCCAGACGTTATCGAGCAGCTGTTCGCGGCTGTAAACACGTTCAGGGTGTGTCATAAAGAAGTGTAATAAACGGAATTCCGTTGGCCCCATATCGAGTACGGTATCGCCAACACTCACCCTGTGGCTCACGGGGTCGAGTAACAATCCTTGTACATCGATGGTTTCTTCGAGGCGGGTCGGAGCGCTACGGCGCAACACTGCCTTGATACGCGCCACCAGCTCCTTGGGTGAGAAAGGTTTAGTGATATAGTCATCGGCGCCCACTTCGAGGCCCTTAACCTTATCTTCCTCTTCACCGCGAGCGGTTAACATAATAATGGGGATCTGACGGGTAAACTCATCCTGCTTGAGGCGTTTGGCCAATTGAATACCACTTCCACCAGGAAACATCCAATCCAACAAAATCAGATCGGGGTAAGGCTCCTTTAGCAGCGCAATGGCCGAATCAAAATCTTCCGCCGCAGAGGTTGTAAACCCATGCTGTTCCATTACAAAAGTCAGCATCTCACGGATGGCTAACTCGTCTTCTACTATCAATATCCTTGCAGTCATAAGTGATTTTCTGTCAGTGAATGTCAACACGGCTATTATTAGTCATTTTTATTACAGATTTATGAATTAGCGTACTACTTAAGCGATATAGTCGCGATAATTGTCATATTAAGTTTATATAACTGTTTGTTTATCGCAATAAAAAAGGAGGCCTAAGCCTCCTTAATTCAACCTTAATGCTGAGATTAGAACTTGTGTTCTAAGCCAACACCGATGTATTTGTCATCGTCGTTAGACGCTTCCATAGAGCGGTTAGTATAGAAAGCAAACACTTTCGTTGGCTTACCTAAGCTGTAGTCCGCACCCACTGACCATGAATCACCTAAGTCTTCCATGTCTTGGTATTGGGCTTTTAATGTCACAGCATTGATATCATAAGCAGCACTTAACAGGTAGCCAGTCGCACTGTCTGCAGACACCTCAACTGGTTGGCCCGTTGTTGCATTGTATTTGTACGTTTGTTCCTGCTGCTGATACATACCACCCAATGTGATGCCTGCTAACTTGGTTTGTAAGCTAGCGCGCACGATTTCATATCCAGACACATCAGAATCGTAGGCAAGGGCTGCATAGACAGCGGTTTTCTTTAACTTAGCGTCACCATACATGGCGGCAGCACTGAAACCATCTTGAGCAAATTGACTTTTAACATCATTACCTTCCGCAACATAAGTGACACCAAACACAAAGTCACCAAAGGAAGGGGTTAAGTAAGTTGCCGTTTGCGCAGCACGAACTTCACCTTTAAACAATTTAGCCAGGTCACCAGAATTCATAAAGTCATTGAATTGGTCAACACCACCTTGAGAAATCTTCAGCAAAGTATCGTTACGACCAACAGAGAACGAACCAAAGTCGCCTTTTAAACCAACAAATTGATTACGCGCAGTAAAGTTGTCGCTTGATGCATTACCAGTATCTACTTGATACTCAACAGTATAGAAAGCGGTAAGTGAACTTGATAATTCGAAATCACCCTTCACACCAAAACGAGAAGCATTACTTTGAATAGTTGTTGTAGCGTCACCATTCTCATCGTTTGATTGAGCGCTAACATTCAACTTACCATAAACAGTCAGTGGCTCAGCGGCATAAGCAGAAGCCAGAGTTGCAGAGGCTAGCGCAGAAGCAAGTAGAGTTTTACAAAAAACGTTCATCATTTAATCCTTTCGACGTTATGTTCGTCTTGGTTATTGGTTTGGAACGACCGAAAGTTTGCAATGAATCTGTTTCAGTTTTATTTCAATTGTGACAACTTAGGACTACCACCATAAAACCGCACCACCTACAAAAGACAAAACCCATTAACACCAAGGGTTATAGCTGAGTTTTTCTCAATGTTACATTTTGATGAATTCTGCAACTAAGGCAAAATTTAACGATTTCAGGTAGGTTTACCCCGCCGCAACTATGCCGTAAACTGCGACTTTATTTTTCCAATGAGCGCATCTTATGTGGTTTAAAAATCTTACTCTTTATCGTTTCAATAAACCTTTTTCCATCGAGACAGAAGCACTTGAAACCGCACTTGCCGATTTCACATTTTCCCCGTGCGGCAGCCAAGACGTCAGCAAATTTGGGTTTTCCAATGCCTTAGGTAAACAGGGCAGCACCTTAGTGCACAGCGCCAACAATCGTCATCTAATCTGTGTCACTAAAGAAGAAAAAATTCTTCCTGGTCAAGTGATTAAAGAATCATTAGAAGAAAAAGTGGCACAAATTGAAGACGAAGAAAATCGTAAACTCGCTAAAAAAGAAAAAGATGCGCTGAAAGATGAAATCATCACTAGCCTATTGCCACGCGCCTTTTCGCGTCGCAGCCAAACTCGCGCGCTGATTTTACCTGAGTTGGAAATGATCCTCGTTGACAGCTCTAGTGCCACTAAGGCCGAAGAATTATTAGCTTTATTACGTAAGGCCTTAGGCAGCTTGCCTGTGATCCCATTAAGCTTTAAAGCGCCAGTTGAATCCAACCTCACTCAATGGTTAAAGGACGGCAGCGCGCCCTTACCCTTTGAAATGCAAGATGAAGCCGAGTTGAAATCGGCCGCCGATGAAGGCGGTATCGTGCGCTTTAAGCAGCAAGATCTAAAAGAAGATGAAGTACTTGCCCACCTTGAAACCGGCAAAGAAGTGCATAAACTCGCCCTGCACTTTGGCCAATCGATTGCGCTACTGCTGCAATCCGATGCCAGCGTAAAACGCTTAAAATTCTCCGAAGAATTTAGAGCGGGTAATGATGAGCTAGGGAATGAAGATCCAATGGCGCGTCTCGATGCCGACTTTGCCTTAATGGGCAGTGAGTTAGTGGCGCTGATGCACGCACTGGTTTCGGCATTAGGTGGCCTTGAAGAGACTCAAGCTTAGCCTTAACGCTTAAGCAAGCTGATAAAGCACACAACCATATTTAGCGAAAGCGCCAAACGAGCTTAAGTGAAATTAAGCGAAATAATCTAAAAAGGCGCCGCAGTGGACTCAGTTCACTGCGGCGCCTTTTTAGTCTCTATGACAGAAATAACACGTTGGCAGCGATTCGAGTGAACCAACCTCTATGGCCACTCACTCAAATCGCAAACGAACTAGCTTTTCGTCAGCAGCTCACCCTTATTATCGAACGGCCAATCAATGCCAAGCCAGGCTTTGAAGAAGGCTTTTTGCTGCTTAGTCGCCTTTGCATCGCCTTTTAGCACTAGCTTACCGCTTTGTTTCTCACCTAAGGTTAACGCCACTTGCTTGATTTTGTCGTTGTTAAATAAGGTGATTTCAACTTTATCACCCACTTTAAAGTCTTTAATGCGTTTATCAAAACCTTGTGCCGTGACCTTTAAGCCATTAATCGCGAGGATCTCATCTCCTGCCACAATACCGGCCTGCCAAGCGGGGCCATTACGCAAGACTTGAGAAAGCACTAAAGAGCCATGCTCGCTACTTAAGGTCATGCCCGTAAAAGGCTCAGCTTTAGAGTCTTTACCATAGGACATCACTAAACCTGCCTGAGACAACAGGCCTGAAAACTCAAGACTTAGAGGACTATTCACATGGCTCTGCCACCAGGGGCCATAATCCTTACCCGATAAGTCCTTCAGTATTTGCTGCACATCGGCCACAGTGTAACCCTTAGGCACGCGGTAATCCTGATAGAGTTTACGATGAACATCGCGATATGAGTGGGCAAGATTCGAGTCAGTCAGCAGGGAGAAATCCAGCGCCAGTGAGGCTAGATAACCTTCAGAGTAAATATTCACACTATGGTTAATGGCATAATCACCACCCGTGCTGCTCCACTCTCCTAAACTGGCCTCGGCCACAGATTGAATTTCGCGTCCGGGAGTCAGCTCACTCTTCTCAATGCGTTTAGCGAGATCTTCTAAAAACTCCTTAGGCGTCATCACTCCTGCACGCAGCAGTAACTGACCTTGGAAATAACTGGTCGAGCCCTCGGCAATCCACAAAAGTTCGGTCATGTTTTCATGCTGATAATCGTAAGGGACCAAACCCGCTGGACGATAGGCTTTAACGTTCCAGGTATGGATAAACTCATGGGAGGCTGTGCTGATAAAGCGTAGGTAGTCCTTACGCTCGCGAAAACTAAACCGAGGCAGTTGGATGACCGTCGAGTTCAAATGTTCGGTTGCGCCACTCGCGCCGCTAGTGGCATGTACCATATACACATAACGATCAAAGGGATAACCATCCCAAATCGCCTTGGCTTGACCACTCAGCGCGGTTAAATCTTTCACCACCTTGTCGGCATCGTAGTTGCCTTCGCCCCACAGTACTAACTCATAGTCTTTACCATTGGCACTGAAGGTTTTGTGGGTGCTCACGCCGGTTTCGATGGGCGAATCAATCAACACATCATAATTAGGCGCCACAAAGGAATGCGCCGCGTTGCCTGACGACATACCCGAATAACTTTGCCAGTTCTCGGGAACCGTTAACTGTACTGCGACAGCATCGGCTCGAAATTGCGGGCTATACATAAATACGCCACTGGCATCTAAATAGGCGTGGGTAGCATCGATATGACGCACACGTTGACCTAATTCATTGGCATAGAGCTGATAATTCACTGTCACACTTGTGGGCTTATCGAGGACAATTTGCCATTCACCACTGGCGGTGCGCTTCCATGGCAGCGCGTTGCCTCGTGCGTCGGTGGCGCTAAATAAACGCACACCGTCAGATAAAGGTAACACTTGGTATTTGCCCGTACGCCACACGGGAAGATTGACATTGAACTCACCCGCTTTAGCCTCGGGGAAGGCCACACTCACCTTCGCAAGGTGATGTTCTGGTTGGCTTAAATCAATTTTGTAATCGACATCGGCAAATACGTTAGCCGACCCTAATACACTTAATACCAAAATAGATAATCTACTGGGTTTCACTCTGACTTCCTTCCGTCTTCTGTTATTATGCTTCTTATATTTTTTCCAAGTATAACAAGTCGATGTAGCATCCTCATTAGGCGCTAACAAAAGCTAACAAAATAAGTTCCTTGACTTAGGGAATATAGGGCCACCTACACATGCATAAACTCATTGTTATTTTCGTGACCTTGTTGATGTCTATTTCTTTTCAAACCTTGGCTGCCGATCTTGAGGCCGAAGAAATAGAATTGCGTGAAACGCCGCAGAAGATGTATGACAGACTTAACCAGTCCATCTCTTTTCCTATTGCCTTTAAGAATCGTCAACAATTTGAACGTGCCGCCCAAGAGCAAGGCTACAGCAGTGATGAATTCGAGCATATTCTGCAACTGCTTGCGCGGTTAAATCTCGAACCAAATGTGAAATCCAAGGTTGGCTTTCAAGACGCCAATAGCCTGATTGAATTACTGGCAAGCATAGCGCAGAGTCCCTTCGAACAAGCCACAGTCGCTATGCTCAAGGGGCGTTATATCGGCCGTACCGAACAAAAATACCAAGAGGCCATCGCATTTTATAATGAGGCGCTAACACGGATTAACGACAGTTATGATGTGGAATCCATGCTGCTAAAGCACACCATTCATGAACATTTAGGCGGTTTGCACCTCGTTATCCGCCAAGATGTGCCCGCATTAATGCATTTTCATACCTACCGTGATATCGCCTACAAGCTTAGAAACGACTACCTTATCGCAGCGGCCGAATCGAAACTTGGGCATTATTACAATAAAAATCAACAACTCACTAAGTCATTGCAGCACTATAGCGAAGCGATTCGCCTGTCTAATCGCTCCAATTATCCTTCGATGAAAACCCACCTGCAGCTGCAACTGGCGAAGGTGTATCGGGATTTAAAACAATGGGATGAAGCCTTAAAGAATGCCCATGAGGCTGCCGCAGGTTTCAAAAAACTGGGCAACGACACTTATTTATCAAGCTGTATGACGGTCATCGCCATGGTGTATGGCGAACAAGGTGATTGGAACCGCGCCATCGATTACTACCTGAATGCCCAGCAGCTCGACGCCAAACGCGGTAACTACATCGCGCAAGGGCTAAATTTTCACAATCTCGGCCAAGCCTATTCGCACCTACATGATGAGGTAAACGCCCTCAAATACTTATTGATGGCGAATCAGATATTTCAAGAAAAACAAAGCCATCACTATTTAGTCTATAACGAACTGCTTATCGGTGAGATTGCCCAATCGAAGGAAGATTGGCCGCTGATGATGAGCCACGCCGAGAATGCTTTGGCTCTCGCCAGTGATTTAAAACTGCAAGATGAGCAAAAATCGGCGCTGACACAAATCGCCCTGTCTGCGGAAAAGCTCAACGACCAAGCTAAAGTGATTAGCACACAAAAGCGCATTATCGAATTGAGCGAAGCACTTGAAAGCACAGCCAAAGATCCATCGGTTTCCGCCTCAGTGCTGGCCGAGCAGCAACTCAAGCTCGAACTCAGCATGTTGCAAGGCAAACTGAATGATGCGGTTGAAACCACTAAAAATACTAACAAATTGCTCGCCTTTAGTGGCCTGATTGCGACGGTACTCTTAGTGGGGATCATCATACTGCTCAATCAGCGCCGTAAACACAAACGCCAAAACGCCATGCTGCAGCAGTTAAGCCTCGAAGAGCCTTTTACCCACCATCAGGGATATGCCGCGCTATTAAAGGATCTCGCCCAAAGCACAGCGAATGCGCCCACAACCGCCCTCGCCTTAATTGAATTTCGCGAGCATGTCAGTACCGATCTGAATCACGGCCAATATTTTGCCAATGCCATTACACGCCAATTAACTGGCCATATCACTAATGCATTGTCGATGCCCGTGTATGTGATCCGTCAGGGCTTGTTTGCCGTAAGATTTACCGAGGCAGAAGAACCACAGCGGGCGTTACAAACACTGCGGGCACAGCTGGATACCAAAGGCATGGGCTATCATTTTAATTTAGGCTGGATAAGCTTACCGCTGTTGACTAAAGCAGAAATCAAAATAGCCCCTAAATTACTGTTTGAAACCCTGCAAATGGCACTCGCAGGCGCGCGCAGTTTACCAAATGACACTAGCCATTATGTGAGCCTTAGAGCCTTAGATTTTGTGCCACCGACACTCTTTGCCGATCCGCTATTTTTGCACCTCGAAAAAGGGATTGAACGCGGCCTGATAAGGGTCGACACCAGCGCAACCAAAGACGACATCATTTGGCCATGCTGGGAAAATAACCAAGATCGACATTTATTAGAAAATATTTGATCAATATCGACAATTAATCATCGTGGCATGGGGAAAGCAATTTGCACTCTACCGCCATTGTTATAACATTAGAAGCATATGAGTTTACCGCTAATCTGGACAGAGGACGTCATGCTTGTTAGCCCTACAGAGTTAGGAAAATACTCCGGATGAAGGATTCCAACGCGACAGTGACACAGCTGGCATTGCTTCAGCAAAAACTTCACTCGGCAAAATTGGCCCTTGATGAAGTAAACGAAGACAGGAATGCTAAGTTACAAACACTACTCCAATTTATTGGCCATTTAAGTCTTGCCTGCAAAGGGCAGAATTTAGAACTGGATAATAAACTTGCCAAACTTCGCCACAATCTAAATACCTTTGAGCGAGTCGATGAAGCATTACCGGAGTTGGTTGATGTTGAACGCTTGTTAAAGGGTCAGTACAACCACGTGATGGTGCAACTGGAAGAAAGCCGCACAGGGCTTGCTCAAGTCATTCGCCAAATCCAACGGGTTAATTCGGCGCCAGAAAAACTCAAAAAAGAAGTTAACTACTTCAAGCAAGATCTCTCTAAACCGTTCCACACTGTGTGGGAATATATTCCTAAAGTTAAACAAATCATTGGCTTCTACGATACCATCCTGCAGCAGCAGTTCAACGAAACTGAAAAGCTCGATGTCTTGCCTAAGCACAGGCAACTCGCCCACGAACTGGCGCAGATGATTTCGGAAATCGAGTTTCGTAAAGATCAACGCGACCAAGTGCTGGTGATTAAAGAGCTGCTGGCATCGGAAGTCGAAATCGATACCTTGCTCGAAGCTTATCAAACCATTTTATCTCTGCTGCTCGATAACATCGCCCGCGAAAAATCGGCCTCACAAGAGTTTTTATACGCCCTAAACGATGCATTAGCCGCGGTACGTGAAGTGGTGAGTGAATCCTATAATCACAACCAGCGCAGTTTTCAGCTAAAAACCCAGCTCAACCGTGAAATCAATTCGCGCGTCGATAATGTGGGTGAAGCCATTATCGACACCGACGATATTGTCGATCTTAAAGCCCAGTTGACCGAGCAGCTTAGCTCGATTCGCTCCGCCCTCGCCCGCAAAGAAGCCTTAGAGCAGCGTGAACAAGCCTTGCTGCGCAAGTCGATGGAAACCATGCGCAAAGAGCTTAACGAGCTGAGCAACGAAGCTAACACCTATAAAGAGCGACTCTTCGAGCAACAAAAACTCAATCTATTGGACAGCTTAACCCAGCTCCCTAACCGTGCAGCCCTCGAAGAGCGTATGGAACTTGAGTATCGCAATTATCAGCGCCATAAAAGCCCACTGTGGATTGCGGTGGCCGATATCGACCACTTTAAGAGTATCAATGACAGCTTTGGCCACAGCACGGGCGATAAAACCCTGCAGGTCATCGCCATGGCATTAAAGAACTCCCTACGGGATACCGAGTTTGTCGCCCGCTACGGCGGTGAAGAGTTTGTGCTCATCCTGCCCGATATTGACGGTGGTGATATTGCTCAACTTTTAAACAGAGTCCGTGAAAAAGTAAAAAATATTCCATTTAAATTTAAAAATCAGCGAATTACAGTTACAGTATCTATAGGGGCTGCGCAGGTTATGGGGAACGAGCTCATACATGAAACCTTCGAGCGCGCCGATGCAGCACTCTACAAAGCAAAACATGAAAGCAGAGACAGGGTTGTGATTGACGTATAACAAAGTCCGCCTATACGTCGCCTCTTATCACTCCTGTCGAGACGAAGGAGTGATAAATGATAGTAAAAGTCAGCCCTAAGGGCAGCATGGATCAGCTTTCACAACTCGAAGTTGATCGCCTCAAAAATAGTGCCAAGAGCGCCCTATATCAACTGTATCGTAACTGCTCACTCGCCGTCCTCGCAGCCGGCCTCAAGACCGACAACTCTAAAGCGCTTTTCGAGCAATACCAGAGCTTCGATATCAATGTGTTGCAACGTGAACGTGGGGTTAAGCTAGAGCTTATCAATCCCCCCGAGCAAGCCTTTGTCGACGGCCAAATTATCACGGGGATCCAAGAACACTTGTTTTCGGTGTTGCGGGATATCCTTTACATCAGCGACAAGTACGACACCCTTAAACATATCAATCTCACTAACGCGAGCCACATAACTAACGTAGTGTTCGATATTTTGCGTAACGCCCGCGCCATCGCACCGATGAAAGACCCCAATGTGGTCGTCTGTTGGGGTGGCCACAGTATTAATGCCGTCGAATATCAATACACCCGCGAGGTGGGCTATCAGCTTGGCCTAAGAGAACTCGATATTTGCACTGGCTGTGGCCCTGGCGCGATGGAAGGCCCAATGAAGGGCGCGGCAATTGGTCATGCGAAACAGCGGATTAAGAATGCCCGTTATATTGGTCTCACTGAGCCCAGTATTATTGCCGCCGAGCCGCCTAACCAAATTGTTAACGAGCTGGTGATTTTACCCGATATCGAAAAACGCCTCGAAGCCTTTGTGCGTCTAGGCCACGGCATTATTATCTTCCCCGGCGGGGCGGGTACCGCCGAAGAGCTACTGTATATTTTGGGTATTTTGCTGAATAAAGAAAATCAGGAAACCCCCTTCCCACTGGTGCTAACGGGGCCCAGTGAGAGCGCGGATTATTTTATTAAAATTGATGAGTTTATCGCCGCCACATTGGGGCCTCAGGCGCAGCAAAAATATCAAATCATCATAGATAATCCCGCCGAAGTCGCGCGGGTGATGAAGCAAGGCATGGAGCAAGTGAAAACCCATCGCCGCGCCACTGGCGATGCCTATCAATATCAATGGGGACTAAAGATAGAACCGGAGTTCCAATTGCCATTTATCCCTAGCCACGAGGTGATGGCCAACTTGGATTTACATTATCAGGCCAATAAAGCCGAACTGGCCGCCAATTTGCGTAAAGCGTTTTCGGGTATCGTGGCGGGTAATGTAAAATCAGACACCATCAAGCAGATTGAACAACTAGGCCCCTTCCACATTAAAGGGGATCCACATTTAATGGAGCTGATGGACAATTTGCTGGGCGCTTTTGTCGCCCAACATCGGATGAAACTGCCGGGAAGCGCTTATGTTCCCTGCTATCAAATAGTGAAGTAAAACAATAACCGCCAATGAATAAGTTTTTAATTATCGATGGTCTCAACTTAGTTCGCCGGATTTATGCGGCGATCCCAGATGAGAACGATATGGACAGTTTAACGGAGCGTGTGAGTGTCGCCTGCACTAAACTGCTGCGCATTCACCACCCGACCCATGTCGCCATTGTCTGGGATGGTGATGAGATCTCCTGGCGTAAACAGCTTTACCCCGATTATAAAAAGGGCCGTAAACCTATGCCCGAGCCTCTGGCAGCGGGCTTACCAGCACTGCAGGAACACCTGAAAAGCTTACCAATCCAATCGATTTATGCCGCAGCCGAGGCCGATGATGTTATAGCTACCCTTGCGATGAAAACCGCCAAAGCCCAAGGTGAGGCCGTTATCGTGTCGACCGATAAAGGCTTCAGCCAACTCAATCACCCGCGTATCAGCCAATGGGATCATTTTAATCAGCAGTACCTCAACATCGCTGAGCTTGAGCAAAAATTGGGCGTCGATCGCAGCCAATTCCTTGATTTAATGGCACTGGCGGGTGATAGCGGCAATAAAATCCCTGGCATCGCAGGCATAGGCCCAAAATCGGCGGCAGAATTACTGCGAACCTTCAGAACCCTAGCGGCGTTGTTTTCTTCGCTGCCCAATCTTGGCGCTAAACAAGCCAAGAAACTGGCTGAAGGCCGAGATATGGCGCGCCTTAGTTATAAATTAGCCCAGCTACAAACTGATTTACCCTTAAACATCAACCTCAAGGATTATAGGGTTAACAGCCCCGCTAATACGCCGCAGGTCGATTAGCGCCTCTTGTTAACACTAAGTTGCAATAAAGCCGTTTACCTTAGGCCATCAAAGGCGTATTTTATTGACTTGCCAGATAGTACATTGGATATGCAAAGGAATTAGATTCAATGAAATCAAAAACTTCGGTCATTATTGGTAGTATATTTGCCGCGTATGTCGCCTTCGTCGCGGTTGTGGTGCTGGTATATGAGCCCACCCCTGATGAAATGGATTGGAAAGACAGGCAAGTTTATAACAGCCAGAAATTAAACGAGTTAACCCTAGGGCAGGATATTTCCGCCGTCAAAACCCTATTTGGCAAGGCCGACTTTACGGAAGCCAAATCCCTTAAGGATGGCCAGCTACAAGTGCTGTTTTATCGTACTCACCATGAAAAATCCGATGGCGTGACCACCAAAGAAGAATGCACACCACTGATTTTTAAAGACGATAAACTCGTGGCCTGGGGTGATGATACCTATAAACAGTATCTCGAAGCTGGCACCGATATCGTTAACCGCACCGCCAAAGAAGCTGAAAGCTCAAGCAAAAATTGATTTGGTTCTGATATCGCCATCATCCCTAAGCTAAATATCCAAAGCTTATTAAGCTATCTCCAAAAATGGCAATGTAAATCAATATATTGCCATTTATGTTCCAGAACTGCTTGGAGGCGAGATAACTTTATCGCTAGGTGTGTAGGATGAATTGTTATTTTCCCCTGTGACACGCCATCCTTTAATTTATTAAAAACCGTCTCTGAGGCTCGACTAAAACCTAGATGTTTTAAAAGGTCACAGGCACAACAATGTCAATCCTAACTACCCCTCTAGCGGTTGTTCAGCTAAAAAGCAATTGCCCCATTCCGATTTTCGGCTCGTTAGCTCAATCGAAAATTCCCACTCCTGCTCCCATAAATATTCTTATCTATTTGCCTATGTTTAGCCTTACCAGAAATTGGCTAACAATGTATGGGTATACAGTCATATTTAAATTTAAGTATTTTAGTATGATTTTAAGACAAAATCAGTGCGCACTAATTCCATCCGCAATAAATAAAACCCTATAAAATCAGGTGAATATAGTAACAGAATTTTACCTAATAGGTTTAGAAAACGCCCATGCGCTTTTTTTCTGATGGTGTATTTAATAAAAAACTGATAAGTTCTTTGTATACAAGTAGTTAACCGTGCGCGTTTTAACTGATGTAATATGATAAATAGTGCATAAATACTAAGACGTTAACTGCCCAGAAAAGGAGAGTGCTATTGAACGCTAAAGAAATAGGACGAAAAGCTGGCAGAATATTTGAGTATCACTTACCGGACCATTGGATATTTCGGTCGCAGGAAGATCAAGAAGACTACGGAATTGACGGGGAGATCGAACTAGCGAACGAATCTGACCAAGTAACAGGATTCATATTTAAGGCACAGATAAAAGGCCAAGAATCAGTTTCATTTATTGAAAACGGAAGCATGGTTTCATTCAGCCTCAAGCTTGAAAGATTGAAGTATTACATGCAAGAAGTTGAGATTCCAGTAATTCTAATTGTAGTGGATGTGACAAAAGAGCAGATTTTCTGGAAGAGTTTACAAGATGATGCACAACTAAGAGAAATAATGTCATCGGCTTTGAGTAGTAATCAAAAGACTGTTTCTGTTCACATTCCCGTTACTGATTGTCTTCCTGATAAATATGGAGAACTTTTGGCCGCGGTTGATGCCAATATGAACTGGCTGCGGGTAAGTGCTTTAAGTCGGATGACATCGCCAATCGATGCGATAGTTAAAAAATCTCCAAATGACCTCATTGCAGAAATGCTCGAAAAGTCAAAGCAATTGAACTTCCATTTGTTTAGTGAGTCTTTTGAAAGACTATATGTCAGTGGAGATTTTGATGCTTTGTTTGATAGCGCTAAAGATGTTCTAATCTCAGCAACTGAAAAATTAGAAACCAGGTTTTGTGCTGGACTCTATATCGAACGTGTCTATTTGCAAAAAGTGGATCCAAGGTCTGAGGAATACCAAAGCCTTTGTTTAAATCTATATGTATTACTTCTCAATCTTGTTAGAGACAACAAAGCAGCTGAACATATCAGATTATATTCAATTTTATTGCTTCGTAGTATTAAGTTAAATTTTTCAGTAGATGCCGACTATCATTATTATCTGTCAGCCAAAATGACAGAAAATGATGATTTGACAAGGTGGGTAGTTGACTTTTCAAGATCTCAAGTAGTGTTGAAAGCAGCAAGAGAAGTGGAAAAAGTTATCCATCTGACTAACAGAATAATTTTGTCTGGGAATAAATACTTATTGCTAGAAACTCTCCCGAGAGTTGGTTCAAAAATAGCCATATTTGCACATAGGCTGTCGCTTGATGGTCTAGAGCAGCAAGCCCACTATTTATATTCGTGGTTAAAATTTTGCATAGACCTAGCTGTTAATCTGGCAAGGGAATTAGAAAAAGAAAATTTTATTGCAGAAATAATTATTTTGAATTCTACTTTTAAATTGCACACAAGTGATGCTGATTTTCTCTTGGATGAATCCAACGAGCTGGCAAAGAGTATTAGACATGAATCAATAAGGGCCAGTGTTACAGATACGATTGCAAGGATAAAATTAGACATAAAAAGAACCAATGAGGATGCTACGCCAGAAGAAGAGTTAAAATTCTATCGGGAAAGGGCTAAGGCACTTGGATTCAATTATGATGATCCTGATGACGAAATGGGTCAGATAATTAATCAAGGTCTAAAAGATTATAATCCAGAGAGAGTTTTGAGGGATTGTGAACATATAGTTGTCTTTCCTTCTGGTTCACGGGGCATACCAGCTAGAATGGTCGGGTTACCGTCTGCCGCCATGAAATGGATATACTGTAGCAAATTCGGTCATGCTATGGGTGGCTGGGCTTTGGATAATATCTATAAGTCTCCAATTAAAGAATATGGCTTTGAAAACCAGTATTGTAAAGGTTGTGAATATAAGAAACCGCGTTCTGATGATTGGAGCTGGAATAGCAAGTGGCAGAATGAAGAGATTAAGAAGCATAAAGATATCATTACCGAAATCGATTCGATGTAATTGCAGTTAACAAGGCGCTGCTGGCGGAAAAATTTTTCACTGCGCGCCAAAATTTGCCCTAGAACACGGAGTTAACCCATAAATTTTTTTATCCGAAACGGTCGAGATAGAGTTAAGGCTTTAACTCGAAAATGTCCCAAAGCATGCTTTGTATTTCTTTAAAACTTACAGACTACGCTAATGCTAAACAGGTGAGCCATGGTAATTCCAAGAGTACAAAAGGACTATTTCAATGAGCTAGCTCGCGCCCTTATTGCCATAAAAAACGCCACCTTTCGGTGGCGTTTTTATGGATAAACCTAAAACAGAAGACTACTCATCATCGGCTTTATATTCGACATAGGCTTCGCCTTGGCTTAACCAAGTTGGCGCGGGTTTACCTTTAAGATAATGGTCGAAGTATTCCATCATCCGAATGCTGTAATCGAGTTTATTAGGGTATTTCTTCAGATGATGGGGTTCATCTTCATATTGTAAAAACACCACATCCTTACCCGCACGGCGCATCGCTAAGTACATTTCGACACCTTGCTCCCAAGGCACCGCATCGTCTTTATCGCCAAACATGATCATCAACGGTGTTTGAATGCGATCGGCATAGAAGACTGGCGAGTTCTCAATATACTTTTGCGGCGCAGCGAAGAGGCTTTCACCAATGCGGCTTTGGCCGGTTTCGTATTGGAATTGGCGCGCAAGCCCTGTGCCATGGCGAATACCGCTGTAAGCGCTGGTCATGTTGGCCACTGGTGCACCCGCCACCGCAGCTTTAAACATCTTGGTTTGAGTGATGGCAAATGCCGTTTGATAACCGCTCCAAGAGTGTCCTTGTAAACCAATGGCGTTAGCATCGGCAACGCCCATGTCGATAAGCTTTTGCACGCCCGAGGTCAGTGCTTGAACAGAACTGGCGCCGGGATAACCTATATCGAAACGAATATCCGGCAAGAATACCGCATAACCATTATTCACATACCAAGCAAAGTTTGGTCTGTGGTTGACCTTCATTTGCGGGAAGGCATGCAGTCTGTCGGTCATAAAGCGATAGTAGTAAACCAGCACAGGATAACGCTCGCCCGCTTGATAGTTCGTCGGCTTAATCAACACGCCATCGAGCGGCTTGCCATCACCATTGGTCCAATGCACTAATTCGGCTTGGCTCCAATTAAAGGCTTGGCGCTGCTTATCTAAATCGGTTTGCTTCACGGCATTTTGTGGAGCCTGATAACTTGCGGTGTATAAATCGGGGAACAGATCGAAGCGCTCCTTAGAAAACACTAAGGTATCGGCATCTTTACTGCGACCAAGCACAGTTAATTTATACTCGCCTTCCATCAAGGTCTTAACGCCCGCTTCGCCTAAAGTCGCTTGATAAAAACCGTCGGCCTTAGTCTTGTCGCTGTAACCATGCAGCAGCACAGTGGCATTGTAAGCCAGTGTGGTTGGCTCATCGGGATTATCGACTAAACCTTCAACACGATATTGGATTTTTTGAGCGCGTCCCTGCCCTTCGGTTAAGGCAAATCCGCTTTTCGATGCAGTATTAAACTGCCACACATCGTATTTGTCGTAGACGAGGAAACCAGCATCATCCTTCAGCCAAGGGCCAAAACCATAACCCGGCGCATTGGAAGGATAATCATGGTCTTCATCGGCAAAACTCACTTTTAAAGACTTGGTCAGATTAGTACGGCGCCCTTCGGCAATGTCGTATAAGTACACATTACCTTGCTGATAATAGGCCACATATTTACCGTCGCCCGATAAGCTCGGCTCAGCATCACTTGGCTGTTGGGTTAACAGTGGCAACTTGCGCCCCGTGTTGATATCCACCAAGTAATAATCTTGATAAAAACCCGCCCAAGTGATCATCTTGCGATAGGGTAAGTCAGAGCTTGCCAGCATATAACGCTTGTGCTGCGACAAGGTCACATCTGGCACCGTTTTATCGCCAAGCTGCACCACATTATTTGAGCCTAAATGCAGCACGGCTAAGTAAGTGCGCTTTTGCTCTTTATCATATTGTTTGATTTCATGGGGTTTAATCCGTGGATCGTCCCCATGCCAAACCTTAAGTCCACGTAGGCCTGTGACTATCTCTTTGTCGTAAAGATCTTTTTCTTCAGCAATTTTCTTCAAGCTAAGCTGCTGGCTCACCTCGGGCACGCGGCCAAAGAACAGTCGTTCACTGTCTAGGGAGAAGTTTAAACTGGCGTAACGGTTTAACGTCCACTCTTTGGTGTTTGGCACAGGGCGAATTTTGCCAGAAGCGATATCGACTAGGCTTAGCTGATAACTGCGGCCATAGGGTAATTCACTCGCATCCCCTTGAGTAAAGGCCAGCCAGCGACCATTTTTCGACAGTGAAACCGCACCGATTTGCTGAGTTTGAGATTCAAATGCCGTTGATTTTTTGTAGTCTTTCAAATCAATCAGTTGCAGTTGATGTTGTTTCGCCTCGATATCATTGACAGCAACGGCCAAGCGGCGACTATCTTTATCAAACTGATAGGCGGTCACATGCTCCAGATCCACCCGCTGCGATGGTGAAGACAAATTCACTAAACTCAAACGACGGCCTTGGTCGAACTTATCGACCTTCACCTTCTCGGCTTTGGGCTTATCATCAATGCCTTCGGTCTTCTCTTTGGCGTCTTTCTTGGCCTCTTCGTCGGCTTCAAACCAAATGGCTAAATGCGCGCCATCATCGCTAAAGACAAATTCTTTTACCCGTTCAAATTTGGTTTGCGTGCCCGTTTCAGTGTCGAGCAGCACCATATCGGCCTTAAGCTTTTTCTTCGCTTTAGCATCGCTGGTTTCAACGGTGAGTAAACTGGGCTTAACCGCCATCGCTACATAACGGCCTGTGTGACTCACGATAGGATCCGAGCCACCTTCAATCTGAAACGCTTTACCTGTCTGTAGATTCTTAATCAAACCATGGCTATCGCCACGATCCGGTGCCACCTCCACCGCGAGCACTTGACCATTGTCAGCGATAACGGGTTTTTCGAGGGACTCAAAATGCATAATGTCGGTCAGGGTAAGCGGTTTAGTGCTGGTTTCTGCATGGGCATTGGGCAGTATTCCGAGGGATAAAAGCACTAGCGATGTGATAGGTAATAACTTCAATGTCTTCCTCTTTTATGTAGTTGTTAGACTAAAGTAGACTTTTTTAACCATTGGTCCTCCATCATCGTTATAACCCAGTATTTTTACAAGTTATACCCGATAAAAAATCGTGATATTGCTCACTATTTCCTGTGAAGTTTGACCAAAGACGGTTAAAATAATGGGGAGAAAAAACACCAAATTCATAGTCATGTTACCCGGCTAATCCCGGGTCGGACAATTGCAGTAACGACGAACCGTGGAAGGACTTCTCCATGTCAAAAAGAACGATAACCGTAATTCCAGGTGATGGAATTGGCCCAAGTATTATTGATTCAGCCTTAAAAATTCTTGATAAAGCAGGTTGTGATTTTGAATATGAATTTGCCGATGCCGGCTTAACTGCTCTCGAGAAGCAAGGCGAACTACTTCCGCAGCGTACTTTAGAACTGATCGAAAAAAACCGCATCACCCTCAAAGGCCCGCTAACTACACCAGTAGGCGAAGGCTTCACCTCTATCAACGTGACATTACGTAAGAAATTCGGCCTGTACGCGAACGTGCGTCCAGTGTTATCTTTCAAAGGCACTCAAGCCCGTTATGAAAACATTGATATCATCACAGTGCGTGAAAATACCGAAGGCATGTACTCAGGCCACGGTCAAAAGGTTTCTGAAGACGGCACCACAGCAGAAGCGACCAGTATCGTCACTCGCCAAGGCGCAGAGCAGATCGCGACATTCGCCTACGAACTGGCCCGCAAAGAAAACCGTAAGAAAGTCACTATCGTACACAAAGCAAACATCATGAAGTCAACTTCAGGTCTGTTCCTGAAAGTGGCCCGTGAAGTGAGCCAACGCTACCCAGACATCAAAACTGAAGAAATGATCGTCGATGCGACTTGCATGAAGCTAGTGATGAACCCAGAAAACTTTGACGTTATAGTGACCACCAACCTGTTCGGTGACATTCTGTCGGATCTGTGTGCAGGTTTAGTCGGCGGTTTAGGTATGGCACCTGGCGCCAACATTGGTCGTGATGCAGCGATTTTCGAAGCGGTTCATGGCAGCGCGCCAGATATCGCTGGTAAAAACCTCGCAAACCCAACCTCAGTGATCTTAGCCTCTATCCAAATGCTGGAATACTTAGGCATGGCTGATAAAGCCGACATGATCCGTAAAGCCGTATCGGCAGTGATTGAAGAAGGCGACCGTACGACTCGCGATTTAGGTGGCACCCACGGTACGACTGACTTCACTCAAGCGGTGCTTGACCGTCTGTCATAATCGCTTTGCGCGAAACAAAAAACGCACCCTGGGTGCGTTTTTTTATGGCCGCCATTTAGCGGAATTGCCAAATAAAAAGCCCCAAACATCACTTGGGGCTTCACTCATTAAAAGAACGGTGAAAAACCGCTGATTAGTTCCAAGCCTGGCTCGGTCTAATCCACAGGTGAACAGTCACTTCATCACGGTCATGGTATAAGTGCTTACACTGCAACTGGAATTCGTTGATGCCGTTTTCCTTGAGGATTTCCTGCATGGTATTCAAAATCGCCATCACTTCTTTATAACGGCTCTTCATCGGCAGTTTGAGGTTGAAAATGGCTTCTTTAAACCAGCCATTGATGGCCCAAGCTTCAATCAGCTCAGCCACGCGTGCGGGTTTTTCGACCATGTCGCACACTAACCAATAAATATTTTTACGCTGTGGCTCGAAGCGGAAACCATCCTCGCGGAAATGTTTCACTTGTCCGGTTTCCATCAGCTTTTCATTCATTGGGCCATTATCGACCGCGGAGACCATCATGCCACGACGCACTAATTGATAGGTCCAGCCGCCAGGGCAAGCACCTAGGTCCACCGCATTCATGCCGCTGCGAACCCGCACTTCTTGCTCTTCTTTAGGCACAAACTGCGCGAAGGCTTCATCGAGTTTCAAGCTTGAGCGGCTCGGCGCATCGGCAGCCATTTTCAGGCGCGGGATCCCCATAAAATAGGGTGAACTGTTGTTACTGAAGGAATAACCGGCGTAGGCGCGACCTGGGCCGATAAAACACACGTGGATAATCGGACGCTTAGGATTTTCTTGCGCGAGTAAACTGCCGGATTTTTTCAAATGCTGGCGCAAAGGCACGGTAAACTTACGGCAAAATGCCGACAGCTCTTTCGCTTCGTTGGTATCAGGAGTTTCAACCCTCAACTCACCCGCTTTACTCACGTCACTGAGCGCCGCCACAATCGGGCTGACACGATCAGACTCGGGTAAATCCGCCAACAGTTCGCTTGCGGCAAACATCTGACGGGCAAAAATCAGTGAATCTAACGGCAGTTGCTTCACTAAGGTATCGCCGCCGTCTTCTTCAAAACATTGATATACCACGTAGGCATCGTTGTTGTTGGCCTTAACAAAGCCACCCACATTGAGCTCGGCGGCTCGCTGTTGGATTTCTGCTGCGCATTCTTTCTCATAGCCTGCACGGCAAAATAAAAATAGGTTTTTCATGGAGATCCTTAAGAAATCCAAGCCATAAACATGGCCGACTATCGATTTGGGCGCCAGTATAGCAATTTCAATACACAAAAGCCCGATTTGCTATCGGGCTTTTGTGTGATTGGCTGGATGAACCCATGGCGCAGTGGCTGCGCCATACGAGCATTATGACTCGTTACCATCCACCACTTTATGGCGCCATACGGCGGCGGCCAGTAATAACCAACCTAAGAGGAAACAGCCACCGCCCATCGGCGTGATAGGGCCAAACCATTTACTACCGACCAGCGCTAAACCGTAAAGCGAGCCAGAAAACAGCACAATACCGGCCATAAACAGGTACGCCGCCCAGTCTAGCAAACGCGAGGTTAACCACTGCCCGGCAAAGGCCACGGCAATCAGCGCAAAGGTATGGTAGAAGTGATATTGCACCCCCAGATTAAACACCTCAATCAGCTCAGGCGGCGCGACAGCCTTGAGTCCATGGGCGCCAAAGGCGCCTAGCGCGACCGCAAAAAATCCGCTTACCGCGGCGAGTAACAACAATCCTTTACGCATTTTTACCTCCAAAAACCAATAGGCTTTACGACAGACGACGCTCTAGCAGTCATGCCTGAGCGCTTTAGGCCACATTAAGAATAAGCACTAACCAATAAATTTTGCTGATAAATCAACAGCCAATGCAAGGTTAGCCGCTTCGGTCGTGCCTGACGACTTTCTTGGGACAAAACTATGATCCCCATCGGCTAAGTATTCAATTTGGATATCGCGCTTAAGCGGCCAGCTAGGGATTTGCATCTTACCGCCAAACTTATCCCGCTCCCCTTGGAGCACTAACACCGGCACTTGGCAGTCGTTTAGGGGTTCTAACCTAGGTTCACCGCCCTTAAGCGGAATAAAGGGATAACCTAAACAAATGACGCTGTCGATACGGCTCGCTTGCGCACTATCGCAGGCCAGTAACGCCGCCATGCGTCCGCCCATGGATTTGCCCATCAAGACCACACGCTTAACCATAGACTGAGCGTGCGCCACATCGAGCATCTCGCTAAAACGGGCAAGCAACTTTGGCGCTCTGTCAGGGGGGCGCTTTTTACCATCCACGGCATTGGCCTGCATGTAGGGAAAGTTAAAGCGCATCACTTGAAAGCCCTTGGCGACAAGACCTGCGGCCATTTGGCACATAAAGTCGGAGTCTCGATTCGCTCCCGCGCCGTGGGCAAATAAAATTAAGGTTTCTGATGGCTCGCCTGCTAACACATAGGCACTTGACGCAACATCCTCGTTAACCGAGGGATTATCCGGGCAACAACTCACTGCGTGACTCCTCGGCAAACATATCTAACATCCACTCACGAAACGCGACCACTTTCCCCAGCTCGGCATGATTCTGTTGGCAGACGAGGTAATAGGCATCTTTGCTCACTAACACCTCTTGGAATGGGCACACCAGTCGCCCCGCCTTAATATCGGGGCGAGCGAGTACGCTATAACCTAAGGCCACACCTTGGCCGTGGGCCGCAGCCTGCAAAACGAGGGAAGAATGACTGAAAATCGGCCCTTGGTTGACGTTGATATCACTTATTCCACATTGTCTAAACCAAGCCTGCCAATCGTGGCGACTCATATCGTGCAGCAGGGTGTGGTATTTTAAATCTTCCGGCTTTGATAGCGGTTTAGGGCCATTTAACAGCATGGGCGAACATACGGGGATCAGCACTTCATTGCGGAGTTTATCGGCGCGCAGTCCCGGCCAATTGCCTAAACCATAATAAATGGCGACGTCGACATCGTCGGTTAAGGAGCTGGCCTCTGTGTCAACCGCTTTAATTCGTACGTCAATATCGGGATTTTTTTCACTAAACTTCGACAGTCGCGGCACCAGCCACTGAATCGCAAAGCTTGGCGACATGCTCACGGTTAACGAACCAATGGCACTACGTGCGAGCAGCCTGTCGGTCGCATCCGCCAGTTGAGTGAAGATGTCTTTAATATCGAGAAAATAGCTCTGACCTTCTTCGGTCAGTAGCAGCGAACGATTCTTTCGGCGAAATAATTTTAATCCGAGGAAATCTTCCAGCGCCTTAATTTGGTGACTCACCGCAGCCTGAGTCACAAACAATTCTTCAGCCGCTCGAGTAAAGCTCAAATGCCGTGCGGCGGCCTCAAATGCTTTAACCGCATTCAGTGGTGGTAAGCGTCTTGACATAGTGATCTCTATCTCAATTTTTAATTAGTTTTTCTAATCCGTATTGTTACATTTAATCGTTTGTAAAGGCCAGCGTTTTTGATTAAATTTTGCGCCAACGAAACACATGAGTTGGACAATCTCGAACGGGTGATGGGAATGTCTGACAGCAATACTTTGTCAGCCCGGAGGCGACTATGTTCAATTTAAAACCTGCTTTTGCGTTAGTGTTAGTCAGCGCACTCAGTGCCAATGTCAGCGCAAATGTTATCGATGCAGAAATTATCATCGACACCAGTGACTTACAGGCAAGCATCAATGCTGAACTAACTGCGACGATGGAAAAAATGCATCAAGAAGCGCTGCAGGATCCTACCTTATTGCTTGCCGATGAAGTGTTACCGGCCCAGCAAGTGGTGAAGACCGAATAAATTGCACGGCTGAACAGTAAAACAAAAGCCGCATTCCAATGCGGCTTTTTTGTATTCGTTTACCTGCTTATTGGCGGATTAAGGCACCAATTCATGTGCATTAAGGCCAAAGTTGATGTTTGGCCTTCGCACATGCATTACTGGCTATCGCTTAAGGGCGGTAAACCTTAACATTGTGATAACCTTGCTCAATCAGGTATAGCGCCTGTAATTTACTCATCACACCACGCTCACAGTACAACAGGTAAGTCTTCTGCTTATCGAGATCGGCAAACTGAGTCGCTAATTTGAAGAAAGGAATGCGCTTGATTTCCACGCCTTCAATCTCCAGCGGCTTGTTCTCTTCTTCCTCTGGGGCGCGAATATCAATCACCACTTCATTGGTGTCGATAGCAACAACGGTTTCAGTTTCAGTGATACGCGTATTCATTTGTTCTGCTATCTCCCTGATATCAATGGCCACGGCCTGCTCAACGATACGGTCAATCAAGTCCTCAGAGAATTTAGTCTCCTCGGCCTCAACCTTAGCCAGTACCGCCTTCACGGTTGGCTTTTGCGAAATCACGCCGCAATATTCAGGCATAGATTTAGCAAAATCTTCGGTGCCAATACGGCGACATTCGTTGATGATGTCCTGCTTGTCCATGGCGATCAGCGGGCGCAGGATCAGCATATCGGTGCAGCGGTCAATCACGTTTAAGTTGGTTAAGGTTTGGCTCGATACTTGGCCTAAACTCTCACCTGTGACAATAGCCTGAATGCCCATACGCTCTGCAATACGCGCCGCGGTACGCATCATCATACGCTTGAGCACCACGCCCATTTGACCGTTGTCGATTTTCTCTAAAATCTCGGCTACTACAGGCTCGAACGGCACAGACACAAACTTCACCTTGTGGGATTCACCATAGGTTTTCCACAAATGGTAAGCGACTTGTTTCACGCCAATTTCATGCTGCGCGCCGCCGAGGTTGAAGAAACAGTAATGGGTACGAGCGCCCTTCTTAATAAATTGGTAGCTCGACACGCCAGAGTCAAAACCGCCCGAAATCAAGGACAACACATCTTCCTGTGTCGCCATTGGGAAACCGCCTAAGCCTTCGATACGCTTGGTCACCATATACAGTTTATCGCCCTCGATTTCGAGGTTAACTGTCACTTCTGGGTTCTTTAAACGCACACCAATCGCATCGGTAAACTGGTTTAAACCACCACCAACATAACGCTCAACTTCGATAGAGTTAAAATCGTGGGAGCCAGTACGTTTGACGCGCACACAAAAGGTTTTACCGGCAATTTGGTCACGATATACGGGTAAAACTTGCTGGTAGATATCATCAACTGAGGTAAAGCTGTATTCATCCACTTGCACCACATGGGCGATCCCAGGAATACAGGCTAAACGCTCACCAAAGGCCTGAGCTAATTCAGGTTTATCATTTGGCACCTTTACCCAAATACGGTCCCATTGACGTTGCACTTTGGCATCTTCATCAACTTTTTTGAGCACGTTACGGATGTTGGTTTCAAGCATTTTGGTGAAGCGCATGCGCACGGGCTTGCTCTTCATCATGATTTCTGGATACAGCTTTACAATAAACTTCATGGGATTTCCGCGGGCAATTTTGTAAACAGCAAAATTGGTTAAAAGAATAATCGCCGGATTATAACAAACTCACGGCGATTGGCGCACCTGTTTCCACACTCGGACTGCTCGTGGCGTGCGCTTATGCACAGTTGAACTTATAGTCAAAAAATCACAAATAAAAAAGCCGTGAGCAAGTCACGGCGTTTTTATCGAATCACAGGTTTGGATTAAAAGCTATTTACCTACTTGAATTTCTTCGGATTCTTTGGCTTTACCCTGTTCAATGGCAATCTCAACTCGACGATTTCGTGCGCGATTTTCAGGTGAGTCATTGGGCACGATTGGATTATTCGACGCCATACCGACCACTTTCATCCGCTTAGGATCGAAGCCCTTCACTTGCAGCAGCACATCGGCCACCGCCACAGCACGTTTGCTGGAGAGATCCCAATTCGAGCTATAGAGCTCATCACTTATCTGCATATCATCGGTGTAACCCGATACCGTGATGATCCCCGGCACATCTTTTAGCAATTCACCGACCGAGCGCACCACGGGTTTAAATCGCGGCTGCAGGAAGCCAGATCCTGAGGCAAACGAGCCCTTCTCACGGATACGGATAATGATTTGCTGCCCAAGTGACTCAATTTCGATCGCCCCATCGGTGATCTCATTATTGAGTTCCTGTGCCATTTTCTTCACTTGCTGATTGATTTTATCCTGCGCCGCCGCGGCTTCGGCTTTTACCGCATCCGCCGTTTCTTGGGCCGTCGCCGAGGCTTCACCGCCCCGCTGCGAACCATTTTGCTGCTGCACACCACCCGCGCTATCGTCTTCGCCCGCTTGATAATCCAATACGGGCTCGGTCATTTCGTTGGTTTGTTGGTTAATGATTTCAATCGGCGTGGGATCGGGACGACCAGGACGAAACTCCAATGCGATCACAGACGTCCCCTTAGGAATGTCTTTGACTTCGACCTTGTTTTGCACCCCGAAGGCATACTTCATCGAGCCTGCGATCTGCTTAAACTTCATCACGTCCATTTCGGAGAATGACAGCAGCAGCACGAAGAAACACATCAAGAGGGACATCAAATCGGCAAATGTTGCCAACCAGAGCGGCGCTCCGGGCGGTGGACAGTTGCACTTAGCCATGGGCTACTCTCCGTCCGTTGTATCGATTTTCCGCTGTTTTTCAGCAAGATAATTCTTCAAGAAACCTTCAATCACCCGTGGGTTTTGGCCATCTTGAATGGCTAATACCGCATCCATAATCAGGTTGCGGTTAAGCATTTCTTCACCCATGCGTAGGGTGAGTTTATCGGCAATGGGAATACACACCATGTTGGCGACCACGGCGCCGTACAGCGTCGTTAACAAGGCCACCGCCATCGACGGACCAATCGATTTAGGATCTGACATGTTGGATAACATCGCCACCAAGCCCACTAAGGTACCAATCATCCCCATCGCGGGGCCAACGTCACCAAAGGCCCTAAAAATCGCAATGCCGTTGCGATGGCGCTCTTCTGTAAGGGCTATGTCTTTTTCAAGTGCGGCGCGCACCACTTCACCATCGTGACCATCGACCAACATATCGACGGCTTTTTGCATAAAACTGTTGGAAATTTGCGCTTCTTCGAGGGCAAGGAATCCGCCTTTACGGGCAGCATCCGCCATAGTCACGGACTGCTCGATAAGATCTTCAGGCTTATCAATCTTAAACATAAAGGCTTTGACGGCGATTTTTACCGCCCCCAAAAACTGCTTGAGATTGAATTTCATCATTACGACGAAGAATGAACCACCGAACACGATAAACACTGAGGGGACGTCGATAAAGATTGCCAGGCCGCCGCTGGTCATCATAGCCCAAAGGATAAAACCAAAGCCCCCGACTAGTCCTATAACTGTAGCTAAATCCACAACGGCTCCTCAATATTCGGTATAAACGACATGATACTGACTCTATTCGCAAAATAATACAAAATGTCATCCGCATAGGGATTACACTTTGGTTTTAACCTGAGCCTTACTCTATGATGTCAAAGGATGATTATAAGCATAATGCTATTATTGTCATTTATCGGACAAGCACTAAGCAAGTTTAGCGACAATTTCTATTTTCTGAAAAAAATTCAGCAACAAAGCGTGCTATTGAGCAAATATCCGTCGACTGAATTTGACCCTTGAGTCGCCCTGATATACCTTGTGTCCGCTCTTTCAAAGGAATTATTAACGTGGCGAAGAAACCCGAAAATCTCAGTTTTGAAGAATCCCTTGGTGAACTCGAGCGCATCGTTGCCGAATTAGAACAGGGCGATGTCTCTCTGGATGATGCGTTAAAACAATTTGAACGTGGCATCAATCTGGTGCGTAACAGCCAAGCAAAACTCGAGCAAGCTCAGCAAAAAGTGGCCATTTTACTCAAGCAGGATGAAAATGCGCCCCTCTCTCCCTATGCCGTTGAGGGCGAATAAGCGTGTTAGTCAATGCAATAAAAGAATATCAACTACGGGTTGATGACCAATTAAAACAACGTTTCAGCACACTCGAAGACACTGCGCCACAATTAAAGGCCGCCATGACCCACGGCGCGCTGTTAGGCGGTAAACGTATTCGTCCCTTCTTGGTTTACAGTGTGGGACAAATGTTTGGCGTGTCGCTTGAAAAGCTCGACGCCTGCGCCGCCGCCATTGAGTGTATTCATGCTTATTCGTTAATTCATGACGATTTACCCGCCATGGACGATGACGACCTTCGTCGTGGTCAGCCCACAGTGCATATCGCCTTCGATGAGGCGACCGCCATCCTTGCTGGGGATGCTCTGCAAACCTTAGCCTTTGAAATTGTTACCGAAGCAGTACCAGGGATCAGCAGCGAGCAACATATCGCCATGGTGAGAGCGCTGGCGAAAGCCTCGGGTTACCGTGGTATGTGCGGCGGCCAAGCGATTGACTTAGCCTCAACCGATAAGCTCATCGACCTTAAGGCCCTAACTCAACTCCACAATATGAAAACGGGCGCCCTTATCAGCTGCGCCGTTGAGTTAGCCTTGATTGCCGCTAATGCGCCAAAAGATGAATATCAGACTATGATGGAATTTGCCCATGCGGTAGGACTTGCCTTCCAAGTGCAAGACGATATTCTGGACATCATTGCCACCACGGAAGAACTCGGCAAACCCCAAGGCTCTGACGCCGAGTCCAATAAGAGTACTTTTCCGCAACTACTTGGACTGCAAGGCGCCAAAGATACCGCCGCGCAACTGATCCAAGAGGCACTATCAGCGCTGGCTAAATTGCCATACAATAGCCAGTTAATCGCAGACTTCGCCCGCTATATCATTGAGCGAAGAATATAATAAGAGACGAAGTATCTCGCTATGAGTTTGGACATTTCACAGTTTCCCGTGTTGGCTCAGGCCAACACTCCTAATGAACTCCGCCAGCTTCCTCAGGCCCTGTTACCTCAATTGGCCGATGAGTTGCGGGAGTTTCTTCTTAAGTCCGTTGGCATGTCCAGCGGACATTTTGCCTCTGGACTCGGCACAGTCGAACTGACTGTTGCCCTGCATTATGTCTATAACACCCCGTTTGATCGTTTGATTTGGGACGTTGGCCACCAAGCCTATCCCCATAAAATCCTCACCGGTCGCCGCCACAGAATGCACACCATTAGGCAAAAGAACGGTTTACACCCTTTCCCTTGGCGGGAAGAAAGTGAATACGACACCTTTAGCGTCGGACACTCAGGCACATCCATCAGTGCCGCATTAGCCATGGCCGTTGCCGCCGAAAAAGAACAGGCAGGACGTAAAGTGGTCGCCGTCATTGGCGATGGCGCCATGACGGGCGGTATGGTGTTCGAGGCCATGAATCACGCGGGTGATTTGCACAACGATATGCTGATGGTGCTGAACGATAACGAAATGTCGATTTCAGAAAACGTCGGCGCGCTCAACAATCACTTAGCGCAACTGATGTCGGGCCGCCTCTACACCACGATTCGTGAAAGCAGCAAGAAAGTGCTCAAGGGCATGCCTGTCATCAAAGAAATGGCCAAGCGCACCGAAGAACACCTTAAAGGCATGGTCGTGCCTGGCACTCTGTTTGAAGAGTTAGGCTTTAACTATATCGGCCCGATCGATGGCCACGATGTCGACGCCCTAGTGGAAACCCTGCGCAATATGCGCTCTCTAAAGGGCCCACAAGTACTGCACATCATGACCAAAAAAGGTCGTGGTTATGAACCAGCCGAGAAAGATCCTATCGGTTGGCACGCGGTACCTAAATTTGATCCTTCACAGTTTAAGAAGCCAGCCACTAAGCCGGGCCTGCCGACCTTCTCCCAAGTGTTTGGCAAATGGTTATGTGATATTGCCGAGCAGGACGAAAAAGTCTTAGGCATTACCCCTGCCATGCGTGAAGGTTCGGGCATGGTGGAATTTTCACAGCGCTTCCCGAAACAATATTTCGATGCCGCCATTGCCGAGCAACATGCGGTGACTTTAGGTGCCGGATTTGCCTGTGAAGGCTTTAAGCCTGTGGTCGCCATTTACTCGACCTTCCTGCAACGGGGTTATGATCAACTGATCCACGATGTGGCACTACAGCGTTTGCCTGTATTATTCGCCATTGATCGTGGCGGTATCGTCGGTGCCGACGGCCCAACTCACCAAGGGGCATTCGATTTAAGCTTTATGCGCTGCATCCCGAATATGGTGATCATGGCGCCATCGGATGAAAATGAATGTCGCCAAATGCTCTATACCGGTTATTGCTATGATGCAGGTCCGAGTGCGGTGCGTTATCCAAGGGGCAGCGCCACCGGCGCGACTCAGGTAGAAGCCATGACGGCATTGCCAATCGGTAAAGGCGTTATTAAGCGTTTAGGCAAGCGTATCGCTATGCTGAACTTTGGTACCACCTTAGCCGCCGCCTTAACCGCCGCAGAAAGCTTAGACGCCACCGTCGTCGATATGCGCTTTGTGAAGCCGTTGGATGTGGATTTGGTTAAAGAGATGGCGCAAACCCACGATGTGCTTGTCACAGTGGAAGAAAACGCCATTATGGGCGGCGCAGGCTCTGGCGTTTTAGAGCTACTGCAAAAGCTTAAAATGCCAAAACCTGTGCTGCAAATCGGCCTACCCGATGAGTTTATTAAACATGGCTCTCCAGAAGAAGTGACCCATGATTTACAACTCGATGCCGAAGGTATGTTGGCGCAAATTAATGCCTTTCTTGCCGATTGAGTGTTGATGGGAGCTAAGCTCCCATTAATCGTAATGAATCACGATTAATGGCAAATAGAAAAACAACAGACAAACAAAAAGGACTGCATCGGCAGTCCTTTTTATTAGTTAGCGCTAAGCGTTAGCTTAGGCTTCAATGTTGATTTCTTGGCTAGGGCCGCCCTGTGACACCATCACCATGGCTGGACGCAGTAAACGGCTGTTTAGCTCATAACCCTTTTGCATCACTAACATCACAGTATTGGCTGGATACTCAGCACTTGGCTGCATACCAATGGCTTGATGTTGGTCAGGATTGAAGGCTTGCCCCTGTGGATCGATAGGTTTTACCCCAAACTTAGCCACGGCGGTTAAGAAGCTCTTTTGCGTGAGCTCAACACCTTCGAACAATGCTTTCGTGGTTTCATCCTGTGGATTAGTACCTTGCAGTGCACGTTCCATATTGTCTAACACTGGCAGTAATTCGTTGGCGAATTTTTCCAATGCAAATTTGTTAGCCTTTTCCACATCCATCGCCGCGCGGCGACGAATGTTGTCTACTTCGGCAGCAGCACGGATAACTGAATCTTTTTGCTCTTCAACTTTCGCCAAAGCGTCAGCGAGTAACTGTTCCAGCTCTTCAATACGGAAATTGGCTTGGGTAAGCTCGTCAATCAGACTCGCTTCTTCGGTAGAAACTTCAGACTCTACACCCTCTTGGATCAGATCCTGTTCTGCTTTAATCGACTCGTTGCTCATTTTCACTCCAGCTAAAAATGCTTTGTTTCTAAATACTCTGGGCATATTATGGGGATCAATTTTGACGTTTCAAGGCCTAAGGCCAGATCTAGCATAAATATGACCACAAAGTTCCACACCATTGGCCTGATTGGCAAGCCACACCACCCAGGGACAAATCAAACCCTCAAACGTCTGCACCACTGGCTGACGGTGCAAGGGTATGAAGTCCTCGTGGAAGAGCGTGTTGCCAGCGAGTTAGGGACAAATATCGTCGCGGTCGATTTATTAGAGATTGGCGCACGCTGCGATTTAGCCATAGTCGTGGGTGGTGATGGCAATATGCTCGGTGCCGCCAGAGTACTGGCGCGCTTCGATGTCGGTGTGATTGGGGTAAACCGTGGCAATCTCGGCTTTTTAACGGATTTACCGCCCGATGCCTTTGAAGAAGCCCTCGCCAAAGTGCTCGATGGGGAATTTGATACCGAGCACCGCTTTTTACTCGAGGCCGAGGTCTATCGCCATGGCATGTTAAAAGCGAGCAATACCGCCGTTAATGAAGCGGTACTCCATCCGGGTAAAATTGCCCATATGATTGAATTTGAAGTCTATATAGACAATCAATTCATGTACAGCCAACGCGCCGATGGCATGATAGTCTCAACCCCGACGGGATCTACCGCCTATGCCCTGTCGGCAGGAGGCGCTATTCTTACCCCCAATTTACAGGCATTAATCCTAGTGCCTATGTTTCCGCATACACTGTCGTGTCGCCCCATAGTGGTCGATGCCTGCAGCACCATTAAGATGGTCGTCTCCCCTGAAAATGGCGAAAATCTCGAAGTAAGCTGCGATGGTCACGTGCATTTAGCCGTTTTACCCGGCGATGAAATCATAGTGCGCCGAAGCTCTGAGCAGCTCAGGCTTATCCACCCTAAAGGCCATAATTACTTCCATGTGTTACGCAGTAAACTCGGCTGGGGCAGTAAGCTGTTTTAAGCCCACATAAGACGAAGGCATAATGGCCACAAAGGCACGCCATCATTAATCACTCAGGTTAATCTCCACTCCAGTTGTTAACAGAATGGTGTGTTGCGGCTGCGTAGCTGTAAACAGCTTTATTAACCGTTATTAGATTTCAGATTAAAACAAAATTCATTAAGTGATATTCATCACGCGAAATTTAGCCATCACTAAAACTTGATCTCGCTCTCATTATTCCCTGCGGTGCAAAACTCAATAAATACCTATTTATTCATTACCTTACTCAATTCAATTTAGCGGAGTGATTTTCATCGCCGCACAAAAACGAGACATGGATCACATCTTAATATTGTCTTAAAAATCCATTAAGTACTCATTAATGAAATAAATGGATCAGTTAATTGCAATACTGATAGCTAATTTAGCGGATATCTCGATTTTTATAACCTTAAGGAATAGAAATCAGTGAAACATCCCATTATCGAAATATAAAAAATCACCTTCGAGTGACATGGATCACAGTTAGGAAAATCCTCTGAGAGAAGCCTCCCACAGCACTGTAAATTAGCATTTTATACAGCAGTCAAAATGATCTAGATCATATTAGTTAAGCCCCGAATAGCGTCTAGTACACACCACAGAATGTTGTGACTCTTGGCATTGGCAGTTGAAACTGCTGATTTACCCGCCGAGGGTTAAACAGGAAAACACTAGCAAGATCCAAATATAAATAATAAGACAGACCACTTTATGTAGAGGCAAGCATGACAATACTTCAACTCCTCGCCAGCTTGACGCCAGTGATCAGTGTAATGATCTTTCTCGTATTACTCAGAATGCCAGCATCCAAAGCTATGCCCATCTCCATGATAGTTACGGCGCTTGCCGCCGTGTTTATTTGGCAAATGGATACCACACTGTTAGCCGCATCGGTTCTCGAAGGACTGCTGTCAGCCATCACTCCCTTAACCATCATCTTCGGCGCAGTATTCCTGCTCAACACCCTGAAATACTCAGGGGCCATGGATACCATTCGCGCGGGTTTCACTAACATCAGTGCCGATGCCCGTGTGCAAGTGATTATTATCTGTTGGTTATTCGGTGCCTTTATCGAAGGGAGTGCGGGCTTTGGAACACCAGCCGCGATTGGTGCGCCGCTGCTGGTATTGCTGGGGGTTCCGCCCGTTGCCGCCGCCGTTGTGGCGCTGATCGCCGACTCGGCCTGCGTATCCTTCGGTGCAATTGGTTTACCCGTGCTGTTTGGTATGGAGCAAGGTTTAACCCAAGGTGGTGTGAGCATGGCTGCGGCGCAAATTGCCGAGCACGGTGGCACTTATCCTGACTTTGCCCAGTTCATTGCAATGCATATGATCACTATCGACTTAATCACAGGTACCTTAATTCCACTGGTGATGGTGTCGATTCTGACGGGCTTCTTCGGCCGTAATAAGTCATTTAAAGAAGGCTTAGCCATTTGGAAGTTTGCGATTTTCGCGGGTCTTGCCTTTACCGTTCCCGCTTGGATCATCAACTATATTGCGGGCCCTGAGTTCCCATCCGTGATTGGTTCTCTCATCGGTATGGCGATGGTTATCCCCGTTGCCCGTAAGGGTTACTTATTGCCAAAAACGCCTTGGAATGATTTTGCCGAAAATGATAACCAAGAGGAAAGCGCCAAAATTGAGACCACCACTAAGTTCTCACAAATCGCCGCTTGGACACCTTATATCATCATGGCAGCACTATTAGTGTTATCACGTACGGTTGCGCCACTCAAAGCCTGGTTATCGGGTTTCAACATCAGCTGGACTGGTTTATTGGGGACTGAACTTAAAGCCAGCTTTGCGACCCTGTACGCACCAGGCGCCTTCTTCGTGGCCGTGTGTATCTTAGGTTTCTTCCTATTCAAGATGAAAAGCCCTGCGATTAAGCAATCCATCGGCGTGTCATGCAAGTCGATGTTACCGACTATCATCTCATTAGGCGCATCCGTGCCTATGGTGAAAATCTTCTTAAACTCTGGTGCTAACGGTGCGGGCCTCGCGTCTATGCCTGTTGCCTTAGCCGACATGCTGGCCCATTCAATGGGCGCAGTGTGGGCATGGATGGCACCGATTGTGGGGATCTTCGGCGCCTTCCTTTCAGGTTCGGCTACCTTCTCCAACATGATGTTCTCCGGTCTGCAATACAGTGTGGCCGACAACATTGGCATGAACCACGCGCTAGTATTAGCACTACAAGGTATCGGTGCGAACGCGGGTAACATGATGTGTGTGATGAACGTCGTAGCCGCCGCGACCGTTGTAGGTATGGCGGGTAGAGAATCAGAAATTATTCGTAAAACTATGCCTGTGGCGATTGGTTATGCGCTACTTGCAGGCACCATCGCAACCCTTTGGGGTGGCTTCTAAGCCAATCGAAACCTAAGGCCGCTTGGCGGCCTTAGTCATTTTTAGCGTTGAGAGAGTAACTTATGTCTATTAATTATGACGCTGTTTATAAAGAGCTTATTCAACAACTCGGCGAGTCAGCCGTCTCAAATGACCCTGTGCGCCGCTTTGCGTGGTCAACCGACGCCAGTTATTTCCGTATCGTGCCTGAAATTGTGGTCCACGCGGATAACCTCGAACAGGCCAAACAGACCTTAGCCATCGCCCGTGCCCATAAAGTGCCAGTAACCTTCCGTGCGGCGGGGACCAGTTTATCTGGACAAGCCATTGGCGAAGGGATTTTATTGATCTTGGGCCATGACGGTTTTAGAACCATTGAAATCAGTTCCGACAGCAATAAGATCACCTTAGGCGCGGCGGTGATTGGTGCCGATGCCAACGCGGCGCTCAAGCCTCTCAATAAGAAAATCGGCCCCGATCCGGCGACCCTTGCCTCGGCCATGGTCGGCGGTATTGTGTCTAACAACGCCTCGGGTATGTGCTGTGGTACGGCGCAAAACAGTTACCAGACCATCGCCTCTGCTAAACTGCTGTTTGCCGATGGTACCGAGCTCAACACGGGTTGCGATAAGTCTAAGGCCGCCTTTACCCAAAGCCACGGCGAGTTGCTCGACTCACTGGCCTCACTGGCTAAATTAACCCGCAGCAATGATGTGCTCTCGCAGCGTATTCGCAAGAAATACTCCATCAAAAACACTACGGGTTATAGCATCAATGCTCTAGTGGATTTTGAAGACCCGTTCGATCTGATTAACCACTTGATCGTCGGCGCCGAGGGCACCTTAGCCTTTGTCGAAGAAGTCACTTACCACACGGTCGATGAAGCCAAATTTAAAGCCTCGGCTATGGCGGTATTTTTCAATATGGTGGATGCGGCGAGTGCCATTCCACCGATTATTGGCGATAGCGTTGCCGCCGCCGAATTACTCGACTGGGCATCCATCAAGGCCGTCACCGGTAAAAAAGGCATGCCAGATTGGCTTAATGAACTGCCAGAAGGCGCGGCAATTTTATTGATTGAGTCCCGCGCTAACGATGCCCAAACCTTAGAAAGCTATACCCAAGATGTGATTGCCAAACTCGCGCACATCAAAACCGAGCGTCCAATTAGCTTCAGTAGCGACGCCAATGTGTACAGCAAATACTGGGCAATGCGCTCTGGTCTGTTCCCGATTATTGGTGGTGAGCGACCAAAAGGCAGCTCAGTCATCATCGAAGACGTGGCCTTTAACGTCGAACATTTAGCCGCGGCCGCCGCCGATTTAACCGAGCTATTCCATAAGCACGGCTATCCCGAAGGCGTGATTTACGGCCATGCGCTGGCGGGTAACTTCCACTTTATTATCACCCCGACCTTCGCCTCCCAAGCCGACATCGAGCGCTTCCAAGGCTTTATGCAAGATGTGGCCGAGATGGTGATCCATAAATACGATGGTTCGATGAAGGCCGAGCACGGCACTGGCCGCGCCGTTGCACCTTTCGTTGAAATGGAATGGGGCGCAGATGCTTACACCCTCATGAAACGCATCAAGCATATCTTCGATCCAGAAGGCCTGCTCAACCCCGGCGTTATCTTAAACGACGACAGCACAGTGCACGTGAAAAACATCAAGCCTTGCCCTGTTGTCGATGATTTTGTCGATAAGTGTATCGAGTGTGGTTTCTGCGAAAAAACCTGCCCGACTTCGGCACTGAACTTCTCGCCACGTCAGCGGATCGCCACCCTGCGTGAAATCGAGCGCTTAGAGCAATCTGGCGATAAAGCCGCCGCCGATAAAATGCGTGCCGATGCCAAGTATGATGTGATTGATACCTGCGCGGCTTGTCAGCTCTGTACTATTGCCTGCCCAGTCGATAACAGCATGGGTCAGTTAGTCCGTAAGCTACGCACACCCTATATCAGCACCACTGAGCAAAAAGTGTTGGATTTCCAAGCCAAACACTTTGGCGCCGTCAACCAAGTGATCAGCACAGGCTTTGACGTATTGGGAGTCATCCATAAAATCACCGGCGATGGTATCACCAACGCGCTGATGAAAACTGGCCGTTTACTCTCCAAAGAAGTGCCCTATTGGAATCCAGACTTCCCCAAAGGTGGCAAATTGCCTAAACCATCACCAGCCAAAGCGGGCCAAGAAACTGTGGTTTACTTCCCCGCCTGCGGTGGCCGCACCTTTGGTCCAACACCTAAGGATCCCGATAATCGCACCTTGCCAGAGGTGGTTGTCACCCTGCTCGAGCGTGCGGGCTATAACGTTATTACCCCAGAGAAGACCCGCGATTTATGCTGCGGCCAAATGTGGGAATCTAAAGGCGACTTTAAAAACGCCGACGCCAAACGCCAAGAGCTTATCGATGTGGTCAGCAAGATGAGTAATGGCGGCAAAATCCCAGTATTAGTCGATGCCCTGTCTTGTACCTACCGTACCCTCACGGGTAACCCTCAGGTGCAAATCACCGACTTAGTTGAGTTTATGCACGACAAGCTGCTGGATAAGCTGAGCATCAACAAAAAGGTCAATGTGGCTCTGCACTTAGGTTGTAGCGCTCGTAAGATGAAGTTAGAGCCTAAGATGCAAGCCATTGCCGATGCTTGTTCGAGCCAAGTGCTCAAACCTGCGGGCATTGACTGCTGTGGTTACGCCGGTGAAAAAGGCCTTTATAAGCCAGAAATCAACGCCAGCGCCCTGCGTAATATTAAAAAGCTCATTCCTGTCGAGATTAAGGAAGGCTATTACGCCAACCGTATGTGTGAGGTCGGCTTAACCCAGCACAGTGGCATTTCCTACCGCCACTTAGCGTATCTGCTCGAAGAGTGCAGCCGCTAAAAAGTACTCAACGGGGCTAGAAATGGCCCCGTTTTTTTATCAGAAGAAAACTATTCTCATTTATCGTTAAACACTATTGAGCGGAGAGGTGAATCACAAAACAAAAACCATATTTAATATATTAAAATCAACGCATTAAAATATTCTCATTTTTGCAAAAATCAACAAGATCATTTACTAAATTAGCGCTACTTATTTACTTAAGATAAGCCTATATTTGATCAACTACCTTAGCATTTGTGTGGACTTTGGGGTCACAGTGCAAGGCAATGTCGTTCACTAACAAGAAAGAGAAAAACACAATGAAAATCGCTCTTTTCATCCCGTGTCTCGTTAACCAAATGATGCCAGACGTGGCGATTGCCACCCTGGAATTACTGGAAAAACTCGGACACCAAGTGATTCTACCCGCAGGCCAAACATGCTGTGGCCAACCTATGACCAACTCGGGTTGCTTCGATGCAGCACGCAGTACTACCTTGAAATTACTCAATGCTTTCAAGGGTGTGGAATGTGATGCCATTGTTTGCCCTGCCGCGTCTTGTTTAGTGGCCGCCAAAGAAAACTTCCACGAGTTTGACAATAGCCCAGAAGCCCAAGCCGTTATCGACAAACTCTATGAACTGACCGAGTTCCTCCACGATGTCGCCCCAATCCCTGCCTTCAACAAGCCGTTTGCCCATAAGATCAGCCTGCAACTGAGCTGCCACGGCATTCGTATGTTGAGCCTTGCCACACCAAGTGAGCAAATGGGCCCACGATTCAACAAGGTTGAAGCCGTACTCGCCAATATCGCCGGAATCGGCATTGTCTATCCAGACCGTCGCGACGAATGCTGTGGCTTTGGTGGGACTTTTGCCGTCGATGAAGGCGCCGTATCGGCCAAGATGGGTAAAGACAAGGCCCAAGCCCACGCGGCAACGGGCGCGCAATATGTGGTTGGCTTCGACCCTTCATGCCTATTACACCTCGATGGCATGATCCGCAGACAACAATTGCCAATTGAAATTCGCCACATAGCGCAAGTACTTAACGCCGCGCTCTAGGAGACCCACTATGGCATATCAACATAATCACGAGGCAACGGGCTCACAGGTTCACGCCCACAAGGCTGATATTTTCTGCCGTGATGAAACCCGTGTTGACTGGCACTCTAAGGCCCTTTGGGTGCTGCGGGAAAAACGTGACCGCGCCGCAGGTAGCTTACCCGAGTGGGAACAACTGCGTCAGCTAGGCTCCGAAATCAAATTGCATACCTTAACCAACCTTGCCCAATACCTTGAAACCTTTGAGCAAAATTGCCTAGCAAACGGTATCAAAGTCCACTGGGCAAAAGATGGCGCCGAGCACAACCGTATCGTACACGGCATCTTAGCCAGTCATCAGGTGAAGAAGCTAGTTAAGTCAAAATCCATGCTGACCGAGGAATGTCACCTCAATCCTTACTTAGAGCAACACGGGATTGAAGTTATCGACACCGACTTGGGCGAACGTATTATTCAGCTGGCGAAAATGCCACCTTCGCACATTGTGGTGCCCGCCATCCACATGAAGAAAGAAGAAGTGGGCGATCTGTTCCATGACAAATTAGGCACTAAAGCAGGCGAGTCCGATCCACTCTATTTGACCCGCGCCGCCCGTGCCCACCTGCGTGAGCAATTCCTCAGCGCCGATGCCGCTATGACAGGGGTAAACATGGCGATTGCAGACAAGGGCGCCGTGGTCGTTTGTACTAACGAAGGTAACGCCGACATGGGGGCAAACCTACCCAAGTTGCAGTTGCATTCAATGGGTATCGACAAAATTGTCCCCGATATCGACAGCGCCGCCGTGTTACTGCGCACCCTCGCCCGTAACGCAACCGGCCAACCCGTCACCACCTATAGCGCCTTCTACCGTGGACCACAGGTCGATGGTGAGATGCACGTCATCATCGTCGATAACGGCCGCACTGAGATGCTGAAGGATAAAATCCTTGCCGAATCTTTAAAATGTATTCGCTGCGGTGGCTGTTTAAATACTTGTCCTGTGTATCGCCGCTCCGGTGGTTACAGCTACAACTACACTATCCCCGGCCCGATTGGGATTGCCGTGGGTGCCAAGAGCGATGACACTAACTCCATCGCTTGGGCTTGTACCCTGTGTGGAAGCTGTACCTATGTTTGCCCGACTAAAGTGCCGCTCGATAAGATTATTTTCCACCACAGACGCCTTAAGGCCGAAGCCGGAAAACTCCCTTACGGCAAAAACAGTTATATGCCATTAGTGGGTAAATTTATGGCAAGCCCGACCATGCTCAATTGCTCAATGGGCGCGGCCCGTACCGCACTGCGCATTCTGCCGGGCAGTCTGCTCAAGCCATTTAGCGGCGCTTGGGGTAAATACCGTGAACTGCCCGTCGCCCCCAACTCCAGCTTCGAAGCTTGGTTTAAGAAACACAGGAGCCTATAAGATGTCTAGTAAGCACGAAATTCTCAATGCGCTCAAACTGTCGGCTTTAACAAACCATCCTATGCCAAGCATCGATGTCGCCCCGAGGGTAGAAGATCTGGTTGGTCAGTTTGAAACCAATCTAAAAACCGTGGCGGGCACACTGCACCGCGAAGGCGGACTCACGGCACTGCAAGCCAAAGTAGATGAACTTGTCGCCCAAGGCTTGCAGGTCATCTCACTCGTTGAAGGCATCACGGCAAACCGTGACGTGCCACCAACGGCACACGAACTTAGGGATATCGATTATGCGGTCATTCCTGGGGATGTTGGTGTTGCCGAAAATGGCGCTATTTGGGTCAACAACAAAAACCTCGGCCACAGGGTCACGCCTTTTATCTGTGAAAACCTGATCTTAGCGCTACCTAGCACTAAGATTGTGCCGAACATGCATCAAGCCGCCAAGGACATCACCTTAGATGCGGGTGAGTTTGGTGTATTTATCGCGGGCCCTTCAAAAACCGCCGATATCGAGCAAGCCCTCGTCGTCGGCGCCCACGGTGCCTGTAGCTTAAATGTGTATCTGGTTTAATTGCTAGCGCACTAAACCTTTAAAAGCCGCCTTAACTGGCGGCTTTTTATTGGCACAAAGATACTACTTCTCGTTTTAGCCCTGCATCACTGCAAAGCCAGATTCGATTAAAAACTATAATATAAGTGACTTAGCTCAACCCACGTCTGTATTAATGCTTGGTTGCTCATCGATAATCAACGCCAGTTGCTGCGCGAGCGCAAGCGCCTGCGTCCTGTCATTCACATTAGTGAACCCCAGTAACCATCCCTGCTCGACCTCATCGCTGATATACCAATTGGATAATGCCTGCATCGACAATCCCGCACTCTTTGCCCGAAGGGATACGGCTTTATCATTAGTGCCATCAGCCAAACGTACCACGATATGCATGCCCCCAGTGCGCCGGTCAATCCTCAGTCGCTCACCAAAGGTCTCGGTCAGCGCATCGATAAGTAAGCTTCTGCGGGTCGAGTAAAGACTGCGCATCTTTTTCAAATGGCGAGCGAAATGGCCTTGCTCGATAAATTGGGCTGTGGTGACTTGCCATAATGGCGGGCAATGGCTGTGCATTTTGCCAATCACTTCAGTAAATCGTGGGATTTGCGCCACGGGCACAACTAGATAAGCCAATCTCAAACCGGGTACGAGTACCTTACTAAAGGTGCCGCAATATAACACCCGATCGTACGCATCTAAGCTTTTCAAGGGCGCCAGCGGCCGGCCTTGGTAGCGATATTCGCCGTCGTAGTCATCTTCAATAATCCAGCTTTCTTGAGCCTTCGCCCAGGCCAATAAGGCTTGCCGACGGGCCATGGATAATGACACACACAGTGGACTTTGATGGGCTGGCGTAACAATCGCAAAACGCGCATCGGGCGCGGATTTAAGCCCCTCATCGACTACCATGCCGTCTTGGTCCACTGGCACTGGGACTAAGTTTGCCCCCGCTTCGCGCATAAAATCATGCGCGGCAAAGTAGCCGGGATTTTCGACTAAGCAACTGTCCCCTACGTTTAGCAGGCTACGGCAAATTAAATCCAATCCTGCACGGTAACCTGCGACCACAAACACTTGCTCGGGTGAGCAAGATATCCCACGTGAAATCCCTAAATAGCCCGCAATCGCGGCTCTTAGCGAGGCATCACCGCGCGCATCGGCGCAGATTAACCCTTGCACTTGCGACTGTCTCATCGCCCGCGCCGCAAGGCGATGCCATAACTTGCTCGGAAACGCATCCAATGCTGGTAAACCAAGCTGTAAAGGCTTTGGCAGCTCGCCCGTATGCAATAAAGCCGTTTGCACGACTGGCGGTGTTATCGGCTGCGGGGTTAATTCAGCAGGTTTAATCCGGGGGCAAACAATAGTGCCGGCAGGCCCTCGCGCGACAAAATAACCTTCGCTGATTAACAACTGGTATGCGGTTTCAACTGTCCCTCTCGCCAGATTCATTTCCGATGCCAACGCCCTTATCGAGGGCACGCGGTCACCCGGCTCAAGGTTGCCATTGGCAATCGCATCACGAAAACGTTGATAAATCTGTCGATAGAGTTGCACGGGTTGGGGTTGATTGTCTGTGGTGTTACTCAAGGCCATGTCCTAGTCATTTTCACCTTTTTTGGCTCTATTAGTGTATGCCATAAGGCTTGTATAGTGAGCGCACTTTCTTAAGCAAATCACCATTTAATGTAAAAAGAGGACAAGCCACTGCTTAAGAATGTGCTTAAATACATTTAAAAACAAACTGTTACGCCATTATCAATAACTATATATCGACTAGGAGTCACGCATCAGCGCCAGTGGCATTTGCACTGTGGATTGGAGCTTGCCAATTCGACAATAACCACTTTCGTTCTTAACCATCAAGGTCACACCCCAGCACATGCCGCTGACTATTGACGGCATGACAACCACTAGACATGTATGACACGTAAGCTTGGCTAAAAGCATTGATATTGCTTGAAAAACAACGGCCAAGAACATGCATTTTGTTCAACAATTGAATGTGGGAAACTATGACTAATTCAGACAAAAAACGCGGCCTTTTGCCGCCATTAAAGCCTAAATCCATGCTGTGGATATCAGTAATAAGCGTTGCACTGTATCCCTGGATATTAGCGGCCTTCCATTGGGCGATTTCCATTAATGGATTCGATTTACAAACGCCAACAAAGATTGATGGCTCGACCGTTTTGGCCGCATTGATCTTACTGGCTGCGTTTATTGTGCCCCTGATCAATTTAAGCATGGCGAGCCAGCCAAATGATGCCGCCCTCGAAACCGATATTCGCAGTCGCCGCTTTGCGCTGTTAGCGGTAGCCGCACCGACTTTATACGTCTTTTTTGGCGTAGTGACTTACATGGCGGGCGTGACCATTCCCGATCCTTGGTTATGGACCCCAGCTTGGTTAGTGCTGGGTTATTGGCTGTCCACTCGCGGCCAGTTAGTGGCGCAGCCTAAAAGCACCGCGATGTCAGCCAAGCTGAGAGTCGCACACGGCATCGTTGGCTCAGTAACGGCCTTATTTTTGCTCTTTCACATTGTTAATCATTTGGTTGGCCTCTTTGGGCCTGAGGCTCACGCCGCCTTTATGGAACTTGGGCGCAGCATTTATCGCTCCCCTGTGATAGAACCAATATTGGTCGCGATGATGCTGTTTCAGATAGTAAGTGGCCTGCGCTTACTGTGGGGATGGAGTGAATCCAACATCGATGGCTACCGCGTGTTCCAATTAGCCTCGGGGATTTTTATGGCCATCTTTATCCTAGGACATATGAACTCAGTGTTTATCTTTGCGCGGACTTATCTTGGCATTCCAACAGATTGGGCATTTGCCGCGGGCCTACCAACGGGCTTGATTAATGATCCTTGGAATATTCGTTTACTCCCTCATTATGCGCTGGGTGTATTTTTCTCACTCGCACACTTGTTTTCGGGATTACGGGTAGTGATGTTGGCGCATCAAGTGAAGCTTGCTACGGCCAATAGAATTTGGTGGTGCGGAATATTACTCAGCACATTAACCGCCGTAGCCATTATCTCAGCACTGGTAGGCGTCAGAATAGACTAAGCCTCAACAACAGGGGTAAACACTCTTAGATTTTGCCCCTGTTATCGCGTCTATGTATCAGTAAATCGATTAGTGACAGGAGCGCTAGTACGGCTAAATCACTTGTAAAGCCACTTAAAAACCGATGTCCACAGATGGATGAACCATGACATTTACTCGACAACGCGCAGCGACTCCCTCCTTTGATGCAAGGTCGCCCCATCTTATGTGAATGGAACCACGAATGCCGCGATGGTATGAATACCCAAAGCGGCAATGGGGCGAACGGTCGTCTCGCTATTCACCATGGCTCACCTGTTTAGCATCGTCGTAGCCTATTGGTTTTAAAGAAACACAGCATGCTTTGGGACAAAAGCGCCTTGGATTTAATGCACTAAAGATCGAAAATAACATTAAGAAAGTTATGACGACCATGCCAACCCTAACTAATCTATTGTTTTTTTTGTTGAAAGTTATACTAACTCAGGCTTGCCATGGTGTTCACTCACCGACACGCAGCAAGTCCATCCGTGGATGCTCGACCTCCCGTCTGATGTGAATGGATTCACGAATGCCGGGATGGCATGGATGCCAAAAAGCGGCCATGGGGCGGACGGTCGTCTCGCTAATCACCATGGCTCACCTGTTTGGCATCAGCGTAGCCTGTATGTTTTAAAGAAACACTGCATGCTTTGGGACAAAAGCATGCTAGATTCCCAATCTCTAATTATTGAGTTTCGGATTAAAATTTCTATGGGTTTAACGCCGCCAACAGGCGACCATTTGAAGTGGAGCAAAAGGCGAAGCGTAAAATGGGTCGCGCTGCTTGGCTTGGTTAGGCATTACGAATCCCGATAAATTGATGGAGGTAGTTATCGTCGTCTAGGGTAAAGAGTAAATCTTGTGAGGCATTCTGAAAAACCTCTTGAATAATACCCTCGATACCATAGCACTGCAGCGAAGCTTCCCTATCAGAATGAATAGAGTCATCTGAAAAGTCGACCCCGCCACTTGCTGCGAGCCTTACCAACTCGAATGCATCTTCAAAAGTCAGAGGCATATCGAGTTTGTGTGCCATACGGTTACGAATATCATTCACACCCCGAAGAAACGTCGCCATACCAGCATCTATTAGATTTCGTGCTTCTGCGGAATCAATTTTTCTACGAAAGCTCCAGTCAAAATATTTTCCGTTGTCATCAGCACTCGGTTTGGTCTCAAGCATCTGCACTAGAATTGCCTCAAGGACCAGGTGGCCTGATATAAATGCACCAAGCACCTCATTTTCGAACAGCGAGGTTATGTGTTCGATATGTGGCCGCTGCCTACCTTCCCATGTATTTTTCATCATTCCGTGCCTAACGCCCGCATAAAATGCGGATAATGCTTGGCTAAAATTAGCGAAGAATGAGCGCCAGCCAAGCGTTTGACGTCATTTTTGATGCGCTTGTTAAGTTACCTATTTAGACGGTATAAGCCACATTCATTAGCCCATTTTTCAATTTTTTCTGCGTGTTTAGGATTACGTAAGTAGAAAACATTAGTGTCGTCCCAGCTTTCAAAATATACAGCCTCCAACTCAGGCAGCACCACTTTATAAAAATGACTACTATCTACATTATGTGGAGCGCACATTAAGTAAGCTTCTTTAGCAGCATCCGAGGTAAATTTTCGAAATTGTGGTTTAGCTGAACTCCAACGACCTTTAAATGTAAAGTTTAGAACCTCAGTGTTATCGATTAATTTTTTCGCAAATTTAACGAATTTTGCATCTCTACTTTGTTGCTCCTCATCAGAAACGTCAGATAAGTATTTAATTGAGTCTTCTTCTCCCAACCAACGGTCGAAAACCGAAACCGCCATGTAAGTATATGCATCTGTATCTTCTACAGCATACAACTTATCAAGATCTGGATACTTTTCTCGCAAGTCTATTTGAGATTTTTTATCCAATGCCAGAAATTTACGCATATCTTCCTTGGTAACTTAACATTTGATTAGTGCGCATGCGCGTTTACCTCGTTTGATCAGTGAAAACGCGCACGGTTAACTACCTGTATGCAAAGAACTTATCAGCTTTCAGCCGAATTCACCATCTGGAAAAACGCGCATGCGCGTTTTCCAAACCTATTAACTAAAATTCAGTTACTATATTCACCTGATTTTATAGAGTTTTATTTATTTCGGATGGAATTAGTGCGCACTAATTTTGTCTAAAAATCATACAAAAATACCTAAATTTAAATACGACTGTATACCCATACATTGTTAGTCGATTTCTGGTAAGGCCAAACATAGGCAAATAGATAAGAATATTTATGGCTGCATGTGTGGGAATTTTCGGTTGAGCTAAAGAGCCGAAACAAGGAATGGGGCAAAAAGCTTTTAGCCAATGAACAGTTCAATGATCGTAAAGATTGCCATTGTTGCAACTGTGACCGTTGGCGGCATGGATGCCGCCGTCGAGCCCTCAGGGATGAGTTTATGGCGTGTCACAGGGGAAACAATGGCAATTCATCCTACACACCTGACGACAAACTTATCTCGCTTTGGGGCAAAAGCTTTTTAGTTACACGAACAGTTAGAGGGATACTTAGGATTGGCAATGTTGTACCAGTGACCTTCTAAAAAAAGGATGTTCTAGTAGAGCCTCAGGGACGGTTTTTATTAAATTAAAGGGTGATGTGTCACTGGGGAAACAGTGGCAATTCATCCTACACACCTGACGACTAGTAAATTCAGCCACTCATTTAAAATCAAGTAGATAATACACTTTCTGTGTGCATACAACACTGTCAGATTAATATGGCCGATTAAACGATCACTTCAGTAAATTACGCATATAAAAATGGCAGAGAAAAATTATTTCTCCGCCATTTTTATGAAAAAGCTCAATCTATGTCTCTACTACAAGCCGCTACATAAAGGCCTTAGTAAAGGCTTCCTTCGATTGGCGAATATAGTTGCGTGCACTTTGGGCATGTTGTTCCCATACCGCCCTATCGCTTGGGTCGGTGAAGGGGTTTTGCTCGGCGGCAATCGAGCGCTCGAAGCGATCGTAGAAGGTTAACATCGCCGAAGTGATTTGATTGAAACGCTCTTTAAACTCCTGAAACTCATCCATCTTTTCAGTGGTTTTAATCATGTACTGTACTAATTCAGCATTGCTGTTTGCGGCTAATAAGGCATCGGCCTTAGCGCTGATGTTGGCATTTACATCGGCCATAATCTGCGCCCGCGTTTGCTCATCTTTGCTCATCACCTTGCTGTAATTTTCGGGGGTGCGGGCAATGCTGGCATGTTGCAGGTAGCTACGCAGATGCTTATCTAAATCCTTGCGGAACGTATCTAAGTTCTTCTGCATATTGACTAAATCGTTATCGAGCGCCGTGACCTGTTGCAGCTCTTTTTCGATTTCAGCCATAAAGCGCTCGGCCTGCTGATAGATCTTAAGGCCATTTTCCTCGGCAAACTTTTTATCACTGCGGCTTAAGTCGCTGTTGTCATAGTTTGAGCGATCAAAGGTGGCCGCGAGGAAGGATTTAAAGGGTTCGGCAAATGCCGAATAAGCGCCCGCACTCACCACATTTAAAGTGGCGGTGGCTAAGTCACCAAAGGGCTTAACCATAGAGCCTAAACGCGCCTGTTGGATCGGCGATGCCACCCGCTTAGCATCGGTTAATACCGACCTAAAGGTGTTATAACCCAATGGGTTAGACATTTTGTTACGCTCAGAGGTCGCCAATACAAAGGTGATGCTCGAGTAAATCGCATTGGAATATTCGAGGTACTGTCTTTGGCTTTCGAGCTGGGCGGCGTAGTTTTTACCTAGGGTTCTAAAGGATTCAGCCTGAACCTCGTAGTTTTTGTCTTCTTTAAGCTTATCTAAAATGCCACCAATGATTTTTTGCTCGTTCTTTTGCAGTGCGATATCGAGGCGAATTTTATCTAGGGTTAAGTCATCCAAACTGATGGGGCCATTAATGGCTTCGATATCGAGGCGAATATATTGGCGGCTCGGATCGTCAATCGACACCCTGTGGGCCAAATATTCGGTTGTTGCTGGGGTGATATCAATCAGCGCCACATGCTGCCACTGGGCATCCAGCTTTAATACCGGCGATGTGAGTACATTAATCCGATATTGGGTTTGGATATTTTGGGTCTTCACCCAAAACTCCAATAGGCCCGCTTCGGAGACAGGGAATTTACTGACAATACTGCTATTGCCTTCGGCACATAACAATGCGCTCTCACCACTGTGGGGCTCTGCGCCCTCAAATTGGCAGCCCATGATCCAAGACCAAGGTTGGGATAAGCGGTTACCCTCAAAATCGCTAGCAAACACTAGCTCATTATCCTTGGCACTGGCATTAACACTGGTTAACACGCCAAACAACAGCATAGAGATGACTGCAGCGGTGCGCATAAGAGCCTCATAAAACATAAATAACAAACGACGAGCCTGAAAAGGCCCAGAATTCTATCCTATCCGCACGCTTTTACCGTCAGTCGGCAGCCGTATTTTAGTGATAAAAAACACGCTAAAAACTGCGCTAAATTTAAGCTGGGATTAAACCAGCGAAATGTAACAGAGCGCATGCCGACACGCCAGTACTAAGTCGGTTTCGAAGGTAAAGATAATGCGTAAACAACATCAGACTTTGGCGTTCACTTGGAGCCGCCCCATCGCGATAAACATCCAAATCACCAGCATAGTGCTACAGGTCGCGAGCGACACCCACACGCCAATCACGCCAAAGGCCCAGGCAAAACAATAGATAATGGCGGCGATAAGCAGCAGCTTCGCCCCAGTGAGTATTGATGCCTGCTTAGAACAATTAATCGCTTGGAAGAAACTGGCGCCCACAAGAATCAAGCCTTCCATAGGTAAGCCCCAGAAATACCAACGCATTCCTTCAATCGCGACCGGCGTTAAGCTTGGATTGTCACCGGCAAACAGGTACACCAACCATTCGGGGCGGGAATAAATCAACACTAAGCCAAGTGCGGCGGTGAGTAGGGTCATGCCAAAGGCGATATTGCGTGCCTGCTTAACTCTGTCGAAGCGCCCTGCCCCCGCATTAAAGCTATAAATCGGCTGAGTACCGAGGGCAATGCCTTCAAAAATCAGATAGAAAAACGCTTCGGTGTAACTCACAACCCCGTATGCCGCCACATGCAGAGGGCCACCGACCCATAAAAATGCGGTGTTATGCAGGGTCAATACAATCGACAAATACAGGTTCATCAAAAAGCTTGGCAGGCCAACACGGGCAATATTGAGGCAGTTGTCGAGCTTTAGCTTCATCTGTTCAAGATTGATGTTGAGCTGTGTGCGCGTCCCAAAGAAATGCTGCAGGCAGAGTAAACCAGTCACGGCCTGGGACAACATGGTGGCAATCGCCGCCCCGGCCAAACCGAAGGGAAACACCACAATAAACAGCCAATCTAAAAAGGTGTTCAGCACACCACCTAAAATCAGCACAAAGGTCACCATAGATGGGCGACCGTCGTTACGCAGCAAGGTGGTGAATGCCATTGAGATAATAGGGAAATGACATAAGGCAAAATACCAGAACAGGTATTCGTTAGCGTTTTCGAGTATTTCCCCCTCGGCGCCGAGGACAATTAAAATATCCCGAGAAAAGATCCCGCCGACTAAGGCAAAAAATACCCCCGCCAGTAAACACAAGCTAAAGGCGTTGCCGAGCAACTTGCGCGCCTTGGCGACATTACCTTGCCCTAAGTTAATCGAGACTAACGCCGCGCTACCCATGCCTATCATGGCGCCAACTGCATAGAGAATCGCACCCACGGGATAGGCCAACATCATGCCCGCCAATCCAGTTTCACCGAGATAATGACCAACGAAGATACCATCAATGGTGACATACACCCCAGTCACCAGCATGGAGGCGATCGTTGGAATGGTGTAGCGCCAAAAAAGCTTTGAAATCGGCTCTTGCAACAGGCGTTGGTCCGTTGCGGCAGCGGAAATAGCAGTCATAACCTAATCTCACAAAAATAAAGGCGGGCGCGCACTCAGCTTGTTCTGGCGGTATTACACAGAGAAATAAAGGATGAACAAAAATGCGGCAGTGGATTGTACCTAAATTTTACCTTAATACCAATCGCGTTTAACGGGAGAAACTTGTAACAAAAACTAATCAGCACAATACCTTACTGCTAGCACATATTTATTCCGTGATTGCAACAAGCAAGCATCACTTAATAACAGATGTGGTGAAAGTCATCATTTTTCACTACTTTTTTGGTATTTAACCCTTAATTAGGTAAAGTGTAGGCTTAAATTGCCCAAAATCGGTTAATTATTGCGGCGTTATTTGCCCAAGCAATTGCGTTAACCATTTAATTAATAATGAATTAGTGGAATTAAATTCAATAACAATAATAAAGGGAAGGACATGAGTCACAGCAGTCCAAATGCAGAGAATGATCTGCGCGAAGTCAAGCAGTTAGGCATGTGGGCCTCGATCACTAGCCTAAGTTATATTTTTTGGTTAGTGGGCGGTATGGAGCTGGTCGAGCGTATCGCCTATTACGGTGTCAAAGCCAGTGCGGGCTTATACGCCAAAGCCCCCGAGTCGGCGGGCGGTCTGGGGATCAGCCTCAGCGACTATGGCATCATCATCTCGCTCTGGGCCATTATGCAGACCTTTGTGCCCGTGTTTACCGGCGGGATTTCCGATAGAGTCGGTTACAAGGAAACAATTTTCGGCTCAACCGTGATTAAAATCATGGGCTACCTGACCATGGCGTTTTTCCCCACTTTTTGGGGCTTCTTATCGGGGGCACTGTTACTCGCCATCGGCACTGGGATATTTAAACCCGGTATTCAAGGCACTTTAGTGCTCTCCACCAATCGCAATAACACCTCCATGGCCTGGGGGATATTTTATCAAGTCGTGAATATCGGTGGTTTCTTAGGGCCATTGGTTGCCGTGCATATGCGCCAGCTTTCTTGGGATAATGTGTTTTATGCCTGTGCCGCGATTATCTCGCTAAACTTCTTGTTCCTATTGACGTATACCGAGCCGGGCAAGGCCGAGCGCGTTGCGCGCAATCAGCAAATTAAATCCGGCGAAATTAAGCAAGAAGCGCTCTGGCGCGACGCTTGGCATGAGCTTAAAAAACCTATCGTGATTTATTACATGCTAGTGTTTTCAGGCTTTTGGTTCCTCTTTAACGCCCTGTTCGACGTACTGCCGATCCACATCTCCGAGTGGGTCGATACCAGCGTGATTGTCACCAGTCTGTTTGGTAGCGAAGGCACCAGCAACGGCATTTTACAGTTCTGGCTTGGGTTAAATAACGAAGGCACTAAGGTGATGCCAGAAGGCATGCTGAACCTCAACGCCGGCCTGATTATGACCAGCTGCTTTTTAATTGCCGCGCTGACCGCCAAATACCGCATCACCACGGCGATGCTGATTGGCTGTTTACTCAGTATCTTGGCCTTTGTGTTTATCGGTGCCTTCCATGCCGCTTGGTTTATCGTGTTCGCCATTGCCATGTTCTCTATCGGCGAGATGATGATAAGCCCGAAGAAGAACGAATTTATGGGTAACATTGCTCCCGAAGGTAAAAAAGCCATGTATCTTGGTTTTGTGATGCTACCGCAAGGAATTGGTTGGGGCTTAGAAGGGTATTTTGGCCCCAAACTCTATGAAATTTTCGCCTCTAAGGAGTTGTTCTCACGCGAGTTATTACTCGAGCGCGGCATGAGTTCAACGGATGTGAATGCCATCCCGCAAGGCGAAGCCTTTACTACCTTAGTCAGCTTTACTGGCGAAAACGCCCACGACCTGACTCAGCTGCTCTACCACAGCCACAATATCGGTATGGCTTGGTATATTATCGCCGCGATCGGCACCATTTCGGCTGTGGGGATCTATATCTATGGTAAGTGGTTACTGTCGCTACAACGGGCGCAGCAAGCCACGCACTAATGGATTGAGGTCTTTAGGGGCGCAATATGAGGCGTAAGTTCTCGCTCCAATAGGCTTATGTAAAAAGTGAGTGTGTAGGCACTCACTTTTTTATTGGATGTTTGACTGAAATGTCACTAAAAGCCCGCTAACAGCTCGACTTCGAATTGCTCGGCCGACAGGGTTAATCCCAAGGCGTTGCACTGCTCTTGCAGTTGATTTAATTCCTTATCGACGCTGGATAAGGTCAAGGTATTATCATCGAGCAGATAGACTTGGCGTAAACTGGTGAAGTAAAACAGCAATGTAATCAACGCATTTACATCATTAGTCGCCGCCGCTGCTCGGATCTTATTCAACTTACGGTAAATGCGATTTTGTAACTGCTTTAACTGCCACACGTAATAAATCTCTTTAAAAAAGGGCAGAGTCTTAAACTGATACACTACGGCGCTACAGAGCAATACCGCCAGAATCACCCCGAGTAGATTCCAATGGAAATTCCCCGTCGGCTCACCGGGCACAGCCTCTACGCCAAAGAGCGCAATCAATCCCGCCCCAAAGCTTAGGGATAACACAATCAAGCCTAATACCAAGGCCACCATAAACAGGTTCATATTGCTGCGGTAAATCGTTTTATCTACTTGCTGTAACTTCATCGGCTCACTTCTTATCGAAAAAACGCATGACGGCGCAGCATACCTCAGATTGCTTGAATCTGCCTGAATATCCGCGTCTTTCATCTATAGCCAACTCAATGTGATACAAATTGAAACAGGCTTAGCCAGATAAGCAAAATAAGTAAAATGCCAATCAATTTATCCGCTTATCTTCCATTTAAAGAAACACTCTTATCCCGTATAGTCACTTTGTAAACTGCGAGTAAGCATAAAAATCGGTGTACAATTTGCCAATATTGAGGAAAAAGAACATTTACCTAATAACTACCTCGAAATTGAACTAAATTCCTATAGTCGTCATAAAGGAACCGTCAATGGCATGTAAAAGAGTGCTTATCGCTTGCAGCCTTTTTATCCTCTCGAGCCTGTGCCCACCCGCACAGGCGGAGGAGTTGCTTGCCGTCGGTACCTCGTTTAGCCAGATTTTTGAACAAAACGCTAAGGGCGAATACAACGGTCTAGCTGTAGATATTCTGAATCGCTTTGCCGAACGCCAAAAAGTGACGATTCACTATCAACTTGCGCCCTGGCGCCGCGCCCAATCTATGGTCGAACGAGGGCAAGCGGATATCCTAATTGGCCCCTACATTTCAGAAGCTCGTCAGAAAGTCTTAGCCTTTTCGTCCCTCGCCTTTTACCGTGACGACATTGTCTTTTACGCCAGAACCCATCATCCCACGCCTTGGGATGGCAATTATGCCAGTATCCGTGGCCTAAGAATTGGTAAAATGCAGGGTTGGAGTTACGGCTATCTGTTTAACGAGCGCACTAAGTCGCTCACCATCAATGAATTTGCCGATCTTAAAAGTGGCATTGAACGCTTATCCCGTGGGGATCTCGATCTGCTCGCCAGCAATGTCCGCAACACTGAGTCGCTACTGGCACAAATCAAGCTTCCACAGAACATCATGCCACTTTCGCCCGCGATTGATACTCAAGATGGCTTTATGGCTTTTCCAAAATACGCCCAATTTCAACCGCTTCTGGAGAGTTTCGATCTATTTCTGCAAGACATGGTACAAAGCGGTGAATTAGCAAACCTCGCTAAGGCGAGGGGCGTGTCTATCCCAGATACTATGCTGACCGAGTAGCACGACTCACACTGAAGATGAAATGGCGTACTTAGCCTAGCGCGCTAAACAGCCCAACAAACCTTGCTCAATCTCATCCCAATTGAGCGCTTGGGTCGCGATCATTTCTAAGCGTGAATCTAGGCTATCGTCCAGCTCAGTCACCGCCATATCACCATCACTCCAATTGATCCCGGCAATACCATCGCTGGTGATCATCACAGCTTTTAGCCGCAAAAGTGCAGAATGGCCTTGAGTCTGCGCCGAGATAAACTGCATGAGTTTATCAAAATCAAACTCTTGCATTGGCTCAACAACCCAGCCGCAGCTAAAGCAGCCTTCACCCTGATTGTGTTTACGCACTAAGCCGCGCGCATCGAATTGAAAGGTTTGCTCGCTCGTATCCTCGGCAAAAACGCCCTGCAACCCTAAACTGTCGCGAGTATTTCGCAAAAGACTTGCGGATGTTGTCACGGGTCGAAAAGCGGCGGATTTGCCATTCGAGGCATTTTGACGCCGTGGCTGTCTAAGGCCGTCGAGCAAGGCTGCGGATAATCCCTTAGTCGCACTGTGTTCAATCACACGGGTATCACTCAGCTGTAACTCATTCAAATATTGGCTTAAGTCGTCCGCCAAGTGCCCGCCCTCAGCCGCTTCAAATTCGGGGTATAAATCGGTTTTCGTGGTGACTATCATATCGGCGACGTGCAACTGCTGGATAAAATTGTCATGTCTACGGTAGCGTTCATCCCGTAATTTGCGGGCATCGATAAGGCATAAAGTGCTCTGCAAACTGATGACATTTTGATAATGGGGCGCGCTAAGCACTTTGATAATCTCGTTGGGATGCCCAAGCCCCGTCGGCTCAATTAACAATCTGTCGGGCTTAGCACGGGCGATCAGTTGATTAATGGCCACTTGAGTCGGCACACCTGCGGCGCAGCACATGCAGCCACCCGCCACCTCACGAATTTGCACCCCGCTGTCGCTGGCATCCATCAACCCTGCATCAATCCCGACTTCACCAAACTCATTCACTAAGACTGCCCAGGTTTCGCCTTCGGGTTTGGTCTTAAGCAGCTGTTTAATTAGGCTAGTTTTTCCTACGCCTAAAAAACCTGTGATGATATTGGTGGGAATGGCTTTGATTATCATGGACGACACTCTCATGGCAACGAACAGAATTGAGGGCACTCGAGTGTAGGGATTATCCCTTTAAAGCTCAACAAAAAGCGCGCCAATGGCGCGCTGATAAATGGATAAACCGATACAGAGGGATTATTTACCCTTTTGAGTATTCGGCTTATTTTTAGCGTATTTACCTTCACGGGCTGGCGATTTACGCGCCCGTGCTTGGCTTTCGCTCGATTGACCAAATCCGGCGTTGCCGCCAAAGCCGCCCTTGCCCCTCGCACCATTAGCTTTAGTGCCACTGCCGCCCGCACCTTTGGCCCCCGTATTGCGACTGCTCTTGTAATTCCACTTAGCGGTCTTAGTGGTTGCCGTCGGCGCCTCACGGTAACGCGCAGGCAGCGGTGTGCCTTCCTCGTAACCGGGCTGTACCGTCACTGGCAGAGTTTGGCCAATTAGGGCCTCAATCTCAGCTAACATCTCATCATCTGCTGGAGACACAAATGATATCGCGCGGCCCGAGAGCCCCGCACGGCCAGTGCGGCCAATACGGTGAACATAGTCTTCCGCAAGGAATGGTAATTCGAGGTTAATCACTAAGGGCAACGCCTGAATATCTAAGCCGCGCGCCGCCACATCGGTCGCCACCAGCACTCGCAGTTTACCCGCTTTGAAATCATCGAGCACGCGATTACGCGCGCCTTGGGTTTTATCGCCGTGGAACACGCCCGCGCTGATCCCATCGAGGGTGAGTTCCTGCAATAGATGTTCGGCGCATTCCTTAGTGCTGGCAAACACCAGCACCTGACGCCAATTGTTGCGCCCGACAAGCTCTGACAATAATTCGGCCTTGCGGCGTTTATCGACTCGATAGACCAGCTGCTCAACCGTAGATGCCGTGGTATTTTCGGCCACATTGACCCACTCGGGTTGATTGAGCATCTTATGGGAAAGCTGCTTGACCGCATCGCTGTAGGTGGCTGAAAACAACATGGTTTGATGCTCAGTGGCAATAAGACGTTTTACCTTTTCAATGTCGCGCACAAAGCCTAAATCGAGCATGCGGTCCGCTTCGTCGATCACTAAGGTGGTCACACTCGAGAGATCTAAATGGAACTGGCCAATAATGTCGAAGAGTCGCCCCGGCGTCGCCACCAGGATATCCACGCCCTGCTCCACCCCTTTACGCTGCGGATTCATGTTCGCTCCGCCATAAACGGCTAAGGTTTTCAGGGGTAAAAACTGACTGTATTTCTGAATATTAGCGCAAACTTGAATTGCCAGTTCCCGGGTCGGCGTCATCACCAACGCCCTAAGCAAAGGTTTATCATTTGGCTGCTTTGACAGTTGCTCAAGCAGGGGTAAGGCAAAGGATGCGGTTTTGCCCGTGCCCGTTTGGGCGCAGGCCATAATGTCTTTTCCTTCGAGCGCGAGGGGGATCACCTGCTGCTGCACTTGCGTGAGCTGCTGATAGCCACACTCAGCTATCGCATTCAAAATAGGGGAAGATAAGCCGAGTGTGTCAAATTTCATAAAAGCTCTTTTTGTGAGTGCGAAGTGTTAATGCAAAACCGATAAATACAGCTTGGTTCCATAAAGTGCGACGTCGTTAGCAGGCTTTATCAAGCACTACTCTGATTAACTGCCATTCGAATCAGCCGCCATATGCCCTTTACGGGGCCGCGGAGTCTAGCAAAATTTGCGACGCATTTATAGGCAAAAGATAGGCATAAACTCAAGCCAGCGTTCACGCTATACTCGCCTAGGCCTCTTTCACCAAATGCTGACGCGCAAATTCGCTGGCACTCACGGGCTTAGAAAATAAATAGCCTTGGCCATAGTCACAGCCCGCATTGAGCAGCACTTGGCGCTGCGCCTCGGTTTCGACCCCTTCGGCGATCACTTTCATCCCGAGTTTATGGGCCATAACGATAATCGCCTCGCACAGGGTTTGGTCGCTTTCATCAGTGTCGATATTGCGGGTAAAAGATTGATCGATTTTTAAATAATCGATATCGAACTTCTTCAAATACGCCAAGGAGGAATAGCCCGTACCAAAGTCGTCCAAGGAGACTTGTACGCCTGCATCCCGATAGGCCAAGAGTTTTTCGGTCACGCCCATACTGGCATCGAGGAGCAACCCTTCGGTGATCTCGACGCACACCCCTGTGCCTGTCACATCCAATTCCTGTAGTAACTCGAGCCAATTGTGCAACAGCGTGCCTTCATCGCGAAACTGGATGGGTGATTTGTTGACGCTGATTTGAATTTCAACCCCCAGAGTCTTACGCCACTGAGCGCTTTGACGCGCCGCCTGCTCAAAGACCCAGTTGCCAATCTCAACAATCAACCCGGTATCTTCGGCGACGGGAATAAATTCCGCAGGGGATACATAACCTCGCTCCGGATGGAACCAACGCAATAGCGCTTCGGCCTTAAGCACTTCGCCCGTGGTCATAGCCACTATGGGCTGGTAGTGCAGTTCAAATTCTTTATTCACCACGGCCTGGCGCAAATCTTGGATTAAGCGCATCCGATATTTGGCGTATTCCTGCATTGAAGGGGTGAAATAATTGAAGCGATTGCGGCCCTGGTCTTTCGCCGCATACATGGCCTGATCCGCATGTTTGAGCAAGCCTTCAATGCTAGTCGCATCATCGGGATAAAGGGTGATGCCAATACTGGCGCTGATATAGGCGGTTTCTTCCCCCAGCACATAGGGCTCTGCAATGCGGCGTAAAATGTGTTCGGCAACCCGCTCAATGCCCTTGTGATCCTCCATGGCGCTGAGCACCACAGTAAACTCATCCCCACCGAGGCGAGCCACCACATCGGTATCCCGCACACAGGATTTTAAGCGACTGGCGGTTTCAATCAGCAATAGATCCCCCATGGCATGGCCTAAGGTGTCGTTCACTTCTTTAAAGTAATCCAGATCGAGGAACATCAAGGCAAAGTGATTGCGATTGCGGTCGGCACTCTTGATTTCGGCGCCCAAATATTCGAGCAACATGCGCCGATTCGGTAGGCCCGTGAGCGTGTCGTAGTTGGCCTGTTTCCAGATCAAATGTTCGCTCTGTTTTTTATCTGTGATATCGGAAAACAGCGCCACACGGCGGTAAGGTTGGCCATCTTTATCTTTGATGGTGTTGATGGTGAGCCAAATGACGTACTCTTCGTTGTTCTTACGTCGCTGGCGCATTTCCCCCTGCCACTCGCCTTTTTCGCGAATTTCATTATTCATCTCGGTATAAAAGCCGTGACCGTTGAGATCGCAGTAGAGCATGCGAATATGCTGGCCGCGAATTTCTGACTCGCTGTAACCTGTAATCGCGGTAAAGGCGGCGTTGACTGTGATGATAATACCGGTTTCATCGAGCACGCTCATGGCCTCTGAGCTGTTGTCATACACCAGTGCAGATAGCTTTAGAGATTCTTCGATAAGCTTGGCCTCGGTGATATCCGTATAGGTACCACACATCCTTAAGGCATTATTATTGGCATCACGGCTCACCACTTTGCCAGTATCTAAAATCCAGCGAATATCGCGGTTGAGGGTTTTTAAGCGATATTCCATCTTATGCTGCGGCGTTTCTCCGCGAATATGGGCCTCGATGGAGTGCAGCACCTTGGGCCTATCTTCGGCGACAATCGAGTCCATCCATTGGCGGCTATTGGCATTGAGCATGTCGATATCGCAACCTAGGATATCGGCGCTGCGGGCATTACGTTCGATATGGTCATTACGGATATCCCAGTCCCAAACACCCAAGTCGCTACTGCTTAACACCAATTCAAGTTGCTCACGACTGGCGAGCACTTCCCTATCGGCTAGAGTCTGTGCAGTGACATCCAAATAACCCGCAATCACCAATAACACCTGATGGTTCGCGCGCTTACAGGCGACCGTCATATGGGTATACACAATCGAATTATCTTTGGCGATAAAGCGTTTATCCATCTCATAGTTATCAATTTTGCCCGCGAGCATGAGTTCAAACTTGACGATATCAGCCTCGACATCATCGGGATGAGTGAGCTGTTTCCAGGTCATATGCAGCAACTCATCCTCTGAGTATTTCAGCATCTGGCACAGCCTTGGATTCACCTTGATCCACTTTTGGTCAACGCCGGTAATAGCAATCCCTATGTTGCCAACGTTAAATTGGCTGCGGAATAAAAAATCATCCTGCAAACGGATCTGCTCGTCACGCTCCAGCTCAAAACGGCGAGATAGCAAACGGCTCAGTAACCAAGTCGCAAGGGGATAAATGGTTAGCACGGGCAGCATGATTTTTTGCAGCACGGGAATGGCAATCTTGTCCGGCAGCAAAAAGAACCACAACAACATAACGATGTGGACAACAAAGGCAAAACTGAAGATTTCTCTGCCCGAGATATTGGCAAGGTAAGATTTACGCTGTTGACGCCAGAGCACGCCAATCAAGCCCGAGGACATAATCACGCCTAACCCCACCCACATGGCGGCGCCGCCAATACTGTAACGATAAATTCCGGTGATAATCACCGCCACCGCAGTAGGCAAACCACCAAAAAAGAGGCCGGTAACACATAAGAGTACTGAGCGAGTGTCGAAGATAATGCCGGGTTCGTACATCCATGGGGTACTCATAATCGTGACGCCTATGCCACCTATGAGTAATCCGATCCCCAGCCGCCACAGAAGAAAATACTGCCGCTGATGCTTTTTAGGAATCGCATCGTACAAAAATACCAAGGCTAGCAGTAACGCCGCATTTTGTACTAAGGGTAAGAAAATGCTTTTATCCATGGATGTGGAAGCAACTCCAAAATGAAGGAACGGATTATCTTACGAAAACTCTCCCTCACAAGTGTAGCAGAATTGCTTACAAATCATGATCTAATTACAGTGGCTTGCCGACAAAATCTTGCCTTGGTACGCGGCCAAAATCCCGTGCAGGCAAGCTTAAGCGTAGAGCCGAGTCTGGTATTCGAGGGCAATGCTATGCCAGTCAAAGCGTCGTGCTTTCGCCTGACGTTTGAGTTGCATCCAATCATTACCGCCAAATGTCTCCAGCGCGGCGCCAAGCTTTGCTAGCAAAGCCTCACCCTGCGCCTTGATATCGTCGCCATAGAACACAAAGCCATCGACATTATCCTCGACCGTATCCCGCAATCCGCCAACCCCATGCACAAGGCAAGGCTGACCGCTACGCATGGCGAGCATTTGGCTAATTCCACAGGGTTCGAAGGAGCTTGGCATCAGGAACAAGTCACCCATTTGGTAAAGACTTTGGGATAGCTCCTCATGGTATCCCTGCAGAAATACAAAATGGGCATACTTAGCCGCAAGAGTTTGAAAAAATTGCCCTATCTCAGTATCACCGCTGCCAAGCAGCACAAACAGTGCCTTAGGCTGCGTTTGCTGCAACTGTTGCAGCAATGTCTCTAATACCGATAAGCCAGAAGGTAAAATATGGCGCAGGATCAGCACCTTTTGATCGGTAAGCCGGCCAACCGAGGTCAACAGAAAGTCCGGAAACACCTCCGCAGAGGCTTGGCGCCACAAGGCTTGCAGCCGCGTAAAAGCAATCATATCGACGCCACTCACCTGACTTCGTCCGCCCTGCCACTGCACTAAGGCCGACTCGATGCAACTCAGTAGTTCCTTAAACTCGGTTAATCCCATACGTTCGAGGGAGCTTTGCGCTAAAGCCTCTGGGTATTCGCAACCGTTTAAAATGCCAAGCACTCGCCCCTGCTCGGCTTTGCGTTGTAAATCCGCCTCTAAACCTTCACCACCGAAGAACCCAAACTCTGGGCGAGAGGGAAGCAACACTTCCCTGGCGTAGGTGGGTGAGACGAGATGCACCTTACCCGCCAGCGTAATTCCCATCCGCATCGGATTGATGCAATGGGGATAACGGGGGTCGATAATCTGGGCGCGCTGGCCCTCATCCAACTGGGCGAATAAGTGAGGAAACCAAGCCGCCAAGCTTGAGGTATCATGGCTCAGCGGCCTAATCCCCTGCAGCGCAAGATTATGAATCGAAAACACACATTCTATGCTTTGCAATGCTTGATACTCAGGCGCCAGCGCCCGCAGCATGGCTAAACATCCCGTGTGCCAGTCGTGCAGATGTAAAAGCTGAGGCATAGGCACAAGCCCCGCCACTAAGGCTTTGGCTACGCTTGCACACAACAGCGCAAACTTAGTCGCATCATCGGCAAAGGGGCGGTCACTCGAGCCTTGGCTATAAATCTGCCCGGGGCTGGATTGCCACAGCCCATGCTCGAGCAAGTAAATATTGGCGCCCTGCACCTTGGGATGCGCTAGCCAATACAACTTAATCGGCTCCTGTCGCCCGGCAAAACTCACCTCAAACTCATGGATAAGTTTGGCCCCAAGGCCGGTTAAAAATCCGTAGCTTGGCATAATTACATCGGCTTGGATTTCAACACCCGCGAGGGCTTGGGGCAAGTCACGGATCACATCCGCCATCCCGCCCACTTTCGCCCCTTTCAGCGCCCCATTTTCTGCCGCGACCATTAATATGCGTTTCACCTAACTTCATACTCCAACAGGGTTAATATTCATGCAAATTATTAACTTGGCCTTACTCATAGCCCACGGGCAGCCCTAACATATCGCGGGTGACTAAGGTGATGCCCTTCTCGGACACCCTAAAGCCTTTTGCCCTGTCATGGTCGTGGTTGTAACCAATCACTGTACCTTCGGGGATGATGCAGCCCCTGTCGATGATGGCGTTTTTAATCTTACAGTGGCGCAGCACCACCACATCGGGTAGCACAACCGAGTCCTCAACCACTGAGTAGGAACAAACCCGTACCTCGTTAAACAACACGCTGCGGCGCACGGTCGCCCCCGAGATAATACAGCCGCCGGATATAATCGAATCCACCGCCATGCCGCGTCTATCGTCATCGTCGAACACAAACTTGGCGGGAGGCAATTGCTCCTGATAGGTCCAAATCGGCCATTTGGCATCGTAGAGGTTTAAGGCGGGCGTGGGCGATAACAATTCCATATTGGCCTGCCAGAAGGAATCCAAGGTGCCCACATCGCGCCAGTAGGCTTGCTCGTTGGGGAAAGCACTCTTAAAGGGGTAGGCAAACACTTTATGTTTTTCGATGATCGAGGGAATAATATCTTTACCAAAATCCCGATCGGAATTGGCATTTTGCGCGTCTTTCTTCAACTGATCGAACAAAAACTCAGTGTTAAACACATAGTTGCCCATCGAGGCGAGGCACTTCTCAGGATTGCCTGGGGAGTGTTTAGGATGCTTAGGTTTTTCTTCAAATCCTAGGATGCGCATCTCGTCATCGACTTCCATCACCCCAAACGCGCCCGCCGCTTCGGCCACTGGCACCTCGAGGCAGGAGACTGTCATATCGGCGCCGGATTCGGCATGGGCCGCCAGTAAGCCTGCGTAATCCATGCGATACACATGGTCACCCGAGAGCACCATCACGTACTTTGGCAGCTCATGGCGAATGATGTCGATATTTTGGAATACCGCGTCGGCCGTGCCTTGATACCAATTCTCAGAGTAACGTTGTGAGGCAGGCAGAATCTCCACCGACTCACCTAATTCCTTTTTAAAGTGGCCCCAACCGCGCATCACGTGGCGAATTAACGAGTGCGACTTATATTGGGTCACTACCCCAACGCGGCGGATCCCCGAGTTGATGCAATTCGACAGCGGAAAATCGATGATCCTAAACTTGCCCCCGAAATACAGCGCGGGTTTGGCGCGCCAGTCGGTGAGTTCATGTAAACGCGAGCCTCGGCCACCAGCCAGAATCAATGCATAGGTTTCACGAGTTAAATTACTGATATAACGTACATTAGACATAGGCTCTACTCCCCAAATAGCACATCAGTGCCGATTGCTTCACAACCACTCTTCCCTGCCGCCCTTAGGCCGCAGGATTGCATACAACTGTGCATTCCTTTGCTCATCAACCTCTCCGTTACAGTTTCCAAATATCATCTCGATAGCCAGCAATCGTCACATCACTGGAGAAGCGACCACTGGCCGCCGTGTTGCGAATACTCATTTGCGTCCACTTTTTCGGATCTTTATAGGCCTTAGCCACAGCCTCTTGGGCGAGGCGATAACTGTCAAAATCCGCCGCCGTCATCCACTGATCATCCGGGCTTTCAATCGAGGCGATAATGGGGTCGAAAATACCCGGTTCCAGCAGGTTGAAATGGCCGCTCTTGAGTAAGGCCATAACTTCAGATAAGGCATGGGACTCGGCGATAATCCGCTGCGGTTGGTAATCACAGCGCATTTGGACCACTTGCTCGGCGTTGAGGCCAAAGAGGAAAAAGTTATCCTCGCCCACCTCTTCGAGCATCTCGATATTGGCGCCATCTAAGGTGCCTATGGTGAGTGCGCCGTTCATCATGAACTTCATATTGCCCGTACCCGAGGCCTCCTTACCCGCGGTGGAGATTTGTTCGGAGACATCGGTACCGGGGCAGATTTTTTCCATGGCACTGACGTTGTAATTGGGCAGAAATGCAAAGCGCAGATAAGGCGCCACCACAGGATCGCAGTTGACCATATGGGCAACATTACTGGCGAGTTTGATGATGAGCTTCGCCATAAAGTAACCGGGCGCCGCTTTACCGCCGATCAGCACGCAGCGTGGCACTAAGTGCTCTGTGTGTCCCTGCTGGATTTGATGGTAGAGATGGATCACATGCAGAATATTGAGTAGCTGACGCTTGTACTCGTGGATCCGCTTAACCTGCACATCAAACAGCATTGCAGGGTCAAACTCGACGCCACATTCCTTGGCGATCATCTTGGCGAGTTGCACCTTGTTGGCTTGTTTCACCTCACGCCACTTTTGAATAAAGCTGGTGTCTTGGGTTAAGGCATTGAGCGCCGTCAGCTGGCTTAAGTCCGTCACCCAGCCCTTGCCTAAATGGCTAGTTAACAGTTTGGCGAGCGCGGGATTGCAGTGGGCTAACCAACGTCTTGGGGTCACGCCATTGGTGCGATTGTTAAATTTCTCCGGCCACAGGCTATAAAAATCCTTAAATAGGCCCGACTTTAATAACTGGGTATGCAGCGCTGCCACACCGTTTACCGAAAAGCTCGCCACTATGGCTAGGTACGCCATGCGCACATGGGGATCGGGGCCATCTTGAATGATCGACATGCTGGCCAGTTTGGCGCCATCTCCCGGCCAGTGGTGGGCAACTAAATCGAGGTATCTGGCGTTGATTTCATAGATGATTTCTAAAATTCGCGGCAACATCAGCGCCATCATACGCACGGGCCAGCGCTCTAACGCCTCGGGCAACAATGTGTGATTGGTATAGGCCATAGTCTTACTGGTAATCGCCCAGGCGGCGTCCCATTCGAGGCCATATTCATCCACCAGCAGCCGCATTAATTCGGGGACGGCAATACTGGGGTGAGTGTCATTCAGTTGGATCACATTTTTCGCGGCAAAATCGCTGAAGTCATGGCCGTGGTGATGCACCCAACGCTTCAAAATGGCCTGCAGGCTGGCGGAAGACAAAAAGTACTGCTGACGCAGGCGCAGCTCTTTACCATTTTCGCTGGCATCGTTGGGGTACAGCACCATAGTGATTTGTTCAGCGAGGTTCTTGCACGCCACCGCTTCTGTGTAATCCCCTTGGTTAAACTCTGCTAAATCAAAGTCATCCGTCGCTTCGGCCTTCCAGAGTCTAAGGCTATTCACCCGACCATTGCGATAACCGGGCACGGGCATGTCATAGGCCACGGCGAGCACATCTTGACTATCGACCCAAATCATGTGCCTGCGCCCTTGTTTATCGACATAGGATTCGGTGTGACCGAAGAACTTTACCGTCACATTATGGTGCGGAACGCGCACCTCCCAGGGGTTGCCCTCACGCAGCCAACGATCTGGGCGCTCGACTTGATAACCATCGACGATCTTCTGGGCGAACATGCCGTATTCGTAACGAATGCCATAACCCGTGACAGATAAATCCATGCTGGCACAGCTATCGAGAAAACACGCGGCGAGTCGCCCAAGGCCACCATTGCCTAAACCTGCATCGTGTTCGGCCTCCTCAAGCTCCTCAAGAGACACCGAATATTGGCTAAGCGCCTCGCGGCTGTCTTGCTCTAAATCTAAATTTAACAAGGCATTACCTAATGCCCTGCCCATAAGAAACTCCAGCGATAAGTAGGCTACTTGCTTGTTGTCATAGCAGCTATCTTTTATCCGCGTCTCACGCCACTCATCCAACATTTGCTCTTTAACGCTGAGTGCCAGAGATTGAAATAACTCACCGTGAGCCACTTCGCCGCGGCTTAAACCGTAACGCACATGGCGATTAAAGGTCGCGGGCAGGGCATCACAGGGCTCGCAGGGTTCGAGAGTCGCTTTTGGCTTAGTCGGCGCGGCCTTAGTGGCACGTTTTTTTGGGGGAACACCGCTGGTATTTGGGCTCAGTTCACTGTTATGACTCATAGTTAATTCCTTATAAAATCAGCATGAAACAGCATAAGACTGCGATCCTGTAACAAGTACCGCGTCGGTGAGGACTGAGCATCCAGCGGCTCAGTGGGAGTTAAAAATTGTGGGTCGGTTTGGGTATGCAGCAGGCATTGCCAAGGCCCTAAACCGTCAAAAACTGGCAGAGTAAAGGCCAAGGGATGCTCATCGGCATTCACCATCAATAGCAGCGCTTGAAGGTTGTCACCCTGAGTCTGTGCTTGAGTAGCGGTTAAATTGCCCGATAACACCACGCAGAGGCTGCGGCCCATGGACTCGCTCCACAGGCTTTTGCTCATCGGCTCACCTTGGCGGCTAAACCAATCCAGCCTCGCCCCCGTTGGAGTTGAGACAGGGTTTACAGCATGGCTTGAAGATGACTCAGAAGACCAATCGAAGGCATTGGCCACTAACTGCTCATGGATAAAACGTTTGGAACACAAGAGCGGGAAGCGTTTGCGTAAAGCAATCAACTGCGAGGTGAAACTCAGCAATGAGCTATCCATGCCATCCGATGACCAATCTAACCAATTCAAGGGATTATCTTGGCAATAGGCGTTATTATTCCCGCCTTGGGTGCGGCCCGCCTCATCGCCGCTGAGTAACATGGGCACCCCTTGGGATAAGAATAATGTGGTCAATAGATTGCGTTGCTGGCGGGCGCGCAGCGCGAGAATGGAGGCGTCGTCAGTGTCGCCCTCTACCCCATAGTGATGACTGAAGTTCTCATGGTGGCCGTCGCGGTTTTCTTCACCGTTGGCCCAATTGTGCCGCTCGCAATAACTCACTAAATCTTTGAGGGTAAAACCATCGTGACTGGTTAAAAAGTTGATACTGGCGGCGGGAGGGCGGCCGCTATGCTCAAAGAAATCCCCCGAGCCATGAAATCGCCGCGCAAACTCGGGCAGCATGCCGTGATCGCCCCGCCAGAAACGCCGCATGGTGTCGCGGTATCTGTCATTCCACTCGCTAAAGGCCACCGGGAAATTACCCAATTGATACCCACCCGGGCCAATATCCCAAGGCTCGGCAATCAGCTTCACCCGGCACAACACGGGGTCTTGCAGCAACGCATCAAAAAAACCACTTCCGGGGTCAAATCCATAGGCTTCACGGCCAAGACAAGCGGCTAAATCAAAGCGAAAGCCATCGACGCCCATCACTTCGACCCAATAACGCAGCGAATCTAGCACTAACTGCAACATGCGTGGATGATTGAGGTTTAAGGTATTACCACAACCGGTATCGTTGATATAAAAGCGTTTATCGTTTGGATGCAGGCGGTAATAGCTCAGATTGTCGATACCGCGAAAGCTAAAGGTCGGTCCGAGGCGACTGCCCTCGGCGCTGTGGTTATAGACCACATCGAGAATGACTTCGATACCCGCGCCGTGTAGCGCATCCACCATAGTGCGAAACTCGCCAATATCCTCACTCGAGAGATAACTCGGCTCAGGCGCAAAAAAGCCTATGCTGTTATACCCCCAATAGTTAGATAGCTGCTTTTCAAGCAGAAAGGGCTCGGAGAAAAATGCCTGAACTGGCAGTAACTCGACACAATTCACTCCGAGATTGACTAAGTAATCTATCGCGGCATTCGATGCCAGCCCGGCAAAGGTGCCACGCAGCGGCGCATCTATCTCAGGGTGCAGCGCGGTAAATCCCTTTAAGTGCATCTCATAGATAATGCACTGCTCAAGCGCTAGTGGCTCACGCTTGCTTGAGAGTGGCCGAATAGCATGCGCCTTAGCGGCATCAAAAAGGGGCCGAGTATCGACCACTTTGCACTTAGGTACAAAATCCGCGTTATCTAAGGTGCTGAAAGATAAGTCCTCGTTGGGGTTATCAATCTCATAACCAAAATTAGCGATATGGTGGTGATAGCGTCCCACGAGCTGGCGCGCGTAGGGGTCTAATAGCAACTTATGCGGATTAAATCTGTGGCCTAATTGCGGCTCGTAGGGACCATAAACACGGTAGCCATAAAGCTGGCCGACACTCAGTCCATGCACATACAAATGCCAGATTTGCTGGGTCTGCTCCGTCAAGGCGATGCGTTGAATTTCCACCTCGCCTTGAGCATCAAACAGACATAACTCCACCCCAGTGGCATGGGCCGAAAACAGGGCGAAATTCACCCCGCCATCATCGACCGTCGCCCCCAAGGGAAAGGGCTGCCCCGCGCTCAGATTATAGGCGGTTGAGCCACCAGCATTTACAGGCACAGGATTCGTCATAGGCTGGTATCTCTTGGCGTATCCGTCGCAGGCCCGAGGATTAAGCAACCCAGAGGCGGCACAGTGATCAACGCGCTCGATGCCATGCCCTGCCAAGGTAAATCTTCGGCAATCACCTTGCCCGCATTCCCCTGATTGCTGCCACCATAGAGATGGCTGTCGCTATTGAGGTACTCACAGAAATCCCCGCCTTGGGGCAAGCCGATACGAAATCCTTGGTGCAGAGTGGGCGTCATATTCACCACAAACACTAAGGGCACATCACTGCCCTCGCCATAGCGCACAAAGCTAAAAATACTGTCACGACCATTGTCACAATCGAGCCAGCGAAAACCCTGCGACTCATAGTCGAGCACGGATAAGGCGGGGAATTGGCGATATAGCTGATTCAGATCACGAAGCCAGCGCTGCACGCCTTGGTGAGGCTCGAAGGCGAGCAAATGCCAATCGAGGCTATGGTTATGGTTCCATTCGTCACGCTGGGCGAACTCGCTGCCCATAAACAGCAGTTTTTTGCCCGGATGCCCCCACATAAAGCCGTAATAGGCCCTGAGGGTGGCGAATTTTTGCCAATCATCGCCGGGAATTTTATGCAGCAAAGAGCCCTTGCCGTGCACCACTTCATCGTGGCTTATCGACAGCATAAATTGCTCCGAATAGGCATACATCAAACTAAAGGTCAGCTGGTTATGGTGATACTGGCGATAGATGGGATCGCGGCTCAAGTAGCTTAGGCTGTCGTTCATCCAGCCCATATTCCACTTAAAACCAAACCCCAGCCCGCCGCTATCCGTCGGCTTAGTCACCCCCGCAAAGGCGGTTGACTCTTCGGCTATCATGCAAATGCCGGGGAAGGCTTGATACAAACGTTGATTCAACATTTGCAGGAAATGAATCGCCTCTAAATTCTCCCGTCCGCCATAGGCATTGGGCAGCCATTGCCTAGGTTCGCGGCTGTAGTCGAGGTACAACATGGATGACACCGCATCAAGCCTGAGCCCATCGAGGTGAAATTCCCGCAGCCAATAGCAGGCATTGCTGAGCAGAAAGCTGCGCACCTCACCGCGGTCGTAGTTATAGATCAGCGTATCCCAATCGGGGTGCGTGCCTTTGCGCGGGTCTTCATGTTCATAGAGGCAAGTGCCATCAAAACGCACAAGGCCATGGGGATCCTTAGGGAAATGCGCCGCCACCCAATCGAGTAACACGCCAATCTCGGCCTGATGGCAGGCATCGATAAAGGCTTTTAAGCCATTGGCATCGCCAAAACGATGGGTCGGCGCGTACAGGCCAACGGGTTGATACCCCCAAGAGCCGTCGAAGGGATACTCGCTGACAGGCATCAACTCGATATGGGTAAAACCTTGCTCCTTCACATAGGGAATTAATTGCTCAATTAAGTCTTGATAATCAAAATATTGCTCACCAAACTCACCTTTTCGGCGCCAAGAGCCTAGCTGCACCTCGTAGATAGACATCGCGGCGCGATGCCAAGCCGTGGTCGCCCGTTTGTGCATCCATTGTGAATCTGCCCACGGGTGTTGGTGTTTTTTCGGCACTATGGAGGCATTGTGCGGTGCACATTCCATTTGGGTCGCCATGGGGTCGGATTTGGCGTGGCGCTCGCCATTTTGATAAAGCAAATCAAACTTATAGTGCGCGCCTTCGGCAGCATCTGGCAGAAAAATCTCCCATAAGCCGTTGGCCATATGTTGGCGCATCACATGGCGAGTATCGTCCCAGTGATTAAAATCCCCCACCACAGAAACCCGCTTAGCATTGGGGGCCCATACGCAAAAATGCACGCCTTCGACGCTATCGACTTGGCGCCAGTTCGCACCTAAAAAGCGATAGGCCTGCTCAGAACTTCCTTCGCCAAAGAGGTATAAGTCCTGACTATCGAGGAGAGAACCAAACTGATAAGGATCGATAATATCCAGCTCACAGAGGGGATAAGTCACCCGTAGCGCATACAAAAAAGGCTTAACCCGTCTGCCAAGCGTGCCCGCAAACAGCCCCGCCTCATTGACGCGCTCAAGGCTCGCCACCTTACGGCCATCCTTAAGACTTATCACATCAACTTTTTGGGCGTTGCGTAAAAAACAGCGTACCACCAAGGCCTTACCCTCGTTGATGCTGTGCATACCGAGCAGGGAAAACACATCCGTATATTGACCATTTAACAGTGCGACATCGCTACCGTCATAGAAGTAAGTCTGGGCTTGAGTCATCATTTGGCTTCCATTTTTAGTCAAAGGGTATCTGTATGCGCAGCCGTTTCTGGCAAATGCCTTGCCGCAGCAATGCGTTGCAAACGCTCAACCAGCGCAGGCCTAGCTGCAGCTTCACTTAGGCTGATGGGCAATCGCCGCTGCCAATTCGGGTACTCGAGCCAAGTGCCGGGGATATTCACCGCATGGCGGTCCCCGAGCAGATCGCACCACTGCACGCTGTAAAGTGCGCTATTGCCCGAGGCGCCAAATGGCATCCACGCCGTTAATAAATCTTCAATATCAATCTGTTGAATATCCGTCTCCGGCAATAGGCCCTGGGAGATTAAGCACTGCGCCAGCTGGTGTTTTTCCTGCTCACGTCCGGCTAAGGCCTCACCTAATTGCTCGTCGGTATTGAACAGTTCGAGTTGTCGCCTCAGGTGCAAATCGCTGCCCGTCCACCAGGCGACTAACGTCGGCACATCGTGGTTTGCCAGCATCATCAAACTCTGGAACTTATAGTGGCTCGGCGGCTTAAAGCCTTGATGGTCTTTGCAGAAGTAGAACAACTCGTTGGAGTAAACCCCCGCCTGATACAGGCGATGAATAATATCAGGCGGCACTAGGCCCAAATCTTCACCAATCACCACACAGCGGGCGCGTTGACTCTCAAGGCAGAGAATCGCCAACAGGGTTTCGACCGGGTAATACACATAGGCGCCATGGCCGAGGCGCTTGTCCAGAGGCCACCACCAGAGTCGCAGCAGCCCCATCACATGGTCGATTCGCAGCGCACCGCAGTGGGTCATGTTGGCGCGAGTCAGTTCAATAAAATGGCGATATTGATGCTGTTTTAGCTTGACGGGATCGAGGGGAGTAAGTCCCCAGTTTTGTCCCTGCGGCGCGAAGGGATCCGGCGGTGCGCCTATGCTGGCGTTTAAGCAAAACTGCTGCGAATTGGCTTGAACCTCAACGCCTTGCAACGCGGCGCCTACGGCCAAATCGCGAATAAGCCCTATGCCCATCCCCGCTTCTTTGGCTTTGAGTTGGCACAATTGCAGTTGATCTTCAGCCACAAACTGCAGGTATAAATAAAAACCTTCGTCCTGTGCGATGGCCCTTGGGCTGCGTAGCGATTCGGCTTGGGCAAATTCCCTGAGCGGCGCGCCCTGCTCTGCAACAAAATCCTCAAATCGCTGCGCCCTGGGTGTGTTTGGCTGTAAATGGTGTTCGCAAAAGACAGTATATAAACGTGCAAAGGCGCGGTACTTAAGCTCGCTGACTTTGGGGTAATCGAGCCAGTTCTCCGCGTTGAGTAGGGCAATGATTTCTTGCCACTCCTTCGCCGCAAACTCCATCTTTAAAGGCTCAAATTCAGGCACGCTAGGTAAATGAATATACAGCGGATTCAGCCTTCTACGATCGCAGGGACTATAGGGACTCGGATGTTCCGGCGCGGCAATATCTAAGGCATGTAATGGATTAAGTTGAATGAAATCGGCGCCATATTCAGCCACTAAACCGATAAGTTGCTCTAAATCGCCAAAGTCGCCCATACCCCATTGGCTTTCGCTACGCAGACTATAGAGCTGAAGACTCACGCCCCACGGTTTATGGCGCTTTCCTTGAGCCACAGCGCTCATCACCCCTTGATAGGCGGTTCTCGGTGCCACCATAAAAGTGCCATGGAACTCAGTCGTCTTACTTGCTGCAGAAATGCTTACTGATGAGTTGCTTGCTGCTGAGGTGCTTGCCGATGCTACAGCTTGATGATCATCTGCCAGCCCAAGCAAACTGACGCTCAGAGTGTGGTACCCCAATCCCAAGCAAGATAAATCACTTAAGTTGTCTTTATTGTTAGATGTGTTTGGCGCGGCGCTGACATTTTCCCATGAACGGCGCGGCTCAGAATTGCTATCTTGCTCAGCGGCATCGCCCGCATCACGGCAATGAAACTCATGACCTAAGAGGTCGAGGCGGTATTGCAGGAACTGACACTCATTGGCAAAGGGACTATTGCCAAACTGTGCCAACTCCTGCGCCTGAATCCGATAATCCCCAATCGGTTTTAGCGCCGAAAACGGCACCTCGAGGATAACCCTCTCCCCTTGCTCACAGGTAAAGGTGAGCAGCAGATCGCCACGGTAAGATTGAGGTAAATACAGACAGACCCAAGGTTCGTCGACATAGCACCAATGAAACGCCGGCAACACTTGTGTCCAATGCTGTGCATCGAGTTGATACACCTGAGCGTCAAGCTCGTCGCCACAGGGTAAACTCGTTAATGGTTCATCCTTTGCCTCGCAGGCCTGAGTATTTTTCTCCTGCAACATACAGGTCAAAATCCCTTGCCTGTCAGCCTCGGGAATGCGGATATACTGGCCGAAGCAGTCGGTAAAGTCTGCTCCTACGCCCCGCAAATACAGCAACTTCTCCAGCCCCATATTTGTCGCCCCCGCGACTGCTCATCCATAGCCTTAGATAGGCAGTAACCATGCCAGCGCAAAATAACAGCATGAAGACAGATTTGTGTCAGCCAAGTGACAACAAAGAAAACTTATAAATCAGCATCTTGAATAAAATGTGTGCCTTTATCGCCCAAGCCTTGGCCCACGGGGCCATCTCGTAAACGCACTAGTTTGAAGCAGGGAGTGATTAAAAAAGGTGCAACGCGCTTAAATGGCGCAAGCAAAACAGCGTCTTATCTTGGAGCAGTATTTCCAGAAGCATCGCAGCGGTTGAATCCCCAGCGCAAACAACAAATCCCGTATCAGCAGCTAGCTGCAACACTTTGTATCAATTGCATTTTTCATCTTGAACTCCAGTTCATCGCTCTGTCACTATGCGCGTTCAAAACAAAAACAACACCTAATCGCAACATTTACCTACAGCTACTTACATCATTCAAAGTGGCAGGAATAAATGGCGAACGATGCAAAATAAGGAAATTGATATGAAAAGAATCACGGGACTTTTACTCGCCAGCAGTTTGAGCTTAGCCCTTGGCGCCTGCGGCGGCAGTGGCGACGATGAATTAACACCAACGATCCCAACTCCCGATCCAACCCCACCGAGCTTAAGCGCCGATGTCTGTTATTTAATGAGCACCACAAAGGGGGATTTGACCTTAGCTATCGACCTCACCCATATGCCGATCACGGGTAAGAACTTTAAACAATATGTCGATAAGTCATTCTATAATGGCACTTTATTCCACAGAACCATCAACAACTTTGTGATCCAAGGCGGTGGTTTCACCACGGGATTACAAAGCAAGCCGACCAGTGCGCCGATTAAAAACGAAGCCGCAGTCGGCATCAGCAATAAACGTGGCACGATCGCTATGGCACGTACCACAGTGCCAGACTCAGCGACATCACAGTTCTTTATCAATGTGTTAGACAATCCGCAGCTTGATGCTTCGGCGAGCAGCTATGGTTATGCCGTGTTTGGTAAAGTCGTCGAAGGAATGGATGTGGTCGATCAGATAAGCATTGTGCCGACCAAAACCAGCAACGGTTTTAGCGACACACCTGTGAATGAAATTTTGATCAATAGCGTGACGGAAACGAACTGCCCTGCCGCCTAGCAAAAATAACAAAGCACTGTAGATACAGTGCTTTTGTATTATTTAGCACCGAAAGGGGATTATTCGTCCCCTTGAATTTTACCCACCAACAGCATAGGCGCGGCATCAATTTTATCGGCGTCCATCATGGCGGCAATACGCTCCACCGATGAGAGCAACTGACTCTGCTCCCACTCTTCAAGATTTTGATATTGCTTTATAAAGTGCTCTTGAAGTGGTTTAGGCGACTCTTGCAATAATGCCCGCCCCGCCTCACTTAAATGTAAATGCACCTTGCGCTTATCGGACTCGCTGCGCTTGCGGATCACTAATCCCCGCCCTTCGAGCCTATCAATAATTGTCGTCACAGTGGCTGGGCTGAGGGTAATTTCTTCGGCCACCTGCTTGGCTAAGGGAGCGCCGAGCTGGGCAATTTTCTGCATTACCATCAACTGCGGCCCCGTCAGGCCTGAATGTTTATTGAGTTGCCGGGAATGAATGTCGATAGCGCGGATCACCCTGCGCAGTGAAATCAGCAGTTGTTCGTATTTTTCCATCGTGCTTCGCGTGCTCCTCATCAACCCAACGGCCGCACCTTACCAGAAACTCAGCCACAACTCACCTCGAAGGGCGAATTTATCGCGCAATAATCTGAGTTTAACTAAACAAGTAAAAGCTGAAAAAAACCTTAAAAAACATAGCGTATATCAAGCCTGATCCCTGTCATAAAAGTTCATTATTTAGTTATCTAGTTCCAACTTTAGTGGGAATTTCACCTCAATAAACTGCCTAAGCCGATCTAGATCACATCTTGCATACCCCTTAATTGGTAGCTTGGTCACCAGAAAGAAACAAATTTAATTTACAAGCAAATAGGTGGACTTATGGCTGCTAAATTTTTTATCCCTTCCGTCAACGTATTAGGCAAAGGCGCCGTCGATGATGCTATCGGAGATATCAAAACCTTAGGCTTTAAACGCGCGTTAATCGTGACGGATAAGCCTCTCGTCAAGATTGGTCTAGTCGGTGAAGTGGCCGAAAAACTCGGTCAGAATGGCATTACTTCAACTGTGTTCGATGGCGTGCAACCCAACCCAACCGTCGGTAACGTCGAAGCCGGTCTTGCGCTATTAAAAGCCAATCAATGTGATTTTGTGATTTCATTAGGCGGTGGCTCACCCCACGATTGCGCTAAGGGTATCGCCCTAGTTGCCACCAACGGCGGCAGCATCAAAGACTATGAAGGGTTAGACCAATCCGCTAAGCCACAACTGCCATTAGTGGCCATTAACACTACCGCTGGCACCGCCAGTGAAATGACCCGTTTTTGTATCATCACTGACGAAGCTCGCCATATCAAAATGGCGATTGTCGATAAACACACCACGCCAATATTGTCTGTGAATGACCCTGAGCTGATGCTGAAAAAACCAGCGAGCCTCACAGCTGCAACAGGTATGGACGCGCTGACCCACGCGGTTGAAGCCTATGTGTCTATCGCTGCGAACCCGATCACCGATGCCTGCGCCATTAAAGCCATTGAACTTATCCAAGGCAACTTAGTGAATGCGGTAAAACAAGGCCAAGATATTGAAGCCCGTGAGCAGATGGCCTATGCGCAATTCTTAGCGGGGATGGCCTTCAACAACGCCAGCTTAGGTTATGTGCATGCGATGGCGCACCAATTAGGCGGTTTCTACGATCTGCCCCACGGTGTATGTAACGCCCTGTTATTACCCCATGTGCAAGAATACAACGCCAAAGTGGTACCAGATCGCTTAAAAGATATTGCGAAGGCGATGGGTGTCGATGTAGCCAATATGACCGATGAACAAGGTGCTGCGGCGGCGATCGCCGCGATTAAGGCCCTATCGGTTGCGGTAAACATTCCAGAAAACCTGACGTTACTCGGGGTTAAAGCGGAAGATATTCCAACGCTGGCCGAAAACGCCTTAAAGGATGCCTGTGGTTTCACTAACCCTAAACAGGCAACCCATGAAGAGATCTGCCAGATCTTCACTAACGCCTTATAAACCCGCGTTATAGAGCGCTTGCATTAACGCAGTCGTCTGTCGGGCGCTAATTGACAGGATGTTGTTCGGCTAGCGCAAGCTAACGACATGAGAATCGGCCCAAACAAGGGATCTTGTTTGGGCCTTTCTTTTGGGCTGAATCAGCCAATTTTGCACTACGCCATAATGTAAAAAACCGCCGTAGCGCCTTAATCTTCGGCAGTTGGGATCCCATAGATCGAAAAATCGTCCCAATAGCGTAAAAACGTGATCTTGGTGGGTTACATGCTGTTACAAATCCGCTAGACTGGCTCCAGTTCGCTTTTTCCCTGCAAAAGATGAAGCCAGCTCAGAGGCCCATTCTAAGGAATGGGCCTCTGTCCCTTTTAGCGCCCGCCCCTACACCTTCCCAATAATTTGCTACTGTTTAATGGCTCACTGCACCATTCAGATCCTGTCGCTTATTTGCTGCTTTATTGCGCAGTAATTAAGCAAAAACGAATTTGAGTGCAAAACTGAGAGATAGCACATAGATATTCGTTAAAAACTCATGCTAAATAACACTGAATGGAAATGAATTAACTGACTCATTTTTAAACAAAAATACTTGTAAAAACTGTGATTTAACTCGGGCGATATCAGCGCAATTAATGATTGACCGAATTCAAAAACGATGCCTATGATGGCAGCAACATCCTCAACAGGTAGGTACGCTATGACAGCAATTACTCATGTATATAACTACACAGTTAGATGTCCGCATTACAAAGATCCCGAACATCCAGTGAGTTGGTTAAACCACATCGAATTAAACCAATCCAGTGAAATTGCCTTAAACCGTATCACCAAATGGCACGAACTCTCAGGCAGTAAATCCTTCGAAACCAGTAAGTTTGTTGTCCGCAAAGCCGATAATGAAGAAGCCTACTTCTCCATGCAGAGCGATAGGCTTAAAAATGATGGTCATGCGCTGGTCACCTTTAAAATCTTCCTCGATACCTGCTGCGACGATGCCGCCCCAGAAGAAATTATGCAGCACCTGATTGATGACTATCAGCAGCGTTTAGCGAAACTCGACCAAGCCTCATAATGTTTTGCTTGGGAGTGACTGTCACATAAGCGCTTAATCGCTAAGTGAAATAGCAACAATGCCAGAGTTAATACTCTGGCATTTTGTTTTACTCACCTTGCTAATCAATTCATTCTTAAACCGTCGCTAATCCGCCACTGAACCACACCCCGTTAACTTGGATGAAGACATTTCATCTTCACTCAAGCAAACTGATGCATTATCCCTAATCTAATAATTGGGCTACAAAGATTGGAGCTCCGATGATTGGATTTTCAGATTATTAAGGCGCGGTACAGCAGTATTTGGTATCTTGCCTAACAAACGTGCGTTATCAGGATGACTAAAATGAAAAAAGCGATGCTGTTAATACTACCACTGCTACTGGCCACCACAGCCTGCGCCGATTTAAAGGATGCGGGTCGCGCCATTGGCACCACCACTAAAGATGTGACGAAAGAGATTGGTCACGCCACCCGCGACACCACCAAAGCCATTGGTCATGCCTCACGGGATGCGGTGAAATCGGTCAAAGAAGATCTCACTAAAGATTCAGAGTGACGCCCATGCGTCACTCTGCTTTATCGGGGCTCAATCCTTAGGCCGCGTTGGCTCGAATACCATGGGGCACGGGTAAGCCCTGGGCATTCACATTTACAAACACCATCTTATCGATACTAACCACAGGCGCTTGCGTCATCTTATTACGCACTTGGCAACTGACCGTAATGGAACTATGCCCAAGGCTGACAAGCTCCAAACCAAATTCCAACACATCCCCTTGGCGCGCCGGCGTCATAAAATTGATTTCAGAAATCAGCTTAGTCACATGGCTGGAGCTCTTCATCTGGCACGCAGCAAAGATGGCCGCCTCCTCGTCAATCCAACTCAATAACTGGCCGCCAAATAGGGTATTTGCAGGATTTAAATGTTCAGGTTTGACTAAACGACGACTGTAATATTTCATGACGGTGACCTCACTGTGAATGCCAAGTTTTACAGCCAATTCACAGCATTATTTAGGCCAAGATAAATAGCCATTGAATAACAATGAGATAGCGTTAAGTCTTTGTAAAACTGTTAAAAATTTGCACCAACTCGAGTCAGGGTTGCACCAGAATAATCAATTAGATAAAAAAATAGCGACTCAAAGAGTCGCCAAGCTCAGGCAAGCAATGTATTGACTGGGTAGGAAGTTAAGTCACAAGGTTTGACTTAAAAACCCGTGCAGCACATGTAGGCGAACTGCACGGGGGACAACAGCTGCAATGCAGCTAAACACAGGGTTTACGGGTACAACATCTTACGGGTAGAACCTATTCGCGATACAACAGACTTCGCTTAAAACTGCTCTTCTTCGGTCGAGCCAGTCAGCGCCGTCACCGATGAATGACCGCCTTGGATCACTGTGGTGACTTGGTCGAAGTAACCAGTGCCTACTTCCTGTTGATGCGCGACGAAGGTATAGCCTTTCTTCGCTGCTGCAAACTCAACTTCTTGAACTTTCTCAACATAATGCTTCATACCTTCACCACGAGCGTAGTCGTAAGCCAGGTCAAACATGTTGTACCACATGTTATGGATACCCGCTAAAGTGATGAACTGGTACTTGTAGCCCATGTCCGACAACTCTTGTTGGAAGCGCGCAATCGTCGCGTCGTCCAAGTTTTTCTTCCAGTTGAACGAAGGTGAACAGTTGTAGGCCAGTAATTGGTCTGGGTACTGAGCATGGATTGCCTCAGCAAAGCGGCGTGCTTCTTCTAAGTCAGGCTTAGCGGTTTCACACCAAATTAAATCCGCATATGGTGCGTAGGCAAGACCGCGAGAAATTGCTTGATCCAGACCCGCCTTCACGCGGTAGAAACCTTCACTGGTGCGCTCGCCAGTTACGAAGTCACGATCGTATGGGTCACAATCGGAGGTCAATAAATCCGCCGCGTTCGCATCGGTACGAGCGATAACTAAGGTTTCAACACCGCTCACGTCGGCGGCAAGGCGCGCCGCAACTAACTTTTGTACTGCTTCTTGGGTCGGCACTAATACTTTACCACCCATATGGCCACACTTTTTCACTGAGGCTAATTGGTCTTCAAAGTGCACACCGGCTGCGCCAGCGTCGATCATCGACTTCATCAACTCGAACGCATTCAGTACGCCACCAAAACCCGCTTCCGCATCGGCAATAATCGGCAGGAAGTAATCGACAAAGTTTTCTTCTTCCGGATTAACCCCATTGCTCCACTGAATTTGGTCAGCACGGCGGAAGGAGTTGTTAATACGGGCCACGACCGCTGGCACTGAGTTTGCTGGGTATAAAGATTGGTCTGGGTACATAGTGCCCGCTAAGTTAGCGTCGGCCGCCACTTGCCAACCAGACAGGTAAATCGCTTCGATACCGGCTTTAGCCTGTTGTACCGCTTGGCCGCCAGTCAGTGCACCTAACGAGTTCACATAACCTTTTTTTGCGCCACCGTTGACTAAATCCCACAGTTTAGCGGCACCGCGTTTGGCAATGGTGTTTTCGGGTACGATAGAACCACGAAGTGCCACAACTTCCTCTGCAGTGTATGGGCGACGGACGTTTTTCCAACGAGGATTCTCAGCCCAATCTTTTTTGATCGCGTCAATCTGTGCCTGACGTGAAGTCTGTGTTGCCTTAGTCATAGTGTCACTCCTTTCTCTGTGATGTTGTAGCAAGTGAAGCTGCCCCACAGCCTCACCCTGCCCATTGGTTTAATTGGCGGCTTGGCCGCCATAACGCATTCCATGTAAACGCATTCAGTGTTACAGCATTAAAACGCTAATCATTAAGCCGTTAGCATCTCGTAACCGGGTAAGGTTAAGAAATCGACCAACTCATCCGAAGTGGTAATATCCTCAAGCAATACAGCCGCTTGGGTAAATTTGCCGTGGGTGAATCTGTCACCGCCCACTTCTTTTTTCACATTTGCTAACTCTTCCACCAGCATGTCTTTAAACAATTGTTTAGTGACGGGTTTGCCGTTTGAGAGTGACTTGCCATGTTGGATCCATTGCCAAATCGAGGCGCGGGAGATTTCCGCCGTTGCCGCATCTTCCATTAATCCGTAAATCGGCACACAACCGTTGCCACTAATCCACGCCTCAAGGTATTGCAGAGCGATGCGAATATTCAGGCGCATTCCTTGCTCTGTACGCTCACCATCACAGGGTTTTAATAACTCTGCAGCAAGGATCGGTGCATCCACATCACGGGTGATATGCAATTGATTTTGATGATCTTGGCCTATGTATTCGTTAAAGATCCCCATTGCCGTGTCCGCAAGACCAGGGTGAGCGACCCAAGTCCCATCGTGACCATTGCGAGCCTCAAGCTCTTTGTCCTTACGTACCCGTTGCAACACGGTTTCGTTTTGAGCGGGATCCTTCGCTGGAATAAAGGCCGCCATGCCGCCCATCGCCAGTGCGCCACGTTTATGGCAGGTTTTGATCAGCAGTCTTGAATAGGCGCTTAAGAAAGGCGTATCCATGGTCACCGCTTGGCGATCCGGTAATACACGGTCGCTATGACGCTTTAATGTTTTGATATAGCTGAAGATATAATCCCAACGACCACAGTTCAGCGCGACAATGTTTGAGCGTAATTCATAGAGAATTTCGTCCATTTCAAACACCGCGGGTAAGGTCTCAATCAAACAGGTACATTTGATTGTCCCAGGCTGAAGGCAAAATCTTTCTTCAACAAAAGCAAACACTTTTGCCCACCAACGCGCTTCAATATGGCTCTCAAGTTTAGGAATATAGAAGTAAGGACCACTGCCCTTCGCCAGCAATTGGCGATAGTTATGGTAAAAGTACATCGCAAAGTCGAATAACGCGCCGGGAATGGACTGCTGGTTAAATTCAACGTGCTTCTCTTTTAAGTGCAGGCCACGCACACGGCAGATTAATACCGCAGGATTTGGGCCTAACTTATAGTGTTTACCGGTTTCAGGCGCTGTGTACTCAATCTCACCGCGCACGGCATCACGCAGGTTAATCTGACCTTCCACGACTTTCTGCCAGCTCGGTGCTAAGGAGTCTTCAAAATCCGCCATAAACACTTTGGCATTGGCATTAAGTGCATTGATCACCATCTTACGTTCGACGGGACCGGTGATTTCGACACGGCGGTCGAGTAAGTCATTCGGAATGCCGCGGATCTTCCATGCGCCGTCACGAATTGCACGAGTCTCGGGTAAAAAGTCAGGCAAAGCCCCTTTATCGATACGCGCCTGTCTATCTTTACGTTTGGCGAGTAAGGTGGGCACTTCTGTCGCAAATTCACGGCAAAGTGACTCAAGCAACGCCAGCGCGCCTTCGGTAAAAATCACCTCCTGCCCCGGGATGGTATTTCCCACTAAGGCCAGAGTGCCATTCGCAGTGGCCTTATTCTGTGTCGAATTCAATTGCTGTTCACTTAAAGTGTGTTCCGTCATCTTCTCGCCCTCCCAAGAGGCTAACCTTTTGCTCGTTTACGACCCGTTACCAGCAAAGACATGAGTAACATGTACAAACATTCACCACAAAACATTCAAATGTTCGTTTAGAACCAAAACTTACAGACAAACATTTGTATTTGCAACTATCCAAAAGTGCCATAACCGCTAAAAAATTTGACCAAAAAACCTCTCAAAATTGGTCTGACCAAGACACAAAGTCAAATACAAGCAGATGATAAATAACAACTTTAAAAATGTTAACTAAATAAGATTTTTCTTATCGTGAAATTTGTCAGACAACTTTACCACTACAAGCGCAATGTAATTTTATACGTAATTTAATTACCTATTGAAAATTTAAATATACAGCATTTTTAACCTATTCGACCTAAGTAGAAACCTGTGTGCGTTTTGAACTCCACCCGGAGGAAAGCGGTAAAAATCAACAAAACCAATCAATTAACAAAATAGAAACAGATTAAAAATTTAAACACTCGTTTAACTGTTACGTTTACGTAAACAGTCGAATAAGAAAGGGAAGAGTGACAGGGATCACGGGTTATGTTTCTCGATCAAAAACCCGAGTCGATATGGTTAACCCAAAAAATAAATCACTTTTTTATAAAAAAAATGAAACAAATTAGAATTCTGACCACGTGTTGCTTCATATGAGGGCAGCAAGTGATAGTGAAGGTCTTTATCCCCAACACAGTTAACCGTATTTCATATGTAAAGATAACCAAGGTTCATGGTCTTTTAAGTGCCAAACAAGGGGTTGCAAACTAGATGAAAATCATTATCATTCGCGACCTTTCTGATTGGGGGACTTTCAATGCCAGTATTACAGCCTGTATTTCGCTTATCGCTTATTGCACTCGCCTGCCTCAGTGCTTTACCACACACAACCTATGCCGATGACACACCTTCAGCTCGCGATGAAAACGTCGAGCGTATAACGGTATACGGCAGACAAAACTCTGTGGTGAAAAACTCAGGACTTGCGACTAAGTCAGATATGTCCTTGATGGAAACCCCTGCGGCGGTTGTTATCGTTGACCAGGAGTTGATTAACAGCCAAGGAGTCGACAATCTGCAGGACTTAATTCGCAATATCAGCGGGGTGACTCAAGCGGGCAATAACTACGGCATTGGAGATAACTTAGTGATTCGCGGCCTCGGCGCAAACTACACCTATGACGGCATGTATGGCGGTGCTGGCCTTGGCAATACCTTTAACCCCACTCGCTCCCTAACGAATGTGGAATCCGTGGAGGTTTTAAAAGGGCCTGCGACTGGACTCTATGGCATGGGCAGCGCGGGCGGCGTGATCAACCTGATTGAAAAGAAACCGCAATTTGAATCCAAACACAAAATAACCACAGAAGTTGGTCAGTGGGATACCTACTCGCTCGCCATCGACAGTACAGGTGGAATTACCGATGATCTTGCGTACCGCTTAGTCGCCAAAACCGCCCGCAGTGAAGGCTACCGTGATTTAGGCGCCGACCGTGATGAAGTGTTCGGCTCACTCAAATGGGTATTAAGTGATAGCCAAGATCTGATGCTATCCGGCGCGTATATCAAAGACGCCATTGCCGTTGACTCCATCGGCCATCCAATCCGTATCTACAATGCCGATTCTGTCGGTGGCAAAACCGCGGGCGAAGTCACTTGGCAAGATTTGATTAACGATCCTAAAGGTCAAGGCATACAACTGACCGACGAGCAGCGTCAGCAATTAGCGGCGTCACTCGCCAGTGGTGATGGTTTAACTCCTTATTCCTTTGGTGACGCGGGATTAATTTCTCCCATGGCAAAAGATAACGAAGGTGAAGAATTAAGGTTCAAGCTGACCCACAATATCTACTTTACCGATAATCTGTTCCTCAACCAGCAGTTGCAATATCGCGACTACACTACAGGTTTTGCCCGTCAAACAGGGGCTTACAACTATGTGTACTGGAATAACAAAGGCAAGATAAACGCCGATCCCCGCGCGCCACTGGTTGAAAATGGCGTGCTCTATCCCTTCGCCGCCAGACGTCAGGAATACCGCCAACTCGATGCCGAAGAAACCTCATGGCAGTATTTTGCCGATCTGCGCTATGACTTCCAAATCGGCAATATCGACAACGAATTACTGGTTAACGCTAACTACGAAGACCGCGATATTCGCCTCGAGCAATTCTCGATTTACGATGCGGATCAGGTGATTAAAAACAAACAAGGCGAAGTGATTTACCGTGGTTCGCTGCCGTACATTTACGATATCCGCAATCCAAATTGGGGAACGGGTAAATTTGCCGACTACGATCCACTCAAAACCGCCAACTACAACAAAAAAGTCAGCGCTTGGGGCTTAGGCGTGCAACATGTGGGTTATTTAGGTTATGGCTTTACCACCCGTGTTGGCGTGGCCTTTAACGAAATCAAACAGAGCTATGAGCACTTAGGTGTGGATGAGCGCTACAGCGCAAGTCAAGCGAGCCCCACTCCAGAGGAAGATAGCAAAGATAACGGCGTGACCTACAACTTGGGCTTAACTTATATGCCCATTGATGATTTATCATTTTTCGTCAATCACTCAAAGGGCCGCACCGCCTATAGCATCTTAGGCTCAATCACGGGGGAAAATACCGACCGCGAAGACTCAGAATCCGTTAGTAACGATCTCGGCATGCGCTTTAAAGCCTTTGACGATCAGATGCTAGCATCGCTGGTGTTCTTTAAAAGCTCACGCACTAATGTGCCTTACAACAACCCAGACTATAACGCTGGTGTGTCAGGTGCCGAGGTGCCCGTGTACTTTTACGATGGCAGCGAAGATACCCAAGGGGTCGAGTTGGATCTCAATGCCCACTTAAACGATAACTGGCGCATCAACCTTAACGGCATGTATCAAGACGCTAGGGATAAACAAAACCCGAATGACAAAGCCAACTACGACAGCCGTCAAAAAGGTGTGCCCTATGTGACCGCCAGTGCTTGGGTAACCTATGGTGCAGACTGGTTTGCCTTAACAAGCCCTATTGAGCTCAGTTTAGGCGCCAAGTATGTGGATGATAGAAGCACACACTCAAGCTCATTTGGCATTCCAGATGGTTATGTGCCGAGCTACACCTTAGTGGATTCTGCCATCAGCTACGCCACCGACTCTTGGAAGTTACAATTGAATATCAATAACCTATTCAATAAAGACTATTACAGCAAGGCGATGTTCCTCGGTGGCATGCCAGGCGAAGAGCGTAATGTGAAGCTGCAATATAGCTACAGTTTCTAAGCGTTTTCCTTAAACCCATAAACAACAAGAGAGCCCGTTGGCTCTCTTGTTTGTTTTAGCTGGCAGACTTAACTGACGTTTTCCCGGTCGCCACGCATCAGCGACTCCAACTCGGCTTTCCCCTTAGTGGATAAATCAATCAGCTTGGCTAAATCATGCTGATGGGCAGCACTGGCGATCACCAGCTTTTTATCGTGCTCGGCAAAAATCTTCACCCTTTCATTGGCTTGTACCTGTGATAAGCCTAAGCCCTGCAAAATCTTCTCACTGGCAGACAAAGCCGAACCAAAGGTTTCACGGAACACATCGGTCACCCCAAGGCTCATTAATCGATAGGCGTGGTTACGGTCCCGCGCCCGAGCGACAATATTGATATGGGGGAAATGGGTTTTCACCTGCTGGGCAATTTCAATCGAATCCTCAACATTATCAACGGCCAGAAGCAACAAGCGAGAGCGCGCAATCCCGGCCGACATCAACATATCCAAGCGTCTGGCATCACCAAAATAGACCTCACCGCCGTATTTGCGGATCACATCCACATGGCTGGCATCTTTATCTAAGGCCACAAACGGAATGCCCGATGACGCTAAAATACGCCCAGTGATCTGCCCTACCCGCCCAAATCCGGCGATCACCACCTCAGATTCAGTCACATTAATGGTATCAGGCAAACGTGTATCTACCACCTTAGGCTTAGTGGCTCTAAATAGTGTGAAAATCATCGGTGTGACAGCCATGGATAAGCCAATGGCGAGCACTAAGATTTGGGCGATTTTATCATCCACTATGCTGGATAATTGCGCCTGCGACAGCAGCACAAAGGCAAACTCACCGCCCTCTGCCAAGATAAGCCCTAGGGCAATACTCGGGCGCCATGTATGGTGACGCACTCGGCCAAGCAGCATCAGCACTAGGGTCTTAATCAATAACATGCCCAGCAAAATCGCGAGGATAAGTAAGGGATCGGTTAAAAACAGCTTGAGATCCATACTCATGCCGACCGCCATAAAAAACAGTCCAAGCAGTAAGCCCTTAAAAGGTTCGATATCGGTTTCGAGCTGATGTCGGTAGCTGGAGTTCGCCAGCATAATTCCGGCTAAAAACGCCCCCATACCCGCCGATAGCCCCAGCCACTCCATCAATTCGGCACTGCCCATCACCAGCAATAGTGCAAAGGCGGTTAACACTTCGCGAACCCCGCTGCTGGCAACGAGTTTAAGTAACCGCGGCAACAAATATTTGCCCACCAACACAAAGCCCACTAATGCCACACAGGTCCAATACCAAGGCACCGCATGGTGCTCAATCTGGGCCGAATTAGGCGCAAGGTAAGCGGTTAATAGCAACATGGGGATCACGGCGAGATCTTGCATTAACAACACCCCAAAGGCATCGCGGCCAAGCGGGGTGGTCAGTAGTCTATGTTCGCTCATCAACTGCACCGCAAAAGCCGTCGATGACAAGGATAACGCCGCGCCAACCACTAATGCAGCCTCAATGGATAAGCCAAATCCCCAAGCTAAACCGCCAATTGCCGCCCAAGAAAGGAGTAACTGACCACTGCCGAGACCAAAGATGGCGCTGCGCAGCTCCCATAACTTGCTCGGATTGAGTTCAAGCCCGAGCACAAACAGCATCAATACCACACCCAGCTCGGCAAAATGCAACACGGCTGCGGGATCAGACACCAGCGCCATGCCGCCAGGCCCTAAAATCACCCCAGCAGCGAGGTAAGACAGAATCGGTCCTGCGCCAAAACGTTTGCCCAAGGGTACAAAAATCACCGCGGCCAATAAAAATAACAGTACAGAAGTGAGCAGACTCGACTCTTCCATTAGGGCTCCACAACGTTAGCGAAAGGCAAAAATAGGGGTATGTCCTTAAGCGAAAAAAGCTTCGGCTACCGCTGGCAATCATACTCTAGTTATGCAGGAAAAAGTGTGAAAAATTGACCTAAAAATCATCGAGCAAACGCAAGAAATAACCGAAAAAGCGAAAGAAGAAAACCGCGTTACATTAACCTAAACAGTCAGTTACACAGACAATACAACTCGTATCCTACTGCCTTGCCAACTGGCTGGTAATATTGGTGGCGCGTTTATCGGAGGCTAAAGCGTCCTCATAACAGAATACACTGTTACGGCCATTCGATTTTGCGGCATACAGCGCCATATCGGCACGGTGCAGCAGAGGATCTAGGCTTAAGTCTTCTTTTGTCATACCGCTAACCCCAAAGCTCGCGGTGATAGTAAATTTATGCCCCGACAGATGCGTATCAATGGCTTCGATTCGGCTTCGGCATTGTTCGGCAACTTCCATCCCCTTAGATTCATTGGCGTAAGGCAAGAATAGCGCAAATTCCTCACCGCCAATCCGAGCAAACACATCACCATTGCGCACATGGGGTTTTAACGCCTCAACGACTTTTTTCAGCGCCCAGTCACCCGTACCATGGCCGTAGGAATCATTAATCCGTTTAAAATGATCTAAGTCGAATAAAATCACGCAAAAATCGCCCCCTCGGGCAGCGGCTTGCACAAACAGATTTTCACCCAGGTCTTGCCCTGCACCACGGTTAAGCACGCCCGTCAAAGCATCCATTCTGGCCATACGCATAAAACGCCGTTTTTGCAAATTGCCCACGACTAACAAAATCGCGAGGAAAAACAGCCCGCCCACTAATATCGTGATAAACATCAGCATATTAGTGTACTCGCGCTCTTTTACCGTTTGCTGAGCGATGTAAAGTTCGCGCTCTTTATTTAGCAAGTTGATTTCACGCGCCTGCTCATCAGCATTAAACTTAGCCGCCTGATAAGCAAGGGTTTTCATCTTCGACTCATCAAAAATCAGTTGATTATAATGTTGCTCTTTTCTGGAGTATTCATAGGCTTGTTCAAATTGTTTGTCCGCCGCCATCAACTCGGCAAACACTTTGTAGGCAATATGCTTATGTTCGATATAACTATTATCATCGGGAAATGTGAGCACTTTAACAGCGTGACTTTTCGCTTGCACCAGCTCACCCGTTGCAAAGTAATTCTCGGCAAGTAGTGCATGCACATGGCTGATTTCTAATTGAAATTGAAAAGCTTCATACCCTTTTAACGCTAATAGCAAAATCGCTCTCGCGCCTAAATAGTCACCTCGCTCCTGCAAAACCATCCCTTTGCCTTTCATCGACATAGTCGCCAAAAGGGGAAATTGCTTCGCATCACAATATTGACGGCTATCTTCGAAGGCGTCGAAGGCATCGGGACTTTTCACTCCGAGCAAGTAAATCGCCCGCAGCAATTTGGCATGGCAAATATCGCGGACATCGGCTTCCTGAGCGAGTTGTAACACCTTATTGGCATAGAGGCCCATATCGCTATAAGCGTCCATTTCAGAATAAATATTGGCAATTCTTAGATAGGAGTGACGTTTAATCGTAACATCATCGATATTCACCACTAAGGCTAATGCTTTGGCAACAGCCGACAAGGCTTTGTCATAGTCGCGCATCCCTATATAGACCGTGGCTTGATAACTATAAATCGACGCTAATAATTCAGGACTTGTGATTAAGGTTTCGGCCTGACGCAGATCGTCTAACGCTTTGGCATATTCACTGACAAAAATATAACTAATGGCTCTGTCAATTCTTAGTCTGCCTTTTTGTGTTGGGGTTAATCCGCTAAATGCGGTCTCATATTCGGCCAGTTTTTTCTGCGCGGCGCTAAAATCAGATTGCAGTAATACATCAAGCTCATTGAGTGCCTGATCAAAATCGAGAGAGTTAGCCATCAATGCTGTCGAACACAAAGCAAAGATGGCTAATAGGGCACAACGTAACCGTTTCAAGATAAGTTAATTATTACCATGATTCACTAATAAGAAGGCTTGATAGTCTTGGTCGCCACTTAAGGTTTTGAGCTTTTCCATATCCCCAGTCATTACAGCGTTAATTTCTTCATCAGTTAATCCATGGGCACGCATCACCGCCTCGGGATTCTGCTTATAATCTTCCATTAACTGCGCATCTTGGCCTAACTGGGTAAAAAAATCCGATAATGCAGACATGTTTTTTTCCTTATTGTTAATAATGACTCAGTATCACACTTCAATTTAGCCCAAATCTTCGGGACCGATCCCTAACTTAGCCAAAATAGCATAGTTGTACTCTAGCTTTTTTGCTGGCGGAATTAACAACGTACTAATCGGTGTTAAGTGTGCTTGGGGTAAATTCGCTAAGGGTAAACGCTCGATACGGGGGGCTTGGATTGGCAAATTGGCCGCTTCGTAGATGACCACCTCATGGTCGAGGGGATACCATTGATTCAACTGCTCCACGAGGATCTGCAACCTATCACTCGAGGTATGAAATTGGGTTAGGGTATGTTCGCCCGCAATCGCGATTTGCCAGAGTAATAAGTGGGTGGTGGTATCGGGCACATGGTTGAAAAACATAAACTGGCTGGCTTCAAAGCTTTGATGCCCGGAGTTGCCAGGATCAATCCCTAAGTCGGCCCACAGGCAAGCTTCGGCCGAAATCCCCGGCTCCATCTTGACCGAAAACCCTTCGGCCTTGGCGCGAGTTATCGCCATATGGGATACACAGGCAAATACCCCCGGATGACCATAGAGTGCACACACGGTTTTTTTACCCGCTCTCACCGCATCTAGAATGGCATTGACCATTTGCTCGTAGGTGTCTCGACGATTTTTAACTTCACCATTTTGCGCATAAAACTGCTGCAAATTGATGACATTGGGGTTGAGCTTCGTCAACCAACGCTGCGAAAAACCGTCGGGTAAGAGTGAAAATACAATATCGGCATGTTCAATATAGCTGCGGCTTAATACGCTAATTTGCCCCGCGAGCTGTAACCCAGTACCCACACAAACGAGTGATCCCAATGGTCTCTCCTAAAAATGCACTGCCGCAGGCTTATTGATGAACTCAAACCGTCATCTTGATAGCAACCGCTAAACCCTATGCTACTCCCTAAAGTAGCGAAAAAATGCTAACACCATCAAAGTAAAACACTTTCACAACTTTACCCATGTTTTCACAACATTGCTACATGACTATTTCGACTTTGCTTAACTTTACGGTTTTTCAGCGCAATTTACCGTGGGGCAGCTTATTTAAGCCCAATGATCAGCATAAAAATCTTCACTCACAGCGAACTAAAACGCGCCGCTTAGGTCGAAAACTCACACAATTGCAACGATAAGCGCCGCAACGCCCAATTACCCTTGTCATAAGGGGGAGTGCTTGGGTATGATGGCCGCCAGATTTTCAGAAGTAGCGCATACAATGATCAATAAAAAGCAAAGTCTTACCCTGCTGAGCGCCATTGCGCTCTCAGTTTCGCTCAGTGCCTGTAGCGTGTTTGATTGGCTGATCTATAAGCCCGATATTCCGCAAGGCAACTACATGGAGCCGCAACAGGTTGAAAAGTTGCGTATCGACATGACCAAAGAGCAGGCCGAATACATTCTTGGTCGCCCAGTATTGCGTGACAGCTTTGCCGATGACACTTGGTATTATGTGTACCACTATAAGAGTGGCCGTGATGCGAGCATTACCCACAAAGAACTGATCCTGCACTTTACCGGTAACAAATTAAGCTTAGTGAAGGGCGACTATGAATTAAGCCCAGAGTTTAATACGCCGCTTGAGCAGAGTAAGTTACCTATGGCCAACACCGCTGAGTCTGCGCCGCTCGTGCCAGCACAGCGCCCGGATGAAAAGCCATTAGTGAAAGAAAATCAAACCGAAGCGCAAGTTCAAAAACCAATCAAGTAAGCATACTGGTTTAACACTTGCCTTAAACACAAAAAGCGCCCATGGCGCTTTTTGTTTGTTCGTATTGCTGACAGATTAAGACACCCGTCCACCGGTCACTTTATTGGCACGACCTTCATCCTTGGCCTTATCGGCACGGCGACGGCGCACATCCTTAGGATCGGCGATCAGCGGGCGATAAATCTCCACTCGCTGCCCCGGTAAAATCACTTGGTCATGCTTAACCACATTGCTAAACACCCCAAGCTTTACCGTTTCTAAATCAATCTCAGGGAAAAAACTCACCATATTGCTCTGACGCACTATGTCAATCGCGCTCGTGCCGGGCAATACGCTAACCGAAATCACCTTTTGCTGAGTCGGCAGCGCATAAATAACATCGACGACGAACTTATCTGCTTCATTTGTCACTGTAAATTACCTTAGCGCGGCTGGTAAATGCCGTCACCATAGACACCATAAGATCATTAAACACTTTACCAAAAGCCATATCGACCAATGAGCTGGAAAACTCGAAATTTAAGTCAAACTCTACCTTACAGGCATCTTCCGTTAACTCGGTAAAACGCCACTGACCGAATAAGTGTTTAAAAGGCCCATTTTCAAGTCTTAACTCGATACTCTTTCCCGGCACCACCTGATTGCGCGTAGTGAAGGTCTTACGGATCCCCGCCTTACTCACATCGACCGAGGCCACCATGGTTTTACCATCAAACTCAAGCACTTTACCGCCAACACAACCGGGTAAAAACTCTTTGTACGACTCAACATCATTGACTAAATCATACATTTGCATCGCACTAAAACGAACTAACACACTTCGAGAAATTTGCGGCATAGGGCTTGGCACTCTCAATCTAAGTAAACACGCTGTCTCAAGCGAACTCCGCGCGCCCTAATCTCTAGGGAAGCTAACAAAATTGGTTTGGATTCTACCACGATACTTAAAAAACGCACCCCTCACATATCCCTATGATGACTAAGCAAAACCGCATAAAAAAACAGCAATAAATTGATGGGGGCTTGAAATAGCTCAAATAAACCCTTATATCCATTTCAAATTGATTCACCGTGCGTATAATGGCGCCACTATGGTAAAGAAAAACTCAAAAAAAGCCGCGCCTGCGACGATCGCACGTAATAAGCGCGCAACCTTCGAATACCGTTTCGAAGAAAAAATGGAAGCCGGCCTGTCCCTCATGGGATGGGAAGTGAAGTCTATCCGCATGGGTAAAGTGAACCTATCGGACTGCTACGTCTTCTTAAAAAATGGCGAAGCCTTTATGCACGGCTGTACCATTATTCCGCTCAATACCGCCTCCACCCATGTGGTGTGCGACCCGATTCGACTGAAGAAATTGCTCTTAAGTCGTAAAGAGTTAGATAAATTAGCCGGTCTTGTTGAGCGCCAAGGCTACTCGATTATCCCTATCTCCATGTACTGGCGTAAAGGGGCTTGGGTCAAAGTGGAAATCGGCCTAGGTAAAGGTAAAAAAGACCACGACAAGCGTGAAGATACTAAGGCGCGTGAGTGGGAAGTGGAAAAAGCCCGCGTAATGAAAAAGGAAAAAACGCGCGGATAATGAACAAACGATTGAACTTGCAGCAAATGATACTAGGTTATCGCCACGCTACGAGTTACAATCAACTTTCTTGGGGGCGATTCTGGATTCGACAGGATTCACGAAACCCTGGGAGCATGCCGAGGGGCGGTTGGCCTCGTTAAAAGCCGCAAAGTTATAGTTGCAAACGACGATAACTACGCTCTAGCCGCTTAATGCCGCTAGCCATCTACCACACGTTTCGCACATGGGCAGTGGATTTGATGGTCATCTCACATCGTGCTAGCGAGGGAACCCTGTCCGGGGGTGAACCGCGAAACAGTACCGGACTCACCGTGTGGGATCCTGTCTTTCGGAGTTCAAACGGTTAAACAATAGAAAGACTAAGCATGTAGCGCCTTGGATGTAGGTTTTCTGGACGCGGGTTCAAGTCCCGCCGCCTCCACCAAATAAAACAAGGACTTAGCAGAAATGCTAAGTCCTTTTTCTTTTCAGTGGCCACAAAATGGCTACATCGAGATATTGCCCACTTAGCTCTTAAGATTTAATGCTCATTATTTTCTTATACCCAAAAGATGACCTTGTGCATTTTTTAGTTTAACTAATGCACTTTGATTGTTTATTTTGTAAACAACCCCAAATGCATCAAGATGTGGCCAATATAGCTGCACATGGGACTACTCAAGAGATATATTTCGATGGGCAGGCAGTTGGGGGAATTACCGGGGCAGAAAAATTTAGCTCAAATCCAAACTGACAGCGCCCCTAAAAATGGGCCACGGCCAGTTTAGATCTGAGCGAGTACAGATACATTATTCACCCACATCGACACCATTTTGATAATGGTATTCGGATGATACTTCGCCGTTGAAGTAGTAAACCAACTTGCCGTGTAACTGGTTATCGACATACTCTTCGCTTCGCTGCAGGCTACCGTCTTCATTGAAGCTGTAGCTTTTCCCTTGCAAAAGGCCTTTGTTATCGTATTGCATCGTACCCAATAAGTGGCCGTTAGCGGACATGGCTCGCCACGGTCCCACTTCGTGCCCCGCTTGGTATTGGCCCTGCCATAACTTCACCTCGCTGTAACTGCTCTCGTCTTGTACTAACCATTTGCCTTCACGCTGGCCGTTAACATATCGGCCTTGGGCTTGCAGTTGTTTATCGAAGCCTCGCTGTAAAAAAGCGCCATGCAACTTATCGTTTTGATAAAACGCTCGATACATTACCGTGCCGTCAGCGGCGATATCGCTCTGCTCGCCGTTGAGCTGTCCTTGTGAATTAAACTGTTCGATACGCGTCGAATCTGGATTTTGAGTGACCCACTTACCAACCTTTAGATCCGATTGATATTGCCCTGTGACAAAACTGCCATTTTCGGCGTTATCTTCACGAAACGCGCCGTGCATTTTGCCTTTACTGTAATTTATCCGCCTGAGAGAGCCATTCCAACCTGCGCCGACATATATCCCTTCGTAGCTGCCTTTAACTCGCTCTTCTCGTTCAAGCAACTCGCCTGCCCTATCAAAACGCTGACGCAGACTCCAGTCTTTTACGGTATCGCGCTGATATTGATAAGTTAGCTTTCCGCTCTCATCGAAGCGCTGCTCGTTGGTTATATGGCCTTTCGCGAGATATTGAGTGTCAATTTGCGAGGTTACATGGCCCGCACTCGCATAGGTTATATCCTGAATTTCACGGCCTTTTGCATCGTATTTCTGCTGCTGGGCTAACCGCCCTTGCGGATCAAAACGTTGTTGTATCCCTACCTGCTTATCATGCTGATAATGTTTAATTTCTCTAGGCACATCAGCGGCTTGATAAACTAACACTTCACCGTGTAATTTTCCTTTGATGTAAAATTCTTTAGTGAATAACCAGCCTTCTTTTGTCCAGTAAAGGCGCTCGCCTTCTCTTTTACCCGTGACCATATTCACGGTTTGCTCTGGCTGACCATTGCTATGGAAGCTTTCATATAAGCCTTCCATTCCCTTAGCGCCATAGGTTACCCGTGTTTGCAGCTGGCCATTGTCAAAATAACTTTGCGCTAATCCAGACTCCACACCATTCGCATAATGTTGATGGTCGCGTAATTGACCATTGAGGTGATAACGTTTTTGCTCCCCATGGAGCCTGCCATTCAGATATTGGTACTCACCCGAGCGTGTTCCATCTTCCCAATAATACAGATGCGTTCCCTGATAACGCCCTTGTGCATCGCTACGTCCCTTGCGAGAGAGTTGACCATTGGGGTGATAAAATTCGAAATCACCGACGATAACACTCTCCGCTAAATTGGGGCCGTTGACTGTCCCCTTAAAAACGGGTTTATCCGTCTCTACATAAAAAAGCGTTACTGGCCACACGCCATTTTGCTCAGTCGCTAGCTGTTTCTGGTAGTAAATCGCCTCACTAGGCACCTCGCTAGGCTGCCATTGTTCGTCGAGTAAGATGCGATCAGCCAACACATTACATGACAGAAATAGTGCAGATAATAGTAATAAGGCTCTCATATCAGTTCCTTAAGGTAAGGCTGGGAATGTAGTAACCCACTGTTTATTGACGGGCTCGCCGCTAACTTTCAGGTATTCAATCGCCTGCACTCGCCCTTGCAGCTCAAACCAACGGTCTTGATGAAGCACTTGCTGTAACGGCCGTTGATAAAAATCGTCGCGCTCCCCCGGCATAAAAGGCGCGAGAGGAATGTTCTGCGTATTTAAAAAACGATAACGGCGCATCACCTCACCCACGGTTTGCGTGGTATCGAGTTCTGGCAATTGAGTGGTATCAATCAGCCAACCATGCTTAGGTTGATACGCAATCGCTTGCCATTCGGGCGTACCCGTACAGCTCAAGGCGCTACTGACTTTAATATCGTAAAAATTACGACGGATCCCATCGGCACTGGTGAGTTGATATAGAACCGTCTTATCAAGATGTTCCGTCATACTGTTTTCGGATTTAATCTGCGTCCATTGCAAGCTGTGGCCGTCCACTTGGGGCGCATCCACCACAGTTAGCGAGCACACGGCGGCTTGCTCGGCGCTTAACTGTAGGCTCACACCATACTTAGCTACCATTTGGGGTTCGAGCAAGGCGGGATCGGCGACTAATGTCTCTTGCGGCTTATCGTAGCGCGCATACATATCATCACGGTAAAGCGTGCGCTGATCCACAGGGGGATAAGCGACGTTCTTCATGTAATCCCCCATTGGAATAAAACGAACATCTTGGGTCAGCTCGCTACTCTCATCCGGTGTATTCACATAGATGGTTAGCGCCTGTGGCTCGGCCGGAAAACTAAACAAGGTAGTGGGTTCAAATTGCATCGATGCAGCTAACCCCAACATATTGCGTTCGGCTGAGGTTAACCAAGCAGGCCCTTCTACCGACGGCGATTGGTACTTCATCATGGCGCCTTCGGCACCGTCAAATCGCCCCGCTAACCAAGATTTATGGGTTGGGTCGCGCGATGTGAGCACATAAGAGAAGGGCTTATCGGGGATCGGAGCAAATTCCAGCTGTAAATCTTTATACTGTAGGGACACCGTTTTGTTTGGATCGGGTGTTAATGCCAGTTTAACCAGCTTGGCGCCCTGATAGTGGGCCTTAGCACGAAACTCAGTCACTTGGGAAAACAGCTCGGAGGGTTCATTCCAACCGACGAGTAAATGTTGCTCTACGGATTTATAAAAACCATCCTTTTCAGCGAAATTAAAGCGATAAATTTTACTGAGTTGTATCGGTAAAACACTGCCATCGGCACTGTGCGCGGTAATATCGGTTAGATGAAACTCTCCCGATGCTTTTAAACCTGAGAAATCATGTTGATAGGTAAGGCTGAGTTGGTCATCATAAAGGTCAAAGTAACCCGCATCGTAGGCAAATACCGCGTCTTGGGTTAAAGATTTATTGGCCTCTTCAAGTGATAATTCGGGCTGTTTTTCATACTCACCCGGTGGGAAGTCATAATCAAAAGCCACTCGCTGCGACAGGTCGCCCAGCTCACGCTCCTTGGGCACCATAATCACATTGCTGCGCATCGTCCCCTTAAAGCCGTAACGCTCAAAGGGCACCTCAGCCACTAACCCCATCTGCACAAGCCATCCTCGGTCGCGCTCGAGCATCAGTTGGCCGTATATTTTGGCTTGCTCACCTTCGCTTTCCACCTGAGCCAGAACATGGGTGTCAGTGACCTTTAACACGGTAAGCTTTGAGTTAGCATGGCCTTGATAGGCCGGAAGCATCACCACAGCCCCCACTTCAGCGGGTATCGAATTAATAAAAACCGATGAGCTAAAAAGCTTTTTAAGTTCCTGCTCAAGCTCAAGGCCGCGCTCTGCCAGCATGGCTTGCCAGGCTGGTTTATTTAACGCGCTAAATTCTTTAACGCTGCCATCGTCTAAATCTAATGAAAATTCAAAGCCCTGAGAGAAAATGGCATGCATTTCGGGATTTCGCTCAGCCCGTTCGCCGCTGCTCACGCCACTCCCTTGGCCATCTTGCATTTTCATATAATCGACATGCACTTCGAAGCGGCTATTTTTACCTGCCTCGAGCACCTTATAACGCAGTAATTGATGGGATGTGGTCTCCACCGTTTCATTACGGCCACCTGCCTCGACCGAGATGCGGGCAGTGCTATAGACTTGATACGCGCGCTCATCGCCTTTTTGTGGCTTAAACTCCACATCGGCATCGCCAAATGAGCAGGCTGATAAGAGAAAACATGTAACTACGCTAACCAAATACTTCATGGTTATTCCCTGTAACTGAATATTAAAACGCCGCATTATGCCTGTTAATCCAACATAAATACATTTTTGAGGCGATTTTTATCGGGTTCTCTATTTGAGCGAAGCATATTATTGATGGAAAGTGAGCGCGATTTCGAATTGAATTTGCTCTGTGCTGCGGTAGAAGTTCAACAGTAAAAAGAACTATATCAAGCATCCCCAAATAGGATTGCAGCAACTTACGGATAATATTCGATGACGACGCTAGCGACTAAAGCGATTGAACAAGGTAATAGAAAGGTTGTAAAAAAGATAATGACATATATTTTTTGAAATTATTTAATAATATCCATCACAAGCTCAACCCGCAGCCAGATATGACAAAAATACTATAAAATCAAAACTATACTTATCAGTCGCAAATGTTCATTTTGTACGCATGCTAGTAGATTCTTTCCTCATCCAAGCATATTCACTAAGCAGCATCGACAAGCCTCTGGCTCTACATAATGCAATGCTGTTATTGGTGCCAATAATAGGCCATGGGCGATATCGTATATGACTGTTGGCAGTAAAATAGCCATATTGATAACCAGAAATCCCATTCAGTCAAAAGTATTAACTTAATTAATATCAACCATGACTGTGTGAATGAACGAAATAACTCAATATTAATATTGTTACGCTTGATAGAACCCAGCCCTGATAGCCGATAATAAAAAAGCACAACCCAATTAAGTTGTGCCTTTTAGATTAACTACTGAAGCGATATTGAGCCAATATCAACTCTGCTTTTCGACCTTATTGATGCTGCCTTTGTAGCCTGTAGCATCGACGGCGGTAATCAACTTATCGAGGTTAAAATCATCGGCGACAGTGACCACAGCCTGCTCGGTTTTGAGGTTCGCCTTGGCTTTGATCACCCCATCGGTTTTGCGCAGCGCCTGATTAACGACGGTAACGCACAGTGGGCAGGTCATGCCTTTAACATCGAGTGTCACCTGCACGTTATCCGCCCAAGTGAATGGCGTAAACCCCAACGATGTGATAAGTACAAGTCGTGCAATACGTGATAGTGGCTTCATTCGAACACCTCAAGTAGCCAAGGTAAAACAAAGGGATACAGTTGGAACGCCAGCACAATAGGCACAGTCAGCCAATAGGCTAATAGCATTTGTCCTCGGCTAAATGTACCGGTACAAAGCGGTTTTTTCGCAAAGTACAAGCGCCAAAAACCCAGCAAAATTAGCCCAGTTGATAGGAGCAACATGGGCACTTGTAACCAAGCTAAGCTCGATAACCCCGACAGCCCCGCCGCAGACACGCCAAACACTAAATAGATTAAGGGCGCAATGCAGCAAAGGCTAGAGGCAACCGCCGCAACAACGGCGGCGGCCATGGTGGCAAGCAGCGGTTTAGCGCTGCTCGCTTGACTTGTAGTCATAGGCGAAGACTTTTGGCTCATAGTAATTAACAGGATCGCCGTCCACTTCGGCATAGGGATAACCAAAATTGTTCAGTGGAGTCTGCTCCGCCACGGGGAATAAGTCAAAGTCACGGCCATAGTTAAAGCCAACCCAATTCATTTCCCAGTTACCAAACAGGTAATCATTCACCGCTTGTACCGCAGGGTCGCTATGTTCCTTCTTCTCGGTGAGGCGCATCTTAGTCACATCCGCAGGATCGGCGGGCAACCAGCCATAACCCGCTAAATAGAACATGGCACGGCAATGTTGACCACCCGTCACATCGGCAAAGCCCTTATCATCGGCACTACCAAAGGCTTTTTTGGAATAATGGCCCATTTTGATGGCTTGGCCTAAACGAATACCAAACATTTCACGGGCAGGCACACCGACAGCGCGCATCAGCGCCACAAATACTGAGTTGATATCGGTACACTTACCACCGAGTTTGCCACTTTCAAGAATGGCGGCTACATCGCCACTGCCACAACCTATGACATCGTTATCACGATACATGTTGGCGCTCACCCAGTTGTAAATTAACTGTGCTTGCTTGAGCGGCTCGGTTTCTTTACCCACAATCTTATCCGCCGTTTGCTTCACAATGCCGTCTACAGGCATATGCTTGGTTGGCTTTAGGTAAATGGCGACGTCGGCAGGATACTCAGGCTTAGCTGGCGCACGGTAATGGGTTAACTCGCCACTTTTAACGGGTTCCCAATCTTGGGTTTCTATCACTAATTCGAGCGTTAGGGTCATCTTGCCCTTGGCATCGGGCCAAGTAGCAAACAGGGTTTTAGCGCCATAGTGGTTATTGGCACTGATATAGGCATCTTGATAAGTCCCGCTAAAGTTAAGTTTTTCAACCTGCTGGAAAGCCGTGTTTTCGGGGAGTGGCACCCATAACTTCACCACGCCCGCAGAGCCTTCTGGCGCGACGAGCTGATAGGTATTGGTTAAGGTAAAACGGCGGCGACCACAGGTTTTATCGGCCACTGCAAGGGCTTGCGTCGACGCCGCCAACACTGGCATCACGGTTCCTGCCGCCGACAGAATGGCTGCACCCTTTAAAAAATCACGTCTTTGCATTAGGCATTCCTTAGTTTGATAAGCATTAGAAAAAAAGATACCACTAAAGTAGTTGCCAAGGATTATAGAAAGTTATCGATCGGGCACAATCACCAAATTTCATCCAGCGCGAACAGCATGACAAAAACCACTACCAGCGCACAGAGTTCCCCATTGCCAAGGGGAAGACTAAGACAATTTGTCCCAATCGCAGACAAAAAAACAGGCACTGCACGACTGCCATACCTGTTTGTAAAGGAGGTAAATCATTAACTAAAGGCAAGCAGAGGAGAGACGCATAACAGTAAGCCGGTGACGATAATGATATACAGCGCCCCCCCTTTATATTTATGCAGCGCAGGCACTTGATAGACCAAATAGGCCGGGATCAAACATCCCACTAAACCGAAGATTGGACTGCAGATAGAGGTAAAACTCAGCACTGGAGCATTTAATACAATCGCACCCCACGACAGTAAAATGGTAAAGATCATAATGCCGTAACCCACTAACGACTTATTGATCCGCTCTTCGGGCATCACTCGGCGCAGCATATTCATGGTCAATCCCTGACACGCCTCTCTAAACCCTAAATACACACCAAAATATGCCGTCATTACCGCAAAGATATTTAAGGTGAGGCTAAGCAGTTTTAAGGTTTGTCCTGGCATGCCTTGGGCCACCATGGCTAAAGCGGAGATATTTTCATGGGAAGCGCGCACCGCCTGCTCATGCCCCATGGCTAAGGTAAAAGACACTGCGTAGAAAAACACCACCACAAACAACACCCCAAAGGCAATGTTCATCGCACGCATCGCCTTAAAGCGGGCAACGGCAAGGGATTTTTCCCGCGAGCGGTAAGAGATCACCATAGGGCTTAAACTTTGGATAAATAGAATCGATGTCAGCGTAAAGGGCAACATCACAATTGCATCCTTTAGCCAATCGCCGGCGCTGGGTACGCTACCGATATTATTGATATCCCACTTATCGACCATCATCAGCCCGAGCACTGCTACTACCCCAAGCTTAGTCAGCACCATAAAGGTGGAGATCTTAAATAACAGGTTTTCACCACGGGAGGCCAATGCGACTAAACCGCAGATCAGCGCTAGGCCATAGAAGGGATTTTCAGACAACAATGACTTAGTCGCGCCAAAGCTTTGTAAAAAGGAGGCGCTATCATTGGTGATGGCAGTGGAATACACAAACACCCAAATCACCAACATAATGAAGTACAAGCCGCCGAGTAAGATGCCCCAGTTTTTACCCAGATACCCCGAAATCACACTCGGATAATCCTTACATTCGGGCGACTCGGCCAAGGTATTGATAAATAATCGTTGAAACAAATACATGGCTGGATAACCAATCACGCTGGAGAGCAAAAATACCCACAAGCCCATCAACCCCACCTGCACTGGCAAAAATACGATCCCGGCGCCAATCGCCATGCCAATACTCATAATGATCCAGCCCCAATCCGTACTATCGAAGCGGGTATCTTCTTTCCATTGTGCCGCCGTTAGCCTTGCATCCATATCTCATCCTAACCGAGTTGATGTTATTTTTTGCAAATATATTTGAACAAAACAAACTCAGCAAACAAAATACTCAACTTTTGTTGAACAAAGTGCCATCGCTCACAATTCAGTCCAAAACCCGCCGAAAGACGCATAAACTCGTCTTTACGGCATGAAATATTAAAAAATAATTGCAACCAAACTAAAATATGCAAATAATATTGCACATAGAATTTCGATAGCATTCAATTTTATTTGCAGATTGGAGAGATAATGAAAAGCATCATTCATGCAGAACGTGCCCCAGCCGCGATTGGCCCTTATTCCCACGGCACCAGTTATGGCAACCTGATTTTTACCTCTGGACAACTGCCTGTATGTAAAGAGAAAGGCGGCGTTGTCGATGGCGGGATCAGCGAACAATCTGTGCAATGCCTTGAGAATCTGAAATACGTGATTGAAGCCGGTGGTGGCAGCCTAGAAACCGTGCTTAAAACCACCTGTTACTTGAGTGAGATCAGTGACTTTGCCGCCTTTAATGAAGTCTATAAAACCTATTTCAAAACCGACTGCCCTGCCCGCAGCTGTTTTGCGGTAAAAGATCTTCCACTGGGTGTCAAAGTGGAAGTAGAAGCCATCGCCCACGTTCACGCATAAATTGGTAAGGTTGTAGCCCGATGAAACCTCTATGGCAGCAATACATTCAGATCATTAACCAAGTGGTTAAACCCGCCTTAGGCTGTACCGAGCCGATTGCCGCGGCCTATGCGGCGGCCGTAGCACGCACCTTGTTACCAGTTGAACCTGAGTCAATTGCGGTGCAAGTTTCTGATAACTTATATAAAAACTCGATGGGCGTTTATGTCCCCGGTACAGGAAAAATCGGTCTTGCTATCGCCGCTGCCGCAGGCGCGCTTGCAGGCAATGCCGATGCGGGATTAGAAGTCTTGGCCAACGTGACACCTGAACAAGTGGCACAGGCGCAAACCCTTATTGATGCGGGTAAAGTGAAGGTTGAGCGTACCGAGACCGACGAATTTATCTATTGCTGCGTGAGCTTAACCGCTGGCGAACAAGAAGCCATGGTGAAAATCTGCGGCGGCCATACCTTAATTGCCGAGAAGCGCTTAAATGGTGAGTTAGTCTTTACCGCCGATAGCGCCCAAACCAAGGCCACAGGCTCAATCTGCGACGGCGTCGATATCAATATTGAATCGATTTACCGCTTCGCCCAAGAAGTGCCCTTCGAAGAAATCCAATTTATTCTTAAAGCCTCGGAATTAAACAGTAAATTATCCGATGAAGGCATGTCCAAACCCTATGGCTTAGAAGTCGGCCGTACCATGAAAAACGGCATTGCCGCAGGGATCATCGGTGAGGACTTACTCAATAAGATTGTGATGCTCACCGCGGCAGCTTCGGATGCGCGTATGGGCGGTGCCAATCTGCCCGCCATGAGCAATTTAGGCAGTGGTAACCAAGGGATTGCGGCGACGATTCCAGTGGTGATCACCGCTCAGTGTTATAAAGTCAGCGAAGAGAAGCTAGCTCGCGCGCTAATCATGAGCCACCTCGGGGCGATTTATATCAAGTCTCACTATCCACCGTTATCGGCATTCTGTGGCAATACGGTCACCAGCGCCGCCGCCTCTATGGCCATGGTGTATTTAGCGGGCGGCAGTTTCGAGCAATCTTGCTTTGCGATTCAAAACGTCATCAGTGACAGCTCGGGCATGGTCTGTGATGGTGCTAAAGCCTCCTGCGCCATGAAGGTCAGTACCTCATCGAGTGCGGCGGTTCGCTCCTTCTTAATGGCGCTCAACAGCCAAAACGTTTCAGGCCAAGGTATCATCGCCAAAGATGTTGAGAAAACCATTAAGAACATAGGCAAGATGGTACTCAATGGCATGTCATCTACGGATGTCACTATCATTAACATCATGTCTGAATAAGATGGTTATTCCTGATAAGCTGCTGAAAAAGGCCGAATATTGTGAAATTGCAAGACTTAACCCAAAGCGATCTGGATATACTCAAGTCCATCGAAAATATCGTCGATGGGATTGCCGCCATGTATGGCCAACATACAGAGGTCGTGCTGCACAGCTTAGATGCTAAGCACCCTTCGGTGATCAAAATTGCCAATGGTCATGTCACTGGCCGTGAGGTCGGTGCGCCCATCACTAACCTGGCCTTGCTTAAGCTCAAAACGGGTCAAGATATTTCCAACTCTTACCTTACCAAGTGTGCCAACGGTAAGACATTACGCTCGATAACCACAGTGATCCGTAATCCTAAAAACCTGCCAATTGGGCTGCTGTGCATCAATACCGATATGGACGCGCCGCTGCAATCTGTGCTGCGCACTATGATGCCAGAGCAGCTCCTCGGCAGCGAATTAACCAGTTCGCCCGAGGTGTTTGCGCGCAATATTGATGAGGCGCTGCACAGCACTATCGATAGTGTTAACCACGAGGTGCGTGCGAATCCTGCGATTTCCCCTTCACAAAAGAGTCGTGAAATTGTCAATCAACTCCATGAGTTAGGGATTTTCGAACTCAAGGATAGCGCCCAAGTGGCCGCCACGCGATTAGGGATTTCAGTGCATTCCATTTACCGCTATTTGCGTGAAATTAAAGCCAATCAGGCGGAAAGCGAGAAAAGCCTCGCTTAAAAACAAAGGGCTAAGATGTTCATCTTAGCCCTTTTTGCTTGATCGACATCAATGTGGTGACAGTATAAATGTTTATTGAAAAAATCATTCAAAATATCACAGAAAATATTAAACTTCCGCGAGCGCAAGTTGAAAGACAGCTTATGCCAATAATCGAGATCTTCATCGAAAATATTATTAACAACTACTATGACGAAGAAAACACTATCAAGCTTATTTCTTCAGAATTTCCTATACCAATAGGAAAAGATAAAAAATCAAAGAGCGTTGATTTTTTATTACTTAACACAAGAAATAATAATTTATCATTCGTTGAACTAAAGACCTGTAGCAATTCATTCGAAACTGAACAAGTTAATATATACCAAAATACAATTCAGAAAATCAAAACTGATTCCGCCACTTTTTTATATGACTTTCTTGACTCACTAGATAATAAAAAATTCAAATATCTCAAAAAAGTTATCGATTCGAGAATCTGCCCTCAAGAATGGTCGATAATCAACCAAGCAAATCTTATTTATATAGCACCCAATAAACTTAAGACTAAAAAATGGGGTGATGAAAAATTTAAAATTATTGAAAAGTTAGAGTTGTTACCATTTTCAGAGCTAACAATAAAACCAGAACAGCCATATTTTACAGAATGGCAACTAATAAATAATTTAATGAATATTCTCAACAGCAATTAACCTGACCATTAACATAACAAAAACTTGAAACTGGACGGCACTAGGTGCCGCCATTTAAGTAAACGTTTTATCAGCTTGCTAGCTTCAAATGGGATTGCTCATTGGCTTAGAGCACATTGCTCGTTCTACCTGTTACATCCCAAGCCTGTACCGTGCCATCGTCCATAAGGGCAATCACATCCAGTAAATTACTGCGAATATCGCGCATATGACTCAAATCAACGGCTTGCTTATCTAGCGTCACCGCGGGATCTTCCCGCATCCATACTGCAATCGAGCCATCTTGGCGTTTAACCGTAAAGCCTAACCCCGTAGGGAAAATATCCGTTGCTTGAGTTATGTCAGTTTTGGGGCCAGAGTGGCCATCAACCACAGTGCCATCTTGCTTTAAAAAGGCAAACTCGCGTTCATAGGTCACCACTTTACTTACCTGAGTGACCTCTTGATAACGCGGCTGGTTTTCTGCCAATTCCCATCCTTCCCAAGCGATAGCCGTATTATCCCTACGTAGCGCGACAAATCCTTCATCAATGGGATAAACCTTATGCACGCTTTGTAACTTATCCTTAAGGACTGACGTATCAGCACCATGGTATTTACTGCCCCAAACGATAAGTTGACGACCTATGGTTAAGGCGGCAAACGCGTCATTATTGGCAAAAATATCAATCACTTTATTGGCGCGATTTGGGCGAGATAAACGAGCAGGGAATGGCACATCATACTCAGTTAACTCCCCTTCCCCCCACGCATAAATGCTGCCATCAGCCAGTAACGCCGCAAAGCCATTTTTGGAAGCAACAACTTTCACGGCAGGCGCAAGCTGGCTAAGCTTTGCCACTTGCTCACGGCCTTTTTGATCCTCTCTTACCTTACCCCATGACACCAATCTGCCCGTCGCTGTCATCGCGGTAAAAGCATCATCATTAGCATAGAGTAGTTTCACATTGTTAAGCGCTGAGGCGACTTCGCGACTATCGCCACCATAATTAGCCTGCCCCCATGTCACTACTGTTCCATCCCGTTTTAAGGCGGCAAAAGCCCGATAGTTAACAGATACAGACACGACGTTAGTCATCGCAGGCGCGGCGTGCTTACCAGAGCTTAGCTCGGCAGTTGATGCATCTTCAAAAGACCAACTGACGACACTTCCATCTTGCTTAATGGCGGCATAGAGCCCCTTAGCCACAACAAAATCGCGCACATCATGCAGTACAGGTCTCACTCCTCGAGTCCAAGGCATAGTTTCATCCCCCATTCCCCAAGGGATCAGTTTGTGGTCATGGGTTAACGCGGCAAAGCCGCAGGTATCCTCTGCCGCATACAGCTGTTTTACATTAAGTAGAGGCTCGGCGGCGTTATTGCTATCGCCACCACACTCGCCATCACCCCATGTGACTACAGTACCGTCTCGTTTGAGCGCCGCAAATGCATTGAGATTGCTGTAGATTTGACTCACATCGGCTAATTCTGCAGGCATAGGGATTTTGGGCGAAGTCTCAGCAATCTCAGGGGTGTTTGGCTCATGAATCAAGACATTATTCGCGAAAGCGGGCGTTCTGTGAGCCTGAATAGTGTCAGAAATTTGCTGCTTTAACTCTGGGGATATTTCAGAATCTTGCTTATCTATGATTAAGTTAACCACATGACCTAAGGCAAAAATGGCTAGCGCCACGCCAACCCAGGGGACCTGTTTTTTTTCCACAACTATATCCTTATCGTAACTGCAAACTCTCACTGAGTTTAAACGGATGCACAACATCGACTGCTTGCACTCTGAGGCGCGATTGTAACTTAACGGACCAGCAAAATAACATTGCCCAAAAGTCGAGTACATTCCATCGGCCTTAAAACATAAAAGCAGCGAATATCGCTGCTTTTATTTATATCATCCACAGGATTGGCTTAATCCCGTTTGCCGACCTTCTCTAAACCCCAAACTAAGGCGATGGCCGCCAACATACACACAACAGCTAACATCAGCTGTGAAGGTTGGCCCGTCACTTGTTCAAAATTCAGCGGCGAAATATTTTGCTCCAATAACGGCACTTGTTCACCGTGGGAGTTAGTACGCCAGGTTAAGGTTTGTTTCCAAGGCCAAATTTTACCTAAGGTGCCGAGCATCAAGCCCGTGAGAAATACTACGGTCGCATCATGGTATTTACGCAGCAAGGCCGAGAGTAAATGGCTAAAGCTTAAAATTCCCAGTAAAGCGCCAACGGCAAAACAGGCCAAGATATCGATTTGGATATTTTTTGCCGCCGCGAGTACCACTGGATATAAGCCGAGCAGCAATAAGATAAAACTGCCCGAAATCCCCGGTAATACCATGGCACAAATGGCAATCGCACCGCCGAAGAAAATATTTAAATAGCTGGCCTCGACCGATACAGGGTTCAGTACAGTGATCACCCAGGCAGCCAGAACCCCTAAGGCAAATAATCCCAAACGCGCCAGCGTAAAACCGCTCACCTGTTTAAGCATGTGCACCACAGAGATGATGATGAGGCCAAAGAAGAATGACCAAATCGGAATGGGATGTGCCACCAGCAACCAAGAAATCAGTTTAGCGAAGGTAAAAATACTGGTCAGGATGCCCGCTAATAGGCTCAGTAAAAATCCACCATTAATATGTTCAAAGGCGCCTTTAATCCCCTGCGACTTAATCACGCCCCAAAGGGACGGATTAATACGTTTAACGCTTTCGAGCAGGGTATCGAGAATACCGGTGATAAAGGCGATAGTGCCACCCGAAACCCCAGGCACCACATCGGCGGCCCCCATGGCCATTCCCTTAAAATAGGTCAGCAAATATTTCACTGTGAGTCCTTGTAGTTAAATCATTATGACGTGTCATTGATGACAAATTTGTCGTGATTATACGGTGTTAGCGTAAAAACCGCGAAATGAAGTTTACTTAATTCGGCCGACTGGCATTTAATGTTATCCCAATGTTACACTCATCCGACCAGAAAGAAACAGGCACGCCGCTAAGCATTAAAAAATATCAGTGGCCCAAGACTAACACCTTAAGTTTGCACTCCGATGAAGGATAACCATGACCCCTAACGCACAAACCCCAAACGCTAAGCCCAATAAGGTTCTCGCGCTCTACCATAAAACCCAAGGCTTACCCTTTGGCCAAAAAATCTTCTCCATCATGGTATCACGCATGGCGCCTTATTTTGGCACCATCAAACCACTGATCACTGAATTACGCCTTAACCGCTGCGCTTGCCTGATTAAAAAACGTCATGCCGTTCATAACCATATAAAAACCGTGCATGTTATCGCCATCTGTAACGGCTTAGAAATGGCGATGGGCGTGATGGCCGAAGCATCGATTCCGGCTCACCTGCGTTGGATCCCTAAGGGCATGAGCCTAGATTACACCGCCAAGGCGGGCAGTGATATTTTATGTGTTGCCGAAGTCACGCCAGAGCAGTGGACACCCGGCGATATGTTGGTGCCCGTTACCGCCTACGACACCCAAGGAGTGGTGGTCGTGAAGGGGCATATCAAGTTATGGATTTCAGAAAAGCCGCAGAAGTAAACCAAGCTTAATCATCAATCGAAATCACCACTTAGGTTGTCTTGCTCAACGCTTGCAGGCTGCTATGCTAAGCCAAACAACCTAAGACAGGGGTTCAAAATGGATGAATTTTTACAGGCCGCCATTGATGAGGCCAAACAAGGATTAGCCGAAGGCGGGATCCCCATTGGCTCAGTATTAGTGATCGACGGGAAAATTGTCGCCCGCGGCCATAACAAACGCGTGCAGCAAGGTAGCGCCGTGCTGCATGCCGAAATGGATTGCCTCGAAAATGCTGGCAGACTAACCGCCGCCGATTATCAAAAGGCCACACTCTATTCGACTCTCTCCCCCTGCGATATGTGCAGCGGCGCGATACTACTCTACGGCATCCCTAAAGTGGTGGTCGGTGAAAATATCACCTTTCAAGGGCCAGAAGCCTATGTGCAGTCCCGCGGTGTAGAAGTGACTGTGGTAGACAATCACGAGTGCAAACAGTTAATGCGCGATTTTATCGCCGCCAAGCCACAGCTATGGAACGAAGATATTGGCGAATAGCCAATATCTTCCGAAGCGGTTCACGCGCCTAACGCTTTATGTCGTTGAGTGTTCTTTGGTTTGAGCGCCTGTTAAGCTAGCGCCTTGTATTATCAACTCAATCTCGCCGAGCTGACTCGGTTTATTATCCCTAATAGCAAAAGGATGCCTGCTATCAAACCTATCACTCAAGCTGCCCAGGATCCTTGGGGAAATCCCGTCGATGCGACTCACACGCCCCATCAGCCTATCCCAACTGAACGTAATGCCAACCTCGATGCCATACGTGGGCTAGCGGTATTGGGGATATTTTTTATGAATATCTATTTTATGGGGATAAGCTTTTATGGCTATGCGCCCCATCAAATCCCATTGCTCTCAGACCAAGTGCTCGAAGCCTTTAGCAATTTCTTTATTGAAGGGCGCTTTATCAGCTTGTTTTCCATCTTATTTGGTGTCGGTCTTTATATTCAATACCAACGATTTAGCGATAAAGGCTTAGCGGCCTATTCGCTGCTGCGCTCACGCTTGAAATGGTTGATTGTCTTTGGCCTGATCCACGGCATCATTATCTGGCCCGGTGATATTTTACTGACCTATGGGATCAGCGGTTTTTTAGCACTCTGCTACCGAGATGCCAGCATCGCCGAGTTAAAACGTAAGGCCAATATTTTTATTTTCAGTTCGTTAGTGGTTATCTGCTTAATCAGCATCATGGGCAGTGACGAACTCTTTACCCGCGAATCGCCCTTATTCGCCGAGCAATACAGTGCTTGGACAGCGAGTTACCCTAATCAACTGCTGCTGCATGTAATGCAGGTCGGTTACATGGCGCTGGTCATTCCCTTCACGCTAATGTGGTTCACGGGTGGCCTGATGCTGCTCGGGATGGCACTCTATCGCCAAGGTAGCTTCGAGCAGGGGTTTGAGCGAAACACCTTAATCAAGCTAGTTTTAGCCAGCTTAGTGCTCTCAGCGCTAGATACCCTGCTGGGATTAACTCAAAACCCGACATTGGTGATGTTTTCGGACATCATAGTCATGCTAAGTGCAATCCCGACTGCACTGATTTACATCCATATATTGGTTAAAATCTGCCAAAATCGCTCGACAGTGCTAAGGCCTTTGCAAAATGTCGGCAAACTCGCCTTTAGCCTGTATATATTGCAATCCATTGTCGGGGTGTTTATCTTTCGCCACTTTGCCCCCGAGTTACTATTAACGCTCGACAGGGGCGGTTATATGGCGATGGCGCTGGGTTACTCGCTGCTACAATTGCTACTGGCAAGCTTGTATTTACGCTACTTTCACCAAGGGCCACTCGAAAAACTCTGGCGCCAGCTCGCCTTTAAGTCCATCAACGCTAGTAGCCATTTGAACTCGAACAATGAACAACAAAAGAGCCAATAAAACGCCGTCCGCTCCAGTACATGAACGAAAAGCGACTCAAAGAAGAGTGACTCAATCTAGAACCACAAAATCAAGAGCCGCTAAGCCCAGAGCCGCGCGCTCGCGTCAGAGTTCGATGCCTTTATTATTAGCACTGGTTTTTCTGGCGATGTTAATCGGCGCCGCTTGCTGGCATATGCTGCCCCTCGCGATTGTGGGTTTATATCTGCTGCTGAGTTTATCCACCTTTATCGCCTACGCCTTCGACAAATCGGCGGCGCGTAAAGGCCGCTGGCGCACCAAGGAAAGCACCCTGCATCTAATGTCTCTCCTCGGTGGTTGGCCCGGCGCACTGTTTGCCCAGCAGCTACTTCGGCATAAATCGGTCAAAGCCGCCTTTCGCCAACTGTTTTGGCTCACGGTCGTGACCAACTTAGCCCTGCTGGGTTATGGGATCCAAACGGGTTTCATGGACAGATTGATTTAACCATCACCCTAATTCGTTTCTATTTCAATCAATTGCTCGATAGCTTTTAACGCTTGCATGGCAGCACCTGTGTCGCCGCGCAGCTGCGCCGACACTATAGCACCTTCCTTCAATAGGCATAGGGTATCGACAAGATAAGCCGCTTTTGCCTCGGACAAGCCCAAGGCTGCCACTTGCTGACCGATTAAATCTACCACCCGCTGTTTATGCTCGGCGCACAAACGATGCACTGGATGGCTGGCATCGGTAAATTCGGCACTCACATTGATAAAAAAACAGCCCCGAAACTCACACAGCTGCGGCACTCTTTGATTAAACCAGTCATCGAGCGCCATAAATAACGCGCGGATCCCCGCCTTGCCCGTCTCAACTGCTAGCACTCGCTCGCTTAACCATTGATAAAACACTTGGTCGCGGTACAGGACCACAGCTTCGACCAACTCATCCTTACTGGCAAAATGATGGTACAAGGTTTTTTTGGCAATCGCCGACTCCTGCAAAATCTGGTTAATGCCCACCCCATGTACGCTCTGAAAATAAAACAGTTTAAATGCCGTGCTGATGAGCTGTTGACGTTTATCCAAGGGCATATCTGACAACACTTCGGGTTGCGGCATATCGCCTTCCTCTGCAATTAGGATTTAAACGTATCTTCCCACAGGTAGACAACTCAGTCTACTCATGCAATGATATCAGGTAGACAGACTGGTCTACCCTTTAAAGATTCAACACAATTAAGTGCAACGCGGCCACTGGGATTCGAGTCAACGGGCAACTCAACACTGCCCTCCCCAAGCCGCAGCCATTGATATTCACCATATAAACCACAGCCCTTGCGCAATAGCCAAGTTGGGCTCAAAGGACACATAATGAAAGTGATAAGCCAACAGCAATTAAAACCGGCACTGCTCGCAGGCGTAGGTGCCATGTTATGTATCAGTGCCTTAGCAAGCTTAGAGCAAATGAGCTCGCACCTGTTGTGGCTGATGGCACCCTTTGGCGCCACTATGGTAATTTTATTTGCCCTTCCCGATAGCCCATTGGCGCAGCCAAGAAACATTGTCTGCGGCCACCTACTCACTAGTCTGATGGGACTTATTATCCTTCACAGTGTGGGCGTCTCACCGCTGAGTTTAGGGTTGGCCGTAGGGGCGGGAATCGCATTGATGCTGCTGACCCACACAGTGCATCCTCCTGCTGGAGCAAACCCGCTAGTTATTATGCTGACCGCGCAAGGGTGGGACTTTTTATATTCGCCGGTCGCCAGTGGTCTGGTGCTGATCCTATCCTTTGGCTGGCTGTATCATAATCTGCTGTGTCGACGCCCCTATCCACAGAAATGGTTTTAAGCTGCGTCAAAACACTAAAACCTTAGCGTGTTAACGCATTTAGGCGTGAAGTGGCTAAAAAAGAGAATAAAGAAGAGGATAAAAATAAAGGGCAAGTGAGATTGCCCTTTATCAAAACCGTAAGCTTTCGCTTAAAACCAGCTTAGGGCGATACTGATAATCACCCCGGTTATCAGCAGCTGCATTAAACAGAACCCCATGATATCCCTCGCCTTTAATCCGGCGATTGCCAGCACTGGCAGCGCCCAGAAAGGCTGAATAAGATTGGTCCACGCATCACCCCAAGCCACAGCCATAGCAACACGTGCCACATCGGCGCCCAAGGCTTCGGCCGCAGGCAACATAATCGGCGCCTGCACAGCCCATTGTCCGCCCCCCGAAGGCACGAAAATATTCACAATCCCTGCACTGATAAAGCTCCAAAATGGCAGACTTTCGGCACTGGCGATGGCCACAAAACCTTCGGAAATACTCTGGGCTAACCCCGATTGCACCATCACCGCCATAATGCCTGCGTAAAAAGGAAACTGGATAACGATACCCGCGCCGCCTTTAATGGCTTCGTTGAGGCTCTGCAATAAACTGCGTGGCGTTTGATGTAGCACTATGGCGAGGAATAAAAATAAGAAGTTGACTAAGTTAAGGTTTAAGCTGCCGCCCTGCACCGCAAAGTAATAGCCTAAGTAAACGAGTCCCGCGCCGCCGACACTCCAACCAAGCAAGCGACTGTTTTCTAATTTATCCGCAGGACGAGTCGTATTGGCCGTTAACTGTACCGCTTTATCGTCTGCGCCTCCATCCTCAAGCGCCTTAGGGTCGACATAAATGCTGTCTTTGTCTTCGGGCAACATAAAGCGGTTCACCAATGGCATAACCACAAATAAAATCAGCACTAACAGCAGGTTAAAGCTAGCGAAGATGGTCTCGCTGGTGGGGATAATACCGATTTGTGATTCAGAGAAATGCCCCGCAGTGGCAATAGTTAACGGAATAGAGCCCGCTAGGCCGCCGTGCCAAACCACAAATCCCGAGTAAGCACTGGCGACCAATAAACGGTAATCCACACGTACTTTACGCGCTAAGGCCTTAGCGAATAAGGCGCCGACCACTAAACCAAATCCCCAGTTAATCCAACTGGCGGCGAGGGAAACCAAGGTCACTAAGATAATGGCCTGAGGCGCCGACTTGGCAAATCCTGCGATGCCATCGAGTAATTTCTTAATCGGTGGCGAGCTGGCGAGCATAAATCCCGCCACCAGCACTAATAGCATCTGCATCGAAAAACTCAGCAGCGCCCAAAAGCCATCGCCCCAGTAATTGATGACTTCGAGTGGGGTTTTCTGCTCGGCTACCACGGCCGAAATCAGCACCACTAAGGTTAAGAGCAAGACAAAGATATAAGGATCGGGTAAATATCGGTCGACGAGCTTGACCAGAGGTTTTGCCGCTTTGGTTAACATAAGACTGTCCTTGTTTATTCTTCTTATCTGTTTTTATTGAGTTTTTGTAGAGTCTAATGTCACAGGTTAAGCGATCTCTAAAACGGGATAAAGCCTTTAACCATTTTAAAAAAGTGAGAAAATGTAACGCGAATCATCCAACACCGCGCCAAATCGAGGCGCTAGCCACTTCGGCTAAAAAACTGATAACATGACCAAAATTGACTGAGGTGCTCCTTAAAATGAAAATGTTACTTGCCGTTGTTGTGATTGCTGGGGTGATTTTTTACTTCTTTACCTCGATGAATAACCAAAAAGCGGCCCAAGAAAATATCCGTTTAGGTAATGAGTTTTTAGCGCAAAACAAAACCCAAGAAGGGGTGAAAACCACCGTCTCTGGGTTGCAATATCAAGTGTTACAGCAAGGCACTGGCACAGTTCATCCTAAGGCGAGTGATACAGTGACAGTGCATTACCACGGCACCTTAATTGATGGCACAGTGTTCGATAGCTCGGTCGAGCGCGGCGAACCCATAGCCTTCCCACTCAATCGTGTGATTAAAGGTTGGACTGAAGGCGTGCAACTGATGGTCGAGGGCGACAAGTATCGCTTCTTTATTCCTAGCGAACTGGCCTATGGCAACCGCAGCACAGGCAAAATTGGCGGCGGTTCGGTACTGATTTTTGATGTTGAGCTGCTGAAGATAAATTAATCTTACGCTGTATTCCTTAATAAAAAGCCCTGCATTGCAGGGCTTTTTTGTCTTTAATCCATATCGACTAAGGGCAAGACGCCGCGCCAATATCCGTCCATACTGCTGCGACACCGGGGACATCTCCCTTAGTCCAGTATTTGGCTTGCCACTGACGACCGTTATAGCTAGTCGTTGCTCCGCCGTTGTAGGCAACGCCCGCATCCCAGCCTAACTCAACCTGACTCAACAATTGCCATTGGTCGGCGGTTCTTGAAGGTGTGTTACCTTGAGTCCAGTATTTCGCCTTCCAAACCAGTTGGTTATAACTCACTGTATCACCAGTGTTGTAAATGCTTGTCGCATTCCAAGCAGGATAGTTGGCCGCATTGGGGTCAGTTGCGTCACATTGACCGCCCGTCACCTTAGGCGTCACGGTTAAGGTCAAGGCAGCACTGGCATCTAAGGCGCCATCGGAGACTAATACACTCAAACTGTATTGGGTCGATTGAGTAACCGTCGGTGCAGTCACCACCAATGTGGCAGTGTTTTGTCCACTCGCCGCTACGCCGCTTGGCACTGTCCATGCGTAGGTGAGGCTGTCGCCATCGGCATCTGTCGCCGTCGCATTGATGCTCACCGATTGCCCCGCTTCAAGCGTTACAGTCGCAGGCACAGTCACCACTGGCGCTTGGTTTGCCGTCTCGGCCTTATGGGTGAGAGTCACAGTGTCGGTTGAAGATAATCCCTCAGGATCTGTAACTCGCAGGCTAAACACATACACCACATCCGACGCCGTCGCGCTCAGTTGCACCATAGCATTGGCCATATCCGCATTACTGATACTTAAGCTTGGGCCCGAGACTTGGCTCCATTGATAACTTAAGGCGCCATTTTCAGGATCCCGCGACGCGCTGCCATTTAACGTGACATCCGCAGTACCGGTTACCGTGATATCCGCTCCCGCGTTGGCAATCGGCGCTTTATTCGCTGGTGGCGTCGTGCCCTCACCATGGCCTAGACCTTCGTGCATGGCATTGAGAATGTCGCCATTATCGGCATCAATTTCCCAGGCGAACAGACCACCGAGCTGATTGGCCAGCACGTATTGGCCCTTGGCTTTAACAGAGCGAGCATCGTCGAAGGTAATTAAATCACCCGTTGATGCATTAAAGACAGATGGCGCTTCGGCGGTTTCATCATAGGCATAGTTCCAACCTGCGCCCATATAATCCTTGGCGATCTGGCGATAATCCACTACGCCAGCTTCCCAAGTGCCCTTCACTTTGCCCGTTGCAGTGCCCGTGAAAGGATTGTTACCGCTATAGCCATTGACCCCAGTCCAGCCGCGGCCGTACATCGCTGCGCCGACCACAATCTTACCCGGAGTCACCCCTTGAGAGAGCAGGGCTTTTACGCCTTTGTCCGTGGTGTATCGGGTATTAGGATCCCAGCTAGCCTCATAGAGATTGGTTTGATGTCCCAGCTCAGTGTTGGTCCAGCCGCCGTTAAAGTCGTAACTCATCAGGAAGATGTAATCCATATATTGCTGCGCCGCCTGATAATCGACCTTAGCAATCTTATCGCCGCCCGCACTGATGGCCGACGTCAGCTCATAGGTGCGTCCGGTTTCGGCGCTGAGCTCATCGAGCATCGCCCGCAGTTCACGCATCAGGGTGACATAGGTTTGTCCGTCATTGGCATTTCCTAAGCTTGGATTAGCGCCACTGCCGCCCGGGAATTCCCAGTCGATATCGACACCATCGAAGAACTTCCAGGTTTGTAAAAACTCCTTCACTGAGGCGACAAAGGTGTCGCGCTTGGTTTTATCCCCTAAAAAGTAGAAGGGATCGGAGAGCGTCCAGCCACCAACGGAGGGGAGGATCTTCAGATCGGGATAGGCTTGTTTTAACGCCATCAATTGGCCGAAGTTGCCCTTGTAGGGATCGGAATACTCACTCACCCCCGCCTGCGGCATTTGCACCGCCGCCCAAGGGTCGTGGATCGCCACTTTAAAATCGGCACGGCCAGCACAGGCGCGCTGCAATGCCTCAAAGCTGCCTTCGATTTCCTTTAAGCTGTCGTTGATGCCATTGCCACCACAAATCGGGGTAAAGCCATATAAAATATGGGTTAAGTTTTGTGCTGGGATCTTATCAACGGGGAATTTACGTCCATAACCCCCCCACTCCACAAAGTAACTTCCCACCACTTTGCCGGATTTGTTCGCATAGGGACGATTGTTTTCTTTCAAAGGCGCATTGAGTGGCAGTAAATGACTGCCATCGGTATCGGCGACTAAGATTTCCCTCGCATCACTGGCGCTGCAACCTTCGTTATTACAAAGCTGCACGCGCATTTGATAGCGCCCGCCCTTATTGACCTTGAAATTGGCCGTACCCGCCGCACTCGATGGACCTTCCCATGCCACATTTCCGTTGAGTAACACCTGCGCCTTATTGCCGATATCGCCGTTATACAAGTTCCAGGTCACCGACACATCGGCGGCATCTTTAACCGTCACTAATTGGTTATAAGCTGAGGCGGCTTGATTCACCTCGATAATGGCAAACTTAGTTTCCCCCCAACCTAAAGTCGGTTTACCGGGGAGCGCAGCAAAGGCTTGAAAACTGGCAGCGGATGCCAGCACCGAGGCCACCAACATCGCCGAGGTGGAGATTTGAGTCTTAAACATGAGATTTCCCTATTGAGTAAGTTATGCATCAATAAGGCAAACAAAGCGTAGACAGGAAACAACACTCTTAAAACCATGTGCGTACAACGGCAGCATGAAGAAACAACCTGTGGTATCCCCGCTATCATAGGTACAAACGAACCCTTAGACCGGAGGCTTTGCGTCCCAATCTTTCGATTGGTTTGCCTTTATCACTAATGACAACGTTGTCATTGCGTTAATTAGCATATGCCGCTATAGCGTTAAATTGCAACTAAATATTAACAAACGGGCCGTTGTACCGATTACCAACACAGGATTCGCTTAAAGGAAAAGTAAAACCATTGAGTGCAAAAAATGAGCAATGAATTGTATTTAAAAGGATTGCTTAAGCTATGGCTCCTATCATCGACTCGTATCGTCAATAGGAAAGGCAATAAAAATAAATCGAAAGTCTTAAGAAAGCGATTATGCAAGACGCAACTTGATAACTCATGCAAACAAAAATGCGGTCATCGAATGAGGTGATATGCAGAGTGCACTGCAAACACACAAATCCGATGGCCGCATGCTGTTGTTCTCGACCTAATCTGAACCAATATCTGAATCAATATCAGCGTCAGTAAGCCAAGATTGATAACCTGAACGAACTTATCACGCCTCAATCTTGACCTATTCGCATCTCAATCGAAAGCCGTTAGGCGGCGTCCTTCGAGTAATCCCTTGCCAAGATCACCGATAAGCCACGGCAGACTAAGGTCTCCATATCATCGACACGATTAATCTTCATTTCGGCTAACGGTGCACTGAGAGCCATGCGTCTTAAACTATCCAGACACCCCTTATAGTACGGCGCGCTGTTCATCATGCCGCCCGCTAACCAAATCCGATTAGGATTAAACAGATTAACCGCCCACGCTAGCCCCATTCCCAGATAAGTGCCGGCGAGATATAAATCATCGGCGGTGGAAATCTTACGGCTGCGGATAGAATCGCCGCTGGCGAGCTGTTCGAGACTAAACTCCCCCGCCTCCGTCATCACTCGGCAATGCCCAAGCTCCCCCGCCACTCCCGTAGCCCCCGTAAAAGCCTTGCCGCTCAACGCGATCGACATGCCAATCCCAGTGCCACACATGACTAACAACTCACAGGCATATTTTTCATCACAGGTTGCCTGCATACCGGCGTCGATATCATTGCAGATAAACTTAAGTTCACCTTGAGTTTTCAAGGTTTCAAAGCTTAGCCCATTGAGACCGGGCAGCGATTTACAGGACACCAAACGATTCTGTTGTACGAGTCCAGGTACAGCGATCGCTAAATGGTAGTGCTGTAAATCATAATCCCGTTCCAGCGCCGCGATTTGATCATTTAAATCTTCAATTTTAAAGCCTTCACCCGTGGGGATTTTATATTGTTCTGTATGCCCCTTGAGTTGAAGTTCGAACAGGGCTTTGCTACCGCCCACGTCTATTGTTAATGTTTGCATCGCCAACTCCACTGATACATGTGCTCCCCTCTGACCCCGAGCGGAGATGGCGAATGTTAGCATAATGGGTAAATATTAGCGATTGAATAAAACTTAAGTAGCTAATTTGTAAGAATTAGTCGGAAGAACTGAGTGATAAAGATAACATTTCAATTTGGAAATTAGTCTAAGATCACAACCCTTGTTACCGCAAAGTGATGCCGAAAAAACAAAATTGTATACAAAATCCTTTATTCCATCCCCTTGCATCTTAGCCGTTGAGCTTGCGATAATCGCCGCCAATTCGCATCCTTTTCGCCAGCATTACGCATTATAATTTGGCCGCCTACGTCAGCCGCCAATGCCAATATTTGGAGCCCCTATGTCGTTACCATCGTCACCACAATCCCTACAACCGAATAAGATTGCTAACCGTCTTGCCGCCATTCGTAGCGAACTCACCAGTGCCAATTTAGATGCCTTTATCATCCCGCGCGCGGACGAGTACTTAGGCGAATATGTGCCTGAGCATAACGAGCGTCTATACTGGGCAACGGATTTTACTGGCTCAGCGGGCATGGCCATTGTCTTAAAAGACAAAGCCGCCATCTTTACCGATGGTCGTTACACGGTGCAAGTGCGTCTGCAAGTGGATGCAAATCTCTTTAGTTATGAAAGCCTAACTGACACACCGCAAATCGAATGGCTATGCGATACGCTTGCCGCTGGTTCACGTGTAGGCTTCGATGCCCGTTTACACACCTTAGCTTGGTTTGAAAACGCCAAAGCGACGTTAGCAAAAGCCCAAATTGAATTGGTTGCCGTCGAACAGAATCCGATTGATAAGCACTGGCAAAATCGACCTGCACCATCGAGCGCAGCTATCACGTTATTTAGTAATGAGAGCGCGGGTAAGACCAGCCTGCAAAAACGCACCGAGATTGGCGCACTAGTCAAAAAAGCCGGCGCCGATGTAGCGTTAATCGCCGCTTTAGACTCCTTCTGCTGGCTGCTCAATATCCGAGGTAATGACGTGCCGCGTCTGCCTGTCGTGCTCGGCTGCGCGCTACTTCACGCCAATGGCGATATGGAGCTGTTTACCGATTTAAGCAAACTCCCAGAAGGCATTGAAGAACACGTTGGAGCGGGTGTGAGCTTTAAGAGCGAAGCTTCGCTTGCCGATACCTTGGCAAGCTTACAGGGCGTGAAACTGCTCGCCGATCCAAATTCTGCCAACGCTTGGGCACAAAATATCGCCCGCGATGCAGGCGCCAAGTTAATTGCCGGAATTGACCCGGTCTCCCTGCCTAAAGCACAGAAAAATGCCGCCGAATTAGCGGGCATGCGCGCCAGCCATATCCGTGATGGTGTGGCCGTGAGTCGTTTCCTTGCTTGGCTCGATGCCGAGGTCGCGGCCAATCGTCTGCACGATGAAGCAACCCTCGCCGACAAATTAGAAAGCTTCCGCCTCGAAGATCCACAGTATCGCGAGCCCAGTTTCGATACCATTTCCGCCGCTGGCGCTAATGCGGCCATGTGCCACTACAACCATAACAATGGCACGCCTGCCATGATGACGATGGACAGCATTTATCTTGTGGATTCTGGCGCTCAGTATCTGGACGGCACCACGGATGTCACCCGTACCATCGCCATTGGTAACGTGACCGATGAACAGAAGAAAATGGTCACCTTGGTATTAAAAGGCCATATCGCCTTAGATCAGGCCCGCTATCCTAAAGGCACCACAGGGCAACAACTCGATGCCTTCGCCCGTCAATATCTGTGGCAACATGGCTTTGATTACGACCACGGCACAGGCCACGGTGTTGGTCATTTCCTCAGCGTGCACGAAGGTCCGCAGCGCATCGGTAAAAACCTCAATGCCATCGCCTTAATGCCAGGCATGGTGTTATCTAACGAGCCAGGTTATTACCGCGCCGACAGTTTTGGGATCCGTTTAGAAAACCTAGTGGTAGTGCAACACTGCGAAGCCTTAAAGGGCGCAGAGCGTGAAATGTATGAATTCGATGCCTTAACGCTGATCCCAATGGATGCTCGCCTTATTGATAAGAGCCTGTTAACCCAAGGCGAAATCGACTGGTTTAATGCTTACCATCAGAAAGTGTTTAACACCTTATCGCCATTAATGTCGGGTAGTGAGCTTGAGTGGCTGACAAAGGCAACAAAAGCCATTTAGCATTAAGTGGCAACAAACACTAAAGCCCAAGCCAATGCTTGGGCTTTTTATTGAGAGTCGCTTCAAGACCCGTTCCACCTATGATGTTACTGTTCTGACAAGCTAAATCACGACATTAGTCCAATAGTCGGGCTGATGTTTTTCACCTAAGCTCCTACCACTATTTAGGCAAATGAATCTATAACAGCCTTAGCCCGGCATAAGCTAAAAACAGACCTTATACAAAACTCTGAAATTTGCTTTTAAACAGGATAAACACTCGTTTGAAAGCGAATTAAAAATGCAATATTTGCAGAAACTTACAAAATTTAAAAATCATTACTTTTGTTGCGGGTAAAGCGAAAAACCGCTCTCCAATAACCACACAAAAATGATACCATTGTCACATAATAAGCCGACTCCAATGAGAGCTGGCACCTGTTTTACCAGTTACATTTACCCAAAAAGTCGTATCGGCCCTGAATGGACACACTAAATGAGCCAGAGTAACCCTAGCCGCAGTAACACCAGTCAACTCCACAGTAACGCACAAGAAGTCCGCCTCACACCACAAGACGAATTGATTTCCACAACGGACACCCGTGGGATTATTACCTATGTTAATCAACGTTTTGCCGAAGTATCGGGTTACAGTGCCGAAGAGTTAATCGGCCAACCCCACAACAAAGTGCGCCATCCAGATATGCCCAGCGCCGCCTTCAAAGAAATGTGGGAAAAGCTGAAATCCGGCCAATCCTGGCGAGGCATAGTCAAAAACCGCTGTAAGAATGGCGGTTTCTATTGGGTCGATGCCTTCGTCTCTCCGCTGTTTGAGAATGGGACTATCGTCGGCTATCAGTCGGTGCGTATCCAGCCGCAGGCGGCCTATGTCAGTAAAGCCACGGATATATACCGCAGACTAGTGCAAAACAAGCCCATACCTAAACCGCTGAGTTTGATGCAAAAACGATTTGTGTCAGCCGTGGTGGCCACTACAGGGTTACTGATTGCTGGTTACTTTTGGGGTTGGGGAGTGATTTTCGCAGGGGCGATTTTAATGAGCCTCAATCTGGCCATTTTCTACGATGAAGCCTTCCGTATTCCAGCCAAATTGATTGAAATGCAAGAGAAATATGACTCAATCAGTCGCTACATCTACTCGGGCGCCGACACTTCATCGATTCTCGATTTCCAATTGATCCTATTGCAAGCCAAGATGAACGGCGTGCTTGGCCGCACCCAAGATCAGGCCCACCACTTACATGCGATTGCCGACCAGCTGGTGGTGACGACAGAACAGACCTATGTCAGCCTAGACCAAGAAAAAAACCAGCTAGAACAACTCGCCAGCGCGATGGAAGAAATGAGCTCAACCATTGCCGAGGTCGCACAAAATACCCAACTGACCTCGACCAGCATCAACACAGCCTACGATCTCTGCCTGAAAAGCAGCGCCAATATGAAGGCCAACACCCAAAAAGTTGAGCAATTAGCCAAATCCGTGGCCGATGCAGCCAATAATGCCCATCAACTCAATAAAGAAGCCGAACGGGTGGCCAGTGCCATGGGCGAGATTGACTCGATTGCCGAGCAGACTAACCTGCTCGCGCTCAATGCCGCGATTGAGGCGGCTCGCGCGGGCGAGCAAGGCCGCGGGTTTGCAGTTGTCGCCGACGAAGTGCGCGCGCTGTCGAGCCGTACCCAATTATCGACCAACAGTATTTCCCAAAGCGTCGACAAGATGTTCAGCATGCTAAATGCCTGGGCGAAGGAGATGGAACAAAGTCGTCAACATGCCGAGTTATGCGCTAACGATATCCAAACTTCTGCCGAGAACGTCAATACCATTTACCAAGAGGTGAGTGAGATCCACACCTTTGCCCAGCAAAACGCGGTGGCCGCCGATCAGCAGCGTCAAGTGGTGCATGAAATCACTAACAACATTCACTCTATCACCCAAACCAGCAGCGAAAACCTCGCGGCAACCCATCAAATTGGTGATGCCGCCAATCACCTCAAGCAAAACGCCGAAAAGGCACTCGGTCTGCGCCGCGCCTTTGGTTAACATGCCTATCGCACCATTGTCGATGCAGGCAATGGTGCGAATCGCTCTCCTCAGCCTTTCCAACGCCTTTATCCATATCAAAACCTGCTAACACTGCGTCATAAAAGCCCAAAAGGTTAAAAAGTACAGGTTTTAACCGAAAATTTTGCTATACTCCGCGCCCGCCATTTTTATGCTCACCGTGCAGTAAAACTGGATGAGGAAATGCGTGACCAAGCGCATGATAGTTTGACTCAGATGTTAAAGTGATTGCATTCGAGTCTAAGCGTTTGAGTGATTGAATAAGTGAACAACAGGAATCCAAAATGAGATTTGAATCTTTTAGTTTTTGCCCCGAGATTTTACGCGCTATCTCAGATTGCGGTTATCAAAAAATGACACCTATTCAGCAGCAAGCGATCCCCGCCATCCGCCGCGGGCAAGATGTGCTCGCCAGCGCGCAAACGGGCACGGGTAAAACGGCGGCATTCGCATTACCTATACTGCAAAAGATGGCAGAAAATCCCAGCGAGACCTTAAAATCGAACGCGCGGGTATTAATCTTAACGCCGACTCGCGAGCTCGCAGCTCAAGTCGCCGACAATGTTGAAGCCTACAGCAAGTATTTAAATTTCAGCGTGTTAACCATTTACGGCGGTGTAAAGGTTGAGACTCAGGCGCAAAAACTTAAACGCGGTGCCGATATTATTGTCGCGACGCCAGGGCGTTTGCTCGAGCACCTTACCGCCTGTAATTTAAGTCTCTCTAGCATCGACTTTTTAGTGCTCGATGAAGCCGACCGTATGTTAGACATGGGCTTTAATGCGGATATTCAAAAAATCCTCCAAGCGGTGAATAAGAAGCGTCAAAACCTATTGTTCTCGGCCACCTTCTCGAGTGCGGTGAAAAAACTGGCCAACGACATGATGGTCAAGCCTCAAGTCATCAGCGCCGACAAGCAAAACACCACCGCAGATACCGTGAGCCAAGTGGTGTATCCGGTTGAACAGCGCCGTAAGCGCGAACTCTTATCCGAACTAATTGGTAAAAAGAACTGGCAACAAGTGTTGGTCTTTACCGCGACGCGCGATGCGGCCGACACCTTAGTGAAAGAATTGAATTTAGACGGCATTCCCTCTGAAGTCGTCCATGGTGAAAAGGCGCAAGGTAGCCGTCGCCGCGCATTGCGTGAGTTTATGTCGGGTAAGGTACGCGTCTTAGTCGCGACCGAAGTCGCCGCCCGTGGCTTAGACATTCCAAGCCTTGAGTATGTGGTCAACTTCGACTTACCCTTCCTCGCCGAAGACTATGTGCACCGTATTGGCCGTACTGGCCGCGCGGGTAAATCTGGGGTCGCAATTTCATTTGTGAGCCGTGAAGAAGAGCGCACCTTGGCGGATATTGAAAAGCTTATCGGCCAAAAAATTCGTCGTATTACCGTTCCCGGATACGAAGTTGGTAGCCGCGACTTGCTGTTAAAGCAGCTCCAAACCCGCCGCAGTTTTGCCAAGAAACAACAGCGACTCGACAACGTCAGCGAGCAGATCATTGCCGAAAAAAGCATGCAGGGCCGCCGCGTGAAAATGAAAGTTGGCCAAGCCCCAAGTAAGGCAAAAAAGCTCAAATAAACAACTGACATAGGCAACTAAACCTCACCAAAGTGTCTAGTCATAAAAAGCAAAAAAGCGTCCCAAGGGACGCTTTTTTATTGAGCCAACAATGGGCTTAAAATTACTTAACAACTTGAATTTTAGGGAACGGATATTTTCCCTCTTGGATGTCTTTATTCGGGCCGTACATCCGCATAATGATGTAAGCGTCCTTCTCCGGGATAGGCAACCAATTACTGTTACTCTCATCCCCCTTAGCACTCAGTTCAATGGTATACATACCATTGGCATCGGGTTTAAGGTTGCGATCACCACGGCTATGACGATTAATTGCGTTGTGTGCCATCAAGCGGTTATCTGAACCATAAACCGTAAATGACCAGAATTGACTCACCTCTGGTGCTTTAAAATGCATCACGTATTTTTTGCCATTTGAACCATTGAGAGATTTACCGTCATCGCCCTTTTCCTCCTTCAGATAAACGGACTCATCGGGTGGCAATCCCCACTGACCAAGATAAGTGCCTTCGGCGAAAAGGTCACGAGCACCATCACTCAACTGCTCACGAGTACCTAATAACTTACCCGCATTGGTCATTTTAGGCGCTAAATCAATAATGTGTTTCATACCTAACTTTTCGCCGACCTTAGCGGCAGCAATTTGGGCGGCCGTGAAGTCTTCCTTACAAGGGGCCAGACCAATATCCTTAAACTGGGCCAACCATTGCTTATCTGCAGTCCCCATATCACCATCGCAGAGCATATAATTGACCCTTTGCAACCAATTAGTCTTCTCTGGATCGAGGTAGGTACGCACCTTAGGTTTAGGACCTGCCACACCAAGATAGGCAGACAAAGTACGGATATTCCAATCATCCATATAATTTAACGCGATTTTCTCATCCTCTTTGCCAACGGCCATAATACGCCCCATCAGCTTGATCAGATTCGAATCCACATAAATCACTTCGTCTACACTCGCGGGGACATCCCCCTTCCATGAGCGGGCTGCAAACATAAAGCGCCCACCTTCATTTCCCCTCAGACGAGAACCAATCATAGAGGTTGTGTAATGGCCCATATCCATCGTATGGAGGATCCAATAGCGTCCTTTATCCATATCGGGCACGCTTACGATCACAGGTTCGGTCGCCACATCCAACCATCCCATTAAGTGCAGGGTATCGTTGTTGATTGTGGGATGCGCGGTGTAAGTATCATCGGCAATATGGCGAATATTTTGGAAACGATTTAGCGGAGTATCGGTTTTAACTGCTGTTTCGTAGAAAAACTTATAGGCTTCATCTATGGAATAACCATAAATAAATGCATCCTGTGCATTTTTATCCGAAATAGATTGTGCAAAAACAACTTGGCTCGTCATGATTGCGGTGAGGGATAACAGTACTTTTTTCATCAACAACTCCTTGTATAGATTGAAAATAGCCAAAAACCCAAACTCATCGTTCAACATCAATAGTGCAGTGTTCTACCGATAAAGATGCCAACAAATATGAGCACATAGGACTCGTGACTCATCCTAAAGCCATTTATGCTCGACCACAAGATTGAATAAGTTGCTCAATTGACAACTCAACTCCAACCGAGTGCTTAACACCCAACATGGCTCAGGCTCTAGGATATAAACAGGCCAAATATCTGTTTAAGCCTGTGCTCATCAATGGGGTTTTCGCCGCGCCAGCCCGCAAGCGGTAAGATGATGTCAGAGCGAATACTGCCGGGGTATTTGATATTGCAGATCGCCTCAAATGGCGTAAATGCTTCATAAAGCGGCGTAACATAGGAATTTGGCATAATGCCAAGCTCAGCTAACACCATCAGTTGGCCACGGAAACTGTACTGATTAAATTTGGGGATAATCTTGGCTTTCTTCACCCTTTGCTCGAGTTTTCCGGGTGTTTCATCTAAAGGAGCCTGACGGATAGCTTCAATTAACGCACTGAAGATGGCCACATCCTCTACACTGGGTTTACAAGGCGATAGCGTACAAAATTCTTGTAATTCTATAAGGTTGTGCGCCCAGCGCTCGTTCCACACACTGCCAGCGTAACAGGAAAAGATTTTTTGCCCCTGCTCAATCCAGTTAACGCGCTTGATGGAACACACAGGACAAATGTCACTATCGGTTGCCATCGAATGTTCTGGTAGCGCCTTCGCAAACAGATAGCTGAGAATGGGTTGACGACCGCGAGGGAAGCTTGAAAAACCACATAAATAGGCCGCAAGTACATTTTCGAGGGAAAGATTCGGCTGCTTTAGTATCGCTTTATAACCGAGCACCACATCATCATGGCTCAGGTTAACCCTGTCGTTGACCGGATAGCCACTCTGTTCAATCAATGCGATTTCGGCATCAGTTAGGCCTTGATAGGAGTAGATATAAGTTCCCGTATCGACATCAAACACATCGCCATTATCGATTCTTTGTTGATAACCATGCTCGTCTTTGCGGTACGACTTTTTAACATAGACTTTCTTTAATGCGTTAAATAATCCCTTATCCATTTACGGCTTTCCTATTGAAAAAATTACCAAATATTACTTCTGCCTTTCAAGGCTGTGGCAATATTACCACTTTCGCGTTCGGCGCCCCACCTTAGCTCACTCGAGCTGCTGACTCCATTAGCTCACTCAATTAGCCCACATTATCGGCTCACACCATTGACTCATATGAGATTAAAACGAGCTCTTGGGTGATTAAGCATCATTGCTTTAAACACTCCACAAAATCTGGATACACACTGTAATAAATTGCTGCATTCGCCGTTCTTATAACTGTCAACCCCATTCACGGACCAACAAGCGTACAAACCAGAGCCAATCGCTTGAATTGATAGAATAACCCATAACACAGAGAGATTACTTATGCCGTCCCTACTACAGCGTTTTTTACTCACCACCAGCCTACTGCTTGGTAGTGTTACCACGCTAGCTCAACCTATTGCTAAGGATGAATATTCGGTTAGCCCACTGCTCAATGGCGAGCAAATCCCCGCAATTACTTTGCAAGATATGAATGGCCAAAGCGTTGATTTAGCAAAATTAATCGCACAAAAACCAACCATTTTCTTCTTTTACCGTGGCGGCTGGTGCCCGTTTTGCAACAACCAAATGGGGCAACTAAAAGCCATTGAACCTAAACTAATCGACATGGGCTTTCAACTGGTGGGGATTTCCCCTGATACGCCCGCACAGTTAAAGGCATCGGCCGCAAAAAACGAGCTTAAATACCAGCTACTTTCCGATGAAAAAATGCAGGCATCGCAAGCCTTTGGTCTTGCCTTTTACACTAGCAAACAAGTCACTGATACTTATTTGAGTCGCTTAAAACTGGATAAGCCACTGTGGACAACGCCCGAAGGCGATAAGCGCTTAGTTCTGCCTGTTCCGGCAATTTATATCGCTGACACTCAAGGATTAATCCATTTCCAATATGTGAATCCCAACTATAAGGTGAGACCCGCACCTAAGTTGATTCTGACGGCCGCCAGCCTCGTCGGAGCACCAGAATAATCCATCCCCTGTCCAAACAGCCGCTAAGAATCGTTATCGATTTAGCGGCTGCTTTGCTAAACTAGCTTGGCCGCAATCGATACGACACGTTCCATTAGATCAATCCTTTAGCCCGCGGCGGAGCCACAATGAATTCTCAAACCTATAACCAAGCCGTACTCGAACTCGCCCGCGCGGGTCTTGCCGATTTAACCGCCTCAGCCCAAGCTAAAAAAGCCCAACGCACGCCTGCGCAGGAGAGTCATTTTCTGTGTAACTGGATGGTTGAGGCGCTCAAAGAAAAGCGTTTCTCGAAACTGGTGGCCGACGATCTCACGGCTTGGATCCGTATGGCGCGCAGCCAAGGTGCTGGCGCCGAACTTAAGCGGTTATTGGAAAGAATTGTTCATCAATATCTGAGCGTTGAAAACTCGCACGTGGAGTTAGGTACAGCATTAAACGCTATGATTGCCGAGTTAACTCAGCTCGAATGGCTAGTGTTTACTGACACCGAAATTAACACCAAACTCAAGCTGGATGCCGATGGCCAATCGAGCTTAGTAATTGATGTAAAAGAGTTTACTCAACACATCCAAGATAATCAGCTCATCAAGCCGATCAACTTGTATGTTCGCGCCGATGAGCAGCTGTTGACTCAAATCGCCCTCTCCCATGGTTTGCTGATAAGCCAAGGCAATAAAAAGACCAGCCTGATTAAGCACCATAAAACCTATCAAATTTACCCGCAAAATCAGCTGCCGGCCTTGTGCCAACTCTTGGCTTAAGCCTAAAAAGCTGCTTGAATAGGGAAACTGCGCTACGGATAACAAATTTTTCACAATGGCTAGGTAAGATGTAGCGCAGTCACCACGAAGCTCGTTCAACCAAGGAGTGAAGGACAAGATGGGTAAAGGAAGTATTTTCTATCGTTGGCGAGCGCACGCCGTGTTATTACTTCTATTATTTACTCCCCCCTCCTTTGCCCAATTACTCAAGTACAACATCACCGGCTCCTATTCTTGGTATCCCTATTTTATTGCTAACCAACCCGAAGCCCCTGGCATGGTGTCTGAGTTAATCCCACTGATTTTATCCTTAGCCAATATCGAGGGCGAAAACCTGTCCTTGCCACCGAAACGGACGAACAACGCCCTTGAAACCGGCCAGTTAGACTTTGATGTGGTCAGCCCAAGTTGGTTTGCGGATCAAGACTTTGGCCCCTCGTTCGTTAAATCCGATCCCATTATGCCCATCACAGAATACGTAGTGACCAGACCCGAGAATGTCGAATCCTTTAAGGAAGTCGCTGAAATTAAAGGCAAACAAATCGGTACCGTCAGGGGATATTTGTACCACGACGACAAAGAGTTTATCCGTGTCGATTTTACCTCGGAGCAAGAGCTGATTAAGGCATTGGATAAACACCGCATCACGGCCATTATCGCAGGTAACTATCCCGCCTTATATTGGTCGAACAAGCTTAAGATCCCCGTTGGATTGGCCACGGTGCATTCCGATGGCGTATTGGTGTTAAGGCTACGTAAGGAGCATGCCGATCTACTGCCAGCACTCAATCACGCGATAGCACAGCTAAAAGCCGATGGAAAAGTGGAACAGATTATCCAGAAATACACCCAAGCCTTTGCCAGCTAAACCGATAAAAGCGCATGTTTCCAAGTGCTCACCAGAAAATGGCTCTGCAATAACGCGGCAAGCTTTGTCTTTTTCAAATAGCAAAGATGAAATGGATAGTTAAGAGGATGCCGCGTTTAGCGCAACCTTAGGTTTTAACACCAAACGCTGCCCCTGATTCAGATGGGTGGTGCAGGCAACCCGCAGCAAAGAGGCAAAGTTAGCCACTTCGCCCTGCCGAGTTAACACTTCACGGTAAATACGGGTTAAAAACACCGCCACACTCAGCTCAGCATCTTCGGCAATCTCTTCAATAATCTGCCAAAAAATCGCCTCGAGCCGCACGCTCGTCACGACCCCATCGATTCGAATGGAGCGGGTTTTGAGTTCAAACAGTTCGGGTTCGGCACCGGAATAGATTTCACACACAATATTACTCCCCAAGCAGCTATTGCGCTTAGCTCTAGCCATTGCGTCTTGCTTAAGCCCTTAGCAAATACTCAACTTAAGCCTCTACCTGAACTGTTATGCCATAAATAATGCTAGATGAATATCGTTAATTCAGTAACTTGTTAAACTGCGCCAACCATGCAGGATGCGCAGGCCATGCGGGCGCAGTGACTAACTTGCCATCGGTGATTGCCGCCGTCACTTCAATATCACAGTACTCGGCGCCCGCTTGTTTCACTTCGGGCGCGCAAGCTGGATAGGCTGACACTTTCTTACCGCGTACCACATCGGCCGCCGTCAGTAACTGCGCGCCATGGCAAATGGCGGCAATGGGTTTATCTTGGGCGGCAAATTCCGCCACCAAGGCAATCACCGTAGGGTTTAGGCGTAAATACTCAGGTGCACGGCCACCGGGAAGCAGCAGCGCATCAAAATCACTGGCGTTGGTACCGACAAAGTTGCCATTTAGGGCAAATAAGTGCCCTGGTTTTTCGGTATAGGTTTGGTCGCCTTCAAAGTCATGGATTGCCGTTTTAATGGTTTGTCCCGCCACTTTATCAGGGCAGACAACCGTTACGCTGTGCCCCACCATTTGGAGGGCTTGGAACGGCACCATTAACTCATAATCTTCAACAAAATCACCGGCGATGATCAAAATATTGGCCATGAGAAACTCCTTTTATTCGATAAGGGAAAACGCAACATCGGATTTCACTCTACTCCGACCATTAAATTTAGGGTAATAGTGGAATACTACAAATTGGCACTGAGGTTTCAGGCATAAAAAAAGCGCCCGCAGGCGCTTTAATCTAAACCGTTAATATCAATTACTTATCTTTGGCTCTACCACTGTATGTTGCTGGCTATAACCATTTAATCCGCTATTGGCCGACTTCACGACATTCAAGGCTTCGGTGGTTAAGGCATTATTGCCATTGAGTAAGTCATTTAAGGTGCCAGACTCAGATTGCACTAAGCCTAACTCTCGCAGCATGGCATCCACCACTGGCGCATTGGCGCGGTAGTTTAACGCGGCGCTTGTGACTTGCTCGGCGATACCGCCTTGATGTGCAACTGCGCCATCGGCTCCCGATGCCAGTTGATTACCGGCGCCATAACCTTGAAGAATTTTAATGCCTTCAATGTTTTCCAGCGGTTTAACCGCCTGCGCGACAATCTCAGGCAGTGCTTTTAAGATAGCGAGGGATTTTTGCAGCGCAATCTGCTCATCACGCAGCACGTTTTCGGCTTCATACAGAGCTTGTTTACCCGCCGCTTCAACGGCATAGACCTTCTCGTCGGCCTCGGCTTGCAGTTTCTTGGCATCGGCACTGGCGCGAGCTTCAATCAGAATTGCGCTCGATCTGTCTTCGGCGGCACGTTTTTCCGCCTCGGCTTGTACTGTCACGCCTACCGCATCGCGCTCCGCTTCTTTGCGCGCATCGATGACTTCAATCTCTTTACGACGATTCGCCTCAGCCACTTGGCGCACCGTAATAACCGCTTCTTCTTTCTCTACCTTGGTTTTTTCCGCTTCGGCGGCGCGGGCACGGGCGGCAGACTCTTCTTCCGACTTCGCGGCTACCGCGATGTGTTTTTCCTGCTCGGCAACTTCGATATCACGTTGCTGTTGAATACGGGCCTGTTCGATAGATTTGCGCTTTTCAATCTCGCGGGTTTCGATGTCTTTAGTCTTTTCGATTTGAGCAGTTTCGATTGCGCGCTCTTTGGCAATCTCAGCTTCACGTTCTTCACGGGACTTGTTTTCTTTTTGCTTAATAATTTCCGCTTTCTGCTCGGCACGCTTAAATTCGAGTGACTGCTGCTGCACCAGACGCGCTTCTTCTTCGGCCTTTTCAATCTCCAGCGATTCTTTTTCAGCCTCTAGGTTACGCTGCTCGATCTTGATGCGGTTTTCCTGCTGAATATCGTTGGTCTCTTTACGTTTTTCTTCGATGATCTTGGCTAAACGCGCACGACCTTCGGCGTCGAATGCGTTATTTTCATTAAAGAATTGCAGATCAGTCTGGTCAAAACCCGTTAACGAAACGGATTCGAGTTCTAGCCCGTTTTTCTCGAGATCGTTGGCGACGTTATTCTGTACCCGCTGCACAAAATCGGCGCGCTGCTCGTGCATTTCTGTCATGGTCATTTCCGCCGCGACCGCACGTAACACGTCAACAAACTTAGATTCCATCAGCTTTTTCAGCTCTTCCACACGCGTGGTACGGGTACCTAAGGTTTGTGCCGCCATTGAAATGCCTTCAGCATTGGGCGCCACACGCAGATAGAAGTCGGCCTTCACATCGACGCGCATTCTATCCTTAGTGATCAGCGCATCTTTTTGGGTTTTCTCCACTTCGATACGCAGGGTATTCATATTTACTGCGATGGTTTCATGCAGCACGGGTAAGACGATTGCGCCGCCGTCCTTAATAATTTTTTCACCACCAAAACCCGTACGTACAAAGGCCATTTCCTTCGTCGCACGTTTATATAACTTGGCGAAAATCAGACCAATCACAATCAGGCCAATCAATACCATTCCGGCAACTAACAACACGAAGTTGCTCGAACTGGTTACATCGTTTAACACATCCATTTGCTTTCCTTTTTCGTTAATGGCTTTGGAAAATTAATTATCAAAGCGAGTCGCAGACCAGACTCTTCCTTCTCGTTTTAGCAGCACCACTTGCGTGCCGCTGGCAAACTCGATACCCGAGGTTTCGGGTTCGACTAATACATAATGTTTTTGTTGATGTTTATCGCGCACCACGGCTTCCGATGGCATGCCCTTCATGGCACAGCCTAAGGTGATAGTGCCGACATAACCGCTTAAATCATCAAGGGATATGGCGGTTGACTCATTCTTAGGGAGCAGATCGGCCAAGATCCGCCCGAGATAGCGACAGGCAAACGCACTACCAACCACGGCAATTGGTAAGGTAAAGAGTTGGGGTAACAAGACGCCCGTGAAAAGCAGGCTCAGGTAATTTGCAATATAACCGACAATCGCAAAGCTGGTCAGTGCCAGCACAAACCAGATAAGTAAGGGTAATCGATTTAGACACAACCAGCCCGCAATCCCCGTCAGGCCAGTACCGCCAATCTCGGCATCATAATCCACATCGGCGGGTACCCATTGGTCGAGCGCACTCATCATGCTTAACCCTATCACTAGGGCTAAGGCTTCAAACACACCAAGGACAAGCACGCAGGCGAAGGCAATAGTGTAAGGTAGGTTAGGCTGTTCAACTAAAAACGCCCACATAGTCATCTCCTTGAACGATACAGCATTCCATTTATTTCACTGTAATTATCAACTTACGAGTGACAGAATAGCAAGGCGAGCCTAGTTTCCAAACAAAAATTTACCCTAAAACGGATTTTGACTAAATCCCTGCTGCGCTAGAATCGCATGGGCCGTCATCGCGGACAGGGCCATATCGACACCCGGTAACAAAGAGGCGTTGTGTAAGTCAAAATAAGCGGCGCTCTGACCACAGATATAAAATTTTACCCCATGGGCTACTAAGGTTTTCACTAAGGCTTTATTGGGGTTTGGCGCCCCGTTATGCTGCTTGGCATAAAAACTATCGTCGGCTAAATCGCCAACGGCACTGCCATGCACCACCATCGCTAGCTCAATATCGCTTTCTTTCACGCCAGCAGCCACGTGCATATTGATAAAACGGGCAAGGCTATCGAGCTGACGATTCACTTGGCCGACATCGGCCGCCTTACTCATATCAAATGCCACCTTAAACTTCATCCCAGCGGGGATAGCAAGAGTACTTTCGACCTTAGCCACTTGGCCAAACTCGGGGATGGCGGTTCCAGGCGCAAAGCTGTCGGCTCCGGCATGGGCGGCACTGGATAACCCGACCAACAGCGCTATGGTCATGGCTTTAAGGGTTTTAGTGTGATGTGATTTTGGCTGCATGATATTATCATCCTGTTATTGTTATTTTTTCGTGCTAATAGATAACGACAGCACCTTAAGATTGAGTCTATGGATACCGCTATGAACACCAAAGAACCTACGCCAAGTTACGACAAACTCACGGCGCATTTCCAGAAAATTTCACATTTTGAACATTTTAGTGCGCTTGGTGATTGGGATCAGGCCGCCATGATGCCCCTCGGTGGCGGCAGTGAACGTGGTGATGCGATGGCAGAACTGGCATTACATATCCATAGCCTTAAAACGGCCCCAGAGCTTGGCGATAACCTCGCTCGAGCCTCACAAGAGGCGCTGAGCCCAGAGCAACAGGCCAATCTGAGGGAAATGCAATATCAGTATCAACAGGCGACCTTAGTACCCGGCGAGCTAGTACAGGCCAAAACCAAAATGGCCTACCAGTGTGAGAATGCGTGGCGCGAGCAACGCAAAAACAATGATTGGCAAGGTTTTAAACCGAATCTAAAAGCAGTGATCTCCCTCGCGAGGGAAGAAGCCTTAATTCGCGCGCAGGCGCTTAACATTTCCCCCTACGATGCCCTGCTCGATAAATTTGAGCCCGGCATGAGCACGGCAAAGCTCGAACAAACCTTTGGCGACTTAAAAACTTGGTTACCCTCTCTTATTCAAGATGTGCTGGCAAAACAAGCCAGTGAACCCAAGCTTACCCTTAATGGCCCCTTCGAAATCAAGGCCCAGCAAGCCCTTGGCCAAGCCGTGATGGCCTATTTAGGGTTTGATTTTAACCATGGCAGGCTCGATATCAGCAGCCACCCATTTTGTGGTGGAGTGCCTAGCGATGTGCGCATCACGACGCGTTATAATGAAGCCGATTTTAGCAGCGCTATCATGGGCATAGTGCATGAAACTGGTCACGCCCGTTATGAACAGGGCTTACCGAAACCATGGCGTGGTCAGCCCGCAGGATTGGCTCGCTCCATGGGCGTCCATGAGAGCCAAAGCTTATTTTGTGAAATGCAGCTCGGTGCCAATCCCGCGTTTTTACGCCAACTGCAACCACTGATTAAACAGCATTTGGGCTGCGAGTTCAGCGCCCAAGACTTAGCAAGACACTATACCCGAGTCAATCCCGGGCTTATCCGTGTCGATGCCGATGAAGTCACTTACCCTTGCCACATTCTATTGCGCTTTGAAGCCGAAAAAGCCTTTATCGACGGTAGCCTGAGTGTGGATGACCTTCCCGATTTTTGGTCAAGCCAGATGCAACAACTGCTTGGGATCAATACCGATGGTAACTATCGCGATGGTTGTATGCAGGATATCCATTGGGCCGTGGGTGAATTGGGATATTTCCCAAGTTATACCTTAGGCGCCATGTATGCCGCCCAATGCCGTTTTGCGCTGGAGCGAAACTTAGGCCCGATTGAAAACCTCATCGATAATGGGCAGTTATCCCAAGTATTTGACTGGCTTGGCAGCCACATTTGGTCCAAAGGATCATTACTGACAACGGATGAGCTCATCATTCAAGCCACTGGCGAACCGCTCAATAGCCAATATCTTGCTAAACATTTGAAGCAACGTTATTTGGGCTAAGCGTGGTAAGCAGTCTAGATAATCGCAGCACTGCCGAGTTTCAAAGCTTTTGCTGCGATTTGGGTATATAATCCCCAACTTATTTATTCACACTGTTTTGGACGGAAAAAGGTCGACCATGTTACTGCGTGCAATCACCCCAGAGGATTGGGATGCTATTTTACAGATCCAGGAAGAATGTTACTCCCAACTGGATCCTGAACCCCTGCATGTATTGCAAAGCAAGTGGCACGTCTCACCTCAATCCTGCTTTGTGTTTGAGGTGAATGAGGCGGTGGTGGGCTATTGCCTCGCCCATCCTTGGACCACCAATATGCCTCCCGCACTGTATGAGCCCATCACTGAGTTACCTAAAGCCGATACCTTGTATCTGCACGATATTGCCATCTCGGTAAAGGCCCAAGGTTTAGGCGCAGGCTCCAAAGCCCTAATGCGCTTAAAGCAACTCGCGGATCGCTTTAACTTAAGCTCCCTCTCCCTGGTCGCGGTACAAGGTGCCGATAGCTACTGGCGTAAAATGGGCTTTAAACCTAAAGCCATTGAGAAATGCCTTGGCAGCTATACCGACGATGCAATGTATATGATTTATAAGCTTAATCATCGAGAAGAATGATGAACCCCACCCTAACGACTATTGGTTTACTCTGTCTTAGCAATATTTTTATGACCTTTGCATGGTATGGGCATTTAAAATCCCTAGGCTCAAAGCCTTGGATTATTGCCGCCTTAGTCAGTTGGGGCATCGCCTTATTTGAATACCTACTGCAAGTGCCCGCTAACCGCATCGGCTACACAGTGATGAATGTCGGCCAATTAAAAATCCTGCAGGAAGTCATCACCTTAAGCTTGTTTGTGCCCTTCGCCTATTTCTACATGAAGGAACCGCTCAAACTCGACTATCTCTGGGCTGGCCTGTGTATCCTCGGTGCGGTGTATTTTATTTTTAGAAGCGAATTTAACTAATTCCAGACTTATTTCAGGACTTTTTCAGGAGAGAACCATGGCGCGTCAAGTGACTTACACCTTCAAAGGTGAGACGAAAACCATCGCCTTTAGTTATGATAAACACCGCGATTTATACGAAGCCGTGGCCGAAGCCGAAGGCATAGACTTAACCAAGTTTCTCGCGATGGAACAACAAATTGCCATGACCTCACGCAAAGGTGCCAAGGCCGAAAAAGACTATCGTAAGGTCGAGTTTGCGCGCTTTGGGTTTAGCAATATCCACTTTGTACGCGATGAAGAACCCGAGGCCTAAGCCTTATCGTCATTTATCCATTTAGAATTAGGATTGCAGATGTTAAATGCTGAACATGCTAACTTCCCCCGTGCAGGATTCTTCCGCCGCTTAGGGGCAATGATCTATGACCTGCTGCTCGCTGTAGCCGTGTATATGTTTGCTGGCGCCATCGGCTTTGGTATTTTCTTCGGACTCACATCCTCCGGCCTGATTAGCATGAATGGCTTTGAACATGTGTCCGACGCCCTCAATGGGATACCGATATACCATGGAATTTATCAACTCTGGTTAGTGCTCTGCGTAGGTACTTTTTATGCGCTTTTTTGGAGTAAGGGCGGTCAAACCCTCGGGATGCGCGCTTGGCGCCTTAAGATCCAACATCCTAATGGCCAAAACCTAAGCCTTATCACCGCCTATGCACGCATCGTCTGGTCATTACTCGGCATTGGTAATCTGTGGGTGCTGATCAACGACGATAAACTCGCACTACAGGATATGATGACCCGCTCAGAAGTGGTTGTGTTATCCAAGGAAGCCAACCAAATGCGCAATTGGCATGGTGCATAAAGCGTGGCGCTTAAAGCTAGCACCTAAGCCTCACAACCGTGACTGAGCTAACCTTGCCCCAATAAAAAACGACGCCATATGGCGTCGTTTTTTATTACCCGCGTTTTATCACCGCCGGATAAAGTAGAAGGCTATGCCTGTAAACAACAGACTCGGCGCAATGGCCCCCACGTAGGCCGGCAACTCATATACCATACTCATGGGGCCAAAGATCTCGTTACTGATATAGAAGCTAAACCCTGCCACCACACCGAGCAACACCCGCGCCCCCATAGTCACGGTCCGCAGCGGGCCAAACACAAAGGATAAGGCCACCAGCATCATCACCCCGACCGTCACAGGCTGCATCACCTTGCGCCACAGGGCTAATTCGTAACGGCTTGGGTCTTGGCTGTTATTTTTAAGGTAATCTAAGTACCCCATTAAGCCGCGAATCGATAAAGCCTCGGGCTTGACCGATACGACGCTAAGCTTGTCGGGCGTGAGACTTGAGCGCCAAATATCTTCATCTAAGTGTTCGAGCTTCACTTCGTCGTAGCTTAGGTCGGTACGCTTTACATCCATAAGATGCCAGCTGTCCTTACTGAACAAGGCACTCTTGGCATGCACAACATTCGTAAGCTTTAACTCACTGTTAAACTTATACAAAGTAATATTATTCAGCTTATCAATATCGGCGACTTCACCAATATTCACGAACAAATCACCATCCTTTGCCCAAATGCCTCGGTGGGATTTAATCAAACTGCCGCCGGAGAGTTTAATGGCTTGGAGTTCATTGGCCTTTTGCTCGGCCACTGGCGCGCCCCACTCTCCCAATGCCATCACCATCAACATCAATGGCACTGCGGTTTTCATCGCAGATAAGGTGATTTGCAACCGCGACATCCCCGAGGCTTGCATCACCACCAGCTCAGAGTTCGAGGCCAGCATCCCCATGCCGATCAGCGCGCCTAACAGCACCGCCATCGGAAAAAACATTTCAATATCGCGAGGCACGAGAAATAACACATAAATGCCCGCATCCATCATGGAGTAGGAACCTCGACCAACTAAACGCAGCTGGTCAACCCACTTGATGATGCCCGACAAGCCCGTCAGCACTAGCAAACACAGCGCCGAAGTGCTTAATAAAACTCTGGCGATATAAAGGTCTAAAATCTTCATGCGGCCACCTTTTTACGCGCCATTGCCGTCGATAAACGAGCAAATAAGGGTCTGTCTTTACCGAGGAGTAAAATCCCCATAATGAGTGCCGACAAATGGATCCACCACATGCCTAAATACTGTGGGATCACCCCATCCTGCAACGCTTTACGCCCCGCGACCATCAGGCCAAAGTAGCCAAGATATAACAGTACTGCGGGGAGCATTTTGGCAAACTTACCCTGGCGTACATTGACTCTCGCCAGCGGTACGGCAATGAGTGTCATGATAGGAATCGCCAACGGAATCGCTAAACGCCAATGGAACTCGGCCACGGCTTCAGGCCCTTCAACTTTCATCAATTCCGTCAGCGGTAAGGCAGAGAGTTTACGACGACGCTCATCGACCTGTTGCTCTTTGATTTGCATTTTATAACCACCAAATTCAATCATTTGGTAGTCTTTCTGTTGTGGGCTGCCCTGATAGCGCACCCCATCATTGAGCTGTAACTGCTGCGAGCCATTCTGATCTTCCAGTACCCGTCCGCTCTTAGCCACGACCACGTTGGTTAAACCAATTTCGTCATTTGGGTCTGGCAACTGAGCCACAAACACTTTATCCAGATCGTTATCCTTGCCGATACGCTCGACAAACAGCACTGCACGGCCGTTAGGACTCGCCTGAAAACGCCCCTGCACTAATGCAGCAAGGCCCGCCTCGGATTGAGCTTTCTCGAGCACTTGGTTTTGCTGCTCCTCGGCCCAAGGCGCGACATAGAGGGATAAATAGCCAGTAAACAACATGTTGATAACGGCGAGGATCAAAGTTACTCGGGTAACATACCATTCACTTACGCCAACACCGTGGAGAATGACCATTTCATTCTCGGCATACATGCGGCCGTGGGCCATGAGGATCCCAAGGAACAAACTTAAAGGTAAAACGAGAACAACAAGATAGGGTAAGTTGAGGCCTATCAAGGTGGCGATAAGAGAAGCAGGAAATTCACCGTCTGAGGCGTCGGCCAATATGCGCACGAAATGCTGGCTAATAAAAATAGTTAACAGTACGAAAAGTACTGCAATTTGCGCCTTTAAAACTTCTCGAATAAGGTATCTAAATACAATCACAGGTAGGATCCGGTCTCTAAACTTATCTTTTTGCTGGTAACAGACTAACTTTCATGTAAACTGTTTACTTTTGATAGTTTTCTGACCAGCTTCAGGGGTTCCTGGCAAACAATAAATGTCACGGATTTTTCACAAAAACGTGACTCAAGTGCCGAGAATAAATCACCTTTGGAGTAATAACTTAGGCCCTTTTCGGGACAAGCAGACATTATCCAATAAATATAAAAATTTGTCTTTAAGAATCTAGGAGTGCTCATGGAGTTTAGCGTAAAGAGCGGTAGCCCCGAAAAACAACGCTCAGCCTGCATCGTTGTCGGTGTTTATGAACCCCGCCGTCTATCCGGCATCGCCGAGCAATTAGACAAGATTAGCGAAGGTTATATCAGTAATCTACTGCGTCGCGGCGATTTAGAAGGTAAGCCAGGCCAAATGTTATTACTGCACCACGTTCCTAACGTATTGAGTGAACGAGTGCTGTTAGTCGGTTGCGGCAAAGAACGAGAACTAGACGAACGCCAGTACAAGCAGATCATCACTAAAACCATCAACACCTTAAATGAAACAGGTTCAATGGAAGCCGTGTGCTTCTTGACCGAGTTACACGTAAAAGGTCGCGATACCTATTGGAAAGTTCGCCAAGCGGTTGAAACGACCAATAGCAGTTTATATAGCTTCGATGCGCTTAAAACCCGTAAAGGTGAGACCCGTCGTCCGCTACGCAAGTTAGTATTTAATGTCCCAACTCGCCGCGAACTGACTTTAGGTGAGCGTGCGATTGAGCACGGCATGGCCGTTTCTGCCGGTATGCATTTATGTCGCGATGTGGCTAACATGCCGCCAAATATCTGTAATCCAGCCTATTTAGCCTCTCAAGCTCGCCAATTGGCCGAAGTTCACGAAAACCTGCATGTCACGACTGTGGGCGAAGAGCAAATGGCAAAACTCGGCATGAACTCTTACCTTGCCGTCGGCCGTGCCAGTGCCAATGAATCCATTATGACAGTAATGGAATACAAGGGTGCCGTTGACAGCACTGAGAAACCTATCGTATTGATTGGTAAAGGCTTAACCTTCGACTCCGGTGGTATTTCATTAAAACCAGGCGAAGCCATGGACGAAATGAAATACGACATGGGCGGCGCAGCTGGTGTTATCGGCACCATGAAAGCCATCTGTGAGATGAAGCTGCCAGTCAACGTCGTTGGTATTCTCGCGGGCTGTGAAAACATGCCATCGGGCAATGCTTACCGCCCAGGTGACATTTTAACCACAATGTCAGGTCAGACCGTTGAAGTCCTCAACACCGACGCAGAAGGCCGTCTGGTACTGTGTGACGTATTAACCTATGTTGAGCGTTTCGACCCAGAGCTGGTTATCGACACGGCAACACTGACAGGCGCCTGTGTGATTGCCTTAGGCAAACATGCCTCAGGCCTGTTCTCATCACACAACCCTCTGGCACACGAGCTACTCAATGCAGGTGAGCAGAGTGGTGACCGCGCATGGCGCATGCCACTGTGGGATGAATACCAGGATATGCTCGATAGCCCATTTGCCGACATGACCAACTTAGGTGGTCGTCCAGCGGGCGCGATTACCGCGGCTTGTTTCCTGTCTCGTTTCGCCAAGAAGTACAACTGGGCTCACTTAGATGTGGCGGGTACTGCCTGGAACAGCGGCGCGAATAAAGGTTCAACTGGTCGCCCTGTGCCCATTCTGACTCAGTTCCTGATCAATCGTGCTGGCGTAGAATTAGGCGAATAATCGCTAACAACACTGAAAAGGCGAAGAATTTCTTCGCCTTTTTTATTTGGCTCGAAGGCGAAATGACGATTGGCTCAGGCATAATTGCAGCCTAGCAACGCGAAGATGAAAGAAAATCGCGATTGAATAATTTTTGATTGACAGCCACGCCCTCGCCCTTTAGTTTTACTCCCTATGAAAACAAATACCGCAGCTTTTTTTACTTTCTTTTTTACACCCCCACTCTAGGAGGCGGATTTACTGTGTAAAAACGAAAGTAAAAATCCAAAGCCTCCCACTGGGAGGCTTTTTCGTCTTAAACGCTCGATAATACGGTGGCAAATGAGGTCAGAATGCAAAAACCACAGCCTTTAAATCAAACGCGAGAACAAATTACTCACCTCGACAATGAGCTTCTCTCGTTACTCGCCGAACGTCGACGCCTAAGCCTTGAAGTGGCCCGCAGTAAAGAAGTGGATGTGAGACCCATTCGCGACACCCAAAGGGAAAAAGAACTGCTGGCAAGATTAGTCACAGCTGGTCGAGAAAAAGGCTTAGATGCCCATTACGTGATCTCACTGTATCAAAGCATTATCGAAGACTCAGTCCTTAATCAACAGGCTTATCTCCACGGCCGCGCTAATCCAGAAACCCAAAAACAGCAGTACTGTATTGCTTACCTTGGCGCCCGCGGCTCCTACTCTTACTTAGCCGCCTCTCGCTATTGCCAACGTCGTCAGGTTGAGATGCTCGACTTAGGCTGCCAAAGTTTCGATGAGATTGTCCAAGCCGTTGAGTCAGGCCACGCCGACTATGGCTTTTTGCCGATTGAAAATACTTCGTCTGGCTCAATCAACGAAGTATATGATGTGCTGCAACATACGAGTCTGTCCATCGTAGGCGAGACGACTATCGAAGTCAGCCATTGCCTGTTGGGTAAACCGGGCAGCAAACTGAGCGATATCAAAACTGTTTATGCCCATCCGCAGCCAATTAGTCAGTGCAGCCGTTATCTGAGCCAGCACAAGGACTTAAGACTGGAATATTGCTCAAGCAGCGCCGAAGCGATGGAGAAGGTCAATCAATCTGCCGACAATAGTGCCGCTGCGATTGGTAGCACCGAAGGTGGCGCGCTGTACCAACTCGAGTCGATTGAGTCAGGCCTTGCCAATCAAAAGATTAACCAGAGCCGCTTTATCGTGGTGGCTCGAAAAGCCGTAGCCGTACCCGAGCAATTGCCCGCTAAAACCACCCTGATCATGGCCACTGGCCAAAAGGCGGGGGCGTTGGTAGAAGCCCTATTGGTACTTAAAGCGCATCAACTGAATATGAGCAAACTCGAATCTCGCCCTATTCCTGGTACGCCGTGGGAAGAAATGTTCTATCTGGATATCGATGCCAATATCTCCAGCGAAGCCATGCAGCAAGGGCTAAAGCAGCTCGAGAGGATCACGCGGTTTATCAAAGTATTAGGATGTTACCCCTGCGAAACCGTCAAACCGACACAACTCAGTAATAGCCAATTACTCATAGAGCCGAACACCTCAAAAGCTGAGGTGATAAGCACGGTAAGCCTTGAACCGTCGCCCTATCGCTTCAGTAGGGCGTACAAGGCGCAGGCGAGTGAAATTCACTGCGGCCCCTTTACCATTGGCGCTGGCCATATTGGTGCGATTGCCAAGATCACGCTGAGCAAAAGCCTGCTGCAGCAAGAGTCGTCACAGGCCGCCTTATCCGCCTTTGAGCGCAGAGTAAAACAGCTAAAAGAAGCGGGGTTTCAAGCGGTAATTTTAGACGGATGCCACTCACTCGCCTCGGCCGAAGCTATCATCCCTAAGCTGCGCCAAACCCTGCATCAGTATGATTTGCTTTGTGTTATCGCCATCGAACAGGCGACGAATATGCCATTGGCGACTGATAATGCCGACATGCTGTTCTTAACGGGCAAACAAATGTTTAATCAGGCTTTGCTGACTCAGGCAGGAACCTTGCCGATCCCGCTATTCCTCGAACGTAACGATATGGCAAGTTATGAGGAGTTTATGGCGGCAACGGAAACGATTTTAAGTCAAGGTAACCAACAGCTTATCCTATGTGACTCTGGCATTCGTACCTATAACAATGCCAACTTACCCACCTTGGATTTAGCAAGCCTTATCCAAATTAAGGCCAATAGTCATCTCCCCATAGTGATTAACCCTTGTTATGCCATCAGCGAAGATGCGCTGCCACTGCAAACTCAAGGGATTAAACAGCTGAAAGCCGATGGCCTAGTGCTGAATTGCCCCCTCGAAGAAGATAAAGCAAATGATTCATTAGCATTGATGGCCGAAGTCGTGAGGGAGTTGTATCGTTAATTTGAGCGTATAACGATACTGAGGAACATATACAGCCACGAATATCGTGGCTGTTTTGTTTAGAACTTAGGATTTATAGCTGTGTATTTAGGACTGTAGATTTAGCGCTTAGGGTTTGGTTTTACCCTAAAGGTTAAATCCAGCTAACCTAGGTCCGCTCAGGTGCAATCTGATGATTAGCCTCTGTTGCCACCGCATTACTGCGACGAATTAACCCCGTCATACTCGAGCCCTGCACTAGGATTGAAAATACCACCACAGCATAGGTCATCACGAGCAGTAGCTCACGCAGCTCGACACCGCTTTGTGAATCGATAATAACGCCCTCGGGTAAACTCATCGCCATAGCTAAGGCTAAACCGCCTCTGAGCCCACCCCAGATAAGTATCGACTCGGCATAGGGATTGTAAGACTTCACCAACCTAAATCCGATATAGGGCAAAAATACACTCACCGCCCGCGCCATCAATACCAGAGGAATAGCCACTAACATAAACCACCATAATGGCGCCTTAAAGGTGACGAGCAAGAGTAATAATCCCAGCAGAAGGAACAGCAGCGCATTAAAGAAGGATTCAATCAGCGACCAAAAAGTGTAGAGCTTTACCCGCTCATGGCGCACAAAATACTTAGGCACACTGTAGTTACCGATAATCATCCCCGCACTCACCATCGCCAGAGGCCCCGATACCCCTAACACTTCGGCGATGACATAACCCGCCGTCGGGATCAGCAAAGTGACCAGCATCAACTGGGTTTCTTCCTCACAGTAGCGAAAGAAATGGTGCAACAATACGCCGAGCACCGCGCCATAAACGACGCCCCCGAGCGCTTCTTGGACAAACAATAGCGAGATTTGCGAAAAGGTCAGTGGCTCAGTAGAAAAAGCCAGATGGGAGATGGCCACAAAAATCACCAGCCCTATGCCATCGTTAAAGAGCGACTCCCCTTCTACCTGAATAGCAATATCTTCGGGCGCGCCATCTTCTTCAGAATGGCTAACACGGCAATCGGATCTGTGGGTGAAATCAAGGCACCAAAGAGCAAGCAATGGCTTAAGGCCAAGGGTAATCCCAGCATGGGAGCGATGTAATAAAGCAAACCACCGACGATAAAAGTCGAGAGCAAGGTACTGACAAAGGCAAGAATGAGAATTTCCCATTTCTGATGCCTTAAGATTTTTAAGCGGATCTGCAATGCCCCGGCAAATAAGAGAAATCCTAACATGCCATTGAGCAATAGCGCCTGAAAGTCGAGCTTCTCCAACCCCGCCACAAAGTAACCATAAACATGGCCGCCAAGCGCTTTACCCCCCAGTAAAAGCAACAGGCTCATGCCCAACGCCAATGCGGTAATGGCGACGGTTTCTTGCAGCTTATGTAAACGCGAGGATGCCACAGACGTGACTAAGGCTAACGCACAGAGAATACAGAGAATTTGATAACTAGTCATAAGAGTCTCTAATCACCCTAAGATGAAGAGACTCTAGCACAAGTTTTAGACTTCTAAACCATCCAACAGACTTAACCAGCCTTTAATAATCCGATGGCAAAACCAAATAATACCAAAGAGATAAATCGAAAGACTGAGCCAAGTGATGGGCAGACAATAGCCCAATACTAACAGACCAAGAAATATCACATTGGAGTGACGTTGCCAGCGTAGATGTGATGCCAGCAAGGCATTACCTTGCGTATGTCGTTGAGACAAGTTGATAAATAGACTCAACAACACCGGCAGCAGTAACAGCGGGAAGCCTGACATTAAGGCGTAAAGCAAATGGCCTAAGCTGCGATCTTCAATTTTTGCGGCATATGTGGTTGTCGTTGTCATTGAGAGACTCCAGCCAGACGATGGGACAGGGCGTTACTCCGCCCTCGTCTTTAACCTTACGTTCTCGCAGACATAATCGCAACTAAGGCGCAAAAATATTTCCACGCAAGATCTTTTAAACCACCGATTTTTGAATCAACCTATGCCCTTCAAAGACTAGGGCCTATTGACGTTTCGAGATTAGATTTTGTTCGTTCTGGCAAGCACCTGCTCGCGAAACGAGGAATGATGTGTCGTTATTCTACTCAAATGACGAGCAGCTCTTATGACAGAAAGTAAGAGCAAGGGCTTGCCAGACAAACCCTTCGGGCAGCATTTGACTGACGTTTCTGCGGCGTTATCGTCCGTTTATGTAGAATAACTACACTGCACGGACTTTGCCTTGCATAAAAGCTAGCCAAATTGCCGCAAAAATAACCCTGAAACGTCAACACGCCCTAATGTCAGGTCAGAGACAGCGTCACATCCGATTTGAGTTTAGTCGAGCAAGCTAACACATATCCAGCTTCGATTTCGTTAGGTGTTAAGGTCATACTGCTTGTGGACTCAGTCTCCCCTTCGAGCACTTGGCATTTGCACGCGCCGCATACGCCCGAACGGCAGGCCGCAATAATCGGTAAGCCTTCGGCTTCAATCCCCTCAAGCAAGGTTTGCTCGGCCGTTAAAGCCCGCTTTTTATCGCCAATGGATAACATAAAGCTGTTACTGCCACTCACTGCCGCTTCAGTCTGCATTTCTGCCTGTTTTACGCGGGATTGCGCCTCTTTCACCGCAGTGGCAAAACTCTCGTGATACAGCTGAGTCATATCGAAGTTAAGCTCAGCTAGAATCGTTTTGACCGCCTGCATATAAGGCTCTGGGCCGCACAAAAACACGGTTCGCTCGGCAAAATCGGGCACTAAATCTCGTAGATTATCGGCACTTAAACGGCCGACATCATGTAATACCGCCTCGGGATGCCAAGCCGTGTCAGCGGTGACATCCTCAACAATATAACGCAACTTAAAATCTCGATGGCGCGTTGCCATGGTCTCTAATGAGGTTTTAAAAATAATATCGGCCTGGGTGCGAGCGCTGTGCACAAAGGCAATGTCGGCATTCATTTGGCTGTCGGTCAAATAACGCGACATCGAATACATGGGCGTGATCCCACAGCCTGCACTCAAAAATAGGTATTTTTTGGCAGGAATATCAAACAGATTAAACTGCCCCGTTGGCGGTAAGACGCGTACCGTTTGCCCCGGCTGTAAATGATCAATCAAGTAATTCGACACCAGTCCACCATCGACTCGCTTAATGGTTAACATTAAGGAGTAAGGTCTCGAAGGGGTTGAGGACAAGGTGTAACTGCGGCAAGCCTGCTCACCGTTGATCTCTAGCACTAAGGTCATAAATTGCCCCGGCTTATAATCAAACTTCATCGGCTCACCGGCTTGAAAGCGAAAACTCACCACATCGGCGGTTTCGTTCCAGCGCTCCACACACACTAACTGGCTAAAACCCACAACACTTGCAGGCGCAGAAGATAAAGCGGGACTTGGCATGATATTTTGCATAGTACTGATATTCATCGTCTTTGTATCCATAACACTGCGGCTTTAGCGCGAAAGCCGCAGTGACTCCATGCATAAATCGGCCTAGGCCACGTTCAACATGGTCTTCAGATCGGCTTCAACTGTGGTGGTGTTACGCAGGCCAAATTTTTCTTCCAAAATTTTGGCAAGATTAGCCGTTAAAAACGCCGGCGGTGTTGGGCCGGTGCGGATGTTTTTCACCCCGAGCGACAACAGCGTCAGTAGCACGACAATGGCTTTTTGCTCAAACCATGAAAGCACGAGGTTCAATGGTAATTCATTGATATCGCATTCAAAGATTTGTGATAGTGCAATAGCTAACTGAATAGCCGAATAGGCATCGTTACATTGGCCAATGTCGAGTAAGCGCGGAATACCGTTGATATCGCCAAATTCCAGCTTGTTGAATTTGTACTTACCACAACCCAAGGTCAGGATGACGGAATCCTTTGGCGCCGATTTCGCTAAATCGGTGAAATAACTCCGCTCCGACTTATCACCATCACAACCTCCGACTAAGAAGAAGTGTTTGATAGAACCGTTTTTGACGTTTTCCACCACAGTCGGCGCTGCGGCCATTAAGGCATTACGGGCAAAACCTATGGTGATATTGTGTGGAATTTCATCGTATTGGAAGCCATCGAGTGCGAGCGCCTTGTCGATTACAACTGAAAAATCATCCCCAATTACATGGGTCACACCAGGCCAACCCACGATACTGCGGGTAAAGATACGGTCGCTATATTGGCCCACATTAGGGTCGATAATACAGTTTGAGGTCATCACTACAGCGCCGGGGAAATTAGCGAATTCTTTTTGCTGGTTCTGCCATGCACTGCCGTAGTTACCCACTAAATGGGCATATTTTTTAAAGGCAGGATACGCAAGCGCAGGCAGCATTTCACCATGGGTATAAACATTAATGCCCTTACCTGCAGTTTGCTCGAGGATAAGCTCTAAGTCCTTCATATCATGGCCAGAAACCAGAATCGCTTTTCCTTTAACGGGTTTAGTGTTGACGACCGTCGGTTCAGGATGACCAAAGGCTTCGGTCTCGCCCGCATCGAGCATGGCCATGATACGGTAGTTCAGCTGACCAATATCCATGGCTGTAGTGAACAGTTTATCGGCATCGACACTCGGCTCACCAAGAAACGCCATGATCTCATGGAAGCGACCTGCAATCTCAGCATCGGTTTTACCTAATACACGGGCATGCTCCATGTAAGCCGCCGCCCCTTTAAGGCCATATAAGCAAAGTAGTCTCAGCCCAAGGATATCTTCGTGGATCTCATTTTTATCTTTATTGAGTAAGGCGACTGGTGCTTGAGACAACATTTCAGGCTTGCTGGTACCCAGTACAAATTGCGCCACAGGAGGGAGCGATTCAGCCCGTTTACCCGCAATTTCACACGCCGCTTCATAGGCATTCTTTAAACTTTCACGGTACTCACTGGCCTGCTTGGCATAGGCGATGATGCGCTCATCATCGAAGTTGACGTTGGTTAAGGTCGAGAAAAAAGCTTTAGGAACAAAGGTATCCACCTCAGGGTTAATGACGCCCAGTTCACGCGCCTTAGTCGCATACACTGAAACTCCCTGCAGCATGTAGATTAACAAATCTTGCAGATCCGAGGTCGCGGCCAATTTGCCACACATGCCTTGGGCATAGCTACAACCGTTGCCAGCTGGGGTACGAATAGTTTGCTCACACTGAATACAAAACATGGATAGACTCCTAATTTAAATTCATGCTTTATTTTTGCATGTTTAAAATAAGTCTACCGAAACCGTAAATAAGCGATAGCCTTTTCTTGGTTCGAATGCGAAATCTTAGAGAGAGATCACCTTCAGCAATTGCTAATTAACAGGGTGAAATCAGCCTGAAAAACCTAAAAAAATGCCCATCAAAGATGGGCATTTTTATGGCTAACTCATTCATTATCAGTTTGTTTTCATATCACTGACCGATTGCAGCATCATGCGGCTTTCACGCTGAAACTGCGGAGCAAAATCACCAAACCATTTTGCAACCGTTTGGAACTGGCTGATAAACGCGTCCCTATCGCCCCGTTTCAGTAGCTCTAATGCTTCGCGGTAGTTATCCAAATAATCGCCAATCGCATGCTGGCTATCCTGCTGGGCAAAAATAATATCGGCATAGAGCTCAGGGCTTTGGGCAAACAAACGCCCTACCATGGCGAGCTCTAAGCGATAGATAGGTGAACTAAATTGCAGCAGGGTTTCAATATCCGCTTCTTCTTTGCAAAGATTCAAGCCATACACAAAGGTCGAGAAGTGGCGCATCGCCTGTACCAGCTGCATCGCATTGTCGTGACGTTCAGGCTCAGCTTCGACAATCCGTGCGCCCCAAATTCCAATTTGCTCGAGCAACCATTGGTATTTATCGGCTTCGCGGCCATGGCACACCACCACCACCTGCTTAGCCAAGCTGCCAACATCAGGGCCAAACATGGGATGAAAGCCGACAACGGGCCCCTTGTGAGCGGCCAACATGGCATTCATAGGTTCAGTCTTGATCGAGGTTAAGTCGGCTAAGATACATTCCTGCGGTAATTGGGTCAGTTTCTCACGGATAATGTCGCAGGTGATGGCGATAGGCACAGTCACCAATACCAATCCGGCATCGGCAAATAAAGTTTCCGCTTGCTGCCAGTCGTCTTTATCCAACACTTTGACCTGATAACCCGAGAGCGACAGCATTTGTTGGAACAGTCCACCAAGCTGACCCTTACCACCAACAATCACGACTGAACCGAGATCGTTTTTCACTTGCTTAAAGCCGACATCCTTCTCGTTGAGATAGGACTCACGCATCAAGCGGCGCAAAATATCTTCAATAAGTTGCGGCGCAATGCCCATGGTTTTGGCTTCTTCGCGGCGTTTTGCCAACATTGCCGCTTCACGTTGCGGCGCATAAATTGGCAGGCCTGCAGCGTGCTTAACCGTGCCCACCTGCGCGACTAAATCTAAGCGTTTACGCAGTAAATGCAGCAATTGCTGGTCGACACCATCGATGAGTCCACGAAGGTGTTCTAATTCAGTTGTGGTTTTTTCGTTCATCTTATCAGTCCACTACACACCTAAAATAAGGTGTTTAAACATTCGGCTCTTAAGATTGACTCTTAAGCATTGGCCACTTTGAGCATATCGAAACGCGTTGCTAATACCGAAGATAACTTCGATGCGCCCGCACGTAAAACGCTTTCGGTTTTTTCCCAATTAATACAGGAGTCTGTCACAGAAACCCCATAGGCCAATTCGCTCAATGGTTTATCACAACTCTGATTACCTTCATTTAAATGGCTTTCTAACATCACGCCAATGATGGATTTATTGCCGTTGTAAATCTGGGCAAATACATCTTCACACACGGGGACTTGCCTTGTGTAGTCCTTAGAAGAATTACCATGGCTGCAATCGATAATAAGGCGAGCATTGAGTTTGGCTTTATGTAACTGCGCTTCACACTCGGCAACGCTCTTTGCATCGTAGTTTGGCGTGGCGCCGCCACGCAGGATCACATGTCCATCTGGATTTCCCGCGGTTTGCAATAATGCCACTTGGCCCTGCTGGTTAATCCCCATAAATCTGTGGCTGCTGGCCGCCGATTTCAGCGCGTTAATTGCTACATCAAGCTTTCCATCTGTGCCATTTTTAAAGCCGACGGGCATAGATAAACCCGACGCCATTTCTCTGTGGGTTTGCGACTCAGTCGTGCGAGCACCAATGGCCGACCAAGTGACTAATTCCGAGATGTACTGTGGGCTGATAGGATCGAGCGCTTCGGTTGCCACAGGCAGTTCGAGTTCGGCCAGCCAAATCATCAGCTCACGGGCCATCTTTAACCCCTTCTCAACATCGAAGGACTCGTCCATATCAGGATCGTTAATCATCCCCTTCCAACCCACTGTGGTACGTGGCTTCTCAAAGTAGACTCGCATCAGGATGTAAAACTCATCGCTGAGTTCATCGTGTAATTTTTTAAGCTTTAAAGCGTATTCCTTGGCGGCATCGATATCATGGATAGAACAAGGTCCGGTGACGATAAGCACGCGGTTATCGCGCTTATGGACAATATCCGCCACGGTTTTGCGTGCATTGAGGATGTAACGATACGCGTGCTCAGAGAGTGGCAGGGCCGCTTTTAGCTCCTGCGGTGTAATAAGAACTTTCTCTGAACTGATGTGTACGTTATTGATCGTATCCTGTTGCATGCTTACCACCTAAAACTGAAGTCATATCCCCATGTGAGCAGGAATCTGGATCTCAAACTGCTGCGGGGAAGAATAAATAGCCGAGGCCACCATGTAACACTGTAACGCTACACCATTACAGCGAGCGACCAATATGCCTATTTATTGGCAGAAGATCAAGGAAGAATTTAACAAAATCGGCAGTTAACTCGAAACGCACTCGAAATGGCTAAATAGATAAACGTCAGACAACAAAAAACCGCCACGAGGGCGGTTTTCTGTGCGAACACTACGTCTTGTTTTCTGTAGCGGGTACTATTACTTAGTAGCCAGCTTTTCACGGATACGTGCAGATTTACCTGAACGATCACGTAAGTAGTACAGTTTGGCGCGACGAACGCGGCCACGACGCTTAACTTCAATGCTAGCGATCAGAGGGCTGTGCGTTTGGAATGCACGCTCAACACCTTCGCCATTAGAGATTTTACGTACTGTGAATGCAGAGTGCAGACCACGGTTACGCTTAGCAATTACAACGCCTTCGAAAGCCTGTAAACGCTCTTTATCACCTTCTTTAACACGAACCTGAACTACTACTGTATCACCAGCACCAAACGCAGGTACGTCTTGTTTCATTTGCTCATCGTTGAGCATTTTAATGATGTTGTTCATAACTTACTCCGTTCTAGAATTAACTGAGCTACGACTAAGCATTCTTGTCCATTGCTTCAACGAACTGCGCTAAAAGAGTCGATTGTTCGTCAGTCAGAGCTAGATTTTCAAATAATTCTGGCCGTCTTAGAAAAGTCCTACCAAGGCTTTGCTGCAAACGCCAGAGTCTAATTTGTTCGTGGTTGCCACTTAGCAGTACTGCGGGTACATCGAGTCCATCTAAGCTTTCAGGGCGCGTGTAATGAGGACAGTCCAGTAAACCGTCGGAGAAAGAATCTTGCTCCGCCGAAGCTTGTTTTCCTAGCACGCCAGGAACCAATCTCGATACTGCATCTATCAAGGTCATTGCAGGTAATTCGCCGCCCGAAAGCACGTAATCCCCAACAGACCATTCTTCATCCACTTCCGTTTGAATGATGCGTTCATCAATACCTTCGTATCGACCACACACCAAAATCAACCGGGATGATTCAGCCAACTCAGTAACGCCTTGCTGATCCAGCTTGCGTCCTTGAGGTGACAAGTAAATCACCTTTGCCTCTTCGCCTGCCGCCGCTTTCGCAGCATGGATGGCATCGCGTAAGGGTTGCACCATCATCAACATACCGGGACCACCGCCGTAAGGCCTGTCATCTACCGTACTGTGTCTATCATGGGTGAAATCGCGAGGATTCCACGTGTGCAACTCAAGCAGACCGTTCTTCACGGCACGACCCGTAACCCCAAAGTCTGTTACGGCACGAAACATTTCTGGGAACAGGGTTATTACCCCTAACCACATATGTTGTACCTCGACTTAAAAGTCAGGATCCCAATCCACTAAAATCTGTTTACCTTGGACATCCACCTTTAAGATGAATTGCCCTGGGACAAAGGGAAGCATACGTTCCACTTTGCCGAAGCTATCTTTCGCGTTGGCTTTCACTAAGAGCACGTCGTTCGAACCGGTTTCCACGATTTGATCGACAACACCCATGTTATAGCCATTGGTATTAATCACTTCACAACCGATGAGGTCACGCCAATAGAACTCGTCTTCTGGCAATGCGTTCATCTGCTCTGGCAGGATCCCAATTTCGCAATTGGTGAGCATTTGTGCTCGCTCCCGCGTGGTGACACCTTCAAGCTCGGCGACAACCGCCTTGCCTTGGTAACGCCACTGAATGACTTTTACTTCACGCCATTCACCATTTTCTTTAATAAGCCAAGGTGAATAGTCAAAGATACCTTCAACAGAATCGGTATAGGCGGTGATTTTCAGCCAACCTTTAATGCCATGACAGGAGCCTAATTTCCCCAGTACGACTGGCTGTTGGTTACTGCTCATCAATCTATACCTTAACGCTATTAAGCAGCTGCTTTAGCGTCTTTGATCAATTTTGCTACGCGATCAGTTGTCGCAGCGCCGTTCGCAACCCAGTGCTCAACGCGAGCTAGGTCTAAACGTAAAGTTTCTTCTTGGCCACGAGCCAATGGGTTGAAGAAACCAACACGCTCAATGAAACGACCGTCACGAGCGTTACGGCTGTCAGCAACAACGATGTTGTAAAATGGACGCTTTTTAGCGCCACCACGAGCTAAACGAATGGTAACCATGCGTTTTCAATCCTCTAATGATTTGCTTGAAGCAAAAATAAAAACTGGAACCCCGTGTTCGCGAAGAGTCCCAGATAGAAAGCCGGAAGATTTTACCTGACTTTTCAACGAATGCAACCAAATCTGGCGATTATTAAACCTGCCTTAGGATTGCCCGCTTCATTTCAAATAGAATCAACCAACTGATAAAACATCAACTTTGATGAAAATCGCTAGAATTAACGACCAGGAAATTTCATTCCACCAGGCATCATGCCACGCATTCCGCGCATCATCTTCTGGATGCCGCCCTTGGCCGACATCTTTTTCATCATCTTTTGCATTTGGGTAAACTGTTTCAATAAACGGTTAACGTCTTGAATTTGCGTACCAGAACCCGCAGCGATACGGCGCTTACGTGAGCCCTTGATTAAATCGGGGTTTTTACGCTCTTTGGCCGTCATTGAGTTAATGATGGCTTCCATTTGACGCGTCATTTTACCGTCTTGGATTTGCGCTAAGGCATCCGGTGGCAATTGACCCACACCGGGCAGCTTTTCAATCATGCTCATCATGCCGCCCATGTTTTTCATCTGCTGTAGCTGCTCGCGGAAATCTTCGAGATCAAAACTGCCGCCCTGCTTCACTTTAGAAGCCAGCTTCATCGCCTTGTCTTTATCGACACCGCGCTCAACTTCTTCGATAAGCGATAATACGTCGCCCATGCCGAGAATACGTGAGGCGATACGGTCGGGATGGAAAGGCTCTAGGGCATCGGTCTTCTCGCCGACACCGAGGAATTTAATCGGCTTGCCGGTAATGTGGCGAATCGATAATGCCGCACCGCCGCGCGCATCACCGTCGACCTTAGTTAAAATCACACCGGTGAGCGGCAGCGCTTCGTTAAAGGCTTTGGCCGTGTTTGCCGCGTCTTGACCCGTCATGGCATCGACCACGAACAGTGTCTCAATCGGTTTAACCGCCGCGTGAAGCGCCTTGATCTCATCCATCATGGCTTCATCGACGTGCAGGCGACCCGCGGTGTCGAGGATCACCACATCGATAAATTTGAGTTTAGCGTGGGCAATGGCCGCCTTGGCGATATCGATTGGCTTTTGGCTCACATCCGATGGGAAGAACTCCACATCGACTTCAGTCGCTAAGGTTTCAAGCTGTTTAATCGCCGCAGGACGATAAACGTCGGCGCTGACGACGAGTACCGATTTTTTATGGCGCGTACGCAGCAATTTACCCAGTTTGGCAACGCTGGTCGTTTTACCCGCGCCTTGAAGACCTGCCATCATCACCACGGCTGGCGGCTGAGTGGCTAAATCCAGAGCTTGGTTTGCCTCGCCCATGGATTTTTCAAGTTCACTTTGAACAATCTTAATAAAGGCTTGACCAGGACTTAAGCTCTTCGCCACTTCCTGACCAACGGCACGTTCTTTTACATTGTTAACGAATTCACGCACCACAGGCAGGGCAACATCGGCCTCCAGCAGCGCCATACGCACTTCGCGCAGGGTTTCCTTAACGTTTTCTTCGGTTAAGCGACCACGGCCACTGATATTCTTCAGCGTGCGTGACAGTCTGTCGGTTAGATTCTCAAACATCGTCCTGCTCTATACCTTTAGGATCTCGATTAATGGGCTGTATTATAACGATGCGGGCGCATTATGCTACTGCTATGCCCTACTTGCGTTAACTTCGGCAACTAACCTGCTTTAGGTCATATTTTGCGATTCGCCTACGACTATTTACCTCTAACAATAAGAATCTGCTAAATTTTGCAACTTATGTCACTGCCCATTTGCCGACGGCTCATGTTATTCTAGGCAAAATATTGATCTGTATGCCCCGTTTTTAAGGCACCATTAACAACACGAATAGGTTAATTACCCATGGTCATTTTTTCTGCCTCAGCCATGTTTTTTTATTGCATTGCATTGGTATTAGTGACAAGTCGACTGTTCCACCCTGAAGGTCCTAATCGAAAGGCCGTTGCCGGTGTCGCCGCCATCGCCGTGATTTTGCACGCTGCAGCCCTTTCTCAAGCGATGTTTACGACCGATGGGCAAAACTTCAGCCTCACTAATGTGATCTCGTTAGTGAACTGGATCATCGCCTTCACCTTTACCGTGATGATGTTTAGGCTAAAAGTGATTGTGGTTGTACCCGTGGTTTACGCCTGCTCTGTGCTCTCTGTAGCCCTACTCTGGTTATTGCCACCTAAGTTTATTACTCACTTTGAGCTGTACCCTGAGGTCTTGGCCCACGTTGTGCTCTCTCTCATGGCATACAGCGCCCTGATGATCGCTGCCCTGTACGCGATTCAGTTGGCGATGATCCAAAATAAACTCAAGAAAAAACAATTAATGCTAAGCCCAGGCATTCCGCCGTTGATGACGGTAGAAAAGCAGCTCTATCATCTTGTAATTATTGGGGTGATTTTATTGAGTTTATCCCTCGCAACAGGCTTTATCTTCCTCGATGATATGTTTGCCGATGGCAAAGGCCATAAGGCGATTCTGTCTATCATCGCGTGGTTTGTGTATATCGCCATGCTATGGCAGCAGTATTGGGTCGGCTGTAAAATTCGCACCGCGGTCATTTACACCTTAACCGGCGCGACCTTGTTATCCTTAGCTTATTTTGGCGCTCGGATTGTCAAAGAGTTAATTCTTAGTTAATAATTTCAAGTCAGCTTAGGCGCTTATTCCCTGAGCTGACTTGACACCCCGTTTATTTCTCGGTATCAACTTATACTTATCGGCCTGATTGGAGCCTATTTTTGGACGCTATATCGACAAGCGCACTCCTCATTTTTTTACTAGTGCTTATCCTTTGTTCTGCCTACTTTTCTGGTTCTGAAACCGCCATGATGACCCTTAACCGCTATCGGTTAAGACATCTCGCCTCAAACGGCCATAAAGGTGCCATACGTGCCCTCAAGTTACTCGAACGACCAGACCGCTTAATTGGCTTAATTCTGATAGGCAATAACCTGGTTAATATTCTCGCATCGGCCATTGCGACCATTATTGGTATGCGCCTTTGGGGCGATTTAGGCGTCGCGGTCGCCACAGGGGTGCTGACCTTAGTCGTATTGGTCTTTGCCGAAGTCACCCCCAAAACTATCGCAGCCTTAAACCCTGAACGCATTGCCTTCCCATCGAGTATTTTACTCATTGGTCTATCAACGATTTTTGCCTATGTCGTCACCAGCGTTAACTGGATAACCACAGGCATACTGCGCCTCTTTGGCATCAAAACCATCAGCAGCAGCGATGCACTTAGCCAAGAAGAGTTAAGGACGGTTGTACATGAGGCTGGCGCCTTGATCCCCCAACGCCACCAAGAGATGCTGTTATCGATTCTCGATTTAGAAAAGGTGACCGTTGAAGACATTATGGTACCGCGCTCGGATATCTACGCGATTAACGTCAACGATGATTTTAAATTTATCAATCGCCAAGTGATCCAAAGCCCACATACTCGAGTGTTGGTATACCGCGATACCATTGACGATGCCGTCGGCTTTATTCATCTGCGTGACGCACTGCGCCTGCAATCAAAAGAGCAGTTCAGTAAGTCCTCATTGCTCCGTGCGGTAAAAGAACTCTACTTTATTCCCGAGGGAACACCGCTCAATGTGCAATTGGCCAACTTTCAGCACAATAAAGAGCGTATCGGCCTAGTGGTTGATGAATACGGAGATATTCAAGGATTGGTGACGCTCGAAGATATTCTCGAAGAAATTGTCGGTGACTTCACCACCTCTATGCTCGCCACACCGAGTGAAGACATTACCGCCCAGCAGGATGGAAGCTACTTAGTCGATGCCAGTATCACTATCCGTGATTTGAATAAAGAAATGAAATGGGACTTCCCAACCGATGGCCCTAAAACCCTCAATGGCTTGATCTTAGAGTATTTAGAAGATATCCCCGCCGAAAACACTAGCCTTCGCCTAGCTGGTTATCCATTAGAAGTCATTGAAGTTGCTGACAATATGGTCAAAACAGTACGTATCATTCCGCAGCATTATCAGTCACCGCGCTAACGTTCCCAGATAAAAAATCGGCTGAATCCAAATGGAATCAGCCGATTTCCTTCTCCCCCAAGAAATTATTTAACGCTTTGCATCTTTAGACGTGCTTCGAGCGCCCTGCGCTTCTCGATAGCGATAGGTGTAATCTCGGCATCTAACGCCTTTTCTAACCCCAAGATAAAATACACTTCGGCCATCAAGAAAAATGGACCTATTAGTAGTTGATTTAAATCGTCCACAAAAGCGGGTTTAGCCTTCTCGTATTGGTGGCCAATCAATTGGAAAATCCATCCCACGATAAATACCGATATAGCCAACCAGAAGGCGTTGGGAGAGTCTGCCATGAGCTCAGTGGTATAAACGACGGGGGCGATAAATAAAGCTAGGCCAATCGCTAACTTTGCATGTAAGCGAAAGTAATAAACCAGCACACCTGCCCCTAAAATCACACCTAAACTCACATCGCCCGCACTGCCAAGTGGAATACGGATAGTCGCCAGCAATAGGAAAGCAGACCATATAATCAATGGAATACCAACGAAATGGGTAAGTATGTTGCGCTGATTTAAATGCACACTCTTATAGGTTGATAGCTGCTCTACGGCGGATTTCATCTGGGGCTCCTTTTGCTGTGTCCCTGCAAATTAGTGTCTAGATACCACTTTTGACCTAACCTAGCCCAAAAATGCGAAACTGAACAGAAAAAAGTAACAAAAATGTTGCCATGCAATTTGAACAATAAAAAAGGGAGCTAAGGCTCCCTTTGTGCTAATGGGCTAGAAACTAGCGCGATTCGAGGATTACCGTCGCAATGGCGTAGGATTTTTCATCCGCGATTGAAATGTGTCCAACCACGCCGTTGAGCAAAGCTAAACGCTGCTGTGCCCCTTGTGTAAAATCAATCGTCGGCGCACCATCGGGCGTATTCCCGATATGGATATGCTGAAAAGATACCCCTCGACCAATTCCCGTCCCCAAGGCCTTAGCTGCGGCTTCTTTGGCGGCAAAGCGTTTAGCCAAATAACGGCTCGGTTGGCTATGCTGTTGATAGATTTCGAACTCAGCCTCCGTGAGTACACGTTTAGCCAGCTTATCGCCGGAACGTGCCACATGGGCCGTGATACGCTCGATTTCAACTATGTCAGTGCCAAGCCCAACGATTGCCATTATTCGCCTCGACGACCTTCTAACATCAGCGCTTTCATGTCTTTAACCGCTGTCGCTAATCCATCAATGGCCGCACGCGCGACAATGGCATGGCCAATGTTGAGTTCATACAGCTCAGGGATCGCCGCAATCGGCTTAACATTGTGATAATGCAGCCCGTGGCCCGCATTCACGACTAAGCCTTTGCCATGGGCGTATTTCGCCATTTCGCTGATACGCGCAAGCTCTTTGGCCTCTTCCTCAGCTGTTTTAGCGTCGGCATAGCAACCGGTATGGATTTCGATAAGTGGCGCGCCAGAGGCAACTGCGGCATCGATTTGCGTCTTATCGGCATCAATAAACAGTGACACTTGAATACCATTGGCGGCTAAACGGCTTACAGCTACAGTGATTTTATCTAATTGACCAGCCACATCTAAACCGCCCTCAGTCGTCACTTCTTGACGTTTTTCAGGGACTAAACAAACGTAGGTTGGTTTGACTTCGCAGGCGATGTTGAGCATTTCTTCAGTCACTGCACACTCAAAGTTCATCCGCGTCTTTAAGGTTTTTGCCAGCAGATACACATCGCGGTCGATAATATGACGTCTATCTTCCCGTAAATGAATCGTGATACCGTCGGCACCCGCATGCTCGGCAACCGCAGCCGCATGGACAGGATCGGGATAACTGGTGCCACGGGCCTGACGCAGGGTCGCAATATGGTCGATATTAACACCCAATAAGATACGGCTCATCGGGAACTCCTTTATGTTTGTAAGGCTAGAATTAACGCTGATTTGCGCCCTATTGTACTGGGACAGACAGTAAAAAACAGGAGCTAGGGCTAATTATTCCCATCTCTGCTAGAGGCTGTTGCTTGAATAAACAACTGCCTGCTCACCAGCGGCTTATTTCCGAGCAGGGGGTGCAGCATAGAGCGCATCAACCGTTTAGCCTCTAAAAACTGCTCTTGCAACAATTGATTATCGTTAAGCGCGGTTAACATCGCGCCTTGATAGGTATGCTTTGCCCTGCTGTTCAGCACAAATTGAAAACCCAGTTCTGGCACGAGTTGATAGTAATGTTCAGGGATCAGCGGTTCGCCTTGGGTATCGCGAATAAGGGATGGCATGGCCCCAAGTTCCCGCAAGAGCGCCAGCTCAAGGTACCGCAGCTTCGATTCACAAAACTGCGCCGCAAGTCCTACTAAGGCTTGGTGGTAGATGAGAAATAACGCCTCGGCATTATGGTGAACCGACAGAGTGCGCATCAGCAATTCATTGATATACATGCCGGCATACAGGCTATAACCCGATAAAGGCACGGCTGGCGCGGCCGCTTCAATTTGGCTGATGTTTTTGAGTTCAGACTTACCGCTAAATTCAAAAATCAGCGGCTGAAAGGGCTGGAGGATACTTTTGATGGAACGTTTTCCACTCCCGACTCGCGCGACAGCATCGACACGACCAATACCGTCAACCAAGAGATTGACCAGCGCGCTAGACTCCCGGTAAGGGCGATGATGCAAAACATAGCCCCGTTTCATCGGTCTGCGCGCTCGTTCATGGTCAGGCTCGGCCTATTATTAGTAACAATTAATCGTCACCGTAACCTAAGCTTCGCAGGGCGCGCTCATCATCGGCCCAACCGGATTTGACCTTCACCCACACCTCGAGGAACACTTTGTTATCAAACAAGGTTTCCATATCGAGGCGCGCTTGCGTAGCGATGGTACGAATGCGCTCACCTTTGCTACCAATCACCATCCGCTTTTGGCCTTCGCGCTCGACCAAGATCAGGGCGTTGATTTGATAAACGCCGTTTTCCATCATCTTAAACTGCTCAATTTCAACCGTCGCATCATAGGGTAATTCATCACCTAAAAAGCGCATCAGTTTTTCGCGGACAATTTCAGAAGCCATAAAACGTTGCGAACGGTCGGTCACATAGTCTTCGGGGAAGAAGAAGGGATTCTCGGGCAGAGACTCCGCCGCCATCTCTAAAATGCGCTTAACGTTGGTGCCCTTACTGGCTGAAATCGGCAGGATCTCATCGAAGGGATACTTCTTGGCCACTTCTTCCAAATAAGGGAAAAGAGCTTCTTTGTCTTTGATATTATCAACTTTGTTGATGGCTAAAACGGTTTTACGCTCTTCACCGCCACGGCGAAGTTTGCTTAATACCATCTCATCATCGGCGGTCCATGTCATACCATCGACCACAAAAATTACCATAGACACATCGGCAAGTGAGCTCGCCGCCGCACGGTTCATCAGACGGTTAATCGCACGCTGCTCTTCAATATGCAGACCCGGTGTGTCGATAAACACGATTTGGCGTGGACCATCGGTATGGATACCCATGATGCGATGACGCGTCGTTTGCGGCTTTTTCGAGGTAATACTGATCTTTTGCCCAAGCAAACGGTTCAGCAGGGTCGATTTCCCCACGTTAGGGCGCCCAATAATGGCCACCATGCCACAGTAGGTCACATCATAGTGAACTGACGGCGCCGCCGCGCTCGCTGCATTCATCCTTGCCAGTAATTCATCTAAGCTCGGCTCATTGCTCGCGTTAGCGGCATCGACAGCTGGCAAGTCTGTTTTTTTGGTCATTTCTTCAGTAACTCCAATACTTGAGCCGCGGCAATCTGCTCGGCTTTACGGCGCGAACTCGCTACGCCAATCACGCTTTCGCTCAAGTCATCTATACGACATTCAACGGTGAATGTTTGATCGTGGGCATCGCCTTCTATATTGATTACTTGGTAATCGGGTAGCGGCTTCTTTAACCCTTGTAAATATTCTTGCAGTAAGGTTTTAGCGTCTTTTTGATTCACGCCGGGTTGGATCTCGGCCAAACGCTCGGCGTACCAATGCAGTAGCAGCTTACGGCACACTTCGAGATCGGAATCTAAGTAGATTGCGCCGATAATCGCCTCGACCGCATCGGCTAAGATAGACTCACGTCTAAAACCACCGCTCTTTAACTCGCCGGGGCCTAAGAATAAATAATCCCCAAGCTTAAAGGCCTTAGCAATCAAGGTGAGCGTATCACCACGCACTAAGGTGGCACGCATCCGGCTCAAGTCACCCTCAGTCGCCTTAGGAAACTGATGGTATAAGGCGTCAGAAATCACAATCGATAAAATCGAATCGCCTAAAAACTCTAACCGCTCGTTGTGCTTATTTGCCGCACTTCTGTGGGTCAATGCCTGGGTGAGAAGCTCAAGGTTCTTGAACTCATAACCCAAAGTACGACACAAACGTGGCAAATTTTTAATCGGTTCCATACTAGTGAATTCCACCTACTCGTTCAAAACGTACCCCACTTGGCACCCAAGTTGGCAGGAAGTCGGCTTTAGAACGGTCAAACTCGAAACTAATCCAGATAGCGACCGCTTTACCGACAAGATTCTCTTCTGGGACAAAGCCCCAGAAACGGCTGTCGGTACTGTTATCGCGGTTGTCACCCATCGCAAAATAATGTCCTTCGGGTACAAGGAACTCACCCGCGGGTAAGTTAGCTTCACGCTTGAAGTATCCCAGCATATCGGGGCGGCTTGGATTGATTAAAATATCGTGGGCCACTTCACCGAGTTGTTCTTTAAAACGCATTAATGGCACACCATCTTGGCTGAAATCACCACGGCTGATTTCGGTACGCGCCACCAGTTCTGGCTCTGGGCAATGGGTTTGCTCTGCGCCACAGGCTTTTTGGATCATCAACTGCTTGTTGCGGTAAATAATCCTATCGCCCGGTAAACCCACCACGCGCTTGATGTAGTCAATCTGAGGGTTCTCAGGGTATTTAAACACAATCACATCGCCACGTTTCGGCTCGCCCGTTTCAATCAGTTTAGTGCGCCATACGGGATCTTTTAGGCCATAGCTAAACTTTTCAACCAGAATAAAATCCCCCACTAACAGGGTTGGCATCATAGAGCCTGAGGGAATTTGGAATGGTTCGTAAATAAACGAGCGCAGGATCAACACGAAGGCAATCACAGGGAAGATGGAATGCGCGGTTTCAACCACTGTGGGTTCGCGGATGATGTTATATTCGGCTTCCTCGGTTAAATTAGCCTGCGAAGCCTTGGCTAAGGCTAAGCTTTCGCGGCGTTTAGGCGCAAATACCAGCACATCGATTAACCAGATCAGCCCTGAAATCAGGGTGACTAGCACTAAAATAATGGAAAAATAGGCTGCCATTGCTTATTGAACTCCTGCCTTGAAATGTAAAGATCCAAACTCAGCGACTATTGTATTTCGACTCGCGAACTTTAGTTAACTTACCGTATTTCTAAAAAAACACCACAAAACATACGATAAGCTAAGTAAAGCGCCGCAAACTGCGGCGCAATAATAGCTAAATTGTGTTATCTCGAGTGTTACTCGTTTAGCTTAAGTACCGCTAAGAACGCCTCTTGTGGCACCTCAACGTTACCCACTTGTTTCATCCGTTTCTTACCCTCTTTTTGTTTATTCAAGAGTTTCTTCTTACGGGAAACGTCACCACCATAACACTTCGCCGTTACGTCTTTACGTAGGGCTTTTACGGTAGAACGGGCAATAATTTGGCTGCCAACAGCGGCTTGAATCGCGATATCAAACATCTGACGTGGGATCAGCTCTTTCATCTTCTCAACCAGCGCTAAACCACGGTGACGAATGTTTGAACGGTGAATAATCATCGCTAATGCGTCTACGCGGTCGCCGTTGATCAGAATGTCTAAGCGCACCATGTCCGCAGGATCGAAGCGGATGAAGTTGTATTCTAACGATGCATAACCACGGCTGGTCGATTTTAAGCGGTCGAAGAAGTCCATCACCACTTCTGCCATTGGCAGGTGGTAAGTCACGGCCACTTGATTACCGTGGTAAACCATGTTCACTTGGGTACCACGTTTTTCGATACACAGGGTAATCACGTTACCTAAGTATTCTTTTGGCACCAGAATGTTAGCTTCAACGATAGGTTCACGCATCTCTTCGATGTTGTTAATCGCTGGCAAGTCTGCTGGGTTATCAACATAGATGGTTTCACCACTGGTCAACAGCACCTCATACACTACGGTAGGTGCAGTCGTGATTAGGTCAAGATCGTATTCACGCTCTAAACGTTCTTGAATGATTTCCATGTGGAGCAGGCCTAAATAGCCAATACGGAAACCAAAACCTAGGGCTGATGAGCTTTCAGGTTCGAAGAACAATGACGCATCGTTGAGGCTGAGTTTGTTCAGCGCATCGCGGAAGTTTTCATATTCATCGGTCGAAATTGGGAACACACCGGCGTAAACCTGAGGCTTAACTTTCTTAAAGCCGGGTAATGGCTTTTCAGCGCCATGCTTAGCCAGTGTCAAGGTATCACCCACTGGTGCGCCGTGAATTTCTTTAATACCCGCGATAACGAAACCTACTTCACCGGTTTTCAGCTCAGTTTTATCGGTTTGTTTAGGTGTGAAAATACCCACGCGGTCTGCGGTGTGGTTTTGTCCGGTAGACATCACCTTAAACTTGTCACCTTTCTTCAGCACGCCGTTTTTAATACGTACGAGAGAAACAACGCCTAAGTAGCTATCAAACCAAGAGTCGATAATAAGCGCTTGTAGCGGCGCCTCTGGGTCGCCTTCTGGCGGCGGAATTTGATCAACGATGACTTCTAATACTTCGTCAATACCCACACCGGTTTTGGCCGAGCAACGCACAGCGTTCATCGCATCGATACCCACTATGTCTTCAATCTCAGCGGCTACGCGCTCAGGATCGGCTTGGGGTAAGTCGATTTTGTTCAGGATAGGTACCACGTCCAGATTCATATCCAGCGCGGTGTAACAGTTCGCGAGCGTTTGAGCTTCAACGCCTTGACCCGCATCCACCACGAGCAGCGCGCCCTCACAGGCGGCTAATGAACGAGATACTTCATAGGAAAAGTCAACGTGGCCAGGGGTATCAATAAAGTTAAGTTGGTAAGTTTCGCCATTTTTGGCTTTGTATTCCAACGTAACGCTCTGGGCCTTAATCGTGATACCGCGCTCACGCTCTAGATCCATAGAATCAAGAACTTGCGCATCCATTTCACGGTCGCTTAACCCACCACAAACCTGAATAAGACGATCTGATAGCGTCGATTTACCATGGTCGATATGGGCAATAATTGAGAAGTTTCTAATGTGTTTCATTATGCTGCTATGACTAATACTGAAAAATGGATACGGTTCAAAGGTGCGAAATTGTACCTGATTGCGGTTTCAATACCAATCAGATTCACTCATCCTTCTCTTTAAGTCGGAAAATGTGGCTCTCAGCGGGAGTTTATTGCCAGATTAAAATCAATAACAACATGAAATTAAAAGGGTAATTTTTCTAAACTGATCCCTGAGCCTAAATAAGCCAAAATGACAGGTTGCGAATCGACTTCAAGTTGTTTTGCCTTGTGCTTTCCAAAGAACCAAGCGGCTAACGCACCTAAGGCAGCAAATGCTATCGCACTGAGATCCGAATTGATTTCCAACAAACCTGCGAAAAACTGGCCAAATACCGCGCCAGCAAATAAACCAAGCAGCGGCATCAAATAAACTAAGGCCGCCGCTTTCAGGATCACGCTCTCAGGCAAACCGAGCTTTAGCAGTTCGCCAACCTCGCAGTTTCGTTCACTTTGAATGGAGAATTGTTGTGTCTTTGCCGAAAAAGCCTGAGCCACCGCCGACGTACCACAAGACTCGCTACTGCTGCAGCTCTTGCAAGTACTTTTAAGCTCAACCTCGACGGTCAGCCAACCTTGATTATCGCAGGCGACAACCCGCGCAACTTCTTCCATCATAATAAGAGGCCTTATTCTAACATCAGACTTTTTGCGATACGGGCTAAGGTTTCGGTTGGCACTTTACCCACGGCAACTACTTCAGCATTACCCACTTTTTCAGATACCAAAGACAAGCCATTACGAGTGATTAACTCTTCGGGTAATGGCGTGGAACCTGCTCGTGCGACATAGACAGAAATATTGGCTAAGCCATCGGTTAAGGCAATGTATTCAACCGCCTCGTGACTGCCAATCAAACGGTGGTGATCACGCACCACTACACTAAATCCTGCCGGTAACCAAGAAAACTGCCAATTTTGTCCATCTTGGCGTTCAGCCTGATCGATAACCGCTGGCCATTCTTGCTTATAGGCTTCCTGTAAAATCGATGGCGGCTCATTTAACTCAATCAGCTCAATCACCATCAGCTGTTCAAGTAATTGTTTATCTTGAGTTAGCATGTCGTATCTGAGGGGCAGATAGGTGTCCATATCCAGCCAAATTTGGAAACCGTAACGGTATTCATCATTTGGCAATAAACGGATCATTTGACCGGGACGTCCCGCAATACGCGTACGACCACCGAGCACAAACTGATAACCCACTTCTAAATCACTCATCTTTGACGAGAAAGCCGCAGGCCATACGCCCTGAATATGATTAGAAAGGATGCTATAGGCGGGTTGATCGTGTTCGATAAAGGTGACTCGATTGCCCACTCTGACCGCATTTTTTGGCGGGCCATTGAGGTACTCAAGAAACGCAACTTCTTGATTATTCACCTTACCGTGAAGATAAACCAAAGGCCGAATATGGTCGGCCTGAAGTTGTATAATCGATGCTTTAAACTCTTTCTCTTTTAAAGCCTGGCTCATTTTCTCAAGCCAGACTTTGGCAGGCATATCTTCCTGCGCCACTGCAGGGAATACCAAGGCTAACAAAGCCAACAGGATTAGACGCAAGCTAACTCCTTACTACTGATTGACAGGAACGGGGATAACCTCGCTATTGTCTTCTACAACGGCACCCGTATTCAATCGTTGTTGCAACATATGGTCCTGAATATAAGTGTTAATTCGGCGACGTTGCTCATTCATTTGGTCATTAGTGTAGCTCTGGTTTTGCTGCACTGGACCTGTCTGCAAGCTCACAGGCGACGCACTACCAACTAGGGGACGGGTAATGAGCACAGGCGATGGCGATGCGGCATCATCAGCTGTTTGGTTAAAGTTCTGTACGCCTACGATGGCGAACATGGCCACAGTAGCGGCAATCGCATACTGACCAAACTGCTTGAATAAGGGCACAACGCGGCTTTGGCCAGCATTGACGGCGACTTGCTGTGGAGCCTCTGTAACTTCAGGTGCGCTCACTTGAGGCGAGACAATGGCAGGCTCAAGTTCGATTGCAGCTGCAATACTGGCGGAAAGGTCTAACGCCATAGCCTGGGGCAATTCACCCCGCATAGCATCACCTATCACATGATAGTTACGCCATTTATTATGTGAATGCGTATCGGCAGCAAGTTCTGCCATAGTCTGCAGATCTGTCTCTCCATCGACAGCGGCAGATACCCATTCTTGACCTAATTTATCCATTGTTCACCTGTCTAAATTTAAGGGTGTTACTCTTCCAGTAATGGCTGGAGTTTTTTATCGATTGCTTCACGGGCGCGGAAGATACGAGATCTTACAGTCCCCACGGGGCAATCCATGATGATGGCAATATCCTCGTAACTCATCCCATCGAGTTCGCGTAGCGAAATCGCCATACGTAATTCTTCCGGCAAGGTTTCTAACGTCTCGAAAACCACTTTTTTGATTTCGTCCGATAACATTAGTCGCTCTGGGGAGGCAAACTCCTTTAGCGCATCACTGCCTTCGTAGTATTCGGCATCCTCGGCATCCACATCATTTGCAGGCGCTCTGCGCCCCTGTGACACGAGGTAATTCTTAGCCGTGTTTACGGCTATGCGGTACAACCAGGTATAAAACGCACTTTCTCCGCGAAAGTTTGGCAAAGCTCGATAAGCTTTGATAAACGCTTCCTGTGCCACATCGGTAACGTCGGCTTGGTTACGCACATAGCGTGAAATCAAGCTCACTACTTTACTCTGATATTTAAGCACCAACAGGTTAAAAGCGTTTTTATCTCCCCGTTGTACGCGCTCAACTAATTGTTGATCACTTATTTGTCCACTCATCCGAGCCGACTTCTCCCAAATCTAAAATGCTGATTTCTCAGTCGCTCGAATCATATTCACTTATGTAGACTAGCGTGCTTTGAAAAAGTTCTAAGAATTATACAAAAAAAGTAAGGTTAAAAGGAAAGTACCCATAATCGGTGAGTTGGTTTACCATAGATGGCACTCTCAGTCATAGCATGATACCCGATGAAACAAGTAGTTGAACACCAATCTGACATATTAGTCATAGGTAGCGGTGCCGCAGGTCTGACACTAGCTTTGCATCTTGCTGAAAAAGCAAACGTAATTCTGCTCTCAAAAGGCCCACTCTCGGAAGGGTCGACATACTACGCCCAAGGCGGTATCGCCTCCGTGTTCGATGAAAGTGATACCATCGAATCCCATGTGGCCGATACGTTAGTGGCCGGTGCCGGCTTGTGCGATAAAGAAGTGGTAACTTTTACCGCAGAAAACGCCAAGAGCGCCATGCAATGGTTAATTGAATGTGGCGTGGCATTTGATAAAGAAGAAACCGCTGGCGATAATGCCAAAGACGCACCCTACCATTTGACACGCGAAGGCGGCCACAGCCATAGACGCATTCTGCATGCCGCAGATGCGACGGGCAAAGAAGTGCAAACCACGCTGCAAGAACGCGCCCTCGCCCACCCCAATATTCAAGTTTTAGAACGTTACAACGCCATCGACCTCATCACTACCCGTAAATTAAATCGCCCAGGCAATCGCGTGTTAGGCGCTTATGTGTGGAACCGTAATGCCGAGCAGGTCGAAACCATTAAGGCAAAATTTGTCGCATTAGCGACAGGTGGTAGTTCTAAAGTCTACCAATATACCTCAAACCCCGATGTGGCGAGTGGTGATGGCATTGCCATGGCATGGCGCGCAGGTTGCCGTGTGGCCAACATGGAATTTAATCAATTCCACCCTACCTGCCTTTACCATGCGGATGCGCGTAACTTCCTACTGACCGAAGCCCTGCGCGGTGAAGGAGCTTATTTACGTCGCCCCGATGGCAGCCGCTTCATGCCTGACTTTGACGAGCGCGCCGAACTCGCGCCCCGCGATATCGTGGCCCGCGCCATCGACTATGAGATGAAGCGTTTAGGTGCCGATTGCGTCTATTTAGACATCAGCCATAAAGACAGCGACTTTATCATCAAGCACTTCCCAACAATTTACAGTCGCTGTTTGGAACTGGGCATTGATATCACTAAGGATGCCATTCCTGTGGTGCCTGCCGCCCACTATACCTGTGGTGGTGTAATGACGGACTTGCATGGCCAAACCGACCTCAACGGTCTCTATGCCATCGGTGAAGTAGCCTATACCGGCTTACATGGTGCGAACCGCTTGGCGAGTAACTCGCTGCTCGAGTGCTTGGTATTTGCCCGCGCTGCATCGCAGGATATTGAGAGCCAAATGCACAAAATTCCATTACCGGGGCAAATTCCGGCGTGGGACGAGAGTAAAGTATCCAACTCCGATGAAGAAGTGGTGATTGCCCACAACTGGCACGAACTGCGCCTCTTTATGTGGGACTATGTGGGGATCGTCCGCTCGGATAAACGCTTGGAGCGTGCATTGCGCCGCTGCCTGATGTTGCAACAGGAAATCCAAGAGTATTACAGCAACTTCAGAGTCAGCAATAACCTGCTGGAACTGCGTAACTTAGTGCAAGTGGCGGAGCTGATTATCCGCTGTGCTATGGATCGTAAAGAGAGCCGTGGTCTGCACTACAATATCGACCATCCAGAGAAAGTTGACTCACCGCAACCAACAATTCTGCAACCTGAAAAATAACCGAGTTGCTTAAGTGACACGTTTAACGGGCTAAATCTACTCAGATTTAGCCCGTTTTATTTAGGCTGTGCGCAAGAAATAAGACTTACCCATTCAGAGTTGAATTAAAGAGATTCGCGCTGGCTCGCCGCCTGAGTTTTAACCTTAAGTAATAGTCGGCATAAGTGGCGGTAATCCGTATCGCTAAACATATCGGCCCAAAGGGGCAAGAGATACAACTTATCGGCGGACTGATAATAAACCAAGCAAACAAAGGGCGTTACCCAAGTTCTGGGGAGCACATGAAACGCCTCCCCTGTTGAGAGCCAGCCTTCCCCTTTTCCATTGAGCTCAAAACGGCAATGCCAAGTTCTCAGTCGCCATAACTGATAGCCCAAGAATCCGAGGATTAAAACGGCGAATATCAACTTAAGTACACGCCAAAATACGACGTCCGTTTCAGGCCAGATAAGTAAAGAGGTACTGCAGACACAAACAAAAACGACCAACGAGAGTCGCTGGTCGCGAGAGGCTTTTACGCTAAAACTATGGCGCCGCTCTGCCACGGACTTGCACTACCATGCGGGCAAGTTCTGCATCGGGACAGGCTTCATGACCCATAAACCAGGCAAATAATTCAGGGTCTTCACACTCGAGTAAACGAATAAACAGGGCCTTGTCGTCATCCGACAAATCCTGATAAACATTTTCGACGAAAGGCTGGAACAAGACGTCCAATTCGAGCATTCCGCGGCGACATGCCCAGCGGACCCGTGCAATGTTCATTAACTCCAAGTTAATTCTCCCAAAACAAATTTCGCCTTAGTTTACCAGTTCACGCCGTAGAGTGTCGATGCAAGCCGTATTGAAACTCGGTTTAACACCGCTGAACTTGGCTGTCTAATCCGGCAAATAAATCACTGAAATCCGTCTCTAATAAACGTTTCACCGCGGGATGTTGGATCATCCGCTCGGCAAACATCACATGGTATTCTTCCTTCACATCTAAGGTTTCCCCTAGGAGATGCATGCCATGGGAAATCACCTCTTGAGGATAAACCGACGGCGTGACGAAGATCCCGCGCTTCAGGTAGCCAAAGGCCTTCATCATCGCCGCATCGTCAAACTCACCTAGGATGCTGACCTTTAGATTTTGCTCATCAAACCAACGGTATAATTGTTGCCCAAGCGATGTTCTACGGCCGGGGATCAGCAATTGTGCTTGTTCTAAACAAGCAGGGAAATCGGCGCTGTAGGTTTCGGCGGAGAAAAAGCTCACGCCACACTCACCCAGTTTTTTCGATAAAATCTCAGGATATTTCAATGACTCACCTGCACAGTCCGAGAGGATCATATCCAGTTTATGCTCGCGTAAACGGGTCATTAAACTTTCGTGGGTCGCTTCATAACAAGCAAGATGCATAGAGCCATCATTGGGCACCACAGAAAGTAATACGCGACTCGCCAAAGCTTTAGACAAGGCATCGGCAATGCCCACTTCAAATAAAATGGCATCATCTTTTTGATAGTTGAGTAAATCGAGCATCTCATAACTGAGTGAAAACATCTTATCGGCGTAGCGAAATACCAGCTCACCGAGCTCTGTCGCCTCTAAATTGCGTCCGACACGTTTGAATAGGCTGCCGTTAAGGCGATCTTCAAGGGCGCGAATTTGCCCCGTGATGGTTTGGGGCGTCAGACAAAGGGCTTCAGCCGCCTTGGCCACAGAGCCCTTCTTCTTGATCATCCAGAAATAATACAGATGGTTGTAATTAAGATGCAGCATCGCCAATGAGCTTCCTCTGATGGATACCGCAGCCTCAAGGGCTGCGGCATGTCGGATCGCAGTGACTCAGCTTAACAAATGATGAGTCGATAGCGCTATTTTAAACGCTGACAATCCAATAAGTTAACCACTATTCCCTGCAGCTGTTCTAAATCGGCTGCGGTACCCGTGCTAACCGCTTCCGTTACACCAGAGACTAAGCTGTCTCTATCCGGAATACGGTTGGCACAATAGGTGCGATTCGCCTCTTGGAAACGTTTACCGCCACGGTACTTGAGCGCCCTAGACTCATAGCCATTGGTTTCAAGCCGTGCGCCTAATGCCTCAGATTTAAACATTAACGCGCCATCGACTATGCCCTCAAGGTAGCTTTGACAGGTTTGTGATGCGACATCCTTGTTACAGGCATCAATCTGCGAAGCCATTGCGCTTGAAGAAAGTGTTAACAGTGCTGCCACTCCTACTAATTTCATATTTATCATAGTTATACTCCTTTTTTAGGTAACACTTTTGATAACCAGAAATACCCGATCAAGGCCGCCAGAATTGAGCCTATCAAGGTGCCAAGGCGCGCTAAGTCGCCGTACATAGGGTCTGCTTGCTCAAATGCCAGCGAAGCAATAAACATCGACATCGTAAAACCAATACCACACATTGCCGCCACTGGCGCAATCTGCTTCCAACCAATCCCATCGGGTAATTGCGCCAACTTCAGTTTCACGGCCACATAACTAAACAGCATCACCCCAATCGGCTTACCTAACATGAGTCCCAATGCAATCCCGACAGGCACTGGGGAAATCAGGGTATCCAAACTCATATTACCTAAGGCCACCCCCGCATTAGCAAAGGCAAAGACTGGCAGGATAAGGAAGGTGCTCCAAGGGTGCAGGCTATGCTCTAAATGCTCAGAGGGTGAACTGCCATCCTTTGCCCGCAGTGGGATACAGAAGGCAATAATCACACCTGCCAAAGTCGCGTGGACGCCAGACTTTAATACCGCGACCCACAGGACGAGTCCCAACACGCCATAGGGTGCTAACGCGGTCACACCCTTACGGTTTAAGGCGACTAAACCGACAATCGCAATGCTGGCAATCACTAAGCTAATGGTTGAAAGATCGCTGCTGTAGAAGAGCGCAATAATCACAATCACGCCTAAGTCATCGATGATGGCGAGTGCCAACAGGAAGACCTTCAATGCCACTGGCACGCGGCTACCTAGCAGCGCCATGATCCCTAATGCAAACGCAATATCGGTAGCCGCAGGAATGGCCCAGCCCGCTTGGGTCACAGGATCGCCATAGTTAAATAACAGATAAATGCCTGCTGGCACTAACATCCCCCCAATCGCGGCAAAGGTTGGCAGTGAAGCCTGGGCCACACTGGATAAGGCGCCTTCTAACAGTTCACGCTTTACCTCTAAGCCAATCAGTAAGAAAAACAATGCCATCAGGCCATCGTTAATCCACAGCAACAGCGGCTTATGCAGATCGAGCGCGCCGACACGCACTTGTACTTCAGTTCCGAGAAAACCTTGATAGAGTCCCGCTAGAGGAGAGTTGGCCATGAGCATGGCTAAGACAACAGCAACCAATAACAGGATGCCGCCAGCCGATTCCTGGCTCAGAAAATTTCTAATTGCTTTTTCCATCTTGCACTCCAAAAAATCATAATGAAATGAGTGTAGACGAAGAAAATTGACAAGTATAATCGATAGTTTCGACAAAATACCTCGGCAATTCCGAGGTATTAGTCGATTATTTCGCCGTTAAACGGCGACAGGCGCTTTGATATGCGGGTGTGGATCGTAGTGAGTTAGCTCGAAATCTTCGAATTGATAATCGAAAATAGAAGCAGGTTTACGCAGGATAGTCATGGTGGGTAACGGTCTTGGCTCGCGACTTAACTGCAACGCCGTTTGTTCCATATGGTTGGAGTACAAGTGGGTATCGCCGCCCGTCCACACAAAGTCACCCAAAGCTAAATCACATTGCTGTGCCACCATCATGGTCAGCAGCGCATAACTGGCGATATTGAAAGGCAAGCCTAAGAACACATCACAGCTACGCTGGTACAGCTGACAAGATAATTTGCCATCGGCAACATAGAATTGGAAAAAGGCATGGCAAGGTGCCAATGCCATTTTATCCAGTTCACCCACGTTCCACGCCGAAACAATTAAACGACGGGAATCGGGTTGAGATTTGATTTGTGCGATCACCTGAGCGATTTGGTCGATAGCATCGCCACTTTGGGTCGGCCAGCTGCGCCACTGCGCGCCATAAACTGGGCCTAAATCGCCGTTTTCATCTGCCCATTCATCCCAAATACTGACTTTATTCTCACGCAGATAAGCAATATTGGTATCGCCCTTAAGGAACCACAATAGCTCATGAATAATCGAGCGCATATGGCACTTCTTGGTGGTCACTAAGGGGAAGCCCTTACTTAAATCGAAACGCATTTGATAGCCAAACACCGAGCGAGTGCCGGTACCGGTGCGGTCTGATTTATCCACACCTTCGGCTAAGATGTGCTTCATCAAATCTAAATACTGTTGCATTACTGCTTACCCTCTGGACGAAGAATGAGATATAAACCGAAGAGGACCATCGGCACAGATAAGATTTGTCCCATCGTCATAAAGCCCCAGTAGAGGCCTAACTGCGCATCGGGTTGTCTTACGGTTTCAACAATCACACGGAAAATCCCGTATCCGAGTAAGAACATGCCCGACACGGCGCCGACTTTCTTCGTTCGTTTACTGAACCAATAGAGGAGCAGGAATAAGGCCACCCCTTCAAGGGCGAATTGATAGAGTTGTGATGGGTGACGAGGTTCTGGTCCACCACTTGGGAACACCATGGCCCAAGGGACATCGGTGACTCGGCCCCACAACTCACCATTGATAAAGTTACCGATACGGCCCGCACCCAAGCCAATAGGTACAACCGGTGCCACCATATCTGCGACCGCAAAGAAGGTACGCTTTTGCTTCCAGGCGATATAAATCATGGCGGTAATTACCCCCATCAGACCGCCGTGGAAAGACATACCGCCTTCTGAAATCTTAAACAAATACATTGGGCTAGCGAGGAAATAATCGAAATGATAGAAGAGCACGTAACCGATGCGGCCACCTAAAATCACCCCTAAGAAGCCATAAAACAGTAAATCGGAAACCTGTTCTCTTGACCATAAACCATTGGAGCGGTCGGCCTGGCGATTGAGTAACCACATGGCGGCGACAAAGCCAACTAAATAAGTAAATCCATACCAACGCAGGGCGGGTTCAAAGGTTTGTCCAAAAATATCAAAGGGACCAAACTTCACGATCACAGGATCGATATTGGGAAAATTCAATGCCATAACTTATCCATCAACAGCCTCAAATCGAGGGCTAAACACTAAAAATCAGCTCAGAATTAATTTGAGACCGACACACAGGAGTAAAAGTGCAAATATTTTTTTAAGGACCGAGGTAGGCCAAGTGCTTGCCGCCTTAACACCTACTGGAGCCATTAAAATTGAGGTTATTATTAAGCCAAATAGCGCAGGTAAATAGATATACCCTAAGGTTCCCTCGGGGAGATCCGGCGCGTTAAAGCCCGCGATTATATACCCTAAGCTGCCCGACAAGGAGATTAATAATCCGGTCGCGGCGGAAAATCCCACCGCTAGGCGCATCTGCAAACCAAAATAGGTTAAAAATGGTACTAGCAAGACGCCGCCGCCAATCCCCATTAATCCAGCAATCGCGGCCACAATCACGGCCACCACAAACAAAATCATCGAGTTTGGCAGTTCTCGGTTCGATTCGGTTTTAAAGGGATAAGCCATTTGAATCGCCATTAACATCACAAATACCGCAAACCCTTGTCTGAGGGTCGCCGCAGGGATTTGTTCGGCAATAAAGCCGGACATGAGGGCGCCGAGAATAATCCCCGGGAACATGGTTCGAAACAATCCCCAGGGCACATTACCGCGTTTATGGTGCGCTCTTGCAGAAGAAATCGAGGTTAAAATAATCGCCGCAAGGGATGTGGCAATCGCAATATGGGGTAACTGAGCCGAAGTGATACCGACAGAAGGTAAGATATAAAGCAGTGCGGGCACGACAATTAAGCCACCACCAATGCCCAATAACCCCGCCATAAAACCGACAAACGCGCCTAAAGCCAAGCAAATAAAGAACACCGACAGCAAACTATCCACACGGGTACCTACAGCGTGATTAAGTGAAGCCTTAGCTTAAAGCAAAAGGCGCGATTAGTTAATTAAGAATTGAGGCCAATCCCTGCTGTGTTAAATATTCTTTAACCAACTCACGCACTTGAAAACCGTTTGATAGGCTCAAGGCCTGCGACAAGAGTTGCGTCAAATCGGCGCGGGACACTCGGCGCAGCAGATAATTAATCCGCGCTAAACTGCCTTGGTTCATACTCAAATGCTGGTATCCCATCGCCACCAACAGAATCGCCCCCATGGGTTCCCCCGCCAGCTCGCCACAGATACTAATATCGAGTTGATGGTAGTCACAATCGAGCCGAGCCTGGTGCAGCGCCCGAAGAATGCCTGGATGATAACTATCAAACAGGGAACTCACCCTTGGGTTGTTACGGTCCACCGCGAGTAAATATTGGGTCAAATCGTTACTACCGACCGACACAAAATCGACGCGTTTTGCGACTTCATCCAACTGATATAACAGCGCAGGAACTTCGAGCATAATGCCAATGCGCGGCATTTCAATCTGGCTGTTCACATCGTTCTTAAGTTCAACGTAGGCCTGTTCTAAATAGGCCAAGGATTGATCAATTTCATCTAAGTTACTGACCATAGGCAGTAAAATACTGAGCTGTTTGCCCTCTCCGCCTGCTTGCAACATCGCTCTTAGCTGTACGAGGAACAGCTCGGGATGATCCAATGATAAGCGGATACCGCGCCAGCCTAGGAAGGGGTTATCTTCTTTGATCGGGAAATAAGGCAGCGGCTTATCGCCCCCCACGTCTAAGGTACGCATCACCACAGGGCGACCCGATGCCGCCAATAACACCTGTTGATAGACTTTTACCTGCTCAGACTCACTCGGAAAACGCTGCTGCAGCATAAAGGGAATTTCGGTGCGATATAGCCCGATACCATCGGCGCCTTCGGCGATTTCAGAGGCGACGCCACTGAGTAAGCCAGCGTTAAGATACAAACGAATACGCGTACCATCGAGCATGACCGACGGCAGGGCTAACTCCTGCGCGTATTGGCGTTGCAACGCCTTTTGCGCCGAAATCAAACTGCGATATTCGCTCACAATGGCGGGCGATGGCGACACCATCAATTGCCCACGGCTGGCATTGACCACTAACAGCTTCTGGTCAATATCGGCCGACAACAATTGCTCAACGCCGGTAATGGCGGGCACGCCTAGTGCGCGCGCTAAAATGGCCGCATGGGAGTTAACGCCCCCCAGTTCAGTGACAATACCGGCTAATTTTTGTCGAGGGAATTCCGCCAACAATGTGGCATCCGCTTCACGGGTAACGAGAATCACCGGCTTATCGGGTTCAAGTTCTAAACGCTCGGGTTCGATTAACTGCCTTAATACCTTCTGCCCAAGGTCACGAATATCGCTCGCCCGCTCCTTCAGGTAGGGATCTTCCATCGCTAAAAACTGTTGAATATAACGCAGCGAAACTCGGCTGACCGCCGATTCAGCTTCCCAGCCCTGCTGCACTTCACGGGCATATTCCCCCCCTAGGCTGGCATCATCGAGCAGCAGCTGCAAGGCATTGAATATCGAGGCAACTTCTTCATCCTGCTCACGGTCAAAACGCTGAGATAAGGCGCCGATTGCCTCTTTACAACGCCCCATCGCCGCTACTAGTCGGCTGGATTCGAGAGCGATATCCTCGCAGCGCACATCGGGCTGCTCGAGGGAGATTTCGCCACCGAGCACTAAGGCATGGGCAATAGCGATACCGCTTGATGCTGAGGTGCCCTGGAATAAAATCTGTTGATGCAGCGAACTGACTTGTGCCTTTTGCTTTAATCCTCTAATCGCCATCGCGAGCTGCGCGGCCAAGGTCATTAAGAAGGCTTCTTCCCCCTCGCTAAACTGCCGCGCGCTGGCCTGCTGCACCACAATCACGCCAACTACGGCTTTTTGATAAATAATGGGGACGGCTAAAAAGGCACGGTATTCTTCTTCAGCGACTTCGGGGAAGAGTTTAAAGCGTGGATGCAAACGCGCATCGGCGAGGTTTACGGCTTCTTCGCGTTCAGCAGCCAAGCCAACCAAGCCTTGGGTTAACGGCATGCGCACGCGCCCAACGGCACTCTTTTCGAGGCCATCGGTGGCTGATAATACGAGTTCTTGCTGATCTAAGATGTAGACCGAGCAACATTGGGTTTCCATCGCAGCTTTGGTCGATGAAACTAGGACTTCTAATGCGGTTTCTAAGCTGTGGGCGGACGCCACAGCTTGAGTAATATCCCTGAGCGTATTTAACACTGTTTTCAATCCTCTTTTGAAAATCAGCCCGTTGTTCTTTGTCTTACCCGCTTCCTCGGAATTTCCTGGGTTTGGAATGACAATGCCGTTACCGCAAATTCTTTCATGACCTTACGATAAACATCACGCTTAAATGAGACAACTTGCCGCACAGGATACCAATAACTTACCCAACGCCAATCGTCAAACTCAGGGTGGCCTGAAGAACTTAAATTAATCGCACTATCTTGGCTTTTGAGTTGTAACAGAAACCATTTTTGTTTTTGGCCGATACACACAGGCTTGCTGTCCTGCCTCACTAAACGTTTAGGTAAACGATATCGCAACCAAGAACGGGTCGAGGTTAATATAGTGACATGCTCAGGTCTTAAGCCTACTTCCTCATACAATTCACGGTACATCGCCTCTTCTGCCGTCTCATCATCATCGACGCCGCCCTGAGGAAATTGCCATGAATGTTGTCCGAATCGTCTGGCCCACATGACTTGGCCGTATCTATTACAAATTATTATGCCCACATTTGCGCGAAAGCCGTCGCTATCAATCACATGGACTCCAAATAAGGATAACTTTTAATAAACCGATTGTTTCACAAAGCCAGTCTCTCAGCAAACCTCTATTTACAGCTATTTTTTGGATAAATACCCTCAACTTACTACTTTATCAACAATCCAAGGGTTTTAACCTTGGGGATATCCACATTTTCTGTGGATATCTCTGTTTGAAACTAGGGTAAACTAGGTATATCGTTCAAAAAACATCAAATATCATTCATGGCAGCCAGCTTGTTTAAATAAAATAAAAAATTTAAAATCATAAAGTTACATGTAATCAGTGTAAGAATATGTGACTTAAAAACTAAAAAGCTCACTTTTTGACCTAATGCAAATTATGCGATTTCATCCGAGTAACACCTAAATGTTATACACAGAGCTCTCCCAAAATTACCCACACTCCCGTGGAAAAATGCCCCTTTTAGCCATTGACTCACGATTTTTATTCGGTTAAAGCCCGCTGCATTGTGAGTTATCCATAATATCTGTGGATAAATATGTGAGAAACGCAAGGGAAAACCGAGAGTAACTTTGAACACTTTCGCAGGTATTGGATTGCAAACTGACAACTAACATTAAAATCATGCACTTACAGATTTATCTTTGAGTACAATCTTATCCTTTTTTGAGTGCTTAATTTTTAACCTCTGTTGCTAAGCACCTATTTTCCAGTAAAATTCGCCCTATGAAACCGATAATCCCCCCTCAAAATCTGAGCGAACTGCTCGAACGTGCCAATATGATGGCCGGCATCTCTTTGGCCCAAATTGCAGCCCACCGCGGGATTACTGTGCCTAAGGATCTGAAACGAGATAAGGGTTGGGTCGGACAACTCATTGAAATGGAGTTAGGTGCAACTGCCGGCTCAAAACCCGAGCAGGATTTTCTCCACCTCGGCGTTGAGCTAAAAACCATTCCCATCGATAGCAAAGGCAAACCACTGGAAACCACCTATGTGTGTGTGGCCCCGCTAACCAATATCGAAGGCTTAACTTGGCAAGACAGCTTAGTGTGTCACAAGTTACAGCGTGTGCTCTGGGTACCCGTTGAGGGCGAGCGGCATATTCATGTGGGAGATCGTAGAGTCGGCACCCCCATATTGTGGGAGCCCGATCTCCAAGAGCAAAGGTTACTGCAACAGGATTGGGAGGAGATAATGGAACTTATCGCCTTAGGTAAAGTGGAAAAACTCACCGCAAGGCATGGCGAAGTGTTGCAACTGCGCCCTAAAGCCGCCAACAGTAAGGCGCTGACCCAGAGCATTGCCGAGGATGGTAGCCTTAAAATGACCAATCCACGGGGTTTCTATTTAAAGACCGCTTTTACCGCCATGCTATTAAATAAGGTATTTGGTTAAATTTTCGTAGCTATATAGCGTTGGATTGATCCAGATCACAAATATCACTGGCACTCTAGTGATGATTTTCTATAAACTACGGCATCCTGAAATATATGGTCGTATTCGGATACAAAACCCGTTGTGAGAGCACGTAGACAAGCGAAAAAACTTCTTTTTGCGATATTAGCTTGGGCGATAGCCATGGCTGCGTTCGTGTTTTTCCGATATGCACAGTCGCCAGAGTTACCACAATGGGCTGTCGGTTCGGCCGATCTCGCGACGCTTGCCGTCTACATGGGCATCATTTTTGGCAGCCTACATTGGATGTCGAACCTGATCGCCGACTTCAGCGCGATCAATCGTCTTCCCTATGTATTCTCAGTGATTTTTAAAGGTTTGTTCCTGCTACTTGGGGCGACGACCTTAGCCTATATGACCCAGTTCTTGAATATGTGGGCCATTGAAAATCATATGTCGACCCTAAGACAAATGCTCACGGCGCATATTCTCTATAGTCCGTCCTTCCAAGCGCTCATCGTCTATTTAGTGGTTGTTCGGGTCAGCTTAGCCTTTGTCGAACAAATGGCACTCTTAGTTGGGCCGCGTATTCTGCTCAATATTGGTTTAGGTAAATACCATAAACCTAGGTACGAACAGCGTTTATTCCTTTATTTAGATATGGTTGCTTCGACAACCCACGCAGAATCCCTTGGGGATTACCGTTTTAGCCGTCTCATTCAAGACAGCTTTAGCTTGCTATCCGATACTGTGACCAATAACGAAGCCGAAATTTACCGTTATATGGGTGATGCCGTATTGATCCACTGGCCGTTAGAGGAAGGTGTGGTACACGACCGCTGCATGAATATCTATTTTGAATTTAGCCAACAGTTAAATTGGCAGCGACGTTACTTTGAAGAACACTATGGTTTTGTGCCCAAATTTAAGGCGGCGGCCCACTGTGGACAAGTGGTTGCTGCAGTGGTTGGTGTGCAAAAACAAGAAATTAGCTTCTTTAGTGATGTGCTAAATACCTTAGCCAGACTTCAAGATCAGTGTAATCCACTGGGGCAACGCATGTTGATTTCAGGTGCATTGGCGGGCCGACTCGACAATCCCAATAGCGAATACCGCTTAACTAATTTGGGTCCAGTCAAATTAAAGGGGAAACAACACTCGATTGAAGTGTTTGGTGTTTCCCCTCTCTAATATCCTAGTTTTAACTTACAGCGATTATTCCATTTCTTTGGTTAACAGCTTTTGAATAAGCAAACCTAAGGTACGGAAGGTCAAAATCCGGCTGGTTGTTTGTCGCCAAACTAAGCCGATATCGCGGTAAGGCGCTTCACCTGGCGGAGTCATCACCACCAGATCGGTATCATTTAAGATGCCAGCATCAATCGCCATTTGCGGTAAGAAGGTTGTGCCCAGCTTGCTATCCACCATTTGCACTAAAGTGTGCAGACTGGTTGCGGCAAAGGGATTCACCTTAGCACTGTCACCTAATTGACAAGCGGTAATCGCATGCCCTGTAATACAGTGTTCACTCTGCAGCAGGAAGATACTTTCATCGGGCAAGGTCTGATAATCGATAGGTTGATGAATGCCACCCACTAAGTCTTTATGGATCACCATCTTAAAGGGGTCTATCCCAACTTTCATGCTGTGGTAACCACTGGTATCCACGGGCAAGGCGAGGATCAGTAAATCTAACTCCCCTTTGCCTAAGGCATCGAGCAAACGCTCAGTAGTATCCTCTTTGAGTAATAAACTCATCGCCGGATAAGCTTGCTGACATTGCTTAACCACGCGGCTTAACAAAAATGGCGCAATCGTTGGAATACAACCCAAGCGGATATCCCCAGTCATGGGTTCGCCCTGGTTTTTAACCAATTCGACTAAATCATCCACATCCGTGAGGATTTTGCGGGAACGCTGCACCACTTCTTCGCCGATAGCGGTGAACATAAAGGATTTATGATCACGTTCAATCAATTGATGGCCAAGTTGTTCTTCAAGATTTTGGATCCCGCTCGACAGCGTTGATTGGCTGACAAAACACACCTTAGCGGCGCGGTTAAAATTCTGCTCTTGGTGAAGATTCACCAAATAGAATAAATTCTTAAGGCTAGGTAAATTTTTCATTTAATCGATTGCCACTAAGGTTATGAATTAATAAATTTAATCAACTCTAGCATAAGTTATCAACTAAAACGCGGCTGAATTGCTCAATAGTGTGAGCAAAATCGATTTTCAATCAAAGGAAAAGGTAAGAGATCGCTTATAGCGTACAAACGGATGGAATAAACACAGGAGATAAGACTTGGAGGTGCAACATCGCGCTGCACCTCTAGGCGACAAACTAAGCTTTAGCCTGTAGGAATTGCTTTAACTGCTGGAGATCGGCACTTGCAAATTCAACAATTTGCGCGACCCACGTTCCATGCTCAGCTTCCCAACGCGCTTCTTCACCATGTTGGAGTAACTGGGCAATTTGCTGAATACGTTTTAAACCGACTGAGCCCGCCGCACCTTTAAATTTATGGGCCTCGGAGCATAAAGTGTCCTTATCGGCAGCTTCGTTAGCCTTGACTAGATTCCCTACATACTCAGGCATTAATTGCTCAAACAAGACCACACTCTTTAGCAGAGTTCCGGCACCAATCGCACTGCAATACTGTTCTAACGTATTGAGATCTAGGATTGTTTCTAATTCAACTGTGGCCATCTAGGCCTCCCTTAAGTAGTCCAATGCTTAAAACACGTTTATGACATGATACCCACTAAAATTGTCAGTGCAACTTATAGCAGCATTTGTGGTCAAATCACGGTTTATTTAACAAAATTTCAACCATTTCAAACACTCTCAGCGATAAATCGAGATCAACTGAATCCCTTCAAGCGATATAGTCATTATGGTCGCGCTAATGCCGCGCCTTGTCCACCCTTACGCGCAAGATCCTCAACAATTGCCACTAACCCATTCCAACGATAGCCGCACCAATCGGGCGCAAGTAGTATCGGCTTTTTCGCATAGGCGGTCACCCGATGAAAAATCACCTCTTTCGGTGTATGCCGAACCAGTTCACCGACACAAGCCGCATACTCCTCAATACTGAGCAAGGGTAAGCGTCCTGCACGCCAAGCTTTCGCCATCGTACTACCCTCGACGACATGTAATGGATGTAGCTTTAAGCCGTCGACGCCCTGCGCCAGCACCGCTTGCAGTGTCGTCATATAATCGAGGTGAGTTTCACCGGGTAAGCCTAAGATAAGATGTGTACAAACTTTTAGGCCTCGGCTTCTGGCCCGTGCAACTGTATCGCAATAACAGGCAAAGTCGTGCCCACGGTTAATTTTATGCAAAGTGCGATTATTGGCGGTTTGCAATCCAAGCTCCAACCAGACATCGACGCCCTTTTGCTGATAACTCGCTAATAAATCTAACACATTATCTGGCACACAGTCGGGACGAGTGCCGACACACAGGCCCACAATCTCACTGTCCTTGACCGCTTCATCGTATTTAGCCATCAACACTTGATACTCATCATAGGTACTCGTATAGGCTTGAAAGTACGCGATAAATTTATCTGCGTTCAGCTTAGGTTTCGCCTCTTTATAACGGGCTTTCCCCTGCTGTAATTGCTCACTAATGCTGAGCGTTTCCGCCTGCTGATAACTAAAGGAGGCCACATTACAAAAGGTACAACCGCCACGTCCCAGAGTGCCATCACGGTTAGGGCAAGTGAATTTGGCATCGATAGTCAGCTTGCGTAAGCGCTCGCCGTATTTAGCCTTACACACGGCACCGAATGTGTTTACGTATGCATCGAGCCCCATTAGCTCGCCCGCCAAATTTCATGTCGTTTCATTAAAAATAACCAAGATAAAATCACAAAAAAGAAGGAGTAAAGACGTGTGTTTAGATGAAAAAACTCATGATAAACAAAGCGAGCATGGTTTTCTTGGTGGTAAATCAAACTCCCGTTAGATTCACAGCGTCAAAGCTCAAAACCTGAGTCATTGCTCACAGTGTCTTTACACTCCGTGATTCCACTCACAGGTAAACAGAATAACAATTCACTTATTTTATATTTTTATACAGCCACTGTATTTGCAATAAAAATCACTATTTCTAAATCAAAAACAATCGATTTCAATGTTACATTTTAGTAACTCTATCGTTTTCCATTTTTTAAAATTCTTTTTATTCATAATGTTATACAGCACTTTAATCAGTTTACGTTAACGTCAAGTAATTGTGTTTTGTGTATGAAACATGAATTAATACCCACATTTTATGCAAAATTTTGGTTTGACCTTTAGTTAATCTCAGGATAATTTGGGTGGTTCGGGTGCATATCTATAGAAAGTCTTTACATTTCTCCCGAGTAGTAATTTCGTTGAGGTCAAGGGAGGTTTTTGTATGAGCTTATATCATCCCAGTTTTGAGCGGGACAATTGTGGTTTTGGCTTGATTGCACAAATGGATGGCGAAGCCAGCCATCGTATCGTGCGCACCGCCATCCATGGCCTCGATCGCATGAAACACCGTGGCGGTATCGCCTCTGACGGTCGAACTGGGGACGGCTGTGGTTTATTAATGCAGCTACCATTGCAATTCTTTGAAGCCATTGCCGCGGAAAATGACTGGCACCTGAGCCGTAAATTCGCCGTGGGCATGTTGTTTTTAAGTCAAGATGAAGAACTGGCCGACCAAGCCAAGTTTATTCTCGAACGCGAACTCGAGCGTGAAACCTTAAGCATTGCCGGCTGGCGTAAAGTCCCCGTCAATCCTGAGGTATTGGGTGAGATTGGTAAATCGAGCCTGCCGCAAATCTATCAAGTCCTGATCAACGCCCCGATTGGCTGGCGTGAGAAAGATCTTGAGCGTCGCCTCTACATGGCTCGCCGCCGTTTAGAGCAACAAATTACTGACGATAAAGACTTTTATGTCGCGAGTCTTTCAGGCCAAGTCATAGTCTACAAAGGCTTGATGATGCCAGCCGACTTGCCCGCATTCTATCCTGACCTTGCCGACATCCGTTTGAAGAGCTCTATTTGTTTATTCCATCAACGCTTTTCAACCAATACTTCACCTAAATGGCCACTCGCTCAGCCCTTTAGATATCTTGCCCATAACGGCGAGATCAACACTATTACCGGTAACCGCCAATGGGCCCGTGCCCGTGCCTACAAGTTTAATTCACCACTGCTGCCCGACTTACAACAGGCGGCACCCTTTGTGAATGAAACGGGCTCCGATTCATCCTCCCTCGATAATATGCTCGAGATGTTGCTCTCGGGCGGTATGGACCTATACCGAGCCATGCGTTTGCTTATTCCGCCAGCGTGGCAGAGTAACCCAGAGATGGATGATGAGCTAAAAGCCTTCTATGACTTTAACTCCATGCATATGGAACCTTGGGATGGTCCTGCGGGTATCGTAATGACCAACGGTCGCCACGCCGCTTGCGCAGTGGATCGTAACGGCCTGCGTCCATCACGTTATGTGATCACTAAAGATCGTATCCTCACCCTCGCCTCCGAAGTGGGCATTTGGGACTACGCCGCCGATGAAGTAATTGAAAAAGGCCGCGTTGGCCCAGGTGAGCTGTTAGTGTTAGATACGCTCAATGGTCGTCTGTACCAATCATTCGAAATCGATAACGACCTTAAGCGTCGCCACCCCTATAAAGAGTGGATGGCGAAAAACAGCCGTACTCTGATCCCAGCAGAACAGTTGGCAACGGAGCAACATGGCGCCAGCGAATTAAGCCCTGAGCAACTGCTGCAATACCAAAAGCAATTTGGTTACACCCGAGAAGAGCTTGAACAAGTGATTTGGGTGCTGGCAAAACAAGGCGAAGAAGCGACAGGTTCCATGGGCGACGATACGCCAATGGCCGTATTGTCGAAAAAGTCACGCTCACTCTATGACTATTTCCGACAGAAATTCGCTCAAGTCACTAACCCGCCTATCGATCCGCTGCGTGAAAAGCACGTGATGTCTCTGGCGACCTGTATCGGCCGCGAGCAAAACCTCTTCAACGAAACCACTGGTCATGCCTATCGAGTGATGTTCAACTCGCCGATATTATTATTCAGTGATTTCAACCAATTACTCGGATTGGATAGCACTTACTATCGCGCCAATATCGTCGATTTAAACTACGATCCGAAGGAAGGCTTAGAGCACGCTATCCGCCGCATCACCTCGGAAGCCGAGCGTTTAGCTCGCAGTGGCACCACGCTGCTGATTTTATCCGACCGCGCGATTGATAAATCGGCGCAGGTGATCCCAGCGGCCATGGCAGTTGGCGCAGTACAACAAATGCTGGTCAGCAAGAGCCTGCGCTGCGATACCAACATCATTGTCGAGACCGCATCGGCGCGGGATCCGCACCACTTTGCGGTGCTGCTCGGCTTTGGTGCTACGGCGATTTATCCGTATCTAGTGTATGAATCAATCTCAGATCTGGCGAAGCGCCATCAATTGACCGATACCACGGCGCTGATGCTGAACTTCCGCTACGGCATTGAGAAGGGCCTGCGTAAGATCATGTCGAAAATGGGGATCAGCACCGTCGGCTCCTACCGTTGTAGCCAACAGTTTGAGGCCATTGGTATTGCCAGCGATGTGATTGAACTCTGCTTTAAAGGAGTGGTGAGCCGTATCGAAGGCGCCAGCTTTGAGGATATCGCTCAAGATCAAGCGCTGCTGCATAAGGCCGCTTACCGCGCCCATGTGCCACTGCCACAAGGCGGTTTACTCAAATATGTAGATGGCGGTGAGTACCACTGCTTCAACCCAGATGTGGTCAACACGCTGCAGGCGTCATTAATCGACAAGAATTTTGCAACCTACAAGAAGTTCGCCGAATTAGTCGATAACCGCCCGGTTGCTACCCTAAGGGATTTGATTGGCATTAAAGCTGACCAAGCCGCAATTGAACTGGATAAGGTCGAGGCTGCCAGCCACTTGTTCCCGCGCTTTGACAGTGCGGCCATGAGTATCGGCGCCCTAAGCCCCGAGGCCCATGAGGCATTAGCCATCGCCATGAACCGTTTAGGCGGCCGCTCCAACTCGGGCGAAGGTGGTGAGGATGCTCGCCGCTTTAATACCGAGCGTAACTCGGCGATTAAACAAATTGCGTCGGCACGTTTTGGCGTAACCGCCCATTACCTAGTCAATGCCGATGTGTTGCAGATTAAAGTCGCACAGGGCGCAAAACCCGGTGAAGGCGGACAACTGCCAGGCCATAAGGTGAGTGTGGAAATTGCAGGACTGCGCCACGCGCGCCCAGGTGTAACCTTGATTTCACCACCACCGCACCATGATATTTACTCTATCGAAGACTTAGCCCAGCTGATTTTCGATTTAAAACAAATCAATACCAAGGCACTGATCTCCGTGAAGTTAGTGTCTGAGCCAGGTGTCGGTACTATCGCCACAGGTGTAGCAAAAGCCTACGCCGATATGATCACTATTTCTGGCTACGATGGTGGCACGGGCGCGAGCCCTATCACCTCGGTGAAATACGCTGGCAGCCCATGGGAACTCGGCCTTGCCGAAGTGCATCAATCTCTGGTGGAAAATGGCCTACGCCATAAGATCCGCTTGCAGGTCGATGGCGGCCTAAAAACCGGAACCGACGTCATCAAGGCGGCCTTACTCGGCGCCGAAAGCTTTGGCTTTGGGACTGTGCCTATGATTGCCTTAGGTTGTAAGTACCTGCGTATTTGCCACCTGAACAACTGCGCTACTGGTGTCGCAACTCAGGACAAGAAACTGCGCGATAACCACTACCACGGCTTACCTGAGCGAGTGATGACTTACTTTGAGTTTGTCGCCGAGGAAGTGCGCGAGTGGATGGCAACGTTAGGGGTCAGCAAGTTCGAAGACTTAGTGGGCCGCAGTGAGTGGCTACATACCTTAGAAGGCCAGACCGACAAGCAACGTGGACTCGATTTAGCGCCGATCCTGTATCAGCCAAAGGTCAAAGCCAGCACCTCGCGCACTTGGCAGGAAACCAATCCACCAGCGGATTTAGGCTTACTCAACCAACATCTGCTCAACGAGTGCCAGAGTGCGGTCGATAAGGGCGAGTGTTTCGATGCCGCTTACAGTATCAACAACACTGACCGCTCAGTGGGCGCACGCCTGTCGGGCTATATCGCGACCACCCTTGGCGTTAAAGGCACTAAGGCGCCGATTAAACTCAGCTTTAATGGCAGTGCTGGCCAAAGCTTTGGGGTATGGAACAGCCCAGGCCTCGAACTCAAGCTCTGCGGTGATGCCAACGACTACGTCGGTAAAGGCATGTCGGGCGGCAAGATTGTGATTTATCCACCGCTAGGGAGTCCGTTCCAGAGCGAGCGCAGCGCGATTGTCGGTAACACTTGTCTGTATGGCGCGACTGGCGGACGCTTCTTCGCCGCGGGTCAAGCGGGTGAACGCTTCGCGGTACGTAACTCAGGCGCCATCGCCGTAGTTGAAGGCTTAGGCGATAACGGCTGCGAATACATGACCAGCGGTATCGTTGTCGTGCTCGGTAAAACTGGGGTCAACTTCGGCGCAGGGATGACGGGCGGCTTTGCCTATGTCTTCGACCAATTTGGCCGCTTTAACCGCCGCGTGAATAACGAGCTTGTCGATACCCAAAAACTCGAGTCACCTATTCATCAACAGCATTTGAAAGGCTTGATTGAAGAGCATGTGGCCGAAACCGGCAGTGAGCACGCGAAGATGATCTTAAGCGACTTCGCCAACTGGTTAGATTGCTTTGTTTTAGTGAAACCGAAAAATATCGCCGTTGCAGATCTGCTCAAATTAGAGCAATCGAGCCCGGAACTAGCAGTTAAAGCGGGGTAATAGCAGATGAGTAACGATTTTCAATTTATTGAAGTGGGTCGTAAAGACCCAACTAAACACCCTGCAGCAAAGCGTTCGACTCAGTTTATTGAGATTTATCAGCCCTTTGCTCAAGCTCAGGTGACTGAACAGGCGGACCGTTGCCTCGATTGCGGCAACCCTTATTGTGAGTGGAAATGCCCGCTGCACAACTATATTCCCAACTGGCTGAAGCTGGCACAGCAGGGGCGGATCATGGAGGCGGCGGACTTAGTCCATGAGACCAATACCCTGCCCGAGATCTGCGGCCGCGTCTGTCCACAGGACAGACTCTGTGAAGGGGCTTGTACCCTAAACGCCGACTTTGGCGCCGTGACTATCGGTAATGTGGAGAAATATATTACCGATACCGCCATCGCCCAAGGCTGGCGTCCGGATATGAGCAAGGTCACGCCACGCAAGGAAAAGGTCGCGATTGTGGGCGCAGGCCCTGCTGGTTTAGGCTGCGCCGATATTCTTGCCCGTAATGGGGTTAAGGCTGTGGTGTTTGATAAGTATCCCCAAATTGGTGGCCTGCTGACCTACGGTATTCCCGCCTTTAAACTGGATAAAGCCGTGATGGCAACTCGCCGCACAGTGTTAGAAGGCATGGGCATCGAGTTCAAGCTGGGCGTAACTGTGGGTAAGGACGTTGCCTTTAACCAACTGCTTGAGGAATACGATGCTGTCTTCCTCGGCATGGGTACCTACACCGCCATGAAAGCGGGCCTTGAGGGCGAAGATGCCCAAGGCGTGTACCAAGCTCTACCCTACTTGATTGGTAATACCCATCACCTGATGGGCAGCAGTAATCCAGACACCCCTTACCTGAATCTTGCCGGTAAACGCGTGGTGGTCTTAGGTGGTGGTGATACCGCCATGGACTGTGTTCGCACCGCAGTTCGCCAAGGTGCCAGCAGTGTGATTTGTGCCTATCGCCGTGATGAAGCCAACATGCCAGGTTCACGCCGCGAAGTGCAAAACGCCCGTGAAGAGGGAGTGAACTTCCTGTTTAACCGTCAACCCGTGGCGATTAAAACCCAGGATGGCAAAGTGGTGGGTGTGGAATGCGTTGAAACCCAAATGGGTAAAGCCGATGCGAGTGGCCGTCAACGTGCTGAAGCAATTGAAGGCAGCGAGCAGTTACTCGATGCCGATGCGGTGATTATCGCCTTCGGTTTCCAACCTAGCCCAGCGCCTTGGTTTGCCGATTACGGCATTGAACTCGACCAATGGGGCCGAGTAAAAGCCAGTAAACAGGCCGATAACCCATTCCAAACCACCAATCCAAAGGTATTTGCTGGCGGCGATATGGTCCGTGGCTCGGATCTGGTTGTGACCGCTATTGCTGAAGGACGTGATGCCGCGCAAGGTATTCTTAACTACTTAGATTAATTGTTTTTTGTTGTACCGCTGTACCTGTGAGTCTCGGACTCGTACCCACGAGTCCACCATTTGCTTGTGAATTTTGGCGCACCTTAGGGTGCGCATTTTTTTACCTTCCGCGCGTGTTATCCCACCCCAATCAAGCAATCGCAATCCCACAATAACGTCAAAGCATAACTGTGATATATTAGCCGCCATTCTGTTATCCCACTCTTTTAGTGGAATCACACATTCAGTTGAATCAAAAGGGTCTCCCATGAAAATTGGTATTATTGGCGCAATGGAGCCAGAAGTTGCCCATCTTATTGCGGCTATGACAAACGCCTCTTCGCAAACGATTGCAGGTATTGAATTTATCGCTGGCACCTTAGCGGGCAAAGACGTTGTAGTGACGCGCTCTGGTATTGGTAAAGTCGCCGCTAGTATTGCCACCACGCTGCTGATTGAGAAATACGCCCCCGATGCGGTAATCAACACAGGTTCTGCGGGTGGTTTTGTCGATTCACTGTCGATTGGCGATATCGTGATTTCATCCGAAGTGCGCCACCACGATGTGGATGTCACCGCATTTGGTTACGAAATTGGCCAAATGGCGCAGCAACCCGCAGCCTTTATTCCGGCGCCATACTTAGTCGAAGCGGCCAATAAGGCCATCGCACAATTAGGCGAAGTGAAAGCGATTGAAGGCTTAATCTGTACTGGCGATAGCTTTATTTGCGACCCAGTACGTACCAAAATCATGTTAGAGCACTTCCCAACCATGGCGGCCTGTGAGATGGAAGGCGCGGCAATTGCCCAAGTTTGTCACCAGTTTGGCGTGCCATTCGTGGTGATCCGCTCGCTCTCTGACAACGCCAACAACGACTCACCGGTCGACTTCGATTCTTACATTGTGAAGGCAGGCTACCATTCAGCATTGATGGTGATGTTGCTGCTTGAGCAATTAGATCCAAACTCAGTAAAGTAATTGACTAAAGCATGATTGCGGAAAGTACCTGATGCACAGTTCTTTTTATCAACAACTTGTCGAAATTGATGGCGCTTTGTTTGAAGGCTTCTTGGTACTTTTCTTTGCTTTATTGCTGGCGCGTTTAGCGCCATTGCCAAGGGAAATGCAGCCACTGATTTGGTTTAGTCACTTAGCCAAACAGCTCGCCGCCAAAGTCAATCGCCCCGGGCGCGCGCCTAGTCAACAGGCGACCGCCGGCTTTTTAGCCATGTTGCTACTGGTGTTTCCCTTCTGGGCGATTATCACTTTTTTACTCGAACTCGCCGCCTTCCCTTGGTTCTTTGAGTTTTTAGTTCTGTATCTGTGTTTGACGGATGCAGGCTTTAGCCAAGTCGCCGACGAAATCGCTAAAGCATTGAAGCGCGAGGATAATGCCAGCGCAAAAAAACTATTACAGCCGTGGATTGTCCGTGATACGGATAGTCTGTCGGAAGTCGGTTTAACCAAGGCCACGATAGAAAAGCTCGCTACCGCGCCGATTTACGGCACGGCATCGACTATCTTCTTTTTTGCGATCGCAGGCGCCCCTATGGTGCTGGCGGTCAGAATGATTAAACAGCTCGAACTCAGTTGGCCGCCCATTCAACCTAAGTACCAACACTTTTGCAGTTCGGTACACGTTATTTCTACGGCGCTGCTGGCGATCCCCGCTTGGTTATGGAGCCTGTCGATTGCGATTCAGGGCGGCCCCAAGGCCTTAGCATTGCTGTTTCGCACCTCTAAAAATCATCCTGCCCTGCGGGGTTATGTGATGAGCGTGTCCTTAGTGGCAAATATTTTACGCATTGAATTGGGTGGACCACAGAAGTTTTCAGGACAGCGTATTGATGTGGCTAAGATTGCCCATGGGCCACAGCCACACCAAGAAATGATTGCCCCCGCGGTAAAACTCACATCGCGTGCCTGTGCTATCTGGTTTAGCTTTATTACCTTACTTCCTATCATTTGGGCGGGTTTACGCTGGCTACAAACCCTGTGATATGATGCCTTTAATCTTAACATTGGGTTAAAGGCTGACTATCTTGTTCGAAAACATGCATGTTTCATTAACAACTCCCGCCTTGTTATTTCCGGCAATCTCACTGCTATTACTGGCCTATACCAACCGTTTCTTTGCTCTGGCAGCACTGATTCGTCAGCTTAGTAACGGCGATAAACCCGTGCATAAGGATCAGATTAAAAACTTAAGCCAACGGATCCGGATTATTCGCCGCATGCAGGAGGCCGGCGTATCCAGCTTTGCCCTGTGTGTGCTCTGTATGATTTTTATCTATATCGGTTTTAATAAGACGGGCTCGGTGATCTTCGGTGCCAGCTTGCTACTGCTGCTCTATTCACTGATTTTGTCTGTGATAGAAATTCGAATCTCTGTGGACGCGCTAAACATCCACATCAAAGAGATGAGTAAATGAGCCACTGGATTTACTTCTTCGATTTATGTGGCACAGCGGTATTTGCCCTTTCCGGCGCTTTAGCCGCAGGTCGTCACCGTATGGACCCTTTTGGCGTTATCGTACTGGCCTCGGTGACTGCGGTCGGCGGTGGCAGTATTCGCGATGCGCTGATTGGCGCGACGCCCGTGTTTTGGATCCGCGACCCTAACTACATCATTGTCATACTCGCCACAGTCCTAGCTTGTTTGCTGTTGGTGCGCCGTCCCCGCAAGATGCCGCAATATACGCTGCCAGTCGCCGATGCCTTAGGTTTGGCCCTGTTCACTGTGATTGGTGCCGAAAAAGCCCTCAATATGGGACTCAGTGGCATGATTGCCGTCGTGATGGGCTTGATCACGGGCGTTGGAGGAGGCATTATTCGAGACTTACTGTGCAGACAAATCCCTATGGTGTTACGCACAGAAATCTATGCCACTGCGTCGATTATTGGCGGCATAGGTTATACCGTAAGCCTTGCCTACGGGATGGGCGAAAAAACGGCGCTATTTTTAGCCATGACCAGTGCCTTAATCATTCGCCTATGCGCCATCAAATGGCATTTGTCGTTACCCGCCTTTGATCTCAAAACCAAGAGGGAATAGTTTGCGAATATTGTGTCTTTTAGTCTGTCTTATTTGGGTTCCGGCCTTGTTTCCTGCGTCAGTACACGCTAACTCAGGGGAAATGCCAGCAGAACAGCAGTTAGCCGTAAAATACATGAACGCGCTAACCGAGCACGACTATCAAACACTCGGCAAATTCTATAACCGTGATACCGTCTTCTTCGATAAAACCGCTAATCGTAAATACACGGGTGGGCGGTTTATTATCGACTTCTTTGAGCGCGCCCACGAAGGTGTGCTCGAATATGATTTCAATATCGAGCATATGTATAACGCAGGCTCCCTCGTGGTGATGATTGGTAACTATCACTTTAAAGGGCCCGGCGAGCAGTTTGGTAAACCCGGAAAAATTATTGATGTCGCCATTCCTGGAGTCACCAGCCTTAAGCTCGATATGCGTAATCACAGGGTCACAGAGCATGTGGATCTGATTGATTACCAGACCATGTCAGACCAATTAGCGATGCAGTAGTCACAAAATTTAGCTTTTATTGAAACTTGAGCCCTCAAAACGAGTCGAAACCTGCAATGAGTCAATACGACTGAGGTGCGGCATCCTATGCCCACGGGTCGTTTCGTTTCAATGAGGTTTGTATGAAGTTGTTTGGACTGATTGCCCTACTCGCCCTGAATGGCCTAATGCTCGCGCCCCACGCACAGGCGCAGCAGCCGATTATTGTGTCCTACGCGGTGCAACCCGTAAGCCATTTCAACCAGCAACTGCGGGCCGCCCAGGAGCAACATCAAGCCTGGAGCGAAGATCCCACCACCATCAGCAGCCAATATGCGGGTAAAAAATTTACCCTTGTTCGTACTCAGCCCACCAAGGATGGAATATTTACCTACCAAGTGAGCGAGTTGTCGCAGCAGCACCCACAAATGCTGTTAATTTTGTCGCTTAAGAAGAGTGCCCAACGCTGGCAAGTGGATTCCGCCCAACTGGCGTGGAAGTGTCGCGATGGTCAGCATTTCGGTACCGACAGATGCAATATCGGCGAGCATGAGGCCAGCACAGCACCTTAAGCACTGTCTCATAAGCACAGTCTCTTAAGCACAGTCTCTTAAGCTATCGAGATAAAATGCAGATATAAAAAGAGCGCCCTTAGGCGCTCTTTTTACTGCTTGGTAAGTACTTATTAACCTTCTAAGCACTCACTGGCTGTAGTCACATGGTGACATCCGATTCAGCTTAAACCAGAGTCACTTTCGCGAACTTACGCTTACCGACTTGGAATACGGCAACCGTGCCAGCGCTTAAGGTCATACGGCTATCGTCAACCTTCTCACCGTCCATCTTCACCGCGCCTTGCTTGATCATACGCATCGCATCGGAAGTCGACCCCACTAAGTCGGCATCTTTAAGTAAGTTAGCAATCGCTAAGCCTTCACCCGCCGCTAATTCAACCTCAGGGATATCATCTGGGATAGCGCCCTTTTGGAAACGGTCGATAAAGGCTTGATGGGCACTCTCGGCCGCCGCTTGGTCGTGGAAGCGCGCGATAATTTCTTTCGCGAGCGCAATCTTGGTATCACGAGGGTTAGCACCGTTGGCGATATCTTGTTTGAACTGTTCAATCTCGGCCAAAGGACGGAATGACAGTAGCTCAAAGTAACGCCACATTAATTCGTCAGAAATCGACATGATCTTGCCAAACATTTCATTGGCGGGCTCACTCACACCAATGTAGTTGTGCGCCGATTTAGACATTTTCTTCACGCCGTCTAAACCTTCAAGCAGTGGCATCATGATCACGGCTTGTGGTTTTTGGCCTTCGGCTTTTTGTAACTCACGGCCCATCAACAGGTTGAACTTCTGGTCGGTTCCGCCTAATTCAACGTCGGCCTTCAGGGCTACTGAGTCATAACCCTGTAAAAGTGGGTACATAAATTCGTGGATAGCGATCGACTGACCCGAAGCATAGCGCTTCTTAAAGTCATCACGTTCCATCATACGAGCAACAGTTTGCTGCGAGGCTAAACGGATCATCCCCGCTGCCCCTAATGGCTCTAACCAGCTCGAGTTGAACTCGATACGGGTTTTTGCAGGATCCAGAATTTTATAGACCTGCTCTTTATAGGTCTCGGCGTTGGCTAATACTTGCTCACGGGTGAGGGGTGGACGCGTGCTGTTTTTACCACTTGGATCACCCACCATACCGGTAAAGTCACCAATTAAGAAAATGACTTCATGACCTAACTCTTGGAATAATCTTAATTTATTTAAAATTACTGTATGTCCAAGATGGATATCCGGTGCAGTAGGATCAGCGCCTAACTTGATACGAAGTGGACGTCCTTCTTTGAGTTTTTCCAGCAGATCCGATTCGAGTAGGATCTCATCGGTACCACGTCTAATTTCTGCTAATACTTGGTCTAAATCAGCCATCTCGGCGGGGACTCCTAAGGCCATGATCATAAAATGAGGAGACTTATGTTACTTGTTAGCCACCACAATTGAAAGTGTGTACACTAACGGGATTATTCAAGCCTTAGGTAATCGGTATCGGCGTCACATGGGAAAGGTTATAACGTTATTTAAATTGCTGCCTAAAAAGCATCAAATTCTCCTCAGCATTCTTTCTGTTATCACTACGATAACCCTGCTCTTTCCCTCTGAAGAAGCGCAAGCTTCAAGACAAACTCAAGGTGTCGCAGACCAAGCTCAAGTCAATACCCGTTACGATGTTCCTTTAGCCTTTCGCTCACCAGAGCGCCCAGAAGGTGTTGAGGGCCAATCGCAAGATGCATCTACCAACGCCACGCCATTATCTTCGGCCGACGCCTTAGCCGCAGGCAATGTGCCCGCCAGCGAAACCTTAGAGAGCGCCCACCATAGGGACGTAGAACATTTTAATGTGAAAAATGGCGATACCTTAGCCGCGGTATTTGAGCGCGCGGGACTCACCAGCAAAGATGTGTATGAAATTACCCAGTTGCCACTCGCCAAACAGAATCTGTTAAAAATCATCCCTGGCGAAGAAATTGTGATTTCAAAGGATGCTAAGGGCGATTTAACCGAAGTCCGCTATCGTGTCGATTCGGTATCGACTTTAGTGATCACTAAGGTTCAGGAAAAGTATTCCGAGAAAATCTCCGAAAAAGACATTGAAATCCGCACCCAATTCACCAGTGCGAAAATCAAGAGTAACTTCTGGAATGCCGCCGTGGATGCGGGTTTAAACGCGAACCAAATTATGCAGCTCTCAACCGTGTTTGGCTGGGATATCGACTTTGCCTTGGATTTACGCGAAGGCGACAGCTTCGCCATTATCTATGAGCAGGAGTATGCCGAAGGTGAGTTTTTACGTAACGGCAATATCCTCGCCGCCGAGTTTATCAACCAAGATGAGCGCTACACTGCGATTCGCTATACCGACGGCAACTATTACTCCGAAAACGGCACTAGCATGCGTAAGGCCTTCCTGCGCTCACCGGTCGACTTTAAATATGTCAGCTCTAACTTCAACCCGAAACGCTTACACCCAGTGACGGGGCAAGTTAAGGCTCACCGCGGCGTTGACTATGTTGCCGCCATTGGCACCCCCATTAAGGCGGCGGGTAATGGCCGAGTTATCGAATCCGGCTACAATCAATTTAACGGTAACTATGTGTTCATTAAGCACAACGATACCTACACGACTAAGTATTTGCATTTGACCAAACGCAACGTCAGTAAAGGGGCCAGCGTTAAGCAGGGGCAAATTATCGGCACCTTAGGTAAAACAGGACGCGTCACCGGCGCTCACCTACACTATGAATTTATCGTTAATGGCGTGCACCGTAATCCAAGAACGGTTGATTTACCTAAGGCCGAATCGATTGCCCGTAAAGAAAAGCCACAATTCGATGCACTCAGCAAACAGTTGATGGCCAGCATTTCACAGAACAAGCAAACCCAATTGGCGATGCAATAACGACGGACGGATCCCCTACATGAACAAGGCTTATTATATTGGACTGATGTCTGGCACCAGCATGGACGGCGTTGATGCGGTGTTAGTCGACTTTGCGGGCGAGCAGCCGCAACTTATCGCTACGCACACCGAGGCGATTCCAAGCCATTTGCTTAAGGGATTGCAGCGCTTATGCCTGCCTGGCAATGATGAAATCAACCGCCTTGGTCGCCTTGACCGCAGTGTGGGTAAATTATTTGCCCTCGCCGTCAATAACCTGCTCGCCAAAGCCCAGATAGCCAAAGAAGATATCATTGCCATTGGTAGCCATGGCCAAACCGTGCGCCACATGCCAAACCTTGAGGTAGGTTTTACCCTGCAAATTGGTGACCCAAATACCATTGCAACCGAGACTGGCATCGATGTGATTGCCGATTTTCGCCGTAAAGACATTGCCTTAGGTGGCCAAGGTGCGCCGCTAGTGCCCGCCTTCCACCAGCAAACCTTTGCCCAAGTGGGTAAAAAGCGCGTGATCCTCAATATCGGCGGCATTGCCAATATCACCTATCTGACCGGGAATCGTGAAGAGGTCCTAGGCTTCGACACAGGGCCTGGCAATACGCTGATTGATGCCTGGATCCAGCAAGTGAAAAATGAGCCCTATGACAAAGACGGCGAATGGGCTGCTTCGGGCAACACCGACCAACAGCTATTGGCGCAATTGCTGTCGCACCCTTATTTCTCCCTCGCCTATCCCAAGAGCACAGGGCGTGAATTGTTTAATCAGGCTTGGTTAGAGCAGCAATTATCAGAGTTTAATCAATTGGATGAAGAAGATATCCAATCGACATTACTCGATTTAACCTGCCACAGTATCGCCCGCGATATCCTTAAACTCGCCCCAGTGGGAGAGTTATTTGTCTGCGGTGGCGGTGCCTTTAATACCGAGTTAATGCAGCGCTTAGCGGCGCTACTACCGGATTATCACATCGATACCACCTCAGCACTCGGTGTCGACCCTAAATGGGCCGAAGGCATCGCCTTTGCGTGGCTCGCAATGCGCCACAATTTAGGCTTACCCGCTAACCTACCTGCGGTGACAGGCGCTTCGCGCGAAGCCGTATTAGGCGGACGCTTTAGCGCTAAGTAAAACTCAAACCTACCTAAGTAGCTTGTGTTTAAGCAGTATGATGTCCCGCTGCGGAAAGCCATCGAGTGTCATCATTAAGCGGTTTGACTCCGGAATATGGGTCATGGAGCCAAAGCCGCTTAGGCTAGAGCGGGGAACCCTTAGGAGTGATGTCAGTTGCTGACTGCTCGCATCCCAAAAATTCAGCCGCTGCTCATTACCATTGCTCGATTTAAAATACACTCCGTGTGCAGTAAGCACCCAGTTATTGCCCGCACGAAACACCTTCCCCGGGATAATCTCTTGCACCTGTTCGGGCTGCGTGAGGTCAATCTGCCAGAGTCCATTCATTCCATAGCGACTAAATACAAATTCGTTGGCCGATTTTGCAAAGCCCACCGCCATACTCAGCGGACTAATCACCTTAGGCGCACTATTGTCCAAATGGAATTCTGTGATGCCATCGCTGGTTGATGCCAACACCGCCGTCCCCTGCCAATTCCAGCTGGGGCGGCCATGATTGTGATAACTCGAGGCTAAGGCGGTAATGTTCTTATTGGTTAAATCTAAAATAAAAATACGATTACCTTCGTTGCGATCGTCGGGGGCGATAAAAGCGATTTTGCTACCATCGGGGGACCAACGCGGATAAGCGACACGCGACTTAAGCTGGGTGTGTTGCTCCAGCTTTTGCCCTTTGGCATCCGAAGTCCAAATCTCGTTATAGTCCGTATCGCTGGAGACAAATACTATCCGTTTCGCCTCAGGGGAATAATCGGGATTGCGGTGGCTAATGCCGGAATACAGCAGCGGAAACAAGCTGCCGGGCACGGATTCACCGAGAGAAAAATACGCCATCTGGAATTGACGACGATACTGGTGATAAACCAGCTCGCCCTCATCGGATACGCTACTGGGATAGCTCATGCCCTCCACATCGAGTGGGCGAATATGGGCCGTTTCAATATCGATAGTAAAGCCGTTGCGACTGCCGGAATCTTCGGTGGCAAAAACCAGCGACTGGCTATCAGGCGTCCAACTCAAGCCGCGAATATCTTCTAGCCCATGGGTTAAACGTGTTTCATTGGCACTGGCTAAGTCGCGGATAAAAATATCCTCAGAGATATTACTAAAGCGCCTCGCTATCGCGAGCCAGCGACCATCAGGGCTAAAGGCTAAATCTCTATCCTCATAATTACACTGGCTTTCGCAGGATAATCTTTCAGCCTTAGCGTCCGCATTTGCCAAAGCTAAACGGTAAATCCCCCCCACTTTATCCGCCTCATGGGAGGAAATATAAGCAAGATATTGACCGTCGGGGGATATATCGATGGCCGCCATATCGCTACTACAGGGCGCTAAGGCAAGGGTCTCGTTGGTCGCAAGAGTCAACTGAGTGATATGACATTTCCCCGTGCCATGGGTACGGGAGGCAAAAAATAACTTAGTGTCATCTAAGCTCCACACTGCGCGAAGCTCTGCCGATGTGGAAGGCGTTAACTGGCGGGCGGGGACATCTTCACGTTTAAAATCTTTAAGATACAGACTGGATGTCACTCCGGGGCGACTCGCACCATACACAAGCCAACGCCTATCGTGGGACAGCTTAGGGTAACGCTCAGAGCCCGGATCCCGCGTAAGCACTGTGATTTGGGTTTCCGTCATCCGCTGTTTATCTTGATACAGATGCACACCCATAAAGAGACCGGCCACTAGCATGACCGCCCCCATCAAACTCGCCATCCAATACAGGCGTCGTGTGGTGTGCTGTAACTTCGCCTCTGTGGTCTGCAGTTTATCGTCATCAGTCTCATCGGCAATGTCATACACCGGCGGTAATAACAAGCGATAACCGGCTTTACGCACGGTTTCAATCACGCCGCCTTCAAGCTCCAGTGGCGATAATTGTTGACGTAAATGCCAAATAGCATTCGTGAGTGCCTTAGTGCCAACGTAAGCATTGCCTTCCCAGACTTTATCGATCAGCTCGTCACGGGTCACAACATGAGGATGACGCAGGGCGAGATAGCTAAGCACTTCAATAAACTTAGGTTGAAGTGACACCTTAGCCGATTCCTGTTGAGCACTTTCCTGCCCCTGCGTTTGAAATGAAATTGAGTTATCGGAAGGGTCAATACGACAACTTCCTAAGCAAAAACTCAACTTACTCTTATCCTTCATTTTTTCTCACACCTGCGTTATTCATCTTTTTATGGTTAGGGTAATGAGTACAACATCTTGGCTAGATACTACCTAAGACTGAGCCTGGTTAGCAAACGAATGATTTAAACTAACTATTTAAAATTCAAAACATTAGCATGCAAAAAATCTAAAATAGAGATTTAAACAATATAGAAACGAGCCAAAGCAGATTGCGACCAAGCAACAGATTGATTACAACTGCATGACCAATAACAACATAAACCTCAACGTCTTACACCTGTTTACCAATGCGTAGTGCGGGCGTGAGTCACATCTTAGGGACCTAGATATGCTTCGCTTTGCCTTGATTTGCATCGGCATGATGTTGTGCCCGCTGTTTGCCCCAAAAACCTTAGCGCAGGACTACCAGAAACCGTCTCCCGCATTACAGCAAACCATCAGCCACAGTAGCAATCTCACGACTCGACTCTCAAACGATCATCAATGGCTGGCATTACTCAGCCCGATTTCGGCGCCGAGCATTGCCACGCTGGCCCAGCCAGAGCAAAAGTTGGCAGGATTACGTATCGCCGCCGAGCAATATTTACCGAGTCGCATCACCCAGCGCTACCACCAACTCAGGCTGATTAATATTCAAGACAAGCGGCAGCGGCTGATAAGCTTGCCCGGTGGCTACGATATCACCGAGCTGCAATTTTCCCCTGACAGTCGCTACCTCTCCTATGTAAGCCTAACGCCAGAGGGCGGTTACTTATATGTTTACAACCTCGCTCAAGATAGCCACAAGCGCCTGTCAGACAACCGATTGAATGGCACGATTAGCCTTGATTATCAGTGGGCTAACAATAGCAACCTGCTCGCTCGCTTTGTGTTAGCCTCCAATGCCAACACAAGCATGGCTCAGGCCGTTTACGCACCGAAAACCAAGGAAACCTCGGGCAAACAAAGCCCACAGCGCACCTATCAAGACTTATTGAAAACCAGCGCCGACAAACAACGCTTTAGCCAACTGACAACCAGTCAATTGGCCCGAGTGGATTTAGATGGCAAGCTGACAACTATCGCTGCGCCGGGTATTTTTGAGGATTTTTCGGTGTCACCCGATGGGCGCTATATTTTAACCCATCAGCTGACCACGCCCTTCTCAACCCAAGTAAAGTATTATGATTTTCCAACCTTAACAGAGATTTATAATCTTGATGGCCAACGCATAACGCAACTGCACCACAGCCAGAGTGGAGAATCAAAGCCCCAAGGAAGAGACTCAGTGCTCCCAGGCCCACGCCAGTTCCATTGGGTTCAAGGGCGAAGCGCAACCTTAGCCTTTACCGAGGCTCTAGATCAGGGCGATAGCCAGCAAGAGTCGCCGCTACGGGACAGTCTATGGCAACTCGATGCCCCCTTTACCCAAAAGGCCAAACTCATCGCCAAAACCCCTTGGCGGATCATCGATATCGACTGGGCGGAGAACAACATCGCCTTATTGACACAGCGCAATAGCAAAGCACAGTTACTGCGACTGAGTAGCCTAGATACCCGCCTTGGAGAAAGTAGCCTACAGACGTTGAACGAGCGTAATCTGCGCGATAAATATCAAGAGCTTGGAACATTCTCCAGAGAATATACCCAAGGCAAAGGGCATGTGATCCGCCTGCAGCAGGCGCAAACCGCTGGGCTTATTCACTACGGCCAAGGTGCATCGCCACAGGGGGATAAGCCTTTCTTAAAGCGCACCTCATTACTGACGGGTGAGTCGTCACTGCTTTGGCAATCGCCAGCCCAGCAATTAGAGTCGGTGCGCTACGTGCTCAATCTTGAGCCCTTACAGCTGATTATTAACCGTGAAAGCCCGACTGAAGCCCCAAGCCTTGTCTTAATCGATGGTGCTAAAGAAAGTGTGCTCTACCAACAGGCCGATGAACTGAGTGCGTATAGGGGAATGCAGAAGCAGCTTATCACCTACAAAAGAGCCGATGGCGTGCCCCTGTCTGGCACTCTCTACTTACCCGCCAATTACACCAAGGAGCAAGGCACCCTACCCGTGTTAATGTGGGCCTATCCGCGGGAATTTAACGATCCCGATGTCGCGGGCCAAATTAGCTTTAGCGCCAATCAATATCCCAGCATCAGCCCAAGGGGCCCAATCCCATTAGTCGCCGAAGGCTTTGCAGTGTTTGATAAAGTCTCTATGCCCATCATCGCTCAAGGGGATAAAGAGCCCAATGACAGCTTTCGCGAGCAACTCGTTGCCAACGCACAGGCGGCTATCGATACCTTGGTAGATTTAGGAATTGCCGATCGCAAACAGATCGCCGTGGGCGGGCATTCCTACGGGGCCTTTATGGTGGCAAACTTGCTCGCCCATACGGATTTGTTTTATGCGGGTATTGCCCGAAGCGGTGCCTATAATCGCAGCCTCACTCCTTTTGGGTTTCAAAATGAGGAGCGTTACTACTGGCAAGCCAATGATATTTATCAGCAAATGTCACCGTTTAATTACGCCGATAACATCAAATCACCCTTGCTATTAGTTCACGGTGAGATGGATCAAAACTCAGGCACTTTCCCGCTGCAATCTGAGCGTTTGTTCGATGCCATTCAAGGCCTTGGCGGTAAAGCAAGATTAGTTATCCTGCCATTTGAAGGACACAGTTATGCGGCTAAGGAATCCCTAGAACACTTGCTCTGGGAACAAAGCCAGTTCTTAAAGGCAAATCTGTCGTCCACGAACCTGTGAGCCAAAAAGCTAAATAACACTTAGCATTCCACATGTACATCCCATCAAAGGATTGGCGGCATAACAAGCCGCCAATCGCTTAACAAGTTACTGCTATCACTTATCCCTAAATATTGTGTTCATTCAGTATTCAAGAGAGTATCTCCCCCTCACTGATGCATTGAGCCTCTGTATCTTTAGCCTTTGTCTCTTAGAGCTTTTGACTCTTAGGTCTTTTGACTATTCCCCGTTAGTCGATTGACTTTATGTTCTGTTTTTCTCACTCAAAGCACCCGTAGAGCATTCGCCTATGTGAGGAGCTTATATGTAGCACGCGAGCAAGGTTCTTGTGTTAAACACCTTTGTTAAGTAATTGTTTTAAAAATTAATCTAAACACCAGAGTTAAGAATTTAAGTTAATTACCGTAGTCTAAAACGAGTAAAAGCTGAGTATCAGTCTCTCCAGTTTATGGCTTGCTACGTGCACCAAACCTATTGCGTCGAACTTATTGCGATGAACTGATTGATATGCGCATCTAACGGTGATTGGCAATAAAAAAACCGCATGCAGGGAGCCACATGCGGTTGAGCAAACTTAAGTGGTTAGTATCAATTCAACGATATTAGAACTTAAGCTCTGCACCTAGGTAGGCATAGCGACCAACACCACCGCCATAGGCGCTGCTGTAGTTACCATTACCTGTTTCGACTAAATCACCAGTATCGGCCACCCAAGGACCCTGATTGTCGAAAATATTACGCACACCGCCGTATAAACGTAATTCAGCCTGACTCACGTCCATAGTGTAAGACACCGACAAATCGTGGGTGATATACGAGCTGTAGAATAGGAATGCCGGCGTTTCTGGATTGGCTACCGCACTGGTATCGCCAGCATCGAGTTTGGCTTGGTTTTCGGCTTTCAGCACGTTCCACTCTTCAACTCTATCGTGGCTATCGACCATGGCGCTCTTATACTTAGCGCTCCAACGTACACGCCAATCATCATTGCTCCAGGTTAATGAAATGGCACCTCTGTCCTCAAAAATCCCGCTGGCAAGCTCACCCACGTAGTCATCTTCAACTAAACCATCGGCGCCGTAGTAGCTAGTGCTGAATTCCAACACATGGGTCCAATTCGTTTTTAAGCTGAGCTCACCGTAACCGTCTAATTGCCACTCGTAGGCCATGGCGATATCAACACCACGGGTGACAATGTCATTTAGGTTCTGTTCCTGTTGGATAACCTGGGTGATTTGCCCTTCAGTATCGCGGCTGATGACCTGACAGTACTCGTTATCGGCGCCATAGGGATTACTAGAGTTATAACATTCGGCCAGAATATCCTCGTTGCTTAGTGAACCAATGGCATCGGTAACTTTGATATCGTAATAATCGACCGCCAGATTAAAGCCTTCGAGGAAGGCTGGCGCCATGGTAAAGCCTAAGGTATAGGTATCCGCGGTTTCCTCAGTGAGGTTTTCATTACCGGCGTTCGGCGAATATTTAGAACCGCCCTCATCCTCAAAGATACCGTTAGTCGCAATTGCGGCTGCAATACCAGGGTCTTGGCGACAACTATCATGTCCCGCCCCTGTTGAGGTTGCTGTTACCCCATCACAAATATCGCGAATACTATCGTAATCTCCACGGGGTGGAGAGATAAGCTCAGTAATATTCGGCGCACGTTGCGAACGAGAGTAGTTAGCACGTAGTGCATAGTTGGCAATAGGCTCCCACAGGATACCCGCACGATAGCTCGACATTAAGTCGATGTTTTTCTGACTGTAATCGGCAAGACGTAATGACAAGTCTAGGTCGAGCCTATTAGCAAAAGCCTCATCCCTTAACAAAGGAAGATTCGCTTCACCAAAGGCTTCCCATACGGTCACATCCCCTTCAAAGGGCGGCACATCGTTAAACGTTATCGCATCGCCACGCATCGCTTTATCGGTATCGACGGCTTGAGTATCACGGCGATATTCGACCCCGAATGCCGATTGCACACCACCCGCGGGCAATTCAAACAATTCGCCTGAGATAAATCCTAAGGCATTAAATTGCGTGATATCCGTGTTGATATAGGGATTGGCACGGATATAGTCCGCCCCTTCCTTACTGATTGAACCTTCACCAAAGATATTGACGGGAACACAGCCCTCGGCCCTTGCCTCTTCACTGGCACATTGGATAGTCACACCGTCGGCGGCGTATTCAGCATCCAGAGCATATTGCAGACGACGAATACTGATCTCATTGCTGCGACGCTGACGCTGTTCAAACTTACCGTAACCCAGTGAGGCATCCCAGGTCCAAGTTTCAAATAAGTTGCCCTGCAATCCCGCCCAAGTACGCAAAGTAGTACGCTCGTTATCGCTCTCAACGGGCCCAACTTCTTGGAAGCGGCGATCCCAAGTGATGCTCTTGCCTGCTGTTGCAGCAATTTCGGCTGGCACATAAGGATTGTTTGGTGAAATATTGCCCGCAGCAATAGTGCCAGGAAGCCCCGTTACAGGGTCGATATAAAGTTCAGTGTCGTTATAGTCTTGGCCTTCGGCATCGGTACGACGAAACGCGTTATTGCGGCTAAACTGCACTTGCACATTCGCGCGCACATCGTCACTGAGGTCATAGTTCATTTTGACCGCCGCGGCCAAGGTATCCTCAGGGACCTTTAATAAACCTGTGGTGTAACCGTTATAACCATCACGCTCTTCTTTAAAATCGGTTTTAAGCTCAGTGCCATCGTACCACCAAGAGTTTGATTTAAAGCGGCCACCGACGATGTCATTACTGCGTTCGCGCCAATCGTCTCGGGTAATATCGCGCATACACTGGTCGCCATCGACAGTGTTCATGGCATTACACATTTGCTTTTCATCGTAGGCAAAACTTGACTCGTACAGGGCTCTCTCCCTGTCGGTCGCAAATAACCCATGTTGCTTATCGTAGGTCGCACTGGCGAAGATATAACCTTTATCGCCATTAAAATCAGTGCCATAACCTACATCGACTGTGGTTTCACGACCACCACCTTCGGTGGTTTCGCCGCCACGGGCGTTAATCTCAAAGCCCGTCTTGTTCTGTTGAGTGATAATGTTCACCACCCCAGCAATCGCATCGGAACCATAGACAGCCGACGCCCCGCCAGTAATGATTTCGACCTTATCGACCATAGCGGCAGGAATGGTGCTTAAGCTGACATAGTTACCGCTATAACTGTTTGATACTACGCGGCGTCCATCGATCAAGGTTAGAGTGCGGTCTGTACCTAGGTTACGTAAATCAATGGTTGAAAGACCCGTATTTTGCACGCTCGATTGGCTATTTGTACTGCTAACGCCTTCTGCTAATGCAGGAATTTGGTCAACTAGAATATCCGCCAATGATCCAATACCGCTATCGGCGATATCTTTCGCATCTAGGCCCTGCAGTGGAGTGCTAAGTGAAAAGCTGTCACGCTTAATCCGCGAGCCCGTGACTGTCACTTTTTCGATGCTTTCTTGTTTATCCGCTACCTCGACTTCAACTCGATTAGCGCTTTCATTCACCGCATTCACTTCAATCGTATCGGCAGCCCATGCTACCGAAGGAGCAATGCCAAACATCGAAGCTTGGATTGCCAAGGTCAATAATTTCTTCTTCATCCTTCCCACCTTCACTTTTACAGCGCAAGCCATTCTTGTTGTTATTTGGAGCTGTTACTTGTTATCGCCAAAAGTGCATTTATCGCTGCGATGTATCGTCAAACCCGTAGGCTTGCCAATCAGCAACAGCAAGAAAACACAATTAACATTTCAGCAACCAAAACGTTGTACTTTGCCGAGTGAAGGGCAGCAACGATATGCCACTCGTTTCTTTGCCCGTTTTATATCTATTAAATATCTATTCTTTAATTTTCAGTAAATTAACCACATAAAAAGAGAATAAACCGACTATTGAATCCTCAAGATACATCGCAGCCCCCCCAATACCAACTGCTTTTCATCAATACGACCTTGGTAAATAACCAACTAAAATGACGAATGTGCCCAAAATAAGCCGCTCATTGGCGCATTAAGCCACGTATCAAAAATGCACAATGTAAAAATCCATCTATGCTTGATCACAGTTGTGTCATCTAAACTCGCTAAAGTGATTGTTAACTAAGCAGTAAATACACAACAGACTCACTGTCAGGGCCGAACAAGGCCTGCACACTCTGGGCGCGCAAACACATCAATTAAGGGAATGGTTATTTATCTAGCTCGACTTAACCAGCAAGATAAACAAAGGTTTATGCAAAGAATGCGATGCGCATGTCGGCATAAATCGTCTGAATAGGAAATCAATCAATGAATATGTCACAAAAAATGGCGGCAGAATTTTTGGGCACTCTGTGGCTCGTTCTCGGCGGCTGCGGCAGCGCCGTTCTGGCGGCTGCCTTTCCAGAAGTTGGGATAGGCTTACTCGGGGTGGCGTTAGCCTTTGGTTTAACGGTTCTGACGATGGCGTTCGCCATTGGTCATATTTCAGGTTGCCACTTAAACCCCGCCGTATCCTTTGGACTCTGGGCTGGCGGGCGTTTTCCGGCATCGGAACTGCTGCCTTATATCATTGCCCAAGTGGCGGGCGGTATTGTCGGTGCAGGCATATTGTACGCCATCGCTTCAGGGCAAGAAGGTTTTAGTCTCGCGGCGGGCTTTGCTTCTAACGGCTTTGGCGAACATTCGCCCGGCGGTTACAGCATGATGTCGGTGTTGATCTGCGAAATCGTGATGACTTTGTTCTTCCTATTGGTGATTTTAGGGGCGACCGATGAGCGAGCACCTAAAGGCTTTGCGCCCATTGCGATTGGTCTGTGTTTAACTCTTATCCACTTGATCAGCATTCCCGTGTCAAACACCTCGGTCAACCCGGCCCGCAGTACTGGCCCTGCGCTGTTTGTCGGCGATTGGGCCGTTTCGCAACTGTGGATTTTCTGGGTCGCTCCTATCCTTGGTGCCATTCTCGCCGGCGTGATTTACCGTTATTTCAACGCAGCTAAGTAATTCCCCCGCGAGCAACAGCGCCCTCGCGGCGCTGTTGTGCTTTTTCAAACCCCGCTCTAATGTTACCATCTTGCCAACTGGTGAGTTTTGCTGTGCTGACGCTATACATGAGTCGCACGACAGGCTTCGCCCTATTCACGCATAAGAGATATTTTCATGAGCAAGACTGTTAAAACCTTTGCAGAAGCCGCTGGCATGACTCCAGAAGGTCGTTACGATTACCTCGTTGAACAAGTTAAACAACACAAAGTGTTATGGACACTACAGGACCAAGATGGTTGCGTCATGCTGACCACAGAAGATGAAGATTGCATCCCAATGTGGCCAACCGAAGAAGCGGCCGAGTCATGGGCCGTCGATGACTGGAGTGACTGCCAAACCTTAGCGATTCCCTATGATGAATGGCATGAAAGATGGGTTCCTGGCATGGAAGAAGACGATCTGTTCGTGGCCGTATTCCCTGTACAGGATGACTTAGGAGTGGTCATTCCACCCTATGAATTAGATCAACGTTTAGTCACTAAACAAAGCCACTAATCCACAAGGGCAAACCACAATGTCGCTGAACGAGCAAGAATCCTCTTTGGCAACACAGGCTACGCCGCCCTTGGCTAAAGCCCGTTTACCTAAACGCTTAATTGCCTTGCTGCTACTCTATGTCGCAGCATCGGTAAGCGGCTTAATTGCTAAACAAGGGGTACTCTTCTGCCTGTTAACCCTATTGATGGTGCTCGGGATTATCGGTCGCCAAAAGGCTGGGTTGATAATGCTAAGGGGTTACACCTTAGTGCAATTGGCGCTAGTTAGCATGTTACCTGTGATCCTTTATGATCCTGATAACCTAGTCGCAGGGCCCACCACAGTGCATCTTGGCGAGTGGCAAGAAAAGCTCCCCGATTACGTGATTTTTATCGTGTTAATTGTCTTATCTTTATTGCAGGTGTGGGTGGCATTCGATAAGAAAGTGAAGGCTTGGTTTAAACCCAAGCTTAATCTGAATATTATGAATTAACTCCAAAGCAACGCGCCTACGCCTTGCTTTGCCAATACTAGCAGCACAGGAAAGACCAACAAAAAAGCCGTCATCTCGACGGCTTTTTTATCTTCTATATCAGTTCACTACATTCGTAGAACAAACTTATACAGAGAAACTTGCGCCACAACCACAAGTCGTTGTCGCATTCGGGTTCTTCACAAAGAAACGCGAACCTTCGAGGCCAGAAGTGTAATCCACTTCACCGCCAACGAGGTATTGTAAGCTCATGGGATCGACGACCAATTGGACGCCTTGCTTCTCAACGGTGAAGTCACCTTCGTTGACCTTTTCATCAAAGGTAAAGCCGTACTGAAATCCAGAACAACCACCACCCGTCACGTACACACGTAGTTTAAGTGCAGGATTTTGCTCTTCTTCCAACAAGCCTTTCACCTTAGCGGCTGCCGCATCGGTAAATTTGATAGGCATTGCTGCGTCAGCTTGATCAGTCATTACTACCTCTTACATCAGTTTTCTGGGGCAAATTATCCGTTACCTGACTATTTTGTTCAAGTATTACCCGCGGTTCTTTTTCACCCTGTAAAAGCTCAGGGACACTATAGACATGTTCTGTCTGCGAATTTTTGGTCCAGCGGCTCGAAGGCACCACCACTTTGACTTTGACCTGCACCACATTAAACCCTGCAGGCACAGTAACTTTGGTATCTATGACCTGAAAATAGCGAAAATCAAACTCGAGCTTAGAACCCGTGAGTTTGTTCACACTTAACTCAACGGATTTTCCGTCTTGCACTCCAATGAGGGTGATTTCGGTACGACCTTGAATCGCCTGCTTACGTTTTTGCAGCTGAGTTAAAATCAACTTGAAATTATACTCATCTGCTAGGGCGCCCGGCGTCATTTCTAAGCCGTGAATGGCCACCCCTTCGGCATTGTCATCCGGCGACATAATACTGCGATAAAAGGCTAATTCGTGCTCTAGCTCTTTTTGTTTCTTCATCTGCTGTGCAAACATATCTTGCATTTGCGCATTTGCTTCGCGCTCGACAGATAATTCTAAATTGCGGGTCGCGAGTTCCTGGGTTTGCGTCTCAAGTTCGGCGGTAACACGTTGCAGCTTACCGCCGCCAATATGCTTTACGACGGGCTCGTCACTGTTGAGCACAATAAAGCTCACCCACGCCCCTAACAGAAATGCCACTAAGACTAACGACAATAAATACTTGGTCGATGGACGATACTTTAAATCCATGACTTGCAGCCGATCTAGCCAACGATGATAATTTGGCATTAGGTAACAGCCCCTTATATAAAATACAATCAACTCAAGAACGAGTTCGATACAATACAACTCAGGCCAATGCAGTGCAATTAACGATAAATAAAGCCGCGATTCAAGACGCCATCAGCACAGCTAAAAAGTACTTAACTAACGAGCTGCGTGATCATTTATCCCAAGCCAAGATCAGTGCGCAGTTGTGCTTACTGGCCTTGCTATTCGCCATATTCGCCTCCTGCGTGATCCTGTTGTTTCGACTCTTGCTCCTGTGGGCGAACCATTACACCCAAATCGAGACGCTAGATTTTACGGGTAACATCGCCGACTGGCGAGCACTGTTGCCACTTTTTGGTGCCTTGTTGATCTGGATTGTCGCCAAACTCGGCTCCAAACGTTACAAGCGCATGGGGATTGCCTATGTATTACATAGGGTTAAATTGCACTATGGCAAAATTCCACTGCAATCTGCTGCGGGGCAATTTTTTCAGGCGCTGTTTGCCTTAGGCACTAATTTCTCGGTGGGCCGCGAAGGCCCCGCCATTCACCTCGGCGCCGTAAGTGCCAGTGTTTTAGCCGAAAAATTTAATCTTCCCGACAATAGTGTGCGGATAATGTGCGCCAGCGGCATTGCAGCAGGGATTGCCGCCACCTTTAACGCCCCGCTAGCGGCAGTGATATTTGTACTCGAAGTGATAGTGCGCGAGTACAAGGTGCATTACTTCTTCCCTATTATGCTGTCCGCGATTTGTGGTGCGGTTTCCAGCCAGTTGGTTTTTGGTAATGTGCACGAGTTTGACCGTATTCAGGTTATCCATATTCCATTGGATCATTATCCGATTTTAGCCTTGGGCGGCATTGCACTGGGCTGCGCCGCCGCCTTTTTCAATTACGCGCTCCTTAAAGTCACCGCCACGGGGCAAAACTGGCCACTGATTTATCGACTCTTACTGGCGGGCAGTATCACTACGCTGATTGGCTTAATCTTGCCACAAGCCCTCGGCACTGGGGACTTAGCGATCAGCGAAGCCATCAGCGAGCACCCTAGTTTATTGCTACTCATCGCCCTGCTTGCAGCCAAGATTATCGCCACCATTGCGGCAATCGGGCTTGGGATCCCGGGCGGCTTGATTGGTCCACTCTACGGCATAGGCGCCCTGATCGGTGCCATATTAGCTTTAGTTAGCGCCATTCTATTCCCTTCGATTGCGCCTTACGTCGGCCTCTACACGGTTATCGGCATTACGGCGATGATGGGCGTTTGCCTCAGTGCGCCGCTCGCCGCCCTAGTGGCGCTACTTGAAATGACCAACGATGCCAGTATCATTCTGCCGGCAATGTTTGTGACCATTCCCGCCTTCTTGATTGCCTATCAAGGGTTTAAAACCAACTCTATTTTCTTCAAGCAGTTAGAGATTATGGGCTTAGGTTATAAAGTCGCCCCGGTGAATCTGGCGCTACAGAAAAAAGGCGTGCGCGCCCTGATGGATAAACGATTTGTTATCGTCAACAACAACGACGAGCTGCTGCTCGAAGTGTTAAAACGCGCCGAAGGTCGCCCAGTGTTAGTGCGTAACGCCGATGGGGTGATTGAAATGCTCAGCCTCGAGATGCAATCCTACGATGACAACATCACCCTCTCACGACATCCGATGCAAGGCCTGAGTGACACTAAAACCCTCGATGAGGTGTATAACTTGTTGTCGCCCAAACGCAGTGGTGAGGTATTTATCTACCAAGACACCCCAGACAATGTGGTGGGAGTGGTCAGTTGGTCGAACCTACAGCAGGAAATTCGCTCCGGCCAAGTCTAAGTTCTGCAAAGATGGGCTTAGATTCACAAAATCCTGTATTAGCTGCTTAAAAAATCCATGGGAGGGCGCGGCGACTATTTCGCTGCCCCTGTGCATCTGTTACAATCGCGCCTCAGCCACCCTACATATACACCAGGGCACAAAGCGCGACATTGCACTTTAACGCCCCCTAGCAATTGGAAAACAGGCTGATGAACCAGTTCGAAGGATCTCATATCCTCTCCGTAAACCAGTTAGATCTTGATTCAATCCAAACTATTTTTAATGTTGCCCATCGTATGATGCCCTATGCACTTCGTGAGAAGCGCACTAAGGTGCTCGAAGGCGCCATTTTAGGTAACCTGTTTTTCGAGCCTAGTACCCGTACCCGCGTGAGTTTTGGCTGTGCCTTTAACTTACTCGGCGGCCATGTGCGTGAAACCACAGGCATGGCCTCTTCGTCCTTATCTAAGGGCGAGTCACTGTACGATACCGCACGTGTACTCTCGACCTATTCCGATGTGATTGCGATGCGCCACCCCGACTCTTATTCGGTGAAAGAGTTTGCTGAAGGTAGCCGCGTTCCAGTAATCAACGGTGGTGATGGTTCGAACGAGCACCCGACCCAAGCCCTGCTCGATTTGTTCACCATTCAAAAAGAGTTAGGCCATGCTGGCCGCGGTATCGATGGCATGCATATCGCTATGGTCGGCGACTTAAAATTTGGTCGTACCGTTCATTCCCTGTCGCGCCTACTGTGCATGTACAAGAACATCAGCTTCACACTGATTTCGCCTGCTGAATTAGCAATGCCTGACTATGTGATCTCCGACATTGAAAATGCTGGCCATAGCATCAAAATAACAGACCAGCTTGAAGGCCACTTAGATAAAGCCGACATTCTTTATCTGACCCGCATTCAAGAAGAACGCTTCCCATCCCAGGAAGAAGCGAACAAATACCGCGGTAAATTCCGTTTGAATCGCAGTATTTATACCCAACATTGCAAATCTAACACTGTGATCATGCACCCGCTGCCACGGGATTCGCGTGCGCAAGCTAATGAGTTAGATAATGATTTGAACAGCCATCCTAATCTCGCTATCTTCAGACAGGCGGACAATGGACTGCTAATTCGTATGGCACTGTTTGCATTGACACTCGGGGTTGACTCGCAACTCGAAAAATATGAGTGTCCCGTTAATTGGTATTCACGTAAAGCCGATCGCTAATCGGCTACTTACTTTAAGGACTTAACATGACCCGTTCCGAAGCGCTATTTGAACAGGCTAAAAAAACCATCCCCGGCGGTGTTAACTCTCCGGTTCGTGCATTTAACGGTGTAGGTGGTTCGCCGCTGTTTATTGAAAAAGCCGATGGCGCTTATATTTACGATGCCGATGGTAAAGCTTATATCGACTATGTTGGCTCTTGGGGCCCGATGATCCTCGGCCACAACCATCCAAAAATCCGTGAAGCCGTATTAGCTGCGGTGCACAATGGTCTGTCTTTTGGCGCGCCAACCGAACTTGAAGTGCAAATGGCCGAGAAAGTCATCGCCATGGTGCCTTCTATCGAGCAAGTGCGTATGGTGAGCTCAGGCACTGAAGCCACCATGAGTGCGATTCGTTTAGCGCGCGGTTTTACCAATCGTGACAAGATCTTAAAGTTTGAAGGCTGCTACCATGGCCACGCTGACTGCCTATTGGTTAAAGCTGGTTCTGGTGCTCTAACTTTAGGTCAACCAAGCTCTCCAGGTATTCCTGAAGATTTCGCTAAGCACACCTTGACTGCGGTGTATAACGATCTCGATTCTGTTCGTACGCTGTTCGAGCAATATCCAACTGAGATTGCATGTATCATCATCGAGCCTGTGGCAGGCAACATGAACTGTATCCCACCGATCCCAGGCTTCCTCGAAGGTCTACGCACTATGTGTGATGAGTTCGGTGCGCTGCTCATTATCGACGAAGTGATGACAGGTTTCCGGGTATCTCGAAGCGGTGCACAAGGCCACTATGGCGTTACTCCTGACTTAACCACACTGGGTAAAGTGATTGGCGGCGGCATGCCAGTAGGTGCATTTGGTGGCCGTAAAGAAGTGATGCAGTATATCGCTCCGACAGGTCCTGTGTACCAAGCGGGTACCCTGTCAGGTAACCCAATTGCGATGTCAGCAGGTCTAGCGCAAATGGAAGCCCTGTGTGAAGAAGGTTTATACGAAGCGCTGAGCGCGAAAACCAAACGTATCGCCGAAGGCTTTAAAGCGGCTGCCGACAAACACGGCATCCCAATGGCCATCAACTATGTCGGTGGCATGTTTGGCTTCTTCTTTACTGAACAAGAGCAGATCACGCGCTTCGACCAAGTGACTAAGTGCAATATCGAACACTTCCGCACTTTCTATCACGGCATGTTAGATGAAGGTGTTTACTTAGCACCGAGTGCCTATGAAGCAGGCTTCCTGTCGATGGCCCATGGCGAAGAAGAACTGCGCCTCACGCTAGAAGCGGCAGACCGCGTATTAGCTCGTATGAAAGCGGCAATGTAAGCGAGAGCTTAAAACACTAAGGGACGCATTTGCGTCCCTTTTTATTGCTTGGCGGTTGCGTCGGCTATTGCATGAGCCTTGGCTCCATCAATAGCTATCGGAACGTTTAGAGCCTAAAGCTGATTTAAATACCACCGCCGCGACGAGGACCTGTAAGGTCAAAGTGATATGGTCAACCATCAGGCTAGGATTATGTAATATTCCCAATGCGATCAGCTGCTTGCCACTATATGTTAACCAAACTAAAGAGCCTAATAACATCAGACTGCGGAGCACAAATGTCATTTTGCGTTATCCTTAAGATACAACATCCAGTGTCTTAACTACTAAAGTGGCACAAGATACAGCTCACTTTCTGTCCAGTCAATATTTTGACCTGGTCATTTTTGTGACACAACTAAAGAATTCCGCACTCAGCACCCTAAACAGCACAAAATCCGATCCTTCACCTCTGTGACTGCATTTTCACGCAATATTTCCTTCATAAAGAAAAATTAATTGCGGGATCGGCAAAATAACTGCTTAGACTTTAATCGTAGATCTTACTTTACAGTCCTCCGGCAATCTCGAGCAAACAAGATAATTAACTGCGCATTAAAAATAAAACAGTGTTTAACGCTAAAAACCAATCATTTTCACTGAGAGCAATATCACAAAATGACGCAAATCCGAGTTACAGCTAACAGTTGCGTTATTCACCCCATTATGTTCTGATCCGCACGCATTAACACGGCAAGCTTAATTTAGCCTTGATAATGCCACTCAATAGCTCGCCTTTGGCTTGCCACGACATTAAAACAGCAGTTGGAATTGCAGTTATGTTATATACCTTTCTGATCATACTGGCGGTGCTCGCATTGCTCAGTATTATTTTCGAAGAAGTCACCCACCTTAATAAAGCAAAAACCACCTTATTCTTTGGCTGTATTTCCTGGGTAGCACTGTTTATGGCTGCCGGAGACGCCAACCATGAAAAATTGGTTGCCCATCAACTCAATGAAAACTTGCTCGAAATTGCCACCCTGTGGCTGTTTTTGATGTCGACAATGACCTTTGTGGCCTATCTAAACGCCAAAGGTATGATCCAAATTATGGTGCAGAAGCTGTTCCCGCAGAAGGTTTCTGTGCGTTTGTTAATGATCCAAGTGGCCTTATTCGCGCTTATCCTGTCGGCTTTCTGTGATAACGTCACCGCGACCTTAGTGTCTTTAGGCTTGTTAACGACCTTTAAGCTCGAAAAGCAAATGCGCCGTAGAATGGCAGTGTTGATTATTTTCGCCGTGAACTCTGGCGGTGTCGCCCTGATCACCGGTGACGTCACCACCCTGATGATCTTCTTAGGCGGCCACGTACATATCTCCGAACTGTTGATGCTGTTTATCCCATCTGCCGTGAGTGTGATTTTACTGGCGACGTTGTTCTCATTGAAGGCTGAAGGCGTGGTGACCACCACCCCGATTAAGCACAGCTATCAAACCGTGGATCTGCTAATTGCCTTAGTGTTCTTCTGCACGATTCTGATGACCATGCTGCTGAACATTCTATTTGGTATTCCACCAGTACTGACCTTCTTAACCGGTCTGTCGATTATGTTCCTTATCGGCCACACGACCCGCAGTGATAAAGAAGAAATCAAGATCCTCGAATATATTCGCCAAGTCGAATACGACACCCTGTTGTTCTTCTTAGGGATTTTACTGCTGGTTGGTATGCTTAAAGAAATCGGCACCTTAGATATGCTGACCGAAGCTTACAGCCTGTTTAATCCAAACATCTCTAACTTCGTTACTGGTATGGGTTCAGCCCTGATTGATAACGTGCCATTGACGGCTGCGCTGCTTAAAGCAGAGCCAGTACTCAACACCCCAGAATGGTTAGGGTTAACCTACAGTGTGGGCGTAGGTGGTTCATTGTTAGTGATTGGTTCGGCTGCGGGTATCGTCGCCATGAGCAAAGTAAAAGAACTGACTTTCGTAAGCTATCTAAAATATGTGCCAGCCCTGTTCCTGTGCTACAGCATTGGTTACGCCCTGACCTTATTCCTGGCGTACAATTTCTTTGCTTAACCTTTGATTTTAATCGATAAAAAAGGCGCCGTTCGGCGCCTTTTTTGTTTGCTACAGCACAGTTAAATAGCAGGCACCCTAAACTGCGTACCTTGGATTTCGAGCACCACATCCCGTGGGCGAATCGCAATAATCTTTAACTTGCCTCCAATCTGGTCGCCTTCCTGTAACTCGGCGCCATCGACATTCAACCAACGCTGACTCGCATCCGTCGAATAAACGTGGGCAACAATATTAAATTCAGGCACTTGGAGTTGTAACCCTGCTGGCAGTTGCCCATATTTAGGAATATCGTCGTTTTCGACCTTAGGAATAGGATCAAGCTTGGGCTCAGTTACCGGCGTCTTAGCCGCCTTTACATATTCCACATCCTTGAGCGCATCCTGAAAATTCGCGACTAACTCATCCTCTTTGCGGCTCTGCGCCGTCTCTAAGCCCACATCAGCCGCCGCGGCATTGACTTGCTCACGCAGTGCCTCGAGTGTCACTAAGCCCTGACGATTCGCATTAGCGCCCAACATAATAGGCTCTGACTCGCTCGTATCCTGTGGCGCAACGTCTTCAACAGAGGGTTGCTGCGTTCGAGTCGTTTCATCTAAGGCTGCAGACGTCGCCAGATAGTCATCGTAGCTCGGATCCGCACTCGCAGAAACGGATGCTGTGGTAGATAGAGCCGAACTCATATTGGGGTTCTGATAAGGCTGCACGTTTGCAGGCGCCTCATTTAATACCTGCTCCCTCGGCAGTGCCACTTTGCCCGCTAATCGAAACCCTGACGATTCTGCAGAGGTTTGCTCTGATACACCTGTTTGCAACGCAGCGCGAGTAACGGCACCTGATGAGGCGCGAACACCTTCGGCAGATGGCTGCACAGTAGAGGCTGCCTGCGGCGTGTATTCAGCCTTTCTATCAGCCGTGCTTGAATTGATACTGCTAGGCGCCGCATTCACTATCGACATCGCATTTTGCTGTTGCCAATTCGCCACGCCCCACGCCACACCCACACCAAGCGCCACCGCGACGGCGAGTAGGGATAATTTTGCCACGGGGAATGCAGATTTACGCGCCGTAGGATAACTTGCCCTCGGCGTTAATACCGCATCGGGTAAGGGTGAAGTTTGTTGCTGCTTATTACGGGTTACCGCATCGAGTAAAATGGACATTAACTCTGCGCTCCCTTATCGGTGAGGCGCGGTCCCTGATCACTTAAATACAAATTTAGTCTCACTAAGGTTTGATTACCTGCAATCCCGTCGGCCTTTAAACCATGTTGGCTTTGGAAAGCTTTCAGATCGTTCTCTAATTTCAGATCGAATTGAGACACCCGGCGCGAAGGTCGGTTAGCTACATGGGCAAGGGCGTTTTCAAGCCATTGTAATTGCCCAGGACTCGACTTCTGACTGATTTCCAACATAGGTAAATTAGGCGCCTGCCAGAGAATTTCAAAGGTGCCGCTAAAGTGTTGATTGAACCAGGCTCTATCGACCCAAAGCTGCTGCTCGCCCAACTGCATCAATAGCTGATCAGCATCGACAGCAATCACAGCGCCATAAAAATCTTGTTGGTTATCATCCACTAAATACACAACTGCGGGATAATTGAGCCGTGTGAGCGACATCCAATTGCCCTGCTGTTGATAGCAGGAAAGCCCCTGCTCCAGCGCCGACTGGCACGCGGTTAAGCCTTTAAAGGGGACTTTACCCCACACATTAAAGAGGCCTGCAAAGGCGGTATCGATACTGCGGCTTTGTTTGATGGCCTCCTGCAACACCCGCACACTCGGATCCGGCGCTGCAAGCGTTTGCGGCTCGCTAGCCACTGGTGCACTAGGCATCGAAGCCTGTGTTTGCTCCGGCTGAATACTATTAGCTTGAGTCGATGCTTGAGTTGCAGCTGGTGTCGTTTGGCTCACTTGTGTCGCAGGCGAGTTGGCCACATTGGCAACCGCTGGACTTTCGGTAAATAACCAATAAGACACGCCGAAAGCCACAACTAATGCCGCCGCAATAGCACTTGGCCACAAGAATTTATTTTGCTGTGGTTCTTCTTCGCCTAATACTTCAGCCGCCGCTTGTCTCACCATATGGTGATCGATTGGCACCTTAGATTGTGCGTAACCCGCCATCAAAGCACGTTCGCACAGCAAGTTAATTAACCGCGGAATGCCGCCACTGCATTTGTGCAGCACTTTAATTGCTTTGCGAGTAAAAAGCGGTTCGAAACGACCTGCCACCTGTAAACGGTGCAACACATAGAGCGCGATTTCATCTTCATTCAGAGGCAATAGATGATAGCGGGCAGTAATACGCTGGGCTAACTGTCTAAGCTCTTGCCGTTTAAGCAGCAATTGCAGCTCTGGCTGACCAATTAAGATCACCTGCAGCAGTTTTTTGGTGTCGGTCTCAAGATTGGTGAGCAGCCTTAATTGCTCTAATACTTCGGCACGCAGATGCTGCGCCTCATCGATGATGAGTACGGTATTGCGGCCTTTCTCATGATTAGCCAGTAAAAAACGACTCAGATGGTCAGTGAGTTGTTTAAGGGTTGGGTTTTCACCATAGCTAATCTTCAATTCATCACAGAGCGTGGCGAGTAACTCCAGCTCAGTCAGCGAAGGATTTAAAATAAATGCAGTGTCGGTATTATCGGGCAATTGCCCGAGTAAACAACGAGATACTGTCGTTTTCCCCGTGCCGACCTCCCCCGTCAACAACACAAAGCCCCCAGTTTCACCCAGTCCATAGGTCAAATGGGCTAAGGCCTCTCTGTGCCTGTCACTCAAAAATAAATAATGGGGATTGGGTGCAATCGAAAAAGGGTTATCACTGAGTCCATAAAAGGCCTTGTACATACCACCAATCATCCTAAGCTAAAAATAACGCCCCACGTTAAAACGTCCCAATGATATTGTCAAAACATCCGCAACATGGATGTGACATCCCAATAAATATCTGCACCCAATACGACTCGCCATCGCCTCATCATGTTAAGCTAGCTTTATGACACACTAGCTAAAATATTCCTGTGAAAATTTATTTAGTGGGCGGAGCTGTACGAGACAGCCTGCTCAATCTCCCAATAAAAGATAAAGATTTTATGGTTGTCGGCGCCACTCCGGAGCAAATGCAGCAGTTAGGCTATCGCCAGGTGGGTAAAGACTTCCCGGTGTTTTTGCACCCTAAAACCCAACAAGAATATGCATTAGCACGCACAGAGCGCAAAGTCGGCCTCGGCTATGGTGGCTTCAGCTGTTACGCCAGTCCGGATGTCACCCTAGAGCAAGACCTGCTGAGACGCGATTTAACCATTAATGCCATCGCCCAAGATGAGACGGGTAACTTGTACGATCCTTACCATGGCATCGCCGATATCAACGCGCGTAAGCTGCGACATGTCTCGGCCGCCTTTGCCGAAGATCCGCTGCGAGTATTAAGGGTTGCCCGCTTTGCCGCACGTTTTCATGACTTAGGCTTCGAGATTGCCGATGAAACCATGGCGTTAATGCAGCACATGAGCCAAACCGAGGAGTTAACCGCCCTTACCCCAGAGCGTGTCTGGCAAGAAGTCGATAAGAGTCTTGGCGGCCCTCACCCAGAAGTCTTTTTCGAGGTGCTACGCCAATGCGGCGCCTTGAATATTCTTTTCCCTGAGATTGAGGCGCTTTTTGGTGTGCCACAACCGGAAAAATGGCACCCAGAGATAGACACGGGGTTGCACACTATGTTGGTGTTGGCCCAAGCCACCGCTCTGACAGAGGAAAAAGCGGTGCGCTTTGCCGCCCTAGTGCATGACTTGGGTAAAGCATTAAGTCCTAAAGAGCATTGGCCTAAACACCATGGTCATGGACAAAAAGGCTTACCCGTCATTAAAAGTCTGTGTGACCGCTTGCGGATCCCCAACGAGTATCGCGATCTGGCGCTCTTGGTGAGCGACCAACATCAGAATGTGCACCAAGCTTTTGAGTTAAGAAGCGAAACCATCATCAAACTCTTCGATAAAGCCGATTTTTGGCGTAAACCAGAAAGGCTGGAGCAACTTCTATTAGCCTGTCTCGCCGATATGCGTGGCCGAACCGGATTCGAGCATCACGCCTATCCACAAAGCGATTATCTTTCTGCTTGTTTTTTAGCCGCCAATACGGTCGATGTAAAGGCTATTATTGCGGCAGGTTTTCAAGGTGCACAGATAAAACAGGCGCTCAATTCGAAGCGGATAGAGGTTGTTGAGCAAGTGAAACTCAACTGGCAGCAATCCCAAGCCAAACAAACGCCATAAAATTGTAATATTTTTGTAAATGCGACCACACTTTCTGGTAAATACAGTGCCATTTTTCGATGAAAAAGGCCGATATAACCGCGAAAAAACGCTTTTAAAAAAAATTTATATGTCTATAGTGGCTAAACGCATTAATATTCGTAGCAAATTAAAATAGCTATGTCATAATTAGGCAGTTTCGATTCCAAAGTGACGAAACATTCAAATCCAACCTATTTTAAGGGATTTTTTACAATGAACAAAAAAGTACTGATGATTGCTGGTTTAGCAATGACTGCCCTACTAGGTGGTTGTGCAAACACTACTGCTCTGGAAGAAAGCGTTGCAACTCTGGGCAACAAAGTTGATCAATTGTCAGCTGATGTTAGCTCTCTGAAATCAGAGCAAAGCAAACTGTCTGCAGACGTTAAAGATGCTAAAGCAGCAGCTATGGACGCACAAGCAGAAGCTAAGCGCGCTAACGACCGTCTAGACAACGTTGCTTCTCGTTACAAGAAGTAATGATAAGTAATTAACCTGTAATTCAGCAGGTTAGCATAAAAGGCTTGAGAGAGATGAAAGCGAATAGCACATCCATCCAAGCCTTTTTTTATGGCCTCAGTTAATCCAAGCACCCATCTTATCTTTAAAAATCATCTCCAATTTAAACCTACACTTTCTCGGCTCTCTAGCCCTTTACACTCACCATCTCTTTAAAACTCATTCGGCTTAACGGCAATGCCAGTTCAAAACCGAAGTTCATCGCTCATTTGTTTTAAGTGGATTTGATTTTTAATCTCATCCATAAACTGAGATTTTAAGTTTTCTTAATCCCCACGAATCTTTTTGCTTAAAACTTTATTTTCGCCCCAGTGTTATCGTCGGCATTTTAAAGAAACTGCAACGCGACAAACTGAGGCTATTAGCGAAACAAAGGCAATAAACTGGTAATAATTGTGAGAGACAAAAGTGTAATAAAGATAAAGTTTAAGGGACGCCGTTTCGCATTTACATTAAAACAACATAAAAAGCTCGATTAGTATCATAGACTTGCATAATTCGCCCTATTCAAGCACCCAAAAACGCATTCCCTAAGCTAATGAATAGATTAAAAAACATCCTATTCAATTATGTATTTTGGCCTATTAGGACTCAATTAAAGACTTTTGCGCTAAGACCAAAACAAAATCAATTTCCAGCGTATCGAAGGCTTTCGTCCGAATAAGGTGTTTAACTTGTTCAGAGGCTCGCCACGCATAGGGTGTCATATCCAGCAAGACCAGCGCTTGCTCACCCGTAACGGACAAACTAAATTGCAATTGCTGCTGTTCTTTGACAATTAAACCCGAAGGTAAGTTAATTTGGGGCGTTTTTTCAGTCAGTTCAGGATAAATACACTCCCTGATTTGCCACAAATGCCGCGCACCCGGGATCACCTGTAACATCAAGCCCTGATCTTTAAGGACTCGAACGCATTCCTTCCCCTTCAACGGCTTATCGACCACAGTGATAAAGTCAATGCAATTGTCGGCAAACGGCAGCACTTTTGAGGTGCTTAAGCACAGCGCGGCAGGGGTTTGCGCTTTGGCCGCAGCAAAAATAGTATTTTCTGCGTCCGCTACGCCACTGTACTGGACGTTTAGCTCGTTTGTGAGTTTAGGTAGTACAGAAGCTAAAGCTCGCAAATAGAAGCCGTCAGCGCACTCATAGTCCAATAGGCAATCATCCGCTTTCAGATGAGGGGCGATGATCGCCGCCATTTTTTCAACTAAAGGTGAAAAAATCCCCGACTCAAGCAAGAAGCGCTTTGCCCGCACTTGCTGACGAGAGTCGCCAGTTGGCTTTTGCCGTGCTGGTTTAGTAAAAATCCAATAACCCGCTTCGCTTTTATCAAAATGGTGCTTGTTCGCACAGTAAAAACCTTGGGATGCCTGATGCTGCATCAGTGCCGAACCACAGGTAGGACATTGAAATTGAAGGCCCATAACTTACTCCGTTAACGAAAATCCGCGCCTAAAAACACAAAAATCGGGTACTAGACCCGATTTTTTAGCCATGACGCCTCTGTATTATAGGAAGATAAATCCACATAACACAGCACCGAGGATGAGGCGGTAAATCACAAATGGCGTCATACCCATACGGCTGATGATTTTTAAGAAATAGTGAATACACAGATAAGCGGCTACAAATGAAATCACAGTGCCGAGTGTCAGTGCTTGATAATCAATGGGAAGCGGGCTTTCAGCCAAATCTTTACCCACTAGAATAGCCGCGCCCAGACTAACAGGCACAGACATCAAGAACGAGAAACGCGCTGCGGCATCGCGGCTAAGGCCTAACATCAGCGCAGCCGTCATCGTCGCGCCCGAGCGTGAAGTACCAGGGATTAATGCCAGCGCCTGAGCAAAACCAATTAATAACGCTTTGCGCCAACCCGTTTGATAAACCGTCAAGTCACGGCGCGACATCTTATCTGCCCACCAGAGCAGCAAACCAAAAACCACAGTCGTCACGGCGATAACACCGGCGCTGCGCAGATGGGTTTCGATAAAGTCTTTGGCCATAAAGCCAAAAAACACTGCGGGTAAAGTGGCAAGAATGATCCACCAGGCTAACTTACTGTCATCAGAATGCTGACCTTTTACCATGCTGGCAATCCAAGCCTTGAACATGGCCCAGAGTTCATTGCGAAAATAAATCACCACGGCGAATAATGAGCCCGTGTTCACGGCAACGTCGAAGGATAAGCCTTGGTCTTCCCAGCCTAAAAGCTGTGCGGGTAGGATAAGGTGCGCCGAACTAGAAATGGGGAGGAACTCTGTTAATCCTTGAATTAACGCTAAAATAATTACCTGAAACGTATCCATGACAATCCTATCAATCAATTAAAAAGTGAGCCCATGAGGCCATTCAAAGGCTACCGGCCACAGCTTTTGCGACGCTTTATCATATTCATCCCACATTACGGCATAGGTTTTCTGCTGCAATGGGTGAACCAAATTGGGGGCGATTTCCGCTAAAGGCCAAAGCACAAAAGCATTAGTGACAATTTCGGCGCGGGGCAGTACCACAGGGGTCTGACAAACGACATCATCGTATAGCAATAGGTCAATATCTAAAGTTCTTGGACTAAACTTTTTGGCCCCCACCAACCGGCCGTGATTTTGCTCGATTTGCTTAAACTGCGCAACTACCTCAGCAATATTCAGGCTCGTTTGTGCACAGGCCACCATATTTAAAAAGTTAGTGCCATCAAACCCTACGGCTTCACTCTCATACATAGAGGAAAGCTGCAGTGGACCAAAGTGCTCTCGTAATGACTGCAAGCCCGCCTTCAGATAGCGAGAAGGTTCTATATTACTGCCTAAACTAATGTATATACGTGCCATACCGATGTCCGAACCGTCCGCCTAACTAAGCTAAAACCCGAATCTAGAGTAACGACTAGCGTGAGCGTTCAATCTCAACCCCAACGGCAGAGGCCGAAGGCACAGCGCCGGGTTTCATCACCACGACTTTCACCCAATTGACCTTAAACTCGTTGAGCACACATTCGGCCACTCGTTCGGCCACGGTTTCGATTAACTCGATGGGCTTTTCGCTGACGAGCTGAGTCAGACGGTTCGACACCGTTTCATAGCAGAGCGCGTATTGATAGTCGTCGGTTGCCGCCGCGGCCTTATTGTCCCAAGCCATGTCGAGATCCAAAAACAGGCTCTGCTGGATTTTCTTTTCCCATTCATAGACGCCAATCACAGTATCAATACGTAATTGTCGAATAAGCACTTTATCCATACTAATTCCTACTAACTCATGCCAATGAGGTCTGATAAGCTAAACGCGATAGAGTCTGTATAATCCGCCGTTCGATGGAACGACTAATTTACTTTCTACTCGGACCAATCCGAAGTAGGATAACGCCCAAATGGATTTGTTCGTTCAGAAACTATCGCAACTTGATAAGTCGCGTTATCGCTATCGCTTATGACTGAATGCTTGCCAAGAGGCTGTTTAATTGTGGCGCGATAATACCTTAAGACGTGTAAGGAAACCAATGTGAGTCAATTAACACTGACACTTTTGATGATTGTGGCCGCCTATTTAGCCGGTTCTGTCTCAAGTGCTGTGCTAGTGTGTAGGATGAGAGGCCTACCCGACCCAAGATTGCAAGGCTCTGGTAACCCCGGAGCCACCAACGTGCTGCGCATTGGCGGCGCAAGCTCGGCTGCCATGGTGTTATTTTTCGATATGCTTAAGGGCGCCTTACCCACTTATCTTGCCTATTTAATGGGAATTGACGCCATATCCCTCGGCCTGATCGCCATCGCCGCCTGTCTTGGGCATATCTATCCGATATTTTTTGGTTTTAAAGGTGGCAAAGGCGTGGCGACGGCTTTTGGTGCCATGGCGCCGATTGGCGATGACTTGGCCATCTGCTTGATGGCTTCTTGGGTCGTCTTAGTCCTGATCAGTCGCTACTCTTCCCTCGCCGCGATTATCACCGCCCTACTGGCACCACTCTATACTTGGTGGCTAGATGACAGATTTACGATTCCCGTCGCTATGCTCTCAACCCTGATTATCATCCGCCATAAAGAAAATATTCAGCGGCTACTGAAAGGCGAAGAGTCTAAAGTGTCACGTAAAAAGCGTCCTAAAACACCTTAGGCAAGCAACACCTTAGTCACGTAGCATCGTAGTGATTCAACACAATAGCAACGCCGATAAATGGCTTGATAACGCATTCGAAAACCCAGATTCGAGTGACCAATCCAAGAGAACAATAAAAAACAGCGCATCATGCGCTGTTTTTTATTGTTCTTATTTGGCTCGCGTAACCTACGCAACAGGCGGTAAGGTATCGAGCGGCCATCTCGGCTGACCTTTGACCGCTAAGTCTTCCTGTTGCCCCGCCTTTAAACGCTGCAGTCCAGCGAAAGCAATCATGGCACCATTGTCAGTACAAAACTCACCACGTGGATAATAAACTCGGCCACCGATAGAGGTCATCATCTCGGCCAAGGTTTCCCGTAGGCGCGTGTTGGCACTCACGCCACCCGCGATCACTAAACGGTTATAGCCAGTTTGTTTTAACGCGCGGCGACATTTAATCGCGAGCGTATCAACGACCGCTTCTTCAAAGGCGCGGGCGATGTTCGCTCGGGTTTGCTCATCATCGGGCTCGGCGGCAATGGTATTGGCGGTGAAGGTTTTCAGACCTGAGAAACTAAAATCGAGACCGGGTCTGTCGGTCATTGGGCGCGGAAATTGATAACCTGCTGGCTCACCTTTGGCTGCGAGTTTTGCAAGCCGTGGACCGCCGGGATAATCCAGCCCCATCAACTTAGCGGTTTTATCGAAGGCTTCACCGGCGGCGTCATCCACCGACTCACCTAAGACTTCATAAAGGCCGATACCATCAACCTTTACTAACATAGAGTGGCCGCCAGACACTAACAGTGCAACAAAGGGAAACTCAGGCGCATCGTCTTCCAGCATTGGCGCCAACAAATGCCCTTCCATATGATGCACACCGATGGCGGGTTTGTTCCAAGCAAAGGCAAGTGAGCGGCCAACACAAGCGCCCACTAATAAAGCACCGATAAGGCCAGGGCCTTTGGTGTAGGCAATACCATCTAAATCGGCAATTTCGGTATTCGCGTTTTTCAACGCTTGGCGGATTAGCGGGACAATTTTGCGCACATGGTCGCGGGAAGCCAGTTCAGGCACAACCCCACCATAATCCGCATGCAACTTAACCTGACTATATAAAGCGTGGGAAAGTAACCCCAGCTTATCGTCATAGACGGCAATACCTGTCTCGTCACAAGATGTCTCAATACCTAGAACCCGCATGGTGCCTCATATCCAAATTACCAAAGGGCGCTAATTCTACCTGTATGAGGACAATTACTCCAGTCGCCGATCATCATATTCCCCTAGCCAAACCCGCCACAAAGGATTAGGGCTTTACAAGCCTAGTTGTCTCGGTATAAAATTCCGCACCATTTTAAATACACTTGGTTCAAGCAATTGAACCACACAACCTACACCTAAGGGGTGATGGCGTATGCCAATTATTAAAGTACGTGAAAACGAACCATTCGACGTAGCTCTGCGTCGTTTCAAGCGCTCTTGTGAAAAAGCTGGTATTTTAGCTGACGTGCGTGCTCGTGAATTCTACGAGAAGCCAACTACTGCACGTAAGCGCGCTAAAGCAGCTGCAGTTAAACGTTTAGCTAAAAAGCTTTCTCGCGAAAACGCACGTCGCGTACGTTTATACTAATCTCTTATGAGCCTAATTGATCAGCTAAAAGACCATATGAAACAGGCCATGATCGCCAAAGAGAAGGCGAGATTGAGCACTATTCGTATGGCACTTGCAGCCATCAAACAGATTGAAGTGGATACCCGCGAAACCCTGAATGATGAGCAGGTTATAGCTGTCTTAACCAAAATGGTGAAACAACGTCGCGATTCGATTGCTCAATATGAAGCAGCGGGTCGTAGCGAGTTGGCCGCAGCAGAAGCAGAAGAGATTCAAGTTATTGAAACTTTCCTGCCGACTCCCCTCTCTGAGGCGGAAATTGCCGCGTTCATCGATGCCGCTATTGCTGAAATAGGCGCATCCTCCATGGCGGATATGGGCAAAGTAATGGGAGCATTAAAACCTAAAGTTCAAGGACGTGCAGACATGGGCGCTATCGGCGCTATGATCCGTGCAAAATTGCAATAATTAGCGTTTCAATGTATGAACAAGCCGTGCCTATGCGCGGCTTGTTTGTTTAAATTCGCGCAAGGCGAGATTTTAAGCACTCAATGGCAATACCTCGTGATTTTATCAATGAGCTAATCGCTCGCACCGACATTGTCGAACTTATCGACCGCAAGGTGCCCTTGAAAAAGGCGGGTAAAAACTACTCGGCCTGTTGTCCTTTTCATAGCGAAAAATCACCTTCGTTTACCGTTAGCCGCGATAAACAGTTTTATCATTGTTTTGGCTGCGGTGCCCACGGCAACGCCATCGATTTTGTGATGGAGTACGACAGACTCGACTTTGTCGATGCCATCGAAGATCTTGCCGGACAACTGGGCTTAGAAGTCCCAAGGGAACAAGGCACGGGTAAACGCCAAGACGATGGCCTAAGCCGTGATCTATACCAATTAATGGAAGAAGCGAGTCGCTTTTTTCAAACTCAGTTAAGACAACACCAAGATAAACAAAAAGTCATCGACTACCTCGCCTATCGCGGATTATCCGATGATATTGTTGAGCATTTTGGGATTGGTTTTGCGCCCGATGGTTGGGATGGCTTATTAAGCCGCTACCGACACAGTCAAGATGCACAGGATAAACTCCTGACCGCAGGCATGCTGATCAGCAATGACAGCGGTAAAAGATACGACAGATTCCGTGACCGCCTGATGTTTCCTATTCGCGACCGCCGTGGTCGTGTGATTGGATTTGGTGGCAGAGTATTGGGAGATGGCACCCCCAAGTACTTGAATTCGCCAGAAACGCCCATATTTCATAAGGGCAATGAACTCTACGGCCTATACGAGCTAAAACAACGTCATCGCGATCCCGATAAGGTACTGATTGTCGAAGGCTATATGGACGTGGTCGCCCTCGCCCAATATGGCGTGGATTACGCGGTTGCCTCACTAGGCACCTCGACGACAGCTGAACAATTCCAATTGTTGCTACGTAGTGCCAAGGAAGTGATTTGTTGTTATGACGGCGATAGAGCCGGTAATGAGGCCGCTTGGCGCGCCTTAGAAACCGCTTTACCCCTACTCAAACCTGGGGACAAAGTGCGTTTTATGTTTTTACCCCAATCAGAAGATCCGGATTCAATGGTTCGTAAGATTGGTAAAGACGCCTTCGAGCAAATGATGGTAAGTGCCATCACGCTGCCCGAATTTTTGTTTGATACATTAGCGACGAAATTTGGTACCGATAAAGGTAACTTAGCCAAACAAGCCTTTGGCCTAATTGAAAAAATTCAAGATACTGTGCTGCAAAACCTGCTACTTGAGAACTTAGCTCACAAGTTAGGCATGAACAGCTCAGACGATATGAAGAAAAAACTGGGTTTTAGTGTCAAACAAACTAAGCCCACAGCATCAACAGGACTCAAAGGACGCGGTACACCATTGCGACTTGCCATCGCCTTGTTAGTGCAGCATCCCGAGCTGGGAGTGGGATTATCCCCACAACCGGCATTAAACCATCTGCAAATGCCAGGCATTGACTTGCTGCCATTGCTGTTGGAATTAACACGAGAGCATAGGTTAAACAGCGCACAACTACTTGAGCAATTCAGAGACAGCCCCCACAGCGGGACGCTGCATAAATTAGCCCAATGGGACCATCAAGTGGCGGATGAAAACCTGCTCGAAAAGTTTAAACAGACCCTGGTTTGGTTGAACAATCAATATATTGAACAACGATATCAGGAATTGAGTCTAAAACAGACCCATACTAAGGAAGAGAAGATCCAGCTGCAGAAGCTGATCTCAGTCATGAAAGGACTAAACTGAGGCAAAAATGTCCTCAATCAGTATCCCAGTGACTAGCACAGGTAAGTGCACATGGCTATAATTGACGATTTGCGCGGCACTTAGCACAAGCTAACTGTCCGTCGTTGTAACAGTTTCCCAACTTGGATGATATCTATGGATCATACTCCGCAGTCGCAACTCAAGCTGTTGCTTGCCAAAGGTAAAGAGCAAGGTTACTTAACCTATGCAGAAGTGAACGATCACTTACCTGCAGACATGGTCGATTCTGACCAGATCGAAGATATTATCCAGATGATAAATGACATGGGTATTCGGGTGTTCGAAGAAGCACCAGATGCCGATGACATGATGATGTCGGAAGACAACACAGACGAAGATGCAGCGGAAGAAGCCGCAGCCGCCCTTGCCACAGTAGAAAGTGAGCTAGGCCGCACTACAGACCCAGTGCGTATGTACATGCGCGAAATGGGTACCGTTGAACTGCTGACCCGTGAAGGCGAAATCGTTATCGCCAAACGCATCGAAGAAGGCATCAACACAGTTCAAAGCTCTGTCGCCGAATACCCACAAGCGATCGCCATGATCCTTGAGCAGTACGACCAGTACGAAGCCGACGAACTGCGCCTGTCTGATATTATCTCTGGATTTGTTAACCCGGACGAAGAAGACTTAGGTCCAACAGCGACTCATATCGGTTCTGAATTATCGGAAGAAGATCTCGATGATGAAGATGACGATGAAGACGACGAAGACGAAGACGGTGATGGCGAAGGCGATGACGATGGCAACAAGGGTCCAGATCCTGAAGAAGCGCGTGAACGCTTTAGCCAATTAAGAACCGCCTACGAAAACGCGCTTAAAATCATCGATGCCAAAGGTCGTGAACACCCAGAATCGATTCAAGCACTGTTTGAAATCGGTGAGATTTTCAAAGAGTTCCGCCTTGTACCTAAGCAATTCGACCGCTTAGTGAAAAGCATGCGCTCTATGATGGATCGCGTGCGCGTTCAAGAGCGTCTACTGATGAAGCTCTGTGTCGAACAGGCCAAAATGCCGAAGAAGAACTTTGTTAAATTCTTCACCGGTAACGAAACCAATCTCGATTGGTTCGATGCAGAAAAGAACTCAAACAAGCCTTATGCCGAAGGCTTAAGAATGGTTGAAGAAGACGTACAGCGTTGCCGTAGCAAGCTGGCCGCCATCGAAGAAGAGACCGGCTTAGTGATTGCCGCCATTAAAGACATCAACCGTCGTATGTCAATCGGTGAAGCCAAGGCTCGCCGTGCGAAGAAAGAGATGGTTGAGGCAAACTTACGTCTGGTAATTTCTATCGCGAAGAAATACACCAACCGTGGTCTGCAATTCTTGGATCTTATCCAAGAAGGTAACATCGGTCTGATGAAGGCCGTTGATAAGTTCGAATACCGTCGTGGTTACAAGTTCTCGACCTATGCGACTTGGTGGATCCGTCAGGCAATCACCCGCTCAATCGCGGACCAAGCCCGTACTATCCGTATTCCAGTACATATGATCGAAACCATCAACAAGCTGAACCGTATCTCTCGTCAAATGCTGCAGGAAATGGGTCGTGAGCCCTCACCTGAAGAACTGGCAGAGCGTATGATGATGCCGGAAGATAAGATCCGTAAGGTACTGAAAATCGCTAAAGAACCTATCTCCATGGAAACCCCAATCGGTGACGATGAAGATTCGCATTTAGGTGATTTTATCGAGGATACCACCCTCGAATTACCACTGGACAGCGCTACCAGCGAAAGCCTGAAGAGCGCCACCCATGAGGTATTAGCAGGCTTAACGGCCCGTGAAGCGAAAGTACTGCGTATGCGTTTTGGTATCGACATGAATACCGACCACACGCTGGAAGAAGTGGGTAAACAATTTGACGTAACCCGTGAGCGTATCCGTCAAATCGAGGCGAAAGCCCTACGTAAACTGCGCCACCCTTCACGTTCGGAAATCTTAAAGTCGTTCTTAGACGAATAGTCAACCGAAGCATCGATTCTAAGCCCCGCCTAGCGGGGCTTTTTATTGCCCCCATTAACATCCCCTAAAATTCCCCTGAATAGCTATTGCGAAGCTCTCTTTCAAAATCAAATGGTTAAAAATCACTTCTCCATTCAGACGATATGAAATCCCTAAGCAAAAACCACAGTTGATTAACAGATAACCACTTGAATCAATTCGGTGAATTTCATCAAAAAACACGGGTGACAAGCGCAAACAAGCTTAGTATACTGCCACTCGCTTTAGGTAATGACGATTGCCTTTAGTCGGCCCCTTAGCTCAGTTGGTTAGAGCACACGACTCATAATCGTTAGGTCCACGGTTCAAGTCCGTGAGGGGCCACCACCCAATTCAACAAAAAAGCCCATTTGATAATGGGCTTTTTTGTGTCTGTCATCTGTCGATACTCACTCATACCCACGAGCTTCATTTCCGATAACCACTCAAATGTGATTTCAATTTGCCTTTTTAGGCTATTGCTAAAATAAGACCAAAAAACAAAGGCGCTTAATGAAATTCACTTAAGCGCCTTGGTGACTTTCCCTTGTGCACGCTGTGCAAGGGTACTCGATTTAGGTCTTTAACTTACCTAATTGTTGATGCTGCTGTTTCACCAGTTCGGCAAGGACCACACTGCTTTGCTGCGCTTCACCCGCAAGGCGCGCCAGCTCCGAGGCCGAATCGGAAATTCCGGTGATATTACGATTAACTTCTTCAGTTACCGCGCTTTGTTCCTCCGCGGCGGCGGCAATATGCGTCACCTGAGAGGAGATTTCCTCTATCTGACTGACCATAGAATTAAGCGATGTGAGCGCTTGCTCGGTTTGCGACACGGCCATTTGCGCACGCTCAGCACCTTTATCAATAATGCCAGAGGCGCTATTTACCTCTTGCTGCAGGGCATCGATCAGCACGCTGATATCATCGGTCGAACTTTGGGTTTTAGAGGCAAGCGCCCTCACCTCATCGGCCACCACGGCAAAACCCCGTCCTTGTTCACCCGCCCGCGCCGCCTCAATTGCGGCGTTCAAAGCCAGCAAGTTAGTTTGCGCAGCAATCGAGCTAATCACCTCGAGAATACGGCTGATATTCGTGCTACTTTCAGCCACTTTGCTCACCGCCACTTTCGCCTGCATTGACTCCTGCGACATAGTAGTCACATATTCCATGGCCTTAGTCAGGCTCTCTTCGCTCAGGCGTACATTGCGCGACATGGCTTCGGTTTCCGCGGCGGTTTGCTCAGAAGCTTTAGCCACTTCAAGCGCCGTAGCACTCATCTCATTGACCGCGGTGACCACGCTTTCGATTTCGCCATACTGACGATGGACACTATCGCGGGTCAATTCCGCAATTTGCGCCGAGGATAAGCTTTCTTCCTGAGTGCGTCCCGCGAGTGTTTTTAACTCGCTGATCAAGTCTTTCAACTTATGGATAAAGGAGTTAAAGCCTTTACCCAGTGCAATCAGTTCCGCATGGGCATCGACCACAATGGATTGGGTTAAATCACCATCGGCACTGGCCAAGTGTTCCACACGGCCTTGGATCATCTTGAGCGGCGCAATAATGCTGCGGATCACTATGCTGATGGTAACCACGGCAAGAATAGACACGGCTAAACCGACCATCAACAAGATGCTGCCAAGGGATGTGGCCATTTCATCCATTTTGTCGTTCAACTCAATAGAACTCTTAAAGGCTTGAGCCTTAGGGACTTGGATAGCCAATGACCATTCCGCTTTCGCCAGTGGGATTTTTATCGGATAGGCCACGATAATCTCATCATCGTTTGCCATATAGCCGCCATTTTTATGTAGTGCGACTATCTGCGAGGCAAGTTTAGGGTCAATAGATTCGCTCAGAGGGCGTGCTTTTTTGCTGTAATGACTCGCGGCAACCACTAACCCACGGGTACTGAGTAAGGTTACCTTGGCTTGACCGTCGTAAAGACTCTTAGACAATTTATCGATTAGGGCCTGAAATACGGGCAAGTTCACATCGACACCCACCACCCCAATGAACTGCTTATGCTTGACCACTGGCACGGTCAAAGAGGTCATCAGTGCATTATTACCTGGGGTGATTTCATAGAGATAGGGCTCCATCAAACAAGGCTTTAAGGTTTCCTTAGCACAGAGATACCATTCGGCTTCACGGATCCCAAACTCGTTTAAGGTCGTGACATATTTTTCAGCTGAATCATCTACTTGATTATGCTCGACCGTGCCATCATCGTTGCGAGTGTAGTACACCTCCAATGATCCCGATGAGGCGACGCTATGGCTAACCTCGACATTTAAAAACTCACTGTCGAGCCCGTCGTAACCATTAGGCTCAAACTGCGCGTACATGGAGGATATCTGGTTATTTTTCTTTAATACCGCCGCCACGGCCAGCTCTAAGCGATCACGCTTTAATGGCAACTCTTCCGCGGTGCTCTCTAACATGCCGGAAAAAGAGTACGGGATCCGATAGGCTTCATTGATAAATCCCGCCACCATCTCACCATATTCGCCCGCACGAGCTTCGAGTTTGTCACGGGTTTCGGTTTGTAATGTCTCTTGAACCTGATTAGACAGCTCTGTGTTTTGGTCCGAAAGGGTCCACCAGAGGCTGATGGAAAGAATGGCAACAATTGAGAGGAATAAGGCGGAAGTGATCCACAACAACTTAGTACTGATGGACAAATGCTTCATCGAGTAAACTCCAAAAGATAGAAGGTCAAGAGCCTAATTATTTTGATCTAGTTCATTTTTATTTTTGCTTCTCAGTTTAAAAAATAGCACTCAGTCACGAGATTACCAGCCTTTAAGATAGTGAATTGTTAAGCGTAAGTAAAACTTTTCACTGACTCATTTGGCGTCAATCTTCACTTTTATCTCCATCGCTGAAAGTTTGATATTTATCGCGAAATGCCATGGGGTGATAAGACAAAACTCACAATCAGCCTCAGTTAACTGGCCGACACTTTTTTACAAAAATTAATTCCAGATTAAAAACACCCATTTCATTTGTAACAAAGTCTATTCTTTGGCGTTGTGGCATTGGTTTGCGCAGGCTATCGCCTTATACTCTTGGCCTTAAACACAAAACAACAATAACGGAAGCAAGCTTTATGACTCTTGGTACCAATCAGGTAAGCAAGACACATTCGTTTATGACTGTGTCACTTATCGAATTATGGGAACGTTTTGGTTATTACGGCATGCAAGCGCTGATCGTGTACTTTATGGTACAGCGTCTTGGCTTTGATGACTCCCGTGCAAACTTAGTTTGGAGTGCCTGTGCGGCGCTGATTTACGTGTCGCCAGCCATAGGTGGTTGGGTTGGGGATAAAATTCTCGGCACCAAACGCACTATGTTGCTCGGTGCGGGGATTTTATCTGTCGGCTATGCCCTGATGACAGTGCCGACCGAAAACACTTGGTTTATGTTCTCCGCTCTTGGGGTGATTGTGGTCGGTAACGGCCTATTTAAACCCAATGCCGGTAACTTAGTCCGTAAGATTTACGAAGGTGACGATTCTAAAATCGATAGCGCCTTTACCATCTACTACATGGCGGTAAACGTAGGTTCAACTTTCTCTATGCTGTTAACGCCTTGGATTAAGGACTATGTTAACGCGCAATATGGTAACGAATTTGGCTGGCATGCCGCTTTTGCCGTGTGCTGTGTGGGCCTAATCGTCGGCTTAGGTAACTATGCCCTGATGTATAAGAGCCTCGCCAACTATGGTTCAGAGCCTGATACTCGCCCCGTCAACAAAAAGAATCTTGTGATCGTATTGATATTAGCGGCACTTTCCGTTGTTGCTTCGGCCATTATTCTTGAATATGAAGATGTTGCCCGAGTATTCGTGTATGCCGCGGGTGTGGCAGTATTAGGGATTTTCTTCCACTTAATTCGTACCAGTGAGCCAAGTGAGCGTGCAGGCCTTATCGCAGCGCTTATCCTCACAGTGCAAACCGTCTTCTTCTTTATCTTCTATCAACAAATGTCGACTTCGCTGGCCCTGTTTGCGCTGCGTAACGTCGATTGGGATTTCCAAGTCTTTGGTACCCATTTATGGACTTGGTCTCCTGCACAGTTCCAAGCACTTAACCCAATCTGGATCATGGTGTTAAGCCCAGTGTTGGCTTGGAGTTATTCATGGGCTGGTCGTAATAATAAAGACTTTTCGATTGCCGCTAAGTTCGCTTTAGGTTTTGCGGTTGTCGCGATTGGCTTCTTTATCTACGGATTTGCAGGACAATTTGCCGTTGAGGGTAAAACCTCTTCTTGGGTAATGATCTGGGGTTATGCCTCTTACTCACTCGGCGAACTGCTGGTGAGTGGTCTTGGTTTAGCCATGATCGCCCGCTACGTACCGGCTCGCATGGGCGGCTTTATGATGGGCGCGTATTTCGTGGCATCGGGTATTTCCCAGTACTTGGGCGGCGTTGTGGCAAACTTTGCCAGCGTGCCACAGGACTTAGTCGATCCACTGCAAACTCTGCCCGTCTATACCAATCTATTCAATAAATTAGGTATTGCAGCCGTGGTTTGTACTTTTATCGCCTTAGCCGTATTACCACTGATGCGCCGTTTGACCGAAAGTCATCACGCCCATAACAGTATTGAAGATAACGCGGCGGCCTCACTACGTGATGTGAAAGCCGAGCAATAATCCTTCATTCACATAAGTCATATGTGAGCAATAAAAACTGCCGACAAGCCCCGCTTGCGGCAGTTTTTTTATACCTTTAGGTTACTGCTCATCACCAAACAATCTGAACTTTCTGTGCTGATTTTTCATGCATCGGCTTGGGATAAGGCTTTCACCCCTGTTTGCAAAACTAAGATGTTCGGTTCCAATTTTAACTCAGTGTTAAGCTAAAGCCTTGAGCTTGTTTATCGTTGATACGTCACCATATCCTAGGGTAAGACTCCATCAGCACTGACAGAACAATCGCTTTAGCGCCCACCACATTCATCCGTGGGAGACAAATAAAGCCGTTGCTACAGGGCTGACACACGCTAAGAGGCGCTTAATTTATGGCTACATCATCTACTTCAACATCATCTGTCATCCCATCGCAGGCTGTGCCCGCGGCTAAATCTCCCCTGGCGGAGATTCCCTTTTCACTGTTAGAGCTTGCCCCTGTTCGCTATGGCGCCAGTATCGGAGACACGCTACGCGCCAGCCTGCAATACGCTAAGGTGGCCGATGACTTAGGCTTTAATCGTTTCTGGTTTGCCGAGCACCACAATATGCCCGGTATCGCCAGCGCCGCGACATCGGTATTAATTGGCTATATTGCCGAGAATACTAAACGCATTCGCGTCGGCGCGGGTGGGATTATGCTGCCCAACCATGCGCCCCTAGTGGTTGCCGAGCAGTTTGGTACGCTCGAGAGTCTTTATCCTGGCCGTATCGATTTAGGGCTTGGCCGCGCCCCTGGGAGCGATCAAATCACCAGTCGCGCCCTTAACCGCGATATGAGCCGCGCGGAGCAATTTCCCGCCGAGGTGAGCGAGTTACAAACCTTACTCGGCGACTACAATGGCCATCATCCCGTGAGAGCGATTCCCGGCGAAGGCACCCATGTGCCGATATGGCTACTTGGCTCTAGCCTGTTTAGCGCCCAGCTTGCGGCACAGCGCGGCTTACCCTATGTCTTTGCAGGGCATTTTGCACCAAGGTTCCTCTACGATGCGATTGAGATTTACCGCCGCGACTTTAAGCCATCTAAGGTGTCGGATAAGCCCTATGTCATGCTTGGCCTGCCGCTTATCGCCGCCGAGACAGATGCCAAAGCCGAATACTTGAGTACCACCTCCAAGCAACGGGTACTTGCGCTGATCCGTGGTGAGGCGCTTTGGTTAAAGCCCCCCGTGCATAGCATGGATGGCCTATGGAGCGAGCAGGAAAAAACCTATGTCGATAACTTCTTAGGCTTATCCGTCACCGGTGGCCCCACCACAATCAAGCACCGCTTAGAGATGATAGTGAAAGAACTAGGTGTCGATGAGTTTATCTTTACCAACGATTTGTATGATCAGGACAAACGTGAGCGAGCACTGCAAATCCTGATGGAAATTAAAGGAAATTAAGCGTTAAACCACGCCATAAAAAATCCCGCCTAAGCGGGATTTTTTATCTCTGTTAACCTTTTAACACGGCATCGAAGCAGGCCTTAAGAATGCCCAGCCCCGCTCCAAGCTGCTCGTCTGGCACTGTCAATGGCACCAAAATCCGCAGCACGTTTCCGTAGGTGCCGCAGGAGAGGAGAATCAATCCTCGGTTTCTTGCTTCGGCTAAGATTTGAGCACAGTACTGAGGTGCAGGTTTGCCATCTTCCATTAATTCAATGGCGATCATCGCCCCTAGACCACGCACATCGGCAATTTGTGGATGTTCGACTTGCATGGTATTTAACGCCGACTTAATCCGCTCGCCAATCGCATTGGCACGCTCAAGCAGCTTTTTCTCTTCAAACACCTCAAGTACAGCAAGCGCCGCCACACAGGCCAGCGGGTTACCACCGTAGGTGCCGCCAAGGCCACCGGGACCAATAGCATCCATGACTTCAGCTTTACCCGTAATACCTGAGAGTGGGAAACCACCAGCAATGGATTTCGCAAAGGTGGTGATATCGGCGCTCACGCCCATTTGCTCCATCGCGAAGAAGGTCCCCGTGCGACCCGCCCCCGTTTGCACTTCATCGGCGATAAGCATAATGCCTTCGCGGTCACAAAGTGCACGTAAACGTTGCATAAAGGCTGGCGAAGCGGCATAAAACCCGCCTTCGCCCTGCACAGGTTCGAGAATAATTGCGGCAATATCACTTGGCTCCGCATCATTTTTAAAGATGCGTTCGATAGACGCCATCGCATCATCATCGGACACGCCGTGTAGCGCACAGGGAAACTCAGCGCGGAACACATTAGCCGACATTAACCCCATACCTTTACTGTAAGGCGCAACCTTTCCCGTTAACGCCAGTGCCGCCATAGTACGACCATGGTAACCCGAGGTAAAGGCAATCACGCCCGCCCGCTTAGTGTATGCCCGAGCAACTTTAACTGCATTTTCAACCGCTTCTGAGCCGCTGGTAAATAAGGCTGTCTTCTTGGCAAAATCCCCCGGCACTAACTGATTCAGTTTTTCACAGACTTGAATATAGCTTTCATAACCCAGCACCATAAAACAGGTGTGGGAGAAGTCCTCAAGCTGCGCCGCAACAGCCGCCTTAACCTTAGGATGTAAATGCCCAGTGTTGAGCACAGCAATACCACCGGCAAAGTCGATAAACTCTCGACCTTCAACATCCCACACACTCGCGTTTTCAGCGCGGGCAGTAAAAATTGGGTGAATTTGACCCACTCCACCAGCTACAGCGGCTTGGCGACGTGCCATTAATGAATCATTAGTTGTGCTCATTTTGTGTTCCTTACTTGCATTCCCAACTTGCTGAAGTCGCATTGCCTGTCAAGCGTCAGTCACTTAAACAGACATACAGATATATTTGATTTCTAAATATTCTTCGATGCCGTACTTAGAGCCTTCTCGGCCGAGCCCTGAGGATTTCATTCCGCCAAACGGCGCGACTTCGGTGGAGATCAACCCAGTGTTGACGCCTACCATGCCGTATTCCAATGCCTCGGCCACTTTCCACACTAAGGAAATATCACGGCCATAAAAATAAGCCGCTAACCCAAACTCGGTATCATTGGCTTGCTTAATCACATCGTCCACATCGGTAAACTTAAACAGCGGCGCCAGTGGGCCAAAGGTTTCTTCACGGGCCACGCGCATACTGCTATCGACATGCGTCAGTACCGTGGGCTCGAAGAAGTTGCCGCCTAAGCTATGGGGCTTACCGCCCGCGACTACTGTCGCCCCTTTACTGAGCGCATCCTCAAGATGACTCTGGACTTTTTCGACCGCCGCGCGATTGATAAGCGGTCCTGTAGTGACGCCTTCAGTAATCCCCTCACCGACCTTTAATTTACCCACGGCAATGCTGAGCTTGCGAGCAAATTCGTCATACACACCCGCTTGGACATAGATGCGGTTAGCGCAGACACAGGTTTGCCCCGCATTGCGATACTTAGCGATCATGGCGCCTTCAACCGCCGCATCGATATTGGCATCGTCGAATACGATAAATGGTGCGTTACCACCTAATTCTAAAGATAATTTCTTCAGAGTCGGCGCGCATTGCTCCATTAACTTAATACCCACTTGGGTCGAGCCAGTAAAAGACAACTTACGCACGACTGGGTTACTACACATCTCATTACCAATGCCGATAGCATCACCAGTGATCACACTGAACACACCCGCAGGGATCCCTGCGCGCTCGGCAAGCACGGCTAAGGCTAATGCGGTAAAAGGCGTTTGCGGCGCAGGTTTCACCACCATAGTACAACCAGCTGCCAGTGCTGGCGCGGCTTTGCGGGTGATCATCGCCGCAGGGAAGTTCCAAGGAGTAATAGCCGCAGTCACGCCCACGGGCTGCTTGATCACCATGATGCGTTTATCGCCCTGATGCCCTGGAATCGTATCGCCATAGACGCGTTTCGCCTCTTCGGCGAACCATTCAATAAAGGAGGCGGCGTAGGTGACTTCACCCTTAGCTTCGGCGAGGGGTTTGCCCTGCTCAGTGGTCATCATTAGCGCTAAGTCATCACTGTTTTCATTGAGTAATTCAAACCAGCGACGCAGCTTAGCACCACGCTCTTTTGCGGTAAGCGCTCGCCATGCGGGCAAGGCTGCTTCGGCTGCCGCTATCGCCGCTTGAGTTTCGGCTTGCCCCATCACAGGGACACTGGCGATCACCGCGCCCGTCGCGGGATTGGCGATAGCGACAGTTTCTTTTGACTGTGCATCGCACCACTGACCATTGATATAACATTGCTGACGCAGCAGACTCGGGTCTTTTAACAACACAGGAAATTCCTCTCGCGGCGAGGTAATGCCTTACCTCGTATAAAAAATTCAAATAAATTAGATACCTAATTTATCTCTTAGACTGTAATACCATGCCCCCAGCGCACTAAAAGGCACACGTAAGGCGTGACCGCCGGGGAAGGGATAATGGGGCAGCGCTGCAAAAGCATCGAAACGCGTGGCTTGACCATTGAGCATTTCGGCAATTAACTTGCCTGCCAAGTGGGTATAAGTGACGCCATGGCCACTACAACCCTGTGAATAATAGATATTTTTACCAATACGGCCGACCTGTGGTAAACGCGATAAGGTCAATAAAAAGTTACCCGTCCAAGCGTAATCAACCTTAACCCCTTTTAACTGTGGGAAAGTTTTGAGCATATTCGGGATAATCAGGGATTCGATATCCGCAGGGTCGCGGGCACCATAAACAACACCACCACCGTAGATCAGACGCTTATCGCCAGACAGCCTGAAATAATCAAGCAGATAGTTACAATCTTCGACGCAGTAGTCTTGGGGCAACAGACTTGCAGCCAACTCTTCGTCTAAGGGTTCTGTAGTGATCACCTGAGTGCCACAGGGCATTGATTTAGCTTGTAATTCAGGCATAAGTTTACCGAGGTAAGCGTTTCCCGCCACCACCACAAACTTGGCTTTTACGCTGCCCTTAGCGGTGTGCACCACAGGGCTATCGCCTTCATCGACCCGCAATACAGCTGAGTCTTCAAAAATCTTTCCGCCGAGGGATTCTACCGCGCGGGCTTCACCCAAGGCTAAATTCAGCGGATGAATATGGCCGCCGCTCTTATCTAACATACCGCCGACATAGCGCTCAGTATTTACCACAGAGCGAATGCTGTTTGCATCGAGCAGCTCCAGCTTGCCCACGTGACCATGGCTTTCCCATAACTGCTTTTGATGGCGTAAATGGCCCATTTGCTTTTCGTTCATCGCCGCAAATACACCGCCATCCTTTAGATCGCAGTCAATGTTGTACTTAGCGATACGTTCACGGATGATGCGTCCGCCCTCGAAGGCCATTTGTCCAAAAAGCTTGGCTTGTTCTTTGCCGACGGTTTTTTCAATGGTATCAATGTCACGGCTATAGCTGTTGACGATTTGTCCGCCATTACGCCCCGAGGCTCCCCAGCCAATTCGCGCCGCTTCGAGCACCACCACACTAAAACCCAATTCGAGTAAATGCAGTGCGGCAGACAGGCCTGTGTACCCCGCGCCAATCACACAAACATCGGCTTCAATCGATTCCTGTAAACGCGCGCGCTCAACCTTATCGTTGGCCGATGCCGCATAATATGATCCAGTGTGAGGTATGGCTGACATGATGTTCCCTTGATTTTTATGTTCATTATTTTAAACAACTATCACATCCTACACCTTCAAATCGGGAAACACTAGCCATAAAAGCACAATAATTTACACAATGTTTGATATTTCAAACAAAGTATCCTTGATGCCTTAAACGGATTTGAAAATTACTGTGGAGGCACAGATAAGAAGACTTGGAGGGCTGAGAGAAGGATGGCCTTGGCAATCAAGGCCATCCTTCTAGCGAGAGAAGACAACTCAGTGTTTGTTCGCTCTGTGTTATAGCACCACTTATTAGTTCAGTGGCATACGCTCACGTTTTTCGGCGCGTCTTGCCATATACCATGACAAGAAAGCGATTAACGACACACATAGAATGATAAGAGTTGCCAAGGCGTTGATCTTAGGCGATACCCCCAAACGCACCGAGGAGAACACCACCATAGGTAAGGTGGTCGCGCCTGGGCCTGAGGCAAAGCTTGCGATCACTAAGTCATCGAGTGACAGACTAAAGGATAACAACCAGCCCGCCACTAATGCCGGTGAAATCATGGGCACAGTGATCAGGAAGAAGGTCTTAAGCGGCGTTGCGCCTAAATCCATTGCCGCCTCTTCGATTGACATGTCTAACTCACGCAATCTTGACGACACCACCACAGCCACATAGGCCGCACAGAAGGTCGAGTGGGCAATCCAAACGGTCACCATGCCGCGCTCTTTCGGCCAACCTAAGAGATCCGCCATATGCACAAACAGCAACAACAATGACAGACCCGTGATCACCTCAGGCATAACCAAAGGCGCAGTGATCATGTTCGACAACGTGAGCTTGGCCCAAGAGCGCTTAAACCGCGTCATCACAAAGGCAGCCATAGTGCCGATAATCACCGCCATGGTTGAGCTATAAAACGCAATCCGAAGGCTGGTCCACACCGCATCGAGAATTTGCTGATCGGCAAATAACTCACCGTACCATTTAGGTGAAAACCCGCCCCACACTGTCACTAACTTAGATTCGTTAAAAGAATAAATCACGAGGATCAACATAGGTGCGTACAAGAAGAACAAGCCGAACCACAGCATCACCGAAGAAAAACTCAGCTTTTTCATAGGTCTTTCTCCAAACTACGCGCCTGATAGCGATGGAATAAGGTAATAGGAATAATCAAGAGTGCCAGCATCACAATCGCCAGTGATGAGGCCACAGGCCAGTCACGGTTATTGAAGAATTCCTGCCACAGCACTTTACCTATCATCAGAGAATCTGGGCCGCCGAGCAGCTCAGGGATCACAAACTCCCCTACCGCAGGAATAAACACCAGCATAGAACCTGCAATCACCCCGCTCTTAGATAATGGGAAAGTGATTTTCCAGAAGGTATTTAAACGGCTCGACCCTAAGTCAGATGCAGCCTCAATCAGGCTCATATCTAACTTCACTAAGGTCGCGTACAGCGGCAAAATCATAAAGGGCAAATAGGCGTAGATAATCCCGATATAGACGGCGATGTTAGTGTTTAAGATTTGCAATGGCTCAGAAATGACTCCTAACCACATCAATGTGTTATTGATAATCCCCGTGTTACTTAAGATCCCCATCCAAGCATAAACGCGGATTAAGAACGAGGTCCAAGAAGGTAACATCACCAATAACAACAACACGGTTTGCAACCTTGCTGGCGCCCGGGCAATGGCATAGGCCATGGGATAACCAATGATCAAACAGCCAATGGTCGAAATGAGCGCCATTTTTAATGAACTGAGATACGCGGTGTAATATAGCGAATCATCAAGTAACATCAAATAGTTACCTAAATGCAGAAAGATGTTTAATACATCATCCGCATATTGGAAGGTCGCCTCGTAGGGCGGAATCGAAATCGCCGCCGTCGAAAAACTGATCTTAAGAACAATGGCAAAGGGCAAGGCGAAGAACAACAACAGCCAAGCATAGGGGAAGCTAATCGTCCAGAAACGTCCCTTAAGCCATTTTAGTTTTGACTTCATCTTCATGATCTTAACACCACGCCACTGGTGTCCTCCCAGCTGATGAACACTTCATCGTCCCATGTCGCATGGTCGGCACGGCGTTCACGGTTGGTCATACTGCATTGCACTATTTGGCCATTCTCGAGGCGAATGTAGTACACCGAAATGCCACCTAAGTAGGCGATGTCGTGCACTATACCCTTGGCCCAGTTGTACTCGCCCTCGGGTTGCTCACGGCTGATAATGGTTTTTTCGGGGCGTACCGCTAACCACACATGCTTTTCTTCGGCACTGGTCGTTACCCCGTAACCCACATAGAAAGGCTGGGCTAAATCATTGGGTTTAATGATGAGATGGTCGACTTCGTCCACTTCAATCTCGCCGCCAAAGAGATTCACTGAACCGATAAATTCAGCAATCATGCGGCTGTTTGGACTCTCGTAAATGTCCATAGGTGAGCCAGTTTGGGCAATCCAACCGTCGCTCATAATCGAAATGCGTCCCGCCATGGTCATGGCTTCTTCCTGATCATGGGTCACCATTACACAGGTCACGCCAACACGCTCAAGAATCTCAACCACTTCTAACTGCATTTGAGTACGCAGCTTTTTATCCAGTGCACCCATAGGCTCATCGAGTAGCAATAATTTAGGACGTTTCGCGAGGGAGCGGGCTAACGCCACCCGTTGACGCTGACCGCCGGAAAGCTGATGCGGCTTACGTTTGCCATATTGCTCCATATGCACCAACTTGAGCATTTCTTGCACCCTTTGCTCAATTTCCGCTTTGGGTAACTTATCTTGCTTTAAACCGAAGGCGATATTTTGCGCGACCGTCATATGGGGAAAGAGCGCATAAGACTGGAACATCATGTTGATGGGACGTTCGTAGGGTGGCAAATCGGTAATATCTTCACCATCGAGAAAAATCCGCCCAGAGGTCGGTCTTTCGAACCCCGCGAGCATACGCAATAAGGTCGACTTACCCGAGCCAGAGCCCCCAAGTAAAGCAAAAATCTCACCTTTATTAATCGTCAATGATACGTCGTCAACCGCGCGTACATCGTCGAACAATTTACTGACCCGCTCAATCTTAAGCAGGACTTTTTCTTGCGTCTTTGTAGTGGGTTTGTTGGTGACGCCCGAGGTGCTTGCCATAGTACTTCTCCACCCGAGTATTGATGCGACAAGGCGTTCAATACTTGAGATTTACACAATGAATTAATGAATAGAGATAAAATCTGTAGGCCGAATGCTCAAGGAGCAAGGCAATGTCTGTGCTATTAAAAGGGGCAAGCAATGCTTGCCCCATCTCGATTATTGGCCAGACTTCACTTTGGTCCAGACGCGGGTTAATACGCGTTGGATTTTCAATGGACGGATTTCGCCAATATACAATTTATCCAACACTTCTTTTGGCGGATAAATCGCAGGGTCATTGCGAATCGCTTCATCAACTAAAGGCTGTGCTGGGTCGTTAGGGTTCGCATAAGCCACATAGTTAGAGATAGGCGCAATCACTTCAGGGCGAAGTAAGTAGTTGATAAGTTTGTGAGCATTTTCAACGTTAGCCGCATCCGCAGGGATAGCTAACATATCGAACCACAGGTTCGCGCCCTCTTTCGGGATGGAGTAACCAATCTTGTTACCGTTACCCGCTTCATCGGCACGGGCCGCAGCTTGGAATACGTCACCTGAGAAGCCGAATGCCACACAGATATCCCCGTTCGCGAGATCAGAGATATAGCGTGATGAGTGGAAATAAGTCACGTAAGGACGAATTTTTTCGAGTAATTCACCTGCTTTTTCATAGTCTTCGGCTTTCGTGCTGTTAGGGTCAAGACCTAAATAGATCATCGCCTGTGGCACCATATCATCGGCCGAATCCAGCATAGCAAAGCCACACTTAGAGATTTTTTCAGCATATTTTGGGTTAAAGATCAGCTCCATTGAATCAAATGGCGCATCTTCACCTACCGCGGCTTTCACTTTATCGATGTTGTAACCAATACCATTGGTACCCCAAAGGTAAGGTACAGCATATTGGTTACCAGGATCAGCCTTCTCTAACTGTTTCATCAGATCGGCATTGAGGTTTTTAAAGTTGCTGAGTTTAGAGCGGTCTAGCGGCTTGAATGCGCCAGCCTTAATTTGTTTAGCGAGGAAATGGTTAGATGGAACCACGATGTCGTAACCACTGCGGCCAGACAGTAACTTGGCTTCCAGCACTTCGTTACTATCAAACACATCGTAAATCACCCGAATGCCCGTTTCTTTCTTGAAGTTTTCTAAGGTATCTTCGGCGATATAATCAGACCAGTTATATACGCGCACTACTTCTTCAGCTTGAGCAGCAACGCTTGCGAGGGCGCCCGCGGTTACTAAAGCCAAAGTCGTCATCTTATTAAATAGCTTCATGCTTTCTCCTTTCTCGGGTAGCAGAATTGCCTTTAACAATTCTGAAATTGTGTCACCGACCATCTGCTCGGTTATTGTTGTTATTCTCGACCAATGCTACACCTTAAAAACCGCATCGGCAGTCTCTACAGCACCATAATGCCTTCATCTCTAGGTGGCTGCAATGAATGGGAGTATCAGATTTCATGCCAAATTTGTCGATTTATCCACTTGCATTAACAAGCACAAAAAAAGACTAGATATTTGTACGCCCTACATCTTGCAACATTCAGGCAAATGCCTCAAGCCCCTAGAAAAACCGCTGAAACCATCTCAGGAAAACCATTTTAAACCTTAACTAACAGCGAGTTACAAATCGTTTTATTCAACTGAATTTATGTATTGGCAACCAAGGTACAAAATCATCATCGCTTTGAGTTCATTGAATGAGATTTCACAGCGCGACTCAGTTACCGTAAAGCATACGTAAGCACTTCAATTTAAAAGCACTCTGCACCAAAGTTAAGCAAACTCACCGAATTGGTGCAGAGCATTTTTACTGATTGTTCAAATATTCCCGCTATCTTGACCCTAAATCCGTTAAGGCCGTGACAGTTTTGAACAAAAACAGTGCAAATTACACACTGAGTAACAGGAACTCCCGCTCCCACGAACTCACGACACGGCGGAAGTTTTCAAGCTCGGCCTGTTTAACCGCCACAAAGCCAGTGGTAAAGGCTTCACCTAAATATTCCTTACAGGCATCGCTCTCTTCCATCGCCGCTAACGCTTCTTCTAAGGTTAACGGCAGGCAATGTGGATTGTTGCTACGGCTTTCGTTCGATTTACCCTGCACTGGTGTCGAAGGTTTTAACCCTTCCACCATACCGATGTAACCGCAGAGTAAGCTCGCCGCGATGGCTAAATAGCAGTTTGCATCCGCCCCAGGAATACGGTTTTCAATGCGGCGGTTTTGCGGTGATGACTCAGGAATACGCAGACCGCAGGTTCTGTTCTCAACACCCCATTCCAAGTTAACCGGCGCAGAGGTGCCCGGTAAGAAACGGCGGAACGAGTTGGCGTTAGGTGCCATCAACGGCAGGAGTTCAGGAATAAACTTTTGTAAACCAGCGATATAGCTCAGGAATAATGGGCTTTGAGTACCGTCTTCATTGGTGAAGATATTTTTGCCTGTTTCCTTATTAATCACACTTTGATGAATGTGCATGGCACTGCCTGGCTCATCGGTCACAGGTTTGGCCATAAAGGTGGCGCATACATTGTGCTTTAATGCCGCCTCACGCAGGGTGCGCTTAAACACAAACACCTGATCCGCAAGAGATAATGGATTACCGTGGCTGAAGTTAATCTCCATTTGCGCTGGGCCGTCTTCGTGGATCAGCGTATCGATATCTAAACCTTGCAGCTCACACCAGTCATACATATCTTCGAAAAGCGGATCGTATTCGTTAGCCGCATCAATCGAGAAAGACTGACGTCCCGCTTCGGGTCTGCCCGAGCGACCAATTGGTGGCTTAAGGGGTAAATCGTGGTCATCGCTACGGCTGGTAAGATAAAACTCCATTTCAGGTGCAATAACTGGCTCCCAGCCTTTTTGCTCGTATAGCGAGAGCACTTTCTTCAATACGTTACGTGGCGATAATTCGATGGGATTGCCCATTCTGTCGTAGCAATCGTGGATCACTTGCGCTGTGGCTTCAATGGTCCAAGGCAACATAAATACGGCATTTTCATCGGGGACACAGACAAAATCGATGTCGGCGTCGTCGAGCAAACTGTAATAAATATCATCGTCGACAAAGTCACCAGTTACGGTTTGCAGCAACACGCTTTCGGGTAAGCGCATGCCTTTTTCGTCGAGGAACTTATCCACTGGGGCAATTTTTCCGCGGGCGATACCTGTCATATCGCTGATAACACATTCGACTTCTGTGATTTTTCGTTCTTTTAAAAAAGCGATTAGCTTATTCATTTTATTTCACTCGAGTTGTAGCCCTACGACGGCATGCATCACCAAAGGCATTGAATATAGAGAGGAAAAATGGGTTTTCACTCACCTTCCATTCAGGATGCCATTGCACACCGAGGGCAAATTCATTTGCGTCTATAACGGAGAAGGCCTCCACTAGACCATCTGGAGCATAAGCTTCTGGCCGCAACCCAATCCCAAGACGCTCCACGCCCTGAGTATGTACAGAGTTTACCTCTGCCGAGTTACGGCCCCAGGCCTCGTAAATGACCCCCCCAGGCTCCACAGTAATACTGTGGGATGGCCCATATTGCACCTCTAACGAGGCCTCTTTATCTTCTCTGTGTTCAATAAAACCGCCCACTTCGTGCAACTTCTGATGCAAACTGCCACCAAACGCGACGTTCATCTCTTGAAAGCCACGACAAATCCCAAGCACAGGCACACCCGCCGCAATGGCCGCACGTATAAGCGGTAAGGTGGTGGCATCGCGTTTGGGATCGTGGTGAGTACCGACTTCACTCGGTTCACCCGCATAGAGATGGGGTTCAACATTCGAAGGCGAACCAGTAAAGAGAATGCCATCGAGACTTGCTAGAATCGCCTCTATAGGTTGTTCAGCACCTAATGAGGGGATCACTAAGGGCCAGCCCTTAGCACCATTCACTACACCTAAGAGGTATTTTTCACCAACAATATTAAAGGGATGTGATCCCAATTGTTGATTACACGCTATAACACCAATAAGGGGCAACTCGACAGACATAACTCACCTTCACCTTGAATGACTGCATAATGAACATGTTAAGTTTTAATGTTCATTTTTTCACACAGTACACCGAATTTTAACCTCAGGCAAGAGGTTAAACACTTGTTAATGATCGTTTAGTTGCAAGACAGCATTTTGGGATGTAATACAGGAGATTAGGGGGTATTGTGTTGCCTAAGGGTAACAGAATCGGCTTATAGCGGTTGTTTATGATGAAAATTAGGCAAAGATAATTAGAGCTGATTTAGAGTCATTTGAAAAATATTATTTACACTTTGAAAAATATTTTGTAATCCAAAGCCAGTTTGATGCGAGGTAGATAAGGGGGAAATCTCAAGATAGCGCCATCCTAGACAATCTAGGACAGCACTATGCGACTAGCTATGCGATTAGAAATTCGCTGGCGTTGTTGCACTGACCAGTCGACAGGGTTCATCGAAAGGGTTACGAAATCTATGGGGTAACTCACTGTTAAAATAGTAACTATCACCCGCTTCTAAGATATATACCTCGTCGCCAACGGTCAGTTCGAATTTGCCTTCGATCACCATGGCCGCCTCTTCACCTTCGTGTTTCAGCATTTCCTCGCCCGTATCCGAACCAGGTGGGTAGGTTTCACTCATCACCGACATGGCACGATTGGGAAAGTCGCGGCCAATCAACTTAAATTCTAACGGCCCTGTACCTATATCGAGGAGTTCATCGGAGCGATAAACCACTTTTTGCTCACTCTCAATCGAGGCTTCAATCGAGAAAAAATCCACTAAAGACATAGGGATACCCGACAATACCTTTTTCAAAGAACTGACGGACGGGCTAACACTGTTTTTTTCGATCATTGAAATTGTACTGTTAGTCACACCAGCACGCTTAGCCAGCTCACGCTGGGATAAGCCTTTCATTTTTCGAACAGTTCTGAGACTGGCTCCAATATCCAAATTTCGCATCTCCCCAAAGGATCGGTTGCCCCGATAGATGAAGAACAGGTTGTTCAGGATAAACATCATCCCAAACACATTTTAGCCCTAAAAGCGTGAGTTTAATCGCTTCCGTTGTATTCTATCTAAAAAGTGTGTTAAATAAAATGCACACTTTTTAGCAGTATCACAAAAGTGTGATGAGTATACTGGGACAAGCCCAATTTACAATAAAAACAATTTTTTGGAGCTCAAATGACCACCAAACCTCCCGTTCATAGTGAACAATATCCCCAGTCTTATTATGTTGATACTGCAAAAGAAATTTACGCTCATCCCCAACTTGAGGGCAAGGTAAGCACCGACGTTTGCATTATCGGCGGAGGTTTCAGTGGTATTAACACAGCTATCGAACTGCGGCAAAAGGGACTAAACGTGGTGCTACTCGAGGCCAAGCGCATAGGCTGGGGCGCCTCAGGGCGTAATGGTGGCGAGCTGATCCGCGGGATTGGCCATGATCCTGCGCAATTTATCAATGAGATAGGCCAAGAAGGCGTGAGCGCCATTGAGCAGATGGGGTTTGAGGCGGTAGAGATAGTGCGAAATCGCATCCAGACCCATCACATCGATTGCAATTTACAAATGGGCTATTGCGATCTTGCAGTTAAACCTCGGCATATGGTCGAACTAGAACAAGAGTTCGACCATCTCAAACACCTTGGATATCAGCATGAAATCAAACTATTAACTCAGTCTCAGCTCGGAGAAGTTATCGGCTCTGAGTTTTACCAAGGCGCCCTAGTCGACATGGGCAGCGGTCATTTACATCCGCTGAATTTGGCCTTGGGCGAGGCTCGTGTTGCCCGAGAATTGGGCGCTCAATTATTTGAATACAGCGCCGCAGAAAAGATTATTCCAGGGGATAAACCGCGAGTATTAACGGCAAAAGGCGAAGTGACTTGCCAATATGTGGTGCTCGCGGGAAACGCTTATATTGGCCATAAACTGAATAGCTACATCGGCGGTAAAGTACTGCCCGCGGGGAGTTACTTGCTTGCAACCGAGCCGCTGACAGAAGCGCAATGCCAAAGCATTATCCCGCAAAATATGGCCTTTGCAGACATGCGAATCGCCTTAGATTACTTCCACTTATCGGCGGATAGACGCTTACTCTTCGGCGGACTTTGTACTTATTCAGGCAAAGACCCTAAGGATATTGAAGCAGCGCTCAGGCCGAACCTTGAGAAGGTATTCCCACAGTTAAAAGGCGTACGCATCGATTACGAATGGGGCGGCATGATAGGCATTGGCGCCAACCGTATGCCCCAAATCGGTCGCCTCCCCGATGCGAGTAATATTTTTTACGCCCAAGCCTACGCAGGCCACGGCGTCAATGCCACTCATATGGCCGCCAAACTGCTCGCCGAAGCCATATGTCAGCAGGCGGGATATTTTGATGTGTTTGCCAAAATCAAGCATATGACCTTCCCCGGCGGCCCCACATTCCGCTCGCCCATGCTGGCTGCGGGTATGCTGTACCACAGGTTTAAAGACTTATTCTAAGGTTTGCCCTGTCGTTGGATATGCGAGCAAGCTATCCAACGACACTAAATGGCGCGGACAGAGTTAAGGCGTTTGCGGCGCCTTGACCACAGAATAAAAGGCACCGAGCCAAGATAATGGACTATTAGCGCCACCAGCACGCCAAAGCCTATCCCACTGGTGGTTAACGGGATGCCGGGCTTAAAGTTAACTATGGTTTGCTGTAAATATTCAAAACGAGCTGGATTAAACATATAGGCGGTTTTCTCGAAGAGATTCCCCTGCGCAAAGGTCTGCATTCCCTGCTGCAGCGCTTGATACAGGGCTAGCGTCTGGCGTTTTTGCTCGGCATCCGCCCTGACGCTAGGCTCCTCGTTTTGCAAATGGCGGGCAATCATGGTTTCGACATCGCCGTAGTGATATTCCTTCGCCGTGGCCTCATAGCCCTCAACTTGCCATTGAGTCGAGGTATAGAGCCCTGCCAAAAATTGCTGATAATGATCGGCTAATTGGGGAAGTTGCAGCGCAATCACTAAGAGAAAGCCGAAAATCAGCTTATCGAACAATCGAGTTATCATGGCAAACTCCTTGATAAGGCAAAGGATATATCACTGCCAATGGAGTCTGCAGGCTATCCTGCACAGCACTCCAGCCATCAACGCCTATTGCGCTATGGGTAAATCGCTGCGACTGCCCCAGTCGGCCCATGAGCCATCGTAGAGCACTGCATCGGCATGGCCAGAAGCGAGTGACGCTAAGATTAAGATACAGGCGGTAATGCCCGAACCACAGCTGAAAATCCTTAACGATTTATCGCCAGCAAGCCCTTGAAACAGGGTTTGTAATTCGGCCGAACTTTTGATTTTGAAGCCATCGAGCACCTCTGCAAAAGGTAAATTAACCGAATGGGGAATATGCCCACTACGCACACCTGGGCGTGGCTCACTCACTTGGCCTAAAAAGCGGGCGGCGCCGCGGGCATCGATAATCGCGCTGCCGCTATCATCAAGCTTGGCAAACACGGCCTCGGCGTCCATCACCTTGGCAGGCTGATATTCCAAAATGGCAGTGAGTTCCTCACTATCGCTTGCACCATAATCTATCCCTTCTTCCTGATAGCGAGATGAGGTGACTCTGTCTTCAGCCATCCATTGGGGTAAACCACCGTCGAGCACATAGACACGGTGAAATCCCATCACCTTGAATATCCACCAAGCGCGCGGAGATGAATAAATCCCTTGATTATCATAGATAACCACCACGCTTTGCGGGTCTATTCCGAGCTTGGCAATGCCTTCTACAAACTGTTCAAACCTTGGTAAGGCGTGGATTTGAGAAGAGGTTTTATCGCAAAAATCCGTTTCGACATCAAAGCGCCTCGAGCGCGGAATGCACACAGGTTCGGAATAGAGGATAGGCTCTTTGCCCAACACCACGGCCATGCTGGAATCGAGTAACACGAGATCTGACGAGGTGAGGTGCTCTTCGAGCCATTGAGTACTTACGAGAGGATATTCCATTGGCTGTCCTTATTCTGATTTCCAACTGGGATAATGACTTATCAGCCTGGGTTTTGCTGCACATGCTAAAACCCAAGCGCTATTCAAACGATTCGAACCGATACTGTTTCGGTAAAGCACACATGGCAACATCATTGAGACTCGATTACTGACTCGCCGCTTGAATCACTTCAATTTTGACATCCAGTAAACCCGCCGAAGTATTGCCTATGCTGCTAAATGCGGATTTGGACAAATCTATAATTCGGCCCCGCACGAAAGGCCCTCTGTCGTTGACCTTAACCACAACCGCTTTACCATTCTTAAGATTTGTCACTTTAACCACTGAACCAAAAGGAATTTCCTTATGGGCGGCCGTTTTTAATTTATGGTTATAACGCTCACCGCTGGCGGTTTTCTTATTTTGATGTTTATCGCCGTAAAAAGAGGCTTGGCCAGACTCAGTAAACCCCTGCCAGCTTCCCGAATGGGTAGAAGAACACCCCGACAAGGCCAAGGTGACTAGCAGCATTAAGGTCAAAGATAAGTATTTGAGACTCACAGAACATCCCTTAGCAAATGAGTTCATCATCCGAGCAATGTACAGCAAAAATCCCCAAGAGGCACCCTTGCGGCACTTTATCCATTTAATTAGAGGGTTAACCAGAAAAAGTAAAGCCCCTTTCGCATAGGCGTAAAGAGGCTTGAGAGGGTGTAATAACGATTTAGAGGACTATCCAAGTCGCCTTGATTTCGGTGTATTTATCGAAGGAGTGCATGGATTTATCGCGGCCATTGCCCGATTGTTTATAACCACCGAAAGGCGCCGTCATATCGCCACCATCATAATGGTTAATCCACACCATACCCGAACGCAGTGCCTTGGCGGTTTTGTGCGCCTTGCTGATATCCGCCGTCCACACGCCAGCCGCTAAGCCGTAAATGGTGTCATTGGCTATCGCAATCGCCTCGTCCATGCCGTTGAATTCAATAACAGATAACACTGGGCCAAAGATTTCCTCGCTGGCGATTTTCATCTTGTTGTGCACTTGGCTAAAGATAGTGGGCTGCACATACACGCCGCCCGTTTCGGCCAGCACTTGTTGTCCACCATGGACTAAACTGGCGCCTTCATCTTGACCCGCCTTGATATAGCTTAAGATGGTATCTAATTGCTGCTTATCGACCACAGCGCCGCTAACGGTAGCGGGATCCAGAGGATGCCCAGGCTGCCACGAGGCGAGTTCTTCAGCAATCAGCGCAATCAATTGGTCTTTAACTCCAGACTCCACCAGCAAACGCGAGCCTGCGGTACAGACTTCACCTTGGTTAAAGGCAATGGCTTCGGCGGCCGCCACCGCCGCCGCTTTGAGATCGGGCGCATCGTTAAATACAATGTTCGGGCTCTTACCGCCAGCTTCGAGCCACACCCGCTTCATATTCGATTCGCCCGCATAAATCATTAATTGCTTAGCGATTTTTGTTGAACCAGTAAAGACTAAGGTATCGACATCCATATGCAGCGCCAGTGCCTTACCGACCGTATGCCCATAACCCGGCAGTACGTTTAGCACGCCCTTAGGGATCCCTGCCTGTACCGCAAGTTCAGCGATACGAATGGCAGTTAAGGGGGATTTCTCCGAGGGTTTAAGAATAACGCTGTTGCCCGTCGCCAGCGCTGGCCCCAGCTTCCAACAGGCCATCAATAACGGGAAGTTCCAAGGCACAATCGCCGCCACCACGCCAACCGGTTCACGGGTGATCATGCCGATTTCATTATGTGCCGTAGGTGCCAGCTCATCGTAGAGTTTATCAACGGCCTCACCCGACCAACGGATAGCACGGGCGGCGCCGGCAATATCTACCGCCTTTGAAAAACGGATTGGCTTACCCATGTCCAAGGTTTCTAACAGGGCGAGTTCATTGGCATTTTCTTCCAATAACTCGGCAAAACGGATCATCACTTGCTTACGTTTAACGGGAGCTGTCTTTGACCATACGCCAGATTCAAACACCTCACGGGCATTAGCGACGGCGATATTGGCGTCCATCAAATCGCAACTGGCTACCTTGGCTAATACGCGTCCGTCGATTGGGCTGACACAATCAAAAGTGCTGCCCGCTGCCGCATCGCGGTATTCGCCATTGATATAAGCCTTGCCATTGATTGCTAGGCTAGCAGCGAGGCTTTCCCAATCACTCCGTTTTTTAGGTGTACTCATGATGACCTCTTAATCGTTTGTATTTGTTTATTTTAGCTTTATTGGGATGAGGGCTATCTCGACGGCCAAATGCCAAAGATGACCTAAGTCGTTAACTGCTGCTTAGATTACGCTGTTCAATCATTAATATTCAATATTTTTTACAAAAATAGCATTTTTGCCACAAATAACTGCACACACCTCTTCCATGTTCATTATTTCTAACATAGCATAGCAAATATTAGCCACCCTTAACGAAGACCTGACCTCATTTAACAAGGAAAAGGACAAGGTAAACACTATGGCCGATTCACCCTACAACACAACGCATGAGCATCCTTCTCTCGAACATTATTGGATGCCCTTTACCGCCAACCGCCAGTTTAAAGCCAGCCCTCGCCTGCTCGCCCAAGCAGAAGGCATGTATTACACGGATATCAATGGCAATAAGGTATTAGACTCAACGGCTGGCTTGTGGTGTTGTAACGCCGGCCATGGACGCCGTGAGATCAGCGAAGCCGTTAGCAAGCAAATTCGCGAGATGGATTACGCACCGTCCTTCCAAATGGGTCATCCCCTCGCCTTCGAACTCGCCGAACGGTTAACTGAACTCAGCCCTGAAGGACTCAATAAGGTCTTCTTTACCAACTCGGGATCAGAGTCCGTCGATACCGCGCTTAAAATGGCACTCTGTTACCACAGAGCCAATGGCCAAGCATCACGCACTCGCTTTATTGGTCGTGAGCTGGGCTATCATGGCGTAGGATTTGGTGGCATTTCAGTGGGGGGCTTGAGCAATAACCGTAAAGCCTTCAGTGGCCAACTGCTGCAAGGCGTGGATCACCTGCCCCACACCTTAGATATTCAAAATTCAGCCTTTAGCCGTGGCTTACCTAGCCTTGGTGCCGAAAAAGCCGAAGTCCTAGAACAACTCGTCACACTCCACGGCGCTGAGAATATTGCCGCCGTTATCGTTGAACCTATGTCGGGTTCGGCGGGGGTGATTTTACCGCCACAGGGTTACTTAAAGCGCCTACGGGAAATCACCCAAAAACACGGCATCCTATTGATTTTTGATGAGGTGATTACTGCCTTTGGTCGCGTCGGCGCCGCCTTTGCCAGCCAGCGCTGGGGCGTTATCCCAGACATAATCACTACGGCCAAGGCCATCAATAATGGTGCGATCCCAATGGGCGCCGTGTTTGTGCAGGATTTTATTCACGATACCTGTATGCAAGGCCCCACCGAACTCATCGAGTTTTTCCACGGCTATACCTATTCAGGGCATCCAGTAGCGGCGGCCGCGGCGCTCGCTACCCTGTCCATCTATGAAAACGAACAGCTATTTGAACGCAGCTTCGAACTTGAGCGTTATTTCGAGGATGCCGTTCACAGCCTCAAAGGTTTGCCGAATGTGATTGATATCCGCAACACTGGATTGGTCGCAGGCTTCCAACTCTCGCCGAATAGCCAAGGCGTCGGTAAACGCGGTTACAGCGTGTTCGAGCATTGTTTCCATCAAGGCACGCTCGTGCGGGCGACGGGCGATATTATCGCCATATCCCCACCGTTAATCGTAGAGAAACACCAAATAGACCAAATAGTTAACAGCCTAAGCGATGCAATTCGCGCCGTAGGATGATGCACAATTTTTAATCTAACGCCCAAATTGGGGGCAATTGAAAGGTTACCTATGCTGACAATGACTCATTATGTGAATGGCGAGCACACCGCCGCCAGTACAAGAAGCCAAGAGATTTTCGAACCCGCTACGGGAGAATGCCGAGGTCAGGTCTCCCTCGCGAGTCGCGACGAAGTCTCAGCCGCCATTGCTATCGCCAAATCGGCCTTCGACACTTGGTCACAGGTAACGCCCCTCAATCGTGCTCGTGTGTTATTTAAGTTTAAAGCGCTGGTCGAGCAACATATGGATGAGCTGGCGCGACTGATTACCTTAGAGCACGGTAAAGTGCTCGATGATGCGCGGGGAGAACTCATCCGCGGCCTCGAAGTCGTCGAATTTGCCTGTGGTATCCCACACTTGCTCAAAGGGGAGCATACGGAGCAGGTAGGCGGTGGTGTCGACGCTTGGTCAGTCAATCAAGCTTTAGGTGTTGTCGCAGGCATAGCGCCCTTTAACTTCCCCGTGATGGTTCCCATGTGGATGTTCCCAATCGCGATTGCCTGCGGTAACACCTTTATTATGAAACCTTCGGAAAAAGACCCAAGCGCGATAATGCGTATTGCGGAATTACTCACCGAAGCTGGTCTCCCTGCGGGGGTATTTAACGTGGTCAACGGTGATAAAGAGGCCGTCGATACCCTGCTCAGCCATGAAGATATTCAAGCCGTCAGCTTTGTAGGCTCCACCCCAATTGCGGAATACATTTACAGCACCGCATCTAGACACGGTAAACGGGTGCAGGCCCTCGGCGGCGCAAAAAACCATATGCTACTGATGCCGGATGCGGATTTAGATCAAGCGGTTAGTGCCCTCATGGGCGCAGCCTATGGCAGTGCGGGCGAGCGTTGCATGGCTATTTCGGTGGTATTGGCCGTAGGAGATGTGGGCGACAAGCTAGTCGATAAATTATTACCGCAAATTCAACAGTTAAAAGTGGGCAATGGCCTCACCCCTGAGATGGAAATGGGGCCGTTGATCTCCCGCCAACACCTCGCCAAAGTCACGGAATTTGTCGACGCTGGCGTCCAAGAAGGCGCAACCTTAGTGGTGGACGGTCGTCAGTTAACCGTGGCCGATCATCAGCAGGGTTACTTCTTAGGGGCCTGTTTATTCGATAACGTCACCCCTGAGATGCGTATTTACCGCGAAGAAATCTTCGGCCCAGTACTGTCGATTGTGCGGGTTAAGGACTATGCCAGCGCACTGGCGCTTATCAACCAACATGAATTTGGCAATGGCACTGCCATCTTTACCCAAAGCGGTGAGGCTGCCAGACATTTTTGCCACCATGTGCAGGTCGGTATGGTAGGGGTTAACGTGCCCATTCCTGTACCTATGGCCTTCCACTCCTTTGGGGGCTGGAAACGTTCGCTCTTTGGTCCCCTGCATATGCATGGCCCTGACGGGGTACGTTTTTATACCAAACGTAAAGCCATCACGGCGCGCTGGCCCGTAGGCAAACAGACTCAGGCTGAGTTTGTTATGCCCACCATGAAATAACCTCGGTGGGAGCCAATATGACAATGAGCATCACGTCGATCATTCGCTTTGCTAGCGCACAATCGCCGGTGGGAAGTTACCAAGTCGCTCCAGAAAAGCGCATCTCTGGTAATCCCACCCAGCAATTACAGAATCATTACTCTAGCCCCTGTAATCAATTCCACAGTGGAATTTGGCAAAGCGAATCAGGTGCTTGGAAAATCAACTACACTGAATACGAGTATTGCGAGATCCTCGAAGGGACCAGCATCATCACAGATCTTGAGGGACAGTCACAAACCTTCACTGTCGGCGACCGATTTATTATTCCTGCGGGTTTTCAAGGGGTGTGGCAAGTCGTTGAGCCCTGTCGCAAGGTTTATGTCATCTTCGAACAAAAGTGAGTTTCATAGGGGGTGCTTTTTACCTCGTTTAACCAAGCTAAAGCGATTTAGCTTAACTCGCCATGAGGTCACAGCTACGGGGTTTCCTGGGTTGTTGTTTGGCAAAGCAACGAATGTACTAGCCTGTTTTAAAAGCTAAAAGAACTTAGTACATCCGTGTCAACCAAGAAAATGGGAGAAATACCGTGAATAACAACCTAAATAAAAAGCGGCTGGCACAAGTTGTTGGGCTCGCGCTAACGACCAGTTTATTCTCCGGCATTGCCGCCGCAGAAGTGTCGGGGGAAATTGGCGTAACCAATGATTATCGCTTCCGTGGTATCTCGCAAACTGCGGGCGATCCTGCTGTTCAAGGCGGCGTCGATTGGAGTTTTGAGTCGGGATTTTCGGTCGGCGCTTGGGCCAGTAATGTCGACTTTGATGAGCCTGGTTACAACGGTCCAGATATCGAGTACGACTTCTATGTTGCCTACGGCGGTGACATCAATGATAACGTCAGTTACGACGTGACCCTCAACCGCTATAACTATTCGGGCGAGAGTGATCTCGGCTATTTCGAAGTCACTGCTGGCGTCGAGTTTAGCGGCTTTCGCGTAGCCTATTGGTACACCAATGATTACGGTGGCAGCGATTTAGATTATCACTACGGCGAAATCAATTACTCCTATGAGTTTGTTGAAAACTGGAACCTCGATCTGCATTACGGCTACAACGTAGGCGATGCCTTAGACGATGGTGAAGGCTTTGATAGCTATTCGGATTATTCCGTTGGCGTATCCACCGAATTTATGGGATTTGGCCTGTCACTCGCATGGCTTGGCACCGATTTGAGCGGCGATCAGAAAGTCTCTGACGGTGTGTGGAAAAACGATGATACCGTATTAGCAACAGTCAGCTACGCCTTCTAATTAATCCCCAGCAAATAGCAAAAAGCCCTCTGTTGAGGGCTTTTTTACATCGCGTGATAACCGATTACCAGTGACGCATCTTATGGCCTTTCACGGCATAGAAGAGAATAAACAGGTAGCAAGGTAACATCACCATATAACCGCCCTGCTGCCCCATATCGGTGGCCGAACTCGTGAGTCCCCAAAACAGTGGACCAAAAGCACCACCCGCAATCCCCATGATGAGTAATGCCGAACCTGTGCTGGTGAGCTTACCTAAACCCGACAGCGCCAGAGGCCACACCGCAGGCCAAACAATCGCATTGGCTAATCCTAAGAAGGCAATGAAGAGTAAGGTATCAGGCAAGGCCACACCGCCGAAAGGCACTAACAGCGTATTGGCAATCGCGTAGGAATTATTATCCCCAAACAGTATGGCTAAGGTCAGTAATAGCCCAAGAATCGCCGAAATCATCAGTGCCGTTGGCTGAGAGATAAAGCGAGGGATCAAGATAATGCCTAAAGTATAACCCAGCACCATACACACCATTGTATAGGAGGTCATCACGCCGTAATGCTCAACCCCGAGCGATAAGGCGAAGGTACCGATAGTATCGCCAGCAATCACCTCAACGGCCACGTACACAAATAGCGCGATAACCCCAAATGCGAGGTTAGGATGGGACAAAGCAGCCTTGATTTGGCCTTTATCTGTGTGCTCGGCCACTTCATCTTCATTAGATAATTCTGGTAGAGGCGATTTTTTAACAGCAAGCGCCAACACCCCAATAAAGATTGCCATACCGAGGTAAGGGAAAACCAAGCTGTTTGCCATTTCATCAATTTGCACTTGGGTTAACGTAGTGCCAATGCGGTCTTTAAAGCTATCTAGAATCAAAGCAGAGAAGACTAAGGGCGCAATCACCCCCGCACCTTTATTCAAAATGCCCATTACGCTGACGCGGGCCGCGGCAGACTCTTCAGGTCCAAGGCGAACCACGTAGGGGTTTACTGCCGTTTGTAGCAGGGTTTGGCCTGTGCCCATCACTAATTGCGCACATAAAAACAGGCCAAATATTTGGGTCTTAGCCGCAGGAATAAATAATAGGCCTGCGAGCATCATGATGCCCATCCCCAGTGCCATACCATTTTTATAACCGACTTTACGGATAACCCACGCCGAGGGCAGCGCGGTAAAAGTCACCGCAATGTAGAAAGAGAACAGGATTAATGAGGCTTGGAAGGGATTGAGTTGCAAAATTTGTTTTAAATAGGGCATCAAGGATCCATTCAACCAGGTTGCGAATCCGAGGATGAAAAAGAGTGCTGCCACTATCGCCATGGGGAGAAAACTGCTTTTCTGCTGGCTTTTATCGAGTGTCATTTCCATAAACCTGCTTCTTATAGTAATTAATTTTTAAGGTGATGGCGGGACTAAAAACCGCTGAGTATTCCGCACATCCGTATCGCAACTCGTCTGCAATGGCTAATGTTATCATCCAAACGCACCATTGTTTCAGTGATGTTAAAACAAACAACACAAAAAGACAACGCTGTCATTTGCGATTTAGCCCGCAAAATGGCCAGATTTGCCCCAAAATGAGCCATAAACACTCAGTTAACCGCTGATTTACAACCAAAGATGCTCTGCGCCCTTTGTTTGCTAGAAATAAAAAAGCCACAGAGATTAGTCTGTGGCTTGAGGGAAAATCAGATATCGACGTTAGATCCGCACAAAAATGTTGCGACGATACATCCAGTACAGTACTAACCATTGAACGGTGAGCAAACCAATCACGGCTCCTAAGGGCTGAGCATTTTCCGGTAATGCCGCGATAACGCCACCGAACACACTCTGGGCGATGTACTTCCAATCCACCAGACTAGAGGCCAGATAAATAATGATGGCGTTAGTACCTATCACCACAAAAATAAAGGCGAGTTTTTGCCATTTCAGCACATCCACTAGGGCATAAAACAGCGCCAACAGCAGCATGCTCCAACCGCTAGTGACCAACACAAAAGAGCTTGTCCACAGCTCTTTATTGACGGGAATAACCCCATCCAGCAACCAGCCTAGGGCCAAACAAACACCACCAGCAATGCTCAATAGGCCTACCTTAGCCCACTCCCCTTTAGGATGGGATTTCACAATAAAATGACCGACAAATACACCCGCTAAGGCGTTGACTACGGCGGGTAGTGTCGATAACACGCCTTCAGGATCGGGCGTTCGTCCTTGATAACTCACACCTGGCAATAAAAGGCTATCCACATAAGCATTGATTGACTCTGTGGGTGATAACACTCCAGCCTGCCCACCAGGAAACGGCAACCAGAGTTGCACCGCGCCATAAGCCACTAATATGCCCAAGGCCACCAGCACTTGGGTCCGTAAACTGGTATGCCAGACCAGCAAGGCGGCAAAAAACCACGCAAAGGCGATTCGGCCTAATACGCTGGCATAACGGACTTTTTCAGGATCGGCAGGCGCCCCCGTCCCCCAACCATGGTTATAAAGAATGCCAAGCAACAACAAAAGAAACAGCCGCTTAATCCCATGGCGATACACTGGCATACGCTCATGCATAGGCAATTTATCTAAGCGTTTTGGCGATAATCCAAGGGCAACACCAGAGAGAAAAATAAACAGCGGAAAAATCAAATCATAGAAGCGAAACCCATTCCACTCGCTATGGTGCATTTGGGTATCACCCCATTGCCAGCCAGCCCAGCCCGTCAAGATAAGCAAGGCGCCAAATAGTGCTTCGCCACCTAAAATCCAAAACATATCGAAGCCGCGCAAGGCATCGAGGGACATCAACCGCGGTTTTGACTGACGCTTTTTCGCGGCAGCCTCCTGAGCATTCACGCCCGTATTGGCGACAGATTCCGGCGCAGTCGTACTCATACCATTATCCTTTATTATTGTTATTTCACTTATTTTATAACTTTTGAGCAAAATGCAGACTGTACAATAAAAAAACTTAGCCCCTGTCATCAAAATAAGACAAGGGCCAAGGTTAACGCTTTACTGACTCAACCCACACTAAGGGCGAACATAAACCGCATTTCCAGCAATATAGTTGGCCAGCACTTTGTGTTGATTATCTAGCAGCACTAAATCGGCACGCTGCCCTACCGCCAACCGACCTACGCTCTCGTCAATACCAAGGAACTCTGCAGGATACAAAGACGCCATCCGCAAGGCCTCACCGAGCGGTAAACCGAGCATCTTCACGCTGTTCTCAACCGCAGTCGCCATGTCTAACACACAGCCTGCCAGTTCACCCGTGACCGCATTTAATCTATCGCCGACACGCAGCACCTGAGTACCAAACAGCTCAAAACTGGTTTCATCATCCATGCCCACTGGCGGCATAGCATCGGTGACTAACATCACTTTGCCACGGGGTTTAGCGCGCAGGGCGACCCTTGCGGCAGCCGGATGCACGTGGTGGCCATCGACAATCAAACCACACCAAGCGGTTTCGCTCTCAATCGCTGCGCCTACCACGCCAGGCTCACGGGAACCTAAGGGTGACATGGCATTGTAGAGGTGAGTAAAGCCTGTTGCCCCCGCCGCTAAGGCTGCGACAACGGTATCGTAGTCCGCATTGGAGTGGCCTAAACACACTTTAACGCCCGACTCCACCAACAGGCGGATCACCTCAGGCGAGACATTTTCAGGCGCTAAGGTCACCACTCGAATCCCTAAATCCTGACGGCAAAAAATCGCCAGTTCAGCCTCGGTGATCTCACGGATAAAACCTTGTGGATGCACGCCTTTTTTAGGTACCGAAAGATGCGGGCCTTCAAAATGTACGCCTAATACGCCTGCACTCTTTTGCGCGACCGCACTGGCAACCGCATCGGCAGCCTTAGCCATCACCTGCACATCATCGGTGATAAGCGTGGGTAAAAAGCCTGTGGTTCCAAATCGAGCATGCGCCTTGCCTATGGTCTCAATGCAAGCGACCGTTGGGCTGCTATTGAATAACGCGCCGCCACCGCCGTTAACTTGCACATCGATAAAACCTGGCACTAGGGTGCCTGGGTAGCGAATTTCCTTAGCACCCGATGCGGTGTCTAAGCTGGCTATCAAACCATCTTCAATGGTGACTGGCACATCCCGATGGAAGGCTTCACCATCAAACAGTTGCTCGGCAATTAAGGTGAATTTCATCCCAAACCTCTTTTCAAATTAACGCGGCGACAACGGCCATTCATTACAGCGTTTGAGTGACTTTTTTCAGCCCAGCGGGTTGGTCTGGGTCAATACCACGGGCAATCGCGACTGAAGCCACGTCGATATAAAAACGTTGTAGCAGGGCTAACGGTGCAACACGTGGGTGAATATCCGTCGACGTTTGATTTAAATGCACTAAATCGGCGCCACGTTGGCTCACATTTTCAATCTGTTCGATATGGCTAGCGTACGACTCATCGCCAATGCAGACATCCACAATCGTGAGTTTTTTCTCCACTAAGGTCACAGGACCATGGAGGAACTCAGCGCTACTAAAGGCTTCGGCATGGATAGAACACACTTCTTTTAACTTAAGTGCGATTTCCTTAGACACGGCATAACCTAAACCACGGCCTAACACGACTAAGTTTTTCACGTTTTCAACCGATGCTGGAGTCAGCTGTGGCTCAGCATCGACCGCAGTTTGCAGTGCTTGCGGTAATGAGTTAACTGCGGCGGCGAGGGATTCCCTCTGCGTCCATGCCGAGGCTAATTGTAGAATCGCCGACAGAGTTGCAAGGTAGCTCTTTGTTGCGGCAACGGCTTTCTCTTCGCCAGCACGTAATGGCACCACCACATCGACGATATCCTTGATTGGCGCGGTTTCATCGTTCACTAACGCCACACAAAACGCGCCGGCGTTTTTTGCCATACGTGCTTGGGCTAAAATATCAGGGCTGCGGCCAGATTGCGAAATCACAATCACTAATCCGCCCTCTAACTTCAAGCTCTTACCGTAAACGCTGGCCACAGATGGCGCGGCGGCAAAGGTGGGTACACCCGCTTCGATTTCAAAAAGATATTTAGCAAATACACCTGCATGGTCCGATGAACCACGGCCCACAATCATCACAAAACGGGGATCGAAAGCACGCAGTTTTTCACCTAACTGCTGCATTAAATCGGCGTTAGCGGCTAACTGACCCGCAATCTTCTGCGGCGCGGTGCGAGCTTCTTGCTCCATAATAGTGTTTGTCATGTTATTTACCTTACAAATCAATACGGGTATTGCTTTAGCACTGATGCGCTAAAACGGCTTATTCATTAATGTTGATTGAGTTAAATTGCTGCTGAGCGAAGTACATGGCACCTAATTCTGGCGGCGCTAAGGTTTCAGAAATCTTGGCCACCACATCGCTGCCAAGCCAGGCTTGTAGCGGTTTGGCAAGACCGCCGATCATAGAGAATCGCACCGGATTAAGGCTAAACAGCTTGCGTGCCATTTCACTGATGTAATCGGCGCCTTCCTGCACTATCCCGCGAGCGACTTCATCACCCGCGTTTGCGCAATCGAGTACGCTTCTGGCCAATTCGGCATAGCAACTCGAAGACTTACCGGCGAGATGCTCGACTATGCCCAAGGCATCACTTACCCCAAAATGGTTTAACAGCATCTTGGTTAAAGCTGTCGGCGCGGCAAAGCCATCGAGGGCGAGTAACACATGCTCGGCGGCTTTTAAACCTAACCAAGCCCCACTGCCCTTATCGCCCAGCGCAAAACCGTGTCCGCCAATGCTTAAGCTGTCATCACCTACATGGGCATAACCGCAGGAGCCTGTGCCCGTAATGATCACCGCACCATCCGCGCCGCGGTGTGCACCGATACAAGCCGTATGAAGATCCGTAGTGACATACATGGCAGCAAACGGATGCTGCCAGCTGATCACATCCTGATACAGGCGCGGCACATTGACTCCTGCCAGCCCTAAGCCCGCAACCAGTAAATGGCTATCGGTTTCCTTCATGCCCGCATCCAGCAGAGCTTGACGAGTCGATGCTTCAATAGATTCAAATGTTTGTGCAAGACCATGCAGCGGATTAGCGCGCCCAGCAACACCTGTCCCTAAAACGGTACCGTCCGCAGTATAGATAGTGGCTCGGCACTTACTGCCGCCCCCATCAACACCGATAAACAGTTGTTGATCTTTTGTCTGGACTAACCCCATGACACCCCTCTTCATCTCTTAATGCAGCGCTACCGTTGCTTATACTTATGCCGTTAATACGACACTCAACTTTAGTTAATTCAATGTTACAGCAAAAATGACAGCGTTGTCATTTACTTTTTGAAGCAATTTCTAATCAAATGTCAGGCGAAAGAAATTGCTGAAAGTGAAAAAGAAAAAGGCTGTATTTTTATTTTAAAATACAGCCAGATATAACCTTTATTAATTAACGACTAAGCTGCGGCCTTTACGTTTTCCATCAGCCGCGATGGCGCGGATCTCAACGGGGCCCGTTACCGTCTGCCCAGCTTGATAGGATTGCCATTGCCCACTCGCTTGGCGCCATTCAATCTTGAGTCCTGGATATGCCACGTTGGCAAACAGTTTACCGTCGCGGATCTCGGCGCCGACGGTCGGCACTCGGTAATCGATACCCGCCTTATCGAGTTTGATAAACTCCTTATGCCCTAAGGTGTTAGCCATTTGCTGCCAAGATTGCGCCTGAGCCTCACGCATCGCTGCGGTGAAATGTCCCGTAGTTTGATTATACAAAGCGCCTTGATATTGATATGACACTTCCCACGCGGCTTGATGCCAAGCACGTTCCGCCAGCATTAGCAAACGCGGGAAAATCATATATTCCACAGTGTTATCGCTACGGATGGTTTCACTCCAGAGCTGGCCCTGTAATCCGGCAAAGGCTTTACCTTGTTCCCTTGGGCCGGATTGTTTGCCCTTCTCATCGATTCTGGCCCTATCGTCGGCCTCAAAAGGCAGATTTTGAATATCGGTCCACTGCTCCGCGTTTGCCACTAAGTTGTCCGGCATAAAGCTAAATACTTTGTGTGCGTTGGTTGCGCGGCTTGCCCAGTAGTAGCCATGCTCCTTAGGATCGGCTTCATAAGGGAAATCAAAATACAGCACCTCAGGATTTGAGAGCACCACATCCCAGCCGTTGTTGACTTGTTGATTGGCATGCTCGTAGCCCTTATAGGCAATCACATCCCAAATGTTAGATTGGACTTTTGCAGGCATGTTGCTTGGGCGAACATGGCTCATACCATCGCTCCAACCAGCCGCTTCTATGCCTTTACTCGCGAGTTGATTCGAAATGCGCTCGATAAAGTACGCCCCTAAATCGTCGATGGATTTCACGCCTTTATCGTTATTGGTCACAAAGTCCAAACAAGCTGGCGATTGCTTCCACGCCCCTGCCGTTTCGTCGGCACCGATATGGTATCGAGTTAATGGCTGGCCAGCTGCTTGGTGTAATTTTACAATTTCATCAATGACTTTATCGACAAACTGATAGGTCGACTCCATACAGACGTTCAGGGTGTTATCGTTGTAATACTGCACCGAAGAATACACTGTGGTGTCCGCCGCATCCGACAACAGATAGGTTTTCGCTTCCTCAGCTTTACCTTCGGCCACTAGCTTACGGTAACGCGCCTCCATCGATTTTATCGCCGCGCGGCTATGGCCTGGCATGTCCATCGAAGGGATCACTTGAATTTGGCGCGCATCGGCATATTTAACGATATCGATATAGTCTTGTTTGCTATAGAAACCGTTAACAGGCACATCCGCAAAAGGCCCGCTGCCAAGCTGCGGTAACAGACAGGTATTTTCCTCAAGATCGTGGCAACGCTTACTACCGATGTCGGTCAGTTCAGGCAGACCATCGATCTCTAGGCGCCAACCTTCATCGTCGGCCATATGTAGGTGCAATTTGTTGAGCTTGTACGCCGCCATTTGATCCAGCAGGTCAAAGATCAACGCCTTGCTATGGAAGTTACGGGCCACATCGATATGCATGCCGCGGAAGGGATACCTTGGGCTATCCTCAATCGTCATAGCATTTACGCGCAGATCCTGCACATCAATCAAACTGGCAAGTGACGATAACGCATAGGAAAACCCGGCAGCATCGGCAGCGGCAATCTCAATCGCATCCGCTTTAATATCCAGCAGATAGCTGCCCTCAGCGCCTTGACGCCAGTTTAGCTTTACCGCCAAACCTTGTTCAGACTCATTAACACCTAAGCGTGCTAAACGGGAAAGTGCCGCCGCTAACTGTTTAGGCTCCAAAGATTGTTGAGCGGCAGATACGTTAGTGACCGAGCCGAAATCCAGTTTAATACCAGAAGTCAGTGACACGGCTTTATCTTGGCTGTGGATAGCGACTTTTTGCGGCGTGGGAATAATGGTATTGACCGCTAAGTTGGCATCTTCACTGACCTGTTGATTATTGCTAAACAACTGCGTTGGCGTCGCAGGCGCTAATTTGTCCGCATCGGTTCGGCGATACTGCTTCACCATATCGGTGTACGCCTCAACATAGGGGCGCACTTCCATCCCCGTTTCAGAATCTTGCTTTACTTTCGTACTGGCGATCACTACAGGCGATAAATCGCCTGAAACCAGATAATAGTTAGGCATGGCATCGGTTTCTGAGAGCTGCCACAATTCACCGCGGAACCTTAGGGTCTTTTTCTCGCCCTTGCTAAAACCGCTAAATGCCTCTGTGGGCGCGATGCGATACAGATCGCCCTTGATATGCGTAATACTAAACTCTTTGCTTTCAACGGCTTGAACCGGTCGCATTTGGCTAAAATAAATCGCCCAATCACGGCTATTAAGCTCAACCTCTGGGACAAAATCGATTTCAGCAACAAAACAACGTCCTTCGGCGGCGGCTTTGTCGCAGTTATCATCAGGCCTGTTAGTGAGCACGCGATAACTCACGCCCAAGGAATCCCCAAACTGCTGCAATTGCGCTTGGGTTAATTGGCTATGCTTAGCCTGCTCGGCAGTACTTGGGCTAGGCACAGCATTAGTTTTAGGTGCATCGTTACAGGCCGTTAAGCCCAGAGCCAATAAAATCGCGGTGGCGGCAATCGTTTTATTCATGATATTCCTTTTCTAGCTTCAGAAATGGCTACAATCTGAAGGAAGTTACTAACGTCCGCAGTCTTTCCCCTTGGTGAAACAGTCGCTCACTCGATTGTGCTAAGTGCTCACTATCGAGGGAGGCTGAACCTGAGACATTGGCAAGATCATTTAATGTACGAGAAATCGCTTCGGTGACGCAGGTTTGCTCCTGCGCCGCATGGGAAACTTCGATGTTCATATTACTGATATTGGAAACTAAATCAGTCACTTTAGACAGCACTAGCTTAATTTCTTCCGAACGGTTGACCCCTTGATTGGAGAGAGTCTGGCTCGATTGCATCACATTCACGGTTTCGGCAACTCGGCTCTGCACCTGTTGGATCATTTTTTGGATTTCTCCCGTCGCCTGTTGGGTGCGGCTCGCTAAAGAGCGCACTTCATCGGCAACGACGGCAAAACCACGCCCCTGCTCACCCGCTCTGGCGGCTTCAATAGCGGCATTTAGGGCGAGTAGATTAGTCTGTTCGGCAATGCTGTTGATCACCACCACAACTTCATCGATGCGTTGGGTTTCCTGTTGTAGCTGCGATACCGATTGGGCAGAACGCGCTAATTCCCCCGCTAATTGACGGGTAATGGCTAAGCCCGAGTCAAACTGACGCTGGCCATCGTCGACCGCTCTATCGGCTTGGGTTGCCGCATCGGCAGTACGTTTTGCATTGATGGCCACTTCGTTGGCACTGGCACTCAATTGAGTCACGGCCGTGACCGCAGCTTCGGTTTCTTTAAGCTGAGCTTGCACCCTTTGATTGTTGCTTTGCGACAGCGTCCCCAGCGCCTTAGCATCGCCCAATAGCAGGCCCGAGGTTTCATGCACTCTGGTAATAGTGCCATGAATTTGCTCGACGAAACCGTTGAAAGCATTGGCAAGTTTGCCGATTTCATCTTCGCTCTCCACGGGTAATCTGTGGCTTAAATCGCCATCACCATTGGCGATTTCTTCTAACGCGGCGACAACCTTATCCAAAGGACTAATCACTAAGCGTTTGAGAATGATGAAAATCACCAACAGACTACCCGCTAAAATCAGCAGCGCCTGTAAAAAGTACCCCAGCAGTAAGTCGGATAATTGCGCCTTAACCGGCAAAGTAGAGAAGGCAATGGTTAAACGCCCTGTCGGATTACCTTGATCGCTGAACTGTAACTCTCTTGTTTGTAGGTCGCTTGCGGCAACGGCCTCGGTTTGTTTGTCTTCGGCGAGCAATTTACCCCGATGATCCACAACGGTGATTTGATAGATTTGCTCAGACTTTAACATGACAGACAACACCGCACGGATCTGCTCGTAGTCGTAGGTAAAAATCGGCTGCGCCATGGTGACCTGAAGATTAGCAACGGTATTGTCTTCAAAGGCCATTTCGTTGCTGGTCAAGCTATCGCTCGCCAACCAATAGGACACCCCAAACAGTACGCTGACTATCATAAATATCGCAGCTGCTAACCCAATTTGTACTTTTAAGGCTAATGTTTTCATTATTTTGCACCTTGCATACTAAATAGATCTAACCACAACTCTTGGCGTTCAATGGGGGTTAAGGGACTTAAATCGGGCGTATCGAGACGAATAATGACGCGCTGCTCAAACTGGGCATCACGGTAGAGCTTGTCTATCTTAAGCTCACGATTAAACATCTCATCGAAGCTGCCGTCGCTTATCATATTTTCGAGTCCGGCTAAGATTGCTGCCGCTAACTCGGGACGTTTGGGGGACACAAAAAAATATGCCGGCGAGCGATATTGCAGCAGGATGTGAGTATCGATTTTCAGCGCAGGATCGGGGTGGCTTGCGAGTTCATCGCCAATTTCCTGTGCGCCGAGGGCAAGGTAATCGAATCGCCCCCCCTCTAACATCGGATACAGATTGGTGTATTGATAGCTAGTCACGACAGGCAAACCATTGGCTTCTAGGATGCTGGCATCGGGCCAATAGCGGTTTTGCCCTGCTTTTAATCGCTTAAAATCCGCCAGCGTTTTTACATTGGCAAATCTAGCCTCATCCGTTTTGCGGATAATTAACAGGCGGTTACCGAGTAATCCCTTAAACAAAGGGATACGAACCGGGAGCACGGTTTCCTCAAGCTCCTTCGAAGTCATGCTCCAAAAAACATCGACAGTACCAGCAAGCGCTTCTTCGACCTTACGTTTTTGGTTCATCTGCGTCGACATTTGTTCGACCTGATAGGACTGACCTGAACGGCGCAGCGCCTCTTTGAGGAGATTAAACTGCCACTGCTGTTGGATTGTGGTCACTATCTTGATGGGAGCGGCACTGTTTGCCGTAGAAGTGCCTGCAGCAGCGGCATTTGTAAACCTAAACGACGCCGACTCCACGGCGGCTATCGCGGTGAAACTAAAAGCGCAAACCATAACGCTCGCCCAGAGTCCAATGATGGGCATCAGCAAACGCTTAGCAAAAGTAGTTACTACGCTGCCAAGCAGTGTAGCAATATGAATAACCATGAATCGCAGCCTCTTTTTTATGACTGGAATATCCAGCGAGTTTTATTTTTTAATGCCGCTAACTTGTCTGCTTATCCTAAGCAAGGTCGCTCTACCTAAAAAAATGGCTGGGCACTGCTTACAGTACCCAGCCAACGCTAGTTTCTGGGGAGAGACTATCAAAATATTAAAGACAAACGTATCGCCGCCCGACCAGCAATACTTCTGCCAAGTACATGAATAAGGAGACCTCATCCTCTTCATGCAGACCTTACAAAACAACGAATCACACAAGCAGATGACAGCGTTGTCATTGGTTAAATTACACAAGAAAGAACAGGTTTTCTACATTTTTTTGACATTTATCGGTATTTTTTTAGTCAAAATACTTTTAACCATTAAATATCAATAAATTATGTTTTAACTTTTTATTTCCACACCAGTGTGACAACGCTGTCTTTGACTGATAACATGCATGCAACAACTCACCCACTCCACTCAATAACTCAAAATGCTGCCATATGGTCTTATCTTCAAACGTAGACATATTAACCTCGGTCAATATTATCGACCGATAGCAATCGTCCTTGTGCTATTGAGTGCATGGCTATGTTGGTTAGTCCAATTTCATCAACCCATTGAGTTAATAAAACAATACGGTCAATTTGTGTTTTTGGGGATAACGGGAGCCATCTTTGCAAACGCCACGGGAGCGGGAGGTGGAGTGATCTTTATTCCGGTGTTCTCTAGTTTAAATTTCAGTGAAGTTCAGAGTGTCTCCACGTCATTTATGATCCAATGCTTTGGTATGACGGCTGGGGCGATTTCATGGTCAAGCTACTATCGACGACACCATCACCATGACAAAACCTGGTCAGGCTTTATTCCAAGCATTTTATTAGCGGCAACCTGCTCAGTACTTGGCCTTTGGAGCAGTCAGTTATGGCAATTGAACTCACCTTCCTCGCTGCATACCAGCTTTAGCCTTTTTTCCATCCTATTAGGGATAGCGATCATTATCAGTAGCCAGAGGCGTACTCTTCAAAGCCATCGCCTCAACGCCCTAGACTATTGCTGGCTAACAGTAATTGGTTATTTGGGCGGGGTCATCACCGCCTGGTTATCGGTTGGTGTGGGCGAGTTGCTAGTAATATATCTGATGTTACGGGGAGTGTGTGCCAAGATGGCCGTTGCCATCGGAGTGGTTGTCTCGGCGATCACCGTCTGGTCGGCAAGTCCGATACATGTGTTTGCAAGTAGCAGTCATGCCCTATTCGAACTGGTACTGTTTGCAGGCCCTGGCGCAATTATCGGCGGTTTATTAGCGCGAAAACTGGCGCTATTTCTCCCAGTCAAAACCTTAAAGCTGTTTTTCTCAAGTTGGATTATCTTGACTGGGAGTGTCATGCTCGCAAACTAAAATGGAAAGCCCGCTATCTTATTTATCCATCACTAAATCAATTAAACTTAATGAGCAAAGATGCGCATAAATGGCTGAATAGAAACCCCGTTTCGCGAAATTCAGCAAAGTCGCATCATCAAGCTGCTGTAGTTTAGGCTCATCAATCGTATAGATCCCGTCGATGTTGGTTTTCGTACCATCCAGCGCCGTCACTGTAAGTGTTCTTGGTTGTAATAACTCATGCTCCAACAATACATTGATAAAGTACTTCGTCATATCTTGGTAGCTAGCTTGTAAACCCGCGAGTTCAAGCTTCTTGGACAAGTAGTCCGTTTTCTCACCAGCCTCAGTAAATAATCGGTGAGTTTCATTTTCAGCCACGGATGAGTTGTTAATGTCAATACCTAAGATAATCTTTTCCTCATCGACATGGGTCATGCCTAATGGATACAACTGGACTTGAATAGGTAAGTATCGTGATTGCCATTGCCCATTTTTTAGCAGCTTATTGGTATTCGGTTTTAGCGCGGTAATCGCGATAGAGACAAACTCGCCAGTTTGGTTATTCTTTGTAAATACAATAGGAAAGCTTGTCGCAGCCGACATAAACTCTTGCACTTGCAGTGGTAGCATATGCACAGTTTCAAAGTAGCTGTAATCGACCTTATCACCAATAGCCAAATTCTTATGACTCGAGTCATTTAAAGGTACAAATTGTGTTTTCATTATATTTTTCCTTTTTACCCATTAAATTTAAAACGATTAAATAGATTGCAAACCATAGGTACAGATTTTATCGAGCAATTCCCTATGCTCAGGCAAACCATCTAGCATCTGTTGTTTTACCTTCGACATTTTGTTCATATACATGTTCAAAGAGGCCTGTGTTGCCGATGAGCCACCACACAAATTAGTCTGATATTTCATGCCATAAAGCACGTATAAATAATTGTCTAAGTTAAACACTTCAAACTTAGATGGAAAATCTTCAGCAATAGGACTATAGGATTTCCATAGTTCGAGTCGTTGCCTTAATCCTTCGGGAATAGTCTCTGAAGCCTGATTATCTAACCAAAATGATGAGTCAGTTCTATCCGATAAACAGTAATGCAGTTTGGCAAATTCAACGACCCGCTCCCATGCGTAGCCCACGGTATCATTAAATCGCTTTGCTAAGTAATCAACATCATCTGTATGCACTGGAAAACGTTCTGCCAGAAAACGTGCAGAGAAATCCGTTAATAATATGGATGTCGCTTCAATTGGCTCTAAAAAGCCTTGAGCTAACCCTAAAGCTACACAGTTTTTTACCCAAAACTGTTGACGATGGCCCACTGTCATTGGAATTTTACGATGCGGAACATCGGCAAGTTTGCCACCGAGATAATGGTCAAACTTTCGCTCTGCTTCTGACTGCGCCATATGAGCGGACGAATAGACAAATCCCGTGCCTCGGCGCTGGGTCAATGCGATATCCCATATCCAACCTGCTCGATGGGCCGTTGCTTGAGTATAAGGAGGGATGATATCCGTAGGTTGCGTTGGAATTTGCGCGACTAACGCAGTATCAATAAACAGTTGATGCGCTTTACTGATAAATGGCACTTTTAGTGCCTTAGCTAACAAAATCGATTCAAAGCCACTGCAATCAATATAGAAATCGAAAGAGAGAGTCCCTTGCTCAGTCAGCAAAGATGAAATTGCACCATCATCGCCTAAACGAACATCCTGCACAGTGGCAAAAATGTGCTCAACGTTGAATTTCTCAATCGCATTTTTAGCCAATAATTTGGCAAATTTTGCCGCATTTAAATGATAGGCATAGCCTAACACTCCAGCATATTCAGGTGTCGTGATTAGCTTTGGCGCTTTTGCGGCCTCACAAACAAGATGCTGGGGAGAAACATAATCAGCAAAATCGCCTTGTTTCTCGCCCAACCAAGCAGAAACAGTGTCTACACCTTGTAAATTGATGATATCAAATAGATGGTGGTAGAAATTATCCTTACCATGTCGGGCTTTATCTAACCAATTGACAAATTTAATTGACTGCTTAAATGTCACATCGCATGAGCGAATAAACTCTGATTCACTGATCCCAAAACTCTGTAGTGATTTCCGAATGGACGGTACAGTACCTTCACCAACTCCGATGATAGGAATATCAGGAGATTCAATCAGCGTGATAGATAGCTCAGAGCGCCCCTGCAACACTCGCCCTAAATGATTCGCCGCTAACCAACCTGAAGTCCCGCCCCCTATAATGGCTATTTTTCTGATTGTCATAACGCGCCTCTAAAAATTGCGTAAGCTGAGTTTATTGTTGGTGTTTTTGATAATAAAAAGCCTAGCGATTGCTAGGCTTTTGGGTCACTGAATTGAATTAGAAGCGCAGTGCTACACCAAGTTTGTAGCGAGCTTCACCATCGAAGCTCCACACTGGGTAGTTATCTTTAAACTCACTGATAACGCCTTCAGCATCAACAGGTGATACACCTTTCTGAATGCTATCTTCTTCAAGTAAGTTAACCACTTCAAATGTCACAGATAAGTAATCAGTTACATCGTAGTTAGCACTTAAATCTAACGTGCCGTAGGCTTGATGCTCGCGGTTACCGTAGAAGCCTGGTAATTCGCGCATCATATACTCAGAACGCCAGTTATAAGCTACACGAGCAGAGAAATCATCGATTTCATAGTAACCCACTAAGTTAACAGTATGCTTAGATGAGTCAGAGAACACCCCTACACGGTCCGCATAGTTCTCAGCTGGAGATGAAGCATCTGCAAAAGTGTAGTTAGCTGAGTAACCAAAACCATTGTCAAATGAGTCTTGCAACTGCAACTCAATACCATCGATAGAACCACCGTTAGCATTGTAGTTTTCACTCACGGTCCAGCAGTCGTAGATGCCTGCACCACAAGAACTGCCACCTTGAGCAACTAAGTTAGGATCATCAATACCAATCTGTTGGTTCAGCTTTTCTCTTGTCGAAATGAAAGAGTTAACATCTTTAATGAAGTAAGTAACAGCAAATAATCCTTCACCGCTGAAGTACCATTCTAAGCTCAGATCAGCCTGAGAGGCTTTGAACGGCTGCAAATTCACGCTACCAGTCACTTTCTTCTCGTTGCCTGGCGTACCATCGTTGAAACCTGGTAACTTAGACGTCGCGAAGAGATCCGCATAGTTAGGACGAGAAATAACTTGCGCAGCTGATGCTCTTAAAATTAAGTCACTTGCCAAGTCAAACGCAATGTTCATACTTGGTAATACATCGTGATAGCTTGCCTTATCAGTACTTAAATCATCAGCATAAGTACCAGTTTGGCTAAACGCGTAGTAGTCAGACTCAACATCGGTAGAGATATATCTTAAACCGAAGTTACCACGCACACCTTCACCGGCAAAAGTAGCCATAGTGTACAGGGCTAAGTTTTTCTCTTGCAGTGTACCGTAACCAGACTTATCTAAAGTAAAGCCATCGATAGCACCATAAGCATCTCTGATCATATTGTCAAAAATTGGCTTAGGTAAGGTAAAACCAGCGCCAGATGACATAGTGCCAGAGTAATATTCAGAGGCATCTTTTGCGACGATATTAGATGATTGTGCAGCTTCAGTCGTTTGAGTTACATCGTGGTCTGCATAGCTAATACCTGATTTAATAGAGGTAATAACGCCAAATTCAACTGGAACAGTGATATCGAAGGTCGCAAATGATTCTTCGTCTGTGTTAGGTTGTTTTTTCAGCGCCCAGCCAGCAGTTTCCAATTGACCGTTGAAGTCACCCGCATCAAATGAGTTGTTTGCAATGTTGATGTCAATCACATCACCAGTTGCATCGTAAGTCCCTGCGAAATCTTCTGGTTTACCAATTGATTGACCGTAGTTAGAAGTAAGATCGGTACCACCTTCAGCTTTAGTTTTACCGATGCGGCCTTCTAACTTATAGTTTTCAGCCTGATAAGCGAAATCTAAATCCACAGTGTCTGATGACATACTTGCTTTACGAGCCCATGTTTGTGCCCAAGCAAATCCGCCTTTATCTGTGTGTTCAACTAATGTACATACGCCTGCGGCATTTTTCTTAAGACAAGTATTCTCACCTTGCTGGGTTGGGAATAAGAAAATTGACGTGTTAGCGTTGTTAGCATCGAGCTGTAAGCTCATTAAATTCAGACCGAATTCCAGGTTATCAGTTGGTCTGTATTGGAATGCAGCATTTAAAGCTGTGCGCTCACGGTCTTGCTGGAAAGTAGTAGGAACAATTTCCCCCCAACCTAACAGAGTTTCAATACCGTTACGTTGATATTGTGTTTGATCCAAAGAACCAGCCACTAGGAAACCAAACTTCTCATCTTCCGTTTTCCAGCTGTACAAACCTGAAGTTTGTGGATCAATTTCTTCTGAAACGGTTCCGTAATCCCCTTTCGCACTCAGGAAGACTGAGTTTGCTTCCAAATCTAAAGGTTTACGAGTTTTAACAATTACAGTACCGCCGATACCACCTTCAGCGATATCAGCCTGAGATGATTTGTAAACTTGAATACCACCAACCATTTCTGGCGGCAGTAAGCTGTAGTTAAAGCTACGGTCGATAGCTTGTTGGTCAAACCAACCAGTCGAAGCAACTGAATGGCCGTTCAGTAACGTGCTCGTTAATTGGCTTGAAGCGCCACGAATAGAAACTTGTTGTCCTTGACCAAACTGACGGTTTACAGCAACGCCAGGAATACGACCTAAGGACTCCCCTACGTCACCATCAGGGAATTTACCGATATCTTCAGCAGTCACAGCATCAACGACAGAATCAGAAAAACGTTTGTCGTTAACAGAAGCTTTCATCGAAGCTCTCATACCACGAACTTCAATTTTCTCAATATTTTCAGCAGCAGCTGCAGTGGCTTCAGCTTCTGCAGCAACAGCTCCGATTGAAACAGCGCTGCCGAGTAGGATAGCAATGTTTGTAGCTAGTACACTTTTCTTAAAGGATGATGGTCGCATCTCGTTTCCCTTCCATAACTTTATTATCGTTTTAGTATTCATAACCATTCCGATGGAATGACAACGCTGTCATGTCTAGTGCAAACATTACACAATAATTAACAGCCTTGCCACAACAAAATAACTCTGGACGAAAAAAAATGTCATAAAGCGAAGTGTTGAGAAGTAAAAAACCAATATATTCAAGTAAAAATAATCACTTAGATATTTCGATGTAAAATTACAACTTATAACCGAGTGTTAACAGTTGAAAAATGCCTCAGTTTGTAACAATTCAGCATTGCTATACGCGGTAAATGCTCGCACTATAAGAAGCATAATAAAAAGCAAGCTGACAACGCTGTCGGCTTGTAAATTGCGCCTAAAGGATTTAGGTTCATCAATTAGCTAGCCCTTCGCACATTTGAATAAAGAGTTTGTAGATCAATGAAAGTCACTATCAACGACGTCGCTAAATATGCTGGAGTGTCAATCAAGACAGTTTCCCGCGTAACCAATAACGAACCTTCGGTAAAACAAGCCACGGTTGATAAAGTGAACGAGGCCATCAAAGCATTAAACTACCAGCCCAATCTCGCAGCCAGAAACCTTGCTGGCACAAAATCCTATGCCATTGGTTTTATTTATGATAATCCCAACGCTTATTACATTATTGATATGCAAAACGGGATTTTGTCGGCCTGTAAAGATAAAGGCTATGAACTGGTTATTCATCCTTGTAATGCCAAATCTGACACCATTTGTGATGAACTGACTCAACTCGTGAAACATTCGCGGCTGGCAGGTTTAGTATTAACACCGCCCCTTTCTGAAGATCCTAAAGTTCTTAAAGCCTTAAGTGATATTGACGCCAACTATGTGCGCATTATTGCCGGCGAAGGTGATAAAGAGCAGGATGGACTGACGATTTTAGTCAATGACAAATTTGGTGCGGTAGAAATTACTCAGCATTTGATCGACTTAGGCCATAAAGAAATTGCCTTTTTAAGTGGCGATTTACACCACGAGTCTACCAAAGAGCGGTTACTTGGTTATAAACAAGCATTAACAAAAAATCGCCTGCTTCTGAATGAAGATTACATAATTGAAGGAAAATACTCATTTGAGTCTGGCGTTGAAGGGGCTAACACGCTGATCAAACAGAAGAACCGCCCAACAGCGATTGTTGCCTGTAACGACGAAATTGCAGCAGGGGCACTTTTTGCAGCTCGTTTAGCAGGGCTAGATATCCCTGGCGATCTATCCATTGTCGGCTTCGAAGACAGCCCATTCTCACGCCAAACTTGGCCAAAACTAACAACAGTGCATCAACCTAACGCTGAAATTGCCCAAGTGGCAACAGAGCTGTTAATCGCGAAACGCCGTGAACAAGATGCCAAGTTTGCAAAAACATTTACGCCAGAGCCTGTGATCCGAGACTCTTCTGCCTCTCCCAAACATTAATTTTCAGCCCTACAAGGCTAAAACAAAACAGAGAGCCAAGGCTCTCTGTTTTGTTTTCAGTTAATGCAATTTCAGCTTTGGCCTTTGCCATTTCAGTAACTTTTGCGCAATGCGATAAATAATTGCGGAGAACCAGCCATATAGGCTCGCTAAGTGTCTTTGGTATAACGAAATATACATGACCCTTGCGATATGACCTTCCACGAAGAAAGTCCCAGAACGCAAATTCCCCATTAGATTACCGACCGCAGAAAAACGACTTAAAGACACCAGAGAACCATAGTCTTTATACACAAAAGGTTTTTCCGCCTTCCCTTGTAAACGATTCACAATATTCTCATACAAGGTATCCGCCATTTGTGCTGCCGCTTGAGCGCGAGGGGGCACAGGTTGGCCGGACTCCAAAATTAATAGAGCGCAATCCCCAAGCGCATAAATGTCTTGATGGCCTTTAACTCGCATACAAGCATCAACTTCCACTTGATTGCGTGGCGTAATGGGTAACTTAGAGAAGTTTTGAAACGCTTTTGGACCTTTCACACCAGCCGCCCACACTTTAAGTCCCGCTTCGATAACGTCACCATCCTGTGTAATAAAGCCATCGCGGGTGACTTCTTTAACCTGCACCCCGATATGCAAACGGATGCCAATTTTATCCAATACCGCTTGAGCTCTTGCGCTCACTCGTTCGGGTAACTGTGGGAGAATTTTTGGTGACGCTTCAATAAGATGCACATCAAGATGATTCTTAGAGATATTGAGGTAGCCATACTCTTTCACCGATTCAATGACATGGTGAAGCTCTGCGGCTAATTCGACACCGGTGGCGCCAGCACCAACAATACCTATACTGACTTTCTCTTGTGTTTCATTGAGTTGCAGTAATGCATCTAATAATTTTTGATGGAATAAGTTAGCGTTATCTAAACTATCAAGGAAAATACAATGCTTCTCAGCACCTAGGGTATTAAAGCTATTAGAGACCCCGCCTAAGGCTAGTACTAAGTAATCGTATTCAATTTGACGGGGCTCAAGCAGCAATTCACCAGAGTCACTATAAACCGCAGCAAGTTGGATGGTTTTGGCATCAGGTTCACATTGCTCAATTTCGCCACGAATGTAGCGATAGCCATTCTTAAGACCATGATCTCGATACAACAATCCCTCTATAGACTGGTCAATAACCCCAACAGCTACTTCGTGTAATTTTGGCTTCCAAATATGGATTGGGCTTTTATCAATTAAGCAAACATCGACGACATCACTACCGCCCATCTTGCGGCCTAATTTAGAGGCTAGCGCTAAACCTGCCGCCCCACCACCTACTATCACGATTCGTTTCGTAGCCAAAATAACAACCTCAACAAGCCTATTTAAGTGGCTAAGTTATACCATGGAACAGATAAGAGATAACTACTTTAGTCTAACTAAAGAGGCTATTTTGCATTAAAGATATTTCAGGAACAGAAAGACTTAGTCACATCGAACATAAATTTTAAGCAACAAAAAAGGGCCTAATGGCCCTCTCTTTAAACGGATAAATCACACCGCTTCTTCGTTTTCTTCACCGGTACGAATGCGGATAACGCGCTCTACATCGGTTACGAAAATCTTACCATCGCCGATTTTACCGGTACGAGCTGTTTCCACAATAACATCAATCGCTTGGTCGACTAAATCATCTTGAATCACGAGTTCAATTTTAACTTTAGGTAAAAAGTCGACCATATACTCCGCACCGCGGTAAAGCTCGGTGTGCCCTTTTTGACGGCCAAAACCTTTAACCTCCAGCACTGTCATCCCGGTGATACCTATCTCAGCAAGTGACTCGCGTACATCATCCAATTTAAAAGGCTTAATAATCGCTTCAACTTTTTTCATCAAACATTCCTCGGCACTTGCTGACAGATAATCAAAATAGAATGCCATTAGCTTACACGGGGTTAGGCGATTATTGAAGTATAGGCAGTGCTTTCCTCATAAAACACAGTTTCTATAAAACAATTCTTAGTCCTTAAAAATCTAAAAGGCTCATTGATGCGCTTCTATACTTTAACAGCAGCAGTTTTGCTCCAAAGGCTCGTAGGATGCGAGCGACATTTATAACAAAGGAACTGTTATGAAAACTCTATCACATGGCTTTAGCTTGATTGAACTCATCACTACGGTATCCATTTCGACCATTCTGTTATCGATTGGTGCTCCCTCGTTAAGCGATTTCAACACGAGATTCAGGGCTGATAGTAATATCAAAGTCATCCAGCAAACACTGATGCTCGCACGAAATCATGCCATTTCCTTCAATCGAAAAGTGACTGTCTGCGCCTTAAGCAACAATCAGTGCATATCTAACTGGCAGCTTGGTTTGACGGTATTTATCGATGTTAACAGCAATAGTCAACTCGATGGCAATGAAACGACTATTTTTACCACTAACGCTTTTAATGCCAGAGATACAGTTATCTACAATCGAACCTTAATTCGTTTTCAACCAGACGGTCTTGCCTCTGGTACTAATGGAACATTGAAGTATTGCCCATCAAGTCCCACCAGCCCATACTCACGAGGGATTGTGGTAAATCAAGCTGGCAGAGCAAGACTATCGACTGATGCCAATATCCGTTGCGGATAAATGGCGCGTATTGATTGCAGGCGATATCAATTAACAACATAAAGGATTGGACTATCTTTTAGAAATTAAACAGCATAAAGGATGCAACTTAGATACTGAAATCCCGCTTATTCTCGCTTATACTTTAGTTTGTATAAGTGAGGGTTGAGTGCATGCTAAATAAATTGCTTGGTTTCACACTGGTTGAACTGATGGTTACGATTGCAGTGGCTGCAATATTATTAACTATCGGAGTACCATCTTTAATATCCGTCTATGAAGGTGTGCGTGTTAATAATAATATCGCCAAAATTCATGACATTATGGTGTTTGCCAGAAATCAAGCCGTCAGTTATGGCGCAACAATTAAAGTTTGTGCATCAAATGGAAGTGCATGTGGTACAAATTGGGGGAATGGGATTAAAGTGATTAGTCCTGATAATAAAGATATTCGTGTTATTGACGCATTCAATACAAATGACAGTGTAAAAAGTAATTCGGCGAGTTTTACCTTTAGCTCTGAAGGCATGTTATCAGCAAACAGCGCTGTAGAAATCATCTATTGCCCTGGAGGCTCCGCAACCAACTCCAAGAGTGTAAACATAAGCTCTAGCGGACTAATCTCCTACGGAGCAGATGGTAAAAGCTGCTCATAAACCAGAAGATATGTCCGCACACATAAGCTTATCTCAAGGTTAGCTCATCAATTTTCTTACTGTTTTCATTAGTAAACTCTTGGCTAAGCTCAACACACTCTACGACCTCTTTAATAAAGAATTTCTTTTTATCTCCACCTACTTTTTGCTTACTAGGAAGACTCGCCATATTCAAATTGACATCTTTAATCCTCCATCGATAGAACAGTACTTTATCACCATTTGTCGTTGTGACATGGCATTTGTAATCCTGCATAACCACTGTAGGTTCCACAGCAAACACAAATGTAGGCAAAGCTAATGCTAAAGCAATACAATATCTTATCATTTCCAACACTCCGCAGAAGGCCCCTTTACACCAGCAGATGTCATCGTAATAGTCGCACACGTTGAGTCTCGACTAGCCTGCGAACCTTGTGCAGTCGCAGTGATAGTAAATGAACTGGTACCACTTGACGCTAAGCTATAACGCCCATGCTCTGTAACAAAAGGATTAGCTCCTAACCCCAGTTTGGTCATATCAGTCGCATAGGCTCGGTTATCCAAATAATACTGCTCTTGAAGATTTGCAACCTTCATCACCGCCGCAACCCCTTCAGACCGTCCACTCTTAACCACGTAATCAATGTATGATGGATACGCTATCGAAGCCAAAATTCCCACAATAACAACAGCGATCATGACTTCAATTAACGTGAACCCTTGCAGTCTATTCTTTTTCATTAATGTTCTTACTCGTCAATATGATAATAAATTTTGTTAGTACTTAAGCAGGCCCCTAAATTTACAGTACCAGTGCAATTAAGACCTGTAGCATCGCATGTGCCGCTACCGATAATAAGTACAGCAGATGTTTCACAATCGGAATCTTGCGCAGGTTTAGGGGGCAGCTCTGGATCAGGCTCTGGTTCACATGTTTGCGAGCTTGGATCACATATTGGTTTATCTTCAGGTGAAGGAGGAGTAATAATTTTGGGTGGTTGAGGTATGCAATCTTGGCAGACATCAATGTACTCGGCAGAATATCGTCCGCCTTTATGCAAATCTAAAGTGTATAAGCGTCCATTTGATGTGATTAAACAACTTGTGCCTGAAGACCCGCCTGATTGAGCGGGAATAAATGATGTAAAGTAGACCTTACCTTTAATAATCGCGGAAGGAGATAAACTTTTTTCACCTAATAATGAAAAATCATAATACCAACCACGCTTAGTACCAAACTCAATATTTTCCGCTTGTGTATCTGGAGCTGCTGACGTTACATCATAAAGATTTGTTAATGTTAATGGTGATGGAATTGTCTCTCCGCTACCTCCAAATGTTTTACTAACTACATTCCTATCCTGTAAAACAAAAAACATATCGCTTACTGCACTACCAAGTGGTGCAGCTCGGTTGCCAGAACCTAAAGTGACTGCGTCATAAGGTACATTCTGATGAGTAACAGTTTTAGTCGTCCCAGTGTCTGTGGTTGTAGTTATTTCTGTAAGGTTAGTAAAAGATGTCTGTGCAACTACGGGTTCATAAAAAAAACGTCGATCATCCGAACTTAAGCTCCCGCCTAATGATGCAAACTTAAACCCACTCCATTCATTAGGATTAGAAGAAGGAATGTCCATCCGCCACACGTTACCGCCAAGATCTGCCGCATATAATCTATCGGTTAATCCATCACCATTGCTATCAAGAGTAGCAATAGAGCCTGGAATACTCTCCTCGATGCCTGGCAAAGTAGTTGTTCCATTTGCGCCAAAACTATGAACTAAAGCTCCAGATGCAGCATTTACGATGTACACGTTACGCCCGTCTGAATTATTTCCTGTCGAAGCGTCATAACCCAAATTATATCCACCACCAAAAATAACGACAGGAACATCAACGCCAGGAATTTTAGTTACTACTGGTGTAGACCACGTCTGCCCCATGTCTGTAAAGCCTGGAGTCTCGTTGGAGATTTTCCACATAAGTATAGGTTCATCAGGACTTGTTACATCAAAGGCATAATAAGAATGCCCCCCTCGTCTCATTCCAATAAATAACCATGCTTTGGTGATAGAACCTGAAGCAGAACGCTCTAAATACGCAACTGGCGAGCCGTCAATACCATATACACTATGGCCATTGGCATAACTATTTGCTCTAAGAGTCGTTGTGTTGGGTAATAATTCATAGGGTAAAAATGCCCAACTTTCACTGATAGTACTACCTGAATCCCTAAAAGAATGAAGTACCCCATGATTGGTTCCTACAAAAATTCTAACATTCGAGCCATCACCGCCAAAATCAATTGCTAGCGGCTGAGAATGCATAGGATCCCCCATGATATCGCCTCTAGTTCCTGAATAATCATCTGAAGTAAGTGCTCCAGTATCATCACGGTCGACATTATTTCCTTTTATCCATTCAAATGCATTCGTCAGTTGTGCTTGCACTTCAGTTGGATCGGTCGGCAAACCTAGATAGCTAGCTAATAGGGTATCACCTCCTGCATGTAAAGAAGCGTTACTCAGTGTAAGATTTGTAATTCCACCATCACTAGCAATATTACTTAATAATTTCCTCGTATTCGGATTAATTACCCTTGCAGCACCACCTTCCTGTACATCATTGCCATCAGGTTTTGTCGAGCAATCACTCCAAAAACTACAGGCGGTATCTACGATTCCTCCTGTACGACTAATTGCAGGAGCATTATTTGCATCAACGAGGGTACCAGCTGAATTGACTTTAAGCTTTTTGAGGTTTCCCGCCCATTTAGGGCCTTGAGATGGGCGAAATAACGCGTAATAAGCTGAATCCAGCGTTCGTGTTGGATCCGCATTACTAAATGCAACCCCTGGTGCAGAAAAGCGCTGCCCAACATTAGTTATGGTGTCAACTATATTAGCAATTGCCGCCTGTAAATTAATCGTATTATCAGCACTGAAATACTGACCATGGCCACGTGCTGCAGTTTCGATTAAAAGAGGTTCTGCCTCAGAATCATCACCTAAACTAAACCCAATAGTATGAGTTATTACCCGCTGGTATTTCTCTGTATTGGGTAACAAATCATTTTCATACATATAACTCGCTAAAGCAGGCAAATAACTTGACTTTGCAGGAGAACTACCTTGAGCAGCTTTATATTGATAGCGGGAATAATTACCAGCAGGCACACCTGTTGCAGTTAAAGATGTTATATATGAATTAGCGCTTTCATCTAAAACGGGAGCGCCGTCCGTAATGTAAATTACAAAAGCAACATCACTGCAGACATCCATTGGAGAAATGTATTTACCTGAATTTTCAATACTCGTATCATACGGAGGATTATTTTTGGTATAGTGTACCCCTCCACTATTATAGTTCTCATCCGAATGGCCAAAGGTAATCGGGCCACCACTAAAATATCGATATGCTTCAAACATTGTTTCGCACAATGGTGTATTAGTTTCTGCAGAAAGATCTGTCACTGTACTTATTAAATTATCTTTTTCAGCCGAGGTCCGGCTCCGAATCCCAGCAATAATTCGACCACCATCTCTGTTTCCTTCATAAGGATAATTCATATTAAACACTGCCATACCAAAATCAACAGAGCCTATTGAACTAATCACTCCTGTTATTGCATCTTTAGCCATTTCTAAACGCGACTGAGGTTCATCTGCAGCGGGTAGACGCCCCTCTTTATACAAGGTGTACCATCTGAGGTAATTATCGGTATAAAGAGTGACCAACTCACCTGAATTAAACCCCATTGCTTTAGCGTTCGCTAACGTCCCCCCAAAGGGCACATATTGACTCCCAGATTTAACACTGTTTTGGGGGTAACCAGTTGCATAACCTGTCACATTACTATTATTAGAGGTATTTTCAGCCTCTATATCCTCCCAACAATCAACAGGATTATTTGTCTCAGCACCACTGTTTTCTTTTATTTGTTGCCAAGTCCCCTTTTCCGGTCCGGTTGTTTTATATTCCCTAATATAACCTGTAAAACGTCCGTAAGTATTAAGAGCAGCAGTAGCGGCTGCACAACCATTAACCAATTCATTAAATCGACGAGATTCAGACGGGCTATCAGGAATAGGTAAAGAACTTTCATCCATTCCTGTCCCAATTGTAAAATATATCATTCGTCCAGAATATGAATGGGAACTTCCCACTGGCGGATATTCAGTACTGGGCTTATATCCACTGGGAGCTCCCTCTACAATAGTGTCCATACTGCCAGAGTTATCAAATATAATTAATACTTTACTTCGACCTTGGTTTGGCGGCGGGAGCAAATAAAGATCTGTGTCATCAGTCCAACCTTGGCTCGGTATACCTAACATTGAAACTAAAAGTATACAAATGAGTTTATTAATCTTCATATTCCGCTCCCGTTAAGCACTTCTTGCTCAACACCTGTAACGACCGTTATTTGTCCCAAATTGTCGCGACCAAAATCAACCTGACTAGCTATCTCAACTCGCCGACATTTGAATAAATCGGTACCGCTTGCATCCACCCTACGCTGACACGACACATTCTTTGGTTGAACAACCAAAGCACCAGTACCATCATCCACAAGCGGCAGCGGTGTTAACACTTGATGTCCACCAGAATAATTATTACCTGAATCAATCGCTGTCATAGTGGCTAAAAATGCTTTAGTCTTAGCGTCCAAAACTGCAGCTATACCGCCATCAGCTAACGCTTTTGCTTCTATCCTCTCTGAACCAGCCCCAGACATACGCAATGATTGTGTAGAATTAACAGCCAGAGCAACACCAATGAGAGTCATAAGTATCAATACGATAAGAGCAAAAAATAACACCACTCCTTTTTGCTTGCTGAATGTCATTCTATCAACTCCGAATTAATACAGGGTTTTCTAAAACAACTGTAGTCGACATAACTTTACGCCTAAAATGATCACTGGGTTTCGCTATTTCTTTATCACCTAATTGATAAGTTGTCTCGTTAGTGTAGGTCATATCCTCTTGTATTGAACGAACTAATACATAGATCTTCAATGCCACTAAACGTTGAAATAACTCATTATCCCACATCATATTTGTCACATCTTCCGCAGGTAAAAAACTATCGGGAACATCATCACCGTCGTTATCAAATCCATATGAAACTCGAATATTTTCAATACCCTCGACTAGCTGCTCTTCATTATTCATTCCATTACCAGTCGTAAGCGTTCTACGTCTTAAAATAGGGATGCCATCTACATCATCTCGAATATAATAAATATGATGTTGATACTCCCAAAACCTTGCATTATCAAGTATGGGGACTGCACCACCACCATTAAAAAAAACCACTTGGCTCGAAGTAGCTGCAGCATAATAACTAGAAGAAGAAAGTGCCGCAGGAAGTAAATTAGGCCCAATAAAGCGTTTGATTTGTAAAACATCCGTATTAGATTTTACCGAGTTGAGGCAGGAAAACGACGGACCACTAACTCCTTCTTCATACCCCCACAAACGACGAAAATGGGCGGGTTGATTATTAGGAAGTGATGCGTTGTTGACACCTCCGCCACTACAATCATTATTAACAACCGTTCCAGGTGAAATAAACGCATTAGCTCCAAGAACAAAATCCGTTCCAGTCATATCCCCCATAAAAGCTAACTGGCTTAAATCCCTCTCCATAATGGCTAATGCAATACGTCCATTTTCCTGCAACTGGTTAAATTGACTCGTTGTAGTGACATTTGATGACGACATACTAAACATGGTGAATACACCCGCTGTTAAAAATAGTCCTATTACCATCGCGACCATCAACTCAACGAGTGACATACCTGCCTGTTTAGTAAAAACGACAAATTTTGTTGCACTAAAAATCATCTAAATCACCGTTTGAATAGTAAACACACGTCGTCTTTTACTCGAGGTGCCACACTCGATGCTTCCTATATTATCGCTAGTCTCACTAATTCCACGCCATGTCATTGTTACTGAAACTGAATTGCCATTAACTTTTATGCATGCTGTAGGGGTATCCAACCCCCCCACATTTTGAGTACCTACAATTTCGTACTCCCCAGAAAATGCGGAGCGCCACTCATACAAATCCCAAGCAACCAATTGAGCGGGGGTGCATAGAGTCCCACCTTCACATGCAGGAGATACAGGTGTAATAGCAGTTTGAGAACCAACATAATCACCATCATAGCTATCAAGCTGCGTTCGGTTTAGCTTCATGCGGTTGATAATATCATTGGCGTAATAGGAGGCTTGTGTTTGTTGAAAAGATTCAAAGCTGCCGCGTTTAGCCACAATGTGTAAATTAAAAATACCGATCAAGCCAATCACTAGAATCACCAATGCGACAAGCACTTCAATTAAAGAGAAGCCCCGTTGAATTCTGTTATGCGTCAATCGTTCGAATTTAGTCATATTTTTGACAAGCTTTTCAGCTATTTACCCTTTTAAATCTTAATCTTACGATAAAAACATTACTAGCAGTTAATAATAGATGAGTAAAATGTAAGTAGCCAGTAACAATAGCATATAAGCGTTAATTCCATTATGCCTTGTTTGTATTTGGTGAATTTTGATAATAAAAAAGAGGCCATTGGCCTCTTTTGATTCATCACATTGATTAGAATGAACTAGCGTAATTCCGCAGGCACCGCAAAGACGGTATCTTCTTTACGCCCTTCAACTTCGGTGACGACACTCGGTGCTAATTTCGCGATCGCTTGAACCACTTGCTGAACCAGTACTTCTGGTGCCGATGCGCCAGCGGTCACCGCAACTTTAGTCACATTTTCAAACCAAGATGAATCGATATCATCCGCGGTATCAACTAGATAAGACTGAGTCCCCGTCTTTAATGCCAATTCACGCAAACGGTTAGAGTTAGAGCTGTTTTTCGAGCCGACCACAATCAATAAATCCACATCGGCCGATAAGTTCCGCACTGCATCCTGACGGTTTTGCGTCGCGTAACAAATATCATCCTTACGCGGACCTTCAATCGAAGGAAAACGCTTTTGCAATGCGGTGATAATATCGAGGGTATCATCTACCGAGAGCGTCGTTTGAGTCACGAAGCAGAGGTTATTTGGATCACGAACTTCTAAAGTTTCGACATCCGCAGGAGATTCAATCAGATAAACACCGCCATTAGGGTTATCATATTGCCCCATGGTGCCTTCCACCTCTGGATGTCCCTCATGGCCAATCAAAATACATTCAATCCCCTTGCGGCTCGCACGAGTAACCTGCAAATGCACTTTGGTGACTAATGGACAAGTCGCATCGAAAACTCGCAACCCACGCGCCTTAGCCTCGGCACGTACCGCCTGAGAAACCCCATGAGCACTGAAGATAACAATATTGTTATCCGGTACTTGGTCTAACTCTTCAACAAAAACGGCACCACGATCTTTCAGGTTTTGCACTACATAGCGGTTATGCACGACTTCATGGCGAACATAAATCGGCGGCGAAAATAACTCGAGTGCGCGCTCGACAATACTAATGGCGCGATCCACACCAGCACAAAAGCCGCGAGGATTGGCCAGCATAATATTTAAACTTGGGCTGGTAGGATCTAATTTCATCTTACAATACCTTCACCACGTCGAGTTCAAATGTCACTTTGCGTCCCGCTAGAGGGTGATTGAGATCGACCGTAATCGAATCGCCCGCAACCTCACGCACAATTCCGGGGATCTCACTGCCGCCTGGGCCTGCGAAACTGACGATAACGCCAACTTCAAGCTCCATATCGGCTGGAAAGCGGGTTCTATCCATATAATGAATCGCATCGGGATTTGACTCACCAAACGCATCGACCGCTTCAAGCGTAAAGCTGTGTTTATCACCTTCATTCAAGGAAACAAGTTGCGCTTCAAATGCAGGGCTTAAAGTACCATCACCGATATTAAGGCGTGCTGGCTTACCCGAGGCTTTAGTACTATCGGCGGTCGAACCATCTTCAAGCACAATATTCATATGGCACAATAACGAACGTGTCACAGTCACTACTTCACCTCTTCGGTTTTATCTTGTTCGGATTTGCTGTTAAAAAACGAATCCCAAATGATCAGCACGGCGCCGATAAAAATCGCGGAATCGGCGATATTAAAGGCAGGATAATGGCTCTTACCCCAATAAAAATCGATAAAATCCACCACAAAGCCGTGCATCAATCGATCGATTAAGTTACCTAGGGCGCCACCGATCACTAAGGTGTAAGCCAAGTTTAACTTCCAGAGGGATGCCGATTGCTTTCGCAGCCACACAGTCAACAAGGTACTGAAACCAACAGCCACTAAGGTAAATAACCAACGTTGCCAACCGCCCGCTTCACTTAAAAAACTAAATGCGGCGCCATAGTTACGTACGTAGGTGAAATTAAAAAAAGGTAATAACTTCACCGATTCGAACAAATCAAAATTGGCTAAGACCCATTGTTTGGATAGTTGATCGGCCAAAAACACCAATACAACTACCCAATACCAACGTAAGCCACTGTCTTTCCAAGTTAATGGCATACAGATCCTTTACGCAAACAGACGAACTTCGCCGTCACCTTCAATGTTGGTTACGCAGCGATGGCACAGCGTTGGGTGAGCCTCAATCGTGCCCACTTCTTCCCTATGGTGCCAACAACGTTCGCATTTCTCTGCTGTTGTTGCATTTACCACTAACTTCAATGAAGCCAATTCAGTTTCAACGGCATCGCTTGTCGCATCTGCCAATGGCAATACTTTGGCTTCTGAAGTTAACAGGACGAAACGCAGCTCATCACCAATGTGCGTTAACTGCTCAGTTAAAGCAGCATCGGCAAACAGCGTGACTTCGGCTTCTAAGGAGCCACCAATGCGTTTATCGCGGCGCGCTTGCTCGATAACCTTGTTGACTTCGTTACGCACAGTCAGCAGATTTTCCCAGTACGCATCACTTAAATCAGTATCTAAAGTGATAGATTGCAGATCTTGGTACCATTCTTGGGTAAACACATAAGCATCACGTTGACCTGGCAGTAATTGCCACACTTCATCGGCAGTAAAGCTCAGGATTGGCGCAATCCAACGCACCATCGCCTCAGCAATGTGGAACAGTGCAGATTGGCAACTACGGCGGGCATGGCCCTCTTGCTTAGCGGTATATTGACGGTCTTTGATGATGTCTAAGTAGAAGCTACCCAGCTCAACCGAGCAGAACTGCATCAGCTTTTGCGTCACAATATGGAAGTTATATTGCTCATAAGCTTCAATGATTTCTTGCTGCAGCGCTGCCGCGCGTCGCACCGCCCAGCGGTCTAACGCCACCATATCTTCTACAGCCACTAAATCCTTAGCTGGGTCGAAGCCATTAAGGTTCGCCAGTAAGAAACGAGCAGTGTTACGAATACGGCGATAAGCATCGGCGCTACGGTTTAAGATTTCATCCGATACTGTCATTTCACCGCTGTAGTCGGTTGCAGCAACCCAAAGACGCAGAATATCCGCACCTAACTTGTTGGTCACTTGCTGCGGCGCAATGACGTTACCGATAGATTTAGACATCTTGCGACCTTTACCATCAACGGTAAAGCCGTGGGTCAGCACTTGTTTATAAGGTGCTTTGCCAGTCATAGCGGTAGAAATCATCAGTGATGACATAAACCAACCACGGTGTTGGTCGCTACCTTCAAGGTATAAATCGACACCATGACCATGAAACTCTGGGCGCGCGCCTACCACAGAAGCAAAGGTTGAGCCTGAGTCGTACCATACGTCTAAGGTATCGGTCACTTTGCGGTATTGTTCGGCTTCTTCACCCAGTAATTCGGCAGCATCGAGATCCCACCAAGCTTGAATGCCTTCCTGCTCAATGCGGTTGGCTACACGTGCCATTAACGACACGCTGTTAGGGTGCAGCTCTTCAGTTTCGCGGTGTACGAATAAGGTAATTGGTACACCCCAAGTACGTTGACGGGAGATACACCAATCAGGGCGATTCTCAACCATCTTCTCGATACGGCTTTGGCCCCAGTCAGGGATCCACTGAGTCTGCTCAATTTCGCTTAATGCTTGCTTGCGCAGATTTTGGTTATCCATAGAGATAAACCATTGCGGCGTAGCACGGAAGATAATGGGCGTTTTATGGCGCCAGCAGTGTGGATAGCTGTGACGGTACGCAACATGGTGTAATAGCGCGCCTTTTTCTTTCAGGAGTGCAACCACATTGTCGTTTGCTTTAAATACGTGTTGACCGGCAAAAAACTCAGTGTCTGGTTTGTAAACGCCGTTATCGCCAACAGGGTTTGCCACTTCTAAGCCGTATTTTTGACCAACCACGAAGTCGTCTTGACCATGACCAGGTGCCGTGTGAACCACACCCGTACCAGCGTCAGTCGTCACGTGGTCACCTAAAATCGCAGGTACGTCAAAGGCTAAGAATGGATGCTTAAAGCGAACCAGCTCAAGTGCTGCACCTTTAACTTTACCTAACACGCTGTGGCTCTCGGCGCCGTAACGCGTCATACAAGCTTCAACTAACACATCGGCCAGAATAACTGCGTGAGTCGCGCCCTCTTTCGCAAATTCAACCAAGCTGTAATCAAGCTCAGGGCTGATAGATAACGCGCGGTTAGCTGGCAGCGTCCAAGGGGTGGTAGTCCAAATCACCATAGCGACAGGATGTGAGTAATCGCTTACACCAAACTGAGCGGCTAAAGCTTTGCTATCAGTCGCAGTAAAGGCCACATCGATAGCGGGAGAGGTTTTATCCTCATATTCCACTTCGGCTTCGGCAAGGGCAGAACCACAGTCTGTACACCAATGAACAGGCTTAACACCTTTATGTAAGTGACCGTTTTCAATCACTTTAGATAAAGAGCGTACGATATTGGCTTCGGTAGCAAAGTCCATCGTCAAATAAGGCTTTTGCCAATCACCCAGCACGCCTAAACGAATAAAGTCGGCACGTTGGCCATCGACTTGCTCGGCGGCATATTTACGGCATTCTTCACGGAATTCGGCCGCAGAAATTTTTTGACCAGGCTTACCGACTTTTTGCTCAACTTTCAGTTCGATTGGCAGACCGTGGCAATCCCAACCAGGCACATAAGGCGCGTCAAAACCTGACATGGTTTTTGACTTAACAATAATGTCCTTAAGAATTTTGTTGACTGAGTGACCAATATGAATACTGCCGTTCGCATACGGTGGGCCGTCATGCAAAATAAAAGGTGTGCGGCCAATTCGGCTATCACGGATCTGCTGATACAGACCGTCTTTCGTCCAGCGCTCTAACATCTCTGGCTCGCGATTTGCCAAATTACCACGCATCGGAAACTCAGTTTCCGGCAAATTCAAAGTAAATTTATAGTCGCTCATTGATCCTATACCGTTAATTAAACTGATAAATATCAGCCTGCATCGTTACCAAATAAAGCTCTGGCCTCATTTGCATCATTCAAAATCTGTTGTTTTAGTGCATCCAATGAATCAAAGGGTTGTTCATCGCGAAGTTTTGCCACTAACTCAACCTCAACATGCTTGCCATAAATGTCACCTTCAAAATCAAAAAGATGCACCTCAAGCTGACAAACTTGACCATTTACGGTCGGGCGGAAACCAATGTTGGCAACCCCTTCATAAATATCGCTCTCATCCCAATAGAGTTTCACCGCAAACACCCCGCGCACGGGCACCACATTGCGTTTGAGGGCAATATTGGCGGTGGGGAAACCTATGGTTCGGCCAATTTTTTGGCCATGGGCCACGCGGCCGCTTAAGGTAAAGGGATGACCGAGTAGGCGTCTTGCCTGCTCAAGGTTCCCTTTAGCCAATTGTTCTCTTACCGCGGTCGAACTCACCCGTTGCGAGCCCACCATAAAACTTTGAGTGCTAACCACGGTAAAGCCATAACGAGCTCCCGCCTGCATCAGCATTTCAAAATTACCTTTTCGGCCTTGACCGAAGCAAAAGTCATCGCCAACGACGAGGTATTTAACCCCGAGCTTGCGCACCAGCAGTTCTTCGATGAAATGCTCCGCCGGTTGGTCTGCAAAGGCACGATTGAAGTTAACACACACTAACCGTTCAACGCCTAATTCATCTAACAGGATGATTTTGTCCCGCAATAAACTCAGACGTGCGGGGGCATTCTCACCACGGAATAACTCCTGTGGTTGAGGCTCAAATGTCATCACTGTCGGAGGTAATGAGAGCTGCTTGGCTTTTTGCACCAGATTGGCAATCACCTGTGCATGGCCGCGATGCACGCCATCAAAATTACCTATCGTCAGCACACAGCCATGGTGAGATGACAAAATGTTATGTATACCGCGGATTAATTCCATAACTTAAGACAACTGCCAAGCGCAAATCGGCTGATTATATAACAGCTAACGATAAGAATCAGCAATCAAACTCCCCGTTTCATTGACCAAGGACGAATTCCTAACGCCAATAAGCCAAGTAAATACGTCATAGCGCCAACAGCAATCAAACCAATCAAAGCCTTAGCACGCCCAGCCAACTGCCATTCCAACCATTGAGATTGTGAAGGTAAGAAGTAGTACAAGACTACCACCATCAAGGCTGTCGAAACCACGGCTTTAAGGAAAAACACCATTGTTGGTTTAGAAATTCGGTAAACACCCGCCTTGTGTAGGCCGCGATATAACAGAGTGGCATTCAATAATGCCGACATCGATGTCGCAATCGCTAAGCCGACATAGCCAAAGGGAATAGCAAAGATCAAGTTAAAGCCCATATTGGTGATCATGGCGATAATGCCGTAGCGCACAGGAGTCTTAGTGTCTTGACGCGAGTAATATCCAGGCGCTAACACTTTAATTAGCATAAAGCTGAGTAAACCACTGCCATAGGCCATCAAGCTGTAGGATGCCATCTCAACGTCTTGGATAGAGAAGGCGCCGCGCATAAACAGCACCATCAACATAGGTTGGGCGAGCACAATCAACCCCATCATGGCGGGTAATCCTAATAAAAGAATCGCCTTGATGCCCCAATCCATGGTCTTACCAAAGCCATCACCTTCAGCATTCACATGATTTCGAGATAAAGCTGGTAAAATCACTGTGCCAATGGCAATACCAAACAAACCGAGTGGAAATTCCAATAAACGGTCCGAATAGTACAACCAGCTAATAGAGCCCGTCATCAGGAAACTAGCGATAAAAGTATCGAATAACAGATTGATTTGTGAGACTGACACACCAAAAAGCGCAGGGATCATCAGGGTTCTAATCTTCACGACCCCAGGGTGTTTCCAGCCCCATGACGGTTTAACGAGAGCCTTTTCTCTAAATAGGAAGGGGATCTGGAATAAAAACTGAATTAAACCGCCACAGAACACACCCCACGCCAAGGTAATTTCAGGCTGGGAAGAAGTCGGCGCAAAAAACATCGCCGCCGCAATAATGGCCACGTTTAAGAATACTGGGGTAAAGGCTGATACCGCAAAACGCCCACGAGTATTTAGGATGGACCCCGCTAACGCGGTAAAGGTGATAAACCATAAATAAGGGAAGGTGATTTTAAGCACAACGGTTGCCAGCTCAAACTTGGCACCATCGGGCTCATTGTTAAGCCAAGCCACAAACCAGCCGCCACCAAATAAGGCCGACAATACGGGGGATGCGATGACACCGATAAGAGTCACAATGGTCACCAAGAGCCCTAAGGTCCCCGCCACTTTACTGAGTAACTCTCGAGTTTCATCCGAAGTGTGTTTTTCCTGATATTCGGTCAATACGGGAACAAATGCCTGAGCAAAAGCGCCCTCGGCAAATAATCGACGTAAAAAGTTAGGAATTTTATTGGCGAAGAAAAAAACGTCGGCGCTTGTCCCTGCCCCCATTAAATTGGCAACGACTACATCTCGAACCAAACCTAAAACACGAGAAATCAACGTCATAGCACTAACAATCATGCCAGATTTCAATAATTTTTTACTCAAACGTCCCCCAGACCTACATCGAATGGATTAGGTGATTCATCTCAAAAAATCGACTCAGGCTCTGTCACACTGCGGCAATAGCTGTTAGAATTGCGCCACATATTACACGAGTTGGGTTGAAGATAGCCAAGGCGGGTTGAATTAATTTATCTTTATGATGATTATTCAATCATAGTCATTGACAAAGTGACTAAATGCAGGCATATTCCTCGGCCTTTAAAAGTATCAAATCCAGTTTTTAGGAGTTGCACCTTGGCTAATAGCAAGTCTGCAAAGAAGCGCGCGCTTCAATCTGAAAAGCGTCGTCAGCATAACGCCAGCCGTCGCTCAATGTTACGTACATACGTTAAAAAAGTAATCGCTGCTATCAAAGCTGGCGATCACAAAACAGCAACTGAAGCTTTCGCTGCTGCACAACCAATCGTTGACCGTATGGCGACTAAAGGCCTTATTCACAAGAATAAAGCTGCCCGTCATAAGGCTCGTTTGAACGCTAAGATCAAAGCACTAGCTGCTTAATTGTCTTAGTAAATAAAAAAAACCGGCAATTGCCGGTTTTTTTATATCTGATGATTACCATTAATGACAATAAATATTGTTCAGTAGATGGATCATCTCACGCACTTCATCACTCTTAAGCGAATAAAATACGGTTTGCGCTTCTTTGCGTGTGGTTACTAAATTATCTTTGCGCAACCAAGCAAGGTGTTGTGATAGTGCCGATTGACTTAAGCCTAATTTTTTATTCATTTCGCCAACGCACATTTCACCTTCGTTCAATAAATAACAAAGGATAAATAAACGGCGTTCGTTTGCGAGTGCTTTTAATAGCACTACGGCATGATCGGCTCGCTCCTGCATCAATTCAATATTCATTACGCACTTTTTCTCCTAAAACTAACCCCTGCGCTAATATAGCGTTGCCTTACAGATATAGTCGGGACATAAAGCACACTTTTTGCTAGATTGTTTTCAAAAATGGGACATGCTTAATAAAAATAAAGGAAACCTATGAAATCCTACCAAACAACACTAATAACTGGGCTATTTATTGGCGGTTTGAGCGCCTGCCAAACTCACGTAGAAACACCCGTAAAAAATGATATTCCAGCTCAATTGCAACAAACCGCATTAGCGTCATCCTTGGGATATGACATAGTCGAATCCCTCACTGTAGAAGTCGGCCCACGCTTAGCTGGTAGCCCAAAAGACATAATTGCCGTGAACTGGGCAATGAATAAGTTAACAAGTCTTGGGTTTGATAAGGTTTATAAAGAGCCTGTACAAGTTCCGATTTGGGAACGCGGTGAAGCCAAAGCCAAGATGATCTCGCCGGTAGAACAGCCTTTAGTGATAACAGCCTTAGGGGGCAGTATTGCCACGCCAGCCGAAGGCATTCAAGCCAAAATTGCTCGTTTTGATAGCCTTGCGGCACTACAAGCGGCAAATCCAGAAGATGTAAAAGGCAAGATTGCCTTTATCGATCAAAAGACCGAACGTCACATAACAGGTGAAGGTTATGGCAAAAGTGTCGGCGGCCGCTCAAAAGGCGCAGTCGCAGCCGCACAAAAGGGAGCCGTAGCAATCGTCATTCGCTCAATTGGCACAGATCATGACCGCATGGCGCACACTGGTGTGATGCGTTATCAAGATGGCGTGCCTAAAATCCCAGCCGCAGCGATGTCTAATCCCGATGCAGACTTAGTAGATGCGATGTTAAAACGCGATCCAAACGCGGTGCTCGAACTACATATGTCACCAAAGGATTTAGGCACCAACACATCCTACAATGTGATTGCAGAAGTCACTGGCAGTAGTAAACCCAACGAAATTGTTCTGATTGGTGCTCACTTAGATTCTTGGGACGAAGGTACAGGCGCGATTGATGATGGCGCAGGCGTTGCCATTGTGACGGCAGCAGCAAAACATATTCAAGATCTTCCGCAAAAGCCCGCGCGAACTGTGCGAGTGGTATTTTTCGCTGCCGAAGAAATTGGTTTAGTGGGAGGCAAGGCTTATGCTGAAGCGCACAAAGCCGAGCTACCTCTGCATTATATTGCTGCCGAATCGGACTTTGGCGCTGGCCCGATTTATCAAATCGACACTAAGGTAAGTGACAACGTTTTCGCCAAAGTTCAAGAGAGCATAAAACCAATGACATACAACGGTGTTGCCCTCGGCAATAACCAAGCCTCGGGTGGGCCTGATGTCTCAATGCTGCCCGCATTAGGCGTACCTGTAGCTTCATTAAGACAGGATGGCCACGATTACTTCGATTATCACCACACACCTAACGATACCTTAGATAAAATAGACCCTAAGGCACTGGCACAAAATGTGGCAGCGTACGCTCAATTTGCTTATATCATGGCAAACTCGAATTTAGTGTTAACCCCCATTAGCACTGAATCGAAATAAGCCTCATAAGTAAATCATTCACTCATAAAAAGAGCAGCCTAAGCTGCTCTTTTTATTTAAACCGTAATAGGTTACTGCGCTTCACGCAAGAATGTTGGCTCATTCGGTTTACTCAATTCTTCACTGTAGTAATAACCTGCCACATTAAACGCTTTTAATTCATCAATCGAACTGACTTGCTGATCAATGATATATCTTGCCATCATTCCCCGCGCTTTTTTCGCAAAGAAACTGATGACTTTATATTGGCCATTTTTAAAATCTTTAAATACTGGAGTGATTAATTGCCCAGTTAATTGCTTTGGTTTAACCGCTTTAAAATATTCATTTGATGCAAGGTTAATTATCAGCTCATCCCCCTGCTCTGAAACGGCACGATTGACCGCTTCGGTGAGAATATTGCCCCAGAAATCGTAGAGATTCTTACCTTTAGGATTGGCAAGCGCAGTCCCCATTTCTAAACGGTAAGGTAAAATCAAATCCAAGGGTCGCAGTAAACCATAGAGCCCAGATAAAATACGCAATTGTGACTGAGTACGTTCGAGCTGTTCAGGCGTCAACGTATCGGCATCAAACCCCGTATACACATCCCCCCGAAACGCAAAAATCGCCTGTTTGGCGTTGGCAATACTGTAGTCGGGCGTCCACTCACCAAAACGCGCGGCATTTAAGCCCGCGATGTTATCGCTCACCTTCATTAATGTTGCAATGTCACTCGGGGTTAACCGTTGGCAGACTTGAATGAGTTCTTGGCTATAAGCTAAAAAATCGGGCCGAGTATGGGTTTGAGTCAAAGGAGGTTGCTCAAAATCTAGGGTTTTCGCCGGTGAAACCAAAATCAACATTAACACGCTCCAACAAATAAAATACGCCACTATGATACTGAACAGGTATAAAAAAACCACGTACGGATGACGTGGTTTTTCCGATAGCGCTAATCAGTGAACTTGAGTTTAGCGACTAAGCGCAGATTCTGTACGCGTTTTCGCCTGCTCGTTAGCACTATTATCCTGCCAAATACCATCATCGAGTTGTTCCATTAACTCAGGGAACTTACTGCGATCGAACTCAGGCATTTTGCCACTTTTCAATTGTTCACAGTAATCATTAATAACCCGAATCGCGAGGCCCGATAACAACAGCAATGCAATGATATTGACCGTGGCCATCAGCCCCATAGACACGTCAGCTAAGTTCCACACTAAGCTGATTTTAGCCACAGCACCAAACATCACCATGCCCAATACGCACAGACGGAATAGCGGTAACGCCTTAGTGCTGTTGCCCGTCAAGAACATCACATTGGTTTCCGCATAGGAATAGTTAGCAATGATAGAGGTAAAACAGAATAGGAAAATAGCTATCGCGATAAAGGCGCCGCCCCAGTCTCCAACGTGGTTTGACATCGCATTGATGGTGAGACGAATGCCGTCTTCACTAGAACCGATATCGCCTGAAAGTAAAATAATCGCCGCAGTTGCAGTACAGATAACGATGGTATCGACAAACACTCCCATCATCTGCACAAAACCTTGGGATGCTGGATGGTTAGGATTCGGTGACGCACTGGCCGCGACGTTTGCTGCGCTCCCCATCCCCGCCTCGTTTGAGAACAGACCACGGGCAATCCCCGCTTGCATGGCTTGTGCGACAGTATAAGCAACACCGCCCGCCGCAGCCTCTTGCCAACCGAAAGCACTCTTTACGATAAGACTTATCACAGCGGGTAACTGTTCTAAGTTGAAAAGCACAATAATGAAAGCGATCAGAATATAAGCCAGCGCCATGATAGGCACGATAAACTCAGACACTCGAGCAACTTTACGTAACCCACCGACAATCACAAAGCCACTGGCTATCACTAACCCAATACCCACATAGGTTGGATTGAAGCCAAACACCCGCTCCATTGCCCCCGTAATGGTATTCGCTTGCACCGCGTTAAACACCAGACCAAAGGCAATGATCAGGAAGAAAGCAAACAACACTCCCATCCATCTCTGACCAAGCCCTTTCTCCATATAATAGGAAGGGCCGCCGCGGAATTGACCGTTGGTGTCACGCACTTTATATACTTGCGCAAGAGTCGACTCCACCATGGCGGTTGCCATGCCCAACATGGCAATAAGCCACATCCAGAATACAGCGCCAGGTCCAGCTGCGCCAATAGCCACTGCCACCCCAGCCATGTTTCCAGCCCCCACACGGGCCGCCATACTGGTACAAAAGACTTGGAATGAAGACAGACCACTCTCGCAACCTTGACGGCTCATGGTCATCACTTTAAGAGAGTGTTTGAAATGCGTAAGTTGAATAAAAACAAGTCGTAAGGTGAAATAAAGACCCGCACCCACCAGTCCGTATACGAGCAATTTGCCCCAGAGCAGTGCGTTCAAAAAATTTACAATGGTTTCTAGCATATTATTTTACTTCTTCCCGTAGCAAATGCCCTCCTCTACCTATAATTAAGGGAGAGGTGCAACATTTGTGGTGAATGAATCCTTCCAAATAAAGGTAAGAATATCGGTAGATTTATTCTTTCAAATTATCCTTCCGTGAATTTACAACATCACGGCTACCGAATTCAACGCAGCAAAATAGCACAGTATTCGAAATTACTCATGTGATCAAGCCTACGTTTGCCCACTAAAACAGCAGTGAACTCACACAGACAAAGCTCAGATAAGTCACTGTTAATATTAAATTAACAAAAATACAAACTTAAGCCACATGCGTTAACCACAGACACAAGTTTTAAAATTTGGATGTAGAACACATTTTTGTAAGAAAATTACAAATATAGTAAATCCAAGAAAACACAATTCACTTCCGTCTGCTCTAATGAGGCTTAATATGACGACTACTACACATGAGATTAATGCTCTTAAAAAGTATGTAAGAGCCACAAACTTCCTCGCTACGTCTCAGATTTATTTAAAACAAAACGTATTACACAAACGACCCCTTGCGCATTCGGACATTAAGCCTCGTTTGCTCGGTCACTGGGGAACCTGTCCAGGTATCAACTTTGTCTATGCCAACGTCAACCGACTCATTGTAAAGCATAATCGTCCTTTCATTTACCTCGTCGGCCCAGGCCATGGTTTCCCCGCAGTACAAGCTAACTTATTTATTGAAGGCTCACTCAGCCACTTCTATCCAGAAACCATTCCTTATAATGAAACCGGTATCGAAGATATCTGTAAGAAGTTTTCTGCGGCCTATGGTTATCCATCACACGCAAACCCTGAAGCACCCGGTCAAATCCTTGAAGGAGGCGAATTAGGTTACTCGTTAGCTGTAGGTTGGGGCGCCGTATTAGACAATCCTGATCTTATCGCGACAGTATTAGTCGGTGACGGTGAATCTGAAACTGGCCCTCTGGCAGCCTCTTGGTATGCTAACCGATTAGTCTCCCCCGCGACAAACGGTGCTGTGTTACCAATCGTGCATATCAACGGCTATAAAATTTCGGGCCCAACTCGTATGGGACGTATGAGCCATGAAGAGCTAGATCTTGAATTCCGTGGTCTGGGTTATCACCCAATTATTGTCGACAGTGAAGCGGAAGAAGATATCTACGTTCAAATGACTGCCGCGATGGATACTGCTTACAGCATGATCAACGATATCCAAACCCGTGCTCGTAAAGGTGAAGATGTTGTCAAACCTCGCTGGCCAGTGATTTTAATGCGCACCGCCAAAGGTTGGACAGGTGTAAGCGAATATAATGGTACAAAATTAGAAGGTAACTGCGAATCGCACCAAGTTATCGTCAATAAATGCGCAACGGATAAAGGTCACCTTAGCGCACTAGATAACTGGCTTGCCAGCTATCAGTTCCAAGAGCTTTACCAAATCAATGCCCAGGGTGAACTGATTTTTGATGCGGATATTAGCTCTCTGATCCCACCAAAACATTTAGCCTGTGGTCGTCAACATCTTACTTATGGTGGTGAAGTCGTCAGAGCCCTATCGAATCCAGATCTAGAAAAGCTCAGCTACGGCCCAGAAGTACCACGTGGACACCGCGGTTACTCCATGTTGAAAATGGGACAATGGATGCGTGACGCATTCAAACTGAACCGTGATCAACGTAACTTACGCATCTTTAGCCCAGACGAAACCTATTCAAACCAACTGCAAGCGGTATTTGAAGAAACCGACCGCGCATGGCAATGGCCAATTGAAAGTTGGGACGAGGATATGACTCGTGATGGCCGCGTACTCGAATTACTCTCTGAGAACTTACTGTTTGGTATGCTACATGGCTACACTGTGACAGGTCGTCACGGCATGTTCCCAACCTATGAGTCTTTCTCACAGGTTGTGTCTTCCATGGCCGACCAATACTGTAAGTTCGTTTACGCCAGCCAAGGGGTGCATTTCCGTAAACCCTTACCCGCGTGCAACGTCGTACTCTCTTCATTATTAGAGCGTCAGGATCACAACGGTTACTCGCATCAAAATCCATCATTCTTGGGTGCGATGCTAGAAAAACATCCAAAAATCATTTCGGCTTATTTACCTGCGGATGCAAACAGCACTTTAGTTTATACCGAACGCGCTTTTGCAGATCGTGACAAACTAAACATCCTAGTGGCAGGTAAAAAAGAACTGCCACAATGGTTGAGTTTAGAAGAAGCACGTAAGCAAGCCAAAGACGGTGTGATGGTGTGGGATTTTGCTTCCGATGAAAATCCAGATATCGTTCTTGCCGGCTGTGGTGATTATGTCACTCAAGAATGCATGGCTTCACTTGTGATTATTCGTGAACTCTTACCTAGAGTGAGAATTCGTTTTGTCAGCGTGACCGAATTAAGCAGTGATGGTTTAGGTAGCCGTAAGTTTAAAGAAAAACCTTGGATGATGGATGAAATATTTACCCAAGATAAAGGGGTTGTATTTAACTATCACGGTTATCCAAATACTATCAAAAAGTTAATTTTTGACTACAAAGGAAGCCGCCGTTTCAGAATTAAAGGTTATGAAGAAGAAGGTTCGACTACAACACCATTTGATATGGGTGTTCGTAATGGCACTTCTCGCTATCACCTTGTTATTGATATGGCTTACAAACTATTCCAACAAGGCGTCATCGATGAAACCAAGCACGTTTCAATCACAACCGATATGCTGCAACGACTCGTTGACCATCGCAACTATATTAAGGCAAACGGTGTTGACCCTGTTGAAATTGAAAATTGGGTTTGGACCCGTTAACCCCAAATTTTAATTAACAAATTAAATACAATTAAAAGGCATCCTTCTGGATGCCTTTTTAACATCAATCAAAAGTAACAATATGCTATTCCATAAAAAAACTTTGGACTAAGCACTGGAAAAATTTAACAAATGAAGTGATAATTAATCGCTGGCTACAATACCAAAGGATCCCCACACTAAGTGCTAGCAATGTTTTGCATAAAACCTGCAAAGCATATTGGTGGAGAATCATAAACAATGGACTTAGAGAAAATGATGAAGAATACATTAAAAGTAGTTTTGCTTACATCAATGCTTCCACTTGCTGCCAGTGCATCTCAAGAGTTAACACCTTGGTATGTTGGTGCAGGTTTAGGCGTTAATAACTATGAACACATTGCAACTGACAACGGCGATGACAACCCATACGCATGGGACATCTTCGCAGGCTATATGTTTAATGACTACTTTGGTGCTGAAATCGGCTATCGTGATCTAGGTAGTGCTGATTGGACCTATGCAGGCATTGGCAATGATGCAGACGTTAAAGGTGCAACTCTTGGCTTAGTTGGTGTATGGCCACTAGGTAACCGTTGGAGCCTATCTGCTGAAGCAGGTGCAATGTATTACACCTTAGAAAACAACCAACGTTCTGTTATCGGTTCTACTTCTTACAGCGAAAACGACTTTGCACCTTACTTCGGTGCAGGCGTTGGTTATAACTTCACTGATAACTTGAAGTTACAAGCTAAGTACCGTCGCTACGAAAACTTAGACGATAACGCAGGTCCCAGTGCGATCGTTCCTGTAAATGCTGACAGCAACTACTGGGGCTTAGAATTAAGCTACCGTTTCGGTTCTCCTGCCGCTCCAGTAGCTGCAGCAGTTGTTGCTGCAACACCAGTTGACTCTGACAACGATGGCGTTTACGACGATAAAGATCAGTGCCCAGCAACTCCAGCAACTCACAAAGTTGACTCTGTTGGCTGTACTATCTATGAAAACGTTAAGAAGCAAGAAGATGTAGGTTCTATCCAGTTTGCTAACGATTCTGCTGTAGTGAAAAAAGAGTACTACAAAGACATCGAAAGACTGGCTAACTACCTGAACAAGAACCCAGAGTTCACAGTTGAAATTGCTGGTCACGCTTCTAACGTAGGTAAACCAGACTACAACATGACTCTGTCTGACAAGCGTGCTGACGCTGTTGCTAAGATCCTTGTTGAAAAATATGGTATCAGCCAAAGCCGTGTAACTTCTAACGGTTACGGTATCACTAAGCCATTAGTCGCTGGTGACACTAAAGAAGCTCATGCAGCTAACCGTCGCATCGAAGCTATCGTGACAACTACTGAAAAACAACCTGTTCTGAAGTAATTGCACTCTTAAGAATAAAAAAGTCGCTGCTTGCAGCGACTTTTTGTTTTTATAACATCTACACTATGCAATCTGATGACACTTAGCTCACTGTTGTAATGCAATCACAGCTTTTCGCCTAAATTCGATATAGTTTTACCATTTTTGTAATTTTTTTACATTGATGGTTGGAAAAGTTGGCAAAATCGCTTCTAATAGTCATCAGTTCATTTCTGAGTTTAGACCGCTATCTGAGAAGGATGTTTTTCATGGCAAATACATTAGAGCAACTCAAGTCATACACTACGATTGTGGCCGATACTGGCGATATTGAAGCGATCAAACGCTATCAGCCAGAAGACGCAACGACCAACCCATCACTCATTTTAAAAGCGGCTCAAATTCCCGAGTATAGCGCTCTAATCGACAATGCTATCGCATGGGCTAAATTACAAAGTGCTGATATTGAGCAACAGATTGATGATGCCAGCGATAAACTTGCAGTGAACATTGGTGTCGAGATCCTAAAACTGGTCCCGGGCCGTATTTCAACCGAAGTGGATGCCCGCTTATCCTTCGACAAAGAAAAATCCATTGCGAAAGCACATAAATTAGTACGTCTGTACCAAGAAGCGGGCGTGGATAAATCTCGCATTCTGATCAAATTAGCCTCAACGTGGGAAGGCATTTGTGCCGCCAAAGAGTTAGAGCAAGAAGGCATCAACTGTAACTTAACCCTACTCTTTAGCTTTGCTCAAGCACGTGCCTGTGCAGAAGCTGGCGTGTACTTAATTTCTCCATTCGTTGGCCGCATCCTCGACTGGTACAAAAAAGACACAGGTAAAGACTATGACGCAGTAAACGACCCAGGTGTCGTTTCTGTGACTGAAATTTACAACTACTACAAACAACATGGCTATAACACTGTCGTCATGGGTGCAAGTTTCCGTAATATCGGTGAAATCATCGAATTAGCGGGTTGTGACCGCCTGACTATTGGCCCTTCATTGCTAGAAGAGCTGGCAAACTCTCAAGTTGCTATTCAACCTAAACTCATTCCTGCCAGCACCACAGTTGCAGCCGACGAGCCTTTAACTGAAGCGCAATTCCGCTGGGACTTCAACCAAGATCCTATGGCTGTCGACAAGTTAGCAGAAGGTATCCGTAACTTCGCCATCGACCAAGGCAAACTCGAAGTCATGCTCAAGGCAAAACTGGCAAACTAAGTATCTTCGGAGACGATTCGATGACTATCTTGACCCAAAGCACAACTTGGCAAGCGTTAGCAGCGCATAGCCATCAGATCCCGCATATGCGGGAACTCTTTGCAGGCGATCCGGCACGCTTTAGCAACATGTCGCTTTCTACCTGTGGCTTATTTTTAGATTATTCAAAAAATAGAGCGACACCTGAGACACTCAACTTGCTGTTGACACTGGCGCAAGAGGCAAAGCTTGACGCTAAAATCAAGGCGATGTTTGCCGGTGATATTATTAACACCACCGAAAAACGTGCCGTATTACATACCGCACTGCGCAGCACCGCCGAGCAATCCATTGTTGCCGAAGGTCAAGATATCGTTCCTGAAGTACAGCAAACGCTGAACAAAATGCAGCAGTTTGTTACTTCAGTCACCTCAGGACAATGGAAAGGTTTCACTGGCAAAGCCATTACCGATATCGTCAGTATCGGAATCGGTGGTTCGTTCCTTGGCCCTAAAATTGTTTCCCAAGCATTACGCCCTTACTGGATTACGGGTCTCAACTGCCATTTCGTTGCCAACGTCGATGGCACCTCGATCAGTGAAAAACTCAAGCTGCTCGATCCAGAAACCACTCTGTTTATCATGTCGTCTAAGTCTTTTGGTACACAAGAGACGCTGACCAATACCCTAACGGCGAAGGCGTGGTTCTTAGCCAAAGGTGGTTCACAGTCAGATGTGGCGAAACACTTTGTTGCCGTGACCTCTAACGTGGCAAAAGCGACCGATTTTGGTATCGATGCTGACAATATTTTCCCAATGTGGGACTGGGTTGGTGGTCGTTATTCACTTTGGTCAGCCATTGGTTTACCCATCGCTTTACTCATCGGCATGGATAACTTCCGCTCCCTATTAAAGGGCGCGCACCAAATGGATACCCATTTTGCCAATGCGCCTCTAGCGGAAAACATGCCAGTGATCATGGGATTACTGTCTCTGTGGTATGGCAATTTCTTTAATGCTCAAAGTCATGTGGTATTGACCTACGATCATTACCTACGCGGACTTCCCGCTTACTTCCAACAACTGGATATGGAAAGTAACGGTAAGTCAGTCACCCTTAATGGTACCCATGTGGATTACAGCACGGGTCCTGTGATTTGGGGCGGCGAAGGTACAAATGGTCAGCACGCTTACCACCAGCTGCTACATCAAGGTACTGCATTAATTCCGGCCGATTTCATTATGCCGCTGCAAAGCCATAATCCTATTGGTGAACACCATGATCAGTTAGCTTCTAACTGCTTCGGACAGACTCAGGCGCTCATGCAAGGCCGCACCTTAGATGAAGCGCTGGCCGAATTGAGCAAGAGCAACTTAAGTGATGAAGAGAAGTTACTTATCGCCAAACATAAAGTCATGCCTGGCAATAAGCCAAGCAATACTCTGTTAATGGATAAGCTGACTCCTGAAACCTTAGGTGCACTGATTGCGCTCTATGAGCACAGAACCTTTGTCCAAGGCGCTATTTGGGACATCAACTCCTTCGACCAATGGGGTGTTGAACTCGGTAAAAGCTTAGGTAATGACGTCCTCGCCCGTATCGGCGCAGAGCAAGATGCCACCGCCTTAGATGCCTCGAGCAATGGGTTAATTAACCTATATCGACACGGTAAAATCTGATCGAGCAAAAAGCCAGCAACCGCTGGCTTTTTTATTTTATCTCATTAATAAACTTAAGATATTCCCTCACAACTTCCTCTACCACTCCCGCGAAGATCAATGACATATCATTCAAACTTCATTTCAAGTTAACACAAATGAAACATAATTCTTGCACCCTGTTTTGAAAATATGTTATTTAATCGCTGACAAAACATACAACAACAGGAGGTTACCATGGATCGTTTAGATTATGGTTGTGCGCTAGATGAAGTCGTAGAAAGACCCGATCGCTCGCGAGGCTCCAATAAAAAGCGTAAGTGGCGAGAAATTGAAGCGTTAAAGGACAAACATCGTTTACTCAAGGAACTTCAAGAGATTGATAACAACTTTGATTACGATATAGACGCTATCCAGTTGTAACCCATTGTTTAATAAACAGCATATAAAGAAAAAGCGCCAATGGCGCTTTTTCTGTTTTTACATTCCGCTATTCGGCAGTTCTAAGGTAAGAGCGCAGCTCATCAAAGGCCTGTTGCTCGCGGTCGAGGAATAACGGATCATCGATTAAAGACGCTTGGCACTGTTGCTCAATTACCTGCCAATCCTTATCGGTTAAGGTTTTAGCCAGTAACGGGAAGATTTCCCGCTCCTCCATTTGCATATGCTTTTCTTGCAGCTCCACATATTCGGCAAAATCAGCGACTAACTTATCCCTCGCGACCACAATATCACTCAAAATGAGATTTAAGGTATTCATTAACGCCGAGGATGCCGCCGTCACCACTTGGTGCTCATCACTCAACTTATCAATTTCATCGTTCGCCTTATGCGCCAAATAGTAAGCATAGATAATGTCTTCCACAGGATGATGACTGCGCTCAGCATATCCTTGCATATACTCAACTATGTCCCGAACCACGATAAAATTGATGGCTTCACCTTCAGCTAATTTCATCTGCTTGTTTTTCAAGACATTCAACAACACTGCTATATGTTTATGATCATGCATGAGTCTTTTAAGCATATCGCCTCCTGAACTGGGACTCTGACTATTGATACTAGTCAAGTCGTTTATCGATCTCCAATATAACAGGCGAATTCGTGTTCACTTTATGACCACGATCAAGTAATTAACATGAGAGTCTGTAAAAATGCGTGAATTGATCGGCAGATTAACCCTAAATGCCTAATAAAGAATGGACAGTGAGTTAACTAAAGTAACGCTAACTCACTGTTTATTTATGTTATTTTGTTAATTGATTCAACTGGCGTTGCAATGCCTTAAACTTCGCAATCGCTTGCGTATCATCTGCGGTTGCTTCTCCCTCGGCTTTTGCCAACTCAGGATATTGCTTCAGCAGCGTTTGCGCTAAGGCAGATGCCTCCTGTGTTTGTTTGGCTTCAATCAAGGCTTGTAAGCGTGTTAAAGACTCCATCATAGCTTCTTCCCGAGCCATTACAGGTGTATCTTGCTGCGGTAGTACCCGTGCCATTTGTGGTGCTGCTCGAGACTCTAGTTGCTGATTTTCCTGCGCAGACATCTTAGCCTGTGCCTTCATTGCTTCCCTTTGCCTATTTTGTGTGGCGGCTTCTTCTCTAGCTTGATGCGCCATCTCTGCTTGTTGTGCAGCATTATCTAGCTCAGCCTGAGCGGGCATAGGCGCACTCATAGTCAAAGCGGCTGGCGCAACTAACTCTTCCTCAAAATGGCCTCGGTTGAGGATCACTAAACCGACGACGAGCACTAAGGAGGCTGCGCTCGATAGCGCCCATGGAAAACGGCGCCACACAGGCGTGACAGAGGGCTTGAGCTGGTTAACGTTGATATCAGCCAAATGGGCCTGTGACAGGCGCAAAATATCTTGGTCAAGTCGTTCAGGTGGCATTTCCAGTGCTTGCTTGTGATACCAAGCCGAAACTTCCTGACGTAGTGCCTCTTCTTCCGATGACAGAGTCGAATTACTCATGACCAACCTCCTGCCATTTAGCATTGACACAATCTTTTAAGCTTTGATACGCGTAGCGAATGCGGCTCTTGGTCGCTTCGAGTGTTACCCCTGCGATATCGCTTATCACTGCAGCGGTAAAGCCCATTTCGATATTGAGAATAAAGGCCTCTTTTTGCACTTGGGGTAACAGGGCAATACAGGTTTTCAGCAACAAGCTTTTTTGCGTTTCCTGCCAATGCACATCGGGTTGTTCCTGCTCTGCTCCCACAAAAGTATCTAGCCCTTCCTCGTTATCGTGACTGACTAGATCAACTGGCTTAACCGCCCTGACGTGATCAATCAACAGATTATGGGCAATCCGATAAAGCCAAGTATTAAACTTGGCGCTCGGCTCGTAATTAGTGGCGGCACGGATCACCCGTCCCCAGGTTTCTTGATATAAATCTTCGGCTAGCTGTTTGTCACCGAGTTGGCGCACAAAGTAACGGTACAAGGCGCCTTTGTGTTTAAGATAAAGCTGCTCAAACGCTTTGCCATCGCCCTTGGCATAGCGTTGCATTAACTGTTCATCGGTATGCTCATGGGCATGCATTTGCGGTATCGCCAAAGCCATGGCAGCTCCCTAATAGTTAACTAACTGAAACATAATAATTTGGCTCATTGCTGATGCGGTTTATCCTCGGGCGGGAAAGGTTTATCTCCGGCATCAAAGGATTTTTTGATTGGCACTCGCTGTGTTTGTGCGAGTATCGCAGCGGTATCGACAAGTTGCATAAATTCATGTCGGTAGCCGCTGGTATCATCCCCCAGCGCAGAACGTGTGAGCACACTAAGCTTATTATAATCAAATTGATGCAAATAGTTGCTTTGATTGAGTAACTGTCCTAATCCTGCCACTGCAGCGGCAAAACGAAAATCGTCACTCGCCTGCGCTAATGAGTTTACCCTTTGGTCGGCACGGATTGGATAACTCAGTAACTGGCTCTGAGTCGCATCCGGTAGCTGATAACGTAATTTAAGAAAAGCAATTTCGTCGCGGCTATATTTTTCATTGCCAGTCTTGGGATTATAGCCATAGCGAAGTTTATCATTAGCCAAATTCCCCGCATCAACATAGCGAAGCTCGTAAAGCGCCGTGACCGTATGCCCAGCGCCTATTTCGCCCGCATCCACCTTATCATTATTAAAATCTTCACGTGCGAGGACACGGTTCTCATAACCAATCAGACGATACTCAGCCACAAGGGCGGGATTAAACTCGACCTGCACTTTCACCTCTTTGGCTATGGTGAGCAAGGTTGCACTTAATTGTTCCACCAGCACTTTTCTCGCCTCATTGAGTGAATCGATATAGGCATATTGTCCATTGCCTTTATCGGCTAATTGCTCCATCAAATGGTCATTGTAATCACCCATGCCAAAACCGAGCGTAGTTAACCCAATCCCTTGTTGTTTCTGTGCGCTAACCAAATCGATTAGCTCATCGAGATTGCTCGTGCCGACATTAAAGTCACCGTCGGTCGCAAGTATCACTCGATTAATGCCGCCTTTAACAAAGTGTTTCTGCGCTAACTGATAAGCAAGCTGAATACCTTGCGCCCCATTGGTTGAACCACCCGCACTAAGCTGCTCTAACGCATAATGAAGAGTTTGACTGTCGTTACCCGCCGCGCCATCTAACACCACTCCAGCGGCGCCGGCGTAGACGACAATCGATACCTTATCCTCAGCATCCAGTTGCTGGGTCAGCATTTTCAAGGCAGTTTGCAACAGAGGTAACTTATCGGGCGATGCCATCGACCCTGACACATCCAGCAGAAACACTAAGTTACTGGCGCTCAGTTCAGCTTTACTCTGTTCATACCCCTTCAAACCAATGCGAAGTAACATCATGTCATCGTTATAGGGTGATGGAGCAAGCTCAGTCGTAACACTGAAGGGCGCCTCATTTTTACTCGGCAGTGGATAGTCATAGGAAAAATAATTCAGCATTTCTTCAACCCGCAGCGTGTCCTTCTGTGGCAATCGCCCTTCCTTTAGCATTCGCCTTAACGTCGTGTAACTGCCAGTATCGACATCGATAGCAAAAGTCGATACTGGGATCTCCCCTGCGACCATGATGCCGTTTTGCACTTGCTTCTCGAATCGATTGCGCTCAGATTGCACAGCCCCTGGCCAATCGCCGTTTAACGCGGGCGCCGCACTGATACTGGCCGCAGGTTGAGCAATATACGCTCGCCCCTCAGCATTCATTGTTTGCAGCCTCGCTAACGATGCTTGCTCCTGTATGGCGATTGCAGCATCCAATTGCCGATTGGCCTGACGCTCGGCACTTTCCTTAAGCTCTGCGCTTTGCTTAAGCTCTGCTTGTTGCTCCGCGGCAATTTTTGCTTGAACTGCTAATTCAGTAGGGTTTTGCTGCTTCGCAGATTTATCACTGCAAGCACTCAAACCGAGCAGTACAGCGACTGTTAATCCCGAAACAACAAAGCTTAAATGCGTTTTATAGCGAAAGACTGAAGATGGATATCTCATGATAGTGACCTAGTGATTGTGACCCCAATGGTTGATATCCCTATAAACGCAGCCTAAGCACAAAAGGGTTATTTGATGAGAGAAATCGCCACACTCACTTTACCAAGCATACTATTTATTAAAAACAAAGACATTTAAGCGTCTTTTGCAACCATGATCACACAAGAACATTCTTCTGAACTCTAGAATAGAGCCTTGTAATAAGCCGCGTTTATGGACCCACTCGTGTCACACTCTGCTCATTTGTTTTCATTAAGAATTGCCCACGCCCTTAGCGAAGCGTGCGTAAAAGATAAATATTCGTTTAAACGTTTTGGACAAGATCTCATGGCGGGTCTGACCGTAGGGATCATTGCGATACCACTGGCAATGGCACTGGCGATAGCTAGCGGTGTCGCCCCACAATATGGCTTATACACCGCCATTGTCGGTGGTTTTATTATCGCCATGACAGGTGGCTCCCGTTATAGCGTCTCGGGACCAACGGCCGCCTTCGTCGTCTTACTCTATCCCATCGCCCAACAATTTGGGTTGGCGGGACTGCTGATCGCTACCGTCATGTCTGGCATGATGCTGGTTGCCATGGCGATGTTAAGACTGGGTAGATTAATCCTATACATTCCTGAATCGGTCACCTTAGGCTTTACCGCAGGGATTGGGGTGGTGATAGCAACCTTGCAGCTAAAAGACTTCTTCGGTCTGCATATAGAGCACATGCCAGAGCAATATTTTGCCAAACTCATGGCACTAGGTCAGGCATTGCCTGCACTTCACCTACCAAGCTTATTAGTGGCTGCTGCTACCTTAGCCACTATGCGACTCTGGCCTAGATTAAAAATCCCAGTACCAGCCCACCTTCCTGCCATCGTTTTGGGCAGTATTCTCGCTTTAGTGTTAAATGCTATGGGCGCTGATATTGAGACCATAGGAACACGTTTCCATTACCAATTAAGCGACGGCAGTGTCGGCACAGGTATCCCTGCGGTTCTCCCCCACTTTGAATGGCCTTGGTTACAAACTGGCGCCAATGGTCAAGCCTTTGAATTTAATCTGGCCACTTTTCAAGCCTTACTCCCCGCCGCCTTCGCGATTGCCATGTTAGGTGCCATAGAATCGCTGCTATGTGCAGTTGTGCTTGATGGCATGACAGGAAAACGCCATAGCGCGAACAGCGAGCTTCTCGGCCAAGGGATAGGCAATATTATCGCCCCCTTCTTTGGCGGGATCCCAGCGACCGCGGCCATTGCCCGCAGTGCGGCAAACGTTAAAGCGGGTGCTCAGAGTCCGATCGCATCGATGATCCATGCCATAGTGGTCTTGGTTGGTTTAGTCGCGCTCGCAGGAGTACTTGCCTACTTACCCATGTCGGCCATGGCCGCATTATTACTGGTTGTAGCTTGGAATATGAGTGAAGCCCCCAAAGCGGTGCACTTACTTAAAACAGCCCCCACCAGCGATATATTGGTGTTTTTAAGCTGTTTTTCACTCACGGTGATATTCGATATGGTGATCGCCATCAGCGTGGGGATTATTTTAGCCGCGCTGCTATTTATGAAAGAAATCGCGGAGATGACCAAGCTGTATGATATCAGTAGCAACAAGCGTTATATCGATCAGCCTCTGCCCGCCGACTGGGCCGTGCTCAAAATTAATGGCCCACTATTTTTTGCCGCTGCGGATCGTATTTTTGCCGAAATCGCCAGCCTCACTCAAGATAAACAAGTGATTGTACTTTACTTAGATGGGGTATCGATTCTGGATGCAGGTGGTCTTGCAGCACTCAATAAACTGATTGAAAAATGTAAGCATAACCATACTAAGTTGATTATTGCCGATTTGCAGTTTCAGCCCATTCGCACCCTTGCGAGGGCTAAAGTGCAACCGATTGAAGGGATACTGAAGTTTTATCCTACCCTGCGGGAAGCCTTAGCCGAAGCGCCATCATTTGAGCATATCGTCGAATCTAATCCAGCAGCAACCCACTAATTGCAAATTGATATTTTATCCCCAACGCACAGTATCTGCGTTGGGGTATAGGGTTTATTTAGGCCAATTCAACGAACACTTTATCCATCCTAAAGGCACTATTTTTACGCGCAAAAAACGCCAGAAATCGGGCTTTACATGGTATTATTCTGCGCCATGATGCTCCCTGCTCTTACAGGAGCCGCGAACATCGACTGTACCCAGACCTGAAACAAGGTCGAAATATAATTAAAATTAGTGAGTTAAGGAGTTATCATGCAAGCCCTTGTTGCTGTTGTTATGGGTTCTAAGAGTGATTGGCCCACAATGGAAGCCGCCGCTGAGATCATGGATAAACTGCAAGTGCCTTACCATGTTGAAGTTGTATCAGCCCATAGAACGCCAGATAAGCTGATGGAGTTTGCAGCCGGAGCCGCTGACCGTGGTTTTAAAATTATTATCGGTGGCGCGGGCGGTGCAGCTCATTTACCCGGTATGATTGCCTCAAAAACTCGCTTACCTGTATTAGGTGTACCAGTACAAAGCAAAGCGCTATCGGGCATGGATAGCTTACTGTCTATCGTGCAGATGCCAAAGGGTATCGCCGTAGGCACACTCGCCATCGGTACCGCAGGAGCCTTTAACGCTGGTCTACTGGCTTGCCAAATTCTCGCCAATAACGATGCAGATCTTGCCGCACGTTTAGAAACCTTTAGAGAAGAACAAACCCGCGCTGTGCTAGATAATCCCGATCCGAGGGAAGCCTAATGACCCAAGCAAATGCAAAATCAAAGGTTTGGGTGTTAGGTAATGGTCAACTCGGCGCTATGCTGACCCACGCTGGCGAGCCGCTAGCTATCGATGTTCGCGCCGTCGATATTATGACGCCCACCGATGAAATCCTGCCGCTGGCGCCTCAGGATATTATCACCGCCGAACGCGAGCAGTGGCCTGAATCCGCCCTAAGCTTACAACTCAGCACCCATCCGCATTTTGTTAACGGCCCAGTATTTAGCCGTTTGGCCGACCGTTACAGCCAAAAAAGCTTACTCGATCAGATCCAAGTCCCAACTGCGCCTTGGACACTCGTCGATGATAAGACCAACGTCGAAAACCTATACCAAGCCTTTGGTCCTCGCGTGCTGATGAAGCGCCGTACGGGTGGCTACGACGGTAAGGGCCAACATTGGCTAAAACAAGCCGAAGCGGGAGAGATCCCCCAAGATTGGCGTAACTTGGCCATTGCCGAGCAAGCAATTAACTTCGATGAAGAAGTGTCCTTAGTCGGCGTACGTACCCGTGAAGGTCAATGCGTGTTTTATCCATTAACACTCAACCTGCACCAAGACGGCATTTTGATGGCCTCAATTTCGCCTCTGACTCGTCTGAACCACCTGCAAGCGCAAGCGGAAGGCATGCTGAGCGCTATTATGCATGAGCTGGAATATGTCGGCGTGATGGCGATGGAATGTTTCCGAGTGGGCGATAAGCTGCTGGTTAACGAGTTAGCACCGCGGGTACACAACTCAGGCCATTGGACCCAAGCGGGTACCCATATGGATCAATTCCAACTGCATTTAAGAGCCCTGTGCGGTATTGCGATTCCGCAGCCACAAGTGAACTTTCAATGCGTGATGGTCAACCTGATTGGTATCGAAAACGATCCCCGCTGGTTAAGCCTGCCCAATGCCGAACTGTATTGGTACAACAAAGTGGTTCGTCCTGGCCGTAAAGTCGGGCATTTAAACCTTTCGGTGCCGAATACGGCCGTGTTAAAAGACAGCATTGGCGCGCTGCAAACTTGGATGCCAAGCCAATATCAAGCGCCCCTCGCGTGGATTTTAGCTGAGTTTGCTAAAGCCTAATTGAGCGCACAGATCACTGATAAGAGTACATATTTGTGCTCTTATCAGTTGATTTCTCCATCTTCGTTATATACTTATCCAAACTCAGCGTGAATGAGTTAGTGACCGAGTGATTAAAACAGACTAACCGGAGCACGAATAAGGGAACTGCCGAGTGAAATTAAGGGATAATTTTAAACGTAAAACCATAGACCGCTTAGACTATCGTTATCATCTATTGCTCTTGATAGTGCCGATAGTGCTATTCGTCTTATTATTTGTGTTTAATGCCCCCACCGAAGGTTGGACTATCCTCCCCCTGCTGTTTGTCTGTCTTATCTATGTGATTGCCTACAGCCTTATTTATTATCTTCACCAGGGCCGCTTAATGCGGTTATGGCAACACTTAGAGCAGGTCGTCAGTATTAACGATGCTATTTATGAACTTGCCCACCTGTCGAGCCAATATAAAAATGAGCATGCGTTTCTCGACGCGCTGCTTAATAAAGCCGTCTGTATCATTAACGGTGCAGAAATGGGCAGCATCATCAAAGTCAACGAAGAGACCCATAGACTGCATTTCGAATCCGTTGTTGGGCTAGACCTTAACATGCTCAAGCAATTGAATTTTTCCCTCGAGCAATCCTTCGAATATCGACTCACTAAGGGCAAATGCGACCGTGTGGTGGTAGTCGATGATATGAAGAACATCAATGCCGCCAGCACGCTCACAACCGAAGAGCAGCACATCTTACTCACAGCAGCCAAACATCCGATCCGCTCGACGCTGTCCAGCCCGATACGCATCGATGGCAAGCTCTACGGCATGCTTAATCTCGATAGCAGTAGCGTAGGCGCCTTTAGCGACTACGACCGCAATCTGGTCTCCATTCTCACCCACGAGGCCAGCAATGCGATTGCCTTGTATCAAAAATCGCTGCAAATCACCAAATTGGCGAATTTCGACAATCTTACCGGACTCTATAACCGCAAAAATTTTGAAGATGCCCTACAGCATTGGCAACCCAAGGCGCACTTAGGCAGTTATTTGGTGATTATCGATATGGATAATCTCAAGAGCATTAATGACCAACAGGGGCACCAAGTTGGCGATTTAGCGATTAAGCAAGTGGCTAAGACTATCCTCGGCTTTTGGAAGCATAAAGGCATTATCTCGCGCTTTGGGGGTGATGAGTTTGTTGCCCTCTGCCATGGCCCGCTAGAGCAGCTCGAAAATGACCTCGATGCCATGCGCCTCAAGCTGCACCAAGAGTCGTCCCTCAATCTAAACTTCAGCGTGGGCATGTCGGCCTATGACAATGATTGGGCTAAGTCTTTCAAACAGGCGGATAATGCGATGTATGAGCAAAAACGCGGTAAGAAAAAAGCGATAAAAGCACTCGAAGCGATTGCGGCCAATAACCAACTGACGCAATGAATTTAGCAAGGAGCCTATCTGCAATAAGCCCCACAAATGTATTTAGGCTACCCGAAGAATAAGCGCCATAGCCAAGAAGAATCTAAATCCTCCTGACAGGTTTTATACTGGGCCGCATAACGCTTAGCCCTGTCATCCACCTTCGCCGCGACTTTGACCAGCCACGCCTTAGATTTATAAGTCCCACGGCGATAGCCACCCCACCCTTCGTGGTAGTTGAGGTATTGCGCCCTCGCATCCCACTTGGACACCCCATTAATTTTATGGGTCTTGTAAATAAACCAACCCATAAAATCCATAGCATCATCAAAATTACTCCGCGAAGACCAGCTGTTTCCCGTCTCGCGAACATAATCATCCCAGGTCATGGTTTTGGCCTGTGCATAACCATAGGCATCACTGGCGCGACCGATGGGAATGAATCCTAAAAAGTACTCCATTGGCGGCGCAGCATTATGTTTGAAGGAGCTTTCTTGATACATCATCGCCAGCGGCACATGCACGGGCACGCCCCATTTATCACGGGTGTCCTTAGCGGCTTCGTACCATGAACGATGCTCTTGAAAAATATCGCAAAGGTTATCGGGAGATTTAGGCGGAGACGTGGCGCAGCCAGAGAGAAAACCTATGGATGCACATAACAGAGTTGTCGAAAGCCATTTCATTAATCGCTTGTTCTCCCAAGATATAAAACTGGCCCATCATCGCACAGTCATAGGGTGAGGCAAAGCGCCAATCCTGTTTTTGGCGCTAAGATCACCTTAGCGCCTATTATCAGGTCAAACTCATTAACAGAAATGACAATCCGTTGTTAAATCTGATTATTTTGTTTCAGGGCTAAGATCAAACTGACATTCATGGTTTTCTTGCTGCCACACACCGGGTTCCCAATAGTTGGTATCTTTGCCCATATAGCGCTTATCCGTGTGGAATAAGGCGCCAATATGATAACGCTGGTGTCCTTCGACCTTTAACTTAAAGGTTTTAGGAGTGCGCGCACTGAGGGATACGCCCAAAGAAGGTGCATCAATCAACTCGGCGACCGTGAACTCATATTCCCCAGGCGCCAGTTGATAATTAGGTTTAGACACCACGGGCTTACCATTGAGATGGGTCACCACCACGCGATACCAATGGGTGCTGGCATCGGGCTGTAAATACCCAGACACAGTCCCGCAACTTAAGTCATCTTCAGGCGAGGAGGCGCAACCAGACAAGAATGCCGTGAGCCCGAGTAGACTGGCAGCCAGTGTAAGTTTGTGCCCGGTTAGATAGCGACTCATTAGGATGAAGTCCCGAAATAGTCCGTCAGATAATCATCAAAGGATACCGCACTTTGCGCCGCTTCGATGTCCGCTTGCTTATTAAGCGATGCTTGCGCCTCGGCTTGATAATCGCTGACAATCTCGGCTGATAAGGGGTAATCCATAAAATATTGGTGATATTGCTGCGCCAGTGACATCACCCATTGTCCATGGTCTTGGCCTTTGGTGATTAATTGCTGGATGACTTGACCAGACAAGGTCTTTTGTGGGTCATTCACGGCTTCACGCCAATGGGCTAAGGCCGCTTGGTAATCCTGCTTATCGACATCGAGTAACTTAGCCAATGAATCCAAATGCTCAAACAGATCCAAAAGCCACGTTTGCAGTGAGCGTGTACCTGTCTCGGTTAATAACTCTAGCCCAGGCTTACGGCCTTCAAGCACAACAGATTTTAAGTTAGCACTTAAACGGGCTTCTTCTGCCGCATCGGACTTAGGCGATTCGGTTAGTAAGCAATAGAGTAAGAACAAGTCGAGGAAACGCACTTGGTTCTCTTCAACCCCAATCGGGCTGAAGGGGTTTACATCTAATGCACGCACCTCAATATATTCAACCCCCGCACGGGCAAGGGCTTCTGAGGGTTTCTCACCGCTTTTGGTGACGCGCTTCGCACGGATTGGCGAGTAAAATTCGTTTTCAATTTGCAGCACATTGGCATTGAGCTGGCGATATTCACCATCCACCTTCACGCCGATATTGGCAAAGTTGGCCGATGGCATCTTAATCGCGGCTCTCACCCCAGCCAGATACTCGGGTAGGGAGTTATAGCTGATATTGAGATCTTCCTGCTCTTTATTGGTGTAACCCAGATCGCTCATCCGCAGCGAAGTCGCATAGGGTAAATACAAAGTACCTCGACCCGATTTTTCAAAGCGTAAATCGGTCTTCTGCCCCTTGATAAACGAGCTACACAGCGCAGGTGATGCGCCAAACAGATAAGGTAACACCCAGACTAAACGGCGGTAATTGCGAATGAGGCCAAAGTAAGATTCGGAGATAAAATCCTCAAAGCTCACGCTTTTATCACTCAACTCATAGAGGCTTTGCCACAGCTCCTGCGATACCGAGAAGTTAAAATGCACCCCAGAGATGATCTGCATCAGAGCGCCATAACGGTAGGTTAAGCCCTTGCGATACAAGGTTTTCATCTTACCCGTGTTAGAACTGCCATAACGGGCGACCGGAATATTCTGCTCATCCTTCACGTAACATGGCATGCTCACGGGCCACAGGCGCTGACCATGCAAATGACGCACGCTAAAGGCATGGGTCTCGGTGAGTCCTTGCAATAGCGGGCCAACTTGATTGTTTACCGGCGTGATAAATTCAAGCAGTGCTTCACTGTAATCTGTCGTAATGCGCGAATGCGTTAATGCCGAGCCGAGCTCTAATGGATGACCATCTAACGCAAGGTAGCCTGACTCGTCGATACGCAGCGCTTCACGCTCAATTCCACGTAACATGCCAAGGAGTGCGGCACGCCCTTGAGCGTCCGAGAAATGTTGTACTAATTCATTGAATGGCTTCAATTTGCGCTTCTCTGATTGGTGATTCGCTATCGCGACAAGGTTAACAGTCAGACCTTTATTTTGAGGCTTATCTTTCAAAATACGCCTCAAAATAAATCTAAACCTGTCCGTGGAGCAAGCCTAATTACATTCTTCTGCGATAAAACGCAGACGGTGACAGCTAATGCTGTCACCGTCTTACTCGTTAATACTTTAGACTGGCAGCGAGGTTGTGCTGCACAATTAGCTTGTCTGCAATTTATATTGGGTCGAAAAGCTAATTTACAATACTAAAGTTTCAATTGGATAGCCTAAAGTTGCTAAATCCGCTTCAATTTTCGCCTTATCTCCCACCACTAAGATGATCATTTTCGAGATATCTAGCTCGGAAGCCGCGAGGGCATTGAGTTCATCTTTTGTTACAGTATTTATAATTTTGTCCTGCTCGGTAGTAAAATCTTGGCTCAGCTGGTAACGCTGGATCATCCGCATAAAGCCCGCCTTCTGATAAGGCGTCTCATAATCCAATGCTTGCCCTTGGGAAACCGAGTTACGCATAAAGCCGAGCTCAGTGTCCGTCATCCCATTCTGCTGATAGGCTTTGATCTCTTTGATAAATTCATTTACCGCCTTGGCCGTCACATCGGTACGCACATCACTCGAGGCCACAAAATCACCGACTTCGACGCCACCGGTAAATGAGCTGCGAGCCCCATAGGTATACCCCTTGTTCTCACGTAAATTGAGGTTAATACGGCTATTGAAGGCGCCACCGAGCGGATAGTTCATCAGGTAAGATTTGAAATAATTACCTGTTGCATCATAGGGTAAGGCACGTTTCGCAATGTTAATTACCGACTGAGCCGCGCCCGGTTTATCGATCAGATAGATAGTCCCGCCCTTCAGCGCAGGGAATGACTTGAGTGGCGGCAATGTACTCGCCTCCCCTTGCCATTGACTCAATCCCGCAAGCTTAGGTAGTAACGCACTTTCAGGCAGATTCGCTACCGTAATGATTTTAGCGTTCGCACCACGGTACTGCTCAGCGTAAAACGCCTTCACATCCGCAAGTGTCAGCGCGGCAACGGAATCTAAGGTCCCTGCATCGCTGACGCCTTGAGCGTTATTCTTACCATAGAGCAAGCTATACAGCGCAGAGTTAGCGACATAGCCTGGGTCTGACTGCATATGCTGAATTTGCTGCAACTGTTGCTGCTTCACCCGCGCAAAGTCGGCCTCGTTAAACGCAGGCTGGAACAGCTTTTCTTCCAATATGGCTAAGGTTTCATCCAAGTGCTCGGTGAGCGCCGACACCTTAATCGTGCTTTGGGATTCGGAGGCACTAAAGTCCACCGTACTGCCGAGCATCTCAAGCGCCTGCGACAACTGCTCGGTTGAGCGCTTTTGAGTCGACTCATTCAGCATCTCAGCGGTTAGGCCTGCTAGGCCCGCCTTTTCAACGGGCACTAATCTGTGTCCGCCGTTAAGATAAATCACTAACTCCACAGTCGGGGTTTCGCTGCTTTGAGTGCCCATCACTTCGATGCCATTAGCTAACTTAGTCGTCCAAATTGTCGGGACTTTAAGCACGGGCGCCGCGCCCGAGGCTGGCATTGCTGAGCGGTCGAAACTTGACACAAACTTAGCGGCGGGTAAATCGCCCTCTACAGCTGTATCCGCCACGGGCAAGGTTTGAGGGATGAAGTTATCCGGATGAGCGACTAAAGCCGTCATTCCCTGCGGTACCACACTCATCACCACCATGGGCTTGTCTTTGATGTACTTTTTAAATACCCGCATCACATCGTCTTTGGTCACATTGGCGTAGCGCGCAAGGTCTACTCCAATCTTATTCGGCTCACCAAACATGGTTTGATTCAAGGCAAGCATAGACACTTTGCCTTTTACGCTCTGCAAACCAAAAATGGTATCGGCCTCAAACTGCACTTTCACTTTTTGCAGGTCATCGTCGGTGACGCCGCGCTGCTCAAACTCATTAATCGAGTCGAGAATGCGCTGTTCAAGTTCGGCTAAGGTCGCGCCCTTTTGCGGATTGGCTAGGGCATAAATCGACATCTGGCAGGCTAACTCTTGGCAGGGTTGGCTCACGCTTGCCTGCACGGCATAACCATCCTTCACAAGGTTTTTGTAAACGAGTGAGGTTTTACCGCCACCGAGGATATTAGCTAATAAGTCCAGCGCGGCTTCATCGGGATGGCTGGCATACACAGTCGGAAAGCCGATACGGATCAGCGGCAGATGCACGTTATCTTCCATCGAGATATAGCGCGTCTTATCGAGCGTAACTAAGGTCTTAGGCTCGGGTTGAACCTCGGGGCCACGGGGGATTTCGCCAAAGTATTTGTTTACCCAGGCTAAGGCTTGCAACTCATCAAAATCGCCGCCAATGGTCAGAGTGGCGTTATTCGGGCCGTACCAGCGCTGGAAAAAGTGTTTCACATCATCCACTGTGGCGCGGTTAAGATCCTCTGGCCAGCCGATCACAGGCCAAGAATAGGGATGACCGACCGGGAACATCGCCTGATTAAAGCGCTCGCTCATTCGGCCATAGGGTTGATTATCAATGCGTTGAGCGCGCTCGTTTTTCACCGTCTCGCGCTGTACTTCAAACTTTTCGCTGGTTAGCGCCGGCAACAAAAAGCCCATGCGGTCAGACTCGAGCCACAACATTTTTTCGAGCTGGTTGCTAGGGACAGTCTCAAAGTAGTTCGTTCTGTCGGTATTGGTTGAGCCGTTCAGTGTGCCCCCCGCCTCGGTTACCACCTCAAAATGTTGCTCATCGGCGACGTGCTCAGAGCCCTGGAACATCATATGTTCGAATAAATGGGCGAATCCTGAACGGCCTGCCAGTTCTCTGGCCGAGCCGACGTGATAAGTCACATCGACATGCACTAAGGGATCGGAATGATCTTGATGCAAAATAACCGTTAGACCATTGGCAAGCTGATATTTTTTAAAGGGAATACCGACTTCTGAGTCCTTCAGTTGCACATTTTCAATTAACTTTACGCCCGCGGGTAATTGCGTTGAGGTTTGGCTGGCACAACCTGCGAGTGCGGCGGAAATCGCGACCGCTAATATCCATTTTTTCAAGGTATTCCCCTTATACATCAATAGGCTAAAAAATTAGCCCCTGTAGAATGCTCGGTATCAATAATGAATTCAGACTCATTAAGCCCTACAAAGTTCCAAGTAATACAAGGACTTCCTTTGCAGCGCTATTATCCTTTAACCGAACAACGAGTGTAAAAACTAACTAAACCAATGCAATGTGGCGGCCGCCACGATAAGGTAACGCAGGGTTTTGCCGATCAAAATCATCACTAATGCGGGGAACGCCCTAAGCTTTAACCATCCCGCCAATAAACATAATAGATCGCCAATCACTGGCGCCCACGACAACAATAACGACCAAACACCGTAACGCTCAATAAGGGCTAAGGCTTTGGCATGCTTTCCCTCACTGAGGGCCTCGGGGGACTTTGCAAACCGGCCGATACGCCCTAGATAAAAACTCGTCATCGCCCCTAAGGTATTGCCAACACTGGCCACCACCACTAATTCGACCCAAGCTTGCGGCGCTTTATTCAGCAACGCAATCAGTAAAACTTCTGATCCTCCCGGTAACAAGGTCGCGGCTAAAAAAGCCCCAGAAAACATCATGCTTAATTCAGACATAAAAGCTTACTCTATGAAATTACAGCTCTTTCACGCTCTCGAACAGAGAACTACCACAGCGTTAAAAGGATGTAGCTACTAACCATTTCACAACAAACTCATTTATCACAATAAGTTATAAGAAAATCGGTTTGTTATAACCCTATCACAGCCGATACAATGCCTTTAATGGCAAAAAATGTCCTGTACCTGACTCGTCGCTTGGTTTAAGTTCACTCACTTCAAGTGGATACTCATACTAGCATCTCAGGTCCATGGGCTTGTAATGATATATTTTTGGAAAACGCATGATTCTTCAAACTATTAGCCGCATTCCTTTTTGGCAAAAAGTCCTCGCCGGTTTTATTTTAGGCGCACTCGTTGGCGTACTTTTAGGTGAAACCGCCACTGTACTTAAACCGCTTGGCGATTTGTTTATCAGCGCCATTAAGATGCTGGTTGCTCCACTGGTCTTCTGTGCGATTGTGGTCAGTATCACCTCGCTCGGCTCTCAAACGAATCTCAAACGCTTAAGTCTTAAGACCTTAGGCATGTTTATGCTGACTGGCACTGTTGCCTCACTGATTGGCTTAGCGGTTGGCTCGCTTATCGATATGGGCGGCACAATGCAACTGGCCACCACGGAAGTGCGTGAGCGCAATATTCCAGGGTTTGCGCAGGTGCTGCTCGATATGATCCCAGTCAATCCCTTTGCCTCACTGGCGGATGGAAAAGTACTGCAGATCATTGTCTTTGCTGCGTTGGTCGGGATAGCCATCAACAAGGTTGGCGAGAAAGCCGAGCCACTAAAACGCACCATCGAAGCGGGCGCCGAAGTCATGTTCCAACTGACACGCATGGTGCTCAAACTCACCCCTATCGGCGTGTTTGGCTTAATGGCTTGGGTGGTCGGTGAATATGGTTTATCGACCCTATTACCTCTAGGTAAATTTATCGCCGCTATCTATATTGCCGCCCTTATCCATATGATTTTTGTCTACGGTGGACTAGTGAAATTTGCCGCGGGTTTAAGCCCTGTGCAATTTTTCCGTAAGGCCATGCCGGCGCAATTAGTGGCTTTTAGTACCTCTTCAAGCTTCGGCACTCTGCCTGCAAGTACCAGAGCGGTTGAGACCATGGGTGTTTCAAAGCGTTATAGCGCCTTCGTTATGCCGCTCGGCGCAACCATGAACATGGATGGCTGTGGTGGTATTTACCCTGCGATTGCCGCGATTTTTATCGCTCAAATTTACGGTATTCCACTCGATACCTTAGATTATGTGATGATTGCCGTAACAGCCACGGTGGCCTCAGTCGGTACCGCTGGCGTGCCAGGCAGCGCTATGGTGATGTTAACCGTCACTTTAGGCGTGATTGGTTTGCCCCTAGAAGGTATCGCCTTTATTGCCGCCATCGACCGTATTATCGATATGATCCGCACCGCGACCAACGTCACAGGCGACATGATGACCGCCGTGGTGATTGGCAAATCTGAAAATGAGCTTGATGTTGATCAGTTCTACAGCAACGAGACTCAAACGGCTGCGATTGCCGATAATTAATCACTCAGGGTAAATCATGAAAGATTTATCCAATAAAAAGGCCGCAAATGCGGTCTTTTTTATTATCCGTATTTCACTTATTGCGAATAAAACGTCCATGACTTTCGGTCAAACAAGCTGTTAAACTCTTCACTTATTTACCAAAAGTAGAATGAAGCATGACTAAACTGTTTTTATTCCCGCTTATCCTTTGCTTGCTGTGGATACTGTTTTTAAAAGCCAATGGTTTACCGCTGGCTCAAGGAAAACGTGGCTTTATCTACATCATAGCCATCAGCGGCACGGTGATTTTGCTTCTTATGCTGCTCCTGTGGTTAACGGCTTAAAGCCTATTGGTTCACAATAGGCTTTGCTCTAGCCTCCAAATTCGCAGCTTAGCCAAGCACAGCCAGTAAAATCCCCGCAGCAACCGCAGAGCCTAATACCCCTGCAACGTTTGGCCCCATGGCGTGCATCAGCAAAAAGTTATGGTGATTAGCCTCTAACCCCACCTTATTCACCACCCTTGCCGCCATTGGCACAGCTGATACGCCCGCTGCGCCAATTAATGGATTGACTTTACCGCCAGTTAATTTGCACATCAGTTTTGCCATCAGCACCCCTGCAGCGGTACCAATGCCGAATGCCAACGCGCCCAAAACTAAGATCCCTAAGGTTTCGACGCGCAAGAACTGCTCCGCAGAAAGTTTAGAACCGACGGCCAAGCCTAAGAAAATTGTGACGATATTAATCAGCTCGTTTTGCGCCGTTTTCGATAATCTATCTACCACACCCGACTCACGCATTAGATTGCCAAGGCAAAACATACCAACCAAAGGAGTCGCTGCGGGTAAGAATAAAATCGTTAAGCCCAATACCATCAGCGGGAAAATGATCTTCTCCTTCTTACTCACCTCCCTGAGCTGCTCCATCTTTATCTCACGCTCGGCTTGGGTCGTGAGTAAACGCATGATCGGCGGCTGAATAATCGGCACCAGCGCCATATAGGAATAGGCCGCCACAGCAATCGCCCCCAACAACTCAGGCGCAAGCTTAGAGGCAAGGAAAATCGCCGTTGGTCCATCCGCGCCACCGATAATGGCAATGGCTGCGGCATCCTGCATGGTAAATTCAAAGCCTGGCACCAGATTCAGCGCTATCGCCCCAATTAAGGTTGCGAAAATCCCAAACTGCGCCGCCGCGCCGAGTAGCAAGGTCTTTGGATTGGCAATCAGCGCACTAAAATCTGTCAGCGCGCCAACCCCCATAAAGATCAGCAGCGGAAAGACCCCGGTTTCAATCCCAACATGGTAGGCGTAATACAGCATACCGCCCTCTTCGGTAAAACCCGCATTGGGAATATTCGCCAGCACAGCGCCAAAACCAATAGGTAACAACAGTAGTGGCTCAAAGCCGCGCACTATCGCAAGGTATAACAGCAAGGCACCTACCGCCATCATCAAGGCTTGCCCCGCAGTAAAATGGGCTATGCCCGTTTCGGCCCAGAAAGCCAGTAAACCATCCATAACGACTCCTAGGCTAAGGCCAGTAATTGAGAACCCACGGCAACCGAATCCCCTTCTTTCACAAAGAGATGGGTAATAATGCCATCCCCCTGTGCGCGGATTTCGGTCTCCATTTTCATGGCCTCTAGGATGATAACAACATCGCCGGCGCACACCTTGTCACCAATGCCGACATGCACTTTGAAGATATTGCCCGATAGTGGCGCGCTCATCTTAAGTTTCACCTCACTGGTTTGAGGCACTGGCGCAGCGCTCGGCTGAGAAGGATAAGCTTGGCCAAGCGGCAGTGCGGCTTGTCCCTGAGTTTGGATCTGGCTAATTTCGCCGCCCTCGGCAACCTCAACCACATAAGTTTGCCCTTCAACCGTAACGGTATAAGTCTCGGCCTCACGCGGCGTAGCAGGTAACACTGGCGCAAGTTCAGGTTTTGGCTCAAAAGCGGTTGGGTCGTCTCGGTGTTTTAAAAACTGTAAGCCAATCTGCGGGAAGAGCGCATAGATGAGTAAATCATCGTCCAGAGACTTTTCTTTACTCTCTGAGACGAGACGAATCCCTTGCTCCTGCGCCTTTGATAATAACTCCGTACGCAGTTTGTCCAACTCGGGTGCGAGTAAATCCGCAGGACGGCAGGTGATCGCCGCCGCACCGTTAAGCACTCGAGCCTGCAACTCAGGATTAACTGGGGCCGGAGTAGCACCATATTCGCCCCTTAACACACCTTCAGTCTCTTTGGTCAACGATTGATATCTTTGCCCCATCAGTACGTTGATAACCGCCTGCGAGCCAACAATTTGCGAAGTTGGTGTAACCAAAGGCAGAAAGCCTAAATCCTGACGCACCCGAGGGATCTCCTCGAGCACTGCGTCCAGCTTATCGGCTGCACCTTGTTCTTTGAGCTGACTCTCCATATTCGTCAACATGCCACCGGGCACTTGAGCGCGAAGGATCCGCGAATCGATACCTTTTAACGCTCCTTCGAACTTGGCGTACTTTTTCCGCACCTCACGGAAATAAGCGGCAATCTCTTCAAGTAAGGCAAGGTCATAGTGAGTTTCACGCTCGGTCTCGGCCACCATAGCAACCACGGTTTCAGTTGCCGTATGGCCATAGGTTTGGCTCATGGAAGAAATGGCAGTATCGAGCACATCGATTCCCGCCTCTATCGCCTTTTGATAGGTTGCGGTACTTAGCCCCGTCGTGGCGTGGCAATGCAATGAGAGCATGAGTTGAGTTTGTGATTTTAAGCGACTAATAAGCTCAAAGGCTTCCATCGGCTTGAGTAGGCCCGCCATGTCTTTAATGCACAGCGAATGGCAGCCCATGTCCTCAAGGCGCTTTGCCATATCGACCCAAGTATCAACCGTATGAACAGGGCTGGTCGTATAAGAAATTGTGCCTTGCGCGTGCCCACCGACGTCACGCACCGCTTTTACTGCCATCTCAAGGTTACGCACATCATTCATCGCATCAAAGATACGGAATACATCCACACCATTGGCATGGGCACGCTCAACAAAACGTGTCACTAAATCATCGGCATAATGGCGATAACCCAATAGGTTTTGACCGCGCAGTAACATTTGTTGAGGCGTATTGGGCATTAACTTTTTCAGCTCGCGGATCCTGTCCCAAGGATCCTCACCTAAATAACGAATACAGGCATCGAAAGTCGCTCCGCCCCAAGACTCGAGCGACCAAAATCCCACTTTATCGAGCAGAGGTGCAATCGGAAGCATGTCATCGATGCGTAAACGCGTTGCTAAAATAGACTGATGTGCATCCCTCAAGACGACATCGGTTAACTGTAATGGCTTAGACGCCACAATCGAATTTACTCGGTTCATATGGCGCTCCATTATTTAGCCTGAGAACGATACTGCTGGACGGCTAAGCTGATCGCAGCCACCAATTTAGGATCTAAGGTGTTTGCAGCTCCGATTGAGCTCGCATCATTCACCTTTAACGGATCTGCTGCTTTAGGCTCTTCACGGCACCACTTAGCAACCAGATTCACACCTAATATCAATACACTTAAAAATAAATACACCAGCCCCATGCCCAATAACATGATGCCAACAGCATCTAATAGCTGCTGCGTTAGCTCCCCTTTCACGTCAGTACCTCCTCCAGCTTTCAACCCAATCAAGTGTTAGATTTACAACTTCACAACATCTTCATTGATATCAAACTCAATCTATGGCTGTAAATTGGTAAGACCAATTTACATAAGATCGGCAATAAGTGTCTGAGGGATCCTTAGTGAACGAGCGATAAAATGAATATTCGTTAATGAAACAGCAAAGCAGATATTTTTATTGGGGAAAAAAAGGTTACTGGCTCTCAAGATTAAGGCCTAAGTAAACAGCAGCCGAAAGTGCAATCTAACGATAATGAGGTCTTGAATCTTTTATTAAATGAGTACAAGTTTAAATCGAACGATGAGTAAGGACACAATCCAAGAAGCATCAAAATACAGCGCTAAAGCATTAAGCTGCCAAGAAGGTGTTTAGAGGAATAATGAGGACACAGGTTTAAAAGTCTAGAAAACAAGATAATCAGCCGTTCTCCATTAACGCTGCATCTTAGACCGTAGAGTAATAACGTTAGTAATTAAAGAAGGCTTATGAAGAATACAGAAACTGAAATGGCAAACACGAAAAACAAAAAAGCCAGCTTATTCAGCTGGCTTCTTTGTTTAATTAGGCGCTTGGCGATGACCTACTCTCACATGGGGAGACCCCACACTACCATCGGCGCGATTGCGTTTCACTTCTGAGTTCGGGATGGGATCAGGTGGGACCACAATGCTATTGTCACCAAGCAAATTTGTTATTCACTACCCGTCTTATTGTTGCAGGCAGTAAATGAATTCGGAAAGCTGGATTGAGTACCACTTCTTAAGTGTTTGTATTCGTCTAAGTATCACTGAGTAAAACCCATCTGGGTTGTATGGTTAAGCCTCTCGAGTCATTAGTATCAGTTAGCTCAACGCCTCACAACGCTTACACACCTGACCTATCAACGTCCTAGTCTCGAACGGCTCTTTAGTGGACTTATAGTCCAAGGGATGACTCATCTTGGGGCTCGCTTCCCGCTTAGATGCTTTCAGCGGTTATCGATTCCGAACATAGCTACCGGGCAATGCCATTGGCATGACAACCCGAACACCAGCGGTTCGTTCACTCCGGTCCTCTCGTACTAGGAGCAACTCCCCTCAATCATCCAACGCCCACGGCAGATAGGGACCGAACTGTCTCACGACGTTCTGAACCCAGCTCGCGTACCACTTTAAATGGCGAACAGCCATACCCTTGGGACCGACTTCAGCCCCAGGATGTGATGAGCCGACATCGAGGTGCCAAACACCGCCGTCGATATGAACTCTTGGGCGGTATCAGCCTGTTATCCCCGGAGTACCTTTTATCCGTTGAGCGATGGCCCTTCCATTCAGAACCACCGGATCACTATGACCTACTTTCGTACCTGCTCGACGTGTCTGTCTCGCAGTTAAGCTGGCTTATGCCATTGCACTAACCGTACGATGTCCGACCGTACTTAGCCAACCTTCGTGCTCCTCCGTTACTCTTTGGGAGGAGACCGCCCCAGTCAAACTACCCACCAGGCACTGTCCTTAACCCCGATTAGGGGCCCAAGTTAGAACATCAACACTACAAGGGTGGTATTTCAAGGACGACTCCACGAGAACTAGCGTTCCCGCTTCAAAGTCTCCCACCTATCCTACACATGTAGGGTCAATGTTCAGTGCCAAGCTATAGTAAAGGTTCACGGGGTCTTTCCGTCTAGCCGCGGGTATACGGCATCTTCACCGCAATTTCAACTTCACTGAGTCTCGGCTGGAGACAGCGTGGCCATCATTACGCCATTCGTGCAGGTCGGAACTTACCCGACAAGGAATTTCGCTACCTTAGGACCGTTATAGTTACGGCCGCCGTTTACCGGGGCTTCGATCATGAGCTTCTCTTGCGATAACCCAATCAATTAACCTTCCGGCACCGGGCAGGCGTCACACCGTATACGTCATCTTGCGATTTTGCACAGTGCTGTGTTTTTGATAAACAGTTGCAGCCACCTGGTATCTGCGACTGCCGTCAGCTTAGGGAGCAAGTCCCATCACCAACAGCAGCGTACCTTCTCCCGAAGTTACGGTACCATTTTGCCTAGTTCCTTCAGCCGAGTTCTCTCAAGCGCCTTGGTATTCTCTACCCGACCACCTGTGTCGGTTTGGGGTACGATTCCCGCTAACCTGAAGCTTAGAAGATTTTCCTGGAAGCATGGCATCAACTACTTCATCCCCTTGGGGACTCGTCATCAGCTCTCAGTGTTAAGAACGCCCGGATTTGCCTAAGCGTTCCACCTACCACCTTAAACGCGGACTACCAACGCCGCGCTAGCCTAGCCTTCTCCGTCTCTCCATCGCAGTTAGCGGAAGTACAGAAATATTAATCTGTTTCCCATCGACTACGCCTTTCGGCCTCGCCTTAGGGGTCGACTCACCCTGCCCCGATTAACGTTGGACAGGAACCCTTGGTCTTTCGGCGAGGGGGTTTTTCACCCCCTTTATCGTTACTCATGTCAGCATTCGCACTTCTGATACCTCCAGCGTGGGTTACCCCTTCACCTTCAACGGCTTACAGAACGCTCCTCTACCGCGCAACCCTAATGGATTGCACCCGTAGCTTCGGTGGTATGTTTAGCCCCGTTACATCTTCCGCGCAGGCCGACTCGACTAGTGAGCTATTACGCTTTCTTTAAATGATGGCTGCTTCTAAGCCAACATCCTAGCTGTCTAAGCCTTCCCACATCGTTTCCCACTTAACATACACTTTGGGACCTTAGCTGACGGTCTGGGTTGTTTCCCTTTTGACGACGGACGTTAGCACCCGCCGTCTGTCTCCCGGATAGCACTCTTTGGTATTCGGAGTTTGCAAAGGGTTGGTAAGTCGGGATGACCCCCTAGCCTTAACAGTGCTCTACCCCCAAAGGTGTTCGTCCGAGGCGCTACCTAAATAGCTTTCGAGGAGAACCAGATATCTCCCGGTTTGATTGGCCTTTCACCCCCAGCCACAAGTCATCCGCTAATTTTTCAACATTAGTCGGTTCGGTCCTCCAGTTGATGTTACTCAACCTTCAACCTGCCCATGGCTAGATCACCGGGTTTCGGGTCTACGCCTTGCAACTAAACGCGCAGTTAACACTCGGTTTCCCTACGGCTCCGCTATTCGCTTAACCTCGCTACAAAACGTAAGTCGCTGACCCATTATACAAAAGGTACGCAGTCACGGTCTCAAGAACCGCTCCCACTGCTTGTACGTATACGGTTTCAGGTTCTATTTCACTCCCCTCACAGGGGTTCTTTTCGCCTTTCCCTCACGGTACTGGTTCACTATCGGTCAGTCAGGAGTATTTAGCCTTGGAGGATGGTCCCCCCATATTCAAACAGGATATCACGTGTCCCGCCTTACTCGTTTTCATCAAAGGTTAGTTTTCGTGTACGGGGCTATCACCCTGTGCCGCTGGACTTTCCAGACCATTCCACTAACACCCCTCTGACTTAAGGGCTAATCCCCGTTCGCTCGCCGCTACTAGGGGAATCTCGGTTGATTTCTTTTCCTAAGGGTACTTAGATGTTTCAGTTCCCCTCGTTTGCCTCACTACACTATGTATTCATGTAGTGATAACAGCTTATGCTGCTGGGTTCCCCCATTCGGACATCGTTAGCTCAAATGCTTGTTACTAGCTCGCCAACGCTTTTCGCAAGTTACTACGTCCTTCATCGCCTCTGACTGCCAAGGCATCCACCGTATACGCTTAGTCGCTTAACCATACAACCCAAATGAGTTTCACTTGAATTGTTGCGACCAGCTGGTTTTACTTGTCTCATTTCCGACCAAGGAAATGGACTCGCCTTAGACTTGAATATTCAAGACACTTAAAAAGTGTTTTAAGAACTCAATTTTTTCGTATTAACACAACGACAGACATCATTGTATTAATTACTATCAGCTTTCCAAATTGTTAAAGAACAATGCTTACCGGCACGCGGCGCATTTCGCTCTCCCTCCTCTTTCGAGAAGTTCAACAAGCCATCTGTGTGAACACTCAACAAACATCGAGTTAGTCGTATAGGTAAGGAGGTGATCCAGCCCCAGGTTCCCCTAGGGCTACCTTGTTACGACTTCACCCCAGTCATGAACCACAAAGTGGTGAGCGCCCTCCCGAAGGTTAAGCTACCCACTTCTTTTGCAGCCCACTCCCATGGTGTGACGGGCGGTGTGTACAAGGCCCGGGAACGTATTCACCGTGGCATTCTGATCCACGATTACTAGCGATTCCGACTTCATGGAGTCGAGTTGCAGACTCCAATCCGGACTACGACGAGCTTTGTGAGATTAGCTCCACCTCGCGGCTTTGCAACCCTCTGTACTCGCCATTGTAGCACGTGTGTAGCCCTACTCGTAAGGGCCATGATGACTTGACGTCGTCCCCACCTTCCTCCGGTTTATCACCGGCAGTCTCCCTAGAGTTCCCACCATTACGTGCTGGCAAATAAGGATAGGGGTTGCGCTCGTTGCGGGACTTAACCCAACATTTCACAACACGAGCTGACGACAGCCATGCAGCACCTGTCTCAGAGTTCCCGAAGGCACTAAGCTATCTCTAGCGAATTCTCTGGATGTCAAGAGTAGGTAAGGTTCTTCGCGTTGCATCGAATTAAACCACATGCTCCACCGCTTGTGCGGGCCCCCGTCAATTCATTTGAGTTTTAACCTTGCGGCCGTACTCCCCAGGCGGTCTACTTAATGCGTTAGCTTGAGAGCCCAGTGTTCAAGACACCAAACTCCGAGTAGACATCGTTTACGGCGTGGACTACCAGGGTATCTAATCCTGTTTGCTCCCCACGCTTTCGTGCCTGAGCGTCAGTCTTTGTCCAGGGGGCCGCCTTCGCCACCGGTATTCCTCCAGATCTCTACGCATTTCACCGCTACACCTGGAATTCTACCCCCCTCTACAAGACTCTAGTTTGCCAGTTCGAAATGCAATTCCCAGGTTGAGCCCGGGGCTTTCACATCTCGCTTAACAAACCGCCTGCGCACGCTTTACGCCCAGTAATTCCGATTAACGCTTGGACCCTCCGTATTACCGCGGCTGCTGGCACGGAGTTAGCCGGTCCTTCTTCTGTAGGTAACGTCACAGCTGCAAGGTATTAACTTACAACCTTTCCTCCCTACTGAAAGTGCTTTACAACCCGAAGGCCTTCTTCACACACGCGGCATGGCTGCATCAGGGTTTCCCCCATTGTGCAATATTCCCCACTGCTGCCTCCCGTAGGAGTCTGGGCCGTGTCTCAGTCCCAGTGTGGCTGATCATCCTCTCAGAACAGCTAGGGATCGTCGCCTTGGTGAGCCATTACCTCACCAACTAGCTAATCCCACCTAGGTTCATCCAATCGCGAGAGGCCCGAAAGTCCCCCTCTTTCCCCCGTAGGGCGTATGCGGTATTAGCAGTCGTTTCCAACTGTTATCCCCCTCGACTGGGCAGATCCCTAGGCATTACTCACCCGTCCGCCGCTCGCCACCTCATAAGTAAACTTACTTGTGCTGCCGCTCGACTTGCATGTGTTAGGCCTGCCGCCAGCGTTCAATCTGAGCCATGATCAAACTCTTCAATTAAAAGTTTTGTGAATCCGAAGATTCGGCTCAATGAATTCTGAATCGACTTAACTTAATAAGTCGTTGTACATATTGCTATGAACACTCATTCATTGATGTAAATTTTGATTACTCGCCAAACGGCAGAGTAATTTCGATTAACTCAACACCTGTGAGTGTCCACACAGATTTCTTGTTTAGATTGTTAAAGAGCATTTGACCATTCACTTCGCGTTACCGCTCAACGGGTCAGGGCTGCGTATTCTACGCATTTCCCTTGTCGCGTCAAGGCGTTTTTGCAAACTTCTTGATGCTTTCGAATCAACTGCACATTTTGCATTCGATTCGCACTGATACTGCGGTTGCTTTCGCTGTCTACCGTGTCAGTGGATGCGCATTATAGGCAGCAGAACTTTTTACGCAAGGGCTTTTTTAACAAATCACGCCAAGTGAGCAAATAACCAGCAAAACTGCAAATATCGGATAAATATGCTGCAATCTTTGTCACTCGGGTTGATAAGTTTGGCATATGCGGCATGGATGTGCAGGGAATTCTATAGATCGAATAGCCTTAAGAAAGGATGCTTTAAAACTTTTGTATATATATGTATAGGTGTCGAATGAGGAAAACGGTTCAAGAATAACGAATGGTGACTCTTGAACCGCAGAACTGACTCATTGAATAAAGCTTGCGAGTGTTGGAACTGTCGGGCTAAGGATTATCCGTAGAATTTGTCGAACTCTTGGTGCCCTCTCCCGTGTCTTGTTCCTTTTCATGATCGCCATCACCCACAATGTGCGCCACTTTTAGTTTTCTCACGGTACGAATGGTGATCACAGGCCCCGAGATAGCGTAGAGGTAAAAACCAATACAGAGTATTAATGCCGGTTGCACCGACACCACCACAAACACGCCAACCACAAATAAGATAGCAATGAAATTCACTTTGCCGCGCCAGTCAATTTCCTTAAATGAGTGATAACGGAAATTACTCACCATTAATAATCCCGTGGTGGCCGTAATCAATCCGGCAATCCAACTGATATTCTTACCATCGAGGTTGTACTGATTGCCAAGCCAAATGCTACCGGCAATAACTGCCGCAGCAGCGGGACTCGCTAAGCCTTGAAAATAACGTTTATCAGCAACGCCGACCTGAGTATTAAAACGTGCCAACCTTAATGCGGCGCCCGCACAATAGATAAATGCTGCGAGCCAACCAACTTTGCCTAAATCCGCAAGCGCCCAATTGTAGGCGAGTAACGCAGGCGCCATACCAAAGGACACCATATCCGCCATGCTGTCATATTCGGCCCCAAAGTCACTTTGCGTATTCGTTAATCTTGCCACTCTGCCGTCTAAGCCATCGCAAATCATGGCCACAAAAATCGCAATCGCCGCCGCTTCAAAGTTAGCATTCATAGAGGCAATCACAGCATAGAAACCGGAAAACAAGCCTGCGGTGGTGAATAAATTCGGCAGTAAATAGATACCTTTATTCTTTACTGTTTGATTCGAGGAATTTTGCATACACTTATAAAGCTATGAGCTGAAATGGAAGTAGGCTTCAAGATAGCATATTTTACTATCATGTCGATGGTGACCCTTAGGGATGATTTTTATGTTAAGAAAAGCCAAGGTTAGCGCAATGTTTCTGCGGATTGCATGCTTAATGCTGCTCACTCAGCCCGTATTCGCCGGGGTGATTTACACTTGGGTCGATGAGAATGGTGTCACCCATTACAGTCAGCAGCCACCGGAGCAGGAACAATCCAAAACGCAGCAACTTTATAGCGAAGATATCGAGCCTGGTAAAATTGGCTATATAGCTCCCGCTAAAAAAGATGCGCCCCCTGAAATGTCCGAGTCCGAAAAGTCAGCAGCGTTAATTAAAGAGAAAGACGCTAAGCAAGCCGAAACGATTTGTGAAAACGCTAAACATAATTTAGATGTGTTAACGACTCATACCAAGCTCACCCGCCAAGAAGAAGGTAATAAAGAGCCGGTCGCAATGACTGAAGAAGAGCGCCAAGCGGCAATTAGCGAGAATCAGCAGCGGATAAAACTGTTTTGCGATAAGAAATAATGCTCTGCGTTTGTTGTAGCTGCATGCAAACCTTGATAGTCACGCCACACTATCGCGTGCTGCTCTTTTAGGGTTACAGCACATTTATCTGTAGCGTGTAGATATAAAAAACCGAAGTCTAAGACTTCGGTTTTTTTATTTAGGTTAAGCTGCATTTAGCAGGGTAACCATCCGCGCAAATTATTGTTCGAATACCAACTCACCACCGGCGCAACTGACCTTAATCGGTTTGCCGGGCAGTAAATCGCCACGCAGTAATTTTTGCGCTAATGGGTTTTCCATCTCTTGCTGTAAGGCACGTTTCAGCGGTCTTGCGCCATAGACTGGGTCGAAACCAATTTCGGCGATTAACGATAATGCCTCGTCGGTGATCTCCAGCGTATAGTCTTTCTCTGCCAAACGCTTACGCAATGAAGCAATTTGGATAGATGCAATATGCTTGATATTTTCCGCATCCAAGGGATGGAATACCACTGACTCGTCGATCCGGTTTAGAAACTCGGGTCTAAAGCTATGAGTAACCACATTCATCACCGCGCTCTTCATTTCGCTATAACTTAGGTGACCGAATCCTTCTTGGATAATGTCAGAGCCTAAGTTTGAGGTCATGATGATCACCGTATTTCTAAAGTCGACGGTACGACCTTGACCATCGGTTAAGCGGCCATCATCCAGCACCTGCAGCAAAATGTTGAACACGTCTGGGTGAGCCTTTTCCACCTCATCGAGCAATATCACCGAATAAGGCTTACGACGCACCGCTTCAGTTAAGTAACCGCCCTCTTCATAACCGACATAGCCAGGAGGCGCCCCCACTAAACGGGAAACCGCATGTTTCTCCATAAATTCAGACATGTCGATGCGCACTAAGGCCGATTCCGTATCGAAGAGGAACTTAGCCAACGACTTACATAACTCAGTTTTACCCACACCGGTTGGTCCTAAGAACAGGAACGAACCAATAGGACGATTCGGATCGGCCAGCCCTGCGCGGCTACGGCGAATCGCATTGGCCACCGCATCCACGGCTTCGTTTTGGCCAATCACCCGCTCATGCAGTGCCACTTCCATTTGCAGCAGTTTTTCACGCTCGCCTTCAAGCATCTTAGAAACCGGAATGCCCGTCGCCTTTGAGAGCACTTCGGCAATTTCTAAGTCAGTAACTTTATTTCGTAGCAGCGTCATATCCTGCATTTCGGCTTGCGAAGCTAAGTCCAGTTGCTTTTCAAGCTCGGGAATACGGCCATATTGCAGCTCGGACATACGGGTCAAGTCGCCCGCGCGGCGCGCCACCTCTAAATCCATCCGCGCCTGCTCAAGGTCGGCTTTAATATGCTGAGTCCCTGCAAGCGCCGCTTTTTCGGTGCGCCAGATTTCATTAAGCTCCGACGCCTTAGCCTCAACCTCATGCAACTCGACACGTAAATGTTCAAGTCGACGGCGGCTCGCCTCATCGTTTTCTTTGGCTAATGCCTGCTCTTCCAGTTTCAACTGGATAGCACGGCGCTCCAATCTGTCGAGGGATTCAGGCTTAGAATCCATCTGCATACGGATGCTCGATGCCGCCTCGTCAATCAAGTCGATGGCTTTATCGGGTAATTTACGGTCCGACACATAACGGTGCGACATGGTGGCCGCCGCCACAATCGCCGGATCGGTAATTTCCACATGGTGATGTAACTCGTAACGCTCTTTGAGACCACGCAAAATCGCTATGGTATCTTCAACGCTAGGCTCATCCACTAATACTTTTTGGAAGCGGCGCTCAAGGGCGGCATCCTTTTCAATATATTGACGATATTCGTCGAGAGTGGTCGCACCCACACAGTGAAGATCGCCACGGGCCAGCGCAGGCTTTAGCATATTGCCCGCATCCATGGCGCCATCGCCTTTACCCGCGCCCACCATAGTGTGCAGCTCGTCGATAAAGAGGATCACTTGGCCTTCTTCCTGCGCCAGCTCGTTAAGCACGGCTTTTAAACGCTCTTCAAACTCGCCACGATATTTAGCGCCCGCAATCAGTGCGCCCATATCTAAGGATAAAACGCGTTTATTTTTAATCCCTTCAGGCACTTCACCGTTCACAATTCGCTGCGCGAGGCCTTCAACAATCGCGGTTTTACCCACGCCAGGCTCACCAATCAGCACTGGGTTGTTTTTACTACGGCGTTGCAACACTTGAATGGTGCGGCGGATTTCATCGTCGCGACCAATCACAGGGTCGAGTTTGCCTTGCTCGGCACGCTCAGTGAGATCAACGGTAAACTTTTTCAGCGCTTGGCGTTGATCTTCCGCGTTAGGATCATCCACATTCTGACCGCCGCGCACTTGCTCAATGGTTTGCTCGAGCAGCTCTTTGGTGGCGCCGGATTTCTTTAAGCATTGCGCCAAGGCATCACTGCCCTCGAGTGCCGCTAAGACAAACAACTCACTGGAGATATATTTGTCTTTGCGCTTTTGCGCCAACTTGTCGCACAAGTTTAATAAGCGAATTAAACCTTGGGATAATTGTACATCGCCGCCAGTGCCTTCGACCTGCGGTAGACGTTCAAGCTCTTGGCTCAACAGCGAGCGCAGCGCACTCACCCGAATGCCAGCTTGGGTTAATAAAGGATGGATAGAACCAGAATCCTGGTTGAGCAACGCCATCATCAAATGTAACGGTTCGATAAACTGATGATCACGCCCGAGCGCGAGCGACTGGGCATCTGAGATGGCAAGCTGAAATTTATTGGTCATACGATCGAGTCGCATACAGCCTCCTAAAACTCACAAATTAGGTATAACATTTTGTTAGTTAAAAGATGGGGGCTATTTAACCGATTTCAAGCAAGACGGCGGGAAATTAATACAAATTGTAGGGGAATAAACCTAAGACTTAAGCCAGATCAATGAAGCCATGCGGCCAGTGATTTTATCGCGGCGATAAGAGAAATAATCAGGGTTAGAGACAGTGCAGATATCGGCGCTGTAGACTTGGGTAATACCCAGTTTCTTTAAGCGCAATTTGGCTAATCCGATAATATCGGCAAGGTATTTGTCAGGCTTAGTTGCCCGACATTGAGCGACAAAGCAGTTTGCAGCGTTTGGATCTGTTGCCATAAAAGCAGCACGCACTTCGGCGCCAACCTCAAAGGTCTCTGGCCCAATGGCAGGCCCTAGATAGGCAATCAGCTCGCTTGGCTTAGAGGCAAACTTAGCCACACTCGCCTCAATCACTCCATCACAGAGTCCGCGCCAGCCGGCATGGGCAGCGGCGACTTCCGTACCGTGTTGATTACACAGAAGTACTGGCAAACAATCGGCGGTCATCACCACACACACACGTCCAGCGAGGTCGGTATAGCTGGCATCGGCCACCAAAGGTGGTGAATCTTGTAAGGCCACATTCTCAGATTGAGCATTTTGGGCAAGATTGATTGGGACGATATCGACCAAATCAACCACCTGAGTGCCGTGAACTTGCTCCAACCACACAGGCTCAGTCGCAAGGCATAACTGCTTCGCCAACATGCCACGATTAGCCAATACCTGCTGCGGCGCATCCCCCACATGTAGCCCTAAGTTCAGGCTATCGTAGGGCGCGAGACTCACACCGCCGTGGCGGTCAGTCATCGCAATTGCCACATTGTCCGGTACAGGCCAATCGTGAAGCAGCATAGCCTAGTACTCGACTGGGTGTTCTAAGGTGTCTTGACGCAGCGCTTTGGTCAGAATCACCATGTCTTCTGGAATAGGCGCGGTCCAGCTCATGATTTCACAAGTCACAGGATGCGCTAACTCCAAACGCACCGCATGCAATGCTTGGCGTTTAAAGTTTTTCAGGATCTCAAAAAACTCAGGACTTGCTGCCTTGGGTGGTTTTGGACGGCCGCCATAAACAGGATCGCCCACCAACACATGGCCAATATATGCCATATGCACACGGATTTGGTGAGTACGGCCCGATTCTAAACGCAATCTTAAACGGGTGTGATTACGGAATTTTTCCGCCACACGGTAGTGAGTCACTGCGGGTTTACCCGAATGATGCACCGCCATATGGGTACGTTTTGTCGGATGACGACCAATAGGCTCATCGACTGTACCGCCCGCCGTCATAGTACCGAGGACAATCGCCTCATACTCACGGGTGATTTCACGGGCTTGCAGCGCGGCCACTAAATGGGTTTGCGCTTCAACCGTTTTGGCTACCACCATCAAACCTGTGGTGTCTTTATCCAGACGATGCACAATACCCGCACGTGGAACGTGCTCGATATTCGGGCAATGGTGCAGCAGGGCGTTCATCAAAGTGCCATCGGCATTGCCAGCACCGGGGTGAACCACTAAGCCCGCTTGTTTATTGATCACTAAGATATCATCGTCTTCGTAGACAATATCCAGCTCAATGGCTTGTGCGGCCGCATGCACTTCTTCTTCGAGCGTGGCATTAATTTCAATGCGCTGCAGCTCGAATACCTTTTCGCGCGGCTTATTCACTATCACGCCATCAACATAGACTGCATCAGATAGGATCCATTCCTTGATGCGCGTGCGCGAGTAATCTGGGAACAACTCAGCCAGTGCTTGATCCAATCTCAGGCCAGTTTGTGTTGCCGAAATCTCGCTTTTTAGATTAATCTCTTGTGTCATAGGAACCGTATCCCCATTTTGGGGTCAAAAAATGTGTGCTATCTGTTACAATCGAATGCTTTCTATTTTATCGTGAAATGGAAAAATTCTTAACTACAACTTATAAAGAATTGAATTCAAGTATGTATAAATTCTCCAAAGGCTTAACCTTAGTCCTATTTTCGCTAGCGTTATCAGCCTGTAGCAGCAGTCCTGAAGATAACGATATTGCCGCCAAAACCTCACCTGATGTGCTCTATTCTCAGGCAAGAACCTCCATGGAACTTGGCAATTACTCTAAAGCCGTCCGTTCATTGGAAGCGTTAGACTCACGCTTTCCCTTCGGACCACATAAAACTCAGGTTCAGTTAGATCTGATTTATGCCTATTACAAAATGGACGATGTTGCCTCTGGCATTGCCAACATTGACAGATTCATCCGTTTAAACCCAACCCATCCCAATATCGACTATGTCTACTATATGCGTGGACTCGTCAATATGCAGGCGGACAGCTATCTGTTCCACGATATGTTGAATATCGATAGAACCGACCGCGATCCTAAAAATGCCCAAGATGCCTTTAAGGATTTTGATCGTTTAATCAAAACCTATCCCAACAGCAAATATGCTGCCGATGCGCAAAAACGCATGTTGTCGCTGAAAAACCGTTTAGCAAAATATTCCATTCAAGTTGCTGAGTATTATATCAAAATGAACGCTTGGAGTGCTGCGGCCGTTCGTGCTCAATCTGTGTTGGAAACATATCCCGGCACTCCTTCAACAGAACGTGCACTGGAGATTATGGCAGAAGCTTATGGCGAGTTAGGTCAGAACCAACTGAAGCAAAACGTGCTCATGGTAATGCAAGCTAACTTCCCAAACAACGAAATCTTATCGAACTAAGCGTAAATGCCCCTTTATAAGGGGCATTTTTTTATCTTTTGTTCGGCGTTTCACGCCCCTTCCCTTTTAGGTTCCACAGCGCGCCAAGTTCCTTTTCAGCTGGGTAAGAGCCAATAAATACGCTATTCGAGTAAAACTTATCCAACCGCACCACTTTTTACATTATTTCGTAAAAATCAGTTGACTCAAAAGCCGAAAAGCCTTTAAATTGCGCCCGTCGCCCGAATAGCTCAGTCGGTAGAGCAGAGGATTGAAAATCCTCGTGTCCCTGGTTCGATTCCGGGTTCGGGCACCATCTTTAAATTGGTTGCCTTAGCGACCAGTGTTAAAGAATTGCAATAAAGTACAGTGCAGGTGTGGTGGAATTGGTAGACACGCTAGCTTCAGGTGCTAGTGCCCTTGCGGGCGTGGAGGTTCAAGTCCTCTCACCTGTACCAAATTGCGATTCAAATTAAAATTCGACACAATGTCGGATACCAATGCAGATGTGGTGGAATTGGTAGACACGCTAGCTTCAGGTGCTAGTGCCCTTGCGGGCGTGGAGGTTCAAGTCCTCTCATCTGTACCAACATTTAAACCTCGCTTAGCGAGGTTTTTTTGTATCTGCGATTAAATTTCCTTAAGTAACTTATCACCTTCCTGAAATTTGCTATAACTATTCATACAGACTCATCATAGGGACAGCTCGAGCTCTGCCTAAAGGACTCCCTTGTTTCACCGAGGAAATCCATATGAATGGTCTACAAATAAAACAAAAGATGTTTATCGGCATTCTCGTGCCACTTGTCATGCTGCTCACTATCGGTTTTATCGCTATCAATATGATGGGAAAAATCGAATATGGCGTCGAACGTATCTATAACGACCGCGTCGTCCCCCTTGATGATCTTAAAGTCATTGCCGACAAATATGCCGTGGATGTAATTGATGCGGCAAACAAGGCTAATGCGGGCGGGTTTAGTGCTTCACAGGCCATTAATGCCCTTAGCAGTGCCAAATCTACCGTCAATCAACGCTGGCAAAAGTATCTCGCCACTGAGCTGACCAAGGAAGAGTCCCAACTCGCCCAGCAAGCCGAACGCTTATTTATTCCAGCCAACGATCAGATAGAGCAATTAATCACTTACCTCAGGGGCTTTAATGGGGATGTCGTCCATAAACTGAATGACAAAATACTGCCTTTATATAACGCCATCGACCCTATCAGCGGTAAAATTTCCGAACTGATTGACCTGCAAATTAAGATCGCTGGGCAAGAAAAAGACAGCGTCAACAATATCTATTATTCATCCATTTCGATTTTTATTACTCTCGCGGGTATCGCCATGCTGATCAGCATAGTGATTGGACTCTGGGTCAATCGTAGTGTGATGAATCCTATTCGCGACATAGTGCAAAATCTAAAGATCATTCGGCAAGATTCCGATCTCACCGTCAAATTTAAAACCTTCAACGATGATGAACTCGGACAGATCTCCACTAGCCTCACTCAGGTTATTGAACATTTACGGGGAATTTTGCACTCCATCGCTGAGGCGGCAAATACTGTGAATAGCTCGGCCACCGAGCTTGGCAGTTTTACCCAAGAAACCAACAAACGAATGCAGCAGCAACAGGCTGAAACCGAACAAACCGCCACCGCCATGAATGAAATGACAGCCACGGTCGCCGAGGTGGCTCAAAGCGCAGCAGCAGCAGCGGATTCAGCTAAAGATGCCGATAATTACGCCGCCAATGGTAATCACATTGTGATGCAGTCCATTACCAGCATGTCGCAACTTTCTGAGCAAATTCAAAAAACGGCGCAAGTGATTGGCTTTTTATCCAATGAAAGTCAGAACATCGGTCGAGTATTGGATGTGATCAAGAGTATTGCCGAACAAACCAATCTACTGGCATTAAATGCGGCGATTGAAGCGGCCCGCGCCGGAGAGCAGGGTCGAGGCTTTGCCGTCGTAGCCGACGAAGTCCGGACATTGGCACAGCGCACCCAAAAATCGACCCAAGAGATTGAAGCGATGATCGCCACTCTGCAACAAGGGGTTAAAGAAGCGGTGAATGCGATGGAAGTAGGGATTAATCAAGTTGATGATGCCAACGACAAGGCGAATCAAGCAGGCCAAGCGCTGAAAGAGATTGTCGCATCCGTCGACAATATTACTGAACTGAATACCCATATCGCCACAGCTGCCGAGGAGCAAAGTAGTGTGGCCGAGAGCATCAACCGTAGCATTATTGCCATTAGCGATATTGCCGAACACTCCACAAATTCGGCCTTAGAGCTGAGTGAGTCGGTGATCAACTTAACCAAGCTTGCCAACAGTATGCGTAATCAGGTGAGTGCATTCAGACTCTAGTTCATGTCGCTGGCACAGGCCTACTGTGCCAGCCCTATTCCTTTCGTGCTGTTACCACTCTCAGTCTGCAATTCATCCAATACCTAACAGCTTTAGCTGTAATTATTATTGATCTAAATCAAATGAATCTTTAAACTCAAATAACATTCATAAATAAAGCATGTTAAGGATTCACTATGTTGGATAGCCGTACCATCCAAATCATCAAGAGCACGATTCCCCTTCTCGAGTCAGCAGGCCCTGCACTCACCCAGCATTTTTACCAACGGATGTTTGCTCATAATCCTGAGTTAAAAGACGTATTTAACTTGGCTCATCAGCATTCTGGCGGTCAACCTGTAGCCTTGTTTAACGCGGTTGCAGCCTATGCCAAAAACATCGATAACCTAGGTGCATTAGGTACGGCCGTCGAACGCATTGCTCAAAAGCACACCGGATTTTTAATTCAGCCAGAACAATATGCCATCGTCGGCGGTCATCTACTGGCCACGCTAAAAGAGTTGGGGGGAGAGGCGGTTACCGAAGAAGTGCTCACCGCATGGGGCGATGCTTATCAGTTTTTAGCCAATATTTTTATCCAGCGCGAAGCGCAGATCTACCAAGAAAGCGCAGAGCAAGATGGCGGTTGGTCAGGAGTCCGTGAGTTTGTTATTCGTGAGAAAACAACCGAGTCGGCCGTGATTACCTCGTTCGTATTAGCGCCTGTCGATGGGCAAGCGGTAAAAGATTTCATCCCAGGACAATACCTCAGCATTAAGCTGCAACATCCTAAGCTCGATTTCGATGAGATTCGCCAGTATTCGCTGTCCGACGCACCTAACGGCAAAAGCTACCGCATTAGTGTAAAACGTGAGCCTAATGGCCAAGTGTCGAACCTGCTTCACAATGAGTTAAAGGTGGGCGATATCCTTGCTGTTATGCCACCAGCAGGAGACTTCACCCTAACCGCTCAGCCAGAGACACCTGTAGTGTTAATTTCGGCGGGTGTTGGACAAACGCCAATGAAGAGCATGTTGAATCAGCTACTAAAACTAAAACACCCAAGCGCAGTGACTTGGTTGCACGCTTGCGAACATGGTGACGTACATGGGTTTAAAGCGGCGATAAACACTAAACTCGCTCAACACGCCAATCTTGCCAGTCATGTGTGGTACCGCGAGCCGAAAGTAACTGACATTTTAGGCCAAGATTATGATTTTAAAGGAACGATGAACTTAACCTCAGTCGCCGATAAAATCGTGGCCAACGCACATTACTATTTCTGTGGCCCCATTGGCTTTATGGCTTCGATCAAGCAGCAATTACTCGCTCTGGGTGTTCCGAGCGCGCAAATGCACTATGAAGTCTTTGGCCCCCATGCGGAACTCTAACGCTGCAACTTCGTTATCCATCTTCGATAGATAACGAAAGCATGAAGCCATCTTCCCGCAAGGTAAGGTGGCTTAAACTTATTCCATAAGCACAAAGTTAAGCTGACGTCCCTGCAAGATAGATAGAAGCCACCTCCTGCGCTGTCAACATACGATTCTCGCCCGGCTTTAAGGCTTCATCCAAGGTAATCTCACCGATAGAAAGGCGATGCAATCCCACCACAGGATTACGGAAACGACCAAACATCCGTTTGATTTGATGATACTTTCCTTCTCTTAAGGTCACCTCTGCCACATGGGGGGCGAGGATAACAAGCTGTGCTGGCTGAGTGGTGATATCTTCAAAGCCAAAATACATGCCCTGCGCGAATGCCGCGATATAGTCTTCGCTCAAAGGATTTGCCAGAGTCACCCGATACACTTTATCCACTTTTTGCTCAGGCGACATGAGCGCCTCGGACCAACGGCTATCATTGGTCAGCAACAATAACCCCGAAGAGTTTAAATCTAACCGCCCTGCAATATGCAGCTCATGGCGAGCATCGCAATCGAGCAAATCAATCACTGTGCGATGCTCTTTGTCTTTGGTGGCACTTACCACGCCAACGGGCTTATGCAACATCAAATACACTGGCTGGTTGGCCTGTAAGACTTGCCCATCAAACACAATGTGGGAAAATTCATCCACCAGCAGATCGAGCGCTTTCGCAGGCGCACCATCCACATACACTCGCTCCGCCAGCAAGAGTTCTCGCACGGCTTTTCGGTGAATTTGTAACTTAACGGCAAGGTATCTATCGAGACGACCGCGTTTTGATTGCATCACACCACCTAACTCTAAGATAAAGGCGCAATGCGATAGGCGCAGCGACGAGCACCGTCGATGATATGCTCTTCACGGCTTACTGTGGCGATATCGGCAAATAATTGCTGGAACTGTTGCAGTTCGGAGCGGCAAAAGTTTTGGCACTTAGTCGCTGCGCTGCAAATTGGGCAGTGATTCTCAAGCAACCAGAAAACCCCATCCGCTTGTTCCTGCGTCGCCATATAGCCCTCGAGGGTACGCAACTCCACCAGTTTCGTTAAACGACTGGCAATATCCGTCATGCCGAGCATCGCGCTGCGATACTGCTGCAAGGCCGTTTGTTCCCTATGCTCGATCAGCTTATCTAGGCCTTGATCGCCAAATATCATTTTAACGGAATCAATCAATTGCAAACTAAGCTCACTGTGGCGATCGGCAAAGTGAGTCCGACTCTGCTCGGTTAATCCCCAATAGCGGGTTGGGCGTCCACGGCCTTCGACCCTATCTTCAATATCAACATCACCCGCATCCTCTAAGGCCTGCAAATGCTGCCGGACGCCCATGGTCGTCAGGGCGAGTTCTTCCGCTAGGGTCTTTGCCGTTAATGGACCGTGCAACTTGAGTAATTGAATAATCTTATCAGTGGTTTTCATATGCGCTCTCCGCTCTTCACCTCGGATTATCTCTCAATCGCCCACCTTTTAACAGAATAAATAAAGTTTTTTATTTATTTTATCCTTTACAAGATTAAATAAAGTAATTACCTTATAAATAATTTATAAACAAATAGGTTTACATAATGAACTTACTCATCATCAGCACCAGTCAAAGAGCCAACTCGCAAAGCGCTAAAGTCGCGAAATACATAGCCGAAACCAGTTTTTTATCGCCCCATAGTGTCGGTTACGACGCTATTCATCACTTAGAACTTGGCCAGTTCAATCTGCCATTTTGGGATGGTGAAGAGGACAACAAGGGCGAACATTGGCCTGAGATTGAGCGAAAAGTCGATGCCGCGGATGCCCTCGTTTTGATTACGCCCGAATGGGGTGGAATGGCATCGCCACTGCTTAAAAACTTCCTATTGATGTGTAGCCGTCAAGAAACCGCCCATAAGCCAGTGTTGCTGATTTCAGTTTGTAGTGGCATTAGCGGCGCCTACCCTATTGTGGAAGTTAAAATGAATGCACTCAAAAACAATAAATTGGTGCCGATCCCCGACCATTTGATCATCCGTAATGTCGAGAATGTACTCAACGCTACACCCCAAGGCACACGGGATATCAACCTCAGGGAAAGAGTGCAATACAGCCTATTTATGTTGCATCAATACGCCCAAGCCTTAGCGCCGATACGCCAACGCCATATTCATCAACCCTACCCCAAGCAGCAGGAATACTGCTACGGTATGTAAGCAGCTTGGATGTGAATCACACTGATTAAAATCATTACAAGGAACGCATTATGATCCACTTAGAACACATCAACCTCGTCGTCGACGACATCCCCAAAGCACTCACTTTTTATCAAGCCGCTTTCCCACATTGGCGTGTCCGTGGCGGAGATAAAGGGACTTGGTACGGCAAGCCGCGCAATTGGATCCACTTTGGCGATGATTATCAATACATTGCCTTTAGCGATAACGGTGAGGGCGAAAACCGCGACTTAACGGGCCATCAAATTGGCTTAGCCCATTTTGCCTTTGTGGTGAGTGATCTAGATGCAGTGATAGCCAGGCTGACCCAAGCCGGTTTTCCGATAGCCAAAGATGGCATGGAAGACCCCTTCCGCCGCAATATCTACTTCTTCGATGCCCATGGCTTTGAGGTCGAGTTTGTCGAATATCTCAGCGATCTGCCCAACGAACGCAATCGTTATTAAGCCGTAAGGTTAATTGGCTGCGGGATACATAAAACCAGTATTCCGCGCCAGTTATTCCCATCGACGCCAGCCTAAAAATCGTTACTTTGGCAGGCTAAACCGCTAAACTAGCGCGTAATCAGGCTTTCCAATATTAGATGACTCGATGACAACACCTTATTGTTATTCCACTACTTATATCTTAGATAAAGCGCATTTTGACGAGTGTTATACCCAGTCAGTTAAACCCGATCCCACACTCAAGCCTTACTATAAAGCCATGGGATTTGGATTCATTGGTATTGCACTGATTTTTGCGGATATCAGCCTCTATCTAGCCTATTTCTTTGTCGGGCTTGGAGTCATTGAAGCCTTGAATGTGAAATATAACAAAGCCTGGTGGTTGATGCGGCAGATGATGAGTAAGGCCGCCAATAATGAAGTCACGCTGGTTGTCGATGAGCAAGGGATTAGCACCCAATCACAATACGTTAAAAGCCAGATCCTCTGGACGGATATTTACCGGATTGTGCCAACGGAAAAAGGTTTTCTGATCACCCATAAAACCGGTACCAGTTATATTTCGAATCGCAGTTTAGATGAGACCTGTAGCGCGTTTATTAAGGCAAAAATCTAAACTGAACGGTAGTTGCGTCCAAAACAAAAAGGCTGAATCATTCAGCCTTTTTGTTAAACACTAAGAAAGACGCTTAAGCCTTTGCCTTTAACTCGCCAATCGGCAAAATCGTGCGGCCATATTCATTGTTAAGCACTTGCGCCATGGCGAAGTATATCGCACTCGCACCACAGATAATCCCTTCAAAACCCGCGATAGTGCCAATCAAGGCGCTGCCAGTGAAATCTCTTGCCGCCAACAGGAAGAACAAAATAGTGAGCGAAGCAAACACAAACTGTTTCGCTCTTGGGTAGCGTAGCGAACCCACGAACATAAAGGCGGTAAAGATCCCCCACAGGGTTAAATACCATCCCATAAAGTGGGTTGGGCTCGCCGCAATCCCGGCATTAGGCATTAAAATCAGCCCGACTAAAGTTAGCCAGAATAAACCGTAAGAAGTGAATGCGGTTGTCCCAAAGGTATCACCCCGCATAAAACACATAATGCCGACGATGATTTGGCCGAGTCCGCCATAGAAAATGCCCATAGCTAAGATCATTGCATCAATCGGAAAATAACCCGCATTGTGAATGTTCAGCAGGATAGTCGTCATACCAAAGCCCATTAAACCTAATGGAGCAGGATTCGCCAGTTGAGTCGACACAGAAAGTCCCCAAAATAAATAAGTTAATCTCAGTACCTAGCCTAGTCCTAGATACTTATTGTTTTATAAAAAGCGGCGAATTTTAGATAACTACCAAAGGGATCACAATCAAAATATCAATACCAAACAAAAACAATAATTAATCGATAAAAATCATACAGATAAAAACAATTAAACCAAATTAAACCAAATTAAACCTAAAGTTTAAAAATTAATCCAATAAGATTCAAACAACTACAAAACATCGACACAAAGAGTGCGCCACATCTGATTTATCGGTTAATTTTGCTCGGCTTCAAACTTCCCATTTTCCCTCCTAAAAATAACGTTAGCCCGCGTAGGGATAAAGCCTCAAAAACATTAACTTCATCCCATAACGCTATCAAAGATGAGATAAGTCTAGTTTTAGACAAATTCATAACATTTAGACGCGTGTAGCAAGGAAACTTAAGCCATTTTAGAGAGTCTTAATAGAAGCAGCCAAAGCTTGGCGCAAGAGTGGACGCGATTGAGTGGCGACCGATTGAGTGGCATTGTGCGGCGAATTCATCTTTGCAAAACAGGTCTCAACCGTCGATAAAATTGCCCATAAAATGGGCGACTTTTGCTGGCAAAAATGGCTCACCAAATTAGCGAAAAATTATTTATATCTAAAAAATAATAGCAGTGATAGATTGCTATCTGTTGACGCAGCGGCATGATGGGAAACCAGTTAGGCTGTTGTTAACTATCAATAACTAAAGGAAATAAAATGAAAACCTTATCAGCTGTTATCACACTGTCGGCACTTATGAGTTTCGCAACCTTTGCCGACGAATCGACTCTTCCACCCGCCCCTGCAAATGATATCGCTCAACTGACAGAAGTGTGCCAACAAATGGCCTCTGAAGATCAGGTCGAAAATGCCGAGCTTAAGCAATACGTGCTCGACTGCGTGAATGACCAGCTTACTGAAATGGGTTATCAAACCGTCAAAGAACTTAACTGATCGTTTTTACTTCCTTTAGCCTATAAGCTCTTTCGGGTTTTAGCGCCTTGTCCTGATGCCATTCACATTCTGAATGGCATTTTTATTGGCAATAAGCAAGTCGCCAACAATCACCACAACAAAAGCCAACAGATAAGACACAAAAATCCAACCGCGAAAAAAGTGTTAAACGACGGCCTCTGAGGCTTTTATTTTGTCTTTCAATTGATTGCGTAATCTACATATCAGCTATTTATATGATATCTGTATCATTTTGCATCCCTTCAGGTGAAAGCACTGTGGATTTAAGCATAAAATGCTAATCTGTTGACCATTACCGACCGACATTACACCCGAACGCAAAATCATGTATCGAAGACTGTTTATCTTACTCGCCGCACTTAGCCTACCTTCAATAGGAATGGCGAAAGAGCCGTGCGTCACTAAAGATGAATGCATTGAAATGCGTAACTGGGATTTAGGCGTGGCGGTCGGCTGGGGACAAAAGACCAATCCATTGCGGGATTTTGATGATATTCCGGTCTTTTTTATTCCGACCGTAGCTTACTATGGTGAACATTGGTTTTTTGATAATGGCAACTTAGGCTATAGCCTGCTCGAGAAGCCTAATTTCAGCTTAAATTTAGTCACTAGCTACAGCATGGACAGGGCATATTTTTATCGCTGGGATCCCTCGAATATTTTTTTGAAGCGCAGTTCACAGGAAGAGGCCAAGATGCTCGCCACCAATACGGCCCTCAGCACTGAGCCTGATCCCGTATTCAACTCCTTAGAATCGCGAAATTTTACCATGCTGGGCGGTGCTGAAGCCTTTATTTATAGCCCGTTAGGTGTAGTTAGATTAGCCTACACCCATGATATGTTTAACGTACATCAAGGCGCTGAAGCGCAAATAAAATGGACCTATGGTTGGCATTTAACCCGCTGGGTTATGGATATGTCGCTCGTATTTGATTGGAAGAGTACCAATGTCGTCGACTATTACTATGGTGTACGCCCGAGTGAAAACACTTATTGGAGCCAACATTACCATGCAGATGCTGGTTGGAATAAAGGAATAGAAATGACAGCCCGTTATATCTTAACTGATAACTGGGATCTGCTGTTTGCGTTCCGCTACACACAACTTGCAGACGAAATTGCCGCCAGCCCCTTGCTCGATCAAGACTATAGCAGCACATATTTTATTGGCGCAGCGTATAGGTTCTGACACTAGTGACTCCCCTTCATATCAGGATGCTGTGCTGGTTAGGCCTAAGCGTGAGCTTGATGGGGCCAAGCCATGTACTTGCCGCATCGGATGAAGAGTCAAAGTTAAAACTGACCCCGGAAATTTGTATCACAGGAGATGAAAGCCAAGCCTGTGAGATCCGTGTCGAGTTACAGTGGCAACTCGCCCACGACGAGCTAGTCTGTATCTTGTCCGATAATAACGCCTATCCCAAATGGTGTAGCGAATCGTTAGAGCAACACGAAATCACTTTGAATATTAGTACATTAAACGATATTCAATTTGTCTTAGTGAGTAAGGACACCAATCAAACACTGGCTGGAGCCAAATTAAAAATCACGTCAACCTCGCAGCCTCAGGTGCGCAGACGTTACCGTAACCCTTGGAGTTTATTTTAATGACGAATCCACAATCACCCCACAGAGTGTTATTGGTTGAAGACGATGTCCGTCTTGCGAATTTAATCGTAGATTATTTGAAATCCCACGGCATGCACGTAGAAGTCGAGCGCCGCGGTGACACAGTCCTAACCCGCTTAATCAACTATAAGCCCGATATCATACTGTTAGACATTATGTTGCCAGGTATCGATGGCCTAAGCCTGTGTGAAAAGCTGCCCGATTACTTTGCCGGCCCCATCCTACTGATGAGCGCTCTGGGCTCTAGCGAAGATCAAATCAAAGGGCTAGAACTCGGCGCCGACGACTACGTGGTGAAACCCGTCGACCCAGCACTATTGGTTGCCCGTATCAACAACCTATTACGTCGCCAAAACCAACCGCCTCAGGCCGAATCCCACTGCCTGACCTTTGGTAAGCTGAGCATCGATCCCCACACCCATGCTATCCGCCTCGACAACAAAGAAGTCGACCTCACCAGCCATGAGTTTGAACTCCTGTGGTTGCTGGCCTCGCAGGCGGGACAAGTGCTGAGCCGTCAGTACATCTATCAATTACTGCTTAACATTGATTTTGATGGTAAAGATAGAAAGATAGACGTGCGCATTTCAAGGCTGCGTAAAAAGCTCAACGACAATATTGAAACCCCCTTCAGAATTAAAACCGTCTGGGGACAGGGTTATCTCTTCGCCCCCGAGGCTTGGAACAACTAAGAGCTCCCGTGAAACGTCTCTTTATCAGCTTATATTTACTGCTGAGCCTCAGTTTTCTAGGCATAGGCTGGACACTGGACAGCCTGTGGCAGAAAAATGTGGATGAAAATAATGCGTTAGACGCTCCTCTGGTTGCGTTAGCCCAGTTGCTAACCCAGCTACCAGAGGAGAATCGTAACGCCTATCTTGAGGCGCTGCCCAGCCATGATCAGTTGCCCCTCAATCTGCTCAGCCCAGATCAAATCGCGCTAGCCAAAGACCAACAGCTCACACCCAATCATGTGGTTACCACCACAACCAGCGAGGGCGAGCAATTCCAGTTTATTCAGGTAGGCGAGCAAGTGTTAATGGCGGGTCCCATCGAGATAGACCCTAGAGCCTCGCTGCGTAATCTGTTTACGTTGTTTTTCTATCTCTCGCTGGCGTTAGTTGCACTGATTTGGGTCGGCCCGCTGTCGCGGGATTTAAGCATTTTACGTAAGGCCACCAAGGATTTTGGCGAGGCCAAATGGGATACACGCATTAGCCTCTCAAACCGCTCACAGGTTAAACCCTTAGCGAACACCTTTAATGAAATGGCGCGCCATATCAGTGCGTTAATCGAAAACCAAAAACATTTATCCAATGCGGTTTCTCACGAGATCCGCACACCACTCGCGCGACTGAAATTCGCCCTCGCCTTAATGCCCATGTACTGCCAGCCCGATTCTGACGAACAAAAGCGTCAGGACTTTCTCAATGAGATGCAACTCGACATTAAAGAAATGGAGAACCTGCTGCAGGAACTGCTGACTTACGCCAGTCTGGAGGCTCAGCGCGAAGGCACACCCTTGGATGAATACGATCTGCTCAGCTTAGTTAACCAGTGCATTAAACGTTTAAGCAGCCTAAGTGATACTCCCATCCGCTTACAGGCGGAGATGACGAGCCTCCCCTTGGTCGGCGAACCCGCACTGATTGAACGTGCCCTACAAAACCTACTGACCAACGCCCAGCGTTTTGCTCGCCAGCAAATCCTGATTGAAGTCAGCCAGACCCCGCAAAGGGTGACGTTGAGTGTGACTAATGATGGAGAGCCTATCCCCGAGGTGGATTTACCTATGGTGTTCGAGCCCTTTTACCGCAGTCAATCGGTGCAAAATGGTAACAAGGGTCATGGCTTAGGGCTGGCGATTATCAAACGGATCATGCAGCGTCATCAGGGCGAAGTGAGCGTTAGCAGCAATCCCACTCAAACGCGTTTTACCTTAAGCTGGCCAAAGAAGCGGGAAATTTAAGCGCTTAATTAGTGCTCTCAAAGTTAGATTATTCCTCGAGATCAAAATCCCCGAGGTCCAATTCGGCAGCATCTTGCGGCGCAAAATCGAGTTGCGGATTAAGCGCCGCTCTCTCCTGCTCAAGTGCTTGCTGACGGGCTTTGTATAAGGCCAACTGTCGCCGGCGTTTACGTTGGTGGCATAAACGAATCACATCGTGCTTTTGCGCGTCGGTAAAGTGCAACCAATTGAATCGCTCATCACGACTACGCAGGCAACCTTTGCAATAACCGCGGGCATCGGTTTGGCACACACCAATGCAAGGGCTAGGTATTTCGAAAAAGGCTAACTGTTCCATGATGTTGAGCTACTCTGGCAAATTAAGCACTTAAAATGCGTGACCTTAAATACACAAGTAAAACAATACAAAAATTAAACACTTTTCACTAAATTACTTGCAGTCTTGTTGTTAATCAAGGCACATTGAACAGAGTTTGTACAACTTGGAGTGTCATCATGGGATACAAAAATATCGCCAGTCTGTTTGTCGCCTTGGTCTTAGTCAGCGCCTGCAGCAGTAAGCCGAAAAACGATTACGATCTCAATTACGACTTTAAGGCATTACAGAGCTTCAGCCAGCTCGCCCCCCAACCTAGCGACGACCCACTCAGCGCCCAGCGCATTCAAACCGAAATCACCCAACAATTAAGCCAAAAAGGCTTTACTGAAACTGCCACTTCCCCCGATTTTAAAGTCGCCTATGGGTTATTAACCCAAGATAAGCCTAAAGACTCGGGTCTCTCCATAGGCTTAGGCACGGGCAGTTTTGGCCGTTCTGGCGGCATTGGCGTAGGCACAAGCGTCGGCGTACCACTTGGCAGTGACACGGCAAAAATTCAGACTATTCAAATTGATATTATCGATACGAAAACCAATAAGCTGATTTGGCGCGGCACAGATAGTTTCGATTTTGACGGAGGCGGCGATAAAAAAGCCCAAGACACAGCCAAGGCTGTTAGCCGGATTTTGGCGCAGTTTCCACCGCAACCATAAGCCAGTGCTAATTGCTATTGATTGGTCTGATAGTAAGTAACTCTTGATGACTTGAACCACAATGGCTTAAACCACCGTATCTTATGCAATAGTCAATAAAAATGGGCGATTAACGCCCATTTTTATTGCGAAAGGAAGGTTAAATCCTAAGCGCGAATCTTAGTTAGGGTTAAGAAAATAACCCAGATGACAGATAACGGTCGCCCCTATCGCACACAATTGCGACCACAACGGAACCCGGATTCTGCCTCGCAATCTCGAGCGCCGCAAATACCGCGCCGCCAGAACTCACACCAGCACAAATGCCTTCTTCACGGGCCAAGGTTCTTGCCATGGCTTTCGCATCTTGCTCCTCAATATCCATCACGGCATCGACACGGGCAGCATCGAAAATACCCGGTAGGTATTCCTGCGGCCAACGACGAATCCCCGGAATCGAACTGCCATCGGCGGGTTGTAGCCCGACAATGGTGACATCTGGGTTGCGGCTCTTTAGGTATTTCGACACGCCCATAATAGTGCCTGTGGTGCCCATGCTGGAGACAAAGTGAGTGATCTTACCTTGGCTCTGCTGCCAAATTTCGGGGCCAGTGGTCTGGAAATGGGCGTTGGCGTTATCTTGATTATTGAACTGATCCAACACCTTACCTTTGCCTTGTGCCTGAAGCTCTAAGGCTAAATCCCGCGCGGCTTCCATATTGTCCACCAGCAGCAGCTCGGCGCCATAGGCCAGCATGGCATCCTTACGCTCTTGGGTCGAATTCGACGGCATGATCAGGATCATCTTGTAGCCTTTAATCGCCGCAGCCATGGCTAGGGCGATGCCCGTATTGCCACTGGTGGCTTCAATCAGGGTATCCCCTGGGGCAATCTCTTGGCGAAACTCCGCCTGAATAATCATATTCAGCGCCGCGCGATCCTTTACCGAACCCGCGGGATTATTCCCCTCCAGCTTTAACAATACCGTTGAGCTACCACAATCAAGTCGCTGCAAACGCACCAGCGGAGTTTGCCCAATACAGGCTTCAATAGTCGGAAAGTCAGACACTCGGATGATCCTTTTAATAAAAGCGATTCAGCATAGGGTTATTTTAAGGGGGTTAGCCACAACAAACACGATGAATCTCACCCGAGGCATACAATTATTCGCTCATAGTTATTCAAAAAAGTTCTATTTGTGTGGCTTTTTATAAATAAAATCTTCTATTACTCTATTCCTATACACTGACACAGTTGCCAGATTAAGGAGTACAAAATGCCAGTAAAATTGACTAAGGCCCTGCTGGGAACCCTATTGCTGGGAACCACCCTCAATGTGGCAGCCGCCGATCAGACACTATTAAATTCCTCGTACGATATCGCACGGGAATTATTCAATGCCTATAACCCTGTTTTTGCTAAACATTGGCAAGAACAAACTGGCAAGACCGTTGAAATCAAGCAATCCCATGCGGGTTCTTCCGCCCAGGCTCGCTCGATTCTTCAGGGCTTACCCGCCGATGTCGTGACCTTTAACCAAGTCACCGATGTGCAAATTCTGCATGACCGCGGCAAGTTGATCCCAGAAAACTGGCAACAACTGCTGCCTAATGCCAGCTCACCTTACTACTCTACCATCGCGTTTTTAGTGCGTAAGGGCAATCCAAAGCAAATCAGCGACTGGAATGATTTAGCCAAAGATGACGTTAAGTTGGTGTTCCCGAACCCAAAAACCTCGGGTAATGCGCGTTACACCTACTTAGCAGCCTTAGGTTATGCCCAGAAAAACTATGGTAAAGATAATCAAGTCTCATTAGATGAGTTTTTGAAGAAGTTCCTCGGTAACGTTGCCGTATTTGATACGGGCGGCCGTGGTGCAACCACGTCGTTTGTTGAACGTGGCATCGGCGATGTGCTGATCACCTTCGAATCTGAAGTGAACAATATTCGTCAGCAATATGGTGCCGATGATTACCAAGTTGTCGTGCCAAAAACCTCGATTCTGGCAGAATTCCCCGTTGCCGTAGTTGAGAAAAACGCTAAGCGTAACGGCACGCAAGAACTCGCGACCGAGTATCTAAACTACCTTTACAGCGAAGAAGCACAACGTTTGTTAGCCGGATTTAACTACCGCGTTCACAACGAGAAAGTTGTTGCCGAATTTACCAAGCAGTTCCCTGCAGTTGAGTTAATGACCGTTGAGCAGATCATAGGTAACTGGGACAACGCGATGAAGACCCAATTTGCCAATGGCGCCAAACTGGATCAGTTATTAAAACGTTGATCATCCGCTTGGGTAGCTAAATCACCAAATCCACAACCCGGGCAATGTCCCGGGTTTTGTGGTTATATCGCGGCAACGAACAAGGTCGCTATCACAAGTTGTCTTTATCGCGATTGAGCAATAATGTGCTAATGGCATAATAATATTGGATTAACTCCATTAACCTTATCGGGTGGTTATTCAGTGATATTTAATAATGGGCGCTTACGCCACAAGCGGGTTTTGCCAGGGTTTAGTATCAGCCTAGGTGTGTCTTTGCTGTTTGTCAGCTTGATTCTCTTACTCCCCACCACAGGCCTGATTATGCAAACCAGCCAAATGAGCTGGGCAGAATATTGGGGCGTGATTGCCGATCCCCGCGTGCTGGCAAGTTATAAAGTCACTATTTTATCTGCACTGGTCGCCTCCCTGTTTAACTGTCTTTTTGGCCTGTTACTCGCCTGGGTGTTGGTGCGTTATGAGTTTCCGGGTAAGCGCATCCTCGATGCCTTAGTCGATTTACCCTTTGCCTTACCCACAGCTGTCGCGGGTATCACCTTAGCCACCCTGTACGCCGAGAATGGCCAGATTGGTAGCCTGTTGGCCGAAATCGGTATCAAAGTGGCCTACACGCCATTGGGAATTGTGGTTGCGATGATCTTTACCAGCATTCCCTTCGTGGTGCGAACCGTCCAGCCCGTACTGGAAGAGTTATCCCACGATGAAGAAGAAGCCGGCATGACCTTAGGCGCAACCGATGGCGCCGTGTTTTGGCGGGTGATTTTACCTTCCCTCTGGCCAGCCTTAGTGGTCGGCACTGCGCTGTCTTTTACCCGTAGTCTGGGTGAGTTTGGTGCGGTGATCTTTATCGCAGGCAATATGCCCTATATCAGTGAAATCACCTCCCTGATGATTTTCGTTCGCCTACAGGAATTTGATTTTGCCGGCGCCAGCGCCATTGCCTCCGTCGTGCTGCTGACCTCGCTGTTGCTGCTGCTGCTAATTAACCTGTGGCAGGCGCGTTATTTACGCCGCATTCACGGCCGATAAGGAGCCACCATGAACTCATTTAAACCGTTAAGAGTCGGTGAAGCGCCCCTCATCAAATGGAGCCTAATCACCCTAGCCGTGTTTTTGGCCATGGTGTTGTTGCTACTGCCTTTAGTCAGTATTTTCCAGCAGGCCTTCGTCGGTGGTTGGGAGCGCTATATCGAGCATCTGAGCCAACCCGACTCACTCCACGCCATCGGGTTGACCCTGATGGTCGCAGCGCTGACCGTGCCGATTAACTTAGTGTTTGGGGTACTGCTCGCCTGGAGCGTAACGCGCTTTGAGTTTCCGGGGCGTAAGTTACTCATCACCTTGATTGATATTCCCTTTGCCGTATCACCCGTGGTCGCAGGCTTGCTCTATCTACTGCTTTACGGCAACAGTGGCTGGCTCGGCGCTTGGCTATTTGAGCACGATTTACAGATCATGTTTGCCTGGCCGGGGATTCTGTTAGTCACCATTTTCGTGACCTGCCCCTTTGTTGCCCGAGAATTAATCCCCTTGATGCAGCAACAGGGCGCATCGGAGGAAGAAGCCGCAGTCATTCTTGGTGCTTCATGGTGGCAACTGTTTCGCCGCGTGACTCTGCCCAATATCAAGTGGGCACTGATTTATGGGGTGATCCTCACCAACGCCAGAGCCGTAGGTGAGTTTGGTGCCGTTGCCGTAGTATCTGGCAATATCCGTGGTGAAACCAACACCTTACCTTTGCATGTGCAATTACTTTACGAAGATTATCAGGCCGAAGCCGCCTTCGCGAGCGCGTCACTGCTTGCCTTAATCGCCCTATGTACCTTACTGCTAAAAGCCTTAGTAGAGTGGCGCCAACAACGCAGCTTATCCGCCAATGACAACCAAGAGCAGAGCCAATCATTATGAGTATTCGTTTAACTAATATTTCCAAAAAATTTGGCCAATTTCAGGCGCTCTCGCCGCTCAATCTGGATATTCAAGAAGGCGAGATGATAGGTCTTCTCGGCCCTTCCGGCTCAGGTAAAACCACCCTATTGCGGATTATTGCCGGCCTTGAAGGCGCAGATAGCGGCCAAATCCATTTCGGTAATCGTGATGTGACTCAAGTGCATGTGCGTGACCGCAGAGTGGGGTTTGTGTTTCAAAACTACGCCCTGTTCCGCCATATGACGGTCGCCGACAACGTCGCCTTTGGACTCGAAGTCATTCCGAAAAATCAGCGCCCGTCTAAGGCCGAAATCCAAAAGCGCGTCAGCCATTTACTCGAAATGGTGCAACTGGGCCATTTAGCCCAGCGCTACCCTGAGCAGCTTTCGGGCGGACAAAAACAGCGTATCGCCTTGGCCCGCGCCTTAGCGACTCAGCCCGAAGTACTGTTACTCGACGAACCCTTTGGCGCCCTCGATGCCAAGGTGCGTAAAGAACTGCGCCGCTGGTTGCGCAGTCTTCACGATGAGCTGAAATTCACTAGCGTGTTTGTGACCCACGATCAGGACGAAGCCTTAGAGCTTTCCGATAGGGTGGTGGTGATGAGCAACGGCCATATTGAGCAGGTCAATACCCCTATTGAGTTGTATGCCCAACCCAATAGCCGCTTTGTGTTTGATTTTTTAGGTAACGTCAATCGGTTTGAAGCGAGCTGGCAACAGAATCGTTGGACCAATGGTGACGCCTTCTTAGTGCCGCCAGAGCAAGCGCCACTGCAACAAAACGGCGCGCTCTATGTGCGTAGCCATGAGCTGGGACTGGCGGATAAGCCCAACAGCCAAGCCCATATTCCCTTTACCATAGTGGCAATTACACCGGTTGGCGCAGAAGTGCGAGTCGAACTGGCGCCTATCGGCTGGCAGAGTGAAGAACTGTGGGAAGCCACCTTTACCCACCATCATCTGCAAGAATTAGGACTGCAAAAAGGCAGTGTGGTCTACGCCACCCCAAGAACGGCTTATTTCTTTGGTGAACAAGGTGATGGATCGCCTGTGCGCCAAAGCTGGCCCTTCCTCCCGCCAGGCAGCTTGGCCTTCGATATTTAATCGCAGCCAGTATTTACCTACTGCACATAACAAAAAAGCGCTGACAAAATTGTCAGCGCTTTTTTAATTCACTCTTGGCAGCTTAACACCAGCTCCGAGCGAAGTCGTTAGCGTAAAACTCCACTAGTGCCCATCGAAGAACAGATAGTTTAGCCAGCCCTGCATCCGCAGCAGCACTTTACGCATCACGGCCACATGATGGAAATGTTCAGTGTACACAGCCACTTGTCCCGCAACACCCGCTGGGAATTGGCGGCGTATCGCATCATCTTCAATATCGATTAATACGATAACCCGGCCACTTTGGAACAATTGATTAGACGATTGCAGCGTACCATTCATCTGAATCTCTCCCTCGGCCATCGCGGGGAGAACCTTAGCGACTTTGCCCTTAAACACTTGCCCAGGCGCCGCATCTAATACCACTTCTGCCTCATCCCCTTCCTGCAAACGCAGCAGGGAGTTTTGCCAGAATGCGCCGGCAAAATAACGCTGCTCGTCGGGGATAAAACTCATCACCGGCCGTAAAGGTAAAGGCACCGCCATCGCACCTGGGCGCAGCGCCATTTGGGTGACAATGCCATCGGCGGGCGCCCGCACTACGGTTTGCTCGAGATTATAGAGCGCGCTTTCAAGATCCCCCTGCAGCCCAGCGACCTTCGAATTTACCCCATCCACATTGGACTCATAGGCAAGACGCGCGCGTAACTCTTCGGCCTGCGCAGCCGTTAGCTGAGCCTCAGAGGCAAAAAACAATTGGCGACGATTATCTAATTCCAGCGCAGTGAAAGGAGAGTTCGCCCCGCCTTTACGATGGCCTTGCTCATAGCGATCATAGGCCGATTTGTTGCGTTCCCTGTCGGCAGCCACTCTGACCACATTCGCCTTGGCAGCTTCCCAAGCGGCCGCAAGTTGTGGCACTTCCTGCTCCGCCGCTAACAAGGCCGCTCTTTTGCGTTTTACCACGGCCTCAAAGGGAGTCGGGTCGATTCGAAACAGCACATCCCCTTGTTTCATTGGCGTATTTGGCTTAGCTTCCACCGAGATCACTAAACCTTTTACCGCGGGCGTAATCGGGATAGTGACATAGTATTCCCGCGCAAAACGGGAATAGGGATGGTTGTAGTTCATGATAAGTAGCAGCGCCCCAATCAACACCACGCCCCCTAATACGGCGGTCGGCACTGTCCATTTATTCATTGGGATCTTAAACACTTTAAAAATCACAATGCAGATCGAGGCGTAGGTTAATATCAGTAGTAAATCCATGTTACACCTCGGCTTTTTGGCTAGTTTCGATCACACTGGCTTCTGTGGGTATTGCCTCGGCTTGCTTCACCACCGCAGGCTTGGCTGTCGATTCCAGTTGTTCAAGCTTTGCCTGCAAGGCCAATACCGTTTCCCTTAGCGCTTTAACATCATCCTCCAATGCCTGCTCGCGCTTCATCACAGTACTAAACCCCCAGCCTCTATCCTCTCGATACAAGGTCGCCCAAATCCACAGAAACGGCCAAAGGGCATGCAAGGTAAATAAACTGACCCAGCCCGCGATATGCAATGCATCCTGCTGGGGATGATTGCGCTTTTTCGCAATTTCATAGGGGATGTCGTGAATGGCAATCACGCCATAGAAGATCACCACTATGACAAAAAACAAAATGCCTAAGGCAAAATAATCCAAAAACATGTTCAGCTCCCACTCCCTTCCCGCTCTTTATTTCGGTTAGAAATCAATCCCCTTGCCGAAACAGCCCTTTGCCAACTGTGCCTATCAATGTGCTGCACAATATAGTTCTACACCATGAAAACAAATTCGCAACAAATCCATTTAAATAGCTTGACCCAAAACACAGTTGTTTATTTCGATACGACTAATGGCCTCAAAAGTGCACTATCAGCGACGACGAATTGCGATAACTAAGGTGGGATTGTTGTTTACCAAATGCAGCAAACGGTGGGAAAAGGACGCTCCAACGCCTAGGCCTTTACTTCTTATATCGAGAAGGCGCTAGCGTGAGTGAGCAACGCGTAACGTAAGCAAAGACAAGATTTGTAGGAAGCTAATGTCAGCTTAGGTTTCTATTAGTTTTCATAAGTTAACACCCGATGTAGAGGCGCAGGATAGCAATGTCACAGCTCCACAATGCAGAGTATTACGTCAAGAACCACAACAGCTAAGTACTTAACTTCAAGCGAGTTAACCTCTTTCTTGCCACTGACACTCGACTAAATTGAACTCATAGTGGCTGTCATGGGGGGCGATATTGGCGTTTAATTTAAAGCTTTGACCACCCGCGGCAATCCAGCACTGGGAGAACCATTCGATAAGCGCGTTTGTTGCAATCTGCCAAGGGTCAAGATCTTCATCCTTTTCGATATATTCCTCTTCAAATTCATCTGGATAAACATGGTCTATATCGAGTAAATGAGGATTAACTGGCGAGGCGTATGAAACCTTGCCATCGATATCCATAAAAAATATCCGCACTGGAAATTGGGATGTAAAACCATCGACAAAGACTTCAAATGCCAGTGTGACCACCTCTTGGGGATAGTCATGCTCAATCAATTGCTTAAGAATGGGTTGTAACTTATCGGTGAGCTTATCTAAGTAGCCACCGACTTTTTCTGTAAACTCTTGCTCGAAACTCATCTCTTCCCTGCTTATCATGCGGTACGACTGGAACGGCGAATATTACTTATGTTAAAAAATGCCATTAAAGTTCTAAATAATCCATATCGACCAGCAAGTTAACATCGACGGCGCTGATATCCAACTCTTCCCCAACCAAAAGCCACCACTGAAATTTAAAGTCGTTTTATGGCGAATAAGGCTCGGCCCCATACGCAGCCATAACACAATCAGTGATAGTGGGTTAAGTTGCTACTCATGGGCATTGACTGTGCGTCCTGCGGCCCATTGTCTTAGGGCATTAATCTTATCGCCCATCACTATGGATAAAGGTTTGGTTTTGGTCAGTTCTTCTAACAACATGTCTTGGTCAAGACTGCGCGCTAAACTGCGGGCGCTGTACATGGCGGCGATAACGGCTTGCTCGATTTCAGCTCCCGAAAACCCTTGGCTGTGGCGCGATAGCTGCGCAAGGTCGAGCCGAGTCACATCAATACTGCGGCGCTGGCAATGGATCAGGAAAATCGCCTTACGTATGGCTTCGTCGGGTAAATCGACAAAGAAGATTTCATCCATTCGCCCCTTACGCATCAGCTCAGGCGGCAGGGCTTGAATATCGTTAGCGGTAGCGACCACAAACACCTCGGACTTACGCTCCGCCATCCAAGTTAACAGTGTGCCCAGAATGCGGGTCGAAGTGCCCTCATCACTGCTACTGCCGCTTAAACCTTTCTCTATTTCATCAATCCAAAGGATACAGGGCGACATCATATCGGCCAGCTCGAGAGCATTACGCAGGTTCTTTTCGGTTTCGCCTATGTATTTGTTATATAAGGCGCCCATATCGAGTCTGAGCAAGGGCCTTTGCCATACGCCCGCGACTGCCTTGGCCGCAAGACTCTTACCACTGCCCTGCACCCCGAGTAATAACACGCCCTTGGGTGCATCGGGTTGTACCGAAGCCTTGGCATCGGGTTGTACCGAAGCCTTGGCATCGGTGGTTGCCTGCGTCGCTGGCGCTCGCTGCTTTAACCATTTTTTGAGATTATGTAATCCGGCAATCTGCGAAAAATCACTGGTGTCGTATTCAAATTGCAGCACACCGTTAAGATCGAGTAATTGGAATTTGGCTTTGTTGATAAGATCGACATCTGAGTGGGTAATGGCGCCATCATCCACAATGGCCTTGTGGATCAACCGTCTGGCATCATCTAAGGTCACACCGCGCAGGTTTTCCGCCAGTTTCCCCACGGCTTTATCATCCACAGTAAGCGGCATACCTTGGCCGCGTACTTTATCCACCTCTAAATAAATCAAGTTCTCCAGCTGCGAGGTACTCGGCAGGGTGAGCTGAAAATAGGCGCAATAACGCTTAATTTCGGGCGGGATCTCAAAAGCATGGCTCACCAGCACCAGCGTGTGTTGCAGCGCATCGTATTCGAGGGCGATTTCTTTAAGCAAACGGACATTCTTTGGCGCATCAACCACAAAGGGGTGAAAATCACAGAGCACATAGATGCCCTGCTGGGTTGTCGATTTAATCTGCCCTAGGATGTCGCCAGGTTCAGTATTAAATTTCTGCGCCGCCATGGGTTTATCAACCCGCGTCAGCCCTTGGGTAATACTCCAAGTAAATAAGGGCTGGTAAAGCACATTCGCCACCCGCTTAAGCATGTCTACAACACGGTATTCCTCATAGGTTTCAATCACTACGATGGGCGTTTTAGAACGTAGTACAGCGGTTAAATCGCGAATGTCTTGCATCTTAGTTTTCCATAATCCGTTATGAAACGAAAAGTTAACATAAAACACCGCCACAAACAGGATTTTTACCACGCCCAAGCACTAATCGCTCTTAAATAGCTTGATCGAAAACACAGTTGTTAATTTCAGTCTCATGCTTTAGCGCCAATCGGGGTAGACTATGGCCCAAGAACGTCTAAAGGCGTCAATTATCCCAATATAAAAAGGTACCCACACCATGATAGGAACTCCCTACACAGAGGGCGCTCGACGCGCCATGTTGCTTGGCTGCGGTGAGCTAGGTAAAGAAGTCGCCATCGAGCTCCAACGCTTAGGTGTTGAAGTGATTGGCGTCGATCGTTATCCTAATGCCCCTGCCATGCAAATTGCCCATCGCTCCCATGTGATCAATATGCTCGACGCTAAAGCGCTTCGCGCCATTATCGAGCTAGAAAAGCCCCACTTAGTGATCCCCGAAATTGAAGCCATCGCCACTCAGACCTTGGTCGAGATGGAAACCGAAGGCCTCAATGTCGTGCCGACCGCACGCGCGACTCAGCTAACCATGGACAGAGAAGGTATTCGTCGCCTCGCCGCCGAAACCTTAGGTCTACCGACCTCTCCCTATTTCTTCTGCGACACTGAAACCGAGTTTAATCAAGCCATTGGCAAGATTGGCGTACCCTGCGTGGTCAAACCCGTGATGAGTTCATCGGGCAAGGGCCAAAGTGTTATCCGTGATGTATCCCAAAGCGCCAAAGCCTGGCAATACGCCCAAGAAGGCGGCCGCGCGGGTAGTGGCCGTGTGATTGTAGAAGGCTTTATCCCCTTCGATTACGAAATTACCCTGCTAACCATTAGCGCTGTGAATGGCATCCACTTCTGCGCACCAATTGGACACAGACAAGAAGACGGCGACTACCGCGAGTCATGGCAACCTCAAGCCATGTCGGCCGACGTGCTAGCAAAATCCCAAGCAATCGCCAGCAAAGTGGTCGAAGCCCTCGGCGGCTACGGCTTATTTGGGGTCGAGCTGTTTGTGAAAGGGAGTGATGTCTACTTCTCTGAAGTCTCGCCTCGTCCGCACGATACCGGTTTAGTCACCTTAATTAGCCAAGATTTATCCGAGTTTGCACTGCATGTTAGGGCGATTCTTGGTTTGCCCATTCCGAATATCCACCAACATGGCCCCAGCGCCTCGGCGGTAGTATTGGTGGAAGGCAAATCGAAAAACATTCGCTATCAAGGTCTTGCCGATGCATTGGCGGCGGAAAATACTCAGCTCAGATTATTCGCTAAACCTGAAATCGATGGTCGACGCCGTTTAGGGGTGGCCCTCGCCCGCGATAAGGATATCGAAAGCGCAGTCAACAAAGCGTTGGATAGTGCATCTAAGGTAAAAGTGATTTTCTAGGCATGAATGCTTAACGACTTGTCGCCAATACCTTAATGTTTAGTACCGTGATCAGCACCGCGCCCAGCACTATTGCTGGGCGCGTTATTAAGGCGTTTAAGCCGAGTTAACCGCCATACCACTCCTACTCAAATTGATTTCGCGTCTAATGCAAAAGCCTGATGCAATCCAAGGTGGTTTTGAGGCATAGTAGTCCTCTATTTGGCATGTCCCACGCTAGGCTTTTTACTCTTATCCCATGGATTTACGCAGTCGTTATTCCACTCTCTTTCACTCTAAGCGCTTTCACTCTAGACGCTTTCAGTCCAAGCACTTTGAGCCTAGGCGCTCTAAATCCTTGCAAGCGATACATAGCACCCTTTCACTTTTGCTCAGGTTATCCCAGCTACTGGCATTATCCTTTGGCTTAGTTTTCCTGAGTGCCTGTCAGCCAGCAAATCAAAATACATCGAGCATAAAAACAGACACCTCCGCCCCGCGTGAATTAAGCCAAGAGGTGTATGTGTGGCAGCGGCAATGGCGCGATGCCAATCAAAGCGCCTTGGTCGAAAGCCAAAGCACATTTAATGGCGTGCGCATTCTTGCGTTACAAGCCCATCCCAAACCCAATGGCGCGGATATCTGGTTTGAAGTGCAGGTCAACCATGCTTGGTTACAGGCCGATCCTCGCCCTAAAGTGGCGGTAATAAGATTAGATGGCCAACTAACGCGTTTTAATAATCAAGAAGTTATCCAAAAAATCCTCGCACTCATTCAAGACTGGCAGGCAAAGGGTACTAACCTTGCGGGAATTGAAATCGACCACGATAGCGCCAGCAGTAAACTCGCGGCCTATAACGCTTTTTTACGCGAGTTAAAAAGCCAATTACCCCATACACTTAAACTCAGTATAACCTCATTGCCCGCTTGGTTGAGCAGCCCAGAGTTTCCGCCGCTATTTGACAATATCGATGAGCTGGTACTGCAAATTCACAGTGTCAGCGACCCACGTTTAGGGTTGTTCGATGCTGCGCAAGGCTGGCAATGGGTCGAGCAGCTGTCACGGTTAGCCAAGGTGCCCTATCTCATCGCCCTGCCGTCTTATGGCTCGGCGGTGTATAGCACGACATCGGGTTATCGGGTGGAGAGTGAAGTGCCGATGCGAATGCCATTGGCTGACACGGCATCTTCACAGCATCTCGCACGGCAGGAACTGATGGCCGATCCACAGGTATTGCAGTCCTTCGTTAAAAAACTGCACACTTTTGCCGACCCCAAGCTTAAGGGGATGATTTGGTTTCGATTGCCCCTCGAAGGGGATAAACGGGTTTTGCCACTCTCGACCCTGATTGCGGTCGCCAAGCAGCAACCACTCGCCCCGCAGATTGAGCTAGAAATCTTAAACCAGAGCAATACTGAGCCAGCCCAGCATGAGGCGACCAGAAGCCGCTTATTTCAACTGGTGTTAGTCAATAAGGGCAATATTGCGGGCAAGTTGCCGGGCCAGTTGTCCCTAGCGGCGCAGGCGTGCAGCGGGTATGATGCGCAAAACGGTTATCAAGCCAAATTAACCCAAGGAACATTAGTGTGGCAGTTACCGCAAGCCACCTCAACGGAGCGCGCAGCAGAGCCTGCCTCCTCGCAGTTTGCGCCGAATTTAATCTCAGCGGTCGAGCTAAGCCCAAACGGGCGTAGAGTTATCGGTTGGGCACGTTGTGAGTCATTACATTTACAGGGAATTTATGCGCCATAAGCCACATTCATTATCAGCGAATCCTCTCCCTCGCTGGAAAACCAAATTAAAACAAACCAGTCTGATTGGCTTAAGTCTGTTTTCCCCCGCACTGTTAGCCTGTGGCCCAGACTTTCCGCTGCAATTAACCCAAGACAGGCAAAATAACCTAAGCTATTTACCGCAAACCAGTTTTAGCCAACAACTTAGCGGTTTAGCTAAACCACTGGCTTGGCAGTTTCAAGATGAACCTGCGGCGCAGGAATACCTCTGGGACGAAGTGCATAGTCGCTATCTTTCCCAGACTCGCGCCTATGAAAACAGCGAGTTATCCGAGGCTCAGCTCGCGCTAGTCAATAGCCTGCGTGATGCGCAAAGCTTAGCAGAGGCCGAGCAAATCGCCGCGCAGTTAAAAGAGACCTTAGCGCCCGCCTTAACCTGGTACAGCCTTGGCGCCATGGCGTTTGATGCCAAAGAGTACGATAAAGCCAGCGATTACTTTAAAAAAGTCATCGCCCTACCTGACAGTGAGCGCGCAGGTCGCAGCCTGTGGGCGCTGTATAGCTTGTCTCGTATCGAGCTGATAAAGAGCAAAACCGCCAGCGATAGTAGCCATTTTGTTCAAGCCAATGCTTACTTGCAGCAACTACAAACTGAGGTAACCCAAGGCGCCGCCGATCCGCTGCGCTTAAGCTTAGCTGGCCTTGGCGAGCAAGCTTATATTCTGCTGCATCAAGGCCAAGCTCAAATTGAAGTCACTCGTGGGGAATATGAGCCGCCTAAAATAGATGTAGCCTTAAATCCTGCCACCTTAGATAAGGTTATTGAACTCTATGCCACCCAGTCGGTGCAGGGTGACAGTAGCGGTTATGATTCGTTGCTGATGTTAAGCCGCAGCTTAATGTCTAAAAATATCAATGAGCTAAAACCATTATTGCAGCAACCGAGTGTGCAACAGTTGCTTATTGCCTACTGGCAGAGCAGCGCTAATGATTTCGCCTTCGACGGACAACTGATGGACATGGGCCAAAAGGTTGCCGAAATCCTCACCGTATTCCCAACCGATGGTGTAGTGCTGAGCCAGGGCGATAAGTTAGCGGCGATTTACTATCAACTGGGTGACTATGCCAGCGCCGAGCGCATGCTGGCACTCGCCAAACCGAGCGGCTTAACTTGGTGGCTCACGGCGAAGCTTATGCTGCAAAAGGGTGATCAAGCCCAAGCGGCTAATGCCTATGCCCAAGCAGTGCATCACTTTCCAACCGATGCGACTTCAGGCACTGAGCATTTAAATGCTAAGGATACCCAACAACAGGCCATCGACGCCGATGCCCAGCAAGCCACCTATTGCCGTATTCGCGCCGAGCAGGGCGTGCTATCCCTCGAACGTGGCGAATATATAGATGCCCTAAGCCAACTGTTCGCCAGTGGCGATGAGTATTGGCAGGATATCGCCTATGTGGCCGAGCGCGTGCTCACTACCGCCGAGCTTAAGCTGTTTATTGACGAGCATGTGCCGGTAATGAATTTCGAGTATCCCAAGGACAGCGATTGGTACGACAGTGTCGAGCCACTCAACAATCGCCTGCGTTACTTACTCGGTCGCCGCTTGCTGCGTGAAGGCGCCATTGCCGAAGCGCCTGTTTATTTCAGTGATCCCACACTCAACGCCAACGTGCTGGAGTATGGCAAGGCGCTGACCACAGCCAAGAATAGCAAGGGCATTGAAAGCGCCCGCGCCTATTGGTCTGCCGCCGAACTCGCGCGTCATCAAGGTATGGAAATCTTAGGCTTTGAATTAGCGCCGGATTATTCGATTTACGCTGGGATGTTCGACCTAAGGGATTGGTATGCAGCGGATAAGCTCAGCGATAAAGAGCAGCAACGCATCAGTGCCAGCCAAGCGATTCCCGACAAACGCTTCCACTATCGTTACCAAGCCGCCGAGCTAGCAAACAAGGCTGCCGATCTCGTGCCCCACAACAGCCAAGCCTATGCCGCGCTATTGTGCCAAGCCACAGGTTGGGTGTTATATCGCGATGATGAACTCGCTCGCCGCTACTATAAAAAATACGTCGCCAACGGCCCCTTTGTGCCTTGGGCCGAGAATTTTGGTACGCAGTGTGAAACTCCAGACTTTGACCGCGCCGTCGAACGGGAAAAGGCCAACCAAATCGCCGAGTGGAATGCGATTTACCACAAACTGAAAAAGCCCGTGGCCGTTAGCTTCGCCATCATCGCCGCCCTACTCGGCGCTTACGCGTGGCGCAGAAGAAAGCGTAAACAGTAAAAACATAAAGCGCCTTTCTTTTATGCCCAAAGAAAGGTGCTAAAGCTAACTGCCTGATAATTTGTCATTAGGTATGCAGGAGGAATTGCCACTGTTTCCCCAGTGACACGCCGTGAATATGTCCCTATAGGCTCGACGGCGGCATCCATGCCGCCAACGGTCACTGTTGCAACAATGCCAATCTTTACGAACATCGAACTGTTCATTTGGCTAAAAAGCTAATGCCCCAAAACGAGTTAACTCGTTATCTGTGGCGGAGTCAAACGCAGACTTTCTCGCCTACAAATTTTCATCCATTTCACTCAAATGTTGCCCTTCTTTGAAATGCCTAAAAGCTGGACAGTCATATTGAAGTTATCACGATTTTTATCCCAACTTCGTGCGCGTTTTCACATTCCAATATGAATAAATATAATTAAAATCATGAAACTATAAACACAATGGGTTAGACAACAGGTTTGGGAAACGCGCATGCGCGTTTTTCCAGATGGTGAATTTAGCAAAATGCTGATAAGTTCATTACATACAGATAGTTAACTGTGTGCGTTTTCACTTGCCTAACATGATAAACGCGTATGTGCACGAATAAAATGTTAGAAGACTAGTGATGATATACGAACCTAAGGTTGTAAAAGTAGAGACTGATTTCGAATCAGACACAACAGTAGACATTGACGAAATTACATTCGACAAAGAATGCTTAACCATTGCTGTTAAATCGAACTGTTGGAGTATAAAAGTTCATTTCGATGCTATCTATGGTTTCAGAGTGCTTAATGAAGGTGATTTAGGCGAGTATTGGAGTGTATGTAACTTAAAAACTGGTTGGTGTTTTGAAGTAATCGACGGTGGCTGGAATGCCCCCTGTGTCAGGATTGTTGTCACCCCTAAATAATCATTATGTTTAAAGACAGGGTGCGGCAAAAGAGAACGATATGGCTCGGTATTCACCAGAACGTAAAGAAGCGATCCTTAAAAAATTATTACCTCCTCACAACTTAACGGTCGCAGAGGTCGCTCGGGAAGAAGGCATCGCGGTGCAAACCTTGTATCATTGGCGAGATATTGCCAGAAAAGAAGGTCGCCCCGTGCCAGGTAAAACATTAACAGCCGATGATTGGTCGGCTGAAGCAAAACTTGCCGTGATTATTGAAACAGCGCCGCTGTCGGAAGCGGAGATAAACCAGTATTGCCGTGAAAAGGGCTTGTTCCGCGAGCAAGTACAGCAGTGGAAACAGGATTGTTTAGCTGGTTTTCAAACCTCAGAAGTACAAACTAAAACCATTAAACAGCAGGCTAAGGCTGACAAAGCCGAAATCAAATCGCTGCAACGGGAATTGCGCTATAAGGAGAAAGCGCTGGCTGAAGCTGCTGCGTTACTGGTGCTCAGAAAAAAGCTCAATGCGCTCTGGGGGGACGACAGCGAGGAGAGCTAACCCCCTTGCCTGAGCGCATAGCATTGATTGCCTTAATCCAAGAGGCCTATACCAATGGTGCTCGCCTTTATAAGGCTTGTGCTGAAACGGGCCTCAGTAAGCGTACCTATCGACGTTGGTATCGAGAAGGTCAAGTGCAAGCTGATTTAAGGCCAACAGCAGCTCGACCAGAGCCAGCAAATAAACTCGAAGAACATGAGCGACAACAGATATTAAGTGTGTGCAATCAAGCGGAGTACGCCAGCTTACCCCCGTCGCAAATTGTGCCAACATTATTAGATAACGGGATTTATATCGCCTCGGAATCCAGCTTCTACAGAGTGTTAAATGCTCATGGTCAACTTAACCATCGTGGCCGCACTCAGGCTGCGGTCAATCGAAGCAAACCGTTGAGTTATCGGGCAGATGGGCCGAATCAAGTGTGGTCATGGGACATCACTTATTTAGCCTCAATCGTCAAAGGCCAGTTCTACTATTTGTACCTGTTTGAAGATATTTACAGTAGAAAAATAGTGGGTTACGAAGTTCATGAGCAAGAAAGTGGGGAATATGCCGCTGCGCTAATCCAACGCTGTCTGTTACGCGAGCAATGCTTTAACACGCCATTAGTGCTGCATTCTGATAATGGGGCGCCGATGAAGTCACTGACCATGAAAGCCAAGCTGGAAGAGCTTGGTATTACGGCATCATTAAGTCGGCCGCGGGTGAGTAATGACAACCCCTTTTCAGAGTCGTTATTTAAAACGTTGAAATACCGCCCACAGTGGCCGGCATCAGGTTTTAGCTGCTTAGCAACAGCAAGAGAATGGGTGGAAAAGTTTGTAACCTGGTACAACGATGAGCATAAACACAGCCAGCTAAATTTTGTCTCACCAGGGCAACGTCATGCACTGCAAGATGGCGCTATTTTAGCGAAGCGCAAGAAAGTGCTTGAGGCGGCGAAGGAAAGAAAACCGATGCGTTGGTCTACAGAGATCAGAAATTGTGAAGCGGTTGGCGCTGTAACACTCAACCCAGATAAGGCACCAGAAGAAGGCGTAATAAATGCAGCTTAATATTTAAACAAAGAGTGACAACTATCTTGAAAAACACCGAATGCTCTGGAAAAAACTAGAGATCACTTCGTTACGGGTAAGCTATATCAGCCAAAGGAATATCTAATTATTGGTTTAAACGAGTGTGTTTCGATTTTAGCTTTTGAGCAACCAAAGGTAGTAGAAACATCGTCTTCTAACTAACCACTGTAGTCGCCCGCGAGCTGAGACAAATACACGTAGGCTCAGTCGCTTCGCTCCAATTTTAGCCTACGTGTATTTGCCCCTAATTAGGATAACTCAATGAGTACAACCAGCATTAATTCTGATAATTATGCAGAACGACAATTAATTGTTGTAATGCCTGATGATTTTGTTGATTCAATCCGAAAATTCGAAGAAGAGATAATCGAAGAAAACAAGGACACTAGCTTAAAAGAGGCTGCCATCCTTGCAATGAAGTTTGCAATTAAGACAAACATTTTCACCATGGCAATAGATGCATACAAGGCTTTGGAAAAACTAAAACAAAATGGATTCAATGCAACTTACATTAAGAAGTCAGAATCTTCAGGCTTAGCTTTCCCCCCTGGGCATCCTCGCAATGGTGTTTTATATGTTGCGCATCCAGCAGATGACGATGTCTATTATGCAATGGCATCATTTCACAGAATGGCTTTTGAGCACAAATTTTCAGAAGCTATTGATATTTTAATGAGTTTGGGTGCTAATAAAATTAAAGTTGAACATATTCGTGGTTGGTCACATGAATTTTGCGGAGAATTGGCAGTTTCTACACCCACTGGCAATCTCAGTGCAACTGCACACAATACATCTAAAATCTCATCATCAATTTTATATGAGGCGACACTAGATGGACATACCACCCCCTCAATACCAGATCAACTTGCTTGGTACAAACATGAGCCAACATGGCAATCAATTGCTAAGGGAAGAATTCAACATGGTCTTCGCGAGTTCTCACTATCAGTTGCATATGAAGATGATTTTGGAATTAATGCGGGTCTGAAAATTTCGGCTGTAAAATCAGGCTTAGAACTTGGTGGTAGATTTGAAGACCACCAAGCAACTATTTGGAGAATTTCAGGAACATTCACAAATGGCTAACCATTCAATCAATCGGGAGAGTATGAATACTGTTGAAGATTGGGTGATACTTTTAAAGCTAAGAGAGTCTGAATTTAATGGGCTCGAGTACAGCACGCTCCAAGAAAAATATGTTCTTATACTGGCAACACGAATTAGTGAGCTTTGCCTCGATACAGTGTTGCTGCTCAATCAAAATCGAATCTCAAGTGCGCCTATAATTCTAAGGACAGCACTGGAATCATACGCGGATTTAAGTTCATGTATTACAGACCCTACATACTGGGAGCAGCTAACGAAATCTCTTTATTGGCAACTACATGAAGTTAGTAAAGGTGTAAACACAGAAAGGGCTGAACATTACAAGTCAATTGGAAAGTACTTGTCGGTTAATAAGCGTTTTAGTAAAGCCGGGTTATCAGGCTTATTTAATGGTTATTACAAAGCCCTATCGCTGCATAGCCATGGCAACTTGTCATCATTAATTGAATTTCACTCTAATGATAGTAATGCTTATCTTGGAACAATTTCTGATGACGATAAAACCATAGAATATTTTGAGCAAGCTACGAACTTGCTAGCTTTATGCTTAAGAGATACTTGGGAGTTCTTTGAAATATCTCAGCAAGGCATCCAAGAAGCACAAAGAATCATAGATAAAATCAATAAAACTCATAACAAGTCAATCCATTCAACCTCTGACGCGTCGGCTGATTGAGGCGTTAGCCCATAGAAATTTTCATCCGAAAATGACGAGTTAGAGTTAATAACCTAACTCATTTTTGTCCCAAAACATGCAATGTATTTCTTTGTTAATACTCACATGCGACGCCAATGCTAAGCAGGTGAGCCATGGAGGTTTGCGAGACGACCGTCCGCCCCACGGACGGGGCGGTCGAGCATCCAAGGATGGACTCGCTGCGCGTCGGTGAGCGAATACCATGGCTCACCTATAACTCAGCACTTAAATATCGTCTCCCCCCAATTTTATGCCGTTAACGGCACTATCCACTCCATATATTGCACTCTTCAGCACACAACGGAGTGACTTTGGAATAAACGCATTATCTCTTATCAAAAGAAACGTTCTAACCCACAAACCTTAGGGATTTACCCAATTAACTTTATCGCCAGCTAAATAGGCGCTGAGATTTGCCGTCGCGATACTTAATAGGTTTTGCCGCGCTTCTTTGGTCGCCCAAGCATTGTGTGGGCTGATACTGATATTCGGCGCAGTGAGTAGCGGATTATCCGCACTCGGTGGTTCGGTTGAGAGAACATCGACGCCAGCAAAAACTTTGCCCTGCGTTAATGCCGCCGCCAACGCAGCCTCATCGATTAAGCCGCCGCGCGCGGTGTTGATCAGTAGCGCCTGCGGCTTCATTAATTCGAGAGTTTGGGCATTAATCAGCTCGGTTGTCTCAGGGGTGAGAGGACAATGGAGCGAGAGAATATCGGACTCCTTAAATACCGTATCACGGGATGTCCAACTCACGCCTTGGGGTAAATCCCTGGGTTCGGTGCGAGTATTTACTAACACCTTCATGCCAAAGGCTAAAGCGAGTTTAGCGACCTGCTGGCCAATATCCCCATAACCAATCAAGCCTAAGGTTTTGCCTTTGAGGGATTGCAGCGGCATTAAGGTAAAACAAAAGTCACTGCAATTACTCCATTGTCCTGCGGCAACGGCTTGATGGTGCGCCGCAACGGCTTGCGTGTGATGCAAAATATGGGCAAACACCATTTGCGCAACGGCATCGGGGCCATAGGCGGGCACGTTGGTGACCACTATGCCTAACTCTTTTGCGGCGGCGAGATCCACCACGTTAGTGCCGGTAGCGAGCACGCCGATATATTTAAGCTTAGGCAATTGAGCTAAGGTGTTGGCATCGAGGGGCGTCTTATTGGTGAGCACAATTTCGGCATTCTGAGCGCGGGGGATAATCTCGGTCGAGGGCGTGCGGGCAAAACAACTAAAGTCCCCTAATGCGCTGACCGCTTGCCAGGTTAAATCCCCAGGGTTTAAGGTTTCACCATCGAGTACGACTATTTTCATCTTTACCTCTTAACTGCGTTTGCGCCTTGCCCATCAAGCAGGAGAATTAAAAACTGAGTTTGACCCCAAGATTGGCTTGCACTTGCCACATTACATCCGATGTCACATGCCATAGGCATTGGTCTTCATTACAAAAAAGTGAGCTGTCACTGTCGATAAAAGTGGCATAGCCACGCAGATCCGCAAACAGCGCGAAGTTTTGCGTCATGCGGTATTCGGCGCCACCACCAATGCCCATGGAGAAACGGGTTTCCGTTGACCAATCATCGGGCATCATCCGAGTCACCCCGGCACTGGCGGTAATGTAGGGCTGAAAATCGCCACTTGGGAAGAATAAGGTGCCGCCAAGGTGGATATAGTCCACATCTAAGGAGGCGACTAAGTCTGGAGTAAACAGACCGCCGCTTTTCAGCTCGGAGGATTGACGACTGTAGAGCAGGTAAATATTGCCGGGATCGTTAGTGCCAATCCCTAACATGATGCCGTAATGGCTCGCCTCTTCGATACCCACACTCTGCTTATTATCGGTTTCAGAGTTGTTAGCATCGAGTTCATTGATATCGAAAGAGCTACCACCAAAGCTGTAACCACCGTAGGGGGCGACAAACAGCTCGGGTTCGGCATAGGTTGGTAATGCGAGGGTTAGAGGTAATAAACCTGCTATCACACTTAATCGGTTAACGTATTTCATCTTAATCCCTTATCTGTCGTTATTATTCCTTGCGTCGACAACGTTAACCGAAGCGTTAGCGCATGCCGCGCTCCGATTTCACCCTGTCGTACGCAGCTTGGATATCCTGCGCTTTACGATTGGCAATTTCCATCATCTCGGGTGGTAACCCCTTAGCGATTAACTTATCGGGATGGTGTTCATTCATCAACTTGCGATAGGCCCGCTTGACCTCTTGATCCGTCGCCTCGGCATTGATACCGAGCAAATTATAGGCGTCGGTAATAGAGGTTTTATTCCCATTAGAGGTCTGGTGGAAACGGTATTCCGCTTGCCAACGTTTAAGTAATTCATCGAGTTGCCCACGACCATAACCTAACTCTTGGGCCACAGTCATCAGAATTGCATGCTCAGCGGGATCGAGCTCACCGTCCGATAAGGCGGTTTGAATTTGGATCTCGATAAACATTTGCACCAGTTCTTGGCGGCCCTGGGTCACGGCGCGAAAGGCTTGCAGGCTGCTGCGCAGGTCAAAGCCCGGCTCTTTACCCTCACGGAACGCCTGCTGCGCCTCTTTACGGGCTTCACCCGTTAAGCGCATCTGGTCCATCAACATAGTCGCGATACGAATATCGGTCTCAGTCACTCGACCCGACGCCTTGGCCACATGGCCCATCACGGCGAAGGTGGTGTTAAAGAATATCCCCTGTCGATTCTTGGCTTGACCTAAGATCTGACTAAAACTGGCACCACCACCGGCGCGTTTGTCGTAGAGATGCCCAAGCCATAAACCCAGTAGCGCACCGAAAATACGGCCAAACATAAACCCGATAACAAATCCAAAAAACTTACCCCAAAGGCGCATCTTAATTCCCAATTTGATAATTTATTCAGTCACTCAATCGACATAGCGAGTGAAACCCTTCACTCAAGACGCCAAACGTTAGGCGATATGCCTTGCCGTTACGCCAGCGCTGACTCTAATGCTTGCAGACGCGCAATCGTCCCAACATCGCACCAGAGTCCGTTAAAGTGTGTACCTGTGATCAAGCCATCGGCCATTTTAGCTCGCAGCAAAGGCCCAAGGGCAAAGGCCCCATCCGGCGTGCCGTCAAAAAATGATGGGCGATATAAACCCATACCAGAGAAAGTGTATTTTTGCTCCCCCTGCTCACGTACAAGGCCCTGTTCCAAGGCAAAGTCGCCGTTCGGATGTTGCTCGGGATTCAGCACCAACCATAGATGCGCCATAGCAGTATCCAATAAGGGGGCAATCGTCGGCAAGGCATCGATAAACACATCACCATTGAGCACTAAAAACGGCGCATCCGAGTCGCCATCAGTTAGCAAAGGTAAGGCTTGTTTAATTCCGCCACCGGTCTCGAGGGCCGATGCTTCGGCGCTATATTGGATCTTGACCCCAAAGGCGTGACCATCGCCTAAGGTTTCGACCAGCTTATGCCCGAGCCAAGCGTGATTTATTACGATATCGACGATACCCGCCGCGGCCAACTTCTCGATATGGTACACAATCAGCGGTTTACCTAGGACGGGCACTAAGGGTTTGGGCAGCGTGTCGGTCAAGGGGCGTAAACGCTCTCCCCTGCCTGCCGCGAGGATCATGGCCTTCATTGCTGGTCTCCCTGCTGAGTACCCTTTCCCTTAGCCGCAAACGCAGGTACAACGCGCGATTGCACCCAAGCGGAAAATGGCATGAGCGCTGGATAAAGGCTGGCAATATCCACAATGTACGACAAGGTTAACGGAATATCGGCCATATAGGCGGGCTTGTTATCCCGATAGTGTAAACGCGCAAAAATCCCTGCGGCCTTGATATGGCGCTGCAATCCCATTAAATCAAACCAAGTTTGATACTGGGTAAAGGTTGTTTGCGCGGGGATTTGCCCTAACTCAAGCACTTGCTGATAATGCTGCTGCATTAATTCCTGCACCATGGTTTGCGGCCAACGCACATAGCAATCCCGCAGTAAAGACACGGCATCGTAGGTCACAGGCCCGAGCACCGCATCTTGAAAATCAATCACACACAACTCGCCCTCTTTGAGCATCAAGTTACGGCTGTGGTAATCGCGGTGCATCCCTACCTTAGGCTGCGCGAGGGCGTTATCTACCAAGAGGTCAAAGCTCTTTTCAACCAGAGAGCGTTCCTCATGGCTGAGTTCGAGCTGTAAATGTCTTTCTAACAGCCACTCGGTAAAAATCCCCAACTCACGACGCACAAATGCCTCATCATATAAAGGCAATGGCTGCGTGCTGCCAGTGATAGGGTCAAGGCTCTCAACCACTGAGGCTACCTGAGGCAATAATGCCAAGGCACGGCGATAGTAGTCCGCGACATTTGCCTCGGTCAGCACAGACAACAACTGAGTATCACCAAGATCGCTCAGTAGCATAAAGCCTTGCTCGGCATCGGAGGCAATGACTTTTGGAACTGTCAGTCCCGCCGCCGCATAGGCACTGGCGAGGGCGATAAAAGGCGCGATAGGCACTAAGGCGGGCGGCGAATCGGCAACAATGTAGCTCGTATCGCGGTCCGTGACCCGGAAATAGCGCCTAAAACTGGCATCACCAGAAATCAGAATCGGGGTCACATCATAGGAAAAATAACGGTTCAGCCACTGATTAAGGGAAATAAATCTCGAGTCGGATAAGGTCATTTCATGGCTCTTATAGAAAAATTGCTTTATTATAGCTGGCATATAATTTGGAAACAGCTAAGAAATTGAGAGATTTATTTGCTGCGTTGCACTTGTAGTTTGCAACTTTCCCCGTCGATACTTGTCCAGACAAAGAAATCATTATTATTGACCTAAGATGCAGATCCGTTACTTTCTGGCCTTGAGCCTGTTACCGCAAGTTGTCCTGGCAGACGAATCTCCCACAGCCTCAGCGTCACAATGCGTCATTGAACCGCCAGTACCTCGTATCGTATCTCAACCCGGCCTGAGCGCCGCCGATCAAGAGAAAATTCGTATCGTGTCGGACCGCTCCAACGCCGAAATGGGCAAACAAGCCATTTTTACCGGTGATGTGGTCTTCAGTCAGGGCGACAGACACATTGCCGCCGATGAAGCGATTCTCGACCAAGCGACCGAGCAATTCGATGCCAATGGCAACCTCGTTTTCCAAGACAGTATTTTTACCGTTACCGCCGATTCACTGCAGGCACAAATGCGCAGCAACCGTGCGACCCTAAAGGGTGCCCAGTATTGGCTACATGGTCAGCAGGTTCACGGCGATGCCGAAAAGCTGCAAATCACCATGAACAACAACCTGATCTTAACCAACACTAACTTCACCACTTGTCCGCCAGACAATGTTTCTTGGCTGCTCGAAGCAGAAAAAATCAAGATTAACAGCGAAGAAGAATGGGGCGAGATTTGGAACGCCAAACTGAGAGTCGCCGATATTCCGGTGTTCTACATTCCTTATATGACGGTGCCAGTTTCCGATAAACGTAAAACCGGTTTCCTCTACCCAAGCTTTAGCACCAGCACCACCAACGGTTTTGAAGTTTCCGCGCCCTATTATTGGAATATCGCGCCGGAATACGACCTCACCTTTACACCTAACTATATGTCTAGCCGTGGTCTATTCACCAAGACAGAGTTTCGTTATCTCGCGGGTGAGGCCCAGAGTGGTCGCTTGAATTTAGAGTATTTGGGCAACGACCAGATGATCAGCGGCAGCCCAAATCGTTACCTCTATAACTGGCAACACCAAGGTGCCATCGATAAAAACTGGCGGGTACTCGCTAACTTTACCGAAGTGTCTGATAACAACTATTTCAACGATTTAAAGTCTGATGTTAACCGCGCCACCGATAACCAATTATCGCGGATTGGTGAAGTCAGCTACTTCGAACGAGATTGGGATATCAGCACTCGGGTACAAGATATTAAAGTGCTGGGTGAGGACGAAAAGCCTTATCAAGTGATGCCGCAGGTGAACTTTAACTACCGCGCCGCCGACTTTTGGAATAACTTGGACTTTGGCTTTAACTCAGAGCTGACCAACTTCGCCCATCAAGACAGCGACATGAATACCGCCACCCGTTTGCATATGGCACCTAGCCTGACGCTACCAATTCACGGTCCTTCGGGTTCGTTAACCAGCCAAGTCAAACTGATGCAAACCAACTATTGGCAGGAAAAAAACAACAGTGGATTCGATGGCTTAGACGATACTGTGAGTCGCACCATTCCGCAGGTGCGGATCAATGGTCAAATCAACTTCGAGCGCTTTACCGAACTGTTCGATCAAAACTACCGCCAGACACTCGAACCTCAGTTCCAGTATCTGTACGTAGGCTATGAAGATCAGCGTGGCATAGGCATTTACGATACGGCCCAGTTACAGGACGACTACTTCGGTCTGTTCCGTGACCGCCGCTTCTCAGGCCTTGACCGCATCGCCGATGCAAACCAAGTCACGCTCGGTGTGACCACGCGTTTCTTCGACGATCACAACCAAGAGGCGACTAAGTTCAGCCTAGGTCAGATCCTCTATCTGCAGGACAGTAAGCTGGGTTACGAAGATAACCTCTTCGAGCAAAATCAATCAACTTCAGTCTTGGCCGCCGAGTTAGATACCCGCTTAAGCCATGACTGGTATTTAGGCGCCGCGATTCAATACGACACCAACTCGAGCGATAACAAGAAGACCGAAGTCACCTTAGACTTCCGCCCAGAAGCCAATAAACTCTTGCAGCTCAGTTATCGTTATGTGCCGGATCTATTGAACTCCAACACCAACGATCTGGTGAATATTTCCCAAGCGGGTGTGCGTGGTGCCTGGCCGATTAACGACAGCCTGTATTTTGTCGGTAACTGGTACTACGACCTCAACGAGAGCCGCAGCATAGAAACCTATACAGGTTTCCAGTATGAATCATGCTGTTACGCAATTCGTCTCAGCTACCACTACCGAATTAAGACCAATTACGATGACAACATTGGTTCGGCCGTTATCGATGAGCGCGAGCAATTTGAAAGCGGTGTTTACCTGAATTTAGTCATCAAAGGACTCGGTGGTTCGGGCCCATTAGGCGTATCGGATATGCTCAATGACGGTCTGTTTAACTACAGAAAACCGCTTTATCTGAGGAATTAGCAAAGATTTGTGGTAGATTGCTGAACCTCAACAAGGACTGAGAGTCCAAACAGGTTAATGAAAGCCGTGTGCTCCCCCCAAAAGAGTCTCGGAACGCACGCTTTTAGAGTTACTAACAAAAGAACATTTAGGCAACTCACTGTAATTTCGATATAAATGGTAAAGTTAACTTAAATAAGCCGTCGAATTTGACCTTAGAACGTGCCAAGGATTTTGTGGATGAAACCCAGTAAACATCTGATTTTTGCTTTATTTGCACTCGCTATCAGCCAGCCTACTATGGCCGCTCCCCAGCCAATCGACCGTGTTGCCGTTCAAATCAACGACGGTATTGTGCTCGAAAGTGAAATCACCAATATGATTGACACTGTAAAAGCCAATGCGAGAGCCGCGAATCAATCGTTGCCATCCGACAGTGCACTGCGTACTCAGGTTATCGAGCGACTCATCCTCACCCGTTTGCAGTTGCAGATGGCGGACCGTATCGGTCTGCATATCGGTGACTTGCAATTAGACCAAGCGATTGAAAACATTGCCCGCGAGCAAAAAATGACCGTGGCGCAAATGCAGCAAAAAATCGAGAGCGAAGGCTTAAGCTTCAGCCAGTACCGCGAGCAACTGCGTGAAGAAATTACCCTAGGTGAAATTCAACGTATCCAAGTTCAACGCCGTATCCAAGTGTCACCACAGGAAATCACCGGCCTAGTAAAACTGATCCAAGAGCAAGGTATGAAGGACGTCGAATACCAAATCGGCCATATCCTGATTGACGTACCGAACAACCCAAGCAGTGAACAACTGGAAGCCTCCAGCAAGCGCGCGAATGCCGTACTCGAGCGTTTAAAGAGTGGTGAGGATTTCCGCCGCACCGCTATCGCGTCATCATCGGGTCCTAAGGCGCTGGAAGGCGGTATCTGGGATTACATGAACATCAACGAGATGCCAACGCTGTTTGCGGAAGTGATCAACGGCGCGAAGAAAGGCGACATTATCGGCCCAATCAAGAGTGGTGCAGGTTTCCACATCATCAAGATCATGGATGCCCGTGGTTTACAAACCAAAGAAATTGAAGAAGTGAGAGCGCGTCATATCCTGCTCAAGCCATCGCCAATTCTGTCGGAAGACCGCGCTAAGGCCATGTTGGAGCAGTTCTTAAAGCAAATTCGCTCTGGCGAAGCCAAGTTTGAAGATTTAGCCCGTCAGTATTCTGAAGATCCAGGTTCAGCCACTAAAGGTGGTGAACTGGGCTGGGCAGAGCCAAGTATTTATGTGCCTGAATTTGCGCAAACCCTTAACAGCTTAAGCCCAGATCAAATCAGTGAGCCTTTCCGTACTACCCACGGCTGGCATATCACTCAGCTGGAAGAGCGCAGAAAAACCGATGCCACGGATCAATTTAATACCAACCGTGCGCACCAACTGATCTTCCGTCGCAAATTTAATGAAGAACTGCAAAACTGGCTAGACGAAATGCGTGCCGACGCATACATTGAAGTCTTTCAGCCTGAGTCAAACCGAGGTTAAGGTAAATTGACCACTAAACGTATTGCCGTTACCCCCGGAGAACCTGCGGGTATCGGCCCCGATTTAGTCGTGCAACTCGCTCAGCAGGCTTGGCCTGCTGAGTTAGTCGTTTGTGCGGATCCCGAATTATTAGCCAGCCGAGCAAAACGACTCGGCCTGTCTGTTACTTTTCGCCCTTACCTGCCCGAGCAACCGCCTAAACCGCAGGAAGCAGGTACGCTCACCATTGCGCCTTTCAAACTAGTGACCGACGCCGTTTGCGGCCAGCTCGATGAGCAAAACAGTGCCTACGTAGTTGAAACCCTGCGTTATGCGGGTGAGAAAAACATGAGCGGCGAGTTTGATGCCGTGGTTACTGGTCCAGTCCATAAAGGGATCATCAATCAAGCGGGGATTTCCTTTAGCGGCCATACCGAGTTTTTTGCCCATCAGGCCAACTGCCCCGATGTGGTCATGATGTTAGCGACTCAAGGCTTACAGGTGGCGCTGGTGACCACCCATATCCCTCTGGCCTATGTGGCAAAAGCCATTACGCGCCAGCGTTTGCATCATATTATCAAGATTTTACACGCTGACCTTATCAGCAAGTTTGCCATTGCTTCCCCTAAAATTTATGTTTGTGGCTTAAACCCACACGCGGGTGAAGACGGCCATCTTGGCCGGGAAGAAATCGATGTGATTATTCCGGCTCTGAATGAACTGCGTGAAGAATATCAAATGAACATTGTCGGCCCTCTGCCAGCCGATACCCTGTTCCAACCTAAATATTTACAGGACGCGGATGTCGTGTTGGCCATGTACCATGACCAAGGCTTACCCGTTCTAAAGTCACAGGGATTTGGCAAATCGGTAAACATTACCTTAGGTTTACCTTATATCCGTACCTCGGTTGACCATGGTACGGCGCTCGATCTTGCGGGAACTGGCAAAGCCGATATTGGCAGTTTTGTCTGCGCCTTGAATAAAGCCATTGAGTTATCCTCAAAAAACTAAACGATTAGATATTAATGAGTAGCAAAGTACATTTAGGCCACACGGCCAGAAAGCGTTTCGGACAAAACTTCTTAACCGACGACAATGTGATTAACCGCATTGTGGGTGCGATCGCCCCCGATAATGACCACGTGATGGTCGAAATCGGCCCCGGCCTTGGCGCCTTAACCGAACCAGTCGCCACGGCGATAGATAACCTGACCGTTGTCGAGTTAGACCGCGATCTGGTTGAGCGCTTGCAGAATCACCCTGTACTTAAGGATAAGCTCACGATTCACCAAGGCGATGCGCTGCAGTTCGACTTTAGCCAGTTGGTGGTACCGGGTAAAAAACTCAAAGTGTTTGGTAACTTACCCTATAACATTTCAACCCCTTTGATGTTCCATCTGTTCGAGTTTGCCGAGCAGATTGAAACCATGCATTTTATGCTGCAAAAAGAAGTGGTGCTGCGTTTATCGGCAAGCCCGGGTAACAAGGCCTATGGCCGCTTAACGGTGATGGCACAGTACTTCTGCCAAGTGGTTCCGGTACTCGAAGTGCCACCCCATAGCTTCGCACCTCCGCCAAAGGTGGATTCTGCCGTGGTACGCCTACTGCCCTATGCAGAAAAACCTTTCCCCTGTAAGGATGTGAATGTACTGCGCCAGCTGTGCACCACGGCCTTTAACATGCGCCGTAAAACACTGCGTAACAACCTCAAGCAAGTGTTAAGCGATGAAGAGTTTGAGCAACTAGGCATAGATCCCAATCTGCGCCCTGAGCAAATCAGTGTTGAGCAATATGTCGCCATGGCGAATATGGTGTGTGATAAGCAGGCTTAAGCAATATCAGTTTGATGGGCACTTTAGGGTGCCCTATCTTATTCAAGGGAGCAGCATGAGCGCATTGGATGACTCTATCCGAGTCGAAGTGAAAACCGAATACATTGAACAACAGTCCTCGCCCGAGGATCAGAAATACCTCTTTAGCTACACTATCACCATCATCAACCTCGGTGAACAAGCCGCCAAACTCGAAACCCGCCACTGGATTATTACCGACGCCAACGGCAAAATCAGTGAGGTGCAAGGTGCAGGTGTCGTCGGCGAAACCCCAACCATTCCCCCCAATACCGCCTACCAATATACTAGCGGTACCGTACTCGATACGCCCCTTGGCATTATGTATGGCACTTATGGTATGGTCAGCGAATCAGGCGAGCACTTTAAGGCAACGATTAAGCCCTTCCGCTTAGCACTCCCCGGTTTATTACATTGATTTAATTATAGAAAGGATATTGTGGCCCATTATTTTGTTGGTGATGTCCAAGGCTGTTTTGCCGAACTTCAACGATTACTTGCTAAAGTCGACTTTAATCCATCCCGCGATGAACTCTGGGCGGTGGGCGATCTGGTCGCCAGAGGCCCAGATTCACTAGCCACATTGCGCTATTTTCAATCCTTAGGCGATGCGGGCAAAACCGTCCTCGGTAATCACGATCTGCATTTGCTCGCCCTCCACGGCAAACTCAAGCGGGATAAACCCAGCGATAACTTAGCGCCACTGTTAAACGCGCCCGATATTGCCAGTTTAATTGACTGGCTGAGACAACAGCCGTTGATGCGGGAATTGCCAGAGCACAAGCTCATCATGACCCACGCCGGAGTGCCGCCGCAATGGTCATTAGAGGTGTTAAGGCAAGAGTCGCAACTTGTCAGCCAAGCCCTTAAGCAGAGTGATTACCTCGACGCACTAATAAGCCAAATGTACAGCGATACCGCCGAGCGGTGGGAGCCCAGCGCTATAGGGATCAATCGCCTGCGTTTTTGTATTAACGCCTTGACCAGGATGCGTTATCTGTATGTCGATGGCCATTTAGACTTTGACTGCAAACAACCGCCAGAGGATTGCACTAATCCACAGCTACGGCCTTGGTTTGAATTTACCTCTGCGTTACGTGAAAGTCACACCTTAGTGTTTGGACATTGGGCGGCATTGATGGGTAAAGTCAACGACCCTAAGCTAAAAGCACTAGACACAGGCTGTTGCTGGGGGGAATATCTAACCCTATGGCATCTTGAAAAAGACCAAAAAATTACCCAAAAAAGGTTAAAAAAGGGTTAAACTAAGCCCGAGAGTGGTCGATATACGACAGTACCCTATGCCCTGAATTTAATAATCTTTTCATTCGGAATAATATAATAATAACCGGAGTATCCTATGAAAGTTAATGTAGCCACCCGAGTCATTGGCGGGTTTAGTGTTGTTACACTTTTACTTGTGTTGTTAGGATTTACCTCGTACCTGACGAACATTAGCCTCAAAGATAGTTCGGCCATGATGCAAGAGTTAAGCTTGCCAGCCCTAAAGGCGACCAACCACTTAACCGAAACCCTGAGTGAACAACAGCGCCAAGTGCTGATCGCCTATCACGCACCAAAGTCCTCGAACATTCCCGATATCCGTAAAGTCTTTAACGACCACGGCACTCAGTTTAAAAACGAGATCAGCAATCTGACGCAATTGGTTCAAGGGCAAGCCAATCTTTCTGCATTGATCTCGCAACTGGATGGTAGCTTCTCGACCTTCGAGCGCGATAGTCTCGCCATGCTCACTGAACGTGAAGCCGCCCTCAGCAAACAAGAGCAGCTTATCGGCTTAAAGAAGAAGCTTGAAAATGCCGCCGATGACGCCTCGTCGGTTTTGCTTGATATTATCGATTTAGAAAACAGCCAAAACCCCGATGCTCAGAGTATCGCGGCCTCTGCCAGCGCTATTGATACCAGCATGGGCAATATCATCACTACCATTGCCGATTTAGTGACTAATGAAGAGATGAGTAAACATGAACTCATTTCCAAAGAGCTCGACTACATCCTGAGCGAGACCAAAAACAAACTCGAATACGTGAATCGTCATGCGCAGGACATAATTGATGCTGACACCTTAAAATCCGTCAATGAAGACACGAAAAAGGTGCTCGCGTTGCTCGAAGGCCCGGATTCTATGGTGTTGTTGAAAGCGACCCAATTGAATCACGCCAAGAGTGCCATGAATCAATTGGCGACCATTGAGAAAGATGTCAAAGTCATCGACCGCAATATGGAAGATGTGAGCAATAACATCGAGTCGGTTGCGGCCAATATGAGCCAAGAAACCATAGCCAAGATTGATGCCGCCAGTATCCGCACTATCATTGTGGTGCTGATCGCCATTGTCGCCGCGGTTATCATCAGCTTTGCCGTTGTGGCACCTTTGAAGCGCTCTCTCTATCAAGTCAATAACGCGCTGAATGTCCTAGCTTCAGGCAACTTAACCCACAAATTAGATGATTCTGGCCACGATGAATTTGCCGAGCTTGCGAAAAACTGTAACCGTTTAGTCGATAGCTTACGCGGCTTAATCGTCGGTATTTTGGATCGTTCTAACCAATTAGCCGCAGCAGCGGAACAAACGTCGGCTATCACGGCGCAAACCACCTCGGGTATCCAAGAGCAAAAGAGCCAGGTCGACCAAGTAGCAACCGCAACCACAGAATTAAGCTCGAGTGCACAACAAGTATCGATGAGCGCCGATGATGCACTGGCGCAGATCAAGCAGGCCGATCAAGAAGCCAAACATATGCGCACTATTGCCGAAGAGAACAAGCGCACCATTTTAGCCCTAGCAGACGAAGTCGCTAAGGCAGGCCAAGTGATCAACAAGGTGCAATCGGATAGTGCTTCTATCGGCTCAATTCTCGATGTTATTCGTGGCATTGCCGAGCAGACTAACCTGCTGGCACTAAACGCAGCTATCGAAGCGGCACGCGCCGGTGAGCAAGGTCGCGGCTTTGCGGTCGTGGCCGATGAAGTACGCAGCCTAGCCTCACGAACTCAAGTCTCGACCCGCGAGATCCAGCAAATGATCGAAGTGCTGCAACAGGGCGCACAGCAAGCCGTAGCAGCCATGGATATGGGCCGTGCCCAGGCCAATGCCTGTGTCGATAAGACCGAGCAAGCGAACCTCGCCCTAGAGACCATCAGCCAATCTGTACATAAAGCCTATGATGCGGGCACGCACATTGCTCACGCCGCGCAGGAGCAGAATGTGGTCAGTCAGCAAGTGTCTGAGAAACTTGAGCATATCGCAGCAATTTCGGAAGAAACCGCGATTGGTGCCGACCAAACCGCGCAATCGAGCCATCAAGTGGCTAAACTCGCCGAAGAGCTGCAAGCTTCTGTCGGTGAATTTAGAGTCTAAGCAAACACTCAGGTATGAACAGGGTCGCGATTGCGGCCCTTTTCTTTGGCTTGCGCTTATGCCAGTGCTTTCGCTTGGCTTTTAGGCTATCCCGCTGCTAGAGCAGAGACTATAAACTCTAACTAGGCAATCAACATCCACACAATATCAATACCGGATATTCGGCAACAACTAACTAAACGATGCCCATAAAAAATGCCGAACTCAGTTCGGCATTTTAAGCATCATTCTTTCCTTGTGTTAAAGCACACTAAAAATGATAGAACAGATGATTACTCTTCTTCACCGCCGGCAGCAGCGCCTAAACGCTCTTTCACTGCAGCAGTGATAGGGCTAGCACCGTGACCATTTGCTTCGGCCCACGCTTGAATCGTCATGCCATCGGCTTCTGGGACGCTCAGTTCGTTAACTGATAGACGTTTAGCCACAAACTCACCGGCATCATTCGCATTCGCGGCATAGGCAGTACGCAACAAGCTTTGACCATCACAGCTAATCCCGCTGTACACTTGGCGTAACTTAACACGGCTTTCTTTTAGTTTTTTACGTAGACGGTTTTTATCGTTCGCTTTTACGTAATCACAAATACTCGCGACAAGTGGATCAGCTTCGGCTTTTGCCGTGGTTGGCACAGAAACATAGCTAAATCCGATTAGTGCAGCCAAAGCTACAGGCATAAGACGCATCCGATACTCCTTAATACTTTCTTATAGTTTTATTATGTTTTATATGGGCTGCGTCTATCTCTAGCGGATATTGGCCTCCTAGGAGTCATTAGTGTGGAAGCCGTAAAATACCGCTATCTCAACTAAGTCAGGCCTATCGGATCTAATACCTTAGACATATTGACAATCCATACGCACAGGGTACACAACAGAACAACGTAATTTAACATTTTTTTGCCAAATTGATAAAGCGATATTCCAGCCCATCAGCATTTATACTAGTGAGCGATTCGGTTTCTTGCCATTTATCGCTATCCCAAGCGGGGAAAAAGGTATCGCCTTCAACATCTAAGCTAATTTGCGTCAGGTAGAGTGTGTCGGCTTGAGGTAGTAATTGCTGATACAATTGCCCACCACCGATAACGACCAACTCTTCGCAATCGCCAGCCGCGAGCTTAGCGTCTTCAAATGAGGTCACGCAGGTCACGCCTTCAATCTGCAAATCCGCTTGGCGAGAAATCACAATATTGTGGCGCCCAGGAAGGGGTCTACCAATGGATTCGAAGGTTTTACGCCCCATCACCACAGGTTTGCCTAAGGTCATGGCTTTAAAGTGGCGTAAATCTTCTGGCAGATGCCATGGCATTTTATTGTCTTTTCCGATGACTCGATTGTTTGCCATCGCGGCTATCATAGCAATGCGCATGGGCACTCCTTTGGTATTGTTTTTATTGAATAACAGGGCGGGTTCTAAAATACAGTAGACTCGGTAAAGCAAGGCCTACCGACAGTGCGCCTAAGATAAACACGGTTTTTAAGCCGTTACTGATCACTTGTCCAGTCAGTTCTTGGCTGACCTGCGACTGCGCCGTTAATTGCACTAGGGCTATTACGGTATTAAAGGCATAGGTGCCAGGGATCATCGGGATAATCGCCGCAACGGCATACATCAAGGGCGGCGCGAGGTGACGCTTGGCAAAGCCGATAGTGATAGTCCCCACTAAAGCCGCGGCGGCAAAGGTCGCCCATTCGATAGGCAAGCCAAATTGCAACATTAGCGTGCGTGAGCTATGTCCTATGGCGCCTGCAAGCGCGCAGTAGGGTAAGAAACGTTTCGGCACGTTAAACACCATAGCAAAGCCGACAGCGGGAATTGCCGAGAAAAAGGCATCGTGCAATAGCGTCCACAGTAAGGCGATCATAGGAAGATCCCCCCTAGCTGCATCGCAATGGTGATACCAATAACGGATGACACCGTAAGCAAGGTGGCATGGCCCCAGCGGGAAATCCCCACGTTCATATGGCCTTTGACCATATCAGAAATCGCATTGATCATCGGAAAACCCGGCACCAACATCAACACACTGGCCGCCATGGCCGCCTGCGGGGTCTCACTCAAGTTAAACACATAACCCGTCTGCGCCAATAAGCTAGTGACAAATGCCGTCACCGCAAAATTAACCAGCAAATTAAAATGCCGCTTGGCAATCGCAAGGCGCACCGACATCCCTACTGCAGAGGCAAAAAAAGTGATGATTGAAGCGGCGACATCGCCATTAAATAGATGACAGAAGCTTGCGCAGGACAGGCCTATCATCAAGATAACCAGATATGGTGGATAGGTCTTAGGTTCAATCCGCGCTAGGCGTTTACGCACTTCGTTCGGGCCATAGAGACCTTTTTCCGTCAATAAACAGATGCGCTGTAACTCGCAGACTATGGTCATATTGATGCCATGCTCGCGGATCCGACGCGTCGTCGTGATACAGCGACCATGCACTAAACTGGTTAACACGAGGGAATTAGAGGAGATGGAAAGCTCAACACTTGCCAATCCTAAGGCCTGACCTAGGCGCTGACTGATTTCTTCAACTAAATCAGATTCAGCACCGTAGGCCAGTAGCAGTTGTGCGACACGCACAACCTGCCGAGTAATATCATTTTGAGTATCTGCGTACACGGGACTCTCAAAACTTAGATAGGGATATTATCTTTGGTAGATCACTTCTACATCGTAGTCGTCATCATCAAAGTCATCGTCGAATTCATCGTCATAGTCTTCATTGATCGCATCAATGTTGGCTTGATGATAATTGTCCCACTTGAACTCAACCTCTGCATCTGGGTTCGCATCTTTATCTTCCGGTGGAAGACTTTGGATGAAGTCCAGCAGCTTGGTGGCTAACTCTTTAGTGCCATCGCGGCTATAGGCAGAAATGGTATAAACATCACCTTCCCAACCTAATTCCTTAACTACGCGAGCGACCTTCTCTTTCAGCTCGTCTTCGAGCAGCAGATCCGCTTTGTTAAAGACTAACCAACGTGGCTTGCTTGCCAATTTTGGCGAATATTTTTCAAGTTCACCGACGATCGCACGGGCAGAATCCACAGGATCTGTGCCATCAATTGGCTCGATATCGATGATATGCAACAGAATACGGCAACGTTCTAAATGTTTTAAAAAGCGAATACCTAAACCCGCACCTTCTGCCGCGCCTTCAATCAAACCAGGAATATCGGCGATCACAAAGCTTTGACCAGGGCGAGGGTTAACCACACCGAGGTTAGGCACTAACGTCGTGAAGGGGTAATCGGCAACCTTTGGTGTTGCACGTGATACTGCGCGAATAAAGGTCGACTTACCCGCGTTAGGCATACCGAGCAAGCCTACGTCTGCTAACAACAGCAGCTCTAATTTCAGGCTACGGACTTCACCTGGAGTACCTAAGGTCTTCTGACGTGGTGCACGGTTAGTACTGCTCTTAAAGCGCGTGTTGCCTAAGCCGTGGAATCCGCCTTTAGCCACTAATAGCTTTTGACCATGGGTGGTTAAATCGCCGAGAACTTCCTCGGTTTCATCGTCAATGGCACGCGTACCCACAGGCACTTTTAAAATCAAATCTTTACCGCTATGGCCGGTACAGTCACGGCCACGACCGTTTTCACCGCGCTCAGCCATGTGAAAACGTTCAAATCGGTATTCAATCAGGGTGTTGTGGTTTTCATCGGCCTGCAGATAGACACTGCCACCATCGCCACCATCACCACCATCAGGACCACCATCAGGGATATATTTTTCGCGTCTGAAACTCACACAACCGCTACCGCCGTCGCCTGCTTCGACCCTAATTACTGCCTCATCGACAAACTTCATACTTACTCCTGGCATCACTGAATGAAGGAATTATACCGTTTAACTTCATCGGTCGCCAAAAAACTCGAGATACTTGCTCCCAATCTTACCAGCCAACGCCCTCAATTTGATAAAGATTTACCAAACTCACCAGAAACGCAGGTAAATAGAAGCATAAAAAACAGAAAGCCCCACCAATGGCGGGGCTTTACAGTATAAGCTAGACTCGAAAATTAAGCTTCGATGCTAATAAACTTACGGTTATTAGGACCTTTAACTTCGAATTTTACTTTACCGTCAGTCAGAGCAAACAGAGTGTGGTCACGACCAATACCCACGTTTACACCAGCGTGGAATTTAGTACCACGTTGACGAACGATAATGTTACCAGCTAGAACTGATTCACCGCCAAAGCGCTTAACACCAAGACGTTTACTTTCTGAATCACGGCCGTTACGAGTAGAACCGCCAGCTTTTTTATGTGCCATGAGTTAGACTCCTATTATGCGTTGATAGCAGTAATTTTAACTTCGGTGAACCACTGACGGTGGCCCAACTTCTTGTCGTGGTGCTTACGACGACGGAACTTAACGATAGTTACTTTCTCGCCACGACCATGACTAACTACTTCAGCAACGACTTTACCGCCAGCTACTAAAGGAGCACCAACGTGCACTTTTTCACCGTCAGCGATCAGTAATACTTGATCGAATTCAACAGTTGAACCAGTAGCAACTTCTAATTTTTCTAAACGAACTGTGTGGCCTGGGGCTACACGGTGTTGTTTACCACCACTTTGAAAAACAGCGTACATAGCTATTTTACTCCGATATTCCTAACACGCTGGCTCACACTATGGGAGGCAGGGTGCTACAAAAACTTTATTGACAATGGGCGCGGAGTTTACGCGAAGAATCCTTATCTGGCAAGCCCTAATTAGGAAAGAATAAAAAAAGGCCGGAATAACTCGCACATTAGTAGTGTGAGTACTGTCATATGTCGGAATTTTAGGTAAAATTCATTCTATATAACACGTGAGCCTAAAATAGAGGCCGGGTACGTAATGGCCCCACAACCAGAGTCTATTATGGATTTAAACGCTATTCGTCAACTGGCTGACACTGATATGCAAGCAGTCAATCAGCTGATCTATAAACAGCTGGAGTCAGATGTCGCCCTGATAAACCAGTTAGGTTTCTACATTATTAATGGTGGTGGTAAACGTCTTCGTCCTTTACTGTCCGTCCTCGCAGCACGCGCCGTCGACTACCAAGGTGAAGCTCACCTTAAGCTTGCCGCGATTATTGAATTTATTCATACCGCTTCATTACTGCACGATGATGTGGTCGATGAATCGACCCTCAGACGCGGCCGCGAAACCGCCAACGCTCTCTTTGGTAACAGCGCCAGTGTATTAGTGGGTGACTTCCTTTATACCCGCTCATTCCAAATGATGACCGAACTCGACAGCATGCGCGTACTGCGTGTATTAGCCGATACCACCAACGTATTGGCCGAGGGGGAAGTATTACAGCTAATGAACTGTAATGACCCAAATACCACAGAAGAAAGCTATATGCGGGTGATCTATTGTAAGACCGCTAAGCTATTCGAAGCCGCCACGTTACTGGCTGCCGTATTAGCCGGCGCCACTCCCGAGCAAGAAGCTGCATTAGGTGACTATGGTAAGTATTTAGGTACAGCCTTCCAGTTAACAGACGATTTACTCGACTATACCGCCGACAGTGAAGAGTTAGGTAAAAACATCGGTGATGACCTCGCCGAAGGTAAGCCGACCTTACCGCTGATCTATGCCATTGCCCATGGTACAGAAGAAGAGCAGCAACTCATTCGCCAAGCGATTGAGCAAGGTGATGGCACCCACGCCATTGAAAAAATTGTTGCCGCTCTGCATCACTGCGGCGCGCTCACTTACACTCAGCAAAAAGCCATTGAAGAATCCAACAAGGCGATTGCGGCATTGGCGGTATTACCCGACAGCGATTTCAAAACCGCATTAATTTCGCTGGCAAAAATCTCCGTTGACCGCAACCACTAATTGGCTGCGATAAACCCATAAAAAGGCCTTGCTTAGCAAGGCCTTTTTATTTTTAACGTTCTTTATCAAAGTGAACTTAAACCTGCCATTGGATCGGTGCTTCGCCCCTTGCCATCAGCAGTTGGTTCACTTTAGAAAAATGCCCACAACCGAAGAAGCCGCGATAGGCCGACAGCGGTGACGGATGCGGCCCCGACAAAATTTGATGCTGTGGCGCAGTAATCACCGCCCCTTTTTTGATGGCATGGCTGCCCCAGAGTACGAAAATAATCGGCTGCTCCTGCGCATTAAGCAGCTTTAATGCCTCAGTGGTAAAAGTTTCCCAGCCCGCATTGGCGTGTGAATGAGCTTGCCCCTGCTCCACCGTCAGCACGGTATTGAGCATTAAGATCCCCTGCTCCGCCCATTGGGTTAAATCGCCATGGTTAGGGATTTGGAAACCGGGAATATCGTTCACTAACTCTTTATACATATTGGCCAGCGATGGTGGCGGTTTAATGCCTCGTTTAACCGAGAAACACAGGCCGTGGGCTTGGTCGGGACCATGGTAGGGATCTTGGCCGATAAGTACCACACGCACCTTTTCCAAGGGAGTTGTCTTAAAGGCGTTGAACACATCCTCCTTGGGGGGATAAATCACCTTACCCGACGCACGCTCTTGATTCACAAATGCAATCAACTGCTGGTAATAGGGTTGAGCACGTTGATAATCGATAAATTCCTGCCAAGTTGCCACAGTCACAATCTTTTCCTCTGGTTAGAATGCCGTTAGCTTAAAAGTGATAGCGCGACATGACAAGCCAACTCAGGTTTTTATTCCCCAGTCTTGAGATATCTCAAGCATATTGTGACCTAAATCCATCGCAGTCCTTTAGCACAAGGCAATCGATTACAATCCCCCCTTATTGCGAGAGTGCAATCGAGTAAAGCAGAGTGCGGCTCCTAGACGCTTTGATTCGCACATAGATCTGCTAAGCCATCAGCTACGTGATAGGGGCGTTTGTGCAAACAATCCTTGTTAATCACGACCACGGTGGCCATGACCACGGTCGTCATCCCAATCTTTGCGGCGCTCATGTTTGTCGTAATGCTTGTGGTGATGCTTATCCTGTTTATAGGTGCGGTAACGAGGGACATATTCGTCACGATACCAGCCATCTTGCACAAAATAGACCGGACGACCACAGGCACCGTAGGAGGCACAATAGCGTCCCCATTTTTTCGCATGACCTGGCGGTACGTGCAGATAGATGGGTTCATACACGACCCGCGACTGCTCGATGATAATAGGCTGTTCGTAAATCACCTGTGGACGAGGAAAATTACCAATATTGATCTGACCGTAAAAGTTTGGATCGCCGATGTTAATCGACACTCCGACATCTGCCGCAATGGCCGAAGATGAAGCTGCAGCGAGTAGTAAGGCTGACAGAGTAAGTTTAATTGCTTTCATGGCGGTTCTCCTGTTGATGGAAGCAGTATGCGAGTGGCTAACTGAACAGAAGATGAATCCTCATAGGAGGCTAAATCGGATATTATTCCCCTCACATCGCCATGCAGAGGTTTTACTTCGGCAGACTATCTACATCAAAAATCGGCAGGGATCCAAACCACGATGACAGAACTGATGTGCATCTACCGCCTTGAGCGGATAACGCGCAACCATTTGATATAAAAGGGAATACAACCAAATCAACCTTCAAGCCAACCGCCATTGAGCGATGGATGACCTGCTAAGTATTAGGCTGAGTACAACAGATGTAGATCCCAATAGTTACGCGTTAACGATTCCTTCTGGCAGAATTTAGGATAGAATCGCCCACCAATAAATTATTTTGAGTAAGCGCTATGACTGATACCAGCAACACCACGATTTTTGAACTTGCCGATCAATTTATTGCCTTAGCCAATCAGCTAAGCCAGCAGGAAGCTGATGTCGGTAAAGTCGGCACTGCCCTGCGTTTTGCCGCGGCCCGTTTTAACGCCTTTGAAGCCGCGATTAAATCTGCCGATTTAGGCGCAGAAAAAGACAATGCGCTCGACTGGTTTAGCGCCGAATACCGCGAAATGCTAAACGACAACCTGGACGATCATATCGCCAATCCACCCGTTATGCAGGAAGAAGCTGCAATGGATGATTCGGTACAAATCTTTAAAGGCTGATGATACGCTAAACGCCAAGCATCGCCTGCCAAAATCCCATAAAAAAACGCCATCCTAGGATGGCGTTTTTTTATCTCCGTGCATTTATCTCTTCGCATTGTTCTAAACGTATTGCAATACGTTAGAGGGTATACACCACGCGTATCGCGAGCAGGATCAGCACCACGCCAGAAAGTTTATCAATAAGCCCCGCTTTTTCCCGCAACTTAGGCAATACGCTCGAATGGGACAACAGTAAGGCAATCAAAGTATACCAAAGCCCATCAACCACCAACGGTGTTAACACGATAAGCGCTTGCCCCGTCAAGCTATCGGCCACCATCACAAACTGACTAAACAGCGCTAAAAAGAACAACATAATCTTAGGATTGAACAGGGAAATCGCGATACCATCGCGCGCCGCAGTGAGCGTATCCGTCGCCTCCCCCGCCGCAAGTTTTGCCTGCATGCCTCCGTTTGAGCGCAATGCTTGGATCCCCATCCATGCGAGATAGAGCGCGCCTAAAATCGCGATCCCATTAAAAATCAACGGCGCTTTTTTCAATACAACGGCTAGGCCGAGTAACGTCACTAACGCATAAATGCCAATACCAATCGAGTGTGCCCAAGCGCAAACAATCCCCTTGCCGCAACCACCGCCCAAGGTATGACGCACCACCATGGCCAAACTCGGCCCGGGAGACATAGCGCCCAAGCAACAAATCGCCAATAGCCCTAACCAAGTACTAAAGCTCATTTTTAATCCTTTAAAGCATAAAAAGGCCCTCAATAGGGCCTTCACAGGAGTGGCAGTTTAACACTGGCCAAACAATACGGTCACTCTCATTTAGCCGCGTTAGGATGATAAAAAGCGCGGATATCCTGCACCAGTTGCGCAAGCGATGCGGGCTCTATATACATCATGTGGCCCGCCTTGTAGTAATGCATAGTGACGCGGCTATTATCTATGCCATTATCGGCAAAGGTATTTTCGGTCGCGAAGAAGGGCGTCGCAAAATCGAAATAACCGTTACCGACAAAAATGCGCAGATCCTTATTCTCGCGTTGTGCCTGCCCTAAATAGGGTGCCACATTCACATAATGCATTTGCTTACCGCTGATATTCCAGTTCCAGCCACGGTTAACATCGGTGGAGAGCACGTTGAAGGGACGTGATAATTTAACCCCTAAATCCTCATACAGATATTGGTGGATAGCCGCCGTATAAGCGCCATCGATACCATAACCCGAAGGGTCGTTATCGGTCGAGTCACCGCCACTGTCGTAATCTTTGCCTGTGTAACGGCTGTCTAACCGCCCGACAGTTAAATCCTGATCCCTGAGCAATTCCTTGGTATAGCGACTCGCACTCACCCGTAAATTCACTCGATCGAGGTAAGACTCACTCAAGCCCGTAAAACGCGCCAACTGTTTGCGTATACTCTGATAATCGCTTTGCGCCAAACGACTACCCTGCAATAGGGCTAAGGCGTAATCCTTGATTGCGAATTGACGCGCCTGTTCGACAAACGCTTCGAGCCCTAAAGCCTTGTCGGCATCGCTGACTTTATTGTGATAAAACGCGGTTGCCGCCATGGTCGGTAAAAAACCAATGTAGGGTTGGTTATTACCCGGTTGATAGCGGGCGTGGCTAAAGTCGAGAATCGATGAAATCAGCATCACGCCATTGACCGAGATATCGGTCCAGCCGCCTTGGAGCTCATCCACTAATGCCGCGGCTCGCGTCGTACCATAGCTTTCACCCGCAAGATACTTGGGCGAATTCCACCGCTTATGTTCAATCAACCAACGGCGCATAAACTCAGCAATCGATTGGGCATCTTCTTTCACACCCCAAAAATCGGCGCCTTTCTTCTCTCCGAGGGCGCGGCTAAAACCCGTGCCCACAGGGTCGATAAACACTAAGTCAGACTCATCGAGTAATGAGTAATCGTTAGCCTCAATCCGATAAGGCGCCGCGCCATCATCTTTAGCATCACCAGGCACAATCACGCGTTTGGGCCCAAAGAGTCCCATGTGCAGCCACAGCGAGGCAGAACCTGGGCCACCGTTAAAAATAAACGTGACCGGGCGTTTACTGCTGTCTTGCACATCATCCCGTAAATACGTAATAGAGAAGATACTCGCCTGAGGCTCGCCCTTATCATTCTCTAAAATGGTCTCACCACTGATGGCTTGATAACTGATCTTCTGATTTTGAATCGTCATTCTGTGCTTAGTGGTCACCACCTCTGGCACTAGCTTATCCACTTTGGCATCGCTTTTTTTAGCTGGCTCGGCATGGCCGACCATGGACACAGTGAATAACAAGGGCAGCAACACACTTGCCCATATCAGCCTTGAGGGCGTTTGCTTCTCTGTTAGCGCTCGCATTAATCGTCCTTCCCTTCCGTTGTAATTATTTTGTGGTCTTTTTATTAATACACCAGCTTACAAAGACTGTGCACTCGGCGCAAAAGCACAATTGCAACCGAATGCGTCAAAGGTTTAATCGGCTTTTAAAGCATAAATTCACGCAGATTTAAGCTGTTAGCCGCTAAGATAGATTGGATTATCGAAAACTCATGTAGGCATCTATGGGCACTATCACTCTTATCAGTCTGGTCATTCTCGCATTACTTGTGGGTGCAATTGGCCTGTTAATCTGGCAACGCAGCAAAGGTAAACGCATTCCACTGGCGGTAATTTTTGTGTTGGGATTTTTCGCCGTCGGCCTAGGCGGAATTATCGGTTTTGTACATAAAGGCGAAGATTATCAAGCCTATCAAAAGCTGCAGTGGCACACGCTGGCCCCTGAAAAAATCGCGCCACTGGTCGCCGATGGCTACACAGTGTTTGTGGATATCACCTCTGACTGGTGCAGCATTTGCCAAACCAACAAGGCTGAAGTCACCCACAGAGAGCAAGTGGTGAATGCGCTGATGGCCGACAAGGTTATTTTAATGCAGGGAAATTGGAGCGAAGCCGATTCCACCATTGCGGGTTATATGAAGCATGAAGGCGTACCGGGCACACCTTACAATAAGGTTTATGGCCCAAGGGCACCTAACGGCATAGTGCTGCCTTCAACACTCACCATAGAGGCCGTGCTTAATGGCTTAGCTCAGGCAAAAGCACTGTAAGCGGTTTATTTGGCTTAAACTTCAAAAATAAAGCTTTAAGATTCAAACACTCGCGCAATAAAAAAGGCTGCATCGCAGCCTTTTTGCACACTTCAAATCAGTAGAAAGCAATTTTCCGGAAAGGTGGGCAGAAAATCACTCCGTACTCTTAACAACCGTCTAACCCCAAAACGCTATTTAACTCGTTCGTGCACTCACACCGTACTTCAATAAACATCCCCGAGTTGCCGTGAATTCCCAGTATTAAGGGCGAGCCTGCTTTGTTCAGGTCAACTTAGCCAAAGATATTTATGAAACATTTTTATAACAATTTACTCTTTTACGCCAGCACTAAATACAACTTTCGAACGATTAAAATATAAGCTTTTTATTATCAACAAGTTAATGGTCAGACCTCTAAACATATCTCTAAACCATTCAATTCAAGCATTACTGAATAACTCACGATATATCGCGACACGACTCAAGGGGTTATACTCTGGGCACTCATTCGTATTAAGGAATCAACGGAATGACCTCAACACAGCCCGCCGCAATGCCCTTGGATAAACATTTTCTGCCAGAGAATCAGTTACTGCTTAATGCCGTGGGTGAAGGCATTTATGGATTTGATTTAAATGGTAATGCTGTCTTTATCAATCCCGCCGCCGAGCGCATGACGGGCTGGAAAAATGAAGAGTTACTCGGCAAAAATATCCATAATTGCCATCATCATAGCCACGCGGATGGTAGTCATTACCCGCAGGAAGATTGCCCCATCTACAATACGTTAAAAGATGGGATAGCAAGGGAAATTACCCACGATGTATTCTGGCGTAAGGATGGTAGCAGCTTTCCAGTGTATTACAGCTCTACGCCCGTCTATCGGGATAACAAGCTTATCGGTGTAGTCGCGATATTTCGCGACATTAGTATTCAGAAACAAACCGAGCAGTCGCTACGCCAAGCTTTGGCGCAGGTTCAGGCTCTGTCGGAGCAACTTGCCAGCGAGAATCACTATCTCCAAGCCGAGTTAGCCGATAAGACCGGCGATGTGGATATTTCGGGCAGTAGCGCGGTGATCCGCCATATGATCCAGCAACTGCATATGGTGGCCAATACCGACAGTACCGTGTTGATTTGTGGCGAGAATGGCACAGGCAAAGAACTGGTGGCCCGCAACTTACATCAACTGAGTCGCCGTAAAGATAAACCCATGATCAGCGTAAACTGCGCGGCATTTTCAGCCTCACTGCTAGAGAGTGAGTTGTTTGGCCATGAGAAAGGCGCCTTTACGGGTGCGACTCAGCAGCGCAAGGGCCGCTTCGAACTCGCCCATCAAGGCACACTGTTTCTCGATGAGGTGGCCGAATTAAGTTTGGAGGCGCAATCTAAGTTACTGCGAGTGATCCAAGAGCAATCCTTTGAACGACTCGGCGGCAGCGAAACCATTAAGGTCGATATTCGCTTAGTCGCCGCCAGCCACCATGATTTACTCAAGCGCGTTGAACAGGGCTTATTCAGGATGGATCTCTATTACCGCTTGAATGTCTTCCCAATTCAAGTGCCACCGCTGAGGGTAAGGCTTGAAGATATGCCCGAGCTTGTCAGCCACATTTTGCATTCCCTAAACCGCAAACTCGGTAAGAAACTGCGCGGCGTAAGCCAAAAAGGTCTGCAAAAACTGATGGCCTACAGCTGGCCTGGCAATGTGCGCGAATTACAAAATATCCTCGAACGGGAGGCCATTTTATCCCAAACGGATATTTTACAAATCCATGCCATGCCTACGCATCATCTGCAGACTCAAACCGCGGCTTCGCCGTTACAAACCTTGGCCGAGGCGGAAGCGCAACATATAGAACAAACATTAAAGCAGCTCAACTGGCGTATTTCAGGCCCCAATGGGGCGGCCAATGTGCTCGGCGTTCCGCCAAGTACACTCAGATCGCGGATGAAGAAACTCGGGATTACACGCCAACCCCCTGCAGAAGAATAGCCTCAAAAAACGCGATATATCGCCAATTAGCGATATATCGCGACATGCGTTAAATCGCCATTTGATTTAACCATTAAATATCAATACGTTAAAACAAAAAAATCTTGGCCTAACGCTTGCTATAGGGAGCCGAATCTTATTTAAGCCGTTAGGACAGCATATGCCCAAGAGTGACCCCCTACAGAGTGAGAACGCCAAGCGCTCCTCTGCCGAGCAATTTATCCCCGTAAAAAATATCCAGGCGGACGATAAGCCTGCACATAAAAGCAGTGGCCAGATTCATTTCCGTGAACAGAAGGGCTATTTTCAACGCCTGAGAACCACAATGAATAGCCTATTAGTACTGCTGTTTTTTGCCCTACCCTTTATTTCCTTTGATGGTCGGCAAGCGATATTGCTGGATGTGAGTCAGCAACAGTTCTTCTTTTTTGGCCTCACGCTCTGGCCACAGGATTTCACCTTGCTCGCTTGGGTGTTTATTGCCGCCGCCTTTGGATTGTTTTTCATCACAGTGTTTTGGGGGCGCGTCTGGTGTGGCTATCTTTGCCCGCAAACCGCGTGGACTTTTATGTTTGTCTGGCTCGAGAGCCGGATTGAGGGCAACAGCAACAAACGTAAATTGCTCGATAAGGCGCCATGGTCAGCCAATAAACTCGGCAAAAGAAGCCTTAAACACGGTTTGTGGGGATTAGCCGCCTTAATTACTGGCTGTGGATTTATCGGTTATTTCATCCCCGCCCGCGAACTCTATTTGGATATTTTTACCGGCAATGCCGGCTTTTGGACGACCTGCTGGGTATGGTTTTTCGCGATTTGTACTTACTTAAATGCAGGCTGGATGCGCGAGCAAATGTGCTTACACTGCTGCCCCTATGCGCGTTTTCAGGCAGTGATGTTCGATGCCAACACCAAAACTGTGACCTATGATGCCGCACGCGGCGAAGCGCGCGGCCCACGTAAGCGTAAACAACCGACTGAACTCGGTGATTGTGTTGACTGTAACTTATGTGTCGAAGTCTGCCCGACGGGGATTGATATTCGCCAAGGCCTCCAATACGAGTGCATTAACTGCGGCGCCTGTGTCGATGCCTGTAATGAAACCATGCAAAAATTCGACTACAAACAAAACCTAATTAGCTATGTCAGCGAGAGTGAATTAAAGGGCATCGCTCATTCCAACTGGCGCTCGCCACGCTTTTTAGGTTACGGCGCCGCCGTTGTCATTATGTTGGTTGTGATAGGTTTAGATCTCTCCAGCCGCAGTGAGATTCAACTTAACGTCATTCGCGACAGGCAGAGCCTATACCGCGAAACCGCCGATAATAAAGTTGAAAATACCTACCAGCTGAAGATCCGTAACAAGACTCAGCAAACCAAGCAATATCAACTCGCGGTCAACAGCGAAATGCCCTTCAGCTTAATTGCCGATCCTGTCATTACCCTCGCTCCGGGCGAGCAATCGGATTATCCCGTGACAGTATTAGCTGATAAGGATGCAATCCCAGCGGGGCGCAAAATTATCGAATTCTCGGTAACGGATGTCAGCAAACCTGAACAAAGCGTTAGCCAAGAAACCGGCTTCTTTAGCCCTTAGCGTAATGCGCTAGTGTGCTAGTGTGCTCGCCGATAAACGAACACACTGCATGACCGTTAGTCACTTCTATGAATGATGCCCGTTGGATCACTGTGGTTCGCCGGGCTTTTTTACTCACCTTATTTCGTTAAATCCGCTAAATAGCCTCAACTCGCGCCGCACAAACATGAAGTGCGTCAATTTAAAGCAATAGCCTTATAGCCAATTATCTTGCACCTGTGTTGCGCTTACGGCTGCTGCTTAAAAGAGGCTCGGCTGTCATTGCGGTAAAGCAATATCGATTTATTATTGACGAATCACCATATAGAACGAATACAATAAATATACGAAACATATATAAAGTATATTTATGGGCATAGTTAAAATTTCCGAAGAACTGCATGATGAGCTGAGAAAAGCCAGTTCGGTCATGTCACGTTCAATCAACTCGCAGGCGGAATTCTGGATAAGGATCGGGATGCTGGCAGAGTTGCATCCACAGCTCTCCTTTAATCAGTTAGTCGCCGATTTAATGAAATCTGCGGACGTGAACCTAGCCAACGTGACCCAAGTAAAGGAAATGGCCGATGAATAATCAGGTGAAGATAAAATCTGCCGAAGAAATTGCACTGATGCGCCGCGCGGGGCAATTACTAGCTCAAGTATTTCAAATGCTTGATACCTATGTCCGCCCCGGCATCAGCACCATGGATATCAACGATGCGGTCGAAGCCTTTATTGTCAATGAGCTAAAATCGCGTCCCGCGAGTAAAGGTCAGTATGGCTATCAATATGTGCTGAATTCGTCTATTAACGAGGTGGTCTGCCATGGTGTGCCCTCGCCGAATGAGGCAATAAAAAGCAAAGATATCATTAACTTAGATATTACCCTCGAGAAAGACGGCTATATTGCCGACTCCAGTAAAATGTATGTGATGCCACAGGCACCCGCCGAAGCTAAGAAACTGGCAGATGTTACCTATCTTGCCATGTGGCAAGGGATCAAACAGGTAAAACCTGGGGCCACATTGGGCGATATCGGTCATGCGATTCAACAATATGCCCAATCCTTTGGCTATAGCATTGTCAGAGATTACTGTGGCCATGGGATAGGTCAAGAAATGCATGAAGAGCCACAAGTCCTTCACTATGGAAAGCCAAATCAAGGCCTTAAGCTCAAAGCGGGCATGGTATTTACCATTGAGCCCATGGTGAATCAGGGCACTGAAAAGATAAAGCTCAAAAAAGATGGTTGGACGGTTGTTACCCGCGATAAAAAACTCTCGGCGCAATCGGAACATACGATACTTGTCACCCCAACGGGATACGAAGTGCTCACCCTACGCCATGATGAGCAATCTCCCCGCTAATTTCGACGCTAACTCTCGCTTTTTCATCTCAAATTCAGGTGTGCTGTAGTAAATTTGCACTGCAGTTCACCGCCCTTCATTAGAGTAAAAGTTCTATTTTTACAATTGGATAGCCGTGCAAATTGCTACAATAATTTAACGATAAACGTTGACCTGACAGGTTGAATCCTTCTAATCTAAACACTCGTTTGATTTTAAAATAATAACAACGATAAACCTATTTGAGGTAGTTAGGCATGGCATACGATCAAGAGTCACAACTCGAACTTGGCAAATACTCATCACTCATAGACTTAATCGAACGCACTAGCCAACGCTTTGGTGATAAAACGGCATATGCTTGTTTGGGGAAAACCAGCAGCTTCAATGATATAGAGCGTGATTCACGCTATTTTGCCGCCTATTTGCAGAATAACACTAACCTAAAACCAGGCGATCGGATCGCGATTCAATTACCCAATATTACCCAGTTCGTTATCGCTGCCTATGGTGCGCTGCGGGCGGGACTTATCCTAGTCAACACTAACCCGCTCTACACCGAAAGAGAGCTTATTCATCAGTTTAATGACTCAGGTGCTAAGGCCTTAGTGGTGCTGTCGGATCTGCTGCCAACCCTTGCTAAAGTGGTTGCGACCACACCGATTGAATTAGTGATTTCCACTCACCCGTTAGATCTTATCGATCCGCAGGTGCAGCCCAAAACGGGGCTTAAAAATGTCGAATTCTGCCAAGTGCTAAAACAAGGGGCAGAGTTGCCCTTTAGCCGTTTTGTTCCCGCAGCAAATGACTTAGCCGCGCTGCAATATACCGGTGGCACAACGGGTCTTTCTAAGGGTGCCATGCTGACCCACGGCAATATGCTCGCCAATGCAGCGCAGGTAAAATCCCGCATCGGCAGTGTTATCACCGAAGGGGAAGATACCTTTGTCGCGCCACTGCCGATTTACCATATCTACGCCTTTATGGTGAACTTGGTGCTGTATTTTGAATGTGGTGGTTGCTCGGTATTAATCCCAAATCCCCGTGATATTAATGGCTTAATCAAGACGCTGGCGAAATACCCCTTCACCGGTTTTGCAGGGCTTAACACCTTATTTGTCGCCTTGTGTCATCAACCAGAATTTAAGGCACTGGATTTCAGTCATTTAAAAATCACTATTTCTGGCGGTACAGCGCTGACCGCTGCCGCAGCCAATCTATGGCAGCAAACCACAGGCAATACCATCAGTGAAGGTTATGGCTTATCCGAGACCTCGCCAGTGATCTCGCTCAATGCACCGGGATATCAAAAGATTGGCACTATCGGTAAGCCCGTTCTCGGCACTGAGGTCAAACTGTTAGACGAAAACGGTAATGAAGTCGCGCAAGGGGAAGCCGGTGAGCTCGCCGCCCGTGGCCCACAGGTGATGCTAGGTTATTGGAATAATCCCCAAGAAACGGCCAATGTGATGACGACTGATGGTTTCTTTAAAACGGGGGATATTGCGATTCTGAACGAGGAAGGCTTCCATCAAATCGTTGATCGTAAAAAGGATATGATTATTGTCTCCGGCTTTAACGTCTATCCTAATGAAGTCGAAAACGTGCTTGCTAGCCACCCAAATATCATCGAATGTGCCGTAGTTGGTGTAAAGGATGAACACTCTGGAGAAGCAGTTAAAGCCTTTGTTGTGCTTAAAGATGACAGCCAAGACCCTGAACTGATGAAAACCACCATCATCAACTTCTGCCGCGAGCAACTCACTGCCTACAAACTGCCTAAGTTAATTGAATTTATGCCGCAGCTACCTAAGAGTACTGTGGGTAAAATTCTGCGCAGAGAGCTTAAAAATCAGCCTTAAACTTGGCTAAAAATCAGTTAATTTGAGCAGTCTTAAATCCAAAATAAAACCCCAGGTAGCACTCTGGGGTTTTATTTGAGCCTCTTTACCCAATCCAAGTCTTACTCGCTCAATGGGTTAACCTCATCCGTTAGCAGCTGCAAACTGGCAAACTCGCGATATAGATCATTGGTTTGCATTAGAGTTTGATGCTTACCACTGGCAACAATTCGCCCCTTATCAAACACAATAATTCGATCGGCATTAATTACGGTTGCAAGCCGATGGGCGATGATCAGCGTAGTTTTACCCGCCATTAACTCATCAAGCGCCAGCTTCACTTTTTGCTCACTCAAGGCATCGAGTGCACTGGTGGCCTCATCGAGTAATAGGATGGGTCTGTCGGCTAAAATGGCCCTCGCAATGGCAATACGTTGTTTTTGCCCGCCAGATAAGCGCACACCGCGCTCACCCAAATAGGTTTGATAACCTTCATTAAATTCACTGATAAACTCATGGGCACGGGCCGCAATACAGGCATCAATCACTTCCTGCTCGCTGGCATCAACGCGGCCATAGCGCACATTTTCCAGCACACTGGTGGCAAAAATCACTGAGTCCTGCGGCACAAGCGCAAATTGCGCCCGCAAATCCTTTGGTGAAAGCTCAGCAATATCAATCCCATCCAATAAGATACTGCCAGATGACGGCACATAAAACCGCTGCAATAACTGAAATAGCGTGCTCTTGCCGGCACCACTCGGGCCGACCAAAGCCACCCGCTCGCCGGCATTTATTACAAGGTTTAAGTCGCTGAGCACTAACTGAGTTTGCTCGGGATAATGGAAGTTAAGTTGTTGCAGTTGCAGCTCGCCGCATACTTTATCTGGCAGGGTTTTAGGCACCAGCGGCGCCGGAATATCGACCTCAGTTTCGGCTAATTCGATTAAGCGTTCTGCGGCGCCCGAGGCGCGTTGGATTTCCCCGACCACTTCACTAATGGTCGCAACCGCGCCTGCCACCATCACGGCATAAAACATAAAGGCTGAGAGTTCGCCGCCCGTCATCTTACCCGACATCACATCGTGGGCGCCGACCCAAGTCACTAGCGCAATGGCAGCAATACTGAGGAACATCACTGAAGAAATCAGCAGCGCGCGGTAACGAATGCGGCCGCTGGCGGCGGTCATCACATCTTCGACACGGCCATTGAACAGGCTGCGGTCCTTATCCTCATGGCCATAGGCCTGCACAGTGTGGATCTCATGCAAGGTTTCATCCACATAGGCACCCAAATCCGCCACCCTATCTTGACTTTCGCGCGCTAAGGTACGCACTTTTCGGCCAAAGAAACCGACAGGCCCCAACACTAAAGGCACGGCCAGTAGCACGAGCAGCGTCATCTTCACGCTGGTGATCCCCATCATCGCCAGCCCACCAATAACCGTCACGCCGGAGCGCAGTGCCATAGAGAGACTCGAACCGACAACGGTTTGAAGTAAGGTTGAATCGGCGGTAAAACGTGAAATCACCTCACCAGTGCGCACCTTGGCATAAAATGCCAGAGATAATTTAAGTAATTGATTATAAACCGCAAGCCGAATATCGGCACTGACACGCTCCCCAAGCCATGTCATCAGATAAAAACGGCAAAACACCGCTGTGCCACTCACAGCGGTGATGAGCAGCACCAATAGAATAATTTCATTCAGTCGCTGGGCATTATCCTTAATAAAACCTTCGTCCACCATCAGCCGCACGCCTTGGCCGAGAGATAACCAGGCCAAAGAACCGATCAATAAAAATACAATCGCCGCGACAACTCGCAAACGATAGGGCTTAAGAAATTGCCAAATCCAGGGCAATACTGCCCGTTGGCGGATCGAAGAATTAGCAGCGTTGTGAGACATAGTGGACTCTGATAATGATCGTGGGGGGAAGTGTACTCGATTCTGTAGGCTCAGTTAGCGATTTGTTCACTATTGATATCCTTAGGCTTTATATGCCCATCAACCTTAGCACATGCGAGTATCAACAGAGCATACCCGAAAGCCTTAAGGATAAACAAAGTGACTTTCGCAAGGAGTCGCTGCAAAGCGGGCAATAACAAAGAATGAAGGCATAACGAAATATCTCGAGGAATATAACAATAAACCCGCCTAGATAGCGGGTTTATGCTTTTGCTTTGAGTCGATCAAGCTCAAGGCGCTGATTTTCAAAACATAAGTCTTCAAGACACAGTGTTTACGCTACAAGTAGTACTTAAGCTACTCGCATATCTTCGGGCGCTTTAGGTGTGCCATGGTGCCCATCACGCTTCCAGTTGACATCGAGTAATTCGCTGCCCGTCAGACTAAAGGCTTGGCCAAAACCTTTCACATACAATCCCTGATGGGGCGCTAACTTATACAGATTAAAGTCCTTCAGTGCCGCGAGATTATCGGACATGTCGCCAAAGCGTTTTGATAACAGGCTGACTCCCTTACTAAACGAGGGCGTATCCCGCTCAACCGCTTGAGCCAGAGCATCGAAAGTGAGGCGTTTACGGGCGAATACAGACTTAGCTTCGGCTTCATCCTCCACCAGCATGACAGACACTTTGGTCGACTGCTTAAGGTTGTGGCCGTGACGCGCTAAGTCGCTCACTAAGATGTAAAACCCATCGTCAGCTAAGGCAAACGGGGCGTAACTGGCATTGGGTTGCCCATCCGTATCCACAGTGGCGAGTTGCAAAGTATGGCGCTGCTGTTTAAAGGCCTCAATTTCGGGTAACAGTTTGTCCCTTAAACGTTGTTCTTGCTCGGAGATTTCAGGCTTCATATTGGATACCTTAATAAATTATGTCGGTGACTGTTGAGTGGCAAAGGTGCCCGCTAGCGCTTTAAAACGGCGAACTTGCTCAGGAAAAAGCACTCTTTGCTTGTCTCGTCCTAAATAAACTTTGAATACCACCTCGCCTTGAGAACCAAAAAAGTTAATCGAATGGCTCTCGCTGCCCCTAAAGGGTCTGCTGATTAGCGCGATCGCTCGCATGTTATCCAGCTTGAGATGACCATGAAGGCCATCGCCTTTGCTGTAGAGGTTGTAATATCCATGGGCAAATTTCCCTTGGGGAAAATCACCTTTAAATTCAAAAACGCTGCCCGAGAGCATCACTATCGTGGTCAGAGGTCCCCACTCGGGTAAGCTCTGCAGCAGTTCGTCCATTTGCGTCAAAGGTAAAAACACCCGCTGCGCTTGCGGTAGTGCTGCGACCACATCAAGCTCGGCAATCCCTAATTCACTCGCCAACTGTGCAGGCATTAAATCGGGCTGGCTGACAAAGCGCTGCCTTAACATGGACTGCGAGTCGGCATCTATGTGATGGCTAGGGTGACTGATTTCAGTGTCGATTGTCTGTGTCATTTGCATCTCCTAAAGCTGGGCCTAGAACATATAACGTGCTGACAACTTCATATTGCGACCAGGTTGATACAGGGTCTGCCATGCCTGCTGGTATTTCTCATCACCAATGTTTTCGATGGCGAAGTCGACTCTCAGGCCAGACATTGCCCCCATAGCCGGTTCCCAGGCGAGGTACACATCCCACAGGGTGTAATCGTCATACTTAGCCACGCGATAACCTTCGGGCGTATTGGATTGGCTGGCGACATAGGTCACTCGGGTGCCGAGTTTCATATCGCCTTCCATGATGCCTTGGGAGAGATCGACGTTAAACTTATTGGCGGGCATACCTTCGATATAGTCACCAGTCTTTCGGTCTTCGCCGCGAGTCTGACCGTAATTCATTGCCAGCCGTGTTTGACCAATGCGATAACGGCCGCTGAGCTCAAAGCCCGTTAACTGCGCATCTTCCACGTTATTCCATGAGGTAGTTTGCTCAAATCCTGGGATCCCCATTAACGGATTGGAGACTTGCTGAACGATAAAATCGTCCACATCGTTACGGAAGATGTTTACGGTGAAAGCCAGCTCATCATCTCCGGCTAAGTCGTTGAAACGAAAATCGGCTTTCAGTTCTTTATTGCGGGCGACTTCAGACTTTAAGTTGGGATTCGTCGCAAAGGTATTACACAGACCTTGGGGTAAAAAACCGGGGATCGGCGGAATGCAATAATGGGTTCCGGTAGAAAACATTTCCTCAACCGTCGGCGCACGGAAAGCCTGATCGTAACGTGCACTTAAGGTCAGCCACGGCTGAGTCTGCCAACTCAAACCCAGCGAAGGTGATAACTCATTGTCATCCGCAGAGGCATTGAGATTGTGACTCTCGTTTTTGAAGCTGTCGTAACGTAAGGCGGCGTCGAGATTGACGGTTTGCGTTAATTGAATATCGGCACGGGTAAAGGCGCCCCACACTGTGGTCTCACCATCAATATCCCCTGGGCGCTGCCCCACTTGACCCCTATCGTCTCTGACGGTTTTAAGGGTATCGCGATAACCATCGACACCATAGGTCAGCTTAGTGTTGCCTAACTGCGAACTGTTGTTGAGATTGATGCCGATGGTGCGGTATTCGGTGCTATCGAATTGACCTTTGGTCACTCGGTCTTCGTCATAATCCGTGCTATTCCAATAGACTTGGACTTTGGTGTCCAAATACGGATTATTTGCCGGCGCCAAGCTGTAATTAAGGGTGACGTTTTGATCGTCCGTTTTGCGGCGTACTAAAGGCACTGAACTGCTCACCGCGGCGGAAGGATTACTCGGCACGAGTTCATTAATCTTGCCAACTCTTGCCGATAACTCTAAGCGTGAAGCCTCATCGGCTTGCCAACCAAACTTAGCTAAACCGTTGCTCCCCAAAGAAGCACTGTTCGCTAAGGTTTCGTCATTCCCCGTATTGATATTATTGGAGTCGAAGTAAGATCCATTGATTAACCAATCAATAGTATCTTGTTGGCCATACACGGCAGCGCTGGTTTTAGTGCGATCGCCATTCGTGTCATAGCCTTGCTTTAGATAGCCACCGAAGGTTTCGTTAGGGGCTAAGAAGTCTTGAGCCGATTTAGTATTCTGCGCCACCACACCACCGATGGCACCACTGCCCCAGAGACTACTGGCAGGACCGCGAATCACCTCAATTGATTTGAGTAATTCTGGATCCATAAAGTAAGAACCACGGTGACCAGAACTGGTATTCTGCCTTGCACCATCAATGGTTTGTAATACACGATCGCCGCTTAAGCCACGGATCTCAACCCCTTGAGACGTCGCTCTCGGCCCATTGGTTAGAGTGATGTTGGCTTCATTTTTTAGCGCTTCAGCAACCGATGATGCCTGAGCCACATTGAGCTGTTCTTCACTCACAACGGCAACACTGCGACTCGTTTGGGAGACTTTTTCACTAAGGCGTGTCGCGCTGACTAATACTTCATCAAACTCAGTCTCGACTAATCCCGGTTTCTTTTCCTTTTGCTGCGCAGTCACACCTTCTTCAGCCGCTAACGTGAAGCTTAGCGCCGTAGTCGTTAATGCGATCGCAATGGCGATAACTAACGGCTTCTTTTGCATGGTTACATCCTTAAATCATCAATGATATTAATCGATTAGAATTCAAATCGACCATGTATGGTTAGTCCGTGAACCTAGGTCGAGCTGCTGCATTTTTGAGCATCCATTTTCGTAATTGCTGGCACTCTAACTGAGATTGGAAAATTGATCAAATAGAAATCATTATCATTTGCGATCTTATTTATATTAACGTATCTTAATTAGCATTGATTGATGGGCGACTGTTTTTTGAACTTGGAAGGCGTACTGTGACACCGAAACGATATCTGGTTTTTGGCGCATTAACCGTTGCAATCCAAACGGGTGTGATTGCATCGCAGCCTGCTATGCCATTACCAAGTAGTCTCAATGAATCGGCACAAATGACCGCACTCAAAGAAGCAAATAAAGCGGTTACCTTAAGCTTTGCAGCCCATCGTGCAGCAGAAAAATCAGCGATAAAAAATACGCCTGCGAATACGATTACCGAAGATGCGATTTCAACACATGCGCCTAATACCAGTAAGCCCCAAACGGCGCCAGCACTCACTGATACGCCAATAACTGAAATGACAAGGCAAGCACCTGCACCAACCACAGATAAGCCACGAACGATTCAATCCGCAGTGCAGAACAAGCCAACGTCGAACACATCCTCTAAGGCTGATGCGACAACAGCAAAGCCTCTTATGGCCGCAAATACACAGCATCAGAAAGAAACTGAAGAGATAACAAAACCTTCTGACTTAGTGTTGTCGCAAATGGCAGAAATCAAGGCTCAAGATAATGCCGCTATTAACAACACCAATATGACGTCCACCAGTGTCAGCGAGAACACTAAAGCCACTCCCGAGATTATTGAACTGGCGACGCCAACTTTTGCCAGTAAACCGCCGCAACCTACCTATCCACGCATGGCACGTAAAAAAGGGCTTGAAGGCACGGCGACGGTAGAAGTGCTGTTTAACGAATTTGGACAACAGCTCGCCCTCACCTTAGTGAAAAGCTCAGGCGTGGGGCTGCTAGATCAAGCGGCATTAGAGGCGGTGGAGACCTGGGAGTTTCAAGCTCCCACCAACAAACTGGCCAGCCATTACAAGGTGAGAGTACCTATTCGCTTCGCCTTAAATTGAACGTCCCTAACCGCAGCATTTCAGTTATCGCTGATAGCTTGATAACCATTATTAGATAACGAATTTGACCTAAGAGGCTCAATTGCCCATGACTGACTTTTCCACCCTACAGGCTCAACTCGGCGCCCTGACTTGGCCGCTACTTATCTGCGCCTTTCTCGCGTTAATGATTTGCCTCGAACGTAGTGCCTTATTTTTACAGCAATCCTTTGCATCTATATCACCCAAAAAACAGGCTTGGGTGAAAACGCTGCGTCAATCCGATGCCAAGGCTTGCAGTGAAACTATTCAAGCACTTATCGAGAGTACGAGTCGTCAGCAGGACTTACTGACAAGGGGCGCCAATTTACTGCTAAAACAAGCCGATAAGCCAAAGCCGCTCAGGGAAGAATTACTCAGCCTGTGGCTGAACAAGCAGCAAAGGGACTTACAAGCGGGCCTCAAGTTACTGCAAGTGATTGGGATTATTAGCCCGTTACTGGGTCTATTGGGAACAGTATTGGGGCTGATTGAGATGTTCGCCCAGTTAGGGCAATCCCAAGGTCCTGTCACCCCATCACAGCTCAGCGCCGGGCTTGGGCTGGCGATGAACACCACGGCAGCGGGTCTAATTATCGCGGTGCCGACCATTACTGCCGCCCATCTGTTTGGGATCTGGGCCCATAGTCAATGCGTAAAAGTGAGTCATGTATTGAATCAGCTCAATTTGTGGCTATCTGGGGTTGAACATATCGCCCTCGAGCAGAATCACTATCAGGCTTTTGCCGACGTTAATCGCACGAAACCCGCCTCTAACACTCAACTCGAGTCACAGCCATGATCAGTGCCGATAGAGCCTCATTACCTCAAGCGGGGATCTCGGCCTTAGAGCCCCTTCCGAGCATCGATCTTACGGCGTTGATTGACATTATTTTTATCGTCTTAGTATTTTTATTGCTCACCGCCAATAGCCGTTTGATGAGTTTACCCGTGGAAGTGCCGCAAAGCCCAAGCAGCGCCATCACGGCTGTCGAACCTAAAGAATCCATCGCTATTAATATCCTGGCAAACGCTCCCCACTGGGTGCTAAACGGCGAGACCTATTCCGAGTTAAACGCCTTCAATTCGGCATTTGAAGAACGACTAAAACGTCATCCTCAGGCCAGTATTGTTATCGCGGCAGATAAAGCCGCGCCAGTAGAACCCTTAATGCAGCTGTTAGCGCTCTTGCAGGGCAATGCCATCAGCCAGACGCAGATTTTGATGGAGCATTAATCGCTTAGGTTAAAGCAGAACATTTTTCGAAACCATTTCCCTTGGCAGTACCTTTTGCCTGCCTTGCACACAGATGAAGTAGGAGTTTATCCATGTTGTTTCAAGCCAATCGTCATGCCAATAAATCAGCCAATAACTGGCGGCTATTTTTCCAGGCGCTCAGCCTCTCAACATTCGCGGCCTTATTCTCGACCAATGCCTTATCGCAGGAGATAAAACTGGTTAGCGCGGGCGCTGGGGTGACAGAGTTGGTGCTTGCCCTCGATGCCGCCGACGAGCTGGTTGCAGTGGACTCCACCAGCTATCTTCCCGAGCACTTGGCGTCAATTGCCAAATTGGGGTATCACAGAATGTTGTCGGCCGAGGGCATTATGGCGTTGTCACCAACTCTAGTTGTCGGCTCTGAGGTGATGGGGCCAGAAACCACGCTCAATGTGCTCAAACAGGCCAAGATAGAGGTGGTGAAGTTACCCTCCAGTGCCGATGAGAAACAGCTGATGACCAATATTGATACCCTAGCTCAGCTACTGAAACGCACAGACCAAGCGACACAGTTAAAACAAGATTTGCATCAAAGACTTGAAGGACTAAATAAACAGCAACAGCAATTGAACCAACAGCAGGCCCAGCCGAAAATTCTGTTTATGTTATTACAGGAAGGACGCGGCGCCCGCGTCGGCGGCAAAGGTACTGCGGCCGATACCATTATCGCGCTCTCTGGGGCGAAAAATATTGCCGACTTTGAAGGTTATAAGAGTCTATCCCAAGAGGGCATACTCTCACTCCAGCCCGATGTGATTTTACTCTCTAAGCGCAGCGAACAGAGCGATGCACAAACGGATGAACAAACCGCGCAAGCACTCTTAAAGGAAATGCCGTTACTCGCCCACACTCCCGCAGGCAAAAATGGCCATATTCAAGCCCTTGCCCCACAAGCCTTACTCGGCGGGTTAGGCATTAGCGCTATCGGTGCGGCTGAAACCTTAGCCGCCACGTTGCTCAAGCAAAGTCAATAATTTTAGGGCTGATGAGTATGTTACAACATCGCTGGCTATGGCCCACCATGGCAATGCTGCTTATCCTCAGCAGCCTGCTTTCCGTCAGTGTCGGGCCGGTGAATATCAGCCTTATCGACTCCCTCAGCGCGGTGTTTAATTGGGCCACGGAGCAAAACATTGGCAATCTTGCTCCCCACGAGCAACTGGTTGTCAGCAATGTCCGCTTGCCTCGCACCTTACTAGCCCTTGCCGTTGGGGCTATGTTGGCCCAATGCGGTGCTGTTATGCAGGGGTTGTTTCGTAACCCTCTGGCAGATCCTGGAATTATTGGCGTGTCATCCGGCGCGGCATTAGGTGCGGCCATCTGCATAGTGCTGTTCCCTCACGCCGAATCTGTCATGATTTCTGTCAGTGCTTTTGGCTCTGGTTTAATCACTACCCTTATTGTCTATCGTCTTGCCAGCAGCGCTTTAGGCACATCGGTCGTGTTATTGCTCTTATCTGGCGTCGCCGTTGCCGCACTCGCCGGAGCTGGGATTGGCGTATTAACCTATTTAGCCAATGATATGGCGCTCAGGGATTTAACTCTATGGCAAATGGGCAGTATTGCCGGCGCACAATGGCAATATGTGGGCTTATGTTTAGTGGTGTTAGCCCTGCTGAGTTGGCAATTTAATCGTGATGCTAAGGCACTTAATGCCCTGCTGCTCGGTGAGGCCGAGGCCAGGCATTTAGGCATTGATGTTGATTCACTCAAGCTGAGACTCATCCTGCTCTGCGCCTTAGGGGTCGGCGTCAGTGTTGCGGCAACGGGCATTATCGGTTTTATTGGCTTAGTAGTGCCCCATTTAGTGCGTATGTTGCTGGGGCCAGATCATCAACGCCTCCTCCCCATGAGCGCCCTGTTAGGTGCCGCCTTGTTGGCACTTGCCGATATCGGCGCGCGCGCCTTTTTACCCCCAGCGGAACTCCCCGTTGGCTTAGTGACTGCGCTCATTGGCGCACCATTCTTTATCTTTTTACTCCTGCAACAACGCAGCAAATTAATCTAAGCGAGAACCCCATGGCTATGAGCTTATCGGCTGCGCCCGTCGCTAAACAACATTTTGAACGTACCCAATTAAGCGTGGATAGACTTAGCTACGCTATCGGCGATAAAGCGGTGTTAAAGGACATTAGTGTGCAATTTCAACCGGGCAGTGTCACCGCACTGTTAGGACCTAATGGCGCGGGTAAGTCCACACTGTTAAAGGCGCTGTGCCAAGAGATCCCCGCCGCGCGCGGCAGCATTTGGCTTGGGCACTGCCCGCTTGTCGATTGGCCAAGGGCAGAACTGGCAAAATCGCTTGCAGTGTTACCGCAGCACGCGAGTTTAACCTTTCCCTTTAAGGTGAATGAAGTGGTTGCTATGGGCTTGTATCCCCTCACGCTGAGCCAACAGGCGGGACAACTCCTAGTCACAAAATGGCTCACCGAGGTGGAGATAGTGCACTTAGCGCAGCGTAGTTACCCCACCCTTTCGGGCGGTGAAAAACAAAGGGTGCAACTGGCGCGGGTATTAACTCAGTTGAGCCAATCTCCTTTTCCGCCGATTTTACTGCTCGACGAACCCACCTCGGCACTGGATCTGGCGCAGCAACATAAGGTATTAGCGCTGGCAAAAAATCTCGCCCACAAGCACGCCTACACTGTGATTGTGGTACTACACGATCTCAATCAGGCCGCCCGTTACAGCGATAGAGTTATCGTCCTCAAGCAGGGTGAAATCGTCAGTGAAGGCTCGGCAAGCAAGGCTTTATCGGCCGAGATTATTCGGCAGGTATGGGATTATGAACCTGAGTTTATTCCTGCACCGCAGGGCGGTTATCCATTGATTTTTTAATCCAAAATCAAACCCGCTAAGCTGTTTCTCTTAAGGTTAAGGGTATAATCGTGCCAATCGATATCGCCAGTACATTGAGCAGATGAAAAACACAATTTCCACCGAGACGCAGCAAGACGCCTTAAGCATTGCCAAAGCCACGCAAAAACCGGGGCAAACAAAGGAACAAACTAAGCTTATCGCGCAAGGGATTGAAAAAGGCATTGCCGAATACAAAAAACGCCAAAAAGCCAAGTCCCGTGAGCGCGATAAACTGAGAAAACAACAGCTAAGGGCAAGAAACCAACAAGCGAGCACGGCCGACGAGATGGATGACGACGAAGATTTTTCGCTGCCGCAGACTCAATTTACTCCTGTCACATGGGCTGCCATCGCCTTGCTACTCCTTAGCTGGCTTGGTTTTGGGGCATATATCTTCCTTTAACTCAGGAGATTAACGCGTAACATATCAAGGTAGCCGGCAAGCTCCTGTGGCAGAAACGCTTGTGCAATTAGCGCCTTAGCATTGATATTGCCAGCCTTTAGCTGGACTCGCCCCGTCTCGGGCGAAAAGGCCAACTCAAGCCAGTTGGCTCTGTCGGGGTAGCCATCGAGTGTTAGACAAAGCGTATTGTCCCGCTCTATCGCAAACTGACAATCCCAGCATTGGCCGACAAGATCGAGCAGCACTTGCCCGCTTTGCGTGTCGGTTAATCTGGGCGCATACACCCAATGGGACATGCGCATTTCATGGGGAATGGTCTCAAGCTTAAGGCGGCCCTGTAGAAAAAACTGTTCGGTTAACATATTCGGATCATCAAAGTAGTTATCATGTATGAAAAATCGTGTATGAATAAATCGTGTATGAATAAAAATGACTCGGCAACTGGCTGGTTAACTAACTGTTTTATAAAAAGATTAACTCATTAAGCCTTCTAATCGATTCGCGAGCCACTTAGCTAAGCCTTTTTGCCAAGCCGCACTCTTGAGCTGGCTGTAGAGCCTATCTTCCCACGCAAAAATCTTGTTCATGCCATGGTAAGCGAGCCAAGGTAAAGGCTCGCGCTCCCAGGGTGCTAATACCTGTTGAACTGGAGCATTAAACGCCCAAGGCATAGATGCAAACTGTGTATCACGTTCTAATATCAAGTCCACCAGCGTGCGGGCAAATAGGTTTGCCGCCCCGACACCTTCCCCACCATAGCCGCCAATCAGACCTAAACCGAGACTTTTATCAAAAATGGCATGGGGAGCAAAGCGCCTCGCCAAGGCTAAGGTACCGCCCCAACCATGGGTAATTTCGACACCCTTAAGTTGAGGAAATAACGCCAATAATAATTGATAACGGAAATCAAATTCGCCCTCGAAAGCACACTGAGGTGGGCTTTGATTGGCGGGAAATTTCGCATTAAAGAGCTTAGGGTCAAAACCAAATTCGGTGCGAATTGTCGCCCCAAAGCCATAGCCGCCACGGGCACCAAATATCAGCCGATTATCAGGGCTACGCTGGCCATAAGTCACTATACGACTGGCATCACTAAAGGTCGCGCGATTAGCCAAGCCAATTGTATCCCATGTGGCGTTCGTTAACGGCTCGGTGGCGATAAGCAAACTCTGCACGGGTAAAGTAAATCGCCCCAGACCACTGAGCTGACGTAGATAACCTTCCACTGCGGGCACCACAATCGCCGCCCGAACATTTCCTTGTGGCGTCTGTAATTGGGTTTGTGCATCGCCAAGATGCGCCATGTGATTTACAGGTGTGTGCTCATAGATCTTCACCCCTAACTTTTGTACGAGTTCAGCCAAGCCACAGACGAGTTTCGCCGGATGTATTCGCGCGCAATGGGGCGTAAAAAGTGCCGCTTGGCCCTCGGACATAAATACTTGCCTATCGAGCTCAGGCTTATCCAGCCAACGTATATCTTCTTCGCCAAAACCTTCTGCGCGCCACTGCGCTAATTCGGCTTTAATATTGGCTAATTGCTCGGGATAACGCGCCGCTACCCGCAAGTTACCGCCATGGTGTAAATCACAGTCGATATGATGCTTGGCGCAAACAGTGGCAACTTCAGAGATGGTTGCTTGAATAATGGCTTTAGCGATAAGGCGCTGCTCGCCTTGAAGCTGATTAAGATAGGCGACATCGCCACTGAAACTGCCCATCAACCAACCACCATTGCGGCCGGATGCACCTTGGCCTATGCGTTCGGCCTCAAGGATAACCACAGACAGATTTGGCTGGTATTGCTTTAGATAATAGGCAGTCCAAAGCCCGGAATACCCAGCACCGATAATGGCCACATCGGCGGCGATATCCTGCTCTAAGGGCGGTAAAACGGCTCGTTGATTTAACTGTGGCTCAGTGTCGAACCAAAATCCGCGCTCTTTCACGCCAACGCTTCACTTGAGGCATTAACACCAATGATTGCAGCAATTTCATCGACATGGGTATCAACCCAAGCGCTGCTGATTGGCCCCCAAGTGACGATACGATAATAACCCGCATTGTTACGGTTGCCGTCCTGCACAAACTCGACTCGAATCCCTATATCTTCAAATGCGGCGATAGAATCCTGTAGCGTGCGCCGCGGCATTCCAGTTAACTTATTGAGTGATAATAGGTTATGTCGTTCATCATCCATTAAATGCGCTAAATATAGCTTACGCAAAAATGCCTTATGCTGTTTCGACATCGATTGAGTGGCTGCGGCTTCTAGGGGCATAGAGGAACGATCCAAAAATTGATCAAGAGTCTATAAAACTACTTGATATTCAGTGAATAAGAAATAGCCTCAGCGCAAATTATTAGGCAGAGTTTACAGGGTTACTCCCGCCAATATTGAACAAATTATCCTCATTGACTTGTGTTTATCCCCCCATGGCTGTTATTTCTAAGAGGAGTCAATCGATGGGAGTAAGTGATGAACCAAATGATTACCGCTGAGCAAGTGCTACATTTCTGGTTTGAGGAAATCTCACCTAAATCTTGGTGGATCAAAGACCCTGAATTTGATGCCTTAATCCAGTCCCGCTTTGAAGACTTACTCAAACAAGCCAAGCGGGGTGAACTTGCCGATTGGCGCGTAACGCCTCAAGGTCGTTTAGCCGAAATCATAGTGCTGGATCAATTCTCCCGAAATATTTATCGCGATACGCCCGCCGCGTTTGAGGCCGATGCCATCGCCCTCGTCCTTGCTCAAGAGGCCGTCGCCCAGCAGGTTGACCAAGTACTTAAGCCAAAACAAGTGCCCTTTTTATTTATGCCCTACATGCATAGCGAGTCGCAGCTTATTCACCAAGTTGCGGTGAAATTGTTCAACCGAGAAGCGGCTATCGCCAATTTAGAATTTGAACTGAGGCACAAGGAGATTATCGACAGATTTGGTCGTTATCCCCATCGAAACAAGATATTAGGCAGAGAATCTACCACAGAAGAAATCGCCTTTTTAAGCCAGCCAGGGTCCTCCTTCTAAAAGCCTGATTGCGCTTTTGCTAAATAAAATAACTAAGACTATAAATTAGCAAACTACACTTATTGCTGTAGGTCATGGAGCGGCCAATACAGGTTGGTGACTCACAACGAGGTATTGATGAGTGATAAAACACGCTAAAGTTGCTTCAGGTTCCGCCAGAATGTCCCGGTTTCGTTACCGATTGTTGGGCTTAGCCGCCCTAATACATCCCCAAATAATGCAGGCGGCGGAGCTGAAAATTGGTGTAAGCCTGTCTATTCCCCCCTATGTCATCCAAGAATCCAACAGCGGTTTAGAGCTTGAATTGTTATATCAAGCATTAGCCGTTAAAGGTCACAACGCCAGCATTCATTACCTGCCCTTGGCCCGTACTTTCCATGAGCTCAAGGAAGGCAAACTCGACGGCATTATCAACATTAAAGACGGCATGGTTGATAAAGTCTTTTACTCCGATGTCGCCATCCGCTACCAAAACTGCGCCATCAGCCTCGATGATAAAGATTTCACTATCAATAGCGTTAAAGACTTAGACGGTAAGAAGGTGGTGGCCTTTCAACGCGCTTCGATATTGCTTGGGGAAGAATTTACCCAAATGGCGAAAACCAATCCCAGTTATCAGGAACAGGCCAGACAGATACAACAGGTGTATATGCTGATGAAGCACAGGGCCGATGTCGTGGTGATGGATAAGAATATCTTTAAATACTATCTCAAGCAGGCATTTATCGAGGGGAAATTGACCGAGGCAGAAATCAAGCAAGTGGCTATTTGCAATCGTATTTTCCCACCTACAGAATATAAATTTGCCTTCTTAAATGAACAAATTCGTGATGACTTTAATCAAGGATTAAAGCAGATCACCGAAGATGGAACACTGAACGCGCTACAGGAAAAATATCGACGTTTAGTGTCCCTAGATAATGAGGCCGAGGCGGCTAATACCCTGCTGGATCATTCAGTGTTAAAGCATGATCCGCTCTGATCCTACTTAACGACGAGTACCGGACACTTAGCGAGTCGCACCACATCTTGACTCACATGGGGTTTTAAAAAGTCCATTAAGCTAGTGCTACCATGGCTGGCAATGACCACCATGCCCACATCGGTGGCTTCGGCGAGAATTTCTTCACTGGCATCACCATGGCGAATGACGGGTTTGATACTAAGGCCTGACTTTAATCCCTGTTGCATATCCTGCTGTAGGCTTTGCATTTTTTGTTCAACAAATTCAGCGAGCTGTTGCTCTAACGTCGCAGGCGTCTCCACTGCCACACCGTAAAAGTGGGCGCTTCGTGCTGGGCTAACGACATGCAGTAAGCGGATATCCACCTGATAAAGATTTGCCATTTCAACCGCATATTTAAGAGCGTGGGCGGCAGTTGCCGAAAAGTCCGTCGGGCATAACACTTCTTGAGTACGCATAATCTTATCCATCGCTTATGGTTGTTTCGCCCAATAAATGGGGGCTGATAATCTGTATTTTATAGCAGTAAATCGGGACAAGCAGCTAGGCCGTAAAATTAATTATGCTTTAGCAATCAAAAACAAAGGGCGCCTTAGCGCCCTCTTATCAGAGCTTTAAATGCTATTTCACTACCAGTACGGGGCAAGCGGCGCCATTGGCAACGGCCTCGGCGACATTAGTGTGTAAAAAGTGCGAGATTCCCGTCCGGCCATGGCTGGCAATCACCACCATGCCCACATCCTTACCATTGGCCTCTTCTAAAATCTGATCGACGGGATCGCCACGGCGAATCAGGGTGGTAATAGGTAATTCGGTTTTGAGGCCCTCGAGTAAAGCCTGCATCTTGGTTGCGGCGGCTTCTTCCATACTCCTAGCGAGTTCCTCAGGCGTGATCGCTAAGATCATATAGTTCTCGTCACCAATTGGTTGCTCAACAACGTGTAATATCTTTAGCCCTGCATGATATAGATTTGCCATTTCAATAGCATAACGTAGCGCATGGGCCGCAGTTTCCGAAAAATCTGTGGGCCAGAGTATTTGACCTGAACGCATAATCTGTTCTCCTTAATGGCTAGTCATCGTTAAGCTCATCTTTGAGCCAAGTAATAGCATCCAGCTTATCGACAAAAAACTTAACCTCGGCCGGAGTGAACCAGTTTGCCAGCTTTGCCATCACCTCCTGTAACGTCGTTTTACCGACTATGGCAATCCGCTCAAAGTGACGAACATGCTTAACCCCTAGTTTTAGATCGTCCCAAGCGGCTTGAAGTTCCCAACCTTCGAGCTCAGTCACATCGACTAAGGCATAAATATCGGGATCTGTAACCCCTGCTAACGCGGCCTCAAGCACCGGCACCATCACCTCATAATCTTGATGAGTTAAGGTACCAACCGCTTTAAAGGCAACAAAAAAATCATCATCGCCATAACGCTCAATACCAACAGAAATACCATGCTTTAACAAAGTCATACCTACTCCTTGTCTAACAAACTACCTTTTAAGTGTAGAAGTTAAGCCCATAACAGGCCGTGATCTTGCTCATAAAAGCACCAGAACACTTGCGTATGCTCACGCTGTCCGCTAGGATAAACCGACTAATCAGTCGGTTTTTTTATACACCACAAATCGCTTCCAAAGCTTAAGGCTTGCACCCGAGGGATCACTATGAATATGGCAACAGACCCAGCAAAAATCTCGCCACTTACCGAGTTACTCCAGCGCCAACGTGCAAGTTACTTGGCAGCCCCGAATCCCGATTACGCTATCCGTAAAGAGCGCTTACTACGCCTTAAGGCCGCCTTGCTGAAATTCCAACAGCCGCTCGTCGAGGCGCTGTCACAGGACTATGGCCACAGATCGGTCGACGACAGCTTGATTTCCGACATTATGCCCGTGGTCAACAACATCAATTACAGCTTGAAAAACCTAAAGAAATGGCTCAAGCCAAGCCGCCGTCATGCGGGCATCTTACTCGCCCCCGCCCAAGTGAAAGTGCATTATCAGCCACTCGGCGTGATTGGGATAATCGTGCCTTGGAACTTCCCCGTCATGCTCTCCATCGGCCCCTTAGTTACGGCCATCGCCGCAGGCAACCATGCCATGCTCAAACTCTCGGAATTCACTCCCGCGACCAATAGCGTCATCAAGCAATTACTCGCCGAAGTGTTTGAAGAATCCCATGTTGCCGTGGTCGAAGGGGAAGCCGATGTCGCGGCGCAGTTTTCCGCCCTCCCCTTCGATCATCTGCTGTTCACCGGTTCAACCACAGTCGGTCGCCATGTGATGCGCGCCGCCGCTAATAATCTCACGCCAGTGACTCTCGAGCTCGGTGGGAAGTCGCCAGTGATTATCGCCCCCGATATGCCACTTGAGATAGCAGTAGAACGAATGATTTATGGTAAGTGTTTGAATGCTGGACAAATCTGTGTAGCACCTGACTATGTGCTTTGTCCTAAGGCGAAAGTGGCAGAATTTATCCAAGCCTATCAGACGAAATTCCAAGCCATGTATGGCGCCATTACTCATAACAAAGACTACGGTAGCATTATTAATGCCCGTCAGTTTGAGCGTTTGCTAACCGTGCTTGAGGATGCCAAGGCTAAAGGCGCTAAGATAATCCCCGCCTCGAATGACGTGATTGATAGCCAGCATCGTAAACTCGCCACTCAGCTCATTACCGACACCACTGAAGATATGCTATTGATGCAAGAAGAAATCTTTGGCCCACTGCTGCCAGTGATTGGTTATGACAACCTAGATGAGGCCATTAGCTATGTGAACCATCGCGCCCGCCCTTTAGCCCTTTATGTGATGAGCTTTGATGAAGCGAGCCAACAAAAAATCCTCAAGCAAACCCATTCCGGCGGTGTGTGCATCAACGAAACCGTGTTCCATGTGGCGGCCGATGATGCCCCCTTTGGCGGTATCGGTCCATCGGGTATGGGGCATTACCACGGCAAAGAAGGATTCCTCACCTTTAGCCACACTAAAACCGTGCTTAGCCGAGGTCGCTTCAACACGGGTAAGTTTGTCCATCCTCCCTATGGCACTTTTATCCAACGCATGTTGATGAAGCTGTTTTTACGCTAATACGGGCGCTTAGGAGTAGTTATGTCGACCATATTATCAACAGACACTAAACCCATGACAGATAAACGTCAGGCCATTTTGGAGACCGCCTTACGCTTATTTGTCGACCAAGGGTTTCATGGCACCTCGACCGCATCGATAGCCAAGCAGGCGGGCGTCGCCACCGGCACCCTCTTCCATCATTTTCCGACCAAGGAAGCACTGATGGAAAGCCTGTTTCTTACCATCAAGCAAGAATTTGCCGATGCCTTGTTGTTAAAGGTCGGCGAGGGGCAAGATCTTAAGCACAATGCCGAAACACTCTGGCAGAGTGCGATCGATTGGTCGATTGAAAATCCAGTCAAACAATTGTTTTTCCAGCAGTATTCTATGTCGCCGCAGATCGCACTGCATATTCGTGAGCAGGCGATGAACAGCATCCTAGGCTTTATCGCGCAATTGATAAAACAGGGGCAGTTAATGGGACTGATTGCACACTATCCCGTTGATTTGATGTTGGAAAACTGTCACGGACAATACTTGGCCGCCACGCGCTTTTTTATCGATAATCCAGCATTAGGCAAAGATAAACATTACCGCGATGCCAGCTTTGCACTGTTTTGGAAGGCATTACAGGCCGATTAACCATAAAAAAACCGAGCCAGACATGTCGCGGGCTCGGTGCTTGTTATCGCAATGGGAATTAACCTTGGCTCAATTCCTGCTGTCTTTCAGCGGGTTGTGTAACCTGAGCCTGACTCCAATAACCTTGCTTAATGCCCTTATCAATCAACTCGGCGACCGCGAGTTCGATGGCCTGCAACACGCAAAATTGCACTGGCTCGTTAGTGGTAAAACCGACTTCCGCCTCGGCCAAACGATTCAAACTGGTATAGCGGAACAGGCCTGCACGCATTTCCTGCGAAAGTACCCTTTTACTCGTAGATACAGACATCATCACTTTACCCGTGTGCACATCGACCGCACGCAGATAGATAGTGACTAAATCCTCACGGTACATTTCCGAGGCGCCTATGCCATAGTATTCCACCCCAGTGCCGCCGGTGCTGGTGTTGGTCTCGTAGCTGATAATACCGCCTTCTAATAGCAATCTCGCCGTCGATAATACCGGAATATCATCACCCTTAGTGCCATTTTGTTTGTTGCTGATTTTGCGCTCGGTCAGTAGGTTTTGCAGGCCCTCACGCTCGACGGGCGTAAACCATTTAGAGTCAATCAAGGTTTGCATCAGCATCGATGTCGCCCCTTGTGTAACCGCAGTAGAGAATGAACTCACGTTAGCCTGGGGCTTATACTGGCCCGTTTGGTCGCGAAAGGAATACACGGCCACAGGGATAGGAAACTTAGGCCCAGGCTGACTCTGTAGCCCTTTCATCACCTCACTCATCGGATTAACTTGAGCGGGCGTGATATTTAAGTCTGGCTTTGGGATCAAGCTACAGGCTGACATACTCAGCAGCATCAGGGCGATAAACACTAAACGAGTCATTAGTTTCCGCCTCCGAAGGTTGGCATTTCAATCACTGTCACTTCACCGGTTTCGATATTGGTGATGGTCAGCATCACCCCTGTGCCAGTTGAAGCCACTTCAATACGGAAATCACCCGTATCGTACACCCCATCAGTGATCTCCCCGTCGGCCACCCCACGGGTGATGGAGTTAATGATGTTACGTTCTAAGGATTCCTTAAAGCGGGTAACAAAGTCCTTTTCGGTCGAGCTGGCTTTGTTATCGTTTTGAGCCTGCGCTTTATTCAGCAGAAAGGAGCCATTAAGCGGATTACCGCCAAAGCTGGGATTCACTGGGGTATAGATTAATTCGGTTGCTTGGCTTGTGCATGCCATGCTGAGCACGGCAAGAGAAAGTAACGTCCTGTAAGTCATTATTATCCTAAAAGTCGTCCGTTGTTCCTGAAAAATCACCCGTAATGGCATTGGCTCGAACCTGAGCTAAGTAATCAATGGTCAGCAATATGGCCTGCTCTGCGCTTTCCTTAATAGGATTGGCGCGGCGGCCAAAGTGCGTGGTATAGATACGCGTACCGTTGACCTCTAAGGTTAAAACCGTGCCCGCCTGTGGAAACACGGTTTCATATAGGGTCACGTTAAAGCCTTGGGTAAAGGGCAATTCGCGCCAATAACTTGAATAGTAAAAGCCAAAATCCTTACCAAAACGGGTTAAGGTTCTGTCTATAACTAATCCACTGATTTCAATGTCATCATCGGCCAAAACACTGGGGGAACTGACAAGCAGCAAGGGACACAAGATGCAGACGAACAACCGCTTTTTTAACGATCTCACTTTCCTCTCCCTGTTGATGAAAGCCACCCATTGCGCGATATCCAAAGCCGAACCAAGGGCCAGCCCTTAGTCAACATTTTCGCTTACGCAGGGTAACAGGGCAGCCGATCTTTCGTCATTAGAGGGAGGGGTAAATTAGCCCGAAAAGCTAAGGTAAAAACCGCAAAATAGCCCATTTGGGTAATACATTCGTCTGAGGAGTGAAACCTCTTGATACACACTTAAACGCGGTTTATTGCGGCAGCCACAAATGTACCGATAGGCCGCCGTCGTTGCGGTTATGCATGCTAATGCTGCCATCGTGGGCTTCGATAATTTCGCGGCAAAGTGGCAGGCCTAAACCCGTGCCCGATTGTTTAGTCGAGTAAAAGGGCAATAGGGCTTGCTCTAACACTTCCTCGGACATACCACTGCCACGGTCCTCGATTTTGATACTAAAGCCCGCCCCATCCACCATGGTTTGGTGACGAATCGAGAGCGTGACTTCATCGGGGTTAGAACCTGATTCATGGGCATTTTTCAGTAAATTCAGCAGGACTTGCTCCATTTGCCCTTGGTCGAAATAGCCCATTTCAGCGGGTAACTCATTGGCTAAGGTAAAAGGGTAATGTTGGGTTAAATGCTCGATAAGCTGCTGCCACGGCACATCACGTCGCTGCGGTAAAGGCAGTTTAGCAAAGCGCGCATAATTGAAAATAAACTGGCTCAAGTGATTCGTGCGACTCTCTATGGTGTCGAATATCAGCTTAAGCTTGGGATTATCGAGATCTTTCGTCAGTAAACGCCCCGAGTTCACCATGGAGGCGATGGGCGCAACGGAATTATTTAGCTCATGGCTGATAATGCGGATCACCTTCTTCCATACCGCCACTTCCTGACGATTAAGCTCTCGGGTCATCTGCTTAAGCAAGATTAAGTTATGCTGTTGGTTATTCAGTAAAAACTGGCCACGGCTCAGATACCAAGTCTCAGTATCATCCTCACCCATGGTAAACAGGCCGCTCTTTTCCTGCTTAAGGGCCAAGGCAAGCGCTTCGGGTAAGTCTTGCAGCAGCTCGTCGAGGCTCAAGCCTTCCATCTTGCCTTTGATATGAAAAAGATGCCGCGCCGCATCGTTGGCATACATGAGTTTTTGATGATCGTTAAACAGCAGCATCACATTCGGAGAGCTTTGAATTACCTTATCCAGCAGCAATTCCCGCTGGTAAATATATTGCCGCTCTTGGCGCAGCTTAGCCGCCGAATCATTGAATAACTCCGCCAATGCTTTCAGCTGCCCTTCACCATTCGCCGGAATGCTGACGCTAAAGTCATTGTCGTTAAAGTTGAGTAAACCAACCTCTAATGCATTGAGACTGCGAGCTAAATGGCGGGTAAACCAAGCCACACCCAAGGCACAGGTGCCGCAGGCAAACAGTAATATGAATAGCCATTCAGTGATTGGCGGTGTGGACACTGCCTCGTGTTCTAACTTCAACTTAGGCAGCGAGATAGGTTCAGCGGGTGGCGCTATGGGCGGCACTTCAGGATGGACTGAAGGGCTAAAGAGTCCGTCTTTAAGTTGCTCGAGTTTATAGAGCTTAATTTGCAGCTGTTCTTGCTTAAGTTGCTCCAACTTTTGCAGCTCATGCTTAATCTGTTCCGCCCTTAAACGCTCTTGCAATGGCAGAGCTTGCTGTAATTGCTCGTTATTTTTAATTGCTGCCTCGACAGTCTCTTGCAGCTTATCTACATCGAGGGGCGGTATAGTTATATCGGGGATCTTGATGGGCGCAGCGACTTCAACGGGCGAGATAGTCGGACGATAGCTCACAACACCTAAGGTCAAGAGCACACCTAAGGCGCAACAAACGGTTGAATAAATGATTAATTTTGTTCGCAGTTGCACCTAAAATTCCGCCTAATGCTCAGTGTTTATCATGCTATGGTTATTTTTCTAGACCAAACTTATCCATGCGGCGATACAAGGCCTGTCGACTCAAGCCTAAGGATTTAGCCACGCGCGCAATCACGCCCTTGTGTTGCCTTAGGGCCATTTCAATCTGCTCACGGCTAACATCCATAGCGTCGCTGGAGTCCGATTGAGCAGGTACGTCATGATGCAAACTTTTCACCTGCGGTTCAATCGGTGTTATTGCGGACAAGGTTCGCCCAAATGTCGTAGTGTTTATTGCACTTGAATGACTTCCATGGGCGGGTGGTAACCCAAAATCGGCTTCGGTTAACACTCGGCTTTGGGCCAACAGCGCCGCACGTTTGCAGGCGTTTTCCAACTCGCGCACATTGCCCGGCCAGCGGTGCTGCAACAGGGCTTGCTGCGCCGGTTTACTCAGGCTAAAACCCTCGCCGACAAAATGCTTCACTAAGGGCAAGATATCATCAATGCGTTGATTCAGCGGCGGTAAGGCCAATTCAATCACATTCAAACGGTAGAATAAGTCCTCACGGAAACGCCCCTCGGCAATATCTTGGGCTAGGTCGGCGTTGGTCGCACTGATCACCCTCACCTTCACCTTTAAGGTTTTATGGCTGCCTAAGCGCTCGAATTCTCCGGTTTGTAATACCCGCAGCAATTTCACTTGGCCAGACAGGGGTAAATTACCAATTTCATCCAAAAACAGCGTGCCGCCATCGGCCGCTTCAAAGCGACCAATGCGCGCCTTATTGGCGCCGGTAAAAGCTCCCGCCTCGGCACCAAAGAGTTCTGCTTCGAGCAACTCCATCGGCAAGGCGCCCACATTCACCTTGATAAAAGGTTTGTTTTTTAAGGGAGAATTAGCGTGAATAATATCGGCAAGTTTGTCTTTACCCGCACCATTGGGGCCAGTGATCAACACTGACACATCGGAACGCGCCAGTTGCAAGGCTAAGTCGATACAGCGCTGCATAGCGCCACTGCCAAACACGATTCCACAAAGATCCGCATCGGCGATCGCCACCTGACGCTGGGAGTTCACCCGTTCGAGTTGCTGGTTTGCACGGGCAAGTTTATGTAGTGCGATTAAATTAGTGATACTGTTTAGTAACTTAGCATCATCCCACGGTTTACCCATATAATCGGCGGCGCCCGCTTTCACTAACTCGACCGCTGTTTCAAGCTGGGTCCACGCCGTCATCAGGATGATCGGCAGATCTTGCTGACGCTCACGCAGGGCATAAAACAGCTGCCGCCCTTCTTCCCCCGAGGTAGTATCGCGGGTGAAGTTCATATCTTGGATAACCAAATCAACATCTTGGGTTGACATTAGGCTAAGGGCATCTTCGGGCGTATGACAAGTCAAGACCTGATAACCATTGATCTCCAGCATTAATCCTAAGGCCTGGCAGATGGCATGGTTATCGTCGACAATCAGAATAGTGTCCATGTGAGCATATGCGTCCAGAGTAAAACTATTAACCTTAAAGTAACAAAAAGTGCAATAACATCCTACTGTTATCGCACTTAATGCCCTTCAACTTATTTAAACACTGCGGGTGGCTGTCGCCGGAGAAATCTTAGCGGCCTTGCGAGCCGGTAAGTACACCGCAAGAGTGGTTACCGCAAACAGCCCCGCCACAGTCAATAATGGATAGACTATCTCCAGCATCGGCAGACTATAGAGGCTCATCAATTGCTGACCGAGCTGAATCGCTAACAGCACACCAATGCTGCCGCCGAGCAAGCAGAGCAGATAGTTCTCTACGAGGAAGTAGCTGATAATATCGCGCTTTTTCGCCCCTAACGCACGGCGAGTGCCGATCTGTTTAGTGCGGCGCTGGATATTAAACATCACCATGCCTGTCACCCCAAGGGATGTGATCAGCAGCAGTAACACCACCATCATGGTCAGTACGGTTGCCATTAACTCATGGTCACGGTACGCCTCGATACGGCGCTCTCCCATGGTCGTAAAACCTTCGACCACGCGGCTCGGATATTCCTTGTGCAGCAGCTCGGGAATGACTTCCTTGAGGCGAGCCATATCGCTCGACTTAGCTCTCACTAAATAGCGTTTATAGTCAGCGGGATAATTCACCGACAACACTGAGCTAAACTCCAGGTTTTTGTTATCCACCCACGCCGTTTGTAAGCGCTCCAGCACTCCAATCACCACAAAGTGCTGCGTGCCCATATAGACGCTTTTCCCGAGTGCGGTTTCATTCGGCCATACCTTATCGGCAAAGGCTTTAGTGACGAGCATCTTGCCACCATCTTCCAGCAACTCTGTGGTGATCTCCTGGGGATAGAAGTTACGTCCTTCGACTAACTTCAGCCCTAGGGAGTTGATAAAATGCTCATCACTCATATACATGCCCGTATTGGGCGTGGATTTAGCGCGCTCCTCAGGCCCCAGCGTAAAGTTACTCGACCAACCGCCGCCGCTCAGGGGAGCCATTGAAGTGGGCGCAACATCAATCACCCCAGGAATCGCACGCAGAAGTTCCAAATCCCGTTTATCCTGCGCGACTAAATCCGTCGATTTATCAAAATGATAAATACTGAAATCGAAAACTTCGCTTTCAACAACCCCCGAATCACGCGCCATTAAATTCAAACGCTCGGCGATAATAAAGCTCGCATTCGCGACGATAGCCACAGATAAAATGATCTGTAATAACAGCAACAAGGGGCCGCTTTTACTGCGTAATAAACTGCTGAGAATAGGTTTGATATGTAACATATTGCCCCCGATTATTGGCTCTTAAGATAAACACTTGGGTTAGTCGTACACACACGCCACGCGGGGTAAATGCCAGCCACCACAGCCGCCAAAATCGCGATCATTGGCGCTATCAACCACATGCTGGTATCGAGGTGAGTTAAAGACGCCTCCAAATCAAACTTCTTGGTCAGCAGCATCAATGAGCCCCAGGCCCAAGCCAAGCCGAGTAAACCGCCGAATAACCCCATCAAGGACACTTCCACCATATGTTGGGCAAAGATCTGCCCTTGGCTGGCCCCGATGGCGCGGCGCACACCAATCTCGGGAGCTCGACGTAAAAACTTAGACAGCAACAGACCTAACATATTGACTAAACAGACAATTAAGAAGAGTGCACTCAGGCCCACCAGCACCTTGTTATCCTCCGGCACCACTTTATTGATGGCTAACCATTGGTCAACATCGGACAACTGCACATCGGCCTTAGGCGAGCTAAAGCGGCCTAATTTCTTTTGTTGTTCAATATATTGGCGTACCCACTGACGGTACTCAGCCACTTGCTCAGGCGTATCCAGTTGCACCCAATACTGGGTCCAATGCTTTTCAGAGGTTAAACGCTGCGCGTAGTTGTTGATGCTTTCATAGTTCCAACCGTTGGTATTCCCCCAACTGCCATATTCCTCAATCGGCGCTAAGCTGTAGGGCACAAACAAAGTATCCACATTGCCAAAGGCGCCATTGTTAAGGTCGTAATAGTTTGGACTCGGCTCCCAAGGCTTAAGTACTCCAACCACTTGATAGGGCTTAGCATTGAAATAAATCGTCTTGCCGACACTATTTTGGCCCGCAAACAGCGTTTTATTCAGCTCATCGGTCAACACCACTTCGTAGCGAGCATCCTTATCGACACTGTCATCCCACGCCTGACCAAATTGAAACTCAAGGCCAAACAGTGGAAAAAAGTCGTTATTGGTTACCCTAACCCGAGATTGCAGCACGGGTAAAAAAGCCGGATCTTCGGTTTGCACCGCGCCGCCCGTGCGAAACATAGGTGTTTGTAGGCTAGGAATATCACTCTTGAGTAAGTTCATCCCGTCTTGATAGGTGATCTGTTGATCGAAGCGATCCCAGGCATCTGGACCTTGGCTCCATAGCTGCACCGCAAACAATTGGCCGGATTTCTCCCCCGCAGGGTTAATCGACATCATTTTATAAATATTGAGTGTGGTGATAGTGATGCCAATGCCGATGGAAATCGCCATGATCATCAATGCCGACAACATGGGCGTTTTTTTGATGCTACGCCAAGCTAAATCTAAGTAATAGAAGAACATAACCGCTCCTAGCCTTGGGCGTTAGCAACCAGTTTATCGACACTGCCGTGGCTTGCACTGCGGGCCGCATTAGGTTGATACATGGTAAAGTCGCAGACTTGACCATCGACAATTTGGATATTGCGTTGGGCTCGGCGAGCCAGTTCAGGATCGTGGGTCACCATGATGATCGTGGTGCCAGATTGGTTAATATTCTCCAATAATTCCATCACTTGGCGGGCCATTAAACTGTCGAGGTTACCCGTAGGTTCGTCGGCGAGCAGAAAACGAGGCTCCCCCGCTAAAGCGCGGGCAATCGCCACCCTTTGCTGCTGACCGCCGGATAATTGGGTCGGCAAATGCTTCATCCGCGCGCCTAAGCCCACTTGCTCTAACGCTTGCTCCACACGGCGTTTACGCTCCTTGGCACTAAAACCACGGTAGCGCAGCGGCACTTCAATGTTTTCCGCGAGGTTAAGATCGGGGATCAAGTTAAAGCCTTGGAAGATAAAGCCAATCTTCTCGTTACGTACGGCGGCACTCTTGTTATCACTGAGGTTGGAGACATTAATCCCATCTAAAAAATAATCCCCATGGGTGAAGCCTTCGAGCAAGCCAGCGATATTTAAGAAGGTGGTTTTACCTGAGCCAGAAGGACCCGTAACCGCCACAAACTCGCCCTCGTTCACCTCAAGGTTGAAATCCCGCAGCGCGTGGGTTTCCACTAAGTCCGTTTTAAAAACCTTACTGATATTCTTCATTGATAACATTTTAATTTCCTTGATTAATTTTTATCTTTGCGCGCAAACGGCTTATAAAACGCGCCAGTATTTCTTTATCTTTAAGTGGTAACGGCTACACAAAGCCCTTACCCCGCAAAACGGCCCATCACAAACCCACTCAAGGCATCGAAAAACCCATTGAGACAGGCGAATATAAAGCTCACACTTTCCATCGAGACATCACCCACCTGACGCGCTTCTTCTAGGGGATTCGTCCATTCCAAAATATTTAAGCCGAGGAAAAACCAGCTATTAGCCTCACCTATGCCCAGCTCAACCGCCACGACCAGTAGGGCTAAGGCCAGAACACCAAACAATTTGGATGACATCAACAGACCAAGATCGACGTTTTTAGTACGCATAATGAACTCCTTGTACACCTTAGCCGCAGACTTTTCAGCCAGAGCGGCGTTAATTACATCAATTTGATTAATAAGTAATTTTTGACTATCGGTCATCAATGCATTTTGACCTGTTCGGCATGGTTGAAGGGCTCAACACTGGAGATCACCCATTCGTCACCCGCTTTACCGCCTTCGATCACTTCCACCTGACTCATGCTGGTGCTGCCGAGCTTAATGTCGCGGCGGGTAGCAATATCGCCTTCGACTTGGTAAACCTCATCGCCACCACCGCTGGTCATAAAGACACCGCGTTTAACCATCAACACATTCGCCCTGTGTTCGAGCAAGACTCTGGCGGAGATCCGCTGATTTTGGCGCAGCTTCAAGCTTTCGCTCTGGACAAATTGCACTCTGGCGGTCACCTCACGGTTACGCACTTCGGGGGAAATCGAGGATAGTTTGCCCATGAGTTTGACTTCACCGAAGCTCAGTTCGACCTCCATTCCGAGTCCTAACTCGTCGGCGTAGGATTCAGGCACTGCCAACTCGGCCTCATAGGCACTTAAATCGACCACGGTCAGGATGGGTTGATTGGCGCTTAAACGCGTTTTTTGCTCGGTCAACCAGTTACCAATAATGCCGCTCACCGGCGCCTTGATATTTAAGGCATCGACCTGACGCTCAAGCTCTTTTACCGCCAGACTCTGACGCTCAACTTCCAAGGCCTTGTTTTTCACCTCAAAGGTTAAGGTATCCTTGGTTAAGGCCACTTCCTGCTCCGCATGCTTAAATTTGAGTTTTGCCTTGTGCAGATCGTCCTTGCCCTTCTCATAGTCGATTTGGCTGATCAGTTTAGATTGGATCAATAAATCCCCACGGCGGCTCTCCCGATCGGCGGCTTCCAAATCGACCGAGGCCATGTCTAAGGTTTGATTGACTTGTAATTGGTTACGTCTGGCGTCTAGCTTGGCACGCTCAAGGGCGCTCTCTAATCCCGCCAATAGTGATTTCGCCTGCTCTAATTGATTGGTTAATCTTGGACTCTCCAGCTTTGCGACCACATCACCTTTGCTGACGCTATCCCCTGGGTTGCTCAGTAACGTCACAGTGCCTTCTTCGGTGCTGTAGAGGATCGGCGCATTGGCGGCAACAATTTTGCCCGTGGTGGCCACATCTCGAGTGAGTGTGCCAACATATAAAGTAGCGGTGGTGAGCTCGCTACGGCTGATGGACTGGCTGACTTTATCGCTACCAAAACTGGCCCACACTAAGGCGCTGACGAGTAAGGTGCAGCCGCCAATCATCAGAGGCAACTTGAGGCGTTTTGCGGTCGATGGCACAAGGACTTTATCTTGGCCGCTGGTATCTTTAATCATGGCGTTTCTCGCTTCCCTGTCGGAGGGCTGGATAGGCCCATCGCTACGGACACTATTAAAAATCGATATCCAGTAATAGCAACGCCTATGCCAATTTCATTAAAACATTTATTTTCAGCATGTTAGGTAGAATTGAAGATAAAAGTGTCCGCGGACACCGAGGGCTTTATTAAAAAGTGTCCGCTGGTTTTCGCGAAAGTGTCCGCTGAAAAGCGGTTTGTGAACATAGGAGTAAGACGGAGTGCGGACACTCAACATGCGTTAACACTTTTATTGGTGAAATGGCTGAGTTTCCCTTTACAGCTAAATCCTTGCCACATAAGATCCTGCCACCCTCGCAGCAGAAACATTCAACAAGATGAATCGCCCTATGACAACACTCACTATTACTCGTCCTGACGACTGGCACATTCACCTAAGAGACGGCGCACAATTAAAAGACACGGTTCGCGATATCAGCCGCTATATGGGCCGCGCTATCGTGATGCCTAATCTGGTTCCTCCCGCTATCGATACCGAAACCGCCTTGGCTTATTACGATCGTATCAAGGCGCAAGTGCCAGCAGGCTCGCAATTTGAACCCTTAATGGTGTTGTACCTCACCGACAAAACCAGCCCAGAAGAAATCCGTAAAGCCAAAGCCTCGGGCAAAATCGTTGCCGCTAAACTCTATCCAGCAGGCGCGACCACCAACTCGGATTCTGGCGTGACCGATTTGAAGAACATCTACCCCGCCCTCGAAGCGATGCAGGAAGTGGGCATGTTGTTCCTAGTGCATGGTGAAGTGACTGATTCATCGATTGATATTTTCGACCGTGAGCGCGTATTTATTGAGAATATCCTCAGCAAGATCGTGGCCGATTTCCCTAAGCTTAAAATCGTTCTCGAGCATATCACCACTAAGGATGCGGTCGATTTCGTGACTCAAGCATCTGACAACGTTGCTGCCACGATCACCGCGCACCACTTGCTCTATAACCGCAACCACATGTTGGCTGGCGGTATTCGTCCGCATTTCTATTGCCTGCCGATTTTAAAGCGCAATACCCACCAGCAAGCGCTGTTAGGCGCCGCGGCCAGTGGCAATAAGAAGTTCTTCCTCGGTACCGACTCTGCGCCACACGCTAAAGATCGTAAAGAAGCCGCCTGTGGCTGCGCGGGTTCTTATACTGCCCATGCGGCCATTGAGCTGTACGCCGAAGCCTTTGAATCGGTCAATGCGCTGGATAAATTAGAAGCCTTTGCCAGCTTCAACGGCCCAGATTTTTACAATCTGCCCCGCAACAGCGATACCATCACCCTAGTGAAAAAATCTTGGGATGTGCCCGTCAGTTACCCACTTGGCGACAACAACGTTGTGCCAATTCGCGCCGGCGAACAAATCGATTGGCAGGTCGAATAAACAGGCCTTTTGAGGCGATAAACGGTTAGCCTGCTGTTTATCAAGCTCGACACCGTTAAGAGTCGCCTTAAGGCGACTTTTTTATAACCAGTAAATAACTCCATAAGCGATTATCTTTTAAGAGAAAAACATGAATACACGGAAGTTACTAACGCTGTTGTCCTCAAGCCTATTGCTTGCCACTACGCTACCTTTTAGCACTCTTGCCGCCGATGAACTCTCAGGGATTTGGCAGGGCACGCTGGGTAAAAGCAGTATTAGAGTCTGCTTTAACCAATACGGCAGCGGCAGTTATTACTATCAACGCTACCTAACCCCAATACAGCTCGATCTGCAAAACGGTATTTGGAAAGAAGAAAACAATACTGGAAACTGGCAGTTCGATAGCGCGACGGCGCAGCAACTCAACGGCCATTGGTTTAAAGACAATTCAGGCAAATCCTTACCCATAAAGCTTGAGCGCCAACTCAGCCCCGATAATCAGGATGACTGCAGCGCCGATGCCTACAATTTGCTGCTTGAAACCAAGCCTTCACTGAGCCGTGGAAAATGGCAAGCTTTTCAAACCATTGAATACCGTCCACTGACCTATGGCACAGAAGTCGGCATCGAATTTAACGGCCCACAAAAAGGCATTCCCGCCATTAATCAGTGGCTTGAGAAAAAGCTCACCGATGATACTCAGCTAGCACAAACCTTTGACACGCGCCGCAGAATGTTGTCGCAAATGGGCCATTTTGTGGCCGATGAAACCTATGCAGAACCGATTTTCCTCAATCAGCATTGGCTCAGCGTGCGCTTATATCGCTGGGCGGCGGGTTTTGGCGCCAATGGGATCAGCCAAGAGTTTGTTAGCTTCTCCCTCGCCGATGGTAAACCCTTCCATCCGTGGCAGTGGTTTATCGCCGATAAGCCAACACAAACCTTGCCAGAAAGCATGAGTTATCAGCTCCCACCTGCACTTAAGGAAAAGCTGTTTGCCAATGCAGTCCCAGCTGCTGAATGCCCAAGTGCCGACGGCTCTGGGTATTTTCAACTCACCCTCGAGGCGAATGGGATTAAGTTTTGGGAAATGCCCCGTGGCGATGGTTGTGAACAGGAGTTTACCTTAACCCCACAAGAAGCCATGCCCTTTGCCACACCTTGGGGGCAAACGCAGCTTAAGCTATTGGAATAATAAAATTTAATATAAATTCATCATTAATCGCGATGGCGGGAAAGCAGGCTGAGATAACGACATTTTGCGTTAGAAAGCCCTTTCTCGTTAACCTTGACGGGCAACGTCTCTTGTCAGATTCAGCCCCTATTTTGAAGGAAGATAGCTTGAGCCAGCAAATGCCCCAGATAGCAGAACAAACAGCCGAAGCCTTAGTGCAAGCCCAGTTAGTCGCCTATAACCAACACGATCTTGCAAGCTTTGTCGCGCTCTTTAGCGACGATGTTTGTATTTACCGCCCACCCGCCACAGAGCCCGTGATCCGAGGCAAGGCTGCCTTTAGTGATTTCTATCAGAATGAACGCTTTAACTTGCCGCATCTGCACGCCGAGATCCTCAACCGTATGGTGGTTGGCAATAAAGTAGTCGATCACGAACGGATCAGCGGCATCCGCGAGGAGCCCTTTGAAGTCATGGTGGTCTTTGAAGTCTCTAATGGCCTTATCCAAGCGATGTGGAGCTTTGCCGCTAACTAGGGCGCGCGCTAAATGGTCATATCAAGCTGACTGGCGTAACAACAAGCATCTGCGGCAAAGACGCTCGCTAAAGCTGTGAAAAATGTTACGCCTATCCCATATTTCATTTCGGCGCCTCCTTTTGGTGTGATATCAACGGATTCTGTGAAGCGCACGACTGTCCCTCAACCACAAAATACCTTAGGGTTATTAAAGGGCGATGCACTCAACGCCCCCTTTACTTTGCCCAACAATAGGAATTGCTGATGTCTGATAACCAACAAGCCTTTTACGAACGTGCCACCGAGATGATTAAGCTCGCGAACCAGCAAAACCAAAACACCGAGATCCAAACCGGTGAGGTCAGCGCTTCCTTTATGTGGGCCGTCGCCCGCTACAACGCTTGGTTTGGTTCCACCAGCTTTGAATCCAAAGAACAAATGCAGGCCAAAAAACAGGAAATGATGGATTACTATATCGAACGCTACAAAGAGATGATTGACGCCAATCTCGAAGACTATATCGAAAACTTCGACCACTACCGCGCCACACAAAAGTAGTCAGTGATGATACGCCCCATGAAAAAGGTGTTTGGGGCGTGTTTATTATGACTTTCTAATGACCACCGCTAACCTTTAGCAATACAAAAACTAGATAAAACACCAGAGCAATATATCCAAGGGAAATCACTAGATTCACTTTCCAGAGATTTAACCAAAAATAGCCAGTGAAATGAGTGTGTCTTCTAACATTGTTGTAAAACAATGCCATTGAAGAAGGTACCAACATCAATGCCGAGCAGCCCAGCATAGGTAATACCATAAATAGGAATCCTAAACCGCTCGCACCAGCGGATGCCCCCGAGGTTTCCCTATCTACAGGCGCGAACATAACACTCGCGAGAATCATCCCTGCAACAGTCAGCATAAATCCAAAAAGCTGTAGCGTTCTCATCTTCATCCTTAAATATAAAACCTGCACAAGCTTAACCAAACGAGCAGCTAAATCTAGCGGATTTGGGTATTGGCTTCTACCCCATAGCTAAAAACCCACTCTGTTTACTGTTAGCCCTTACAACTCATTTGAGATATACCATTTTCGCAAACTAAGCTCGCAGATCGTTTGGTTTCATCGCTTTGATTACTATCGATTCAAGGCTGTGCCAACGTTTACGGAAAATAAGGAAGTAAAAACCAGAAACCGTGATTAATCAAGAGGATTGTTGGTTGGTTTTTGCAAAAGAAACTCAGTAAATAAAGGCTCATAAGCCCAAGAGGGGCAAATAGGATTATTTGCCCCTCTACTATGACACTGTGGCGAACAGCTTCTTACTTATGCGCAGCAAGAACAAAGATGATACATCGCCGTTATTGAGTGCATGCGTTTGTCGTTTGGCAGTCGGCTGCGGCCTGACGCTTAAGCTGCTGTGCGTATTGCTCCGCCGCTGCTTTTGCCTTTCGAGCCTCAACCTTATGTTGCACATTCTCCACCAAGACCTTATCAAAGGTCTCCATCCCAAAATGGTCGGAAACATCCTGATAAATAAACCAAGATGCAAAGGCGATAATGCCATAGGTCATTAGACGTAACATGGTTTTTAAACCTCAACAATTGTATCAACAACTGCAATATAACTGAGGTTTTTCATAAAGAAAACTGTCAATTTAATGGCTTAAAATTGTCAAATTACCACCATTATTCAATAGGATACAAAAACACAAAAACCTTTAATTACATCAATTTAGCTATTTTAGACCAAAGTCAGCTTCTAGCCGTCAAAATTGGCGATTAACCATTAAAAATGAGCGATTATTTGACATAGTTTTTTAAGTGACAATAAATCATGTACTGCTTAACTAATGTCAGAAAGTCGACGATAAATTCATCAATTGTGATTTTTGACACAGCAAGCCTAAGCTAGAGTGCTGTATTAAGTTGTTGGAGAAACCCTTTCTCGCCATAACTGAATAGCTCGACGAGATAAGGGTTCAAACTCTCTGGATTTATCTCTGCCTCGATAAATTGAGCGGCTGTTTTCAGCTATAGGCACCGAATAATGAATGTCGTAGGCGAGTTGCGTTAAGTATTCTCGCCCCATCTCACGATAGCGCGCAGATTCCTGTTCATTTAATGGGATCAAGTAGTGATAACCAAATGCACTCATACTGCAGTTGGCATCCAGATAAAGTTCGCCCTCATATTCAAACAAAAACCAGGCTCGATTCTCAGTATCCACCACTCTCATCTCAACTCCGTCGATCTTAGAGACTCACATCACTATAAACTCACACCTGGCCGTTAAAACGCTTGGAAGAAGACCCCAAAGGCGCTGAAAATCGCCACAAACCAAGACAGTGAACGTAATGTGCCTTTATTCAGTAGATACAAGATATGATACGCCACCCGCGCGACAATATGCACAACCGCCAACCACTCAGCAGTCGCAGTGACTTTGCCCGTGGCGATAACCGTCACTACGGCTAAACCAAAAATCAGTAGGGATTCGAAGGCGTTTTGATGCCCAGCGAGTGCCCGCGCACCAAATCCGGTTAATTGCGCCTGTTGAGTTCGCGGATGATGATTATCATAACCGCCGGCTTTGGCCATTGCCCATGCGACTGGGCCTTTAGCTAAGTAAGGCAATAACATAGCGATAAATAAGCAAATCAGTAACGTGTTCATCTTTAAGGGATCCTATTGTTTTTGTTGTGTATGCAGGCCTGCACCTATTTCACCAGATACATGCCTTCGCTGGCGGGACGACTGAATTTAAAACCAAATTTTTCATAGAGTTCAGGCACATCGGCCATTAAGGTGATATAAGCCCCCGTAAAAGCCTCACGGTCTAGGTAGGCCATAATATGCTGCATAATCAATCGGCCAAGCCCCTTGCCTTGATGCTCAGGATCCACAGCCACATCGACGATCTCAAAGTTAATCGCCCTATCCCCCACAACCCGCCCCATACCCACGGTTTGGGTTCCACAGTTAATTTGCACGCCGTATAAGCTATTTGGCAGCGCCTTAACGACGCCCGCCAAGGGTCGAGGACTTAGGCCCGAAATCTGCCGTAAACGGATAAAATCGTCAACCGACGCCACTTGCTCTATCACTTGATACATAGTTCATTACTCAACAGTCTGATGACTCAAGGATTTCAATATTAAGGCCCTCTTCTTCCGTGGGCGCTTGAAAGAAACTGCTCACATGCCAGTACACGGCTTCGGTATCGAACTGGGCGCGTTCTGGCTCTGCTTGGCGGCGCAGGGCAAGGCGATTCAGACATAACTCATCGCTGTGCTTTAGGTAAATCAGACGATGGGCCGCCCCCGTATCGAGACTCAAGCCCAGTAACCATCGCCTTTGATTGAGGGTATTGGCAGGAAAATCCATGACCACAGTTAATCCGGCCTGCAGCAGTGCCTCAATATGGCGCTTCAGTAGCGGCTTTAGGCGAGCGGCGTAATGAATATAGGCATCAAAGTCTTTAATTTCATTAGGATATAAAGTCGATAGCCATTCATCTTCACTGATGAGCACGCAGCGTTCACCCTTGGCCAGTTCACGAGCCAAGGTCGATTTACCCGCGCCCATCTTGCCGCACAGCAGCACAAGTGTGCCCTTATTACTGATTTCTGAATTGGCGCCTGAACAGATATCTACACTAACATTGATTGGTGTCGACATCTTTATCCCCTCCTCTTACGCGCATTCCCTGCTGCAATAGACTATTAACGCACTTTAGTAACACGCTTTAGTTAACGTGCTTTATCCAAGGCATCACATACGGCTTTTACTCCGAGTAACGCTCTGGGCGTCGCGCGGTGCAATAAGTCGGCATTTAATTGATAAATATGCTGGTTTTTAACCGCGGGGATTTCGGCCCATTGGCTCCAATCAACCCCTTTGACATTACCCTCCTCTTCGCTCTGTAAAATCACCTCGGGCAAGGTCAGTAATACGTTCTCTAAACTCACCTGTGGGTAATAACTCGCCGCATCGTAGAAAACGTTTTTGCCATGGCAAACACCGATAATCTGCTGGATCCAACTGTTTTTCGCGACCGTCATTAACGGCGTCGACCACAGCTGATAAAACACCTTTGGCTCGGATTTAGCCGCATTCTCGCTACGTAATCGCAGCAGCTCACTGCGATAATCCGCCGCCACTCGACTCGCCTGCTCTGTGTGCCCTGTCAGCTCACCTAACTCCTCAATTTCTTTGGCGACATCCTCAAGCGTCTTTGGGGAGCTGCTATAGAGTTTAAAACCTAAGTTTTTGAGTTGATTGATATCCTCGGCTTTATTGCCCGTGTCCCACACCACAATCAGATCGGGATTAAGCTCTAATACCCGCTCAATCTGGATCCCATAATATCCACCGATACTGGGGATTTTTTTTGCCGCTTCGGGATAATCCGCATAATCTGTCGCGGCCACAATCGACTCCCCTGCGCCGATGGCGTAGAGCATTTCAACCGCATGGGGCGAAAGCGCAATAATACGTTTTGCAGGCTCGGCCATCGCCACTGCGGGTAACAGCGCAAAGCTCAGGCCGAGGGCAATAAAGCGTCGCATTAACATGATATTCCTTATGATTTAATCGATGAATTCTTCTGGCCAGCCGTACTGCTCAAGGTAGGTCTGCAGATTCTTAGGCCGATATTTAGGGTCTCGATCCCAGCGCGTTTTCACCGAGCGATGCAGCAACACGGGCGCGACGTTAGGGTCGATTGGGCGCAAATAGGATTGCTTAATTCGGTAAAAACTGCGGCGCGAGTCGTGTAAGGTTGCCAAAGGATTGGGGTGTAAACTCGCCGCAAGGTGCGGCTCTATGCTCAAATTAAACCGCTCTGCCTCGGCCATCATCCACGCGAGCGCATTATCCGACAATAGCGAGCCATCCTTATCCGGCAGATAACTGCCACCAATATTGCTATGGGCACCGGTAAACCAGACCTGCTGCATATCCATATTGTCGCGCAGTTGCCAAATCGTAGGTTCGAAGTCGCTGCGGTGTTCGTCTATTGCTAAAGCATGGCGGGCAACCCGCACATTACGGCCAATCTTAGTGTCGTAAAACTCGTCTTTATCTTCGAATAAGCCGAGGAACGAAATCGGGATCCCCATGGCGCCCACCGTATCCCACACGCCGACAAACTTAATCTCCCGCGATTCGTGGCTATGCTTTTGTCTAAATTCAACGGATTTATCGCCGCTTGGGGCAAAGGGGGCGCTGCTTTTTTTATAGTGGTCAAAGGCTTGTTGAATCAGCCTCGCATCGGGGCGCTTGAGGATGCCGCAGTTATTGATAAGGCCACATAAACAGCGCACTGTGTAAGCGCCTCGGCTAAAGCCAAAGAGATAGATCTCATCACCGGGGGAGTAGTTCTGTACTATGTAGCGGTAACCATCCATAATGTTTTTGTGCAGCCCACGCCCCGTCGCGCCGCCGATGGCTTGATCGTAGTAAGAACCAACGCCCCAGTCGTAAAACACCTGCTGGGGTTTTCCATCGGCCGCCATCGGGCTGATGGCCCGCGCCAGACGCAGCACATTGGTGGGAAAATCCACCTTAAGGTCTTTTTCTGGCCGATTCCAAGTACCGTCGGCACAAATCACAATACGTTTATTCATCGCATCATCCTTGAGTTACCCATGCTACTCACGCTATCGATAAAAACGCTAACGATAGAGACGCTAACGGATTTTACCGAGGAACAACAGCCCTAATTGGGTTTAAAGGGCGGCTCGCGGTGTAACCCATCTGCCTTAGCCGCGCTGCTTAATAGTCGAATCCCGGCTGCGCTTTAATGCCCGCTTCGAAGGCATGTTTAATCGGCTGCACTTCGCTGACCGTATCCGCCAGTTCGATAATCGCGCGGTGGCAAGCACGGCCAGTGATAATCACATGCTGCATCGGCGGACGGTTTTTCAGCGCCGTGAGCACCCGCTCCACATCGAGGTAATGGTAACTCACCATATAGGTCAGTTCATCGAGCATCAGGCAATCAATACTCTCGTCTTGGAGCAAGGCTTCGGCGGCTTCCCACGCCACGAGGGCGGCGGCTGTGTCCTTTTCTCTGTCTTGGGTTTCCCAGGTAAATCCAGTGCCCATCACATGAAAGGCCACGCCCGCACCTTCAAGCAAATTACGCTCGCCGCACTCCCATGTGCCCTTGATGAATTGCACTACCGCGGCTTTTTTGCCATGCCCGACCGCGCGGGCAACCGTGCCAAAACCTGAGGTCGACTTGCCTTTGCCATTGCCTGTGAGCACCAGCAGAATGCCTTTTTCTTCTTGGGCGGCGGCAATTTTAGCGTCCACACCCGCCTTCACTTTTTGCTGACGCGCCTTATGGCGTTCGGCTTTGATTTGCGCTTGCTCGTTGTCGAGCTGTTTTTCGTTCTCTACTGTCATGATCTTTTGTTCTTCCTACTGCTAACACTTATGCATTTATAATGGATGCGAGCTTTTGCATATCGAGGTGCTCGGCTAATACGTCGGCCAAGCGATCCAACTGTTGTTCGCGAATATCATTGATATCAATCGCTTGAGCATTTTCCAACCCAGCCCAGTTAAGGACGAGCTGGCAGGCCTCTGGGCAGTCGAATAGTCCATGTAAATAGCTGCCGAGCACTTGCCCGTCGTCACTTAAACAGCCATCGGCAAAAGACTTTTCTGCCTGTTGATCGCAAGCACTCTCACTTTTCAAGCGTAATGGCGCACTCTTGGCGGCATCACTGGACGTGAGATATTCGGACTCACCGCAGTGGATCTCATAGCCCTTCACCTCTACTTGTTGCCCTTGCAGCGCTAAATGGCCTGTGACCCTACGTAACTGTTTTTCAGCCTTAAATTCGGTGGTAATGGGTAAATATCCGAGCCCTAGGCTCACGCCGAGCCTGTCTTCGATCCCCATGGGATCGGCAATGCGTTCGCCCAACATTTGATAGCCGCCGCAGATCCCCAGCAGCTTACCGCCGTAGCGTAGATGCTTGGCAATCTGCTTATCCCAACCTTGCTCACGCAAAAAAGCCAAGTCCGCTCGAACATTCTTACTGCCGGGTAAAATCAGCAGATCGGCGGCAATCTCCGGAGTCTGTGCCAAAGCCTGAGTCTGGAGCGACACATAATCAAAATCGATATCGGGGTGCAGCCTAAGTGGGTCAAAATCCGTGTGATTACTGGTGCGGGGATACACTAATACCCGCACCTTAAAACGGCTTTTGGCCTGCTTAGTCGGCGACTCGATAAGTGCATCCTCGGCGTCTAAATGCAAATCATGCAAATAGGGCAACACCCCCAACACAGGCTTTTGCGTATGGGCCTCGAGCCAATCGAGGCCAGACTGCAACAGGCTAATATCGCCACGAAAGCGATTGATCACAAAGCCTTTTACCCTAGCCTGCTCGGAGGGCGACAGCAGCGCTAAGGTGCCAACCAAATGGGCAAACACCCCGCCTTTATCTATGTCGGCAATGATGATCACTGGGCAGTCGACCGCCTCGGCAAAGCCCATATTGGCGATATCTCCTTCACGCAGATTGATTTCCGCAGGGCTTCCTGCCCCTTCAACCACAATCGTTTGGTATTGCTGACCTAAACGCGCAAAGGATTCCAGCACGGCATTTAGCGCCATGGCTTTATAATCCTTAGACTTTTCCCCGAAAAAGGCCGAGGCCTCTAGGGTTGTTAAGGCTTTGCCGTGGACGATGATCTGCGCGCCCGTGTCCGAACTTGGCTTAAGCAGGATGGGATTAAAATCCGTGTGCGGCGCGAGAAAACAAGCTGCGGCTTGCAGCGCCTGCGCGCGGCCAATCTCGCCGCCATCAATAGTGACGGCACTATTGAGCGCCATATTCTGCGGCTTAAAAGGCGCGACCTTAACGCCATCACGGGCGAGCAATCGACATATTCCCGCCACCAGCGTACTTTTGCCCGCATCCGAGGTTGTCCCCTGCACCATAAGCACTTTTGCGCCAGAATGCTGAGCTTCGCTTTGGCTTGCAACACCTTGAAACTGGTCTTGCGACAAGGCCGAAGTGGAGTTGGAGGCGTTATTTGAATTCATGGGCAAGAACATCACTCAACAGAGGAAAATAAACTAACGGGGAAACGGTTCGCTCCCTCACTAAGAATGCGTCGATAACAGTTTGTCTTAGCTGGATTTAAGCACCAGTGGCAGACCCGCCACCACTAAGGTCACATTATCCGCCACCTCGGCAACGGCCTGATTTAACCAACCCGCTTCATCGACAAACTGACGACTCAATTCGCCCAAGGGCACAATGCCAGAGCCGACCTCATTGCTGATTAAAATCACCACGCCTTCAAGAGTGCTTAAGGCCTGGATAAAATCGGCGCGTTGCTGCCGCCAGTGCTCTAAAGGCTCATGGCGAGAGCGGGCAAAATCCAAGGCAAAGTCCGATTCCGTTGAAGCGGGCTCGGCCTCGGGGCTTTGTGCAAGTAGTTGATTGGTTAGCCAAAGCGTTAAACAATCCACCAGAATCACACGGCCGGGTTTGGCTAAGTGTTCGAGCTTGGCGGTTAATGCCAAGGGTTCTTCGACGAGTTGCCAGTCGATATCATCCTTGGCACGTCCATCCTGATGTAAACGAATGCGACTGCTCATTTCGGCATCGAGCGCCTGTGCAGTCGCTAGATAGCAGGCATCGAATCCGAGGGCGGTATACTGGCGCACTAAGGCTTCGCCGTAGCGGCTCTTACCGCTACGCGCGCCGCCTAGCACTAAATGGATCACAGTATGCTACCCACAACGAGCAGCACGAAGTAACAGACGATTTCGCAGATCTGCTGCGCCGCGCCTAAGGTATCACCCGTGTAGCCACCGATTTGGCGTCTAAAGATCACTACAATCAAACGGCGTAGGCCTATCATCACCAGTAACAACGACAACGCGGCAATGCCCTTAAGCACCAACAGCACTAACACACCGCTGGCGATCAAAATAAACAGTTCATTAATACCTTGATGCTGCGCTAACGGCTTGGATTTACTGGATTCATCGTCGCGCACGTATTTCTCGGTAAAGATAAGGCTGGCGGCAACGACGCGGCTCACAGTGTGGGCGACTATCATCGCCGAGCCAGCAACCACAGGATCATAAAGCGCGAGTTCCACTAATAATTGCCACTTAAGCATCAGCACGAGCATCAAAGCCAAGGCGCCGTAGCTGCCTAGGCGAGAGTCTTTCATGATCCGCAGCTTGTCTTCCGCCGTCCAACCGCCACCGAAACCATCGAAGGTATCGGCTAAACCGTCCTCGTGAAAACCACCCGTGAGCAGCACGCCTGTGACCATCGACAGCAGTACGGACACGCCAGCGGGCAACCAGTTTTGGGTAAGCCAAAACACGATGGCACTGAGTAGCCCCACCAGCAAGCCCACTAACCCAAAGTAACGGCTGGCTTTATTGAGCTTGTCGGCATCGACCTCAACCCATTTGGGCATAGGAATGCGGGTAAAATAGCCCATAGCCACTAAAAACAAATCTATCTCTTTGTGCCAGCTTTCGCGTTCTGACATAAAGCATCCTTAGTGAATTAACACTTGCTGCAAGGTTTAAGATTAAAACGGTTAGCTAAAAGTTATTATTTTAAATAAGACACTTAGCAGGGCACATCATACAACAGCCTCAATCCCGGCATCACTAAAACTCGCCATTTGATTGTAAAAATTTACTGCGGCTTGAATTAACGGCAATGCCAAGGCAGCGCCCGTGCCTTCGCCTAATCTCAGCCCTAAAGATAACAAAGGTTTAGCCTTTAAATGTTCCAACATCCGCTGATGACCTTGCTCCTCGGAACGGTGGGCAAAAATCAAATAATCCCGCACATGGGCATTGATAGTCACGGCAACCAACGCCGCCGCGGTTGCAATAAAACCATCCACCACGACCAGCATCTTGCGCTCGGCGGCGGCGAGCATAGCCCCCGTCATTTGCACAATTTCAAAGCCGCCCAAACAGGCCAGCACTTGCTTTGGCCCTGTCATCGCACTCTGATGTAACAACAGTGCGAGTTCGATAAGCATCTGTTTACGCTCTAAGGTTTCGCTACTGATCCCCGTGCCACGGCCAACACAGTCGGCCACATCGAGTTGCATGATGGCCGCCATAATCGCCGCAGCGGAAGAGGTGTTGCCTATGCCCATCTCGCCAAAGGCGACCAAGTTACAACCCGCTTGATGGTGGCGCTCGATTAACGCCTGCGCCATGGCAAAGCCCTTGTCCACACAGGCTAAACTCATCGCTGGCTCTAAGTGAATTGCGCCAGTGCCGGCGCCAAGGCGTTGGTCGATAATGCCTTCGATACCCTCAACTGGGGTTAAAATACCGCAATCAATCACCTCGAGATTGAAGCCTAATTGGCGACAAAACACATTGATAGCCGCGCCGCCATGGGCAAAATTTTGCACCATTTGCCGCGTGACTTCGCTCGGGGCTATCGACACGCCTTCGGCGGCAATCCCATGATCCCCAGCAAACACCAACATGGTTGGGTTAACTATCTGTAATTGCTGCGGCCCTTGGATGCGGGCAATTTGCAGCGCCAAGGGTTCTAACAACCCCAGAGCGCCCGGCGGCTTAGTCTTCAGATCGATCTTTTGTTGAATAAACTGATCCTGCGCTCGACTCGCAGGCTCGATTTGAAATAACAGGGTAGATTGAGACATTCACGCTCCAGTGGCAATTTAGGCTCCCATGTGGAGCCGCTACTCATAACTTATTGGCTAATACGCTCACGACTATTCTTTCACAACGATTCGTTCACAACGATTTGTTCGCAACGATGCGTCCGCAACTACAATTCTAGAACAACCACTACGACGCATTCGGCAGCGATTTGCTATACGCACTAAGTACGAATTTGGCTCATCCGAGTTGGGCAATTTCTCTTTCAACAATCACTTATCGAACAATTGCTTATCAAAATCAGCGTGCAAACAACTAATTAGATAGCTTGCGCCGACGCAAAATCAGCAAAAAGAAGAAGCTACCAATCGCGGCGGTGATAATCCCTACGGGTAATTCCTGATTGCCAAGCAAACATCGGGCGAGCACATCAATCCACACCATAAACAGGCCGCCCACCAGCGCCGTCAATAAAATGGGCTGACGACCGGGGAATAACAAACGTACTGTGTGCGGGATCATCAAGCCGACAAAGCCAATGCCGCCACAGGTCGCCACTAAAATGGCGGTGATAAGCGAGCAGAGCAGCAGCATATTGAGGCGCAGCTTAGGCACATTCACCCCTAAGGTGTGGGCCGTTTCATCCCCCGCTTGCAACGCCATGATTTGGCGCTTCCAACCGAGAATAATCAAAAAGCTCACCAGCACCACTAAGGACGGCAGCACCAACAGCGACCAACTGGCCTTAGCAAAACTGCCAAGGCTCCAAAACAATACCGATGCGGTGGCCTGCGGGCTGGCAAAGTACAGCAGTAAACTGGTTAACGCGCCAAACATAAAGGAGGTTGCCACGCCAGAGAGCAACATGCGCTCTACCTGGCTCTTAAGGCCTAACCCTGCTAACGCCAGCACGATTAACACCGACAGACTGGCCCCAATAAAGGCGCCGAAGGGCAAACTAAACCACAAGAGTCCCGCAAAGCCCCCCGCTCCGCTAAAAATCCCCGAATTGGCTATCGCGCCCGCATTGCCAAACAGGCCAGAACCTGTGAACAGCGTCAACATGACCACGGCACCAAACGAAGCACCGGAGCTAATGCCGAACAAATAAGGATCGGCAAGGGGGTTACGGGTCACGGTTTGTAGCACACTCCCCGCCAAGGACAGCCCAGCCCCCGCCACAAAGGCGAGTAAAATCCGTGGCAGTCGCAGCTCCATCACAATCCGCTCTGTCATGCTGCTGGTGCTTACGGCCTCATCAGTCATAAACAACTGACTGAGTTTATTGATAAACACATGCAGCACATCTAAAAAGCTAATGTTTGCCGCGCCAAAACTCGCGGCAGCGATGGGGGTGAGCAGGGCAAAGCCCGCCAAGCCTAAAATCAGCCATTGCTGGCGGGTGAGCGGCGTAAAAATATGGCTAAAAAAATTCATGGTCACCAATTTGAGTGTGTCTATCATGGCGTGGGTTCAACGCTATGCTTGTGCAAGGCCGCAGTTGGCGCCCCGGAGGTATGACAGGCGCAGGCCACAGGAGGTAACGCTTGAGCCGAAACTGGGTGGGTGTCACTCGCCGCGTCCGCAGTATCGCTCTTAGGCTTTTGATAGCCATAAAAGTAATTAATCAAGGGGTTACCATGCTGTGGATGGGGCGTCACTTGGGCGCATACCCCAAACACTTCGGCAATACGTTCTTCGGTTAACACCTGAGCCGGCGTGCCCATGGCACTCACCAGCCCTTTATCCAGTAGCAATAAGTGGTCGCACAGAGCGCTGGCTAAATTCAGGTCATGAATCGAGGCGATGACACTGATCCCAAGGCTTCGCACTAGCTCTAAGATTTGAATTTGATAGCGGATATCGAGGTGGTTTGTCGGCTCATCTAAAATCAATAACTGCGGCTGCTGCACTATGGCGCGGGCGATTAGGGCGCGCTGCTTCTCACCACCCGATAATCGATCGTATTGCTGATGCACTTTATGGCTCAGACCGACCTTTTCCAGCGCCTTGGCAATCTTGTCACTGTCTTCGCTGGAATGGCTATCAAACATGCCCTTGTGGGGCGTGAGTCCCATGGCAACCAATTGCTCTGTGGTCATATCGAAATATTGCGGCGTATCCTGCTGCACCACAGCGACTTTACAGGCAAACGCCTTGGGCGACAGCTCGCTAATATCCTGCGAAAACAGGCTGATATGCCCTTTAGCAGGGCGAATAAAGCGGTATAAACAGCGCAACAAACTAGATTTACCCGCGCCATTGGGGCCAATCAGCCCGAGCATTTCCCCCTTCGGCAGGGCAAAGCTTATCTCCGAGAGAATGGTTTTTCCCTCTATCGCCCAGCTCAATTGGCTGACCTTAAGTGCCATATTGGCGGAAGTCGCAGCGGGCGCTAAGGGCGCAAGGCTCGATGTGGAATGCATCACTAACGATTGCTCCCACATGAATATTGATTGGTGTTATTTGTGCCTGCCGCCGCTTGGGCCAACAGGACGAAACTCATTAATGTCATCTTCTGCTCCCTCGAGTTACCCGCTCGAGAACTAAGGCTGCACGCAGCGAAAACAGAAATAGGCAGGTATCCTGACTCGTAGGTAAGAAGCAAAGCGCTTCGACTACTCACAGTTGCGGGTACAGTTCGGGCTACTGACGGGCAGCTCCCCGATTCCCTATTATGTTTGGGTTATCCGGCGCGCTTAAATACTGTTGCCTTTAAGCAATAGCACTCAATCGCACAAAATTCCTAACACCTATTTCTGCGACCTTTGAGCTTAACGTACTGGGTTCGTTATCTGGCTCAAACGTCAGGGAAAAGCATTATCCTATATCTTGCTCATTAGGCAATGCTGTTTAAATCAGAAAATTTTCATCATACCGATGGCAGATGCGTTCAAGCTACTCACAGTGACCCGAGGGCCAGTCTAAACGCCAGTATCTTTTACCTTGCTCATCCTCGAGGACATTAATCGTCACCACCGCCGCCACGGGTAAGGCGAGCTGACTGTAAAAACCTAAGGTTTTCACCGCCCCCAGCGCCCTTGACATCAAGTGGCGAATAACCCCGCCGTGGGTCACTACCCAGATATTCGCCGCGGGAGCATTGGCATTAAACTCGCCGTGGGCCTGTTCATCATCCATCGCCAGCAGAGCAAACTCTTTATCGAGGATTTGTTCTATCGCCCCATCGATACGGGCTTCGAAACTTGCCATGGCTTCACCATTGGGCGGTGTCACCTCCCAGGGATTCTGCCAATAGGCCGCCATCCGCTCGCCATCGCGTTGATATAAATCATCGAGCAGGCAACCATCCCAATCGCCGAAGGCTATTTCCTGTAACTCCTCCAGCAGATTGACCTTAAGCGGCAAAGGCGCGGGCGCATCTAAACTACTGCCCACGGACGCACTCGAATGCAATTCAGCCGCAAAGGCCTTGGCAAACTCGGCGCAGCGCCTTGAGGTCGAGCTATAAATGCCGTGGCACACAGTCGCCTGCGCCTCCACCGTCGCCGACATCTGCCGCCAGCCTTTGTCGCTCAGCGGCACATCGACTCGGCCACGTAAAATCGCCCCGCCCTCGCATTCTCCATGGCGTAACAGTAATAACCTGAGCTGCTTCATCTGATCTTTCCTTTTATCGTTTTTATCTGGGTTATCTCGCCTATGCTATACCAACTTTAGCCTTGCCCTGACAATCCGATGTCGCGTATTATGGACGTCTATACGTATAAATGTCCAAAACATAACGAACGACATTCAATAATAAAATGCAATTTGTCACCCGATTGCGTACTTTGGACTCAACTTAGCTGTAGTAAAGGTAATCATTTTATGGCGATATCTCTCCATCGAGCCAGCCAAACACTGGCAGACATTCGCAACCAGTTGTCAAAGCGCATTCTGATTTTAGACGGCGCCATGGGCACTATGATCCAAGGCTACAAGCTGGAAGAAGCCGATTACCGTGGCGAGCGTTTCAAGGATTGGCATACCGACGTTAAGGGCAATAACGATCTTTTAGTGCTCACGCAGCCGCACATCATCAAACAAATTCACACCGACTACCTATTAGCCGGTGCCGATATTATTGAAACCAACACCTTTAACGCCACCACTATCGCCATGGCCGACTACGACATGCAGTCACTGTCCGCCGAAATTAACCGTGAAGGTGCGCGCCTCGCCCGTGAGGCCTGTGATGAAATCGAAAAGGCCACGGGTAAACCCCGTTATGTTGCCGGTGTGTTAGGGCCCACTAACCGTACTTGCTCTATCAGTCCCGATGTTAACGATCCCGGATATCGCAATATCCACTTCGATGAGTTAGTGACCGCTTACTGCGAATCGACCCGCGCCTTAATTGAGGGCGGCGCCGATATCATTATGGTCGAGACCATCTTCGATACCTTAAACGCTAAGGCCGCCTTATTTGCTATCGAAACCGTGTTCGATGAACTCTTTGGGCCAAATTCGCCAGCACGTTTGCCCGTGATGATCTCAGGCACTATTACCGATGCCTCGGGCCGAACCCTGACGGGACAAACCACAGAAGCCTTTTATAACTCCCTTCGCCATATCAAGCCCTTATCCATCGGCCTTAACTGCGCCCTCGGCCCGAAGGAGCTGCGCCCCTACGTCGAAGAACTGTCGCGCATCGCCGAATGTTATGTCTCGGCGCACCCTAACGCGGGTCTGCCAAACGAGTTTGGCGGTTACGATGAAACCCCAGAAGATATGGCGAGCGTTATCCAAGAATGGGCCCGTGAAGGCATGCTCAACATTATCGGCGGCTGCTGTGGCAGCACGCCCGAGCATATTAAAGTCATTCGCGAATCCGTTGAGCCCTTTGCGCCACGGGTACTACCCGAGATCCCCGTCGCCTGCCGTTTATCCGGTTTGGAACCGCTCACTATCGACGCCCAAACCCTGTTTGTGAACGTGGGTGAACGTACCAACGTCACTGGCTCGGCTAAGTTCTTAAAGCTGATCAAAGAAGGTAAATTCGAGCAGGCGCTCGATGTCGCCCGTGAACAGGTAGAAAGCGGCGCGCAGATCATCGACATCAACATGGATGAAGGCATGCTCGATGGTGTGGAGGTGATGCATAAGTTCTTAAATCTTATCGCCTCTGAGCCGGATATCAGCCGTGTGCCTATTATGATCGACTCCTCAAAGTGGGAGGTGATTGAAGCGGGCCTCAAATGTATTCAAGGCAAGGGAATCGTAAACTCTATCTCCTTGAAGGAAGGCGAAGAGAAATTTATCGAGCAGGCAACCCTAGTGAAACGCTACGGCGCTGCGGCCATTATTATGGCGTTCGACGAGCAAGGTCAGGCCGACACTAAGGCGCGCAAAGTCGAGATCTGTACCCGCGCCTATCGCGTGCTGGTCGATAAGGTCGGCTTTCCGCCCGAAGACATTATCTTCGACCCGAATATCTTCGCCATTGCTACGGGTATCGATGAGCACGATAACTATGCCGTCGATTTTATTGAAGCCATTAAAGAGATTAAGGCCACCCTGCCCCACGCGATGATTTCCGGCGGTGTGTCGAACGTGTCGTTCTCCTTCCGCGGTAACAACCCAGTGCGTGAGGCGATTCATGCGGTGTTCCTATACCACGCGATTAAAGTCGGCATGGACATGGGTATCGTTAACGCGGGCCAATTAGCGATTTACGATGATATCGATCCCGAGCTTAAGGATAAGGTCGAGAACGTCGTGCTCAACCTGCCTTGCCCTGTTGAAGGCTCAAACAATACCGAGCAATTGCTTGAGATTGCTGAAAAATTCCGTGGCGATGGCTCGAGTGCCGCCAAGAAAGAAGACTTAGAATGGCGCTCATGGCCAGTGAATCAACGTCTCGCCCATGCGCTGGTCAAAGGCATCACCGAATTTATCGACGAAGATACCGAAGCGGCTCGTCAGCTCGCCTCCCGTCCGCTGGATGTGATTGAAGGCCCGTTAATGGACGGTATGAATATCGTCGGCGATCTGTTTGGCTCGGGCAAAATGTTCCTGCCACAGGTAGTGAAGTCGGCGCGGGTGATGAAAAAGGCTGTGGCCTACCTCAATCCTTTTATCGAGCAAGAGAAGGTCGAAGGCCAATCTAACGGCAGAATTTTGATGGTCACGGTTAAGGGCGATGTGCACGATATCGGCAAGAATATTGTCGGCGTGGTGCTCGCCTGTAACGGCTTTGAGGTGTTCGATTTAGGCGTGATGGTGTCGGTAGAGCGCATTCTCGAGGCCGTGAAAGAGCACAATATCGACATTATCGGCATGTCGGGGCTTATCACCCCAAGTCTCGATGAGATGGTGCACAATGTGAAAACCTTCCACCGTGAAGGACTTACCATTCCGGCGATTATTGGCGGCGCCACCTGCTCGAAAATCCATACTGCGGTGAAGATTGCGCCCCATTATCCCCATGGCGCGATTTACATTGCCGACGCCTCGCGCGCCGTGCCTATGGTCAGCAAGCTAGTCAGCAATGAAACTCGCCAAGCCACTATCGATGAGACCTACGCCGAATACGAAGAGATGCGCGTTAAGCGTTTATCGCAAACTAAGCGTAAGGAAATCGTCTCGCTGGAAGCCGCCCGCGAAAACCGCTGCCAGCACGACTGGGCAAACTACACCCCGTTCAAGCCTAACGTACTGGGTCGCCAAGTATTTGAAGACTATCCATTAACCGATTTAGTCGACCGTATCGACTGGACGCCGTTCTTCCGCGCCTGGGAGCTACACGGCCATTACCCCGAGATCTTAACCGACAATGTAGTGGGCGTTGAGGCGCAGAAACTGTTTGCCGATGGTCAGGCGATGCTTAAAAAAATCATCGATGAAAAATGGCTCACCGCCAAGGGCGTGATTGGGCTATTCCCCGCCAATACCGTCGGCTTCGATGATATTGAGCTCTATACTGACGAGACTCGCACCGAGGTCGAAATGACCACCCATCACCTGCGGATGCAGCTTGAGCGTGTGGGTAATGATAACTTCTGTCTGGCCGACTTTGTGGCGCCAAAAGACAGCGGCGTTGCCGACTATATGGGCGGTTTTGCCGTGACCGCAGGCCATGGTATCGATGAGCATATCGCCCGCTTTGAGGCCAACCACGATGACTACAACGCCATTATGCTCAAGTGCTTAGCCGACCGTTTAGCCGAAGCCTTTGCCGAGCGGATGCACGAGCGTGTGCGTAAGGAATTCTGGGGTTATGCCGCCGATGAACAGCTCGATAACGAAGCCTTAATTCGTGAGAAATACAAAGGGATCCGCCCCGCACCGGGTTACCCCGCTTGCCCGGATCACACCGAAAAAGGCCTGTTGTGGGAACTGTTAAAGCCGAATGAAACCATCGACTTAAACATTACCGAAAGCTACGCCATGTTCCCCACCGCCGCAGTATCCGGCTGGTACTTTGCCCACCCGAAATCCCGCTACTTTGGCGTAACCAATATTGGTCGCGATCAGGTGGAGGATTACGCTAAGCGTAAGGGGATGACAGTCGCTGAGACGGAGAAGTGGCTAGCGCCAGTGTTGGATTATGATCCTGAGTAATCAGGATCGAGCTTACGCTAACGCGGTTTGAAAAGCTGATTCAAACTTCGTTTGAATTTATAAGTCAAAATCAAAGTCGTGGGGCTTCACCCCACACCCTATGTTGCTGGTTCGTTTTGCATTGCGAACTAGCAACAATATCGCTGTAAAGTAATGGTGCAACTCATTGCCTGCCGCAGGCTTTCGCACTGTTACCCCAATGACACGCCGTGCATACATCCTTGTAGGCTCTACTAAAACATCCATGTTTTAGAAGGTCACTGGTGCAACAGTGCCCTATCTGGTGTACCCATTAGGCTCTGCAGAAATTGCATGGGCTAATTCAGAAAGAATCATCATATAAAAGACTTATTTCGCGCTTATTCGAAAATCGCTAACGCTTCCGCAGGGCATCCCCTTGACGTAAAACAGAGAGTCCGAAAGCTAGCTCGGCATCCATGCCGAGACTCACGCAATTTATTCCAACGCCCCGCGGCAACTTCGCAGGGGATAGATGAACTTCTGCTGCTTTAGTGTTGCCTCTAGCCATGCAAAGCAAATCGAGTAATCTTTACTACCAATTTTAGAAATTTAACTATGGGTAGCTTGTTAAACCTTTTAAACACTACGCCACGCGGCTCTTACCTCTGCAAATTCATTTGTTGTCCCACTAATTTGACGCCAATAATCAATCACTGATGTAGATTTGATCTCAAGATTTGGCAAATGGACAGCAAACTCAGAAGCTAATGTCACAACCGCTTCCCTTAACTCTATTTTTTCATTGAAAGTGAGGTTTAAACGCTCACTGTCATAAGAACTTTCATCCTTTAATCGTTCGATAAGTTTTAAGGCTGCAAATTGCAGTTTCGGTGGCAATTTTTCTTTCATCTCACGTACTAACCAAATAACAACCCACAGGCTTTGAATTAAAGTTTTACTGCGATCCCAAAGGAGAATCTGGCATAGTAGCAGCACTGCTTCTGATTGAAGCCCTTTCAAATCTTTCTGGATAATCAGCAATATGGCCATTAAAGCATCAACTACCTTCTCGTAATCTGCACTCTGGATCGCATCGGTTATTTGCGCTAATAAAAACGCAGAGTCAATATCAACAACATGACAGCAAGACGCTTGAGCTTCCAACGTATTTAATTTTTGATCTCGCATTTCGTCGAGTAGTCTTAATAAATCCTTTTTTGTTGTGCTTGAAGCTCTGTTATTAAGAGTTGGTCCTATAACAATGGCTAACACCGCTGAAATCCGCTGCAATCTGGAATGAAACTCCTTATCCCCACCAAAAATACTGGATTCTCTAGGTTTAGAATTTCGTTCACTCTCCAGCCTGTGCTTGTCAGAGTCCCACCAATTCGATAATTGCTTTAAAAGCTTATTGGCCTCTTTAATAGTCCAAAACGGCTTTCCTTTTCTTTCGACTGAAGTTAACTGCACAGAGCCGAGCAATTCATCAATCGCCACTGAACGGCCATTTGTTAAAGTAACGCTGGTTTCTCCAGATTTTTGAATAGGGAATACAAGCGAACTGAGGTAAGTCCTATACAGTCGCTCTTGCTCTACTGTTGAAGGTAGATATTTTAGAAAAACAAATTTGTAGAACAGCTCGCACTTGGGCAATCCAAATGGATCTGCCTGCTTCCAACATGCCTCTGCAAACTGCTCAATTTGGTTTTCGGATAAAGCACCAATCTCAAGCAAAAACAGAAGAGTACTTACAGTCCAATCTCTCAAACTTGAATCGTCTGAAGCCACATCTCGTAGCAAATAATCAATTTCAGGTTGGATTTCAGTCAAGTCAGTGGTGGGAATTCCTTGTCTTCTCGTTAGCCCTAAAATCTGAAACAAAGCTGGAAATTCATTCTTGGTTCGCAAATTTAAATCTCTAGGCGGCTTAATTTTGAGAATGTCAGGTAGAAATTGAGAAAGCTCAGTGTCTGTAAGTGAATCCAGTAATCGCTTAGATAAGTTCTTCACCCCGCCATAATTTGCCTTATGTGATGATTGATAGATGAAATCTATCAAAGACAGTATCTCAGATTTCGATGCTGCACTGCACTTGCAACATAACCGTGAAATAACCTCGGGCAGAATTAAAGCCAGATTCTGCTCAAAGGTCTTTTTCTCTAACGTATGATCTGATGAACTGGGCTGATAACTTTTCAGAATCTTTATAAAACGTAAGATCAGTTGATCGCAGTACTCAACCGTTAATCGAAACACAGATTCCCGATTGAAAAGCTCATCAACCACTTTTGGTTCTCCAGACCTCAACATGGTAATTAGCGCCCAAGTTGATGAGTACTTCGCGATACGGGGAAGTGTTGCGATAAATGTGTTTTTAACGAACGTCGTATTTGATACACGACATGGTAAACCAATATCCTCAGCAAACCGCAAAAACGCATAGGCATTCAGCGCATCTAAGTCATCGGTTCCAAAATTTGATGAGGTATTTTTTCTACCCAGATCGAAAGCATCCTTTTCAACTACTTGCTGCTGGATATCGACAGGTTTTCCCAACATTAACTCAAACAACTTCAGTTCCGCCCAAGGGTCACAACAAACAGCTTTTAGTTCATCCCATCGTTGATTGCGATGCTTTTCGTTTAACTCTGTTTGTTCATTTCGGTCACTGCGTTCTCTCCATCCAAGCAAAGCCTCTGGTATCCATCTGCAATGAACCATTTGATAAGCCTCATCTGATTCTGACTGATAAGAAACTCCAGCTATTGTATTCTTTGCTTGCTCTTTGGTATCGAAAAGCGCTTGCAGTAGGCCATCACCGAGTTCAAAACTTTTATCCTGCATCGTTAATTGGTAAAGCAAACCTAATTCGGCTGCTGCACAAAAACGAATACTTTGCCAATACGGCTTTGACAACGCAGGCTGCCATAGCGCTAGTTGCTCTCGGGCGCCACTAAAATTCAGCTGGAAGAACTGAAACAAGTAACTTTGATATTGCAAAAACTCTCTTTGCTCATCAGAAAGGTAATTGCGAAGTGAATCAAGCGAAGTGTGTAGGATTTGCCAATTGTCTTGTTGATCATCTTCCCGATAAAAACGCAGCAAAGCACAGGCAAGTTCTAACCATGCGACCCGAATCGCTGGCCAATCCAAATACTGAAATTCTGGGAGTTCTTGGGTTACTTCATAATCTGTTGGATATAACGTTGAAGGAAATGGCCAATACTTTTTCAATACAGCTTCAACTTTCTGAGTAATATCGTCAAAAAGTGGCAATAAACATCGGTCTAAACGCCAAACCAATTCAAATAAAAACAGTAGGTCATTACCACTTTTAGTACTTTTGGCATCTTCGGTAAAATCAACTTTAGCCCAAGAACGAGTGCAACTTAAAAGATTTTCTCTCTTACTTTGAGGTAACACACGCCAACCCGGATATGCCAAGCGCTGAGAGCTCCAAGCAGCAATTCTGCTTGTAAAATCACTCTCTTTGACAAGAAAATTCTCTGGTCTAGTGTAATCCGGTTTAGGCCAATCCAAGCTATATGGATTACGGCCTTTCATGAAATTGAAAAAACGCTCAATGGCTGCTGCGTGATCACCCACCGCAAAACCGTTGCAAAGAGTCATATCAACAACAATTATCTGTCTCTTGGCCAACACTGCCTGTTGGGCTACAGATATTTTACCAGTCGCAATTAGATAAATCGGTTGGCATTGTTCGCTGCCAAGCTGGTCACGAATCCAGCCTATCCAATGCAGAAAGTTTGGATCGTCTCCTGAAAAGCCAATCAAACAGAGGGTGTTCTCTAATAGAGCCTGCCGAACTGTATTTACAAAAGGCGCTCGTTTTTGCGGATATTGACGGTAATCTTCTTCAGTAATAACAAAAGGACGATGACTTGGGAAACTACCATGTAATTTGATGATTCGTGGTTTCTTTTGATAAGACAAATCATCTTGGTGAAAAACTGTAGAGTAACGACGACTGATTACCTTTCTTTGTGCTCGCTCGAGTAACGTATCGTAATTAGTGGTAAGGACGTCTGCCCAAGGTAATTCTAAGAGCGTTTCATGCAACACTGATGGGTCTACAGTGTTATCGGGAATATGTTGCATTAAAACCGCATCGAGCGCTGGACGCTTTATTACGGCTTCTGCATCTTCAGCCACTTTTAATAAGCTTAGATAGGATTTTTCGTTCGTATCAGGCCTTCTGCCGTGAGCTTTTTCAAAGAGAATGTCACCCAATTCAAACCAACTTGGATACTTGGCACTGGCGTTTTTGCTAAAACCTGCACCTACCATGACAACCGCTCTGTCACTCCAAAGCCGTACTGCGATCTGCTCCAAATGCGCTCTAATCGTTTCAGGAAAGTTGTCTTGCTTGTTTTTAGCCATTTGCGAACACCATTTTGAGGATAATGGATAAGAAATTAAAAAGATCGGACTGACACTTTATGCCTTAACAATCGACTAATAACACCTGAGCCAAAGGAATACACCATCACCTCAGAGTTGCCGCAGGGCGAATAGACAAATTGCGTGAGTCTCGGAATGGATGCCGAGCTAGCTTTCGCAGGTGCAGGGACGCATCCTTCGGAAGCGATAGCAAATTTGGCAATGAGCACAAGGGGCTTTCAACTCCGTTGGGGCGTCTTGGCTGATGTGAAAACAATAGGCAAGGAGGATAGGACGAGCAGTCCTCCTTGGTCGGCTCTTGTTTAAAAATCAGGGGTGAAGCCCCACGACTTTGATTTATGGTAAAAATTTCGACTACTTTATTTCGAAAGTACCAATTCACCAGAGTCATACACCCTATCAAATTCTGCTTTGGCATCGGCTTTATGGTTTAGGCAGTTAACCATATGTTCATCTGACTTATAGTTTTTGCAGTCTTCGGGGACGATATAGTATTTGCGCCATGCTTCGGCTTTACGTATGCGTGCAGCTTCGTTTTGTTGTGCTATTCGTCGTTGTTCCGCAGCCCGCTGAATTGCAATTTGTTGCTGTTGGTATTCAGCAAGCTGACGCTCTTTTACAGCTTGTTGATGAGCTTTTTCTCGCTGTTGCTGCTGTAGCGCGATTTCGTTTATTTCTTGCTTAACCCGATATTCGACATAGCTTAGATAGCCAATTCGAACTAACAAAGTAACCAAGCTCGCTAGCAAAATCCCTAAGGTAATTTGTAAAACTGATTTCATTCCAAAATCCATTTCTATTCTGAACAGCTCTTTTTATCAGAAAACATAAATACTACGGGATACACCCGAATTGGCATTGTTGCACCAGTGACCTTCTAAAACATGGATGTTTTAGTAGAGCCTACAAGGACGTATGCACGGCGTGTCACTGGTGTAACAGTGCAAAAGCCTGCGGCAGGCAATTAGCTACACTGATAATTGGCAGCGATAACATTGCCAATTCGCGACGCCCAGCAAAGCAGCACTATCAAAACGTTTTAGCTTTGTCGTTCGACAAAGCTTCCCATAGCTACCGCACTTGGCTAACGATCATTAGCCAATCATGGTAAGGGCTGGATTGTTCAGGAGGCGTTTCTAGCGAAATAAAGATACATCTTCCTGATGCAAGTGAACTGAATCGAGGTCACGATTAAGTTTCATCCTTGTTAAAAACCTAAGATAACGTTGTGCTTAACATCTGTCTACCACTTTCACATTACAAATTAAGTAGTTAAGTGATACCTAATTTGGGCACTTAGCTTTTAAAAACAAGCTTACAACTATATAGCCTAAGGAATACACCATCCCCTCGGAGTTGCCGCAGGGCATTTGCGTTCGTTGCGTGAGCGAGGCATCGATGCCGAGATAGCGTCAGTCGAATCAGGGACGAGCGTCTGACGCGATAGCATAAGAACGCTTAATGCCCAAGGGGTTTTCAACTCCGTTGGGGCGTCTTGGAGCATCCAAGGAGGATAGGACGAGCAGTCCTCCTCCTTGGTCGACTCTTGTTTAAAAATCAGGGGGGTGAAGCCCCACGACTTTGATTCACCTCGGCCGTAAGGCCGCAATTAACAGATAACAGCAATAACATTGCTAATTCACACCACCAAGCGAACCAGCAATATCATCGGGTGTGGGGTGAAGCCCCACGACTTTAAACATATCTCGGCCGAAAGGCCGCAGCAAATGTGCCCCCACATCCCAAAATTCCCTTTTGCAATTCGGCAACCCCTAACCTTGTAGGTATTTCCCAAAGAAATCCAAGGTTCTTGCCCATGCGAGCTCGGCGGTTGGCTCATCGTAGCGGGCGGTGGAATCATTATGAAAACCATGATTCACATTGGGATAGAGGTAGGCAATATACTCGGCCTTGTTAGCCTTTAATTGGGTTTCGTACTCGGCCCAAGTGTCATTAATCCGCTGATCTAACGCGGCAAATTGCAACATCAGCGGGCCTGTGACTCGGCTGCGTAGCTCTGTTGCCGCGGGGGTGCCATAAAAAGGCACGCCAGCAGCGAGTTCGTCGGGAATACTGGCGGCGAGCATATTGACTATATAGCCGCCAAAGCAGAAACCGACGGCGCCGAGTTTACCATTACACTGGGGATGCACCTTTAAAAAGCGCGCGGCGGCGATAAAGTCCTGCTCGATTTTGGCTCTGTCGAGGCTGGCTTGCATGGCGCGGCCCGCATCGTCATTACCGGGATAGCCGCCGAGGCTATAAAGCGCATCGGGAGCGAAGGCGATATAGCCCTTGGCCGCTAAGCGGCGGGCAACATCTTCGATATAGGGATTCAGGCCACGGTTTTCATGTACCACTAACACCACTGCGGCCTTTTTAGTGGGGTCCAAGGTCTTAGGATCGCCCGCCTCTTTGCCGGGAATAAGCATGGAAGTTGGCATCACTAAATAGCCGCGCCCTTCGCCATAGCCCTCGGGGGAGGGAAACTTCACATAACTGGCTTGAATGCTGGGATCGTTAAAGGAGACTTGTTCGGCTAAGGCGTAGTTGGGCATGAGTGCGCCAGTGAGCGTTGTCATGGTAAAGCCCAGTGCCACAAGGCCAGCGAGGCGAGCCATAAACTCGCGGCGGTCGATGATGCCGTGGGCATATTCATCGTACCAATCAAAGGCCTCCTGCGGGATAGGTTGAGCAGCTGGCGCGTTATTGTCGGACTTGGGTTGTGGGCTCATCGTTCTTTCTCCATTGAACAAGCTACCACAGGTTTATCTTCCCTAGCTTGTGAGTTATCTAGCGGCGTTAACAAGAGTAAAGGATGAAGCCTTATCAGGGCAATCGGCTTTCTCGCCTTAGGCTGAAGTTCATCAGCCAAACTTACTACTGATCTTGCTCCCAAATTGGCATGAGCTTTTTATTCCCTAGGGGATTTTTTGTGTATAATGTCGCCAATTTTTAGATTAATAGATTTACATTTCAACAACATAAGTTGCCAATGGAGTTCAAATGGCTATAGGGATATGCAGGGTAATTTGTACCAGTCTCACGCTCACCTTGGGATTAACGGCGTGCGATAGCGCTGGCTCCAATAAATCGGGGGGCATCCCCAGCGCACGCGAATATCAGGTAATTTCGACCCTCAGTATCAATGATGGTATCGAAACCCAAAAGCACATGCAGGGGCGCGTGCTACTGAATTACCAGTTGCAGGATGCTCAGGGTAGAGCGACTAGCTTAACCACTCCATTAACCAATAATGCCCACTTCTTCGTTCAGCCGAGCCTGATGCAATTAAGCGATCGCGGCCTGCCTATTCCGATCAGTAATATCGATCCGAAAAACAGCGGCAAAGAACTCACCTCCATCATTCAAGCGGGCTTTAATCTCGAGCTGAAAAATGGTGACAACAATCGGCTTACGCCCGTTACTAAGATAGGGGATAAGGATATTGCCGAGCTGTTTAACCGCTGGACGAGCCTTAAGTCCCTACTTGAGCAATCGCCTACCCTGCCCGTGCAGCTTGAGCCCCGCGTAGGTTATAGCACCAGCGCCCCCATGGATGAGCGGTTAATCTGGACGGTTGAACAAGTGAGCGACGATAGCTTGCTGGCCGTGTTACAGACTAAACAGCAACAGGGCGAAAACAGTCATCTTAAGGTCTACGGTAAGTTCGAGCTTAACCGTAAAACCGGTTGGTTAGAGAGCATGGCGCTGTTTAAACAGGATGAACAGCGGGGGAAAACCTTTGTCCAGCGCATCATTATGGCACCTAAGGATCGCCCCGATGTGATGAGCCTGCTTTGGTATGCCGATGACAACTACGATGCCGAGCGGGATATAGATGATAAGCAAAAAGAGCTTTATCCCATCAGCGATGTGCCGCGGGAATACAAGCCTATCGACAAGGCATTTATCCAATCACTATTAGCTGATCATCAAGGGATTATTGATAATATTGGCGACTGGGGCAGCGATACTCCAGAGGAGATCCAACTGCGCTTTGTGCATGCCATGAGTCCGCAATATGTGGTCGGCAACATGCGCTATGAGGACATCACCGCCTTTGATGAGAGCGGAAAAGCGTTAAATCTCGACTTCTGGCAACACAGCACGGGGGCGGCGGTCAATTTCAGCCGCAACATTGAGTCGTCGACCAATATTATCGCCACGGGTTGGGATAACACCGCCGATAAACTCAAGCGGATAAGTTATATCAACGCTAAGCTCACCTTAGTTCCCGAGGCGAATAGCATCATCGATAAATCCTGGGACGAACTGCTCGCTACGCCCTATACCTTTGGCGATGCCAGCCTCACGATTCAGCCCCTAGATGCCAACGCTAAGCTATTTAAAGTAGTCATCAAGCAGAGCGACAGCCACAAGATCCACTTAGGTCTTCAGCAGTTAACAGGCAAAATGGCCTATGCCAGCCCCGAATCAGCATATCCTAAGTGGCTCACCCTGACCGATAAAGAACTGCTAACGGAATTGACCAGTGCCAATGATAGTCATCCGCTGACCACCAACGCACTGCTGCTTAAGTTAGACGAAATCCCAAAAAGCCTAGTGCTAGTAACGAGTCAACCCCAACCTGAGCTCAGCCAAAGCAAGCAGATCCGTTTTGTTCCCGAAGCCGAGTACAACCAAAATCTTGCCAATCCCCTGAGCGAGTTTGGCAGCGTCAGCATCGGCGACCCCTTCTCGGATAAGCTGGCCTCGTCCAAGCCAGAAATCAGTGCGGTGAAAGATATAAAAACGGCAACTGAAAATGGCCACAACTTGTATATCCCCATGTCTGCCGCGTTAGCGACGGCCTGTAAGCCCGAAATAGAACAAGGCTTTAATGAAGGCACACAGAAGGTGGCTTGGCAGTTTGTGCCCAATGGGCCCGAAGGCGCGGCTTACCATTTGATGACACCCGACCGCGTGCGCCAGTACTTCTACGATAAGCGCATTCAAGGCACTATCCATTGCAAAGGCGATATCCACTGGCAAACCTTGCCGCAATCTGTCACCGAGCGTCCTTGGTTAATCGATTTGCAAACCTGGCTGACCGATACGGGGTATGGCAAGGAGCCGAGCAAAGATTTACCCAATTACATTAGAGTCGAGAATGCTCAAGGCAAGCCACTAACGATTCGTTTGCCCGAAGAGACTGAGTATAGGATTGATGAGGTGCTGTTAGATGGCCGCTATTTAAGTGTCACAGGCGCCGCCGCTAAGGTGAGTTATATGACTATCTCCCAAGAAGCCGTCGATATTCCCTATGAATTCACCTTTAAACCTTTGCCTTAAGGAGCGGTTATGCGTCCATTTACTGTAAAACTGCTCCTAGGAGCACTCGCCCTCATCAGTACCCATGCCAATGCGGAAAAGGTATTACTCGATGCCAATTGGAATGTCATCAAGGATGAAAAAAAGGCTCTGTACTATTTTGAGCAACCCGTTGATCAAACTGATGGTTACTACAAGATCGAGGTTTACTACAAAGAGAAGAATAGGCTTTTCTGCTCAACGGCCATTGCCGATAAAAATATTGGTAAGGCACTCACTAGCGAGCAATTTCGCGGGCCTTATCAATGTCACTTCGACGATGGAACTCCCTACGAACAGGGCTTTCGTAACGCACAAGGTCAGCTCGATGGCGTCATCAAAAAGTACATTGCCACGGGTCAATTGTATACTGAGTCGCACTATGAAAATGGTGTAAAACAAGGCCAAGAAACGGGTTATTGGAATGGCGGCAATATCCGCAACAAAACCACCTATAAAGATGGCCAAGCCGTCGGTATCAGCGAAAATTTTAGTCCCGAAGGTGAAGTCACCGCCAAAATCTGCCATGACCCCACCTGCGTCAGCCAATATTTTAATCTAGGTAAACTCAACCGAGAGGAACATAAGGTTGATGGCCTACTGCAAGGCACAGAGACCACTTGGGGGCTGAATGGGCAAGTCATCTCGACCCAAGAGTGGTTTAAAGATAAAAAACACGGCGACTATTTTAGCTATTTTGACAATGGCAAGGTAGAGGAGCACTTCCAGTATCAACAGAATTATAAGGTCGGTGAGCAGCTTACTTATTTTGAAAATGGCCAGCTCAAATTAAAGGAAGTGACCAACGATAAGGGCGACGTCATCCAGTCCATCGAATACGATGACAAGGGTGTGATAAAACGCACCGCCGACAGCAAATACCAAGGTAATCGCTGGGTTTATCGCAAACAGCAGCGCTATCGCGACGGCCAATTGATTGAGACTCAAGAAGAGGACAAACTCAAAAACGGGTCGCTCTCTGAAACCTTCAAACAAGGCTTGTTAATCGAGCGTCAGGAGCTACTCAATAAGCAATTGAATGGCTTACAAATCAAATCCTTTGACTACAACGATGTCATCACCCTCACCCGTGAATATTATCAGGCGGGTAAGCGTGAAGGCGCCTATGAGACGGTGAAAATTGAGCCTGCCACGGGTAAAAGTCAGCTGGTAGAGCAAGGCCAGTATGCCAAGGATAAACAAGCAGGCACTTGGAAGAAATTTCAAGATGACGCCACCATCACCTATAGTCACGATGATAATGGCCAGCTCCACGGTGAATACCTCAACAAGACCAACTCAGGCCAGTTGCTTGAATCCATGCACTTTAAACATGGCAAACCCGATGGTTTAGTCCAGCGTTACGCCAGTAATGGCCAAGTGTACGAAAAAGGCGAATACCTTAATGAACTGCGCCAAGGCGATTGGGTATTCACCGATAACGAATTCCAATATCGCCCAAGGCCGAATCCTGAAAGACGCTCTTGGCATGGTCGCTTCAACAAGGGTAAGCAAGTCGGCCACTGGGAACTGCGTACAGTCGAGGATTATGTGCTTGAAATTGCTAACTATGACGACCAAGGTAACTTGCATGGTAAGCAATACCAGTTTGAGAATAATGGCTCGATACAGGTGATTAATCATTACAATCACGGCCAGTTTTTAAATCAGGAAACACCGCCGCCCGTCTTACCCGTTGAAGATAGCGTGTTTCCTTTTTATTAACGAAAGCAGGTGGCGTTAAGCTGTTTAGCTTAACGCCAATCGCGTAAACTAATTCGCCGTGTACTCGGCCAAAGTGCACAGCATCAACATAGTGTAAACGTAGGATTCTTATACTGGCCGCCCATTGCGCGGCCCTAAGATCCACAGCAAGGGATCAGCATGTACAACTCGCCATTTCGCTTTATTAGCCTTGCCATTGCCGGGATCAGCCTAGTCGGCGTCCATGCACAGGCGGCGCAAAATCTCTCCTCCATGATGGTCGAAATTCGCCAGCAGGACGGTATTCCCAGCTATTACAATCTCGCCACGGGCATGCCCTTAAATGGTGATATCGCCATCGTTCGCGACAACCAAGGTTATACCTTAGGGCAATTTTCGCAGGGGATACCGAATGGGAAATGGCAGGTTTTTCATAGTAATAACAGCAGAATTGTCGAAGGTAACTATCAACTCGGTTACCAAGATGGCACCTGGCGACTGTTCGACTTAGATGGCGCCATGACCGAGGAGCAGCAATTTGCCAAGGGGGTTCCGGTTGGCGAATGGAAGGAATTTAACGCCACGGGCAATGTTACCCAAAGCACCCTCTATAAAAATGGCCAAAAGTCCCAAGTAAAACGATTCTTCCCGAGTGGCAAATTACAGGCGCAGGAAAGCTACCTCGATAACCTTCGCCACGGTAAATGGGAAAGCTTTTATGAGAACGGCACTCTATCCCAAAGCCAAACCTACGCTAATAACCAACTCTCTGGCCCCTACCTCGAGCAAAATGCCGAGGGTCAAGTCGTTGTAAGCGGCCGCTTCGATGCCGACGGTCGCCGCCAAGGTTTATGGGAAACCTTCTTCGACGATGGCACTAAGGCCAGTGCCAGCCAATTTACTCTCGATAAACTCGAGGGTGAAGAACGCACCTTTTATCCCAGTGGCGAACTGGCAAGCCTGTGCCACTATCAGGCCGGGCTTCGCCACGGTAAATGCCAGCAATTCAATGAACTGGGAAAACTCCAAGTGGAGGAGCAATACCTCAACGATGTACTAGAGGGACGCCAGCAATACTTTAACCTTGAGGGTGTACTGACCAGCGATTTGAACTACAAGCAGGATATGCTCGCCGGCACGCAAAAGTATTTCCACGCCAACGGCCAACTGAAAGAGCTGCGAACCTATCAGGACTCGCAACTGGCCGATAATGGTCAATACCCCTTGCATGGCCCCTCTGAGCGCTATGATGCGGACGGTAATCTTATCGAAAAAAGCAGCTACAACATGGGCTTAAAAGATGGATTATTTGAACGCTATAACGGCGGTAAACTGCAAACCGCAGAGGTATGGAAGCTAGGTCAAAGAGACGGAGAATTCCGTCGTTACCACACCAATGGCCAGCTCCGCAGCTTAGATGTGTATGTCGATGGCAAACTCACTGGCCGCTCCGAATCCTACTATGAGGATGGCTCGGTGAATGAACGCGGTGAGCGCATCGAAGGCGCGTGGGTCGGTAAATACGAATCCTTGTACGACAATGGTAAGCCAAGAGAACTCGCCCACTATGCCCGCACGAAAGCGGATAACAGCAATAGCTATCCCCTCGATGGCCACTTTAGTCGTTGGTACTACAATGGCGATCTCAATGAGGAAGGGAATTATCAAAACGGCGTTAAAGAGGGACTGTGGATCCAGTATCAGCAGGGGCAAAAACAAAAAGAACAGACCTTTGTTAACGGCAAACTCAATGGCGACTATGCCGAATATTACCAAGGTCGACGCCGCGTCACTGGCCAATATGAGGATAATCAAAAAACCGGTCTCTGGATTGATTACCGCTACGAAGCCAAAGACCCAACCTACGGCGCGATCCCCGAGGGCAATATCAGCCAGAAAACCCATTGGAAGGATAATAAACGTAACGGCACTAGCGAGTACTACAGCTTTAAACAAGTGGTTTATCGTTTAGAAACCTATGATAACAATGATAAAACGGGCACCTATGCCGAATATTATCCTAATAATGGCCAGCTAAAACTGAGCGGCACTATGGATAAAGGTAAGCAAACGGGACTGTGGGAAAGCTGGTATGAGGATGGCATTTTAGCCGCCAGCAGCGAGTTTTTAGATAACCAACAACATGGCAGCAGCAAAGAGTATTACAGCAATGGCCAGCTCAAACTCGAAGCCCAATACACTAAAGGCGAACTCGACGGCGAGCGCAGGGAATACCACCAAAATGGTAAACCTAAACTGAGTGAAACTTGGTTTAAGGGTCAGAAGGAAGGCGATGCCAGCTATTACCACACCAATGGCAAACTCGCCGAACAAGGCACTTATCTTAAGGATCGCAGGGAAGGCTTATGGCAGCAATTTTGGCCCAGTGGCGAAAAACGCAGTGAAGGCAGCTATATCGCCGACCGCCAAGCAGGGGATTGGAGCCACTACGATCAGCTCGGTAAGTTGATTAATACCGAGCATTTCTAATAGCTTACCGTTTCGATTCAACCCTCAGTGTTTAAAGATTGCTGAAGCTGCCTGTTTACGGTCAGCTTCAGCAATCACCTTAGACTGTTATTTATGCTGTATGCGCCTTTCGCGTCGGCCGTAGCAGGCTCCCAAGCAATAATCCACAGCCTAAACCGCCAAGGTGCGCGGCATTATCCACGCCGCCAAAGAGCCCCATCACAAGACTGGCAGAGACGAATAGGGCCAGATTCAGGGCGAGTGGCATATTGTCCGCCAAAGGCAATAAGCCCAACCATATCCAGATAATCAACACGCCAAATAGCCCCATGATGGCGCCCGAGGCTCCGATACTGATCGTCGCCTCGTACCAGCCTATGCTGGCTAGGCTCGCCACTAAGCCACAGCACACATAGACTCCGAGCAAACGCCATTTACCCAACAACGGCTCCAAAAACATCCCCGCAAAAAACAGCCCATATAAATTAAAAACCAAATGCATCAGGCCGCCATGCAAAAACACATTACTGAGTAAACGCCAAACTTGCTGCTCAAGCACCAACTGCCGAAGGTTCGCGCCCCAATCGAGTAACACACTGTTTGGAAAAGCGATAAAGTGTTGACTGGCAAAGGCCATCAATACAAATATCAAGCTGTTGATATAGAACAAGATAGGCGTGATAACAAAGCCCTGCCGAGGTTTAAATTCGGCTAAAAAGCCATACAGCTCCGCCTTAGGTTTTTCTAGGCTTAGCTGTGCCGCCTTAGACGCCTGCGTCTCATCCAGCTTTAACATCAGACTCATCAACAACCACAGAATGGCCCCAAAGCTTAACCAAGTGATAATCCACGCCAGTTTATGGCCATTACGCGCCTCGAAGGGTTGATTCACTGGCATCAAGACGGTTTGATACCCCTCGAAGTAGACTGAGCTTTTTTGGGCTGCGGAGAGTAACTGAGTGTAACGGCTTGACGGGCCGATACGGTCAAGATAGACAAAGTCATCAGGATTTAAAGCATTAAACTCTTGCTGGCTATGATGAATAAACTCTTGAAATAGCGCTTCTTTCTCCTGTTGTTCGAGTCGATTACTGATCGTTTTCTCATAAACTTTGCCATACCATGCCAAGGCCTTAGCACCGACCCGCCAACTCTCGTTACGTTTAGCGAAAATTGGCATCGCAATATACAGGCTCATGCGCAGCTCACTGTTGCCCTTGCCTATGGGCTCAATATTGCGCTGCACCCCTATATGTTTTTTGTCGATATAAAACTGATTTAATTGGTAATACTTGGTCTGCGGCTGATGCAATAGTGCATTGATGGACTCGAGTTGAGTCAACTTGCCCGTTGCGCTATTAAGGTATTCCTGCGCCACGATAGTGGGTACGGCCAGCAACAGCACGGCAATCACAAAATAGATAAAACGGCTATTACTCTTGGTAAAGCGGAATAACTTAAGCCTCGGCCTTAAATAGAAAAACAGCAAGGGCCAAGGCAATATCAGCGGCAGCCAGAAATTGATAATCGATTCGTCAATGCTCAGCAGTTGGAACTCGATAATCAACAACCAATGGAGCAAGCTGTAACCTGAGACAAATAGCAGGCAGAGCAGTATAAAGGGCACATAGATCAACTGGAGTTTTTTTAAGATTAACGCCACACGCATATCATCCTTGAAAGAAAAATCCCGCCAATGATACGGGGTATCGCCACACAACGCACCCTTAGCGGGATGATTGATTGGTTTTATACCAATCAATCCTCTACAACAAAAGTACTAGAAAAATGACAACAAAAAGGCCAGAACAATTCTGGCCTTTTTGTTGAGTGGATAAGCAATTAATGCCTGCTTAGGTCTCGCTGACTTTGGCAAACTGCTGCTGGCTACGCTGCTTTTTATACTGCTTAGCTTCGGCAGGGATAGGAGTCACTTTGCCTGTTTCTAACCAGTTACGTAAACGGTTGGCATCCGCCATATGGGTGTATTTTCCATAGGCATCGAGCACCACAAAGGCCACTTGGCGTTTAGCCATTTCGGTACGCATTACTAAACAATGGCCTGCTTCATTGGTAAAGCCAGTTTTAGTGAGGTGAATGTTCCAGTTATCTTTGTAAACCAAACGGTTAGTGTTTCTAAAGTCAAGGCTGTACTTAGGTTTGCCAAAGGTGACGGTTTTCTTTTCGGTCGAGCTTAACTGACCTAACATGGGGTAGCCTTCACTGGCCTTGAGTAACACCACTAGATCGCGGGCACTCGAAACGTTTTTCTCTGACAGCCCAGTCGGCTCCACATAACGAGTATTCTTCATGCCTAGGGCTTTTGCCTTAGCGTTCATCGCCTTAATAAAGGCCTTATGACCACCAGGATAATGGTGGGCAAGACTCGCCGCCGCACGGTTTTCTGATGACATTAATGTCAGCAATAACATATCTTTACGGCTAATTTCACTGCCGATACGCACTCGAGAGTAGACACCGCGCATTTCCTTAGTATCGTTGATATTGATGGCAAGCTTTTCATCCATAGGCAACTTAGCATCTAAGGTCACCATGGCGGTCATCAGCTTAGTCACAGAGGCAATGGGCCTTACGGCATCTGGATTACTGGAATAGAGAATTTCGTTGGTTTTTAGATCCACCACCAGCGCACTATTGGCGGCCACTTCCTGCTGTTTTGCAGGGGCTTTTTTCGCCGTGGCGGTGCTTTTTGTAGTGACAGAGGCCGAATCGGCAGAATGCGCTGTCGCGGCAACAGTTAAACTGCTGCATACCAAGATAAAACTACCAAGCAGAGAAGGGATCTTCATGTAGATTTCACTGAGTCGTTAAATAAGTCGAATGTGCTACGCACAAGGTTGAAGCTAAGTATAAGAGGTCTGTGGAAAAAGGAATAGAATCCCCATCGACTTTTATCAGTAATATCAGCACTTTTTACATTAAAAAATTAATGCAAAATAACAGCGTAAAACATTAGCATAAATGAATAACTAAGCAGCGCGATCCATGACCACAATCGTCAGTAGTGACTAAACCTATAAAATCGCTTTTTTATAGTGAAATGATTCAAAAGCTTTGCAAGTAAAAATATCACAGCCATAAAAAAACCAGCCATTAGGCTGGTTTTTTATTACTCGCTCATGCACTTGGTGTTGAATCAACACCTAACAGGCTTAGGCCTGTGGGCGCATCGCTGGGAACAGGATCACGTCACGGATAGTATGAGTGTTAGTGAATAGCATCACTAAACGGTCGATACCGATGCCTTGACCCGCTGTTGGTGGTAAACCGTGTTCCAGTGCAGTGATGTAGTCTGCATCGTAGAACATGGCTTCGTCGTCACCCGCATCTTTTGCATCAACCTGCGCCTTAAAGCGGCTGTCTTGGTCTTCAGCATCGTTTAACTCGCTGAAACCGTTAGCCACTTCACGGCCACCGATGAAGAATTCAAAACGGTCGGTGATGAAGTGATTGTCATCGTTACGACGTGCCAGTGGCGAAATGTCCGCTGGGTAGCCAGTGATGAAAGTCGGTTGCATTAACTGCCATTCAGCGGTTTCACCGAAGATTTCTTCTAATAGCTGACCACAGGTCCAAAACTTCTCGATCTTGATGCCTAGGCTGATCGCCAGTTCACGCATGAATTCAAGATCTTTCACTTGCTCATAGGTCATGGCTTGGATAGTTGCGTTGTCAGGATTGTACTTCTGAATCGCTTCTAACATGCTTAAACGGGCATATGGGCCACCGAAATCAACAGTGTGCTCGCCATATGGCATTTGCGCGCTGCCTAACAGTTCAATCGCGATAGAGCTTAACAGTTCTTCGGTTAAGTCCATCAGATCTTTGTAGTCTGCATAGGCCATATAGAATTCCATCATAGTGAATTCTGGGTTATGACGTGGCGACAGACCTTCGTTACGGAAGTTACGGTTGATTTCGAACACACGCTCAAAACCACCGACCACTAAACGCTTGAGGTATAACTCTGGCGCGATACGCAGGTACATTGGCATGTCCAGCGCATTGTGGTGAGTGATAAATGGACGGGCTGAAGCGCCGCCTGGGATCACGTGCATCATTGGGGTTTCAACTTCCATGAACTCTTTTTTGATCATGAAGTTACGGATAGCAGCAACCACTTTTGAACGCATAACGAAGGCTTGACGAGATTCTTCGTTAACGATTAAGTCCACATAACGTTGGCGGTAACGAGTTTCTTGGTCGGTCAGGCCGTGAAATTTTTCTGGCAGAGGACGCAGTGCTTTGGTCAGCAGTTGGTACTCTTCCATGTTCACGTACAGATCGCCTTTACCAGACAAGTGCAACTGACCAGTTACGCCGATGATGTCACCGATATCCAGACCTTGGTATTTATCCTTCAGATCCGCTTGAACGCCCTTTTCAGCGTAAGCTTGGATACGACCAGACACGTCTTGGATCACGAGGAATGGGCCACGTTTTGCCATGATACGGCCAGCGATGCTGGTTTTAAAACCTAAGGCTTCGAGTTCTTCCTTAGTGTTTTGACCGTATTTTTCCTGCAACTCAGCCGCTTTGTGGGTGCGACGGAAAGTATTAGGGTGAGCATTAGCACTGCAGTTCGGGCGAATGCTTTCTAGCTTGGCACGACGCTCGGCAATCAGTTTGTTTTCATCTTGTACTTGTTCAGTCATCTTATTTCTCGTCTATACCTTTGAATTAATTACAGCCCTGATTTCAAACTGGCTTCGATAAACTTGTCCAGATCGCCATCGAGTACCGCTTGGGTATTGCGCGTCTCCACGCTAGTGCGTAAGTCTTTAATACGGGAATCATCTAATACATAAGAACGGATCTGGCTGCCCCAACCGATGTCAGACTTGGCATCTTCGGCGGCTTGCTTTTCCGCATTTTGCTTATGCATTTCTAATTCGAACAGTTTGGCTTTTAACTGTTTCATCGCCGAATCTTTGTTCTTGTGCTGTGAACGGTCGTTCTGGCACTGCACTACCGTGTTGGTCGGTAAGTGGGTAATACGTACCGCAGATTCGGTTCGGTTAACGTGCTGACCACCCGCTCCCGAGGCGCGGTATACGTCGATACGTAAGTCAGCAGGATTGATGTCGATGGTGATATCGTCATCAATCTCGGGGTAAACGAATACCGAGCAGAAAGAGGTATGGCGACGACCCGATGAGTCGAATGGCGATTTACGCACTAAACGATGCACGCCCGTCTCGGTACGTAACCAACCGAAAGCATACTCACCGGTAAATTTAATGGTCGCGCCCTTAATGCCGGCGACGTCACCGTCGGTAACTTCCATCAGCTCAGGGCTGAATCCGTGTGCTTCGCCCCAACGCAGGTACATACGCAGTACCATGTTGGCCCAGTCTTGTGCCTCAGTACCGCCACTGCCCGATTGAATGTCTAAGTAACAATCGGAGGCATCATGTTGACCAGAGAACATACGGCGGAATTCGAGTTCGGCCAAACGGCGCTCTAAATAATCCAGCTCTTTGGTGGTTTCATTGAAGGTATCTTCGTCTTCTTCTTCGATGGCAAGCTCTAGCAGACCTTCAACGTCTTCTAGACCGGCGTCCATATCATCGATAGTTTTGACAACGGCTTCGAGGCTGGCGCGCTCTTTACCTAGGGCTTGAGCACGTTCTGGCTCGTTCCACACCTCAGAACTTTCAAGTTCACGGCTGACTTCTTCTAGACGCTCATGCTTAGCATCGTAGTCAAAGATACCCCCTAAGAAGCTGCGTACGCTCGGCAAGCTCCTTAATTTTGAATTTTACTGGATTAACTTCAAACATGGATTTTCAACTTCGCTTTATTTTTGCCGTTTCAATGGATTTTCCATCAAAGGAGGCGGCGATTAACAGTATTTGCAACCGCGCATTTTAACCTAACAACGGCTGTAAACCTAGGGCGTGTTGACACTTCAGGGCGATTTTATCAGCCTAAAAAGCACCGCTGGCGCCAGCAGATTAACAGACAAAGCCCTGTTAAGACTGTGATCCTACATGAAATAACCCGTTTAACGCCTCGTTCAAACATAAATTTGAGCAAGCTAAACAGTGATAATCACTAAAAACCTCAAAGGATTAAGCAAGATACAGATAAATCAAATGCAAAACACCAAGCAAATCACAACTTTCCACCAGCAAACCTTCATCAGCGCACAGTCTGACACGGGTTTGTGATGACAGCGGCAATTTAGCGTCAAACTTCCCCCGCCCATAAGCGTCTTCTAAAGCGCTCTAGTTATACTCAAACCCACCTTAAGCCTGCCGCTTTACGCCAATGCAGCAAGCACCCTACAAATATAAAAGGCCTTGGGATGATAGAACTTAACATCGACAATCACAGCGTCACGGCCGAGCCGAGCGAAACCCTACTACAGGCGGCCCGTAAGGCGGGCATTGCCATTCCGAGTCTGTGCGAACCAACGGATGCGACACGGCAATTGGGCGCAGCTCCTAACGCCGATAAACAGGACTGCAACCTCTGCCTAGTGCAAATCGAAAACACCAATGCCAGCCTGCGCTGTGTTAAAGCCTGTGAAACGCCCGCCGAAGCGGGCATGAAGGTCATCACCCAATCGGCATATTTAACCAAACAGCGCCAAGCTGCACTGAGCACGATTTTAAGTGACCACTTTGCCGATTGTGAGGCGCCCTGCCAGCAGGCCTGCCCCGCGGGCGTGGATGTGCAAACTTACCTGTACCACATTGCCCAAGGTGACCACACCCAAGCGATTAAAGTCATTAAAGACACCCTGCCGCTGCCGCTGTCGATTGGCCGAGTCTGCCCCGCATTTTGCGAGACGGAATGCCGCCGCGGCCTCGTCGATGACCCTATAGCTATTCGTCAACTTAAGCGCCACGCCGCCGATTTAGACTTGGCCGACGATGAACAAGGCGGCAGTTATCAACCACCACGCCTCGCTGATACGGGCAAGAAAATTGCCATTATTGGCGCGGGCCCCGCAGGCTTAAGTGCCGGTTATTACCTGTCAAACCAAGGGCATCATGTTGAGATTTTTGAAGCTATGCCCAAGGCGGGCGGCTGGCTGCGCTATGGGATCCCCGAATACCGTTTACCTAAGTCGATTCTCGATAAAGAAATCGCGCTGCTGTGCCGCAATGGGTTAACCATTCATACGGATACTCGCCTCGGCCATGAAATTCATTTATCCCAACTGGTCGCCGATTTCGATGCGGTGTGCCTCGCCATCGGCGCCCAAAAGGCGGTGCCGATGAACTATAAAGGCTCAGAACTTACGGGCAGTTACCTTGGGGTAGATTTTCTTAAGGATCATTGCCTCGACAAACAATTGAAGTTGGGCAAAAAAGTCGCCGTGATTGGTGGCGGCAACACCGCCATCGACTGCGCCCGCACCGCCGTGCGCGAAGGCTGCGATGTCACCTTAATCTACCGCCGTACCCGCGCCGAAATGCCCGCCGAAGCTTACGAAGTACATGAGGCCGAGGTTGAAGGCGTCAAATTCCACTTCTTAACCAATCCCATTGAAAATCATAGCGATGCCAATGGACAGGTAGAAGCTGTCACCTTCAGCAAAATGGCGCTCGGCGAAGCCGATGCCTCGGGCAGACGCGCGCCCGTGGACACAGGGGAAACCTTTAGCGAGGCCTTCGATACCGTTATCGCCGCCGTCTCCCAAGCGCCAGATCTGAGTTTTATGCAGGATCCTTTAGGGCAACTCAGCCATGGCGAACTGGCGCTGAGCCGCTGGAACACCCTGATAGGCTGCGAGCAAACCATGTCATCGGGGGTAGAAAAACTGTTTGTTATGGGCGATGCCCGCCGCGGCCCAGCGACTGCCGTAGCCGCGATTGGCGATGGCCGTAAAGCGGCCATCGCTATTGATAAGATGCTAAAAATTGGCCTTAGCTGCGATTTACATGCCCATGAGTTTAACTCGGTCAAAACCATTCCAAGCGCCCTCATTCCAAACGCCCTAAAGCAAACCGAAACAAGCTCAAAAGCAGGGTCAACGCTTTATCCCCATACGCCGCGTCAGCCCCGCTTGAAGATGCCCGAACTCACGGCGCTGCAACGGCTACTGAATTACAGTGAAGTCGAGTTAGGTTTTCCCGCCGATGCCGCCATGCAAGAGGCGGCTCGTTGCCTCGAGTGCGCCTGTCAGGCCAATACTGACTGTAAGCTTAGGGATTACGCCACGGATTATGGTGTCGAGGCCAAAAGCTTAGCCACTGAAAATGCGCGACGTTTCAGTGTTGATAAGAGCGCACCCTTTATTCAATTCGATGCTAATCGCTGTATTAGCTGCGGTAAGTGCGTCGATGTGTGTCAGCAGCAGAGTGGCCACTGCGCCATCCAATTTAGCCAAGATTCCTACCAGGCGCTGCCGCAGGAAATGACTCAACACATGGAGCGCCGTGCGCCGAGAGTCGGCTTTAGTGCGAGCATGGCCGATAGCCAGTGTGTTCAATGTGGTAACTGTGTACAGGTTTGTCCGACGGGCGCACTGGTCGATGCCCGGGATAAACGCCAAGGCGATAGCACAGAGTTAAAAACCGCATCGACGATTTGTACTTACTGCGGCGTGGGCTGTCGCCTCGACCTTAAAATCGACTCCAACGCCAATCGCATTCGTCATATCGAAGGCAATAAGGACTCGGTCGTTAACCAAGGCATGCTGTGTGTTAAGGGACGTTTTGGCTTCGATTTTATTCACAGCGACAAACGTCTCACTACGCCACTGATCCGTAAAAACGGCGAGCTGCAACCGAGTAGCTGGCCCGAAGCCATCGCCTATGTGGCAAAACGCTTAACCGAGATAAAACAAAAAGATGGCAGCAATGCCCTCGCCAGTCTCGCCTCAGCTAAGGCCACCAACGAAGATAACTTTGTGCTACAAAAGTTCGTTCGCAGTGTTCTTGGCACCAACAATATCGATCACTGCGCCCGCCTATGCCACTCATCGACGGTAACAGGCTTGCAGCAGAGTATTGGTAGCGGCGCAATGACCAATGATATTCCGAGCATCAAGGACTCGGACGTCATCTTTATCTTAGGTTCAGACACCACCTGCGCCCATCCGATTATCGCCTCGAAAATTCAGCAGGCGGTGATGCAGCACGGCGCGCGTTTGCTGGTTGCCGATCCGAAACGCGTTGGCATTGCCGAAAAGGCCGAGCTGTATGTCGCCCACAGACCGGGGACGGATGTGATGCTGCTCAACGCCATTATGGCGGAGATTATTCGCAACGATTGGCAGGATAAAGCCTATATCGCCCAGCGTACCGAAGGCATTGAGGCCCTCTATGCGGAGTTAGCCAAGGAGGATTACTCCCTCGAAAACGCGGCGTTAATAACGGGCGTAAAGGCCGAAGACATTGCCCGCCTCGCGCGTACCATAGGCACGGCGCAAAAGACCGCAGTTTACTACGCCATGGGAATCACTCAGCATACGACTGGGCACGATAACGTCACGGCCATCTCTAATTTGCAGCTACTTTGCGGCAATATTGGTGTGTCTGGCGCGGGGATTAACCCACTTCGCGGCCAGAGCAATGTCCAAGGTGCCTGCGATATGGGCGCACTGCCCAACTATTTTACCGGTTACCAAAAGGTCACGGATATTCATGCCAGAATGCGCTTTGAAGACCACTGGCAAACGCCGTTATCGGGAGAGATTGGCGTCACCGCAACCCATATGATGCATGATATTGCCAAGGGCAACATTAAAGCCTTGTATGTGATGGGCGAGAATCCCGTGCTCAGCGATCCCGACCAAGCCCATGTACTTAATGCATTGAGCAAAATCGAGTTTCTGGTGGTGCAGGATATCTTTTTAACCGAGACTGCCGAGCTTGCCCATGTGGTCTTGCCCGCCGCCGCATTCGTGGAAAAACGCGGTCACTTTACCAATACCGAGCGTCGGGTGCAGCGACTCGAGCAAGCGCTCGCCTCACCGGGTGAAGCCTTGCCCGATTGGCAGATAGTGCAAGCGGTCGCTAATGCCATGGGCGCTAACTGGGATTATGCCAACGAAGAAGCTATCTGGGGCGAGATCAACGAGCTCACCCCGCAGTATCGCGGTATTCGCTGGGACAGATTAAGTGCCAATGCAGAAGGTCGAATCTCCCAAGGGATTCAATGGCCCTGTCCGGATGAAACCCATCCCGGGACGCCGATTATGCACCAAAGCCAATTCACTCGAGGCTTAGGCTTATTTACCCCCGTTAGTTATCGCCTACCTGCCGAAATGCCCTGCAACGAGTATCCGCTGACGCTGTCGACGGGACGGCTATTGGAGCAATTCCACACGGGCACACTCACCCGTAAAACACCTGGGCTGGATCTACTCGGCGCGCCTAAGGTGATGATTTCTGTCTATGATGCGGAGCTACTGGGGATCCATAACGGCGATAAACTTCGCCTCACCACCCGCCGCGGTGAGATTGAAATCGATGCCTTTGTGACTAAACGCGCCCAAGCGGGCGTGCTGTTCCTGCCGTTCCATTTTGTGGAAGCAGCGGCCAATAAACTCACCATCAATGCGCTCGACCCTGTGGCTTATATTCCCGAATATAAGGTCTGTGCGGTCAGGGCTGAAAAGGTGACTGCAATCAAGAGTGAACCAGCTTAGGGCTGCATAAAAAGCATAAAATTTAAGCCCAAAGATCAACATAAAAACGGGAGACACTGTCTCCCGTTTTTATTCGCTAACTTAATTAACTGCTTAATTAACTTGCTTAATTAGCCGAGTTAAATCTTAAACTGCCCCACCAATTTACCCAGATTAATTCCTTCTTGAGACACGGTTTGACTCACCTTGGCCGCATCTTCACTGGAGTGGAGCAGCTCGTTAACGATCTCTTGGATGGCATAAACGTTACGGTTGATTTCTTCGGTCACAGAGCTTTGCTCGGTCGCCGCAGTCGCAATTTGGGTACTCATATCGTTAATCGCAGTCACCGCCGAGGTCACAGAGCCTAAGCTTTCCGAAATAGCGCGGGAAGAATCCACCGAGCGCACGCAGCTCTGCTGGCTCTCGTCCATGGTTTTGACTGCCAAGGCCACCAGCTTGTGGAGTTCTGAAAGCATTTCATTGATTTCTAAGGTACTTGCCTGAGTACGGCTAGCAAGATTACGCACTTCATCGGCCACCACGGCAAAGCCACGCCCCTGCTCACCGGCGCGGGCGGCTTCAATCGCCGCGTTAAGGGCCAGCAGGTTGGTTTGCTCGGCGATGCCGCCAATCACAGACAAGACACTGTTAATCTTTTGCGATTGCTCACTTAGGGACTTAATGCTGCCCGCGGCATTATTGATTTGCGCCATCAGTCCTGCAATCTCTTCGAGTGAGGCATCGACGCAGCGCTGCGCATTGGCCACATCCCCAGTCGCCGCTTGGGTCGCCTCGGCCACTTGGGTGGTATTTTGTGCGACTTCACTCGCGGTAGACGACATCTCGGTAATGGCCGTCACCACTTGGTCTGTCTCGTTATTGTGGCTCAGCAGTTGGCTCGACATCACTTTGGTTTGGTCATGAATCGCATTGGCGGCGGATTTCACCTTAGCCGTGGCGTTGGCCACATCGCCAATAATGGTTTGTAGCTTATCGACGAATAAGTTAAAGGCTTGACCTAACTGAGCAATTTCATCCTCGCCCTTCACGCTTAAGCGTTTAGTTAAATCCCCTTCCCCCTTGGCAATATCGTTCAGGCTGTCCGCCATATTTTTAATCGGCACCACCATACGATGGGCTGCAACCATAATGATAAAGGCCGTGATCCCTGTTAGCACGAGGGCAATTAACAGGATCATGAAGGATTTATCGGCCATTTGTTCGGTCACGGTTTGGCGGTAATCCTCCACCACGGCTTCGATATCGTCGATATAGGCCCCAGTACCTAACATCCAGTCGGTACCCGGAACCATCATCACGTAGCTAATCTTCTCGATTTGCTCGTTGGTATTGGGCTTTTGATAGTAATAGGAAAAGTTACCGTCGCCGCGTTTGGCCGCATCCAACAAACCGACGATGATCTTAGTACCGCGAGGGTCTGTCATATCGATTTTGTTTTGACCTTCGAGATTCGGCATTAAGGCGTGGAAAATGTTTTTACCTTGGGAATCATAAATAAAGAAATAACCAGCGCTGCCAAAACGAATATCACGCAGGGCTTGGTTCACATTGCCTTGGTCCTTGAGGGACAGTTGATATTGCACGATCCCGGCGGCAATTTCGGTCGCTTCTTTGATTTGTTGTTTACGTTCGCCAACCAGTTTAGTCCTAAAGGTCACCACTTCTTCCGCGAGGGATTCTTGTTCGACATAGTAGGAAACGGTCATGAGCACTAACAGGGTCAAAATGAGGGGAAACAAAGACAACAGCAGTAATTTATTACGCAGGCTTAAATTCGACATGCTTGCTTACTCCAGGGTGATCGAGCTTATATTTTTTTATATTTCTGAAGTATAGCCAAAACGGTGCAACATCTTTGGGTTTGACTTAACAAATATTGTATTAATTTGCACCAGCTAGCATGTCGATAATTGAGTTTAACCAAGCAATATCAATCCGATACCGCATACGCTAAAGCCAAGGACCAGCAGTAACATCTGCGGTTTAAAGAGCTTTAGCGCACCAAAACCGAGCAACACCACCGCCATATCCACGGCAGATAACACGCCCTGAGTAAACACGGGTTGATACAGCGCCGCCGCCAATAATCCCACCACACAGGCATTCACGCCCGAGAGCATGCCAGCAATCTTGGGTCTGGCGGCAATCGCGTGCCAACTCTTTAAGCCCACCAGCATCAATAAAAATCCCGGTAAGAAAATAGCGATGGTGGCAATAGCCGCACCGACAAAGGGATTGTCTAACATCATCTCGGCACCAAGGAAGGTCGCAAAGGTGAACATAGGCCCAGGCACAGCTTGGGCAAAGGCATAACCAGTGAGGAAACGATCACCGCTCATCGCATCGCCAACTGTGGTCTCAAGCAGTGGCAGCACCACATGGCCGCCACCAAAGACTAAGCTGCCGACACGGTAGAATTCGCCAAAGATCCCCGCCTCGGCGCCGAGGTTAATCGCAAAAAAACTCCCCGCAAACAAGGCGATAAATATAGCGAGGCTCAGGTAATTCAAGCGAATGGGTTCAGACTTTTGCACTTCACTCTCGCTCGCACTGAGGAATGACAAGCCTAAAAGCGCAGCAAGGATTAACAGCGCAATTTGGGTCCACAAGAATGGGAAAATCAACATAGCCGCGGCGCTGCCAAGCATGAGTAAACGCGCCGTTTTACGTTGGCAAAACTGGCTAAACATCGCCAGCACAGCGTCTGCCACCACCACGACCGCTAACAGTTTTAAGCCATGGACTATGCCCTGCATATAAAGGTTATCGAGCCAAGCGGCAGTCGTCACCGCCAGCAGATACATCAAGACAAAGGAAGGTAAGGTAAATCCGGCAAAGGCCGAGATGGCGCCGAGCAGTCCACCGCGATGATAACCAATGGCAAACCCCACCTGACTCGATCCCGGTCCCGGCATAAATTGGCTTAAAGCGACCAAGCTGGCATAGCGTTTATCATCGAGCCAGCCGAGTTCGTTAACAAAGGTTTGTCGAAAATAGCCGATATGCGCCGCCGGTCCACCAAAACTCATCAACCCAAGGGAAAAAAAACGTAAGAATATCTGCAGCATAAGCTTTGCCTTTCGATGCATAAAGTGAGCAAGATTATGCCACTAAAAAGACAATTTAATGAAAGTGAAATGTGAAATCTTCGAAGTATCGCGGATTCCATAAACAAAAAAGCCGGCAAAATCCATTTGCCGGCATCCTAAATTCAGGATAAATATCAATTGACTAGGAAGTCAAACCCATGATTAGTGAGTTTTTCTTCTTCTGATCAATGCACCGAGAGCCAGTAGCATAGATAAACCACCTAATGCACCACCGCTGCTATCTTTAGCTGGTGTTTCTGGTGTAGTCGGTGTTTCTGGTGTAGTCGGTTCAACACCATCGGATTCAACGGTCAGCATAAAGCTGGTGCTCGCTGCATCGGCTGGGTTTTCCACATCACTTACCGTCACAGTGACTTCTACGTCGCCGTGGAAGTTAGCTTCTGGTGTAATTGTGATAGTTGAACCTGAAGTATTGCCATTCACTACAGCGCTGATGTGCTCACCGGTTACGGTGATCTTGTTCACGCTATTTTGCTCATCGGCAAACACAACCTTCAGACCTTCTAAGCTCGTGTTTTCCGCAATCGTTTGGTCGGCAATAGCACCAATGCTGATATTGGATGGCACAGTCACAGTGTGGCTCATGCTGATGTCAGCCATACCTTCAACTTGGCTAACCGCATCAACCGTCAGTGCTTGGCCTGCAGCATTATTTTTCACGGTAGTCCATGCAGTCACTTCAAACTGTGACGACTCTGGGCCAACGTAGTCATAACACACGACTAAACCATTACTGATTTTGTCCTTCAGGTTATCGAAGGCGTATTGCTCACCGAGGTACTGCTGCAATGGACCATAGCTATATAAACCACCTTGGAAACCTTGTAGACCGATAGAACCACGACCATCTTGAGAACCAAAGTTGATATTGTCGTAGGCCATCATCATTTCGTATTCACCGTCGCCGAAGCGGGTGTTCACGTTGAAGATAAGCTCGAAGTCGAATCTATCGTCCTTCTCTTCCCATTGGTAAACACGGTTTGCATCGTATCCTAATGACTTATAAGAACGTGCATTATCGTATTCCAAGATACCCCAACCGGTTTGAGTACTCGCAATAGAGATACCCGAACGCTCAGCTGATGTATTGATCAATGGCGCACTCAGAATATCTTGAGTCGCACCCGCACCTAGGCCAAATCCACGCCACAACATACCGATAGAGGCATATGGGAAGCTGTTATATGGGAAGATGTCATGGTATGGGTAGAAGAATGGCTGCCCTTGGAATAAGGACACGATACCGTGACCACGAATTTCCAAAGCATTCTGCTTCCAAACGTTGATCTTGTCTTGGTTGTTATACAGGTGGAAACTGTCGAACGCACCACCAAACACAGTGCTGATTGGTAAGGTAATACCGTTGCGATACAGGATGTTATTATCCTTACCGCTGAGTGCCTTACCGTTAGAACCATACTCAACTGGCGCAAAACCACTGAAGATTGGGTAGATAGAGAACTCTTCTAAGTTCACGTAACCGCCTGGCTTCTTGTTACCAAAGTTTGGCGTACGGCACATAGCGTCATCAATGTTAGTGGTGACGTTGTAACGTGGCGCCAGATCGCTGGTATCGGGTTGAACACCGCTGATCGTCAGCTTGCCATTTTCCAGTTTCACATCTTGCACAATCGCGCTTGAAGAGCTCAGTACGTCCTCAGGGCGTAGGCTGAGTCCAGACGGAATGGTCGCGACAATGCTAAATGCACGGTCTGCACCCGTATCGTTAGGTTGCACTTCGAAGGTGAATGGAATTTGATCGCCAGCCACAGCCGCAGTTTGCGTTGCGTCTAAGTGAACATCATTTACGCCACGCTCGAGTTTAAAGGCGACTTTACCAATGTTACCGGCGTTAACCTCTGAGGTACCAAAGTCCAGTAACGAGTAGTACACGTCACCTTCTTTCATCTCTGGCATATCCCAGTTAACTTTGATATCGACAGGATCGCGACCATTGCTCGCAGGTACTTCAACACTCATATCGCTGGCAACTTGGTCCATTACAACGGTCGTCGCATATTGGAAGGTTTCTTCCAGCGCATTGTAATAGTTGTTCGCCGCAGTGCCTTTTCTTGGGTTGTAGAATAACGCCCAATACTGACCTTCTTCTGGTTGGTTAATATTACAGAAGTTGTTGTATTGGATGTGGTTAGACACACAGAGCAGTTCTTCGAAAGGATCGGCCTTACCGTTACCGTTATAGTCCTTACCGACATAAACGATCAGGTTGCCTTTATCTAACGTCGCGCTGAGATCAGACTTAGCCGTACCGAAAGATTCGACGATTAAACGGCGAGCATTTGCTGGCACATCAATCATTTCCACATGGGTAGCTTCGTCGATACGCTCATCCATACTGATGGTCATATCCGCATTGCTGCTCCATGGGAAGTTACCATCGTTATCTTTTGGCAGCACAACAGTTTTCACATCCGCTTTCACTGGGCTAAAGATACGACCATGAATGTTGTCACCTTCAGGTAAATCGATACCTTTGATCACAGCGTTTGCATCATTACGGTGAGCCACTGCGCTTAAGCGTCCTGGCATACCGTTTTTGTCGTATTTGAAGACTACAGGCCAATGCGCCTCAGAGGCTTTGCCGTTGGCTTCGGTGAAGATCAGGTTTGAATGCAGTTCCACTTCCGCGTTACTGAACCAATCTTGAGTATCCATGATCGATGCTTCGACCACGATATCCATGGTTTGACCCGCAGCTAGCGTAAACTCGCTTGGCGATACTTTAATAGACACACCGTTTTGCACTAACTGTGAACGTGAATCGACGCTCCAGTTAATCACATCACCGTTGGTCACACTCCAAGTACCGTCTTTAGTCGCCTTAATGGTACGGATCCATTGGCACTTAGGCTTACATTCAAAGTTCACTAACTGTGGAATGTTCAGCTTATGAACCGCGCCGCCGTTGTGTGGATCAGCCGCTTTAAAGCGCTCAACGGTTTCATCCATCACAAAGCCCGCATTCACAGCATTGGCCACGTTGATACGGCCAGTACCCGCACGGTAAGTTGAGGCTAAAGCCACATCACCATTCTTGTCATCCAAGCGATAGTAATGCACTTTGTTTTCAGCCGTCATCGCCAGCGCCGATTGGATTTCAGTTGCACTCCAACTTGGCTGAGCTTGACGTAACAAGGCCATCGAACCCGCCACGTGTGGCGATGCCATTGAAGTTCCGCTTAAGAAGGCAAAGTCACCCGATGCAGGTGAACCGCTAAATGGATGTTCATCAGCGAAGGCCGCGTAAATATCCACCCCTGGCGCCGCAACGGCAGGGATCAGCGCTTCTGGCGTCGATGGGCTTGGACCGCGAGAGGAGAATGCCGCTAACCAATCGGCACGTTCTGGATCCATTGTACGTTCGATGGTCGTGCCAGAAATGGTCAGCATGTGGTAGTTACCCTTTGCCAGCCAATCACTTAAACCATAACCCGCTAGGCCGTTATCATAACGACCGTCCCACTCTTCCTTAGTAATATGGATACTTGGAACAGAGTAAGAAGCCGTAGGCACCAGCGCATCGCCGTTCGCGTAGTTATACATGATCATGCCATCGGCGCCGCCCGCTTTAACGTTATCCGCCTTCGCGGAACGGGCAACACCGGCAGTGTCTGATAAGCTGTTACGCTTACACACGACGATCACATCCGTTGGGTTTCCGTCGCCGTCTTTCAGATCGAAGGTGCCCGCAGGGAAAGGTTTAGCACAGTATTCATCACCAAAGTTTTTAGCGTTAACCACCATACCCGTGACGGATGTAGCGTTGATTGCACCACCAATAATTTCGCTCCATTTTGGCACTTCGCTGCCACCCATAGGGTCAATCAGCTTAGTGGTGATTTCCACTTCGCGAGCGTGGGTGCTGGCCGCTACGTTCATTAACCATGGTGACGCGTGGTCAATCAGACCAAAATATTCTTTATAACCTGCTGGTTGGCCAGAGTTACCCGCCGCAACCGCAACGGAAATCCCCGCTTCACGAGCCGATAAGAACGCCAATTCCACATCGTCAACCCAAGGGTTTGAATCTTGACCACCGATGGAGAAGTTGATGACGTCAACGCCATCGTTAATTGCATCTTCAATACCCGCAATCAGCGCCTCACCCGGACAGCCCGCATTGAGCTGGTTGTCAGGATGACACACTTGGTAAGCGACGATGTTGGCATGGGGGGCAACACCACTCATGCGTGGGAACAGATTCGGTTTAATCACAGCGCCATCGGAAACGGCTTTGCCGCCTTCAGGGCTGACATAATCCACATCCAGCAGCACGTTACCCGCGGCGGTAGAGGCTACGTGTGAACCGTGACCTTGATAGTCTTCACCCACAGCTGGGCGAGTCGCACCATAAACACCGCTGGTGAAATTGTCGGTAATCACAGGATAAGAGCGAACGCCAATTAACTTGTCGTTACACATGGTCTCAAAACCGCTCTTAGTACAGTCACCTATATAGTTACCCGCACCCCATGGGTTGCTGTGCTTATAGCCATCGTCACCAACGGCCGCAAATGAGCGGTGATCAGAGTTAATCCCGGTATCGACGATACCAACGATAATACCTTCACCCTTGTAGGCACCCGCATCTGGCGTGGCTTCGCCCGACCAAATCTTGTCGGCTTGGATTAGCTCAGGGCCCGCATCCGATAATAGTTCATAGGTTTTTGAGCGACGAACCGAAGACACATTGGCTAATTGAGACACGCGCTGCGCCTCTTCCTGTGTCATTGCGATAGAGAAACCGTTGACCGCATTGGTAAATTGTTGACGTACTTGACGTGAACCCACGGTCGATTGAATGTCTGCAATCACTTGTCTTTGGCTGTCGAGTAAGCGGCTGCGATAATTCTTTACAGCGCTACTGGCGGGTTGACCGGCAACGAATAATTTTGAGTTTGACGATTTGCCAAAGGTTTTGCTGGTAGCTGAACTGGCGAGCAGTTCCGTACTAACTTGCGCCAGTGGTTTTTGATTGAGACGAACGATGTAAATCTGCTCACCCGTTAACCCTTCCTCAAATTCGAATTTGTTAGCTTGAGGAGTAATTTGTAGGTTTAGACCCACCCCAATATCTGAATCATCGATCTTGGCTTCTGGGGCATTTAATTTTGCAATTTGCTCTGGTGTTAACTGCAAACCTTTAAGTTGATGTACATCGCCTATGCTAGCAGCAGCCTGCATAGCACCAGCACCATAAAGGGCGGCAGCAATAGTACAAGTTAGTATTTTAAGCTTCACTTTGCTTTCTCCATTATTGTTATTGCGAGCCGTTTTTACGGGCCAGCTGCCTAGCGGCATACCATCTAAGCACTCAAGCTGGAGAAAACCTCAACACTTTCACGTAGCATTTTGTACAATCTGATAACACAAGAAAAACACAAAACTCACACATTCCTTTGCAGACAAAGATGTAGCATTTTGTAGCACTATGAATAATTATGCTTAAATTCTGTGAACAAAATGATAGGCTGAGGCTCGTCTTAATGCGGTTTAGCAAAGTATTTGAACAACATTGGGGATTATCTAAGAAGTGACAGTTAAGGTTAAAAAACGATTCTTACTGCTCGCACTACTAAGTCAGAGTGCCGCGCTGCAAGCTAAAGAAATTGAAACAGTTTCCGCCGGAGACTGGCAGATTTCCCTTGCCGCAGGTTATGGCGCGCTCGAAAACCCAAGGGCGAAGGTGGATAACGTCAACACTTGGATATTGCCCACTTGGTATTACTACGGTGAGAACTTTTATGTCGAGAACTTCACCTTAGGTTATAGCCTGTATGAGTCGGATAACTTTATTGTTGACCTGCAGACACGCTTTAATGAGGACGGTTTTTTCTACGAATTCGATGGACTGAATAAACTATTACTGAGTGATATTGTAGGTTATACCCCAGTGAAGCAGCCCATTAATCCAAAAGTCGTTAAATTTGAGGAAATTGAACGCAATCTTTCCTACCTAGGTGGAGTCAATACCACTTGGGTGACGCCCTATCTCGATGTGAGTCTCGGGTACTTCCACGATATTACTGGGGTGCACCAAGGTAATGAAATTCAGCTCAGGCTCAAACGCAGTCAGGCATTTTCTTGGGGCGCGCTCGGCTTGGAAGTGGGTGCGATTCGAAAAAGTGAAAACCTCGTCAGTTACTACTACAAACTGACCAAGGAAGAACAAGGTCCACTGCGTAGCAAATATCAACCCTCGGCCACCATCAATTACCATGCCCGTACCGTGGTCAATGTGCCCATTTTCGATAATGTGAATTTTGTTGGGATCCTCGAATATACCTGGTTAGGGCAAGAAATTACCGACAGTGTGCTGATCGATAAGTCCGGCTATTTGTCTGGCTTTGTAGGGTTTAGCTATGATTTCTAAACCCTACCATTCAAGCTCACTCTGGCTCACCTATTGTACCTATTGCAGCTTAATCTTGGCCTGCTTCGTCAGCCTGACGTCCCTGGCCGACGAGCTGAAAATCACGCCGAACACCTGTGCGGTCACCCTCGAAAAGCCCGACTGCCATTTAGACTTACTCATTGAGTATCAATCGGATATCCCTCAGTCACTCTGTGTGTGGCTCACTACGGAAGCGGTCGCACTCACCTGCTTTGAGGACAGTCTCGATTTTAAATACCAAGTGCAATTGACCCTCGAAAAAGATGCCTTATTTGAACTCAGGGATCCGCAAAGCAACCACATAGTGACCACAGCGTTAGTCAAAGTCGCTAAGTTTGAACCCGCCAATCCCAGAAGACGTCGCGGACTGAACTGGAACTTATTATGACAAGCGCGCCAATGTCCGAACCCCAATTGCAAATCCTGTTGATTGAAGACGACCAACCCCTTGCAGACTTGGTCTGTACCTATTTAACCCAAGAGGGTTATAAGCTTATCCACTTAGATAATGCCGAAGATGCACTCATTCGTCAGGACACCGATGATTTTGACCTCATCATTTGCGATGTCATGCTGCCAGGACAAGATGGCTTTAGCAGCTATCCGCAGTTGGCCGCGAGTTATCCCTGCCCGATTATCTTCCTAACGGCGCTCGATAATCATGCCGATCAAATTCGGGGATTAAATCTAGGCGCCTGCGATTACTTGCTCAAACCCGTGGTGCCGCCTTTACTGCTGGCGCGGATTAAGGCCAACCTGCGCAAACAACAATCCAGCAGCAGCCGCAGTAAACTTAAGCTACACGACTTATTTTTAGACCCAAACCTCCAGCAAGTGAATCTGGGGGATGAAGCCCTCTCCTTTACCACTAAAGAGTTTTCACTGCTGTGGATCTTCGCCCTGCACGCCGGCAAAGTGTTATCGCGGGAGTTTTTATTCGAACAGCTGGTCGGCCGCGAATATGACGGTTTAGACAGGGCCATAGATTTAAAAATCAGCCGCCTGCGTAAACGCTTAGATGAGCTCAATGTGCCGGGATTAGCCATTACGACTATTCACGGCAAAGGCTATTTATTCAATTATTTACCCAAAAAAGGCTAGGTTTAACCGAAATGAAATTTCAGTTCTACCGCTTGTTTATATTTTTATTGTTGTCCTGCGGATTAGTGATCTGGAGCTTTGGTGAACTCGCCGAGCATTTTGCCCACGATGAGTACAACTACCAAATCGACGTTGACGACCTGCTGCAAAACTATGATGAGCAGCTTCCGAAGATACAACGCCTCCCCATCGGCGCCCTCTCACTGCCGGAAAACTTAGAGGACTCGCTGCAACAGGGGGCGACCATCGCTCTGCGCCATAGCAGCAATGAACTCTATTATTACCACTTAGATAAAGACAAACAGCACATCTTGATGCTGGGCCCATTGCAAACCTCTGCGCCAAAAGAGCGTAATACTAGTTTGATTTTATTAGGGTTGTATTCATCACTCTGCTTAGTTGCCCTCTGGTGGATCTGGCCGGTATTTCGGGATCTTAACCATTTGCAGGAGGCTGCTATCGAATTTGGCCAAGCCCCGCGCAAACGCCCCAACGAAGTCCATAAACACTCGGCAATTTTCCCGCTTGCGAAGGCTTTTAACAGCGTCAGCCACCAAATCGTCGACTTTATCCAGATGCATAAGGAGCTGTCCCGCACCATCTCCCATGAGGTACGTACACCTCTTGCGCGGATGCGCTTTGCGCTGGAAATTATTCGGCCACAGATAGACAGCAATTACGCCAATCGCTTAAATGAAGATATCGATGATATTGAACAGCTTGCTGCAAATTATCTGTCTTTTGCCCGTCTAGAGCATAAGGAAGAAACCCTCAGCCAAGAGTCGCAAGCCATCAGCTTGTTTATGGAAAAACTGGCCCACAAATACGCCATCTACCAACCTAAGTTCAACATAGTGTTTCACCATGACTCGCAGCAGGCCCACTTCGACCCGATTGCGATGACGATTGCGATTCAAAACCTTATCCAAAATGCCATGCGGTTCGCCCAACATGACATCCATGTCCATTTCCATCAGCAAGGTGGCATAAATCGGCTCAGTGTCGAGGATGATGGTCCGGGGTTTGAGGGTAAAGGCAAAAAACTGGTGGCGGCCTTCGAGCGGGATAGCCAGCAAAGCGATACCAGTGGCTATGGTTTAGGACTATATATCGTTAAGAAAATTGCCACTTGGCATTATGGCACGCTGGAGTTAAGCCGCTCACAGGCCTTAGGCGGCGCCGAAATCAGCATTAGCTGGGACGATGCCTTAACACTTAAAGCTGAAACTGACGCCGAGTAATTGAGTGTAGAGGTTTAGTCTTTGACTAATAAGGCTAATACTTCGAAATGATCCGAGTGGGGAAAGAGATCGAACAACTGCACCTTAGTTAACCGATAACCTCGAATATGGCCGAGATCTTTGGCTAAGGTTTTAGGATTGCAGCTGGAATACAAAATCGCCTTAGGTGCAAACTCACTTAAGGAATGGCACAGAGACTCGCCGATCCCACGGCGCGGCGGGTTGACAATAATCAACTCGGGCTTAGTTTGCGCCGCATCGCCCTTGGCAAAGTCAGTGGAATCGAGTGCCATAAACTGTACTTTATCCAGCCCCATCAACTGCGCCGACATCTTAGCGCAGGCAATGGCTTCGGCCTCAATTTCAATCCCTGTCAATGGGATATCTTTAGCTGCACAGTGCAAACCAAAACCGCCCACACCACAAAATAAGTCCCAAAGGGAAGCTGGCGCAAAGTCAGCCACCCACTCACGGGCGGTTTGATACAGCTTTGCCGCCACCTGCGGGTTGGTTTGAAAAAAGCTCTTGGGACGAATAAACAAAGGCACATCGTTAAAGCGCTCTTCGAGGCGAGTATTTTCGGTTAGGAAAATCTCCTCCTCACCTTCCAAGATGGCCATATGAATAGGCTGCAAATTGACTGAGACGACTTTGATCTGCGGATATTCGGCCATCAGCGCTGGCAATTCACGCTCGATACGGGCGATGGCATCCCGCGAGCGCAGCACAAACCGCAGCATATACTCGCCACGCACTTGGCTGCGCGTCAGTAGGATAAATTTAAGCTCGCCCTTGGCCTTATCGACACGGTAAGGCGGAATACCTGCCTGCTGCACAAAGCGCTCTAAACGGTGGAGTAAGGCTTGCATATCAGCAGGATACAACAGACAGTCACACAGGCTCACCGCCTCGCCGCTGGGGCTGACAATCCCCAGTACAGGAGCATGGGCCGCGCCCAAGACGACCATTTTCGCCTTGTTGCGAAAACCACTGCTGTCACCTACCACCGGAGGTAAAAACTGCGCTTCGGCGTTATCGACAAAAGGCGCTAACAATTGCTGCAATTCTTGGGTTTTGGCCGACAGTTGCTGCGCCATAGGGAGCTTAATATGGCGACAGGATTGGCATTGGCCTCGTTCAAAATACCCACATTGTACTAATGTACTCACAGCATCGTACCCACAGCAGTGCCCGTCTATCTTATCTATTGAGATGGCGAGTGAAATTTGGATGACAACTGAAGCATAACAAACAGGATTGAGGCTCCAGTCAAAAAGCGCCACACTTTAGCGTTTTTATGCCGAAAAATCACCTTGAAGTGCAGCCTTGGCCGACTATCCGGCCCAGATTAACTTAATCTCAGGCTATCTACATCGGCGATGGGAGTGCGCTTCCCGAGTTTTTGTTCAATCCACTCAAGCACTTCGGCCGAGGTGCTCCTAAAGGTCGTGAGTTTTCCACCGTAGAGACTCAGTAATCTCGGGTGAGAAATCGAGGTTTGCATTAGGGTATCCCTTGGGCGCTCAAAGGCGGAGCTTGCCTGTTTAGGTAATACCCTCACGCCACAAAACGTCTGCACTATCTTAGTTTTGAGTTCATCAATCGAAGGTGACATAGGAAAGTAGTGCCGATAAATACCTAAAAGGTAATTTATTTCAGACTCAGTCACTTGGGGTGGTGTATCTAGAGATGTCAGCTCGGTTTCTGTGGTGCCAATTAGCAGTTGACCATACCAAGGCATCACAAAAATCACCCGCTTATCGAAGCAAGATTCTAAATATAAGATGCCGTCGGGGGCGGGTAAATCCAGTAGCAAATGCGCGCCCTGCACCCAATCCAGCTCAACACCAGCCAGTGGTGGTGACACCTTTGCCAGCACCTCATTCACCCAAGGACCGGCGGCATTAATCACCAACTTAGCCTCAGTCTGTTGCACTTCGCCGCGATGGCGAAAGCTTAAGTCAATTTGCTCACTCAGATGATTAAGCTGTAAAAACTCCGCCTCGGCATACACATGGGCACCCAATGCCTCGGCACTTCGCGCCACCGCTTGGGTCAGCAATTTATCATCGGTTTGCGCATCCCAATACTGGAATACCGCCTTTAACCCCGAGAGCTTAAGCCCTTTAAAACGATGCCAATGTACGGCGGGAATAGACACAAAGCGGCCGAGCGGATCAAATTCACTGAGTAGCGCATACAAACTCAAGCCCGCCCGAATCGTCCAAGGGTTACGCTGACTGTCTTGATAGACGGGAATATAAAAAGGCACGGGCTTGACTAAGCTGGGCGCGAAGTCGAGCAGATGGCGCCGCTCCTGCAAGGATTTGCGCACTAGGTTCACTTGTCCGCTTTCAAGATATCGCAAACCACCGTGGATCAACTTGCTGGAATTGGCCGAGGTTTGGCCGCCTATCTCGCCTTTCTCGATAAGCAGGGTCGAATACCCCGCCGCTGCTGCGTATTGGGCGATACCGACACCGCTGATCCCACCACCGATAATCGCAATATCGTATGAACTCATACCGACTTTATCCATCCCAGCGCCTTGATGGTGTGTTTATCCATGTTCCACTCCCTTGCTATCACAGATTGGCTTTCACACTATTCGATACTGGCGTGCAATTGCTTTAACGCTTTGTCACACATGGCTTTTAGCGCCTTAAGATCTTCTATCTCAGCACCGATTTTACAGCGCATCAGATGCGGGATCTCGCTCGCCTCGAGTTTTAGCGCCTGCCCAGCAGTTGTCAGAGACAATACCCGCACCCTTTCATCTTGGTCGCTGCGTCCACGACTCACCAGTCCTTTCGACTCTAAACGTTTTAACAAGGGCGTCAACGTCCCCGAATCGAGGAACAATTTATCCCCTAGGGTCTTCACGCTGATCCCCTGCTCCTGCCACAACACCAGCATGACTAAATACTGGGGATAGGTTAAATCCAACTTATCGAGCATAGGACGATAGGCGCGCACCATGGCATTCGCGGCGCTGTAAAGAGAGAAGCAAACCTGATTCTCTAAACATAAGGCATTGTCTGCTTGAGTATTTTCCGCCGTATCCGACGTTTTATCTAAGGATGATAACTCTGAGTTAGGCATAGTCGATCCAAAAAACTTAAATATATTGCGCACAATATACTTGCATTCAGGGTAAAAATCGAATTATAGTTTATCACAATTAAATTGCGCACAACCTAAATTATCTTTGACACTATGAGGAACGAAATATGAAAACATTATATGAAACTCGAGCTACCGCCAGAGCCGGTCGCCAAGGCCAAGTCAGTACCGATGATGGTTTACTCGATGTTGCACTGGCCTATCCAAAGGCGATGGGCGGAAGTGGATTGGCAACCAACCCAGAGCAACTGTTTGCAGCGGGTTATGCGGCCTGTTTCTCTAATGCGGTTTTACATGTCGCCAAAATCGGCAAAGTGGCCATTACTGAAGCGCCAGTCAGCGCAGTAGTTGGCATTGGCGCCAATGATGCGGGTGGCTTCGCCTTAACCGTCGCCCTAGAGGTTAATCTTGACCTTCCCCAAGCTGAGGCCGAAGCCCTAGTGCGTCATGCCCATCAAGTGTGTCCTTATTCCAACGCTACACGCAATAATATCGATGTAAAACTGAGTGTTAATGGCGCGGCGTTAAACTAAGCCCATAAGACAACAGTCACTATCGTCTAAAAAGCACCTCAGGGTGCTTTTTAGTTATCTGCCGCGAATCGCCCTTCCCATAAACCTGCCTAACTTCCCAAAAAACAGCTAATCGCGAGTTAACTAACATTTCTTAATGCTTAATTTAATCAAGGGGATTGAATTCAGTAGAGTAGTAGTCAGAGAACCGTTTTAATACCTATAACCCCACTATTGTGGAGGCGCTATGACTAAATACTTAACCAAATTCGCTCTACTATGCACCCTTGCATTGGCCATGCTGAGCACACCAAGCTGGGCCGAAGAATCCAATAATGCGGACCAAACTTGGCATTATGTGAACGCCCAAGGTGAACTGAAGATCAAACTCTATTTCTTTTGGTCGAAAACCTGCCCACACTGCGCCGAGGCCCATCCCTTTATCGACTCATTGCCGCAAAAATACCCTTGGATAGAACTCGAATCCCATATGGTTTCGGCTCCTGGCGTGCAGGACATTTGGCAAGGTATCGCGGCTAAAACCACTACCGAAGCCCGTTCTGTGCCTTATATGGCAAGCTGCGAGAAGGCCATTGTCGGTTATTCCAGCGAGGCGGTGACAGGTGAGTTTTTAGTGAATCGCTTGAAGAACTGTTACTTATCCCTGGGCGGTCAGCTAAGTGAAGCGGATATGCCCACCACAGGAACGCCCGCGACAGCGCCAACCAATAGTGAGCCGCTGTTTGGCACCTGTGGAACCGACTCAGGCGAAGGCACCTGTGATGCCACCAGCCTTGCGAGTAACGATCAAGCCGAAGTGCAACCCGTTGAGTTACCACTTGTGGGTGTAGTCACACCCGAGAGCATGTCACTTCCCCTGCTAACCTTAGTGCTGGCGGGCGTCGATGCCTTTAACCCCTGCGCCTTCTTCGTGTTGCTGTTTTTACTGTCGATTATGGTTAACGCTAAGAGTCGCAGCCGCATGCTGTTAGTTGGCGGTATCTTCGTGTTCTTCTCAGGCTTTATTTACTTCCTGTTTATGACGGCTTGGCTAAACATCTTCCAGCTGTTAGGTGCTGGTAGTGATGGCGGGATGATCATTCTAGCCGCGGGGATCCTAGCCTTGATCGCAGGCACGATAAATGTGAAGGATTACTTCTTCACAAAGGGCGATGTCACCCTGTCGATGTCGGCTGAAAACCGCACTAGCCTTATCAAACGCATGGGCAAACTGTCAAACTCCAGCAGCCTAGGCGCGCTGATTGTCGGCTCTACCGTGCTGGCCATTTTGGCTAATGCCTACGAGCTACTCTGTACTGCGGGCTTCCCGATGATTTATACCAGCGTGCTATCCATGCATAATCTGCCGGACATTGAGCGCTATATGTATTTGGTTTTGTACAATATTGTCTATGTCATCCCTCTCGCGATTATTGTGATTGTGTTTAGCGCTACCTTAGGTAAACGCAAACTGACCGAAAAAGAGGGTCAAGCACTCAAGCTGATGTCAGGTGTGATGATGTTTGGTATGGGTGTCGCGCTAGTGTTAGATCCCACGGCACTGCAGAGTGTTGGGCTGGCACTGGGATTAATTCTTGGCTCACTGGGCTTAACCGCCATCATAGTACTCAGTCGTAAGTTACTCACGGCAAAAGCGAATAAAGCGGTATAAGCAATAGCAGGGTTTTGGATTGGCAAACTTGGGATAAAGGACTAAAGTAAAACCTGAGCTTGCCGATACAAAGACTCAGCTTACAATTGAGGTTAGTTATGTCTATTTCACTGAACACCCAAGCTATCACGCCTAACTTAGAAAATGGTGCCGTTGGCGTTAAAGTGGCGCAGTTAGCCAAAGAGCAGCAAAAGGCGGAAGGTCAAATTGCCGTTGATTTAATTAACGCAGCCACACCTCAACCCGTGGGAAATACCGGCCACAATATCAACACTACGGCCTAACCCACCCGCAAGAGATTGATAAAAAGCGCCCCGAACATCGGGGCGCTTTTTTTTAAGGCATTTGAATGGAGTTAAGCCATTTGAACGGGCTAACCTGAGGCTCTGCCCGGTTCAGCCCTAAGAAAAGGCATTACCATTGACATGCATAATGGTGAATGTCCACACCACAAACGCGAGTGGAATATGCACTAAGGCGTAGAAGCATTGATCCAACCGACTCATTCCCTTGGCCAGCCAAATCAAATACAGATGCAGGCCAATCACCACAGGGAACAACATAAATAACGGATACAAGGCAAAAGGGCTGGCATCGGCTAATAGGCTGTGACTCAACAGCGCCCAAGCCACCATCAGCGCCGTGGTTAAAGGTGGCGTGGCAACACGATACTGCTCTGGATACGGGAACATCCTTGGCCTCTTACACTTCTTCAATACTGATACGGTCAGTCGCCCCGCGTTGGAGTGACGTCTAGGGTTTTCGTGCGATCAGCTGCGCCTTGGCACTTTCAGTACCAGCAGCATCGCTTAACCGACCTTCAAAGTAATGCAAAGGTTGCCAGTTAGCAAATACGGATTGCAGTTCGTTCTCTGTGAGTAAAAAATCGGGGTTGCGAGGTCGACCAATTTGCGCCTGTTGCCAAGTAAAGGTCTCATACACAATCAGTCCGCCGGACTTTAGGCTCGCAGCAATTTGCGGGAACAGTGGTCGATGTAAGTAATTAAAGACTAATACTATATCAAAGGACTCGTGGGGTAACTGAGGCGCGCTGCCGTCTTCTAAATTCCACTGCCATTGATGTGCTTTGTCGTGTGTCAGCTTAGCCAAGGCACTCAAATCCTGGTCGATAAAGGTCACTTCACAACCTTGGGAGAGAAACCACAGACCATTTCGGCCCGAACCGCAGGCTAAATCCAATATCTTAAGCCCTGTAAGCTCAGGCCATGAAAACAGGGTAATTAAGCTCGAGGCCGTGCTGAGTGTAGCGTGTGTCATCCCTTTATCTCTTTTTTAGTGTCTATCTGTTTGCGATGCACTATCGAGTAGTGCCTCAGCCCCGATGGGCCATGGGATACTATCACAGATAAAAATAACACTAAGATAAACAGTTCAGGCTTGTAGTTGGCAAGCGGCACAAACAGGCAAAGTAGCCCTAATTTCCCAAGAGTTAACACGCCTTTCAGTTGAATTAACCAACGCCAATCTCGAATAATTTCCCACAACATCAATATGCTGCCGGTCCCCATCGCCAGATACCAATAATTCAACCAGAGGGATTTATCAACGCTCAATAATATTCCACCGCCCGCTCCGGCAATACCCAATATATGTAAGGCTCTTAGGGTTGTTTTACTCAGCCGCTGTACCCAAAAGCGTCTTTCAGACATCTGCTGCCTTGCCATAAATTTAACCCCTTAGGACCACTCAAGTAACATTTTTGAAAAAATACATGTTATTTTTTCAAAAAACACTGGTGAGATTTAATTATTTACTGAATACTCACAGGATAAATATTCGAATATTTAAACTAAATAATCAAATCGAAAATAAATCATAAAAATTATAAAGTTAAAATAAACCCACCGTACAAGACTTTATTTTCTCACATCAATTCAGCAATGATAATTTAGCCCATCAAAATATGTTAACTCACGCAAGTTATACCGTATTCACTGAGTGATTAACTTCAATTTCGTTAATATTTTCAGCCATGTTGCACATTTCAAATATGTAATTCCTTTTGCAACAATCGTTATGTGACCTAAGTACGCATATACCTCTTTAGATAGTGGTAACTTTGTTCATGGAGAATACTCTAAAAGCGCGTGAGCCACGTAAAATATAAATATCACGCCATGATGAATAACCCTTATTAAGTAGATGAAATGTACGGCGGAGGAACGATTATGTTCACAAGAAAGATTCAAAAAACAGCACTAGCCATGCTGATCTCTGGTGCAATGGCAGGCACAGCCTATGCCGCGCCAGAAGTACTAGCCGATTTTCACGGTGAAATGGGTGGCTGCGATAGCTGCCACGTATCAGACAAAGGTGGCGTGACTAACGACAACCTGACCCATGAAAATGCCCAATGCGTTAGCTGCCACGGTGATTTAAAAGAACTGGCCGCTGCAACGCCAAAAGATAAAGTTTCTCCGCACAAATCTCACTTAATTGGTGAAATCGCTTGTACCAGCTGCCACAAAGGCCACGAAAAATCAGTGACTTATTGTGACGCTTGCCATAGCTTCGGCTTCGATATGCCATTTGGCGGCAAGTGGGAACGTAAGTTTGTGCCTGTTGATGCAGACAAAGCGGCTCAAGATAAAGCCATTGCCGCTGGCGTGAAAGAAACCACAGACGTCGTAGTTATCGGTTCGGGTGGTGCAGGTCTTGCTGCCGCCGTTTCAGCCCGTGATGCTGGCGCGAATGTGATCCTGTTAGAAAAAGAACCTATCCCAGGTGGTAACACTAAACTGGCTGCCGGCGGTATGAACGCCGCAGAAACTAAGCCACAGGCTAAGTTAGGTATCGAAGATAAGAAACAAATCATGATCGACGACACCATGAAAGGTGGTCGTAACATCAACGATCCTGAATTAGTGAAAGTACTGGCCAACAACTCATCAGACTCTATCGATTGGTTAACCTCTATGGGTGCCGACATGACTGACGTGGGTCGTATGGGTGGCGCAAGCGTTAACCGTAGTCACCGTCCAACTGGTGGTGCTGGTGTGGGTGCACACGTCGCACAAGTGCTGTGGGACAACGCCGTTAAACGTGGTACTGACATTCGTTTAAACAGCCGTGTTGTCCGCATCCTTGAAGATGCAAGCGGCAAAGTGACCGGTGTTTTAGTGAAAGGTGAATACACTGGCTACTATGTGATCAAGGCCGATGCCGTCGTGATTGCTGCCGGTGGTTTTGCGAAAAACAACGACCGCGTTGCTAAGTACGATCCTAAGTTAAAAGGCTTTAAAGCGACTAACCACCCAGGTGCAACCGGTGACGGCTTAGACGTTGCGCTGCAAGCAGGCGCAGCAACTCGTGACTTAGAATACATCCAAGCTCACCCAACTTACTCACCAGCCGGTGGTGTGATGATCACCGAAGCGGTACGTGGTAACGGTGCTATCGTGGTTAACCGTGACGGTAACCGCTTCATGAACGAAATCACGACCCGTGATAAAGCGTCTGCAGCGATTCTGCAACAGAAAGGCGAAAGCGCTTACCTCGTATTCGATGACTCTATCCGTAAGAGCTTAAAAGCCATCGAAGGCTATGTTCACTTGAACATCGTTAAAGAAGGCAAAACCATCGAAGATTTAGCGAAACAACTCGATGTGCCTGCCGCTGAACTGGCGAAAACCGTCACTTCTTACAACGGTTTTGTGAAATCAGGTAAAGACACGCAATTCGAGCGTCCAAACCTGCCACGTGAAATCGCCACTGCGCCTTTCTATGCCTTAGAAATCGCACCAGCGGTTCACCACACTATGGGTGGTATCGTTATCGATACTCAAGCCGAAGTGAAGAGCGATAAAACCGGTAAACCTATCAGCGGTTTATACGCAGCTGGTGAAGTGACTGGTGGTGTTCACGGTGCTAACCGTTTAGGTGGTAACGCCATCTCTGATATCGTGACCTACGGCCGTATCGCGGGTGCATCTGCCGCGAAATACGCGAAAGATCACTAGTATCAAACGTTTCTAGGTTAAGGGACTAACCTAAGGCTCACATAACACGACCCATTTGAGCCCAGCTTGAATCTTCAAGCTTATCAGTACAAGCGAGCCGTCAGGGGCTCGCTTTTTTTATGATTTTTTGTACAATTGATGACAAAGCTCACTCTTTTTACGGGGTAAATTCATCACCAGAGGACAAACGTCGCCGAGTCACATACACTCAGTGCCAGTAACAATGTAACCCTGAGGTGATTGAAATGAGAATTGGATTTTTTAGCGCAAAACACTACGACATGCAGCATTTTAACCGTACAAATGCCGCATTTGGTGCGCAAATTGAGTATTTCGATTATCGCCTCTGCATGCAAACCGTTAAGCTTGCCGAAGGTTTTGAGGTGGTGTGCGCCTTTGTTAACGATTCCCTCTGTGAAGAAGTGTTGGTTGAGCTTGCCAAAGGTGGCACTAAAATCATTGCCATGCGCTGCGCTGGTTTTAACAATGTCGACTTAGTCGCCGCCAAACGCTTAGGCATGCAAGTGGTCAACGTACCCGCGTATTCGCCGGAATCTGTGGCCGAGCATACTGTCGCCTTAATGCTGACCTTAAACCGGAAAATCCATAAGGCCTACCAACGCACCCGTGATGCAAACTTCTCCCTCGAAGGCTTGGTCGGGTTTAACATGTTTGGCAAAACCGTTGGCGTAATAGGCACAGGTAAGATTGGGGTCGCCACAATTAAGGTATTGCTCGGTTTTGGCTGTAAAGTGATTGCCTTTGACCCCTACCCAAACCCTGCGGTAGAAGCGCTCAATGTGGAATATCAGGATCTGGATACCATTTACGCCAACAGCGATATTATCAGCCTGCATTGCCCATTAACCGCCGATAACCACCATCTGCTGAATAAAGAAAGCTTTGCCAAGATGAAACCCGGCGTCATGGTGATCAACACCAGCCGCGGCGGTCTGCTCAATGCTTTCGATGCGATGGAAGCCTTAAAGCTCGGCCAGATTGGATCCTTAGGGCTCGATGTGTATGAAAACGAAAAAGAATTGTTTTTCGAGGACAAGTCGAATCAAATCATTCAAGACGATGTGTTCCGTCGCTTATCCGCCTGCCACAACGTGATTTTTACCGGTCACCAAGCCTTCCTCACCGAAGAGGCGCTGGGCGCGATTGCACACACAACCCTAAGCAATGTCAAAGCGCTACTCGCGGGCGAGCGCTCTGGTAACGAACTGTTTTAACTGACAGAACCATACCTGACTGCTAAAGTGAGGCTTCAACATTGAAGCCTCACAGAGGAAACTAAATATGTTAGTGACTCAGCAAACTCAGGATATCAACACGCCCACAGGGCCGATGCGCACTTATGTCTATCGCCCAGATGCCCCAGGGCAATTTCCCTGTATCCTCTTCTATTCTGAGATTTTTCAGCAAACCGCGCCCATCGCCCGCACCGCGACTATCCTCGCTGGCCATGGTTTTGTGGTGTTAGTGCCAGAAGTCTTCCATGAGCTTAATCCGATAGGCACAGTGCTGGCCTACGATGATGTGGGTAAAGATAAAGGCAATGCCGATAAATTTGCCAAGCCCTTAGAGCAGCACGACAGCGACACCCAAGCCCTTATCGATTTTGCCCGCCAGCAAAGTTATTGCACCGGTAAAGTCGGCAGTATGGGCGTGTGTATTGGCGGCCACTTAGCCTACCGCGCCGCACTCAATCCCGAGATTTTGGGGGCGTTTTGCCTCTATCCGACCGACATTCACTCCAATACCCTGCCCTGCGCCTATGGCAATGACTCACTGAGTCGCAGCGGCGATATTCAAGGGGAATTAGTGTTAGTGTTTGGCAAGCAAGATCCCCATGTATCACCCGAAGGGCGGGTATTGATCCACCAACAATTGATGGCTAAAAACCGCAATTTCAGTTGGTTAGAGGTTAATGCTCAGCATGCCTTTATGCGTGATGAGGGTGAACGCTACGATCCCGCGCTGGCGCTGCAAATGTATCAACAATCCGTGGCGTTTTTTCACCGTGTATTGAGATGAGATAAAACGAAAGAAAAAAGCCAACTCATTAATCAATCGTAATTAATGGGTTGGCTTAGCGAAATGCTTAACTCTGAGCCTAAGCCTCTAAATCTTTACACCTCAGGGCTTATCTGCCCTTGTAAACGGCTTTGGCTATAGGCCAGCAGCTCTTGATTGCTCACGCGGGCAATAAAAGTCTCGTCGAGGAAGAAGTCCACATCATCCCCCGATTTACGACCCGACAATAACTGAGTGCTGCCATCTTCGTAGGCTAAGGTCATGGTCACAGTGTGCTCATCGGGATAGGCAATTTGCGCCTGAGTCAGTTTAACGGGCGCCGATTTCAGCTCATCACTCACATGGGGATTTACCTTAAAAATCGCGTCCACAGGCATATCAACGACCGCAGGGGATTTATCGGTGATCGGGTTCTTACCCGTCCAAAACTCAATAGTGTTAACGATAAAGAGATCGCCCGTTGCCGCCAAACCATACACAGGGCTTAACAGAATAAATAAGCCCGCACGGCCATAACGGTTATCCACCGCGCTTAAGTTGCCCTTAGTCACCATTTGGCTCAGACCCATTTGTCCCATACAACCTGTTAATTGTGTGGTTAACAGCGCGCCAATCGTCACGGCTAAGAGTTTAGATTTCATTCGATTCGTTCCCTTGGTAAAAACAAAAACACGAATTCTAAGGATTAGACAGGGCTAAACCGTGCGACGGGGCACAAACCCAAGTAAACAAAATGGAGTGAATGTAAGCAAGTACGCTGATTTTGTTATGAAAAGCGCTTCAAGCAAGTAAAGCTCACGGGAAGATAATAAATCTCATCAGTTCGCGACGCGCCGACAACAGTTTGCTAATAAATGTACTGCTGCGGCGCACATAAAGGAGAATAGTTACTCGAGGTCGAGTTTCTTTTTGCCATCCAGCAACGCTTGGCGCTCGGCGAGCGGCGCCTGATCGGCCAGCTTCAACACCGCCTTTTGCAGCATCAAATTGTTGGGATAGGTGATGGTATCACCATTGTCTCTAAGGATAAGTACATGAAACAGCGCGATTTCAATAATCACGCCACTGATATCTTCATCCTTATCTACTACCCGAATACGCTCACCAATCCGATACGGGAACACAAAGAAAATCAGCACACCAGCGGTTAAATTACTTAGTATCGACCACTGAGCGACTAAGGCGACGCCCATCACCGCAAACGCAGATGAGACAAACAGCGACACGTCCTGATAACCCAAGCCGAGGGACACCGCCATCAAAGACAGAGTGATAAAAAACATCACATAGGAAATAAACCGAGTGACAAGACTGGTGCGGGCGGCACTCACCTGCTTCATCAATGAGAGTTTTTTCACCCATTGAGTTAAGGCACGCTGCAAAAAGAGAAACACCGCAAGATAAATACAGGCAAGCAGGATTTGATTTGTCATAATAGCCACTTAAAAAACGAAACCAGCTGAATTCTAACTTTTTTGCACCAGCAGTTATAGAGTCCCAAATCAGCCCAACGCAAATAGAGTAATAAGTACTATGGCCGACGCCACTTTGCTACACGAAACCCAAGATGCCCTAGGACCGATCCGCGTGCTCGACTATGGTGATACCCGCGTGCTGTCCTTTGGCGACAACGATGAGCAGAGCAAAATTCTTAAAACCGCCCCGCACATCCCACAACATACCTATGTGCAAGGCATGCTACTGGTGTTGTTATTTTGCCAACCGAAAAGCGCCATCGTACTCGGCCTTGGTGGCGGCGCCCTCATTCATGCCCTGCGCCGCTTCGATGCCGCAATCAAACTTACTGCGGTTGAACTTCGCCCAGCGGTGATTGAACTTGCCAAGCGTTACTTTCAATTACCGATTGGCAAAAAGCTTAATCTAATCAACGAAGATGCCGTCGCCTTTATGGCATCGGCCGAGCATAAAAAGGTCGATGTGATTTTTGCCGATATCTACAGTGCCAAAGGGGTCGACACGGGGCAGCTCTCGCCTACTTTTCTTCAGCAGTGCACACAACTGATTAAACCCAACGGTTATTTAGTGCTGAACTGCTGGAAGGAACACAGCCAAAATCGCGAGTTGCTCGCCGATCTGCAGCACCATTTTGCCCACGTGCATGCCTGCCTCACCAGCGGGGGCAACTGGGTGATTTTTGCCAGCCAAACACCACAATCTTTGGGCGCGTCGGCGCTGAAAAGTCAGGCGCAATCCCTGTCACAACAACTGGATTTTGCCCTTGAACGTTCACTGACTCGCTTTGGCCCTTGGATTTAAGATTAATCTCAGTCAAATGGCTTAAATTAGTTAACCCTAAGACTCAGCTTTGCTATGCTTCTCACTCCCTATTGATATGAGCTGTCACCATGAAAAATAAGAATAAATTTTTGTTAAGCGTTATGGCGCTGGCGTGCCTTAACTCTCTCAATGCTAACGCCGAAACCTTTAGTTTTGACACTCGTAACTCACTCAATTCCGACACATTAGTGCTGTTCCAAAGCGCTGATTCGACAACCTATAGTCTCGATTTTTTACCTCAATCGACTCAAGACCAACTCAACCTTGCGGTCGCCGACAACAGTTTTGCGGGTAAACGCGGTGAAATCTTAGAAATCCTAGTCCCGAGCGAAATCGACGCTAAGCGGGTGTTACTGGTTGGAATTGGCGATGCTAAGACCTTAACACCGGGTGAAATCAACACTTTAGGTGGCAATATTGCCGCCAAACTTGAAACCGTCCCCCAAGCTACAGTGCGTGTGCTTACCCAAGGCTTAAGTAACGCGCCGCTGTTCGGCTCCGAACTGGCCCATGGCATTGAACTGCGCAGCTACCGCTACACTCAATTTAAAGCCAGCAATCGCACCGAGAAGAACTATCAAATTGGGGTTGATGACTTAAGCCAAAACCAAAAACACCATAAGAATCTACAAGCTATCGAAGCGGGTGTGTTTTTAGCGCGGGATCTCACCAATGCGCCAGCGGGTATTATGTATCCCGAAAGCTTTGCTAACGAGGCGCGTAAGCTTAAGTCCCTCGGTGTAAAAGTCACAGTACTCGAAGCCAAAGACATTGAACGCTTAAACCTCGGCGCCTTAGCCGCGGTGGGTAAAGGCAGCGAGCGTCCACCTAAGTTGGTCGTCGCCCACTGGCCCGGTAGCAAAGAAGCGCCTATTGCTCTGGTGGGTAAAGGCATTACCTTCGACTCTGGCGGTTACAATATTAAGGCCACTGGCACCTCTATCGCACGGATGAAGTCCGATATGGCGGGCGCGGCGACCGTGCTCGGCACTGTCAAGGCCATGGCCATTCAAAAGGCGCCAGTAAACCTAGTTGCGATTATGCCGATGGCGGAAAACATGGTATCGGGACATGCAATGATCCCAGGCGATGTGATTAAAACCGCCCAAGGCCTCACGGTTGAAGTGCTCAACACCGACGCCGAAGGCCGTTTAGTGTTAGCCGACGGTCTCTGGTATGCCCGTGAGAATTACCGCCCTTCGATTATCGTCGATGTGGCGACCCTCACAGGCTCGAAAGTGGGCGCGCTGGGTAGTGTGTATGCGGGATTATTTACCGATTCTGAGCCGCTAGTGCAGCAGCTCACCTTTGCCGGTCAACAGGTGGGTGAAAAAGTCTGGCGCTTGCCGTTAGATCAAGCCTACGACGATGAGCTGAAATCCACCATCGCCGATTTGAAGAATACTGGTAAAGAAGGCAGCGCGGGAGCATCATCTGCCGCCATGTTCCTCAAACGCTTTGCGGGTGAGCAACCTTGGGCTCACCTCGATATCGCTGGCAATGCCTTAACCGCCACCGATACCGCCGTGGTGCCAGCAGGCGCCACTGGCTATGGCGTGCGCCTGCTCAGCACTTGGTTAACTCAGCCTAAGGCGCAAAACTAACGCGATATTGTGACGCTCAAACCAAGTCTATGGCAGGTTTGAATGCTAGATTAAGGGATATCGTCGATATCCCTTTTTTATTGCCCTGCTCTTTTACCACTTCATTAAAGTAAACAATCAATTAGCCGCCAACGCGCGCCAGTACTGCAAAATCGATTAATCCTGCCTCTCAAACCTGCTTAATTCGACAAAACCGATTAGGATGATAGTTTTTATGCGTTATATTTATCATTCTGGGCTGGGTAATATGCTTCACATCAACGGGACACAAGTTAAGTGACTCGTACTTAATTCACCATAATCAACTAAATGGAAGCATAAAATGACTCAGTCAATTATCAACAGCACAATCAAACCATTCAAAGCCACTGCTTACCACAATGGTGAGTTCGTTCCTGTAACTGAACAAGATCTGTTAGGTAAATGGTCAGTTGTATTCTTCTATCCAGCAGACTTCACTTTCGTTTGCCCAACTGAATTAGGCGACATGGCGGATCACTACGCTAAGTTACAATCTATGGGCGTTGAAGTTTACTCAGTTTCTACTGACACTCACTTCACTCACAAGGCATGGCACGATACTTCTGACACCATCAAGAAGATCAACTTCCCAATGCTGGCTGACCCAACTGGCGTGATCAGCCGTAACTTCGGTGTGATGATCGAAGAAGAAGGTTTAGCACTGCGTGGTACTTTCGTTATCAACCCAGAAGGCCAAGTGAAAGTTGCTGAAATCCATGACCTAGGTATCGGCCGTAGCGCGTCTGAACTGGTTCGTAAGATCCAAGCCGCTCAGTACGTTGCAACTCACGATGGCGAAGTTTGCCCAGCTAAATGGCAACCAGGTGACGAAACCTTAGCACCATCTTTAGACCTAGTAGGCAAAATCTAATCTAGCCTAACAAGAGTCAACCCCGCCAACCTAGTATCTCAAGCTAGTTGGCAGCGCAGTAAGACGGCAATTGCACGAATCCCCATGAGCTTAGTATCTAAGTGATTGGGGTGAGTAAATGCAGCCAACGCTACTGCGGTGCCAAATAGGAAGAGAGAACCGCCCCCTGCAAGGTTCTAGGTTGGCCCCCCTCGCGTTTTCAATTATTTCATTTTCAAGGATTTTGGAGTCATCATGTTAGATGCGAATTTAAAAAATCAACTGCAAACCTATCTGCAAAACCTCAAGAGACCAGTTGAACTTGTCGTGTCAGCAGATGAAAGCAAGAAGTCTCAAGAATTAAAAAGCTTAGCCAATGACATCGTTAGCCTTTCCTCTTTAGTGAGCCTCAAAGAAGCTCAAGGCTCTCGTACGCCAGCGATGACAGTGGTTAACACCGATCTCAATACTCAGATTAGCTTTGCTGGTCTGCCTATGGGCCACGAATTTACCTCACTCGTGTTAGCCCTGCTACACACGGGTGGGCACCCAATCAAACTCAGCGATGACGTCATTGAGCAGATCCGTAATCTGCCAGGCAAATATGAGTTTGAAACCTATGTATCACTGACCTGCCAAAACTGTCCTGACGTGATTCAGGCGCTGAACATGATGGCGGCGATCAACCCGAACATCACCAACGTGATGATCGACGGCGCCCTGTTCCAAGACGAAGTGGCCAGCCGCAACATCATGGCCGTACCGTCTGTGTACTTAAACGGTGAAGTATTTGCCGCGGGTCGAATCAGCATTGGTGAGATCTTAAATAAACTCGATACTGGCGCTGCCAGCCGTAAAGCTGAAGAACTCAGCCAAAAAGCCCCTTACGAAGTCTTAGTCGTCGGTGGTGGCCCCGCTGGCGCAGCTGCTGCGATTTACGCTGCCCGTAAAGGTCTTCGCACTGGTGTGGTTGCCGACAAATTCGGTGGCCAAGTAAGCGAGACTGTTGGTATCGAAAACTTTATTTCGGTTAAAGCGACTGAAGGTCCAAAACTGGTGGCAAACCTTGAAGCCCACGTTCGTGACTACGAAGTCGACATCATGGATAACCAAAAAGCCGTTAAACTGGCGAGCGATGGTTTATTCGAACTCGAACTGGCAAGCGGTGCTAAACTGCGCAGCCGTACCGTTCTACTGGCAACAGGCGCCCGCTGGCGCGAAATGAACGTACCCGGCGAGAAGGAATACCGTGGTAAAGGTGTTGCCTACTGCCCACACTGTGACGGTCCTTTATTCAAAGGTAAACGTGTTGCGGTTATCGGTGGCGGTAACTCGGGTATCGAAGCGGCCATCGACTTAGCGAACATCGTTGAGCACGTCACAGTACTCGAGTTTGATAGCAAACTGCGCGCCGATGACGTATTGCAACGTAAAGCGGCGTCAATGGGTAATATCCATATCATTACCCAAGCGATGACCACTGAAGTGACTGGTGACGGTACCCGTGTAAACGGCCTGAACTACACCGACCGTGCAACGGGTGAAAGCCACCATATCGCGCTGGCTGGTATCTTCGTACAAATCGGTTTAGTGCCCAATGCCGAATGGTTAAAAGGCACTGTGGATTTGACTCCTCGCGGCGAAATCATCGTTGATGAGCGCGGCCAAACCTCTATCCCAGGTGTATTTGCCGCAGGTGACGTGACTAACTCACCTTACAAGCAAATCATCATCGCCATGGGTAGCGGCGCGAATGCTTCATTGGGTGCGTTTGATTACTTAATTCGCCATAGCGATGACAGTACCGAGACTACAGAAACTAAAGCGGCCTAATCGTTAACGATTATTCCTATGACTTAAAAGCCAGCAGATGCTGGCTTTTTGTTTTTAATAGCATTTATTTCGAGTCTTTTGATTTTATCGACCGCTTTAAACCATGGTATAAACTGGCAAATACGAGGGTTGAAAACAACAAGATTAAGCAAAGCACTTTCACCCAAGTCGCTTGTCCCTCGAGTAACCCATTCAAAAAAGCGGAAGAAACAGCAAAGCTGGCAAGATAGGCATAGTGTAATTGTGTCATGCTAGGAACCACTATCGACTCTTTTCATTGATAAAATAAGCCACTAGTGCATTCGCATGTCCATGACCGAGTTGATATTCCGCCTTAAGCCAGCTCACCATTTCCATGTGTTTTTTGCCTTCGAGTCCTTCAAGTAAACTCATCCAATAGGAGATCGGCTGTCCATAGGTTTTCTCGATTGAGGGAAAATAGGAAGCTGGCCCTTTTACCTTGGCCGAATCTTGCGATGTTGTAGGTGTTGTTTTTGTTGTCATCTGGATTTCCTTATCTTAAATATGACTATTTCAACGAGGATAGTGCTAACAATCCTGTTCTACAGGTAGGGGCTCTCAAGCCTTATTTGCATTAAGGTTTCTGGTGTATCGACCGCTTTGAAACCAAACTGGGCGTAGAGTCCATGGGCATCGCGGGTGGCGAGCATTATGCGTCTTAATCCTTGCAGATCAGGATGTTCCATAATTGCTGCCATCATCATCTTACTTAAACCTAAGCCGCGGTGGGATTCGAGGACAAACACATCGGCAAGGTAGGCAAAGGTGGCTTTATCGGTAATCAGTCGTGCAAAGGCAAGCTGTTGATTATCCTTATCAAACACCCCAAAACATAAACTGTTACTAAGCGCCTTTCGCAAGAGCTCTGGCGGCATACCCTGCGCCCAATAACTGTTGGAAATAAAACCATGGATAAGCTCAAAATCCATTTCCGTTTGCGCTGTACTGACCCGGTATTTCATCACTCGCCTCGATTTAGCTGTTGTTGACGCTTACCAATAGCATGAAAGCCATGGCAAATAACACTAATTTAGCTAATGAATACAAGGCTCCCGCCAGAGTGCCACCGCCATGGTTAGTAAATGCCAAGTGGCGATTGATTTCATATTTAAATAAATGGGCGAGATGACGATAAGCCAAAAAATAAAGCAGTGAAGCCGCAGGCCAAATGCCGATAATCAGCATTTGGCCCTGTTCCTTGGTCGTCAAAAGCGCTGACAGAAAGGGGATACTCAAACATGCCGCGTATATCCACGCAAAGCGCTTGAGTAACTGACGAATTTTTTTATCCGATAACGGCTTCAACTGAACTCCTTTTCACCTTACTTCCACGCAATCACTGACTACATTGGCTCGATTTGCTCGACCATCAACTGCAGGGTGAAATTACCGCGATATTCGTTCACATCCAGCTTATAGACAATACGCGCATGCTGAATCGTCGCATCGGGCCAAGTGTGTAAATCCACATTAAAGGCAATAGCGTCTAACATCAGGGTACTGCATGGAGTTTCAAGCACTAATTTAAGGTGACGCTCCCCCACAATCCGCTGCTGGATAATCTTAAAATAACCATCGAATAATGGCTCCTCGAAGGACTGACCCCAAGGTCCGGCATTACGGAGTAACTGGGCGATTTCGAGGGTAAGTTCCGTCGGCGTTAATTCGCCATCGGACCAAAGCTCACCCGTGAGCTGCTCAGGCTTTAACAGTTCACGCACCGCATCATCATAGGCTTTAGCAAAGGTTGCGAAGCCACCGGACTTTAAAGTTAAGCCCGCCGCCATCGCATGGCCGCCAAATTTGCTGATAAGCCCAGGATGGCGAGAGTTAACCAACTCCAGCAAATCGCGCATATGCAAGCCTTTGATGGAGCGCGCCGAGCCTTTAATTTCACCATTACCCGCATCGGCAAAGGCGATAACGGGTCTGTGGTATTTATCTTTAATTCGTGAGGCAAGAATACCGATAACCCCTTGGTGCCAATCCTCTTGAAAGAGGGCAATACCCCACGGAAGTTGCTCTTCATTAAGCTTTAGATATTCAAGACTTTTCAGCGCCTCTTGCTGCATCCCGACCTCAAGCTCACGTCGCTCTTGGTTGAGGCTATCGAGCTCTGCCGCCATCCGCCTTGCATACATGATGTCTTCGCACAGCAGGGTTTCAACGCCTAGCGCCATTTCATCCAGTCTGCCGGCGGCATTGAGCCTAGGCCCTACGGCAAAGCCAAAGTCCGAGGCAACAATGCGAGCAGGATTACGTTTGGCCACTTCGAGTAAGGCGGTAATGCCTACGCGGCATCGACCACTGCGTACCCGCTGCAATCCCGCCTCGACCAGAATACGATTGTTGGCATCGAGCGACACCACGTCGGCCACAGTGCCAAGGGCAACAATATCCAGCAGAGTGCCGAGGTTGGGCTCGGCAATACCGCGGGCTTGATACCAATGACGAACGCGCAGCTCTGCCCTAAGCGCCGTCATCAGATAAAAGGCGACCCCGACGCCAGCAATGGATTTACTGGCAAACTGACAACCGGGCTGATTGGGATTCACTATGGCATCGGCCGCCGGTAACTCATGGCCGGGTAAGTGATGGTCGGTGATCACCACCTGCATGCCAAAGGCTTTGGCGGCGGCTACCCCCTCAATCGAGGAAATGCCATTATCTACTGTGATAAGTAATTCTGCCTGTTTGGATGCCGCCACGGCGACAATCTCAGGACTTAGGCCATAACCGTAGTCGAAACGATTGGGGATCAGATAATCGACCTTGCTCGCCCCCATCATTCGCAGCGCGAGGATACACACGCTGGTCGAGGTGGCGCCGTCGGCATCAAAATCGCCCACGATCAGTATCGACTTCTCTTGCTGCATCGCATCGGCAATCAACTTAGCGGCCTGCTCCAAGCCCGTCATAGTATCGGGTCTTAACAGGCCTTTAAGCACTAGCTCGCACTCGTTGGGCATAACACCACGGCGGGCGTAAAGCTGTCTTAATAACGGCGGAAGGTGAGCGGGTAAATGGCTATCATCAACGGTTGGACGACGGACTATCTTATGGATCAAGGGAGCAAACTCTTAAGCAATCATGGGGCTAAGATAACAAAAAGGTGAGCCTTAAGCTCACCTTTAATGGGATAAATTTATCCGAAACGGGATTATTTACGCGCTTCTAAGGTACGCAGTAAATCCGCAGGTGGTTGATATCCAGGGATCATGCTGCCATCTTCCAATACGATTGCAGGCGTGCCGTTAACACCAAAACTGGTACCTAACTCATACTGCTCGGCAATTTTGGCATCACAGGTCGCGGCAGACACTTTTTGGCCCGCCTTGGCTTCTGTCATGGCCTTTAATGGATCCTTAGCACACCAGATGGCTTGCATTTCATCGGCATTGGCAGATGGTACGCCAGCACGTGGGAAAGCTAAGTAACGCACGGTAATGCCCATCTTGTTGTAGTCGGCCATTTGGCTATGCAATTTGCGGCAATAGCCACAGCTTACATCGGTAAATACCGTCACTACGTGTTTTTCATCCTTGGCCTTGTATACCAACATATGATCTTCAAGCGGCTTCATCATCTCCAGACGCGGGCCAGCAAGTGCGGCTTCCGTCAGGTTTTTCATCCCCTTATCGAGATCGTACAAGTTACCGTGGAACAGTTTTGTGCCATCACGGCTAATATAGAGCACACCACGATTGGTCATGGCTTGGTATAAACCTTCAATCGGCGAGTCCTGCATTGAAATCACTTCAACATCTAACATCTCGCTGAGTTTTTGCTTAATCGCAGCGGTGTCGGGAGTGGTCGCCGTAGCGGCGCTGGCCAGAGGCGCAACAACAAGCGCGATAACTAAAGATAATGCTCGGGTCAACTTCATGGGACTTCCTATTAAGTAAATCGCTACTGCGAAATATGGGTCTGCTTATTAGACCTTGTATGGGGGCAAAAAGTTACAGACAAGCCAGATAGAATGCAAATTTATACTGTAACTAAATTCGACCATCCACGGTTTTGTGAAGGATCTAACTTAACCTCGAGGATGATGTTGTTGATGCAACTCTTGTAATCTCGCTCGCGCCACATGGGTATAAATTTGAGTGGTCGATAAGTCACTGTGACCTAAGAGCAATTGCACCACCCTAAGGTCGGCGCCATGGTTAAGTAAGTGGGTAGCAAAGGCATGTCGCAGGGTATGGGGCGAAAGCTCGGTTTCGATGCCAGCACGGCTCGCATAGAGCTTGATCCGATGCCAAAAGGTTTGCCTTGTCATCATCTGTGCCCGCTTCGAAGGGAATACCACATCGGACTGGATATTGCCCAAGAGTTCATGCCGTGCAAAGCTTAAGTAACGCTCGACCTCGGTAATGGCCAGCTCGCCCATGGGCACTAAGCGCTCTTTACCGCCCTTACCCACAATCCGCACTAAACCTTGGCGCAAACTCATCTGCTCCATGGTGAGTCCCACCAGCTCACTCACCCGTAATCCAGTGGCGTATAAGAGTTCGAGCATGGCTTTATCACGGCACTCGACGGGGTCATCCACATTGGGCTCGGCCAGTAATCTATCGACCTGTGACTCACTTAAGGAATCGGGTAACTGCCGACTCAATTTAGGCGACTCAATTAACGCCATAGGATCGCCAGCAATCTGTTTGGTCTGCAGTAAGTAGGTGTAAAAACGCCGTAAACTACTCAGCAAACGTGCACTACTGGTGCGGGCAAATTGTTGCTCGACGCGGTAGGCTAAATAGGCACGCACATCGGCTTGCCCTACCTCGATTAATCGCAGGTCTTGGCCCTGTTGATAGCGGTCAAAATGGCGTAAATCGGTGCGGTAGGCACTCAAGGTGTTATCACTTAAGCCCTTGCTGGACCAAAGATCATCGAGAAAGGCATCGATAAGCGGATCGCACTGATAGGTTTTAGCCACAAAAACTCCATAAAAAAACGGCGCACTCTAAAGATACGCCGTTGATATTAACTCAATTGTTCTGCTTCTGGCAGCGCCTTGTTTATGCCGCGCTGACAGTTTTCGCGCCGCTACCACGAATGATTAAACAGAGCACAATCACCACTAGCGTTGGTAATAACCACGCCATGCCCTCTTCATACAGTGGCAGGATAGACAACGTTGGAGACATACCACTGACGAGATCGATAAAGCTCTGCGCCGCTTCCGTCACGCCTTTACCGTCTTCACCAGTGAGGCTTTTCGCCGCGACTTTCATCCCATCGAAAATACCAAACAGCAAGGCTACCGACAGTGCCGCGCGATGGGCAAACTGTGGACGCGGGAAGTATTCGGTCAAGAAAGTCACCGCCACTAAGGCAATCGCCACAGGGTAAACCGCCATCAACACCGGAATACTGATAGTAATTAACTGCGACAGACCAACGTTTGCGATCAAGGCACAGATGGCGCTCAGTAGAACCACTAAGAAACGGTAAGACAGCTTTGGCATCAGCTCATTGAAAAACTCTGAGCAGGCACTCACTAAACCGACCGCAGTGGTTAAACAGGCTAGTGTCACAACGGTAGACAGCAATACAGTACCTAAACTGCCAAACTCACGAGTCACATAGTTAGTTAAAATCTCGCCACCGTTTTTCGCGCCCACGGCAATATCACCCGCCGTCGCACCTAAAAAGAACAGTGACACATACACAAAGGCCAAACCTGCCGCCGCGATAAAGGCTGCGCGGATCAAGTATTTAGTCTGCGCGCTAGGCTGGTCAATCCCCTTTTTACGCAGCAGATCGATAATCAACATACCGAACATCAAAGACGCTAGGGTATCCATGGTGTTATAGCCTTCGAGGATACCTTTGGTCAGCGGATGGTTTTGGTAGTCACCCACGGCCACGCCTACATCGCCTGCGGGTAAAAACACCACAGACAGGGCTAAACCGACCAGTAATAACAACAGGATAGGAGTTAATACTTTACCGACGCTGTCGAGTAATTTACCGGGGAACAATGCCAGCAGCATAGTCACAGTGAAGAAGCACAGGGTGTAGATAAGTTGCGACAAATTAAGCGACAAACTGCCAAGCATAATGGTCGCCGTAGTGTTGTCGATAAAGGGCTTAGCACCGATTTCATAGGCCACAAGACCGGTACGCGGCGCCGCAAACGCTGGTCCAATAATGATATAAATTGCGATAGCCAAAGCGGTTGCCGCAAACACTGGCAGCATTGCCATAACCTTACCTTGAGCCTTAGCAACAGCAATGAGCCCGACTAAAGGTAAACCTACGGCAGTGATGAGAAAGCCTAACATGGCAAGGGGCATATTCTCCCCGGCCAACATACCCGCAAAGGGTGGAAAAATTAAGTTACCCGCCCCCAAAAAAAACGCGAAGGTCATAAAACCTAAGCCCAATGTATCCCCGATACTCATCTGATTGTCTTGCACGGAAAGCCCCATCTTGTCTTATTGTTTTTAATAAACTTAAGTGATTATGTGTCGATTAGCCATAGCTAAAACAAAGCCCATTCGGAGTGCAAATCTATGTTTACACAATTCCGTGGTAAATATGTGCGATATCTGCTGAGTTTATAAACATAAATGAACTAAAAATTGGCTTCGCTGCCGATTTATTCACCTAAAAACCCGTTCACCTATCCGTTAATCATAAAATTGATTAAAAATGGGGGCGAAACCAATAACAGAATTCAAAAACCAATACAATAATCAAGGTTGTTTTTAAGAAAAAAACCACCTCAATGCTAATTAACTGCTAACAATCCGTTACCGAGGTAATAAATTAAACCGTTAATTAAGTGAACTTCGCCTCAAAACAGCATAAAAAACACAAAAACTAGATCTAAATGGAAGAATAGACTTATTTCACTTAACCATAAAAATCTTAGCTAAAGCGCGAACGGCCCTTTAAAATAGCGGCAATCATAAATCGCCCCCATTAATTCACTCGATAGTCTGATATCCAATGGCATTTACCTTTAAACAATTCCACATTGACGATCTTAATTGCGGCATGCCCGTCAGCACCGACGGCGTGATATTAGGCGCATGGGCTCCGCTGTCGCGGGCCAAGCATATTCTCGATATTGGTGCGGGAAGTGGATTATTGAGTTTAATGGCGGCGCAGCGTAGCCAAGGGCAGATAACCGCTGTCGAGTTGGAAGAAAAAGCCGCCGCGGCGTGCCAATACAATATGACGCAAAGTCCGTGGGCAGATAGATGTAAGCTCATCCATGGCGATATTCAACACGTTTGCCAACAAACTGAGTATCAAGGATATTTCGACCATATCATCTGCAACCCGCCCTACTTCGAACATGGCCCCAAGGCAAATGAGCAACACAGGGCGATGGCGCGCCACACTAACACCTTAGGCTTTACGCCCTTACTCGAGGCGATAAGTCAGTGCCTGTCGCATGAGGGCCAAGCCAGCCTGATCCTGCCCATCCAAAGCCTGACGCGCTTTAAGGCCTGCCTGCATCAGACTCAACTTCATCTCGTAAAGGAAGTGAGGGTAAAAAGCGTGGAGAATAAGGCCGCGAATCGCGTGTTACTGCTGTTGGCTAAGACTCTGTTAACCCAAAGTCAGGATGAACCCTGTCAACACACAGAGCTCACCCTACGTAGGGAAGATGGCCGTTATACCGAGCCAATGATTGAACTAACGAAAGATTTTTATCTAAAACTTTAATTGGTGTGAGTGATAAGGCTCGCATCAAGAGCCTTATCTTTTGTCGCGGATCTAATATCAGCTATCTATCCATTTATTTTTAATCTCAAGCACTTTGTCTAAGTTATCGGTAAATAACCGCACTAACTCAGGATCGAAATGCACCCCGCTCTGCTCATGGATATAGTTCATAGTTTTATCAACTGACCAAGCCTCTTTATAGGGACGTTTGCTGGTGAGCGCATCAAACACATCGGCGAGGGCGACTATACGCCCCTCTAATGGAATGGCTTCGCCTTTCAATCCATTAGGGTAACCTGTGCCGTTCCATTTCTCGTGATGAGTCAGCGCGACGGATTTAGCTAGTCGCAGCAGCTCGGAATCCGCCTCACCGATAATTTCGGCACCGATATGGGGGTGAGTTTTCATAATGGCGAACTCTTCATCGGTCAACTTACCAGGTTTGAGCATAATGCTGTCGGGAATACCGATTTTACCTATGTCGTGCATGGGCGCCGCGTGCAATAAATCATCCGCCTGCGCCTCACTCAGGCCGTAGGCCAAGGCCAAAATTTTAGAATAATGGCTCATACGCAGCACATGGGTGCCGGTTTCATTATCTTTATATTCGGCGGCGCGACCTAAACGTTGGATAACTTGCAAGCGAGTGCGGCGCAATTCATCGGCCTGTACTAAGGATAAATGGGTTTTCACCCGCGCTTTGACTATGGTGGCCGAAATCGGCTTCACAATGTAATCCACTCCGCCCACGGCAAAGCCTGCCGCTTCATCGTGTTCATCATTCAAGGCGGTGACAAAAATCACTGGGATCGACTGAGTCTCAGGGATATTTTTCAATAACTGACAGACTTCTAGCCCCGTCATATTGGGCATCATGATGTCGAGTAGGATCAGCGATGGCAGCTCAGTTTGCGCGAGGCGCAGGGCCTCTTCGCCACTTTTGGCAAAGATAAGATGGTAATCCTGATGTAAAACTTGCCTGAGCACCCGTAAGTTAACGGGCTCATCATCCACCAACAATAAGGTTTTCTTATGTTCAGATGTAGACTGCATTGCTACTCCTTATTCGCGGTGATAAAACGCCGTAACTCGGTCAATTCATTATGAGCAATATCAAAATCAAAGTTGTCTAGAGCCTCAGCAATAATGGCGACTCTCAGACGTAGAGACTCATCAATACGAGCGGTGAGCGCTTCAAGATCAGACTCTTCAAAACTATGGTGCGCAATCGATGCCAGCAAGGCATCAATATGCGTTAACAATTGTGCGGGATCGCCAGTCCCTGCATAGACGGCAGCGGATACTGCTGCCGCAGGCACTGTTGTGCCCTCGATATAATCCCCAATCTCGACGAGGGAGTCGCTAATCTGAGCAACTATGGTCTCCATGGCTTCAAGCGAGGGCAACTCAGCTTGCGCCAACTGCTCTAACTGCCCAAAGTGCGCCATCCATTGCAGCAGCCCCAGATTACCGCTAACTCCTTTCAAACTATGGCTTAAGAGTTTAATTGTTGCCGTATCTTGCTCATTCATTGCCTGTTGTAACGCTTGGCTTTTCTCTGGCCATTGGGCAATAAACTTCATCAACTCTTTGATAAATAGGGGCTTAGAACCCCACAATTTCTCGCCCTTGGCTTCATCGACTAATAACGTGCTCACTGGCGGCAAAGATTCAAACTCGGCTTGAGGCGGATTAAGTTGCAACACTCTGGCAATTTCCCGCGTTAGCAGCGCAAAATCGATGGGTTTATTGGCAAAGCCATCCATACCCGCCTGTTCGGCGGCGCTCTTGTCTTGCTCGAGCACACTCGCGGTTAAGGCAATAATTGGCATATGGGGTAACTGGAATTCAGCCTCTTGCTCACGGCGCATCTTCGCCGCCGTTAATCCATCCATTACCGGCATTTGCAGGTCCATCAAGGTGATATCGATGTCGGCTTTTTGCATCCGCAGCAGCGCCTGTTCGCCATCGCGGGCAGTGATCACTTTATGCCCTTGGCGGGTTAACCATACGGACAATAGATCGATATTCTGTTGAATATCATCGACCACTAACATCGTCAGTGGCGGTAATGAGCCATTGTCGGCGCGCTGGGTCGATAGCGGCTCAGAGCTAGGTTGTAAGGGAATCGTAAAGCGGAATGTACTGCCTTGGCCCAAAGTACTTTCGGCGGTGAGCTCTCCGCCCATCAGTTCGACCAACTGCTTACTGATGGTCGTCCCAAGCCCAGTGCCTCCGTATTTGCGGCTCATGGAGGCATCGGCTTGGGCAAACGCTTCAAATACCCGATTAAGCTGCTCAGGCGACATGCCAATTCCAGTATCAATAATCTCGAAGGTGATTTTGGTCGTATCTTGGGTCGTATCTTGTGGAAAGACTCTGACCGTCACCGTCCCCTCGCAGGTAAATTTAACCGCGTTGCCAATCAAATTGATCAGCACTTGGCGGATACGCTCCGGAGAGCCGATAAAGTTTGCCGCCATCGTCGGCGCAACATCGACCTCGAGGGATAAACGCTGCTTCTTCGCCTGCAACCACAGGGTTGAAATCACAGTATCGATTTCATCGGTTAAGCAAAACACGCGGTTTTCTAACTCGAGTTTGCCCTTGTCGAGTTTGGCGCTGTCGAGCACATCGTTGAGTAGATGCAACAAGGATTTGGCGGAGCGATTGATGGTGGAGAGCTGCTTTTGCTGCTCAACATCTAACACCGATTCCAACAGAATATCGCTAAAGCCGATGATGGCATTCATTGGCGTGCGGATCTCATGGCTCATGTTTGCCAAGAAGGCCGCGCGGGCGGCAGCCGCCTGCTCGGCATTATTCTTCGCCGTCACTAAGTCCTGCTCCATCTCCTTACGCTCGGTGATATCCATCAGGAAGCCGTCAATCCACACCTCTTTGCTGGTTTCATCGAGGATATAATTGCCGTGCTCGAACAACCAACGCACCCCGCCATCTGCACGGATAATGCGATATTCCATCGAAAAGGTCGGCGGCTGCGCTTGGGCGTAAATGGTTTCAATATCGTCCGGATGATAGAGATCCGAGAAGAAACGTTTCGGATGGGGAAGCTCGAAATCCTCAGCGGGATAGCCAGTGATGTTTTGCACCGCGTCGCTGATAAACACCATGGGCCAGCCCTCAGTGCTTTTACAGCGATAGGCAATGCCTGGAATATTAGTGATCAGCGAGCGAAACTTGGCCTCATTGTTTTTAAGCTCTTGTTCCATCTCATTACGTTGGCTGAGATCGGAAATAAAGCCGACAAAGTAATGGGCTTTGCCCTGCATCACATGGCCAATACTCAGGCGCACTGGCACTAAATGGCCCGCCTTATGCTGCGCCTCGACCTCACGCCCCGTGCCAATAATCTGCGCCTCACGGGTTTTCACGTATTGGGCTAAATAACCATCGTGGTTCGGCCGAATCGAGTCGGGCACAATTTTCTTCACATTCGCGCCCAGTAACTCGCCGGGGGACCAACCTAAAATAGTGGTCACCGCTTTGTTCACATTCACTATGATGCCTTGCCCATCGATCGTAATAATCCCATCGACTGCAGTATTCATCATGGCGCGCATACGGTCTTCGTTGGATTTTGCGAGCAAAGACAGGTCTTTATATTTAAAAATCACGTTCACGATCAGCACTAAGCAGATGATGATAACAGTGATCACCGAAACGCCGAGCGCGAGATAGAATGAGATTTCCGAGGTCTGCTCGCTCAGCTCCAAACCTTCTGGTTTAACGAATCGCGCCGCCGCCATGCCAGTGTAATGCATGCCCGAAATCGCCAGTCCCATCACGATACTGGCGATAAAATTACAGCTAATGCTATTCATGTTGGAGGAAATAAGCTGATTCAGCCCAGTGCGCACCCACAGCGCAATAATGGCGAGTAGCACGGCGACTACGATAGACAGCGCAAAAATCCATGGGTCATAACGCAGTAATGGTGCCATCTCCATGGCCGCCATCCCCACATAGTGCATAGTGCCAATCCCAGCGCCCACTAAGATGCCGCTAATCAGCACTTGGGAAAGTTGAAAACTCGGCTTAGAGAGCAAATTCAGCGCCACCCATGAGGCACCAATACTAGGCAAAAGGGATAGTACCGTGAGCCCAAAGTTATAGGTCACGGGCGAACATAAATCGAAGGCCAACATTCCGATAAAATGCATCGACCAGACGCCACCGCCGAGGACGACGCTCCCCGTCAGTAACATGATCTGTTGCCGCGCTCTCGATTGACTCTGCACCGCTTGGGAGGTGACCTGAAAGGCCATAAAAGCGGCAAAAATCGCAATCAGAATGGAAATAGTGACCAGCAGGGGATTGTAATAGACATTCAGCAATAGGCTGTCTTGGGAAGAAATAAAAAACTGCGATAACCAATCAAAAGCCATATGTTCCAAGCCCATGTTTTAGAAACGTAAAACCTAATCGTAACCAACATTCGAATACGCCAATCCAAGCAGGGCTAACGCTTGGGTACTATGGGATGCACTCATCAACCATAGGCACAATTTATTGTTAAGACTCCAGCTAACATCCCATCAATCCTTCGAACTCTCTCAACAACAGCCAATTTTTTACAATGTTCTCTTTATCTTATACATCTTTTGCAAAATGTCTGCCTTCAAATGCAATAGAGTACGGTAAAATCCACTCCCAACAGCCGCCACCAACTAGCCTTGAAGTGAGTAGACCCGCACTGCATCGGCCAAAGCACGGAAAAGTAAACCCTCTCCCGATTAAATTATTTAAGTTAACGGTTATAACCTTTATAATGCTTGGCTATTATTCGTCGAGACGCCGCGCATGCAATTTGAAGATTTTCAGCTTGACCCTAGCTTATTAGAGTCACTTAAAGCCATGGGGCACCTGTCGCCCACCACCATCCAGCAAGAAACCCTGCCACATGCCCTCGAGCAGCGGGATATTTTGGCGCGCGCCCCGACGGGTACAGGTAAAACCGCCAGTTTCTTATTGCCTGCGTTACAACACTTAATCGACTTTCCCCGTCGCTATTCTGGCCATGCGCGAATTTTGATCCTGACGCCAACCCGTGAGTTAGCCAGCCAAATTCACCGTTATGCCTGCCACTTAGCCACAGGCCAAGGGCTGAATATCGCCATCATCACTGGTGGTGTGCCCTATGGTCCGCAGGAAGAAGCCCTAAAAGACAATATCGATATTCTGGTCGCGACTCCTGGTCGTCTGATGGAATATTTAGATAGAGGCAAATTCAGCGCAGAATCGGTCGACATATTGATCATCGACGAAGCCGACCGCATGCTCGATATGGGTTTCTCCGCCGTGGTGAAGGCCATTGCCATGGAAGCCCAAGGTCGTAAGCAAAATATGCTGTTTTCGGCCACCCTCGAAGGCAGTGGCGTTATCCGTTTTGCCCGCGAAGTGCTTAACGATCCTATCGAAATCGATGTCGACGCACCGCGCAAAGAAAAAGCCAAGATCCACCAATGGATCCACCTTGCCGATGATAAAGAACATAAGATTGCCCTGCTGTGCCATCTGCTCAAACAGGAAGAAGTTAAACGCGCCATCGTATTCGTAAAGACTCGCGATGTGGTTTCTAGCCTCGAAGGCCAACTGCTGAAAGCCGGTATTCCCTGCGCCTTTATGCGTGGCGATATGGAGCAGAAGAAACGCTTCCAAGCTTTAAGCCGCTTTACCAAAGGCGAAGTGAATGTGTTACTGGCGACCGATGTGGCCGCTCGTGGTATCGATATCGATGATATCACCCATGTGATTAACTTCGACATGCCACGTTCTGCCGATAGTTACATCCACCGCATTGGTCGCACTGGCCGCGCGGGTGCGAAAGGAACGGCGATTTCATTAGCCGAAGCCCACGATATGCGCATTGTCGGTAAGATTGAGCGTTATATCGAGCAGCCGCTTAAGCGCCGTATCATTGAGGAACTGCGTCCTAAGCACAAAGAGGCGCGTGTACCGACCAAGAAAAAAGCGAAGGTGAAAGCCAAAGAAGCGGCCAAGCGAACCAGCAAGAAAGAGGCAGCGAAAAAGGCCACTAAAATTGCCCGCAAGAAGCAAGCTTAAATCCTCCTAAAAGCCGCATAATGCGGCTTTTTTTATGCTCGCCGGCCGCAAAAAATCGCTATAACAAATGCAAACGCAGTGACCCAAACACTCTTATCTTCCGTATGCTTATCGGCGGCCAAAAAAGAGGTGGCGTACCGTAAAAACGCGCCATCACCTTTAGACACATTTTATTTACAAAAATAAATTTATTGCGCCGCTCGACTCTGATACTTTAGGCGCATTAAGCGATTTAGCACGGATGTAACAATCATATGATGAAAACTTTACTCAGGAGATTATCTCCTCTGTTTATACTGCTGTTATTTGTTGTTGGTGCGATTGCACTGATGTCAACTAAGGAAGCCCCCGAACAAAAACCTGAAGAAATGCCAGTACCTATCGTCGATGTCACTCAGGTTGAGCAGCAAACGGTATCGCTTAATCTTCCTTCCTACGGCGTGGTTACCCCTAAATATAAGACGCAACTGGTGACCGAAGTCCAAGGGCGGATGCTGAGCATTTCGCCGCAATTTGTGGCTGGTGGCATAGTGAAGAAAGGCGACCAATTAGCCCAAATCGAACCTTCGGATTACGAAGCCGATTTAATGCAAGCAGAAGCCACCTTGGCTCAGGCAACCGCGGCGCTCAATGAAGAAATCGCCCGTGGCGAAGTCGCTAAAATCGAATTTAAGGGCTACGACAAAGGCTTACCGCCAGAGCTGGGATTACGTATCCCACAGCTGAAAAAAGAGCAAGCCAACGTTAAATATGCCCAGGCCGCACTGGCACGCGCCCAGCGTAACTTAGAGCGCACTGTTATCCGCGCGCCCTTTGATGGCATTATCAAGGCCAGAAATGTTGATTTAGGTCAGTACGTGACATTAGGCACTAACTTGGGTGAACTGTACGACACTAGCATTGCCGAAATTCGTCTACCTATCTCTAACGATGATTTAGCCTATTTAGAATCCGTCGATCACCCCGATACCCAAGTCACCTTAAGCGCCTCTTTGGCGGGTAAGGAAAACACTTGGATGGGTAATATTATTCGTAGCGAAGGCGTGATTGATGCCGATAACCGCATGGTTTACCTCGTCGCCGAGATTAAAGACCCTTACCTACGTGAGCATAAAACCCAAGGCAGTTTACCGCTGAAATACGGCAGCTTTGTGAATGCCGTGATTAAGGGCCGCACCGTCGATGGCATAGTTAAACTGCCTCGCCACGTGGTGCGTAATGAGCATGTGGCCTTGATTAACGAGCAAAATATTGTCGAGATGCGCCATGTGAATGTCGTACGTAGCGATCTTGAAAATGTGTTCATCAAGGACAGCTTAAAAACCGGTGAACGCGTTGCCATCACTCACTTTAGCAATATGGCGAATGGCCAGTTGGTCAAAATCATAGGTGAAGATGCCAAGCCAGTGCAGACCCCCACACCTAAGGAAGATGCTCCTGAGTCGAGTCTTGCGGCCGCTGGGGTGAACTAATGGATACTCAAAAAGGGATCTTAGCCTGGTTTGCCCGCAACAGCGTGGCAGCCAACCTGTTAATGTGGGCGCTGCTGATTGGCGGTCTATTTAGCACAGTGTTGATTAATAAAGAGGTATTTCCCTCTTTTAACCTTAACTTATTGAGCATTACCGTTGCTTATCCCGGCGCTGCGCCGCAGGAAATCGAAGAAGGCATCAACATCAAGATTGAAGAAGCCATTCAAGACATCAACGGGATTAAAAAAGTCACTTCGGTTGCCAGTGAAGGGGTTGGCGCCATCACGGTCGAAGTCGAAGATGACTACGACGTGCAAACCGTACTCGACGAAGCCAAGTTACGTTTGGACGCGATCTCCACCTTTCCGGTGAACATCGAAAAACCGCAAATCTACAAAATCGAACCCGAAAACAACGTGATTTGGGTGTCAGTCTACGGTGATATGTCGCTGCACGATATGAAGGAGTTGGCCAAATCGGTACGTGATGATTTGACCCAACTTCCCGCCGTCACCCGTGCGAAAGTCACGGGCGTGCGCGACTATGAAATCGGTATCGAAGTCTCTGAAGATAAGCTGCGGGAATACGGCTTAACCTTCTCGCAAGTCGCCTTGGCGGTGCAAAACTCTTCTATCGACTTGCCGGGCGGTTCGATCCGCGCCGAAGATGGCGACATTCTGCTGCGTACTAAAGGCCAAGCCTATACCGGCGATGATTTTGCCAATATTGTCGTCACCACCCGCGCCGATGGTAGCCGAGTGATGTTGCCTCAGGTGGCAACCATTAAGGACGATTTTGAAGAGCGTTTAGAGTACACCCGCTTCAACGGCAAACCTGCGGCCATTATTGAAGTGACCAGCGTTAACGATCAAAACGCCCTCGACATCGCTCAACAGGTCAAAGACTACGTAGAGAAACGCCGAGCCACTCTGCCAGCCAATGCAAAATTAGACACTTGGGGAGATTTAACCCACTACCTCAAGGGCCGTTTGAACATGATGATGTCGAACATGTTTTATGGCGCCCTGTTAGTGTTTGTGATCTTAGCTCTGTTCCTCGATCTCAAACTCGCCTTTTGGGTGATGATGGGATTACCCGTGTGTTTCCTCGGCACTATGCTCATCATGCCGTTGGAACCTTTCTCCATGACCATCAACATGCTGACATTGTTCGCCTTTATTCTCGTCTTGGGGATAGTGGTCGACGATGCGATTGTGATAGGTGAAAGCGCCTACAGTGAGGTCGAGCGGCACGGACACTCGATTGATAACGTGATCCGCGGGGCGCAAAAAGTGGCCATGCCCGCCACCTTCGGGGTATTAACCACTATCGCCGCCTTTATTCCTATGTTGATGGTTTCTGGCCCCATGGGGATTATTTGGAAATCCATCGGCATGGTGGTCATCATGTGTCTGGCATTTTCACTGGTGGAATCTAAATTTATCCTGCCAGCGCACTTAGCCCACATGAAGTTCAGAAAACCAGGTGAACCCACGGGTTTCTTTGGTCGCTTCAAGGACAAATTTAACAATCGTGTTCAGCACTTTATTCACCACAGTTACCGCAACTTCCTCGAGCGCTGTATCCAACATCGCTACAACGTCGTCGCGGCCTTTATCGGAGTATTGATTTTATCCATAGCCTTAGTCGCCAGCGGCAAAGTGCGCTGGGTGTTCTTCCCCGACATTCCATCGGACTTTATCCAAGTACAGCTAGAAATGGATGAAGGCAGCTCAGAGCAGAACACCCTCAAGGTGGTACAGGATATTGAAGAAGCCCTGTACAAGATGAACGCTAAAATGGAGAAGGACAACGGTAGCGAAGTGGTGAAGCATAGCTTTATCAACATGAGCTCGCGCACCTCCGCCTTTATCTTTGCCGAACTGACCAAGGGCGAAGACCGAGAAGTGGATGGCGAGGCTATTGCCGCCGCATGGCGCGAACAATTGCCAGAATTACTGTCGGTGAAGAAGCTCGACTTCAACGCCAGCGGGAACGGCGGTGGCGGTGGTGACATATCCTTTAGATTGACCTCGAGCGATCTCGAAGAATTATCAGCAGCCGCCCGCGAGCTTAAGCAAAAGCTCGCCACCTACGAAGGTGTGTATGATATTGCCGATAACTTCTCTTCGGGCAGCCATGAGATCCGCTTAAAGATCCGCCCCGAGGCCGAAGCGCTTGGCTTAACCTTGTCTGATTTAGCTCGCCAAGTCCGTTATGGCTTCTATGGTTATGAAGCACAACGTATTTTGCGTAATAAAGAAGAAATCAAGGTCATGGTGCGCTACCCCTTGGAGCAGCGCCGTACCGTTGGCTATCTCGAGAATATGTTGATCCGCACGCCGCAGGGCAAGTCGGTACCTTTCTCTACCGTTGCCGAGGTTGAAAAAGGCGAATCCTACGCCTCAATCACCCGTGTCGATGGCAAGCGGGCAATTACCATTATTGCGAATGCCAACAAACACAAGGTGGAACCTTCTAAGGTTGTTACTGAAATACAAAAGGATTTCCTGCCGCAGTTACAGGCCAAGTATCCTAAAATCCAAACCACCCTCGATGGCGGCAGTTTGGATGAACAGAATGCTATGGTCGGTCTAATGCAGGGCTTCTTCTTTGCGCTGTTTACCATTTATGCCTTAATGGCGGTGCCGCTTAAGTCATACAGCCAGCCACTGATCATTATGTCAGTGATCCCCTTCGGGATTATCGGCGCGTTGTTTGGGCATTTGATCCAAGGTCTTGCCATGAGCGTCTTGAGTCTCTGTGGTATCGTCGCGCTCGCCGGGGTAGTGGTAAACGACTCCTTGATCTTGGTGGACTTTGTAAACCGTGCGCGGGAGCAAGGACAATCGGTCAGACAAGCGGCGGTGGACTCAGGATGTTATCGTTTCAGGGCGATTATCTTGACCTCATTGACCACCTTCGTCGGTCTTGTGCCTATTATTCTTGAGCGCAGCCTACAGGCGCAGATTGTGATCCCTATGGCGACTTCCCTTGCCTTCGGTATCCTATTCTCGACTGTGGTGACCCTAATTTTGGTGCCTTTGCTGTACATCATTCTCGATGATGCGAAACGCGTTGGAAGCCGCTTCTACCATTGGTGGTGGCGTCCAAAAACATCGCAGGAGAGACATTTACATGCCAATGAGAGCCACAAGGTGTCCTTAGACGCCTTTAATGAACCTGACTATAAACAGGATTAGTGGTCGTTCCGTCACCATAGTCACCCATAAAAAGAGAGCCTAGGCTCTCTTTTTTATCTCTGACCGCCCCTAACGAGTAAAGCGCGTTGTGCGATCTAGGTGGCAGTTATCAAGGATCGCATTCGTTACACTCAACCTAAGTGACCGCCAAGATGCCAATAAAGTCGATAGTATGAAAACAGATCGGATGCCAAGCTCACATTCTGCCCCAATCCACCCCGCCCCCATTAAAGCCACTGAAACCTTAGCCAATGGCAACACCACGGCGGAAGTGTGCACCAATGAAACCTGCGCCAGCGAAACCTTAGTCTATGATATTCGCAGGAGTCGTTATCTGAATATCACGGGTCGCTGCACCCTGCGGTGTGCCTTCTGTCCTAAACACAATGGCAGTAAACAAATTCACGAGTATCAATTGGCATTGACCCACCAGCCCAAGCCGGAGGAAATTATCCCGCTGTTAGGTAAAGTGGAAGACTTTGAGGAATATGTGTTCTGCGGGTACGGTGAACCGACGATGAATCTGCCGACCCTGCTGGCCGTTGCCAAAGAAATCAAACGCCGTGGCGGCCGCGTGCGGGTCAATACCGATGGCTTAGGCAACCTAGTTCACAGACGCAACATTCTGCCTGAGTTAGCGGAGTGTGTAGATGGATTATCCATTTCCCTCAACGCCGACAATGAAGCCGCCTATAACCAACATTGCCGCCCAAAACTGGCAGGTTCCTACGCCGCCGTGAATGCCTTTATCGCCCTCGCCCCCCACTATATCGAGCGGGTACAAGTCTCGGCGATTGAGGGATTAGAAGGGGTCGACATCGATCTTTGCCGCGAACAAGTGCTCGCCTCGGGCTGCGAGTTTAAGCACAGAGTGTTAGGCGCACTCGGCTAACCGTTTCGCTCAGTCGCCTTGGGGTTGATGCATTGCTCGGGATAACAGAGTCGCCGAGCAACTTGCCACTGTCGTAACATTTCATTCGTGTTAACATAGCCTAATTAACAGTTAATCAACCCTAAATCGGCCCATGCTGAAAAAGAACCCTAACCTACACCCACTCGCGCCATTACTTTCATTGACCCAAGGGCTGCATTGGTCTCACCAACGCCTGTTGGCTGTCGCGAGCCAGTTATCGATGCTGGTGATAGGCATGATTATTTTAACTAACTTAATCATCACCTTAGGTGAACGTCGGTTACAGGAAGAATGGGCGACCCAAAGATATAGCGAACTACAAACCATAGGCACGCTGATCACAGATAAGGTCGCCTTCCAGCAATTTCGCACTCAGCTATTTGCCAAAGACGAATTACTCAAGCAGTACCTCAAAAATCCAACGGCTTCGTCTCAACAGAAATTACAGGCAAGTTGGCAGGAGTTAGTACAGCATATTCCCGAACTCCTCGGGATTGCCCTGTTCGATCCCCAAGGTAATTATAAGTTTGCGACACCTTCAAACTTTAGTCAGGACGCGCTACCTGCCGCCCTGTTAGGCTCGAGCCGCAACTTAGGTGGCAAAGAAGTCTTTACCTCACCCTTAGAGTTTGTGCCCCTCAATGGCATGCTCGAACCCTATATGTATCAAATGACTTGGCTTGAGAAACCCGATCAAAGCTCCATGGGTTATTTGATTACCTACAACTCGATTGTGCAGATGCTAGAAGCGATAAAGCCTGCATTTTCAAGCAATAAATCACCGATGCTAGTGTTAGATACCCAAGGGTTACTCTATGCCGGCGTGAGTGAACTCGCGCCCTTAACCCATATTCCCGATACCTTAGGCGCCAGTCTGCGCCAGAGTTATCCAGCGCTGTGGCGGGAAATGTCGATGAGCAACTTTGGCCAATTCCATGGTGAAGATGCCACCTTCGTGTACCTCAAAGTCGAGTTAACTAATCAGCCCGAACTGCGACGCGAGTACTTTTTGCTCTCTTATATTCGTAACGATGATATCGCCTCTAAGTTTTCCCAATGGCAGAACATCGTCATCGTCGCCGCGCTAATCCTGACCTTACTGGCCGCTTGGGTGATCTTACTCAGCCATATGTACCGCCTGCAGTATCGCTCGCGCCAATACAGTATTGATGTGGCTAATGCATTATTTAACAATGATATCGGCTTTATCCTCGCCAATGAGCAGGCACGAATTATCAGTGCAAACCCTAAGGCGGCCGAGGCGACTCAAGTGCCGCAGGATGAACTCACAGACCGCAGCCTGCAACGCGCCCTTAATCTCGATGACTTGACCCTAGCGCAAATGCTCGACCAAGTGCATCGACAAGGTGAATGGCAAGGCAAGCTGTCGCTAGACAATGATAAGGGCTCAAGACTTAGCGTGTGCGTTCGCCAAGCGCCGAGATTGGGGCGCGGCTTACCGCATCTGTTAGTCTCCCTTGAAGATATTAGCGCCATGATCGATTGCCAGAATCAAGCCTTCTTAAGCGACTTACTATGCGATACGACTGTGGCCACAGCGCTGACGGATGCCAATGGTAAGCTGATAAAAATCAATCCAGTATTCGATCAACTGATGCAACTTAATGGTGATTTAAACCATGATTTAGCCTCACTGCTCGCCAACGATCTGGGTAACCAGTGGCAGCGGATCACCGCCCAAATCAGCATGCAGGGTCAATGGCAAGGGCAGATCCTCTGCTCGCCCAATCTGCGCCATTCCAATTGTTTACAGGCCACCTTGAAGGGCCATGTGGCTTCTGACGGTGAGATTGACTACATCATCTGTACCTTAGAGCAAGCCGCCGATAGCCTAAGGGGCACCGAGCCGCGCAGCTTTGTGCCGCACCGCAGCACCATTTTGCAGCATCTATCCGATTTAGAACGCTATTTTGCTTCGCTATCACCCCAAAGCCGCAATCACTCAAGCTTGCTGGTGATGGATATTAACCCTGAGGGCTTACTCAGCCATATGAGTGATATCGACCAACTTGAGACGCGTCAGCAGGAAGTGGAAGTGGAGCTCTTGCTCGAAATCCCCACCCATTACCAAATCCTTCATTGGCAACTCGGTAAACTATTGTTATTACTACCAGATACCGATGCCACGGCGGCACATCACTTCGCCCTCAATACCATCGAAAAGCTCAACAGCAATGGCTTAGGTGAAGGGATTAGCATTGGGATTGCCAGCTATCAGGAAGGACAAAGCCTAGAGCAATACCTCAGCAATGCCGAGGTGGCGCTCAAACGGGCGAAGCAGAATAACGATCAGAATATCGGCCAGGCCTTTACTCGTCAGCCTTAGCAGGAGGATTAAAGGAATCGGGTAACTGACTTTGGGTGATCTCGATAATGGCCGAGCGATTCATAGTGATTTTGTAGCGCGCGTATTGTGGCTCCTCGCGGCCATCCCGCAGCACTAAAATCAGATTCACTTGGTAGCGACGCTCGACCGACTCATGGCTGATCTTGCCCTCAATTTCCTTATAAATCTTTGCCTTGCCCCGCTCTAAGTAGCGGGCAAAGGGCACAAAACTAAAGTTCACTTGCTCTTGTATCGTCGAATATCCCGCCTGAAACTCGCCATGGTTTACCCGAGTGGCAATCTTATAATGCAGGACTTCGGCATCGACCTTATTCTGGCTATGCCGTTGTTTTAGGATTTCGTTAACCTTTTCTGGCAAATCCTGTTGCCGCATAAATTCGAGCCAAACTAATTGCTTAGCGATTACCGACTGACTGGTGGTATCCCTTAAGATACGGCTCCAACGCGGCCGACCACGCTGAATAAAGCGCCAGAGAGCATTACGCACATCGTCCTTAAAGATTTCACGAAATCCGTAAATCACCGCCAGCGTCAGCACCAACGCTATGGTAAAGCCGCTAAAGACGCCCTGCGCCTCGATGATCAGCGCCGATACCACCAACATAACCAACGCGGTCGCAAGTCCAGTCGTAAACTTTTTAAGGCCAATGCCTAAGGGTTTTAACTCTTCTTTGAGTACCACACCTTGCTGAATTAAGCGCCGTAATAACAGCATCTTATTCGAAATTCGGTTGGGATCTTGCTTGGTCTGCGCCGAGTTATAGTTGTTGGCATCGCGGTAAGCGCATTCGTTGCGGCACAGGGTCAAGACTCGTTCTTGGATGTCGGCAAAATCACTGGTGCGCGTGGCATGGGCGAGCACTTTTAGCAGTTGCTGCTCGCAGAACCAAGAGAGATAGTTATCGGCATTCTCGAAATAGGATTTCCATTTAGGATCGCCCGGCTCATTACGGCGAAACTTTTTCAGCAGTTGCGTCACTTGCTCGCACAGCTCATCGAGCGCCAGATAGAAGTGCGCCACATCGGCGATACGATTGAGTTCTTTGACATCGTTTTCAACCGCGACGGCAAACTGGTAGGCAAATAGGTTTAAGTACAGCCGGAATTCTTCCACCGTGCGGCGATTCATACTGGCGAAGCGCCCTTGCACCAGTGGCAAGTGCAGCCCTTCGGAGTAGTAGGAGCGGCGTCCAACAATAGCGCTGTGGTAATACTCTTCTTCGTTTAAAGTGTGCGCGCCTATGCCCATTTCCTTTGGTAAAAAGAAATAGAGATCAAGCTGACGATTATCGCCCTTTTCCATCTGATGGCTGAACTTAATCGACAGGGATTCTTCTTGTTTGACACGTATCTTAAACACAACAACCTTATGATTGAGATGGAAGAGTCGGCATTAACACCATGGAAAATATAATCTAAACCGAAAGCGCGGCAAATTCACTGATTAAATTCGGCTATTGACGATTCTACAGCCACAAACGGTGTTACTCGGCTGAAACAAGACAACCGCGTAATCTTGGTTGGCATCGCTGTCTAGCACTTCAATACTGAGATTGTGTCGACCAGACTCACTGAAGTGCAAACTGCTGATGTAAGAAAGGTACTTCATGTGCTCGGGCCAATACTTTTTATCGACGTCTTCGGACTCAGTCTTGGTTTTGACCGACACATTGTAGGTCATGCGGTTTAGCTCCATGCTCTTGACCTCGCCCTGCATCAAAATCGCCCCCGCACTTGAGCCGTCGAGGTTAAAGTAGCGGTAATTGATCTGTGCATTGTCCGCCGAGATCAACACATCGACCAAGAGGTAAAATTTTCCCTCATCCACTTGTTGGCTATGGCGGTCAAACAGCTCGGAGCTGCAATTTAAGATCACAGCCTTACTGGAGACAGATTGCAGGTAAATCACCCCGCAGGCGACGATTAGCGCCGAGAGTATGGTGAGATTTATCGTCCACTTGAGCCACTTAGCCACAGATCCCGACCTCCTGCAGCCAGTTTGCATCAATAAATTCCTTCGGCCGTCTAAAGTCGCTGATCTTCAAGTTGCGGATCACCGATTGCCCGAGTTTATAACCCCGCATAGTAATGTTGAGCACCTGTTTATCGTGGGAGAGCGAGGAGTACACTTCGGACCAATCACTGTGGCCGCAGCGACTCAGCCCTTGGCCCAAGCGGTCGCCTAACTCAAACAATAGGGTATTGTTGGTTTTCGAATTGGCATACAAATGCAGCCGAATATGTTGTCCCGAGGCTAAGGGCAAATCGGTAGAGAGCAAAGGTTGAGTCGGTACGCTGTGGTCGATTCGGCTAAGGTAAAAGCCTGAAATCGCAAGCATAAATCCAAAAACTAGCAACACACTCCACCAAGGTAAGGATTGCAGCCTAGGGTAGCGCAAACTTTTAAACCTTTGTCCTTGGGTGCTGTGCAGCAGATAGCCCTGGCCTTTGACGGTTTCAATCAGCCCCTCATATTGGGGCCCGAGGAAGGAGCGGATCATAAAGACCGCCCGCGCTAACGAAGTGTCAGTAAGAGGAGGATGCGCCCCATCGCCAGTCTTCAGCTCATGCTTGGAGACCAGTTTGCCTTGATGTTCAACCAACAGGCTCAACACTTGCAACTCGGCACGGGGAAGGTGCCAAGATTCATCACGAGCCTGTTCGACAAGTAAGCCACGCTCACGGTCAAACCAACAGCCCCCCACCTGCATAACTCAAACTCCAACCTGTAAAATCATCGAATTAAGTCTATGCAAGACTGCTAATGATTACTGTGATCCCGTTAACCCAAGGCGGCAAATAGTTAAATTTCGTGAACCAGCCCGCAAGCGGATCGCCATAAAACAAAAATCTGCGTTAGCTCACAGCGATAAATGCCATTTGCAGCGGCTTAGCTTGGTGATAAATCCGCATAAATTTACATAAATGCCACAAATAATGTGCGTTGATGCACATTGAAATCGAACATATCCACAAAACCACTTAGCAAACATCGGCTAAAACGATTGTTCTTCTCCCACCGCCAGCGATTTGGGGAGACCAAATATCCCCGGCCGCAAATCACACTATTTATTGCTGCAGTTTCTAGAATGATGCCATCAACCAATGGTTACTGATTGATAAATAAAAGTAATTAATAAAAGAGGATATTCATGATGAGCATTAATCGACGCCAAGCATTAACTCGCATTATCGGTATCAGCACGGCGGCTGCGGGCGCAACTTTAATGGGTACGTCAGCATTTGCGGCGACCAATGCCGACGGTCAATATCAATTAGCCCTCGGGGAAAAACTCAAATATGTGCCACTCGATGCCATGGCAACAGCAAAACTTGCCTACGAGACGGGTGGCGGCTGTATGCACCAAGTGTTTCACTCGGTTATCACTATGCTAGCGCAATCTAATAGTGCCGATGCCGACAAATTTAAAACCATTCCCACCGCCCTTGCGGGGTATGGTTTTGCTGGGGTCACAGGCCAAGGCACACTTTGTGGTAACCTCAACGCCATCGGTATGTTAGTCAACATCTTAGATGATATTAACGGCCAGAATAGCGCGGTTATCGCCAATACCTTCCGTTACTATGAAAACACCACCTTGCCACTATCGACCCCTGAGTTCGTTGCAGGTATCGGCTCGACAGCGGAAAAAACCGCCCTCGTTGGTAGCTCATCGAAAGCCATGAGTGTGCTGTGCCACTCCTCCATCAGTAATTGGTCACGGGCTTCTGGCCTGCCCTTTGCCAAGAAGGGTGAGCGCTGCTATCGCCTATCGGCCTCTATGGCCTATTACTTGGTGGAACTGCTAAACCGTGCCTATCAGGGCGAGAATATTGGCGCCCTCCCCGGCAGCAAACCCTCACTGGAAGCGCAGGATTGCCAAGTCTGCCACGGCAGCACCAGCACCTTAGGTTCGGCGGCAAGTGTTAAAACCGATATGGAATGCACCACGTGCCACACTGGCCACTTCAATTAAGGAGGCAGTGATGAAATACCCATTACTCGCATTAACCCTAAGTACACTCGCCCTTGTCGGCTGTGGTAGTGACGATGATAAATCCGAGGAGGTCACGCCTCCGCCGCCACCGCCGCCGGTCGAAACTACAGTGAGTATCGATGAAGCCACTCAGATTAATCTGGCGGTAGAACAGTTTGACCCCAACACCGGCAGCTTAGTGTTCTCATTAACCGATGCTAACCAAGCGGCGATTACCGCCGCCAAGAGCTATGACATTTATTACTTTGGTTTCCCTAATAAGGATAAAACCTCGTCCAATCCTAAGGCCTGGAAACGCTGGCATGTGACCCAAAGTTATCGCTGCCAGAGCCAAGGAGAATGTACGGGTCAACTGACCGAAGTCAAGGGTGGCCAATATCAGTTTGAAATCGCGGGTCTCGATTGGCAGCAACAGGATCCCAGCGGCGCCGTGTCCCAAATCAAGGTCGCGATTCAGATCTATGGTGCTAAGGCCAATAATGAACTGACATTAGTTCAAGTGACACCTCAGTAGCGACACAGTCCCCCCCTTCATCGCCCCAAAAAAAGGCATCCAATGGGATGCCTTTTTATTGCTGACATTAATGACTCCTACAAGCCCACAAATGCCCGCTGGGATAGAACTTAATCAACACAAAATCATTTAAGGTATCCATATCCACAATCTGCATATCGAAACTCATTCTACCCTGCTCGAATAAGGCTTGGCGGGATTTTCGCACCTCGGCACGCATTAAGTCGGGCACTTCGGTTTGCAGTAGGTCCATTTTTAAATTGGCTTGGTCTAAATTCAGCTTATAAGTCATAGTGCCAGGCTCTAAGGCACTGACTTTGCCGCGGTAAATCAGCGCAGCCAAGTCTTGCCCATCCTGTGCATAGCGATAACTTAACTTAGCGTGATTAGCCTCTATCGCCACATCGAGGGATAAACTTTGGCTAAAGGCAGGCAGTGGCTCGGCCATAAAAGGTGATTGGTACAGCTTAGCTTGGCAACTCAAATTGAGTTGCTTACTGTTAAAGCTCATGGCGTAAGTACCCAGCACGATACTGGATAAAACGACAATGATTCCAACTACATGCCATAAACGAAACCTATGGGTTTTCGCCGTTAAATCAGAAAATTTAAGCACAGATCCCCACCATTTTTAGCCATAACTCATCAATCACATCGGCATTAAAATCCTCGGACATCATCTTGATGGTTTCGAATCTCAGTCCATCGGCATCTTCATTTTTTAGCACTAGACTCACAAACTTTTGGTCCGTTGAGATTGTGGCGGCGATGGATTGCCAAGGGAAAATGGCACAAGCCGAAACCTGCGCCAGAAAGTGTTCGACTAATGGCTTCATCGAATGGTCCGTCGGCTGCCCCGTATAGAATTGGATCTCTGACAAATCACCATTATGCATAGGTAATTGTGTCGCATAATTGGGCGCGATGCTCGTAGGGTGGGAGATCCGAGAGCCAACCCAAAACAGGGTTGCCAAGGTCAAGAGCATCAGCAACATAAACTGTGGCATACCTAGTTTAAAAAGCGGCGAATTAAGCTCGGTACGAGATTGTTTTCTAGGGGTGGCGTAAAGGATAAAACCTTGATTAGCAACATTAACTAATAGATGCGCCGCATCGTCACCGAGAAATAACCTTAAGCGACGAATTGTGCTATTGAGCAAGTCATCGGCACGCATAGACAATTTGAGTTGCGGCCGAATCGCCTGCTGCAACTCCATGCGCGAAACGACTTTGCCGCGCTGTGCACTCAGCAGAGAAAGTATTTGAAATTCATCCGCACTCAATAACCAGCTGCGTCCTGAAGCCGAATCAACCAGCACTTGTTCCTGTGCATTAAACCAACAAGCGCCTATTTGCATCTCGGCCTCTTTCATCATCTTACTTGAGGCCGAGTATACAATTCGAGCTAAAACAACGCAGTGATCTTAATGCCACCTAACATGGTCAGATGAATAATCTGTGAAACACATCAATAAAACATTTAATGCTAAAAACAAACAGCGATACATTGTGTTTCATTTGTTTTTAGAACATTGCTGCATTGAGCCACATATGTACCAAAATGCTAGCAATATAGCCAAGCGCGATCACAGGTGTCCAACGTAAATGGGCGCCGAAGGTGTAAATCCCCCTAGCCTGTCCCATCAAGGCAACCCCTGCCGCACTGCCGATGGATAACAAACTGCCCCCAACGCCCGCAGTTAAGGTCACCAGTAACCATTGACCGAGGGCCATCTCTGGGTTCATGGTCAACACGGCGAACATCACTGGAATGTTATCGACAATGGAAGACAACAGACCGATAGCCACGTTGGCATAGGTTGCATCCCAATGGGAATACAGCGCCTCAGACACTAAGCTCAAATACCCCATAAAGCCAAGGCCGCCCACACATAACACCACACCGTAGAAGAACAGTAAGGTATCCCATTCGGCGCGGGAGATCCGGCTAAACACATCGAAGGGCACTACGCTACCAAGTTGTTGTAGCCGTTGTTTATCCTGACGTAATTCCGCCTTCGCACGCTCACGGGCAACAGATTTATCGAAGGTCTTACGCAGGTAATAACCAAAGAACTGCAGGAAGCCCAGACCCGTCATCATCCCAAGCACAGGTGGCATGCCGAAGAAGGAATGAGCACACACCGCCGTCGCAATGGTCAACAGGAATAACGCCACGATACGTTTAGCGCCGGGTTTAGTGTACACCTGCTCTTTTTCAGGCTCGGGCACATAACTTGGGATAAACACGCTCATAATCGCCGCAGGCAAGGCAAAGTTGACCAAGGCAGGAATAAACAGATGGAAGAAGTCAGCAAAGTGCACTAAGCCCTTTTGCCACACCATCAGGGTGGTGATATCGCCAAAGGGACTAAAGGCACCGCCCGCATTCGCCGCGACCACAATGTTAATACACGCCAGCGTAATAAATTTGCGCTGCCCTGCGCCCACTTTCATCACCACAGCACACATCAATAACGCCGTGGTTAAGTTATCGGCCACTGGCGAGATAAAGAACGCCATAAACCCGGTCAGCCAGAACACGGTGCGCAGGCTAAATCCCCGTCCAACTAACCAACCGCGGATCGCATCGAATAAGTTACGTTCCTCCATGGCGTTGATATAAGTCATCGCTACTAAGAGGAAGAGTAATAACTCGGCGTATTCCAGTAGATTGTGCTTAAAGGCTGCCTCGGAAACCTCCGACATGCCATTTTGCACATATACAAAACCTATCATGCCCCAAATAATGCCGGCTGCGACCAATACGGGTTTGGATTTACGCAGGTGCAGCGCCTCTTCGGCCATCACCAAAATATAGGCGAGAACGAAGATGCATACAGCAATATACCCCACTGATGCAGCGGTTAAATCGAGCCGTTCTGTTCCTTCGGTCATTGCCCAAACTGCTGGTGAGAATCCGCTCAATATTGCAACGCAGAATAGGCTAGATAGCGCCACTCCACTGTTTTTAAACCACTGCTGTAATTTCATCAAAGTTGATCTCTGCAAGGGAAATTAGTTCGAAAATTACCATAGCTCGGGCTCTGTAAATTTTGACAAAACGCAACTTTCTACGTATTTCTCGGTAACTAAAGGGGCTTACAACATTAATTTTTGTATAACTACAGATACAACTAATAAAGAATTAACTAACTTTGTTTCAAGTTAGTCCAAAAACAGCCAATAAAAAAGCACCTCTCGGTGCTTTTATGTTGATATCAATCACATTGATTAGAACGAATAGAGCAAGGTCATATTCGTTTCGGTATCAGTGCTCTTTTTATCGTCCAGTGGCTCACTGTTGTAGCGCACAATAATCGCAAACTTCATCGCTAAGGCGCCAATGATATTGGCTGTCAGCGAGGTTTCTGAACGCGCATCTAATTTATCGCCGTAGTCGGCCACAAAACGTTGCTGGAATTTTGAGGTTTCAGTGATTTCAGTTTCGAAGTTGATCACGCCGTGGGCAACCACGCTGTCATTCGAATCTGTGCCTTCTAACAGGGCTTGCTCTGAATCGAGGCGCTGATAGATGTAACCGGGACCGATTTCCACATCCAGAAAAGTCTTGCTGGTGTCATAGAGTCTGTGACCATAACCCGCCGCGCCTGATACTGTGTAGTCATAACCGGTGAAAGGGTCGACTTCGTAGTTAGCGTTGGCAAACAGATAGCTGCGGTCTGTCATCTTATAGTTGCCTTGAGCGCCCGCTAAATAACGTTTTGCCGTGACTTCACCCGTATCTTCTTTATACAAACCTTCTAATAGGTATTGGTTTTCCCAATCACCTAATTCGTGCTTAAGGCTTAAGCGGCCCTTATAGGATGAGGTGTCGGTGTTACCTGTGGTTAAGGTTGCACCTAGCTCGGCTTCACCTGCGAATGTCTTGTCGCCCTTAACAAAATCGGCTCCCGCGTTTGCCATAAATGGTGCAGACATTAATAGCGCTGCGGTCAGTACTTTCTTCATGTTTATCCGTTCCTGTTCCGTTTAATCCCCTGAAAATCTGGGCAATACTAACATTTACGATTAGAAAATGAAAATTCAACGATTTTTTGCATAGAAAAAGCCCGCACTTTGGCGGGCTTTTTAGAGCAGTTTGTTAAGGCTTAGAGGTTGATCTTAGGATCTAATGCGCCTGACTGATAAGCTTTGTACATTGCTTGTAAAGACAATGGCTTAATCTTAGAAGCTTGACCCGCACAACCGAAGGCTTCGTAGCGAACAGTACAGATATCTGCCATCGCTTCCATAGAGGCTTTCAGGAACTTACGTGGGTCGAACTCGCTTGGGTGTTCGGCCAAGTATTTACGTACCGCACCGGTAGACGCTAAGCGCAAATCGGTATCGATGTTCACTTTACGCACGCCGTGTTTGATACCTTCAACGATTTCTTCTAATGGCACGCCGTAAGTTTCAGGAATTTGACCACCGTATTGGTTGATGATCTGCAACCATTCTTGAGGTACTGAAGAAGAACCGTGCATCACTAAGTGAGTGTTAGGAATGCGGGCATGGATTTCTTTGATGCGGTCGATACGCAGTACATCACCCGTTGGTTTACGGCTGAACTTGTATGCACCGTGGCTAGTACCAATCGCAATCGCCAGCGCGTCAACATGGGTATCGGCAACGAAGCGTGCCGCTTCTTCTGGGCTGGTCAGCAGTTGGTCGTGGCTTAATACGCCTTCTGCGCCCACACCGTCTTCTTCACCGGCAGTACCGGTTTCTAAGCTGCCTAAACAACCGATTTCACCCTCTACAGACACACCACACGCGTGGGCGAATGCAACGGTTCTACGAGTCACATCAACGTTGTACTCGTAAGAAGCAGGGGTTTTACCGTCGGCCATTAATGAACCGTCCATCATGACTGATGACATACCTAATTGGATAGAACGCTGACAGATATCAGGATCGGTACCATGGTCTTGGTGAATACAGACTGGGATATCTGGATACTGCTCAAGTGCAGCCGTCATCAGGTATTTTAAGAATTGTGGACGCGCATATTTACGTGCACCCGCAGAGGCTTGCACGATAACAGGGCTGTCTGTAGCTTCTGCGGCCTGCATGATGGCGCGCATTTGCTCAAGGTTGTTTACGTTGAACGCTGGCACACCGTATCCATGCTCTGCCGCGTGATCGAGTAGTTGTCGTAGGGAAATTAACGCCATTTTTTAACTCCAATAATAGGGTGACTGTCACATCAACGTTAGGTCACCGAGGTCGCTATCGTTTGGATGGATTTTTATGCTCAATCACTCAAGAACAGGTTAATGCTCTTAAGAGAATGAGCGGTTTTTTATAATTTTTTTATCAAGCTTTAGTGCCATCGCAGCGCCCTGCCGCGATGGCGCAATACCTAACTCAGTGTTAGGCACCGCGTTGTTTTAGCATAGCTACAGCCGGTAACTCTTTACCTTCTAAAAACTCAAGGAAAGCGCCACCGCCAGTAGAAATGTAAGAGACTTTATCGGCGATATCATACTTGTCGACCGCCGCTAAGGTGTCACCACCGCCCGCGATAGAGAAGGCTTTAGAATCAGCGATAGCTTGTGCGATACGCTTAGTGCCTTCACCGAATTGGTCGAATTCGAACACGCCCACTGGGCCGTTCCATACGATAGTGCCAGCAGACTCGATGATTTTCGCTAAGGCTTCGGCGCTGTCGGGACCGATGTCGAAAATCATGTCGCTATCGCCTACTTCGTTGACCGCTTTTAAGGTCGCAGCAGCTGTAGGGCTAAACTCACCCGCAACAACCACATCGGTAGGCACAGGAATGTCGCCACCGCGGCTTTGGGCGTTCGCCACTAAGCGCTTAGCTTCATCAATTAAATCCGCTTCGTATAAGGATTTACCTACATTGTGGCCCGCCGCAGCGATAAAGGTATTGGCGATACCACCGCCAACGACTAACTGGTCCACAATACCAGATAAGCTTTCTAATACGGTCAGCTTAGTCGACACTTTAGAACCGCCAACGATGGCCACTAATGGGCGCGCTGGGTTGTCTAAAGCTTTGCCTAACGCTTCTAATTCTTGTGCTAATAATGGGCCTGCACAGGCGATAGGAGCGTGTAAGCCAACACCATTGGTTGACGCTTCTGCGCGGTGAGCGGTGCCGAAGGCATCCATCACATACACATCACATAAGGCCGCCATTTTCTTTGACAGGGCTTCGTCGTTTTTCTTCTCGCCTTTGTTAAAGCGAACGTTTTCAAACACAACCACTTCGCCTACCGCGACGTCAACGCCGTCTAAATAGTCGGTCGCTAAACGCACTGGACAAGACAGGGCTTTGGCCAAGTAATCGACCACAGGTTGCATGGAGAATTCGCTGTTGTATTCACCTTCGGTTGGACGACCTAAGTGAGACATCACCATTACCGCTGCGCCTTTGGCAAGGGCTAATTCGATAGTGGGAAGAGAGGCGCGCAGACGTGCATCACTGGTGACCACGCCGTTGCTGACTGGCACATTGAGATCTTCACGAATAAGCACTCGCTTACCTTGGAGATCTAAATCTGACATATTGATAATTGCCATGGTAACGCTTCCTTTTATAATCAAAAAAACAAACTGGTTTTTGCATCAATCGGTTAGCTTAGATAGCTACTCGGCACTCGACATCCCGTCGAATTGGCCACTAGGCTTAACCCATTGGTATAAATTCTTATCTTCAGCTTTGTTTAGCTGCAATCATCGCCAAACTGGTATCTAGCATACGATTTGCAAAGCCCCACTCGTTATCGCACCACAGCAACAGTTTAACCAACTGCCCTGCGCTCACCCGAGTCTGGGTGCCATCGACAATACTTGAGCGCGGATCATGGTTAAAATCACAGGATACGAGCGGCTCATCAGTATAGCCTAAGATACCGTTAAATCGTCCATTGGCGGCCAATTCTAACACTTGATTGACGGTCGCAATATCCACTGTTTTATCTAATGTTACCGAAAGATCGATAGCGGTAACGTTGATCGTGGGAACGCGCACCGAAATTGCCTCAAACTTGTCTTTCATGTGCGGCAAAATCCGCTCGATACCGCGGGCAAGTTTAGTGTCGACTGGGATGATGGACTGACCCGCAGCTCGGGTGCGGCGTAAGTCATCATGATAGGCATCAATCACTTGCTGATCGTTCATCGCCGAATGGATAGTCGTAATCGCGCCACTTTTCACACCAAAGTGTTTATCCAGTACATCGATAACGGGCACGATACAGTTGGTCGTACAAGAGGCGTTGGAGACCACGGTATGCTCGGCGCGCAGTAAGTCTTGGTTGACACCGTAAACGATAGTGCCGTCAACATCGGCAGAAGAAGGGTGACTGATTAAGACCTGTTTGGCGCCTGCGTGGATATGGGCCTCGCAGCTGTTGCGATCTAAGATGGCGCCAGTCGCTTCATAGACGATATCGATGTCCATCTCGCGCCAAGGCAGCTTAGCAGGATCCGGTTCATGGAGAATTTTGATGACGTCATCGCCGATCAGCATCTGATCATCGACTAATTTGACTCTGGGCTGAAACCGACCGTGGGTAGTGTCGTACTGGGTCAGATGGATGATGGCTTCGGGCTTAGCCAACTCGTTGATTGCGACAATTTGTATTTGCTGACGTTTTCCGGACTCATATAAAGCGCGAAGAATTGAGCGGCCAATACGACCATAACCATTGATTGCGACTCGGATCATTGAGGTCTTTATTTCCTCTTAACAATACTGCATATACAAAAACGGCCTGCAAACGATTGCAGGCCGCATTATACAGATTAACCTTTCAAAAGTTTAACCTTTTGTCGGTAATCTCATCACCTAAGCGATTAGCCTAGTGATTTTGCAGCATTCAGCACATTTTCAACGGTGAAACCGAAGTGTTTCAGCAGCACGTTGCCCGGCGCAGACTCACCAAAGGTAGTCATGCCAACAACAGTGCCTTCGAAACCAACATACTTGTACCAGAAGTCAGTATGGGCCGCTTCGATAGCGATACGCTTAGTCACAGCTTTTGGCAGTACAGATTCTTTGTAAACGGCATCTTGCTTATCAAACTCAGTGTTTGATGGCATAGAAACAACGCGAACTTGTTTGCCTTGTTCGGTCAGCGCTGCAGCCGCTTCTACCGCTAATTGCACTTCACTACCGGTTGCAATCAGGATGTACTCAGGCGTACCTGCACAGTCTTGCAGTACGTAAGCGCCTTTTGCCACATTCGCTAACTGCTCAGCAGTACGAACTTGAGCCTTCAGGTTTTGACGGCTGAATACTAGCGATGTTGGTGCATGACGACGTTCGATAGCCGCTTTCCAAGCCACTGCGGTTTCAGCCGCGTCACATGGGCGCCATACCGCCATATTTGGCGTCATACGCAGGTTAGCTAATTGCTCAACTGGTTGGTGAGTTGGACCATCTTCACCTTGACCGATAGAGTCATGGGTATAAACGAAGATGTTTTGAATGCCCATCAGCGCAGACATACGTACTGCGTTACGTGCGTATTCCATGAACATCATGAAAGTCGCGCCGTAGTTGATGAAACCACCGTGGAGTGACACACCGTTCATGATGCCGCTCATACCGAACTCACGCACACCGTAGTACACGTAGTTACCCGCTGGATCTTCTTGAATACCTTTAGAACCTGCCCACAGGGTCAGGTTAGAACCCGCTAAGTCAGCACTGCCGCCTAACAGTTCAGGCAGAACCGCACCGAAGGCTGCAATCGCGTTCTGTGACGCTTTACGGCTCGCAATGCCTTCGCCTTTCGCTTGGCATTCTTGGATAAAGGCTTGTGCTTTGGCTTCGAAATCTGCTGGTAATTCACCTTTCAGAACACGGCGCTCGTATTCGGCAGCCAGTTCTGGGTAAGCTTTCGCGTAAGCGGCAAACTTGTCGTTCCATGCTGCTTCACGGGCGTTACCGGCATCTTTAGCATCCCAACCTGCGTATACGTCGGCAGGGATGTCGAATGGCGCATGTGGCCAGCCTAAGAATTCACGGGCCGCTGCGATTTCCGCATCACCTAATGGCGCGCCGTGGCAATCGTGGCTACCAGATTTGTTTGGTGAACCAAAACCGATAATGGTTTTGCAGCAGATCATGGTTGGCTTGTCGGTCACCGCTTTTGCCGCTTCGATAGCCGCGCGAATCGCATCGCTATCGTGACCATCCACGTTAGCAATCACATGCCAGCCGTATGATTCGAAACGTTTTGGCGTGTCATCGGTAAACCAGCCTTCAACATGACCGTCGATAGAGATGCCGTTGTCATCCCAAAATGCGATCAGTTTGCCTAGGCCTAAGGTACCAGCCAGAGAACAAGCTTCGTGAGAAATACCTTCCATCAAGCAGCCATCGCCGAGGAAACAGTATGTGTAGTGGTCAACAATCTCGTGACCTTCACGGTTAAACTGTGCCGCTAAGGTTTTTTCAGCAATCGCCATACCCACAGCGTTGCTGATCCCCGCCCCTAATGGGCCAGTGGTGGTTTCAACACCTGGGGTGTAACCGTATTCTGGGTGACCCGGAGTTTTTGAATGTAACTGACGGAATTGCTTCAGTTCATCGATAGGCAGGTCGTAGCCAGTCAGGTGTAATAAAGAGTAGATCAGCATAGATCCGTGACCGTTAGAGAGGATAAAACGATCTCTATCTACCCATTTCGGATTGTTCGGATTGTGCTTAAGGAAATCATTCCACAGCACTTCAGCAATATCTGCCATGCCCATTGGGGCGCCAGGGTGGCCTGAGTTTGCTTTTTGAACTGCATCCATACTTAACGCACGGATTGCGTTGGCGAGTACTTTACGGGAAGACATGCTCTCTCCTGCTTAATTTGTGGGGTCTAGCGGGCAATTTGGACGCATATTTTCCCCTACATAGCGAAGCGACGCAAACGAAAATTGCATTCCACTGTCCAGTCTGGTGGATTACACCTTTGAAGGTTTAGGCTAATTCATCTTAAAACACATTAAACATATTTGTAATACAATAACTCAAATATGTTATATCCTTTGTCACATTGAGTCCCATAGCAATCAGGCTACAACCTTGGTTTGAGCTTAGCTCAGCGATAACCTGCCCTACTCATCCAAGGCAAAAACCACATACCACTATCAATTCATTGAGTTAGAGCAGAAACTCCAGCGCCACAAACTCAGCCCGATTTGGGGCTTACCTCACTTTACACACAAATATTTAGTTTAGGGGGTGTCAACCAAGGGAAATTCCACTAAAATAGCCGTCTAGATGTAGATGCTTCTACACGTTTGATTGCTAACGACGAGATTTTCCTACTATGGCAAAGCACTTGTTTACTTCTGAGTCGGTCTCAGAAGGTCATCCCGATAAGATTGCAGATCAGATTTCTGATGCTGTGCTAGATGCGATTCTGGCCCAAGATCCTAAAGCACGTGTTGCGTGCGAAACATATGTCAAAACTGGCATGGTATTAGTAGGTGGCGAAGTGACCACCTCTGCCTGGGTTGATATTGAAGAGCTGACCCGTAAAACGGTTCGTGAAATTGGTTATGTCCATTCAGATATGGGCTTCGATGCCGATTCTTGCGCAGTATTAAATGCGATTGGTAAACAGTCTCCAGACATCAACCAAGGTGTCGACCGTGCCGATCCAAAAGAACAAGGTGCCGGCGACCAAGGTTTAATGTTTGGTTATGCCAGCAACGAAACCGACATTCTGATGCCAGCGCCTATCACTTATGCCCACGCATTAGTGAAGCGTCAATCTGAAGTACGTAAAGATGGCACTCTGCCATGGTTACGCCCAGATGCGAAAAGCCAAGTCACCTTCGCTTACGAAGACAACAAGATTGTTGGTATCGATGCGATCGTACTGTCTACTCAGCACAGCCCAGACATCGCCCAAGCGGATCTGATCGAAGGCGTGATGGAAACCATCATCAAGCCAGTTCTGCCAGCACAATGGCTGAACAAAGACACTAAATACTTCATCAACCCAACAGGCCGTTTCGTTATCGGTGGGCCAATGGGTGACTGTGGTTTAACCGGTCGTAAGATCATCGTAGATACCTACGGTGGTATGGCGCGTCACGGTGGTGGTGCTTTCTCTGGTAAAGACCCATCAAAAGTTGACCGTAGTGCGGCCTACGCTGCCCGTTACGTAGCGAAAAACATCGTAGCTGCGGGTCTGGCTGACCGTTGTGAGATCCAAGTGTCTTACGCTATCGGTGTGGCTGAACCTACTTCTATCAGCGTTGAGACCTTCGGTACTGGTAAAGTGTCTGAAGAAGTCTTAATCAAGTTAGTCCGTCAACACTTCGACCTGCGCCCATACGGCCTGACTGAAATGTTGAACCTGGCTCGCCCAATCTATCAAGCTACCGCCGCTTATGGTCACTTTGGCCGTAACGAGTTCCCATGGGAAGCGACGGATAAAGCTGACGCACTGCGCGCCGATGCAGGTCTATAATCTGCATTAAGCTCACGCTTTCGCACAAAAAAACCGCCTGAGGGCGGTTTTTTTATGCTTAGGATGTATTGCCTAGCTCCATTCCTCTCAGCAAGATGGCTTTCACTCTAGGCAAAAGACAGAGACTCAATGAAGCCGTTAATCGCACAACTCCAATCCTGTTCTTGGGCTAGCAATGTGGGCCATTACGAGCCCATGGCCAACACCTTAGGCAGCTTAGAAGACATAGCCACTTGCCTTGAAAGGGATCCCGACCGTTTTTTCGAACCGACCTACACTGAGCCCTATGAAAGCTTATGTGTTAGCGACCATCAACAAGCCGACAGATTAAAGCCCCAAGTCTCTAGCGAAATCGTCGCTCAAATCGCGAAAACCGCCTATCTGGAAACGTGGAAAATAATGCCCGTTGCCGAGATTTGCGCGCTAGTCGCAGATGATGCCGATACCTTAGCCACCTTATTGTTAGCCGAAGTCACGCTATGTGACTTCACACAAGAACGTTTAGCTTGGTACTTGCAGGGACGGCTTCCTTTTGGCTATCAAGGTAATTACCCAACGGGGAAATGGTTAATCCTGTGATCCGGATTAACAGTGGTCAAAGTGGGCGTTTTGCATACACAAGAGGTTGATCTGCGCGGCGGATAACAGTGCACAGTCTTGCACGTTGATTATCCTTGCGCCCTTAACGGCCTCAGGCGTTAAACGGACGATAGCCGCGCTGTAGGCATTGGTTCTGCCACAATCGAGCCAACAATCTTCAATCTGCAGCCAATAATGGGGGCGACTGTTGTCGCAATCGACTTCAAATCCACGGGCTTCACATTGCTGCAACGCACACTCGGATAGCAAGACTCGCAAATTATCCCAAGCCGATAAGTTCGCATTGGCGTATGTCGTCAGCAGGGTACTGACTAAGTTATCAGTCACTATTTCTCTCCAACCAGAAGGCTTTGGCCTCGGGGCCTGGCATCGCCTTGGCGTATAACCAGCCCTGCACATAACCCACACCCGCCGCTTTAACAAACTCTGCCTCTGTGGTGGTTTCAACCCCTTCGGCAATCAAACTAAAACCTAAGCTATTACAAAGCTTACAAATTTGCAGATACAAGGTCCGCCCTTTTGGCTCACTGGTATTGGCCAGAATACTGCGGTCGAGCTTAATACCATCCACATTGATCCGACTCAGCAGACTTAAGCTAGAAAACCCCGTACCGAAGTCATCTAAGAAGAAAGTAAAGCCATGCTGCTTAAGCTGACGCATGCTGCTATCGATGCGATTCAAATCCAACATAAAGGCCGATTCTAACATCTCAATTTCGACTCGGTTGGCAACACTGCCTAATCTTTCGTGCAGCGTCGCCAACAACTGGGGATCGGTAATATTGTTTGGGTCGATATTGATGCTCACTTTAGGGAAAAAGCCTTCTAATTCCCAGCGGGCCAGATCCTCTGCAACCGTATTAATCACAAAGCGGTCGATGATATGGGAATAACCTGCACGCTGAAAGGCATCAATAAAGTAAGGTCCCTTCAAGTTGCCATGTTCATCCTTCAACCGAATAAGCGCCTCAAATCCCACCACATGGTCACTGCTGAGGGCAATTTTAGGCTGATAATGCAGCTGTAACTCCCCTGCCAAGACTTCCTTAATGGTCTTCTCGAGGTTTAATTCAGCTTTTAGTGATTCGGACTGCTGCTGTGAGTAATGCTGCTCACTCATGCGGTCGATATCCGCTTGAAACTGCACGCGTTTGATTAACTCACTATCAAACTCATAGTGCTCAGACATCAAGGAGAAACGCCTTACAAAGGGAAGATAAACCAATACTCCAAGTCCGATTAATAACACTTGGAACAACACCGCGCTGATATGGCCGCTGGCAATGTAAGCGTTGAGCAGTGGCGGCGTGATCCAAGGAAAGCTGTGCCCCTCAAAGCTTAAGATCCCAACATTTATGGCACTGTAAGCTAGGATAAAATTAATCAGTGGCGACAGAATAAACGGCACTAATAAACGTGGGTTAAAGATAATGGGGAGGCCGTAAATCAGGATCTCATTGATGTTAAAAATCGCAAAGGGCGTGGCAATTTTAGCAATATGCCGAGTGGCGCTGTCTTTAGCACCAATAAAGATGGCAATGATCAAGGATAGCGTTGCACCACTGCCACCATAGAGAATAAACAAGTCCATAAACTGGCTCGCAGTCAGGTGCGGCACCAATTCCACTAAGCCATTATCGACACCGATCAACAGCAGATAGGCATTATCGCCATGCACCCCAAAACACCAAAGCACATGAGTGATTAGGATCCGCATAAACAATTGCACCCCAAGACTCGCCTGCTGCAGTGCATCGATGAATGGGGCAAACAACCATTCTAAAAAGATAGAGGCTTCAGCAACAATGGCGAACAGGCCAATAAAACCAATCACTAATGGGAAGAATAAGTTTAAGTGTTGCTTTAAGTAACGGCTAAGCGCCTTAGCCTTAATAAACTTTAGCCCTTCCCACGCCGTCAAAAATCGTAATAAATAGGCCGAAATAATCGGTAAAACTGCAATGCGTGGGTCCGCTAAAATGGCGCGCACATAATCGAGATTAAATACATTCCCCGTATCTTGGGCATTAATAGCGAGCAAGAGACTCAGCGACAAAGAACACACCACAATCGCCGACAGCTGCAAATATTTAGCAAAATGGAAAGACAGGGAAATCAACGCCAGCAGCGGAAAAATCTTTAAAAGTTGTGCCGAAAAAAAACTGATCCCCTGATGAAATACAGAGCCCTGCCAAGTCGGCATGCCGATGTCGAGTAACGCAATAATCAGCGAGAGAAATGAATTAATTAAAATAAAAGGCAGTAACGCGATAAAGGACTCACGTATCGAGATAAGAAAGCTTCTATCGAGAAATTGGCGTAGCTCAAACTTCATAGCGCTATTTTTATAGATTGGTATGCACTAACCATAGTCGATACTCAGTATTCCTCATAACGATATGGGTTAAATACTGAGTTTCCAGGCAAGAACAAGCCTCATATTGCATGCCGATTAAGCTTGAGTCCGCGCCACCATCAAATAATAATCTCTTGCTGAAACCGTAAAAAAGTCAGCCACCTGCATTGCAGCCTTTTGGGTGTGGGCGGCAAAGGAACGCTCGTTTTCCTCCGCGATGAAGGTCACCGCATAGGCAAAATGAGGGGCAATTTGCTGATAAATCCCCTTCACTAAGGCCGCAAAAATCCCCTGACCTCGGTAATGTTGATCAATCCAAATCGGGCCATATTGACAACTGTTCTGCTGCGTTAATCTAGGGCCATCCCACTCAGCCTTAGTCAAGCGGTTGAGGAGTGTACGGTACATAGGCCAAGTGGTGAAAAACGCCCAGCGCCCGGCAATCACATAACCGATAATTCGCCCTTTATCTTCGGCCACTACCACCCAATGCCGAGTGACTAATTCGGTCAGCTCATTACGGCCGAATGCTTGCCCCTCCAAACCCATCGCCGAAGACGCCAATTCATCGTTGAGGAAAGTCCTTTCTAATACAACTAAGGAATCAATATCTTGCGTCGTAGCTGGACGTATATTCACTGTCATTATCTTCACTCAATTTGGTGAGCAATCTGGTTGGCGGCGCGCCAGTATACAGGAGTCACCAATCATCCCAATAATAGATGCACAAAAAATGGTGTTTTTTTAGCCCATTGATTTGCAAATTATCCTGTTGTTTTCCAAACTTAAGGCATATTTTTTGCCCATTAGGCGCCACCATGTTGCCCGAAACCATCAACCCCAATGTCAGTCTACTCGATAGCGATCACCAGCAAGTCAATCTCGGTCGCTGGATGCACCAATGTGAGTTGATTAAAAGCTACTACAGCGCCACCAGCGTGTTTGTGCTGCAAATGACTCAGTCTGGGTTTGAAGTGATAGTCAGTTCGGTGAGCGAAACCCCGCTGTTTACCTCAGGCACTTTGTTTGCGAGTGACTTCCCCCTGTTTGAACAACTTAAACATAGCCCTGCGGAAGGGGATTATCTTAATCTCGGCCGTTTTATGCTCGATGAATTGCCACGGGATTTTGATGGTATTCAACACATTCTCTCCCGCCCTATCGCTTGGCCCGACGGCAGCCAATTTGGCTCGCTGTGCGTGTTAAATCCCCATATGGTCGAGCCCGCGAGCAACAGCGCCATGCTGGAGCCCTTCCAAATTCTGCTGCAGCAGGAATTGTCTCTGCTATGTCAAAACCATCGAATCGAATCGCTGTCGATGCGCGATCAAGAAACCGGCATGCTCAACCATTATGGCTTTATGATGATGGCGCCAAGACAGCTCAATCTCGGCCGCCGTTTTGGCGCCCATGCGGGAATTCTTTTTTTCGAGTTGATTGAGGCAAACACGCCAGAAAACAGCTTAGAAGAGAAACACCACAGGCTGCTGGGCAATTTAGTCCAAGATACCATTCGCATCGCCGATGTGGCCGCCCATTTCAGCGCAACCCAGTTTGTGGTGTTAGCCTTTGTCGATAGTGAGCGCGATATATTGCACATTATGAAGCGGGTCGAAAAACAATTAGAGCAGCAAAATCACCATCTCAAGCTCGATGCCAGTTACAGCTTTTTTACCCCCGAATCGACGGCCAAGTTAGCGCCCATGATGGAGGACGCGCGCAGCAAACTCAAATCCATGCAGCCAGAGCCTGAAGCAAGCCAAGCAAATCAAGCGCCCAAATTCGATGCCGAGCAGTATGATAATCCCGCCGCCGACTCGGCCGAGCTCTAGCTTTTACGCGGGATTAATCTTTAGGAAGCTCATCCTGACGCTTCGCCCATTGGATAAACAGCACCACGGGATAGGGTGACATCAATACGAGTCCTAAACCAATGAGGCTTGAGATCAGTAACATACCGCTGATTTCTAGACTCCATTGGGTCAACATATAGATCCCAAGTCCACAAACTAACATCAAAACACCCAACCAATGTAAAAACTTCAATAAATTCATAGTGCTTTTAATGGTATCTGTCATATAAACCTCTTTTTATCTCCCGCTAAACTTGTACACTATGGCCATGAATACGGAAAAAGGAACTGAGACAATGTTAAAACAAACATTTCTATTAAGCGCATTACTTTTTGGTTTAACCGCATGTCAGAGCACTGACGTTGCCAATCAGGACACAGTGCCATTACAGGGAAGCTGGCATATTGAAGCCGTTCAAGGGCAACCCACAGTGGATTACAGCCCTGCGCAAATCACCTTCGCTGATGAAGGTAAACTCTCTGGCAATAACAGCTGCAACAACTTCTTTGGCCAATATAGCCAGCAGGGACAGGCGCTAAAAATCATTCCTGGCGGGAGCACGATGAAGGCCTGCGTCGATGCGCTGATGCAGCAGGAGCATAAAGTGATGCAAGCCCTGCCGTTGGTCGCTAAGGCCAAGTTAGTGCAAGGTCGTTTAACTCTGCTTAGCAGCGACGATAAGCCCGTCCTTGTCTTAAGCCAGCTTAAATAAGCTCGCTTCGATAATAAAAAACCGCCTAGTTGGCGGTTTTTTATTATTCGATGAATTAGCTTTTTGTCGCGGCGTTTTCACTCGCGGCATTTTGTTCGGCAATCATAGCGCTCTGCACCATGTCGGCATTGTAATGCTCAACATCGAGCTCATCTTCCGACTTAGCAATCACAGTCGTCGCCACTAAATCGCCAGAGACGTTTACCACGGTGCGCGCCATATCGAGAATACGGTCAATCCCCGCAATCAAGGCCACGCCTTCTAAGGGTAAGCCCACGGTCGAGAGCACTAAGGTCAACATCACTAGGCCTGCACCCGGCACACCCGCGGTGCCGATTGAGGCTAAGGTCGCGGTTAAAATAATCGTCAGATAGTCGACCCAAGTTAAATCGATACCAAAGGCCTGCGCCACAAACAGCGCGGTCACGCCTTGGTATAAAGCCGTACCATCCATATTGACGGTGTTTTTCAAGATAGTTGTCACTCTTTGTTTAAATATTAAGCTGCATTTATTACGCCTTCTTCTGGTGCCTTATCTGGGTTGAGTGTTACAGCGCCAACCGCTTCACAATTTCTGATCTCTGTAGACCAACGCATCGGTTTTCTTTCCTTCGCCGCCTCAAGCACTTTCTTGCGCTTCGCTAAAATAGCGCCATCTTGCAGTGCATGACGTTGCCCTGGTGAGACAAAATTTAGCTGGCTGTGTTTATGCTCATCGTTGTACCAGGTTACAAACTTTTCCACCCATTCTCTTGCTGTTGCTAAGCAGCTAAAACCGTTCTACTATTTGTACCTGTTTGAAGATATTTACAGTAGAAAAATAGTGGGTTACGAAGTTCATGAGCAAGAAAGTGGGGAATATGCCGCTGCGCTAATCCAACGCTGTCTGTTACGCGAGCAATGCTTTAACACGCCATTAGTGCTGCATTCTGATAATGGGGCGCCGATGAAGTCACTGACCATGAAAGCCAAGCTGGAAGAGCTTGGTATTACGGCATCATTAAGTCGGCCGCGGGTGAGTAATGACAACCCCTTTTCAGAGTCGTTATTTAAAACGTTGAAATACCGCCCACAGTGGCCGGCATCAGGTTTTAGCTGCTTAGCAACAGCAAGAGAATGGGTGGAAAAGTTTGTAACCTGGTACAACGATGAGCATAAACACAGCCAGCTAAATTTTGTCTCACCAGGGCAACGTCATGCACTGCAAGATGGCGCTATTTTAGCGAAGCGCAAGAAAGTGCTTGAGGCGGCGAAGGAAAGAAAACCGATGCGTTGGTCTACAGAGATCAGAAATTGTGAAGCGGTTGGCGCTGTAACACTCAACCCAGATAAGGCACCAGAAGAAGGCGTAATAAATGCAGCTTAATATTTAAACAAAGAGTGACAACTATCTTGAAAAACACCGCCTGATGCCGGCCACTGTGGGCGGTATTTCAACGTTTTAAATAACGACTCTGAAAAGGGGTTGTCATTACTCACCCGCGGCCGACTTAATGATGCCGTAATACCAAGCTCTTCCAGCTTGGCTTTCATGGTCAGTGACTTCATCGGCGCCCCATTATCAGAATGCAGCACTAATGGCGTGTTAAAGCATTGCTCGCGTAACAGACAGCGTTGGATTAGCGCAGCGGCATATTCCCCACTTTCTTGCTCATGAACTTCGTAACCCACTATTTTTCTACTGTAAATATCTTCAAACAGGTACAAATAGTAGAACTGGCCTTTGACGATTGAGGCTAAATAAGTGATGTCCCATGACCACACTTGATTCGGCCCATCTGCCCGATAACTCAACGGTTTGCTTCGATTGACCGCAGCCTGAGTGCGGCCACGATGGTTAAGTTGACCATGAGCATTTAACACTCTGTAGAAGCTGGATTCCGAGGCGATATAAATCCCGTTATCTAATAATGTTGGCACAATTTGCGACGGGGGTAAGCTGGCGTACTCCGCTTGATTGCACACACTTAATATCTGTTGTCGCTCATGTTCTTCGAGTTTATTTGCTGGCTCTGGTCGAGCTGCTGTTGGCCTTAAATCAGCTTGCACTTGACCTTCTCGATACCAACGTCGATAGGTACGCTTACTGAGGCCCGTTTCAGCACAAGCCTTATAAAGGCGAGCACCATTGGTATAGGCCTCTTGGATTAAGGCAATCAATGCTATGCGCTCAGGCAAGGGGGTTAGCTCTCCTCGCTGTCGTCCCCCCAGAGCGCATTGAGCTTTTTTCTGAGCACCAGTAACGCAGCAGCTTCAGCCAGCCGGTGTTTTTCAAGATAGTTGTCACTCTTTGTTTAAATATTAAGCTGCATTTATTACGCCTTCTTCTGGTGCCTTATCTGGGTTGAGTGTTACAGCGCCAACCGCTTCACAATTTCTGATCTCTGTAGACCAACGCATCGGTTTTCTTTCCTTCGCCGCCTCAAGCACTTTCTTGCGCTTCGCTAAAATAGCGCCATCTTGCAGTGCATGACGTTGCCCTGGTGAGACAAAATTTAGCTGGCTGTGTTTATGCTCATCGTTGTACCAGGTTACAAACTTTTCCACCCATTCTCTTGCTGTTGCTAAGCAGCTAAAACCTGATGCCGGCCACTGTGGGCGGTATTTCAACGTTTTAAATAACGACTCTGAAAAGGGGTTGTCATTACTCACCCGCGGCCGACTTAATGATGCCGTAATACCAAGCTCTTCCAGCTTGGCTTTCATGGTCAGTGACTTCATCGGCGCCCCATTATCAGAATGCAGCACTAATGGCGTGTTAAAGCATTGCTCGCGTAACAGACAGCGTTGGATTAGCGCAGCGGCATATTCCCCACTTTCTTGCTCATGAACTTCGTAACCCACTATTTTTCTACTGTAAATATCTTCAAACAGGTACAAATAGTAGAACTGGCCTTTGACGATTGAGGCTAAATAAGTGATGTCCCATGACCACACTTGATTCGGCCCATCTGCCCGATAACTCAACGGTTTGCTTCGATTGACCGCAGCCTGAGTGCGGCCACGATGGTTAAGTTGACCATGAGCATTTAACACTCTGTAGAAGCTGGATTCCGAGGCGATATAAATCCCGTTATCTAATAATGTTGGCACAATTTGCGACGGGGGTAAGCTGGCGTACTCCGCTTGATTGCACACACTTAATATCTGTTGTCGCTCATGTTCTTCGAGTTTATTTGCTGGCTCTGGTCGAGCTGCTGTTGGCCTTAAATCAGCTTGCACTTGACCTTCTCGATACCAACGTCGATAGGTACGCTTACTGAGGCCCGTTTCAGCACAAGCCTTATAAAGGCGAGCACCATTGGTATAGGCCTCTTGGATTAAGGCAATCAATGCTATGCGCTCAGGCAAGGGGGTTAGCTCTCCTCGCTGTCGTCCCCCCAGAGCGCATTGAGCTTTTTTCTGAGCACCAGTAACGCAGCAGCTTCAGCCAGCGCTTTCTCCTTATAGCGCAATTCCCGTTGCAGCGATTTGATTTCGGCTTTGTCAGCCTTAGCCTGCTGTTTAATGGTTTTAGTTTGTACTTCTGAGGTTTGAAAACCAGCTAAACAATCCTGTTTCCACTGCTGTACTTGCTCGCGGAACAAGCCCTTTTCACGGCAATACTGGTTTATCTCCGCTTCCGACAGCGGCGCTGTTTCAATAATCACGGCAAGTTTTGCTTCAGCCGACCAATCATCGGCTGTTAATGTTTTACCTGGCACGGGGCGACCTTCTTTTCTGGCAATATCTCGCCAATGATACAAGGTTTGCACCGCGATGCCTTCTTCCCGAGCGACCTCTGCGACCGTTAAGTTGTGAGGAGGTAATAATTTTTTAAGGATCGCTTCTTTACGTTCTGGTGAATACCGAGCCATATCGTTCTCTTTTGCCGCACCCTGTCTTTAAACATAATGATTATTTAGGGGTGACAACAATCCTGACACAGGGGGTTGATGGTGGTCCCTAAGGGCAGCACAAAGCTAGAGATCTTCTTATTTACCCCGAGATATTCGCTCGCACATTTCATGCTTGCGGGTAAGGTACCCGCCGAACTCGAAGTGGTAAATGCCACCGCCATCGCATTGCTGATCCCCTTGAAAAAATGCAGTGGATTTAGCTTGGCAAATAGGCGCAGCACTATGCTGTAGAAGCCTAACACGTGGATAATACAGCCAATATATACGGCAATAATCACTTTAATCAGCGGCCACAGCATATCGATGCCATACTCGCCCGCGACCCATGCCATCAGACCAAATACCCCATAAGGAGCAAGCTTCATCACCATGTCGGTGAGTTTGTACATGGCCTCGGCAAGGCTTTCAAATACCTTGATCGCAGGCTTACCATGGTCGCCAATCAAGACCAAGGCAATCCCAAGCGCCACAGCGAATACAATGACTTGCAGGATTTGGCCACTCGCCAAGGCGGCGACGGGGTTAGTGGGGACTATATCAATCAGGGTTTGCATCACCGAAGGCACTTCTTTCGCCGTTTGCACCGCTTCGTGTTGCAGTAAAGGCACGCCTGCACCGGGTTGCACCACATAGCCCACGGCTAAACCTAGGCTGATCGCAATCGCGGTGGTGCACAGGTAAAACGCAAAGGATTTAAACCCAATTCGGCCCATTTTGGCGGTGTCTTCCATCGAGGTCACACCGACAATCAATGAACAAAACACTAAAGGCACGATCAGCATCTTGATGGTATTCACAAACAGGGTGCCAATAGGTTTCAGGTAAGAAGCCTGCTCACCTAAGCTGACGCCCACCGCAATCCCTAACACCATACCAACGAAAATTTGCAGCCACAGGGGCACTGACATCCAGGAAGACCAGATCCGGCCTAGGGCTGATGACCTTTGTTTTGACATGTTTATAACCTTGAGTTTGAAATGATGATAGGGCTGAGCCTTATCCTTGGCGGGACTAACTTAACTTAGCCAGCCGCCGAGTCTAACATAAGGGATAAAATTCTAAGGATGATCTATATCACGTTGATGCCAACCGCTGCAAAATCCAGCGAAGGCAAAGCCTAGGCCTCAAATTGCACCGAATTGACTGAGGCGGCAAAACGTTGGCGATAAAGGGATGCGGGCGGCTGCTCGCACTCGATAAGGTAGCTCCAATAGTCATCGTCAAAACCGCTGAAGAGTGACTGATTATCCCCCTGCGATTTGAGGATCAAATACCACCAAACCAGCCCCCATAACCCAAAAGTGATTAAGGTAAGTACAAAGTGCATCCCATGATTAATCTTAAGATCTTTTTGTACTTCATAGGCTTGTAAAAATTTGGGCTTAAAGCGACGAGTTGATTTTACGAATGCCATAATCGCACCACTCCCTTAGGGTGAAAACCTTATTCAAGCCTAGCAGATTAGACTTTAGTCGTACAAAAATTAGCCATGATTAACGCAGGATTTGAAACGCTGTTCACTCGTTCTTCTAAACGGTTCCGTGCTAAAGTGTGCCGCCGAATAAAAGCCGATGCTTAAGCGTCATCCCCATACACAAGAGCGGTAGAGGTACTAACCGCCGAGGAATTGTTATATGTTGATCCGTAAAGCCAAAGTGCAAGATCTCACCGCCCTAGTTCAATTTAATCTGGCAATGGCGCAGGAGACCGAAGGCCTCGCCCTAGACGAAACGACCCTGATTAAAGGCGTCAATACCCTACTGAATCACCCTGAGAAAGGCTTTTATCTGGTAGCCGAGATTGATGGCGACATTGTCGGTTCGCTGATGGTGACCTTCGAGTGGAGCGACTGGCGCGCCAAAGATTATTACTGGATCCAAAGCGTTTATATTCGTCCGCAAAATCGCCGTCAGGGGATTTATGGCAAGCTCTATGCTGAGGTGAAACAATTGGCCAAGGCCAATGGTGGCGCCGCGAGTTTCCGTCTCTATGTGGAGCAGGAAAATACCGCCGCTCAACAAACCTACCAAGCGCTAGGGATGAAGCAAAGTTACTATCTGATGTACGAAGAGAAGTAATAAAAAAAGGATCGGGCATCACCCGATCCTTTCGTTTCAAACCGCTTTTAATTCCAAGCTTAGCTTAACAAACCAAACAGAATAGCGGTCATCGCCAGTAGGCCCGCAATAATCACAAACACGTTGCTGATGCGGTTACGGTAAGCCTTCAGCGCCGGTACTTTGTACACTGCATACATTGGCATTAAGTACAAAATTGCCGCAATAATCGGGCCGCCCAGCGCCTCAATCATCCCCAAAATACTTGGGTTTTTAATCGCAACGGCCCAAATCGTGGCAAACATAAACACTAAGATAAACTTGTTCAGCTTGTTCTCACTGATTTGTTTGTTACTTGAGCGCAGCTGCTTAACGATAATACCCTTCATGCCCTCAGTCGCGCCCATGTAATGGCCAAAGAAAGAAGACACAATCGCCACAAATGCGATGAAAGGCCCGAAATAGCTGACAAAACCACTGTCATGCACGTTCGCAAGGTAAGATAAAATCGGCAGGTTCTTCGCCTTCGCTTCGGCCAACTGTTCTGGCGACAGCGACAAGACGCAGGAGAACACGAATAACATCACAAAGCCAACTAACATCATCGAGGTATTACGCAGGATCACATCGGCCTTACGGGCCGCATTCGCCCCATGGTCACGCTTAAGGGAAACCGAAAATTGCGAAATCGCCGGAGAATGGTTGAAGGCAAACACCAATACAGGAATGGTTAGCCATACAGTGCCTAAAAAGGCGCCGGTGTCTGGCACGACTTGCAGTGCATCCATTTTCCATTCAGGGATCAGATAGATGGACATAAAGGCCAAAATGCCCACCAGCGGATAGACCAGCAGCTGAGTCACCTTCAGCATAAATTGCTCACCAGCAACCATCACGGCCATCATGCCGAAAATCAACACGCCTGACAGCAGGAAACGTGGTGGTGAGGCCATGCCCAACTGGTTGACGATAAAGCTGTCGACAGTGTTAGTGATCCCCACACCGTAGATCAACACAATGGGATAAATCGCTAAGAAATACAGCAGCGTAATCGCCTTGCCCGCGCCAATCCCAAAGTGTTCTTCAACGACTTGGGTAATGTCACTGCCGGGAATACTCGATGAACATACGAAGCGTGACAGGCCGCGGTGGGCTAGATAGGTCATTGGGCCGATGATGATGGCCATCAAGACTAAGGGCCAAAAACCGCCCATGCCCGCATTGATAGGAAGAAATAGAATGCCCGCCCCCACAGCGGTGCCGAATAAACTTAGCATCCAAGTGGTGTCTTGGCGCGTCCATGGTAAGTGTCTTGTTGTGCTTTCTTGCGTGCTTTGAGGTGTTTCGAGAACACTGATCGCATCTTTTTGCATATTAAAATTACCTTACGGTGATATCGCATAAAAAATTCGGCGTAAGGATAGCGAAAAAGCTTAAGCAAAAGTTGATCTAACACCATTTTAAGTAATGAAATTTCAAATAAAACTGGGTTTGCGATCTAGATCCATGAATTTACGTAATAAATTTTCAATAGTGCAGCAAAAAGATCACACAATAACACCAATAACGAACAGTTAATTCACCCCTGCACCTAAGCGTTGACACGGCCAGTTTGTCGATAAAAACCACAAAACCGCATTAAGTCGCAAAAATGCATTAAATGCGACTAGCTTCAATTAAGCCCTATAAAAGCTTGATCGAGATCACTGTGCAAATTGTTAAATTTTTACATTTTGAAACAACGAGCGCTGCGCCAGAGAAAGCCCATAAAAAAGGCCCACCTAAGTGGGCCTATCGATTAACGACAACTCAGCCATTACTGGGCTTTTTGCAGTGTCAGCTCTGTAGTCGAAATCACCGCAGGGGCAATATCGGCTTCCTTAAACAGTAAAGGACGGAAAGTCTTACTGCTGGAATACAGATTGCTTTGGTCGGTAAAGGAAGGTGACAGTATATTGCTCGACTCCGAATAGGTGAGTATGCCACGCGCGACAGGGCCTTCATCGGTAAAGCTTACCGCCATCATCCAGCTTGAGCCGTAACGCACTTGGTAACCCTTGGCCGTCATGCCTGAGGCCATCGCCTTACCCGTGACAACGTCCATCAAAGGCGCGTACTTATGCTGCGGGATCAGAGTGTCATCTCCCGATAAGCTCGTCGAAAATACGTTGAATCCACCTTCCGCGTTATGGCTGCCCGGCCAAGGTAAACGCGCGCCGCTGGCAGTGCCATCGGGGAGTGACTTCTCGACAAACTGCACATCACCTAACGGTGCATCTAAGGCAAAACCTGCGGCTTCAAGATTCAAGGCCGCATGGGCAAGCGCCACTAATGCGCTACCGTCGGTGGTAAGCGTGTTAGGCGTGGTCGCCGCATTCGCGGGGTCGAATCCCTTGGTCAGCATGGTTTTTTGGCTGAACTGATGGGCAAACTCACGCAATAAAGCGCCGCCTTTACTGTCGTTATCTTGCTTACCGTTCCAGGCTTTGAGCGCTGCACAAGCCGAGGTGAGATCCTTAGATAAACTCGCAGATACCACCACAGGCGTACTGCCCTGCGCCTCACATTGGGCAATCAAATCCGGCAATACCAACTCAGCTAAATAACTGCGATTCGACAATACCGCGGCTTCTAACTCTTCCAGATTAAACTTACCATCGCTGCCCGCCGCATCCTGCATTAGGGTTAAGCCCATACGAGTACGCAGCGATAATTGCCCTGCTTCTGGACCATACATAGGCGAGAAGTACGTCAGTGGCTCGTTTAAGTTGGTTGACCAGAAGGAGTCATTGGAGTTTTGCACAAAGTCGCTGCGCTCAAGCTTAGGCGCACGCTCATAAGGGGTTGGGCCATTAAAGCTAAATAATGAGGTATTCCCCGGCAGAATAGTAAAGCCCGCCTGCTGCTTGGCCGCCTTAATATCGGGCGAAGTCTTGAGCACCACCACGGCCGCCTCGGATAGACCGGGCACGGTCGAGTCGTCAATGTAGAAGGCGTTACCCTCTTTATCGGCATACATAGTGTTGTTGAAAATCACCCCATCGTAGTCTTTAAAGGCTTGTTGGAATTCGTCTTTATTGGTCGCTAAGTTCATGGCAAGCCAGTGATCGACCGGATCCATAGTTGCCATGTTGGCATCTTGGATCATAAAGGCACTGCCATCGTCCCAACCAAAAGGTGCGAGCGAAGGTGGCGCCTCGACCATAGGGCCTTTTGCGGTGGTGTAAATATCCTTTTCAGCCACTAACATGCCAGCGGGGCCTGCGTTCACTAGGATAGACACAGTCTCTTTATTGATCGGCATCGGCTGCCCATCAAACAGGTATTGCAATCTGTCGCCCGAGACCAACTCGAGGTTGTACATCACAAAATGCTCAGCGGTAGAGAAGGTATGAGTCCAAGCTAAGTCTTTGTTAAACCCGATGTTGATAGGGCCAGGCATGCCCACCAGCGAGCCGCCCATCATATCCAATTGGCCAGGGATGGTAATGTGCGATTGCCAGAAGCGCAGGTTGCCCGTGTGTGGGAAATGCGGATTGCCAAGCACCATGCCGCGACCATTTTCGGTCTTATCTTTACCTAAACCCCAACCGTTAGAGCCTAAATCCCGTGGATTGGTCTCGGGTGTGGTAATGCGCGCCGCACGGGCAAGCAACTTAGACTGCATATCGCTGACAAACGCTGTTTGTTCTTGGCTTGGTGCAGGTCCGACGATGCGTGGCATGTACTCCTGCCCATCCCCTGGGTTGGCGTAGAAAATCAAATCGAGGAAGTTAGCCGCGCCGGGTAATAGTGCGATGGAAAACAGATAAGTGACCACATCCTCTGGCACTATGGGCTTTACCCACGGCTGACCGCCACAGAAAGGTTCGGCGGTTTGTTTGCCCGCCTCAACATCGGCAAGGTATTGGTTATAACCCGCGGTAAAACCTTGGATTAATGCACGGGAGCGCTCGCTAAACTGCGGCCATTTGGCCTCGGCTTGCTCACGAATTTTTAAGGCTTTATAGGCAAAGTCGGAGATTAAGTTGCCATTGTCTTCTGAGGTGGGCTGCCCTGTGGTGAAATCAATCGACGCATGGGGGCCAAAGTACATAGAGCGTTGGGAGTTGGCCTTAATAAAACCATCGGCGAGCACGCAGAGGTTGTCCTGAGCCTGCGCGTAACCGCTACCAAAACCTAAGCTTTCTAAGTTATCGGCTTTGATATGGGGCACACCGTAGGTAGTTCGACGAATATTGGCTTTGAGTAAGCCGTTGGGGGCAAAGGTTTGTAGCTGAGTTTCAGGTTCGGTAGGTGGAGTGCTATCTTCGCTGTCGTTACAGCCTGTGAGCATAACGCCGCAGGCCATCCCCATCGCGATCATGAGTTTGTTGAATTTCATTATTATTATCTCTTAATTTTAGTTCCTTCAATGACATAGCTTTACTGCTTAAATCAGCTAATTGACTGAAGGAGCAATAGTCGTATGTCGCTTCCTGATGCACGACTCTGGCTATTTGCTCCCCATACATTCGCTTTTTACTGAGCCAAGGCGATGAATATGGCAAAATAGAAAACCCAGAGGCGAGACACCTCCGACCATTTAAGCAATGATTCAAACGAGCGTCCACATTAAAAATCAAAATAAATAACTTATATGCAACAAAACATTATCAAAGTAATCGTCGGTTCGAAAAACCCCGTCAAAATAAACGCAGCGGCCAATGCCATGGCGCTGCTCTTCCCTGAATATGAGATCCAAACTCAAGGTATGGATGCGCCCTCGGGCGTCCCCGCGCAGCCCATGACAGATAGCGACACCCGCCAAGGGGCTATCAACCGTGTCCACTATTGCCAGCAACAAGTGGAAGCGGATTATTACTTTGCGATGGAAGGCGGCGTCGATTGTTTCGAGTTTGGTCCTGCGACCTTCGCCTATATTGCGATTGCCCACCAAGTCCGTTTAAGCATTGGCCGTGGCGCCTTGTTGCCGCTACCTATGCAGGTTTATCAGGCACTCGAGGCGGGTGAAGAATTGGGTCATGTGATGGATAGACTGTTTAATACGGTTAACATCAAACAAAAAGGCGGCGCGATAGGCCAACTCACCCACGGTCACGCCACCCGTGAGAGCAATTACACCCAAGCGATCATCCTCGCCATGGCGCCGTTTTTAAATCCTGAGTTGTACCCTTAAATTTTGTTAATGAAATATTGCAAAGCCGAGCAAAGCCCGCTAATTTCGTTGTAACTTGCAACTAAATGATTCGAACTGAGCCACTGCCAGCCCACACTAGTGCTTGCATGGCTCAACTTTGGTTAACCCTGATGGCATTCAATCCGACTATGGCAAATGATCCCGGCTCATCTAGCCAACTGAGACACCTTTCCCGCTATATGGTCAGACACTTAGGCATGCTCAATGCGGCCTTTGGCGATTTACCTCTGTCCCCAGTACAGGCCCACGCCTTGTTTGAGATAGGCAATCAACCGCAAACCATTAAGGAACTCGCCTGCAAACTGAGCATAGATAAATCCAATGCTAGCCGTGCAATCAAACACTTAGTCGATAAAAACCTCGCCCAGAGCCAAATGCATCCGCGGGATAATCGCTGCCTCGTCGTTCAACTGACTCCAGCGGGTAAAAAGCTGCTCGCAAAATTAGATAGCCAGCAAAATCAACTCTTTCAAGAAATCTTGGCTCAGCTGACCCCTGAGCAAATTCAACAAATCGAGCAAGCTCTTATGCAATACAACCAAGCCATACATAAAGCCAAACAACAATCGGGTTATCTTATCCGTGAAGCGACCGCCGCCGATGATGCTGCCATTGCCCAAGTGATCCGCGTGGTTTCCGCCGAATACGGCTTAACAGCGGATAAAGGCTATAGCGTGGCCGACCCAACCTTAGATTGTTTAAGCCAAATCTATTCGCAGCCGGGCGCCCAATACTGGGTGATAGAACATGAAGGCCAAGTGGTTGGCGGCGCAGGCATAGCGCCACTGGCTAACAATGAAGGAATTTGTGAGCTGCAAAAAATGTACTTTATGCCCGAGATCCGCGGTAAAGGCTTAGCTAAGCGTTTAGCGCTGCAGGCCCTAGATTTCGCCCGTGAAGCGGGTTATCAGAGCTGCTATCTCGAAACCACCGCATTACTCAAAGAAGCCCTAAAGCTCTACGAACACTTAGGGTTTAACTACTTAAGTGCCCCACTTGGTAATACTGGCCACGATGCCTGTGAAATCCCAATGCTATTACCACTGCACTCTGAGCTAAATGAATAGCGTTATGCCAATCTTTGCAGCAGTTAAGGCGCGCTAAGCCCCCTTTTTGGGTAATACAAAGCGACCCATCCAACGAAAGCATCCAGAATAAAGCTCCACTTAACAACAAATCGTGGAGCCATATTCTTTCGAGGTCGTTGGCGGTTACATCAGAGCCTGCAAAGCGTTGGCGTTACTCCCGCCAACTTAACGGCTATGAAGTCGACACAGTGACAAACTTAAACCTTATGCAGAGATAATGTAGTCAGCAGCAACTGACTACGAATGATTTGACGTATCTGGTTATGCAGTTCAAATACCCGGTTACGGTCGTTAAGGTTTAAGGAGAGATTTTCCAGCATAACCAAGTCCAAATTAAATTCGGGATAATGCAGCGTCATCGACATATAACCCGAAACATAACCCGTATGGCTATATTCGACTAAGTCATTGTCATTATTGATCCTTATCCCATAACCATAGCGCATATTCGGCCACAAAAATGGCAACTCGATATACGCAGTAGTCATCCGCAGATAACTCTCAGGGCTTAACAACTTGCCAGCATGTAATTGCTGCTGAAAGGCGGCATAAGCAGCCGTTGAGGCAATTAATCCCCCTGCGGGCAATAACGCTTCATCAATCACCAGCTCAGAAGGCGCAATCAATTCGCTTTCCTGCAATCCCACCGCTAAGCTAGGCACTTTGGCATGAATCGCCTCAAGGCTGCCAAGCTCAGCACTTAGGCCATTGAGTTGGTACCGCGCAGCAAATTGCGCCACCTGCTCGGTAAAGGATTGATGATTCACCTTCTCAAGCACTTGCCCAAGCAATGAATAACCCAAATTAGAGTATTCAAATTGGCTACCCGGCTCGAAGCGATTGGCCTGTCCAATGCTGGCAACACCCGATGTATGGTTCAGCAGTTGGTGCAAAGTAATGCGCTCATCATAACGGTTGGGATTCAAATCCCCCGCATTGGCGCCCGCATCAATGGCTTTTAGCGCCTTAGATTCCGCCTCAAGATCGCCAAAAAGGTAATGATTTAGCGTTTGATTTAAATCGAGTTTTCCCGCATCAAGTGCCTGCAATACTAGCGTTGCGGTAATTTGTTTCGAGAGCGATGCCATTACAAAACGCGAATCTTGATTGATACCTTCGCCCTTTTGTAATTCAAGCAGTGGTTTCCCCTCTTCAAGCAGAATAACGCTACCACTAAATGGCTGCGGCGAATCCATTATCGCCGTTTGGATTAAGCTCTTAATCTCCCCAAGCTTAGATGCTGAAGATGCAGTTTGGCTTTCAAGCTTAACTAACTGACCGCCTTGCGCGCTTTCTGACACAATCGCAGTTTCAAACGACTCACCAACACTATTGGCACTTGGGAGTAATAACAACCCCGATAGTAGGGAGCCGATAACACTCAAACGCATGGGTTATCCTTAACTTAATTAGCAAATACTGCCAGATTAGAAAGCGGCCAGCTTATCACAGTGGGAATGTTAAATGATGCCGCTTTGAGATTAGAAATGGCAGCCAACACTTAGTTTTTAAAAACAAAGTCAAAGTCGTTGGGCTTCACCTCACACCCAAACTACTGAAAGCTTTCGTTCTGTATGCTCGTCATACACAACAAACAGATTGATTCCTAACACCACTTTTGGAGAATTTAACAATGGGTGTCTCAATAAATTTCGCTGAATACCGCCCAAACACCATGGGACGAAGCACTTCATCTGAAATACATTATTTTTTAAGGAATTAGCTCTACTAATTGTCTTAGATACTGTCCCTGCAACTATTATGGTTCTTATTTAAGCCATTTTAACCCTACAAGTTGTAGACAAATCTAAAGTGCATTATGTTGTTGATTTAAAATGTATGGCTCGATTTATTTTATCAGTAGTGTTCAAGCAAGGAATATTAGAAGCATGAAAATTGATATTGTTTCATACGCGAGCATTATGGGTATTGAATTGGGAATGTCACCCGATGATGTTGAAAAGGTGTTAGGGGAGCCAACATTTTCAAGCATCAATCCCAACAATTATTTAGTGAATGAATATTTATTATCCAATAGGTTAGTTGTTGTGTGTTTCGACAAAATTGAATTTGGCTCAGCTATAGATGTACATGTAAATGTTTTTGATAGCGATATTTTTGTGGTCAATGATAGTGCTCCTATTTCATTTAAATTGTTAGCTAACACTCTTAGTCAGTTAGATAAGAAAAAGTATGTGTGGGACGATGAAATTCTTTTCTTAGAACTTGGAGTTATTCTGGGTCAATTTGACTATGAAGATGATGAATACCCTAAGTATGTTGATATATTCAACATCGGCTCACAGGATGATGCTATCGATAAAGGCATATTCAAGCCATCCATTATAGAACAACATAATACGCTTTAAATTTGCCTACAACCTTCCGAGGCTAAAATGATTTGAATCAAAATATCAAAGTAATTAGAGATCCATTATTAAATTTTACAACGAGAAGACAAATTTGAGGCATATTCAAGCTAGCAGGATACGCTGTGGTCAGCAGGATTAAGCACAAAAGGAGTTTATTGAGACACCCATTGGTAAATTTTGCGACGAAAAAACAAAATTGAGCCATGTTCAAGTTAACCTGACACAGAATTATGAATAACCTCGACCGTTCGTAACATGGCCGCTCTTTCATATCCAGGTGATCACGGCATTTCCATTTCCGTATGCAGTAGATGTCACGGTCGAGCATTTGGAATTAGCAATGAGAGTATGGGTTGAGTTTTAAAGACAAACCCATTTATAAACCTTGGCTGCCACTCAGCAGCTATCTTTAGAGCAATCTCAATCACTATTCGCTTGAGGGGAAGCCGAAAGCAGATTATGTTGTTGATTTAAAATGACAGATATAATTATTGGTTGCCATTTTCAATGGCTAAAGGCGTGTAGTAACTGAAATGGATAACTTTGACTATAAATTGGGTACGTTAAACGGGATACTCACGGGGCTATCCTATGTAAACAATAAAGCGAATCACGGCTATACGTTTGAAATCACTAAAATTGATGCATCAAAACCATTAGAGATTGCAACGGAAAATTATCTTAAGGGTTTTTATAAGGATGCCACGGTTAGCTTTAGTGAAGTCATAGACTGGCGTAGTGAGATCAACGCAGCACTTCATACTTGGCTTTTTTCCTATCTCCTACCTACAACACAGGCCGGTTGCGGCTCAGCTTTTACTTCTCTTAAGGATGTCGATAACGCCTTTTCAATGTCCATAAAAAGCTTTAGAGACGAATTTATCAAACAGATAAGTGATCAACTTGATGCGCTGCTAGAGGTCAAAAGGGTTTTAGCTGTTTCATTGATAACGGATGAATGGTACGAGATGGAATGGGTTGATTTTGCTATCGAGGGCAGGAAAGGAGTTGTATTTATTCACTTGGGCGTTTCTGATTGATCTCCTTTAAATTTGCTTCACAGGATCAGGTTAAATATCCCTATGAGCACTTAACTTATCCATGCAGTTAAAGCGAAGGATACACTTGCGGTTAAGCGCATTATTGCCAATGGCGCTGATCTTGAAGGCGTTGACGAGAATGGGATGACGGCACTGTTGCATGCCTGTGAGCTACAGTCTTTTGAACTGCTCAAACTACTTGTGGATGCAGGGGCCAACGTGAATCATCCAAATGCGCTGGGGTATCGTCCGCTCGATATTGCTTACTGGCAAGGAGAGTTTCGCATGGGATGCTATACCGCTGAGAGTCAGCGTATGGTGAGCTATTTAAGCCGCCATGGCGGTAAATCCTTTAGCTAGATATCAAAACCTAAAACTAGGGCGTGTTGACGTTTCAGGGTTATTTTTGCAGCGAGTTGGCTGGCTTTTATGCAAGGTAAAGCCCGTGCGGTGTAGTTATTCTACATAAACGGGCGATAACGCAGCAGAAATGCCAGCCAAACACTGCCCGAAGGGTTCGTCTGGCAAGCCCTTGCTCTTTGTCACTCGTCATTTGAGTAGAATAACTACACATCATTCCTCGTTTCGCGAGCACGAACTTGCCAGAACGAACAAAATTTAATCTCGAAACGTCAACACGCCCTAAAATAAACAAAAATCGCGTTAGACTCAGCTGTACTAGCTGTGCCTAACGCGATTTTCTATTCCACTTACTGCTTAATCACCAAAGTCATCGAGCAGGATATTTTCAGGCTCGACCCCTAGGCTTTCGAGCATACGGATCACCGAGGAGTTCATGATTGGAGGACCACACATGTAGTACTCGCAATCCTCTGGAGCCTTATGATGTTTAAGATAATTTTCGTAAATCACATTATGGATAAAGCCTGTGTAACCCGTCCAGTTATCCTCTGGTAGCGGCTCCGACAGCGCCACATGCCAAACAAAGTTGTCATTTTCCGCCGCTAATGCATCGAAATCTTGTTGGTAAAACACCTCACGGGTTGAGCGGGCGCCGTACCAGAAGCTCATCTTACGCTTGGTCTTTTTACTCTTTAGCTGATCGAAAATATGTGAGCGCATCGGTGCCATGCCCGCACCACCGCCGATAAATACCATTTCTGCATCGGTATCCTTCACAAAGAACTCACCGAATGGGCCAGAAATGGTCACCTTATCCCCCGCCTTGAGGTTAAAGATGTAAGAAGACATCTTACCCGGTGGCACATTGGCCGATGGTGGCGTGGCAATCCGCACGTTAAGCATAATGCGGCCCTTTTCATCGGGATAGTTCGCCATCGAATAGGCGCGCAGCACGTCTTCATTCACGGTGGAGACTAAGTCGAACAGGCCGTATTTTTCCCAATCGTCGCGGTACTTAGCCGGAATATCAAAATCGGCATACTTCACCACATGGGCTGGCGCTTCAATTTGGATATAGCCACCCGCCTTAAAGTGTACGTCTTCACCTTCGGGCAGTTTTAGCAGTAACTCTTTGATAAAAGTGGCCTTGTTATCGTTTGAGATCACCTCACATTGCCACTTCTTCACGCCGAAGATTTCTTCCTCTAGCTCAAGTTCCATATCGGTTTTCACCGCCACTTGGCAGGCGAGACGACAACCTTCTTTGGCTTCTTTTTTAGTGATATGCCCTTGTTCTGTTGGCAGAATATCACCGCCGCCCGATTTGACCTTCACCCGACACTGGCCGCAGGTACCGCCGCCACCACAGGCCGAGGGAATAAAAATATTCTTACTCGCTAAGGCGCCAAGCAGTTTGTCGCCCGCGGCAACTTTAATGCTTTTCTCGGCATCGTCGTTAATCCCGATAGTGATCTCACCGGTAGTCACTAATTTCTTTTTGGCGATAAGGATTACTATCACCAGTAGGCACACCACTAAGGTGAACATGCCTATACCTATTGCCATTTCCATTCGATAACCCTTTTTCTAAACAGAATGCGGTTTCACTTTCTCAGCCACGCGTTACAGCGAGATCCCCGAGAAAGACATAAAGCCAAGTGCCATCAACCCTGTGGTAATAAAGGTGATACCAATCCCCTGTAAGCCTTCAGGAATCGCATGAAACTTCATCCGCTCACGCAGGCCTGCCAGCATCACAATCGCCAGCGCCCAACCCGTGCCCGACCCCATGGCAAACACTGCCGATTCGGCAAAGTTGTAATCACGGTTAGCCATAAAGATCACCCCGGCAAAAATTGCACAGTTTACGGTGAGCAGTGGCAGGAAGATCCCGAGGGAGTCATACAGGCTTGGAATGTATTTATCTAAAAACATTTCAAGGATTTGCACTAAGGCCGCAATCACACCGATAAAGGTGATCAGTTGCAGGTAACTTAAGTCGATTCCAGGCATGCCCGCCCACGCCAATGCGCCCGGTGCTAACACCTTCACATAGATCAGTTGGTTTAAAGGCACGGCTAAGGTCATCACCACGATAACCGCAACGCCTAAGCCGAAGGCGGTCGACACCTTTTTAGACACGGCTAAGAAGGTACACATACCGAGGAAGAACGACAGCGCCATGTTGTCTAAGAATGTGGCCTGTAAAAACAGATTAATATAGTGTTCCATATCCGCTCCTTAACCGCGTTTACGCTGGATCACGTTAATGGTCCAGATCAGCAGGCCAATCAGGAAGAAGGCGCTTGGTGGCAACTTAAACATCTCGTTAGGTAAGTACCAGCCGCCGTTTTCAACCGTAGTCAACACGCTATGACCAAACAGATTGCCCGTGCCTAACAACTCACGCACAAAGGCCACACTGATCAGCACCAAGCCATAACCCGCCGCGTTACCCACGGCATCGACCACGGCTAAGTGAGGTGGATACTTCATCGCAAAGGCTTCAGCGCGGCCCATGATGATACAGTTAGTGATAATTAACCCAACGAATACAGATAGTTGTTTAGATAGCTCGTAAGCCACATCCTGCAACACCATATCGACGATAATCACCAAGGAGGCAATCACCGTCATCTGGGCAATAATCCGCACACTGTTAGGAATAAAGTTGCGAATGGCAGAGATAATAAGGTTAGAGAACACCAGTACGAAGGTCACCGCCAGTGTCATCACCACGGCCGTCTGCATGGAGTTACTCACCGCCAGCGCCGAACACACGCCCAGCACTTGCATCGCCACTGGGTTATTGGCAAATACAGGGCCTGCTAACATGTCCCGCATGGATAAACTGTTGCTCATTTTGCACCTCCCAACTCACCTTGTTCAGCCGATGCTTTTAATTGGTTGAAGAAGGTTTGGAAACCCTCGACGCCAAACCAAAACTCCATTGCACGCTGCACGCCACGGCCAGTCATGGTCGCGCCACTCACTGCATCAACACCGTGCACATCGCCCTCTTTGGCGCCGCCTTTCACGAGGCGCATCGAAAACTTGCCTTTTTCATCAAAGAGTTGTTTACCCTTCCACAGGGATAACCAATGTGGGTCAGTCACAAAGTCACCGATACCTGGAGTTTCACCATGCTCGTAAACCACCATGCCTTTAATAGTATTAAAGTCAGGCTCGACGGCCACGTAACCGTAGATCATCGACCACAACCCTTTACCATAGAAAGGCACGACCACGCTGGATAACTTGCCGCTATCATCGAACACCTTAAACACACGGGCATCGTTGGCACGGGTTTTAATCTTAGCTATATCCTTTTTAGGAGCACTTGAGGTTTCTGGGTTAATCGCCGCCATGCGCTCGTCAAAGTCGAGTACGTTGGCATCCGAGTCCACTTTGCCAGTGTCGAGATTAATCAATAATGGCTTAACGGATTTAGCAAAAATCTCTCTAAACTCATTGCCTTGGCCAATACTCACATCGGCCGCCATCAACACATAACGTTGTAACTCATCGCGTTTTTTCGCGAGCTTACGCTCTTTCAATACGCCTGCGGTGCCGGTGATCATAAAGGAGCACAAAAGGCAGAGCGTGATGGTGAAGATCATGGTCCCCACCACTGTATCTTTCTTAAATACCATGACGTTTTACTCTCCGTTTGATGTTGGCACGGGCCACCAGATAATCGAACAGCGGCGCCCACAGGTTGGCGAACAGGATGGCTAACATCACGCCTTCAGGCATTTTGGGGTTAGCCACACGGATAAGGATGGTCATAAAACCAATCAGCGCGCCGTAGGCAAACTTGCCTTGGCGGGTATAAGAGGTCGTTACCGGATCGGTCGCCATAAACATCATCGCGATAGCAAAGCCGCCCGTGACTAAGTGCCATGTCCAAGGCATTGCCATCATCTGGTTAGTGCTTGAACCAATAACATTGAACAAGGTTGCAGTGGCAATCATGCCCAACATCACCCCCACCACGATGCGCCAGTCGGCTAAACGGGTGATAAGCAGCAATAACCCACCGAGCAGCACAGCAAGCGTGCTGGTTTCACCAATCGCGCCTACGGTAAAGCCGAAGAAATTATTCCACCAGTTAGGATCGCTAAAGGCACTGTACCAAGCGTAATCGGCAAATTGCAGCTTACCGGCTGCGGCTTGCGCTAAGGCAGTCGCGCCAGAAAAACCATCTACAGCAACCAGTTGCTTAACGGTTGACACTTCAGAAGGGTAAGCAAAATAGATAAACGCCAAACCTGCTAATGCGGGGTTAAGGAAGTTGTATCCCATGCCACCAAACAGCTCTTTGGCAATCACCACCCCAAAGCTAATCCCCATCACCACCAACCAGAGTGGAATCGAAACAGGTAAAATCAGCGTAAATAACAAGGCTGTGACGAAGAAGCCTTCGTGCAATTCTTGGCGACGCACCTTAGCAAACACCACTTCCCAAAATAGGCTGGTCAGCAAGGCCGTTAAGTAAATCGGCAGATAAAAACTTAAACCGTAGAGGAACAGGCCAATCACGCCCGTCTCGGCACTTAAGCCACCGCTTACGGCGTTAAACAGAGCGAGTTTCCAAGTTTCAGGCGTCGTTAAGCCGCTTGCTAGTGCGAGCTGTGCCTGTAAACCTACGTTATATAAGCCAAATAAAATGGCGGGTAATAAACAAAGGCCCACTAAGGTCATGGTACGTTTTACGTCAATGGCGTCACGTACGTGTACTTGTCCCTTAGTGCTGCGACCACTGGCGATCACCAATGAGCGCACAAAGCCCTTCATCGATTTCCCCGTGGCGTAGTAGTCTTCCTGTAAATCAGGTTTTTTAGGTTGTGTCGTCATTAACCTTCCCTCTCGATAACATCTAGACAGGCACGTAACTCTTTACCGAAGTCATATTTGCCGGGGCAGACAAAGGTACACAGGGCTAAATCTTCTTCATCTAACTCCAATGCGCCTAAGGCCTGTGCCTCGTCGGTATCTCGCACTACTAAGTCACGCACTAGCAGAGTGGGTAAAATATCCAGCGGCATAACGCGATCGAGCTGACCAAAGGCCATCATGGCGCGGTGAGAACCGCCCTGATGCGTAGTAAATTCGAAGGACTTGGTCAGGCCAAATAAACGGGAAGTCACCGCACGGGTGATAGAGAACTTGTCCGAGCCGCCACGCACCCAAGGCAATACTTGGTGCTGCGCATCTTCGGCGAGCACAGATACTTGGTTGTGGAAGCGACCTAAAAAGTCATGCACGCCCCTCGCGGTATGGCCTGATAACACTGAACCTGACACCACACGGTTGTTACCGGGTTTAACTTCGTCGGCCACTAAGGCGCTCAGCTCTGCCCCTAACTGAGTGCGCAGTAAACGCGGGTTAAGCACGCTCGGACCACCCAGCGCCACCACGCGGTCGGTATAAAGTTCACCGGTTTGGAACAGCTTGCCGTAGGCGATTACGTCTTGATAGCCGATATGCCACACCTGACGCTCAATGCTGACGGGTAAGGTAAAGTGAATGTGTGTTCCGGCTAATCCGGCAGGATGCACCCCAGTAAAACGGCGCACTTCAACCTTAGGCAAATCAGCACCGACTAAGGCTTCGCCTTTGTCTTGGCAGAGGTAAACCTTGCCTTCGGTTAGATGACTCAGTACCGCTAAGCCCGCCTTAAACGCATCGCTCTGCTCGGCAATAATCAAACGAGGATCGGCGGCGAGTGGATTGGTATCCATAGCCGTCACGAAAATGCCTGCGGGTTTGCTATCGAGTGCGGGAACGCGGGAGAAAGGACGGGTACGCAGCGCAGTCCACAGGCCGCTATTAACCAGTTGCGCTTTAACCACATCCGCGGATAGAGCCTGTAAATCGGTGTGAATATCGAAACGGATCTGCTCATCGGCGTCTAAGCCATTGCAGCGGATCACCACGGACTGCAACACCCTACGCTCACCACGGTGGATTGCAACAATCTCACCACTGGCGGGAGCGGTAAACAGCACGCCCTTTGTTTTTTTATCTTCAAACAAAGGTTGGCCTTTTTTGACCTTATCGCCGACTTCCACCAACATCGTCGGTTTTAAGCCAACATACTCCTCACCCAACAGAGCCACTTGGGATGGCCTGTTACCGGGTTCGATGATCTGCCGAGGCTCACCCGAAATCGGCAAGTCGAGGCCTTTTTTGATCGTTATAACTTGGTTTGAAAAATCTGCCATCACAAATATCAACCATGAAAATTTTTAGATAAATTTAGGGTAGATGTTTGTTAACAGATAATCCGATATTGGCGTCACATTCCGCCGCAATTTCGTAAGTAATATACGTAAATTCGCGCCATTTTGTGACATAGATTCACATCGATTACAGCCTAAAGTTGCAAATGTAGTTTTATAACAAATAATTCATAATTCCTGCATTTCTGATTTAGTTTTGACTTAACTAGATAAAAACTGACAAAAATCTCCCCTTTCAGCCCAGAATTAACACAAAGGTTCAAAACCTTGAGTCAGTGATGAATTCATGTGCAATCCAATCTGCGCGCCCCGCAATCCTGCTGCAACGCCCAGCTTTTAGGCATTGGTTATTTTTACTGCAGTAAAATGTTTGACGCCCTATTAACCTTTGCTTTACAGCAAAAGCTTGATAGCCTCGGACTAAGATAGTTTCCGTAGGAGAAATAGATGGAATACAGACGCATACCGCATTCTAATCTCGAGGTGAGCAAAATCTGTTTAGGCACTATGACTTGGGGTGAACAAAATACCCAAGCCGAAGCCTTCGCACAGCTAGACTACGCCATCGGCAGTGGCATCAACTTTATTGACACTGCGGAAATGTACCCTGTGCCGCCAAAGCCGGAAACCCAAGGGGAAACCGAGCGCATTTTGGGCCAATACATTAAAGCCCGTGGCAACCGTGATGACCTAGTGATCGCCACTAAGATTGCCGCACCGGGTGGCAAGAGTGACTATATTCGTAAGAATATGGCGCTGGACTGGAACAATATCCACCAAGCGGTCGATGCTTCACTCGAACGCCTGCAAATCGATACTATCGATCTCTACCAAGTGCATTGGCCAGACCGCAATACCAACTTCTTCGGAGAATTATTTTACGACGAGCAAGAGATTGAGCAGCAAACGCCAATCCTCGAAACCCTCGAAGCCCTCGCCGAAGTCATTCGCCAAGGTAAAGTACGCTATATCGGCGTATCGAACGAAACCCCTTGGGGACTGATGAAGTATCTGCAACTGGCGGAAAAACACGGCCTGCCGCGCATTGTGACCGTGCAAAACCCCTATAACCTGCTCAATCGCAGCTTTGAAGTGGGCATGAGTGAAATCAGCCATCGCGAAGAGCTACCACTGCTGGCCTACTCACCCTTGGCCTTTGGCGCCTTGAGTGGCAAATATTGCAATAATCAATGGCCAGAAGGCGCACGCTTAACCCTGTTTAAACGCTTCGCCCGTTACACGGGATCGCAAATAGCACTCGATGCTACCGCAGCCTACGTAGACTTAGCCCGCGAGTTTAATCTCTCGCCCGCGCAAATGGCGTTAGCCTTTGTTAACTCGCGTAAATTTGTTGGCTCAAACATCATTGGCGCCACGGACTTATACCAGCTGAAAGAGAATATCGACAGCTTAAAGGTCAGCCTCTCCCCCGAGTTACTCAGCCATCTAAATGCACTCTCAGATCAATTTAGATTGCCCTGCCCTTAGCTCTTAAAAGAGCGCTAACAATGAGCTGTTAAATTGAGTTTTTAAACAAGCCTCTAAAGTGAGTGGCCAAAGTAAGCCACTCACTTCCTTACTGATTGTCTATCACAGCGGTACCCTAACCGCAGCGATAGCCATTACAATAGCGGTTTATAAGACAGTAAAAGTCGAGCACTCAAGATGAAACAAGCCATTGTCCATATCGCGCTCGTCGTAAGAGATTACGATGAAGCGATTGATTTTTATGTCAATAAACTCAAATTCGAGTTGATTGAAGACAGCTATCAACCCGAGCAAGATAAACGTTGGGTCGTGGTCGCTCCGCCAAATTCTAGTGGCACCGCTTTATTGTTAGCCAAGGCTTCTAAGCCGGAGCAAGAACCTTTTATCGGTAATCAGGCTGGCGGCCGTGTGTTTCTGTTCTTAAATACCGATGATTTTTGGCGCGATTATCACTATATGCAATCCATTGGGATCCGCTTTATTCGTGAGCCGCAGGAGCAGGATTACGGCACCGTTGCCGTGTTCGAGGACCTCTATGGCAACCGTTGGGATTTATTGCAATTAAGCCCTAATCATCCCATGGCAAAAAGATGCCAATAACAGTGCAAAAGACTGAGCAGATAGCCAAGTAAAAAACAGAAGAAGCGTTAACTAAGTGACGCTGCAAGTAGCAGCTAAGTGCTTATCTCATTGAATAACCAATTGAATTAACCACGCAACTTGATGATAATCGCTTGGCTATTTAATCGCGTTATTCTTCACTTAGGAGTTGAAATGGATTTCCCTCAGTTTACCTATCACCCTCATCCCCTCGATACTGGCGCCGTGATCTCAAGCGATGCGACCTGCGAATGCTGCGGCCAAGCACGGGGATTTATCTGCAGCTCAGGAATGTATTGCAGGGACAATGTTGAAGCGATTTGCCCTTGGTGCGTTGCCGATGGCAGCGCCGCAGACAAATTTAATGGCCATTTTGTCGACGATTACCCGCTGCTCGATGCGGGGCTGGATATCGCCATCGTGAAGGAAGTGGCGGAAAGAACGCCGGGGTATGTCTCATGGCAACAGGAAGTCTGGCAGTCCCATTGTAACGATGCCTGCGAGTTTCATGGCGATGCCGAACTCGCCGATTTACAAGCCTTGCAGGGCGAAGCTTTAGAAGACTTTTTAGCCGAATACCTGCCAAACCATGACCTATGGCAAAAACTCTTATCTAGCTACCAAAAGGGTGGCAACCCGGCAATTTACAAGTTTAAGTGCCGCCACTGCCAGCAAGCGATTTTTACCTTGGATTGCCACTGAACCAGTTTTATAACTAAAAGTTAACTAGACTCGGTCAATGTAAATCAATTAAGGTCAGTTTGTGGATTAGATAAGGCTAAAGCGAATTGACCTGCATCAGCGACTCAGGTTGCCTGACGCAGGCGCATGCTTTAGCTTATTTCAACAGGGATATGCGCTTCCCGATAAGACTAACGGCTGAACCTTAACCAATAACAATAATGGCTTATCATCAATTTCGGACTCATAAAAAGTGGCCTTGGTTGCTGCTCAGTGTATGGCTACTGGTTACCCAGTGCTTTGCGCTGACCCATTACACCGAACACAGTCTGGAACATGAACACACCCATTGTATTGTCTGCGATTTTGGCCATGATACCAGTGCAAGTCCGGCATCTATGCCCGTGCTACCACTGGATTTGCAACATGCCGATCATCGCGCCACCGTCGCCTATCAAGCCCCCAGCTTAGCCCACATCCGCCATGTTGATGCGCGCGCCCCTCCCTTTTAGAAAGCAAATTCAAAAACTTAAAAATTAATTTTTTGCTTATCTACAAGGAAAGGCACAATGAAACTTGCACTATCTTCAATAGCGCTTGCGGTCGCGAGCGTGTGTTCATCGGCTATGGCCGCAGAGCTTCAAGGCCAAGTCACTGATCAACAAGGTAACGCGCTTGCCAATGCCCGCGTCAGTGTTGACGGCGGTAACAGCACGACCACGGATGCCCAAGGCCAGTATCAACTCAAGGTTGCCGATAATAGTCACCTGCACCTACACGTGAGTCATGCGAATTTTAAACATAGCGATCAAGAGATTAGTTCAAAGCAAGGTTTGCTCATTCAAGATGTGGCACTGAGCCAAACCCCGATGGAAAATATCGTGGTAACCGCATCGCCCCTCGCCCGCTCAGCCCTCGAGAGCACTACGCCCATCAGCGTATTGACCGAGGATCAACTCAAGCTCAACACCGAACCCACCTTGGGCGACACCTTAGAAAAACTCCCCGGCGTACAGGCTTCTCACTTTGGTGCGGGCGCCAGTCGGCCGATTATCCGCGGCATGGGCGGCCCCAGAGTGCAAGTGCTTGAAAATGGCCTGTCGGTTGGCGATGCCTCCACTGTATCGGCGGACCATGCCGTGACCTCCGAGGCCGCCTCGGCGCAGCAGATTGAAATCCTTCGCGGTCCAGGCACCCTACTCTATGGCAACGGCGCCATCGGCGGTGTCGTCAATGTGGTCGATACCCGCTACAGCGAAACCCCAGTCGATGAAGTGACAGGGCACTTTGGCGCTCGCTACGACAGCGCCAATCATGGCCAAACCTACAATGGCGAACTCAACGGCGGTAATGGCCAGTTCAACTGGCATCTGGATGGCACCCACAGAAAAACTGAGGATGTCGACATTCCCGGTAATGCCATTGCCGATATGCCGACCACCCACGGTACCTTAGCCAATAGCCAACTCAAACTCGATGATTACGCCGCAGGCGTTGGCTATACGGGGGATTCGGGTTTTGTAAGCGTCTCCGGCGCGCGCACCGAATCCAACTACGGCATCCCTAGCCGTGGGGAAGCCGATGCACCCAATATCACCATCGACTTACAGAAAACCGCTTGGCAGTTACATAGCGGGCTACTCGACCCCTTTGCTGGTTTTAGTAAGTTAAAATTCGACGCTGCCTATAGCGATTATCAACACGCCGAGGAAGAAGATGGTGTTGCTGGCACCACCTTTTTCAACAAGCAGAGCGAAGCACGTTTAAGCCTAAACAATCATCCTTGGGGCGAATGGCAAGGCACCCTGGGGCTGCATGCGGTGCACCGTGACTTTGCGGTGGAAGGCGACGAAGCCCTGACCCCCGACAGTAAAACGGACACTCTCGCCGCCTTTATCGTGCAAGAACGTAAGCTGGGGGATTTTCGCTTTGAACTCGGCGGTCGCCTCGAGCATTACCGCCTCGCGCCCGATAGCATGCAGCTCGACACGCTTAATGGTGAGCAAGATTATCAACCTAATGATTTAACTGATAATAATGTGACGCTGTCTGCGGGCGTGGTGTGGGACTTTAGCCCATCATACAACCTAGGGTTGTCACTCACCCGCGCCGAACGCTCAGCCACCGCCGAAGAGCTTTACAGCTACGGGCCACACGATGCCACTCAAAGCTTTGAGCTAGGGTCGCAATTTAGCCTAGATAATGGCCAAATCGTTGCCAACAGCGGCAGTAACGATAAGGAAATCGCCAACAATATCGACCTCACGCTGCGTAAGCTGGACGGTGCATGGACAGGTTCACTCAGCCTCGCCTATAACCGAGTCAACAACTTCTACTATGAGCGCAATACTGGACTGGTTGACTCGGATCTAGTCAACAGCGATGAAGAAGGCGATATGCCGGTTTATCAATATACTCAAGGCGATGCGGATCTTTATTCCATCGAGGCGCAGGCAACGATCCCATTTAATGATCTCTGGTCACTCGGGCTCTTTAGCGACTACACCCGCGGCAAACTCGTCGATGGCGGTAACTTACCGCAAATCTCGCCGATGCGTGTCGGCTCGACATTAAACTTCGATCTGCAGCAGTGGCACGCAGAGTTAGGCGCCATAGGCTATGCCCGCCAAACCGACACCGCCGACAATGAGACTGAAACCGCAGGCTACGCCCTAGTGAACGCCGCCACCTATCGCTGGTACACCTCAAGCGGCGATATTTTGGTTTATCTCAAAGGTACCAACCTGCTTAATCAGGAGGCCCGCCCCCATACTTCCCTACTCAAGGATTATGCACCGTTAATGGGGCGCAACCTGATGCTAGGAGTCACCTATAACTTCTAACCCCAGGCCATAAACCAAAAAGCGAAGCCATTTGGCTTCGCTTTTTAATCACTGAACTGCGGGTTATTTCATTAACCACGCGCGGTAGGATTTACCTTTAATGCGGCCGCTGGTGATTTTGCTCAGCGCCTTTTTAGCGACTTTGCGATTCACCGCCACATAGGCACGGTAGTCGGTTACAAGGATTTTGCCGACCTGCGAGCCTTCGATACCATTCTCTCCCGTGAGGGCACCGAGGATATCACCGGGGCGAAGCTTCTCTTTCTTGCCGCCATCAATTTGCAGGGTGATCATGGTTGGTGCATTGGGCGCTGTGCCCAGCAAACTTAATGATGGTAAGGCTTCGCTCTGAATATCGCGCTCTAAGTACTCTTCTAATAACGCAATTTTGTAGCCATCTTGATCGTTAAAGAAGGTAAAAGCCGCGCCCTTGCTGCCCGCACGGCCGGTACGGCCAATACGGTGAATATGCACCTCGGTATCATAGGCCACGTGGTAGTTAAATACCGCGTCCAGTGCGTCGATATCTAAACCACGGGCGGCCACATCGGTTGCCACCAACACACAGGCACTCTTGTTGGCAAATTGCAGCAGGGTTTCATCCCGGTCGCGCTGCTCTAAATCCCCATGCAGGGCGATAACGCTAAAGCCTGCATCGCTCAGTTCATCGGCCACTTTTTGGGTTTCGCGCTTGGTATTACAAAACACCACAGCGCTCTCGGGCTTACGATCCAGCAGCAATAATTGCAGCGCCTGCATGCGCGCCTTGTCGTCATCCAAATGATAGAAATGCTGCTCGATGGTGCTCTTTTCGTGGGTCACGGCCACTTTCACCATCACTGGGTCATACATAATTTGCTTGGCAATCGACTGAATTTGCTCGGGGAAGGTCGCACTAAACAGCAGTGTTTGGCGCTCGCGTGGCGACTGCTCGATAATCGCATCGAGTTGTGGTTGGAAGCCCATTTCCAGCATACGGTCGGCTTCGTCCAGCACAAGCATATTCAGGTTGCTTAGGTCTAAACGGTTACGCTCTAAGTGATCGACAATCCGCCCTGGGGTACCGACGATAATGTGGGCGCCATGCTCGAGCGAACCGATTTGCGGCCCCATGGGCACGCCGCCGCAGAGGGTGAGCACTTTTACGTTGTGAATACCACGCGCCAGTGTGCGGATCTCCTGCGCCACTTGGTCGGCCAGTTCGCGGGTTGGACACAGCACTAAGGTTTGAATGCGAAAACGCTTCACATCTAACTTGTTCAACAAGCCTAAACCGAAGGCCGCCGTTTTACCCGAACCCGTCTTGCCCTGACCAATTACATCCTCGCCCACTAAAATGGCTGGCAGACTCTGCGCCTGAATCGGCGTCATTTCGTGATAGCCCATAGTGGTAAGGTTCTCAAGCAGTTCGGGTTTTAGCTTAAGAGTCGAGAAAGCCATTGAAGGCTGAGTGTCTGAATTGCTCAAGGCGAATATCCTGTGGTGGGTAACCCGCGCTGGCATAAACTCAGGCAAGTCACTGAAATTGCATTGTGTTACTGATTAAATACGCTTATCGCTTCGGGACATTTAGCCATTCGCGCAATCAGGCTAAGTCGGCAACTTGCCGTGCTCAGTCTTATCCGCACCATCCCAAAGCTCGGCTATTGTAGCAATAAAGCGCGCTCTTTTCCTGAAGTCTTTCGCTTAACTATCCAAGCAGGCTTAATTGCCTGCATTGAAGTATCTGATAGATAAGAAGCGCGCCAACAAAAAGCCCTGCATTGGCAGGGCTTAGTTGACGTGACTTATGGAAAACAAGGTAGGCACAAGCGGTGTTTTTCAAGCGAGGAGTCAAGATTTAAAGCAAGGAAGCCTTAGGCTATGCTGCCAAAGCGGCCCTCTTGATAATCGTGAATCGCCTGCTGAATTTCCGCTTGGGTGTTCATCACAAACGGCCCCATTTGAACGATTTTTTCGCGGATCGGTTGACCCACAAACAGAAGCATGCCCGCACCGCGTTCATCGGCCTTGAGCTGCAATGGCGTTTGGCTATCGAGCACTAAAAACTGGCCTTCATTGAATGACCACTGCGAGCCTTCACCTTTACTCAAGCCGCCTTGGTAAAGATAGAGGGCGGCAAACTCATGCTTGGATAAATCGAGCTGCGCCTCACCATTGGCGTTAATCATCAAGTCGGCAATCGCCGCCTCGCCCGCTAATCCTTGAATGGTGGCACTGATCGCGCTCTTACCCGAAAATGCCCAATCCCCCGCCAAGGCTTTAAGGGTGGCGCCTGTGTCGTTCGTGGTTTCAACGCTAGGGGTTGAAGCCGTATCTTGATACGTCGCGGGGCGCAGTTTGTCCTTGGCAGGCATATTGACCCAAATTTGGAAGCCATGCAGACCATTAAGCGCATCGGCCAACGGCATTTCGGAATGCACCACGCCGTAACCCGTGCTCATCCACTGCACATCGCCAGCACGAATCGCTTTGACATTACCCATCTGATCGCGATGCTCAAACCCACCCTTGCGGATGTAGGTAAAGGTCTCCATTCCACGGTGCGGATGCGGCGGAAAGCCACCGATAAAATCCTGTTTATCATCGGATTTAATCTCATCCATCATCAAAAACGGATCAAAATGGGTAGTGATAAAGTCCGCCACACGGCGAATATTCACCCCGTCGCCATCCATCGCAGGTTTAGCAGAAAACTGACCTAAGACTTTCATTTTATGCTCCTAACTCGTAAGGCATTAGCCTGTGTAATCACGGTCACTTGGGTTAAAAGTGACAGAATGAAACAGTGGCAATGCTGATGGAGGCAGAATAACAAGGAAATTTACAAAAGAATAACGCGAAATCACGGTCTAAACATTCGAAAAAATGGAACGGTAGGTTGCTGATACCCACTCATGTAGGCTTGCCATGATGTTCACTCACAGTCACGGTGAATGGAAACCTAGGGTTTCTGTGCTTATGAACGAGAGCCATGGATGGCGAACTGGCCTTTAAACAAGGATGTTGTTCAAGTCCGTCCGTGGATGCTCGACCGCCCCGTCCATGGGGCGGACGGTCGTCTCGCTAATCACCATGGCTCACCTTTTTGACATTAGCGTAACCTGTAGATTTAAAAGCCTTACGCTGCACGCTTTGGGACATTTTCGAGTTCAAGACTTAACTCTAACGCGTCTGTTTCGGATAAAAAATTCTATGGGTAACGCCCTGTTAAGGTGTGAGCAACGCAATGCCGATGCCACCGTAAACCACCTTAAACACTAAACGCAACGCATAGTAAAAATGCCACGCGTTGCGAATCACTCTTAAACAGTTTGTTAGGCATATCAAAACGCACACCTTTCTACATAATGACCGTGCTTCATTTTATCTTTTTTCAATTGATATGCGCCTGGTAAGTCAATCATGTGGTAAACAGTAATCTCGGAGTTGATATATTGTCGAACGTAACGATCTAACTCAATTGGAGATTTGCAACCTATGATAATTTCTTTAACCAATGATTTATTGAACTTCTTGATCCCATACCCATCAGTTACAACTCGAAATTCCTTTTCGTATGCCCAAGAGGTAGACTTGTTAAAAAACAAGGCTTTATAAAAATCTTCAACTGTCTGTGAGTAATACTTAAATTCAGGGACGTCATCACTATATCCGACTCGTCCCTTGGCTTGATAATCCTCTATCGTATCCAAGATTTCATCATCAAACCCTATGCAAAAACCTGCATGAGATTTTGCATAGTGTGACCACATCAAATAGTTTTCAGGTTCTGTAGTAAAACAAACTACTCCTGTAGCATTTAAAAGGTTTTGCCGTGTTTGATAGCCAGTATACCATTTACTATGTTCGTCAAAAGAGCTGTACCAACTCTCAAAATCATGAATAGACTTTGAGGGGTTATCAACAAAGTAGCGTTCCTGAATCGTCCCTTTATCTGCTTCAAAGTTATATTTAACTTTGAACTCTGATGGATCATTAAAAGTTCTAGGATTACTTGCCATGATGTTCCCATCATTAACAAAAAATTCTAGTATCTTAATCGACTCTTCTGGACTGCTTGTCCCAATATATTTATAAATCATAATGAATATCTACTAGTATGCCTAACGTTTGAATTCAGCGGACGGCAAAAAGCGTAGCTTTTTGGCGGTCCGATGGAATGATTTGTTAGCCATCACTCCTTGCATAAGACTGGCCAGCCATTTTTGACGCGCCATGCTGACTCCACAGCACAACGACCAGAGTACGAATTCATTAACAGCTCAATTCTCGACTTGTCACTTTCTGAGATATTAGTGAAGCAAGGTGATGAGAAGTAACGAACGATCCATTTCTTACTACTCAGTGGGTAGTGCTTAATACCAAGCGCACCGGTGCTGTTGTTGTTTAGTGCAAAATGCGCACGGATGCGTGACGTGACATTTGCTTCATGTCCGTTGTAAATCACAGTAACACCTGACTCGTTAGCGCATAACAAAGAAGCGCCGAATACCTCTTTGTTGTCGTGGGAAAGCAGCCCGATGTTGCAACCTTTGTCCGGTAGTGAGGAGGGCTTCGCAACTGCATGAAGCTCATCGTAATTCATATTCACCAAGAACCAATACCACCCTGCACCGGCGTCCTTCCATGCGCGTTCAATAGGTTTGCCTTTGGCCCATTTCGAAGTAAACAGGTTTTCATCCCAGACTTCGATTTCTCCAAACTCAATCTCTTTGCTATATAGCCACACATATTCGGCAATTTCGTCTATTTGCATCGGTGAGCGCCTCTGATGGCTAACATTTTATTAGTGTGCATGCGCGTTTACCTTGTTAGACCAGTGAAAACGCGCACGGTTAACTACCTGTATGCAAAGAACTTATCAGCTTTCAGCCGAATACACCATCTGGAAAAACGCGCATGCGCGTTTTCCAAACCTATTAACTAAAATTCAGTTACTATACTCACCTGATTTTATAGAGTTTTATTATTTAGAATGGAATTAGTGCGCACTGATTTTGTCTAAAAATCATACCAAAAAACCTAAATTTAAATACGACTGTATACCCATACATTGTTAGCCGATTTCTGGTAAGGCTAAACATAGATAACTAGATGAGAATTTGTATGGCTACAGGTGTAGGAATTTTCGATTAAGCTAATGAACAGAAACAAGGAATGGGGCAAAAGCTTTTAGCCAGATGAACAGTTCAATGGTCGTAAAGATTGTCATTGTTGCAACTGTGACCGTTGGCGGCATGGATGCCGCCGTCGAGCCCTCAGGGAGGAGTTTATGGCGTGTCACAGGGGAAACAATGACAATCCTGTACAGCGAGTAAGAGGGACTTTCGAAGTTTTGCTTTTTACAGTAATAAGCAACACCAAGCCTAGTCAGGCTTAAACACCCCAATCACGGCACCAGTGGCTTTTTCGGTGACTTTCACATCGGTTTGTTGTTCGCGGTAATCACAGTCGGTGCATTCTACGGTTTCGATGCCGTTTTCTTTAAACAGCAGAATGCTGTCCTTGGCGCCACATTTTGGGCATTTTGCGCCAGCTACAAAGCGCTTTTTGATTTTGGTTGTCATGCTAATACCTTTAATGCACAGACCAGCTCAGTTGGATCAGAAGATGACTCCGCTTCGCTTGAGAAACCCAAAGCGTGAGCCTGAAATTGGCCGCTATTTTGCCACAGTGCCCAGCTATTGCCAGCCTTTAAACCAAGTTGTGATGCCATAAGATATGAGCAGGCGTTAGCATCTTGCGGGATTCACTCAAGAAGGATTTGCCAAATCGGCCGTACACTCGCATTGGCACTCATCCTAAGAGCGCCCTAAAAGCCGCCACCACATTCACCCAAAAGATGCTGTAAAAAGTGTAAGAAATCCTCAGCAACTCGGCCTAAGTTGTGGTTTGCCATCGGCTTGTACGTTATCATCACAGCCCTTACTCATTCATGATATGACCAAGTTGTAGTTAATGATCAGCATCAACCAAGCGCAATTAATCCGTGGCAGCAAAACCCTGCTCGACGAAGCCTCTTTGACCATCTATCCCGGCCATAAGGTCGGCCTAGTCGGCGCCAATGGCACGGGTAAGTCCTCACTGCTGGCATTAATTATGGGTCACCTGAGCTTAGACAAAGGCGAGTTTAGTATGCCTTCGGGGTGGCAAATCGCCACCGTAGCTCAAGAAACGCCCGCGCTGGAAGTCTCTGCACTTGAGTATGTACTTGATGGTGATAAAGAATATCGCCAGCTTGAGGCCGATTTGCATATCGCGCAGGAACACAATGATGGCCATGCCATTGCCACCCTGCACGGAAAAATCGATGCCATTGGCGGCTACGCCATTCGCGCCCGCGCAGGTGCCTTGCTGGCAGGTTTAGGCTTTAGCGAAGCCGAGCAAAATAACCCCGTGAAAAGCTTTTCGGGCGGTTGGCGGATGCGCCTCAACCTTGCCCAAGCGCTGCTGTGCCGCTCCGACTTACTGCTGCTCGACGAACCGACCAACCACTTAGACTTAGATACCATGTACTGGCTCGAAGGGTGGATTAAGTCCTATCAAGGCACGCTGATTTTAATCAGCCACGATAGGGATTTTATCGACGAGATTGTCGATGAAATCGTCCATGTCGAGAATCAAAAACTCAATTATTACAAAGGTAACTACAGTGCCTTTGAGCGCATCCGTGCCGAACGTATGGCGCAGCAACAGGTCGCCTATGAGCGCCAGCAAAAAGAACGGGCGCATATGCAGTCCTTCGTCGACCGCTTCCGCTACAAGGCCAGTAAAGCCAAGCAAGCGCAGAGCCGCTTAAAGGCGCTGGAAAGAATGACTGAACTGTTGCCATCTCAGGCCGATAGCCCGTTTTATATGGAGTTTCGCCCACCTGAAGCCCTGCCCAATCCATTGATTAAAATGGAACAAGTGGCGGTGGGTTATGGCGACAAGCAAATCTTAAGCCGTGTGCATTTGAACTTAGTCCCCGGCGCCCGTATTGGCCTCTTAGGGCGTAACGGTGCAGGTAAATCGACACTAATCAAATTGTTATCGGGACAACTGTCACCGATGACTGGATTGTATGAGCCGAATCCCGGCCTGAATATCGGTTACTTTGCCCAGCACCAAATCGAATTTTTACGCCTAGACGATACGCCGCTGCAACATCTAGTGCGCCTCGCGCCAAATGCTCGTGAGCAGGAGTTACGTAACTTCCTCGGTGGTTTTGGCTTCCATGGCGATATGGCGTTATCGCCAGTTCGTCCCTTCTCGGGTGGCGAGAAAGCGCGTTTAGTGTTGGCCTTATTAGTGTGGCAGCGCCCTAATCTGTTACTGCTTGACGAACCAACCAACCACTTAGATCTAGAGATGCGCCATGCACTCACTATGGCATTGCAAACCTTTGAAGGTGCAATGGTTATTGTATCGCACGACCGTCACTTACTGCGCTTAACCTGTAGCGATTACTATCTGGTCGATCAAGGCCAAGTGCAGGCCTTCGATGGCGATTTAGAGGATTACCATCAATGGTTACTCGATGCCGCTAAGGCCGCCAGTGCAAATTCCACCGCTAATGGTGACGATGCCAAGCCCGCCGTCGATAAGAAACAGCAAAAGCGGTTAGAGGCAGAGCTGCGCCAAAAGGTGTCGCCACTTAAACGCAAGCAGGCGAAGCTTGAAACCGATCAGCAAAAGCTCAGTGAACGGCTCGCCGAGTTGGAGCATCTGCTGGCCGATAGCGAGCTCTACGATCAGGACAATAAAGCCAAACTCACATCGGTACTCAGTGAGCGCACCAGCTTGACACAAACGCTAGAAGAAAGTGAAATGCAATGGCTTGAGCTGCAAGAAGAAATTGATGCAATGGAACTTGAGCTAATGGGTCAGTAATTGGCTCCTTATCGCCTAACGTACAAGGAAACAGTATGTCGGATGCAACCCCGCTAGACAGTCAAATTTGGCATTGGTGTGATATGAGCTACGGGCAAAATAAGCAGCTTTGCCTCGAGCTGCAGGATAACTGCCAAGTGAATGTGAATCTCTTACTGCTGGCGCAGTATTTAGATCTCACCAGTGATGTGGCGGGCCCGAGAGAGTATTCGACCGAGCAGTGGCAGCAGCTGGTCAATGCGGTTTGGGATTGGGATGAAAAGTTTCTCACGCCCTATCGTCGTCTGCGCCGTCTCGCTAAGGCAAGCCTGAATGAGGAAGAATACCAGCAGATGCTCGATGTTGAGCTGATGATGGAACGTAAGGCGCAGCGCACGATTCTAAATGCCGTCAATGGGTTATCGCCGACAGGCCAACAAACCAATCTGGTCAATTATCTCGCCCTATTTGGCCTATCCGCAGCCGATGTAAATTCGCTGGATTTTATCGCGCCTTAATAGACCGAACATTATTTAGTACGAGCCTGAGGATAGCGTAGGCAGTTATCCTCAATCTTGAGCCAACTTGGCTGCTGCTCGGTATAAATATGGTAATTAGGCTGCACTAAATTCGGATCGTCTAAGCTTGCGATCGTCAGGGTGAGATAATCGGGATACTCAGTGTGCCTGTAGGTCAGCGAGCAGCCGCAGTGGGTGCAAAAACCACGTCTTACATATTCTGATGAGGCAAACTCAGTCACCTTGCCCTTCAGCCAAGTCACTTGCTGCACCTTAAAATCCATCCAAGCACCAAACACGGCCCCAATGCTTTTTTGGCACATGCAGCAATGGCAATAATCGGCGTCGAAGGGCTTGCCCTCAATCCGATAACGAATCGCCCCACATAAACAGCCACCCTCCAAGGGTTCTACAGTTCCCATAAAGACTCCACGCTATTGCGGCTCGCGGCCATCGGTGAGCTTTTGTGCCAGCGCCGTAGCATTGCGCGCGGTAATGCCATAAATCGACAGCTGCGGATTGGCCCCGAGACTGGTCGGGAAGATAGAGCCGTCCATCACCGACAGATTATCCAGATAATGTGACTGACCATAGCTATTGACCATAGAGAGCTTTTCATCCTCACCAAAGGGGCAACCGCCCATCACGTGCGCCGAGGCAACGACTGTGCGCAGCGGTGCTAAATCCATTTGCGCAATGCTCTCTTTCGCCTCCTTCCATGATGACAGATAGGGCATGCCATCACTAATGGGCAGCACTTTTAATGCTCCCGCCGAGAATTGCAGTTCGGCCATGCTGGCATACGCCCGCCGCGCCGCACGCCAAAAGGCCTCGGTAAGCGGATAATCCAAGGCAAACCCTGTCGAGGTGAGATGCACTTGCCCACCTTGGCTATCGGGATGATAACCGTCACGGATCAAGGCGATAGTGACCTGTAGCTGATTAAACTGTGCCATCAATTCGGCGTGGCTCACGCCGTAACCAATCGTCTTAGAGGCAATCAAAATCGGATGCACAGGCGGCACCTCAAGCTTGTAGCCTAACTCGCCATCGGCGCCATTTTTCCAAACAAACTCATCGGAATAGATAGATTGCGGCGCACCGCTGTGGGCATTAATCGCATCGGCAAATACGCCGCCCGACAGCACTGTGGGATGTAAAAAGGTACGCTTGCCCAACAGCTGATAGGGATCGGGCACCTCGGAGCGCATCATCAAGGTCGGCGTATGGATAGCGCCAGCGCTTAAAATATAGTGTTTGGCTTTAAATAACAGCTCGACCGACGTCGGCCGTAAATTAACATCGAGCGCCTGCGCCTTGAGGGCAAACACTTGCCCATTATGGTGTTCAATCTTAACGACTTTGGCACGGCTAACAAGCTGCGCGCCCTTCTCTAATGCGGTCGGAATTGTCGTGACTAGCATCGACTGTTTAGCATTAACTGGGCAGCCCATGCCGCAATAGCCGGTATTCCAACAGCCCGCCACATTACGCTTAATGACGGTGTAATCCCAACCTAGATTGATACAGCCTTGCTTGAGGGCGCCATTGTTGCGGTTAGGTTCATAATTCCATTCGTGAATATTGAGCCGCTGCTCCATCTGTTCGAACCAAGGGGCAAGGGCTTCGGGGTCTAGTCCGGCAACGGATTTATGCTGCGCCCAAAAGGCTAAGGCTTCCTTCGGGGTACGAATGGAGGTGGTCCAATTGATGGTGGTCGAGCCGCCTACGGCGCGACCTTGAAAAATACCAATCGCCTTATCGGCGGTTTTCATCGCGGCCGCCTGTTGATACAAATTCGGGTAAGCGACTCGCTCTTCCATATTAAAGTCACTGGAGGATTTAAGCGGCCCCGCTTCAATCATGATCACACTGAGTCCAGCTTGGGTAAGGATTTCCGCCGCCACACCGCCGCCTGCGCCCGTGCCCACAATTACCACATCGGCTTCAAATTGCTGATTCTCTTGCAGTTGACTGGCGTCGGTATGTAACCAACCGGAATTTAAACCTGTCACTATGGGATCTATGATTGCCACTTGGATTACTCCATTCTTACATTATTGTTATTATAAATTCAGCCTATTTGAACAATTCAGGCTTGGCGTAGTGGAGTCGGCTCCAATGCTCGGGACAGGCGTAATAGCTGGCCATCACTAATTCTCGCAGACCTAAATAAGCCGTTTGCAATAACGCAAAGTAGCTGTGGCGCCAGGTTTCCAACATTTGGGTTAATTCACTGGGTGAACGCATCAGCAGCGGCGTCATACTCGAGGTCAGCAGCAGTAAACCGAGACGATTTTCCAGCATATCCAGCAGTTCGAATAGCTCAGTCTGCTGCTCGTCGGGCAAGACATCAATCGAGTGCTTGATAGCATCTAAGGTACGATTTTGCGCCGCCAACTTATGGGTTGCCACATCGGGCAAGGCCCCATCGAGCATCACAGGTAGCAACACGCCGAATAACAAGCGGTAGTCTTTTCCTTCGCCTTCATCGGGGAGGCTGAATTCGGGAGAGTAGAGATTCACGCCCAAGGCAATCGCCGCCGTACCAGCAAACGCGCCCAGTAAAAAGGTACGTCTATGCATCAATGTCTCCCCAAGACGCTTAGTGTTAAATTATTGTGCTACAATGACCGCGAATCTAAATTAAACACACGTTTTAATTTTCAGCAATAGTTGATATCAAGATAAGATCCCATGCCAAACGTTTTTAATCCGCCTTGGTGGGCCAAAAGTCCCCATGTACAAACTATTCTGCCCGTATTTACTAAAGTGGCCAAACCTGTGCTTGAGCGGCAGCGACTCGAGCTTCCCGACGGCGATTTTATCGATTTAGATTGGCAAGCAAGGCCAGAAATCGGCAAACCGATTGTGGTTATCATTCATGGGTTAGAGGGCAGTGCCCAGTCCCATTATGCCAGACGCATTCTGCAAGCCTGTAAAGAACAAGGGTTAGCGGCTGTAGTTCACCACCACAGAAGCTGCTCAGGGGAAACCAATCGCCTCGCCCGCAGCTACCACAGTGGCGATACCGACGATTTGCAGTTTAGCCTAAGCCTGCTGCAACAAACGTATCCGCAATCACCTTTATTGGCCGTGGGTTACAGCTTAGGCGGCAATGTGCTGACCAAATATCAAGGCGAATATCAAGAGCATAGCCTGTTGAGTCGAGCCGTAGTCGTGTCGGCGCCGCTGCAATTATCAGCCTGTGCCAAACGCTTAGAAAATGGTTTTTCAAAAGTGTATCAAAGCCATTTAATCAAACAGTTACAACATAAGGTCAATCAAAAACTCGCTGACCCTGATCTGGCGGGCGCGATGGCATTGAGTCCAATCCAAGTTGCTCATCTCAATACTTTTTATGACTTTGACGATAAAGTCACCGCGCCGCTCCATGGATTTTTGGGTGTTGAAGATTACTACACCCGTGCCAGCGGCTTACCCTTTATCAAGTGCATCACTAAGCCTACGCTGATTTTGCATGCCAAGGACGATCCCTTTATGACGGACGCCGTTATCCCACATTCCAGCCAGCTTTCGGAGCATGTGGAATATGAATTACATGCCCATGGCGGCCATGTCGGTTTTATTGAGGGTGGTACGCCTTGGAAGCCACGCTATTATCTAGAGCGGCGCATTTTAGACTTTTTACTCGCCAATGATGCTTTATCGGCACTTTAAGGAACCCGAATGCTTATCCCCTACGATGCTTTACTCCAGCTTCCCAAAGAGACGTTAGCCAATTTGATCCGCGAATATCTTTTAGGCCAAGTGGAGGATGGTAGTTTTACCAGCCTAGATGAGCAAGAGCTATCAGCAGCAATAGCGCAATGCCAACAAGCACTTAAACAAGGAAAACTCGTCTTGGAATACAGCGAGGACGATGAATCCTTTGCCATTCGCCACGCCGACCAAGTGGCCAAACGGCAAGATTGACCACCAGTATCCCTGTGCCGTATAAATAGCTTATACGGTTTATCGCTCCCAATGAGCGGCTCTTTAGGTTCCTAGCTAGGTAGAAAAAATGTCAGCAAAACATCCGATTATTGCAGTTACAGGCTCATCCGGCGCAGGAACCACCACTACTACTACCGCCTTTAGTCATATATTTCGCCAACTTGGGATCAACGCCGCCTTTGTAGAAGGCGATAGTTTTCATCACTTTACCCGTGCAGAGATGGAAGTGATGATCCGCAAATCCCAGGCCGAGAATCGTAACCTGAGTTACTTTGGCCCCGAGGCCAATAACTTTGCCCGCCTAGAGCAATGCTTTCGCGATTACGGTGCCACAGGCCAAGGTGAAACCCGCAGCTATTTACATACCTTCGATGAGGCAGTGCCCTTTAACCAAATGCCGGGCACCTTCACCCAATGGCGTCCACTGCCTGAAAACACCGATATGTTGTATTACGAAGGCTTACATGGTGGCGTAGTCACGGGCGATGCCAACGTGGCACAGCATGTGGATTTGCTGATTGGCATGGTGCCTATCGTCAACCTAGAGTGGATCCAAAAGATCATTCGTGACACCTCGGAGCGAGGTCATAGCCGCGAAAAAGTCATGGGCTCGATTGTGCGCAGCATGGACGATTACATTAAGCATATGACACCGCAGTTTTCGCGTACCCATATCAACTTCCAACGGGTGCCGACGGTCGATACCTCTAACCCCTTTAGTGCCAAAGATATTCCAAGCCTAGATGAAAGCTTTGTGGTGATCCGTTTTCGCGGTATCAACAACGTCGACTTCCCCTATTATTTGAGCATGATCCAAGGCTCCTTTATGTCGCGGGTCAACACCTTAGTGGTGCCGGGCGGCAAAATGTCACTCGCCATGGAGCTGATCCTCACACCACTGATTAAAGATTTAATGGAAAAACGCCAGCAGCTGAATAGCCCTCAAGCGAACTGAGATAGAGTTAACGTTTGACTAAAGGCTAGGGCGTATTGACGTTTCGAGATTAGATTTTGTTCGTTCTGGCAATCTCGTGCTCGCGAAACGAGGAATGACGTGTAGTCATTCTACTCAAATGACGAGTGACAAAGAGCAAGTGCTTGCCAGACGAACCCTTCGGGCAGTGTCTGGCTAGCGTTTCTGCTGCGTTATCGTCCATTGATGTAGAGCAACTACACTGCACGGACTTTGCCTTGCATAAACGCCAGCCAAATGACTGCAAAAACAATCCTGAAACGTCAACACGCCCTGTAAAATAAAGCCTTTTTGAGCAATAGATTAAGCTTGATTTAAGCCATTGAAGTTAATCTTATTGGCATCGGGATTTCAGGCGAAAGAACGATAGTTGGCATACTCTTGGGAGTTAATTCCCCCATCTTGATCTGTTGATTCCCTTGGGTATGCCAGCAACCCCATCTTGCGTTAAGTCTTAGCAGTTAATTCCACCTCAATGCTTGATCTGTCGATTCCCTTGAGTATGTCAGCAACCCTCCAAACAAGTTCTAGAAGTTAATTCCACTTCAATGCTTGATCTGTTGATTCCCTTAAATATGTCAGCAACCCCACCAAAGCTTTTAGTCATAGCAGTTAATTCCACATCTATAATCCTTCAAAGCTTTTCACCCCAGATTTTCATCTGTGCTTAGTTAACGGCGAGCAGTTAAGCGTCCTAAGTTTTTATACATCACCCGACAATCCAAGGCGATGCCACGGGGTGAGCAATAGACGGCGTCTTCCTCTAGGCCTTCACCGCCGAAGCCGCAGCGACGATAAAATTCGACCGCATTTAAGGTCGACTCTAATCGCAACTGGGCAAGGCCGAGATTAAAGGCTTTTGTTTCAATAAATTGCAGTAACGACTTACCAACACCTAAGCCCATCGCCTCGGGAGAAACAAACAGCGCCTCGACCTGAGCATAGGGTTCATCCAACATGATGGTGCCCACCACAGTCGATTCTTGGGTTGTTTCATTGAGGATTTCAGCCACATAAAAATGTGCGCCCACCATACGACGAAAAGATTCAGTCAATTCACCCTGAGTCCAAATCTGTAAGTCATCTTGAGAATAAAATCCGGCGCAGCCTTTATTAATCGCCGCATTGCGGATATCCCAGCAGGCCTTGGCATCTAATTGCGTCGCTTTACGTATCCTTAGCATAGTCTTCCCGATAAATTGCCCTACCCCTAGCTGTGACCATAACCATAGCCAACCGCTAATAGATTGAATCATAAAACAAACATCTAAAGACTCATACAGCCCATGCGTTAATTTTATGCAATAAAAAACCGCCCGTAGGCGGTTTTTATACAATAAGAAGCGTTACTCGTAAGCTTAGCCGCAAAGGCAAACTCAGTCGCGAAGGCAAACTTAGCCTTTAATCAGCTCACTGATGGTCAGCACGCCATGGGTGGTCGCACCAGCGCCCCATAGTGCAGAAGCCGAATCTTCGAAGGCCGCCGCTAAATCCACGTGTAACCATTTGGCTTCTGGCGAAACGAAACGCCACAGGAAGCCTGCCGCATTCGAAGCGCCGCCTGCGCCACCGCCTTTTACAGGGCGACTGTTTGCCGTGTCAGCATAGGCAGATGGACACATGTCTTTGTGCCAAGGATCCAATGGCAATGGCCATACACGCTCGGCCACAGTCGAGGCCTTTTGCTGCGCCAGTTGTAACACTTCAGTCTGTGGCGAGAAAATCGCGTTGTAGTTAGAGCCTACCGCCATCACTGCAGCGCCGGTTAAGGTTGCCGCATCGATAATAAAAGGAGCACCCGTCGCAGAAGCCGCTTGCAGACCATCGGCCAGCACTAAGCGCCCTTCGGCATCGGTGTTAACCACTTCAACTGTCACACCATTTTTGTAGGTGAGGATATCGCCCAGCTTATAGGCACGGCCGCTGATCAGGTTTTCAGCGCAGCAAAGGAATAACTTAACGCGTTTGTTCAGGCCCGATTTAATCGCTAAACCTAAAGCGGCCGTCACAGTGGCGGCGCCGCCCATATCGCACTTCATGCCCAGCATGCCTTCAGAGGCTTTAATGCTGTAACCGCCAGAGTCGAAGGTAATCCCTTTACCCACTAAGGCAACAGATACAGGGGCATCGGCTGACAGCGGGTTAAAGTCTAGCTCTAACATCGCTGGTGGACGCTCACTGCCACGGCCTACGGCATGGATCCCAATCCACTGCTCTTCTAATAATGCTTCGCCTTCAATAATACGGTAGCTCACCTTAGCGCCACCGATATCGGCTAACCATTTGGCTGCTTGCTGCGCCAGTTTCACCGGAGACAGATTTTCAGGGGTGTCGTTGATCAGTTGACGGGCAAATGTCGCCACTTCTAAGCGACGTTGTAACTCGGCTTGTACTGCGTCATCTCCGCACCATTGGATCTTGTAGCCGGGCTTGGCTGTAGCAAAACCTTGGGCGAAGACCCATTGGCTATTCAGATCCCAAAGTGTGCCCACTAAGGCAACAGTGCTGATCCCTTGATTACGTAATTTACGCGCCGCCATTTGAATTTGGCGCAGCTCATCACCGCCACCTAAGTGGACTAATGCGCCTTCGGCATTGAAGGTCACATCGGCTTTGCCCCAATGGGCGGCAGGGGTATCTTTGGTTAACTCAACTCTCATCACTTCAGTCACTTTAAGTTCACTCATGAGGGGTCCTTATTTTAATTTGTTCTTGCGCTTATACCCATGCAAGTTGAGGCGAGAGCTCCTGCATCCTCAGGCTTTTGGGGTATACAAAGTACAACGGGGTTGGCGGCAGTTTACTGCTAGCAGGCAAGGACTGAAAGCCGTTGGCCTAAGTTACCGAGGTAAAATCTGTAAACATTTGCGAAATTTGTTAGTCTTGGGCGCCCAAATCACCTCGCTACAGGTTATAGCATGCACTTTAGTCCAGCACTGAAATCGGGAAAATTGCTCCAGCGCTACAAACGTTTTCTCGCCGATGTTCAACTCGAAGACGGCACTGAAATCACCCTGCATTGTCCCAATACCGGTTCAATGCGTAACTGCCTGTTCCCCGGTGAAACCGTGTGGTTTTCCACGTCTAACAATCCTAAACGTAAATATGCCCATACCTGGGAGTTAATGACCACGCCAACGGGCGGCCTTATCGGCATTCATTCGGGCAATGCCAACGCCCTGGTCGAGGAGGCGCTTAATAAAGGTGTCATCACCGAACTCGCAGGCTACGACAGCTTAAGCCGCGAAGTGAAGTACGGCGATGAAAACAGTCGCATCGATATCTTGCTTGAGTCTGCTCAAAAACCCGCCTGTTATATTGAAGTCAAAAGTTGTACTTTGCTCGAGGATGGCCAAGGTTATTTCCCCGATGCGGTGAGTCTTCGCGGCCAAAAACACCTGCGAGAATTAATGCATATGGCCAGCCTTGGCCATAGAGCCGTCTTGCTATTTGTGGTGCAACACACGGACATCCACAGCGTGGCCCCCGCGGCACATATCGACCCTGAATATGCTAACTTGTTGAAAAAATCAGTTTTATCAGGAGTAGAAGTCTTAGCTTATCGCTGTGAGATTTCTGCGAGTGAGATACATCTAGCCCATTCATGTCCAGTCCGAGTATGATGTTAAGATTCCGTAAAATGCATTTTCATTTCAATTAGCGAAGGCAATCAAAAAATTCAGCCAAGGTGAAATGAAAAATTTGCCTCAATGTGAAGATTCTGATATAGATAGCGGCCGTTCTTAAGGACGCCCTACAACGCAAATGATGACAGGAGATGCGTTATGCCTGAAGGCACCAAAAAACTTGGCGTACTCGCTATCGCAGGTGTAAGTCCCTACCAGGAAAAGCCGGGTGAGGAGTATATGAACGCTAAGCAACTGGGTCACTTCAAGATCATTCTTGAAGCTTGGCGCAATCAGTTGCGTGAGGAAGTCGACCGTACTCTGAGTCACATGCAGGACGAAGCAGCAAACTTTCCTGATCCTGTAGACCGTGCAGCGCAAGAAGAAGAGTTCAGTCTCGAACTGCGTGCCCGTGACAGAGAACGTAAACTGATCAAGAAGATCGAGAAAACCCTGCAAAAAATCGAAGAAGACGATTTTGGCTTCTGTGAAACTTGCGGTATCGAAATCGGTATTCGCCGTCTCGAAGCGCGTCCAACGGCCGATCAATGTATCGACTGTAAAACGCTTGCAGAGATCAAAGAGAAGCAAATGGCGGGTTAATCGGCCATCTCGGGCGGGGATTTCCCCGCCTACTTGTTTGTGCGTCTCGCATGAACATCCTTCGTTTCACTTCGCTTTTTTGTTCGTATCCCCCTAAAATACAGCCACTTTGACTGGTTATTCCTGCACATTCCTATGATGGCGACTCACTCTTCCACCACTCCCGCTTTACATCCCTATGTTGGCCGTTTTGCCCCTTCGCCTTCGGGCGCGCTGCACTTTGGCTCACTGATCGCCGCCCTTGGCAGTTATCTGCGGGCACGCTCATTAGAGGGAAAGTGGTTAATTCGCGTTGAAGATATTGATCCCCCGAGGGAAGTTGCGGGCGCAGCCGATGATATTTTACGTACCTTAGAAGCCTACGGTTTCGAATGGGATGACACTGTGCTGTACCAGAGTGCCCGCACCGAGGCCTATCAAGCCAAGCTCGACGAGTTACTCGCCGAAAATAACGCCTACTTTTGCCAGTGTAGTCGTAAACAGATCCAAGCCATGGGGGGGATTTACGATGGTCGCTGCCATCAGTTAGCCATGCCGCATCAATCGGGCGCGATCCGCATTGTCAATCGACAACAAGTCGCCGAATTTAGCGATAATCTGATGGGAAAAGTCGTAGTGGACCATGCCTTTGCCGCCGAAGATTTTATTATTAAACGTAGCGATGGCCTGTACGCTTATCAACTCGCAGTAGTGCTGGATGATGCCTACCAAGGCATTACCGAAGTAGTGCGCGGTTACGATTTAATCGAAGCCAGTTGTCGCCAATTAAGCCTGTATCAAACCTTTGGCCTAAGCGCGCCGCAGTGGTTGCACTTACCCTTAGCCTGTTTGACACCTGGATTTAAGCTGTCGAAACAAAACCATGCACAGGCTATCGATAAACAGCATCCGCAGGCGAGCCTTAATGCCGCCCTCAGCTTTTTAGGCCAAGCGCCAGTGGAACCGACAACGGCGCCGCAAATGCTGGCCCAAGCGGTGGCGCAGTTTCAACTGTCGGCCATTCCTAAGCAGCGGGAAATCTTGATAGCACCTTAATCCCCTTAGGGGCGAGTTGCGGTCAAAAAGCATTATTTTAGCTGTGCTAAGTCGTGGCATAGCTCAAAAATCGCGATATACCCATCGGTGCGCAATTGGTATATCATAGCCGCCAGATTTTTAATCACATAACAGATACATTCCGAGGTGTCCCATTTTTCGCCGTATCAGCCAATTCTGCAAGCAGCTATTTGAAGACGCGCCTAAAACGACCGCTCCGACTCCAGCTCAGATTGAACCCCAAACGCCAGAACTCACTTCAGGCGGCTTAAGCTTGTCGCTCGTGCCTCGGGATGCGCATTCGATTTCCCGTAAGCAGATCAGCGAAAACGCACTTAAAGTATTATACCGATTGAATAAATCAGGTTTTCAGGCCTATTTAGTCGGTGGGGGCGTACGGGATTTACTACTCGGACTCGAACCGAAAGACTTCGACGTTGTTACCAATGCGACGCCGGAAGAAATTAAAAAGCTGTTTCGCAATTGCCGCGTAGTCGGACGCCGCTTCCGCCTCGCCCATATTGTGTTTGGCCGCGATGTGATTGAAGTTGCCACCTTCCGTGGCCACCACGGCGACAGCAATGAAAAGATTTCTAAAGCCAATGCCGAAGGGCGTTTGCTCAGGGATAACGTGTACGGTGAAATCGATGAAGACGCAGAGCGCCGCGATTTTACCGTCAACGCCCTTTACTACGATATTAGCGACTACTCTATCCGCAGCTATGGCGGCGGTATGGAAGATCTTAAAGCCGGTACCTTAAGGCTGATTGGCGATCCCGAAACCCGTTACCGTGAAGATCCGGTGCGTATGCTCAGGGCTGTGCGTTTTGCCACTAAGCTCAGCATGACAATCGACGAAGTAACTGCTAAACCAATTAAGCAGTTAGCGCCACTGCTTAAGGACATTCCGGCCGCCCGCATGTATGAAGAAGTGCTCAAACTCTTCTTCGCTGGCAAAGCCATGGCCAACTTTGAAATGATGCAGGAATATAAGCTGTTCGCGCCGCTCTTCCCGCAAGTCGATGCCCAATTAAAAGATGCGCCAAAAGGCCCAGCGATGAAGATGGTGCAAGCCATCATGAAGAGCACGGATGCGCGCGTGAACGAAGATAAGCCTGTTACTCCGTCATTCTTCTATGCGGCGATTCTCTGGTATCCACTGCGCCAACGCGCCGAAGATATCGCGGTCGAAAGCGGCCTGACTTTATACGATGCGTTTTTTGCCGCCATGGGTGATGTGATTGAGCAGCAATGTCAAACCATCAGCATTCCGCGCCGTTTTAGCACGCCCGCCAAAGACATTTGGCAATTGCAATTACGTTTCGATCGCAGCCAAGGCACTCGCGCCTTTAAACTGTTAGAGCACCCTAAATTTAGAGCGGCCTACGACTTGCTGTTACTGCGCGGCGAAGTAGAAGGTGGCAATGTCGCTAAGAGTGCCGCTTGGTGGCAACAATTTGTTGAAGCGGATGAAACCGAGCGTATGAATATCGCCCGCAGTGGTAACAAAGCGGCGGGTAACCGTAACCGCAATTCACCACAGCGCCGTCGCCGTCGCCCGAGTGCCGCTAAAGCCAAAGCCGCCGAATAATGACTCAGGTTTTTGTTGCCCTCGGGGCTAATCTCGAAGAACCTAAAACCCAGTTGGACAATGCCGTTGCGGCCTTGTCCGCCTTGGCTGAACATCAGAGTCTCAAGGTATCGCCCTATTACGGCTCCACCCCCATGGGGGACGTAGTGCAACCCGACTATATCAATGCCGTTGCCAGCTTTGAGACCTCTCTGGCACCCATCGCCCTGTTAGATGCACTACAAGAGATTGAAAACACTCAGGGCCGTGTTCGTAAAGAACGTTGGGGCCCCAGAACCTTAGATCTCGACTTACTCTTATATGGCGATGCCATTATCGATGAGCCCAGACTCAAAGTGCCACACTACGGCATGAAGGAGCGTAGTTTTGTGCTAGTGCCTTTGGCGGCCATAGCACCGGATCTGGTGTTACCTTGTAAAACGCCGCTACGCAGCCTTATCAGTGAAAAATTCTTGGCCGAGTTACAACTACTGGGCAATGATCATTGAAGTCAGCCCCCAGTTAGCTTATAACACCACTTCTATTTGGTTTGAAGATCACCCATATGTCTAAAGTTACTAGCTCAACCCTGTTGAAATACAAACAGGAAGGTAGAAAATTCACCGCTCTGACAGCCTATGATGCCAGCTTTGCCAGTGCGTTCGACGGCGAAGGCATCGATGTGCTACTGGTCGGCGATTCTTTGGGAATGGTTCTGCAAGGCCACGATGATACCCTGCCCGTCACGACAGCCGACATCGCCTATCACACTCGTTGTGTGCGTCGCGGTATCGAGCGTTCACTGCTGATCGCCGACATGCCATTTATGAGTTACGCCACGCCAGAACAAGCCATGGAAAACGCCACTGCACTGATGCAGGCGGGTGCCAATATGGTCAAGCTGGAAGGCGGTCACTGGTTACTCGAAACCGTTACTAAACTGACCGAGCGCGGTATTCCTGTCTGCGCCCACTTGGGCCTCACCCCGCAATCGGTACACGTTTTTGGTGGTTTTAAGGTACAAGGCCGCGATGCTGAAAATGCCCAGCGCATTCTCGATGAAGCCAAGGCCTTAGAAGCCGCTGGTGCGCAGCTGTTAGTAGTTGAATGTATTCCGGCATCACTCGCCACCGCCATCACTCAAGCATTAACTATCCCTGTGATCGGCATCGGCGCAGGCGCCACGACAGATGGTCAGATCCTGGTAATGCACGACGTGCTCGGTATTTCGAGTGGTTATATTCCACGTTTTTCAAAGAACTACCTTAAGCAAACGGGTGAAATCCGCTCGGCGGTACGCGCTTATATTGAAGAAGTGGCCAATGGCAGCTTCCCAAGTGCTGATCACACGTTCAACTAAACGTGCTAGCACTCATTGAGCTAAATAGTGCTAAGCACCCAGACGATTATTTCAAGTTTTAGTAAGGTAAGAGTTAATGATCACTAGCGCCCATATCGATGATATTCGTACTCAAGTACGAGCATGGCGTGCCAAGGGCGAAACTGTCGCCTTTGTGCCCACCATGGGCAATCTCCATCAGGGACACATCACCTTAGTGAAAGAAGCGGCGAAGAAATGCGACCATGTGGTCGTATCAATTTTCGTGAATCCTATGCAGTTTGGGCAGAACGAAGATCTCGATGCCTACCCGCGCACCTTAGAGGCCGATAGCCAAGCGCTGACGGCCGCAGGCGCCGAGCTGCTATTTACCCCAACACCTGCGGTTATTTATCCTAAAGGCTTGGCGCAACAAACCTATGTTGAAGTACCAGGAATTTCCGATGTGCTCTGCGGTGCCAGTCGTCCCGGTCATTTCCGCGGCGTTGCGACTGTCGTCTGCAAGCTGTTCAACATAGTGCAGCCCGATGTGGCATTCTTTGGTAATAAGGATTATCAACAACTGTTAGTGATCCGCACTATGGTTGAAGACTTGTCACTGCCGATTGAAATTATCGGTGTGGATACCATTCGTGAAGCCTCGGGCTTAGCCATGAGTTCACGCAATGGCTACCTGACAGCGGAAGAAAAAGCCGCGGCGCCGGCGCTGAAAAAAGCTATCGATGCCATGGTACAAGGCATCAAGCAAGGCCTGAGCATCGAACAAGTCACCGCTGAAGCTAAAGCGAGCCTTATCGCCGCAGGCTTTACGCCGGATTATTTAGAAGTTCGCCATGCCACTACCCTGGCCAATGCGGAAACTACGGACCAAGCACTGGTGATTTTGGCCGCCGCTTACTTAGGTAAGGCGCGTCTTATCGATAACCTGCGCTTCGACCGCTAAGCGTTTTAGCGCAAGAAAAAGGAGCTTAGGCTCCTTTTTTGTTTGTGCAGCTCTGTGTAAACTCGCCTCAATCTATTGAGCGTCAAAAAAATTCCATCGTCAAAAAACTGGTTTTATTCTTCAAGTTACGCCATAGTATTCACGGTTGTTAACTATGAGTAACAAGTATTCCAGCCTCTTAATCTGATAACTGCTAGAGTTTAACAAGGACGCAAGCGCCAATCACAATCTGGCATTGCACCAATACAGTAACGTTATTCATTATTGCGTACACAAAGGATCTGTCGTCGAATGGCAAGACTCATAGTGACTCTTATTTGCGTGCTACTCCCTACGACTGCGCTTGCAAATACCGTCTATAAATGTCGCAAAGACGATAAGGTCGTCTTTAGCCAAACTGCCTGCCCACAGGATTATAGCCAACATAAGATTGAGTATCAGCTTGGCATCACCACTGAAACCGATTCAGACAAGCGAGAGACGCCTGTCGACCCGCTGCAAGCCTTGCTCAATAGCCAAACGATTTCTAAGGAAAAACTGCTGCAATTGCTCGATGCCGAGCTTTACCGCCTGAAGCAGGAAAACAGCTATTTCGAAATCCTTAGAACCAGTGAGTTGCAAAAATTAGAACGCCAACGTTACTGGCAACATAAAGAAAAAGATGACCCTGATTACATCAGCCAGCTCAATAAAATTAACGATCATTTTAATGGCTTAACCTCGAATAACACTCAGGCGATACAGCAGTTATCCGACCGGAAAACACAAATTTCCGCCGAAACCGAGCCAGATGAAGTGAAATAAAAACCTTAGCTTTCGAGTTTAGAGAACAAAAAGCATCCTATAGCCGTTTCCCACCTAAAAATGACACTTAGCTTGATATAAACCGACTGAAAATGGCAAATAAAGAGTGAGATACTTCTATCGTGCACACGACTCTTTTATGAGCAACCCAACAAAATTGCCCTCTTCTCTCTAAATCAACCGCAGAAGTATGCCGACAATCTGAGTTTTCAGCTCTGTAGCCTCAATGAATACCACTAAATAGCGTTGATAAATCGACTTAGCCTTAATATGATCACCTAAAAAATAAAAAATCCCCTCTAAGGAAGCCTTAGAGGGGATTTTTCGGTAAGTGTTTGAGCCTAAGCCTGACCGATTAGTTTTGCGATTTGCTTATCCTGCACACGGGACAAACTGATTAGTGCGACAATGGCCCCTATCAAAGCTAAAAACATATCCGATTGGGTATCCCACACATAGCCTTGAGTACCTAAGAATGCCTCGGCGCCTTCTCCCGTCGCGGCCGCCACCCACCACTCAATCAGTTCATAGAAGGCGCTAAAAGCCAACACAAAACAGGTGACTAAAAAGGCACACCAAGCACCGGGTTTAACGGCTTGATTACGTAGCATAATCTCACGGGCTAACATGGCTGGGATAAAACCTTGCGCAAAGTGCCCGACCTTGTCGTAGTTGTTACGCTCACTGCTCATCCATTGGGCAATGGTGTCGAACAGTGGCACTTCGGCATAGGTATAGTGCGCACCAACAAACAACACACAGCAATGCACCAACACCAAAAAATAGACTAAAGGTGTCAGTGGAAAACGCTTTCGGGTAAACACTAAAAGCGGTACCGCAACTAATGCGGGCAAGGCTTCAAGCCACCAAGTAAATGGATCTGCGGGTTTTATCGCCGACCACACTAAAACTGAGAGGTAAATACCGCACCAAATGATTTTGTTATTCAATGTTCCTTCCTCTTATGCGATATTGTTCTAATTCTAGAATATTAACTTTAGCCATCTAGCCCTCCACACTGAGCAAAAAAAGTGCTACTTTGGAAGGCCAAGGTTGTCAGCATATCACACAGAACTATTTCAATTAATTAGAGGGTACCCATATCATGGCGAAACATTCGCTGGACAAGGATAAGATCAAGATCCTGTTGTTGGAAGGCGTCCACCAATCTGCGGTCGATGTATTTGAACGTGCTGGATATACCAATATCGAGTATCACAAAGCTTCCTTAGGTGATGAAGCCCTGCACGAATCCATCAAAGATGCTCACTTTGTTGGTATTCGTTCCCGTACCCAATTAACTGCCGATGTACTTAAACGCGCCGAAAAACTGATTGCGATTGGTTGTTTCTGTATCGGTACTAACCAAGTGGATTTAGCGACCGCCGAATTACTCGGTATCCCCGTTTTTAACGCACCATTCTCTAATACTCGCAGCGTGGCTGAACTGGTATTAGGCGAAATCATCATGCTGATGCGCGGCATTCCTGAACGTAATGCTATCGCTCACCGTGGTGGCTGGATGAAGACGGCCGCAGGCAGTTACGAAGTCCGTGGCAAAACCTTAGGTGTGATAGGTTATGGCCATATCGGTACACAGCTTGGGATCTTGGCAGAAACCTTAGGCATGCGTGTGGTGTTTTTCGATATCGAAGACAAACTGCCATTAGGCAATGCCCAGCAAATCCATTCAATGGAACAATTACTGGCACAGTCCGATGTAGTCAGCTTACATGTTCCTGAAACGCCGCAAACGAAAGACATGATTGGTACCGCCGAATTTGCGGCAATGCGTAAAGGCAGCATCTTTATCAACGCCTCACGCGGTACTGTGGTTGATATTGACGCCCTGACTGTCGCCCTTAAAGAACGTCACCTTGCGGGTGCAGCCATCGACGTATTCCCCGTCGAGCCACAATCAAATGATGATGAATTTATCAGCCCATTACGTGGCTTAGATAATGTGTTACTGACGCCACACGTTGGCGGCAGTACAGCTGAAGCGCAGGAAAATATCGGTATCGAAGTAGCAGGTAAGTTAGCTAAATACTCAGACAACGGTTCTACCGTATCTGCGGTTAACTTCCCTGAAGTGTCGCTGCCAATGCACAAAGGCACCTCTCGCCTATTGCATATCCACCAAAACCGTCCTGGCGTGCTGATCAAAATCAACAAAGCCTTCTCTGAAAAAGGCATCAACATTGCCGCTCAGTACCTGCAAACCACTGCAGAAATCGGTTATGTGGTGATGGAAGTCGATACTCACCAAGCCGAAGAGGCACTGGTTGAACTTAAGGCCATTGAAGGCACACTGCGCACTCGCGTATTGTTCTAATGCTTTAAGCACTCAGCTTGAGTGAATTTATAAGGCGCACATTTCATTCAAGATATGTGCGCCTTATGCTTTTGAGCACCGCTTAATTCCGCTACAATCTAGCCTCTTGCATCGTCTTCATTTTCAGGATCTCCGCTATGACTATTGCAGTTTCGACACCCACTTGGGATCTGGACGCCTCCATGCCTCCACTTATGCTCGCCAACCTATCCAACCTCGGCCTTATCAAAGTAGTCGGTGAACAGGGGCGCAGTTTTATCCATGGCCAAGTAACTACGGACATTAGCTCACTCGCAGCCAACCAATGGCGCTGGGGCGCACATTGCGATCCTAAGGGTAAGATGATCGCCAGCTTCCGCACCTTTGCTATCCAAGAGGCGCTGTTAATGCTGCTGCCAAGGGCTACTATCGATGTCGATCTGCCGCAACTGCAAAAATATGCGGTGTTTAGCAAGGCAACTCTGACCAATGCCTCTGATGAGTGGACATTACTCGGTGTTGCAGGCGAACAAGCTGTGCAATTTGTGACCCAACACTTTGGTGAGGTTACTGAAGAACTGACGCTGGTTGAACATGGCGCCATCCTAAAGGATGCAGATCGTTTTATTCTGGTGCTGCAGCCGGACGCGGCAACAGCATTAGTGAGTGAGCAAACAGTGTTTGATGCCAGCGCTTGGCAAGCATTAGAAATTGCAGCTGGTTACCCCAACCTAGCACCAAGCCATGCTAATCAGTACGTACCGCAGATGTGTAACCTACAGGCTATTAACGGCATTAGCTTTAACAAAGGCTGCTACATGGGCCAAGAAACTGTGGCGCGGATGAAATACCGTGGCGGTAACAAGCGCGCGCTTTACATTCTTCACGGCAGCACTTCATTAAATATCAATTTAGAAACTAGTATCGAGATAGAATTGGAAGACGGTTATCGCAAGGGTGGACAAATCATTGAATTTGTTCAACGCGGTAATCAAGTTTTACTCACCGCTGTTCTCGCTAACGATACCGAGAACGATGCCAAGCTGCGCTTTGCCGACGATGAGCAATCCAGTTTACGCATTCAAGCATTACCTTACTCACTCGAAGAAGCCTAGCTGCTAAGCGAGTCGTATTGAAAAAGGCGCCAATGGCGCCTTTTGCTTTTAATGCTCGATATAAGTGTCTCGAATCGCCACCACTTCGGGCAAAATTTGCTTAAATTCGGCCACCAGCTTAGGGTCAAAGTGTTGCCCTGCTTGGCTTTCGAGTAACTCGAGCGTGGCCTCTATTGTCCAAGGCTCCTTGTAAGGACGGCGCGAAGTCAAGGCATCGAAAACATCCGCTATCGCCACAATCCGACCTTCGATAGGAATATTTTCCCCCGACAAACCATTAGGATAACCCGAACCATCCCATTTCTCATGGTGGGTTAAGGCAATGCGCCGCGCCATTTGCAGCAGTGGATCGCCATGTTCGCCAATGATCTCGGCACCAATAGCGGCATGTTGCTGCATGATTTTCCACTCTTCGGCATCGAGCTTACCTGGCTTTTTCAGTACCGCATCGGGCGTGCCGATTTTACCAATGTCATGCATAGGCGCCGCATTATACAACAGTTCGCAGAAGGTACTCGGTAAGCCTAATTTTATTGCCAGAAGCCGCGCATAATGGCTCATGCGCACAACGTGTAGGCCCGTTTCGTTGTCTTTGTATTCGGCGGCGCGGCCTAAACGGCGGATAATTTCGAAACGAGTTTCTTCTAACTCTTGGGTGCGCTCTTTGACTTGTTGCTCTAGCAGGCGTTTTTGATCGTACGTGAGCTTACGGCAGCGTAGCTCAACTTATTTCAATTAACCTGATTTAATCATTGTAACTAAATCAACCCGGTCACAATGATGCCAGATAAACTCCTTAACACCCTCGCTAACTTTGAACAGTGGCGAAGCAATAAACCTTCTCGAGGTAGTGCAATCCCTGAAAATTTGCGCCAGCAAGCGATCGCCCTTTTACCGCATTATTCAAAAACAACCATTGTTAAAAAGTTGCGTATTAGTCATGAGCAATTCAATACTTGGCTTACCGCCAACTCATCAAGTGATGTATCCAATCACTTTATTTCACTACCCAATGCAACGCCGATAACCGAGTCGCTTTCTATCTCCCTGAAGTTCAACAATGGCAATTCTTTAGCCGTATCTGGCGAAGTCAGCGAAACACGGTTTGCTCAGTTAATTGAGGCCATAAAATCATGATCCATTTAACCCGTCATAGCGACATTTTGATTGCTACCCAGCCCGCTGATTTTCGTCAAGGCATTGATGGGTTAGCTACGCTGTGTAAACAACGCCTTCATTGTGAGCCTCGCTCTGGTACCTTGTTTGTTTTTATTAATCGTAACAAAACCATGGTGCGCGCACTCGCTTATGAAAATAACGGTTTTTGGTTGATGACAAAGCGTTTATCTAAGGGCAAGTTCTCTGGCTGGCCAACCATTAATAGTGCCATGACGTCCGTGGACGCCAAACATTTACGGCAATTGCTCAGCGGGAATTACCACCCATTATAAATAACCGCTTGATTTCATTTTAAATGGGATCATACTCCATCCTCTTTTTTATTCCCGCAGGCAAAAGGCTTATTGTGGCAAAACCTTTTAACGATATCGATGCACAATCTCTCGATGATTTAATCAAGCGAGTGATTGAAGCCAAAGAAAATAATCTTGCGCTTAGCGCTGATGATTATCAGTTATTGCTTGATGCGTTACTGACATTAACAACAACACAAAACAAGCTAGCTGACCACGGTATCACCGTGCATAAATTACGTAAGTTACTTGGGATTGAAAAATCATCAGAAAAACAAAGCGACCTGTGTAAAGCACAGAAAAAAACCAGCAAGAAAAGTAAAAAACCAAAAACACAGGATGAAGACTTTACACAGGTCAAACCGGTTATCATCAAACATGCGTTAAACGAAGTAAATAAAGGGGATAGCTGCCCAGAATGTTTGAAAGGTAAGGCCTATAAAGTCGAGCCTGGCAGTTTGTTGCGCATTACAGGGCAAACGCCTTTTACCCCAGAGCAACATATTATGGAGCGCTTGCGTTGCAATGCGTGTGGTGCCTATTTCACGGCAAACCTGCCCGATGAAGTATTACATGACGGTAATAGTCATCAAAAATATGGTTACTCTGCGCGTGCGTTAATGGCGATTTATAAATACTTTGCAGGGCTACCTTTTTATCGTCAAGGCAACATCCAAAAGCTATTGGGCGTCAACATCACTGCGTCGACGGTGTTTGACCAAGTAGAGCTTGTCTGTGATGCGATTTATCCTGTTTACCAGCACTTGTTTGAGTTGGCTGGCGATGCTAAGCACTATTACTTAGATGACACCACCCACCGTATTCTTGACGCCAAGCCAGTTGAAAAGAAAGTACGTAATAGCGAGAAAACACGCTTGCGCTCAGGTGTTTATACATCAGGAGTGATTGCCAGCTTAAAAACGGGCCATGATATTGTGTTATTTGAAACCAATATTGGGCACGCAGGTGAGTTTATCGACCGCATACTCTACAAACGACAAGTCACTGTCGCACCGATATTAATGAGTGATGCGCTCGCCAGTAATCAGCCAAGTACTTGCGAGGTTGAAACATCACTTTGTAATAGCCATGCAAGGCGCCAGTTTGTCGATGTCATTAATCATTTCCCCGAAGAGGTTGAAAATATACTCACACTCTATGGTGAAGTTTGGCGCAATGAACAGACAACCATTGAACGTGAACTCACCGCACGCGAGCGACTTGAGTACCATCAGCAACATTCATTACCCATACTTGAAGCGATTAAAAGTTGGGGTGAAAAGCACTTTACTAATGAAAGCATTGAAGAAAATAGCGGTCTAGGCAAAGCTATCCGTTATTTTTTAAAACACTATGACGGGCTGAGTTTATTTTGCCATCACGAAGGGGTAAAAATAGATAATAACCGCATAGAATCGATGTTAAAAATAGTGGTGCGAGATAGAAAAAATGCGATGTTTCGTAAAAGCTTACTCGGTGCGAACATTGGCGATGTTATCACGTCGATGATAGCAACAGGCAATGAAGCAGGCATCAATGTATTTGATTACTTTACGCGACTGCAACGAGATGCGGATGATGCAAAAAAGCATCCTGAAAAATACCTACCTTGGAATTATCTCGACCAATACCAATAATAAACCGCTCATAATCAAGCAATGCTTGGGCCAGTGGCCTAAGTATTGCCGTGCCTGAAATTTAAGAAACCAGATTTTTTGCTTTATTACTTATGTCACGCCATGCTGCCGTAAGCTCACGATCGTACAGCGCCAGATGGGTTCGCACCCGTGCTTTTACCACGGGGGCACTCACAGGCTTAGTGATGTAATCGACGGCGCCGAGTTCAAACCCTTGAGTCTCGTCGGCCACCTCGGACAAGGCGGTCACAAAAATCACCGGAATATGGCAAGTTAAAGGCTCCTGCTTAAGCAGCTTACAGACTTCATAGCCGTTCATGCCAGGCATCATTACGTCGAGTAAAATCAAATCCGGCAGGGTTTTGGCGACAAGGGCGAGTGCTCTTGGTCCATCAATCGCCACCTTGACCTTATAATCCTCACCGAGGATGCCCACTAAAATATCGATATTTTCCGGTGTATCATCGACGACCAATATTGTTGCCTTATCCATCAACACTTTCACCTTATCCTGTGGCTTATCAATGGCCAATACCGCACTCTCTTGACCGGTTTTTAGGTTAATGCCGCAAGCACTTCATCAATCAAATCCACAGCTTCATCAAACTGATACTGATTAATCATAGTCAGGGCTGGGCTGAGCTGCAGCCATAACTTGCTACTGACCTGAGGTTTTAGCGCATCGATTTGCGCCACCGCATCTGAGTCAGCATCCTCTAGGCTTTGTCGCAGCTGTTTTAAGGCGGTGACTAGCGCCTCTGGCGAGAGTTGTTCGCTCGTCGATGTGGTCGACTCCTCAAACTGGGGTTTTACCCGCTCAATGGCATCACAAATCGACGCCACTAGCGCTTGGATTTGGTCTAACTCAGTTTGGTATTCGCTCTTCTCGCTTAAGTGCAGCTCTAGTTGGCGGGCTAATTCCACCAGCTTGCTGGAGCTTAAGTTGCCCGCGAGCCCCTTCAAGGTATGCGCCATCCGCACGGCATCGTCACGTTTGTCATTGGCGAGCGCTTTATTGATGAGATCCACCACATTACGCTGACTGGTAACGAAACGATCGAAGATCCTTTGGTACAAACGGGTAGAGTTTTGAACTAATTGTAAGCCCCTATCGATATCCAGCTCTGGATGCTCGGGCCATTTCACCACAGATTCAGAATCTAAGTTGATCGGTTTAACTGGAATATCAACCAGTTGACTCGGCTCTGTGTTATCGACCAGCGACGCGCTGCCACCTAAATATTTCAACAGGGTTTGATACAGTAGATTGACCTCAATCGGCTTAGCGATATGGTCGTTCATCCCAGCTCTTAAACACATTTCCTTATCGCCAGCCATCGCATTTGCTGTCATCGCGACCACGGGCAGCTCGGTGAGTTCGGGCCGCTTTCTAAGAGCCTGCGTGGCCTGATAACCGTCCATCACTGGCATTTGGCAGTCCATCAACACCAGATCGAAGCTCTGCTGTTCCAGCTTATCGAGCGCAATCTGGCCGTTAGTGGCAATGGATAAGATAATCCCCACCTGCTCTAAAAACTCGGTGGCCACCTCAAGGTTCATCTCATTGTCTTCAACCAAGAGAATACGCTTGCCCTTAAGTGGCAATAACAGCTTAGGATCGATGCTCTCGCTCTGGCGTCTCACGGGGAGAACCCCAGCCCGGCCGAGGGAGTTCATAATGCCGTCGAGTAACCTAGATGCGCTAATGGGTTTACTGATATATCCGGCCAAGCCAAGTTCTTCAATTTGGCTTAAGAAGTCTTGGTTGGCGTGGGCCGACACCATCAAGATCCGCGGCGCTTTCTTCGCCTGCTGCTTGATTTGTTTAGCCGTTTCAATGCCATCGAGATTCGGCATCTTCCAGTCGATCAGGGCGACGGCATATTCCTGCTGGATACAACGGGTCACAGCCTCTTCGCCGGAGCGCACAGTATCCACCCTAAAGCCCATGCTTTCTAAGGTAGTACGCATAATGTCGCGGGCGGTGGCATTGTCATCGGCAACCAGAATCGGCATGCCTTCAAGCTCTTGGGCGACCGTTAGCTTTTGACCGCTGGAAATCTGCAACTTAACGGTAAAATAGAAGGTACTGCCGTGGCCGAACTGACTTTCAACCCCAATGGTGCCGCCCATCAGTTCGACGAGCTGTTTACAAATCGCCAACCCTAAGCCCGTACCGCCGTACTTGCGCGTTGTAGAGGTGTCGGCCTGACTAAAGGATTTAAACAGTTTGGCCTGCTGATCTGCGGTTAAACCAATACCGCTGTCGCGCACACTAAAGCGCAGCACCACATCGTCATTTTGCTGCTCAACTAAGTTGAGCGATAACAAGACTTCACCGCGCTCGGTAAACTTAATCGCGTTGTTCATCAAGTTGATCAGCACTTGCCCTAAACGCAGCGAATCACCGAACAAGTGCCTAGGCACATTGGGCGCCACAGCAAACAGCAGTTCAAGCTGTTTATGGGCTGCCTTCTCGGAAAACATATCGCTGAGATCTTCGAGCATAGTATCGAGCTGGAAGGGCACAGATTCGATATCTAACTTGCCGGCTTCAATTTTAGAGAAGTCGAGAATGTCGTTAATGATGGAAAGTAAGGATTTTGAGGCGCGCTCAATTTTCTCCACATAGTTCTTCTGCTTCTTATCCAGCGCCGTCTGCAAACAAAGTTGCGACATACCGATAATGGCATTCATTGGCGTGCGGATTTCATGGGACATATTCGCGAGGAAATCGCCCTTAGCCTTACTCGCCGCGTCCGCTTCCTCTTTCGCCACTAACAGTTCGTCAGACAGCAGTTTCAACTCTGTCATATCGACCATACTGACCACGGCCGACTCGAACTGCTTCTGGCTATCAAACAGTGCCGACACATTGACCGTCATCCATAACGGCTCACCATTGGGGCGAATAAAGCTACGTTCACCGCGATAGTGGTCGACTTTACCTTCGGCCAATTCTCTAAACTGAGCCTTAGCGGTTTCTTTATCCTGCAGGCTTAAGACATCGAAAATAGGCACGCCGCAGAGTGACTCTCGGGTCTGGCCCATGTCTTCGCAATATTGGTCGTTACAGTCGAGGATCACGCCTTTGGCATCGACGTTCACAATGCCAATGGTCGAGCCATCAAATAGCGCCTTAAAGTGCGCCTCGCTGACCGCCAACTCTTCTTCAATGGCTTTACGCTCGGTAATATCCATCACGTAGCCATTCCAAATAATGGCGCCATCGTCGTTGTAGTGACCGCTCGCACCCGCCTCCATCCAACGAATGCTGCCGTTAGGATGGCGATAACGGAACTCTCGCACCCATTGCAACTTGTCCTCACTCTTACCCGCTAAGGCTCGCACCACCTCGGGACGTTCCTCATCAAATATCCGCTCGGCAATGATATTAAAGTCTTTCAGTAAATCTTCGCGGTGTAAGCCCAGCATATGGAATGCAGCGCCGGAGAGGAAAGTAAAGGTGCGTTCCGCAGGAGAAACCCAGCGCAACTGATACACGGTACAAGGGATGGATTCGGTAATATTGGTGAGTTGCAGGCGCGATGCCTCAAGCTCAACCATGGCCAGTTTGCTCTCGGTGATATCGTCAATACTGCCGTCAAACCACAGCGGGAATCCTTCTTCGGTATAACTCGCCTTGCCCTTTTCATGCACCCAGCGAATGCTGCCATCACGATGGCGGATGCGGTATTCCACCTCAAAGGTTTCTTGCTGCGCCAGCGCCCTATCGATATGTTGATGGCATAGCTCACGATCTTCTTCCACGATTAGTGAGGCAAAGGTGCGTTGGCGGTTTTCAATAAACTGGCTCGCCGCAAACCCCGTAATATCGGCAATGTTGTCACTGACATATTCCATCACCCAGACATCGCCGATGCGCGTACGATAGACGGCGCCAGGAATATTGGTCACTAGGCCGCGGAACCTTAGTTCACTGTCACGGATTTTTTGCTCTACGGCTAATTTCTGGGTCATATCCCGAATCGATGCCGCCACTTGTCTGCGACCTTCATGATCGGCAGGTAAAATACTCAAGGCGATTTCGGCGACAAACTCCCCGCCATCGGCCTTAAGCGCCCTAACATGGCGCGCATTGGCCATGGGGCGATCGCGGCCTTCACGCAAAAATTGCAGGCGGTCGCGGGCATGGTTGCTACGCATGGCTTCAGGCAAGAGTGACTCCACCTGTAGCCCCAACATGCTGTTGGCATCGTAACCAAAGAGAATTTGGCAGCGAGTATTAGTGAATACAATTGAGCCCATCTGATCGACGATCAGCATCGCCTCTGGCGCCGCTTCGAGTACGGCATTAGACCAAGTGGCAGCGGAGAACTGTTCGGTCACATCGGTGAATAACATCTCCACCGACATCAGCTCGCCCGTATCCGAAACCAAGGGCTGCATAAAGAGGTCGAGCATACGTGGATGGCCACTCGCGTCGAGCAGCTCGACTTGATGGGAAGGAACGTTCTCCCCCTTCAGGGCTAAATCCGTGTATTCCCAGTTTTTTTCATTTAACGGATTGGCGGTAAACAGTCTTTGATACTTACGCTTGAGTAGCTCAGGTGACATACCCAAGACCTTAGTGACGCCCTCACTCACCTGCGCCAACTGCCCTGAAGGGTCGAGCGAGCAATAGAAGGACTTATCACTCATGCCATCGATCAGCCGCGCGAAACGGTTACCGCGGGAATCTAAAATCGCCTGCTCACGCTCGGCGAGGAGTTCCGCCATCTGGTTAAAGGTACTGCTTAAGGTAACTATCTCACTCACCGCGCCTTTGGGGATCGCCAATTGCTGGGCTTTACCCTGACCGAAGGCCAAAATGCCCGACTCCAGCGCCTCAAGCGGCCGAGTCAAACGTTTAGCGGCGATGTAGCAAGTGAGTAATAACAATAGGGTTAATAAACTTAGGTTAAGCACCACGGACGCCACATCATCCAGCAGCGTTGCAAACAGCTGATGTTCGGGCACCATGACAATAACGCGCCATTTGAGCTTAGCCACTGAAGCAACACTGGCGAGATACACTGTGCTCTTATCATCGATAAAGCGCGCTTGTCCGTTTAACCCCTTATCTAATAATGTCCAAAAGTCACTGTTTCGACGGGTATTTCTATCGAGCCATTCGGCGGAGGTCACGGCGAGCACTTTCTCTTTATCGCTGTGGAAGATCAGCCGCCCTTGATCATCGAGTACCACTAATTGGCTTGGCTGCACACCCAGTTGTTCAGGCAATTTATCGAGCGCCAAATCAACGGTCGCCACCCCAAAGTAATCATTTTCAGGACCAAAAGGCACCGAATAAGTCACCATCAAAGTGTTTCCTGCGCCCTCATCAAAATAAGCCTTAGACCAATAGCCTCCGGGTTGATTAATGGCCTTTGACCACCAATCCCAAGAGCCATCGGTATAGTCATAACCCTCGGCGCCAATATCTAGGTAATGGAAGTTGTTGCCATCGCGGTAAACATAGGGGGAAAAGAGTTTTTTATCGGGGAAGGTATAGGGTTTAAAGGCAACGGCTGAGCCATAAAAATCGGGATTGCGTTCAATGCGATTAGTGAGTACCCGTTTGATTTTCTCACTATCATTAATGCCCTCCTTATTGGAGATAAACCCAATAAAATCGGCAACACCTTGCGTATTCGCCTGCGCATGTTCGAGTAGCAACTGTAGGCGATAGGCGGAATGATTGGACTCCTGGGCTAAGGAATCGTATAGCTTTCGCTCGGCAGAAAGATAATTAAACCAAGCATTAATGCCGTAAACGGCCGTCATGATAAGAATTAAAGGCAGCGCAATATGGGATAGAATTTTGCTGCGGAAGGTACGAAGTTTACTTTTATCCATGGCGTCGCCTCAAAGCCCCCGTTTTTAATCCACCCATTTTTGGGTAGCCCTTATAAAGTAAACGAAGAACCTTGTGGCGACAATCTTAAAGTTAAAATAATGTGAACTAATATATTGTTTTCACAACATTAATAAATTGGGTCTAATGTACGGTTTGAGAGTGTCCGAACAAAATAGCTTTGGGTTTCGGCAATAATGACGTGCCTTAATCCAATAATGGCAATCAAGTTAGGGATCGCCATTAAACCATTTACCGTATCGGCCAATAACCAGATCACATCCAGCTTGATAAAGGCGCCGACCGCAATCAGGCCTAAAAACAGCATTTGATAGGCACGCAGCCCACGTTCGCCCACTAAGTAATACCAGCAGCGTTCGCCATAGTAGTGCCAACCTAAAATGGTGGTGAATGCAAAACAGACTAAGGCGATAGTCACTAAATACTGACCGATAGCCGCCGAACCGCCTAAGCTAAAGGCCGCGCTGGTCATGGCTGCGCCAGCGGTATCGCCGCTCCAGACACCCGTAATAATCAGTACCAGTCCCGTCATAGTACAGATGATAATGGTATCGAAAAAGGTGCCCGTCATGCTCACTAAACCCTGCTCGACCGGCTCATTGGTTTTCGCCGCCGCGGCGGCAATTGGCGCGCTACCGAGGCCAGACTCGTTCGAAAACACCCCGCGGGCAATCCCCATTTGAATCGCCTGCGCCACGGTCGCCCCTAAGAATCCACCCGCCGCCGAAACAGGCGTAAAGGCCGACTCCACCACTAACTGCAATGCTGGTAAAATCGATTCGGCAAAACTCACTAAAATCCATACACAAGCCAGCACATAACCAATCGACATCGCTGGCACTAACTTTTGCGCCACGTTGGAAATCCGCTTCACCCCACCTAAGGTTACCGCCGCGACTAACAGGGTGAGCACCAGTGCCGTCGCCCAGGTCGGCACCTCAAAGGCAATGGTCAGGGCATCGCTAATCGCATTCACTTGGGCAAAAGTACCAATCCCGAAGAACGCCACCCCCACGCCAAACAGGGCAAACAACTTCGCCATCCAATGTATGCCCAGACCCCGCTCGATGTAATACATAGGGCCGCCCGCAATTTGCCCGCGCTCATCGGTGGTGCGGTATTTTACCGCCAACATACATTCGGCATACTTGGTTGCCATGCCGAAGAAGGCCGCCAGCCACATCCAAAATAATGCCCCAGGGCCGCCCATCTTAATGGCAGTTGCCACCCCAACAATATTGCCCGTCCCTATGGTGGCGGAGAGCGCCGTACACAAGGCGGCGAAGGAAGAGAGATCTCCGTGTCCTTTCGCAGGTTTAAACAATAAGCTAAGCGCCATAGGCAAACGAAACACTTGGATAAGCCGCAAACGCAAGGTGAGATAGATGCCCGTACCCACAAGTAAACACAGGGTAATGGGTCCCCAAACGATACCGTTAAGGCTGCTGAGTAAAGCTTGAAAACTCATGATATTCCTCAATTATTAAACAACTAAATTAATAAAGGAGGAGGAAAAGAAATGGCTGTGACACACCGCTGCCAGCCTAAAGAAAGACTCTCACCCAGCCAATAAAGGCAGGGAAAGCGTCCAAAAGACAAACGACAGGGACCGTGCAGTCATCCTCTCCTCTGTCCTTTTGCCTGAGCGTTTCGCAGAATGCATTCATCGATGCACCTACTTTCGCCTTCGGCGCCACCTATTATCGCGACTTAACGCAATCGGTAGTCTCTCCAGAGGCTCGTCCAGTAACAGTCCACGCCTTGCGGCACCTGAAAGAGTGCTTTGGTTCGGGACACATCCCAAAACAAAGTTGCCTCGTCGGTGTGGGGTTAATTCCCCACTCTCCTGCTACCTTCATCCGAACGGATTGTTAAATCGATAGTCCGCTATCGATTTAACAGGGCGCACAGCATGCAACAAACACAAAAATAGCTCAAGCCCATTCGCTCACAGAATGCGAGCTAAACGCCACAATTGCAGAAAATTTAAACAGCATAAAACCTAAGTCTGAATCGATGCAAAGTGAACCTTAAGGGCCAAATAGCAGTATCTATCAGAAGATAAAATGTTTTATCTTTAGTCGGGCTAAATGTTGCCAGAGTGGAAGGATAAATGTCAGAAGTAGCCAAACTTATCCAAGTGAGTAAAAGTTTTCGCGACGGCGAGCAGCGCCATACCGTACTACAAGCCGTCGATTTAACCTTGCATCGTGGCGAAACCATCGCACTCACCGGCCCCAGCGGCAGCGGCAAAAGCACACTGTTAAATTTGATCGCAGGCTTTGAAACGCCAGACAGCGGCCAGATAGTGCTGAATCATCAACCCACCCAAGATTGGCAAGACAAACACTGGAGTGAGTTCCGGCGCAACCACTTAGGCGTCGTGTTTCAACAATTTAATCTACTGACGCCACTCAATGTGAGAAACAACATAGGTTTTTCACTCAATCTCAACGGCGCCAGTTGGAATCCTTGGTGCGATTATCTCGTCGACAAATTGGGGCTGGCTTCGCTGCTCAATCGGCAGGTCGAGGCACTTTCAGGCGGGCAACAACAAAGGGTCGCTATCGCCAGAGCCTTAGCCCACAACCCGAGTTTACTGCTGGCCGACGAACCCACAGGCAACCTCGATGATGAATCGGGTAAACAGGTGATGTCACTGCTGTGTGAACTGGCCAAAGAAAGCCAAACCAGCATACTCATGGTCACCCACAGTGAAGAATGCGCCGCCTTTATGCACAAACGCTGGCATCTTTCCCACGCCGCTGTGTCTATCTCCGGTTAACTCGATGATGAGTCCAGCATTAACCCCTAAGGCAAGTGACAACAAAACCCCAAGCAGAAACCGCCCATGGCTGCGGATCTATTGGGTATTACGGGTCTTTCTCGCCCATTATCGCCACGCGCCGCTGCAAGCGGGCGCTATTTTGCTTGGGCTTGCCCTCGCCGTGACTTTGCTTATCGGGGTTAAAGCCACCAATGATAATGCTATTCGCAGCTACAGTGAGGCCACTGAGCTATTGAGCCAGCGGGCCGATGTGCTCCTCAGCGCGCCCATAGGCCAAGAAACCCTAGACGAATCAGTGTATTTCAGCCTAAGGCAAGCGGGCATCAGCCAAAGCCTTGCGGTTGTCAGTGGCAGAGTGGCAGGCCTGAACGGTCAGTTCTGGCAAATAGAAGGCAGCGATATCGTCGCCGCGTTGACGGCGAGCCTAAGCGCAAAAGAGGGACAAAAGCACGATACCAGCACAAAACAAGAAGCCAATCCAAGGATGTCGATGGGAGCGCTACCGCTCGCCGATTTAATGAGTGGCGAGCCGATAGTGGTCATGAGTCAGAGCCTTGCCAATAAAATTGCGCCCAATGGCCAGCTCGTCCTCGCGCCAGCGTCTTTTGCGCCGGACAAACTTAAAGTCATTAGTATCGATGATAGCTGGGGACTGGGCAGTGCAATTCTGACCGACATTTCCCTCGCCCAAACGTTACTCGGAATGCAAGGCAAACTCAGCTATATCGCTCTATTTAGTGACAGGGATACGCTCCCCGCCTTAAAGCAGCGGCTCGATACCCAAGGGATTACGCCGCTTCGCGCCAGTTACAGTCAACAGGACCAAGGCCAAGCCTTGATGGCGCTTACCCGCAGTTTTCATTTAAACCTCAATGCGATGAGCATGTTAGCCTTTGTGGTCGGGCTGTTTATTGCCTATAACGGCGTGCGTTACAGCCTGATGAAACGCCAACGTCTATTAATCCAATTGCTGCAACAGGGCTTAGCACGGCGCGAAGTTATGCTTGCCCTGCTTGGCGAGTTGCTGCTGTTGGTGGTGTTGGGCTCGCTAATGGGATTTATCCTAGGATTACAGCTCAGTCACTGGTTGCAACCTATGGTTGCTATGACCTTAGAGCAGCTCTACGGCGCCCACTTGTTGCCGGGGATTTGGCAATGGCGTTGGTTGGCCGAAGCGATAACCCTCACCTTAGTCGCCGCCCTAGCCGCCTGTTTACCCTTGTATTTTGATTTAACCCGCCAATCCCTCGCCCAAGGCGCTAATCGTTACCAACAAACGCAGGCCCACAACAAAACCCATGGCAGGCAGTTTATCTTAGCCTGCGGCCTGCTCACGCTCGCCGCAATACTCATGCCCTTCAGCCAAAGCTATAACACCAGTTTGGTATTGTTGGGTATGGTCGCCGTCGCGATTCCATTGTTATTACCGCAAGTATTGCATTGGGGCGTCAGCTTGCTGCTGCCATTGACTCGCCCAGGGCTTAAGCAATATCTCCTCGCCGAAACCCGTGAGCTTATCGCACCATTGTCCCTCGCCATGATGGCGATACTGCTGGCACTAAGCGCCAATGTGTCGATGAACACCTTAGTCGGTAGCTTCGAGCAAACCTTAAGAAGCTGGTTAGAAACCCGTCTGCATGCCGATTTATACCTGCGCCCCAGCGCCAACCATATGGCCGAAGTGCGCGATAAATTAAGCCAAGATCCTCGTCTGAGTGGCCTGTATCAACAATGGCAAGTGGAGGCCGAAGTCTCTACCCAAGGGGCAGCGCAAACCATACCAGTCAACCTGATTAGCCGCGATGATGCATCGATTCAACACACCAGCACGCTCAAACAAAGCTTGCCGGATCTCTGGCAAACCTACTTTGACGGACATTACGTGTTAGTCAGCGAACCCATGGCCATTAAGTATCAGCTGCAACTCGGGGATACTGTGGCGTTAAACGTGCTGGACAAAACCGCCAACAATCCCGTGGTAATCGCGGGGATTTATTACGACCACGGCAATACCCGCAATGAGCTCATCATCAGCCATAAGCTGTGGCGACAGGCGCAGCTACCCGTGTTACCCATTAGCCTTGCGGCCAGTTTCCACTCTGTCGAGCCGGGAGTTCAAACCACAGCGACTCAGCGCAAACTCAGCGAGGCGGAGCTAGATGAGCTGCAAGGGCAATTGGCCGTTACATTAGGCTTAGCGCAGGCGCAAATTTACAGCCAAGCCAAGCTCAAGGCTCAGGCCATTGCCATGTTTAAACGCACATTCTCAATCACCTTAGTGCTCAATAGCTTAACTTTGCTGGTGGCAGCCATAGGGCTATTTAGCGCCTGCTTGATGCTAACTCAATCTCGACAAGCGCCATTGGCGAGGCTGTATTCCCTCGGGGTGAGTCGCAGTAAGCTGCGGACTATGGTGTTCAGCCAAATGCTGCTGGTCGTGGTCATCACTTGTCTGATGGCCATGCCCACAGGCGCACTGCTCGGATATTTATTGATTGATAAAATCACCCTGCAGGCCTTCGGCTGGACAATCAAGATGATCTGGGATTGGTTTGCCTATGGAAAAGCTATCCTCATCGCCCTAGTGACTTGCACCTTAGCCGTACTCTTACCGCTTTACTGGCAAACCCGCAGGCCCTTAATCGCCAGTTTGCAGCAGGAAACCCTATGACCGCACGCGTACATCAAACCAAGGCTTGGCGCGTTAATGCATTAGCGTCTGCAACGCGATTTAAGATCAGCACAAGCGCAGGCATTATTTTGAAGAGTGTCATAGGTGGCTTACTGTTTGCGACAATAAGCGGCTGCGATAATGCGCCTTCAACGACCGAGCCTCAATCCATGGGGACTTTACTGGGGCAAGCAAGTGCAGATAGCCAAAGCTTTGCTAAGGTAACGCCGGGAAACCACTTTCAATTTCCTCAAGATCACCTCGCCCATCAGGATTTTCGTCAGGAATGGTGGTATCTCACCGCCAATTTAACCACAGAGAATGGCGAGCAACTTGGTGCCCAATGGACGCAATTTAGGGTAGCGCTAAAACCTAAGCACACTGAATCGCAAAATGTGGGATCTAATCCTAAATCTACTTGGGCGTCTGAGCAGCTTTATTTTGCCCATAGCGCACTCACCTCCAGCACTTCTCACCTCGCCCATGAGAAATGGTCGCGGGCGCATCCATCACTTGCAGGGGTAAGTGCAGATCCCTACCAAATTCACCTCGATAATTGGCAATGGCGCAGTCAATCGCATGAGTTATTCCCAGCAACCTTAAGCGTTGCAACCGACGACTTTAGTTATCAACTCGAGCTTAACAGTCAAGCGCCACTGCAATATCAAGGAGATAAGGGTTACAGCATTAAGAGTCGCGACGGCAAAGTCGCCTCTTACTACTACAGCCAACCCTTTATCACGATTCATGGCGAAATCACCCGCCATATCAAGACCAATGGCCAAGTGGAGAACCGCGTCGAAAAAGTCACAGGCCAAGGCTGGCTAGATAGAGAATGGAGCTCGCAGTTTTTAACCAAAAGTCAGCAGGGCTGGGATTGGTTTGCCCTTAGGTTAGATGATGGTTCGGCGCTGATGTTATTTCAGCTCAGGGAACAATCCTCCGATAAAGCACAATCCGCCTTTTACAGCGCCAGACGAATGTTTGCCGATGGCACTGGACGCAACATCAATTCCCGCGATACCCCAGATGGGATAAAAATGACCCCACTCGAGTGGCAAACCACCAGCACGGGTAAATACCCAATTCGCTGGCAAGTGCAAATCCCAAGCGAGCAAATCGATATCCGCATTTCCCCCTTAAATCCCAATAGTGCCATGGCGTTATCCACCCAGTATTGGGAAGGCCCGATTGAGCTTAAAGGTAGCCATAGCGGCACAGGTTATATGGAGCTGACGGGGTATTAATCTCCAGCTCAAATGTGATCTCCATATCAAAATACTGCACTTAATACTCTTTGTTCTCATACTATCGATTGCAAATGCTGCTGAATTTTCACTCAGTGATTGCATTTCGATGAAAATCCCAATAAATTAATATGACAACGTTGTCAAAATAATTAAAACAACAAGATAGCCATCGTAATCACGGACGATTCTATTCAGTTCAATAACACAGGGAGGGGTGGATGAGCGCTTTACGTAAAGGGTTTACCCTGATTGAACTGATGATCGCCGTCGCCATTATTGGCATTCTTGCCGCCATTGCGATTCCTTCGTTTAATGAGTACTTAAAACAGGGTCGACGCTTCGATGCGCAGCAATATCTCGTCAGTAGCGCCCAAGCGCTAGAGCGCCATTATTCCCGCAACGGCCTGTATCCCGCTTCGCAGAGTTTAACCAACAGTGCCTATTACAGTTTCAGCTACACCCCCACGGCAGATAAATTAGGTTTTAGCCTCAAGGCCGTGCCCACAAGCCGTCAGTCAGATACCTGCGGCACCTTAAGTCTCGACCATAAAGGCGTACGCGCCCCCGCAACCCATTGCTGGACCCACTAAGATGGCAAATCGCACGACAGCGGGGTTCACCTTAGTCGAATTGCTGGTCGCTATCGCCATCATCGGCATCTTGGCGAGCATCGCCCTGCCTTCCTATCGGGATCTGATCGCCAGAGAAAGCCTCACCAGCACGGCGAATGAACTGATCTCCAGTTATAAATTCGCCCGTGGCGAAGCCATCAAGCGCAATCAAGCGGTGACACTCGAAGCTACAGAAGATGGGCGCTGGCTGGTCATCAGCAATCAGGAACAACTCAAGGTCTTTAGCCCATCTAACCGCGGCGTCAGCATCGATGGCTTTAACACCCTCAATATCAATGCGACAGGCAACACCACTAAAACCCAGATTAGCCTCGAAAACACCCAAGGTGAAACGCTCAATCTGTGCATCTTGCCAAGCGGGCAAAGTTACCTACAGGAGGCGGCATGCGCATAGTGGCACAGAGTAATAAACAACAAGGCTTTACCATGACCGAAGTGCTGATTTCGTTAGTGGTTTCGGTCACTTCGCTACTGGCGCTCGGCAAAGCTCAGTTATCTTCATTGCAGCATGCGACCAATAGCTTCCAATATACGGTCGCCACCATTCAAGCGCAGAATGCCATTGAAAGGATCTGGCCGAGGATCTGCGATATTCAGCGCCAACCCGCACGCTTTGAGGATGTCAATTTTAGGGCCAGCCTCAGCCAAGATATGCCCAGCGGTTACACCTTAGTGCTACCCAACACTTATCAAGACACTATGCCCATCACAGTCACTTGGCAGGACGGCCGCATTGAGGACAATAACAGTGTGAGCCTCAACGCCAGCTTTCCGCACTTATGTCAGGTGTAGCAATGTCTTTAAGCGCGAAGAAACGGCAAGCGGGCTTTAGCTTATCTGAGCTGATGATCGCTATGGTGCTTGGGCTGATTATTATGCTGGCCGTGGTCAATTTTTTCGCTCCACTCAAGGCCACGGTAGAAGAAAGTAAGCGCCTCGAAAACGCTGCCGATGCGCTGAGGTACGCCACCCTTAGCCTCAGCAAGAGCGTCAAACGTGCATCAAATATCGTATCCCTCAGCGCCAATGAATTAGTGCTCGCAGTTGCAGCATCCCCTGCCCAGCCGAGTTTAACTTGCCTAGGTACCAGCAAAACCAGCGATTACAACGAAACCTACCGTTTTGACGCCCCTAATCTGAGCTGTGACGACGGCGATGGCGCCCAGGTGTTACTCACAGGGCTAGAATCGACCCGTTTTGCACTTAATGGCGAACTGGTGACTGTAATACTCAAGCCCGAAAAACTCCCCGCGCAATATGGCCAAGGGATCCAGCTCGATATCGCCCTGCGTAAACCCCTATGGCAGCAAGCCCTCAACAGCCAACAGAACCCATAAAGCAAGGAAGCCATAATGGACAATCTAAGACCTGCTCTAGGCAATAAGGAACATGGCGCGGTATTACTTATCGTCTTGGTCTTCAGTCTGTTAGCGAGTTTACTGGTGGTCACATCGCTCAGGGATAATCTCGTGCAAGAGCGACTGAGTGGCAACTTTCAAAAGCAGGTCAATGCGCAGCTACTCGCCGAACAGGGAATGCACGAGAGCTACAACCAACTTAAGGCTCAGCTGCAGCGCGCGCCTAATCAAGGTCTGCAAACACTTTATGAGCAACTCCCCGCCGAAGCCGATGGCAGCCTCGAAGGCAGCAGTTATGCCCTCGAAAATGGTCAAATCGCCGGAGCCGATCTTAGCCTTGACAGTCGTGGCAATCATTTAGAAGGCGAGGCCAAACTCAACGCCCAGTTCACACTGCAGGGCAGTCACGGAAACACGATTTTCAATGATGCGATTGTGTCCTGCGAGAGCTTAAATTTTACCGGCAGCAGTAGCATCGATGGCTATGACTCCCGCAAAGGTGCCTATGGCGATAGCATCAGTAATGGCCAAGGTGGCAGTGAACTTAATCAACATGGCAAAGGCAATGTCACCACCATTGAGCCCAATGCCAATATTACGCTCACGGGCAACGCACCAATTTACGGCGATGTTAGCGCCACGGGCAGTGTCACTCTCACGGGGTCGTCGGATATCCACGGCAGCATTCAAGCTAATAATGATGTCACCCTTGGCACAGGCACCATTAGCGGCAATGTTGCGGCGGGCAATAACTTTCACTTGGCCAATAGCGGCACGGTGGAAGGTTCGGTCAAAGCCAATAACAATGCCGCCACGGCGCCCAAGGCCCAAGTGAATGGCACACTGCAATATGGCGGCGACGGCAACTTTCATCGGGACAGCCAGATTGGCAACTTAGTCAACGCGCGCCCCAATGTACCGCCCGTGCCAGCAAAATCCTGTGACCCATTGGATATTGGCGCTGTAATGGGCAGCTTTAAGATGCCAAATAATGGCGCGCGCAGGATTGATTCCAACGCCAATGTCACTATCACGCCATCGGGGTCGAGTAAGACCGAACTCGGCTGGAAAGGTGATTATTTCCCGAGCCTAACCCCCACGTCAGAAAACATCTTCGGCAGTGACACCCCTGTATTTAACCTCGACAGCTTAGTCATGAGCAGCGATGGGGTGCTGAATATCAGTGGCGGCGATGTCACCCTGATAGTCAATGGTGACTTTAAGATGAGCGGCTCGAATCAGCTGAATATTGCCCCGGGCTCAAGCCTTACGCTGTTTGTGGGCGGTGAAGTCGCCTTTACGGCGGGGACAAACAACGGTAACAACATTAAAGGGCAAACCCTGACCGACAGCAACAAGCCGCCACTGTCTATTTTTTCTGGCTCGGATAAAGATGTCACCGTTAGCGGTAATGTGCCGATTTATGCCGCGCTCTACGCGCCCAAATCTAAGGTCAACCTCCCCGGCGGCCCTGAAATTTTCGGCTCGGTGAGGGGTAAATCCATCACGGCGACAGGTAATGGAAAAATCCACTATGACAATGCCTTAGGCGCTGCCGACTTCGGCGAAGGTAATGCTAATCCCGCGCTCATCCTGCTCAAACAATGGCAATACTTATAGAGCTAATCCCCCCTCCTAACTCACTTGCAGACTCCCTCTCCAAAGGGATAGGGATTGTGTAAATTTCAAACTGAGAGTTAGATCACGCGCAAAACTTTGATCCCGATCGACTATCCCCGCCAATACCTCTTGTGAGGTATACCCACATTTTTTATCAGGTCTAGACTCACAGTTATCCACATTTAGTTGTAGCGATTGTTATCGCGGCAACTGAGTGAATCTCAAGATAAAGGTACCGCTATGAGTCAGGAATACCATGTCACCAGCCTTGTGGTACATGCCGCCCCTAATGCCTTACAACAGGTTGAGGCCGATATTGCCGCGTTAAAGGGCTGCGATATCCACGCCATTTCACCCGAGGGCAAGTTCGTTATTACCCTCGAAGGGAATAGCCAAAAAGCCATTCTCGACAATGTTGAAGCCATCAATGCCCTGTCCGGCGTGTTATCCGCCAGTTTGATTTACCACCAAGTAGAACCCTTAGAACAAGAGAGTGAGGAAACACTATGAGCATTAGCCGCCGCGAGTTTCTCAAGGCTAACGCAGCGGTTGCCGCTGCCACGGCCGTTGGCGTCACGCTTCCCGTGAAAATGGTCGAAGCCGCCGAGTCAGATAGCATTAAGTGGGATAAAGCCCCCTGCCGTTTTTGCGGTGTGGGTTGTAGCGTATTAGTCGGAACTAAAGCGGGTAAAGTCGTCGCCACTAAGGGCGACCCTGAAAGCCCAGTTAACCGCGGTTTGAACTGTATTAAGGGTTACTTCCTGTCGAAAATCATGTACGGCAAGGACAGATTAACCACGCCACTGCTGCGGATGAAAGACGGTAAATACAACAAAGAAGGCGAGTTTACCCCAGTAAGCTGGGATGTTGCCTTCGATACTATGGCCGCTAAGTGGAAACACAGCATCGCCACTAAGGGCCCAACCTCTGTGGGTATGTTCGGCTCGGGCCAATGGACCATCTGGGAAGGTTATGCCGCCTCTAAATTACATAAGGCCGGATTCTTAACCAACAATATCGACCCTAACGCCCGTCACTGTATGGCATCGGCCGTGGGTGGCTTTATGCGTACCTTCGGTATCGACGAGCCAATGGGCTGTTACGATGACTTAGAAGCCGCCGACCAATTTGTGCTCTGGGGCGCCAACATGGCCGAGATGCACCCGATCCTGTGGGCGCGCTTATCCGACCGCCGCTTAAGCCACAAAGACTGCCGCGTACATGTGCTATCCACCTTCGAGAACCGCAGCTTCGACTTAGCGGACAACCCTATGGTGTTCCGCCCACAGTCAGACTTAGTGATCCTCAACTTTATCGCTAACTACATCATCCAACACAAAGCCGTGAATACCGACTTTGTGACTAAACATACTAAGTTTGCCCTCGGAGTGGATGATATCGGTTATGGTCTGCGCCCAGATCATCCGTTAGAGAAGAAAGCCAAAAACCCAGGCAATGGTAAGTCCAGTCCTATCAGCTTCGAAGAATACGCTAAGTTCGTCAGCACTTATACGCTGGAATATGCGGCGAAAATGAGTGGGGTAGAGCCTGAAAAATTAGAAACCTTAGCTAAGGCCTATGCCGATCCTAAGGTCAAAGTTATGAGTCTGTGGACCATGGGGATCAACCAGCACGTTCGTGGCGTGTGGGCAAACAACATGCTCTACAACATCCACTTACTCACAGGTAAAATCGCCACCCCAGGTAACAGCCCATTCTCATTAACGGGTCAACCGTCGGCCTGTGGTACCGCCCGTGAAGTCGGCACCTTCGCCCACCGCTTACCTGCGGATATGGAAGTGGCTAACGATAAACACCGCGCCATTACAGAAAAACTGTGGCAGGTACCAGAAGGCACGATTCCGCCAAAACCTGGCTTCCATGCCGTGCTGCAAAGCCGCATGCTCAAAGACGGTAAGCTCAACTGCTATTGGACCATGTGTACCAACAATATGCAGGCGGGCCCGAATATCAACGATGAAATTTACCCCGGTTTCCGTAACCCAGAAAACTTTATCGTGGTATCCGATCCATACCCAACCGTCACCGCCATGGCTGCCGACTTAATTCTGCCCACGGCCATGTGGGTTGAGAAAGAAGGTGCCTACGGTAACGCCGAGCGCCGCACCCATATGTGGCATCAACAGGTCAAAGCGCCAGAAGGGGCTAAGTCGGATCTGTGGCAATTAGTCGAATTCTCAAAACGCTTTAAAGTGTCTGAAGTATGGCCTGCTGAGCTTATCGCCAAACAGCCTGAATACGCTGACAAAACACTTTATGAAGTGCTGTTTGCCAACGGTGTCATCAACAAGTTCCCGACCACAGATTGTAAGGGCGACTTAAACGATGAAAGCGCGCACTTTGGTTTCTATCTACAAAAAGGCATTTTCGAAGAATACGCCGCCTTCGGTCGCGGCCATGGCCATGACTTAGCCGACTTTGACCGTTACCACGAAACCCGCGGCCTACGCTGGCCAGTGGTCGAAGGTAAAGAAACCCTGCGCCGCTTCGTTGAAGGTAGCGATCCTTATGTGAAGTCGGGAGAAGGCTACAAGTTCTACGGTAAACCCGATGGCAAAGCGGTGATTTTCGCCCTGCCCTACGAGCCTGCGGCAGAAGAACCAAATGAAGAATACGATCTGTGGATGTCTACTGGCCGTGTACTCGAACACTGGCATACAGGTTCGATGACCGCCCGTGTACCTGAGCTATACCGCGCTTACCCCGATGCACAAATCTTTATGCATCCTGAAGACGCTAAGGCCCGTGGTCTGCAACGTGGTGATGAAGTGCTAGTCGCATCTCCCCGTGGTGAGGTCAAAACCCGTGTCGAAACCAAAGGCCGTAACAAACCGCCACGCGGCGTGGTGTTTATGCCCTTCTTCGATGCGCGTCAGTTAGTTAACAAGTTGATTCTGGATGCGACCGATCCACTGTCAAAAGAAACTGACTTTAAGAAGTGTCCCGTAAAAGTGATGAAGGCCTAAGCCCTCATTTGATAGCGATAAGCGTATTTGAAAGCGATTAAGGAGTGCTAAGGTGAGTCAGCAAGTGAAGAGTCCATTCACAGTCAAGCAAGTCAACCGTCGCCAGTTTTTGGCAACGACGGCTAAGGCTGGCTGCGTGATGGGGCTCGTAGGATTAGGCTTGACGGCCACGGCAAAAAGCCAAGGCCAACTCGCCCCCCAAGCTTGCAGACCGCCGGGCGCCCTTGAAGAAAGCGATTTTCTCTCCGCCTGTGTGCGTTGCGGTTTGTGTGTCGAGGCTTGTCCCTACGACACTCTATCGCTGGCACGTTGGTTTGATGGCACCGCCACTGGCACGCCATTCTTTACCGCAAGACACATTCCCTGCGAAATGTGTGAGGATATTCCCTGCATTAAAGCCTGCCCTTCGGGCGCGCTTGATCCTCAACTTGAGCAAATTAGCGATGCTAAGATGGGTGTTGCGGTACTGATAGATGAGAAAAACTGCCTAAACTTTAAGGGATTACGTTGTGATGTTTGTTATCGGGTTTGTCCGTTAATCGACAATGCCATCACCTTAGAACGCCAACGCAATCAACATAGCGATCACCACGCCATGTTTCTACCCACAGTCAACAGCGATACCTGCACGGGTTGCGGTAAATGCGAGCATGCCTGCGTGCTCGACACGGCCGCGATTAAGGTGTTACCTACCGCTCTGGCGCTCGGTAAAGCGGCTGCGCATGACACTTATATCAACACCGAGGAAACCACCTTAGAGATGTTGAATAAGGGGCTAACGCTATGAGTAACAAGTCTATGAATAACCAGACCATGAACTCAAAAGCCCGCATGCAAGGCGAGCATGCCGCAGCCATTGCTGAACTCGGATGGTTTGGCGCACACAAATATTTGCTGCTACGCCGCGCAGTGCAATTAGGCTTATTAGGCCTATTTGCACTGGGGCCACTTCTGGGAGTTTGGCTATTTAAAGGTAATTTATCGGCCAGTTTACTGCTCGATACCATTCCCTTTGCCGATCCACTGGTGAGCTTACAAATGCTCATTAGCGGGCATATTCCCGAGCTTAGCCTATTGATAGGCGCAGCTTTGATCATACTGTTTTATGCCCTCGCCGGTGGCCGGGTGTTTTGCAGTTGGGTGTGTCCAGTCAATCTGGTTACCGATGCCGCAAGCTGGCTCAGACGTAAATTGAACCTTCCTCGCACTAGCGAGTTACCGCGTAATTTACGTTATTACCTGCTGGCACTCGTGCTGTTATTGCCACTGCTCACGGGCAACTTGATTTGGGAATGGATTAACCCAGTACCCTTAGTCTATCGCGCCGTGTTATTTGGCAGTCTCAGTGGTGTATGGATCTTAGCGGCGATATTTCTGCTGGATCTGTTTATCGCCGAGCGCGCATGGTGTGGTCACCTGTGTCCAACAGGCGCCCTGTTTGGCTTAATCGGCAAATGGAGCCCCATCAAAATCGTCGCCAGCAAAGCCAGTGCCTGTGATAACTGCATGGACTGCTTTGCCGTTTGCCCAGAGCGCCAGGTATTAAAGCCGGCGTTAAAAGGGCAAAACCCAGTGATCACTAGCACAGACTGCACCCAATGCGGCCGCTGTATCGATGTCTGCGCACAACGCGTATTTCGCTATCAAACACGCTTTACGGCCTCTCAGGCTCAACTCAGTACAGGCGATTCGACCGATTGTCAGTCGCCATCAACCACTTCATCAATTCGTCAACACATTGCCCCCAAGGCGGAGAATGACCAATGAAAAAAATACTCACCTTAGCTGCGATTGTATTAGCCATCGGCGGCTGCTCAGGCCAACAAGCAGACACGCAAGCCACACCCGTAAACATTAAATCCCTCGCCGGCGATAGCGCGGTAACCGATATTCGCCCCGCAGATGCCATGCCAGTCTACCCAAGCCGTGGCAAGGCGTTAGAGCGCAGCTTTACCGACCAACCGCCACTCATTCCCCATAAGGATGATTACAAAATCACTATGGATAAGAATGGCTGTTTAACCTGCCACAGCTGGGATAAAGCCCCACGGATGAAGGCTACGCCAGTGGCGAAATCCCACGTTATCGACGATAAGGGCACGCTCAATGGCCATAACTATTTCTGCACCCAGTGCCACGTGGCACAGGCAGAGAACAAGGCGCCTTTAGTCGAGAACAAGTTCTCAAATCAATAACACAGCACTTCCCTGCCCACAAAAGCCACTGCTAAGCCAGTGGCTTTTTATTTTCAGCAATAACACCTCAAAGCTTTGCCCGCTAAGTGTTTAAAGCATTGTGTTAAGAGCGCTTCTAAAACTGAAGATTCAGACACAGAGAGTGCAATGCAAGGACTAAACAATCATGCAATAAGATAGGAGATGAGGGAAAGAAAATGAGTGGGAAGAGAGCGCGAACTATTGAAAAGTAAAAACCCAGCCTAGGCTGGGTTTACTTGTTGTTTTGCTTTATGCAAATCACCCGCTGGAGCCGTTAATCTAGTTTGCACCGCTTTAGCTGTTTGCACATTCTTTGCTTCAGGCATCGCCGCCTGCCACAAAGCACCTACCCATAAACTCGATGTGGATTTCATTGGTTATTCCCCTTTTCTGTTAACGAGCTCAAAGTAATACTTAGGCCATCATCAGTAAAATGAATTAACGCCATACAATGGATTCCATTTAAGCATGAATATTCCAATCAAGACCTTGCAATGTTTTCTGATCCTCGTCGAAACGGAAAACTTCACTCGAGCCGCGGAAAAATGCTTTATCACCCAGCCGACGCTCAGCAAGATCATCCAAAGGCTCGAAGAGAGCTTAGGAGAGACGCTGCTGATACGTAACAATCAGAAAGTCGAGCTGACCCAAGCGGGACAACTGTTTGAGCACAGCGCACGGGAAATTCTCGGGCAATGGCATAGATTGCAGGAGGACATGAGCAACTTAAGCGGACTTAAGACGGGACGGTTAAGATTAGGTGTCTGCCCTATGATGAGCAGTTTAATTATCGGGCTGCTGACCAGTTACCGGAAACGCTATCCCGGCGTTGAGCTGCAAATGTATGAATACGGCGGGTTTGGTTGTGAACAAGCGCTGCTGAATAACAGCTTAGACATCGCCTTTACCGCGCTGCCAACCACCCATGAGACCGAGTTGGTTAACCAACCGCTCACCAAGTATCCCCTGCTCGCTTGTTTGCCCGATGGGCATCCACTTACCGCTAAATCACACCTCAGCTGGCAGGATTTTGAGCCCTATCCCTTTATTCTCTATAACGAAGATTTTTCCTTGGCTAAGCTAATCAATCGCCTGAGTCGTAAGGCGGGAGTACAACTCAATATCGCGTTTCGTAGCGGTCAATGGGATTTTCTCGCCGCCATGGTCGAGGCCGATATGGGACTGGCGATTTTACCCGAACCTATTTGCCAAAAACTCAGCACCAGCAAGCTAGTGTTTAGACCCATGCAACCAGCTATGACCTGGGATTTAGCCCTCATCTGGCGACAAAATCTGCCTTTAACCCCTGCGGCCAATGCGTTATTGGAATTGAGTAAACAGAAAGCACTGCGCTAAATCTGCCCCTAAGTTTGAACTAGGGTTAAGCCTTAGTCTGTCCCACTAACCCTGCATTTATTCTTAAATTTCACCCATAAAAAAACCGCTGCTAGCCTAGGCTTAGCAGCGGTTTCTATTTAGAGGAAGTTAAGAATTACTTCTTAGCTTCAGCAGCTTTACGCTCTTTAACTTGCTCAACAACTTTGTCCGAAACGCTGTTTGGACATGGGCTGTAGTGTGAGAACTCCATAGAGAACTGACCACGGCCTGAAGTCATTGTACGTAGAGAACCGATGTAACCGAACATTTCAGATAACGGAACGTCAGCCTTAACGCGAACACCAGTTACACCAGCAACTTGGTCTTTGATCATACCGCGACGACGGTTTAAGTCACCGATTACGTCACCCACGTTGTCTTCTGGGCTGAACACGTCAACTTTCATGATTGGCTCAAGCAGTTGTGGTTTAGCTTTAGCAATAGACTGACGGAATGCCGCTTTAGCAGCGATTTCGAACGCGATTGCTGAAGAGTCAACTGCGTGGTAAGCACCGTCAGTCAGTTCGAACTCAACGTCTAACACTGGGAAGCCAGCGATAGTACCAGTGTTCATCATGCTCGCGAAGCCTTTCTCAACTGCTGGCCAGTATTCCTTAGGAACGTTACCACCAACAACTGAAGACTTGAACACGAAGCCAGAGTTTGGCTCACCTGGGCGGATGATGTATTCGATCTTACCGAATTGACCAGAACCACCAGATTGTTTCTTGTGGGTGTATTGGTCTTCAACCATTTGAGTAATGGTTTCACGGTATGCTACTTGTGGTTCACCCACGATCAGCTCAACACCGTAAGTACGCTTCAGGATGTCCACTTTAATATCTAAGTGCAGTTCACCCATACCTTTAAGGATGGTTTCACCTGAATCTTCGTCAGTTTCTACGCGGAATGATGGATCTTCAGCGATCATCTTACCGATAGCGATAGCCATCTTCTCGCTGCCGCCTTTATCTTTTGGCGCTACTGCGATAGAGATAACTGGCTCTGGGAACACCATGGCTTCCAGAGTACATGGGTGCTTAACATCACACAGAGTGTGACCAGTTTGTACGTTCTTCATACCCACGATAGCGATAATGTCACCAGCTTCAGCTGATTCAATTTCGATACGATCGTTTGCATACATTTCGCACATACGGCCGATACGCTCAGTCTTACCAGTTGCACTGTTAAGAATGGTGTCACCTTTCTTCAGGCGGCCAGCATAGATACGTACGAAAGTCAGGGCGCCGAAACGGTCGTCCATGATCTTGAACGCTAATGCTTTTAATGACTCGTCAGCAGAAACGATAGCGTATTCGCCAGTTTCGTTACCTTCTTCGTCAGTTAAAGGTTGTGGATCAACTTCGTCTGGAGCTGGCAGGTAGTCAACAACCGCGTCTAGAACCAGTTGCATACCTTTGTTCTTGAACGCAGAACCACAGAATGTTGGGAAGAATGCCATAGTACGAGTACCCTTACGGATACAACGCTTCAGGTCTTCAATAGATGGCTCTTCGCCTTCCATGTAAGCTTCCAGCAGATCGTCTTCTTGCTCAACAGCAGATTCGATCAGCATTTCACGGTATTCTTCAACCAGATCAACCATGTCTGCTGGAACGTCAGTTACAGTGAAGTTTTCTGGAATACCAGAATCGTCCCACACGTAAGCTTTGCGAGTTAACAGGTCAACAACACCTTTGAACTCGTCTTCGATACCGATTGGCAGAACCATAACCAGTGGGTTAGCAGCTAAAACGTCTTTAGTTTGCTTAACAACACGTAAGAAGTCAGCACCCATACGGTCTAACTTGTTTACGAAGATGATACGAGCAACTTCAGATTCGTTAGCATAACGCCAGTTAGTTTCTGATTGCGGCTCAACACCACCAGAACCACAGAATACAGCGATACCGCCGTCAAGAACCTTCAGAGAACGGTAAACTTCAACAGTGAAGTCAACGTGTCCAGGGGTGTCAATAACGTTGAAACGGTGATCTTTCCAGAAACAGCTAACTGCAGCTGATTGAATAGTAATACCGCGCTCAGCTTCCTGAACCATGAAGTCTGTTGTTGATTCACCGTCGTGAACTTCACCTAACTTATGGATTTTACCGGTTAGCTTAAGAATACGCTCGGTGGTCGTGGTTTTACCCGCGTCAACGTGAGCGAAGATACCAATGTTTCTGTATTTGGATAATTCGGTCATGATTCAACTTTAATGATTAGTTTAAGAAGTAGACGGAGTATGCGACAAACCACCGACACACCGCACATCAGATTATTTTAGGCGCATATTGTAAATTGGAACCCCGCTCTTCGCAAATGGCTCTTGCAATTTTTCACGATAAAGTCGCGGAAAAAATTAAAAAAAAATAAGAAAAATATGTGAAAACAATTAAATAAAAATTTTCAGTTCATTTATCAATCAATTACCAAAAACCTTAAAAATAAGCGTGTTTTTGCTGATATTGATGTTTTTCCATGCTTTAACGGTTCATTAATCGCAAAAAACCAGCCCTCAGACGATGCGCCTATGGGCAATATTCCCGTTAAAATCGATTCGATGACGCTGGTTTTCTAGGATAAATAGCCGATTTCTGAATGAAATCCGCTATGTACTGAGGAATACCGTCTATTCATCACGCTCGGCACGGACTAGAGGTGCGTCTCATCCACACAAATTTGGTCCCGTCCCAACGCTTTTGCCTGGTATAGCGCCTTATCTGCCCGTTCAAAACATGACTGCATGGGCTCATTGACCGCAAGTTTGGCAATCCCAAAACTACAGGTGAGCCGCACATCACCACTGAAATGATAATCTTTGATGGCGTGAGCTATTCGCTGACACAATGATTTAACGGCATCGAGTGATGTTTGATGGCAGAGGATCACAAACTCTTCCCCGCCCCAGCGCGCCACCACATCGCTTTCGCGCACGCAGTGCTGCAACACCGAGGACAACTCCATTAAAATTTTATCCCCAATCGCATGACCTAAGGTGTCATTGATCTCTTTAAAAAAATCGATATCTAACATCACCAAGCAAATAGCGCCATCCATGGAGACAGCGGCGCGATGTTCGTGAACAAACTGGCGGTTAAAGTAATGCCGATTGTAGAGTTTAGTGAGTGGGTCATGGGTGGATAAAAATTCAAGCTCGGCATTACTCTGCTCTAATTGCAAACGTAAAACCTCAAGTTGCTGGTTTTTATCGGTTAAACGGCGATTATAACGGCTGATAACATAAGTGCGAGTCGCGAGTAAAAATATCACCAACAGAGTACCGGCAATAACCTGATAGATAAGCAGATAGTTAGTTTCATCGATAATGGTGATATTGTTCCACTTCTGATATATCCGGATCCGCTCCAGTTCGTCCACATTATCCAATACCTGATTGATGATCGGCAGCAACGCCTCATGCCCCAAGCTCACTCCGACCCGCAGTTCATCCTCAGGGCCGCCCCAACCGGCAATTTTAAGATGATTAAAGCCCGTCTGTTGAATATAGGCATTGACCGAAAACATCGAGCCGACAAAGAGGTCAACTTTTTTCTCAAGCACGGCCTCAAGTCCTGCTGGCTCGCTCGCCACTTTAATGGTGTGAACATTGGGATAGTAATGCTGAATATACTCGGCAAGACGATAGCCATCGGGCACAGCCAAGGTGCGTGAACCGATGTTTTCAAAGCCCTGTAAAAAGGGTTGCTCCTTTAGCGACACTAAAACATTGGGGGAGCGAAAATACACATGGCTGAAATGTAAAAACTGCTCTCGAGTCGCCGTCTTATTGAGTAACGGGGTTAAATCGCAGCGCCCCGTTTGCAGAAAATGCAAGGTTTGTGTCCAAGATGTCGTGGGAACCAAGCTGAACTTTAACGACGAGTGAGCTTCGATATAACGAATATAATCCGACGAAATCCCCACGTGCTGGCCATCACGAATCGCTTCGTAGGGCAACCAATCGGGGTCGACGCAATAACGCACCAACTGAGTCGCATGGTTAGCGTCTTCAGCAGCATTGAGGTAAGTTGAGGCCAAACGCTCGGCATTTCCAGATAATGGAGAGCATAAACCGAGGAGTAAAATCCAGTATCTGCAACCCATGGCACCTCTCGATTCGACCCGCTAGCAATCAGACAAAGTCAAAAAAGTGTATACGCGATATTAAGATAATACCAATAAGCCCTGATTTGAGTATGGAAATAGCCTAAGGGTTTGTCTATGTGACATTCATTAGGATAAAAAAATACCCGCCAATGGGCGGGTATTTCGTTTAAGCGGTCTGCTTTACTGATTAGTCTTCTACGGGCGATACCACGAAGAGTAAGTCACCTTGCGATACTTGCTGACCATTGCTGTTCAGAATACGCTCGATGCGATACTTCTTATCTTCTGAGTACAGCACAGCGCCTTGACGGTTGAAGCCGGCTAAGTTCACTTGTGAGAACATCTTCATCGCTTCAGTTAACGCAAGCGTCTGATCTGCAGTCACAATATCACCTTCTTTCACGAAATCAGGTTCGCCTGGCGCTGGAGAGGTATAGAAGATACCTGCGCCTTGGGCTAATACTTTCAGTTCGTTACTTTCACCCACACGCAGTGACTCAGTGTCTACACCCACAGTTTCGGCAGCGGCTTCCATTTCAGCGATCAGCGCTGGAATGTCGAGCTCAGCCATAAAGCGTGGCAGGTAGTTAGTGTCGTATACGCCCTCTTTGAAGGTGCCATCGCTTAGGATTAGCTTCAGCAATGGAATGTTAGTCGCGATACCTTTGAGTACTACGCTATCTAAGTAAGCGTGCAGTTTCGCGATAACGTCTTCACGGTTTTCACCGCGCATAATCACCTGAGCGATTAAGCTGTCGTAGTATGGCGATACTTCTTTACCCGCTGCGGCAATCGAGATGATTTCCACATCTGGATGGTCTGGGAATACACACTCAGTGATCTTGCCAGGATTTGGGATCAGTTGGAGTACACCATGGCTGTCCAGTGCTGCTTTTTCTGCAGTCACACGCACTTCCATCGCATAACCGATTTCTTTCGGCTCGAGGTTCTCGATTGAACGGCCCGCAGCGATATCAAATTGCGCGCTCACGATATCGATACCAGAAGTCGCTTCCGTTACTGGATGCTCTACCTGCAGACGGGTGTTCATTTCCATGAAGTACACTTCGTTCGCATCTAAGTTATAGATGAACTCAACTGTACCTGCGCCCATGTAATCGGTCGCATCACCTAAAGCACGGGTGTAATCCAGCACTTGTTTCTTCAGTTCTTCTGGCAGCATAGTTGAGCCAGATTCTTCGACCACTTTCTGGTTGTTACGTTGAACCGAACAGTCACGTAAACCCAACACCTTAGCGTTGCCGAACTTGTCACGCAGTAACTGCACTTCGATATGACGCAGTGAGGTTACATATTTCTCTAAGTACAGGTCGCCGTTACCAAAGGCCGCAGCCGCTTCGGTAGAGGTTTTTTGGAATAAACCAATCATATCCTCAGGACGTTTAACGACCTGGATACCTTTACCGCCACCGCCTTGTACCGCTTTGAGCAGCACTGGGTAACCAATTTCATTGGCCACGTTCACCGCTTGCTCTGCGTTCGTCAGAATACCGTGTGAACCTGGTACTACTGGTACGTTTTGGCTTTGTGAAGTCTTAATTGCGTTCGACTTGTTACCCATAGTCGTCATTGAATGCACGCTAGGACCAACGAAGTTAACACCGTTGTTCACACACAATGCCGCAAATTGTGGGCTTTCAGACAGGAAGCCGATACCTGGGTGCAGTGCGTCAACTTGCTCGTATTCGGCAACTTTCAGTACTGAGTAAGCGTTCAGGTAACTTTCGTCAGAGGTGTTACCCCCTAAGCAGACTAACTTGTCTGAATCTTTCAGCATATCCGCAGGTACGGCGGTCATGTCAGGATCTGACGCCACTAATACCACATTGATATCGTTATCGTGAGCCTTACGGATCAACTTAACAGCGGTACAACCACGGGCATGAACCAATACTTTGTTAATTGGTTTCATTAACTTACGTGGATCGTTTTGAACAATCACTTCTTCTTCAACAGGCGCTTCAACAACCAGTGTTGATAGGGCGTTGATGATCACGTCATTGATCTTCGCCGTTGGCATTGGCATCAGAGGATCGATGCTCGCCAATTGATTATCTAAGGTTTCGCTGAATGGGTTGTGAACTAAGCCCGCCATTGCACCTGGTACTTTCGACAAGTAGTTAGACAGTGTCGAAGTCGAAGGCAAGTAAGCTGGAACCACCATTTGACCCGCGAATGGCATGTTAGTACCAGACAGGTAATAGGTTTGCACTAATGGGTGAGTCACGAAACTCGCCTGCGCACCGCCAGTACAGTCACCAAAACCGAACATCAGTACTGGCAATTCGTTATCACGGATGAAACGAGTGATACGGTCGTTCACAACAGCCATTGAGAACAGTGCCGCTGCACCTTCTTTCGTTTGCATACCGCCTGAGCTGATAAAGCAAACCACAGGTAGCTTACGCTTAGCACACTCGATCAGCAGCGCAGAGAATTTCTCAGCACTCGCCATATCGAAGGCTCCCGCTTGGAATGCGGTGTTAGACACAGCCACACCCACACGGACTTTTTGACCTTTTTCTTTAAAGTCAGCAATACCGGTGATCAGACCGCAAGGACGAATGCCTTTATCTAACGCATCTTCGATTGAGAGACGGAAACCAGGGAAGTTAAGCAAGTTGGCCGACATTTTGTCGCCATTGATTTCTTCAAAGTGAGTGAAGAATTGCTTAATCACATTTTCCCACGTCATCTTGCCGGTACGTTTTTCGTCACGTAATACTTTTTGGATCAGTAAGTCCTGATAACCCATGGTCAAGCGGTTCCAGAAGTCCTTACGACGACCGATACGCACAGGGTTAATCGCGCCAGTGTACTTGCTGTTATCGCTTTCACTGTCGAAGTATTCAGGCAGTAAACGCTCGAAGAAGTAAGTCAGGATAACGAATAAACTGTCGTTAAGTTGTGGGAAGCCCACACTCTTCCACTGCTCGACACGCACCAACAAGTCAGCACGGTTAGATTGGCCCATAAAGTACTTAAGCCACTTGTAGAATTTCGCCTTGTCGTTAGCGGTATCCTGAGTCGACAGCGCATGGTCAATTGACTTGTGCAGCAGATTGTTCACTGAGTTGCGCGACAAGCTCTTCGCCATCATGGCTTCTTTCGCGATAGACGCTAAGCTGCCCACAACGTTGTCGTACAGAGAGTTAAAGATCAGGATGTTATGACATTGCCAAATAAAGTCTTCACGCAGCTCGTCGTTCACAACCACATCGAGCACAGTCAGTTGATTCAGTTCAGGCCACTTGGCTTGAGTCACTGACTTTGGCAGATTTTCAAGGTGCTGGATTAAGCCCTTGAAGTTGTTTGCCGCGTTGCTCTTCCAGCGGTGATATAAAGACCAACCGATGTTAAATAACAGCGCCTTACGTGCTTTTTTGTAGTTCTCTTTTGGTTCACCCAAAATCAAACGCGTCAGCATGTTACGCTCGGTAGACACTTCATCGCGCTTAGCAATAAAGTTCGCCCACAGTTTGTTTAGATCTTCATCGTAAACCAGCTTATCAGGGCTTGATAACCAAGCTTGGAATACACGGTCTTGCTCTTGCTGGATACGTGCTAACAAGTCACCTTCAGGCACGCTAACACGTGACAAACGTCCGTATTGCTCCTGAGAGATTGAATGAATACGGCTACGCAGCGTTAAATAACGTAGGTAACGGTAAGCACTACCAAACAGGTTGTGATGGTTAGTTGGGCTAGTTGCCACAGCCAACTCTGCGTTTAACTCTAACGCCATCAGGTTTTTAGATGGGTTAAGGAAACGCGCTAAACTGCGGTCATAGTGCTCACGTAAATCTTTAGATTCACGCACAAAGTTGATAGCTGCACGTTCAACAGCTTCGATACTGCTGATGATAGCGCGGCGTAAATTGTGCTGACGCTCGTCACGGTCACCTGGAGAGAAATCGATGATGCCATCGATACAACCCGCAGTGTAAAGCTCTTCTGGAGACACGCCCACAGACTTAGCACATTCCTGCCATGACAGGTTGTACTTACGTGCAATACTTTGCAGACCTTGTGGCTGAATGGTGTTGAAAATACCATCGCGCAGCGATAACAGGATGTTAGCCGCAGCTAATGGGATCGCGCCGCCCGAGTAACCCGCACCGATAACGATACCGACTGTTGGTACGTCAACGTTAGCACTCTCAGCGATCGCCTTAGAAATAGAATGTGCTTGGTTTTGGCTGTTGGCCACTTCGCCCGCATCGGCCCCTGGGGTGTCGATAAGGTAAACGATAGGCATAGACAATTCGGCAAAGTGACGAATTGCTTTACAGGCCGCGTAGTGATGCTCAGGCATCCAGGCGCCGTTAGCCGTAGTACGCTCTTGGGCAATAAAACCGATACGACGAGTACGTGAACCGAAATTCAGCTCGACCTCAGCGCTGTAGAAAGAGCCCAAGTGAGTTTCGGTAACCAAGCGACCTTTCAGGTCAGCAATGATACGTTTTGCACCAGGACGACCTTTATCTTGGGTCGGCTGGATCACTTTTGCGACGTAACCATCGACATCTAACGATGCCAAGTCTTTTAAATTTGCCTGAATGGCATCATCGTTTAAAAGACCTTTAATTTCTTCTGATAAGCTCTGTTTACTGTGTTTAGGAAACAGAGAAAAATCTTTTGCCAAATGCTCGGCTTGTAAAAAAAGCGGATCGGGCGTTTGGGCTTGAGTCATGTGTGTGGGCTGATTATTGCTGGTCATCAAAAGATCCTCTGCTTTAGCCTCTGAAAATTTTTAGCCAATAAATATAACTTTGTTATCCCGCCAAATGCCATTAAACTGCATAAGACGCTATGTTCCAAATATGAGACAGTGGGAAAAACATGCCAGATTTAAACGGTATGATGCTATTTGCAGCCGTAGTTAGAGCGAAGGGATTCTCCCAAGCTGCACGTGAAACCGGCCACCCAAAATCCACCATAAGTCGCAAAATCGCGCAGCTCGAAGAAGAACTTGGCGTGCGATTATTACAACGCGACACCCGCAACTTAAGCCTGACTCAAGTCGGGGCCCTCTTTTATCAACACTGTGATTCCATTCGCAATGAGGTGGAAGCGGCCAAGGCGGTTATCGAGAGTACCCATGATGATGTGTCAGGATCATTACGGATAGCTATTCCAGTCTCTTTTAGCCAAGAATTAATCGCTAACCTCTGTAGCGGATTCATGCGTTTATATCCCAATGTGGAATTGGATGTCCAGTTTACCGACAACGATATCGGTTTAGTGGGTGAAGGATATGACATAGCTATCAAATATGGGCCACTGCAATCCTCTGATCTTGTTGCAAGATTACTGTTTGAGCGCCAACCGATTCTCGTGGCAAGCCCAGCCTATTTAAAAGCCCGAGGCACACCTGCAACCCCAAAGGAATTAAGCGAGCACAGCGGCATCTTACTCGGGACATCACGCTCCGCGCCCATTTGGCCCCTAGGTAAAGGCGCGCGTAAGACCATGGTAAATTTTCAACGTAAGGTCAGGGTTAATAGCCCGATAATGGTCAAACAGTTAGCCCTCGATGACTTTGGTATTGCCATGCTGTCTAACTCCGCCTGCAAGACAGAATTGGCGAATGGTCAACTGGTGCCCATACTGCAAGAATGGCCAATCGAACCCTTTAAGGTCTACGGGGTGTATTCCAGCCGCCGCCAATTAGCCACTAATATCAGTGCCTTCTTGGACTTTTTCGTCAAACGCTTTAGTAGCCAAGAAAGCCTGCAATCCTTGATGGGCTAGACGCTTTATCGCAGCGGTCTTCTCCTTTCCTTACATCGCCACGCCTTTACTCACACCACCATTGCGAACAGCTATTTTCAGGGATAACAAAAAAGCCTAGCGAATTGGCTAGGCTTTTTACGTTTAGAAATAAAATGCTAGTGCTCAGGCTGAAGGTTAACGCACAGAGCTTAAGTCGATTTGGCCTGACTGAATGAAATATGAGCCATTAGGTATAAGCGCATCGAGCATGAGCATTTTGTCCATATAACTTTACAGCTTATATGACGGCTATTTCACTAAAGTGCGCCGCTAACCACTTCTAGGGAATAATTTTTTCCTGTTTCAACACTTCTTTCGTAATGGTTTGGCGCAGCCCTAAACCATCCGAGGTTGGCATATCCATATTGGTCGCGAAGAACCACACATTATCATCGAGTTCAACCCAACCCACCCACCAACCGATTTTCGGCTCAATTCTGACCGAATAACCAGTTTTAGCCCGAATAATATAATCGGCATTCGCCTCGGTCAGCATGGCTTGTTTAACGATACGCTGACTACGCTCCGAGACATGCAACTTGTTATGGTACAGCTTGCGTAAAAATTCGATTTGCTGGATGGCCGAAATCCGAATGCCACCATCGAGCCAAAAACTGTCTAAATTGCCCGAAATATCCTCATTGCCATAATCGAAGGCATGCAGCATCTTATTCATACGTGCTTGGCCGATTTTGCGAGCAAATTCTTGATAAACAGGCACAACCGAATATTTCATTGCGGTAATTAAGTCATGGTCGCGGTTCCAGGCGGCGATTTCGCGCGTCTGCCCGTCCCATTTAAAGACTTGATGCTCATCCTTAACCACACCTAAATCGAGTGCAATCAAGCTATTGGGAATTTTAAAGGTCGATGCGGGTAAAAATGCTTGGTTCGCCCGTTTAAAATCGTTGGTATATCCCTGCTGTTTATTCTCGTTCCAGAGTACAACCACGCCTTGGGTTTTATGTTCCGTAAAGTGAGTATTCCAACTCTGAGTTTCTTGCCACTCCTTTGCTTCCGCAGGCATTCCGATAATCGATGCCACTAACAACACAGCCGATAAGGCTAATGCACGCATAACGTCCCCTTGCTCAAGGCAATAAATCCATAAAAATAAGACGTTAAGGTTACCACTGTCTCGGCCCGCTTTCCCTAGCAAACTGCTGACCAATTGTGGCAGAAAAAAGGCACGCAGCTAAAGCGAGAGATTGCCAATGCTTGCAGTCAACGAAACGAACTCACAACCTAAAAACGCCACTTAGATAACATCTATATACAAAACAGGAATAAGATCCTCGAATCACTTTAGGTAAACTCTTATACTCAAAGCAATCATTGTGACTTTTTGGCATAAGTTACATCCGCTCTAGGATGAAGCAAACCAAAACGCCTTAGGAACATCGCCCTTTTCCAGCAAAATAAGTGATTAAAATAAAAAGGAAACGCCAATGTTAAAGCCCAGTCTCGCTTTTATCCTCGCCAGCACAGTGGTGCAAACCGCAGCTGCCGTACAACTCCTAGGAGATGTGGAAGTTTCCCGCATTCCCACCGCTGAAAAAGCCATGGCTGAGGTAGTCAATCGCTATCAAGCCTTGGATGAAGGCTTGGCTAATCAATTATCTGCACAGAAGAATGAGCGCGATGCAACCCAACTTGCCGCTCGCCAGGGACACAGACTGTGGCAACAGGCGGTGCGTGATGTGCAGTCAGGGCACGTTGACGACAGATCCCTCTACTGGGCACGACTTTCAATGTTAAATAGCATCAAGAGTAATAGTGCCAATTTCAAAATGGCCGATTGGCAACAGCAGATTTTAGCCAGCGCCGTCGAAAAAGCATCGCGAGGCTTCAGTGATATTCAATACGATGACGATGTACAGATAAAAATCTTCCTGACGGGATTCGACCCTTTCTTCCTCGATAAAGACATCAGCCAGAGTAATCCTTCAGGTTTGGTTGCCCTCGCCTTCGATGGTTTTAGGTTTGATATCAACGGCAAAAAAGCCCAAATCGAAACCGCGATGATCCCAGTGCGCTTCGAGGATTTTGACCAAGGCATTATCGAGTCGCTACTCAGCCCGATTTATCGCGATCCTAAAACCCAGTTTGTTTTTACCGTCAGCATGGGTCGAAATGACTTTGATATTGAACGCTTCCCGGGCCGTAACCGTAGCGCCGCCGCGCCGGATAACCAAAATCTTTACACAGGCGGGAGCAAAACTGCGCCTGTCGCCCCCAAACTCAACGGTAAAGACTTTATCGGCCCAGAATTTGTTGAGTTTTCACTGCCCGTCGCGGCCATGCAGGTCAAAGACGGCCAATGGAAAGTTAACGACAACCATACAGTGACGACCCTAGCGCGCGGCGAATTTAATTCCAGCTCCCTAAGCGAGCTGCAAAATGAAACCTCGGTCGAAGGCTCTGGCGGTGGTTATCTCTCTAATGAGATTTCCTACCGCGCCATTGTGTTACAGCAAAAGTTCAACAGCCCTGCCAAGGTTGGCCATATCCACACACCACGAGTTAAGGGCTACGACAACGCCACCGAACAAGCGATTGTCGAGCAAGTACGCACTATGGTGATGCAGGCCGCAGCAAGCCTGTAACAGGCGCAATACTGGCATTGTCGGCAAGCGTTGGTTATGATGCAAACGCTTGCCGAGTCGTCTTAAATAGGGATTTGGACTCGTGAAATCCTAATCGATGCCTTGCGATAGCGAGAGATATTGTTTACTTGATGCTTTGCCGAATAATGAGTTAACGCCTAAGTCTATGTTTAACCCGAGATCCCTACTCAATAGCCTGCGCCGTAAAGCCATCTCACCCGCGAGTATCACACCTACTGTGGCCAATACGGCGAAAGCCAGCACGCCCCAACGCCAGCCAAAGCCACTGACACCACTGCAGCAACAAATCCTGGTACGTATCGAAGACTGTTATCAGCAGGCGGAAATCTACTTTAAGCGCCCATTTACACGGCCGTTGACCCAATTTACCCTGCGAGGACGGAGTGCTGGCACGGCCCATTTGCAACAGAATCGCCTGCGCTTTAATCCCGTATTACTCAAGGAAAATAGCGAAGCCTTCTTAGCCGAAGTGGTGCCCCACGAAATCAGTCATTTACTCTGCTTTCAACTCTTTGGTAAAACCAAACCCCATGGCCGCGAGTGGCAATCCATCATGCTCAAGCTGTTTAAGGTGAGCCCCAATACCACCCACAGTTTCGATACTCAGTCGGTTAAAGGGAAAGACTTTGAGTACCGCTGCGCCTGCGGCCCAGTTTGGCTGAGCATCCGTCGTCATAATAAAGTGCTGCGTGGTGAAACCCGTTATCTATGCAAACGCTGCCATACCCAACTCACCTTTATCGAAGCCGCCGAATAATCCGCAATACACAAAATCCTTGGCCAAAAGTACGAGCGATTTGCATAAGGCGCGGTATTTCCCTTACCATTCAGGCATAAGAGACGAGCCACAGGCTCGCGTAGTACAGATTACTTTTTGGGATAAATATTGAACAACTCCAAGATAGCCTTAAGGTCTCGGCAAGCCTTGCTGTGCCTATTCAGTTGGCTGGCGGTTTCGGCCTCGGTCAATGCCTCTCCTTCGCACCCCAATAGTTTCAGCCAAGCCAAGGTCTTGTCCCAATCCTTATATCAAGGCAGCCGTCAGGGCACCTTGCCCGCGGTTAGTTTTTATTGTGGTTGTGATATTCAAATAAAGGGCAAATCCTGGAAGCCCGATCTCAACAGCTGCGGCTATCAAGTGCGTAAACAAGAAACCCGCGCCAACCGCATAGAGTGGGAGCATATAGTCCCGGCGTGGGAATTTGGTCACCAATTACAATGCTGGCAAAAGGGCGGCCGTAAAAACTGCGCTGATAACAGCAAAGAATTCAATAAAATGGAAGCGGACATGCACAATCTGGTGCCCGCGATTGGTGAAGTGAACGGCGATCGCAGCAACTTCCGTTTTAGCCAATGGAACGGTAAGGCCGAGCAATATGGTCAATGCACTATGGTCATCGACTTTAAGAATCGCCAAGCCCAGCCGCCCGCTAATGCCCGAGGCAAAATAGCCCGCACTTACCTGTATATGCAGCAAACCTACGGCCTTAAAATCGCCTCGCAGCAATTAAAATTGTTCAAAGCATGGGATAAAAGCTATCCAGTTGATACTATTGAATGCAAACGCGATAACGCCATAGCGCAGATCCAAGGTAATCATAATCCCTTTGTGCAGAATGCCTGCAATGCGCCGCCACTGCGCCAACAATTAGCCGAATAAGGTCGACAATGAGAGTTCCAAGAATTTATCAACCTCAACCATTAGCCGTAAATCAACAGCTGAATTTAGATGAGGATGGCGCAGCCCATATTGGCAAAGTGTTGCGTATGGGCAGTGGCGAACACATTAGCCTGTTTAATGGCGATGGTCATGATTATCTTGCCGAAATTGTCGATGCGGGTAAAAAGTCGGTCACGGTAAAAGTGCTGTCCTGTGAGGCTAATCCCTCGGAGTCGCCCCTCAACCTGCATTTAGGCCAAGTGATTTCCCGTGGCGATCGGATGGAGTTCACCATTCAAAAATCCGTTGAGCTAGGGGTGAATACCATTACGCCACTGTTTTCTGACCGCTGTGGCGTCAAGCTCAATGGTGAGCGTCTCGAAAAGAAAATCCAGCAATGGCAAAAGATTGTGATCAGCGCCTGTGAGCAATCCGGCCGTAGCCAAGTGCCTATCGTTCGCCCCGCCATGGAATTACAGGAATGGTGCAGCGAACCGACCAGCGCGCTCAAACTCAACTTGCACCCAAGGGCGGCACACGGTATCAATGGCTTAGATTTATCCCATACCCGTGTACGCCTGCTGATCGGCCCCGAAGGGGGATTATCGGCGGAAGAAATCGCCATGACGGAAACCTACCAGTTTACCGATGTGTTACTCGGCCCCCGAGTGTTGCGCACCGAAACCGCCTCACTCACGGCGATTACCGCGCTGCAACTTAGATTCGGTGACTTAGGGTAAAGGTTAACCGCTAACTAGCAAATCGATTACAGGCTAATCCATAAATGTTTTTGCCTGCAACGGCAATCAATAAGGAACAGATTAATGATAAAACTCGGCATAGTGATGGACCCCATCAGTGAGATCAACATTAAGAAAGACTCCAGTTTTGCCATGCTGATGGCGGCGCAGGAAAGGGGTTACCAACTGTTTTATATGGAAATGGCCGACCTCGCTATGGTCAACGGCGTTGCCATGGGTAATATGCGTCCATTAAAAGTCATCAACGATGCCAATAAATGGTTTGAACTGGGCGATGCCCAAGACACGCCGCTGAGCGATCTGAACGTGGTGTTAATGCGTAAAGACCCGCCGTTCGATACCGAATATATCTATGCCACTTACATGTTAGAGCGCGCCGAAGAACAAGGTGTATTAATCGTCAACAAGCCACAAAGCTTGCGCGATGCCAACGAAAAACTATTCACCGCATGGTTTAGCGAATTTACTCCAGAGACCATTGTGACTCGCGATGCCAACCGGATCCGCGCGTTCCACCAAGCCAAGGGCGATATTATCCTCAAGCCACTAGATGGCATGGGCGGCACCTCGATTTTCCGCGTCAAGCAGGACGACCCTAACCTTGGGGTGATCATCGAAACCTTAACCCAATACGGCAACCAATACGCAATGGCGCAGGCCTTTATTCCTGAAATCACCAAGGGCGACAAGCGCATTCTGGTGGTGGATGGTGAGCCCGTGCCCTACGCCTTGGCGCGCATTCCGAAAAAAGGCGAAACCCGCGGTAACTTGGCCGCAGGCGGCAGCGGTGTTGCCCAGCCGTTATCTGACTCAGATTGGAAAATCGCGCGCGCCATTGGCCCAGAGCTTAAAAAACGCGGGCTGATTTTTGTGGGTCTGGATGTGATTGGTGACAAGCTGACCGAGATTAACGTCACTAGCCCGACTTGTATCCGCGAAATCCAAGCGGCATTTGATGTGGACATTACTGGCATGCTGTTCGATGCCATCGAAGCCCATCTCGCCCAGTAAGCTTGTACACCTACAAGATAATAATATTCATTGAAGGCGCCTTAAGAGCGCCTACGACTTCTAGGGATCTGATATGAGTTTCACCAAAGCGCCACTGTTACTGCTTGGTATGAGTTTATGGCTCTCAAGCCCCGTATTTGCAGCGGAAGCTGGGGCGAATGAGACGGGCCCAGCCAAGGCGCCATCACGCCCCAAAAATATTGTGATTATGATTGGCGACGGCATGGGGCCTTCCTATACCAGTGCCTATCGCTATTACAAGGACAATCCAGATACCGAAGAAGTCGAACAAACCGTCTTTGACCGTTTATTGGTTGGCATGGCAAGCACGTATCCCGCCAGTGTCAGTGGTTATGTGACCGACTCGGCCGCCGCCGCAACCGCCCTCGCGACAGGAGTCAAATCCTATAACGGCGCCATCTCGGTTGATACCCAAAAACAGCCACTGCCCACCATTCTTGAAAAAGCCAAATCCTTAGGCTTGAGCACGGGTGTGGCAGTCACGTCGCAAATCAACCATGCCACGCCAGCGGCCTTTTTATCCCATAACGAGAGCCGTAAAAATTATGATGCACTGGCATTAAGTTATCTCGACACCAACGCAGATGTGTTTTTAGGTGGTGGGCAAAAGTACTTTCCACCCGAGCTGTTAGCCCAATTTACCGCCAAGGGCTACCAACATATTACCCGCTTTGATGATCTGGCCAGCATTACCCAGCCTAAGGTCTTAGGTTTGTTTGCCGAAGTGCAACTACCTTGGGCTATAGATGAAAAAGATGCTAAAAAACTCAGCACCTTGACTCAAAAAGCTCTTAGTTTACTGTCGCAAAATGAGCAAGGCTTTGTGCTACTGGTCGAGGGTAGCCTTATCGACTGGGCGGGACACAACAATGATATCGCCGCCGCCATGGGCGAAATGGATGAATTTGCCAATACGATTGAAGTCGTCGAGCAATTCGTACGCCAAAATCCCGATACCTTAATGGTGATCACCGCCGACCATAACACCGGCGGGTTATCGATTGGCGCCGATGGCAACTACAACTGGAATCCCGAGATCCTACGTAATATCTCGGCAAGCTCAGATACCTTAGCTCAAGCAGCCCTTGGCGGTGATACTTGGCAAGCCGACCTATCCCGCGGGTTAGGCTTTGAATTGACCGAAGAAGAAGTGGCTAAGTTAAATGTTGCCAGAATGCAGGGTTTAGAAACCATGGCCGTTGCGATTCGACATGTGATTGATAAACGTACTGATACGGGTTGGACTACCGGCGGCCACACGGGGACCGACGTGCAAGTCTTTGCCGCAGGCCCTGCCTCTGAGTTGTTTAACGGTCATCAAGACAACACAGATATCGCCAATAAGATTTTTAGCCTGTTACCTAAGCCTAAAAAGCCAAAAGCCCCCGCACAGGTATCGACTCCAGCACCTATACCAGTTCAGCCACAGGGCTAATTTGCTGCTATTGGCTAGGGATAAGGGATAAGGGATAAGAGTTAGCCCACGCGAATATCACGCTGGCTAACAGATAAAAGGCAACCGTGTTTACACAGTTGCCTTTTTTATTGGCTTTCACTCCGCACTGTTAAAGTGAGCGCAGTGTTGCAGCATCCCTTAAGTCGGCGGCTTGCAGGCTGGCTCGTAGCCGAATAAGGGGTATAATGCCCGCACTTATTTTTTACGGTAGCCATGCAGTGTTAACGAATCCATCGCAAGTCATTATCCGCAATCAGGAAACCCTGAGCCAACATAAAGTCTTAGTGCTAAACCATGAGGCAGACTCATTGCCCAAAGCACTGCTCGATGTTGCCCAGTCCGTCGATGCCCTCGCCTTGGATTACCACCATTACCTGCATTTAGCGCCGCAGGCCAATGCCAAACTGCGTTGCTATTTTGGCCATCAGTTACCCCACCAGGATAAGTACGACACTGTGATTGTGTACTTTCCTAAGGCGAAGGCATTAGCGCCCTACTTGTTTAATCTAGCCGCTAAGCACTTAGTGGCCGATGGTCAACTCTTAGTCGTGGGAGAGAACAAAGGCGGGGTTAAATCCTTAGTCAAACTGCTACCCAAATACTTTGCCACCGGCGTTAAACTCGATAACGCGCGCCATTGCCTACTCTTTGGCAGCAGCCTAATCGATACCGCGCCTGAGATTAAACTCCGCGATTGGACTAGCCAGTATCAACTCGCCACCCCGCAGGGCGATATCACCATCTGCAACTTAGTCGGCGTGTTCAGTGAAAAGCATTTAGACCAAGGCACAGAGCTATTGCTATCGCATTTGCCAACGCTTTCTGGCCGAGTACTGGATTTTGGCTGCGGCGCCGGTGTGATTGCCGCTGCACTGTTAAAGGCACAACCGACTCTGTCGCTAGAATGTATTGATATCAATGCCATGGCGCTGGCGTCTTGCGAACTTACACTGGCGGCAAACGGCATGACGGCCAAGGTTTACCCCTCAGATGGACTGGCGCAAACCAGTGGTAAATTCGACGGTATTATCTCCAACCCACCGTTCCACGATGGCCTTGCCAGCACCACCAGCATTGCCCAAGGTTTTGTTGCCGATAGCGCCAAGCAATTACAATCAAAAGGGATTTGGCAAATCGTCGCTAACCGCCATTTGCCCTATTCGGACACCATCGCCGCCGAGTTTGGCCAATTAACCGTGCCGGCGGAGAATAACAAGTACAAACTCTATTATTTCCAACAGGCCTAATCTTAAGCCCCGCTCGATTGTGAGTGGGGCAACACCCTTCGCCTCTATACCTTCCAATATCCTTTATGGTTAAGCCTCAACTTAGCCATGGTAAATTGCTGCCAATACAATCAATTATTTGGAATTTTTGGGGCAGCCTCGATATGATAAGTCTCGACTCCCAATATGAGTATGAGGCTAAGCATTTTGAGCAAATTTAACTGGTTCAACTCACTCAGATACCGATTAACCTTTTTCTTCGGTGGGATCAGTCTTATTTTCTGTCTTGGTTTTACCAGCTATTTATCTACCATTACCTCAGACAAACTGCTTAATGCCTATGCCAATCAATTAACCATGATTGGCCGTTCAATTGAAACCACCATCTCGAACAACATTGACGAACGTGCCCGAGAAATATCGCTATTGAGTAAACGCGCGCTCTTTTCAGGCGCTAGCGCTAACTATCCACAGATCCGCCAAAACCTCGATAATATAAAAGCCTCCTACGAATACTACTCATGGCTTGGGTTTGCCGATATCAATGGCGTCGTCCAATACGCGGCCGATGGCACGCTTGAAGGCCATGACGTATCCAAACGCCCATGGTTTATTAATGGCAAGACAGGCGTGTTTATTGGCGATGTACACGATGCCGTATTGCTCGCCAAGGTGTTAAATATCGATAAAAATGATCCTCTGCGCCTAATCGATTTTGCCGCCCCAGTGTTTGATACCAATAACAACTTGCTTGGCGTCGTTGCCACCCATTCAAACTGGAAATGGGTTAACACTGTGATTGAATCGGCGCTGGCAAGAAGCCAGCAACAGACAGGGATAGATGTGCAAATCGTAAGCCGTGACGATGGGATTTTGTACCCGCAAGCCTCGGCGGATCAGCACCTTCCTCAGGATTTACTCCCCAAAGACAACAGCAGTCAGCTTATTCAATGGCCTGATGGTCATGAATATTTAACGGGTGTGACCACACTAAAATCAACCTTGATGGATCAATTGGGCTGGCGCATTGTCGTTCGCATCCCGAAAAATATTGCCCTGCAAGAGATCACCGAACTACAACGCCAACTTCTCTGGGTGAGCGTCATTGCGGTCTTGCTGTGCCTGTGGTTTGTCTACCGCATGTCGATTTCAATGAGCTTACCGCTCGAGCGATTAATTACCGTCACCAGAGAGATCCAAGCAGGCAAAGAGCAAGTCAAATTCCCCAAATCGAATGGTTTGATTGAAATTTCATTCTTAATTGATGCCATTCAAAAGATGACCTTCTCGCTATTGAGCCATGAGAAGAGCTTAATGGAAATGAATCAGACCTTAGAAAATAAAGTCTTAGAGCGCACCAAAGAACTCGAATCGGCCAATCAAGAGCTTGAACGATTAAGCAGACGAGATCCCTTGACGGATCTCCACAATCGTCGTTCGGCCGCCGAACATATCGACAGCGAATTTACGAGACTCAAACGCTTTGGATTGGCTTATTCGATCCTGATGGTGGATATCGACCATTTCAAAAAGATTAACGATACCTATGGGCATGAGACGGGCGATATTGTGTTAGTCGAAGTCGCTAAGTTATTAGCGCAATCGGTACGTAAAGCCGATTTAGTCGCTCGTTACGGCGGTGAAGAGTTTTTAATTATACTGACTGGCACAGACAGTGGTGATGCATTAACCCTTGCAGAAAAAATAAGAGCATCCATTAATACGACCGAATTCTCTGTCGTAAAAAATGTCACCGCCAGCATTGGCTTATCGACTGTCGAGCAAGCGGATGAAACCGCCTACGATGTCGTAAGACGAGCCGACACCGCCCTTTACTTAGCCAAAACCACCGGCAGAAATAAGGTTTGTACTTAATTAACGCAGCTAAAGCAGAAGGTGGAGTCCAATAGATTCGAATACGGCATTTATATAGATATTAAAAAGCGGCCATGGCACTAATAGTCGCGTTGGCAATAATGCCAATCCTAACTATCCTCTAGCTGTTAGTTCAGCTAAAAGATATTGCTTTAAAGCTTGCTAGCACTCATTTAGTTAACCGAAAACTGACGCTTTAATTGCCTTAACAGTTCATCGATTCCTATGTTTTGCGTTTCTTCATGAATGAGCAAATCAGATGGGTATACAGTCATATTCAAATTTAAGTCGCTTTTCGCGTTTTTACAGATGGTGTATTTGATGGAAAGCTGATAAGTTCTTTGCATACAGATAGTTAACTGTTCGCGTTTTCACTGTTCCAACGAGACAAACGCGCATGCGCATGCGCATGCGCATGAATAAAATGTTATATTTTAAGGAGTAATTGTGGCACTTAAATTAAAAAATGCATTCTGGATCATTAAAAATGTTGCAGAAGAAAATGAATTTACGGTTGATAAAATTAGTGATGAAAAATATCAACTTCATTTAAGTAAATTTCATGGAGTTGATTTCGAAGTAAGCGCTAATTCATCTGGATATATTCAATGCAAACAGTGGGACGAAAATAGAGAAGAGTATAATCGAGCTGTATATTCATTACGCAGTGTAACTGACGTCATATCTTTTTGTTCAGTCTTAGTAAATAGTGCGTTAATCCGTGCTAAGCGTAATTAAAATATAACAAGGCGCTAAACTAGGACAAAGTTAAATAAGCTCGTCGCTTCGCTCGATTTTAGCTTATTCAATTTTGCCTGTTAGCTAAGCGTTAACCTCTAGAGCAAGTATGAAGCACATTATTAGTAAAGATTTAGGCATTGAAGAATTTAAAAAGAGATTCTCAGAAATCAGAGAATCCTTTTTGGATTCATTAAGAACTGCAAGCGAAGGTTATAAGAACGTAAGATACTTTGCTTGTGATGAAAATGGGGCAGCTATTAACTGGGTGTGGGACGATGAAACCTTCAGCCATAACAAGGAAGAAGGCTCTCTTGAAGAGGCAATTCAATTTGCCAATAACATGATAGATAGCGGCATGTGTTTCTCCTACATGGGATGTTTATCAGACTCAGGTGAGCCTGAAGTTTGGCTGACGACTTTTGAATCTCCCATAGAAAAGCCGACATGGCCAAGCAATAAAGAACCCCAATTTGAGCTGACTCATGGGGGTGTAATCTGTGAGTAGAAAAGGGGAATCAAATGTTAAGCCATAGAATTTTGAATCCTAACTCCACGATTTAATCCTAACCCCCACAAATTAAAGCAAAGCACCTAGCTTACCTTTGCCCAAACTTAGATTACTCGAAGCTTTTAATTAGCCCCCGCCGGGATAGAAGCCTTATCCCCTTAAGAACGCCTCATCGCAGCCAATCATATGCCGCTGAGTGGATAGGATTTTTATGGTTTTGTGAACGGTATCAAATGCAGTAAGCGCTGAATTACCGAGTGCTTTACCTTTTAGCCCCCTTCCCTAGCATAGTGAGCACAGTTGTAAAGTTTGATTTTTTGTTAAAATTAAAAGTCAGCTAATTTTATCCCCGTGCTAAATCCTCCGCAAAAAACCAAAGATAACACTAAGTTATCGGTAATATCTCAAATAAAAATCTATTTAAAAATCAACAAATAGACAGCACACCACAAAACATCAACATTTACGTTTTTTCGCGACGAAAAGGCTTCTTTGAGCAAAGTTTCTACTGTTATACTCAGGTGGCTACTAAAACAAAAATAAAACAAATGGATAGGAAGTGCTCTATGTTGGCCCCTGAACTTCTTGAGCTAAGCAGCGATAAAACCAAGGCGGAATTACGCTTGATTCCGAATGAACACGGTCCCATTACCCGTGATGATGTGATGCGTTTATTGTCCGTGCCAGAGTTCGCCACCCTATTCCCCCTCGAGCCTGCAATAGATAAAGTTATCGCGCAAACCAATTCCCTATGCCATCAAGAAGATGGTAAATACGAGCTATTTGCCGTACTAGCAGAGCGCCGCGATGGCAGCGTAAAAATCGAGCTCAGCCAAGATAAAATGCAAGCCACCATGATCTTAACCGCCCCTTGGGGAGGTAAAGCCGTCGATTTACCCGAAATCCTCACGCAGCTAAAAAAAGACAATGTTTGCATGGGCTTAAGTAAGCTTAAAATCCAAACCTTGCTGCAAAAAATGACCAAGTTAAAACCGGGTGAAAGCTGCCAGAGTGAAATCGCTCAGGGTAAGGCCGCGATCAATGGTCAAAATGCGGTGCTGGAGCGTAAAGTCTCCCTCGCCCGTGAACGCCTATTGCAGCCGCAGGAGCGGGAAGACGGTACTGTGGATATGCGTAATCTCGGGGCGATGATCATGGTCAAGCCCAACGATCTGCTAATGATTAAGCATCCCGCGACCGAAGGGTCTCCCGGCTATAACATTAAAGGCGAAGTCCTTAAGCAAAAACCGGGGAAAGATCTGGTATTACAACCGGGTACTGGTACCGACTTCCACCCGAAAGACCCCAATAAACTCATCGCCACAGTGGCAGGCCAACCCGTTGAAACCCGTACTGGCATGAATGTCGACGATGTGTTGCAACTTAAAGATGTGGATATCAGTACCGGCCATATCAACTTTAAAGGCAGTATTTTAATCACAGGCGATGTGCACGAAGGCATGATGGTTAAAAGCTCAGGCGATATTACCGTGATGGGCTTTGTCGATTCGGCAACTCTCGAGGCCGATGGCGATATTACGGTGAGCAAGGGCGTGATTGGTCGCCAAGTCAGAGTGAATGAGTTCTCCACCAATATCACGGCTCAGGGGCAGATCAGCGCCCAGTTCGTGCAATATTCCCAGTTAACGGCTAAGGGTAATATCCTGATCACTAAGCAATTACTCCACAGTAATACCAAAACCGCAGGCACGCTCACTGTAAGCGATCAGAGCGGCCGCCGTGGTGACTTAGTGGGTGGTGTCGTGCATGCCGAAAAGGGCCTCACCGCCGTCGTGATAGGCGCAACCGCAGGCACCAAAACCGAAGTGTACTGTGCCATGGAACAGGGCGAACTCAAACAGAATCTCAAGCAGCTGGAGGAGAGCGTGCATGCTATGGTGGTGGCGACGCTGGATATCGAGGCTCGCCTGAAAAAACTGCCGCCGAAATCCGAATGGCAGAGCGACCCTATCATGATCGAACAGATCAAGATGATGCTCGATGAGAAGAATCGCATCTTAGCTGAACGTTCTCGCGAAGAATTAGAGTTCGATAGCCTCAAGCAAGAAGTCGAAACCTATTACGACAAGTATCGTATCGATGTGATTAAGCACGTATTCCTCAATGCCAAGTTCCATATTGGTCAAGCCAATCACAGAACCACCCGCGAACACGGTACCTGCTCAATCACCAATCTGAATCAAGAGATTAACTTCGATTACAACGCTAAACCTAAGGCGCAAGCGGCAAGCCATTAACAGGGCAATCATCAACACCCGCTAAGGGTTCATTCCATTGAGTGAACTCTTAGCGCGAATGCTTAGCCTGAATGCTTTGCTGCCCGCCATGCTCCCCCATTTAGGCGACTTGCCAGAGAAAATCCCCCAACGCCTTTCATCTTCGCCTAGGTCGGTGGCATACTGACCTCAATACAGCCCTTTAGCACAGACTCTGTCGGCTAAAAGGCTAAGCACATAAAAAGCCTACGGGATTGCGCATGACTCAAGTGAAAATGGCAGACATTGAATGGCCTGCGGTAGTCAAACTCACTCAAAATGACGAACTACTCTACCTCGCCCATCAACGGGATTGGTTAGAACTTGCCTGCCTGTATCAACATCAATTTGTTGACTCGGATTTATTACTCGACAGTCTCGGTAACCAATATCTGATCCGCGCCACTCCAAGCACCATTCATGAAGATCCCATAGGCGAGCTACCTAAGCTCCTCAAACAAGAGCAAAAATTGCCGCTTACCGACTTTATCAAATGGGTACAAAAGCACGCCAATGCCATAGGCCAGTGCTGCGTTGCTAAGTTAGCCTTCACCACCTTGGCCCAAGGGATGGAAATCGTTCGCAGCTTAGATGACTAACCCAGCTCAAAGAAATCGCGAGCGATCACAATAAAAATTAAGATGATCCTAAAAGCTAATATCCTCAGTCACATTTCACAGGCATAATTTGTCATACACGGCGCAGGCCGTTTTGCCCAAAGCGATTGATATTTATATGCCAAATTATCGCTGGGCATCATTCGGATACACATACAAACGGACCCTAAATTGGAACTACTTAAGATTGACTGCTTAGGCAAATCGCTGCGTTTGGAAGGCTCACTCGCAGGTTGGCAACAACTCTTTTGGGACAATACCTTAGTCTCACAAAAAGCCGCATCGGTCGAAAATGGCGGCCTCAAAGTCCATGAATTTGAACTCACCCAGCACCAGAGCCAATTGGCCAGCGATACCGGCGAAACACAGGTTTTAGAACACAAAATCCAAGTACGCCTCGAGACCGACGTGGTTTGGCAGCCGTTTCGATTCGATTACCGCCTGTTGGTCGATGAAGAAGTGATTGCCCAAGGCACTCGCACCGAGAAAGATATCGAGCGTCAAACCCCTGAAGTCCCCGTGACTAATCCACAAAAAATCAGTTTTGTCGGCTTAGCCTCCCTCGGCTTTAAGCTGCTCAAGAGTGCCAAAGTAATTAAAGTGGTGCTCGCAGGCGCGAGTGTGGCGGCCTATTCTTGGCTGTTTTCCTTCCAATTTGCCTTGGCGCTTATCGCCTGTTTGGTCTTCCACGAATACGGCCATATCCGCGCGATGAAGTATTTTGGGATGAAAACCAAAGGGATTTATCTCATCCCCTTTATGGGCGGACTCGCGCTGAGCGATGAAAAGATTAACACCCGCTGGCAGGATGTGGTCATCTCGATTATGGGACCGACCTTTGGCCTGTTGATGTCGGTAGGCTCGCTTATCGCTTACCACATGACGGACAATGTCTTCTTTGCGGGGCTTGCGGCCTTTAACGCGCTACTTAACCTATTTAATTTATTGCCGATTTTACCCCTCGATGGCGGCCATATTTTAAAGAGCATTAGCTTCTCGATGAACAGCATCATGGGCTTAATCGCCTGTGTGATTGGCGCCGCCTTTGGGGTGTATATCAGCTATACCTTGGGACTTGCCCTGCTCGGTTTTCTATTGCTTATCGGTAGCCTAGAGATAGTGTTCGAGTGGCGCACTCGCCATCAAAGCCACCTATTGCCGCTAGATAGATATGGGCAGATTTTCTCGACCATTTGGTATCTGGTCACCGTTGCCGCCCTCGTCGGCATTATCTGGCACTTAGCGGGCACGGGCGATGATATGTTAAGCCTGCCACTGCATATTCTGCGCAGCTAATCACGACTCGCATTAAGATAAAAGCGAGATAATAAAAAACCGCTATAGCCTTAGGCATCGCGGTTTTTTATTTATGAATGATTCAATTAGTTATCCGCTAATGGCGGCGCTATATCGCCCCCACCTAAGGCTTGGTAGAGTGTCGCTTGGGCCGTTAATTGGTTATAGCGATTCTCCAGCAATGCGGCCTCGGCGCTGCGGCGATTCTCCTGCGCATCGATCCAATTTTGAATGCCGATAGCACCATGGCGATATTGGCTCTCATAAATGGCTTCGGCCTGGGCGGCGGCGCTAAATTGCAGCTCAAGCTTCTCACCTTGGTAAGCGTATTGCTGCTTGGCCGAGATGGCGTTATCCACATCCTCGAAGGCGCTGTAGAGGGTTTTACGATAGCTGACGATGGCCGATTGATAGTCGATATCGGCAATATCATTGTTGATTTGCATTTGATTCCATTGCAAAAAAGGCAGCACTAAGCCCGCACCTAAACTCCCCACGGGATTACGCAATAGCTCTTTTAGCTCTGAGGTCGACTCCCCTACGCTGCCAGTCAAACTCAAGCTTGGGAAGTAACTGGCATAGGTCGCATCCTTACTGGCGAGCGCCGAGCGCAATTGATACAGGGCCGCCTTCACATCGGGACGACGGCCGACCAAGTCGGCGGGAATGCCGACGCCAACCTCAGGCACCGCACTGTCCGGCAATTGCTTGATCTCAACCGCCACTTGCCCCGGGGCACGATTGAGTAAGATCGCCAGAGCATTCTCGGCTTCAACCAACTGTTGCAGCAGTTGGCTGTGGGAGGCCTCTTGCCCCGCTAAACTGCGTTGGGATTCGAGCACATTCAGCTCTGTCACAGCGCCCGAGGCATATTGGCGCTGGGTTAACGCCAGCGTTTGCCGACTGTGTTCAATACTCTTATTGCTCAGTTCAATCCGCTGATGCAAATAGCCAATCTGCCAATAGAGTGACGCCGTCGTCGCGACGAGACTCTGCGCCGTGCTCTCCCTATCTTCGAGACTTGCCAGCGCAGTCCATTGAGCTTGGTCGATATTGGCCGACACTTTGCCCCAGAGATCCACCTCATAGCTTACCGACAGGTTCGCCTGAAATGCCTTGCTCGAACTGCCGCCCTCCAGTGGTTTATTCACCGAGGCCGTATTATTGGAGCTGAGCTGTGGATACAGATCATCCCGCGCTAACCCCGCCTGTAAACGCGCCTTTTGCAAGGTTAAGGTGGCGAGCGTCAGGTCATTATTACTGCTGAGCACTTGGCTAATCAGCTGGTTCAATTCGGGTTGATTAAACTTCTGCCACCAAGGGTCTAGGCTCACTTGACCATTCACTTGGGTGTGCTGCCACTGCTCAGGCACCTGTAAAGCAGGCGGTTCAAAGTCGGAGCGCATCAGCGCGCCACAACCTGACAGCAGCGCAATGCTGATGGCAATCACGCTGAGCTTGAGCGTTGAACCGACACGGCGGCTTACTTCGTTTTGATGCGTTAAAACTCGATTATTCATTCAGTTACTCTCTAGCTAGGGCATCAACAGGGTCTAAACGCGCCGCATTACGAGCGGGCAGGAAGCCAAACAACACCCCGATTAAGGTAGAGCAGGCGAAGGCGGCAACAATAGAAGTCGTCGAATAAATCATCTGGAAACTGCCTCCCGCTTGGGCAAACACCACGCCAATCAGATAGGCCAAGGCCACCCCAAGCGCGCCGCCGCACAGACAAACCAACACGGCCTCAATTAAAAACTGCCGCAGAATATCGCTCTGGCGCGCCCCGACCGCCATGCGAACCCCAATCTCGCGGGTGCGCTCGGTCACCGACACTAGCATGATATTCATCACCCCAATGCCGCCCACTACGAGTGAAATCACCGCAATCGCCGAGATTAATAGCGTCATGGTCGCGGTAGTTTTCTCGATATTCTGGCGAATGGTATCCGTGTTAATGGTGAAGAAATCCTGGGTGCCATGGCGCATCTTCAGCAGGCTAATAATGCCCTGCTCCGCCGCATTGCTCGGCACCGACTCATCGAGCCGCACGGTAATGCCATCTAAGTATTTTTTGCCCACCATACGGCCAGAAACCGTCGTGTATGGCACCCACACATTGAGGGCATCACTATTACCAAAGGCGCTTTCCTTAGGCTGAGTGACGCCAATAATCCGCACCGGCAAATCTCCGAGGAAGATCACTTCCCCGATGGCAGAATTCATAGCGCCGCTACTGTTAGGGAACAGCTGTTTACGGGTGTTCTCGTCGATCACCGCATCTTGGGCTAACGCATTAACACTGTCATCGTCCCAAAACTGTCCTTGGGCAAGCTCATAGCCTCGAACGCGAAAGAACTCTGGCCCCACGCCATTCACAGTCGCCGTGACCGCCTTATTGCCATAACGCACAGTCGCACTCGAGCCAATGCTCGGGGTGACACTATCGACATAGGGTAAATTTTTCAGTGCGTTGGCATCGCTTGCGGTCAAAGTTCGCACCCTTGCCGAGCGCCTATCACCAAAGCCTGAGCCGGGGCGAATGTCTATGGTATTGGTGCCCATCGAACTAATGCTCTTTAAGATTTCCCGCTGCGAGCCTTCCCCCAGCGCCACTACAGACACCACGGAGGCTATACCGATAATAATCCCGAGCATAGTTAAAAAGGTGCGCAATCTATGGGTCGACATCGCCAGCAGCGCCATTTTCAGGGCTTCGGCATATCTGTCCCATGCCGCCACGCGGGTGCGTGCCTTAGTCTTGGCGGGGATCACTTCGGTCTTAGGCACAGGCGCAATATTGGAGGCGGGATTAGGCTCATCGCTGATAATCACCCCGTCCTTAATCTCGATAATACGGTCGGCATGCTGGGCCACATGCATATCGTGGGTCACGATAATGATGGTCTGGCCCTCGCGGTGCAGCTCCTGTAACAGCCGCATCATTTCTTCGCCGCTGTGACTATCTAAGGCGCCAGTCGGTTCGTCGGCGAGGATCACATCGCCGCCATTCATCAACGCCCGCGCCACACTCACCCTTTGCTGCTGGCCGCCGCTGAGCTGATTCGGCTTATGGTCGAGGCGCTCACCTAAACCCAAACGCGATAATAAGCTTTCCGCCCGCTCCCGACGCTCTAAGCGATCTTTACCCGCATACACGGCGGGCACTTCGACGTTACCCACGGCATTAAGATCGCCAAGCAAATGATATCGCTGGAAAATAAAGCCAAAATGCTCGCGCCTCAGCTTTGCCAGTTCATCCACATCCATCTGCGAGGTATCTTGGCCATCGATAAAGTACGAGCCCTTTGAGGGTTTATCTAAACAGCCCAAGATATTCATCAGGGTCGACTTACCCGAACCCGAGGCGCCGACAATCGCCACCATCTCACCACGGGCGATGGAAAGATTAATATCTTTGAGTACAGTCAGTTGTTGCTCACCCGCCTGAAAACTGCGGTAACAAGCTGAGACTTCCAGTAATGGCTTACTCACGCTTAAAACCTCATTGGTGGGCCACGGAACTTCATGGTCGAACCGTCGGCGGGCATTCCGAGCACCACTTGATCGCCTTCGTTCAGGCCAGACAGGATTTCGGCATTGATTTTGTTATTAATACCGACAGTCACATCCACATATTGCACTTGGTTATTCACCAGCACTGGCACTTGATACTGCGGCCCACGGGATTTGCGATCGCTTGCCGATGCCGCTTTATCCCGCGGTTTAGCTCGTAGCACCTGTGATGGTACTAACAACGCATCATCGGCTTTAGCGAGCACAATCGAGATCTGCGCCGTCATGCCAATACGTAGGGTACGGTCGGGGTTTTCGACATCGAATAAGCCGTGGTAGTAGATGGCGTCCGAATCGCTGGAACTCATATTACTATCGTCACCATCCATGGAGGTGGGGCCGGGTTCAATCGCCCTTAGGGTGCCGCGATAAGGATGGTTGGGACGACCAAGAATCGTAAAGTACACCGCCAGCCCCGGATGCACATTGACTATATCCGCCTCGGAGATCTGTGCCTTGACCGTCATGGTATCGAGCTGCGCCATCTCAACTATGGTTGGCGTAGTTTGATTGGCGTTAACGGTTTGGCCCACTTCAACCGCAGAGTAAACGACCGTGCCATCCATGGGCGCGGTGATCTTGGTATAACCTAAATCGATTCTGGCACTGTCGACATTAATCTCAGCCTGTTGTTTTTGCGCCTGTAACTGCTCAAGCTCAGCTTGATAAACCGTCAGCGTGGCTTCGGCGGCTTCAAAGTCTGCGCGGGAGCTGGCCTTATCGGCAAGCATTTCCTGCTGACGGGTATATTCGAGTTTTGCCTGATGAATTTGCGCCTGCTTAGCGCGGTACTGGGCATTGATACTTTTAAGGGAAGCCAGTGCATTTTGCAGGTTGTTTTGCTGGGCAAGGCTGTCGATTTGCGCGATAAGGTCGCCCTTTTTCACCTCTTGGCCAAGATCCACAGGCAGACTCTGAATTTGCCCCGAGACTTGCGCGCCCACACTTACCAACTTGGAGGCCTGCAACATGCCATTAGCGAGCACCGAGTTTTCAATGTCGCCGCGCTTAACGGGTTCAGTCACATAGCTTGGGGCCGCCTCGGGTTTATGCAGCAGAAAATAAGCGCAGCCCCCGAGGAGGACTAAGCCGCTTAAGATCAATATCAGTTTACGTTTTGAGGATTTTTTCATCTAAATCTGGGTGTCCATCAATGCCAATGGGCGCAAGCGTGTATCTTGCGGGAGGAAAAATAGTGCAGTCAGTATATAGAGTTAGCTCAGCGCAGTAGACGAAGGAAATGTCGATATCAGGTAAAGATTTGCAAATATCTGTGTAGAAGTTTGAAACAGAGATCACGGCCGTAACAATTCCCGCAAACGAGTCCTGATTCGTTTGCTATGGGTATTGCTCCCAATTTTCTTGGCATTCGCCACAACGCGCTAACGAGCGCAGAGCATCATTCGGTACTGGAACTAAAGTGCCATTGTCAGGCGCCGCAAAATTCAGCAAGTTCTCACTATCATGAACTTGGAAGCATTCCTATGCGCAAATTGACACTCATTGCCACTTGCCTCAGCGCACTGTTATTCACCCCAGCCTATGCCCAGAGTGAATATCAGGCATTTAGCGAATTTGGCGCCAATCCCGGTGAGTTAACCGCCTCCTATTTATCGCCCGAAGGCCCAAGCCAAGATGCGCTCGTAGTGCTGCTGCACGGCTGTGTGCAGGATGGCGTGGAACTGGCCAACAATAGCGGTTTAACCGCCCTTGCCCAAGAGAAAAAGTTTAGCTTACTGGTGCCACAACAGAGTTTTGAGAACAATGTAAAGCGTTGTTATAACTGGTTTTCAGCGCAGGATACTCAGGTGGATAGCGGCGAGATGCTATCGCTGAAAAACATGATAGCCAAAGCCCAATCCCAATCCGGCGCAAAACGCGTCTATGTGATTGGCCTGTCCGCCGGTGGCGCCATGGCCAGCGCCGCACTGGTTAACTATCCCGATTTATTCACCGCAGGCGCGGTGATCGCAGGCCTGCCTTACCCCTGCGCCGATAACCTGACCAAAGCCATTTCCTGCATGAAAAAGGGCCCAGCAGAGTCTGTTGAAGAACTGGTGAGTTTTGCCAAACAGGTGCACCCAAACCAACAACACTGGCCCGCCTTAACCGTGTGGACAGGGCAAAATGATGTGGTGGTGAATCCTGAAAATGCCAAACAACTCTCGGCCCAGTGGGTCGCACTGACCCAAGCGAATAAAACACCAAGAGTCGAACAATATGCCGACTATAGTGTTAGCACTTGGTCCGATACGAGTGGCAATAACCTTATTTCGTTAGTCGAAATAAATAATATGGGCCATGGCATTGCCGTTAATCCGGATATTAAAAACGGCGGCAACACGGGAGACTTTTTACTAAAAGCACCTATCAGCAGCATGCCAGAAATAATCAATCTTTGGGGAATATAGGGTTTAATAATAAATAAACCCTGAGTATCGATATTCAACGTATCGGTATAAAAAATAAAAACAATGAGTTAAAAACACATACTACTATAGTACCGATTTAAATTTTAAATAATTACTATAGAGTCAATGTGAATCAGAAAAATAGTAGTAAGTACCAACCTTTAAAAAATAAATACTACAACGGGAAATCTGTATGAAACAGAATACTATCAAAATGAGTTGCATTGCTTTAGCTATCTCATCTGCATTGGCAGCACAATATGCTGTTGCCGAGGATGAAAATAGCACCGGGGAGAAGCAAGCTACCTTAGAACGCATTGAAGTCACCGCTCGTAAGTCCATTGAGAGCCTGCAAAACGTACCCGTTGCAGTGACCTCGGTCAGTGCTGACGATTTGGCGGAAAATGGCATCAGCGTGATGACTGAAATCCAGCAATTTTCACCCAACACTACACTGCAATCCAGTCGCGGCACTAACTCTACCCTCACGGCCTTTATTCGCGGTGTCGGCCAGGAAGATCCGCTCTGGGGCTATGAGCCCGGCGTCGGTATCTATATCGATGATGTGTATATCGCCCGCCCACAAGGCGCGGTGCTCGATATCCTCGATGTGCAACGCATCGAAGTACTGCGTGGCCCACAGGGCACCCTCTATGGTAAAAATACCATCGGCGGCGCGGTCAAATACGTGACCAAGAAGATGAGCGGTGACGCAGAGTTAAACCTCAATGCCACCATCGGCAGCTACAACCAGCAAGACTACAAAATAGCAGGTCAATTACCTTTAATTGATAACAAGCTGTATATTGGCGGCGCCTTCGCAAGCTTAAATCGCGATGGTTATGGTGACTTCATTACCTCAGCATTACCTGATCAAGATACTGAAAACTATAACAAAGATGTTATGGCAGGTCGTGTGAGCTTAGAATATACGCCAACCGACGATCTGTTTATGCGCCTCAACTACGATAAAACCACAGATGAGTCGAATTCAAAGGGGGGCTACCGTATGCTCCCCAGTGTCCTGACCGATGCCCCAGTACCAGACAGCAAATACGACTCTTACACCAGTATGCCAACCTGGAACAAAGTAGAAACCGAAGGTTGGGGGCTGACCATTGAATACGGCTTGAACGATGATTGGACACTGAAATCCGTGACCTCATCCCGCGAGAGCTATTCGCCCACCAACATCGACTTTGACAACACCAGTCTGCGTATTTTGGACGTTCCAGCCATCTACGATGACGAGCAATTTAGTCAGGAATTCCAAGCTAACTACGACGGCGATAACTTGAAACTCGTCTCAGGCCTTTATTACTTTAAAGGCGATTCCTGCGGGATGTTCGATTCCATCCTGTATGAATATTACAAAGCTTACGGCGGTCTCACTCGTGAAGTTCGTGGTTGCAACAACAGTGAAAGCTATGCCGCCTACGCTCAGGGCTCTTACGACATCACTGATAAATTGTCGATGACCGCAGGTTTGCGTTATACCCGCGAAACGAAGGATGCCACTGTCTATAACGGCATCATGTTTACGACGCTTTATCCCGAAACAGGCTGGGTCCCAGGATATGTTCGCGATGAAGATGCTATCAACGCCAGTATTCCTAAGGTGTTAGATGATGAAGAAACCTGGTCGAAACTCAATCCACGATTAGGTTTAGAGTACCAACTCAGCGACGATATGATGCTCTTTACCAGCTATTCACAGGGCTTCAAGTCGGGCACCTTTAACCCAAGGGCAACGGGTCCAGAACCCGCAGTAGACCCAGAAGTCGTTGATTCCTATGAGCTGGGTATGAAGAGTGAATGGTTTGACAGGCTGCGAGTTAACGCAACCGCCTTCTACTTAGACCATAAAGACAGACAGTTCGTGACCGTATTACCCGGTGAAAATGCGTCCGATCTTAACCAACGTCTAGGCAACATTGGTAAATCGACGGCCACGGGTCTAGAACTCGAAGTGGAATACGCCGCGACTGAGTCATTAAATCTGTTCGCGACTCTGGGCTTAATCGATGCCAGCTTCGAGGAAGTAATCTCCTACGATAGCGATGGAAACCGCATCGATATCAGCGACACTTACACTATCACCAACACCCCTGATACCACAGCAAACGTTGGATTTAGCTACAATATCGACACGGATATCGGCAGCTTTGTGGCCAACGGTAATTACTACTATCGCAGCGACTATGACTTAGCCGTAGTAAATAACCTGTTGAGCCAAGACGGTTATGGCCTGCTAAACCTCGGCTTGAACTGGTACAGCAACGACGGTCACTGGCAAGCGGGTCTGCATTGGAAAAACGTTACTAACGAAGAATATCTGGTCGGTAACTACGCCTTCGTCACCCCAGATGGTAATGGCGGATATATTCCAGGTTTAGGCGGTGACAATACATTAATTGGTTATTATGGCGATCCAGAGACTATCTCTCTCACCGTTGGCTATAATTTCTAGAATATAATGTTATTGACGCATAATAATAACCGACTCCCATGAGTCGGTTATTAATTTAACGGCTTTAAATATTATCTAGCATTAATTTCCAATAGGATTAAACTGGGTTAAAAAATAAAGGGAACGGATTATGTCTCAGATAAAAGTCGCCATTGCTGATGATCATCCATTATTTCGTACAGCCTTAACGCAAGCTGTTCTCAAGAATGTGAATACAGCGGAAGTATTGGAAGCGGAAAACTTTCAAGAATTAATTACGCTCGTTGAGAATAATCCTGATATTGAACTGATCTTTCTCGATTTGCATATGCCTGGCAATGAGGGCTTTACCGGCTTAACCCTACTACAGAATCATTTTCCTGATATCGCGGTGATCATGGTGTCCTCCGATGATCAGCCCGAGATTATCCGTAAGGCCATTAACTTTGGCGCCAGTGCGTTTATCCCCAAATCCGCCAGCTTAACCCAGATCTCCACCGCGATTGCTACTGTACTCGAAGGGGAAGTCTGGCTACCGGAACACACGGATATCAATGTCGATCAGCAAACCGCTGCCGAGCATCAACGTTTAGCGAAGCAGCTAGCGCAATTAACCCCGCAGCAGTACACAGTGCTGGCCAGCATTGCCAATGGACGCTTAAACAAGCAGATCGCCTATGATCTTGATATTAAAGAGACCACGGTAAAGAAACACGTGTCGGCGATACTGGTCAAACTCGAAGTCTACAACCGCACTCAGGCGGGCTTAGTCTTCCAACAGTTGATGATAACCAGCAACGATAAACCGCAGATCAGCGCCTAACTAACCTAGGCACCAGAATTCAAACCTAAAGAAAAACAGTGGCACTAAGCCACTGTTTTTTTATCCGTATTTATTAAGCCAAACGCACGATAGTGCTGAGTTAAGACAATTGCTTAATCAATCGTTTTAAGGCGGTGGCTTTAACGGGTTTACGCACAAAACTGAACTGTGCACTGCTGGTATGTTGTCGCACGGATTCAGACGGATCTGCCGAGCAAATAATGCAGGTCGGACGCTGGCCGCTAAACACAGGATGGGTGAGTAAGCTTTGCACCAGATCGACACCGTTCTGGTCATCATCCAAGTGGTAATCGGCAATGATAAGCTTCGGCAACACCTGCTGCGTCAGTTGCTGCTCGGCACTGGCTTTATCCCGTGCAGTGAGTACATGGCAGCCCCAGCCTAACAGTAATGAGGAGATGGCCTTTAGCATTAACTCATCGTTATCTATGACTAACACGCTGATATTAAAGCTATCGTTTGCGCCTTCCTCTTCGCTGCGTAGCTTAACCACATTACTGGGTTTGATCTGGGCGAATACGCGCGGCACTTCAACACTAAAACAGGTGCCCTTACCCACCTCGGAGTGCAAGGCAATCTTAAGCCCGAGTAACTTAGCGATGCGATCGCAAATCGCCAGTCCCAGCCCAAGCCCAGGGATCTCCCGCGTTTGTTCGAGGCGCTCAAACTCGCCGAAAATCGCCTGCTGTTTATCTTGAGGAATGCCCGGGCCATTGTCCCACACTTGGATAAGCAGGCTGTGTTCGAGCCGCCTCACGCCCAGCAGCACCTTAGGCACAAAATCGGCTTGTGATAGCTTAGGCAAAGCCGCGCTGGCATTGAGCGGCAGCGGCGTTTGCCGATTCACCGCGCCTGCTGGGGAATAATGGAACGCATTGGAGAGGAAGTTTTGAATAATCCGTCGCAGCAAACGTTGGTCGCTCTGCACTAGGCAAGAGGAAAACTGATAGGAAAAATCGATGCCCTGCTCGGCAGAAAGCACTTTAAACTCATTCACTAAGGTCGAGAGTAAATCATTGAGCGCAAACTGGCTCTGCTCAGTTTTAAGGCTGCTGCTATCGAGGCGAGAGATTTCCACCAGATCGGATAACAGGCTCTCCACCACATTTAAGGAGGCTTCAATATGGGTGGCGAGATCCTTAAGTTCGGTCGACGTCACCCGCTGTTTGAGCATCTCGGTAAACAGAGTGAGTGCGTTAAAGGGCTGCATTAAATCGTGGCTCGCCGCCGCTAAGAAGCGTGTCTTACTGCTATTGGCCGCCTCGGCTTCGGCCTTGGCTTTAGCGAGTTCCCTTGTGCGGCTTTCGACCCGCTTTTCGAGGGTTTCGTTAGCCAGTTGCAGGGCTTTTTCGGCCTGAATATGGGCGGTAATGTCGGTAAAGGTACTGACAAAGCCGCCACCCGGCATGGCTTGACCACGGATCTCCAGTACCTTGCCATCGAGCATAGTGCGCTGGAAATGGTGTGGGCTGCCGCTACGCATATGGGCGAGGCGTTTTTCCACCAGCTCATGGGCCTCATCGCCCACAATAATGCCGCGCTCGATATTAAACCGCAGCAGCGTCTCTATCGGTATACCAGCTTTGACGTAATCTTTAGGATAATCAAGCAATTCAATATAGCGTTTGTTCCATGCAACTAGGCGCATATCGGCATCGACCACGCTGATCCCCTGCTCGATGTTTTCGACCCCAGATTGCAGCAGCTCGCGGTTAAACTCGAAGATCTGGTTCGCCTCATCGACTATGCTGACCACATCCTCCAGCGGCACTTGCTGGGAACGTGAGGCGGCATTCATCACCATCCGCGTCGAGGCAGATCCTAACACTCCCGATAACTTAAGACGGGTGTAGTCCACCAGCTCCTCGCGCCGTGTGGCTAATTGCAACTCCGAACCAAGTACCTTCGCCCTAGCCTGCAGGGCATCGGCTTCTTCCTTATTGATAAAGCGGTGTAATAGGCTCGCCAGATCCTCAACCGAGAGGTGCCTTTCCAGCGCCACCTGTTTGCGGTTAACAAACACATCGGCTTGGAGCACCTCCCCCACACTCTGCTCTTTCAGCAACGAAATCAGCACAAAACAACCGACGTTCGCGAGCAAACTATACAGTAGGCCGTGGCTGATATTATCCAGCCCCGTCAGGCCAAATAGCGCGGTCGGAGTTAACCACGCTATGTTAAAAAGCCCTTGGCTGACCCAAACTGCATCGGGAAAGGTCGCAGGCAGCAGCAAGGTATAGAGCCAGACTAAACTGCCCATCAACATGCCCCAAAAGGCACCTTGGGTGGTGGCGCGGCGCCAATAGAGCGCGCCCACTGCGGCGGGGAAAAACTGCGACAACAGCACAAAGGATAATAAACCGATGCTAGCCAAGTGATTCTGCTGATCGATATAACGTTCGAAGGCAAAGGCCGATAGCAGAATCGCCGCTATCGATATCCGCCGTAAATTGAGCAATATCCCCGCGAGCTGCGGCGTCTGTTGCGAGCTAAATTTCGGCAATCTCAGCAGCAGCGGAGTCAAGATCTCGGTCGAAATCATGGTGCTGAGTACAATCGCCGCCACAATGACCATGGCCGTTGCCGCCGCAAGGCCGCCAATATACACCAAGACCCCAAGCCAAGCCTGCTGATAGAAGAGTGGTAAGGTCAGCACGTAGGTGTCGGCATCAACACTGCCACCGGGAAAGCTAATCTGTCCCGCAAGCGCGATAGGCAATACAAAGGCATTAATCAGCAGCAGATACAGTGGCACCATCCAACGGGCGGCTTTTAACTCTTTGGCATGATGATTTTCAATCATCATCATGTGGAATTCCTGTGGCAGCGCATAGATAGTAATGGCGCCCAGCAGAATTTGTGACAGCACAAAATAGAGTGAATTCCCCTCAGAGCTCGGCGGTAAATGCTGACCCCGAGCGAGCAAATCACTAAAACCATCAAACACATAGAAAGTCGCGAACAACCCAACCGTGGTGAGCGCAAACAGCTTTACAATTGAGCTAAAGGCAATCGCCAGTACCAAGCCTTGATTTTGTTTACTGGCCGAAAGCTGCCGAGTACCGAATAAGATACTAAAGATAATCAACACGATAGTAACGATAAACGCCGTGCTGATCCCAGATTGAAAAGTACCAGTTAAGAGGTCGAAGCTGGTGCTTATCGCCCTCAGTTGCAGCGCGATATAGGGAATAGTGCCAAAGAGGGACACCATGGCAACGCTGGCGGCAATTTTAGGCGAGCGGTCGAAGCGGCAGGCGATAAAGTCGGCAATCGAGGTCAGGTTTTGGCTTTTGATGATCTGCAATGTGCGCATCAACATAGGCCACGCCAATACTAGGCAGATTATCGAACCTATGTAGATGGGCGCTAACCAAGCGCCCGTGGTCGCCGCTTGCCCAACCGTGCCGTAAAACGCCCACGAAGTACAACACACCCCCAAGGACAAACTGTACACCCAAGGCCGTTTACGCCATTGATCTATTGCCTGATTTTGCCCCCATTGGGCGACAATAAACAGCACAGCCAAATAGGCAATCGATATAACGCTGATCCACCAAGTATCAACAGACAACCACGCCAGCAAGATATTCCCCAATCAACCTGTATACACCCAGCCAAACTACACTAGACAAACAAATTGTTAAACACTTGATAACAGCACGGTGCACTAAGGTAGTACTTATTTATCCCCCCCCATCGGCTAACCTACGGCCAATATTGACTCGAGGTTTTAAACAACTATGCCGATAAAAATTACCCATAAATATCTCGTAGAAGGCTTGGTTTTTACCAGTTACGTCTTATTTGCAATGGCATGGGTTGGTGGCACCGCGAGTATGAATAACATCATGGCCTCGATGCATATCGAGAGTTATGCCTCCGCCAGTTTACTGAGCGGTGCAGTCACCTTAGCAAAAATTGTCGGCACCTTTGCTGCGGCCTATCTCACCCTCAAATTTGGGGTGAAGTATGCGTTTTTAGTCGCGGCGTTATTGATAGTTACGGGCATCATGACACCCTACGCCCCAAACTATGAGTTACTGCTGGTGAGCCGCTTTTTAATGGGACTGGGCGGCGCCTTTATGATTGTCTATTTCAACCCGATTGTGATGCACTGGTTCGCCCCAGAAGAACGCCCAGTGATCAATGGATTAAACGCGGTGGCCTTTAATGTGGGCACGGCTATCGTGCTTTGGGGTATGCCGAGCATCAACGCCATCAGCGGCGGTTGGCAACACAGCCTGTTGGTGTTTTCCATTGCCAGTCTGGTACTGGCGCTACTGTGGTTATTGGTGAAGTTCGAACAAGCCCCTAGCCATCAAGCCCATGCACAACAAGACGACACTCACTCATACTCCTATCTCGATGGCTTAAAAGACGGCTTTAACTGGGCCTATGCCCTCACCTACTCAGGATTATTATCCTTTTATATTTGCCTATTCACCTTTTATCCGCAGGCGGGCATCAGCCAGAGTAAGTGGGTGATTGGTTTTGGGATTGTCGGCACCATAGCGGGGATACTCTACAGCCGTAAACAGCCCCTGCGCCTGCCAATTATTCGCCTCAGCGGCCTGCTTATTTTCTTGACCGTGTTAGGGCTCTCCTTTGGCTCGGCGCCTTGGCTGCAAACCCTGTGTGCCATCGTCTTAGGCTTTTGCATCTTTTTACCCGTCACCGCTTTAGTCTCGATTCCCCACGAGCTACCTAAGATGACCAGCCAAAAAATCACCGTGATTTTTAGCCTGTTTTGGTCCATCAGCTATCTGATTTCGACCTTAGTGCTGTGGCTGTTTGGCAAGCTTGTGGATATCAACCAAGGCAGTTACTTCGCCTCGTTTGTGCTGATCACCCTGTTAAGCGCCACTGTGTTTGTTGGCAGCTATTTTCTCCCCGAAACCGGACAAGCTAAGGAGTAAGCATGCAAGTTTCCCCACGCGGTACCGCTTCAGCAAAGCTGACGGATTTTCTTGAGTTAGCGAACCAGAATATCGCCCTCGCGAAACAGCAAAATATTCAATACAGCCCACAGCTAGTGCGGGAAAACTTGAACAAACTCGCCGCCCTGATGAGTGCTAAGCCTGAGGTGAGTTATATCGCCGATAAGGCATGGCAAGTTAAGGATGCACAGCATGGCGACAGGGAGATTAGCTGCCGAGTTTATAGCCCTGCGCCCAGCACCGCGCTGCCCGTGGTATTACATTTTCACGGCGGCGGCCATATGTGCGGCAGTGTCGAGCTGTACGACCCTATCTGTCGTCACCTTGCCAGTATCGCTCAGTGTGTGGTGATCAGTGTTGAGTATCGCCTCGCGCCCGAACATCCCTATCCGGCGGGACTTGAAGACTGCGAATACGCCCTGCGCCACTATCAAAGCGTGCTGACTGAGGTGCAATACCAACAAGGTGTCAGCATTATGGGCGACAGTGCCGGTGGCGCGCTATGCACTAGCCTTAGCCAACGTAGCCTCAGCGACAGCACACTAAACATCACCAAACAGATCTTGGTGTATCCCAGCGTGGATTACACTATGGCGAGCGCTTCCTATCAGAGTAATGGTGCAGGTTTCTTGCTCGAAACCCCGAGGGTGCAATGGTACTTCGAGCAATATTTTCAAGAGATGGCTAAGGATGCCGAGCGAGTCAAACAAGCTTCCCCCTTACATGGCGAGTTCAACGCCAAACTGCCTAGCACCTTGATATTTACCGCGGGCTGCGACCCTCTGCGGGATGAAGGCATTGCCTATGCCAACGCCTTAACGGCGGCTGGCGTGCAGGTACAGCACCATCAATTTGAAGACATGATCCACGCCTATATGCTACTGCAGGATTTGGTTTCGCAAGAATGCCTTGCGACCTACCGCATGATTGCCGCGTTTTTAGCAGAGCCCGTAACCGCAGCCACTCGCTAGCTCGCCTATTCAGACTCTCTCCCTCAAAGCACCTACACCCAAGATATGCTTGTAGGTGCTTATTTTTTAAGTAGCAATTAGCGGGAAAACATCCTTAAAAATACAGCGATACCCCAAACTTACTCGCTATAAATCACACCAATTTTCCCATTTAAAAATGGCACTTGGATTAATTGTTCATTCGTCCAAGGTGTAAGGTAACCAATTGATATAGCGTTAGTTCCCAATTCACACGCACCATAGACGTACTCGTGACTAGTGTGAACCTCAATCAGCTCAGGTGTGAGAAATGACCATACTGTGGCAACATCAACCTTGAACTCAACAGGCACGATATTACATGCATGAATAAACTCGACCACTTTAGTCGCTATTTCATCGCGCAGCGCCTCGCTTGGCTCAATGAGTAGTGAGAGAGCCGTGCGTTGACTGGCCGAAGGCCCATTAACATCACCATGAATAACCAGCTGAAAGTCTCCCCCGAGGTAAGGAATTGGCAGTGAGGTTTGCCAAACTTTGGACTTACCCTTAGCTCTGAGTACACCAAAAGGCGTGAGTTCGATAGTGCGGTACATAGTTAAATGTAGAATCCTAACGCTGGAATAGGTTTGATAAATAACGCATGAGAGATTAACGCGAAAAAAACGGGATGGGTATTGTTACCCATCCCGTTTTGTATTTCTCAGTCTTACGCCTTAAGCTTATTGACTCAGCGGCGGTGTACGCGGCGGAACCATACGCTTATTACCCGTTGACTCGAACGCGCCGGCAAACTTCAGCAGATTGTTATCATCGTAGGCACGGCCCGCGAAGGTTAATCCCACTGGCATGCCAATATCGGCCATTACGCCCATAGGCACAGTCACAGTCGGCACGCCTAAATGGCGAATCGCAAGGTTACCGTTTGCGACCCAAACCCCGTTGCTCCAAGCGATATCGGCTGAGGCCGGATTCACATGGGCATCGGCGGGGCCGACATCGGCCACGGTAGGGAACAGCACGGCATCAAGCTTAAGTCCATCCATCCAGTCTTCGAGATCCAGCTTACGGGTCTTCTCTAAACCACGCAGACCATCGGGAATACTGTCGATCTGGTCATAGGATTTCAGGCCGCGTTTAGCCATGTTGACATACTCTTCCATGCCAGCCGCTAAGTCACCCTCACGGTTTGGCAAGGTGCCGAGGTCATGGGGGAATATCAAATGTCCCACCACATCTTCAAGCTTGTTGAGTTTAGGGTCGTTGTTCGCCCGCAGGAATTCATCGAACGCCCAACCCGACAGTTCCCATAATTCATCATGGAGGAATTGCGGCGTGACTATGCCACGGTTAAACACGGTCGGCGCGCCGGGGCGGTCGCCTTCACAGTTAGACACCAGCGGAAAATCGACTTCAATCACTTCCGCACCAGCGGCTTCGAGGGCTTTACGCGCCGCTTCCCATAAATCGATCACCGATTGGCGAGTATGGATGCGTTGTCCCGTTGGTCCACCGATACCCGGATTTTCGCTGGTTCCAGCGAGTTCATCTTTGTTGATGTACATGCGTGGTACGCCAAAACGCTTACCCTTCAGGGTGTCGGCGCTAGCGGCGAGTGCCAGATAGGATTCTGGGCGAACGCTAGAAGCTTTAGGGATTTGAACCCAAGGTTGCAGGCGCCAGAGATCGCCACGGGTGATTGGGTCATCGGCCACAATCACATCGAGCACTTCGAGCATATCCGCCATAGTGCGGGTATAAGGCACGACCACATCCATGGTTGGGGTTAATGGCCAGTTGCCGCGCACCGAAATCACGCCGCGAGACGGTGTATAGGCACACAAACCGTTGTTGGACGCAGGGCCACGACCACTCGACCAAGTCTCTTCGGCAAGACCGAACGCCGAGTAGCTTGCCGCGGTTCCAGTGCCCGCACCGTTGGAAGAACCCGAAGCAAAGGGCGCTGTCAGATAGTTCGCATTGTAGGGGCTTTCGGCGCGGCCATAGTGACCACGCTGCATGCCGCCATTCGCCATGGGCGGCATATTGGTTTTGCCTAAGCAAATAGCACCCGCAGCGCGTAGGCGCTCGACGGCAAAGGCATCGTACTGGGCCACTAAATCTTTAAATGCCGGGCTGCCAGACGCCGCCGTCAGTCCCTTCACTAAATAGCTGTCCTTAGCGGTGTAAGGAATACCATCGAGTGGGCTTAAGGTTTCGCCACGGGCACGGCGCGCATCGGAAGCCTCGGCTTCTTTGAGCGCATCGGGATTGTGCACCACTAACGCATTCAACTTAGTCTCAGTGGCGGGGCCATCGTAAGCCGCTACTCGAGCCAAATAGGATTTCACCAACTCAACCGCAGTCGTGCGGCCGGATTCGAGTGCTTCACGCAGCTCGGCAATGGAAACTTCAGTCACTTCAAACATCTTACGCCCTCCCGCAGAAAACCAATTGTGGTGCAATAACAGTGACATCAAGCGTCATACTGTTCTCCTTGGTGTACTTACTTGCCAGAAGGGATCTGCTGGGTAATACAGTGGATATTGCCGCCACCTAATAAAATCTCCCGTGCGGGCACACCCACAATCTTGTGCTCAGGGAAAATGTCCTGCAGTTTTTGCGCAGCGATATCGTCGGTTGCTGGGTCAAGCAGTGGGAATACGATACGGTCGTTGGTGATTAAAAAGTTCACATAAGAGCCCGCTAAGCGCTCGCCTGCAGTGCGCGGTACGCCAGTGCCTTCTGTTACGCCTTTTGATTCTTCTTCGGTGCAATACAGCGGACCCGGTTGTGGCAGCAGGTGAATTTTTAACTTGCGACCTTGGGCGTCAACTGTGTTTTGCAACACATCCAGCGCGGCCTTCGAGCGTGGGTATTGTGGATCGGTTTCATCGTCGGTCCAGTGCAGGATCACTTCACCTGGACGCGCAAAACAGCACATATTGTCGATATGGCCGTCGGTTTCGTCCATATAAACGCCCTCTTCCAACCAGATAAACTGCTTAACATTCAAATAGTCACGCAGTAAGGCTTCGATCTGCTCTTTCGTCAGGTCAGGGTTACGGTTAGCGTTCAGTAAACATTCGACCGTAGTCATACAGGTGCCTTCACCATCGACATGGATAGAGCCACCTTCGAGGATCAACGGTGCACTATAACGGGCAAAACCATGTTGCTTGAGCATTTGTGCGGCAACTTGTTCGTCCTTATCCCATGGGAAATACAGACCACCGTTGTGACCACCCCAAGCATTAAAGCCCCAATCCACGCCACGGCATTCGCCCTCGGCATTAACCACCACAGTAGGTCCAGTGTCGCGAGCCCAGCAGTCGTTGCTGTCGATTTCGACCAGAGTCACGTGGGAAGGCATCACTTTTTGCGCTTCTGCTAAAAAGGCCTGAGGTACACCCATATAAACGGGAGTTGCACCACCAATGGCATCGGCCACCTTAGCAAAGGTCGCTTGAGCATAAGCACCTGCAGAACGCCAGTTATCAGGACGATATGGCCAAATCATCCATACGGCTTGCTGCGCCGCCCATTCGGCGGGCATATAAAAACCATCTTGTGATGGCTTAGTCGTTAACTGCGTGGCATCCACATTCGCGTTTGTCATGAGTTTTGTCTCCAGTAATGCTCAAATCTATAAGGGTGTACGCCCCATTAAGGACGACAGAATAGAAATACACCTAACATAATCAAATAAATAAATCGAATAACCGCATTCTTCACGCGGCGCGTTAGGTCAAAATTGCCACGTCTTCACTAGGTGAGTTTTCACCTCATAAAAATTCTGGCGCCTATCTTATCATTTAAGACGGCTTTCGCTGAATAGTGCTATGCAGGGCATTGGTGAGAATTTACAGGATAATGCGCTATTTGCTGTCAGTAGTCGCGCCCGATATCCATCCCAGCCAATACAAAAAGGCGAACCATAAGGTTCGCCTTTGTTATCAAGCCTACATAACCCAGTCAGGGCCTCCCCCTAATCAACCTTCACTTAGTTAGGACAGCTACCAACCACATAGTAATTAGCAGCAGTATTGGCCAAAGTACTGCTATAGAAGGTGTTATAGAGCCCCATTAATTGACCCGACCCTTTAGCGTAGGCATAACCGCCACTGCTGGTCGCGCGCCCCGCCGTGACATGGGCATAGTTGCTCGCCGTGACTTGGGTACATTGATAAGTATCGCCATTGGGCGTGGTATCACAGGCATTGCCGATACCATCACCATCGTTATCCGCCTGATCCGCATTAGCGACATTGGGGCAGTTATCTATGCTGTCACTAATACCATCATTGTCGCTATCTGTAGGCTCAGTGGTGCCACCTGTGCTACCAGTACATGCCTGCTGAGGCCCCGCGCAGCTAGTATTGCCATCGGCAACCCACTGACATTGCGAGCTGCCCACCGCATATTCACGCATGGTAAATTGCCCTGTGCCGAAGGCGAGATAACAGGCGGAATAGCCTACACCCCAAGTGATATGGCCAAGATTAATATGGGTGTTGTAATCCCCCGTCACGCCCGCATCGATAGTAAAGTTAATGCTGTCTTGGCTGGAGAGTTGCGTGCTATCCATCGCAATCACGGTCGCAAGATTCGCACCGCCCGGTAAATTACAGCCTTGAGCGCTATATTGAGTGCCATTAATGCTCGCGCTGACTTGCTGACCAGAACTAAAACCAACGGTCACCGAGGCTAAATTTTGGTTTGCATCAACAACCGAGCCCGTCACCGATGCGCATTGCCCTGAAACACTCACCTGAATATTACTCAGTACTGGCGCAGCATTCGCGGGCTCTGGCCCAACACGTACGGTTAACTCCACTGGCGCGCTAAGCGCAGACACATCATCACTTGCTTGTACCACCAGCTTGTACAGACCATAACTCAAGCTCTGGCTAGATAGCTGAAAACTGCCGTCGCTACCAAGGCTTGTGGTACTCACATTGCCGATCAGGCTTTGGCCCGCTCCATCGAGCAAATAAATGCCCATAGTTACCTGCGCGACATACCCATCGCTATCATTAGCCATGCCAGAAACAGTCAGCACGCCCGCGTTATCCGCACCAGTGACATTGGCAAGGGTAGGCAAGGCATTACGGTTTACCCTTTGATTATTGTCGGCAAAAAATTTCCCTAAATAGGTGGCAAAGTTAATGCTGTCGTCGGCGACATAATCCCCCGATGCGCCTGCCCCACCTGACCATGAATGGTCTAAGCCATCGAACCACAACATTGCCACCCGTTTGTTGCTCCATAGGGTTTCCGATGCCGCATGTCCAGCGCCCTCAGATAACGCATTGGTTCCGCTTAACTTAGTCACGCCATAAACCGTGGCAAAACCATCGGCATTCTGCTGGTTATAGCAAGTGTTGACCGTAGTGTCGGCCTTACCATGACCAATCACGGCTAACTGAGTCCCCAAATAACTCTTATAGCTACCCGCGTAGGATTCGCAGCGTGATTTAAAGGTAGATGTCGATACGGTTTCACAGGTAGAGATCGCCCCATTCGAACTCGTCCCTATGCTTGGCCCCGCGCTCGAGGCCACCCCTGCAAACACATCGGGTGCCACGCAAGCAGTTTGCATTGCCATCGCCGCGCCCGAGGAGAGTCCTGCAATATACACCTGAGTCGGGTCGATATGGCGGTTTACATCACCCGACAGGGCATTGGCCAAATTAATCAGATTTTTATAATCCCCCGATGTCCGATTAATGCTGCCCTGCCAATAAGACCAACAGCTGTAGCCCGCCTTATTCATCGCATCGGGTACAGCAATGACCATGCCGTGAGCCTCTGCAGCCTGTTCAAGGTTGGCCGTGAGATAGTTGTTGATGGGTTGCACGCAGCCATGAAGCACTAACATCAATGCCTTACCGTCGCCCACCTTAGCGTCAGTATCCGGAGTGTAGATATGTACTTTGTTAAAACCACCAATGGCCACATTCTGTTGCCAACTTCCGGCGTACGTCAGAGATGAAAAAAGCCCAATTACAAGGAGTAGAAATTGGGCGACGAGACACGATTTATTCCATTTCATTGTTATCACCTTTAAGGTTATTTTTGTTTGAAAATAGACATCAAACTAAACCTAGGTGAATCGCCTTAAAACGGATATGGGTCTTTAGAAGTAGATGCTAAAGTAACACTAACCTGTTGAGCTAAAAACGATTGTGCCAGCCTTTGATGCAAACCTATTGCGCAGTCCAGGCGCCGTCCATGGCCAGCGATGCGCCCGTAATCCCCCGCGCCGCGCTGCTACATAAAAACAGTACAAATTCACCAATCTGACGCGGGTCGAGCATCTCTGGCAGGGGTTGTTTTGCCGTGACGAGTTGATACTTAGCCTCGTCGTAACTTAAGCCCTTATTGCTGGCGATAGCCTCAATCTGCTTGTTGATCAGCGGCGTATCCACCCAGCCAGGGCAAATAGCATTGACGGTAATCCCCTGCTCGGCGCACTCGATAGCCACAACTTTGGTTAAACCGACAATCCCGTGTTTAGCCGCACAGTATGCCGCCTTGTTGACCGAGGCCACTAAACCATGCACCGAGGCGATATTGATAATGCGGCCCCACCGCTTTTCGGCCATCGCAGGCACGGCTTGTTGAATGGTATGGAAGGCCGAGGACAGGTTAATAGCGATAATGTCATTCCATTTATCAATCGGGAAATGAGCAACATTTTCAGTATGTTGAATACCGGCGTTATTCACCAAAATATCAATACTGCCCAGAGCCTTAACGCCTGCGTCCATAAAGGCATGAATGCTCTCGGGATCCCGCAGATCGGCGTTACTGAAGAAAGTGTGGATGTGATATTGCTCGGCAAACTCCGCCGCCAAGCGTTGCCCCTCGGCTTCGGGCATTAATCCGTGCAGGATAAGATGACAACCTTGCTCCGCCAGCACATGGGCCGTCGCTAAACCAATTCCACTGGTGGAGCCAGTGATCAGCCCTACCTTGCCCTTTAAGCTTGAGTGTTCAACCGCCATATTGCTTGTCTCCCGATGCTTTAAAATCCAGTCACAGTCCTTTATCCATGCCCTGAACACAGGCATGGCGGGGCACACATTCCCAATGCCCCAGACTCAATGCCATTAGAATATGGCAATTGGCCGCGGTTTTATTTGGCACCTTAGTACCATAGGAGCGCTCGAAAAATTGGGTAATAGTAAGCGCCACACTTTCAGCAAGCGTAAGAGAGCACTCCATGTCTGGATTGAATAAGGTGGTTACCAGCTATAGCGATGCGTTAGCGGGACTCGAAGATGGGATGACGGTGATTGCGGGCGGCTTTGGCCTTTGCGGTATTCCTGAAAATCTAATCAAAGAAATCAAACACAAGGGCACCAAAAACCTGACCGTCGTCTCCAATAACTGCGGCACTACGGAATACGGACTTGGGATCTTATTGCTCGATAAACAGATTAAAAAAATGATCGCCTCCTATGTGGGCGAAAATGCCAACTTCGAGGCGCAGATGATGTCTGGCGAACTGGAAGTCGAACTCACGCCGCAGGGTACGCTGGCGGAAAAAATGCGTGCGGCGGGCGCGGGCATTCCGGCTTTTTATACCGCAACCGGCTATGGCACTGACGTGGCAATAGGTAAAGAAGTCAAAGAATTCAATGGTCGCCATTACATTCTGGAAGAATCGATTACAGGCGACTTTGCCATAGTCAAAGCCTGGAAGGCCGACACCTTCGGCAATTTAGTCTTTCGCAAAACCGCCCGTAACTTCAATCCCCTTGCCGCCACCGCGGGCAAGATAACCGTGGTGGAGGTGGAGGAAATTGTCGAACCGGGTCAATTAGATCCCGATGAAATCCATACGCCCGGCATCTATGTCGATAGGCTTATCCAAGGCAGCTTCGAAAAACGTATCGAGCAACTGACTACCCGCCCCTCCAGTAAATAGGATTTGGTTATGGCACTTTCAAGAGAACAACTCGCCCAGCGCGTCGCCCAAGAACTCAAAGACGGCTATTACGTGAATCTTGGCATCGGTATCCCCACACTGGTGGCCAACTATATTCCCGAAGGCATTGAAGTGATGCTGCAATCCGAAAACGGCTTGTTAGGGATGGGGCCTTTTCCGACGATGGAAGAGGTCGATGCCGACTTAATCAATGCCGGCAAGCAGACTGTGACTATGGCAAGGGGCGCCGCCATCTTCGACTCGGCCGAGTCCTTTGCCATGATCCGCGGCGGCCATGTGGATCTCACCGTATTAGGCGCCTTTGAGGTCGATACTCAGGGTAATATCGCCTCCTATATGATCCCGGGCAAATTAATTAAGGGCATGGGCGGCGCTATGGATCTTGTCGCCGGCGCCGACAATATTATTGTGACCATGACCCACGCCTCAAAGCACGGTGAGTCTAAGCTATTAACCGAGTGTAGCCTGCCGCTAACGGGTAAGGGCTGCATCAAAAAAGTACTGACAGACTTGGCCTTTATCGAAATCAAAGAAGGCAAGTTCCATCTGCTCGAACGCGCCCCCGGCGTGAGTGTCGAGGAGATTATTAAGCTCACCGCTGGCGAATTGGTGGTACCAGAGCATGTCCCCGAAATGATGTTTAACGAATAAGCCCAATTCAGTGAATAAGCAGGTTCAAGCGCGCATTCAACTATGCCTTTTCAAATCGCCAGTAAAAAAACAGGGGTACCTAAGGTATCCCTGTTTTTTTACGCTATGCCAAAGAGGCATTCATTGCAGATAGTACAGCGCTTAGCCGAGGCGGCGACGCAGTTCGCGGGTCGCATCCACCATGTTCTTCAGCGCGGGTTCTACCTCATCCCAAGTGCGGGTTTTAAGGCCGCAATCGGGGTTAACCCACAGTTGGCGTACAGGTACTTTTTGCGCCGCTTTTTCGATAAGGTGCACCATGGCCTCAACACTTGGCGTATTTGGCGAGTGGATGTCGTAAACGCCTGGGCCAATTTCATTTGGATATTCAAAATCTTCAAAAGCGTTGAGCAGTTCCATGCGTGAACGCGAGGTCTCAATGGTGATGACGTCCGCATCCATGGCGGCAATGGCCGCAATCGTATCGTTAAACTCGCTGTAGCACATATGGGTGTGAATTTGGGTTTCATCCACAACACCCGCCGCACTCAGTTTAAAAGCATTCACCGCCCAATCTAAGTAAGCTTGCCACTCGCTTTGCTTTAATGGCAGACCTTCGCGGAAGGCTGGCTCATCAATTTGGATAATGCCAATGCCCGCATTTTGTAAATCAACCACTTCATCACGAATCGCCAGCGCCAATTGGGTGGCAATGGTATCGCGGCTGATATCTTCACGGGCAAACGACCAATGTAGAATCGTCACAGGACCCGTTAGCATGCCTTTGACGGGTTTGTCCGTCAGGCTTTGGGCGAATTCGGCCCACTCAACCGTCATAGCCTTAGGGCGGCTCACATCACCATAAATCAACGGCGGCTTAACGCAGCGAGAACCATAACTCTGCACCCAACCATTTTTGGTAAAGCCCACGCCTTCGAGCTGCTCGCCGAAGTATTCCACCATGTCATTACGCTCGGCCTCACCATGAACTAGTACATCGATACCGAGTTTGAGCTGACGGTCTATGGTATCGCGGGTCACTTGCTGCAACTGCTCGGTATATTGAGCATCGCTTAGCTCCCCTTTGCGCCAGCGGCTACGTAAGCCACGGATAGCAGGCGTTTGTGGGAATGAGCCAATCGTGGTCGTTGGCAGCAATGGCAAACGATACTTGCGCTGTTGCACCGCTTGGCGCTCAGTAAATTCGCTCACACGTTCATAGTCGGCTTGAGTCAGCGCAGCGACACGGGCGATCACTTTAGCATCCGCCGCCTGCGCCTTAGCCTCACGGCGTGCCAAACAGGTGTTAACTATCTCTTTGGCCGCGACAGACTCAGGTGCCAGCAGCAATTGGCGCACATTAGCCAGCTCCAACAGCTTTTGCTTAGCAAATGCGAGCTGCTGACGTAGCGCCGGCGTGAGCGTTGTCTCCACCTCTAAATCCACAGGGCTGTGAAGCAGTGAACAGGAGGTGCCAATCCATAGGCGCGCGCCGTCTTGTGAGCATAAGTCTCGGGCAACACTGCCGATACGCTCAACAATCAGGTCAACCTCTGCAGCCCACACGTTACGGCCATTAACTACACCAGCCGACAGAATTTGATCTGGTCTTAAGGCATTGGCAAACAAGGCCAATTGTTCAGGGGCGGTCACTAAATCGAGGTGCAGACCCGCCACAGGCAGTGCAGAAACCAGCGCCTGATGATGACTGATACTGCCATAGTAGCTGGTGAGTAAAATCTTCACTTGAGCCGTTTTAAGCGCTTGATAAGCTTCGCTAATCGCTGCTTGCCAATCGGCGGCTAATTCGAGTGCCAGAATCGGCTCCTCAAGTTGTACCCAAGTCACGCCCTGTGCGGCAAAACGCGCCAGAATGTCGGCATAGGCCTTTAATAGATTGGGTAATAGGCTGAGTTTATCGAAATCCTGACCCACGGTTTTTGCCAGATACAAGTAACTCACAGGGCCTAACAGCACTGGCTTGGCTTGATAACCCAGCGCCTGCGCCTCGGCGACTTCATCAAAAAACTGCTCATAGGCGATAGAGAACACTTGGTCTTGCTTAAGCTCTGGCACTAAGTAGTGATAGTTAGTGTTGAAATACTTAGTCATTTCCGAGGCTGGCGCATCGGTGCCAGTTGGCGCACGGCCACGGGCAACACGGAATAAGGTATCAAGATCGATAGCGCCCTCACCACGGTGACGATCTGGGATGGCGTTTAGGGTCGCACTCAGGGTTAACACTTGATCGTAAAAGGCAAAATCACCCACTGGCACTTGCTCGATCCCCGCGGCGACTTGCCATTGCCAATGGGTGCGGCGTAACTCCTTGGCCACCTTATGCAGCTCAGCTTGAGTGCTCTCACCACGCCAGTATTTTTCGAGGGCAAATTTCAGTTCACGACGACGCCCGATACGGGGAAAACCAAGACTGTTTAATTGCATACCATATCTTCCTTTATTTGAGATAAGCCATATTCGGCACTAGCACCCAGCTGATGGTGTTTTCTTGGCAATTTTTCGCATTTAAGCCTTGATAAATCACAATGGGCGTCTGGACGTCTAGAAGTTTATTGTGATAGTCTCTATGCCAGCAACCGAATTGATTTCAAGCACAACATGAGCGAAATTCACTTGGAGTGATCATGATCGAACTAAGACATCTGCGAACCTTAATGGCACTGAAGGAAAGTGGCAGCTTGGCGGGCGCAGCCAAAAAACGTTTTGTCACTCAATCGGCTCTCTCCCATCAAATTAAGGAGTTAGAGCAACGAATTAATTCGCCCATTTTTGTGCGTAAAAGCAAACCCCTCTCCTTTACTCAGGAAGGCGCACGGCTGTTGCACCTCGCCGAAGAGATCCTGCCTAAGGTGTTAGAAACGGAAACGGATCTGAAAAATGGCCTAGAGACAGAGACCAATCAGCTCAGAGTGGGGATTGAATGCCACAGCTGTTTTCGCTGGTTAATGCCAGTGATGGAGCAATTTAGGCAAGATCATCCGCAGGCCGAGTTAGATCTGTCGAGCCGTCATCTATTCGATTCGCTCAATGCCTTGGAGATGGGCGAACTCGATATAGTACTGACCTCAGATCCCGTACCGGGACACTCGCTCGCCTATCAGCATTTGTTTGATTTTGAAGTGAAGTTAGTGGTTGCCAAGGATCATCCCTTAGCGAAAGAAGCCTATGTTACGCCTAAGCAATTGGCCCGCTTACCCATTATCAGCTACCCAGTGCCACTGGCGCGTTTAGATATTTACCGCCACTTTTTAGAACCCGCAGGCGTTGAAGCCGGCGAGCAAAAGACCTGCGATTTGACCATGATGTTATTGCAACGCATCGCCTGTAAGGACGGTATCGCCGCCCTGCCCAACTGGTCAATCAATGAGGGACATGGCTTGAGTTTAGCGTCAGTCAAACTCGGCCAAGAAGGCTTAAAGCGCCCACTATTTGGGGCCTATCGCCGCCACAGCGCGAACTCGGCCTTAGTGCAAAACTGGCTGCAACTGGTGGCAAGCGAAGGCTTAGCGCGTCAGCAAAAATCCAATTAATGTCGTAAAAAGAGCATAAAAAAGCCTGCAATTGCAGGCTTTGTTTTTATGAGCAGTGCTTAGAGCGGGTTAAGTAACATGCCGCGCATCGAGAGCACACGGCGCAGAATCAACCCGGGAGAATTTTGATTACGGGTCTGGCGCAGGTTATGGGCGATCATAAACTCTTGGCGCAGATCCTGATCGAGATCTAAGGCCTCAAAGGCTTCGATGGTTAAGGTCTGCTGCTGATTATCAATCAATGACTTAATCACGCTTAACGGGAAAGATTGCTCAGAGCTGGCATTTAAGTAAGCAAAGGCCGTTAAGGCAATGATTTGCCCGAATACACTAAACAGCGCCAAGGTTTGTACTTCATCGGGGTCGACATCGACATCCGGCATATCGACTAGGCTGTCGACCGCATCGGTAGCGATATTTTCCGTGAGTTTCCAATAACCTTGTACCAACTTCTTATAGGGTTGGGGTAATTCATCGAGGCGTTCTTTCAAATAGAAGGTGAAGGCATAACGATAAATATTGACCTGGCCTAAACGGATTAGGGCGTCTTTTAAGGAGCGAGATTTAGGATTTACTACACCTGAAGCCTGCGCCGAATTGCTGCGCATCAACATGTGGGCAGCTAATGCGGGATCGCTCGAAATAATATCGATCACATTACGAATGTCGCCTTCGGCAAGGATCGCTTTTTTGAGTGGAATTAAGATCCCACGGCGACCGATTACTTGCTCTTCATTCGCTATGATGGCTCTCACTTGAGTAAAAACCTGTTGCTCAAGATCTGTCATAAGACACTTTACACCTGTTAATTAGCTATAAGATGATTCGAATACCGCTCACATCATACCCAAACTACTGAGAATTTCAGCCCTAAGTCGCAGAATAATTGTGACTATGCTTTAGATGAAGTGATCTATAGCACAAGCAACGACTTAGGCCATCTCAAAATAGGCTGAACTTATAAAGAATACACCGAGAAAATGGATTTTTCTCTGCGCATAACCAAACAACAGAAATAATAAAGCCAGACTGAGTCTGGCTTTATTCGGTTAAGCATTAATTTCAAGCTTAGAAGCGGTAACCCACAGTCAAGCGAATATCACGGCCTCGGCCTGAGTAATAGCTATCGCCCCAAATGCCACCGTAGTAACCCGAGCTAACATACTCTTTATCAAACAGGTTATCGATACGCAGGCTCGCTAACCAAGCATCACGGGTATAGTTAAGGGCTAGATTACCTAAAACATAGCTAGATAATTTATCGCCTTCGTTGCCGTTATCGCCTTCGATAAAACGATCGCCCGTGTAAATCGCCTCGGCAAACACTTGGAAATGCTCGGCAAAATCCATACTGACATAACCGCGTCCCGTATGCTCAGCCACCCAAGACAATTGCTTGCCATCATTCACCCCATCGGTAAATTCAGCATCAATATAGTTATATTCCAAGCCTAAGGTGAGGGCTTGAGTAACCTGCCAATCCCAATCGGCACTCGCGCCATAGCGGCGTGATGCATCGGCATTGACGTTGGCACCTTGGAAGCTGCCGCCAACAGGTTTTTCAGCACTTGGGTCGAAGACGATTTCATCTTCTAAATCGAGGCGATATAGGCTAACGCGTAGGCTTTGGCTGGCCACAGTCCAATCCCAACCCGCCTCATAGGAGCGGCCTGTCTGCGGCTTTAAGCCATACACATCTTTCGGGGTGTAAGCTTGCTCATCGACCTTAGCAAAGCGGAAGTTTTCATCGCCACGCAGATAGAATCTGTGCTCGGCGCTCGGACGGTAATTTAAACCGAACTCGAATGCGGTCGCATCTTCATCTAAATCGATGCCGTTTGGATACACATTGCCATCGACCAGATCGTCGGTCACCCGCGCATAACGGCCGCCCACCACATAGCTTAAGGTGTGGCTTAATGGCACAGTGGCTTGCAAGTAAGCACTTTGCATTTCCTGCACGTTGCTGCGTGCCGTAGAGTCAAACTCGGCCTTACCGCGGCTGATGTCTAAACCAGTGACTAGGTTTAGCTCACCTTGACGGGTGCTGTAATTAGCAAGTGCTTTAGGGCTAAACATGAGCAGCGAGCGAGTATTTTGGCTACCCGCGCCCCAGTTTAATGAGGTCACTAAGGTATCGCTGTAATCCAGATCCGCCGCTAAGGCCCAGTTTTGGTTAAGCTGATGCTGATAACCGCTGCGCGCCGCAGTGGTCATCTCATGAACATATTCGCTGCTATTAGAAGACTGACGTGGATTTTCTTTGAACTGCTTAGGGGTCAACGCCCCAGGATTCTCGCGGTCATCATCGTAATAGCTGGTTTCAACGAAGAAAGAATCTGTGGCAGTTTTATATTGAATACGGCCTAAGATAGAGCCAGTTTCATTGGCATTATGCTTACGATAGTTATCGCCTTGGTTGTAGCTACCGGTCAGGAAATAGTGCCAATCTTTATTGATGGCGCCCGACACATCGCCGCGACCTTCGTAGGTATTAAAGCTGCCGCCGGATAATTGCACGCTGCCGCCCGTATTCTCAGGCGATTTAGTTACAATGTTGATCACCCCGCCTACCGCTTGGTCGCCATAGAGCACGCCGGCACTGCCCGATAGAATTTCAACACGCTCAATTAAATTGAGCGGAATCGCATTCAGGCTAGGCGCGGCGATATCGATATTATTTAAGCGGCGACCATCGAGCAAAATCAAGGTGTTGTTAACCGCAGAGCTCGCGCTAAAGCCACGCATCGCGAAACTAGTACCAATGTTATTGTCGGATAGCTGAATACCGCTTTGACCACGTAACACTTCGGTCAAGCTGGTTGCGCCACTCTGCTCAATCGCAGCGGCATCAATCACATTCACATTAGCGGCAATATTTAAGGGGGTCTTGTCTGAACGGCCAATGACGACAATATGCTCATCGACTTTGGCAACGCTGGCATCATCGGCCGCCACGGCGGGGGCGATAACAGAAAAGCTGCAAAGGCTGCCGATCAGCAGCGCGATTTTAGTTGGATGTGTTCCCATTTTACCTTTAACTCCTGCAAGGAAAACGGGGCATTGGCGCCACGATACCGTTGATTCAGTAACAAATACTGACAGTCACTATCGCATTTTGAGATCTGCCCACCGAAATCTCAAAAACACCTTTAGGGCCGGTCTCCGGACTTAGGCTATGTCTATCTCAACGAGAGATAAACGCGAAACTGACCTTTGCACACTCGATTCTCTGGCTCATCTTGAGCTACCTAACGAATGCGGTCGTCTCTCACCTTTTACCGTTGCGGGGGCAGTGCCAGAATTTCACTGGCTTCCCGATTATCTCGCGACGAATGCGTCGCAAGCACCACAGAAGGTTGACTAAAAATGAGGTTCATAGGGCGAAAAAACCAGTTAACGCCCAACAAGGCTCGTGGCATATCAAGCCTGAGCGCGCGCATTATAGACGTCTATACGGATGAAAGTCCATGATCATCCGTCTATCGACTGACAACTACTTTAAGGAAAAGGGCGCTAAGGCAGAGATAAAGTCGGCACTGTTGGCGGCTTGCAGAGGAGGTTTATCGGCAGAAAACACCTCACCACGCATCGATTTATGCAGCAAATACAAATCCTTGTCGCCACTCACTACAGTGTAATAACCAATTTCGCCCTGGGGATGAGAGGTAAAGGCCGTAGGATTAAATTGAGTCGCGCCATGGAGATTCGGCATAGTGGTACAACCAAGAATGGCTTGAAATCCGTCGTGACCATCCACTTGGGTATCCCCCAGCTTTTGGTAAACCACCTCACCGTCACAGGAGGCTTGGTAAGTCTCGGCCATCGCATCTAAAAACTGCTCGGGGCTCACGCTTTCGGCCATATCCTTAAAGCCTTGCACACAAAACAGCGCACTCCATTGATTGAGCGCCTCCTGCTCCGGCACAAATTCCGCCATAAACATGCCCGCACGTTCTTCATGGTAGGCTTTGCGCCACCCCTCTGGCAGGTTAAATCCTAATTGCTGGCTAAAGACGGGGAGCACATGGGAATGGGAAGCACTGCTCTCATGGCGAGGCATATCCAATTTCGCCTCAACGGATTCAGAACCGATTAGGCTGCATAGCATCAATACGCTCGCGCCCTGCCATAACCTCATCTGCATATGGGGTATACATTTCATTATTATCATCCTTGTATCGCATTGTTATGGGTTAATACGACATATGAAATTGCATAGAAAACATCCAGCATTCTAGCGAAGATGTAAATAAGATAACAGTTAAAAAGCAAAACAAAATGATACTTATACAGTCATAACAACTGTAAAACAGCAAATAGCAGCCAAAGATAGGTCGGTGAGGGATAAACAAGCTGGTGAATGAACCTTCACCAGCTGAGAAATGCCCTACATGCCCAACAATGAGTTAGTCAAATGACCAATTGATTTTACGCTGCGGCCTTGCCTGACTCAAAATCGCCTGCCGTTGCTCTGGGGTCTCACATTGGGCAGCGGGGGTAAATTCCAGCGGCTTAACCACCAAGGAGTCGGCAGGTTGTACCGGCGATTTATCAAACATTCCCAGATTCATCGACCAAGAGACCCATTCTCCTTTTTCACTGATCCCCACAAAACCATCATTTGCCTGCGCTAACCAAGTGAGGCGCGGAATGCGTTCAATCAGTTGCTCGACATTTTTAAGGTCAGCCCGATAACCGACGGGTACCACTTTGCCGTCGGGGCGCGTAAAGGCAAAGGAGGACTTACCTAGGGTAATTTTGCTGCCTTGCTGCCAATATTTGTCGAGGATCTCTTGAGCATGATGAAAGCCAAACAGATAGGCGTAATCCGTATCGTCGGCGAGAATTTGCGGCGTGGCGTTGTCACGCAGTAGCAAGAATCCCGGGCCAACGCTGATAATATCCTTCACGCCTGTGATATCGGTTTTCTTGATCCAATCGACGCCACAGTTAATGCCATCGCCCCAGAAATGGGCATCCCCCGTTGGACTTAACACCGCAAACGCGCAACTGTTTGCCGTGAGACTTGCTACATCCTTAAGCGCGCTGCGGATAGGATAAGCATCACTGCGCCAGCCCCAACTCACCACTGAGCCATCTTTTTTTAAGGCGGCATAGGTATTTTGAAAATATTCGATATGTTTAATATCCGTCAGCTGCGACTGCAACTTCTTCATATTGGTCGAACTTTCAACCTCCCCCCAAACTACGGCGCTGGCGTCTTTTTTCAGGGCAATAAAACTGCGCCCTTTAGCAAAGATATCGACCACATCGACTAACTCATCCTGCACCTGCAAACTATTGCCGCCGTAAGGCCCGTAGCCCCAAGTATGTACCTTACCATTGGCGTCGAGGGCGGCTATGGCCTCTCGGTTGGCGAATAGCTTAGTGATATTGGTCATGCGCGCTTGCAATACCTTGTCCAGACTCAACTTGCCCGCATTACCCCAATAGACCACAGTGCCATCTTGGCGCAGCGCAGCAAACCCATCTTTAACTGGGACAATTTGCTTCACTTGCTTGAGCTCTGGCGTCACCTCACGGCTATCGCCACCGGCAAAACTGTCGCCCCAAGTGATCACCTCATCCGAGTTAGTTAATGCGGCGAAGGCCGTGCTGTTGGTCACCACAGTCTCAACTGCGGGTAAATCGCAGGGAATATGGCGGTAATTCGGATTTGCCTCTTCCTTAAACTGGATAAGCTTGCCGTTATCAAATTGCAGCAAGGATTCCTTTTCATTTTCGACTACGGCGACGGGCTTAGGTTGGCTACAGGCGGTTAATTGTAACGCCACTAAGGCGGCCACCAATGCCAAGGGGCGTGATATAGGATAAGACTGCATTACTTATTTCCCTGTATTTGCTGAAATTTTGGTTGCTGATACTTTGGTTACTGAAAACGCGGGTTGCTGATTGGGTTGTGCTAATTTGCCTGATATCGACTCGAGTAGCGGCTTGAGTTCGTATTCAAAACCCTGAGTCGTATTTAAACGGGTTAAGAGCACTTGAATTTGTTTATCCAGTGTCTGCGCACAGTCTTGGCTGAGTGCGTCAAATGGCATTGCCTGTTTTAAGGCTGTTAAGATCAACCGTTGAACTGGGCCGATAGCCTGCCCCACTTGGCGGTTCAGTGCGGTATTGTCTAGCACTAATGTCACTAAGCAGAGTAAATAATCGAGGTGCACCGCAAAATCGACGGAGCATTGCTTTTCATCCGTCAAGCCGAATGTGAGTACTTTGGCCTCACACAGCGCCTTCCATGCCGCTAACTTTTCTGCGGTTAATTCCAATGCAAAGGGCAACTGCTTAGTGCGCGTCATCAGCACAAAGCTGGCTAAGGTTTTAGCCGATAGCGCCTGTTTATTACGGGCGAGCATCGCCAGCGCTAAGTCGTGAAATCCTAATGAACTCAAGCGATAAAAGCTTATCATCGCAATAGATTCATCTACCGACTCCAGCTTTTTTTTGCTTGGTGAAGTTTGCATTTGCTCGAATAAATCGACCAAACGCGGATAGAGCTCAGGGCAATGACCTATATGCTCAGCCGCTTCCCAGACTAGGATATTCGCAGCAGGATGCTGGCGATAGGTTTCGAGCAAACTGATAATCCCGGTGTAATCCTGTTGCAGCCCTAACCGCTTGAGTGTTGGCACATAACGGGACTCGGCCCAGCGGATCCTTAATAGCGTCAAACAGAAATAACCGACCAGCAAACTGCCTAATATACCTGCGATGCCAAAGCCCAAATCTAGCTTGGCGCGATCGCGGGTTAATTCGAGATCGGCGCTCGCCCGTGTTGGCGCCTCGGGAAGATAATGCACAACACTTTGCCCGTAGTTGGGCACTAATGCGCCTGGGGTGTCGCCCTGCGGTGGCCGTAATTGATAGGTCGCTTGGCAATTCACGCCATCGAGCTCCCATTGACGGACGAGCTTGCCCTCGGCGGTGCGATACTCAACCAAGCAAATCAATCTTTGGTTATAAACGCCCGTCGAACTGCGCTCACTGCGATAGGCGGTCTCAATCACTCGACCAATGGCCACATCACCACGTTCTAGCAACTGATTGACTAGAAACCACTTTTGCGCCCCTTCCCAGAGGAACAGCGCGGCAACACTCATCAAAAGGAGAGGGACACAGGTCAAGAGTATTGTTAACCAACCCCAAAAACGCGTGGGTGCACTCGAGGTTAATTCACTGCGATTCATCAACACGCCAGAACTTCCTTATCATTCCATGATCGGTAAGGCATTAGAGAACTTGATTCTGCCTAAAGCGGGGCGCTATTGTAGCAGCTTATTGATAGAAATCAGAAAAAGCTCACAGTTTGCCCTAAAGACTCGGCCACATCCTAGCCTGCAAACTTGAGCATGCTATTCTACGTTTCCATTCCCGCTGTTTAAAGGAGTAACAGTATGAGTCGTCCGATTATTTTGGATTGCGATCCCGGCCATGACGATGCTATCGCGCTCATTTTAGCCCTCGCCCATCCTGAGCTAAACCCACTGGCCGTGACCACCAGCGCCGGCAACCAAACCCCAGATAAAACCCTCAATAACGCCCTGCGGATCTTAACCCTGCTCAATCGCAGCGATATTCCGGTCGCGGGCGGCGCGGTTAAACCCTTAAGCCGTGAGTTGATGATTGCCGATAACGTTCACGGTGAAACGGGGCTCGATGGCCCGGCATTGCCTGCACCGAGTTTTCAACCTCAAGCCGTGAATGCAATCGAGCTGATGGCCGAGAAAATCCGCCAAAGTGATAAGCCAGTAACATTAGTGCCTACTGGGCCGCTCACCAATATCGCGCTGCTACTCGCCAGCCACGGCGAGTTACACGCCAAGATTGAGCGCATTGTGTTGATGGGTGGTGCCGCCGGGGTTGGTAACTGGACACCCGCCGCCGAGTTTAATATTTTTGTCGACCCAGAGGCGGCCGATATCGTCTTTAAATCCGGTATTCCCATCACCATGTGCGGCCTCGATGTTACCCATCAGGCACAGATCATGGATGAAGATATCGAACGTATTCGCGCTATTCCGAATCCCGTGGCTAAGTGTGTCGCCGAGTTGTTGGATTTCTTTATGATTTACCATAGAGATCCTAAATGGGGCTTCGTCGGTGCGCCGCTGCATGACCCTTGCACTATCGCTTGGTTACTCAACCCCGCGCTGTTTGATGCCCAAGACTGCTGGGTCGGCATTGAAACCCAAAGCGAGTTAACACTGGGGATGACGGTGGTCGACCGCTATCAACTAACGGGCAAACCCGCGAATGCGACAGTGCTCTTCGGCATTGATAGACTGGGCTTTGTTGACTTGTTAGTTGACAGCTTAGCGGCCTACACACCAACCTATCTCAATCGCAGATAAACTTAAGAGTGAACCTTCCATGAGCCAGATCCTCGTTATCGGCAGTGCGAATGCCGATCATGTGATGAACTTTGAGTATTTGCCCGTTCCCGGCCAAACCTTAATGAGCCGTGCCTATCGCTTGGAACACGGTGGCAAAGGGGCCAATCAGGCGGTAGCCTGTGCCCGTTTATGCCAAGGGGATGCGGAAGTAGCATTTATCTGCCATCTCGGCCAAGACAGTGTCGGCAATGACATGCGTACAAGCTGGCTCAAGGATGGCATTAAGGCCGAAGGTATTACCCAAGTCGCCAATATGAGTACGGGCACGGCGCTGATTTTTGTCGGCGATAATGGGGAGAACTCCATCGGGATCGCCGCGGGCGCCAATGCCCATCTCACCCCGAGCGAATTAGAGAAGCATTACGCCCTGTTTGCTAATGCCCAATTCTTACTGATCCAGCTCGAAACGCCTATGGAGACGGTTCACCACGCATTGCAAACCGCCAAGCGCCTCGGTATTACCACAGTGCTGAATCCAGCGCCTGCAACCAGTCAGGAGTTGGATTACCTCAAATGGGTCGACATCATTACCCCCAATGAAACCGAGGCCGAAGCGCTTACAGGCATTGAGGTCAAGAATGAAGAAGATGCCGAACTTGCCGCACAGTGGCTACATCAGCAGGGCGTTGCAACTGTCGTCATAACCTTAGGCAGTAAAGGCGCGTTTATCAGCAGTGCCGGTTTTACCGGGTTAATTCCGGCGCTGACAGTGCAAGCCATAGATACGGTTGCCGCGGGCGATACCTTTAATGGCGCCTTAGTGGTGGGTTTAAGTGAAGGGATGTCAATTGCAGCGGCCGTAGGGTTTGCCAATGCCGCCTCTGCCATTACCGTTACCCGAGAAGGCGCCCAGCGCGCGATTCCCTATCGCCACGAAGTCCAACGTTAACCCATGAGTGCGGCAAATTGTCGCACTCGACCTCTTTCATTCAAAAGTACTATATACATAATTTACATACCGAATTCATTCCCATTTAATGAATTCAGCCTATGCTGGCAAGCGCATGTTCGAGCCAAAACGGCTCGACCCACCTTGTTCAGAATAAGGAAGTACCAGATGAAAGCGAAAAGCACCACTTTACGTAATATGACTAGCGCTAGCTTACTCGGCCTAGGATTATTCGTCGCCAGCCAAGCGAGTGCTAACGAATGTGAACTCAAGATTGCTGCGACTGACGCTATGCAATTTGACACTAAAGAGCTGTCTGTTCCTGCAACGTGTAAGGAAGTGACCCTCACACTAACGCACACTGGCACTCTGCCAAAAGCAGCTATGGGCCACAACTGGGTATTAACTAAAGCCGCTGATATGTCTGCCGTTGCGACCGATGGTATGGGCGCTGGCGCCGATGCTGCTTACGTTAAAGCCGGTGATACCCGTGTTATCGCCCACACTGGTTTAGTGGGTGGCGGTGAATCAACTTCTGTGACCTTTAGCACTGCGGGCATGAGCGCGACTGAAGCTTACCAGTTCTTCTGCAGCTTCCCAGGCCACTGGGCGATTATGCAAGGTAGCTTTAAAATTCAAGGCTAATCCCATTGCCTAATGCTCACTTAAGGGAATACCTTAAGTGAGACAACAAAAAAGCGGACCTCTGGTCCGCTTTTTTGTTGAGTGCATATTGGCTTATAAGCCAGCTTGCCCTCGAGGATTTTGTTTCGAGATGTATTCTTCGGGCGAGTTATTCTTCGCCGAACTCGTCTTCATCATCAAAATCATCGGCATCGGTTGCCGCTTCTGCCGCTAAAGCCGCCGCTAATTTGGCCTTAGCCTGTTTCTCTGAGCGACGCTTGTTGCGCTCAGCCAGCGTGCCTAAAAACACTTGCAGCTCGGCTTGACCCCAAGCTTGTGCCTCGGCCTCGGTCGCAAAACCGTCATGGCTTTTCGACACTACTGTTTTAGTCGACGTCATACGACGGGTGATTTCCGTCTTCCAACCATTTTCAGCTTGAGTGACGCGAAAATCGTATTTTTTACCCTTGCTCATTCTGCTCTATTTCCTAAATGATGCTTGCCACGTTTGTCTTATCAAGCGATACAAACGCCATCATAAAACAAAAGGAGCGCAGTTTACTTGATTTCGGCACAGAAAGATCGCTTGCGAGAAAATTTTCATACTTAGCACTTTCACACAGCCGTAAGAATCCAAAAGTAACGCGGCATGCGAGATAATTTTTCGCCCTAATCTTAGTCCTAAGCTCAGTATCAAGCTAGCGCAAAAGCGGCTGGCGGACGGTATCTTTTCTTGTTTTAGTCATAAAACTGAGCTTATTTAGTCATATAGCAATTTTAGAGTATGAGGGACCCCATTAATAAGTAATCCATAATTTAGGAAAGATGATGAATACCTCCTCAGTAACACTCTGCATGCTGCTCGCCAGTACGGCTCTGCTCGCAGGCTGCAACAGCGATAACAAAGATAACGACACTACACCGCCGCCCGCCAAACTGGTGCCAGCCCAAGTCGGAGAGCGACCACTGTTTTTAGTGCGTCAAATGCAGGACAGCAGCTTAAAAACCCGTTTAGCCCAGTGCGAAACCGACCATTTCTACCGTAGCGATTTTGCCATTGGTCATCGCGGCGCGGCAATGCAATTCCCTGAACACACTAAAGAATCCTACCAAGCCGCCATCGACTCTGGCGCGGGTATTGTCGAGTGTGATGTGACTTTTACTGCGGATAAAGCCTTAGTCTGTCGCCATTCTCAGTGCGATCTCGCCAGCACAACCAATATTTTGGCTATTCCCGAACTTGCCAATAAATGCTCAGTCCCCTTTACACCCGCCGATGCGGCCAATGGCGTTGCCGCCACAGCAACTTGCTGTACCAGCGATATCACCCTCGCCGAATTTAAAATGTTAAAGGGTAAGATGGAGGGCGAAAATCCAAAGGCCACCAATGTCGAGGAATTTATAAATGCCACGCCTAAGTGGCGCACCGATCTCTATGCGGGCAACGGTACCCTGATGACCCACGCCGAGAGTATTGAGATGTTTAAAAAGGCCGGCGTCAAAATGACACCCGAGCTAAAGGCGGCCAGTGTGGCTATGCCCTTCGATGGCTTTACTCAGCAGGAGTACGCCCAGAAGATGCTCGACGAATATACCGCGGCGGGCGTCGATGCCTCACAGGTATTCCCCCAGTCCTTTAATTTGGAAGATGTAAAATACTGGATTGCTAACGATCCCGAGTTTGGCAAGCAAGCGGTATATCTGGATGATAGATACGATATTCACACGGGTTTTGACCCACAGGACTCCTCCAGCTGGTCGCCATCAATGGCAGAACTTAAAGCCCAAGGCGTAGAGATTGTCGCGCCGCCACTCTGGGTGCTGGTGACCTTAGATGCAGATAAAAAAATCATTCCATCGGAATATGCCAAAGCCGCGAAAGCAGCGGGACTTAAGATCATCACTTGGAGCTTAGAGCGCTCAGGATTATTGAAAGATGGCGGCGGTTGGTATTATCAAAGCATTACCGATGCCATTGATAATGAAGGCGATACCTATGAGCTGCTCGATGTGCTAGCCAAAGATGTGGGCGTGATTGGCGTGTTTTCGGACTGGCCGGCGACTGTCACTTACTATGCCAACTGCATGGATTTATAGGCCAAAACAATAGGCTCTATTTCAAAACCGAGAAACAAAAAAGCGTTAGCAAAAACTGCTAACGCTTTTTATTAACAGGTTCTTTTTACTTAAAAAGATGCTGAATATTTTTTAAATCGCCCTTACCTTCGGCAATTTCTTCCGGCGTTAAACCCGTCACTTCGTGTGGGAACACTAACCAGTCTTCAGAGGCATGGATATAGTAATCAGGCTTTAAAGGCACTGCGGTATTTTTTGGCTTGTAATAAGGACAAGCGATACGAATATCCTGCGGCATGTTTAAGCGCATCAGTTGGCTTAACTTTTCCTTCAGCGCGTGGATACTGCGGCCAGAGTCAAACACATCGTCCACAATCAGTAAGCTATCGCTAGCATTCGCATTTTCAACAATGTAATGCAGGCCATGGACTTTGATTTCTTTGCTTTGCTTGTCGGTACCAATACCGTAGTAAGACGAGGTACGCACGGCGATATGGTCGGTTTCAACCTTCTTAAAGTCGAAAAACTCTTGTACCGCGATCCCGATTGGAGCACCGCCACGCCAAATACCCACGATAAACTGCGGACGGAATCCACTCTCATAAACCTGTGAAGCTAATAGAAATGAATCTTCGAGCAGTTGTTGTGCGGTAACGAAATATTTTTCTGACATGACACCGATCCCCATCTTAATTATTGATTTTAGGAGTTAAAGCGCGAGCTTTTACCCTGTAAGGTCTGTTCGGCGTCCAAAACACGAGAACAGCATTCTCTTCATAAGAGTCCTAGCAAGTGTAGGCAGCCGCCGAATTTTGGGAGCGAATTTTATACCAAAAAAAACCGCCGTGCTGCAGTTATAGTCATAAGTTGCAGGTGAACGGCCGTTTATTTTGCATTTTTAGGACGGAACTAACAAAAAGCGTACAAAAAAGGCCACCCAAAGGTGGCCAACAAGGAACGAGCACAGGCTCAAAGCAAAGTGTGACGCTTAAGTTTGACGCTTAAGTTAGCTCACAGGGTTGATAATAGGTTCACCGACCTTAGTCATGGCGCTGTAGCTGCGGCTACTCGACTCTTCAAACTCCTTCGCCAGAATCGTGCTGACATAATGCCAGTCGCTACGCACCGCTTCCTTGGTGAAGGTTAAAGTCATAAAGCCGCGATCTTTGAGGTTGGTGTATTTAAGATCTGGCACCAACTCGACGATCGCCGCCTCGGTCGCGGGGATCTGTTCTGCTGGTAGATTTAAGTAATATTCCAAACCTGGTGATGACACTGAGCTTGTGGCAAACTCGACCCCTACGGTATCGCCGTTGACATCTTTAAGCTCATTCGCCCAGGCATTATGGGTGTCACCGGCAATCACGACTAGGTTGTGATTTTTCGATTTAGCCGTGCCTAAAATCACTTCCCTTTCATAGGCATAACCATCCCATGCATCCAAGTTATAGGGAATAGATGGCAGTTGCAGCAGGGCAATCACCTCTGGCGTTAACAGGGCTTGATTAGCCTGCAAGTACTGTAATTCTGCCGCCGTTAGGGTTGGATCATTTGCCGCCGCGCGGGCGGCTAACTTCGCCAACGCACCAAGCATGGCATATTGTGGAATGCTCATTTGCTGGGTAGCAATCGCCGCAGGTAGAGACATTTTGCCCATGAGGATCTGTTGTCCTAATACCTGCCAAGTACCCGTGGCTTGCAATAAGGTACCCTGTAGCCAGAGTAACTGGGTCAGCCCTAACATAGTGCGCGAAGTCGATGTCACATCGGCGCGGAAACGCTCGCCATCGAAGGCGCCCGTACTGGCATCCATATAATCGGCATAATCGAGCTGCTTATCGCGGGCTAACACTCGCGTATCCAGCATATGTAAGTCGACTAAGTTGCCGTAACTGAAGCTGCGATAAATCTCCTCATGGTTACCCTCACGCCATGGGCGGATTGGTAGCCATTCGAAGTAAGCCTGCAGTGCGGCTTCTTTACGAACCGCAAAATCCCCTTCGCCTTCGTTGTGGTTCTCGGCGCCATCACGCCAAGTATCGTTTGCCACTTCGTGGTCGTCCCATACCGTAATAAAAGGCACTTTCGCGTGCAATTTTTGCAGGCTGGCATCGGTATGATATTGGCCGTAACGGGTACGGTAATCGTTGAGGGTCAGCAGTTCGTTGGCGGGTAACACTTCACGGCCAAGCTCTGCCGCATGTTCGCTGGCATAGCCGCCGCGAGCATATTCGTAGATATAGTCACCCAGATGCACCACGGCATCGAGGTCATCCTGCGCCGCAGCTAATTCATACACGTTAAAATAGCCGGCAGGAAAGTTAGCGCATGACATGACGGCAAGTTTTACCGAACTCACATCACCCTCGGGTAGAGTGCGGGTCTTGCCCACCTCAGAGGTTTTTCCGCCCGTCATAAAGCGGTAGAAGTAGGTTTGTCCCGCACGTAAACCACGGGCATCGATTTTGACCGTGTAATCACGGTTAGCGTTGGTAACCATCTCCCCCGTGGTCACTAATTGTGAGAATGCCGCATCACTGGCCACTTGCCAGCTGACTTTAACATCCCCAGCAGAATCTGGCGTCACACGGGTCCAGAGGATCACCGCGTCATGCGCAGGGTCGCCACTGGCTACCCCATGTAAAAACTGCGCAGGAACAGATTTATCATCATCACTGTCACTACACCCCATTAGGCCGTAGGAGATCACTGCTGCACCAATGCCTTTGGCCGACATGGCTAAAAAATCACGACGAGTCACGGTTCGTTTCATTATTATTATTCCCTTATAAGATGAGGTTTCACTGGTATGAGGTCTAATGAGGCCCCGATTGTGAGACATCACTGTTACACATTTGTGACATCTTTGTCAGCCTTTTATGATTTCTTTTAATTCATAAGCTTATACTGGATAGCGTACTTTATTTGTACAGCACTGGCACAAGCTATGAGTAAGCTGCTAACATCGGATCAGTGGCAAATCGCTCAGATTTTGGCTCGTCGAGCATCAAACCTGAGCCTTGTTAAAAAAGGAATTTATAGGATGAAAGTCAGCGATATTATGAGCACTGAGGTCATCTGCATTAGCGATGGTGCTAGCCTGAAAGATGCCCACCATTTAATGCAAACCCGCGGCGTGCGCCATTTACCTGTGATATCTGAAACCGACGGCACCTTAGTCGGCGTACTCACCCATAAGAAGATGATCGCCAGCGTATTGTCTATGTTGAACAAATACGGCCAAGGCGCATTGGATCGCAAGGAACGCTACACTCCCATAGCGACTGTGATGGACAAAGACTGCCAGCACTTAACCGCCGATGAGCCCTTAAGCGTGGTAGTGGAATACTTTATCGACAACAAACTCGGCTGCTTACCCGTAGTAGATAACGATAAGAAAGTATTAGGGATTGTCACCTCTTCCGACTTTATTAAGCTCTGTCGTACCCTGCTGCAACAGCAAGCTTAACGCCTAACATCCTCACTCTTTCTCGCTGGCCCTCAGTTATCAGGGCTGGCGAATGTCATTATTTAACAATCCCAAGGACGCCCGTGGCTAAGTTATTAACCCAAGAACAATTTATCCGCGCCTATGAATGCGCCGAATTAGGCTGTATCGCCAATCAACAACGACTTACCCAATTGCTCGACGATCCCGATTATGACGCTTTACATGAATACAGCGCCTACTTTGGTAAAGCGGCGACACAAATCGTCTGTATCAGTGACTTACAAAGTATGGAGGAATTGCATTTTGTCGCGGGCAACTTGAATTGGGATGACCATGATCCCGATATGGTGAGGGCGATTATCGAACATCCGCTCTGCGATGCGGGTACCGCTTTATTGCTTTACTGGTACGGACAAGGCTTTTATTACTCCACGCCACAGAGGCTCGACACGCCTTTTGGACAGCTATTCAAAACCATCACCGAACGATTTGTTGCACGCGACTATGCCAGTTATAGAATCCATTTTGATCCGTTTAAAGAATGTTTTATGCCCTCATTAGAGGACGTCCTCACGAATGGATGCCAAATTCCAGGGGCTATTTTTGCCCCCTACAGCACCATGGAAATCGAAACCGATGCAGGGCATTCAAGGTATCTACAATTTAAAAATGAACAGCTGAAATCGGGCAAATGGGGCCAGTAATAAGCCCCGAGCAGTCTTTAAATAGAGCGCTTAAAGCCTAGCTATTAACGAGATGAAACAGGCGTTGCTGGCGGAATACGGGTAAAACGCTGCCAGCGACCCGAGCGCCAACGGTGCACCATAATCAAGCCTCGCACCCATTCATCGGCCGCAACAGCAAGCCAAGCGGCCAGCACGCCATAACCTAAATGCAGCCCAAAGAACCAAGCCAATAGCACGCCAATTCCCCACATGCTAAACAGGCCAACGCGCACCGGAAACGCCACATCCCCCGCGCCTTTTAATGCCGAAATAATCACCAGATTAAAGACTCGGCCGGTTTCCAGCGCAATGGAACCCAATAGCAGGAGTGCGGTAAGTTGAATCACTTCAGGGTTTTCACTCAGCCAGCCCACTATGGTAAAACGCTGCCAATAAAAGGCTAACACTATGGCAAGGGAAGCAATAAAGCCCACAAGGCAATATTTTTGCACCCGCACAGTAATCTCATCGAACCATTGTTTACCGACGTAGTAGCCGGTTTGAATTTGCGATGCCTGCCCGAGCGCCACCGCAAAACAGTAAATAAAGCGGCTGATATTCAAGCCATAGGTATAGGCCGTCAGCGAGAGTGTGCCCATCTGGCTGATAAAATAGATGATGGTCATCTGCGCCACGTTGTAGGAGAGCATTTCGCCCGCATTGAGCAAACCTATGCGCATCACACTCCAATAGGTGCTGCGCGGCAATAACTTCAACCTTGGCATCGGCAGCGGGATACCTTTACGGTGGATCACCGCCAGCATAATCAAGGCACCGATAATCTGGCTGGTTACAGTCGAAATCGCCACCCCAGTCACTCCATAAACCGGCAAACCAAAGGGAGAATAGAGGGCAATATAGTTACCCAGCACGTTCATCAATCCCGTGCTGGAGGTGACTAACATGGCCGAGCGGGTAAAACCGTAGCTACGTAAGATGGCGGCAAAGGCGATGTTCATCACCAGCCCAATACTTAAACTGCCGCAGATCAGCAGATAGTCATAACCATAGCCTGCGACCTCAGGCTCTAGGGCAAACAAACCGATAATGCCGTGGGCACCGAAAAACATCGATGCCCCCATAATCACGGCTAAGCCTAAGCTTAAGGCCACACTTGCGACACCAATATCGGTCGCTTGCTGCGTCTGCCCGGCACCATTATTTTGGCTGATCAGAATGCTGGCGCCTGTGCTGACCATCATGGACATCACCATCATAAAAAACATCAATTGAGTGGTGAGCCCCACGGCGGCGACGGCATTATCGGAATAATGGCTCAGCATAAAAATATCGCTGATCCCGAGTAAAGATTGCAGCAAGGTTTCGATAAAAATCGGCCAAGTGAGGGCGACGATGCCCATGCGTTGTTGCAGGGTTTTAGCTGATTTGGCCACGTTCTATCCTTACCGCTGGAAGACAAGTGAAATAGCAATAACACGCCAAGGTTGGCGAACGGTAATTTTCTTACATTTTTAGATTGTGCTCAATCTTTCATTACAACCAAACCGACCGCTGCAACCGTATTCATTGGCGATGCCGCCCTCAACAAGTTTTATCAACAAGTGCTAATCAACTGAAATAAATGGAGTTAATAGCAAATCAGCCAATACACTACCCTTTTCAACATTGAGCCGATACACTTTGCCGACCACAAGGGGCGATAAGCGCTCACCGAATATATTCAGGGAAACTGCACATGAGCCAACTCTATTTAGAAGACGGAATTAAACAATTGGTGAGCGAGTTTATCGCCGCAGGTTGCCCTTCGGTGCGCGAGCAAAGCCTTGAGGAACGTCGCCAAGGTTACATCGCCAGCACGGTATTGGCTGGCGAGCCTGAAGCTGTGTTTGAGGTCAAAACCTTATCCCTTGAGGGCATAGAATTAACCCTATTTAAGCCCTCGGCGGACAACAACTTACCCGTGGTCATTTACTATCACGGCGGTTGTTTTGTCAGTGGCGGCATAGCCACCCATAACCAACAACTGCGTAAAATCGCCAATGATTCCGGCGCGTTAGTGGTGGCGGTCAGCTATCGCCTCGCCCCCGAGCATGTATACCCCGCCGCCCATGACGATGCCTTCAATGCAGCCAATCTCGTGCAGCAACATTGCCAGCAATGGGGCGGTGACAACACCAATATCACTCTGATGGGCGACAGTGCAGGCGGCCATTTAGCCCTAGTCACTTGCCTGCGGTTAAAAGCACAAGGGCAATGGTTACCTAAAAAACAAGTGCTTATCTATCCTATGTTGGATGCGACCGCCAAAAGTCAGAGCTATATCGACAATGGCGACAAGTACATCATCACCCGCGACACCCTGCTCACGGGTTTTGATATGTACCTCGATTGGCACCCCAGAACCGATGTCGAAGCCAGCCCTCTGCGCAGTCAAGAGTTAGAAGGTTTACCCGAAACCCATATTATTACCGCCGAGTTCGATCCCTTGCTAGATGAGGGTGAACAGCTATTCCGTAACCTGTTGGATGCGGGCGTAAATGCCCATTGCCGCCGCTATTTAGGGGTGATCCACGGCTTCTTCCAACTCGCTGGAGTCAGTCAATCGGCGCGGGATGCCATGGTGCAGGTAACCCATATTATTCGCGCTTAACCTGCTTAAGCCGCATGCCTTAATGCTTGGTATGCGGCTATCGAATCCATTCAACGAACAACTCATTGCATGATAACGCAATGATTTAACGACGCTATTTCGCCTCTGGCCGACTCAGTTTGTGGATCACGTCTTGATGCTGTGGATACATGTCCAGCAAAGCTTCTTGGCTAAACAATTCAAAGTCATCGAAGGTAAAACCGGGTGACACCATACAGCCCACCAGCGAAAAACCTGGTTGATTCATGGCCGAGCCAAAAATACAGCCCTTAGGCACTAAAAACTGTGGCCTTTCGCCCGCGGCTAAATCCAGCCCCAGCTGCGCCGTGGTCAGCTCGCCCTCGGGGGAAATCATATAAATCGTCAGGGACTGACCCGCATGGAAATACCACATCTCATCGGCCGTGAGTCGATGAAAATGCGACACTTCGCCGGTTCGCAGTAGGAAATAAATGCTGCTCCACAGCTGACGACTCGGATCAAAAGCCGATTCTGAGCGATAGGAAGAACGGTAATAACCGCCCTCAACATGCTGCTCAAGTTCTAAATACTGAATAAAATCATCAGCCGTGCGCATACTCATCCCTCATTAAATTGATACGGGCTAGAGTCTACACCCTAAGTCCAATTTAATTAATCCTCTCGTGCCCTGCTTGCTTCTCACCGGCCAGTCGAACATAAACACGAATACTATGTGGTTAAGGTTTGTTTTCGCCATAAAAAAAGCTAAATTCTTACCATAGACTGAATGGCGAATGATGACATTCTTAGCAAGTGTCAAAGCCTTGAATAAGTCAGATAACCTTTGTGGGGAGCTTGTTTGATGGTCAGTATTGAGCAAATGGCTTTAGTGCTAGACGCGCTACCCGATCCGGCGTTTATCCTGTCCCAAAGCGGCCGCTATGTTGCCGTGTTTGGCGGTAAAGATGCGCGTTATTACCACGACGGCAGTGGATTAGTCGGCCTTTACCTGAGCGATGTACTCAACGACGAAAAAACCACTTACTACCTCAACATTATTCAGCAAGCCTTAGATAGCCGTAAATTACTGATCGAGGAATATGAGCTCAGTAACAAGGATGTCAAAGGCTTACCCGATGAAGGACCATCGCAACCCATCTGGTTTGAGGGGCGCATTCAGGCGTTAGATTTTCTGGTGAATAACGAACCCGTCGTCCTCTGGGTCGCCAGTAATATTTCAAAACGTCATAAACTGGAATTACAACTGCGACAGTTAAGTGATACCGACCAACTGACAGGGCTCTATAACCGCCGTCGCTTAGACCGTGATTTACAGCTACTCTTCGACACTTTTAGCCGCCACCGCATTCCGGCATCGATCTTAGTCTTAGATCTGGACCACCTAAAACGGATCAACGATCAACTGGGTCACCAAGCGGGCGATCGCGTCATCATGGCGGTCGCCGAAGCCTGCCAACAGCAATTTCGCAAAACCGACAGCGCCTACCGTTTTGGTGGCGATGAATTTGTGATTGCCCTGCCCGGGGTTGACCATGACCAAGCCATAGTGTTTGCCGAATATCTCTGTGACTGCTGCTTTAAGGCATTGCAGCAACTCTCAGTAAAGGGATTATTTGCCACCGTCAGCATAGGTGTCGCCAGCATAGAAGCGGGCGATAAATCCTATGAAGACACACTAAAACGCGCCGATGCCGCGCTCTATCAAGCCAAGCGAGATGGCAAAAACCGCGTTATCGCCAATAGTGCTTGATGCCGCCTCCCCCCAGACAAATCACCAATAAAAAAGCGAACCTAGGTTCGCTTTTTTATAAACATCACACGTGTCACGATTATTGCGCCGCTTTGGCCTTGCGGGCGGCGTGCAGTTTCTTATAGCTCTCGATTAAGCGTAAATGTGGCTCAATCCCTTCGAGCTGCATGCTGGTCTTAGTTAAACCGCTGAAACGGATTTTACCAGTAACGCTGCCGACCACTTGTTCCATTACTTCCGCGCCAAACATGCGGGTAAAGTTATGGCTAAAGTCTTCGAGTTCAAGGTCTTCATCCAGCGTCACTTCCAGAACCGCGCTCATGGCTTGGAAGAACAGATTGCGCTTCACTGTGTTGTCGTTAAATTGCAGGAACTCACCGACTAATTCCAGTGCCTCTTCATGCGCGCCGAGTGCCAGATAAATCAGGATCTTAAGTTCGATAATCGTTAACTTACCCCAAACGGTGTTTTCATCAAACACAATACCAATCAGGGTACGAATATCGGTGTAGTTATCGAGCTGACTTTCCTCTAAGCGATTGACTAGGTTGACCAATTGCTTAGTGCTTAAGGAATGCAGATTTAGAATATCTTCACGGTAATCCAGCGCCTTGTTGGTGTTATCCCAAATCAGGTCTTCTACTGGATAAACTTCAGAGTAATCTGGCACTAAAATACGGCAAGCCGATGCGCCTAATTCGGTAAACTCGGCGACATACACCTCTTTACCCAGCTCTTCTAAAATGCCGAATAAGCGGTCCGCTTCCTCTTCGTTGGTACCAGAGAAATCCCATTCGCAGAACTCATAGTCATGCTTGCTGCTAAAGAAGCGCCAGGAGATCACACCCGTTGAGTCGATAAAGTGCTCGACAAAGTTTTCAGGCTCGCTCACCGCCATGCTGTTAAAGGTTGGTTTTGGCACATCGTTTAAGCCTTCGAAGCTGCGACCTTGGAGCAATTCGGTCAGGCTGCGCTCCAATGCCACTTCAAAGCTTGGGTGGGCACCGAAGGAGGCGAATACCCCGCCGGTTTTCGGGTTCATCAGCGTCACGCACATGACCGGGAACTGACCGCCTAAGGAGGCGTCTTTCACTACCACAGGGAAGCCCTGTTCTTCTAAGCCCTTAATGCCCGCAAGAATGCTGGGGTATTTTTCTAACACCGACATAGGCACATCTGGCAGAACGATTTCTTGCTCGATAATTTGGCGTTTCACCGCGCGCTCGAAGATTTCAGACAGACACTGCACTTCGGCTTCTTTGATATTGTTACCCGCGCTCATGCCATTGCTTAAGAACAGGTTTTCAATCAGGTTTGATGGGAAGTATACAGTCTCGCCATCGGATTTACGGGTATAAGGAATCGCACAAATACCGCGTTCACGATTGCCCGAGTTTGTGTCGATAAGGTGCGAACCGCAAAGCTCCTCATCGGGGTTATAAATCTCGAGGCAGTAGTCATCTAACAGGCCCGCTGGCAGGGCGTCGTCTTCCTCGAGGGCAAACCACTTTTCATTCGGGTAATGGACAAACTCGCTGTTAGCGATCTCAACGCCAAAGAACTGGTCGTTATAGAAGAAGTTATTGTTTAAACGCTCGATAAACTCACCGAGGGCCGAGCACAACGCGCTCTCTTTGGTTGCGCCTTTGCCATTGGTAAAACACATGGGCGATGCGGCGTCACGGATATGCAGTGACCACACATTGGGCACGATATTGCGCCACGAGGAGATCTCAATCTTCATCCCCAGCTCAGCCAAAATGCCGGTCATATTGGCAATGGTCTGCTCTAGCGGTAAGTCTTTACCCAAAATATAGGTGCTGCTGTCATCGCCAGGGTGGCCCATCAGCATGGCATTGGCGTCGGCATCGAGGTTTTCAACAGTTTCGATTCTAAACTCTGGGCCAGTCTGCACTACTTTCTTTACTGTGCAGCGGTCGATAGAGCGCAAAATACCTTCGCGATCTTTATCCGAAATATCATCGGGTAATTCGACATTGATCTGGAAAATCTGGTTGTAGCGATCTTCAGGGTCGACAATATTGTTTTGCGACAGGCGGATATTGTCCGTTGGAATATCGCGGGATTTACAATATACCTTCACAAAGTAGGCTGCACACAGCGCCGAAGAAGCTAAGAAATAATCGAAGGGACTCGGCGCCGAGCCGTCGCCCTTATAACGGATGGGCTGATCGGCCGTGACCGTAAAATCGTCGAACTTGGCTTCGAGTCTCAGGTTGTCGAGAAAATTAACTTTGATTTCCATTAGAATTTTTCCACTCAATATGCTCAAACGCGGTAATCGCATTCGTTACCGCACAGCATTGCCCTTGGGCGCTATCGTCTGGGGGGAATTATCGGTGTTTTTCGCCCATTAGTCTTGGGTTAATTATGTTAAAAAACACCAGCGGGAGTTTATGCCTTGAGCAACAAGCAAAAAGTGGGATTTATTGCGACATTCACTGAGGTTTGGCTAAGGTTACTCAGAACTGCCTTGCTTATCCGCTTCGCGTTTCACCAGTAAAAAGGTGAGGTACATCTTTGTCGGCAGAGATAACGCCATGCCAACGGCAACGCAAACGGCGCTGATAATAATCCCCTTAACGCCCATGGCTTCGACGGTTTCATTAAAGTTATGCAGATAAATGCCAAGCACAATCAGGCACAGCCCTATGCTAATACAGATTTTTAACAGGGTAATCAGCCTAACATCCGTCATGGTTTACGCTGCCATTTATAAAATTTGGCTAATATAGTGACCGCTTTAGCAGGCGCCTGTGTTGATGCAAATCAAAGGCGGCTCACTCTCGCAAGTAAAGCGCTAGAGTTCGGCCTCGAAGCGAGCAAGGCGCGCCTCGCTGATACTGCATTGGGTTTGCTGCATAAGCTCACCTAAGGTGATGGCGGGGTTTTGGTTGATCAGGCGAACCAGTTTTGCGCCGAGTGGTTCAAGCTTATCGGCGTGTTGTAATAAAGCGGTATCGATCTTTTTGATCAGAAAGGCAAATTCGGCAGTATCACTCTGGGCTGTTAACTCGGCGCAGCAGCTTTGAATGGCGATAGCCTGCCCAGTGATGCTCCAATTGCGGGAACGGCGAATCCGCTTAAGCTCGCAGCCCTTTTGCACGGCAATCGCCTGCGCCCGCTTAACCGCCTCGCGGCCGATGCGATGGATAAGGGATGGCAAGGGAATACTGATATCTTCATGCATGGCAAGTTAACTATTGTGCCTTGGGTCGAATATGGGTGAATAACGGAGCGCAGCACTAAGTAATAAGTCATAAATGCTAAGTTGTAAGCGCTAAGAGCACTAAGCTTTAAGCGTAACGCCTTATGTGCGATGCCTTAGGCGCGAAACCTATAGCCAACGCCGCCAGAGTTTACCCTGCGGCGGGTGCGAACAAAAGACGATACAGGCTTATGCAACCACACACACTAAGTGCCGCTCGCCCAAGATAGCGGCTCAGGCGTCACAGACTGACAACAACAGTCCTTGAGCAAGGCGGCGGGATTGCCTACAATAACGCACTTTTTGTTCACTACAGATAACGACCATGACTGACACAACTTCACAACCCGCATTACCGGATCGTCTTTCGGTTAACCCACGCAGCCGCCACCATGTGGCTGAAATCTTCCAATACGATGTGGGTATTCGCGTAAACGGTAAAGAACGTTTCGATGTTGAAGAATACTGCATCAGCGAAGGCTGGGTTAAAGTACCAAGCAAATCTTTAGACCGTCGCGGTCAACCTCTGCTGCTAACCATCAAAGGCACAGTAGAAGCATTTTATCGTTAAGCAGCCACTGCTAACGGAAAATAATAACGGCCAATTCGATTGGCCGTTTTTATTTGCCCTGTATAACCCCAAAACGCCCACCAATTCATCTCCCCCAATATTCACAAGTTGTTATTTAAAATAAGTATTTGTGATAAAACGCATTGATTAAACCGCATAACGCGGGTTAAAGTGTGACCACTAAGGGAAATGCAGAGCCACACTCGAACACCACTATCGAGCACGCTATTTAGGGATGAAGCAGCAACTCAGTTATCCGCCTCACCCCTCTTAAAGCCACCTCTGTCACCAAGGTATAAAGCACATTCGTTATATGTGCGTTATGGAATAAAAAACCTTTTTACTTCAAGGATGTAAATGGCAGATTTTACTAACGGCCTGTTATCTTACGGGATACTTCTCTCAGGCTTTATTATCACTATTGGTGTGATGTATGCGTTACTAAAACACCGTGATGCCACAGTCACCCTGCCCGTGGATCGTGAGCAGTTAACCCGCATTCCCGCCTATGGCTTACAACTGCAAATCCATGATCTGCAATTAGATTTAATGGGCTGTGTGATGATGGGAATACTGGTGGTATGCCTCCCATTTGCGGCTAGCAGTGTCCATGCCTACATCACTGTCGGAAAATTCCCTTGGGCTTACGCACTAATAGGTTCTGTAGGCGCCACTTACTTTGGATTTAAAACGTGGAAACTCTTCTCCAAACTTACCAAATTACGCCTAGGGCATACGGCCGAAATCGCCACCGCTAATGAACTTATCGGCCTACAAGCCTTGGGTTATCAAGTGTTTCACGATGTACAAGCCGACGGCTTTAATATCGACCACCTCGTAATCGGCAAAAATGGTGTATTCGCGATTGAAACCAAAGGCCGCCATAAGCGCAATAAAGACCTACGCCAAACCAATGGCGGAGGCTTTGGCCCTAGTTCTGGTAAGAAAGGCTATGAAGTATTTTACAAAGACGGGTGCTTAAACTTCCCCTCGTGGACAGAAACCAAACCAATCGAACAAGCGCAGCGCCAAGCCCAATGGGTCAGCCAATGGTTAACCAAAACCACAGGCTCACCCGTCGCCGCTACCCCAGCCCTAGTATTCCCCGGCTGGTATGTCACCAGTCAATCAAAACCACCGTTCCCGATCCTCAACCACAAACAATTAGTCGGAACGATCCCGAAACTGAAAACCCAAGATCTTACCCAGCAACAAGTCGACACCATCATCTACCAAGTCGCCCAAAGATGCCTAAGCATTATAAAATAATATCAAAAACACAAAAAATAGAGACAAATAATAAAATGAATGAAAAAGAGAAAATTATACAACTATACAAAAAGTATGGATTCGAATTTAGAAAAAATGTATCAAACGGAAAATTTTTAGCATTCACTTTCAAATCAGGTTTTTTTCACAACGCCGAAATAGTATCTCTAAATACAAAAGAAAAAGAGAACATTGAACATGAGATGGATAATGTATCATCTCAACTTGAAGCATTAGGATTTTCAACTAAAAAAGCATTTTATAAAAATATTGAAGAAATAGAAAAAACACTATTCGACGGCTTTTTCAATGTTTCAGAGTGGAAGAAAAAAATACAGCTAGAATATAAAAGCCATTGCGAAAGAACATTAAGTGTACTACCAGATGATGCTGAAAACTACTCATATATAAAGGTTCCATATTTAAAGAACAATAAAAAAGAAAATGAAGATTTAATAAAAGACATTTGTGAAAGCCTGCTAATTACTGGCCCGCAACTAAATATTATCGAGGCTCCAGCTGGATTTGGAAAAACATGCACTTCATACGAAATTATAAACAACCTAGTTAATAACTATAAAAATGCCCCCATACCATTCTTTACAGAATTTTCAAGGGACAGACAAGCACGGGTTTTCAGCCATATATTTGTAAGAGAAGTCGATCGTTCTTTTAACTCGGTAAACTCAGATGTTGTCATTGATGAAGTAAAACAAGGTAAAATTGTTGTTGTATTAGATGGCTTTGATGAATTATTACACGACAAAGGTGATTCTCGTGATGAAACGATTAAGTTTGAAAATGCAGAACCTATGCTCGAAACTATCGGAGAACTTTTAACAAACAACGCAAAAATAATTTTAACATCAAGAAGATCAGCAATTTTTGATGGTGAAATGTTTAACGATTGGATAAATAGATATGAGAACAAATTCTCAATTAATCGATACAAATTAGAAAAACCAGAAGTCCAAGATTGGATAACAACTACACGACTAGAAAAACTAAAAAACACAACTATTGATATAAATAACTTATCAAACCCTGTGCTCCTAAGCTTTTTACGATTTGTTAATGATAGTAAGTTCGAATCATTATGCCAAGAACCATCAAAAATTGTTGAACAATATTTTTCATCAATGTTAAATCGAGAGATGGATCGGCAAGAATTAAGAATGAATCCAGATCAGCAAATGGAATTGCTCAAACTTGTCGCAGAAGATATGTGTGATAACAATTACACAGCTGATAGTAAAGAAAAAATAATAAAAGTAATAAAAGAAAGAGGAGCAGAATTATTAAACAGCGTTAGAACACTATACTCCCCTAAGGATAGACCCACTATTGACAAATTAGCAACCACATTATCAAACCATGCTTTTTTTGACCGAAGTAATCAGGGTGAAAACAATATTCAATTCATTAATGAATTTGTTTTCGGTAACTATATAGCCGAAAGCATCATATCATCGAGTGAAGATTGGATTGCAAGTGATGAGAGATTTGTCGAGCCAGCAGTATTATCGTATATGCCGAGAAGCAGTAATCAAAAAAGTATTCTATGGAGCAAGCTTTCTACAATGAAAGAGTTCCTTGACTTATCTACAAGAATGAAATTTGAAGCAATTTTAACGGAACATATTGAAGATAATGTATACTCCAAAGCTGACATAACATCTATTAACATCAAAAAATTAAATATTTTCAAATCTGGGAAAATTAGCTCCAGCATATTTAATGAATGCACATTCAACCATGTTAATTTTAATTTAGATAATTTTGAAGATGTTACTTTTTTAAATTGTTTATTTTGGGATTGCACATATATCTTTGATGAGCAACCTCAAATTAACTTTTACAATTGTAAAGACAACAACAATTTCATCGAGGACATTGAAAGTCTCGAGGAAACTGACGAGTTAATCCCTCAACCCAATATAGCACACTATATATTCTCAAAAATATGGCCGATTGGAAGCCCATCAATCGATAGACTTCATTATTTTACAAACAATCTATTTAAAACTGATGAGTTTAGTAAAAAGGAAATTAGCAAAGAAATTAGAAGGCTTAAACAAGAAGATTTTATTTTAGGCGCAAATGACGCCAGTTTTATAACTATCAACAAAACTAAAATTGCTGAAATAAAAGAAATATTAGGAAGGAATTGTACGTGAACTCAATACACGCATCAATGAATTCAGAAGCTGTAATGAGAGAAGTTACAGATATAATTTCGTCAAAATTATCCGATGTCGGATTAATGTTTAGAATATTTTCCAGGACAAAGAGCGAAGAATCTCTGAATAAAAAACTAAAGTCAGACAGCGAGTATGGCATAAATAAAAAAATACAGGACATCATAGGAATAAGAGTTGTCCTTTACTTTAACGATGACATAGACACTGTTCGTCATATTATATCTACAGAGTTTAAAGAAAGAGAAAATGATGTAAGCATTGATAAAAATAAAAATGATGAGTTCAAGGCAACTCGTTTTAATATAGTTTATGAACTAAATGAAAATCTAACAAAAACACTAAACAGAAACGATTGCAAGCATTTAATTGATAACACATTCGAGCTACAAATTAGAACTATTTTTTCAGAGGGTTGGCATGAAGTTGAGCATGACCTAAGATATAAGTGTAAAAATGACTGGCTAAAATTAGATAATGAAAGCAGGCGATTAAATGGAGTATACGCAACGTTAGAAACAAGTGAGTGGACTATGATCAAGATATTTGATGAAATATCTTATGCTCACTATTTAAATAAAGAATGGTCTGCTATGTTACGTCAAAAGTTTAGGCTTAGATTCACGAACGATACTTTACCAGAAGAAATTAAAACCATCTTTGACTCTGACAATCTTTTAGGGAAATCATTTTTCAGGCTTGACAGAACAGAGCTAATTATAGATATGAACAAAAGAGGTTTTTTCTTCCCTTTAAGCCTCCAAAACTTAATATTCTTTGCAAATATTACAAAAATAAAAGACGAAAGAATTAATATTTTAACTCCTGACATAATGGTCGAAGCAATGACATAATCATAGTGTAAAACAGGGTAGGCATCATTACTCTTCACTCAATGGTTGCACCAGAACTGGCATTGTTGCACCAGTGACCTTCTAAAACATGGATGTTTTAGCAGAGCTTACAGGGATGTATTTACAGCGAGTCACTGGTGTAACAGTGCGAGAGCCTGCGGCAGGCAATTAAGAAACACCTTTACTAAAAGCCATGCTCAAACTATTTCGCACCACTGAACTTAGCCGAAGAAAAGTTAAAACCAAAAATCACAGATATAAAAATCGAAAAGCCATTTAAGATGAGTGACACAATTTAGCCATTACAAAAAATTTAAGTATCTAAGATAAAATTGCCTATTACATAAAAGCAAGTTAATAATATTCAATCGCTAATACGTATAAACTAAAAATCAATGCAATGGATTTTTACACAAGGAGTTAACTCATGAGGGTAGTAATTGAAGATCACGTCATGCCAGTACTGATGTCGGCTGCAATTGAAGCATACGATATTGTTCATAAAGCGACCGAACGTTCAAAAGGAAAAAACAAAATTGAAACATATGGTTTGCTGTGGGGCTACTCTGTTCCGGCAAAAGGTGAAAATGGTGAAGATAAGATTATTATTACTTCTGCTACTATAGAAACCTCCGCCATTAGACATGAGAACTATGTTCAACCAGATGTTGAAAGTATTGAAACTAAGAAAGCGTTGATTCAACAATACTGGCCACACTTAGAGTTGGTCGGAACTTTTCATTCTCATCCTTATGATTCATTGGATGATGTAAATAGAATTAAGGGGTGGGAAGCATCTAGTGAAGAGGAGACTGGCGAATATGGTGATACTGAATATTGGCCTGATTTCCACAAAAAAATTGTTCCAGAACAACCATTATTAGCACATCTGATTTTGACCGTCGCTCAGTTACAAAAAACTGGCTGGGCATTGCCAGATCTCATCGAATGTTCAAATCATAGCTATTTTCGTATTAGTGCAGGCATGAAGAAGCTTTGGTTAAATTCCTATGTATCTGTTTGTAATACTATCGAAGATGACATAGAAGAAAGTGTTGATTATGAAGCATATATGTACGACGACAAAATTACGCTTGACTCTCCAGCATTAATGCATCGTATTTTTGCTAATAGCTAATTTATTTAAGTCATATGTATCACTAGCGCAAAATAACCTGCGGTAGGCAATAAAAAAGCGACCTTTCGGTTAACACCTATCACTTAAGGTGTTTAGAGCGAACAGGGTAGCGAGTTTTATTGATACGAACGGTCCTTGCTTTGGGCCGTTTTCTTTTTTGGGGCAGTATGTAGCGTTTAACTCTCTCCCGCATGGCCCTTAGCTTTCTCGGGATGGAGCCGGGGGAGGCTATCGCACACCACATCAGCTCATCCTGAATATCTCTCAATGCCATCATAAAACTTATACGCAATGGCGATACCTGCGCCTCTCTCGCAATACGACTGATTTCCAGGCGAACCAAATTGTAAGCTATCAATATTCCCCAGATTTCTTGTATTACCCCCTCCACAGACTGACTTCGTAGCAGCACTTCATCTTCGAGCATATTGTGCTTTATCTCTCCGTAGCTGTTCTCTATTTCCCATCGTTCAAAATACACATCCAGTAATGACTGCGTACCATATTCCAGACTCGTTAAGGAGGTGAGAACACCTATGACGTGATTAGGTTGTTCTGGCTTAGGGTACAGGACAAGGCGGGCTTGCCATTTCTCCGGCAAGCTTGGGTCTTGTTTCCGAGCATGGGCTGACACTTTCATTTCCACTAAAAGGTCTCGCCCTTCCTTATCCAGTTGCTCAACCACTTCATATTGCGTGTTGGATTTTATCGGCGTCATCCAGTGACTCGTCGTATGTTGCCGTTGCCAATTAATCATCAACTCGGCACTGAGGTAACAGCGGTCAAAAATCGTCAGGGAGTGAGCGGGGGCTGAAGCGGCCAGCTGTTTGGCATAAGAGACCTCTCCTGTCGAGCTGGGCCCAAAGACAACATCATGTAATAAACGACTTCGCAGCGATGTGAGGGCACATAATCGAACAATCGGGTATTCAGTATGGTGGTTTTCATTGTACTTGATGTATTGGAAGTGCTCTGCAAGACAGGCGGTATCATGGGTGCGGAACTGAGTGCCGTCGACAGAAAGTAAACTCAGTCCAAACCATTTGTCATCGCTATCTTCCTGCTGGGTCCAATGGGCTGCTGTCAGTTTAAAAAGCGCTTCCAAAGGTTGGGCGGTGAGGCGCTTTCTCGCTTGAGGAATAGCACTTGGTGCAACAGAATCCCCTAAGTGGTTGGAAAGCTTGAGGTCTAGTTTATCTAAAACTTCCGTGATGGGTTTATCCCGATACAAGCCAATACCGACAATTAGCCAAACGACAAGTTCGGCGGGTAACTTACGCCGTCTCATGCTGGCTTTATTGGTAGAATCAAGGGCTTGCTCTATCCATTCGAGCGGGAGTTCTTTTTGGAAGAGAGCCAGTGATTCTGGTGCAGCAAACGTATCGACATCAATCAGCCAGTGAGCCAACATAAAAAATACCCTCAGCAATTAGTGTACTGAGGGTATTGTTAACCATCCGTAGGATCGTTCAACTGATCAATGCCTTAACTGATCGGTGTTAACCTTTCGGTCGCTTTTTAATGCTTCAAATTCAGATGAAGCTAACTATTCCATAATTGCGTTGCTGGCGAAGCTAATGCAATACAGAATGACAGGACAGGCATAACTCAACACTTAATGGTTACACCAGAACTGGCATTGTTGCACCAGTGACCTTCTAAAACAGGATGTTTTAGTAGAGCCTACAGGGACGACTAATGTTTACATCATGGGCGGCGTGTCACTGGTGTAGCTTATATAAGAGAATGCAAAAGCCTGCGGCAGGCAATTGGGGAATACAGTTGCCAGAAGCCACAAAATAGCCAATTCGCACGACTCAACTCGTCAGAGATAATACACATAAAACATAAATGTGGACTTTTACTTGCTTTAAAATTGAGCAAAAATAATCATCGTCTAATAATGATATATTTAGAATATCCGATATATTTGTCGATCTATTGAGATCTGTCGAATTAAAACTCAAACCCACCCAATAAGTCATTTTCTTTGTTTTAAATCAAATAGCTACATTTAAACCGACGATAGAATGCCGTATCGTTTACTATGGAGTATTTTGTTTTGCATCGAATTAGGATCTTAGTTGCTGGGATTGCTTTCGCACTTGTTATTTCAGGATGTACTACCAGTCGCAACTTTTATACTGGCGAGGAAGACCTTGCTTACAACGAAGAGTTCAGTATCTTCAATACAGTTATGCTCCCAGTAGTTGTATTAGGAGTAGTTGCAATCGCTTATGATGCATCGCAAGGTGGTGGTTCAAACTACTCTGGCGCTTCTCAAAGCAGGTCAAATTACTCGGACGTGTCATGCAAGGGGTATTATTGCGACTATGATAGTGCGTGGGATTTTCTCCCTGGCAGTGGAGAGTATCGCTGCAGAGACACAAAGAATGGGCAATTCGTTCAAAGCAATTTTTGTTCTAACCAAGATCAACAAGACAATTGGTATTAATTCGCTTCTTCTAAATAGCTCAGTAAGCGAAAAACAGGACAGGCATAACTCTCCACTCAACGGTTACACCAGAACTGGCATTGTTGCACCAGTGACCTTCTAAAACATGGATGTTTTAGCAGAGCCTACAGGGAAGTATTTACGGCGAGTCACTGGTGTAACAGTGCTAAAGCCTGCGGCAGGCAATGAGCAACACCGCATTATCAGCGACTTATAAAGCTAATTAGCTGCTCAATCTCGGCAGAATGAATAACTAACCAATAAAAAAGCGAACCGCTAAGGGTTCGCTTTTGTATGTCCATAATTGCGTTGCTGGCGAAGCTAATGCAAGGCGGATTGAAAGCTTTCGCGCGGAGTTGACTCCTGTCAATGAGCACGAAAGCTGAGATTCAACGCCGCAGTAGCGAGCCTAAGCAGCAATTATTATTCATAGTCTGATAACGGCACACACGCACAGAACAAATTCCGGTCGCCGTACACGTCATCAATACGATTAACGGTTGGCCAGAACTTGTTAGTACGCACTGCGGCACTTGGGAACACGGCCACTTCACGGCTGTATGGGCGTGAATCGAATGCTGGGTCCATAATATCGGCCATAGTGTGTGGTGCGTTGTGCAGCGGGTTGTTGTCCGCTGGCCACTCGCCTGCTTCAACCTTAGCGATTTCGGCGCGGATTGACACCATAGCGTCGATAAAGCGGTCCAGTTCAACCTTAGACTCAGATTCGGTTGGCTCAATCATCAGCGTGCCCGCTACAGGGAAGCTCATGGTTGGCGCGTGGAAACCGTAGTCGTTCAGACGCTTAGCGATATCCATTTCGGTCACGCCAGAGGCTTCTTTGATGGGGCGCAGGTCGATAATACATTCGTGCGCGACGCGATCGTTACGGCCGCGGAACAGTACTGGGTAGTGTTCAGACAGCTTCTTCATAACGTAGTTAGCGTTTAACAGCGCAGTTTGAGTCGACTTTTTCAGGCCCTTTGAACCGAGCAGCTTAATGTACATCCAGCTGATTGGCAGAATGCCAGCACTGCCGTATGGCGCAGCCGATACTGCACCGTTGTTATCGCTTTCGCGGCCTGGTTTCACCACTACGTGACCCGCGACGAACGGCGCTAAGTGCGCTTTCACGCCGATTGGGCCCATACCTGGACCACCGCCGCCGTGTGGAATGGCGAAGGTTTTGTGCAGGTTAAGGTGCGATACGTCGGCACCGATAAAGCCTGGTGAGGTTAAGCCAACTTGGGCGTTCATGTTGGCGCCGTCCAAGTACACTTGACCACCGTGCTGGTGCACAATATTGCAGATCTCGCGGATAGATTCTTCGTACACACCGTGGGTCGATGGGTAAGTGATCATGATACATGACAGGTTTTCTGCCACTTCAGCCGCTTTGGCCTTCAGATCTTCTAAATCCACGTTACCTTGCTTGTCACAGGCAGTCACCACGACTTGCATACCGGCTAATTGCGCCGATGCGGGGTTAGTACCGTGGGCAGATTGTGGGATTAAGCAGATGTTTCTGTGGGCTTCGCCGCGAGACTCGTGGTATTTACGAATCGCCAGCAGACCCGCGTATTCACCCTGTGCGCCAGAGTTAGGTTGGATACACACGGCATCGTAACCTGTGACATTCACTAACCATGAAGACAGTTCTTCAATCAGTTGGGTGTAACCCTTGGCTTGATCCAGTGGGCAGAATGGGTGCATGTTGGCAAATTCTGGCCAGCTGACTGGGATCATTTCAACCGCAGCGTTTAACTTCATGGTGCATGAACCCAATGAAATCATTGAGTAGTTCAATGCTAAGTCTTTGCTTTCGAGACGCTTGATATAACGCATCATCTCGGTTTCGCTTTGGTAGCGATTGAAGGTTGGGTGGCTCAGGATGGCATCTTGACGCACTAAAGAGGCAGGAATCGATTGGCTACCTTGCGCCACGATTTGCGCATCTAATGCGGCAACGTCTAAGCCATGGCCTGCACCTAAAATCACATCGAACAGCGCTTCGATATCGGTGCGGATAGTGGTTTCATCTAAGCTCACGCCGACAATGCCGTCAGCATCGAAACGCAGGTTCATTTCAGCGGCCAGTGCGCGAGCATTGACTGCTGCAACGTCTAAGCCTTTGATGCTGATGGTATCGAACCAAGTGCTGTTCACTAAGCTCACGCCTTTAGCTTGTAAGCCCGCGGCTAAGATATCAGCAAAGCGGTTGATGCGTGATGCGATAGTTTTCAGGCCTTGTGGGCCGTGGAATACGGCGTAGAAAGACGCCATGTTCGCTAACAGAATTTGCGCGGTACAAATGTTTGAGTTGGCTTTTTCGCGGCGGATATGTTGCTCACGAGTTTGCATCGCCATACGCAGTGCGCGGTTACCACGAGTGTCCTTTGACACACCGATGATACGGCCAGGCATAGAGCGTTTGTGCTCGTCACGGGCCACGAAGAAGGCCGCGTGTGGGCCACCAAAGCCCATCGGCACACCGAAACGCTGCGCGCTACCGAAGACCACGTCGGCGCCCATGGCACCCGGTGACTTGAGTAACACTAATGCCATGATGTCGGCAGCCACTGTCACAATCACGTTTTTCGCGCGTAATTCGGCGAATAAGTCGGTGAAGTCAGTGATTTGACCGAAACGGTTTGAATATTGGAACAAAGCACCAAACAGTTCGTGGTTTACTGCTTCATGGGCAGGACCTACCACCACTTCAAAACCAAAACACTCAGCACGAGTCTTCACTACGTCTAAGGTTTGTGGGAATACGTCATCGGCTACAAAGAAAATGTTCGCTTTTTTGGCTTTAGACACACGCTTAGCCAGCGCCATCGCTTCGGCGGCAGCAGTCGCTTCGTCCAGCAGTGAAGCTGAGGCTAAATCTAAACCGGTTAAATCCATCGACACTTGTTGGAAGTTTAGAATGGCTTCTAAACGGCCTTGGGCGATCTCTGGCTGATAGGGCGTGTACGCCGTGTACCAACCTGGATTTTCTAAGACGTTACGCAAAATCACATTAGGCACTTGGGTACCGTAGTAACCCATACCAATGTAGCTTTTGAAGACTTGGTTTTGTTTGGCTAAACCACGAATGTAGGCAATGCCTTCGGCTTCGCCGCAGGAATCACCAATACTCAACTCTTGGCTTAAACGGATCGACTCAGGCACGATTTGCGCGGTCAGATCGTCCAAAGACTCAGCACCAACGTAGTTCAACATTTCTTGTTGTTGGCTGCTATCCGGGCCGATATGGCGACGTAAGAATAAATCGTGCTGTTCTAACTGAGTGAGGGTTTGCTTGGTCATGATAAACCTTGTTCCAGATTTGCCGTCGCTCAGGACTGTAGGGTACTGATAAACGGGCTATTGTTATGTCAAACTTGCGCTAAAACAAACGAAGCCCCTGAGGGCTTCGTTAGCGTCGACGATTATTCTTCGTCGATTACAGCTTGGTAACCTTCTGCATCGAGCAGAGCGTCAATTTCTGATTCATCAGAAGGCATAACGCGGAAGAACCAGCCTTCGCCGTAAGCGTCGCTGTTTACCAGCTCTGGAGAATCTTCCAGTGCTTCGTTGACGGCAATCACTTCACCAGAGATTGGCGCGTAGATGTCAGAAGCCGCTTTCACTGATTCCGCCACTGCACAGTCGTCGCCCGCCGTGACAGTGTCACCCACTTCTGGCAGCTCAACGAAAACCATGTCACCTAACAGCTCTTGAGCGTGCTCAGTGATACCCACAGTGTAGCTACCGTCTTCTTCCTTGCGGATCCATTCGTGTGAAGAGGCGTATTTCAGTTCTGTCGGAATATTGCTCATTGTTCTTGTTCCTTGTTCCGTTTTTTTAAAATGCTTGTTTACCGTTGCGCACAAAGTTTGGCGCTACTACTCTAACAGCCACGCGCTTTTTACGCATCTCGACTTCCGCCGTATCCCCAATTGAACTAGGAACACGCGCCATCGCAATAGAATAGCCCAATGTAGGTGAGAAAGTACCGCTAGTGATCACGCCTTGCTGCTCAACACCCGCTGCATCGGTGAAAAATACTGGCATATCATGGCGTAACACGCCTTTTTCTTCCATCACCAGGCCGACTAATTTGTCGGTTCCCGCATCGCGCAGGGCTTCAAGCGCCTTACGACCAATAAAGTCACGGTCGGTTGGCTCCCATGCAATGGTCCAGCCCATGTTGGCGGCCAGCGGGTTGATGGTTTCGTCCATATCTAAGCCGTAGAGGTTCATACCGGCTTCGAGACGTAATGTATCGCGGGCGCCTAAACCACAGGGTTTAACGCCTTGATCTAACAGAGCTTGCCACAGAGCTTCGGCTTCCGCTTCTGGCACGATGATCTCGTAGCCCGCTTCACCAGTGTAACCTGTGGTCGCAATGAACAGAGAACCCGCTTGCTTACCGAAGAAAGGTTTCATACCTTCGATGGCGGCATTTTGCTCGCTACTGAATACGGCGGCGGCTTTGGCCTTAGCGTTAGGACCTTGAACGGCGATCATCGCCAGCTCAGGACGCTCGGTCACTGTGACATCAAAACCTTGGGATTGTTTGGCGATCCAGGCTAAGTCTTTTTCGCGGGTCGCGCTGTTAACAACAACACGGTAGAAAGTGTCGGTGAGGTAGTAAGTGATTAGGTCGTCGATGATGCCGGCATTGTCATCTAACATGCCGCCGTATAAGGCTTTACCAGGAACTTTAAGTTTGGCCACATCGTTGGCGAGCAACTTACGGAGGAATGCACAAGCGTCGGTTCCGGTCACATCAACCACAGTCATGTGGGACACGTCGAACATACCTGCGTCTTGACGCACGGCGTGGTGTTCTTCGATTTGTGAACCATAGTTGAGGGGCATATCCCAACCGTGGAAGTCGACCATCTTAGCGTTTGATTCTAAGTGCTTGTTAAACAGAACAGTTTTATTAGCCATTGTTATCCCTTTTTTGCGGCCTTTTTCAGGTCTCTGCCTAGCGTAGGGTGATACAAATCCGGCTAAATATCTGGCTAATCGGCATTTCACTTCCACGATGCATCAATTTGAAAGGGGTTCTTTCGGTCTCAATGCGTCTGTCACTGCAACGCCTGATTCGCTCTGAATTGATCAGATATTTATCGTGATTGGTATAAGTACTAGGGTCTAAAATGCGGCGAAATTATACCTTGCGTCACAAATTTGTATACAGGAGATTTTTCTAATCCGAAGCCAGTGTCATTAGATTTTCTCATCTTCAACATGTAATTTTTTTACATACGAAAGCGAGATTTGCGCAGCTTGCCACCAAAAGATATACCCAAATAACCAGAAGATGCCGGATTCAGCGGGAATTTAACGCACTTTAGGCAAGGCGGTTATTTGAGGACCTAGTGGGCTAAGTTAAGAATAACCAACACAGCATAAAGTGCGTTAAAACCCGCCGGGACGGAGCGTCTAGGGCGCGCCACTTCTGCGTTGCATCAATTCAAAAGGTGCCCGACATTTTCTCATTGATGCGCCTTGAATTGGCGCACCTTAGGCGCTCTGAAACTCGTATCTGCTGGTTATTTGGGTATACGGATATTATCAGCAATTCTGATCACATTAGCGCAACCTAGGCTAGCGACATAACTTGGGGAGTGAGGACTTATTACCCATGGCCTGTTGCATGAACACTGTTTTCAGCCCAGCGACATTATCAACGAGGTTGAGTCCCAGATCGCGAATGGCTTTTTTAAGGGGATTGCTACCCTCGAACAGACGCTTAAAGCCTTCCATTGCCGCAATCATCTCCATCGCATCGGCCTTGCGCCAACGCTCAAGGGCGCGCAGCTGGGCATAATCACCGATATCTTTACCCGCATCGTGCAACTCGCCGATGACTTCGATAATGCTGGCGGCATCGAGGAAGCCTAAGTTTACCCCTTGGCCAGCTAATGGATGGATGGTGTGGGCCGCATCCCCCGCGAGCACTAAACGGTGGCGGGCAAAATGACGGGCGTAGCGCATCCGCAGCGGGAAGGCGTGACGTTCACTTTCAAGCTTACAGATCCCGAGGCGGCCATCGAAGGCGGCGGTGAGATTACGCTCGAACTGCTCCGGCGCCATCTCGAGTAACTCGTTAGCGCGCTCAGGCGGCACTGACCAGACAATGGAGCAGAGGTTTTCTTCATATAACGGCAGGAAGGCCAGCGGGCCGTCCTGCAAAAAGACTTGGCGGGCGGTGGCAAGGTGCGGCATTTCGCTGCGAATGGTCGCCACGATCGCATGGTGGCCATAATCCCAGAAAGTTAATGGGATCTTACATTGTTCGCGCACCCAAGAATTAGCACCATCGGCGGCAATCACGAGTGCGGCGCTCACACTTTCGATTTCGGCATCGGTGCCATTGGCTAAGGTCAACCAAGCTTCACGTTCACCAAAGGCGATACGCTCTATGCGTTGGTTTTCGATATGGGTGATATTGTCAAATTCACTGGCACGCTTGGCGAGGGCGTAGCTGATGGCATCATTTTCGATAATGGCGCCAAGGCTAGGTTCACTGATGCTGCTGGCATCGAAGGCAATTTTGCCAAAGCCGTCTTTATCCCAAACCGCCATTTTTTGATAAGGCGTCGCGCGGCTGGCATCTAAATAGTGCCAAGCGCCGAGGTGCTCGAGCAAACGTTGGCTCGCCTTATTGATGGCGCTGACCCTAAGCCTTGGCTCACCGCTCACGGCTTGGGTGCTTTGGGCATCGATCACGACGACATTCAAGTTGGCCTGCGCCAATCCTATCGCGGTGGCGAGTCCCACCATGCCGCCACCCACAATGGCAATGTCATAGGCTTGTGAACTTAACATGGGTACATCCTTTTCGCGTTGCGATACCAGTAATGATTATTTCCAGCCCATCGCCTTCTGCGCGACGGGGGTTTTCAGTGGCGGGAACCAAGATAACAGACGCAATCCCAGATTACGCCCAAGGGCCAAGGGCCAGTATTGGTTAGAGAAGCCACGGACTAAAAATTCAATATTGCGAATAGTGCTGTTTCTATCCGCCTCACGGGCCTGCAAATAGCTATGGGTGACGGCGACACCGCCAATATCCTCACCCTGCGCCAGCGCGCGTTGCAGCACCTCGAGCAGGCTGACGACATCCCGAAGACCCAAGTTAAACCCCTGCCCCGCTATCGGGTGCAGAGTCTGGGAGGCATTACCGATAAACACGCATCTATGGTGAATCGGCCTTGGCATGTAGGACAGGTTTAACGGATAAGCATGGCGCTCGCTGACGTCGATAAACTGGCCGGCGCGATAGCCAAAGGCATGCTGCAGCGCCGCTAAAAACTCGGCCTTGGGCGCTGTGAGCATCGCTTGGGCACGGCTATCGTCGAGTGCCCAAACGAGGGATAAACGCGGTTGGCCTTGGCTATCTGCCATCGGTAATAATGCCAGTGGGCCCGTCTCGGTAAAGCGTTCGTAGGCCCAGTGCTGGTGCGGCTTATCGGTTTGCAGATTAGCGATAATCGCGGTTTGCTCAAACGCCACTTGGGTGATGGGCAAATTAAAACTGCTGCGCACCTTAGACAGCAAGCCATCGGCGGCGACCACCAACTTAGCGCAAATGCGCTCGCCAGAATCGAGCACTAGGGTGTGGCTCTCGTTAGCAGGAATTAACTCTGACAGTTTTGCAGGGCAATAGAGCTTAACCTGAGTCTTGTGCAGCTCGCTAAACAGCACTTGGCCGACTCTTTCAAGCTCGACGACTTGCCCCAGCGCATCTAAGTGAAACTGACTGGCGTTGAGTTCCGTCATGCCAAAATGGCCGCGATCGGATACGTGGATATCCTTAATCGCCGTGCCTAAATGCGCCAGTTTCGGCCATAAACCTAAACGGGATAACTCGAAGATGGAACCATGGGCAATGGCGATGGAGCGAGCGTCAAAGCCGGGATGGCTGTTATCGGGAAGATGCGCCTCGATTAAGGCAATAGATAAAGGTTTTTCAGTGCCAGACAAACGCGCTAAGGCCAGCGCCAGGGTCGCCCCCGCCATGGCGCCACCAACAATGGCAATATCGACATTTTGAACTGAATTATCCATGTGCTCTGCTACCGTCATGGGGTTCTCATTCAAGCTATGGCATGGCTAAAAGCGTTTCGCCATCAGGATGTTAGATTTGAAACTCATTAAAGGCGGAATGATTCCGCCTCTCTCGTTAGTGATTAATGGATCACCGCTGGATCGTCGCCTTCACCGTGGCTTGGCTCAGGGCCGAACTCGGAATAGCACATAATGGCGGCGATACGCACAAATTCCAGTAACTCGATATAAGCCGTTTCCGATTCTTCATCGTCGGCCACATCGAATTCGACCTGAGCGATCTCGGCCAGATCTTTAATCACTTCACGCACTTCGGCCGAGGCTTTATTCAGCTTAGGCTGGATAATCGCGATGCCCGTTAAGAAGCTCTGCGTCCACAGGGATAAGGCCTCAACCCGTTGACTTAACGGTTCTTCCTCTTCTGGAAGCAGTGGCATAAAGCCAAACTCAAAATCACCTAAACGGGCAACCGAGTCTTGGAATAGCTCACACACCAATTGATGCAGAGGCGCCGGTAAAGGCTGACCATCATTCATCAGGTCAAATAAAGGTTTAATCCACAGATCACCAGTTTGCTCTACGCCACCGCAGATTAAACCCACAAGGGCACCGTGCACTTCCACGGGATGCTGACCAATTTCAGCCGCATCGAGGGCGATTTTTAAGCTGTCGATGCGTAACGAAGGAGGGGTCGCCATATCAGATTCCAATCAGAATTTTCCAGCAGCAATGCTAGCAGAGATAAAGACTTGAACCAACTCTGATCCGGCATTCTTGGGGGCGAAGATAAAAATTCCGGCAACTGCTCACACAAGCAGCAAACAAAACGGCGAATGTGCAATCCATCGGCGGCTCACCTTGCACTTTTAATATCAGCCCTATATAGTCCGCCCTATCGATGCCAACAAAAGGATCATCTTCGAATGAGTAATAGTGCAGTTGAAATCACCCTGCTAGGGCGCACCTACTCTATCGCCTGCCCGAAAGGTCAGGAAGATGCCTTACGTGTTGTGGCGCAAGGGGTTGAGCAACAGCTAACCACCTTAAAAAATCGCACTAATAGCTTAAGCCGCGAAGAAATTGCCATTATGGCGGCGCTGAATATTGGACACGAGTTGTTCCAAGAAAAGCAAAAGAATAAGCACTATATGAAACAAATGGATGACCGCATCAGCCTGTTGCAGTCAACCTTGGAAAACGCCTTAGTTGAGCGTTCAACCAAATAGATTTAGACTGTGCCACTCGGTGCCAAGCACCATCTATCTGATAAGAGTTGCACAGTGAATGGCTAAACTGGCCTATACTTTTTATGCCAAGATTTTAGCGATTCAATACCGTTTTTGCTCCCTGGGGTGCAGGCCAACTGGTAATGTCCCTGTGCCGATAATTTTGATCTCAGGGTGAATGCTTTACTGACATTGAGCATGCTCGGCTCGTACCGAGAAGCCTTAGGAGGTAATCATTTACCCGCCTTGAACCTACGGTTCAAGGGCTACACCGGTAGCGGCATTCTGGGGAGCATCTTATTTATGTCTATCACTTCACCTGTCTCGAACACATCAGCCCCAACAGTCAAGGGGCCACACGGCACTCAGTCTGAAATTGATACCCAATCGCTAAACCCAACTCTAAGCCGCGACGAATTACGCAAACAGATCCGCTTGGCTCGCCGCTCGCTTTCGACAGAGCAGCAGGCAGAGGCAAGCCTTGCCGCAGGTCAGCGAATGCTCGAAAAACTCAGCACGCTGAATGCCCAGCATGTCGCACTTTACCTCACCCACGATGGTGAACTGGCAACCGCCCCGCTTATCGAAGCGCTTTGGCAACAGGGGATTCACACCTATCTGCCACGGCTCCACCCCTTTAATGCAGGGCAATTATTGTTTTTGCATTACCAAGCCGACTCGCCAATGCAGCCGAATCAATTTGGCATTTTAGAGCCGAAATTGGATGTGCGCGCCGTGATGCCGATTGAACGGCTCGATGTGGTGATCACCCCGCTGGTTGCCTTTGATATCAAAGGTAATCGCATGGGCATGGGCGGCGGCTATTACGACAGAACGCTTGCCAATTGGCACAACAAAGGTAAACCTCTGCCCATGGGTTACGCCCATGATTGCCAGCAAGTGACAGCCCTGCCCTGCGAGCATTGGGATGTGCCTTTACCCTTTATCATCACCCCAAGCAGAGAATGGCGGTTCGACTAGGCCGTTTATTCCTTTAAATCCAGCTACTTTTTTAAATCCAGTTACTTTTTTAAACCCAGAACTTGATTAAGTTCACTGCTATCACGCAGCTTTACTTTAAATGCCGCCCACCATCGACATTGTGGTTACGCCCTGTAACGTAGCGGCTCGCCAACAGATAATCCACTAAGGTGATAATCTCTTGATTTCCAGCTTCTTTTGGCAAGATGGCCTTAGCCAAGGTCTTTTGCCGATAGGCTTCATCATCGCTCGGATTAAAAAGGATCATCGCCGGAGCAATCGCATTAACTTTGACCTCGGGTGCCAATTGCGCCGCAAAGGATAAGGTTAAGTTATCCAGCGCCGCCTTGCTGGCCGCGTAAGCCATGTGCTTGGCACTGCCCTTTTCGGCCACATAATCGGTGAAATGGATAATATCGCTGGCGCCAATCTCGCCCTCGGCTCCCGCTCGCAGCTGCGGGGCTAAGGCCAAGTTCATTTGATAGGGCACGCTCACATGCACCTGCATCATGCGCTGCATGACTTCATGGGCGGCAAGGCTTGGGCTGTTGTCTGGCAGCCAGTCAGAGGCATTATGGATAATGGCGCGGATTTTGGGGTATTGGCTCAATTGCTCAATCAGGGTTTGCAGCTGCGCATTATCGTAAAAATCGCATTGGATTAAGGTCGCGCCCAAAGACTGCAACTCATCGATGCTGGGATAATGGCTGCGATAGGTGCCAATCACCTTGTGCCCTTGGGCGAGCAAGTGTTTCGCGAGGGCGTAGCCAATGCGTTTACCCACGCCAGTGATAATAATGGGAGCTGTCATATTCATCCTGTTATTTGCCGAGTACGGGCTTGTGCGTTCAATGCAGGGCAAATCTAGTTAGCTAAATTATCAATAAAGCAGTGTAATACGCAGAATGTTACTGTCTTTATTGTCTTGCGCCTAATTATTAAGGTATGAAAGGCTGCGCGATTTAGATCTAAAATGATGGCGCCTGCGTATACTCGAGGCGAGTTTAATCGAGGAAGCCCTATGGAACTGCGAATTTTTTACGACGGCAATTGCCCTTTATGTTGCGCCGAAATGCGTCAGCTTAAAGCGCGCGATCCCGATGATCGCATCGAACTTGTGGATCTTAATGCTGACAATTTCAGCTCTCGATTCAGCTATATCGATAAAGACTACGCCAATACCATTCTCCATGGCGAAACCGCCTCTGGCGACGTGCTGCTAGGGCTAGATGTCACCTGCAAAGCATGGGCACTAACTGGCACTCGCCCTTGGGTACAAGTGCTACGCTTACCGCTTATCAAACCTATCGCGGATTGGTGCTACCTGAGATTCGCCAAGCACAGATACCGCATCTCTTACTTACTGACGGGCAAGGCGCGCTGCGACAATCAATGCCAACTGCCTAAGTAGTTATACCAATCGTATTAAATATCTGTTCATTCAGCGGGAGTTCAACGCGCTTTAGACAAGGCGAAGGCTTGAAGGCATAGTGGTGCTCTGTCGAAAGCCTTAAACGCAGTATAAAGCGCGTTGAAACCCGCCCTTCGGGAGCCTCACAGGCATCCCACTCCGGTGTTGCATTGACTTAAAAGGGAATGACCATTTCTGCGTCAATGCGCCTTGGATTGAAATGCCTGTGAGGCTCTGAACTGATTAGATATTTAATGTGATTGGTATTAGCCTCAAGTAAAGACTCAAATTCTGCCCATAAAAAAACGGAGCCATTGGGCTCCGTTTTTGATAATCCAGATGGATTACTTAACGAAATCAACGCCTAGTTTGATATCGCCTTTCAGCGTATCTAACATAGAATCACGGGCGTTAGCTTCGAATGCGCTCACTTCACCGTAAGGCAGTACTTTTTCGATACCGTTTTTGCCTAACAGCACTGGTTGAGCGAAGAATTCTGCGTGCTCGCTGCCGCCGTCAACGTAAGCACATTCAACGATGTTAGCTTCGCCTTGTAGACCACGAACCAGAGACATACCGAAACGGCAAGCCGCTTGACCCATAGACAGAGTCGCGCTTCCGCCACCAGCTTTAGCTTCAACCACTTCTGTACCCGCGTTTTGGATACGCTTGGTCAGAGAAGCGACTTCTTCATCAGAGAAAGTCACGCCTTCCACTTGAGACAGTAATGGCAGAATAGTCACGCCGCTGTGGCCGCCGATGACGTTCACTTTAACGTCAGCAACGTTTAAGCCTTTTAACTCAGCGATGAAAGTTTCAGAACGGATAACGTCCAGAGTCGTCACACCGAACAGACGATTCTTGTCGTAAACACCCGCTTTCTTCAACACTTCTGCTGCGATAGCAACAGTGGTGTTTACTGGGTTAGTGATGATACCCACTAAGGCTTTAGGGCAAGTCACTGCCACTTTTTCGATCAGGTTACGAACGATACCTGCGTTGATGTTGAACAGATCTGAACGATCCATACCAGGCTTACGCGCAACACCAGCAGAAATTAGAACAACGTCAGCACCTTCCAGTGCAGGCGTTGGATCTTCACCAGCAAAACCTTTGATTTCAACCGCAGTAGGGATGTGGCTCAAGTCAACCGCAACACCCGGAGTAACCGGTGCGATATCGTATAGAGACAGTTTAGAACCCGCAGGTAATTGAGTTTTTAACAGTAGGGCGAGAGCCTGGCCGATACCACCAGCAGCACCAAGTACAGCAACTTTCATAGTTATCTCCGTTATTTCTCGGATATGTGTGACATGGATCTAATTTCCGTTGGCGTCACATTACTGGAATGTCACGTTAATTTCAATTATCCCTTAGTCGTGGAGACAAAGTTTTAGCGAAACTGAGCATTCCAATGTTGAATATTTACTCTAGTTCAATATCAATACCGACAACACGGCTATCCAGCCATCCGTTAATTGCATTTTTATTCAGTCATAATGGTTATTTGTTGACAGTTTGACCAAAACTATTCAAAATACGCCTGTTTTTTTGAATAAAGAATAAGACTATGCAAACGACCAAGAATCAGGATGACCTTGTTAGAATTTTTAAGGCGATTTTAAAAGAGGAGCGCTTTGGCTCCCAGAGTGAAATTGTCGCCGCTTTACAAGCAGAAGGCTTTAGCAATATTAACCAATCGAAAGTGTCTCGGATGCTCAGCAAGTTCGGTGCAGTACGCACCCGCAACGCTAAGCAGGAGATGGTTTATTGCTTACCCGCTGAACTAGGCGTGCCTACCGCAGGCAGCCCGTTAAAGAACTTAGTGCTCGATGTTGACCATAACCAAGCCATGATTGTCGTTCGCACCAGCCCTGGCGCCGCGCAATTAATTGCCCGTTTATTGGATTCCATCGGTAAGCCAGAAGGGATTTTGGGGACCATTGCCGGAGACGATACTATCTTTATTTGTCCATCCAGCATCCAAGATATCGCCGATACCTTGGAAACCATCAAATCTTTATTCAACTACGCAGAATAAAAAAACAGGTCAGCTTGCTGACCTGTTCTCTTTTATCTGTACGCTTTTCAGTCCAACATTGCCCTCATTTCAGGGCTAGTGTCCCGATTACGTTACAGCATAAGACCTATCTGTTGGCTTGAATGACGCTTGCTTGGAACAAAGACTCGTCACCCCGAGCTCACAAACCTTAGCTTATTGACCTTAACTCATCGACATTAGTCGTCGACCAGAGTCTATAGCCTTAGTAAGCCACACTGATCCTTTGATTAGGATGCGCCACGTTTTCCGCTTCATCGAGCATCGCTTTGGCGTAGTCGGCCACTGAAATCTTGCTCTGACCATTCGCATCGGTAAAGAAGCTATCTCCGCCTAAACGGTAAGGACCTTCGCTGGCGCCTGGGTAAATTTCTGCCGCTGGACTGACAAAAGTCCAGTTAACCATAGTATTGGCGGCGCGAAATGCCTTCAATGCCTCACCTTGAGCCAAGGCTTCATCCTTATAGGCAGGCGGGAAGTCTGGACTTGAAACCAAGGTCACTCCCGGTGCCACTTCTAAACTCCCCGCACCACCGACCCAAAGTAGACGTGGCACTTTTGCCTGTGGCAACACGGCTAATAGATTATTGACCGTTTTTGCCACTAAGCCGTGATTCTGCTCGGCGCGCGCACCCACTGCGGCAATCACTAAATCGACACCCGCAAATGTGTCGGCTTCCAATGGCTGAGTCAGGTCAACACTACGCACTTCTGCTGCTGTTTCGCCAAGCTTGCTTGGGTCACGCACTAAGGCAACCACTTCATGACCACGGCTCAGCGCCTCGTTAAAAATGGTTCCGCCAATCCAACCTGATGCACCTAATACTGCAATTTTCATTTGATAAGTCTCGCTACTGATTTAAATTGAGACCAGTTTACTTGCGACACTTCACGTGATAAATATCGATAAATGAGCATGATTATTTCAGATTGAGATACTAATGGATAAAATCGCCGCCATGCGCAGCTTTATCGAAGTGGCCAACTGTGGCAGCTTTACTAAGGCCGCAGAACACCTCGATCTCAGTCGCCTACAGGTTTCACGTCATATTCAAGAAATTGAGCAATGGCTGAGTTTACGTTTATTGCACCGCACGACCCGCAGCGTCAGCCTCACTCTGCAGGGGGAAGAAGCCCTGCAATATTGTCAGCGGGTGCTGAGCGAAGTCGCCGCAATGGAAAGCCGCGCCCATAGTCATAACACCGAATTAGTTGGCAGTATTCGCATCGCTACGCCCGTCGGGCTTGGGCAGCACAGTCTGTTTGATGTGGTCGATCGCTTTATAAAATTGCACCCTAAGGTCAATATTCAGCTGTTAATGTCGGACAGTTTTGCCCAGTTGGTGGATGAGCGGGTGGACGTGGCACTGCGCTATACCGAGCAGCCCGATGAGAATTTGATTGCCCGCAAACTGATGAGCATAGATGCCGTGCTGTGCGCCGCGCCCAGTTACTTGGCTCAAGCCGAGCCGCTAACCGTCCCTAACGATCTACTCAGCCATAATTGCCTTATTCATAGCTCGCAGCAACACTGGCAGCTACTCAAGGAGCAACAGAGTGAGCTGATTAAACCAATGGGGAATCTGATGGCGAATGAAATGGGAGTGCTGGTTAGCGCCGCATTGCGCGGGCATGGCATTGCCTACTTGCCCTGTGACTTAGCTAATCCCTATCTCGCCAGTGGCCAACTGCAAGAAGTGCTCCCCGAATACACGGCGCCAGGGCAAACCCTCTGGGCGGTGTACCTCTCCCGCAGTTATCAACAAGCGCTGGTGCGCGCCTTTATCGATTTTACCGCCCAGCAGTGGCAGCAGGATCTCAGCAAGTGGACGACGGCGAGTTAAGCCCACAAACAAAAACGCACTGAGGCTTTAAGGCTCAGTGCGTTGAGTCGCGGTTTACAAAGGCTTAATTATCGAACTGCATCAAAAAATCTAAGCTTGGGGCGAAGAAAGAAGACCCCGTCAAGGCACTGGTAAAGTGCATCAAGTGATCGTGGTTACCCGCACCATCGCCAAACACCATGCTGTGGAGCATCTTCTCAAAGTGCTCTGGGGTGCGACAGGTTGAAATAAACATCAGCCCTTGCTCCTTGAGCGAACCGTAAGGCATGCTCTGGCGCAAAATCTCAATCGACTTGCCGTTGTCATCCTTGAGGTTGACCCGCTTGATATGGCTGGTTAATGGCTTATCTTCCGACTCGTATTCGATGTTGTCTTGCTTAGTACGACCGATAATATCTTCTTGCTTTTTAAGCGGTAATCTATGCCACTTACTCAAGTTATGGGCGTACTTTTGCACATGAATGTAGCTGCCGCCCTTAAATTCAGGCTCTTCATCCCCGACCAAGGCAACCTCTTGACGATGGCGCCCTTTCGGATTTTCAGTGCCATCGACAAAGCCTGTTAAGTCGCGACTATCCATAAATCTAAAGCCGCGTTCCTCTTCGACTAACTCGACTAAGTCTTCGAACATTTGGCTGATTTCGTTGGCGACTAAATGCAAAATGTCGTAGCGGTCGCAGCGAATATGCACAAACAGATCGTATTCGATCGCTGGCGCCTCACGGTTACCCGCTTGCATCGCTGGGAATGGTTTGAGCATCTCGGGGCGAGCATCGGGATAGAGGCTGTCCCAATAGTTGGCGCCTATGCCCACAAAACCATTGAATGCGCTGTCGGAGTATTGATCCGTCAACTCATAAATATACTGCGCAACGTTGGCAATACAGGGACGCAATTGCGATTCAACGTTATCGTTGTCGCTCGCATTAAACATCAAATAGACGCTATGTAAGTTTCCCTCTGCACACACACCCAACTGTTCACGCGGCATATTTTGAATATCCATCTGGTTATCACCCTTTTGTCGATTCATTTTCGGCAATATTATCCGCAACTTTACCTGAAAATGACATTAAGTAACGCACAGTTTGTCCGTCTTTGTAATGTAAACACGTTTGTAGACTGGAATATAAAAATTGACGAGGCCATTACGCCTCGTCAATTCGTCTTACGCAAGCTTCGGCGTTCATTACGCCAAAGGCGAATTATGCCTTAGTAACCTGCGGCATAACCATCTTTACGGCTCTCTGATGCGCCGCGGTAAACGCCCGTTTCGGCATTAAAACCAATGGCTTGGTATCCGCCAAAATCACCGAGACCATCGCGTAGCACATGGCCTTTCTTAATTAGCTCACGGCGGGTTTCAACGGGGAAGCCTGATTCTAAGCTCACATAGCCGCCGTCATTCATCACCTCGCCCGTAGGCTCGGTCGAACCTGTGTGCAAAATTCTGGGGGCATCGCCCGCTTCTTGCAAGTTCATTTTAAAATCAATCAGATTAACAATAATCTGCGCGTGCATTTGCGGCTGCGTTGCACCGCCCATCACCCCAAAACTCAACCAAGGTTTACCGTCTTTAGTCACAAAAGCGGGAATAATGGTATGGAAGGGACGCTTACCCGGCGCGTAGGTGTTGAAACGACCTTCGGTGAGATCGAACATCTGCCCGCGATCCTGCAATACAAAGCCGAGATCCGGTGGCGTCATACCCGAGCCCATGCCGCGGTAGTTACTCTGGATCAGCGACACCATATTGCCGTCTTTATCAGCAGTGGTGAGATATACAGTATCCCCATGTTGCAGCGCAGGATTCCCAGCATCGACACTCTTAGCCGCCTTGTTTAAGTCGATAAGTTTGGCGCGCTCGTAATTGTATTGCTGCGAAATCAACTCTTTTACAGGCACTTTGTTAAAAGCCATATCGGCATAGAATTTAGCACGGTCAGCAAAGGCGAGTTTTTTGGCCTCTACGAATAAATGCACATATTCGGGGCTGTTAAAGCCCATGGCCGCAACATCGAAGGGCTCCATGGTTTTTAAGATCTGTAGTGCAGCAATCCCCTGCCCATTGGGCGGCAGTTCCCACACATCGTAGCCACGGTAGTTGGCCGATACGGGTTCAATCCAGTCGCTAGTATGGCTGGCTAAGTCTTCATAACTTAAATAGCCACCTTGAGCCTTGATGTATTTATCAATACTTTTGGCAATATCACCCTTGTAAAAGGCATCGCGGCCGCCTTTGGCAATTTTCTCATAGGTGTTCGCTAATGCAGGATTTTTGAAGATTTCGCCCATCGCAGGCATTTTGCCATTGGGCATATAGGTTTCTTTAAAACCGGGGAATTTAGCGAGTTTTTTACCACTGCCATTAAGGTAATAGGCAATCAGCTCAGAAACGGGGCAACCTTCGCGGGCATAACGAATGGCTGGGGCTAAATTATCGGCCATTGGCAGTTTGCCGAACTTATCGTGCAGCTCGTACCATCCATCCACCGCACCGGGAACCGACACGGGCAGCGGCCCAAAGGGAGGTAAATAATCTAATCCGAGGGATTTGAGCTTCTCTAGGGTTAAGGATTTGGGGCTACGACCCGAAGCATTGAGGCCATAAAGCTTTTTATCTTTAGCGCTCCAGACAATGGCAAATAAATCGCCACCAACCCCAGCGCCAGTAGGCTCGACTAAGCCCAGCATGGCATTGGCGGCAATCGCCGCATCCACAGCACTGCCGCCCTGTTTTAATACATCAATCGCCACCTGAGTCGCTAGCGGTTGGCTGGTCGCCGCCATCCCATGGGTGGCATACACTTCTGAGCGCGTCGCAAAGGCTTTACCCGTGATCCTATCCATGGCCAACACTCCTGATGACGACATTGCTGTCGCCACTGTGACTAAGGTACAAATTGATTTTATTGTTTTTATCATAATTCCTCCCACTCTGGAGGAATTAAGGTAACAAGGAAGGCTGAAAATATCATCAATCTAGCGTTTTTTTGACCAAGTTAAACGTAAGCAAAAATGTCATACTTTATGCTGACACAGTGACATATCCTCTGCGACCTGCTTAAGACTCAAATAGCACCAGAGAATGTGGCTCAGTGCTTAATCCCACTCGCTGTCCGACATTCAACTGCATGATTTGACTGCGCACTTCAACATAATGGGCGTGGGACGCCGCCTCGACTTTCACCCAGTAATGGCAAAATGCCCCGAGGAAACGCCGCTCGGTAATCGTCCCCACACCCGCATCATCGGCGCTGAGCGCCAATTGCTGTGGCCGCAAAAACACTTGGCCATTGAAAGCATGGGATTGCGACAAGGGGGTCAGGCTGCGCAGCTCGCCAATCGGAGTGACAACGCTATGACCATCGAGCACTTCAGCGGGTAAGTAGTTACCACTGCCCAGAAAATCCGCCACATAGCGGCTATTAGGCGCGGCATATAAGTCTTCGGCGCGGCCATGCTGCACTATCACACCTTGGTTAAAAATGGCCAAGGTATCGGCAAAGACGAAGGCCTCGTCCTTACTGTGAGTCACAAATACCGCGCTGACATTACGTTGTTTGAGAATGCTGCGGATCTCCGCCATCATGCTGTGGCGCACTTGGGCATCGATATTCGAAAAAGGCTCATCGAGTAACAGTAATTGCGGCTCATAGGCAAGCGCGCGGGCAATAGACACCCGCTGCTGCTGCCCGCCGGACAACTCATGGGGATAACGCTTGGCTAAACCTTCGAGTTTCACTAGGGCAAGCATGTCATCCAAGCGCGCCTTGCGCTGCGTAGCCGTTAATTTTGCTACGCCAAAGAGAATATTCTCGGCGACGGTCAAATGGGGGAATAAAGCGTAGTCTTGGAAAATCATCCCAATTCCCCGCTGCTCACTCGGCACAAATTGTCCTGCACCGCTGACCGTCTTGCCATTAATTTGAATTTCACCTTGGCTGATAGCCTGCAATCCTGCCACCGTCCTGAGCAAAGTGGTTTTGCCGCAGCCACTTGGGCCTAACAGCGCAAGGATTTCCCCTTGAGCAAGGGTTAAATCTAAGCCTTTGAGTACCTGTTGGCCCTGATAATCGCTATGAACTTGATGAAGATTGAGGGTGCTGGTCATCGGCTATCTTGCTCCAAGGAACGGTTTAAATAAATCAGCGGGACTAAGCCCACGAGCACAATCACAATGGCGGGCAAGGCGCCATGTTCAAGCTTTTCGTCTGAGACAAACTGAAATACATAGGTGGCGAGATTCTCAAACCCTATGGGCCGCAGCAACAATGCCGCCGGTAATTCTTTCATGCTTTCGATAAACACCAGTAGCGCCCCAGCAAATAAGCCCTTAGTGAGCAGCGGCAGATGCACTCTTTGCAATAGTCGTCTTGGGCTCTGCCCCAGGGTCAGGCTCACCATGTCCAGTGACGGCGAAATACGTTTATAGCTAGTCTCGACACTGCCGATGGCGATAGCCACAAAGCGCACACAAAAGGCAAAAACCAGTGCGACCGTACTGCCCGTAAGCAACAGCCCTGGGCCTGTCATCCCCAACCAATCGGCTACATCATTGATCGCAAAATCGAGCAGGGTTAACGGCACCAGCACGCCAATCGCCAGCACAGTGCCAGGCAAGGCATAGCCAGTCGAGGCCAAGCGTGATGGCAGCGCATCGCTCGACCTTGGGCTCACGCGGCGGATGAACATCAATATCAATGCAATCGCGCAGCACACTAGGCTAGTAATAAGCGCAAGGCTCAAGCTATTCACACTCAATTGCCAGAAAATCGGATCCCAGCTCTGCTCAAAATAATCGATGGCATAGGAGAGTAAAATCCCGCTTGGCAGTACAAAGGCCAGCACGAGCAAGGTGATGCAATAGCCGAGGGCAAGCAGGGTTTGCATCGGTGAGAGCCGATATAAATCGCTCGCTTGAATACGGGACTGCTTTTGGAATAACTGCAGTTTACGGCGGGCAAAACGCTCTACCCCAATCAAGCTAAACACGACCAAGAGGATAATGGCCGAGAGCTTAGCCGCCGCCGTCAAATTGCCATAACCCAGCCAAGTGTCGTACACGGCCGTGGTCAGGGTGGGTACGGCAAAGTAGTTAACCGTGGCAAAATCAGCCGCCGTCTCCATCGCCACTAAGGCCACGCCCACGGCCAAAGCGGGCCTTGCCATAGGTAAGGATAAACGCCAAAAACTCTGCCACGGCGAGCAGCCCATAATCCTCGATGCGTGGGCCAAGCTTAAGGATTGCTCCATAAACGCGGTGCGCGCCAACAGATAAATATAGGGAAAGAGCACCAGCGACAACACACACGCCGCGCCGCCTAAGGTACGGATATCGGGGAAAAAGTAATCCTGCGGCGAACTCCAACCAAACACTGAGCGAAGCCAGGTTTGCACAGGACCTGCGTAATCGAGTAAATCGGTATACACGTAGGCGACTATGTAGGCTGGCATGGCCAAGGGCAGCAATAAAGCCCATTGCAGATAACGCCTAGCGACAAACTCACAACGCGCCATCAACCAAGCGCAGGGCAATGCCAGCAAGAGTGAGCCAATACTCACCCACAGGATCAACCATAGGCTGTTGGAGATATAGGTGGGTAGTACGGTGGAGAACAGATGACCAAAGACGGCCTCATCGGGCTGCGCCGCCTGAAGAATTAACGCAAAGAGGGGTAACACCAGTAGCGCGGCTATGGCATAACCAGTAAGCGACCAGCTTCTGGCTAATCCTAAAATCATGTGGATCCTTTAACCTAAGTGCGCCATTTAAGGCGCACTTTCACTTTTACTATTTCTAGTCGCTATAACCGCTCAACTAGAGATCGAACTGAACTTCATCTAACAATTTCACCGCCGCTTGGTGGTATTCCGCCAGCTTGAAAATCGGTAATTGGTCGGATTTAAACTCGCCCCACGAGGCAACCAAGGTTGAAGGCGCGACATCGGCTTTGACAGGATATTCCATATTCACTTCGGCATAGGCTTTTTGTGCCACATCCGCAGACAAGAACTCCATCAACTTGATGGCATTGTCTTTATTCGGCGCATGGCGAGTCAGTACCATACCAGAAACGTTCACATGGGCACCGCGATCGGCTTGATTCGGGAAGTTAATCGCCACAGCCTCTGTCCAGCTCTTTTGCTCAGGATCTTGCAGCATATTGCCGTAGTAGTAGCTATTGCCGATAGCGATATCACACAAGCCTTCTTTAACCGCCTTCACCTGCGCCCTATCGTTACCTTGAGGCTTACGTGCTAAGTTGGTTTTCACGCCTTGCAACCAAGTCTTAGTATCGGCCTCACCGTGGTGGGCGATCATCGACGCGACTAAGGCGATATTGTAAGGATGCTTACCACTGCGCGTACAGATCTTGCCTTTGTACTTAGGATCGGCCAGCTCTTCGTAGCTGATGGCTTGTGGGCCGAGGCGATCTTTTGCCGTATAGAGATTACGCACACGCATCGTTAAGGCATACCATTGTCCATCGGGATCGCGGTATTGCGCGGGAATATTGCTATTGAGCTGCTCACTTTTCACGGGAGAAGTCAGGTCTTTGTCGACTAATTCGACCAAGCGAGAGAAATCCGAAGTTAACACTAAATCCGCAGGGGATAAGCGTCCTTCACGGGCGATCCGCTCGGCAATACCGTCTTTCGCAAATACCACATTCACAGCAATGCCGGTTTCATCGGTGAAGCGCTTCAGAATAGGCTCAACCAAAAACGCTTGGCGATAGGAATAAACCGTTAATTTTTCATCCGCATGTGCAGACTGCGCAACCGACATTAACCCAAGTAAAGCGGCACAAGTTACCCATTTCATTAGCGATTTCTCCTCAAAATGATGACAGCAAGCGTGAGTCAATTCTCAAGACTATTAATGATAATAGTTATCAGTTGCGCAAGAGTAATAGATCAAATGAACTAGGGCAATAGATTGATTAACTTTTTGTTTTTAATGAAATTAAACTTAAAACTGGAGATTATCTCAAACCAAACTAAACTGAACCTTAATTCGCTTAAAATACATGAGGAGGCGTTATGTTAGGCGCGTTACTGCTGCTTGTCGTCGTGATAGCGCTACTCGCGTTTATGGTGCTCAAACGGGGGCCTAAAAAGCGCAAGCATTTTGTCAAACTCATGGATAACGCGAAAAAGAAAAATCAACGGCTTGCAGGGCAAGAAAGGCGCTTCCATTGCGTCAGCATCGAAAATGACGGCAGTTGTTGTGAGCAGGTAGATGAGCTCAAAGGAAAACGTTTCCTTTCAAAGGAAGCCCCTGAACTCCCAATGGAAGAATGCACTATGGCCAATTGTCAGTGCCGCTATCAACACTATGATGATAGACGCCAAACGGGTAACGACCGTAGAGTCGATTACGGCATAACTAAGGATCTCTACGGCGCGTTTGGTGAACATAATCGCCGTGAGACCCATAGAGGCCGCCGCTCAACAGACCACTAATGTCTTTTATGCTGGACGAGTTTCCACAAACGCGGGGAGATCGCGCATCTCACTAAACCAGAGCGAGGTCGCGGGAGCCACTTTACGCCAATCGAGTTCTGGATGTCTGAAATCCACATAATCTAATAAGCAGATTAAGGCTAATTGCGGTGCCTGAATCGTTGCTTGAGTAATCACACTCTGATGTTCCATTTGCATCAAACCGCGCAGCAGCGCTTGCTCAAAACGCGATGTCCAAAAGGCCGATCTCACCCCTTCCTCTTCACGCATTTGTTCTTGGCGCAATTTTACCGCACTGTCGATCAGCCCTTTGATCATCGAATATTGGCACTGCAACACCCAATTATTTACTTGGCCGCCAAACATCTGCTGCTCACCTAACTCGGCGTCTAAATAACGCATAATCACTTCGCTATCTAAGATAGGCACACCATCGTTGGTGATGAGGCAAGGGATCTGCCCAAGCGGGTTAACATCGAGCAGCTCGGCGGTGTTTTCCATCGGATTGACTAAGACTTCTTCGATATCCTTAATCCCTAAATAACGGATTAATGTGCGAACACAGCGAGCATAGGGTGAAGCGAGGGAGCAGAGCAACTTCATCAAAAAATCCTTCTATATGACTGACATTAAAACGATTAAGACTAATTATTTATCATTAACACTCAACCGATTACCAATATTTCTCGACGGTAATTTGTCCCGGAGCGCGGCGTAGGTTTTTAGCTAATCCTTTGTCGAGCAGCGCAGCCTGCGCGCCGCTGATCATCCCCGGATTACCACAAATCATCACCTGCGAATCCGCTGCATTGATAGTTAACCCCACTTTACGCTCAATTTCGCCCGAGACGAGACCATCGGGAATACGGCATTGCAGTGCATCGTCGACCTTTTCACGGGTGACGGTTAAACACAGGATAAACTGATCAGGATATTGCGTGGCATAAGCCTTTATTTTATCGAGGTAGGCTAAGTCTTTAGCTTCGCGGACACCATAGATAAGCACGACTTTTTCGAAACGCTGCCAAGGCTCTGGCGTATCTAACATAGATAAGAATGGCCCCACGGCCGTCCCCGTGGCTAACAGCCATAAGTGCCGGCCTTGCCCTGCTCCCTTAGGGATCTCATCCAAGGTCATAAAGCCTGTGGCGGTTGGGGTGATCTCAATTTCATCGCCTATGGCAAGATTTTGTAATTGCGGGGATAACAGCCCTTCTTCTACGGCGACAGCCAAGATTTCGGCATAGGGTTTATCGGGGGAATTTACGAGGGAATAGGCTCTGGCGACACGCTTATCATCTTGCACTTGGCTGAGTTTAATAAATTGACCCGGAATAAAGGGCGCCAGTTCGGCCGCTATCCGCAGCGAAAATAATTTATCACTCCAATCAATACGTTCGATAACCCGTCCCCTAGTCCACATAACTCGTCCTCAAGCACAACGTTAAATAGATCCCTAGCATAGACTGTTATCTGCACAACAAAAACCCCTTATTGCAAGGGGCTTAAAACAAGAAGGATGGAACTACATTGGGCATTATGCGCTAGCCGTTTGCGCCTCATCAGGTTTCTTATTGAAGCTATCCCTAAAGGCCTGCAATCCTTCTTGTACTAAGCCATAGGTTTTATCGACGCCATCGGCAATATCCCCTTGCAACACTTTAAGGCCGGACAAAATATCTCGAGCCTCCTTAAAACCATTGTCGATAGCGCCGCCGATAATGCTCATAAAACTGTCGAGCTGCTCGTCCAAACTCATATTCGAATTCTGCTGTTGGTGAATGCTAAAAAACTGGGTCGCAAAACTCACAATCCGACCAGCCGTCGCCTCGGGGGAATAATCGACCTGATTGTCATAGTTAGCTTGAGTCGAATTTGGCCCCATCGAAGGCGCTAATTCTTTATCTATCGCTTCAATTGCCGCGCGATAAAGTAACGCCATGGATTGATCACCGGACTTTAAACTCACTTCCTCCTGCGCCGACAGAATCGCCTGATTCATTAACTGCTTACTGGTTTGATACGCAGTTTGTTTGCCGGGCGCTTCCACATTTTTCATCTTTTCAGCATTGGCAGGCACGTTTTCGGCATACTTGCGGTGGGACGAAGAAGCGTTCTGTACCTGCGCAGGGTTGTTGATTTCCATGATGCAAAATCCATTCAATTTGGGATGACTCTATTATCGACCAAAATTTGAGCAACTTTAGTATTTTTCTCAATTGCAGTACCATCACAATCTAAGGCAATGATACTCATAATGAATCTATTCGCCTCAGCGTCGCACTTGCATGCGCCCATCAGATAAGGATATACGGCATGGCAACTCCCCAATGGCTAGCAGTGGTTACTCACTCCTTGCGAACCATCCGCTTAAATAAACTTCGGCTATTACACACTCTGCTATTAGGCCTGTTGCTCTTTACTAGCATGGGACTCAGCCCCATCAATCAAGCTTTTGCCGATAATCGATTGATTATTTTGGTGAGGCATTCCGAAAAAGCCGACGCTCCAGCAGGCGATCCGTCCCTTTCAGATGATGGCCATGCACGTGCCCTCGCGCTGATTGGCGCCTTGCAAAGGACGCAGATTTCGCAACTGATCGCGACCCAATATCAAAGAACCCAGCAAACCTTGTTGCCTATGTCTTCGGAGCGGCATTTACCTATTACCGTGGTCGCGGCCGAAAAACCACTCGAAGCCCATATCCAGCAAATTGTTGCACAAGTACATGCTGTTAAAGGTAACAGCTTAATTGCGGGGCATTCCAATACCGTCCCACTGATCATCAAAGCTCTTGGCGGCCCAGAAATCCCCACCATAGCAGAAGATGATTACAGCCAGCTGTTTTTACTCTCCATCCATGATGGACAGCCAGCGAGCCTTATCTCCACCCGTTATGGACACGAATAGAGGATAACAAGATGCAAGAATTGAATTGGTTTATGTGGGGACTGGATCTCTTCTCAGGGCTGTTTTTAATCCTAGCGGGCTTTGTCGTTCTGGCGATTGTGTATATGTATATCGCCGACAAGCTACAAACCAAACAGGCCGTGCGCCACAACTACCCTGTGATAGGTCGCTTTAGGTATTTATTTGAGAAACAAGGCGAATTTTTTAGACAATACTTTTTCGCACAGGACAGGGAAGAATTGCCCTTTAACCGCGCCGAGCGGAGCTGGGTATATCGAGCCGCGAAAAACGTCGACAGAACCATTGCCTTTGGCTCGACACGCCCACTAGACAGCACGGGTGCCATCATGTTTATGAATACCGCCTTTCCTACTCAAGATGAAGATATTACGCCAATTCTGCCTCAAACCATTGGCCCCCATTGCCGTGAACCCTACACCACTAAGGCCATTTGCCATATCTCCGCCATGAGCTTCGGTGCCCTGTCACGCCCTGCAGTCACCGCCTTATCCCACGGCGCAGCGCAGGCGGGATGTTGGTTAAATACCGGAGAAGGTGGCTTAAGCCCTTACCATTTAAAAGGTGGCTGCGACTTAGTCTTTCAAATTGGTACCGCTAAATACGGTGTACGTAATGAGCACGGCCATTTAGACGATGACAAGCTCAAAGAAATCGCCGCCCACCCCGAAGTTAAAATGTTTGAAATCAAAATGAGCCAAGGAGCCAAACCAGGCAAGGGCGGTATCTTGCCGGGGATAAAAGTCACCGAGGAGATCGCCAAAATTCGCGGTATCCCGCAGGGCCATGATTCCATTAGCCCCAATGGTCATATCGAGTTTAAAAATGTGGGCGATATTCTGGATATGATTGCCAGAGTACGTGAGGTCACGGGTAAACCCACAGGCATTAAAGCTGTACTTGGGGACGTTCAATGGCTCGAAGATTTTTGCGATGAAATTGAGCGCCGTGGCGAAGCCTCTGCCCCCGACTTTTTTACCTTAGACAGTGCTGACGGCGGCACGGGCGCCGCCCCTCAACCCTTAATGGATTATGTGGGCTTGCCCCTTAAAGAGAGTTTACCCATATTAGTCAATATCTTAATTCAGCGAGGGCTGCGTAAACGCATTAAAGTGATCGCCTCAGGCAAACTTATAGTGCCATCGAGGGTTGCTTGGGCACTGGCCTTGGGTGCGGACTTTATCGCCTCGGCCCGTGGCAACATGTTTGCCCTCGGATGTATTCAAGCGCTGCAATGCAACAAGGATACCTGTCCGACGGGCATCACGACTCACAATAAGAAGTTGCAACAAGGTCTTGATCCTAGAGACAAATCGACTCGCGTCGCAAATTATAATCATAACCTACACCACGATTTAGCCCTGATCGCCCACTCCTGTGGCGTGACAGAGCCAAGGCAACTCAAGCCGTCCCATGTGAGGATTGTGCTCGAGAGTGGCTTGTCGGTTTCGCTGGATAAGTACTATTCCCATATCAATCAATAGTTAACTTGACACTGTATGCATTTCGTACGACTTTCGTCTAAAGTTAATTTAGCAAAAGGTAATTTGAACGCGTATCACAAAAGGGGTAAGATCCGTGATACACGCTTGAGATTAAACAACTGCATATTAAGTTAAGGAAACACTGTGAAAGCAAGCTTTGTAAGCCATATGCCAGACAGTAAAACTGCCAGCACAAGCTGTAAGAGCTGTAATCGCTTGACTGAGATCGAAGGCGAATTAGTGTGTTTTCGTGAAGGCCAAGTAATTCGACTCACTAAAATTGACGAATCGACCACCAAATTCAATCTGTTATGTGAAGGTTGGAAGGCTGGAAAACCAAAGGGAATATAATTTCTTATATTCCCTATTTCGTTTGTCTCATCGCTTAATTCATACCACGAACATCCGCGTTATATTCATTAGTTCTACGAATAATCCCTGCCAATTCAAGTTCTTGATTCATTTTTGCTAGCGTTAAACGTCTTGTGGTCACTTTAAGGCCTGCGTTTAACTCTGCGTGAATGCGTTGTAGCGAATCATAATCTACACCGCGCTTTTTAAGGGTTGCCATAATCGCAAACCAATCTGTGCTTACTTTCTCTTCTCTGCCTTCAATATTGACTCTTAATGCCATATTTTCCATGCCAAGCACCTCTTATCGTTATTTGCTTGGATTCGAGTATAGAGAGCCGAACCTGAATAAAAACTGAATTGTCCCAACGCTGTTACACTTCTACCGAAAGCTGTTGTTGCTCATTTTGTATGCGCCACAACTTAGCGTAGAGACCATCCTGAGCCAGTAAAGACTGATGATTCCCCTGCTCGACAATTTCCCCTTGGCTTAAGACCACGATCTGGTCGGCGTCGACTATGGTCGATAACCGATGCGCCACCACTAAACTGGTATGCCCTTTGGCGACCTCACGCAGTGCTGACAAAATCGCCTGTTCCGAACGGCTGTCGAGGGAGGATGTAGCCTCATCAAACACTAGCACTGGAGAGCCTTTTAAAATCGCCCGCGCAATGGCCACGCGTTGCTTCTCCCCACCCGAGAGCTTTAAGCCCCGCTCACCCACTTTGGTATCCCAACCTTGGGAGAGCGACGCAATAAAATGCTCTAAATGTGCAAGTTTGATGGCATGGCGCACTTCTTCATCCGTCGCATCGGGACGGCCATAACGAATGTTCTCCACTAAGGAATCATTAAATAACACTGTATCCTGCGGCACTATCGCAATGGCGCGGCGCAGTGCATCTTGGGTTAATTGGCGAATATCTTGCCCATCAATCAAAATGCGCCCTTGCTCCACATCGTAAAAACGGAATAGCAATTTGATGAGTGTAGATTTACCTGCGCCGCTATCTCCAACCACCGCGACTTTTTTCCCCGCCGCCACCTTAAAGCTGACGTTGCGCAGTATCGGCCTGTCATCGTAGCTAAAACTCACATGCTCAAAACTGAGCTCGCCGCGCTTAGGCTCAAAGTCTAAGGCATCGGGTTTATCCACTATGCGAGGGTGCTTATCGAGCAAACTGAACATCCGCTCAATATTGGCTAAAGCTCCGCGGATTTCACGGTAGACAAATCCCAAAAAGTTGAGCGGCATAAAGAGCTGCATCATAAAGGCATTGATCAGTACAAAGTCACCTAAGGTCATCTCATTATTGGTCACTTTATAGGCGGCTAACGCCATCATCGCCGTCATCGCCAACGCGATAATCAGCGCTTGGCCACCGTTGAGGGCAAATAGTGATAAACGATTCTTACGTTTAGCCACTTCCCATTGGTCTAAGGCTTGGTCATAACGATCCGATTCATATTTCTCATTATTAAAATACTTCACGGTTTCATAGTTGAGCAGGCTGTCGATAGCGCGGGTGTTGGAGAGGGAGTCGGCCTTGGCCGCATCGCGGACGTATTCGGTGCGCCACTCAGTCGCCACTACCGAAAACCAAATGTAGGCCATCACAGAGGTGAAGGTGATAGCGGCAAAGGCAATGCCATAATTAAAAAAGAAAATACCAATAACCATGGCGATTTCTAGCAGGGTCGGCACTATGTTAAACACCATAAAGCGCATCAAGAAGCTCACACCACTGGTACCGCGTTCAATATCTCGCGATAAGCCGCCCGTACGCCGCTCAAGGTGAAAATCCAAATCGAGTCGATGCAGGTGGTCGAACACCGCGAGGCCCAATCGGCGAATGGCCCGCTCTGTGACACGGCCAAATAGGGTGTCGCGGATTTCACCCGTGATCACTGTTAATAGCCGCACTGCGCCGTAGGCTAAAACTAAACCGATGGGCACACTCAAGGCCTGCGCGGTTTTATTGGCATCTAAGGTATCGACTAAGTCTTTCAGAATAAAAGGTAAACCCACGCTGGCAAGCTTAGCGACGATAAGGCAAGACATGGCCAATGCCACCCGGCCCTTGTATTCGAGCAAATAAGGCCAGAGCAACTTAACTACGTGCCAATTGAGCTTATCGATGGGACCTTCAAAATACAGTGTTGGGCGCATATGTCTAAACCTTTGCCAAAGTCGCTCAATTGTAGCAGCATGGCGCACGTTAAGGCGAAAGCAAAGAGGGAAAGTTTGAATAAAATCAATCAGATTTATCTGACAGACAAAAAGCGGCCCGCTTGGCAAAATATCTCTGGCTTACCGAAATAAAAGTGTCATGCTAACGACTTACGCTCAGAGAGTTCGCAAAGCGAATATTAAGGTGAAAAAATTCTGAAACAAGCTTGGCTTTATCAGAACAGTAACCGTTAAAATAGGCCAGAACATCAAGGGTTCGACTGTTGATTATTTTGTCGGTTTTACCCAAAATGTCCCTCGGACTAAAGATTTCAAGCAGCAGGATTTGCAAACATCTGGCCGCAGATCCGTGTGTACAAACAAATTCCGCACTCGTTCTGCGATAACATTAAAGATAACTCAAATAAATCAAGATCAAAGGATGCTTTATGTTGGATTCAGCTAAAGTTCAATACCCGCCATTACCACTGATCCAAACTTGGGTGTGGATGATGATCGAATCAGGCAATCCACAAATTCAGGACAAAGGCAGAAATAACCTGATTGCTGCTTTTGGTAGCTTGGCCAAAGCTAACGAATACTTAGCCGAAATGAGCAAGAAATAATAAAAATAAAGGCGCCGGGATAGCGCCTTTATTTTTGGTCTTAAACCCGATTAAACCCGCTGACGACGTTCGATAACACTCTGATTTAACACTGCGAGTAAACGCTCGGTATCGTCCCAACCAATACAGGCATCTGTGATGCTCTGACCGTAGCATAACGCTTGACCTTCAATCAGATCCTGACGCCCTTCCACTAAGTGGCTTTCGACCATCACACCGAAAATCGCCTTATTACCCGCAGCCAATTGTTCGGCCACATCGTTCGCGACTTCCATTTGGCGTTGATATTGTTTGCTGCTGTTGGCATGGCTGAAATCGATCATTATGTTGTCGACCAGCTTGGCCTTTTTCAGTTGTTCGCTGATCTGCGCCACATGGCTGGCACTGTAATTAGGCTCACGGCCGCCACGCAGAATGATATGGCAATCGGGATTACCTTTGGTCGACACAATCGCCGAATGGCCAAATTTGGTTACCGATAAGAAGTGGTGCGGCGCATTCGCGGCGCCAATAGCATCGATTGCCACCTTAATAGTGCCGTCGGTACCATTTTTAAAGCCTACAGGGCAAGACAGCCCAGAAGCCAATTCGCGGTGTACCTGCGATTCTGTGGTGCGCGCGCCGATGGCGCCCCAGCACATCATATCCGCCACATACTGCGGGGTGATCATATCGAGGAATTCACCCGCGGTAGGCATGCCTGAGTCATTCAAATCGACCAAGAGTTTACGCGCGGTACGCAAACCATCGTTCAGTTTGAAGCTGTTATCCATATAAGGATCGTTGATGAGTCCCTTCCAACCCACTGTGGTACGTGGCTTTTCAAAATAAACACGCATCACCACTTCGAGCTGATCTCGATAACGTTCTCTTAGCGCAACCAGTCGCTGGCCGTATTCCAATGCGGCCTTAGGATCATGGATTGAGCAAGGACCAATGACGACTAACAAACGATCATCTTGGCGAGCGAGAATGTTATGGATACTTTGACGGGCGTTAAACACAGTTGCAGCAGCGTTTTCGGAAGCAGGAAATCGTTCTAGAATCGCAATCGGTGGAAGTAACTCTTTGACTTCATTAATGCGAACGTCATCATTTTGGTAATACATAATTTACTGCTCCAACTCTCGTGTTTAGGCTATTTTTATCGCTGCAATAGGGGATCTCAACTGCAATACTGAGTTCAATTTATCCAGTCTGCGCCGCTAATGCAACCAAGTTGTCTCCATTTCAAGAAATCAAATATAACGTATTGTTTTAACATATTTTTAAAAAATACAAATTCAAATATTTCAATGTGATATGCAAACTAAAGCCAAACGAGTGTTGGGGTTGGAAGCAAACGGTGGTGAAAGCGGAAATAAAAAACCTCTTTTGCCATTAGTCAGACGCAAACAAAGGAGGTTGAGTAAAGGATTAATGTTGTTGCATGGCCTGCAGTTTTGCCTGATAGCGATGTTTATCTGTGGCTTCGCGGCTTAGAGCCATGGCTTTTTCCATATTGAGTTTGGCGCGCTTTTCATCCCCCAGCGCCCAATAGGTGCGTGACAGGCCAAAGAAAAACTCATGGCGATAATCGGCTTTATCCACTGCCCTTTGATACCAAGCGAGCGCCTCGCTGTATTGGTGCTCGTCATAGGCCTGCTCACCCATATCGTAGTAGTAATAAGGATTACGAATACGCGCTAACTCCAGCACTTTATTGACCTGTGCCCACTCTTCCAAACGGCCCTGCTCACCTAAAATCACCGCCAAGTTATAGAGCGTCGTCATATCATCGGCATCATATTTGAGTGCATAGCGATAGACTTGCTCGGCCCGCTTTTCATCGCCCTTGTGGCGATAAATCACGGCTAAGGTGTTGAGCGCTGGAATAAAGTGTCCTGATTTTAAGCCCGCTTTAATCAGCGCATAGGCGCGGTCTAAATCCCCTTCGACCAAGGATTCGGCGGCCATATTGTTATAGAACATACTGGTTAAGGTCTGGCGATTAATTTGCACTTTGTTGTAGCCTCGCAGGGCGCGCTCGGGCATAAAGTCGACCAGAATTGCATGGGCCGACAGATACACAGTGTGCACGCTCTCGGCGGGTAGCAAGCGTAGATTGACATGGCCGTTGATCAGATAAAACTCGCCCTGTTTGTCCCATACAGGTTCAATCGCAATATCCTGAAACTCAGTGCCAATTTTAAACACATCCGCGAGTGCCGATGTCATCACCACCAGCGACATACAATTCCCCGCGCGCTGGGCGTAGGTTTCGCTGGCGGTTTGAGTCAAATTATCTTGATAGTGAAAATCGCTGTGACCACCGAGCTGATTGGCATTGATATAACTGGCTAACCATTCATGCACCGCGACGGGGTTTTTAGTCGATAAACTGTAGCGGTCGTAGGCGCGCCGGACATCGGCTGCGACCGAGGGCGGAAGGCTGAAAATATCCTCGACGCTAGGAATATTGCTGACAGATTTAAATAACGAATCTGCAAATAGGGCATCTATCTCATCATCACTAGGTTTTGGGGCTGTCGAGCTGCAACCCCATAAGAGTAAAAGTAATAATGAGCAGATAATGCCGCTAGAGATGGTGCGCAGTTGTATCATGAGATGTCCCCCAGACCATAAGGCTCCTATTTGAGCTTATTACACCTGGCCAAAAAGACGTCATAAAATGGTTACAAAAAATAACGGCCTGCCACAAAGGATTGCGGCAGCTTGAGAGTTAACGCTGCGCCGGAGGGTCAACCTTGATATACACATCCTGCTGCTGATAACGATAAGGCCGGTAGTTATCCTGACCGCAGGTAAAGTAGCGGTAAGGCTTTACCTGGGCGATACAACCGAGTGGCAGAGCCTGCAAAATTTGAATTTGCTCCTGCCTCCTCAAGGATTCCTGCCATTCATAATCTTTTAGCACTTGGTCGCGCACGGCAAAGGCATCGAAAGGCTCATCCGAACGAGTCACTACGACTTGCCCCGCAAAAACGGGCAAGGCTAAGAGTGTACTCAAAATGCCCCCAAGCAAGCAGGTACGTCTGATTTTTACTGTGAGATTAGAGATTAAGCGCATCATTCGCTCCTTGTGGTATCAGCGTGGCAGTCGAAGACCCATAAAAAAAGCAGAGCACTTGGCCCTGCTTTACTATCCTCTTATCCCTGAGAGGCATCAAGTCATATCAACACCAGTTAGCCTGCACTTTTGACAGTCACAAACTCTGGGTAAGCGTCGATACCACAGTCAGACGCATCCATACCGTTATATTCTTCTTCCTCTGTAACACGGATGCCCATGGTCATCTTGAGTACAAACCACACCGCAAACGATGCGCTAAATACCCATGCGAAGATAATCGCTGCGCCAGTTAATTGCGCTGTGATAGTCGCGTCGGCATTCGATAAGGGTACACACATCAAACCGAGGAAACCCGCAACACCGTGCACAGAAATCGCGCCCACTGGGTCGTCAATCTTGATTCTGTCCAGACCCACGATAGAGAACACGACTAAACCACCAGCCACCACACCAATCACCCCTGCCATCAGCAGCGAAGGTGACAGCGGATCCGCAGTAATCGCCACTAAGCCCGCCAGAATGCCGTTTAAGATCATGGTTAAGTCCGCTTTACCCCAAATCATTTTGCACACAACTAGGGCAGAGATAGCACCAAAAGCGGCCGCGGTGTTGGTGTTTACGAAAACCTTAGCGACAGAGCTAGCGTTGGCCGCATCTGAAACCATTAATTGTGAGCCACCGTTGAAACCAAACCAGCCCATCCACAGAATAAACATCCCTAAAGTCGCCATTGGCAGGTTAGAGCCTGGGATTGGATTCACTTGGCCGTTAGGGCCGTATTTACCCTTACGAGCACCGAGCAATAACACCCCAGCGATAGCCGCCGCGGCACCTGTCATATGCACAATACCGCTACCCGCAAAGTCCACAAAACCTAAGCTAGAGATAAAGCCTTTACCCCAAGTCCAGTAGCCTTCAACAGGGTAGATAATGCCTGTCATCACCACGGAGAAGAACAGGAAAGCCCATAACTTCATCCGCTCCGCCACGGCGCCAGAGACAATCGACATCGCCGTTGCCACAAACACCACTTGGAAGAAGAAGTCAGATTCTAAAGCATGGTTTGCATCTTCGGCTTGTGAGCCAATCAGCGTACCGAGTGAAGGCAACCAACCGCCTTCGGCATTGTCGACGTACATAATGTTGTAGCCAACCAATAGGTACATCACACAGGCAATCGCGTATAACACCACGTTTTTAGTTAAAATTTCGGTGGTATTTTTAGAGCGCACTAGGCCGGCTTCGAGCATGGCAAAACCCGCCGCCATCCACATAACCAAAGCGCCTGAAATCAAAAAATAAAAGGTGTCGAGTGCAAAGCGCAGTTCAGAGACTGTCACGCCTAATTTTGTTAGTTCTTCCATCTTCCGCCCCCTATAGCGCTTCAGTGTCGAGTTCACCCGTACGAATACGGATGGCATGTTCTAAGTCGATAACGAAAATCTTTCCGTCACCAATTTTTCCCGTATGAGCCGCACTGGTAATCGCCTCAATCAGCATGTCGAGATTTTCTGCTTTAGTGGCAATTTCTAGTTTTACTTTTGGCAAAAAATCCACCTGATACTCGGCGCCACGATACAACTCTGTGTGCCCCTTTTGACGGCCAAAACCTTTAACCTCGGTCACCGTCATCCCCTCAATACCAATACCGGCGATAGCTTCACGGACATCATCCAATTTAAATGGCTTGATGATAGCGCTGACTAGTTTCATCCTGACCTCCAAAAAACGCGATTGTTATTAACTTGTAGCCAAGATAATTCAATCATTAGGCCAGAATTTTAATTCTTTGATTTTAAATAAATAATAAAGAATCCGCCTGAATTAACCGATTAAAAATGCACCAGACTTGTGCAAGCGTGAGGGCGACGCACTCTTTTAGTGAGCAATTTAAGTGCACGCCATATTCGACCTTTGCCCTATTGGTCAGGCTGCCCAATTAGGGTTTACTGACAGTGCAGAAAACAAGCAGAGCAATCGCTAAACGATGCCTTTATTCCACCCGCGCAGAAGGAACGCCCGATGTTAAAACCTGAAGAATGTGTACTCGTTATCGTCGATGTGCAGGGAAAGCTCGCTCAGATCATGGATAACTCAGCCAAGCTTCATCAGCAGTTGAGTACGCTTATCCAAGGCGCACAGCTGTTTGAAATCCCCATCCTCTGGCTCGAGCAATTACCCGCCAAACTTGGCTCGACCACCGAAGAGCTAAAAACCTTGCTCGAAAGAACTGGCTCGCCCATTGCCAAGCAGCACTTTAGCGGTTGGTATTGTGATGAATTTGCCAATGCATTAACCCAAACTCGGCGTAAACAGGTCTTGCTGGCGGGGATAGAAACCCATGTTTGCGTGTACCAAACCTGCCGCGATCTGCTCGACCAGCACTACTCGGTGCATCTTGTCGCCGATGCTGTTTCTTCCCGCAGCGTTGACAATAAGCAGTTGGGCATTCAAATGATGACCGCCAAGGGGGCAACCCTCACCAATGTGGAATCACTGTTGTTTGAACTGCAACATGAAGCTCAGGGCGATAGATTTAAGGCGCTGATTAAATTGATTAAATAAGGTTGATTAAATAAGGTGAGAAGAGAGCTTGTTCAAGCTCTCTTTCGTAATCAAAACGCGGCAACACAAACGGCATAGTTGGCACTATTAGCATAGCTGCGAGAACTATAGCCGCTGGGGGCGACAGAGATAATGCCGGCCAAGAATTCGGTCTCATTGACAGTACTAGACCAAGAGTCAATCGTCGAGCTCCACTGCGCACGTTGATAGGCTGCGCGATTCACGCCATAGCCGTAGAGGGTATTTAACTCCTGCTCAGTTGGCCTGCGCCAATTATCTTTACCGGCAAACTCGAGTGAAGCCAATTTTTGGCACCAGCGGTCAAACTGACCGTCGACGCCAACCTTGGCCTCATGACCCTTTGCTGCTTCGGTGCCGGGTAAGATGACGCCTTTACCGTCCTGACGAAACAGGGCATATTCCCCTCGGCTCGGGCCAAATACAAACTCCTCCTGCACGTTAAACGTCATCGCATAGCTATCGCCACTGTTGTTGGCATCATCTTGCTTAAGATAACCCAAGGCGTTCATCACGGCGATGGAAGGTGAACTGCTAAACCATTTCGTCTGGCGATCACTTTTATCGTAAAGCGCTTTGATTTTTAAGCAATAGGTTGATGCAAGAGTACGGTCGTTATTATCGAGGCCACCATCAAAGCTAGTATCGATTGGCGTACCTTCGACGTGGCCACATAGGGGAATTTGCTCATTTTGGCGACATTCTGTCAGTAAAAACAACAGCACTATGGCACTGCTGAACATGGCGATTTTAGTGGGATTAATCATGACAACAAACCTTAATCCAGTGTTGATAAAAAGACAGTACAGCTAATCCAGAATTCCCTCCCAGATCAGCCTTAACTGATTGGCTCGATTAGACTATAGCGCTTTAACCACGGCTTCCTGCACCAGCAGTTGGTCGTTCTTGTAAACCAACAGCTCACCTATGGGTCTTTCTTCGGCGCTCAGCACTATTACATCGCAGACATAGAGATAGGGGCCGCTTTTAAACTGGAAGGAATGATTACCGCCGTTACCATCGAGAACTAACTTCCCCTTTTTGAGGACTAAATCAGGTTTCTCGCTCATGGATTTGCCCTTTGCCCAGGCGGCATAACGGTATTGCTGACGGTCGAGGGCATCGACACGAATGATGAATCGCGCGGTTTCCCACGCCAGCTCAGGGCTAGCAAACTCGCGTACACTCTCGTGTAGCATCGCTTTTTGCTGCGCGATCAGTTCATCCCTTAACTTGGCTTCCTCTGGGCTTTGGTAATTAATGCCCGAGATTTTGCCATCAAAATCCAACCAGACACTGCCGTGATCGAGCATGATGCCGCGCCAGCCCATAGTCTCCCAGTTACTCTCTGTGGTCGAATTGGCGATTTGACTCAGCAACTTGCTATCAAAGACTTGCTGAAATCTCGTCAGCAATTGCTGTGGATTTTGCACATCGGGGAGCGGGTATTCCCGCTGGAGGGGATAAGAGATTTGCTCGGCAATCGCCTGACGATCACCCGCCTTGGCCGCATCAATCAAGGCTTGCACCTGCGGCACGTATTCCGCCTCTAAGGCAGCCAGAGCCTGGGGTGCAGTGCTAAGACTCCCCAGCAGCAAGCTCGCATAAAGCCCTAAACGCGAAAGTCGATTAACCGCTGAAAAACCTTGATAAAACGGGTGACAAGACATGATTTATTCCTTTAAAGTCAAAAACATCCAAATTAAGACTTGGCAAGGATACCATAGCTAAGGAGGGATAAACACAAACAATCCCACCCAAGCCAATGTGTTAAAAGTCGAATCACAGCCTCGCTAGCAGCACCTTAAGCCAACAGCAAACTCGAGACTATCGCCACCGCCACCGACATAAAGATCACCCCAATCACACCATCGATGATAGGCGTGAGTCGTTGCAGCTTTTGCTGCACCTTGGCTTTAGAGAGCATCAGCGCCAGAAAGCCAAACCAGAGCAGTGACAACGCAAATAACATTAACGCGGCGACAAATTTAGTCACGGGTGTCACGCCCGGGGTGATCAAGGCGGAGAACAAGGTTAAGAAAAACACTAAGGCTTTGGGATTCAATAAATTGGTATAAAGCCCCCTCATAAAACCCTGTTTAGGTGATAAGGCGTTTGCCGCACCCGCCATGGGTGTATCAGTGCTAGTATCAGCCGTCGTAGTGAATTCAGAGGGACCAGCGCCCTCGCCGTTCAATACAGTTTTGGGTTTACTGAAAAAGGCGACCGCAGCCTTAAGCGCACTAAATCCCATCCACGCCAAATACGAAGCGCCCAGCAATTGCACTAAAAGATACAAGGTATGGGAGCTTTTAATCACGAAGCTGACGCCAGTTAAACTCAAAATGGTATGGGCTAAAATCGCTACCGATATCCCAGCCGCCGTGGCAATTGCGGTGTTTCGCGGCTGCGACGTAGCAATCTTCACCATAATGGCAAAATCCGGCCCAGGGCTGACTAAGGCTACACAATGAATAACGGCTAAAGTGACTAACAGGGATACATCCATCAATAGGGCTCCGCAAAACAGATAAGAACGCCAGTATGCCCAAGCCTGCTGCAACTGCATTGTAAGAAATTGCACGCGGCTAATTTACCGAGACAAATTATACCAATGGTATTAAAGCATACGCCGTTGGAATTGGATGGGAGAGAGTAAAAAGGCCTGCTTAAACGCCTTATTTAAATGACTCTGGTCGAAAAAGCCTAACTGCTGCGCCACATCCGCCACTAAGGCGCCATGGGTTAAGGACTTTTTAGCTAACTCTAATCGCACTCGCTTTAGATAGGCGTGGGGTGTCATTCCAGTCGCCAGTTTAAATTGGCGTAAAAACTGGAACTTACTCAGGTTAACCTCGTCGGCCAACGCCTCGAGCTGAGTGTTTTGCCACGGCTCATCGTGAATTTTCTGTTTGATGCGATTTAACTGTTGCCATGATAACCCCCTATCCTGCCGTAAATTCAGCATTCCCGTGGGGTGGCGCGTCAATAACAGCTGCATAAAGTTCAGCAGGTGCGACTCGGCCGCCAGCTCAGAGCATTGACCTTGGATAAGCACATCATGTAACTGGATAAAGTATTGATATAAAGCAGGATCATCCACCATGGGCGCATTAAAGAAATGGGCCTTGAGCCCCATCTCTTGGCTAATGCTGTTCATATACTCCACAGGGATCGACATCACCTTAACCCGATAACCTTCGGCGTCGCGGCTTTGTCCATCGTGGGTTTCATCGGGATTGAGGGTCGATAGCCCATGTTGCCCTAACTGATAACGACTGCCCTTATTGATAAATTGCTGCGCCCCTTGGGTCACCACGCCTAAGTGGTAATCCAGATGCACGTGTTTATCAAAACTGAAATGCGTAAATTCGGCCTGACTCAGTTCTATGCCCGAGAGGCTGGGATGGCGCCAGTAATTGATATTTTCAACGGGAGTCACACGGCTCATAGGGCAAGCTTAATCTCACAGGGTAAACGCAACTTTAGATACTACTCATTCTAGCCGCCGAGATCTTGGCTCGAATAGTAAATTATTGCAGCGTACTCCCCAAAAATACAAAACGCCCGAATGCGGGCGTTTTGTGAAAACCAACATGCTGGATTAGTGCGTATGACTGCCGTGGCCGCCTTGCGCCTCAATGGCATGACCTTCACTGTTATAAAAACCACTGCTACCGTGTTCGATAAAGCCTTGGTTGATCATCTTAGCGATAAAGGGGTCGGACTCACTGTCGCCTACATCGGCAAAGTCAATGTCTTGATAATTCTGTGTTAAAGCAGCAAATGCTTCGTGGCTGTAGGGCTCAACCTTGAGCAACTGGTAACTTAAAACTTCACCTAAATTAAATTGCTGTGGCAGCTCAATGCTGGCAATCCAGTCGAGCTGGCTGTCCATGCCATTCACCTTACCTTCGAAGCCTTGAGCCGCAAAACAAGGCAATTGTTTTAGCTCAGTTTTTGCCAAGTTAGCGGGCAATGCCGGAGACACTACATGGTACAACTGCTCGCGGTCGTGCTGAATATTTAGCGCCCTTAAGTCGCCCTTGCGATAGGTGACTGAGCGTTTTTCAACGGGGAAATAACGCACATATTCGCCATTGGGTGCCCATTGTTCAAAGGTGGTGTTATCCCGTTGAATAATAAAATCTTGTCCGTCTCTTAGCAGTGTCATCTGCCAGCTTTGCCCCTTAGCATTGGTGACTTGGTATTGGGCTTTTATATGGCTGGCCTCAAGTGTTGCGCATTGTGCATTGGCCTGATTGGCAGAAGCTGCGCTAACGGGAGTGGCTAAGGCCATCACAGGGGAGGCTAACGTCGATACCAGAGTGACTAAGAGGAGTTTGTTCATGTTATTTCTCACTTACACGCTAATTTTATGACTCGCATTACTGACTAACGTCTTTACTGACAGTTAGATAAAAGCCGATGGCAGGACAGCCCGCCATCGGCATTTGGCTTACTTCGCCGCCATTGCAGCTTCCGCTTTCACGACTAAGTCTGCCGCACGGTTCATCACGTGGAAGATATGGTTTTGTTCAACCGTACCTTGAACCAGATCCGAGCTTGGGCCACGGGCAAAAATCGCCACGTCTTCACCCGCATGGGTTTCATCGCTTAATGGCACTAGGGCTTCTTGATGGAATCCAACGTCTTGGGTATCCACAAAGTTCAAGTCCTTACGACCAGCATCCACAGGGAAGTTATAACGCTCATCGCCACCCGTTGTTAATGACGCATACCCCATGCCGTTGGCATAACCAACTGTTGTGTAAGGTAAACCGTTAGCGTCGGTTGAGTTAGTCACTTCGGCGATACCGTTAGCATCGTTACTCTTCACCAGACCTAGGATTGGGTTACCACGGGTCGGATAACCTGCGATGGTGAACACATGGCTGTGGTCAGCCGTCACCATTAACAGAGTGTCGTTTGCCGAGGTTTTTTCCATCGCAACACGGACTGCTTCTGAAAGCGCAACTGTGTCGTACAGGGCACGGGCGGCGTTACCGGCATGGTGCGCATGGTCGATACGACCCGCTTCGACAATCAGCACATAGCCTTTGGTGTTTTTCTTCAGAATATCAATCGACTTGGCTGTCATCTCAGCAAGTGATGGCTCGCCCTTCACGCCCGCTTCGGTGCGGTCATAGTCGTATTCCATATGGGATGAGTTGAACAGGCCCAATAAATGGTCAGTGCTGGCAACATCCACATTGAGGAAACCATCTCTGTCCTGAACGTAGGCCGCATTAGTGTACTTAGCTAACCATTCGGCAGTCAGATCGCGACCATCATTACGCTTGCCCGCTTTACCTTCTGGATCAATTAAGGTTTTTGGAATAAAGCTGCGACGACCACCGCCCATCATCACGTTTAAGCCATTGCCATAGTTAAAGTCGAGCATTTGCGCGGCGATATCTTTACAACCATTGGTCACGGCTTCGGCAGGCAGGTTTGAGTCAGCTTCCCAGTCACGTTCAGGTACGTGGGCATAGGTTGCCGCAGGTGTGGCGTGGGTTAAGCGCGCCGTAGTCACCACACCAGTCGACATACCCGCCATGGCGGCCAGTTCCAGTGATGTCACTAAGTTTTGATCTTTAGTCGATGCGCAGTTAGCACGCACTACGCCTTCTGCCTGTGAAATCACGCCCACATCGGTTTTCACCCCAGTCATCATCGCCGACATAGTGCCCGCAGAATCTGGTGTTTGACCATCGACGTTATAGGTCTTAGATAAACCGACGTAAGGCAAGGTTTCGAAAGATAAAGAGTTTTCTTCACCCGTCTTGCCCTTTAATTGACCTTCTAAAATACGCGCTGCAGTGATAGTCGAGACACCCATGCCGTCGCCGACAAACAGGATCACGTTTTTCGCCGCGCCCACATCGTTGTTAACGCTCAGGCCATCGGCCTTAGTCACACGAGCCTGTGCATCGACATACCATTGGTTGACAGCGGTCCAGTCTTTACCGTCGCTGCCATTGGAACCGTTAGAACCATTCGAACCCGGCGTACCTGCCGCGCCGTTATCACCATCGCTACCGCATGCGGCTAAACCCAGCATGGCAGAGATTGCGAGTACCAGTAATTTCTTATTCATTTTTAACTCCAAAAGTGAGAACTGTAGGTCGCAGCCGACCTATTAGTACTTAGTGCCGCCAAGCTGCTGGGCTTGGTTGATAATGTGGAAGATCACGTTCTGCTCAATCACGCCCTGCACCAGATTCGAACCTGGTCCCATTGCGTGTAAGCTGATGTCTTCACCGGCGTGTGTCTCACTTTCCATTGGGATAAGTGCTTGTTGCATGAAGTCTTTGTCTTGAGTATCGACTGAGGTTAAGTCGTCACGCACGCCAACCACTGCGCCTGGGCCGTTAGTGTAGGCCAGCGTGGTGTAAGGCTTGCCGTCGTTAGCGAGGGCTAACGAACCATCCACATCGTGGACTAAACCTAAAATCGGGTTACCGCGTTTTGGGTAGCCTGCAATGGTAAATACATGGCTGTGGTCAGCTGTTACCATGATCAGGGTGTCATCGCTGCTGGTTGCATCTACTGCGGCTTTCACGGCGTTAGATAACTCAACCGCATCGTTCAAGGCGCGGCTAGCGTTGCCCGCATGGTGACCATGGTCGATACGACCAGATTCCACGATCAGCAGGAAGCCCTTATCGTTTTTCTTTAAAATATCGAGGGATTTCGAGGTCATTTCAGAAAGTGATGGCTCACCACCAACGTCATCGGCGCGGTCTGCTTCGTATTCCATATGGGATGGGTTAAAGAGGCCAAGTAAGTGATCGGTATTGGCGGCATCGATAGCATCGAAGCCTTTTTTGTCCCACACGTAAGCCGCTTTGCTGAAGTTTTCCACCCACATTTTAGTCAGGTCTTTGCCGTCTTTACGTTTACCAGCTTTGTTCTCACCGTCAGTGACTTCTTTCGGTAAGAAGTAGCTGCGACCACCACCCAGTGCCACGCTGAGGGAGTTTGCTTCATCGCGCATTACCAGTTGGCTGGCGATATCGGTACAGCCATTCGCAACGGCTTCGGCTGGCAGGTTAAAATCGCCTTCCCAGTCACGCTCTGGCGATTTAGCGTAAGTCGCGGCAGGCGTCGCGTGAGTTAAACGGGCGGTAGTCACAATCCCAGTCGATAAGCCTTTAGCATTGGCAAGGTCAACCAGAGAAACTAACTCATTACCTTTAGAAGACAAACAATTACCACGTAAACTGGTGTCAGAAATCGAGATGATACCGGCTTTGGTTTTTACCCCAGTCGCCATGGCGGTCATGGTACCTGCCGAGTCGGGCGTTTGCTGGTTAGTGTTGTAGGTTTTCACTAACGCCGTGTGAGGAAACTGCTCGAAACTTAAGAAGTTTTCTTCACCGCCTTGATTACCCGTTTGCTGCTGTCCTTGCAGAATACGGGCGGCTGTTAAGGTTGAAATACTCATGCCGTCGCCGACAAAAAGAATCACGTTTTTAGCTGTTTTCTTGGTTTCAACCTGCGCTTTAGCCGCAACATTGGCTGCACTGTCTTTAAACCACTGACTGTCAGTTTGGGTTGCGGGTAAGACTGCAGCGTGGGCTACAACCGTCATTAAACTGCAGGAGATAGCTGCAGCGATCCGTTTAATATTCATCACGTTCATCACCGATTTTATTATTGAGTGTATGAGGGTATTCCCTTAAGAGGCGCCCACATTTTCAATGCTTTATATGACGAACTGGCGTGATTTTAATGGCGTTTTTATTGCAGCAAGATGTCGAAATGATTGCAGTAAACAGAATAGAAAACGCTAAGTTTATCCAAGTGACGGAATAAACTTAGCGTATCGGCTGGTGCTAGCAATAGTCACTCAAGAATGGTCACTCAAGTTAGAAACGATAACTGACACTCACCCGCACCATGCGCGGCTCAACAGGATGATAATGCAAGTCTTCCACGCCTTCAGCAGGCTCACCCGCTAGGCGAGACTCGTAGAAATAATCGATATCGTGGTCTTTACTATCAAATATATTCAATAGCTCGAGCTTAGTATCGAAGCCCGATAACTGATAACCAAGGGCAAGGTTCACTAAGGTAGTGTCATCGGCTTTATGCTCATCAAAACTATCGAGGATCCGCTCACCTAAATATCTCAGCCTGACACTGGTATACCAACCATCGCCATCGGGACGATAGGTAATGCCCGCACTGCCAACAAAGGGCACTGCACCATCGACATATTTGCCTTCATCGAGTTCATTTTCGGTAAAACGGGCACGGGTCCAGGCCAGTTCCATATCTAAACTCAAATCATCGTTAAGCCAATAATAGGCCGTGACTTCAACGCCGTAACGCTCAGAGGCGCGGCTGGGTTCAGTATTGCCCGCATCGCCAACGAAGAGTAGTTCAGAGTCGAGTTCCAAATACCAAAGCGCCGCCGAGAAGTTAATAAAGTCGCGATCATAGTATTTGACCCCGAACTCACCGCCATTGGAGCGCACTAACAAATCGACCTTTTCAACCGGATCGCCCGTGACAGGGTCGACCTTAATGGTTGCACCGCGGGCATCGTTAGAATGCAATCCCTGCCCCGCATTCATGTAGAGTTCCAGATTATCGTTTACTAGATAGGAAGCGCCCGCCTTTAAGCTCAACATGCCATCGGAAGCATCACCGCTGTTGAGGGGATTATCACTATCGACCTGCACATCGAAATAGTCGTATCTCAAGCCTAAATTTAAACGCCATTGGTCAGCAGGCAACCACTCCAGCTTGCCAAACAATCCCGTAGAGAGTTCCTGCACTTCATCGAGCCTCACAGTGCTAAGGCGTTCCCGTGCTTTAGTGTTATATAAACCCACGGCACCAATATCGTCGTAGCGCACATCGGCACCTAGACTGTAATTGATTTGTGTCCCCGCCAGACTCATCTGCCAGTCGCGTTTAATATCGCCGCCCCAAATGGTGCGCTCATCGACCTGCTCAAATTCATCGCCATTGACGGGATCGTTTAAGAAGTAAGTAAAGTTTGAAAACAGATCCATGGTCGAGCGTATGGCGTAGGCATTGGCCTGCCAGTTGCCGGCGTCATAATTGGCTGAAATGCTGTAACGACTGGCATCACCGCCCACATCGGTATCGAGTGAACCGTAAAAATCAATCAGTCCAGACTCCACCGCCCTCGCCGGAATTTGATCCGCCGAATTCCAGCTATTGTCGTAGGCCATCATGGTGAGGCTAAAGTTCCCGCCATTAAGCTTAGTTAGATAGCGGCCTACCACATTGATTTTGCAGACATCTTCCTTAATATCGCCCCAAGGGCCATCGTAAGCCTGTAATTCTGTTCCTAAAATAAATCGGCCAACTTCAGTCTTCATATCCTGAGTCGCCACCAGCCGTTGATAACCGTATTCCCCTAAGGTCAGCCCAACTTGGCGATAAGCGAGTTCATCGGCGAGCTGAATTTGCGCCGCACCCGCGCCGGAAAAGTCCGCAACTTCAGGATAATAAGCTCCTTTGGCGTAACGGATTTCCCCTAATAGCTCGGGGATTAAAAAGTTAAGATCCGTATAACCTTGACCATGGCCGTGAGTCCGCATATTGACCGGCATACCTTCGACACGGGTATTAAAATCTGTGCCATGGTCTAAGTTAAAGCCGCGCAGAAAATACTGATTCGCCTTACCCGAACCACTGTGCTGAGTGACTATCATCCCGGGGACAAACTCGAGGATCTCCCCCGTGCGCAGCAGCGGGCGACTCTCGATTTCCGCCGCACCCACTATCCCTTCCGATGCCGAAGTACTATGGCCTAAGGTATTAATTTGCCTGCCACGCACTTCTAAACGCTCAATATTATCCGCGCTGTCGGCCATGGCTAGGTTTGATAAACCACAGAGGGGTAATAACCAAATACCTGATAAATAAACCTTGGCTCGCTTTCCTGCTACTGTCTGGAGCGACTTCATTTTTCCTTCCCGAGTCAACGAATTGATGACGCGGATTTAACGCTGTCTTCACAGATAAAAAGCGGATCGAGCTCAAACTCTGCTGAATAAAAAATCACCACCAGCAGTTATGTTTCAAATTTATGTGCCACATCGCACGTTATTATGAGCAAAAGGACAAAATGTCCGTATCTAGATCACAGTTATTACCTGCTTCGCGCCACTCGCGCCATTGCTTCGGCCATGGAGGCAATCGACAAGAGGTAAAAATCCCTGAACCGAAAAAGTAGGACTAGCTATACTTTAAGCAATTAAAAAGGTTAAGGATGCCGTATGGAGACACCTAGTCACGCCGAGGGAAACATGGCTTATCTGTTAAAGATGCTGCTGGGGATATCATTGAGTCTAGCCTTGTGCTTGCCAATTAAGGCGAACGACAACACCAGTGCCGAGACACTCACCACAGGCAATCTGCCCACTATCACCATGGCGTTTTATGAAGATCCCTCCGATAACCTGTATTTTCGCTGGGGCGAATTAATTTATACCGAGGCCTTTGCTCGCCTAGGTTATCAATTTCGTTATCAAGTGGTTCCGCCCATACGCGCCAGCATGATGGCCGATACAGGGAAAGTCGATGGGGAACCCGCCAGAGTATTTGCCTACGGGTTGAAATATAAGAATTTAATTCGTGTAGAAGAACCCATACTTGAAAGTAAACTCACCGCCTATGCCATCAACCCCAATATCCAACTAACGGACTGGGAGTCACTGCTCAATCATCCTTACCGAATTGAATATTATCGAGGAATTTTCTATATCGAGCAGAAACTTGAGGGACTGGTGCCAGCGGATCGGCTAACCACTTCCTCTTCCCCCATCAATTCCTTTCGCCGGATGCAGCGAGACAGAATCGATATCTACATAGATACCGAAGCGATTGGGGAAAACGTCTTGCAACATGCTGAATTCCAACACAGTAAAATTCATCCCGTGGGTGAGCTGGAGGAACTCATCAGCTTCGGTTACCTGCATAAACGCCATAAAGCACTGGCAGTGAAACTCAGCGCGACCCTCAAAAAAATGAAGCAGGAAGGTCTGTTCGAACGCTACAAACGGCAGGCCCATACTGAAATCGACCAAAGCATTGCCCACGAACAATAGGTAACTCGCTTATAAATTACAGTATTTCATCTAGTTAACTTGAAAGTGCTTTAGCCTTTGCTACAGTCATACTTAATTCTGCGAAATAGGGAGACCAAATTAGTTAATTATGGGGACCACTATCGCCTACTGCGATAAAGACTATCCAAGGAACAGATGAAAAACCAACAGGTTAATAACCATCTTCAACTTAACATGCGTCTATCTTTTCCTCGCCAACCTAGCCGTGGCGCTAGGAGTTCAGGATGAGCGGCAAGTTAAGGCAACTCATAGGTACATTGCAGCAACAGTCGCGCTCTACCGTCGCTAAGGTACTGTTGATTATTGGCATGTTTATCGGGATCTGTATCACCCTCGTCGTCCTCGTCTATATTCAGGGCAATATTTTCGATGGTGTGCGCACCTATGTCAGGGGCGAAGGACTCTGGGCCAAAGCGCAAAAAGATGCCACGTTTTACCTTATCCACTATTCCTACAACAAAAACGAAGTCGACTATCAACGTTATCTTGCAGCAACTGCTGTGATGCTAGGTGACAGACAAGCTCGCGAGGCCTTACTCGCCTCGCCAATAGATGAGTTAAAGGCCAAAGAAGGCTTTATCCAAGGTTTGAATGATGAAAGAGATACTGAATCTTTAATTTGGTTTTTTCGGCATTTTAACCGCACTCACTATATGCAACGGGCAGTAGAGATTTGGACCCTCGCCGACGAAAGATTTAACACTATGATGTTATTGGCAGACTCGATGCACGATGAGGTTTCCCAATTTGGTGGCAGTCCACCAGACCTTAGCCAATATCGCCAGCAGCTTATCCAGTTAAATGAAGAACTACTCAGTTTAGAAATTGAATTCTCCTTAGTGCTTAGCGAAGGCGCTCGCTGGGTAAAACGCATTACCTGGCTAATCAGCTTAGGAGTCGTCTTACTCTTTATCAGCATAGGTATTTTGGCCAGCAGGCAGATCATCCGTAACATTGCAAAATCTGAAAAACAGCTATTAATCAGTGAGTCACGATTTAGCAGTCTTAAAAACTCCGACACTATAGGCATTATTTCATGGCAGCTCGATGGCACCATCCACGATGCCAATGATCATTTTCTCAATATGTTAGGTTTTGACCGTGAAGACTTAGCCGCGGGTCTGATCAACTGGCGCTCACTCACGCCACCTGAGTTTGAGGCGAGGGATAACATCGCAATCGCCGAGCTTATCGAACTTGGCCACTGTCATCAGTATGAAAAACAGCTTATTAGTAAAACGGGTGCCCATGTGCCAGTCATGCTTGGTGCAAGCTTTTTAAATAGCAGCACCCAGGAAGGGGTCGCCTATTTTATGGATTTGACCAGCAGTAAGCAGGCCGAAGATAAACTGAGACTGGCTGCAACCGTGTTTAATGCCAGCACGGACGGTATCATAATCACAGATCCGCTGATGAGCATTATCTCTATCAATCAGGCATTTACCGATATAACCGGATTGACTGAGCTGAGTTTACATCAAGATGCCTCACGCTTTATTAATACGGGGCATCCGAACGAAGATGCCTATCAGGCCATGTGCAATCTGTTACAACAGGGGGAGCAATGGCAGGGTGAGCTTATCAAGGAAACCGCATCGGGTTATCTGCCCTTAAGTATGCGGATAAACACGGTAAGGAATGAGCATAACCGACTGACTCACTTCGTGATTGTGATAACCGATATTTCGGAGCGCAAAGCCGAAGAAGAACATTTACGCCACATTGCCCACCATGATGCCCTCACCAATCTTCCGAATCGGGTGTTATTCCATACCAAATTGGAGCAGGCGATCGTCCATGCGCAGCGATCCGATGGGATCTTTGCCATTCTGTTTCTCGACTTAGATAACTTCAAACCAGTCAACGATGAGTTTGGCCACGATGTCGGCGATAAGTTATTGCAGGAAGTGGCGAAACGGCTCACAGGCAGCATTCGGCAAATAGATACCATCACTCGTCTCGGCGGTGATGAGTTTGTGATTCTGTTGGAACACTTACCCAATGAGGAAAGTGTGCCCATTTTGATCCGCAAAATCACCCAAGCACTCACGGCACCTTACATTATCCATAAACATAAATTGCATATTGGAGTGAGCATAGGCTCGGCCATTTATCCCTGCCACGGCACCGATGCCAAGAGCCTGATCAACTATGCGGATCAAGCCATGTATGTGGTTAAAAAAGCCAACAAGCTGGTGCAATAATCTCTGTCTCATCTCAAATATCATCATTGACCTTAAGGTCAATCCCACATATAAAGAACGCAAATAAAGCACTTAGAGCAAACTCATGGAAAGAGGCATTTTAGTTCGTTGGAACGATGAAAAAGGGTTCGGGTTTATTCAACCGGAACAACAGGGTAAAGACGTCTTTATCCATATTACCGTGCTTAAGCACATGGCGAGAAAACCTCAGGTTGGCGATAGCATTCTGTATCGCACCGAAGTACAAAACGATGGCAAAGTGAAAGCCATCAAGGCCTCTATCGAAGGGGTCGCCGTATTAGCTAACACCAGTAAAAGCCCACGCCGCAATTCAAATCCCCCGAGTCGCTCCCTATCAAATACCCTGCTGCCACTGTTATTAATCTTTGGCATCGGGATATTTGGTTTTAAAAAATATACCGAATTTGAGATAGCTCAGAGCCCTAATAACACAGAGATAGAAACAACGCCCCTGTATGAGCCTCAAACCCAGCCGCTATCAGCGCCTAAAACTCAATTTCGCTGCGAGGCAGGTAAAACCCATTGCAGCCAAATGAGTTCCTGCGCCGAAGCCACGTTTTACATCAATAACTGTCCGAATACCCAAATGGATGGTGATGGCGATGGGATCCCCTGCGAGCGCCAATGGTGCAGTCAGTCTTTGTTTTAATATGCATGAAGGCGATATACCGGCTCTGACTCAACACCAAATAAAAACTAAGTCGCTGAGTTGAAAAGCTCAGCACGGCTTATGCTTCACCTGTCAGCTCTGAGTACATTTAGCCGTTGCAGTGTAGTAAGCTTGGGATGGTTATCCCCATCAGTTTGTAAGCCGTATTCCACAGGACACTCCATGCCTAACGCCCAAATCCATACCATTGAAACGTCCGAGCAACTCGACACTCTACTAAAGCATTATGCGGCTGTTTTACTCCTCTTTGGGGCGCCAAGCTGTGGTGTGTGTCAGGCCCTTAAGCCTCAGATTGCGGATTTGTTGGCGAGGGAGTTTCCCCAAATGGTGCTGGCGTATATCGATTGTGAAGCCCAAGGTGAGATTGCCGCCAGCTACCATGTCTTTAGTTTGCCAGTGGTAGAAACGGTATTTTACGGCAAAAGCTTTGGGCGTTTTTCGAAGGTGTTTTCCCTCGGCGAGCTCAAAGGGGCGATTACCCGCCCCTATGGATTAATCGATGAGAACCAGCCTTAGGTTAGCGCTATTTTTGTAACTGTCTAAAGCCACTGTACTGAATGGGCGAGCCAGAGATTGGCGGCGTAAAGCAAGATAATCCCATCGTTGCCGGACTTAACTTAGCGTTAGTGGTTTTACCGCTGCAACCACAGCCCCCTTTAGTACCACAGCATCCACCCTTGGCTAGATGTTTTAGGGATGCACGCCCCTGTGATGCCGCAGTTAAACGCAAGTTCACGTCCCGACTCTGGGCGAGCAGAGCCACTATCGAGAGTTGATTATCCCCTTGGCTAACGCTAATCCCGGCATCAAGCAATTTACCTAACATCCGCTCGCCAATATGTTGCACCACCACAATATCGGTTTTCTGGGCGCGAATGGCATCTAACAAGGCTTTTTTATCTTGGCAATTGCCGCCAAGGGCGGGATTAGGGATAGAAAGTAAAAGCTGATGATTTTCATCGTAAAAGCTCACTTGCTGCGCCTTAGTAAAATGGCTGGCAAGCCGTCCACGACTAATAGGAAGGGCGATAATCATACTGGGTCCTTATCGTTTGAAACAGGTAACTTCAGCACCAGCCCTTGGGTGACAGCGGTCGCCACTTTTTTACGGGCACTGGCAAGTAGATAACCAAAGGTTTGCCGTGAGATCCCCATTTGAGCGGCGGCCTCAAGCTGACTCAGACGCTGAACATCGCCAAGTTCTAGGGCTTCGAACTCGTCGGCGGCGAGGAGGATCTGAGGTAAGTTAGCCGCCGGTATGCCATTAGGTTTAAATAAGCTACAGGGCACGCAACTCGATAATTGACGGCACTTTTTGGGTCTTGGCATCTATGATTGCACCTCAGGGCAAATGTCGGTGCACAGAAAGTAATAGTCTGTTCACCTCGAATAGTTTTTGGCGTACGCCAAAAACTATTATTGTCATTTAGGGCATCTAAACCGAGGGAGTCATCACAGTTTTGTTTATAGAAATGATAAGTTTTAGTTCGAAAGATGAAATCGCTTATGAATCAGCTCCATAACTCACCTCCACCGAATAACCTTCATCCTGCTTGATAAAATCGACAAAGTTCTTGATGGCGGGTAAAGCATCTTCCCTATGGTGGGAGACATAGAGCAATTGACTAAGATGGTGCTCGGCAATCATGTCCAAAGCCCGCATCACTAAGGTGCGATTGATAAAGTCGAGCCCTTGATATGGCTCATCCAAAATCAACAATAACGGCTGTTTAATCAAGGCACGACCTATGAGCAATAGCCGCTGTTGGCCGTAATCCAGTTTTTTAAAGCCCGTGCTGGCAAACTCGCTCATATGCAATATCGCCAACCATTCCTTGGCCAGATCCAATTGGGGTTTAGTGGGCTTGTGATACAAGCCAATGGAATCGTAAAAGCCCGACAACAAGACATCGAGCGCCGAGCAACTGACGCGGTACTGTAAATGCAATGCCGACGACACTATGCCAATCCGTTGTTTAATTTGCCAAATGCTCTCACCGCTGCCACGGGGTCGGCCAAAGAGGGTAATGTCATTGCTGTAGCACTGGGGGTGGTCGCCCAAAATCAGCCCGAGCAGAGTGCTCTTGCCACAGCCATTGGGGCCTCTTACTTGCCAATGCTGACCCGCACGAATCTGCCAATTCACTCCTTTAAAAATCAAGCCGCTGACATATTCGACCTTGCCGTTTTTAATGTCGACTATGGGATCAAAGGCCTCGGCATTGTGGCGTTGACGCTCCATCAATGCCAAAAGTTCGGCGCTGCGGCTGGCCGAAAGCGCATTAAGCTGCGCCATCACAGGATGTGTATGCCACTGCTCAATCGACATGGGCGCGCTCAGTTGATGCACATGCTGACCCGATTTGAGCATATCGCTATTAAACAGCGCCACATGGCTAATACAGGGCGGCAATTCTTCTTGGCGTGAGGTGATAATGAGTAGCTGCGTATGTTTAGCAACCTCTACCAACAGCTGCGACAGGCTAAGTTGATGTTCTATATCAAGCCCTGCGTAGGGGTCATCTAAAATCAGTAAGTTGGGCTCAGTTGCCAGCGCCCGCGCCAACATCACCCGCCGGGTTTCACCGGTCGATAACTGCCGAAACCCGCGATGCTTTAAATGCGTTAATTCGACTTTCTGTAAAATAAGTGCCAAGTGTTCATCGTGAAGGCAGCATTCCAGCACCAGTGACTCGACCGTCGAACCGTAATCGAGTTCATCCTTTTCTAATTCCCGCTCCAGCAGCGCCTGTTGCAAACCGAGTGACACCCAGCCAATTCGCGCGGGCAAGCCGGTAATTTGCCCCGCATCGGGCTGAATATCCCCCGCCAATATTCGCCCAAGCAGTGAGCCGCTATAGCTGTCGGTCGCAAAAATCGCCCAATGCTGCCCAGGCATTAACTGCCAATCTTCAACCACTAACAATTCATTACCGCGGCCGTAGCGTAATCCCTTAACGGCTATCGCCTGAGAGTCTGTGGTGTGATGCTGCATTGAATACGTCCTTTGGGATGATTTTTATCCAAGTCTAACAAGCTGTTATCGTTTTTGTCCCTTCGACTTTATGCAAAGGGACAGATATAAAACGGTTTAGGGGCGTAATTTGATATACAACTCGCCCTCGCGAATTTGAATATCTTCGACGCCATCGGCAAAGGCATTCCAAAAGCCTCTGTCGCCGAACTCACTGACAAGATTGACATTCTTCATATTGCCTAGCCAAGCGTTAGGAATAGGCACACCCATCAAGCTAACGCCCACCAAAGACACACTCGGGCGGCGATTGGCATCGAGATGGATATCGAGCCCAGCATTGACCCGTAAAATCTCCCCCGCCATCACAGGAAAGTCCCTTGGGATCGGCACGAGGATTTTGGCACTGGCTAAATTATCTGAAAAATCAATGGCAAAACGCTGGGCAAAGTCAGGGTTGCGGCCAATGATGGCATTGACTTCACGCTCGCTAAAACTCACTTGCCGATCTTCAGGCCGCTCGCGGTAGGGCTCGGGTTGTAAATCGTCACTCGAGGACGACTTAGTCGGAGCCTTTGCCTGAGTCGAGGCCTTACGCTCTGGCTGCCAACCTAATTGACTCAGTTTATCCTCAAGCTTGGCCTCTTCTTTGGTTGATAAACTCACAGGCGTCAACGGTTTAGGGAAGATATAACTGCGAACTACAAAAAAGGTAATCCCCACGGTGAGCACTATAGTCACCAGTATCATCAACAAGACTTGAACACCGGTAAAACCCTGTTGCCGCAGCCCCACATTAACGGGCTTACGTGAGCGGCGCTGTGGCCTTGCCAAATGGGGGCGAGATGTTGAGAGCATATTCGTTTCGCTGTAAAGAAATTTCCCCCGATACTACTTGGCTAAGCGGCATAAGGAAACGCCTAAGGCCAACAAGCGAGGTCTTCAGCGAAAACTCATTTCAAGTTAAGTGAGGATAGAAAGATAAAAGTCCACCCATGCACAGGGCACGGATGGACTTATAAGAGCTGAACTCGCGGGCAAGAAACCCAGAGTCAATGCCGCTTAGATATCGAAGCGATCGGCGTTCATCACCTTATTCCAGGCTTTGATAAAGTCTTGCACGAATCTGTCTTGTCCATCTTGGGCGCCGTACACTTCAGACACGGCGCGCAGCTCTGAGTGCGAACCGAAGACTAAATCGACGGGGGTCGCGGTCCATTTCAGTTTACCGCTCTTACGATCTTGCCCTTCGTAGATGCCCTCTTGCTTCTCTGACTTGCTCCACTTGGTCGACATATCGAGCAAGTTAACGAAGAAGTCATTACTTAAGGTGCCAGGTTTATCGGTAAACACCCCATGTTTCACGCCAGCACTGTTGGCATCTAAGGCGCGCAGACCACCAACCAGCACGGTCATTTCTGGCACGGTCAGATTGAGCATGTTCGCACGTTCAATCAGCATCTCGGCCGGAGAATGGCTGCTGTCCTTGGAGTAGTAGTTACGGAAACCATCGGCCGTTGGCTCAAGAACCGCAAAGGATGACACATCGGTTTGTGCCTGAGTCGCATCCATACGTCCTGGAGTAAATGGCACAGAGACAGTCACACCCGCCTCTTTCGCAGCCTTTTCTACCGCCACGCTACCACCGAGCACAATCACATCGGCCAGCGAAACCTTCTTGCCACCTTTCAGTGAGCCGTTGAAGTCTTTTTTGACTTTTTCCAATTTAGCCAGCACCTTAGCTAACTCTTTAGGATTGTTCGCCTGCCAGTTCATCATAGGCTCTAAACGAATACGCGCGCCGTTTGCACCACCACGCATATCGGTACCCCGGAAGCTACTGGCCGAAGCCCATGCGGTTCTCACTAATTCGGGGACCGTTAAGCCAGAAGCCAAGATTTTGTTACCTAAGGCTTTAATATCGGCGTTATCGATTACTGGGTGATCAAGGGCTGGGATCGGATCCTGCCAAATCAACATTTCTGCTGGTACATCGGCACCTAAGTATCTTGCCTTGGGTCCCATATCGCGGTGAGTAAGCTTAAACCACGCCTTAGCAAAGGCAAGCTCAAACTCTTTTGGATTTTTAAGGAAACGGGTAGTGATTTCGCGATAGCTTGGATCTTCCTTCAGCGCGATATCGCTAGTGAACATAATTGGCGCATGGCGCTTGGATTTATCGTGGGCATCCGGTACTAAGTTAGCCCCTTTGCCATCTTTAGGGATCCACTGAATATGGCCTGCTGGGCTCTTAGTTTGTACCCAATCGAAACCATAGAGGTTTTCTAAATACTGCATGGTCCACGCCGTTGGATTAACAGACCAAGCGCCTTCTAAACCACTGGTAACTGTATCTTCCGAGTGGCCTTTACCGCACTTGTTTTTCCAACCTAAACCTTGTGCCTCAACACCGGAAGCGGCGGGATCGGCACCGACACATTTAGAGGGATCATGCGCGCCGTGTGCCTTACCAAAGGTGTGACCACCCGCGATCAGCGCCACGGTTTCTTCATCATTCATCGCCATACGGCCAAAGGTGTCACGGATTTCCTTCGCCGAGGCTAATGGATCTGGCACACCATTCGGGCCTTCAGGGTTTACATAAATTAAGCCCATTTGGGTCGCGCCCATTGGCTTAGCCAGTTCGCCCTTTTCATTGCGGCGTTTGCTATCGAGCCACGCTTTCTCTGAACCCCAGTTCACCTGTTCCGCTTCCCAGTCGTCGACACGACCACCGGCAAAACCAAAGGTTTTAAAGCCCATAGACTCCAGCGCCACGTTACCCGTAAGCACCATTAAGTCGCCCCACGAAATCTTGCTGCCGTATTTTTGTTTGATAGGCCACAGCAGGCGACGCGCCTTATCTAAGTTCACGTTATCCGGCCAGCTGTTTAATGGCTCGAAACGTTGCTGACCACCGGCGGCACCACCACGGCCATCAAAAATCCGGTAAACACCCGCGCTGTGCCACGCCATACGAATAAAGAAAGGACCATAATGACCATAGTCTGATGGCCACCAATCCTGAGATTCAGTCATCAGAGCTTTGATGTCTTTTTTAACGGCGTCGAGATCTAAGGATTTAAAAGCTTCGGCGTAGTGGTAATCACTACCATAAGGATTTGATTCAACTGCATTTTGACGTAGCGGGCTTAAGTTTAGCTGTTCAGGCCACCAAAATTGATTACCCGTGACTTGCTCTTGTGCGATAGCGGTGCCACCAAATGCCAACGACATAGCCAAAGTCAGCGCTGACAAGCTTGGAATAGTGCTTTTCTTCATGATAATTACCTATTTCTTCTCGTTAAGGACATATCTGCCTGCACAGATGTGTGTCGTTTGTTTGCTGCATTAGGGCAAACATCAACCCCATGTCTCGTTGTGTAAATCTCGGGTAATGCATGAAACCGTCACCACAATCGATGTCAGAAAGTGTAGTGATGCGTGCTAACTATATGAAATGATTAAAATCGATGATTGGAATCGCCAAAATAGATTAACGATTGTTAATTTATGAAAGGATTATCAAAATCCCGACTTACGGCAATCCATACGGTATCGGGGTAAACAGCGATTAAGCCGTTACTTCACGGCCGTACCACCACTTAGGCGTAACTGTGATAAAATGGCCGCCGTTTTCTGTTAACTTCGACAAGGTATTGCAATGAATCCCATTATTGCCATCTTAAAAGAACACAATGTCACTGATGCAAAAATTAACGAGCTTTTTCAAGCATTAACCGATAATCCTCTCATGGCGATGGGCATTATTGGTCAGCTTGGGATCCCGCCCGAAAAACTGCAGCAACTGATGGCGTTGGTAATGCAAAATCCGGCGTTAATCAAAGAAGCCGTACTCGAGTTAGGTCTTGATTTCGCTAAGGTTGAAGCCGCCAAGGCGCAGCTACAAAAATAATGCTGCTCCAGCCTATGGCTTAAAAAGGTAAAGCGATGTTCGCTTTACCTTTATCTCCTATCCCACCCTGTTACATAAAGATATAAAAACCTTATCGCCCCTCGCGGACAATCTTTGCTAGAGTGTTGTGACATGCCATAGTGGTTAAAAGTGACAACGAGGAAGCAAGATGCGCCCACATACTCCCCTATTAGCACTACTATTACTATTGCCCGTATTGTTGCTCGGTTGCCAAGAGCAAACTCAGGCGCAAAATCCGCCGAGTGTGGAACCCGCCGCGCAAAGCTCTGCCAAAACAGACACAGCACAAACAAGCGCAGCTCAAACTGACACGCCCCAAAAAGTGACCACCGAAGAAAAGGCGGTCACTGTGGATAAGCGCGATAGTCCGCAGCTTCATAGTTCTGCCGACAAAGGTTTTATCAAGCCAAGTATTTCACCACAAGGAGAAGGCGTAATGCTGCAAGGCACTGTGAGATATATGAATTTAGAAGGTGGATTCTGGGGCATCATCGCCGACGACGGTCAAAAAATCTTGCCGAAAAATCTGCAGCAGGATTATCGCAAAGATGGGCTACGCCTCAGTTTCACCGCGCAGGAAATCACAGGCATGATGACCATTCAGCAGTGGGGCACACTGTCGAGTTTGAGTGACATCACGGTTATCGGCCAAGTGGAGAGTCAATCGGCGGATCCACGACTCTAACAAGCCATGGTCTGAGCCTGAGTCGCAATCGACACCCAAAAACTCAGGCCAAACGTATTGAACATCCAACATCCAACAAATAGCATCCCCTCGTTCAGACAAGGCAGCTTAAGTACGCACAGAGAAGAAGATGGATTCACACCCGATTGAAAGATACATGCCAAACGGGTTAAATACTAAGACTGACCCGACACCTTGGCCTGCTCAGCCTGCCACTCTTCAATCACTTCTTTTGCCGCCCGAAAGGCCTCAATGCCCGATGGCATACCGCAATACAGGGTTGAATGTAAAAGTACTTCTTGGATTTCTTCCACAGTGCAACCGTTACGCAATGCGCCGCGCACATGGCCTTTTAATTCAGTCGATGCCTTTAATGCGGCAAGCGTCGCTATGGTCACGAGACTGCGAGTTTGCCGAGAGAGCCCCTCACGCACCCAAACCTCGCCCCAACAGTTCGCCGTCACCAACTCCTGTAATGGACGCGTAAAATCCGTCGCGCTGCTCAAGGCCTTATCGACGAAGCTATCGCCCATCACTGCGCGGCGCACCTCTAACCCTTTCTCGTATTGTTCATCATTCATCAATTCAATCCCTGTGTTATCCAATCTCAGTTAGCCTACTCTATGGAAGATAGCGCGTTCACGCCATACTCCTTAGGTGGATGCTAGGGCGCAAAAATAACAATGGGTTTATTCCGATTGGATAAACCCATTCACGACGAACTTTTTTCAAACGATGAGTTTAAAAGCCCATCTGCCAATGTGAGGCGTTAGGGATAAATACGCTTCCAATCGGCTTTCATATCGACCATGGGCCAGCCTTTGGCCGCAGCCTCATCTAAACCTTTGTTTAACTGACCAATATGGGAGTCACGGTCATATTTCCACTCACGCTTGTCATCGGTATGGTGGATGTACATAGGTAAGCGTAGGCCGTCACCAGCGGCGGTCCATTGCAACATGGCTAGGTCGCCATCCGAGTTACCAAAAGCGGCTATGGGTCTGCGGCCTATACGTTCATATATTTCCTGCACTTTCATTTCTTTATCGTCGTTCACCAAGAAATTTGGCATGCGTTTTAATGTTGGCTTACCATCAACCAAGCTGAACTCGGTCTCAAAGGTGCTGCCCACCACTTGCTCTGGGGGAATATGGTAAACGCCTTCCACCCAGGCCCGCATAAAACCAGTGCCGCCGCCGGAGACGATAAAGGTCTTAAAGCCGTTAGCGCGCAGGTAATCCAGCAGCTCTAACATAGGTTGGAACACCATTTCGGTGTACTTTTTCCCTGTGGTGGGGTGCTTGGCCGTGGCAATCCAGTCCTTCACTATTGCATCAAACTCATCCGTAGTCATGCCCGTATGAGTCGCATAGAGGATCTTGATCAGATCTTCGGTATGCAGCTTACTCACATCGCCCTTAAGCACACTGGCGTAAGGCTCCTCGGTTTGCCATTCGGGATGGCTTGGGGCCAGCGTTTTGAGGCGGTCGAGAGAAAACAACACCTGAAAATACATAGGTTGCTCTGACCATAGGGTGCCGTCGTTGTCGAAGGTCGCGATCCGCTCGGTCTCTGGCACAAAATGTGGGGAGTTTTTATCCGTCACTTGCTGCACAAACTGGGTAATCGCCGCCTTGGCCTTACCATCGTTCCAGGATGCCAACGGGTCAATCTGGGCGGCGTAAGCTTGCCCCACCAGCAACATACTAACGAGTAACAACATCCAATTGCGGTATAGTCGTATGATTCTCACAGGGTATCTCCTTATTACGATCTGTAATGTCCCTCTATGACTCAGAGGCTTTGGGTTCGGATAACACTTTTTCAGCGGCTACTTTTTCGGTTAGTAAGGGTTGTTTCTCTAATGCGACGAGGGCCTTAGGTAAGACCAACCCCATTCGGACTCGCTTAATGCGCTTCCAGAGATAGATAAAATCCGCTCGAGGAGTCGAATGGGCTTGTAACCTCAGGGCAGCAGCCTGCCAATCGGGCTCTGTGGATGCCGCTGTCATCGACAGTAATTGTTTGCGCCGACGTAAGCGTCGGTACAAGAGTACTCGACAGGTTTGCCATTCACCGCGGCGCAGAGCGCGGTAAAACACTAACCACACGGGAATGGGATGGGTTTGGTAATACGCTTTCCCCCAGCGCATCAATAACCCCAATATCGCCGCACTTAACAGCAAGGTGAACAGTGTCCATGCGTGGTACTTCAACCAAGAACTCAGGGTATGCTTGACCTTAATCGTCTTCCCTTCCAGCACTATCTGCTCCAACTGGCCGCTTTGAGTGTTCCACCACCAGAGTCGATACTCGGGCCAGCTCACATCGCCGCCATGTTGCAGTACATAGGTTTGGCTATCGATTCGGCTCGACACATAACCTTCACGGCTTTGTTTATCCACCAGCTCGGGCGAAGTGGGATACAGCTTCCAATCGGAAGAAGCTTGCGCCGGTATAAGATTGGGCAGCAGCACCGAAAGGGAATCATTGGCCTCAATATTAATGGTGCGCACTAGGCTATCCCCCACCTTGAGTACCTCAGCCTCATTTGGGCTCCACTCCTGCTGCACTTTGACGTCCGATGCCGCAAACCAAGCCTTTGTGCTGGCAAGCTCGGCACTGGGCAGAGCCACCCGAAATCCCATCGCAGGGGTTGTGAGCGTGACGGCTTGTTTGTCGCCATTGACGCCAGCCACCTGAGTGATCACTGTGGCTTCTGGCACGGAAAAGTCACCGCTGGTTTGTGGATAGAGGGCGATTTCCCAGCGCTGCCGCGACCAAGTTTGGCCGTTTTCCTGCTCGGTATAGTTAACGGCAAAGGTATTGCGTTGCTTCACTAACACATTGGGAATTTCAATGCCCTTTATCTGAGTGCCCGAGGTAAACCAGCGATTGGTCGACACCTCAATCTGCAACAAGATCTGCTCCGTCGGCGCCCATAGCTTTTCAGCCCCATCGGGATTTGCATCCGGCTTTTCACCCAACCACGCCTTCACTTTGACCGCGCTGGCGGGCTCGGTTGGTGGGGCATAGTCCGTCTGCGCATGGGCATGGGTTGCAAGCAGCAAACCATTCAGTATCAAGCTGATGAACATCAAAGCGATGACTCTTCTGACCATCAATCTCGCACCGTCGATGACTGGCTTTATCGGCACTAGCACTCTGCCGCCAGATAATATTTTGACGCAGCTCAGTGCACTGATTGCATAACTCATGGCTGCAATCCTCCCTTGGCGTTATCGGTACCTTGTTCGCCCTTAGGTTGCAGATTTTGCAGCTGAAACTTCGCCCGCAAAAATTGTTCGGGATTGGCCTCGACTCGCTTAAGCCAGACTTCAGCCAATTTAGGATCGCCCAACATCTGCTCCGCCGTCAGGTTTTGCGACTGCATTTTATCCTGTGAGGTTTGTTCATCGGCGCCTTCGGCGGTTTGCGGCTTATCGTCCGGCAACTCGATGGAGGTTTCCTGATCGTCCATACTGTTGGCTTGGGAGGCACTCGCTTGATTGATTTCATCAATAAGCCCCTCAATAACCTTAAGATTATGTTCGATATCGGCTTTTAGCTCGGGAGCAATATCCTGCTTTTTCGCCAGCGTCCTCAATAGCTTACGCGCCGCAATATATTCCCGCTGCCGCGCTAATGCGCTGGCGGCGTAATAGGCGCCAAGATCGGTTTGGACCTGCATAAAGGCCGAATGGGCGAGCTTATACTCACCGCCATAGTAGTAGGCGATGCCCTTGTTGAGCACCGAATGGTAAGCCGCTGCCGCCTTAGCAAATTCGCCCTGATTAAACCAGAATGCGCCTTGTTGATCCGGCGTTAGCCACAGATCCAACCACCATTGCCAACTCCGCTCGGCAAAGCTGACTTGTGTCACTTGGATCTCGGTGGCCGCCTTAGAAACGGTGATTTCGGCATAGGCCTGTTGCGGCGCAATACTTGGTAGCGTTAAGGCTAACACTAGGCTCCACTTCACCAACCAGCCCCGACGAAACCACAACAAACTGAGCAAAGCTAAGGGCCAAAGTAACCAATAGCCCTCATCTAACCAAGGCATGCTGGAGTCATTATTGAGCATGCTAAAGCGTTCAATTTTGCGCTCAAGTGCCTGAATATCCGTATCATCTATTGTCATGGGATACAGGCTACCGCCCGTGCTATCGGCCAAGTTGGCCAAGGAGTCAAAGTCCACCGGCACCTGTGATTGAATATCGGGATCGCCGATCGCCAAGATCAACAGTTGATAGGGAGGCTGTTCAAACTGCTCAGTAAAATACCGCTCAAACGCATCGATAGTGAGTTGGTCAACGCCGTCCGTGAGCAGTAAGACACTGTTGCCCGCATTTGCGGGTAATTGCTCAGCGAGCTGACTCAGTGCTGTTTGCGCCGCCTTGCCCGATAACGGCATCACCTCAGGGCTGATCGCCTCAAGGTAAGGCTGCAACACCTTAGCGTCGCTGGTGACGGGCATAGCCACATGGGCGCTCCCCGCAAACACCATCAACCCCGTCTTACCGCCGCTTCGCGCTGCGATTAAATCCAAGATCTTATGTTTAGCGCGACTGAGTCTATCCGGCGCCACGTCCTGCTGTTTCATACTCTCACTGCTGTCGAGTAACACCATCAGCGCGGCATCGTCCTCGCCGAAGGGCGACGCTTCGCGCTCCCAGGTCGGTCCCGCACAGATAATCACTGCCAATAACAGCAATAACATTAAGATTTTCAAAGGTAATTGACTGCGCCAACCGCCTTGATTGAGTGTAAGCGCACTGCGTAAATGATTGGGGAAAAACACCAGCCGCTGCTGCACATCATCCCGGCGCCAACGCAGCATCAGCACAACGGCGAGTGGAATAAGGGTTAATAACCAGAGCGGCCGAATAAAATGAAATTGCGCCAACATTTGCAGCTCTAAATGCCAATCACTCATTGGCCACCTCGGCGCGGCTGAACATTTGCCGCAGCGTCATCCAACTGAAAATCAACAAGTGTAAGGCGAGTACGATGGCAATCAGGTAGTAATGCAGGGTAATTTTCGGGCGGAAACTGGCACTGCTGTATTGCTGCGGCTCCAGCTTATCGATCAGCTGATACGCCTTATCCAATTCCGCTTGGTCGATGGCGATAAAGGCGCGCGCCTGAGTGAGCTGCGACACCCTTTGGACCACCTCCATATCCATTGGCTGCTCGCCCACATGGGTTGGATCGCCCATGGCGATAGTGTAAATCTTGATGCCCCTTTCGGCGGCAATCTTGGCGGCATCCACGGGTTCGACAAAACTGCCAGTATCGTTACCATCGGTCAGCACTATCATCACCTGCTGCTCCGATGGCAGCGGATTTTGCTCGAACACTTTAATGCCAAGACCAATCGCATCGCCAAGATGGGTACTCTGCCCCGCCATCCCCGTTTGCGCCTCCTCTAGCAAGCTTAACCACACCTGCTGATCGGCGGTAAATGGCGTTTGGATAAAGGCGGCATCCCCAAACAAAATCAGTCCAAACCTATCGCCACTGCGTTTGGCGATAAATGTTTTTAAGACGTTTTTAGCCGCATTTAAGCGGGTTAAAGTATTGCCATCGGCGGTGGTAAAATCCGCCTCATCCATGGAGCCAGACAAGTCCACCAACATCAGGACGTCCCGCCCGAAGGCTTCGCGGGTTTGCACTTCGCCGAGGATACTGGGCTTAGCCAATGCGGTGACAATCAATAGCCAAGAGAGGATCAGCATGCCCCGCTGCCAATGTTTCGGGCTAAGCAGACCAGCGGCAACTTTGGGAGTCTCGTTCAATGCCCGAAGGATTTCGGTAAAGAACGGCACTTTGATCGCGTCTTCACGGCTGCGGTACGCGGGCACAAACCAGTACACCAGCACGGGCAGCGGCAACAGGATAAACGCCCAAGGATAGGCAAACTCAAGCTGATCCATGGCGAGCCTCCGGCAATTGATGCCCGCTTAACCACTGGCTTAGCCCTTGGCGCATAGCGCTAAAATCGGGACGAGCGGCATGAGGATCTTCAAGGCATTTTAGCCACTGCTGAAACGATTCATCATTCGCTAAGTGAGCTTTTGCATGGTAGCGCCCCATCTGCTCGAGCAAGGAAGCACCGTAGAGGGAGGCGTTTTTCGGCTCTAAGTAGACCATCACGATTTTAATAATCTTCATCATCTGCGTCGGCCAATGTGGGTCCTCCGCCGACAGACTCAGCAAGGCCGTTGTCGCCTCTTGGCGGTAACGGTTTCGCCACCAGAAAATCCCCTTGAGATACAGTCGATAACCCAGATACAGCAGCAACATCAGCAGTAATATCTGCCAACCTAGAGTCTGTGGCCACCAGCTCACAGGATCGGGCTGAGCCACATCTTTTAACTCCCTCAGCATGTAGCTGCTAGGAGGAGACTGAGTTGCGCCAAGCAGTAAGATTTCCGTCATTGGATATCACTCAAGGTACGAGCCAGTTGCAGCAGATGATCGCCTTGAGTGCCGATTTCAATAAAAGGCATACGCTGCATTGCCATCAGATTTTTGAGTTGGGTTTGTTTCTCAAGATATTGTTTTTGCAGCGCCTTATTCACCTCGGCCGTTTGTTTCCCCTTCTGTAATACCAGCTGATATTGGCCATCACCCACCACCCAAGTGCTGCTAACACTGTCCTCGGGCACATGGGTTTCCATCGGATCTGAGATAAAAATACACAGCACATCATTATGCTGCTGCAGGTACTTTAACTGTTTGAGGGATTGGTTATCGGCATCGGCAAAGTCGCTGACAATCACTAGCGTTGCGGCCTTGAGGCGGCGCTGACTTAATATTTGCATCCACTGGGCGAAGCTTACCCGTTTGCTATCTCGACTCGCCGCACTCAGGGAATGATTGGCTTGGATAAGCCTATCTAATCCCATTAAAAAATGCGCCGTACCACGCTTTGCCGAGCACCAATGCAGCTGCTGAGTCGCGGATATCAACAGCCCGACCCTGTCGTTATTGGCCAGTGCGAGCCAGCCCATTAAGGCTGCAATTTCAGCGGCCACGACGGATTTCATATGGCTCACCGAGCCAAAGTACATGGAGCTACGTTGGTCAACGCAAAGGATCACCTGGCGATCTTTCTCTTCGGTGTAACTGCGCACATGGGGCTTACCCGTGCGCTGGGTAACCTTCCAATCCATTTGGCGAATATCATCACCCAGTTGGTAGTGGCGCAGCTCCTCAAAGTTCAGCCCGCGTCCCCGTTGGTGCGATTGATAACGGCCAGAAAGGTGCGCCCGAGAGTAACGCAGGCTAAGCAGTTTGATTTGCGTCGTCTGTCCCTGCAATCGCACCAGTTGCGGTAAACTGGCATAGATACGGGGATCCTCTTGCTTAGCTGAAGATAGGGACGACTGAGATCGAGAGGATGCGGCCAGAGATGCGAGCGCCATAGCCGTTATCCAATACTGACCACATCGAGCAGTTCATGCACCAGATCGCGCTGATTGACCCCGTCCGCTAATGCCTCGTAGGAGAGGCTCAACCTATGGCTCAACACTAAAATCGCCACCTCACGCACATCGTCCACCAGCACATGGTCACGGCCATTGAGCCAAGCCAAGGCGCGGGCACATTTGTCCAACGCAATCGATGCCCGTGGGCTGGCGCCAATCATCAGCCAACTGGCTAACTTAGACTGGGGATATTGCTCCGGCTGGCGCGTCGCCATCACTAAATCGATAATATAGTTCTCCACCATCTCCGATAACGTCACGGCCGCAATTTGCTGCCGCGCCTTGAGAATACTGGCGGGATCTATGGTGATAGTTTGTGGTTTGTCGGCGCTAAAAACGCCGTTTTCCTCACTGCGGACGAGGCGTACTATGTCACGCTCGGCTTCTTTTGTAGGATATTCCACCGACGCTTTGATCAGAAAACGGTCCATCTGCGCTTCGGGCAGCGGATAAGTGCCTTCCTGCTCGATGGGGTTTTGTGTCGCCAGTACCATAAAGAGTTCAGGCAGCACATGGGTTTGCCCCGCCACGGTAATAGTGCCTTCGGCCATGGCCTCTAACAGCGCCGCCTGCACTTTGGCTGGGGCACGGTTAATTTCATCGGCCAGCACAATTTGGTTAAATACTGGCCCCTGCTGAAACCTGAGTGTCGATTTACCCTCAGCCTCGTGGAGCACCTCAGTGCCAGTCACATCGGAGGGCAAGAGATCCGGCGTAAACTGGATCCGCCCAAAGGAAATCGCCAAGGCATTGGCCAAGGCTTTAACCGAGCGGGTTTTGGCCGTTCCGGGCAAACCTTCGAGCAGCACATGGCCGCTGCAAAGTAAGCCCAAAATCAGACTGCGGATCACTGTGCGTTGCCCAACGACTTGAGATTCAACCTGTTCAATTAAGGCGAGAATATCCCCGTGGGCACGCGTTTGTGTGTTAGCCATTGGTTCCATGTGGTTGTCCTAGCAATACGGCCAATCCCGTCAGAATTGGCAACGAATAATCGAAAAATGCTTTAATCCCTGGACACAGATAATTGAGCCCGTCCTCCCCATCTGGGGTTTTCAGCAGGCGATTTTTAGGGCATTCGCCCCAGCAGAGTTTGAGATAAGGGCAATCTTTACAGTATTGGGGTAACGAGTCGCGCTTCGCCATACCAAAGGTTAATTGCCGGGTTGAGAACGCCATTTCATTTAAGGGACGCTCGCGCACATTGGCAATCTTATATTCGGGGTAAACATAATGGTCACAGCTAAAGACATCGCCATTATGTTCAATGGCTAAGCCCTTACCGCAAAATTCAGCGGTAATACAAAGCTGCGCCGGTTTACCCATCACTTGGGCGACCGCCGTCTCAAACAGGTTAACCAGTACTCGGCCAAGATCGTTGTTAATCCACTCTTCAAAGGTGACGATTAGGAACTTGCCCCAATCATCGGCATCGACTGACCAATCCGTCACCACAGACATAGGATGCCCGGGCTTTGCCAGCTCGCTACCGACCGTGGGTATCATGCTGCAGTTCCAAAACTGTGGCGCCGTGGTTTTAAAATCGCTAGGTTCGACCACAGGATTGAACTGGATATAGGTCGCCCCCAACTCTTTGGTGACAAAGCGGTAAACTTCGAGCGGGTACTTCACATTGTGGCGGTTAACCGTCACTAAAGCGTTAAAACGCACCTTGTATTGTTTTAGTTTTTCGACTGCGGCCATCACTAAATGAAAGGTAGGCTTGCCGCTGCGGGTCACACGATATTTGTTATGGAGTTCTTCGGGACCGTCGATGGATAACCCCACGAGGAAATTATGCTCGGCAAGAAACTGGCACCATTCATCGTTTAATAGAATGCCATTGGTTTGCAGATCGTTTTCAATCTTAACGCCTAGTGGCTGATATTTTTTCTGTAGCTGAACTACCTTACGAAAGTAGTCCACGCCTAACAGGGTCGGCTCGCCACCCTGCCATGAGAATACGATTTCGTCGCCATCTTGGCTTTCGATATAACCTTTAACAAAGGCTTCGAGAGTCGCATCATCCATCTCAGGTTGCTTAGGTTGATGCAATAAGCCTTCTTTGTGCAGATAAAAACAATATTGGCAATCGATGTTACATTTCGCCCCACCGGGTTTAGCCATCACGTGGAAACGACGTTGGTAATCGGGATGCTCTCCAAGCGCTTTTGCAGCTGATTTTAACGGTACAACATCGAGTATCGTTGATGCTCGCATTGAAGTTTTCGCCATGCAGACTTCCTTGTATTGGCTGACGTTCACATGAACGTCAGCCAATTTCTATTTAAAAAACAGCTTGTTTATCTAGGAACAAACGTACCAGCTTCCATCCGCGGTGGGAACTCTTTAAAGCTTTCCATGACTTCAGCAACCTTAGCCATGGCGGGGCCTAACAAGAATGCACGTTCGTACATCCAAGTGTTGTAGCCCATACCTTTGTCACCCTTCTCGAATGGATCGACACTGAGGTCGAAAATCAAAGGTACACGCAGCTTAGTGAATGGATATTGCCAAACCGCAAAGCCCGTTTCGTGTTCTTGGATCATGAAGTGGAACTTGAATTGGTTGTAACGCAATGCCAATAAGTCACCGTCGTCACTCCAGTAGACGAACTCTTTACGAGCCGACTCTTGGGTTTTATCGGTGAAGTAAGGCAGTTGGTTGTAACCATCGAGGTGCACTTTGTAGGTTTGTTTACCGACCTTTTTACCCTTGAGTAATTCTTTCTCAACCCCTTCACCGCCCGCTGCGGCGACTAAGGTTGGGAAAAAGTCTTCCAAAGAGACCATACCGTTTTTAGTAGTTCCAGGCTTAATGTGTCCAGGCCATTTGATCATGCCAGGCACACGGAATGCACCTTCCCAGCCAGTGTTTTTCTCACTGCGGAAGGGCGTCACACCCGCATCAGGCCACATGTCGACCATTGGACCGTTATCCGAGGTGTAGATGATGATAGTGTTATCATCAATACCCAGATCTTTGATCTTCTTCAGTAACTTACCCACCTCATCGTCGTGCTGCTTCATACCATCGGCATAGAATCCGGCACCGGTTTTACCGGCATAGGAGTCAGGCACGTGGGTATAGTTGTGCATACGCGTGGTGTTAAACCAAGTGAAGAAGGGTTTATCCGCCTTAACTTGCTTCTCGATAAAGGTTTCGGCCGCATCGAGGAACTCGCCATCGACGGTTTCCATACGCTTACGGGTTAGTGGACCTGTATCTTCGATTTTGCCATCGGCATAGGAATGGATGACGCCGCGTGGCCAAACTTCTTACGGAAGGCGGGATCTTTAGGATAATCGACGTTTTCAGGCTCTTCTTCGGCATTGAGGTGGTACAAGTTACCAAAGAATTCGTCGAAACCATGGTTAGTCGGCAAATGCTCGTCGCGGTCGCCTAAATGGTTTTTACCAAATTGACCCGTTGCATAACCAAAATTTTTTAACATAGTGGCAATGGTGGGATCTTTTTCGCTAATCCCTTCGGGGGCGCCTGGCATACCGACTTTAGATAGACCTGTACGCTTAGGCATCTGGCCAGTAATAAAGGCACTACGACCCGCGGTAGAACTCTGCTGAGCATAAAAGTTAGTAAACTTAGTTCCTTCTGCGGCAATACTGTCAATATTGGGCGTGCTATATGCCAACATTCCATTGTTGTAGGTACTTAAGTTCCAGTAACCCACATCATCACCAAAAATTACCAGAATATTTGGTTTATCTGCAGCATAGGCTGTCACTGACGCGGCGCCCAAGGCAAGTGTGCAGGCATTTAGCACAAACTTATTTGAGCGCGGTTTTTTTCCTGTACTCATAAAGACTCCATTTTTACGGTGGGTGGTGATCTCATCTCACAAAAAATAAACATCCCACTCAGGCTAGACCCAATTTGTACAAGAAACAATCATCAAAATGTTTTAAGATACATAAATCAAATTTATGAATTGAAGATTATGGGTTTAAATTTATGGATTTAAATTTAGTGCGCACCTTTTTAGTCGTGGCCGAATGCCAGTCCTACACTAAAGCCGCTGAACATTTACAATTAACGCAACCCGCAATCAGCGCCGCAATTAAACGCTTAGAAAATCGCTATGGCGAAAACCTTTTTATCAAGCAAGGACGAGGAATCGAACTCTCCAGTAAAGGGCAACAATTGATCCCCGCATTTCGCCAAGCCCTCAGCATCATCGAAAATGCGATGAACATGCGTACCCAATTTAATGTTTGCTGCAACGAGTCGCTGATAAGCGCACTATTTCCAATTGAAAACATTAGCTTGCAAGAATCTCCACCAGAGAAAAACCAGCTGTTTGAACACCTGCGCCAAGAGAAAACCGACATAATTGTCGATAGTATGTTGACCCGAGACAGTGCATTTATGGTGGAGGAAATTCTCTTAGAGCCCTTAGTAGTGATTTGCCGAAAAGACCATCCACGGATTCAGCAAAGCATCACCAAAGACGCCTTTTATCGTGAAGAGCATGTGTTTTACAGCGGCACGTGGGAAAAGATCCGCGGCTTCGAACTCTTTGCCAACGAACCCATTGAAGAACGCAAAATGGCATTAATCTGTCATTCGATTGCCAGCATTGCCTTGAATATTTCTCAGAGTGATTCAATTGCCGTTATCGCTCGCTCCTTTGCCGAACAATGGGCAGCGAAATTAAATCTGCAAATATTAACTTGCCCCATTAATACCGATTTAATTCCCTATCATTTGGTGTATCACAAACGACAAATTAAAAATCCCCTGCATAAAAAAATCAGAGAAGAAATAAAAGCCAAGATAAAGGCTTTATATAGGCAATAATTGCTAATTCGAGCTTCAACAATGGGTGTCAATGTAACCATTGCACCCGTAAAACACTTCCCAGAAATACAGTTGCAGTATGAGCGTCGCAGATGAATCTATAACGCTACCGTTTACACAAATTCAATCTCAAGTTTAACTTTTTGCTGTTACTTAGGTACTATGGGACTGTTTATTATCAAGTTATGAATGGATTCTGCTGATAACGCCCCCGCACAATAGCCTCAGTTTCCACCTAGTCCCGGTCTTGATTGGGATGCGATTAACAAGATACGAACCATTTTTAACAACGCGACATTACACTCGCCGATACACAGTAAATTGGTAGAAATAAGGATGCTTTCTATGAACAAAGGACTGATTCTCTCAGCCATACTCCTTGGCAGCTCTTCTCACTTGGCCCTCGCACAAACATGCGATGTCGAGATCAAAGGTGAAGTTCCGGCTCACATCAGCCTAGATAAACTGTTTGTCTCAGTCTATCAGCGGGATATTCCCGTAAGTGCACATCAATTTAGTGTCTGTGCCACCAAGAAAGATCTCAATGTCACAGGCCAACATAACCCCAATAATAAGGTTTATCTGCTCGATAAGAGCATGGATACACCACTTTACCTTTATAGCAGCCTAGTGTTTGTGCAAACCAAGCATATAGAGTTAGACAGCATTTCAACACTGGCTAACTACGCCTGCGATAGCCGCTGCGGTTACTACTCGCACCAACGGATCCAAGATGATGCAGCACTAATATCACTCGCTCAGCAATACAGCCAAATTGATGCAAAAGCCAAAGCCGAACGCTCCGCTTTCACCCTTAAACATCAAGCTGCACTCAGCCAGCTGTATACTAAGGTGGCTGATATAAAAACGCTCGATGCAAACCGCATGACCGAAATCAACAATCCAGATCTCTGGGTCGACCCTTATAGCGGCGCGGGATTATTCTTTGAGAGTAAAGCCAACTTACAATCTACTGCCTTTATGGAAGGGATTGGTGACAACATCCGCAACATCATGAATCAAAACCCCGATCTCAAACCACTAGTCACCCCCCACAAGAAAGATTTAAGAGTAATTGCAGAAGGCCGCTTAAGCTGGGAGCAAAAAGGTGAGGCTATCGACGCGCTGGCCGCACAGTTTAAAACCTACAATCAGCCGAAACTCGACGAAATCATCAAAATCCTTAAAGACAGCTACCAAAATGCATCCCCTATCTTCCAAGATTATTTGTCGAACAAGGATAAAACGCCCTTTGCAGCGCTAAACCAAGCCGACAGTACGTTTGAACTCGTGCTCGCCAACTGGACGCTAGCCGCCTACAGTCATAGCAAAGATAAACCAAAGTTCTCCGCCCTTTTTAGCGAGCGCTTTAAACAAGAACGGTTGCCAATACAAGATAAGGCACTGGATAGCGCCCTCTCTCGCCTTATCACACTCCCCAATCACTTAGGTCAGCAGAAATTGGCCGATGGTTATAAAAATATCCAAATTGAGTTTAATGACAGACTCAGTCCTTCCAACGAGCGCTATGACTTTAAAGATGATCTACAGAGCCTAAGCTTTATTTATGAACAAGGCGCATGGCGACTGGACAACCTAAGCCAAGTACCAATGAATCACTATGAGCTTTAGGAGCGATTGTTAGTAATCCTCTAGGGCAGGTGAACTTAAAACGTTCGGTTTTATTTATCAGTGGATATAAGCCTAAACTTATATCCACTTAAAATGCGAACACCCACACCTGAAACTTGCCTAAGAGAAGTGATAACAGTTCCTCTTGAATCTCTCTTGCCGCTATTCACCACATGCTGTACGCTGGGTTAAATTTTGATTAACAAACAGTAGTTAAGATGTTACTTAATCAATATCGATTTAGTGTTAACGCTAAATTTCGTTAATCAAAATAGCGATGAAATGAGTCAGGGAAGAGCAGCTCATCAAAAGTGAGCTATGCAAGGATAAGTTTTCAATCCCCACCTTAACAATGCTCTCCTCTCAAACAATTGTGATTCTGGCTAAAGTTCATTCGACGATTAACTGATAGCTTTATTATTGTTTTTCTTAAAATTTATTGTCTGTATTTGCTGTCTGGTAGCAAGTGCCATGGGCGGTAGCGTGCTTACATACTTGGATAAAAGCACCGCCATTAACTTCAAAGCTAAAACCGACCTCCCTGCTTATGAACGAGTAAAACAACTACATTCGTTGGAACCCACATGCAGAATAAAGAAAAAATTGCGGTGTTTATTGATGCCGATAATGCGCCAGCCAGAAAGTTTGACGTGGTACTCGCTGAGCTTGCAAAACACGGTCTCATCAGTATTCGAAAGGCCTATGGGAATTGGAAGAGTCCGAATCTAAAGCCATGGGAAGAAATTCTCCATGAATATGCCATTCAGCCTATTCAACAATTCGATTTAACCAAGGGTAAAAATGCCAGCGATATCGCTTTAGTTATTGATGTTATGGATATTCTTTACACAAAGGATATAGCCGACATTCCGCACCTGATTTAGGAATAAATTTGCCGATAGCGTTCACCTAACACGTCGAGAATGATCTGCTGGTCGGCCGTTAGCCCCGTGACCTGAGGTGGCGCCTCTCCTAACTGGTACTCGTGTACCCCGCCAAAGCGTAAAAAGATCCAGCGCGCAGTTGGTTTTTGCGTGGGTTTCTTTTTCATGTCCGCCACACTGCGATTCTGCTCTACTAAGCCCTGCCGGATACGGTGCTCCAGCGCCGCATAAATCATCAGGCTACAGGTCATCACCATCAGTAATGCTTCGATACGTTCTGGTTTTTTAAGATACAACGACGAGGTTAAAAATTCGGGACTTTTCAGAAAGCGAAACCCACGCTCGACGTTCTGCTGGGCTTTATAGATTGCCAACAGCTCAGCCATGGTGAGCGTTTCACTGTGATCATTGGTCGCGAGGATGAACACCCCAGTCTGGTTGCGTGCCTCTGCTACCCGCGCCAAGCTACTTGCGGCTAACCCCTTGATGTGAAATTGGTAGCTCACCGGCACTTCACCCTTTTGCGGCCTTCCGCGCCCAGCATAGAGAGGTTCACTCACGACCTCTGCTTCCAGTTGCAGCAGATTTAAGTTGGCTGCAAAACGGGCTAATTCAGCCTGCGCATCGGCCTCGCAGGCAAAACGCTGAGCACATAATTTGCCAAAGGCTTTCAGCTCACGCGTGCTGTCTTTCAGTAGGTTTTTGGCTAATGTTTGCTGCTCACGGTGGCTAGCCTGTTCGCTGCGCACCAGCAACCAACGCTGCGCGACGTCGGCATAATTGGCGCTTTGCCAACAGCCATGATAGCCATTGCCCAGCGCAACCAGCGACTGGGTGCCAATGGTTGCCACGGCTCGCTTGGCCTCATTGAGGGTGACAGGCACACGAGTCACGAACAACTGTTGCTGTTGTGCCAGTAGTTGCAAGGTGTCGGTGCAATACAGCGCCGCATCGCCGACCAGATAACGACTCTCCTGCGCGGCCTTGAGACTGCTCAAGTGGCGCCGTACGGTCTGGGCAAAGGCCTTGGTATCATTACTATTGCCACTCAAGGCTTGCATATAAATGGGCAGGCCGGCTTGATTTTCGCAGATAAGTTCCAGGATAACCTGGTTTAGCTCTGGCCGGTGGTCGCGGCTGTAGCCCCGTACCAATTGCAACTTACCGAGCTGTTCGCCATCGACTTGGTCATAGGCACCATCGACGTGGAAACTGGTGATATCGAGGTGTACTGCGGTACTTTTGAGCTCCAATCGCTCGACGACCTGTTCCGCCATCACCTGATAAAGCGTGCTGACATCGGCCTCAAAGAGGGCATCAAGGCAGCGGCCGAGCACGTCATCATTTAGGTCATCGGCACAGATCCCAGGGCCAATCAGACGCTCTACAGGCTTGTTGGCAAAGAATTGCGGGAACATGTGCAAGGTGGAGCTATGAAAGCCAAGACCATTCAGAATCATCGCCACCAAGGCTTCACCATGTGAAACTTTGTAGGGCGGCGTTTTGGGGAGCACCGCATCAATCATGCGAGCAATGCCGAGTTCTTGGCAGAGTGCAGCGACCAAACCAAGGTGGTCGAGGTTACGAATAGCGATAGCGGGAGTGGCCATAATGATCTACCTGCAAAAAGTAGTAATAGATCAGAATGGCCGATCGCCGTCAAGTTTTTTTAAATCGAAAATTAGGTGCGGAATGACGGATATAGACATTATTTGCTTAATCTCGTCGGATTGCGACTTTACTCCCCTTGTGACCAGAGCCTTAGCCGACGGTAAAACCGTTTTTGGTTTCGGTGAACGTAAAGCACCAGCCGCTTTCGTGAATAGTTGCTCTCGCTTCCTCTACCTCGACGCTGAACCTGTAGTCGTCGCAGAAGAAATTGAGGTGATATCAGAAGCCACTCAGCCTCCACCAACGACACCTGACTCCGTCAGTAAAACCGAGCAAACTCAGCCCAAAACCGCCACACCGCAAAAATGTAATTTAAAAAGTGACACCAAACTGATCAACCTTTTGCGTCAAGCCATAGAAGCAACCGAAGAGGAAGATGGCTGGGCACAACTCGGCCCAATTGGGTCTCATATCTCCAATCACAGCTCATTCGATCAACGAAATTATGGTTTTAAGAAACTAATAGATTTATTTGCCGCCATAGATCTTTTTGAAATTCGTAAACCTAACAAAACATTAGTGTTGGTTAGGGATATCAAGCGAGCAAAGAAGAATGGGAGGTAGGCATCCGAAAAGTTATGCCCATACTGATTCTATAGAAAGATATTCAACCAGAGCAGTAAGGTGCAAAACATAAACCTGCTTAACTTAACCAAACTGAAGGGCTGTAACATTCAGATCAATTGAACGCAATATCAATTAATAAGCGGAAGTAAAAAATCATTCATAACTTCTCGTTTATTCACAATAGAAGAAAAGGTAACAAGATGGCAGAGAATGGCCCAATAGAAGACGTTGCAAAACAGATATCAGCAGAACTTCTAACCAGATTCAAGTGGGGAAGAAACGGACCCGCAGATCAAGACTTCCACTGTGAAAAGCAAGAGCAACACAAACCTGCTGAAAAGGAACAATCCCATCAACACCCTGTGGATGTTGTTTTTTACTATAAAGATCCATACCTAAACAAAACTATCTATTTAAATACGGACTTAAAAAGTTACGGTAAAAGTAGTATTAAGAAAGAGATGGTAGAGAAGACTCTGAAGTCTTTAGGTCAAACAATTGCATGTGCAAAAAGAAGTCAAGAATGGAAAGGAAAATATATTATTGATGATGAAAGCTATGATATCCGAGGCCTTCTTTTTGTATATAATCACGACAATCAATCAAACAAAGATTTTTATGATTTCTTTTTCCCTCCTAAGCCTATTAAAGGAAAAAGAGCTGCTGCTATAAAAATAGATAAACTAGGTATCGAAAGAGACATACAGATTCATATAATAGAACCTAAAGCAATCAATTATATGATAACTATTAATGCAGACATTGAACATCTAATATCCAATAAGAAGTTTCCCAGTGAATATAATGAATACGGTTTTTACTACCCTCAACTAACACTTCATAAATCATCCCAAAATCACTTAAATAAACCAGCAACAATTGAGTTAATCACCTCGCCATACTTAATAATAAAACACAAAAAAACAAAGACATACGATAGAGAAGGTAAAGAACAAGTTCACTATTGCGAAGGTTATCTCATCTACTACAATAGAGAAGGTAATGAAGATATGGAGTTCTTATATCTTTTAGATGCACTATCTAATTTTCAAATTTTTGATGGAAGGAATCTCATAAGAATACGTGTAACAAGCGAAAATAGAAATCCTAGCCTTAAATCTACATTTATTCGAGCATTAAAAAATTATGCAAATGCGTGGGGTCTTGAGTATGATGAAAGCAAAGATATTATGAATCAATTTAATATACAGATTGAATCCGTCAATACCGTGAAGAAATTTATGTGCCCAGAAGAAATGAGTTGGGATATAGAATGAAAAATAATTATTTATATAGCGTAACAGATAAAGCTTTATATGATGCGTTAAATCAGTACAAAATTACATCTAATCATATTGTTGATATGTTTCTAAAACGTGGTGTAATAGTTAGCAAGCAAACGAATAAAAAAGTACTAGCAAGAAACTTTTGTAGATATCATCACGATTATTATGATCATCAAGTTATTGCAGAACATCTAGGTATACATCCAAGAAAAGAGAAAATTACCTCAAGCTTTATTGAAAGTAATTCGTCAAAAGATGATTTCTGGAATGCAGCAGAAATACTAAAAGAATCAATAATTGCAGATAACGATCAGTGTAATGTCTATATAGATTCAGATAAGATCATTATTGATATTACCTATTCATCACTTCATTATGACAAAAGTGAATTTAATCAAGTAGTAAAAAAGAATGCCAATATTGAGATAGTTAAAAGTAAAGATAACTCCTATATTATTAGAAGACCTGATAATGATCAATTCGATGATTATGTAAGCCAAATAGTGGAAGAAATTGGTAAAAATGGAAAGATAGAGAAAAAAGAAGTTAGTCTTTTTAGTGTTCCAGATCATAACCTAAGATCGAAATTCTTTATTGATTTCGTGAGTATCTTGAATGATTATAAACTTAGAGATGTTTCAGATGTATTTGTATTCAATCCTAACTCTGTTGATGTAGATGATATTAATGACTTTGATAACTATGACATACCAGAAATAAAGAGAGTATCACTCAAAGGAAAGAGTGTACTAGATTCTCAAGAACTAAAAGATCTTTTTGATAAAGGATTTTATATTTGGAGAATAAGATGGACTGTTGAAGAAAGATTAGCAGATCCTGATATTTTCGAATTTGAAGCTCAATTTAGCGATATAGTACACTGCTGCGGCCTATCATATATATCAAAAGGTTACTGGAAATACAAAGGAAATGGTGAGTATAACAAGGGTAAATCTCAGTTGGACAACAATCAAAACTCAAAATTCATTACACTTTTTGAAAATGCAGCCCTTGATATAATGAAAGCCATTCATAGTGAATATAAGGGAGTTAGCCAAAATGAACATAGTGAAGAGTAGATGGCTTTCTATAAAAACAGATTATGATATCAGTGAAATATTCTCAACAATATCAAAAAACAAGTATTACAATGAAATTGGATTTATTAACATAATTTATTCCGATGCCATTATTGAAACAACATTTGTAGAAAAGATAAAGTTAACACAATACATTGTAGACCCATTCGGAAATGAGTCAGAACAAGTCATAGAAACTTACAATCACATTGAGTTAAAATTTATAGGTAATAAATTAATAGAGATTACCTCTCCACCTCGTTCAATTAAAAGCCTAGTAAAATATATAACTGAAATATTCAATCACAGACTATATATAAGTTCTCTTAAAATAAATATTGAAGATGTAATTAATAGAGTAAAAATAAAGTTTAACAATATAATTTTGAAAAGAGCAAAAGCTAGCGGTGTGAGAGTTAGTGAAAATGGCGTTGCTAACATTGAGGTAAAGTCAACATTTGATGCTATAGCAGAAATAAAAGCAGTCTCGAAACATTCCCAATATAAACTAGACAAAGTAGCAGGTTCAATATTTCATCAAGGAGATAAGTTTGATTTCGAAATAAACAATATCGGACTTATTTCGTATAGCGAAGATTATTTCGATTTTATACTAAATGTATTTCTTAAAGATACTCAAATTTAGATGAAATAGAATGATGGGGCAGGTATCACTCTTTTAGTGATTCACGGCCAATACAAATATGCCAGAAGTTCACCCTCCCCTCGGAGTTGCCGCTGGGCATTTGCGTTCGTTGCGTGAGCGAGGCATGGATGCCGAGATAGCGTCAGTCGAATCAGGGACGAGCGTCTGACGCGATAGCATAAGAACGCTTAATGCCCAAGGGGCTTTCAACTCCGTTGGGGCGTCTTGGAGCATCCAAGGAGGATAGGACGAGCAGTCCTCCTTGGTCGGGTGTGGGGTGAAGCCCCACGACTTTGATTTAAATCTTATTCCAACTTGAATTAACTAATCCAAACCCATCACTGGTGTAACAGTGCGAGAGTCTGCGGCAAGCAATTAGGGGACACAGACCTTAGCAGCGATGCTGCACGTTATTAGCAACACAAATACAAAAAGAAACTATCAGGCACTCTGGCGCAATCAGCGCCAAAAACAAAACCCCGATACTGTTGCCAGTATCGGGGTTTTCATTTATATGAATTTGGGTTTAGCGATTAAGCTAAAGACCGCTGATGTTTTTGCTAATCTAGCGCAGGAAAAATCGTTTTAGAGCAAGGCTTTTTGTTGCGACGTGTAGTGTTTTTCTACACGAGTAACAAAGTAACGCAGCTATAAACGATTTTAACCAGCTAGGATCACATCATGCCGCCCATTCCGCCCATTCCACCCATACCGCCCATATCTGGCGCATCAGCCTTTGGCAGTTCAGCTACCATTGCTTCGGTGGTGATCATCAGGCCTGCGATAGACGCTGCGAATTGCAGTGCGCTACGGGTCACTTTAGTTGGGTCAAGGATACCCATTTCTAACATGTCACCGTAGGTGTCGTTGCCCGCGTTGTAACCGTAGTTACCGCTGCCGTGTTTCACGTTGTTCGCTACAACAGAGGCTTCTTCGCCTGCGTTGGTTGCGATTTGACGCAGTGGCGCTTCCATTGCACGCAGGGCGATAACCACACCGTGTTTTTGGTCTTCGTTAGCCACTTCAACGTCAGCAATCTTAGAAGCAACACGTACCAGAGCAACACCGCCGCCAGGTACCACGCCTTCTTCAACCGCAGCACGGGTTGCGTGCAGCGCGTCTTCTACGCGAGCTTTTTTCTCTTTCATTTCAACTTCGGTAGCTGCACCGACTTTGATTACCGCAACACCGCCAGCTAATTTAGCCATACGCTCTTGCAGTTTTTCTTTGTCGTAGTCTGAAGTTGATTCTTCGATTTGTTGCTTGATTTGGCTAACGCGCGCTTCGATTTGCGCTTGTTCGCCGTTACCATCGATGATGGTGGTGTTGTCTTTAGTGATCACAACACGCTTAGCAGTACCTAAATCTTCTAAGGTTGCTTTTTCAAGCTCTAAACCGATTTCTTCAGCGATTACAGTACCGCCAGTTAAAATCGCTACGTCTTGCAGCATTGCCTTACGACGGTCACCAAAGCCTGGGGCTTTAACCGCAGCCACTTTCACGATACCGCGCATGTTGTTCACAACTAGCGTTGCTAAGGCTTCGCCTTCAACGTCTTCGGCAACGATCAGTAATGGCTTACCGGTTTTTGCCAGACCTTCAAGGATTGGCAACAGTTCGCGAATGTTAGAGATTTTCTTGTCTACTAACAGTACGAATGGGTGATCTAATTCAACGCTGCCAGTTTCTGGTTTGTTGATGAAGTATGGAGACAGGTAGCCACGGTCGAACTGCATACCTTCTACTACGTCCAGTTCGTTTTCCAGTGCTTGACCTTCTTCAACGGTGATCACACCTTCTTTACCGACTTTTTCCATTGCAGTGGCAATGATTTGGCCGATTGACTCGTCAGAGTTAGCAGAGATAGTACCTACTTGAGCGATAGCTTTTGAGTCGGCGCAATCTTGAGAAAGGTTTTTCAGCTCGATAACGGCTGCAGCAACGGCTTTATCGATACCGCGCTTTAAGTCCATTGGGTTCATACCCGCTGCAACGGCTTTTAAGCCTTCAGTTACAATGGCTTGCGCCAGAACGGTTGCAGTAGTGGTACCGTCACCGGCGGCGTCGTTGGCTTTAGAAGCAACTTCTTTCACCATTTGCGCGCCCATGTTTTCGAATTTGTCTTCTAATTCGATTTCTTTTGCAACAGACACACCGTCTTTAGTGATCAGTGGTGAGCCAAAGCTCTTGTCTAATACCACGTTACGGCCTTTAGGGCCTAAGGTCACTTTCACTGCGTTAGCCAGAATGTTTACACCAGCCAGCATTTTTACGCGTGCGTCATTACCAAATACAACTTCTTTAGCTGCCATATTGAGTATCCTTTAAATTTTTGATGATTAATTGGAATGTCGAATTGATGTCGTGGATTAACCTACGATGGCCATCAGGTCAGCTTCTGACAGGATCAAGACTTCTTGACCGTCGATTTTTTCTTTCTTCACACCGTAACCTTCATTGAAGATCACTACATCACCTACTTTCACATCCAGTGGTCTTACAGTGCCATTTTCGAGAATACGGCCGTTGCCTACTGCCAGTACTTCTCCGCGAGTCGATTTTTCAGCGGCGCTACCGGTTAATACAATGCCACCCGCTGAAGTTGATTCAACTTCTAAACGCTTAACGATTACGCGGTCATGTAATGGACGAATATTCATCTATGAACTCTCCTAATGATTTAATGCCCAACAATCGAGGCGATTTTGTGATGAAAAAGAGGAAGCGTATTCGCCGTCCCCTTTGATGTCTGTGATATGGGGTTAGCCCTCGCCAGATCCAAGTGCCTTTACAAAAAAAAATTCATTTTTTTGATGTCAGTTTTTTCAAGCGAGCACAATCCTGCTAGAATTCCGCCTCCGCTCGCAAACAAGGCACCATTTCCCCATGCAAGACAGACACGGGCTGCTTAGCGCGCCAATTGGTCGTGTACTGCTCAACATGAGCCTCCCTAACTTGATTGGCATTATGACCATTCTGGGTTTTAGCCTCGCTGACACTTTTTTTATCAGCCAGTTAGGAACAGAAGCCTTAGCGGCGATCAGTTTTACCTTTCCAGTGACCTTGATTATTTCCAGCATTGCGATTGGGATTGGCGCTGGCGTATCGACCAACCTTGGCAGGCTGATTGGCTCGGGCAATGCCCCACGTGCCAAAGTGTTTTTGCACGATGCGCTTCTGCTGACCTTTATCCTGATCGCCAGTTTATCCGCCCTGGGTAGCATTTTTATTAAGCCACTGTTTAGCTTGCTTGGCGCCAATGACACCAGCCTGCCGCTGATCCACGACTATATGGTGTATTGGTATGTGGGTGCGCCACTGTTAGTGTTATTGATGGTGGGGAATCAGGGATTACGCTCGACCGGAGATACCCGCTCCCCCGCGATGATTATGGCGCTGGCGGCGATCATCAACTTAATTCTCGACCCTTTATTAATCTTCGGTATCGGGCCTTTTCCGCGCTTAGAGATCCAAGGCGCAGCAATAGCGACACTGTGCTCCTGGCTGGTAGCCCTATCGCTCTCGGGTTATTTGTTGATTATTAAGCGCAATATGTTGGAGTGGGCGGCATTTGATATCGATAGAATGCGCGCCAACTGGAGTAAGCTCGCCCATATCGCCCAGCCAGCGGCTCTGATGAATTTAATCAATCCACTCGCCAATGCGGTGATTATGGCAATGCTGGCGCATATCGACCACAGCGCCGTCGCTGCCTTTGGTGCGGGCACGCGCTTAGAGTCGGTGCTCTTGATTGTAGTGATGGCGCTCTCGTCGAGCTTAATGCCGTTTATCGCGCAAAACCTCGGTGCTGGGCAGCCGCAAAGGGCCAAACAGGCACTGCTGTTATCGCTGAAATTTATCTTAGTATTCCAAACCTTACTCTATATTCCGCTGGCGTTTTTGGCTCAGCCTATCGCCCATTTATTCAGCACTGATCCGCAGGTACTAGAGTGGTTAAGCTTTTATATTCTGGTGCTGCCCTGCGCATACGGCCCCTTGGGCATAGTGATTATCTTTGCCACGGCGCTCAATGCGTACCACAGACCCATGAGTTCGTTAGTGATTAACCTGTGCCGTTTAGTGCTGCTGATGCTGCCACTGGCGGCGCTGGGATCCTATATCGATGGCGTGAAAGGCTTATTGCTGGCGCTGCCGATAACGAATCTCTTGATGGGGATTGCCTGTTACTATCTTGCGCAGCGTATTTGCGAGCCGACCAAGGTCACAACCGCCGACGCAATCTAACTCTGCAAGATCTAACTCTGCAAGATCTAACTCTGCAAGATTTAGCGTAAAAGGCCGCAGCTAAGGTCGCGGCCGTTAAGGAAAGTTAAGAAAAACAGGCTCATATCAAGGCACAAACGGCGACGATTTGCTGCGCCACTGGCGCTGGCTAAGTGGCCACACATACTGCACACACTGCCACAGTATCCGCGGTAACTTAGCCATTGAGAGACGCCTGATTACACCGCGTGTTTCAGGCGAAAACGGACATCATTCGGCGGGAACGGTTCTTCCGAGGGTTTGCAGGAGCGACGCCCCAAATTACCTTCGGCACTCATATTGGTCGGCACGCCCTCTGGCGCCAACTCTTGCATGATAAAGTCGATAAACCGGCGACAGGCAAGACTAACATAACGTCTTGAAGGATAAGCCAAATAACATTCCCCGGGATGTGGGTCAATCTCGGGTAACAGGGTGACTAATTGGCCGTTAGACACATGCTCGACCACCACTTCGGTCGGGGCATACACTATGCCTCGGCCTTGTAGAGCAAACTCCACCGCCACTTCGACACTGTTAGAGCAGAAATTGCCTCTGACCCGCACTTCTTCTTCGGCACCAATCCATAACTCATTGAAGATTTTGCCGTTCGATAGCCTAAACAAGGCCACGTTATGGGACTCAATCTCCTGTGGCGTCCGCGGCGTACCGTGCTCGGCGAGGTATTGGGGACTGGCATAAAAGCGCAGATCTGTGGTGAAGATGGGGCGCACTACTAGGTCTAAGGTGTCCAATGCAGGCTCGACCACAAAGGCCACATCGAGGTTATTCTTCACCATATCCACGGATTCAGCGCTGTTGATCACTTCAACGGTCAACTTAGGGTGCAGATCCATAAAGCGGAAAATGGCGTGCATCAGTACATTCATGCTGTGGATAGGAAACATTTGAATGCGAAGATGGCCACTGATCTCAGCATCTTCGTTAGTCATCTCAAACAGGGTTTCGTCGAGCTGCGCCAAAATGTTTTGCGATCTATGGTAAAAATGGCTTCCCGCTGAGGTCAGCGTCATCGAGCGACTCTGGCGGTGGAATAGCTTGATATTCAGTTCATCTTCCAACGCCTGTAAACGGCGGCTCACGGTCGATTTAGGTAAGTTAAGCAAATCAGCAGCTTCGATCAAACTACCAGTTTCGGCTATGCGGTGAAATAACGCTAAGTCCTCTGTCTTCATTTTTAACTTAATTTCAATCTCATTATGTGGGACTCATAATCCCAAAGTATCCCGTTTATTGCAACAAATTTAGCTGTTATCTTCGCGTCCCTAAAATGCTGATAAATTGTTATCGAGGACTCCCTGACCATGAAATCATATCGACTGCTTCCCCTAGCGGCTTTATTGCCAGCCGTGCTCACAGCTTGCACTCCAGCGGAAAGCTCGGTACAGGCGAGTGCCATTCGTCCAGTAAAACTCTTTGAAGTTGAGCAACTCGAAGGGGGAAATTTAAGGACGTTTCCGGCGCGCGTCAGTGCTAATAGCCGCGCTGAATTATCCTTTAGAATTTCCGGCGAACTGACGGTTCTGGCATTAGTGGAAGGACAACAGATCCGTCAAGGTAGCCTGTTGGCTAAACTCGATGACAGGGATGCCTATAACAATTTAATGACCCGCGAAGCGGATCATGAGCTCTTAGAGGCGGATTTTCAGCGTAAAACCGAACTCCTCAAACGCAAATTAATCTCTCAAGCCGAGTTTGATAGCGCCCAAGCGCAACTTAAATCGGCCAAAGCCGCCTTAGCCGCCGCCCGTGACCAGTTAAGTTATACCAAGCTTATCGCTCCCTTTAGTGGCACTGTGGCCAAACGTTTAGTGGATAACCACCAAATTGTGCAGGCCAACCAAGGGATTTTAACGCTGCAAAACAACAGTTTGCTTGATGTCAGCATTCAAGTCCCCGAAGCGATGGCGGCGAGCCTAAACAACTATATTCAGCAGCAAAACTTTACCGCTAAGGTGCGTTTTAGCGCATTAGCAGACATGGAGTTTGATGCGAAATTCAAAGAATACTCGACCCAAGTGACCCCGGGTACTCAGGCCTATGAAGTGGTGTTTTCGTTACCGCAACCTAAAGATATTCAGTTACTTCCTGGCATGAGCGCCGAGTTAACCCTCGCCTTAGTAAAAACACCAGATCAAACCGCGTCGGCCATAGTGCCAGTCACCGCCATCGATAAACGCGACCAAGACGGCCAAGTTCAAGTGTGGGTGTATCAGTCTCAGTCGGGTGAAGTGAAACCCACAGCCGTCACCTTAGGGCGTGTCACTACTCAAGGCATCGAAGTCTTAGGCGGCATCAACAAGGGCGACTTGATTGTGAGTGCAGGAGTTTCCCAGTTATCCGACGGGATGAAAGTCAAACCACTACGCTGGCAGCGCGGAGTGTAATTCATGAATATTGCTGAGTATTCCATTCGCCACAAAGTCATCAGCTGGATGTTTGTGTTGCTGCTACTCGTGGGTGGCGGCGTCAGTTTTACGGGCCTTGGGCAATTAGAATTTCCCGAATTTACCATTAAAGAAGCCCTAGTGATCACCGCTTACCCGGGCGCATCCCCCGAGCAAGTCGAAGAGGAGGTGACCCTGCCCCTCGAAGATGCATTACAGCAGCTCGATGCGGTTAAGCACGTGACCTCAATCAACAGTGCAGGCCTGTCGCAGATCCAAATTGAGATTAAAGAAACCTACGACAAAACCAGCCTGCCACAGGTGTGGGATGAAGTGCGCCGTAAGGTTAACGATACCGCAGGACAACTGCCCCCCGGCAGCACCTCGCCCAAGGTCTATGACGACTTTGGCGACGTCTATGGGATTTTGTTTAACCTCTCAGGCCCGGATTACAGCAACCGCGAATTAACCAACTATGCCGACTATTTGCGCCGCGAATTAGTGCTAGTGCCAGGGGTGAAAAAAGTCTCAGTCGCGGGCAGTGTAACCGAGCAAGTGGTGATTGAAATATCACAGCAAAAACTCTCGGCACTGGGGCTAGATCAAAACTATATCTACGGTCTTATCAACAACCAAAACGTAGTATCCAACGCCGGGAGTTTAGTCGTTGGCGATAATCGCATTCGTATCCACCCTACGGGTGAATTCAGCAGTGTGCAGGATCTGGCGCGTCTGATTGTCAGCCCACCGGGTAGCACCGAACTCATTTATTTAGGGGATATTGCCAATATTGAGAAAGATTACGACGAGACCCCGAGTGTGCTCTATCACAACCGTGGCGAGACAGCTTTATCACTGGGGATTTCCTTCTCAAGCGGCGTTAACGTGGTTGAAGTGGGTAAAAGCGTTAGCCAGCGCCTTTCCGAGCTAGAATCACAGCGGCCGATTGGGATGAACCTAGACACGGTTTATAACCAGAGTCTGGCGGTAGATGACACAGTTAATGGCTTTTTAATCAACCTATTAGAATCGATTGCCATCGTTATTGCCGTGCTATTGCTGTTTATGGGCTTACGCTCTGGCTTACTGATGGGATTAATCCTGCTGCTGACCATTCTCGGCACTTTTATCGTGATGAAAGTACTGGGCATTGAGCTGCAACTCATCTCCCTCGGCGCCCTGATCATCGCGCTTGGTATGCTGGTCGATAACGCCATTGTGGTGACGGAAGGTATTCTGATTGGCCTGCGCCGGGGTAAGACTCGCCTCGAAGCCGCAAAACAAATTGTGTCGCAAACCCAGTGGCCGCTACTTGGCGCCACAGTGATCGCGATTATCGCCTTTGCGCCGATTGGTTTATCACAAAATGCCGCCGGTGAGTTTTGTCGCTCCCTGTTCCAAGTGTTAATGATCTCTTTATTTATCAGTTGGATTACTGCGATCACCCTGACACCTTTCTTCTGCCACTTGCTCTTTAAAGATGCACCAGCAGACGATGAAGAACAGGACCCATACAAGGGCTGGTTCTTTAGCTTATACCGCGCGAGTTTAACCTTTGCCCTGCGTTTTAGGCTCACCAGTATTCTCTTGGTCGGTGCCATGCTCGTTACTGCGGTAATTGGCTTTGGGCATATCAAAAATGTGTTCTTCCCAGCGTCAAATACGCCAATCTTCTTTGTGGATATTTGGATGCCTGAAGGCACGGATATCAAAGGCACAGAACGCTTTACCGCCGATATTGAGCAGATGCTACTCAAGCAAGCCGAGGAACAACACAGCGGCCTAAAACACTTAACCACAGTGATTGGCCAAGGTGCGCAGCGTTTCGTCCTGCCCTATCAACCCGAGAAAGGCTACCCCGCCTTTGCCCAGTTGATCATCGAGATGGAGGATTTAGCGTCGCTCAAAGTCTATATGTCTGAGTTAGAAGGACAGTTAAATAAACGATTCCCGCAGGCGCAATATCGATTCAAGAATATGGAAAACGGCCCGTCTCCCGCCGCGAAGATTGAGGCTCGTTTCTACGGTGATGACCCCGAAGTGCTGCGTGCATTAGGCGCGCAGGCCGAAGCGATTTTCCATGCAGAACCAACGATGGACGGTGTTCGCCATGACTGGCGCAATCAAGTGCCGCTGATCCGCCCGCAGCTGCAAAATGCTCAGGCGAGGGAAACCGGGATCAGTAAGCAAGATCTGGATAACGCACTGCTCATCAACTTTAGCGGCAAACAGATTGGCCTGTACCGTGAAACCAGCCATTTGCTGCCTATCGTTGCCCGTGCGCCCGCCGAAGAGCGCTTACAGGCCGACAGCCTGTGGAAACTGCAAATTTGGAGTACCGAGCACAACACCTTCGTGCCAGCCACCCAAGTGGTGAGCCAGTTCGAAACCCAGTGGGAAAACCCGTTGGTGAAGCGTCGCGACCGGATGCGGATGTTAGCGGTTCTGGCCGATCCAAAGCTTGGCAGCGATGAGACAGCCGATTCTGTGCTGCGTAAAGTGAAGGATAAGGTTGAAGCCATCAGTCTTCCCGCTGGTTACCACCTCGAATGGGGCGGCGAGTATGAGACTGCAGGCGAAGCCCAAACCGCGGTATTTAGCTCGATTCCTATGGGTTACTTGGCGATGTTTTTAATCACAGTGTTCCTGTTTAACTCTGTGCGTCAGCCCTTAGTGATTTGGTTTACCGTGCCACTGGCCTTGATTGGTGTCTCGGCGGGATTATTGATTTTCGATGCCCCCTTTAGCTTTATGGCGCTGCTAGGCCTGCTGAGCCTCTCGGGCATGGTGATTAAAAACGGCATTGTGTTGGTTGATCAAATCAACCTCGAGCTCGGTGAAGGTAAACCCGCCTATGCCGCCCTTGTCGATTCGAGTGTGAGTCGTGTGCGCCCCGTATTAATGGCGGCGATCACTACTATGCTCGGGATGATCCCGCTGATCCCCGACGCCTTTTTCGGCTCGATGGCGATCACTATCATCTTTGGTTTAGGTTTTGCCTCATTACTGACCCTGATAGTGCTGCCAGTGATGTACAGTTTGGCCTTTAACATCAAACCGAATGCAGTGGCGAGCACCAACTAGCACGTCACTCTCCCTAAACGCTTCCCGGCGTGGCCGATCGATGTAGTATTGCTCATCGATTGGCCCTTTCCTTCTCTTGATTATCCACTTAAGCCGAATACAAAAACGCCTAGATTTCAGCTTGGTTAGCATAAAATCTAGGCGCGGTAAGAGTGAATGACTATCGAGCCCGGCGTTAATTGACGACCTTTTTCACGACTTTCTTAGCATCGACACCCTCTTTCTTATCGTGCTTGTCGTGTTCGTGCTTATCTTGCTTTAGCGCATCGGAGGCTTTGTCGGATAGCTTATCGTCGGGTTTAATATCATCGACCTTATCACTGACCGAATCCGTCACTTTATCCTTAGCATCCCCAACGGCATCCTTGGCATCTTTCGCCGTACGCTCGGCGGCTTTCTCGGGAGTACAGCGACCACTCACGCCAGTAGTAGCCTTGACCGCGGCATTCTTGGCAACTTTTTCAGGGTCGCAATTTGGATCTAAAGGCCCTGCCACGGCGCTATAGGTGATCAGCGAGCAAGTTACGACGGACAACAATCCCGACATCAGCTTTAACTTAGTTAAGTGCATATTCAACCTCCATGAATAATATGTTCGAGGTTTACTATAGTACGCCCCTAAATCGAAGCAAAGGTGAGGCAAGTGATCCACCGCAGACTATTGCGACAAAGCCCAAATAAAAACAAGCTCCCAGAGGGTTACCCATGGGAGCTTGCAGAATAATGCCTGAGTACAGCTTAGCTGTCGGGATATGTAACTAAGGTTTTGGATCTTTTGGCTGAGCGTCTTTAGGCTCATTCGCTTTCGCATCAAGGTCTTGGTCGATCAATTGATGACTCTCGGGGCGTTTATCGCTCGGATCAGCCTTATGCTCAAAGTCCCCTTCATACACATTGCCGTCGGAGTGAGTATGTTGCTCAAAGGGGGATTGGCCAAATGGATTCGACTGTGAGCCTGAATGAGGTCCAAATGGACCCGTACCAAAACCGCCGCGCATTCCGCCCTGTAAACCAGACACCACGCGCAGCTGCATACGCTTAAACACTAAGGCGGCAATCGGGCGGCGCGTTAAGGGTGTGAGTAATAATAGGCCAATAAAATCAGTCACAAAGCCAGGGATAACCAGCAATACACCCGCCATGGCTAACATCATGCCTTCGACAATTTCCTGCCCTGGCGCCTCGCCTCGCGTGAGTTTTTGCTGCACTTGCATCAGCGTGCTCAGCCCTTGGCTACGCACGAGGGACACACCCAACACGGCGGTAAATAACACCAGACCAATAGTGGTCCAAGTGCCGAGCACCTCGCCCACGCGAATTAACACTGACAGTTCGATAACTGGGATCAGCACAAATAATAAAAACAGGATTAAAAACATACCGACCTCAGATTTATCTCGCTTACTTGAAAACTAAATGGGGGCTATCCGGTCTTAATTCAAGTCTCTTGGCTGGCGCTGTCGGTAAGGGAGTGAAACTTCTGATATTTAGCTCACTCTTTTATTACCCGGTTAATGTATGAGACCATAAAAACACGTAAAGTAGCTTAGCCTAATAGGCTTAAGCGAAGTTTAAGATTGTTAAGGGACGATACCTCACACCATGCAAGCTCAATATCTTGTGGTCAGCACCAGTTGCCCAGATGAAGTTCAAGCAAAGCGCATTGCACGTGCCTTAGTGGAAGCGCGCATCGCCGCCTGTGTACATATTTCGGCGCCGATCCGCTCCATTTATGCATGGGAAGGAAAAATCTGTGAGGAGCAAGAAATTAGCTTACACATTAAATGTTTACAAAGCCGCTATGCCGAGTTAGAACAGCTTGTGCTTCAACTCCACCCTTATCAAGTGCCTGAAATTATTGCCGTACCCGTGACTCACGGGCTACCAGCCTACTTAGATTGGATAAAAGATAACACTCAGCCATGAAAAAACTACTTAGCCTTGTTTTCACCGCGTTACTGCTCTTTACGCCTCTCACCCTAAGTGGCAACGCCTTCGCCAATAGCTTTGGTTTTCTAAAAAGCGAACCCGAGTTAATGCCTGTCGATCAAGCCTTTGCCTTCGATTTTAAGCAAGAAGGTAATAAGGTCACCCTCAATTGGGTCATTGCCGACGGCTACTATATGTATCGGGATAAGCTCAAATTTAGCGTCAATGGCGCCGAACTTGGCACCATCGACCTGCCAAAGGGTAAGCCCCACAACGACGAATATTTCGGTGAGCAAGAGGTTTACTACACCTATATCGATATTCCCGTTGGCCTGAAACAAGCCGATGATAACGGCACCTTAACCGTGACCTTTATGGGCTGCGCCGAGGGTAAACTCTGTTATCCACCGACCAAGCGGGACGTGACCCTAAAGGCTGTCGCGGCCAATGATGGGAATATTGCAACTGGCGCAGACAGCAACGAAACGACTGAACCTGCCGCCTCTGCTGACGCTAAGCAAACTAGCAGCGCCCCAAGCCAACCTATTACTCAGCAGGACAGCCTAAGCCAGATGCTGTCTAACGACAGTTTACTCTGGACCTTAGTGATCTTCTTCGGCCTAGGGATTGGTCTGGCGCTCACGCCTTGCGTCTTCCCTATGTACCCTATCCTATCGGGCATTATTGTAGGCCAAGGGCAAAAACTATCAACCGCTAAGGCCTTCACCCTGTCGATGGCCTATGTGCAAGGTATGGCGATCACCTACTCGATTTTAGGTCTAGTGGTTGCCTCTGCGGGGATGAAATACCAAGCGGCGCTACAGCATCCCGCCGTGCTGATCTTTTTAGCTATCCTGTTCTTTGTACTCAGTTTATCCATGTTTGGCTTGTACGATCTCAAACTGCCTTCTAGTTGGCAGGAGAAGATGAACTCAATTTCCAACAATCAAAAGGGCGGCAATTTAGTTGGCGTGTTTTTGATGGGGGTGATCTCAGGATTAGTGGCCTCACCTTGCACAACGGCCCCGCTCTCAGGCGCCTTAGTCTATGTGGCACAAACCGGCGATTTATTACAAGGTTTCCTCGCGCTCTACGTACTGAGTATGGGTATGGGTGTGCCGCTACTCATCATTGGTACCTCGGGTGGTAAGTTACTGCCACGCGCTGGCGCTTGGATGAACATCATTAAAACCGTGTTCGGTTTCCTCCTGATTGCGGTATCGATTGTGATGCTTGGCCGCATTTGGACTGGTGTGGTTTCCGATGTGCTCTGGTCACTCTGGGGCATTAGCTTCACCGGTTACCTGATGCACCAAAACAAACTCAGCGCCTTCAACTGGAAACAAACCGTGCGCTCAGTGCTACTGACACTCACGCTGTTGGCCAGTTTCTCCTACGGTTTCCAAGCTGTCATGGGCCAGTTTGGCTTTACCCATACGTCAATGGGCACAGTGGCGACAACCGAGCAGGAGCACGGCTTTAAACGCATTAAATCTATTGAAGATTTAGACCGTGAAATCGCCGCAGCAACAGCGGCGGGCAAACCTGTGATGCTGGATCTTTATGCCGATTGGTGTGTGGCCTGTAAAGAGTTTGAGGCCATCACCTTTAAGGACGCCGAAGTATTAGCACGGATGAACAAGATAGTGTTATTGCAGGCCGACGTGACTAAGAGCGATGCCATAGATGTCGCACTGCTAGAGAAATACAACGTGCTGGGCCTACCTACACTGCTGATGTTTAACGAGCAAGGTGAGCAGAGGGAAGATCTAAGAGTGACTGGCTTTATGGGACCGAAGGAATTTGCCGCCCATTTAGATCACTTAGTGAAATAATCTCAGCTAAAACGCCAATTTATCACTGCGCCGTTTTAGCGTAAAACCAATAAAAAGCGGACTTTTTTCATTAAAAGTCCGCTTTTTTATCACGCTGTCATCGATTTCTTATACAATCCCTGTTTAACGTGGACTTTTTAGATTGGAGCATTATGGAACCGGCTATTCTTATCATTACACTTATTTGCGGCATGCTGGTTAGCCGCATAGGGCTGCCTCCCCTGATCGGCTACTTAGTGGCAGGCTTTGTACTCTTTGTTTTTGGTATTGAGAAAGAAAGCCTGCCGCTGCTGCAAGAACTCGCTAATCTCGGTGTCACCTTATTATTGTTTGCCATTGGTCTTAAACTCGATATTCGTAGCCTCTTTAAGGCCGAAGTGTGGGCGGGCTCGAGCATACATTTAGTGCTCTCCATGGTGCTGTTTATTCCCATCCTCAAAATCCTCGGCCTGATTGGCTTAAGCCAGCTCGACGGTTTGAGCGTGGCACAGCTGTCATTAATCGCCTTTGCGCTCAGCTTCTCCAGTACGGTATTCGCGATTAAGGTATTGGAAGATAAAGGCGATGTGCAGTCCCTCTATGGCCGTGTCGCCATTGGTATCCTGATTATGCAGGATATTTTTGCCGTCGTTTTCTTAACTATTTCTAAGGGCGCAATTCCGTCTGTCTGGGCGCTGGCATTATTGCTGTTGCCTCTGGCAAAACCGCTAATTTACAAAGCCTTCGACCGTGTCGGTCACGGCGAACTCTTAGTGCTATTTGGATTAGTGATGGCGCTGGTTGTCGGCGCTTGGTTATTTGAATCCGTCGGCCTCAAACCGGATCTCGGCGCGCTGATCATCGGGATTTTACTCGCGGGGCATAAAAAGGCCTCTGAGCTGGCCAAATCCTTGTTCTACTTTAAAGAACTCTTCCTTGTCGCCTTCTTCTTAACCATTGGCCTCAACGGCTTACCCACAGTATCTGATGTAGTACTCGCGGCCTTATTAGTGCTATTAGTGCCGTTAAAAATCCTGTTATTCGTCTACTTACTGACACGATTCAAGCTGCGTTCACGCACCTCTATGCTGGCCTCATTCAACTTAGGTAACTTCTCTGAGTTCGGCCTTATCGTGGCCGCCGTTGCCACCAGCAAAGGTTGGCTACCACCACAATGGCTGGTGATTATCGCGGTCGCCTTAAGTTTCAGCTTCTTATTTGCGGCGCCACTCAACGCTACCGTGGGCAATATTTATCAACGTTTCCAACAACGTCTGATTCGACTCGAGAAGCCCCCGTTGCACCCCGAAGACCGACCGATTGCCATTGGTAATCCCCGCTTCTTGATCTTAGGTATGGGCCGCATTGGTAGCGGAGCCTACGATGAACTGCGCGCGCGTTTCGATGGTGAAATCCTCGGGATTGAACACAAGCAGGAACTGGTGGATTTACACCGTGCCAATGGCCGCAACGTAGTGCAAGGTGACGCCGCGGATACCGACTTTTGGGAGAAGCTCGACAGAGCGCCAAATCTTGAGTTAGTGCTACTGGCCATGCCGCACCATGCGGGTAATCTGTTCGCCGTTGAACAGCTTAAGAAGCTGAACTATCAAGGTAAACTCAGCGCCATCGTACAATATGGCGATGATGCCGCCTCACTGAGAACCTCTGGCGTACACAGCGTGTATAACTTGTACGAAGCGGCGGGTGCGGGTTTTGTCGACCATGTGATCCATGAATTATTACCCGATTCAGAAACCCGCGCAGAGGCCGAAGCCAATGCCGACAAGTCACCAATCAACGCTAACGCGACCTCTGGTTCGGTCTAATCTAGCCTTGAATAAAAATCATCTTATTTAGGCTGATGTTGGCTCAGGAAATTAAACCTCCTGAGCCAACTTACCTCTCCCCTTAAAATGTTAAAAACAATCAAAATCAACTAATTGCAGTGATGCGTTAGGCAAAACTAATCGGTTGCTTGTTCTGTATCGATTTTCCCTAACGAGACTATCGTCTATACCCTACAAAATCTCAGTTACAAGGCCGAGTTAGTCGTGATATAAATCGAAGACAAGAACGCAATTTAGCTCAGCTTTTTTGGAAGTCTTCTCAGCATGTCGAACCCTGCGCAGCGCGCCACTAAGTTATTTGTCCAAACCTTTGGCACTAAAGCCGATGATTTATACCAAGCCCCAGGTCGGGTTAATTTGATCGGTGAATATACGGATTACAACGACGGCTTCGTGTTACCCGCCGCCATTAATTTTCATACTGTGATTGCCGTTAAGCGCCGAGAGGACAATAAGTTTCGCGCCGTTGCCGACGCCTTTCCGGGACAAATCAAGGAATGGAGCTTCGGTAAAGACACCGAAATCAATCACGAAGATGGTTGGGTCAATTATCTCAAAGGCCTAACTGTGGCCATGGCCAACACTGGGCTTATCGCCAAAGGTTTAGACTTAGCGGTTGTCGGCGATGTGCCATTAGCCGCGGGCCTGTCTTCCTCCGGCGCCTTAGTCGTCGCCTTTGGCACCGCCATTAGCGACAGCAGCCAACTGCATTTATCTCCTATGGCGGTAGCACAACTCGCTCAGCGCGGTGAATATCGTTATGTCTCATCGGCTTGCAGCATCATGGACCATATGATCTGCGCCATGGGCGAACCGGATCATGCCCTGCTCATCGATTGTCTGGATCTGGATAGCGAGCCTATTGCGATCCCTGAAAACCTCAGCCTTATCATTATCGATGCCCATATCGAGAAACAACGTCTGGCGGCGATAAATCAACAACGCCGTGAAGAATGCGCACAGGCTGCCGACTTTTTTGGCCTCGATGCCCTGCGCCACCTCGACCTGCGCCAACTCGAAAGTGCTAAAGATCAATTGGATGACACCCTGTATCGCCGAGCCAAACACGTCGTCACCGAAAACAAACGCACCCAGAGTGCAGCTCGGGCGCTAGAGCAAAATAATCTATCTAAATTCAGTTTGTTAATGGTACAGTCCCATCAATCTCTGCGGGATGATTTTGAGGTGACACTGCCCGAATTTGACACTTTGGTGGACATAGTCGGCCAAGTGATTGGAGAGCGTGGCGGCATTCGCATGACCGACGGTTGTGTTGTCGCCCTAGTGGATCACGAACTCACCGATGCCGTAGTCTCGGCGGTCGAGCATGCATTTTATGAGCAGACTGGAATCGATGCCACTGTGTATCTCTGCTCGGCGAGCGCGGGCGCGGGTCGCATCGACAGCTAGTCCGTCAATCACGCTCAATCCATTCTTCCAGACAAATACCATACGAATTCAACCTTGAATCCTATGGTATTTGTTGTTTTTAAGAGGCAAAATCAAGCGGTTAAATCACATTAGAGGGAAACTAAATGGTGCGTTTCAGTGTACTCGATCCTTGGACCGATCCCCGCGGCGGTGAAATCGAACGTGTGCGGATAGACAATGGCATCATCGCCTTAGAAGTGCTCAGCTTAGGTGGCATTATTCGCTCACTTTGGACGCCCGATAAACAGGGCCAACGCGCCAATATCGTGCTTGGCTGCGACAGTGCCGAAGACTATCTAACCCAAAACGCCCACCTTGGCGCTATCGCAGGGCGCTTTGCCAACCGAATTGCGATGGGCAAGATGCAATATCAAGGGCATGAATATCAACTGGATATCAATCAGGCCAGCAACTGCTTGCACGGCGGCCGCGAAGGTTTTAATCGAAAAAACTGGCACTTAGGCCAACTTCCCGACGGTGTGCGTTTATCGTTAGTCAGCCCTGATGGCGACATGGGGTTCCCCGGCAATTGCACTGTCCAGTTAGACTATCGCCTCGCAGCCAATAATCTCTATGTGGAAATCCTCGCCTCGGTGGATAAACCTTGCCCCGTCAGTCTGACGCAGCATTCCTACTTCAACCTCGACGGCCTGCCGAATAATCATCAACATCGGATGCAAATCGATGCGACGCGCTACCTCACCATGAATGAGGTGGGCGTGCCTACGGGAATTGCCGAGGTCAAAAACAGTATTTTCGATTTAACTCAAGGCGTTACTCTTGGGGACAAACTCCAAGATCCGGCGCTGGCCAGCACCCAAGGTTATGATCATTGTTATCTCTTGGACAATCCCGATGGCGCGCTGCGCCGCTTTGGCTGCCTATCGAGCCCCGTCAGTGGTCGCGCCATGACAGTCTTTACCAATCAGCCCGGCGTGCAGCTCTACTGCGCGAACTTTTTAGCGGGAACCCTAGGGCGAAACCAACAAAGTTTGAATGCCTATCAGGGCGTGTGTATTGAACCGCAAAAATTACCTGACTCGCCTAATCAACCCCTACTGGGTGATGACGCTTGGTTAGTACCGGGGAAAATCTACCATCATATCAGCCGCTATCAATTTGATATTGAAGGCTAAAATGAATGCGTTTTGGGATAGGTTTTTCGAATAAAGGAAGGAAAAGCTGGTAAGGAATAAAGTGATTTATTCCTTACCTTAACCAAATTTGCCCTAGGCAAACTCAGTGTTAATCGTCGAAATCATCGCCCCAATCTTCATCAAAATCGGCGCCAATGGCATCGGTTTCAATTTCAGGCTCAACTTCAGCTTTAGCCTTACGAACAGGGCCTGAATCTTTGACATTGTTCAGGTCGATACGAGCTTGATGCTTGCCCATAAATTGAGCTCGAGCTGCTTTCCATGCGCCGCTAAACTTAGCTTCAGCCGCTTTTACCGCTGCATCATCTAAGTCATGTAGGTTCACTTTTACGATGTCTTCTACATACTCAACAATAGCATCACGTTCGGTATTGTAGAGGTAGATTCGTCCAGGGGAAGCCTCTGGCAGCTGGTTGTCATGGACGACAATCGCGGTGCCCTTCGATGTTCTCAGCTCACCATACCAAACCTGTTTCTTTGCTGTGTTATACATATATGCCAATACCCTTAAATCAACACATACACTATGAGTTTTTTAGTCTGAATAAGCGAAGCGTCGCTTGCTTTGATCCACGAATCGCGCCGGAAAGTCTCTGACGTTTTCAACTGGGTATTTTTACAGAATATTTCCGATAATCAATGCCTCATACCATGAAATTTTCACTTATTACGCATTAATTTCGGCCAAAGTCTCTAAAAAATTTTGTCATTAACGACTTTAGTCTAAAAAAACATCACAGCAAGTTTTAATTCGGCAGCCCGCCTCCATCAAAGGATTGAGGCGAGTGCGTTTACACAGATGTAGCCAGGTAGGATCACAAGGTTAATACGACTTTGCCTCTATGTTCTCCCGACTGCATCAGCGCATGGGCCTTGGCCGCCTCGGCCAGTGGAAAGGTGGCACAGATATGCGGCACGATTTGCTGACTATCGAGCAAAGGCCAAACCTGCTCACTTAATTGCTTGGCGATTTCGGCTTTTGCCGCAACGCTCTGCGGTCTTAAGGTTGATCCCGTCCACACAATACGTTTGGCCATCAACTGCAGAATGTTCACCTCTGCCTTACCGCTACGTTGGGTCGACACTGACACCATGCGGCCATCTAGCGCTAATGCTTGAAGATTCAAGTTGATAAAGTCGCCACCAGCAATATCAAACACCACATTGACGCCCTTGCCTTGGGTAAAGGCCATGACTTCTTCCACGAAGTTCTGGGTGTTGTAGTTCACCACTAGATGGGCGCCTAATCCGGCGCAATAGTCGCGCTTAGCATCCTGCCCCGTGGTCGCAATCACGGTCGCACCAAGATGCTTAGCGAGGGAAATCGCCGTGCTGCCAATGCCACCCGAGCCACCGTGGATCAACACGGTTTCACCCGCCTTGAGTCCCGCGCGCATAAAGAGGTTGCCCCACACAGTGAAAAAGGTTTCGGGCAGCGCCGCCGCTTGCACCTCAGAAAAGCCCTGTGGAATAGGTAAACAATGCTCAGCATAGGTTAAGGTGTACTCACCGTAGCCACCGCCGGGCACTAAAGCACAAACCTTATCTCCTAACTGCCATTGAGTCACGCCGTCGCCCAAGGCGCAGATCTCCCCCGCGACTTCCAGCCCAATAATCGGCGATGCCCCAGGTGGTGGTGGATACATTCCCATCCTTTGTTTGATATCGGGTCCATTCACCCCGGCTGCGCGGTTACGAATCAAGACTTGGCCAGCACTCGGTACGGGCAATGGCGAGCGTGTCAGCTGCATCACCTCAGGCTCGCCGGGCTGCTCAAGATAAATATGCGTGTAATCATGGGGTAATTCGGACATAACGTGCTCCTAGGAGAATACAGAGTACTGCCGCTAACAAGGCAGTCTTCATTGCTCGTTAGCAGCCATTTAAGGCATAGCTGGATATGGGGATAAATCGATAATCATAGCGACGATAGGGCTAGACTATCCCAAGTTCAAACACTAAAACTGGCATGACTCTCAAAGCTTTTCAAGCGCTTGTACTCTTGCCTTGGCCTTAGCTTCGTAATCATTCGTAAAGGATTTAGCCAGTTCAATGCTGTGCTGATAGAGCGCAAGGGCGCTCTCTGGCTCAACACTGCCACCTTCGCCCGTATCGAGTAGGCTCGCAAGCTGAAAATAGGCACGCCCCAACACATCCCGCTGCATGCCTTGTTTATCGCCCTGCGAAACCACTTTTTCGAGCCAGATGCGCGCTTGGTGCGCATCACGCGTGTCGGGTTTTAACAGAATATCCGCATACTCAGCGGCAACATAGAGGTCGCGCTCGGCGGCAATCTGCCAAAACTCTTGGCTTTGTGCAAAATCCTCGAGCAAATAATAGTAATCACTGGCCGCGCTATGGGCTAAGGCTGGATCAGCCTGCACGCTCATACGATAGTGAGTTAACGCTGCCGTTGCATCATGGTAGGGCGACCAAGGCAATGCTTGGTACAGCGCCATCATACTCATGGCCTCGGGAACACCTTGATTAACCAACTGATTTAACTGCTCCCAAGCGCTGTCTTGGACGCTTTTCGCCTCGGCCGTATTCGGTTTGCCTTGCAGTATGGTCTCAAATGGCTGACGAATCAGTTCCAACTTGGCCTCGACATCCCCAAGCCTTGCCGCGCGTTGTAGCCAATAACGGCTCTGCTCAACCTCGCCCGCATAGGCTGCCTGTGATTGCATCCACTGAATCGCAATCAAGTCATCGCCCTCGGCCGCCTCTCGGTAGTATTTGCGCGCTTTTTCTTCATCCTTCGCCAGCGCATGACCAGCCCAATAGATATGTGCTAACAATCGCTTATCTTCGGCCTTGCTGCTCTTACTTAAGGTATTGAGCATAGATTCAGGCTTGCCATAGGCATACAGATGAACATCCCCGCGCGGATAACGATACTCAGTGCCATCGGGATAATGAACCGAGATATGCTCAGGCTGACGCCACACATTCACTTGATAATCTGGCAGAATTTCGGGATTAAACTGCACCCGCAGCACTGGCTGTTTATCAAAACGCACCATTTGTGTCGCCGCGCTTGACCATAAACGGCTGCTCGATTGCAGATTACTCTTAAGCTTTACCTCAAAGGGGCTATCGGTCTTAGGGCTGTAAATCACCACAGGGTAATACACGGGATTGAGACTAAGCGGCAACGCCGCTACCAGATTGGTATCTTCTTCGCTGCCAGCAAGCACGGGCTCGATAGTCAGCTCCTGACTCAAATAAAAGCCATCATGGGGCGAGGCTTTGGTCGCTGGTTCGCTCGATGTTAATAGCGGTGACGTATGTAAATAGTCATCTTTTAATGACTTAACCTTTTGCCAGATGGGATGACTTGGCTGCAGGGTAAGGTCGAGGACTAAATCCTCTAATTGCCAATCGCAATCTCCACCCCCTTGCAGGGCTAACGTCAGGTTAAAAGGTTTGGCATTGTCGGTCGTATCAATGGCCTGTCGCAGAACCGAACTCTTATTCAGCGTGGCGCGATAGGGGTTGGCAATATCACCACTCGGAAAACGGATTTCTTTGCGGGTACACACGGAGGAAGTGTAATAACCCACTAATTCGAGCTGAGTGTGGGCGGGTAAAGTCCCTGTAAACTCGAAACGCTGCGCTGTGTTGGGCGGCGTAGTTTGGTCGACGGGCTGTTCCCGCTGCCATAACTTATCCGAAAATCCCAACCAAACAGATACAGAGAGCAACGCGCTTAAGCAGAGGCTTAGCCAAAACAGTTTTGAAATCGAACTCATAATGCCAGCTCTCCATTGCTGATGAGATTTAGTCGCTCTTGCTGTAATGTCTCTGCATCGGTTTTCACCAATGGAACCACCCCTTGAGTTTTCCTACACTTCGCATGCTTGAGCTTGCCACAATCTGGCTAATAACTTCGCGATATCCCTAAAAGATGGACGGCAAGATAACTCAGGTTGCATACATAGCTCTGTTAACTGCCGCAATTGAGCTCGCAGCGCGTCGGCTCTATCAGCACCAGCAAAGGGCAATAAATCTTCAATCAAACAACCCAGCGCCCGCACCTCAATGGCCTGCATGGCACTACGCTCCGATGTAGATAATTTTGCTAAGTTTGAGGCGGCACCGAAGTCACCGAACAGCAGTGACATTTGCTGATTAATCATCATATTGTGCGCATACACATCACCATGGCTGATATGCTGGGCGTGCATATGCGCGAGAGTCTCAGACAACTGCAAGGCTATCTTAACTATGTCCTTAAGGCTGAATTCGGTCCCCGCCTTAAAGGTATCGCGGGTGCAGGTTTCGAGGGAGGGCGGTAAACCTAAGTTATAAAACCCTTGGGGGATTAACGCCATCACTAGCCCTAGCTGATCCTTCTGGCTGATATGCGCTAAAACCTTGATGAGATTTGGATGCTCGCCCGTGGTTAAACAACAATCCAATTCATCGGCAGGGTAACCGTCACTGGTCACCTCACCCTTAAATAGCTTAACCGCGATCTGCTCAGTCCCCGTGGTGGCAACCATCGCAGGATTTAACCAACGCCCCTGATAAATAATACCCGAGGCGCCCTCACCCAATTTGTCACCGAGGGCAATATCCGCTAATGACACATTGGGTACACTGGCCACATCGGCATGGGGGTCGACTAGCGTATGACTAAAGGGATTGCCCGCAAACGCCAGCCAAGTGAGTTTAGGCAGCTTAAGCAACCAATTCGGCAGCGCGGCTAAAGCATTTGCCGACAAACGCACTAGCTCTAGGTTATGGCATTGGGCCATGGATGCTGGCAGCGAGGTTAACCGATTGCCCGCTAAGGCTAATTTTTGCAGGCGATACAACTGCCCCATACGTTCGGGCAAGGCGGTTATTTGGTTATCCGTTAAGATCAACCAGCGGGTATGCAAGGGCAATGACGCCTCAGGAACCGAACGAATTTGATTCGCCTTAAAGCCAATCATCTCCAGTTTAGGGCACTGACCTAACACTTCGGGCAACACTTCAAAGCGGTTATTGGAAGCAAACAAGATCTTCAAATGAGTTAAGCGATGTAAATCTTCAGGCAGTGAACTGAGCTGGTTATTGGATAAGTCGAGGATCTCAAGGGTATCGGCTAAATCGAAGATCTCCCGCGGGAACTCGGTTAAATTTTCAACCAATTGTAAACGAGTAATCCCTTGTAATTGTCCCGCTTTTAACTGCGCTAACGTCTGCACTCTGTAATCCACTGCTATGAAAAATCACCGCTATCTTAGCCCATTTGAGGCTAAATCTAAATGAGACCTAGGTGGTCAAATTTCCAGCAAAGCTATTCACAAATGCGAAAACAGATTAGCATGTGCCAAATCATGGAATACCAAGTCATCACAGATTACAGGACAATCATGCGGAAAACCTTTCGCCAACCCCATGCCTTAGCTGCGCTCGTGGTCGCCATCTTGATGGGCCAGCTAAGCGGCTGCGCAACCACGTCGGCGCAAACGTCGCCTACGGAATACGCCGCAGCCTTGCCAGAAGCCGAAGGCAATAGCGAACACACTGCACAACCTCAGCATGTTGAAACGGAAGTTATCGACGAGCGTTACGCCGATGTGTGGGAAAAAATTCAACACGCCCGCACCATTGATGTGCATGACGATGCCGAAGTCCGCAAACAGCGTAACTTTTTCGATGATAAGCAAAAGTTTATGACTCAGGTGACCCAGCGCGCCGAGCCATTTTTATACTATATTGTCAGCCAACTCGAAGCCCGCAACATGCCGCTCGAACTGGCACTCCTGCCGATTGTTGAGAGTGGTTATAACCCGCTCGCTCAGGCAAATGGCCCCGCAGGGCTCTGGCAAATGATCCCTGCCACGGGACGTAATTTTGGCCTGACCATCAACTCGGCCTACGATGGCCGTAAAGATGCGCTGGCCTCGACCGATGCCGTACTCGACTATTTACAGCACTTACACGACACCTTAGGTAACGACTGGATCAACGCCGTTGCGGGTTATAACAGTGGCGAGCTAGTGATCAAAGCCGCTATCGATAGAAACAAAGCTAAGGGCAAACCCACGGATTTCTGGTCGCTGAATATTCCAGCTCGCCAAGTGCAAACCGTGCCTAAATGGCTGGCCTTTATTCAAATTATCCGCGCACCTAGCCATTACAATCTCAAGGTGATGCCGATTGCCAATCGCCCATTTTTGGAGCGTTTACCTGCACCTAACGGCGTTGAACTCAGCCAAATCGCCAATGCTGCGGGACTCACTAAGGCGGAGTTTAAAACCTATAACCCTGGTTATCGCCAAAGCGTGATCCCAAGTAAGGGCAAATACCAAATCGCCCTGCCGATTGAAAACATCGGCCAATATCAAGAGAATCAGCACCAGTTGTCCGCGCAAAAACATTACGACAGCCAAAGCTATATTGTGAAATCCGGCGATAGCCTAGGCACAATTGCTGCGAAATTTGATATCTCAGTCAAAGAGTTAAAGCAGGCAAACAACCTCAGCTCCGATAGAATTAAAATCGGCCAAGAGTTAACCTTGTTAACGCCGATGACAAGCGAAGATAACGCCTCGAGCGAGACGCCAAAACAGAGCAAAGCTCAAACAACGTCTCAAGCGGCTAAGGCTAAAACCAGCAGTAATACCGCTGACAAGCCCGCGGCGAAAGCCAGCACTTATAAGGTAAAGTCCGGTGACTCGTTAGATAAAATCGCGCGCAAAAACAAAGTGAAGCTCGCGGATTTAATGAAGTGGAACCAGCTCAATGCCAAGAGCATTATTAAGCCTGGCCAAGAGCTAAAACTGTCGGAATAAAAACGGTGAAGATGAAAAAGCACTACCAAGGTAGTGCTTTTTTATTGCCTAATCTATTTAGCGATTAAAGCTTAACAAGGTTATAGCCAAAGCTGGTTGAAGCGTCCTTATTCAGCACCATAGTGACATTATCTTCGTTATTAAAATCCATCATTTCTGATGCATAAACCACTGTCTTAGTGCCATTTTCCACCGCAATCACCTTGATAGAATACTCCCCTTTTGGTACCACTAAGGATTGCGGCGCAGTAGGGTTAACCGCACTGATCTTATAGGCTGCGGTTTCAATAGTGTCGTTCGCCTTTAAGAAGTACAGCGTCAGGTTACTCTTGTCGGCAAAACTGACGATATCACACTTGAAGCTGTAGGGACTCGGCGTTTGCGTTTGCTTCATCTCCATCGCTTTCACTTGGCTACCTTCTTCGGTAGCTTGCTCATAGATAAAGATGGTTTTGATCTCATCCTGATTAAGGGTAATCAGCACATTATCAAGCAGTTTAGCTTGGCTAGTATGGTCAAACACGCTCACGCCAAAGTCATTAAACTCAGCGCCTTGATAAGCCGTCACGCCAAAGGGAGCCACATTGCTAAATAGGGCTTCTTGCTTGTTGCTCACGACTTTGACATCGACATTATGTTCAGCCAAGCCATTGAATACCCTAAAATCGACACTGCTTTCGAGGGCTACATGGTTACGCACATTGGTGGTCGAATCCACGCTATCTAAGCTGATTTTGGCATCCGAAGCGCCAAAGCTTTCCCGTAAAATCAACTTATAGGGCACCTTAGTCTTAAAGTTAATGCTTGCCGTGGTGTAGCTCACGTTGGCCGTTCCCGCAGGGGCGAGGTAAACCTTGTAATCCCCAGTGTCTAAAATCTGCGGTGTCGAAACTTCACCGTAGGCTACACTGCCTAGCATCACAGCATCGGCAAAGCTTTGATCGGCTTTGGCAATATAGGCATCGTAGGCAGGCGCATCCATCGCCGTATGGGCGATAAATAATTGCATTTTGCTCTTGTCCGCTTCGGCATTTTGCTTATCTAACTCAGTGCGGGAGTAATTGATATTCAGCAGCGATGGCGAGGCAAAATCCCCATGTAAGATGAAGAAGTGATCGGTTGCGGTTTTTAAATCGATATCCTCTTTATAGAGCGAAATATCTTTGTTCGACGCATCCTTACCCATTACCTCGACGGCACTCACGCCGGGTGTCGACATGAACCTTGGCATGGCATCGGCGTAATTCACACTCTCATAGGTTTTATCGCCAATCTTCAGTGCAGTTGCCGTGCTCCCCACAGAGGCATTGTAAAATTGCACATAGGTATCGGTCTTCGAGGTGTCCTCATCCTTGTTATCGGAGCCACCACAAGCGGTCACCCCCAAACAGGCGAAGGTTAAAACCGCGAATCCTTTTAGTTTATTGTTGAGCATCGTATCCCTCATTAGCAGACAAAAAATTCAGTTAAGTCTACGCAGTTATACAATGACAACAACGGCAATTTCCACTTAAAACTCAAACAAATATTTCACAAACTCAATAGCTTAACAAACATTTCAATAACAATATCAAAGTTGATACAAATCACATTTTTTAGGCGCTTAATTGATACAAATAAGATTGAAGACAAAGGCGGTATCGTCTGATGTACCTATGTTATTTCAGCATGTGAATTGAATATGCTGTGATGCTAGCCACTATTGAACAATATTTAATCGAGCAATCAGGGCCGTGGGCGAACTTTCGATATTGATATCTATAAACGCCTGCTGCATACCGAGATAGTATTTATCCCCGTCTGCGGCACCAACAATTAATGCTCTCCAAACAACCTTTGTGCCCGCAGTTAGACATTGCACAATAAAGTAAACACGGTAAATATCAGCTTTAATCCTGCGTCTGTGGCTAAAAAATGGCTTTTATCCTGTTTCGCAGCCAAGTGATTTTGGGGTTATAGCTGTTTCTTTTATGCCAAATTAAGGTAAAAGGAATGGCGAGTTTATCAAGATATTCGCCACTTATCGGGATTGGGCGACTCACTAAATCAGGGTGTAGTTGACGAGCATATTGCTCACAATATTGCGGTGCAATTGCCATCATGCTGTGGTGAGGCTCTGCCGCGACAAACAGAGACTGCTCAAAACTGGCTAAGGTCAGCACTATATTGCGAGTTAACCCAAGTTCGATAAGCACATCATCCAAGGCCCAAGTTTCACTCTTTTCCCACAAGATATTGATATGCGGATATTTAAGAAAAGTGTCTATGTTCCACTCTTCTTGCAAGGCGGGATGATCGCGGCGTAAGTACACCCGAGGGAGATCGGTAAATAAAACCTCAAAATCGATAAAATAAGGCAGTAAATCAAGGGATTCCTTCGAGCGGGGATGACTCTCTCGGCCAGTAAACCCCATGTCGGCCTCACCGCGAACAATGGCCTCGAGTGAATCATAATCCCAATTACGCACCTTCACTTTTGCATCTGGGTAGTGCTGGTAAATGGCCTGCGTTAATTGATTAAGCATAATGAGCGATAAAGGGGACTCAAGCATCAGCTCGAAGCTAAGCCCTTTCGCCATATCGTCCCCGCGCTTGCCCATAAGCTGTTTGCCCATTTGCAACCAATCGGCTAAGTCCTGCTCCATGCTTTGGGCTAATGGCGTGAGCTGCAATCCTTGAGGTGTTTTAATGAATAACGGATCGTCAAACCAATCGCGCAACTTCGCCAACGATTTACTCACGGTCGATGGCGTAACATTGAGCTTTTTGGCGGCCTTAGATACGCTCCGCTCCTGCGATAACAGCTGAAAAGTAAACAACAGATTGAGGTCAAGCCGACTCAGGGATTTGCTCATTCGCTACCATTTCCGACAATTTAGGCACAGCTAACATTAGCGTGATACTTATCAGCGCTCCAACGGTGAGGATAACTAATAATATATTAATCGCACTCACTTCGAGCAGCCCCATCACCCAAATATACAAGGCCGAAGTACAGACTTGGGCTATCCCCAGTAATGAGCTAGCCACCCCAGCCCTCGCCACAAATGGGCTGAGCGCCTGACTCATGGTCACCCCAAATCCAATCGCAAACCCTGAACATACCAAACCAAAACCGAGCAGATTGAATAACTGACCCAACCAGCCCAATTGGGTCAAGATGAACACCAGCACTGCTGCGGCAAATAATGTCTGAGAGAACAAAATTAGCGATTTTTCTTTAAACTGGTTAAGCAAAAAGGGCGTCGAAAATGAGGCCAGCATACTTACCAATGCAGTCATCGCCATAGTGTTGGAATATTGGCCTCGGTCAAACCCCATCTGCCCCATAATCAGCATGGGAGACACATTCACATAGCTTAAAATCGTGGTTACGCCTAAGGTCGTTATAACCACGCGGCTGATAAAAAAGCCTTGTTTAAAGGATTCAGTTTGTACTCTAGGCAAAGTTTGACTGTGAAATGACGCTTTAGAATAAGTCTCACGCAAGACGAACAGACATAGTCCAAACACCAGCAATCCCATTACCGCCATAGTGTAAAACAAACTCGGCCACGGAAACCTAAGCATAATTAAATGCCCAATGACAGGCGCGATCACAGGGATAATACAGGTCACGCCATTCACCATTGAGAGCACTTTAGCGCGGCGCTTATCGTCTAAGACATCACGCAAAATCGCGAACGCGACGACATAACAACAACCCGCCCCGACTCCTTGCACAAAGCGAGCGATTAAAAACAGATCACTGCTTTGCGAGCGCGCCGCAAAATAGGAAGCTAACGCAAACAGTAAGGTACCAAAGAGCGTGATAGGTTTACGCCCAATCCTATCTGCTAAACTGCCCGCAAACAGCATAGTCGTCGCCATGCCCGCAAGATACACAGAAAACGCAATGTGCAGCTGCGCCTCAGTCGCCCCAAGTTGATTGGCGATTTGTGGCAATCCCACCAAGTACATATCTATCCCTGTCGGGTACATTAGGACCAAACCAAAGCAACACAAAAGATATCGAAACATGACATGAACACCCTGCAAAAAGTTGCGTTTAGCCTAATGTGAGCGTGGCTTAAACGTGAGTGGCATTTTCGACAACAGCGATTTCCAATTGCGACTGAGAGGTATTGCAATGATCAATAAAACCAACCCTCCTGTGACACGACTATCACAGGAGGGAGATCTTCAAAGGGATTATGATTTAATCGCTCACTGAGCCGTGATGGGTGCAGGTAAGGTTTCGATGGTTAAACGCTTATCATCCTTGAGGTATTTCTGCGCCAATTGGCTTAACTCGGCAGGCGTGATCTGCTGCACCAGCGCCAATCGTTGGTTAAAGCCCGCAAAACGCTCCGGTTGGCTTTGGGCGGTTGAGGCCAAATCTAACCAAAAGTTATTGCTTTGCGGCGCCATATGCATCCACTCCAACACAGGTTGGCGGGCGCGATTGAGTAAATCCTCACTGATCCCCGAAGGCGTTTTGACTTGCTTAACTGCGACGGCGTAATACTTAGCCACCTCTGGCAACATGGCCTTAGTTGTCACGCTAAATAAGCCAAGATAACCATAACCCGTTGGGTTTAAGTCACTGTATGAAAATGCCGAGGGTGAATAACTCGCCCCCGCTTTTTCGCGAACATTTTCAGTGAGTAGGATGTTTAGTACCTGCTCGAGCAAACCTAAACCCACTAGTTCACGGGGATTGCTCATATCCGTCGTCGGCCATACCTGCGCTAGTGCCGCCATATCGACTTGACCATAATGGGTCAGGCTTATTTGTGCCGGCACTTTGGGAAATACAGGCACAATCGTCTGCCCCTTAGGGATCGGCTGTCGCGCAATGGCTCCTAGGGTTTGTGCAACCTCGGCAATCGCTTTGTCTTCATCAAAATCCCCAACAATCGCCAGTTCAATCGCCCCCTGCTGAACGGCAGAATGGAAGCTAGGCGCGAGTTCGGCAAACTGCCGCTTGAGGATTTCATCAGGATTACCGTAGCCATAACGTTTGTCGCCATTGTGAGCAATACGGGCAAACTGATTCGAAAACTCCAGTTGCGGATTGCTATGAATGCTCTGCTGCTCAGCAATCACTTGCTCACGGAATAACTGCTCGGCTTGCTTATCCATACCGGGATCGACTAGGTAAGCCGTTAGCACGCCTAATTGGGTGCGAAGTTCGGCAGCATTGGTGCTGATCTCGCCGCCAAAACTCTGTTCACGCAGACTCAAGCCCACCGAGATATCTTGCCCAGCCAAAATATCCTGCAAACTGTCCCAATCGTGCAGCCCTAAACCGCCCTGCACAAAGGCGCTATTAAACAGGTAAGACAAACCATCTAGCTCAGGGAATGACACCTCGCCAAAGCCGATATTGAGACTTACCAGCGTCATCCCCTGATTAAAGGGGGTGGGTTTTACATTGAGGCGCACACCGTTAGCAAACTCTAGCTTACGGATCCCAGTTGCGGTATCGCGCTGATCGGCAACAATCCGCCCAGCCTCACCAAATTGACTATAGGCAAACTCGGCAATGTTCTTGGTTTCGGGGGCTTTTACGGCTTGCTTTCGGCTCGCGTCGTAGGCGGCTAAGAGTTGTTTTTCAATATGCTCAATGGGTTTGTTATTGGTGAGATACAGATAAGGTATCCCTTCCCAAGCCTGTTTAAACGACTGCTGCAGTTTTTGCGGCGTGATGCTTGGCATCAGCTTTTCAAACAGCGCCAATTGCCATGCGGGTTCCACAGGCACACGTCGGCTCGCCACTGTATTCACTAGGCTTTCGGCAATATTGACACTGTGGATGGTGTTACTGCCAGCGGCACTGAGCTGATAGCCCTTGTGCATCCGCTTAAGTTGCTGATCGATTTCCTGTTGACTAAAACCAAATTCCAGCGCCTGACGCAGGGTTTGCTCTAATAGTGCAAGTCCTTGCTGCCAGTTGTTTTCCTGCGTCCCCAAGGTCATTTGCGTGCCGTAGGCAATATCGTATTGTGGGCCGATTTGTAAGCTTACGCCGTATAAACCTTGGCTGTGTAGCAACTGTGATTCTAGGCGGCGATACAAAATACCATGGGCAAGCTCTAATAAAATCTCCTGCTCACGCAGTGCAATCGTATCTGGCTTAGGGGGTTGCGGTTTTAACAGCCCGAGGGAAACCGAGGTTTGCAGGCTTGGGTCAAAAAATGCCGCCGCCTCAACAGTGGTTTTAGCCTGTACCGTGCCTATGGATTGTGCCTTCACCCCAACAGCCTGCGGCGCGGCTTGCCAGTCGGTAAATTGCTGTTTGATCTTTTGTTCGATACGATCAACATCAATATCCCCCACCACAATTAAGCTGGTACGGGATGGCGTATAAAAACGCTGATAGAGGGACAATAACTTGTCACGATTCGCATTTTGAATGCTCGTCGCCTCTCCCACGGGAAAGCGCTGCGACAGCAAGGTTTGCGGCATTAAAAAGGTTAACTGATGGCGATAGTTTTCTAAATCGGCGCTACTGCGCTCACGCAATTCAGACAAGACCACCGCCTTTTCACGCTCGATAAGGGCGGGATCCAGCAACAGATTACTGGCGATTTCGCGCATTAAAAACAAAGCGGTATCGACTTTATCTTGGCTATTGCTCGGTAAATTAAACTGATAAACCGTCTGCTGGAATTCAGTCACCGCATTGGTGTCGGCCCCAAAACTTAAACCTAAGCGTTGTAAGGTCGGGATCATCTCCCCCGCCGCGAGTCCGGTAGAGCCATTAAATGCCATATGCTCTAAAAAATGCACTAGACCTTGTTCGGCATCCGTTTCCATCACAGAGCCTACATCTACCCGCATACGGACGATAACCGCCTGTTCAGGAGTTTTGTTGTTCACCAACAGATAGTGCACCCCATTAGCCAGGGTGCCTGTGTGTACTCGCGGACTTAAGGGTAAATCGGCCGACTCAGGCCACAGCGGCGCTTCAACCGCCCTTAGGGGTAAGGCCACGCTGATAAATAGCAGCCATAGCCACAGGGGTTTAAACTGGATTCGCTTGAAATTATTCATAAAAATTCATTTTCTCCCCCCAATTGGGTTCATTAACCGGAGAAAATGCTTACCTCAGTACTGATAAATTGACTTTTTACTATAGCCGCTAAAAGGCTTTAAGTCACAAAATCAATACCTTACACCGTACCAAAAATATCAAAACCATGAATCAATAAGAAAAAATAATATTAGAGCTTGAAAGTATATGAGGGAAAACTCGTTGTTAACTTTATAAAAATATTCCTCTGTCACACTGCCACACATTGGCAATTCAGAACAGGCTTAATTAAAGCCTGTTTTATTCTAAATTAAGCAAGTCTGACTAACACAGTTAATGCATAGATAACCATAGCCCAATAGAAACCCAAAAGAGCAATCCAGATCCAATTCAACCAAGTTAAACTTGAATTATCCTCATAGTCTAAAGGTTCAAGCGCAAAGTTAATTGCTTTTTGAGCTTCATACAATGGATACAAAACTGCTAAAGGTATAAAAATAGAAATTAAAATAAAAAATGTTGGTAAAACTTCAATTTTATTAAGAATACTAGAGACTACGATAAGTAAAACGTAAGCTGTCGCTAAAGCTGAATGATTCCAACGATAGCTTCTATTATCTTCTTTAATATATTCATTAACATAAACGAACAAAGAGTGTGTAAAAAATACCGTAAAAATGCATCGAGCAATAGGCCATGCATCTAAATCATAATACTCTTTTAATGCCTGCCATTGCTTATAAAACCAATAAATTTGATATAGACCAAAGGTGGCAACAAACATAATTGTCAATTTAGCAAGAGAAACGTGAAACAGTGGAATTCTCTGAATATTGTTATCTACTGTTATTTGTTTTTCATCACTTTTTAATGGATTACTTTCCTGACTTATTACATCTTCCATGGAAGAATTCCTTTCTTTTAGTAATTGTCATAACGTTAATTTATTTTCAAAAGTTAGAGTCCTTTAGTGAACCCAAACAATCCACCCTAAATCATAACAACTGTTAACAACTACGCAAAGAAAATTATTCAAGGACAGACAAGGCATATATAAACAAAAAGCCCTGCACAATATGGCAGGGCTTTTAAAAAACGATTATTTACACTGTAAAAGTAGGAAAATTAGAATGGCAGTTCACATAAAGTTATGCCAAAAGCCATTCAAGCTATTAAAAGTATTGCCTTTTATTGTAAAAAAAGCCAATTTTGTTAAGTTAAACTCAAATATTGTCAACGATTTGAGCAAGAACTATGGAGTGTTCGCCGCTGAGCGTAAAGATAGCATCTTGACACTTTCGGCGACAGCACCTAATCAACAAAACGCCAACTGGATCTTGGAATATCCAGTTGGCCATGATTATCTCCTGTGATTATGGAGGAGTACCTTGAGAGATAGCCTCCCGAGGGTAAGGGTATTGCTGTTTAGGGCCAGCTACCGCTATAGCCAGCGAGCGCTGACAGTGAGTAAAGAGTATGACAGGGACCAAAAAGGATAAAACTCTGTAATTGCCCTTTTAAGGTGCAAAAGACAAGTTTTCCTGAACAAAGGATAAGATGAGAAGTATGATTATTCACTTATGAGTGGGTTAAACTATCCAAACATGAGGTTCTAAGAAGAACTTTCACATGTGAAAGTTTTTCAGCTAGCCCCCTAAGGAGAAAAAGATGGGTAGAACACTGGAAGATATTATTGCAGAACAGCCTCAAAATCTTGTTGAATCTGCTCAGAAAATAGCTTCAAAGCAGCTAATACATATCCATTTAATCGAGTTACTAGAACGTATCGGGGCTGATGCAGACTGCCACATTGATAACTGCACGATCGATAGCCTACAGAGACTGAAACAGCTTGTTGAATCATCAGGAGGAAAACTTCGCCTTCATATCGATCTGCCGGATGGTTCAAATCACGGTTTTAAGCTGTGACTCGCTAACTTTCACATGTGAAAGTTAAGGTAACGTTGTTCTAAATCCCAAAAGTGTACGTATGTAACTATCACATGGAATGCACAGACTCATACACGATCAGACATTTATAGATTGGGCACTTGATCTAGTACCAAAGTCTTCACATAGCCCCCTTAAAATTATAATGCTAAGCTAACAGGTAGTGGTGTTGCAGCTTAATCACGAATTCCTCTGCGTTGCGGTCCCAATGACAGAAGGGAACGAGCTAGTACAGCTAAGCATTTTGTTATATTCCCCGCAATAAATTATCCAAGTTCATCTATTAGAAAAATTTTGAATTATTACTGCATCAGATTTGTGATCATTAGCATCAGTTGAGTAGCAAAAGCTTATCGATAGATCACTACGGAACTCTGGGTACAAAGTGCTGAAGAATCCCCTGATGATTTACAAATAAATCATCAAATTAGAGTGGAAGCGCATCTTGTTGCATGATCAAATGGTTTCGCTAAAAACTACACTTGGACAACAAGATGCGCGAAGCCAATATCCTACAACATTCTTTACACCAATACTGCCCAGAACTTCACCTAAAACGATTAAACAGCTTGATGCTGGCCTCTAAGGCACTGATTGAATGTAAGACACTGACCTTGACTGAGTTAGGTCGAAATTTACCAACCACGGCCCGAACCAAGCACAACATCAAGCGCATTGATCGTTTGCTCGGCAACACGCATCTGCATCAAGAACGGTTAGCTGTCTACCAATGGCATGCCCGCCTCATCTGTTCTGGTAACCCTATGCCGATTGTGCTCGTCGATTGGTCAGACATCCGAGAGCATAAACGCATCATGGCTCTGCGCGCCTCAATAGCCTTCAATGGCCGCTCTATTACCCTGTATGAGAAGTCCTATCCCCTATCAGAACAATGCTCTAAGGCCTCCCACAACGGTTTTTTAGCGGACTTAGCCAAGATTTTACCTTTGCATGTTACCCCTCTCATCGTGACTGACGCGGGGTTCAAAGTGCCTTGGTACAAAGAGGTTGAGGCGCATGGTTGGTTTTGGCTAAGCCGTATTCGCGGTACAGTTCAATTTGCAGATATTGGCGCTGAAAATTGGCGTGCAGTTCGCAGTACACATGACTTGGCCAACGGTCAAGCGAAGAGCCTGGGTTGTAAGACCTTGACCAAAACTAACCCTATCAATTGCCATCTCACGCTTTATCGTAGCAAACCTAAGGGGCGTACAAATCAGCGTTCAACGAGGACTAATTGCCACCATCCATCGGCAAAAACGTACTCAACATCGGCGAAAGAGCCTTGGGTGTTAGCCAGCAATTTACCACCAGAATCTCGGAGCCCAAAGCAGCTGGTAAACCTGTACGCCAAACGTATGCAAATAGAGGAAACCTTTCGTGACCTCAAAAGCCCGGCATACGGCTTTGGCTTACGCCAAAGTCGTACCAACAGTCCAGAGCGATTCGACATCATCCTACTGATAGCGTTGATGGTTCAATGCCTGTTGTGGCTAGTTGGTTTACACGCACAGCAACAGGGCTGGGATAAGCATTTTCAGGCCAATACCATTGGGCATCGAACGGTACTCTCAACGATTCGCTTGGGATTGGAGGTACTCAGGCGGCCTGATTATCAAATCACGGAGAAAGAATTGCTGGCGGCCTGGGTATTATTCGCCAATCAGTTGCTCAAATATGGCTATGCTATGGCTGATTTATGAGGGGATCCTTCAGTACAAAGTGGGCCTTAACAATCTAGTTTTATTGTCATTGAAAGGAGTTCTTTGGCGCCCATCTGAATTCCTCATAACACCATAACAGAAGCGCTTATTAGGATCTTGGCTATCACTCTTCGATAGAGATGCCACCATTGCTTCCTCAATATGTGGGCTTTTACCTAAAGTAACATGAGTTGGAATAAACAGAGAAAAATACTCATTAAACTGACTCAACAAATCTCCAAGGTTTTCGCTATACTCTATATCAAAAAAAGCCCTTAACAGCTTCGCCTCGATAATGAATCCATTTACGTTTACAGCAGAAACTAGTCGCTCATTAATTTTTTCACTTTTCAATATCTCTACTTTCATCAAAGCGTATTTCGGTTTTCTTTCTCCATCTTCGTACAGTTTAGCCAACACAATGTAATCACGGTTTTTGTAATTGAAAGGGAATGCTTCTATAATCCAGCCGCTTGCAACCATATCCGATTTTAATAACTTGAAGTTCTCAAATACACTCATTTCTTTAACTCTTGATATTCAGTATGTTAAAAGGAAAAAATAAATAGTTAGCATACCGCTATTAGGTACTAAATTTCACATAGGCTATAACAGTCAATATGTAGACTTCTTAGTAAAACTCCATCTTGCCTTTCTGATCATCTCCCATGCGGATCACATGTACTAGCTCGCTACAGACGCTTAAGCTGTGAATCTATAGCTTTCACATATGAAATTTAATGTTTTATAGTGGTTCGCTAGAAGCGCAGAACTATATCTAAACAAGTAGTAACTATCCAAGGTTCAGTTTTATCAGCGTTAAGTTCCTAACTCCTGCTTCTAGAAAATCATGGCGGCTCATCTGTAATTTTTAGCCATGTTTCTAATAAAAGGGTTGAACCTGAAAGCTGAAAGTTTCGACCAGTGCGTGTCGGCAGCCGGTTCTCCTACTTGTCCAGCAAGGTTGATCAGCTTCTATTTTTGGGTGCGTATTACTCGTCCAAAATTTTTAACTTTTTTAATACGATCAACTTTTTATCCATACATTTCAATAAATTACAAAATTACCACTACGTGACAAATGCGGTAATCGAAACGTCCCGAGTATACAGTCCTTGCGACTGAACGAATTTTAACGCCCTAACCCAACCATCGACGTAACTTAGCCCAAATGGTTACCTTAATGGCCATCATTCTTGCGGGGACGTTGATAGGCTTCTGTTTCAACTCTTCAGCACCTCTAATCGATTCAACTTGTGAGTAGTAGCTCGCCTTCGCCGCTTTGTCGCGACGCCTCTCCGCATCAATCTGAGCCTTGTTCCAAGGCCCAGCCTCTATGACTCGATTACCTTGAATCACATAGTGTGAGCGGCAGGGCAGATTCCAGTTGCCGACCGATGGCCAAAGCGAAATTGCTTCGCCATCATAGGTAAGTCTCCAGTCTGTTGGGGTCAGAGGCGTCACTACTTCAAGGCCACACCCACAGCAGCAACTGTGCACCACAGTACCGTATTCCATTGAAACGTACAAAATGCCAGGTTCAAGTATACGCGGTACCCCCTTTACAAAGCAGGGGGTAAGCTGGTTATGACGAATCATAGCGAGTCACCATTCAGCAGCATATTGCCGTCGGTCGTATAGGAACAGTGATGTTCGTTTTCTAGGTCACGATAAAATCCGAGGAGTTTCTTCCATTTAATTACGGCAAGTGCCGCATTCATCATATTTAGTTCAGCGACTTGGATATTTGAAGCGTAAAGATTTTCTGCTCCCCCACCGTCGAAAGACACGCGCTTACGAATGTGATCGCGCTTATTGGGAGTACTTGCCGTCACACGGAGAATACCACCAAGCGAGCCGTTTACCAGCTCGAGACCCATTCCCACGTCTATGAAGGATGCTCCCATATCCTCTAGCTTCTGTACCGCTAGGCGCTTCGGCTCGCCTGCGTCCATGCAAAGGAAAGCGAAGTTGATTCCATCCAGAAGGTGAAGGTTATCTGTGTTCATCTGCACCGCATGTGGCACGATATGGCGGTGCATCTTACTGTAGATACCCGCTAGGTAATCCACCTTCTTTGGTACCTCACGGAGAATATCGATCGACGGTGCGCCAGGGGCACGAAAAGCATTATGTTGAAGGAAATCATCACCGTCGATGAGACGTATCTCGCTCACTGGCGTTTTCGCCAACTGGTCCAGCACATAGGATCCTGTTCCACCAGTACCAAGAATAGCGATACGCTGACCTTCAAGTCGTGCGGCCAACGCCCCTATTCCCACCCGGTCTGAAGCAGTTTCCAGATAGTTAAATGCGCAGCCATCCTCATCGTCGGGATTTTTAAACACACGCGGAGTAGCGTCAGGTCTGAGATTAGCTGCATGGCCAGAAATGATTGTCGCGTACGTCGTCATCTTCTGATGATAATCTCTGTAACCCTCAGGCCCGGGCTTACTGGAGAACATGTGCTGAGCACTCAACCCATGTCCCAGATCCACCGCTACGCTCTGATGTGCAATAGCTTGGATAGGTGTACCCTGGGATGTACACGGATAGTCTCCATCGAAGTGAATCGTGTGTGGTTCTGGCTTTTGAGTTACGTTTCCAGACATGCAAAGGCTTGAGATGAGTGTGCCAGTCTTAATTTCTAACTGCGCGTTAACATACGGCACTTCACGCATCACCAAGAAGCCACCCACGATTTGTACGTAGTATCCTTCCTCGCGCAAACGCTTAAGGTCGCTATTAAGATTGAATAGTGCGGCTGACATTGATCACGCTCCCATTTTTTACTTCAACAAAACCACCAGAGGCCAATTCACCACTATGTGGTTTTGAGGCCACGCAGCGATATGTAATTGAGTACACAATCTCAGGTGCTGGAGCTTCACCTGGGTAAGCGATAGCGACTAACTGCTCGAAAGTTTGGTGACTATCACATACCTGGACTTCGCGACCATTAACTACGATGTCAATCTTCGGTTTGCGCTTTGGCGCAGTGATGAAGTGCTCAACTCCAGGGGTGGTAAGGTCTACGGCCTCGTTTGGTTCAATCTGGCGATCGTTTCCGCCACGAATAACCATGAAAACGGCATCTCCGTCACTGGGTTTCGCGAGGTCGTATAACGCGGAGCCTGAAATTGCGGGCTTGCCCCATGATACTTGACTCTCATTGATTGTAAGTTTGAAATCGCGATCGGTCTGGAAGGCCACGAAACGCTCTGCGCCACGACCTCGTAAATCGAAAGGTTCATCAAGACGTAAGTCTTCGAAATCCCCCGTTTCCAGAATGGCAAACAGGCTATAATCATCGTTTGCACGTAAACCTGCAGCAATAAGGATTTGACGACCAAGGGGGACAGGATCATTAACCTCAATTGCGCGAAAAGTCAGATTTTCTTGTGCAAACATGATGCGGTAGGCACGTGCCGAACGCAGCGCACGTCCTTCGCGAATTGCTTCTCCAACATCGTCAATATCGTATATATTTCCAGTATTCATTTTTGCATCACCTTTTGAGTTTGACCAGACGGTGTCTGGCTCTACTACTAAATCGATGCAGGTCAATCAGACCGGTAAATTTTTTTAAGATTTTTTTTGAAACACACCCGCAGGAGTTAATCCGCATACAAAAAATGCCGGGCAGGAGGGGCATACTCGAGATGATGATTCTGCGGGAAAGACTCCTTTAGTTATTGAGTCAAGGGTGTTAATGATTTTTTTATGCCTATTATCCAACTGCTTAGCTGTCAGAACGATTGGGGTGACTGTTTGGTCAGAAAGATGTACTAGCTCCACTATTGCATCAGGGAAAGCCTGTCGTGCTGCGAGTACAAAGGCAGCCGCGCCTAGGTCAAATTCTTCTTTATCTCTTTTATGTCCAGTTCTCACTCGGCGAAATGTTTTGCGTCCATCTGGATAAACCAAAACATCGTCAGGTTGTACGGTGATAGTGGTTTCCCCAAACTTCATTGTAAAGGCACAAGTTGCTTCAGAGCTGTGGCCTTCCCTAATCGAAGCGAAATAACTAACCATACCAATAGCCAGTGACTTAAATTCAGAAGCGTAACCGTGTTCAGCTAGGCCTTCGACAGCAAATGCCTGCGTGACTCGGTCTTCTATGTCAGTCATTTTTATAGAGGCGGTGTTGACCAACTCTTGGAATACATTACGAACTGCATCGTGCATCTTTAGGAATGGCGTTTGAGTACGTCGTCCTCCGATTTGGAGAATGTGTGTATAGAAGAAACGGCGAGGACAGGACTCATATAGGGAAATCTGAGCACCACTTAGAACTAGGTCTCCGCTGACAACCCAGTCCACTGGTAATGATTCGGTTTTTTCGGTTACCGCATGTAGAGGTTTCACGTTATTTTGAACCAAGCTGGGTCCAATACGGTTTAAAAAGTCGGATAACTTTCTGGCGCTACCAGCAGCGTTCCGCGTAGTAGCATAGAGAAATACCCGATCTTCAGCTCTGGATAAGGCAACGTAGAATAAGCATTCTCTCTCCGCCTTATACTCCAGATTAAATTGTTCCTTGGCGTTGGATTCCCCCCCCCCCGCAATCATGCCATTGGGTGGTGGGCAAACCTGCTTCTGCGTATTACCTGGTAAAGTGTCTGCGTTCATGCCGGGTAAGTGAATTACAGGGAATTCGAGCCCCTTTGCTCCATGAATGGTCATGAGGCGCACGGCATCAATGCTTTGTGCTGCCGCCGGAAGCTGCCGAAGATCGCGATCATCCCCTAGCCGAACCAAACGGCGGATACGATCTAATGTACGAGTGATAAATGCCCCTTCACCACTGGAGGGTTGTGCTCGTAAAAAATTGAGCAACTGCCAAGTTGCTATGCATTGGGAACGGATATTGCAGTCCGTTGATATTGCCATGCGGGCCGCGATTCTCGTCCTGTCTAAAAGTACAGTCGCCAGCACGCTCCAGGGAGAGTCATTTGCGCTAAAGCCGCTCAGTGTTTTGACAAGCCGAACTAACGCTGTGCGCCCATCGTCTGAGATCTGGAAGTCATCGATTTTGGTTTTCCAGTCACTTCCGGTTTCATCTTCATGCAGATGTGTAAGAATACTGCCAACATCATCTAGTGACATTGTAAACTCAGGCAGGCAAGCTATTCGCACCAAGCCCATTGCACGACGGTCTACTAAGAGGGAGAGCAGTGTCAGCCAATCCTTAATCTCGGGGCGCTCAAATACACTTCCCAAGTAAAGCACAGGGATGCCTAAGTGCTCGAGTTGTTGCCCGATTTCTGAAAGCTTCTCATTGCCTGTGCACAGGATTGCCTGATCACTGTATTTGTAACCGAAGTTCTGCATCTCCTTTATCGCGTCCGCAATAGAAGGCGTTTGAAGAAATCCTTGATCTACGCAACGCAGCTCAGGTTTATGGGCATCGCTTGCCCGTTCTGCATTTAAGCCACTGTCAGCATTCCCCACAGCCATATTCAGCGCAAAATTTGAAAATGCCGACACTATTTCGGGTACGGACCGGTAGTTCGTTTTTAAACGATATCGCAACCCGCCTGGGAAATCCTCATTCCCAAAACGAGTCATGTTGAATGACGAAGCGCCTCTGAAGCGATAGATTGACTGCTTAGCGTCTCCAACCACCCACAAGTTTTCGCCATCGCCACAAAGGGCTTTTAGCAGTCTTACGCTGCTATGGTTCACATCCTGATATTCATCGACTAGAACGTGCTCATAAGTGGATTGGATGTGAGATCGAATGGCTTCATTTTCTTCAAGAAGCGTCACTGGCAATGAAACCAAGTCCCCAAAGTCAATGCATCGAGCCTGCCTTTTGAGGGTTTCGTAAGTGGCGTATACTTTGGCGACTTCAATGGCTTTTTCTGCCGTTGCTATATCTTCAATACCAACAGCTCTATCGCGCATGGCCTGTGCCAACGCGAGGTAGGTATTTGCATCGACTACCTCGTCCTTGGCACGAGAGATGCCGGTGAGGATGTCAGCAATCACCCGGGTTGGATCGTAAAGATTGCGATAATGAACCAGATCTAATACAGGAAACTCATGTTCTAGCAGTTCTACTGCTTCCGTCCGGTCCAGCAGTCGAGGGTCGAGTGGCAAATTCATTTCGTCGTGAAATCGACGAATCAGATCGAGGCCGAATGAGTGGAAAGTGCCAATCCACATTGCAGCCGCAGCTTTCCTGTCAATACGAGCGATCCTTTCAGCCATTTCTCCCGCAGCTTTGTTAGAGAACGTCAGCAAAAGAATTTTTCGTGGATCTACGCCATCGGAAAGCAATCCTTTTACCCGTCCCACTAGAGTCTGAGTCTTACCCGTACCAGGCCCGGCCTCAAGCAGAAAGGCGGGGCCTCGATGGGCGGCAGCTTTATCCTGCTCTGCATTCAATGGGTATTCAATCGCGGGCTCTGTATCTTCAGGTAAAGGTGGGGGTAGTAACAATGCATCAAAGATCTGTTGCGCAACCACATCGAATGGCGCACCAAGCTTCTCTGCAATACTTAACGCACTCATCCCGTTCAGATAAAGCGTTTTAACTACATGCCGGGGAAGCAGAAACTCACGCGCAAATAGATCCATTTGGACCTCTCGACGCTGCCTGCGACTATAGTCTACAACCCGCTCAGCCCCCATTGGAGAAGCTTCTGAGGTTCTTGTTGGGTCTATAGTATAACCTTGGTCTTCCTCCTCTTCAATGCCGTCGCCAAGTTCAGCGTGACCGATTTCATGGGCAACTAGGAACGCTTGTTCAAAACGGGTTGTGCATTTTTCGTGGAGAATGAACTTCTCCATTGGGAAGAAACGTGCTCGCGCGCCTCTGAGGCTGGGTGAGCCTTTCTTTGTGCTCTCTACGTCAAAGCCTCTTCTGTCCGCCTCTGCAACAGCAAACTCGTATGGTTTCCATGGGTCATGTCCGGCAGCTACAGCTTGATCATGTAGAGCAGCAGCGGCCTCGCGTGCTAATTCCACGGCTTGCACGTTAAATGTCCTCTTCCATTATGGTAGTGATATCCTCTTCAGACAGATCAGCATCTCGAAGGGTCTGTTCGAAAGAAATCTTCTCGACATTGCACGGTTTCCCTTCGGACTTATAGCTTCCTGCAACCTCCATGGGCGGCTGTTCAAGTGAGATTGTCAGCTGCTGTACAGTGCTTTGCAGCAGTTCAGCTAATCTGCTCAAAAATCGCTGAGGAATAGATCCGACAGCTACAGTTCGTTCCCTAAATGCCATGAGTACCTGTCGAGGTAAGTTTAGTGCTTTAGAGATATCACGCATTTTTTGAGCTGACAGATCAGCGAATGGATCTACTATCGCTTTTCCTGGCGCATTTTGGATGCGTGTGACGGCCGAACGGATCAAGCAGCGATCATAATCGGATAGTGGTTCCTCATCCTCCGCTAATGTTCTTGCCATTTCGCGAGATAGATCGATGATTTCATTAGAAAATACTGGATATGCAGTAAGATATTTTTGCAAGGTAGCTGTACCTACATCATGCTCTATAGAGAATGACTCTAGTACCTCTTCCAAGGATGCTTGAGGTGAAAGTCCTGTCATTATAGGTCCCCTTGAAGCAGTATACGAAGACTTGCAAGTGCCTTCTTTTTTTGATTACGAATGGTCTTTTCGGCCTTATTGAGTGCTTTGGAAATAGTCACCTCATTTGGGTCTATCGAGTCTATTGGAATATCTAATCGGGTCATTTCAATAATTCTTTTCTGTAGTCCAGGTAGAGCCTCAATCGCTACATCAAGCCTACAACGGTAAAGATAGTTATCGATATCTGTTACCTCAAAAGGATTATACCCCTCAGATGCAGTCTCAACTTCTGAATTAAGGTCGGCTGAATCATCATCAAATCCCAAATCGGTATTTCGATTCTCAGCCCGATAAGATTTCCTTTGAGCATCTGTTTTTAATCTCGATAAAGCCAGATCAAAACGCACTTCGAACATGTCCAATCGCTCCTCGTAACCAGCTTTGTCGCTCAAAAGCATCTCAATGAAACGATCATACACTCCCTCTCTAATATCGCTATTCGTCATTGATATGGTGTTTCCACCTTGGCTTTCAGGCCTCGGAAGTTTCCTAAGAATTCGTTCGGAAAGAACCGTGAAGAGCTGTTCAAAAAGGGATGGGTTTGCTACACACCGTCGAACGAAGTAAAGAAGGCATTCACTGGGAACGTATTGCGGATGTGCCCTACTTTGTTTACACAGTTTTACCAAATCTCCATCTGAAAGAGAGCTAAGTTCCGTTAACCTGGATTCAATCACAGGTATACGAGTGTACAGCACTCCAGCCTCAGTTTTCTTTTGAAGAGGAACGTTCAATGCAACCTCCATCTGATTACTTGCTTTTAGAAAAAGTGCTTTGTGCTTTAAGAGTTAGCACAGCAATTCCAAGAAAATTTATATCCAAGAATACATTATCTTAATTAATCCCGCATTGAAGCTTTTTTCGTAAGCCTAGGATTTTTAATGAATACTACATCACTGTGTGTTCTTCATTCCGTTGTCCATTTTCAGTTTTGAAGAGAACGAGGTGATCCGGCTCAAGTATTGCCTTCCATTTTAGACAATCAGCTTGATTGTAATCGTCATCATTCTACGCCCCAGTCTGAAGCAATGGGATTTAGCTCGGCAACAATTCTGTTCTGGATATCACGCCGGTCATGGTGTTCTACCCCCTCCCAGAAGGTGGAATCTCTTTATCAAACGGCCGGAGGATTTTCGCAGTTTCAGTATTAGAAGGCAGTTCAACTCCCTCTAACGGGGCTTTATCAACGCTGATCATCTGCATGCCCTTCTGCCGCACATGGAAGGCGATTTGCTGCCAGCGGCGTAACCATTGAGCTTCTTTTCTCTTGTAGGCTTCTAGTTCCGCTTTGAGGCGATCCACCTCTACCTGAAGCTCTTCCGCCTCTTTCGTTGCCTGCGCTTTGGTTTTCACGAGACCACCCGACAATGCTTGTTTGGCATTGTCATAAGCGGCTTTAATTTCAGATTTGGCTTGGAGTGACTGACGACTAAAGCCAAAACGTTCTTCTAGAACAGCCCAGGTGAGTTTTGCTCCAAGCTCGCCAAGTGCCCAGCGATCCAAATCAGCTACGATTGTATTGATGTCACTATCGGACATGCGTCTGAAGCGCTTAACCATGCTCTACCTCGTTTAAATATTGTTCGGGATCAAAGTGCTCCACCCCGTTATCAGCCAGTTGCACAGCCAGCGTTTTGAGTTTTTTATCGTTATCAGCTATCCAATCAGCGCTCTTTTTGGGCTTGTTACTACTTAACTGTTTCTCAGCATTTTTTCGGGCCAATGCGGTAAGGGCATATTGGCGCTTCTGCTCGTCCAGCCTACCCTTATCATCCTTGACCCACACGTAGTCTTTACAATCTGCCGAACATTGTAAATGGCGCTCGCAGGGTGTTTGAGAAAAGTTGTGGACGCAGATACCTGTACCGACATCATGCACAGCCTGAATGCGTGCTTTAAGAATGGTATCCTGTACTTCTACCGGAACTACTTTGAGTTGCTCAGCCAATAGACCACCGACCAAGCCTTTTTTGATATCTTCGCGGAGCATCAGTGCACGTTTTTCGCGGGATGTATGCTGATAGGCTTTGGTGTCCCTGGGATTGGTTCGCCCAAACCATTCGGTTTGCAGAAGATCACTTAACCCACCTTCATCAAGTAAAGTATTGAGCGTGTGGCGGAAGTGGTGACTGGTAAAATCTACCTCGATACTATTGGAAGCGTATTCAGCAGCAAGAGCAGGGAAATAACGGAGAAATGTGGTGAACATAGACTGGCTACAGCTTGTAGCTAACCAGTGAGCATAGCTTCCAGTAGAAAGTCCCAATGAGCGAATAAATAAAAGATCTTTCAGATAGTATTCTTTACCAAATTGATCAATATGGAATGCTCGTAGTAGTTTTTCAGAAAAGTCTCTAAAACAATACGCTTTGACAGCGTCCTTATTTGTGTAGCAAATAGGGTTATTAGGCTTTTTCCCTTGCTTGGTCACTCGCTCATGGTCCTGCCAAACAAGACCAATCTTTCGAATCCATCCAGTAGAACAAATGGTATTGCTGCTTATCCCCATTTTTAACAGGTCATCAATGTATAACTTTCTTTTCTCTGGAATTTTATTCAAAAAACGAATATCGGGGCCGCGAGAACGATGCATTTCCTCTGCGGTAATTCTCACCGAATCTGTTGCCGCGCGTACCTCATCAAGTACATCTTTAACTATTGTTACGACCTCTGACGGCAAGTAGAGTTTTCTTTTAGGTGTAAATAGATCACCGAGACTAGCCTTTCGAGGGAAATATTCTATGAAGGCTTTTTGGTCTTGGTCTAACGTAACTTCTTGAAGCGGAAGTAATGAAATCTCACTAAAGCGGCGGCCAGTACAAGCAAGCAGAGTCAATATCAGGACATACAATCTGTATTTATGTTCTTTTGGAACCGTCAAATAGAGCTCACCGATAACCCGAAACACGGCAGGAGCAACAAGCTTCTCGGATTTGGTCTCCAGAACGTCAGGATCATCCAGCCTTTTATGATTCAGACCTCCTGTATTCACTGGGCGTACTATCTTCGAATATTTATACTGCAACAGCACCCTGCACAAACCATTCGCATCACAGTGTGCAGCGAACTCTGCAACATGCTTGTGAAGGTTGTAGGCAGTGGTGTCACTGTAGTGTTTTGAAATTAATCCACACGCATCGTCTAGCGCTTCTGGCGTGAGTTTGGTCAGTTCCTGCCCCAGTTGGTTAGCTGCAAATGAGATATACCCAACAGCGGTAATGAAGTTACGCTGATTGGGTGTTGATTGATGTTTTCTGTGGAATCGAAGAATCAGTAATGCCTTGGCAACCTCCTCCCAGTCATGACGTAGAGGTTCTGAGCCAAGTTTAGGGGGAAGCGTAAAAGCAAACGACGCAGTTTTGGCGTTTTTACCCGTAAGCTTGACTAGGCGGCCAGCATTCACTTGCCACACAGGATTACCCCAAAAAACCGACTCAAACCCTTCCTGCTTCATTAGCTTAGCTTTATCGACCAAAGCCTGGGTATTTGCCTTTCTATCGCGCTCAAGACGATCAATGAAGGGAATAACCTTGGCCTTACGATTTGAGCGACCATCAGACATTGCTACCTCCTTCTTCACAAAGCTGTGCCACCTGTGCAACCGCAGCTATCACCTCATCAAGCTGTATGCCCAATCGTGCATTCTCGTACTTTTTTAAACGCTCTTCACGATCGACCAGAAGACATTCCAAAACATGCTCATGATCAGCATGACGATAAGGCTGAAATTTAGGGCACAAATAACATGAATAAGGAGGATCAAGGTGGCAGACACTAGACTCCCCACACACACCAATATCAGACTGATCATCTGGATTTTGCTCATCGACAAACGTCAGGTGCTTGTCATCTCGCTCACCATTGATAGCGTCTTCATCATTATCAATAAGCTTACCTTTGAAGAAATTGAGGTACTTCGAGAATCCTTTTGCCATCGACTTGTCGAGATGCTCAACAACAGTTCCCGCAACATCAAAATAGACCCCTACATACTGAGTATCCGTATGATCTAATATCCTGGCTAGCTCACGCCTGCTGATTCCCTCTGTCGCCAGGCCTGTTGCCAAGGTATATCGTAACCTCCTTGGTGTGACATGCATTAATTCACCAGTAAGAGGGGAAATGATATTATGACGTTTTATAAAGGCTGTAATTAAACGAGATATATCACCGCTCGTCATATTGAAAATATTCTCTGAATCTAGAGAACACATGGCAACACGGTTACCACTTATTTTTATTAGAAGAGGTCGATTATCTGGGGTAGAGAAGTCTGTACCATTAAAGCTAAGAGGCAATAAGTTATTTTGCTCGACAAGATTTTCTAGAATTCTTCCGAAATAGGGATCTAAATATTCATCTATCAGGTCATCGCGGGGATTAAGAAATCTCTTCTTAATACGCGGCATCCGAATGATATAACAGGGGTCTTCGTTCAATGGATCAAGCTTAACGAGATCACCCTCCCTCAGGTATGTCAGGTTTGCAGGGTTTCGGCCGAAAGCTAGTGACAAAGCCATAACAGCCTTTTGTTGGAGATGCTCAAACTCTAGACTCTTGTCCTCTTTTAGCGCAGCAATCAAAAGAGAGAGCTCTAATGATTTATGTAATGGCCCCATATCGGGATCGGACATCCTAACTGCCTCGCCCTTTGGACCTCCGGGTATAACCATTGCCTCAAGTTCAGCCGCATAGGCATCTGAAAATGTACTATCTGAAATGTTGTCAGAACACCAGATATACCACCTAATTAGCTCATATATCGTCCAAAGTTTGTGCCGAGAGCGCTGAATGTTGATAGATTTCTCAAATAAACCAATAAGATGTTCTTTAGCACTTTCCGGTTGATTATCTTTTCCCCAATCCCTAAGAACTAGCCTCCATACAACTTGATAAACGCTGTATCCAGCGGATGTTGAAATACGCCTAACCTGGTCAGATACATAGTGCTTCAACGCATTTCTCAGCTGTAAATTTGAGATTTTGCCAAAATCGAGAGTTGAGTGGGCACGAATCACTATGGGGAGCAACCATTTATCGCCTGATATATCAATTGTTTTCCCCTCTCGAGTAACTAGAACCTGCTTCTCAGACCAAGACTGCTCTACAGCTTGTGTTTTCGATAATTTCGTGTTCACTTTGGCTACCTCTCGGACATCATATCTGCCTGATACCGCCTCAATGACTTAACCGCTTGCTCCTCCACTTCTTGGGCAATATAAATGTCTTGTGAATCTAAACTACTATCGCCACGCAGAAAGGCCAGCGCTTCTCGTCTACGCTGCTCATCCATTCCTGAAGCTCTAAGAACCCTCTCAAGCCGGGATGAGAATGTATGTCGAAGAGACTTGGCCGTTAAGTTTTCGGGAAGACGGTCAACATATTGCGTTCGCAATAACTGGAAAAACTGTGTAATTGAGGATTGTGACAAGGGCGCTCCCTCATCACTCAATATTAAATAGTCTGATTCGTAGTTATTTTTGCTTTCAAGCACTTCACGCCAGGTAACAATGTACTCATTTAATGCAAAAGCAAACTGCCGACTCTCAATCGGAATAAGTCTACCATTACGCTTTATTTGAGGCCTGGGTCGTCTTACATCTAGGGGGTCCGATGGCCTACGTTCAACCTGTATCGCCGAAATCGCACCAACTTGAACATCTTCTACCCTGAGGCTAAGCAACTCACCTGGCCTTAGACCACAAAATAACATTAACCCTACAGATACATAATTTCTAAACTTTACAGCAGGATCTCGTCCAAATCCCTGCTCAGCATCGGGATGCAACACGGCAAGCAGGAAGTCAACCTCTAACTCATTTAACCCCTTACGAAGACTTTTTTTCATTGGTGTGGCAGACATAAAGCTACCATCCAGCATTTTTAGAAAAAATGACTTTCGCTCTCTCAAACGTTCATAGTCTAGGGAAGACAACGGCAACTGACTTATCAATACATCCATGCACCAACTAATAAATTGTCTGATAGTCGTTAACCGTTGATTGAAGGTATTAGGTGCTACAACATTTATACGCCCATTGGCTTGATCAATTCTTAACGCTTCGACCAATCCACCTCTTAATTCTGCTTCGTTGAATGAGTTCTGAGCCATCAATTTCGTAGATAGGTCACAATTCGATTTATCCAGCCAGCGATAGAGCACTGAAAGCTCTCTCAAATTCCGAACCAATGTATTTGTACTGAAGGAGCGTCTGGCAAGAATAAACTCATTAGGTAAGACAACTGGCATACCAGAATCATCCAGCATCATTGGTATCTGTTCGCCCGTTTCGTGTGTGACTAGCTCTATTTTCATTGCACCATCCTTATTGACAAAATAAGAGTAGCTACAAACTTTTATCTTCACAACTTTTAAAGTTATACGATTTTATAAAAACACAAAGTCACATAAAACGAAAAAGCCCTTCAAATGCTTACACACTTAAAGGGCTTAAATTTTCATTTATATTTTTTAAAACCAATTAGTTAACTAGAACAATTTAAGAATTAGTTAACAATAATTACTTTATGTCATTCAGAACGGGATATCGTCGTCCCAACCATCATCCAAATCTGGGGTGAAGTTTTGTTGTGGCTGTGGCGCTGGACGTTGTGCAGGTGCCGCTGGCGCTTGATACGCTGGTGCAGCAGGCTTAGGCGCATAACCACTCTGTTGTGGCTGAGCATGGGATTGCTGTTGCTGGCCATAGCTTTGCTGAGCAGGCTGCTGATTGTAGCCAGATTGTGGCTGCTGTGCAGGTGCTTGGTAACTTTGCTGTGCTGGTGCGTATTGGTTTTGTGCTGGCGCAGTTTGAGCCGGAGCCGCTTGGTAACCCGCGTTTTGTTGCATGCCGCCCATAGGAGCACCTTGGCCTTGACCTTGACTTTGGCCTTGATTGCGGCCGCCTAACATTTGCATGCTACCGCTTTGGTCGATAACCACTTCAGTGCTGTAACGGTCTTGACCGCTTTGGTCTTTCCACTTACGCGTCTGCAGTTTACCTTCGAGGTAAACCTGTGAACCTTTACGCAGGTACTCACCCGTAATTTCAGCCAACTTGCCAAACAGAACCACACGGTGCCATTCAGTACGCTCTTGCTGTTGACCTTGTTGGTCTTTCCACGATTCGCTGGTCGCTACTGTTATGTTAGCGACTGCGTTACCGTTTGGCATGTAACGTACTTCTGGATCTTGTCCCAAATTGCCAACCAAAATTACCTTGTTAACACCACGACTGGCCATTGAAATCTCCTGCGATTCTTTAAATAATCTATTAATTCAGTATGTTGTTTATAATTGTTGCCGCAAGGGAAAATCCGCTTCCCTAAAACTCGCGGCAATAACACATATTATTGAGCAGAGCCTAACACAGCTCGGGCTTCTCTTAAATCGAAATGCTCGTCAACTTTGAGATAAGCAACTTTCTCGTCTAGCACCACAATCGCTTCGACCACACCCATCAATTGTGACAGCTGCGACGCCATATCCCGCGCTTGGGCCTTGTCTTTCACTTCGGCCTCTAAGGTGTAACTCTTAAGCAGCACAGGATTTTTCATCCCTAGGGTCAATAATAACCAAACACCCATCAATACCAGCGCGACGATAAACACGCCCACGGCGCCGACTAATTGGAACGCACCGCCGCCGAGCATACCGCCACAGAAGGCGCCTAAGAATTGGCTGGTCGAATAGACGCCCATGGCCGAGCCTTTTTCACCTACTGGGCAGAATTTCGCAATCAAACTCGGCAACGACGCCTCAAGGTAGTTAAAGCCGGTAAAAAACAGCAGCACGGCCACGCTCAATACCCAGAGGTTGTTGGCAAAAATAGCCATGGCAGCCAGTGCAAACATCATGATCACTAACGCAATTTGGAACATTGCCTTAGTATTCTTACGCTTCACCCCGATGATGATTAACGGCACCATCAAGAAGAATGCGCCCACAAACGCGGGGAAATACAGCATCCAATGTTTTTCTTTCACCAGACCCGCATCGACTAAGTCGAGCGGCAAGGCGACAAACACCGCGGTTAACACTAAATGCAGAATAAAAATGCCCGCATCGAGCCTAAACAGCTGCGGATCGGTCAACATACGCTTGAGCTTGGCGGGCGCCGCTAAGGTATCGCCCTTAGGTGCATGGGAAATCGGATTCGGCACTAATAGCTGCACAATCAACATGCCAAGTACCGCAAGGCCTGCAGTTAGCAGGAATAAACCCGATAAGCCTAAATGCTGCGCCACAATTGGGCCGACGAGTAACGACAGGGCAAAGGAGCCGCCGATACACATGCCGATAATGGCCATCACCTTAGTACGCTGCTCATCTCGGGTTAAATCCGCCGCTAAGGCCAACACAGCGGCGGCAATCGCCCCCATACCTTGCACGGCGCGGCCAAATACCACGCCGTAAATGGTATCGGCATTGGCGGCAATTAAGCTGCCGATGGCGAACAATACTAATCCAGCGAGGATAACAGGTTTACGACCATACTTGTCGGATAAAATCCCCATCGGGATCTGCAAAACGGCCTGAGTCAAGCCATAGGCACCAATGGCAATCCCCACCCAAAGGGGAGAGAAACCTTCTAAATGCTGACCATAGAGTGCAAAGACGGGCATGATCATAAACAAGCCCATCATACGTAAACCAAATACGCTGGCTAAAGAAAACGCGACTTTTTTCTCGGTTCCTGAAAGTCCGTTGTTACCCATGATTTTGCCCTGGATTGAAGTCTTTTAGGGGGCGCATGTTAACACACCCAAAAGCGTTTGCTCAAAAGGAAAAACCACCCACGCCAAGAGTGTAAAACAGCGGATTTTGCCCCGCGCCAATGCTGATGCGCGCACCTTAGCGTACGCTTAGGCCTTTATTTTTAAGGCTTATCTAAAAGCCCATTGGCTACAAATAGTTAACTCGATGCTTACAGAAGTTGGGTAAGTTCAAAGTCGTTATACGGATTAATCTTAGTTAATCCGCTAACTGCATCACCTTTTATCAGCAATACCAGCCCTACAACCGCGCCCAATCGGCATGTCAGCAAGATCACAGAATCGACTAAACTCGGCCGCCGAACTGTGCGATACTTAGGCTCATTTTTTTAAGCATAAGACTTGAGCGATAGATGGATAAGATTGAAATACGCGGCGCACGGACCCACAATCTCAAAAATATCAACCTGACTATCCCAAGGGATAAGTTAATCGTTATCACAGGGTTATCGGGTTCAGGCAAATCTTCCCTAGCATTTGATACTTTATATGCCGAAGGCCAACGACGTTACGTTGAGTCTCTTTCTGCCTATGCCCGCCAATTCTTAAGCTTGATGGAAAAGCCCGATGTCGACCATATCGAAGGCTTGAGCCCAGCAATTTCCATCGAACAAAAATCGACGTCCCATAACCCGCGCTCCACCGTCGGAACGATCACCGAAATTTATGACTATCTGCGCCTGTTGTTTGCCCGTGTGGGCGAACCACGCTGCCCGACTCACGGCCAGCCACTGGCGGCGCAAACCGTGAGCCAGATGGTCGATAAAGTGTTAGAAATGCCCGAAGACAGTCGCTTAATGCTACTGGCGCCCGTAGTCAACGGTCGTAAGGGGGAGCACGTAAAATTACTCGAGGGCTTATCGGCGCAGGGCTATATCCGTGCCCGAATCGACGGTGAAGTCTGCGACTTAACCGATCCACCAGCACTCGACTTACACGTTAAGCACACCATAGAAGTAGTGGTAGACCGCTTTAAAGTCCGCAGCGATATTCAGCAACGTCTCGCCGAATCCTTTGAAACCGCGCTCGAACTCTCCGGTGGGATTGCCGTGGTCGCCAGTATGGATGAAGGCACCACAGAAGAATTAATCTTCTCGGCTAACTTCGCCTGTCCGCACTGCGGTTATTCGATGGCCGAACTTGAGCCACGGATTTTCTCCTTTAACAACCCGGCTGGCGCTTGCCCCACCTGTGATGGTTTAGGGGTACAACAATTTTTCGACCCCGACAGAGTAATCACGAATCCTGAGTTATCCCTTGCGGGCGGCGCGATTCGCGGCTGGGATAGACGTAACTTCTATTACTTCCAGATGCTGAGTTCGCTCGCCGACCACTATAAGTTCGATGTCGAAGTCCCCTTCGAACAGCTGTCGGATAAGGTGAGAAAAATCGTCCTCTACGGCTCAGGCAAAGACAGCATCGCCTTCAAATACATCAACGACCGTGGCGATGTGGTGGTGCGTAATCACCCCTTCGAAGGCATCTTAAATAATATGGACCGGCGCTACCGTGAGACCGAAAGCAACGCGGTGCGCGAAGAATTAGCCAAGTTTATCAACACTCAAGCTTGCCAAAGCTGTGGCGGCTCGCGCCTACGTGAAGAAGCCCGTAACGTGTTTATTGGCGATCTTAACCTGCCGAAACTTACCGTTTGGTCGATAGGTGAAGCCCTCGAATATTTCGACAAACTTGAGTTCAGCGGCCAAAAGGCACAGATCGCCGAGAAGGTATTGAAGGAAGTACGCGATCGCTTAGGCTTCCTCGTTAACGTCGGCCTCAACTATTTAAGTCTGTCGCGTTCAGCCGAAACTCTTTCAGGCGGTGAAGCACAGCGTATTCGTCTCGCCAGCCAAATCGGCGCTGGACTCGTCGGCGTAATGTATGTGCTCGATGAGCCATCAATCGGCTTGCACCAACGGGATAACGAGCGGTTGTTGCAGACCTTAATCCACCTACGGGATTTAGGTAACACAGTGATCGTGGTGGAGCACGATGAAGATGCGATTCGCATCGCGGATCATATTATAGATATCGGCCCCGGCGCAGGCGTACACGGCGGCGAAGTGATTTGCGACGGTCCGATCGAGAAAATTGTCGCCTGCGATGAGTCCGTCACTGGTCAATATATTTCGGGCAAACGCAACATTCATATCAGCACCCCACGTACGCCTTACGATCCAAAACAAGTGATTGAGCTTTACGGCGCCCGCGGCAATAACCTGCGCAATGTCGACTTAACGGTTCCGGTAGGCCTGTTTACCTGCGTGACCGGGGTATCGGGATCGGGCAAATCGACCCTGATTAACGATACCTTCTTTAGAATTGCCCATAAGCAACTCAACGGTGCTACGGTCGATGAGCCCGCGCCTTACGATCGCATTGTCGGCATGGAACAGTGCGATAAAGTGGTCGATATCGACCAAAGCCCGATTGGCCGCACACCGCGCTCTAACCCCGCCACTTATACTGGCATCTTTACGCCTATCAGGGAGATTTTTGCCGCGACGCAGGAATCCCGCACCCGTGGTTATCAGGTGGGCCGCTTCTCCTTTAACGTGAAAGGCGGTCGCTGTGAGGCCTGTCAGGGCGATGGCTTAATTAAGGTCGAAATGCACTTCCTGCCCGATGTGTATGTGCCCTGCGACGCCTGTAAGGGTAAACGCTATAACCGCGAAACCTTAGAGGTGCGCTACAAAGGTAAGAACATCCACGAAGTGCTGCAAATGACAGTGGAAGATGCGCGAGAGTTTTTCGATGCCGTGCCAGCGATTGCCCGTAAACTGCAAACACTGATGGATGTCGGTTTGTCCTACGTGCGTCTAGGCCAGAGTGCGACCACACTGTCAGGCGGTGAAGCGCAAAGGGTGAAACTTGCCAAGGAACTCTCTAAGCGCGATACGGGTAAGACCTTGTATATTCTGGATGAACCGACAACGGGTCTGCACTTTGCCGATATCCAATTGTTGCTCGATGTACTGCATCGTCTCAAATCCCACGGCAATACTATTGTGGTGATTGAGCATAATCTGGATGTGATTAAAACCGCAGACTGGATTATCGACTTAGGCCCAGAAGGCGGCGGTGGCGGCGGTACTATCCTCGCAACAGGTACGCCAGAAGATGTGGCGCAGCATCCGACATCCCATACCGCGCGCTTCTTAAAGCCGCTGCTGGAACGGGATGCTAAGCTAGCTAAGCAGTCATAGCGATAAGCTTAACAGCGCCTTGGGCATCACCAAGGCGCTGTGATTACGCCCTATTGCTGTATAGAACCATCCTAGGTCGGCCATTCGCCGTTATCAATCGAGGAGAACATGTTGCCAACGCATCGCCCGAGTTTGACGAGCTTAAGTCGCGCTAATGTATTGCTGATTGCCTGCTTGGGGTTAACGCTTGTGGCGCTGGTTATTGCCGCGGTCGATCCGCTTATCGGTCAACCCACACGTTTACAGGTGACAGTGTTAGACAGCTCAGACAATAGTAGCCTGCTCGCCTTGCCCGATGGCCGGATCACCACCTTAGATCAAGGCGGTCTCACCAAAAACGCCCAAGTCACTATTTGCTCACGAACCCATTTGGTCTCTGGCTTGGAGCACTTTCATTTAAGCCGCCATCAAGAAGCGACACTCTCCCCCGAGATCCGCGTCTTAGACTGATTCAGCATTACGGCCCATGCAGCCAAGCTAAATCCCTGTTAGGCTTAGGATTGATCATCCTATTGCCAACCTTAAGGATAGCCATGGGCAATTTGGCGCACCCAGTCATAGCAATCACTCGCCCCCAGTCTCATCGCAGAGGCTTGAGCTTATTGCGCTTGTCTATCCTTAGCTTATGTTTAGGCCTTACAGCCTGCGCCAATCAACCCGCCGAATACACTTGCTCACCTGAGGCGATTCGATTGAGTTGGGCCGAACCAGACGATCTTAAGCAAACAGTAACAACACTCAGCGCCGCAGAATTCATGGGGCGTAAAACCCAAACGGAAGGCGCCGCCAAGACACGCGACTATCTGCACAGCCAGTTTCAACAACTTGGGCTTACTCCTTGGGGAGAGACTTTCGAGGTACCCTTCGAATATGCCACGCTTTTTAGCCAAGAGACGGGAAGCAATATGGTGGCGTTAGTCCCCGCACGCCAACCCACAAATCGATGGCGCATTGTGGTGGCTCACTACGATCATCTCGGCATGAGTGGCAGCAAGATTTACCACGGCGCCGATGATAACGCCTCAGGTGTTGCCGCCATGTTGGCTCTCGCTGCCCACTGGCAAGCGCAACTAAGCGCCGCCCCCGATTCTCTGCACAACATTAACTTAATGTTTGTCGCCACCGATGCCGAAGAGCCGGGACTGTTTGGCAGTACGGCACTCGTCGAGCAACTCAAGCAGCGAATGCCCGAGGCGCAATTTGAACTGATGCTCAATCTCGATATGATTGGCCACCCGAGCCGCCCCTACGCCATTTACCTCGAGGGTAGCCGCAACTTCTATCAATTTCAGCAATTTAGACCGATGCTAAACGCGAATAATCGCCTCTGTATTAAGTTAAGCCATCCCAAACCCGTGGGACGAAGTATCCAGAGTACGGATTGGCTGAGAGCCTCGGATCATTATCCTTTCCATAAAGCTAAGATCCCTTGGCTCTATTTTGGCGTTCCCACTCATCCGCAATACCATACCCCGGAAGATACCCCCGACACTTTGGATTATGTGTTTCTCGCAGCGGTAACGGAATCCGCCTTCGAAATCCTACGACTCAATGGCGACTTTTTGAAAAATTAAGCGAAGTGGCGCGTTTCTTGCTCAGTTTTGGCAAAAAAATCCACGCAAAACCCGGTATTTATCCGAGAGTCACTTGGTAAAGCGGCTAAAATGCTGCTATAATCTGGCGTTTTCGGTGCGGGAAATCGACACGGGGTTGATTTTCTGTCTGTGAAACTTAAGCGCCAATCCGGGCGCATCCACAAGGCTACAACCCAATGTCATCCAGTGAAAGAACTTTCCGTGAACTCGGCTTGTCCGAGAATTTGTTGCGTGCTCTTGACGAGCTAGGTTACGAAAACCCAACGCCAATCCAATCAGCCAGTATCGACCCATTAATGGCTGGCAAAGATATTTTAGGTCAGGCACAAACAGGTACAGGTAAAACTGGCGCCTTCGCCCTGCCCCTGCTCAACAAAGTGACCAGCCAAGCTGTTCCACAAATCTTAGTATTAGCGCCAACCCGCGAATTAGCGGTGCAAGTAGCAGAAGCATTCAGCAGCTACGCGAAATTTATGAAAGGTTTCCATGTACTGCCAATCTATGGCGGTCAGAGCATGCATCAGCAATTAAACGCCCTGAAGCGTGGTCCACAGGTTATCGTGGGTACCCCGGGCCGTGTTATGGACCATATGCGCCGTGGCACCTTAAAGCTGGAAACCCTGCAAGCGCTGGTACTCGACGAAGCCGACGAAATGTTAAAAATGGGCTTTATCGACGATATCGAATGGATTCTGGAACACACCCCTGAGCAGCGCCAACTGGCACTGTTCTCGGCTACTATGCCAGAACAAATCAAGCGTGTTGCTAACAAGCACTTAAAAGATGCGACTAACATCAGCATCGCTGCGAGCCACACCACAGTTGACTCTATCGAGCAACGTTTCGTGCAAGTGTCTCAGCACAACAAGTTAGAAGCCCTAGTACGCGTATTAGAAGTTGAAAATACCGAAGGTATCATCATCTTCGTTCGTACCCGTAACTCATGCGTTGAATTAGCTGAAAAACTCGAAGCCCGCGGCTACGCTTCATCACCACTGCACGGTGATATGAACCAGCAAGCCCGTGAGCGTGCGGTTGAACAGCTGAAAAGCGGTAAGTTAGACATTCTGATCGCGACCGACGTTGCGGCCCGTGGTCTGGACGTTGAGCGTATCGGCCACGTAGTTAACTACGATATCCCTTACGATACTGAAGCTTACGTACACCGTATCGGTCGTACTGGCCGTGCTGGCCGTACTGGTATGGCGATTCTGTTCGTGACCAGCCGTGAAATGCGTATGCTGCGCACCATCGAGCGCGCAACTAACAGCCGTATTTCACCAATGAAAGTACCAAGCCCAGAGACTGTTGCAGAACGTCGTTTGTCTCGCTTAGGTGAACAGTTAGCGCAAACCATGACTCAAGATCTGGACTTTATGCGCGAAGCGGTTGCCCAGTTATGTCAACAACTCGAAGTGGATACCGATCTGCTGGCCGCAGCCCTGCTGCACCAAGTTCAGCAAGAGCGTCCACTGCAATTACCAGCGATTCAAGAACGTACTCGCGATGAGCGCAGCGAACGTGGTGCTGAACGTGGCGAGCGCGGTGAACGTCGTGGCCGTGAATCACGTCCAATGCCAGCAAGCCTTGGTAGTGCTGAAGCGTTAAAAGATAACCCAGATCTGAAGATGTGCCGTTATGTTATCGACGTAGGTCGTGACAATGGCGTGGGCGTGGGCAACATCGTTGGCGCGATTGCAAACGAAGCTAACATCGACAGCCGTTACATTGGTGCCATCCAGTTATATGATGCAGTGACTACCGTTGACCTGCCAGACGGCATGCCAAAAGAAGTGCTGCAGCACCTGAAGAAAGTGCGCGTATGTGGCAAGCCACTGAACATCCGTGAAGCTGGCGATCAAGTCTTCGTAGACTCTGGCCGTGGCGCACGCAGCGACCGTCGTCCACGTGGTGATCGTCCAATGGGCGAGCGTAAACCACGTGCAGCCTCTGGTGACAAGCCGTTTGCTGACCGCAAACCACGTTCAGACAAGCCAGCAGGCGAGCGTAGACCACGTAAACCACGCGAAGAGTAATCGCCAAACCTAAGCCGTTAGGTTAAGCAGATTTAAACAAACGCATTAAAAAAGGAGCCTAGGCTCCTTTTTTGTTGTCTTAAAATCGCTCCCGCTCAAACTTCACTGGCCAGTTGATATTTCGAGCAGGTATAGTCAATAGATGGATGCCTAACTTAAGGACTCTAAATGGATTTTTCAGTACCGATAGCCGACCTATTTAACCCAACACTTCCTGCACTGGCTAAATCATGCCGCCAAGATAAAACCTTATTAATCATGGTACTTGTCGGTTGTACTCTGTTTGCAGGCTTTATTGGAATGTTAGTCGCCATGGCAAATTAACTTGCACTTAAGCCAATAGGTCTATTAGTGTCGGCTTAGTCTTTAGCAACACAATTAGTGTATTTCGATGAAAAAAGCCCTCACCGCTGGCCTGTTATCCGCCTTTATAGCCCCCGGCAGCGGCCACTTTTACCTTAAACATAAACGTTCGGCGCTGGTGTTTTTCTGCTTAGCTGTCATCAGCCTTATGCTGTTGCTTATGCAAATCTATCAAGTAGCGCAAGTGATCGCCTTAGAGATCCAAAATGGCACCTTACCCCTAGATGTCGGGGTGATATCCGCCGAAATCACTCACCAAACCCAAAGTACCATGGCTAATGCCAATGAACTGCTCTATGGCTTTTTGCTCTGCTGGTTAGTGGCATTGCTCGACAGTATTCGCCTTGGGCTCAAGCAAGATAAACAAGATGCCTTAACTACGAATACAGCAGGGCATTAGATTCACTAGATACTTTAATGGGCTTGCAAGCACTGTGTGGCCAGCAAATCCATATTGCAACGATAACCTATTGCTTAACACCATCGACTGACGCATCAACAGGCTCTGTTCGAGTATCCAAATAACCACTCAGGCGAGTTAGTAGCAGCGCCGCAATCACCACTAGCGCACCAATCAATGGGGTTTGCATTAATCCCATCTGCTCGACAATGAGTCCGCCGCCCCAGGCACCTAAGGCAATCCCTATGTTGAAGGCGGCGATATTGAGTCCCGAGGCCACATCTACTGCGGTTGGGGCATAGGTTTCAGCCAGTTTGACGACATAGACCTGTAATCCAGGGACATTACCAAAGGCGAAAGCGCCCCAAACGAGTATGGTTAACACAGCGGTAATCGGGTTTAACGCCGTAAAGTGGAAGATAAACAGCACTGCTGCTAACCCAGTAAAAATATAAGTTAGCGCTTTGATTGGCCCCATATTATCGGCCATCTTACCGCCCCAGATGTTGCCTATAGCGACCGAGACACCATACACCAACATGATCCCCCCTATCGCACTCGCATCGAAGCCACTGATCTGCTGTAAAATCGGTGCGAGAAAGGTAAAGGCAACAAAAGTACCGCCATACCCAATAGCAGTAATGGCAAATACCAACAACAGCCTTGGCTCGGTCAACACTTTCGATTGGGTCAGTAAACTGGCGGCACGGGTCTGCTGAAGGTTGTTCGGCACTAAGAATGCACTGCCTATCAAGGCGATAAGGCCAAGCAAAGCAACGGCTAAAAAGGTCGACTGCCAACCAAAACTCTGGCCGATATAAGTCCCTAGGGGCACTCCTGTTACCAGTGCGACGGTCAGTCCTGTAAACATAATCGCAATGGCGCTGGCCGCTTTTTCCTTTGGTACCAATCCTGTGGCAATGGTTGAGCCAATCGAAAAGAACACCCCATGGGCTAAGCCTGTAATCACTCTCGCTGCAATCAAAGTTTCATAGCTCGGGGCTTGCCATGCGAGCACATTTCCCGCAACGAATAGCGTCATTACCGCCAACAATACATGCTTACGATTCCAATGCCCCGTTAAGGCCGTTAAGACTGGAGCGCCAACTGCTACCCCAAGGGCATAGAGGCTCACTAATAATCCCGCCGAAGGGAGAGAAACCTGTAAATCCTGCGCCATAGTGGGAATTAATCCCACGATGACAAACTCTGTTGTTCCAATAGCAAAGGCGCTTAGCGTCAATGCGAGTAAAGCTAAAGGCATGATGGCGTCCATCCTGTATTAAACGAGCGGCAAGCTCGATAAGGGCTAATAGAGCTGAAGTTAAACCAGCTCGCTTAACTTCAGATGGCGCTATCTTGACGATAAAGTTTATTGTCAAAAAGAGTGATTTTTACAAATGATTTTTGCTATAAACGTAACTAATTACCTCATTGGAGACTGACATGCTGACTCGCTCAGATGACTTACAGATACTGCTCACAGTGGTCGATAGTGGCGGATTTTCCGCGGCGGCCGAAGCGCTCGATATTCAAGTCGCGAGGGTTTCAAGAGCCGTGACTAAACTTGAGAGTCAACTACAAGTTACCCTGCTCAACCGCACCACTCGACGAGTCGAATTAACCAATGAGGGACGCCTATTTGTCGATGCAGTTAAGCTTGGGCTGCAAACCATACAGTTAGCGGAAGAAGAGCTTATGAGCCGAGGGGAGCAACCTAAGGGTAAGCTTAGAGTCGATGCTGCCAGCCCTTTTGTGCTACACCAGATAGTTCCCTTAGTGCATGAGTTTAAACAGCTTTACCCCGAGATAGAGCTAGAACTGACCTCGAACGAAGGCTTTGTCGACTTGATTGAGAAGCGCACCGATGTGGCGATTCGTATCGGAAAACTCACCGACTCAACCCTGCACGCTAGGCCCTTAGGCAAGAGTAAACTGCATATCGTCGCCTCTAAGGAATACCTCGCCAAACGTGGGTTACCTAAAAGCGTCAGCGAGCTAAACCACCACAGCCTTATCGGTTTTACGGGCGCTAAGGTCTTGAATCAATGGCCACTCAAAGGATTGGAGCAAATCGTCCCCACTATGCGGGCGAGCAACGGGGAAACCGTGCGTCAATTAGCCCTCGCGGGTAACGGCATCGCCTGCCTATCTGGGTTTATGGTCAGCGATGATATTGCTAGCGGACGTTTATTGCCTTTACTGGAAAACGAGCGAGTCGCAAACATAGAGCGGGAACAAGTCAATGCCGTCTATTACAAGACCTCAACCGTTGCTCGGCGGATCTCCGCCTTTATCGATTTTATTCAACCTCGGCTAACCCTATAAATATGCAAGTGATTAGGGCGTTAAGTGCAGTCGATTGTTGCGGTAATAGCAAAAATCATTTGTGCTTTAGCCTCTTTATCGACAAAGCACGATCGGCGACAGTTACCCCATCCACAGAATAAGGGGAAGAATATGACTCAAACCAATACCACAGCATTAAACCCAAAGTCTCTAGCAGCCATGCCGATGCTGGGCACAGGAACATTCAGGCTTAAAGATAAAGCTGCGTTCGATGCAGTGTTGATGGCACTGGAAGAAGGTTCACGTCATATCGATACGGCGCAGATTTATGGCAATGAACAAGCGGTCGGGGATGCGATTAACGCCTCAGGGATCCCACGTGAAGAACTGTTTATCACGACCAAAGTGTGGACAGAAAACCTGACCAAGGAACGCTTTGAGACTAGCGTTATCGACAGCCTAACGGCGCTACAAACCAAGTATCTTGATTTGTTACTCATTCATTGGCCGTTGAACAGCGATGAGCCGAGTATGGTCGAGTATCTCTCAGAGCTAAAAGCAGTATTAGATAAAGGCCTGACTCGTCGCATTGGCGTATCAAACTTTACCAATGCACAACTCGCGCAAGCGATTGCCATATTAGGCGAAGGCGTTATTTATACCAATCAAGTAGAAGTGCATCCCTATCTCATCAATCGCAAAGTGACGGATTTTTGCAGGCAACACAATGTATTAGTAACTGGGTACATGCCATTTGCCTATGGCGCAGTGTTGCAGGATGAAACCATAGTCAACTTAGCATCAGTGCATCAAGCCACTCCCGCACAAATTGTGTTAGCCTGGTTGCGACAATTAGGTTTTGCCACCATTCCCTCCTCAACCAAAAGAGACAATGTTCGCAGCAACTTAGCGGCCGCAAGCATTAACTTAACGCCAGCAGAAATCGAGCAAATCAATCAACTGGATCGCAATCATAGAGTTGCCAATCCTGACTTTGCCCCACATTGGGATTAGCTCGAGCGCGCTTGAGTTAGCCTTTAGCTTCTAATGCCCAAGCGTCGATAAAGCTCTGATAATTGGCGATAAGCAAATCCGCCGCTTGGGCATAGTCGGGCACCTCTTCTGGGCAATAGAGGGCGCAGCGACTACCGGCATTTTGCGCGGTTTGCAGATCGAATAGATAATCCCCCACGTACAAGATATCCGCCGGACTCAACTGCCATTGCTCGCAAATCAAGTGGATCCCCTGCGGATGTGGCTTTGGCTCGGCATCGTAACGGGTCAGTACTAAAGGGATATCAATACCGAGTTTTTCGATGGTGATTTTCGCCGCCTCGGGCATATTGCGGGTCAAAATCGCCAGCGGCAGTTGTCGCGTCTTTAAAAACGCAATCAACGCCTGCGCACCTTCAATCCAGCTCGCCTGACGCGAACTTTCAAGCTCGTAGTCATGAACAATTTCCAGCGCCTGCATCTTGGCCATTGTGGTCTCGAGGCTATGGATATGCTCGAGAATATCGGTACCCGATCCAATACCTAATGCCGCCCTTAAGCCTTTAAAATCGGGGTTTGAATGGGCAAGCGTGCCGTCGAGATCAAAGATAACCCCGCGGATCTGTTCTAATTCAATATCAGTCAGGCGTGTGATCACTCGGGTACCTATTCAGTAGTCTGTGAAGCGGGTTGCAAACGTCGTGCGCGGCGCTGGCGATACATGGGCAGTAACTGCACCACCATCACTGACACAATAATCACACCTATGCCGAATAGCGATAGCGCATCTAATTTATCGGCCTTAAATACATCTGGCCACCAACCAAGACTCACCACTAATGCTGTGGCGCTAAAGCTAAATACCGGCGTTAACGCCAGCATGGCGCTCACCTGCGCCGTCGGCCAGTACTTCATCGATTGCCCAAAACAACCGTAGGCAATCAAGGTATTGGCGGCGCAAAACAGCGCCACTTGCCAGTCGAAGCTATCCATTTGCGCAAATTGGCTAAAGTCGCTAAAGGGCGCCATCGCAAAGATCCCTAAGGCGTAGATGACTAAGAGTACGTTAGCGGGGGATAAACGGTTCAACAGTGACTTTTGTAGCAGCGCATAGGTAGTCCATGATAATGCCGAAAACTGCACTATCATCACCCCAAGCCAGATCTCATGGTTATCGGTGGCGGAAAAATCTAAATAGGGATGGAAAAACATCAACATCCCTAAAGCTAAGCTAGCAAAACAACTGAGCTGCACCGCATTCAAGCGTTCTTTAAAAAACAATACGCCGCCAAAGGCGAGAAAGAATGGCGAGGTTTGAAAATTAAGCTGCGCGGCCCCGGGGGCTAGATAGTCGAGGGAATACACGAATGACACATAGTTGAGCATTAAAAACAGTCCGGCGAGGATAAGCCTGAGCCAAACCTTGGCATCGAGCGCCGCAAACTGTTTCAAACTCCCGGCACTCCACTGCACCAAAATACTGACGAGGAGCGCCACTAAAAAACGGAACCAAGTCAAAGTCACAGGATCGATAAAACTCCCCGACAGCTTAAGCGCTATGGGTAACATGCCCCAAAACAGTACAGCGACAGAAATAAACAATAATCCTAATTGAGCATGGTTAGTTGCCAAGGCTCCAGAGTGGCTTTGATTCACGGAAAAGTCCCAGTAGTACCGCAGAAAGGAACGCCATTCTGGCACCGCGGCGCGCTAAGATCTAGCCTAAAAAGCGATTAACTTTTCAGCCGGATTGGATAGTTAAGCTGACACTAAATCAATCTTGCCCAGCGATAAATGTAGAGCATTTCAAGATAAGTTTTATCAAGCCTTTAGCAGCACAAAAAGGTATATTGAGCGCAATTTCTCTTTTAGCTCAGATTGGATTTGCAGAGTCGAGTTATGCCTTATGCGCTCAGTTTTTGCGGCATCAACCACTCTGCATAAGCCTTTTAAATAAGTTAGTTAGGATTACACATGTCACAAACAGACGCTAAAACACAGCTTGAGTCCATTAACGCAGCAGCACAAGCACTCGCGCAGCGCCGCGCCAAGGGTGAAGCTGGCGCGCTATTGGAAGAAGCGCTAAGACCGAAAGATTTCCCCCAGGCCTTTGCCATCCAGCAAACCATTGCGCAGCAGTTTAGCGCCCAAGGCAACCCGATTGCGGGGTGGAAGTGCCTACTCCCAACCGCAGAAAAAACCGTGGTAGCGCCTATCTATCAACATGATGTGTATATCGAAACCACCGAGTGTCCACTTTATCCTTCGAGCAAAGGGCTTGCCCGTGTCGAACCCGAGCTCGCCTTTGAAATTGGCAGCGATTTACCACCACGAGCCACGCCTTATTCGGAAGCCGAAATCGACGCCGCCCTAGGTAAAACGCGCCTCGCCTTAGAACTGATCAAAAGTCGTTATCAAAACCCAAGCGAAGCCAACCACTTCGATGCCCTCGCCGATGGCTTAGTCAATCAAGGCTTGTGGTTAGGGCCAGAAATCTCAACCTCGGCTGAAACAGGCCATTTCGCCCTGAGTGTTGAAATCGCCGCTGGCGGACAGCAAGCAAGTGAGACGCTGCAAAAAGCCGCCGTTCATCCAAATGGTTTCCCTAAGGCCGGACTCTACTGGTTGGTCAACTTCTTATCTGCCCAAGGGATTGGCTTAACCCGAGGACAGTATGTGATCACAGGCTCCTATGCAGGGGTGTTAGATCTGCCGCTCAATCAGCACTGCCAATTCCACTACGGCGAGTTAGGTCAATTTGGTTTGCAGTTCGTGGCTAAATAAGTCACCCCCTAAAGAGCGCCAAGCCAATCGGCAAAATCAGAAGGTAGGCAAATGCTTACCTTCTACAATCCCTACTGACCAACAGAGGGAAAACAAGCTTGTATCAAGAGTGAAACATTTGTACTATCCGATAGAACTAAATATAAGGATATACAAGATGTTAGACGGAAAAATATTGCCTTTAGCCAGTCTATTTGCTTTAACCTTAAGTACTTCGTTACCCATAAATGCCTCGGAAAACACTTTTTCCCAAGCCTACAGTGACTACCAAACCGCACTCAAACAAGGTGATCACGCCCAAATAGAAGCCAGCGCCAAAAGAGCCTTCGAACTGGGGGAAGCTCAATATGCGAAGGACAGTGTCGACTTAGCTAACCTCGCAATGAACTGGGCTGGTGCAATAGAGAAGCAAGTCGCCCCTTACCCATTTGCAGAAAAGAATTTGCCACAAACAGCGAAGGCGAATGAGTTATACCAACTCGCTCTCACAAATTATAAAGTTCATTATGGTAAAGAAGCGCTTGAGCTTATCGATCCCTTACTTGGTGCAGCACAAACCGCCGCCGAAGCCAAAGATGCGAAAAATGATTTGCTTGATGCAATCACAATTGCTGAAAAATCCGATAACAAGAAACTGATCGCCGATATAAAAATGGCCGCTTTTAACCGCTTATCCAATACTGAGCTATATACAAGAAGCGTAAGAAGCTATGCCTTCGAGGCCTACGAAACTTACAAAGAAATCCTGCCCGAAAATGCCCTCGACAGAGTCAAAGCTACCTATGTAGTTGGTGCAGTTGAATATGCAGAAAAGCATGATGACAAGGCGATTCCATTACTGTTAGAGGTGGTTAAGCAGTTTGAAGCCCTTAACTATACTCACCCTTATGCGTTAAGCGCCCATGCTTATCTAGTCGAACTTTATGAGCGCCAAGGAAAACGCGAAGAATCTACTGCTCACTGTATCGCTATCGGCAAGATGCGACCTTGGGCGGACACGCAGGAACAGCAACCCATTTTTAGAACTGCACCAGACTACCCAGTATCTTATGCTAAGCAAGGCAAAAATGGCTTTGTGACTCTAAATCTCACTATTGATGAGATGGGATTTGTCAGAAATCCTGAAGTTATCGAATCCAAAGGTGGTATGCAATTTGAGAAATCCACACTCAAGATGATCGATAAATGGCGATATGCCCCTAAGTTTGAAAATGGTAAGCCTGTCGCGGCTCAAACCCGAGTACGCATCGACTATTACATCGATAAATCTTAACTGGTTTCAGTCACCTATAATAGGTTACTTCACCTCATATCCCAGCCCATCGCCTAATCCCGATGGGCTGTTTTTATCTTCAGAAGTATCTAGCACTCGCTTTATCCGGCTTAAACAAGTCTCACAAATACAAGCCGTCGCAGGCAGCGATAATAGTTGCGCTAACTTATCAGCACTCAGCCCCGCTGTATCGCCTGTCGATAAGCCTGCCGCGGTAATCATCCCATTTTTAATGGACGCCAGAAGTAGAAGTCTGAGTTATTAAGTTATCTTTAAACTTGGGTGGTATCCCACCCAAGGCTTTGTTTGGTCGTTCATTGTTGTAAAACCACAGCCATTCTGTCGCATACTCCTGAACCTCGGCAATACTGCTGAATAAATATTGGTTTAGCCACTCGTAGCGAACTGTACGGTTGTAGCGCTCCACATAGGCATTTTGCTGTGGATTGCCTGGCTGAATAAACTTCAGTGTCACATCGTTGGCTTCTGCCCAGCTTTTGAGGACAGAGCCAATGTACTCAGGACCATTGTCGCTTCTGATTTCCTTGGGCTTGCCACGCCATTCAATCACGTGATTAAGCGTGCGGACAACACGCTCAGCTGGCAGCGAGAAGTCGACCTCTATCGCCAAGCCTTCCCGGTTAAAGTCATCAATGATATTGAGCAGCCGGAAACTGCGGCCATCTTCCAGTTGGTCATGCATAAAATCCATCGACCAGCACTGGTTCTTCATCTGTGGCACCGCCAAAGGCTCAGGCTTTTCACGTGTCAGCCGTTTCTTGGGTTTTATCCTTAAATTCAGCTCCAGCTCGCGGTAAATGCGCAGCACACGCTTATGGTTCCAGCCACAACGTTTTACATTGCGCAGGTAGTAGAAGCACATGCCAAAGCCCCAATTCCGGTAAGTCGTGGTTAAGCGCAGCAGCCAGTCCGCAATTTCTGCGTTCTCGTCATTCAGTTTGGTCTGATAGCGGTAGCAGGTTTCGCTGATACGAAACACCGCACAGGCCAATTTGACCGAAATGGATTTCTCCCGCACCGCCTTTTGCGCTAACTCCCGTCGGCACGACGGCTTTACCACTTTTTTTCGATAGCCTCTTTGAGTATTTCGGCTTTGAGCCGCTCCTCGGCATACATTTTTTTGAGCCGGGCATTTTCTGTTTCCAGCTCTTTTAACCGTGCCATCATGGAGGCATCCATACCGCCAAATTTTGCTCGCCACTTGTAGAACGTGGCCGAACTGATGCCGTGCTCACGACACAGCTGTGGAACCGGCGCACCCGCTTCGGCTTGTTTTAAAATAGCCAGAATTTGGCTGTCGCTAAATTTTGATGTTTTCATGCAGAATCTCCTGCGTTTATGTTATGAGAAAATTCTACTTTTGACGCCAGTTAATTTACGGGATCCCCCTGTGTCAGGATTGTTGTCACCCCTAAATAATCATTATGTTTAAAGACAGGGTGCGGCAAAAGAGAACGATATGGCTCGGTATTCACCAGAACGTAAAGAAGCGATCCTTAAAAAATTATTACCTCCTCACAACTTAACGGTCGCAGAGGTCGCTCGGGAAGAAGGCATCGCGGTGCAAACCTTGTATCATTGGCGAGATATTGCCAGAAAAGAAGGTCGCCCCGTGCCAGGTAAAACATTAACAGCCGATGATTGGTCGGCTGAAGCAAAACTTGCCGTGATTATTGAAACAGCGCCGCTGTCGGAAGCGGAGATAAACCAGTATTGCCGTGAAAAGGGCTTGTTCCGCGAGCAAGTACAGCAGTGGAAACAGGATTGTTTAGCTGGTTTTCAAACCTCAGAAGTACAAACTAAAACCATTAAACAGCAGGCTAAGGCTGACAAAGCCGAAATCAAATCGCTGCAACGGGAATTGCGCTATAAGGAGAAAGCGCTGGCTGAAGCTGCTGCGTTACTGGTGCTCAGAAAAAAGCTCAATGCGCTCTGGGGGGACGACAGCGAGGAGAGCTAACCCCCTTGCCTGAGCGCATAGCATTGATTGCCTTAATCCAAGAGGCCTATACCAATGGTGCTCGCCTTTATAAGGCTTGTGCTGAAACGGGCCTCAGTAAGCGTACCTATCGACGTTGGTATCGAGAAGGTCAAGTGCAAGCTGATTTAAGGCCAACAGCAGCTCGACCAGAGCCAGCAAATAAACTCGAAGAACATGAGCGACAACAGATATTAAGTGTGTGCAATCAAGCGGAGTACGCCAGCTTACCCCCGTCGCAAATTGTGCCAACATTATTAGATAACGGGATTTATATCGCCTCGGAATCCAGCTTCTACAGAGTGTTAAATGCTCATGGTCAACTTAACCATCGTGGCCGCACTCAGGCTGCGGTCAATCGAAGCAAACCGTTGAGTTATCGGGCAGATGGGCCGAATCAAGTGTGGTCATGGGACATCACTTATTTAGCCTCAATCGTCAAAGGCCAGTTCTACTATTTGTACCTGTTTGAAGATATTTACAGTAGAAAAATAGTGGGTTACGAAGTTCATGAGCAAGAAAGTGGGGAATATGCCGCTGCGCTAATCCAACGCTGTCTGTTACGCGAGCAATGCTTTAACACGCCATTAGTGCTGCATTCTGATAATGGGGCGCCGATGAAGTCACTGACCATGAAAGCCAAGCTGGAAGAGCTTGGTATTACGGCATCATTAAGTCGGCCGCGGGTGAGTAATGACAACCCCTTTTCAGAGTCGTTATTTAAAACGTTGAAATACCGCCCACAGTGGCCGGCATCAGGTTTTAGCTGCTTAGCAACAGCAAGAGAATGGGTGGAAAAGTTTGTAACCTGGTACAACGATGAGCATAAACACAGCCAGCTAAATTTTGTCTCACCAGGGCAACGTCATGCACTGCAAGATGGCGCTATTTTAGCGAAGCGCAAGAAAGTGCTTGAGGCGGCGAAGGAAAGAAAACCGATGCGTTGGTCTACAGAGATCAGAAATTGTGAAGCGGTTGGCGCTGTAACACTCAACCCAGATAAGGCACCAGAAGAAGGCGTAATAAATGCAGCTTAATATTTAAACAAAGAGTGACAACTATCTTGAAAAACACCGAGGTTAGCACCTAAACAATTAATAATTCAACTTGGTTTTACGAATACATTCCTATCAATAAAAAATTACAGTATGGTGTAACAAGAGTTTACTTCCTTTGACCAAAACCAGCGTAAATCAGCTTCTTAGAAAACGTAGAGAGGGTTCAACTCCCTCGATACGTTTCATGTATTCAAGATTGGTTTTGAAATCAACAGACCACACTGATGTCCGAAAGGCGAGTCATGGTGATTAGCGAGACGACCGTCCGCCCCAAGGACGGGGCGGTCGAGCATCCACGGATGGACTGGCTGCGAGTCGGTGAGCGAATGCCATGACAAGCCTACACGCTGAGCATGTCTGCTGACACTAACCCGATGCTCACAAGCTAAATCTATATGGGCTAATACTCTGATATTAAGCAGCTTTAAGTAAAATACCCCATCACATTTTACCCAATAAAAAAGCCAGCAAACTTTAAACTTGCTGGCTTTTTGCCTAACTAATTCACTCGCTTTATTTCACCGCGAGAACAGTCAATCAAAGCGACTCAACTAAGACTTTTTCGGAAACACCGGATAAGAGGCGGTGCCAAGTACTTTGCCATCGACTTCGACACCGTAGTAGTCATTGTCGTTATGGTATTTCTCCTGCGCTTGTTTCACATCACCCTTATTGCGGGGGTCCTGTGGCCGTTCATGGGAGTTAATGTAAGCCGCAACGTCCCAAGCCTGTTGGTTAGTCAGCTGAATACTCTTAGCGAAGGGCATGTTTTCATAAATGAAGAATGCGGCCGTATTGACCCTGTGCATGCCTGCGCCCCAGTTGTAGCTCTTAGGACCCCATAATGGCGGCAGAGAGTAAACACCCGCAATCGCTTGGCCTTGACCATCGGCGCCATGGCACGCTTGGCAGTGAGCGGTATACACGGCTTTGCCGCGCTCGGGTGAGAACGCGAGCTCAGGTTTTGGGATCTCAGGATAACCACGGCCAGGCAGATTTGCGCGTTGATCCACTGTCATGGCTTTTGCTAGCGTGTCAGGCAGCGGGAAATCCTCACGTTTGGCGCCTTTTACCAATTCGGCATCGCTGAGTTCTGGCACTGGGCCATCAAGGTTAGCCGCATCCATTAAACCACTCATCCCTAACCAGTAGGCATAGGCCGATAGCGCGACCAGCTCGGGGCTGCCCGCAGCGGGGGCTTTACCGTTCATGGAATAGTTAAAACAGCCTTGCACCCTTTCTTCAAAGGTATTTACTTTATCGTCTTTTTTACGATACGCGGGATACGCAAAATAGGCACCCCAAAGCGGTGACGCATTCGCCTTACGGCCCGCATCCATATGGCAGTTGGCACAGTTAAGCTCGTTACCCACATACTTATCTCTCAGCTGCTGGGTATTCACAAATAACTGATAACCCAAGCGTACTTTATCGCCGAAGGCACCTTCGGGAATCGCACTTAAGGGTCTTGGGGTTAAATAACTTTGCTCAGGATTTTTAGGGACTGAGGGCAATGGCGCTTGTTTGTCGGGTAACTCATTCGCAGCCTGCACTTGAGCGGTTAGCACGCCCATTGCGGCCAATAGTAAGATGGCAGAAGATTTCATGGCCGGCTCCTTATTTCAAATTCGCAAAGTAGTTCGCTAAGGCATCCACCTCGGCGGCGGTCAGCTTGTTAGCCACATTGGCCATCATGCCGTCCACATCTCCCTTACGAGTGCCAGCTTGCCACGCCAACAGTTGCGTCTTGATATAACTGGCCTGCTGACCCGCTAAACGTGGGAACAGGCCGCCACCTAAACCCGAGGGGCCATGGCAAGTCACGCAAGCCGGTAAGCCGCGAGACCAATCACCTTGATAGGCTAAGCGCGCGGTATCGTCACTAAAGGTCACCTGCTCACCACGGATCACCGGCTTAACCTCAGTCTTAGGTGATTTGGCGGAGAAGTAACTCGCCACTTGCTCGATGCCATCACCTTGCAATGTCATCGCCATCGGCATCATGGTCGCGTTTTGGCGCACACCCGCCTGAAAATGTTGTAATTGAGTGGTGATGTATTCTTTCGAGAGTCCAGCGAGACGGGGGCCGAGGGGTTCTATGCCCTCGCCTTCGGCGCCGTGACAGGTCACACAGATTTGTCCCGCTGGCGGGACTGCGGTTGGATTGGCTATGGCTACAGAGGTCAAGGCACAGCCGTAGATCAGCGCGATGCCTTTGGCTAATGTTCTAATTTTAATATTCATTTTCTATCCTTGAACATACCTTGAGTAGAACTTAAACGGCTCTAGTGATAGCCAAGTCCTAAACCTAGGTCGTTATAAAGAGATAATTGAGTGGTGCGTTCACACGTTTAGCCCACACTAAACGAGTTTGTACCTTACTCCTCGAATCTCCACTGAACAAGCATTAAAAAAATCTAATATTAAGTTCTTAATAACCAAATCGAGTCGCTTCGAAGCTATTCAATAACTTATGAAGCAGGTAACAGAGGAATAACGTCGCCACTATCGCCACAAAAATACTGCTCACCCGGTACAGCGCACTAAAAATTAGGTCGTTGCCAGGGGTTAAGTATTGGCCAAACAAAATCCCTAAGGTGGTCATGGCACCAAAGCCAACCCCTGAGCCACTCGCCTCCTTCACATGGGCCTGCGCAAACAACATAAGCCCAACCCACAGCAGCGGCACAATCAGGATCAGTAATCCTGACCAATCGTAGAGGAAGAGTTGCACCATCAGCCCAAACGACACCCCAAGCAGAGTGCCCAGCGCACGTTTACGGGCATAATCCAGCGCCCCGTTCCAATGCATGGGGAACAGGAGTAACAGCGTGGTCGCCTGTGCCGACATGGAGTCACGCAAATCGAAAATCTGAAACACTAAGAAAGAGAGCGTGGCAATGCTGGCACCGAGTAAAGCTTCGTGGCGCATACGGTGCGGCGCCTTAGGACCGGGTTTGTAGGCTGGACGAGGCTCGACATCCGGCCAGAGTGCCGTCATCAGATAGGCAATAACCACAGACAATCCCGTCGCCCAGAAATTACTGAAGATTAAGTCATTGAGATCTGTGCCCGGATAGCTGGCAAAGTGCAGCATTATGCTCAAACTCAGCACGCCATTGGCACCAAACAGAAATAGGCTACCGCGGGACATAGCCGCAAAACGATATAAAAACAGTAAAAAGACAATCGGCGTCATCAATCCGGGGTGGCTACCGAAGAAACCTCCGAGTAAGCCGACTTCAAGCCCCGCCATGGCCGATGATGCCAGCAACTGGCGCATCGCATGGCCACTCATCACAGGGACGAGTCCCAGCAATAACATCGGGGTTACCGTAAAAAACACCCCATTACTCCACCCAAAGAGCTTACACAGGGTAAAGCCAATGGTGCCGCCAGTCGCAATGCGCAAACACTGGCGTAAGTCATTGGTGGTTAAAGGGTTGTGGCGTAACAACATGCGAATGGCCTTGAGATTAATAGATGTAATGGAGCAGGCTAATGACCTTAATCTGCACCTTGGCTAGCAGGCTAAACAGCGTATTGTCAGGCAGTAATTGCACAGTGGCACGCGCACCTGCAGGCAGATTATTCATCGCATCGTCGTCTAACACTAAATGCAGTCTTAAGCGCTGCGCATCACGCACCCAACGGTCCGACTCCTGCGGCGCCGCTAAGCGGCCATTGGCATCAAACTGCCCCGCACTCACACCGGCGTCGACACTGCTCACTTGGGCGCGATATAAACGGCCTGGCTCACCATCGAAGGCGATTAATGCAGGGTAAGATGCGTTAACGCCACGTAAGGTCTTTTCACGAAAGTCGGCAATAATATCTAATTTATCAGAGACTAAGGCGAGTAGCGGCTGGCCTACTGCGGCAAAACTGCCCACTTCGAGTTGCAGGTTGGTCACCACCCCATCTTGGTCGGCACGAATTTGGGTGTAAGACAGGTTCAGCTCAGCTTGCTCTAAGGCATTTTTCGCTTGGCGCACCCTTAGGTTTTCTTCGCCATAGAGGCCACGGCTGACTTTGAGTTTATCGAGACGAGCATTAGCGGCTAACAGATTCGCCTCGGCGGCGTCCGCATCACTATCGGCTTGATCACGTTGCTGCTGCGACACACCATGGGTGGCATACAGTGCATCTAAACGTTTGGCTTCGCGGCGTTTTAGTTGAGCCGTAGTGGTACTGGCATTCACTTCCGCCTTGGCGGCTAACAACGAAGCATCTAGCTCGGCATTGTCCTGACGCACTTGCTCTAGGGCCAATTTTGCCTGAGACACGGCTAACTCAAAGGGTGCTGGGTCGACTTGAAACAGTAAATCGCCCTTGGCGACCACTTGGTTATTCTTCACATTAATGGTTTGAATCTTGCCGCTGATCTGCGGGGTCACCTTAGTTACCACACGGGTTGCCATGGCCTGTGGGGTCAAGGGCATCATAGCGTCGGCAAACATAAAATAGCCAAACACAGCCACAAAACCGAGCATGGCGATTTTTACGAGGCGGGCAAATTGTTGATCCGGTGTCATCTTATTTCTCACTCAAGAATTTCTGTGCTCTTAGCCAACTTGGCTAAGGCGTTATCACTGATTAGGCTAATGATGCGTTCAAACTCACCAAGCTCGCTGGCGCTGATCCCAGCCAACAACTCTGCGCGCACTTGAATAATCCGCGCTTCGACTTGCTTTAATACATCCTTTCCCGCGGGCGTTAGCGATACGATTCGGGCGCGCTTATCTTTAGTGCAGCAATGACGCTCGACTAAACCTTGCTCCTCAAGCTGCCCTAACGTGCGCATCAAAGAAGCCAATTCAATTTCCAGCGCATCCGCCAACACCTTCTGGCTCACGTTGTCGCCCAAACGCAATAACTTCCACAATGCCGTCCAACGAGGATGAGTTAACCCGAGTGGCGCTAATTCCACATCCGCCACGGTGCGCCATAGTCGGTGCAAGCGGCCTAAATGTTCCGCTAGGGATAACTCCTTTAATCGCTCTAATTCTTTCTGCATCATGCTTACTCATTTACTTAGCCTGCTAAGCATTATACTTAGTTAGCAGGCTAAGTAAATATTCGTAACGAAAAAAAGATCTGTGCACGCTGCCACGAAATCCGCAAAACGGTATGAAACGGCGGTAGTAATATCGCTTTGGGAGGGGGAATAGACGCAGAAGATGGTGACATTAATCTCATTAACCTATTAGATTAAAACAATTTTTCCGAATGTAACTTCAGTGCAAACCGCGCGGGCGGGGGATGAACTCGCGCAGCTTTCCATGCGCTTAACGACTCTGCTCTCCCAATTTAAGATTTAGGAATTAGTCACTAGCCAAAAGCAAAACGCCGCTAAATAGCGGCGTTTTTTATGGATGTTTACTGCGTTATACCGCCTTTGGGCGGACCCCTAAGGTATGGCAAATCGCATAGGTCAGCTCGGCGCGGTTAAGGGTGTAGAAGTGGAAATCCTTCACCCCTTCACGGGATAACACTTTGACCATATCGATCGCCACGTTAGCCCCCACCAGCTGACGCGTGCCCGCATCATTCTCTAGGCCATCGAACTGCTTATGCAACCAGCTCGGTAGACTCACATTGGTCATGCCCGCGAAACGTTTTAACTGGGTAAAGTTGGTCACAGGCAAAATGCCGGGGACGATTTCGACATCAATTCCCGCCGCAACGCAGCGGTCGCGAAAACGCAGGTAAGATTCAACATCGAAGAAAAACTGGGTAATAGCACGGCTGGCACCCGCATCGATTTTACGCTTGAGGTTAATCAAATCGGCCTGAGCATTAGCCGCATCTGGGTGTACTTCTGGGTAAGCGGCAACCGAAATATCAAAGTCGGCCACTGAGCGCAGTAAGCGCACTAAATCCGCCGCAAAGCGAGTCGGTTTCGGGCTGCCCGCTGGTAAATCGCCACGCAGCGCCACTATGTCGCGGATCCCCGATTTCCAGTAATGCTTCGCCAGATCTAACAATTCTTCGTCGCTGGCATCCACTAGGGTTAAATGCGGCGCGGCAACCAGATTGGTTTCTTTTTGAATACGTTCAATCACACTATGGGTGCGGTCACGCACACCCGAGTTGGCGCCATAGGTCACTGAAACAAACTTAGGATTCAGCGGCTCTAAACGGCGGATAGAGTTCCACAGGATCTGTTCCATTTCGGGGGTTGATGGCGGGAAAAACTCAAAAGAAACATTAATATCGCCATTAAGTTCAGACAAACTTTGGTTTAGCGAATGTGAATGTTGTGCGTGATGAAAAGCCATGTGTATTTCCTCAACCGCCCAAGTGCGACGCTCCATCGCGCTGGTACGACTTATAAGTGCAGTAATTTAATCCATATGGACGTTTGGACGTCTATATGTCCATATACTAGAGAAACTGGCCGTTAAGTCAAGCCAAAAAATTCCCCTTTTTGGCATTTTCTTATCCCTCGTTGACCACCTTGATTCTAGTCCTGATCTTCGCCAATAAAAAAAGGACTCGAATGAGTCCTTTACGTCTATGAATATTGGCCGAATCAGCTTGAAGATACGGGGGTTAAGTTCTTCAAGTGTCGGGGTTTATGACTACTCTTGCAGCAGATCGCGACAGATCTGCGTCAGATCCGATTGCACCGCCGCGGCCGTCACTTCACGGCCCGCACCCGGTCCACGGATAATCAGCGGATTACCTTGGTAGAAAGCAGAGCGGATCACAAACACATTGTCCCCAGGCGTAAGGTTAGCGTAGGGATGATTCGCATCAATCCACTGTAATCCCACCTCGGCTTTCAGGGCCGCGCCGCTATTGTCCAAGGAGGCGACATATCTCAGCACTTTGTTTTGCTCCGCCGCTGCGCCGTATTGTTGCTGCAATTCATCATCCAGCTCACCGATACGGGCAAGGAATTGCTCCAATGGAATATCCGCTAAATGGGTCGGCACTAGGGAGCGCAGCTCAATATCCTCAAGCTCGATTTCCAGACCGATTTCACGGGCCAAAATCAGCAGCTTGCGCTGCATGTCGCGGCCAGAAAGATCGTCGCGGGGATCGGGTTCAGTAATGCCGAGGCCACGTGCTTCAACCACTAATTCCGAGAAGGGTTTGCTGGTATCGTATTTCTCGAATAACCAACACAGGGTACCAGAGAAAATCCCGCCGACGGCTTCAACGCTATCGCCACTGTTACGCAAATCGTTTAAGGCGTGCTGAATAGGTAAGCCCGCACCGCAGCTGGCGTTATAACGCCAGAATAGACGGCGATAACCGAGTTGTTCCTTCAGCTCGCGGTAGAACGGCAGCGGGCCAGAACCCGCTAGCTTGTTCGCGCTGACCATATGGATACCACGCTCGAAAAACTCTGGGTATTGTAGGGTCAAACTGGCGCTGGCACTGATGTCTAATGCAATCAGTTCGTCGCAGTTAAGTTGTTCTAATTGTTCGAATAAGTGCTCATATTGCCAAGGTGTTGCCTCGGTATCGAATTCCTGCTGCCAGTTTTCCAAATCCACAGCCGTAGACTTGATCAGGGCTTTGCTGGAACTCACCAAGCCGACGAGTTCGACACGCGCTTCAAGCTCTTGATTTAACGAGGGAGAAACTGACTTAAACAGCTTCACCCACGCCTCGCCAATATTGCCAACACCCAGCAGCAATACGCCAATGCGTTTACGTGGACCGGCGCAGCGGCGATGCACTTTTTGCGTCAGCAGATTAACCTGCGACTGTGGCACTAAGGTCACCAGACTTAAATCACCACTGAACAAGGGCTTAGCGTCACGGCTCAGTAAACGGGCAAAGCTGCGGCGATAATGCTCGGCATCGGCACTCACAAGCGCCACTAAACCGAGTTCGGTATTAATTTGCAGATCTTTAATGCCGAGGGCTTCGGCCTGCGCATCCAATAACTTTTGTACTTGTTTTTGGTTTTCAGCGGTATAAGCAAGCTCAAGCCGTTGATGCGCCGATACCCAATGGGCCAGTGGCGTTAATCCTGCTTCGACTAATTGCTCGAGCAGACTGGCCACATCGCCCGCGATCTTAAAGCCAAATAACACCACGGCATTGAGGTTAGTCACCACAGGCGCACTCGCCGAGGAGCTGTGGGGAGCAATCAGGGTAAAGTCGGTATGGGAGGCGTAGCTTGAACGTACGGCGAGGCTCACCTCAGTGTTAAACAGCGGCTGCAAAGTACGCGAATGCAAAACAGGTGAGCCTAAACGCGCCAAGCGATCGGCTTCGGCGAGGGACATGCTCTTAAGTAATTTCGCATCGTTGATCTTGTTCGGATCGGCGTTAAATACCCCTTCAACGTCGGTCCAAATGGTTACGCGCTCAATGTCGGCGAGGCTGGCAATTAAGCTGGCGCTAAAGTCAGAGCCATTGCGACCCAATAGCAAGGTATCGCCACGCTCGTTGGCACAGATAAAACCTGTGATCACTAAACGCTCGTTAGGATGCGCCGCCAGTAAGGCTTGCACTTTGGCGCGGGATTCTTGCACGCGAATTTGCGGTACGGCGGCCTCGTCGGCCACAAGAATCGAGCAGGCATCCACATGGTTTGCGGCCACACCCGATTCACGCAGTAGCGCAGCCATTAAGCGCGCCGACCAACGCTCACCAAAGCTCACCACATGGCTAATTTGGTAATCGTTACGGGAATCTAAAGATAATAGACTGATTAACTGAGCTTTATCCGTGGTTAAACGCTCACGTAGATCCCGCGCTTGCTCATTAGATAACAGCTGCTCAATCAAACCTTGCTGATAGCTGATAAGGACTTGTAACTCTTCTTGCCATAATTGGTTGCTATCGCGCAGGGACAATAATTTATATAAAAAGTTAGTGGTTTTACCCGCAGCAGACACCACCACCAGATCATCACTATGACCATGGGTTAACAGAATATGGGCGACTCGGCGATAACAATCGGCATCGGCTAAGCTGGAACCACCAAATTTATGTAAGTGACAACGTGCCATCTCGAATTCCTCTACTGACAAGCCGCAACGGCGGCCAATCCTGCTTGAATATCTGCAACTAAGTCGTCGGCATCTTCAATACCAACCGACAAACGTAATAGGGTGTCTTTAATGCCAGCTTCATAACGCGCTTGGGGCTCCATCGCCCTGTGGGTCATAGTCGCGGGCACGGCCACGAGACTCTCAACGCCACCTAAGCTCTCGGCCACGCTGAATAAACTTAAGGCATCTAAAAAGGCGACCACTTCGGCCTCGCCGCCCTTAAGCTCAAAACTCAGCATAGCGCCAAAGCCTTTTTGCTGCTTGGCGGCAATGGCATGGCCGGGGTGATCCGCAAGGCCTGGGTAATACACTTTGCTCACCACAGGGCTGCTCGCCAGCACGTCCAGAATTCGCTGGGCATTGCTTTGGTGCTCGCGAATGCGTACGGCCAAGGTACGCAGACCGCGCAGGGTTTGATAACTGTCAAAGGCAGACCCAGTTAAACCTAAGGTGTTCGACCACCAATGTAAGGTCTCACCGAGTTGAGGATCTTTGGCGATCACCGCACCGCCCACCACATCGCTGTGACCATTAATGTACTTAGTGGTGGAGTGGATAACGATATCGGCACCGAGTAACAGCGGTTGCTGCAAAATGGGCGAGAGGAAAGTATTGTCCACCACCACTAAAGCACCCACTGCGTGGCTCGCCTTCGCGATAGCTTCGATATCGACGACTCGCAGCAGAGGGTTTGATGGAGTTTCAATCCACACCATCTTAGGTTGCTGGGCGATGGCTTGCTCGAGCGCTTGGGCGTCGGTTTGATCGACCACCAGCAGTTTAAATTGGCCCTTTTTAGCCAAGTTAGTGAATAAACGGTACGAACCGCCGTAACAATCGTGGGGAACCACCAGCAAGTCATCGGGGCCGAGCAAGGTAGTCACTAAAGTAATGGCAGCCATGCCAGTGCAAGTCACCACACCGGTTGCGCCCTTTTCCAGCTTAGCTAAGGTATCACCTAAGATGCTGCGGGTGGGATTGCCGGAACGGCTGTAATCAAATTCGCGAGGATTTTTATGACCATCGAAGGCGTAATTAGTCGACAGGTAAATTGGCGGCACCACCGCGCCATACTGAGTATCGCTTTCGATACCCTGACGCACTGCTAATGTGGCTAATTGACGTTCGGTCACTAATTTGCCTGCGGTCATCGGGAACTCCTAAGTTCGCAAAGAGATGTCTGGACGTCTAAATGTACCTAAGCCCAGTGGTATCGTCAATAGGCGTTAAGACGTTTAGACGTCTAAACATAAAGAAATCTGTTTGCAATCACTAAGAAATAGTAGCAATAATTTGACTGTTATCTGTAAGGGTTTAAAATCTGCCCCGAATTTAGCGTTATAACAGGTGAGTCAATGACTGAATGGAATGGGGAATACATCAGCCCCTATGCTGAACATGGCAAGAAGAATGAACAAGTAAAGAAAATTACTGTGTCTATTCCGCTCAAAGTGCTAAAAGTCCTCACGGATGAACGTACCCGTCGTCAGGTGAACAACCTGCGCCACGCCACCAATAGCGAACTCTTGTGTGAAGCATTTTTGCATGCCTACACCGGCCAGCCTCTGCCTGATGATGCCGATCTGTCGAAAGATAGCCCAGACAGCATTCCCGCCGAAGCGAAACGGTTGATGGACGAGATGGGGATCGAGTGGGAAGATATGGAGTAACGCTTAAGCGTCCAATATCCTACTTATCATTAGGGATCGTTAATACTCATCTTGCCTGATGGGTTAGAGTAACGATCCCTATTTTGTTTTGATGGAATCCTATGTTCTCCTTGATAGATCCACAAACGCTCGCCATTGCGTCTGTGATTGTGTTTTTAGGTGCCCTCACCCAGAGTCTGATTGGCTTTGGTCTTGCCGTGGTGGCGAGCCCGTTGCTGTATATTGTCGACCCCGAATTAGTGCCCGCCCCCGTGATTGTGATGGGTTTTTCCATCGCCCTACTCACCCTACTGCGTGAACGCGGCCATTTAGAATTCAATGGTTTGCAATATGCGCTTATCGGTCGAGTACCCGGAGGTTTTATCGGTGCCAGCCTGTTGCTGTTTGCGCCGCAGCCGATTCTTGGTCTGGCGATTGCTGGCATTGTGGCAGTCGCCGTGGTGCTGAGCCTGTATAAATTGACTCTTCCCGTGAACAAAGCAACCCTGTTTGGCGCGGGCGTAGTATCGGGGATCTTTGGCAATATTGCCGCCATTGGTGGCCCACCGATGGCGATTCTGTTGGCGGGTAAGGATGCCTCCAAATTTCGCGCCGCACTGTCGGCCTTCTTTATCTTCAGCTCGACCATAGCCCTAGTCATTCTTGGGGTGACGGGCCTACTCGAAATCAAGCATTTGTGGTTATCACTGATGCTACTGCCCTCAGTGTTTTTAGGCTATTTAGTGGCGGGCAAACTGGTGGGGAATGTGGATAAACACAAGACCAAGATGGCAACCTTAGCCCTCTGCGCTATCAGTGCTTTAGTGCTCACGGTGAAATCAGTGATTGAGCTATTGCCGCAATAATTACCGCAATAATTACCGCAATGAAATCCTGCTAATCGCCCCATAAAAAAAGCACCGTTAATCGGTGCTTTTTGCTTGCTGGGATATGTGATTTACCCATAGATATTGCCATTAACCAATGGCACTAACTTAGATAGCTTTGTCCCGCATACACAATAAAGTGTCTCAGTGCTAACACGCCGGTTAAGCTGGCGCAGGCCACCATGATCATTGCCCCCTTGCTATGGCGCGTCGCGGTCGGCAACAGCATAAACAACAGCGGAATACCAAAACCAATCCCGACCACGCCAATCCAGAATACGCTCGCCCACACGCCAGAGGTGAGTGATGCTAGCGCCGCAGCTGCCGCTCCGCCCTTAAAGTACAAGGCGCAGAACAACATAAACAGGAACATGATTTCGATTGCCATCACTGGCAGCTCTAAGCCATGCATTTTGGCTAAGGCCTTGTCGTGGCTATCGGTCTTGAACATCACCAGCGCCAGCACCGCATTAGCCGCCGCGCCCGCCGATAAACCAGAGACTAAAAACAGCGCTGGCAATACCGCAGTGTTCAACATCGGATAGGCATTCATGGCCGAAATTAAGAAGCCAGTATAAGCACCTACGCCAATCGCAAGGATAAACAGCAGCACTTCAATCGGTTTTCTAAAGGGCATCAGCAGCTTAGCGATAGGCACGAGGAAACCTAAGCCCCACTTTGGCAGCTCATCGCGCAGCACAAGAATCGCGTAGGCAAATGCTAAGGGTGAATAAGCCAGTAGTGCTAAGACACCAATCGCCATTACAGACTGGAAGTTATAGTTGATTAAAATCAGCCAAAAATGGAAAGGCTTCGTTAAATCAAACACTAAACATGCCAAGCCTAGGCAAATGGCCACTGGGCCAATAATCGCAGCGGCCTTGAGAATACTCGTCTCACCCTGCGCTTGCTCCTTATTAAACCAACGCAGGCCAATGCCAATCAGCAAACTTCCGGCGGATAAGCCCGCCATAAACAGATACACGGCGATGATCCAATGCCAAGTGACGGGATCATATTGCGCCATATCGCCCCAAGTATTGTTCATAATCAAATCCCCCCTCTTTTGGTAGGAACGCGATATACCCTAGGCTGAGTGCCTAAATGGGTCTTATCTTGGTAAGTGATCTTAGTGTTGAGTAGCATAGCGACCTCACTCTGTGGATCGTTGGCGTCGCCAAACACTAAGGCATCGGTCGGACACACAGTCACACAGGCGGGTTCTTCACCCCGGGCTAAGCGCGTGTCCTTACAGAAGTTACACTTATCAGCCACTTTGGTTTCTGGGTTCATAAAACGTACCTTGTAGGGACACGCCGCCACGCAGTACATACAACCCACACACTTATCACCATGGATGGAGACAATCCCATCCTCACCCACATAGGCCGCGCCCGTTGGACACACCTTCACACAAGGCGCATCTTCACACTGCTGGCACGATACCCTGTGGTACTTAAAGTGCAGGTGTGGCATCTCGCCATAGGGACCTTCGACTCTCACCTGCAAACGGGCTACGCCCTCGGGGACGCCATTTTCACTGCGGCAGGCCACGTTACAGGCTTGGCAGCCGATGCACTTGTTCTCATCGTGCACCATCACATATCTTTTCGTCATTTGAGCCTCCAATTAGCGTTTTGCCAGCGTGACGCCTGTCGTATGAATATTCATGCCACACACAGGGGCTGTTTGATGGGGCAGTAAGTTTCCGCAGTGGATACCTTTACCAGTCGCTCTAACCAACTCTTTGTTTTTAGAGCCAAAGCCCATATAGGCAAACACGGTATCGGGGCGAATGCCCGGGGTGACTAAGGCGTGGCCTTCTTCGCTACCCACGCTGCTGGTTAACCGAATCGGGTCGCCATTGCTGATCCCTAACTTGCCCGCCGTGACGGGATGCACCCAAATGGCGTTATCCGACATCAGGTTAGTTAACATGGAGATATTGTGAGTCGCGCCATTGGTATGCACGGCGACCTTGCCTTGGATAAAGTACAGCTCGTCGGCTTTCTTCAAATGCACTTCGCGGAACTTAATCACCCCGCGTCCTGGCGCCATGGCTTCGACCTTGGCGGAGGTCAACTCAATCTTGCCGCTTGGGGTTTTAAAGCTGAGCAAACTACCGTATGTTCCGTCTTCATCCACGGGTTTGGCATTGGCGTAGGCCTTAGTAAACTCGGCCACCATCTTAGGTTCGCGCAGCATGATGGGCTTACCAAAGCTAACAAAACCTTCATCCTTAATGCGGCGCAGCAGTGCGGTATCGCGATTCACCTGCAGCATTTGCAGGGTTTCCATGTTGTCCCAAGGGTAAAATTCACTTAGCCCAAGCTTATGGCCAATATCCTTAAAGATTTGCCATGAAGGCTTAGTGTCGCCTAGGGTTTCCACCACGCGTTGACGCACATAGTAAGCTGGATTTTTACCCGACTTGTCGGCGATTTCTTCATCGCGCTCAAGGTAAGTCGACTCGGGTAAAATGACGTCGGCATAGGCGGCGGTTTCACTGATATACACATCGCAAACCGCAATAAAATCGAGCTTTTTCAAGGCTTCAACCACACGCGCCCTGTCGGTCATGGTTTGCATTGGGTTGGTGCGGGACATCACCCAGCCGTGTAATTGATAGGGTACGGCTGTTAAGGTCGCATCGAGAATCGTTTGATAAATCCCGCCCGATGACCACATCATGGCGTACTGCTCTTCCACTTGGTCGATACGTTTCGCCGCAGGCTTAGGCATATCTTTTACGCCGGGCTTACCTAATACGGGCGCCACGCTTTCTCCCGCCAGTTTGTTATAGTCGCCAGGCTTTTGACCTAGGTAGATACCGCCCTTGCGCTCGATATTACCAATCAAAATATTGGCAGCGTACAAGGCCCGGCGCATTTCAAACTCTTCGGTGGTAAAGGTGGCTCGGTGACCAAAATCCACCACAGCATGGGGTGCCTTGGCCGCATATTCGTGGGCGATACGACGAATATCTTTGGCGGGCACATCGGAAATGGTTTCGGCCCACTCAGGGGTATAGGCTTTGACTTCGGCGGCGAAGGCATCAAACCCTTCCACATAACGCTCGATAAAGGCCTTGTCGTAGAGATTATCTTCTATCAATACATGGCATAAGGCTAAAGCCACCGCCACATCGGTACCGGGGCGGATCGCATACCATTCATCGGCTTTGTCGGCGACGATGGAGAATCTTGGCTCGAACACCACCAGCTTGGCGCCTTTATCCATTTGCGCCGCCATCATGCCGCGGGTTTCGGACATGTTGATGCCTTCGTACAGGTTATGGCCGAAGTTAATGATATATTTGGAGTTGCTTAAATCGCGCTTGACCTTAGTGCCAAACATGGCCTTAGCGGCAATTTCGTAACCACCGGGGCAAGTTGAGGCATGGGTAAAGGTATTCGGGCTACCAAAGGCGGTGGCGAGATGGAATAAGTGTTTTTCTTGCGAACCGGACTTAGAGGAAAACGCCACGGCTTCAGGGCCATAAGCTTGCTTGATTTTATTAAGATTATCGGCAATCAGTTGATAGGCTTCATCCCAAGAGATCTCGGCCCACTTGCCCTCGCCGCGCTCACCCACCCGTTTGAGTGGCTTCACGATACGCTGTGGATCGTAAAGTAAACTATGGCCAGCGCCACCCCGAGCACAAACTTTACCACCAAAGGATTTGGCCGCCTTATTACCACTGATAAAGACGTTCTTGCCCTCAATCACCCGCGCCGAAATCGGGCAACGGGTCGAACACATCTCACAGATACTGGCAATGTCTTTGCCCATTCCTTTTAGCTGCTTGCTCTCTAATGCCGCTAAGCTGCCCGGCAACAGGCTAGCCAATGCACATGTTGCACCGCTGGCCCCTGCGCCCTTTAAAAAGGTTCGCCTATTAAGCTCAATCATGGTTACCTCCATCACACTCATCCACCCTAATGCACCACTTGGCACACGCAAACTTAGGCTTTGGCTTACCACTGCGGTTTAAAGACTAAATTTGCTCGCAGGTTTTTAGTTATTAGTGCCAACAGACCTAGTGTTACGTCGTGTCGGCATTTTGCTGTTTCAGGGGGATTGTTATCCCGAAAGGGAGAGGCGGATATTGTGGTAAACCACATGGCCAAGTTGAGTGTGATCTGCGGCAACTAAAAGTTAAAATTGTTCTAAAAAATCGTGAATAAGATCAATAAGCCTGTTTGGCCTAAACCAGTACTAAGCCAGCGCACAGACTCGCGGCTTTGATAAGTTAAAAAGTTCTCAAAAACCCTCAAAAGCCACTCCCATATTTAGAATGGCCGCGTGCGCCCAGTGTATGGGTAAGTGTTTCGCCCAGTCGTCACAGGGGAATCGTTGAAAGGGAGTCAGGCATAAGCAAGGCCAATGCCTAAGGGAGTTAGTCAACCAAGGTGATCTCTAAGCCATTTAATAAACGAATCGCTTCGTCGCGACTAAACTTAGCGCCCTTGATTTTATTGTTAAAAATATCGATATCGTAATCGGTCGCCTCGGAGAAATCCGCCTCCATCAACTCGGTACGGCCGAATAAGCTGTGGCGAAAATCGCTGTAACTAAAGTTGGCGCGATTAAACTTGCCCTCACGGAAATCCACATCCTGCGCCTTACAACCCTCGAGCACCATTTCATCGAGCTGAAGCCCCATAAAAGAGCAATCGTTTAAGATGCAAGTTCTAAAGCTAAAAGGCGCCGCAAAGGATAATCTCGGCCAAGCGGCGCGGGTCCAATCTATGCCAACCAACTTACATTCTTCAAAACGCACACCGTTAAATTGGCTTAAGGGCACCTTGAGCAGGCTCAAATTACAGCCCACAAAACGGCAATCGATAAACTTACAGTTACGGAATGTGCTATCGCTAAACTGGCAATCGTGGAACTCGCACTCTTCAAACTCCAACTCCTGCCACTGGGTTTGGCTTTCGGCCAAGGCGATAAATTGCTGCGAGAAAAAATACCGCCCCTCGGATGCGGCGCGCGCCATCATCGGCGTTTTTACATCTGTCATAGACTACCTCTACTGTGCCCTCTGCCTTAGGCTAAGGGCTGATGGGCAAACTGTGTTTTTCAATTCACAAAAAATGGGCGCTAACGCAAAAGGCCACGCTGTATATCGTGCTTAGCCACGACCATTATTCAGACCACCTATGCTAACCCGATTTACTGAGCTAACTGCATGCCTATATTGGGATTAATACCATTCTAAGGCTTAGCGAGTCACACTATAAACTCAAGCTTCGCGATTCCTCTGCTCGGGTTTTATGGAAAGTATTTTCAGCCGCCGCATTGCTCCCCTCCCCAATTTACCCCGACACGCCGCACAGATGTGCATAAATAGCCGTGGAAAATTTTGCGAATAAAGGTAAAATGGCGCCACTTTTCGCGGCTGTCTAACAAGGTTCTCTCGGATTAATGGTTAGCCTTTTCGAGCAAAATGGCACGGGGTTCCCCCGCTTGAACAGACCAGATTCTCTCTGGCGCCAACCTTGCTCTGCGTGCTATTTTTACCCCTTATCCCGACCTTCTCTCTCCTGCCTATCGCCCGAAAATATCCTATTCGCTTTACGTTTTAACCTCACCAATCTCTTGTGCGCACTTAGCGATAAGCTGTTGGTCAATAATAAAAAGGTGGCTAGGCATATACGGCTTAAGCACACCGCAACGAATAAAAAACTCGTCCCTACACTCTCTATCCAAAGGAATACTCGTCATGAGTCTTGCTGATTCCGTATTAGCCGTAAACAACGATTTACCCATCCGCACCGACAGCCCAGTCCATAGCGGCAAGGTACGTAGCGTTTACTGGCTAACCGACGCCGACAGCCGCCGTTTAATTCAAACCAAGGGCTACAATGTGCCCGAAGATACGCCGCTTGCCATCATGGTGATTAGCGACCGTATCTCAGCCTTCGACTGCATCTTCCACGGTGAAGGCGGATTAAAAGGCATTCCAGGTAAAGGCGCGGCATTAAATGCCATTTCTAATCATTGGTTTAAGTTATTTGCCGAAAACGGTTTAGCCGACAGCCACATTTTAGATATTCCGCATCCCTTCGTTTGGATAGTCCAAAAAGCCCGTCCGATTAAAGTCGAAGCCATTTGCCGCCAATATATTACTGGCTCAATGTGGCGCGCCTACTCTAAGGGCGAGCGCGTATTCTGCGGTATCACACTGCCAGAAGGCTTAGAGAAAGATCAAAAGCTGCCAGATTTGCTGATCACTCCTTCGACCAAAGGTATTTTAACTGGGATTCCCGGTGTACCCGCGCAGGACGATGTGAACATCAGCCGCAGCGATATCGAAGCCAACTACCAAGCCTTTGGTTTTGAAAAGGTAGAAGATATCGACCTGTACGAGAAGCTGTTAAAAGATGGCTTTAAGGTGATCGCTAAAGCTCTGGCCGACCTTGACCAAGTGTTTGTGGATACCAAGTTCGAATTTGGTTATGTGACCGATAAAAACGGTAACTCAAAACTGATCTATATGGATGAAGTAGGCACACCCGATTCATCCCGCATTTGGGACGGCGCCGCCTACCGCGATGGTAAAATCCTTGAAAACTCTAAGGAAGGCTTCCGTCAGTTCCTGCTGAACCACTTCCCCGATCCAGATATTCTGCTCAACAAGGACAGAATGCCAGAGCGCGAAGCCCTCGCCCGTGATAATGCTCTGCCATTAGAGGCCATGATGGATGTGTCACGCACTTACACCGGCATCGCCGAGAAGGTGACTGGCGCGGCAATTCCGCTGCCAGCCAATCCAAAGGCAGATATTATTAAGATCCTACGTGAAGAGTATGATCTGATTGTTTAATCAGATTTCGATGAGGTAGGGAGTTTTTCCTTAACCTCTAAATGTAGAAAAGGCGCTTAGGCGCCTTTTTTGTTTTTCAAACTGGGTTTGGATTTATTTGTATAAGCCAATTTAACTCAATTCTGAAATGTTAATCTGAGAAAAATCAAAGCCAAAGTCAAAGTCGTGGGGCTTCACCCCACACCCGACCAAGAGGGGATCAACAGCAATTCCCTCTTGGATCTCCCTTGCCGCCCCTAGCGAAGTTACATGCATTAGGTACTAGCCTTGGTCTTATGGATAAATAGCTATCGCTTCCGATGGTACATCCTGTACCCCGAAAGCTAGCCGGTCATCCATGACCGGACTCACGCAATTTATTCCAACGCCCCGCGGCAACTTCGCAGGGTAAGGTGAACTCCTGTCACTTTGGCGTTGTCTGCTCGCCATGCAAAACAACCAGAGTGAAAACTACCATCTCCTTTAGTAAATTTAACAATGGGTGGCTCGTTAAATTCATTGACTTGTTAAGCATTTTCTTCGATTTTTACTTCTTTCGGATTAAAGTAGCGCCCCGAACTTGCTGTTTGCTGGATAAAATCAGCTGTTTTTACATTAAATCCTTTTTTTGCGTAGTCCTTTGCGACAGAATTTAGATACTCTGTATGGACTCCGAAGCTAGCTAGTCTCAAAACTTCAGCGCCAACTCGCGTTAATAAATATACTTCCGCCGCTACGGTTTTGTTTTTATCTTCATGTTCTATGAGAATAACCTTATTACTTGCGACTAAGCCTTTAAAATATTTGTTCTGATCTTGTGTTTTATACGTTGTGGTAAGTCCGAGAGCCTCTACTCCTGAAAGTATTCCAATATCTTGCAAAAACAAAAGGCTTGAAAAATTAACTCCTTCTGGTTCTAGGAATTCTTCTTTTTCTCGGTAGATTCTGCCATCAATGACAAAACGAGCAGCTTTGCTAATTAGGTCAGCTTCGGATTTTGATAAGCCTTTTAAGAACTCCAAAGTGCGCATGGAGTAAGTCCCTGGCTGTTTTACTTCACCAGCTAAGATTCGCCCCCAAAGATCTTGTAGCTCTTCAGAGGAAACTCTTCCTGCGTAGTCTCTCCATGAGTAAATCCAATCATCATCAATAGGGGTGTCTGAAGGCTCTTGCTGATCTTGGCCTAATATGTCTTCAGCGATCAGTATTGATTTGGCAACGTTAGTTTCCTTGCGAACAGATTCAGAAAAGTCGTTATTGCTAACGGCTGTAGCTAAGCCTGTGAGATCTATGGTGGGCTCAATGCGACCTTGTGCATCTATATTTTCAGATGGCGCATTTAATAGTTTAACCTGTGGTTTCAGTTGAAAGCTTGATTTGCCCGATTTTATTGATTCAACTTCAATTTCTGCCTGAGCCAATACAAGCATTTCTTTCCGGCGGATCTCTGCTCTAGCATCTGCCATGCGTTTCTCTTGCCATGGCGCGAGCAATGAACCAATTCCTTTTTCAGCAAGTGTCTCCCACATTTTTAGGAGTAATTTTTCTCCGGGATAATCCATAAGTCTCCTAGAAGCTTAACGCCCGCAACAGCGGAAAATTGGGAGCGCAGCGAGTAATTTTTCCGACTGCTTGCGCTTGTGTTCGCCCAGCATGGGCATGAACTAATGAGATGAAAGTCCTCTGTAGGGAGGTCACCGTTCAATAACATCCTGTTATTAAACGTTAACTACTAGCGAATGACAAGGGCTTATCCGCGAGGATTGGTCTGAATGAAGCCGCTAGCATGGCGAAAGATTGGACAGGCGTAACTCTTTAGGGATTAACAACAAACACCGAGGTCACAGAAGTTCACCTTCCCCTGCGAAGTTGCTGAAGGGCGTTGAAGAAAATCGCGTGAGCGAGGCATGGATGCCGAGTTAGCTTTCGGGGTACAGGATGTACCATCGGAAGCGTTAGCGATTTTCGAATAAGCACGAAGCCACTAATCAATGCATGTAACTTCGCTAGGGACGCCGGGGGATTTCCAAAAGGGGAACAGGCGTTTTTCCCCTTTTGGTCGGGTGTGGGGTGAAGCCCCACGACTTTGATTCACCTCGGCCGTTAGGCCGCAATGGTAAACAGTTACTCACAGGAAAATTGTGACAGGCAAAGATGGGATATGGGTGTAAATCAGAGCAGCCAAAGCTAACCGCCCAGTTGCCACACCTTCAACCCAAGGTTAAATCTTCACACAGACAAACAGCGCATTACCTGAGCTTAAATCCCATGGGACGATTTTTTCATAATCGTGTTCAAAGATATGTACTTCAAAATATGGCGCGAGTAACGCTTGCAGCTCCGCGAAACTGGTCGCGACCATAGTGTGTTGGTCTTGCCATAACTCAGTCTGATGCGCAAATGTATCGGTATCGCCTTCGAAATCAGTGAGTTGAGTAAAAGGCTGGTGACTCTTTGCAATACTCAGGTTTAATGACTGGTTTTCGCCTTGACCACTGTAATGCCAGCCAGATTCAAAGGCAAAATGGTGTCCCTCAAACTCGGCAAAATGCTTAATCGATAAGCGGTTATCGATGCGGTGCTTATCAACCGAGTTAAAACAAAATATCCCGCCGTCATTCAGGGCGCGGTGCACGCTGGCAATACAACTCTTAAGGCGCTCGATGCCCGCACTGTAATGAATGGAATATAAAAAACAGGTAATTAAATCCACTGGCTGCTCCAGATAAAAGGCAGTCATATCCTGTAGATTAAACTGCGCTTCTGGGCAGCGACGCATGGCCATATCGAGCATGGGCTGATTAATATCCAGACCACGACACTGATAGCCAAGGTCGATAAAGTGCCTTACATGCGGGCCAGTGCCACAGGCTAGATCTAGGTGTTGCTTGCCATTATTGCCTAAGAACTGATGCAATCGATGGATGCTCGCACTCTGTTGTTGATAGTTGATATCGGAGCACATGAGATCGTAATAACCGGAGAGATCGGTATAAAGCGCATTAGAAGACATAGCGGCAAACAGGAGCCATAGGCAATTAAGGGTGGCGCATGATATATCAGTTGGCTAAGAACCGATACACGCAATTCCGCCCTAGAGACGAGAGCAAAACGCGAGAATCCATTTTATTCAATAAAACAGTGAACTAGGATAAAAGATGGGGCAAGCGTTTTCTTCAACCAGGCTCGCTGAGTGGGATATGCTTTTACAGCCAAGCATATAAAAATGGGCTGCTCAGTTGAGCAGCCCAGAGTGATAGATAGTTATACTCACATCGCGGTTTTATTTGAATTTATAAACCACTTCGACTCTATCTTCGATAGTCACTTGGCCATATTGATAGCTTTCGGCGGCGCCCATGGCATCGGCCTTGGCATTCATACGTAACATTACGGGCTGCACAGGGCGTTGATCGTAATAACGAATTTGCCACACCTTACCTAGGTTCTCCCCAAATCCCTTGGCTAAGCTTTCGGCTTTTTGTTTAGCATCGACAATCGCCGCTTGGCGCGCCTTGGCCACATACTCGGCCTCTTTGCTCGACTTAAGGGCGATATTATTGACCCTGTTAATCCCCTCCTCTAAGGCAGAGTCCAAAATCGTATTTAAGCGGGCTAAATCACTAATGGTGACTGTGATTTGGCGACTCGCGGTATAACCACTCAGCTCTGGCGCCTTATCCTGGGCATACACATATTGCGGCTGCAGATTTAAGTTAGCGCTTTGGATTTGCTCCTTGGTAATGCCCGCGGCGGTTAAACGGGCGATAAATTTCGCCACTGCGGCATCCGAATTATCCTTAGCGGCCTTGGCCTCTTTCTCAGTAACGGCTACTTCGACATTAAGCTCTGCCATATCCGGCTCAACCTGAATTTGGCTTACGCCCATGGTTTCAATATGGGGAAAATCTACATCGGCGGCCATCGCCTTTGCGGTAAACACACCTGAAAAAAGACCACCAGCCACTAATACAGCTAAAAGAGAATGCTTCATTGTTAACTCCAACTAAATCATTTAAGGCGAGACTGCCGTGGTTCTGACGCGGCGGCTATCGGTTAAAAGTACGACTCGCTATCCCAAGGCGTAAGTACCAATATGTAACAGCACCAATTATCGTCCGTTGCGATAGCCACGCATCATGCAAACTACCCCTATAAACGCAGGCAAAAATAAAAAGGGTTAATTTTTTTGAAAATTTTTTAAATCGGCGCCGAGCGGCTGTGCACTGCGCCATTCAAACCGTAAAGCCATTCACTCAAGATGAAATGCGGCGGGATAACTAAGCTACGGACTCTGCCGCGCCGCAACTGGTAGAAACGCTCTCTTGGCTGTACACTTTTCACCCAAAGACACTGTACCTTTTAATCACTTCAGGTATAATCCGCGCTCTTTTTACGGCGCTCTTTTATCAGCATCAGCGAGACACCATGACAGTTGAAACTTTTAATCCTAAGCAAACAACCACGCTTGAGACCCCAGCCAAGACATTAGAAGCAGCGAGCGCTGATTCTACTGCTACAGGGAATCGCATCGGTTTCGTGTCTTTGGGTTGCCCAAAAAACCTAGTGGACTCAGAGCGCATTCTGACCCAATTACGCATCGACGGCTATGAAGTCACCAACAGCTACGACAATGCCGATCTGGTTATCGTCAACACCTGTGGCTTTATCGATGCGGCGGTTGAAGAATCCTTAGATGCGGTGCGCGAAGCCCTAGAAGAAAACGGCAAAGTGATCGTGACCGGCTGTTTAGGCGCCAAGGAAAACCAAATCCGTGAAGTGCACCCAGACGTGCTCGAAATCACGGGTCCACACAGCTACGAAGCCGTGTTAAAGCATGTACACAAGTACGTGCCAAAACCAGAGCACAACCCATTTACCTCGTTAATCCCACAAACTGGGGTTAAGTTAACGCCTAAGCATTATGCTTATTTAAAGATTTCAGAGGGTTGTGATAACCGTTGTACCTTCTGCATTATCCCTGCACTGCGTGGCGATTTAGACAGCCGCCCAGCGGGTAGCGTATTAGATGAAGCCAAGCGTTTGGTTGAATCGGGCGTGCAAGAAATTTTAGTCGTAAGCCAAGATACCTCTGCCTACGGTAAAGACAAGGGCGGCCGCACCGACTTCTGGAACGGTATGCCTGTAAAGCAAGACATCACTAGCCTTGCTCGCCAACTGGGCAAGATGGGCGCTTGGGTACGTTTACACTACATCTACCCATACCCATGGGTTGACGATCTGATCCCCTTGATGGCCGAAGGTTTAATCCTGCCATACCTAGATATTCCAATGCAGCACGCCAGCCCACGCATCCTGAAGATGATGAAGCGTCCAGGCCGTGTTGATCGTCAGTTAGAAGCCATCCAACGCTGGCGCGAAATCTGCCCAGACTTGGTGATCCGCTCAACCTTTATCGTGGGCTTCCCTGGCGAAACCGAAGAAGACTTCGAAATGCTACTCGACTTCCTGCGTGAAGCGCGCCTCGACCGCGTAGGCTGCTTCAAGTACTCAGAAGTGGAAGGTGCTGTAGCCAACACCATCGCTGAACTTATCAGCGAAGACGTGAAGGAAGACAGATACCACAGATTTATGGAAGTCCAGGCCGAGATCAGCGCCGAGCGTTTAGCCCGTTTCGTTGGCCGTACTATGGATATTCTGATCGATGACGTTGACGAAGAAGGCGCCATTGGCCGCAGCTTCGCCGATGCTCCAGAAATCGACGGCATGGTCTTTATCAACGGTGAAACCGAACTCGAACCCGGCATGTTAGTTCGCGCCGTGATCACTCACTCCGACGAGCACGATCTGTGGGCCGAGTTAGTCGACGCCGATGCAGAGGATGATATCGAGGCTTAAGCACTCGGCTTAAACACTAGGCTTAGGCATTCGCGCTAAGCGCTTGCCCTTCGCATTCGATTCGCCGGATTAAAAGCATCAATAGCGAGCCCTTGATATTAATAGTCAAGGGGCTCGCTTTTTTATGGGCAAACGTTACCGACCTAGTGATAGGCATTGAAGGATATCGGCAGCAAATGGCAGAGCAGATAAGTCGAGGAATAAGTTCGAGAATGGCGCGTTAAAGGTTTACAGGATAAGAATCAAAGAGAAATCGAGCAGAGATAAGGGATAAACAAATCAGCGCGAGCAAAGTTAAGGCTTCAACGCTAGGCTCCAGCAAGGCAAACTCCCATAAAGTCGAAAGGGGTATCGCCCCTGTGCTGATACCCCTTTCGGTTTGCTGCTTTACGGTTGTAAGACCCTTTGCCCTTTTTCGGCTTTTCGGTTCGCATTCTAAACAGTGAGCTAGTCACCACTGCCTTGAGTGCGTTGTCGGTAATAGTGCCGCGACCATTTTCATGTTCGAGCACGCTAGTCTCTTTAAGCTTTGCCATAGGAACTCCTCAGTTAATATTTACAGACCAAATACACCTCACTCGACCTGCGGCGACACTATAGCGCAATATGACAGGATGTACAGAGTTTGTGCAGTAGTGCAAAGAATCACGCTTTTTATTATCAAAAAGTATGATAGATTAATTCAATAAAAATAATACATTAGGCTAACAAGCCTTCGCCTTAGTTGTACTTTTAGCTCGCCCATTGGCGGCAAGATTACCCTTTGTAATCACGGGATAAGGAGATCATTTTGCAATTTGCAGTTATTTATCGGCCCTTACTTAGCCTCGTTTTCCTATTAGTCAGCCTCTTCCCCAGCTTAGCGCAGGCTTTTTCAAGCTCTGAGTGCATCATTACCATGGGGTATCGCACCAGTGAACGCCTTCCTTTTATCCAACACGAACCTAATAACCAAGGGTTTTACCACGATATCTATCAAGCCGCCGCCGAGCGGATTGGTTGCAAACTCAGGATCACGCGGGCGCCTAAGATGCGGATTTTGCGGGATTTAAAACTCGGTAATATCGACTTTTATCCAGGCCTGAGTTTTAGTGAAGAGCGCGCTCAATTTGCCTTTTTTATTCCTAATGGCCTGTCGGAGCGCGCCATCGGCATTAGCCGTGCGGGGGCGGCCGATATACGTTCGTTAGAGCAGTTGTCTCAGAGCGGGATGACACTGTTAATCGCCCCCGGCAGCTACGACTTTAACGGCCTCCCCGAGACCATGTCGGTACGTAAACCGCCAGAACTCGATGTGCCTAAGGCCTTAGATTACTTGCTTGCCAGCCAAGGGGATTTTTTTATCTACGATCAGGCCACCATCAGCTACTACCTTAAGCAGCGGGACATGAACCAATTTAAGCTGCACCCGAATTGCTGCCAGCAGCCTCAGGCCATGTATCTGGGCTTTTCGAAAAAAAGCCGCCATTTTCGCGGGCAACATAACCCCAATTACCGAGCAGACCTCCCCGTCAGCGCAGATAACAGCCCCAACAGACTCGCCGAAGATTCAAAGGCCTATGAGTTTGCCAAGGCACTCGCCGCCATGGATGCCGAAGGGGAAACCCAACGTATCTACTTCAATCACTTCGGTTAATCCTAGGGCGTGTTAAACCGCGCCACAGTTATCCTCACCTTGGCGCTAGCTTATCTTCACATTGGTGCTAGCTAGCCTTCAGGCCGCTAATTCAGCTTTGTCTTTATAAGCTCTGCGACAATATGCCGCACCTGTCACACTGTGATGATCTTTATAATGCAGCGCAATTTATCTAAGTGAATGGAAGACAATAAGATGGCTGCAAACGCTTCAACTATCCCCCACGGCTTTAAATGCTCCGCAATCGCCAGCGCGCTGACCTTAGCATTAGGCGCTTCAGTTGCCTCACAGGCCATGGCCGACGAGACAAATCAAACTCAAATTGAACGTATTCAAGTCCATGGCGAACAGAGTATTGGCCGTAATGCCTTAGGCTCGGCCGATGCCTTGCTAAAAGACCAAGGCGTCGATTTCTCCGAAGCGGGCGGCGTTTCCGCCTTGCCCGTACTCAATGGCATGATGGGCGATCGCATTAAAGTGCTAGTCGATGGCGCGGATATCACCGCTTCCTGTGCTAACCAAATGAACCCACCACTTTCCTACGTTTCCGCTAATCAAATCAGCTCGATAGAAGTGGTCGCGGGCGTGTCCCCCGTCAGTGCGGGCGGCGACAATATCGCCGGGGTGATTAAGGTTAATAGCCTCAATCCTAAGTTTAACGACAGCGACAACCTCAGCTTCGAAAGCGGCGAAATCTCATCGGGATACCGCAGCACCAGCGACGCCTTCTTACTCGGTGCTAAAGCTGGGATTGCCAGTAAGGACTTAAGTCTCAGCTATCAAGGCGCCTATGAAGATGCCAACAGCTACCAGGATGGTCACGGCGATAAAGTGCTCGATACCCTCTATCGCGCCCAAAACCATGCGTTAACAGCGGCATGGCGTGATGACACACAACAACTGGCGATTAAGCTAACGCATCAGGCGATCCCGTTCCAAGGTTTCCCTAACCAATACATGGATATGACGGATAACAAGAGTTACGGTGCCCTAGTCCGTTATCTGCGGGATTTAGACAACGAGGGCGAGTTTAGCGCCCAGTTAAACTGGCACAGTGTGAAGCATGAAATGGGCTTCTTCACCCCGGAAAAAACCGGCAAGATGCCGATGAACACTGAAGGCAGCGATTACAGCTATCAACTGCATTGGCGCTTACCTATGGGCGATAACAGCACGTTACTCGTTGGGCAGGAATATTATAACTATCAACTCGATGATACTTGGCCAGCCGTGCCCGGCACTATGATGGCACCCAATGACTATATCAATATCAACGACGGTGAACGCCGCCGCGCGGCAGTTTATGGCGAATGGCAGCAAAACCTCACGCCACTCTGGTGGTTGTCTGCTGGGGTGCGTTATGAATATGTCACCACAGATACGGGCGAAGTGCAGGCCTACAGCAATATGCCCATGATGGGCATGCCGAATGTGGATGCCGAGGCAGCCAAAGCCTTTAATGCTATGGATAGAAGCCGAGACGATAACCTAATCGATGCCACTCTGTTGGCGCGTTATCAATTGTCGGCCAAACAACAATTGGAATTTGGCTTAGCCCGTAAAAACCGCGCGCCAAACCTGTATGAGCGTTACAGCTGGGGCCGAGGCGTGATGGCAACCACAATGATCGGCTGGTATGGCGACGGTAACGGCTATGTGGGCAACCCCGATCTTAAGCCCGAAACGGCGTATACACTGAGTGCGGCCTATAAGTTTAATGGCGATGCATGGCAATTCTCGACCACGGCTTGGTATAGCGCAGTGACCGACTATATTGATGCCGAGGTGATTGGCAGTTTTAACCGTACTGGCCTAGCCAACGGTAAACGCAATATCCTTAAATTCACCAACGAAGATGCCAATTTATATGGCGCTAAGTTGAGTGCGAACTACCTATTAGCCGATACCGACAGCGGTAAATGGCAGATGCAAGGTAAGCTCGATATCACCCGTGGCGAGCGCGATGAGGGTAACGAGCCGCTTTATCAAATCAAACCGCTACAAACCGAGTTAACCCTTAGTCATCAACTGGGTGATTGGGAAAACCGCCTGTCATGGCAATGGGTAGCGACTAAGGATAAGGTCGATGATCGCCGCTTAGAAAATGAGACCGACAGCTATTCGCTGTTAAATCTAAGTAGCAGTATCAAATGGCAAGAACTGAGTTTAACCTTTGCGATCAACAACCTGTTTGATACTTACTACGAGCTACCACTGGGTGGTGTCAACCTTGCCGAGTTTAAGGCCGATAGCACGGGTGGCTTTAGCCAAGTCGCAGGCTCGGGTCGCTCATTTGAATTAGGTGCCAGCTACAAATTCTAATGAGCACTGCAGCTAAAATGTGGCAGCGCTATTTAGCACGGTGCAATTAAATCAAAAAGGGCAAATGCATTAGCATTTGCCCTTTAGTTTAAAGCTCATTCAGTTAACGCTGAACCGTTAGACTGAATGACTCAATTAGGTTAACTCAATCAGTTACCCGCAACCTTCATCTCAGATAATAAGATCCCGCCAGTGCGGATAGACGAACGTAAATCAAAGTCTTTACTGACCGCCTGAATCCCACGGAACATATCCTTCAAATTGCCCGCGATAGTGATCTCTTCAACGGGGAACTGCACTTCACCATTTTCGACGTAAAAACCGGCGGCGCCGCGGGAATAATCCCCCGTCACCATATTCACGCCTTGGCCCATCACCTCAGTGACAATCAGGCCAGTGCCCATGCCTTTGACTAGCTCATCGAAACTTTGGCCAGTGTGCGCCAGCGTCCAGTTGTAGATGCCGCCCGCATGGCCTGTGTTGGTTAAGCCTAATTTGCGCGCCGAATAGCTGGTCAGCAGATAGCTTTCTAACATACCCCGGTCGATGATGCGTCTATCTTGCGTCGCCACACCTTCGCTATCGTAGTTGGCACTGGCCAGCGCACCCAGCAGATGCGGTTGCTCTTCAATATTGAACCAATCGGGGAAGATTTGGGTGTGAATTGCATCCAACAGAAAGCTGGATTTACGGTACAAGCTGCCACCGCTGATCGCGCCGACTAAATGGCCGATAAGCCCAGTGGCGATTTCAGGCGAAAGCAGAATAGGTAAACGCGAAGTCGCAATCTTACGCGCGCCTAAACGGCTCACTGTCTTTTGTGCGGTTTTCAAGCCCACGGACTCTGGAGATAGCATCTCACTGAATTTACGGGCGATAGTGTAGTCATAATCCCGCTGCATGCTGCCGTCGCTGTCTTCACCGATCACGCTGCAACTTAAGCTGTAGCGCGAGCTGCAATAACCATTTAAGAAGCCGTGGCTATTACCGTAAACCTTGACCGAAGTGTGGGCGTTTGCGCTGGCGCCATCGGAGTTATTGATGCGCGAGTCGGCATCGAGCGCCGCGGTTTCTGCGCGAATCGCCAATTGGGCTAATTCGTCGGGGGAAATATCTTCAGGATAATAGAGCTTAAGATCGCGGATCTCGGTCGCCATTAGGGCTTTGTCGGCTAAACCACTAAAGGGGTCAGCAGAAGTATAACGGGCGATATCGTCCGCCGCTTTCACCGCCAGAGCAATGGCTTCAGGGCTGAGATCGGAAGTCGATGAACTACCCTTGCAACCATCGCGATAAACCGTAATCCCTAGGGCGCCATCTTTATTAAATTCAACTGTTTCCACTTCTTTTAAGCGGGTTGAAACCGATAATCCCTGTTGTTTGCTGATCGCCACTTCGGCGGCATTTGTCCCTAATTTATTGGCATATTCGAGGGCCACGGCAACCGCATCTTTCAGCGCGGCCAATTCACTATCGATTCTGTTCAAAGACACAAAGCTACTCTTTCGTTGTCGGCAATGGCGTTAGCATAACAAACACCCATGCCATTCTCATTATTTATTGCGCGCTTATTTCGTCAATCTCAGTCATGGCGCACGCGCTTTCGTTAGGCGATTTTTGGCGGGAGATGTTATTATTAGGCCGTTATTTAACTGAGGTTTTATCTATATGAAGATTGTTGGTGATTCAGAGCATTTTAAACAACCCTATGACAGTGACGAAGAGTATGTCAGCAAAACCGAGGACAAGCGTGACTGCGAAGCTGCTCAAAAAGTCGGTATGGAATTGGTGTCGCTCAGCAAGACCCAGCTAGATAAAATCGAGCTGGACGAGCACTTATACGACAGCATCCAGCAAGCTCATAAGATTAAACCGAAGACCGAAGCCTATCGCCGCCATATGCAATATATTGGTAAGTTGATGCGTAACGTCGATGTGGAGCCGATTAAAGCTGCGCTCGCTATCGTACTGAACAAAAACAACAACGAAACCGCTAAGCTGCAAATGTTCGAGAAAATGCGCGAGCGTTTACTGAGCCAAGGCGACAGCGAAATTCAAACCTTAGTGGAACATTATCCACAGTTGGACAGACAGAAGCTGCGTACCTTAGTGCGCCAAGCCACAAAAGAGTTGGCAAAAGGCCCTGAGTCCAAATCATCAAAAGAGCTGTTTAAATACCTACGCAGCGAAATCCAAGACTAACCATTCAGCCCAACAAGGATGTTTGCTTATGCGATTTAGCAACACGTTTTGCAATCTTACTTTGCTTTCTATTGGCTTATTTGGACTTTGGGGCTGTAACGGCCCTTCTGACGAAGATAACGGTGGCACAGATGCCAGCGACGGTATTTACAAACTGTCTATCGACTTTAAAACCCTATCGGGTAGTCAATGTGGCAGTTTTACCTCACTTCAAAGTTTCCCTAAAGACGCAGGTTTTTGTGCTGTCGCCAAGTTAAACAAAGGTTCGGCTAAGGTCAGCAATCAGAGAGTTAACTTTACGAGCGACCTTGGGACGTTAACACCGGAAAGCAAACTCACGGATAACAATGGTGAAGCCGTTGTGATTGTGAGTAATCCTGATTTGCTTATCAATGCTGGCACTATTACAGCGACCACCACTCCGAATGATTCCAGCACAGCGCTATCGGCGACTCGCAACTTTGAATTTACAGGGATTATCGACGGTACTGGCGCATCCATAGCCCCAAAACTGAGCGCCAGTATTCAAAGCGGCGCGAATGTAGTGACTCGCTTTAAAGTGGATGAAGCCGTACAACTGCAAGCCATTTTCCTCGATGCCGAGAGTAACGGCATTGCCGATGCTAAGGTCACCTTTAGCGCGGGTTCGGCTACCTTAACCCCGGCCAGTGCGCTAACCAATAGCCAAGGTATTGCTCAAGTCAGTTATACCCCGAGTGCCACCGAGTTAGGCGCCAATGCCTTAACGGTAACAGTGGATTATCAAGGGCAATCGCTACAAAGCAGCAGTTTATATGAAGTGCTCAGCAAAGATGCCGTTAACGAAGCCGGTACCTTAAAGTTAGGCTCCTTTAATGGCAGCAGTTTTACCGAAGGTAAACTCGCAAGTACGTTAACGGCGCAAGCCGATGGCAGTTATAAAATCAGCGCGGGCGGCAGCTTTGGTGTGACCGCAAGCTTAGTGTTAGAGGCCAGCGATGGCACTATCACTCGCGTACAGACCCCGTCATCCATCAGTTTCAGCTCTGACTGTACCGCCAGCAATAATGCGAACTTAGACACGCCTGTCACGACCCTATCGGGTAATGCCAGCTCGACCTTCCAAGACACCAGTTGCAGCGGGAATAGCGAACGTAACGATCAAATCGTCGCGACCACAGTGGTAGGTAATCAAACGCTGACGGCGAACTTCCCCTTTACGCTACAACGCCAAACCTTAGCCAGTCTGAGTTTTGAAGCGGCCGAGCCCAACCAAATTCGCATTAAAGGCGCGGGCGGAACAGGGTCGAGCGAATCATCACTGGTGAGCTTTAAAGTCACCAGCGCCAATGGCCAGCCAGCAGCGCAGCAAAAGGTTAGTTTTAGTTTAGATACTGTGGTCGGCGGTTTAAGTTTTGCCAATGGCAACGCCAGCGCCGAGAGCCTGACCAACTCCCAAGGCATTGCTAGTGTACGTGTGCTCTCAGGTACTGTGCCGACTCCAGTTCGCGTGGTCGCTAGCGCAGTGGATGCCGATACCAAGGAAGTGATCACTAGCCAATCTGAGCAATTAACCGTTAATACTGGCCTGCCACAGCAACTTGGCTTTAGTCTTTCGACGACGATATTTAACCCCGAAGCGGGCGATTATGACGGTGAAACCGCGACTATTACCGCCAGACTATCCGATAGTTTTGGTAACCCAGCGCCCGACGATACTACGGTGAACTTCACCACCGAAGGCGGCCAAATCACCCCAAGCTGCTTAACGCAAAATGGCGCCTGTAGCGTGACTTGGACTTCAAGCGATTATCGCCCTCAAGATCACCGTATTACCATCTTGGCCTACGCCTTGGGTCACGAAACTTTCTTCGACACTAACGGCAACAATCAGTTTGATAGTGCCGATGGTGGCGCTATCGCAAACGCTTGTTTATTCAATGGTGTAGCAACTAACTGCAGCGGCAATGGTATGGATGTTGAAACCTTCCACAGTAGCGGTTTTAGCGACTTACCAACGGCGTTTCGTGATGATAATGAAAACTTTAGCCGCGACAGTGGTGAACCTTATTTCGATAACCTCGCCCGCGAGACCTATCCCGTCGCCGATGGCAAGTTTAACGGCCCTCAATGTGAAGGCAGCCTCTGCGGCACTGGTCAAGCCAACAAAACCTATGTGCGTAAGGCTTTGGTGTTAAGCATGTCTGGTTCGCAAGCTTATATCAGTGTGCAGCAAGACGGTGTGTTACTCGCAAGCGTTAATGATATTAAACCCGTTGCCGCAGGTAGCAAGTCTAAGTTTGTGGTGTTTGTGCATGACAGTGCCAAACAAATTATGCCTGCTAAGACTCAAATCGAGCTCTGCGTCGATTGTAACGGTACGCCAGATATCATTGAGGTAGCCAACACTCTCACTGGCAAGAATGGCTTAGGCACACCGCTCAGTTTCACCGCCTCTGCAGGGAGTCAAATCAGTGTCGTGACCACTACGCCCAAGCAAGTTAAGACCTCCCTCAGCTTTACCGTGCCGACACTGTAAAACCAAAAGACCCGCCAAGGCGGGTCTTTTACTTTCTAGCTCAATCTATTGGTTAATTCTGTAACTCTACCGCCTTGCGTAAACGCAGGCTTCGCAGCGCCAAGTACAAGACCCCTACTGCCGCCCAAATTAAGCCAAGCTCTAAGGACTGAGGCTCAAGGTTAATCCACAGCACGCCAATAGTCGCCGCGCCGCACAAGGGTAAGGCGAAGTACTGCAAGTGATCTTTCAAGGATTGGTTGCGTTTCTCTTTGATATAAAACTGCACTATCACCGACAGGTTCACAAAGGTAAAGGCCACCAGTGCGCCGAAGTTAACGAGCGCCAGTGCCATTTCGAGATCGAAGGACACCGCCGAAAGCGCCAGTAACCCTACCAATATCACGTTAAATGCCGGCGTGCGCCATTTGGGGTGAATATACCCAAAGCCTTTGTTGGGCAGCATATTGTCGCGACCCATCACGTAGAGAATACGTGCCACGCCCGCATGGGCAGCCATGCCCGAAGCCAATACTGCTATTGTGGTTGCTACCAGCACCACTGACTGGAATAAATTGCCGCCCACATACAGGGCAATCTCAGGCAGCACGGCATCTAACTGCTGGAAGCGAGAAATATCCGGGAAAAACAGCAGCAAGAAATAGGACACGCTGACAAAAATCACGCCGCCAATCAGCGCCGTCAGCACGATAGCGCGGGGGATCACCCGCTTAGCGTCCTTAGTTTCTTCACTCAAGGAACTTAAGCCATCGAAGCCTAAGAAGGAGAAACACAGAATGGTCGCGCCAGTAAACAGCGGCGCAAGGCTTATCTCTTCGGAATAAAATGGACGCACACTCGCAATCACACCTTCACCTTCGCCAAGGGACAGACTGTGGGCCATTAAACCGATAAAGACTAAGATAATGGCTATCTGGGCGAATACGATAACGCCATTAAAATTCGCCACTAAATCTATACCCCTGAGGTTTAATACCGTCATCACTGCGACTAAACCAAAGATAAAAATCCACGGTTCGACGTTAGGGAACATGGCCGTCAGGTAAATCTTTGCCAGCAGCATATTGATCATCGGCATAAACATATAATCGAGCAACGATGACCAGCCCACCATAAAGCCCACATTCGGGCTAAAGGTTTTTTGCGCATAGGTATAGGCCGAGCCCGCATAGGGATATTTACGCACTAAGTGACCGTAGCTAAAGGCGGTAAACAGGATCCCCGCTAACGCGAGCAGGTAAGAGGTGGCCACATGGCCTGAGGTGATCTCGGAGACAATGCCAAAGGTGTCAAACACGGCCATAGGCGTGAGATAGGCTAATCCCATCACCACCACTTGCCACAGACTCAGGCTTTGCTTTAAGCCTGGATTTTGTTGGCTCATATCCAACCTCCCTTAACAGCAGGTGGAATTGCAAACGCAACAGCTTGATTTACGGCAACTACCGAACATCCGGTAAACAACAGCCCCATTGAATTGTCCTCAGTAAAGTAGGTTCAAACGAACCTCATATCATTTCCGGATGTTTACCGGCCTCAATTGGTTTAAAACCCATACGCTCAAAAAGAAAATAACCGGGATACTGAATACCCCGGTTATTTTTGCGGCGCGCATTCTCCCCCAAAACAGCGTCGAAGACAACCCAATAAGGGCATTAAGTTGCCTATCTGTGTCGTCTGTACGGTAAAGCTGGCCTGAGCAGATAAAGGCTGGCATGGAGTGAAACGGTTCTGCCCCGAATAAAGCGCGCAAATATTGTACTTATCACTGTGAGACAGCTCTGATTGTCGCGATTTTTGAGACAAAGAGACACGCTGTTATGGGCTTATCCACACCAAGGGGTTGCCGTAAAGTATGTTCCATCAACCCGATATTATTTTGATAAAACGACTTAGCAGTCTTAGGAGTCCATGATGAAACTAAATAAAACCATGATGATGGCAGCAGGTGCAGCCTTACTGTGTAGCAGCGTTCAAGCCGTCGAAATCGATTACTTCGCAGGTATGGGTTTAGGTTATCAAGCCGATGAAATTGAAGGTGTGATCAATAAAGATACCGAAGATCTAAGCTACCAAGCCCGCGTTGGTATGCTGATTGAGCAAAACCACCGCATTACCGGTACGTTTGGCTATATGGAAGACAAGTTCAACTTTGCCAACGATAAGTTCAAACAGGAACAGTACAGCTGGTTAGTGTCCTATGACTACCTGTTACCCGTGCATAAAGACGTTAACCTGTTCGCCGGTGTCAGCATTGGCGCCAACGACAACAAGGTCTCAGGCAAATCGGCAACCGATTTTGTGTATGGTGGTCAAGTTGGCGTGCAATACAAATGGAGCGAGCATTTCTCATCGGATCTTGGCTATCGTTATTTAGCCCAAGACTATGAAGAAAACGGCAATGAAATTAACAACAGTCAGCAGGTTTATCTCACCTTAGACTACAAGTTCTAACAGTATTTTCTCCCTCATTATTTTCTTGGAGTACCTCGCTGATTTGGGTACTCCCTTTTTTTAGACCGTCTACTAAGTTATAGACAAGCATCCACAAGGGTAAACATTCAAGATACAGGGGCCAGATAGCAATGTGAGGTATGCTTAGAAGTAAAGGCTTTCGACGATTTTACCGTTAACCAGCATGTCGCATTTATCGCCTGAGCTGGATTTCGTCGCTTGGATCACCCCAGCAATCGCACCAAATGCGCCACCTTGGCTGCCTAACACTGAACCGAAATAGCATTGGCTAGAGATGGTGTAACCCTTGTATTTACCGCTAAGGTTTTGGGTTGGCGTGTAAGGAGGGAAAGTCCCTTTCATCACTGAATCGCCATTCACAGACAGTGAAATATTTTTGCGTTCAGTATCGTAGCTACCGCCAAAAACGAGGTTGATACCATCGATTTCAACGGTTTTTTCTTGTGCAACGATGGGAGGTTTAGCGGCGCAGGCGGCCAACAGACAAGTACCCATGGCCAAAGAGAGTAAAGTAATTTTACGCATTTCATCTTCCTTTTGATGCGATAAAAAAATGAAGCAACTGCTTCGAAATTAAACGGCCCCTGTTTAATTTTTTGCCGGACGATTATATCTATATCTGCCTAATATCCAATAACAAATTTAATACAAACGCAAAAATCAGTGTTTTGTCGGTACGAATAACAGCGTCGCCTAAGACGCATCAATTTCAGCTAATGCCCGCACACGACGTTTAATCCCTAAAATCGCAAGGCCAAAAAACAGCACAAACAGGCCCCAAAGCTGTAACCATTTTGGCAGCACACTCGCCCAGCTGGCGCCCATTTGGTTCAGCTCCAGCATCCCCATAATGGCGGGCACCGCAGGGATAATCTGCGAGCCCAGCACCAAAGGCTCGGGGATTAAAGCAATCGGCCAGACAAAGCCGGATACGAACAGAATCGGCATAGAAATCAGCAGCAATACTTGAGTCGGTAAATCGCGGCGGCTAAACAAAGTGCTCATCGCAACCCCAGCCGCGGCCGTCGAAAGTAAAAATGGCAGCAACCAGAGCGCCACTTGACCAAGACTCGCCTGAATACTCACCTTATACCAGTGGTAGCAATACCCCACATAAAAGCTGGTAAACACCATATAAATCAACATAAAGGCAAGAATGCGGCCACAGACCAATTGCAGCGGCGACACCTGCTGCCAATAGCTGCGGCTGCGCCACTGACCAGCGCCTAAGATCCCAGTCCCAATCAACAGGGTTTGATGCAGGATAAGTAAGAAGAGTCCAGGCACCACGTAGGGGGTATAACCTAGGCTAGGGTTAAAGGCGGGCACGCTGTTTAAATGCAGCGAGTTCAGGTTCTGCTCGGCTTCTTTAGGATTTTTCCCCTGCGCGAGCATCCCAATCAATTGCACTTGTTTGCCCGCATCCATCCCCGCGCTGACAAGCCCCTCGGCCACTGCCGAATAAATCAAGAAGTAACTGGCATCGCCGCCGTAGCTTAAGGTTACGCCCTTGCCCAGCAGCAAGTCGCGACGAAATCCTTCGGGGATCACCAGTAAGCCATGGGCCTTGCCGGTTTCGATAAAACGCTTCGCCTCAGTAATGGAGCCAACTTGACCTATCACCTGAATTTTTGCGCTGGCATCCGCATGACGAATAAGTTGACGGCTTAGGGAGGAATGATCTAAATCCACCACGATAAGCTGTTGTTCTGTTGGGACTTGGTGCAAGTAAGGCAAGGGATAGAGCACAGAATAAAACAGCACACCGCCGAATAGGGTCACGGCAATTGCCTTGTCACTCACAATCGCCTTTAATTCTGTTAGCACTAACTGCCATAAATTCATGCTATTGCCCCTTCGCAGCAAGTGGCGCCGCATCGTATGCCGCCGCTTCCGCCTGAGCTTTTACCGTCATCGGCAGTAATTTAATCGCCAAGAAATAAATTAGCGGCAATAAACCGATGAATCCCCAATAACTACTAAGTTGTTGCGCCAAGGTCGGCCACGCCGCGCCATAGCTCACCACGCTGACATGGGACTCAATATAATGGCTCGATGGCATGATGAGTCGCCACCACTGAGCGAGTTGCGGCATTTCATGGGTGGGGAAAGTGATCCCCATAAAGGCAAAGGCTGGCGCAAACAGCGCAGTACAAAAACTGATGACCCGCGCGCTATCGCGCATCAGCACAAAGATAAACAACACAAGGCCCCACACCGCCAGCAACATAATCAACTGAGCAAACAGCAGCAGCGCTAAACTGCCAGCAAAAGGCAAAGCCAAATACAGATACAACCAAGTGAGGATAAACCCGCCTTGGAGCATCAATATCGGGGTAAACAACAGGATTTTAGCCAACACCTTAGGCCAAAAATGCTCGGTCAATCGATTGGAGATCCCCTTCTCTGACTGCGCGGCATTAAGGTGTAACTCGCGATTTAAGCTGTTAGCCATCACCAACATAGATAATAACTGCCAGAGTGCGACCAATACCGGCGGCACTAAAAAACCTATGTAGTTGTTATTACGGTTAAACAGCGCGGTCGTTTGACTCTTTACTGGGCTTAAATTCACCGCCACTTGGGATTTTGGCGTGCCCGTCATCAGTTGCTTAAGGCCTGCGACCTGTAACAGTCCATCGCCTAGACTCAACTGAATTTGACTCGACAACAGCTTACCCACCAGCAAAAACTGGCTGTTGTAACGCACATCGATTGTCGGTTTATGGCCGGTGAGTAAATCCTTTTTCATATCATGGGGAAACACCACCACGGCATAGACCTGCGCCTGCTGCATAGCTTCGACGGCCGAAGGGAGATCGGTAAAACTGCGTGGCTCAGTCACAGGGTTGGCTTTGAGTTGACGGGTCAACATTCGGCTCAATTGGCTATGGTCTTGGTCGACAATCGCCACTGGTAATTGCCGTGGTAGCCCAGCACTAAATAGCCACCAGAGACACAAGATGCCCAGCAGTGGGATGTAACTGATAAGGGCCAGTTGCCAAGGATCGCGCCATAGCGCTCTAAGCTCGCGCCGCACTAATGCAATGATGCCTGAAGATACAGGATGCGCCGCATTCTGAGCCCCATTCAACGGCTTAGGCTCGCTCACATGCGTTTGCTCGCTCGGTGACTTGGCCACAATGGTTACTCAGCACTGAGCAGCACAGACATACCGACACGCAGATCGGGGATCGGCGCAGTTGGGCGCAGCTCCACCTCGAAGGTGCGCATATCGAAATCGTGGCCACTTTCGGTTGAACGCCAAGTCGCAAAGTCGCCCATCACACTAATATGGGCAACGGTAAACTCCACGGTTTTATCCAGCGCCGGAATGGTTAATGGCAGTTTGTCACCCTTTTTAAAGCGTTTGAGTTGATCTTCACGCACTTGGAATACTGCCCAAGCGTCCTGCATGTCGATAAGGCTGACCACAGGGAAGCCGCTCGGAGCCAACTCTCCCGCTTGCAACAATACGTCGCTGATTTCCCCAGACTTAGGCGCACGCATTTGACTGTCAGCCATGATGGCACTGACTTCTTTCACCGCGCCCTCGGCCATACGAGCATTACCCGCCGCCGCGGCTTTGGTTTCGACCCGCGCACCTTCTTCGGCCATTTGATACATGGCTAAGGCAGCTTGCTCTGTGTACTTGGCCGCTTGCCACTGAGTAAAGGCTTCATCGCGTTTTTGTCTTGCGGCAACCCCTTCGTTGAAGAGATTTTCCACTCGGGTATAGGTGGTTTTCGCCAGCGTTGCCGCCGCTTGCGCCTTGAGCCATTGCTCTTTAGCCGCCATTACCTCTTGGGTGCGGGCGCCGTTATTCGCCTCCTGTTGCAGGGCTTTGGCCGCATCTCGGCCGCCTTCGGCCTGCATCAACTTGGCATCGAGCTCTGGACTATGGATGGCAAATAACAAATCGCCTTCGCTGACGCTATCGCCACGGCGCACAAGGACCTGTTCAACCCGCCCTGGCACTTTGGATGATACGTTATACTCACGGGCTTCGATTTGCCCCTGTAACAGACTCGGCGCTGGGCTGTAAGCCAGTTTGAGCCCATAGGCTAAGATAAGGCCTAATGCGACCAACGCCGTTAGGGCAAGGATTCTGTTAGCGCGCATTGATAGTCTCCTGCGATTGAGCGCCTGTGGCACTGCGACCGATAAATTCATCTAATTGACCACTGATGGCCATTAATCTGGCATAGGCTTGCACATAGCGATAACTGGCGCCAAGCTGCTGAGTTTTAACGGCGCTCAGTTTTAATTCGGCATCGACCCTGTCGATAGAAGTGGACAGCCCTTGGTTAAAGGCAATTTCCCTTAAACGCAGGTTTTCACTCGCCAGTTCGAGTGAGGTATTCAGTGCCTTGACCTCTTCCTCGGCCTGCAATAACTGGCGATAACTTTGGTCGAGCAGCAAACTTAAGTCTTGGCGGGTCTGCGCCTTAGTGTAACGGGCTTGCAGCAAGGCACTCTTAGCCGCTTCCACTTTACCGCTGCGGCCATCGCGGCTCAGCAAGGGCACTTTTACGCCGACACCCACCATCCAGTCCGGCTCCACCTTAGAAAACAAACTGTCATCTTCATATAAGGTGTAATTACCAAAGAGGAACACAGTCGGGTGATATTTGCCTTTTTCTAAGGAAACCAAGCCATTCGCCTGCGCTTCTTTAGCCTCGAGCAGTTTAAGTGCGGGATGTTGGCTCAGGGTCACTTGGGTCAAATCCCCCAATGAAGGTGCCTGCGGCAACACAAATAGGGGTGAGTTAGTGCTGACATCGCTCTGCTGCAACATGCGCGATAGGGCGATCACGGCCATTTCATGTTGACGACGGGCGCTGCCTAAATTGACCTTAGCGTTATCTAAGGCCACTTGAGCATTCAGGCGCTCGACCTTAGCGATTTGCCCTTCGCGCTCCAGCGCTAGCGCGTGATCAACATGCTTAGTTAAGGATGCTACCAGCTCGGTTTGGGTGCTGACGAGGGATTGAGTCACATCGACGGCATAATAACGATCAACCAACTGAGTGAATAAGTCGCGGGTCGCTAACTGTAATTCCTGTTGCTTCTCGGCCACCATGGCGGCATGAATGCCTTGAGCCGCGGTGATCTGGCCGCCAGTATAAATCGGCCACATCGCCTGTAAGCTGGCGCGGAAAATATCTTGCTCGGTAAAGGGCGTGACAAATAATGAACCCGGAATACTCGCCAAGGCGCCGCCGAGTGCGGGAGGCAAGGTCGCAGGATCAAGCGAGGCTAAGGGATTAAGATCCCTTAAATCTAATTCGATTGGTTTTTCGAGGTGGGTATAACTGCCATTCAGGCTGAGGGATGGCAGATTTAAACTCTCGCCCGCCTCTTGCTCGCCCTTGGCACGATTCACCTCTTGGGATTGGGCCTGGAGTTTATCGCTCACCTTAAGCACTTGCTGCCAAGCCTCAGTAAAGCTACTGGGCTGGGCATTGGCCGCTAACGGCAATAGCGAGGGCAAAGGCAATAAACACAGCCATGCCAAACGTGATAGTTTCATTAACACCTCTAGAGTAGTTACTCTAATTTCCTTTGCAAATGATAACATCCATCATGGAAGGCGGCTAGAACCCACCGCCTTAAGTGCTGCCTAGACAGTAAACAAGCGGGTTATGCCGTGCCTCCAACGGTTAAACGGTCAAGTTTGAGGGTCGGTTGACCGACGCCTACAGGCACGCTTTGACCATCCTTACCACACACACCAACGCCCTTATCTAGCGCCATGTCGTTACCCACCATGGAAATCTGGCTCATGGCTTCTGGGCCATTACCAATCAGGGTAGCGCCCTTAATCGCTTGAGTCACTTCACCATTTTCAATCAGATAGGCTTCAGAAGCGGAGAACACGAACTTGCCCGAGGTGATATCCACCTGACCGCCGCCAAAGTTAGGCGCATAAATGCCCTTCTTCACCGACTTGATGATCTCGCTCGGATCAGACTCGCCCGCCGTCATATAAGTGTTGGTCATGCGGGGCATAGGCAGATGCGCATAGGATTCACGGCGACCATTACCCGTCGGTGCCACGCCCATCAGGCGCGCATTTAATTTATCCTGCATATAGCCTTTAAGAATACCGTCTTCGATTAACACGGTTCTCTGGGTTTGTACGCCTTCATCGTCGATGCTCAGTGAGCCACGGCGATTCGCAAGCGTACCATCGTCCACCACAGTCACGAGCTTCGAAGCCACTTGCTCGCCGACCATACCACTAAAGGCGCTGCTGCCCTTGCGGTTAAAGTCACCTTCTAGGCCATGACCCACGGCCTCGTGCAGTAACACGCCCGGCCAACCATTACCCAGTACCACAGGCATCTCTCCGGCTGGCGCATCGATAGCATTGAGGTTGACTTGCGCCTGACGCACCGCTTCACGGGCGAAGGCAAAGCACATAGGTAAACCGGTTTCATCCGTCACCATAAACACGCTGTAATCGTGACGACCACCGCCACCGGCGCTGCCACGTTCACGCTTGCCATTTTCTTCTAAAATGACGCTGCAATTAAAGCGCACTAACGGGCGAATATCGGCGGCCAAGGTACCGTCACTGGCGGCAACCAGAATTTCTTCGTGCACACCCGCTAGGCTAATCACCACTTGGATAATGCGGCTGTCGAGGCTACGAATATAGGCATCGGCCTCTTTCAGTAGGTTGATTTTTTTCACTTCTTCCATGGCGGCGATAGGGTCGAGACTATCGTACAGCGCTAAGGCTTGTTGACGTTTGAAAGCCTGCACCTTGGCCTGCTCACCCGCCCCAGCAATACCACGCGCCGCCTCGGCCGCAGCGCTTAATGCCGCTGGCGTAATATCATCGGCATAGGCAAAACCGGTTTTCTCGCCGCTGATGGCACGCACACCGACACCACGTTCGATATGGAAGCTACCATCTTTAATAATGCCATCTTCGAGCACCCAAGATTCATGGCGACTACCTTGGAAATAGAGATCGGAAAAATCGACTTTATGTTGATGTATGGTGTTTAAATAACTCTGTAACCCATCGAGGGCTAAGCCACCCTTTAATAAACTTTGCTCTACTTGTGCTAAAAAAGGCATCGCGGTTCTCTCTGAAAGCTTGGCTAAAATTGGCAACTCACTCATTTTTAAAATAACTTAAATTCGCTGTGAGTCTATTTCATCTAAATCTGTTGAAGGCTTAATCTGTTCAAGGCTTAAGGTTCGGTGCAGTAAAGCGATTATGTTGCGCCACGGGCATTTTACTGCGGATGCTGTGCACCTCGGCCACATTGATATCGGCATGCACCCAACCTGTACCGGTTTTCTGCTCGGCAATCACCTCGCCCCAAGGACCTATTACCGTGCTCTGCCCCCAGGTCTCGCGACTGCCTTCGTTATGGGCGCCCCATTGGGCTGCGGCTAAAATAAAGCATTGGGTTTCAATGGCTCTGGCCTGTAATAACACCTGCCAATGGGCTTCTCCCGTGACCTTAGTAAAGGCCGAAGGCACGGTAATAATCTCGGCTCCCGCGAGGCGCAGCGCCCTGAATAAATCCGGAAAGCGTAAATCATAACAGATGGTCAAGCCAATTTTGCCAAACGGGGTGTCGATGACGCTGATATGATTGCCGGGGCAGAAGGTTTCACTCTCGCGGTATTGCTTAGTGCCGTCGGCAACATCCACATCAAACAGATGCAGTTTATCGTATTGCCCTAAGGTATCACCTTTATCATCAAACAGATAACAACGGCTGTAGACGCGCCCATCCTCCGCCAGCGCGGGGATGGTTCCCGCCACCATATACACGCAGTAACGGGCGGCTAAGGCACTTAAGGCAGATTTTAACGGGCTAAGATGACTGTCGCCGGCATAGGCGAGTTGCTGACTCTCATGGCCACCAAACAGCAGGCTGCATTCTGGCAGCACCACTAAATGAGGAGCATCTTTATCCCATTGCAGACGCTGACGGGTTAATTCCTCAAGCTGCGATTCGATAAACAACAGATTCGCGCTGACGTCGCGACTGCTCTGACATTGCAACAGGCTGATGCGCATGACTATCTCCTTGAATTGTGTTTATCGACAATACCACCTTGGTGCTCAAAGGCTTAGGCTGTTCTGGTTCAACTTGGGGCGGCTCAGCAGGCTCTACCTTGGGGAGCGTTGGCGCTTGCGGCGATGTATCTTCCTCGACCGCTTTTACTGGTTCCACTTTAGGTTTATCAGTATCTGGCGCAGGCTGCTCATTGTTTTTTTCAGGCTCGATGGGTGGCGTGGCGTCTGTCTTAATTGGGGCGCTATTCTTGATGGGCGCCGCATCAACCTTAGGCTCAGCGCCCTCGGTCGGCACTGGCAATTCGCCACCCACCATAGGCAAAATCGACTCGGGGATTTCAATCTCTTTGCTCTTACGCTCGAGTTCTTCCACCACAGGATCGGACATAGTGCCAGTCACTCGGAAGCGGATTTCCGAAATCACCTCAATCACAGGTTCGAGCACTTTGGTCAGTGCAAATGCACCAAGCCCCAACGTCCACGCACTGGTACTCAGCAGCACCACGGTCGGCACACTCGACGCCAATTGCGGCACAAAACGAATATCGTAATTTAAGCTTTCGCTGGTGAGATCTGTATAACCGCGCACCTTCATATTACCCGCAATCGCATCCATTTCAGTATCCGTGGTTTTAACCACGCCATTATCGATTTGCAGATTGCCGCTAAAGGAATTGAAGTACATGCCCTGACCGAACACATCACTGAAATCTAAGGATAACTTACGTACTAAGGAGTCGAGGCTGAACAAGGAGAATATCCGCGCGCCCTTATCGCTCACCTGAGATAAATGCCCCTTACCCAGCTCAAACTTCACCTTGCCGTTTAAGGTATTGAGGGAGAAAGCATAGGGCGCACCTTGCCACTTAAGCTCGGCATTCACCTTCAAAGGCGCCTCATTCACACCTGGGTCGATGCCCAATTGCTGACTCAAATAATTAAACTGACTGGCGTTTAAGCTCACCGTTAATTCAGTTTGGTTTTGACCATTCTGCTGCTGCCAAATGCCGTTGCCCTGTAAGGACACCTCTGGCGTCGTTAACGATAGGGTCTGAATGCGATAGCCCAAAGGTTGCGGGCTCGCCTGCAAGACCAGCTTCCCGAAGGCTTTGTCGAAAAAGCGAAAATCATCCACATTCACGGCAACCGGCGGTAAATTAGTGAGCACCTGATCCGCAGCGAAATCCGCTTCCCCTTCGGGTTTCACTTCGGGGGAGAAATAAAACTTGCTGGCGTTAACTTTTAATCCTTGGGTCATCCAGTTGGGATAAAAATCGACCCAGCCTTCAAACTCGCTGGCCTTGGCATCGAAGCGCCAGCCATGTTCGTTCGGCTTAGCACTCAATCTAAGCTCTGTCAGTCCTTGGCCTAATAAATCAAACTTGCCGATATTGGCATCGATCCCAACCACCGAGGGGAACAAAGTCGAGTGGCTCGCCTCTTCGACTAAAATACCAGTGCGAGTGGGCTTGTTGTCTGTGCCGACAAAGGCATTAATTACAGGTAACCAATTGGCGAGCTTGCCACTGGTCACATCAATCTTGATATGCCCAAGCTCGGTATTAGGTACCTCGGCCGCATCGAAGAGTCGGCCCAATAACAAGTCAAAATAGCTAAATTGAGTGCCCTTTTCGGCCTCGAAGCCGCCAATAAACTCGGCCTGTTTATCCAGTTTTACCCTTAGCGTTGCCCTTTGTTGATCGCCAGAAAATTCCGCCATTAAGGGCCTTGGTTCATCTTCGGGTTTGGCAAAGGCGCCCGGTAATTTCAAGGTGGCACCAACCAGATCCGAGCCCACATTGGCTTGAATTTGATAACCTTTATCGTCGAACACCATATTCAAGTTACCGCCCCAAGCGAATTTACCTTGGTAAAAATCACTCAAGGGATTTTGCAACTCTTGTGGCAAACGGCTGAGATCCCAACGGCTCTTCATATCCACATTTAGCGCAAAGTCTTTGCCCTCGGGTTTAGTGGCAAAACTAAACTCGAAGGGCTGCTCAAATAGGCGGGATTTAATGCCTTTGCCTTCAACAATCTCATTTGCAAACTGCACTGTGCCCGTCACGGCCTTGAGCTGTAAGCCAGGTTGGGCAATAAAGACGGGGGTGTTATCAAAGGCTATTTGACCACGGATATCCTCGGCCTCACCCTCGTACAAGGGGATACTGATATCTAAATTCCCCGTCACCGCGCCCTGCACTTGCACGACGCCTAAGGTCTTGCCCACAGTATCGGCGAGCGGCGATGCCTGCAGCACTTGGGTGGCGGCGCTACCATTGGTGGCAAGATCGGCCTGAATTTTTAACAGCGAATGCTCGCCTAATTCGGGGATAAATACATGGGCGCCATCGGCCACCACATTCATCAATTTGCCTTGGTTAACCCAGATATCCATGCGGGCATTTTCAAATAAGGCGTCGAGGGAAAGCTCAGTGACTGCTGGCCAATCCGGTTGAAATTGGTACTCGGCGTTATCTAAGGTAAAGGCCGCTTGGAATACTCCGCTATTATCCTCAAAGGGAAAATGCGCTAGGGCGCCCTGCCATAACACCTGGGCATTTTGGCTCTGACCCGCCTTGATAGCGCCATCCAAATACTCCACCAGCGCCTCGCCCATGGCTTTGACAGGGAAGTATCTATCCGCATTAGCGGCATTTTTAACGGCCACATTGGCGGCGAGTGACATACTGGCTTCGGTGCTAAAATCCAGTTTTAGGGCGGCAGACACGCCAATATCGTCGTTTTCGAGCAGAACCTCAGGCACAGATAAGGTCGCCCTTTGAGTATCGAAGGCACCGGTTAACTCAGCGCCATGCAGCACTAGAGGGGCTGAAAATTGATCGCCAAAATCGAGGGTATAGGTCTGTTCAGGTAGCGAAAACACTAAGCTGTCATTCTGCCACTGCAACTTAATGTCTAATGGGTTGGTGTTAGGTATGCCTTCAACTTTCTGCCAATGCAATTGCTTGATATGCGTACTGGCGAGTAAGGGTTGCTTGGCGCTTTGATAGAGGCGAATCGGCCCAACACTGCCTTCGGGCGCGAGATGGAACCATTGCTCAAGTACGGCTAAATCGACACCCGGAAATAATGGTAAGAGTGGAAATAAGGTCGGTAAATCCAAGCGGCTCACATAGGCATAAAAGGCATCATCTTGCTGCTTGGCCGCAAGCTTAAGGTCAGGCCAATGCTCGCCATTGGTCACAAAATCCAAATCCGCACTGCGGATCTCCCAGCCTGTTTCCTTAGGTAGCCAGCTAATGCTGCCGGACTGGATTTCAAACTTTTGCGGCTCACCTTCCATCGACCATTGCAGCCAACTGGGTTCAAACTGCACTAAGCCCGCGCTGATGCTACGATGGGCAAAATCAAACCACGCCTTGAGATTGACCACCCCTTCTAAGGGTAACTTCTTGCTTGGATCATAGGGATTAGGTTGACGCGATGCCCATTCGCCCAAATCTAAGGACTGGGCCGCAAGATAGATTTGCCCCTTCAACGTATCAGGCGCAGTTGCGTCACCCTGAAGATCGAGTTGCAAACCCAGCGACTCATTTACCATGGCATTATTATCGAGGTAAATTTCCCCCGCGCCGCGGTGGCGCTCACCACTATTACGCCAGTTAAGGTGGCGAATGTGGATGGGTCGATATTCATGCTGCAAGCTCAACAGCTGCACCGAGGCATCCGTCAGCGAGAAACGTTCGAGCTGCTTTAAGAGTAATTTATATAACCAATCGGTTTGCGAAGTTTGATTGGCCGAGCCCTGCGCCTTATTACCCGATAATTTGTCGATATCGAGGGCAATATGCACACCATCAAAATTCACATCTTCGATGCGTGGGCTGGTCGTCAGCAGCGATTGCCAAAAATCCAATTTAATTTGGACGTTCTTAACCAGCACAGTGACGGGGAGTTTTTCCTGCGGCGGGATCACCAGATTATCGACCGTCACGGCCGGGCCAAAGGCCTGCCACTGGGCGGATAACTCGCCGACCTGCACATCAATTTGATATTCGCTTTTTACATACTCAACTAACTGCTGACGCACACCGTCGACTTGGGGCAATAAGCCGCGGATCAAGCTTACCGTCAGGGCAAACAAGACTAAGATCAGCGCCAATAATTGCCAGCAAAAACGGCTTAGTTTTTTCGCAGTAAAAAGCGTTGCCACTACATCATCACCACGTCGTATTTGTGCTGGGAATACATGGGCTCATTTTGCAGGCGAATGCGTTTACCTATGTAGACCTCAAGCTCGGCGACCAGATGACTTTCATCGCCACTTAAGCTGTTATATACAGCGGGCGAGCAGTAAAGCAAAAACTCATCGGCATCATAGGCTCGATTCAAGCGGATGATTTCGCGGAAAATTTCGTAGGAAACCGTTTCAACCGTCTTCATGCTACCCGTGCTCTGACAGGCTGGGCATTCACCGCACAGCACGTGCTCCAAGCTTTCTCGGGTGCGCTTACGAGTCATTTCGACTAACCCAAGACCCGAGAAGCCACTGACATTCGTCTTGACTCTGTCTTTAGCGAGCGCGCTATTTAAGCTATTGAGTACCCGCGTTTTATGCTCGTCACTCAGCATATCGATAAAGTCGATAATGATGATGCCGCCGAGGTTACGTAGCCGCAGCTGCCGCGCAATCGCTTGGGTCGCTTCGAGGTTAGTGTTGAAGATGGTTTCTTCAAGATTACGGTGGCCGACAAAGGCACCTGTGTTGATATCGACCGTGGTCATGGCCTCGGTCTGGTCGATAATCAGGTAGCCACCCGATTTGAGTTCGACCTTGCGACCCAGTGCGCGCTGGATTTCATTCTCCACATCGTAGAGATCGAAAATTGGTGCAGGCCCTGAATAGTGCTCAATCTTGTCGGCGATTTCCGGCATAAACTCTTGGGCGAAGGCTTGCAGCTCGGCAAAGGTGCGGCGCGAATCGACTTGAATTCTATCGAGCTCGGTTCCGACAAAGTCGCGCACAATCCGCACTGGCAGGGCGAGATCTTGATACAAGAGTGCCACGCCACGGCGCTGACGCCGCTCGGAAACCTTAGACCATACCCGACGCAGGAAGGCCGCATCCTGAGCAAGTTCATCCTCACCTACGCCTTCGGCGGCGGTGCGGATAATAAAGCCGCCGTCTTCATCGACGAAAGGCAGAGTGATTTTCTTAAGACGACTGCGCTCTTCTTCCTGCTCAATCCGCTGGGAGACCCCAACATGGCTTGAGCCGGGCATAAATACCAGATAACGGGAAGGCAGAGTGATATCTGTGGTCAGGCGGGCACCTTTAGTGCCGAGCGGATCTTTTACCACCTGTACCATAATATCTTGCCCTTGGCGAACCAACTCGGCGATATCACGGACTACAAAATGGCCTTTTTCCACATCGGCTACGCATTCGGTGTGCGGCACTATGTCGGAGGCATGTAAAAACGCGGCTTTATCTAAGCCAATATCCACAAAGGCGGCTTGCATGCCGGGCAACACACGGCTGATTTTGCCCTTGTAAATATTGCCCACTAGACCGCGCTTCATGCGCCTCTCAATATGGACTTCTTGCAGCACCCCATGCTCAACCAGAGCGACACGAGCCTCAGATGGGGTTACGTTAATCAGTAATTCTGAACCCATCTTGCGCTGAACTTTATTCGGATTTAAGCGACCGGTATTCACGACTCACCCCATTAGGGAAATTAAATTAATCTCAGTATGTTATAAGCCTGAAAACCAATATCACAGATGTTTGTCTTGCGGATACTCAACTAAGGCCGAGGATGACTTCCGTTAGCGAGCCGCTCAATCCTCCGATTAGCGTATTCCCGCCTCGGATAACAGCTCACGGGTTTCCACCAAAGGTAGGCCTACAACGCAGGAGTAACTGCCCTCAATAGATTCGACAAAACAACCGCCCAAACCTTGGATCCCATAGCTACCCGCCTTATCCATCGGCTCTTTTGAGGCAACGTAGGCATCGATATCCGCGTCCGACAGCTCGCAAAAACGCACTAAGGTTTCTACCAAACGCACAGAGGTATGGTCAGCTTTTGCTAAGGCCACAGCTGTCATCACAGTGTGCGCCTTACCTGAAAGTGCCCGCAGTACCCGCTTGGCATCGGCTTCATCAACAGGCTTACCTAATATTTCGTTTTCAAGCACCACGATAGTATCAGAACCTAATACAGCAGGCTGTGACATACCTGAGCATAATGCAAGCCCTGCTTGAGCTTTTTCGGCCGCGAGGCGCTGAACATAGTCGCGTGGTAACTCACCTTTCTTAGGGGTTTCATCTATATCCGGCGCCACTTGGGTAAAACTAAAATCGGCGCGGCCTAAACCTATATGAGTCAATAACTCTTTACGGCGTGGCGAAGTTGAGGCTAAGACTAAATTCACGACTAACGAACCTTATAATGACGTCGAACGCGACGTAAAATCCAAAAAATCCACGGCCAAAATGCTAGGCCCGATAACGCGGGTAAGAACAAATCCGTATGGAATTTAGCACCGTCCATCACAAACTCGACCCAATAGATAATCAGGTGATAGATAGCAATCAGTAACATCACCACCAGTGACTGTTGCCACTTAGGGAAGTTGCGTAACCGCTGGCAGTGCAAAATCGCGATATAAATCACTAGCGACATCGAAAGTGAGCGCACACCTAGGGTAGCGCCGAGCAGAATATCTAAAGCCAACCCCATCAACCACGCCGTCAGAATGTTATATCTGTGGGGCAACGCAATCGACCAATAGATCAGAATCATCAATAACCAATCGGGACGCCAAGCCTCAACAATAGTTGGCAGCGGCATAATTTGACTTAACAGCCCGACAAATAGGGTTAACCAAACCGCGATGCGTCCATTTGCAGCTTGTAAACTCATTAGTGCACCTCGGCTGGCGGTTGAGTGGTGGCAGCGTTCGAAGCACCATTGGCATTGCTTGGCGCCGCAGCGGCGTTCGGCGCTGTCGTATTAGGTACAGTGCTATTAGGTGCTGCGTTACTAGGCACGGTCGCATTAGCAGCAGCGCCTTGAGGATTCGCATTGCCATTGCCCGCATCGGGCTTAGCGTCTTCTGCCGGATGATCCGCAGCTGGCACAGGGATTTGATTCGGCAAAGTCACGCCAGAATCAGGGGATGGCCAAATCAACAGCAGATAACGAATCCTATCCAGCGCCGCTAATGGCTGAGCCGTGACACGCGCATAACTCTGACCGTCTTCGGTTAAGACTTCCATGACCCGCGCCACTGGATAACCTTCGGGGAAGCGATTACCAAGGCCTGATGTGACTAATAAGTCTCCAACGCGAATATCGGTACTCTTGGCCACATGACGCAGTTCAATCTCATCGAGTTCACCAGTACCGTTAGCCACTAAACGCACATCGTTACGGGTAATTCGCACGGGTAAACCGTGGGAAACATCCGAGAGCAAGAGCACGCGGCTGGTCATCTCACTGACCTGTACAACCTGGCCGACGACGCCCTGGGCATCAACTACGGGTTGACCGACAAACACTCCACTTCGCGAGCCGTGATTGAGTACCACATAATGATGGGAAGGATCGCTGGCCACCTCCATCACTTCGGCCACCATCTTGCGGGAGTCCTGATAGGCAGGCGATCCCAATAGAGCGCGTAAACGCTCGTTTTCTTGACGAAGATGCTCGAAGCGCTGCAGACGCTCACTCATTAATAATTGTTGCCTTAACAGCTCTTTATTTTGCAACGCCAACATATTGCGGGTAGCAAAACTCTCCGATGACCAATCGAGGATCGCACTGGGCACACTCGCAAGGTATTGGATGGGGCTTAAGGCAGTTGAAAGGGATTCACGGGCAGGCTCGAGACGGTGATTTGCGGCAAGCAAAATCACCGACAGGATAATTGCCAGTGTTAAACGGAACTGGTTCGAAATACCACGAACAAAAATAGGCTTCATAGGAAAGCTAAGGCGGTGATTAACCGCCCCATACCGAAGTTAGATTAGGTTTCTTCGGAGAACAGATCGCCGCCGTGCATATCAATCATTTCGAGGGCTTTACCACCACCACGCGCTACGCAGGTCAGAGGATCGTCCGCCACCATGACTGGAATTCCAGTTTCTTGCATCAATAAACGGTCTAAATCACGCAGTAAGGCACCACCACCGGTTAATACCATACCGCGCTCAGAGATATCAGACGCTAATTCCGGTGGCGATTGCTCTAATGCCACCATAACGGCACTCACAATGCCTGACAATGGCTCTTGCAGTGCTTCTAAAATTTCGTTGCTGTTCAGCGTGAAGCTACGAGGCACACCTTCGGCCAAGTTACGACCACGGACTTCAATCTCTAATACTTCATCACCTGGGTAAGCAGTACCGATAGTGTGCTTGATGCGCTCAGCCGTTGCTTCACCAATCAAGCTGCCGTAGTTACGACGTACATAGTTGATGATGGCATCATCAAACTTGTCACCACCAATGCGTACAGAAGAGGAATACACCACACCGTTCAAGGAGATAATCGCGACTTCAGTGGTACCACCACCGATATCCACAACCATAGAGCCGGTAGCTTCAGAGACAGGTAAACCCGCACCAATTGCTGCGGCCATTGGCTCTTCAATCAAATAGACTTCACGGGCACCTGCGCCCATGGCTGACTCACGAATTGCGCGACGTTCAACTTGCGTTGCGCCAACCGGTACACAGACTAAAACGCGTGGGCTAGGACGAAAAAAGCTGTTGTTATGCACTTGTTTGATAAAGTGCTGCAACATTTTCTCTGTCACATAAAAGTCGGCAATCACCCCGTCTTTCATCGGACGGATTGCTTGGATATTGCCTGGGGTACGGCCTAACATTTGTTTGGCTTCTGTACCGACAGCGGCAACAGATTTCTGACCAGAACTACTACGCTCACCACGTATAGCAACAACAGAAGGCTCATTGAGGACTATGCCTTCGTCACGAACATAAATTAAGGTGTTAGCTGTACCCAAATCGATCGATAGATCATTAGAAAAAATGCCACGCAGCTTCTTGAACATGTAACTAGCCTGTATTCTGTGGAGTCAGAAGAAAAGAAAAATCAGCTAACTTTATCAATGCCACCCTGATTCCACAAGACCGTTGAGGTTAACAATCGCTAATGGAGTGATTTTTTTTCAAATGTGCCGATCAAAAACACTATTTAATCGAAAAAAGCGCTTTATTGGTGAAAAATCCAACAGTTAAAAACCATATCAAATACAAGCTGGCAACATTAGCAAAACCTGTTTCTTGCATTTTTACCCTGTATCACACTTTGCAACGTCGACCTAAAACCATCACGCCATGATCAATCACCAAAGCAGAAACCCAATTCAGCAAAATCAAACTGAAAACTGCCTTAATTGACCTCTCGCCAGTAGATGATTCTGTCATGGCCACGGTAACGACCAAAAAATGCACTCGCACGGGGATCGGATAAGCTGGTTGGGGAGACCCCATTCCAGTTCCAATACCATTCTAACCAGGTTGGTACATCTAAAGGTGCGGTTACTTGGCCGCGATATAAGTTGCCGCTGGAGGCCACTGCTCGCCACAGCAAATCAAATTGCCCCGCTTGAAAAGCCGATGAAGCGCCCGAGCGATTAATGCTCTGCCCTGTGGTCAAATCCGGGTCAAAGTTATAGCCTAAGGCTGCATTATCCACCTGCGACGCAAGGCCATAGGTGGTAATGGTACAACTATCATCGCCATTTAATACCCAATTAGCCCCATTCCAATATTCGGCTCGGGTCGGCATCTTGAGGATTTCAGTCTCAGGGCCATAGGTATTGTCCATCACCACTCGACCATGGCGCAGGATCTGCGAGGTGATTTTCTTGGCATTACAGTTAGTGCAATTCCCCGTGGTTGCTGCATCCATATCGGGCGAGGCCACATAACTGTAAAGTCCATTTGGCCGAGGATCGTTATCCATCAACTGTACACCAATATCGAGCAGCTCGAAGGGACCGTCTTGATACTGATTCGTCGCCACATTCGGGGTTACACGGCTCAAGTTAGCGCGGTAAGCGCCATCGACCGTCGCCACACCTTGAACCCAACTCGCCGCGTTGACGGGCAAGGCACTTAAGCGACTCTGTAAGTCGATACCATTGTTATTGTTCTCTCCCACCAATTTGGCGGTCGCAAGGGAGAATGGTGGGAAATAGTTCTGCGTCACCGCGCCGCCGATATTTAAGGCTTTGAGACTCATCGACATTGGGAAGGGTTGATCCATATAGCTAAAACTGCCGCAGGCGGGTAAGACGGAAATATCGCCCACTAAAAATCTATCGGGCACAAAGCGGCCAATATTGACTGAATAGCCAATCGGAATATTTAAGCTGCTGGCTGACCCGAGATAGTTAGGGCTCGCCTGCGCCGCGATTTGAAATACCCCCACTTCGCTAATCGTTTGATTTGTTATGGTATTAAGATTATTAGTTTGCGCGCTATGGTTATAGGTAGTCACACCTAAAACCCCATCATGACCGCCGCTGGCAATACTAGGCGCCACGACTTTGCTGGCAAGCTTTATGGCTTGGTCACTAAAGTTAGGCGTAGATACGTTGCCCGAACAAAAGTCCGTATCACCGTCCTTTTCCCAAGCCATAGCTTGTACTGTCATTCCGAAATTCTGCCCCGCTTTACGGTAAGTATTGCAGCTCATATCCGCACTCGGGCAACTGGCGCTGGCGTCCACGGGTTTGACGCATAATCCCGCAGGCACACTGACAAACTGATCTGAGCCAGTCATCAAAAGACCCGCATCTTCACCCGTGCCATCAAACCTAGCATCAAGTTGTACTCGTCCGGCATCGGGATAATTTATCTCGAGGGATGCAACGCCATTAGTAAACTGTAACGGAATTTGGGTACGTGAAACCTCAGTTTTGCCGATAGCAGTCGTTGTCGAGCCAGATACATTCCCTTTAATACTAAGAGGTTGCTGCCAAGTGCTTGGGATGGAAGAGGGGGAAATATAGCTACTCCAAAAACCAATATTCTTAGTCGTATTTTCAAATACTGGTACGCATTCCAAACTCGAATTTGACTTTCTTACTGCAGAAATATTGATGGAAGTAGGCTTGTTTGCCAATTTATCAGGGACGTCGAAAATAAATCCACTATCAGCAAAAGCTAAAGTACATGAAGCCGTATTTAAAGGACCAGTCCCCTTACGGCAAAGAGTATCGCTTCCAGCAATGGTAGATGGAATAGAACTACTGACGCCAATCGTCACTGGCGGAGCTGTCACATTATAACGTAGGCTTGCGGTTGCTATGCCATTAACAAAACTAAGACTCGAAGTATTTACTCCACCTACATACCAAGCGCCATTGGTATTGGGATTTAACGACAACTGCGCAACAACAGGATCGGTAAATAACTGACTACAATCAGCATTTGCACAAGCACGCACTGCCATTGTTTCAGCTTTACAGGTCAACGGCGAGTTCGAATAATCAAATTCAAAATGATGCACTTGTTGACCAACAGGCCGTGATTTTATGGCGCACACTTTGAAGTTATCGATTTCATGGTTGTTATTTGCTCCCCCAGTAGAACCCGTGAATGACAAATAAAAATCTTCTGGTACCGCACCCTGGCCAGCTTTTGCCCTTGCATCAAAAGCCGAAACAAGTGCTTGATAGCCTCTTCCATCACGAACATCCCGTTCAACGGAGACCCACGCTTGCCCATTGATCGTTGAATCAATTTTGATTCGATACTTATGGTTAGGTTGCGCCGTTTGGGTACTTCGCACATCAATAGCAGGGTTTAAATTTGCAGCTGTTCCAGCTAAATAACTGTAATTTGATGCGGCGGAACCACGTAGGGCAATGGATTGTGCCCTAAATCCAGGCCCCCCCACTTTACCTTCGTTACCGCTCGAAAAGTTACCATATTCATCTAAACCAACACCTAGCCAACCACCAGCAAAACCCGATGTACCATCATTACGCTGAGCATACCCTAGGGCGCCACCAAAACTACCCGGTTGAGGAGTCACTGATGCATCAGAGAGAATAACCGCAATACCATCCCCCCCGGTACCTGACGATGGAGACCAAGCAAAATAGTCAAACTCAACAGTGACTAGGTTATCCTCAGCAGGAAATAGCCGCTGGAAGGTACTTGATGTCGCTTGGTTACCCAATGCAGGGGTAATTCTAAGCCTGTTACCCACAATACTTGGTGGCGTTGAACTCCCTAATACTTTTATTGCCCAGTCATTTCCAAGGCTAGAACGGGAAAAATCGTCAGTAAAACATTCTTCAACAGGGGCGACTTTTTCGAGCGCGATAAACCCATAATCTTCCGAAACATGCGTCCGGTCAGTATCTTGATAAGTATCTTCGTCATTGACGACACTGACCAGTGTCGATGTCAGTGTACAACGCCTTAACCAACCACCATCACTACCATTACGAGATGACTTACCCGCCACAAAGGTTGGAGCATTGTCAAACCCTGTTAACGCCGTGGTGTAAGCACATTGCTGTGTTAATGAAGTGCCTGATTGATGGGTGATGGTGTTAGCGAATTGATAGCGAACATTTTCTCCACCGAGCGCCATAGTGCCAACACCCGGTTCGATGGCAAGATAAGCAATTGTCTCATCGTTAAGTGAATTCACACCACTAGGCTGACAACGCCGATTACTACCTGAACCAGAATACACTTCAGAAGTATCTAAATTTAATTGCATGCCGCCGTTATAGGGCTGAGAAATACTGGTTAGCCAGCAATTATTATTGCGTGTTTGCAACTGATTGAGTCTTACTGTTAATCCACTAGCAAGAGGTTGATTAACCCAGGCCGACGAAGACATGTTTAAAGCACTATTGGTCGTCACTGTGCCTGCGGTAAAACGTTTACCGTTTGATAATGTGTAGCTACCCGGTGTTACCGCAATCCAATGCACTTCTGGCATGGGCGAAGATGGAATGTAACGATTGTTTTGGCTCGAAGGCTCTGCTTGGTACCAAGTAAAACCTGTATTGCTCACATTCGACAAGAAAACCGAAGCAGGTCCATCAGCATTAATGGATGAACTCGAAATGGTAGGCATCAAGAATACGAGGGGAGTCACTCCAGCAGGAAAGGCCTCATCAAAAACCACTGAAGTAGATGTCGCCTTACCAAAACTCAATTGTAAGTTTGAACCACCAATAATTTTTGAATCATCATTAACCGTTAATTTACGAGAGGTTATACGACCAAAAATGGTATTAGTGCCATTAATAGTGACTTCTGCATCACTGTAGATATAAGCATTTATATCAATATTAGATGTATTTAGAGCGATATTACTGTACCCCAAAAACAGTAATTCACCGGCGCCAGATGCATTAAACTTTAGGGCGCCTGAAATGTTAACGGCATTTTTAACAAAAAATCGTACATCGCCCGCGATATTAATATTGGGTGAACCACCAGTAACGGTAAAATTCTCAACCCAATAATCTCCCGCGGATAAATTAAGCACAGTCGATTTATCGAGAATCAGATTTTTAATTTTATAAGTAGAGTGATTAGCAGAAAACGCTAGCTGACAGCCATTTTTATCTAAAATAATTGAACCAAATTCCGTTGTATTATCAGCCCCAAAGGTGGTACTGGGTTGGCATTGACCATAACCAATTCCAACAGAACCATTACCCGTTTGAAACTGATTAGCGGGAGAATTCAAATTAAGGCCTGCAATATCAGAACCCGTAATATCACAATATCGAACCCCTCCGGCACCATCATCACAGACATTATTCTGCATACTATTACCCGCCTTATTGCTGCTGCAATAAGCGAGATTTTGCCCGCCCGTTCCATCAATAAAACCGCGATAGATAGTTAAGTTTGAAGCAGGGCTAGCGCATCCATTGGCAGTTCCATGGTGTCCCTGAACCACCGCAGGAAAATACTTGTTATAGTCAACACTCTCAAACGCTTGAGTCGAATAACTGCATAACAGCAAACTAATAAACATCACTAGCAATCTAACCACGGGCTTCTACCTCTACTTGACGGCTTACACGGGTATCACCACTCTCACACACCGCTTTACTATTGATCCGATATTGAGTGACAGCGCCAACTGCATAGGATGTGCAGCTTAAACTGACGCTACAGGCATGAAAGCCCACTACATCGGGTGGCGTCCAACTGCTTGAAACACTTGTACAAGTCGACGTAGCGTTGGCAGGCGCATTCAATGGGAATAATTGCGCTAATGCGGCATCGGCACCGCTGTTCGCCGCGGCTAAAGCCCGGGTTCCCCACACTTCTTGGGTTAATCCGCTATCTGCATCTTCAACAATATTAATTAAGGCTGCGGCCAATAAAAACATCACTGTAATGACAAAAATACCGATGACTAAGGCGCTGCCACCTTGGCGATGGGCCGCACACTGACAATATGTTGAGCGCGAGAGGCTAAATAAGTTAGGGGACATTAATCACCTGCACTTGATGTCGATATTGAAATGTCTCGCCGTTGACATTAAATCGCGGTTGTAAATGCACCATCGCATTATTAACGAGGCTCGACGGCGTTAAAATCAGCGGTAAATCGGCGTTATTACTCAACACATTAGCCACGCTCTGTGCCATTAGCACGCCCGAACTCATATCCGAAGGTGTTGGCTGGCTGGCATTCACCCCATAGCCAGTATAACGCGTTAAGGTTAACTCATTGGTCGATGAGGCTTTCTCAAAGCAATAACTCACAGGTGCTGAAGCAAAATAGATCCGCTGCCGCGGAGAGGCTTCGGCAAACCTCGTATTGGCCGTAAAGGTTAAGGTCACTTGGTTTGCGGCGCTGCTAACGGTGTTAATCTGTGCGCGTTTTTGTCTCGCGCTGTTATATACATCGCTATCGGTTAAAGGATAAATCCACACATATTGGTTCGCTGCAATCTTACTGGTCAGATTATCTAAAATCACAGTGCCCGTTAGCGTTGCTGTGCTCGGCGCAATCGGCATTGCTAAATAGGTGGTACTCGTCTCAATCGGGACAAATTCAACGCACTGATAGGTTAAGCCATTACCATTGAGCCGCACACTATTAGGCACGGCGCTGCGCAGGTCACGGGTCATACGCTCCACAGCAAAACGACTCTGGCTTAGCACTTGATCAACCGAACTCGACTCCACAAAAATCCGCGTGCCGAAAATAATAAAGCTACTCACGCCCACCACCAGAATGCCTAAGATAAGGATCACTGTGACCATTTCGACTAAGGTAAAACCCAGTGCTGAACGAGGCATACGCGTGCTGGAGAAAGCGCCCATTAGTAATTGCTCCTCACCAGATTGTAAGTGATCACTTCGTTATCTGGGGTGGTGACATTAATGGTCACTAACTTGGTATTGGGCGCTGTTCCATAGGCGACAGAGACACTTAATTGATAGTTGGGATAAGCCTCTGCATAAGTTTGGCTGGAATTGAGCATAGTGGCGTTTTGAGTTAAGCCGTGATAGTCATCCACATCGTTAAAGTCGTTACGGCCCTCGCCCGCCTCTGGCCCTAATACGGCCGAGCAACTACTGCCTAATGGACTCCCGCAAGCAGGCACACCACCATTGGCATTGGTATTTTGATCATAACGCTTGCCCCAAATCTCATTCATCACCGAGTGGGCAAGTTCGGCACTCTTGACTCGATGCAAGGTCTTGGCGGCCCGATCCGCCTGCGGAAATAACATGCTACTGAGCATCACAATAGCGATAGCAATGACTAACATGCCAACCACTAATTCGATTAAGGTAAATCCCTGTTGTGGCTTGGCTTTTGAAGATACTTTTATTGAGGTACTGATTGAAAACAGCGGAGGATTAATTCGCATAAATATAACCCTCGCTGGAGATATTGATCGCCACAGTGTCATTGGCGATCACATTGATACATGGCCCATTACACGCAAGCGACGCTCGGCCATTGATATCAAAATCAAGGTAAAAGCTCTTGGCATTGTTGCTGATAAGCACTAACTGCGCGCCACCTTGAAAAGCTTGGCTGGATAAAGGGTTAGGAGACAATGGCGAGCCCGTACAACCTGTGCTATCGCGACTGGCAAACTGACTCACCTGATAACCCGTCGCCGACACGACAACACGGTAACATCTATCGGTATTATTTAAGGCTTTTTGCTGAACCTGGCGCAGCTCGGCCATAAATTCATTGCGCAGGCTAAAGGCGCTATAGGATGACTGGCTAAATAAGCGCGGCAATACCGTCACCGATAGAATCCCAATCAGGATAATCGTGGTAACGAGTTCGACTAAGGTAAACCCAAACTGTCTGCCGCTGGAAAATCTACGCATTGTCCGCTTTGCCGTGATGCTAGGTTCTAGGTTCTAGGTTCTAGGTTCTAGGTTCTAGGTTCTAGGTTCAGTTTCTGCCAACTTGATTCGTAAGGCAAATATTTCGCCTAAACAAAAGAAATAATTAGCAAATTCATTTTATTACAGCCCACAATCCAATAGATTGCTGACCTAAAAAAAAGGCCTGCTAGGCAGGCCTTTTCGTATAACTCAAATTAACAAGCAGATGCTGCTGGCAATGGAGAGAAAGTTGGAGCTGCTGTTGCGTTAGCTGCTTCGGTATAGGTGAACTTACAAGCCGCAGGAGCACCTTTTTGCCAAACTTCAGCAGAACCTGGGCTACCGGAGGTACCCGCAGTAACTTTTATAATCCAATCTGCAGTACCATTTGTAGCTGTTGGAGAACCATTAGCACCTGCATCAAATACACTTTCTAGTGCCAGTTCAAAATCTGATTCAGTCGCTTTAAGATAACCAAATGCTATATTAACATTGATAGGAGAAGCCGAGGTGCCACCAATTGCAACTGTTGAAGAAGATGATTTCTCTTTACCGTCCAAAGCAGCTTTAGAGTAAACCAATGTATTAGCGCCTTGAATTGCTGCCTTCATTCCATTTAAAGCAGACAATCGAGCATCGCCTTGCAGATTAATAAACTTAGGCGCTGCTGTGACAGCCAAAATCCCTAAAATAATAATAACAACCACTAATTCGATTAAGGTAAAACCTTGTTGTCTTTTCATATAAAACTACCCTTATTTGAGAACCAAGTAACTTAGTCAGTTAAAAATAAACTACCTAAAAGATAAACCAATTAAAACATTTAATTAAGGCGTAAATGGTGTTTGAGTGAAACTTAATACTTTGCCCGTACCAGGGTTATAAACCACCCCTTTAGCACCCGTAGTCGATAAATCTGGCGCTGGAGTCGGTACACCTGTGGTTTGGTTTAGCACCAGTGAAGCCACTTGGTGATAAACACATAAATCGAGACCCGTTACGGCTGTTCCGCTAATCGAATTTGAACTGCCACCGGCACCATCGATAACGCGCACTGTATAACGTTGATTACGCGCATCTTGCGAATAAAGCACGTTACGCGGCGCACTTTGCAACACAGTATTAAATACCTGCTGACAGCTTGCATCGGTCATCGCCGTCGCATCGGTACCAGAGGTGCCCGTAGGATAACCAAAACGTGGATCGAGGGACACTGAAGTACCATCTAAGATCACACTGCTATTTTGGCGACCATCGACTTCCCATTGTGAACGCACAAAACTCACTGCGGTGGATAAACCACCCGCGACTCCGTCCACACTGGCATCTTCAGCATCATCGGTAACATTTAAAAAACGAGGGATCGCGGTGGCGGCCAACAGACCTAAAATTACGATCACTATGACCAGTTCAATCAATGAAAAACCATCTTGCTTAGTCTTCATTCGTCTCTCCCTATCTTGATGAAAGTCCATTCTAACAGCTAAATCAGTTTAAAAAAGCCCGTTACTTAACAATATTTTAGGAAGACGTCAAAAAAATGACCCTGCCAGAGTTTAGTTGATAACCGATACTGTCCCCATTTTTTGAGCGATAACGGCAGCTATTATCCTTAGTAAAATACGAGCCGGTAAGGGATTCATCCCCAGCCTCTTGACCCATTAATTGTTGCCATAATAGCTGACAACTTTGGTCATCAAGATGACTCGGTTGTGGCCAACCCTGCACACTCATGAGCACAGAAGTTTGATCATTATTTGCGCTTTGCTCGTTAAATACTTCCCAATCTAGTCTCATTTGTTGCGGTTTGCCAAGGGATAACCATTGGGAACGCACCATAGCCAACACATTTAAGAAGCGCGTATGTTCGAGCTCCACACTGCGGGCGGCAAGTTGTGGCATAGTCGCAAAATATTTAAAGCCAATCACCGCGAGAATAATCAAGATCAAGGTCAAGCTAACGAGCCGCCCATACACACGTAATAGATCGCTTTCGGCCTTCTGCTGGCTCTGCATCTATTTGATCCTAATTGAGTTAAATTCTCGACTCGGCATTACTTCCCGCCTTTAACCACGTTGAGCATGTCCCACATCGGCAGGTAAATACCCAGCGCTAAAATCAATACAATCACAGCTACGATCCCGATCAAAATCGGCTCTAACTTAGCGGTGAGATTTTTAAGATCGTAATCGACCTCACCTTCGTAAAAATCGGCAGCATCGTTTAACAGTTGATCAATTTGTCCGGTTTCTTCGCCTACCGCGACCATTTGCAACACCAGTGGCGTGAACAATTTACTCTGGTTCGACACCCTCAGCATAGATTCGCCAGACTCAATACCACGGCGCATCCCGACAATTTTGTCGTGCATATATGCATTATCCACCGCATCGGCCACCAGACTGAGCGCCTGCGTCATCGGCACACCCGCGCTCAACATCATCGAAAAACTGCGGCAATAACGGGAGAGGGTCGAGCGCTCAATAATCGAACCCACGGCGGGAATGTGTAACTTCCACTGGTCCCATTGTTTTTCGCCTTTTTCCGTATGGTGCCAGTAACGGATCCCAATAATGGTCCCGAGCAGTATTATCAGCATCAGGGGCCAGTAGTTTACAAACAGGTTTGATGTGCCGATTAACACCTTAGTCGCCCAAGGCAAGTCGGCACCGAAACGGGCAAACATCTCGGCGAATTTCGGGATCACCATGATATTTAAAATCACCATAGCCAGCGCGATAGCAATCAATACAAATATGGGATAACGCATCGCGGCTTTAATTCGGCGGCGAGTTTCCTGCTCACGCTCGATATAACCCGAGAGCTGAATAAAAGCGTCCTCTAACTTACCGGTGTTTTCCCCCACGTGCACCATAGAAACAAACAGAGAATCAAACACATCTGGATGTTGATTCATGGCCGATGACAATGGGCGCCCCGCGGTTAACTGCTCTGAAATATCATTCAGCGCATCTTTCATTCGTTGGGAGTGGGCGGTTTCGGATAAACCTGCAATGGCGCGCAGGATAGGGATCCCCGAGCGCGTTAACGAGTACATTTGCCGGGTAAAAATTTGCAGTTCATCCAAGCCGACTTTGCGCTTAAACAACTGCGCCAAGGTAAAGGACTTAGCTTCTTTAGCGACTTTGACTTCTAACGGGATAATGCCACGGGCTAACAGCATATCGGCCGCGGCGCCCTCGGAGGCAGCATCGAGCTGACCCGTTACGGCCTGACCTTGTCCACTGCGTCCACGGTATTGATAAACCGGCATAATTACGCCTCAACGCCTTGCTGACTGATTATATCCCGCGAGAGTGGCACCTGCGACTCACTCACATCCTCAACAAGCTTAGCCACCTCTTCAATAGTCGTCATGCCTTCGCTCAAATATTGCAGTGCCGACTCGGCAAGCGGGGTAAAGTTAGGGCTTTGCAGGGCTGCACGGGCAAAATCCTGTGGGTTACCGGTACGCATCGCATCGATCATCTTTTCATCCAATTCGAGGATCTCAAAAATACCAATACGGCCGCGATAACCACTGCCGTTACAGCTTTGGCAGCCAGTGCCAATGCGGAACTTAGCCGATGAAAAGTCCTGACGACTCACACTATTTAGCCAGGCTTTTTCCTGCGCCGTAGGCTGATATTCAACCCCGCAGTTATGGCACACGCGGCGCACTAGGCGCTGGGCAATAATCACCCTTAGCGCACTCGCCACTAAGTAACTGGCCGCGCCCATATCGAGCAAACGTAGCGCGCTGGTCACCGCATCGTTAGTGTGCAAGGTGGACAACACAAAGTGACCCGTAAGTGCGCCCCGAAGACCAATCTCCACCGTTTCTTGGTCACGCATCTCACCGACCATGATAATGTCCGGGTCTTGACGCAAAGTGGTGCGCAGCACGTTCGAAAAATCGAGTCCAATCTTATGGTTAACTTGAACTTGGTTGATCCTTGGCAATTGGTATTCGACCGGATCTTCTACCGTGATGATTTTGCGATCCGCAGTATTGAGCTCACTTAGGATGCCATACAAGGTAGTGGTTTTACCGCTACCCGTAGGCCCAGTCACCAGCAACATGCCGTGGGGACGTTTAATCTGCTTACGGATACGCGCCAAAATATGCGGCGGCATCCCTGTCTCATTTAAGGTCAACAGGCCTGCGGATTGGTCGAGTAGACGCATTACCACAGATTCGCCGTGGTAAATCGGCATAGTCGACATACGCACGTCAATCTTGTGGCCCTTAATTTCCATATGGAAACGCCCGTCCTGCGGCAGACGTTTTTCAGAAATATCTAGCCCAGCCATAAGCTTAAGACGCAAGACTAAGGCCGCCGCGATATTGACTTCGTTTAGAATGGTCTCGTGTAACTGGCCATCGATACGTTGGCGGATCCGCAGGGCTTTTTCGCCAGGCTCAATATGAATATCCGAGGCGCGCATTTGCACCGCATCTTCAAAAATCGACTGCAGCAGCTTAACGACTGTGGTTTCATTATCGCTATCGCTTGAGGTCAGGCTCGCCAGATCAAACATTTGATCTGCGGCATATTCCTCTTCGAGCTTACCGGCAATTTGCGCGATCTGGTCAGTGCGACGATACAGGTTATCGAAGGCTTGCAGTAATTGCTGTTCGGGGGCGACCGCAACACTGAGCTTTTTCGGTGCGATTAAAATTTCTAAATGGTCGAGCGCCTGCAAGTCCGCCGGGTCGCTCATGGCCACTAATACCGTATCACCCCGATCTTCCACCGCGAGGGCGCGAAAACGCCGCGCTTGCACCTCGGGGATAAGGTTCACCACTTCGGCGGGGATGGGGCGTTTGCTGATATCCAGCAGCGGCAGATTGAGCTGCTGCGACAAAAATTGCAACAGTTGGGTTTCGGTAATAGAGCGCAACTCAATCAGGGTGCGGCCGAGCTTATGCCCAGTCTTGCGCTGCTCTCCCAAAGCTTGTTGTAGCTGCTCTTCAGTAATAATCGATTCTTGAACTAACAGATCGCCCAAACGCATCTTTAATCTGGGTTTCATTGGCTATCTCCTAGTTGTTGTAAACGTTGTTCAATAAAAGCCGTGGCTTGGGTCGACAGGCCTGAATAACTTAAGGCGGTGCGATAGGCCTGACTGGCGGGGCCGAATTGTTGCTGTGAATCGAGGGCATAGGCTAATCCCATCCACCATTTCCCCTGCTGTGGCTCCTGCTGCAATAACTTACGGTAAGCCTGTTCAACTAACGGATATTGCCCTTGTTTTTGGGCCAAATCCGTCTGCGCTAACCACTTTTGCCTCGCCAAGCTATGGCTATCGGGGATTTGAGCAAGGCTAGCAAGAGCCGAATCTGTCTCGCCCATAGCATGTTGCACCCTTGCCAATAGTAAAGCAAATTCAAACTCTTGCGGATAAAGCAATCGCCCCTGCGCCAACACTTCGGCCGCTTGCGCCAGCTCGCCTTGACCATAATGCAGCGCCGCCAGTTGTTTGCGCGACTCGTGCAAGCTTGGGTCGAGCTTGAGTGCTTTAGCGTAGTAATCCATCGCCTTAACCAGCTGCCCCTGCTTTTCGGCATCCGCCGCCAACACTAACTGCTTTTGCGCGAGTTGGCTTGGGGATAACTTCACTTCTCTTATCGCCATTTTCCCCGCTGCCTGAGCCGAAGCTTGGCTTGAAGCCTGGCTCGAAGCTTGAGTCGCAGCAGGCACGACGGGATCACTCGCCTTGGTCTCAGTTTGAGTTATTTTTACTTCGCTCTGATTTGCGTTAACGTCTGCTTGATTTGCTTTAACCGCAACCTGTTGTGACTCAGCCTGTGTTTGCACCGACTCTTGGGTTAATGCAGCCTTATTAGGCGTATCAGTTGAGGGGCTTGCAGCAATCGACACAGTTGTCTGTTCACTCATTGCCTCAACGGCCGCCGCGTTGACACGGGAAGATTGAGCCACACTTGGGGCAGATTCTGCTGACGCAGAGATCTCCTTTGCAGGAGCTGCTGTTGACGGCGGACTCACTTGCGCCATCTCTGCAGTTGGCTCAGTTGGTGTCGTCGTATCTGTTGATTTAGTCGTTTCTGTTTCCAGAGGACTCGTATTTGTCTTTGGGCTGACGTTATCCGGCTGAGTTTGCGCACTCGCCACAGGATTTACACTGTCATCCACGACGCTCTTTACGCCGTAACTCGCCTGAAAAGCATAGACCGATAAGCCGCCCACCAGCAGCGACACTAAGCTGATTACTAACCATTTGCGTGATGGATTGGGGCGCCCTAAATACTGCGCCTGATGCACAGCAACATTGCTGAGAGCATGGCCCTGCTGGCGCTTTTCGAGATCTTGCAGCATCTTGTTGATCACGCTCATGCGACGCCTCCCCACAATTGTTGCAGGTTAACGCCAGAGAGCAGTAATGCCCCAATTGCCGCTGCACATGCTATCAGTGCGATCGCCATATACGCTGGCCACCTTTGTGAGCCGCGACTAGCATCTTCGGTATCCTGTATCGCGCCCTTAATGTGGGCCATACGCACCTGAGTTGCGCCTTCGCCGAAACTGAGCATCAAGGCCTTATGGGCTAAAATGTTGATCAATCTTGGAATGCCACGTGATGCCTCGGCGATCTTACGGGTAAGTTTAGGGCCAAATAAGGCTTGTCCCGCATAGCCTGCCACCGCTAAGCGATAGCGAATGTAGGCATCGGTTTCATCCCAGGTTAACGGCCGCAGACTGTAGCTAAAGGTGATGCGCTGCCGCAGTTGTCTAAAGGCTTGACGCTTTAATCGCTCGTCCAACTCAGGCTGACCAAATAGCACCACTTGCAGCAACTTACGGCTTTCGGTTTCAAGATTGGTAAACAGTCGCAGCGCTTCTAGGCTCTCATCGGGTAAAGCCTGCGCTTCGTCGAGCACTAATACAATGGCGTGACCATGGGCACTCAGAGCAAGTAATTGCTGCTGGATAAGTCCGGTAAGTTGCTGCTGATCGATTTCGCTGGTGTATTTTAATCCAAGTTCATTTGCCACCGCCCAGCGCAGCTCGGCGGGGGTGAGATAAGGATTAGGAAGATATGCACAATGGAAACCCTGCGGCAGCTCATTAATCAACTTACGGCAGATTAAGGTTTTGCCCGTGCCCACTTCGCCAGTGACTTTGATAAAACCCTCCCCGGTTTGTAGGGCGGTCTGCAACACTTGCAGCGCCTCTACGTGCGGGGATAACCCGAAAAAAAATCCGGTATTAGGTGTTAACGAAAATGGCGTTTGACTGAGTCCAAAGTGCTTCAAATACATGGAAGCTTACTTATTTTCTGGATACCAACGGTCGAGTAAGGTCTTAGAACGCTCTAACTCGTTTTTCCACGTATCCCCGCCCACAACGGTCGGTTTTAACATAATAATCAGCTCGGTTTTCTTCTTCTGCTTGCTGCGGTTTTTAAATAATTCGCCCACGAGCGGAATATCACCGAGCAGTGGCACTTGAGAAACCACTTCAGTATTTTCGCTCTTCATCAAACCACCGATCACCACCACATCGCCTGAGGCTGCGCGGATAACGGTATCGGATTCACGGATCTCGCTCTGTGCCAGCGGCAGTTCTAAGGATTCGCTGCTGACCTTAATGTCCTTGGTTTGCTCTTTTACATCGATAACGGAAGGATGCACATGGAGCAGCACATTGCCGTCTTTGTCGATTTGTGGCGTCACATCCAACGCGATGCCCGAGAAAAACGGCGTTAACTCTACCTGAGGCGTGGTTACAGGTGTAGTGCCCGCCACTGTGGTTGATGACACGTCAGTCACAAAATACTCGTCAGTACCGACCTTAATCACTGCCTTTTGGTTGTTCGATGCCGTCACCCTTGGACTGGATAACACGTCCACATCGCCTTGGGTGTCGAGCAGACTAATCATGGTATTGAAATCTGAGCCTTTAATGCTTACAGACGTCACGCCACCGAGGGAAGCTGTGATTTTATCGCTCAAGCCTGCGCCCGCAGAGGTACCAAAATTGATATTGGTATTACCTACGTGGCCCAATACGTTATCCCACTGAATACCTTGCTGATAACCATCAGACAAAGTGACTTCGAGGATCTTCGCTTCGAGGATCACTTGGCGTTGCAGATGGCTCTCGGCGGAATTTAAAAAGGCGCGTACTTGGCGCAGCTCATTAGGATAGGCACGAATAGTCACTAATCCCGCCTGTGGCGTCACCACCACCTGACGACCACCGCCAGTGTCACCAATAATGGCGCTCAAGGTTTCTTTCAATTCGCCCCAAAAATCGGTCTTAGTGCGCGAGCGAATAAAGGTGCCGTTAGTGCTATCGCTGCTGTTATTGTTGCCGTAATTACCGTTGTTGGAATTGTTATTGTTGCTGTTATTGCCAAAATTGCCGTTGTTCGAATTGTTGTTATTGGAGTTATTGTTATTCGAGTTGTTATTGTCGGAGATCCGGCCCGAACTCACTGAGGTCAGCGAGAGACCATCACGCTCCATGTATAAGTAATTTAAAGGGAAAGTCTCAGTCCGCATGCCCGCAGGGAACACGCGCAGGATGCGCCCTTCACGGCTCACCTCATAACCATAAATATCTTCCACCACTTGAATGGCTTCACTCAGTGTCACGCCTTTAAGTGACAATGAAATCGTCCCCTGCACATCGGGATGCACTGCCACGCTAAAGGGAGTGCCCTGCACTAGGCTTGGGAAAAACACCCTAGCATCCACATCATGGGCAGACACATCGATACGACGCTCCGTTTCCATTGGCGGAGTTAACCCACCCATCATGGCATTGGCGTTCAGCTCACGCTGCACCGCATCGGGCATAGTTGCCGGTGGTGGAGGCGTTGGCTGACTCGCGGTTTGCATTGAGGTGGCCAGCGCTTCTTTTGAAGCAACGGGCTGCGGTCTATCCGTGGTTTGGCAGGCCATAAGGCAAAGTGAGAGTAGAGGCGTAATATATTTAATGGCTGTCATCTGAGTGTTATTCCCTATCTCTCTATTATTGCTTGAAATAATGCTAATTTCCGTCCGTCAGACAAGGAGACCGACGAGGGGGTGATACGCACCACTTTGACCCCTTGAATGCTGTCTCCCACGGACACAATCTTATTGTTGATCACGGCATAGGCCGTGTTGCCCGAGCTGACAATGCTGTTAAGCACTAGGGCTTTGTTTTGGTTCTGAGTCACGGCGCCGGCGGCCGAGTAGCCTTTGCCGGGCAAGGTCGGATCCCTTAAGGTTTCGGCCGATACTTGGGCCGACAACCCCAATAATGCAATGAAAATATAAGGCTTATTTAGCGACACTGATAAAGTCCTTATTGATACTCAAGGTATAAAGCTCAATATCGATTTTCCCCTTAGGGTATTCGGCTACTTTATAGTCGAGTCGTTTCCAGTAAAGTTTGTCGGGCATAGCCTCTACCGCTTCAACAAAGCGCAGCACAGAAAAATAATCCCCCTCCAAGCTCATGCGTATTCCATGGCTGTAGAGGTTCAGCTTTTTCTCTTCACCCACGGCAAGGAGTGGCACGGGCGTAACCGAGGTAAACTTAAGTAATTTAATACCTTGAACCTGCCCAAGCAGATTACCTAATAGCTCAGGCATATAATCGGCGGGCACCATATCCACCATCTGCTCATTGAGCTGAGCATCAATCTCTTGATTCTGTTGCTGCAACAAGTTTAAACGCTGGCGATAGTCCTGATTAGGATCCATAGCCAATCGCTGCTGATATAAATCAATCTGTTGCATCGAAATCTTGTTTTCTTGCTCTAACGCCTTCACTTGTTGCGCCATCGAGTGCTGTTGTTTCCACAGCGACTCGATAGGCATATAGGCCGACATGGCGACCAGCACTAACACGGCGAGAGCGATAAGCCCGCGCTCACGCTGGCTGAGAACATCAAACTTTTGCGCTAACTGTTCAAATCGGGCTTTCATCGCGCCTGCTCCTCTGGGGTCTCACTCGTCAGCGTGAAAGCCAGCGGTTTATCCTCACCGCGATCCATGGTCATAGACGAAAAAGCCTGACCTTTTAAAGTGTTCGTTGTCTTTAACTTGCCCACCCATTGCGGAATGCTCTGCGGATGATCGGCAAAGCCTTCAAACATAAAGTGCTGCTCGTTAATCACAATATGGTTCAGCCAAACACTCGCATCGGCCACCATAGCTAAATCCTTCAGCACGGGCGCAAAACCTCGGCTGGTGAGGGATGAGCGCAGTGCCAGCTCATTCATCAATAATTGTTTTAACTCGAGCTGCTGCGACTCAAGCTCAACGCGCGCGACTAACTCAGCATCGGGTTTACGAGCGGCGATTTGCGCTTCCAGTTCCGCTTTTTGCTGATCGAATTGCTGTTTTTGCGCAGAGGCTTGGCTCAGCGCCCGCTGAGACTCGGCCAATTGCCAATAGCTAAAGGCCGCAAGTATGGCGCAGACCAGAACCAAGCCTAGGGTATAACTCCTTAATTTCGAAAAGGTTAGGCTCTGCTTTGGAGGTAATAATGCCGCAGAATATAGATTGACTCTCGATTTTATCACTCGGCACCTCGTGAAAGTTCACTAAAGGCTAATCCCGCCATGCTCGCGCCCACGGCACGCTTATTAACGACATTAACGGCTTGGTTAAAGTTAGCCGATACCAACTTAGCCAAGGCATCCACTGCGCCGTCGGCAAATAATTCAATTGAGGCGACTGGAGGCTGACGCAATTGGCTTTCAAAGTAATCCATAGAACGCTGAATTTCTAGGCTTAAGTTATCCGCCAGTCCGTAATTAAGCTCATCGACTTCGGCCTTATCCAGCTCGGTAAAGCCCCGCACTCGGCGCTGCATATAGAGCTGACCTTGCTTGACCACAGTCAGCAATAACTCTTGCCCTGTATGATGGCTCACGACCAATCTCGCCTGATTATCCTCATCAAACAGGTTGGTCATGGCTAATTCTTCGATGCTAATGCCTAGCACACTTAAACCTTGATCGCTGATGGCCTGCACCATAGCGCGCAACTTTTCTTTATCGACCACAACCACACTGAGCTTATTGCTCGGCAGGGGCGACTCAAAGTAATCCAAGTGAATTTGCGGCACAGGGATATTCACCATGTCTTTGATGGACCAAAGCAGAGCTTGGGATAATTCATCACTATCGACATTCGGTTTGTCGGCCACGAGCAATTGATAGCGGCCACTACCAAGGACTATTTGTAAGGAAGCGTGGGGAAAGGCATTGGCAAGTTTGGCAAAGGCCTGTTGCCATTGGTCCTGTTGCAGCTCATAGGAAACCCATTGTTCTGCAAGACTTTCAGTCGCGGGAGCATAGACCCACAGCTTATCGGCACAGACATAGACACCGAGCGCCGAACCAGCCTGTTTGGCTCGCCAAAAGGCCAACCGAGCAAAAAGTCCTTTATCCATAAAAATGCCTGTCTTCCGATAAAGTTAAAGCTTGAGTCATAAGAGCGCGAATAACAAACGTCCAAAACTGAAATAAGGATAATGTGCATCACCTGTAAAATGTGAAACCCATCATATCCAGCGTCATAATTTTGGCACAGGCTAGTTTAGCCGCTAATCAGTGAATTTTATAGAGAAATCCGACATTTTGGCCCTATTCTTCCACAGCGATCACATACGCTGAGGAAATAATTCCCCGCTATTGCACCTCAATTGGCTCACTAAAATACATGCCCTGCGCCATACCTACACCGAGGATTTGTAGGGTTTGCCATTCCTCAAAGACTTCGATGCCCTCGGCACAGACTTGCACTTCGGTTCGATATAAACCACCGATAAGACTACGAATAAACAATTGATTTTCTGGGCGCAAATGAATATGGCGCACAATCGATCTATGCAGTTTAATCATGTCGAAATGGCATTCACGAATATAGTAAGTGCCCACCACCTGCTGACCCACATGGTCGACGCACAGTCGCGCGCCCATCTTACGGATCATATCCAGCTTAGGCTTAAGCTTATCCTGGTGCTGGATAACGATGTCTTCAGACACCTCAAAAATCAGTTGTGGCGTCAGATGGCGATATTCGAGCAGAGTGGTTTTAAGCCACTGAGTAAAGGCACGGCTCATTAAGGTATCTAGGCTCAGGTTCACACTATAAACTTGATTTTTATGTTGTTCCTGCGCCAACAAGCCCAACACGCGCTCAATCATCTGCCGTTCTACCTGAGGCATCAAACCGCATTTGTTTGCCATAGGGATAAAGAGTGTCGCCCGAACTAAGGCGCCCTGATTATCCCGCGCCCGGGTAAAGATTTCCTTGTGATGTTCAACGCCGTCAGAATCCATCACTGGTTGGCTAAAGGGATAAAAACGCCGCTGGACTAAGGTATTCTCCAAGAAGCTGCGCCAACGCACTGAGCCTTTGGCAAACTCCTCATCAATTGCGCCCTTATCATACATAAACCAATTACTGTTACCTTGTAACTGCGCAGCGCGTAATGCCATATCGGCTTCATCGAGCAGCTGATTAACATTATCTCCGGCGGTAAAGTAAGCGCAGCCCAAGTGATAAAAGTTGTCTTGATTCTCCACATCATCGGGCAAAGGTTGGCTCAGACAGACTTTGAGTAATTTACTGGCAAGTTGGTCGGCCTCAATCAAAGACACATGGGGCACGACAATCGCAAATTGATTGTGGGAGCGGCGTGCAAAAATACTGTTGGGTAAGGTCTGCAAAATAGAGTTAATGCTGTTAACTGTCGCATGGAGCAACTCTTTAACCGCGCTCTCCCCTTTCGCCTGTTGCAGTAAATCGAGGTCGTCCATCTCCAACAGATAAATGACCCCGTGGGCCACCATGCCTTGATCATGGCTCAAGGCATCCAGACGGTTGTTTAGAAACAGTCGATTACCGATACGGGTTTGTGCATCTAAAAAGGTGTTGGAACGAATAAACTTATCGAAACGGCCGCGCTCTTTATGGGCGTCCTGCAATTCTTCGAGCAGCTTAGTTAAGGCTCGGTTGATCAGCCTCGGCTTACCATTACCCGGGGTCGCGAGTGCTTGTTCGTGCTTGCCTTGCAAAATCAGTCGGCTACGCTGGGCAAGTTCTTCAATACCATCCAACTGCTGTGAAAACCACACATGACCAAAACGCACCAGCGCAATCACTGCCAGCAAGCCCACGCCTAAAATGAGCAACTCATACCAACTGACGCTGTAATGCTCGAAGGGCTGTGGCAGCGTGAGGGTCATATTCAATCCCGACTTGGGATCGAGCAAATGGGTATACACCATGGCATTTTGCGTCTGCACATTGCCCTGATAGGCAAAAAGCACTTCGCTCTTCATGGTCAAACGGAATTCGACGGCGTTGTACGCCAGCAACATAGGCGGCAACCAAGACTCTAATTCCCAATCGGGCTGCGTTTGATAATGTTCAATAAGTAGGGATTCAAGCTCAGACACTTTCTGCTGTTGAAACTTATAGGTCAACTGCACAAAGCTCATCATGGCGCTGAGTAAAAAGACGAAGGCGATAGCGGCCAAAGACATTAACCAAAAACTGGTTAATTTTGTGGTTAACATTCGAGTGAATTTCATCGATCCGCTATCCTGCTGGATTATTATAATTATCGGTGCACTCTTAACACGAGTTCAACAAATGCTGCCAAGATTATTCAGTAGCATACGCTAAAAGGCAACTAAGGATTGGTTTTCAAAGCCACTAAAACTAATTCTGATCGCAGAAATTTCATCCGAGGTTAAAACAAAAAAGAGGCTAATTAGCCTCTTTTTTGTTAATCAACTTAGCGCTTAATCCGCATATTGTGGCAGCGTAGTGATTGCCGCAACACCCGAATCAATCGCAGCCTGTGCAACCGCACGGGCAACACGAGGTAACAAGCGTGGATCCATTGGTTTTGGCAGCACATATTCAGGGCCAAAACTTAATGAACTCACCTTTGGATAGGCCTTCAATACGCTCGCGGGAACTTCTTCTTTTGCTAAAGCAGCAATCGCGTGAACCGCGGCCACTTTCATCTCGTCGTTAATGCAAGATGCACGTACATCCAAGGCACCACGGAAAATGAATGGGAAACACAGTACGTTGTTCACTTGGTTTGGATAATCGCTGCGGCCAGTACCCATGATTAAATCGCTACGCGTTGCGTGGGCAAGCTCAGGTTTGATTTCAGGATCTGGGTTTGAGCAGGCAAAAATCACTGGCTTATCCGCCATCATGGCCACTTCTTCAGCGCCAATCACGTTCGGGCCAGATAAACCTAAGAAAACGTCGGCACCTTTAATCACATCTTGCAAGGTGCGCTTGTCGGTATCGTTCGCAAACAGGGCTTTATATTCATTCAGATCGGTACGACCCGCATGGATAACGCCTTTGGTATCTAACATATAGATGTTGGCACGGTTTGCACCACACTTAACCAACATGGTCATACAGGCGATAGCTGCTGCGCCAGCCCCCATACATACAAAGGTCGCATCACTGATCAGTTTACCTTGGATTTCTAAGGCGTTGATCATACCCGCTGCGGTCACAATGGCGGTGCCGTGCTGGTCATCGTGGAACACGGGCACATTACAACGCTCAATCAATTCGCGCTCGATAACAAAGCACTCCGGCGCCTTGATGTCTTCGAGGTTAATCCCACCAAAGGTGCCAGCGATCGCCGCAACTGTGTTAATAAACTCTTCAGGAGTATTGTGGGTCACTTCGATATCGGTCGAGTCGATATTTGCAAAGTGTTTAAACAACAGAGCCTTACCTTCCATCACCGGTTTTGACGCCAATGGGCCTAAGTTACCTAAACCCAGAATCGCTGTGCCGTTGGTGATAACAGCGACTGTGTTACCTTTGTTGGTGTAACGATATGCATTGTCAGGATTAGCAGCAATTTCACGTACCGGTTCAGCAACACCAGGGCTATAGGCTAGTGCGAGGTCATGGCTGGTTTCAGCAGGTTTAGTGAGGCAGACTGCGGTTTTACCGGGAACGGGGAATTCATGATAATCGAGTGCTTGTTGACGAATATCTGACATTTTAACATCCTGAAATGCGACATTTATAAGTATGGAAGTAAGGCCGACCAACCCAAGATCACCTCATTTACGGGCGATTTAAACAGTGTGGCAGGTCGGGGTAAGATACGCCAATTGGGTTAATTTTTAAATAAGATATTGAGAAATTTCGCCTTTGCGACAGATTTATCTCTCTAAGCCAAGTTTTATAAACTTATCTCTGCCAATAGAGGATGATTATCCGTTTAAATTTGTAGGAAACAAACGAACATAACCCACTAAAGCAATGAAAAAACGCCTCACAATGCGAAAAATGTTGATTAAATTACAATAGAGATGAGTAACTCAGTTATCTTATAGTTAATTGCTATAAATAAGTCGATTTAGGCGACTTTAAGCCCCTATAAAGTGACTTTGATGCTTTTTTAAGTGAAGTCGTACCAGAAAGGCAGATAAGTAGCGATTTTGTGCCAGAAGACCAGAAAGCAAAAAGGCGCCATAGGCGCCTCTTTTAGAAACATTGCTAACGCAATTATTTCTTGCCAAGCATACCGAAACGCTTGTTGAACTTGTCGATACGACCGCCTGTATCAACAACTTTTTGTGTACCTGTGTAGAATGGGTGACATGCACCACAAACGTCTAAGTGCAGGTCTTTACCAGCAGTAGAGTTTACTTTGATTACGTTGCCACAAGTACAGTTTGCAGTGATTACTGCATATTCTGGGTGGATACCTGGTTTCATTGGGATTACCTCAAATGTAAGGCCATGTCGCTCTTCCAACCCGAAGTCGGACACCACATGCAGTTAATAACGATATGTTAGGGCGCAGGATACTACAGTATCACCCACGCAGACACAAGTAGATTATCTGAGCATTTTCACGATAGTCTACTTGTTCACTGACAGTTATCTCCCCGCTTCCCTATCTTCGAAACTCGTCCTTGCCGCCTGCGCATCGGGATAACGCGAAAGTATCTCGGCCGATGGGCAATAAAGCGTGGCATCTTTCTTCAGCGCGTTAATCCGATTCTTCGAAAATGCCTTAGGGTTGGCATCGTGGATCGCCAGCATGGCGCCATACACACTCACTTTCCATTCAGGGGCATAGCGATTGGCAATACGCCATAACGTCTCGTTGTGATAATCCAACATACACTCACCCGAGTTTGTTGCATTGGCATTTATCGAACTCACGATCTTAGCCTCTACAGCAGTTGCTTCGGCTGCCTTAACTTCGGGTGCATCAACCGCAGTCTTGCTCTTGTCGACTTTTGGTACATCAGCTGGCGCTTGCGCAACAGCCTGCACGCTTGCGACTTCTGTTGTCGACGGCTCAGGTGTAGGCATATCAGCTTTAGATGGCTCAGATTTAGATGGATCAGAGTTAGTCACTTCTGATTTAGCAGCCTTAGGTTTAGCTTCATCAGATTTCACTACAGACGAACTCGAGGTGGAGGATGCTTTAATCTCAGACTTATCCTCAGGGAAGGTAAATCCAGAGCTGCGAGGCGTCGCGGCAACTTCTGCCGTCACCGCAGCCACAACAACGGGCGCAACGGGCACAACATCAGCTTCAGCGGTGACTAAATTCACCTCTTGCACAACCTTAGTTGATTTAACTGTGGTTTTGTCACTTTTAGCAGAGCTTGCCGCCAGCTGACTGGTCTCGGCTGCGGCCGCTTTGCTTGATTTCACAACCGCCGTTTTTGCTTGCGTTACGGGTGATACCGCAGAGGAAGCATTATCAAACAGTGGCAGATTTTTCACTTCATACCAGCGGTCGACACGATATTCACGTACCAACAGCCGTGCCTTGGGGTCGGTCACATCCTCCACACCCGTTAGCAAAACCAAGAAACGGTTAAGCTGCTCGGCCATGAGTTTCTCTTCACCGCCTGACTGCAGCACCGCAAATTCGAGCCGCGTCATATCCTGATTATCGGTGATCACATTGACGCGCATTCTGGGGTAAGCGCCCAATTCAAACATGCGGCTATTGATACTCACATGGGAAACTTGCGCCTGCACACAAGCGCAACACACTAAGGCGAATAGTCCTAATGATTTCGCTATTTTAGTCATTTACTTACTCTCAACTATCCTTGGATAAACTGTCATTAGGACTAGCCCTCGCTAGCCGTGCTGAGTACACTAAACCTCATTTCCCTTAAGACTCGACCTGCATATGTCACTGTTTGTTGAAGTTGCGTTACCGGTGCCTATGCGGCAAAACTTTACCTATCGAGTCGATACCGATGAACACGCTAATCAAAGCACCCAAGAGCCTCAGATTGGTATAAGAGTAAAAGTCCCCTTTGGACGCCAGCAACTGATTGGCCTTGTTACCGCCATCACCGACAGCTGCGAACTGGCACCTACGCAACTCAAATCTGTCATAGAGTTTATTGATGACGCACCTTTATTGCCAGAATCGCTTTATAAATTAACCCTCTGGGCCGCAAGATATTACTTTTGCAGCCAAGGGCAAATGCTGACACAGGCGCTCCCCGTGGCGCTGCGTAAAGGGCTCGATGCAGCGCCGCAAAAAATTCAGTACTGGCAAATCACAGAGCTGGGCAGCAATATTGCGCCTGAGACATTAAAACGCGCTCCGGCTCAAAAACGCTTACTCGAACGCTTACAGCAAACCAGCCTGACGCAGGAAGACGTCATCAGTTTAGAACTGAATAAAGCCGCGCTCAAAACCTTAGAGGATAAGGGCTGGATTGCTAGACACGAGAAACTCGCCGAGCTCAATCTCGATTGGCGCAGCCAACTGGAACTCGATGAAGCCCCCCATAGACTCAATAAGGAACAAGCAGTTGCCGTCACTCTGCTCACCCAACAGCAAGGATACCACTGCACTCTGCTCGAGGGCATTACCGGTTCGGGTAAAACCGAGGTCTATTTAGCCGTACTCGAACATATCCTTAAGCAGGGTAAGCAAGCGCTGATCCTCGTACCTGAGATTGGCTTAACGCCGCAAACCATCAATCGTTTTAAGCGCCGCTTTAAGGTCAATGTGGCCGTGCTGCATTCGGGGCTGACCGATAACCAGCGCCTCGAAGCTTGGCGACAGGCCCGCTGTGGCCAAGCCGCCATCATCATTGGTACTCGCTCCGCCCTATTTACGCCCATGGCTTTTCCCGGCGTGATTATTCTCGACGAAGAGCACGACAGTAGCTTTAAACAGCAGGAAGGCGTTGGCTACCACGCCCGAGACCTCGCCGTGATGCGCGGACATTTAGAATCGATCCCGGTGATTTTAGGTTCGGCGACACCCTCGTTAGAAACCCTGCAAAATGCCCTCAGTGGTAGATATCATCACCTGCAACTCGGGGAGCGAGCGGGTAATGCGAAAAAAGTACGCCAAGGGATTATCGATATCAAAAACCTGCCCCTCAAGGCGGGGATGTCGGCGCCACTCATCAATGAAATCCGCAGCCATTTAGAGGCTGGGAATCAGGTATTACTGTTTTTGAACCGCCGAGGCTTTGCTCCAGCACTGCTCTGCCACGAGTGTGGGCACTTACACGAGTGTGACCGCTGCGATGCCTTTTTTACTGTGCATCAATCCCTTGGGGAGATCCGCTGCCACCACTGTGGCAACCAATATGCCATTCCAAGGCAGTGCCATAATTGCGGCAGCACCATGTTGGTGGGCCAAGGTATCGGCACAGAACAGCTCGCCGAAGCATTGCAGCAGGAATTCCCAAAATATCCCGTGGTGCGAATCGATCGTGACACCACCCGCCTTAAGGGCTCGCTCGAAAGCCACTTAAGCGCTATTCATAAGGGCGAATACAAGATCTTGGTCGGCACTCAAATGCTTGCCAAGGGGCACCACTTTCCTGATGTGACCTTAGTGGGATTACTGGATGTCGATGGCGCGCTCTTTAGCGCCGACTTTAGGGCGCCAGAGCGCTTCGGCCAGCTCTATACACAGGTCGCTGGCCGTGCTGGTCGCGCCAACAAACCCGGCACTGTATTGCTGCAAACTCACCAGAGTGATAACCCGATACTGAGGGATTTGCTCCACCGGGGTTATGGCGAGTTTGCCCGCAGCCAATTAAAGGAGCGCCAAATGGCGCTGCTGCCTCCCGCTTGGCACATGGTACTAGTGCGCGCAGAAGCCCACTCCGCCGTGGATGCCGATAACTTTCTTAATGCGTTTGCAGCGCTGCTGCCCCAGGATAAAGAGTTTGAAATCATCGGCCCAATGCCAGCGCCACTCGACAGAAAAGCTGGCAAGTTTCGCCGCCAATTGATGTTTCAAGCCAAGCACAGACATAGATTACAGCAGGAGTTTGAGCGGATTTATCCCCTCGTCGAACAGCTGCCAGAGGCCAAACGTTGTCGCTGGAGCCTAGACAGAGATCCGCAGGATCTGTTGTGATTCAATAATTTGATAAAAAATCATCGGGAAGATAGCAATTAGTCACCACAAACGGCTAAAATACGCGGTTATTCCCTGTATTCATTCTTAAAGTTAGTAGCTAATTAATCCATGAAATCACATATCCAATCATTACTTGAACAAACTATCGAATCCTTTAAACAACAAGGTATTTTGCCTGCGGATTTTGAGGCGCGAATTCAAGTAGATCGAACCAAGGATAAGAGCCATGGCGATCTGGCAACCAACTTAGCCATGATGCTAACCAAAGCGGCGGGTAAAAATCCCCGCGAATTGGCGCAGCTGATCATCGACAACCTACCCGCCTCAGCCTATGTGGCGAAAGTTGAAATCGCAGGCCCTGGTTTTATCAACTTCTTCATTGATGACAGCGCCTTAGCGAACCAATTACAGGCTGCAATTAGCGATGAGCATTTAGGGATTAAGCTACCAACGCCACAAACTATCGTCGTGGACTACTCTTCACCTAACCTCGCCAAAGAGATGCACGTCGGCCACCTGCGTTCGACCATCATTGGTGACAGCGTGGTGCGTACCCTCGAGTTTTTAGGCCACAAAGTGATCCGCCAAAACCACGTAGGCGACTGGGGTACCCAGTTTGGTATGTTGCTGGCTTACATGGAAGAATTGCGCGCGCAAAATGGCGAACAAGCCCAATTAGAATTATCGGATCTCGAAACCTTCTACCGCGCCGCCAAACTGCGTTTTGACGAATCTGCAGAGTTCGCGACCCGTGCCCGTCAGCTCGTGGTTGAACTGCAATCAGGCGACGAATACTGCAACAAACTGTGGCGTGAATTTAACGACATTTCCTTAAGTCACTGCCACGAAGTGTACGAGCGTTTGGGGGTGAGCTTAACCCGCGCCGACGTACACGGTGAAAGCGCCTATAACGCCGACTTAGAACAAGTAGTCAAAGATTTAGACGCCCAAGGTTTACTGACCCAAAGCAACGGCGCCAAAGTGGTCTTCCAAGAAGAATTCCGTAACAAAGAAGGCGAGGCGCTGCCTGTTATCATTCAAAAGGCCGATGGTGGTTACCTCTATGCCACTACCGACTTAGCGGCTATGCGTTACCGTTCAAGCGTGCTAAAAGCCGACCGCGTACTCTACTTTGTCGATTTACGCCAAGCGCTGCACTTCCAACAAGTATTTAGCCTTGCCAAGCTGGCCAAGTTTGTCCGTAACGATATGTCACTGGAGCACTTAGGCTTCGGTACCATGAATGGCGAAGATGGTCGTCCGTTCAAGACCCGTACCGGTGGCGTGGTGAAACTGGTTGATCTACTGGATGAAGCCAATACTCGCGCGCTTGAGCTGGTTCGCAGCAAAAACCCAGATATGGATGAAGCGACCCTAGCTGAAATTGCCCGTGTTGTGGGGATCAGCGCAGTCAAATACGCTGACCTGTCGAAAAACCGTACCAGCGATTACATCTTCAGCTTCGAGCAAATGCTGAGTTTTGAAGGCAATACCGCGCCTTACCTGCTTTACGCCTACACCCGCGTTGCTGGTATCTTCAAACGTGCGACCGATATTGACTTAAGCCAAGCCAAGATTGTACTCGACCACGAAAAAGAGAAAGATCTAGGCAACAAACTGGCGCAGTTTGGTGAAATCCTCAGCCGCGTGGTCAACAAGGGCCAACCACATGTACTTTGCGGTTACCTCTATGAATTAGCGGGGGCTTTCTCTAGCTTCTACGAGGCCTGCCCAGTGCTTGCCGCCGATAACGACGAGCAAAAGCATAGCCGTTTACTGCTGTCACAATTGACGGCCAACACGCTGCAAAAAGGCCTAAATCTACTAGGTATCGAAACCCTAGAACGGATGTAAGCCATGAGCAATCGTGACTATGCCAACAGAAGACCGCAAGCAGGCGCGAAACAGCGCCCCATGCGCGCAACACGAGCGAGGCCTGCGGCTAAAAAGGCTGCGCCTCGCCGTAAACTCCCGATCCCGTTGATCCTGTTCGCCTTTATTGCCGTCGGCAGTTTTGGCTATTTTCTGTTTAGCATTAAAGATACCGCCAAGCAGGAAGCGCCTGTCGAGGTGAAAACCGAGAAGCTGACTAAGGCAAAAGAACCGGCAACGATTCTGACGCCTAAGGTGAAAGAGGCCGAGCGCCAAGCCGTGGTAGTCACTGCACCGGTGGAAGAAAAGCCGGTCGTTGAAGCGCCGAAGAAAGATCCGAACGCCTTGCCACCCAAGCCTAAGGAAGAATGGACCTATCTGGACGAGCTTGAGAATAAAAACGTCGAAGTGGATATTCCCGATGTCGTGTCGACGCGTACACCACAGCAATATCAATTGCAGTGCGCCTCATTCCGTCAAGAGTCTCAGGCGAACCAGATGAAGGCAGTGATTGCGTTCCAAGGATTAGAAGCGCAGGTCAGACAAATTGAAGGCACCTCAGGCACGTGGTACAAGGTTATCCTCGGCCCCTACGAACGTAGGCGTGATGCCGAGCGTAAACGCCACACCTTGCAAAATGCGGGGATCAATGGCTGCCAGCTGTTAGCCGTTCCAAAGTAACTCCGCTCGCTAAATCAGTCTGAATATCGCGGCGCGTGACCCATCACGCGCCGCGATTTTTTTATCTTCTTGCCAACTGAAGTTTGCTCCCCCCCCCTCTTTCGCCCCGTTTCAAACATTGAGCTAATACCAATCGTATTAAATATCTGTTCATTCAGCGGGAGTTAAACGGGCTTTAGACAAGGCGAAGGCTTGAAGGCATAGTGGCGCTCTGTCGAAAGCCTTAAACGCAGTATAAAGCCCGTTCAACCCCGCCCTTCGGGAGCCTCACAGGCATCTCACTCCCGTGTTACATTGACTTAAAAGGGAATAACCATTTCTTCGTCAATGCGCCTTGGATTGAGATGCCTGTGAGGCTCTGAACTGATTAGATATTTAATGTGATTGGTATAAGTCACAATTTCATTATATGAAATTTATAACCATTTATTTTTAAAGAGTAAACTTGTTTATTAAGAAAGATTAATATGGCGTTTAATTGACCTAGATCAAACTTAGGCGTATCTCTTAGGTAACAGCAAAACCTGTTGTCTACTCATCAAAAATCCAACCTCAGGGTGAAGTATTATGAATGCATTAATCGAGATTGAAGCCTCTGAATTCAGCCAACTGTTCAAAAGCGGTGACGCCTTAAGCATCCGAATGTATATGGAGCATGTGCACATGCCTCTGGATGTACAGGATAAGATTTACAACGAGATTTCGGCCCTAGCGGTGCTCGAACAAGACACCATAGCGCGTCTTATCGAAACCCATTCCCACTCTGAAATTTCAGAGCGTCTGGCCTATTAATCACGGCTGAAGATGACGCGATACGCCAATGGACGGCTGCATTGAGTTCCCCATTCGCCGCGCCAGTTAACAGATATTTTTAACCTGCTTTTTCTATCCTTAATCCCATGCAAAACCGCAAAAAATAAGGCCAAATATCACTATTTGGCCTTAGGTTTATGGGGCTTAAGCTGATGAATATTTAAGCCGTAGCATAGTTTATGCGCATTAAGCTTTCTCTTTTAAGCCTATGCTATTCATCCAGTAATCGAAATCGACCATATTACCGGGCAGCACCACACGGCTAGATTTCTGGCTTAAGCCATCGAGCTGCTTAAAGTACTGCTCACCGAGCTGCATCCGCAGTGCGTTATGGCCACCTGGCGCCGCAATTACAGTCGCTAAACGCTCAATCGATTCCGCAGTGGCTCGCGACAGGGTTAAAATCTCCTCCGCTTTACCTTCAGCCTCGTTGATACGGCGCTGCATTTCACCCTCAGAGCGGTTTACGGTTTCCGCTTTAATCCCTTCGGAGCGATTGATCTTACTCTGCTTATCACCCTCACTCTTTGCCAGTAATGCACGGCGCTCACGCTCAGCGTTCACTTGCATTTCCATGGCGTTTTTCACTGTCTCGGGCGGCGTGATGTTCTTAATCTCATAGCGGTGTACGCGAATACCCCACATGGCACCCGCTTGGTCGAGCACTTCCACTACCTTGGCGGAAATCACATCCCTCTCTTCGAAGGTGCGGTCGAGATCTAAGGTGCCGATCACTGAGCGCGTGGTGGTCTGCGCTAATTGAATCGCTGCATAGCGATAGTCTGTGATGCCATAGCTGGCCTTCACAGGATCGGTAACAGAGATATAAATCACCCCATCGACTTCCACATTCACTTCGTCACTTGAGAAACACTCCTGTGGTGGTACGTCGATCGTTTCCTCTTTTAAGTCATGGATATAAGCCACTTTATCGACAAAAGGAATTAAGGTGTGGAACCCCGCATCTAGCGTCGAGTGGTACTTACCTAAACGTTCAACAATATAAGCCGATTTAGTCGGAACTAAGCGGATGGATTGGAACAGCTTAATCACAAATATGGCGAAAATTAGTCCCCAAATGACCATTACCGCGACATCAGTATTCAATGGGATTTGCATTAGCGTGCTCCTTTGCTAGTTGCATTATGGCCAGCCACGGTTTGGGTGACTTGTTCCATTCCTTCGAAGAATCCTTCGAGTTTTGCCATCTCTGCGGGGACAACTGACACTTGCGAATCGTTGAGGATCTTACCGACCTGAGCAATAAACTGCTCTTTTAACAACATATTCATCGCATCGTTACCGCCATTGACCGCTAACGCTTGGGAAATCATTGCCATGCCTTCAGACTTGGCCTTAGCGATAATGGCAATTTCTTGTCCCGTACCTTTAGCTTCGTTGATACGCTTCTGTTTTTGGCCTTCAGAAATGTTAATCGCCTCTTGGCGTTCACCCTCTGACATATTGATCATCGCGGCCTTTTCGGCATTGGCCAAGGTGATTTCGGCGCGCTTACGACGCTCGGCTTCCATTTGTTTTTCGAGGGTATGGATCACATGGCGCGATGGCGTGATATTGCGGATCTCATAACGTAGGACTTTGATCCCCCAAGGCTCTGACGCCTTATCAATCTCGCGCACTATGGATTCATTTAAGCGGTCACGCTCGGAAAAGGTCTCGCTAAGTGTGAGCTTACCGATTTCAGAACGCATAGTGGTCTGTGCCAGATTCACGGCAGCTTTACGATAGTTTTCAATACCGTAGCTCGCTAACTTGCCGTCCATGACCTTGAGATACACTAAACCATCCACTTCAAGCTGAGTGTTATCCTTTGAGATACAGCTTTGTGGCGGCACGTCGAGCACTTGCTCACGGGTATCGTGTTTATATGCGACGCGATCGAAGAAAGGGATTAAGAAGTGGAATCCAGGTTGCAGTACGGTACGGAATTTCCCCAACCGCTCAATGACATGCACCTCACGCATCGGCACTATCAGCATCAGCTTATAGAGAATAAACAAGACAAATAAAATGACTAAGGTAAACACAAACATAGACTCATCCTTTAGTTTTGAGACGTTGCCTGATCAACAGGCTCAACCACTAGGGCAATGTTTTCACGGCAGATAATCCTGACCTCAGTGCCCGCAGCAATGATACTACCATCCCCCAATGCGGGCCATTCGCTCCCTTGAAACTCGACTCTTCCTGTCGTTTGTCCTGGACCTATGGTTTGTTTCACACGGGCGATTTGATTGTAAATATCAAGTTCTTCATCGGTGTTATCCACATGGGAATCTCCACCAACCAATTTTTGAGTGACTTGCCGAAAGGCGAGTAATAAGACGATGGCGGAAATAAACCACAGTGTCAGGCTTTGAACCACACCTTCCACTAGGCCAATCCATAAGGCGCCAGCCACCACTAAGCAGGCGGCGCCGAGTAGCACGACAATACCTCCAGGTATCACCAGCTCGGCTAACATCAAGATAATCCCGATAATAGACCAAACTAAAATCAGATTCGAAAACTCCATATTCCCCCCCTGAAATGAGAGCATCCTGTGCAGCACTATAGCAGCAGAGTGACAGATATGCGACATAATATGTCATAAATTTATACGCCGATTTAAAAAGCACGGCAAGACAATTAACTTGGGAAAATGAGGGGATGAATTGACTCGCGGCAAAATATCGACCCGAGTTGTTCTAAAATTAAGCACAATCAATTCAAAAAGTTAGCTCACAATATCATCAACAACGTATCGAAAAATAAAATAATCACTAAAAATCAATAAATTAAACACCTTAAAATTCACAATTTGATTATGTGATTTTCACAACAACATTCGATAAAAACTTTGAATAATTGTAAATTTTTGCATATATTGCCCGCACTTTTTACCTTGCCCTCAGCCAGCACCCATACAAGCCGCTCCACCCTAGCCGTTTGTAGGTTCTGCCCTCGGAGCAGGAACTGAGTACAACTTTATTTAGCCTCTACCCCTACAACAGGAAATAACAATGAAAAAGACATGCCTATGTCTAGCATTAATGCTTTCACCTCAAGCATTTGCTGGTGACTTAGTACAGTGGTGGGATTTCAGTGCAACCGCTCTTTATGGCGAAGACTACGACTTGGCTCCTTCGGACAAGCAAGCGACAGTCACACTCGAAACCGCTGGTGCATGGAAATACGGTGATTGGTTTGCCTTCCAAGATTTTATCTACTTCAAAGGCGACCACACGGGCATGGATAGCACCACCTACGGAGAGATTTCACCTCGCTTTAGCGCGAGCAAAATCCTCGGCGAAAAAATTGCGTTCGGCCCTATTACCGATCTTTCATTAGCCCTCACCTACGAAGAAGGTGAAGGCCCTGTGCATAGCTTGCTCTATGGCTTAGGGGTCGATGTTGCCGTACCTTACTTTACCTACCTTAACTTCAACACCTATCGTCGCGATGCGATGAGCTCTGGCAATATCAGTGATGGCTGGCAGTTCACCCCAGTCTTCAGAATCGATATCCCTGTAGGGTCTGCTAATATCGTGCTCGATGGCTTTATCGATTGGGTATTTGCCACGGATAACAGTGGCTACGAAGAAAACTTCCACTTCAACCCGCAGCTGAAATACGATTTAGGTAAGAGCCTATTTGGTGACCATAAGGCAAATAAATTACTTGTCGGTATCGAGTACGATCTGTGGACCAACAAGTACGGCGTGAAGGGTGTCGACCAAGACACTTATTCTGTGATTGCTCAGTACCACTTCTAATCTAAGTGATACAACAGCGAATAAAAAAGGTGCCTAGGGCACCTTTTTTATTACGCACGCAACACTCGCTTTGCAGGGGAGCGCGTCGCCGAATTAAGCCAGAAGCTTCTTAGCCGCAGCTACAACGATAGAAACAGCACTGACTTCAGTTTGCTTCATTGTCGCTTCGTTCGGGATTTCCTGTTGAGTGCGGTTTACGATAACGCCAGCCACACACGCCGCACGCCAACCTTGAGTCGCACACATAGTGAATAGGGTCGCTGATTCCATTTCATAGTTCAGCACGCCCATATCCTGCCACTCTTTCATTGAGCCAGCAAAACGACGGGTCACACGGCCAGTCACAGTGTCATAGCGCTCTTGACCTGGGTAGAAGGTATCAGAAGATGCAGTAACACCGATATGTGGCTCTACGCCCGCATCGCGGCACGCAGCAACCATAGCTGTGGTACATTCGAAGTTAGCAACCGCTGGGAACTCCATAGGTGCAAAATGTAAGCTTGCGCCATCTAAACGCACTGACGCTTGAGTCACAATCACATCACCCACATTTACATGGGGTTGAATCGCACCTGTGGTACCCACACGCAGGAAGGTATTCACGCCTAATTGCGCTAACTCTTCTACTGCGATAGAAGTCGATGGACCACCGATACCGGTAGAGCAAATCACCACAGGCTTACCGTCAGCATACGCTAAGTAGCTGGTGTACTCGCGGTGGCTTGCGAGGAATGTGGCATTATCCATTAACTCGGCAATACGTTTTACACGCTCTGGATCGCCCGGCACAATCGCCAAAGTGGCACCATCGAGCATCGCTTTGGTCAAACCTAAGTGAAATACATCAGCCATCGTGAAAACCCCTTTCATTTTTGATAATAAAATTCTTATTGAATCGACTTTAACCTAGTATCGAAGCGGTGAAGGTTAACTTGATCACAGAATTATCGGCAAGAAGAATTGTTCATTCGTAATGTAATTACCAAACCTATTACAGCTTGATCACAAAGATAGCAAATCTGTGATGTTTCTGTGGGCACTCGCCAATCAGGTGAAAGTAAGTGTGAGCCAGATCTGACTCACTCGCCACACCGAGCAATATAAAATATATAGGTTATTGATTTATATCTAGTTTGCTGAAATCACCCTTTAGTATTAATCTGTAGGAGGACAAATATTGATCCATATCACGTTTCATCATCGTGCCTAAGGTTAGGGTTAAGACGAGACCAAAGCACGATAAAAGACGACAAGGAGAACGCCAATGTTTCCAGAATATCGAGATCTCATTACCACCTTAAAGACTCAAGATGCTCATTTTCAACGTAAATTCAACGAGCACAATCAATTAGATGAAGAAATCAAACAACTGGAAAAACGCGTTGGCAGTGATTTCAATCCCACAGTGAAAGAACTCAAAAGCAAAAAACTGCATTTAAAAGAAGAGATCTATCAAATTCTCAAATCCCACAATTAAGTGGTGACGCCAAAAACGAAGGGCGCCTAAGCGCCCTTTTTGTTGCCTTGCGGTCAAGATTACAGGTAGTAATCCTTCAGAGGCGGGAAACCGTTAAAACACACCGCTGAATAAGTGGTGGTGTAAGCACCAGCAGTTAACCAGTACATACGGTCTCCAATCGCTAGGTCATTCGGCAGACCATAGCTGTAGTGCTCGTACATGATGTCGGCACTATCGCAAGTCGGGCCGGCGATAACACATTTATCCAACTCACCTTGTTTATGGGTGAAGATTGGGAATTTGATTGCTTCATCCATAGTTTCGATTAGACCAGAGAACTTACCCACATCGGTAAATACCCAACGCTCTAATGCAGTGTAGGATTTCTTACTGATCAGCACCACCTCAGACACCAATACCCCAGCGTTAGAGATCAGCGAGCGACCTGGCTCCAGAATGATCTGTGGCAAATCGTCACCAAAATCTTCCTTCAGGAAGTGAGTGATTTGCTCAGCATACACACCGAGTTGATTGGTTTTGTCGATATAGTTAGCAGGGAAACCGCCACCCATATTGATCATCTTCAGGACGATATTGTGCTCATCGCGCAGACGGTCGAAGATGCTCTTCACTTTACCAATCGCCGAATCCCAAGCGCCGATATCACGTTGCTGTGAACCCACGTGGAATGAAATACCAAAGGGCTCTAAGCCTAATTCCTTCGCCAGAACTAACAGCTCATAAGCCATCTCATTTTGGCAACCAAACTTACGAGACAGTGGCCAGTCGGCGGTGTCTGTGCCTTCGGTCAGGATACGCACATAGATGCGTGAACCCGGCGCTTCTTCGGCGATCATACGTAAGTCGGCTTCAGAATCCGATGCATACATACGCACACCACGCTCATAAAACGCACGCACATCTTGACGCTTTTTGATGGTATTGCCATAGCTCACGCGGTCAGGCGTTACGCCCACGTTAGTGACCATATCTAATTCATAAATCGACGCAATATCGAAGTTTGACCCTTTGTTTTTCAGTAACGTCAGGATCTCAGCCGCAGGGTTTGCCTTAACTGCATAATAAACATCGGCATAAGGAAAACTATTAACCATGTCATCGTATTGTTTCGCAATGATACTGGTATCAATCACCACGAACGGGGTCGCTTTATCTTTGGCAAACTCTTCAATACGCTTGAAGGTTTGAGCATCATAATAGTCAGCAACATCAATAGATTGAAATTGGCTCATTGGGCCAGAGTCTCCTTTGGGTCAAATGGTAAAAAATTGGGTTATCTGTCTTAAAAACGTGCGCAGTAAACGCTATTTTTTTATTTAACGCAACGAATTTTTATGCTTAATAACTAACTTTTTATTCCGCGAAATTTTAAGCAGTGACAAACGTAAAAAAACTGCCATCAAAACAGATAATTATGCACAAGAGCACAACAGAGAATTTTGACGTTTTTGAGGTAGGAAAAATGAATTTTTTACGACGACAATCCAAGCTTATGCAGCTAAGGATGATCTGAGGAAAAATACTGAGTAACACTGGTCGGCCGATGAGCGATTCCAGCTCAATCCGTGCGAGCCCAGAATCACCACTCTAAAGCGAGATGAAATGAGTTGAGGGGTGAGCCCTTCAACATAGCCCCCCTCAACATTGACCACGAAGAACGGGCTATTGCGACTCGTTTAATTTAGCTAGAGCTTGGCTTAAGGCTTCACTCGAATCGAAGTAGGCGATGTCCTGAATATTGCGGTGATCCAGTAAAATCATCGTCGCCATATCTTTAGTATCGGGTAACAGGCGGCTGATCTCGCCCTCTCTGTCTAACCCAATGGCAAAGGGCAACTCCTGCATTTGCGGCACGGCGACAAATTTAGCGATCAACGATGGCATGCCACTGATATCCGCCACATAAACTAAATGCTGCGGAAATTTATCTCCCGCCAATGGCGTCAGGGTTTCTTTAATAATATCGCCACCTTTCATACTACGGCTAAAAAGCACCACTTTGGTGTCGTCGGTCACACTGACCGCTTGCTCGTTTTGATCCTGTAATGAAATAGGATTGATCGCATCCCCAGCAACATAACTTGCCGCCAAGGCCATCATGGGAGTGAAAAGGAAGGACAGGCACAACAACAGCTTTCTCATAAACACTTAACTCCATTTTTGATACGGGCAATAGCATACCCGAGTCTCGCAATCGGCTCATTTAATCCGAACCATTACATGATACGCTTCACAATGCATGACGAATACGCCTTTCAAAGCAATTGTGCGTTATACTAGGGCGGTTAAATTTATTGCAAGGATATCATAATGATAACACCAGGACTCGATCAAGAATTGCAACAACTGCAGGGCGTTTACCAGCTGATCACCGAGTTTTTAGTCAATTATAGTTTCCAATTACTCGGTGCCGCGCTGGTCTTTTTGTTGGGTCTGTGGGTCGCCAGCAAAGTCTCGCGCTTAGTGGCCAAACAGTGTGAAAAACACCAAATCGACATCACCCTCAGTAACTTTGTCAGCAATCTGATCCGTATCCTGATCATTGTCATGGTGGCGATTATAGCCCTAGGCAAGATAGGCATTAGCGTCACCCCCATGGTGGCGGCAATTGGTGCAGCTTCCCTCGGTGCAGGTTTAGCCCTACAGGGGATGCTGTCGAACTATGCCGCTGGGGTCACCATTATTGTGACTCGCCCTTTTGTGGTCGGAAATACCATCGAAATCAAAGGTGAAAGTGGTGTCGTCACGCGGATTAATTTGGGGATGACGATTTTAACCAATGAGGAAGGCGAGCAAATTAGCATTCCTAACAAGCACATCGTCGGCGAGATCTTACATAACTCCTTCAGCAATAAGCTGGTCGAAACCCAATTTAACCTGAGTTATAACAACGACCCCGAGGCGGCGATAAGCCTCATCACTGAGCTGCTGAGCCAAAACCCCAATGTCAGTCAGGACACTACGCCAAATATTGGTATCAATGGTTTTAATGCCATCGGCATCGAGATTGGTGTGCGTTACTGGGTACCGACCCAAAGTTACTTCCAGCATAAATACAAGATAAATCTAGCGATTTACAACGCCCTCAAACAGGCTGGAATCGAAATGGCTTGCCCAGTGCGAGAAATTCATTTGCAAGAAAAGTAAGCGCATCCATCGAGGCGAATGACTTCAAACATCCGCCTCATCTGACACAGTTAACTTGCAATTTTGTCGGGATACGCGTTTACTGTGCAGCCCAAATATCGATAGTGATGGAATACTATGTCGTTGATACTTATCATTATAGCCTTTGTCGTTCTGTTTATTCTTTTTGCCAAATACCAAAAAAAGAAGATACAAGCCGAAGCGCTTGCCGCTGGGGAACCTTCGGCGCTACTCAATCACGGACTTACATTAATCAATCAGGGTCAAGTCAACTCGGGCCTAGACTATATTCAGCAGGCCATTGATAAAGGCTTCGCCGTAGCCGCCATTGCCATGGCCGAGCTGTATTCGGGTCGATTCCCCCAAGTCCCCGCCGATCCTAAGGCATCTGAATATTGGTATCGAAAAGCCGCCGAAATCGATCCGCAATATTTACCCATGCTCACCCTGACTAGCTTGGTCGCCTCAGAGGCGCAAACACCAGAGCAGTTACGCGAGCAGGTAGAACAACTCAAAGCCAGTGCTGAAGCGGGGCAAGTCGAGTTTCAATATGAGCTCGCCTATTTGTATCTCAGACAAGCCTTTCTCGATCCCGATGCAAGCCAAGCCATTTACTGGTTCGAAAAGGCAGCCGCTCAAGGAAATCAAGATGCCTATTACCACTTAGGCACCCTGTATTGGCATGATGAACGTGTCACGCCAGACTATAGCAAAGCGCGGGAATACTTTGAGAAAGCCGTCGCCGCCGGTGATGAACTCGCAAAAGATAACTTAGGTCATATGCTGGCCTCAGGCCAAGGCGGCCCAAGGGATCTCGTCCGCGCCGAAGCCTTACTCAGCGAATATGCTGCAGAAAATGATTTTCGCCAGTATTACCTAGGCAAACGTTTCCTCTATGGTGAAGATTTTGCCGTCGACTACGGCAAGGCTCGCCATTGGTTAGAAAAATCCTGCGCCACTGACAATGTCTTTGCTAAGTTAGCGCTGGCACACCTTAAACTACTCGACCCACAAACGGATAATGACTACCAGCAGGCAAGAACAGAATTCGAGACGCTGGCGTCCCAGTGGCAAGAGGAAGCCCTATTCGGTCTAGGTAAAATCTACGAGGAAGGCTTAGGCGTCTCGCGCCAACCGATTAAAGCCTTAATGTATTACCAACTGGCGGCCATGAGCCATATCAGTGACTATCAAGACGCATACGAGAAGCTCAGTAAGCGCTTGGGCACCTTAGAGATCCGCGAAGCCCAGAACCTGTGTAATAACTTTTTGCATCAACACCCTATCCCCAATCAGCAGCAGGCGTATTACCATCTTAACCAAGCAGAAACCTGCCGCAAGGGCGAGCATCCGAGCCGCGAAGCGCTGCAAACCGCAGAGTCTTGGTACCGCAAAGCCGCTGATTTAGGAAGCCAAGATGGCATGCAAGCCCTCGTTGACATCAACCGCCATGAGTCGATTGATAAACCGGTACAAACATATATTTGGTCGAGCATATTACTGCGCAACTTTGGTCAATACGGGATGAATAGCGATCAACTCTTGTATCAACAACAGGCCCTATCCCGCTTAACGGAGTCCGAACTGTTGTATGCCCAAGATGAAATCGAGAGGATTGAAACCCAACTAGCGCCTTACCTACAGAGTAATGAATAAGGGATAAGCGGCTGATTGCTAGGGTTTAGCCGCTTGGCCAACCCCTGCACTTAAAACCACGGCTTAGGCCGTGGTTTTGCTCAAATGCCGCAACAATGTTGCCAACGTTGGCGCAACGGTTTGATGGGATGGATAACACAAACCAATACGGCGAAACATCCGAGGACCATCGAATTTAATCTGTTTAAGCCTAGGCTCATCTTCGATTAATCCATCGGGGAGAAAACTCACCCCAAATCCCGCCAGTACCAGTGACATCACCAAAGACTTAGATTCTGCCTTCGCCACCAAATTGAGCGACAAATTGCTGCAGGCGAGTAAGCCTATGGTTTGCTGGTGTGCCTCACAGGGTGGGCACTCAATAAAGTCGTACTGACTTAACTCTTCGGGGCGAATACTGCTAACTTGGGCCAGTGAATGCTCCCTTGGCACACATAGCACATAGTCCTCCTCCCACAACGGAAAAAACACTTCATCCTCATGGCGTAAACTGTCTAAGGTTAATCGGCAATCCGCAGGACTTTGATAATCCACCAGCTCTAAATCTAAATGGCTAATCGCCTGATTGATTTGAGTTAATAGCCCAGCAAGGCGACGCTGACTCAAATCGGGCATCACGGCTAAGCGCAGCTTTTGCCGACTCGCTTTTGCCATAAATAGAGCGGGTAATTTACTGGCTTCCTCCACCAACTTAACCGCCAGCGGATACAGATAGTGGGCGCTATCTAGGGCTTTTACGCCTTTTTTACTGCGCTCGAATAAGGCGCCGCCAAGCTCTTCCTCTAACTGTTTAAGCCCAGCCGAGAGCGAGGGCTGGCTGACATAACAGCGCGTTGCCGCCGCTGTAATATTGTTTTCTTCATAAATCGCGATAAAAAAGCGCAATAAGCGTAAATCTACCATATGCCTTCACCTTGTCCGCCCAAAATCCTGTCATAGGCAAAGCCTATCATATTCAGTGGAAATAAGTATTTTTCAGCCTAGAAACCGCTACTTATACTGACTCCCAAGTTAGAGAACTATCAATCCACCTTATTTACCGCGTCTAAAGATAGGAATGACAAATGACCAATATCACTCAGCCCCTCGTTGTGATCACTGGCGCCTCATCGGGCATAGGTGCCGCCATCGCTAAACAATTTAGCGCAGCAGGACACCCACTATTACTGCTGGCACGCCGTGTAGAGCCAATGCAAGCCCTTGAGTTACCCAATAGCCTGTCCATAGGTGTCGATGTAACCGACACCACCGCCATCAAGGCCGCCATTAACCAAGCGGAAGCACAGTTTGGCCCAGTCGGTTGCCTTATCAACAACGCTGGCGTCATGCTGCTTGGGCAAATCGATACCCAAGATCCCAACGAATGGAGCCGCATGCTCAATATCAATGTGATGGGCGTGCTCAATGGTATCCATGCGGTTTTAGCCGGAATGAAGGCGCGCAAAACGGGCACCATTATCAATATCAGTTCGGTCGCAGGACGTAAGACCTTCCCCAACCATGCGGCTTATTGCGCGACTAAATTTGCCGTGCATGCCTTAACCGAAAATATCCGCGAAGAAGTCGCAATGGACGATGTGCGCCTGATCACCATTGCGCCAGGTGCGGTCGAGACAGAACTCTTAAGCCACACCACGGATGATGCTATCAAAGCCGGTTACCATGATTGGAAACATCAAATGGGCGGCGTGATTGCCCCCGAAAACGTTGCCGCAGCAGCATTATTTGCTTGGCAACAACCACAAAATGTCTGTGTGCGTGAGATAGTGTTAGCGCCGACACGCCAACAACCTTAAGCGACTTGCTTGGCGCGACCTCGCTCTAGTCATGGGTGAAACGCAGTGTGCGAGTGCCGCTGCGTTAAAAACTTAGAAATCGACCGAGCGTCCTCAACCCTAGCCACTGTACCGAATTACGCTAGATTCACACTTAAGCAAAGTGGATTTCGGGCGAAATCACTCCGATTGACTACTTTAGCAATCGCAAATTTTACAAAGTGTTAACTCGATCACTCTCATTTTTTCGCCATCTCAGACCTAAAATCCTAGCTGCGACACAACAAGCTAATTTAGCAATAAAAACAAATCGTTGTTTTTGAAAATGTAAATTCCCGCCCAAATCAATCCACCACCAATCAATTAGATTTTTATCAATGAATTTTTTATCAATTAGATTTTTTTAATGGAAGTAATACACCTCAAATAAACATCCCATCACCTTTGATAAATTTATTCACAAGGTGGAAGCAATAGCCACATTCCACCAACAAAGTCATGTGAATGACAATTAAGAAAGGATGAGATGATGAAAACTTCAACTAAGATCGCAATCGCCGTCGCGCTAATCAGCAGTTTGGGACTTCAAGCCTACGCCGCCGAGGGAGGCAATCCCAAAAAGGGGAAACACCTCTATAAAAAAGAATGTAAAGCCTGCCATAGCCAAGGTGGTGAAGGTAGCGAGCTGACCCCAATGAGCAAAACCATGAGCCAATGGGATCGCTTCTTCGACAAAGATAAACACAAACTCAAACCTGAGGTATTCAACGACCTCACCGAACAAGATCTCAAAGATATACAGCAATTCCTGTATGACCATGCCGCCGACTCGGAGCAACCGCAAACCTGCGGTTAATCGCTGCTAACCCGAAATCAAAGGGATAACCGCAGGCCTGCAACTGTAAGTTAACCCATTGAAATAAAACCAAGCCCAATAAGAGAAAAATGGGGAGCACACCCCAGGGCCTCCTGTTGGGTAAATTTGGCACAGGGCCTTGAACCAGTGCCAGCGGAATACTCAGGGAGAAACCCTATGCGTACACCTACACTCATTTCGATATTGGTTGCGAATGCGCTGTTTATGTCTGGCCAAGCCTTTGCCGCCGCCAATGAAACGCCAGCCGACACCCAAAAAATGGCCGAGCTGAAACAACAACTGGCCGATATCACCGAACAGCTCGATGAGCTCAATAGCCGTGTCGATAAAACCGAGCGCCACACCTCGTTAGACCGCCTTGAAATCACTGGTGACTTTAGAACCAAGGCTCACTCACTGCATTACCGCGATGTCGTTTGGAACCCCGCCATTAAGGTGAACTTTAATGACTTTGGCGCCAAGGCCATGTCCGGCGCCTTTGGAATGCCAAACGATCCTAACTCGCCACTCGGACAGATGATGCAAGCCAACCCAGATCTGGCCGCCGCCTTTCAAAATGGCATGCTACAGGGCGTAATGCCCTACGTACTGGCGCAGCAACATATCCAAGATATTGATAACGACATCTTTTACACCACTCGTCTACGGTTAAATCTTAAGGCCAAGGTATGGGATAACGTTAGCTTTGCCGGTCGTCTGAGCATGTACAAAAACTGGGGCGACTCCACAGGCGTGCAAGTGTTCGACTCTTGGCGCTCATTTACTATGGATGGCACTAGCAGCGGCAACACCAGTGGTGACTGGTTAAGGGTAGAGCGCGCCTATTTCGACTGGAAAAAAATCAATGGCTCTGAGTTTTATCTCTCGATTGGCCGCCGCCCATCCACCTATGGCCCACCAAGCCACTACCGTGAAAACGAACTGCGTGGCGGCACGCCTTCAGGCCATTTAGTCAACTTTAACTTCGACGGTGCCACCTTAGGCTACAACCTAGGGGAAATCACTGGGGTTGAGGGGCAAGTGGTTCGCTTCTGTTATGGCCAAGGCTTTGAATCCCAATGGGGGAATGGCGAAATGTTTGGCGATATAGTCACCAAGGATACCCACCTCGGCGGCTTTAATATCGATGCCATCAACGACGGCACTAACTTCCTGCAATTTACCCTGTTTGGTGCCAAAGACATCAACGACGGCTTTAAAGGCACTATGGCCTTCCCGACCCAACTGGCGGGTATTTTCGCCCCCACCATGTATCAAGATATGCAAAAGTTCGACAACTTTAACTTTGTCACCCGAGTACAGCCCAGCGGCGCCATAGGTGATATGTACCTCGGCGGCATTGGTTTTGCGCGGGAAGAAGCTAACGATATCAAATGGTTTGCCTCACTGGGTTGGACACGTGCAGAGCCAAATGGTAATGCGGGTATGTTCGGCGGCATGTTATCCGATGCAGTATTTGAAGCTGAGCTCAATAGCACTGGCACCGAAATCATTATGGTGCCGAAAACCAGCGATGATACCGATATCAAAGATGGTTATGGCATCTATGTGGGTATTCAAATCCCAGCGCCCTACGGCAAATTCGGCTTGGAATATAACTACGGTTCTAAATACTGGACGCCCTTCACCCAAGCCCAAGATGACCCAATCGGTAGCAAGTTAGCCACCCGTGGCCACGTCGGCGAAGCCTATTACATCTTTGATATCAATCCAAAAATGTTTATCAAACTGGCAGGACTCTACTACGACTACGAATACACAGGTAGCGGCACACCTGTTGGCGCACCACAAAAAATCGATGAGGTGTTAGCGGGCTCAGCCTACTCGATGCTACCGGTAGTCGATAAGGCCTTCGATGTTAACGCCTCGCTGACCATTAACTTCTAACCTAGACGCCATTCAGCCCTCGGTATCGCCGAGGGCGGGAGTACAGAATGAAAAAACTCATTGTTATTGCCTTAGCGGGTATGGCGTTGCAAGCGCAGGCTGCCAATCCCCATAAAGACGTTCTCAAAGGCCCCTTCGCCACAGGTTCTGAGGTCACAACTCAGTGTTTAACCTGCCACGAAGACCAAGCCACAGACATGATGAAAACCTCCCACTGGACATGGGAGTTAGAACAAAAGCTCCCCGATAGAACCGTATTACGCGGTAAGAAAAACAGTATCAATAACTTCTGTGTGTCGATTTCCAGCAACGAGCCTCGCTGCACCAGCTGCCACGCAGGTTATGGCTGGAAGGACAGTAACTTTGATTTTAAAGATAAAACCAAAGTGGACTACCTAGTCTGCCACGACACCACAGGCACCTATGTAAAAGACCCCGCCGGTGCAGGCGAGCCCATGGCAAAACTCGATCTGGCTAAGATCGCGCAAAACGTGGGTGAACCCGTGCGGGATAACTGCGGTAGCTGCCACTTCTATGGTGGCGGTGGTGATGCGGTCAAGCACGGGGACCTCGACTCCTCCATGGCCTACCCCGATAAAGCCACCGATGTACACATGGACAGCGACGGCAATAACTTCCAATGCCAAAACTGTCATACCACTGAAAAACATCAAATCTCGGGTAATGCCATGGGGGTATCCCCAGGCGGTATCGACCATATAGGTTGTGAGAACTGCCACGAGAGTGCACCGCACAGCAACAAAAAGCTCAATACCCATACCGCAACCGTGGCTTGCCAAACCTGCCATATTCCCTTCTTCGCGAAGAATGAACCCACCAAGATGCACTGGGATTGGTCAACTGCGGGTGATGATAAACCTGAGACCGTAGATCAATATGGCAAACACACCTATCAGAAGAAAAAGGGTGACTTTGTGTGGGAGAAAATGGTCAAGCCCCAGTACGCTTGGTACAACGGCACGGCTAACGCTTATATGGCGGGGGACAAGATGGACCCGAATGTCGTCACTAAGCTGACCTACCCCATGGGCGACATTAACGACGCTAAAGCCAAGATTTATCCCTTTAAGGTGCATACAGGTAAGCAGATTTACGACAAGAAACTCAATATCTTTATCACCCCAAAAACCTATGGCAAGGGCGGATATTGGAGCGAGTTTGATTGGAATTTAGCGGCGAAACTGGGTATGGAAGCAAACACTACCATGACTGAAAAAGGCATCAAATACAGTGGTGAATATGATTTTGCTGCCACTGAAATGTGGTGGCGTATCAACCACATGGTGTCACCGAAGGAACAAGCGCTTAACTGTAATGACTGCCACAACAAAGGCACTCGCCTCGATTGGCAAGCCTTGGGCTATCAAGGCGACCCCATGAAAAACAAGCAAGGCCCTAAGCATAAACAACCATAAGCTGTTCCACTCGCTATCGCCTAACCGAACTTAAGGCATAGCGAGTATCGCTCCCCTGCAAACCTTTGAGAGCTTAGTACCCGCTGGCTAAGCTCTCTTTTTTATCAGCTATACTCTGCCAACAAAGACAAATCGCCGCAGTTAAAAAATAATACTGTCCCAGTTTGTCTCAACCTACAGGCGTGAAAAGGAGTTTGGCTCTGTTTATAAGTCAAATTAACTGATTTTTATGGCATTTATTTTGCCTAATCAGGCAATGTTTAATTGTGGCAACCTCTATGACCGCGGGCAAAACCCCAACACAGCACCCGACTCAACCGCTCAACCGTTTACTCGGTGAAACCAGCGGCGCCTTTGCCGACCTAGGCACTTTTTTACCCTTAGTCTTGGGCTTAATTGCCCTAAACCAATTTTCGCCCCAAGGGATATTTTTAGGTTTCGGCTTATTCGCGATCTTAAGCGCCTTATTTTATCGCCGCCCTATTCCCGTCCAACCCATGAAGGTCATCGCCGCCCTCGTCATCGCCCAAGGCTTAACGCCTGGGATGTTGCAAGCCAGCGCCATGCTGATGGGTATCATACTGTTAATCTTGGCGTTTAGTGGCGCCATTACTTGGCTTGCCAAGCAATTATCCCAAGCCGTGAGTGTCGGCATTCAACTAGCAATTGGTCTGCAATTGATGTGGATGGGCACTAAGATGATGAGCGACTTTTGGCTGCTCGGACTCGGCGCGTTTGCCTTGCTATTTGTGAGTAAATTCTTACCGTTACGTTACCTTGCTATGCCACTGGTGATCGCAGCGGGCATGTTGTGGCAAGCCAACAGCCAAACCGACATCGCCACCAGCCTGAACATTCCCGCTTTGAGTACATCCTTACATTTAGCTTTGCCTAGCCTTAACGAGTGGAGTTCAGCAGCGATTTTACTGGTACTGCCACAGCTCGCCCTCACCTTAACCAATGCGGTCATTGCAACTTCAGCCATGGCGCAGGAAAAATTTCCCGAAGATGCCGCCAAACTCACACCCAAAAATTTGGCCATTAGCTCTGGGCTGGCCAATTTGTTACTCGCGCCTTTTGGTGCGGCAGCCATGTGCCATGGTGCAGGAGGCCTTGCGGTGCAATACCACTTTGGCGCACGCACTCACCTCGCGCCATTAATCTTCGGCGGTACTTGTGTGGTTATCGCTCTATTCTGGGATGGGCAAATTGCGTGGTTGCTCGGGCTTATCCCTGTGGCGATTCTCGGCAGTTTGCTGTCCATCGGCGGTTTGCAACTGGCGTGGTCAAAGCGCCTTATCGATGGTAAGCCCTTCTGTATCTTTGTGATCCTCGCAACCGCAGTCACTTGCTTGGCTGTCAACGCCGCAGCGGGCCTGGCTGTTGGCATTCTTCTTGAGCAAGGTCGCCGCACTTGGGCAATGCTCGCGATGCGTTAAGTACCAATATCACTCCGCCATAAAAACAACAGCGCATCATGCGCTGTTGTTTTATCTCTTAAAATGTTCTTGCAGGATTGGTGGGCGTATCCTTTTGTGCCAGCGCCCATTTAGCTTATGCCTTATACGACACAAAACGATAACCAAATTAACAGAAAATCCTGCTATGGCGTATTTGGGCTAAGCCTATCCTTTAGGCAATACCACGGTTACCACACAGCCTTGCTGCCAGGGTAATTGGGTATGTGCCGATTGCTTGCAGTTTTCAATCTCAATACTGCCATGGTGGCGGCTGACGACATCCTTACAAATGGCTAAGCCTAAACCGAGTCCCGCATCCTTGGTGGAGGCAAATGAGGCCATTAGCTCGCTGGCTTGGCGTTGCAATCCCTCACCATTATCAATCACTAATACTTTAATTTCAGTGGGTTGATAGTGGATCTCAATCCTTAACTGGCGCACTCGGTGATCTTCACAGGCTTCTAGCGCATCTAAACTATTTTTGACTAGGTTGACCCACATTTGACTGAGGCCCACGCTATCCCCCAAGACTTCAAAGGGATGACCTTCAACCAGCACTGTGACTTGCACACCTGCGCGGTCTAACTCGCGCCGCAGCAGGGCTAAGGCTTCTTTGACGACTAGGGTCACATTGAGCGGTTCGGCCTTAGACTGGCGACGTTTGAGTAAACCGCGAATACGGTGCACAACCGCCCCGGCCCGTATCGATTGCGCGTTGATTTTACCCAAAATATCATAGAGTTCAGGATTATCCTGCCCCAGCCTTTCTAGCTGTAGCATGGCGCCTTCACTGTATTGGGTTATGGCGGCAATCGGTTGATTCAGTTCATGGGCCAACCCAGCACCAATCTCCCCAAGGATCGCCGCACTTTGTAAGCGTTCTAACTGCAATGCCTTGTCTTTTAATTGCCGCTCAGTACTGACTAAAAACTCGCTCTTTTGGCGGAATTTATATTCGAGCCACAGGTGATAAATGGTCGACACAATAAAGATCAGCAGTAATACCCCACCCCACTCTTTATTTTTCTCCATCCATTTATACACGGTTTGATATAAGGGAGGTGATGCACCTTGCAGCTGTAATTCTTTAAATAATTCAATCACCTTTAGCTGACTCACCGGCGCAGTCCAACCTAAAGTATCGGCGGTAATGGCTGCCACATGGTCTGGGGGCAGGTCAAACAAGGCACGGGTGATTTGCATGGTAATGCGCGGCGATACAGTATCCGCCGCCGCAAATGACCAATTAGGATAGAGTTGGGTGCTCACCTCGCAGTCATATCCAGGAGGATGGGTTGGATGAATGACACGATAGTCCGCCTTATTGATAAGCCCAGTTTCAATCATTTCCTCTAGGGTACAAAAAGGCGCAATGGCGGCATCGGCACTCCCATCGCGCACTTGATAGATCAGCGGCGCGAGGGGAAATCCTAAAAATCGCACTTGGCCAAAGAATTGCTCCGGTAAATAACCCATTTTATGCAGTAATCCCATCGCAGCCTGATAGCCGCCAAGTGCCTGCGGATCGCTAGCAACCACATTCTTACCGCGTAAATCCTGCAAGCTACGTATAGGGCTATCGGCACGCACAATAATGGTCGCGCCTATGGTGAAAGTGCTGCCCTGATGTTTACGGCTTTTCATGGTCGCCAGCCAAGAGAGGGGGAAATTATTACTCAAGTGCAGATACTGGCCGGGGTTAGTCACAATAAACTGCAATTCATTGCTCAGTAACTGGCTACGCATACCATTAAAGTCGACGGGCACCACTTCAAAACGGCTATTAGGGACGTTTTCGCTAAGGTAATCCATCATAGGCTGCCAGCGCTGTTTTGCCTGTAACACCCCATGATTCGCCAGCACTCCCACTTTAAATTCATGAACGGGAATGTCTTCATCGGCATAGGACAAATTAAGCATCATTACGCTCAATATGCAGCTCACGAGTATTGCCCTACACCAAGTTCTCATTGCTATCGCCCTGTCTTGTATGCTTTTGTATTCGGAGTACTTTATACGCAAGGCCAAAATGATGCTGTGAATAACACCAAACTCTGGCATTCCCCCTAAAGTGATTTAACTAATTTAGTGATAAACCTCCCAAGACCTAGGCTTAAAATTGAGCCTACGATAAGGCAGGCTTAAGCTGATAAAGAGTCCCACCACCAAAAGGAAAACCATGTCCACTATGCTGCCGCTGTATTTAGTCGATGATGATGAAGCGATTCTCGACTCCTTAGGGTTTATGCTCGGGCAATTTGGCTACCAAGTACAAACCTTTAGCAGTGGGCGGGATTTTTTAGCCCAATGCCCGTTAACTCAAGCGGGCTGTGTCATCTTAGATAGCCGAATGCCGGAGATCACTGGCCAAGAAGTGCAGCAAAAGCTGCTTGAAACCCAAAGTCCATTAGGAGTGATTTTTCTCACTGGCCACGGTGATTTACCCATGGCATTAAGCGCTTTTCGTAAAGGCGCATGCGACTTTTTTCAAAAACCTGTGTCGGGTAAAGCCCTTGTACAAGCGATTGAAAAAGCACATAAAGAAAGCCAATCCAGCTTTGAGCAACAGAGTCTGCAGCAGAAATTTGCCCAACTGACTGAGCGCGAACAACAAGTATTAGCCCATGTGGTTCAAGGCATGACCAACAAACAGATCTCCGAAGCCATGTATTTATCCTTAAGAACCATCGAAGTGCATCGCGCAAAGATTATGAAAAAGCTTGAAGTGAACAATATGGCAGAGTTAGTACAACACTTAGGAAATCTAAATTCTGTTTTATAAATCAGTGACCAGCACGCTAAACAATCGCAATATATTCTCGCCACGCTTGTCACGATTAAACCGCTAATTCCATATAACTCAGACCATTTAGAATGCGCTGATGGCGGCGTTTTCATCCAAACTGCGACAAGCTGTCGCAGTTTGCATCTTTGGCTTTGTATCAAACACCATTCACTGCCACACTCAAGTTAGGTTCTCTCCTTTATGCTCCGTAGGCATTAAAGATCCACTGCTTTTGAACCTTTCCCCGAGTACGGCCAGTGTCCTCGGGGATTTTTTTATCCCTACAAACCCCGCCTCGCCGCCCAAAACCCGAACAACCAATGTAGCGCTATTGTTAATTAAATTAATATCTATCAATAACTTAATGATAATTTTTCAAAATGAAGTTAGAATGCGACTATCTTGGCAACAGGTGAGCAGTATGAGTCGTTTACACACATCTAAGGGATTCACCCTAATCGAACTAGTGGTGGTTATCATCATTTTAGGCATTCTTGCCGTAGTCGCAGCCCCGCGCTTTATGAATCTAAGTCAAGATGCCCACGATACTCGGGCAAAAGCTGCTTTTGCTGCTTTTACCTCTGGCGTCAAGCTGTATCCGTCATTCCGCAGCTAATTCCAGAATTTAAATAGTGTGATCTGGCGATCAGCTTTTCATAAAAACTACGACACCATCTTGACCGCGATCGACAGTTTTGATCTATTACTGCTATTTGACGGTCTCAAAATATGTCTACCCATCCTGTTATTAAACGCTTAGATCACCTTGGTCTCATTGCCGCCTTTTGTCACGAAATTGGCCTGCCACGGATGATAGATGCCGTTATCCCAAAATATTCTGACCACAATGTTTCTCATGGTGACGCGGTATTGGCCATGCTCCTAAATGGACTTGGCTTTCATAGCAGAACACTGCACATGTTCTCGGACTTTTTTAAGACCAAGCCTGTATCTAAGCTACTCGCCAAAGACATTGAAGCACACCACCTGACTGATGATGTACTAGGCCGCACATTAGATGCTCTATACGAAGCCGATGTCTCAGCGCTCTATCAGGTTATTGCTGAGCGTGTTGTTGATAAACTGGGCTTGACGACCGATTCTGTTCATCTTGATATCACTAGCTTCCACGTTGATGGTGAGTATGCACAAGATGAAAACACCAACGTGATTAAGCTTGTAAGAGGTTATAGTCGGGATCATAGGCCAGAGCTTAACCAAGTCGTGCTTGAACTCATCTGTGAAAACCAAGCAGGTATTCCTGTTTACATGCAAGCACTGAGTGGTAACACCAATGATGCCAAGGCATTCGCTGAAGTCACTAAAAGACACATACATTGCCTAAAAGCCGCGCAAAATAGTCGTTACTTTATCGCTGATGCCGCTTTGTACACCGAAGAAAGCATCTCCTCGCTAGATGAGCAAAATCAAAAATTCATTACCCGTGTCCCCATGACCATCAAGCTCGCAAAACAAGCACTACTTGCGCTAGAGCCAGAGCAATTAAGCACTATCGGTCATGGCTACTCAGGATGTTGGATAGACTCGGATTACGGAAAGGTCAATCAACGTTGGTTGCTCGTTCACAGTGAACAGGCCACCAAGCGGGAAGAAATCACTTTCTTCAAGAACTTAGAGAAAAACATAGCAAAAGAAATCAAAGCGTTGGAAAAGCTAAGTAAAAAACCATTCGCTTGTGAAGTTGACGCAGAATTAGCGTTTAACGATTTCAAGAAACAATGTGACTTACTTGGGTTTGAACAAGGCACTCTCATCAAACAGCCGACTTACTCTCATTCGGGCCGCCCAAAGACAGATGAAGCACCGACAGGATACCAATACTTTATCGAAGCCGCCCCCTTCACCGACCTAGAAAAAGTAAAACTGGCTAAGCTCAAAGTAGGCATGTTTATCCTCGCGACGAATGACACCGACAATGAAGCACTCACCATGGCGGCTCTTCTAGCACATTACAAATCGCAACAAAAAGTCGAGCGCGGCTTCCGTTTTCTAAAAAGCCCTGAGTTTTTAACCTCTTCCATCTTCTTGAAAAAGCCTGAGCGCATTGAAGCGTTGCTAATGATAATGACGTTGAGCTTGCTTGTTTACGCTAGTTTAGAACACAAAATCAGAGAACAACTCGCACAAACCGAAGCGTTCTTCCCAAGTATGGTAAAGAACAAGACGACCTCCAGACCGACGGCACGTTGGGTCTTCTTGCAATTCGAAGGCATAGATACGCTAGAGATTAACGGCCAAAGGTTCATCACTGGACTTCAAGATCACCAAACACAACTACTCAAATTACTCGGTAGATTCTATGAGGTAGTTTATTCCTAAATTAGCTGCGGAATGTCGGCTGTATCACAGTTGTTGGCTTGCGGGCGGACACTCGGGATATACCCAAAATCTCGCTTGCTATGGTGATGGCACTATCGACTCGACCACCACGGGCTTTCCACTCGGAAAAGACACGGCTCAAAGCAGCAGCCAAGGCACTCAATTACAAGGCGCTTACTGCGGAGAACTGTGGCAATCGTTACTCGATAATCAGGACTTTGTCCTTACCACACACACGGATTGGGAAACGCAACAAGCACCCAATATCGACATCGTCTACTGGTATAGCGGCGGCGCGATAAGTGACCCTAATACTTATTGTTACTTTAACTATGTGTCGGATGATCGCCGCCTTGGCAGCGAGAATTGGGAGCTAAAATACTATCCCCTCGATGGACGTACTGTTGTCGGCCGCTCCTCGTTATCTGCACCTTAATCCATCCTGCATATCCGCTTTCACCACAGGACAAAAATCAACAAAGTCCTGTGGCTTTTTCTGCAATAACTTGAATTCTGACTATCCATCCGATAGCGACGTTGTTTTTCACCGCATCATTTTCATTGCGGGAAGACACCAAGATTCCTTTTACATGCGGTCATCAAACTCACCAAAGATTGGTATTAATTCTATAGATTTGTTACCTTTTTGTTTATGGAACACCCAGATGAATAAACGCCAATGAATAATCTAATTGTTACACCAGGCTACGCTTCACAATTCAGTTGTATAGGCTCCGCATGTGAAGACAGTTGCTGCCATGACTGGACCATCATTTTTGACAAAAAGAGTTATAAAAATACCCTTAACCATCCCAAACTCGCCTCTCTCGCCAAAGAGGCATTTATTGAAACCAAAACCGATGCTAACCAGTGGGCGCAAATCAAACTTAACGCCAATGGCACCTGCCCATTTGTAAACGAACAGCAGTTGTGTGCCATCCATGCCGCGGCGGGTGAAACAGCCTTAAGTCATACCTGTAAAACCTACCCCCGTATTAACAATGTTATCGCAACCACTAAATACGAAAGTTTATCTCTATCATGCCCTGAAGCTGCCCGTCTGGTGCTATTTGACGCCAATGCGTTTCAATTTGAGGCAAAGAGCGGTGGCGCAAAACGTCCAACTGCAGCCAATCCTGCATGGTTAGAAAAAACCTACGATTACAGTTTGGATCTATTAATAAATATGGGCGTGGATTGGCAACAGGCACTCATGGCCATAGGATTATTGGTAAAAGTCAGTGACCAAGTAAGGCAAAATGCCCTGCCTATTGCACAGATAGATCAGCGTTTTGAACAATTAATCTTGCTGGCTCAAACCAATCAAATCGATGAGCAATATCAAAAAATACCCTATACACCACAGCCCCAAACCCATGCTTTTGTTTCGATACACGATCAATTATGTAAACTCCACTCAAGAAGTTTAAAGCCTCGCTTTACCTCGCTTAATGAAGCAATTGGTTTGTTATGTAATGAGAGTAATCAATATCAAATTGATCATTTAAATAAAGCTTGGGAAGAAAAAGCATTACCCGCGTTGAGCAATTATCAGGATTTATTTGACCGTTATATTTTATATTCGCTTTACCATGAGCATTTCCCCATGAGTCATTCGCAGCAGCCTTGGATGGCATTTCGCCTGCTCGTGATAGATTGCTTTATGATCCGCTGTTACTTATCTGCCATGGCATTTAAAAATAATGGACTGACAGACAGTGACATAGTGCTTTGTTTTCAGATCTATAGCGTTGTGCGCCAACATAAAGCGAAATTTGCCGAGGGCATCAATCAGACCCTGCAAGAATGTGGTATTGATAGTATTCCCGCCGCCATCAGTCTATTAAAAACCTCGTGATCGCCGAGGCGAGACTGCCGAAATAGCACCAACGGCAGTCTTTGCGTATCAGCCGACGCCTCTATAGTGGCAAGACTGAAGCTGGCCGCCATTTCCCAGTAAGCTTTAATTTTGTTGCAAAAGGCGCCCGAACACGTAAACCCCATTGGCTTTTTCTGCAATAACTTGAATTCTGACTATCCATCCCCATATTTAGTCCATCATCCACCGCAGAATTTTCATTGCGGGCAAGAGAAGAGGATTCATTGTGACCACTATCGTATCAGTACGCCGTAATAACCAAGTTGTCATCGCTGGCGATGGCCAAGTCTCCCTAGGCAATACCGTCATGAAAGGTAACGCCAAAAAAGTGCGTCGCTTGTATCACAACAAAGTGTTGGCAGGTTTTGCTGGCGGCACCGCCGACGCTTTTACCCTATTTGAGCGTTTCGAGTCCAAACTCGAGATGCACCAAGGTCACCTATTACGCTCGGCTGTTGAACTTGCCAAAGATTGGCGTACCGACCGTATGCTGCGCAAACTCGAGGCTATGCTAGTGGTCGCCGATGCCGAAGCCTCACTTATTATCACAGGTAATGGTGACGTAGTGCAGCCAGAGCATGATTTAGTCGCTATTGGCTCGGGCGGCAACTATGCCCAAGCGGCGGCACTGGCACTACTGCAAAATACCGAATTATCGGCGCTGGAAATTGCAGAAAAGTCATTGACTATTGCCGGCGATATCTGCGTATTCACCAATCAATTCAAGACAATTGAAGAACTTAATTACTAACAGGGCGTGAGGAATATTATGTCTGAAATGACCCCCCGTGAGATTGTCCACGAGCTGGATGCCCACATTATCGGCCAGAAAAAGGCCAAACGTTCCGTCGCCGTCGCCCTGCGTAACCGCTGGCGCCGCATGCAGCTAGATGCCGATTTCCGTCAAGAAGTTACCCCAAAAAACATTCTGATGATTGGCCCAACCGGCGTAGGTAAAACTGAAATCGCCCGCCGTTTGGCCAAACTCGCCAACGCGCCATTTATCAAGGTTGAAGCCACTAAGTTCACCGAAGTGGGTTACGTGGGTAAAGAAGTCGAGCAAATCATCCGTGATTTAACCGACATCGCCATCAAGCTGACCCGCGAGCAGCAAATGGGCAAATGCCGCCAACGCGCCGAAGAACACGCTGAAGAGCGCATTCTCGATGCCCTGCTGCCCAAGCCGAAAAATGACTGGGATAACACGGAAAGCGATACCAGCTCCAATACCCGTCAAATCTTCCGTAAGAAGCTGCGCGAAGGCCAATTAGATGACAAAGAAATCGATATCGACGTGGCCCAGCCACAAATTGGTATTGAAATCATGTCACCGCCCGGCATGGAAGAAATGACCAACCAACTGCAAAGCCTGTTTAAAAACATGGGCCAAGCACCGGCAAAACGTCGCAAGATGAAGATCAAAGAAGCCTTTAAGCTGTTGATCGAAGAAGAAGCGGCCAAGCTGGTAAATCAAGAAGATTTAAAAGAGCAAGCCATTGAATTGGTTGAGCAGCACGGTATCGTGTTCCTCGACGAAATCGACAAAATCTGTAAGCGTGGCGAAACCTCAGGCCCAGACGTTTCCCGCGAAGGCGTACAGCGCGACCTATTACCTTTAGTCGAAGGCTGCACAGTCACCACTAAACACGGCATGGTGAAAACCGACCATATTCTGTTTATTGCGTCGGGCGCATTCCAGATGTCAAAACCATCGGATTTAATCCCTGAGCTACAAGGCCGTTTACCGATCCGCGTTGAGCTAGATGCGCTATCAGCCGATGATTTTAAACGCATTTTAACTGAGCCACATGCCTCACTGACCGAGCAATATATCGCGCTGATGGCCACCGAAGGCGTGACCATTGAGTTTACCGAATCAGGCATTGAGAGCATAGCCAAAGCGGCATGGCAGGTGAACGAGCGCACCGAAAACATTGGTGCCCGTCGTCTGCATACCGTGATGGAAAAGCTGATGGAAGATATCTCCTATGAGGCTTCTGACAAGTCTGGCAGCTCATTTGTGATTGATGCCGATTATGTGAGTGCTCACTTAGATAATCTGGTTCAAGACGAAGACCTAAGCCGCTTTATCCTGTAACTAGGGCTGTTATCCAAGCCTACTATGTTCGTTCCGAACATTGAGTGCAAAATTGTGACTGTGGCTAAGGCTTACACTTTGTAACCTTAGCCACAAATTGTTATGTTACAGCTTGTCCATTCTCAGCATTTTCTTGGCACTACCTATGACCACTAGCACACCCAATGTCACCGATCTTAAGCTCAAGCGTAAATCGCGCATTTTAGAAATCAGCTTCGATAACGGCGAGCAGTATCAACTCAGCTGTGAGATGTTACGCGTCTATTCTCCCTCCGCCGAAGTGCATGGTCACGGTAACCCTAAGCTGGTCACCCACAAGAAAAACGTCAATATCACCCGCATCGAACCCGTAGGTAACTACGCGGTAAAAATCGTCTTCGACGATGGCCATGATACTGGCCTATTCTCCTGGCAAGTGCTTTACGATCTCGCTACTCACCAAGTGGAACTATGGGAAAAGTACCTTGCACGCCTACGAGCCGAAAAGGCTTCACGCGAACCCTTGATCGCGATGAATATAAAGTACAACTAATCGAATTAAAGTCGTGGGGCTTCACCCCACACCCGACCAAGGAGGACTGCTCGTCCTATCCTCCTTGGATGCTCCAAGACGCCCCAACGGAGTTGAAAGCCCCTTGGGCATAAAGCGTTCTTATGCTATCGCGTCAGACGCTCGTCCCTGATTCGACTGACGTTATCTCGGCATCCATGCCTCGCTCACGCAACGAACGCAAATGCCCTGCGGCAACTCCGAGGGGATGTGTATTCTGTAACTTCGGCGTAAGCTGTTAATACCAAGAGCAATCAACATTGTAAAATTTAACAATGGGTGTCTCGATAAATGCCATGAGTAGTTTGTGAATCTGTTACTTCTCTTGCTGATCTGAGTATCTAAGGAAAGATAATGTCGGAAAAAGTCCCCTGCACAGCCTGCCAAACCTTAATCATGCCAAGCACCGCCGAGCGCAACGCAGGCTTATGTATGCCCTGCAAAAATGGCAATCGTGAAAATATTGAGCAGGCAAAAGCCTACTACCAAAAGGAGCGGGAATTAGATAAAACCTGCCCTTTTAGAGCGTTGTTGCGAGATATTGTGGTGCGGGTGCACGACGATAAGCAGGGCTTTCACACGTTAAGTGAAGCGGCGCAGCACTATTACGCCGTCAATTGTCTCTCTGGCGAAGTCTACAACGGCGGCTTTATCCAGTATTTCGATAACTCATCGGGTGAGCATTATGCTGTTGCCGAGCGCGGCCTTGAGCAAATTGGCGCTTTGCACTCGTTAGCCCTATTACAACAGGCTAAACAGGTGGTATTTGGCGACGATCCCGTCCCCACAGATAGAGATCTGCGTCTGGCCGCAACCGATAATCCAGTCGCCGAAGCCCGACTCAATCAACTCGATGATGAGTTTTATAAAGATTTGGATAATCTTGATATCAAGCTAGAGAGCTATGCAATACAAACTGGATTGGTTAGCGCAATCGAATGATTGCGGGTTTACCTCAATTAATTCAATCATTAAGTGATCCATACCAAGAGCTAAAGGCATTCAGCTTAATCTTGGTTGGCTCATTGAATGACACTACTCAAAGTCGTGGGGCTTCACCCCACACCCGACCAAGGAGGACTGCTCGTCCTATCCTCCTTGGATGCTCCAAGACGCCCCAACGGAGTTGAAAACCCCTTGTGCTCATAGCCAAATTTGCTATCGCTTCCGAAGGATGCTTCCCTGCACCTGCGAAAGCTAGCTCGCCATCCATGGCGAGACTCACGCAATTTGTCTATTAGCCCTGCGGCAACTCCGAGGGGATGATGTATTCCTTTGACTCTGATGTGATTGGTACACTGTTCAGGCATAAAAGCTATGTCTGTTCGATTTATATTTATCGAGTTAAACTTTATATTATAAAGCTAAATAAGTTCTTGTTTAGCACACGCTATATAAGCATATTGTTTCAGATGACTAGGTAATTTCACTGGGCGATTGCATTTCATCATGTTAAAACCAATGCCTCCCATCACTGATAAACCTTTTAAAGTTAAGCCATATCCATTACCTATTCCTATCTCAGTTAGTATGGCAGAGGTAAAACCTACTACACCTTCAACAGTTAAAACATCTACAGCACATCTGCTTATAGAAGGATATTTAGTTTCATCAATTAATTGATTTAACTCTGTAATATCCTTTTCAACTTTTCGTTTTTTTCGTTCAAGTGCTTCCAAACTGTTCTGAGATACACATATGCTATCTTTGAGTTCATCAATACTGTCTCGCAACTCAAGCAGCATATTCTGACGTTTTTGTTTGAATTCAAGTATTTCAGGAAGAGGAACGTCGGGAGTAAATACTTTCAGTGCATCAATTAGACTAAAACATAATGCTTCTTGCTTGCTTTCTTTTAATGCATTAAGTCCTAGAGTCCTAATGTTAGATGCTAAACTCCACTCAATATTTTTATCAGTTAGTAATTGTTCAAAAGCTTTGCTCTCTAAAGTTCGCCAAAAAGTTGAGCCAATATTCGTAGCACCGTAAAAATTTACACTTACATATTGCGCTACACCTGCATTCATTAAATACTCAAAATCTTGCCCCATACCAAAATGGATAAGGTTGCTTTGAGGGCAGACAATATGATCCCAAAAAAGAAGGTATTGTCTAAGATTCTGTGCATCAATTCCTCCATTAAATGTAAATCCAGAAGCGTTAACATCAATGTTTTGTGTAATCATTAATCCACGAGGAGTCATTGCACTTAACCTTATTAAGCTCTTTTAAGAAAAGAATTCAATTCACTATTTAATTTTCAAGTCTAATACTAGCAATCAGATCTGCAAAGAAAGATCGAGCATATTCTCATCTCTAATTTGCAATAAAATATAAGACTGAATTCTTTCGTGATCATCTGTTAAAGCAACACCCACAGGAGTTTACCTTCCCCTGCGAAGTTGCCGCGGGGCGTTGGAATAAATTGCGTGAGTCCGGTCATGGATGACCGGCTAGCTTTCGCAGGTACAGGGACGTTGCCTTCGGAAGCGATAGCAATTTATCCATAAGACCAAGGCCAGTCTCTAATGCATCTAACTTCGCTAGGGGCGGCAAGGGAGATCCAAGAGGGAATTGCTGTTGATCCCCTCTTGGTCGGGTGTGGGATGAAGCCCCACGACGTTGACTTTGACTTTAATTTTAAAAGCCTTTTAAACGCAATAAACGAAGTTTACAAATAAACCTTATTGTCGGAATCCCGACAAATACCTCGCCCTGTGATCCTCACAGTGCTGCAATCCGTAATGTTCAGCAATATCCCATCGCGAAAGATGTAACCGCGACAGTCATCCATCAGAGTCCAGCTAATGCAATTACGGCAGCAATTACAACACTTCCATACGGTTAGGCTGATTTTAGGCGATCAGCTTAATGCCCAACATACTTGGTATCAGCAAATCGATCCCAAGGTGCTGTATTTAATCGCAGAATTGCATCAAGAAAACACCTATGTGACGCATCATGTGCAAAAGATTTGCGCGTTCTTTGGTGCCATGGCGCAGTTTGCCAGCGAGCTTGGTGCTGCAGGGCATCAAGTGCGTTACCTCACCCTCGACGATACCCAAGACTTTGCCGATCTCAACGCATTACTAGAGTATTTTGTCGCCGAAACGGGGGCGATTAAGTTTGAATATCAACGGCCTGACGAATATCGACTCCTCGCGCAATTAAGCCAGTTGAAGTTGGCCAATGCCGTGGTGAATTGCGTCGATACCGAGCACTTTTTATTGCCCTTTGACGAAATTGATAGGGAATTCCCCCAAGGGCAACACAGGCTGATGGAGCATTTTTATCGGCGAATGCGCAAAAGATTCAATATCTTAATGACAGATGGCAAGCCCGTTGGCGGACAGTGGAACTTTGATGCCAACAACAGGCAAAAGCTTAAATCCCAAGATATCAAATCTTTACCTACACCTTTGATGTTTGGCCACAATGTGCAAGACATTCTCGCTCGCCTTACGCGCCATGGGATTAATACTATGGGCAAGGCGGATACGCATTTACTCTGGCCGATAAACCGCGTGCAAAGCCTCGAATTACTTCAGTATTTTTGTGAGTACTGCCTGCCCGCCTTTGGTCGTTTTCAAGATGCGATGACTCAGCAACATCCGGCGCAGTGGAGCCTGTACCATAGTCGGCTGTCCTTTAGCTTAAACGCCAAGCTTATCAGCCCATTAGAAGTGATCAATGCGGTGATTGAGCACTATCATGCCAATCCTTTTATTGAGATAGCCCAGGTCGAAGGCTTTGTTCGGCAAATCATCGGCTGGCGTGAATATGTGCGCGGCATCTATTGGGCGAATATGCCCAACTACGCCAACATTAACGCCCTCGAGGCCACGCGCAAGCTGCCCGACTACTTTTGGCATGGCAAGACTCGAATGAATTGCCTGCACCACGCCTTATCTCAGTCACTCGATTATGCCTATGCCCATCATATTCAACGTTTGATGGTGATTGGCAACTTTTGTTTATTGACCGAAATCGCCCCCGATGAAGTAGATAAATGGTACTTAGGCGTATATGTGGATGCGATTGAATGGGTCGAAATGCCCAACACTCGCGGTATGGCGCTATTTGCCGATGGCGGCATAGTCGGCACTAAACCCTATGCCGCGAGCGGCAGTTATATCAATAAAATGAGTGATTACTGCGGCAGTTGTCATTACAAGATAAAAGAACGTAGCGGCGCCCTTGCCTGCCCATTGAACAGCCTGTATTGGCGCTTTATGGATAAACACCGCGCACAATTCACCCACAATCCACGCATCGCCATGCTGTACCGCACTTGGGATAAAACCGATGAGGCGGCCAGGCAAGCCATTCTGGCAACAGCCGAACAACATCTGGCGCAACTTGAACGCCTTTAAAGGCTTATTCGCATGGGAGAAACGCGATGAATATTTTGGTATTAGGTGGCAGCGGTGGTATAGGTCACGCCATGGTGAATAAGCTGCGCGAAACCTATCCCGAGGCCACTATTTATGCGACCTATAAACATCATCAGCCAGATACAGGGCGAGGCGATGGCGTTATCTGGCATCGGCTGGATATCACCCTTGAGGAGGAGATTAAGCAACTGAGTCAAAACATTCCCCAATTAGATTGGCTAATCAACTGTATTGGCATGCTACACACCGAGGATAAGGGGCCAGAAAAAAGCGTGCAGGCACTCGATGGGGATTTTTTCCTGCACAATATCAAGCTAAACACGCTGCCCAGTATGATGTTGGCAAAGCACTTTGAACCCACGTTAAAGCGCAGTGAGTCGGCAAGATTTGCGGTGATATCGGCCAAAGTCGGCAGCATTAGTGATAACAGATTAGGGGGTTGGTACAGCTATCGCGCCTCGAAAGCGGCGCTGAATATGTTCCTTCACACGCTATCGATTGAATGGCAGAGAAGCATGAAACACTGCGTGGTGCTAGCACTGCATCCCGGCACTACGGATACGCGATTATCCAAACCTTTTCAGCAGAACGTGCCCAAACAAAAGCTGTTTACACCAGAGTACGTCGCCCAATGTTTAGTCAGTATTATCGCCAATGCCACACCTGCACAAACGGGCAGCTTTTTGGCCTACGATGGTGCAGAACTGCCTTGGTAGCGATACAAGCGTTTAGCACAGATACGGATTAACCTTGGCAGCTTTCAGTAATGACAGTGCTTAACCCTGACAACACTTAGCCTTGGCACCTCTTAACCTTGACAAAAGTAGGCATAGTTTATCCGGCTGCCTTGCCCCCATACAGCCGTCCAAGTATTCACATCGCTCATATAGCCAAAGTGGATTGCCTGCGATGTATCGCATGCTTCTTGAAACGGCGCCTTGTTGTCATTAATAAATTGCGCCGAAGCCGCCAAAATATCACTGCACTCATCGTCGGCAACTAACCAGATAAAGTCTTCGCGGCAATCTTCCCTAGCAACCATCTCTTCTGGGGAATATAAGTCCAGCTTTTGTTTGAGTGTTCGCCACTGCTCGAGCGTGACATTGCAGGAGATAGCCAGCTTATCAAGCACCCCAGCACCACCAGCCCAAAAGGATAAATCAAAGTCTAACTGCAGAGGTTCTGGAGCAAAGCCCAATAGATTTTCAACAACTTGTAAGCTTTTAGCTAAATCGGCATCGGGCCTGCGATAACGCACCTCAATCCCATCATACTCACGCATACTACAACTCCTTCCTTGAGCAAATTCTCATTTACTTGAGCGGCCCGGTTTCACTCACGGGCTTCTTTAATAACTTACGCTGTAAGGTACGGCGGTGCATCCCCAGTTGGCGGGCGGTTGCCGACACATTGCCCTGATTAGCATTGAGTACTTGTTGAATATGCTCCCATTCCAGCCGTTTAGGGCTGAGCGGCGAGTCGTCGATTTCATCTTCAGGTAGTGCACTCGCCTGACTATTCACCTCGAAGGCCGCCAACAAGGTTTGGGTATCGACGGGTTTAGCAAGATAGTTGTCGGCGCCGAGGCGAATCGCTTCTACTGCGGTAGCAATACTGGCGTACCCCGTTAGCAGCACCATGATCACCTTAGGCAACAGATTACGCAGGGGCACGATCAAACTCAGGCCATTGGCCTCGGCCAGTTTCATATCCAACAGGATATGGGTTGGGCAAAATTCCCGCGCCACCAGCAGCGCATTACTGGCATCGTGACTTAAGCGGCATTCGAAACCATGGCGAGTCAACCGCCGCGCAAGCACGCCTGCAAGAGCCTGATCGTCTTCAATAATCAATAGCCGTTTCATAGCGCCTCCGCAGTCGTGGCCGATGCATTAGGGTGCAAGAGAGTAAAACGAATTTGCGCCACTGTACCCCCTTGAGGATGATTGGCGAGGATCAACTCCGCCCCCAAACGTTCTAGGCTGGCATGGCTGAGTAACAAGGCCACGCCTAAGCCGTTGGGGCTCTCGATTAATAAGGTACCCAATTGTGGCAATAATGAGGGAGCGATACCCGCGCCATAATCACGGATCTGCAAATAAGCCCGCCCCTCGCTTGGCGAACAATCGACGCTAATATCCACCTGCGAAGTACCTATGGTTTCGACACTGGCGCGGGCGGCATTTTCAATCAAGGCCATAATGGCGGGGGTTAAGCTCATATCGGTTAAGATCTGTTGTTCTTCCAACTGCTTAGGCGCGCAGGTGATCAACCAATTGAGTTCGGTTTGCGGCATCAATAACTGGGTTTTCTGCTTTAATCCCGCCACCAGCTCAGTGACCTTTTGTGGCCGCTGACGACGATCACGAATCGACTCTGTCGCCAGCCGCAGCTCAGTCAAGGTATGTTCGCAGCGACCTAATGCAGTCTCCATTTCAACTACAGTAATCGAAGGTTCGGGTTGTTCTTCCCTTAATTCGTCGAGCAATAACCGCAGTGTCGATAGCGGCGTCGCCAGTTGATGGGCCATTTGTGCTGACACAGTACCTAGCGCCAATAACTGCTCCTGTCGCAGTTGTCCTTCGCGCATATAGGCAAGCTGCGCATCTTGACGGCGCATGCGCTTGGCAATTAACGCCACACTCGTGGTCAATACCAGCGCCGAAATCACAAAGTTAAACCACATGCCGAGATAGTGGGAGCTCATATCCATACCGTGGTGATGCATTTGCGACTCTGGCACGGTAAAAATCATCAGGCTGTAGGCAAGCGTAGAGATCGCCGTCAGGCTCCAAGGCGCCCAAATCGGCAGCGTCACGGCGGCGAGCGCTATGGGTAATAGCAGTAAGGAGATAAACGCATTGGTCGCCCCGCCCGAAAAATACAGCCAAGAGATCCAAAACAAGGTATCGAGACTCAGGGCAATAAACAGGCCACGCTCTTTCGCAAACAAGGGCTTACGCAATGCCAAGGTGAGCGACAAATACAACACCTCCAGCACAAACACATGCACTAGCGGCTCCATTTGTAAACTCAGGCCAAAAGTATCAGCGGCAAACAACGTCAAACCGATTTGCAGCAATAGGCCTAAGGTTCTAAGCAGCGCCACTTGGTCGGCGGCTTGTAAATTTGTACCTAAAATCTTAACCATGGAGATTCCTTAAACTACAGCCTACCGCCGCCAGTGCCGCGCTGGATTGGCTAAGCGCCTGAGTTAGCCCTGTCTTAAACGCTAACTCAGAGTAGATCCCCAAGGCGGCTAAACGCCCACAACTTAAGGTGCAATCTTGCGGCCTTTTGGCGCTATCCATGGGTGTTTGCTCAGGAAGTAAATGCGCGCTATCAATCCCTAACAGTTCACTTAAGCCGAGCAGCATTTGATACTTAGTCATGGTTTGCGTGGCACTAAAATGGTAAATCCCTGACACATCGGCAGCATGTAACTGCCGCTGGATGAGCTTAGCAATGGCATTGGCAATATCCGCCGTCGATGTTGGTGCACGAATGGCCCAATGGTCGACCCGCTGCGGTCTGCTATCCAGCAATTGGTTGATTAGTACCAATACCGCAGATTCGCTCAGCTGAGTCACTTCGCCGTAGAGGATAGGTAAGCGTAACACCGCAAAACCACTGTCGGTGTTCAGTACACAAGTTTCGCCCTGCAATTTAGACTCGCCATAAAAATTGACCGGATTGGGCGCTGCATCTTCGGCATAGGGAGGCGTTGTGCCATCAAACACATAGTCGGTGGAAATATAAAGCAACCAAGCGTGATGGGTCTTGGCGACCTCGGCTAAGGTTTGGCTAGCACTAAGATTCAGTGCTAAGGCATGTTCTGGCGAGCGCTCGGACACATCGGGGCGACGCTCGGCGGCGCAGTGTACTATCACCTCGGGCTGCTCACGGGCAATAAAAGCTTCAACCTCCGCGGCTTGGGTTAGATCGAGCCGATGAGTCCCCGCCTCGGCGCGGCTAAAACCTGTGGCAATCACCCTATGACCCACGGCGGTTAACTGTTTGACGACCGCCCTGCCGAGTAATCCAGTTGCGCCCGTTACCATAATGTTTGCCATATTGCCCCGCGATCCTTAGCCATTCATTTGGCTCATAATTCTAAAAGCTTTTCATATTCAACGCACTTGTTTACTCTTATTTACCAGTGCTTAACCGCATCGAATTTGTACCACTTAACCCAATTAACAACCAAAAGGCTGAATTTGACTCAAGCACTTCCCCTCATTCTTGCAGGCCCCATGCTGCGCCACTGCGACACCTCACACTTTACCCTCTGGTTTGTGAGCCGTGAGCCGTTAAGCGAATTACAGCTTACCTTAGAGAAACAAAGTTACCCGTTAACAGAGGAAGAAGTGCACAGCGTGCCACTCGGTCAGCATGCCTTTCAGTATTTACTTCGCCTGGCGCGCCCCGAACTGCTTACGCCCCAAACGGTTATCCAATATCGCGTATCGGCCAAGGGGATTGATGACCTATTTAATAACGTCAAAGAGTTGAGTTATGGCGATGCCGACTCGCCCCATCTTTACTTTAGCCAAACACTGACACAGGTATGGCACGGCTCATGCCGCAATCCCCATCACCACAGTGAGGATGCTTTAGTCGCCGCCGACACCAAACTCGCCCAGCTTATCGATAAAGGCAATAACGAACTCCCTGCGCTATTGATGCTCAGCGGCGATCAGGTCTATGTGGATGATGTGGCAGGCCCCATGCTATCCGCCATAGGTCAAGTGATCGAAAAACTAGGTTTGCACCATGAAGCCTTTCACGGCGCCGCTATTGCGGGAAGCGAGGTCATCAGTTATCAGCCCGAGCATTTGTATTTACGCCATAAAAATTTGTTGCCGCGCACCGAATATTCCGCCAAAACCGCAATCTGGCGCTGGTATATCAATCATCCGATTTTTACCTCATCGATTGCCGAAAACCATTTAGTCAGTCTCAATGAGATGATTGCCCTGTATCTGCTGACTTGGTCGCCCGAATTATGGGAGCTTATCGACTTACCCAAGGAGGTTGAGGGACTATCGGCGGCGAATCAGCTACGTTGGCAGCGCGAATGGCAAAATCTATTGGCCTTTAAGGTGGGGCTAAAACAGGTTAGGCGCCTAATGGCGCATATTCCCGTGTATATGATGTTCGATGACCATGACATCACCGACGATTGGAACCTCACCGCCAAGTGGGAACAGGCGGCCTACGGCCACGACTTTTCGAAGCGCATTATTGGTAATGCCTTGATTGCCTATACCTTATTCCAAGGTTTAGGCAACGCACCTAGCCAGTTTGATACCGAGGTTCGACCGTTGTTAGATGGTTTTTTCGCCCGCCCAGCGCCAGAAGCCCAAGATGAATTAATCGATCTATTACTCAAATTCGAGCAATGGCATTACACCTTAGACACTTCGCCTAAGCTGGTTGTGTTAGATACCCGCACCCGCCGCTGGCGCAGTGAATCTAATCTCGCCAAACCCTCAGGCCTAATGGATTGGGAAGCCTTAATGGACTTACAACAGGCGCTACTCGGCCAATCTAAGGTGATTATTGTTTCACCCGCGCCGATGTTTGGGGTCAAGGTGATTGAAGCCGTACAACGTATGGCGACATTTATAGGCGCTTCACTGCTAGTTGATGCCGAAAACTGGATGGCGCATCCGGGCGCAGCCAATGCTTTGCTGAGTATCTTTATGCACCGCAAAACCCCAGAGCAATTTGTGATCCTCTCGGGGGATGTGCACTACTCCTTCGCCTATGACATCAGCATTCGCTTCCGCCGTAGCAGCCCCAATATTTACCAAATTACCTGTAGCGGGATTAAAAACCAGTTCCCCGAGAAACTACTGCCGTTTTTCGATAAGCTCAACGGCTGGCTTTACGGCCACTTCTCGCCGTTAAACCTATTCACCAAACGTAAGCGAATGTCGCTTCGTGGTCGGCGCCCTAATGGCGAGCGCAGCAAGCGTTTAGTCAACCGCAGTGGGATAGGGATTTTAGCGTTAGCTGAAAATGGTGAACCAACAAAAATTGCGGTTTTACATGGGGATATGACCGAGACTCGGTTCGAACCACCGAGGCAGGAATAGCTTAAACAGGGTTGTGTTTTGCCGCTTCAGAACTGGTTGCTCCCGCTCCAGAATCCACAGGTTTAGCGGTGGCTTCTTGGTTAGGCAAGCTCTGTTTAAATAGCTGGGACTCAAGGCGTTTTTGCGGCGTTGCATCATCACGCATCTGATCCCAAACGCCCTTGGGCTGTAACGACACATCGGTTTGATTCTCAGCATCCTGCATCGCCTCGGCACTCGGTTTCTTCGGCTCGATCACCGCGCTGGCTTTACGGATTTCCGTCGTCAGCTCTTGTACATAGGGATGCTTAGTCCAACTGCCAAAATACATGGCGCCCAGCAACACCGCGGCACAGAGTAAAATTGAAACGATTGCAGATTTGGTCATTCTATTGAGTTCCTCAAACAATCAGCGTCAGACTCCTTACAACTAATGAGCATAACAGAGTCTGTATTCTTACCATTGCAGAGAAGCTCACACAATCATCTTGCAGTACCCCACTTTTTATACTGTGGCAATAATGCTTTCCGCTGACTAAAACGTTAATCCATCACATTCAATATCGTGCGAGCGACCACTGATTGGATCGACAAAACGTAATCGCTGCGCCAAGAGTTGTAGCGGCTTGCTAAAATCATCCGGTCCTTTAGGGTATAAGGTCGGATAAAAGCGGTCATTTAACAGTGGCATACCAAGGCTTTGCATATGGACCCGTAGCTGGTGTGTCTTGCCCGTAATAGGGCTTAACTCGAATAAACCAAACTCCCCATGAATCGCCACTAAGCTGATTTCAGAGTGGGTATTTGCCTCTCCTTCAACTATTTTCATGGTAAAACTCGGCTCGCTTCGTTGCATGCGATTTTTTACCGTCCAATGCAATGGCAGGGTTAATTCGCCACTGGCATATTGCGCCATTATCTCAGGGGTGAGTTTGGCAATCGCTTGATAATCTTTACGAATCGCATCATCGATAAATAATTGGTGATAAATATGCCGCGTCTCTGGGCGAGTCGTCATCAGGATCACGCCTGCGGTTTCACGGTCTAACCTGTGTGCTGGAGCGATAGTGTCTATCCCAGTGCTTAAGCGTAATCTGTGTACTAGGCACTCATTGACATAATCGCCACTGGGGGTGACGGGTAAAAAATGCGGTTTGTAGGCCAAGATAAGATTGTCATCTTGAAACAAAATCGGCGATTCGAAGGGGACTTGTGCCTCGACGGAGACTTCACGGTAGTAATAGGCCCTCGCCGTCGGGCGATAGGCAGTCTCCAACCCAATTAAGCTGCCATCTTGCCAATGTACTTTACCGTCGAGGATCCGCTGGCGCCAAACCGCTTCGCCAATATGGGCATAATGGTCGATCAAAAAAGAAAATACGGTTGGTTTATCAACCACCTCCAAGGGAAGAACCACAAAGGAAGGTTGGGCGGCACGGGCGGTTTGAGTCATAGAAACAACTAGCGGCTACAATGAGCCGCTATTTTAGCCTCGGTGTGGTTTTTCAGTCCACATGGGACTTGATGAGTTGCAGGACAAAATCCATCGTTTTATGGCAGTCGGGTTGATTTACTAGCACCAGCTTATCGCGGTTATACATGGGCAGCACTTCTAACCAACGCTGACTCACCCAAGCCGCATCCTCTAAATGCACTTGGGAATAGAGCTCCAACAAGTCAGGGTTCACCTCATAGAATTGCTCCAGCGCGGCACTGATCAGCTCGAACTCCCCTTCAATCGGCTCTTCTTGCCAATTTTGACAGGGCAAAGTGCGGGACATCCACAGCTTATCTTTTGCTTCTGCCGCCGAGAGAATGCTAACTCTTTGTCGCCCCTCTAACACTATGCTGAGGGACTCATCTTCCAGTTGGTTGAAATCGATGATGTCGCACTGAGTGGCTGTGGGATAACAGGGAGGAGTACCACTGGGTTTCATCGCCGCAAAGGCTAAATGATATTTGCCTTTCAAGACATCCGCGACCATACGTAATTGACCCGGTTCGACCACGCGGACTTCAATCCTTCCCTGTGGCAGCAACAAGGCATCGCGCATAATTAACGCCATTTCTCGTGTTTGCATAGCAACCTCCTGCCCACCGACATCGGAGCGAACAAAAATTAGCCACTCCTTATTAATTTAGAGTGTAGCAGGAGAAATAATTTCCTTCCTAAAGTCGCTGACAGCAAAAAAGAATTTAGGCTTGCTTGCCGCTCTCTCCTTACAGCGGTGCTAGGTATGCAGCGATATTTCCCTTTTCATATACCTCGGCAAATTCATCGGCTAGGCGTTCGCTTAAGGCAACAGAGCGGCGCCAATACTGCATCCGCTGCGCCGTATCCAATTGCTTAAAGTCTTCACGGTCGGGCACCTTACTAAAAGGTAACGAAGCCACAAACTCCGCCGAAGGCGCCAATACCAAAGCGTTATCGTAATTGGTGCGTGCACGGCGCCAGGTTAAGGATTTATCAAACCATCCGGGGCTCATGTGGGGATAAAAATGCGGATACAAGGTTAAACCTGTGGCATGTGATAAAGGCAAATCGAAGTGATAGTCGGTGATGCCACCATCATAGTATTGCCCTGAGGCAACACCCTCAATTTGAGATACGGGTGCAAGCACAAGTGGAATCGATCCCGTCGCTAACATCACAGAATTCATATTGTTTTCGGTGAGCTGCGCCTGTTGGCTGGGTAAATCCGCAAGTTGTCTAAAGGGTGATGCTGCCACTTGCTGACTAAAAACCACCCGCTCGAAATGCCAACCCAAGGTTTTACGGCTAATAAGGTTGGTCGCAGCCGTTATCGCTAACCCTGCTGCCAAGGGCAATTTATGGCTAAGACGATTAATATGTTTAGCCCGGCAGGCAATTAAGTGACTGTGAATGAAGGGATGATTGACTATCTCGCGCCCGCCCGACTCGCCGAGAATGCCTTGGACAATACCTTTTACCTGCTCGCTCACTTCCAGCGGTGTCGGTATGGTTTCATACCGCTGGCCAATGTAGTAATCCTCTAAACGTCCGTAGGCTTGTAGTGGATCCTGCTGCGCCAAACAGGCTAAACGCCACGCTCCCGACGACGCCCCTAAGGTATAAAGCGGTGTCTTACGCTGCTTAAAGAATTCCGTGAAGAGATACTTATCAAGACCCGCAATCCCTAACCATTTGGGTCCACCGGATGCAGCCAATAGTTGTGTAAAAGCATCGGGATGCAGACCTTGTTCCCTGATAATGGTAAAGGCCGTAGGACCTGCAAGAAAGCGTAATGCGGGCAAAACTTAACTCCTTAAAGTGCCTCAAACCCGAGGTTTAGCGCCATTAAAACACAGCCACTCAGCGCGATAAACCTTCAGTACACCTAATGAATCTAGATGATTTTATTCACTTAGCCCATCACTTCTCCTATGGCGACATATTCGACTGGCTTTCAAGAATTATCTAGAACAGTAAGCTCTGAGTTAGTTCTTTTCTGTCTAGATGTAACAATTGTTACAGTGATAACCTTCGCCCTATCGAATTGTTACTTTCGTTGGTTCAATGTTTTCGTTCCAGCCTAAAGGTTACTCCACATTGAGAGGTTTTATGCGTCCAGCCGTTATCGCATTAGCAGTATCTTCAACTTTGGTTTTTCCTGTCGTACAAGCAGAAGAACAGGCCAGCAGCTTTGAGAAAATTGAAGTCGTCGGCTCGCGGATCGCCCTACGCACCGCAACCGACAGCGTTGCCCCCGTCGATATCATTACCGCGGAGCAACTCGAATCCACAGGTATGACCGAAACCGCTAAGGCGCTGCAATTTGCCGCGCCAAGTTACAGTTTCCCCTTCTCATCGGTCACCGATGGCTCAGACGCGGTGCGCCCTGCCAGCTTACGCGGCCTGTCGCCTGACCACACGCTAGTACTGGTAAACGGTAAACGCCGCCATGGTTCGGCGCTGGTGCATTTAAGCGGCACTGTCGGCAAGGGCTCATCTAACGTCGATTTGAACGCTATTCCGATGACGTCAATTAAACGCATCGAAATTCTGCGTGATGGCGCCTCGGCACAATACGGCTCAGATGCGATTGCCGGTGTTATCAACGTAGTCTTAAAAGATAACGACCAAGGCGGTAGTGTCTCGGCTCAAGCCGGACAAACCTATCTGGGTGACGGTGAACAATGGCGCGTAGGAGTGAACCACGGGATCAGCTTAAACAACGACGGTTTTGTGAATATTGGCGTCGAAGCCCACCATAAAGACAGCACCAATCGCGCAGGCTTAGATCCACGTCAACAATATCCTAAGCTGCCAGAAGGTTCGGCTGATCCGCGCGAAGCAACTTTCAACCGCAAGAGTCACCAAGTGGGCGACGCCGAATACGATAACTTAGGCTTATTTATCAACGCGGCGCAGCCTTTCTCAAACGACAGTAAACTCTATGCCTTCGGTGGCATTAGCCAGCGTGAAACCAAATCCGGCGCATTTTATCGCCGCGCGCTCGATGCCCGTAACTTGACCGAACTGTATCCCGACGGCTTTTTACCGCAGATCAATCCTAAGATCATCGACTCATCATTAGTCCTAGGCTATGAATTCACCCTCGGTGAATGGAATATCGATACCTCAGCGGGATATGGCGGAAACTCGTTCGAATACAACATTGTCAACACCCTAAATGCATCACTCGGCCCAGATAGCCCGACCGAATTTGATGCTGGAACCCTGTCCACCAGCGAAACAAACCTGAACATCGATGCCTCGCGCTACTATAACTTTGCCAATGACTCAGAGATTTTAGTGGCGACGGGTGTCTCTTGGCGCCAAAACGGTTATCAGATTGAGGCGGGCGAACCGGGTTCTTATATCAATGGCGGTTATGATAACCGTGCAGCGGGTAGCCAAGGCTTTACTGGCTTTACGCCCGAGTCAGAAGTCGATGAAACTCGCGACAATACCGGTGTTTATGTCGAGCTTGAAAACCAGTTAACTACTGAGTTTTATTGGGCAGCGGCGCTGCGTTACGAAAACTATTCTGACTTTGGCGGCAACACCAGTTGGAAGCTCGCGGGCCGTTACGACTTCACCGACCATTTAGCCCTGCGTGGCACAGTGAACACAGGCTTTAGAGCGCCGAGCGTACAACAGTTGTACTTCAGCAATATCTCGACCCTGTTTAATCCTGATCCGACTACCGGCCAGTTAGTGCCAACAGAATCAGGCACCTTCAACACCTTATCGCCAGTGACTAAGGCCCTAGGCATTAACGAGCTCGACCCAGAGCTATCGCAATCCTTCAGCTTAGGCTTGGTCTACACCAATGATACGGGTCTAGCCCTGACCTTGGATGCCTATCAGATTTCAATCGATGACAGGATTATCCTCTCAAGCTCAGTGACGCCAAACGACTCGCCCGCAGTTGCAGCGGCGCTGGCCAATACCAATGCTGAATCGGCGCGCTTCTTTATTAACGCCGTCGATACCCGTACTCGCGGCGTCGATTTAGTGGTGAGCCAAGATTTTGATCTTGGCAACTGGGGCGATTTACGCGCTAACTTGGCGTACGCTTATAACAAAACAGAAATCCAAGATATTCATTTCCCTGAAATTTTGGACGGACTCGGCCCTAAACTCTTCGATAATATCGAACAAACCCGCATGACCTCGGCCACGCCGCACAATACGGGTAACCTAGGTCTAACCCATGAATTAGGTGACTTTAAGACTAATATTCGCCTCAGCTACTTCGGCGATTACACAGTGGGTTACTCAACGGGTGATGTGAATTACAGCGACCAATGGGTGATGGATTTATCCGTGCGCTACGCCGCAACCGATGCCTTAAGCTTCACCGCTGGCGTGCAAAACTTGTTTGATGTGTATCCTGAAAAACGCCCAGATGACAATAACTTCAATGGTATTTTCGTCTATCCATTAACCAACACACCGTTTGGATTTAATGGGGGCTACTACTTCCTCGAGGCCAAGTACACTTACTAAGCCGCAAACAATGAAAACAGGCCATAAATGGCCTGTTTTTTTATGTCTATCGCTTATGTTCTAACGGCGGTGAACTGATTATAATCTTTACAATTCACTCATTTACTTACGCCATATCGAGTACCCCATGATTGTCGATACCTTAGCTAATCGCCATATTTATCAATCACTCAGTCCACGCATTGCCACGGCATTAGCACATCTTGCCAGCACTGACTTTAGCCAACTGCCCGTTGGCAACTATCCCCTCGATGGCGAGGATATTTTCGTAATAGTCAACGATTACCACACTAAGCCACAATCGACCGAACCCTTTGAAGTACATCAAAAATACATCGATGTGCAGTATGTGGTCAGCGGCGAAGAAGAGTTTGGCTATCTACCATTGGCCGACCAAACACCCTCAAAACCTTATTTCGAAAAGCACGATTACGCCGAGTTCGATTACGAGTCGAATAAAGCCAACGCCTCCTACATTCAACTAAAGGCGGGGATGTTTGCGCTCTTTTTCCCTGGCGACATGCATATGCCCGGCACGAGTGATACGCCGACAGCGGTGCGTAAAGTCGTGATAAAAGTGAAGATCTAACACTTGTGTAAATAATGGCCACTGCCAGCGGTCGGTTTTTAGTGGAATAGCGACTTAAGGGCGCAGCGATATGCGCTTTGGCTATTTCCGAATCGGGCGAAATATTGTTAAAATTGCCACAAATTTAAAGGAGAGTCCCTGAAATGCCTATGTACGTTGTCGGTCACAAAATCCCCGATTCTGATTCAATCTGCGGTGCTATCGCGTTAGCTTATTTAAAAAACCAAATCGGTGAAGAAGCCGTTGCCGCACGTTTAGGTGAGTTATCACCCGAAACCGCTTTTATTCTGGAGCGTTTTGGCTTTGAAGCGCCAGAATACAAAACCAGCTATGCTGGCGAGCAGGTCTACATTGTTGACCACTCTGAACTGACTCAAGCACCGGACGATATCGCTCAAGCGACTATCGTAGGTATTGTGGATCACCACAAATTAGGCGATCTGACCACTGATACGCCTTTAGAGTGCTGGATCCGCCCTGTTGGTTGCAGCAACACAGTCATTAAGATGATGTACGACTTCCACCAAGTTGCCATCCCTAAAAATATCGCTGGCATCATGATGTGCGCCATCCTGAGCGACACTGTGATCTTCAAATCACCGACCTGCACTACAGCCGACATTCGCTGCGTTGAAGCCTTGGCCGAAATCGCGGGCGTTGAAGACTTTAAAGCGCTGGGCATGGAAATGTTCAAGGTAAAATCGGCTGTTGAAGGCACGCCCGCACGCGATCTCGTGATGCGCGACTTTAAAGACTTCAACATGAACGGTAACTTAGTGGGTATCGGCCAGTTAGAAGTAATTGATCTGTCTGTATTTGATTCAATCAAAGCCGAGCTGGAAGCCGATATCAAAGCCCTGAAAGTTGAAGGCAACCGTCACAGCGTACTGTTACTGCTGACTGACATTATGAAAGAAGGCTCAGAGCTGTTAGTGGTTTCTGACGATGCCGATCTGGTTAACCGTGCCTACGGTAAAACCCCAGTCGATGGCAAAGTGTGGTTAGACGGCGTATTAAGCCGTAAGAAGCAAGTTGTGCCACAACTGCAGGCCGCTTTCGCTTAAGCTAGCATTAAGTTGTCATGCATAAAAAGCCGAACTCAGTTCGGCTTTTTTATGCCTTCGATTTAGTCACCACCATAAAATCGGCATGAAACTTTGCTCATAAAGCTATCCTAAATTTGGCTACGCCGAGTAAGATGGGATGATTCATTCTCGCACTCTGTTTTCATCATGCCAGAAGCCTTACAACACCTAATCACCGAAATGACACCTTGGTTGCAGCAATACGGTTATCTGCTGCTATTCGTGGCCATTGCCGTCGAGGGATTTGGGATTCCTGCACCGGGACAATCCTTACTGATTGTTGCCAGTTTATTGGCTGCCACGGGGCAAATGTCGCTGCCATTAGTCCTCATCGTTGCCTGCGCAGCTGCCCTGAGTGGCAACAGTTTAGGCTACTTTATCGGTCGCCGCTTCGGCGAGGTATTGCTGCAAAAAGGTTGGATAAAGCCGCAGCTTGAGGACAAGATCCACAGTGTGATTGGCCAGTATGGCATTGCAGCCTTAGTGCTCAGCCGCTTTGTCGAAGGGCTTAAGCAGTTTATGTTTATTGGCTGTGGGCTAGCCAAAATGCCCTTTAAGCAATTCGTGATGGGAAACCTACTCGCCACCAGCATTTGGGTAACGCTTTTTGGCTTAGGTCCAGTATTCATCCGCGATGAAATCGCCCCAATACTCGCGTTTTATCATCAACATAAATACCCTACATGGGCGATCGTTAGCCTGCTTTTAGTCCTTTTACTTCATTTTAGTTGGCGTAAATGGCAGATTAAAAATCAGTAAGGCGAATACGATCCTTTACTCAGTCTCTACCTTAGATTGAGGCTGAGTTGGTTCATTCGACGGAATCTCGTTAGAAGTATTTTTCTGACGTTGAGGTTCGGCATTGATTATTGATTGCTTGTCCGTGGACTCAGTTACCTCTTGTTTTGTCTTATCATCAACTTCACTCGGTTTAGCATCCATAGCTTGCGGCTGTATTTGTTCATCAGCTTGTGACGGCGCAACAGGGGGACTCACCTCACTCGGCGCTTGAGTCTCTTGTGGCTTAGGTTGCTCACCTTCAGGTAACGGCTCGACTAGCACCACGGGTTCTGCGGGGGGACTGGTTTGTGTATCGCTGGTATTTGTTGTCTCAGAGTCTGGCGCCAACGTCGCTAAATCTTCATTCGCAGGGCTTTCAACCGCATGTTTAGGCAATTGATTTCGATATAAATCAATCATGCCCATCACCTCGGACAGCGCCTTGGCGTGGTCAGGCGTTAAAATACCATTATGCCCAGAGACAATCTCATCGGACACGGCCAGCACCCATACTGCCTGCATATTGGCGTCAGGACAGGTTTGCACGCTGCGCCGCGCCTGCAGGCGAGCACGAATTTTCCAGCCCGAATGCGGCAAGGTCATCATACAACCTGGAATTTGATCGTGAGCCATTAATGCAGAGGGCATCTTCATCGGGGTCGAACAATTACCGCCAGAGCATTTATCGATATCGTGGGTAATAGCCCAAGAGTTACCCAGCGCCCGCTCGCCGTCCTTGATGTAATTAAAGGCCTCTTTTACCGCAAAATCGCCCTTAGATTGCAGCACCACCATACTCGGTTTTTGCCTATCTAGGCTCATCAGAGTATCGAGTGGCTTAAAATCCTGCGCCGGCGCGGCAGGATTTAACAGTAAGAAAAGATTCGGATTATCCTGCTCATTATCGATAGCCGCCTTAATTCTGTCTTTACTGGCATGCAGCACCACTAAGCCGCCAAGGCTGTGACCAATCACGGTATAACGCATTAATTGATGTTCAGCCACTAACACATCCAGCTTATCCAGCAACTGCGATAGCCCGGTTTGCCCTATGCGCTTGGCCACGGCTTTACGCTGTAAAATGGTCGGGAAATCCAGCGGTTCAATCCAACTGGTAGCATCTTCTGAGCCATCGAGCCAGAAGGGATCCAGCTTGTCGCCTCGCCAGCCTATGTATAAACCCAATAGGTTACGCTGGGAGTCGGATGCCGCCATCTGCTGATAAAACTGCTCGAACGCGACAAAGTTTTCGTCCGTCGGATTTGCACTGTGGTGCCAGCCGTGGACAAAAATCAGCAGTTCGGGAGCCGTGCCATTATTGGGTTGTAAAATCCGCGCCTTGAGCCCTTGCCATTGTCCATCGTTGTGTGGCTGACCTTGATCGTTAAATTCAATCACATGCAGATTTTGCGTAGCAATATCAGGGCCGGGGATGTGATAGGCTTGGTCAGGAATAAAAGGAAGTAAAATACCGAGGGACAACAACATTAAAAACAGTAGCTTGTACTGCGTAAACTTCTTAAGGCTCATTTATGACAACTAAATTGTGGCCAGACTAGGCCAATATAGACACGCTGCTGGGGCTAACAGCAAAATTGGCCAAATTATACGCTAACCCCAAATTTCCAGCTAGAGCCGACTACGCCTTTTATCATCATGCTTACTCGAGTTAGCGCCAAGTGTCGGGCAGCTTCACTTGACTCCAAAGGTCATCGCACAATGGCGCGGTATGTTGCCACTGACCGCTACAAATCCATTTCACTAAAGCATCGCCCACCTGTGGATAGTCGATTGGATTTGGCGATGCCGCCTTGAGCCAACGTTTGACCACGCCCGTATCCAGACTCATCATACTGTCACCTGCGCCCAATAATTGGAGCGCTGCAACATTCGACAACTGTTCAAATTGCCCAATCAGCGGCTTGACCAACAACTTCTTACCTAAGGTCAGCGCCTCGCTCGCCAACTCAAATCCGGCATTACCAATCACCCCACCGCAGCTCGCTAAGTGCTGTTTAAATCCGTCACGGTTAAAACCATGCCATTGAATATGGTCGGCGAGCGGTGCAGTCGGCTGCTTAGCGTGATACACCAAGAACTGATAATCCGTAAATGGCTTAAAAAATGCGGCGATCGCATCCGCCTCTTCGAAGGGTAAATACACCAAGATTTGATGGGTATGTTCAATCGGACTGGCATCGACTTCAACAAAGGGAGGTAGGATCGGAAAACCAAAATGATGCCAATGACACCCCAGTGCCACATCTACTGGCGCAAAATAGTTGAGTAGTAACTCATTAAACCAAGTGCTTCCCAACTTAGGTACAGGATGCGTCAAGGCCGCTTGATGACTTATCCCAATAGAAGGGACTCCTTGACGCCTCGCCGCCCATGCGGATACGGGTTCAAAATCATTCAGCACTAGGTCGTAGCAACTCAAATCCAATGCTTGGATATCCTTAAGCAATGACAAGGAGCAATTTTGTCTTACCGTTTGTGGCACATTCACCCGCCCAGAGTGGGTTGCAAAGGTCATTCCCGCCTGTACGCGATACTCCCCAAAACACTCCATATCGAAAAAATGCTCAGGCTTACGCCCCGAAAACAAAAAGTCGACTTGAATATTGTGCTCAATTAAGGCTTTTGCCATCACTCGAGCACGACTTAGGTGGCCATTCCCTGTGCCTTGAACTCCGTAGAGTATTCGCATTGCTTATCCTTTAATTGTGAATGAAAGAGTGGTGAATCAAGGAGATATCCAACGAATAAGCGCCTGATTTGGGTTAAATCACAGGATGCACGAGCAGCACAGCACCCGTACCTAACACGGCGCCTGCAGCAATATCAGAAGGGTAATGCACCCCAAGTGCGATGCGTGAAGCACCAATACTGAGTGCCCACAGGTAAGCAAGAGGCGCAGCCACGGGATACACCTGCGCCACACTCGTGGCCATCACAAAGGCGGCCGCCGTGTGCCCCGAAGGTAGGCTGAATCTGTCTGAAGGTTCGAATCCCTTCTCAAACCCAACCAATGCGTGACAGGGCCGAGTGCGGCGAATGCTATTTTTGAGTAATAAGTACAGCGGCAATTCAACCAAAAAACTCGCCAACAGCAGATTGAACAGGCTCTGTCCTTGGGAGTGTGTCAGCATCAACCCGACAGCAAGATACAAATACACATGCCCATCTCCAGTTGCCGATATCCGCTTCGCCCAATCATAAACACCGTGACGTTGGCTCAAACCTACAATGCGATAAAACATGCGCTTATCTAAGTCTGTAATGTAACTCAACATAAAACAGGCTCCTTGCTGGCATGCCAGCGAGTATCATGGCGATGTTAATGAGTGCATTCTCTCGACAACCGTTAGCGTCTGCATATTTTAACGCCCTGTCAGACGACTATTTCACGATAGAACCCCACGCTAAACCCTATGGCGACTTAAACAGATATTGCTTAAGTACTCAGTGTTAAGGTGAGACTAAGAACTCCCGATGACGGCAAAGTGACATCAGGCCTAAAGTTTTATGACACTAGCGCAGAGGGAATGAATCGCGAGGGATGAAGTAATGACTGCAAAGATTAAGGAAAACGTGCCGGGAGATACAGTGCTGCCCTGATGCTAAGCTTGGGCAACACTGTCAGAAAACCTTCAAGCGACGGCTTGTTCCAACGCTTTGGCGCGGTAAATTTTCGTCAGATGATAGATATTAATACAGGCTACGAAAGCGTTCATACCTGCAACTGGCCAGGCTGAAATAAATACGCCGTAGATTACAAACAGGGTACAGCCGACAAAGTTTAACCATCTTAACCAGATGATGTTCTTCATCATAAGTGAAATTGCCACCATCACTGAGGCAAAATAACCAATAATTTCAATTGTGTTTACAGCTTCCATAGGCACCTCTCGAAGGCCCTCTACCGTCCATAAGCGTAACGGGGGGTCCTTGCCCCTAAAGCAAATTAAGTTAAGTAAGTTAATTTAAACTTGGGATATAATACCAAAACACGCAACAGAGTTGTAATAAAAAACCGTTATTTAATGACTGATATCAAGTTTTGAGGACAAACCCCTGTTAAGTGACGAAAGTTTACAACAGAAGTGTTAACCCCCAAGTGCAACAATACCGTGATTGATAACACTTTTCTTTTCAGTAATCCCTTTTATACTGGCGTAAACTCGCTAAACTGTACGCAACGCGGATCAATAGGAGTGTAAATATGGAATACAACACCTCAGAACTATGTGACATGTACTTAGATGTCGTAGATGTAGTCGAGCCCATGTTCAGTAACTACGGTGGTTGTAGCTCTTTTGGCGGTTCTATCAGCACAATTAAGTGCTTTGAAGACAACGGCCTAATCACCGAGGTCTTACAAGAAGATGGCCAAGGTAAAGTCTTACTGGTTGACGGTGGTGGCTCATTACGCCGCGCCCTGATCGATGCTTCTATCGCTGAAATCGCAGTCAACAACAACTGGGAAGGCATTATCGTTTACGGTTCAGTACGCGATGTGGATGCACTGGAAGAGTTAGACATCGGCATTCAAGCCCTTGCCTCAATTCCAGTGGGTGCCGATGGCAATTCAGTGGGCGAAGTGGAAATTCCGGTCAACTTTGGCGGCGTAACCTTCCTCCCAGGCGATCATATCTATGCCGACAACACTGGCATTATCCTGTCGCCAGAACCACTCGACATTGAGTAATGACAAATTACCTATCAAGAAAGCCAGCTAAGCTGGCTTTTTTATTGGCTGTTTTTCGCTAAGTCCCATTGAATATTCGTCCTTGGGTACGCCACAATATCTCAGTCCCTACCGATAAGAATACGAATCCATGTCTGAATTTATTCCATTTACTCAAGCCGATGTCGCCAGCTTAGTGAGCCCAAGAGCGGGTGAAACCAAAATTGGTCAATGTGTACATTTGGCCAATCACGAACATCCGCTCGAGGCGATACTCGCCACCGCCAAAGCCCACGGGGCTCAATTTGCCATTCTGGGTGTCGGGGAAGATATCGGGCCTAGAGCAAACTTAGGCAGAGGTGGCGCCACCGATGCCTTTACCACCAGCATGCGCCAATGGTTGAATTTACAGTCCAATCGTTTTCTTTCGGGCGCCGAATGCCTGATTTTAGGGCAAGTTCATACGGCGGATCTGCAATTACAGGCGCAGGATGGCGAAGGCGCAAGCCTACCCCATCTACGCCAGGCGGTTGAGCAACTCGATGAACGGGTGATTAGCATCGTTAGCGCCATACAAGCGGCTGGACTTGAACCCATACTGATTGGCGGCGGTCACAACAATGCCTACGGTCTGTTAATGGCGACTTCGGCCCATTATCAACGCCAAGTTGCCGCGGTGAATTTAGATCCGCACAGTGATTTCCGTCTACTCGAAGGGCGCCACAGCGGTAATGGCTTTAGTTATGCCGCCGATCGCGGCGCGCTGGGTTATTACCATGTGCTCGGTTTACACGAGCTCAAAAACAGCGAGGCAAATTTACAGCAACTGTCTGACTTTGGTGGCACTTGGCATAGCCTGCAACAGATTTGGATTCGTCGCGAAGTGAGCCTCGCTGAGGCGCTACAGGAGATAGCCAGCAAACTCAATCACACCGCCCTGCCCGTTGGATTAGAGCTCGATGTCGATGCCATAGCAAAAATGCCCAGCAGCGCCTCAACGGCGGCGGGCATTCCGCTGCTCGATGCCGCGCACTATATCAGTTACATCGCCAGCCATTGTCCCTGTGCTTATTTGCACTTAGCCGAAGCCGCGCCGAGCTGCCATGAGGCGGGAATTGAAGCCGGATTTAGGGATGTCGGCCAGAGTATCAGCGAGTTAATCTATGCCTATGTGCAGGCAAGGCGTCATTTTTTAGCCCAATAGCATGTTAAGCTTGCGCCCTTGTGGGCGCTAAGCTATTCACCAAATCCTGATATTGTGGTCTAATGCCAATCCATTTTATCGGGTCGGCGCACTCAACATTGGCCAATGCCAAACGCCTCAAGCCAACGCCTTGAGGAGAGTTTACTAACTCGATCACAGAGTGATAGATCAAAGATTCAGCAAATGCAGGCGATGGCTTACACTCGCCACTAATACTTTGCAAAACAATAGGAATACATTGATGTCTGAGGGCGAATCTAAAAATACCCACTTTGGTTATAAAACCGTAGAGGCGGACAAAAAGGCCGATCTCGTTGCCGGCGTGTTTCATTCGGTTGCCGCCAAGTACGATATCATGAATGACGTTATGTCCTTCGGTATTCACCGTTTTTGGAAGCGTTACACCATTGAAGTTTCTGGCGCGCGCCCCGGCATGAAAGTACTCGACCTTGCGGGTGGCACTGGCGATTTAACCGCTAAGTTCTCCCATTTGGTGGGCGAAAAAGGCGAAGTAGTATTAGCGGATATCAACGATTCTATGCTGAAAGTGGGCCGCACTAAACTGCGTGACCGAGGCATCGTTGGCAATGTGAGCTATGTACAAGCCAATGCCGAAGCGCTGCCTTTCCCCGATAATCACTTCGATATCATCACTATCGCCTTTGGTCTGCGTAACGTGACCGATAAAGACGCGGCGCTGCGTTCAATGAACCGTGTGCTTAAGCCAGGCGGTAAGTTGTTAGTGTTAGAGTTTTCTAAGCCACAGCACGAGCTGATGCGCAAAGTCTATGACTTATACAGCTTTAAAGTGCTGCCGAAAATGGGTGAAATCATTACTAAAGACGCGGACAGCTATGAGTATTTAGCCGAGTCGATTCGTATGCACCCAGACCAAGAGACCCTCAAGCAAATGATGGTCGATGCGGGCTTTGAACAGGTCGATTACACCAACATGACCGACGGCATTGTTGCCCTGCACCGCGGTTATAAATTCTAATGATGCCGCAAGAAGTGGTGTTACTTGCCTGCGCCGCCATTGAGACGGGTCTGAAGCAACTTCAGACCCAAGCTGGCGACGCCTATGCTCGCCAGCGTCAGTTACATGGCAAAGTCTTTCGCATTCAATTATCACAACTCAGTTGGCCAATTTACTTAGTCTTCGCTAAAGAAATCCAAGTGCTGAGTCGCTATGAAGGCGATGTGGATGTCAGTCTGCATGCCGATGCCACGACGCTCTATCGCGTAACAGAAGGTGCTAACCTCACCGAACTCATCAAACAGGATAAGCTCAGCCTCGAAGGTGACCTCAATCTGTTACAAAGCTTCAGCCATTATCTGCGTAGCATAGAGTTTGATTTTGCCGAGCCACTGTCGCGCTATTTAGGCGATGGGCCGACCCATAAACTACTGAGCACGGGACTGCAGGCTAAAACCTTAGCACTTGAAGTACTGCGTAAAACCCGCTCGCATTTGGGGCAACTCGCTATCGAAGAATATCGCCTTGCGCCACACCGGATTGAACTCATTCATTTTCGCGATCAAATGGATGACTTAGTTGACGATACTCGTGCGCTCGAACAACGGATTGCCAAATTAAGAGACCAAATTAAGCCATGACCCTTGCCAGTATCCGCCGCGGTTATCATGTCATTAAAACTCTACTGCAATATGGGTTAGATGACGTATTACCGCCAAAGATGACCCCTTGGTACTTTAAACTCGCCCGCAACAGCCTGTTTTGGATCCGCAATAAGCACAAAGGCAAATCTGGCGGCGAGCGTTTAAAGCTGGCGATGCAAGAGCTTGGCCCTGTGTATATTAAGCTCGGGCAAATGCTGTCAACTCGCCGTGACTTACTCAGCGATGAGTGGGCCAATGAACTTGCCATGTTGCAGGATAAAGTTCCGCCCTTCGATGGCGCCTTGGCGCGTCAAGCGATTGAAGCCGAACTTAAAGCCCCCATCGAGAGCTACTTCGACGACTTTGACGAAACACCCTTAGCCTCAGCCTCGATTTCCCAAGTGCATACCGCCACGCTCAAATCCAACGGCAAGGCCGTGGTCTTAAAAGTGCTGCGCCCGAATGTGGAAACTAAAATCCAAGCCGATCTGCTGTTGATGTCGCAAACGGCTAAGGTCATCGATTATCTCCTCGGTGAAGGGAATCGCCTGCGCCCCTCTGAGGTGATTGAAGATTACCGCGTGACTATTTTAGGTGAGCTCAATCTTAAGCTTGAGGCACTCAATGCCATTAAGCTGCGCAATAACTTCCTCGACTCAGACGCGCTCTATATTCCGTATGTCTACGAAGAGTTTTGCTATCCACGTTTAATGGTGATGGAGCGCATTTACGGTATTCCGGTGTCGGATATCGCCGCGCTGAAGGCACAGGGCACTAACTTTAAACTCTTGGCCGAGCGTGGCGTAGAGTTGTTTTTCACCCAAGTGTTCCGCGATAACTTTTTCCATGCCGATATGCATCCTGGGAATATTTTTATCTCCCGCGATCATCCCGAAAATCCTTATTATATCGGCCTAGATTGCGGCATTATGGGCACTCTCAGCGAAGTCGATAAGCGCTATTTAGCGGAAAATTTCCTCGCGTTTTTCAATCGTGATTACCACCGTATCGCGCAGCTGTATATCGAATCGGGTTGGGTATCGGAAAAAACCGATCTACAAGCCTTCGAACAAGCCATCAAGGTGGTTTGTGAACCCATGTTTAACAAGCCCTTAGATGAAATCTCCTTCGGTCATGTGTTATTAGAACTGTTCCGCACCGCACGCCACTTCGATATCGTCGTGCAGCCTCAGCTCGTGCTGCTTGAGAAGACATTACTCTATATCGAAGGCTTAGGACGTCAGCTCTATCCGCAGCTGGATCTCTGGCAAACGGCGAAGCCCTTTTTAGAACAGTGGATGGCCGAGCAAGTGGGCCCTAAGGCAATGTTTAAAAAGGTATCCACAAAACTGCCATATTGGTCTGATAAGCTTCCGGAATTCCCTGAGCTAATTTACGATAACCTTAAATTAGGCAGGAAATTGCTGAGTTCTCAGCAACAAATGCTAGATAAGTATCTGAAATATCAGCAGCAAGCACACAAGAGTAATTACTTGCTCATCACTTCTGCAATTTTATTGATCTGCGGCACGTTATTGTTCAACCAAGACGCTACACTGTGGAGCCCTTACGTGTGTCTGATTTCAGGCGCGGTGTTGTGGATTATCGGATGGCGATCTAGGCCAAAGAATCGTAAATTTTAGCTAGCACTAATTAATCAGAGGTTCATAATAGAACCGATATCAATTAAGAGGATACCTTCATGGGTGGCATTAGTATTTGGCAACTTCTTATCATCGCGTTAATCGTTGTCTTATTGTTTGGAACAAAGAAATTACGCTCTTTGGGTGGTGATTTAGGTGGTGCTGTTAAGGGCTTTAAAAACGCTATGTCTTCAGACGAAGATAAAAAAGCGTTAGAAGATGCTGAAGCAGCAAAATCCGTGCAAACAGCACAAACTGCACAACCAACCCAACAGGCGACTGAAAAGAAACCTGAGTCTAACAAAGAACAGGCGTAACTCTTTATGTTTGACGGTATCGGCTTTATGGAGCTGCTGCTGATCGGTGTTCTGGGGCTTGTGGTACTTGGCCCCGAACGTCTACCGGTTGCAGTACGTTCAGTAACAGGTTGGATCCGCGCGATGAAACGCATGGCCAACTCAGTCAAAGAAGAACTTGAGCAAGAGCTAAAGATCGAGCAGTTGCACGCCGACCTCAAAAAAGCAGAGAGTAAAGGTCTATCTAACCTCTCACCCGAACTGCAAGAATCGATCGACCAGTTAAAGCAAGCAGCACAGTCTGTGAATCGTCCTTACCAAGTGCAAGATGTTCCCGCACCGGAAAACCAGATCCACAACCCTGCGAGCCAGAGTGTTTCTACAGAGGCGAGTCCTTCGGCTTCCTCCGCCCCCACTAGCGAGTCCAATCAGGGCGAGGATACCCGTTCCAACCCGAAAGCTAACGGATAATTCATGTCGCAACAGCAGCCACTTATCAGCCATTTGCTTGAACTCAGGTCCAAGCTGCTTAAATCCATTGCCAGTGTGTTAATCGTGTTCATTTGTAGCGTGTATTGGGCAAATGATATTTACCACTACATGGCAATCCCTTTAATGCAGTCTTTGCCCTTAGGTGGCAGCATGATTGCGACCGATGTCGCCGCGCCTTTCTTCGCCCCTTTCAAACTGACGTTAGTCCTGTCATTTTTTGTGGCTGTTCCCTACGTGCTCTATCAAATTTGGTCCTTCGTGGCGCCAGGTTTATATAAGCATGAAAAACGCTTAGTCATGCCGCTACTCTTCAGTAGCACAGTGCTGTTTTACTTAGGGATCGCCTTTGCGTATTTCGTTGTATTCCCCGTGGTATTTGGCTTCTTCGCCAACACGGCCCCCGAGGGTGTGCAAGTGGCAACCGACATCAGCAGCTATCTCGACTTTGTGCTGAAATTGTTTTTTGCCTTTGGCCTATCCTTTGAAATCCCGGTTGCCGTAGTCCTGCTTTGCTGGGCGGGTGTCACCACGCCTGAAGATCTCAAACAAAAACGCCCTTATATCATTGTCGGCGCATTCGTGGTGGGCATGCTGTTAACGCCACCGGATGTTATCTCCCAGACTATGCTTGCCGTACCAATGCTGTTATTGTTCGAAGGCGGATTATTTGCGGCTCGTTTTTACAGTAAAGCTGATGACGAGTCCGACGAAGAAGAATCAACGAACGACTAATGCCTTAATCGGCATTAGAGGAAAATAATAATAAGGAAACTGGGATGCGTTTTACTTTACTGACTGGTGCAGTGTTACTGGTATCTTCACAGGCTAATGCCGCGATTGAGCAGCAATTAACTCAATGTGCAGGGATAACGGACAAGCTCGAGCGCTTGGTATGTTATGACAACCTCGCGGCAACAATTCAAGTCACCACAGTGACCAATAACACCACGGCACCGATAGCTGTCGCCCCTGTTGTCACACCCGCTGCTGCCCCTGCAGTTGTGGCGAGTGCTGCTCCTGTTGCAGCTGCAGCTGCCGCGACCAATGCCGAAGATAATTTCGGTATGGAAGTTAAACGCGTCCAAGAAAATACGACCGACAAAATTTATCTCGATGTGGAGTCAATAGCAGAAGATGCCTACGGCGCGTTAAAGATTACCTTTACCAATGGCCAAATTTGGAAACAAACCGAAAACCGTAAATTCAACTTAAAAGTCGGTGAAAAGGTATTTATCGAAAAAGCCGCGCTTGGCTCTTTCTTAATGGGCACTGAAAGTCGTAATGCTAAGGTGAGGGTAAAGCGCCTAAAATAATGTCATCTTATATAGATATCGCTGTCAACTTGCTTGGCAGCGCACTCGAACCAGACATAGCGCAAATCGTACAAGCAGCGGCGGACCAAGGGGTTTCGCCGTTAATTGTTATTGGCAGCGATTTAACTGAAAGCGCCGCCGCCATTCAATTATGCCAACAGTATCCCAAACAGCTTTACTGCACCGCAGGCGTACATCCCCACCATGCTAGCGAATGGCAAGCAGACTCCAAACAGTTACAAACCACACTCTGCCAAGCGCCACAAGTCGTTGCCGTCGGCGAATGCGGACTAGACTACAACCGGGACTTCTCCCCTCGCCCGGCCCAGCGCCAAGCGTTTATCGACCAGCTCGAACTCGCGGTTGAACTCAAAAAGCCGGTACTCATGCATGAACGAGATGCCCACGCTGATTTTTTGAGTATTGTTAAAGAATACCGCCCCCATCTCAGCGGCGCATTACTGCACTGCTTTACTGGCACCCAGGCTCAAATGGAAGCCTATATTGAGCTCGATCTACATCTAGGCATTACTGGATGGGTATGTGATGAGAGGCGCGGCCAGGAACTTGCCGAGCTCGTCCCGTTTATTCCGAAAGAGCGTTTATTGATTGAAACGGACAGCCCTTACCTGCTACCACGCAGTATGCGGCCCAAACCTAAGTCCAGTAAAAATAAACCCGAGTACTTGCCCTATATTGCGCAATATATTGCCAATCTGCGGGGTGAAAATGCGGCTGAATTTGCCAAACAGTGCTATCAAAATAGCCTAGCCTTTTTTAATTTGAGTCAAGCGAATGGCTAAGTTCGGCAGCTTATTGGTTTTGTTACTCGGTATGCTCATATCATTTGGCGGCTTTGCCAATACGATGAGCATAGATGAGCAGACGACTACACCACTAAACCTAACCCCGTGGTTGATGGTGACGCACTCCAATGCTAACCCTCAGCTAGGCGATATTCAGGCTTTACCCAAGTCGCAATGGCACAAGTTTACCAGTGATGATATTCAACGCCTTAGCCAACATGATTTTTGGCTGAGAGTAAACATTACCAGTGGTGATGAGAGTCTTGCACGCATTCTCGCCCTCGATAATCCGCTATTGGATAGAGTGACCGTCTTCCATTTGGTGAATAACCAACTCATCAACACCACAGAGATGGGGGATACACTGCTCTATAAAAACCGCCCACTGCCGAGCAATATCTTTCTGTATCCTTTTAAACTAAGCAGCAATGAGCAACACACCTTCTATCTGCATATCGTTACCGAAGGCAGTGCGGCAGTACCTCTCAGCCTTTGGTCAGCCAATGATTTAGCTCAAATTGCCGAATCGACAGCCGTTGAGCATGGCTTTCAGCTCGGCGTGCTCGCCGCGATAGGGATTTTCAGTCTGTTTATCGCCTTGGCCTCTGGTTCATTCAGCTATAGTTATTACTCAGGTTATGTCCTGTGCATGACGCTATTAGTGGCCACGATCAATGGTTATGCATTCCGTTTTCTCTGGCCCAATTGGCCTGCGTTACAGCAACTGATGGTTCCCGTGCTGTTACCTCTGGTGATGGCCTTTGCCTTAATGTTCACCGAGAAAATCCTGCAACTGAAATACTATAACCGCCGGATGTTATTAATGTGCCGCTACAGCGCGGTCTACATTATTCTTGTTGGTCTTTTAGTCCCCTTTTTGCGCTATGGAACAGTGCTGTATATCGAGATAATCTCGGTAGCGATACTCAGCATCATCATGATGATACTTGCCATAATACAAGCCATTAATGGTCAAAAGCTGGCAAAGCTCTATACCATCGGCTGGGTGAGTATGCTTACCGGCGCCTGCATCAGCAGCCTACTCTATTTGAGTGTTATCGAGTTTAATATCAAGCCGCAAACGCCGGTGATGCTTGGGCTCACCTTCGAAATCATCTTTATGTCGCTGGTACTCGCTATCCGCTATAACGATGAGCGCAAATCTAAGCTCCGCATTCAACAGGAGGCCCTCAAGCAAGCGCAAAAGATCCGTAGTGCGCGCGAGGAAGCCTTAAAAGTGGAAGCTGAAACCAATGAAAGACTCGAACAGATGGTGCAGGAGCGTACCCTAGAGCTTGAAATCACCCTGCGCGAATTGCATGAAGTTAACCAAAAGCTTACCGAGCAGAGCACTATCGATAGCTTAACCGGTGTGAAAAACCGCAGCGCCTTCGATAAACGACTACTCGCCGAGAGCCGGATCAGCCGTCGCCAAGAGACCCCTATCGCCCTATTGATGCTGGATATCGACCGCTTTAAATCGATTAACGATCAATTCGGCCACCTAGCAGGGGATCAAGCCTTAAAAGTGATTGCGACAACCTTACAGCAACATTTAAAACGACCAACCGATCTAGTATCACGTTTTGGTGGTGAAGAGTTTGCTATTATTCTCCCCAATACGACTGCGGACGGCGCCATTCAAGTCGCTGAAAGCATTAGAGACGCAGTGACTAGCATCGGCCTAGCATGGGAAGGAAAGCCCATTCCCTTGACCGTGAGTATCGGTGTCAGTGCCGACGTGATCAGTAACGACCAACACAGTACCGAATTATTAGAGCAAGCCGACAAGGCGCTCTATCAGGCAAAAAATAGCGGACGCAACCAAGTCAAATTGTATGCGCCAGCACAAACAGAACCTACTTAGGAGTCTAATGTGAACATCATTACCAGTGCCTTCCCTCAGCGCAGAATGCGCCGCATGCGTAAACATGACTTTAGCCGTCGTCTGATGGCTGAGAATCACCTAACAGTCAATGACTTGATCTACCCCATGTTTGTGCTTGAAGGCACCAATCGCAGCGAAAAAGTCGCCTCTATGCCAGGGGTTGAGCGCTACTCTATCGATTTACTGTTAAAAGAAGCCGAAGAGCTAGTCGAACTCGGTATTCCGTTAATTGCCCTGTTCCCTGTTACGCCAGCAGAGAAGAAATCACTGATGGCAGAAGAAGCCTACAATGCCGATGCTTTAGTGCAGCGGGCCGTACGTGAACTGAAAAAGGCCTTCCCACAACTGGGTATTATGACTGACGTGGCCTTAGATCCTTTCACCACCCACGGTCAAGACGGCATTATCGATGAAACAGGCTACATCCTGAATGACATCACTACTGAGATCTTAGTGAAACAAGCATTATCCCATGCTGAAGCGGGTGCAGACATTGTTGCGCCATCGGACATGATGGATGGTCGTATTGGTGCGATTCGCCAAGCACTCGAAGCCGCAGGCCATGTAAACACCCAAATCATGGCTTATTCAGCCAAATACTCCTCAAGCTACTATGGTCCCTTCCGTGATGCCGTCGGCTCAGCAGGCAACCTAAAAGGTGGCAATAAACATAGCTATCAAATGGATCCGGCCAACAGCGATGAAGCGCTGCATGAAGTTGCGCTAGACATCCAAGAAGGCGCAGACATGGTGATGGTGAAGCCTGGTATGCCTTACCTAGATATCGTTCACCGCGTAAAAACCGAATTAGCTGTGCCTACCTTCGCTTACCAAGTGAGTGGCGAATATGCCATGCACATGGCAGCCATTCAAAATGGTTGGTTAGCGGAAAAGGCCATCGTCATGGAATCGCTGCTATGCTTCAAACGCGCTGGCGCCGATGGCATCCTAACCTACTTTGCTAAACGTGCAGCACAGTGGCTAAAAGAAGCTAAATAATCGGGTTTAGAAACCAATTCTAAGCATAAAGGGCAGCCATACGCTGCCCTTTTTATTGGCTCGAACAAAGCTCTTGAAACTACTGCTTTATCGTTCAAAACGATAAGCAGACAATGAATATGGTCATCGCAGAGGCGAATAAAAGGAAGAAATAGAACGTTGAAATTGAAAACGGCAAAAACAAAAAAGCCAGCTTCTTCAGCTGGCTTTCTGCTCTCTTTCGAGACTGTTTGTCTTCACTTTTAAAAGTGAAATCAAATTAGGCGCTTGGCGATGACCTATTCTCAGATGGGGGTGAAATCATAGCGCTATAAATACGCAGTATTTAGCTATGATTGAACGCGAAGAAGCTTGTCTTCGTAGCTGGGGAGCCCGCATAGCGGCGGGGCGACATCGAGGTAGCTTTTCGCGGAGCGTATAAACAGAAAAGCCCTAGCGGTTTAGGCTAGGGCTTTTCTGTTTATTTGGGCGCTTGGCGATGACCTACTCTCACATGGGGAGACCCCACACTACCATCGGCGCGATTGCGTTTCACTTCTGAGTTCGGGATGGGATCAGGTGGGACCACAATGCTATTGTCACCAAGCAAATTTGTTATTCACTACCCGTCTTATCTTGATGCAGGCAGTAAATTAAATTCGGAAAGCTGTTTGAGTTACACTTCTTAAGTGTTTGTATTCAAGCTAAGTACTCTTAGCAAAACCCATCTGGGTTGTATGGTTAAGCCTCTCGAGTCATTAGTATCAGTTAGCTCAACGCCTCACAACGCTTACACACCTGACCTATCAACGTCCTAGTCTCGAACGGCTCTTTAGTGGACTTATAGTCCAAGGGATGACTCATCTTGGGGCTCGCTTCCCGCTTAGATGCTTTCAGCGGTTATCGATTCCGAACATAGCTACCGGGCAATGCCATTGGCATGACAACCCGAACACCAGCGGTTCGTTCACTCCGGTCCTCTCGTACTAGGAGCAACTCCCCTCAATCATCCAACGCCCACGGCAGATAGGGACCGAACTGTCTCACGACGTTCTGAACCCAGCTCGCGTACCACTTTAAATGGCGAACAGCCATACCCTTGGGACCGACTTCAGCCCCAGGATGTGATGAGCCGACATCGAGGTGCCAAACACCGCCGTCGATATGAACTCTTGGGCGGTATCAGCCTGTTATCCCCGGAGTACCTTTTATCCGTTGAGCGATGGCCCTTCCATTCAGAACCACCGGATCACTATGACCTACTTTCGTACCTGCTCGACGTGTCTGTCTCGCAGTTAAGCTGGCTTATGCCATTGCACTAACCGTACGATGTCCGACCGTACTTAGCCAACCTTCGTGCTCCTCCGTTACTCTTTGGGAGGAGACCGCCCCAGTCAAACTACCCACCAGGCACTGTCCTTAACCCCGATTAGGGGCCCAAGTTAGAACATCAACACTACAAGGGTGGTATTTCAAGGACGACTCCACGAGAACTAGCGTTCCCGCTTCAAAGTCTCCCACCTATCCTACACATGTAGGGTCAATGTTCAGTGCCAAGCTATAGTAAAGGTTCACGGGGTCTTTCCGTCTAGCCGCGGGTATACGGCATCTTCACCGCAATTTCAACTTCACTGAGTCTCGGCTGGAGACAGCGTGGCCATCATTACGCCATTCGTGCAGGTCGGAACTTACCCGACAAGGAATTTCGCTACCTTAGGACCGTTATAGTTACGGCCGCCGTTTACCGGGGCTTCGATCATGAGCTTCTCTTGCGATAACCCAATCAATTAACCTTCCGGCACCGGGCAGGCGTCACACCGTATACGTCATCTTGCGATTTTGCACAGTGCTGTGTTTTTGATAAACAGTTGCAGCCACCTGGTATCTGCGACTGCCGTCAGCTTAGGGAGCAAGTCCCATCACCAACAGCAGCGTACCTTCTCCCGAAGTTACGGTACCATTTTGCCTAGTTCCTTCAGCCGAGTTCTCTCAAGCGCCTTGGTATTCTCTACCCGACCACCTGTGTCGGTTTGGGGTACGATTCCCGCTAACCTGAAGCTTAGAAGATTTTCCTGGAAGCATGGCATCAACTACTTCATCCCCTTGGGGACTCGTCATCAGCTCTCAGTGTTAAGAACGCCCGGATTTGCCTAAGCGTTCCACCTACCACCTTAAACGCGGACTACCAACGCCGCGCTAGCCTAGCCTTCTCCGTCTCTCCATCGCAGTTAGCGGAAGTACAGAAATATTAATCTGTTTCCCATCGACTACGCCTTTCGGCCTCGCCTTAGGGGTCGACTCACCCTGCCCCGATTAACGTTGGACAGGAACCCTTGGTCTTTCGGCGAGGGGGTTTTTCACCCCCTTTATCGTTACTCATGTCAGCATTCGCACTTCTGATACCTCCAGCGTGGGTTACCCCTTCACCTTCAACGGCTTACAGAACGCTCCTCTACCGCGCAACCCTAATGGATTGCACCCGTAGCTTCGGTGGTATGTTTAGCCCCGTTACATCTTCCGCGCAGGCCGACTCGACTAGTGAGCTATTACGCTTTCTTTAAATGATGGCTGCTTCTAAGCCAACATCCTAGCTGTCTAAGCCTTCCCACATCGTTTCCCACTTAACATACACTTTGGGACCTTAGCTGACGGTCTGGGTTGTTTCCCTTTTGACGACGGACGTTAGCACCCGCCGTCTGTCTCCCGGATAGCACTCTTTGGTATTCGGAGTTTGCAAAGGGTTGGTAAGTCGGGATGACCCCCTAGCCTTAACAGTGCTCTACCCCCAAAGGTGTTCGTCCGAGGCGCTACCTAAATAGCTTTCGAGGAGAACCAGATATCTCCCGGTTTGATTGGCCTTTCACCCCCAGCCACAAGTCATCCGCTAATTTTTCAACATTAGTCGGTTCGGTCCTCCAGTTGATGTTACTCAACCTTCAACCTGCCCATGGCTAGATCACCGGGTTTCGGGTCTACGCCTTGCAACTAAACGCGCAGTTAACACTCGGTTTCCCTACGGCTCCGCTATTCGCTTAACCTCGCTACAAAACGTAAGTCGCTGACCCATTATACAAAAGGTACGCAGTCACGGTCTCAAGAACCGCTCCCACTGCTTGTACGTATACGGTTTCAGGTTCTATTTCACTCCCCTCACAGGGGTTCTTTTCGCCTTTCCCTCACGGTACTGGTTCACTATCGGTCAGTCAGGAGTATTTAGCCTTGGAGGATGGTCCCCCCATATTCAAACAGGATATCACGTGTCCCGCCTTACTCGTTTTCATCAAAGGTTAGTTTTCGTGTACGGGGCTATCACCCTGTGCCGCTGGACTTTCCAGACCATTCCACTAACACCCCTCTGACTTAAGGGCTAATCCCCGTTCGCTCGCCGCTACTAGGGGAATCTCGGTTGATTTCTTTTCCTAAGGGTACTTAGATGTTTCAGTTCCCCTCGTTTGCCTCACTACACTATGTATTCATGTAGTGATAACAGCTTATGCTGCTGGGTTCCCCCATTCGGACATCGTTAGCTCAAATGCTTGTTACTAGCTCGCCAACGCTTTTCGCAAGTTACTACGTCCTTCATCGCCTCTGACTGCCAAGGCATCCACCGTATACGCTTAGTCGCTTAACCATACAACCCAAATGAGTTTCACGTCACTTGCGTCGTTGCGACCAGCTGGTTTTACTTGTCTCATTTCCGACCAAGGAAATGGACTCGCCTTAGACTTGAATATTCAAGACACTTAAAAAGTGTTTTAAGAACTCAATTTTTTTCGTATTAACACAACGACAGACATCATTGCATTAATTACTATCAGCTTTCCAAATTGTTAAAGAACAATGCTTACCGGCAAGCGGTGCATTTCGCTCTCCCTCCTCTTTCGAGAAGTTCAACAAGCCATCTGTGTGAACACTCAACAAACATCGAGTTAGTCGTATAGGTAAGGAGGTGATCCAGGCCCAGGTTCCCCTAGGGCTACCTTGTTACGACTTCACCCCAGTCATGAACCACAAAGTGGTGAGCGCCCTCCCGAAGGTTAAGCTACCCACTTCTTTTGCAGCCCACTCCCATGGTGTGACGGGCGGTGTGTACAAGGCCCGGGAACGTATTCACCGTGGCATTCTGATCCACGATTACTAGCGATTCCGACTTCATGGAGTCGAGTTGCAGACTCCAATCCGGACTACGACGAGCTTTGTGAGATTAGCTCCACCTCGCGGCTTTGCAACCCTCTGTACTCGCCATTGTAGCACGTGTGTAGCCCTACTCGTAAGGGCCATGATGACTTGACGTCGTCCCCACCTTCCTCCGGTTTATCACCGGCAGTCTCCCTAGAGTTCCCACCATTACGTGCTGGCAAATAAGGATAGGGGTTGCGCTCGTTGCGGGACTTAACCCAACATTTCACAACACGAGCTGACGACAGCCATGCAGCACCTGTCTCAGAGTTCCCGAAGGCACTAAGCTATCTCTAGCGAATTCTCTGGATGTCAAGAGTAGGTAAGGTTCTTCGCGTTGCATCGAATTAAACCACATGCTCCACCGCTTGTGCGGGCCCCCGTCAATTCATTTGAGTTTTAACCTTGCGGCCGTACTCCCCAGGCGGTCTACTTAATGCGTTAGCTTGAGAGCCCAGTGTTCAAGACACCAAACTCCGAGTAGACATCGTTTACGGCGTGGACTACCAGGGTATCTAATCCTGTTTGCTCCCCACGCTTTCGTGCCTGAGCGTCAGTCTTTGTCCAGGGGGCCGCCTTCGCCACCGGTATTCCTCCAGATCTCTACGCATTTCACCGCTACACCTGGAATTCTACCCCCCTCTACAAGACTCTAGTTTGCCAGTTCGAAATGCAATTCCCAGGTTGAGCCCGGGGCTTTCACATCTCGCTTAACAAACCGCCTGCGCACGCTTTACGCCCAGTAATTCCGATTAACGCTTGGACCCTCCGTATTACCGCGGCTGCTGGCACGGAGTTAGCCGGTCCTTCTTCTGTAGGTAACGTCACAGCTGCAAGGTATTAACTTACAACCTTTCCTCCCTACTGAAAGTGCTTTACAACCCGAAGGCCTTCTTCACACACGCGGCATGGCTGCATCAGGGTTTCCCCCATTGTGCAATATTCCCCACTGCTGCCTCCCGTAGGAGTCTGGGCCGTGTCTCAGTCCCAGTGTGGCTGATCATCCTCTCAGAACAGCTAGGGATCGTCGCCTTGGTGAGCCATTACCTCACCAACTAGCTAATCCCACCTAGGTTCATCCAATCGCGAGAGGCCCGAAAGTCCCCCTCTTTCCCCCGTAGGGCGTATGCGGTATTAGCAGTCGTTTCCAACTGTTATCCCCCTCGACTGGGCAGATCCCTAGGCATTACTCACCCGTCCGCCGCTCGCCACCTCATGAGTAAACTCACTTGTGCTGCCGCTCGACTTGCATGTGTTAGGCCTGCCGCCAGCGTTCAATCTGAGCCATGATCAAACTCTTCAATTAAAAGTTTTGTGAACCCGAAGGTTCGGCTCAATGAATTCTGAATCGACTTAACTTAATAAGTCGTTGTACATATTGCTATGAACACTCATTCATTGATGTAAATTTTGATTACTCGCCAAACGGCAGAGTAATTTCGATTAACTCAACACCTGTGAGTGCCCACACAGATTTCTTGTTTAGATTGTTAAAGAGCATTTGACCATTTACTTCGCGTTACCGCTCACCGGGTCAGGGGTGCGTATTCTACGCATTTCCCCAGTCGCGTCAAGGCGTTTTTGCAAACTTCTGGAGGCTTTCGAATCAACTGCACATTTTGCATCCGACTCGCACTGTAACCGCAGTTGCTTTCGCTGTCTGCCGTGTCAGTGGATGCGCATTATAGGCACCGAAAACTTTTGTGCAAGGGCTTTTTTGAAGTTTTTTGCATTATTTTTCAAATCGTTTTTTACACCCAACCTAGGCACAAACTACCCACGAGTTATACCCATAGTTATCCACATTGCGCCAGATTTCCTAATCATCGTCCCCTTTTAATCACCCGCTGTTTAGTGCGTTAAAGTTCGTTGTTTACGGTATTCTACGAATAGTTTTAGTCGTAGCACCTTGTATCAGAGATTTATTCGACGCAATGATTTAAATAAGTGGATAGTTATCATTAAGAAATTAGTAATTTCAAAACCTACAAAGATCAGCGCCCTCACTTAATTTGTCGTAGTCGAGATGTAGGGTAACGAATGACTTAGAGAGGGTAGGAGAATTGAAAACAAAATTAGGATGTTCACTCAATAATTATTGATAAGCGGCTTAATGCACATCCAGGCGCTAATAACTCATATCTGAGGAAGGAATAGTGAATAGGAAAGAATCGTAGAAATATAGCTATATTGATTGCTTAGCTAACCAAGGCTTATTACATGGCATATCTAGCTGGAGGAGATGAGCAAACTATGGAAAAAAACTCTAGGAAAACAAAAAGGCCACCTTATTAGGTGGCCTCTCTTAATTTAGCGTTTGGCGATGACCTACTCTCACATGGGGAGACCCCACACTACCATCGGCGCGATTGCGTTTCACTTCTGAGTTCGGGATGGGATCAGGTGGGACCACAATGCTATTGTCACCAAACAAATTTTGCTCTAGGACAACACACTAGATTGTATGGTGCTGATACCCAGAATCGAACTGGGGACCTCATCCTTACCAAGGATGCGCTCTACCGACTGAGCCATATCAGCAATTCTTTATCATCAATGATGATTTAATTAGGCGCTTGGCGATGACCTACTCTCACATGGGGAGACCCCACACTACCATCGGCGCGATTGCGTTTCACTTCTGAGTTCGGGATGGGATCAGGTGGGACCACAATGCTATTGTCACCAAGCAAATTTGTTATTCACTACCCGTCTTATCTTGATGCAGGCAGTAAATTAAATTCGGAAAGCTGTTTGAGTTACACTTCTTAAGTGTTTGTATTCAAGCTAAGTACTCTTAGCAAAACCCATCTGGGTTGTATGGTTAAGCCTCTCGAGTCATTAGTATCAGTTAGCTCAACGCCTCACAACGCTTACACACCTGACCTATCAACGTCCTAGTCTCGAACGGCTCTTTAGTGGACTTATAGTCCAAGGGATGACTCATCTTGGGGCTCGCTTCCCGCTTAGATGCTTTCAGCGGTTATCGATTCCGAACATAGCTACCGGGCAATGCCATTGGCATGACAACCCGAACACCAGCGGTTCGTTCACTCCGGTCCTCTCGTACTAGGAGCAACTCCCCTCAATCATCCAACGCCCACGGCAGATAGGGACCGAACTGTCTCACGACGTTCTGAACCCAGCTCGCGTACCACTTTAAATGGCGAACAGCCATACCCTTGGGACCGACTTCAGCCCCAGGATGTGATGAGCCGACATCGAGGTGCCAAACACCGCCGTCGATATGAACTCTTGGGCGGTATCAGCCTGTTATCCCCGGAGTACCTTTTATCCGTTGAGCGATGGCCCTTCCATTCAGAACCACCGGATCACTATGACCTACTTTCGTACCTGCTCGACGTGTCTGTCTCGCAGTTAAGCTGGCTTATGCCATTGCACTAACCGTACGATGTCCGACCGTACTTAGCCAACCTTCGTGCTCCTCCGTTACTCTTTGGGAGGAGACCGCCCCAGTCAAACTACCCACCAGGCACTGTCCTTAACCCCGATTAGGGGCCCAAGTTAGAACATCAACACTACAAGGGTGGTATTTCAAGGACGACTCCACGAGAACTAGCGTTCCCGCTTCAAAGTCTCCCACCTATCCTACACATGTAGGGTCAATGTTCAGTGCCAAGCTATAGTAAAGGTTCACGGGGTCTTTCCGTCTAGCCGCGGGTATACGGCATCTTCACCGCAATTTCAACTTCACTGAGTCTCGGCTGGAGACAGCGTGGCCATCATTACGCCATTCGTGCAGGTCGGAACTTACCCGACAAGGAATTTCGCTACCTTAGGACCGTTATAGTTACGGCCGCCGTTTACCGGGGCTTCGATCATGAGCTTCTCTTGCGATAACCCAATCAATTAACCTTCCGGCACCGGGCAGGCGTCACACCGTATACGTCATCTTGCGATTTTGCACAGTGCTGTGTTTTTGATAAACAGTTGCAGCCACCTGGTATCTGCGACTGCCGTCAGCTTAGGGAGCAAGTCCCATCACCAACAGCAGCGTACCTTCTCCCGAAGTTACGGTACCATTTTGCCTAGTTCCTTCAGCCGAGTTCTCTCAAGCGCCTTGGTATTCTCTACCCGACCACCTGTGTCGGTTTGGGGTACGATTCCCGCTAACCTGAAGCTTAGAAGATTTTCCTGGAAGCATGGCATCAACTACTTCATCCCCTTGGGGACTCGTCATCAGCTCTCAGTGTTAAGAACGCCCGGATTTGCCTAAGCGTTCCACCTACCACCTTAAACGCGGACTACCAACGCCGCGCTAGCCTAGCCTTCTCCGTCTCTCCATCGCAGTTAGCGGAAGTACAGAAATATTAATCTGTTTCCCATCGACTACGCCTTTCGGCCTCGCCTTAGGGGTCGACTCACCCTGCCCCGATTAACGTTGGACAGGAACCCTTGGTCTTTCGGCGAGGGGGTTTTTCACCCCCTTTATCGTTACTCATGTCAGCATTCGCACTTCTGATACCTCCAGCGTGGGTTACCCCTTCACCTTCAACGGCTTACAGAACGCTCCTCTACCGCGCAACCCTAATGGATTGCACCCGTAGCTTCGGTGGTATGTTTAGCCCCGTTACATCTTCCGCGCAGGCCGACTCGACTAGTGAGCTATTACGCTTTCTTTAAATGATGGCTGCTTCTAAGCCAACATCCTAGCTGTCTAAGCCTTCCCACATCGTTTCCCACTTAACATACACTTTGGGACCTTAGCTGACGGTCTGGGTTGTTTCCCTTTTGACGACGGACGTTAGCACCCGCCGTCTGTCTCCCGGATAGCACTCTTTGGTATTCGGAGTTTGCAAAGGGTTGGTAAGTCGGGATGACCCCCTAGCCTTAACAGTGCTCTACCCCCAAAGGTGTTCGTCCGAGGCGCTACCTAAATAGCTTTCGAGGAGAACCAGATATCTCCCGGTTTGATTGGCCTTTCACCCCCAGCCACAAGTCATCCGCTAATTTTTCAACATTAGTCGGTTCGGTCCTCCAGTTGATGTTACTCAACCTTCAACCTGCCCATGGCTAGATCACCGGGTTTCGGGTCTACGCCTTGCAACTAAACGCGCAGTTAACACTCGGTTTCCCTACGGCTCCGCTATTCGCTTAACCTCGCTACAAAACGTAAGTCGCTGACCCATTATACAAAAGGTACGCAGTCACGGTCTCAAGAACCGCTCCCACTGCTTGTACGTATACGGTTTCAGGTTCTATTTCACTCCCCTCACAGGGGTTCTTTTCGCCTTTCCCTCACGGTACTGGTTCACTATCGGTCAGTCAGGAGTATTTAGCCTTGGAGGATGGTCCCCCCATATTCAAACAGGATATCACGTGTCCCGCCTTACTCGTTTTCATCAAAGGTTAGTTTTCGTGTACGGGGCTATCACCCTGTGCCGCTGGACTTTCCAGACCATTCCACTAACACCCCTCTGACTTAAGGGCTAATCCCCGTTCGCTCGCCGCTACTAGGGGAATCTCGGTTGATTTCTTTTCCTAAGGGTACTTAGATGTTTCAGTTCCCCTCGTTTGCCTCACTACACTATGTATTCATGTAGTGATAACAGCTTATGCTGCTGGGTTCCCCCATTCGGACATCGTTAGCTCAAATGCTTGTTACTAGCTCGCCAACGCTTTTCGCAAGTTACTACGTCCTTCATCGCCTCTGACTGCCAAGGCATCCACCGTATACGCTTAGTCGCTTAACCATACAACCCAAATGAGTTTCACGTCACTTGCGTCGTTGCGACCAGCTGGTTTTACTTGTCTCATCTTCGACCAAGAAGATGGACTCGCCTTAGACTTGAATATTCAAGACACTTAAAAAGTGTTTTAAGAACTCAATTTTTTCGTATTAACACAACGACAGACATCATTGTATTAATTACTATCAGCTTTCCAAATTGTTAAAGAGCGGGCTTAAAAAAGCCAAAGATAATTTTTCAGTTTATCTTTGGCATCTCTAACCAGATTGCAGTAAGTGGTGGAGCTATGCGGGATCGAACCGCAGACCTCCTGCGTGCAAGGCAGGCGCTCTCCCAGCTGAGCTATAGCCCCATTTACATGCAGTGCGAGTATCAGATGTCCCAACCCTCAAAGGATTGGTGGGTCAGAGTGGACTTGAACCACCGACCTCACCCTTATCAGGGGTGCGCTCTAACCAGCTGAGCTACAGACCCATCTTTGATAAATCTAAGTTCATCTAGAACCACCGACCTCACCCTACTCTTTATGAGGGGATTGAGGTGCTAACCAGCTAAACTACAGACCCATCGTTTACTCTATCTTCTATCAAGCAAATCTGTGTGAACACTCAACAAACATCGAGTTAGTCGTATAGGTAAGGAGGTGATCCAGCCCCAGGTTCCCCTAGGGCTACCTTGTTACGACTTCACCCCAGTCATGAACCACAAAGTGGTGAGCGCCCTCCCGAAGGTTAAGCTACCCACTTCTTTTGCAGCCCACTCCCATGGTGTGACGGGCGGTGTGTACAAGGCCCGGGAACGTATTCACCGTGGCATTCTGATCCACGATTACTAGCGATTCCGACTTCATGGAGTCGAGTTGCAGACTCCAATCCGGACTACGACGAGCTTTGTGAGATTAGCTCCACCTCGCGGCTTTGCAACCCTCTGTACTCGCCATTGTAGCACGTGTGTAGCCCTACTCGTAAGGGCCATGATGACTTGACGTCGTCCCCACCTTCCTCCGGTTTATCACCGGCAGTCTCCCTAGAGTTCCCACCATTACGTGCTGGCAAATAAGGATAGGGGTTGCGCTCGTTGCGGGACTTAACCCAACATTTCACAACACGAGCTGACGACAGCCATGCAGCACCTGTCTCAGAGTTCCCGAAGGCACTAAGCTATCTCTAGCGAATTCTCTGGATGTCAAGAGTAGGTAAGGTTCTTCGCGTTGCATCGAATTAAACCACATGCTCCACCGCTTGTGCGGGCCCCCGTCAATTCATTTGAGTTTTAACCTTGCGGCCGTACTCCCCAGGCGGTCTACTTAATGCGTTAGCTTGAGAGCCCAGTGTTCAAGACACCAAACTCCGAGTAGACATCGTTTACGGCGTGGACTACCAGGGTATCTAATCCTGTTTGCTCCCCACGCTTTCGTGCCTGAGCGTCAGTCTTTGTCCAGGGGGCCGCCTTCGCCACCGGTATTCCTCCAGATCTCTACGCATTTCACCGCTACACCTGGAATTCTACCCCCCTCTACAAGACTCTAGTTTGCCAGTTCGAAATGCAATTCCCAGGTTGAGCCCGGGGCTTTCACATCTCGCTTAACAAACCGCCTGCGCACGCTTTACGCCCAGTAATTCCGATTAACGCTTGGACCCTCCGTATTACCGCGGCTGCTGGCACGGAGTTAGCCGGTCCTTCTTCTGTAGGTAACGTCACAGCTGCAAGGTATTAACTTACAACCTTTCCTCCCTACTGAAAGTGCTTTACAACCCGAAGGCCTTCTTCACACACGCGGCATGGCTGCATCAGGGTTTCCCCCATTGTGCAATATTCCCCACTGCTGCCTCCCGTAGGAGTCTGGGCCGTGTCTCAGTCCCAGTGTGGCTGATCATCCTCTCAGAACAGCTAGGGATCGTCGCCTTGGTGAGCCATTACCTCACCAACTAGCTAATCCCACCTAGGTTCATCCAATCGCGGAAGGCCCGAAGGTCCCCTCCTTTCCCCCGTAGGGCGTATGCGGTATTAGCAGTCGTTTCCAACTGTTATCCCCCACGACTGGGCAGATCCCTAGGCATTACTCACCCGTCCGCCGCTCGCCACCTCATGAGTAAACTCACTTGTGCTGCCGCTCGACTTGCATGTGTTAGGCCTGCCGCCAGCGTTCAATCTGAGCCATGATCAAACTCTTCAATTAAAAGTTTTGTGAACCCGAAGGTTCGGCTCAATGAATTCTGATTTGTCGTTTCAACTCGAAAGTCAAAACAAACTGTACATATTGCTATGAACACTCATTCATTGATGTAAATTTTGATTACTCGCCAAACGGCAGAGTAATTTCGATTAACTCAACACCTGTGAGTGTCCACACAGATTTGCTTGATAAATTGTTAAAGAGCGTTGACCATCGCCTTATCGTAATTGATTTCAGCGGGTCAGGGCTGCGTATTCTACGCATTCCCGTTTTTGCGTCAAGTAGTTTTTGCAACTTTCTTTTCGCTCACCGAGGAGTGAATCACTCGATGAACTGGCACTTGAAACTGCGTATCGCTGTCTGCCGTGTCAGTGGATGCGCATTATAGGGAGCTGAACTTTTTGTGCAAGGGCTTTTTTCGGTTTTTTTGATCTTTTTTCAATAGTTTCAGTTAGTCACAAAATACCCACTATTTATCCTCAAACTTATCCACAAAACAGATAAAAGCGGTTAATTTTAGTGCAGCAATACTGATTACGATTTATAGACGAAGGGTTTTATAGTCGGTAGAGAGTTAAAGCACCTATAAAGAAGCAGGCATGAAAAAGGCGACTATTTCAGTCGCCTTTTAAATTGAGTTTACGTGTTTATTAGCTTAGCTTGCCGTGGCACTGCTTATACTTACGGCCTGAGCCACAAGGACAAGGATCGTTACGACCCACTTTATCGCCATCGCGGATCATTGGCGTATGAGCCATCATCTCGTCGCTACCATCATCCCCACCCACTAAGGCTTCGGCTGCTGCATGCTGATAGTCGCGTTGGATCTTGGCATCTTCTTCACGACGACGCGCTTCCATCTCTTCTACGTCTGACTGTGCTTGTACTTGTACCTTAGATAGCACGCTAATCACGTCATGCTTTAAGGTCGAAAGTAATTGTTGGAACAGTTCGAAAGACTCGCGCTTATATTCTTGCTTTGGATTCTTCTGCGCGTAACCACGTAAGTGGATACCTTGGCGTAAGTGGTCCATTGCCGCTAAGTGTTCTTTCCACAGACCATCGAGGGTTTGTAGCATCACTGCTTTTTCGAACTGGCGCAGTACTGGCGCACCGACCATTTCTTCTTTTGCTTTATATGCATCAGACCAAGAAGTGATGATACGCTCACGTAATGTTTCTTCGTGTAAGTCGTCTTCTTTATCTAGCCATTCTTGGATTGGCAGTTTCAGCATAAATTCTTGCTGTAAACGTTGCTCTAAACCAGGCACATCCCATAACTCTTCCACTGATTGTGGTGGAATGTATTGATCGATCACCGCACTGATCACATCGTCTTGGATGTTTTTGATGGTGTCTTCGATACTTTCGGCATCCATCAACTCGTTACGCTGTGCGTAAACCACTTGACGCTGGTCGTTTGCGACGTCGTCAAATTCGAGCAGTTGCTTACGAATATCGAAGTTACGCGCTTCCACTTTACGTTGTGCGTTTTCAATCGCACGGGAAACCCATGGATGTTCAATAGCTTCGCCTTCTTCCATCCCCAGTTTCTTCATCATGCCTGAGACACGATCCGAGGCGAAGATGCGCATTAAGCTATCTTCCATAGAAAGGTAAAAACGTGAAGAACCTGCATCACCTTGACGACCCGCACGACCACGTAGCTGGTTGTCGATACGGCGAGATTCGTGGCGCTCAGTACCTAAAATGTGTAAACCACCGGCGGCGACCACGGCATCGTGGCGCTCTTGCCAGTCGGCCTTGATTTTGGCTTTTTGCTCAGCAGTTGGATTCTCGAGGGCTTCGATTTCCATATTCCAGTTGCCGCCTAACACGATGTCGGTACCACGACCCGCCATGTTAGTAGCAATAGTCACAGCGCCAGTACGACCCGCTTGGGCAACAATTTCGGCTTCTTTTTCGTGGAACTTAGCGTTAAGCACTTGGTGCGGGATCTTCTCCTTCACCATTAAGCGCGCTAACAGCTCAGACTGTTCGATAGACACTGTACCCACTAGGACAGGTTGGCCACGTTCACGGCAATCTTTGATGTCTTTAATGATCGCTTGGTATTTTTCATTGGCGGTGAGGTAAACCAAATCCGCCATATCCTTACGCACCATAGGACGGTTGGTTGGCACAACCACAGTATCTAGACCGTAGATGTGTTGGAACTCAAACGCTTCGGTATCGGCCGTACCTGTCATACCCGCTAACTTCTCATATAAACGGAAGTAGTTTTGGAAGGTAATCGATGCCAGGGTTTGGTTTTCGTTTTGGATACGAACGCCTTCTTTGGCTTCAACGGCTTGGTGTAAACCTTCTGACCAGCGACGACCTGGCATAGTACGGCCAGTGTGTTCGTCAACGATGATCACTTCGCCATCTTGAACGATATAGTCAACGTCACGCTCAAACAGGGTATGCGCACGCAGCGCCGCATTCACATGGTGCAGCAGAGAAATGTTTGCCGCTGAGTAGAGAGAGTCGCCTTCGGCTAACATGCCGCGCTCAATCAACAGGTTCTCAACCTTCTCTTGACCACGCTCGGTGAAGTGCACTTGTTTGGCTTTTTCATCGATGCTGTAGTCACCCTCACCCACATACTCTTCAGAGTCTTCTTTATCTTGACGGATAAGACTTGGGATTAAGGTGTTGATCTTGATATATAGCTCAGAGCTGTCTTCCGCAGCACCAGAGATAATCAGTGGCGTGCGAGCTTCGTCGATAAGAATTGAGTCGACTTCGTCGATCAGTGCGTAGTGCAATGGACGTTGAACACGCTCTTGTGGCGAGAACGCCATGTTGTCGCGCAGATAGTCGAAACCAAATTCGTTGTTGGTACCGTAAGTAATGTCGGCGTTGTAGGCGTCTTTTTTCGCCTGCTGGCCTAGACCTGCGACGTTAATGCCGACCGTTAAGCCTAAGAATTCGAACAGTGGGCGGTTATTCTCGGCGTCACGACGAGCTAAGTAATCGTTGACGGTAATAACGTGAACGCCTTTACCGGTTAAGGCATTTAGATAGGCTGGTAGGGTCGCGGTTAAGGTTTTACCTTCACCGGTACGCATTTCAGCGATGCGGTTACTGTCGAGCACCATACCACCGAGTAATTGCACGTCGAAGTGACGCATCTCGAAAACACGCTTCGATGCTTCACGCACTGTAGCGAAGGCTTCCGCCATAATGCTCTCTAACGACGCTCCGGCCGCTAAACGCTCGCGAAACTCGGCGGTTTTCGCCTTAAGCTGTTCATCGGTTAATTTTTCATAATCGGCTTCAAGCGCATTAATCTTATTAACTACTTTTTGTAACCCTTTGAGGGTACGGTCGTTGCGACTACCAAATACTTTTGTCAGTAATTTACCAAACATCTGAATCACTTATTTTCTGTAGGCCAAGTCCATGATGGAAACTAGAAGCCAATGTTTCAATTAACCTGCCTTGCGGTAGACAAACTTCTGTGGATCTATCTGCTGTCCGCCACGCAACACTTCATAATGCACATGAGCCCCTGTTGAGCGCCCAGTGCTTCCCATACTGGCGATGGTTTCGCCTTTAGCGACCACATCACCTACAGCTACTGACAAAGCTTTATTATGACCATAGCGAGTACGTAAACCGTTACCATGATCGATTTCGACCAATTCGCCATAGCCAAACATATTCCCAGCCCAAGTCACCACGCCTGCAGCAGTCGCGACAACTTTAGCCCCTTCTCGACCGGTAAAATCGATCCCTTTATGCATGGTTCGACGACCGTTAAAAGGGTCATTACGTAATCCGTAGGGCGACGATAACCAACCTTTATCGAGTGGGAGCCCTGATACATAACGTTCAGCATCTATATGGTGGTTAGATGACACTGTTTCAAGTAGTGATAGTTGAACATTATTGTTGTCAATTCGTGACGCCAGTTTATCCATATCATCGATAAGCTGACCAAGTTCGATATTCGAGCCTAATTCGCTCAAGCCACCGACCCCCACTTCAGAGGAGAAATCAAAGTCTTCATCCAATTTGTTTTGTTTAGCGACTTGTTGACCTAAGGCCTCGAGACGGGTGATTTTAGCTTGCATGCGCGCAACATGGGTCGCCAGCATGGCTAGCTGTGACTCTGTGGCACTCTTTAATTCTAAGACTTGCTTCTTTTGTTGTTCGCGTTGGATACGATCGTTATCGACACTGGCTTGCTGGTTTTCAAATTTAGCAGAGTTGTGTTGATAAATACCGGCACCAGTCGCCAACAATAGCATGGGAAGGAGCAACCAGCGTTTACTGGGTTGCCAGCGCGTGACGCCATTCCGACCTTGAATAAATACTGTTACACTCATAGCCTAATTCAGCCATCTTATTATCATATGAAAAAGCCCCCTCAGGATCTCAGCCAATTACTACACCAGTCAGGCACATTGCCCGATATAGCTGAGAAAGCGGAACTACTTTTATATCTGGATCAGCACGTGAAGCAGATTGTCGCAGGTCCTGTTGCGGAGCAGCTGAAAGTCGCCAATTTCCGCCAGGGTGTTCTTGTGGTTGAAACCACTTCGGCAGCATGGGCCGCACGAATTAATTTCCAAAAGCCGAAACTACTAGCGCAGCTTCAAGCAGAAACGCTCCCAATCCTTACCGCAATTGAAGTTAAAGTCAACCCGAGATTAGCATTGTATGACGCAAAGCCGAAACAGGCGCACAAGCAACTCAGTCCAGCAGCGGCAGAACATATTGCTGCGCTTGCAGAAAATGTGAGCGGAACACTAGGCGAAAAACTAAAACGGCTGGCCACATTGGCCAGCCGTAATAAGTAAACATCAAGCGCTATTAAGCGTAAACCGCGCCACCTGGCACAGTAAAGCTGACGGGAACATCGGCTTCTTTCTCAAAGCTCACCAGCTCCCACGCATCCTGCTGCGCCAATAAGGCTCGCACTAATTGGTTATTCAGTGCATGACCCGTTTTATAGGCAGTAAACTCACCAAGAATGGCGTGTCCTGCCACGTAGAGATCACCAAACGCATCTAAAATTTTGTGCTTAACGAACTCATCCTCATAACGCAGGCCGTCGGGGTTGAGGACGCGATATTCATCAAGTACAACCGCGTTTTCCATGCTGCCACCTAATGCTAGGTTGTTCGCACGCAGATACTCAATATCACGCATAAAACCAAAAGTACGGGCACGGCTAATGTCTTTAACAAAAGCAGAAGTAGAGAAGTCCATCACCACATGCTGTTGACTACGGGCAATTTCAGGGTGAGCAAAGTCAATTTTGAAGTTGACTCTAAAGCCTTTGAATGGCTTCAGCTCGGCCCACTTATCACCGTCTTCAACACGTACAGGGCGTTTAATCTTTAAGTACTTCTTAGGCGCAGCCTGCTCTTTAATACCTGCAGACTGAAGCAAGAAGACAAATGGGCTCGCACTGCCATCCATGATTGGGATTTCAGGCGCGTCCACTTCGATTACGGCGTTATCAATGCCTAAACCCGCTAAGGCTGCAAATAAATGCTCAATAGTCGAAATACGAATACCTTCGTCATTGACAAGTGCCGTGCACATAGTGGTTTCGCGAACTTGTTCCGCCTTTGCTGGAATAGCAACGGCAGGATTCATGTCGGTACGCACGAGTACGATCCCTGTATTGACTGGTGCGGGCATAATGCTCAAGGTGACCTTATTCCCAGAGTGCAAACCGACTCCAGTAGCCTTCACCATTTTTTGAACAGTTCTTTGAAATATCATTCAGTTACCCGTTTAGATTTCTATAATTAAGCCTAATATTTGCACACACAGCGGCGGCAAAACGACCACATAGGTGCTACATGGTAACATAAGTTGACCATGTCATACAAATGTAGTCATTGGGTGGTACAGCCTCACAGAGCAAGGCACCACCCGACACGCTGGACTCAAATACCTGTTTTAATCAGCTTGCTTACGCAAAAACGCTGGGATATCTAAGTAATCCAATTCATGCTTTGTTGAAGGTGCTGGCGCTGGAGCGGGCGATGCAGGTAACACGTTACCCTTTGGCGCCGCATAACTCACATGAGTCGCTTCTTCGACATAGGCTTCGACTTTTGGTTCCACAACCACTGGCTCTGGACGTGGTGCTGGTTTAGAAACCAGTTGAATATCAGGACGCTTTTCAGCACCGATACCCGTTGCAACCACAGTTACACGCAGCTCGTCGCTCATTTCTGGGTCGATCACCGCACCCACAACTACTGTCGCGTTGTCAGAAGCGTAAGCTTTAACATGGTTACCCACGGTTTCAAATTCTTCGATGCTCATGTCCATACCTGCGGTAATGTTAACTAACACACCACGGGCACCGGCTAAGTCGATGTCTTCTAATAATGGGCTGGCAACTGCCGCTTCGGCCGCTTCTTCCGCACGGTCTTCACCACGCGCAACACCGGTACCCATCATGGCATTACCCATTTCAGACATAACGGTTTTCACGTCCGCAAAGTCGACGTTAATCAGACCAGGACGAGTGATAAGCTCGGCAATACCTTGTACTGCACCGAGTAACACGTTATTCGCTGCGGCAAACGCATCGAGTAATGACGTACCACGGCCCAATACTTTTAATAATTTTTCGTTAGGGATAGTGATTAACGAATCCACGTGCTTGGCCAGTTCGCTAATACCTTGCTCGGCATAAGCCATACGCTTCTTGCCTTCGAAAGGGAAAGGCTTAGTCACGACGGCAACCGTTAAGATGCCTTCTTCGCGAGCGATTTGAGCAACGACTGGCGCAGCACCTGTACCCGTACCACCGCCCATACCGGCAGCGATAAAGATCATGTCTGAGCCTTTGATCGCCGCACGAATGTTTTCACGGTCTTCTTCCGCTGCGGCACGACCTACTTCTGGGTTGGCGCCAGCGCCAAGACCTTTAGTGACATCGCGACCTAATTGAATCGTTGAGCCAGCGCCTGATTTACGTAGCGCCTGTGCGTCTGTGTTGGTAACGACAAACTCAACACCTTCAATGTTGTGTTTGACCATATGTTCGACAGCATTACCGCCGCCGCCGCCAACGCCGATGACTTTAATCACCGCGTCGTCTGAGTGAGTGTCCATGATCTCAAACATTGTCTGATCTCCGTGTTGCCTGCGTTATTAAAATTCACCCTTAAACCAGCTTTGGACCCGATTCCAAGCACTGGTAACCCCTTGACGCTCAGGACGCTCGAATTGACGCTCAAGCACCCGTCTTGCACCGTAATGAAGCAATCCAACCCCAGTGGAGTAAATAGACTGATCCACGTATTCGTATAACCCTTTAATCGGCAATGGTGAGGCGACGCGAACCGGCATCCCAAAGGTTGCCTCCGCGATGTCCACCACGCCTTGGATCGACGCCGTACCGCCTGTGAGCACGATACCGGCGGCGATTTGATCTTCTAGACCACTGTCTTTCAGCTCCTTGAGCACTAACTCAAACAGCTCTTGATATCTCGGCTCAACTACTTCGGCCAAAGTATGGCGCGACATGCTGCGTGATGGACGACCACCGACCGATGGCACTTCGATACTGTCTTCGCGGCTCACCATGGAGCTGCGCGCACAGGCGAACTGCACTTTAATTTGTTCAGCATGTGACGAGGGTGTGCGGAAAATCTTCGCGATATCGTTGGTCACTTGGTTGCCCGCAACCGGCACAACCGCGCAATGACGCAGCGCACCATTGGTGTACACTGCGATATCCGTCGTACCACCGCCGATATCGACGATACACACACCTAAGTCTTTTTCATCGAAGGTTAATACCGCATCCGCCGACGCAATGCCGGAAAACACTAAGTCATCGACCTTCAAGCCACAGCGTTCAACACTCTTAGTGATGTTCTTCGCCATATCATTGGCGCAGGTCACTATGTGTACCTTGGCTTCCATCCGCATGCCTGACATGCCGATAGGACTGCGAATGCCGTCTTGTACGTCAATCGCATATTCCTGTGGTAACACATGCAGAATGCGGCGTTCCGTTGGGATCTTCACCGAGCGCGCGGTGTGGATCACGTTGTCGACGTCTTCCTGTGTCACTTCTTCATCGTTAATCGACACCATGCCATTTTCGTTTTGGCAGGCGATATGTTTACCGGAAATGCTCAGGTAAACCGATGATACTTGGCAGTCTGCCATTAATTCCGCTTGATCGAGCGCGCGTTGCACACTGCGTACGATGGAGTCTAAATCGTTAACGCCACCTTTATCCATGCCCCTTGAAGGGTGGTTACCAAGGCCGACTATGCTGATTTCGCCATCGGGCAGAACTTCGCCTATGATCACTGCGACTTTAGAGGTTCCTATGTCCAATCCGACGATCAGATTTCTATCTTGGTTTTTGGTCATTAATTATCGGCTCTCTTGTTTGTGCATCGCCCCAGCCTACGGCCAACCCTGTGTCGTAGCGCAAATCCACTCTGGCAATCGGTTTATCTTGTTTCGCCAGTAACGGATAAACAGTGATAAACCTTTGTATCCTTGCCATTTTATCTTCTCGACCTAGGTCTAAAACAATACCGTTACCCAGTGTCGCGTGCCACGCATGACGTGGCGTTAAACTCAAATTGGCCAAGGTAAAGCCATTAATCTTCAGTAGCGAGTTAACCTGCGCGTAGGCGGTTAACACTTCGGTCCCCATATCATCTGGCCCAGATAAATAAGGCAAATGCTCTAGCTCAGGATGCGATGGCGCTTCAAACACTTCACCATGCACATTGAGCCAAGCGGTGCCATTCCAATGGGCGACCGGTTGCTGCTCCTGTAAATACACCCTGAGTTTCGCTGGCCATTCACGCCTCACTGACGCGCGATACACCCAAGGTAAGGCTTCTAACGCCTGTTGCACTAAGGTGATGTCTGCGCTGAAAAAACTCCGCTGCATTAAATCCTGTAGTGCAATTTGTATATCTCTATCTGTGGTGTAAGTCCGTTCACCTTTGATGGCCACAGCCTCAATGGGCAGCGTGCTGGCATCATTTAAAAACTTATGCAGTTGGTAGCCACCAAAGACAAAACTCCCAATGACTAACCATAAAAAACCAATTCCGCTCCACAGGTACCAATTAACCCGTGACATCCTCGCCCACCAGTGTCGCCTCTTATCACTCCAAGACACGTTTGTTTCCACCTTTCAACGACACTACTAAAAACCACAGAAAATCGGCCATTATATAGAGCTAAAGCCTCGGGTCAAAATTTCCTTTAAACCCGAGTTGTTCCGCAATACATCAAGGTTTTACCTCGGTTGTCGCGGCAGTGCTAAAGCCCAATTCAGAGGCGGCTAACTGGCGCGACAGGGCGCCTATATTACCCGCACCTTGGGTCAACAATAAATCCCCCTCCTGCAACACATCGGGTAGCACTTCGGCTAACTGATCTGGGCTGGCGATAAAGATGGGGTCTAACTGTCCGCGCAAACGAATCGAGCGGCACAGTGCACGGCCATCGGCACCGGGGATCGGCGCTTCACCCGCGCTATACACCTCGAGTAACAGCAAGCAATCCACTTGAGATAACACTTCAATAAAGTCTTCGTACAAGTCACGAGTACGAGTGTATCTGTGTGGCTGATAGGCCATGACTAAGCGTTTATCCGGCCAGCCTGCGCGCGCCGCTTTAATGGTCGCCGCCACTTCGCTGGGGTGATGACCATAGTCGTCCACTAAGATCACTTCGCCCTTTGGCGTCGCGAACTTACCTAAGTGTTGGAAACGACGGCCAATACCCTGGAATTCAGCCAAGGCTTGAATGATGGCGCTATCATCAATTTCATCTTCTGTCGCCACGGCAATCGCCGCGAGCGCATTTAATACATTGTGCTGACCCGGCAGGTTAAGCAGCAGATCTAAATCTTCTTTGCCTTTACGTCTGACGGTAAAGCGGCATTGATGACCCTGCTGATGGAAGTTCAGTGCCTGCACGTCGGCATCGTCACTGAAGCCATAGGTGATCATATGGCGACCAATACGCGGCATAATCTCGCGCACCACAGCATCGTCGATACACACTACCGCCACGCCATAGAACGGCAGGTTATGTAAAAAGTCCACGAAGGTCGATTTGAGCTTTTCAAAATCCCCACCGTAGGTGTCCATGTGGTCGGCTTCAATATTCGTCACCACGCTGACCATAGGTTGCAGGTGCAGGAAGCTGGCATCACTCTCGTCGGCTTCGGCGATAAGATAACGACTGGTGCCTAAGCGGGCATTAGTGCCTGCGCTGTTCAGCAAGCCGCCGATCACGAAGGTCGGATCGCGACCCGCTTGACCATACAAACTGGCAATCAAACTGGTAGTTGTGGTTTTACCGTGCGTCCCCGCAATCGCCACACCATGGCGATAACGCATCAACTCGGCCAACATTTCGGCGCGGCGCACGATAGGAATACGCAATTCCTTCGCCGCAATAATTTCTGGGTTCTCAGGATTAATCGCGGTCGAGACCACAACCACATCGGCTTGCTGCACGTTATCGGCGCCATGGCCGATATGAATTTTCGCGCCCAGCAGGCAGAGTCTGTCAGTCACGGCGTTTTGCGCTATGTCTGAACCACTGACGACATAACCTTCGTTTACTAATACTTCAGCGATCCCCCCCATGCCCGCGCCGCCAATGCCGACGAAATGAATACGCTTAATCCGGCGCATTTCGGGGATCATACTTCTTAGCTGTAAGTATCTTTCTGTCTTAGTCATACCTATCCTTTCTCGGCGAGAGCAATACACACTTGGGCCACCTGCTCGGTCGCATCCAACACGGCAACATCTCTCGCTCTTTGGCCCATTTGGGCTAATTCTGCTCTGTCATTGGCGAGTAACTGTAATTTACTCACCAGCTTATTCACGTCCAAGATGGCCTGCGGCAATAGGAAAGCGGCGCCAGCCTCAACCAATACTTGAGCGTTACGGGTCTGATGATCATCCACGGCATGGGGATAAGGTACCAGAATACTCGGTAGTCCCACCGCCGCTAACTCGGATACCGTCAGCGCGCCGGCACGGCACAATACCACATCCGCCCAGCGATAGGCGGCTTCCATGTCATCAATAAATTCGGCAACGTTAACGCCGCCCTCTTGTCCTTGCTGTTGATAAGCCGACTTAACGCCCGTCAGATTATCCTTACCCACTTGATGCCAAACCGTAATCGACTGCTGCTTACTCAGCGCGGCCACCACTTCAGGCATTAAGTCGTTAAAGACTTTGGCGCCTAAACTGCCGCCCACCACTAAGACTTTTAAGGCATCATCCGCGGCTTGCTTAGGTTCGGCACCTAAGGCGATAAGCTCGCGACGAATAGGGTTCCCCACCACCTTGGCCTTCACCTGAGTGAAGGTATTTTTAAAGGCGCACAGTACTTGATTCGCAATTCGCGAGAGTAACTTGTTGGTCATTCCCGGAATGGCGTTTTGCTCATGCAGCACTAAGGGCACGCCAGCCAATTTCGCCGCCACACCGCCCGGGCCACTGGCAAATCCGCCCATGCCCAGCACCACATCGGGCTTGAACTCAGCAATCACGGCCTTGGCTTGCAGAATCGAGCGCACCACTTTAAAAGGCGCTGCCAATTTACGTACTAAGCCATTACCACGCACGCCCTTGATATCGATAAAATCGATATCGAAGCCATACTGAGGCACTAAACGTGCCTCCATACGATCGGCTGTTCCTAACCAACGAACTTGCCAACCTTGCTGCGCTAAATACTTTGCCACCGCGAGCGCTGGGAACACATGTCCGCCCGTGCCGCCTGCCATGACTAAAATACGTTTACCCGCGTCGGTCATTACTTCAATCTCCCTTGCACGGCCTGAACTAAACTCATGCGCCGCTCATAATCGATGCGCAGCAATGTCATTGCCGCCGCCGTCATGACCCATAGACTACTACCGCCGTAACTCACAAAGGGCAGTGTTAACCCTTTAGTAGGTAACATACCAATGCTTGCGCCCACATTAACGACGGTCTGGAAACAGATCCAAATCCCGATGGCATAGGCCAGATAACCTTCGAAGGCTTTGTCCATCGCCAAACATAAATTGCCGAGGCGAATGGCCCTCAATGCCACAAACAGCAGCACAGATAACACAGCGATAATGCCGATAAAACCTAACTCTTCACCAATCACTGCAAAAATAAAGTCGGTATGTGCCTCGGGGAGGTACTCCAACTTCTGAATACTGTTACCTAGGCCCTGACCAAACCAATCACCACGACCATAGGCCATCAGCGATTGCGTTAACTGATAGCCACTGCCGAACGGATCTTGCCAAGGATCTAAAAACGAGGTCACCCGGCGCATACGGTAAGGCTCGAGTAGCACCAGTGCCACGAATGCCAACACCCCGGCAAAAATCAGCGCGAAGAAGTCCAGCAAACGCGCGCCCGCGAGGAACAACAGCCCCACAGTACCGACGAATAACACCACCACGGTTCCTAAGTCGGGCTGCATTAAAATCAAAATTGCGTAGATCGCAAATACTGCAATCGGCTTATAGAAGCCCTTAGCATTTTCACGCACTTCCTGATGTCGACGCACCAGATAGCCCGCCATGTACACAGAGAACGCAAACTTAGCGACCTCGGCCACCTGAATACGGATGGGACCTATGGATAACCAACGGGTCGCACCGTTGACTGTGGTACCGACAACCAGCACCGCCAGTAACATCAAAAACACGCCTAGCAACATGATGGGGCTCATCCGCTGCCAAGTTTGCATCTCGACCCTCAGCACAAAAGCGGCAATCACTAAGCATCCCAACAGATAGCCCACATGGCGGGTCATAAAGTGGAAGGGATTGCCCGTCAGCGTTTGCGCCTCAGGCATAGAGGCCGACATTACCATGACAAAACCAAAGCCAATCAAAGACAGCACGGCCGTGAGCAAAGCCCGGTCGTACAATTGCACGCCCGGCACCTCGTTATCACGTTGCCAGTTAGGCAGTGCGTTCAGCACTCGCCCAAACAGGCTGAGCTGTCTTGCATCACTCGCCATCGAGTTGCTCCACTTGGCTTCTAAAATCATCCCCACGAGCCATAAAGTTGCTGTACATATCTAGGCTCGCACAGGCTGGCGATAGGAGTACGATATCGCCGGAGGTGGCTAACTCGGCGGCCTTAGCCACAGCAGCAGCCATAGAGTCCACCTTAATGGCCCCTTCCTTCAATGCGGCTATCTTATTGCCATCGCGACCTAAGGTGATGAGGTGTGTCACTTTCGTTAACGGCTCGACCAACGGACTGAAATCCGCGCCCTTACCATCACCACCAGCAATCAAAATAATGTCACCTAAGTGATCGCTTAACCCATCGAGCGCCGCGACGGTGGCGCCAACATTGGTCGCCTTCGAATCGTTCACATAGGTCACGCCCGCTTTTACACCGACCACTTCACAGCGATGAGAAAGGCCAGTAAAGGTACGAGCCACTTTAGCCATGACTTGCTTATCGACGCCCACGGCATACACCAGCGCCATGGCAGCGAGTAAGTTGGCATGGTTATGACTACCAATCAGCGATACTTCGGTGATCGGCATAATTTCACTGTGACCGTGGTAAATCTTGCTATCACAAATGCCCCACTCGTCGCCCTCTGGCGGCGCTAAACCAAAGCTGTTTTGGTTCATCGGCTCAGTCGGGATAGTCAGCGCATCATCACGGTTAAAGATGATGGAGCGGCTTTGATGGTACAGACGCAGCTTGGCCTTACGATAGGCATCCATATCGCTGTATCTGTCCATATGATCTTCGGTCACGTTCAAACAGGTCGACGCCACGCAGTTTAAGCTGTGGGTGGTTTCGAGCTGGAAGCTCGACAGCTCAAGCACAAAAATATCGGCATTTTCCGTCAGCAGATCGAGCGCCGGAATGCCAATGTTGCCACCCACGGCCACCGCCATGCCGGCTTCACGCAGCATTTCGCCCACTAAGGTGGTAACGGTCGACTTGCCGTTTGAGCCAGTAATCCCAATCACACAAGGTTTACGGTCGGCAATCTCACGGGCAAATAGCTCCACATCGCCAATGACTTCAATCCCCATATCCAGTGCAGCGCGCACTTCAGGCGTATCAATCGCAATACCTGGGCTGATAATGATTTGCTTTGCTTGCACTAAGTAACGGCAATCAAATCCGCCGGCAATCAGCTGCACCTCAGGGAATGCGCTGGCAAGGGTGTCCGCACCGGGAGGTTGGCGACGACTATCCATCACCAAGGGTGTAATGCCTTTTCCACACAAATAGCGCACTACCGAGAGCCCGGTGGCACCCAAACCTAACACTATGTGTGAATACTGACTTTGCATGAGCGATTACCTTAACTTCAACGTGGCTAAGCCGAGTAACACTAAGAAAATCGAGATAATCCAAAAGCGGACAATCACGCGTGGTTCAGGCCAACCCTTTAACTCATAGTGGTGATGGATAGGCGCCATGCGGAAAATGCGCTGGCCACGTAACTTGTAAGAACCGACCTGCAGGATCACAGACACAGTTTCCATCACAAACACACCGCCCATAATCACTAATAGGATTTCTTGGCGAACCAGAACCGCGATCGCGCCTAAGGCTGCGCCTAAAGACAGCGAGCCCACATCGCCCATGAAGACCTGTGCTGGATAAGTGTTAAACCATAAAAAGCCTAAGCCTGCGCCCACAATCGCAGTACAAACGATCACTAGCTCACCCGAACCAGGTAAATGCGGAATGTGCAGGTAATTAGCAAACTGAGCATGGCCAGACAGATACGCAATCAAGGCGAATGCCGCGGCCACCATTACCGTTGGCATAATCGCCAAACCGTCGAGGCCATCGGTTAGGTTCACCGCGTTGCTCGAACCCACGATAGTAAAGTAGGCCAATACGATAAACACAGCGCCAAGCTGTGGCATCACGTCCTTAAAGAAAGGCACGACTAACTGGGTTTCACCCGGATTAGACGCTGTGGTGTAGAGGAAGAAAGCAATGATCAACGCCGCTAAGGATTGCAGAATATACTTCCAACGCGCGATCAGTCCCTTAGTATCTTTACGCACGACTTTGCGGTAATCATCAATAAAACCGATCATGCCGAAGCTGCCTAATACAAACAGCATCACCCACACATAACGGCTACCGAGATCGCCCCACAACAGCACACTGATAAAAATGGCGCCTAAAATCATCAGGCCGCCCATAGTCGGCGTACCGCGTTTACTGAAATGCGACTCTGGCCCGTCGTTACGCACGACTTGACCAATCTGCATTAACTGCAAACGCTCAATCAGTTTAGGACCCCACCATAAACTAAACATTAATGCGGTTAACAAGCCTAAAATGGCTCGAAATGTCACATAGGAAAATACGTTAAACCCAGTATGAAAACGGGTTAAATACTCGGCCAGATACACCAGCATCTACACTAACTCCCCACGCCCGAAGGCTACTGTTAGGCCATCCACGACCCGCTCCATTGCGGCACTACGTGAACCTTTAACTAAAACCGTCACCTGTCCCGGCAACTGGTTGATGTGTTTTATGAGTTTTTCTACTAACGTCGCCACGCTGTCATGGTGCTCCGCCCCGAAAGCTTGGCTAGTGTGCTGAGTTAAGGTGCCGGTACAGAACAGAGCATCGATGCCCTGTTGCTTTGCCAGTTGTCCCAGTTCAGCGTGTAAAAGGGGCGCATTGTCGCCTAATTCGCCCAAATCTCCCAGTACCAAACAGCGATTTTCAGAAATTTCCTTTAACCAAGCGATAGCCGCCCCCACTGACACGGGATTGGCGTTATAGCTATCATCGATTAAGCGAACGCGTCCTAATTGAGTGGGTTGCATACGGCCCTTAACAGGGGTCAACTGGCTCAAACCATCGGCGATTTCCTTCAGGCTTAATCCCAAAGAAATACAAACACTTGCAGCAGCCAACGCGTTGCTAACTTGGTGACGACCCGCGAGAGGCAGAGTCACTTCGCAGGACTCTCCCGCGTAATTGAGGATAAAACGATAGCAACCTTCGCTATTGGCTTTGTGGCCAGTCGCAATCACATCAATTTGACGTTTAGCCGCGCCTTCCTGCTGGGAGAAGCTTAATTGCTTATATTGTTTCGCTTTCACCCGCATCACATCGGCAAAGGCATCATCAGCATTGATAATTGCCGTACCGCCGGGTTGCAGATGGTTGTAGATTTCCGATTTGGCCTGGGCGACACCCGCCTGTGAGCCAAAGCCTTCTAAGTGGGCGCTGCCAACGTTATTGACTAAGGCTACGTGAGGACGCACCAAACTCGAGGTGTAATCAATCTCACCTTTATGGTTAGCGCCAAGCTCAAACACCCCGTATTTATCCTTGGGCGTTAAGCGCAGTAAGGTGAGTGGCACACCGATTTCATTATTAAAATTGCCAGCGGTGTAAAGCACTTGATGCTTCGCCGATAAAATTGTGGCGATCATTTCTTTCACGCTGGTTTTGCCATTGGAGCCAGTTAAGGCCACACAAATGGGATCCACTTGGTCACGTACATAGGCACCAATCGCGCCCATGGCTTTTTGGCAATCGGCAACAATAAGCTGCGGCACATCGAAGGCCAATTCACGCTCAACCAGCAGTGCAACCGCACCATTTTCAATTGCCGTGGCTGCAAAATCATGGCCGTCGAAACGCTCGCCCTTTAAGGCGACAAACAGGGTCGCAGGGCCGATTTTACGGCTATCGCTGCTTAATGCTTGGATAGTGACATCGTCACCTACTCGATGCGCACTTAAGTGTTGGCTTAGCGCCTCGAGAGAAATTGGGATCATTGGCTTTGCTCCGATAACTGACGTGCCAGGGCGCGCTCATCATAGTCATGACGCACACCTGCCGCCTCTTGGTAAGTTTCATGGCCTTTGCCCGCAAGCAGAATCACATCCCCAGGTTTAGCCTGTGCCACGACGCGTTTGATCGCCGCCACACGGTCAACCTCGGTCAGCGCACGCTCTGGGTGAGTCAGCCCTTGGATAATATCGGTAATAATTTGGTTAGGATCTTCGCTGCGGGCATTATCGCTAGTCACCATAATGCGATCGGCGCATTGCTCCGCCGCTTGTCCCATTAGCGGGCGTTTACCCTTATCACGGTCGCCACCACAGCCAAACACGCACCACAACTCACCCGCGCAGTGACGACGCAGGGCATTCAGCGCCTGTTCAATCGCATCCGGGGTGTGGGCATAATCGACGACTAAGGTGATGTTGTCCGCGGTAGTAAAACGTTCCATACGGCCAGCCACGGGCACTAAATAAGGCACTTTAGCGGCCAGAGCACGCATATCCATGCCCTGTAAATACAAGGCGGATAAAGCAGCGAGTAAATTCGAGAGATTAAAGGCGCCTAATAAAGGAGAGCGAATGTCGATTTCGCCCTCGGGCCAGACTAATGTTGCCTGCACGCCTTGATCGTTAAATTGGGCATTCTTAGTGTAAAACGCCGCCTCGGGATGCGCTTCAATGCTAAAGCCCCACATCTTCGCGGGGACATTTGCCAGCTCGGATAACCAGGCGGCGCCAACGGGATCGTCGAGATTCACTAAGCCGTGACGCAGGGCGTCGAAACGAAACAGCATTTGCTTAGCCGCGGCATAGTTTTCCATATCGCCGTGGTAGTCCAAGTGATCACGGGTCAGGTTAGTGAATACCGCCACATCGAAGGGCACGGCATCGACTCGGCCTTGGACTAACCCATGACTTGAGACTTCCATCGCGCAGGTATTAACGCCTTTGTCTGCAAACTCATGTAGTTGGTGCATCAGGGTAATGGCATCGGCGGTCGTATTACCGCTATCGACTAACTCGCCCCACAGGCCATTACCGAGCGTGCCCATCACCGCCGCTTTACCTTCAAGTAATGTAACTAATTGCGCGCAGAGCTGACTGGTCGAGGTTTTACCGTTGGTGCCGGTGATCCCGACAATGCCCATCGACTGACCTTGGATAACGGGATAACGCACTGCGGCAACCGCTGACACTAGCTTCGCTAACTGATAGAAATAAATCTGCACGCCTTGCTCAGTCGCAATAACCTTGCCCTGCTCTTCAATGCTATCCGTATGCACTAACACCGCAGTCGCACCTTGGGCTAAGGCCTTATCGATAAATTGACGGCCATCGACCTTATGGCCGGGCAACGCTAAAAACACATCGCCGCGACGTATTGCGCGGCTATCTAAAGTCAAATCTAAGAAGGTTTGTTCGCCCGCGTAGGGGAACCAAGGCGCTAATAGATCCCTTAACAACATCATTCAGTTCTCCCGGCGAGTCCCGCCAATTGCACCTGTTCTTTATCGGAAATGGGTTCGACATTTAACATTTGCAGTGCGCCTGACATCACCTTAGCGAATGCCGGCCCTGCCACTGAACCACCATAATAGAGATCGCCTTTCGGCTCGTTCACCACGACAACAATCGCGAGTTTGGGATTATTCACCGGCGCGACACCAGCAAATAACGCAACATAATCATCACCATAACCGCCAGCTACCGCCTTACGGCTGGTGCCCGACTTACCCGCAACGGGGTAGCCATCGATATGCGCAAGCGTACCTGTACCGCCTTTTTCGGTCACGCCCACCATCATTTGCAGCACATCGTGAGCGACCTCTTGTGAGATCACGCGCTCACCTTCGGGCGGCTTTTTCAGTTTTAAAATCGATACAGGATATAAAGTGCCGCCATTACCTAAAGTGGCGTACATCCGTGCCAGTTGCAGTGTGGTCGCCGTTAGGCCGTAGCCGAAAGATAAGGTTGCGCGCTCAAAATCAGACCAGCGGTGGCGGTCTTGGATCAAACCCGCGCTCTCACCCGTGAGGTTAATCCCCGAAAAGCTGCCTAAGCCCATGGATTGATAAGTGCCTAATAACTGCTGCACAGGAATTGACAGGGCGAGTTTACTGATCCCCACGTTACTGGATTTCGCCAGAATACGTGCCAGTGTCATATCGCCGTAGTTCGCCGCATCCCGTACTTGGCGACCGCCTAAACGCATCCAACCCGGAGAGGTTGGGATCACATCGGTAGACTTAACCGTGCCCGCTTCTAACGCCGCAGCAACCACAAAAGGTTTAATGGTCGAGCCAGGCTCGAAGGTATCCGTCATCGCGCGGTTACGCATTCTGAAGGTTTGCAGATTGTCGCGCGAGTTGGGGTTATAGGATGGCGTATTCACCATGGCTAAAACTTCGCCAGTGTGGATATCGAGCACTACGATCGAGCCAGAGGTCGCTTGGTTCATCTCGGTCGTGCGCTTTAACTCGCGGTAGGCAAGTTGTTGAATTCGTTGGTCGATACTCAAGACTAGATCATTCGGGCTCTCGCCTTCCTGAACGATATCGAGACGCTCAACCACATGACCATCGCGGGATTTACGCACTTTTTGTTTAGATGGTGTACCAGTAAGCCAACTGTTGTAAGCGTTTTCGACACCTTCAATACCGACATCGTCGATATTGGTAATGCCGATAAGCTGGGCGGTGATCTCACCACCGGGGTAGTAGCGGCGTGACTCGGACTTTAAAAACACCCCAGGCAATTTAAGCTGAGTGATATAGTCTGCCACCGCAGGCGTGACTTGGCGTTTAAGGTAGGTAAAACGTTTGGTTGGATTGCTGCGCACCTTGTCGAGCACATCTTCCACGGGTTCGTGCAATACGTCCGCCAACGCTTGCCAGCGGCGCATATCGGTAAAACCATTGTTATCATTGACTTGTTTAGGGTCGGCCCACACGGCACGCACCGGCACACTCACCGCCAGCATATCGCCGTTACGATCTGTGATTAAGCCACGCTGCACCTCACGACTGGTGGTACGCAGGGTGCGCATGTCGCTCTCGTGACGCAGCTTATCGGGCTCGATAATTTGAATATAAGCAGCACGACCCACAAGGCTCGAAAACATCGCAAATACAAAGCCAACCACGACGTATAAACGCCAGTGGATCAATTGTGGCTTTTGCTTTTTGCTGGCCTGTTTGGTTTTTGCTTGCCTAGTCATATCTTCCCTATGTTCACGGCACCTTTACCACAACTTCTTCGCTGGGTAAGGGTCGACTCATGTTGAGATCCTTTGATGCAATCCGCGTGATCCGGCTGTGCTCGGTCTGGGATTGCTCTTCCAATAATAAATTGCGCCACTCGATATCTAATCTGTCACGCTCCTGCAGCAGCTGATCCCATTGGGTGGTGAGCTTACGGCTCACATGGCTGGTATAGACCACAGCCACAGCATTACTGAGCACGAGCAGTGCGAGTAACAAGATCCATTTGTGTTGCCACAGGTCGTTTAATACTATCCGTGGCAGATTTAATGAGGGCTTACTCACTTTGTTTGCCCTCTAGTAATCTAATCGCTCGGCAATGCGTAACACTGAGCTGCGCGCTCTGGCATTGCGTTCAATTTCCTCATCGGAAGGCATAATCGCCTTACCAATGGCGCGCAATTTACGCGACTTGTTAATTTGATCTTCGGTGATTGGCAGACCGTGGGGCACGCTCTCACCTTGGCTATGGCGACGAATAAAACGTTTTACGATGCGATCTTCCAGAGAGTGGAAGCTGATAATCGATAAACGTCCCTGTGGCGCCAGTACGGTTAATGCACCTTCAAGCGCTTGATCAATTTGATCTAATTCACTGTTGATATAAATACGGATCGCCTGAAATACCCGAGTTGCAGGGTGTTTGTTACGCTCTTTATTTTTAGTGATCCGCGCAATCAAATCGGCTAAATCTTTGGTGCGTAAAAACGGGGTTTTATCACGGTCAGCCGCAATACAACGGGCAATATGGCGCGCATTTTTCTCTTCGCCATAGGTTTTGAATACCCACGCCATATCTTCAATTTCGGCGCGCGCTAACCACTGAGCAGCGGTTTCGCCTTGGCTATTGTCCATGCGCATATCGAGCGGACCATCGCGCAGGAAACTAAAGCCACGTTCGGCATCATCGAGCTGCGGAGAAGACACGCCTAAGTCGAGTAACACACCATCAATTTTGCCAACCAGACCAAGCTCTTCGACGTAATCGGCTAGTTGGCCAAAACCACCATGTACGATTTGAAAACGGGGATCATCGGCGAATTGTTTAGCCGCTTCAATGGCTTGAGGATCACGATCGATCGCAATCAGACGTCCGTTTTCACCCAGTCTTTGCAGCACTTGTCTTGAATGACCACCGCGGCCGAACGTGCCATCGATATAGATGCCATCGTCTTTGATGTTCAAACCGCCAACCGTTTCTTCGAGCAGAACGGATAAATGGGCAAATTCTTGACTCATTACTCTCTTCTTATTTAGTTATGCGACTCGTTAGAGTGAAAAATCCGCCAGACGCTCGTTATTCGCGAGCTCCTCGCTTCGAATCGTTTCCTGACACTCATCAATTTGCTGCAGCCAAGCTTGCTCATCCCACAGCTCAAACTTGTTTAACTGTCCCACCAGCATGATGCGCTTATCTAAATTGGCGTATTGCCTTAGCGGCGGTGGCAGTAATATGCGCCCGTTGCCATCGAGTTCTACCTCATGGGCATAACCCAGCAACATGCGCTTAAGGGACCGTTGGGTTTTGTCGGTATCTGAAAGCTTGAGTAACTTAGCTTCGATCAATTCCCACTCATGGATGGGATAAAGGAGTAAACACGCAGATTGAATATCGACTGTGATGACGATGCGGCCTTGGTGCTCTAGCTGCAAAGGTTCGCGGTATCGCACTGGAATAGCGATCCGTCCCTTTGTATCTAAGTTGATAGCACTGGCTCCACGAAACACGCTAATTCATCCTATCCTTTGATTTTTGATCCACAAATATCCACTATTTCCCACAAATGCTAAGTTTAGGGATAGTAGACAAGCATTGTCAAGGGATGGGATCCTTTTATAAAGCCAGTCGGCAAGCGGGTTAGCAGCATGTTGAGCCCATCACTTAGCGACAAAGTTTTGACAAAAAGATCAGCGGAAAATCGGCTAAACGGCGAAAACCACGGGAATATAAAGCGAACAAAAAAGCAGCAGCCTTTTGCTTTCAGGGAGTTGCAATGAAATATTTGCCACAGGGTTTCTGTAAATATGGGATTTTCCCGTGTGAAAAATCACACTGGACTCACAAGGGGCAACAAAATAGACTCATTTTTTACATTCGCATTGGCTTATAGAGCGTCAATTTCTAGCATAAATCGCTGAAATTTTATTTTCAGTTGCGGATTTATTCTGCAATTTAGGGATGCCTTTATTTCACGATTGCGAGGAAGATCAAAACTCCCGCGGGACTAACTCAAAGAATAACGCTATGACAGCTACTCAAATCCGAACCTGGCACAAGTGGTTTGCGCTACTTACCGCGATTCAATTGCTGCTTTGGTTAGCCACCGGCGCTTATATGGTGTGGATGGATATCGAATTTATTCGCGGTAAGCCACTGGTAGATAAGGCAAGTACGGCTATGTATCAAGTGGATGCGCCCGCCTTCAGCTTTACTGACTTTATCAAAGCACATCCCGACTCGACCGAGATCAGCCTGTATGCGAATCAAGGCACACTCTACTATCGCGCCAATGTCGCGGGAAAATTGCAGCGCTTTAGCAGTGAGACGGGTGAAGTATTACCGCTGCTCGATAAACAACAGGCGCTCGACGCCGCACAGCGAGTCTATACGGGTCAGGCTAAATTTATCGGCTCGACACTCATTGAGCAGAACGCTCCGAATGAAATCCCTGCCCGCGCACTCCCCGTTTGGCAACTGACGTTAGACGATGCCATGCACTCGACGCTTTATGTTTCAGCAATAACCGGACAGCTCGTCACAGTCCGCCATGATTATTGGCGACTCTTCGATGTGATGTGGATGCTGCACATTATGGACTACGAAACCCGAGAGAACGTAAACAATCCTTTACTCACACTCATGAGCAGTCTCGCCTTGTTGACGGCACTCTTTGGTATCGCCTTGACCTATATCAGTTTTCGACACAAAAATCGTGAGGAGCCAGTATGAGCCTCTCGACGCTTCGCCATACCAGCATGACTGCCACCAAACATCCCATTAGCCTAGTATTGCAAACCGTACATAAATGGCTCGGGCTTATCGTTGGCCTGCAATTATTAATTTGGGTCGTGACAGGACTCGCCTTTAACCTGATTGACGAGCGTTTTTTGGATGCGAACCCATATCGCACCACGCATAAAACCGCGAGTCCCACTACTGCACTCGCCCCCACGGCTAATCTGCTGCAACAATATCAAGCAGAAGGCATTATCGAACTTAAGCTAACCTCAGTGCTCGAACGCGCCGTATATGCGCTCAGCACAACTCAACAAACTCGCTGGTTTTGGGCGGACTCACTAAAGCCGCTATCCTTGAGTGATGCCGAGATACTCGCTATTGCCAAACAGAGTTACTCAGGCCCTAGTGAACTCAGCGCACCGCAAATCCTCACCCACGAAACGCCATTCGATGCCAGTGGCCCAGTGGCTATGCTGACAGCCGTGGACGAAGTTGGAACGCGGATTTATATCGATACTGCTTCGGGTACGGTTCTTGCCCACCAAAATCGCCAATCGGATCTCAAAGATCTGCTCTTTATGCTGCATTTTATGGATTATGCTCCCAATAATGGCATTGGTTTTAATCACTTATTGTTACAACTTGTCAGCATTGCCGCGCTGTTGTTAGGTCTTTCGGGGATTTACATCCTTGGGCATAAATTCCATCAAGGTCAGTTATCGCTGCCGTTATTGAGGCGCAAAAACACCAGCGGAAAACTGACGCTTTTTACTCAAGACGCTCAGCTTCTTACCGAATTGTCTGACCTTAGTGGCAGCTATTTAGAAAGTATTAATCGAGAGAGTGAAAGATTAAGAACCCAATGTGGCGGTGGCGGACGCTGCGGCCTCTGTAAACTCAGATTTGTCGAGCAGGCGCCCAGCCCCAATGATTATGATCTAGATAAACTCACCGCCGCTGAGCTAGCACAAGGTATTCGCCTGAGCTGCCAACACGAGGCGCACCCTGGAAAACTAGAATTAGTCACCAAAGCCCAGCACAGATATTGGTCACAGTCCAAGCGCTAGAGAGTGTCGCGCACAGGCTTAAATCGGCGTATAGTCTAAATATTAAGCAGTTCCCGCCGATAAAAGGTTAAGTGGTCATAAACCAAGGAGGCGCTATGAGTGGATTGGACAGTCTTTACGCTATGCTGGCACAGCCAGTAAAACCCGTATTAACCCCAAAACGGGTCGTCGATCAGGTGAGCGGTGCGACTGCTAATGCGCCCGATAGCCATGAAACCCCGCAGTCACAATTGCCCCCAACGCTAGATGTTAAAGTCAGGGAAAGGCGCAAAAACGACAACGCCAGTCGTAATAAAAAGCGCCGCGCATCGGACAAACAACAAGATTTAAAAGAGGGTGTGGTGCTCGAAGTTACCGACGATACCGCTGACACCGCACAATCGTCCAGCAAACACATCATCGACATCGAAGTTTAACTTACGGCGATTAAATGAATAAGGCGCAACCTCAGGTGCGCCTTATGTGTTTCAGGCTTAAAAGAAACTAAGAACGGGTTCTAGCCACCGCATCTTGCCAGCCCGCATATAACAACTCCCTTTGACTCGCATCTATATTCGGTTTGAAGTGTTTATCGATACAGGCCTTATGCTCAAGTTCGGTCACTGAGGTCCAAAAACCAACCGCAAGACCCGCTAAAAAGGCTGCGCCAAGTGCTGTGGTCTCACACACGCTCGGCCTTAAGACTTCAACGTCGGTGATATCCGCTTGAAATTGCATCAGGAAGTCATTAGCAACCGCGCCGCCATCGACCTTAAGGGATTTAAGCCGCTCACCGCTGTCCTTAATCATGGCATCGAGCAAATCCTTACTCTGGTAGGCAATCGACTCCAACGCCGCGCGGATAATATGATTACGGTTGGCGCCACGCGTTAACCCAAACAGTGCGCCACGGGCATTAGGATCCCAATAGGGAGCGCCAAGTCCGACAAAGGCTGGCACTAAATACACGCCATTGGTATCTGCGACTTTAGAGGCAAAATATTCGGTGTCGCTGGCATCGCGAATCAATCCCAGCTCATCCCTTAACCATTGAATCGTCGCGCCGCCCATAAATACTGAGCCTTCGAGGGCGTAGTTCACTTCACCTTGAGCGCCTACCGCCACTGTGGTTAATAAACCATGGGATGAACGCACGGCTTTATTGCCTGTATTCATTAATAAAAAGCAGCCAGTGCCATAGGTATTTTTGGCCATTCCCGGCTCAACACAAAGCTGGCCAAAGAGCGCCGCCTGTTGATCGCCCGCGATCCCCGCGAGAGGAATTTCGCTGCCCTCACCGGCAATACGGGTTGTGCCATAGACACTGCAAGAAGGTTTCACTTCAGGCAACATAGCGGCAGGAATATCGAGCGCCTCCAGCAGCTTGCTATCCCAACTCAGGCTGTGGATATTAAACAGCAGCGTACGGGCTGCATTGGTGGGGTCGGTCACATGCACTTTGCCTTCGGTGAGTTTCCACAGCAACCAAGTATCAACCGTGCCGAATAAGAGCTCGCCTCGTTTGGCTTTTGCACGCGCATCCGGCACATTATCGAGGATCCATTTGATCTTAGTGCCTGAAAAATAAGGGTCAAGCAGGAGTCCCGTATTCTCCCGCACATAATCTTCTAAGCCTTGGGCCTTGAGTTGCTCACAGATCTCTGAGCTGCGGCGACACTGCCACACAATGCCATTGTAGACGGGTTTGCCAGTGGCCTTTTCCCAGATAATGGTGGTTTCGCGCTGATTGGTGATACCAATGGCCGCCACTTCATCGCTGTGAATCCCCGCTCTGGCAAGGGATTCGATCAACACCGAACTTTGGCTCGCCCAGATCTCCATGGGATCATGCTCCACCCAGCCGGGGTTTGGATAAAGCTGAGTAAACTCCCGCTGCGAAACGCTGACAATATTGGCATCGTGGTCAAACACAATCGCTCTTGAGCTGGTTGTGCCTTGGTCTAACGCCACTACGTATTTTTTCTGCACACGACTATCCTATTTGTCCTCTGCCATATTCAAATCGGCAGATTCTTAATGACTCATTGATTATGCTCTGAATATATTCGCATTTGCCATGACTAGCCAACATCTGGCAAATGCGCATCAAGCCACGTTATTTTAGGCACAAAAAAGCCCTGAAGATTCAGGGCTTTTTCATCAGCTAGATGATTACATCTTGTAGCTCATTTGGATACCGGCTAACCAAACATCACCACTCGCTTCACCGTTGAAACTCACTGTAGCAAGGTTAAGCAGATTTTGCTGTTCGTTGATTGGCGCATCACCCGTGGCACGGATATAGGTCAGTGCAAAATCAACATTCAGGTTTTTAGTTGCCTGATAGCCCGCACCAACAGAGAACCACAGACGGTCAGAGTCAGGGATAGTCGTAGTACGCCATTCATTAGTGGCCGCCGTTTTATCTAAGGCCACACCCGCGCGTACTAACCATTCATTGCTGACTTGATAGGTGGTACCTAAGGCAAAGCGCCAGTTATCTTCAAAGTGCTCTTCTTTGACTAAGTCAGACTCTAAGTCACCCTTTGGCTTAACTTCACCAGGGAAGTAAGCCACTAACTGATCGAATACGCTCCAATCGGTCCAGTTAACGCTGGCGTGCATTGCCCAGTTATCCGTTAATTGGTGATAGGAGGACAGCTCGGCAAATGCAGGCAGTTCGAGCGGAATGTAACCTTCAATTGACAGATTCTGGCCGCCATCGTAAATCACACCTGATGCATGACCTTCTAAATCAAGCTTTACGCCGCTGTGATAGGCCAGACCGACACGGTGTGCAGGATTAATCTGCCAGCTCGTGCCTAATTGCCAGCCGTAGCCAATGTCGTCGCCTTTCATGCTTTTCAGCTCAGTACCACCCGGCGGTAGCATGGCAGACACTTGTTCTGGTAATGCGGGCTTAATGCCATCGACCCAACCCGGTAACGAGGCACCGATTTCACCTTCACCGTAAACGATACGTACCCCACCACCGACGCTGACAGCATCATTTACGCGGTAAGCGATGTTAGGGTTAAACTCAACAGTGGTCACCGCAGTTTTATTACCGAAAATCGCCGCAGCGTGGGTTTTAGGTAACTCGGTTGACAGACCATAGTTAGAGTTAACCGCCAGACCCCAAGTCCATTGGTCATTTAACTGATTGGAATAATAGAAGTTAGGCACTAACGCATCATCGGCCACATCTAAGGCATCGCCGCCTTTCATTTCAACGGGATTTGGGCCCAGTAATGGCGAGCTTAGGCTCACATCACCTTTAACATCCACATTAGGCATCACATAGATACCACCCGCAGACAGCTGACGGCCTTCTAAATAGGTCAGCATCGCTGGGTTGCGGCCTTGTACTGAAGCGTTATCGGCAATCGCGGCTTCACCGGCAAAGGCGCGGCCTAACCCCGTCGCTGAGTATTCGGCCAGTTGGAAACCCGCTGCATTGACTTGAGTCGTTGTGCTTAATAAGGCCGCAGTCACAGCCAAAGTCAGAAGACGTTTTTGCATTGTTATTCTCAGAAAATATTATTGTTATCTGTGCCAGTAACCTGGTCACAATGGCGTTCACACAAAATAGAGCAAACACTCCAGATTGAATGCGAGGCAGTTTACCGATGCAGAAGATGTTTGCAACAAGCGGGAATAAAACAGACAAAAAAACTAGTTATCAAAAGGCATTCAATATTTTTAGTGAGATAAATCACTTTTAAAACAAGAATGATAAGTGAAAATGCGAAGCACCATTTGCTGAAAATATTTTTCAACGTTACTACATTGACGATTAAATTGCTTTATAAACAATGCATTAATAGTAGTGAAACCTATAAACACTTGTAAGCCATTTTACCCATTAAAATTCAGCATAAATCACTAGCGCTCATTTTGATTGCGATGCAGGAAAGAATGCCTTCACTTTAAATCAATAAATACAATAGATTAGTATTCACGACTTAAGCGTAGATAATAAAAACGCCTAGTTTTCGAACTAGGCGTTTAAGATTAACATCCATTAAGGTACAAGTGTTCGCCGAATACTTAGCATCGCCAGCTTGGGATTTGTGATTCGTACTCGCCTATCTGCACTCCGTGGGACAAGGTCAAGCCAATGGCATCTAAACCATTCAGCAATTTATGCCGCGCCGACTCGGCCAACGTAAAGCTAAACTCAGCTCCCGAAGGCGATGTAACCTTACAAGTCGTTAAATCGACTGTGATTTGTGCGCCTTCTTCGCTCGCCACCTCATCCATTAACTGACGCACTTCATTCGCGCTCAGCTTCACTGGCAACAAACCGTTATTGATGGAGTTTCCATAAAAAATATCTGCAAAGCTCGGGGCAATAATGGCGCGCAGGCCAAAATCCGCTAATGCCCATGGTGCGTGTTCACGGCTGGAGCCGCAGCCAAAGTTTTCCTGTGCCAGCAGAATCGACGCACCACTATAGCGAGGCTTGTTTAGAGTAAAATCAGGATTAGGCACATCCCCGGCATCATCGAGATAGCGCCAATCGTGGAATAGGTGCACACCGAATCCATCCCGCGTCACCTTAGATAAAAATTGCTTCGGGATAATTTGATCGGTATCGATATTGGCGCTGTCGATCATGACCGCAAGCCCGGTATGGCTAGTAAAAGGTTGCATTAACTTCTCCTCTTGGGATTACGGTTAGTAAGGTTTACGGATATCGACAAAATGCCCCGCGATCGCCGCCGCTGCCGCCATCGCTGGACTCACCAAATGGGTGCGACTACCACGACCTTGGCGCCCTTCGAAGTTACGGTTACTGGTCGAGGCGCAGCGATCGCCCGCTTCTAATCTGTCGTCGTTCATCGCCAAACACATAGAACAGCCCGGTAAACGCCATTCGAATCCAGCCTCGATAAAAATTTTATCTAGCCCTTCGGCCTCGGCCTGTGCCTTCACTTGACCAGAACCCGGCACTACGATTGCCGTAACGCCCGAAGCCACTTTACGTCCTTGCGCCTGTTTCGCCGCGCTGCGTAAATCTTCAATCCGCGAGTTAGTGCAAGAACCAATAAAGACTTTGTTAATCGCGACGTCTGTCATCGGCGTGCCTGCGGTTAAGCCGATATAGTCCAAGGCTTTTTCCATGCTAGCGCGAATCGTCGGATTTGCCTCATCGGCAGGATTAGGCACGGGCGCATCGATGGCAACCACTTGTCCGGGGTTGGTGCCCCAAGTCAACTGCGGCGCAATATCGGCCGCATCTAACACGACGGTGGCATCAAACTCAGCGCCAACATCGGTTTTCAGCGCCTTCCAAGCGGCGACGGCCTCTGCCCAATCTTCGCCCTTTGGTGCAAACTCACGGCCTTCTAGGTAATCGAAAGTGGTTTGATCCGGCGCGACCATGCCCGCCTTAGCGCCCATTTCAATCGCCATATTGCAGACAGTCATGCGCCCTTCCATCGACAGCGCTTCAATGGCCTCACCACAAAACTCAACCACATAGCCAGTGCCGCCATCCATACCTATCTTACCGATAATAGCCAGTACGATATCTTTAGCAGTTACGCCATCGGTAACATGACCACGTACTTCGATTTTCATGGTCTTAGCTTTTAATTGTCGCAGGGTTTGCGTCGCCAGCACATGCTCCACCTCGGAAGTGCCAATACCGAAAGCCAAGGCGCCAAATGCACCATGAGTCGCGGTATGGGAATCACCACACACAATCACTGTGCCGGGTAAGGTAATGCCAAGCTCAGGCCCCATCACATGCACAATCCCTTGATTAGGATGGTGAATGTCATATAAGCGCACGCCGAAGTCTTTACAGTTTTGCGCCAAGGTCTCGACCTGAGTGCGTGCCATAGGGCTTAAAGCATCTAGGCTAGCACTGCGCGTCGAAGTGTTGTGATCCATGGTCGCGAAGGTTTTCTCTGGAGCGCGTAACTTACGCCCAGCCACTTTTAAGCCACTAAAGGCTTGGGGCGATGTCACTTCGTGAACCAAATGTCTGTCGACATAAATGATCGGCGCTTCGCCCTCTGGGGTTGCCACAACGTGGGCATCCCACACCTTTTGATACAGGGTTTTCGGAGCGTTTGATGTTGAAGGAGTCGTCATTACACACCTGCCTTAACTGCATCGGCGATAAAGTTGCCCATTTCGACTGTCGATTTGGCCTTATGGCGTTGGTCGCTACTTAATAGCTCACCGGTTAAATAGCCAGAATTCAGCGCCTTGCTCACGGCGCGCTCAATGGCACTCGCCGCTTCTTCTTGCTTTAAGCTGTGACGCAGCATCAGTGCAGCCGACAGAATTTGTGCAATCGGGTTAGCAATACCTTTCCCCGCGATATCCGGCGCACTGCCACCAGCGGGTTCAAACAAACCAAAGCCAGTGCTATTCATACTCGCCGAAGACAACAAACCCATGGAGCCAGTCAGCATGGCGATTTCGTCCGATAAAATATCGCCAAACAGGTTAGAGCACAGCATAACGTCAAACTCATCGGGGCGGCGCAGCAACTGCATGGTCGCGTTGTCGATATAGATGTGTTCCAGTTCAACATCGGGGAAGTCCACCGCCACTTCTTCTACCACTTGGCGCCACAATACCGAGCAAGCTAAGACGTTTGCCTTGTCGACCGAAGTGACTTTTTTACGGCGACCGCGGGCGGCTTCGAAGGCAATGCGTGCGATACGGGCAATCTCGCGGCGGCTGTAACGCATGGTATCGAAGGCTTCTTCGCTCTCACCTTCACCTTGGCGACCCTTAGGCTTACCGAAGTAGATCCCACCCGTTAACTCACGCACGCAGAGAACATCGAAGCCTCTAGCAGAAATATCGCTGCGCAGCGGCGACATATGTTCTAAACCATCATGCAATTTCGCCGGACGCAGGTTACAAAACAGTTCGAAGTGACCCCGTAGCGGCAGCAATGCACCACGCTCGGGTTGTTCATTCGGCGGCAGTTTTTCCCATTTAGGACCACCGACTGAACCGAATAGAATGGCATCGGCCGCTTCACAACCTTTCAGTGTTGCCTCAGGCAATGGACAACCGTGGTTGTCGATGGCGATACCGCCGACATCATATTCAGAGTATTCAATGTTAAGACCAAAACGTGCCTCAACCGCCTTTAACACCTTACGCGCCTCGGCCATCACTTCTGGCCCAATACCATCCCCGGCTAATACTGCAATTTGATAACTCATACGCCCGCTCACTCCTTCAATGTGAAAACTTTATGCTCGATATCGCTTGGGTTATACGCCGCCCAGCTCTCTGTTTTTATGCATATTCTGTTTGTAATCTGCGACCTTATCAGCGCGGCAAGTCAGGTTCATCACGTGCACTAACGCACGGGCTGATGCCTCAACCACGTCGGTCGCTAAGCCGACACCGTGGAAATTTTGTTCATGGTAAACCGCGGTAATGTCGACCTGGCCAAGCGCATTTTGCCCCTCGCCCTTAGCGCCCAATTTGTAGCTGATGATATCGATACGACGGTTCGTCGCACGGGCAATGGCGTTATAGGCGGCATCAACGGGACCATTACCGGTCGCAGCTTCGGTTTTAATCTCTCCGCCGACATCGATGCGTACAGTAGCTGTGGCAACGCCTTCGGTGGAGTCGGATTGCACCACTAACTGCTGTAATTGATAGAAGTTATCTTCCGCCGCTTGCGCCTCCATAAAGGCTAAGGCTTCTAAGTCGTAATCGAAGACTTGGCCCTTTTTATCGGCCAAATGTAAAAACTGTTCGTACAGGGCATCCAGATTGAAATCCTGCTCGCTGTAGCCCATTTCCTCCATGCGATGCTTAATCACATGGCGGCCTGAGCGCGAGGTCATATTCAGGTTGTTACGGTTTAGGCCGATGCTCTCTGGCGTCATGATTTCATAGGTGTTTTGTGCCTTTAACATACCATCTTGGTGAATCCCCGAAGAGTGGGTAAAGGCATTCGCGCCCACAATCGCCTTATTCGACTGGATCGGCATATTGCACAACTGGCTGACCAGATTCGACGTGCGGTGGATCTCTTTAGCATTGATCCCAGTTTCAACTCCCAGCAGATTCTTACGCGTCGCTAAGATCATGGCGATTTCTTCTAGGGAGCAGTTACCCGCACGCTCACCAATACCGTTCATGGTACATTCGATTTGGCGAGCACCATGCTGTACGGCGGTAATCGAATTGGCCACCGACATGCCTAAGTCGTCATGGCAGTGAACCGAGATAATGGCTTGATCGATATTCGGTACGCGATTAAACAGGGTTTGAATAATGCCCCCAAACTCGCTTGGCACTGTGTAGCCCACGGTATCAGGGATATTGATGGTACGAGCCCCTGCGTGAATCGCCGCTTCTACCATACGGCACAGGTTGTCGATTGGCGTGCGCCCCGCATCTTCGCAGGAAAATTCTACATCATCGGTAAACCTGCGGGCATACTTCACTGCGCCTACCGCCATCTCCAACACTTGCTCGAATGAGCGCTTTAACTTGCTCTCCACATGGATAGTCGAGGTGGAGATAAAGGTATGAATACGGAACTGTTCAGCCACCGATAATGCTTGGGCTGCGGCATCGATATCTTTTTCCAAGGCGCGGGATAAGGCGCACACACGGCTATTTTTGATGGTACGGGCAATAGTCTGCACCGACTCAAAGTCACCGGGGGAAGACACGGGAAACCCGACTTCCATTACATCCACACCGAGACGTTCTAACGCCATGGCGATCTGTAACTTTTCTTTGACCGACAGGCTTGCCGCTAACGCCTGCTCGCCATCACGTAAGGTGGTATCAAATATAATTACTCTGTTAGACATCTCGCTTCTCCATGGAACGTCACCGTTCATTATTTAACTTTTGCCGTATTCAGATACAAAAAACCCCGCAACATTGGTGCGGGGTTTATGAGTGTTTTGCCTATCTATCGAGCGAGCAACACTAAGACCTCCGCGTTTGTGGCGCGAGAGAGAGAAGGAGGAGGTCGAGTTTGCTGCTAATTCTATTCATTTAAATTAAATATTTATTCTATTGACTCAAAATAAGGACGGTTAATATTTAACTCGCTTGCTTAAGTGTGTCAACCCCAATTTTTTTCATGTTCTTCGAGTTATTTGCTGCAAAATAGCAAAATTTACCCATATTCACTCGACAAGACTCTCGTTAATCCCTTGTCAGTAGAGAAAAATCCACAAAATGGCTCAAGTCAAAATTTGAACAAAAAAATCATTTTTTATGCAAAAAAGCCTTGAGACACGTTATAATCCTCGCCCGCGGTTACGGATATTAGAATTAATGCATGGTATGGAGCAAAAAATGGATTTTCGCGTCTTAGCGCTTAGCCTGTTGTTATGGCTATTCCCTTTTGGGGTCAGTGCTAACGACCAACTCGATGCACTTGCTGAACTGATTTATCAGTATCCGACCAAGGCTTTGACGCAAATTAGCGCACTAGAGAAACAACAAACCACTGATAACTCTAGTGATATTGATAGGCTTCGCCTCAGTATGCTCAAGTGCCAAAACTTGTTGCAATTAGGGGAAAATGAAGCGGCAATCAACCTTGCCCAGATGGGCGAAGCCAGTGCCAAACAGCTAAAACTCGATCAGGCACGTCCCTACTTTTTGAATTGTCAGGCCGATGCCTATCTCAATTATGATAATGTCCAAGATGCCTTACCCTTGCTCGATTCAGCGATTACCCTCGCGAGACGTTATCAGCAACCTCAAGCCCTAATCGATGCACTGCGGTTAAGGGGGCAACTCGATACCAACACGGATAACTTCTCCTCCGCCATCGAAGATTTGCGCATCGCTATCGATATTTATCCCGATATTCATACCCAGACTCAAAATTGGGTGTGGCCGCCGCAGGCCTATGTCTATGCCGCTATGGGCAGTTTGCTCTACGCAACCCATGATTTACCCCAAGCCATGTATTACACCAATATGGCACTCAACAGTCCCGATGCTAAGGGGAAGGCACGGCATGTGTTACTACTAAACGCATCGCGTCTCGCGTTAGATAATCAAGATAGAGAATACAGCGACCAACTGGAGAAACAGGCAAAAGCCTTGTTACCCGAAATCGGCTCTCCCTTAGAACTGGCTTATAGTTATGCCGTTTTGGCTTCAATCGCCCTCGATAAGGGACGAATGGACACTGCCGAAGAATACATCTCCATTGCCATGAACACTTTTAAGCTGCAAAACCAACGGGCAGCGATGATGCGCTCGACCCGTTTATTGGCACAGATCCGGTTTGCACAACATAGAGATGAAGCGGCGTTAGCCCTTATGAACTCCGCCATAGAGCAGGGAGAGTCATTAAAGCAATACTCTGATCTAAAGTGGTTTTATGGCATTTTGAGCGATTATTATCAAACCCACGACAACTACAAACTTGCCTACGAGTATTTGCAAAAACGTTTCGATGCCACAGAGCTTGCTAACGAGTCGATGAATAACACCCGTATCCTGCAATTTAAGGCCAGATTAAATCAGCAAGGACTACAACTGGCGAGCAAGGAGAATCAGCCAACTCACACCTCGGTACTGAAAGAGCTCAATATCGATTGGGCCTATAGCACGCTATTTTTAGTCGCCATGGCCTTCTTGGGCGGTGCCATTTGGTATTTCATTGATAAACAAAATAATCGTGCACCATCAGCTGGATCAGACAGCCAAAATCTGCCACCACAACAACTACTCGAGTTAACACTTCACAGCGCTAAGCAGGGCGATTATCCATTGTCGCTGTTGCTGCTCAATGCCAGCCAAATTCGCCAAGTCGATCTACCCGCGCTAATGGATAAGTTACAAGACAAGCTACGTGAGCAGGACAAACTATTGCGCTATTCGATAGATGAGATAGTCATTGTGTTACCTTATACCTCTGCCGTGGGCGCGCAGAAAGTCGTCGGTCAAATCACCCCCACCATCCAAACCTTACAAGGAACAAGCAAGGTGAATATTGGCGTTGCGGTGATGCAACAGTTTGATACTTTGGATTCTTTGGTTAAGCGCGCGAGCATCAATCAATTAGGTAAACTCAAGGGGAGCGACCCACAAAGCGATTATTCCCCCGCTAAATAGGCGGCAATTTCATCGAGGAAATCGTCGCCAAATCGGCTGAGTTTACGCTCACCAACGCCGTTAACCGCCAGCATTTCACCGGGACTGGTGGGCATCATGGCCGCCATTTCCGCTAGGGTCGCATCGTTAAACACCAGATAGGGCGGCACATCCTGCTCCTCGGCAATAGTACGACGTAGGGCTTTTAGCCTCGCAAACAGTTTGCGGTCGTAATTCAGCGGTGCCCGCGATTGAGTGACTTTGCGCTTAATGTTGGTCAGTTGAATCCGTGGCTCTGCCAACATTAGCGCCACCTCGCCCTTAAGGATCGGCCTTGCCGAAGGGTTTAAGGTAATGGACGAGCCCCGCGTAATATCTTGGCTCGCAAGCCCTAAGTGAATCAGCTGACGGATTACACTCAGCCAATATTCATGGCTTTTGTCCTTGCCTATGCCCCAAGTGCTGAGTTTATCGTGCCCTCTATCCACAATCGCTGCGCCCTTGGAGCCACGCAAGACTTCAATCAAGTGATTGATACCAAAGCGTTGCCCAAGCCGATAGATGCAAGACAGCACCTTCTGCGCATCCTCGGTGCCGTTATAACGTTTAGGCGGGTCGAGACAAATATCGCAGTTGCCGCAGGGCTCTAACGCGCTCTCATCGAAGTAATGCAGCAACACTTGGCGACGACAAGTTTGTGCCTCTGCAAATGCAGCCATGGTATTGAGCTTATGGAAATCCACCTGCTGCTGCGGCCCTGGCTCCGACTGCTCAATAAGATGGCGCACTCGCCCAATATCGGCAGGATCAAACAGCATAAAGGCTTCGGCCTCGAGTCCATCGCGCCCCGCTCGACCGGTTTCTTGATAATAGGCTTCGATGCTCTTAGGAATATCGTAATGCACCACAAAGCGCACGTTGGATTTGTTAATCCCCATACCAAAGGCTACGGTGGCAACCACGATATCAATTTGATCTTTAAGGAAGCTATCCTGCACTTCACCGCGCTCTTGTGGCGTCATACCCGCATGGTATGCCTTAGCATGAAACCCTTGTAGGGTGAGCCGTTCAGCCACCTCATCCACACGGCGACGACTGCTGCAATAGACTATGCCGCTACTGCCATTTTGTTGCAGTAAAAACTGTCGTAATTGATTCGCGGCATTGAGTTTTTCGGCAACCGTATAGCGAATATTAGGCCGATCGAAACTCGATAGTAACCTAAAGGGATTAATCCCTAGGCGTTCGCAAATATTTTGCCGCGTCGCCTGATCCGCTGTGGCGGTGAGCGCCATCATGGGCACATGGGGGAAGAGCTGCTTTAACTGGCCAAGGGCGGCATATTCAGGACGAAAATCGTGTCCCCATTGACTGATGCAGTGCGCCTCATCGATGGCAAACATCGATAGCGGCAGGGAGCGCATACGCTCGATAAAATCGCCAGTAAGTAACCGTTCAGGAGACACATATAGCAGTTTTAGCTCGCCTCGATGCAACTGCCTAAGCACCTCTACACTCTGCTCCCGCGGCTGCGAGGAGTTTAAATAGGCGGCATTGACACCCGTCTGCAACAGGCTGTCGACCTGATCTTTCATCAATGAAATCAGCGGTGATACCACGATAGTAATGCCAGGCATCAGCAGTGCGGGCAATTGGTAACACAGACTCTTACCGCCGCCAGTGGGCATGATCACAAGGCAATCCTCACCACTGCATACACGTTCGATAACCTCGCGCTGACCGTCCCTAAAGTCACGGTAGCCAAACACCTGCGCGAGGCGTTGCGACAGCGGATCATCATGTATGTCGAGTAACTGAGTTTCCATGGATCTTCTAGCTAAAAAGTAAGGGCGCCTATTCTAAAGGACAGAATCGCTCCTGTCTTGCGCCATCTTGCCCAAACTGCCTCCGCGCGAACAACTATGGAATAGGCTTAGCCTACTTTCACGGCTTATCACAACGCCTAAAACGATTTCCCCACACAAAGGCTTAAGTTGCATTAGGCATAGGCTTGGCTGTAGATTAATTGCTCTAAGTCGAACGCCATTGTGCGTGTTTCGACCCTATTCTAAGAAGCCCTACAGCCTACAAGGACGAACAGCATGACAAACCCAATTCAAGCCGAAGTACTCAAACGTGTTGCCGAAGTGTTTGACCAGCACGTACCGTTTCATAATTTATTGGGTCTGGATATCAAACGCTACGACATAGATGGCGTCGAAGTGGTGATTAATATGAAGCCAGAACTCATTGGCAATATTCACCAACAAATTCTCCACGGTGGAGTCACTGCCACCGTGCTCGATGTGGTAGGAGGGCTCACCGCCTTTGCGGGACTGGTTGCTAGCCGTGATGATTGGACTGTGGAGGAGTTACAACAACGGTTGCAGACCTTAGGCACTATCGATATGCGCGTCGATTACCTGCGCCCCGGGCGTGGACAGGTTTTCACTGGCACGGGCAGCGTGATCCGTGCCGGCAATCGCGTCTCAGTGTGTCGCATGGAGCTTCATAATGAGCAAGGAACCCATATCGCCTTCGGCACTGGCACTTATATGGTTGGCTAGTCCGTTGTCACACATCGTTTTTTAGAAATTTTTTACCGCATTCATCATCGATAAGTTAAAGGAAAACACCTTGATTATTCAGGTGTTTCCCTCTGCTTTTTGCTGAGCACAGGTTATTAGAGACATCCTGTAACGAAAAAGGCGACCGCACACACCTTGAGTCAATTCCCATAGCCTCCTACAATCGCCGTCCTGTTGTCCTTCGAAGATGTCTCATGCCTGATACTGAATACCGCAAAGGGATCCTACTCGCCGTCAGTGCTTACTGTATGTGGGGATTTGCGCCCTTATATTTCAAACTACTCCACCATGTTTCGGCGACCGAAATTTTACTGCATCGGGTGATCTGGTCATTTGTGTTTATGGTGATCATCATGCTGTTTATCGGTGGCTTTGGAAAGCTGCGCCAACTGTTTAAACAGCCAAAGCAGTTACTCGTGCTCACCATCACCTCCCTGCTGATTGCCGCCAACTGGTTGATTTTTATCTGGGCCGTGAATAACGATCATATGCTCGATGCCAGCTTGGGTTACTTTATTAACCCCCTACTGAATGTGCTGCTCGGCATGCTGTTTTTAGGTGAAAGATTACGCAAGTTGCAATGGTTTGCCGTCGCGCTGGCGAGCGCTGGCGTGCTTATTCAGTTGATTTCATTCGGTTCAATCCCCATTGTTTCCCTCGCCTTGGCGGGCACCTTCGGGGTGTATGCGCTGCTGCGTAAAAAGGTCAACGTGGATGCAAAATCGGGTCTGCTAGTCGAAACCGCTATCCTGCTACCGGTCGCATTGGTTTATCTGGTCGCGACTTTAGATAGCGCCACGGCGAATATGCTCACCAACGATTGGCATCTTAATTTGTTATTGATGGCGGCGGGGATTGTTACCACAATTCCACTATTGTGTTTTGCCGGTGCAGCGGTACGCATCCCATTGTCTATGCTCGGCTTTTTCCAATATATCGGCCCGAGTATTATGTTTATCCTCGCGGTAACCTTATTCAATGAACCCTTCGATGCCGAGAAGAGCATCACCTTTGGTTTTATCTGGAGCGCCCTGTTGGTGTTCACCTTCGATATGGCCTATAAACGCAAAACGGCGCGATAACATCACGCCGCAGCCGACAGTTGCAAAAATAGTGGTTAAGTGAGCGTGTACTTAGCCTGCTATTTTTGTAGCTGGGTGATCAACCTTTCGCCCTCGGGCACAGACAAAAGCAGATTGTAGCCTCGCGTCGTTGGCACTAGCACTAGCTCGGATTTATCCGTCACAGCCACAAATGCCTTACCCTTCCCTTTTAGATTAAACCAGCCGAGTTGAAACCCTGGCATACCTATACCATTGGTCTTAAAGCTGGGCGCTAAATCCGCCTCCAGCTTCAAGTCGATAATGCGCGCCTGCTCGACCAGCAGCTCGGAGCGTGCTAACTGCACTTTATAGAAGGGAATATCAAGTTTTAGCTCTGTGTCGGTTAGCGCGATTTCAGCATTATGGGATTGATAAAACACCCAAGAAAATCCGCCAATCATCACTAACAAAATACCTAAGCTCGCCGATTTAGCCACTTTCGGCATAGGTTTAACCCACAACATCCACAGTACGCCAGCTAAGCCTAACAACAAGATAATAAAGCTTAAAATGGAGATTTGAGTCAGAGGCGCGAGGGAGAAAAACTGAGTCACCATGGTGGGCAGTCCTTAAGGAAGAAAAGCTTAATCTGCCAACAAAGACATATTATGTCAACAAAAATGCCAGCGCTAGGCTGGCATCTTATCAAGCGTGCAAAGCTTACAGATCGAGGGCGAGAATTTTAGAGCGGCGCTGGTAGTTATACAGCTGCTTTTTCTTTTGCGGTAAGGCTTCCACATCTTCAATCACAAAGCCATGCTCTAAGAACCAGTGAATGCTGCGGGTCGTCAAGGCAAACAAACGGGAATAACCGCGGCTACGCGCCTGACCTATGATGTTTTTCAGCAGCAAACTGCCCCTATCCGCATCGCGATAATCTGGGTGCACCACCAAACAGGCAAACTCCCCGGCGTTATCCTCTTCAAAGGGATACAGGGCCGCACAGCCAATGACTAAGCCATCACGCTCAATCAACATAAACTGCTCGATCTCAATCTCAAGCTGCTCACGACTGCGGCGCACCAAAATGCCTTGCTCTTCCAAGGGACGAATTAAGTTTAGTACGCCACCAATATCGCTAATCGACGCGCGGCGCAGACGCTCAGCGCTTTCTGTCACGATTTGCGTACCTATGCCTTCACGGGAGAACAACTCCTGCAGCAAGGCGCCGTCATCGAGGTAACTGACCAAATGACAACGTGGTACACCATTGCGGCACGCATCAATACTCGCCTTGAGGAAGGCCATGGTGCCCACACAGGCTGAACCTTGCTCAGCGAGCTTATTAAGAATGTTTTGCGCGTCATTTGGCATTAATTCGGCAATCACATCGCCATTGCGATCGAGGATGCCGTTTTGCGAACTAAAGCCAATCATCTTATCGGCCTTCAGCTTGATCGCGACTTGAGTGGCAATCTCTTCGGCGGTGAGGTTAAAACTTTCGCCAGTGACGGATGCGGCAATCGGCCCCATCAACACGATACAGTGGTTATCGAGCTGACGCTTAAGCCCTTGAGTATCGATACGGCGCACTTTGCCGCTTAAACAAAAATCAACGCCATTATCGACCCCCAGAGGCTGGGCGATCACAAAGTTACCGCTGACTAAGTTGATTTGCGCGCCTTGCATCGGCGTATTACTGAGACTCATCGATAAACGTGCCGTGATATCAAACTGCAATGCGCCCGCGACCTGTTTGATCACTTTAAGCGAGTCTTCATCGGTGATACGTACACCTTCGTGGTAGGCGGGTTCAATCCCATTGGCTGCCAATGCCGCATCGATTTGCGGCCTCGCGCCATACACCAACACCACTTTAATGCCTAAACTGTGCAACAGGGCCACGTCATTTAAAATGCCGCGAAATTGATTTTGTGCTAAAGCCTCGCCACCCAACATCACCACAAAGGTTTTCCCTCTATGGGCATTGACGTAAGGGGCAGAATGACGAAATCCATCAACCAGTTCAGTGGTACGCACGCGTTGTTTACACCTCATATTTGAGCTGGCAATGCCAACATGACACACCAGGAGTGAATGACTAAAACACGCGTATAGTATTGCATTTTAATTCACCAATAAAGAATTTATTCTCATTAAAATGCAGTTTTAATACAATAAAGTGCTTATATTTTCAAAAAATTGCATTTTTGATAAATGATCACATTTTTTTAACTCGATGTGATTTAGCTGCACTGGCCAAGTATGGGACAGATTTATCTCAACTTGATGACTTGAAGCCAAAAAAAGACCAAAAAAAAGCCCCTTAGATAAGGGGCTTTTCTCGAAACACTAAACAAGGATTACTTGATTTTTGCTTCTTTGTAGATAACGTGCTGACGAATAACTGGATCAAATTTTTTGATTTCCATTTTTTCTGGCATGTTACGCTTGTTTTTTTCAGTTGTGTAGAAGTGACCAGTTTTAGCTGTAGAAACTAATTTGATCTTCTCACGATTACCTTTAGCTTTAGCCATGATCTATTACACCTTCTCGCCACGGGCACGAAGTTCAGCAACAACAACTTCAATACCTTTCTTATCGATCAGACGGATACCTTTAGTAGATACACGTAACTGTACGAAACGTTTTTCTTCTTCTAACCAGAAACGGTGGTTTTGCAGGTTAGGTAAAAAACGACGACGGGTCGCGTTTTTTGCGTGCGAACGGTTGTTACCAACCATCGGCTTCTTGCCAGTAACTTGGCATACTCTTGACATGTCAGTCTTCTCCAAAAAACAATTTTAACGCTCGAGCATTAATGTACCTCGTATGGCCGTCGCCCGAGGCACAAAGAGGGCGCATTTTATACACGATCATAGAGGTAAGATCAAGCGTTAGATTAATTAATCCAGCCTCGTTCCGCGAAGGAAACTATCTCTCGATCACCAACAACCATATGGTCCAGTAAGGATACGTCTATGGTTGCTAACGCATTTTTTAATCGCTCAGTTATTCGTCTGTCAGCCTGACTGGGCTCGGCAATACCAGACGGATGATTGTGACACACTATGACGGCAGCAGCCTTTTTCTCCAGCACTAGGCTCACCACTTCACGTGGATACACCGAAGCTGAATCTATTGTTCCGCGGAATAATTCGACGAATTGAATCACTCTATGCTGGCTATCCAGCAGCAAAATTGCGAACACTTCATAGGAGCGGTCAGCTAATTGTCTCATTAAATAATCCCGAGTTAAATCGGGATTTGTCAAAACCTGACCTCTCTGCAGGTTTTCTTGTGCCACACGCCTCGCTAATTCAGCCGCGGCTTGAAGCTGGGCGTATTTTACAGGTCCCACGCCCGGAAGTCGACACACCTGATGCTTTGGTGCGCAAAGTAAGCTTCTTAATCCACCAAATTCATGAATGAGTGAGCGTGCAAGGTCGACCGCATTCAAACCGCTCAGCCCATTTCGCAGTAAAACGGCCAGTAATTCTGCATCCGAGAGATGGGCGGCGCCTTTTACTAATAATTTATCCCGCGGGCCTTCACCCTCGGGCCAATCCTTAATCGCCATACGACCTCCCTGTCAGCGCGAATTTTCACTTTAGACAAGTATGGACGAGATTTTTTGAACTGGGACAGTCACGCCAATTAGTCGCTTTGTGGTATGGTTGGCGACATTATTTCAATCTCGGATGATGTCTGTGAGCCTGATAACGAAAAACGTCCTACTGGGTATTGGCGGCGGCATAGCGGCCTACAAAAGTGCAGATTTAGTGCGCCGCTTAAAAGAACGCGGCTTTGATGTGCGCGTGGTGATGAGCCAGAGCGCCATGGAATTTATTACCCCTCTCACTCTGCAAGCCTTATCAGGCCATCCCGTGGCATCAAGTTTACTCGATCCGGCTGCCGAAGCGGCAATGGGTCATATCGAGCTCGCGCGCTGGGCGGATTTAGTGATTATCGCCCCTGCAACGGCAAATTTGCTGGCCCGAATCAATGCGGGCATGGCGGATGAGCTTATCACCACCACTTGCCTTGCGACCGAAGCGCCGATAGCCCTGTGCCCCGCAATGAATCAACAGATGTATCGCAATGCGGCCACTCAAGCCAATTTAACGAGTTTACAAGGCCGAGGTTATACCCTGTGGGGCCCCGCCAGCGGCAGCCAAGCCTGCGGCGAAGTAGGCCCTGGCCGTATGCTCGAACCGTTAGAAATCGCAGAATTAGCCAGTCGCTTTTTTGCAACAAAAGATGTCTATGCTGAACAGGAAACTCAGCCGTTAGCAGGCCAGTCGGTGCTTATTACCGCAGGGCCTACCCGCGAAGCTATCGATCCGGTGCGTTATATCTCTAATCACAGCTCAGGCAAGATGGGATTCGCCTTAGCGAAAGCCGCCGCCGACATGGGCGCCGCTGTGACCTTGGTCGCAGGTCCAGTAAATTTAGCCACCCCAGAGGGGGTGACGCGAATCAATGTCGAATCCGCGCAAAACATGCTCGACGCTGTGATGGATAATGTTGATAAAAAAGATATTTTCATTGGCTGCGCGGCGGTTGCCGACTATCGCGTCAGTGATATTGCGAACTGTAAGATCAAAAAGTCCGCCGAAGAAATGCAACTTGCGCTGGTGAGGAATCCTGATATCTTAGCGACGGTCGCAAGCTTGGCAAACCGTCCTTTTGTGGTGGGATTTGCCGCCGAAACCCATGATGTAGAAACCTACGCCCGCGATAAACTCAAACGCAAAAACTTGAATATGATCGCCGCAAACGATGTATCCGTTGCTGGCCTTGGCTTTAATGCCGATGCCAATGCCCTGCGTGTATTCTGGCCGCAGGGTAGTCAAGATTTGCCTGCTACCGATAAGCTCACGTTGGCTCGGCAATTACTTTCGTTGATAGTGAAAGAAAAAACAAAATAAATGAAAACACCGATTGAATTAAAGATCCTCGATTCCCGTATTGGCTCTGAATTTCCCCTGCCCGCCTATGCCACGCCTGGCAGCGCGGGAATGGATCTTCGCGCCATGATAGATACCACAATGACGATAGCCCCAGGTGAGACTCAGTTAATCCCTACGGGCATCGCCATCCACGTGGCAGACCCAGGCCTTGCCGCCGTGATCCTGCCCCGTTCAGGCCTTGGCCATAAGCACGGTATCGTACTCGGCAATCTGGTTGGGCTTATCGATTCAGATTATCAAGGTCCCTTGATGGTTTCTTGCTGGAACCGCAGCGATACCCCATTCACTTTAGAAATTGGTGATCGTCTCGCACAACTCGTGTTTGTTCCAGTGGTACAAGCACAATTCAAACTCGTTGATGAGTTCGACAGCTCAGATCGTGGTGAAGGTGGATTTGGCCATTCTGGCACTAAATAACCAGCATCGATATTGAGCAAGGATACTGCAATGGCTGTAAGCCCAAAAATTAATCGTCGTGAACACATACTGCAATGCCTAGCGCAAATGCTAGAAACCAGCCCAGGACAACGTATTACCACCGCTAAACTCGCCTCTGAGGTCGGTGTATCGGAAGCGGCACTCTATCGCCACTTTCCGAGTAAGGCGCGGATGTTTGAAGGGTTAATTGAGTTTATTGAAGAGTCACTACTCTCCCGCATCAACATCATCATGGACGATGAAAAAGACACCATGAGACGTTGCCAATTAGTGCTACAACTGCTGTTGATTTTCGCCGAGCGCAACCCTGGGATCTCTCGGGTACTCAATGGCGATGCACTCTTAGGTGAAAACGAGCGTCTACGCAGTCGTATCAGCACCCTATTTGCCAAAATTGAAACCCAACTCAAGCAAATTCTGCGGGAAAAAACCCTACGTGAAGGGAAAGGCTTTAATTTAGATGAGGCTATTTTAGCTAATTTGCTGTTAGCCTTCGCCGAAGGGCGAATCGCCCAATTTGTACGCAGCGAGTTTAAACTCAAACCGACACAGCACTTCGATGAACAGTGGCGCTTTATTCAGCATCAGCTGTTACAAAGCTAATGATTTTTCAATACAAAGGACGGTAATCACCGTCCTTTCTTTTATCCCCCACGCCTTGTATCGGTATTTCTTTTGTTTTAATCTCGAGTAAACATTTTCAAAACAAAAACAACAATAATATTACAAGGATGTCAGATGAAATCTTTGCCATTTGCTGCATTGGCCGTAATTTGCTTGCCTATTATGCCTTTCAGCACATTCGCGGCCGAAACCTCGGCGGCAAATGCCCTGTCACAATCCCAATTATTCAGTCGCGGTAACGAGTACTCTAACGTCAAGATCTCGCCTACCGGCAAATACTTAAGTGCAATCACCAGTGTCGAAGGCAAAAATGTACTTTTAGTACTCGATGCTAAAACCAAAAAAATGCTTAACGCAATTCGCTTCCCGAGCAACGCGCAGGTAGGCACCTATGAGTGGGCCAATAGCGAACGCATTGTACTGGCAAAAGAATACCTTAAGGGCTGGACCGATGTACCCCAATACTACGGCGAATTAATGGCGGTCAACGCCGATGGTTCTCGCAAGGCGTACCTATTCGGCTATAACAGCGGCGAGCAACAAACCGGATCGAGTATCAAGAAAAACACCCCAATGCGCGCCACCGCCTTTATTCTCGATCCTCTGCCTGATGACGAGCGTTATATGCTGGTCAATGCGATTCCTTGGAATAATGAATCGAACTTAAACTTTGAATTGCTGCAGGATGTCTACCGCGTAGACCTATTTAACGGCACGCGTAAGCGCATTACAGGTTCTCCCATTGGCCAAGCTCGCTTTATGACAGACCATGAGGGTGAAGTCCGCTTTGTGGCTGGGGAAGATGGCAAAAACATCACTAAAGTCTTTTACCGCAAAGATGGCGAATGGGTAAACACCGACAAACTCAACCTTGGCTTAAGCGATTTCAAGCCTATCTCCTTCGCCGATAATAAAAATAGTATTTACGCCGCAGGCCGAGTGGGTAACGAAACCTTAGGCGTATATCGCATCAATCTCGAAACGGGCGAGAAGGCTGAGATTATTCAAGATGAAGCGGTCGATCCGAGCAACTTCTGGATCAACGGCACCAATAAGCAGCTGTATGCCGTTGAGTTTGAAAATGGCTACCCCAGTTATGCCTTTGTCGATAACAACGATAACCATGCCAAACTGCTTAAGGATTTACTCGCGGCACTACCGGGGCATCAAGTGCAAATCGTCAGCGAAACCCGTAATGGCGAACAATTAGTGGTGATTGCATTTAACGATCGCAATCCCGGTGATTACTATTTGTTTGATACGAAAAAGCTCAAGCTAGAGTATCTAACCGCCGCCCGTAAATGGCTCGACCCCGAAAAAATGGCGGAGGTTAAACCTATTAGTTTCACCAACCGCGATGGCCAAATAATCCATGGCTATTTAACCTTACCCTTCGGCAAAGAAGCCAAAAATTTACCCTTGGTCGTCAATCCCCATGGTGGTCCCCATGGCATTCGTGACTGGTGGGGCTTTGACCCACAAAACCAACTACTCGCTCAAAATGGTATGGCGGTATTGCAGGTTAACTTCCGCGGCTCAGGTGGTTATGGCGAGCGTTTCGAGCAAGCAGGCTATCAAAAGTGGGGTTCGGATATTCAGCACGATATTATCGATGCAACTCAATATGTGATTGATCAAGGCGTTGCCGATAAGGAACGGGTGTGTATCGCAGGCGGTAGCTTTGGCGGCTATAGCGCACTACAAAGCGCCGTATTAGCGCCCGATATGTTTAAATGCGCGGTTGGGTTTGCCGGTGTGTATGATCTGGAGTTGATGTTTGATGAAGGAGACGTCGCCAGAACACGTTCAGGCACAAGCTATCTTAAGGACGTACTCGGCCAAGACAAAGCCAACCTAAAAGCCATGTCTCCCTCAGAAAACGTTGCTAAATTGAAAGCAAACCTCTTACTGGTGCACGGTGGTGACGATGAGCGAGCGCCGATTGAACAACTCGAATCACTCGAAAAAGCTCTCAAAGCCCATAATTATCCCTACCAAAAACTGGTGATGAATAACGAAGGCCATGGTTTTTATAACGATGAGCATAGAGCCAAGTATTACGATCAGATGCTGAGCTTCTTAAAAACCAACTTAAAACTTTAGTACTCGCTAAAATAACTAGGGCGTGTTGACGTTTCGAGATTAAATTTTGTTCGTTCTGGCAAGCTCGTGCTCGCGAAACGAGGAATGAAGTGTAGTTATTCTACTCAAATGACGAGTGACAAAGAGCAAGGGCTTGCCAGACGAACCCTTCGGGCAGCATTTGGCTGGCTTTTCTGCCGCGTTATCGTCCGTTTATGTAGAATAACTACACAGCACGGACTTTGCCTTGCATAAAAACCCGCCAAATTGCTGCAAAAATAACCCTAAAACGTCAACACGCCCTATTATCTTCATCAAGATAATGATGTTTTAGCGCCTCAAGGAGCCAATAATCGATAAGGACTATCGGCTTTTTCATCTTCAGCGTGAGCGTTTTTTGGTATGAATTATCCGCAATTCGCGCTATTCTCCCCCACCTTGTTCTTACCCAGATAAGAACGAGTCGATTTGTACCTGAGTTCACCCATTGTACAAACTCAGTTTAGGGTGCTAGGTTTTCAGTGATAGCCGCTACTGCAGTAGTGGAGGATAAGATGGCATTAAGTGAAGCAGCAGTAAAAGTACAAGCCGCCCTACAAGAACGCGGACTTGAAACCCCCATGCTCCCCAATGTGTTTACGCCTGAAGAGCGTAAGGACAAGATTGAATTCCATATGAAGGAAATCCTGACGCTAATGTCACTGGATCTTTCCGACGACAGTCTTGCCGATACTCCACGCCGCATCGCCAAAATGTATGTCGACGAAATTTTCTCCGGCTTAGACTATGAAAACTTCCCGAAGATCACTGTCATTGATAATAAAATGGGTTTCGATGAGATGGTGCGCGTGCAGGATATCAGCCTGACCAGTACCTGTGAGCATCACTTAGTCACTATCGATGGCACAGCGACGATCGCTTATATTCCACGTAAAAAAATTATAGGTTTATCAAAGATTAACCGCATAGTACGTTTCTTCTCCCAGCGTCCACAGGTGCAAGAGCGCTTAACTCAACAAGTGTTAGTTGCCTTGCAAACCCTGCTCGAAACCAAAGACGTAGCCGTGAAAATGGATGCGGTGCATTACTGCGTCAAATCCCGCGGCGTGATGGACTCCACCAGCTCCACCACAACCACCGCCTTAGGGGGCATTTTTAAATCTAACCCAGCCACCCGTGCCGAATTTTTAAATCAATCCAAATAAGCTGTTAGATTTAATCAAAGCATAAAAAAACGCTGCCATTCTTGATGAATCGCAGCGTTTTTGTTTTAGCGGTTTATAACCCGCTTAAGCCTTATTAGGCCTCGATGCCATACTGCTCACGATACTGGCTTACCGCCGCCAGTTGCGCTTCCATACCCGGTTTTTCTGACAGGTAGCTGATCAGATCCGCAAGCTTGATGATCGCCACAATACCGCAGCCAAAATCACGCTCAACCTCTTGGATGGCCGACAGTTCACCCTTGCCCTTCTCTTGTCTATCCAGCGCGATTAATACGCCAGCCAACTGCGCCTGATGGGCCTCGATGATTTCCATCGACTCACGAATCGCCGTACCCGCGGTGATCACATCGTCCACCAGCATTACCCGACCTTTAAGCTCGCTACCGACTAAGCTGCCGCCTTCACCGTGATCTTTTTTCTCTTTACGGTTAAAGCAGTAGGGAATATCGATATCATGGTGTTCGCACAAGGCCACCGCCGTCGTGGTCGCAATCGGAATACCTTTGTAAGCCGGGCCAAACAACAGATCGTACTCTATGCCGGAATCCACTAACGCCGCCGCATAAAAACGGCCTAAACGCGCAAGGTCCCGTCCAGTATTGAATAAACCCGCATTAAAGAAATAAGGACTGATACGGCCCGATTTAAGGGTAAACTCACCGAAACGCAGTACCTGACGCTCTAGGGCAAATTCAATAAACTCACGTTGATAGGCTTTCACAATCTCTCCTTACGACTTTAACGTTCTATTTTTATTGGTTATAGCAATATTGATTTAATAAAAAGCCCCATAACGGGGCTTCTTATCAACAACAATTAATTTAATGCGGCTTTCTGCACATCGACGATTTCGCGAATACTGTTCTTCGCCAACCCGAGTAGCTCAATCAATTCTTCATGGCTAAACGGCTCACCTTCGGCCGTACCTTGAATTTCAATAATCTTACCGGTTTCCGTCATGACTACGTTCATATCGGTTTCGGCAGCGCTGTCTTCCACATATTCGAGATCGCTGATCGCTTCGCCGTTGTATATACCAACGCTAACCGCAGCAATTAGGAATTTCAGTGGGTTAGACTTGATAATGCCCTTACCACGAGCCCAGTTCAGTGCATCCACGAGAGCCACACAGGCACCTGTGATAGACGCGGTGCGAGTACCGCCATCGGCTTGGATCACATCGCAATCGATAACGATAGTGTTTTCACCAAGGGCTTTCATATCGACGCAAGCACGCAGTGCGCGACCAATCAGACGCTGGATCTCTTGAGTACGGCCAGATTGCTTGCCGCGAGCCGCTTCACGGTCCATACGACTGTGGGTTGAACGTGGCAACATACCGTATTCTGCCGTCACCCAGCCTTGTCCCTGACCTTTTAGGAAACGTGGCACACCCTCAGTAAAACTGGCGGTACAAAGTACTTTGGTTTCGCCAAACTCCACTAACACAGAACCTTCGGCGTGGGCCGTAAACTGGCGAGTGATAGTGATGGGACGTGTTTGTACTGGCGTTCTGTTACTTGGACGCATGCGAGATTCCTGTATTCTGAGTCATTGACCGATTTTGGCTGCATATTATAGGGATTTGTGCCTGAGGATGCCATGCCTAGGGCCATTCTCTGACAAACTCCCCATCTTTAAATGCTAGCTTAACCCCTAGCAGTATATTGTATGCCTTTAATCCTAAAGCCATTGACTCTATAATCGCCTATCAATATGACGATTCAACCATCAGGACAATCCCATGATCCAAAGCATGACAGCCTACGCTCGCATCGAGCACAAAGCACAATGGGGCACCGCCTCTTGGGAAATTCGCTCAGTCAACCAGCGTTATCTCGAAACTTACCTACGTCTACCAGAACAATTCCGCAGCTTCGAACCCGTACTGCGCGACCGTCTGCGTAAACGTTTAAGCCGTGGTAAAGTCGAGGTCAATTTACGCTATGAGTTAGCCGACAACAGCAATAACGAACTCAAATTAAACCAAGGGTTAGCCAAGCAGTTGCTCGACGCCGCCAGCTGGTTAAAACAAGAAGCCGGCCAAGGCGAAGTGAGCCTGACTGACATTCTGCGCTGGCCAGGTGTACTCTCAAGCTCAGAGCAAGATATGGATGCCATTGGCGCCGAGCTATTAACGGCTTTCGATTTAGCAATAGACCAGTTTATCGAAGCCCGTGGCCGTGAAGGTGCAGCGATTAAAGAAATGTTGTTAAGCCGTTTAGAAGGCGTCGAAGAACAAATCGCTATCGTGCGCGAACACATGCCTAAAGTAATGGAATATCAACGCGATAAACTCACCAATCGCCTCGCGGAAATCAAAGGTGAACTCGACCCCGCCCGCATCGAGCAGGAGATGATCCTGTTAGCACAAAAACAAGATGTGGCCGAAGAGATGGACAGACTCGAAGCCCATGTCACCGAAGCGCGCCGCATCCTCAAAAAAGGCGGCAGCGAAGGCCGTCGCTTAGATTTTATGATGCAGGAATTTAACCGCGAATCTAACACTCTCGCCTCAAAATCCATCAGCACTGAAATCACAGCAGCAGCCGTCGAGCTCAAAGTGCTTATCGAACAAATGCGCGAGCAAATTCAAAATATCGAATAGTTTTTTTACCCGTCCAAGAATGTCTTAGAAGCCCTGTTATTTGCTTGTAAATACAGGGCTTTTTTATTTTCCCCGTCCAAATCGGTTTGCAGATGTCCGTTACCAGTTGCTGTTTAAGTGGTGGGCAAAATGGTGGGCAAGACCTGTTTTTTTGACTCAATAAGCAAAAAGTCAAGGTATCTGGTGAGCAGATTTTTGCATCTATCTCACCACCGCCTTATGCCATCTCCACTTATCGTGCTGCTTGCAGGTTGTTCAATCACTCAACTATCGAACCAATCGATAAACAAACAGTGGTGGGCAATGGTGAGCAAATTTTAACGATTTCTTAGGAATATAGAGTAACAAACGATGGCAAAACTAACCGCAACTCAGGTGCAGTCTTATGCTCGCGCCGCAACAGCAAACAAAAAATACAGTGATGGTAACGGCTTATATTTTTGCGTAAGAAAATCTGGCATGCCGTATTGGATGCTAAGGTATACCAGCCTAAACGGACGACGAGAAGCCACGCTCGGCCAATACCCAAGTATGACCTTAGCAGAGGCTCGACTTGAATCGTCTAAAATGCAGCTACAACTTCAGCAAGGTGAAGACCCATTAGCAATCCGTGCTATTGAAACCATCCCTGAGATTCAAAATGTCAGTCAGCTGTTTCAAGACTGGTATGCCAAAGACTTAAGTCGCCGATTAAAGCACCCAAATATACCCAAACGTGTTTTTACCAAAGAAATTGCACCAGTGATTGGTCAACTTCCTATCCAAGCTGTGCGTCCAACACATGTACGCGAAGTATTAGAGCGCATTCGAGAAAGTAACCGTCCTACCATTGCCAACGATACCTTGATGTACATGAAGCAACTGTTTCGACATGCGATAAAGCTCGACTTAACGCTGAACAACCCCGCCGCAGCCTTTACCGTGGACGATGCCGGTGGCGTGGAGTCCAGTAAAGACAGGATGCTCAGCAAAGAGGAAATTCACTACGCCTTTAGCGTGTTTCATACCCATATCAATAGCTTTGGCCGCGACAACTACCTCGCTTGCTGCCTGTTTTTGGTATTGGGCGTGCGCAAAAGCGAATTGTGCGAAGCCATGTGGCGTGAAATGGATTTAACCACAGGCGTGTGGGATCTTCCCAAAGAACGCAGTAAAACTGGCGTGCCAATCAGCATCCCTTTACCGCGCCAAGCCATTGCTTGGTTTAACGAGTTGCAAATCCGCGCTTGTGGCTCGCCTTATGTTTTCCCAGCCAGACGAGCAAGCCATCGTCCGCATATGGGGCCAGATACGCTTAACCGTGCCATTTCTAAGCTCTTTGGTCGCGAGCCTGGGCGCAAAAAGCAGCCTCCCAATAAAATGGGCAAACTTGAACACTTCACCGTACACGATTTGCGCCGCACCTTTCGCAGCCTTGCCGCCTCTTTGGGCATTGCAGGCAACGTGGCCGAACGCTGCCTTAACCATAAGCTAAAAGGCGTTGAGGGCATCTACGACCGCCACGATTACTTTGAAGAGCGCCGTATTGCCCACCAAACCGTAGCTGATGTGGTTGAACCGCTGGTGAACTTTGAGCCCGCTTCACAACACCACACCGGAGGGCGCTAATATGCAGTTTATGATGCGACTCGCCCCCATTACCTTTCCAATAGCCATGCTGGCAGGCCTTGGCTGGTGTATTGGCATTGCCTTACTCGAACAAACTTATGGCGTAGGCTACACACTTACTCGATATTGCCTGATGGTATTCGTGGTACTCGCTCCTTGGCTGACGCTAAAACTCACGTTCTACGTGATTGTCAGCCTAGGACGTAAACTAGGACTCATCCCGCCTGCACGCCCAACGTATAGCCTAGGTTATGAAGAATCACTCTATTGGTTCAGAGTATTAGCCTTCTTCGATGGCAAACGCAGCCGTATGCCAAAAAAGCCAATCAGGCGAAACTAGCAGTCCCCATTTACTCACTTACCGTGGGCAGTTGGGACAATGGGGCAACACTAGATATGCCGAGCTTTAGAGGGTGAATAAGAGGAAATTAAACTGCCCCAAGGAATGGGGCAGTTGGGGATGCGGTAACAACTCCTAACCGCATCAAGAATACCAAACTTGCAAAAGTCCCAAGTTGGGACTAACATCTGTTTATGAGAATTATCGCATTATCAACCTTAAAAACATTTTGGGAAGACAGCCCAGAATACATTGACGCTAAAGAGCCAACGTTAGCGTGGTATAGGCATGCATTAAACGCTGATTGGGGAGCACCGGCGGATGTGAAACAGGACTTTAGAAATGCCAGCATCCTCAAAGATGGGCGTGTCGTGTTTAACATTGCCGGTAATAAATACCGGTTAGTTGTTTGGATCAATTATGCCTACAAAGTGGTTTACATACGGTTTATCGGCAGCCATGCGCAATACGATAAAATTGATGTGCAAACGATTTGAAGCCAAAAGGTAGTAACAAGAGGTAAATATAATGGACATCAGACCTATTAAAACAGATGCCGACTACCGCGCGGCATTAAACGACATCGAAAACCTAATGATGGCGGAGCCTGATACCATCGAAGGCGAAAAGCTGGACATTTTGGTTACGTTAGTTGAAGCCTACGAAGCAAAGCATTTTCCAATGGATTTGCCAGATCCTGTTGAGGCAATAAAGTTTGAGATGGAGCGCAAAGGATTAACAGTTAAAGATCTTGAACCCATGATAGGTAAAAGCAATCGTGTTTATGAAATCCTAAACCATAAGCGATCACTCACGCTAAAAATGATTTGGAAACTTCATGAAGGGCTAGGTATTCCAGCAGAGTCGCTCATCAAACCGCCGCAAGTTCGCGCTTCATAGCGCTGCGCATAAAAATTATGTTGTCATGAATGACGCTCGCTACCCAAATATTTCAGCTATTGATAACAGGCTAGCTGAGCTTGAAAATGAAAAGCAGCAGCTTCTCGCATTAAGAGAGGCTTTGCGTAGCGCTCAAAACGAGCGTTCAGTACAGACATTCACGCCAGAACAAAAAGTCGCCCTATTCAGACAACGATTTCGTGGAAGAGAGGATATCTTCGCCAATCGTTGGCAAAATCAACAGGGGCGCAGTGGCTATTCCGTAGCCTGTGATAATGAATGGGTAAACGGGGTTTGTAACAAGCCCCGCATTAAATGCCAAGACTGTTCACACCGAAAGTTTAGCGAACTAAACGAGCGCATTATTTACAGGCACCTTGCCGGTCATCAAGTGGTGGGGCTGTATCCCTTACTGAAAGATAATACGTGCTATTTGTTGGCAGCCGATTTTGACAAAGGCTGTTGGCAAGAAGAAGTCAAAGCAATGTCTAAAGCGTGCCAAGCGTTTGATATTCCACACGCGATAGAAATCTCGCGTTCTGGCAACGGGGCGCACTTATGGATCTTTTTTGAAACTAACATCCCCGCTAACCAAGCTCGGGCACTTGGTTTCGCTTTGCTTGATAAAGCCATGGAAATATTTCCAAATCTATCGTTTGACTCCTATGACAGGCTCTTTCCTAACCAAGATGTCCTTCCTGAAGGAGGGTTTGGCAATCTCATTGCGCTACCACTTCAAAAGGAGGCTCGCCTTTCAGGCCGTAGCTGCTTTGTTGACAATGACCTGGATGCGATTGACGATCAATGGCAGTACCTTGCTGAGCTTAAATCGCTCACGCAATCGAGTATTGATCAACTCATAACAACAATTTCACCCAACACCCTATTACTGTCCGAACAAGGGCTAACAGATAACCGCCCACCTTGGGAAATCACAGCCAAAGCCACACCAATAAAATTAGAGTCTTTGCCGAAAAACGTGACTATTACCTTGGCCAACCATATCTACTTTTTGATGAGCGAGTTACCTGGGCCACTGCTGGCAGGACTAAAGCGATTAGCTAGTTTTTCTAATCCTGTGTTTTTTAAGACACAAGCGTTGCGTTTTTCAACCCATGGCATTCCAAGGTTTATTTCCTGCGCTCGTATTGAAAACGGTTATCTTGCACTACCGCGTGGCTGTCTCGATGATGCGATTGCTTTGCTACAAGAGCACAATATTTCGCCACTGCTTGACGATAAGCGTGAAACCGGCAAACCATTATTAAAACTTACCCCTGCGTTCACCTTGCGAAAGAACCAGCGAGACGCAGTGGCCGCAATATCTAAACATGACTTCGGTATTTTGCATGCGCCGACTGCATTTGGAAAAACGGTTACTGCCATTGGCATGATCGTAAAACGCAAAGTAAATACCCTAATACTGGTTCATAGCCGACAACTGCTTGAACAGTGGCAAGAGCGATTACGCACGTTCCTACCAGAAGTAAACATTGGCAGTATAGGCGGGGGGAAAAGAAAGCCGAGTGGCATTATCGACATTGCCACCTACCAAAGCTTGGTCAATAAAAAAGACAATTCCATCACGCCTCTCATCCAAGACTACGGCCATATTATTGTTGATGAATGCCACCATCTGTCTGCGCCAAGGTTTGAAATGGTACTCAACGAGGTAAGAGCAAAATTTGTATTGGGCCTAACAGCAACACCTGAGCGACAAGATGGCCATCAGAAAATCATTTTTATGGCGGCAGGGCCCATTCGCTACAAAGTGAAACAAAATCCTGATGAGCAATTTACTCAAACCGTGATGATTCATCAGCTCTACGATATACCGCCAGCTGCGCTAATAAAAACAGATGAGCGCCCAAAAATAAGCGATGCCTACCGCTGGCTCGTCGATAACCAACAGCGCACTTCAAAAATTGTCTCAGACGCCTCTCAGTGTGTTCAAAATGGCGGACACCCCTTAGTCCTTACAGAGCGTAGAGAGCACGCAGAGGAAATACACTCACAACTTACCAAGATGGGTATAAGCACTGTCGTACTCAAAGGCGCCATGAAATCTGTCGAACGCAAGAACGCTGACAATCATCTGCAATCGGCTCAAATTGTCGTCGCAACAGGAAAATATGTGGGTGAAGGGTTTGACCTACCAAGACTGGATACGTTGTTTTTGGCCATGCCAATCGCATGGAAAGGTACATTGGCCCAATATGCCGGTCGAATTCATCGTGAATCGGAAGGAAAAACACAAGTCACCATTCACGACTATGTAGACTGCGCCCTCCCTATGCTGCAACGCATGTTTAAAAAACGCGAGAAAAGCTACAAGGCTATGGGGTACGCCCTTGAGTACATTGATGACAACAGTAACAAGCAACCTTCACTGAAGTTAGAAAACGTCCCTTCATCAAATACCAAGCCAAAATAAACAGCAGCACTTCATTAAACACTTCCCCATGCCTTTACCCCCATACGCCAAAACCACTATCCGTTTGGCTTTTGGATCGAAACGCCAAACAGGGAAATTAGCCCATTCATTGTTTGGCTTCTCGATTTAAATCCAACGCTGCTAAGCCTTGCCAGTACTGGATCAACACAAGGTTTGGCACTTTTTGCACCCTAAACCAACCTCGGCATCAAAGTACAAACCGTTTGTTTTTTCTAACCCAGAATTCAAACGATCGTTTGGCGTCTCGATTTTTTTGCATGGGCTAAATGCCGCCAAACAGCACCGTATTGGACTATGTATATCAAACAGTTAGCCGCACACAAGTCATCATAAAAAACCGATTTGACTGGTTAGTTTGATGGCCATTTCTTTCATCTAATTCACCACCGCGTCTGCACCCGACCACTGAAAATAGATAGCATGACGAACCAACAGGGTGATAAGTGACGTGTTATGGGCAAGTGCTAATGATTGGGATAGAGAATGGATACAGCAGGTGGTCGCTTTACTGGTTGGGCATGGCGCGTTTACCCTCTACCCAGCATTAAGCCTGTGCGATAATGCCGCCGAACGTTTAACCCGTTGGTTGACCTATCAGTTACCACGCGTTAAACAAGCGCACCCAGGCTGCCCGATTCACCAATGGCTGAATAGCATTGGCGCGCAAGTGATCGTAGAAAAATGGCAGAGCCCCGAGCAATGGCCAAACCTGTATTGGCTACCTTTACCTGAGGTTGAAGGCCACGCGCAAGGAGGGTTAGTTTTGTTACCGGCACATTTGTTACCGACAAATAGGGATGGCACGATTCAAACTAGAATATTGCAAGCAAACGCACCGGCCAACACCCGTATTTTTTGGTGCATTACGCCTTTATCTAAAACAGGAAAACGCGCTACCTTGCACCCCAAACAGCAAAACCGCGCCTTTTGCCTGCCCAGTACGCCAGAACAAATAGGAAAATCGTGCACGGGGTTATTAGTGAGCGGTTTAAGAAAAGAAAGCCAAAAACAAAACTGCAACGTGATCAGTCACCAGTTAAACTTAGCGCTGCTGCACCACCTTTGTGGGCCGGAGAATGATGTGTGGTTGAAAGCGAATTTTGGTGCCATAACTCATTACGGTACCAAAAATTAGAAGCCTGAAAAAAGAGTACCCCCTCACAGGGCGCTGATCTAACGGGTAGCGGGAGGGGTATTGTTGGTGCGATTTTAATATCAAAAGCGCCAAATAGCTCGATATTTTTGGCTAGAGCGGTCTCTGTTAGGGTTTTACTCAGGCTTCACGTTGAACTATTCGGAATTTCCAGATGGTTGCGTTTTGTACAGCTCTACCAGCTTGGTTATATGACTCTTAATAATTAACTCTTTTTTATCAGCAAGATACCTGTACCGACATAAATGTCGGTACCAGACAACAACCACTCATCCCTCTCAATACAGCCAAGTATCCGGTCAATTCAAGCATTTCCAAACGCCACTAAAAAAAATACAGTAACGACGTTTTTGTAAAATAAAAAATTGACAACTTATGAATCTCAGCTTAAGCTTATTCACAAGTTGCAGAAACGCCATTACAACGCATTTGAGGTGACAATGAAAGTTAATTTGAAAAAAATTGCCTCTGTACAGATGGGACACTCTTTTAGGTCAAAGCTTGAGCCAGACGCTAATGGAAATATCTCTGTTATTCAGATGAAGGATCTTACTGAAGATAACCGAGTTAATGCCCAAGAGCTAGTGCAGATTACTATGCAAGATTTGAAGGATCATCACAGAGTTAAACATAACGACTTAGCATTTCGCTCTAGAGGTCAAACTAACACGGCAGCATTGATTGACCAAGAGTTGAATGATGCTGTTATCGCTGCGCCACTGTTGCGAATTCGAGTTGAAAGTGATTCGGTTATGCCGGCGTATTTATGCTGGTTTATTAATCAACCGACTTCACAAGCAGTATTGCAGAGTAAGGCAACAGGCACGGCGGTAAGAATGATTGGCAAACCTGCACTTGAGGATCTGGAGATAGTAGTGCCTAGTCTCGATGTGCAGAAAAAGATCATTAAGATTTACCAATTATCCATCAACGAACAGAAGCTAATGAATGCATTAGCAAAGAAAAAGGAGGTGTTAACTGACGCAATATTAATGAATTTAGCAATGAATACCCAGTAATGACAGTTACTGGGTTTAGATGAGCCGAAAGTGTGACAGCACTTTTAGCAAAACTTTAATCCGCGTTTCATTTCAAAAAAACAGGAGCCAAAATTATGGCAAAGAATACATCATCAAGCAAGGGCAATACCCGACATGTCGTACCACATCCTGATGGATGGGCGAACAAAAAAGGCGGTGCCGAACGCGCTTCAAGTGTACACAGCACCAAACGAGAGGCCGAGGCTGCGGCGCGCGAGCAAAGTAAGCGCGAAGGTTCTGAGCTTGTTGTACATGGCAAAGACGGCCAGATACAACGCAAAGATAGCCACGGTAACGACCCAAAAGACATTAAAGGATAGGAGCCCTTATGAGTGATGAATACAAAAAGAAAATAGGTGTACCCGAGTCGCATACCCTCAACATCGTAAGTAGTCAGTGGTCGCAACGAAAAGGCCAAGACACTGATACCTATGAATGTGAAGAGCTAAACGAGCAAGGTGAAGTCATTGCACGGTACACCATAAAGGACAGTACATCGATTTACCCTCCATTTGGGCGGTCGATTACCTGGACTCAATCAGCCGTACTCGATTCTTAACCTTTTAACTTACAGCTAGCGGGGCGCTATCGGTATAGCCTGCCCCGCTTTATGACACTGAACAAATTTGAGGGCCTTTTATGAATAACAACATGAACAAAAGCATGACTAAAGATATGAACGACAAGATTCAACAAAAAGACATCAACAATGCAGCATGGGCTGCATGCGATACTTTCCGTGGCGCGGTAGACCCTGCGCAATATAAAGACTACATCCTAGTCATGCTGTTCGTAAAATACATCTCCGATGTATGGAATGACCACTACGCAGAATATAAAAAGCAGTACGGCGACGACGACGTCCGTATCAGACGTAAGCTTGAGCGCGAGCGTTTTGTACTGCCAATGGTTGAACTCACAGAAGAAGTAGAAGACAAAGCAACCAAAGAGAAGAAAACCGTTGTTACCGACACATTTTTGGCCAACTACTATTCATTGTTAGAGCGTAAAAACGAACCCAACATTGGCGAACTGATCAACATTGTTTTAGAGCATATTGAAACCGCGAACAAAGCCAAGTTAGAAGGCGTATTCCGTAACATCGACTTCAACAGCGAAGCCAACTTGGGTAAAACCAAAGACCGTAACCGTCGCCTAAAAACCTTGCTGGACGACTTCAACAAGCCAGCACTCGACATGAGCCCGTCGCGCGTGTCTGAAGATGTCATTGGTAACACTTACATCTACCTTATTGAGCGCTTTGGCTCCGATGCAGGTAAAAAAGCCGGTGAATTCTACACCCCTCATAAAGTCTCTGAGCTGGTTGCGCGTCTGTCTGCACCAAAATCGGGGGCGCGTATTTGTGACCCTGCCTGTGGCTCAGCCGGTTTATTGATTGAAGCCGCTCGTCAAGTGGGTGACCGCAATTACTCACTCTACGGCATGGAAGTCAACGGCAGCACCTGGGCGCTGGCACGTATGAACATGTTCTTGCACGGCTCCGACTCTGCTCGTATCGAATGGTGTAACACCCTCACTTCACCTGCGCTGGTCGAAAATGACAGACTGATGAAGTTTGATAACGTGGTTGCCAACCCACCGTTTTCACTCGACAAATGGGGTTCAGAAGACGTTGAATCCGACAGATACAACCGCTACTGGCGCGGGCTACCGCCTAAATCAAAAGCCGACTTTGCCTTTATCAGCCACATGGTTGAAGCCGCCGTTGAAAAAGAAGGCCGCATTGCCGTAGTAGTCCCTCATGGTGTGCTGTTTAGAGGTGCGGCGGAACTACGCATTCGTCAACAACTGATTGAAGAAAACCTATTAGATGCCGTAATCGGCTTGCCCGGTAACCTGTTCCCAAGCACTGGTATTCCTGTCGCAATCCTGATATTCGACCGCTCACGTGAGAAAGGCGGTGCCAATGAACACCGCAAAGACGTGCTGTTTGTCGATGCCAGCGGTAAAGATCATTACCAAGCAGGGAAAAACCAAAACATCCTGCTGGATGAACACCTAGACAAAATTGTTGCAGCGGTAACAGCCCGTGAAGAGGTAGAAAAATACGCCCATTTAGCCACCTTTGACGAGATCAAAGAGAACGACTTTAACCTGAATATCCCGCGCTACGTCGATACCTTCGAAGAAGAAATTGAGGTCGATATTGTGGCGGTACAGGCTGAGATCACCAGCCTTGAAAGCGAACTTGCCGATGTCCGCAGCAAAATGGCAGCGCTGTTAAAGGATATCGTACCTAACGAAGCGCAAAACAACACAACGGAGGTGGCTGAATGAGTATGACGAACAACAACCATTTTGTTGACGCCAACAAAATGGTGTCTAAGTGTGAGTACGGCACTACAGACCAATTGCGTGACGTCACGAAAATGGTGGGAGGTGTGCGATGAGTGACAAGCAGCTTACCCAACCAGAACACACCAGCTTTGAAAGCTTAAAGCATGAATCTGAAGGTAACGAGTTCTGGTATGCCAGAGAGTTACAGACTGTTCTTGACTACAGCACTTGGGACAAGTTTGAGCGTGTTATCAAAAAAGCGATCACCGCTTGTGAGGGCTCCGGCCAGTCGAGTGAAGACCATTTTTCCCAGGTGGGAAAAATGGTCGATATTGGCTCGGGGGCTAAGCGAACTACCCGTGATTATCAGCTTTCCCGTTACGCCTGTTACCTCATTGTGCAAAACGGTGATGCTAGCAAGCCGGTGATCGCCAATGGCCAGACCTATTTTGCTATTCAAACCCGTCGTCAAGAACTACAGGATGACACAGGTTTTCAGCAACTAAATGAAGACCAAAAGCGTTTAATGCTACGCAATGAATTGGCCGACCACAACAAGCAACTGGCTGCGGCGGCCCGTGATGCAGGTGTTGAGTCGGGTTTGGACTACGCCATTTTCCAAAACCATGGCTACAAAGGCTTATATGGCGGGTTAGACAATAAAGCCATTCACCAACACAAGGGCTTAAAAAAGAGCCAAAAAATCCTCGACCACATGGGCAGTACCGAGCTTGCCGCTAACCTGTTCCGCGCCACGCAAACGGAAGAAAAGCTAAAGCGCGATCAGGTCAGCAAGAAAGTCCATGCCAATCAAACCCATTTTGAAGTAGGTGCAAAAGTGCGTGCCACCATTGAAGAGCTGGGAGGCACCATGCCAGAGGATTTACCAACACCTGAAAAAGGCATTCCCCAGTTGGCTCGTGCACAGAAGAAGTTGGAGGGTGATCAATGATTAAGTCTGTAAAGCTAGGCGAAATTGCACGTATTTCCTCCGGTGGCACACCTTCTCGCGCCAACCCGAGTTACTGGAATGGAAATATCCCTTGGGTTAAAACAACCCAAATACAAAATTGCGTTATCACCCCGCAAGATGTAGATGAGTGGATAACAGAAGAAGGGCTAAAAAATTCATCGGCCAAAATGGTACCGGCTGGAACTATTGTGTTGGGCATGATTGGCCAAGGCAAAACTCGTGGGCAAGTTGGCTACTTAAGCTTCGATGCTTGTACTAATCAAAACGCAGCAACCATAACATGTAATAACGAGTGCGATAGCTGGTTCATTTATCAGTATTTATTATTTAACTACGAGAATATCAGAGCGTTAAGCAATAGTAGTGGGCAGGGCAATTTAAATTTAGGGTTGGTTGAAATAATTCCGATTACACTCCCGCCACTGTCACAACAGAAAAAAATTGCTAATTTACTTGGTACCTGGGACAACGCCATCGAAAAAACAGAGGCGTTAATTGCGGCTAAGGAAAAGCAGTTTGAGTGGTTAACTTCTAACTTGATCAACCGTGCTGGTCATAAACGTACGTCGGCTTCTGGTTTGATGACAGAGGTTTCTAAACGCAATAAAAACAGCACGATTGAACGTGTTTTAAGCGTAACAAATCACAGTGGCTTTGTGTTGCCAGAAGAGCAATTTGAGCGACGCGTGGCCAGCGCAAACGTGTCAAATTACAAAATCGTTGAACAAGGCCAATACGCTTATAACCCGTCTCGAATCAATGTGGGCTCTATTGCTCGTCTTGATGACTGGGAAAATGGCATTTTAAGCCCAATGTACGTCGTGTTTAAACTAGATACAAAAAAGGTATGTAGCGACTACTTTTTGCACTGGCTTAATTCAAGTGAAGCACGCCAACGTATTAAGAACAGCGCTCAGGGTAGCGTGCGTGAGACAGTCAGTTTTAAAGATCTTGGCGCAATTGATATCCCATTGCCAGCAATGGACGTGCAAAAAGACGTAACCTACAAGCTCAACCTTGCTCAAAAGGAAATCAGCTTACTCAAAAAGACCTTAGAGCAATACCGCAGCCAAAAACGCGGTCTGATGCAAAAACTGCTTACAGGTGAGTGGCAAGTTGGTAGTTCTCAGCACCTCTCTGAGGAGACTTATCAGGAGGCAAGCGCATGAGCACACCTCCAGTCAATTACGTAGCAAACTCAGAGCCTTCGGGCTTTGAATTTAACGAAAAGTACTTGTCGCAAATTCCTGCCCTGCAACAGTTAATCAATTTGGGTTACCAATACCTCACTCCAGAACAAGCGCTGGCTGAACGGGGTGGACGCAGTGCCAATGTGATTTTGGAAGGGGTACTACGTCAGCAGCTGAAGAAGATTAATCGCATTAACTATAAAGGTGGCGAGTATCTGTTTAGCGAAGAGAACATTCAAACCGCGATCCAAAAGCTCAAAAATATTAAGTTTGATGGCCTGCAAAAAACCAATGAGTCGATTTACGATTTAATCACCTTAGGCTCAGCCATGGAGCAAACCATTGAGGGGGACTCAAAAAGCTTTACCCTCAATTACATTGATTGGAAAACGCCGTCTAACAACAGCTTTCATGTGGTGGCTGAATTCTCGGTTGAGCGCGCGCGCAGCACCGATACGGTGCGTCCCGATATCGTCCTGTTTGTGAATGGCATTCCCTTTAGCGTGATTGAATGTAAATCACCTAAAGTGGATGTAGAGCAAGCCGTATCACAAAATATTCGTAACCAAGGTGATGACTATATTCCGCGCCTGTTTACTTATGTGCAGCAAGTGCTGGCAGTGAATAAAAACGCCGCCCAATACGCCACAGCTGGCACTCCTAAGAAGTTCTGGGGCGTGTGGAAAGAGCAAGAAGACAAACCTGCCGATGTCGATAAAGACGTAAATACCGCTTTAGACGAAGACACTAAAGCACAGCTATTCAGTGGTGAGTTTGCTGCAGCACGGCCATTTTTTGATGCGCTAGAGGCGGAAGGTAAACGCTTGGTGACGGAACAAGACAATGCCATTCACAGCCTGTGCCGTCCAGAGCGCTTATTAGATTTGGTGTATCGCTTTACCCTGTTTGATGGTGGCATTAAGAAAGTAGCCCGCTATCAACAATACTTTGTGATTAAAGCGACCATCGCCCGAATTAAACGTTTGACCAATAAAGGCAATGGTGCAAAAGAAAACCGCCAAGGTGGTGTTATTTGGCATACCCAAGGCTCGGGTAAGTCGCTTACCATGGTGATGCTCACCCGTGCTATGGCACTTGATCCGCAGCTTATCAATCCAAGAATCATTTTGGTTACCGACCGGGATGACCTTGATAAACAACTGGGTAATACCTTTGCGGCCTGTGGTTTAAGTCGCGAGCGTGCCACGTCTGGCCGTAATTTGGTGAAGCACCTTAAAAATAAAGTGGGCCTGATCACCACACTGATCCACAAATTTGATAAAGGCTGGGTAGCCGAGAAATTTGTGGATGAATCGCACGATATTTTTGTATTGGTCGATGAAAGTCACCGCACCAACTTTGGCTCATTGGCAGCCCGAATGCGCCAAATGTTGCCCAATGCCTGTTTTCTTGGCTTTACCGGTACGCCACTACTGAAAAAAGAAAAGAATAACTTTGCCAAATTTGGTGGCCTGATTGAGCCGCACTATACCATTAAACAAGCGGTTGCCGATGAAGCGGTATTGCCATTGCTGTACGAAGGCCGACATATTGAGATGGAGCAGAATCAGTCGGCCATCGACCTCTGGTTTGAACGCCACACCGCCGATTTAAGCAAAGAGCAAAAGGCCGACCTTAAAAAGAAATACGCCCGTGCTGAAATGCTAAACAAAGCTGATCAGGTGATATATATGCGCGCCTTTGATATCAGCGAGCATTTTCGTGCGAACTGGCAAGGCACCGGCTTTAAGGCTCAGCTGGTTGCCCCAGGCAAACCGGCGGCGTTAAAGTACCAGCAGTTCTTGCAAGAGATTGGCACCGTCACCACAGAGGTGGTGATTTCTGGCCCTGATACCCGTGAAGGCCACGACGAAGTGGACGAAGGACCAACCGATGAGGTAGGTAAATTCTGGGATAAAATGATGAAGCGCTTTGGCTCTGAAGAAGAGTACACCAAGCAAATCATCAATCAGTTTAAATACGGTGATGACCCTGAAATACTCATTGTGGTGGATAAGCTATTAACCGGTTTTGATGCACCGCGTAACACCGTGCTGTATCTATGCCGAACCCTGCGAGAGCACACGCTATTGCAGGCTATCGCTCGGGTTAACCGCCTTTACGAAGGCAAAGAGTTTGGCTATATCATCGACTATGCCAGCGTATTGGGCGAGTTGGATAAAGCCCTAACCATGTACGAAGCCTTTGAAGGGTTTGATGAAGATGACTTAGCAGGCACGCTCACCTCCATTAATGAGGAAGTGTTTAAGCTGCCACAGCGTTACTCTGACCTATGGGATTTGTTTAAAGCCGTTAAAAACTCAAAAGACGAAGAAGCCTATGAGGTGTTGTTGGCAGATGACGAGTTGCGTGAAGAGTTTTACGAGTGTTTATCGGCATACAGTAAATCTTTAGCCATCGCTTTATCGTCTGAGCAGTTCATCATGAACTCTGATGAGAAAAAGCTACAAACCTATAAAAACGATTTAAAACGTTTTCAGAACTTAAAGGCGGCAGTTAAGTTGCGTTACGCCGAGGCGATTGATTATCGCGACTACGAGCCGAAAATTAAAAAGCTGCTGGATACCCATATTCAGGCTAATGAGGTGACTCAGCTTAACGAGCCCGTGAATATTTTTGATGAAAAAATGTTTACCGCCGTGAAAGAAGAGCAAGGGGTTTATCAAGCTAAAACCACAGCGTCAAAAGCGGACACCATCGCCCACGCTACAAAGCGCAGTATTTCGGAGAATATGGACGAAGACCCTGCGTTTTATGAGAAGTTTTCGAAGCTGATCCAAGCCGCCATTGATGACTTTAAGGCCAAGCGCATCTCAGACTTAGAATATCTCAACCGAGTGATTGATATTCGTAACAAAGTGGCCACAAAGCAGCATGATGATATGCCTGATTGCATTCGTGAAAACGACGAAGCGTGCGCCTACTTTGGCTTGATTAAGCCGCAGTTTCAGCAAGTGGCAACACTCAACGAGTTAGATGATGCTCAGCTTGATGCGATTGCGGCACAAACATCGTTAGCGATACAAAAAATCATTGATGCTCATTGGAAAGTCGATTTTTGGGACGATGCCGACGTTCAAAAAACGGCGATGAATGATATTGACGATTTTCTTTATGACGAAGTCAAAGAGCAGTACGGCGTGACGCTGAGCCTAGAGCAAATGGACGAAATCATTGAGAAAACCATGCAAGTTGCGAAGCACCGGAGGCATTCTTGATGTCGTCAACCATCAAGCAGGCCGAGATACCAACAGCAAGCGCTGAAAAGCTAGCGGTTGTATACGGAGGGGGAGAAATCCCCTTTCAGCTGGCTTTTTCTAAACGCAAGTCGCTGGAAATATCAGTTCACCCTGATAAATCAGTTTTTGTGAAAGCCCCTGAAGGCACCGACCGTGAGGCCATTGAAGCTAAGGTGAAGAAGCGTGCTCGGTGGATCAAACGTCAAATTCGCTACTTTGACCAGTTTGACCCAAGAACCCCTTCTCGCAAATACGTAAGTGGTGAAAGCCATTTGTATCTTGGTAAGAAGTATCGGCTAAAAATTGCAGTAGGCACTGACAACGGTGTAGCGCTGAAAGCGGGCTTTTTTTGGGTAACGTCTGCCAATGGTAAACCAGACCATGTGGAGTCGTTACTGAGTGATTGGTATCGAGAAAAAGCCGATTTTCATTTAAATAAGGTGTTTTCGGATTGTTGGGAGAAGTTCAAATATTCAGATACAGACAAGCCAAAAATTAAAATAATGCAACTCAAAAAACGCTGGGGCAGTCTATCAAAAAGCGGAACGCTGACCTTAAACCGCGACTTAATTAAAGCACCGAAAGAGTGTATTGAGTATGTGATCATTCATGAACTATGTCACCTAGAGCACCACAACCATGGCCCAGAGTTTTATCGTTTGCTCGAACGCTCTCTACCAGATTGGGTGAAGCGAAAACATAAACTGGAAATGGCACTGATATAGTCAATACGCTGTATCGAATAGCTAAGTACACAGCCAGTACTCTAGCGGTCTTGTTTGCAATGGACTTCAAACTTAACCCAGTCCATATGTTGACTGGCAGTTCACTGCCAGGCGACAAGCCCACACAGGATTCATCGCCTTTTTAGTCATCCAAAATACTGCTTTTTACGCAATACATGCGTGGGCGGGTGTTGTCGGGCAGGCTGACTTTGCGCTGTGGCCGATTACCATCGGGGACTAAGTAGCCTGCGGCCATCAGCGCTTTGGCGGCGCGATCAGGGCTTAGGCCTTCGGTGGCTTCACGCCAGCCAGTTGGGTAAAACAGGTAGAGGGTTTGTGGGCCGCTGGTGTCTATCCACCCTGCGCGTTGGCGTACTTGGCTGCTGTAACCGGTTTGCTTAGGCGTAAAGCGGCTTTCGCCATGCTGCTCAATAAAGCTGCGTACCTGACGAATGGCTTGTTGGTCCTCATTGGCGGCCACACCACCACGGGCGAGTATCCATTGGTTAAGCTGGCTTAAACAAGCGGCTTCGACACTTTGAGCCGGCCAATCGAGTACTTTGGCTTGAATGGCTAACAACCCAGCACTAGCCAGTAAGGCAAACTTTTCGGCGACCCGGCGCACTTGGCCGTCTGACTCGGGAGGTAAGCCGGTTAAAAAACGTTGGCGTACATTTTGGAAAACGGGGCGCACCTGAGCGCTGTGCTGCGTTAAATACCGTAACCAGTCCAAAGCCAAGCTGCCGTAATGCTGGCGACTTTGCTGTTTTAGGTGATCGGCTAAATCGGCAGCGTTCATACCATGACTCTGGTTAAACACGCCCATTTGCGCTCCGGCATCGGCACTGAGATCAATCACGCGCACTTGCTGCCCCGCTTTCACGCGTTTGCCAATACTGGCAAGGTGGCTTTCGAGCGTCACTTCACCGGTGGATAAAAACACCAAACGCCAACGGGCGGGTAAGCGCATTTCACCGTATTTGCCTGCACGGGTTTTACCTTGGCCATTGGCAAGCATATAAGCGACATCTCCCGCCTCTTTAGGATCAACTTCGCCCATTTCATCGAGCGCCAGCAAGGCATCGTTATGCGCTAATGCTGTGCCTTCTAAACCGTTGGCCGTGGCACGCCAACTGTGGCGCAGCTGATTAGGTTCGCCCCACACCGATAATGCCGGATACAGCGCTGCGGTTTTACCAGTGCTGCTTGCACCGTAGAGGTGTAAACCAAAACCATCCACCCCGCACAAATGCAACAAAGGCGCAGCCAGTGCAGCACAAACGCCAACAATTAATAGCGGGTTATCTAGACAATAACGGCCAACGTGCTGCCGCCAACTGTCGCTACTACCTTGTTGAATAAAGCCTTCTATCGGGTGCATGGTTTGCAGCACCATGCGCGGGTTGTTGTGTTCGCTTGGGTAAAAGGTGAGGCGCGGATGCACATAAGCGTGGTGATGCCAACCAATACAGTTCACGCTGATAGCCTTTTGCGTAGCCAGTTCGCCCATTTGTTGAATAAACAGCGAGAGCAACTGCCGCGCTTTGACACTGTTGCTTAGGCGCATTCCTCGGCTGAGTAGGATTCGACGGTACTCGCTGCCGTCTCCTGCTAAGAGTTCTGCGGGCATGGCCCAATAGCGATGGCGATTGTCATCGTCTAACCAGTGCAATAAATAGCCGTAGTTGTCCCCTTGTGGATCGCGAGTACGAGCAGCTACTTGCAGCCAAGAGCAGATTTTGACTGGGCTATCTTGCTCTGCTGGTTGCATCACCAGCCAGTTTTGCGCGTTATAGGCAAAACCAGCCGGTAATGTTGGCACTTTGCTATCCATATCACTGGAAGGTAGTTGGTTTGATGCTGACGGTTTATCCACGGCCATAAGCAGCACCGATACGGCGGGTTTCAATCCACTGGTCGATATCGCTTTCTAACCAGCCCACAGCACGCGCACCAATCCGGATAGATCGCGGAAATTCACCGTTAGCCATCAGGGCATAAATGGTGCTGCGGCCAAAGCCTGTTTTGGCCTTTACCTCGGGCAAGCGCAAAATCCGCTGCTGACGCGCTGGGTGTACTGAGTTTGTGGGTAATTGTGTGGTTGGGTTCATCGTTTGCTTCCTCACTGATCTGTTAAGTTCAGTTAGGAGTTTGCCAGTACTAAACGGACGCAGTAGGCAGATAAATACTCAGATCGTGCAGCTTTCTGAGGGTACAGATAGCTAGCTGCCCCAGAATTTTACATAATGCCCCAAGTCATAAATACCCTGTGGGCAGGGTTAGTGTGTGCCTAAGTGGCGTGAACTAAAGCTTTGCCCAAACTGCCCCAGATGCCCAAAGGGTAAGTGCCCAAAGCCATCTCAAGAGGGAAAGCCTTGCCCAACGAAAACGTTATAACACTTTTATGCGCACAAAAATGTAAAATTCCGCATTTTTCTGCGCGTAAAAGTGTAGACTGAGTTATACTACAGGCAGTTAACAGTCTTAATTGGCGGGAAATGACAATGCAGCGCAACTTACTCAACGCCCTAATAGCATGGAAAAGTCAACCTGTGCGCAAGCCATTATTGATCGATGGCGCAAGACAAACAGGTAAAACCTATCTACTGCAAGAGTTGTTTGGGAATACCTTTGCCAACATCCTTCGTATCGACTTCCTTGAAAACCCAGCTTACAAAGAAGCGTTCGATGGCTCGTTGTCACCTGACGAGCTAGTAATGAACATTGAGTTGTTAACCAACCAAGCGTTCAATCCAGACACCGACTTGCTGATATTAGATGAAATTGGCGAATGTGAACGAGCCGTAACTTCGCTGAAGTATTTTGCCGAAAAAGCACCGTCCTATTTTGTCGCAGCCAGCGGTTCAAATATTGGTTTGCTCAACACCTTCCCTGTGGGCAAGGTAGAACAATACAATTTACGACCACTGACCTTCCAAGAATTTATTTACGCATCCAACGAGCAAGCACTGATCAAAGCATTTGATAGTCAAGCAAGCACACCGGCGGTGCACACTAAATTGATGGATAAACTAACCGACTATTTTTTTACCGGTGGTATGCCGGAAGCCGTTTCTGCTTGGTATCAGTTTAAGGATTCAAGCATTCTAGAGCGTGTTGAAAAAGTCACAAAAATTCATGCCGATTTAGTTGAAGGTTATCGCCGCGATTTCGGTAAGTACGCGGGCAAGGTCGATGCCACACTGATTGAATCGGTGTTTAATAGCATTCCAGCCCAGCTATCACTTGTCAGCGATGAGTCAGTTAAACGCTTTAAATTTAAGCATGTGCATGAGCGTAAATCTCGTTATAGCGATTTTGAAACCGCGATCCATTGGCTTAACTGCTGCCGCTTAGCTTTGCCAAACTACCCTATTGAAGGATTACCCAAATCTCCGTTGGCGGCCTATAAAAAAGACAATATGGTTAAACTATTTCTGTTTGATGTGGGCCTGCTCAATCATATGCTGAGCAGCAGTTATAAAGAGATTAAGCAACAAAACTATGAATACAAAGGCTATGTGGCTGAAAACTTTGTGCAACAAGAGCTCACAGCTATTGGCGTTGACCCAAGCTATTCATGGAATGACGCCCGCGCCGAAATCGAATTTATTTTGGCGACCGATGAAGGCGATATCATCCCTGTTGAAGTCAAAAGTGGTAAACGTACAAGAGCAAAATCGTTGGCATCCTACGTTGAAAAGTGTACTCCAAGTAAAACCTTTAAGTTAACGGGTACACAAGGCTCTTCAGCGTTAGAACAAACCAATATCGTGATGCCTTTGTATTTCACGCAGTATTTACCAGAGAGATGGTAAAGGCGCGTTGCTTAGCTCCGAAGGTCTACACAAAGTGACTTCATAGGTAACAATTTGTAGACCTTTGGTGGGCTTACAACCTTTCAACCAACCCTCAATCGGTTTTTTGCTAACGTCATTTGGCCAGCCTATCGCCTCATCGTTTAAAGCAAATCACTCAAGCGATTTAACAGTGCTTTACGGCTATTATTCGCCACAAAAAAGCGCTTAAAGCGTTGTTCAAACGCCGCTTCATCAGCTTTGAACTGATAGGCCTCAAACAGCTGATGCAGATAGCGTGATGCCGCATCGTAACCACTGGCGCAAGTTCGATCCGCTTGCTCTTGTGATTGCTGCCAGTAGTGCTCACGTTGATTGTAGATATCAGTCAACGCTTTTTCTTTTTCCGCTTTTTCGATAGCTAATTTTTTTGCGAGTGCTGCGGATTGCTCTTGCTGTAATTGACTTTGCGCTTGCTCAATAAAAGGAGAAATTACCTCGGGGGTTAACCAATACTGATAGATCTCGTCTGTGTTGACAGGTTCTTTTCGCGTCAGCGCTAAGGCTTGGTGTCGGGTTAGCTGGCCTTGCTCAAACAGCGTGCGTAAAAGCGTGTCTTTCTCTGCTTGCGAGAGATTATGGAGCCACGAATCAAACTGAAATTGGGTTTGTTTGGCTAGGTGACTGGGTTGCTCCTTCAGCACCATGGCCAGAGCCTTAACTAATGCTAAGGGAATATCATACAGCGCTGCAAACGCCTGCTCCTCTTCACTGAAGTGCTCAAAATCGAATTGAATTAACGGCACTCGCTCAACGTCATCATTAAAATCAAACATTTTGAGCCACATAAAGTACACAAGGCGCCAATCCCCTTGCATTAACCCGCTGCGTAACCCAGCTAAATGCTGGAAAAATTGGTCGGCATGCTCATCGTCAAAATATTCGTCATACTCCTCAAGGGAAAAAATCAGCAACTGCCACTCATCGTTTTCGTGAATATGAAGTCCATCACTTGAAAAGCCAAGTAACGCATCTGGAAGCGTTCCTGCTGGTAGCTTGATGTATACATCGATTGAGCCCCAATCGGCATAGTAAAAACCGATATCAAAGTATTTTAACATCAGCTCAAAAGGCTCGGCCTTTAGATCACTGTAGGTGTAATACACCTGAAAGGACGTAGCGCTGATCTCGGCACGGCTTGAAATGGCCCTGAGTGCTTGACGTGCTTTAGCATCTAAATACCCATCCAGACGCTCAAATTTATAGTATTGATATTCGCTCACGATGACCTTGCTATCTATTTATGGTGAATTGAAAAGTTTGTTTTAACAAAATTGTTATAGAAAAAGCGCTGCATTTTCTTGTTTACGCTGCTCCAATGTCTTAGCAATCGCAGACACTGTTGTTTTACTGATCCCTTGTTGCTTGGCAAGATACGTAAATTGGCTGATGGCTTCTGCGACTTCTTCAATAACTTGCTTTGCATCATTCCAATTCGCAAAGCCAGCACTAGTAGCAAGTTTTTGCATCACCTTAAGCGATGGCGCTTTGCCATAACCGCCGAAAGCAGTGGCGTGTTCGTTGAATGGATACGGGCTGTAGGTAACATCGTAAAAAGGGGCAGGATCCCATTGACCGTCATCCGCTTGCAAAAACGCCCAGTTTTTACTGTGGTCGTCTTGATTAGACGACAGCAGATTAAAAATGGCGCGGCGAAATTGCAGCTGTCCAGCCGCTGGCGATTTACACAACTGACGGCTGGCTTTAATTAAATCAATGTAATCTAAACTTGGCGTTCGAAAGTCTGCATCCAGCAGCCCGCAAGCGCTGTGCATATGCAATCGACCTGCACTGCGCTTTCTGCCTAAGTCGGCCTGTTCAGTGACATAATCAAAACGCTTAAGCGCCAACCAAGCAGACGCACCGCTTGTAGGTGGTGCTTCAATGAGTTGCCATTGCGGCGGTTGACACTTAGCAAGTTCTGCCATTTGTAAATAAACTGCCTCGCACAAACCTTCTTCATGCCCGAGCGCGAGATTTTTAGAAGTAAATTTAATCAGCCAAGCCTCATCTCCAAGCTGAGCGAAGGTTCGACAATACTGAGTTTCCCCAGCAGGCATATAAATTTGTGCCTTAGGCCTTGCCCCACCCGAACTACCTCCGGCAACTAATGCGGCCAACACCTGTTGAGTATGCCCATCTAACTCATCGTGATTATCATCCATATAATCTGACATCGAAGAATCGAACAGCGTTTGTGCTTCTAAGCCTAACGTCGCTAAATCAATATCTGCGTGCGTGGTGGCTGAAAACTCAGACACCGGAGAAAAAGACAATGCTCCCATGCCTTTATCACCGACAAAGGCCAGTCTATCCATCGCCGTTAATTGATTAGGTAGGATGCCCTTTTGCCGAAAAATACGATCTTGTAACAGCATGCCCCAGCCATCGGGTAAACAATCTCCAAATACGCCATGTACACCTTGGTGCGGCGCTTTAGGAGCGACTTGAACTTGCGCGTTCGCATGCAAGGTAAAAGGTGATAAGTTGCCAAACTGCTGCAAATAGCTGTCTGCATACTGGAAAAAAACGCCTTGCCGATTCTGCGCCAAGACCCCTACTGCAACCTGCTCACCTGAACTTAAGGTGCGAGTCACGGCGAGTTTTTGAATGGGTTTAAAACTCATCTTTTAGCACCTCATCAATACTAGAGGGCATAGTGACCCGTTCTTTGCTAGGTTGTGTGAGTTGATAGAGCCTCTCTAGCGAATCAAGTGTCTGCCATAGCAACAGCAATTGGCGAAATGAAATTTGCCCGGTCAGCTCAAATTTCTTAATGGTGGCCGCAGGTACGCAGCTTCGCTCAGCAAGCGCCGCTCGTGACAGCTTTGCCTGCTTTCGTAACTCACGTAAATAAGCCGCATAGGCGTGGCTTACATCGGTATCATCAAGTAAGGTAAATTTCATCCGCAAAGGCCAAATGGATACAGTCATATCCATTATAGCGAAATAAAACAGAAAGTGGATATTATTGTATCCATTATTAAATAAAGTGTTGAAAAAATTACTCGATAAAGCCCTTCAAAACTGCTATGTTTTAGCTCTAACAGCAGCAAAAAAACGGCACTGTTTTTCCATTGCTAACCACTAAGATTTAGTAAAAGCCACAGGCAAGTGGTGGGCAGTTTGGTGGGCAAACAGGCATTTTTGAACGGTTTCTTTTCGGTAACTTATTGATTTTTTGAGGGTCTAGTCCGCTGCTCAATGAGCAGATCCAAAACGTGGAATAGTGTTATTTGTGTTATCTAAAACCAAAAGCCCTTTTTAAGGGCTTTTGTTTTTTTGAAAGCTAGCCGAGTAATGAGATTAGCTTCTGCTGTAACTCATGGTGGGAGGCGACTTGAAAGTGCGGGCGAATACCTGCGGGGGCAGCGTGTCCATGGACGTTATACCAACAGGTGTGGAATCCCGCATTGATGCCGCCTTGAATGTCTGAATGTGGGTTATCGCCCACCATTAACACTTGTTCGCGCGCAGGCTGGCCCATCAACTCGAGAGCGTATTCAAAGATACCAACATCGGGTTTTGCAATGCCCACTTTTTCTGAAATAACCAAAATATCAAAATGATGCTGCAAACCTGTACGCTCTAAACGCACTGTCTGCAACTCGGTAAAGCCATTGGTGATAATCCCCATTTTGGCTTTTCCCTGCAGCGCGGCCAGCAATTCACGGGCGCCGGGCAAGGGCGCACAAATCTCAGCCATAGCCGTTAAAAATGCACTATTTAGGGTTTGTGGGGTCACAGCAAGCTTTGCCGCCCAAGGCTCGAAGCGTATGGTTTGCAGTTCGGCGGCGCTGATCTTGCCATCCTGATACTCAACCCACAGCGGCTTATTTACACTTTGATATTCATCGAAATCGGCCCGAGTAAAATCGATGCCAAAGCCTGAAAACATCCGCTTCAACCCTTCGAAAGCATCAAAATAAAATAGGGTTTCATCGGCATCGAAAAGCACCCAAGAGTAAGGTGCGGCCGAAGAATTAATCTGGCTTGAGAACGACATAACACTCCTAATAACAAACAAAAATCAAATGCTAAGCATGAAAAAACTATGCGACAACCCTAAAAATAATCAACACAACAGCCAGTCACAACTTGGGATGTTTTTCACATACCCGAGAATGACAAAGCAACCCGTTCGCTACGATATGATGAGCTTGAACGGCAATTAACACCATATCACAACGAGCAATTCGCATGCTTTACCTGCGGCGTAGGTTGCTTCGCCCGATTAAGGAACACGACACCCGCTAACATCAAACATACTCCAACGAGCGACGCCCAATGCATACCGCTGGTGCTAGATATTATATCCAGCACAACGCCTGTCAGCATCTGCCCACATATCACCAGCAAAGTACAACGCATCACCCCTAACGATGGCAATGCCCAGCTATTTAGCACGACAAATAAAGCACCAATGACTCCACCGAGGTACAAATACATTGGCGGCTGCCCTTGTAGCTGATTTGTGCCACTCTCTAGGCAGATTATCCATGCACTCAAGACTACAAAGCCCACAATATGATTACAGCAAGATGCGATTAACGCATGGCTATGTTTTGCCAAAGCACCATTAAAGGTTCGGCTTAAGGCAATCAAACCGCCATTAAGCAGTGCGATAAGCACCATCAATTCCATTCAATTTCCCCTGCTACGCCAGCTAGTGTGAATAAATCACTAACATGGCTCCCAACAAAATCATTACCATAGCAATGACTTCTGTGAATCGAATGCGCCGCTTAAGGACACCGAAATAACCACAACAGTCGAATATACAGCTCAAGATTAACTGCCCCACAAGCATCAAGGCTAAGGTGCCAGCCAAGGCTAATTCACTGTTGACTGTGACAGCGGCCAACACAACCGTCGCAGCACCAGGAACACCACCTAAATACGCCCACCAAGGTAACAGTGATTGACTCGCATCGGCATTCAAAGTCGACTTGGCTTCCTTACCCACCAGCCTTTTTCTCAGTAAAAACAGCATCAACAACACTGTTATTGCGCCAATACCATGAGCCATCCAAGATGCCAAAAGCGGTGAGCTATACATAGCAAGCTGGCTATTGAGTTTAATCATTAATGCCAGTAAAACGCCGGAACAGAGCGCCACAAAGGACATAAATAAGGTCAGTTTGTTTGACGTTTGCATCAAAACAGTCCATCCATTTTTGTTGCAAAATAGTCTACAGTGATAGTTTAGGCCTTATAATCCACCGTTATAGAAACTTATTGTTGAGCTTTAGCTGACAATTAATGTTGATGATTTCCGCTTTAAGCGAAAAGCGAGATGCAAGTGAGGCCCTAAATCCCCTCATACTCAGCTTAACGTGATATAAATAAGACCTACAGCCAAGTCTCGGCTGTTACATCATCGTTTGATAAAGGAAGCCCTGCATGGAACATTTTTCCGCCCTGCCCATTTTCGTCACTGTGGTGGAATGCGGTAGCTTTTCCGCTGCGGGACAAAAACTTGGGCTGAGTAAATCAGCCATCAGCAAACGAATCACACAGTTGGAGCAACACTTAGGGATTCAATTGTTACAACGCACCACTCGCAGTTTGAGCCTAACGGGTGCTGGCGCGCGCTATTTCGAATATATTCGCCCGGCGGTACAGCTCACCCAAGAAGGATTGGATGCCATCTCCGAATTGCAGCAAACACCTAAAGGCAATCTGCGAATTTCCGTGCCTATGGTGTTTGGCCGCTTGTATATTGCGCCTTTAATCGCTGAGTTTTTAAAACGTTACCCCGATATTCAGTTGCAAATGCAAATGGATGACAAGACCACAGATTTAATTGCAGGCGGCTTCGATTTAGCTATCCGTATCGGCGAACTGCCCGACTCCAGCCTTATCGCCCGCAAAATAGCCCCTTGCTTAAGCGTGATTTGCGCATCCCCCGCGTATCTAGCTCAGCACGGTGTCCCCCTCACTCCTAGCGAGTTAACTCAGCACAACTGTTTGTTTTACAGTTACTTTCAAGATGGTGTGGAATGGAGTTTCCACAGTCCCAATGGCGTGCAACGTGTTCAGCCCAAAGGCAACTATCAGGTGAATAATAGTGATGCTATCCACCAAGCCTGTCTCGATGGCCTAGGCATCGCCAACCTACCGCGCTTTATTGTTGAGCCTGATCTGCAAACCGGGCGTTTACAGGCGTTACTTACAGACTATCCGCTACCCGAACATGGAATTTATGCTGTGTATCCACAGCGAAAATACCTCCCAACCAAAGTGACGGTATTGATTGAGTTTTTGATGGAGTTCTTAGCAAAGAGATTGGGCAATTATTAGCTAGGGTTAATAATAAATACGGCATTACATAATGGTTATAACGAACATAACCACACAGCCAAAACAGACTAATAAAAATACATTTAAGCCTGATAAAACAGTTCGTTAAGAAAATACTTCTACTATACTTAACATCACTTAATGCGATGATTTAAGGCAAAAAATGAGTGCTTATCAGCAAACATTTGGCGATGAATTTGAGCTTGGCTTCGACCTAAGCTTATACCCATTTCTCATCGATAAAAGCTACCAAAACGATATGTGCCCCAGCTTTTACTTCAAACACAACAACCACTACTTTATTCTTTGGGTCGACTATGCCGACCCCATCTGCCGCGAAGAAGATTATCCCCGCTACACCATTATTTCGGCCGTAAATGACGGCGACAACATACACCCAGAAATTCGTACCGCTTCTCAGCCAACACTACAACTTGAATTTGAACAACCCTGTGACCTAATTCACTACCTTGAGCAGATAAAACAGCAACTGAGCGCCAAAGTAGTTTCAATACGATAACCACGACATAAATGCCCGACTAACAAAATAAAACTATTCGATGTGACTCATAGTCCGTGGAACATACAACAGCAATGACTGAAAATATAAGCCTACCAATACACTAGGTTTACATCATGGAATACCAATCCGTTAGCCAGTTTGAAGAGGCTTATTTTGTCGCTTATGAAGAAGAATGGTGTGGATACGTGATCTACATCGAACGAAACCCAGATCGGTTCAGGGGAGGCTTTGAATGGTCCGTATGCTTTGATAATGAAGTAATTCAATCAGGGCTAGCATTTCATTTTGATTTTGCACTGGCAGAAGCACAACAATTTATAAATTCTAGGGCAAAAGAGGATTAGCTGCTTATGGGTGGCTCACTCATTACCAATTGATATAATTATCAAATTTAAAAAATAGAGCAAAAAGTGATACATAAAATGAGTCACTTAACCTCCATTATTTCCCCAGTGACACGCCGTTCATACCTCCATGTAGGCTCGACTAAAACCTCCCTGTTTTAGACGGTCACTGGTGCAACAATGTCGATTCTAATATGACCTCAGCTCTATCAGGTATCTGTACTTATAGCCCCAAAAGCATTTCTGCAAAAAAGCTTGCTAACGACTAAGCATGTGGCGTTATTTTGTACGATGTGAATATAAGTTAGTCATTAAGTTTTATCACAATTACAAACTCCTCAATCACAAACTAAAAGCTAGCGGAATAGTGCTTGCCATGTATATTTTATTAGCATCAGACAATCTAGCCGCTTGCTCCCGTGCTGTTCATACGGAGGTTTGAGATATATGTAGTACAAATAGTATTCGGTCAAGCCTGAACTCCATGTGGATATGATCGCTTCAAATGCAGGAACTTGTAAGTAGGGAGTACTATTCAACACCAAGAGATTTTATTTCGTCTATAAATTCAGCCAAAGTTGACAGCTCATTTCGGATACTTTTAGGGTAACTGTCGTGTAATTCCTTCGGAACGACCAATTTCACCCCTGCGCTCTTCATCTCTTGGAATTGGTTTTCGGAGACACCCTGTTGAAGAGTAAATAAATGTTTTGTTGGTATTCTGTCTGCCTCATTGAGAATTTGTCGCCACCTATCTTTACAGGTCGTTTTTACGGCAAGCATTCGCAATTGCTCCATGGGATAGTCTTTATCCTTATACTCTTCGATAGAAGGAAAAATAAAGTCCGGCTTTTTATTCCCTTCAGTAGCAGACTGAGTTGAAAAACCTGTTATCCCATTGTCTTTAAAAATGTTTTCAAGATGAAGTTCCAAAGACCGCCCCGATCTCGACTTCCTTCTATTGCTGACTGAATTTGCAGTAGCCATAAAGTCATCCATGCTCTTAAAACCTTCGCGAACCACATTAAGAACATGATGTTCTTCTACTTTTTTGAACAAGGTATATTCTACATTCCTGAGTTCGAGAAGAAGCTTATCAGGATCTGTATCTACAACTTTAAATGTCTCTGATATGTATTTGACTATATCGTTACCCGATGGAAAATTAACCTCCCATGAAGGAGGAATCTCGTAAGACGCTCCCTTTTTATATTTGGCCCCGACACCTATCAATAATTCTGACGCCAAGCCGTAAAAAGCGTCACCAGCAACCAATTCACCAACAACAGTTTCTAGTTCGACTTCTTCTTCGAGCGAATCACAAATCCACACTTCAAGATACTCCGCATCCTTTCCATTGGTTTTATGAAAAGCAAAAATCGCTGCAGATCCTGTGGATTCCTTGTTTTGCAGAGGAGACTTATTCCCCCCCCAACGCGTAATCCGTTTCTCATTTCTTGTCTTCCCAAAGAACTGATTGTTGTAGTAAATAGCTCTGACTTGAGCAGTAACTTCCGGCAAAGGATTCACAACTTTAGAACCTAACTCAACAGAAGGATTTAAAACGGCAGTGGTGTTTATAGTCGGGAACAGGTGTGAAAGTACATTTTTGGGGAAATAAACACCAACCTGATGACCGCCAGAAGCTCCCGTATCATTTGCAGAAAGCCTCTTTATGTAAAGATAGCAATCATCCTTCAAATACTTTTCGTACAACCACGCTATAAACTTCATACACTTTCCCTGTAGGATCTAGGTTGATAATGCACACAACCTAAAACAAAAAACATTTTAAGTCAGTATATTAAGTAAAAATTGGGAGATCCCCCCCTCCTACCCAAGAAAAAGGGAAAAACGTGTGATAAAGTTCGACACACTTTTACCTGAAAATATTCAAAAGTAATGACCAGAGATATCGTAGCCCTTGGCGACCAACTGCATGAAAAACTCAACAAACAACTTGAACTACGCGCAAAGCGCCTTCTCAAATTTCTGATTGAAATCTATGACCAAAAAAATCTCGCTATCAAGCTGAATGAACTGGGCTTCAATACCAGCAGAGAAAGCCTTAATAAACTTTGCAAAGATCCAGAATCAGTCAGTGTTGGCCTAGATGAAAAAGCCATGAAACTGATACGTGAGCATCTTCTTCCCACCAAACCAAGCCATTGGGACGAACCCGATTTCAGATTTATTGACCTATTTGCCGGTATTGGTGGCTTACGTAAAGGATTTGAAGAAATTGGCGGGAAATGCGTTTTTACCAGCGAGTGGGAGCCCAAGGCACGACGTACCTATCTAGCAAATCACTACGTTGATGAACATGATCTGCCTTACTTTATCGATTCTGAGGAAGAAAACCCTGAAAAAAACAGATCTTTCATGGATATAACCAAAGTTACACTGAGCGGACATCCCAATCTCAGTGATGAGGAGAAGGCAGAGCATATACGCAAGCACATCCCAGCCCATGACGTACTGTTGGCAGGATTTCCCTGTCAACCATTCTCTATTGCCGGCGTATCCAAAAAGAATTCTCTTGGGCGCGCCCACGGTTTCGAATGCGAAACTCAGGGAACACTTTTCTTTGATGTTGAAAAGATTATCGAGGCAAGACAACCCCAATATTTTGTATTGGAAAACGTCAAAAACCTTAAGAGCCACGATAAAGGTAACACATTTGCAACTATCATCCGTACCCTAGACAGATTGGGATATTGGATATTAGATATCAGCAATGCAGGAAGTAATATTGAAGAAGCCATTTCCAACGTCAGAAAACGTAAGCAGGAACCAGCTATTCTTGATGGCATACATTTCATTCCTCAACATAGAGAACGCATCGTGCTGGTTGGTATTCGAAATGATCTCGTTGAAAAAAATCCCTTATTAAAAGCACTGTCCCTGAGCCAAATCGAAAAGCCTGAGATTCGCTACACCATCGCAGACATTCTTTGCGATCTCTCAGAGGATGAGCTTCGGAAGTACACTCTGACACCTAATCTATGGAATTATCTATATCACTATGCTCTGAAGCACAAAACCAAAGGAAATGGGTTTGGGTTTGGTCTGGTGAACCCAAAGAACAAGGATGCTGTTACAAGAACTTTGTCAGCCAGATATTACAAAGACGGCTCAGAAATTCTGATCAATCAATCAGGCCTGGAAAATGATTATTTAGAAGAAAAAAAACAGTTCGCCATCAATAAAAATATTGAGCGCGAAGAATTTGCAAGGGAATTTGTAGAGCATTTTCGGAGAGAAAACCCAAATGCTACTGACGCTAAGTGCTATGAAATGCTCAAAGAAGGGGAAAAGAAATATGATAATTGCAAGGGGAGATACACCCAAGAGTTTAATGCCCTCTACAAAACCCCTCGTCGCCTGACACCCAAGGAATGTGCTCGCTTGATGGGTTTTGAAAAACCTGAGTTTGATCGCAGTGAACAGGATACCAACTTCCGAATAGTTTGTGCTGACGCCAGTGCATACAAACAATTCGGTAACTCAGTCGTTGTCCCCGTGTTCCGTTCAGTGGCAAAACTTCTGAAATCTATAATGTAAGATCCAAACATTGAGTATCACTACCCACAATCAGTAGATCCTTAGATATGCTCCTTTGACTCACATGCCATAGTTATCTATGTAAAACTTAAACAAGTAACTGCAAAACTATTGACCCGTCTTTCGCTGTGGACATATAGAATGGCTTCATAGCGGAAAATGGTATCGATAAGCAGGCCCTCTGCGCCATGGATGGCGCAGAGGAGCCCTCATGGAAGAGTTTACGGCGTGCCTGCGGGCGATACCATTTTGTGGCCACTGTTGAGCCTTAAAGCTAAGCACTCACTACTGCCCACTCGCCAATAAGTACCTCGTACTTCGGCCGCCGGCGTTGGCTTTTACTAAGAAGCCTTGCTCGACCATTTGCGCAAGGTGACGGGTGGCGGTAGCGCGGCTTACCTTAGCGACCTTTTGATACTGGCTACTATTCATTCCTAATTCAAAATCGCCATCTAACATCCGATTGAGCACTTTGGCTTGCTCTTGACTCAATAAGGATTGATCGAGATTTTGCCAATACTGCGTTTTCCGAAGAGTCTTGTTCACCTCTCCCATCGCATTGAGTAAGCAATCATTGAGGGTTTCAAAAAACCATACTAACCAAGGAGTAATATCGACATCGCCCCTTTGGGTGGACTCTAAAATGTCATAGTAGGCTTGGCGACGGGCCAGAATACTGACCGACATAGCGTAAAAGCGAATTGAGCGTTTTTCCGCTTGCGCCAAAGCTAAATCGGTCAATAAACGCGTGATGCGCCCATTTCCATCATCAAGGGGGTGTAGAGTCACAAACCAAAGGTGAGTTATCGCCGCGCGGATAAGCGGATCTAAACCCAGATCTTGCCTTGATGCATTAAACCATTCAATAAACTGCGAGAGTTCAGCGTCCAAAGTCGCTCGAGAGGGTGCCTCAAAATGTACCGTTGGTTTATCAATCCGGCCTGAGACAACCTGCATAGGCGTATCGCCACGTAGCACTCCACCAATAACGGGGTTAAACAGCGTATAACCCTGGGGAAATAACTGTTTATGCCAACCTAATATCCGCTCAAGGGTTAACTCTGTATCTAAATTTTTTAAGGCATCGAGCATAATGTCAGCCAAACCATCGGTTTGCGCAGTGGTCGGATACGGTTTGTCTTCGGACACACCGAGTTTTTTAGCCAAGGATGAGCGCACCGAAGCTGCATTGAGCTTTTCACCTTCAATGGCACTGGAGTGGATAATATTAGCGAGTAAGGTGTCGAGTGCCGCCGCTGAGGTTAACTGGCTGTCGTCGTGACTTAGCATTTGCTTGCCGAGCAGTTGGCCCTGATTGAAATATACCTGACGTAGCAGGGCATCAACTCTGCTGATATTCCAATGAAATTTAGGCCAATCGGCTTGCTGCCAAATCCACATATCCTACCCCATGAGTCAAATAATAAGCCTATTCTACTCACACAATGAGTCAATTAACAAACCTATTTGCCTCACAAGACGAGGCAAATAATACAAGTAATCGCCTCATCTTGCCCAAATGCTTCTAGCATAAAGGGATTTATGCTGTTGATTGCCTCTACAAAGCAATACCGACGCAACGCCAGCTTTGCGCAGCCAAAACCGACTCACTGCGATATACTGCCAACGTTGATAAAACACTAATGTTAAAACCCCATTTACACACCCATCGCGACCACGCTGACAAGAATGCAGAGCCCAATCCATGCCTGATAACCCAACTATTGCCACCCTTCCCGATTCTCAAGGGCGTGACTATCGCGCAGATATACGACTCAATCAGCTACAGTGCGATTCGACTAAATCAAATTACACCAGGCCAAGTACAATCGAGCCAAATGCAACCAAGCCGAGTGCAATTAAGCATGAGTCGGTGATTGCCAAGCAAAAACATAAGCTTATTTTTATCGGTTTGCCCCGCACTGGGACGACGAGCGTAAGTGTGGCGTTATTGGAGCAAGGCTTAAAAGTGGCGCATATGGCGTTTACAAAAGAAGCCTTTATGCAGGCGGATGCGATTTCCGATGCGCCTTGTTTTAGCGATTTCAAACAATTGGATGGATTATTCCCCGAGACCAAGTTTGTTTATCTTGACCGTGAGTTAAGCGTTTGGGTGCCGTCGATGCAGATGTTACTCAGCCGAATGCTACCACATTTGGATGCCCAAACCGGTCGATTCCACCCAATCATGAAGCGCAGTTTTCGCCATAGCTTTGGTGTCGGTTTGGTTGAAAACCCGCAAGATGAACAACATCTTATCGATTGCTATCAGCGCCATAAAACAGAGGTGTTGGACTACTTTGCGGGTAGACACGACTTCCTCACTATAGATGTCAGCCGCCAAGGCGCCCTCGGCCAGCTATTAGCATTCATGGGATTAGCCAGCGCCGCAAACCAACAGAACTTTCCTAAACTCAATGTCGGCCGCAATGTCGCCAGTTGGGATGAATATAAACACCCGAATAAGATCAGCGCTAATGCCTCGGGGCCAGACAAACGTAAGTTCTTCGATTATAAGCTTTAACACCCTAACGGATAGTAAAGCTAATCAGGGGTATTTCGGCGTTTTACCACAGTTAACCAGTCGAGACTCACGCCCGAGATCGCATTAAACCCGCGGATACGGAAGATAAGTTGCAGTAACTGCGGCCGAGGCCTGACTTTCGGTTCGACCGAGCGCGGAATAAACCATAGTGTCACAAATGCGCGCAGTATGGTCGACACTAAAAACACCACAAAAATCGGGCTACTGATCCAAGTATTCCAACCTGACCAGACTAAAAAGTCTGCCGCATGGGAAGCTATCGTGCCACCGACCATAGCTCCCACAAACACCAATCCCGCACTCAGTGACGCCTGCAGTGCCGCATAGGTGGCAAAATCACTGCGAAAGGGACGAATATCATAAAGATAATTAGCGGTGCTCAGGGTAAAGCCGCTCCACGCTAGGCCCGAAAATGCCTGAATGATGAGAATATACAGATAGTTATCCGAGAACAGCCACAGCAGCGGCAAGCTTGGGATCATGCAGCTGGTGATAATCATCACCAAACGATTACCAAATTGATCGCTAAATCGCCCCCAAAACTTCAGCGTCACAAACTGAGTCGCTATAGAGGCCACGCTGGCTAGCACAAATTCGATGTAGCTAAACTTCAAGTCTTCCAGCATATACACGGCGAAAAACGGTGCAGAGATGGCCACCATCGCCTGCATACTGGCCACAAATAGGCTGTATTGGCGGAAAGTTTTATCCTTCCATGCTCCGCGAAAATTGCGGATGGTTTGAATAAATACGCCCCGCAGCTTGGCTTCGCGCGGATCCGGGTCGTGCATTTGCAATAACAACCAAGCCGAGACAAAACGCCCCATGGCCGCTATCGAAAACAGTAAAGTAAAGCCTAACCAGGCCATTTGAAGCGAATCGGTAAAGGTAAGAATCCCACCTCCAATAAAAAATACGCTTAAGGATGCGCCCATGGTTAAGCGAGTGCGCGCCGCAAAAAAGGCACCACGACGACGCTCGGGCACAATAGACCCCATCCACGCACGCCAATGGGGTTGGATAAGATTAATAAATCCGTGGTATCCCACGGCGAGCCCGATAAATATCCACACTGAGTTATCGGGACGAAAGGCCGCTAACGCGCCCATGCCCAATACCACCAACGCCTGCAAAGCCGCGCAGTAAACGATAAAACTACGGCGGGAAAAGTGACTCGCTAACCATACAGAAACCAGCTGCGACATCGCCCCAAAAAGCTGCGGTAAACCAGTAACAAAGCCCATTTGTGCAAGACTGGCACCGAGAAAAATTGCGTAAGCATTGAAAAAGTTATCACTCGTCGCCGTCATCATCGACGAAGCCACGGCTTCCTGCTGCGAGCGGCGCAGAGTGCATCTTAACCAGAGATTTCTAGCGCTACGGCGCGAACACGTTAATACAGTGGGAGCTTCGAGGGTGCCCATTCCAAGCCAAATCCATATGAGACTAGGGTTTTAATGTTGCAATTATGTCGTATATAAGCCAAAAACAAAACGCCCCAAATGGGGCGTTTGATTAGGACGTGTTGACGTTTCAGGGTTAGAAGTAAGCCTGTAACTCGGCTTCTTGATCTAACAGGCTTTGATACAAGGTAAATTGATTCGCAGCCCTATCCAAATTATGGCCCTCACGGTGCACATGGAAATACACGTCACCATTCAGATAGTCCGTTAAAAAACGCACGCCAATCATCAAGCAAATCACTCGCGCCCCGAGCCAGAGGCTACGTTTTTCGACCTCAGTTAACACTTCACCCAGCTCACTTAAATAACCACGGCAAATGGCGGCAAAGATGGATTGGCGCACTTTAACATTCTCAAGGGCGGTCGAATCTTCGGCTTCAGGCGAGCAGAAGGTACGCACCATATCGCCAAAGTCATACATCAGATGCCCTTTCATGCAGGTATCGAGATCGATAATTGCCATACTCGACATGTCGCGCTTATCAAACAGCATGTTGTTGATTTTAGTGTCGTTATGGCAAATACGCAGCGGGAGCTGTGGCGAAATCTCGGCGAGCTCATCTAATAAACTCTGCTGTGACAGGGCGTAATCGACCCAGTTACGGCATGAGTCTAACCGCTTAGTTTTATCCTGTTGCACCGCTTGGCGCAGCATTTCCATCCGTCCCGGCAAATGGTGGAACTGCGGGATCACATCCTCAAGCTGAGTGGCGTCGAAATCACTCAAGGCACAGGCAAAATGACCAAAAGCTTTAGCGGCCATTTCGGCTTCGGCTTCAGACTTGACCACTTCGATACTTAGACTGTGGGGCAAATAACTGATGGCGCGCCAAAATCCCTGCTCACCCAAGTCGATCGCCAGCTCACCCTCTTGAGTAAGGCATGGACTCACCACTTGAAGACCATATTGCTGTTGTAATGCCTTGGCGCATAAATGATGGCTTATCTTATCCGCATTACTTACCAATGCCTGCGGCGTCTTAAACACTTGGGTGTTAATACGTTGCAGCACTAATTCACCCGAAGGCCAACGCACTAACAAGGTATCGTTAATATGACCATTCCCTAACGCTGAGATTTTTGCTTCGTCAGCTTCAATTCCAAAATGAGGCAACACTGACTGCCTAATGAGTTTTATCACTCAATAACTCCATTAATTTTTGCTTTACCCAGACAGTATCCTGCGGATAGGTCACACCGAGCCAAGGTTCGCTGGCCACATCGACAAATACGGGCACACCTTGCTCAATTCCCGCCTGAACCACGGCGGGCAAATAGCATTCAGATTTAGGCAATTGGCCTTGTTGTTCGATAAACTCGATTAATTCACGTTTAATAACATCAAATATGCTTGGCGAGAAGCCCCAACAAGTCATTGAGACCAGCGACTGTGAAGGAAGCGGTGCCAATCCCTCAGGGCCTTCGCCGATAAAACCATGATCTTGGGCTTGAATATTCAACCATTCAGCGACTGAGCGCAGTTGCCCCTGCTCCACTTGGCATAAGCCACGATTCACGCCACCGTGCTCAGATAACGTCAGCTCAATCGGATAAGCCACCATCATCCAATCGTTAGGTCTGGCGGTTAATCCCTTCGCTAAAGAAGCAAAGGCGCTGTCGCCGTAAAAATCATCGGCATTGATCACCGCCATAGGCCCATTGACACTATCACGGGCGCACCACAGGGCATGAGCAGTCCCCCAGGGCTTTAAACGATGGCTTACATCCGCAAGCTGCGTGTCGTTAGGCAAATCGGTGAGCGACTGATAACAAAAGTGATACTCAAAGTGAGCTGGTAAAAAGCGTATCAACAGTTCGTGGAGTTCCGCTTCTAATTCGGGGCGGATCACCAGCACGGCACGCTTAAATCCGCTGCGGATCGCCGACTGTATCGATAACACCAACATGGGTTCGCCCGCAGGACCGAGGGAGACCAATTGCTTATCGCCGCCAAAACGACTACCTAGCCCTGCCGCCATAATGACTAAGGTCAAATCTGTATTCATGTGGGATTAATGTTCAGTTCGTATTAAAGATATTTTCCCGAACCTCGCCGCAATCGGCTTTGCGAGCACATTTAAAACAAGATTGGAGAAAAAGAGGAGCAAAAGTGTAATCTACCCCTCTAGTCCTGACTAGAATTTTATCGATTTAACGGGCTAAATAATTACCAAAATTGCGATTAGGCTCTAAAACCGCTTGGCTGCCCTTGAGGCTGAACTTGTAACCACACAAACCAATGCTGCCACGACGGGCCAAATCAGTGATAATACTGGCGGTATCCAGCGGCGTGAAACGCGCCTCCGTTGCCGAATCGTCCAGCAAGTCTACGCTGATAGTGCGATACTCAGTGCCATTATTAAACACCAGCGCACTACAACTCTTATCGCCCTTGGCCGTGGCAATAGACCACAGGTTTTGCGGCTTACCACGTTCGCCTAACCAGCGAATAATTAACACATCTTGCTCTAACGCCACCGAAAAACCATCGGGCATATCTAAGGTCACACGATCGCTTGCGGCAATAGGCGCCGAGGGCACGACAGGAACAACCTCTTCAGCCTGTGACTCATCACTATTGGGCCATAATCCCCACACTAACAGCACTAACAATACCGCCCCCACACCACCGCCGACGGGCAGCCAATAACGGCGCTCAAGCTTGGGTAAAGAAGGCAACTTAATAAAACGTCTATAGGGGGCAAAAAACTCAGCCACACCTCTAAACAGCTCTGTCATCGAGCCCGACTCTTTCGCCTCGGCGCGGCGACGACGCACTTCTTCAGCATGCTCTGTATCGTTAAAGGCTGCGGTATCTTCATCGGGATCGAAACGCCATACTGGCTCATCACTGTGCTCGGCAGGGTCGAGCGGTGCCCGCTTAAACTCCGCGCCCTGTAAATCGACTTGGGCTAAATCCACATCGGCGATGTCGATACGAGTTTGTTCGACTCGGCTCTGATTAGCAGGACGAAAATCGGCGTGGCTCTCGAGTAACGCATCTTGCACGACAAAGTCAGCTGGATTTTGCGTCATTTTCGTTAACGCATCGAAACGTAGCTCATCTTGGCGCAAGGCATCCAACTCGGCGTCCACAACGGGGGCAGCACTTGTAGGCTCAGTATGAGAATAGGTTTCGGCCGCTGTCGATACCGGAATATCCGGCGCAGCATGGGAGACGGTGGCATTCTGTGCCGCAGCAGCCTTTGGTGTTAATACGGGCTCGACTCGGCGACGGGGAATAGCCTGCGAGGTAGGGGTATCTAATGCTGGGCCATAATAGCCCAAACGGTATTCCACTAACGTAGGAGAGGTTAAACGCGTGCCCCAAAAGGTCGCACCAGCGCCCAAAACCAGCCCTAGAATGGCAACTACGGGCGGCGCAGCCACTATATACAGCGCCAGTAAAATCAGTAGCGGCAGAATAAATACCGCAACCAAGGCCTTAGGCTTAGCCGCATCATTTAAACGGCGCAGCGCCGTAAGGGCGAGCAAAGGTAAGCCCACTAGTGCTAAAAGATACATTAAAAAGTTCGGCCCAAATGCGGCGACAGCCAGTGAAATGCCCAAATACACACCAACACTGATGGCCACAAAGCGGGGACGGGAATCACGCCCATGAAGGCAGAAAAGAGATTTTAACAGCACGACCCTTCCTTTATAGTGAAATTATCCTAGCGCACACGACTCTCAATGTCGCATAGGCACGAGCGTAACGAATTTAGCCGCAATTGTCAGTGCAATAAGGCGCTAGACGGATAAAAATGCCGATAATATCTATCTAAAACTAAATCAGGCTTAAATCTCGGGTCAACGGCTATGTGTCTAAGCACTGCGATTTCAAACCTTGGCCCACGCAGTAACGGTGAAGAGTAAATTCGCCAATCGGGACAACGTCCTTCAATAAAAACCGTCATAGACTACAATTGCCGACTAACTAGCCCTAGCGTTTTTAAGGTCAAAATCTGTATAATGCTCGGCTTTCTGGGCCCTTCTTGCGTTAACCAACTGGATATTTTGCTCATGACCGCACGCGGAAATTTATTTATTGTTTCAGCCCCGAGTGGTGCTGGTAAATCCTCGCTGATTTCGGCGCTGCTGAAAGACAAACCCGCCGACATGCAGGTTTCAGTGTCGCACACTACCCGTGCGCCTCGCCCCGGCGAAGTGAATGGTCAGCACTACCATTTTGTTAATGTTGAAGAATTTAAAGCACTGATCGCGCAAAATGCCTTTTTCGAGTGGGCTGAAGTGTTCGGTAACTACTATGGCACGTCACGCCACGTCATTGAGCACACTTTGACCCAAGGTATCGATGTTTTCCTCGATATCGACTGGCAAGGTGCCCAGCAGGTTAAAGCCGTAATGCCTGAGGCCGTGGGCGTGTTTATTCTACCGCCCTCAAGGGATGAGCTAGAACGACGTCTCACCGGCCGCGGCCAAGACAGTGCTGATGTGATCGCTAGCCGTATGGCACAGGCGGTTTCTGAAATGTCGCACTATAAAGAATATGATTTTATTATCGTCAATGACGATTTTGACACAGCACTGGCCGATCTGCGGGCGATCATTCGCAGCCAACGCTTAACGGGTGCTAGTCAGATCCACGCGCAAAATGATATGCTTAACGATCTGTTGGCAGGCTAACTGCCTTAGTGTACAATTTTGCGTCATTTTTTCCCTAGATAAACTGGAGTTTCAACACATGGCTCGCGTAACTGTAGAAGACGCCGTAGAACAAATCGGCAACCGTTTTGATATGATCCTGGTTGCGGCGCGTCGTGCTCGCCAAATCGCCGTGCAGGGTAAAGACCCTATGGTTGAAGAGATGAACGACAAGCCAACGGTTATCGCCCTGCGTGAAATCGAACTAGGTTTAGTGAATGCTCACACTTTAGATGCTGACGAGCGTCAATCAGTGCGTGAGCGTGAAGCAGCTGAAATCGCAGCTGTTGCCGCCATCGCTGAAGGTCGTTCACTATAAGTCTAATTGAGTCACACCTGTTTGGGTAAAGGAGAGCTGCCACTTGTATCTGTTTGAAGGTCTAAAGGAGTCTGCTTCCGGTTACTTAGAACCCGAACAGGTAGAATTGCTCAAGCAGGCGTACCAAGTTGCGCGTGATGCCCATGAAGGGCAAATGCGCACCAGCGGCGAACCTTATATTACCCATCCGGTTGCGGTTGCCCGCATCCTCGCCGAGATGCGTCTCGATCACGAGACGCTGATGGCTGCTTTGCTGCACGACACCATCGAAGATACCTATGTCACCAAAGAGGACTTGGCCGAACAATTTGGCGAAGCCGTGGCTGAGCTGGTTGAAGGGGTGTCTAAGCTCGACAAGCTGAAATTTCGCGATAAAAAAGAAGCCCAAGCGGAAAACTTTCGCAAAATGATGATGGCGATGACGCAGGATATCCGCGTTATTCTCATCAAGCTTGCCGACCGCACCCACAACATGCGTACCTTAGGTGCGTTGCGTCCTGACAAACGCCGCCGCATTGCCCGCGAAACCTTAGAGATTTACGCGCCGATAGCCAACCGACTCGGTATTCACAATATCAAGACCGAGTTAGAGGATTTAGGCTTCCAGGCCTATTATCCGATGCGCTATCGGGTGTTGAAGGAAGTGGTTAAAGCTGCCCGAGGCAACCGTAAAGAGCTCATTCAAGGCATTGAGGCTGCGGTACTCACCCGCCTAAACGATGCGGGCATTAAAGGCAAAGTTAAAGGTCGCGAGAAAAACCTCTACTCCATCTATAACAAGATGCAGAGCAAGGAACTGCAGTTCCAAGAGGTGATGGATATCTACGCCTTTCGCGTCATCGTCGACTCCATCGATACTTGCTACCGCGTGCTCGGTGCCATGCACGGCCTGTATAAACCGCGTCCGGGTCGCTTTAAAGATTATATCGCTATCCCAAAAGCCAACGGCTATCAGTCGTTACATACCTCGTTATTCGGCCCACACGGCGTGCCCGTCGAGATCCAAATTCGTACCGAAGATATGGATCAAATGGCCGACAAAGGGGTTGCGGCCCACTGGGCTTATAAAGGCGGCGCCGATGGTCAAGGCACTACCACGCAAGTGCGTGCTCGCAAGTGGATGCAAAGCTTGCTGGAACTACAACAGAGCGCCAGCACCTCCTTCGAATTCGTGGAGAACGTTAAAACTGAACTCTTCCCCGAAGAGATTTACGTCTTTACCCCCGAAGGTCGCATTTTAGAATTACCGGTTAACGCCACCGCCGTCGACTTTGCCTATGAAGTCCACACCGATGTGGGCAATACCTGTGTCGGCGCCCGTGTTAACCGCCAAGCTTATCCGTTAAGCCAGCCATTAATCTCCGGTCAAACCGTTGAGATCATTACCGCCAAAGGCGCGCGTCCGAATGCCGCTTGGCTTAACTTTGTGGTGACGGGTAAAGCCCGCGCCAAAATCCGCCAAGTGCTCAAGAGCCTAAAAGCAGATGATGCTATCGCTCTTGGCCGCCGCTTGCTTAACCATGCGCTGGGTAAAACCAAACTCGATAGCATCCCTGCCGAGCAGATTGATAAAGTCGTGCGCGATACCAAGCACGCCAATTTAAATTCCTTACTCGCCGACATTGGCCTTGGCAATGCCATGAGCATAGTCATCGCCCAACGTTTGATTGGCGATAATTTAGAGAATCAGGAGAGCCGCGATTCTCACCTGATGCCAATCCGTGGTGCCGAAGGCATGTTAGTAACCTTCGCCAACTGTTGTCGCCCTATTCCAGGTGATGCGGTGATTGCCCACGTGAGCCAAGGTAAAGGCTTAGTCGTCCACATGGAAAACTGCGCTAACATTCGCGGTTACCAAGGCGAACCCGATAAATACATTCCCGTACAGTGGGACAATGTCGAAGGCGTCGAGTATCAAGCCAATCTGCGGGTGGAAATTGTTAACCACCAGGGCGCGCTGGCGAAGATCACCTCGATTATCGCCGCCGAAGGCTCGAATATTCATAACCTTAGCACCGAAGAACGCGATGGCCGCGTTTACTTGATTAACCTGCGGATTTCGGTGAAGGACAGGATTCATTTAGCTAACGTGATGCGCCGTATCCGGGTACTGCCCGAGGTATTACGTACATCCCGTAATCGTTAATCATTACTTTAGAGAGAGCGTCATGGCAGAAAAAATCATTATCGCGACCGAAAACGCCCCAGCGGCAATTGGCACTTATTCTCAAGCGGTTAAAGTCGGCAATACAGTGTATTTATCCGGCCAAATCCCACTGGTGCCAAGCACAATGCAAATCGTGAGCGATGATTTTGAGGCGCAGGTAGTGCAAGTGTTTGAAAACTTAACCGCCGTTTGTACCGCAGCTGGCGGCACGATCAACGATATCGTTAAGCTCAATATCTTCCTGACGGACTTAAGCCACTTCGCCAAAGTGAATGAAATCATGAGCCGTTACTTTAGCCAACCTTACCCTGCTCGCGCCGCTATCGGTGTGAAGCAACTGCCTAAGGATGCGCAAGTCGAAATGGACGGCGTGATGGAGCTGTAAGCTTCCACCGATTTTACGAGGCGCTTAGGCGCCTTTTTTATTGCCTAATGCGCCCGCGACTCCTGCTCTGACCTGTGATTAAGTTCATTTTCATTTCATACTCAAACGATAGGCTAGTCCGCCAATTTTAAGATTTTACAATCTTGCAAACTATTTGCGTGGCCTCACAAAACTCGCCATACTGGGCACCTATGTTGGGGTTAAAATAACAATAAAGAACAGGGAATTGCCTATGGATAATGCGATTAAGACGCCAATCGAAATGTTGGCGCACTGGGCGAATACACGTGGGGATGAAATCTATTTGCGCCAGCCCATCAAGGGTCAATACCTTGATTTCACGTGGAATGAAGTGCAAGAAAAAGTGCAGCAACTCGCGGGTGCACTGCGCCATTTAGGCCTAGAGCCGGGCGATAAGATTGCCGTGCTTTCTAAAAACTGCGCCGAATGGTTTATTACCGACCTCGCCCTGATGCACGGCGGCTATATCAGCGTTCCCATCTACCCAACCGCCAATACAGATACTATCCGCTATGTGCTTCAACATAGTGGTGCCAAAGCAATTTTCCTCGGCAAGCTCGACCACTGGGCCGATCAAGAAGCCGGCGTCGGCGGCGAATTACTCCGCCTTGCCATGCCCTATGAAACCATGCCGGCTCAATATCAATGGGAACAACTGCTCAAGATGGGCAACCCTTTGATTGAAGCGCCGTTACCTGAGCCAGATCAGACCATGACCCTGATTTACACCTCGGGCTCCACGGGCCAACCTAAGGGCGCGATTCAGACGTTTGCCAGCTATGGCTGGACTTGCCAAGCCGTGGTGCGCGATCTGCGTACCAATGGTAACGACAGATTATTGTCCTACTTACCTTTAGCGCATATTACCGAGCGCGTGGCGATCGAAGGCTCGTCTTTCTATTCCGGCAGCACCGTCGCCTTCGTCGAAAGCTTAGACTCCTTCGTTGCCGATGTTCAGCGCGCTAAACCAACGGTATTTTTCTCGGTTCCGCGCCTGTGGAGCCTGTTCCAGAAGAACATTATCGACAAGATTGGTGTTGGCAAACTCAATCTACTGCTTAAGATCCCACTGATTAGCAGCCTAGTAAAACACAAGATCCACAAAGGGTTAGGACTTAACCATTGCCGCTTACTCGGCTCTGGCTCGGCGCCTATTCCGCCTTCACTCATTCACTGGTATCACAGCATTGGCTTGGATATTTGTGAAGCCTGGGGCATGACGGAAAACTGTGCTTACTCCATCATCAACTACCCCTTCGATGCCCGTAAAATCGGCACTGTGGGTAAACCCGTGCAGGATTGCCAAATCCGCCAGGGTGAAGATGGCGAACTGCTGCTGAAGAGTCCCGGCCTGATGACGGCCTATTATCTGCAACCCGAAGCGACAGCGGCGGCCTTCGATCCCGATGGTTTCTTCCATACTGGCGATCTCTGCTCTATCGACGCCGATGGTTGCGTGACTATTACTGGCCGCGTGAAGGACAACTTTAAAACCGCTAAGGGTAAATACGTCGCTCCAGTACCCATTGAACGTAAGCTCGCGCAGGATCCCCATGTGGAGCTGATTTGCGTCATTGGTTCCGGCCTGCCGCATCCCGTCGCGTTAGTGCAACTTTCCGAGGGCGCAACCTTACAAGCCCGCGAAGAAGTTCGCGCATCCTTAAAAGCGACACTCGATAGCGTGAACCCACATTTAGAGTCCCATGAACATGTGGATGCGATTGTGGTTGTGAACGAGCCTTGGACCATCGAAAACGATGTGTTAACCCCGACACTGAAGATCAAACGTCATGTGCTCGAGAAGGCGTTTAGCGAACGTGTCGACGGTATTCGCGGTGCGCAAGTGCGCTGGGAAGATGAGTTATCTGCAAAATAACCTATCGAATCTTGAAGTAATGACACTCACCTCTAAAGCACACCTTTTTGGTGTGCTTTTTTATGACATATTCTGTCAAAACGGTTGAAAAACACGTATCATGTGCGCCTGTCAGCATAAGCTGATACACCTTAAATCAATTCACTCAATCAGGTTTAACAGAGTCTAAAATGCTCATTGCACTTTCAATTATCGGCGGCTTTATCATTTTAACCTTAGGCGCAGAAGCCTTAGTCCGTGGCGCGAGCTCGATCGCCCTACGTCTTGGCATCACGCCCCTCATCATCGGCTTAACCATTGTGGCCTTTGGTACCAGCGCGCCCGAACTTGCGGTGAGTGTTAAGTCAGCACTGGCGGGCAATAGCGGCATTGCACTGGGTAACGTGATCGGCTCTAACATTGCCAACATTGGTTTGATTTTGGCGATAACGGCGCTTATTCGCCCGATTCAAGTACAGTCACAAATGGTAAGACGGGATATCCCCTTGATGATCCTCGCCTCTATGCTGTTTTGGGGATTGTTATTGGATGGCGAACTCAGCCTGATTGACGGCGTGATTTTATTATCACTGCTTGTTGGCTACCTAGTATTCAGCTATTTCAGCTCGAAAAATACCACAGATGCCGACGGCGAAATCATCGAAGAAGGCCCTAAAAACCCATTACTCTCAGTGGCATTTATTGTTGTAGGCATCGGCATGTTAGTCGGTGGCGGGATTTTATTTGTGAATGGCGCTGTCGATTTAGCCAAGGTATTTGGCGTGAGCGAAGTCATTATCGGCTTAACCATTGTCGCTATCGGCACCAGTATGCCAGAGTTAGTGACCTCTGTTTTAGCGGCGCTCAAAGGTGAAAGCGATATCGCTATCGGTAACGTGGTTGGCTCTAACCTATTCAACATTTTAGGTATTTTAGGTGTAACTGCGATTGTGCACCCAGTATCGGCCCTAGGTTTCCAATCCTTCGACTTTATCGTGATGCTCGCCTTAGCCGTGGTGATTTTACCCTTCGCTTGGTCAGGACTGCGTATCGGTCGCCGTGAAGGTGCCACACTGCTTGTCGCTTACTTAGGTTACATGGTGTACCTCGTCAACCAAGCCAGCACCCAAGCGGTCGTATAACCCGCTGCGCCTCATCTTACAAAAAACACCGGAGCCTCTCCGGTGTTTTGCTTTTAGGCCTAAGACATGACATTTGTCATGCCCAATTGATGACCTTTGTGCCTGCACTCAGGTCAAGGTATTTCTGATAATGAAGCCGTTCCCAAGCAATGGGTTATCACTTCAATAAGGAAATACCATGAAAACACTCTTACTATTATCGAGCCTTGCCCTCGCCTGCACGCCGGTATTCGCGGCTTCCAACTCGAGTCTCAATATCGCAGAAGTCGACAAAGCCGCAAGTACCTTGAATATCGAAAAATTACAACAGCTCAGCACGACAACGCAGGATTACGAAGCGGCTTATGCCAACTACCGCTTAGCCATCAGCGCCAATGTAATGGGACAAAAAACCTTAGCAGCTCAGGCCTTAGCCTCAGCTCAAACCAGCTTAGAAACCCTCAATAATACCCAAGCCGATGCCGAATCCCTCGCGCTATTATCATCCGTGTATGGCATGCAAATCGCCTTGGACAACAGTAAAGGCGCTGAGCTTGGGATTAAATCCGCCAATGCCATCGCCCAAGCCGAACAGCTGGCACCGCTTAACCCGCGGGTGGCATTAGTGAAAGCAATTGCCGCCTATAATACGCCCGCCATGTTTGGTGGCAGCATGCAAGTTGCCAAGACACTCGCCAGCAGCGCCATTGAGCGGTTTAATCAACCTTGCGAGGACATTTGCTGGGGTGAGGCAGAGGCTTACACTTGGCGCGGACTCGCAAAACAGGAGTTAGGTGACGCCCAAGGGGCGATCGAAGATTGGCAGCAGGCACTGCAAGTGGAAAAAGATTATGGTTGGGCTAAGTTTTTACTTCAACAAAATCAGCAAATAAGTGCAAAATAATCCCAGAACAGGCAAAAGGATTGGCTGACGTTTGCGGCCAATCCTGCCATCGGTAGCCAGCTATTGGCATTATGCGAAGCGTTATGACTCAACACTCAGTGCAAATAGAACAAAAAATCGCATGGGTTTACCTGATAAATTTGGCGTTTTATCTGATCCCGCTGTTTGTCACGCCCTATCCGAGCTGGCAGATAGGACTCATTTTAGCCATACTTATTCCCTTTATTTACAGCTACTTTTGGGCCTATCGCTGCCATACTCGAGTGGCTTATCGACCCATCAGCGTCATGCTATTGTTGGCGATTGCCATCACCCCCATCAATCCTGGCTCTATTTCTCTCTTTACCTTTGCCAGCTTCTTTATTGGCTTCTTCTATCCGCTCAGAGTCAGCCTATTAAGTTGGTTTGGGATTTTGGTTTTACTGTTCCTACTCAACCACTTTAGCCAATTCAACAGCTTGTATTTCCCAGTGTATGGCTCGGCGTTAGTTTTCGGGGTTGGCATGCTGGGGATAGCCGAGCAAAAACGTTATCAGCATAGATTGAAGGAGCGACAAAGCGCGCAGGAGATCAGCACCTTAGCGACCATGGTTGAACGGGAGCGTATCGCCAGAGACTTGCACGATATCATGGGGCACAGTCTGTCATCGATTGCCCTAAAAGCTGAACTGGCCGAAAAACTGCTCGCCAAACAAGAATATCAATTAGCGACCACTCAGCTGCAAGAGCTAGGACAAATTGCCCGGGAGAGCTTGAGCCAAATAAGGCATACGGTCTCAGATTATAAACATAAAGGGTTGGCCAGCTGCGTCACCCAGTTATGTAACACCCTAAGGGACAAGGGCATCGCGGTGGAGCTACTAGGCGAGTTGCCCAAATTATCCGCCAGAGCAGAGAGTCAACTCGGTTTAGTGCTCACTGAGCTCGTTAATAATATTCTGCGCCACAGCAGTGCCAGCCAATGCCGCATTCAGTTTCGCGAGCAGGCCGATAGCCTTATCGTCGATGTGCAAGATAACGCCCCAACAAGCCCTATTATCGAGGGTAACGGCCTAACAGGGATCCGCGAGCGGCTCGCTAGCCTTGGGGGACATTTAAACTATGATCTTGAACAGGGATACGCCTTTAGCGTCAGTTTACCTTTGCAGGGAGCAACAGATTAATGCACATTCTTCTCGCGGAAGATCAGGCCATGGTGCGCGGCGCGCTCGCAGCACTGTTAACCCTAGCTGGCGGTTTTACCATCACCCAAGCCAGCAATGGCGATGAAGCCTTAAGCCTGCTGAAACAACAACATTTCGATCTGCTATTGACGGATATCGAAATGCCAGGTCGCACCGGCCTAGAATTAGCGTCTTGGTTGAAAGAACAACATAGCCATACCAAGGTCGTGGTTATCACTACCTTTGGCCGCGCAGGTTACATCAAACGCGCCATTGAAGCGGGCGTGGGTGGTTTTTTACTGAAGGATGCGCCCTCGGAAACCTTAGTCAACGCCATCCAACAGGTGATCGCGGGCAAGCGGGTTATCGATCCTGAGCTGGTAATCATGGCGATTGGCGATATCGATCCCCTCAATGATAAAGAGCGCCGCGCCCTACGTTTTGCCAGTGAAGGCAAATCCACCGCCGAGATAGCCGAGATGCTGTTTATTGCCGAAGGCACGGTACGTAACTATCTATCCGAAGCCATTGCCAAACTCAATGCGAGCAACCGAATCGATGCCGCCCGTATCGCCAAGCAAAAAGGTTGGTTATAGCTCTGCTAGTTGTCATAAATGCAGTAAATGCGGTCGAATTTTCCTAAGGCTAAATCATCCCGATGGATAATAAAATTCAACTGCATTGAGTGCTCACTATAGACGGCTTTGAACAGCACCAGATAATCTTCAGCATTGCCGCCTAATTCAGCCGCGGCGTGGAGCTCCGGGGCTTTATAGCGGCTATCACCATGACCATTAATGCTGGCGATACCATTGTAATACGGCAGCGGCTGCTTGGGGACGAGCAATGCCTGCAAGTTGGATGACTGCCAGTTGGTATTAGCCCATTGCGATTGAGTGAGAATCTGACCAGGGATAAACCCGTGCTCATTCAATTGTATCAGCTCATAGCCCTTGAGCTGATCTTGCCACTCTGGTACCAATTCATCATCTACAACCGCTAGGGCCTCCAGCACCATGGCTTGTTGCGGTTCTGGTAGCGCTTGTAAACGTGCCTTGGCTATCTTTACTAAATGCGGGTTGTCACTATTAATCATGTCAGGGGCTATCATCTTAATGCTGGCAATCCCCTGAAGTTGATAAGCCGCCTCATACTCATAGTTTGCACAGACAGCATCGTCGAACTTAAGTTCAGCAATCGCTTTCCCAGAGTTAATAAGCTGCTGATCTTCAGCGACATAATAGACATGGCCGCGAAGCATTTCCGAGAATCGCCAGCGCTCCAAGAAGAACAACAATCGCCCTTCTCGGGGCAAATAAGATTGAAACGCCTTCAGGTCGCTACAGTTGAGCTGTGCGATAAATTGCATGGGCACACGGAAGGCCTGCGCTGACTCGTCCCAGTCCCAATCTTGCGACCAACAATAATGCTCCTCGACATACTCGCGAGTGTGGTCGAATTCCTCAGCGTAAGCATCCAACATCTCCTCCCGTCCGACCAAAGTCACCGGATAATCCATGCCAACAGGCAAATCCGGCAATCCACCTAGTCGGCTGTTACCTAACTGGGCATAGTCTTCGTTTGCGTAGGGATAGAGGTCGACACTACTGCGAATAAACGCCGAAAGGACGTTGGCAAGGTTGGGGTCTTTAAACTGTGCCAGCTTTTGCTCGAGTAGCTGCTGACGAATGGGGGAATTTTCTGCTAACAACATATCCATATTTACCTCACTGCTCCAATATTGGCTTTTTATCATTTCTATCAAATATTTGCTATCGCTTAACCGTTCAAGCTGCCAATGCTGTCACGCTAACGCTACCGCCTGAGTCAGCCGCTTGCGCCAGAGGCGGACAGCGCCTAAGTGAATTGAAAACCCTTAGGCGAATTACTGCTACACTCAAATTCTGCGCAAAAAGATCAACAAAAGGATTTGTTTATGGCGATAGCCTGCGTGCATACCCGAGCCAGTAGCGGTGTTGAGGCTCCAGAAGTCATAGTGGAAGTGCATCTCAGTAATGGTCTACCCGCCTTTAATCTGGTGGGCTTACCCGAAGCCTCGGTCAAAGAAGCGCGCGAGCGCGTACGCAGCGCCTTGATTAATGCGGGATTTGAATTCCCCATGCGCAGGATAACGGTTAATCTCGCGCCGGCGGACTTGCCTAAACAAGGGGGCCGTTACGATTTGCCCATCGCCATAGGCATTCTGGCGGCTTCGGAGCAAATCCCCGCCAGTAGCCTTAAAAATACCGAATTTGTCGGTGAGCTCGCGCTCTCCGGGCAGATACGCCATTGCCAAGGGTTGCTGCCCGCCATCATTGCGGCTAAACGTCATAACAATCAGCTAATTCTTCCCTTAGAGAATCGTCACGATGCCGAGCTTGTGGGCTATCACAGCGTCTATTTTGCTTCCCATCTGCAAAGCTTAGCCGCGTTTCTCCACGGACAGGCGCCACTGCCTATGCTCGAGCAACAGCTCGAGTGGATTAGCGACGAGGCGCCAACCACCCAGCCTTGTCTAAGCGACGTCATAGGCCAGTATCAAGCCAAACAAGCCCTCGAAATCGCTGCGGCCGGAAACCATAACTTACTGATGCTCGGCCCGCCGGGCACAGGCAAAACCATGTTAGCCAGCCGAATTATGGCCTTATTGCCCATACTCAATTACGAAGAGGCATTAGAGGTCGCCGCCATTCATTCGGTGGCGGGCATTAATATCAAACCGCAGGATTTTTTGAAGCGGCCATTTCGCGCGCCGCACCATACCAGTTCGTCCATCTCCTTGGTCGGCGGTGGCAGCATTCCTAAACCTGGGGAAATCTCCCTCGCCCATCGCGGGGTGTTGTTTTTGGATGAAGTCGCCGAGTTCCCCCGTAAGGTGCTCGATTGCCTGCGTGAACCCATGGAAACGGGCGAAGTAGTGATCTCCCGCGCCGCCGCTAAGTTAACCTTTTTGAGCCGCTTTCAGTTGATCGCCGCCATGAATCCCAGTCCCAGCGGCGATATTGAAGGGGCGAACCGCGCCACACCCGATCAGGTTCAGCGCTATCTCGCCAGACTGTCTGGGCCTTTCTTAGATAGGTTCGACCTCACCATCGAAGTCCCTAAACTCCCCGCGGGCACACTCACGCAACCAACAACGAGCAGCGAAACCAGTGATGAAATCGCCAAGCGAGTCAAACGTGCCCGCGATAACCAACTGGCGCGAGCTGGCGTGCTCAACAGTGAACTATCGGGAAAACAGCTAAAACAATTCGGCGGCCTCAGCGACGCCGACCTAGGCTTTTTAGAACAGAGTGTCGTCAAGCTTGGGTTATCCGTTCGCAGTTTCCACCGCATTCAACGTGTTGCCCGCACCATTGCCGATCTGGAGCAAGCCCCCAATACCGAACGGCGCCACCTCGCCCAAGCCTTAGGTTATCGCGCCATGGACAAACTATTAGCTCGCTTATCCCAGCAGTATTGAGGCTCAAAATGTTAACAAATGCCCCGACCAGCTGCCGTAAGATTGAGCCAAACGCCGACACCGAGTAACATAGGCCTCCAATTTTTATCAGGAGGCACTAATGGGGACGCTGTTTTCACAATTAAAAGGCTGCATTGCCTTCTTAGGCTATGTCGTGAATACCTTGTTTTGGGTGATACCTATAGTGCTCGGCAGCCTGATAAAGCTTATCCCTCTGCCGCCACTGAGAACGGCCATCAGCTACTTTCTCGACTTTTGCGCGAGTGCCTGGATCAGCGTCAATGGCGTGATTGAACGAGTGCTGCACCCAGTCGACGTCGAACTCACGGGAGACACCCAATTCTCGACCAAAGAATGGTATATGGTGATTGCTAACCATCAGTCATGGGTAGATATTTTAATCCTACAACGGGTGTTTAACCACCGCATTCCCTTCCTGAAGTTCTTCCTCAAACAGGAACTACTTTATGTACCAGTATTAGGACTGGCATGGTGGGCATTAGATTTTCCCTTTATGCGCCGCTATAGCACGGCACAGCTGAAAAAAAATCCAAAGCTCAAGGGTAAAGATATTGAAATTACACGTAAAGCCTGCGCGAAATTTAAGACAAAACCCGTCAGTGTGATGAACTTTGTCGAGGGTACGCGCTTCACTAAGGCTAAACATAAAAAGCAAAACTCACAGTTCCAACATCTGTTAAAACCCAAAGCGGGTGGCATGGCCTTCGCGCTATCGGCGATGGGAGAACAGATCCACAAGTTAGTGGATGTTGCGATTTACTACCCGGGCCCAGTCCCTAGCTTTTGGGACTACCTGACAGGCAAGCTGCCAAAGGTTAAAGTACACATCAAAGTGAGTGATATCGCGCCGGACATGCGTGGCGACTACATGAATGACCGTGATTTCAAAATTGGCTTCCAAGAACAATTGAACGACATTTGGCTCGCTAAAGACCAAGTGCTCAGCCAACTGGCTGACCAAGCGGACCAAGAAGTAAGGTAAAACCTCTATGTTGAATTTCCTTCCCGGCCCAGTGCTGTTTATTCTCAGTCTGAGCCTGCTGATCATTAACACCGCCCTTTGGGGAACCTTGGTTTGCCTCGGTGGTGTAGTGAAAATGCTGATGCCTGTCCCAAGTGCTCGCAACGCCGTGACCGCACTGATGAACCGTTTTATGTGGGCATGGGCGAGCTGCAATGGTGGCATTTTGTATTTGATTGCCAAAATCGAGTGGGATGTCCAAGGGCTCGAAGGACTGGATAAAAACGGTTGGTACTTGTTGATCAGTAACCACCTCAGTGGCTTTGATATTGCTGCGCAGACCTACTTGCTGCGTAACCACATCCCTATGCTGAAGTTCTTCCTCAAGAAAGAGCTGATCTATGTCCCCATTATGGGCCTAGGTTGCTGGGCGCTCGACATGCCCTTTATGGACAGAACCAGTCCGGCAAAACTCAAGAAAAATCCAAAGCTTAAGGGTAAAGATTTAGCCACGACTCGCCGCGCCTGTGAGAAGTTTAAAAATATGCCCACCTCGATCATCAACTATGTTGAGGGCAGCCGCTTTACCGAAGACAAGCGCAAGCGTCAGGATTCACCTTACCGCCATTTACTCCGTCCTAAGGCGGGCGGTATTGCCTTTACCCTGTCAGCCATGGGTGAGCAATTTACCAATTTGTTGGATGTAACCTTAGTGTATCCCGATGCCCCGGATGATGTGTTATTCGGTGTGATGAACGGCAAAGTGCGTAAGATTGTGGTGCGAGTTCGCGCCTTACCAGTGCCGCAAGTCGATGCGACTCGCTACTTTGCCGAATCCGAGTATCGCGTCGAGTTTCAGCGTTGGTTAAACCAAATTTGGGTCGAGAAGGACGAGCAAATCGATGCGCTATTACTGCAACATCGACAGCTCACGGATAGCGCCACCAGCACCCATACACAGCTTCACTAATACAGATTTACGAATACAGCTTCACTGACGTACAGTGAGTCGATAGCGGGTTAGGCTTACCTAGCCCGCTGATTCCGCCTCAAGCTGTGCCAGCCTCGTTGCCGCTTGCGCTAATTCGGTTTCATTAAATACGCTCACACCCGCCGCCTGCAGTAATTCCGCCGTCATTCCCTGTCCTGCGATTAAACGTTTACTGAAAGTGCCATCATAAATATGTTGATTGCCACAGGAAGGACTACGCGCCTTTAAAATCGCCACCTTAATGCCCTGCTCCTGAACTAGAACAAGTGCCTTTTGTGCTCCCAGCCTAAAGGCCGCTGTTACATCTTCACCCTGCGTCGTTAGTACTAGCTCGCCGACACGTTCGGCCGCAGGCCTTGGTGTGGGTAATCCGCCCGCACATTCAGGACAAAACGCCACTATGCGGCCTTCTCGCTGCCATCGCTGTATCCACTCATCTTGCAGCAGATTATGACCGCCGTCATAACGTACCGCCTGCCCGAGCAAACAACTGCTAATGAGGATTTTTTCCATTCTGTCCCCCTAATGCCTTAACCCCGAGAGCCTTAACCCTGTGAGTGCTAACCAATACCTTCTCAGCATTGTACTCAATAAGTCGCAATGGGGTAAAAGCTGCGTTTTATCGCACTATCAGCTCACACTCCAAACGCTAAATTGTCGACAATTATTAATTACAAAATAGAGAAGATAAAATAACCAAAATCAACAAACACACAAAACAACCAATAAATACAATAATTAATATTAATAAACCCAGACATATAGACTTACGTCTAAGTAAACATATTGTTGACAATAACCTTTGTCGGGACTATTTTTTACCCATTGTCGACAATCCAGCAATCAACGAGTGATGCGAAGTATGTTGAAGCAAGAGACCATATTCCCCACAGATGACACCCCAAGCTCAGTGGCTCATGCCGCGACGAGCCCAACGAATAAGGTGAAATCCCTCGCCAGCGAAAAATCGTCGACCACCTTAGCCGATCAAATTTTGGTGCAAATACAAACCAGCATCATCAAGGGTGAACTGCCTGCGGGCAGTAAGATCAACGAACAAGCCCTCGCCGAAAAATATGGCATCAGCCGTGGCCCGACCCGTGAGGCGCTGCAAACCTTAGAAAGACAACGTCTCGTTGTCCGCGCCCCCCATGTCGGTGCCCGTGTTGCTCAACTGACTGTGAGCGAGTTAAACGATTTATATCAATTACGTAGCGTGCTAGAAGGCATGGCCTGCGAACTTGCCGCCAGCCGTATTACCCCAGAGCAGCTAGCCAAGTTAGAAGACCTGCTCGCCGTGCAAGAAACCGCGCTGGCCAATGGCGATACCTATTTTCAAGAGGAAGGCGATGTCGACTTCCACTACCAAATCATCCAAGCCAGCGGCAATAAGCATCTGCAAGAAACCTTAATTGGTGGGCTTTACCACCTGCTGCGGATGTATCGCTATCAGTGCACCAATAAGAACCGCCCAGTAAAAGCCATTGCCGAACATAGACGTATCGTCGAGGCCATCGCCCAGCGTGATGGCGAACTCGCCAGCCTGTTGATGCGTCGACATATTGAGCATGGCCGTAAAAATACCGAATTACGCTTGATTGAATTACAAGCTAACGCCGCCGCGAAAGAAACCTTAGCCAATATTAACTAAGGCGTTGCGGCCCATAAGCATCCAATGCTGAACACTCAGTACCCTAAACAGGATAAGGACAAGACCATGACCCAAAGCGCAGGATTACGTTTTCGCCAAGCTCTTGCTAACTCAAAACCGCTGCAAATCGTCGGCACCACCAATGCCTATTTCGCCCTGATGGCGGAGCAAACGGGTTTTCAAGCCCTGTATCTGTCGGGCGCGGGTGTAGCGAATGCCTCCTACGGTTTACCGGATTTAGGCATGACCTCGATGAACGACGTGCTGATCGATGCCGGTCGTATCACCTCGGCAACCAAACTGCCACTGCTGGTCGATATCGACACAGGTTGGGGCGGCGCCTTTAACATCGCCCGCACCATTAAAGAATTTGAAAAAGCCGGTGTGGCCGCCGTGCACATGGAAGACCAAGTATCGCAAAAACGTTGTGGCCACAGACCCAACAAAGCAGTGGTGAGCACAGAGGAAATGGTTGACCGTATCAAGGCCGCCGTCGATGCCCGCACCGATCCTAACTTTGTGATCATGGCGCGTACCGATGCGGTTGCCGTTGAAGGTTTAGAAGCGGGTATCGAACGTGCAAAAGCCTATATCGCCGCCGGTGCCGACATGATTTTCGCCGAAGCCTTAACTGAGCTCGACCAATATCGCCACTTCAAGGCGCAGGTTAACGCGCCAATCCTGGCGAACATGACCGAATTTGGCCAAACCCAATTGTTCAATAAAGAAGAACTTACCGAAGCGGGTGCCGATATGGTGCTTTACCCACTCGGCACTTTCCGCGCCGCTAACCAAGCTGCACTGAAAGTGATGCAAGCACTGATGAATGATGGTCATCAACGCAATGTCTTAGACACTATGCAGACCCGAGCGGATCTGTATAAGTACTTGGGCTACCACGCCTTTGAAGACAAGTTAGATCAATTGTTTAGCCAAGATAAGTAGAAGATAAGTACAGACCATGGACGTCAGTAGAAGCTTTGGCTTCGCGTTGTTACTGATACCCAGATGCGTGAGCCGCGACCTCAAATAACGGCTCATGCATCACCGACACGCTGCAACCCTACATAAGGCCGAAACGAGTATTTCGCCAACATTATGCAGCTTTAACCAAAAAGGTAGACGGCCAATTTTGAGCCTGTCTGCAATAACCATAGCGTTAACGGAAGGGAAGGATTATGTCAGACGCAAAAAAATTAAGTGGTGCTGGATTACGTGGCCAGAGCGCGGGTGAAACCGCATTAAGTACCGTAGGTGTATCGGGCAGCGGCCTGACCTACCGCGGTTACGATGTGAAGGATCTGGCCGAAAACGCGACTTTTGAAGAAGTCGCTCACCTCATCCTTTACGGTGAACTGCCAACCACAGCACAACTCGAAGCCTACAAGACCAAACTTAAAGGCATGCGTGGCCTACCACAGGCATTAAAAGAAGTGTTAGAGCGCATCCCTGCCGACGCCCATCCAATGGATGTGATGCGTACTGGTTGTTCGATGCTGGGTAACCTCGAAGCCGAGCACAGCTTTAGCGAGCAAAGCCAAATTGCCGACCGTTTACTGGCGGCCTTCCCATCGATCATCTGCTACTGGTATCGCTTTAGCCACGATGGCGTGCGCATCGAAACCGAAACCAACGATGAGCAAATCGGTGCCCACTTCCTGCACCTGCTGCACGGCAAAGCCCCATCAGCGCTGCACGCTAAGGTAATGGACGTATCCTTAATTCTGTATGCAGAGCATGAGTTTAACGCTTCAACCTTTACCGCCCGCGTGTGTGCATCGACCCTGTCGGACATGCATTCCTGCGTGACTGGTGCTATCGGCTCACTGCGTGGTCCGCTACACGGCGGCGCTAACGAAGCGGCGATGGAACTGATCCAAGATATGAAAGACGAAGCCGATGCCCGCGATGTGCTGATGGGTAAACTCGAGCGTAAAGAGAAGATCATGGGCTTTGGTCACGCCATCTACCGTGAGTCAGACCCACGTAACGCCATCATCAAAGAATGGTCTGAAAAGCTGGCCGCCGATTACGGCGATGATCGCCTCTACCGCGTATCGGTCGCCTGTGAAGCCCTGATGTGGGAACAGAAGAAACTCTTCTGTAACGCCGACTTCTTCCACGCCAGTGCTTACCACTTCATGGGCATTCCAACCAAGCTATTTACCCCAATCTTCGTATGTTCACGGGTAACAGGTTGGACGGCACACGTGATGGAACAACGTTCAAACAACCGCATTATTCGTCCAAGTGCTGATTATGTGGGTGTGGCTTTACGTAAAGTCGTGCCGATTTCTGACCGTTAATCGACACAACAGAAACTGGCGCTTAGGCGTCAGTTTCGCCAACAGAACCCAGTGTGAATAATGTGCAAACTCAAATGTTTATGCACTGATGTAATGAGAACTGATGTAATAAGAATAGGTTATGACCACAGCCATGAATACCTTATATCGCAAGCCCTTACCGGGCACTGCACTCGACTATTTCGATACCCACGAAGCCGTTGAAGCCATCAGCCCCGGCGCCTACGCGAAACTGCCCTACACATCTCGTGTACTAGCTGAAAACTTAGTCCGTCGCTGCGAGCCAGAGGCGCTCACCGCCTCGCTAAAACAAATTATTGAATCAAAACAGGAACTGGATTTCCCTTGGTTCCCAGCCCGCGTCGTGTGCCACGATATTTTGGGCCAAACCGCGCTGGTTGACTTAGCTGGTCTGCGTGATGCGATTGCCGCTAAAGGTGGCGATCCTGCGCAAGTTAACCCAGTGGTGCCAACCCAGCTGATTGTTGACCACTCACTGGCGGTGGAATACGGCGGCTTCGATAAGGACGCTTTTGCGAAAAACCGCGCCATCGAAGACAGACGTAACGAAGACAGATTCCACTTTATCAATTGGACGCAAAAAGCCTTTAAAAACATTGATGTTATCCCGCAGGGTAACGGCATCATGCACCAGATCAACCTGGAGCGTATGTCACCCGTGGTTCATGCACGCGACGGCGTTGCCTTCCCAGATACCTTAGTGGGCACCGACAGTCACACGCCACACGTAGATGCACTCGGCGTTATCGCCATTGGTGTGGGCGGTCTTGAGGCCGAAAGCGTGATGCTAGGCCGCGCATCTTATATGCGTCTGCCAGACATTATCGGCGTTGAGTTAACGGGCAAACCGCAGCCTGGCATTACCGCCACCGATATCGTTTTAGCCCTGACCGAGTTCCTGCGTAAGGAAAAAGTGGTTTCATCCTACTTAGAGTTCTTCGGTGAAGGCGCTGAGGCCTTAACTCTTGGCGATCGTGCAACCATCTCTAACATGACCCCAGAATTTGGTGCCACCGCCGCCATGTTCTATATCGACCAACAAACGCTGGACTACTTAACCCTCACGGGCCGTAGCGACGAGCAAGTTAAGCTGGTTGAAACCTATGCCAAGACCACAGGTTTGTGGAGCGATGACCTTAAACATGCCGAGTACCCACGTACCCTGCACTTTGATCTGTCATCGGTTGTGCGCACTATCGCGGGTCCGTCTAACCCACACGCCCGCGTTCCAACCTCTGAGTTAGCCGCGCGCGGCATCAGCGGTGTGGTTGAAAACGAGCCTGGCCTAATGCCAGATGGGGCAGTGATTATTGCCGCTATCACTAGTTGCACCAACACCAGTAACCCGCGCAACGTGATTGCGGCTGGCCTACTGGCACGTAACGCTAATGCCAAGGGCTTAAGCCGTAAACCTTGGGTAAAGAGCTCTTTAGCTCCCGGCTCTAAGGCTGTGCAACTGTATTTAGAAGAAGCCAATCTGTTACCTGAGCTTGAATCCCTAGGCTTCGGTATCGTCGGTTTTGCCTGTACAACCTGTAACGGCATGAGCGGCGCATTAGATCCCGTTATCCAACAGGAAGTGATCGACCGCGACCTGTACGCCACCGCCGTGTTATCCGGTAACCGTAACTTCGATGGCCGTATTCACCCTTATGCTAAGCAAGCCTTCCTCGCATCACCGCCATTAGTGGTGGCCTATGCGATCGCAGGTACCATCCGCTTCGATATCGAGAAGGATGTGTTAGGCCACGATAAAGACGGCAACCCAGTTCGCCTCATCGACATTTGGCCAAGCGATGCCGAAATCGATACTGTGATTGCGAAAAGCGTTAAGCCGGAGCAGTTCCGTAAAGTCTACGAGCCGATGTTTGATTTAAGCGTCGACTACGGCGATAAGGTCACTCCGCTTTACGACTGGCGCCCACAATCGACCTATATCCGCCGCCCACCCTACTGGGAAGGCGCATTAGCGGGCGAGCGTACCCTCAAGGGTATGCGTCCACTCGCGGTATTAGGCGACAACATCACCACCGACCATTTATCGCCATCGAACGCGATCATGATGGACAGCGCGGCGGGCGAATATCTGCATAAGATGGGCCTGCCAGAGGAAGACTTTAACTCCTATGCCACCCACAGGGGCGACCACTTAACCGCCCAACGTGCGACCTTTGCCAACCCTAAACTTAAAAACGAGATGGCGATTGTCGATGGTAAGGTGAAACAGGGCTCACTGGCGCGTATCGAACCAGAAGGCCAAGTGACTCGCATGTGGGAAGCCATTGAAACCTATATGGATCGCAAGCAGCCGCTGATCATTATCGCCGGCGCTGACTACGGTCAGGGCTCATCCCGTGACTGGGCGGCAAAAGGTGTGCGCTTAGCGGGTGTTGAGGCGATTGTTGCCGAAGGCTTCGAGCGTATTCACCGCACTAACCTAGTGGGTATGGGTGTATTACCGCTTGAATTTAAAGCGGGCGAAAATCGCGCCACCTACGGCATCGATGGTACCGAGGTGTTTGACGTTTATGGTGACATCGCGCCACGGGCAGATCTGACCGTTATCATCACCCGTAAAAACGGTGAGCGCGTCGAAGTGCCTGTGACCTGTCGTTTAGATACCGCAGAAGAAGTGTCTATCTACTCGGCTGGCGGCGTGCTACAGCGTTTTGCGCAGGACTTTTTAGAGTCAAACCTGAAGTAACTTTCGCAAACAAATAACACCCGCAAAACAACTAACATCGCACAAGGGGCGGCAACTCGACACTGAGACGCCGCGCTTTGCGACTAACGCAACGTTTAACAAATCGCTATTCCCCTTGGAGTTAATAGCATGAGTAATCATCTTTTCCCGCCCCAGATTAAAGTAGCCGCCACCTATATGCGCGGCGGCACCAGTAAAGGGGTGTTTTTCAATCTATTGGATTTACCCGAAGCAGCCCAAGTACCAGGCCCTGCGCGAGATGCGCTGCTCCTTAGAGCCATCGGCAGCCCAGACCCCTACGGTAAGCAAATTGATGGCATGGGCGGCGCTACCTCAAGCACCAGCAAAACCGTGATCCTGTCTAAGAGTACCCAAGCCGACCACGATGTTGACTATCTGTTCGGCCAAGTGTCGATCGACAAACCCTTTGTGGATTGGAGCGGAAATTGTGGCAACTTAACCGCCGCCGTCGGCGCCTTTGCCATTAGCAATGGGCTGATTGAAGCCGAGCGCATCCCGCAAAACGGTATCTGCACTGTGCGTATTTGGCAGGCCAATATCGCTAAAACCATTATTGCCCACGTGCCTATCACCAATGGTGAAGTGCAGGAGACAGGTGATTTTGAGCTCGATGGTGTGACCTTCCCCGCCGCCGAAGTGCAAATCGAATTTATGAATCCCGCCGCCGATGAAGATGGAGACGGGGGCAGCATGTTCCCCACGGGTAACTTAGTGGATGTGCTCGAAGTACCGGGCGTTGGCAGCTTTAATGCAACCATGATTAATGCGGGCATCCCGACCATCTTTATCAATGCCGAAGACTTAGGTTACACGGGCACTGAGCTACAAGACGATATCAACAGCGATAACGCCGCCCTTGCCAAGTTTGAAACCATTCGCGCCCATGGCGCAGTGCGTATGGGGCTGATCAAACATATTGATGAAGCCGCATCACGCCAACATACGCCTAAGGTGGCCTTTGTGGCGAAACCCAGCAGCTATGTGTCATCGAGTGGTAAAACGGTAGCGGCAGAGGAAATCGACCTGCTAGTTCGCGCCCTTTCCATGAGTAAATTACACCATGCGATGATGGGCACCGCCGCCGTTGCAATTGGTACAGCAGCGGCCATTCCTGGCACTTTAGTGAATCTCGCGGCAGGCGGTGGCGAGAAGGAGGCTGTACGCTTTGGCCACCCTTCAGGCACCCTTCGCGTTGGCGCTCAGGCCATGCAAGTAAACGGCGAATGGACAGTCGTTAAAGCCATTATGAGCCGTAGCGCCCGCGTGCTAATGGAAGGCTTTGTGCGCGTACCTTCGGCTTAAGCCAAGAAAAGAGTTCAACCAAAGACCTTGCTTCTCCCCCTTCCGGCAAGGTCTTTTTTTATTTGTCTCATCGTGTTACCAGCTTGTGTCGACATACGGTAAAAACTGCTAAAATCCCCCCGACAGCAAATAATAACAACAAGCATTTTGCGTCCTATAAATCCGTGAATATACTGATTATTAATTTTGAACTTTTAACTGAGCTGCGTCTTTCGTTGCACTACACGCGGCATCCCCAAGGTAAATGCATAATACCTCCCAGTAATGGGTTAATGGGTTAATGGGTTTTGATAGGGGTAACTTTGAGCCATCCAGTCCTTAAACTTTTCTTCGGCGCGCTCTGCTTACTAAGCTGGTGCGGGGCGCCGCTCACAGGCTCAGCATTACCTTTAAATGCGGCTAACACACAGCTGAAATTTGAACATATCCGCAGCGAAGAAGGCTTAAATCAGAATACAATTACCAGCCTGTTTATGGACAGTGCGGGTATGCTTTGGATTGGGACTCAGGACGGCCTACATAGTTACAATGGCTATAATTTCAATCTCTTTATTCATTCGCCGAATAATCCCAGCAGCATTTCAGAAAGCTTTATTTCCGACATTATTCAAGATGCTGAAGGTTATCTGTGGATTGGCACCTTTAGCCAAGGGGTTAATCGGCTCGATCTCAATACGGGGACCTTTGAGCGCTTTGGCCTTGAACAGGGTCTAACCGATCCTAGAGTGACCAAACTCAATATTGTCGGCAATACGTTGTGGATTGGCACCCAAGGCGGGTTGTTTTCACTGTCAATTAAAACTCAGCGGATCACCCAAGTCTCCCTCGGCAACAGCGTCGAGCCGCATATCACTAGCCTCGCCAATGTTGAAAACACTTATCTCCTTGCGGGAACAAGGGCCAGCGGCACCTTTGCGCTGAGTTCAAATGCCATCACTAGGCTGAATGTGCCGCAGGATCTAACCGCCTACCAGATTAAAGCGAATTCGACTCGCGCCATCACCTTAGCGCTGGGTAATCAACTATGGCATTACGATTTGATTTCACACCAAGGAAGTATTCTCTGGCAAGCAGAGGACGATATTCCTTACCTCAAGGATTTTATTCAAACACCCCAAGGACAGTTTTGGGTGGTCGGTCCCGAAGCGGGTCTTATCCAGCTAGAGCGTGAGGCGGGGCGTTTCGTTGCGGCTTACCATAAATACGATATGCAGCGTCCCAACAGTATCAGCGACAATAATATCCTCTGTTTATTGCAAGACACCTTCGGCAATCTCTGGCTCGGGGGAAGTTATTCTGGCTTGAATAAGATCAACACCCGCCGACAGTACTTCCAACATCTATTTGAATATACAACCGAATTACCTCAGCAGAGCAATAATATCCGCACCATTTTTCGTAGTCAGGATAAAGCACTGTGGATAGGTACCGAGGGCGCGGGCCTCAAGCGCTTAGCCTTCAATGCTAAACAATATGAACATTACACTTCGGCTTTTGCTAAGGCACTCGGTAAAGAAACGCGCCATTTAAATCTTGTCCTGCGTGCGATCACCCAAGACAGGCAAGGCGTGCTCTGGTTTGCCAGCAATTATGGCTTAGGGCGCTTAACTCCGAGCGGTGAATTTACTCTGCTTAAGCTTACTCAAAGCCAAGATCCGGCCTCAGAAGCGAACTATATTCGTAGCTTAGAGCTAGATGCTCAGGGCCAACTCTGGGTAGCGACCTCCCACGCCTTGTATCGAAAAGCGCTTGAAAAGGATGAGTTTACCTCTGTTCCACTCACAGATATTGAGAATTTTCATCCCACACAAAACCTGCTGCTGATGCTCAGAGCCGACGGCAATACTCTGTGGATTGGTTCACTCAATGGTTTAGTTAAACTCGATATGCAAACGGGTCAAGGCCAAGCCTTTTACCATGACCCCGAAAATAAAAACACCATTATTAACAATCGGATTCGAGACGTTTTAGTCGCAAGCAATGGCGACGTCTGGTTCGCGACCCACGGCGGTATTAGCAGGCTATCGGCTCAAGCCGAGGATATGGTTTTTAGGGATTACACCCGTGAACAAGGCCTGCCGAGCGACACGATTTACGCCCTGCTCGAAGACGATGAGCACCATATTTGGTTCAGCAGCAATGCGGGCATCGGCAAGTTGAATCCGAGCAATGGCAAAATCATCAACTTCAACGAGCAAGAAGGTTTGCAGGCGTTGGAGTTTAACGGCGGCGTCAAACTCAAAGACAGCGATGGCGACCTCTGGTTTGGTGGCATTAACGGCATCAACCGCTTTAATCCTAAGGCGATACCCGACCAAAGAAGCGAAGCCAAAGTCGCCCTAACGGCCTATAAAATTGCGGGTAAGAGGCACACTATCCTCGATCTTAGCCATCCGCCTAAAATCCTGATGAACTATGACGACCAGCTCGTCAGCTTTGAGGTCACTTCCCTCGATTTCAGTTACACGGGGAAAAATCGCTTTAGTTATTATCTCGAAGGGTTTGATAACCAATGGCATGATCTGCCCTCGGGGAATGAAATCACCTTTACCAATATCAATCCCGGCCACTATGTGCTCCATGTTCGCCATTCTTTGGAGTACAACAGCGAGGGCAGCTATGCGCTGCTGGTCGATTTAACGGTCAAAGCGCCCTTCTATCGCTCGCAAATTGCCTATGCACTCTATGTCCTGCTAGCACTTGGTCTACTGGGCTGGATAGTGTTGTGGCGTAAACAGAAGCGCGAACAGCAACAAGAGTTTGAAACCAGCATCCGTGCCTCTGAAGAACGACTCAAACTGGCACTGTGGGCCTCGGGCGATGGCATGTGGGACTGGAATATCCAAGAACAGCAGGTCTATCGTACTCATACGGATATTCCGGTTTCCCAGTGGAGCAGCCACACGCTGCTGCACGACAATGCCCACCCAGAGGATAGAGAGCGATTTAAACAAGTCTTGACCGACCATTTACAAGGGCGCACACCGTTTTTTGAAATGGAATATCGCATCGAGCACTCACCGGGCAACTGGCTGTGGATCCTCGAGCGCGGCAAAGTGGTTGAGACCAATAACCAGGAACAGCCCATGCGGATGACGGGCACCACCCGTAATATCACCTCCCGCAAGCTGATCGAGAATGAGCTGGTGCTCTCCTCCCAAGTGCTTAACAGCATGAACGAAGCCGTTGTGGTAGCAGGTTTAGACTACCGTATTCGTTCGGTAAACCCCGCCTTTAGTGCGATTACCGGATATTCGGAGCGGCAAATCAGTGATAAATATTTAATTCACTTAGCCTACAGTCGGCAGCAGCGAGATCTGTTCAACAGTATTGAGCAGCAACTGCTACGCCATAAACATTGGGCGGGTGAAATTTGGATCCGCAACAGGGCGCGTAAGGCGATTCTGGTGTGGCTTGAGATCAACCAAGTGATCGATGTAAAAGGCGAAACTAGCCACTTCGTGGCGGTATTTACCGATATCACAGAGCGTAAAAAGGCCGAAGAGGATCTTCGCTTCCTCGCCAGTTTCGACACCTTGACTGGACTGCCGAATCGCACCTTATTCCAGGACAGGCTCAACCACGCCATATCTCAAGCCCATAGGTCGAATAATATCGTCGCACTGCTGTTTTTAGATCTCGACCGCTTTAAGCATATCAATGACTCCATGGGGCACCATATTGGCGACCTGCTCCTCAAAGCCGTGGCCCACAGACTGCAAAATGCCGTCCGCGAAGGGGACACTGTGGCCCGCTTGGGTGGCGATGAATTTACCATTATTTTGGAAGGGGTGGCGAAAACCAAAGCGGCGACGCTGATCTCCGAAAAAGTGCTCAAGGCCTTTCAGGCGCCCTTCTTACTCGATGATAAGTCACTGACCATTTCAACCTCGATTGGTATCAGCCTCTATCCCAACGATGCAGAGGACGTGGATTCGCTGATTAAGTTTGCCGACACCGCCATGTACCATGCTAAGGCACTCGGGCGGAATAACTTCCAGTTTTACACTAATAAACTCAATGAGATGGCAACACGCCATGTGCAACTCGAGGCGGGGCTTAAGCAGGCCATTTCTCGCAACGAGTTAAGTTTGGTGTATCAGCCCAAATTCTGCCTGCGCAAAGGTTCTCTGACCGGACTCGAGGCGCTGCTACGCTGGCACCATTCCGAATTAGGCCCGATCTCGCCCGCCGAATTTATTCCGCTGGCGGAGGAAACCGGCATTATTAACCAGATTGGCCATTGGGTGATCAACCACGCCTGCCAACAGCTTGCCGAGTGGAGTGAGTTAGGTTTTGGCGATATCAGCATGGCAGTGAACCTGTCTGCGCGGCAATTGAAGGCCGATATTATCTCGACCATCGAAGTCGCTCTTGCGGTATCGGGCCTGCCCGCCAAGGCGCTCGAGCTGGAATTAACCGAGTCGATGATCATGGGTAATCCGCAAGAATCGGTAAATATCCTCTCGAAACTCAAGGCGTTGGGTTTAACCATCGCAGTGGATGATTTCGGTACTGGTTACTCAAGCTTGAGTTATCTAAAACGTTTCCCCATCGATACCTTAAAGATTGACCGTGAGTTTGTGCGCGACATTACCAATGACCCCGACGATGCGGCCATTACCAGTGCGATTATCGCCCTCGCCCACAGCCTAGAGTTAAATGTGGTGGCGGAAGGGGTAGAAACCCAAGAGCAGCTAAACTTCTTAGCGCTACAAGGTTGCGATCAGGTACAGGGCTTCCTGCTGAGTAAACCGCTCAGTGCCCAAGATTGCTTAGCGCTGTTGCAACAACGGATAAAATAAAACCAGATAAAAAATAAGGCTCCCTAAAGGAGCCTTATTTCATTGAATCATTTCACGATTAAGGTGCTACACGCTCAACACGTTTCACCCAACCATCAGGGCCTTGAACATGGCCTTTCTGGATATCGGTATAGAGCTTGTAGATGCGCTGAATATGCTCACCCACCTCACCGTTGCCCACGGTCACCACTCGGCCATCTTCAAAAATATAGGAACCGACAGCAGACACTACGGCAGCCGTACCAAAACCACCCGCTTCGATAATCTCACCGGATTCGATATCGGCGATAAACTTATCCAGCATAACAGTCTCTTGGCGCACTTCGCAGCCGAGTAACTCACCCAGCTCCATAATGGATTGCGAGGTAATGGATTTTAAGATGGTATCGGTGAAGGTTGGAATAATCACTGTGCCGTCTTTCAGAATGTGGAAGTGGTTCATGGCGCCCGCTTCTTCAATCTGTTGATTGTTCGCATCTAAATACAACACCTGTGATGCACCAAACTGCGCGGCAGCCTTACCAGCACGTAATGAGGCGGCATAGTTACCCGCCGCTTTAGAGGCACCAGTACCACCCGACACGGCGCGATGGTAAGTCTTGCTGATCAGCAGACGAATGCCTTTATTCACACCCGCCGCGTAGTAAGCACCACTTGGGCTTAACACCACGCAGAAGGTGTAGCGCGTACTAGGACTCACAGACAGACGATCTTCGGTCGCAAAAATAAAGGGGCGAATGTATAAACAGGCACCTTCTTGCATTGGGAACCAGAGACGGTCTACGTCGATCAAGGCGTTGATCGCATCGATTTGCATCTGCTCATCGATATTAGGAATACAGACAATATCCGCAGAGCGATTCATACGCTCAGCGTTTTTGTTGATACGGAAAGTGTAAATTTCGCCATCTTCATGCATAAAGGCCTTGGCGCCTTCGAAGATTGACTGACCATAATGCAGGGCCATCGCACCCGGTGCCATTTCAAACGGACCGTAGGGCACAATACGTGGATCGCGCCATTCACCATCGCGATAATCCATTAAAAACATATGATCGGTTCTGAGGCTACCGAAGCCCACATTTCCTTCGGGCTTGAATTGCTCAGTACGGCGTTCGGACGCAGGTTTTAAATCGTATTTTATTTCCATCGCATACCACCTTGATTACTGAACAAGCAGACTAGGTAGCGGCAGGAATAAAGTCAATAGGTGAGATTCATCTAAAAGTCTTAGCCGATAAAATAAGCTGTTAAAAAGATGTCTTAACAACTTGCCGTTAGGGTAAATCGCCTCATTCACCTCCCCTTATTGACTTTGGATTTCACCCCGCAGCGCCTCAAGCCAACCGCCCACGGCTTGTATGGGTTCTTCATTTAGCGTTAACCAGACCACCCACGCCAGACGGGGCGCGTTAAACGCTGATGCGGGAATGGCATTGAGGGGTTGGGTAAACTGCAGCGCGGGGTCTGTGCCCCCCGTAAGCACAGTACTTGCGGGCAAAGATTGCAAACTCAGCACCACAAAATCATGGGGTAATTGTTTATGGCGATTCTCGCCGCGCTTTATCTCAGTCGTGAACCCCGAACCGACCAAGGCCAAGTGCAAACGCGCTTGATGTAAGTCTTTATCCTGCGCCCAACTGGGCTGCGGTGCAAAACTCGCCTCAAGTTGCTGATTGGCGATGCGCACCTTAAGCACACCGACCTCAGGCTGAGGCATAGCAAATATCCCGTTTAACTCACCCGAGAACCAACCACGCCACTCCTTAGCATTAATCACAAACTGTGGCGTATACACTTGCCGCGTATGCTTTTGGTTTAAATGCTGATATTGGCGCTCACTGAAAGCCCTTTGGCCAAAAATATCCTTCCACCCGAGGTAATCCCAATAGGTCACATGAAAGGCTAACGGAAAATATTTCTGCCATAGGTCGGTCTTATTAAATTGCTCAGCTAACCAAGCTTCAGCGGGCGGGCAACTACTGCAGCCCTGTGACGTATAAAGTTCGATAATATAGGGGCGAGCCACGGTACTCTGCGCTTCAAAAGGTGCCAAGGTTTGAGCAAGCACGGGTTGCAACAGCTGCCAGAAAAAAATACTCGCTAATAGGATGCGTTTCATAATTTCTCCTCCCTCAATAGAGAAGAAGACCTTGAATCGCATCCAAATCATTCACACCAGAGGAAAGATGATGTCTGACTACAAAATCCCACTACGACTACCTTGAGCTAGCTTGTATGCACGGCTATCGCCTCGACATTGAGCTGCAGGACGGCAGCCTATGCCAAGCACGGGCAATTACGACCCAGACCCACGCCGATAAGACCGAATGGCTGGTCGTCGAACATCAAGCTGGCCAGCAAACACTGCGGCTAGATAGCATTATCGCCATCACGCCCACGGATCCCCATGCCAGTTTTGGCCGTGTTATGATTGCGAGCTGGTAGTAAAGGAGCATAAATAAATGACAAGGATGATACTGTTACTGGAATTAGGCGATTGGGCTGGAGGTCACCACGGTCAGTCCCCCTACTTGGTGGAGTTTGATAGCAAGCGGCTCGATTCCCCCTTTGACGTCAGCGAAGGTTGGGGACACGGATTAGGCGGCAGCCGTTATTCGTTGGCACGGTTTGTCGAAACTGAGGATTATCATCAACTCAAGCTCCACGCACCTTGGACTGCGAGCATCATAGAGCAAAGTTTACCAACGCTGGATATTGAGGCCATTTTCCAAGGCTTGCTGGCGCAGTATCCCTCGCACAGCCCCAATATTCCGGCAAACTTAGCCCGCTATTTCTAACTGAAGCGATTGTTATAACTAAAGATCGCGTTCTAATTGAAGGTTGCGTTGCGTCACTTTGTCACGATAGATGTGCAGCATCATTTGAGGCTGCAATGGTTGAGGACGAGTAAAGCCAAGTTCAACTTAGCTTTACTACTTACTGAGATAAGATAGCGAGTTACGCCTTAGCGACTGCGGCAATCACAGAAATTTCAACCAGGTATTCTGGCTCGGCAATCGCCGCCTGCACACAGGCACGGGCTGGCGCATGACCCTGTGGCACCCAAGCATCCCAAACGGCATTCATGGCATCGTAGTCATTCATATCTTTTAAATAGATAGTGGCTGACAACAAGTGCTCCCGAGAACTGCCCGCCTGCGCTAACAGGGTGTCGACTTCCTCTAGCATAGTCGTCGTTTGTTCGGTGATGTTTTGATACTTGTCCTTTGCCACTTGGCCACATAAGTACACTGTGCCTTGGTGGATCACTATGCTGCTCATACGTGTACCAACATCTAAACGGGTAATGCTCATAGGGATAATCTCTTAAATCAAATGGTTAATTCTGCGGGCATTCTAACCCGAAAGGCTCAGTTTGTCTGCGAACGTGCGCTCACCCAAGGTGGATAAAAGCGTGTCATTAAGGCCAATAACCCAAGCGCAGTACCTATGACCCCGCACCACACGAATAGGGTTGCAACGGATAAGTTGACTAACTGAAATCCCACTAATGCCGCACCCGCCCCGATTAACGCAAAGGGCAGTTGAGTCACCACATGGTCATGGGGTAAGCAGCCTGAGCTCGTCGCGCTCAACACGCTAGTATCGGAAATCGGTGAGCAATGATCGCCAAACACCGAGCCCGCCATCACCGCACTCAATGCAGGTAACAGCAAGCTAGCATCCATATTATGGGCAATTTCCCCGCCGATGGGGATCATAATCGCAAAGGTGCCCCAGCTTGAGCCGGTAGCAAAGGCCATGATAGCGCAGAGCAGGAACATCCCCGCCACCAGCAGACTCGGGGATAAATACAATTTAGCCCAACTCGCCAACAAACTCGCCACGCCCAGATCTTGGATCACCGCGCCTATCATCCAAGTACAGAGTAAAATCGCGATGGCAAAGGCAATCATCCTCACCCCATGCGCCAAATCCGCCAGCAGTTTCCCTATGCTTCGGCCCGGCAACACCAACAACACTAGAGTCACTAAGGTCGATAACAGACAGGCATCACGCATCGCAGCGCCAATATCGGCCTTGGCTAACCAGGCCGAAATATCCCATGATGGCACCTGCTGCGCGCCAGACCAGAGAGTTAAACCGACTGAGGCGCCCAGTAAGGTCAGCATAGGGATCGCAAGCAGCCAAGGATTCCCCTTTGAAGGCGATAAACTTGGCTCAACGGGTTCAGCCGCCAATAGCGCCTTCTCGATGGGGTGAAACCCCATCCCAAACCAAGCAACAATCAGCGACAAGCCTAAGGTGGTTATCGCATAAAAATTGGATAAGGCGACGTCGATAAAGGCTTCAAGGGCGGATACGGGTAAAAAGCTGAGTCCCGCCAGCAGCGCCATCACATAGGGCCCCCAGCTAGAAAAAGGCAAGAGTGAACATAGCGGCGACGCATTAGAGTCGACTAAATAGGCCAGCTGTGTCTGCCGGATGCCATAACGCTGGCTCAAAGGTTGGCACACATGCCCCACGGCGAGGCAACTAAAAATACCGTCGATAAAGACCAGCCAACCCAACAGCACCACCCCAATACGCGCCTGTCGTCCCGTGCGAATACGTCGATATAGCCAATCACCAAATTGCTCTACCGCACCGCTTCTGGCGAGGAGCTGCGTCATGCTGCCCAGCAGTAACATGGCCATTAGCACGTTTAAATGCCACCACTGCCAAGCGCCTTGGTTGTAAAACTGCTTAGCGCCTATCTCCAGCAGATAGCCCAAGCTTTGCACTATATCGAACTGGGCAATGATTAAGGCGCCCGAGAGGATACCGACACCTAGCGCCACTAAGGTACGCCGCAGCCAAAGGGCTAACACTAGGGTTAATAACAGGGGAAGTATCGCAAGCAGATTCGGCGACATGGGCCTTTCCGATAATAAATAAACCCAAGAATACTAACGAGTTAGTAACAAATGCAAAAAAACTTAAATTCGCACGCGGTTATCGGGCATTTTTTAACCAAACGAAAAAGACTGCTATTCCTTATGCTCTTGGCACTGCTAGAATCACAGTCCCATCCAGAAACTATAGGACTCTCCAGATGAGCCTTGAATTACTGTCCAAACTGGAAACCAAGATCCAGGCTACACTCGAAACCATCGAGCTTCTAAAAATGGAGCTAGAGGAAGAGAAGCAAAAGACGTCGACCTTGAATGAGCAAAATCAACAATTATCTGAGCAAAACCAACAACTGCAACAAGAACTCGCTTCTTGGAACGACAAAGTCACTGGACTTGTTGGCCTGCTCAATAGTGAAATCTAAGCTGTTTTAGTTTGATGATTCTGCGATTCAATCAGTTCGTTCAGCTCTAAGATAGCCTGCTTCACTTTTGGCAGGCTTTTTCTTGGCAATAAAAAACGCCCCTTTTCAAATTCTAATCGACCAAGATCTTTAACCCATATCACGCCAGTGAGAAAAATACGCGCATGCTTTGCAATAAGCTTCGGTGCGTATACAGGGAAAACTCTCATACAACCCCCTACATGCATTCTTGTTGTTATTGATTACAGTTGTTTGACAGAAGCATTACCTATTGAGTTTCATCTCTGATAGATTTTTTTCAAGATTTACAATCCAAACAGCTTAACCAAATGATTTAATTAAATAATCAGTTCAGTTTATTTTACAATAAACAAACGTCAAAAAATTGACCATTGACATTATTTTGACGCGCCGTTAAATTAGCTAGGTTACTCAGGGTAAAAATGAGCCCTCTGGCTCAAGTCCGTACTTTCCGATTATCGGAAGTACGGTTTTTTTTACTCTTTTTTTGCCAAACACCTAAGTCCGCAAGCGGCGAGTTTAACTGTCACACCCAAGGGCTCGAGCTTCAGCCAATAAAAAAGGAGCGCTAGGCTCCTTTAATTTTATGCTCGCAGTATCAATCAGTTAGATTACAAAATGATGATAAAACGACGGCAATCTGGTGATCATTACTGTTTCTTGGCTAAGTAGTAAGCGATATCTAACAGTTCATCGTAAGACTTGATTGCACCGGTTTCGACGCGGTACTTGCCATTCACCACCAAGGCAGGCACACCAGAAATCTTCGCGTTTTCGGTATCACGCTTCATCTTCGCCATCTGCGCTTTCACCATAAAAGAGTCAGCGGCCGCATCGAAGGCCTTGCCGTCTACGCCGTTAGCCACGAACAAGGCGCGCACGTCATCACGGTTAGTGAAGTGCTGTTTCTTCTCATGGATGGCAGAAAATAGAGCCGCATCCATTTTCTCGTCCACGTTCAATTGGTGTGCAACGGCAAAGGCGCGTGACATTTCTACGCCCATTTCCTTACCGATAAAGTCAACGTGGGCTTGGTTGAATGCCACACCTTCTGGCTTCTCAGCCAAAATTTTAGGCACCACAGTTTTAGAGAAGTTGAAGCAATGTGGGCAATAGAAAGAGAAAAACTCGGTGATTTCAGGCTTAGCTGTCGCTGGGCCGTCGTTAATCACTGTGTAGTGTACGCCTTCTTTGTACTCAACTGCCGATACAGTTAATGGAGCCAATAACAGCGCTGCCACCATAAGTAATGCTTTTTTCATGAATTTTCCTTAAATCAATTTTCAAAACTAGCTGGAGCCTAACATATTTCATTTTTTGAGTGTAACTCAAGCCGAGAGTTCAATCGGTTTGGGCTAAGAGGTGCGTAATTCCACCCTGTTCACACATTTAGTAGGGGATCAGGCTCAGCGGCGGTTCATCGAGTGCCGCGAGTTGCTCCTTAAAAGCCAAGATCTGCTGCTCCCAATACTTTTCATCCCCAAACCAGGGGAAATGCATAGGGAAAGCAGGATCCTGCCAACGCCTGCCAATCCAAGCGTTATAGTGCACCATCCGTAATGCGCGTAAGGGTTCAATCAACGCCAACTGCCGAGTATCGAACTCACAAAACTCTTCATAGGCCTCGAGTAATACCTCGAGTTGCAGTTGCTGCTGCGCTCTATCGCCCGTCAGCATCATCCATAAATCTTGAATAGCCGGTCCCATGCGGGCATCGTCTAAATCCACAAACCCAGGCCCATCGGGTGTCCAAAGAATATTCCCCGGGTGTAAATCCCCATGCAGACGAATAGGCGTAAAGGATTGTTGCGCCCAAAGCTGATTCACCTTCGCCAGCACTTGCTCTACCACGGTAAAAAACGCGGGGCGCAGTGTGTTTGGTACGAGATCTGACTGCTTTAACCAAGCTAAAGGTTCATCGCCTAAGATCTGGGGATTCAGTGGCTCACGGGCCTTAAACGTCGACTGAACACCGTACTGGTGTATACGACCGATAAAACGCCCGACAAATTCCAACTGCTCTAAATTATCCACCTCGAAGGGACGACCGCCGATGGAGGGAAACAGTGCAAACCGAAAGCCATGGAAATGATGTAAGGTCTGCCCTTGCACAGATGCGGGCACCGCCATTGGGATTTCCTGCTCGGCAAGCGCGATGGCATAGTTGTGTTCTTCTTGGATCTGCGCATCGGTCCAACGATCGGGGCGATAAAACTTCACCACATAGCGTTGCCCTTCATCGCTGCGAAATTGATACACGCGGTTTTCGTAGCTATTGAGCGCGAGTAGGCCTGTCTCTGGATACACCCCAAGACTCTCGATCGCATCTAAAATCAAATCCGGCGTTAAAGCTTGAAAGTCAAAGGCTGCGCCCGAATGCGCATCATCAACGACACCCTGAGATGGGGCTAACTTATCTTGGCTCATTGCGACTCTCTCATACATAGGACTTTAACAGTGTGGCAAGGTATTCCAGCACCTCAAAATCGGCCTCACGTTCCACACTCAGCCAACAGATATTGCCGTAAAACTCATAATTGAGCCAAAGCGAGGTGCCCTCAAACTCCAATAGCCATTGATGGCGATCCGCGCCCCATTGGCGCTCGCGCACTCGGCAGTCTAAGGCATGGGCTAATGGTTCGGCAAAGGCCTCGAAATGGTCAAAATCGATATCGCCGCTCACACTTAAGCTTAACGCGGCTCTATCTAACTGAATGGCGTCTAATTTCATCTTTACTTCCATCAACTGCTGCACGACATAATCAGCCCTTGTCCCCAATCGGGTGGACGTTTGGCCAGATCTTCATGCTCAACTTGTTCGGCAAACGGCTGGCGCAATACTTGATGCAAACGCTCTAGCGGCGAAAGATTTCCCTCCTCCACGGCAATAATGGCCTCTTGAGCCAAATAGTTGCGCAGAATGTACTTGGGATTGACGCTATTACGCGCCTGTTGCCATGCCTCAACATCGGCAACTTTACCCAGCCGCGCCTGATAGGTCTGATACCAAGCATCAAAGTCCTTGAGGTCGATAAAATCATCCCGCAGCGAAGAGTGCACACTGCTAGGGTCAAGCTGACCGAAGCGGCGCCAGGTGTTGCTGTAATCCAGCTGATTTTTCTCCATCAGCACGGTAAAGCGGCCAATCAGTTCTAAGTCCAGCTGATCCTGCTCGGCTGTCGAATCCGCTCGTGCAGCGAGCCCTAACTTAGCGCGCATCAGCATCAAATAATGCTGCACTAGAGCATGTTGATATTGATTCAAGGCGGCAATTAGATCATCGGATGGGATCACAGGCGTCAACGCCTGCGCTAAACGTTGCAGGTTCCACAGGCCAATGCCGGGCTGCTGACCAAAGGCGTAACGCCCTTCTGGATCGGAATGATTGCAAATAAAGTCTTCTTGAAAGGTATCGAGGAAGGCAAACGGGCCAAAATCGAAACTGTCTCCCAGAATCGACATATTGTCGGTATTCATCACCCCGTGGGCAAAGCCGATAGCCTGCCAATGGGCGATGAGCTTAGCGGTATCTTGCACCACCTGCAAAAACCAGGCTTTATAGCCCGCCAGATCGCAGCTCAAATGTGGATAATGCTGCCTCAAGGTAAAGTTGAGTAACTGCGTGAGCTTATCGGCTTGGCCACGCTCGCTATGGCAGAAAAATTCGAAATGACCAAAACGGATATGGCTGCGCGCCAAACGTACGGTAATGGCTGCGGTTTCTTGGCTCTCACGCCAGACGGGCATATCAGAGCCGATTACCGCCAGGGCTCGAGTCGTCGGCACACCTAAATGATGCAGTGCTTCGGAGACAAGGAACTCCCGCACCGCAGAGCGCATCACGGCTCTGCCATCGCCATGGCGAGAATAGGGCGTCGGCCCGCCGCCTTTGAGTGCTACATCCCAAGCGCCTTGGGGACCTAATGCCTCACCCAAAATAATCGAGCGACCATCGCCTAATCTAGGCGTATAGCCACCAAACTGATGGCCACTGTACACCTGCGCATAATAACTTGCGCCCTCAACGGCCGCGTTACCCGATAATCCCTGCAATAAGGCATCCGTCGGCTGCTGTAAGTCGATTAACTTGGCGGCATCCTCGCTCCACGCCAGCCAATGGGGATTGCTTATCCCCTGTGGATAGACTTGAGCGTAAAACTCAGGCAACTGGGTAAAAAAATCCTGTTTAAACTTCATCAATGCTTTCCCTATTGAACGAGCTGCTTACACATGAGCACGGACTTGTCGTTAAACTCGCACTGCAGGCCGCATTGATAGACGCCGGCGCCGCTGGCCTCGAAGCCGCTCACTCCCGATCCCGTTAAGCGTTGTAACCCTTGGGCTTTGCGTTGGCATTGTTCGAGAGTGTCGTAATAACCATTGATATCATCGGTTTGTAATGGCGTCGTTGGCAGTGAGGTCGCCGTAGGATAATAGAATAACGTCCATTCTGGGGTTTTAGTGCAACCACTCAAGCCAAGGCTGAGGCTGGCAAACAAGATGGCCAAGGATAATTTCATTTTGCCGATTCGGTTAAAACAGCTCGCAACACACTTCATAAAAATAGCCCATAAAAAAAGCGAACCTTAGTTCGCCTTTTGCGCGGTAAGTATCAAGATTCTACACGGCTTTACTCGGTTAAATAACCGCTTTTCGGCTAAGGGTATCTCAAGCGCAGTGTTAATCGCGTTGGAGCGCCAAAGGCTAGAATCCTACAATCGCAAGCAGACAACGACCTTAGGCCGTTGCCGCTTTCGCCTGCGCCTTCTCTATACGGCTAATTCGCCCTTCAAATCCCGTGACTGTGCCATCGGTTAAACCAAATTTGATCGCCTCTTGGCAGAGTGCAATCGCTTTATCAAAGTCTTGGGTATCGTTTAACAAGGTCGCAAGCTGCATAAAACCAGGGGTTTTAAGCTCAAGATCTTTGGACTTTTCGGCATTCACACTGTGGAATAACGCAAGATACAACCCATGCAGCGCTGCACCATAGGTTAAATATTCGGGCGATTTTCGCTGCTTGTAGCACTCGGCAATCACGTTTTGTAACGCGTTATAGCGCGCCTGCGCCGTCTCTGCACTTTGGTATTCTTCTACTGCGCGTTGCAGGGTCACATTCGCCCATGAACTTAGTGCTGCAAGTGGTTCGTCTTTTGCCAAACGAGTGCTTGCCACCTCAGGCGAACTCTCGGCGCTTTCTTTAGCCTTAACTGGGGTGTCGACGACTACCGGCTCTTCTTGGGCCTCACTCGCCTGGGTGACCGGAGCTTCATCCTTAGGGATTGCAGAGTCTTTATCGGCATCGGCAGAATGGACATCGGCAAGGATAATCACACTCTTTTCATTACTAGCGGCTGGGAGGTCGACATCGATAATATCTTCGCTTATCTCGACCCGACTCGCCGGCTCAACGTCCCTTGGCATTAATTCAACTTCGGGTGCTTTAGCCTCAGAAGCAGCTGCTGACTCGTTCGCCGCAGCAGGAGCAATGTCAGGCGTAGGTTCAGCCTCATCGGGCGAAGCGCTTGTATCCCTTGTCTTTTCGGTTGATTTCTTCGCCATCATTGCTTCTTGTTCTTCCTTCGCCAAGCGCTGGGCACGACGAAATAAAAACACTCCGATAGCGATCAGTATAAAAACGACAACGACCTTCATTCTTCTTCACCTTTAATGGCTGCTTCCCATCAGAAGCGATTGCAGTTGGCTTGCCAGGGCGACTCAATAACCTGAAGCTGGCAAGGGATTCTGTCCAAAAGTTGAGCAGAGATTAACCGCTATTAAAGTCCATAGTGTCTGTGTAAATCAAGTATTTATGCCGTTTTATCCGATCTTGCACGCAAATCGATAGGCGCAATTCGGCTAGACTGTTAGGGTTTATGACCATTTGCAAAAATTAAGGAAAGCCTAATGCAAAACATTCTGATCGTTGCCCACGCCAGCCCCTATGGCACTGAAAAGCTCTTCAATAGCCTACGTATCGCGTTGGCGCTGAAGGACCAAACCGAGCAACAAGTTGATTTAAAAATCTTTTTAATGTCAGATGCGGTGTTTGGCGCCCTTAAGCATCAAACGACTCCAGACCTCAGTTACAACCTACAACAGATGTTTGAGATCCTAAGCGCTCAGCAAGTCCCGATTTTACTCTGTAAAACCTGCGCCCAAGCGCGGGGTGTTAACCCCGAGATGTTGCTCGAAGGTGCCGAAATTGGCACTTTACAGGATCTCACTCGCTGGACGCTGGCCGCCGATAAGGTGATGCATATTTAAAGTCTCATTTTGTGCGCACCTTCATAAATTGACACTTCAATTTTGAACAAGCCCGCGCCGCTGCTTATGATGGGATTATCCGAGTAACAGACTAAGGTATTCCCATGGACTCAGCGGCACTACTCACAGGTAAACTGCGCTACGAACATGAAACCATTAGCGCGATGGCGAAGATCTATTGCAAAGCTAAGCACCAAGGCCAAACGGCATCCGGCCTGTGTGAAGAATGTTTAGCGCTGCTAGAGTATGCCGCCGTTCGCCTCGATCGCTGCCCCTACGGACAAGATAAACCCACCTGCAATAAGTGCCCTGTGCACTGCTATAAACCGGCGCAAAAGGCGCAGGTCAAAGAGATCATGATTTTCGCTGGCCCACGAATGCTGTTACCGCATCCCATTCGCGCAATCAAACACTTACTGGCAGAGCGTCAGCCAGTACCCGCATCTGTACCTGAGGCGGCATCTAATCGCCATCAACGCATCGCAATTTCACAGAAAAACCTTTAGTAACACTTTTGCACCTCGAAATTCCCTGTTATAACAAGGCGTCGAGGTGCTTAAAATGAACGAATTTAATACGTTTTTTGCTCAAGCCTATTGGTGGTTATCCCTATTTGGTGGCTTACATTGCCTCGCGCTAGCTATTTATATTCGCTACTTCTACCACTCAAACAATAACCAAAAACTGCTTGCTGGCTTCTTGAGTCTTATCGGCTTGTACTTCCTGACGGGCATGCTCAACCGCGATAACACGCCTATCCCTATCCATGTGTTATTTAACCTGATCACCCCGATTTACTTCTTACTCATGCCGCTGCTCTACCTCTACTGCAAACGCAGTCTAGAGCAAAACACCTCACCCATTGGCTTTTCGCGGCATTATTGGCCAGCACTACTCACCCTATGCTTGGCCATGATTGATATCGCGGTGCGGTTGAATCTACACAAAAATGCGATTTGGTTTCAGGCGGAATTCTTTAAATATCGGCAAGATATCGATTTCAGCCATTGGAGCCTCGCCTTACCGCTACTGCTGTTTATCCAAACGGCAACCTATTTTGTTGCGCTTTGGCGACTGTTCCAACGGCATAAACTGCGCCAGCAACAGAATAACGATGCACCGCAGCAAACCTTAAAGCTGATCCGTTTCCGCTGGTTGTTCGGCCTGACCTTAGCCATGCTATTTAACTGGTTGTTAAGGGTATTTGTGGTAGTGCTCCCCTTTTATCTTGGGGATTCACTCTCGACCCTATCCCATGCGCTGCCACGCTTAAGCCTGCTGCTAAGCTTTTACCTGCTGGCGGCTTATGGCCTCAAGCAGATCACCCGCACCGCCTATCTCAGGGGACATATGTCGGCCCCGCAGCCAAAGGCAGAGCCTCAATCTTCTGAGATACTCACGCCAGAAGAGTTTGAATTCCTGCAACAACTGCAGCAGGAATCGACCGATCACAAAGAAAAATCGACCGATACGCCCCCAAAGCCACAGAACTAAATCAGCACTTGGTAATCAAAACTGGCAATATGCCACACTGAATAAACTGAACCCGAGCTGACACAAATGCAGCTTTAGGCTGTCATTTGTTAAAACAAAGGGTAGTCTGATGGAACCGAAGAATGAAGGAGGAACGCCATGAAATCATTTTTATCCCTTATCGCCGCATCAACCTGCCTGATTGCCAGCTTTATGGCACCCGTAGCGCAGGCCGACGATAGCTACACCGAGGCTTTAAATAATTTTCACCAAGCAAAGGAAACCCGCAAATTTTTTGATACCGCCTATGGTTATGCCCTCTTCCCTACGGTCGGTAAAGGCGGAATTGGTATTGGCGCCGCCTACGGCAAAGGTCGCGTCTTTCAAGCGGGTCAATATATGGGAGACTCTAGCCTGACCCAGCTCTCCATTGGTTTTCAGCTAGGCGGACAAGCCTACAGTGAAATCATCTTCTTTAAGGATGCCAAATCCTACAACGAGTTCACCAGTGGCAGTTTTGAGTTCGATGCCCAAGCCTCGGCCGTTGCGATTAACATGGGCGCTAACGCTAAAGCGGGCACCACAGGTAACTCGGCAGGCGCAGGCCAAGCGGGTGGCAATCAATCGGCAACTGCTGCCTATATCAATGGTATGGCGGTATTTACCGTTGCCAAGGGAGGATTAATGTTTGAAGCCGCACTGGCGGGACAATCCTTCTCCTTCGAGCCCAGAGGCAACTAAGCTTTAGTCGTGTCGTCCCCATAAAAAAACCTCCTATCCCACAGGGTTAGGAGGTTTTCTTTTATCCTCGATGGTGCTTACTCATGTCCCCAAGGGGCTGGCGGTAAAGGTTGCGGTTGGCTCAAATCAAAATCCACTTGGAAATGTCGATTCTCGCGGGTCAGCAGGTAGCTGAAGGTACTTGGCGTAACCTCCATATGCCACACATTGGTAACTGACTGAGCCAGGCCGTTTTGCATAAAGTTATCAATCGATGCCTGATCGATGGGGAATGACTGCTTTTGGCTGCTGCCGACACTCGCCGTATCGCCGCCATACATAGTCACTTTATCTTCCGTCCCGTCTTGATGGCGGTGATCATGCTTTAACCTTAAGCCCTGAGCCGTTTTCGTGATCACCCAAGTACGGGAGTGGTCATCACCCACATGAAAGGGGATTTTCAGCTCAGTGTCACTGCATTCGCGCACATGCATCACCAGCGCTTTATCACGAAAAGCCGCATCGGCACTGTCCGTTGACACTACTTTACCCGCAAAGGCTTTACCGCAATGGGATGCTAATTGATTGAAGAAAGTCTCTTGCGCTATGGTAAGTGCTGGTTCGGTCGCCGCATAGGCAAATGCCGGCGTCGCCATCATAAGGCCGACGATTCCAAGGCGTGGTAGGGTGATAGTTTTCATTATGTTTTCCATGGAAAATTCGATGAAAAACACGCTAACACAGGGGAATAAATTTAAACTTAATTCCCCTGTTTAGCTTAGAGGCGTTACCAACCGATATACAGACGTGAACGGTTGCCTAAACGTTTTTTGATAAAGCGAGCCGTGATAATACTGCCCACCATCAGGAAGGTAAAAATCGCCGCCGAGAACAGGATGCTAGTGACCCAAGACCCTGGCGGTAAGCGATAACGCAACACAGTGGCGACCGTATTAAACAACATGTCGAATAACGGGTGGATGAAGAAAATTGCAAAGCTCATCTCGGCGGTTTCCACTAACCAAGGGATGCGGCTGCGTTTCGACAACCAATCACAGAAGTTAAGCACTAGCACACACAGACTCAGCTTTTGGATAAACTGCCAGTCGATACCGTTATATTCAAACGGCGCCTTATGGTAGTTACCAATGTGCTGCACTATGTAGCTTTGCTCGACCAGACTCACAATCAGGAAGATCACTGCTAACGCACTGAAAATCGAGCCATAGCGCGTCACAATATGTTCATCTTGGGAATATAAAATACCAATCAAATAGAAAGGCATAAAATACACCACCGAGTGGATAAAGTTGACGTTACCTATGGGTCGGTGGAGCAGAATCGCCACCACACAACTCAGCACGAATAGGGTCCAACGCATCTGCTGCGAGCAGCGGATAAACCACAAAAACACTGGCGAGAATAAAAACACCGCCATGATAAAAGGGATATACCAGTGCGGATACAGGATATAGCCGTTACGCACGGTATAGAAAACGCTCAACAGTAGCTTATCAAGCGACTGATGTTCCAAGAAAAACCAACGTAAACACAAGAAGAACAAGCCAACGGCAGAGACGATCAAGAAAGGATAAAGTACGTTTTGCACTTTATTCTTCATAAACTTGCCGTAATCGAAGTCCTTATAAAAAATCCGATGGAAAAAATAGCCAGAGATAAACACGAACAACGCCGTGCCCCCCCTGAGTAAATTTTCCAGCAATAAAGGAAACCCTTCCCCAGAGTTATAAATACTGTGGCCAAGCACGATAAAAATAATCGCGATGCCGCGCATGTAGGTAAATTCGAGCTGATTTTTTCTCATATTAATTCATCGCACAGTAGAGGGTTCTTCCCTCAACAACACTTGCAGAAACCCGGATGGTGCCATGGATTTCCGGCTCATTGAACACCAAATACTGACCTTCGCGCTGAAAGGTGAACCCCAAAGGTAACAGAGTTGCGGCTTCAATGCCCTCACAATAATTCTGTAAGGGCACATCCAGCAACGGACTGCCACTCACATTTAAGTTACTGAATTGTGAACTCATACCTAAATAGGCTTGGGTCATGTCTTCTTGATAGGGCACCACATAAAACCCGGAGCGCACCTCACCCACGTCGATAAAACTGCTGCTATCGCTCACACTCGGCATCACCAATAACGGTACTTTCGGGTCCTGCACATCCTTAAGTAACTGGGTCAGTTTTTGCTCCGTCGCCGGATAGTAGGCCAGCATGTCCTGCAGCCGTTTCTTCTGCGCCATATTCTGGGCAACGGGCGGAGTAATCGGCTTGATTCGGCTCAGCAGTAAATCCACGGGCAACATGCCCGACATCACTGACTCCTTCCACACATAGGCATCTTGAGTGCTATCGAGCAATATGCCAGCCAGCGCGCCAATATTCTCAGCCTCGGCGGTCCAGCCGCCAAGCATTTGCTGCTGTTGATAATAATCCTGCACGTACTGCAGCAGGATTTGCTGATAGCCGAGATAGGACTGGTTTTGACTTAAGAAGCGCGCCCCCGCGATTAACTCGACATATCTGGCGCTGCCTTCGACTAAGTCATTCACATAACTGACTTTATCTTCGTTAGGCGCCGTTTGCCGCCACACTTGTAGCCAGTAAGCGGCATAGCCTAAATACTGCGCCTGCTGCTCGGGTTGTTTTAAGGCCGCCATCAAGGCATTAAACAGTTGTAAACGGTAATAGCGAGCATCGAGGTTAAGTGGATAAACTTCGCCTTCATATCGACGCGCATCCTCTAACACCCGCCACTCGGATTGGGCATAAAAATGAAATGCTTCGTGCACACTGTTGCCAGCCCAAATCACAAAAGGTAAATCGGCGGTTTTAGTCGTACTATCGAATTGAATCGTCGGCGACTCGAGCTGGATAAGCACACCCGCTTGCCCTTGATATTGGGGAAAACCAAAGTTAATTGACAGCCCAGAGTGCAAGTTAACCGACTCTAACACGCTGTTGTCTTGGATAATTTCACCGCCGGGTTGGCGCAACCAAACGTTGCCTGCATAGCTGAAGAGATGCACTTTATCGTCGAGACGAAATCCTGGCCACAGGGCTTCACTCTGGCGACTGGTCTGAGCCATAAAATCGAGGTACAGGCGGGCGAGTTGTTCTGGCGAGGCCTTATCGGCGAACACGGGGGTGGCGGCAGAGACTCCTAAAAACCACAGGATCACCGCCATAATATTTTTCATTTAATTGCCTAAACACACACAATGGATTCACAAAACAGCGCTAGCATATAGCGCAATTAACCAATAGTGAAACGTTTCACAAAAAATATTTTTACCCTTAAAAAACGTGGGTAAAGCCTATTCATTAACCATTAATAAAATCATATTTTTAGCCTAAAAGATGCCACCATTTTCGCGACTAAGGCTTAGGCTCCGCGGGCTCATCGCCAAACCACAGCGCCAACTTATCCGCCGCTTGGGATTTCACCTCATCATCAATATAGAGCATAACCATAGTGAGCGCCGCCGCTAAGGCGCCCAAGTCATCGGTAAAGCCCACTAAAGGTGTCAAATCCGGGATCGCATCCAAGGGCGAGATAAAGTAAGCCAAGGCCCCAAAAATCACCGACTTGGCCCACTTAGGCGTATTGGGCTTTTGCGCCGCATAGTAAAGCCACAGGGCACGCTCAACCACTTCACGCCCAGCTTGGCGACCAAACAGTTTGATTTTGTTCCAAAAACCAGTCTCAGTGAATTGTTCTTCTGCCATGTCGACTCCTTGTAATGACGGTTAACGTAGCTCACAGTGTACGGCGATACGCGGCGGGTGTCAGGCCAAAGGCCTGTTTAAAGCGTGCCGAGAATTTTTCTGCCGATAAATAGCCGCAGGCCAGTGCGATTTGCAGCACGGAATCCGTAGAGTTTTGCAACAGCGTTAAGCCCTGACACAAACGCACTTCGGCGAGCAATTGCCTAAAGCTAGTGTCTTCCTGCGCCAGTTTACGTCTTAAACTGGCAGTGCTCATATGCAATTTGTCGGCGATTTCCTCTTGCTGCCATGGGGCTGAAGGATGTTGTCCCAATAAGCCCAGCACAGCTTGGCTCACATTCGCAGGTTTATGACTGTAAAGCCAATTGACGCTCGCTTGCTGCGGCAGACTGAGCAGCAAGGCGGCTAAATAATGCATCTGCACCGACATGGGTAGCGCCAAGGTCAGGCTGTGCAATAGCGCATTCCAGGCAAAATCGACCGAGCGTGAAATCGTTTGCGTGGGTTTAGGTATCACCCTGTCGGTCGCCGCCAGCATAACGCCCGAGGGCAACTCATAGGGCAAGAGGAGTTGCACCGCTCGGTAGCGTCCACTCATCGGCCGATTGATGAAGCTGATATGACTTCCGGCGGGTAACAGTAATAGCTGCTCGGCATTCACGGCGAGAGCATCATCTTGCCAGAGCAGCGACTTCTCCCCTTGGATCACACGGATAATCGAGGGCTGATGCACTGGCACCCGCGAAAGTGACTGCGCCAGTTTAGAGTCGTATTCAAACATGCGGATCATGCATCAGCCCTGCACTATTAACGCTGATACACAGCGGTCAGCTTAGCGCTGCCTAGGGCCTGTGCATTGAGCATAAAGCCTAATAGCGCAGGAGAAGCCTCTTTTGGTAACGCTAATGGCGAGGCTAGCGCCCACACAGTAAATATATATCTGTGCATGCCATGCCCCTGCGGCGGGCAAGCGCCACCAAAGTCGGTGGTGCCAAAGTCATTCTTTAGCGCAATCGCTCCTTTAGGTAAGGCATTGGCTTTAGAGCCCGCACCTTGGGCTAGCTGTTGTTGATCGCCGTTAATATTGTAAACGGCCCAGTGCCACCAACCACTGCCTGTAGGCGCATCGGGATCATAAGCCGTCACCGCATAGGCTTTTGTGCCCTTGGGGGCGTCGCTCCAAGTGAGTTCGGGAGAAAGATTCTCACCATTACAGCCAAACCCATTAAAAACAAATTGATTCGATAATTGCTGACCTTCACCAATATCTTTACTCGATAAGGTCATGGCCTGCGCCGAGCCGAATGCCGCCGTTAATAAGCCAACTCCGACTATCCACTTATGTAAATGCATCATCTTTATCTCCTTTAGGTAACAGGATTAATTTACGTCAGTCTTAAGTGACAAACCTGCCTCAAAACGCCAAGTTTCTTCCCTAAATGCTCAAAATTGAGAAAAAGTGTCGACTTTTTGTCATCTTTAAGCACTCAAGTGATTTTGTAAAGACTTTATCTGCATTTTTATTCAAATATGCCGTACTTTATAAAACACCAAATGAATTAATACAGTGATTAGAGCGAAATTAGATATTTATCCTTTATTAATTTATGCAGTTTTTGATTTTTAAATTAATTTGACAATATTTACTTTCGTTATTTAGATAATGATACTTAAGGATGATTGACTGTATTTAAATAGATAGAAAATAGTGAAATAAATAATTACAGTTAATTAAAAATAAGACACAGATCATATTTTTATTGATAACACATAGATAAACTCCATACCGTAATAAAACGTATCAATCATTTTCTCTAATCTCATAATGGAGTTGTATATGAAGAGGAAATCAAAAATCATGGCACATATCCGGCGCACTAGACATATCATGATGCCTAGCCAACGCAACTATTTCGACCATTCATACATCTTCCTTCGCTAATCTTCGCGTAGGTAGTAGGCCAATTAACAGGTCTAAAGTGGTATTGCCCTTGTAAGTGCATACACTTATCGTACTGTTTTTGCAGGTTTATTATCTCGCATCTAAATCAAAGCATTCTTTAGTCAGTGCAGCCAAGCTGCGGCCAAATAATTCTCTCGGAATAAATCTATCTATTTTATTCTTGGACGATTTATAGCCTCATCATATCTGCACACGGAATAGCCATATCTAATTTAATGCCATTAATATTTTTTAATTAGGTATAGGCAAAGTTGTATCCAAAACTTTTTAAAGTAAAAGGGAAATTAACGATGAAATCATTAAAAGTTGCCGCTAGCTTATCTGTTAGATCATGTTTTGAAATAGACAGAGAAGTCGTCAATGTATTAACCACAGATTTTTGCGATGTGGGCGCGGCTGTAGTCTCTGTTGATGATGTTAAAAATGGTATTGTTGAAAAAATTAAAAATACCGGATTAAAACTGCCTATTTTCGTATCCGTTTGTTGTGAAGAAACCTTCCCAGATGATATTTGCTCTTCTATTACTGGGGTATTTGAACTCTGCGGTAGCAATACCGATTTCTATGGTAAACAAGTCGAAACCGCCGTCCAAAAATATGAGCAAGCCCTATTACCGCCGTTCTTTGGCACACTGAAAAAATACGTGGAAATGGGCAACTCCACCTTCGCCTGTCCAGGCCATCAGGGTGGTCAATTCTTCCGTAAACATCCTGTGGGTCGCCAATTTTTCGATTTCTTTGGCGAAACCATTTTCCGCTCAGATATGTGTAATGCCGACGTTAAACTCGGCGATCTGTTAATCCATGAAGGCGCGCCACTGGATGCACAAAAATACGCGGCTAAGGTCTTTAACGCCGATAAAACCTACTTTGTGCTTAACGGAACTTCTTCTTCAAATAAAGTGGCGACCAACGCACTGCTGGCGAAGGGTGACCTGGTATTATTCGACCGTAACAACCATAAATCCAACCACCATGGCGCGTTAATTCAAGCTGGTGCGACACCGATTTATTTAGAAACCGCCCGTAACCCCTTCGGCTTTATTGGCGGTATTGACGCCCACTGTTTCCAAGAGTCTTATTTAAGGGAGCAGATCCGCGCGGTTGCGCCTGAGCGTGCCGATGAACAACGTCCATTCCGTTTAGCCATTATCCAGCTAGGTACCTACGATGGCACTATCTACAATGCTCGCCAAGTAGTTGATCGTATTGGACATCTATGTGATTACATCCTGTTTGACTCAGCTTGGGTTGGCTATGAGCAATTTATTCCTATGATGAATGACTGCTCACCTCTGCTGCTCGAACTGACGCCTGAAGATCCCGGTATTATCGTGACTCAGTCAGTGCACAAACAGCAGGCAGGCTTCTCACAAACCTCGCAAATTCACAAAAAAGACTCACATATCAAAGGCCAAGCCAGATACTGCAACCATAAACGCTTCAACAACGCCTTTATGATGCACGCCTCTACCAGCCCCTTCTATCCGCTGTTTGCCGCATTGGATGTGAACGCTAAGATGCACGAAGGCGCCAGCGGCCGTTATCTGTGGCGTGAGGCGGTTAAAGCCGGTATTGAAGCTCGCAAGTTACTGCTCAAAAAATGTAAATATATCAAGCCATTTATCCCAAGCATGATCGAGGGACGCCCATGGCAGGATTATCCAACCGAACAAATGGCCGATGATTTACGTTTCTTCGAGTTTGAACCCGGACAAAAATGGCACTCCTTCGACGGTTACGAAAAAGGCCAATATTTCGTAGACCCTTGTAAGTTCCTATTAACCACGCCAGGTATCGATGCCGAAACCGGTAAATATACTGAGTTTGGTATTCCAGCAACTATTCTGGCTAACTTCTTACGTGAAAATAACATTATTCCCGAGAAGTGCGACTTAAATTCGATTTTATTCCTGATGACGCCTGCGGAAGATATGGCGAAGATGCAACACTTAGTGTCGCAAATATCTCGCTTCGAAAAATTAGTCGATGAAGATGCGCCATTATCTGAAGTATTACCTAACGTCTATAACGCCAATAAAGCCCGTTATAAAGACTATACCATTCGCCAACTCTGCCAAGAAATGCACAACCTTTATGTCAGCCATGACGTAAAACAACTGCAAAAAGAAATGTTCCGCCAAGCGCATTTCCCAACAAAAGTGATGGATCCACAGGAAGCCAACCTCGAGTTTATCCGTGGCAAAGTGGAGTTAGTGCCACTGTCACAAATTGAGGGACGCATTGCCGCAGAAGGTGCATTGCCTTATCCACCTGGGGTGTTATGTGTGGTACCAGGTGAAATATGGGGCGGCGCGGTACAACGTTATTTCTTAGCCCTTGAAGAAGGCATCAACTTATTACCCGGATTCTCCCCTGAATTACAAGGTGTTTACCTCGAAAACACCCCAGACGGAAAAATTCAAGCCCTAGGTTATGTATTAAATAAATAATTGAAACCCGGCTGCAGAGTTAATTAACCCCGCTCTGCAGTCAATTTCAAACTTCTATAATGAATAACATTATTAGGTCATTATTATGAGTAAATCAGCAAATAAAATTGGTGTCGTCCAATTAACTATTATCACCATAGTCAACATGATGGGTTCAGGTATTATCATGTTGCCTACCCAATTAGCCCAAGTCGGTACTATTTCTATCCTTTCTTGGTTAGTGACGGCGGCGGGTTCTACGGCGCTTGCCTATGCCTTTGCCAAATGCGGTATGTTCAGTAAAAAATCAGGTGGTATGGGCGGTTACGCCGAATATGCCTTCGGTCGCAGCGGTAACTTTATGGCGAACTACACCTATGCGGTATCGCTTTTAATCGCGAACGTCGCCATCGCTATCTCTGCCGTGGGTTATGCCGCGGTGCTACTCGAAGTGAACTTAAGCCCAATGGCTATCTGTCTTGCCACCATTGGCGTACTTTGGTTAGCGACAGTGGCTAACTTTGGTGGCGCCCGCATTACGGGTCGCGTGAGTAGCGTCACCGTGTGGGGGATTATTCTGCCCGTGATTGGTGTGTCGTTAATCGGTTGGTTCTGGTTCGATATCGACCTCTACAAAGGTGCTTGGAACCCACACGAACTGCCTTTCTTTAAAGCCTTAGGCGGTTCAATCGCGATGACTTTATGGGCATTCCTTGGCTTAGAATCAGCTTGTGCTAACTCGGAGACAGTTGATAACCCAGAGAAAAACGTTCCTATCGCCGTAATGGGCGGTACCTTAGGTGCAGCGCTTATCTATATCGTTTCAACCAACGTGATTGCCGGTATTGTGCCTAACGCCGACCTTGCCAACTCAAACGCACCTTTCGGTCTAGCCTTCGCGCAAATGTTTAACCCTGTGGTCGGTAAAATCGTGATGGCCTGCGCCATTATCTCTTGTACTGGCTCACTGCTGGGTTGGCAGTTCACTATCGCGCAGGTGTTTAAAGCCTCTGCCGATGAAGGTTTCTTCCCTAAAGTGTTCTCTAAGGTCAGTAAAGCCGATGCACCAATTTGGGGTATGACCATCATCGTTTCGATTCAAACCCTGCTGTCTCTGATGACTATTAGCCCATCACTGAGCAAACAGTTTGAAGCCCTCGTTAACCTCGCCGTGGTGACTAACATTGTGCCTTACATACTATCGATGGCAGCCCTAGGTGTGATGCAAAAACAACTCAAAGTACCAGCGAACAAGGCCCGTGTTGCCAACGTGATTGCGGTTATCGGCGCCCTGTATAGCTTCTACGCCCTCTATAGCTCTGGTGAAACCGCAGTGATGTTAGGCGCTATCGCGACCTTCTTCGGCTGGACCATCTACGGGGTGATTTCCAATAAAACACCAACAGCTGAGATCAAAGCAGCGTGAGCACGTCTCCCCTGCGATTCTCACCCATTACTAGATAAGAAACATAAAACCAATCCGTCTTCAGGGACCTTAAGCCACAGTGCTTAAGGTCCCCAGACAAAACTTGCCTATTTTCGGTGGAACTATGAAAAAAACATGCATCGCGTTAATGCTACCCATGCTGTTGGCCGCCACCAGCAGCCAAGCGGTTGAACTCTATAACGATCAAAAAAACTCATTAGATTTAAGTGGTTGGTTAGGCTTCGCGGCACTCAACGACAGCCACGATACCTCAGTAATTGATGACTCCTCCCGAGTACGATTTAGCTTTGAACGCAGCGAGAGAAATGGCTGGACCGCCTTTGCCACCACAGAATGGGGCATCAACATGGTGTCCAGCGATGACAGTTTAGTGATGCAAGGTGGCAAACTGGCCGCCGAAAAAACCGAAGACTTCCTCTATAACCGTTTAGGTTATGTCGGTATGTCGCACGATGAATGGGGTAGCCTCAGTTTTGGTAAGCAATGGGGCGCTTACTATGATGTTGCAGGCACAACGGATTTACCGAACGTGTTCGCCGGATATAGCGTCGGCGCCTACGCCTTTAGTGATGGCGGACTAACCGGAACTGGCCGTGCCGACTCCGCGTTTATCTACCGTAATAGCTTTGGCCCAGTGCAAATTGCCCTGCAATACGCCGCCAAAACCAATGGTGATGTCACCTTAAAAAACGATGACGGCAGCGAAATGACCAACTCTGAGCTTAATTTCGACAGCAGTTACGGTGCCAGCCTGACCTACTCACTCACAGATAAATTTAAACTGCTCGCCGGCTTTAACCGTGGCGACTTCGAAGGCCATCTAGGTAACACTCAAGTTGATGAAACCAACGAAATCGTCGGTATCGGCGCCATGTATGGGGATTACTATCACTACGCCGATAACCGTGAAGCCAGCGGTCTCTACGTCGGCTTTAACGCCCATCAGAGTAAGAACAATGAGTTGGTCGGCGGCGAACTCTACGACGCTACTGGCGCTGAGCTGATGACGGCCTATCAATTCGATAATGGCTTTGTGCCTATGATTGTCCTCAGCTATTTGGACTTAGACACAGATGCCAGCACGCCTATCCAAGGCAAATGGACCCGCCAATTCGCCATGCTTGGCCTGCACTACCGTTACAGTAACGACACTGTGATGTTTGCCGAAATGAAGTTAGATTTCAGCAACATGGATGACCCTGCACTCGAAGCGCAGGAAGATAATGGCTTTGCGGTAGGGATTAACTACTTCTTTTAGGAATGGAAAGTCTTCATCAGGCTCTCCCGTACATTGAGGGATAGTGGCTCACGTTCCTCATATCCGTGGGCCCATTTGAGACTGAGGTGCGGCGCACGTTCCGTCTACAAACGCTCGCCACACACTCATTGGATGGTACCGCTGGTTTACCATCATCTCTGCGCCACTCCAAATAGGTTTACTGGAGTGGCTTTTTTTCGCCGTTACTTAGCGTGCTGACGGCCTGAAGCGGCTTTGTTTCCGCGGCCTTGGTGACCAGCCTTACCCTGCTCAGATTTTCCCTTAAAGCCCGACTGACCAAAAGGCGCCTTAGCGCCCGGACGGCTGCTCTTAGGCTGCTGACCTTGCGTTGCATTCGCCCCAGACTTAGGTCCCTTAGGCTTGCTTGCGCTCGGTTTGCCCTTGGCATCGCCTTTACCTTTACCCTTACGCTCATCGAACTGATTGCCCGAGAAGCGCGTCAGGGCTTTTTGCCCTTGGTTAGCATCCTTCATCCATTTCTGTCCACGTTCGTTGCGCCCTTCAGGTGGAACGAGGTGATTCGGACTGTTGCCAATCAAATCTTCACGCCCCATGGCAATCAAACCTTCACGGATGATAGGCCAACCCGCTGGATCATGGTAACGCAGCAGCGCCTTATGCAGGCGACGTTGGCGGCCCTTCTTCGGCACGGGCACCACTTCACTGGTGTGCTTGACGTTTTTCAACGAGTTCAACTCAGTGTGATAAATGGTCGTCGCATTTGCCATTGGCGATGGATAGAAGTTTTGCACTTGGTCGAGCTTAAACTTACGCTCCTTCAACCAGAGTGCGAGGTTGAGCATATCCTCGTCGGTCGTGCCCGGATGCGCCGAAATAAAATAAGGGATCAGGAACTGTTCTTTACCCGCCTCTTTAGAATACTTGTCGAACAGCTCTTTAAACTTATCGTAGGCGCCCATGCCGGGTTTCATCATCTTGCTGAGCGGCCCTTCTTCGGTATGCTCAGGGGCGATTTTCAAATAGCCGCCCACATGGTGCTGGACCAACTCTTTGACGTAGGCCGGATCTTCAATCGCTAAGTCGTAACGCACGCCCGAAGCAATCAAGATTTTCTTGATGCCGGGCACGGCACGAGCGGCGCGGTACAAGTCGATAGTGTGTTTATGATCTGTGCCTAAATGGCCGCAAATCGATGGATACACACAGGATAAACGGCGACAGGTTTTCTCCGCTTTTTCACTGGTACAGCCGAGGCGATACATGTTGGCGGTGGGGCCGCCTAAGTCGGAAATCACCCCAGTAAAGCCGGGAACCTTGTCCTGAATATCTTTGATTTCTTTGATAATCGATTCTTGCGAACGGCTCTGGATAATCCGGCCTTCATGCTCGGTAATCGAGCAGAATGAACAGCCACCAAAGCAACCGCGCATGATGTTGATCGAGGTTTTGATCATGTCATAGGCGGGGATTTTGTCCTTACCGTAGGCAGGATGCGGCACCCTTTTATAGGGTAAATCGAACACGGCATCCATCTCGTCGGTATTGAGTGGCCAAGCCGGAGGGTTCACCCACACACCACGGTCACCATGGGGCTGGAACAACGCTCGCGCACAACCCGGGTTTTGCTCTTGGTGCAAAATCCGCGAGGCATGGGCGTATAAGTATTTGTCCTCAGAGACCTTTTCAAAGGCTGGCAGCAGCACATAGGTTTTATCCCAAGGCTTAGGGCGTGGTGGCTGCACACTGATAGGTTTTGGCGCATCGTTATCGAAAATTTTAACATCCGATGGGCCAGATAAGTTGGCGCAGCCCACATCGTCGGCGCCATAGGGGTTCGGGATAGGATCGATTTTATGCAGTTGGTCGATCTTACGCGAATCCATCCCACGCCACTCGGGCATAGGTTCTTTACGGATAACCGCTGTACCGCGCACATCCTGAATATCCGCAATCGCTTCACCCGCCGCTAAACGACGCGCCACTTCAACCAGCGGACGCTCGGCGTTGCCGTACATCAAGATGTCGGCCTTAGCATCGAAAATCACGCTGCGGCGGACTTTGTCCGACCAATAATCGTAGTGGGCGATCCGGCGCAGACTCGCCTCGATGCCGCCAATGATCACTGGCACATCTTTAAAGGCTTCTTTACAACGTTGGGTATAAACGGTCACGGCGCGGTCGGGGCGCTTACCGCCCACATCGCCAGGAGTATAAGCATCATCGCTGCGAATACGGCGGTCGGCGGTGTAACGGTTGATCATCGAATCCATGTTGCCGGCGGTGACACCAAAAAACAGATTCGGACGCCCTAGCTGCATAAAGGCATCTTTGCTCGACCAATCGGGCTGAGAAATAATCCCAACGCGGTAGCCTTGGGCTTCTAACATCCGGCCAATGACCGCCATGCCAAAGCTTGGGTGATCCACATAGGCGTCACCAGTGACAATAATAATGTCACAACTGTCCCAGCCTAATTTCTCCATCTCCTTGCGAGACATAGGTAAAAAAGGCGCTGTGCCAAAGCACTCGGCCCAATACTTGGGATGGCTAAACAGTGTGGATTCAACTTGCATCGATTTTGACCCAAAAGCGTAATGTCAAACAAAGGTGCAGGCAAAAACGGGCCGCACCGATTTAGGGACGCGGAGTATAGCAGGCAAACAGGGATAAGTGCGATTAAAAAAACAGCAGCCGAGGTGTTTTTCGGGGTATTTGCACCAATGTGCTCAATACCCCTAAAGTGGCTAGGGATATGGCTTAGACGGCCATTACCACTATCTCAGTGGTTATAAACTTTGGGCAAAATGCACTAAGTTGACCAAGGCTAGGCTGATAGTCACCAACCAAGTGAGCAACACGCCCCAAAAACGGCCGAAATGATAACCGCCTTTACCCTGAGTTAACCCTATTGCATGGAGCAAGCGTGCCACAATCCACACGGTACCAAAACAATGCAAATAGAAATGCGCTAAGCCACCCGCCTCGGCCACCAGCATTAAAATCAATACGATGGGCGCATTCTCAATCAGATTCGCATGCACCCTGCCCGCCAGCGCCAAGGCATTGTTGCCGCCATCACCGAGTCCGATTTTTTGGCTTCGTCTTAATTTCACCACTCGATAAGCCAGCGCTATTATCAACAACCCAGTCAAGCTGGCGTAAAACCCTGTTACCATCAACGGCATAGCGATTCCCTTTTAATTAACACCACCGCGGCATTTGCCGCAAAAATTCAGCAATTTATTTGTATTAAGCTTAAAAGCCATTAACCTTTTAGCGACAAGATAGGTTAATATGCGCGCGTGATCTCTTACAACTTTTTATACAGTGAATAGCCCGATTGGATAACGAACAGTTTCTCGAAAAGCGTAAATTTATCATTAAGCTAGGCAAGGCTTTACATAAGTTTGGCACACCCGCTTACCGTCTTGAAACCCATTTGCAAACCGTCTCACGGACGCTCGGAATCGAAGGTTATTTTTTAATCTCGCCGACCTCCATGACCTTCGTATTACAACACGATACCGATCAAGAATATAACCATGTTGCGCGGGTTAAACCCGGCGAATTGGATTTAGGCTCCCTCGCTCGCACCGATGAACTGGTGGATGAGCTCACCTCGGGTAAACGCACGCTCACCGAAGCCTTAGATAGGCTAGAGGAAATCGCCAACAAACCCAACCCCTACGGCCCAGCATTAACCTGTTTCTCCTTTGGTACCTCGGCGGCTGCCTTTGCCATGTTGATGGGCACGGGTTGGAACGATGTCTTTTGGTCAGGCTTGTTAGGCTTGTTGGTCTATGGTTTTGTGTACCGCGCCGAACGCTCGACGCGCATGGCAGAAGTGTTAGAGCCATTCGCGACGATTGTTTGCGCCATTGCCGCCTGCGCCATTGCCCGCATCGATCCCAATATTAATATTCCCGTGGTGATCCTTTCCTCCATCATCATCTTTATTCCCGGCTTAGCCCTAACCTTAGGGCTGGCGGAACTGGCGGCACGCGACCTGATCTCTGGCACAGCGCGGATCATGGATGCCAGTATGTTGTTGTTTAAGTTGTATTTTGGCGCTGTGCTAGGGATGGCAATAGGTAAAGCCTTCTTCGGTGAAGCCATTCATATCGAGCCTGAGGGATTACCGCGCTGGGCGATTTGGTCGGCAGTACCGATTCTCTCGATGGCGCTGGTGTTTATCTTTAAGGCGCGGATGCAGGACTCGCCCTGGGGCGTACTGGCGGGGATAGTGGCATTCTTCTCTGCCATGTTAGGCGGGCACTTTTTTGGGGATTCTGTAGGGATCTTCTTCGGCGCCTTGGCGGTAGGCGTGTATTCCAATCTCTTCGCCCGTTGGATGAAGGCGCCCGCCTCGATTGCACTGCTGCAAGGTATTGTGATTTTAGTGCCCGGCAGTAAAACCTACATAGGGCTGAACGCGCTGATCTCCGGCGAAACTATGCTTAACCAATCCCATATTGGATCGCAGATCTTTTTGATCTTTATGTCGCTTATCGCCGGACTGATTTTTGCCAACGTCGTGGTACCGCCAAGACGTACGCTGTAACATTCCCTCTCTCAGGGCTGGCGCCAACTCCAGCCCGATTCTTAAAGTAACATTAAGTAAAATCATAATCTTATTAAAATGTTTCCTTGACTAATCGCCACTTCCCGTGTGTTATTAAATTGTGAAGCGCAGCAGAATCTTAAGCTGTCGCCATCCAGTTTACGGGAGTGGTTTTATGCAGAAGTTTACCCTGTATGCATTGATTCTACCTTGTTGCCTCTGTGGCCTAGTCTGCCTAGCCAGAGCGGATGAGGCCGCGCCCAAAACTGCAACCGCTGAAGCCCCGAAAAAGGTGAGTAAGATTGTGGTTGTCAGTAACCCGATCTTCGATGAATCCGATCCCGATGCATTTTTCATCCACCGCTGGGCAAACTATCTGCATATCAACACTAAGGAATATGTGGTTAAGGATAGGCTGACCTTTGGTGAAAACGAGACTGTTACCCAAAAAGACCTCGACGAATCCCAACGTTTGCTGCGTGCCGAACCTTATATTCGCGATGCAAAAGTCTATGTCAGCGAGAAAGACCCTGAGGCAGATGTTCACCCCGATGATGAGTCAATTGTTATCGAAACCTGGGATAACTGGTCACTGCTCCCCACGGCCAGCTTTAGTAGCTCAGGCGGTGACACCCGTTACTCCTTTGGGGTGAAAGAAGACAATCTCTTCGGAACAGGCATACGCACCCGCTTAAAATATCAATCCGATGAATCCCGTACTGGCTATAAGTTTGCCTTCGAAGCGCCCATTAGCATTATCGACCACGGTATTGTTGCCGCCGAGTTTTACGATAATAGCGACGGCCAAGCTAAGCATGTGTATGTCAGTAAGCCCTTCTATTCATTGAATACTGAGACCATGTACTCGGCAGAGTTTTTAGATGATAGCCGCACCGATATCTTGCGGCAAAACGGCCAAGAGGTGAACGAGTTTGAGCACACTGTCGACTATCTCAATCTGCAATATGGCTGGTTAATCAATAAGAATAACGATCACTTATCGCGCTTTATCACTGGTTTCACCCAAGATAAGCACGAGTTTGCCAATTCAGAGGTGTACCCCACTTCCGAGTTACCCCAGGACAGGGATTTTATGTATCCCTGGGTCGCCTATGAGTTTATTCAGGATGACTTTCAGGTGCTCAATAACGTGCATCTTATTCGTAATAACGAAGACTTTAACTTAGGTTGGCACCACTATATTCAATTGGGTATCGAGACCAATGATATAGGCGACAATAACCCAGTGGGTTACCACTTCAAATGGCAAACCACTCGCGGTTATAAGTTTGATGAGCATTTATGGTTACTCGAAATGGGCGCCACCAGCACCTTAGGCACCACCCAAAAAGATACCTATCAAGCCAATGTTCAGGCCGAGTACTTCTATCAAATCAATCCTAAATGGATAGCCTATGGCAAGGCGTGGGCGAGTGTATCAAATAATACTTACCTCGATCTCACCGAAGGGCTTGGCGATGAAACCGGGGTACGCGGTTATCCCAACGAATATCAACAGGGCGATAACCAATGGTTACTCACCGCCGAAATCCGTAATTATCCCAATATCAACCTATACCAATTGGCCGAACTCGGTTGGGCGGTATTTGCCGATGTCGGCCAAGCCTCGGGCGGTCCGTTAGCGGCCAATAACGAAGTCAGTGGCCCGCTTGCCAGTATAGGTATTGGCGCGCGGATTTATTCCTCACGCTCCAGTTACGGCAACGTCGCCCATATTGACCTATCAGTGCCCTACACGGGTGGTGATTCGGTCAACAGTTGGGAATGGCGTTTTCTGGTGAAGCGCAGCTTCTAATCTATGGTTTATCGCGCATCGGATATGCGCCTCGTTTTATCGCTGAGCACGCAGTTTTAGCAGTAAACGCTTGTCAGCCATCGACAAAGCGCATAGCGTAACTTAAGCGTTTAACGGGAATAAGGGACTAAAATGAAAAACTTCGCCGCTGGGCTTAACAACTTTTGGGTGGGATTATTCACGGGGATCATGCTGCCGCTGATTATCGTCGCAGGATTGTTATACGCCACCGTCGATAAATTCACCGGACTCATAGAAGACGCCGCCATCGCGCCTTTAATTAGTCGCAGCGAACAAACCTTCGACAGAGTCGATAATCTGCTCCTTACCTTAGACAATAAAGTCGACGATGCAAATTTAAAGGACGTAGCACTCTTAGCCCCGTTAAAGAACGCGCAATTGTTCCCAGAACTACAGGCACTAGCCAGCGGAATCACCAACCTCAAACAGACAGTCACTGAGATCGATAAACAAGCCGTATTAGCAAATCTGCAGGAAAAACTGCAAGCCTCACTGGAGACCAAATTCCCCGAGGATAAAGCGAAAGAACTCGCTCAGAATCTTATTAATATTGCGCAAGTGCTTGCGAGTGAACAAAAACACTTATCGGCAGCAGTAGAACCAACACCGAATAATCAAGCTATAGCGACAGATAGATAATAGGGAAGAATCTTCTTTTATTGCTATCCAGCCCGCTAATCACTCAGCAAATAAAAAGCCCGTTTACCTAATTAGATAAACGGGCTTTTTACTGAATTTAATGAGTTGGCCGATAAGACGAGTGAGTTGGCTCAATTGCTCAAAACCTCCATCTAAACAAACCATAACACAATGATTTTATTCAAAACAAATTTATGTAATTAGAGTTAGCCTAACTCATTTTGTACCAATTTTGTACCATCCATTCAAATGGAAATTGCTGGTGTGAGTTTATAGTCCTTATACACTAATGAAACTCTGGTGTACCTTTTAAAAACCAGCTGTACCAACGTTTAGAAAGGAGTTTTACTTTACACCTGTGAAGAGTAACTATTACTTAGGAACCATTTTGGGTAAACCTGTCCACACATCAAAATCAGTCCAATCTTCTGTAAGTTTTCGAACCTTTTTTAACTGGATAGGCTTCTTAAAAGGATTATCAATAGATTCTCTTAGCTCAATGGGATAAAAGCTATGTACGCAATCATCAATTGTTGTATAAATCTTGGCTGCCAAATTAGCATCAGAAAAACAAGATTCTAGCGCTATCTCCAGAGTTTGACAGAAATACAGGGTTTTAATTATTTGGGCATTAAAGTTGTATCCTTCAACAGTTATGTAGTCGAACTCCGATTCAACCTGTTCTACATTAATCGCACCATCTAACCCAACGAATACATGAATACTAGAAAGTGTCGCGTAGGTAGTAGTGTCAACATCAGAAGCTTTAGTTCTATCAAGAAAGTCCCACAATCTTATCTCTTTGCACTCATCAGGAGGAAGAATGGCAGGAGGACGCTTATCCACGAGTGGCGAGAGTTTAACTCCCGCCTTGAATATTCTCTCATACACTTTATTCGCATCATCCTGCGTGCCAAAGACAACTCCTAGTCTACGAGCCTCTAACCTAGCAATATCAAGCAATGTGAACTCTTCATTTGTAACGCTAAACGAATGATTTGGGACAGAACTTTCACCTTTTAGGTTATGTTGATTTTGAAAATCAACAAGCACAGGCTTAAACGCCTTTATCAGTTTCGATTTGGTCTGTCTCACATCCAATGAAGCATTACTGACAACATAGAATCCAGAGTTAAAAACCTTATTTTTCAATCTGTTGTTTAAGTCTGAAGGAATTATAACTAAGTTTCTCGGGGTCAACTCTCCAACTCTGAAATCCCCTCCCTTAAGAGGGAAAATGTGACCAATTTGAAGTTCAATTTTACTAGACCAAGTATTAGTATCAGCATCATACGAAAGCTGACCGTATTTTCGCCTTAATTTCCAAAGCTGATATAACTTGGTCAGCTCATCAACATTAAAATCATTACCCAATACTTTAATTGTCCCACTTTGGCTAATCCTTGTTACCAGCCATTTGCCAAAGGAAGAACGGAAAAAATTCGCTAGTCTTGTTTTCTGAGTAGCTAGTTTTCTGCACTTTTGGCACGTTTTAACCTTCTGGCTTGAAGTTTTGAACTCTGCATTACAACTCTCACAGTGAAGATAAAATTCTTTCCTTGGCATCCTTTAACCTCAATTCAAGATAACTAGGAATTAAGCCGTTTACCGACTTAAACCCACTGAATAATGTCAACGTAAAACATCTTCAAACAGACTTTCAAGTATCACACCAAACGATAATTATTCGATATCAACCAACAACACACGAACATTACACCCAGAGACCTTAAGCCACTAATTTAACGTGATTTTTTAAAATACTCTTCATTACTTATCTTATTAATGCTAGTCTCCCTAAACTAAGTAGGTTTATTGAGTCCAACACCTTTAACCATACACAATAATGTTGCGTTAAAAGAAAAGAGCCCATAGCAAGGAGGTAGAGAGGATGGAAAACTTAAGGATAGAGAAATTTTCACAGATAAACTTAGCCGACCCATTTTTTAACAGCTTAAAAGAAAACTACAAAGAGTTTTCGGAGTGGTTTCACAAAAAAGCAGAAAACGAAGCCCTAGTCCTTTATAACTTAGTCGGTGGTATTGAGGGATTTCTTTATTTTAAATATGAAAATGGCGTCAATGATGACACTGACCCGCTATTACCAAATACACACCACATGAAGGTCGGAACATTCAAGTTCAATCCTTTACAAACTCGAAGAGGTGACAGATATCTTAAAAAAATATTTGATTATGCAATATCAAAAAAACCTGATATTGATGATATCTACGTAACTATTTTCGGCGAAAAACATGGCTATCTTGTCGATTTATTTAAGCGTTACGGATTTGAAGAGTATGGCACAAAAACAACTCCAAATGGGGTTGAAAATGTTTTATTAAGGAACTTACATAAAATAACTGGTGATGTAGACAAAGACTATCCTTTTGTTAATACCAAAAATAATAATAAATACCTTCTATCCATTTATCCTAATTTTCACACTAAGCTCTTCCCAGACTCAAAACTCTTTACGGAATCTCCTGATATAGTACAAGACATTTCATATTCAAACAGTATCCATAAAATATTTATCTGCTCAATGGATGCCGTATTACGATTCAAAAGAGGCGATGTCATTGTCATATACCGAACTAAAGACGGACATTCCGCTGAATACACATCAGTTGCAACTTCACTCTGTGTCGTAGAAAGTATCAAACACATTGATGAATTCGCTCATGAACAAGCGTTTATAGACTACTGCATAAAATTCAGCGTATTTACTGAAAGAGAATTAAGAACTATATATAAAGAACGTAGATACTGCTTCATTCTGAATTTTACATATAATGTAGCCTTCCCCAAGAGACCTATACGCAAAATGTTGGCGGATGAGGCTGGATTATCACGCACTGATTACTGGGGAGTAATGCCTCTATCAGACAAGCAATTTGACAAAATCATTGAATTATCTGGTCTTGATAGAAAATTCCTTAGATAGAAATCAAGGAGGGCGCTGCTTCAATGGCAGTGCCCTTTACGTCAACTCTGTATCCATTCAACCAAATCAGTAACATCATCCCCAGAACGGTAGAGAAAGTTAGGCACATTGCGACTTTCGCAGTACTTTAATGTTTGTTCCAGCTCTTTAGCTTGGAAATCATCAAGTAGCTTTACATCTTGTTCTACACCATCCCTCTCAAATAAGCGCCTACGAATTTCATTTGTGTCGCAAGTTACCGTTATGATTTTCTTTGGACGAATATCATCAAATACACTGAAATCTAGTTCAATGATTGAGCCAGACTTCCCTAGTAGACAAAAGTGCCCATCTAATAAGATACTACTGTCATTTAGTTTTCCCAGTCCAAACAACAAAGTCGATTGATTACCCTTTGCATCCTGAACCCCCTTCCCCTCCTCAATATAATCTGAGTTTGCTTTTATTATGTCACTACAAGAATAAGCATTTATATTGATTAAAGAACGAATTTCGTTGCAAAGAGTGCCCTTCCCAACTCCGTGAACACCTGAAATAAAATAAATATCCATTTTGCCATCCTTAGCTAAAGACCTAACAAAAGTTACCTGAATAATCTAAATACTTAAAAGACTGAGGAGCCTTAAAGCTTGTATCACCCTTATACGGGTCGATTGGCTTACTGTATCTTGTAAGCTCAGTTATCTCTATCGCATAAGCGACCTTCTTATTTACAAAGTATTCATCAAAAAAACGCTTATCAATTCCTGACGCACCCTTTGTTTCCTCCCATAACTCCTCTGGACATTTTGCAAGGATATTGCCAATTTTAAATTCACCCACAATTTTACCCTCAGGCATTGTCGAGTAAATTACTACCGATTTAACCTCTGGACGTTTAAAAATAGCCTTTCTGTATTCAAATAATTTCTCTCCCGAGAAAATTTTATCAACAAACTCAGGTTTAATTGAAAGTAAAGCTTTCATTCTCTGTTCCCTAAACTAATCCATAGTTAAATACACAAATCCATCTAAATTTTTTTAATAAGATTAATTTTTAATTTGCAAAGCAAGATACTGTATATACAAACAGTACTTCAGAGTACCCATTGATTGCAAGAGTCACTCCATGACTTATCCACCAAAACACCATGCAAGGCAATAGCTATACGTTACTAGGCAATAAACACAAAAGCCAGCATCAGACACCTTTTATGCTAGTAGTGTTGCAGTAATAAGCCTAACATTACTGCCCCTAAGCCAATCGTTAACAATTTTAAAATCCCTAAGCAAATTTATCAAAATCTATAGTTTTGATAGACCATCAAAACACACTCTCAAAAATATGATTTGACTATTTTGATAGCGCGACTATCATAGATTCTATATAATATTGATAGGAATTAATCATGGACATTGGTTACATTCGGGTAAGTACAGCGGCTCAAAATACAGATAGACAGTTAGCACATGTTGAGCTTGATATGGTCATAACGGAAAAATTGTCGGCTAAGTCGATTAACAGGCCTGAATGGAATAGATGTAAGCAGTTATGTAGAATTAATGACACCCTGCACATACATTCACTTGATAGGGTCTGTCGTTCTGGTGCGGGTGATGCTGTGGCTATTGTTGAGGAAATGACGGCTAAAGGAGTTTCAATTGTCTTTCACAAAGAAGGATTAACCTTCAATGGGACGCTCACAGCAGCACAGAAAGGCGTTTTAAGTATTCTTGCTGCGGTTTCTCAAATGGAAAGAGAACTCATCAACGAGAGACGTTTAGAGGGCATAGAAGCAGCCAAATCTAAAGGGAAGTATGCTGGTAGACCTTCAGTACAAGTCTCTAAAGATGATATTGAAGCAAAACTATCTACAGGTGTTACCAAAGAGAAAGCTGCCAAAGAATTAGGTATTGGAGTTGCCACACTCTACAGGATACTAAAACAATAGACTGCGACAGTTTTGGGATTGATTTTAAGCCTTAGTCTATTCCCACACTTCCATATAACATCGCTAGGTGACAATCTTTATGCCACCAGCAAATTCTTATTCTTAATTTATTGATTATTCGACAATAACAGTAATATTGATAAAACCTAATCTCACCGCTGTTGGAGTGATTAACATTATTAATCTCAATAGTTATTTACTGTTGTTCAATGGATATTAAATGCTTTGGCGAAAGCAAATGGCTTCCTAATTCAATCAAAATCAATGGCATCAACAACACCGAACAAGGCCGATACTTGAAACTTATGAGTGTATCTAGTTGTGATGTCTCCATTTGCTGTAATTACATGACCAATAACTGATTGCACCTGCTCCCGCATACAGCCTTTCTCGAAAGCCTTGGTGATAAATGTATGTCTCAATCCGTGTAAGCTGTATCTTTCACCTGCATCATTTTTATCTGGAATACCCAAGGATTTAACAACAGATTTAAAGTAATCAGTAAATAAATTGCGATTGGCCTTAAGCTTAGGGAAGACATCATCTTTTGCACTTTTGATAAACTGAATAATCCCTAGCTCTTCAAGTGCTCTGGAGATTGGTATAGCCCTCTGTGCAGCATCAGTTTTTCCCTCTTCAATCCACAGATAAGGACGCCCAGTTTTATCATCATATTTCAAGCTGTCAGTTCTGAGGTTTGCTATATCTCCACGTCTAGCGCCAGTGTAAATGCTGATAAGTACAGCCCACTTTTTCCACCCCTCTTCCTTAGAGACCGCTTTAATAATGCTTAAAATCTGGTTGTTACTAAAATTTGAATAGCTTTTAGACTTCACCTTATAAACGATTCCATCTGTAGGCGACTTCTCTAGTAAATCCATTTCCTCGACTAAGAAAGAGTTGAAGAGACTTCCGCAAAACTTGAATAACTCTTTGACAGTCTTCGAAGAAACTCTATCCTCTTCATCAATTAAATCAACATCATAATCCATTATTTGTTTAATCGACATTTTAGTGAAATCACCAGTATTTCCTTTGGGGAAAGCTTCATACCGCTTAAGTAATTGCTTAATGTCTGCCTTGCGAATGTCGTAGATATTTCTATCCCCAAGCACATTAAGCATAATGTCAGCGTGACGCTCCATCTGCTTCTTTGGTTTGTGTGAAGTTTCTGATTTCCAATCCAAATACATCTTAATAGCATCAGAAAGCATTAAGACTTTAGGAGCGGCACTCACTGCAACTTGCTTTACAGCCTCACCTGAAGATAAAAGCTCATCCAAGCATGATTTGGCACTACTAAACTCTTCTTTGAACTGTTGGCTTCTGCCATTGATAATCAGCTCGCGCATTGCGCCAGCCAAATGAAACATTAGTTGCTGATAATCTCTTTTATCTTTTATGTCTGATGGATAAGGTGTCTTGATGCCGAAATCGCTAGGGTCAAAGCTGTGTCCACCATTTTTAAGTGAATCTCCTATTTCAGACTGAGCAACCTCCCAAGCGGTTGCGAACTCTCTTTCCTCTTCTCGTTGATACTCGGTCAAATTGTCAACGAAGCCGTAATCTGTTAATTCAGCAAATAAATCTAGTAATATCTGTTTGTTAGCTACGCTCGACATCAGCTTAATTCTCCTTAAAAGGGCTAATTTAGGCGCAATGAGTCCAATTGCTATTTCTTCTGAAGTAGTCAAAAGAGAATGTTTAATCTCTGCTTTTCCAACGATAACTGCAAGGTGTCTGGGAAGTCTGTAGCGGAAATAAAAAACGCCATTTCTGCGTTGTAAATGTCTCATTTGTGTACCACTTAAGTCTCAGCGGTTTCAAATAAAATCAAAAACAACACAAAAACAGCGTCTTAGTGTGATTTGGTGAGTTGGCCGATAAGCCGGGTCCTGTCTTGGACAGTCATTCATCTAGGCCTGCAATCGCTCGCAGGCTCAAGCGACCTACCCGGTTCCAACGCGAGCCACGCCATACGGAACCCTATTTGGTCTTGCTTCGGGTGGAGTTTACATTGCTACGGACTATTGCTAGCCGCACGGTGCGCTCTTACCGCACCCTTTCACCCTTACCACCTTAGCCGAAGCTATGATGGCGGTCTCCTCTCTGTTGCACTTGTCGTCGGTTCGCACCGCCCAGGCGTTACCTGGCACCCCGCTCTTTGAAGCCCGGACTTTCCTCCCCGCTCTTGCGAGCGCAGCGACTGTCTGGCCAACTCGGCGCGGATTATAGCCTAAGCAATCTGCGCGTACCACTGTTAATCCCGCCCATGTGCGCCTATCTCAAAGATCCGCTTATAAATCCGACTCTAAACCGAACTTATACAGGGCATTCTTTTTAAGACCGTGAATTTGCGCGGCAATGGCGGCGGCCTTTTTGAGGGGCAATTCTTCACAGAGTAATTTCAAGGTGTTGATGGCGACAGTCGGAATGGCGTCATCATCCTCCGCGGCGCGATGACCATGCACCATCAGCACTATCTCGCCTTTTTGCTGGTTAGGATCGCTGCTGACCGTGGTGAGCACCTCGGCAACAGGGCCAGAGAGGAAGGTCTCGAAGGTTTTAGTCACTTCCCGCGCCATCACCACTTGCCTCTCGCCGCCTAACACTTCGACCATGGTCGTCAGGCTATGCTCGATGCGGTGCGGTGATTCATAAAAAATTAACGTGCGAGAGTCTTCCTTAAGCTCGAGCAGCTTATCGGCGCGCGCCTTCTCTTTAGAAGGTAAGAAGCCTTCGAAGGAGAAACGATCCGACGGTAAACCCGATGCACTTAATGCGGTAATCGCCGCGCAAGGGCCGGGCAATGGGATCACTCTAAAACCCGACTGGCGCACATGGGAAACTAAGTGATAGCCGGGGTCAGAAATCAGCGGTGTGCCCGCATCGGAAATCAGCGCAATCGATTGCCCTGCGGCTAACTGCTCCACAATCCATTGGGCGCGGGCGCGCTCGTTATGGTCATGCAACGCGATCGTTTTGGTAGAAATACCAAAATGACTCAATAACTTGCCACTGTGGCGCGTATCTTCACAGGCAATCAATGCGACCTGAGTGAGCACTTCGATAGCACGTGGGCTCATGTCCCCCAAGTTACCAATGGGAGTGGGAACAATGTAGAGTGCGACGCTTTGGTCCATATATACCTCGGTAATGACAGTGCCAAGACTTTCGTCAAGCGCAAGAGAAGGTTAAACTAGAGGCAGCATCTTACCAGAGTGAAGCCCAGTGTTAAAAAGCCTGAATACAACTAAGTTCGTTTCCGTGGCCATTTTATCCGCAGTGTTGGCGGGTTGCGGCAGCCAAGCGCCCAGCTCAACCGGTACTGCCCCCACAGTGGCCACCTCTTTAGCCTCTGCACCATTGGCGCCCAATGTGTATTTAGCACAGGCCGCGAATAGCAAAGATCCGCAGCAGCGCGACACTAACCTGCTGCTGGCGGCGCATGCCTATATCAATGCCAATGACTATGCGGCAGCGCAGAAACTGCTGAAGTCGATGCAGCCAAGTCTGACCCAAACCCCAACTCTGGTGGCCGAGCATAAATACCTGACGGCGCGGGTATTAGAGCACACATCGACCTATGTCGAGGCGCTCAAGACCCTGAGCTATCCAAGCACTTGGGTGTTACCCGGCTGGCAAATGGCCGCATATCATCAATTTAGAGCGCATTTATTCCAGTTGAATAAGCAACCTATCGAGCAAGTGCGCGAGTTGAGTTTATTGACTACCTATTTACCGCCCGCCGAGGCGAGTGAAGTCAATAACCAGATCTGGCAAGTATTGCAGCCAATGCATGAGCAAACCCTGCAAACCTTTATCCGCGATGCCAACAACCCAGTATTTGCTGGTTGGTTGCAGCTCGCCTATATCGCCAAACATTATGCGGTCGACCCTAATCAACTGGTTCGTTACTTAGGCGACTGGCAAAAGCAGAATCCTTATCATCCTGCGGCAGCCAAATTGCCGACCGATTTGGATCGGGCGCTTAATGCCAAGCCATTCATGCCGAAGAATATCGCCGTCCTGTTACCGCTCACAGGTCAACGCGCTAGCGCGGCCAATGCGATTCGCCAAGGGATTTTGGCCAGCTATTTAGCCAAACCCAATGAACAGGTTGCGGTAAATTTTTACGATACCGCCAATGATGCCGTCGCCGCCTATCAGCAAGCGGTGAATGCGGGTGCTGAGTTTATTATTGGCCCCTTACTGCCAAATGAAATCGATCAATTACTGGCACTAAACAACACAGCCCCTGCGACCAGCACGCCATCGGGCACAGCTCCCGCAACACCTACGGATCCGATAGCACCCATCCCGCAGCTATTTTTGAATCAAACTGATAAGTTTGTGCCCGATATCAATAAGTTCTACTTTGCACTATCACCAGCCCAAGAAGCAGCCGATGCCGCAACGCGCATGTATCAAGATGGCGTGACTATGCCATTGCTGCTCGCCAGCAACGACGCCATCGGTAAGCGTATGGCAGAAAGCTTTATCCAAGCTTGGAAAAAGAAAAGCGATACCCCTATCGAAGTCTATTACTACGATGGTGGCGACAAGATGAAAACCACAGTGCAGGATGCACTCGGTGTCCGTGATAGCCAAGCACGTATCGCGCGGATCAAGGAGCTACTCGGTAATTCGGTACAGGCCGATTTTCGCTCACGCCAAGATATCGATGCGATTTATATGATCTCGACGCCGCAGGATTTAACCTTGCTCAAGGCCTTTATCGATGTGAACTTCAGCGTCTTTACTCAGCCAGTGCCGCTGTACACCTCAAGCCGCAGCCGCATCGACAACGAATCGAGCCAAACGGCGCAGGATTTAAATAACCTGACCATGAGCGATGCACCTTGGCTAATGCAAAACAGTGAAGAAAACCTGATGGTTAACACACTATGGTCGGGCTGGAATAACGGCCAAAAACGCCTGTTCGTGATGGGTTATGATGCTATGGATTTGATCAGCAAACTGGCGCAGATGCGCTCATTCACAGGTTACCAGTTCAATGGACGTAGCGGCGTGTTATCCGTCAATCCAGACGGCGTGATTAACCGCCAATTAAGCTGGGGACGCTATCAAAGAGGCAGTTTCCGTCAACTATGACACTCGGACAGCAGGCAGAGTCGCTCGCTCAAGGTTACCTAGAACAGCAAGGTTTAACCTTTGTCGAGCGCAATGTCCGCTATCCCTTTGGTGAAATAGACCTCGTCATGCGCCATAAACACCACTGGGTATTTGTTGAAGTAAAATATCGCTCAGCAAATCAATTTGGCGGCGCAATACAAGCACTTAGCAAAGCACAAATCGGCAGGATCCGCATGGCGGCCAGCCACTATTTACAGACGCATAAACTGGATGTGCCGTGCCGATTCGACGTTGTCGCCATCGAGGACGCGCAAATCCACTGGCTAGTCGATGCCTTTTAAACGAGGCCTTCGACTCAGCTAATCGAATAATTTTTAACGCTTATGCCTCAACTCCATCGTGGAAATATGGCATCATAGCCACACTTTATCCTGAAAGGATGTATCCATGTTAGAACGCATTAAAGACAGCTTTACTGAATCTATCCAGACCAAAATCGATGCAGCCGAAGCACTGCCAGAATCCATCGCCAAAGCGGCCGAGATGATGGTGCAATGTCTTTTGGGCGGCAATAAAATTCTTGCCTGCGGTAACGGTGGCAGTGCCGGTGATGCTCAGCATTTCTCGGCCGAGCTATTAAACCGCTACGAAATTGAACGTCCACCATTGCCCGCGATTGCGCTGTCAACCGACACTTCAACCATCACGGCGATTGCCAACGACTACAGCTATGATGAGATTTTCTCAAAACAAATCTTAGCCTTAGGTCAACCAGGTGACATTCTGCTGGCGATTTCCACCAGCGGTAACTCAGGCAACGTGATTAAAGCCATGGAAGCCGCCCTGAGCCGCGATATGACTATCGTTGCCTTAACCGGTAAAGACGGTGGCGCGATGGCGGGATTACTGAGCGTGGGTGACGTGGAAATCCGTGTCCCTTCTAACGTGACGGCACGTATTCAAGAAGTGCATTTACTGGTTATCCACTGTCTCTGTGACAATATCGATCGCACGCTCTTCCCGCAGGACGAACAGCAATGAGATATGCTGCCCCACTGTTAATGGTTTGCATGCTGCTGCAAGGTTGCGCCGGTGCCGTTATGGTGGGCGCAGTCAGTGGCGCCATGATGGCCAACGATGAGCGTTCGGTGAAGACTCAGCTCGACGATACCAATACCGATTTTAAGATCACCAGTGCCCTGCTAGAGCATGAAGATCTGAAGAAACAAACGAATATCACGGGTGTTTCGGTTAACGGTAATGTGCTGATGATTGGCCAAGCACCCAACTCAATGCTGAGGGATAAGGCGATTAAGGTCGTACAAGATCTTAAGCTTGGCGGAAAGATCCACAACCAGATCCGCATCGGTAACCCAACCTCTTTCACCACCCGTAGCAATGACACTTGGGTGACGACGAAAGTGAAGGGACGCATGCTCAACGAGAAAGAGTTGGATGTCACCCGTATTAAGGTCATCACTGAAAACGGTGAAGTCTTCCTACTCGGACTCATTCACCGTTCTCAAGCCGATATGGCCGTCGATATCGCGCGTAACACCGCCGGTGTGCGTAAAGTCGTTAAAGTATTCGAATACATCGAATAACCGATTGAGCCTAAGCTCTTAGGGTTTAGGCTCGCCTTCTACCGCTTCCAGTCCTAACGCTTTTACTTGGATGTTATCCATTACCTTGGGTGACTTGGCCATCCACATGCCAATCCAAGGTAAAAACAGTGACGGCAACACGATCAGCGCGGCACCCAGCCAACTTAGGCTATCTAACCATTCATCGAATAACAGCCAGCCCAAAAAGACGATAAATAACAGGCCAGTATATTCGGCAATCGCAATATCGCTCGCCTGCGCGCGACGATAGGCCAGCACGCAGAACCAGTGATAAATCAGCAAAAAAGCATTACTGAGTAGTGCTACGGCTAACAATCCCCAGCTCAGCCCCTCAAGTCCTTGAAAGGCCGCGATGATTAAGGTCGCAGGAATACCCAGCAGGTTATACAGCATCAAGGTTAATACTGGATGTTCAGTATTTGGGACTTTTTTCAGGGTCAACTGGTTGACGGCAAAGGTAAACGCCGAAAATAACACAGCCAACCCAAACCAGTTCATCTCACTCGGTCTGAGGATAATTAAGATCCCGACAAACCCAAGTAATGTGCATACCACTTGTTCTGTAGTGATCCGCTCCTTTAAAAACCAATAGCCCATCAGAATAATCATCAACGGCGCCGAGTAAAACAGGGAGCTGACCGTCGCGAGCGGCAAAGCCATTAGGCCAATAATTAAAAAAAGCGCGCCAACCGAGCCTATGTTGGCACGCCAAAGGTGGACCGAAATATGTTCCGTCTTGGGTCGCTGCGAGTACAACCAAATGGGGATTAACATCAATACTGAGGTGATTTGTCTCACGAGTAGAAAAGTGGCCGCATTTGCATCTTCTGGCAGCCATTTGATCGATACATCGTAAAAAGCACTAAATAGATTACCCACTATCAATAAAATCAAACCGATAACTACAGGGCGCTGCATTTTTTACCATCCGCAAATCTCGATGCTGGCATGATAATCCCCACAAAACTTAAGCTGAAATGATGCTTTCTCATGCTAGATGAATTAAATTCATACTAAATTTTTTAGGCATTGAAAATCATGAGAAAGCTTCCTCCATTACGCGCGCTACAAGTCTTCGAGACCGCCGCTAGACAACAGCATTTTTCCAAGGCTGCCGCCGAACTTTGCATTACCCAAAGCGCGGTTTCACATCAAGTGCGTGTATTAGAGGAATATTTTGGCGAGCAGCTTTTCGACCGTCAGGGACGAAAATTGCAACTCACGCCTAAAGGCCAAAGCTTATTTATTGAGTTAGAAAGGATTTTTAATGAGTTAAGCGATCTTAATCTCAAGATCCGCGACACCCCAAACCAACAACTCTGTTTGGCGGTGTACAGCTCTTTTGCGGTGAAATGGTTGATCCCGAGATTAGCGGATTTTAGACGCCAATATCCCAGCGTTAAAATTCGCCTCGAGATGATCACCCAAGACCCCGATCTCAGCACCAGCACGGCCGATATTTTTATCGCGGGCAAACTCAATCAACGGGGCTATTGGCAGCAGCTACTGCATAAGGAACGGCTCATCCCAGTGTGTAGCCCGAGTTTTTACCCCAAGTGGCGTGATATTAACTTAAGCAATTTTCAACAACAGGCACTGTTGATTGTGGATGAGGGGCCGCTAGGGCTCGATTGGCATAAATGGTCATCGGCCCACCAGATCCCGCTGAATAACGAGCAGCAACATATTTTTAGCCATATCGTAATGGCGATTGAGGCGGCAATTGCAGGCCAAGGCCTTGCCCTCGCCCCCGATTTTATGGTGGCAGGTGATATCAGCACCGGCAGACTGGTTGCGGTTAATCTGCCCGATGTTCATACGGGCTTTGAGTTTAGTTTTATCTGTAAGCAACGCCGTCTCACGGAGCCTGCCATCGCAGCCTTTTCCTCCTGGCTGAAATCCCAAGCCTAAACGCTTATACCAATCACATTAAATATCTAATCAGTTCAGAGCCTCACAGGCATCTCAATCCAAGGCGCATTGACGAAGAAATGGTTATTCCCTTTTAAGTCAATGTAACACGGGAGTGAGATGCCTGTGAGGCTCCCGAAGGGCGTGGTTGAACGGGCTTTATACTGCGTTTAAGCCGTCATTCCGCACCTAATTTTCGATTTAAAAAAACTTGACGGCGATCGGCCATTCTGATCTATTACTACTTTTTGCAGGTAGATCATTATGGCCACTCCCGCTATCGCTATTCGTAACCTCGACCACCTTGGTTTGGTCGCTGCACTCTGCCAAGAACTCGGCATTGCTCGCATGATTGATGCGGTGCTCCCCAAAACGCCGCCCTACAAAGTTTCACATGGTGAAGCCTTGGTGGCGATGATTCTGAATGGTCTTGGCTTTCATAGCTCCACCTTGCACATGTTCCCGCAATTCTTTGCCAACAAGCCTGTAGAGCGTCTGATTGGCCCTGGGATCTGTGCCGATGACCTAAATGATGACGTGCTCGGCCGCTGCCTTGATGCCCTCTTTGAGGCCGATGTCAGCACGCTTTATCAGGTGATGGCGGAACAGGTCGTCGAGCGATTGGAGCTCAAAAGTACCGCAGTACACCTCGATATCACCAGTTTCCACGTCGATGGTGCCTATGACCAAGTCGATGGCGAACAGCTCGGTAAGTTGCAATTGGTACGGGGCTACAGCCGCGACCACCGGCCAGAGCTAAACCAGGTTATCCTGGAACTTATCTGCGAAAATCAAGCCGGCCTGCCCATTTATATGCAAGCCTTGAGTGGCAATAGTAATGATACCAAGGCCTTTGCCCAGACCGTACGGCGCCACTTGAGCAGTCTCAAGGCCGCGCAGGAGAGTCGTTATCTGGTCGGCGATGCGGCGCTGTATTGCACCGACACCTTGCAACTACTGGCACAACAGCAACAGTTGTTCGTGACTCGTGTGCCTGTCACCCTCAATGAGGCCAAGCGAGCCGTGGCAACCATTGGCACCCAGTCGCTGGTTGCGCTGGGCAATGGCTATCATGGCTGTTGGCAAAGCGCCAATTATGCCGACGTCGCGCAGCGTTGGTTGCTGGTGCGCAGCGAACAGGCTAGCCACCGTGAGCAGCAAACATTAGCCAAAAACCTACTGAAAGACAGCACGCGTGAGCTGAAAGCCTTTGGCAAATTATGTGCTCAGCGTTTTGCCTGCGAGGCCGATGCGCAGGCTGAATTAGCCCGTTTTGCAGCCAACTTAAATCTGCTGCAACTGGAAGCAGAGGTCGTGAGTGAACCTCTCTATGCTGGGCGCGGAAGGCCGCAAAAGGGTGAAGTGCCGGTGAGCTACCAATTTCACATCAAGGGGTTAGCCGCAAGTAGCTTGGCGCGGGTAGCAGAGGCACGCAACCAGACTGGGGTGTTCATCCTCGCGACCAATGATCACAGTGAAACGCTCACCATGGCTGAGCTGTTGGCAATCTATAAAGCCCAGCAGAACGTCGAGCGTGGGTTTCGCTTTCTGAAAAGTCCCGAATTTTTAACCTCGTCGTTGTATCTTAAAAAACCAGAACGTATCGAAGCATTACTGATGGTGATGACCTGTAGCCTGATGATTTATGCGGCGCTGGAGCACCGTATCCGGCAGGGCTTAGTAGAGCAGAATCGCAGTGTGGCGGACATGAAAAAGAAACCCACGCAAAAACCAACTGCGCGCTGGATCTTTTTACGCTTTGGCGGGGTACACGAGTACCAGTTAGGAGAGGCGCCACCTCAGGTCACGGGGCTAACGGCCGACCAGCAGATCATTCTCGACGTGTTAGGTGAACGCTATCGGCAAATTTATTCCTAAATCAGGTGCGGAATGTCGGTTTAAGGCTTTCGACAGAGCGCCACTATGCCTTCAAGCCTTCGCCTTGCCTAAAGCCCGTTTAACTCCCGCTGAATGAACAGATATTTAATACGATTGGTATTAGCTCTGTATCAAGCAGAGCAATGAATAACAGATATAAAAAAGCCGACCTAGGAATAGGTCGGCTTAATCGAGTGTTGTATAATGGACTTTTTAGGGCAAATTACACTAACAAACCGATCTTCTCGTACACCTTTTTAAGCGTCACTTCGGCGCGAGCCTGGGCATTTTCAGCGCCAGCTTTCATCACTTGGTCGAGGTAAGCACGGTCGGCACGCAGCGCACGGTATCGCTCTTGCAGCGGCTCTAACATGCCCACTACCGCCTCACCCGCGGCACCTTTTAAGTGACCATACATCTTGCCTTCAAACTCAGCTTCAAGGCTGGCAATGCTTTGCCCCGTGATACCCGACATTAAGCTCAGCAGGTTAGATACGCCTGGCTTGTTTTCCATATCGAAACGCACGACTGGCGGCTCATCACTGTCGGTCATGGCTTTTTTCAGCTTTTTCATGACCGCTTTTGGATCTTCAAGCAGGCCAATCACGTTGTTACGGTTGTCGTCCGACTTAGACATCTTCTTCAGCGGATCCTGAAGCGACATCACCTTAGCGCCATGCTCAGGGATAAAAGGCTCAGGAATGGTAAACGTCTCGCCGTACGCGTTGTTAAAGCGAGTGGCGATATCACGAGTTAATTCAAGATGTTGTTTCTGATCTTGGCCAACGGGGATTTCATTTGCTTGATACAGCAGAATATCCGCCGCCATCAGTACAGGATAACCAAACAAACCGACGTTAATATTGTTGGCGTGCTTTTGTGACTTATCCTTAAACTGCGTCATACGGCTCAATTCACCCATTTGGGTGTAGCAATTTAACGCCCAACCCAACTGGGTATGCTGTGGCACTTGGGATTGGATAAACACTGTGCTCTTCTTTGGATCGACACCGCAGGCTAAATACAGTGCAAGCGTATCTAAACAGGCTTCACGCAATGCTTGAGGATCTTGGCGCACGGTAATGGCATGCAAATCCACCACGCAATATAGGCAGTCGTGGCTATCTTGCATGGCAACCCATTGACGCAATGCACCCATGTAGTTACCTATGGTTAATTCGCCGGACGGCTGTGCACCGCTGAGTACTATGGGTTTGGTCATTACGTCATTGCTCCAAATAAAGATAAAAAGATTCGATTAAACTGGCTGAGCGAGATTTAGCCAGCGCAGGATCTCGACAAACTGCTCGCATACAGCGTCAGGGCCAGTGAGCCCAATATCTTCACCGTAGTTGTAGCCATAGGTCAAGCCGATTGATGCAACACCCGCCGCTTTCGCCGCTAAAATGTCATTTTTAGAATCACCTACCATCAACAACTCACTTTTATCGAGTTGCCATTCGGCTAATAGATGCTCGAGCGGTAATGGATCGGGTTTCATCTTCGCCAGCGAATCACCGCCAAGCACTAGGCTAAAGAAGTCATTAATCTTAAAGGCTTCAAGCAAAGGCAAGGTAAAGCGATAGGGCTTATTGGTCACCACCGCCAGCTTAAATCCTGCATCAAACAGGATTTGCAGCACTTGGTGCACATCGGCATAGAGTGCACTGTGCTTCTCAAGGTTTTCTTGATAGTGATGCATAAAGATGGGCATAGCCGCATCCAATACCGTTTGCTCAACAGCTGTGCCTAAAGCGTGGCTCATGGCGCGGCGCATCAGCATTTCAGCGCCATTGCCCACCCAAGTTCTCACCTGTGCCTCGGTACACCTTGCTAAACCTAATTCGGCGAGTGCCGCCTGAGTCGCGACCGCAAGATCGGGCACACTGTCAATCAGTGTGCCGTCGAGATCAAAGGCAATCGCTTTAATCTGTTCCCGCATTATTTGACCTCAACTTTCGCTAGCTCGGCGCGCATCTCATCGACGACGGCCTTATAGTCAGGCTTACCGAAAATGGCAGAGCCGGCGACAAACATATCGGCGCCTGCGGCGGCGATTTCGGCAATGTTATCCACTTTAACGCCACCATCGACCTCTAAGCGAATATCGAAACCACTGGCATCGATACGCTCACGCACTTGACGTAATTTATCTAAAGTCGAAGGAATAAAGGATTGGCCGCCAAAACCTGGGTTGACCGACATCAGCAGAATCACATCTAGCTTATCCATTACATGGTCAAGATAGTGCAGCGGTGTTGCTGGGTTAAACACTAAACCCGCTTTACAGCCCGATTCTTTAATCAGTTGCAGAGTGCGGTCGATATGCTCAGAGGCCTCGGGATGGAAAGTAATAATAGACGCACCCGCCTTGGCAAAATCAGGCACGATACGATCAACAGGCTTAACCATTAAATGCACATCGATATCGGCCGTAATGCCATAGTCGCGTAACGCTTTGCACACCATAGGGCCAATGGTTAAGTTGGGCACATAGTGGTTATCCATCACATCAAAATGCACTACGTCAGCCCCTGCATCTAACACGGCTTTAACGTCATCCCCTAAACGGGCGAAATCGGCGGATAAAATCGATGGAGCAATTAAAAATGGGCGCATAGGACACTCGCTGCTATTGAACAAAAAGTGCCTTATTTTACCCTTAGCTAGGTCATGCCTCTATAGCAAATGCCACATTTATCGCGATTGAAACCCAATAGAGGCGCTATTGGCGCACTCATAACGTACGGTAAACTCAAGGAGATGCTGAATCGTTAGAAAGATTTTAGTGAAGATTGATAAATTATTGTTCATAAACTAAGCGAGTTTGTTATACTCGGGTCGCTATCGTGGATCATTTAGTGGTTGCAAAGGAAGTATCATGAAGGGGCGGTTAACACAGTTTTCACACATTTTAGGCTCGGTGACCTTTAAGTCATCGATGATGTTGGCATTTACCGCAGTGGTAGTCGCCTCCTTAGCCTTTGGCGTGGAAAAACTCACCGCGAGTAACGATACCTCCGCCTGTGCTTGTAGTAGCGATACTCGTTACAACAACAGCTTACCTAGCAGCCATCCAAATAACCGCTGTGCCGAACAGGCGCAAACCTTAAGTTGGAAGACTTGGCTCACTGGCAAAAATCGCTCTAGCCAGTTCCATTTTGTCGACTTGCTTGAATTACTCCATGGTCATCAAGACAAACCTATCGATGACCTAAAGCCCGCTAATTCACAACAGTCCTATTGATGCTCAGCCGGATCTGGCAAGTCTTTCACAGTACAATAGCCGCCTTCTTTGGGGTGCAGTCAGATAGAAATCGTCAAAAAGACTTCCAGACCAACTCACCATTACCGTACATATTGATGGGGATAGTGTTAGCAATTGCCTTAGTCGCCAGCCTGATTCTACTTGTTAGCCAAGTTGTTGGTTAAGCCACTCGATACTACACAACCCAGTATCAATCATCCTGCGGATCATAATTCTCATCGTACAACGCAATCAGCTCGTCGACTTTGTTACGACCACTGCCATTTTGGCTAATGTTGCGCTGCACTTGGATCTTGGCAAGGTGGGCTCCGCGATACAACTCACGTGTCAGCGGAATATCATGGTTACTGATCACGACAGGAATGCGTTGCTCTAACGCCATATGGCGCGAATAACGCGCCAGCAGCGCCTGATCATCTAGGCTAAAACCCGCACCGACATAGGTGGTAAAACTCGCAGTGGTCGAGAGTGGCGCATAGGGTGGATCGCAATAGATCACATCGCCAGTACGGATTTGCTCGAAGGCTTTTTCATAGCCGATGCACTTAAACTCGGCACGCTGAGCTTTCTTTGAAAAGGCTAGAATTTCCTTCTCAGGGAAATACGGTTTCTTGTAGGAGCCAAAGGGCACATTAAAGCCCCCTTTGCGGTTATAACGGCAAAGGCCATTAAAACCATGGCGATTCAAGTACAAAAAATAAACCGAGCGCAAAAAAGGATCGCGGGATTTATTAAAGTCTGTACGCACGCGGTAGTAGGCATCCTTTTGATTCATCTCATCGACGAATAGCTTCCTGGCCGCCTCAATGTATTCGACAGGCCTTTCTTTCACTATGTTGTAGAGATTAATCAGATCTTGATTGATGTCGCAGAGTAAATAGCTGGGATAGTCAGTATTTAAAAAGACTGAACCTGCGCCGACAAAGGGCTCAACTAAACGCTCACCTGTCGGTAAGTAGTTCGCGAGCTCATCCACCAATTTAAATTTTCCGCCGGCCCATTTCAGGAAGGCTCTATGTTTTTTGATCATTTAACTTGATGAATGCCGACAAAAATAAAGGCCATGATTGTACTCTGTTTATTCTGAAATTTCACCGCTTGAGCGCGTTTCTTGTAGTTGATAACCGCCGAGTTCTGCCCATTTTTTTATCAGGGGTTGGCTAAGATGATACTCTTTGACCAATTCTGCGGCCGCCTGCTGTGCCGATTGACTGTTGTTAAACTGCCCTACTAACACCACCCAAAACTGTTTGTACTTGGCGACTCGCACCTCTGGCACATTATGCAGTTTCTTAAGGAGTGACTGTACAGTTTCACGCTGGGAGACGGTCGCAATTTGGATCGCATAGCCGGTTTTCGGCCGCACCGATACGAGTGATGCAGGCTCAGGAGTTGCATGCACCACCTGAGCAGCTGAGTCACCTTTCGCGTGCTCTGTAGGAGCTGGCGCAGGCTCTGCCTCATCAACCTCGGTGACGGTTCTGTCGCCCTTACTTGTCGCTTCATCGACTGGTGGCGCTATGCCAGTCTCTCCTTCCACTTGAGGCTCTTCCCCATGGAACTTAGCCAATGGGTCCGCTTGTTCCACCGCTTCCGCTAATAATGCCTGCGCTAACGACTCGGATCGCTGCCTAAAATACGGCGCTAGTATCTGTTTGCCATGGGCAAGAAACTCTGCGGAATCCACAGCAGGATAAGTCACGATCTCAGGAATTGGCTCACTGGAAAAGGGTTTAGCCAGACCAAGCCAAATTACTATGGAAATCAGCACACTGGCGAGCCCAATTAGCGCGACTTTGTATTGTGTCCATACTGATTTTTTCTCACCCTGACCATGTAGAGCCAGCTCCAGCAAGGACACCACCTCCTGAGGAGTGCCCGTTTGCTTCTCGAGCTGAGCACGCACTATATCCCTTGGCGTAAACGGATTTTGGTCACTATATCGCAGCAAGGTTTGATACAGCGCCTCGCGCTCCGGCAGGCTTAAGGGATCAATGCTGACTGGCAGAATTTGTCGTCTTAACGACTCTGGCAGCTGAGGGAGTAAGTCGGCTAAAAATGTAGGCGGTACCGCTAACGTCACGGCGATGCGCTGACCCGCGCATTGCACTTGATTGAGTATGATGCACTCGGCCCACAATTCTTTAGAGAGTAAATGAGCATCATCGATAATGATGTGCAGCGGCTTACTTTGTTTCGACGCGACACGCAGTATGGTTTCAGCGAGGGAGATTTCGTCATCAAAAATCGGGGATGACACCAATTGCACTAAAATCTTGCGACGAATTTCAGCATTGTCGGCATGCATAGGACAAATGACTAACGCGGCATTCGACTCATCAAAATCTGTGGCTAGCGCCGTGAGTAGTGTCGTCTTCCCCGAACCGTGCGCACCCACAAGCACCAGTAGCTGGTCGCTATAACTGGCCACATGATGCAATCTTTCTACGAGGGCTTCCTGTGAAGGAAGCAAGACTTGCCCCTGAAACGTCACTCATCCACCACACAAGGTTTATGCGCAGCAGATAACCTGTTCTAGGGTAGATTCCGGAACTTGGCTAAAGACATCAGCTCGACCAATGGCCGTCGGGAGTACCAGCCGGATCTGACCACCTAAGACTTTCTTATCGCGACGCATATGTTTAATAAAACTGTCGAAATCCATCGATTCCGGCGCTGTTACAGGCAGCTCGAAAGCGTGGAACAATTGCACAATACGACGAACAATTGACTCATCAATCAATCCCATGGACTTAGCTGTTTGTGCAGCAAGGACTGTGCCAGCCGCAACCGCCTCACCATGCAGCCAGTTACCATAGCCCATCTCGGCTTCAATCGCATGCCCAAAGGTATGCCCAAGGTTTAATAGCGCGCGGACGCCCTGCTCGGTCTCATCCTGGCTCACGACATCGGCTTTAATCTCACAGCAGCGAGAAATCGCATAGACCAAAGCTTGAGTATCTAGACTTTTCAATGCCTGGACATTGTTCTCAAGCCATTGAAAAAACTCAGCATCCCACATGATGCCATACTTAATGACTTCTGCCATCCCCGCAGCGAATTCACGCGCGGGCAAGGTCTGTAAGCATTCAGTATCGATAATGACGATCTGTGGCTGATAAAAAGCCCCGATCATATTTTTGCCAAGCGGATGATTAACTGCGGTTTTCCCACCAACAGAGGAATCTACTTGTGATAACAGCGTGGTAGGAATTTGAATAAAATCGACCCCACGTTGGTAACAGGCTGCGGCAAAACCCGTCATGTCACCAATAACTCCACCACCGAGAGCCACCAGCACTGAATCACGGCCATAATTGCGTTGCAGCAAAGCCGTAAAAATGGAATCTAAATAGGTTAAATCTTTGAATAGTTCGCCATCAGGAAGGATGACGCTGGTTACCTCACCAAACGAAGCCATCGTGTCTTGGATCTGCTTAAGATACAAGGGCGCGACAGTTTCATTGGTGACGATAAGGATACGTTTTTTCAGCAGGTAGCGAGACAATGTCTCGCCATCACTCATCAAACTCTGGCCAATATAAATGGGATAACTACGTTCACCTAAATCAACCTGAATTTGTTTTGTCATTCTGCCTAGAAACCTAATTGCTCAATGATTTGATTCGCAACAACCTTTGCACTTTGATCGTCGGTCTTAACGATCACATCAGCAATTTCTTCGTACAGAGGGTTACGGATTTCTGCGAGGTTTTCTAATACTTCTCGCGGATCATCTACTTGCAGTAATGGGCGACGCTTGTCTCTTTGAGTGCGCGCAACCTGTTTGTCGATAGTGGTTTCGAGATACACCACGATACCGCGAGCAGATAAATGATTACGGATATCTTTGCTCTGAACTGAACCACCGCCAGTGGCAAGGACAATACCTTGTTTTTCAGACAGATCAGCAATAACCTGAGCTTCGCGACGGCGGAAACCTTCTTCGCCTTCAACGTCAAACACCCAAGCAATATCGGCGCCTGTGCGTTGCTCAATCTCTTGATCTGAATCGTGGAATTCTAAATGCAGCATTTGCGCCAGATGGCGACCAATTGTGCTTTTACCTGCGCCCATTGGGCCTACCAGAAAAATATTACGTTTTTCAGCCATTTCTTGTACGTCTGAATCTTAATGAAAAGTATGCCTATGTCGACTCATGAACAAGCCGACCTACTGTATGTTACCTTGCTCTAATGAGACTTGACCGAGGATTATCTCAGTTTCATGTCTAGTCTGGCAAGTGATGCACGCTATTTATGATAAGAATTGTATTTCAGACACAATAAAGCCAGCAATGTATGCTGGCTTTATTCGACTCGTAACAAACGATTAGAGCTTCTCGTTCACAATTTTAGGCGTCACGAAAATCAACAGCTCTTGGCGCTCATTCTTGTCAGTAGTGTTACGGAATAAGAAGCCAACTAAAGGAATGTCACCCAAGATAGGCACCTTGCTCACGCGGCTGATTAAATTCTGCTGATAAATACCACCGAGTACAATGGTTTCCCCATTATCCACTAACACTTGCGTACCAATACGTTGAGTATCGATAGCGACTGCCGGACCTGTGGGAGTATCCACCGTTTTACCCTGAGAGTCTTGAGTGATTTCAAGATCCAGAATCACGCGGTTATCAGGGGTAATTTGTGGTGTCACTCTTAATGACAATACCGCCTTCTTAAAGGTCACCGACGTCGCGCCACTGGAAGTGGATTGTACATAAGGGATTTCCACACCCTGCTCGATATACGCCGCTTTTTGGTTAGAGGTGGTAATGCGAGGGCTCGCGATAATCTCACCTTTGTTTTCCTGCTCAAGCGCACTCAGCTCTAAATCTAAGATGGTGCCATCGGCAAGCTTTGCCACATGGAAAGCAATGCTGGTAGGGTTTGTCACCGCCGCAGGTAAATTCACGTTCAAACGGTTATCCAGTGTTGGCACAGTACCATTGGCAATGCTGCCTGCGCCTTCAAGGGTTCCTGACGTCCCTTTGCTACCCTGCTGATCAGTCACGCCCCAACGGATACCTAAATCTTCAGACACGTCGTCTTTTACAGTGACCATGCGAGATTCAATCAACACTTGGCGGATAGGAATATCGAGCACTTCAACCAAACGATGGATATTCTCGATGATTTCAGCGGTATCTTTCACTAACACTGTGTTGGTACGCTCATCGACGGCCACTGAACCACGTGGCGACAATAAACTAGAATCTGCCCCTTTGAGTAACTCGGCGATATCAGTCGCCTTGGCATAATTGATTTGCAAATACTCAGAGTAGAGTGGCGCAAGCTCTTTTACTTCCTGCTTATTCTTGAGGTTTTGGCTTTCGCGAATCGCCAGTTCTTCACTTGGCGCCACCATCAAAATATTACCTTCGATCCGCTTATCGAGTCCTTTGGTTTGCAGGATCAAATCCAATGCTTGATCCCAAGGCACATCATCGAGTCTTAAGGTGATATCACCCTCAACCGTGTCACTGGTGACTAAGTTGAAGTTGTTGTAGTCGGCAATAATCTGCAGCACAGTACGGACTGAAATATTCTGGAAATTTAACGAAAGGGTTTTACCCTGAAGAATCCCCTGATGATTTACAAATAAATCATCAAATTAGAGTGGAAGCGCATCTTGTTGCATGATCAAATGGTTTCGCTAAAAACTACACTTGGACAACAAGATGCGCGAAGCCAATATCCTACAACATTCTTTACACCAATACTGCCCAGAACTTCACCTAAAACGATTAAACAGCTTGATGCTGGCCTCTAAGGCACTGATTGAATGTAAGACACTGACCTTGACTGAGTTAGGTCGAAATTTACCAACCACGGCCCGAACCAAGCACAACATCAAGCGCATTGATCGTTTGCTCGGCAACACGCATCTGCATCAAGAACGGTTAGCTGTCTACCAATGGCATGCCCGCCTCATCTGTTCTGGTAACCCTATGCCGATTGTGCTCGTCGATTGGTCAGACATCCGAGAGCATAAACGCATCATGGCTCTGCGCGCCTCAATAGCCTTCAATGGCCGCTCTATTACCCTGTATGAGAAGTCCTATCCCCTATCAGAACAATGCTCTAAGGCCTCCCACAACGGTTTTTTAGCGGACTTAGCCAAGATTTTACCTTTGCATGTTACCCCTCTCATCGTGACTGACGCGGGGTTCAAAGTGCCTTGGTACAAAGAGGTTGAGGCGCATGGTTGGTTTTGGCTAAGCCGTATTCGCGGTACAGTTCAATTTGCAGATATTGGCGCTGAAAATTGGCGTGCAGTTCGCAGTACACATGACTTGGCCAACGGTCAAGCGAAGAGCCTGGGTTGTAAGACCTTGACCAAAACTAACCCTATCAATTGCCATCTCACGCTTTATCGTAGCAAACCTAAGGGGCGTACAAATCAGCGTTCAACGAGGACTAATTGCCACCATCCATCGGCAAAAACGTACTCAACATCGGCGAAAGAGCCTTGGGTGTTAGCCAGCAATTTACCACCAGAATCTCGGAGCCCAAAGCAGCTGGTAAACCTGTACGCCAAACGTATGCAAATAGAGGAAACCTTTCGTGACCTCAAAAGCCCGGCATACGGCTTTGGCTTACGCCAAAGTCGTACCAACAGTCCAGAGCGATTCGACATCATCCTACTGATAGCGTTGATGGTTCAATGCCTGTTGTGGCTAGTTGGTTTACACGCACAGCAACAGGGCTGGGATAAGCATTTTCAGGCCAATACCATTGGGCATCGAACGGTACTCTCAACGATTCGCTTGGGATTGGAGGTACTCAGGCGGCCTGATTATCAAATCACGGAGAAAGAATTGCTGGCGGCCTGGGTATTATTCGCCAATCAGTTGCTCAAATATGGCTATGCTATGGCTGATTTATGAGGGGATCCTTCAGGGTTTTACCGTTATATTTCTTTACCTCTTTGGTCGCCGCAGCGCGCTCTACTTTGTTAATTGAGAGCCTAAAGAGATTGTCTTCCTGTTTGTAATTGAACTCATAGTTACCCGAGACATCGACTAAAATCCGAGTCGTTAAATCGTCCTTAAAAGTTTCAAAATGCTTTACCGGTGTGGAGAAATCCTGCACGTCCATCACATATAACAAGTCACTGTTAATATCTGTGTTGTAAAGCTGAACCTCAAGCTTGGCACCAATTTGTTCAACGTTCGCGGCAACCGAGCGATTATTTAAATAGACTAATAAATCACCACCGCCATTTGCATTGCGACGAAAATCGATATTTTTAACGCTATTAACGAACGGATTATTAGCAGCTTGTGAGCCTGCAACTTCATCGTTAATCGTTAAACGATAAGAATTACCAACGACACTACCTTGATATGGCTTAACCTTAGATAAACCCAACGTCACCATTAAATGGGTATCTTGCTGCGCCGTCACTATGTCCTTCACACCGACTTGGTTAATCGGCAGACGATCCTTAGACAGGCCTGAAATACTGTCATCGAAGGTTAATACCAACTGAGCAGGAGAAGCATTAGAGTCAATTGTGGGTGCGCTAATCGCCCCCTCAAATACTAACTCGACTTCTAATTGATGATCGACAAGAGCATGGTATTTGACATCCATCAACCTATTTGCCGCAAAACTCGATGGCAAAAATCCAAATACTAATGCGATCCCAATAACAGACTTGGCTAAGCCTGAAGATAAAAACGATAACGGGATTTTTATCGCGGCAGAAGATTTCATTATTCCCTCATCCTTCGCTTGTTATTTTCCAGAAAGTTCGATGTTGTTTGTACGTTCAGACCAACAACCAGAACCATCCGGAATTAATTCTACAACTTCCACATTTTGAGAAGTCACTTTCGCTATATGTCCATTAAACAATCCAAGATATTCACCTACGCCCATCCGATATACACTGCCATCATTGGTCTCAATAAGCGCCCAAATCGAATTTCCTTCGCTTAAGGTGCCGCGCATTTTTAGATTGTCTAAAGCATAGGTTTCTAAACGGCCTTTACGACGTTTTAAATCCGGCTGTAAGCAGTTTTTGCTGGTATCAACCACTTCTTCCGTTAACTCTCGAGAAGGTGGGACAAAAGGGCTACGCATTAATTCGGCTTGATACGCAAAATGCTCAAACTTAGGTGGCTCTTTTAAGGGTGGAATATGCGCCACATGCTGTGCCTTGGTAGTAGTAACAAATAGCTCTAAATCACTACGATCGCCAACACAACCCATTAAAAAAAGACTTAATGCTAACAGAGGTAAGAGTTTCATTATTTCTTCCCCTTGTTATTGGCTGCATTTTCGGGAGGTAATTCTGCTCCCTCTTTAAAGCGATAGGTTTTGGCCAAGATATCCATGGCCAGATTACCGCTCTCGTCACGCTTTATCGTAAAATCGTGCAAGCTGACAATACGAGGCAGTTTAGCCACGCCGCTGACCATATTGCCGATTTGGTGATAATCACCTGTGACAGACATTTTTATCGGGAACTCAATATAGAAATCCCGTTGAATTTCAGGTTCCCAATTCAAGCTATTAATCCGTAATCCGGCGTCAGTGGCCACAAAAGTTAAGTCATCGAGCAGCCCTGGCATTTCATTCTCAGAGGGCAGCATTTTGAGTAGCTCGGCAAATTGCTCCTCCATCACAGCTAACTGTTCACGGTACAATTTAAGGTTAGCGGCAAGCTGATATTTGGTTTTAAAATCTTCTCTCAGCTGCTCTTCCTTTGTTTGCTCCGCGTTATACACATCGATAGCATCCGAAACCACGAGAAAATAACCCGCAGCGAAAACGCAAAGCGCCAATAGCACAGCGAAAAATACTTTAACTTGATTTGGCCAACCGCCGATGTTCTCAAAATCGATATCATTAAACTGACTTAGATCGAGCTTCATTTACTCGCTCCTTTTGCCGTTTTAATAGGCTCATCAGCCATGGCACCTTTAATACTCACTCTTAAGCTAAAGCGTTGTAATTGTCTTAGCTCATCATCTTGAGACACGATAGATTGCATATTGGGATCGGTTAACCATTCGGATGCCTTCACCTTACGCATCATGTTGGCCACGTTGTTGTTCGATTCACTGCGGCCTTCAATCAGTAATAAACTGCCTTTTTTCTCTAGACTAGATAGATATATTCCGGGCGGCACGATACGCACCAGCTCATCTAATACGTGTGTCGGCAAATTACGGGATTGCTGAAGGTTCAAAATGATCTCGGTACGACGCTCAATATCTTTTTTACGCTCGGTGATCTTTTTAATCTCGGCGATTTGCGCATCGAGTTGTTGAATTTCGGACTGTAAATAAGCATTCCGTCCGCGCTGTTCATCGGTCATCATGTCGAGTAAAGACAAGGCAACATAGACTAAAACTGCTGAGCCTAAAAATACCGCCGCTAATATTCCAATATAATCGCGCTTCTGCTTTTCTCTTGCTTCTTCACGCCAAGGAAGCAGGTTTATGTTCGCCATTGACCGTAGCTCCTCAGCGCTAAGCCACAAGCAACCATATATTTGCTAATGCTAGGTTGCAGTATATTTTTAACGGATTCATCCGCGTGCAGACACCCTTGGAAAGGATCAGCAATAATCGTGTGGACGCCTAACTCATTCGTTAATAAGTTAGCCATGCCTTCCAGTTTAGATGTTCCACCGCATAATACGAGATAATCGACTTTATCTTTACCACTCGACGTACAATAAATTTGCAGGGTTCGTTTAATTTGTTGCAGTAATTGCGTTTGGAAGGGAGATAGCACTTCGAACATATAATTACGTGGTAAATCGCCTTCAATTTTGGCTTTCTCAGCTTGTTCGTAGGACATGCCATAAAAAGACAGAATCGACTGAGTAAATAACTCACCGCCAAAGGCTTGCTCACGAATAAAGGTCGTTTCGCCCGACTCCACCACACTGAAGGTCGTCATGTTGGCGCCAATATCGACCATGGCCACCGCCTTCTGCCGAGCGCCTTCGGGTAACTGTCCTAGCACCAACTCAACGGCTCTGCCCAGAGCATAACCTTCCACATCAACAACTTTGGTTTCGAGCTCGACTTCATCGAGCGCATCGACTCTTGCATCAATATTGTCAGTGCGGCACGCGCTAAGCAGCACATCAACCTTAGAAGGATCGGTGCTGTTGACATTTAAGGTTTCAAAATCAATGCTAACTTCATCGAGGGAGTATGGGATCAGGTTATCGGCTTCAATCTCAATTTGCGCTTCCATTTCCTCCTCGCTCAGCGAGGCATCCATGTAGATAACCTTAGTCATCACCGCAGAACCTGAGACCGCAACCGCTGCATATTTAACCGACTTAGGCAAAATACGCTTAATCTGTTTGAGACATTCAACAACGGCATCGGCATCACGAATATCATGATCGTTAATAGCCCCCTTTTTTACGGGAACCGCTGCATGACTTAGTATTTTATATCCATCAGCAGTCTTACTCAGCAGAATAGCCTTTACTTCATGGGAACCAATATCAATCCCGACCATTTGCGGAGCCTGACGCTTCCATAAATTTGAAAGCATAGTCCGTTGTCACTTTATTATTTGTATTCAGTAGTAAAAGAGATTAGCACAAAATCAACCCGTTATACGTATTTGTATAGAATGTTTCAAGATTTTACAAACGCCATTTTAGGGACGTCACGTTTTTGCTTCACCCAAACGTGCGCGCCTTATATACTGTCGCACTTAACTGAACATTAGGATCAATTTAGGTGAAGTGGTTAAAACGTATTGTTATAGCTCTATTCAGTCTAGCCCTTTTGGGCGTGGGCGCCATTGTTGCAGCATACTTTTATGTTTTGCCGGATCTGCCGGATGTATCGACACTAAAAAATGTGCAATTACAAACACCTTTGCGCATTTACAGTAGCGATGGCAAGCTCATCTCTCAGTTTGGTGAGAAGCGCCGTATTCCGCTGAAACTCGAAGAAGTGCCTAAACCGCTGCTGCAAGCCTTCCTCGCCACCGAGGATGCACGCTTTTATGAGCATGGCGGCATCGATCCTGTTGGGGTAATGCGTGCCGCAATCGTCATGCTCACCACAGGCGAAAAGAAGCAAGGTGCGAGTACGATCACCATGCAGGTGGCGCGTAACTTCTTCCTGACCCGCGACAAGACCATTATTCGTAAAGTGAAGGAAATTTTTATTTCCTACCACATCGAGCAATTGTTAACTAAAGATGAGATTTTAGAGCTCTACGTTAACCGTATTTATTTAGGTCAGAGAGCCTATGGTGTCGGCGCGGCCGCTCAAGTGTATTTTGGTAAAAACGTTCAAGATCTGACGCTTTCCGAAATGAGCATGATCGCGGGTTTGCCTAAAGCACCGTCGACGCTAAACCCTATCACCTCCCCTTCACGTGCACTCGCTCGCCGCAACGTGGTATTGATGCGGATGAACGAAGTGGGTTACATCAGCAAGGCTGAATACCAAGCTGCAGTGCAAGAGCCGCTCGTCGCCAAATACCATGGCGCTGAAATCGACCTCTACGCCCCATATATCTCTGAAATGGCTCGGGATTACATGGTGCAAAAATACGGTGAAGAAGAAGCTTATACCAATGGCTACAACGTCTACACCACGATTTCATCAGAGCAGCAACTGCTAGCACAGCAAGCATTACGTAATAACGTCTATGCCTATGATGAGCGCCATGGTTACCGTGGTCCTGCGGCGGTTCTCTGGACCGACGCTAAGCCGGACGATGCACAAATCAAAGCCGAGCTCGCAAAAATTACGCCAGTGCAAGAGTTGCAGCCTGCTGCGGTATTAAACATCGATGGTCAGCAAGCTAGCGTGTTAACCGCCAAGGGCGAAACCAAAGTCATTAAGTGGGATGGCCTAAAATGGGCGCGTAAATTTATCACCGATAAACGCCAAGGCTCGGTGCCAAAATCGGCTTCGGATATGCTAAAAGTCGGTGAGCGCATTTGGATCCGCGATAACGGTCAGTACTTACAATTATCGCAAGTGCCAGAAGTGGCCAGTGCCACTGTTGCACTCGATCCTACAAATGGTGCTATCCGAACCTTAGTGGGTGGCTATAGCTTCAGCCAAAGCCAATACAACCGCGTGACGCAAGCGAAACGCCAATTAGGTTCGAATATTAAACCTTTCATCTATGCTGCGGCATTAGAGAAAGGCTTTACCCTCGCGACTCTGATTAACAACGCACCGATTAACAAACCCGATATTAGCCAAGGTACTGCGTGGCGTCCTAAAAACTCGCCCGATATCTATGGCGGTCCAACACGTCTGCGTGTGGGCTTAGCGCAATCGATCAACGTGATGTCAGTTCGCGCCATGCGCCATATTGGTTTAGATGCAGCCATCGCCGAGTTGACTAAGTTTGGCTTTGATCCTAACGACTTACCTCGTAACGAGTCGTTAGCCTTAGGTTCTCCTTCCGTCACCCCGTTGCAAGTAGCAACCGCTTTCAACGTGTTCGCGAACGGTGGCTTCTTGGTTGAACCTTACTATATCGAACGAGTAGAAGACTCCTTCGGTAATGTGATTGAGAAGGCAAATCCGACTTTGGCCTGTAAGCCTAACATCAGCTCTGTGCAGCCTAGCAGCGATCCAATGAGTTTTGGTGAGCCAACCACTCAAACCGATGAACCTGTTGCCCATTGCTTCGAGCAAACTGGCCGTTATGCTCCGCAAATTATCTCTGAACAAACGGCATTCCTGATCACCGAAGCGCTGAAGAGCGTGATCTGGGGTGGTGGCGATTGGAGTAAAGGCACTGGCTGGCAAGGTACAGCTTGGCGTGCTGCGCAGTTAATCAAGCGTCATGATATTGCAGGTAAAACGGGCACAACCAACGAATCACGCGATACTTGGTTCAGTGGTTTTGGTCCGACACTGACCAGCACCTTCTGGGTTGGGTTTGATGACCATGGTCGTCAGTTAGGCAGAACCGCATGGAACTCCAACGGTGAGAAGGATCAAATCACGGGTACTGAGGCGGGCGCTAAGACCGCAGGCCCAGGCTGGAACGAGTTTATGAATAACGTGCTGAAGGGCGTACCCGAAACCACAGCGATTCCGCCAGAAGGGATTGTCTCGGTGCGGATCGATCTGGCGACCGGCAAGTTGACTCGTAAGACTGACTACACTAGCGCATTTGAATACTTTATCTCGGGCACTGAACCTAAGGAATATATCAGTGAAAGCCAAGATGAAAACAACCTATTCATCGATGCGCCGACAGACGATTTGTTCCAATAGAATAAATCACCATAAAAAACGCGACCCTGGAGTCGCGTTTTTTTATTACTCGATTAAAGCATTAAACAACTTTCTTTGCCGCGATGGCTTGCTTCACCTGAGTCAACGCCGTGCCGCCGAGGACATCACGTTTTGCCAAACAGGCTTCGATAGTGAGGTTGGGATACACATCCGCCTCGATGATATCGGCAAAGGTTTTAAACTCAGCGAGAGAGAAGGCTTCTAACGGGATCTTCTTAGCGATCGCGGCAACGACAGCCACACCGACCACATGGTGCGCTTCGCGGAATGGCATGCCTTTAGACACCAGATAATCCGCCAATTCGGTCGCGTTGGCATAACCTTGCTGCGCGGCTAACAGCGCATTCGGGCGGTTAACGACTAAGCCAGATAACACTAATGCCGCCATATCCAAGCAGATTGCCCAGCTGTCGACCACATCGAACAAGCCTTCTTTGTCTTCCTGCATGTCTTTATTGTAGGCCAGAGGCAATGCCTTCATCGTGGTGAGAATACCCACTAAACTGCCGTACACACGGCCCGTTTTACCGCGGATCAGCTCCAGCGCATCGGGGTTTTTCTTTTGTGGCATTAACGATGAACCCGAGGTCACTTCATCACTTAATGAGATAAAACCCGCTTCACCCGAGTTGAAGAAAATCAAATCTTCGGCCATACGGCTTAAGTGCATCATGCTGATTGAAGCCGTAGAACATAGCTCAACTACATGGTCGCGGTCCGACACGCTGTCCAAGCTGTTTAAGGTTGGCGATGCAAAGTTCAGTGCCGCCGCCAGCGCATGTCTATCCATTTGATAGGCTGTGCCTGCCAAGGCGCCCGAACCAAGCGGACAGGTATTGGCGCGCTTTAAGGCATCGGTTAAGCGGCTAAGATCGCGCTCAATCATCTCCACATAGGCTAAGCACCAGTGGCCAAACGTGACTGGTTGAGCACGTTGCAGGTGAGTATACCCCGGCATGACAGCATCGAATTCACGCTCAGCAAGCGCGATAAGTTCGCTGCGTAAGGTTTGCAGGCGAGCCACTAATGCCGCACCTTCGGATTGGCACCAGAGCTTTAAATCGGTAGCGACTTGGTCGTTACGGCTACGGCCCGTATGGAGTTTTTTCCCCAGATCGCCGACTTTAGCGATCAACGCCGACTCCACGAAGCTGTGAATATCTTCCGCGCCCGATGCGAGAATAATCGCAGGATCGCCCTTCACTTCCACCAGCAGCTCATTTAGTGCTTTCTTCAAATCGCTGCATTCAGTGGCAGTGATAATGCCGACACTGGCAATCGCATCGGCCCAAGCGATAGAGCCGACCACATCCTGCTCAAACAAACGGTAATCCACAGGCAGTGAATCGTTGAATAATTTAAATAGCGCGCTGGTTTCGCCCTGAAATCTTCCACCCCATAAAGCCATGCTCAATCCCCTCGGTCACTGCTTTGAATACGTTAAAACTTAAGATATAAAAAAGGGCGCTAGGCGCCCTTTGAGTCTGCCTATTACTTAGCGTTGAGCGCGCGGATGCGGCTTGCTAACGAGTACAGACGGATAAAGCCTTCAGCGTGTTTCTGGTCATACACTTGATCTTCACCGAAGGTGGCAAATGCTTCTGAGTACAAGCTGTTTGGCGAACGCTTCTTAACGGCAATCGCGTGACCTTTGTAGAGTTTAACCACAACTTCACCGTTAACAGACTCGGCTAATGACTCAGATGCCGCCAGCAGCGACTTACACAGAGGTGTAAACCAACGACCGTCGTACACTAAGTGTGCCATTTGGGCACCCACTTGCTCACGCCAAGTACGGCTGGTTTTATCCAGCACTAACTCTTCAATCGCGCGCAGCGCAGCAAACATCACAGTGCCGCCTGGAGTTTCGTAGCAACCACGAGACTTCATGCCCACTAAACGGTTTTCGGTGATATCGATACGACCCACGCCATGTGGTGCAGCGATCGCATTCAGCTTCATCAGTGCAGCGTAAGGAGTTAATAGCTCACCGTTTACTTTAGTCACACGGCCATGTTCAACTTCGAGTGACACATATTCTGCTTGGTTTGGGGCATCTTCTGGATCGGCAGTCAGCGTCCACACACCTTTGCTTGGCTCGTTCCATGGATCTTCCAACTCGCCACCTTCGTGGGAAATGTGGAATGCGTTAGCATCACGGCTGTAGATCTTAGTCGCAGAAGCCGACGTCTTGATATTACGCTCAGCTAAGTAAGCCAGCAGATCTTCACGGCTCTGCATGGTCCATTCACGCCATGGTGCAATCACTTTTAAATCAGGTGCTAATGCCGCAAAGCAACCTTCAAAACGCACTTGGTCGTTACCCTTACCGGTACAACCGTGGCACAGGGCATCGGCCCCCACTTTACGAGCCACTTCAACCTGCGCCTTAGCGATGATTGGACGCGCCATTGAAGTACCTAACAAGTAAGTACCTTCATAGATTGCACCCGTTGCCATGGTTGGGTAGATGTAATCTTTAACGAATTCTTCTTTCAGATCGACGATATGACATTCCGATGCGCCAGAAGCTAATGCCTTTTCAGTCAGACCCACTAATTCTTCTTCACCCTGACCTACATCAGCGCAAAAGGCGATGATTTCACAGTTGTCGTAGGTTTCTTTTAACCAAGGAATAATGGCCGAAGTATCTAGACCACCCGAATAGGCTAAAACGACTTTTTTCACGCCAGTGTTTTTGTTCTCGATAGACATCTTAAATTCCTATAACTCGTTTCTCACCTTGGAGAAAGTAGGCTGCTAAACAGGGTTAAATTAACTAAATAGGGTTACCAGTACTGCGTTTTGGGCGTGCATCCGATTCTCTGCTTGTTGCAGGATCAAGGAACCTTCGCCATCCATCACTTCATCGGTCACTTCAACACCGCGGTGAGCGGGTAAGCAGTGCATAAAGAAGTGAGCACCCGCTTTCGCCATCAAGCCCTTATTGACCTGATAAGGTGCAAACTTATCCTTAATTTCCGCTAACGGTGTTGGATCACCCATGGAAATCCAAGTATCAGTATAGATAGCATCGTGACCTTCGATAGCACCAATATCTGAAGTCAGTACAACCTTGCCGCCATATCGGCTGGCAAGTTCTTGTACTTCGGCCACGACGTAGCCATCAGGAAAGTGACCCGCAGGGCAGATCACTGTCATGGTGGCACCGAGAATGGCCGCGCAATACATCAATGAATTCGTCACGTTATTACCGTCACCTACGTACGCTAACTTAACATCACTGATATTTTCAAAATGCTCGGCCAAAGTTAAGAAATCGGCCAGCGCTTGGCAGGGATGATATAAATCCGAAAGCGCATTTATCACAGGCACAGTGCCAAACTCGGCCAATTGTTCGATGGTCTTGTGGGAGAAAGTTCTCGCCACAATAGCATCGGCCCAACAGGACAGGTTAGAAGCAAAGTCAGCGACCGATTCCCGCTTACCTAAGGCACCATTTTGTTGGTCTAGGTATAAACAGTGGCCGCCGAGCTTGTTAATACCGATATCGAAGCTAACACGAGTACGCAGGGATGGCTTTTCAAATAACATCACCACACTCTTACCGTCCAGCGCATGACGATACTCAGCGGGATTCGCTTTAATCGTCTTGGCTAAGGTAATCAGATCCAGCAACTGTTGCTGGGTTAACTCTTTTATCGATAGTAAATGCTTCATAACCTACTCCGCTTATGGTTGGATTTGTGTGCCCACGGCCTCACCTTTTGCTAATGCGACTAATTGGCTTGCATCACGCCATGAGGCAACTTGAACCGCCTGCCCCATCCACTGCGCCACTTCGAGCGCAGCTTCTACTTTTACTTTCATTCCCTTTTCGATCACGCCTTGCTTCACCAACTCGGCAATCTGCTTACCATTCAGTGAAGGGATTAATTGACCTTTACCATCGAGCACGCCAGACACATCCGATAACAGCACCAACTTGCCACCGACCAACTTAGCTAATACCGTCGCCGCTTGGTCAGCGTTCACGTTCAGCATTTGGCCATCGTCCATCATCGCAATCGAGCTACAAATCGGCATCCAACCTTGGGACAGAATAAACTTGAGGTAAGTGGCGTCCTTAGGAGAAACCTCGCCTACTAACCCTAAACGCTCATCTTTGATCTTGGCCGATACTGTGTTGCCATCAGCTAAGCTCATGCCCACACTCACAATCCCAGCCTTTGTCGCTGCGCCTTGGAGGATCTTGTTTGATGTTCCGGCCAGTGCACCAGCAATAATCGGCATTTGCTCCGGCGGGGTCACCCGCAGGCCTTCTAACTTGACGGTTTCCATTCCGTTTGCGGCTAATTGCTCATCGACCAAACAGCCGCCGCCATGCACCATCAGCACTTGCTGACCATTGGCGATCATTGCTGCGGCGGTATCCATTAAACGCGCCATCCCCATTTCACACTGCAGCAGGGCGCCGCCGACTTTAAGAACTAATACTGAGTTGTTGGTAGACATCTTGACGACTCTCTTAAATAAGGATGAACGGTTAAAGGTTAAAGTGAATCTTTATGCATTGCAGGGCTTGGCTCGCCGCGCCTTTCATCAAATTGTCGATCGCACTGGCAACCACTAAGTAGCCACTGTTCTCATCAAACTTCCAACCTAAGTGGCAATTCGGAGTCAGCACCACATCATCCACTTTCGGGAACTGGTTCTGTTTCACTGTCACCAGCGGAGCTTGGTCATACACACTGTATGCCGCAGCCACATCGGCAGTGGTAGTGCCTGGTTTTAGCTGTACCGTGATGGTCGCTAAAATGCCGCGCTTGAAGTTGCCTAGGTGCGGCGTGAAGATCACCTCTTGCCCCAGTTGAGTGGCAATCTCGGGTTGATGTCTGTGGCCTAATACGCCGTAGGGTGTGAGGCTCACTTCGCAAAAACTGGTATGCAGCTGTGCCTTACGACCCGCGCCCGTCACACCGCTGACCGCATTGATCACTGGATAGGCTGAGGTCAGTAAATTCTTTAATGGTTTCAATGCTGTTAATGATGCTGTTGGGTAACAACCTGGCACAGCAATCATCTTAGTCGCGGCGACTTCTTTGGCATTCCACTCGGCTAGACCATAGACTGCCTTGGCCAACACTTCGGGATATTCATGCTCAAAACCGTACCACTTGGGGTACTGCGCCACATCGCTGAAACGATAGGCACCGCTTAAGTCAAACACGGCTAAACCTTGGTTATAGAACCAAGCCGTTAAATGCAAACTCACCGAATGCTCGGTCGCTAACACCACGGCATCCGCCTCGGCAACGATCTTCGCCTTCGCTTCTTCAGTCAGTGGTGACAGAGCTAAGTCAATGTGGCTGTAGACAGGGTACAAATCTGCTAAAGCTCTACCTTTATCTAAACTATTTTCAGAGACATACAGACCTTGAATCGATAATTCAGACTCCGCATGGACTAAAGCTGTTAGTTGTGCGCCTGTGTAACCACTGGCACCGATAATGGCGATGTTTTTCATATGTATTTTTATAAACCGAATCAAAGAGACTTAAAGAATAGATGAATAGCGTACACGCACCAGCGTATATCTATGATGACAAGACTATCGTCGTAGGAAATCGTAATGGGTCGTTATTTTATTCACTGACGGCTTAACGCTATACATCATGATATTTACTCTACAGGTCACAAGGGGTGACTCATCTCAACTGCTGGCTAGACTACCACAAAGATCTATTTATGCAATATATGTGAATATATATTTTTATTAAATTTTGTCTTTTATCTGCGTTCAAGCACGCTTAGCAAATAACACAATACTTCACTAACTGCTTAATAACTCAGTTATCTATGGATGAAAGACTGAAAAATCAGTCCTTTTTATTAACACCGAATACACATCCCCGCAAAGCCGCAAATGATGCAGTTCATATTCACTTCCACTAAACATAATAAAATATTGCGTTAGCTCGCATTTATATTGAATATTCTTCAACAATTATCGCGATTAGTTGCATATCAGATAAGCCAGTCGTATAAGTTATAAGTTCTGCTGTTGACCATTGCCCTCAGTGGTGGGTATTGTGCTAGCGGGCTATATACCCAAGCGACCTGAAGACTCTCATCACCTACAGGTTGTTTGGGTATATTGCGGATTTTTATATTTTTCAATTCGGAGTAACTATGGCAGGTAATGTGGCAGACAATGTGACCGACATGTATGCGTCGTTAAGATCGAACGTGAGTATGTTAGGGCAAATCTTGGGCGATACGATGCGCACCCACCTCGGCGATTCTTTCCTCGAGAAGGTTGAGCAAATTCGTAAACTCGCAAAAGATTCCCGCCGTGGCGACGAAGCGGCACGTGAGCAAATGCTAGAACTGCTCACGGCGCTCCCCGATGAAGAGTTAGTGCCTTTTGCCAAAGCCTTCAACCAATTCCTCAACTTAGCAAACTTATCCGAACAATTTCATACTATTAGCCGTAACTGCGATGAGCTGGTTTGCGTACCGGATCCGGTCGAACAGTTGCTTGGCCGCATGCTTAATGGCCGTATCGATCAAACCAAGATGTTGGATTGCTTAAAAACGCTGGATATCGACTTAGTCCTCACCGCGCATCCAACGGAAATCTCTCGCCGCACACTGATCCAAAAATATGCAGCGATTGTGGATTGCCTCGCCGAGCAAGAAAACAATCAACTGTCGGACAGAGAGCGCCGCCAAATTAATCTGCGTCTGCGCCAGTTAATCGCCCAAATCTGGCACACCAATGAAATTCGACGTGAACGCCCAACACCTGTGGACGAAGCCCGCTGGGGATTATCCACCATTGAAGAATCCCTCTGGCATGCCGTCCCCGACTTTTTAAGGCAGCTCAACGATCAAGTACAAGATCGCACAGGCCAACAATTGCCTATCGATATCGCACCGGTGCGCTTCTCAAGCTGGATGGGTGGCGATCGCGACGGCAACCCCTTTGTGACTGCTAAAGTCACCCAAGAAGTGTTAGATCGTAATCGCCATGCCGCCGCCCGTTTATTCCTCAAGGACATAGTGTTGCTGGTTGGCGAGTTATCGATGGAAGAAGCCAACAGCGAGCTGATGGCGTTTACCAACAATAGCTGTGAACCCTATCGTTTTGTGCTGCGCTCATTAAGACAAAAACTGCGCGACACCATAGATTACTTAAACGCCCGCATCGAGGGCCATAATCCTGAAGTGGATAAATCGGCGCTGATTTGGCAAGAAAGCGATCTGAAAGCGCCGCTAGAGATGCTGTATAAGAGTTTATGTGACTGCGGCATGCGTTTGATTGCTAACGGTTTACTCCTCGACATTCTGCGCCGTCTCGCTTGTTTTGGCATCCATATGTTACGGCTCGACATCCGCCAAGACGCAGGCCGCCACTGCGATGTACTTGCAGAGTTAACCCGCTATCTAGGTATGGGTGACTTTAACCATTGGGATGAAACCGAAAAACAAGCCTTCTTGCTGCGTGAACTCAGTAACCGTCGCCCGCTGATCCCGAGTAACTGGCAACCTTCTGCCGATGTGGCCGAAGTGCTTAACACTTGCCGCTTAATTGCTAAACATCCTGCTAAGGCGTTGGGCTCCTATGTGATTTCCATGGCGAGCAAGCCTTCAGATGTATTAACCGTATTATTACTACTCAAAGAAACTGGCTGCACTCATCCAATGCGTGTTGTGCCGCTATTTGAAACCTTAAGCGACTTAAATAACGCCGCCGAGTGTATTACCGCACTGCTCGATATCGACTGGTACCGTGGTTACACCAAAGGCATGCAAGAGGTGATGATCGGCTATTCTGACTCGGCCAAAGACGCGGGTGTAATGGCAGCCGCTTGGGCGCAATATCGCGCACAGGAGCAATTAGTCGCCGTCTGTAAACAGGCTGGCGTTAAACTGACACTGTTCCATGGTCGTGGTGGCAGTATTGGTCGTGGCGGCGGCCCAGCTCACAAAGCGATTCTGTCGCAACCGCCCGGCTCAGTTGATGGTCGTATTCGCGTTACCGAACAAGGTGAGATGATCCGCTTTAAGTTCGGCCTGCCTAAATTGGCGGTGCAAAGCTTAGCCCTGTACACCTCAGCGGTGTTAGAAGCGACCTTGCTTCCGCCGCCTGAGCCTAAGCAGGAATGGCGCAATTGCATGGAGCGTATTGCTGAGGAGTCAGTGAGTGCTTACCGCGGTATTGTCCGTGAAGAGCCTGATTTTGTGCCTTATTTCCGTGCAGCCACTCCAGAGGTTGAACTGGGCAAACTACCATTAGGCAGTCGCCCGGCAAAACGCCGTGTCGATGGCGGTATCGAGAGCTTACGTGCCATTCCTTGGATTTTCGCTTGGTCTCAAAACCGCTTAATGTTGCCAGCATGGCTCGGCGCCGGTGAAGCATTGCAGGCTGCCTGCCAACGTGGCGAAATAGGCTTGCTACAGGATATGGAACGCGAATGGCCCTTCTTTAGCACACGGATTTCCATGCTGGAGATGGTGTACGCCAAGGCGGAACCTAACTTAGCGCGCTACTACGAAACCTGCTTAGTACCGCCCAATCTACACCACTTAGGCGAAACTTTACGCCAGCGTTTAGATCTCGGTATTAAAGTGGTGCTCGAGCTGACTAAATCGGATACCTTAATGGCGCATACACCCTGGAATCGCGAATCAGTCAAACTGCGCAATCCCTATATCGATCCATTAAACTTCCTGCAGACCGAGTTATTAGCTCGTACTCGCAAGGAAACAACCGAAGCTCCCGCTTCCGAACACGTGCAACTCGCCTTAATGCTGACGATTGCCGGTGTAGCGGCGGGTATGAGAAACACAGGTTAATGAAAAAACTCACGCTTAGCCTTTGCTTGGGATTATCTGTACTGCTTGGCGGCTGCGTCACGCAGTACAGTATCAGCGAGCATGAAATGGAGCAGTATCTCAGCAAAGAGATCCATTTTGAGGTGAAACAAGGTAATCAACTCGTGGGCGCGCAAGTGCGCATTAACGACATCAGTGTCAGACTCGGCGAAAAGCCTGACACTATGAGCGTCAGTGCGGCCACTCAAGTGTCCATCACTAATCCTATTTTTCCGTTGAAGGCGCAACTATCAACCACCTTCGAGGCCAAGCCTTGGTATGACAGTGCTACCCACAGCGTCTACCTGCGCCAGCTTGAATTGGTGAAAGTCGAATCAACGCCTAAGGATATCGAGAAAGCCATCAGCAGCGCGACGCCACAGGTTATGGGCTACTTAAGGCATTTCCTCGAGAGTCAGCCCGTTTATGTGCTCGATACGAAGGACAGTAATCAAGCGCTGATGGCCAAGATGACCGAGAGCATTCAAGTCGTCCCTGGCAAATTAGTCCTTAAGTTCACTAAATAACGGCTTGCGTTGCAAACCATTCGCCATAAAAAATGCTCCCTCGGGAGCATTTTATTAATCCAGCTAGACTGACTAAAACCCTTAAGTATCCAAAGAGTTACTTGCTGAAACGCCCTATCGATTGATAATCCACAATCACAGCTTCTGTGAGTAATTCACGTCTTAACATATCGTAGGCCACTGCCGCACTTAAGCTACGCACTAAATCCCGTGAACGTCGCGGCAGTTTTATCATTTGGCTGTACACGCCACTGCGGGTTGCCAAGGCAATTGCTACTGTACCGACGGGCTTCTCTTCGGTTCCGCCATCTGGTCCCGCTATTCCACTGGTCGCTAAGGCAAAATCACTGTCTAAGATAGCACGCGCGCCCTTGGCCATTTCTTCGACCGTGGGAATAGACACTGCGCCGTGATCGTCTAACGTCGCCGGATTAACCCCTAATACTCGCACCTTAGACTCGTTACTGTAAGTCACCAGACCGTGTTGCAAATAGGAAGAACTGCCCGGGAAATCCACTAACTGACTCGTAATCATCCCACCCGTGCAAGACTCGGCAACACTCAAGGTCAAGCCAGAATTCAGTAACTTCGCATGGATTTCCTCGGCAAGCGTCGCTTTATCTTCGGCGACAACCGCAGTACCCAGCACCATTTTGATGTGCCCAGTCACCCGTGGCAGCAAAGCAATCGCCTTCTCACCGCGGGCAAAGATCTTAATCTCAATATGCGGCATTGAGGAGCGATAACCAATGGTAATCCCCTCAGGCAACTCCAATGGCTCAATTTTGTCGGCAAGGGAAGACTCGCCATGACCTATGGTCAGCAGCTTCTTCAGCGCCACCTTAGCATCGAGGTAAAACTCTTCACGGATAAAAGGAATAAATTGTTCCTTCACCATATGCTTGAGTTCAAATGGCACACCTGGGGTGAAGAATAACCAGGCTCGATTCAACTTCACTCTAAATCCACAAGCCGTACCGACGGGGTTATCCACCATTACCGCAGACTCAGGCAGCATCGCCTGCTTCAAATTACTGACGGGCATCTCACGGTTATTACGCGTAAACCAATCTTCTAAGTGCTGACGCCACTCGCGATTCTCAACCAGAGACTCTCCCTTAGCCTTAGCCATTGCTTCGGCAGACATATCATCACTGGTCGGCCCCAAGCCGCCATTCACTAAGATGACATCGGCATGCAAGCTACGCTCTTGGAAAACCGCAATTAAGTCTTCGAGGCGATCCCCCACAGTCACTCGTCGTTGGATCTCAATGCCATGCTCCATCATAGTGCTGGCAAACCAGGCCGCGTTAGTATCAACAATCTGACCCGACAGCACCTCTTCCCCAGTACAAATCATCTCTAACTTCATCATAGATCCTTAGCTACCCCAATAAATTACTGCATAAGGTAAGTAACCTCTGAAGTAATAGCAAGAGTTGCCATCGGCAGGTATGGCTCAGTAACGTGAAGAAAAGAAGGTTACAAGTCGGGATTTAGCGCACATTAGCGGGGGTGAGTGAAAGAGGCTAAAAATTGGAATGAATGATTTCAAAATCACAATCTAAAAATGGCAAACGCGAAAAACAAAAAAGCCAGCTTATTCAGCTGGCTTCATTGTTTAATTAGGCGCTTGGCGATGACCTACTCTCACATGGGGAGACCCCACACTACCATCGGCGCGATTGCGTTTCACTTCTGAGTTCGGGATGGGATCAGGTGGGACCACAATGCTATTGTCACCAAGCAAATTTGCTATTTACTTACCCGTCTTATCTCACGCAGGCAGTAAATGAATTCGGAAAGCTGGATTGAGTTGCACTTCTTAAGTGTTTGTATTCAAGCTAAGTGCTACTTAGCAAAACCCATCTGGGTTGTATGGTTAAGCCTCTCGAGTCATTAGTATCAGTTAGCTCAACGCCTCACAACGCTTACACACCTGACCTATCAACGTCCTAGTCTCGAACGGCTCTTTAGTGGACTTATAGTCCAAGGGATGACTCATCTTGGGGCTCGCTTCCCGCTTAGATGCTTTCAGCGGTTATCGATTCCGAACATAGCTACCGGGCAATGCCATTGGCATGACAACCCGAACACCAGCGGTTCGTTCACTCCGGTCCTCTCGTACTAGGAGCAACTCCCCTCAATCATCCAACGCCCACGGCAGATAGGGACCGAACTGTCTCACGACGTTCTGAACCCAGCTCGCGTACCACTTTAAATGGCGAACAGCCATACCCTTGGGACCGACTTCAGCCCCAGGATGTGATGAGCCGACATCGAGGTGCCAAACACCGCCGTCGATATGAACTCTTGGGCGGTATCAGCCTGTTATCCCCGGAGTACCTTTTATCCGTTGAGCGATGGCCCTTCCATTCAGAACCACCGGATCACTATGACCTACTTTCGTACCTGCTCGACGTGTCTGTCTCGCAGTTAAGCTGGCTTATGCCATTGCACTAACCGTACGATGTCCGACCGTACTTAGCCAACCTTCGTGCTCCTCCGTTACTCTTTGGGAGGAGACCGCCCCAGTCAAACTACCCACCAGGCACTGTCCTTAACCCCGATTAGGGGCCCAAGTTAGAACATCAACACTACAAGGGTGGTATTTCAAGGACGACTCCACGAGAACTAGCGTTCCCGCTTCAAAGTCTCCCACCTATCCTACACATGTAGGGTCAATGTTCAGTGCCAAGCTATAGTAAAGGTTCACGGGGTCTTTCCGTCTAGCCGCGGGTATACGGCATCTTCACCGCAATTTCAACTTCACTGAGTCTCGGCTGGAGACAGCGTGGCCATCATTACGCCATTCGTGCAGGTCGGAACTTACCCGACAAGGAATTTCGCTACCTTAGGACCGTTATAGTTACGGCCGCCGTTTACCGGGGCTTCGATCATGAGCTTCTCTTGCGATAACCCAATCAATTAACCTTCCGGCACCGGGCAGGCGTCACACCGTATACGTCATCTTGCGATTTTGCACAGTGCTGTGTTTTTGATAAACAGTTGCAGCCACCTGGTATCTGCGACTGCCGTCAGCTTAGGGAGCAAGTCCCATCACCAACAGCAGCGTACCTTCTCCCGAAGTTACGGTACCATTTTGCCTAGTTCCTTCAGCCGAGTTCTCTCAAGCGCCTTGGTATTCTCTACCCGACCACCTGTGTCGGTTTGGGGTACGATTCCCGCTAACCTGAAGCTTAGAAGATTTTCCTGGAAGCATGGCATCAACTACTTCATCCCCTTGGGGACTCGTCATCAGCTCTCAGTGTTAAGAACGCCCGGATTTGCCTAAGCGTTCCACCTACCACCTTAAACGCGGACTACCAACGCCGCGCTAGCCTAGCCTTCTCCGTCTCTCCATCGCAGTTAGCGGAAGTACAGAAATATTAATCTGTTTCCCATCGACTACGCCTTTCGGCCTCGCCTTAGGGGTCGACTCACCCTGCCCCGATTAACGTTGGACAGGAACCCTTGGTCTTTCGGCGAGGGGGTTTTTCACCCCCTTTATCGTTACTCATGTCAGCATTCGCACTTCTGATACCTCCAGCGTGGGTTACCCCTTCACCTTCAACGGCTTACAGAACGCTCCTCTACCGCGCAACCCTAATGGATTGCACCCGTAGCTTCGGTGGTATGTTTAGCCCCGTTACATCTTCCGCGCAGGCCGACTCGACTAGTGAGCTATTACGCTTTCTTTAAATGATGGCTGCTTCTAAGCCAACATCCTAGCTGTCTAAGCCTTCCCACATCGTTTCCCACTTAACATACACTTTGGGACCTTAGCTGACGGTCTGGGTTGTTTCCCTTTTGACGACGGACGTTAGCACCCGCCGTCTGTCTCCCGGATAGCACTCTTTGGTATTCGGAGTTTGCAAAGGGTTGGTAAGTCGGGATGACCCCCTAGCCTTAACAGTGCTCTACCCCCAAAGGTGTTCGTCCGAGGCGCTACCTAAATAGCTTTCGAGGAGAACCAGATATCTCCCGGTTTGATTGGCCTTTCACCCCCAGCCACAAGTCATCCGCTAATTTTTCAACATTAGTCGGTTCGGTCCTCCAGTTGATGTTACTCAACCTTCAACCTGCCCATGGCTAGATCACCGGGTTTCGGGTCTACGCCTTGCAACTAAACGCGCAGTTAACACTCGGTTTCCCTACGGCTCCGCTATTCGCTTAACCTCGCTACAAAACGTAAGTCGCTGACCCATTATACAAAAGGTACGCAGTCACGGTCTCAAGAACCGCTCCCACTGCTTGTACGTATACGGTTTCAGGTTCTATTTCACTCCCCTCACAGGGGTTCTTTTCGCCTTTCCCTCACGGTACTGGTTCACTATCGGTCAGTCAGGAGTATTTAGCCTTGGAGGATGGTCCCCCCATATTCAAACAGGATATCACGTGTCCCGCCTTACTCGTTTTCATCAAAGGTTAGTTTTCGTGTACGGGGCTATCACCCTGTGCCGCTGGACTTTCCAGACCATTCCACTAACACCCCTCTGACTTAAGGGCTAATCCCCGTTCGCTCGCCGCTACTAGGGGAATCTCGGTTGATTTCTTTTCCTAAGGGTACTTAGATGTTTCAGTTCCCCTCGTTTGCCTCACTACACTATGTATTCATGTAGTGATAACAGCTTATGCTGCTGGGTTCCCCCATTCGGACATCGTTAGCTCAAATGCTTGTTACTAGCTCGCCAACGCTTTTCGCAAGTTACTACGTCCTTCATCGCCTCTGACTGCCAAGGCATCCACCGTATACGCTTAGTCGCTTAACCATACAACCCAAATGAGTTTCACTTGAATTGTTGCGACCAGCTGGTTTTACTTGTCTCATTTCCGACCAAGGAAATGGACTCGCCTTAGACTTGAATATTCAAGACACTTAAAAAGTGTTTTAAGAACTCAATTTTTTTCGTATTAACACAACGACAGACATCATTGCGTTAATTACTATCAGCTTTCCAAATTGTTAAAGAACAATGCTTACCGGCTCGCGGTGCATTTCGCTCTCCCTCCTCTTTCGAGAAGTTCAACAAGCCATCTGTGTGAACACTCAACAAACATCGAGTTAGTCGTATAGGTAAGGAGGTGATCCAGCCCCAGGTTCCCCTAGGGCTACCTTGTTACGACTTCACCCCAGTCATGAACCACAAAGTGGTGAGCGCCCTCCCGAAGGTTAAGCTACCCACTTCTTTTGCAGCCCACTCCCATGGTGTGACGGGCGGTGTGTACAAGGCCCGGGAACGTATTCACCGTGGCATTCTGATCCACGATTACTAGCGATTCCGACTTCATGGAGTCGAGTTGCAGACTCCAATCCGGACTACGACGAGCTTTGTGAGATTAGCTCCACCTCGCGGCTTTGCAACCCTCTGTACTCGCCATTGTAGCACGTGTGTAGCCCTACTCGTAAGGGCCATGATGACTTGACGTCGTCCCCACCTTCCTCCGGTTTATCACCGGCAGTCTCCCTAGAGTTCCCACCATTACGTGCTGGCAAATAAGGATAGGGGTTGCGCTCGTTGCGGGACTTAACCCAACATTTCACAACACGAGCTGACGACAGCCATGCAGCACCTGTCTCAGAGTTCCCGAAGGCACTAAGCTATCTCTAGCGAATTCTCTGGATGTCAAGAGTAGGTAAGGTTCTTCGCGTTGCATCGAATTAAACCACATGCTCCACCGCTTGTGCGGGCCCCCGTCAATTCATTTGAGTTTTAACCTTGCGGCCGTACTCCCCAGGCGGTCTACTTAATGCGTTAGCTTGAGAGCCCAGTGTTCAAGACACCAAACTCCGAGTAGACATCGTTTACGGCGTGGACTACCAGGGTATCTAATCCTGTTTGCTCCCCACGCTTTCGTGCCTGAGCGTCAGTCTTTGTCCAGGGGGCCGCCTTCGCCACCGGTATTCCTCCAGATCTCTACGCATTTCACCGCTACACCTGGAATTCTACCCCCCTCTACAAGACTCTAGTTTGCCAGTTCGAAATGCAATTCCCAGGTTGAGCCCGGGGCTTTCACATCTCGCTTAACAAACCGCCTGCGCACGCTTTACGCCCAGTAATTCCGATTAACGCTTGGACCCTCCGTATTACCGCGGCTGCTGGCACGGAGTTAGCCGGTCCTTCTTCTGTAGGTAACGTCACAGCTGCAAGGTATTAACTTACAACCTTTCCTCCCTACTGAAAGTGCTTTACAACCCGAAGGCCTTCTTCACACACGCGGCATGGCTGCATCAGGGTTTCCCCCATTGTGCAATATTCCCCACTGCTGCCTCCCGTAGGAGTCTGGGCCGTGTCTCAGTCCCAGTGTGGCTGATCATCCTCTCAGAACAGCTAGGGATCGTCGCCTTGGTGAGCCATTACCTCACCAACTAGCTAATCCCACCTAGGTTCATCCAATCGCGAGAGGCCCGAAAGTCCCCCTCTTTCCCCCGTAGGGCGTATGCGGTATTAGCAGTCGTTTCCAACTGTTATCCCCCTCGACTGGGCAGATCCCTAGGCATTACTCACCCGTCCGCCGCTCGCCACCTCAGGAGTAAACTCCCTTGTGCTGCCGCTCGACTTGCATGTGTTAGGCCTGCCGCCAGCGTTCAATCTGAGCCATGATCAAACTCTTCAATTAAAAGTTTTGTGAATCCGAAGATTCGACTCAATGAATTCTGAATCGACTTAACTTAATAAGTCGTTGTACATATTGCTATGAACACTCATTCATTGATTTAAATTTTGATTACTCGCCAAACGGCAGAGTAATTTCGATTAACTCAACACCTGTGAGTGTCCACACAGATTTCTTGTTTAGATTGTTAAAGAGCATTTGACCTCAGCTTTCGCGTTACCGCTCAGCGGGTCAGGGCTGCGTATTCTACGCATTTCCCCTGTCGCGTCAAGGCGTTTTTGCAAACTTCTTGAGGCTTTCGAACCAACTGCACATTTTGCATTCGATTCGCACTGTCACCGCGGTTGCTTTCGCTGTCTGCCGTGTCAGTGGATGCGCATTATAGGCAGCAGAACTTTTTACGCAAGGGCTTTTTTCAGGTTTTTTGCATTATTTTTCAAATCACTTTTTACACCCAAACTAGGCACAAGCTACCCACTACTTATTCCCATAGTTATCCACAATCGCTGCATTTATCATCACTGCATGCCAGCAAAATCATTAATTAGAGCGGTTCATCGCACGATTGAAGCGTACCGCTGAAGCAAAAAAGGAATTAAAGATGAAAGTCGGCAATTAGAATTGGAGAACAAAGAGACGAAGTAGCGACCTTATACTTATATAGCTACATAAAAGTATAAGGTCGTGTAACGCGGATTACTTATGGTGTTAGTTAGCACTCCACAATAACTGGCCGCAATCGGTAAGATCGTATCCGCCTAACAACGCTGCCATTTGGCGTGTATGCCCGCTGCTTAACATAGTAAAGAGTTGTTGCAGTTGTCTGCGGAAGTAGATGCTTTGTGGCATCACAAAGTCGAAGGACTCTTTAACGAGTGGCACGAAGCTTAAACCACTTTCCAAGGCTACGGATTGGCAACCAAACCCAATGTCGGCATCACCCCGTGCTATATATCCTGCAAGTTCACGCTCGCTGTAGGCTGTTAGCACAACATTGAGTTGATCTAAACGTGCCCCTTGCTTTAATAGCCATTGTTCTAAATGTTGTTGGCTCCCTGCGCCACCTTGGCGACTGACCCAGCGCCAGGGTAAGGTGAGTACCTTGTCCTCTTCTTGGCATCTGTGGTGCATATCGGTTCGCATGATCAAGCCTTGCTGACGGGAATAGCCATGGACCATGATCCATTGCTGATGGTTCTGATAACCTTTGAGTAAGGCTGGATGGCGGATATTTCTATCCTCCATGCTGCCCCAGTGCAGAGTACAAACGTCGGCATAACCCTTTGCTAAAAGCTCTAACCCGAGGCGTGAGCCTGTTGCGCTGTAGCTGATCAGCTCACGACTACCAACCTGCGCCATTAAGCGTGCGACTAACATAGAAAGCAGAGGATCATCACTGCCAGTGATCAAGAGTCGGTCGGTTAACATGCCGCTGTGGCAAGAGTCCATCACCCAACGGTCAATTAGCACCTTAGGGAATAACCATTTACCGGTGATTTTCGTTGCTGGCAGAATTCGGTCATTCGCCATGGCGTAGACTTTCTTCTCGTTCAGATCTAAATACTCAGCAACCTGCTTCGCGCTCATGTAAATCAATTCACTGGCGGATGTCATCTTATGTCCTTGTCGTCCTATCTCTCTGAGTTCAAGCAATACCTTTTATCGCGGCATTAGTTGCCTGACGGGGTATTCACATCAAATTCGAGATTTTCACTACCGTGATAGATCAAAAAGTGGCGCCCTTTCGCTCGGGCAATAATGGTGATGCCTAGCTGTTGAGCCAGTTCTAAACCCATTTGTGTCACGCCACTGCGCGACAGCAATACGGGGATCCCCATTTTGGCGACCTTAATCACCATCTCCGAGGTGAGTCGTCCCGTGGTGTAGAAAATTTTGTTATCGCCCCGATCCTGTGCCAACCACATATCACCCGCTAAGGTATCCACGGCATTGTGGCGTCCCACATCTTCCACAAAGGCAAGGATCTGGTCGTTCTCGCAGACACCGCAGCCATGAACGGCGCCGGCATTCTTATAAGTGTCATTATATTCATTGATATTTTTAAGCAAACTGTAGAGCGTACTTTGCTTAAGGCTAGGTGTGGGTAGCTGGATATCATCTAAATCCTGCATAAAACTGCCATATACAGTTCCTTGACCACAGCCTGAGGTCACGGTTTTTTCCGATAATTTTTGCTCGATATCAGCAGTTTGTTCACGGGTTAATACGGCGGCGGAGTTAACATCCCAGTCGACAATTACAGAGTCTAACTGGCTGACATCTGAAATAAAGCCCTGATTTTTGAGATAGCCTAACGCCAGCGACTCGGGTTTTGCCCCTAAGGTCATCAAAGTCACAATCGGGCGCCAGTTAAGGTAAACCGTTAAGGGCCTCTCACAGGCAACATGCTTATCAATCACCTCGCCCGACTCATCAACGGCTTTGACTGCGATCGTTAACGGCACTTCAGCCTGTGTTTTCACAAATGTGAAGGCTGACTTCGCTGGCGATGGAGGGTCATTCGGCTGTGCTTGCTGAGCAATATTAGAACTATTATCAGAAATCATAATGTTACCGCGTTACGTGTGATGGCATCAGCATAGCAATATTTATACCTAGGTATGAAACTCTGGGCTAAATGCGTGATCCGTCGCAATTCTGAATATTTCACTGGGCGGAAATGTCCCAGACAAAATGTCCAATTAGACAAAATGTCCTAAATTCACCCTTATTTTGATGATCCACCTCAAACAAATACCCCCTGTTTAATGGCATTAATATTGCAGTGACCTTTTATCGCAATCAGTAGGGGAAAGAGAACCGTTAGCTCAGGTTCGTCCCCTCTCGGCTGAAACGGAGAGACAATGCAACATACTACTAGTGTTTGGCCAATGTACGTTTCGCTCAAAAAAGTAGAGAAACAAATGGGCCGTTGGACCTCGGTACAATGGGAAATCGATCATCTGCTGCCCGCCACCCACGAAGCCCCCGAAGGCGCGACCTTAGTGCTGCTCGAACTGCACAAAGATGAACGCGCCAGTTATCGCATCAACCTCGACATGGACAACGCCATGCTGTATTTGGTCTGCGATGAAATGGCAGATGGCACTTGGGTCCCCGCGCTACTCTCGGCGGATCAAAACGTGGCAGCAGGCTGCCTTGAAGGCAACACTCCCGTTATCAATATGCTGATGCCTGAAGCCATCGCCTGCTGGATTGAAGCCTTTATCACCCAATACGGTGAAGTTGAAATCGCCGCTTATCGTCGCAAGCATGTCGACCACCGTAAAAACCAAGGCCCTAGCCGCGACCCATTGCGGAGGGACTAATGACTGACTCAACCCCGAAGGCTAACGGCTTTTTTAGCCGTTGGAGCCAGCGCCGTGAGCAAGTCGCAGCCGAAGAAGCCGCACTTGCAGCCCAAACTACGGCCGAAAATCTTGCAGAAGTAAAGCCTGACACCACGGCAGAGTCTGCCGCGACGACTTCTGAACCTCAAGATGCCCTCCCAAAAACCGATGAGGACCCCAACCGTATCCTCACCGCAGAGGAACTGCCCAATCCCGAAGAAATTGAGATTGGCGGCAGCTTTGCTAAGTTTATGGGAGCCAATGTTGACCCTGCGGCCAAAACAGCAGCGCTCCGAGCCTTGTGGAAACAACCTCATTTCAATGAGATAGATGGTCTTTTGGAATATGCGCTCGACTACAGTAATCAGCCAAAGCTGACGCCTGAGGTATCCGCTGAGTTAGCCCAAAAAGTATTCCGTTTTATCACCAAAGAGAATGAAGAGTCAGACGAAGATCTGGTCTCAATCCCTAACGATGCGGTGGTGAATACAGAAAATGCAATGGAATCAAAAAACAGTGGTGTCGAAACCGAATTAGCAAACACTCAGATCACGGACAATTTGGATGGGGAGACTGATGACCTACCCCAAAATGCACCAGAGCCAACCGCTCAGATGCAAAAGCCAGTTGTTTAATGTCAGTTTAGCTAATTTTTATGTCCATAACTTTGGTATGTGAATTGCTGTACTAAGGGATAAAAACTTAGATAAAAGCAGAAAAGGCAATGACTTAGTCTCAAATTACCGCCTAAATCTGCAGCAAAACAGCTATAAAAGAGCAGCCAAAGTACTGTTCAGGAACGCAATGTGAGCACTCATTTGATGACCAATCAAACCCAGCTTGCGCTAAAACAAGCGCGGCAAAATGTGTTAGCCCAAACGCAGATTTTACAGAATCTGATCCCGCCAACAGTGAGCTACACCACTGAAGGCACAGTGCTAATTATTGGCCCAGAGGATCTAGCACGCCTCGCAGCGGACAAATTGTCCACTATGGCAAGCCGCGTCATTTTAGCGAACGAAGCGATTACCAGCCAAGATGAAGCACACCTTGAGCGAGTGATGGCTGCCGCCACGAATGTCGAAAGTTACTACAACAAACTGATCGGTATTAAAGGTTTTTTAGGGCAGTTCCAAGTTAGCGTTGAGCATCAAAACGGTGCAGCGGAATTGAGTGTTGTCGCCATTCGTAAACCGCACTTTGACTTGATACTCGATTTAAGCAGCACACCTTGCTTGAATCTTGAAATGCTACCACCGGGTTATTTCTATGTTGGCCAAGACGACATAAAGCTCGCCGATGCACTAGAGCAACTCCCTGAACTGGTAGGGCAATTTGATAAACCTCGTTACGTCAAAATCAATGCCGACCTGTGCGCCCATGACCGCAACGGTATCAACGGCTGTAACCGTTGCCTCAACTTCTGCCCTGCCGATGCAATTAGCAGTGTCGCCAAGAAAATTGAGGTCGATCCTTACCTCTGCCACGGCGCAGGCAGCTGCTCAAGTGCCTGCCCAACGGGTGCGATTGGTTATGACTTACCGACACCACAGGCATTGCATTCTTACCTGAATAAAATTATCAGTCGTTACCGTGAGCAAGCGCAAACAGCACCAGTGATATTGTTCCACGACAACGCGGTTGGTGCGAGCTTGATAGGTGACGACTTAGCCGGGGATGTGCTCCCTGTCGCCCTCGAAGAAATTACCGTTGCCAGCATTGACCATTGGTTAGCTTCGCTGGCTTGGGGCGCACGCCAAGTGTTAATCCTCAATACCGAGGCAACCGCCCCTACGCTCACACAAATGTTGAAAGGTGAACTGGCTTTAGCCAACAGCATTTTAGATGAAATGGGCCAACCGCAGCGCTTGAGTCTTATCGACCCAAGCATGCTGGCGAATTTGGAGCCTCTGCTCGACATCAGCCTCGATTGGCCAGTGATTGTGCCCGGCGCTTTTGCATCCACCAGCAAACGTCACACTCTGTTTGATGCGATTGATCATCTAAACAGCCAAGCGGGTGAAATCAATACTTGTTTAAGTATTAACAACGTTCCCTACGGCAACGTCAGCGTCAATGTCGAGAAATGTACCCTGTGTATGTCCTGTGTGGCGATTTGCCCCACCATGGCATTACAAGATGGTGGCGACAAACCTGCACTACACTTTATTGAGCAAAACTGTGTGCAATGTGGCTTATGTGAGGCGGCTTGCCCTGAAAAGGTCATCAGCCTGACGCCACAAATTAACTTTGATAAAGCTGCTCGTCAGCAATTACAAACCCTGAAAGAAGAAGCCCCGTTCGAATGTATTCGCTGTGGCTCTCCTTTTGCGACCCAATCTATGGTGCATCGGATGCTGGATATGGTCGGCGCGCACAGTGCATTTTCAGCCAATATAGAACGCTTGAAAATGTGTGGTGATTGCCGGGTAAAAGACATGTTTGAAGACATTCTTCAAGATCCTGAAAAGCAACTGCGATAAGAGATCCGCTATGACCGAATCAGTAAGACAAGTATCAGAAAACGATCAGTTGAGAGCCGATATCTATCAACTGTTAGCCGCCCTTTTGCGTCGCCATCCTAGCCCTGAGCTGCTGCAATTTTTGGCCAACCTTGAAATCGATGCCGATGAAGACAATGAGATGACCAAGGCTTGGTTATCTGTACAACTGGCTGCAAAGCAGTTCAGCAGTGAACAATTAGAAGATGAGTATTTTGCCCTGTTCCTCGGTGTGGGTTGTGGCGAAATTCTGCCCTATGGCAGTTGGTTTATGACTGGCTCATTAATGGACAAACCCTTAGCACTGCTGCGCCAAGACTTAATGCAACTCGGTTTTGAACGTGAAGAAAACGTCAAAGAACCCGAGGATCATGTAGCCGCTCTGTGCGAAGTCATGGGTACGCTTATTCTTGAAGCCCCAGGCTACCGTCAGCTGGCGTTTTATCAGCGCCACATGGGCAGTTGGATTCAGCGCTTCTGCGACGCCGTCAGCAAAGCCCCGAGCGCAGCGTTTTATGCCACGGTTGCCCATCTTGCTAAGGCATTTTTCGAGATGGAAGCCACCGAATTTGAACAACTGAGTTTAGACATTCCCGTCAATTGCCCCGGCAGTGCGGAGTTACAACCCGCCGCCAGCGATTTAGAAAAACAAGTGGAATTAATGAACTAAACTTAAAACGGTTAGCGATACGCAGATTCAATGCCTGTCGCGTTTTAGTTTGATAGGCAAAGGTGGACTTAAGGTTCACCTTTGCCACAAAAAGGAAGCTTAGGCTTCCACAGTAACCGAGGTGGTCGTGGTATGCATCACCTCACCCAGTAACACAAGGAGACACTATGAAGAAGCAAGCTTCCGACATGGGCCGCCGTCAACTGCTCAAAGCATTAGCACTCGGCAGTGCGGCTGGCGCGGTAGCGACTGTGAGTAGCCAAGCATTGGCTGCGACCCCCACTGTTGCCCCAAGCGAACCTAAGAGTGACAACTATCGCGAAACCGACCATATCCGTAATTACTATGCGTCGTTGAACAACTAACCAGAGGAGTGTGTGTGATGCGATTAACCCGCAAAACAGACCAAGTTGTCGAGCCTAAAGCGCCCGCCCTCGGTCTCAATCGTCGCCAATTTTTAAAATCGGCAGGTCTTGCCACTGGTGGTATTGCTGCAGCGTCAATGCTAGGTACTGGCATGATGCGTAAAGCAGAAGCCAAAGATATCCCCCACAATGCACCGACCGAAGTTAAGCGTACCATTTGCTCTCACTGCGCTGTGGGTTGTGGTATCTATGCTGAAGTACAAAACGGTGTGTGGACAGGCCAAGAACCCGCATTTGACCATCCATTCAACCAAGGCGGTCACTGTGCTAAAGGTGCAGCTCTGCGTGAGCACGGCCATGGCGAAAAACGCCTGAAATACCCAATGAAGTTAGAAGGCGGTAAGTGGAAGAAGATCTCTTGGGATCAAGCCATCAATGAAGTGGGTGATAAAATGACTGCGATTCGTCAAGAATCGGGTCCAGACTCTATCTACTTCATGGGTAGTGCTAAGTTCTCTAACGAACAGGCTTATTTATATCGCAAACTCGCGGCACTGTGGGGCACAAACAACGTCGACCACTCAGCCCGTATTTGTCACTCTACCACGGTAGCCGGTGTTGCTAACACTTGGGGCTACGGTGCGCAAACCAACTCGTTAAACGATATCCGCAACTCTAAGTGCATCATGTTCGTGGGTTCAAACCCAAGTGAAGCACACCCTGTCGCCATGCAACACATTCTGGTGGCCAAAGAGCGCGGCGCTAAGATTATCGTTGTTGACCCACGTTTCACCCGTACTGCAGCTAAGTCTGACGAGTACGTGCATATCCGCCCAGGTACCGATATCCCCTTCATCTATGGCCTGTTATGGCACATTTTTGAAAACGGCTGGGAAGATAAAGAGTTCATCAATCAACGTGTTTACGGCATGGAACGTATTCGCGATGAAGTGAAAAAATATACCCCTGAAGAAGTCGAAAACGTTGCAGGCGTGCCTAAGGCTCAAATGTACCGTATCGCAAAAATGTTAGCAGAGACCAAACCAGGCACTATCGTATGGTGTATGGGCGGTACTCAGCACCACGTCGGTAACGCCAACACCCGTTCATACTGTATTTTACAGTTAGCGCTGGGCAACATGGGCGTGTCTGGCGGCGGTACCAACATTTTCCGCGGTCACGATAACGTGCAAGGTGCAACAGACTTTGGTCTGTTATTCGACAACTTACCCGGTTACTACGGCTTAACCTCAGGCGCTTGGGCTCACTGGTCTGGCGTTTGGGACTTAGATCCAAAATGGGTTGCAGGCCGTTTCGACCAAGGCGAATACTTAGGTCAAACCCCACAAACCTCAACGGGTATCCCCTGCTCTCGCTGGCACGATGGTGTACTCGAAGATAAAACCAAGATCGCGCAGAAGGACAATATCCGTCTGGCGTTCTTCTGGGGTCAATCAGTTAACACCGAAACCCGTGGCCGTGAAGTGCGTGAAGCGCTGAACAAGTTAGATACTGTGGTCGTTGTTGACCCAATCCCAACCATGGCTGGTGTGATGCACCAACGTAAAGACGGGGTATATCTGCTACCCGCAGCCACGCAGTTTGAAACCTACGGTTCAGTGTCAGCCACTAACCGTTCAATTCAATGGCGCTCTAAAGTGATTGAGCCATTGTTTGAGTCACTGCCTGACCACGTGATCATGTACAAACTGGCGAAAAAGCTGGGTATCGAAAAAGAATTCTGTAAGCACATCCAAGTCAATGGCGAAGAGCCATTAATTGAAGATGTGACTCGCGAGTTCAACAAAGGTATGTGGACCGTCGGTTACACAGGTCAAAGCCCAGAACGTTTGAAAATGCACCAAGAAAACTGGGGCACTTTCGATGTGAATAGCCTGACCGCACCGGGCGGCCCAGCTAAAGGCGAAGTCTACGGCTTACCTTGGCCATGTTGGGGTACGCCAGAAATGAAACACCCTGGTACCCAAATTCTTTACGATCAATCTAAAGAAGTGAAAGACGGCGGCGGTACTTTCCGTGCCCGTTACGGTGTTGAACACAATGGCGTTAGCATTCTTGCCGACGGTTCATTCTCTAAAGGCAGTGAAATTCAAGATGGTTATCCTGAGTTTACCGCCGACATGCTCAAGCAATTGGGTTGGTGGGATGACTTAACCGAAGACGAGAAGAAACTGGCCGAAGGCAAAAACTGGAAGACAGACCTGTCTGGCGGTATCCAACGTGTTGCTATCAAGCACGGCTGTATTCCTTTCGGTAACGCGAAAGCACGTTGTATCGTGTGGACTTTCCCAGATGATATCCCACTGCACCGCGAGCCACTCTACACTCCTCGTCGTGACTTAGTCGCTAAATACCCAACCTACGAAGACCGTATGGTTGCGCGTCTACCGACTCTGTATAAGTCAATTCAGGATAAGGACTTTACCCAAGGCTTCCCACTGACACTGACCTCTGGTCGTTTAGTGGAATACGAAGGTGGTGGTGAAGAATCTCGTTCTAACCCTTGGTTAGCCGAGCTACAACAAGAAATGTTTATCGAAATGAACCCGGCAGACGCTGCTGACCGTGGTATTCGTGACGGTGACAATGTCTTCGTTCATAGCCCTGAAGGCGCCAAGATCACAGTGAAGGCAATGGTGACGCCACGGGTTGTACCGGGTGAATGTTTTATGCCGTACCACTTCGCAGGGGTATTTGAAGGCGAAAGCCTAGCGAAAAACTATCCAGAAGGCACTGTGCCTTATGTGATAGGTGAGTCGGCAAACACCATTTTAACTTACGGCTATGACGTTGTGACTCAGATGCAAGAAACGAAGTCCAGCTTGTGCCAGATAAGCAAAGCCTAACCAACTTGATGAGGAGATAAGCCATTATGGCAGTCATGAAATTTTTGTGTGACACCAAACGCTGCATCGAGTGTAACGGCTGCGTCACAGCATGTAAAAACGAAAACGACTCCGCGCTGGAGTGGGGTATTCAACGTCGCCGCGTGGTGACAATTAACGATGGTCAACCAGGTGAAGCATCGATTTCAGTCGCATGTATGCACTGTACCGACGCTCCTTGCATGGCCGTATGTCCGGCAGATTGTTTCTACCGTACTGACGATGGCATTGTGCTGCACAACAAAGATACCTGTATCGGTTGTGGTTACTGCTTCTATGCCTGTCCATTCGGTGCACCGCAATTTCCGAAGAAAACCGCCTTTGGTAGCCGCGGTAAAATGGATAAGTGTACCTTCTGCGCCGGTGGCCCAGAAGAAACCTTCTCCGAAGCCGAGCACAAGAAATACGGTGCCAACCGTATTGCTGAAGGCAAGCTACCTATGTGTGCAGAGCTTTGTGCAACTAAAGCACTGCTCGCTGGCGATGCGGAAGTGGTATCAAACATTTACCGTCAACGTATGGCATCTCGAGGCAATCCTAACGTGATTTGGGGCTACAACCCAAAAACCGGTGAGATTAACTAAGCAGAGTGAAGGTTAGGGAGTGATCCCTAACCTCTGGCAAGGAGTGAAAATGTTAAACAAACAGTTAAACAAATCACTGCGCAGTCTGTTTGCTCTGATGGTACTCGTGATGGGATTGGGACTTGGCTCAGTCATGAGCGCAGGCTCAGTACTGGCAAGTGATCAGCAATCGAGCCAACAGCAGGCGAAAGCGCAAACCAGCGAAGCCGATCTGTGGCGTGCGGTAAAGTCGGGTGAAACTGGCTATACCACGGCCAAAGGGGTCGAAACTGGGGTATTGATTAACGTTGCCGGTAACCAAGGTAAAGAAATAAGGAATCAATATATCACCCCGATTATGGCCTTGGCCGTGACGGGTGTGTTTGGTGCTTTCTTACTGTTTTATCTGGTGAATGGTCCTTCAAAACTCAGCCACGGTTTCTCGGGCAAGATGGTTGTACGTTGGTCAAAGGCAGATTTGTGGATCCATTGGATCATGGCAATTAGCTGTCTTGCACTGATGTTTACTGGCTTAACTATTATGCTCGGTAAGCATGTCGTGCAGGAGCTGCTTGGGCCAGATATCTGGGCACCACTGATCTACGGTAGTAAAACTGTGCATGACTGGGCTGGCCCCGTCTTTATCATGGCGTGGATTGTCTGCGTAGTGAAATGGATGCCACTTCAAACCTTTAAGATGTACGATCTTAAATGGTTCTTAGTGGTCGGTGGCTATATCAACTTTGGCCCATTCAAAGGTAAACACCCTGACAGTGGTTTTGCCAACGCCGGTGAGAAAATGTGGTTCTGGACACTGACCCTATTCGGGCTGTTTATCAGTGTATCTGGCATCATGTTGGTATTACCCGGCTTAGACCTACCCCGTGAAGCCTCGATGGGCGCGCTGCTGATCCACTCGATCAGTGCCGTTATCCTGATTGCCTTTACCATAGTGCATATCTGGATGGCGACCGTACTCAGTGAAGGCGGTATGGAGTGCATGAAGTCAGGCTATTGTGACGAAAACTGGGCTATCCAGCACCACAATTTATGGTATGACGAAATCAAAGCTAACGGCAGTCTGCGTTATAAAGACTAACTAAAGCCTGAAGCTTTACCCCAATAAAAACACCTCGCAGTGCGGGGTGTTTTTTTACCTAGACTCCAAACAACAACTCATTAACAAGCGTTTCATTTTTATCCGAAAACCGACCCATTTTTGCGTGTTCACACAAGTGCTGAAACCATGAGCGAGTTAACGCTTTTGCATCAGCACGCCTGCCTGTCCGGCTGCAAACTGTTCTAGATCAAATCCTACTCAATCTTTTCCTACTATATTGCCCTCACGCGCGATGATTAACGGCAAGCAAGATGATTTCATTATCTTTTCCACCTCTAATCTTCACTTTTTGATAACAAGTTTAATCCCTCGAAAAGTCGCGCCATCCAAGAACCATAACCCCTCATTCAGGAGTCAGCATGAAGCAACAACCTAGCGATTTATCTCGCCGTTCTTTGCTTAAAGCACTCACCGTTGGCAGCGTTGCCGGCGCCGCAATTGCCGCTACCGGCATGAGCGCAGCCCAAGCCAGCGAGAGCAGCAAGGTAACAACTAAAGAGCCTAAGGGTTACCACGAAACTGCGCACATTATCAGCTATTACGATAGCCTGCGTAGCTAATCTAGGAGAAGTCAGCGATGAAGTTAACTCGCAAGTCCGATGTCGCCCAAGTGGCCGACAAACCGACGTTAGGCATTAGCCGTCGTCAATTTATGAAGCAAGCAGGTATTACTACTGGTGGTATCGCAGCCGCTTCTCTGATGGGTACAGGCATGATGCGCCGCGCAGAAGCCAAAGATGTGCCACACGACGCGCCGATCGAAGTTAAACGTACGATTTGTAGTGCCTGTGCTGTGGGTTGTGGTCTGTATGCCGAAGTGCAAAATGGCGTGTGGACAGGTCAAGAACCCGCGTTCGATCACCCATTCAATGCCGGCGGTCACTGCGCGAAAGGTGCTGCACTGCGTGAGCATGGCCACGGTGAAAAACGCCTGAAATACCCAATGAAATTGGTTGATGGCAAGTGGAAAAAAATCTCTTGGGAAGATGCGATTAACGAAGTGGGCGACCAAATGCTCAACATTCGTAAAGAATCTGGCCCAGACTCTGTGTACTTCATGGGTAGCGCTAAGTTCTCTAACGAAGGCTGCTATATGTACCGCAAACTGGCGGCCATGTGGGGCACAAACAACGTCGACCACTCTGCTCGTATTTGTCACTCTACCACGGTAGCCGGTGTTGCTAACACTTGGGGTTACGGTGCGCAAACTAACTCTTTCAACGACATTCAGAATGCCAATGCCATCTTCCTGATCGGGGCAAACCCAGCAGAAGCGCATCCGGTTTCAATGCAACACATTCTGATCGCCAAAGAGAAAAACAACGCGAAAATCATCGTTGTTGACCCACGTTTCTCTCGCACAGCGGCGCACTCAGATCTGCACTGTGCAATTCGTCCTGGTACTGATATTCCGTTTATCTACGGTATGTTATGGCACATTTTCGAAAACGGTTGGGAAGATAAAACCTTTATCCAACAACGCGTATTCGAGATGGAAACCATCCGCGAAGAAGTGAAAAAGTTCCCACCTAAAGAAGTGGCGGATATCACTGGCGTGAGCGAAGAAGTGGTTTATCAAGCCGCAAAACTGATGGCAGAAAACCGTCCGGGTACTGTGATTTGGTGTATGGGTGGTACTCAGCACCATGTCGGTAACGCTAACACTCGTGCTTACTGTATTCTGCAATTAGCCTTAGGCAACATGGGCGTTTCTGGCGGCGGCACTAACATTTTCCGTGGCCACGACAACGTACAGGGCGCGACTGACTTAGGTCTGCTGTTCGACAACCTGCCTGGCTACTACGGTTTAACCTCAGCCGCTTGGACTCACTGGACCCATGTGTGGGATCTGGATATGGAGTGGGTGAAGAGCCGCTTCGATCAAAACGCCTACTTAGGCAAAGATCCAATGACCACCCCAGGTATTCCTTGTTCTCGCTGGCACGATGGCGTGTTAGAAGATAAGAGCAAGCTGGCACAGAAAGACAATATCCGTATGGCCTTCTTCTGGGGTCAATCGGTCAACACTGAAACCCGTCAACGTGAAGTGCGTGATGCCTTAGACAAGATGGACACAGTCGTGGTTGTCGACCCATTCCCAACCATGGCGGGTGTTATGCACCGTCGTAAGAATGGCGTGTATCTGTTACCTGCTGCGACTCAGTTTGAAACTCAAGGTTCAGTGTCTAACTCAGGCCGTTCTATCCAATGGCGTGAGCAGGTTATCCAACCTTTATTCGAGTCAAAAACCGACATCGAGATCATGTACCGTTTAGCGCAAAAACTCGGTATCGCCGAGCAATACACTAAACGCATCGCCAAAGAAAACGGCTTACCAGTTATCGAAGAGATCACCCGCGAAATCAACCGCGGCATGTGGACCATCGGTATGACAGGTCAAAGCCCTGAGCGTATCAAGCTGCACACCCAAAACTGGGGCACTTTCAGCAACAAGACGCTCGAAGCCGCCGGCGGCCCAGCTAAAGGCGAAACCTACGGTTTACCTTGGCCATGTTGGGGCACACCAGAAGCTAAACACCCTGGTACCCAAATTCTGTATAACCAATCCAAACACGTTAAAGACGGCGGTGGTAACTTCCGCGCTCGTTATGGCGTTGAATACAATGGTAAAAACCTGCTGGCTGAAGGCTCTTTCTCTAAAGGTGCCGAGATCCAAGACGGTTACCCAGAATTTACCGACAAGCTGCTGAAGCAACTCGGTTGGTGGGATGACCTGACTGCGGAAGAAAAAGCCGAAGCTGAAGGCCGCAACTGGAAGACCGACTTATCAGGCGGTATCGTGCGCGTGGCAATTAAGCACGGTTGTATTCCATTTGGTAACGCGAAAGCCCGTTGTATTGTTTGGACTTTCCCAGACCAAGTGCCAGTTCACCGCGAGCCGTTATACACAGCACGCCGTGACTTAGTGGCTAAATACCCAACCTACGACGACATGCAAGTTCATCGTCTGCCAACACTGTACAAGTCAATCCAAGAGAAAGACTTCAGCGGCAAGTACCCACTGGTACTGACCTCTGGTCGTTTAGTGGAATACGAAGGTGGTGGTGAAGAATCTCGTTCTAACCCATGGCTGGCTGAGCTTCAACAGGAAATGTTTGTTGAAATCAACCCTGGTGACGCAGCCGACCGCGGTATCCGCAACGGTGAGTTTGTGTGGTTAGAGGGCGCCGAAGGTGGCCGCATTAAAGTACAAGCCATGGTAACGCCACGCGTTAAACCAGGTGTGACCTTTATGCCATACCACTTTGCGGGTGTGATGCACGGTGAAAGCTTAGCGCCTAACTATCCTGAGGGCACTGTGCCTTACGTTATCGGTGAATCCGCTAACACGGCACTGACCTATGGTTATGACCCTGTGACTCAAATGCAGGAAACCAAAGCGTCGCTCTGTCAGATCGTTAAAGCGTAAGTGCAGCTTAAGCTAGGAGAATTGCCACTATGGCTACAATGAAATTTTTGTGTGACACCAAGCGCTGCATCGAATGTAACGGCTGTGTCACCGCATGTAAAAACGAAAACGATTCCGCTCTCGAGTGGGGAATCCAACGCCGCCGCGTCGTGACTATCAACGATGGTCAACCCGGTGAAGCTTCAATCTCTGTCGCCTGTATGCATTGCTCAGACGCGCCATGTATGGCAGTTTGCCCAGCAAACTGCTTCTACAAAACCGAAGACGGCATTGTGCTACACAACAAAGATGCCTGTATTGGTTGCGGTTACTGCTTGTACGCCTGTCCATTTGGCGCACCACAGTTCCCGAAAAAAGGTGCCTTTGGTAGCCGCGGTAAGATGGATAAATGTACCTTCTGTGCCGGCGGCCCAGAAGAAAACCACTCAGAGGCAGAGCGCCAGAAGTACGGTTCAAACCGTATTGCCGAAGGCAAACTGCCAATGTGCGCAGAACTATGTGCGACTAAGGCCCTGTTAGCGGGTGATGCAGAAGTGGTTTCTAGCATCTTCCGTGAGCGAGTGGCTTACCGTGGCGCTAAAAACGCGGCTTGGAATTAATTCAGGTCACAGGATCTGTCCACAGACTTAGCTTGGCGCCTGCTAGCAGGCGCCACTAAGCGAGAGAGGATGTATGATGAACAAATGGTTCAAACACATAGGTTTAGCCATTGCACTACTATTTAGTGCCGTGTGTCTAGCCAATGGTGGTGATGAACAGGCGCTCCAACCTCAAGCCTCTGATGCCCAAATTTGGGCACAGCTGAAGGACGGCGCCACGGGATACACTACCTCCCAAAGCGAGTTCCACGCACAACCGATCAATACCTATGATCTGCGCGTGCTGGAGCTGCGTAGCGACTGGTTAGCGCCGGCCTTAATGGCGGCGTTATTCGGCATGATCATTATCTTTGTCTTATTTATCAAGGTGAACGGCATCTCCAAGCTACACCATGGTTTTTCGGGCAAGCTAGTGTATCGCTGGTCAAAGTTTGACGTTTCAATCCACTGGTTAGGCGCGATCCCGTGCTTAATGCTGATTTTAACGGGCTTAACCTTATTAGCGGGTCGTTTCTTCTTCCAACCTTGGTTGGGCGAAGGCATCTGGGAAGCCATCGTTTATGGCGCCAAGCAAATCCACGATGTGATGGCGATTCCGTTTATGATCGGCTGGGCATTGATGACAGTGTTATGGGCGAAGAACCAGCTGCCAAAAATGTACGACGTGAAGTGGTTCCTCGTTGTGGGTGGTTACATCAACTTTGGCCCCTTCAAAGGTAAGCACCCTGACGCAGGTTTTGCTAACGCCGGTGAAAAAATGTGGTTCTGGGCCTTTGCCCTGTTTGGATTAGTGATTTCAGCCTCAGGCATGTTGTTACTGTTCCCAAATCTTTTCGAACCTAGCCGCACCTTAAGCTTAATCGCGCTGGTATTGCACTCAGTGAGCGCTATCGTGATCTGCGCCTTCTCTATCGTGCATATCTTTATGGCAACGGTAATGTCTGAAGGCGGTATGGAGTGTATGGTGTCTGGTTATTGTGATGAAAACTGGGCAACCCAACACCACAACCTGTGGTACGACGAAATCAAAGCCAACGGCACTTTGAAATATAAAGAGTAAAAGTCGCTGAAAACAAAAAACCTCCACAGCATGCTGTGGAGGTTTTTTTATCGGTAAAATAAGTGCGTCAAATCGAGCGCTTAGAAGCGGTACATCACAGATACACCGAGATTTCTAGGGTCGATAATCGCCGCATAACCATCGGGATAACTGCGGCTAGCGGGTTCATTTACCGTCAACGCTTGCTCATCAAACAGGTTGTTTACAAAGCCGCTGATTCTCCAGCTATCGGTTTGATAATCGAGGCTTAAGCGGGCAACAACATAATCGCCAGCCACCCGTGATTCAGTATTATTGATATCCGCATAATACTCACCTACGTAGTTACCTGAAAAACCGAAAGAAAACGCATCGCCCAACCAATATTTTAAGCCCGCATTGGCGGTCACATGCGGCGCCGAGTTCAGCTGATTGCCGATAATGTCGCCATAACTAGGATCCGCTTGCTTGGTCTCACTATCGAGTAAACCTACGCCCGAAATAAACTGCAGGTTTTCGGTGAGCATAGCGCTGAATTCAGCCTCAATACCGTAGCTGACCGCTTTATCGATATTGGTAATTTTGCGGGCGCTGTTAGAGGCTTGGTAACCGTCGAAATCGTTGTAGAACAGGTTGGCACTAAAGTTAACATCGCCATCCATAAACGCGCTGCGACTGCTGATTTCATAGGTATTAACGTACTCTTCGTCGTAGTAGTAATACTCACTTTCGGCTAACGACAACGCACCGCCACCCGAGTTATAACCGCGACGCACGCTGGCCGCTAAAGTTGTGCTGTCATTCAGCGCATATTGCAGCACTAACTTCGGCAGGGTAACGGTATTGGCATTATCGAGTTTTTCCCGCAATTGGCTGCCTTGATAGAGCATATTGAAGTTACGCAATTGCTCCTCACGCATCACGCGGCCACCGAATGTGACCCAGAGAGATTCGGCAAGGCCATAGGTCATCTCACCATAAATGGAGGTGGATTCAGTGCTGTCATCCCCACTGTAAACAGAGCTGCCAGTACTACCAAAATCTTGATCGCGTTTAAAATAGGCTAAACCCACAAAGCCGTTGAAATCTTTATCTTTTAGACCAAAGCTGTACTTACCATCGACGGTGTAACTCTGGTCATTCATATCAACATATTGCTGCGCCGTGGCGAGAGCCTCATAGGATTCAAAGCCCCAGTCATAATCCATATAAGCGACGATGAGATCGAAGGCGCGGCCTTCACCGAGGTCATAATCGACTTTCACTGAGTGAGTCGTGGATTTAGTCTCGATATAACGTTGGAAAATAGGCTTAAACGCCCAAGGATCATCGCCGGTAAAATAGTTGCGCCCAGAGTCACCTTTCTCATCATTGTATGAAAAGCTATAGAGCACTTTGAGATCTTCAATCGCACTCGGCTGCCACAGGAATTTACCGCGCCAGCGATTGGTGATCAGTTCATTGAGGTCGAATGGGGCTGGATTTGTCTCATATTCCAAGCCTTTATTGAAGGTATTCCCTGTCACATTTTGTCCGCTCACCCTAAACGCCAACTCATCATCGAGAATCGGGCCTGAGAGCATAACGGCGCTATCGATAAAGTTATCTTGATTGCGATAACCGACACGAGCCGCACCTTGCCAATCGAAGGTGGGGTCTTCCGTTTTAATAAACACTGTGCCGCCAATGCTGTTACGACCGTTAATTGTCGATTGCGGACCGCGGTACACCTCAATTTGTTGGATATCCCACAGACCAGTATCACCAGTAAGATCGGCCACAAAAGGTTCGGCAACTCCATCGACTAAGGTGGATACCCGCGCCCGAGCACCGCCGGTAAAAGAGTTAAATCCAGAGGCAGAACCATTACCAGAAACCCCACGGATATCCGGCACAGATCCCGTAAGCACCACCACGTTAGGCACTTCAGATAAGGCACTCGAGGTAGATTGATATTGACCGCTGTCGAGCGCGTCTTTATCGATAACCGAAATAGAGGAAGTCGTATCCTTAAGGCTACGCTCGATTTTCTCACCATAAACAGTTATCTTTTCAATCGGTTCAGAAGATTCTGCGTCCACAGCAGCGTAAGCTGAGGACATCACTAAACTCGAAACCATTACTGCAATTGCACTTTTCTTAAACGCCCTGCATTCCATAAAAACCTCGACGGCACTCATTGATAAACGGTGTTAGCTTGAAATGCCGACAATCTACATTAAAACAACCTTAAATCCAGATGATAACCAATATCATTTACATTCTACTTATGACTTTGTGACCGAACGCAAATTCGTAGGAATGAGAGATAAACAATTGAGCAAGGAACAATTGTCACTCGCTTTGACAGACGAGGACGCATTGACGCCTCAGTTTTTTGCAGAGATTTGGCGGGCTTTGATTCGAGCGAAAGCACGTGGCGTTTGGTTGTTCAGCCCCAACGTGCGATAGCACCATGGATACACTTATAAACATTTGTAAGTTTTGCGATCTGCCTCACAATCGCTTTTTGCACTGTTAATAGGCTGTAGAGTGACTGCTACATCACTTTATTTTCACCATGAAAATCAATCAACTGAGAATACTTTGATTTTTACTTACATAACATCTGGCAACCACTGCACCATTCCCAATTAACACGGTAAAAACAATCCCTTTTAAAACATACCACTATAGCTAAAACGCTCAAAATGTCGCCTTGCCGCGGCCTAAACCCAAGCGTTAAAATGGGTTCAATGTGTAATTTAATTACACCCCGTCTTGATTAATACCCCAGTAGGCCACCATGTTTAACAATGCAAAAACCAGCACATTGACGGCGCTGCCTTCAGTGTTTGCGAGTATTTTATTGATCATTATCGGCATTTCCTCCTATCGGGGCTTTGCTGAACTCAATGACACCAGCAGCAGACTAGTTAACAACACCCAACTCGCCGAAACCTTCACCAATGTGCGTGAAGCTTTCTTCGAGTTGCGCTTAGCCACATTAGTCCATAACAGCGACGCCATCAGCTTGCAGCAACGCAATGTGCAGCAGCTTGTCGAGCAACTCGCAGGATTTAACACCGATTTTATGGGGCAAGATGCTAGAACAATCCGCACACTATTGCCGCAAATCGAGCAATATGTGCGTCTCTATCAGCAGGAGTTAGCCTACGCCAAACAAACGGGCACCGAGCCTGAACTCACACCAGAACGCGGCGCACTTGGGCCCAAAGTCAGTAATGAGATCAATCAATTAGTCAAATTGATCACCCAACGCAACCATGAACTAGGCAAACAGGCAGAAGACAAAGTCAATGCCACCGAAGCGCTGCTCCTTGGCCTAATCCTAGTTGCCATTGTCGCGTCCCTGCTAAGCGCCCTGTTTATGAGCAGACGTTTAGTCAATATCGTTCATCAAATCAAGCGGGTTGTAGAACACCTTGCCGATGGCGATCTCACCCAGAAGACTCAAATCAGTGGGCAAAACGAACTCTGTGCGCTCGGCGCCGATCTTGATCGAGTGATTGACCACTTGCGCCATATGATTTCCGATATTGCCCAGGCCTCTGAACATATGTCGGATCAAATTGGTCAGTTGAATGTGCAGTCCAATGCCAATACCCATGCATTGCAAACCCACGCGGTAGAAACCGACCAAGTGGTGACGGCCATGACCGAAATGAGTGCAACTGCCCATAACGTTGCCGGTGATGCCGCCTCTGCCGCACGCTTTACCCAGCAGGCAAATGAACAGGCTGATAAGTCGAAAAAGGCTGTCGAACAGGCGGCAAATACTGTCGTCGCCTTAGTTGGTAAGGTCGATACCGCCGCTCACACCATCGCGGAAATGAATGAAAACACCCGCCATATCGCCACCATCTTAGATGTGATTGGAGATATCGCCGACCAAACCAACTTACTCGCCCTTAACGCCGCCATCGAAGCCGCCCGCGCCGGTGAACAAGGTCGAGGCTTTGCCGTCGTCGCCGACGAAGTACGCGCCCTTGCCGCTCGCACCCAAGCGAGCACGGCCGAGATCAATCAAATGCTAGAACGCCTGCGCACGGGTGCTAACAGCGCCGTTAATGCGATGGATGAGACTAAACAGAGTTGCCAAGATGCAGCGGACACCACCACGTTGGTGACTGAAAGCTTGGAAACCTTGACCACTTATGTATTTGATATTAATGGATTGAGCAATCAAATCGCCACCGCCGCCGAAGAACAAAGCGCCGTCAGTGAAGAGATTAATCGTAACTTGAATACCATTCGCGAAATGGTTGAAGAATTAAATCAAAGTGGTAAAGCGACCCTCAATAGCGCGACCTCCTTGGCCGCCACGAAAGAACAGCTAACAGGCGTAGTCTCGCATTTTAGACTCTAATTCGAGTCAGCTAAGTCGTTACAATGGCCTAATATCGCAAGATGTTAGGCCGAACTTTTTTAGAGCAATGCATAAAGCCTTAAATAAACATCTAATGGTTTATTCCAATCCATCGCTCTGTTTCTTCTGCTCTAAGCTCGCCCAATATCCTGCCAACATCGCACCTGAAAGGTTATGCCAAATCGAGAAAATCGCGCTGGGGACGGCGGAGAGCGGGCTAAAAAACTTGATGCATAATGCGGTCGCAAGGCCTGAGTTTTGCAACCCCACCTCAATCGAAATGGTTTTACATACTGTATGGTTAAAGCCGAGCAAGCGGCAGCAGGTATAACCCAAGGCGAGTCCCAAACCATTATGTAGAAACACCGCGAGTAAAATCACAGGCCCCACCTGCGAAAATTGCCCTGCATTTAGGGCCACAATAATGCTGATGGCCAGTACAATCGCCACGATAGAAATGATGGGCAATGCGGGGGCAAGTTTAGCCACTTGCGGTTTAAAGAAGTGATTCAACACCACACCCACAGTCACAGGGATAAGCACGATTTTAACGAGACTGACTAGCATATCCATTAAAGGAATGGCGACCATCTCACCGATTAATAGCTCAATAATCAAGGGAGTGAGCACCACACCCGCTAAGGTGGATAGCGCAGTCATAGTGATAGATAAGGCGACATCGCCCTTGGCCAAATAGCAAATCACGTTCGATGCAGTGCCACCCGCCACACTCCCCACCAACACCATGCCTATGGTCAATTCCCGATTGAACCCTAATAGTAAACTAATGGCTAAGGCGCTTAAGGGCATCAGGGTAAATTGCAAGATTAAGCCAGTGATAACGGCACGTTTCTGTTTGAATGCATAGGCAAAATCCCGCACATCTAAGGTCAGTCCCATAGATAACATAATCACCACCAGCAACGGCACTATGCTGGTTTTCAATCCGCTAAACCATGCGGGCATCAAATACGCCGTACCCGCCCCGAGTAAGGCAAATAGCGGAAAAAAGCGGTTGATATTAACCAATGGGGATCCTCCAAGATTTCAGGCGGTTTGGGGAGATTAAGCAATGTCCGCAGGGATAATGACAGCCAGATACCCTCAGTACAAGTCAAAATGCCCACAAGTAAGAAGCTCAACTTTTTATCATTTCAGTCTTTCGATTGAGCACTAAAGTTAATCGCTCAAATTCAATAACAAACAGCCAAAAACCTCAGTAAATATGCATCTATGTTTACTAAAACATGATCTGCTTAACAAAAAGCCAGTGATTTCCTTGTTAGGAAACCGTAACTTATAACCAGTTCACGTTTTGCTTACTCCATACGAGGTAGTCTAATTGCGCTAGGTGGTCGTGAATTACCTAAAGCAATTTCGGTGTTTACGGTTAGCACTCTCAGATAGGAATCGTTATGTCTTCAGTTATTCAAACGCTCAATCGCGCGATCGCAACGCCTTATCAAGCGAATATTACCGTCCCTAACTGGATGCTCAGCTCGATGGAACGAGTCATGCAGTATTATGTCGATAAGAATCTTCGCCTCGATACGCTCTCCGCCGACATCATGCCCGCCCCGGTCGAAGGTAAAAAGTACATGCTTTATGCCCATGTGCCCTTCTGCCATACCTTGTGTTCTTACTGTACCTTCCACCGTTTTATGTTTAAGGAAGACAAGGCGCGCGCTTACTTTATCTCTCTGCGTAAAGAGATGGAGATGGTCAAAGCCTTAGGCTATGACTTTGAATCTATGTACATTGGCGGCGGCACCACCACAGTATTAGAAGACGAACTCGCCCGTACTATTGAGCATGCCAAGACCCTATTCCCAAGCATTAAAGAAGTGTCTTGCGAGTCGGATCCACAGCATTTAGACAGCCCAGGCTTTAAGCAACTCAAGGGCTTAGTGGATCGCATGTCCATCGGCGTCCAAAGCTTTAACGACGACATTTTAAAAATGACCGATCGCCTCGAAAAATTCGGCACAGGTCAGCAAACCTTCGACAAGATCATGGCGGCCAAAGAGCTGTTCCCTATTATCAACGTCGACCTGATTTTTGGCTTTCGCGGTCAAACCGATGAAGTGATCCAGCACGACTTAGACATGGCATCGCGCCTCGACCCAAGACAGATCACCACCTATCCGCTGATGATCACGCACCAAACGCGTAAGAGTGTTAAAGGTAAACTGGCAGCGCCACAGGCGGATATGGCCAACCAATATCGCCAGATCTTAAACCGTTTAAATGGTCAATATAATCAGTTGTCTGCATGGGCCTTTGGTAAGGCGAATGACGAAGGCTTCGACGAATATGTTATCGACTACGATGAGTATTTAGGGGTGGGTTCAGGCTCATTTAGCTTCCTGAACGACACTTTATACGTCAACACTTTCTCGCTGCGTAAATACCAAGAGCGGATCGCCGCCGGCAAGATGGGCGTCGAGCAACAGAAAAACTACAGCAAAAAGGACGTGATGCAGTATCGCTTCCTGCTGGGGATGTTCTCTGGTCGCCTATCGCGCAAATACTTCCGCGAAACCTTCGGCGTTAACTTAGACACAGCCCTGTTTAAGGAAATGACCTCGATGAAGCTAATTGGCGCCATCAAGAACGACCCCACCGATCCCGATAATCTGATCATCACAGATAACGGCAAGATGATGGGCCTGTTAATGATGAAAGAGTTCTACGCCGGCATGGATAACGTGCGCGCGCAATTGCGTAAACCACTCAAGCCCTGCGATATGTAACTATCAGTTAAACCACAAAAGGCCCATGATGGGCCTTTTTGTTAGCGCCATTTCAGGCTACGCTTGCCACCACTCACGCATGAGTCTGTCACCCAGTAATAAAGGAGTATTCGTTATGGGTTTTAATGAGCAAGAAAAACAAGCACTACTCGCCGTTAAAGGCGTTGGCCCGACTGTCATTAAACGCTTTGAAGAAATCGGCATTAACTCACTCGAGCAGTTAGCCGAGCATGAGGTCGAGGATATCGCCAACCTCGTCGCCAGCATGTTACGCACCACTTGTTGGAAAAACAGCCCACAGGCTCGCAACGCCATCGCCGCAGCCATTGCGCTTGCCCGCCGCGCCTAATCCTTTATTGCTATCTTTTGAGATGTTTATGTCAATCCATATTCGCGCCCTAATGGGCGGTTTACTCGCGCTGATGAGCACGGCAGCCTTCGCCAATGACAGCAGTTTTGGTGATGCTAATGGCTCTATCACCCTTAAATATCAGCCGCATATCAGTATGGACAAGGAGTCGCTCTTTATCAGCGAGGCCGAAGTTAGGGTCGATTATCTGTTTACCAACACCAGTTCGCAGGATCTTATCGTCCCCATTGCCTTCCCCATGCCGCCGATGTTTTTTGGCTCCGCAGATCACAGCAGTATCGATAACTTCACCCTCAAAGTGAATGGCAAAACCCAGCCAACTCAGCACAGGCTCGTCGCCCAACTTGCCGATAAGACGGATATTTCACTAGAGCTTAAAAATCTCGGCTGGGGCGTAGAGGAAGTCGCCTATTTTGCCGAGTACGGCGAAGTTCCCAAAGGTAAACCCATGCTCCCCAAGGAATGGTTGGATGAGGACCAACAAATCGCCTTTACCCTGAGTGACTACTTTGTGTGGCAGCAAACCTTTCCCGCAGGAAAAACCGTTGCCATCAGCCACAGTTACACCCCGAGCCTCTCAACGGGCGTGCCCGATACCGCCAGCAGTATTATCGATACTTACACTGAACTTGCCTGTTTAGATGAAAGCGCCAAGCAAGGCATTCGTAAGCGAAACCTTATCGTTAAACAAGACGGTGAAGATCAGGAGATTGGCGTCGAGTGGAGCCATCTTAGCTATATATTGGTGACGGCTAATAACTGGCAAGGGGCGATTAAGGACTTCAAACTGACGCTGAAAAAATCCCAGCCCACAGATCTCATTAGCTTGTGTTTTGATGGCGAGCTTAAAAAAATCGACCCACTCACCTTTGAGTTTCAGCAAAAACAATTCACCCCAACACAGGATCTCAGCATCCTATTTATCCGTAAACCGGATTATGAATAATCGAAAAAGCCAGCTAAATGCTGGCTTTTGTATTAAGCGACTAATTTTAAAAGGCGATTAAAAGCTATAGGTCATACCTAACCAGTAACGACGGCCGTCTTCGATATAACCGTATTCTTCTTCCGTGATGTCCTTATCGAAGGCGTTATAGATGCCCGCGCTGAACTTAATGCTGTCATTAACGCGATAGTTCGCCCCTAAATCTAACAGCGTATAGGAAGGCGCAATTAAGCTGCTTGAAGAAGGCCCTGTGGTTGGTTGGCTCTCTTCGCCACGGTAGTTGACCCGCAGCCAAGTGCTTAACTTATCTATCGGCTCATAGTTAACCGACAATTGCACCAGATGTTTAGGTAACTGATTCAATGGACTACCTTTATAGGCACCCGTCTTCTGCTCCGAGTCGGTATAAGTGTAGTTGCCCGTTAATGCTAAGTTACTCAAGATTTTATAGTCGATACTGAACTCAACCCCTTGGGTGACCGCCTCATCGATATTCACATAGGTGGTTGGGTCAGAACCAAACTGATTCGGCCCATCGGTACATTGAGTCGCAGGACAAGCGACACGGGTGATCTTGTCCTCAAACTCGTTATAAAACACGCCAGCACTGGTGGTGATGGAATCGGTAAGATCGGTGTAAATCCCTAGCTCATAGTTCACTGAGGTTTCGGGTTGTAAATCGGGGTTACCGTACATATTGCCGCCTCGGCTCACCTGCCCCCAATCGGGTACGGTTTGCCTCAGGCTAGGCGCCCTAAAGCCCGTCGACACACCGCCCTTTAAGGTAGTGTGCTCGGTCAGCCCCCATACCCCGTAAATCCGTGGGCTGAGGTGGTCGCCAAAGTTTTCATCATCGTCTAAACGCAGGCCTAAGGTTAAGGCAAAATTATCGACGATACGCCATTCATCCTCTGAGAACACCGACCATTGGCGGCGACTAATATCGGTTAACTCGCTGACCTGATTGCCTGTTTCATCGGTGAGATCTTGCTTATTGAAAGCCGCGCCGAACGTAGCGGTATGGCTTTCACCTAAGGTAGCGATCAGGCTGGTTTGAGCATCGGTATTCTTGATTTTCATCTTGCGGGACTTGTTATCATACACTTCGTGCTTGATATAAGTATCCGAGGTACCAAAGTCCCAACGCCCGGTATGCGATAGCGAAATGGTGCTGTTTTCATATTCGGTTGTCGACGATGCAGGGCAACCGCTGCGGCCACAACTGGCTCCTGGCGCTAATGGTGCAACGGTTTTCCCTAAGGTGCTATCCAACTCTTGGTTGGCGATGCCGACTTCCAACATGATGTCATGGTCTTGGTTAGGTGTGAGGGCAAATCTGGCAGTGAGATTATCCGCATCGCGACCTCGGTAACCGCCGTAGATATTATCTTCTTCACGCTGGGTATATTGGCCATATAACTGCACGCCGAGCAGGTCTTTAATCAAGCCACCGTTCACAAAAAAGTTGCCCTGATACACATTACCCGAGTCCGACTTCTCCTGCAGCGTGGTGTCGAGGCGCAGTTCCCCCTGCCACTCATTGGGCACTTTACGGGTGATGATGTTGATCACCCCACCGATAGCATCCGAACCATAAAGGGATGACATAGGGCCGCGGACAATTTCAATCCTATCGATTGCGGCGAGCGGCGGCGTCCAAGCGCCTTCAACACCAGGACCATCGCTGTTGGTGCGGGTCTCGCGGGAAGACTGACGCTTACCATCGACGAGGATCAGCGTGTATTGGCTGCCCATCCCCCGCAGACTAATATCCCGACGGTCGGCACCACCAGTTACCACCACGCCGGGGACTTCTAACATGGCGTCGGTTAAGTCACGGTAAAAACGTGTATCGAGATCCTCACGGGTAATCACGCTAATCGATGCAGGCGCGTCACGTACTTGCTGCTCAAAGCCCGATGCGGTGACGACAATCCTTTCCATCATTTTGTCTTGCTCGGGGGCGGTATCCGCCAAAGCCTGAGTGGCTGGTAGCAATAAAGCTGTAGATACCAGCTGTGCGAGGATCTTTTTACGACGTAACAACATAACCAACAAATCTCCCTTGACCCTTTGTAAATGATAATAATTTTCAATACGGCAATGTATCCCTATGTTACAATCGGCTCAAGTTAGACTTTGAGTAATCACTTGTAAGAGTTGCTTAAGAATGAATAGAAATATGGTCAAGGGCATGATCGTGTTTGCCGCCATCGCGGAAAAAGGCTCGATGAGTGCTGCGGCAACGCAGCTTAATCTGAGTTCATCGGCGGTGAGCCAGCAAGTCGCAAAGCTTGAAATGGATATGGGAATTAGTCTGTTTCACCGTAATACCCGCCACCTGACACTCACAGAGGCGGGTACATTATTTTATGAAAACTGCATTAAAATCATAAAAATAGTAGAAAGCGCCGAACATCAGCTACACGCATTAAAGGGCACACCTTCGGGGGAGCTTAAAATCGCCGCGCCAGTCGGTTTTGGCGGTGGTTTACTCAGCCAGCCATTAGCGCATTTATTGGCGGCTCATCCGCAGATCAGCCTCAATCTGCAGTTACAGGACGGCCCAATCGATATAGTTAACGAAGGAATCGATCTGGCAATTTGCATCGGCCCTCTATCGGATTCGAACCTTATCGCTCGCCCCTTGGCGGATTGGCGCATGTTGTTGTGCGTCGCCCCTAACTATATTCCTCAGCATCAACACCTACAGCATCCTGACGAGTTACAAGGGTTCAACCGTATTAGCCACAGCTATGCTAAGCCCGAGTTTTTAACCCATTCACAGACTCAAGAGCGAATAGAACTCCCTGCCCAGCGCATCAACGTCAACAATATGCAGACGCTTATCCAACTCACCCTCGATGGATTAGGTTATGCCGTATTGCCAGAGCCCGAAGTCCATCAATATCTTGCATCTGGCCAATTGGTGACACTTTTGCCCGACTGGTCGCTACGCACCTACAGTGTTTACAGCGTGACCTCCGCGCGGGATAAACAGCCCGCCAAAGTGAAAGAGGCCATAGCGGCGCTCAGCCAATATTTTAGCCAGATGGATTTTAGTCCGAACCCAGCATTACTGACTCAACCCAGCGCCTGCGTGCACACGCCAAGATTAGCCATACCCGCCTAACCCTTGTAGACACGCGTTTCATTTATCAGGTGAGTTAGAGTATGCTGTTCTATCCATTCGATTAAACAGTAGTAACTCAATGCAAGATGTGGCCTTAGTGTTAGAGGGCGGCGGCCTGAGGGCAATCTATACCGCCGGCGTGTTAGATGCCTTTTTACAGCAACAATTGCACTTCCCCTATGTGATTGGTGTCTCGGCGGGGGCGATTTATCCCGCTTCTTATGTTTCACGCCAATTTGGCCGCAATTTACAAATTCAGCAGCAATATCTGCGGGATAAGCGCTACATGGGGCTACGCCACTGGTTAGCCACGGGTAATTATGTCAACACCGACTTTACCTATAAGCGCATGGCCTATGAGTTACTGCCTTTTGATTTTAAAACCTTTTTAACCAGTGGAACCGAGTTTAAGGTCGGGGCATTTAACTGCCAGACAGGACAAACTGATTACTTTGGCATGGCCGATTTTCAAGAGCACGACAAATTGCTCGACGTGCTTATCGCCTCCTCTAGCCTGCCTTTTATGGCCAATCCCTATCGGATAAACCAGCAAACCTACCTCGACGGCGGTATCGCCGCGCCCATTCCGGTAGCGAAGGCGCAGCAAGAGGGCTATAAGCGGCAGGTGGTGATCCTGACTCAGGACGCAAACTATCGAAAATCGCCGATGAAGTTCAACTGGTTAGCGCGCAAGCGTTATCAAGCTTATCCGGCAGTGGCCGCCGCGCTCAAAGTACGCCATCAACGTTATAACCAATCCCTCGAGGAACTCACCCAGAGTGTTGTCAGCGGCGATACCTTTGTGATCCGCCCCGCTGCGCCACTTAACCTCTCGCGACTTGACCGCAATATCGATAAAGTGACCGCCGTATATCGCCAAGGGCTGGCCGATGGACAGGCGATTTTGCCCAAGCTGCAGGCTTGGCTAAACACTGGGGCAGATATCAGTTAGGGAGCGAGGCGCTGACTTTGTTAATAATCAGTTCCCGCAGCCATTTATGGCTGAGATCGTGCTCGAAATGCTTATGCCACATCAGCAGATAGGCACCGGGGATCAGTTTAATTGGCGAGGGTAAATACTTAAGATCAAACGACTTCATCATCGCTAAGGCATAACGGGAAGGAGCGCAGAGAATCAAATCGCTCTGCTCACACAGGGCCAGCGCACTCAGAAAGTCGGTCATATTGACCGCAATATCCCGTTTACGCCCTTGGATTTGCAGCACATCGTCTAACAACCAATATTCCAAGCCACCAAAGGCGACCTGTAACTGGCGATAGCTTAAAAAGGTATCGAGATCCCATTCCTGCGAAAGTGCAGGATGGTCACGGCGCATCAGGCAAACTGTGTAATCCTGAACCAATTCAACATAATGGATATCATCCGGAATATGGTTTACATGCATGGGCGAACGTTCATCCCATTCGCGGCAACCTATGGCAAGATCGATATCGCAGCGCAGCAGTCTGTCCATGGTATCCAGCCGCCAGGTTTGGCAATTAATGCTCACACCGGGCGCCTGCGCTAAGAGCGAAGGCATAAAGTGTGGGAAGGTCAGCGAGTAGGTCGTTTCGACCAGATGCATTCGAAACTGGCGCTGACTTAAGGCGGGTTCAAAACTGTCTGGCCGAGTAAATTGCGCTAATTGCTGTAAACATTGGCGCAAGTCGGGCGCCAGCGACAGCGCCTTGGGCGTCGGCTTGAGGCCGTAGGCGGTGCGCTCGAATAAGGGATCATCAAACACTTCGCGCAGGCGGGTCAATTGCTTGCTCACCGCCGACTGACTTAAATGCAGCCGCGCCGCCGCAGCCGTGACACTCTGCTCCTCGAGGAGAATTTCCAGTACGGGCAGTAAGTTTAAGTCTAAGTGTTTTAGCATCTAACCCCTCGCTTTTAAGGGATTCCACCTCAATTTTTGCGGCAACTTCATCAGCAGTAGCGACAGTAAAATCACTAAAATCCCTGCCCACTGGCGCATATCTAAGGCTTCACCCACAATCAATACGCCTAATGATACGGCAACCACGGGATTGACTAAAGCCACCATCCCCATGATTTCTGGTCCTAAATTTCGCATTGACCAGAGCCAAGCCCAATAAGCCACTGCGGTATTGGCGGTAACCAACCAGATTAATGAGGGAACCACATCCATACTCGGGATCTGTGGCGGCCCCGCCATAAACCACGCCAGCGGGATCAACATCAATCCCCCCAAGAGTAATTGCCAAGCGGTGAGCACTAAAAAGTCGCCCACATCCCAGCGCTGCATCCAGCAGGAAGAAAAGGCAATCAGAGTCGTCGCACTCAGCATACACAGGACACCAATCGGGTCGAGATCCGCCGAGGGATTAAGCAATAAAATCACGCCACCGAGGCCCATTAAACCAAGCAGTAGCCACTTCATCCCCGGGCGTTTTTTATCGATCAGCCAAGCGAGGATCAAAAAGATTAATGGCAATGTCGCCCCCAGCGTGCCCGCGACGGCACCCGGTAGCCGATAGGCGCCAATAAACAGCAGCGCAAAGAAGGCGCCAATATTACAAAACGCCAGCAAGCTTAATTTGGACCATGCCAGTGTCGGCAAACGTGGGCGCAGCATCAGCAGCAAAATGCCCGCAGGCAGCGCGCGCCAAACCGCCACCCAGTAGGGCGACATATCCTGTAAGTAAAGACTCACCAATGCATAGGTGGTCCCCCAAAACACAGGGGCGAGTAACGCAATCACAAACGGCATAATGACTTCTTAAAAAGTATCTTGATGTTGAGATATATTACTTTGAGAGAATAAAACAGGCAAGTGCTGAGATAAGGTTAATAGGGAGAAAAGAAAAATGGACTGGCGTTTATACTGCTTTAGATATGCGCACGCAGAGCTGCGCTTAAGGCTTGTTTGCCGTATAATCGGGCGTCATTTTTTATAGGCGGGCAAGCATGTTCCATATCGCACTCTATGAGCCAGAAATCGCACCCAACACGGGTAATATCATTCGCCTTTGCGCAAACAACGGTAGCCAACTGCATCTAATTGAGCCACTAGGGTTTGATTTTGAAGAGAAAAAACTGCGCCGCGCGGGCCTAGACTATGCCGATTTAACCAATGTGACTCGCCATAAAAACTTCGATGCCTTCCTCGAAGCCATGGCAGGCAAACGCATTATGGCCTGTACCACTAAGGGCAGCCGCCCTCACACTGAACTCAGTTTTGCTAAGGATGACGTACTGTTATTTGGCCCTGAAACCCGCGGTCTACCTATGCCAATTATCGAGTCGATCCCGACCGAGCAGCGATTACGCATTCCGATGGCAGCCACCAGTCGCAGCCTCAACCTCTCCAATGCCGTGGCGATTATCAGCTACGAAGCCTGGCGTCAGCTCGGGTTTGAAGGCGCAATTTAATAAGTAAGAATGTTTAAAGTTGGACACCCAACGTTAATAGCGCGTTAGTTAACCTCCGACTATGCTTTGGTTAAGCATTGAACAAGGAGGTTTGTATGCCGCGCCCTCGCAGAACTCAGATAAGTCTTGAAGACACGCCCTATTACCATTGCTGTAGTCGCGTGGTGCGGCGTGCATTTTTATGTGGCGATGATACCTATTCGGGTAAAAACTATGACCATCGCCGCGCTTGGGTAGGGGCATTATTGTTTGAACTTGAAGCGGTTTTTGCTATTGATGTGGCCGCGTTTGCTGTGATGTCGAATCATCTGCATGTGGTGTTGCGGGTAGATATCGAGACTGCCAATCGTTGGACTGACTGCGAAGTACTAGAGCAATGGCATAAGTTGTTTAAAGGCGATGAATTAACACAAAAGTTCGCCAAAGGTGAATTGGTTGAAGCTCATGAGGTCAACCGATTAAAGCATTCAATTGCCATTTATCGCAGTCGTTTGTGTGATATTTCATGGTTTATGCGCTGCCTCAACGAACCGATTGCAAGGCAAGCAAATCAAGAAGATAACTGCACAGGCAGGTTCTGGGAAGGTCGGTTTAAATCCCAAGCCCTACTCGATGAAGCCGCGGTGTTAGCCTGTATGGCCTATGTTGATTTGAATCCGATTCGAGCGCAACTTGCTGATACACCAGAACAATCCGACCATACCAGTATTCAACTGCGTATTCGGGCCGCATTAAAAGGTGAGCAGCCAAGCAATCTCCTGCCTTTTATTGGTAGCGAGTGCGACAATCAACCCAATGGCATTGCGTTTTCATTAACGGATTATCTCGAATTAGTCGATGATACTGGCCGAATTATTCGCAATGATAAACGTGGATACATCAGTGAAAGTAGCGCCAAGATACTGAACAGATTAAATATCCCCCATGATAATTGGCTCAAACTGACAACCGAATTTGGCAAGTTATTTCATGGTCCCGTGGGCACACTGCAAGCACTAACCGATTACTGCGAACACTTAGAAAAGCGACGACGGCATTTTGCGGCAAGCTGTCAGCACTTTCACTGCAATTGACAACGGCTTATATCACTTCAAATGCCCCATCCAGAACACATCCCAAGCACTAAGGGATGACTTATCTCGTCTGAAATACCCCATTTTTAAAGGAATTAGCGTAATTTATTGCCCTAGATGTTGTCCCTGCGACTGTGATGGTTCTTTTTTAAACAACATTAACTTTTACAAGTTGTAGGTAAACGGAAAGTGCATTATGTTGTTGATTTAAAATGGGTGGCAAGATTTAGCTTCCGAAAGATCGCTTTAACTCAATTCGGCCTGAAAGCCAGTAATTTTGCCGTCAGGTATGTTGGATGAATTGTCATTGTTTCCCACTGACACAATGCGGTTTTATTTAACAGAGTTGTCCCGCTAGGCTCGATGACCACACTTTGTGACAAGCTACCAGCAATTTCACTGCAACTGACAACGGCTTACATCACTCCTAAAGTAGTCTTATCTCAGCAGCTCCCAATCCTATGGGACGATATACCTCGTTTGAAATCCCCCATTTTAGATGGAACTAGCGCAATTTATTACCCCGATGCTGTCCATGCGGCGATTTATGGTTCTTGTTTAAGCCATTTTAACTCGGACAAGTTGTAGGCAAACCTAAAGTGCATTATGTTATTGATTTAAAATGGGTGGCTAGATTTAATTTCCATCGAGGTATTATTTGAGTAATCGAGCGTTTGAGAGAAATTATATCTTAATCACTTTCATACCAGTATTGATGCCAGGTTTTATTCTTTATTGTCTTATTCAAGGAAATATAGATAAGGCATTAATACTTTTGAGTATTTTTTGCTTTTCTCTATATTGTTATTCACGTAGTTCAAAGATCATTCGCACTGTAGAGGGGTTCATCTCTAGGATGGTGTGGTGTTGTATTTTGTTATCAGTAACATTAGTTATCGTAGCAATATCTCCTGAAGCTAAAAACGCATTCGCAGGGGCCGTTCTATTTTTGTATGTCCCGAGTTTGCTTATTAGTATTTTTGTGCTCAACAGAAGTCGGCCAGCCAAAGAGCTTAAGGAAAAGCTGAAAATTATTTATAACAAGTACTAACTAAAAATACTTGTCTTTGAATGTCACTCCTACGCTCAGAAGTGAATTTTATGGGTATCCAGCCAAGGTTGTACTACATGATCAAAACTGCCCATTCTGGTATCAATGAGTTGGCTTAATGAGATGGTGCGAAAGGCGCCATCTCTATCCCACGAAAGAGCTGATAGCGGTCGATATCATCGTCTAAATATTGGATATTTTGTGTCCACTGCCATGCGCCCTGGGGCGATTTAGCTTCAAATAACAGTTGGATTAAGGCGGCGCGCGCATTCACGACTCCCTCGCCCAGCAGGGAATAATCGCCATTTTGTTGATATAAACTAAAGAGTTGCTGCTTTTCCTGTGAGACACCGTCGTAGTAGGTTAACAGTACTTGCTCGCCCTGCTCCCGAAACCACCATGTCTCGCTGTAGGGAGCGCGTGTACCGACACTTACGGAGAGGATCAACTGGCGCTGATCATGGGAGCAAAAGCCGTTGACTATGACTTGCTTCGGGATTTCCCCCACCTTCGCGGCATTGCCCTGCCACTGCCCCACCATTTGTGGGCAAAAGGCTTTAAAACTGATCTTAGCGGCTTGCGCAGGAAAGATAGCTAAGCTGCCCAAGGCGAGTATCAATACATTTTTTATCAATAGCTTGCCCAGTTTTTGCGGGATGATTAACGCCATATTCGAGTCCTATTTCAATCTCCCAATACATTAGCGTTAAAACACCTTAGCCACAAATACGCTACGACAGTTTGCGCCGTGCATGTCATACCTAGTCATCAAAATGAGGCCTGTGGTTACAGTTACTTACATAAAAGTCCGTCTCAACCTTCACAGACTCAGCTTGATTTCATGCTCGGTTTTTATACTTTGGGGTTTAATGGGAAAAATAACGATAACACTCTGAATGATAAGGAGACATCTAGTGAAGAAGGCAGGAATTATACTGCTGAGTCTGCTAATGCCCCTCAGTACGGCATTTGCAGAAGCCAGCAAACCACTCTCAGTCGAATTACTTTGGCAACTCAAACGCATAGGTAGCCCAGTGGTGTCCTCCACGGGCGAGCACATTATTGCGCCTGTGACTGAATACGACCTTAAGGAAGACAAAGGTTCAACCCAACTGTGGCGCTTCGACGGTGAAGGTAAAAATAACCGTGCGATTACCGCCAAAGGCTTAAAAGTCAGCGAGCCAGTATTCTCGCCAGACGGCAAAACCTTGGCCTTTATCAGCGAACGTAACGATGATGACGCGGGCCAAATTTACCTGTTACCTATGGACGGCCCGGGTGAAGCCAGCAAGCTCACGGATATACCCACCGGCGTCAATGGCATCAAGTGGATTGGCAAGCATTTGTATTTTATCAGCAATATCTTTCCTGAGCAGAATTGGGAGCAAATGAAGGCCCAGCTTAAGACTGATAAAGACAATAAAGTCTCCGCCCGCCAGTGGAATGCGCTGCCCTATTCGCAGTTCGATCATTGGTTAGATGAGCGCCGTCAGGCCCATGTATTTAGGATCCCAGCCACAGGCGGCGCGGTTGAAGCCGTGACTCAGCCGTTAGGCCATGAACTGCCACGCTCAAGCCAAAGCAGCTCAAGTTATGATATTTCCCCTGATGAACGCTTAATAGCCTTCAGCGCCTATGGTTCGGATAATCGCGTCGACCCTAAGTTAGACTTGTTCCTCGCCACCATTGGCGGCAGCAAGGCTGAAAATATCACTCCAGATAACCCAGCGCCGGACCTGAACCCAACATTTAGCCCTAATGGCAAAACCCTCGCCTTTACTCGCCAAAAAATCCCCGGATTTTATGCCGATACCGCAAGGTTGATGCTGCTGGATGTGAACAGTCGCAAACTCACCACGCTCACCGCGGATTGGGATCGCTCAGTGTCTCAATTCGAGTGGACACCCGACAGCAAGGGCTTCTATGCCAGCATTGATGATGCGGCGACAAACCGTATTTATCATATCGATGCCAAGAGCGGTAAGGCCAAGGCCATCACTCAAGCCACCGACTTTAGCCAGCCAGCTATCGCTAAAGATGGCCAGTTGATTGCGACCAATCAAAGCTTCTTGTATCCCGCGCGTTTAGTCAGCATCAACCCTCGCAATGGTAAAACCGAGCGTTTAGAGCAGTTTAACGACGAGATTTTAAAGGATGTCGATTTAGGCACCTATGAGTCGGTCACCTACAAGGGTTACCAGGGCCAAGACATTCAAATGTGGGTGCACTATCCACCCGGCTTCGATCGCAGCAAAAAGTACCCGCTGTTTATGTTGATCCACGGTGGCCCACACAACGCCATTAGCGATGGCTTCCACTTCCGCTGGAACGCACAAACCTTCGCCTCTTGGGGTTATGTCACCGCCTGGCCAAACTTCCACGGCTCTAGCGGCTTCGGACAAGAGTTTGCCGATGCTATTAACCCAGATTGGAAAAACAAATCCCTCGAAGATGTACTCAAAGCCGCAGACTGGTTTAAGCAACAAAGTTGGATCGATAGCGATCGTATGGTCGCCGGCGGCGCCAGCTATGGCGGCTACTTAACCTCGATTATTTTAGGTCAGCCGCATCCCTTCAAGGCGCTGCTGATCCACGCAGCGGTGTACGACATGTACTCCCAAATGTCGGCGGACTTTGCCGTCCACAGCACTCGCTTTGGTAACTACTGGGATAATCCTGAGCTGTATAAAGCCATTTCGCCCCATTACTTTGCCGCCAACTTTAACACCCCAACCTTAGTCAGCCATGGACAACTCGATTACCGTGTGCCCGTCGGCCAAGGTTTTGAGCTGTTCCGCACCCTGCAAACCCGTAATGTCGAATCGCGGATGATTTATTTCCCCGATGAAAACCATTGGATCATGAAACCCAACAACTCCATCTATTGGTATAACCAAGTGAAGGATTGGATGACCCATTACGCTAAGCCCGGTGCGCAATAACACCTAGAAAAGAAAAACAAAAGGTCTGCACTAAGCAGACCTTTTTATTGGGCGAAATAGACTAACGCCAGTGGTTATTGACCGAAACCCACCGCATTAATATCCACGGTTTGCACTTGGCCATACTTGGCCGCGATAGGTGCTATCTTGCTGGCGTTGCCAATCAGCACAAACTGCAGGTCTTTTTGTGGGAAGTAAGTTTTCACTAACCTTTGGGTTTCTTCTAAGGTTAAGCCATCCACTTTGGCTTGGAACTCATTGATAAACTTATCATCGAAGCCGTAGAGATACATGCCAGATAGGAGTCCAGCCAATTGGCCCGAGGTTTCAAACTTAGGCGGGAACTGACCTTTAACATAGGCCTTAGCCGAATCAAGAGTCGCTTGGTCGACACCTTTCTCCCATAAGCGAGCATAGGTTTTCAGCGCTAAATCAATCGCTTCTTGAGTGGTTTCCGTCTTAGTGAAGGTGCTAATGGTAAACACGCCCGAGTCGGTATAAGGACTAAAACCGGAGCGAGCACCGTAGGTTAGCCCCGCATTCACCCGCAGTTCATCGTTCAGCCAAGAGGTAAAACGGCCACCTAAAATGGTGTTCACGACCGTTAGCCCCACATAGTCAGGGTTATCACGGCTAATGCCTAAACCACCGATAACAAAGGTGGTTTCCATCGCATCTGGCTTATCCACCAGCAGCACTTTGGCCTCAGTTAACTTTGGCAAACCTTGGTTTAAGTCGGGCTGAACGAGTTTTTCGCTGCCTTTCCACTGACCAAAAGTCTGGGTTAGCTTGGCCTTCATCGCCGCCACATCAAAATCCCCCACCACTGTTAATGCGGTATTGGCAGGTTGATAGTAGCTTTTATGGAAGGCGCGCAGCTGCGACACTGTGACTTGCTCAAGTGACTCGCGATTACCCGATGAGGCATTACCGTAAGGATGGGCACCGAACACCAGTTTATCGAAGTAGCGACCAATCACGGCGCGCGGGCTTTCTTTATCCTGCTGTAAACCCGCAATGGCGCGCTGCTTAAGCTTGTCGAACTCGGCCGAATCAAAGTCTGGGCTTAATAGCGCGGCGCTGAATAGGCCGAGCATCACATCGGTATCTTTCGCCATAAAATCGGCGGCCAGATAACTGCCTTCTTTGTCGGCTTCGGCCCCTAAGCTAGCGCCGAGAAAATCCACTTGCTGCTCAATCTCGGCCTTGGATTTACCCGCCGCACCAAGGAGTAAACCCTCGGCGGTCATTTGAGCGATACCCGCTGTGGTGTCGTTTACCGCCCCAGCACGCACGACCGCGTTTAGGGTGATTAACGGCACTTCGCGCTGTGGCATTAAATACACGGTTAGGCCGTTATCTAGCACTAACTTGTCGTAACTTGGCATGGCAAAGCTGCCGGTATCGACGCGTTTTGGTGCCGTGGTGGAGGCACAGCCGGATAAGGCTAAGCTAGCGCCTAGGGCTAATGCGACCATTAACTTAGTCGGCTGCAGAGATGATTTTATAAAGGATGATTTAACAAAGGAGAATTTCATTGATCCGACTCCTCGTTTGCCGCCAATACCGCAACAGTGCGATTCGATTTGCGTAAATAGGTTTGGGCAACACGTTGGATATCCGCAGGCGTTACCTTGTTATAGGCCTCTGGCGCATTAAATAATTTATCGTAGCTACCAAAATACATTTCATAGGTGCCTATGGTGTTGGCCTTACCATTGATGGTTTCCATCGCACGATAAAAGTCCATCAACTTGATATTTTTGACTTTATCTAGCTCTTGCTGGGTCACGCCATTGGTCGCAATGCTATTAATTTGTTCGATCAGCGCGCGCTCTAAGGTGTTAGCATTCACTTCAGGCGTGGCTACGCCCATCACATAGAACAGGTTAGGATCGACCGACATCGGCATATAAGTCTCGGCTTCGAGCGCGACTTGCTTATCTACCAGCGCTTGATATAAACGCGAGCTATTACCTTGGCTTAGGATAGAGCTGAGCAGATCCAAGGCATAATAATCGGCATGGGTCGCCGCTGGCACATGGTACGCCAACATCACGTTAGGTGTACTGACCGAGGCTTTTTGAACGAAAGTACGGCGCTCACCCTTTTGCAAAGGCTCGACGGTACGCACGGCCCTAGGCGGCGTTTGCGCAGGAATGGGCGCAAAATACTTATCCGCCAATGCCTTAACTTGAGCCAGCTTTACATCACCGGCAATCACTACGACCGCATTGTTCGGCGCATAGTAGGTTTTATGGTATTGCACTAAATCTTCTAGAGTCCAAGCGGCAATATCCGACTCATGACCAATCACAGACCAAGAGTAAGGGTGCGCTAAAAAGGCCACGCCTTTAACTTCGCCTTCGAGGGTATTCCAGTTGGAGTTTTCAAGCCCAGTCGAACGCTCCGACTGTACTACGCCACGCTCGCTTTCCACCATATCGGGATTGATATCTAAGTTGGCGATACGGTCAGCCTCGAGGTCGAACATGGTTTCTAGCGCATTAGCTGGGAACCAGTCGGTGTAAACCGTCATATCCTCTGTGGTGTAGGCATTGTTAGCCCCGCCTGCGGCTTCCATGGTACGGTCGAACATCTTAGGGCCGTATTTTTTCGAGCCGTTAAACATCATATGTTCGAAAAAGTGTGAAATACCGGTAATCCCCGGGACTTCGTTGCGGGAACCGACTTTCCAAAACAGATACATGTTGGCATTGGGAATAGAAGAGTCCTCTAGCACCATGATTTTCATGCCGTTGGCTAGCGTAAAACTCTTGATGTCTTCTGCCGTTGTGGCCTGTGCTTGGCTCAAGGGATTAAAGAGCCCCATCGCCAACACCAGCGCCGATAGCGTGCGCTTCATCTTGTTCGCTCCTTGCTGTAAAAATCCACATATGAAGGCAAATTGCCTAGCAAATCAAGCGCAGGAAGGCCTTCCCGCGCCGATTTTTTGTAAGCTCAAGTTATACCGAAAAGCTGACGGAATAAGGCTTAAGCGGTTTATTGCGCCTTAAGTGCCGTAAGGGCAACCTTGGTCATGGCCTCAACACCAACTTTTAACGCACTTTCATCCACATAGAAGGCGGGAGAATGGTTACTGGCCGCCGTTTCAGGATCTGTGTCTTTTGGTGTTACCCCTAGGAAGAAAAACATCCCAGGAGACTCTAGGGCATAGAAGGAAAAGTCCTCGGCACCTGTGATTAATCCGGGCTCAATCAACATATTATCGCCGACCACACTGGCAAGCACGGGGCGCATACTGGCGACCAATTCAGGATTGTTCACCACCACGGGATAACCTTGATGGATTTCGGTTGTCGCGGTGGCGCCTAAGGTTTTTGCCGATAACTCGGCGATTTCGGCCAAGCGCACCTTAATATCGGCGCGCATAGGTTGATCGAATGTACGGATGGTGCCAATCAGTTCCACTTCATCGGGAATAATATTCGAGCGAATGCCGCCATTTACTGCGCCAAAACTCACCACGGCGGGTGCTTTGGTAATATCCACCTGACGACTGACAATGGTTTGCACATTGGTAATAATTTGCGCCGCGGCGACGATAGGGTCGACGCCATTCCACGGGCGCGAACCATGGGTTTGGCGACCTTTCACTTTGATTATAAAGGAATCTTCACTCGCCATGGCTGGGCCGCTACGCACACCAATCATGCCGCTTGGCATACTTGAAGTTACATGCATGCCAAACACTTGGTCGGGTTTACGCTTGGCAAACAGCCCTTGTTTTAGCATTAATTCCGCGCCGCCTTCTTCGCCATCAGGCGCACCTTCTTCGGCGGGTTGAAAGATAAACATCACATCGCCGGCAAGACTATCCTTCACTTTCACTAAATTTTCGGCCACACCCATCAACATAGCCACATGGGTATCATGGCCACAGGCATGCATCACCCCAACAGTTTTACCGCGATAGGTATCTGTCGCTTTAGAGGCAAAAGGCACATCGACTACTTCGGTCACGGGCAAAGCATCCATATCCGCGCGAATCGCAATCAAGGGGCCGGGTTTACCGCCCTTTAACTTTCCGCCTTTCAAGATAGCAACAACCCCAGTATGGGCAATGCCCGTCTGTACTTCTAATCCGAGGGATTTCAGATGTTTTTCGATAATCTTGCTGGTGCGAAACTCGCGGTTAGATAACTCAGGATGTTGGTGCAAATCACGGCGCCAGTCGATCACCTTTTGCTCCACACCCGCCGCTAACTTGGCCGCGTCGGGCTGCGCCGCATTAGCAGCGCTTACCCCAGCGCCCATTAAGCTCAAGGTGACAAGGGAAGCGAGTAAGCTCTTGGTCAGTTTGGATGGACTCACACCGAGTGAACGGGAATAAGGTGCAAAGGATGTAGCTACAGAGGATGTTGATAACGCGCGCGATACCGAGGATACAGTCATAGCGATAACCTATTGTTGTTTTTATAAGCTATCTAAACTACACGGACATTGAGAAATTGTTAATAGATTTAATAGTAAGGAGACATTACGCAGTGAATGTTTTACTACACTCAGTGTAAATCACGCGGCTTGCAAAATATGCCGACAATCCATTGTTGATGGTCTTATGAAATCAAAAGCCGAGACAATGCGATTACTCGCATAAGGTGAGTCAGTCGGGATTTTGAAAGATTTTCACACACCATACAAAACCTGCGACAGCTTTTGTCGCAGCCTTTGATTAATATAATGTTATTCCGCTAAACATCGAAAAATTCATCATGCAGCCTAACTTTCAACGCCAAGTGACACTACTGAGCTTAATCCCGCGGGCGCCACGTAAAATCTCGGTGAACGAATTAGTCGAGCGGCTGGCAAACCGCACGCAGGATATCAGTAAGCGTTCGGTGCAAAGGGATTTAAAGGCCATGTATGAAATGGGCACCTTTGGCTTACGCCTCGATGATAGAAACAAGCCCTATGGTTGGTCGATTGAGTCCTGCTGGCGCGGGTTGAACCTAGAGCTAATGGACCAACATATGGCGCTGGCTTTAACCACCTTAAAGCGCAGTGCGAGTCAGTTGATGCCACCACAAAGCTTGCAACAACTACAGCCCTACTTCGACAGGGCCGATCAGGTGCTGGCTAGCGATCCCGAAAACCCTTGGCTCTATTGGGCGTGCCGAGTCGCACAGCTTCCCGAGCCTTACCCCTTTATCCTGCCGCAGCACCAACCTCAGTCCTTAGAGGTCATACAGCAAGCGATTTTGGATAAGAAACAAATTCGCTGCGATATCAAAAAATGGATCAATGGCAAAATGCATTGGCTGCATTACAACCCTATAAATCCACAAGGAATTTTAATTCGCGATGGGGTGGCGCTACTCGCTTTTACCATTGGCAGCTTTGATAAGCGCCGCCACCACAAACCGATAGGCTTACTGCGTAATGCGCAGCTATTGCCCAGCGCGGCGGTTAAGAGTGCCGATTTTGATATAAATAAAACCGCACAGGGCTCGCGTGGCGAGAAGATGCGTCTCGAACTGCTGCTCTCCGATAAGGCGAGTTTTATCATGCGCGAAGCCAAGTTTAGCGATAACCAGACCATGCAATTACGCGAGGATGGCCGCTTTTATGTGGTCGCAGAAGTCACTGACACCCCAAAACTGCGCGCAGCATTGTGGGAAATGGCCGATACCGTGGAGGTGCTAGCACCGGTAAAACTGCGGGAGCACTTTGCCGCCCTCAGCCAAAAAATGGCGGCGAAATACCGTTAAACCGTTTATCGCAGTGATGCGACAAGCTGAGTCGCAACTCAAGGTTAGTCTTGCTTTACCATTGCTAACTGTGAGAGTGCTATGTTTGAACTAATTCATGAAACCGCCACTGGCGCCATGCCCAAATTAACGGTATTCGGCGTCGGAGGTTGTGGTTGTAATACCATTAATCAACTCAGCCAAGTCAATCTGCCATCCAGCGTAGAATTAATTTCCGTCAATACCGATGCCCAAGCCATGGCCGCCACCAGCAGCCATTACCGCATTCAAATTGGTCCACAAACGACGAAAGGCTTAGGCGCAGGCGCCAAGCCCGATGTCGGCTGCGCAGCAGCGATTGAGTCGGCGCAGGCATTAACTGAACAAATGCAGCATAGCGATATCGTGTTTCTCACCGCGGGATTAGGCGGCGGCACAGGTACGGGCGCGCTACCGCAGGTGGCAAAGCTCGCTCGAGAGTTAACCAAACCTGTTATCGCCGTTGTGACCATGCCTTTTAGCTTTGAGGGCCAGCACAGAAAGACCAATGCCGAAGCCGGACTGCAGGAATTATTGGAGAGCGCCAATGCCGTTATCGTTCTCCCCAACGATAAGCTTGCCGAGGTGCTTGGCGCCAAAGTGACCCTGCTTAATGCATTCAAAGAGAGCAATAAAATTTTACAGGATGTATTACTGGGGCTTGCCAATACCATCAGCCAAGCTGGGCTTATCAATATTGATTTAAATGACTTTATTTCCGTTATCAGCCGCCAAGGTCGCGCCGCAATGGGCGTGAGCTGCCTTCAGGGCGACGAGGATCTTATCTCGGCGGTTAAACGCGCCATGCAACATCCTTTGCTCGATAATATTGAACTCAATCAAGCACAAGCGGCAATTGTCAGTGTTGTCGCAAAAGACACGATAGAGCTCAGTCAATACAACCAAATCGGCGCAACTGTACATGAGCAATTACCGCGGGATGCCCTAGTGATTATTGGGCTCACTCTCGACCCGAACCTCGAATCGGAGCTCGAAATCATGGTGATAGCAACGGGGATTGGATTCGCGCCGCCGGAAATTCAAGCTCCTATCCAGGCAGTCAATGACAACTATATCAATGTGCATGATTTTATTAAGCGTCAGGCAATATCCATCGCCGAGCCTGCACCATCCAAGTTTGATTTAGAAAACTTACAAATCCCAACTTATCTGCGGCAACAAAAGCCCCAAGCGCATTAGTTAACCTGAGTTCAGGTTAATTAGCTTGATGCAAAAACACGACGTCTTTGTCGATGATTTCCAATTGCCAGCCGTAATGCTCGGCGAGCCATTGAAAGGTGGCTTCGGAGTAAAAGTTAATATGGGTGGGATCATTTTTATAATGCCAAGTGCTAAAGGCCGTGGGATTGAGCACTCGCTTCGTCATCACGGCCAAAATGCCCTTGGGTTTGAGCAAGGTGTTTAATAAGGTCAGTAACGCATCGGCATCGCTCACATGCTCAATGACCTCTGTCAGGGTAATGAAATCGTATTGCCGCGTGAGTAACTCGGGGTGGTTGGCGTAATAGAGATCGTAGTTTTCGACCCGATAACCCCGCGTTTGCGCCAGTAGACTCAAAGCTTTGCCCTCACCACAACCAAAATCGAGCCCCAATGCCGTTGGCGCAAAGCGGCTCAACAAGGGGGCGAGGGTTCGGTCTAGAAACTGCTGATAACCGAGATCCTGCGGGTGATTCTCGTGCTTATCGTATTCAGCCTTTTCGGCTGCAGGACTCAGATAAAATTCGGCAGGCACGCTCACCAAGGCACACTGCTGGCACTGTTGGTAACGACGGCGTTTATCTTGGTGGTAAGCCACTAAATTGGCACTGTGGCAAAGGGGGCAGGTGTTCAACGGCAATTCCTAGCAGAATCAAAGGGCAAACGGTGAATATTGCCCTTAATGTAAAAATAACTAAGGTTTGGGGATTTTACGCTCTTTGGCGGCCGCTTCCTTGGCTTCTTGCAGATATTTTTGCTCGCGGCTTTCCCTTTCATCGAACTGCTTTTGAGCCTTAAGCTTTTGTTGGGCTTCCCAATCCTGCGGATTGGACTGTTGGCGGATTTTTTCTTCCCGTGCCGAGGTCTCTTGGGCGGCTCGACGTGCCTTTTCAAGCTGCGCCTGCTCGATACGCTGCGAGTCGATACGCGCCTTATCGGCCCGTTGCTCTAAGGTCAGCCGTGGTTTCGACTGATCAGCCGCGTGCGCGGAAGGTAATACTAGGCCGACAACGACACTTAATGCGATGGTGGGGATAAGTTTTTGCATCCTATGTTCCTTAGAGTCCTTCCTCGGCTGATTGACACGGCAAACTGGGTATTCAGGGCAAAACATAGCATAAAACCGTATTTTGCAGTGGTGAGTTAGAATGATTTTCGTGTAAGACGCTGAAAATCAGCTATCTTAGACTGTCAGTTTTTAGTTGTTATTTGAGCAAAACCTCGATTAGGTTTATTTTAACCTCGCTGGAATGATGTACTATTTGAATTAATTTCGTTATAAACGAAGTACCTAGCTATAGGATGTGACCTTAATTTGCGTCACAAGGGAGTATCCTAAATGATCAGATGGCAACACTTGCTCAATAAACTCAGTACAGATGACCCTGTATTGCAAGATAAGCTGTCATGCTGGCAAGCCGATCCGTACCAGACTCCCCTCGCCCTGATCCAAGGCTTTAGTTTTATTAGCGCAAATAGCGCCACCCTCGATTACTTTGGTACCGAATACGATGCCTTAGTGAATACCACGCCCTATGACTTTTCACCTAGGATCCAATCCTCTGGACGCAATAGCGTTGAATTTGCACGGGAAATGATTATTGAGGCGGCATCGGGGAACCATGTCGAATTTAGTTGGCTCCACCTGAGCCAACAGGGTAAAGAACTCCCCACCAAGGTAAGACTCTACCCTTGTTATTTACAGCAACAAGCCGTAGTGCTCGTTGAGCTACAAGCCCTCAACCGTCGAACTCAAGTTCGGCCGTCGATCTCCGATGGCTTTGCCCATATCCCACGGGAGATTATGGCGACCACACTCGAGGAGAGTGCCGAGGCCGTTTACATCACCGATGCTGATAATCGCATATTGGCCGTAAACAAGGCTATGTGCCGTATCTGCGGTTACAGTGCGGAGCAATTGATCGGTAAAACCCCTGAGTTTTTAGAGGCTAAACTCCTGCCTCCAGGGCAAGAAACCGATTGCCAAGCCGCCATGAAACTTCGGGGATTTTGGCATGGCGAGACGCTTAAACAGCGATCTGACGGGAGCCACTTTCCCGCATGGCAGAGCAGTCGCCGAATCGAGACCGATGATAATGCCCTGTATCATGTGAATATTTTCAGCGATATCAGCACCAAAAAACTGCTCGAAACGCAGCTCACCACCCGCGCTATGTACGACACATTAACGGGGTTGCCGAACCGTTATCATCTCAAGCAAATACTCAATAGTGCCCTCGATAAACTGAAGGATGATCCTTCCACCCTCGGCGCACTGATGTTTTTAGACCTCAATGGTTTTAAGAACATCAATGACAGCTTTGGTCATTCCATGGGGGACAGGGTGTTACAACTGGTGGCCGCGCGTTTAGAAGCGGGCTGCATTGAGAAGGCCGATATCGCCCGTATGGGGGGCGATGAATTTACCTTAGTGCTGCAGGAATGCAGCTGTAAGGAAGAAATTCAATTATTTGCCGAGCAAATACTGAGCCTGTTCGACAGTCCATTTGAAATCGAAGGGCAAAAGTTCTTCCTCGGTACCAGTATTGGTATCGCACTGTTCCCAACCCACAGCGATCAAGCGGGACAGCTGATTAGCTTGGCCGATACCGCCATGTATAGCGCGAAGAAAAATCAGCCGCACTTAGTCTTTTATGACAAGGCGATGAGCCAAGCAGCTGAGCTTAAATTAAAGCTTATCAACAATCTAAGGCATGCACATAGCCTCAAGCAGTTCAATCTTGCCTATCAAGCAATTGTGGATTTACACACCAATAAGCCCATTGGTGCCGAGGCGCTGTTGCGTTGGCAAAAATCCCCCAACGAGCATTATGAAGCGGCCGAATTCGTCCCTTTACTCGAGGAAACAGGGCTGATTATTACCATTGGGCAATGGGCACTGGAGCAAGCCTGTAAGCAGGCCGCCATATGGCGCGCGAGTTATCAGCCTGATTTTAAAGTGTCGGTTAACGTATCGCCCTTACAGTTGGAGCATGTGGATTTTGTCGGCCAAGTGATTAGCGCCCTAGAAATGGTCGCTCTGCCCGCCGAAGCGCTGATTTTAGAAATCACCGAGTCAGCGCTGTTACGTCAACCCGAGTTAGCGCGCCAAACCCTTGAGCGCATCAAAGCCTTAGGTGTCGGCATCGCCATTGACGACTTTGGTACGGGTCTCTCATCACTCAGCCGCTTAGGAACCTTACCGATAGACAGTGTCAAAATTGATGCTGAATTTGCTCTGCGTTTACATGATGCCTCGGGACAAAAACTTTGCCATGCCATAGTGCAATTAGCACAGGCTCTCGATATTCACTTTGTGGCAGAAGGCATTGAAACACAGCAGCAAAAAGACATCATTACCCATATGGGGCAAGGTTTTGCACAAGGCTTTTTGTTTGGCTATCCCAGTTCGGTTGAGCAGTTTACCCAAGCCTTTTTAGCCGAAAGGTGTATCGCTTAAGGTTGAGCTGCAACTCGGTGATAATTGACTGGTTTATGGGTGGATTTTTACGAATTGACTCATTGGCTCGATAGCCCTGCCAGCACACCATTAAGAATGGAATCACTCCCCTGCAAAGCAATTGGCTGGCAAAGCTATCTCATCATTTGCGCTGCAAATGAATCACCGCTATTAAACCTTGTTTTACGTTACGTTAGCGTGATCTGAATAAGATTTTAACTATTTTAATTCGTACGGGGTCTCAAAAACGTAAGAATTTAAAAACACTTATTCTCCGCCCTGATAACGCAGTCTTACTTGAGCTGGCATCGCCCGAATGCGCATCTCCACCATAGCATCGAAGGCATTCAATAGAGGCGACACATCTAAATCCGGCTCGAGTGCTTTTAGCATATAAGCACTCGCTTCTAAGGTTGATAAACTGTCGCTGCGACTCGATTTGCGGATCTTATATCTTGATGCATAACCTTCGGCCAAGTGCACCGCCGGCAATTGAGCTAACCATGGATTGAGCTGCAAGATTTTAAAGGCTTTGCGCCAGGTGCCATCGATCAACAACAGTACACAATCGGCGCAAAGCTTCTGTTGTTCAACACTCACACTCTGCTCAGAGGGATAAACAAGATAGACTGGGCGTCCGCCATTCATGAATTGTTCGCGCAATAAAGCAAAATCCGCTTCAGTCTCCCCCACATACACTTGGGTGTTGGGTATCACTAGACTTAACACCTTGACGCTATTCTTTTTATGCTCGACTTCGGAGGGGTGTTGCAATATCACTAGCTGCGTTTGCGGCTGTATCGGCTGCACATGGGCGCAGAGGCACGCATTCATCGGATAACAGCAAATAGGACAATAGTGGCGACTCAAAGCAAAATCTCTATAAAACGTTTATCCACCAGTATAGCAGCTTGAATTATCGATAAAAAATGCCCGTAGTTATGGTCAAATAAGCTACGGGCAAAGGGTGTTTTTGGTTAGCCGTTTAGGGTGAATTAATGCTCTGCGGCTAATTGCTCTTGGTGCCAGTGGTCGAAGCGGCTGAGCGCCATCATTGAAAGTAATCCGACAGAAAATACTCCCATCACTAAGGCCACGGCATAGGGGGCGGTCAGGTTTGTTTGCTGCACAAGGCCAGCCACCACAGACGCACCACTCATCTGAATAAAACCTAACATCGCCGTCGCGGTACCCGCCCGCTCGCCAAAGGCAGACAGTGCCATACTGGTCGCTGGGCCTAATAACAGCGCAAAACCAATACACAACAGCATCATAGGTAGCATAAAGGCAAAGGCGGCTGCCATGCCTACACTCGGGCCGAAGGCTTGCGTTGCGATAATCAATACCGCCGAGAGCACCAGTAGCACTAAGGCAAGGATTGCAGTTGGACGGTTGCCTAATTTGCGGATCACTACTGGCGCGGCAAAACAGGCCACAATATTGACTACAGCGTTCAAACCGAACAAACCACTAAAAGCTAACTCAGACACCCCTAAATGGCCGATAAGCCACACGGGAGAGTAAGACACATAACTTAAAATTGCCGCCATCGCCGACATACAGGCAAAGGCATAAAACAAGAAATGGGTATTGCTCAGCACCGGCTTATAACGACTCCAACGGTACAATGGGCCTGTGCTAACGGTATTGGCTGGACGAGTTTCGGGTAAACGATAGCCCACCAATAACATCATCAAAATCGCGTATAGGGTCATAAACACAAAGGTCGAGCGCCAGCCAAATTGCATGGCTAATAGTCCGCCAAGGGTAGGTGCCAAGGCAGGAATAACGCAAATAGCACCATTTAAGTAACTGTAAATACGGGCGCCTTCCTTCGGCGAATAACAATCACGCACAGCACTAAAGACCACAATCGAGGTTGAACACGCCGCTAACCCTTGCAGCACGCGAGCAAGTTGCAACCAGTGAAATTCAATCGCGGCAGCGGCGAGCAAACTGCTCGCGCCATAGAGCAACACACCAAAGAGTGCCACGGGGCGACGTCCATAACGGTCGGCCAAGGGGCCAATCAATACCTGTCCCACACCCATAGCAAATAAAAACAGTACTAAGGTGGACTGTACTTCGCTGGCAGACACGGCGAACTCTGCCGCCATAGTGGGCATAGAAGGGAGGTAAATATCAATTGCCAGAGGGCTAAGTAGCACCAAAGACATCAAAATAGGTAACAGATTGCGCCGCATAAAACTTATCTCGGTTAAACAGTAAAAAGTATTTCAGTGGGCGCTATTTTAAATAACTCAAGGTATGAACAGAAATGGTATAATTTCCAAAGTGAATTTCCTTTAAGGAATATCTATGAATCTCGACAACTTAGCCAGAATCGATCTCAACCTACTGGTGATATTGAAGGTTTTGCTCGAAGAGCAGAGCGTCACCCGCGCGGCGAGTCGATTACATATTAGCCAGTCGGCATTGAGCAAGAGCTTGAATCGCCTGCGAGAAACTCTAGATGATCCCCTGTTCCAGCGCACTGCCCACGGCCTAAAACCCACGGCACATGCGCTCAATATCGGGCTCAAGTTGCCGAATATTTTGCAGGACTTATATCAACTCACTCAGCCACCGACGTTTACGCCGGCCAGCAGTAACAGGCAGTTTTCCTTTGCCATGGTTGAAAGCGCCTACGAAACCTTAATTCCCTATTTTATCGGTCCGTTATTAAGTACTGCACCGAATCTGAAGCTCGACTCCTATGTGTGGACCGAGAAATCGATGCACGATTTACAGCAGGGGCAAATTGACTTTGGGATCTCGGGGCGGGATCTACACCCACTGTCGGACTCGCAAACGGACAGACTCCCAGATGGCATTAGCTGCCAAACCCTGTTTACCGACAGGCAAGTGTGTTTGGTGCGCCAAGATCATCCCTTGATGACTGCACTCACCTCGCCCAAGTGGGATTTATCCCTGTACTTGGATATGGCACATGTGCAGGTTCGTTGTGAAGGGAGTGATTGGTGGGCGCTGGATTACTTTCTGGCCGACCTTGGCCACAGGCGCAAAATCAGCACGACTGTGCCCGATTTTTATGGCGCGGCCAGCATCTGTGCCCACAGTGATTTAATTTTCACTTTGCCTTCGAGCTTTGCACTGCACGCATGCAAGCTGTATCCACTAAGGCTATTGCCTCTGCCCTTTGAATTTATCCCTATGGCCTATGTGCTGCTCTGGCATCAGCGCAACGATGAAGACCAAGGCCATAAATGGATGCGTGATACCATCTGCCAAAGTGTTGAAAAACTTATGCAACCTTAGGATAAAAGCCATAAAAAAGCCCAGGGTACAAGCGTATCCTGGGCTTATTCAACTCAACACACTTACAGAATAAAGGTCGCTACCTGCGCGTTGAGATCATTCGCGCGCGCCTTTAATCCTTGGGCTTGAGTCAGATCCGATTTCGCTGCCTCGGTGATTTCGTCGGTCACGTCCTTGATCGCTACGGTATTTTGGGTGATTTCCCCCGTGACCTGTGTTTGCTCTTCGGCGGCAGTGGCAATTTGGCCTGCCATATCCGAAATCACATTCACGGCTTGGGTGATTTCTTCCAACGCCTTTGCGGCGGCATTCGCATCTTCCACGCTGTTGCCTGCAAGCATTTGACTGCTTTCCATCAAACTCACGGCTTTTGCTGTGGTGCGTTGCAGGGTTTCAATGGTCGCATGTACTTCTTGGGTCGAATCTTGAGTCCGACGAGACAATACCCGCACCTCATCAGCGACCACAGCAAAACCACGGCCCTGCTCACCCGCGCGGGCAGCTTCAATCGCCGCGTTGAGCGCTAATAGGTTAGTCTGTTCCGCAATCCCTTGAATAGTCGCTAAAATACTAGAAATCGACTGGGCATGGCGACTTAAATCTTCAATCACGTCCGTTGCCTGAGCGACTTCATCGGCTAGGGAATTGATCGAACTGCGGGTTTTATTGACCAGCTCTTTGCCTTGGAAACTGCTCGCGGCCGACTGCTGCGCCGCTGTCGCAGTGTTTTCCGCATTGGCGGCAATTTCATTCGTCGCGCTTGCCATTTCGGTCACCGCCGTTGCCACCATAGCCACTTCCTGCTGCTGACGTTGCAACTCTGCCACGGCAATATGGTTGGTTTTAAGACTGCGCTCGGCATCCGCATCCAGCTCGCTCGCTAACTGACGAATATGGCTGATGAGTTGGTGCTGGCTGCCGACAAAACGGTTAAAGCTATCGGCCAACACGCCCACTTCATCCTGTGTGTCGACCTCGATGCGTTGAGTTAAATCGCCATTGCCGTCGGCAATGCGTGCCAGTGCCTGTGACACGCGTCCGAGTGGACCTAGCAATAGATTCACCAACCAGGAAATCGCCAACACGCTCAGGAGTAATACAACGGCGGAAAGTCCAAATTGCGTCAACAAAAGATCGGTCAGAGGTGCCTCAAGAGTCTCCTTATCCAGCACTATCACCAATTCCCAATCGGTATTGGGAATATCGACGCCCCAGACTAACTTGTCGCGGCCCTCATTTTCAAAATACATGGGCAGCAAGGTTCCCGCTTTGCGGCTCTGCTGGGGTAAATCATGATTCAGATCGTTGTCGATTTGGCCGACAGGCTTCATCGCCTTTGAAGCATCTTTGTAAGCAATCACAGTGCCGTCTTTGTGCATCATGATCGCATAGCCATTGGCGGGAAGAGTCATACGATTCACGCTCTCAACTAGGCTCGCAATTGAGAGATCGCCCCCCACCACACCTTGCGAGGTCGCCTGTGCCATAGTGACCACTAACACGTTATAGGCCACGTCGACATAGGGTTTTGTCAGGATGAGGCCGCGCTCATTCATCGCCTGTTTATACCAAGGACGCGTTCTCGGATCGTAACCCATGCGGTCTATACTTGGATCTGAATCCAACATTTGCCCAGTCTCGGTACCAAAATAGGTCAGCTGGAATCGCCCAGAGGCCTGCGCCTGCTGTAATGCACTTAAACTATTACCTTCAACCTTAGAGGCCAATGCGCCTACGATATCTTGGCGTCCTGCGAGCCACTCCTGAATGCGCTCGGCCTGTTGTTCACCCAAGCGCTGCACCTGCTCTAGGCTATTTTGCAGCAACAATGACTTTTGACTGGAATAGCTTTGCCATGACAGTGAGCCGATGACGAGGGAAAGCGCGATCACGACCGAAATCAGGATCTTTTGTTTAAGCGAATATGAGTTCATTTTGGTATCTACGGTTTTACACAGCACTGAAGGAAGGTAATGATGAGAGGCAGGCAGTTAACGTCGTAAATTTACAGTTTTAGCCAAAACCAATCAAAATATCGGCTAAATTTTCGCACATATTGCACAACAAACAAAGAATACGTTACAGTCGGAATAACAAATAATTAAGCAAAAACATTAAGATAACTAAACGACGCCAAAAACAAACCTCAGGCAAACACAAAGATCACAGTCAAACAAAAGGCACAACAATTTCGGCTTCATAGACGTAAAACAACGTAAATTAACCCAAATTAACGTGACCCAATCCGATTATTTATTGCACACTGACCCTCCATAGCATTGGGAAAGAGGCCCATTGATGGCGCCAGCTTGGTGACATCCACTCTACAATATGGCTTTATTCGTTTTCCGCCTCGCCCATTTTGATTAGGAGTTCTTATGATCTATCAACAATTTCAACAGAGCCCATTTCAGCCACGCATTTCAGGAGCTCGGGCTTGGTTAGCCATGGCGATCAGCGTCAGCTTAATCTGCTTATCTCTGTTTTTATTACCTTTTGTGCTTTTATTCGGCGCGATTGCGCTCGGATGTGTCGTGCTATTTAGCCGTTTTTATGTCGCACGCCAAATGAGTAAGTTTAATCGCGCCCAAGCGCAAGCACAGGAGGCGGCAAGCCAAGCATCGGACTTTTATCGCTCGGCGAATGTGGTACGTGAACCCCATGCAGAACATTATCGTGGCCGCACCTTCGAGCATCAACAGGATGAGAAATAATACTAGGCGCTTAGTAATGTCTTTGCGCGCTTAAGGGTTTGAATCTCAGCGGGATCTTGGGTCATATCCAGCACAGTATCAATTTGCAGCGCGAGTGATTGCCAGAGAGGCTCGATGATCTCGGCCTCTTTGGCATTAGCATGACGACGCGCGAGGTTGAGCAGTGCCGCAGAGCCCACCACATCGATGCGCCCTAAAATACCGTCTGCGAGTGCCATGCTCAGTTCAATCATGGCTGGCACGCTGTGACCGTATTTAATCACTTCACGCAGGTAACGCTCCGCCTGACTCACATCGCCACCCAAACCACTTTCATCGTTTAACATGTGTTGTGCGCGGGTAAGCATGGCATCGAGTTGGCCCTGTTCCGCCGCTTCAGCCATCCAATATTCACTCACAATAGGATCGCGCTTACAACCATCGCCATTAGCGAGCATTAAGGCTAAATGGTACTGGGCATGGGGATAACCCGCTTGCGCCGCTTTATTAATAAAATGATAGGCTTGGGTCAGATCTTTCGCCTGATAGTAAAGCACGCCTAAATTCGCCATGGCTTCGGTCTGCTCGCCCTCGGCCGCCAGTTGCAAATAGTGCTTCGCCTGCACTAAATCCGGCTTAAATGACTCGCTGCCCACCAGATAAAAATACCCGAGTAACGCCATTGCATTGACAACGCCCGCCTGAGCAGCCTTGGCAATTGCAGCTTCGCCCTGAATGGCATCGGCCTGTCCTTGATAGCCATGGATAAGCCCCACCCCATGTTCATAGAGGGCATCGGAATGTTTTGGCGCCGCAAGGGCAAACCAATAGGCAGCTTTAGCAAAGGTATCACTGGCTTTTTGCGCCACTTCCTTTACCGCTGGGCCATTTTCATCTTCATTACCATAGGATTGGTCAGCCAAGGCAAGCTCTTGTTCTTTAAGCATTAATGCTTTGGTTTTAAAAGAAATCCCCACAAGATATTGTGCCTTAGGGTCGTCTTCCATCACCGCGCGGTAACAGAGATCTTTGATGGTAACTGCATCGCTGGCTTGGTAACGATAAGCGGGAGCCGCACGCCCAACCACCTTAGGATACAAGTGCTCAATTAAGGCCAACACATCCTTGATGGCCTTTTGGGCCAAGGCGAGCAATTGTTCTTGGGTTAAATGGTATTTTTCAGGGTGGGCGCCACGGTTACCATCGCCACGCAGGCGATGCAAGGCTCTAGTCGTCTTCACATCGATCAGTCGCTTTTGGTTTAACAGCTCGATACGATCATAGAGGTTAGGACTGGTGAAGGAGACGGCTTTATCCTGACCGAGTAGTTCAGTCAGCCTGTGGGTAAAACTGCGGATATGCAGCAGTGACTGGGTGGGCACATCCTGCACATAGTTTTTGGCGTTGAGGTAATCATCGAGGAGAGAGGCCGAAAACCCTTGGATAAATTCGCTATCCAGTAACTCAGCCCCTGTCCCCATAAATCTTTACCTCAGTTCAAATGTACTCAGTTGATATTATTCCGCGGTAGGCTTTTTCGTCACCATATACAGGCGGAACAGCGCTAAGTTCACGAATAGACCGATAAATGCCATCAAGGTATCCGCCAACATTTGCACTGGCAGGCCGCCCAGAGAAGCCGCGCCAGAGAGCTGCGCACCCACGACAGAAAGCGGCAGATAAAGCATCAATAAGGCGATGGTTTTCAGTACGATAGGACCGCTAAAGCTAAAGCTTGCCTTAATGGCTTCTAGCGGTGTGAGACGTTCAACCACCACCATAAAGTTCACATAGGCGAGTCGCGCAAACAGATAGAAACTGATGACGAGGCCAACTAACCACAGAGGACCGAACGCCGCAAATAGCATCACAGGCGCTAAAATCGCCAGTCCCGAAAACACACCCGCCAGCAGCAGGGGCGGTACAAAGGGTAAGCTGGCCTTCAATACCATACCCGTCGGGGGATTATGCCCTTGGGATCTCAGCTCTAAAAATAGCGTTAATGCGGCGATCAGCACCGAAAAAATCAATAACAGTAGCATCATGGCGATCATATGTGGCGCGCCAAACTGTGGGTTTTCCAGATCGACTTTGCTCATCTCTGTGCCTAGCCACAGCTGGATCCCCACCTGCACTAACAGCAATGGCACTGTCAGCATGGCAAGCTGAGTGAGATGATTACGGAAAAAGTTATAAGCTTCGGTCAAAATTGCGGATAGTGACATGCGCCTTTCCAAAATAATTGAAGTAAATTAACACCGTGAATTGCCGCTAAGGATACCCAAAATCCCGCCCCAATGCACAACACAAATCACTTGAGTGAACCGTAAATCACAGAAAAGGACTGCAACAAAAGTCGCAAAGCCGTTACACTGTGGGCCTTTATTGCGCGCAAACCCTCAAAGGATGCCACTCATGAAACACACTCTCACTCTCTCAATCCTGATCAGCGCCACGCTTTTAGCGGCTCCCGCCAGTGCAGGCTGGTTAGATAACCTCGCAGGAACACAAGCAAAAACAGAAAAAGTAGCCACAGGTACCGCGACTCAATCCAACGAGTTAGTCGGTAGTGTGATGTCGCAACTCGGTTTAAGTCAAAACCAAGCCGAAGGCGGTTTAGGTAGCCTGTTAGGCCTAGCCCAGTCTAGCCTAGGTTCGAATGATTACACCAAATTAGCCGCCAGCATTCCTAATGCCGACAGCCTATTAGCCGCAGCGCCAAAGCTTGACGCTAACTCAGGCGTTTCAGGCCTATTGTCTAAGGCGGGTAATATTGGATCTTCCCTTCAAGGCAGCGCAATGGTGTTAGATGCTTTTGAAAAATTAGGTATTTCTAAAGATCTCGCTATGCCGATGATCAATATCGCCAAGTCTTATCTTGAGACAAATGGTGCAGAAGGCAGCTCAGATCTTCTGATGAAGGGCCTAAACTCTCTGCTGTAATCTTCGCTTTCACCCTAAGCACACGGCTTAGGGTGAACTTTAGCGCCGTAAATCACTCTATTTAGTTATCCCTTCTTGCCAGAGCAGTGCCCTTTTATGATTGCTAAGCTGAAACGATTCCTTCAATCCCACACCCAGGCCATCTCCCCCGAGGAGAAAGCCCACCAGCTGAAGTTGGCGGCCGCGAGCATGTTGCTCGAAGTGGTATTTGCCGATGAAACCCTCGCGGCAGAAGAAATGGCGTTACTGCCGACCTTGCTGACAGAAACATTGTCGATGCCAGCGCAGGAAGCCAATGAACTGATTGAAGAAGCGAAAAAAGCCCAAGGTAATGCCACCTCGCTGTTTGAGTTTACCGATACCATCAATGCCGAATTTAGCTTGGAGCAAAAGCAACAATTGCTGTTAGCTATGTGGCAATTGGCCTATGCCGATGGACAACTCTCCCAGTACGAAGATCAAATTATTCGCCGTACCGCCGATTTGTTGTACCTCAAGCACAGTGAACTGATCCAGATGCGTAATCAGGCTATCGAAGCGACCCAAGCGGCACGCTAAAAGCGCCCAATAAAAAAGCATGAATCGCAGTGCTGCCATTCATGCTTTGAGTTTAACGTTTTAAATTGCCGTTTGCGGGTCAAACAGTCTTAAGCAAGGGCCTTACCTATTTCGAATCCAGCGCCTCTCAGTTCTGTTAACTTGACTCGCAATCCCCCCATTTCCATCTTTAAGCCCTTCTTGGTCGCTAATTGCGATAACCAACTGGTTTTATCGTCATCATCTATGCTGTCCCACTCCTCCAGCACTTTATAGGCGAGGCACAACAAGGCGGCCAATTTAGAAAACGGATTCGAATCCTTGGGGTGATCCTGATACAGAATGCCCTGCACCAGCGCGGGGGTAAATTTCCAGTTTTGGGCCAACAAGGCGCCTATATCGGGCGAATCATAGCCGAGCAGTTCACGCTCAAACGTATGCTTATCTTTGCCCTGAGCGACGGCTTCGGTAATCTTCTCGGCATCTTCGGGGGAAATCGCCGCAATCAGTAAGTCACCAATCCGATGGAGGATCCCACAGGTAAAGGCCTCATCGGGCTGTACCCCACAACGTTTGGCCATCTCTTGGCAATAGAGTGCAATTTCAAAGGTCTGCCCCCAAAACTGCGCGAGATCAACCCCTTGGCATTTAGGCACAGAGCCCATCACCGCCGACGCTAGGACCAACGTCCGCAGCGTCTGCATGCCAAGGCGCACTACGGCTTCGTCAATACTGCCCACCTCGCGGCTGTGACCATAGTGGGCGCAATTTGCCAGCCTCAGCACCTTAGCGCTGATCAAGGGATCGTGGGACACCTTAGTCGCAATATTTTTGACCGTGGCATTATCATCGTTAACTACTTCAAGCAGCTCACTAATGGCTTTAGGTAAACGGGGTAAGTCATCGACTCGACTCAGTAGCGCAGCAGAATCCATATTTATTCTCCTTCGACATGAATGATCAAAATATAGAACACAGAATTTAGCCTCGCTTGCAAAGATATCGCCGTATATCAATGGCGTCTGGCACTTTTGTCTTACTTCAAACGATATTGAAAGCAGGCCGTGATTGCTACAAATCCGCTCGGCAGGCGCGATTGGCTCGTGCTTTATGCCATTCCAGCCCGTCAAAAATTGCTCAACAATTATGCTTATTTGTAAATAAATATTTCTAAAATTTAGTGATAGGTGATATAGATTAAATCTTGTTCATCCATTGTAAGGAAACACTGTGGGCCAAAATGCACTCGTTAATCGCACAGGTATTATCCTTGTTAGCGCACTGATCACCTTAGGTTTGTTCGTGTTTATGGCGCAACTTATCCATAATCCGCAGCCCTTGAGCGGACAAGCGAGCGATGCGCCGCAAATTAATATTTTGATGAGCGAGCGAACACCCATTCCGCCGAAGGAAAGCCGTAAACCCGAACCACCTAAACCCATTCCGGCTAGGGAGCGCGTTACCGCTCCGGGTGAGAGCAATCAACTCGTCGATTTCAACACTCAGACTTTTACCCCCGAAATGCCAACTCAAACCACACTCTTTACCCAATCGGCAATGACGGCCGAAGCCTTACCTGTGGTGCAAGTGTCACCTCGCTATCCCATTGATGCGGCGCAAAATGGCAAGGAAGGTTATGTGGTCGTGGGATTTGATATTACGGCGGATGGTAGTGTCAGCAATGTGCGCGTGCTCGATGCTAATCCGAAGCGAGTGTTTGATAAGGCGGCACTGTCAGCGGTGCAAAACTGGAAATACAAACCTAAGTTTGATTCTGGCAAGGCCGTGCCACAGCTGAATCAACAGGTACAGCTCGACTTTAAACTGGATCAGAAGATTTAAGACCAAGAGACCAGAACGCATGATAGTTGGCGTTCTGGTCTGTCATTCAAAGATAGTTCTGCACTTCGGACACTAAGACACTTTATTTACCGCTAAGCTCTGTTTGCGACTGATATGCGTCTTTTGCCACCACAAAAATGGTGCCACGAACAAAATCAACACCAGCACGTAGGCCATGCTTGCCCCAAGCGCGATACCTAAGGCCAAACAGAAGCCACAACCTAATACCACTAAGGGTAAGTTGCTGCGGGGCAATAGCTTAGCCGCGGCTAACATCGCCATTAAATAAATCACCACGAACACCCCATTACTCCATGCAATCAAATGTTCGAGCTCTTGGCCCGTGGTGTGGGTCAGCACTATCACACTCGCCATCACGCTGAGTAACGCCGCCAAGGCGCGGATAGGCACCCCGTGACGATTTTTTACCGCAAAGCAGCGTGGCAAAATGCCTTCGTTACTAAAGCTCCAGATAAGGCGTGCGGCACTGGCGGCATACACGTTAACCGTAGCAAGACCACTGGCAATCCCCAGCACACCAATCACTTGTGCGCCATAGCCGCCCAAGAGCGCATCGAACACACCGATCATGGCCACGCTTTTATCGGTCGGCACTAACAATAAAATCAAGGTACAGGCCACATAAATAATGCCCACCAGCACAGTGCCCATCATCATCGCTGGGATCATATCCTGCTGCGGACGGCGGAAATCATCGGCGAGGTGAGTCATGGCCTCAATCCCAAGGAAACTCCAAAAGGCGATACCTGCGGCAATCATAATGGTGGGGATTTCTGGCGCGCCATAGCTCGCTAATGAGGTTAAGTGCCCAGGTTGCACACTGCTCGCCCCGAATAACAGCACCACAATCGCTACAATACAAAGGGTTAAGCCAAATTGCAGCTTGGCCGAGACTTGAATGCCACGCAGATTAAGTAGGAACAAGCCGAAAATCACTAATACCTCAGCGCCCACCTTAGACCAGCCATCTAAAGGGATGAGTGCATTAACGAACTGGAAGGTCATCAAAATCGCGGCCGGCGCGCCCATGGGCACTACCAGTAAAAAAATCAGCCCAATAGTACGGCCAGCGGTGCGACCAAAAGCCTTTTCGACAAAATAAGCGGGACCCGCTGCATGGGGAAAGACACTCGCCAGTCGGCCAAAAATCAGTGCCACCGGAATAATGGCTAAGGTCAGGAGTGACCACGCGATAAGCGCGCCAGCCTGGGCTTTGTCGATTGTCATTTGCGGGAGAATAAACACCCCTGTGCCCAGCAAAGTGGTGGCCATCAAGCCTGCGCCTTGCCAACGTCCTATAGTTCCGCTATGTGAGTTCATCTGTTAAAATTCAGTGGTTTTGAAGCCGTCAGTATAGTGAGATTTTACGCCGCAATCTGCCGTCAATCTCAGTGTTCTTCATGGCAAACACCGGCAAAATGACGGCAAAAATGCATATTTCCGGCAAAATGACGGCGCAGCCCCAGCGCAGGGTGCTTAAGCCTGCCTTGGCGATGTGCCTCGCGCTTTTTTACAACCCGTTTTTATCGGAGCTCAAGTTGGATAAGTTTGATACCGCCATCATCCACAGCCTGCGACAAGATGCACGCCAGAGTGTCTCCAGTATCGCTGAGCAGGTTAACCTTTCCCGTAGTGCGGTTGCCGAGCGGATTAAAAAACTCGAGCAAACTGGGGTGATCCGCGGCTATCAGGTTTTGCTGAGCGAATCGCAAAAGGAAGGCGTGTCGGCCTATTTCGAAATCCAGCATAAATGCCCGCGCTGCGCCGATGTGGTGCATGTGTTCCATGCCATCCCCGAGGTGATCACTTGCCGTGGTATCTCTGGCGATATGGATTTGTTGGTGTATGTGCACGCCCCGTCGATGCGCCGCTTGCATGAAATTCGTGAATATATCGATACCCACACGGACATCATTAAAATCAAAACCCATGTGGTGATGAGCGAGTGGATAAATAATATGGGTGAATAAACGTGCTTTGCCCCCAAACTAGAAACGCCACCCCTAAGGAATAAAGGTGGCGAGGCCCTTGTGGAGGCAGGGCAAACAATACCTAAATATCAAATATGGCTTCCCTTCCCAATAACCTCCCTGTGACAGCAAATCGCGACAAGACAACACACCTTTAATTACTTCAGCCAGCGTGATTAAAGGGAGTTAGCTCACGGTGCTTCCTTAGACACCGCTTCGCCATTCACCGTAATTCCTTCTTATCTATAACCTTGGGCGAACCCTGCCCAATTAAACGACCGTCATTTGCCCCGTGTAGAGAATAAAGTTACGCAGCAGAAGCACACCAATGAGACTTAAGCATGCAGTGCCTGCAACATAAGCCCACTTACGTTTTGAAGTGGCCGTCATAAACAGGTTCATCGCCAATGGGCCAGACAACCCCAATCCGACAATACCAATCCAGAAGATCCATCCCCAGAAGCCATAACCTATCGCATTGAAGGCGGCAAACTTACTCTGACCTCCCGATAAGACGAGCCCCATAAAGAAGGTGAAAATCAACACTATCTCCACCAAAATTAATGGGATCTCAACTTTATGGATAAAGTGCACTTCCTTGGCATTGGGGTTGGCATTAAGTAGCACGCCACCCAAGAGGGAAGATGCGGCGCCCGATGAAAGCCCTGAAGCCAAAAATAGCAGTGGCAACACTGGGTTTTTCAACATCGGATAGCCGGGTAAGGCCGACAGTAAAAAGCCGGTATAAGCCCCGAGCGCGAGGGAGAAGATCACCAACAAACCAGTAATCGTTGCCTCGAAACGGCTCAGCCAAGCGGTGAACTTCAGCACTATGGGGAAGCGACTCTCACACCAAGCATCAATAGGTTTACGGAATAACAAGCCAATCCACATAAACATAAAGACTTGGTAAATCAGCAGAATCAATACCCCCATCGACATCACTGACTTGGGATTATAGAAGACTAAGATCTTCCAAAAATCGAAGGGCTTAGTTAAGTCCAAGACTAAGATGCCCAAACCCGCCATCACAGCCACGGGCGCCACAATACAGGCCGCTTGTACAAAGCCAGACTGGTAGGCGTTATGCTTTAACACAAAATGTTTGAGTAACACCGCAAAGAACATGGCGCCGGCCGATGCGCCCGCTAAAAACAGGTAAATCGCGATCGGCCAATGCCACACTAGCGTATCAAAATGTAGGGCGCTCATATTGCTACCTCCCCTGATTTGGCCACAATGCGGAACAGTTTTGGCCGCGTTCCTAGGTCAACCTTAGCCCTTTGGGTCGGGTTAGCCTTCAGCACTTGTACCACCTGTGAACTCGGATCCTTTAAGTTTCCAAACACTAAGGCCTTAGTTGGACAAGCCGCGACGCAGGCGGGCTGTTTACCTTGGGCCAGATTAGTCTCACGGCAAAAATCACACTTGTCCGCGGCATGGGTAACGGGATTGATAAAGCGAATTTTGTAGGGACAAGCCGCAATACAATACTGACAGCCCACACACTTCCACGCATCCACCGACACGATCCCCGTCTCTTTATCGATAAAAGCGGCACCAGTCGGGCAGACATTGACACAGGGCGCATCTTCACAGTGCTGGCAAGACTTACGGCTAAAGTGATAAAACTGGTTTGGATATTCTCCGTAAGGTCCGGTTTGTTCTATCTTCAGCCGCGCCACGCCCTCGGGCACCTGGTTGGTTTCACGGCATGCAACCTCACAGGCTTTGCAACCTATGCACTTAGTCTCATCGTGGATCAGCGCATACTTCACGCTGGGTTCGGCCTTCGCCTCATTCGAAGCACTGACAGTCGCGAGTAGGGTCGCTCCCGAAGCGCCGGCCAACAGCGCACATGTCCCTTTGAGAAATCTTCTTTTTGAATTTTCCATAACCTTACTCCTGCTGGCCTGTATGACAGTTACGGCACAGCTCACTGCGAACCTTAGGCGTCATGTCGGCCATAGGTTCAGTTGGGCTATGTAATTTATGGCAAGCGGCGCACGCCACTTTTTGCGCATGCACATTATGCGTCCACTCTTGGGAACTGAGTTTGGCGGGCCTGTGGCATTTTTGGCATGCCTGTAATTGCACTGTGGTTTCGGATGCCTCATTTAATCCAAAAACCACTAAATCATTTGGTTTTTTAGGGTGATCACCCTTTTCACCGTGACAACTGGAACAGGTCATTTTCATGGCATCCTGGCCGTGATGCCCTAACATTTGACCATTACGCTTATGACACTTCATGCAAGCATCACTGTTGATTTGCCTAGCAGGCTCAGCACTCATCGCAGAAAAACTGAGCAGTACAGCAACGACACCCAAGCGTAATGACCACAGCCATTGTCGTGTAGACATAGCGAGTCCTCATATTGATAGATGGGGAAATACAGAGGAAGTCAGGGTTCGGAAGGCTCCGAACCCGACAGTCGTGGTCAGACGGCTAAAGCTTGCTTAAGGCTTTGGGTATCCCACTGTTTATGCTGGTTCATTTCAATAAAGCCAATATTGAATTTACTGAACAGCTTTTTCATGGGTGAGTTAATTTGCTTACCAGCGTGGCTGATCACCATTTTGACTTCAGAAGAGTCATGGTCAATCAACACATAGTCGAGACGGCATTCGTGATTTAAATCAGCATCATGCTGGTCCATATCAAATACAGTGTCTAACGGCACATTGCAGCAGACATCATATTTACCTTCTACGACAGTTTTGAGTGATTTAAAAAAGCTGAAGCTTTCTTCATCAAATAACACTGGTTTGAGTTTCATTTCATGATGAGCGTCATCAGGATCTGCTCTAAAAAACTTAATGCAAGTCATGACAAACATTACAAACACGAATGGAACTGCGACGAATAGTACAAAGTACATAAACGCATAGCTGAGAATGACTGAAGTGTTCATATACGCCTCCAATAACACAATTATATTTTTGTTTTCTCCTTTAAAGCAGCTTCAGTATTATTGTTAATCCCATTTATTTTTTTGACATAGATCACATTTAAAAATACAAAATTACACATAAACAACAAGTTAAGATACAGAACACATTACCGTTTAACATAAATCTAAAATGCACATATTGATAATGGTTAATTAATAAATTGAAATTCAAATAGTCAAATATCACAAACTAAAATTTCAAATTAAATTAAAGATGTTTTTTGAAAAATAAAAAATTCAAATCTAAATTTCCTGTTACACATAGATAGAAAAAAGGTGCTAGACTTGAGACTGGTTTCACATTAATTTTAATTACCAACACCATAATAATTCCTTGCTTATCTAGTGCTTGCCCAATATTAAGGAATATAAAAAATGCATATTAATAACATGGACAACCTCGATATTTTGAGTTTAAAAATATTGGTTTCATTATATGAGAACAAATCTGCAACCTATGTATCAAAGGCGTTAGATATCCCTGCCCCCAAAATAAGTCGCAGCCTAAAAAATCTGCGGGAAACATTTGGCGATGAACTTTTCATTCGTAAAAAATACGGTTTATTTCCAAATGAGTTTGTAACTCATTTATATCCTATTGCGAAACAAACCATAGAATGCTCGGATAAATTTCAAAAAGTGCGCGCGGCAAATGCAAGCCAAGTCAAAACCCATGTTGAAATTGCTGCGCCGGGCCTCATTGCCTATGCGTTTCCTAAAGCCTTAATGCAGGCCATTAAGGAAGAACAAAAGCCGATGCAGATTAATATCACCCCTTGGTCGCTGCACACGACACAGGACATCATCAATGGCGATGTGGCCTTAGGCATTTGCTGTAATAAGAGCACCGCCGATGTGGCGGCCTTTGGTGATAAGTTGCAAACCACGACGCTGCAACGCATGGACAAGGTTTACCTCATCGCCAGCCGTAACCATCCGATTTTTAAACGCGAAATCACGCTTGAGAGCATCGCCGAGTATCCCTATGTCAATACAGATCTTGGCAACCCCAGCACTCGCCTCAGCCCATATCAGGAGTTCTGTATTAAAAATGGCATAAAACTCAATACTGAAATTACCATTACCAGTATTTCTAGCCTGTTTGAATATCTCGGCGAGAGCCAGACAATTTCATTACTGCCCTATCGAGTGGTCTACGAGATGGTGAGCGATATTCCCGAGTTACACACTTGTCAGCTGTCGCAACTGGAGGCCGAACGTTTGTACGCCCACACCGAAGCGCCAACGATTTTCCTCGTGCAAAAAAACCAACCGAATAAGGTGAATGAGGACTTGCTCTGGCTAAGCGGACAGATAAAGAAAATTGTCGACCATATTATTTAGCGGCTCCTGAACCTGAATTTTCATCTTGTAATACGAGGTGATAGGCATACTCTGCCTTAGCTTAGGCTCCACCTCATCCCCCCACAATGTCGACCCAAGTTTTGTTAAGCCAGGCATACATCTTGCCCGCCAAACACGTTACACTAAGCCCATCTTTATCCTGATAGATCTTGCTATGCGAACCGAAAACACAGCCACACTGAACCTGATGTGGGGCGCACTTATTCTGGAAGAATTAGCACGTCTTGGTGTGCAGCATGTCTGCATGGCGCCGGGCTCACGCTCGACACCGCTAACCTTAGCCGCGGCTCAGCAAACCAAGCTTAAACGTCACTTGCATTTCGATGAGCGTGGCTTAGGTTTTATGGCACTCGGATTAGCCAAAGCCAGCTGCGCCCCCGTGGCGATTATCACCACCTCAGGCACGGCCGTCGCCAACCTTTATCCTGCGATAGTCGAAGCTTGGTTGACCCATGTGCCCTTGATTGTCTTAAGCGGTGACAGGCCGCCAGAGTTACTCGGTTGCGGCGCCAACCAAGCCATAGTGCAGCCGGCGATTTTTGCCAATTATGCCCAGCAAGTAAACCTGCCCACGCCAGATGCGCACATTGCGCCGCAGATGTTACTCACAACCCTCGATGAGGCGGTGGCAAACCAAACACGCCCAGTGCACATCAACTGCATGTACCGCGAACCTCTATATCCGAGTGAGATGAGTGGCACCATTCTCGATAGCGAATCGCCTTATCTGAGGCCACTACAAACCTGGCTGCAACACGCCAAACCCTACACTCAATACGGTAAGAGTGAACAGCTCAGCAGCCCGAGCGATGATGCCATTATGCGTTTCGTCCACGGTAAGGGCGTCATCATCGCGGGTACACTCACGCCGGAGCAAGATCCACAGCAACTCATCGCCCTCTCACAAAAGCTTGGTTGGCCATTACTGACTGATGCACAGTCGCAACTTCGGCAACATCCTGCGGCGATAGGCAATATTGACCAACTACTGCAACACCCTAAGGCGCGCAATCTATTGCAAGAGGCGGACCGCGTGCTGGTATTTGGTGGGCGCTTATTGTCCAAGCGTTTGATTGCTTACCTTGCCGAGCAAAACTGGCACAGTTACTGGCAAGTGCTGCCACAACAGGACAGACTCGACCCAAGCCATAATGCCAAACACATTTGGCACGCCAACGCAGCGCAATTTGCTCAACTTAATTGGTATCGTTCCTCTTCGGCCAATTGGGCCAACACCTTAGTCACCTACAACGATGAATTACATAGTTTATTTGTACGTAATATCGATCAAGGTGAGTTTGGTGAGGCGCAGGTTATCCGCGCCATTGCCAATGCGCGGCCGTTAGAGCAGCAATTGTTTATCGGCAATAGTCTGCCCGTGCGGTTATACGATATGTACGCTCCTGTGAGTTGTTGCACGGCCACCACTTATACCAACCGCGGCGCATCGGGGATCGACGGCTTACTGGCCACCGCCTGCGGCATTGCCGCGCATCAAGGTAAACCCACGAGCTTGATTATTGGGGACTTATCCCAACTGCATGATCTCAACTCTTTTGCCATTGCCCGCAGCTTAACCAGCCCGTTGGTGATCATTATTCTCAACAACGACGGCGGCAATATCTTTAATCTCTTGCCCGTTCCTAACGAGGAGCTGCGCAGTGATTACTACCGCTTAAGCCATGGCCTAGAGTTTGGTTATGCCGCTGCTATGTTTAATCTGCCATATAATCAAGTGGATAATTTAGCCGACTTCCAAAGCTGTTATCACGAAGCGCTGGATTATCAGGGCGCCTCAGTGATCGAAGTCAGTGTAAGCCAACACCAAGCCAGCGAGCAGATCGCCGCGCTGAATTTATGGGTGAAACAAAGCTAATGCCAACCGTGGCCCGTTACGGGGAAGTCTCGCAACCAAACTTAGTCCTGCTTCACGGCTTTTTAGGGACTAAGGCCGATTGGCTGCCGCTTATCCCCGCACTGAGCCAGCATTTTCACTGTATCTGCCTCGATTTACCCGGACACGGCGATAATCAGCACGAGCTGCCATCGACGCTCGCCAATGGTTTCGAGCATTGCGTTCAAGACATTATCAGTCGCCTCGATCGCCTTGGTATTGAATCCTTTTATCTCTACGGTTATTCCCTCGGCGGCCGCATCGCCCTGCACCTTGCCAAGGCGTATCCGCAGCGCGTTTTAAGCTTATGGCTAGAGTCCTGTCATCCCGGGCTAATCGATACCGCAGAGCAAGCCGCACGCAGTAAAAACGACAACTTGTGGGCCAAACGCTTACTCAGCTTAAGCAGTCGGGATTTTTTACAGCTTTGGTACCAGCAAGCGGTGTTTGCCGATATGTCCGACAAGGCACGGCATGCCTTGGTAGCAAAACGTGCGTCGCTGCTCGACCAACATCCCAAGCAGACACTAAAACAGATCTTTTTGGCCACATCGCTGGCTCGCCAAGCCTCTCTCTGGGATGTACCTGAAAGCCTTGGCTGTGAATGCCATTTTTTTGCTGGCAGCCAAGATGCTAAATTCACTGCCATAGCAAAGGATTGGCAAGCACAACAACCCATCATCTTGCATCAGATTGAACAGGCTGGGCATAACATACATCAGGCCAATCCCACGGCATTAGTTGCCTGCTTAAGCGCGCTAAAGCTTAAAAAATCGATGACTTGATACAGATAAATTTAGGGAAAATATGATCTTAACTTCGCTCAGCTTGTACTTATATCGCCTGCCCTTAGACCGCTTTTTACCTGTGGGGAAACAACGCATCGACCACAGAGCAGGCTTAGTGTTGCAGGCAAAGGCACAAGCAGAGGGCGAAGAAAGCGAGCAACTTGTTGAAATCGCGCCGCTCTCAGGGTTTGATATCGACCAACAGCCATTGTCCGGCTTTAGCCGCGAGAGCCTAGACGAAGTACAACAGGCCTTAGTGATGCTATTGCCCAAGCTGCAAAATCAACCTATCGATTACTTGCTCGAGCAGGCCGAAGCAAGCCCCTATCCGTCCATTGCCTTTGGCTTGAGCCTATTGCACGCCAAATTTAGCGGAAAACTCGAGTCGGTGCGGCCTGTCACCGCCACTGTGCCGTTGATTTATCAGCCGTTGGATGCGCCTAAAACCGAATTGATCGCTAACATTGCGAGTCTTGATAGCGGGGTGCACTCAGTCAAAGTGAAGGTTGCGCAAACCTCAATGGAAGATGAATTGAGCTTGATTTATGGCATCTTAGGCCAGAGACCCGATCTAAAGCTGCGCTTAGATGCTAATCGCGGCTTTAGCTTAGAACAAGCCCTCGATTTTGCCGCTTGTTTACCGCTAGAGAGCATTGAATATATTGAGGAACCTTGCCAGCATCCGCAGGATAATCAAACCCTGTATCGCGCTATTCCTCTGCCCTACGCCTTAGATGAATCCCTCAATGACCCGGATTATCAATTTGTGATGCACGAGGGACTCACGGCACTCATCATCAAACCCATGCTACTTGGCAGTATTGAAAAACTTCAGCGCCTTATCGACGAGGCCCACAGCCATGGCGTGCGCTGTATCTTAAGCTCAAGCCTTGAGGCCAGCTTAGGTATCAATGACTTGGCCCACTTAGCCGCCATACTGACGCCCGATGAAATCCCAGGGCTCGATACTTTGAGCGCCTTCAGCCAAGACTTAATCGTACCAAGCGGTAAGCCCCAATGCTTAAAGCTTCATCAACTTAAACTTGTCGCTAGTACGCAGCAGGATTAATCGCCAATGTCCGAATCTCAAACACTGGCACCATCCCAATCCATTGCACAGCAAGGTATCTCGCCATTACATAGCGCGGCGCTCACCTCACCCACACAAACGGCGGTTAAGTGTAATGGGCAGGACATCAGCTACGCCCGCTTAAGCCATATGGTGCTGGGCTTGGGTGAACAGCTCACGCGCATCGGCGTAGGCCCTGGGCAACCACTGGCATGTATCAGCCGCAATAATCTAGAGATGATTTGCTTGTATTGGGCCTGTGTGGATATTGGCGCAATCTTCTTTCCTATCTCGCCACGTTTTCCGCTGGCGCAAGTTCAAGGGCTTATCGATAACCACCACATTCCTTTCTATTGGAGCGAAGCGGCGCTGGCCTTGTCAGGCAGTCATCAACTCACGCTGGATTTTAGCCTCGATACGGCCCCTAGCACCGACCTCGCCGCGACAGCTTTTGATATTTATCGTCCAAGTAATGTGATTTTAACCTCTGGCTCCAGCGGTTTTCCCAAGGCGGCCGTGCACAATCTTGCGAACCATATTGCCAATGCCGAGGGCGCCCGCAGTCTTATCCCGCTGGTCACTGGTGATGCTTGGTTGTTGTCGTTACCTCTGTTTCATATTGGCGGCCTCGCCATTCTCAACCGCTGCGCCCTAGTGGCGGCGACGGTAGTGCTGCCGGATCCGACTCTCCAGCTACAGGCGCAAATCGAGCGCGACGGCTTAACCCATGCTTCCCTCGTGCCTACACAGTTACTCAATCTACTCGCCGACAAACAGGCTTCACTCAAGAGCATTAAAGCCCTGCTGCTCGGCGGTGGCGCAATTTCTATCGATTTACTTAAGCAGCTGGAACAGCGGCATATTGCCAGCTTTACCAGCTACGGCATGACGGAAATGGGCTCGCAAATCACCACAGGCCCCGCGCTAAGCGATGGCACCAGTGGCAAATTACTCCCAGGGCGTGAGCTCAAAATTGTCGATGGGGTGATTTGGGTACGGGGAGATTGCTTATTTATGGGCTATCTCACGGATAATAACATTGAAAGACCACTGGATGCCAAAGGTTGGTTTTACACTAAAGACAGGGGCGAATGGGATGCTAACGGCAATCTTAAGATCTTGGGCCGTGTCGATAATATGTTTATCAGTGGTGGCGAAAACATTCAGCCAGAGGAAATTGAAGCCGCGCTAAAACTGCATCCGCTAATTGATGAGGCGATCGTCTTTCCTCAGCCTGACGTGACCTTCGGCCAACTCCCCGCCGCCATTATTCGTGGCGATATTCTCAGCAGCGGAACTGTCGGCAACAACACAAGCCAAAAGATAAGCGCAATAGAGGCTGAACTTGAAGTCTTTCTCGCCGACAAAATCGCTCGCTTTAAACGACCACGTCGCTATTACCCTTGGCCAGAGCATGTCGAGCAAACGGGTTTAAAAGTGAATCGCAAGCGACTTATTGCCGCTATTCAATCCGAATCTTGATAACTCTTGGTAACTCTTGATAAATTCGGCCACAAAAAAACCTGCCGTAGCAGGTTTTTTATGTTATCACGCCGAGCCTAATTAGGCTTCCATACAAGCCTTAAGCTTGTTCATGGCGTTTTTCTCTAACTGGCGAATGCGCTCAGCCGAGACTTGATAGGTTTCTGCCAATTCCTGCAGTGTGGTTTTATCATCGTCTAACCAACGGGCACGCAGAATATGCTGGCTGCGCTCGTCTAAGGTTTTGATGGCCGATAATAAACGACCTTGGGCATTGGATTCCCAGTTATCGTTTTCGATGTTTTCGGCTAAATCCGACGAATGATCTTCGAGATAATGCACAGGGGCAAAATCCTGCTCATCATCGTTATCACTGCTGAGGTCAAACGCAGGATCCTGCGCCGCCATACGTGATTCCATCTCAGTCACATCGGCCTTAGATACACCTAAGTTTTCCGCCACCATTGCGACTTCATCATCGCTAAACCAACCGAGGCGAGTTTTCGCTTTACGGATATTAAAGAACAACTTACGTTGTGCTTTGGTGGTTGCGACCTTAACAATGCGCCAGTTTTTCAGCACATATTCGTGAATTTCGGCTTTAATCCAGTGCACAGCAAAAGACACTAGACGGACGCCCACATCGGGATCGAAGCGCTTAACCGCTTTCATCAGACCGATGTTGCCTTCTTGGATCAAATCCGCCTGTGGCAGACCGTAACCTGAGTAGCCCTTAGCAACGTGCACCACAAAACGTAAGTGCGACATAATCAGTTGCTTCGCCGCTTGCAGATCACCCGTTTCCTGCAAACGCTTGGCTAACTCATACTCAGTCTCAGCGTCTAACATTGTCATGCTAGTCACTGAATGGATATAAGCTTCTAAACTACTGCTGCCCTGAGGGACTGTTAGTGCCATTGATTGCGTTTGAAAGGTCATTCGCGCTCCTACTCTCTTACTACTTATCAAATATAAGTCGATTTCATCCTGTGGTTTAACTCAAAACACCTTGAGGATGAGCTGACGAACTATCGGCTAATTGACAGAGTATGTCAACCTTCGCTCGTCTAGGGTGTTACTTTTAACCCCGTTGAATAGACATTGCAAGTGAACAAAAGTTCATCGCTTGCCTTATCTACTCGCATTTTTAAACGATAAATGATTGATCATTAAGAGGGTTCAATCGCTCTTAAATGTTGCCTTACCGAAAGGTAAGAACCCAGCCAACCTAAGAAGGAGGCTAAGCCCACTAATTGTAGCAGTTCGGTAAAGGTCAGAGATTTCATCTCTAGCTGACTGCCGTACAAACCGAGCAGCTCAGCGAGGGCTGAATCTAGATACCAAACCAATAGGTTAATGATAAGCCAAGCCAATACACCGCCAATGACCCCGTACCAAATGCCCGTATAAAGGAAGGGGCGCTGAATAAAGGACTCAGTGGCGCCAACCAGCTTCATCACTTCAATTTCGGTGCGACGGTTCATAATCGCTAAGCGAATGGTGTTACCTATCACCAACACCACGGCGAGTACCAGTAGGGCAGCAATCGCCATCACGGTACGTTCGAGTAAGCGCACCACGGCTTGCAGACGCTCTAGCCATTCGATATCTAAACGGCCAAAACTGATTTCAGGCTCGCGCTCCAGCTTAGACAACAACTCACGGGCACCCACTGGGGTGGAATAACGCTGGGTCGGCGTCACGGTAATCACCGCTGGCAGAGGGTTTTTATCGAGATAGGCTAACGCCTCACCAAACCCCGAAAGGCGCTGAAATTCCTCAAGCGCTTGATTGCGGTCGATATACTGCACCTTTTCCACTTCGGCATAGGCTCGGATGCGGGTCAGTAAACTTTGAATCGTCTGCTCGCTGCGATTTTCATCGATAAACAGTGAAATCTCCGCCGCGCTGTTCCATGAGCTAGTAATAGTCTCAGCATTTTTCACTAACACTTGCAGCGCCGCAGGTAAACTTAAACTCACCCCGAGAACCGCCATGGTCATCAGCGAAGAAACTGGGCTGCGCCACAACTCACCCATACTCGCCATGGCTTGCTGCACATGACGAATAAAAAACATCACGATACGCCCAGAGATAGGCAACTTGCTGCGCGTTAATTTAGCGTTGTCACTCATTGCGCATCACCTCGAGCCGTCGCGTGTCCATGGTGTAATTCCTGTGCGCCGAGCATACGCCCTTGTTTCAGGGTAAAAGTGCGGTACTTCATCCGCGCAATCAGCCCCAAATCGTGGGTAGCAATAAGCACGCTAGTGCCTGCATCGTTAAAGGTTTCGAATAAGCGCAAAATATCCATCGACAACTTAGGATCTAAGTTACCCGTCGGTTCGTCGGCCAGCAATAGTGGCGGTTTATTCACAATGGCGCGGGCGATACCGACACGTTGCTGCTCACCACCGGATAACATGATGGGGTTATGGCGCTCTTTGCCATACAAACCCACCATATCCAGCGCACCAGCGACACGTTTGCGGATCTCACCGTGGGAAAAACCTTCAATCACTAATGGCAAGGCGACGTTGTCGAATACGCTTCTGTCCATCAATAGATGATGGTTTTGGAAAATCATTCCAATATTGCGGCGCAAATAGGGCACGTGTTTAGGGCTGATTTTGGCAATATCGTGGCCATTAATCGCCACCCGGCCAGTGGTTGCGCGCTCGATCACTGTGATTAATTTCAACAGGGTACTCTTACCCGCGCCCGAATGGCCGGTTAAGAATGCCATTTCACCTTTTTGTAGATGAAAATTCACCTCTTCCAGTGCCATTTGGCCACCAGGATAAATCTTACTGACCTGCTGAAAATCAATCATAAATTAGCTATCCGCTTTCTCTTGAGTGAACAAGGCATCAATAAATTCTTTAGAATTAAAGGTACGCAAATCATCAATTTGCTCACCCACGCCAATATAACGTAGCGGGATTTTAAACTTATCGGCAATCGCAAACACCACGCCGCCTTTGGCGGTACCGTCGAGCTTGCTGATGGTCATGCCAGTAACGCCAACGGCCTCTTGGAATAGCTGCGCTTGGCTAATGGCATTTTGGCCCGTGCTCGCATCTAAGGTCAGCATCACTTCGTGTGGCGCCTCAGGGTCGAGCTTCTTCATCACCCGCACCACTTTCTTTAACTCTTCCATCAGATGCGACTTGTTTTGCAGACGACCGGCGGTATCGGCAATCAAGATATCAATCTTACGGGCCTTGGCCGCTTGCAGCGCATCGAAGAGTACCGAGGCACTGTCTGCGCCCGTATGCTGAGCCACCACGGGAATATTATTACGTTGACCCCAAACCTGTAATTGCTCAACCGCTGCAGCACGGAAGGTATCGCCCGCCGCTAACATCACAGACTTGCCCTGACGCTGATATTGCTTCGCCAGTTTACCGATAGTGGTGGTTTTACCCACACCGTTAACGCCAACCATTAGAATCACATAAGGGCCGTTAGCATTTTCAGGCACTAAAGGGATAGCGACAGGATCGAGGGTCTTCTGCATTTCATCACGCAGCAAATCGTAGAGCGCTTCGGCATCTTTTAGTTGCTTGCGAGACGCATGTTCGGTCAGGCTCTGGATAAGGCGTGAAGTGGTTTCAACCCCCACGTCGGCGATTAATAGCTGCTCTTCCAGCTCTTCAAACAGATCATCATCGATTTTTTTACCACGGAATAACCCGATGAAACCGCTACCAATATTTTCGCTAGTGCGCATCAGGCCGCGCTTTAACCGCGCGAAGAAACTTTCTTTGGCGGGTTTTGCCTGAGGTTCGGGTTGTTGCTCAAGGGGTTGTTCAGCTTGGACCTGTTCAGCAGCAGCTCGCTCTGCTTGGGCTTCTGCAGCAACTCTTTCGGCTTCTTCTTGTTCAGCGGCTAACTGCTCAGCCTGAGCTTGCTCCGCCGCTAAACGCGCGGCTTCGGCGGCTTGTTGTTCGGCTAAACGTGCAGCTTGCTCTTCGGCAATGCGCAGGGCTTCTGCTTCTGCTTGAGATTTTGCGGCTTGTTCTGCTGCAACTCTCTCGGCTTCTGCTTGTTCAGCGGCTAACTGCTCTGCCTGAGCTTGCTCCGCCGCTAAACGCGCGGCTTCGGCGGCCTGTTGTTCGACTAAACGTGCTGCTTGCTCTTCAGCAATGCGCAGGGCTTCTGCTTCTGCTTCTGCTTGAGCTTTTGCCGCTTGTTCTGCTGCAACTCTTTCCGCTTGCGCTTGTTCAGCGGCTAACTGCTCTGCTAGAGCTTGCTCCGCCGCTAAATGCGCGGCTTCGGCGGCCTGTTGTTCGGCTATACGTGCAGCTTGCTCTTCGGCAACACGCTGGGCTTCTGCTTCTGCTTGAGCCTTTGCAGCTTGTTCTGCTGCAACTCTTTCCGCTTCTGCTTTTTCGGCCGCTAATTTGTCGGCTAGAGCCTGTTCGGCGGCTGCCTGTTCCGCCGCGAGACGGGCTTCTTCAGCTTGCTGCTTTGCTAATGCTTCGGCTTGCTCGGTTTGCGATGGAGTAGAGACTGGGGTTTGCTCGACAACCTCATCTTGTGATTTATCTTTACGAAACCAGGAGAAAAAACCTTTCTTTGCCATGTGTAATTCCAGCGCTCTACTTCAGTGTTGAATTTAAAATAAGACCCTGCCGTTATACCAGATTACCGCGGCAATTACGCCCAAAAAGTCGGCAATTAGTTCTGCTCTATCAGCCTTCTCACCTTTTACTAGGAGTTTGATATAAAATAGTGGCCTTTATTAAGGTGGCATAGTCTACCACTTTCTTTCTTCAGGCAAAATCACGGGGGCTCTTTGGCTAATAATCGTGCAAACAACAAGCAAGTGACCAAGAGTCAAACGGCCAATAAGAAAGCCGGTAGTGGCCAAGTGCGGATCATTGCCGGGCAATGGCGTTCGCGCAAACTGCCCATCCATGATTTAGACGGCCTGCGGCCGACCACAGATAGAGTCCGCGAAACCCTATTTAACTGGCTTGCCAATGATATTGCCCATGCAAGGGTGCTCGATTGCTTTGGTGGCAGTGGCGCCTTGGCGCTTGAGTCTCTCTCACGCTACGCCAGTTATGCCAAGATTATCGAGTTGCAACGTCCTGCCGCCATGCAACTTAAAGCGAATCTCAATACCCTCAAGTGCGACAATGCCGAGGTACTCAACGCCGATACTCTAGTCGTGCTGCAAAATGGCTGCGAGCAAGGGTTTGACGTGGTGTTTATCGATCCGCCTTTCCGTAAAGGCTTGGCAGAAAAAACCATTCAACTTTTGGACAGCCAAGGTTGGCTTAATGATGGCGCGCTAATTTATGTTGAGATTGAGTCGGAATTAACTCAAATGGCAGTCCCTGCGACTTGGCAACCGCTCAAAGACAAGACAGCAGGGCAAGTCAGCTATCGCTTATATCAATACCAGGCCGAGGACTTTCAGGCTAACACCGAGGAATAGCATGTCGTTTCTGATCAATATGGGCAAAGCCATTACCTTAATCGCGTGGCTAATGATGGCTTATAACCTTGTTATGCCTTTTGCAGGCAATATCGGCATTATTCTCAATATCTTGCTCGGCATTACTTGCTTGATGCATTGCTTCCAAGTTGCCATCTTCCATATGTTGTTTAAAAACCTGCTAACACTGCGCAAGCAAGATTATCTGCAAGTGTTTATCTTCGGTGTGTTTAGCCTTTTGGCTTTTCGCAAACTGGTTTTATCCCAATCCAATTAATGCTCGGCAAGCAAAAAGCCCTCTTCCGAGGGCTTTTAATTTTCATATTAAGCTATTGAAGCGCTAAACCTTATCCTTTTGGATAGGGGTGAGCGACACCTTTGTGACAATCCACACAGGTCTTTCTTGCTTCAGGATCTTTCTTGAAGTTGTTGCTGTGCATTCTCACAGCCATTGGCTTCATAGTGTCAGGCTGGTTCTCGTAAATACGAGTATGGCAGTGTTGGCAGTTTGCAGAGTCATTACCACGGAAGTAAGCCAATGCTTTGTCTGCTTGTTCTTTGCGGTTTTCGTCTAACCAAGCTTGAGTGTTAAAGCCATCGATCGTTAAGAAACCGTATAAGTCTTTAGATACGATGATCTTCTTAATTAAGTAATCCACTGGACCGTGTGGTAAGTGGCAGTCTTGACACTGTACTGTCACACCCGCACGACCACCGCCGTGGGCAGAAGCTAACACTTCATCTTTCAATGAGTGGTTGCTATGGCAGCTCATACAGAATGCGTCTTCGCTTGTCGCATGTAAGGTTTGCTGGGTTGCAAAGTAGCCCACAACACCGACAACAATACCGACGACGATCAGCGCCAGGATGGAATATTTTGCGCTTGGTTTAAATAGTGCACGCCAGTTCATCACTCTATCTCCAAAAAATATTGTCAAAATTAGTTTTTATAAGACTATTTTATATTTTTTCATTTATTAGAAATTTGATTTTAAGCCTAAAAATGCCCATTAATTTAAACTTAAAAGTGCAAAATGAGACTTAGGTCTAACTCTTAATACATAACTCACTCAACCCAGCTTAGCAGAGCTTGAGGGTACTTCAACTCACGCTAATACATTAATCATTATGCTAAGCGACCAATGATTAAGTACTACCTTATGAAGCTAAGGCAATGAAATCATTTTTAGAATACAAAAATGTGATCAAGACGACATTTAACCTGCAAAGCCACAGTGTGATACATAAAAAAACAAAATGAGTATGAAACTTTTCATCAACTTTAATGGTCATTAGAGGTAGATATTATTTTAAGTGAGTTTTTATGGCTAAGTTTTGGATCACCATAGCACTGTTATTTTCACTTATCGCCCAATCGGCGATGGTGAATGCTATGCCAACTTCAGCGATGAATGACTTCCACGATACGCCCAGCATGCAGATGGTCGATGGCAAGATGAAGTGTACTATGCCCGATTGTCCTTCGGACGAATGCATGCTGCATTGCCAAGACTCCCTCACCAACCACTGTAAAACCCATTGTCTCGCACAACTTTATCTCTCTACGTCACAACCCCAACTCGCACTGATGAACCATGCGAGTAAGCGTATTGCAGTCCAAAGCTGGGCGATTCAAACGGCCGATCTCGGGTTAACCACACCCCCTCCCAACTCCAATTTGCTGTAACCGATCTGTTTTAAGTTTTAGCAATTAAATCGATTCAATATTCCGCGATGATGACGCCACGATTGCGCGCTCACGCGATATAGCAAATTTTTGGAGTTTATTATGAAAACCACTTTAATCAACAAAACCTTAGTTGGCGCGACTTTAATCATGAGCACTCTGGCGATTAGCATGACGGCTAACGCAGCAACCCTAAAAGGTACAGAAACACTCAATGTTGTCAGCATTAATGGCCAAGCCACTAAAGCGTTTAAACCCGTTGAACTGCCCGAAGGTAAAGTACTGGTTGAAGTTAAATATCAAGATGTATTCAACTACCGTGCGGACGACAGCGGCACTTGGGTGAAGTCGGAACCTTTATTCTTTACCTTAGATGTTGCATCTCAGTCTAATTACCAAATTAGCACGCCTAAATTAGTCATTGAGGCGGATGCGAGACGTTTTATTAAAAATCCCAGCATTCAATTAAGTGTGGATGATGCGACGCCACAGCCACAGCCATTGCAAAACCACAGCCAATTAATGGCGGATATGTTGAAAAACCATCCCTCAAAATAATTAAACCGTAGGAGTTTATAAGCGGGGGCATTAACTGAAATGTGAGTTAACTCATTGCAGGATAATGCCTCTATGCTAAAATCGAGCCGTTCATTATTTGGAATATTTATGCATCACACACTAGGTCGTTCACTATTAGTCATATTCACTTTACTCGCACTCGTCGGGCAAAGTGTTGCGTCTAATGGTCACGCGATGGTGATGCGCTCTATGGAAATGAGCGCTATGGTTCATAACCCTTCCAGCCAAGGAATGGACCATGCCGCCATGATGCAGATGAACACAGAGAACCGAGCTGATTCAGGTGCAATGGCCAGTACAGATTGCTGTAACGATCAAATGCTTCCCGGCGCGAAGCAGCACTGCTGTGATGGCACCACATCTTGTCTTAATGACTGTGGACATTGTTTAACGATTTCAGTTGCCGGCACTCTTTTCAGCCCACACCTTTGGCCCAGTGTTGGACTGAGTGATACCCCAGTGGCCACTCCTATGCCTCATTTCCACTCTATCTCCCTGTCTTCGGCCTTCAAACCGCCGATAGCCTAGCCTCATTGTGCCCTTTTTTCAGGGCGAACAAAGCTAACAATTTATTTCGCCGTTTATTGTGGTGCACCAACAACTCAGCACCCAGAGTAAAGCAAAAGCGTAGTACTGATCCCGCTGACCGCTATGGCAGCCCTATTCGCGCAGGTTATCGGCGCAGAATAATACCAGTCACGTTTTATGCACTCATATTCGGCTACCAAACCCGATGGAGTGAACAATATGAAAACCTTAACTAATCTTGCCTTAGTTGCATTTTTAATGACCAGCACCAGTGTGTTTGCTACGGCAACGCCCCATGAGCACCACCATGACAATGCTGCGCCACAGGAACAAGCTCAAACCTATGTTTGCCCTATGCACCCAGAAGTGACAGGTAACAAAGGTGACACTTGCCCTAAATGTGGCATGAATTTAGAGCCAAAAGCGACTGAAGAAAAAATGGCTGACGGTGCAATGCACAAAGACCACGCGCACCACTAAGCTAGGCTGGAGATGAGGCATATGAAGCAATTTAATAAAGTAAAAAAGCCGGGCCCTAAGGCTGTATTGATACTCAGCAGCCTACTGATGGGAACGCCTTGGTTAACCCAAGCACAGCTCGTTAATGCTGCAACACAAGCTGAAGCGGGCCACGAACATGCGCACGATACTAACAGCGCAAATCAAGTCAAAACCTACACTTGCCCAATGCACCCCGAGGTTGAAAGTCACGAACCCGGTCGTTGCCCTAAGTGTAATATGTTCCTCGTTGAGAAGGAAGAAGAGGAAGAGGCAAGCGCTGCCGGCCAACATGCGGATCATCAAGCCAGTGGCGCAAGCCAAAATGCGGCGCAAGTCTTTGATACACCAACGCCTAAAGCCAATAGCTTAGTCAAGAATCAAAGTTCAGGGGCAACCATAAAATACGTCTGCCCTATGCACGCCCACATTATTAGTGATGTGCCAGGCACTTGCCCTATCTGCGGCATGAATTTAGAAAAGGTTGAAACCGGCGGTAATACCCAAGAAATCAACCTCAATGTCTCTGGCAGCATGCAGCAAGCACTCGCCCTGAAAGTGGCCGAGGTTAAACGCGATACCCTATGGAAATTTGTCGAAACAGTGGGCCAAATAGACTACGACGAGAGCCAAATCAACCATGTGCACGCCCGTGTTACTGGCTGGATTGAAAAGTTGATGATCAAATCCGTTGGCGACTCAGTCAAAAAAGGCCAGCTGTTATACGAGATCTATTCACCCGATCTGATTAACGCCCAGGATGACTATCTATTAGCGCTCGATACCGCTAAGTCTGCGGGTAATGGTAGCCGTTATCAGGATTTAGTCCGTAAAGCGGGATTACGCTTGTCACTACTTGGAATGAATGAAAAGCAAATTCAACAACTTGCCGACTCACGTCAGACCCAGTACCGCGTGCCTTTCTATGCCCTGCAAGATGGCATTGTCAAAGCACTCGATGTGCGCGATGGCATGTATATCCAACCGTCTACTGAGGTGATGTCGGTTGTCGACCTTTCCAAAGTGTGGGTGATCGCCGATGTGTTTGAAAACGAGCAAAGCTGGATTGCCCTAGGGCAAAAAGCCGAAGTCTCTGTGCCCGCCATGAATATCAGTGGTATCGAAGGCACCATTGACTATATCTACCCAGAGCTTGACCCCATCACCCGCAGCTTAAGAGTGCGTGTGGTGCTGAATAATACCGATGTATCCCTCAGACCTAAGACGCTTGCCAAGGTCTCGCTCTTCGGCGGGCCCAATAAAGATGTGTTAGTGATCCCGCAGGAAGCCCTGATCCAAACGGGTAAAGAAAACCGCGTGATAGTGAAACAGGCCGACGACAGCTTTACCGCTAAGGCCGTGACGGTCGGCATGATGAGCCAAGGTAAGGCCGAGATAGTCTCGGGTCTCAGTGAAGGTGAACGCGTGGTGACATCGGGACAATTCCTACTCGACTCCGAGGCCAGCCTCAAGGGCAGCTTAATGCGTTTAAGCAGCGGCCATCAGCACTAGGAGCGGATTATGTTGAAATATATTATCGAGTCCTCGATCAGACAAAGGCTCATGGTGTTGATTATCGCCATGATGATCACTGTCTGGGGGATACAGGAGCTGCGTAAAACGCCGCTCGATGCTCTGCCGGACTTATCCGACGTGCAGGTGATCATTAAGACTCCTTATCCGGGTCAAGCGCCAAAATTGGTTGAAGAACAAGTAACTTACCCACTCTCAACCGCCATGTTAGCCGTGCCCGGTGCAAAAACCGTGCGGGGTTTCTCGATGTTTGGTGACTCTTATGTGTATGTTATCTTCGAAGATGGCACCGACATCTATTGGGCGCGTTCGCGGGTGTTGGAGTATTTAAGCCAGATCAGCAGTCGCTTACCTCAAGGAGTACAACCATCACTCGGCCCCGATGCCTCAGGCGTGGGTTGGGTATTTGAGTACGCACTGGTCGATCGCTCCGGCAACTTAGACCTGTCGCAACTGAAAAGCTTGCAAGATTGGTATCTCAAACTCGAGCTACAAAGTGTTGCAGGCGTCTCCGAAGCTGCGACCGTTGGCGGCATGGAACAAACCTATCAGATCGTGCTTGAGCCGGACAAAATGGCGATTTACAAGCTCGATATCGCCGCCGTTAAGCAAGCGATCGATAAAGCCAACAGCGAGGCAGGTGGTTCAGTGGTCGAAATGGCCGAAGCAGAGTACATGGTGCGCGCTAAGGGTTATCGCCAAACCTTAGAGGATTTCCGTGAAATTCCTTTAGGGATCACTAGCCCATCCGGCACAGGCTTGTTGCTTAAGGATGTTGCGACCGTCCGTAAAGGCCCTGCTTCTCGCCGTGGTATTGCCGAGCTAGATGGCGAAGGCGAAGTCGTGGGCGGCATTGTGGTCATGCGTTACGGTGAAAACGCCCTCGCGACTATCGATGCGGTTAAAGCCAAACTTGAAGAGTTAAAAACCGGTCTGCCTGACGGCGTGGAAATCATTCCAACCTATGACCGCTCGCAACTGATCCAAAAGTCCGTGGATAACCTATTCAGCAAAGTGGTCGAAGAAATGCTGGTCGTGGGCTTAGTGTGTCTGCTGTTTTTGCTGCATGCGCGCTCAACCTTAGTGGCCGTTATCACCTTGCCGCTGTCGATTCTCATCGCCTTTATCGTGATGAACAAAATGGGCGTGAATGCCAACATTATGAGCCTTGGCGGTATCGCCATTGCTATCGGTGCGGTCGTTGACGGTGCCATCGTGATGATCGAAAACCTGCACAAACATTTGGAGCATTTTAAAGCCGAGCACGACCGTGAGCCTTCGGTAAAAGAGCATTGGCGTATTGTGACCGAGGCTTCGATTGAAGTCGGCCCAGCGCTATTTTTCTCGCTGATTATCATCACCTTAAGCTTTGTGCCCGTCTTCGCGCTAGAAGCGCAAGAAGGACGCTTATTCGCACCGCTCGCCTATACCAAAACCTTTGCTATGGCCGCGGCCGCGTTTTTATCTATTACCTTAGTGCCGATTCTTATGGGTTACTTTATCCGTGGGAAAATCCCAAGCGAGCGCAGTAACCCTATCAGTCGCGTGCTGATTGCCCTGTATCAACCGGCATTAAAACTGGTGCTTAAGTTCCCTAAAGTCACCATTGTGCTTGCCTTAGTGGCATTAGCGAGTGCTTGGTATCCTATGACGCGCATGGGCAGTGAGTTTATGCCCGCCCTCGAAGAGGGGGATTTACTCTATATGCCAACGGCACTGCCTGGGATCAGCGCCAGTAAAGCCGCCGAAGTGCTGCAACAGACTGACCGTTTGATTAAAACCGTCCCTGAAGTCGCCCGCGTATTCGGTAAAGTCGGCCGCGCCGAAACCGCAACCGATCCCGCGCCGCTGACCATGCTCGAAACCACGATTATGCTTAAACCCCATGAAGAGTGGCGTGAGGGCATGACCTTAGACGGCATCATCAATCAGCTGCAACAAACGGTAAAAGTGCCCGGCCTAACCAACGCTTGGGTGCAACCAATTAAAACTCGTATCGATATGCTGTCGACGGGGATTAAAACCCCCGTGGGGATTAAGATCACTGGCGCCGATGTCAATGAGCTACAAACCCTAGGCGCTAAGATTGAAGCTATCTTGAGTAAAGTGCCGCACACCAAATCGGCCTACGCCGAACGCAGTGGTGGCGGTCGCTATATTGATATCAGCCCCAAACTCGATGTAGCCGCCCGCTATGGCATGACACTACAGGATATCCAAGATGTAGTACGTTACGCGATTGGCGGTATGGATATTGGTGAGTCGGTGCAGGGCTCAGAGCGTTACCCCATCAACCTGCGTTACCCACGCGAACTGCGTGACAATATCGAGAAACTGCGCGAACTGCCGGTGATCACTAAATCTGGCCATTATTTGCCACTGCGTAACTTGGCCGACATCGAAATTACCGATGGCGCGCCTATGCTTAAGAGTGAAAACGGCCGCTTAATTTCGTGGGTGTTTATCGATATCGAAGGCACTTCGATTGGTGAATATATCGCGGCCGCCAAAACAGCCTTGGAGGAGGAACTCGTGGTCCCAGCTCGTTACAGCTACAGCTTTGCGGGTCAGTACGAGTACATGCAGCGGGTCGACGCTAAACTCAAGCAAGTGATCCCTATGGCACTCGGGGTAATCTTTATCCTACTGATGATGACCTTTGGCTCGACCATGCAGGCCAGCATTATTATGCTCAGCCTTCCCTTCGCCCTCGTGGGTAGCACTTGGTTGTTGTATCTGCTCGACTACAACATCTCGGTCGCCGTAGCGGTAGGGATGATTGCCCTTGCGGGGGTCGCCGCCGAATTCGGGGTGGTGATGTTGGTGTACCTCAATAACGCCATTAAGCATAGGCAAGAGAAAAACACCTACCACACGGTCGAGGACTTAAAAGAAGCCTTGATTGAAGGTGCGGTCATGCGGATCCGTCCAAAGGCGATGACAGTAGCAACCATCTTCTTCGGCCTCTTGCCCATCATGTGGGGCGCAGGTTCGGGTAACGATGTAATGCAAAAAATCGCCGCACCTATGGTCGGCGGTATGGTGACAGCACCGATATTGTCGCTGTTTGTTCTGCCTGCACTGTATCTTCTCATTTACTCACGTAAATTAAAGCAAGACGCAGTTCACTGATAGCAAAGGCATAAAAAAATCCCTCAAACCATAATAGTCTGGGGGATTTTTATTCAACTGCATTTAAAAAAAGAGTTATTGAACTGTGTTAACAAACACAGGATTAGAATAGAACCACAGGTCGTTATAGTTACGATCATTAATCTTGTTATACCAAGACTGTACGGATTCATCTTCAGCTTGATTAATCACTGCTGATTTCAAAGGATTACCTCTTTCCGTCAGATTAGCTTGGTTATAATCTAAATTCGTCCCACGCAGACGGAAATATTGATGCTGATCCGCGATAAAACTGTAACTCATACTGTAGTAGCCATCGGTATCTTTATGCCAGTCGGCACTAGTAAAGGTTCTAACGACTAAGGTTGAATCATTTGTTTCTTTTCTGTAAGCCGCGGTCCCAGGCTCAGCACGCTGACCCACATTACCCGCTATCAAGTCTATGTGGTTTACACCAGGGTTAATTCCAGCGTAAATTTCATTACCTATATCAGACTCTTTATTATTCAACGCCGGACTTTTAAAGCGAATAGTGAGTGTTAACTTATCACCAGGTTTAGCCACTAAAGTTTGTCCCATGGTTACACTATTCTTATTGCCATTTTCAAGCTTAAAATCCAAGGCATCGATCAAATCACCAAACACAGAAAAGCTATTGCCCGAGCGTAATCCCTTCAAAAGCGCTGTAGTATCTTTGCCATCAACCCAAGTGTAACTTTTCGCATATTCACCCGGATAATAACTACTAGCGTAGGGAGTACGTGTTTTAAAGTGGATATCCGAGTTACCCATGTTCCAAATTCTACGACCTTCACCCAATAATGCATCCCACCAGCCACCGACCTCAGCAACAACCGGATCAACGCCGCCGTACACACCACTACTACTCTCACCATAGTCACCACGGTTACCACTGAACTGCCCACCGACAAGACCTTCAACCATAAAGAAAACATTCGGAGCAACATCGTTCAGCTCCCTAACATCTTGAATCGTATAGCTGGATAAATAACGACGGGGATGATTTAGCATCCCGTAACTGCTGTCTGGATAATGAGTCTCTAACCACTTCAAAGCAGCAACAGCATCCTCGTGAGTCTTATTTTGACGGGTATCCCCCGCAGCCGTCCATGCAGCAACATCTTTGGGATCAAAGTTTGTAATATCATTTTTACTACTAAATCTGTACTCAAAGGTCTTAACCGCAGACAGAACTTTGGCTTCATCACCTAAAATACCAATGTTAAAGTGCTCATGGGTTGGCATATCCCACTCAAAACTTGAATAAGCAATCTTGCCCCCATAGTTAGGCATGCTCTTCTTTAAACCGGGAATTTCATACTGAGTTAACGCATCGTAAAACAGTAATCCACCTACGTCGTTATCATCATTATCTTGACTGTTGTTACGCATATGATTTGATAATGAAACATAGTCTAAACCGAAGTCACCAAAGGCCCATTTCAGAATATCAGACTGGGTTTCACGAGCATCCTGCGAAACCGCAGTGTGAACGTGTAAGTCACCTTTTAGCCAACGCCCACTGGGCTCAATGGGTGTAGGTTCAGTCTTATCAGAGTCAGAATTACAACCAGATAGCACCACTAGAGACGATAATAAAACAACATTGAGATTTATGACCTTATGCATGAATAACCTCTTTATATTCAAAAGTTTTATAAATAAAACCCGAATATAAGACGAATGCATGACACCCTAATGACACTGATGTTTGCGATCCACAAAATAAGCCTCTCAGTTTACAACGCTTATATGTACCATTAACGCAGCGCACCACAAAATTGACTCGACTTACTGCTGTAGAAAGGATGCCATCACATGACTAAGCCATCTTGTTTAATCATCAGCCAAATATGGTCACAAAAACTTTTCCTGAAAAAACGATTACATGTTTTACTCGCTTCGTTCAGTTTGTGTTCTTCACTAATCATGTCAGCAGCACCCGCATATGCCACACCTGCCTCGGGAGAGTTTGTCGCTAGCAAGCGCTGCGAACTGTTTCAGTCTAAAAATAAACAAACCAATCCCGATGATTGGCAGAGCAATATTGGCGAGCATTATCCCGTTGCCGAAATTTTAGGTAATAGCAGTAATCCCGATTGGCTCAGGGTGCGAACCAATGCCAACAGCTCGCCACTGCGTTGGATAAAAGGTGATTGCGGACAATACAATGCCGCAGTTACAGCGCCCGCCGAATCCATAGCGACCGCTCAGCCCACCGCGAATGTCGAGCCCGCGCAAACAAGCCTCACTAGCGAGAGCACGGCAGTTAAGAGTGAAAAACCGCAAGAACGTGGCACGCCAGAGAAGCGCCAAGGCAATGTGTGCCAAATCGAGGATAACTACGACTCCAATGTGCTCGCCCTGAGTTGGCAGAGCACCTTTTGCGAACTCTATGGCAGCCGTAAACCCGAGTGCCGCGCCTTAAGCCAGAACAGTGATGCGCCTCAGTGGCAACACTTTAGCCTGCATGGCCTCTGGCCGAATCGCCAGCAATGTGGCACCCGTTACGGCTTTTGCAGCAGCGTGAAACAACAACCGAGTGATTTTTGTGATTATCCCGAGGTGCCGCTCAATGCCTCCGTTCAAAAAAATCTCGAGGAAGTGATGCCAAGCGCCCGCTACGGCAGCTGTTTAGAGCGACATGAATGGTGGAAACATGGCACCTGTCGCAACCAAGACCCAAATGACTACTTCTTACTAGCGACTCAGCTGACACAGGAAGTGAATGCCTCCGCATGGGTGCAACAATTTATCCATGAAAGAATCGGTAAAAAAGTGACTCAACAGGAGCTAAATCAGAGCTTTGATGCCAGCTTTGGCCAAGGTGCGCACACTAAAGTCACCCTAGACTGCGCCAAAGGACTCTTGAGTGAAATCCGCATTAACCTGCCTCAAGTCATCAACAACTCCGACTCTTTGCCGAGTCTGCTCGCGAAGGCGCCGAAGGCGAAAAAAACCAATTGCCCGGCCACACTGTTTATCGACAATCCAAACTAACCGCATACAGCCAGTGGCGGGGCATATCGCCACTGGCAACCGCTTATAAACCAAGAGGCTAAAAACGGTTATCCCTCCCAAACGCCCTCGCCCAATATTAACGAAACTTCATTTAAGCAGTCCCTTTACCTCAGGATATGTCTCCTATACTCAAACAAGCCGTGCCTAGTACAGGAGCTAGCGCTTTAATCCAAGCCATGGAAGACAAGTTCACTCTGAGGTAACTATGTTTTCTATCAATCAGTTAACGCTCACTAAAAAGCTTGCAATCGTTCCTGTCTTTCTCGTTGCCATGCTTATCACTTTAGGGGTATTAAGCTACTTTGCCCTGACCGACATTGATAGTCGGATGCGCGCCGTTACTGAAGATCTTGCCCCAGAAAGCGATCTCACCAGTAGCCTGTTACAGGAAATTTATCGCCTGCGCCTCACGGTAAAAACCTATGTCAAAACCGGCTCCAGCGAGACGGCAGCCGAATTTAGCGCCCAAGACAGCAAAACCCGCGACATATTGGCAAAGGCCAAAGCCCATATAGATAATCCTGAGCGAACTCAAATGCTTGAGCAGATCATTGCCCATGAAAAAGAGTATGTGGATATTTTTAATCGCCAAGTCGTGACTAATCAGCAGCAAAGAGCCAAGCTAGTCACCGGCATACTCGACGTTAACGGGCCCGAAATCGAGAAAATTATCTCCCAGATCATGCAGTCATCTTTTACCGATGGCGATGTACAGGGCGCCTTCTTCGCCGGTAAAAATCTGCGTGAACTGCTCTTGGCTCGCCTCTATGTCAGCAAGTTTCTCCTCGATAACCAAGCCGAGCAGTCACAGCGTTTTCGGGATGAAATCGTCAACACTCATACTACTATGGATGAGCTTGCCGCCGCGCTCGATAACTTGAGCTACCAATCACAAGTCAAGCAAGCCGCCGGATTGCTTAGGGAGTATGAACAAGCGGCCAACGGGGTCTTTGAGGCGATTAACAACCGCAATCAAGCCATAGTGCAACTCGATAATATCGGCATCGAAATGGCGCAGATAACCTCAGATCTGCAAGACAATACCATGAAGTCTCTCTCCGAAGCGGGCGATATCGCCGCCAAGGAAGTCAGCCAAAAAATCATCTTTATCAACATTATCCTGCTGATCGCGATTCTGCTTTCCGCCTTTATTACCGTGATAGTGACCCAAAGCCTGCTGCGCACCATACGTGAAGTGGTGGCGCTACTGAATGAAATCGCCGATGGCGAGGCAGATCTCACCCAGCGCCTCCCCGTAAACGGCCATGACGAATTGACCCAACTTGCCAAAAACTTTAACCGCTTTGTGCTGCGGATCCAGCAGTTAGTGGCCGAAGTCAAAGACACGACTGTTCAAATGGTTAGCGCATCAACCCAGTTAAACAGTGTGACTCACAGTGCAACTCAAGACATGAGTTCACAGCAGAATGAAACCCAACTCGTCGCCTCGGCCATCACCGAAATGGCCGCCAGTGCCGTCGAAGTTGCCGCCAGTGCCGATACTGCCAATAAGCTCTCAGAAGATGCCAAAGCACAAGCCCTCCTCGGCCGCGAGACTGTTACCCGCGCCACTCATTCGATGAGGGAACTGGCGAGCAAAGTCGAAGCCTCGGCCACGACCATAGAACAGTTACGTAACGACAGCGATAAGATTGGTGCCGTGCTGGATGTGATCCGCGCCATTGCCGAGCAAACCAATCTGTTGGCGCTCAACGCGGCCATCGAAGCGGCTCGGGCAGGCGAGCAAGGACGAGGCTTTGCCGTGGTTGCCGATGAAGTACGTTCACTTGCCAGCAGAACGCAAGAATCGACCAAGCAAATCCAGCAAATCATCCAAACACTGCAGGATAGATCGGGCTCAGCGGCGACCATGATGGGACAAAGCCGAGAAGCCACCAACAGCACGGTCGAGCAAGTGACCCAAGTGGAATCGGCCCTCTCGACTATCACCGAAATGGTCATGTCGATCACCCACTCGGTTTCACAAATGGCCCACGCTGCCGAGCAGCAGTCTACCGTGGTGGAAGAAATTAATATGTCGATCAACAGCGTGAATGACAGCGCCTACCGCACTCTGACGGGGGTTAAACAGGCAGCAAGCTCTGCCAATGGCTTGCTGGGGATAGGTCAACAGCTGGATGGTTTAGTGAGTGAGTTTAAGGTGTAGCCAGTAGCGGATAAAGAAATAAGCGCATCGACATAAGACCATATAAAACCTAGGTATGACTTCAATAAACCTAGGTTTTATTGTCGTTTATGCTGAAATCTCTCCTCGCCAGTTTAAGATAGCGCATTTAACTTGATGACCGCGAAGGTTGCCCCTTGCGCGTCGGCAATTACCGAAAAACGTCCCACATCGGGGATATCGCTTGGCGGCACGCATATTTGCGCACCTAGCCCCTGCGCCTTAGCGGCAAAGGCATCACAATCCGCCACCACAAAATAAGGCATCCAATGGGCGGGGATCTCGCCCCATTCCGGCATCATTTTCATCATGCCTCCCATAGACTGACCGTCGATTTGCCACTCGGTGTAATCGATGCCGGGTACATGGCTAGGAAGTGCGGTCCAAGGAAACACTTGAGTGTAAAAACTGGCTTCGGCGCTAGGTTCGCGGCAGGCCAGCTCCACCCAACACAGGGTATTTTCTTCACCTTGGCGACGCGAGCCTGAGTGATTTTTTGCTTGCCACAGGGCAAAGCGTGCTCCTTCGGGGTCGCTCACCTGCGCCATCACGCCCGCTTCACCCACCACATGCGGGCCCATGTGTAATTGCCCACCCGCAGCCAGGATGGCGGCAACCGTCGCCTCGATATCCTTAACCGCAAAATAGATCCGCCAATGGCTGGGGATCTGTGGTTCCGACTCAGGGATTTGATACATGGCCCCTAAATCGTCCCCCTCCAGATTGAACAGCGAGAAATGACCATTAGGAATCGCCATTTCCACCGCATTCCAGCCAAATAGTGCATGGTAAAACGTCTGTGCGCCCTGCCAGTCATGGCTCGCCAGTTCGACCCAACAGGCCTGTCCCTGTGCATACTGAGTAATCCTCATTGCAGACTCCAATCAAACAGATAATGTGTTCGAGTTAAGCTGGAGTTTGAGCAACTGTCCAGTTTTGGCGATAAAAAGATGAATATAAAGAAAAAGCCCTCAATTTGAGGGCTTGATTCGTAGGCAAAATACTTAGGAGAACTGCGGCAATAAATTCGCCATCGCGAGTAGATGACAAGCCCCTGTCACCACGCCATATAACACCACAAGGATAATTAAGGGCGTGCCACCAAAGACTCTAAAACCTTGATGGTTAGGGAACTGCTGTCTCGATTTATAGGCCATCAGTGCTGGCACTATCACGGCCCAAACGGTTGCCGCTAAGGCTGCGAAACCAATGGCAACCAAAAAGCCATCGGGGAACAGCAAACCTAATATGGTCGGCGGCACAAAGGTGACGATTGCCGTTTTCATCCGCCCCGAGCGCGTATCGTCAAACCCGAATAAATCGGCCAAATAATCGAATAAGCCTAAGGTCACGCCAAGGAAAGAAGACGCCACAGCCAAGTTAGCAAACAGAGTTAACATGCTGTTTAACCAGCTACTTTCCATCACTTTCGACAAGGCGCCGACTAACACCCCCATATTGCCACCCTGGGCAATAATCTCACTAAATTGGCTGCGGGGAATGTTGCCCATAGTGGCGACTAACCAGCAGACATAAATGATCAGTGCGATGAAAGTGCCGACGAAAATCGCTTTGATGATGGTCGATGAATCTTTGCCATAGTACTTCACCAGACTCGGCACGTTGCCATGGTAGCCAAAACTTGCCAAGCCAAAGGGCAAAGCAGCCCACAGATAAGGCATAAAGCTTTGATTGCCATCCGGTTCAAGCAACTTAGTCACATCGATCTCGATCAGTAAATTACCAATCGCGAGGAAGAAAGTGATGATCATCCCGCCGAGCATTATGGTCGTAATACGATCCACCGCCTTGGTGCTGATCAACACGATACAGGCGAGCACAACCGCAAACACTAACCCGGCGACACTCTGGGGTAACTCAATCCCCATGCCCTGTAGGCTATGGTTAACAATCGAGCCGCCGCCACTGATGTAGGCGTAGGTTAAGATGTAGAGCACGAAGGCAATCGATACCCCATTCACGATCCGCCAAAACTGGCCTAGGGTCTCCTTGGTCAAGGTATCGAAACTCGCCCCCGGCTCGAAATGCAGGTTGGTTTCGAGCAGTAACAGCCCCGACATCAACATGCAGAACCAAATACCGAGTAACATCAGTACCGAGTAGCCAAACCACATGCCAGCGCCCACAACGGGCAAAGAAAACATCCCCGCCCCGACTGTGGTGCCAGCAATAATCATGGCACCACCAAGCAAAGACTTGCCCACCGGCTTATTCTTCGCCGCATTCATATGGTTAGCCATTAAACGATATGCTCCGCGGTCACGCTCGCTACTATGGTTTGTCTCACTGAGGCTCGAAGTAAGCTATTGGCTTGATCGCGAATGCGCTCGACGTCGGATTTATCTTCCTTCTCGGAAAAATAACCTAACTCTTTAAGCTTAACACTCAAAGTGTTATAGAGTTTCTTGTCGTAAAATTCTGGTGCAGTAATTCCATGCAGCGCCCCTAAACGTTGGGCCAGCAGATGGCTTTCAGACTCCAGCTCCGAACGCTCCATCTTAGGTCTGTGGGCCAGCAGATTGAAGATAATCGCATAGCGTTGCAAGGTTTCGCTAACGCTTCCGGCCAGCAACAACATTTGACTGGTGTGCTCGGTCACCACCGACAGCGTATCGCTTTCCTGCACTAGACCCTGCTCAATAAACAGATCCAGCACTTGATTCACATAACTTGGGAGGTCCTTGATACCCATGAATAACTCCGCCTTCAGTAGCGGATAGAAGTCACTCACAATCCCTAGGATATGGGCTCTTGAAATCTGCTTATTGTTGGTTAAGCAGCTAGCAATCAACGACGGAATAATAAATAAGTGGATGATATTGTTACGATAGTAAGTCATTGAAATCGCTTGATTCGCGTCAATAGATACTATCTCACCCAGAGGATCGGCATTGATGGAGAACTTATTCAGCTCTAAACCTTGCTGCACTAAGTGCTTGCCATCACCTTCGGCCACCGATGTAAACGAAGTGTAAGGCACACGCTTGAGCAGCGTCAGGTACAAATCTAACTGACGCTCGAGCAAGCAACGCTCTAGGGCATTTTGCTCCGACGCCAATAGCACTAAGCTGGTCAAGGTGATTGAACTGGCGGCGGCGGCATCGTTAATGCGGGTCATCACACGATTCGCTAACACGTTCACCGCAGGGGTTAACCAAGTCGGTTTTTGTTCGGGATCGTCGGCCACTTCAGTGCGCCAGTTTGGCGCCGTCTCATTCAAGAAGTTTTGCAGTGTAATCGGCTCACCAAAGTTGACATAACCTTGGCCAAAATTACCTAATTTACGAATAGCACCAAAGACTTGCCATACAGATTCTTTCTGTTTCTTCTTACCACTCAACTCTTTGTGATAAGTCGCCACTTCCATCACGTGATCATAACCTAAATACACAGGCACTAAGGTGACAGGGCGTTCGATGCCACGCAGCACACTGTTGATCGTCATGGCAATCATGCCCGTTTTCGGCGCCAATAGACGACCGGTGCGAGAGCGGCCACCTTCAGAGAAATACTCCACCGAATATCCCTTAGCAAACAACTGATCGAGGTATTCACGGAACACGGCCGTATAGAGTTTATTGCCGTTAAAACTACGGCGAATAAAGAAAGCCCCGCCACGGCGGAACAGCGGACCAGCAGGCCAGAAGTTTAGGTTAATCCCCGCCGCAATATGCGGTGGCACCATGCCTTGGTAATACAAAATGTAGGATAACAGCAGGTAATCCATATGGCTGCGATGGCAAGGTACATACACAATCTCGTGACCATCATGGTGAAGCTGGCGGATTTGCTCGGCACCTTTGATATTGATACCGCTGTAGAGCTTGTTCCATAACCAAGTTAAGAAACGCTCGGCAATACGCACTAGGCTATCGGAATAATTCGCTGCAATTTCATCAAGATATTCAATTGCTGTTTCACGAGCTTGGGTTTCGGAAATCTTCTTACTCGCCGCTTCTTCCTGAATCGCCTTGCGTAAGGATTCGGATTTCAACAGAGAGTGGAACATCGCCTGCCGATTAGGCAACACAGGCCCTGTCATCACCTTGCGTTGACGGCGGAAATGCACTCTCGCCACCCGCGCCAGTTTATGGGCAATCCCCATATCGGTGCCGTGTTCGTCGGCCATATAACGCAGCGATACCGCATTAGAAAACTGAACAAAGTTGTGGCGGCCTAAAAATAGGATCATCAGGCACTTACGTAACCAAGTTGGATTCTCGCGCTCAAGCACAGCCGCCTTCATGGTGTCGTCTTCTTTACCCGGGGTACGGCCCCAATACAGACTCACAGGCACCAGCTGAATATCTAACTCTGGCTTTTCCTTATGGACAGCCAACAAACGCATAAAACATTCGAGGAATGGCTCATTGCTGGCACGTTCGCCAAACAAAGGCTTACGCCCTTCGAGACAAACGACGCGGGGCGCGACAACGCCATTTACCACGAGCGGCTCGTAGGGGCTTGGCAAACCCAGCTTAGTGGTGATCTCGCTTAACGCAGCAATATCACTCAGGGATTCTGTTTTCATTACATAAGCAAGCGGTCTGGAGGCGTCCAGATTCAGATCGGCAAAGGGATCCTGCGGCACAACAATAGTGTGCACTAAGTGTTTTTGGATCCAGCGTAATGATTTCAACCAAAGAGAGTCTTGTTTAGGCATTATTCTTATGCAATGTAAGTACGTTCATTAGCCCCATAGAATACCAGATTCTAGGGAACATTCGCTAATACTCTCCAATCGCGTTAAAAAGTGGTTAATACTTGCACTACGAATAATACTGTATATACTAACAGTAACTGTATAGAAAAACAGGAAAGAACATGAGACCGTTGACGCCACGCCAAGCCGAAATTTTAGAGCTGATTAAACGTAATATTGCCGAGACTGGCATGCCACCCACCCGGGCCGAAATCGCCACCCGTTTGGGTTTTAAAAGTGCAAATGCTGCCGAAGAACACCTTAAGGCATTGGCGAAAAAAGGCTGCATCGAGATCATGCCTGGCACTTCCCGCGGGATCCGTCTCCCCGTTGAGGAAGAAGATAACAGCGAATCAGGCTTACCACTGATTGGCCAAGTGGCTGCGGGCGAACCTATTCTCGCCCAAGAGCATGTCGAACAGTACTACCAAGTCGACCCTAGCATGTTCCACCCTGCCGCCGATTTCTTACTGCGTGTCAGAGGTGACAGTATGAAGAACATCGGTATCCTCGAGGGGGATCTGCTCGCCGTTCATAAAGTACAGCAAGCGCGCAATGGCCAAGTAGTTGTTGCTCGCGTTGACGATGATGTAACAGTTAAACGCTTTGAAAAGAAAGGGAATCTCGTTTATCTACATGCAGAGAATGAAGATTACTCCCCAATTAAAGTCGATTTAAGTTTCCAAAGTCTAACAATAGAAGGGCTCGCCGTAGGGGTGATCCGCAATGGAGATTGGCTATGAACAAACTACTAGGTAATGCCCCGCGTCACCCCGGTTTATGGCTCGATGCGGTACGCGAAACCGATACTGACTGGCAGCATACGCCTATTATCACTATGCCCACCGAGAGCCAAGGGCGCCAAGAGCTGATGCAGCTTAGCAAGCAGTTAGCACAATTGAGCCAACAAGGCCGCTGGGTCGTGCTCATCAACCCTCCGAGTATTGGCTACAAGCAGTTACTGGCCAACGCTGGCGTGCGTATGGACCGAGTTCTCTTAGTCCATGCGAAAGATGAAGTCGAAACCCTGTGGGCCATGGAAAAAGCCTTAACCAGTGGCACTTCAAGCGCAGTAATTACTTGGATCCACTCACTCGATGCCCGCGACAATCGTCGTTTGCAAATTGTGGCCAAGAGCGCTCGCGCCATGGGAATAGTGCTCGAAGGTGTCGTAAATCACTCGACTGCGGACGCGACACTCAAGCAACCCGCTCACTTTGCCCAAGGTAGTTTTTTTAGCTCTGTTCATTAAAATTTTTGCACTGCGTATTTAGCCTTGAAAGCCGCCTCACCTGTGAATGTGGGGCTTTTTTTTGGCAATTTTTCAGACAATTAGAAAAAGAAGTGATCTTGATCAATTTTTAAACAGCAAGTATGTTTGATTCAGACGAGCATAATATATCGCCCGTTTAGGCAAAAAATATCGACGATTTATCGAATATCTCTTGCCCACAAAAATCGAGAATAATGGGTTTATTCAGCAGTATGTGCCAGTGTGGCTAATACCAGCAGTAACAATACTTAATCAAAAGTAAGCCGCCAACGCACGTTGAAGTCAGAGAAGCTTTTTTGGGAACTGAAGAGTTTGCATAGAGTTGAGACTTACTGTGTTGCTCTTCTTTGTAGTTGCTATTCGCAATTGGCAGAGGAGAAGTCTTGTGAAGCAATGGTTGTATTGTTTACTCGTGGTGCTATTCGCCCCACAGTTGGCCGCAGCGGACATGCGGTTCAACATGACCCCCGGCGTAACAGAAATCAGTGACAAGGTTTATCACCTGCACATGACGATTCTGTATATCTGCTGCGCCATAGGCCTAGTGGTTTTTGGCGTGATGATTTATGCCATGATCAACCACAGGAAATCAAAGGGCGCGGTCGCGTCTCACTTCCATGAGAGTACAAAAGTCGAAATCGCGTGGACGATTATTCCTTTTGTCATTCTGATCTTAATGGCGATTCCTGCCACGAAAACTCTGATTGCCATGGAAGATCCCAGCAATGCCGATCTCACAGTAAAAGTCACTGGCTCTCAATGGAAATGGCATTATAGCTACTTCGATCAAGATATTGATTTTTACAGCATTCTCGCAACCCCAAGACCTCAAATCGAAGGTAGTGAAGCTAAGGGTGAGCACTACTTACTCGAGGTCGACAAACCCCTAGTATTACCGGTCAATCGTAAAATCCGTTTCTTGATGACCTCAGAGGATGTTATCCACTCATGGTGGATGCCCGCCTTTGCCGTTAAAAAAGACGCTAACCCAGGTTTTATCAATGAGGCGTGGACCCGTATCGACAAACCCGGTATTTACCGTGGCCAATGTGCCGAGCTTTGCGGTAAAGACCATGGTTTTATGCCGATAGTGGTGCAGGCATTACCCGAAGCCGAGTTCGATGCTTGGGTTGAAGAACAAAAACAAGCCGCCAATGCCGCAGCGCAAGCCGCACAAGCCGCGTTATCGCAAACACTGACTAAAGAAGAGCTGATGGCTCAGGGTGAGCAAGTTTACCTCGGTCACTGCGCAGCCTGTCACCAACCTAACGGTGAAGGTTTACAGGGGGTATTCCCACACCTCAAAGGCAGCCCCATTGCAACCGGGCCACTGAGCGGCCATCTTGAAATCGTGCTCAATGGTAAAGCAGGTACGGCTATGCAAGCCTTTGGCAAACAATTAACGGCCCAAGAAATTGCCGCCGTGATTACCTATGAGCGTAATGCGTGGGGCAATGACACGGGTGATGCGGTGCAAGCCAAAGACGTTGATGCCCATAAATCCGGTGGCACCAATAGCGAACCAGTAGCAACGACTCCGCCCCCCGCAACCACCGATGCGCCTAAGCCAGCGACAGAACCTACCGCCAGTGTCGACCCCGCGAGTCTCCCCACGCTTAGCCATGATGAACTAATGGCCGAAGGGGAAAAAACCTATGCCACGATTTGCGCCGCCTGCCACCAGCTAACGGGTGCAGGTATGCCTCCCGCCTTCCCCGCCCTTGCTGGTAGCGCTATCGCAACGGGTCCGATCGCCAATCACATCGACATAGTGATGCACGGTAAACCGGGCACGGCGATGCAGGCATTTGGCACACAACTCACGCCACAACAGCTTGCCGCCATCATTACCTATGAGCGCAATGCGTGGGGCAATAATACCGGCGATACAGTGCAACCCGCTGATATTGCTCGCCATGGACAGTAGGGGATTAAGATGAGCACACTGACTCAAGATCAAATTGCCGCCCATGATGAACACCATCACGGTGCACCTAAAGGCATCATGCGCTGGTTACTCACCACCAACCACAAGGACATTGGCACCCTGTACCTGTGGTTTAGTTTCATAATGTTTTTAACTGGTGGTGCTATGGCCATGGTGATCCGCGCCGAACTCTTTCAGCCCGGATTACAACTCGTTGAACCTAACTTCTTCAACCAGATGACCACAGTACATGGGCTAATCATGGTATTCGGCGCCGTGATGCCAGCCTTTACAGGGCTGGCTAACTGGTTGATCCCCATGATGATTGGCGCGCCCGATATGGCGCTTCCACGGATGAACAACTGGAGTTTTTGGATCCTTCCCTTCGCCTTTACCATATTGTTGAGCTCATTGTTTATGGAAGGTGGCGGCCCTAACTTCGGTTGGACCTTCTACGCACCACTCTCGACCACTTACAGCCCTGACAGCACAGCATTATTTGTCTTCTCGATTCATATCATGGGGATAAGTTCGATCATGGGCGCCATCAACGTGATCGTAACCATAGTCAACCTACGCGCTCCCGGCATGACGTGGATGAAGTTACCGCTGTTTGTCTGGACCTGGCTGATTACCGCCTTCTTGCTGATCGCCGTCATGCCAGTGCTCGCAGGCGCCGTCACTATGGTGTTAACCGATAAGTTTTTCGGTACTAGCTTCTTCGAGGCGGCAGGCGGCGGCGACCCTGTGATGTTCCAGCATATCTTCTGGTTCTTCGGTCACCCCGAAGTCTACATCATGATTCTGCCTTCCTTCGGCATTATCTCCGCCATAGTTCCGGCTTTCAGCCGTAAACCATTATTTGGCTATTCATCCATGGTGTATGCCACGGCGAGTATTGCGATTCTGTCCTTCCTCGTGTGGGCGCACCATATGTTCACCACCGGTATGCCCGTGTTTGCCGAGTTGTTTTTTATGTACTGCACTATGCTGATTGCCGTGCCGACTGGGGTAAAAGTGTTTAACTGGGTAGCGACCATGTGGCGCGGCTCACTGAGTTTTGAAACCCCAATGTTGTTCGCGGTGGCCTTTATTATCCTGTTCACTATTGGCGGCTTCTCGGGTTTGATGCTCGCCATCACACCAGCCGACTTCCAATACCACGATACTTACTTTGTGGTGGCTCACTTCCACTATGTGTTAGTCACGGGTGCGATTTTCTCCATCATGGCGGCGGCCTATTACTGGCTACCTAAATGGACCGGCCATATGTACAGCGAAAAGCTCGGCCAGTGGCATTTTTGGTGCTCGGTGATTTCGGTCAACGTGCTGTTTTTCCCGATGCACTTCTTGGGTCTTGCGGGTATGCCAAGGCGTATTCCCGATTACTCGATTCAATTTGCCGATGTAAACCAAATCGTATCGATTGGAGGTTTTGCCTTCGGTCTATCTCAGCTGATTTTCCTCGTGCTGGTGATTAAGTGCATTCGGGGCGGTGAAAAGGCGCCCGCCAAACCTTGGGAAGGCAGCGAAGGCTTAGAGTGGACCCTACCCAGCCCCGCACCCTACCACTCTTTCACCACGCCACCCGAGGTGAAATAACATGCAAGGCCAACCCCATCAGCCTAACATCAAGTCAAACCGTAAGCTTATCAGCCTACTGGTGTTGGGCTGCCTTGCGATGTTTGGTTTTGGGTTCGCCTTAGTACCGCTCTACGATGTGCTGTGCGAAAAACTGGGTATTAACGGCAAAACCTCCAATACCGCCAGCAGTTATCAAGCGATCATTGTGGATAAGAACCGCGTGGTAACGGTGGAGTTTATCTCGCAGGTACAGACGGGAATGCCGTGGAAATTTGAGCCACAAACGAAGCGGCTCGAAGTGCATCCGGGAGAGCTCATACACACGGCATTTCTGGCGCAAAACGTCTCGAATAGAGCGACTGTGGGCCAGGCGATTCCCTCTATTTCGCCCGGACAAGGTGCGGCTTATTTCAATAAAACCGAATGTTTTTGTTTTAACCAACAACACTTAGCCGCGGCGAGTCGCGCCGAACTGCCGTTGATCTTCTTTGTGGATCCTCAATTACCCGAGTCTATCCACACCTTAACCCTCTCTTACACCCTCTACGACATTACCGACAAGCAGTTAGCGTCTGCCATAGAGCAAGGAGCTGTAAAATGACCACTAAACATGAGACTTACTACGTCCCCGCCCAGAGTGCTTGGCCGATTGTTGGTGCTATCGGCTTGTTTTTAATTGCCTTTGGGGCAGGACATTTTGTACATCAACTCAAATCTGGCGCTTCGGGTGGCGGCTATATTCTACTAGCAGGCATAGCCGTCATCCTGTTTATGCTGGTAGGCTGGTTTAGAACCGTGATCCAAGAATCGATGACGGGCCTCTACTCCCATCAAATGGATAGATCGTTTCGCCAAGGCATGAGCTGGTTTATCTTCTCCGAGGTGATGTTCTTCGCCGCCTTCTTCGGCGCCTTATTTTACGCCCGCATGGTCGCAGTACCTTGGCTCGGCGGTGCATCCAACAATGCCATGACCCACGAAGTCCTGTGGCCACACTTCGAGGCTGTTTGGCCACTCCTCACCACGCCAGATGGTACCAAAACCGAAGCCATGCCATGGAATGGACTACCGCTAGTCAACACCATTGTGCTGCTAACCTCCTCTGTCACGCTGCATTTCGCCCATACCAGCTTAGAAAAGGGTAAGCGTTCGGCCATCACCCTTTGGCTCGGACTCACGATTTTGCTCGGAATTAGCTTCCTTGCTTTGCAGGCGGAGGAATATAGCCATGCCTACCATGAGATGGGGCTAACGCTCACCTCGGGCGTGTATGGCAACACCTTTTTCCTGCTGACGGGTTTCCACGGCATGCATGTCACCTTGGGCACCATCTTTCTATTAGTCTTGTTTTTCAGAGTGTTAAAGGGCCACTTTAGTGCGGATAAGCATTTTGCCTTCCAAGCGGGTAGTTGGTACTGGCACTTTGTCGACGTAGTCTGGCTCTGCCTGTTTATCTTTGTTTATGTGCTTTAAAGATTCATTAAAACAATTAGTTGAAAGCTTAAGGCGTGGGATTGAGACCAAGCAGTCCAGTCCCTAAAGCCACCAGCAAGAGCAGGATAACCAGTACGGAAAACATCACCCTACGGCCCAAATAGCGGCTCATAGGCACAGGGTGATCAGCGGTTTGATCGTCACCTTTAACCATAATGATTAAGGCTCTGCCTAGGTTAAAAATGATAAACAGTAACAGCAGTACTAAAACACACTTAAAAATGAACGGGATGTTCATACGCTATCCTTATGTTTTGCTGACCAAATTAATTGGGTTGCCAAGATATATCTGGGTGCATAGGGCAATGTTGTTACTGCTGATATTGACTGTGGTGGTATTCGTGATTTTGGTCAAGCTGGGTTTGTGGCAAATGGACAGGGCCGCTGAAAAAACCGAACTACTCGCACAAATGGAAGCAAGACAATCCGCGGCCGCACTCAATCCTGAACAGCTCATAGCTGAATTAGCTAAAGGTGGCGTTACTGGCTATCGCCTTGAGGTTCAAGCCAGCCCCGTTAATCCACAAATCTGGTTACTCGACAATCAGGTCTATCAAGGACAAGTGGGCTATCTCGCCTTTCAATTGCTGCAAATAACGTCAGCAAATCTGGCAAATAATCGCGAGCAACCTTGGCTGTTACTCGAACTCGGCTTTATTGCCGCTAAATCCCACCGAGATGCCTTGCCCGAAGTCAGCCCCATAGTTGGTGAATTGACTCTTACAGGCCGCCTCTATCAAAAACAGATTAATCCCTTGAGCCATCACTTATTAGCAGAACCCTTCACCACGGAACAAGGTGAACGGATTCGGTTTCAAAATCTCAATCTGCCCGAGATGGCACAGATGTTAGGGCATCCCATCCTGCCCGCGGTGTTACAACCCGATACCTTACCCCAATTACAACCAGCGCAGGCCTTGCCCCACCCTTGGCAACCTTTCCCCCTCTCGGCACAAAAGCATTGGGGTTATGCATTGCAATGGTTTGCCATGGCAACTGTGTTTGCGGGGCTGATGGGTTGGCAAGCAATGAAATACCTCAAAAAATCACGACAACGGCATCAAGCCGATAAGGAAGCGACTAAGACCGAGTAACAGATACCTGCAAGATTTTAATAAAAAACAATAAAACAAAGCATTAAGGACAATAAGAGGAGCAAATATGGACTCCCAACAAACAGCCAAATACCGCGCATTGGGGTTATTGCTACTGGCCTTTATCGCGCCTGTGGTCATCGCTAAGTTAGTGCTGAGCATGCATTGGTATCAAGGCGGCTCCACCAACCACGGTGAGCTCATCAGCCCAGAAACCAGTTATACCAGTCTTGGCCTTAACAATCCTCAGCCTAAGGAATGGCAACTGCTGTATTTATTGCCCGCAAAGTGCGATGAGGCTTGCCGCGAGCGCTTATATATCCTGCGTCAGAGTCATACCGCCTTAGGGCCAGATCAGGCTCGTGTCGAACCGCTTATTCTGCTGAATCCCGACAGTGACTTAAGCGCATTAAGCACCTTTAGCTTCAACACTCAGCCCGCCAGCCAAAGCCTCAACCAATGGCTTGACCAACAGCAGCTGATTATTGTCGATCCACTCGGCGCACTCGTGCTGCGTTATCCCCAAGTGCAAGGCAAGACGGCACATTTAGCTCAGGGTAAGGCCTTGGTCGCGGATCTCCGTAAGTTATTAAAACTATCGAGGGTAGACTAATGCAACTGACTTGGCTCCTACGCGTCACTATAGTCTTTACCCTGTTAGTGATTTTAATGGGGGCTTACACTCGGCTCTCGGACGCAGGACTTGGCTGCCCAGATTGGCCCGGTTGTTACGGCCATATCAAAGTGCCCACCCACGACCATGAGATCTCCCATGCCCAAACCCTGTTTCCAGACCACGATATCCATCCCGAAAAAGCCTGGCTCGAAATGATCCACAGGTATATCGCGGGCGCCTTGGGCATCCTCGTATTACTGATTTTGATCCTTTGCTTGAAAACATCCCAAGCCCCAAAAAAGCTCCCCTTTGCCATAGTGTTACTCATCATCTTTCAGGCGGCGTTGGGTATGTGGACTGTGACGATGAAGTTAATGCCGATTGTCGTGATGTCCCATTTAATTGGCGGCTTTAGCCTGCTCTCGCTCCTGCTCTTGCTGTATCTGCGAACGCGTCCGAGGCGAATTTTCGAAACCGCTGATATTCACAATCAGCGTGTTGCGAGCGTAGGATTTAATGGCGCCCATGGTTCGCGGATAGGCACGAGCCTTAAATTTCTCGGCCAGAGTAAACACTTACCGAAACTGGCGTTGCTGAGTCTGGTGGTGCTGATAGGTCAAATAATGCTCGGCGCTTGGACCTCCTCCAACTATGCCGCCCTCGCCTGTACGGCTCTGCCGATTTGCGAAGGAAATTGGATGGATAATCTCGCGATTGCCGATGCGTTTTCCCCTTTCCAAGGGCAACACCCAAGCTTTGAATTTGGCGTATTGGATTACCATGCCCGCATGACCATTCATATCGCCCACCGCGTCGGCGCCATCATTACCGCCAGTCTATTGTTGTTGCTCGCCTATCGGTTATTTTTCAGCACCCAGCTCAAGGCCCTAAGCCTATTGTTGGTCGCCTTAGTGATACTGCAGGTCAGTTTAGGGATTTCAAACGTGGTGATGCATTTACCACTGGGGATTGCCGTTTCCCACAACGGCGGCGCGGCGCTGTTACTACTCACCATAGTCGCGATTAACTATTTCCTTTGGCGCAGGGCACCTTAATCATCGGGGGATTTATCATGGCAAAACCACTCTCTATCAGCAGTCACCCCAGTGTTCACTTAGCTTGGCGTGCCTATTTCGAGATGACCAAACCTAAGGTAGTGGCCTTAATGCTGCTCACCGTCTTAGTCGGCATGTGTTTAGCCATGCCCACCATACTGCCAGTCAAACCTTTAGTGGCAGGCTTACTCGGCATCGCCATGATGGCGGGTTCGGCCGCCGCCTTAAACCATCTGATTGATAGGCGAATCGACGGCATGATGGCACGCACCTATAACCGACCACTGCCCAAGGGCCGAGTCTCGGCGACGAGGGCGTTGTTGTTCGCGGCACTCTTAGGCAGCCTAGGTTTTGTGATCCTCTATGTTTTTACTAATCCACTCACCGCTTGGCTGACCTTTGCCAGCTTGATTGGTTATGCCTTGATTTATACCGCCTATTTAAAACGGGCCACGCCACAAAACATTGTTATTGGCGGTTTAGCGGGCGCGATGCCGCCGCTCTTGGGTTGGACGGCGGTGACGAATCAATTCCATGGTCATGCTCTATTGCTCGTCATCATCATATTCCTGTGGACGCCGCCGCATTTTTGGGCACTGGCGATTCACAGACGCGCAGAATATGCCAAAGTGGATATTCCCATGCTGCCCGTGACTCATGGGGTAGAATTTACTAAGACCTGTATCTTGCTCTATACGATTTTGCTGGCGATTGCTTGTCTATTGCCCGTGTTAGTCGGGATGAGTGGACCACTCTACTTTGTGTGTTCAAGCTTGCTCAGCACGGGATTTATTTATAAAGCGTGGCAGTTAAAGTATCAGGACAGCGAAGGGCTGGCGATGCAGGTGTTTCGTTTTTCTATTTATCATTTAATGTTGTTATTCATGGCATTACTGCTCGACCACTATCTTTGGGCTTAATGTGCAACGAGCGATGGTCAAAGGACAAAATATGCAAACAAGAATCTCCAACAAGATCTTAGTGATAGCGATTCTATTAATAGGATTGGGTGGACTATTTGCAGTGAAGTTCAATCCACCTAAGCCCGTTGAGTTAGAGAGTGGTTTTTTGTTTCCCGAGGCGTTCGAGCTAGCGCCCTTTGAGCTTGTCGATCAACAGCAGAAACCCTTTACCAATGCCAATTTGAAGGACCAATGGAGCCTATTCTTTATCGGCTTTACCTATTGCCCCGATGTCTGTCCGACCACCTTAAACAAACTCGCCGCCGCCTATCCTGAGCTGAAAAAAATTGCGCCCATTCAAATCGTGTTTTTATCCGTAGATCCGAAGCGGGACACCCCAGAGAAACTCCTCACCTATGTGAATTTCTTTAATCCTGAGTTTAAGGCAGTGACGGGTGAGCAAACCCAAATCTTCCCCCTCACCCGCAGCCTAGGCCTCACCTATGCCATGGTCGGCGAAGGGGATAATTATCAAGTCGATCATAGTGCTGGCTATGTACTGGTTTCTCCCCAAGGCACGCGGGTCGCAGTGTTTAAACCCACGGCAGCCTTAGGTAAATCCCCTCAAGTACTCAACGACGCCTTGATCAGCGACTTCGATAAAATCGTCAAAAGCTACAAACCTAAATAGCTTCGCAAAGGCATTATTCTTTAACCCAAGTGCCGTCGTCTTTGGGTCTCACCCATGCCTGCGAAAACCAGTAATAGCCGTTGCGTGTCTTGCTTGGCGCCGTGCAATTGTAGCGTGAACGCCCCGCTGGCAGGGCTAAATCTGCTTGAATACTAAACTCATTGTCGCTGCTCCAAGTCGGCGTTTTAGCGCCTTGCCCTTGGATATAACACATGACCTGCTTGGCCGAAATATCGCTCATATCGAGCTTAACCTTAAGCTCGGGGCGCCAATGTCCGCCCTTAAGCTCAGGATCGCTAGGCGTTTGCTCAAGCACTGGCATATTGAGGCTGTATAACTTGGCTTTTAGGCTTTTTAGATCCGCATATTGCCCCGCCACCGGGAAGCGCGGCAGCGCCGTGAGGGGCGAATAAGGCCCCGCCGCACCTGACTGCTGGCCAAAGGCAACGAAGCCATTTTCGGTCAACATATCTTGAATCGCCTGATTGTATTCGCCATAGGGATAGGCCAGCATTTTAAAGCTCTGCCCCGTCGCCTCACGAATCGCGTTTTCGGTGTCCTGAATATTTGCTTTAATTCGTGCCAGCCATTGGCTTTGGGATTCATTGTCTAGCCTGCGGATCAGATGCTCATGAGCCCAGCTGTGGTTAGCAATGTCGGCCCCTTCCTTGGAGAGCTTAATCAGATCTTCCCAGGTCATCATCTCGGTAAACTTTTGTTTAATCGGCTCAATCGCCACAAATAGGGTGTAGGGAAAACCAAATTCCTTTAGGATAGGGTGCGCTGTGGTCGCAATGCTGCGATAACCATCATCGAAGGTGATCGCCACCGTTTTTGCGGGTAAATCTTGCTTGTTTTTGATCGCCTCAACCACTTGGGATAAGGGAATAACCTTAAAACCATCGTCCGCCAGAAACTGCATTTGCTCACGAAATTGTGCAGGCGTGACGCTCGTCGCCGCCGGCGTGGTTTCTGACACATGGTGATACTGTAAAATGACCACAGCATGGGCCGAGAAAGTCATCAGCCCTAAGAGTGCCAATAACGCACGTTTAACCATAATGTGAATACCTCTGAAATCAATGACTACCGCAAAATCCACCGCACTCGCGCTCCTGTTGAATGGCACCAAGAATCGCCAGCTGCTCGCGCTTGCCCTGCCGATGATCCTTTCCAATATCACGGTTCCGCTGTTGGGATTGGTAGATACGGCCGTCATCGGGCATTTAAGTGACGCCTATTATTTAGGGGGCGTCGCACTCGGGTCAACGATTATCACATTAATCATTTGGTTATTAGGCTTTTTACGGATGGCGACAACCGGATTGGTCGCACAGGCCTATGGCGCAAACGATACCGCGCGCCAATTAAAGTTGCTGGTCCAAGGCGCCATGTTGGCGACTGGGCTGGGTATCGCGGTGATCCTATTACAGATCCCGATACTGAATTTAGCGCTCGGCCTCTCCGAGGCGAGTGTGGAAGTGGAGCGTTATTGCCGAGAATATTTTCAGGTCCGAGTCTGGTCGACGCCATTCGCCCTGCTCAATTTAGTGATGCTAGGCTGGCTCCTTGGCAGACAACAGCCCAAGGCGGCCATGTGGCAGCTCATCTTCGCCAATTTGGCCAATATTATCCTCGATGTGCTCTTTGTCTTAGGTTTAGGCTGGGGAGTCAAAGGAGCTGCACTTGCCTCAGTATGTGCGGATATCACCGCCTTTAGCGTTGCGCTCTACATTGTATTACAACAGCTTAAGTTAATACCTCGATTCCAATTTGCCGATATTAGAGTTCACCTGAACTTGTCGGGTTACGGCCAGCTGCTCAGGCTCAATACCGATATTTTTATCCGCAGCCTATGCCTGCAAGCCGCTTTCGCCTTTATGACTTTTCACGGTGCAGGCCTTGGGGATAATACGGTCGCAGCCAATGCGGTCTTATTGAATTTACTGTTATTAATCGCCTACGCCCTCGATGGCATAGCCTATTATGCCGAGGCGGAAGTGGGCAAAGCCTACGGGCAACAACGCACACAGTCACTGCGCGAAGCAGTACTCCTCGCTTGGTGTTGGTCAGCCATCACAGCCCTAGGTTTTAGCCTGATATTTTATCTTTTTGGAGACCATATCATCGGGCTGCTAACCAATATTGATGAGGTGAGAACCACAGCGCAAATTTATCTGCCTTGGCTGATATTACTGCCGCTTTGGTCTTTTAGTTCCTATCTGTTTGATGGGGTTTATATTGGCGCCGCTAAGGGCAAAGTCATGCGCAATAGCATGATTATCGCCACATTTGGCGCCTTCTTCCCGACATGGTATTTGCTGCAATCGCTGTTGCCTTCCGAACAAGCTAACCATGCACTGTGGGCGGCCATGACGGCCTTTATGCTAGCGCGCAGCCTCACCCTAGCGACACATTACCGCTTTAGCAAGGCATTTATTCTTAATTAGTTCTGTAAAGACAGTAGCTTACTTAAGGTTATCCCATTAAGATACGCAGCATTATTGTAATAAAATTGTGATGCGCTATGAAAAGGATTTTACCTTTGTTACTCCTGTGGCTAAGTCTGCCACTGCTTGCTCAAACGGTACCACAGCTTCCGGTCGAGGCTTTTGCCAGTATTCCCGATGTCAGCTCAGTCCAACTGTCGCCCGATGGCAAAAAAATTGCCTCTATCGTTCGGGTCGAACAGCCCAAACTTAAGGGCACTGTGGTCAGTATTCTCGATTTAGAAACGGGCAACAAAGACTACGCGATTCACACCGATAACCAGAAGTTTGTCCTGCTGTCATTACAGTGGGCAAATGACACTACTTTGCTGATCAGCGCTAAGTTCCCGGCAAACCGCTACGGTACACCGACCACCGAAACTCGGTTGGTGAAGTACGATTTAACTACGCGAAAAACCACGAGCGTACTCGCCCGTAGCGTCATCGACCGACTCAGTTGGATCCCCCAACATCAGGGACAGATTATCGATATGATGCCGGATGATCCCGATAATATCTTGCTCTCCCTCGATGGTATGGGCGAAGAAGTGGGTGAAGACAGCGTGCTGAGAGTCAATCTCTCGCAGGGAAAATCCGCGTTTATTCAAAACTCTAAACGTAAAATCATCGGCTGGATTACCGACAGGCAACATAAGGTCCGTATCTCCATCTATAACGATGACACTGAATATAGGATCTACGAGCAACCAGAACAAAAGGCAGAGCCACGCTTACTCTGGACCTTTAAAGCCTTCTCCGACGAGAGCGTCTGGCCACTGGGCTTCGATGCCGACCCCAACATCTTATTTGTACGCGCCTACCACCAAGGCTTTGAAGCTATCTTCAAGGTGAATTTAACCGATCCTAAGCTCACGAAAGAGCTGGTGTACGCCAACGAAGATACCGATGTTGAAGGCAGTCTCATCTATTCAGAACTCAAGAAAAAAGTCATTGGGATTAGTGAAGGCGACGGTGAAGAATATACTTTTTGGGATCCTGAATATGCGGGTCTGCAAAATGGGTTGAAAGCGGTATTGCCCAATGCCCATAACTACATCACCCAATTTAGCGCGGATGAACGCCGCTATATCGTCTACTCCACCAGTTCGACTCAACCTGGCACCTATTACTTTGGCGATAGGGATGAAAAGGCGCTGTTTCCGATTGCCGATAGATATAGCCAGCTAAGCAGCGAGCAACTCGCCGACACTCAATATCTGAGCTACGAAGCGCGGGATAAACTCAAAATCGATGCTTACCTGACAGTGCCAAAGGGCCTCGAAGCCAAGCAACTCCCCACCATTATCTTCCCCCACGGCGGACCGATTAGTTACGACAGTAACGACTTCGATTATTGGTCGCAGTTTTTCGCTAATCGTGGCTACGCGGTATTTCGAATGAACTTTAGGGGCTCGGCGGGCTACGGCTATGAGTTTATGAAGGCTGGCCTCAAAAGCTGGGGACTCGAAATGCAAAACGATGTGGAAGATGGTACACGTTACTTAATCAATCAAGGTATTAGCGATCCACAACGTATCTGTATCGTCGGCGCGAGTTATGGTGGTTATGCCGCCTTAATGGGCGCAGCGATGACACCTGATCTGTACCGCTGCGCGGTCAGTGTGGCAGGCGTAACAGACGTGGCTTACCTGGTAAAATCCAGTCGCCGTTTCACCAATTATGAAGTCGTTAAAGAACAAATTGGTGATGATTTTAGCGCCCTCTATGAACGCTCACCCGTTAGTAAAGCCGATAAGATTACTATCCCGGTATTACTACTGCATGGCGATAAGGATCGAGTGGTTAAGGTGCAACATAGCCGCGAAATGTTCGATGAACTGAAATCACGTAAGAAAAACGTCGAATATATTGAACTCGAAAATGGCGACCATTACTTAAGTAACAATGACCATAGGCTAACTACGTTCAAGGCGCTCGATAAGTTTTTAGCCGACAATCTGAAAACCCAACTGTAGCCACAAAACGCCATAAAAAAACGCGACTCACAGGTCGCGTTTTTTATTCAGTTCAACACCAGCTTAAGCGTAAGAATGCGCGCCGTGTTGGTGATCGGTCACATCGCTCACACCAGAGAGTTCACCTGGGAACATATCGAGTAGTTGCTTCTCGATACCATCTTTTAGGGTGATATCAACTTGCGAACAACCGTTACAACCACCACCAAACTGCAGTACCGCTACGCCTTCTTGGGTGATTTCAACCAACATGATGTTACCACCATGGCTTGCCAGTTGCGGGTTGATTTCAGATTGGATCACATACTCAACACGCTCGGCTAAAGGCGCATCTGAAGCCACTTTACGCATTTTAGCGTTAGGGGCTTTAAGGGTTAATTGCGAACCTAATTGATCGGTCACGAAGTCGATTGAGGCTTCTTCTAAGAAAGGCGCACTCTTCTCGTCAACCATAGCGCTAAAGCCATTGAATTCTAATTCAATATCATCGCTTTCAACGGCGTCAGGCGGGCAGTAAGACACGCCACACTCGGCTTGTGCGGTACCTGGACTGATCACAAATACGCGAATATGAGTGCCTTCAGGTTGATCGGCTAACAACTTTACAAAATGGGCCTGAGCCGCATCGGAAATAGTAATCATGGAAACCAGCTCCGTCAGGGGATACCTGAGTGTTTTAGTAAGAATTAGGCGTATGATACTCCTACTCACACGCGCTTTGTAGTCCCTAGGGTAGCAAGTTCTGGAATTTTGCAAAATCCATCACGCTTTCAATGCAACAACTTAACCTGTAGATCACTAACGGATAGCTAACGCGGCATGTCGTTTTCACCTGTAATATCATCCAATAAACCCGGTGCTTCGGCTCTGGCTAGGCACCATATTTGCACTTGTATATATCGCGCCTCGAACAAACGGGCAATTTCTGCCACTGTGGTCCCCGTGGTGACCACATCGTCCACCAGCGCAATCCGTTGATAGGCAAAATCGGCATTTAACTCAAAAGCATCCTGTAGATTTCGCCGGCGCTGTGCGCCATTGAGTCCGGCTTGTGGGCGGGTATCCTGCCGCCGAATTAATCCGTCACTGACCAGTGGCAGCGAGAGCTGCTTCGATAATTCATGGGCAATTAACCATGCTTGATTAAATCCACGTTGGCGCAGCCGATTAGGGTGTAAAGGGACTGGCACTATGGCCTGCGGAAGAGTGATTAATCCTTGCTGTTCGAGCTGACCAATGCGCGCCGCTAAGGCTTGGCACAATATGGGTAGAGCGGCGAGTTGCCCCTGATATTTAATGGCCGCTATCCAAGGACCAAAGCCTTGATGATAACTGCAAGGTGCGATGACTTTTCGCGGTTGATGCCTTAGGCACTCACCACAATATTCGAGTTCAAGCGGCATGGATTTTCCACAACCTAAACAAATTGGGCTGCGATATAAGCCCGTTTGCAGGCATACCTGACAAAATCCGGCTTCCTTTGCATTGAGGGATTGGTGGCACAGTAAGCAGCGGTTAGGTAAACTGCCCGCCAAGTAACGCTGCCCCAAATGCGAAACTATGCGTAACAGCTTCGCCCCCTGTTGCGACCAAGTCCATTTGCTATCGCCCGACATACAACTTCCTATTAGAGGTATTTTAGTGAACTCTGCGACGCCAGCCCATCATCCGCAACTGCATATCGACACCCGAGGCCAAGGGCCGGATCTGGTCATGCTTCACGGTTGGGGCGTTAATAGCGCCGTCTTCACGCCGCTCCATGAGCAGCTTTCTGAGTATAGAGTCCACTATGTCGATCTGCCGGGCTTTGGCTTAAGCCAGCCAATCGCGGGTGGTTTATCGACTTGGGTGGATGCGCTAATTCATGTCTTACCCGCCAATGCGATTTGGGCTGGCTGGTCACTGGGTGGATTAGTAGCCACCCAAGCCGCCATAAGCTACCCATCCCATGTCAGAGGATTAATGACTATCGCCTCCTCGCCCTGTTTTATGGCAAGGGAGGAAGAAGCATGGCCCGGCATTCCACCGCAGGTGCTCAGCATGTTTGGCGAGCAGCTTGGGCAAAATTTACCAAAAACGATTGAGCGCTTTTTAGCGATTCAGGCCATGGGCAGCGAAACCGCCAAAGACGATATTAAGCAGCTGCGGGATTTAGTCTTAGCACGCCCGCTACCCGATGCAGCGGCCTTAACTCAAGGTTTGGATATGTTGAATCAAATCGATCTTAGGCCACAGCTGTCGGCGATACAGCAACCTTGGCTACGGATCTGGGGTCGACTCGATGGACTCGTGCCCAAACGCGTTCAACCTCAAATGCCCACCGCCAGTCATATCACTGATGTCATGCTTGCCAAGGCATCCCACGCACCGTTTGTGTCCCACAGGGAAGAATTCTTGCAGACAATCACACCTTGGCTGGCGCAATTCAAGGACTAGTGCTTTATCTTTGTGCAATAAATGGCTAGTATTTAACCATTAAGGCTACAAGGAATTTTTCATGCTGCTTGTCAGTAACTACCCCCAAGTTCCGATAGCGACGACAAATGTCGCGACGGACTCGGCTCGGGTCGACAATCAGCTCAAGCCCGTCGTTATTCCGCCACAGGCCGCGACTAAGGGCCATGAAGAACGTGCCTTTAATCCGCAAAATGAGCGTACTGCAGATCAAACTCAGCAACAGGCACGTTTGCTCGAGCAAAATCAGCAACAAGTTCAAGACAAACAGCAACAGCAGCAGTCTTCACAGCAGCAGAGCCAGCAACAGCAAGAGAAACAAGCGCCCCTAGTTGCTGCCGATCGTGCGCTCCCTAAAACCCTTAAAGTGCCAGTGCGCGGCCCAGCTGCGCTGCAACGTAAGGATATTCGGTTAAAGGTCGGCCAAAATACTCCCCGCCCAGCCAATACCACGGCGAAAACCACGACTGCGGCGGCGCGTCAGCCGATGCAAGGGGAATCCCCTCAGTTTTATCAACAAGTTGGACAGCGTATTGGGCAATATTATGCGCAGCAAACTCAGCCCGAAGCCGAACCTGCTATGTCGGCTTGGATTTAAAATCTGCTGGTTTAAGGATAAGTTTCAAAATAAAAATGCCGCTAATCAGCGGCATTTTTCATTCGGTTATTTACCCGAGCGATACAGCTCTTGCTGGTAGGCTAGGCTGCCCCACAGTGCCCAACCTAAGGCCTTTTTCTCCAACGCCTGCGCCGCAGGGGCATAAGGCGTTAAGTGCTCGGTCTTTTCATCGTACTGGAAGCCCTGCGCTGCTTTCTCTGGCTGCAGGATAACCACATCTTTACCTTCCATCAGGGCAAAGTTTTTATCGTATTGCATTAGCGCACGACCCGGCCAATCCTCGCTGACCTGAGTTAAGTCACGACCTAACATAGGGTAAGAGTCTGAAATACCAATCAAAGATAACAGGGTTGGCGGCAAGTCGATTTGACTCACAATACGGTGATCGCGTTTTGGCGCAACATTATCCCCAATGATTAACCCCGGAATACGGAAGCGCGATACTGGCACCAAATCGGCCCCACCAACGCGGCTATCGTGGTCGGCGACCACGATAAAAATAGTGTCCTTCCAGTAGTCGGCATTTTTCGCCAGTTTGAAGAACTCACCAATCGCATAATCGGCATATTTGGCCGCGTTATTGCGAGTTTGCTTAGGTTGTTCATACAGCTCAATGCGGCCATCGGGGAATTCGAATGGATCGTGGTTACTCGAGCTAAACACCAAGCTAAAGAATGGCTTACCCTCACTGTGAAGACGCTCGAACTCACTATTCGCCTTACGCATTAAATCTTCGTCGGATGCGCCCCAAGAGCCAACAAAGGCCGGAGACTTATAATCCTTCTGGTCGATAATGTCGCTAAATCCATTACCGAGGAAGAAACTGCGCATGTTGTCGAAATGGCTCTCACCACCGTAGATAAATTGGGTGGTGTAACCGTGGTTTTTCAGCAATTCGGCGAGAGTGAAAAAGCCCGTCTGGCTCTTACCGAGTTTCACCACGGCGCGGGCCGGCGTTGGGGTAAAACCTGTGGTGACCGCTTCGATTCCGCGCACTGAACGTGTGCCAGTGGCGTAAAGATTATCGAAATACCAACCTTCCTGTGAGAGCGCATCGATATTCGGCGTTAAGGGCATACCGCCTAAGCTCCCCACAAAACGGGCGCCTAAGCTTTCCTGTAACAGGATGACTAGGTTTTTCGGTTTACCGCTGTAGCTAGCTTGGTTAAAACTCAATGAAGGGATATCGCTCGAGGTAAAGGCACTCTCGGGGCGACCACTCTCTTGTCTGATGGTCTTGATGATCTCATCTCTATCTAATGAGCCATACACCTTAGAGGCGTCTTCTTCGCTACCCATTTGCTTGATTGCAAACACTAACGAATAAGCAGAGTTAATCACGAGGGAGTTCACTAATGGATCGTCGGCAAATGCCACCATCGCGGGGTTGATTGGACGATGGCCTAAGGTTGAGCGCGCGCCCAATAGGGTCACGACGATCACCATGACAGCTAACACAGGACGCCAATACCAACGGGGGAAACGCAGATTTTTAGTTAACTTACCACTGAGTTTCCAACCGCCCCACAGCGTCGCTAGGGTAAGCAGCACAGAGAAAATCAGCTCCAGCTTGCGTCCCGCCCACAGCATCGACAGCACTTCTTTGGGGTAAATCAAATATTCCACATACAAGCGGTTCGGGCGAATGCCGTATTCCTCAATAAAGGCTGGCGTTGAAACCTCAAGGAACACAATGGCCCACAGGCCTAAGGTTAGCCATAGGCGCAGCACCCATTGCCAAATGCGGCCAAGCAGGTGTTCACCCGAAAACAACGCCGTACCTAAGGCGGCGATGCCCCATAACCAACACAGGGTTGCGATATCGACACGAATACCTTGTAGTAGCAGATGCGACCAACCGTCAACGGCGGCCACACGTTCGCCCTGCCACAGACCTAAGCCGATACGGCTTGCCGTAGCAATAGCGAGAACTAACAGACTGAAAACAAGAATGACGCGAAATGGCCCATGGGCGGACTGGCGTCCACGAGCGGATGAACCTGACTGCATGTATAACCCCAAAACATTAAACTTCCACTCAGCTTTGGAGTGTCAATTTGAAAAAAATCGGTGAAAAAGTTGTGGTATGACAACCGATTTTGCTTAACGTTGCATTAAATGCCGACTTTATATTACCTAGGACAGCATATATGCAACAATTTTGTGGCTAACAAGTAAAAAATGTCGACTCGAACACAGGTGTGTATCCGAGTCGACCTGAGTCAGATTACTTTTTCAGCTTTGCGAAAGCGTCGGCAAAGGCATTGCCCATGGCCGCATTGACAGGTGCCGCTTTTGGCGCAGGGCGCGAAGACTTATGCTGGGCATTGCCCTTATGAGCCTGTGGCTTACCTTGGGATGGGCCGCGAGTTTGAGCCTTGCTCTGATCGATAGCCTCATCCAGACGCATACTCAAACCGATACGACGACGCTCGACATCGACCTCCATCACCTTCACTTTCACTACATCACCCGCTTTGACCACTGTATGGGGATCGGTAATAAATTTGTCGGTTAATGACGAGATATGCACTAAACCATCTTGATGCACACCGATATCCACAAAGGCGCCAAAGTTAGTCACGTTGGTGACAACGCCTTCGAGGATCATTTCAGGTTTCAGATCCTTAAGTTCCTCCACCCCATCCTTAAACTTGGCGGTTTTAAACTCACCACGGGGGTCACGACCCGGTTTATCCAGCTCGCTGAGGATGTCGGTCACTGTCGGTAAACCAAACTCAGGGGTCGTAAACTCCTGCGGCTTGATATTGCGTAGCAGCTCAGAATTACCGATAAGGCTCGCCAACTCCACTTGCTTAGTCTTAGCAATGGTTTCGACCAGCGCATAGGCTTCGGGGTGAACCGCCGACATATCCAATGGATTGTCGCCATCACGGATCCGCAAAAAGCCCGCAGCTTGTTCAAAGGCTTTAGGGCCTAAGCGTGGCACTTTCAGCAATTCTTTACGGTTTTTGAAGGCGCCATTGGTATCGCGGTAGTCGACCAGGTTTTTCGCTAAGGTTTTGTTTAACCCCGCCACCTGCGACAGCAAAGGCACTGACGCCATGTTTAAATCCACGCCCACACCGTTTACGCAGTCTTCGACCACGGCTTCGAGCGAGCTAGACAGCTGGCTTTGGCTTACATCGTGCTGGTATTGACCCACACCGATAGATTTAGGCTCAATCTTCACCAGTTCCGCTAAGGGATCCTGTAGACGGCGAGCAATTGAAACAGCACCACGAATAGACACGTCAAGCTCAGGGAATTCCAGCGCGGCGAGTTCCGAGGCGGAATACACGGAAGCACCCGCTTCACTCACCATCACCTTGGTCAGTTGCGGTTGGCTATCCTTAAGGCTGGCAATCAACTCACCCGCTAACTTGTCAGTTTCGCGTGATGCAGTGCCGTTACCAATCGCGATTAATTCCACCTTATGCATTTGCGCTAAGTTGGCTAAGGTACGAATCGACTTGTCCCACAAATTCTGCGGCGCATGGGGGAAAATAGTCGTGTGTGCGACCAGCTTACCCGTGTTATCTACCACGGCCACTTTAACGCCTGTGCGTAGCCCCGGGTCTAGACCCATAGTCGCCTTAGCGCCCGCTGGTGCGGCCATAAGTAAGTCGCCTAAGTTGCGGGCAAACACTTTAATGGCTTCTGCTTCGGCGCGCTCACGCATTTGCGAGATAAACTCGGTTTCCATCTGTAGGGCAATTTTAATCCGCCATGTGGCGGTCACAACGGTCTTAAGCCATTGATCAACACGGCTATCGCCGAGTTTTAGGCCTAAGTGCTCGCTAATGATCACTTCACAATAACTGCCCTGACCCGCTTCGGCAGCAGGATCGGCATTCATCGATAACGACAGGAAGCCCTCATTGCGGCCACGCAGCATCGCCAAGGCACGGTGTGATGGCACTTTCGCCAGAGGTTCGCTGTGCTCAAAATAGTCGCGGAACTTAGCGCCTTCCTTCTCTTTGCCGGCGATAACGCGGCTCTCTAACACACTGTTTTGGCTCAGGTGTTCGCGGACTTTACGCAGTAATTCCGCATCTTCGGCGTAACGTTCCATCAGAATATAACGAGCACCTTCCAGCACGGCTTTGGTATCGGCAAAGCCCGCTTCGAGATTCAGATAACCCGCAGCTAATGCTTCAATATCCGCCTTGCGATCAGCGAGCACGGCTTCAACAAGCGGCTCTAGTCCCGCTTCAATCGCAATTTGCCCCTTAGTACGGCGCTTAGGCTTGAAGGGAAGGTACAGATCTTCGAGACGGGTCTTGCTGTCGGCGCCTTCAATTTCCCTTTGCAATTCAGGCGTTAACTTACCCTGGGTTTGAATGCTGGATAAAATGACCTGACGTCTGTCATTCAGCTCGCGCAAATAACCTAAACGAGTGTGCAGCGTACGTAACTGGGTGTCATCTAAGCCCCCAGTCGCTTCTTTACGGTAACGGGCAACGAAGGGAACGGTAGCACCATTGTCGAGCAAATCTATGGTGGCAGTGACTTGATGCTCCTGAACATTCAGTTCCTGAGCAATAATTTGGGCAATAGTCTGCATAAATAAAGTATCGTGCCTAACGGTTTGATTGATCCTAATTGCGCCCAAGATACCACAGGCGCAGTCGTTATTTCATATGATGCTCTCGATTTCAGCATGAAAATCGACGAGAGTTTGATCTACTAAAGGTTATTCTGGCTCGCCCTCGAGCGGCGTCTCGAATGGGGTATAGCGGATGTCGTTGATATACCATTCCTTTGGACCCGAGGGGGTTTGCACGACCACTTCATCATCGACCTGTTTGCCGATCAGTGCCCGCGCCATGGGAGAGTCTATGGTGATATAGCCCAGTTTAGTGTCGAGCTCATCCTTGCCGACAATACGATAACGCACGCGCTCGCCCGCTTCGTTTTCAAGCTCGAACCAAGCGCCAAAGTAAATTTTGCCTTCTTGTTGGGGAGAATAATCGACGATTTTAAGTTCTTCGAGGCGTTTGACTAAGTATCTGACACGGCTATCGATTTGGCGTAAAAGCCTTTTATTGTAAGTGTAATCCGCGTTTTCACTTCGGTCGCCCTGGGCGGCGGCCTCTTGCACTTTAAGCGTGATCTGCGGACGATATTCCTTCCACAGGTATTTCAATTCTTTATCTAAGGTCATCCAGCCTTGGCGGGTGATCAAATGCGCTTTCATAACTCACTATCCACGGGTTTAACCATGCCGAGTAGCCTTACTCGACACACAAACTAGACTATTGCGCCGGTTCGATATCGACACCAACCACTTGATTACGGCCATGATGCTTCGCCAGATAGAGTTGTTGATCCGCCACTTCGACGAGCGACTCCCAACTTAAATCGGCTAAGGGTTGAATCGTCGCAATACCAGCACTCACAGTGACTTCGCCAAAATCTGAACCCAAATTCTCTATGTGCAAGGCTTGCACCGCATCCACCATCGCCTGCGCGAGGCGCATGGCGCCAGATAACTTAGCCTCAGGCAGGATACAGATAAACTCCTCGCCACCATAGCGCGCAATAAGATCGTTGGGGCGTTTTAACATGCCCTTAGCGGCATCGGCAACCAGCCGTAAACATTGGTCACCTTCTTGATGACCATAGCGGTCGTTATAACGCTTAAAAAAGTCCACATCCAGCATGATAACGGATAAGTAGGCTTGATTCCGACAGCAAAAGCGCCAGATTTCGGGTAAGCGCTGCTCAAACTGACGGCGATTAGCGACCCCAGTCAAACTGTCGAGTAAAGCGATAGAGTGCAATACATCGGATTGGCGCTTCAGCTGATATTGGTTCTTGACCCGCGCGCTGGTGATGATGGGGTTAATCGGTTTGTGAATAAAATCCACTGCGCCGAGTTGGAAACCCTTCACCTCTTCAACCTCATCAAAATGGGCGGTAATAAAGATCACCCCGATATTAGCTGTGGTGGGTTCGGCCTTCAGTTGTTGGCAGACCTCGTAACCCGACATTCCCGGCATTTCGATGTCTAACAACACCAGATCGGGCTGCATCTTTTGGCATACCTGCAAAGCCTGCTCGCCGCTCGTCGCCATGAACATTTCATATTCTTCATGGAAAAGTTGATGCAAGATTTTGATATTCAAAGGCTGATCATCCACGATCAAAATCTTGCCCTTTACGGCCTGCTGGGTCGCCATGAGTTCACTTATATACACTACACATCCTCCAACATCATCGCCCGCAAAGTCTCCAAAGCCTGTGTAAATGCGAGTGATTGAACCAGTCCATTGAGTTCAGCCCATTGCGGGTGCTGTGATAGCGGTTTTGCGAGTTTGTCGACTAAATTCACGGCTTCTAAATTATTTTCCTGTAAGAGAGCAGCCAAGGTATCCAGCTCGGGGCGCACACTCTGCATATCCACGGCGGTACCGTTTACAGGTTCAATCGATTGAGGCTGTTTGAGCTGCCCCTTAGGTAAAAAGCCTGCAAGCTGTTCAATACTTTGATGTATTAAGGACTCCAGTGTATCCGTCCAGCGTTTTATTTCCAGCAGCTCGAGGCCTTCTTGTTTAAATTGTTTTTCTAAAAACGCCGCATGAACGGCTAAACGCCGCGCGCCAAAGTTGCTGGCAATGCCTTTAATCGCATGGCTGATCGCAGCTGTGGTGGCGTAATCAAAGGTTTTGGTAGATTGCTTGAACAAGCTAAGCTGCTTGGTCATTTCGGGGGCAAAACTGCTCGCCATTTTTTCGAAAAACACTTGGTTGCCACCAAAACGGCGCAGGATCAAACGAATATCGTCGAGCAGGGTTTCGCCCTCGAGATTGTGTTGAGAGTCGAGATGCGCAGACTCATGCTGCTCGAGGGATGTCACATCACGCCCCACTAGACGCAGAATATTCGGCAACAGCAGCTGCATATCGATAGGCTTACCGACGTGGGCATTCATCCCCGCCTCGAGGCATTCTTGTTTATCGGTTTGCGAGGCATTGGCCGTCATCGCGAGGATAGGCAACTGGGCGAATCGACCATCGGCACGGATCCGCCGCGTCGCCTCTAACCCATCGATGTCGGGCATTTGCACATCCATAATCACGGCATCGTATAAATCACCGCTTTCGAGTACCTGTGCCACCCCTTCCACACCGCCACCTGCGAGCACAACGGTGGCGCCTTCATAACTCAACAGCTCCTCAATCACCTCACGGTTTAATTGATTGTCCTCAACCACTAACAGAGTGAGCCCCGCTAACAGACGCTGTGAGCGCGGCTTAGGATTCGCGTCCATGGTCTTGCCTTCGATGGCATTGAGCACGGCTTCAACCAACACTTGCGAGGTGACAGGTTTAGTTAAGAAGTTGACGAAGGGAACGTTGTTAATGTGCTGACTCTCGGCAATCACTTCATGGCCGTAGGCCGTCAACATCACCACCAGCGGGGTATAACTGCCGGTTCCGGCGTTTTTCAGCATTTCAGCGGTTTGTAGACCGTCGATATCCGGCATACGCCAATCCATTAGCACCACATCAAACTGCTGTCCGGCTGCATTGGCCTGTTTTACCTTTTCAATGGCCTGATAACCACCAGAAGCGGTTTCAACCAGACAGCCATAGTCGCTGAGGATTTTCGATAAGATCTCGGTCGTGATTTGATTATCGTCGACCACCAGAATGCGATATTGGCTCAAATCGGCGCGGGCGCGGGCTTCAACCTCCATCACTTGGAAGGTCAAATCGAACCAGAAACGACTGCCAACCCCGACTTTACTGGTGACTTGCAGTTGTCCGCCCATTAACTCGACAAGACGTTTACTGATAGCCAGCCCAAGTCCCGTGCCCCCAAAACGGCGTGAGGTTGAGGATTCAGCCTGCTCAAACCCAGTGAAAATCCGCTCAATTTGCTCTTCGCTGATGCCAATACCACTATCGACAATCGAAAACTGCACAGTAACGGTATCGGCCTCATGGCGAATACATTCTAGGCCGACAATCACTTGCCCGTGAGGGGTAAACTTGAGTGCGTTGCCCGCGAGGTTGATGAGAATTTGCTGCAGCCTTAATTGATCGGCCAGCAACCAAGGAGGCAGCGCCGCGTCGAGATCGAACATCACTTCCACATCAGCATTGTTGTGGCTCGCCGATAACACCACAGCCAGATCCCGCATCAATAACTCAATCGAGCAAGGATGTGGATCGAGTTTTAATTTGCCCGCATCGATTTTTGAGAAGTCTAAAATATCGTTAAGCAGCCCTAACAATGACTTAGCCGCCGTTTGCGCCTTGTTCACATAGCCCTGCTGCTGCACCGAGAGCGAGGTATATTGCATCAACTGCAACATCCCCAACACCGCATTCATGGGGGTACGGATTTCGTGGCTCATATTGGCAAGGAACGCCGACTTAGCGGCATTGGCGTTATCCGCCTCCAGCTTGGCACTCCTTAAATTCGCCTCAATCTGCCGCTGGGCGGTAATATCGATGTTGATCCCAATCACTCGGATCACATTTCCTTGCCTGTCGCGCTCAATTTGGGCACCCGCCTGCACATAGCGCACCGCACCATCCGTGGTTAACACGCGGAAAATTGGATGATAGGGTTCATCATACTCAACCGCGCGGTTAAGCTTTTCTTCGGCCTCTTCAACGTCATCGGGATGGACTCGCATCCGCCAATGCTCATAGCTAAGACCTTGCTGTTTAAGGCTTTCAGGCTGGTCATACATGGCAAACATGCGATCGTTCCACTGCAACGAGTTATCGAGCAGGTTCCAGGTCCAAATCCCCAGTTTAGCCACTTCCGCCGCCTTACTGAGGTGATTACTCGCCGTGAGTAAGGCCTCTTGCTGGGCGACAATTTGCGAAATATCCACACCAATCCCAAGGTAACCTAGGATTTCACCGTCATTACCACGCATCGCGGTTACTGACAGTGAGATTGGTAACTGGCTACCATCCTTACGCACATAGGTCCAAGTACGAGTCTCGGAGCCCTCTTCCCGCGCCTTGTGGACAAACGTGTCAAAACCTTGAATTTTTTGGCCGTATTCAACAGAAAGCTCGGCGGCGCGGGCGGCAATTTCATCGGCAATATGGAAAGGTGCAGGGGTGGTTTTGCCTATGACCTCTTCGGCGGAATACCCTAACATGCGCTCGGCACCGCGGTTGAAGATAGTGATAATGCCCTGTGGATCGGCGGCAATTATGGTCATTTCGGAGGCCGCATCCAGCACATTGGTCAGCAGAGTCGCTATCCGATTTTTTTCGAGCTGTGCTAATTTACGCTCGGTAATATCGGTTTGCAGCGCGACAAAACGTTCCACTTTGCCACGCTCATCGAAGACTGGGCCAATCACAGTATCGAACCATTTCAGCTGCTGATCTTTCCCTTGGTTACAGATTTCCCCATGCCAAGATTTACCGGCCTTAATCTGTTGCCACATCCGCTGCCAAAACGCGGCATCGTGCTCGCCAGATTTCAGCACTGAGTGGGTTTGACCTATTAACTCCTCCCGCGCGTAGCCACTGATCAGACAGAAGTGCTCATTCACATCTAAAATCACCCCGTCTAAGTCGGTGACCGAGTAATGTAGCTGCTGGTTGATGGTATCGAGCAGTGCCTGATTCTCGAGTAAAGCCTGCTGCAAAGCATGGGTACGCTTGGTCACCTGTCGCTCAAGGCTAGCGTTGAGGTTGAGAATATGTCGCTCGGCATCCTGCTGGGCAGTGATATCCCGTATGGTTTGACTCAAACCCACTATGTCGCCATGTTCGTCGTAAATCGGCAAAGCGGTGGTCGAGGTCGACAGGTTGCTGCCATCGGCACGTTGATGGCGCGATACTCGATTGAGTACCGTCTTACCGGTCAACACATCGGCCATCAGAGCCTGTTCCTCCAGCACTATGCTGGGCGGAATAATCAATTCGCTACTGGGTAAGCCCAGCGCCTGCTGCTCAGTGTAACCAAAGAGTCGCTCGGCACCTTGGTTCCAACTGGTTATATTGCCAGCGAGGTCATAACTGATAATGCCATCGAGGGAATGCTCCAACATGCTTGCACGGCGTGCTTGCTCGGCTAACACTTGCTGTTTACGTTGCAAGGTTAAGGACCACATAGCGATCAACGCCGCCAGCAACACACTGAACAAGCTGCCACTGAGCAACACTAAGCTGGGCTTATTGAGATGTAATGACTTGATAAAACCTGGATAGGCCATTACCTCAAACTGCCAATGCCTACCAAAAATCGTCTTATTTAACTTGTAGCTGTAATCCGATAGCGGGCTTAAATCATTGGCGTGGGTTTCGAAGAAATTGATCGGCTGCTTATCGTCCGTCACATCGCTTAACATCAGCTTGGTCATTTTCTGATTCAGCGATAATCCCGTTAAAATCTCGGTCGTGACCAGCGGCGCATAACTCCAACCAAACCCTTGGGCCAATCGCTCTTCCGGAGTTGGAGGGACAATACCCGTTCGGTAAACAGGTAATAAAATTAAGAAGGATTGCAGCGGCTTACCCGTGGCCTGCACTAAGGTAATCGGCGCGGAAATTTGCACTTCACCCGACAACATGGCGCGATCGGCGGCCTCTTTTCTGTGGGTCTCGGAGGCGATATCTAAACCAACCGCCGCCTTATTGCGCTCGAGCGGTTCAATATATTCAATCAGATACTTCTCCCCCTCGTTGGGGTTGAGCTGACGAACATGGTAGTCAGGCCAATCGACCGCCTTTACCCGCGCTAAAAACTGCGCTTCGTTTTCTTTGGAGACCCGCCGAATAAAGCCAAATCCGCGGGCGCCGGGAAACTCCTCATCCACATCCCGCGTCAGACTATAGTTTTGAAACATGGGGCGGCTGATATGGTCTTCACCCGCCGTGAGGATCATGCCTCGGGCGCCCCTCAAGCCATATTGGTAGAGGGCAATCCTATTGGTGACATTCTCACTGATCTGCTGCGCGCTCGCTTCGAGCGCCAAAGAAATGGTTTGCGAATTGATACGACTCACCTGCCAAGCGAGCACGGCACTAAAAAAAAGTCCCACGAGCAAGACGAAAAATCCCCACTTGGAGGCTTGCTTGTAACTCATCGACAGGGTCATATACACCTAATAATTGATAATCATAGAGTTATGATTCTGGACTAATCAAAATACTTTTGCCATAAAGCTGATAAGTTAACTCAACAAATGCATCAAAAGTAGCTAATGCCAATTTAGTTACAATTTCAGTTACATACTAGATAAATGTGACGATTCCCATGCAATTTCATTTGCTTAGTATTAACATGAGTTGGCAATTAGCCGTATTCGGTCGACATTGACTCACATCATGAGCTAGTCGCTCAGATTGAATCCAGCTATATTAAGCACATTCTTGGCAGATTCGTTTTCAATTTCAGCCAGTTAATCTTTGTTGTATGACGGCATAAAGAATAAAAGCAATAATCCGAGCAATTTAAGGACATCCCATGGGACAAGAAACCTCGAAAATCCTCGTCGTCGATGATGATATGCGCCTACGAGCACTACTCGAGCGTTACCTGATGGAGCAAGGCTATCAGGTGCGCAGTGCGGCCAATGCTGAGCAGATGGACCGTTTATTGGAGCGTGAAAACTTCCACCTCATAGTGCTCGATTTGATGTTGCCCGGTGAAGATGGGCTATCCATCTGCCGTCGTCTGCGCCAACAGGGCAGTACCATTCCGATTGTGATGCTCACCGCCAAGGGCGATGAGGTCGACCGGATTATCGGTTTAGAACTCGGTGCCGACGATTATTTGCCAAAACCCTTTAATCCGAGGGAGTTATTGGCGCGGATCAAAGCGGTAATGCGCCGCCAAATTCAAGATGTCCCCGGTGCGCCCGCGCAGCAAGAGGCCGAAATCAGCTTTGGCGAGTTCTCCCTCGACTTAGCCACCCGCGAGATGTACCACGGTAATGAGGCCATCGCACTCACCAGTGGCGAGTTCGCCGTATTAAAAGTGTTAGTCACTCATCCACGCGAACCCTTGTCGCGGGATAAACTGATGAACCTCGCCCGTGGCCGTGATTATTCGGCGCTGGAGCGCTCGATTGACGTACAGGTTTCGCGCCTGCGCCGTTTAATTGAGAAGGATCCAGCTAACCCAAGGTATATCCAAACCGTGTGGGGCCTAGGTTATGTGTTTGTGCCCGATGGCGCCGCCCGTCGATGAGCCACTCTTGCCTGAAGTCGTCAGTGCGTTGGCATCAAGATGAAATCTAAGTTTTGGTGGCGCTTTCTTCCCCGCAGCGCCTTTAGCCAAACCGTTATGCTGATTGGTTGTCTACTGTTAATCAATCAGCTGGTTTCCTATGTCACTGTGGCTGTGTATGTATTAAAGCCCAGTTATCAGCAAATCAACCAGTTAATTGCCCGTCAAATCAATCTGTTATTTGTCGATGGTATCGATATCGGCCGCGAACACTTAACCATAGTCGATGCGCTCAATGCCAAAGTCCGTGACGATGGCATGAAGGTCTACAACCAACAACAGGCCCGCGAAGCGGGAATCGAACAGGCCACCTACTACGGTTTTTGGTCATCGCAGATGTCGGAATACTTAGGTGGTGAGGCAGAAGTTCGCGTCACTCACGGCACAGTGCTACAAATTTGGATCCGCCCGCCACAGGCGCCATCGGTATGGATTAAAGTACCGCTCATCGGCCAAAACGTTTCCGATTTATCGCCACTCACCTTGTACTTAATGGTGATCGGTGCGCTCAGTGTCGCCGGTGGATGGTGGTTTGCCCGCCAGCAAAACAGGCCACTCAGGCGCTTACAAAAAGCCGCAATCTCGGTCTCTCGCGGTGAATTTCCCGATCCTTTGCCGCTAAAAGGCTCCAGTGAATTGGTGGAAGTGACCAATGCCTTCAACCAAATGTCCCACAGCATGAAACAGCTCGAACAGGACAGAGCCCTGTTGATGGCGGGGATTTCCCACGATTTACGCACGCCACTGACGCGTATTCGCCTCGCCTCCGAGATGATGGTCGAAGAAGATCAATATCTTAAAGATGGCATCGTCAACGATATCGAAGATATGGACGCCATTATCAGCCAGTTTATTGCCTATATTCGCCAAGATCAGGAGGCGAGCCGCGAGCTAGGGCAAATTAATAAACTCATTCAAGATATTGCGCAGGCCGAAGCCAACCGCGACGGTGAAATTGAAGTCGTACTGAGCGACTGCCCCGAGGCGCTGTTCCAAGGGCTGGCGATTAAGCGAGTGCTCAGTAATCTGGTCGAAAATGCCTTCCGTTATGGTTCAGGCTGGGTGCGGATAAGCTCGCAATTTGATGGTAAGCGTATCGGCTTTAGCGTTGAGGATAATGGCCCGGGGATTGATGAGTCGCAAATTCCCAAACTGTTTCAGCCTTTTACCCAAGGTGATATTGCGCGCGGCAGTGTCGGTTCGGGCCTTGGGCTCGCCATCATCAAACGGATTATCGACCGTCACCAAGGCCAAGTGACCTTATCTAACCGCACTGAGGGCGGCTTAAAAGCCCAAGTCTGGCTCCCCTTGGAATAAATCATAAATTCAGAATGACAACGCTGACATTCAACTTGTGTTGTCATATTTATGTCACGCGAAATTCATAAACTCTAGGCAGTTAACTTCCTTAAGTTTCCAATGAAGATTGCATCATGAAGATTTCAACGCTGTCACTCTCAGCTTCGGCGCTGTTGTTATTGCTTGCTGGACTATTAGCAGCCGTGGTGCTGTGGAGCAGCGATCAAAGACAACAGATTGAGCAACAAACTCAAGTACTTCAAGGCCTACAACAGGATTTTCTCGTAGGAGTACGCCGCGATCTCGATGGCTATTTAGCCAGTGGTAACGCGACCCAACTCGAAGAAGCCAAAGCCAAACTGAGCAAGATTAAAACTGAGCTCAGCGAGCTCAACCTCGCCGCAGCGGGCAGTGCCGATGAGGAATTACAAACTGGCCTTAGCCAATTCATTCAAGACTTAGACACTAAATACCGCGCCGCAGGCAAACTCGCGGGCAACCCAAGACAACTGCTGGCCCACGCCGAATCTGAAATGCTCGACTATAACCGCAGGCTTGGCAGTTACGCCGACAAAGGTTTAGCGGTTAATGCCACTGTGGCCGAACAATATCTGCAATTAAGCCGTGACTTACCCAGCATTGTTTATCAATTATCACAGCTTACCGATGGCTATCTCATCGATAAAAATCAGCAACTTAAAAATATTCTCGACAGTACCAGCAAGGAGCTAAACCAGTGGCGTGACCGACTGAACGCCCTGCCGTTAATCGGCGTATACGAGCAGCAGGAAGCCGATGAATTTGCCCTCGGCGCGAGTGAACCAGAACAGATTGAAGTGGGTGAAAATGATCGCAGCGAGCTGTTAAGCCTTGCCAACCGATACAATAAAGAAGTCGCCAACACCCACCAACTGCTGCAAGCCAATCAGGAGATGCAAGAGCAGTTAATTCAAGCCATTAGCAGAGTTGAACAGCAGCTTATCGCCCTCGGTGAGGCGCAAGCCGCCAAAAACCAACAGCTCAAATATGAGTTACAAGTCATTCTTTATGCGATGGTTTCGATTATGGCGCTGTTTGCTATCGGCTACTTAATCCTGCAACAGAACCGTGTGGTTAAGCCCCTTAAACGCCTCAATCAAGCCTTTATGCAATTAAGCGAGTCCAACAGTCGTGAACGCTTAGACATCAATCGCCGCTGCGAAACCGGCCAAATTGCAGGCCATTTCAATCAATTACTGCACAGATTCGAGCAAGAAGACGAACTCCAGCGCCAACAAATGACTAAGGTTTCTCAATCCTTGAGTCAGTTGGTAGCGCGCATCACTCAACTGTCGCAGCACACCGAACACACTCAGACCATAGTTGCCGACACTCAGTCGCAAACCGAGCATATCCGCAGCCTCGCCAATGAGGTCAGCCACACCTCGGCCCTAGTTGAACAAAGCGCGGCCGAAACCATGCGCCAAATGCAGTCGAGCCAAACCGAGGCCGAAGCCGTGCTGAGTGCTACAGAACAAACTCAAACGGCGGTTGGCCTTTGCCATGCCTCGCTCGAAAGCCTGAATAACTCAGTGGCAGATGTTGCTAAAATCATTGATGTCATTGGCAATATTGCCGAGCAAACCAATCTGTTGGCACTTAATGCCGCCATCGAAGCCGCCCGTGCGGGTGAGCAAGGTCGCGGTTTTGCCGTGGTCGCCGATGAGGTTCGAAGCCTAAGTCAACGCACTCAGGTGTCGTTAAATGAAATCGTGAAGATCCTGCATCAACTCACCCAATCTAACCTCGCACTCGGCGAGAGTGTCGATGGCATTGCCCAAGCGACCGATAGCCAAAAACAACGGGCACAGAGCCTATGGCATGTGGCACAAACCGTACAAAATCAAGCGAGTGAAATGGCCAATACCGCCAAACAAGGCTCACTCAACGCCAAGGAACAGGTCGATTACCTCGATGAATTTGTCCGCAGCATGGATAACCTAAAAGACCAAGCGCAAACCAGTTCGCAGCAGAGCGAAGTGATAGCCCAAGAAGTGCAGCAAAGCGTGGAAGATATTGAGACCAGCCTAGGCATAGCCGACACCAACACAGTATCTGCCCGAGCGGCTTAAGCTTGATGCCAATAAAAATGGGAGCCTAGGCTCCCATTTTGTTTTTTAATCAGGCATTAAAGTGCCGCTAATACCACTTCTGCTTTACTCACTTCAAATGACTTAGGTGCTTCTACATTCAGTAAAGTCACCACGCCGTTATCGATGATCATCGCATAACGTTGTGAACGTACACCACCAAAGCCAGCGGTATCCATTTCGAGTCCGAGCGCTTTAGTAAAGCTGGCATCGCCATCGGCAAGCATCAGTAACTCAGACGCATTTTGCGCTTCGCCCCAAGCTTTCATCACAAAGGCATCGTTTACCGATACACAGGCAATTAAATCAACGCCTTTAGCTTTAAATTGATCGGCCAGCACCACATAACCTGGCAAATGCGCTTCAGAACAGGTTGGTGTGAAAGCACCAGGCACTGCAAATAACACCACTTTTTTACCCGCGAACAGCTCGGTAACTTGATGATTTACCATGCCATCTTTAGTCAGTTGGCTTAGCGTAGCCGCTGGTAATGTTTGACCTTGAGCAATCATGTCTCTCTTCCTTTAGTTAACGTAACTTGCCCATACTAGCCCGAATCGGAAATGATAAACACAGAGAGAAAAAGGGGATTTGTAGCCAAGGGAGCAAATTGCCGATAAATCGCAAGGTTGCTTTTGTTACCCGCATTGCGAAATAAAAAAGCAGCGTATCGATAGATATGCTGCTTTTAGTATTAGCCACGCTGTTTACTCTAAATAGGCGCTGACTTGGTAAAACCCTGATGGCTTACAAAAGAGTTTATTTCAGGGTATTAAACCCATTTTTCACGCTTGCGTAGTGCAGCGAACAACCCAAGGCCAAGCAAGGCAAAGATAGACAATGCACCGCCACTTTCTTCCACCACAATCACTTCGTCAACACGGTCACGGTCGCTACTTTCCAGCGGCAAGGCATATAAGCCATCGGTGTCATCGGCGCTAATGGTGGCGACAATATCGCTATAACCAACCTCGTAGACATCGATTAATACATCGTAGTGATCCGTTTGATAGCCAGTGTAGAGGGTGGTCAGTACTTCGTAATCGTCCTGCGTTGAGTCACCGTAAATGGTAAACACGTCCGTGGTGTAGTAATGCACCCAAGGACCACCGTTACGGCTGAGGTATAACTCGGCAAACAGGTCGGCGCGCTCATTAAGATATGAGCCAAACACATCCACATCGAAGGTCACGCTGAAGGTTTGATAAAACCCATCGTAATCAAAGTCTTCAAACAAACGGCTGCTGGCATCAAAAATCGCAAAGCTGTGATACACGGGGGCGCGATAGGGATCTTCACTGGTCGCACTCGAGCTTGGGATAGGCTGACTCGTATGCTTAGCAATCACTTGTTCGCGGGTCATGGGGGTTGCGCCCATCAATTGCACACGATGAGCACTCGGACTCTTTGGCGACAACGACGGTGCTAAAGATTTAACTGCTGCTACAGCGGCTTCACCCACGCTTTGAGCGGGCGCCGACTGCTGCAATAGGCTTAGGGCTTGTTTTTCTTGCTCTGCGGCCTGCTCGGCATCAGCTTTTTTTGCCATCCCAATACTGGCCGCGCTAAAGGGGGCCAAGTTTGACTCATCGAAGGACTCTGCGCTCACCATGGTCGGCGCCAGTAATGCCCCTGCCAATACCATTGCCTTCACAAAGGCTGTGTGAGTTGTGCTAACGATACCTGATTGATTGAGTGTGCTCATCTTGAATACCCCATTGGATAATCCGTTCAAATTGGTGACATTAGAGGGCACTCAAGGTGAACATAAGCTGAACATTAAAAACCGTGATTTTTGGGGTAAAAAAGCCGTTCAGCCTCAATTCATCTGTTTTGGTTAACACTGCTAATATGTCACAGGATATGACTCCTGTTCTGTAAAGAGGTTCGATGGGGATTAACTCGATAAAATCCAACGAATCGCAGTGAATTTTAAAGGAATTGTGTTTACCAATTGGCTGATCTCTATGTGTTTGTTATGGTGATAAGGTATTCTTAGTCGACTCGATAAGCTATCCACCTAGCTACTCACTTAAGATCGCCGAACATGCGCGGGTAACAGATATGAAACTTGGTTTGACACTGACCCTAGTCGCTTGCTTATGCACCTCCTTTGGCAGCATGGCGGGCAATGATAAACACGATGAGCGTAATCAATCGCGCGGCCAAGGTGTGAAGAATGAACAGCGCCGCCTTGTGGTCAACAGTCCAGATCAAGCCGTGGCGATGGCGCAACGTCAATATCGAGGAAAAGTGCTCAGCGTGCAGTCGAGTGGCTCAGGCTATAGAGTCAAAATCCTCAATAACGATGGCCAAGTTTTTTCTGTTTCGGTGGATGCCGCCACTGGGCGTGTTTCGAGGAATTAATATGCGACTCTTACTCGTTGAAGACGATTTAGCGCTTCAAGCCAACTTAAAACAGCACTTGCTCGATGCTCACTACAGCATAGATGTCGCCAGCGACGGTGAAGAAGGTCTGTATCAAGCCATTGAATATAATTATGATGCCGCGATTATCGATGTCGGTTTACCTAAACTCGACGGCATAAGCCTTATTCGCCGCGTGCGCCAAAAAGAGCGCGCGTTCCCTATCCTGATTTTAACCGCGCGGGATAGCTGGCAGGATAAAGTCGAGGGCCTCGATGCGGGTGCCGACGACTATCTCACTAAGCCCTTCCATCCCGAGGAATTAGTGGCTCGGCTCAAAGCCTTGATCCGCCGCTCGGCTGGTAAAGCCAGCCCAGTGATTACTAACGGTCCCTTTAGCTTAAATACCAGTAGCTTAGAAGTGCGCAAAGGAGATGAACTCGTCACTCTAAGCGGCTCTGAATACAAGCTATTTGAGATTTTTATGCTGCATCAGGGCGAAGTGAAATCGAAAACTGCGCTCACCGAACATATCTACGATCAGGATTTTGACCTCGACTCTAACGTTATCGAAGTCTTTATCCGCCGTTTACGCAAAAAACTCGACCCAGATAACCAATACAATCTGATCGAAACCCTGCGCGGCCAAGGCTATCGTTTAAGAGTCATCTCCCCAGATGAGTAAGCGTGCGCTTGCCTGGCAGTTATTAAACTCCCTCAAAACTCGGCTCGTCCTCAGTGCGCCGCTGTTTATTTTGGTGCTGCTGCCGCTGATTGGGGTCGCCCTCAATGACGCCTTTGCCGAGCAAGTAAAAAGCGCCGCTAAAAACGAGCTAAGTGCCTATGTGTATTCGGTGTTAGCGGTGACTGAGGTTGAAAACAAACGGATTTTTATCCCCGAATTAGTGCTCGAAAACCGCTTTAACCTCATTCAATCAGGCCTCTATGCCATTGCCACCACAGAGAATGCCGAGCATCAGCAGAGCATAGTCTGGCATTCGCAGTCTTTTATGGGCATCACGCCGCCGGCGCAGTTCACGATTCCGCCGACGGGCAAGAGTGCCTTCGATCAAATCGACCTCGCTGGCGCGCCGCATCTTATCTACAGCTTTAGCGTGAGCTTTGCCAGCCTGAATGAAAACGTGCCAGTAACTATCCATATCATTAAGGATGAATTGGAGTTTCAACAGCAAATCTCCCAATTTAATCAACAGCTTTGGACTTGGTTGCTGATATTGATCTTAGTGATGCTGGTGTTTCAGTTAAGTTGGTTGATTTGGACCATTAGGCCGCTGGCGCGCTTTACCCAAGAACTGCACGATGTCGAGCAAGGTAAATCGACCCAGCTCAGTAGCCAGTATCCAAGTGAGCTGCAGGAAGTCGCGCGGCAATTGAATATCCTGCTCAACACCGAGCAGACCCAGCGTAAACGTTATCGCAATGCCCTTGCGGATTTGGCCCATAGCCTGAAAACCCCGTTGGCGGTAATTAAGAGTCAGGCGGACTTAAGCGAAGCCTCAAGCGAGCAAGTGTCGAATATCAGTCGTATCATCAGCCACCAGCTTAAACGCGCCCAAACGGCGGCGGCCGCTTCCTGGCATTTAGGCATTAAGGTGGAGGATGTCGCCGCCAAACTGCTGCGAACCTTAGCCAAGATTTATCGTGAGCCGCAGATAGATCTCAGCGGCGATCTGGCACCGCATGCCGTATTTAAGGGCGATGAGGCCGATCTGACCGAAATTTTAGGTAACTTGCTCGATAACGCCTGCAAGGCCGCTAAGTCGCAGGTCAAATTAACCGTCACAGGCGACGCCTATCAGCTCCAACTTTGTATCGAAGACGACGGCCCGGGGATCAGCGAAGCCCTGCAAACTCAAATATTTGAGCGTGGGATCCGCGCCGACTCTTATCACCAAGGCAACGGCATAGGTTTAGCCATAGTGCGCGATCTAGTGGATAGCTATAATGGCCGCATTTCCGTATCCCGTTCAGAAAACTTAGGCGGCGCCAAGTTTACGGTTAACTTCACCCACTCGGCTTAAGCGTTTATTTCATCAAGATAACTAGGGCGTGTTGACGTTTCGAGATTAGATTTTGTTCGTTCTGGTAAGCACGTGCTCGCGAAACGAGGAATGATGTGTAGTTATTCTACTCAAATGACGAGTGACAAAGAGCAAGGGCTTGCCAGACGAACCCTTCGGGCAGCATTTGGCTGACTTTTCTGCCGCGTTATCGTCCGTTTATGTAGAATAACTACACTGCACGGACTTTGCCTTGCATAAAAGCCAGCCACATTGCTGCAAAAATAACCCTGAAACGTCAACACGCCCTAATGAGTTAGCTAAAACTTGTGCTGCTTTAGGCATTTTTACCACACAAAATACTTTCAGCTTATGTTCATATTCACGCGCCTATGATGCCAATAACATCCTCAAATAGGATTATTGGAGCGAACCATGAACAGATTACATCGATGGAAATGGCTGGTGTTATCGGCGGCATTAGTTGCCCTGCCGTTCACTGCGCCAACTCAAGCCGCAGGCGTATCAGTCAGCCAAGGTTCAAGTGCTTCACTGAGCCAAGCCGAACTCGAACAGATGCTTGCGCCCATTGCACTCTACCCCGATAGTTTATTGAGCCATATTTTGATCGCCTCCACCTATCCACTCGAAGTGGTACAGGCGCAGCGTTGGTTAGAGGATAACCCTAAGTTATCGACCGACGAGGTGATGTCTCGCACCGAAGACAAGGACTGGGATCCGAGTGTTAAAGCCCTTATGGCTTTCCCTAACGTCTTAGAGAAAATGAGCGAAGACTTAGATTGGACCCAGAAACTCGGCGAAGCCTTTTTAGCCGATGAAGGCCAAGTGATGGATGGCATTCAATCGCTCAGACAACAAGCGGATAAAGCCAACAGCTTGGCCAATATGGACAACATGGCGGTGACCCGTGCGAACAACCAGATCATCATAGAACCCGCAAGGCGCGAAGTAGTGTATGTGCCCTACTATGATCCCCGCGTGGTTTATGGCACTTGGCGCTGGGGCGTGGCCTACCCCCCTGTTTATTGGGAGTTTGGTGGCTATGTGGGCTACCCTTACCGCCCAAGTCATAGTTACTTTTACTGGTCACCCGGGATCCATATTTCCTTTAACTACTTCTTTAGCTCGTTCCATTGGCACAGCCACAGAGTCGTCGTTGTCGATCACCGTCACTCCCACCATTATCGCCCAAGGGAGCGATACTCAGTCAGCTACGGTGCTCAACCTTGGAAACATAAACCCGAGCATAGACGCGGCGTGGTTTACCACAATCCTGTGGTGAAAGAGCGCTACTACGGCGATAGTAAGTTCCGTGGCCGAGATTCCCACTCCAGTGGCAGTGGTCAGCACTTTACCAGCCAATATGCCAAATCGAGGGAACACCAAGACGCACGTTATAACCGCGACAACAAAGGCTATGACAAGCGCCAAGATAAGGACAGAAGCAACAACTTAAGCCGCGACAATCACTACAGCCGCGCGCGTACGCCTAGCTTCCAAAATACTCAGGCCGAGTTAAAAGAGCGCCGCGTGGCACCGACAAACTCGGCGCAAACCAAAAGAGAAGGTTACCAGAAAGAGCGTAACGACAATTACCGTCAGGATAATCAAGTAAGACAAGCGCAGGCAAAAGCAACGAGGGAACAAACCAAGGACAGTCCACAGCGCCAGTATCAGACTCGAGAGCAGCAACCGCGCAGCTTTGAGCCACGTACTCAGCCACAGAGACCGGAAGCTCGCCCCGAAGTAAGACGCGCCGAACCGCAACGTATGGAGCAGCCCCGTCAAGCGCCGCCCAGACAGCGGGAAGAGAATCGAGTCAGACAGAATGATTCACGCCAAAATATGCAGATGGCCCGCAGCCCTGAGCATAGCCAAGGCAGATCGGCACAGAGCCAAGAGCGCCGCCACAGGGAATAATCTCAACCAATAAAAAGAGCGCGAATATTCGCGCTCTTTCTTTATGTTCAAATAGCTAAAACTTGAGGGTCAAGGACTGGCCTTCACCCATGCCCTGCCATTCGATGGTCAGCTCCATTATCTCATTGATAATATGTTCAAAGTCCGCTTGAGACACCTCGGGCAGCGCCAGTTTACGGTTGCTGCAGCTCTGCTCTAGCAGGTATAAAAACCCGGCATAGGTCGGCGCATCGGCTGACCACAGCAAAGATTGCAGGGATTCGACAATCGACTCGGTTTGCCAAATTAAGGTTTTATCCGCGACGGCTAAGGAGGCTTCATTGTGCTCAAGGGAGAAGCTGATATCGGCGCCTGCGCGCACTTGGGCGAAAAATGCGCCCTGAATATGCAGTCGTTTTTCAACGACATAATGGATCATGTCATGGGGAGCTATGCCCTGCTCGGGCATTTGTGTTTGGGTTGCGCTGCCATCCATGCGCACGCAACGTAATTGTCCATAACGCTTCGAACCTTTGGTGAAGATAACTTGCATAAAGCCGTCCTTAGTTTATCCATCTTTCCATCGCCGGATTTAGCCAAGTATAGTTCTAAATGGATAAAAAACGGCTTAAAAATTGCGCTCGATAAAACGCGAACAGTCTTCGGCCGCCAAGGGTTTACTGAAGTAATAACCCTGCACTAAATCGCAGCCCATGCCCGATAACAGCACCAGTTGCGCCTCATTCTCGACCCCTTCGGCCACGACGGTCAGCCCCAACTCATGTGCCATTGAAATCGTTGCCGCGCTAATGGCCGCATCGTTCGGATCGCTCTCGATATCCTTCACAAAAGAGCGGTCTAACTTGAGTCTGTCTAAGGGCAATAACTTCAAGTAAGAGAGTGACGAGTAGCCCGTGCCAAAGTCATCAATCGCCAATTCGATCCCATGCTGGCGCAACTCGGCCAGTAACTTGGCATTTTGCTCGGGATACTGCATGGCCACGCTCTCGGTGATTTCAAGCTCGAGCGCCCCTTTGGGCAACTTATGCTTGGCAAGCACGTTGATGATATCGACAACGATAGTGTCCTTACGCAATTGATGGGCCGAGAGATTGACCGCCATCCGCAGCCCTTTGGCGCCCTTCTCACGCCACTCGGCTAGCTGGGACAACGCCTGCTCTAGCACCCATTGGCCGATGGGGATGATCATATCGATCTCTTCGGCGATAGGGATAAAGCGATCGGGAGCCACCAAGCCCAATTCGGGGTGTTGCCAACGGATCAGCGCCTCGACGCCGACCATTTGTCCGGTGTTGATATCGATTTGTGGCTGATAGTGCAGCCGCAACTCATCACGGGCAATAGCCTGCCTGAGTCCGGTTTCGATTTGTTGACGCTCGGTCACTAAGGTGTTCATGGCGGCGGTGAAAAACTGATAGTTGTTGCGCCCCGCCGCTTTGGCGCGGTACATGGCCATATCGGCATTTTTCATGAGCGCCTCAACACTGTCACCATCGGTTGGGAACAGGCTAATGCCTATGCTGGGTGATGAATGCAGCGGCTTGTTATCTATGGTATAGGTTTGATTCAAACCACTGCGTAGGGCTTCTGCCGCCTTAGCCACCTCGTCATGGTCCGTATCGGACAACACCACCACGAACTCATCGCCGCCTAAACGTGCGACGATATCATCGCTGCTCACAATACTCTTCAGCCGCCGCGCCACTTCGAGCAGCAGCATATCGCCGACATGGTGCCCCAAGGTGTCGTTGATATTTTTGAAGTGATCCATATCGATAAACATCACGGCAATCTGGGTCTGACTGACAAAGGCTTCTTTGAAAACCGTCTCTAACCGCGATTGCAGACTCAAGCGGTTCGGCAGCAGAGTCAAAGAGTCGTGGTGCGCGAGGAAGTGAATGCGCTCCTCATTGACTTTGCGTTCGCTGATATCGGTAAAACTACCGATGTAATGGCTGACAGACCCCGTCTCATCCCGCACGACAGACATCATCAACCATTTAGGGAAATCAAATCCCTCCTTGTGTCTGTCCCACACCTCACCCTGCCAGAATCCGGTCTGATCGAGGGCGGCGCGCACTCTAGCATCATTGCTACGGTCGGTCCGCTCAGCTTCAAGGAAGCGGCAGTTTTTGCCGATGATCTCATCTCGGGTGTATCCGGTAATTTGGGTGAAGGCGCTATTCACATCCACGATAATGTCATTCGCGTCCATGATGGTGATACCTTCGCCGCTTTGCTGGAATACCTGAGCCAGCAGGTTAACCCTAGCCACGGTGCGTTCCTGCTCGGTAATGTCCTCCACAATAAACAGGATAAGTTGCTCGCCATTGGCCGCAGTGACCAAGGAGCCATTTAACCTCACGGCCACCATTTGCCCGCCCTTATGGCGATAATGCTTCTGGTAGGGGCCGTAACGGCGAGTCTGCTTAAGGCGTTCGAGCTGCTCGGTTTCACTCACCCGATAACGAATGGGCGTAAGCTCCCAAGGATCGAGTGTCTGCAACTCTTCGAGGGTATAACCGGTAATATCCATAAAGGCTTGGTTGATGGCGACAAACTGCCCGTCCTCTAGCCGTTTTAAGGCGTGGCCCACGGGCGCCTTATCGAACAGGGTGCGATACCTTTGCTCACTCTCGATCAAGGTCGCTTGGAAAGTCTGGCTACGGGCGATCTCCTTCGAGAGTGCCATGGTTTTTTCCGCCACCTTTTCGGCGATGCGGTGCCGCTCCCCGGAAGACACTAAGGTCATACCGCCGACAACCGCGCAGGTGATAAACGCCAGCAGTAGCATCAGCAGCGACAGACTAAAGGTGTCGCCCATCAGTTCGGAATAGGACTCGTAGATAACGATATGCCAATGCCTATCAGCCAGCATTAAGTTGGCCTGATAATACTGGCCCATCTTGTCGCTTTGTATGTTCCCCTGAAACTGGGGGAAGGTCTTCTGGCTATTGGCGTAGAGTAAGGCTCCGCCAGCACTCATGTCTGTGAGTCGCCAGTGCAAGCCTTTGACCTGCTCCACCGCATTGATAATCGATTGCAGGTCGATCACCGCCGAGCAAAAGCCCTCGATATTCCCTAAACGGTCGAAGACGGGGGCAATAAACAGCGTCCCGCCCGGCCCATTGGGATCCTCCGCCAATTGAATTTTTCCGGTCATCACTGGTGACAGTGTGGCGCGGACTTTGGCAATCGCCGCCGCCCTTGTCGGTTCGCCATTAAGGTCAATACCCAAGGCAGCACGGCTGGTGTTTATCGGTTGCACAAACTTAATCGGCACTAACCAACCGTCGGGATTGGGTCGCCCATTGGCTAAGTATCGAATGCGGTATGATTCGCCAATCTCGGCGCTGGTGGCGGCCTCGAAACTGTCTTTATCGGTCGCGGCAATCAGTGGTGACCAAGCCCAAGCCCGAAACCCATCTAATTGCAGTTGGTTGCGCTTACCAAACTGGATAAATTCATCCTGAGACACCTGCTCGCTATTATCGAATAAACTCGCAAGCGCAATCACTTGCTGTAGATTCGACACCTGAAAACTTTCAACATTGCTGATAATGGCATTAGACTGAATTTGAAATTTATCCTGCAGCTGTTGTCGCTGGTTCATATCCGAGTAGTAATAAATGCCGACACAGAATAAAAAGCCGACCAACAGTGGTAACCCAGTCTGAATCCGCCTTGAGCGCCAAATGGAGCGCTGATCGAAGATCAACATCGTCAGCGGAATAAAGATTACCGCTCCGAGTAAGTCCCCAAGCCACCAATTGATCGTACTGCCAAAGACATCCTTGATGGGAATCGTGCCATGGGCGGCCAAGGCGGCATTACCAAAGAGAGTAGCAATCATGCAGGTTAACGAGAGGCTGAGGCAGGACTTAATGACAGTGTTGGGTCTATCTAAGGTCACTAAGGGGTCGATACGGCGGATAACATTGGCAGAAACATAGGCCTGTAAACTCGATGCGGATGCAATCACTAAGGGCAGCCAACCGAGATGGATCTCACCACCGATATTGATGTTAATCAGCCAAGAGCCGACCAAGATACCAAACCAAGGCGAATACTTGCTCCATATCAGGCAGGAGGCAATGGCAATGCCCGCCGCAGGCCAAATGGCAGCCGAATAACCGGGAGGTAAGGCAATCAACAAACCGATTTTGCCAACGACAAAGTAAGCCAAGGCAACGAGTAGATTGACCTTAAGGTAGTGAGCAAATGCTTTGATATCCAATCCCTTTTTATTACTAAGCCGCAACTCAGATAGGCCACATAATGCCTTAATCTACAAATCAATCTCAAGCTTAGTAAAAGCTAATAATAAATTCAGTCGCCAATCGCCAGCGTAAACGCCTCATTAACGGTCGGTTTGCTATGGCGAAATCTGCTAGACTCACGCCAACTCTTAAGCGCAGCCAAAGGATGGGCATTAACGAGTGAGGAGGTTAACCCGCATCAATGCGGTAAAAATAATTCCGTGAAAAGGGGCGAAAGCGCAGCGAGTTTAGGTGATTTTTCCAGCTCAAATTGTTTACATTTAACCCAAGGCGTTTTCTGACGCAGCTCACATTAACCCTATTTTTTGCGAGTGTAATGAGTATAAATCCAGTTAATTTTGTTAATTATTTGTTTTATTTTGGTTTTAATTAAGGTTTTTTTAATGCAAAAGCCGTTTTGAGCCTGGGATCTACTTTCAATCAATCCCCGCTTCTTGTTATCCTCCCGCCCGCACAAAAAAGTTGCAGCTTGAATTTTTATTCAGCCAACAATTTCCTCTCGTTCAGCCGGACCTGTTAATTGAAATTCGCACTCAGCCAATTTATCGCTGAAGGATTGAATCTCGTAGCGAGGTTCTCCCACTTCAGTATGACAAACTTAGCCCTGATCTTCGGGTTACTGTTTGTGCTGCCCGCTGCTGACTTAGTGTCGGTGATGGTCGGTGGCTGTATCGATATTGGTGAGTTAATCACCTTGAGCGATGGATTTTTAATCGAGTTTTTCGGCGCCACGCTGCTGAGCATATTACTGCTCAACCCCCAGATTATTAAGCAATTGTGGAATCTGTTCGACAATGGCTTCAAGTTTTTCAACAGCTTAGATTTAACTAATGCTGCCCTGTTTTTAGCACCCCCAAGGCTAAAATCCCTCGAGCACCTTGCGCACGGTTGTCGCGCCCCACCATTGTAACTCTCTGTTTTAAAATTCAAATTTAGCATTAAGCGCTGAAAGTCGATCCTCAATCTTGCATTGGGGTGGCAGGCATTTTTTGTGCCGCGCTCGAGCCACTTTCGGATTTGCCTTCGGATAACGCCGCTCAATGCTACTGCCAATCTCTCTGGGCAGAGTTGTAAACCTTAGGGTTAGAGGAATCTTCCTTTGTTAATTCGAAATTTAAGTAAAGTAGCATTCGCGGCGATAGCCCTGATGCTCGCAGGCTGTGATGGCGGCGTATTGGATCCCAAGGGCCAGATCGGTGTCGATGAAAAGCACCTGATCATCATCGCTACCCTACTCATGCTGATTGTGGTTATCCCCGTGATCTTCATGACTTTGTTCTTCGCATGGAAATACCGCGATGGCCGAGATCATGAGGTTTACGCCCCAAAATGGTCCCATTCAAGCGCGATTGAAACCGTGGTTTGGATTGTGCCTATTGTGATCGTATTGATTTTGGGCGTGATCACTTGGGGTTCAACCCATGATCTCGACCCTTACAAACCACTCGAACACGAGGCCAAGCCAATTACGGTTGAAGTGGTTTCTATGGACTGGAAATGGTTGTTTATCTATCCAGAACAAGGTGTTGCATCGGTAAACGAACTGGCTTTCCCAGCGAACGTACCAGTGAACTTTAAGATCACCTCTGATACCGCAATGAACTCTTTCTTTATCCCGCAGTTAGGTAGCCAAATCTACTCAATGGCAGGGATGACGACTAAGTTGCACCTGATTGCCAACGAACCCGGTACCTATGACGGTATTTCCGCTAACTATAGCGGCGCAGGTTTTGCGGGCATGAAGTTTAAAGCCATTGCCACGCCAACGGCGGCCGACTTCGATGCTTGGGTAGCCAAGGCAAAACAACAGGCGACTAAGACCTTAGACTCTGCGACTTACCAAGCCTTAGCACAGAAGAGTGAAAACAATCCTGTTGAATACTTTGGCTCAGTTAGTCACGGCATGTTCGATCAAATCGTTATGCAATACATGCACATGGACTCAAACGAGCAAATGGCAGGCCATGAAGGTATGGAACACATGAGTGCCGACCACAATATGGCTGGCATGCACCACGATATGGCGCATATGGCGAGCGAACAGAAGATGGCCGACATGGAAAGCTCAACCCATTCTGACACTTCATCAACAGAACACTCATCCACTCACCAAGTGGAGGCGGAGTAATCATGTCTTTTCTCGGTAAATTAAGCTTAGATGCGATCCCGTATCATGAGCCTATCATCATGGTGACCCTTGCGGTTGTTGCCGTGATAGGCCTGTACGTCGCAGCCTTGATCACTAAACACAAAAAATGGGGCGTGCTTTGGCACGACTGGTTAACCTCGGTTGACCATAAACGCCTCGGTATCATGTACATAGTGCTTGCCTTCATCATGTTGATCCGCGGTTTCTCCGACGCCATCATGATGCGTACCCAACAGGCACTGGCCACCAATGGCGCCGCAGGTTATCTGCCGCCAGAACATTACGACCAAATCTTCACTGCCCACGGCGTGATCATGATTATCTTTATGGCGATGCCATTTATGATCGGTCTAATGAACTTAGTGCTGCCACTGCAAATCGGTGCCCGCGACGTTGCCTTCCCCTTCTTGAACAACCTCAGCTTCTGGTTAACCGCATCTGGTGCCGTGCTGATCAATATTTCATTAGGTTTAGGTGAATTCGCCCGTACCGGTTGGGTGGCTTATCCGCCTTTGTCTGAGCTGGCTTACAGTCCGGGTGTCGGGGTCGATTACTATATCTGGGCGCTACAGATTTCGGGGATAGGGACAACCTTAACTGGGGTCAACTTTATCGCGACTGTGCTTAAGATGCGCGCTCCAGGCATGAAGCTGATGCAAATGCCAATCTTCACTTGGACTTGTACTTGGGCCAACATCCTGATCGTGGCTTCGTTCCCGATCCTGACCGCGGTTTTAGCACTGTTAACACTCGATCGCTACATGGGTTTCCACTTCTTCACCAATGATGGTGGTGGTAACGCCATGATGTATATCAACCTGTTCTGGGCTTGGGGTCACCCTGAAGTGTACATCCTGATTTTACCTGCGTTCGGTATCTTCTCGGATGTGATTTCAACCTTTACCTCTAAGCGTCTGTTCGGCTATTCCTCAATGGTATGGGCCAGTGGCGCGATTTCGATCCTCGGTTTTATCGTGTGGTTACACCACTTCTTTACCATGGGCTCTAGCGCCAACGTCAACGCCTTCTTCGGCGTGATGACCATGGTGATTGCGGTCCCAACTGGGGTAAAACTGTTTAACTGGTTGTTCACTATTTACCGCGGCCGCTTGCGCTTAACTGTACCAGTGCTGTGGACCTTAGGCTTTATGGTGACTTTCACCATTGGTGGTATGACGGGCGTATTATTGGCCGTACCTGGCGCCGACTACGTACTGCACAACAGCTTGTTCCTGATCGCTCACTTCCATAACACCATTATCGGTGGTGCCGTGTTCGGTTACTTAGCTGGTTTTGCTTACTGGTTCCCGAAAGCGACGGGTTTCCACTTAAATGAGCGTTTAGGTAAAGCGTCATTCTGGTGCTGGCAGATTGGTTTCTATGTGGCCTTTATGCCGCTGTATGTACTCGGTTTTATGGGTATGACTCGCCGTATCAACTACATTGATAACCCAGCATGGAACATGTGGATCTATATCGCTGCCGTGGGTGCTTGCATCATCATGGTCGGTATCATTCTGCAATTCGTGCAACTGTACGTGAGTATCCGTGACCGCGACCAAAACCGTGACACCACGGGCGACCCATGGAATGGCCACACGCTGGAATGGTCAACCGCATCACCACCACAGTTCTACAACTTTGCTAAGTTGCCACAAGTGTCTGATATCGATGCCTTTACCGATGCCAAAGAAAAAGGCACAGCGTATCAACGCCTCAAACACTATCAGCCAATCCATATGCCGAAAAATACCCCAAGCGGTATCTTAATGGCGCTGGGCATTACTGCCGCTGGTTTTGCTGCGATTTGGCACATTCTGTGGCTCGCGATTGTGGGCATGGTGGGCGCGTTTATCGTGTTCTTATTCCGTGCTTATAACAACGATGTCGACTATTACGTTCAACCCGATGAAGTGGCACGCATTGAAAATGCTCACTTAAACAATGTAGTAAGGGGCTGATATGAGTGTTGCAATCCCAGCTGATTTAGAAGTTGCTCACGCCGAGGAGCACCACGAGCACCATGACACGGGTGGCAACACCCTGTTTGGTTTTTGGCTCTACCTGATGACCGACTGCATCCTGTTTGCATCGGTATTCGCCACCTACGCCGTGCTCTATATGAACACCGACGGCGGTGTATCGGGTAAAGACATTTTCGAACTGGACTTTGTGCTGATCGAAACGGCAGCCCTGCTGCTCAGTAGTATTACCTATGGTTTCGCGTTGATTTTCGCTAAGCGCCACAACAAGGCGGCAACCCTTACTTGGTTAGCCATTACCTTTGCACTGGGCTGTGTGTTTATCGGCATGGAAGTCTATGAGTTCCATCACCTGATCGAACACGGCAACGGCCCACAACGCAGCGCCTTCCTGTCATCTTTCTTCACCTTAGTGGGCATGCACGGCTTGCACGTGACCGCAGGGTTAATTTGGATGGCAATCATGATGATTGAAGTCGCCAAAACGGGCTTAGGCAACCGCAGCATCACTCGCCTGAGCTGCTTAAGCTTGTTCTGGCATTTCCTCGACATCGTGTGGATTTGCGTATTCACCGTTGTGTACTTATTGGGAGCATTGTAATGAGCACACATACTCATTCGCATGATCATAGCCATGGCGCAGACGATCTAGCCGCCAGCATCAAGTCCTACTTAGTCGGTTTTGTGCTGTCAGTGGTGTTAACTGCCATCCCATTCTGGGCGGTAATGACCCATCACTTCGAGCAATCGACGACGCTTGCCATCGTCGTTGTCACTGCACTGGTGCAGATTTTGGTACACCTTAAGTACTTCCTGCACTTGGACTTCTCTAAGGAAGGCAAGATCAACACCTTCTCCTTCCTATTTACCGCACTGATCATCGTGATGGTGGTTGGCTTGTCGGTATGGATCATTCTCGAAGCTAACGCTTTGATGATGTAACGAGACACAGCAAATGAACACACAAGCTAGATTGACATCGACGCAATGGAAAGCACGCTTCAAAGGGTATGTACAGGTGACTAAGCCTGGCATCATTTTCGGGAATCTGATTTCCGTTGCTGGCGGCTTCCTATTGGCCGCTAAGGGCGATGTGGATCTGGTCTTGATGCTGGCAAGCTTAGTGGGATTATCCTTAGTCGTCGCCTCAGGCTGTGCGATTAATAACTGTATCGACCGTGACATTGACGCCAAAATGCAGCGCACCTGCAAACGCGTCACCGTCACGGGCGAAATCCCCCTAAGCCATGTCTTGCTGTTTGGCATCGCCTTAGGCGTGCTTGGATTTTGCATCTTAGCCTTGTTAACCAATGCCTTAGCTCTGCTGTTTGCCGCTATTGGCTATGTCGTGTATGTCGGGATTTATAGCCTCTATATGAAGCGAAACTCGGTTTACGGCACCTTAGTCGGCAGCTTTTCGGGCGCAGTACCGCCCGTGGTGGGCTATTGCAGCGTGACGGGGCAAATGGATATGGGCGCAGTGATTTTATTGCTGATGTTCAGCCTCTGGCAGATGCCACACTCCTACGCCATCGCGATTTTCCGCTTTAATGACTATGCAGCCGCGAAGATCCCAGTGCTGCCAGTCGCCGAAGGGATGGCCAAGGCGAAGCACCATATAGTGCTCTATATCGCAGTGTTCGCCTTGGTCAGCACCATGCTGCCACTCGCAGGTTACACAGGCACCGCCTTTATGGCCGTGACCTGTGCCACCAGCCTATGGTGGCTAACAATGGCCCTCAAAGGTTATCGTCAAGATGTGGATATGCCACGTTGGGCCAGACAAGTGTTTGGTTTTTCAATTATTACCATCACAGCACTCAGTGTAACCATGGCGCTGGATTTTCAAGCGGTCAGTCAAACCCCACTGTTTACCTTAGTGCGATAAACATAACCTTTATTCAAAAACAAAAGCGCTAACCTAGGTTAGCGCTTTTTTATCGCCTTAATCCTCAACAACTAAGGGACAAGAGGGCGTTAAAAATGGATGAAGAGCACTACTTCATTGCCGATTTTACATAGACATCGAAGCGGTTTTTCTTAGTTTCGATAACCATACTGGGCTTAACGCCAGCGAGGTCTTCAGCATAATCGGGGCGCTTCACCACCACACGCTTACTGGCTAGAGCCATAGCGGGGGCGAGCAATCCATCGGCGTCGAGGTCTGCACCGACTAAGGTTTGGAAGACCCGCATTTCTTTTTTAACCAAGGCCGATTTGTCGCGGTGGGGGTACATAGGGTCGAGGTAGACCACATCAACCTCTTGCTCCAATTTGGCGAGTGCTTCGAGGCTAGAACCATGGAAAAGCTGCATACGTTCACGCATCCAGTCGCCGATTTCGGCATCTTGATAGGCGCGGCGCAGGCCGTCTTCTAATAATGCGGCCACCACAGGATGGCGCTCCACCATAGTCACAGTGCAGCCTAAGCTTGCCAGCACAAAAGCATCGCGGCCGAGGCCCGCTGTACCATCGACCACTTTTGGCGTAACGCCCTGCTTTAATCCAACGGCCTTAGCAATCGACTGCCCACGACCGCCACCAAACTTGCGTCTATGGGCAACCGCGCCAGTCACAAAATCCACAACTATGCCATCGAGCTTAGGCTCATCGCGCTTATGTAGCGTCAAGGTGTCTGATTCAAAACGCAATTCAAATGGCGCATCGACATCAAAAACCAGTTGCCAACGGGCACAAATGTCCACAAGTGTTGGAAATTGCTGATTAAAAAAGACTGGAATAGGCAAAGGGATCACTGTTTAACGGGTAGAAATTGCGGCCATTATGCCAAAGAACCGCCTTGATGAACATGCAAGCAAATCACCTTGTTTGCGAGTATTAAGTTGTTGGTCAATTTGTCTAACTGCTCCTATAAAAACTCAAACATCAATCACAATGTAATTGACTGATTTATAATGGAAGAAATCTATTTATGTAACAAATTAGCGATTTATGTTATATGTCTTATTCCCAGTCAACCTTAGCGACTTCCGTATGGAATAAGGACATTTTTTGCTTAACTGGCTGAAAGGTTTTTTGTTTATCAGAGAGCAAGACTTTTTAAACCCTGATAGAACCATATTAAAAACCAGTTTATTGCGGATTATTTTGCTAAGTGGTGCAGTATTGACCACCAGCATAGTGCTGCACAGTTCATTGATTGCATATGAACTCAACCTCAGTTTTATTATTGGCATTACGGTCAGTTTTTTAACCGTCTTATTTCTCGCATTATGGTTTACCCGTCGGTATTTGCTGGCGAGCTCAATCAGCTTGCTGGCCATGGTGGTCGCGGCCTGCTTGGCAATACTGTTGTTTATTCCAGATTTTACCTTGTCGCAAGCAGGCATTACCTTCCTGTATACGCTACCGCTGATGGCGCTTTTCCTGTTTGGTCGAAAAGTCGCCTTCTGGATGATGTGCTTCAATGTGCTGCCTTTCTTATTGCTACTGCGTAACCAGAATCTCCCGCCTATTGTCGATGTAGATATTAGCCTGCCAGCGACCCACGCTTACCTCAACGGGCTGTTGTTTATGTTTTTCAATATTTGTATCCCGTTGTCAGCCATGCGGTTGTTAAAAACCCAGAAAGTCCATGCGCAGCAAATGATCCAGCATCAACACGCGCTGCAACGCTCTTTAGATCAATATGCTGAAATCTTTGACAATAATGGCACGGCCTCCTTCTTCTGTAATGAAGATGGAGTGATCCTCAACTTGAATAATGCGGCAAAACAAATCGCAGGAGATGTCACACTTAATCGCACTCGCCTGTGTGATATTTTTGAAGTGGACCAAGATACCAGTACGAATTTGTTGGCCGCCTCATTCCATACCCGTTTAAGGCACAATAGCGGCAGCCGATATCTCCTGCAAAAAGCCTCATTGGAGCACCACGATACCTTGTTATTTCACTGTCACGATATCACGGCGCAAACCAATCATGCGCTTGAATTAAGTCGACTTAAAAAGCACCATATCAGCACTCATTATTATGATTTAGTCACGGGTTTACCCAACGAGAACCATTGGTATAACCCCGCTCCAAGCGCGACACATCAAGCAATGACCGTCGCTTTAGTTAAGATAGATAATCTCAGCCAAATCAATGCCGCATTTGGGATCGGCGTTGGTGATGCAATTCTAAAAGCCTTTGCCATAGAACTGAAAGAACGTGTCGGCCATCAGGCCAAAATATACCGCTTTAGGGGCGCATCCTTTGCCCTAGAATTCACCGAACTACCGTTAATCTCCCCAGAGACGCTTGCACAACAATTGCGGCAACGCATACCAACCAGTTTAAAACTGAAGCAAGAACAGCAGATTGAATATCATCTCGAATGTCGAATAGGTTGCTGTTCAGGTAATAAATCCGCGCCGCAGCAAGCCGCCGAGCAATGCTTAATTGCCATCAAACAAACCACCCAAGCTAACCCTGTCATGGTGTATTACGTTGGTTTGATTAACAATTTGCTTGAGGCCTCCTCGCAAGAAAGTAAAATCCGCGATGCGTTAAAACACAACCGTCTTGAAATGTGGTTACAGCCTAAAGTGATGGCTGATGGCCATATCATTAGCTTTGAAGCGCTCGCCAGAATGTTCGATAAAGACGGCAGCATGATCATGCCAAGCACCTTTATCCCCATTATAGAGTCGTCACAATTACAGGCGATTTTTGCGATGAAAGTGCTTAGACAGTTACTCCAACTGATCCGTGCTTGGCCAAAAAATGTCCCTATGGTCAGGATAGCTTTCAACTTGTCAGGGCAAGATATACTGTCGGATCGCTTCTTTAAAGTCTTGATCCAAACCTATATGAATCATCCTGAACTCATCCCATTATTAGAAATTGAAATTACAGAAACTTCAGTATTTTCAAAATATAAAGAAACTGGCAGACGTTTAAACACTCTTGCTCGTATGGGCGTATCCATTGCGATTGACGATTTTGGCACAGGCCATGCTTCCTTAAGCCAGCTGATTGACATAAGCGCCGATACAATCAAAATTGATCGCTACTTTGTCAGCCAGCTCGGCATTAGCGAGCGCCATACTCAAATTGTCAACGCCGCAATTTTATTAGCTAAAAGTTTAAACCTGAATGTCATTGCTGAGGGGATCGAAACCGAAACGCAATTAATGCAACTGACCGCACTAGGGTGTGAACAGTTTCAAGGTTACTTATTTGGTAAACCCGCCCCCGCTGGGCTTTGGCTAAAAACCTTCCAGATGCAAACCCCTTCACATTGGCTCACCCATAAAAAACGGGCGAAGTGAGGCATTAATTTTACGCCATAGGGCATCCTAGGTATAATTGCCGACATGCATTTGCCTCCCTTTGCTTTGTTTGCAAATAACTAGGATCCCCCATGTTAAGTTACCGTCACGGTTATCACGCCGGCAATTATGCCGATGTGCTGAAACACGCTATGTTGCTGCAAACCTTGCAGTTAATGCATAAAAAAGACAAACCGCTCGTGTATATCGACACCCATGCGGGTGCAGGCGGTTATGCGTTAACGGATGAGTTTGCCCAAAAGACAGGTGAATATCTCGACGGGGTAGCAAAACTGTGGGACAAAACCGATCTGCCCAAATCCTTGCAAGATTATATAGATGCGGTGCGTCATTTTAATGAAGACAATCCAGAAGAACTGAACTTTTACCCAGGTTCGCCAGCCTTTATCGATATGGATCTTGGGCCAAAGGATCGTATGCTACTGCACGAGCTGCACGGTACCGATCATCTGCTACTGGATGAGTATTTCGAACAAGATAAGCAAGTTAAAGTGATTAAAGGCGATGGCTTAAAAGGGCTGATTGCCGCAGTACCGCCACTAGAGCGCCGCGCACTGGTACTTGTTGACCCCAGTTATGAGATTAAGACCGACTATCAAACAGTGGCCGACACGTTAATCAAGGCGCACAAACGCTTTGCCACGGGCGTATTTATGCTCTGGTATCCGGTAGTCAACCGCGCGCAAACAGAAGAAATGCTCTCCCGCTTAGCCACTAGCGGTATTAAGCGCCAACTACGTATCGAGCAAGCCATCAAGCCCGATTCTAACGAGTTTGGCATGACTGCCGCAGGACTATGGGTGATCAATCCACCTTGGCAACTGGATGAAATTGCTACCGAAATGCTCGATTACTTAGGTAAAACCTTAGGCCAAGCAGATGGTCATGTCAGTGTAAAATGGGAAGTTGGCGAATAAGCTCAGCCAGATTGGCTTCAACATTATGAAGCTGCAACATAGCGCAGCGGATACTTTACTTGTCCCGCTGCGTTTGTTGTTAAAGCAGAATATCGATAGTTACAGCGAACCTTATACCTTAGTGCTGCGGTAACGCTTGAGCAGAATTTGCACCCGTTCTACGTAGGCTTGGGTTTCTGGATAGGGCGGAATACCGTTGTACTGAGTCACAGTTGTAGGCCCAGCATTATAGGCCGCACAGGCCAGCGCAATATCCCCATTGAACTGTTTTAGCATTTGCGCCAAATACTTACTGCCACCGAGAATATTCTCCTCTGGCAAAAAGGCATTAGTCACACCCATCTCTTTGGCGGTTTCGGGCATCAATTGCATTAATCCCATAGCCCCCGAGCGGGATATCGCTCTAGCATTAAATGCTGACTCAGCATGGATAACCGCACGGATAAGTGCAGGATCTAACCGATGTTTATGGGCCGCACGGCTGATTAAACTCTCGTAATTACGGGTAAACAACCGAATACCATTCCAATCGATAGTCGAGTCTGGGCGACAAGCAAAGCAATCGTACAGTAGGATTTGGTAATCGCTGCTCGATGGCGCTTTATCGGTAAAAACCGTTACGCCATTGGCCTGTTGATATTGATAAACCTTAAATTTTTCTTGGCCTTCCGCGCTGACGATGCCACTGTCAGAATAGCGCGCCACAATGCGCGGCTTAGTCGGTTTGACCTCTTCGGCGAACACGGTTGCAAAGCTCCCCCAAGTTAACAATAAGCCGAGCCCATATAGCGCAATCGACTTAAGGTAAGTAGGTGGTTGGTGCATTGCTATCATCAAAGTCCCGTGTATTCGTTTAGTTTAAGTATTTCAATAATAGCAAAGAGTTGCTTCATCTCACGGTTTAACTGGCTAAATTCTGTCGAAAAATTCGCACTATCAAAGATAGAGCGCATTTGGAAACGACTCCTACGATTGGGCAAAAATAGGATCAGCCGGTTGCGAAAGAAGGCACATTGGATATCACCAGCAAAGACCTTTGCCAGTTGCTGTAATCGCTCCATAAAAGCGGTGTTGAGCAAATAACGTGATTCAATTTGATCTGTTGAAAACACATCAAACTCTTTTTCAAACAAGGGGTCTTCTAGTCGCACTCTTTGCAGCCCCGAATGACTGTCGGATAAGAAATTCGCTAATCCGCCACGATCCTTTAATACCACGGTATGGCCGATAAACTGCTTGTGACTACTGAGCTCGACCACAGTGCCGCGAAAACGGGTTTCAGTGCGGGTTACGGTTCTGCGTTTATTACCGTCCCACTCTTCCACTCGCACATCTTTGGTCAGAGTTAACTCATTGACGATTAGTTCTACCCCTTTGTATTGACCGTGAATATAGTCACCAAAACTCACCTTGTCGTAATGAGGTAAGACTTTTGCCGCCGAGAGCCGATTCATATCAAGGCGCATCTCGCGATTATAGATAAAGTCTTCACCAAAATACTTAAACATGATGGGATAGATTTCTTGCTGTACTTGACGCGTAAACTGCCTTGTCGGGGTAAAACTCCAAAAACCTAATACCAGCAGTGCAATCATTGGTAGCGGAAACAACACCAGCCCACGGCTATGTCCCAATATCGTTAATAGTACGAGACCTGCAACAATCACTAAACTGAGATACAAGCGTTGACGTGCTGCCTTCAGGCTCGCTACGCGCTTGGTTTCATAACGGGCGGCAAGCGGTGCAAGGTGGGAATCATAGTACTGTTGCAGCGACTCCCTATCCGCAGGCTCTGCCGACAGTTTTACTGTCTGTCGCTGTGCCTTGATGGGACTGCCCAAGATAAAGGTGAGTATATTCATTGAGATCGTTATTTTACGGGGGTATTTTACCCCCGCAAATATTAAAGATTACAGATAATCTGCCGCGTCTATTGGTGCTTTAGATGCCTCACTGACTTCATAAAATGGCATCACTTTAATCTTAGCCATTGACGCAATAATCGACCCGGGAAAAATTTCAACGGCTGTATTTAACTCCGACACCGCTGAGTTATAGAAACGACGAGCCGCCGAAATATGTGCTTCGACCTCGTTATAGGTTTGCATGGCTTCAAGCATAGTGTTGTCGGACTTCAGCTCGGGATAGTTTTCAACATTAACCATCAATGTAGCCATTTTGTCATTTAACTGCTCGGCTTGTGCAATATGCTCTTTAACCGCATTGGGGTCAGTCTTGTTGTAATGACGGGTTAATTGCGTGCGTAGCTCAGTAATTTCAGTGAGCAATGACTTTTCATGATCCATAAATCGCTTGGCGATTTTGAGGATATTGGGCACGAGATCGGCGCGTTTAGCCAACTGCACATCGATCCCCGACAGAGCCTCAAGGGCGGTATTGCGTTTTTTGACTAGGCTGACATACCAAAGATAGGTCACGATAAAAATCAGCGCTAATCCTAGTAACAGTTTGTCCATCTTCCATCCTTAGTGTTTATTATTGTTTTTAATGGCTACAGCTAACCATAAATAAGCAAGAATTTCATCTAAAGCGATAGCTAACGCAATGAAATATTAGCTTTAGCTACTCTGGTCAGAGCATTAAACAACAAAATGACCAGCGAGATTATTCAGCTTGGATACAGAAAAACTAAGCTATAGTTAATTTGCACAACGTTTAGAGCAACCTTTTTGCTCGTGAATACTGGACTCCCCGTGAGTCCATTTTTTTATCCAAAATCTGCCTATATACTGCTCTAGCCTCATTTAAGTTTTATTTAAAGCACAAGCATCATACTTTTCGGCCAATTTTTTCACTTTTACCTTAGCGTTAATCCAATCACTTGAGCGAGAGGCTCCTCAGCCAAGTCACGCCGCATCGATTCAGCTCACGGATAAAAATGCGCTAGCAAAGGTCGACAGAGGCAAGGCATGAGTTTGAAATCCAATCATATTCCCATAAAGACACCGCCCCCACATGACATCAACTCAAGTGGCTGGTTTGTACGCTTTCTGAATATTGTCGAACGGTTAGGTAATTTATTGCCACACCCTATTACCCTGTTTGCTCTATTTTGTGTCGCTGTGATTCTGGTGTCTGGCATTGCTGGTTACTTTGAGTTGACGGTGGCCGATCCACGCCCCGAGGGCGCCCACGGCCGAGGTGCCGATGGACTTATCCATGTGGTTAGCCTGATGAATGCCGAAGGCTTGCGGATGATAGTGTCCAACTTAGTCACTAACTTTACCGGTTTTACCCCCTTGGGCACGGTTCTGGTTGCCCTACTGGGTGTGGGTATCGCCGAGCGTTCAGGACTATTATCCGCCGCCATGCGCGCACTCGTTATGGGAACATCAAAGCGTTTAGTGACAGTGACTATCGTGTTTGCGGGAATTATGTCAAACACCGCGGCAGAGCTTGGATATGTGGTATTAATTCCCATGGCGGCGATGATCTTCCACTCCTTAGGTCGCCATCCTCTGGCGGGGCTTGCCGCAGCATTTGCAGGGGTATCAGGGGGATACAGCGCTAACCTATTGCTTGGTACTGTCGATCCGCTGTTATCGGGTATCACTGAGGCGGCGGCGCGGATGATCGATCCCGACTACAACGTCGGCCCCGAGGTTAACTGGTACTTTATGTTTGTCTCGACCTTTGTGATCACTTTCCTCGGTGCCTTTGTGACCGAGAAAATTGTCGAGCCGAAACTGGGCAAATATCAAGGCGATGATGCCGATGAAACCGTGCACCAATCCATGGGCAATGTCACCGAGCTGGAAAAACGTGGCCTCAAGTGGGCGGGATTATCTATGCTGGTGCTCGCGGTAATCCTTGCGCTGTCAGTCGTGCCAGAGGGTGCACCACTGCGCGATCCTAAAACCGGTCTAGTCTCGGGGTCGCCGTTCCTCAAAGGCATCGTCGCCTTTATCTTTATCTGTTTTGCTATCCCCGGTTTTGTCTACGGCAAGGTCGTTGGCAGCATTAAAAACGATAAAGACGTTATCAATGCCATGTCGCACAGCATGAGCACTATGGGGCTGTATATCGTACTGGTATTTTTTGCGGCGCAATTTGTGGCCTTTTTTAACTGGAGTAATCTCGGCGCCGTGTTAGCCGTGCTGGGTGCAGATGCCCTGCAATCCATTGGCTTAACTGGACCAATCCTGTTCCTGTTTTTTATTATGATCTGTGGCTTTATCAACTTGATGCTGGGTAGCGCTTCGGCCCAGTGGGCCATTACCGCCCCCATTTTTGTGCCCATGCTGATGTTAGTCGGCTATGCGCCCGAAACCATTCAAGCGGCCTACCGTATTGGCGACTCAGTGACTAACTTAGTCACGCCTATGATGAGTTATTTCGGGTTGATTTTGGCCGTGGCTTGCCGTTACCAGAAAAACCTTGGCATAGGCACGCTTATCGCCACTATGCTGCCGTACACCTTAGTGTTTTTCGTTGGCTGGACGGCGTTCTTCTTCCTGTGGGTGTTTGGCTTTGGTCTGCCTGTGGGGCCAGGCGCAGCCACTTACTACACACCTTAAGCCGAGGCTTGCCTACATCCCTAACAAAAAGGGCGTCGAAGCTAAGCTCGACGCCCTTTTTGATGTTTGAATCCTTGGGTGGATTAACGACTTCAGTCGTATAACCATTCCATTAAAAAACTACAGATCAGCAAGAAAACCCCCAGATTAAACACCACAGTCTGTAACTTTGCCTTAGGCGATTTATCCTCGGCCTGACTCATCACTTGGTTGAGGGGAGTAAAAAACATATTAGGGTCAAGCCCCATGCCAATAAAAAATACTGCGACGGCAAAGAGGCGAGTCAGCTCAGGAACGGCCAGTTGCTCAAGATAAAACTCATAGGCGCCATAGGCGACCATGCCCAGCGCGATACAATGGCAAACGACTGCCATAATAAGCTGCTTAGTCATAAAACCTCTCACCGATGACACCACTTTGCTCCTAAACCAACACACTGTTACTCATTATGCGGCTGAAAATATTCGGCGCGCAGTCTATCTCTTTTACGTTGTAGCCGCACCCAGTCAAACCAACCAAATAAAATACCTGCCGCAGGATAAATACAGAATGCCCGAGCTAACTCGCCCCAAAAGGATGTATCTGAGGTGAAATAATGGATAGTGGCGACCACGAGGGAGGTCATGCCTCCCCAAAACAACACGCCAACCACTAGGATAAAAAACCACTTTCCCTTGGCTATGGCTTTATCCAGCGCTGCAAGTTCCTGTAACAACATACCAAGCTCCCTATCCATTATGATTCCGTCAATATGCCTGAATTGGCTAATGCTGGCTATCCATCGTAGTAACGATACGCTAACAAAAAGCCCTGCATGTGCAGGGCTTTAATAATGTTAGGTTAGATTACTCCGCCGAGGTCGGCTTTTCTTCTTTACCTTTCTTCTCGCGCTTACTGAAGATACGTTCCACAATCACGAAGAACAACGGCACGAAGAAGATACCGAGGAAGGTCGAACTCATCATACCGCCGAGTACACCGGTACCGATGGCGTTCTGGCTACCAGAACCTACACCTGTACTAATCGCTAACGGTACAACACCCAGACCGAAGGCGAGTGACGTCATCAGAATTGGACGTAAACGCACACGTACCGCATGTAAGGTCGCCTCAATAAGTCCCGCACCTTTCTCATAGAATTCTTTGGCGAATTCTACAATCAAGATGGCGTTCTTCGTCGCCAAACCGACCGTCGTCAACAGACCCACCTGGAAGAACACGTCGTTTGGTAAGCCACGACCATTCATCGCCAGCAGGGCACCGATAATCCCCAGCGGAACCACTAGGATTACTGCGAACGGTACAGACCAGCTCTCATAAAGTGCTGCCAGTACGAGGAATACCACCAGAATCGACAGCGCATACAGCGCTGGCGCTTGGTTACCCGATAAACGTTCCTCATAGGATAAGCCGTTCCACTCGATACCAAAGCCTGGTGGCAACTGCTTCACCATGTCTTCCATGATATTCATCGCCGCACCAGTACTGAAACCAGGAGCCGTTGCGCCTTGAATGTTCATGGCAGGTAGACCGTTGAAACGCTCTAGACGAGGTGAACCATATTCCCAAGCGCCTGTTGCGAAGGCCGAGAATGGCACCATGTCGCCCTTGTTGTTACGCACGTACCAAGTGTCTAAGTCTTCAGGTTGCATACGGTATTGCGCATCACCCTGTACGTAAACTTTCTTCACACGACCACGGTCGATAAAGTCGTTTACATAAGAGCCACCCCATGCGGTTGCGAGCACGCTGTTCACGTTCGCAATCTCAATGCCTAAGGCACTCAGTTTGGCGTGGTCGATATGCAACTGATAGATTGGCGCATCTTCCTGACCGTTTGGACGAACGCCCACGAGGTTTGGATTCTGTGCCGCCATACCTAACAATTGGTTACGCGCTGCGACTAACTTGTCGTGCCCTTGGCCATTCTTATCTTGCAGGTACATATCGAAACCGTTAGCCGTACCCAGCTCGATTACCGCAGGTGGTACGAAGGCGAATACGAAGGCTTCTTTCATTTGGCTGAATACGCCCATCGCGCGGCCCGCAATGGATTGCACATCCATACCTGGCGCTTCACGCTCTGACCAATCCTTCAAGCCAACGAAGGCAATACCCATGTTCTGGCCTTGACCCGCGAAACTGAAGCCCGCCACGCTGAATACCGATCTCACGCCCTCTTCTGCCAGATAGTGATCAGAGACTTTCTCTAACACTTTCATGGTGCTTTCTTGGGTAGAGTTGGTTGGCAAAATTGCCTGCGTGAACAAGATACCTTGGTCTTCGTCAGGTAAGAATGCTGTTGGCATGCGCATGAAAATCCAGCCCACAGCCACAACTAAGGCTGCGTAAATCATCATGACTCTGAAGCCACGCTTCACAATGCCAGCCACGCTCGATTCGTAACGGTTCGTTAAGCGATCGAAGCCACGGTTAAACCAGCCAAAGAAACCTGTTTCGATATGGCCATGGCCTTTCTTCAATGGTTTTAACATGGTCGCACACAGTGCAGGCGTTAAAATCAAGGCCACCAGCACAGACAGCGCCATCGCAGAAACGATAGTGATCGAGAACTGACGGTAAATAACCCCAGTCGAACCCGACATAAACGCCATAGGTACGAATACCGCCGACAAGGTCAAACCGATACCGACTAACGCGCCAGTAATCTGATCCATCGACTTACGAGTCGCCTCGAGTGGGCTTAAGCCCTCTTCGGCCATTACCCGCTCAACGTTTTCCACCACCACAATCGCGTCGTCCACGAGCAGACCAATTGCCAGTACCATAGCGAACATGGTGAGGGTGTTGATGGAGAAGCCCGTTGCCGACAGAATCGCAAAGGTACCCAACAATACGACAGGTACGGCGATCGTTGGAATTAAGGTCGCACGGAAGTTCTGCAGGAAGAGGTACATGATAACGAACACCAGTACGATAGCTTCGAGCAGAGTGTGTACTACGCCTTCAATCGATTTCTCAACGAATGGCGTTGTATCGTAGGGATAAACCACATCTAACCCCGCAGGGAAGAAGGGACGTAACTCTTCAACTTTAGCGCGAACCGCTGCCGCCGTATCAAGGGCGTTAGCGCCGGTTGCCAGCTTAATCGCGATACCCGAAGCTGGTTTGCCGTTATACAGAGACTCTACTGCATAGCTTTCTGAACCCAGTTCAACACGCGCCACATCACCCAAAAATACGTTCGCACCCGACGTATCGGATTTAAGAATGATCTTGCGGAATTGTTCTGGCGTTTGCAGACGGCTCTGTGCCGATACAGTCGCGTTTAACTCTTGTCCAGGCAGTGATGGCGTACCACCGAGTTGACCCGCAGAAACCTGCGCGTTTTGCGCACGGATAGCGCTCACCACATCTAAGCTGGTGAGGTTGTATTGGGTCAGTTTCAGTGGGTCTAACCATATGCGCATCGCGTATTGGGCACCGAAAATCTGAATTTCGCCCACGCCCGGTACACGGCTCATAGGATCTTGGATGTTAGCGCCCACATAGTCGGCGATGTCACCCTTATCTAAAGAACCGTCGGTCGAAACGAAGCCTAGTACCATCAAGAAGCCAGAGCTTGACTTGTTAACGTTAACCCCTTGAGATTGTACCTCTTGTGGTAACAAAGTCATTGCGCCCTGTAACTTGTTCTGTACCTGAACCTGCGCGATATCCGGATCGGCTTCTGCGTTAAAGGTCAAGGTAATAGAAGCGTTACCAAAGCTATCACTGGTTGATGCGATATAACGTAGGTGGTCGATACCCTTCATACGTTGCTCAATCACCTGAGTCACTGAGTCTTCAACGATTTTGGCCGATGCACCTGGGTAGTTCGCACTGATCACCACTGTCGGTGGCGCAATACTGGGGTACTGCGAGACTGGCAGGGATCGGATCGACAGAACCCCCGCCAACATAATGATTAAGGCGATCACCCACGCAAAGATGGGGCGATCAATAAAAAAACGTGCCATAGCTATGCCCTACTGTGCTTGGGTTTCAGAAATAACTTTGGGAGTGACTGGTGCACCTGGACGGATCTTTTGTAATCCTTCCACAATCAACTTATCGCCCGCTTCCAAACCGGCAGTAATACGCCATTGATTGTCGATAACTTCAGCTGTAGTAACAATTTTTGCTTCCACTACGCCTTGATCGTTCACCACCATAGCCACGGCTTGACCCTTAGCGTTACGGCTAATGGCTTTTTGCGGCACTAGGATGGCTTGAGGATCGGTACCGGTATTCAATACGGCGCGAACATACATGCCAGGCAGTAAGATGCCATCGGGGTTAGGGAACTCTGCACGCAGGATCACTGAGCCAGTGTTTTCATCCACACTCACTTCAGCAAATTGCAGCTTACCGCTGTGGCCATAAATCGTGCCGTCTTCTAAGACTAACTGCACGTCAGCGTTATCAGCCGCCTGCAGCTTACCTTGCTGCAGCTTGGCTTTTAGACGTAACAGCTGAGCACTCGACTGCGCGATATCCACGTTGATAGGATCGAGCTGTTGAATGGTCGCCAACGTTTGGCTTTGGTTAGCGGTCACCAGCGCACCGGCTGTCACACTCGATTTACCGATACGGCCTGAAATAGGCGCTAACACTTCGGTGTATTCGAGGTTAATTTTGGCAGTGTTGATTGCCGCTTCAGCCACAGTCACACTCGCCAGCGCTTCTTTGTAAGCCGCTTCAGCTTCGTCGAAATCCTGCTTACTGATGGCGTTAGTCTTCACTAACTGCTGATAACGGGCAGCTTTAGCCTTCGCCGATGCAAGACTTGCATTCGCTCTAGCTAAATCGGCATTTGCGCTTACCAATGCCGCTTTATAAGGTGCGGAATCGATTTGATAGAGGGACTCGCCCTGCTTCACATGGCCGCCTTCAACAAAGCTACGCTTGGTAATAATACCATTTACTTGAGGACGCACTTCGGCTTCGAGGAATGCCTTGCTACGGCCCGGTAATTCGACTTGGATAACCTGAGGCTTGGTAGCCACATTGATGACCCCCACCTCAACACTCTGCGGCCCAGCGCCAGCATGACCAGCCTTCTCTTCTTGAGGGCTACAAGCTGCCATCCACAACGCCACGCTAATTACTGAGGCAAGTTTAATTGTCTGCCGCATGAGAACTCCTTTAAATATTAACGCTACCGTTTTGCCACGCTGCAATGGTGAACTCACGGCCGTAATTATAACTAAAATCAAAGCTATTACTTATCGTATACCCTATAAGGATCAACAAGAAAGATAAACAAACAAAAGTGTAAACTAATGAAAATATTCACACCTTTGCCAATACCTTATTAGTAGAATTGTTATCCTATTTAAGAAGTATGTTAACTGTAGATAAGATTGTTAGCGTTATACGATACAAAGCACTTATTCAGCCTACTCTATATCAAAAATGTTGCAAACATGTTTGGCGACACAAATGTTTATACTCGATTAACCTGAGTAAACATTTATTTGATACAGCTAGGGCATATTAGCACAAGCTTTTACATAAGGTTTTGTGCATATATAACCCCTGTGTGGTCATATTGGATCAAGCATGGAATGACCATACCTTGCTATCCGAATGCCTACTATTGCTACGTAAATCCTTGTTACAAATGGGTCAGGGAAACGAATAGATATTCAAACCTTTGGACGCGACATTTTATGACCAAGCGTTGTATAGCGCAAATTGGATATTACATTTTGCACCCCATTTAATGAAACTCAGCTTCCCAAAAAAATGCAGTTTTATAAATTACGCTTTTATTGACCCTGTTATTTCGCTGCTTATTCACATTCATTCATATCTTTTCGTTATTGGTTCATCCCAGGCTGCACCGCTATTAACAATTTATTTTTACGATATAGGTGCGCTAACAATTTCCAATCACTTTGAGATGATGATTATGAAGATTCGTACTAAATTGCTGCTCACTGGGGCGTTACTTTCTTTGGCGGCCAGCTCCCACGCTGCTGAAGATAATCAACTCTTTGGTGGCACCCTTAACGGCAATGTTAATTTTGCTTCGGACTATGTGTTTCGTGGTGAATCCGAGACCTTAGACGGCGATATTCCGGTCGTCCAAGGCACATTAAGTTGGAACCACAATCAAGGCTGGTATGCTGGGGTATTTAGCTCCAACATTAAGTTTGCAGACCCAAACTTAGAAATTGTTACCGCGCCTTTTATTGGTAAAGCGGGAGAGTTTGGCGATTCTGGCTTTACCTATGATGTCATGCTGTTTTCATACCTTTACCCCGGTGCTTCCTATTCCAACTACACCGAATTATGGCTAAAAGTGGGTAAACAATTCGGTCGAGCCAACCTGCAACTCGAAGTCACCCCAACGGTGGATGACTGGTTTGGTGTCGATGGCTGGCACGGGGTGAACTACGCTCTACACCCCAGCTATAGCTTTGACAACGGTGTAAAAATCTCAGCATCTGTGGGTTATCAAGACCTAACGGGTGATGGTGCTGAAGGTTGGGGCCACTGGAACATAGGTTTAAGCAAAGCCTATTACGGTCTTAACTTCGATTTACGCTACCACGGCAGCACTGTCGACACTGACCATAAAGTCTATGGTACACAAACTGAAATCTTCGATGACAGAGTCGTCATTGGGATCAGTAAAAGTTTCTAATCCTGTTTTTTGCTTATACGTTCATCCCGCTGCTTCCCTGCAGTACTCCAATTGCTTGAAATATCGAGCCTTGACCAGCCAAATTTGGCTGGTCTTTTTTTATCTAAATACGATTATCACCCACGCTACAGGCTAACACCCGGCTGATATCCGCAAGACAACGGCCCGACTCCTGTTGCCATTGATTGAACACGGCCTGTATCTGTTTTAACGCCGTTTGCGAGCTAAAGCCGGCATCTACCAGCTTGTGCGCTTTAAAATAGCCTTGCACATCATCGGTTAACAAAAAGGTATCCTTACCGATTGCGCGCAAAAAATACGGCCCGGTATTGCCACCGAGACGAGCACCGCGCTTCTTTAAGAGCGCCCAAAGCCCGACTATGTCTTCGGTCGGCCAGTCGGCAATCAGCTTAGCCAAGCTGCCATGTTCGCGGGCAATATCATGGATCATCAAAGCATTATCATAAATTGCTTGGGTTTTCTTTAGGTGGCGAATCAAGGTCGCATCCGCAGCGCGAGCTTGGATCTGCTCGGGTGACAACATTAATACCTTCTCGGGCACAAAATGAAAGAAGGATTTTTCGTAAGCAGGCCATTTATTATCGACCACGCGCCAGACAAAACCACTCTGGAACACTTGTCGGCTCATGGCCGAAAGCAGCGTAGCATCATCGTATTGACGAATTTCAGCACTCGTTAGGCACCCAGGAAGTAAGGCTTCGAGTCCCTTTTTACCGCCTTTGCGCTCACTCGCTCTGGCATAGATGGATGAGAAACTTTCTAATTGGCTCATGCTGTTACCTTTGATTATCGATATTTCACTAGCGTTTCTAGGCGTTAATAGTACCGAATTTGAGCCCCCGGGGATCATTCCGTATGGAAAACCTGTTTTACGTCCATTTCTGGCCCTTTGAAGAAATTCCCACTGCACGCATGTTGATACCGACTAAAGTTAAGGCGTAGAGTCAAAAAATGCAGTGGTTATGGGGTCGGTACCTATGGAGCTTTTCTATCATCCGTTATCACGATATTCACAGAAAGTATTAATTGCTCTCTATGAGAAACAAGCGAACTTTTATCCGCGGATCACTGATTTACGCGACCCACTGGCACGCAAGGCCTTCCAGCAATTTTATCCTCCTGGCAAACTGCCATTGCTCAAAACGCAAGAAGGCCAACTGATCCCCGAATCCAGCATTATTATTGAATACTTAGACAGGCATTTTCAAAACGGTACAGAGTTATTACCCGCGGAGGCTGAACGGAATTTGGCGGTGCGCCTATTCGATCGCATTATTGATTTTGATATCAATAACCCACTATTCCAATTAGAAAAATTAAAGTATGCCCCTGATGGGCATGAGTTCGAAATCAAGCAGATTGAAAAACAAATGCTTACCCAATTTCAACGCTTAGATAGCCATCTTAGTCAAAATCATTGGGTGTGTGGCGACAGTTTTACCTTAGCCGACTGTGCACTGATCCCCTGCTTAAGCTACAGCTTTGCTCACTTAAACCTATTGGATTTAGATGAGTTAGTCCGTTATTGGCAACAGGCGCAGCTTCGCGGCGCCTGGACACTCGTGCTTGAAGAAGTGCTACTAGCCGAAATGGAAGAAGACACTGGGATTAGGAGTATTCCCTAGTACCAGCGTCCTAAAGATTGCGCTCTTTCTTTAATTGTAAAAATGCTTTCCATTTCACGACTTCGGGCGGTAACTCAGGAGCCGGATCGGTATAGCCTGCTTCTTTAACTAATACCTCTAAAGGCACTTGCTTACCTTTACACACAAACACACCACGCACATGCACTATACAATGCAGGCCGCGCTCACTGATAAAGCGTTGTTCAATATAGAAATATTTTTCATCCCAGCCCACGACCTTGGTTTCAATCTCAAACTTTTTTAAGGGCTTGATATCGCGGATATAGGTAAATTCGGCGGCGTTAACAATTGGCATCCATTTTAATTTGAGGAAACGCTTCAGCAACCCCATTTCGGCCAACATATAGGTGCGGGCCAGATCCATAAACGCCGGATAACGGGAGTTAGTAAGATGGAAATTGATATCGCAATCACTGGGCAACGCGCGATAAGTAATGCGGCTCGTCCCCAAAAAATCAATCTTACGGCAATGGCGCGTGCGCCAAAATAACAACCAAAACAAACGGAAATACAGATTCATATGCAGTCGCCCTAAAAAGAAGAGCCACAGGCTAACAGAGGTCATACCAGAGGGCAAGCGAGATCTAGCTCACAAAAAAGGCGCCATTTGGCGCCTTTTTATGCTCAAGCACAGCTATTTAGTATGGCTTAAGCGGCAATCCCAGAGTGGCGCAGCAGCGCATCAATACTCGGCTCGCGCCCCATAAACTGCTTGAACAAGTCCATAGGCTCCGCCGAACCGCCCATTTCGAGGATGTTGTGCAGGAAGCTACGGCCCGTATCAGGATTGAAGATGCCCTCCTCTTCGAAGCGAGAAAACGCATCCGCCGACAGCACTTCTGCCCACTTGTAGCTGTAGTAACCCGCGGCATAACCGCCCGCAAAAATATGCGCAAAACCATGTTGGAAACGGTTAAATGCAGGCGGAATTAACACGGCTACCTGACGACGCACTTCGTCCAAGGTCTCTTGAATACGCGCCCCTTTGGCGGGGTCATATTCGTGGTGCAATCTAAAATCGAACAGTGAAAACTCCAACTGGCGCAACATCATCATGCCTGATTGGAAGTTTTTCGCCGCTAACATCTTGTCTAACATGGCTTTTGGCAAAGGTTCACCGGTTTCGTAGTGACCGGAGATCTCCGCTAAGGCTTCTTCTTGCCAGCACCAGTTTTCCATAAACTGGCTAGGCAATTCGACCGCATCCCAAGGCACGCCGTTGATACCTGACACGCCAGCCACGTCGATTTTGGTTAGCATATGGTGAATGCCATGGCCAAATTCGTGGAACAGCGTCGTCACTTCATCGTGGGTAAAGAGTGCCGGTTTGCCATCTACAGGGCCGTTAAAGTTGCAGGTGAGATAAGCCACAGGCTTTTGTAGACCCGTAGGCGTGTGACGACGCACTCGGCAATCATCCATCCAAGCGCCGCCGCGTTTACCCGTGCGGGCGTATAGGTCTAAATAGAAGCTGCCTCTGTGCTCGCCCGTTTCGTCGAAAATATCGAAGAAGCGCACGTCTTTATGCCAACGGTCGAACTCAGTTTGCTCGACAATCTTTAAGCCAAATAGGCGCGAGACAGTGTAAAACAAGCCAGAGAGCACTTTATCTTCGGGGAAGTAAGGACGCAGCAACTCTTGAGAAATCTCATACTTATGTTGCTGTAACTTCTCGGCGTAGAAACTCAAATCCCAAGAAGCCATTTCGCTCACGCCGTACTGCTCCAGCGCAAAGGCTTTTAACTCAGCCAGTTCGGCTTTGGCCTGATCTTTAGAGCGCAGCGCTAATTCATTTAAGAATGCCATCACCTGCGCAGGCGTTTCGGCCATTTTCGTCGCGAGGGATTTTTCGGCAAAACTATCAAAGCCTAACAATTGCGCCAACTCGTGGCGCAGCGCAAGGATTTCATCCATCAAGGGACCATTATCGAATTCACCCGCATTTGGACCTTGATCCGAGGCGCGCGTCACGTAGGCGCGGTAACACTCTTCACGCAGGCTACGGTTTTCGCTGTAGGTCATCACGGGTAAATAGGAAGGGAAATCTAAGGTAAATAACCAACCTTCTAATTCGCGCGCCTCGGCCATCGCTTTTGCGGCCGCCTTGGCTGAATCGGGTAAACCGGCTAATTCTGCCTCGTCGGTAATTAACTTAGTCCAGGCTTGGGTCGCATCCAGTAATTGATTTGAAAAGCCGCTCGTCAGCTCGGATAGGCGCTTAACGATTTCGCCATAACGCACTTTTTGCCCATCGTCTAAGCCGATACCCGAAAGCTCGAAGTCCCGTAAGCTGTGCTCAATCACCATCTGTTGTGCTTGGCTTAATTGAGCAAACTCTGCCGATGCACGTAGTGATTTATATGCCTCGTATAACCCTTGGTGTTGGCCAACGTAAGTGCCGTATTCGGATAACAGTGGCAAACAAGCATCATGGGCCGCGCGCCATTCATCTGTGCTCACCACTGAGTTCATATGGGAAACGGGTGACCAAATCTGGCTTAACTCATCATCTACTTGCTCCAGAGGGGCGACTAAGTTATCCCACGTAAAAGGCCCAGGGTTTTGCAGCACTTCATCAATCTTGGCACGGCACTGAGCAATGGCTTGCTCAACGGCAACTTGAATATGTTCAGGTTTAATCTGTGAAAAAAGCGGTAATGCAGCGCCGTTAAGCAAAGGGTTGCTCATAATGATTCCTCTACAATCTGTGTAGCTAATAAATAAGGGCTTATGTTCAATTTATCAAGGCGAGAAAACCGATTGCTATCTTCGTTTGTAGGCCTAACGCCATTTCATCAATAAAAAAGTGAACCAGCTCTCAATTAGGATTTACACTAAATTTACCCTTTGAATCTTGATAGTTTGATCGCAAATCAAATCCATTCTCATTAACGCTTATATGTATATAGGCTAACATCTGTGCATATTCTATATTTTCAATTAGATTGGCTTATTTATGGCAGCATCAGTTAAATCCATCATTAGCGCCGTAGGCGCCATTAGCTTAGTTTGCTTTAGCCATCCATGTTTGGCCAACGAGAGCTTGGCGCAAACCGAAGGGATATTAAACAGCAAATTATCTGCGGCTAACGTGCCTTTAACTGCTAACATCGATTTAGGCTGGGATAGCAAGTATGTTTCGCAGGGGCGCAATAACTTGGCTAAAGGCGGTATTTATTGGATGAATACCAGTATTCAATACGGCAATCTCACCACCTATGCCCTCGTTGGCCGTGGTGATAGCCAAGCCTATACTGAGTGGAATATTGGCCTAGAATACGCTTTGGATTTAAGTGAACATTTAGAAGCGAATCTTGGCTATCAACGTATTGAAGGCTATAGCAGTAGCCGCTGTCAGGATAACGAACTGTTTGCTGAATTGGCTTACACCGCCAAGCCTTGGCTAGTGCCTTCCGTGAGTTATGTCTACTCCACCGAGGCGGCGGGCTATTTTGTGGAGCTGAGCCTACACAGCTATTGGCAAGTTACAGAGCAATTCACACTCTCCCCCTACGTAACACAAGGCGTTGATTTTAAATATCGAACAGAAGAGCACAATGGTAGAAATCATCTCCAGTTTGGGCTAGAAGCAAGCTATAACCTTACCGAGAATATGAATATTAGTGGCCATATTAGCCACAGTATTGCGCAGGCAGATATAGAGCAAGAAGCGGCCACGAATGGCGACTTTAGCTCACAGGATCAAACCTATGCGGGCATCCACTTTAATATCAGCTTCTAAGCGTTACTCGGCCTAACTCCCCTTCGACTTGGCAAACCGTTCCCGCCCAAACTACACTCAAGATGTCGATGGAACGACCTTGATTTAGCGAGGCACAGGGAATGTTGGCTCATCAGTTTAAAATACTCACGAACACATTTATTACACTAGCATTTTGTACTCTGCCATCCTTAGCGGCACCCGAGAGCGAGCCTGAATTAGTATTAGAATCTCTGTCAAAAAGTAGCACGACTGACTCTCTACCACTGGGGACCCTGCTCGACAGTCAAGGTAAACCGCTGCCCATTCCTGCAGAGCAAAGCGCTTTGGATTATTCGCCTCCCACCGTCAATGTTGACAATACGTCCCCAAAAACAAAGACCAACAAGACGCAATCCACTAAGACTAAAAATAAAAAATTGAGTCGCAAGCAACAACTCGCCAGCAGAGATAAAGTCGCTAACGATCCTAGTTGCCGTTGGCTTGATGCGCGCATGTCACAGCTCGAAACCCAGATCGGCAATAAGCGAGAGCAAGCCGCCGACTACCATAGCGATGAGCTCAATGCTCGCAAGCAGGAGTGGCAATGCCTTAAATGCGGCGTAGAAGGACCAAACCCTGATGATTACCATCGCTGCCAATATCGCCGTTAAGCTTAAGCTAACCGCCAAGGGATAAAATCTCAGCTTCATGGAGATTTTTTGTGGCAAACCAAGGTCTATACCATGGCGACTTAATGGGCTGGTCTGCAAACCCATTCCAACCTACAATGACCTTCTGCTAATAAGCACCTCATTCTTAGAGTTAGACGGAGAAACTCATGGCTCAACATTTTGACTATATCTGCCTAGGCGCAGGCAGCGGCGGTATCGCCTCAGCTAACCGAGCTGCCATGCGTGGCGCTAAAGTGCTACTCATCGAAGCAAAACATGTTGGCGGCACCTGCGTAAACGTCGGCTGCGTACCCAAAAAAGTCATGTGGTATGGTGCGCATATCGCCGAAGCCATGAACCTCTACGCCAAAGATTATGGATTTGATGTTTCAGTCAACAAATTCGACTGGAACACCTTAGTAAACAGCCGCGAAGCCTATATTGGTCGCATCCACGAGGCCTACGGTCGCGGTTTTACCAATAACAAAGTCACCCTGCTGAATGGCTATGGCCGTTTCGTTAATGGCAACACGATTGAAGTAAATGGCGAACACTACACGGCTGACCATATCCTGATCGCCACCGGCGGCGCGCCAACCATCCCAAACATTCCGGGTGCGGAATACGGGATTGATTCCGATGGTTTCTTCGCCCTGCGCGAACAACCTAAACGTGTCGCTGTCGTCGGTGCTGGCTATATCGCCGTCGAAGTCGCGGGCGTGTTACACGCACTTGGCAGTGAAACTCACCTGTTTGTGCGTAAACATGCGCCGCTGCGTAACTTCGATCCTATGCTAATCGACGCCCTAGTCGATGCCATGAAGACCGAAGGCCCAACCCTGCACACCAACAGTGTTCCTCAATCTGTGGTCAAAAATGCCGACGACAGCTTGACTCTGCACCTCGAAAATGGCGAAAGCGTGACCGTTGATTGCCTGATTTGGGCCATTGGCCGCTCACCCGCAACGGGCAATATCGGCTTAGAAAACACCGATGTGCAACTGGATAGCAAAGGTTATGTAATTACCGACGCGCAGCAAAATACCACCCACAAAGGCATTTATTGCGTGGGCGATATTATGGCGGGCGGCGTGGAGCTGACTCCCGTTGCGGTTAAAGCGGGTCGTTTACTCTCTGAGCGCCTATTCAACGGCATGAGCGATGCCAAAATGGATTACAGCCAAATCCCAACCGTGGTCTTCAGCCATCCTCCGATTGGCACTATGGGATTAACCGAGCCAGAAGCCCGCGCGCAATATGGTGATGATAATGTGAAGGTTTACACCTCAGGCTTCACCTCTATGTATACCGCCGTCACTAGCCACCGTCAGGCGTGTAAGATGAAGTTGGTCTGCGCCGGCAAAGAAGAGAAAGTCGTGGGTATTCATGGCATTGGTTTTGGTATGGATGAGATCCTCCAAGGATTTGGTGTCGCCATGAAAATGGGCGCCACCAAAGCCGATTTCGATGCCGTTGTCGCCATCCACCCCACTGGTGCTGAGGAATTTGTGACTATGCGCTAAGCGCATGACTCAAGTTTTAAATCAGGCTCAATAGCCTGTGAATATTGCATTTTATCGAAGCGGTTCTGATATTCTCAGCGCCGCTTTTTTTATGTTCAACGATAAGCCATCAAGCCTATTTATCCGCTCTCAACATCCCACTCTTTCGCCCCAATTATCGGTTAAAAGCACAGGTAAATTTATCAGTATTCAAATCAATTTCTCTTGCTTTATGCCAACCGAAAGTATGCAAACTGGGCATTTCAACTTGATATTTTGCTAATAAAGATCTTATTATAGTTATAGCACTAACTATTATTCACTCTAAATAAAACAAGGAGGCATTATGTCAGCTAAGCATGCTGCAGATGAAAACCCCATCTCACAGATCATCCGTTCCACCCGGGAACGCCTTCATGGAACACTACAATATTTCTGCCTGTTCGCCATTCTAAGTACCTATCTCTTTGTCATTTTGAAACCGAGCTTCATTCAAAATAACAAAGCGTTAGGAGGAAAATAATCGATGAATTCCCTCTCTTACGTTTCATTGGCAATTTACTTTATTGCCATGCTCGCTATTGGTTTGTTCGCCTATCGTAAGTCGACCGATGATGTCTCTGGCTACATTTTGGGTGGCCGCCAAGTGAGCCCGCACGTCACGGCACTCTCTGCTGGCGCCTCGGATATGAGTGGCTGGATGCTGATGGGCCTGCCCGGCGCCATGTTTCTAGTGGGGTTTGAAACCCTGTATATCGCCCTCGGATTATTAATTGGTGCTCTAATCAATTATCTAGTAGTTGCCCCTAAATTACGGGTCTACACAGAGGTCGCCGATAACGCGCTGACGATTCCTGAGTTCTTCGCTAAACGCTTTGGTCAAGCCGATAACAGCATTCGCATTATTGCCGCCGCCATCATAGTGATCTTTTTCACCCTCTATACCTCGGCGGGATTAGTCGCGGGCGGCAAGTTGTTCGAATCCGCCTTTGGGCTGAACTACGACATAGGCCTAGTCGTTACCTTAGCCGTCGTAGTGTCGTACACTCTGCTGGGGGGATTTTTAGCCGTTAGCCTTACCGACTTCGTGCAGGGCTGCATTATGTTTGTCGCCTTGGTGTTAGTGCCTTTCGTGGCATATCAAGAATTTACCAGTGCCGACCGCATGATGAACTTTGCCTATCAGTCGATCCCGCATTTTACCGACGCGATGCAAAATGTGACCCTGCTTGGCTTAATCTCCAGCCTGTCGTGGGGACTCGGATATTTCGGCCAGCCGCATATTATTGTGCGTTTTATGGCGATCCGCTCGGTCGCCGACATTAAAACCGCACGCCGCATCGGCATCAGTTGGATGACAGTGACCATTATCGGCGCCTTAGCAACTGGCTTAGTCGGTATCGCCTACGCCAATAAATTTGGCATGAAGCTTTCGGATCCTGAAACCATCTTTATCGTGTTTTCAGAGTTGCTGTTCCATCCCTTAATCAGCGGCTTCCTGCTGGCAGCGATTCTCGCGGCCATTATGAGCACGATCTCATCACAGCTATTAGTCTCGTCGAGTTCGCTGACCGAAGATATTTATCGCACCCTCTCGAAGAAACAAGCGAGCGAGCAAGAGATGGTAAAAATGGGTCGTTACGGGGTCGCAGGTGTTGCCATTGTCGCAACGCTGCTGGCACTCGACCGCTCGAACAGTATCCTCTCCCTTGTGAGTAATGCGTGGGCAGGCTTTGGTGCCGCCTTTGGTCCGCTGGTGCTGTTTAGTTTGTATAAGGCTAACCTCACCCATAAAGCGGCGATTGCGGGGATTATTTCGGGCGCGCTCACGGTACTCTTTTGGATTTATGCCCCCGTGCTTGCCGATGGTAAGGCATTGAGTAGCTTAGTGTATGAGATGATTCCAGGCTTTATTGTCAGCAGCACAGTGATTTATCTGGTGAGCAAATTCGATAACGACCCGTGCGCTAAAACCACGAAGCAGTTCCATCAGGCCAGTCGTGTGCTGGCCGAGGAAAGCTAAGGAGGCGTTATGACAGACTCTCCCCGTAAACGTATCGTCGTCAAAGTGGGGAGCGCCTTAATCGCGCCCCACAAGCAAGGTTGCAGTAGCCATTATCTCTTGGGTATCGCGCAGTTTATTACTTACTGCCGTGTCCAAGGTATCCAAGTGGTACTGGTTTCATCCGGCTCGGTTGCCGCTGGTTGGCATCATTTTGAGGGCCAAGCTCAGCCCAGTGTCACAGTGAAAAAGGCCATGGCAGCCGCGGGTCAGGCGGATATGATGGCGACGTGGAATAAGCTATTTGATTTTCCCACCGCCCAACTGCTGCTGACCCATGGCGACTTACGTAATCGCGAGCGTTATATCAGTATTCGAGACACCATTTTTAGCCTGCTCGAACACGGTTTAATGCCGATCATCAATGAGAATGATGCCGTTACCGCCGACAAACTTAAGGTTGGCGATAACGATAATCTCTCGGCCATGGTGGCAGCTGCGGCCGATGCCGACACCTTAGTAATTTGCTCGGATGTGGATGGACTCTATGATCAAAATCCCCACGAACATCCCAATGCCAAGTTGATCAAACAAGTCACTGAAATCAATGCCGCCATCTATGCGATGGCGGGAGGCGCCAGCAGCGATGTTGGCACCGGAGGCATGCGCACTAAAATCCAAGCCGCCGAGAAAGCCATCTCCCACGGCATTGAGACCTTTATTATCAATGGCTTTAATGCCGATTCCTTTAGCCAGCTGCTAAAGGGGCAAAATCCGGGCACCCTCTTTACCCCCTACGAAAAACCGATGCAGGAGCATTTGCATTGGATGACCCACACCTCGCAAGCGCAGGGCGAAGTGATCGTCGAGGATGATTTTGACCTCGCACTCGATCAGCACAGCGAGCAATTAACCAGCGATGATGTGGTTGAAGTAAAAGGGGATTTCTCAGTGGGCGACACCATTCTGGTGCGTAAAGGCGATGGCACTAAGTTGGCGAAAGCCAAATCCAACTACAGCAGTTGTCTACTGAGTTTTATTACCGAGCAGGATGATCAGGCGTTTGCCAGTGAATTCCAGCAAAAAACCGGCCCCATCATTTCCGATAAGAATATCGCCATTCTTAAATCCATTTGAGTGGAGAAACTATGAGCCTAATTAAACAAATATCTGCCGATGCTGCCCATGCGGCCCGCACACTCGCCCAACTCGATGAGTCGTTAAAAAACACCGTATTACTGGATATGGCGCGCTCATTAAGGGAAAAAACCTATGAAATCCAAAGCGCGAACCTGATTGATGTGCACCGAGCGACTCAGGATAACTTAAGCCCTGCAATGGTCGATCGCCTCACGCTGAACCAGCATCGTATCGAGGCAATGGCGCAAGGAATCGAAACCATCGCCGCCCTGCCCGATCCCGTTGGACGCGAGCGTTTTATTGGTAAACGGCCTAATGGCTTATCCATCAGTAAGATGCGTGTGCCACTCGGCGTCGTGTGTATGATTTATGAGGCGCGCCCTAATGTCACCGCCGATGCAGGCGCCCTGTGCTTTAAATCCGGCAATGCGGTGATCCTGCGTGGCGGTAAAGAAGCGCTACACACCAGCCAAGTGATCGCCAGCATTTTACAGGCGGTACTGACTGCCTATGGATTGCCTAAGGCTTTAATCAGCGTGATCCCAAATCCTGACCGCGCCCTGATGCTCGAACTGATGCAGCAGCGGGAATTTATCGATGTGATCATCCCTCGCGGTGGTGAAGGACTGATTAATTACGTCACTGAAAACAGTAGCATTCCGGTTATTCAGCACTTTAAAGGCGTGTGCCATTTATATGTGGATAAAGACGCCAATCAAGATATCGCCTTGGATTTGCTGCTCAATGGTAAAACCCAACGCACTGGCGTATGCAACGCCCTAGAAGGCTTGTTAGTGCATAAGGATATCGCGCCGCGATTCTTGCCCCGCGTCGCCAAAGCACTGGCCGAGCATCAAGTAAAAATCAACGCATGCCCTCCGGCAGCCGCGTATTTCGACGCCTGCACTTATATGGCAGAAGAGGATTTTGGCCAAGAATACTTGGACTTAGAAATCGCCATTCGCCAAGTCGACAGTTTTGAGGTCGCCACCCAACATATCGCTAAATTCGGCAGCCACCATACAGAGGTGATTTGCACCGACAATGAACTCACCGCCGCCCGCTTTCAACGCGCAGTGGATGCGTCAGTCGTTATGGTGAATGCCTCATCGCGCTTTTCCGATGGTAGCGAACTCGGCCTCGGCGCCGAAATCGGCATAGCCACCACTAAGCTACATGCCTACGGCCCCATGGGACTCGAAGCCTTAACCACTGAAAAATATCTGGTTTCAGGCACAGGACAGATTAGGGCTTAGCGATTACTTAGGCGATTTAATTCACTAAATAATAAAGCCCCAAAGTGTCTGTTTGGGGCTTTGGCTGAAGCTTTATCTTACTGGTCAAAAGATACAGCTAATTCAACCCAGTTTTTATAGTCAATTTTATTTGCTGAGAGCTTTATCAAACCAATCTTATATAATAAAAAAATTTTCTCTGTATGATTTGTTGTTATTTGATAATCATAACTCAGACTTTCAAATATCTCTTTTCTATCATCTACACAAAACTTATTCATGTCAGACAAAATCATTGCCAATCTAGAACTAAATCTTGCACAATTACTATTTTCATTCTCTCTTGCAAAAAAATCGCCATTAGCACCATATAAAACAAAAAAACTATCTATCTTATAGCCAATTCTATCTATTAAATTATCGAAGTGAGTATAATTAGTACTTGTTGTATCTAACCAATCTGCATAAAGATAATAATGCTTATCTCTCAAAACAAATAAGATTAATAACAAGTAAGGATTTAATGTTTTGGCTGTATTACTTAAAACAGCTAAAAACTTATCAGTTAACTGTTCAGTTTCCCTTAGTGATAGTCTAAATCTATCCGCCACAATCGACACCACATTAGTGAAGTCATCTAATTCCGCTAGGCTAGGAACGTATTCCTTCCATTTTGGATTGTAAGTGACTTTGCTTTCTGCAATGCGGCTTACAAATTCATAACGAGAAAGCTCGGTTAACGAGTAACGACGTCTAAAGAACCGACCTAAATAGGTTTGAGCATCAAAGCCTTCACCATAAACAGCTTTCACCGCATGCTGTAATTGTTCAGTATCTGTCGCCACGATAAAGGCAATGTTATCTAATTCAAAAAAGTGTTTAACAACTTCCAACATTTCTACGGCATAGCTAGGTCGACAGCGGTCAAGCTCATCAATAAAGATAAAAGCTGGCACTTTTAAAGCACCTTGCTTATGTGCAATAACTGCAGTAATTAATTCTTTAATTTCGTTTCGCAAATATTCGACTGACTGCAATTTATCGTTGTGGTCCTTCACTAAGCATTGTGCAATTTCCGCACCTGACTCGCCGAAAATATCCGATGAACCTTTGCCGTCACTTTTATTTTCAGACGATATTTTATCTTCGTCTTCGATTGAAACATCATCAAGATTCAAACCAGTTGCCTTCTTCACCAATCCTTTGAGCAAAGCAGGTGCTGCGGCCTTGATAAAACGAGCAGATTTCTTGGCAATATTAACTACAGCTTTATTTTCAGGAGGCAGTTGCTCACTTAAAGCATTTATCAAAGATGAAATAACGGTAAGCATAGGATCATCAGAGTAATCCTGCTTCCATGCATCAATGTAAACAACAGGGTGCGTATCTTTAATGCTCTCAATCCAGCGATTAATAAAGTAGGTTTTACCCGAGCCCCACTTCGCATTTAGGTTTAAAACATAGCCACCATCGATAGCATTAATCGCCAAATAATTGTGTAAAAAAGAAGCGTATCTAGCGCGATCTAATGTATCTCTTGGAAATAATTCAGTTCCTTCAGCACATAACACGGGCTCTTTCCAGTTAAAATCTACAATATCATCAGACATAAAATCCCTTTTTATTAATCAGTTACTCATACTTCCGACATTCCGCAGCTAATTTAGGAATAAACTACCTCATAGAATCTACCGAGTAATTTGAGTAGTTGTGTTTGGTGATCTTGAAGTCCAGTGATGAACCTTTGGCCGTTAATCTCTAGCGTATCTATGCCTTCGAATTGCAAGAAGACCCAACGTGCCGTCGGTCTGGAGGTCGTCTTGTTCTTTACCATACTTGGGAAGAACGCTTCGGTTTGTGCGAGTTGTTCTCTGATTTTGTGTTCTAAACTAGCGTAAACAAGCAAGCTCAACGTCATTATCATTAGCAACGCTTCAATGCGCTCAGGCTTTTTCAAGAAGATGGAAGAGGTTAAAAACTCAGGGCTTTTTAGAAAACGGAAGCCGCGCTCGACTTTTTGTTGCGATTTGTAATGTGCTAGAAGAGCCGCCATGGTGAGTGCTTCATTGTCGGTGTCATTCGTCGCGAGGATAAACATGCCTACTTTGAGCTTAGCCAGTTTTACTTTTTCTAGGTCGGTGAAGGGGGCGGCTTCGATAAAGTATTGGTATCCTGTCGGTGCTTCATCTGTCTTTGGGCGGCCCGAATGAGAGTAAGTCGGCTGTTTGATGAGAGTGCCTTGTTCAAACCCAAGTAAGTCACATTGTTTCTTGAAATCGTTAAACGCTAATTCTGCGTCAACTTCACAAGCGAATGGTTTTTTACTTAGCTTTTCCAACGCTTTGATTTCTTTTGCTATGTTTTTCTCTAAGTTCTTGAAGAAAGTGATTTCTTCCCGCTTGGTGGCCTGTTCACTGTGAACGAGCAACCAACGTTGATTGACCTTTCCGTAATCCGAGTCTATCCAACATCCTGAGTAGCCATGACCGATAGTGCTTAATTGCTCTGGCTCTAGCGCAAGTAGTGCTTGTTTTGCGAGCTTGATGGTCATGGGGACACGGGTAATGAATTTTTGATTTTGCTCATCTAGCGAGGAGATGCTTTCTTCGGTGTACAAAGCGGCATCAGCGATAAAGTAACGACTATTTTGCGCGGCTTTTAGGCAATGTATGTGTCTTTTAGTGACTTCAGCGAATGCCTTGGCATCATTGGTGTTACCACTCAGTGCTTGCATGTAAACAGGAATACCTGCTTGGTTTTCACAGATGAGTTCAAGCACGACTTGGTTAAGCTCTGGCCTATGATCCCGACTATAACCTCTTACAAGCTTAATCACGTTGGTGTTTTCATCTTGTGCATACTCACCATCAACGTGGAAGCTAGTGATATCAAGATGAACAGAATCGGTCGTCAAGCCCAGTTTATCAACAACACGCTCAGCAATAACCTGATAGAGCGCTGAGACATCGGCTTCGTATAGAGCATCTAATGTGCGGCCTAGTACATCATCAGTCAGGTGGTGTGCTTCAATGTCTTTGGCGAGTAGCTTAGATACAGGCTTGGTCTTAAAAAAGTCCGAGAACATGTGCAGTGTTCTGCTATGAAAGCCAAGTCCATTTAGGAGCATGGCCAATACCGCGTCACCATGAGAAACATTGTGGTCAGAATATTTTGGGATAACGGCATCTATCATCCGTGGCAGGCCAATTTCGTGACAAAAGGCGGCAATGAGACCAAGGTGATCTAAGCGTTTAATAACAGGATGGGTAGACATATTTTGAGACCGTCAAATAGCAGTAATAGATCAAAACTGTCGATCGCGGTCAAGATGGTGTCGTAGTTTTTATGAAAAGCTGATCGCCAGATCACACTATTTAAATTCTGGAATTAGCTGCGGAATGACGGATACTTCAGAATAAAGTCATAATGTGTGCACTATCAACTCAATGAGCAATACAGACAACTGAGTTCGCAGAGTTAAGCACTCTCGCGGCAGTGACCGTTGGCGGCATGGATGCCGCCGTCGAGCCCTCAGGGATGAGTTCATGGCGTGTCACTGAAGTGAGAGTGCTTAATCGCAGCCATTTACTAAACCCTATGCAAAACTTCGCGGCATAGTTTACTCCACCCCATCACACTGCGATTTACCCGCTTGATAACAGCTGGGTTGCCGTGGGCAGACGGCGCCGCGGGAGCAGATAAGCCGGGCATCATTTTTAATACCACGTTCAATCCAGTTGATATTCAATATTTTAGCCACGCTTACTAGATCGCTTTTAATATGCTTGGGAATCGCGACCGAGCCGCCACCTGACACACAGGCGGCTTTTAAATCATGGGCGATAGAGAGTGCATCTTTGCCTTGGGCTTCAATGGCCGGATTCAAATCGATACCGGCACAAAGCACATGGGGGTTACCCGCCGAGTCTTCGACCTTAATCGACTCGCAGCAGTAAATCCGTGGTTCATTGCCCACATTTAAAATCGAAATTTGCGCCGAGGTGCCGACCTTGGGCTCACTGATCATTCTAAATACCGCCCAGTGCTGACAAGGGTCTTCCACCAGCCGCATATTGCCCCAAGGCAGGGGAATACCATTGCCACGGTAAACGGCCTTGAGTTTGCCCGGCGCATAGGCATCAAAATAATGCCAATGGGGATAAGGCGATACGACCGTCATCCGCCGCATGGCGACCGAAGCCGACACTTGCAGCTGTTTATGCACCTCAATTTCGTAACCGTGGCGGTCGAGCAATTGTCGATACGGCACCTTAGGACATAACAGGGCTCCGGCAAAAAAGCTGGACTCAAAGTCGCGCCACGCATGCAAAATATCCTGCGCGTTCAGAGTATTAGACTGCATGGTTACTTCTTCATCCATCTCCAGTTTTCGGCCAGAAATCATCACACTCTTAAGCCCATCTTTGTTGTGCAACACACAATGACCGATATGGGCGGCGAGATCGTACTTCAGTCGACTGGGGCGATTTTTAAGGACTTTATTGATGTAAATGGTGCTGGGCGGCTCGAAGAAAGAAGTCACTAACTGATGCGAGCTTACGCCGCGCTCGTCGATCACTTCCTGAGGCGTACTATCTATCCATTTGATTTTTAAGCCTACGCCCTTGGCAATATCCAGCATCTCCTCGAGGGATAAGGGCATACGTTTTAACCCAACTTCTTCGGCGGCACGTTCAAGATCGGGGAAATGGTTTTGATGATGTTCCTGATGGGCGCGGATTAATAAGTGGGCGAATTGTCGACCCGAGATCCCAGTCTGGGATAGCATTTCAGGGATGGCTATTTGCAAAATATCATTTGAAAACAAAAAGCTGGGTTCGAGCGCCATGCCGCTGATGCCACCACGGCGGCCCTTGTCCGGCGTGATGGCACTTTCCTCGGGCACGTCGTCTAAAAACCAGTCAACGTCCTTTTGAAAAACCGTGGCAATCACGGCCAACATTTCGGCACTGGGTACGCGTTTTCCACGCTCGATCATCGACAAATATGACACAGAGGGCGCACTGCCCGCATCGACGCGGATGCAACGTGCCGATAAATCTTCCATGGTTAAATTGTTACGTTTCCTTAGGTTACGTATTTTTGTCCCTAGGAAATGTGACTTTCTCATCAAGCTCTGGTCATTGCGCATTTTGTAAAATTCACATTGTAAAATTTTTATTGTGAAATTGTAGTCAAAAAAAGACTAGACTACAAATTAAGCAATCGAGGCAGGTTATCCACCTGACACTGCTTAACCATTAACTCTGTCGGACAAACCAAATTGAAGACAAACGTTGAACCATTAGAAGTGAAATCAAGGCCCTAATTTTTAATTTGAATGTGTAGAGGATACAGCGATGAATATGTCAATTATCAATAGCCACCAGATCCAACCGAATCTAAACAGCTTCATCGCAGAAGAAGTGCTTGCCGTCGCCCAAGTGAACGTGGCCGAGCATGAAAAACTAGCCCAGGCGAAGCAGTTCCTCGACCGTCATTTCCCACTGGATGCGGGGTCGCACCAGGATGTGATCAGCTATGTGGTTTACTACCAACACCTGCTGGCATTTTTTGCCGACGGCAGCCACAGCGGATTACGCCAAACCAAGCAGTTTGTTGCCTTCAACGGCACTAAAGATGCGCCAAGCGCCATAGTGTTACAGGATCAAGGCTGCCATGTTGAATTGTGTTTCGACCGAACTGGCATGATAGGCGCGCGGGATTTAGCAAATTTGGAAGATGTGCAAATCGAAGCGCCCGTTGAGTTAGCCACCGAACCCACGGAGACACGCAATACCACCTCGCGCCACTGGTTAAGCCTGTTACATGCAGGAATGCCAAGCGCTAACGATATTCAAGACAAGCTGTTTACCGCTAAAGATGGCGGCGACTACAGCCTGCAACGTATCGTGAATCTCTAAATTCCGCGAATTATCACGGGAGAGTTGCCATCAGCGACTCTCCTTTTTAAGCCTCAAACCTACCTGCCCATTGAGACTCAATAAAATTGACTTACAAAATAAATTAAATTGATTTTATTGAAGCTGAACGCAATCGTTATAATGCCCGTCTTTGTCAGCGTCCCAATGCTTATTCGATTGGTTTATTCGAGTATCCATGCCTATATGGATGGAGCTTAAAACCCAAGATTGGAACGATAACACTCAGTCGCAAACCTAAGGCGTTATGAATTTTTCATCGATAGTCTCGCAACTTAAGCAACCCCATCGCCTTGTGTTTATCTGCGCTGCGCTACTGTGTCTCGCGCCTGTTATCTCATCCCCTATGGCGCTTGTGCTCGGTTTTACCTTGGCCAGCCTAGGTTGGGTGCCAAACGACTGGAATATCGCCGCCCTCACCAAAAAATTACTGTCCTATTCGATTATCGGCTTAGGCTTTGGGATTAACTTCAACGCCGCGATTGAGGCCAGCAGCCATAACCTCGGATTAATTGTCGGCTCGATTATTTTTACGCTGATCTTAGGCTTTTTGGTAACTCGCGCCTTAAAATTTGACCCGATCACAGGGCACTTAATCGCCTCTGGTACCGCCATCTGTGGCGGCAGCGCCATTGCCGCCGTATCGCCCGCCATTAATGCCAAACCAGACCAAACCGCCACCGCATTAGCCTGTGTATTTGTACTCAACTCGGTGGCTTTGTTTTTATTCCCCGCCCTCGGGCATTTGCTCGATATGAGCCAATACGATTTTGGCGTGTGGAGTGCCATCGCGATTCACGACACCTCCTCAGTCGTCGGCGCGGCCTCTGCCTATGGTGATGAAGCACTTAAAACCGCGACGACCATTAAACTGGCGCGCGCATTGTGGATTATCCCTATCGCCCTTGTCAGTGCGCTGATCTTTGGCGGCGATAAACGTAAGCTTAACCTACCGTATTTTATCGGATTTTACTGTTTAGCCATCGCAATCGCCCATTGGTTACCGCAGTTTCAACCACTCTACGACACGCTGTTTATGGTATCGAAACGCACCTTAGTTCTGTGTCTATTCTTGATTGGCGCGGGGATTACGGTGCAAAAAATGCGGGCGAGCGGCCCTAAGCCTTTGCTGCTGGGCGTGGTTCTGTGGGCGGCGATAGGTATTACGTCTTTAGGTTATATTCTTTATTTTCAATAGATTGGATTTTAGCCTAGCGGCTCAGATTGACGTGCTAACGCGGGATGCTTTATTCGGCGTTGGGTTTAATCCGCCAAGCCAACCCCAGTACGCCTAAAAAGGCGGAAAATTCGATCAGCGAGCGGAGTAATCCTGTGGTTTGCGTGGATGCAACCAAGGCAATAAGGCAAAACACAATCAGCAGCGAGTTTTTCAATTGCATCCTCCGACAAACTTAGGGGATGCTCATTATTGTTTAGAACCAAAAAGCCAGCCAATATCGATTTTCAATAACAAATAGCTATAACAACTAAGCCTGAGAGTTTAGCTTAAGCGGCTTTATGGGCGCTATCGGACTCGTTTGCCGCCAGTTCTTGGTTATGTTCTTGAATAAAATCCTCCATAAACCAAGCACAAAAGGTGTGGCGGCCATCCACATCGGCCTTGCCATAAATGGTCGACGCCTGTTGGCGCACGGTTTTCTCTTTTGTCTGTCTCACTTCGGCAATTTCTTTAAAACTCAGCCCTTTAAGCAATAAAAATGCGACTTGCTGCTCGCTCTTGGTAAAACCCCAAGTATCAAACTGGTTCGATACGGCTTGGCTGTATTCCTGTCTGGCGGAGCGCATTTGGGTCGACATATTGTCGATTTTTTTATCGGCATACTCGAGGCGTTTTGCTAAGGCTTTAACCTCGCGCGAGCGGCGAATTAAATCGTAACTGAGGTAGATGGCCCCGACGGCGGTGAGCACTAAGAGTATGGCTTCCTGCACTAAATGCCATTGCGGAATGCCTAATTGAATGTCGGAACTAATGTCAAAAAGCTTAAAGCACATGATGAGTGCCAGCAGACCAATAATGACAATATCCTTCATCTAAAACTCCTAAATAAAAGCAAAATCAATCAATTATTTTATGAGACATATGTACCATAGGCGGATTTATGATACAGGTCCCCGACGACTTTCAGCCGTCAATCCCTACACTGACAGCATTGTTTAATACCACAGAATCATCTCATGTCTGTCAGTTCGTCTTGTATCAAGTTATGTCTGTTGACCAGCTTAGTCGGCAGTAGTTTCCTGTGTCTTGCGGCGGAAGCCGAACTTTCCCAAGCGCTTTCGAGCAGCCAAGCGAGGTTGACTCATCTCACTTCGTCGAATACCCAAGCGGCCAATTTAACCAGCTCGACCTGGCTCATTGGCCTGCCGAGCATTAGCTTAAGTCACCTCGGGAGTTTGGATAATAGTAACAGCTACGAGCAGGAACTCTCAGTCAATTTGCCATTTAAATCGCCCGCGCTACACAGCAGCGATAAGCAAATAAAACAGCTCGCCGAGCAAATTCATCAACAACAAACGGCGCTGCAAGCCTTGTATCTCTCGGGATTATTAAGGCAAAGCCTGTGGGAATACCGCCAGAGCGAAGTCAAACTGGCACAGCTTGAGCGCAAACAGCAGTTGCTCGATAAACTACATCGCCAGCAAAAACAACTGACCGATGCAGGGGAATTGCCACTGGCCAACACTCTGCTACTGGAGCGGGAAAGTGTCGATATCGCCTTAAGCCGCGCCGATATTCTGCAACAACAAGCCCAATCTTTAGCCCTGTATCAACAGCTGACGGGCCAAGATCAGATGCCAAGCGCGATAGAAGAAACTGACCGCCCGCTTGGCAAGGGCGCCGAGACCTTAGCCCAACATCCCCTATGGCAATTGCTAAAGCTGCAACAACAGCAACACCTGCTGCTGATCCAAACTCAGCAAGCGGGTGAGCGCGATCCTTGGACCGTCTCACTCACAGCAAAAAATACCGCGGATACGGGCGTGGATGATCAGCAGTTAGGCATAGCCGTGTCAGTCCCCTTAACCTTGGGCTCGGCGCTGTCCCAGAGCGATTTATCCCAATGGCAACAAGCGAATACCGAGCAAAGTCTCAATCTTGACCGCAGCGCACTCGAGCTTAAAAACCAGTGGGATCAATTAGTCCGCCAGCAAACAAACCTCGTCGAGCAACAGCGATTACTCACCCAAGCGCTCGCCCTTAGTCGCACCATTACCGAGGAACTCGCCAAGGTAAAAGATCAAGATCAGGTGAGTTATGAAGTCTGGCTGCGCCGCTATATGGAGGCGCTCGACACCGAATCCCGCTTGGCGCTCAACCGCGTCAGCTTGCAACAACTGCATTCTCAACAACTCCAAGCCTTAGGAATTTCATTATGATGGCCAAGTACGGCGCATGCCTTCTCTGTTTATCCGCGAGTGTTGTAGGTTCGGCACAGGCCGAAAGCTTAGCCATCAGTGCCTTAGGCAATCTCGACCTCAGTTACACCCAACCACAAAGGGTCGCCAGTTATGAGGGCAGTCCATTGCCAGCGCAGGTTGAAATCCTCCCCGGCAATGATTACTGGATCAGCACGCCCGAGAATATCCAGCAGGTGCACTTTCTCGTCGGCCAAGGCCAGCGCGTCAGTAAAGGCCAAGCGATAGTCAAACTCACAGGGCCAGAAGTGTTCCACTACCTCGCCCAAGTCGAGGCCGCGGCGAGCCTGTATCAACTCGCCAAGAGTCGTTATGAGCGCAACAAACCTTTGCTCGCCAATGGCAGCATAAGCGCCGAAAAATGGCGTGAGATCAGTCAGGACTATTTCACGACTCACCTCGAATACGAGCATATGCAGCACTTTATGGAGCGCGTCCACAGCACGGATGCGGCTACCGACTCCTTAGTTGTCGCCGCGCCCGTTGACGGTATCGTTAAACTCAATGCCATCAGCGGCCCTTATATGGCCGGGGATCAGCTGTTTTCACTGGTGCCCAATAACAGCATCCGCGTCAAAGTGAATGTGCCGACGGGGCAGTCACACTCTCTATCGGCTATCAACATTAATCAATGCCATATCGCGATTGAGTCACTGTCAGCTATCGCCGAAGGCGCCTTTGTTACGGCTTGGTCATCAGCGGTGCCGCAGGAATGTAACCTGTTGTTAGGTCAGCAAATGACTGTGGTTCCCGAGTATCAAAAAGCCGTGTATTTACTCCCAAAAAACAGTGTGTTTAGTTGGGAGCAAGACAGCCAAGTGTTCACTCTGTCCGATAACCAGCTCAATGCGTTGACGGTCGATATTTTAGGTTCGACACCAGAGCAATATATTGTCGCCAGCGATCAAGACTTGAGTCAGCTGCAAGTCCTATCCCAGTCGGTTGCCGCGGTGAAAGGCATCATGCTCGGTTTAGGAGGCGAATAAGATGCTCCCCTCTGTGATCCGTTTTTCGCTCACTCAGCGACTCTTTGTGCTGATAGTGGCGCTGATCCTCATGTTGGCTGGCGCACGCGCTTGGTTTGCGATTCCCTTGGATGCCTTTCCGGATATTTCCCCAACCCAAGTGAAGATTATCCTCAAGGCTCCCGGCATGACGCCGGAAGAAATCGAAGCGCAGATTACGGTTCCGATTGAAACCGAGCTGCTCGGCATTCCGAAGCAATCGATTCTGCGCTCGACCACTAAGTACGCCATTAGCGATATCACCCTCGATTTTGAAGAAGGCACGGATATCTATTGGGCGCGCCAACAGGTGAGCGAGCGACTCACTGCGGTCTGGGATAGTTTTCCCGAAGGCGTGAGTGGCGGCGTGGCGCCCATGAGCACACCGCTCAGTGAAATCTTTATGTTTTCACTCGAAAACCCCAATCTTTCCCTGCTGGAGCGACGTCAATTACTCGAGTGGGAAATTCGGCCGCTGCTGCGCACAGTGCCCGGTGTTGCCGATGTGAATATCCTCGGCGGTTATGCCAAGAGTTTTAGCATCAGCCCCAATCCTGCGGCGATGGCGGCTGCGGGTGTGAGCTTTGCCGCGCTGCAACAGGCGATTGTGGAGAATAATCACAACGAAGGTGCAGGTAAGCTCACCATAGGTACAGACACCATCATAGTGCGCTCCGAGGGACGTATCGATGATATCGACGAGCTTAAACAGCTAGTGATCAAAGCCGATAATGCTAAGGTCTATCGCTTGCAGGATCTCGCCGATATCCAGATAGGTCACCTTGCGCGATACGGCGCCGTCACTAAGGATGGTAACGAAACCGCCGAAGCCTTAATCATTGCCCTCAAGGACGCCAATACGGCACAAGTGGTTAACAACATTAAGGAAAAGCTAGCGCAAATCAGCCTGACTCTCCCCGAAGGCAGCCAGATAAACACCTTTTACGACCGCGCTAACCTGATCAATACCGCTATCGAGACTATTTCCAATGCGCTATTCGAGGCCGTTGTGCTGGTCATCGTATTGCTGGCGCTGTTTTTAGGTAATGTGCGCGCCGCGTTAGTGGTCTCCCTATCGCTACCGCTGGCCGCACTGTTCACCTTTTTGATGATGGATCACTTCAATCTCTCCGCTAACTTGATGAGTCTTGGAGGCCTCGTTATCGCTATCGGCATGTTGGTGGACTCCTCCGTGGTCGTGGTTGAAAACATGGTGAATTTAATCGCCACTAAACAGCGTTTGCCGCGTTTACACTTGATCTTTCGCGCCACCAAAGACGTTGCCATTCCGGTAGTATCGGGCACGGTTATCGTCATCATAGTGTTCTCGCCACTGCTCACCCTCAGTGGTTTAGAAGGCAAACTCTTTACCCCAGTCGCCATCACCATAGTGTTTGCCATGCTGTCGGCGCTGGTGTTATCGCTGACTGTGATCCCCGTGATTGCCTCGTACCTAGTCAACGAAAAGGCCGCGAAAGAACCTAAGGCCATCGAAAAGCTCAAGCATCTTTACCTTGGCAGCCTAAAAGCCTGCTTTGGTTGGCAAAAACCTTTTATGCTCACCGCCTTTAGCTTGCTGATCGTCAGTCTGGGCCTGTTTAGTCTGGTGGGGAAAACCTTTATGCCGACCTTAGATGAAGGCGACATTATTCTCCAGTTAGAGAAATCCCCTTCGATTTCCCTCGACGCTTCCATCGCTATCGATAAACAGATCCAGCAAACCCTGCTAAGCCAAATCCCCGAAATTAAGCAGATGGTGGCGCGCACCGGCGCCGATGAGATAGGTTTAGATCCCATGGGACTGAACGAAACCGATGTGTTTTTAGAGCTGGCGCCCCGCAGCGAATGGCGTTTTTCGACCAAAGAGCAACTTATCGATGCCATCCGCACTGTGCTACTCAAATATCCCGGCGTGAACTTTAACTTTACGCAACCGATACAGATGCGTGTCTCCGAAATGCTCACAGGCAGCATTGGCGATGTCGCTATTAAAGTATTCGGTAATGATATCGAGACCTTAGGCAAGCTCACCGGTGAGATAGAACAACTGGTCACAGCCACTCAGGGCAGCGTCGACGTTAAGATGGCGATGATTGAGGGCAGCCCTTTTATCAATCTCACCTTAGATAACGAACTGGCCCGTGGATTTGGGATGAGCACTATGGAGTTTGCCCGCTACCTCAAGAGTCAACTCGAAGGCGTAGTCGTCACCGAAGTGCTGCAAGGGAAGAAGCGCACGCCCGTGCTTATCGCTAATAATCAGGCGCAGATCAGCAACATTAACGAACTGCAAAATCAGCTATTGGTGATGCCAGATCATTCCCTAAAACGCCTAAGCGATGTGGCTGTTTTGAGCTATAAACAAGGCCCTATCCTGATCGAGCGGGAACAGGGAAATCGCTTTTCGGTGATCACTACCAACGTCCAAGGGCGGGATATTGTGGGCTTTGTGGAGGAGCTTAACAGGAAAATCGCTAAGGAAATCAAACTGCCCAGCGGCTATAGCGTTAGCTTCGGTGGAGAGTTTGAAAACCAGCAGCGCGCCACCAGCAATTTGTTACTGGTGATCCCTATAGCTATCGCATTGATCACTTTGATTTTATTCACCACCTTCGGCTCACTAGCAAAATCGGGATTAATCCTTGCTAACGTCCCTTTTGCCATGATGGGCGGTATCGTCAGCTTGTATCTCTCGGGGGAATACCTCTCGGTGCCCGCCTCGGTAGGTTTTATCGCCCTGCTAGGTGTCGCCGTGCTTAACGGTGTAGTGATGGTCAGTTATTACGAACAAACCAAATACTTATTCGGTAGCCTCAGGGAACGAGTCGAACAGGGTGCCGCCCGGCGACTCAGGCCCATTCTGATGACAGCCACCACCGCCATGTTTGGTTTGATCCCCTTAGTGTTCGCCTCGGGCCCTGGTGCTGAAATCCAAAAACCCTTGGCCATTGTGGTGATCGGAGGATTACTCACATCGACCATTACGACCCTGTATTTACTGCCCATGTTGTATTTTTGGCTGGAGAAACGCCGATGAGCACGGAACAACTGCTAGTCCTGATCGCCCAAAACGATATTAAGGACGATATAGTCGACACCCTGATTGAGTTGGAGTTTTTATCCGGCTTTAGCTTGGGCAATATTTGCGGATTTAGCCGCGAGCACAGCCATTTCAATATCAAGGAACAAGTGGAAGGTTATCGGGAGTTTTGTAAGTTTGAGATTATGCACCCTGCAAGCCAGCAAAGCGCCCTGCTTGAAGCACTAGCAAAGGTCTGTAAACACAAGCCTTGCCGTTATTGGATTATGCCCATCTATCAAAACGGCACGCTTTCCTAACGATAAAGGGCATACAGAACCTGCTGTATGCCCTTTAAGTGAGTGACTACAGAATCGGTGTTGGACGACGCACTAAGTAACCACTGGCGATTGAGAGAATGCAGTAGGCGGTAAAGAAGTAGAATCCGCTCTCAAACTGCGCCTTGGTCTTGAGCATTTCGCCCATGCCACCCGAGGCATTACCCGCCAAAAAGGTAATAATCAGGGCCACCACAAACACATCGGCCATCGACCATTTCGCCAGCGCAGACACTAGATGATGAATGCGCCACTGCAGCGCAACCGAACTCACGCTTTGTTGTACTAACATCAGACTGAGTTTCACTGCGGGGATAATGATACTAAACAGCATCACCAGACCAGCCACTAAGCCATTGCCTGAGTTGTATAATTCGGTGACTGTGCTCCAAATACTGCGGGTTTGCTGTAATACTTCTACCTCGCCCTTGAGATTGTTCAGCCCCAACAGGCCACTGACCATATTCAACATGCCGCGGGCACTGTCGCGCCCCGAGTCCTCATCGAAACTTTGTGCGACCTGCTCAATCCCTTGTTCGGTGAGTTTGGCCTTATCTATGCTGCCATTGAGGCTCAAAATGGGTTGAGTCACGCCGGGAATTAACAGCGCCAAAGACAGCAGAATAACGAGAATAGGAAGGAGAGAGTTGCGTACACTGTTCATAACTGGGCCCTAAAAAAACTTTGGCCCAGTGTACGGCCTTTCCCCTTATCGGGGCAATGAATGGCACCTGACAACTTGGCAGATATCAGGCGCAACGGCGCACATTAGTAGAAGGGTTTAGGATCGATATCCAGCGAGCTAGGTGAGACTCCGCGTTCAATATGCAGCTCCGACTTGAGCAGATCTATCATAACAACTTCTGTATAACGCTTAGTTTTTAAAGAATAAAAGCATTTTACGATCGGGTTTAATGCATCCCTGTCCTTCGAGGTCCAGACGATGCCCACTCGCCCATCGGACAATTCAACCAAAGAGCCGACAGGATACACGCCGACACAGCGAATAAACTCATATACCAGTTCTTGGTCGAGATGGAACGGTGTCAAACTCAGTAGGATCTTAAAAGCCGCCGCCGGGCTCATGGCCTCTTTGTAACAACGAGTGGCGGTGAGGGCGTCGAAGATATCAACGATACAACTCATGCGGCCATGGAGTGGGATTTCCTCAGCCTTTAATCCCCTTGGGTATCCACGGCCATCGAGCTTTTCATGGTGCATCAGGCAAACGTCTTTACTGACCTGAGATAAGCCTTTTGTTTCGTTCATAATTTCAAGCGCATACACTTGATGCAGCTTCATATGTTCGAATTCTTCTGGGGTCAGTTTACCCGGCTTGTGCAGCACCTTGTTATCGACCTTGATCTTGCCGATATCGTGCAAGATACCACCGACCGCCATCTCCCGAAGAATCGAACGGTCGAGCTTTAAATACTTACCAAAGGTGACTAACAGGAAGGCCACATTCACTGAATGTTCAAGCAGATAAGCATCCTTTGAACGCAGTGCAGACATGCATCTCAGCGCATCTTCATCCAACAAGACAGATTCAATCATGCTGTCGGCTAAGGCTTCGAAGGGGGCGACTTCTATCGCTTTACCTTCAAAGGTTTCTGACAAGACTTTGCGGATCAAATCTTTCGCTTCGGTCAAAATGACCTGTGCCTGCTTTTGTTGATTCTCGCGGGTCGCAAACGGTTTTTTCGGTTCTGGCGGAATGTTGTTGCTGGCTTTACGTTTAAAACCACAATGTTCGGCCGAACGTTCAGTGTCGACCCAAACAAATTTGATCCCATTCTTGGTTAATTTGGCAATCGCATCCTTGTGCTTGATTTGGCCAGCGTTTGCAATGGCGAGTCGACCTTGATCACTTTTGTCTATCGCACAGACAAACATACCCAATGTTAATTGCGACACGGGTAATTTGATTAGCTCAACTGATTCTGCCGACTCACTCATTTCTAGCAACCCCAAGGCATAGAGAAGATTACTGCTACTGACCACGCAACACACAATGCTAATTTAGCACATTATGAAGCCATTTTTATCTTGGTAGTATAGGACAGTATAACTTGCATTCTAAGCTGGGGAGGTTAAAAGCACCATATGCTTTGATGACAAGCCTCAAAGAACAAGGCAAAAACCAAGCAAAATGATGGGACTCGGTTCAAATATAAGCTAATTAGTTAATAATACGGTATTTTTTAGCATCAAACACTCGAAGCTTGTCATCATCCAACGACGATATTGGCAGTTATAGCAGGAGCGAAGTTCATCATCGACCTGCTCATCTTCATCATCGGGAGCAAAGCGAGGGCACAGTTGTGCCACCCGTCTCGCCTCGGAATATTGCTGTAAACCCGCCCGAAAAATCCAGCGCTCGGTCTCGTATTCAAACTGTTGAAGTAGCTCTTGCTCCATTCTCACCTCAATAGTCCTGTAAGGCTTGCTTACCCGCATTACGCCACAACTCACCGTCCTTCGCGACTAACAATACAAATTGATGCTCAAGGTAAACGGCCTTCACTTTGCCTTTGAGTTGAACCTTTTCATCCGCCGCTAAACGGGTTTTATCTGTGCTAATGACCGCATCGAGGCCAGTCTGCTCGAGAATCTCTGCCACAGTTAATTCGAGAGAGACTTCCTCAAGTTGACCGAGTTTGATTCGCCCCTTAACACGCCCATCGCTCCCCATTAAGCGCAGCCCTAATCCCGCCAAGGCACCAATCACGCCTTGGCCAGTACCACCGTGCTCGGTAAGTTGGATCTGTAACTGCTCGGCAAGCTGATAGGCGGCCGCTTTGGTAATCACCTCACGCTTGGCGCTAAGCCCAAAGTCTATCAGCGCATGCACATCATAGTCGGAATCGACATCCAAGATCGCAATCCCAGGATCCGCCTTAGGCGCCGATTCGGCCACCAGATGCGCGACCGCAAGACGATGGATTTCCGCCTGCGATAATGGCGACTGCAGCGCAAAACACATGGCACTGTTGTGTGAGGTGTAGGGAATGTCAGGGTGCACAAACAGTTGATGCCGCGTCACAAAGGAGGCCTTGCCCCCCGAAGTTTGCGCGAGTAAGAGTGCAATTTCCTCGGCAATTTCGCCCGTGCCCTTAGTGCCAATGTCGTCGGTATCGTCGATACAAATAAGCCAATTTTTCATCGGTATTCCTAGCAGTTAAAACTTGTCACGGTGAAGGAGATCATGGGCCTTAAGCCTATGCAGCACGGGAGGCACTAACAGGGCACCTAAGGTGGCAAAGAATCCGCCCTTAAGCACGCTTGCGCCCCATTGGATCAGCACGACATCGAGCGCCATCCCCGCCAGCGCATTGGTCAGCGCCACTTTGACCGCCCACGCCATACAACCAACAATGCCTAAAATCACGCAGCGCCAATGCAGGCTTAATGTGAGCGGTAACAACAAGGCCACCAGATCCATAGCGATAGCAGGTAAGATAAACTTTAATAAAATCATTGGGCCGCCCTTACCAACACCGAGCGCCATGGCGACTAAGCCCGCAATGCCGCCACAGGCAATCATGCTGCCGAAACGCCCAAGCACACCGTAGCAAATCAAGTAGAAGAAGCTCATTAAAAACATGCTGTGGCCAGAAAGCCCAAGCTTGAGCCTTAACATGCCCGTCAATGCCACCAGCAGGGTGGCGCAAAAGCCGATAAACAAAGAATCCTGTAAGCTCAGGGGGAGTTTTTTATTCATTTTTTGTCTCTGGGTGAATGCCAATGGGTGGCACGTGAACTCTTACCAAAGTGGCGACTCTGGGCCGCAACCGCCATCTGGCGAGATAATTTAAGCAATTGGATTAACACAGGAAACAGCACGCAGTAGACCAGTTCTGGCCAGTTTTTGGGATTCCGCAGCGCCTTAGGGGTAATACGAGCGCCGCGCAGACACTGGATCTGGTAAATCTCGCGCACTTCGTCCGCCATATAGGGCAGCAAACTCAAAGATGCAGCCACCACAAAGGCCCATTTGCTCGGCAAGAATGCACTTAAGACTTCGCCGATACGCTCAGGCGCCGCCGTGATACACAACCACCATCCGGGGATAGTCGCCAAAATAATGCGTCCCACCACCACGGCGCCTTGGGCAAGGTGATCAACACCATAGAGCAGCAGATAAAGACTTAAGGTAATCGTCAGTTGAATCACGCCGAGTTTCACCACGCCCATAATACTGCCTCGGCGCGCTAACCCATGGAGCACGAGCAAGCCATTCACGGCCGCCAGCGGTAGCAGTAAATCGGCGGGCAATACAAAAGCGCAGGCGGAAAGTACGCAGACGAAAAACAGCGACAGCGCGCACAGGGTGGTTTCTTGCTTCTCGCGACTCCAACGCCGGCGGGCACGTAGTCGCCATCGACGACAACTAACCCACATAGCGCTCCTCCATTACTATGGCTTCTTCAGCCAACAGCCCTTGGCGCAGGCTTAACTGCCGCGACACCGCACTGTGTTCCACCAGCCTGTGGCTGGTCATCAGAATCGCACTGCCTTGGGCGCTGAGGCGCTTGAGCAGGAACCATACTTTGCGATAGTACTCTTTATCCATACCCGCGAGCGGGTCATCGAGTAGCAGCACCTTAGGCTGCAAGCAGGCTAGGGATGCCAAGGCAATCAAGTGTTGCTGACCATAGGACAGCTTATGGGGCGACTGTTCGGCCAGAGCGCTCAACTCGAGATCGAGCAGCATTTGTTCGGCACGCGCAGTAGGAAGCTCGAAACGATTCAAACTAAACTGCATTTCGGCCAGCACATTAGTTTCAAACAGTTGTCGACTCGGCCTTTGCAGCAATAGTCCTAACTCGGCGCCATATACACCGAGTTTAGGTTTACGGCCTAGCACCTTGAGTGGCAAACGCAGCTTTAAGTGCAGCATGCCCGCGAGGGATTTTAAGAGGCTGGTTTTACCCGCGCCATTATCCCCCACTAAGGTAACTATCTCGCCCGCATGCAGTTGAAACCCTTGCGGACAGCTAAACAAGGGCTGACAACCATCGAAGCAGAAATCAAACGCCTCGGCGCTGACCAGCACTTTGCCTAAGTGATGGGCGCCTCCCCAACAAGTTCTCACTGGCACATCCTGCACTGGGGCATCGTTGACGGTGTATATTCCCTCGGATAAACGACCAGCCTCTAATTGCCAATAGTGCTGGATAATCTCGGCAAAGGCCGCCGCATTATGTTCCACCAGCACCAATGCCATACCTTCGGCAATCAGATTTCGCAGCACAGCCAATAGCTCGCTTACACCGTGATCATCGAGCTGCGCCCATGGCTCATCGAGCAAGAGTAAATGCGGCTCGCACACCAACTGAGCGGCAATCATCAAACGGTATTTTTGGCCGAGGGAAAGGGTACTGACAGGGGTATCGAGCCGTAAAAACAGCCCGACACGTCGCAGCGCTAACTGCACCTTAGGTAACATATTCTCGGCGGGGATGCCGAGATTCTCTAAGGCGAAGGCGACTTCGGCGCCCACGGTTTGCCTCAGTAGCTGGGTTTGAGGATCCTGCATCACTAAGCCAATCACCAGCTCTGGGTGACGCCAAATATCGCCCTCATGGGGGCGCGACAGCACGCCCGCCAGTAGATTGAGTAGACTCGATTTCCCCGAGCCCGTTGGCCCGCTCACACAATGGCATTGGCCTGCGCCAATCGAGAGCTTAAGCTCCTGTAAAACCGGGGCTAATTGGCTGCCATAGTTAAAGCTGACACCGTCGAGCTCGAGTAATTTCATCTTAAATCTGCCAGTTCACACCAACGAAGAACTGACGGCCAGCCTGAGGCAATGCTTCACTCTGGTAGTAGTTCTCATCCAATAGGTTAGTGGCGCGCAGATACACTTCTAACTTATCGGCGATCAGCGGCTGCACTAAGTTGATATCCACTAAGGTGTAGTTATCCAGCGACTGCTGTTGATACTGGTTCTGACCGTTCACTTTCACCTGAGTCGCATAAACCTGATCGAGGATTCGCTCCACATTGAGGTGGACTTGCGTCTCGAATGGGAATTCGTAGCTCATTTGCCAGCGCAGCTGGTGACGAGGACGGTATTGCAGTGCATCTAAGGTATCGTCGCCTTCCATTTCTTTCGAGTCTAGGAAGCTGTAAGAGAAGCTCAGATCTAAATGCTCAATCGCATGATTGTTAATCTGGAAATCAACCCCTTTGAACTCATAGCGCCCCATATTTTGGTAGAAACCATCGGTATCTTTGGCGATATAGTTCTTCGCATCGGTGTAAAAACCATAGAGCGAGAAGTCGGTGCTGGCTGGTAGGTTTTGATCCAGACCCAGCTCAACATGTTTAGACTCTTCCGCTTCTAAATCACTGTTACCCGATGATTGCGAGTACAAATTCACCATAGAAGGGAAACGTACTTTGCGTGCCACACTCAGGCTCAAACGAGAGTCAGGCACAATCTGCCAATAACTAGAGGCCATCGCCGAGTAGTTATCATCTGTACCGTCTGAGGTATCGAGTGAATGGAAAGCCCCGCCCAAGGTGAAGCCATAGTTATGTTCAGACTGATACTGATATTCGGCCGCAGCAGTATATAACCATGCAGAATCATTTAGGTTTTCAGCGCCGCCAGAACCGCCACCGCTACCATTGCCAGAACCTGTTCCACTGCCACTACCCGTGCCACCACCAGAGCCTGTTCCGCCGCCGCAACCCGTGCCACCGCCAGAGCCTGTTCCGCCGCCGCTACCCGTGCCACCGCCAGAGCCTGTTCCACTGCCGCTACCTGAGCCGCTGCCAGAACCTGAACCAGTGCCGGTACCCGAGTTATTGCCAGTACCGCTGCCAGCGTTACTGGAGTAAGTGTCCACTACAGACTTCCAGCTCTGCTCTTCAGCAATCACAGAGGTGGTTAACAGCCCTGCTTTATGAAAATCGGTGATTAACTGTAAATTGACCCCTTGCACCACGGAACGGCCATCTTGGGTTTGCGTCAATGCTTGATAGGTTTCATCCGCATAGGCTGCTTCTAAGGTATCACTTTGATTGTGATAACCAAATCCGCGCAGGGTAAAGGTATCGTCAAACTGATGGGCTAAGCCGAGTTGGAAGGTATGCGAATCATAGTCGTCGGTACGCTCATACTTGAGCTTACCGCTGCCAGTACCATCACGTGAGGGTTTACCCCACTCACCATTACGCAGTGCCATATTGGCGATCAGCTGTGTCTTATCCGATAACCAATAGCTGCCTTGGGCATAGACGTTGGTGACTTCTTTATCTGAGTTAACTCTCAGCTCACCGTCTTGATATTGGGTCGGCTCGAAATCGTTCGACATCGGGAAACCATCGGTCTGTTGACGGCTCACACTCACCAATCCCTGCCAATCATCACCCGAGCCAGCGGCGCTGATATCGCCATTAAAAGTATTGTCTTTACCCGCTTCCAAGCGTCCTGACAAGGCGGGTGCTGTGCTGCCTTGCTTAGTAATAATATTGATCACACCGCCGGCGCCGCTTGGGCCGTACAGCACTGAAGTCGGGCCAACTGACACTTCAACCGAGGCAATTTGGCTGGTTGGGATCACGCTTGGGTCGAACTGGCCATCATCGGCACTGCTCATAGGCACGCCGTTCACCAACAGAGTGACATGGCGGGTCTTAAAACCACGGATATCGACCCTAGGAGTGCCATCGCCACCCACACGGATATAAACCCCGGGTACATTCTTCAGCACTTGATCTAAGGTCTGTGCACCCAAGGCACGAATTTCGGCTTCGTCGATGCTCCAATGGGTGGTTGCCAATTGCTCCGCATCGGCACCTTCACCATGGACGACAATGACTTCATTCACATTCAACAGGGGATCGCGGGCGATTTCATCGGCTGAGGCGGTAAAACTCAGTCCAATTGCCAGCGCTAAGGACGACACTCTAAAGACGGTATTTCTGGTAATCATATTATTGTTGTCATACAGGAAATTTAAGATGTGCCCCCTATTGTGGTCTGAGGAATTTCCGTCTCAACTGAAAAAAAATCAAAAACCAACCCAGATCGACTAATTGCAACAAATGGAAAATGCGATGCATCACAAAGAGACAAAATGTCCAACACAGACAACGGTATCGACAAAAAGACCCATCTAGGTCACATTTTTAAGCGCCGCAAAATGAGACTATGGCAAAAGTCACACACTCGTGGGTTGCATCTTGACACTGACGGCCTCGGCCTTTAATTTGAGCGAAAGATTCTTATTTACACGCTCTCACCCACTCGGTGTAAATAGCTTTAAAAAGAATGGATTAACTTACCGCTGACTGCCGGAACTTCAGCCACCACCTTCATCTCGTTACCTTTGGAGTTTTATTTGCCCGCTCACGCCCTGTCTGAAGACCTTAAGTCTCTCATCGACAAACTCATTCAATTGAAGCAGGTTCCACCGACGGAGCCGATAGTGCAGTTATCCTTAACAACTGTTTCTATCCCTTTGATTTCATGGCTGGCATCCCAAAACCAATATCCGCGCATCTACTGGCATGGACGTGACAAGGTTGAAGAAGTGGCGGCGATTGGCGCCTGTAAAGACTTTAAGTTTGAAACCGGCGTCGATGATGGCACCTTAGCGGAAATTTATCAGCAGCAACGCGCCTTAACCACAAATCCCGAGATCCGTTACTACGGCGGCGTGGCGTTTGACCGCAGCATAGAGTCCTGGCCTGAGTTTGGTAATAGTCGCTTTGTGCTACCGCGTATCGAATTTAGACGCAGCGCGAACCAGTTCAGTTTGCGGGTCAACCTGAACTTTGCCGACAGGCATCCCGAAGAGGAAATCGACCTCGCCATAGCCGCGATAGAAGCCGTGCTGCCCGCTCGTCCGCTCGCACCGCCCAATAAACTTGCGCTGTTGAGCCGCACCGATATTCCCGATTTTCCGCGCTGGAAGACCTTAATCGAGCAAGTAGTTGAGCCCAAGTTTAACCAAGAGACGCCCAAGGTGGTGCTGTCGCGCCACACTGAGCTTGAGGTCAATGCACAGGTCGATCCTTGGATGGTATTGGCCTGTTGGCAAGGGCGTAATCCGAATAGTTTCCAATTTGGCTTCCAATTTAGCCCCGAGCGCACTTATATCTCCTGCTCGCCAGAGCGATTATTTCGCCGTCGTCAGCAGGAATTGTTTACCGAGGCGCTTGCCGGCACCACAGTACGTGGCTTAAACCAAGAAGAAGACACGGCACTGGCCAACGCGCTGCTCGAAGACAACAAAAACAGCATAGAAAACCAGCTGGTTCGCCGCCATATCGTCAGTATGCTCTCCCCCTTGAGCCAACATGTGGGCGCCGAAGAAACCGCGACGATTTTTAAGCTAAACCATATTCAGCATCTCCACCGCGCCATTCGCGCCGAGTTAAAGCAGGGCGTGAATGACTTCCAATTGCTACAGGCTCTGCACCCAACTCCCGCAGTGGGTGGCCTTCCCCGCGAGTCTGCCATGCGCTTTATTCGCGAACGCGAAGGCTATATTCGCGGCTGGTACGCCGGTGCCTGTGGTTATTTCAATAAGTACGAGAGTGAATTTTCGGTGGCGATTCGTAGCGCCTTGATTGAACCTGGCAAGATCAATCTGTTTGCCGGGGCGGGGATTATTGCGGGTTCGGATCCCGAGGCGGAATGGCAGGAGCTGGAGAATAAGCTGGCGACGATTATGTCAATTTTGATCGAACTCTAACGGCCAGCTCAATAGCCATTGGCTTTAGTCTCAGTGTAGAGTCGCTCCTGCTCACCGGAATCAATAAGCTTTTTATGTTCAATATCAAAATGTTGCTTTAGCATCCGCCCTTTTTCCGTATTGGCAAAGGCGAAATAGGTTTCGGCGGTGAGCACTCCAGGAATAATCACAAACTGCTGCGGCGCCTTCAATTGAGGGACGAGAGTCTCCATATTCTTTCTGTAATCCAGCACAGCATCGGTTCGTCCCGCATTCACACTATTTAGCATGCTTAAGATGTCGCTGCCTTCCTCATAAAACATCGGGATCGTCGTCAGCATGTTATAGCGATAAGCCAGCATGGCCTGCACTTTCTTGTGGGATAGGCTCTCCATACCCGACCAAGTCGCCGCAATTTGTGGGGTAACGGCGGCATCGATAGAATCAAGTTCAACGGGGTTTTCACTCAGTAGGCTGTTTTTCACATCCCCCTTGTAAACACTGAGGATCATATCCACTCTGCTGGTTTCAACCATATAAAGCGTGCGCGCAAAGGGCATAAACTGCACATCGAGTTGCCAATCGGGAGCAGGAAACGCCTTGCGGAGAATATCGAAGTAATAACCCGTCTCATCAGGATTGGAGAAACCCTGCCACGAAGCGGTGACCAGATGAATTACCACGGGCTTAGCCGGTGTCGCGTAGGTACACAAACTCAATAAACTAAAACACAAGGCCGCAAGAAATGATCGCATCGCGTTCTCCTCCCATTTCTTAACAGTGTAGGATAATTTCCCTGCCCGTGCTGTGACCTTATCTAGCACTCCTCCTCGAAACTCAAGGTTAAATTGCTTGGAATATAAACAGTAAGCTTGCATCTTCGAACCTGGTCACTATAATGGCGACCCCGATTTCAGCACGCTGATATTGGGTAAAATAACAACAGATCATTTAGCGGGTTCCCTCACCCCGCCCTACACAACTAAAAAGGCCACATATGTTAATGTTAACCCCTGCGCAGCTTCGCCGCGCACTCCTGCTATTAGTGGGATTTCACATACTGATTATTTGCGTCAGCAACTACTTAGTACAATTACCGTTTCAATTGTTTGGTTTTCACACCACTTGGGGCGCGTTTAGTTTTCCCTTTGTCTATCTCGCGACCGATCTCACCGTGCGCATCTTTGGACAAACACCTGCCCGTAGCATCATTCTCAAGGCCATGGTGCCCGCGTTGATGATTTCCTATGTCATGGGTGTGGTATTCCATCAAGGCAGCTTCCAAGGAATTGATTCCTTAAGCCAATGGAACACTTTTGTGTTTCGCATCGCCTTCGCCAGCTTCGCGGCTTATTTGATTGGCCAGCTGATGGATATCACAGTCTTTGCTCGCCTACGCCAGAGCCGTTCTTGGTGGGTCGCGCCTGCGGCATCGACCATTGTCGGTAACTTAGTCGACACCTTAGTGTTCTTCAGTGTCGCTTTTTATGCCTCAACAGACAGCTTTATGGCGGCCAACTGGCCCGAAATCGCGGCCGTGGATTACAGCTTCAAATTACTCGTGAGCTTAGGGTTATTCCTGCCCGCCTACGGCGTCCTGCTGAAGGTCTTACAAGACAAGATCTTGCAAACCAGTCCACAAAAATCATTTTCCTGATTAACTCAACTGGCCAGACCTGTTATAATTTGAGCAATTTTTTGTTCAGCCCCACTGTGTTTATGCACATTTGGGGCTGATTTTCTGTGAGAGAAAATTATGTATTCAATTGAAATCAAAGCACTGACAGCTCTGACACCTGAGTTGACCACACAGCTTATCGAACTGAGCAAGCAAATCCCTGAACTCGACCGTCCGCTGACCAGCGAAACACTGGCAGAACGTCTCTCGGATAAGACTTGCTTGATTCTCTTAGCCTATGTGGAAGGTGAATTGGCAGGCTTTAAGCTGGGATACGAACAAGCTGATGCCGTGTTTTACAGTTGGTTAGGCGGTGTTGTAACCGACTTTAGACGTTTAGGTCTGGCACAAAGCCTATTGGAATACCAAGAAACCTGGGCGAGCCGCCAAGGCTACAAGCTGATCCAGGTTAAGACCATGAACCGCTTCCCCGCCATGCTCAATCTGCTGATTAGAAACCAGTATTTGATTACTGAACTGAAGGCCGATCCGCAAAGCCTGATCGACCATAAACTGCATTTAAGCAAGTCGATTGCGACTGCTTAAAGGCGATTTACATAAAAATGTGTATTTTTTGCGAGAAATAGCTTGCAAAGCTAATTGAGAATGATTATCGTTAACTTGCGTTCCAAAACTCATCTTTAACACGGATGACTGGTAATCTGACGTTGTTAAAGTGCTCCTGAGTTTGCAAGCACGACATTGCTCACACACACTCTTTTGTGGCCGGATTCATCATCCGGCTTTTTTTTGCTTTTTATTCCGTGAATCAATCTCATAGCATTTCGTGCAGAGTCGCTTCTAAGATGACATTTCGGTGCTTTGGCCGGAAAAATGTAAGCCATCGTAGGGGTTGTTTTGCTGATCTTCCTTCGCCTCATGGTACAAACCAATAGTGAAGATAGACCCCTTACCCAGTACAGAACTCACTTCTATGGTGCCGCCGATACGCTTGATAATGCCGTAACTTAAGGATAATCCAAGGCCTGTGCCGTCTTTACGCGTGGTGTAGAAGGGATCAAAAATCCGCCCTAGTTGCTCAGGCGCAATCCCCGAACCTTCGTCCTCAACCTCAATTTTCACCCCAATCGGCATATCTTGCTGTAGCCAATCATAGGTTCGCACCCAAATCCTGCCCTTACCATCCATCGCATGGGCGGCGTTAACCACAAGGTTAATCAGCACTTGCAGCAACTGCGGGCGGTTAACCTGTACTGGGCAACTGGCGTTCAGTTCAGTGATCAGCACCACTTCTTGTTTTTGAATCGAGTGCCGTACTAATACCAGCATTTCCTCGATGATAGGCGTAATTGGATGCATCTCTAAGGGAGCGTTAAACTCACCAGGACGACTGTATTGCAGCAGGCTGCGGATAATAGTGCTAATACGGCCAACCTGTTGGATAACAAGGTCGATTTCCTCTTTTACCGACTCGGCATTATCTCCAAGCTCATAACGCAGCAGCTCCATATTGCCGAGGATCACCGCCGTTGGATTATTGATCTCATGGGCAATCCCTGCGGTTAGCTCACCCAGCGCGGTTAACTTTTCATTGGTCACTAACTGCTGACGAGTCTCATTGAGTAGCGCCACGTTGCGCTGCAACTCTAAGGTCTTATCCTGCAGGCTACGAGTCCGCTCCTCGACCTTCATCTCGAGTTGTTCGGCGGCAGCTTGAATTTGCGCGTTGCGCCGCTGCAATAAGTCGAGCATGCGGTCGAACTGCTCGGCAAGATTCGATAATTCGTTATCCCTGTCCAGCCCCAAGGCGCCAATACGCACATTGCGACCAGACTGCACCGCTTGCACCACATGGTGAATGCGCTCAATCGGTTGCAACAAGCTGTAAGCGCCGCGGTAAACCAATAAGCCGGAGATCAGCAGCACCAGCATCAGAATCGTGCCTAACTCGATGATATTAAGCAGGTAGTTATGAATAAAGGGCGACTCTGAGAATCCGGTATAGATCATGCCAACACGTTGCCCACGGATATCCTCTAAGGGCGCGTAGGCGGAAATAAACCAATCGTTAAACACAAAGGCGCGATCGACCCATAACTCACCGTGATTCAGCACTTTTTCGCGCACTTCCTCCGACACTAAACTACCGAGTGCCCGCCCTTGGGGTTCATTCGACTGTGGGAAAAAATGTAAAGGCACGTTGGTTGAGACACGAATATTGTCGAGGAAAATGGTCACAGTGCCGATGGAACGCTCCGGCAGCGTGCCCTTGTCGTACACGAGGTCGCGGATATGGTCGACGATGCGCGTATCCCGATTAAACAGCACGCCTCCATCGAGATACCAAGCCACTTTGCCCTCAAAATCGGGGATCGGCAGCAAACTACGGCTCAGTAGACCACGGTCTTCCACTTGTTTATTCGGGCTTTGCGCCCGCAATGTCGCCAGTAAGGGAATCGCCGCCCTTTGGGCTAGATCCGGATCAACCCGCGCCAAACGTTCAGGTGATAACACCATCAGCCCCGAATAGGGTAAAAGACCACCCATTTTCGGTAAAATTTGTCGTAAATCCGGGTCAGACGCGGCCTCGGCCACACTGACAAGCCTTAGAAAATCCAGATCGAGTTGCTTTTTTTGCTCATTTAAAAAGGCATCGATGCTCGCCCTGTGGGCCAATTCGCCAGTGAGAATGGGCCGAAAATCATTTTGAAAAGTCCATGAGGTCATCACTCTCTCGAGCTGTTTCTCCTGACGAACTTGCACCTGTTGCAGGGTATTTTCAGCCACAGCCAGATCGGCTTTTACCTTCATAAACAGTTGCTTGCCTGTGTAACTGATATTCCAGTAAATCGTGATAAACACTAAACTCACCAAGGTGAGCAAAATCGGCAGCAAGGTGAGGATCAGAATGCGATAACGCACTTTGGCCTGCATTTGCTGCCAACTGACACCAAAAAAGTGAGTAAAAAACGACACTTAGAACTCCTGCTCGTCGCTAACGTCAAACCACTCTTTATACTTGCGATCTAAGGTCTTACGGGAAACGCCTAAGTCCCTCGCCGCTGCTGATTTATTGCCAGAGTGCAGATCCACCACGCTGGTCACATGGTGTTTTTCCACTTCTTTCAACGGCCAATCTAAGGGATAACCCTGGGAAGCCGAAGACTCTGTCTTCACCTGTTGTTTCCAGTATTCTGCAGGCGGCTTGCCAAGCAGAATGCAGCGTTCAATCATATTGCGCAGTTCACGGATATTGCCTGGCCACTCGTGCTGTTGCAGCTTCACCATATCCTCATGGCTCCACACGACTTCGCGCACACCCAATTCGGCTGCTAATTGGCGAGTAAAGTGGTGGGTCAATTCGACCACATCTTCCGGACGCTCACGCAGGGGAGGAATTAAAATATCCAGCACATTCAAGCGATAATAAAGATCACGACGGAAGTTACCCGCTTCGACTTCATCCACCAGCGTGCGGTTAGTGGCCGCAATCACCCGGACATCGATATTCACTTCCTTCTCACTGCCGACGGGGCGAATCGCCTTTTGCTCTAATACCCTGAGCAGTGCCGTCTGCATCTTGAGCGGCATCTCACCAATTTCATCGAGGAAAATAGTGCCGCCGGAGGCAAAACTGAATAAGCCTTCGCGATTTCCCTTAGCGCCAGTAAATGCCCCTGCCGTATGGCCAAAGAGTTCACTCTCCAGTAGTTCTGGCGCGATAGAGCCGCAGTTAACGGGCACAAATGGCCCTTGGCGGCCGCTGAGTAAGTGTAATTGGCGCGCGACAAGCTCTTTACCCGTGCCCGATTCGCCTTGAATTAACACCACGGCATTGGTCGGTGCCACGCGCTCAATTACTTGCTTGACCGACTTCATTGCCTCGCTGCTACCGATAATGGTGGAGGAATAGCCGATAGAGACTTCACGGCGCAGCATTAAGTTTTCGCGGCGCAGCAAACGGCGTTCAATACAACGGTCAACCGCCGACATCATCTGCTCGAGGTGGAAGGGCTTCATAATAAAGTCTGAGGCACCAGCCCGCAGCGCTTTAATCGCGACTTCTAAATCCGCATAGCCAGTCATAAAAATCACATCGGAGCGGCGGCCTTGTTCATCTAAGGCTTCGTGCCACTCGATGCCAGAGCGACCCGGTAAACGGATATCGACAATCAATAGGTCGAAGTGGCAGCGACTACGTAACTGCTCAGCATCTTCAATACTGCCCGCCGTTTCGACTAAGGCGAATTTTTTCGAGAGCGCCTTATTCAAAAAGCTACGCATCCCCGGCTCGTCATCGACGATCAGGACAGACACAGCGGAAGGAAGGGGCTTGAGGTTATTATCTATCTGGCTCATAGTGCTCACTTCTGGACATTTTGACTCAATTGCGACCAATTCTAGCATTGAAACTAGACAAATAGGTCACTATGAACCATAAGAAGCATGCGCTGAGACAATTTGTCTGCAAACTATTTGTTGAGCCTGAGATCGGGGTCACAATTTAGATCAAGCTGTGAACGTAAATGCGTCATTGTTGGTTTGGCATCCTATTTGCTTTCAATCGAACGCATTACAATTTACGGAACCTCCCACTCAGTAGGCAATTGAGTCGGAACCCTATTTTTCGCCAAGGAGTATCCATGCTAAACGTGAAATCCCATATGAAGTCATTACTGGGCCTGGTTGTTGCAGCCAGCATGCTCACAGTGTTACCCGCTCAATCGGCTGAAGTGATCAAGTTAGCCACCACCACCAGTACTGAAAACTCAGGTCTGTTAAAAGAATTACTGCCTAAGTTTGAAAGTGAATCAGGCTACAAAGTACAAGTTATCGCAACGGGTACGGGTAAAGCCCTGAAACTGGGCGAGCAAGGCGATGTGGATTTAGTGATGACCCACGCCCCAAGTGCTGAAGCAAAATTTGTTGCCGACGGTTTTGGTGTTGAGCCACGTGGCATTATGGAAAACGATTTCGTGGTGTTAGGTCCTAAAAACGACCCAGCAAAACTACGTGAAAGCAAAACTGCCGAAGAAGCCTTCGCGAAAATCGCCAAATCAGGCTTACCTTTCGTCTCTCGTGGTGACAACTCTGGCACCCACATCAAAGAGTTAGAAGTATGGAAAGCCGCAGGCGTAACTCCTGACTTCAAAGGTTACACTTCAGTAGGTCAAGGCATGGGTAAAACCCTGCTGATGGCAAACGAATTACAAGGTTATACGCTGTCTGACCGTGGTACTTTCGTGGCGTACAAAACTAAGCTGGACTTAGGTGTGGATTTCGATGGCGGTAAAACGCTGGCGAACCCATACCAAGTGATTCTGATCAACCCAGCTAAATACCCAGATCTGAACCACAAAGGCGCTAAAGCCTTCAGTGACTGGCTGATCAGCAAAGAAGGTCAAGCCATGATCAACAACTTCAAAGTTGAAGGCGAGCAACTGTTCAAGGCAACCTATAGCGAATGAGCGAAGGCTGGTTAGCACTGTTACAGCAGGCGTTAAGCCTGCTGTTTTCATTGGACCCCGACGTTTGGTCCATCATCTCTGTCTCGTTTTCGGTATCCTTCGCGGCGCTGCTCATCACCTTAGTCCCCTCTATGGTGCTCGGTTTTGTGTTGGCGTTTGCCCATTTCCCCGGAAAGTGGTTTGTCACTAACTTAGTACAAACGCTGCAATCGATCCCCACTGTCGTTATCGGCCTGCTGGTGTATCTCATCTTGACCCGCAACGGCCCGCTTGGGGATTTAAAGTGGTTGTTCACTCAAGAGGGGATGATCCTCGGCCAAATGATGATTTGCGCCCCCGTGATGATAGCCATGAGTCAAGCGGCCTTCACTAGTGTCGATCGCCGTGCATGGGAAACCTCACGCACCCTAGGCGCCTCTTGGTTTAGCGCGGTCTGGACCGTGTGCCGCGAACTGCGTATGCCGTTATTACTGGCAATTGTCGCAGCCTTTAGCCGTATTCTCACCGAAGTCGGCTGTTCTATGATGGTCGGCGGCAACATTTTAAACGTAACACGTAATATCCCGACGGCTATCGCACTGGAAACCAGTAAAGGCGATTTCGCCCAAGCTATCGCCCTCGGATTAGTGCTGCTAATCTTGGCCTTGATCCTCAACTTTGCCTTAGGTAGTTTACGCGGCAAAGAAACGCCAAGGAGCCATTAACTTATGACCCAAGCCAAACTGATCGCCCGTGACTTGGAAATGTCCTTTGGCCCGCGCTTATTATTCAAAGCCCATAGCCTAGAGTTGTGCCAAGGGAACGTCATTTATTTGCAGGGTGACAACGGCTCGGGCAAGTCGACCCTGATGAAGATCCTCGCGGGTCTACAGCAGCCATCTAAGGGCAAGATTGACGTCAGCGGCTTTAAAAAGGACGCATGGTGGACACGCAACCCTTTGCTGGGCAAAGCCATTTACCTCCACCAGCATCCCTATCTATTCGATGGTACAGTCAATTACAACCTGACCTACGGCTTACCCTTTGCGGCCTCAAAAACCGAAGCCAAACGCAGAATTGGCCAAGCAATTGAGATGGCGCAACTAGGCTCGCTATTACAGGCCAGAGCCAGCAATTTATCCGGCGGCGAAAGGCAACGACTCGCCATCGCCCGCGCTTGGATTTTGCAGCCAAAGTTACTGATGCTCGATGAGCCGACCTCCAATATGGATAAGGACTCCCAAGCCTTAGTGCTGCAAATGATCCAACAGCTCAAACAGCAAGGAACGGGAATGCTCTTAAGCAGCCACCAAAACTGTGCGCTCACCGCCATTTGCGAGCAGCAGTGGCACATTGAAGACCAACAGGTGATAACCTCCCGTCAGCAAACGCCCACAAACTCCACACAGGGATCTTTATATGTCGTTGCAAATTGATGCCGTAATTCTTGCCGGTGGTATGGCGCGCCGTATGGGCGGGGACGATAAAGGCCTCGTCGAGCTAAACGGCAAGGCCATGATTGAACACACTATCGAGCGGATAAAACCTCAGGTTAAGGAGATCCTGATCAACGCAAATCGTAACCAAACACGTTATGCTGGGTTCGGTTTTACGGTGTTGAGCGATGAGCATACAGGGTTTCTCGGCCCCTTGGCGGGCATGATCACTGCTATGGGTCACACTCAAGCAGACTATCTGCTCGTGGTGCCCTGCGATTGTCCGCTGCTGCCGCGGGATTTAGTCGCCCGTTTATTGGCCGCCATTGAGGCAAACGATGCTGAACTTGCCGTTGCCAGCGATGGTGAGCGTGAGCAGCCGGTGGTGATGTTACTAAAGCCAAGTCTGCGCGAGTCGATGACCGCCTTTCTCGAAGCGGGTGAGCGTAAAATTGATTTTTGGTATGCCAAACATCGCTTTGCCGTGGCGGCCTTTGCCGATCAACCCAATGCCTTCGTCAATGTGAACACGCCAGAACAAAAACAACGACTGGCAGCAGAGATAAACCAAAGCTAAGGCTTCAAATTTCCTAGATTAGAGGTGCAAATGAGTACTCCCTTCGTCAATCCGCTATCTATTCCCGTTCTCGGATTTTGTGCCTATAGCGGCACGGGGAAAACCACCCTACTCAAGCAATTGATCCCCGAATTAAATCAGCGCGGCCTGCGTCTGGCGGTGATCAAACATGCTCACCACAATTTCGATGTCGATATTCCCGGTAAAGATAGCTACGAGATGCGCAAAGCCGGCGCGCGGCAAATGCTAGTCGCCTCCCATGTGCGTTGGGCGCTAATGACCGAAGATGCCCGCGATGGCGACCCAGAGTTAGTCCACCTACTCAAGCAAATTGAAGCCGATAAAGTCGATATCGTCTTAGTCGAAGGCTTTAAAAAACTCACATTACCGAAAATTGAGCTGCACCGCGCCGCCCACGGTAAGCCGTTTATCTATACCCAAGACGACAACATTCTCGCCATCGCTTGCTGTGATGACACAGAACTGCCGAGTGAGCTAAGAAGACTCGACCTTAACAATGTCGCGCAAATTGCTGACTTTGTTATGGAATACGCCAATAGCTGGCAAGCACCCAACCCCGCATTACCGATCGCGACTGTCGATGCCTGCACCTTGGGCAGCGATAAAAACCTCAGCGTGAGCCAAGGCTTGGCGCAGATTTTATCCCATGTCGTCCCCGTGACTGAGGTGGAAGACATAGGTTTAGATGCATTAGATAACCGCGTGCTCGCCCGCGACAGCATTTCGCCCGTGGATGTCCCGCAGCAAACCAACTCGGCGATGGATGGTTATGCCTTCGCCTATCAAGATCCGCTGCCAGCGAGCTTCAACTTAGTCGGTGAAGTATTAGCCGGACATCAATATTCGGGCACACTCAAAGCGGGTGAAACCGTGCGCATTATGACGGGCGCGCCCGTACCCGCAGGCGCAGATACAGTTCAACCTCGAGAGCTGGCTAACGAGGCTAATGCCAAGGTCAGTTTCGATGGCCGCATTCAACAGGGCCAACACGTTCGCCTTGCAGGTGAAGACATAGGCCAAGGCCAAGTTGCCCTCACCCAAGCCACACGCCTAAGCGCCGCCGAACAGGGCTTATTAGCCTCCCTCGGCCTTGACCGAGTAACGGTTTATCGTCGCCCGACCGTGGCCGTGTTCTCAACAGGTGATGAAGTCAGCCAACCCGGCGAAGCACTAAATCCAAACTGTATCTATGACTCGAACCGTTACACCATCAAGGCAATGGCAAAACGTTTAGGTTGTGACGTCATTGACTTAGGTATTATTGAAGATTCCGAAAGCGCACTCGAAGCGACCTTAACCAAAGCCGCGGCGCAGGCCGATGTGGTGATCAGCTCAGGCGGTGTTTCCGTTGGCGACGCCGACTACATCAAGGCAGTGCTGACACGCCTTGGCAATATCGACTTCTGGCGGATCAATATGCGCCCCGGTCGCCCACTCGCCTTTGGTAAGGTCGGCGATAGTCTATTCTTCGGCTTACCCGGCAATCCGGTGGCTGTGATGGTGTCGTTCCTGCAATTTGTGCAACCTGCGCTGCGTAAACTCGGCGGTGAAACAAACTGGCAGGCGCCGTTATTCCCGGCGATTACCGATGAAACCCTGCGTAGCCGCACGGGCCGCACTGAGTTTATCCGCGGAATTTATCGCCTCGGTAATGATGGCAGGCTGCACGTCACCAGCACAGGTAACCAAGGTTCGGGCATGCTCAGCTCTATGGTCAAAGGCAATTGCCTTATCATCATTGGAGATGATGCTGAAGCGGTGAATGCGGGTGAAACCGTGTTTATTCAGCCTTTTGCCGATCTTCTATAAGAGCCACTGAGTCCCTATGAGCCAACTCGTGGATGCCTTTGGCCGTCAGGTCGAATATTTACGACTCTCAGTGACGGATCGCTGCGACTTCCGTTGTGTCTACTGCATGACGGAAGATCCCTGCTTCTTGCCCAAAGACCATGTTCTGCACCTCGAAGAGTTGGCTTGGATTGCCCAAGCCTTTACTGAACTTGGGGTGACTAAAATTCGCCTCACCGGCGGCGAGCCCTTGGTGCGTAGCGATTGCGATCAACTGGTGCACTTACTGGGCAAGCTACCAGGGCTTAAAGATTTATCGATGACCACTAATGGTTCTAGGCTCAGTAAGTTTGCCAAGCCTATGTTTGATGCGGGTCTTAAGCGCTTAAACATCAGCCTAGATACCCTTAACCCCGAGCTCTTTACCCAACTGACACGTAACGGCAAATTAGCACGCGTTATCGAAGGGATTGATGCGGCTATCGCCGCAGGTTTTGAGCGAATTAAAATCAATGCGGTGATCCTTAAACAGCAAAATGACCATGAAGTGATTGATCTGGTTAATTTTTGCCGTGACCGAAACCTAGATATCGCCTTTATTGAAGAAATGCCGCTGGGTGAAATGGACGAGCGTAAAGACGCGCGTCATTGCAGCAGTGATGAAGTTAAGGCCATGATTAACGAGCATTATCCCCTGCAACTTTCCAATAAACGTACTGGCGGCCCCGCGCGTTACTACACCATGGCGGATAGTCCGATTCATATCGGGTTTATCTCACCCCATAGCCACAACTTTTGCCACGAATGTAATAGAGTGCGCGTAACCGTAGAGGGGCAATTATTGCTCTGCCTAGGTAATGAACACTCCATTGATTTAAAAAGCATTGTGCGAGAATACCCCGGGGATATTCAGCGCCTTAAAACCGCGATTCTCCAAGGTATCAAGCTCAAGCCTAAGCAGCATGTTTTCGATAATAGTGGCGTGCAAATCCTGCGCTTTATGAATAGCACTGGCGGTTAACCCCTTCGTCCTAGGGCTAGCATCTCTATTTTGCCGTGATACACTCATGGCATCAGTCCCATTTTTTGTGTCACTCTTCCTATGGCGCTTACTCGTAAACAGTGGAATAACATCATTATTCTTGCCTGCATTTTTATCATTGCGGTGCTGACGTTTATGGATAAGAAAACCCATAATGTGCCGAGTGATGCCCAACTGTTATTTGATGACAATGCGCCGCTGGCGCAATTGCAGCTAGATGGTGTGTGGCTGCATAAACAAGCCTCAGGTTGGGAGTGCGATCCGCTGGTGCTCAACTGCGCCCAATGGGCCAAGGCTTGGCAAGGCCTAAAAGTCTCGCCCCTCAGCGAGGCACCACAACCCACAGGCAAACCGCAGGAACTGGTGATCCAAATTGCCGAGATCCGCCAATCGCAACGTTGGATTTATTTCCCCGAGGACGGTGTGCTCAAATCACCCGCTGGCAACTGGTATTTAGTGCCCCCCAGCCTAAGGGCCGATTTACAGCCTATTCTCGATGCAAAATCTACCAGCTAATTTATTACCTAAAAGAACTCAATCATGCCGGAATTACCAGAAGTCGAAGTCACCCGTCAGGGCATAGCCCCACATCTTGTCGAACAAACCGTAGTTGACCTCGTAATCCGTAACGCCTCACTGCGTTGGCCCGTTCCCGAACTTGCCAAACAGATCATCGGCCAAACCATACGCCAAGTGCGTCGCCGCGCTAAATATCTGTTAATCGATACCGATGCTGGCACCAGCATAGTGCATTTGGGGATGTCGGGCAGCTTGCGGATCCTGCCCCATGACACGCCAGTGGAGAAGCACGACCATATCGATCTTGTCCTCGCCAATGGCCGAATTCTGCGATTTAACGATCCGAGACGTTTTGGCGCTTGGTTATGGTGCCAATTGCCAGAGGAAGCCCATCCGCTACTGGAAAAACTCGGGCCAGAACCTTTGACCGACGCCTTTAACGTCAATCAGTTAGCTGCCGCACTGGCGGGCAAGAAGAAGGCCATCAAACTCTGCCTGATGGATAACCATATTGTGGTAGGTGTGGGGAATATTTACGCCAACGAAGCACTCTTTGCCGCAGGAATACACCCCGAGGCGGAGGCAGGCAAGATAGATATTGAACGCTTAACGGTACTGGTTGCCGAGGTCAAACAAATCCTCGCCCACGCCATCAAACAGGGCGGTACTACACTTAAAGACTTCACCAATGCCGAGGGTAAACCCGGCTATTTCGCGCAAAAGCTGCATGTTTACGGCCGCGGCGGCGAAACCTGCACTCAGTGCGGCAATCTACTCAGCGAAATCCGCCTGGGTCAACGCACCACAGTATTTTGCGGCATCTGCCAGACGCGTTAATCTCGCCGATAAAAATGCCTGCAATTGCAGGCATTTTTAGCTTCTTCGATATGGCTGTTGATTACTCTTTTAACCAACGGCCAGGATGATCGGTAAAGTAGCGGTAAACACGCTCTGGCGCTTGGCACTGAGGCTTAAGCTCTGACGCAGATAACAAAATCCATTCGTCACGGTGGGCAATCCCCATGCTCTTACCGCCTTTGATATCGAAACAACTCAGCTCAGCACCGCTAGGCACTAACACATAACGCTGTTTGTTCTCCTGCATCCATTGCCACGCGTTACGCTCTTGTTCTTCTACCGGCGCGAGATAACTAAAGTGCGTCACACTCATGGGCGAGAACAGAATAAATTGCTCTTTAAAGTTTACTAAGCCAAGTTCGGCATCCTCACCTATCACCTCGGCAGTGTGTAGCATCAGGCTTCTGGGAGTGCGCATTTCATCGAGCATAGCGTAACCCCAAGTGCTCACCAGCACCCAGCCCAAGGCTGAAACTAACCCCACTTTCACCAGTGCAAACTGACGACGCGCCAGCCACAGCAAGGCACACCAAAGCACCCCGAGCAAAATAAATAAGTAACCAATGCCAGTGAGATCATCGGTATAGTCCGCCAGCGCTTTGACAAGCGCAGGATGATGGATAAATGCCAGCACGCCGGCCACTAACACCAGTGCGCCCAAGAACCACAGCACACCAGTGACTAGTTTTTCAAACCAAGCTTTGGGGGAAATACCCGTTAATACCGCCGATGCCGCGAGGGCCAACATAGGTAATGCGGGCAGAATATACACATTGCGCTTGCCCGGACTGATACTGAAAAACAGCACCACGAGCCCGACCCAAATCAGCAGAATCGCGATGGTGGGATCGGCTTTCACCTTTTGCACCCACTGTTTCCAATAGGCGACCACCAGTAACGAAATCGGGAACCACATCCAAGGGATCACGCTCAGCACGAAGAAGTACCATGGCTTGATATGGTGCCAAGCATTGACGTAACGCTCGCCCGTTTGCTTAAACAAAATGTTATTTTGATAGGCAACCATCTCGGGCGTGCCATGGGCTTGAACCGTCATCACCATTGGCACTAACCAACAGGCAATCACGGCCAGCATGGCCAAAGGCCCCGCGAGGCAAAGCCAAGTTAAGCGGCCCTCGAAACGGGTCTTATCTTTGAAGGCGTAAATCCCAATTGGAATGAGCAACAACAGGGGCAAGAAACCAACCCCCTTAGTGATCACCCCAAGTCCCATAAATGCCCAGCCAATAAAATACCAATGCCACTTAGGCCCAAGCATAAAATGCCTGATTAATCCGTAACATCCCACGGTTATCCAACACATCACCATGGCATCTATCTGGGCATTTTTCGCCTGCATCAAAAACTGCGGCACGATAAGGAGCAATAGTGCAGCGTTGCGGCCAACCCGCACATTCCACAATCTGGCACCCAGATCATAGACAAGGAATACCGTCAGCAAGCCGCAGAAAGCATTGGGGAGTAAGAAGGAGAGTTTTAACGACCCTGTGAGTTGATAAAACAGGGCAATCGCCCACATAAATACTGGCGGCTTATCGGGATAATATTCCCCGCCCCGGGTAGGGAATAACCATTGACCCGAGGCAACCATCTCCCGCGCGACCTCAACAAACCGCGGCTCGTCGGCGGGCCAAGGGGAACGAAAACCTATGCCAACCAGCAAGATCAGCAAACTCATCAACAGCAGCGGCCAGAGTACTTGGTAATAATCTTCGCTATTGAAACGACGATTCAATGCATCCATTCCTAATCCCTATTTAGTTTTCCAATTCATCCACCTGCTTACGCAGGCTAGAACGGTACAGGTAAGCACCGATAAGACTCGAGATAATAAACAGCCCGATACTGATCCCCAGTTGGTTATGATCAGATAAGCCAATGCCCGCGCCCGCAAAACTGAAAATCAGCATCTGCGGCAAATAACCCAGCACGCTGCCAAACATAAATCCCCCCGCGGGGATATGTGTCGCCCCCGCAAACAGATTCGTCAGCAGATTACTGCCCACGGGCAACAGACGGATCATTAAGACTTTTAACCAAGTCCGATGAATGATCAGCGCCTCAAACTTTTGTAAACGATTGCCAAAACGTCGTTGCAGACTGCTTCGAATGGTTAATCTCGCGGTATAAAACGCCAGCACACAACCCAGCAATGCCGCTAAGGTGGAAAATAAACCACCATAGATTCCACCGAGGGCAAAGCCGAATACAAAGGCGATCACCTGCCTCGGCCCACCGACAGCGGTAAACAAGGCGCCAACCATCAGCAACACCGCCAGCGCATAGGCCCCTTGAGCGGCAATAAAATGTGCCACCCAATTGCTATCGGTCACATGCTCGAATAACCCTTGCTGGGCCGCAAACATTAACACCAGCAAAATAAAGACGATAAAAATCGCCTTATAGAGTCGCTTCATCTTAATCGTGCCAGCTGGTTTCGCTACGGGCGACCTTAGCGATTTTCGCCCTACGACCGAGCCACATGACGCCCATGATGTCGACAATTCCGACCCAGACCCGATTCCAAGCAGTATATTTAGATACGCCTACTTGGCGATCCCTATGATTAACCACAGAAATAAACACTTCGCCCCCCATGCGGCGCACCAGTGCTGGGATATATCTGTGCATATGGTCGAAGTAAGGCATGCGCAGGAAGGTTTCGCGGGGGAAGAGTTTTAAGCCACATCCGGTATCGGGTACGCCATCGTGTAACAGTGCATCACGCACTTTATTCGCAAAGCGGGACTGGAATCGCTTCCACGCCGTGTCCTTGCGGTTTTTGCGATAACCGGCAATACAAAAATGTTCGGCATGAATTTGCGGCAATTGGGCCAACATGGCGGGAATATCCGCAGGGTCGTTTTGCCCATCGGCATCTAAGGTGACAATGTATTTACCGCGGGCATGTAAAACGCCAGTGGAAATAGCGGTACTTTGGCCCGTACTGCGCTCGTGACGAATAGCTTTAGCATCGCATTGCATCACCTCTGCGGTGTGCATAACTTCACCAAAAGTGTCATCCTGACTACCGTCGTCGACAACAAGAATTTCAAACTCAGTCAACCCTTGCAGGGCTTGGCATATCTCTTTCATTAATGGGCCAATATTGCCCACTTCATCTTTGGCGGGGATCACGACTGAAATCACGTTAAGGCTCCAAGCTTAATAACCATGAGTACGGTAACATAGGATTGTGGCAAACAAAAATCTGCATTGATAGGATGTTATGAATTAAACGGAACGCGAGCCCAGCATTGTATACGGGTGAAAATCGAGAAAAGAGCACTTAATTTGGAACTGTGGATTTCATCGAAATGACATATTCTAATGCCGCAGAAAATGCTAGTTTGGGAAACAAAATGCCAAACTGTATAAAACCTATGAACATAGTTGTAGTTGGAATGGGCTATGTTGGCCTATCGAACGCGGTTTTACTCGCCCAGCAAAACCATGTAGTAGCGATTGATTTGATGCCCGAGCGCATCGCGTTAGTTAATGCGCGTAAACCAACTGTCGCCGACAGTCTGATTGAAGAATACCTGCAGCATAAAGTCTTAAATCTCAGTGCCACGAGCGATAAAAACGTCGTTAAAGAAGCCGATTTTGTCATCATAGCCACTCCTACGGATTACGACCCACAAACCAACTACTTTAATACTCAGTCGGTCGAACGGGTCACGAAGGAAGTGCTAGCCCTAAATCCTGACACCACTATTGTCATCAAATCGACTGTGCCAGTGGGTTTTACCGAAGGGCTGAGAAGTAAACTCAACAGTGACAATATCTTATTTTCGCCAGAGTTTTTGCGCGAAGGTAAGGCGCTTTACGATAACCTGCACCCCTCGCGGATCATAGTGGGTGAACGTTCAGAGCGCGCCCAAGCCTTTGCCGATCTGCTTGCTCGCGCCGCCATTAAGCAAGATATTCCAATTTTACTCACAGACAGCACTGAGGCCGAGGCAATTAAGTTGTTTGCCAACACCTTTTTAGCCATGCGCGTCGCCTACTTTAATGAGTTGGACACCTATGCGGAGAGCCGAGGGCTCAACACCCGCCAGATTATCGAAGGCGTATGTTTAGATCCGCGCATCGGCGATTACTATAACAATCCTTCCTTCGGTTATGGCGGTTACTGCCTGCCCAAGGACACTAAGCAATTGCTGGCCAACTATAACGATGTGCCTAACAATCTCATCAGCGCCATTGTCGATTCCAACACGACCCGCAAAGATTTTATCGCCAACGCTATTATCAGTAAGCAACCGAAGCGAGTGGGGATCTATCGCTTAATCATGAAATCCGACTCAGACAACTTCCGCGCCTCGGCGGTACAAGGTGTAATGAAACGTATAAAGGCCAAGGGCATCGAAGTCGTGGTCTATGAGCCCGTACTCAAGGAAGACGAGTTTTTTAACTCGAAGGTGATCCGTGATTTACATGAATTTAAAGCCATGTGCGATGTGATTATTTCTAACCGTATGGCCAATGAACTCGAAGATGTCGCCGCTAAGGTGTACACCCGGGATCTGTTCCATCACGACTAAGCGTCCAAAATTTAAAGGTTTACTATGAAATACTTAGTCACAGGCGCCGCCGGATTTATCGGCGCTAAAGTCAGTGAGCGCCTCTGCGCACAGGGCCATGAGGTTGTAGGTATCGATAACCTCAATGACTATTATGATGTAGGGCTAAAGCTAGCCCGACTGGCACCGCTCGAAGCCTTAAGCAATTTCCGTTTTATCAAACTGGACTTAGCCGACAGAGACGGCATAGCAGCATTGTTTGCAGAACAAGGTTTTCAACGGGTTATCCATCTCGCCGCGCAGGCTGGGGTGCGCTACTCCCTCGATAATCCCCTCGCCTATGCCGATAGCAATTTAGTTGGGCATCTCACCATTTTAGAGGGCTGTCGCCACCATAAGATTGAGCATCTCGTCTATGCCTCTTCATCCTCTGTGTATGGCTTGAATCAAAAGATGCCATTTTCGACCGAGGACAGTGTCGATCATCCGATATCCCTGTACGCGGCGACCAAAAAAGCCAACGAATTAATGTCGCACACTTACTCACATCTCTATCAGTTACCCACCACAGGCTTGCGCTTTTTTACTGTGTATGGTCCCTGGGGACGACCCGATATGGCCTTGTTTAAATTCACAAAAGCCATTCTCGCAGGCGACTCTATCGATGTGTATAACCATGGCGATCTCAGCCGTGATTTCACCTATATCGACGATATCGTTGAGGGCATCATCAGGGTACAAGACAAACCTCCTCGCCCCACACCGGACTGGCGTGTAGAAACTGGTACACCTGCTAATAGCAGCGCACCCTATCGCGTATTCAACATAGGCAATGGCAGCCCTGTGCAATTGCTGGATTTTATTACCGCACTCGAAAGTGCACTCGGCATTGAGGCTAACAAACAATTCTTACCCATGCAGCCCGGTGATGTGCATTCCACCTGGGCCGATACCGAAGACCTGTTTAAGGCGGTGGGTTATAAACCCCAAGTGGATATCAATACTGGGGTGGGTAGATTTGTCGAGTGGTACCGCGCGTTTTATGCGAAGTAAGCTCTCTGAGAAAACAAAAAGGCCTGCTGATTAGCAGGCCTTTTTGTTGGATTAGCGCTTAAAAACGGTATTCAAAACTGCTGAAGAAAGTCGCATTAGTATCGTTTTCTTGTACATCAAATTCCGATCTCGATACTGTACCGCCCAGACTCCACATGCCCTTCCACACCGGCATACGGTAAGAAAGTTCCAGCATCAACAAGTCTTCCTTCGGTGGCTGTGGCGCCCATGTGGTCGCCACATTGGTGCCGTCTTTATTCAACTTGGCATAACGCAGGAGCGAGGTAAAACCTCGGCTGTTATGGAACTGACCAACCAAACCAAACACAAAGACTTGAGCATCGCTATCATAGGTCGAACCTAAAGCTCTGCCGTAGTAACGCGCTCCACTGAGGTAAACAGGATCTTCATAGAAGCAGTTAGGCTTGCCATCACACTCGACAAAGGTATCCGAGTATTCCATGAATAACTTGAATTGCTTACCAGATGTACCGAAATGGGTATCTATCCCCCAAAGTGAGCCGCAATCGCTGCCGTTTTCACAGCTATGCTCAAGGTACAAACCAACGGGGATATCCTGCCAAGTGTCGGCATAACGTAAATCGATGCTCTGGGTTCTATGGCCCGCGTCACGGCGTTGATCGGCAAGACAAGAATCCGAACCGTCGATGCACACCGCATTGCTTGCCACTGAGTCCCACCAAGAATCGAAGTCGCAATTCTGTCCTTCGCCACAAAATAGCGTCGACCAAGACAGGCCTATTTCTAGCTGCTGAAGGGGTTTGGCGGTGAAACGCATATCCCATTCAGCCGTTTTAGGCACGGCACGCTCTTTTTCAGCCATGCTAAAACCGGTCTTAAAGGTCCAAGGCCCAATCCAAGATAACCATGGCGTTTCGAAGGCGGCGGCATTATTACGGCTGAGCGACAGTGACTGCATTGGGCGCGCATTGTTAGAGCGATGCAATGCCGAATCAAATCCCGGCCCCCACCACTGCTCAACCGTACCTAAGGTCGCAATCCAGTTACCCATGATTACCGCAAAGTAAGACTCATCGAGACGAAAGTTTTTGTTATCTTGCGGATCGTAGGTCTCGGCAACTGTGGTTTTATAGGCCACACGTGAGCCTAAGTATTCGTAGGAGGCTTTAGCCTCACCCTTTTCACGGTAGTCTGAGCCATAATGCTGGAAGCGAGCAGGATCGGTCGCCCCCGAGAGTTTAACCCTAGCATTGCCGCGATTATCGACGGCATTTTGATAGTAAAAGTTAACTCGAGCAAAGGCTTGCACTAATCGGGGAGACAATAGCTCGGGTTCGACTTTAGCTAAGTCACCACCAATACCAGACCACATCAAGGGAAAGGTATTCACTGGCACACGGATCACGCCCGCATCGGCCAGTGCTTGAATATCGGCTCTTAAATAAATATCCGAGGCATCCACCCAAGGGGCGGCAGCAACGGAAGCAGAAAACAGTAAACCAGATGCAACGCTAGCAGCGAGGATAGTGGGGGTCAAAAAAGCCTTCATAACATCCTTTTCATTATCATCGCGAGGCCTGATGCCTCAAAGGTTTTATGGAAATACTCAGCCTTATCAGGCTTTTGCGAGGTTAAGCTTGGCGGTCAACGCGCTTGCCACCTCAGGGTGTACAAATTGACTCACATCGCCGCCATGCAGCGCGACTTCCTTCACTAAGGTGGAAGAAATAAAAGAGTTTTCTTCGGCCGGCGTTAAAAACACGCTCTCAAGATCAGGGCTTAATCTGCGATTCATGTTGGCCAATTGGAATTCATACTCAAAGTCGGAAACCGCACGCAAACCACGCACCAGCACGCTCGCACGCTGTTCCTTGGCAAAATCCACCAGCAGGCCCGAAAAACCAACCACTTCCACATTATCCAAATGGGCTGTGACGCGGTTTACCAACTCAACGCGCTCCTCGAGAGTAAACCTTGGCTGCTTAGATGGATTGGCCGCAATGCCAATAATCACATGCTTAAACAACTTAGCCGCACGCTCAATCAAATCGGCATGACCATTGGTAATGGGATCGAAAGTCCCAGGATAAATCGCTCTTGTATGCACTTTGCTGACTCAACTCAGATAGATACCCAAAAATCATTGCCGCCAGTCTACTCGTTTTAGCCACTTGAGTGAATCATCCCGATAAAAACCGCTGAAAATCCCGTTAAAAATTGAAATACTGGCAAGAATTCCTCGGATTAAGCCCATGTAAAGGCATGAACTGATATAATGCCGACTCGCTATATATTGGCTTAAGTAGGCAGCGGCTTTTCGTCCAACCTCGATGGATTGAAACCACACCACAACCGATTAAGTCCACGTAATCAGAGCACTTATATGAAAAAAATCGCCATTTTTTGCCATAACTTTTTCTCTAACGGTACAGTAAAAGTCGCCTTATCTCAGGCCGAAGTGCTGCAAGAAGCCGGGCAAGATGTTCACCTCTTTGTGTTCCATAAAGAGGGGGATTTTATGCCACCAGAAAATGTGACGATTCATTATCTTTATGACGCCGGTCAAAAGCCAAGCCTACAGGAGCAAAGACAACGCCTGCAGGCCAAGGTGGCCGAAGCGGAACAATCGGGTAAGTTCTCGCTATTTTTAAGTAACTCGACCGATTGCGATGTCGTTGTTTCCGGCTGCGATTTCGATCCCTGCTATTACTTTTGCCACTGCGCCCTTAAGCAAGAACTCTTGATGGAATTAAAGCGTGGTCCAGTGCATTTCTGGCGTCGCTGGAAAAAGGCTAAGGCACTGATTGGCAAAAAAATCATTACAGTTTCCAATGGCATCGCCGATGAACTCAGAGCTACATTTTGGCTTAAGCCAGAGAGCGTACAGACTATTTATAATCCTTTTAAAATCGAAGAGATTCGTAATAAGTCAAAAGAATTCAACGCTGACATTCCTAATAAGCCTTACATGATTCACGTCGGCCGAGTTACGCGCCAAAAACGGCATGATATTCTCTTTCAAGCCTTGAAACTCGCACCAAACGCACCAGACTTAGTTTTACTAACTAATCGTCCAGAGCGCGCACGGAAAATAGCCAAAAAATATGGGGTAGAAAATAGAATTATAACTCCAGGCTTTCAACAAAATCCTTTTCCTTGGATTGCAAATGCTGAACTGATGCTATTAAGTTCTGATTTTGAAGGTTTTGGATTAGTCATAGTTGAGTCATTAATCTGTAACACTCCAGTTGTTAGCACTGACTGCCCTTATGGTCCAAGCGAGATTCTCACAGGACATTTAGCACAATATCTTGTCCCCGTTCGACAACCCGCTCTACTTGCACAAAAGACACTGGAGTGCTTGGCTTCACCGCCAGCTTTAGACAATCTCGAAATATTAAAAGCCGTAGACAGCCAATATATTGCCGCTCAATATATTGCTCTGGGAAAGAATTAAAATTGAGAACTCCATTGTGAAACTCCACCTTTATAGCAGGTGGCTTTCAAATAGCCCCCTAGAAGGGGGGGCTAAAAAACTAATATTCCATATCCTAACTGAATCAGTCTCTCGACTTCCTCTTTCGCGACTTTATCTTGGTGCCTTACATATCTTCTGATGATACTGACAACGGTAAGATATATGCGATGATGACTCGTATCTGCTCATACAATTACTGGTAACAAAGGCAGTAATTGTATGAGCATTCTTCGGGCAAAGCCTCACATGAACGATCATCATCTCCAAAGGAGGTGGTTTTAAAATACCAATAAATATACACAATACGAGTATTAACTAACGACTATTATCATCATAAAAACTAAATAGTTTTCATGAGTTTTTTATAAGCTATATATCGTGAAAGACGATGCCCGCGCCATGTAAGCAAACCTTTGCTATCAAGATCTCTCAACTCTTCTGCAAATGCTGGTAACATTTCAGCTTGTTGTTCCAATCCTGCTTGCTTACATTTTTTGAGCTGATAACTTAAAAGAGGCCGCATCAAAGTATTTTTTATATGGCTTAACTCCTTACTTCCTAAGTTTTTTTGGTAAGTGTTGTAGATCGAATTGATTACTATGTGATAATCACGAATAAGCTTTGGAGTTGGCTTTTGTTGTGTTATCGAATTCTCATACCTTGTGTATAGATATAATGGGGTTGGAATAACGACTGTCTTTGGACGTTTTGCTAAAATGGAGAAACTGTACGAGATATCTTCATAGTTGACTCCAGGAATAAAATAAAGCCCTTTAACAAGCTGTTTCTTATATAACTTATTCCACACAACCGATCCAATTTTATAAGGCTTTTTATTTTTATGATATAAAGGGTCCGAGATTACTTTATAATTTATTTTTTCAATTTCAAACTTTTTATCTGGATGATCGAAGCCATCAGAATAAACACTCTGCCAAACAACCAAATCCGCTTTATTTTTTTGCGCAAAATAATAGGCTATTTCTAATGTTTGCGGTTGTATCGCATCATCTGGATCGATAAAAAAAATGTAATCACCTAGAGCTACGTTTAAGCCAGTATTGCGAGCGACTGATACACCTTGATTATTCTGGTTTACAATCTTAATTCTTGCATCGTATTTTTTATATTCATCTAAAATAACATCACAATTATCAGGTGAACCATCATTAACACAAATAACTTCAAAGTCTTTAAATGTCTGCGACACAACACTTTTCAAACATCTTCTTAAAAACTTCTCAACATTATAAACTGGAATAATAACAGAAATTACAGGGTGTATATTTGAAATTTCCATATTCACTTCAATCCTAAAGACGTCTTTTCAATTATTCAAGCACAGTAAAATAACATAAAAATAAACTTTATGATAATACAGTTCTATATTATATACGCCATCACAAAACCAAATAAAAAACACAAATCAGACATTCATGAAACAATTAGCTAAACAATTTCCAATAGCCTAACTTGCGGCGCATTTTAAAGTGTCGCAGTAGGTTCAATGGCTTAGGTTTAAGCCAAGCGGTTCCCTTATCGATCAAGGCATCGGTCGCCGCGAGTACACGCTGGCTAGACTGACCATCTCCCGTGGGGTGGATTTGATTGCAATAATCATGGATATGCGCCATCAAATCATCGGGGCGGCTAAGTGCTCTAGTGAGTGCAGGTTCAATCTCTTCGACTCGGTTAATATCGATTAAATGCGCCTTCGGTGACTGATTTTTAAAGGTCACTACAGGCTTACGCTGCATTAAAAACATCAATAAAATCGAGGATGTATCGCAGAGCATCACATCTCCCGCCTGCAGAAGCGGGATCACGTTGTCGGTTTCCACAAACTGCAGATTCTCATTTTCGAGAGTCTTGTATTGCTCAACAATACTTGGCTTCATCTTAGGATGGAATTGTACCAACCAGCGCCACTGGCTCTTTTGCGACAGGGCTTTAATCTGCTCGAATACCTCAGGCGCACAGGTCAGACTGGGGGAGAATGTAGAGCAAAACAGCACTACAGGCCGAGGATCATCGGGCTTAATGTAAGGATTGTCTTTATTTTCAATAAATAAAGGATCGAGCGCTGGCCAGCCAGTTTCAGCCACGGTAAAGGTGCCGATTTTTTTCTCTAGCTCAAGGAAAGGCAACGTCGTCGCGGGCCCTTGGGTGCAATACAAGTCAAAGCAATCGCGGATTTCGAAGTGATCTTCTCGCCCCTTATGATTCATTTTGCCCGCATTAAAACCGTGGAACACCCCCACTTTTACTCCAGGGATAAAGCTTGGCACTACGTTACCCGGCACGAACACGGCATCGGGTTTCCATGCCTTAACGGCATCGATATCGGGTAAGCGTTTTTCATCCGCTTTAAGGAATTTGGGGTCGACTTCACGGCCTTCGAGGAACCAACACGCCTCATCGCCACGCGCCAGAATCACTTGCTGCAGCGGCCTTAGCATCGCATAGGAATAGTTCTGTGCTATGTAGAACAAATAACGTCTTTTATTTGATTTACGCGCTTCCACCGCTTTCTCCTTGGGTAAATTATTTCGCTAGCGCGAGATATTGTTCGGCAATCGCAGTCGCATCCACCTTAGCTAAAATCTCCACATTGTCGAGGGATGGCGGCTGGGCGACCACGGCGTCAATCATCTTGGCCAAGGCAGCAGGATTACGACGGGGCACAAGATAGGGAGCCAAATTGCCGGTCAAAATCTCATTAGGCCCATGTGGGCAATCGGTACTGACCACTGGCGTGCCGCAGGCTAAGGATTCGATTAATACCGTCGGCAATCCTTCGAAATCGGAACTCAGCACCAGAGCTTTCGCACGTTTGATCCAAGGAAAAGGATTACTCTGGAATCCAGGAATGATTAAGCGCTTCTCGATGCCGTATTTCTTCGCCGCTTTAATCGCCTTCTTATGGTTATGGCATAACAGCACTACGGGTAACTGATTTTGGGTCTGTTTAAGGGCCTCAAACAACACATCGTGGCGCTTCTGCTTAGCAAAACGTCCCACGTGGATCAGATAGTCACCTTGAGGGATTTGCGGATTATCTTGCTGTGACTGAGCAACAATCTCATTAAATTCAAATGGATTGTAGATAGTTCGCATGGATGCTGGCTGCAAGCGTCCCTTAGCTTGAATCTCTTTGGCGATGCCGTTGGACACTGTGATCAAATGCTGGCCATTGAGCGCTTTTTTCGCCCGCAGTTTCTTATAGTAGGCGAAGGGGCCTAACTTAAACTGACGACTCAACTCTTCTTCAACCGATGAATGCACAATCACATAGAGTGGTGTCACCCCAGTTTTGGTCATCATCAAATTGGTTTTATCAAGATTAGATAAAAACAGATCGAACTTACCGACTCGGTACTCAATCTCGGCAATCTTTGCCCGTAACTTATCGACCGATGCCCCTAGGCGCCCGAAGTGGTCATAATCTTTATCTTTGTCGGCAAAACATTGATGTACAGGTAAATTTTCAGGAGTTTCGTAATAACGATTATCTTCCATGACCAAAAAATGCGGCTCATGCCCTAGGCTAATAAACTGCTTTGCCAAGGTAATCATGACCTTCTCGGCTCCACCACCCGCTAAACTGTCGATGGCTATGGCTATCCGCATGATTTTTCTCCTAAACGATAATCTAAAACTCAGGGTGACAGGCTAACAGTGGTTAACTGTGTGTCTGCTGAATAACCTGATCAAATTTCTCTATCACGGCTTCGACACTAATTAGCGCCATAAGGTGCTCACCCTTAGCACGGGTGCCCCATTTCACCTCACCGCTTTGCTGTGAGGCGATGGCCTCTTGGTAGGCGCTTACCACATACTGCTGCGATAAATAAGGCCCGGTGCGACCTGGGTTGGAATGGGCATATAAACCTATGACAGGCGTCCCTTGCGTGACCGCCATGTGTGCAGGGCCTGTATCGGGCGCTAGCACTAGGCTGGCGCGTTTCAGCAGAGCCAGCAATTGAGTCAAACTGGTTTTGCCGACTAAGTTATCGAGTTTCGCAGAACATGCATTGGCAATATCGTCGGCCAATGTCTTTTCAAGTGCTGTTGGGCCACCGCAGAGAATGACTCGATAACCCTTATTCACCGCATGTTGCGCCACGGCGGCATAGCGCTCGGGCAGCCAATTTCGCTCGGCTTTACTGGCAGCCGCGCAAATGACTAATACCTTCTCGCCATCGGCAATCTGGCGCTGGGCAAATTCAGTATCCGCTTGAGGGACTGGAATATTCCAACTCGGGGTGATGTCGCTCACGCCAATCGCCTTGGCGAATCCCATAAAGCCGTCCAGCACATGGGGCTCTGCTAAAGGTTCGACTCTATGATTGGTGACCAGCCATTGACCTTCTTTGGCGCGGGCACGGTCGAATCCGACCCGAACCTTTGCCGAAATCGCGAGGGAGGCCAAGGTAGCACGTAGCGCCACTTGCATATGTAGCAAGACATCGAAGCGACGGCCTTTCAGCGCCTTATGCAGATTAAGGTAACTGCGCCAGCCCTGGGATTTATCGAAAATCACAAACTCAATACCGGGCAAGTGCTTTAATAGTTGGTATTCGAGCTTGCCTATCACCCAAGTGATTTTGAGCTGGGGATATTGGCGTTGAATCGCCTGCACCATAGCCACGGCATGACAGACGTCACCGATAGCCGATAGCCTAAGCAGGCAGAGAGAATTCATGGTGTTGGGATTTAAACTCAAGCGAATAGCTCTTAAGGTTATTTGGCGCAAGCTAAGGATCTTAATGTAGAATGGCCGCAGGTGCCACGCTTAAGTCAACAAATCTCCCATGAACGCACAAATCAAAATCATAAATACCGCAGATGGCTATATGGCACTTTGCCAAGATACGCCTGAAGACATTACTCCGGCTTGGTTTTCGGTGGATTTCTGGCGTGAAAAAGCCGCGGTAGTGGGATCATCCAAGGGACGTTACACCACTTGGTTTGTGGCCTTTAGCGAGCGTCATTGGGTGTTGCGACATTACTGGCGTGGTGGCCTGATGGAGAAATTCAGTAAGGATGCCTACTTCTATACCGGGCTTGAAAATACCCGCGCCATGGGCGAATTAAGGCTACTTGACTTGCTCTACCGCGAGCAATTTGCGGTGCCTAAACCTATTGCCGCCAATATTGTGCGCGATGGCTTGTTCTACCGTGCCGACATTATTATCGAGCGGGTCAATGGCGCCGAAGACTTGGTCGCTAAGTTAACCAAAGGCGCTATGACTCCAGAGCAGTGGCAAGCATTAGGCGCCACCATTGCCCAATTTCATCGCCGCGGCGTTTACCATGCCGACTTAAACGCAAAGAATATTTTGTGGCAACCACAGCAAACGGATGGCGTACAAGAACGTTTCTATCTGATTGATTTTGACAGGGGTGAAATCAAAACGCCCCATGCGCAATGGCAGAAGGCGAACCTTGATAGGTTGCTACGCTCCTTCAATAAAGAACAAGGAAAACAGCCTACGCTCGCCTTTACGCCCGCCGACTGGACGGCTCTGCTCGCGGGCTATCACTCAGTTATTCCCCAAGCCTAGTGACCTGAATAGCGTTAGGCTGTTTGGCGCGAGAGTAACGACTCGGCGAGAGCAAACTGGCGCTGCAAGGCGCCACGATTAGCCTCTACTACGGCAAGGCCTGCCTCAGCGGCTTGTTGGCGTAATGCAGGCAGCTCAAAATACTGAATTAAATTCTCACCCAACTCTTGGCCTGAACTCACAATTCGCAGGCCGCCCGCGTCAGCCAACATTTGGGTAATTTGGGCAAAGTCCCAATGATTCGGCCCCACCATCACAGGTACGCCCATGGCCACGGGCTCTAAGGGATTATGGCCACCATTTTCAATTAACGTCCCGCCCACAAAGGCTTGATCGGCTGCGCCATAGAAGGTTAACAATTCACCCATGGTATCGCCCACCAGCACCTGCGTCGTGGCAGTAATCGCTTGAGCCTCACTGCGGCGCACAAATTCAAAACCTTGGCTGGCAACGACATCGGCCACCGCCGCAAACTGCTCAGGATGACGCGGTGCAATCACCAATAACGCCTCTGACCATTTAGCGAGCAGCTGCTTATGGGCGCTCAGCACTGCATCAAACTCACCGGGGTGAACACTCCCAGCCACCCATACGGGCGCAGTCTCTTTCCCCCAAGTCTGCCTTAGCTCTCGCGCTAGGGTTAATCGTTCAGGGGTGATAGTTAAATCAAACTTCAAACTGCCGCAGACTGTGACTCTATCAGCAGGCACCCCAAGGTCGATAAACCGCTGTGCCTCGGCTTGCGTCTGCACCGCAACCACATCTAAACGTTGCAACATGGGGCGACTCAACTGTGGACGCTTGGCATATTGCGCCGCCGATTTAGCCGACAACCTAGCATTAGCGAGCATCAAGCGCACGCCGCGCTTAGCCGCCAGCGCCACGAGATTCGGCCACAGCTCAGTCTCCATAATGATGCACCATTTAGGGGATAACTGGCGCAGAAAGCGGTTCACACACCAAGGCAAATCGAAGGGTAAGTAGCAATGCTGCACTTGATCACCAAAGGCTTTACGCACCTCAGCAGAACCCGTCGGGCTTGAGGTTGTGACCGTAATCTTAAGCTGTGGATGCGCCTGTTGGATCTGGCGGATTAATGGAATCGCCGCCAGCGTCTCGCCCATAGAAACCGAGTGGATCAGTAAATCCGTTGGTGCCAGTCGTGTTAATCCGAAACGTTCGCCCCAGCGGCCACGGTAATCAGGGCTTTTAATGGCACGGAACGCCAAATAAACAATGAGCAGAGGGGATAATAGATAAAGCAGCACACTGTAAAAAAATCGATTCATAAAAATCGTGCTTATGAGTTTTTGCCTGATGAATAGTGGCAATGTTAGCATAATATCCCCAAGCGACCTCAAGATACGAGTTTCAGCCTCTTGAGATTGTTTGGGGATATCAATCGTATTGAATTTTTGTTCATTGAGATGAATCCATACGATTTTAAATTAGGGATAATTTACCAGCAGTGTAGCGGTCGTTGGTTAGCCTTCTTTAATCAATTTGTAGCGTTCACTAGCCACTTGGAAAATATATGAAAACCCGCGACAAAATCATCTATGCCAGCCTTGAGCTATTCAATGAGCACGGCGAACGAAATATCACCACCAATCATATTGCCGCTCACCTGAATATGAGTCCCGGGAATCTTTATTATCACTTCCGTAATAAGGAAGACATTATTCGCTCGATCTTCAGTCTCTACGAGGCGCACCTCGAATCGGGATTCCAACCCTATGAAGGCGAGCAAGTCAATGTGGAGCAATTGATCGGCTATTTCGACGCGATGTTTTATACCCTGTGGCAATTCCGTTTTATGTACGCCAATCTGGCCGATATTCTCGCCCGCGATGAAGAATTAAAAAGCCGTTATCTGCAGGCGCAGCAGCAAGTATTAACGCGTTCGAGCCACGTGCTGGATAAACTCAAGCAGGACGGTTTTTTAAATATCGACAATGACAAAATCACCCAACTTGCCGACACCATTAAGATGATTGTGAGTTTTTGGATTGGTTATCAACTCACCCAATCCAGCACCTCAACCATCACTAAAGGCATTCTGTACGAAGGTGTATTGCGGGTATTGATGATTTTTAAGGCCTACGCCACCCCAACATCTCAAGCGACCTTCAGCCGTTTAGAGCAGCACTACCACGAGCTAGCGACCCAAGATTCGCTCTAATCGCCCCAAGCCGTCGCATTTAGCACTAAACTCAACAGGTTAAAGGTGCTAAATGCGGGCTCAATTTATACCCTCTGCGGTGATGCAACCCTCAAAGTGCAGCGTAGCCGACCATGTTGCACATTAGTTTTTATAATGTAACAACCCCTTTAGCCCTAAACTAATTTATCTAGCTAACCTGCATGAAAAAAAGGCTGTAGGCCGATAGGGTTTAGCGTTAAAATGCCGCAACTCCCAGAATCAGAATAAAGTTAACTAAGGAGATATCAGGTGGCCTCTACCTCATTCTACGCACAGATTAATCAACAGCTTGCCGATGTTAAAGCCGAAGGTTTATATAAAAGCGAGCGTGTTATTGCCTCACCGCAACAGACTGCCATTCAAGTTAATCACCAAGAAGTTGTTAACTTTTGCGCCAACAACTACTTAGGCTTAGCCAACCACCCAGAACTGATTAAAGCCGCACAGCAAGGCTTAGACAGCCACGGCTTTGGCATGGCGTCGGTCCGTTTTATTTGTGGAACCCAAGACATCCACAAACAACTCGAAGCCAGCCTGAGCGAGTTCCTCGGCATGGAAGACACGATTCTGTATTCTTCTTGCTTCGACGCCAACGCAGGTCTGTTTGAAACCCTGTTAGATGCCGAAGATGCCATTATCTCCGACGCCCTAAACCATGCCTCTATTATCGATGGCGTGCGCTTATGTAAGGCCAAACGTTTCCGTTACGCCAACAACGATATGGCGGATTTAGAGACGCAATTGATCGCCGCAAAAGCCGCTGGCGCGCGCAATATTCTGATCGCCACCGACGGCGTATTCTCAATGGACGGCGTCATCGCCAATCTGCAAGGCGTGTGTGATTTAGCCGATAAATACGGCGCATTAGTCATGGTTGATGACTCACATGCCGTGGGCTTTGTTGGTCAAAACGGCCGTGGTTCGCACGAACACTGTGGCGTGATGGGCCGTGTCGATATTATCACTGGCACCCTAGGCAAGGCCTTAGGCGGCGCATCGGGCGGTTTCACTTCAGGTAAAAAAGAAGTCATCGACTGGTTACGCCAACGCTCTCGCCCTTACCTATTCTCTAACTCATTGGCGCCTTCGATTGTAACGGCCTCTATCCATGTATTAGAGATGCTCAAATCGGGCCAAGCACTGCGTGAAGCGGTATGGGAAAACAGCCGTTATTTCCGCGAGAAAATGTCAGCGGCAGGCTTTATCTTAGGCGGTGCCGACCACGCGATTATCCCTGTGATGATTGGCGATGCCAAATTGGCGAGCGATTTCGCTAACCGCTTATTAGCAGAACATATTTACGTTATCGGCTTCTCCTTCCCTGTGGTACCAAAGGGACAAGCCCGTATCCGTACGCAAATGTCAGCGGCCCACACCCGTGAGCAACTCGACAAAGCAATTGAAGCCTTTACCCGTATTGCTAAAGAAATGGCGATTATTTAGGACCCTACAAAATGAAAGCACTAAGCAAGTTAAAAGCCGAAAAAGGTATTTGGTTAGTCGATGCGCCTAAACCTGAAATGGGCCATAACGATCTGCTGATCAAGATTAAAAAGACCGCCATTTGCGGCACCGACATGCACATCTACAACTGGGACGAATGGTCACAAAAAACCATTCCTGTACCTATGGTGGTAGGTCACGAATATGTGGGTGAAGTGGTTGATATCGGACAAGAAGTTCGTGGCTTTAACATTGGTGACCGCGTTTCTGGCGAAGGCCATATCACCTGCGGCCACTGCCGTAACTGCCGCGCTGGTCGCACCCATTTATGCCGTAACACCTCAGGTGTGGGTGTAAACCGCGAAGGTTCATTTGCCGAATATTTGGTTATCCCGGCCTTTAACGCCTTCAAAATCCCCGATGATATCAGCGACGATTTAGCCTCTATTTTCGACCCATTCGGTAACGCAGTGCACACTGCGCTGTCATTCGACTTAGTGGGCGAAGACGTGTTAATCACTGGCGCTGGTCCTATCGGAATTATGGCTGCGGCCGTATGTCGCCACGTTGGCGCTCGTCATGTGGTCATTACCGACGTTAACGAATACCGCTTAGAGTTGGCCCGTAAAATGGGTGCTACCCGCGCAGTTAACGTGGCTCAGGAAAGCCTGAAAGACGTGATGAAAGAACTCGGTATGACTGAAGGGTTCGACGTGGGTCTAGAAATGTCTGGCGTACCTTCTGCCTTCCACGCCATGTTAGATACCATGAACCACGGCGGCAAAATCGCGATGCTCGGTATTCCGGGTGGTGAAATGGCGATTGATTGGAGCAAAGTGATCTTCAAGGGTCTGGTCATCAAAGGCATTTACGGCCGTGAAATGTTCGAAACCTGGTACAAGATGGCAAGCTTGATCCAATCTGGCTTAGATATTTCGCCTATCATCACCCATCACTACAAGATTGATGATTTCCAAAAAGGCTTCGACGCTATGGGCTCGGGCCAATCTGGTAAAGTCATCCTCAGCTGGGATTAATTCTCTTAGCTATGCCAATCACGGGGCTGTACACATGCAGCCCCATGTTGCACACTTATCCCATCGCTTATCCCTTTTAAGTTATTTCAGGTTTTATTATGTCTTCCTTTAAACACCTTAGCGTGAATCAATTAGTGCAAATGACCGAGTCAAAGCCAGTGCAAATCGTCGATATTCGCGATGGTCACAGCTTTAACAACGGCCACATTGATGGCGCATTTAATTTGAATAACGAGAATCTGGCGCACTTTATTGGCCAAGCGGATATGGACAGTCCTTTAGTGGTGGTTTGCTACCATGGCATCAGCAGCCAAAATGCCGCGCAATATCTGTGTGAGCAAGGGTTTGATGACGTTTATAGCCTAGATGGTGGCTTTAGCGCTTGGCATGAGGCCAATGCATGATAGAGATTGGCAGACTCCCCAACAGCAGAGCCGCGCAGGCCTTTGTCGATTACCTCAAAGGTGAACAGATAGACTGCCAAATTCAGCCATTGCCGCAGGGAGTCGCTATTCTGGTTATCCGCGATCAGGATGCCGAGCAAGCCCGTAAAGAATTTGCCCACTTTATCGCTCATCCTTACGATAACAAATACTTACAAGCCTCGTGGGAGCATGGTGATACCAATACTAAGCTCGACTATGGCGCCCCTTCTTTACAGCTATTTACCCAATTTATCACAGGCGCAGGCCCAGTTACTCTTATCATCTTCGGCCTCTGTGTACTGATTTATGCTGCGATGAATTTAGGCTTCGCCAGCCCCGTTTACCAAGCACTCTCCTATTTTGGCGCAGTGTCTGACACCAGTTTTAGTGAATTCTGGCGCGTGTTTACCCCAAGCCTGATGCACTTTTCCGCCATGCATATCATCTTCAATTTGCTCTGGTGGTGGTATTTGGGTGGAAAAATCGAGACTCGCATAGGCACAGCCCCGCTGTTAATCCTGCTACTGGTCGCGGGTACTTTGCCCAATATCGTCCAATACTATGTTAGCGGTCCCAACTTTGGCGGGCTGTCAGGCGTAGTGTATGCGGTCGCCGGTTACACTTGGGTCATGGGGCGACGTAAACCAGAGGCGGGTATAGGCTTACCGCCATCCTACATGGGATTTATGCTGATTTGGCTGGTGTTAGGCTTTACGGATTTCTTAGGTGTTTCAGTTGCGAATGGCGCCCATATTGGTGGGCTATTGATAGGTCTCGCCCAAGGCTGGCTTGATAGTCGCAGTAAAGCCACTCGCTAACTCACCGCGATTTCTTCCATATTCAGATACAAATGCAGGGTAAGCCTTAGAGTTTACCCTGCTGCATTTAGGTGCCGTTACTTGGCCAACTCTAATACTTTGGCGACCAACTTCTCGATGCCAGAGTGCGCCTCGGCAATGTTCCCCGCAAGCATATAAGCGGGCGTGCTGACAATCTTATTCGCCTCATCCACCACAATATCATGCACAGTCGCCGCCTGATGATGGCCGCCCATCAGATTAAAGGCTGCTACCGTATCCACATCATTACCAATAGTGCCCTTAGCGCCGTGTCCATATAAACGCGGGATCATCATAGGCGCGATACAAATAAAGCCGACAGGCTTTTTCGCTAGAATAAATTCATTAATAAAATCAGTAACGAGTGGATTCACTTCACACTCACTACCATTGGTGGCGAAGTTACACAGATTTTTCGCCGCCCCAAATCCGCCAGGGATAACCAGTGCATCGAAATCGGTAATATCAAGTTCGGTGGTTGCTTTTACTTCGCCACGGGCGATACGTGCCGATTCAACCAGCACATTTCGTGTCGCCGTCTTGTCTACTTCGCCCGTGAAGTGATTAACAACATGCATCTGATTGATATCGGGAGCAAAACATTGATATTGAGCCCCCGCTTTCGACAGAGATAATAACGTTAAAACCGATTCATGGATCTCTGTTCCATCGAAAACACCGCACCCACTGAGCAATACTGCGATTTTTTTCATTATAAATATCCTTCTTATGTCATTTGGTTTTAACAAACTGTAAACAAAATGGTTGATCTGCTTAAAAATCATGCTAACTTAGTTCGTCGAATCTAAGGGTCGGTGAAAATTAACGCAGCCTTTAGGTATTTTACGGAGTCAAGAAAAAATCCACAAATCAGGAAGATTTTTCAAGAAACAGTATTGAACTCACACAAATATTTTAAAAACATAAAAATCAACAACTTAAAAATATCGCACCAAGCCGTAAACATCGCCATTATTCACAGTTGACTTTTTCACTCACAGAGTTATCCACAGGCTGAGAGTCAATTTGCCGTGGCTGAAATACCGTATCTGTGGCATGCTTACCGCCATCTAAGTCATCGATAAACGAAAATTACTTATGCCTACCATAGCCAATAACCCACTTGTCCTTGTGGATGGATCTTCTTATTTATATCGCGCCTATTATGCGCCTCCTCACCTGACAAACTCAAAGGGCGAAGCTACTGGTGCTGTTTATGGCGTAGTGAATATGCTCCGCAGCTTATTAAGCCGTTATCAACCTAGCCATATCGCTGTGGTGTTCGATGCTAAAGGCAAAACCTTCCGCAATGACTTATATGAAGAATACAAGGCACATCGCCCGCCTATGCCGGATGACCTGCGCTCACAAATTGAACCACTACACCGTATTATCCGTGCCTTAGGCCTGCCCTTAATCTCTATTCCTGGTGTTGAGGCGGACGATGTTATCGGCACAATCGCTCGCCAAGCGAGCCGCGAAAACCGCGCTGTACTCATCAGCACTGGTGATAAAGACATGGCGCAGCTGGTTGATGAAAATATCACGCTGATCAACACCATGACAGATACCATCATGGGTCCTGAAGAGGTTGCGGCTAAATATGGTGTTGGCCCAGACAGAATTATCGATTTCTTGGCGTTGATGGGCGACAAGGCAGATAACATTCCCGGTTTACCCGGCGTAGGCGAAAAAACCGCATTAGCTATGCTCACAGGGGCGGGTAGTGTCGCCAATTTGCTTGCAGAGCCCGAAAAAGTCACCGAATTAGGCTTTAGGGGCGCAAAAACCATGGCGGCGAAAATAATCGACAATGCCGACATGCTAAAACTGTCCTATGAGCTTGCTACCATTAAAACCGATGTCGAGCTCGAACAAGATTGGCATGAACTCGAAGCCAAACCCGCTGACAGGGATGAGCTGATCAAATGCTATGGCGAAATGGAATTTAAACGCTGGCTTGCCGAAGTCTTAGATAATAAAGCGCCAACAACGGTCGCTGCAAAAGTCGAAACGACCGAAACCCAAGAAGAATCAACGCCCAGCGTCACGATTGAAACTCAATACGATACGATTCTGACCGAAGCTCAGCTCGATGAGTGGATTGCCAAACTCAAGCAAGCGCCATTAATGGCCGTGGATACCGAGACCACCAGCCTCGACTATATGGTTGCGGAATTGGTTGGCCTGTCCTTTGCACTTGAAGCGGGTAAAGCCGCCTATCTGCCCTTAGCCCACGATTATGTTGGCGCGCCTCAACAATTAGACAAGCAAACTGCACTCGAAAAACTGCGCCCGATACTCGAAGACGCCAAGCTCAAAAAAGTCGGTCAAAACCTGAAATATGACATCAGCGTATTGGCCAATGCAGGCATACAACTCCAAGGCGTGATATTCGACACTATGCTCGAATCCTATGTGTTTAACTCGGTCGCCTCACGCCATGATATGGATGGGTTGGCGCTTAAATACCTAGGCCATAAAAATATCGCCTTTGAAGATATCGCAGGTAAAGGTGCTAAACAGCTGACCTTCAACCAAATTCCGTTGGAAACAGCTGCGCCCTATGCGGCGGAAGATGCCGATATTACCCTACGCCTACATCAACATTTGTGGCCAAGACTCGAAAAAGAGACCGAATTAGCCTCAGTCTTTACCGATATTGAACTGCCGCTGATCCAAATACTGTCCGATATTGAACGCCAAGGTGTGTTTATCGATAGTATGTTGCTCGGCCAACAGAGTGATGAACTTGCCCGTAAAATCGATGAGTTAGAAACAAAAGCTTATGATATTGCAGGTGAAAAATTCAATTTAAGCTCACCAAAGCAACTACAAGTGCTGTTTTTTGAAAAGCTGGGTTATCCTGTCATCAAAAAAACCCCTAAGGGCGCCCCCTCTACCGCGGAAGAAGTACTGGTTGAGTTGGCGCTGGATTTCCCTCTACCTAAAGTGATCCTTGAACATAGAAGCCTAACCAAGCTAAAGAGTACTTACACCGACAAGCTCCCTCTAATGGTGAACGCGAAAACGGGTCGGGTACACACAAGCTACCATCAGGCCAACGCCGCAACGGGGCGTTTATCCTCGAGCGAACCAAACCTACAGAATATTCCTATCCGCACCGAGGAAGGTCGTCGTATTCGCCAAGCCTTTATTGCGCCTCAAGGACGTAAGATTTTGGCCGCCGACTATTCGCAGATTGAATTACGGATCATGGCGCATTTATCCCAAGATGCGGGCTTACTCAAAGCCTTCGCTGAAGGCAAAGACATTCACAGAGCCACCGCCGCCGAAGTATTTGGCACCGACTTTGACAGCGTCACCTCGGAGCAGCGTCGCCGCGCCAAAGCCGTTAACTTTGGCCTTATCTATGGCATGTCCGCCTTTGGATTGGCGCGTCAGCTCGACATTCCCCGCAACGAGGCACAAACTTACATCGACACTTACTTCGCTCGCTATCCAGGCGTATTAAGGTATATGGAAGAAACACGAGCCAGTGCAGCAGAACTTGGCTATGTCTCTACGCTATTTGGGCGCCGTTTGTATTTACCCGAAATTCGCGACCGCAATGCTATGCGCCGCCAAGCAGCAGAAAGAGCCGCGATTAACGCCCCAATGCAAGGCACCGCCGCGGATATCATTAAAAAAGCCATGATCAGCATTGCCGATTGGATAAAAACCGATACCCAAGGTGAAATCGCCATGATCATGCAAGTCCACGACGAATTAGTATTCGAAGTCGATGCAGATAAAGCCGAAACACTCAAGCTCAAGGTGTGTGAACTTATGGCAAAAGCAGCCAATCTGGATGTGGAACTTCTGGCAGAAGCTGGTATTGGCGATAACTGGGACCAAGCCCACTAGCATTCAAACGCTAGACTTTAACTTCTAACACTCGTTGCTGACTCGTACTAAGGCTCATCCGTTACAGGATGGGCCTTTGTATTTGGTGCAACTTTTAGGTGCCGCTAAACTCGACATCGCAGAGAACAAGATGAGGAGAAATTGTTTACTCTGGCGAATCCCCTGATGGGCTCCCCTCTCAAGAGCGGGAAGCAGCATTCGACTCTCCATACAATACTCTCAGTCACTAAATGTTATCTCCCCTCAATTCTCGCAGCTTCAACACCGCTATAAACACAACCAGCTATCTGCGTGACACTCCATACAAGCCTAAACAATCGTTCGCTGATGGATACAACCCAGAACAATCACCAAAATAGAGTAAAAACATTAAATCTGACGAATTGATCAGTTCTGTACTAAAAATACGGTAAATTTAGCGAAATCAGTGGTTTAAATGTCTTTTGTGAAAATATCAGATCAAACACCGCTGCTTTTTTCACCTAAAACTTGAGATCTACCGCACACAATTATCACTTTTTCAAAAAAACTGTTTTCCATTTAGAGATAAATAGCGTATTATTCTCTGCGTAGGGTACAGAGGTTAAGATGTTCTATCTTTCAGACCTTTATTTCACTTATAGTGACGAGCCAAATTCTGGCGCCCCAGCAACTTGTTTGCTGGGGCTTTTTTTTGCTCTTTTTTCGGTCTAGGGATGATTTCAACAAAGGCGAGTAAATTTTAGAGTATTTACTTTAATAAAAGGTAAATTCGATGTATGCTGTCTTCATTGAGAACCATTGAAGGTAATTTGATGGTGCTTGAGTCTTGTTGAATTTAGCTTCTCCCCAAAAGAGCTAAAATTTTGGCCGGTGACTAATGTTATCGGCTATTTTTTTGCCCAAAATTTGCGGGGTGAAATCGATGTTTTATAAGAGGATATTGCAGAAAGAAATGGCCGAATGCACTCATGGCATCCGACCATAAAAGCAAAAGACTTACTCGGCGTCGTCTTGGTTTTCTAACTCATCGGCCAACCATTGCGGATGACACCATTCATTTAAGATACTAAGCACTTTAGGTTTGCCCGTGCCTTTGAGCGCAGAAAAAGGCTCAACCTGTACCCAATCACCAAACTCAACCAGCGCTTTACGCACTTCGTTCACGGTTTTCATCTTCGCGCTTTGCGCCAATTTATCGGACTTAGTCAGTAATGCGAGTACTGGAATTTCACTCGCAACCGCCCATTCGATCATCTGCATATCCAAATCTTTCAACGGATGACGAATATCCATCAATACCACAACGCCACTTAAGCACGCACGCTTCTGCAAATATTCGCCGAGGGATTGTTGCCACTTTAATTTCATGGCTAGAGGCACTTGGGCAAAGCCGTAACCCGGTAAATCGACTAATCGACGCTGCGTATCGAGTTCAAATACGTTAATTAGCTGAGTGCGCCCCGGGGTTTTACTGGTACGCGCTAAGTTTTTCTGCTCAGTTAATGCATTGAGTGCACTCGATTTTCCGGCATTGGAACGACCAGCAAAAGCAATCTCAACACCAACGTCGCCGGGCAGATATTGATCCAAATGTGCAATGTCTGGTGCACTGATTAAAAACTTCGCCCTGCGAAAATCTATATGAGATTCAGTCACTATTTACTCCAATATATTTACTGCGCAATACCATAATTTATGAAGAATTGCTTACTTTTCCACGTTTTCGTGTAAAATATTACCCCGATCACATTAAACATATTTTACCACGCTTGCGGGTCACCCTAGTAAGCTCAGGATAATAATCTTAACCAGAAGTTGGAACGCCATGAAAAAGTTAGCTCTTGCGCTGTCTGTTGTAGTTGCCGCCATATCTTCACCTGCGATTGCTGAAGGTAATGCTGAAGCGGGAAAAACTAAAGTTATCGTTTGTTCTGCCTGTCACGGCATGGACGGTAACAGTATGATCGATATGTACCCTAAGCTTGCGGGCCAACACGCCACATACCTCCAAAAGCAACTACATGATTTCCGTAGTGCGGCGCAATCTGGCGGTAAAGATGGTCGTATGGATCCTATCATGAGTGGTATGGCAATGCCTCTAAGCGATCAAGATATTCTTGATATCAGCGCTTATTTCTCTAGCCAAGCAATCCAAGTTGCTGAAGCGAAAGATGTTCCTGAGCTAGGTGCAAAACTTTACAAAGGTGGCGATGTATCTCGCGGCATCACAGCTTGTATGGCATGTCATGGTCCAGATGCTAAAGGTGCTGAATCAGCTGGTTTCCCAGCATTAGCCGGTCAACACGCTAACTACATCAAAATCCAACTGACTAAGTTCCGTGATGCTGGTCGCCACAACGACCTCAACGGCATGATGCAAGATGTCGCGAAAAAGTTAAGCGACAGTGATATCGAAGCATTATCTAAGTACATTGCTAGCCTGAAATAGGTTTTAGCGATAAAAAAGGGTGCACTGTCACCCTTTTTTATCGCCACAAAGTTTACGTTAACGTAAACTGGTAAAGATTCATGCTTGACATAGATCACAGATTTGGGTTTAATAAGCCCCGTACCGAGATAAACCCATCTGTTTGTACAAATAAATTAATAATAACTTGCAGATTTCGGTATAATTAACATTCAAGATATAAGAATAAAGACTCTCAATAACAATAATATAACTAAGACCACTCTCTAATAATAATAAGAGCAGTGATTTCGCCTTGAAATCCCGGTCAGTACATTTTTGTAAGGGATGGCCGATAACGCCAATTTGCGATAAGCAAATCGCCTTACACTCAGGGTAACTTGCCCCATCAGGACACAGTTTGAATGATTCAAACTGTAGCAAAGGAAGCTAATAGCTTTGGATGCACTGGCTGGAAGCTTGTTATCACTGGAAGGTACTTCAAGCAACATGGATGGTTAACTTAACGTCATTGATGACGCTGTAATAAAGATGTGTCTTGAGACCATCTACGGAAACTGTGGTCTGGATGGCAACAGAAACTAATTAAGTGTCTGGAAGACCGATAACTAAAATGATGCAGGGAAAGCAGTAAAAAAAAGAAGGATACCGACCGGGAAAGTCGCATAGCAAGTAAGGATACTTGGAATCAGAATAGGGTGCAAAATGCACCGTTTGTAAGGCGGCAGTTAAACTGCCGCCTTTTTTCTTTGTGATTCTCCACCAGCATACATCCAGCACCGAAAGTGCACTTCCGCAATATAATTGTTACAATCAAGACCTTAATACTTTTCTAGTTGACTCAATGCGCAGATGTCCCCTTTGTCATAGCACGCAAACACTGTTGCTCCTTCAGGACAAGAAACGGTGTTTTTATGTTTGCCAGACATGCGGACTCACCTTTGCAGACGCAAATAGCCATCTTCCTCCCACGGCAGAAAAACAGCGTTATGGCCGTTCGCGGATTGCCGCCAAACAACGCCAACTCTCACAATTTATTTTACCGCTACTGACACAAATACAATTGCAGCAAAAAGGGAGCCTCAAAGGCTTAAATTTTGGACGCGTGTTAGATCAAACCAGTCTGGCGACCATTGAATCGGCGGGACACACTTTCAAGCAGTATGATCCTTTCTTCGCGCCCGACCACGAAACACTTAAGCAAGAATATGATTTTATTTGTTGCTACCGAGTCTTTGAGCATTTTCAGCACCCCAGTAGAGAATGGAGTTTACTGACCCGTTTACTCAAATCGGGGGGCTGGTTAGCGATTAGCACACCCTTATTAATTGATTTAGAAGGCTTTGCTAAATGGCATTATAAAAACAATCTCACTCACGTGAGTTTTTACCAAAGACAAACCTTTGAATACCTAGCGAGTAATAGCGATTTTGAACTATTATTTGCCGCGAAAGACCTCGTTTTGATGCAAAAAACATCATAATCTGGTATAACAGCCGACCGAATTTAGTACCGAGTCGATCCCGTATCGGCTAGGCCACACGTTGTAAACAATTGAGAAAATCATGTCTCGTAGCAAGAAAACACGCAAGGGCGGCGAGAATAGCCCTAAATTACAGCCAAGAGTGAAAAAGCAGGACCGTGCAGAAGTCACTGGCAAGCGCGCCGAAAAGGGCAATAAGTCTGGCAGTCGTCATAATGAGGCGCTGATCCAGGCTCAAGCACCACAGAAAAAGGCTGCACAGAAGAAAGATCCTCGCCATGGCAGCAAAAAGCCTGTGGCATTGGCTTTACCAACTGCAACAGAAAAACCAGCCACACCAAAGGTTAAGCAACCCAAGTTAACTGACGAGCAAAAACTGTTGAAGCTGGAAGAAGATCCAAGACTGAACCAGTTACTCGATATGCTGGAAGAAGGCCGTAACTTAAGCAATGACGACCAACAATGGTTAGATCAGCAGCTGAACAAGATTGAAGCCCTGATGATTAAACTGGGTATCAGCGATGAGTTAGAAGATGAAGCGCCAGCGAAAAAATCTAAAGTCGATTCAGATGATGACCTGTTCGATCGCTTTGAATCGGGTGCCGACCTGCTAAAAGATTATCAAGATAAGTTTTAAATCTTAGAATATGCATAAAAACAAAGCGCTCAGCCTTTGTTTTTATGCAGTCTAAACAAGGAGTTTACGTGTCTACCACTCTTATCCTGCTTGGTTTTATCATCATTGTTGCCCTCAGTAGTTACGCCACTTTCTTACTCCTCAAGCTCAAGCAACAGAAACAACGCCAACAGGCGCTCACAGCAGAACGTGAAGCGGCGGCTAACGCGAAGCGCGCCCAAGTACTGGAAGATATTCGTTATATCGCCACTGCCATGATCGATGACCGCTGCGAAATCTCTGAAGGTGTGGTGAGGATTGGCCGTTTATTTGAAATTTTATCCTTGAGCGAGCGCGTGGCGCCTGAGTTCCCAGCATTCTTCCAACACTTTGAGCTCATTAAAGATCACCCGATTATGGAAGCTCGCCAAGCCCTGCCAAAGCAAGAACGCATGAAGCTCGATTTTGTCCGCATGAAATCTGAAGCAGAACTGGCTGAGGGTATTACCGCCGATGCCAAAAAGCTCTCAAATTATCAATTAAAAGCCCCACATTAAGCTGACGACATTAACCTCAAGGCCAAAACCTTGGCTTTGAGGCCCAATCGCTCCCGCATTTCTTTTCCCACACAGAGTACGGCTTCACGTGAGCCTGTGCACAAAACCTCCAAAAAACAACAGACATTGGCTCCTTTTTCATAGATATTGCGTAACTTCTAAAAGGACAGACATCATTTTTACAACCTAGATCAAGGTTATTTGGCTAAGAACCTTGCATACTTCGCTTGTTGCTAATTTACCCTCGGAGGACACGCCTTGAAGCAGCCCACTCAGATAAGCTGGGATCAGTCGATGATCGAAAAATATAACTACAGCGGTCCCCGTTACACTTCTTACCCAACGGCGCTGGAGTTCGATGATTCATTCACTGAACAAAACCTGTTAACGGCGATTGAAAACAGTAAGAGTGACAAACTGTCGCTGTATATTCACATCCCCTTCTGCGCCAAACTTTGCTACTACTGTGGCTGTAATAAAGTTATCACTCGCCACGCCCACAAGGCCGATCAATATATCGAGTATTTAAGCCACGAAATTATTAAGCGCGCTCCGCTGTTTAAGCACTACACAGTCACCCAAATGCACTGGGGCGGCGGCACTCCAACCTTCTTAAATCCTGAGCAAATTCTGAAGTTAACCGACTTAATCAAGGCTAATTTTAACTTTGCCGATGAAGGTGAGTTCTCTATCGAAGTTGACCCGCGTGAGATTGAGCTTTCAATGCTCGATACCTTGAAAGAAGCGGGCTTTAACCGCATTTCTATCGGGGTGCAGGACTTCAATAAAGAAGTACAAGTCGCGGTTAACCGTGAGCAGGACGAGCAATTTATTTTCGATTTAATGGCCAAAGCCAAGGCCATGGGATTTGTCTCAACCAATATCGACTTAATTTACGGTCTGCCACATCAGACACCCGAAACATTCGCCGCCACCATGCAGCGCGTGTTAGACCTGTCGCCCGATCGTCTATCTGTGTTCAACTATGCCCACTTACCCGCGCGTTTTGCCGCGCAGCGTAAAATTAAAGATGAACATTTACCTTCGCCAAAACAAAAACTCGAGATGTTGCATCAAACAATCGAGACTTTAACTGGCGCGGGTTATCAGTACATCGGCATGGACCACTTCGCTAAGCCCGATGATGAGTTGGCTAAGTTACAACGCGAAGGCAAACTGCACCGCAACTTCCAGGGTTACACCACCCAAGAAGAATGCGACCTGCTCGGTCTTGGCGTGTCTTCTATCAGCCAAATCGGCGATTGTTATGCGCAAAACCAGAAGGACATTCGTCCTTACTACGAAGCCATCGACAAAGACGGACATGCACTGTGGAAAGGCTGTAGCCTGAATCGTGACGACGAAATTCGCCGTGTCGTGATCAAACAACTGATCTGCCACTTCGATTTAGATATGGCAAAAATGGACGAAAAACTAGGTATTAAGTTTGAGGAATACTTCGCCGAAGACTTAAAACTGCTGCAAACCTTTATCGACGATAAGTTAGTCGAGGTAACCGACAGAAAGATCACTATCAGCCCCACTGGCCGTCTGTTGATCCGCAATATCTGTATGTGCTTCGACCTTTACTACCGTCAAAAAGCGCGTCAACAACAGTTCTCCCGTGTGATCTAACACAGACGCATCTCCAATAAAAAATCCGACTCTAATGTCGGATTTTTTTATTGGGAAATAGAGCCGCTTACTTAAGCTTTAGCCGCATATAGCGCCTTGCGCTCGCTCTCGGATAAAAACGCCATTTCCACCCCGTTGCGTTGCACTTGAGCCAGCTCAGCATCGCTTAGGCCCAGTTCAGACTTGGCAATGCGGTATTCATGCTTGATATCAATCGCACTCACGCCTGGATCATCGGTGTTAAGGCTTATCAACACACCAGCATCCATAAAGGTTCTGAAGGGATGTTCAGCATAGGAAGACACGGTCGACGTGTGCAGGTTGCTGGTTGGGCAAGATTCGATACCGATACGGTGTTTAGCGAGATATTCCATCAGCTTAGGATCGTGAATCGCATTCACACCATGGCCGATACGTGTTGCACCCAACTCCTGAATCGCTTGCCACATACTTTGTGAACCGGCCGCTTCCCCCGCATGGGCGGTAATGGCTAAGCCCGCGTCTCGCACTCGCTTAAAATGCTCGTTAAACAATTCGCCAGGGAAGCCTAGCTCATCGCCAGCTAAATCCATCGCGACTAAATGTTGTTTATGGGCGAGCAGGCCTTCGAGCTCCTGAGTACAAGCAGCTTGGCCGAATGAGCGCGACATAATCCCGATAAGATTGATTTTAACTTGGTAATCTTTCAGGCCCGCTTTCACCCCGTCGATAACCGCTTCAACCACACCTTCAATCGGTAGTTTATGGTTCATCGCCATGTAATATGGACTAAAACGCAGCTCCGCATAATCAAGGCCAGATAACGCCGCATCGGCCACGTTTTCATAGGCGACACGTTTTACCGCATCTAAATCAGCTAGCACTGCCACCATCCAATCAAGCTTCTTCAAGAAGGCGACTAAGCTGGTTTCTTTCCCCTGAATTTGTACAAATGGCGCGAGAGTCTCTAAAGAATCGGCAGGTAAAGCAATGCCGTGTTGGTGTCCGAGTTCCCAAATGGTGTTCACTCGCACGTTACCATCTAAGTGACGATGCAAATCCACCAATGGAATGGATGTATTGATCATAATTAACCCCTATGTGAACTACCCAGCCAATGCTTTTGTTATTTGGTCTAGGGCGGACCCTAAGTTTAACACGCATTCTTTGGTGGCACTTAGCTAAGGGCGGGATTTAAATTCACATTCAGTCACAATTCTGCTTAATATGCGTACAACAATCTGGGGTAAACCTCAGGCATAATGAGTTCAATAACAACGAAAATATCCGAGATAAATCATGCATAAACTCTTTACCCCAAGCTTACTGATTTGCGCACTTAGTGCCTGTAGCGCGGTTCAGCCCCCAGTCGAATCCACCAAACAAACAACGGTAGCCGTTGCGCAGTCCACAGCCAAGACTATGGCCCCAGCACTGCAAGCGATTGTGGATCAAAGTTGGCAACTCCAACTCAGTGCCAGCCCAGAAATGGCCTATGGAATGGGGGATAAGAGTGCTGCGGGTAAACTGCAAGATCTGTCTCCCGAAGCCTTAGCTAAGCTCAATCAGGGACAAATGGCCATTCTCGCCCAATTGAAAGCACTGGATCGCAGCAAGCTGAGTAAAGAGGATAAAATCAACGCCCAAATCCTCGAAGATCAGATCCAAAACGAGGTCGACCTGTATAAATACAAGGATTACTACCTGCCGATCACCGCAGAGAGTGGCTTCCACGCCTATATATCTTCCATTGCGCAAGGGCGATTCAACACCCTAGAGGATTACCAAAACTACCTAGGTAAGCTCAAGGCGCTACCGACCTATTTTGCCCAGCAAACCCATTGGTTAAAACAAGGACTAAAGGAAGGTATTACACCGCCTAAAGCCACGCTCAAGGGATTTGAAAACAGCATTAGTGCTTACATCTTACCGGTAGAGAAAAGCAGTTATTTCAAGCCTTTTACTCAATACCCAAGCCACTTTACTGAGGCGCAAAAAGCGCAACTGACCCAAGAAGGCCGAGCATCGGTCGAGCAGAATGTGCTCCCGACCTATCAGGCTTTTTATGATTTTATGACTCAGGAGTATATGCCCAACACTCGGGAAAATATTGCCGCCAACAGCTTACCCGATGGTGATGCCTTCTATGAGAACCGCGTTCGTTACTACACGACCTTAAATATGACCTCGGCCGAAGTGCACGAGCTTGGTTTAAAAGAAGTGAAGCGTATCCGCCAGGAAATGGAGCAAGTGATTAAGTCTGTTGGCTTTAAAGGCAGCTTTGCCGACTTTTTACATTTCTTAAGAACCGATCCCCAGTTTTACACCACCAGTGCGGATCAGCTCCTGAAAGAAGCAGCATTTATTGCCAAAAAAGCCGATGCCATTTTGCCCAAATATTTTGGTAAATTGCCGCGAAAACCCTATGGTATCGCGCCAGTGCCGGCCGAAATCGCCCCTAAATACACCTCAGGCCGTTATTCAGGATCTAATCGTGATGACGAGCCGGGTTACTACTGGGTTAATACCTACGCCTTAGATAAGCGCCCTCTCTATGAACTCGAAGCACTAACGCTGCACGAAGCCGTGCCCGGGCATCATCTGCAGATTTCACTCAACTCCGAACTGAGTTCATTGCCCGATTTTCGTCGCTACAGCTATATTTCGGCCTTTGGTGAAGGTTGGGGATTGTATAGCGAGTACTTAGGCTTAGAAGCGGGATTCTATCAAGACCCTTACAGTAACTTTGGTCGTCTAACCTATGAGATGTGGCGCGCCGCTCGTCTCGTTGTCGATACGGGGATGCACGCCCAAGGTTGGAGCCGAGAACAAGCCATCGAGTTTATGGCGAGCAACACGGCGTTATCGCTCCACAATGTAACGACTGAGATTGACCGTTACATTACCTGGCCAGGGCAAGCGCTCTCCTACAAGATTGGTGAGCTAACCATTAAACGCCTACGCGCGAAAGCCGAGCAAGCCTTAGGCGATAAATTTGATATTCGCGCCTTCCACGACGCCGTATTAGAAAATGGTTCTGTGCCTATGTCGGTGCTGGAGCAGCAAATAAACGACTTTATCGAAGCGCAAAAAGCCGCGATTTAAGCTCATCCCAAGGGAGCGGGTATTTTCCAGCTCCCTTTCCTGCCCGCCCCAGTTCTCTGATACACTCTAGCAAACCTTTTTGCCCGAGATGTGCGACAGAGTATGAGCCAAACGCCCCTAAACTTTCCAAGGGAAGAGTTTTCCAAGGTAGCTTTTTCAACGGAACACGATTTAAATACTTCTGAACAGCAAGCCTTCTGGCAAACCGTTGTCCAAGACACACTCAAAACGCCCGATGGATTAACTTTGGCCTATATGATGGTCAAGCATCCCAAGGCCCATGCCAGCATAGTCATCAGCAGTGGCCGGGTTGAGTCCTACTTAAAGTATCAAGAACTCGTTTTTGATTTGTATCAGCAAGGCTATTCGGTATTTGCTATTGATCACCGCGGCCAGGGATTATCGAGTCGCATGACGGCCAATCCCCATCAAGGCCACGTGCGGCGGTTCAACGACTATATCGACGACTTTGCCCTGTTTATGCAAACCGTTGTACTCAAACATGCCACTTCGCCATTATTCTTGCTCGGGCATTCTATGGGCGGCGCCATCGGTACCTTGTATCTCAAACAACATCCGGATGTGTTTACCGCGGCGGCATTTTCAGCCCCCATGTATGGCATTAAGTTACCTATGCCCAAAGGATTTGTCCGTTGGCTTGCGAGTAAACTCGATGCCAGTCTCAACGGCGGAGAGCCTAACTATGTCCTCAGCGGGCAAAACTATAAGGCCGCTCCTTTTAAGGGCAATGATCTCACCCATTGCCAGAGTCGTTATCAAGCCTACCGAGAATTGTACGATGCGGCGCCAAAGCTGCAGTTAGGCTCACCCACTAACCGCTGGTTGACTGAATCCTTAGACGCGGCCGATGCCTGTGTATTGGCCACAGCACATATCCGTACGCCTATTCTAATCCTGCAAGCCAGTGAAGATAAGATCGTCGATAATGCCGCACAAAATCTGGCGGTAAGCTCAAATTGCCAATTAAAGGTGATTGCAGGGGCTGCCCATGAGATTTTTATGGAGAAAGATAGCTACCGTAATCAAGCGCTTAATTACGCGCTCGACTTTTTTAAACGCTACGCAACAAGGGACGTGGACAAACAAGCTGTTTAAAGTCATTAACACTTAAGGCACGCGCAATATTGTAGCCTTGGAAGTGGGTGCAACCTAAGTGGCTAAAGAGTTGTTGTTGCTGTGGTGACTCGACACCTTTGGCCACGATAGACAAGTTAAAGGCTTGTACCGACTGAATCAGCGCTTGGCCCCAGCTCGTATCAGTCGTTAAGTTAGCGGCACAATGTAAATCGAGCTTCACCTCATTCAAGGGATAGTGACGCAAGCAACTCAAGGCGCCTTGTCCCGCACCAAAGTTATCTAATGTTATCGCAATTCCAGCTTCCGCAAGCAGACTGATCCTCGGCTGAATAAAGGAGGCTGATGTTAGTAATGCACTCTCGGTTAACTCAATCCCCAGCTGATTGTCATCCAGCTCATAGCGACGGGTTAAGGCAACTAATTGCTCGACGAAATCAGCTTGGCAGAAAGATAAAGTACTGATATTCAAAGTTAAACGAGGCAGGCTAATGCCCTGCTGTTTAAATTGTTTAATCAACTGGCAAACGCGCGTAGCCACATTTAAATCGAGTGATGCAATCAGACCATGGCGCTCGGCGAGGCCAATAAACTTCGCGACGGGGATAATATCACCGTTGGCTAAATGCCAACGGGATAAGACTTCCGCAGCGACTATCTTCCCTTGCATATCCACAACGGGCTGGAACATCAATGACAACTGATTGTCTGTAATCGCACGCTTTAATTGCTGGCATAACGACAATTCGGGATCTTGAATATGTTCTAAATCAGGATGATAGAAGGCACAACCGGCCTGCTCGAACGAATGAGCATGTTGCAGCGCCAATTCGGCGCGGCGCAGTGCGATTTCGGGAGCGAGGGTTTCAACCGAATCCAATAAACAAATACCAATATCGGCATTGAAGCTGACACTTTGCTCGCCTTGATGGAATGGACGCGTCGTCATGTGCCTTAACTCGGTTGCTAACGCCAAGGCTCTGCGCCCGGCCATCGTAGCGTCAGCCGCCAACTCTTTGGTCAAAATGGCAAAACGCCCAAGCTCGATATGGGATACCAGGATATTTTCAGCAAAATAACTTGAGAGCCTCGCATTCAGTTGCGACAACAAGCGATCAAGTTCGTGGGGTGTTAGCGTATTGCTAACAGTATGAGTTTCCACATTGAGTAACAATAACGCGCCCCAATGACCTGTGCAGGGTCGTTGGCTGATATATTGGGATAACTGTTGCATAAAAGCTTCGGGCAGCATTCTATCGTCAGACTCAGACTGCTTAACCAACTCGGCGATAGCGGCATGATTTCGCTCACTCTCAGACACATCCACATGAATACCGATCATACGAGTGGGGCGGCCGAGATGATCCCAATCGACCAACATGCCACGGTCGAATACCCAGACATAATGGCCATCGCGGTGCAGTAAACGATGCACACTCTCAAATTCTTTTGTCTTGCCGCTGACGTATTCCTGCAGACAGTCCAGCACGCTTTGTCTATCATCGGGATGCAAACGGCTCTCCCAAGTCTGGAATGCACCTTCGAGTTCGTCGGGCTGATAGCCAATCATTTCCTTCCAGCGATCAGACAAAAACACCTCGCCAGTCCGAATATCCCAATCCCATATACCATTTCGCGAGCCTTCGACCGCAAACAACCAACGTTGCTCACTGTCGTTTAGCTGCTTAACGGCTCGCGCTAAGCGCTCATGAACCTGCTGCAGACTTGTCTGTAGGGATAAAACCTCGGACGCGCTCCAAGGCACTTGAGTTGAAAATTCGGGAGTTCCAACGTGTTTGGCCGATTGACTCAACATCTTGAATGGGCGGATCAGCAGATAATATAAAACGAAGGTAAAACCGATTAACAGCAGCGCCCCAAGCCCCCAGACACGCATAAATCGTTGTTGTTGCTCAGTTGAAGCCCTCGCAACCAGAGGCGCTAAATCCGACTCGAGATAGACGAGCTCTGTCGCGCCTGGATATTGAGCTTCCACAGGATAATAAGCTTGAATAGACAACCGCTCAGGATTCACCAAAATGCTCGCCTGACCGGATTGCACTACCGCATGATGCTTAACTACATCATATCCATCGATAACCTCAATGGCATTGCTATCACGCCAAACGGTATGATTTGCAAAGCGGATCCGACTATTTGCGTCCAGTAAGATATAAACCATAACGTTCATATCTAAGGTTGCCAGAGAGACTTCCTGCTCAATCCGTTCGATGTCTTGTAACGCTTGCGCCGATTGCACCACGGCTTGCATACGTAATAACTGCTGCTTGATCTGGCTGACTTGGCGGTCGGCTAATTCATTTCGCACCAACTCACTCTCATAAAAATACTCAGCCGTCACTAACACTAAATACAGTGCCAGCATACATGCAGGTATCAATACGGCGAGCGAGAGTTTGCGAAGCATGGGTAGCCAAATATCTACAATAAAGAGATGGACGCCTCGTATGCTAACGGGAAACCGATGACTAAGCAAAAAGACTTAACATAAGTGCCGCTATTTTAGACTAAATAATAGAATCTACGGGATAAGAGCAGGGAATCGATAATCAATAGAAACTTGAAGAACTGAACCTTGAAATGGCAAACACAAAAACAAAAAAGCCAGCTTATTCAGCTGGCTTCATTGTTTAATTAGGCGCTTGGCGATGACCTACTCTCACATGGGGAGACCCCACACTACCATCGGCGCGATTGCGTTTCACTTCTGAGTTCGGGATGGGATCAGGTGGGACCACAATGCTGTTGTCACCAAGCAAAAAATTGTCTGGAACAATTTTTAACGCGCTTTAGCGCGGCCCGTTAGGGTCAACTACATGGATGTAGTTGATAAATTCTTATTCCAGTTAATTCGGAAAGCTGGATTGAGTTGCACTTCTTAAGTGTTTGTATTCGTCTAAGGATTACTTAGTAAAACCCATCTGGGTTGTATGGTTAAGCCTCTCGAGTCATTAGTATCAGTTAGCTCAACGCCTCACAACGCTTACACACCTGACCTATCAACGTCCTAGTCTCGAACGGCTCTTTAGTGGACTTAAAGTCCAAGGGATGACTCATCTTGGGGCTCGCTTCCCGCTTAGATGCTTTCAGCGGTTATCGATTCCGAACATAGCTACCGGGCAATGCCATTGGCATGACAACCCGAACACCAGCGGTTCGTTCACTCCGGTCCTCTCGTACTAGGAGCAACTCCCCTCAATCATCCAACGCCCACGGCAGATAGGGACCGAACTGTCTCACGACGTTCTGAACCCAGCTCGCGTACCACTTTAAATGGCGAACAGCCATACCCTTGGGACCGACTTCAGCCCCAGGATGTGATGAGCCGACATCGAGGTGCCAAACACCGCCGTCGATATGAACTCTTGGGCGGTATCAGCCTGTTATCCCCGGAGTACCTTTTATCCGTTGAGCGATGGCCCTTCCATTCAGAACCACCGGATCACTATGACCTACTTTCGTACCTGCTCGACGTGTCTGTCTCGCAGTTAAGCTGGCTTATGCCATTGCACTAACCGTACGATGTCCGACCGTACTTAGCCAACCTTCGTGCTCCTCCGTTACTCTTTGGGAGGAGACCGCCCCAGTCAAACTACCCACCAGGCACTGTCCTTAACCCCGATTAGGGGCCCAAGTTAGAACATCAACACTACAAGGGTGGTATTTCAAGGACGACTCCACGAGAACTAGCGTTCCCGCTTCAAAGTCTCCCACCTATCCTACACATGTAGGGTCAATGTTCAGTGCCAAGCTATAGTAAAGGTTCACGGGGTCTTTCCGTCTAGCCGCGGGTATACGGCATCTTCACCGCAATTTCAACTTCACTGAGTCTCGGCTGGAGACAGCGTGGCCATCATTACGCCATTCGTGCAGGTCGGAACTTACCCGACAAGGAATTTCGCTACCTTAGGACCGTTATAGTTACGGCCGCCGTTTACCGGGGCTTCGATCATGAGCTTCTCTTGCGATAACCCAATCAATTAACCTTCCGGCACCGGGCAGGCGTCACACCGTATACGTCATCTTGCGATTTTGCACAGTGCTGTGTTTTTGATAAACAGTTGCAGCCACCTGGTATCTGCGACTGCCGTCAGCTTAGGGAGCAAGTCCCATCACCAACAGCAGCGTACCTTCTCCCGAAGTTACGGTACCATTTTGCCTAGTTCCTTCAGCCGAGTTCTCTCAAGCGCCTTGGTATTCTCTACCCGACCACCTGTGTCGGTTTGGGGTACGATTCCCGCTAACCTGAAGCTTAGAAGATTTTCCTGGAAGCATGGCATCAACTACTTCATCCCCTTGGGGACTCGTCATCAGCTCTCAGTGTTAAGAACGCCCGGATTTGCCTAAGCGTTCCACCTACCACCTTAAACGCGGACTACCAACGCCGCGCTAGCCTAGCCTTCTCCGTCTCTCCATCGCAGTTAGCGGAAGTACAGAAATATTAATCTGTTTCCCATCGACTACGCCTTTCGGCCTCGCCTTAGGGGTCGACTCACCCTGCCCCGATTAACGTTGGACAGGAACCCTTGGTCTTTCGGCGAGGGGGTTTTTCACCCCCTTTATCGTTACTCATGTCAGCATTCGCACTTCTGATACCTCCAGCGTGGGTTACCCCTTCACCTTCAACGGCTTACAGAACGCTCCTCTACCGCGCAACCCTAATGGATTGCACCCGTAGCTTCGGTGGTATGTTTAGCCCCGTTACATCTTCCGCGCAGGCCGACTCGACTAGTGAGCTATTACGCTTTCTTTAAATGATGGCTGCTTCTAAGCCAACATCCTAGCTGTCTAAGCCTTCCCACATCGTTTCCCACTTAACATACACTTTGGGACCTTAGCTGACGGTCTGGGTTGTTTCCCTTTTGACGACGGACGTTAGCACCCGCCGTCTGTCTCCCGGATAGCACTCTTTGGTATTCGGAGTTTGCAAAGGGTTGGTAAGTCGGGATGACCCCCTAGCCTTAACAGTGCTCTACCCCCAAAGGTGTTCGTCCGAGGCGCTACCTAAATAGCTTTCGAGGAGAACCAGATATCTCCCGGTTTGATTGGCCTTTCACCCCCAGCCACAAGTCATCCGCTAATTTTTCAACATTAGTCGGTTCGGTCCTCCAGTTGATGTTACTCAACCTTCAACCTGCCCATGGCTAGATCACCGGGTTTCGGGTCTACGCCTTGCAACTAAACGCGCAGTTAACACTCGGTTTCCCTACGGCTCCGCTATTCGCTTAACCTCGCTACAAAACGTAAGTCGCTGACCCATTATACAAAAGGTACGCAGTCACGGTCTCAAGAACCGCTCCCACTGCTTGTACGTATACGGTTTCAGGTTCTATTTCACTCCCCTCACAGGGGTTCTTTTCGCCTTTCCCTCACGGTACTGGTTCACTATCGGTCAGTCAGGAGTATTTAGCCTTGGAGGATGGTCCCCCCATATTCAAACAGGATATCACGTGTCCCGCCTTACTCGTTTTCATCAAAGGTTAGTTTTCGTGTACGGGGCTATCACCCTGTGCCGCTGGACTTTCCAGACCATTCCACTAACACCCCTCTGACTTAAGGGCTAATCCCCGTTCGCTCGCCGCTACTAGGGGAATCTCGGTTGATTTCTTTTCCTAAGGGTACTTAGATGTTTCAGTTCCCCTCGTTTGCCTCACTACACTATGTATTCATGTAGTGATAACAGCTTATGCTGCTGGGTTCCCCCATTCGGACATCGTTAGCTCAAATGCTTGTTACTAGCTCGCCAACGCTTTTCGCAAGTTACTACGTCCTTCATCGCCTCTGACTGCCAAGGCATCCACCGTATACGCTTAGTCGCTTAACCATACAACCCAAATGAGTTTCACTTGAATTGTTGCGACCAGCTGGTTTTACTTGTCTCATCTTCGACCAAGAAGATGGACTCGCCTTAGACTTGAATATTCAAGACACTTAAAAAGTGTTTTAAGAACTCAATTTTTTTCGTATTAACACAACGACAGATATCATTGTATTAATTACTATCAGCTTTCCAAATTGTTAAAGAACAATGCTTACCGGCTCGCGGTGCATTTCGCTCTCCCTCCTCTTTCGAGAAGTTCAACAAGCCATCTGTGTGAACACTCAACAAACATCGAGTTAGTCGTATAGGTAAGGAGGTGATCCAGCCCCAGGTTCCCCTAGGGCTACCTTGTTACGACTTCACCCCAGTCATGAACCACAAAGTGGTGAGCGCCCTCCCGAAGGTTAAGCTACCCACTTCTTTTGCAGCCCACTCCCATGGTGTGACGGGCGGTGTGTACAAGGCCCGGGAACGTATTCACCGTGGCATTCTGATCCACGATTACTAGCGATTCCGACTTCATGGAGTCGAGTTGCAGACTCCAATCCGGACTACGACGAGCTTTGTGAGATTAGCTCCACCTCGCGGCTTTGCAACCCTCTGTACTCGCCATTGTAGCACGTGTGTAGCCCTACTCGTAAGGGCCATGATGACTTGACGTCGTCCCCACCTTCCTCCGGTTTATCACCGGCAGTCTCCCTAGAGTTCCCACCATTACGTGCTGGCAAATAAGGATAGGGGTTGCGCTCGTTGCGGGACTTAACCCAACATTTCACAACACGAGCTGACGACAGCCATGCAGCACCTGTCTCAGAGTTCCCGAAGGCACTAAGCTATCTCTAGCGAATTCTCTGGATGTCAAGAGTAGGTAAGGTTCTTCGCGTTGCATCGAATTAAACCACATGCTCCACCGCTTGTGCGGGCCCCCGTCAATTCATTTGAGTTTTAACCTTGCGGCCGTACTCCCCAGGCGGTCTACTTAATGCGTTAGCTTGAGAGCCCAGTGTTCAAGACACCAAACTCCGAGTAGACATCGTTTACGGCGTGGACTACCAGGGTATCTAATCCTGTTTGCTCCCCACGCTTTCGTGCCTGAGCGTCAGTCTTTGTCCAGGGGGCCGCCTTCGCCACCGGTATTCCTCCAGATCTCTACGCATTTCACCGCTACACCTGGAATTCTACCCCCCTCTACAAGACTCTAGTTTGCCAGTTCGAAATGCAATTCCCAGGTTGAGCCCGGGGCTTTCACATCTCGCTTAACAAACCGCCTGCGCACGCTTTACGCCCAGTAATTCCGATTAACGCTTGGACCCTCCGTATTACCGCGGCTGCTGGCACGGAGTTAGCCGGTCCTTCTTCTGTAGGTAACGTCACAGCTGCAAGGTATTAACTTACAACCTTTCCTCCCTACTGAAAGTGCTTTACAACCCGAAGGCCTTCTTCACACACGCGGCATGGCTGCATCAGGGTTTCCCCCATTGTGCAATATTCCCCACTGCTGCCTCCCGTAGGAGTCTGGGCCGTGTCTCAGTCCCAGTGTGGCTGATCATCCTCTCAGAACAGCTAGGGATCGTCGCCTTGGTGAGCCATTACCTCACCAACTAGCTAATCCCACCTAGGTTCATCCAATCGCGAGAGGCCCGAAAGTCCCCCTCTTTCCCCCGTAGGGCGTATGCGGTATTAGCAGTCGTTTCCAACTGTTATCCCCCTCGACTGGGCAGATCCCTAGGCATTACTCACCCGTCCGCCGCTCGCCACCTCAGGAGTAAACTCCCTTGTGCTGCCGCTCGACTTGCATGTGTTAGGCCTGCCGCCAGCGTTCAATCTGAGCCATGATCAAACTCTTCAATTAAAAGTTTTGTGAATCCGAAGATTCGACTCAATGAATTCTGAATCGACTTAACTTAATAAGTCGTTGTACATATTGCTATGAACACTCATTCATTGATTTAAATTTTGATTACTCGCCAAACGGCAGAGTAATTTCGATTAACTCAACACCTGTGAGTGTCCACACAGATTTCTTGTTTAGATTGTTAAAGAGCATTTGACCTCAGCTTTCGCGTTACCGCTCAGCGGGTCAGGGCTGCGTATTCTACGCATTTCCCCTGTCGCGTCAAGGCGTTTTTGCAAACTTCTTGAGGCTTTCGAACCAACTGCACATTTTGCATTCGATTCGCACTGTCACCGCGGTTGCTTTCGCTGTCTGCCGTGTCAGTGGATGCGCATTATAGGCAGCAGAACTTTTTACGCAAGGGCTTTTTGACAGAAAGTTTCGATTAATCATCTAGACGCCTAGATATCCAGCAATATGAATAAAAAAGGGGCTAAACAGCCCCTTTTTGAATGCATTTACTTAACAAAAAACTTACTACGGACTGAAGAAACGCGATTCTTGCTCGACTTCGACTTCTTCACCATCGATATGGGTTTTCACTTTTATCTCGATGTTAGTCACTGAGCGCGAAAGTTCGACCGGATCGACCCCGACACTGATAGGTAGAGTTAACACCTCTCCACCCGCAATCGTCACTGAGGTTGGTCCATACCATTTATAGTTGTTGAGGCCTTCAACACTCATGGTGTATTCATGGGCTTGTTCTGTCTTATTGAGAATTTTCAGGGTGAAGGTGTTTTCAATCAGCCCTTGATTGTTTTCCCTATAAAGTTGGTTACGGTCGCGGATGATATCCATACGCACGGGTGCAATCGTCGCGCTCGCGTAGATAAAGATCAGGATCATGGCAGCCAACACCACGCCATAGCCCACCAGCTTAGGACGCAATACCTTCTCTTTGATACCTTCGAGTTTATTCTCTGTGGTATAGCTAATCAGCCCCAGAGGATATCCCATCCGCTCCATGGTTTGATCACAAGCGTCGATACAGGCGCCGCAGTTAATACATTCGTATTGCAAGCCGTTACGAATGTCGATACCCGTTGGGCAAACCTGGACACAGAGGTCGCAGTCGATGCAGTCGCCTAATCCCATTTCTTTCGGGTCGGCTTTGCGTGAGCGCGGGCCGCGGGTCTCACCGCGTTTTGCATCGTAACCTACGATATAAGTGTTTTTATCAAACATCGCCGATTGGAAACGGGCATAGGGGCACATATGGATACACATAATTTCACGCATCCAACCCGCATTACCGTATGTTGCGAAGGTAAAAAACACCACCCAGAAGTAGATTGCGCCTGATGCGTTAAGGGTAAAGACATCGACATACACTTCGCGGCTCGGCACAAAATAAGACACGAAGGTCATGGCTGTGAGCAGCGACAATAAAATCCACGCAGTGTGTTTTGCCGTCTTGCGCCAAAGTTTGTCAAAGTTCCATGGCATTTGATCTAGCTTGATGCGTTTATTACGTGCACCTTCGAGTTTTTCCTCGAACCAAATGAACATAAACGTCCACACGGTTTGCGGGCAGGTATAACCACACCAAACGCGGCCAAGATAGGTTGTGACGAAAAACAGTGCAAAGGCAGCTATCATAAAGAGAGCCGCGAGTAAGGTGAGATCCTGAGGCCAAATGGTGAGGCCAAAGACATGAAACTTCTGCTCGCCCAGATTGAACCAAACGGCTTGACGATCTCCCCAAGGGATCCACGGCAGAATAAGGAAGAAGAGCATTGCGACCCAACCCATACGGCGGCGTACGCTACTCCATAATCCATCGATTGCCCGGACATAAATCCGGTTGCGGGGGTTAAAGCGATCAGCCTTATTTTCATCTGGCTGGTGAATCTTAATTCGATTGGTTTTCGAATAGTCCTTGTTATTAGATTCTGCGTTCATCGTGACAGCCTTTTACTGCTTTAATATTGGACGAAAACTGGCTTATTATACCCATATTATTAATGGTTATTCACTTATGTTGGACTAAAAGATGAAAGGTTGGATCATATTAGCGCTCCTGTGTGGTGCATTATATTACTTATACACCGAAACAGACAAATTAGATGCACCTATAGCTAAAACAGAGGAAATGGTTCAGAAGATAGAAAATAAAATGGGTTCGATGACGGGCACCCAAATTATTAAGATCGATCAGAAACGCACTAAGGCTCGAAAAGAGATTTTGGAGCGACTATCGGCTCCTGAAGTCGAAGAATTTAATAAAATCCCACTTACCGAAGACGGCATTGCCGATTTTAAAGACAGCTATTGCGGCACTAAAGCGCCCGAGCACCCCATTTTTAGCCGAGATAACCTGTTTTTTATCTGCGATAACCTCTAATCCCACTTACAGGCAAACGGAATTTTGCAGCCCATCACTAAGCATGACGCTTAGGCGATTGACCAAAGACATGATTCCGCCTAGCCTTTGAACTTCAATTACATAGGCCTTGTATCATGACTAAACCAGTATCAGATATTTTTGATCCCGCACTGTGGGATGAAGTCAGCGGATTTAATTTCGACGATATCACTTACCATAGAGCCAAAGCCCACGGCACAGTGCGTATCGCCATCAACCGTCCAGATTGCCTCAATGCCTTCCGCCCAAAGACGGTCGACGAGTTGTATATCGCCCTCGATCACGCTCGCCAATGGTCCGATGTAGGTTGTGTGTTACTCACAGGCAATGGCCCCTCCGCCAAAGGACAATATTCGTTTTCCTCCGGTGGCGATCAACGTATTCGCGGCAAAGATGGTTATAAATATGAAGGCGCAGAAGAAGGCAAAGCCGATTTAGCCAGAATGGGGCGTTTACATATCCTCGAAGTCCAACGATTGATCCGCTTTATGCCTAAGGTGGTGATCGCCGTCGTGCCGGGTTGGGCGGTGGGTGGCGGCCATAGTTTACACGTTGTCTGCGACTTAACCTTAGCCTCGAAGGAACACGCCGTCTTCAAACAAACCGATCCCGATGTCGCGAGTTTCGATTCTGGCTATGGTAGTGCTTATCTTGCCAAAATGATTGGCCAAAAGCGCGCGCGAGAAATTTTCTTCTGCGGCTTTAACTACAGTGCCGATGAAGCCTTTGCCATGGGAATGGTCAATAAATCGGTTCCCCATGCAGAACTCGAAGTCGAAGCATTAAGATGGGCCAAAGAGATTAACTCCAAATCGCCAACAGCGATGCGTATGTTGAAGTACGGCTTTAACATGACAGACGATGGCATGGTCGGTCAGCAACTGTTTGCGGGTGAAGCGACACGCTTAGCCTATGCCAGCGCAGAAGCTCAGGAAGGGCGCGATGCTTTCCTCGAAAAACGCGATCAGGACTTTTCAGCGTTTCCTTGGCATTACTAATCGAAGCTGATTGTCATATAAAGCCCTCATTTGAGGGCTTTATATTTTTTAGCGCTTATAGATAGAAAAAACCGTTTAAACTAATCTCAAAATACGGGTTTAAATTTTAATGAGAACTGTTATCATCTAACCATTCCCAATTGGGGCTTACATTAGAGGATAAGATCATGACCAAGACATTTACTTTTGCCGTATTACATTTCAGCGTCGCCTTCACCGTTACCTATTTATTAACCGGTAGTGTTTTGGTAGGTGGTGCCGTTGCCTTAGTTGAACCCGCAATAAACACGGTAGTGTTTTATTTCCACGATAAAGTGTGGAAGCGTTTCGAAGAAAAAAAGCAAAACGCACTTAATGCTATAACGGCTTAACACACTTAGCCACCAGCATATACTCTAATAAAGCCCCAATAAAAAACCGCCATTCAGGCGGTTTTTTATGACTTCCGATTTATTCCACCGTCACCGATTTAGCGAGGTTTCGCGGTTGATCCACATCCGTGCCCTTAATTAAGGCAACGTGATACGACAGCAACTGTAATGGGATAGTGTAAATCAGCGGTGCCATAAAGATATCGCAGTGTGGAACTGGGATAACCTTCATGGTCTCGTCAGATTCAAACTCAGCATCCACATCGGCAAAGACATACATTAAACCACCACGGGCACGCACTTCTTCAACGTTAGATTTCAGCTTTTCTAACAGTTCGTTGTTTGGCGCGACTACGATGACGGGCATGTCGGCATCAATCAACGCCAGTGGGCCATGTTTCAGCTCGCCAGAGGCATACGCCTCAGCATGGATATAAGAGATCTCTTTAAGTTTCAGCGCACCTTCCATCGCAATCGGATACTGATCGCCACGGCCAAGGAATAGCGCATGGTGTTTGTCGGCAAAATCTTCCGCCAATTCAGCAATCGCATCATCTAAGCTCAATGCTTGTTCCACTTTGGCTGGCATAGACTGTAGGCTTTGAGTGATCTCCGCCTGCATTTGCTCCGACATGCCATTATGGCGACCGATCACCGCCGTCAGCATTAACAAACCAGCCAACTGCACAGTAAAGGCTTTGGTAGAGGCAACGCCAATCTCAGCACCCGCTTTCATCATGTATGCCATGTCAGACTCACGGACTAAGGAAGAGCCAGGTGCGTTACAGATAGTTAGCGTCGCCTTGTAGCCCATTTCTTTGGCTAGGCGCATCGCCGCCAGCGTATCGGCAGTCTCGCCGGATTGAGAAATGGTCACCAACAGGCTGTTAGGGAACAAATGCGACTTGCGGTAGCGGAATTCGGAGGCGATTTCGACATTACATGAAACGCCAGCCCAATCCTCTAACCAATAACGCGCCGCCATCCCCGCATGATAACTAGTACCACAGGCAATAATCTGTACGTGTTTAATATCTTTTAAAAACTCTGCGGCGTTATCACCAAAAGCCGTGTCGAGCACTTGCTTGTTAGCAATGCGACCTTCGATAGTGCGCGTCAGTGCCAATGGCTGCTCATAAATCTCTTTGAGCATATAGTGGCGATATTCACCTTTGTCGCCGGCATCATGGGTGATTTCTGATTCTTTAACTTCGCGCTCAACTTTATTGCCATGCACATCGAAAATGCTCACGGTGCGACGAGTCACTTCTGCCACGTCACCTTCTTCTAAAAACGCGAAAGAACGGGTCACAGGCAGCAGCGCCAATTGGTCAGATGCAACGAAGTTTTCACCTAAACCAAAACCAATCACTAATGGGCTGCCTGAGCGCGCAACGACCATACGCTCGCTATCGCGGCGGTCGATAACCACAGTGCCATAAGCGCCTTCGAGTTGTTTAACTGTGGCTTGCACAGCGGCCAGTAAGGTGTCGTGCGTTTTTAATTCGTGATGAACTAAGTGGCAAATCACTTCGGTGTCGGTATCAGAGCTGAAGTGATAGCCCAGCTCTTTTAGCATTTCGCGCAGTTTATGATGGTTTTCGATAATGCCATTGTGCACCACGGCAATATCGCCTTCAGATAAATGTGGGTGAGCATTGCGCTCGCTTGGCTCACCATGGGTAGCCCAACGAGTATGTGCAATACCAGTGCCCCCCGCTAACGGGTCGGTTTCGAGAGCGGCAGAGAGCTCCTGCACTTTACCCACGCGACGAGTACGATTAAGTTCGCCATTGTGGATAACGGCAACACCAGCGGAGTCATATCCACGATATTCTAAACGACGTAAACCTTCGACCAGAATTTCGGCCACATCCCTTTGCGCCACTGCGCCAACGATTCCGCACATAGTTTTTACCTATAAAATGAAAAATAAAAATGAAGTTGTTTGAGACATTTGCTTTGGCTTATCACGGGCAAATGCCTAAGACGAGTAGGGCGCTAAGATGACTTTCACGCCTTGCTCGGTAATTTGGTTAAGGGCGCTCTCTTCGATGCGAGCATCGGTAACTAGTACGCTGATTTGCGACCAAGGTAGTTCTAAGTTAGGGATCCGCTTACCAATTTTGTCCGAATCCACCATAACGATCACTTCGCGGGAAACCTCTGCCATCACCTTACTTAACCCCGTCAGCTCATTAAAGGTGGTGGTGCCGCGCGCTAAATCGATACCGTCAGCACCGATAAAGAGTTGGTCGAAGTTATAGGAGCGTAATACTTGCTCGGCCACTTGCCCCTGGAACGACTCTGAATGCGGATCCCAGGTTCCGCCAGTCATCAATAGGGTGGGCTCATTTTCAAGCTCATGAATCGCATTAGCCAAATGTAAGGCATTGGTCATGACCACCAGCCCACGCTTGTGATTCAGCTCGGCGATCAGGCCAGAAGTGGTGGTGCCACTGTCGATGATGATGCGATTGTGATCTTTGATCAGCTGCGCCGCTGCTTTAGCAATGGATAACTTATTAGGGGCAATCTTGGCAGAAAACTGTTGCGTGACTTCATCAGGTATAGCCACAGCACCGCCATAGCGGCGCAGCAGTAATCCGGTTTTTTCAAGTTCGGCCAAGTCTTTACGAATAGTCACTTCTGAGGTTTCGAAACGTAATGACAACTCATCGACACTCACTTCACCCTGTTCATTCAGAATGCTGATAATACTGTGGCGTCGTTGCTGTGTGTTTCGTTTATTCATAAAACCTTTCAGTTAACTTTCGGTTCGAAAGTTACATTATAGAGAAACGAAACATTTTTACTAGTATTCGAAAGGTGTTTTTGGAATGAAAGTGATGAAATAGATGAGTTTTTAAAATTAACCTAATGAAAAGCAATAAAAAAGCAGTCCACCTATCGGTGAACTGCTTTAAGGGAGCTAAAACTTAAGCATAGAAAGTGAAGTTAGAACTTAGCTTCAAGTGCCACGCTGAAGTTACGGTCTTGGCCTAGAGTCACCATATTGTATTGTCCGCCATCAATATAATCGGTATCAAACAGGTTTCTCACGTTCGCGCGGATGCTTACATCTTTACCAATAATATCCATAGTGTAGGCAGCACCGATATCGAAGCGGACATAACCGTCTTTACTGATAGTGTTATCCACGTTTGCAAAACGCTCGCCAACATAGATAGCACCGAAGTTCATTGCAAAGTTATCGGTTACTTCATAACGAGTCCAGATATTAGCCGACCATTCAGGGGCATCGATAGGAGTTTTACCTTCGCGCTCATCACCCGTTTGATACTCAGCATCGAGGTACATCATAGATGAAGTCACAAACCAGCTATCGCCTAGCTTACCTTGGGCACCTACTTCAAAGCCGCGGTGCTTTTGCTCTCCGCCTTGGGTGGTGATATCAGTGAAATCACCGATAGGTGTAGGCAATTTTTCTGAAATAGTAATGTTTTCAAGTGTGATATCAAATACCGCTGCCGTTAATAGCAAGCTGTCGTCAAACAGTTCCCACTTTGTTCCCACTTCATATTGAATGCCGTATTCAGGCTTTAGGTTAAGTTTATTATTGATATCGTATTCATTATTCACCGCACCTTGCGGGGTGAAGCTTTTTGAGTAGTTAACATAAACACTGCCGTTATCTGTAGGTGAGTAGATCACCCCAAATTTAGGCGATACGGCATAACTGTTTTCACCTTCGCCATCTTTTTTCTGTTCGTCATAACGAACCCCTGCGAGCAACTTCCATTGTTCATTGATGGTCATTAAATCTTGCAGATAGAAACCATAGTATTTGTATTCACTTGGAGTACCTTTTTTACCTGTATGGTAATCAAGATCCGGCTGAATCACCGGCTGACCAGGAATAACGGTTTGAGCTGCGCCACGAGCGATTTGTTGCTGGTAGAAATAATCGAGATAGTTAGCGCCGATCAGCAACTGATGCTCCATACCCGCCAATGCAAACTCACCCGTAAAATCGACATAAGCGGTTTTATGTTGCCAATCATCGTAACGATCGAATGGCCTAATACTGTATCCCGAGGTGAATGGATCTTCATTATATTGCGGTGCAGAATCGAAACGCTGGCGATTAAACTGTTGATCGTTATAACCCAGTTTAACTTTCCAATCGTCATTCATATGCCAAGTTAAATCGGCACCTAAGTTTGAAACCGTGTTATCGGTAAAGGCCCAAGGCGCATCCCAGATGGTTTTACGCTGGCCGACAACATTGCCTTGCTTATCTAACCAACTGCCAGCATCGATACCGGTTTTATCTTGGGTATGGTCGTATTTCAGTGACAATAACAAATCATCACTGATATCAAATTCTAGGTTCAAATAACCTAACCAACGATCACGCTCTTGGTTTTCATCGGTCGTTGAATATTCACGCCAGTATTTAGTGTCTTGTTTGACTAACACACCGCGGTAACGAATGCTCTGCGCCTCGTTTAAGCTGCCACCAGCATCTAACTGTGCGCGGGTAGAGCCGTAACCGTCGGTATCAAACCCTAAGTTGAGCATAGAATCGTAGGTGGGTTTCTTGGTGACCATATTCACCAAACCGCCAGGTCCAGATTGGCCATACAACATGCTCGAAGGGCCTTTCAGCACTTCGACTTGTTGCAGAGTTTCGATAGGTTGAACGTAGTGAGACCATTGCTGGTGGCCGTTGATCAGATAACCGTTGCCTGAATCTAATTCAAAACCACGAATACTAAAGACTTGGCGGTTCCAGCGAGTGGTTCCCGCCGTTACGCTCGAGTCATTAACTAAGACTTCCGCAAGGTTAGTCGCTAATTGCTCATCGGTCACAAAGTCGGGGATAACATTTACAGATTGTGGTGTATCCATTAAATCGATATCACCACGCATAGCACCGGATGCACTGCCGACTTTATAGTCGTTAAACGTACGGCCAGTCACATTAATGCGCTCAATGTTCTCATCATTTGGCGCTTCAGCCATAACAGGCATCGCCATTAATGCAGACCCTACGGCCAAACCAACCACTGAATATTTAAATACCATTGCCAACACCTCAAGTAGACCTTTCGTCTTAGAATTGCAGGCAATATAAATAAGAATTGTTTTTATTTAACTATCTTTACACGAATTTACAATCTAGCGTGACTTGGATCAACTTTGAATAAAAACAATGAATTAGCCATAACATCACAGTCTTAATTGAACATTAATTTAGCTGATTTTTATTTGATAGGGATTTTTAGCTTTGACAAAAAAGTCATAAAGCGGCAATAAGCCGCTTTATGTTTACTGGGTACAGCGCCGTTATTTCTTAATCTTTACCGGACGTTGCCAGCCAGTTAGATGTTTTTGCTTAACACGGGTGATCACTAGCTCATCCTCACCCACGTCACGGGTAATTGTTGACCCCGCACCGAGCGTCGCGCCTTTACCAATGGTCACTGGCGCCACCAGCTGAGTATCACTCCCCACAAACACATTATCTTCAATCACGGTTAAGTGTTTATTGGCACCATCGTAATTACAGGTAATAGTGCCAGCACCAATATTCACACCCGCACCGATTTGCGCATCGCCTAAATAGGCTAAGTGACCCGCCTTAGAACCCACACCTAAAACAGCTTTTTTCATCTCAACAAAGTTGCCGATATGGGCATCTTGCATTAACTCTGCTCCTGGGCGTAAACGAGCAAAAGGCCCCGCACTGGCGGCAACGCCTAGCTTAGCGCCTTCGATAATAGAGTAAGGTTTGATCTCAGCGTTATCGGCAATTTCACAATCGATAAGAATCGCGCCAGCGCCGATGCTAACGTTATTGCCAATCACCACATTACCTTCGAAAATAACGTTCACATCGACCATCACATCCATACCCACAGTCACTTCGCCACGGATATCGATACGGCTTGGGTCACGTAGATTAGCCCCAGCAATCATTAATTTTTCGGCTTCACGGGCCTGATAAGCGCGCTCGAGTTGTGCAAGCTGCACGCGGTTATTGGCGCCTTCCACCTCAATGGCTGATTGTGGCTGAGCGGTATTAATCTCAACGCCATCGGCGTGAGCCATGGCGATAATATCAGTCAGGTAGTATTCGCCCTGAGCATTGTTATTCGATAGGCGGCCAAGCCAGGTTTTTAATGCCTTACCAGGCACCGCCATAATGCCGGTATTGATTTCATTGATGGCTAACTGCTCAGCATTGGCATCCTTTTGCTCGACGATACCAACAACCTTACCTTGCTCGCGCACGATGCGGCCATAGCCAGTTGGATTGGTTAGATTGACGGTTAAAATCGCCACGCCCTGATCAGGACGCGCGGCAAGCAGAGCTTCGAGGGTTGAAGCTTGGATTAACGGCACATCACCGTAAAGGATCAGCACAGTGTCATTATCATCGATATTGGGAATCGCCTGAGCGACCGCATGGCCTGTACCTAACTGCTCGGCTTGCAACATCCAATTTAACTGCTGCTCACCCAGTGCGGATTTTAATTTGTCGGCGCCATAGCCGTACACTAGTTGAATGGCATCGCTGCCGATGCAGTGGGCGGTATCGATAACATGCTGCACCATGCTCTTGTGGGCGATAGGATGTAATACCTTGGGAAGATCCGAGCGCATGCGAGTTCCTTTTCCTGCCGCTAAGATAACTACATTTAATGCCATTGCCATATCCTTGATTAACATCCCAAAGGGATAAACTGAGCTCGATTTAATGGCGCAATTTTAACGGAAAGGCGCAGCAAAGCGAAAGGCAGAACTCAAAATGCAGCGAAAAAACCAACAAAAAAGGCGGGTATCTTTCGATAACCGCCTTTTATCACAAACAATAACCTTTATCTGGCAATGTTTTTCTTGATGGTTTCAACAACACGTAGTTGAGCCATTGCTTTCGCTAACTCAACCATAGCGGCGTCATAATTGAAGTCCGCACCCGCAGTCGCCATATGGGCTTCTGCACGACGCTTGGCTTCTAATGCTGCCTGCTCATCAATATCTTTGGCACGCATAACCACATCAGCCAACACAGAAACAGAAGAAGGTTGTACTTCCAGTAAACCACCAGAAAGATAAAACACTTCTTCGCTGCCGTCTTGTTTGACGATGCGCGCCATGCCAGGTTTGATATAGCTTAACAGTGGAGCGTGGCCATGCATGATGCCCAACTCACCTTCAGAACCGGTCACTTGTAGGCTAGCTACGCGACCTGAGAAGATGCTGCTCTCTGCGCTTACTATATCAAGCTGTACTGTCATGGCTGCCATCCCGTTCTCCTTAAAAAACTAAGTATGACTACTTAGTTATTTCTTTTTGTTAGCTTTCTCGACAGCTTCGTCGATAGAACCAACCATGTAGAACGCTTGTTCTGGAATGTGGTCGAACTCACCACTCAGAATTCCCTTGAAGCCACGGATAGTGTCTTTCAGAGATACGTACTTACCAGGAGAACCAGTAAAGACTTCTGCTACGTGGAAAGGCTGAGACAAGAAACGCTCAATCTTACGTGCACGGGAAACGGTCATCTTATCTTCGTCTGACAGTTCGTCCATACCGAGAATCGCAATGATGTCTTTCAGCTCTTTGTAGCGTTGCAGAACAGTTTGTACACCGTTAGCTACGTCATAGTGCTCTTGACCAACTACTAATGGATCTAATTGACGAGAAGTAGAATCCAGTGGGTCAACCGCTGGGTAAATACCCAGAGAAGCGATTTGACGTGACAATACAACAGTCGCATCTAAGTGAGCGAAGGTTGTTGCTGGTGACGGGTCAGTCAAGTCGTCCGCAGGTACGTATACCGCTTGTACAGAGGTAATAGAACCAGTCTTAGTTGAAGTAATACGCTCTTGCAGAACGCCCATTTCTTCAGCCAGAGTGGGTTGGTAACCTACTGCAGAAGGCATACGACCTAACAGTGCTGATACTTCAGTACCGGCTAGGGTGTAACGGTAGATGTTGTCAACGAACAACAGAACGTCACGACCTTCGTCACGGAATTTTTCAGCCATAGTCAGACCGGTCAGTGCTACACGCAGACGGTTTCCTGGTGGCTCGTTCATTTGACCATAAACCATGGCTACTTTGTCGAGAACGCCAGAATCCTTCATCTCGTAGTAGAAGTCGTTACCCTCACGAGTACGCTCACCTACACCGGCGAATACAGAAAGACCTGAGTGAGCTTTAGCGATGTTGTTGATCAGTTCCATCATGTTAACTGTCTTACCAACACCCGCACCACCGAACAGACCTACTTTACCACCCTTAGCGAATGGACATACAAGGTCGATAACCTTGATACCAGTCTCTAACAGTTCAGTCGTGTTTGATTGCTCTTCGTATGAAGGAGCGCTGCGGTGAATCACATAACGTTCTTCTTCGCCAATTGCGCCAGCTTCATCAATAGGGTCGCCTAATACGTTCATGATACGGCCAAGAGTGGCGGTACCAACAGGAACAGAAATAGGTGAACCTGAGTTTACTACCTCAAGACCACGACGCAGACCATCAGAAGTACCCATAGCGATGGTACGAACTACACCACCACCTAGTTGTTGCTGAACTTCCAGCACCAAACCATTACAGGAGCCTTCACCTGTGATCTTCAGAGCGTCATATACCTGAGGTACGGCATCTTGTGGAAACTCTACGTCCACAACCGCGCCAATCACTTGGACAACAGTACCTGTGCTCATGATTAATCCTCTAAAACTTGTATTCGTTACCTAACCTAAACCGCAGAGGCACCAGAAACAATTTCCGACAGTTCCTGCGTAATCGCAGCCTGACGAGCCTTGTTATAGACCAATTGCAAATCGTCAATCAGTGTACCCGCGTTGTCTGTTGCCGCCTTCATCGCCACCATACGGGCAGCCTGTTCAGAAGCAATGTTTTCAACAACACCTTGGTAAACCTGAGATTCTACATAACGAACCAATAAGGTATCCAAAAGGGCTTTTGGATCTGGCTCGTAGATATAGTCCCAACGATGAGCAACCTCATCTTCTTCCGATTTAGGCAAAGGTAGCAGCTGCTCGATCACAGGAGTCTGCGTCATAGTGTTTACAAACTTGTTGAACACTACGTACAGACGATCCAGTTTGCCTTCGTTGTAAGCATCTAGCATTACACGTACTGTCCCGATCAGGTCAGCGAGCTTTGGCGCATCGCCTAAACCTGAAGCATGGGCAGATACATGACCGCCAAAGCTTTTGAAAAACTGAACACTACGAGCACCAATTGGGCAAAATTCAAATTCTGCACCTTGCTCTTTCCAGCTTTTCACGTCTGCGACAACCTTTTTAAAGAGGTTGACGTTCAGACCACCACAAAGGCCACGGTCGGTTGCTACAACAATGTAACCAACCCGCTTAGCCTCTCTCACCTCTAAGTAGGGGTGTTTATACTCGAGAGAACCTTGCGCTACGTGACCGATCACCTTACGCATGCTTTCCGCGTATGGACGGCTTGCAGCCATGCGGTCCTGCGCTCTGCGCATTTTGCTGGCTGCCACCATTTCCATGGCGGACGTGATCTTCTGAGTGTTTTTCACACTCGCGATCTTGGTTTTAATCTCTTTAGCGCCGGCCATCTCTACTCTCCAATCTGGACCTGAGGTGCCTTAAGACACCTCTATCATTGTTACCAGGTTTGGGTTGCTACGAACTTGTCGAGGCCAGCTTTTAATTCAGCTTCGATATCGGCGTTATAATCGCCAGTCTCGTTGATAAGCTTGATTAAAGCAGCATGCTCGCTGTTCATGTACGAGAGCAGAGCGGCTTCGAAATCACCGACTTTGTTCAGCTCAACGCCCTTCAGGTAACCTTTTTCAGCTGCGAAAATTGACACAGCTTGAGCGGCTACGCTCATAGGAGCATATTGTTTTTGCTTCATCAGTTCGGTAACACGCACACCATGCTCAAGTTGAGCACGAGTTGCATCGTCTAAGTCAGATGCAAACTGTGAGAACGCAGCAAGTTCACGATACTGTGCTAGAGCGGTACGGATACCACCAGACAGTTTCTTGATGATCTTAGTCTGAGCCGCACCACCAACACGAGAAACAGAAATACCTGGGTTAACCGCTGGACGTAAGCCAGAGTTAAACAGATCGGTCTCAAGGAAGATCTGACCGTCAGTAATAGAAATTACGTTGGTCGGTACGAATGCAGATACGTCACCCGCCTGAGTTTCAATAATAGGCAGCGCGGTTAAAGAACCGGTTTGACCTGTTACAGCACCCTTAGTGAACTTCTCTACATAATCTTCGTTTACGCGTGAAGCACGCTCTAATAAACGAGAGTGTAGATAGAATACGTCACCAGGATAAGCTTCACGGCCTGGTGGACGCTTCAGCAGTAACGAGATCTGACGGTAAGCAACTGCTTGCTTAGACAGGTCATCGTATACGATCAGAGCATCTTCACCGCGGTCGCGGAAGTATTCACCCATAGCACAACCAGAGTATGGTGCTAAGTATTGCAGTGCTGCAGCTTCAGAAGCTGTTGCAACTACAACGATAGTGTTAGCTAATGCACCGTGCTCTTCTAGCTTGCGTACTACGTTAGCGATTGTAGAAGCCTTTTGGCCTACCGCTACGTACACACACTTGATGCTAGAATCGCGCTGGTTGATGATTGCGTCGATCGCCATAGCTGTTTTACCAGTTTGACGGTCGCCAATGATCAATTCACGTTGGCCACGACCGATTGGGATCATAGCGTCAACGGCTTTATAACCAGTTTGAACTGGTTGATCTACTGACTTACGGTCGATAACGCCTGGAGCGATAACTTCAACAGGAGAGAAACCATCGTTATCGATAGCGCCTTTTCCGTCAATTGGCTCACCCAGAGTGTTAACTACACGGCCTAACAGGCCACGACCGACTGGAACTTCCAGAATACGGCCAGTAGTTTTAACTTTTACGCCCTCTGCTAAATCAGCATAAGGACCCATTACTACGGCACCGACAGAATCACGTTCAAGGTTCAACGCGATTGCAAAACGGCTACCAGGCAGTTCGATCATTTCACCTTGCATCACATCGGCTAGGCCGTGGATGCGGATAATGCCGTCACTTACCGCAACGATAGTACCTTCGTTACGAGATTCGCTAACGACTTCGAACTGCTCGATCCGCTGCTTAATCAGATCGCTGATTTCAGTGGAATTCAGTTGCATGCTCAAACTCCCAATTACGACTGCAGCTTTTCAGACAGACGCGATAACTTACCGCGGACAGAGCCATCAATGACTAAGTCACCTGCCTTAATAATTACACCGGCGATGAGCGCGGCGTCAGTGCTGCAATTCAGCTTAACTTTGCGTGCGAGACGTTTCTCTAAAGAATTACTGATCTGCTGCTGTTGTTCAGAGCTGAGCTCAGCTGCAGAAACCACATCGGCTTCCACTTCTTTTGCCCACTCATTACGGTATTGAGCAAAAAGCTCAGATACAGCAGGTAGTACCTTTAAGCGACCGTTTTCAGCCATTACCTTTATCAAGTTCTGACCTTGCTCATTGATTTGCTCACCACAAACACTAATGAAGAGTGCGGCAAGTTTAGTACTGGCTAAAGAGCCAGTTAGCAGTGGCTGCATGGTTTCGTTTTCACTAACCAGAGCGGCAAACGTGAGCATTTCTGCCCAGGTATCCACTGCATTGTGTTCAACAGCAATGTCAAAAGCTGCCTTTGCGTAAGGGCGAGCGATGGTGGTTAATTCAGCCATAACTCAAACTCCCTTATCAAATTTCAGCGACTAGTTTATTAACTATGTCACTGTGGGCGGCTGGATCAATAGAACGCTCAAGGATCTTCTCAGCACCCATGATGGCAAGAGTAGCAACCTGCTTACGCAGATCCTCTTTCACGCGATTACGTTCAGCTTCAATTTCTGCTTTACCCTGAGCGATGATTTTTGCACGCTCAGCGTCTGCTTCGGCTTTAGCTTCTTCAACTATTTGAGCTTTACGCTTGTTAGCTTGCTCAATAATTTCGTTAGCAGTCACCTTGGCTTCTTTTAGTTGGTCAGTCGCTTTCGCTTGAGCCAACTCTAGGTCTTTTACCGCACGATCAGCATCAGCTAGACCGTCAGCAATCCTTTTTTGGCGCGCTTCGATGGCATTCATCAAAGGGGGCCATACAAACTTCATGCAGAACCACACGAAGATGATAAAGGCGACCGTCTGACCGATTAGGGTAGCGTTGAAATTCACAACAGCCTCCTATTTAGAGTTAAGACAGAAGCGTTTTCTTACAGCATTGCACCCAGTGGGTTGGTGAACAGCATGAATAATGCGATACCAACACCGATCATTGTTACGGCGTCTAACAGACCCGCTACGATGAACATTTTAACTTGCAGCATAGGAGCCATTTCTGGTTGACGCGCAGCGCCTTCCAGGAACTTGCCACCTAATAAGCCGAAACCGATTGCAGTACCAAGAGCACCCATACCAATCAGCAGAGCAACAGCGATAGCTGTCATGCCTAAAATCGTTTCCATCTGTATCTCCAGTATCTAAAATCTAAATCTAATTAGTTGATGATTTAGTTTAAAATTTCTTCAGCAATCCTTAATGATCTTCATGCGCCATGCTTAAGTAAACAATGGTCAACATCATGAAGATAAACGCCTGCAGCGTGATAACCAAAATGTGGAAAATTAACCAACCTAGTTGCAGAGTCACACCCAGGGAAGATAATAACAAGTTGGTACCATACATCAGCGCAATAAGGATGAAGATCAACTCACCTGCGTACAAGTTACCGAATAGACGCAATGCCAATGAAATTGGCTTAGCAACTAAAGTAACAGTCTCTAATAGGAGGTTGACGGGTATCATTGCCTTATGGTTAAAGGGCTGTAGCGTCAGTTCTTTAACAAAACCAGACACGCCTTTGACCTTAATGCTGTAGTAAATAATCAGCACAAACACACCGATAGCTAAGCTGAAGGTGATGTTTACGTCAGTTGTCGGAACCACTTTCAAGTATGGAACGCCCGCTAAACTTGCTAACCAAGGCAGCCAGTCAACAGGAAGCATATCCATGAAGTTCATCATGAATACCCATACAAAAATGGTCAGAGCTAAAGGCGCGATCAGGGCATTGCGGCCATGAAAACTTTCTTTCACGCTGTTATCAACGAACTCAACGATCATCTCGATAAAGCATTGCAGCTTACCGGGAACCCCTGAAGTCGCTTTTTTACCAACACTACGGAAAATCCACAGGAACAGAACACCAAGACCAACCGAAAAGAACAACGAATCAATGTGCCATGTCCAGAAACCTTCACCAACATGTAAGTTGGTAAGGTGATGCTGGATATAGCCCTGCGGTGTTAACGCTTCACCAGGTGCAGCCATGATTCATCCCACTTAACTTTGCTTGAAGTATAAAGGAGCTGTCCAATGCACTATTAACGTCAGCACATAACAAACAAAAAGCGGCATAAATGCCACCTCAAGCTTGCTAAACACCAATGAAAACATTGCGATGGTTAACAGCAACTTTACCGCTTCCCCCCAGTAAAAAGTTTTAATCACTTTTGCTGCTGAACTTGCTCCCGTATGAGAGAAAGCGAGGGTTGCGAATACAAAATTAGGGAGCACAGCAATTGAACCACCTGCTAACGCAGAATAGCCAAACTGAACTCCCCACACGACGAAAAAGAGAATTGAAGCACCCCCAGCCACCGCCGCCTGCATCATCACCAATTTATAGGCTGACCACCGGCCACGACGCGCTAAAACCTTACTCAACTCATCCTCTCCGCATTCATACTTTTTGTTTCGATGACCGGATGACAAATATCCGTATTTTTGTCGATGCACAAAAAGCTTGCGAAAGTATACCTTTTCACGCCTTCATTGCAACTTTGAGATAAGGAAAAACAGCACTTTTAACGTGATATAGCGCCAAAACAGTCAAAATCCAAAATTAACATATGTCACAAATTTACATTAAAAACTGTTAATCTACAGACATTAACGAATTTTGCTAAGAATTCCGTCTAATTCAGCCAGATTCTGATAGTTAATTACAATTTTACCCTTACCCTTACTGCTATGAGCGATCGAAACCTTAGCACCTAATCTTTCAATTAACTGTTGCTCTAAACGACAAACATCTTGATCTTTAGTCGTAGTTTCGACGGGTTTGGGCGGATTTAAGGTTTGATTAATCAATCGTTCAGTTTCGCGAACGGTTAATTCCTTGGCAGCCACTAATCTCGCCAGATTTGTTTGTTCTTCACCCTCAATTGCGAGCAAAGCGCGTGCATGGCCCATATCAATGTCGCCATACTCGAGTAAACGCTTAACCGGTTCATTTAACCCGTTTAACCGTAACAAGTTAGATACACTCGCGCGAGATTTTCCCACAACATCGGCAACCTGTTGGTGAGTCAGCTCAAATTCTTGCATCAAACGTTGTAATGCAATGGCTTCTTCCATGGCATTTAAGTCTTCACGTTGAATGTTTTCAATCAACGCAATGGCAACCGCCGCTTCATCGGGAACCGATTTAACGATACAAGGGATTTTTTCGACACCCGCCAATTGGGACGCGCGCCAACGGCGCTCACCGGCGATGATTTCATACTGGCTATCGCTAACAGGACGCACCACAATCGGCTGAATAATGCCTTGATTGCGGATGGAATGGGCGAGTTCTTCTAACGCCTCGGGAGACATGTCCTTACGAGGTTGGTATTTACCCGGTTGTAGCAGGTCAAGATCCAGATGAATAAGTTCTTCTTTTTTATCGACAACAACCACTTCTTCCGTGTGTTTTTTACTCGCGGCGTGGCTGTTACTCAGTAAAGCATCTAAACCTTTACCTAACCCTCTTTTCTTTAACGTCATGGTTATCCTTTACGCTCGCTTAGCCTGAGTTTTCTGTTCGGAACGGCGGATCATCTCACCCGCTAACGCCAAATATGCCTTAGCCCCTGCACTCGATTTGTCGTAGTACATGGCAGGTGCACCAAAGCTTGGCGCCTCGGCTAAACGCACATTACGAGGGATCACAGTACGATAAACCTTATCACCGAAATGCTGTTTTAGCTGATCGGACACATCATTTGACAGGCGATTACGCGGGTCATACATGGTCCGCAAAATCCCTTCAATCCCCAAACCAGGATTCACCACCGCCGCTAATTTGGTGATGGTATCAATCAAGGCGGTTAAACCTTCCAGTGCAAAATACTCACACTGCATTGGCACTAGCACGGAATCCGCCGCCGACATGGCATTAACCGTCAACATGTTGAGCGAAGGCGGGCAATCGATAAAGATATAATCGTATTGATCTTTTATCGGTGCGAGCGCATTACGTAACCGCACTTCACGGGCAAAGAACTCCATGAGTTTAATTTCTGCCGCGGTCACATCGCCGTTACTGGCAATCAGATCGTATTTCCCCGTGGTGTCTTTAACCACGATCTCATCGAAGGGCTTTTCTTCAACCAGCAGTTCGTAAGCCGTGTTTTCGACTTCGTATTTATCGACACCGCTGCCCATGGTGGCATTGCCCTGAGGATCGAGATCGATCAGCAGCACTTTACGCTTAGTCGCGGCTAAAGAGGCGGCTAAGTTGACACAAGTTGTTGTTTTCCCTACGCCACCTTTCTGGTTGGCCACGGCAATTACTTTACCCACAATGTCACCCTGTATGTAAATTCTGGTTTATTGCCTACTTAAAAATCCATGCGAAATGAGGAGCTTTAAGCCTGTTATTCTTTGATTATTTTGAGTAAATGTCTTTGCTCATCGAGTCTAGGCACTTGGAGTTCGATGGTTTCGGTCACCACAAATCCAGCGGGGATTTGTTGCATCTCTTCATCACTCAGTTGTCCCTTGAGCGCATAAAATTGTCCATGCTCGGCAGGCAAGTGATGGCACCATGTCAACATATCATGGATTGAGGCAAAGGCGCGGCTGAGCACTCCATCGAACTTTTGCTCGGGTTGATAGGCCTCGACTCGGCTCTCTATCGAACTAATATTGTGGATCCCGAGTTCAAAGGCTACTTGCTTTTGAAAACGGATACGTTTGCCTAAGCTATCGAGCAGCACAAAGGTTTTATCTGGATTCATAATCGCTAAAGGAATGCCGGGAAGCCCAGGACCAGTACCTACATCGATAAAGCGCTCGCCCTGCAAATGGGGCGACACCACTAAGCTGTCCATGATATGGCGGACAAGCATCGCCTCAGGATCTCTGACCGAGGTTAAGTTATAGGCTTTATTCCATTTGTTGAGCATACTAACAAAATCAAGCAGTTGTTTTTTCTGCTCAGCCGTGGCGGGCAGATTAATTTCGGCTAAATAGGCCTCTAACTGGGCAGATAACACTGAACAACCTCAATAAAGATACGATTATAAACTCGCTGGCTATTATGAAGCCCTGAAACGTCGAAGGGAAGCCTGAATGCTTCCCTTCTGCGACCAAACTGGCGATTAAGCTAGCTTTTACGCGCTCTTGCGTAATAAACCGCGTTTTTTCAGATGCACCAGTAGAATTGAAATCGCCGCCGGAGTAATACCTGAGATACGCGATGCTTGGCCAATGGTTTCGGGCTTATGGCTATTTAACTTAGCAATAACCTCATTTGAAAGCCCTGGAACCTCTTTGTAATCAAGATTCAATGGCAAACCTGTGTTCTCATTGCGTACCGCTTTGTTGATCTCTTCCTGCTGACGTTGGATATAGCCAGAGTACTTCACTTGGATCTGTACTTGCTCGGCTGCGAGTGGATCGGCAAGTCCTGGACCAAAGCCTTCAATCTGCATCAACTTGCTGTAATCCATTTCAGGACGACGCAGCAACTCTTCAAACGACGCTTCACGGGAGATCGGCGTGTTTAAATGCGGATTTAATACTGGCACCAATGGAGAATTTGGATGGATCCATTGGCTACGTAGACGCTGCAGTTCTAACTCGATCGATTCCATTTTTTCGCTGAAAGAGGCCCAGCGCGCATCATCCACCAGACCCAGTTCACGACCTTTTGCCGTTAAACGCAGATCGGCGTTGTCTTCACGCAGCAATAGGCGGTATTCGGCGCGGCTAGTAAACATACGGTAGGGTTCTTTAGTCCCTAAGGTTGATAAATCGTCAACCAATACACCGATGTAGGCTTCATCACGGCGAGGACACCAAGCTTCTTTGCCCTGAACCTGCAATGCAGCGTTCATCCCCGCGAGTAAACCTTGGGCACCAGCTTCTTCGTAACCCGTGGTACCGTTGATTTGGCCCGCGAAGAATAAACCATTGATAGTTTTGGTTTCTAACGAGTTTTTAAGATCCCTTGGATCGAAATAGTCGTACTCAATCGCATAACCTGGGCGAACAATCTCAGCATTTTCCATACCTTGGATCGAACGAACCAAATTTAACTGCACATCGAAAGGCAAGCTGGTGGAAATACCGTTAGGGTAGATCTCGTTGGTGTTTAAGCCTTCGGGTTCGATAAAGATCTGGTGCGATGATTTATCTGAAAAACGATGGATCTTGTCTTCGATAGAAGGGCAGTAACGTGGACCAATCCCCTCGATCACGCCTGAATACATAGGGCTGCGATCTAAGCCTCCACGAATAATATCGTGTGTCTTTTCATTGGTATGGGTGATCCAACAAGAAATTTGTTTCGGGTGATGGCTCACATCGCCCATAAACGACATCACAGGTAATGGCGTATCGCCTTTCTGCTCTGTCATCTGGGTAAAATCGATGGTGTTGGCGTCGATACGTGGTGGTGTACCGGTTTTTAAGCGGCCAACACGGATTGGTAACTCGCGTAAACGGTGGGCGAGTGCGATAGATGGCGGATCGCCAGCACGACCACCACTGTAGTTTTCTAAACCAATGTGAATTTTACCACTGAGGAAAGTACCCGCGGTTAAGACCACTGCAGGCGCTTCGAAAGCTAAGCCCATTTGGGTCACTACGCCGACTACGCGATCGTTATCAACAACCAGATCATCTACGGCTTGTTGGAAAATACGTAAGTTGGCTTGGTTTTGCAGAATATTTTGGATCTTCTGACGATACAAAGCGCGATCAGCCTGAGCACGAGTCGCTCTTACTGCTGGGCCTTTGCTCGAGTTTAGGGTTCTAAATTGGATCCCTGCATAGTCGGTTGCGATCGCCATTGCACCGCCTAACGCATCGATTTCTTTTACCAGATGACCTTTGCCAATACCGCCGATCGCAGGGTTACATGACATTTGGCCTAAAGTATCAAGATTATGCGTCAGCAATAATGTCTTAGAGCCCATTCTTGCTGCAGCCAATGCGGCTTCAGTTCCGGCATGACCACCACCTACAACAATAACATCAAACCGTTCATGAAAATGCATGACCCTACCTTTAGTAACTTAAGAGACCCAACGTGAGCCGATCATTTTAGCATTTGCTTTGAATGAGGTGAATGATCATTTTTAGAAAATGGATCCATAGGATCGGGACTAATAGATCTTAAGATCTTTATATAGATCTTCTTACTATGTTTACTATTAGGATCGCACTTTCCTGTGGGTAAGCTTATTTTCTTATTTAGATCAAACAGTAACGAGCTTTTATTCTTGTGATCTAGCCGAGATCTACTGCCAGAAAAGGTGGGGATAGATCGGCTATTTATCCACAAGGGGGATCTTTAAGCAGATCAGGTTGTGAATAGCACAGAGGTTGATCAGATCTAAATAATAGTTTATCCACAAAAATATACATATAAGTAGCTTTTTGTGGATAAATAAGATCTAAACTGTGGGTGGTTTGGTATGTTTTCCAAGAGAGGATCTTAAATTTGATCTTGCCATTGTGCCAACCACGCTAAAGCTGGGTCTTCTGGCACTGGAGCTTGTTGAACATCGATCTGGATCTTATCCACAATGACTTTTGCACCGCTATATTCCAGCGCTTCAACTAACTTTTCTGGGCCTTGGCAAAAGGTGTCATAACTCGAATCGCCAATCGCGCATAAGGCGAACTGAACATTGGCCAGCTCCGGTGTGTTTAGCAGCAGTTCTTTACAAAATGGCTGTAAATTGTCGGGCAGATCGCCGGCACCATGGGTCGATGAAACGATGATCCAAAGGGGATATGATTGCAATTCATCCAAAGTTGGGCTCAAAAAGGTATCGACTTCATGGCCTAATGGAGTGAGCTGGGCCTGCATTTCATCCGCTATATATTCACTGCTGCCGAGGGTGGTTCCGACTAATATCGCGATCTTGGTCATTGTTACTGCTCTCTGTGGTCGTTAATTTCTATCATTTTTGGGGCTTACATCTACTTACAGTGTTTTGCTGTATAAATTTACTCACTATTGATTTGCAGTCTGCTAGTATCCTTGGCTGCAATCCTTGTTTTATACATAGGCCGTAAGGTTTTTATAACAATTATAATAGGATAACTGATGACTACTCCTGCTGATGCGCCAAAGTGGCCACGCCAAATACCCTATATTATTGCCAGTGAAGCGTGTGAGCGTTTCAGTTTTTATGGCATGCGCAACATTCTAACACCATTCTTGATGACGGCACTTTTGCTCTCTATTCCCGAAGATCTTCGTGGAGCTGTGGCCAAGGATGTGTTCCACTCGTTCGTGATAGGGGTGTATTTTTTCCCCTTACTCGGTGGTTGGATTGCAGATAGATTCTTTGGTAAGTACAACACTATTCTGTGGCTAAGCTTACTTTACTGTCTGGGCCATGCGTTCTTGGCGATTTTTGAGCACAGCGTGCAAGGCTTTTACACTGGCTTATTTTTAATTGCCTTAGGTTCGGGCGGGATTAAGCCTTTAGTTTCTTCGTTTATGGGCGATCAGTTTGATCAGAGCAACAAGTCTTTGGCGCAAAAAGCCTTCGATATGTTCTATTTTACGATCAACTTTGGTTCCTTCTTCGCATCCTTATCTATGCCATTGTTACTCAAAAACTTTGGCGCTGCAGTGGCTTTCGGGATCCCCGGTGTGTTGATGTTTATCGCCACGGTATTTTTCTGGTTGGGTCGCAAACGTTATGTGCATATGCCACCAGAGCCAAAGGATCCCCATGGATTTTTACCCGTGATCCGCAGTGCCTTGCTTACTAAGGTCGAAGGCAAGGCTAATATCGGTTTAGTGTTAGCCTTAATTGGTGGTGTTTCAGCTGCTTATGCGCTGGTGAATATTCCGACGCTCGGGATTGTGGCAGGTTTATGTAGCGCTATGGTGCTGCTGATGGGATTTGTTGGCCTTGGAGCTTCATTACAGCTTGAGCGCGCGCGAGGGATTCATCCAGATGCGGCCGTGGATGGCGTGCGTTCAGTGTTACGTATTTTAGTGTTGTTCGCCTTAGTGACGCCATTTTGGTCTTTGTTCGATCAAAAGGCGTCGACCTGGATTTTGCAGGCTAACGATATGGTTAAACCTTCGTGGTTTGAACCTGCGATGATGCAGGCATTAAACCCGCTGTTAGTGATGCTGTTGATTCCATTCAATAACTTCGTTTTATATCCTGCGATTGAGCGTATGGGCGTGAAATTAACCGCGCTGCGTAAAATGGGGGCGGGGATCGCGATAACTGGCTTAAGCTGGATTGTGGTTGGGACGATTCAGTTGATGATGGACGGTGGTTCGGCGTTATCTATCTTCTGGCAGATCTTACCCTATGCCTTACTGACTTTTGGTGAAGTATTAGTTTCGGCGACGGGTTTAGAATTTGCCTACAGCCAAGCTCCTAAGGCAATGAAGGGCACTATTATGAGCTTTTGGACCTTATCAGTCACCGTCGGTAACCTTTGGGTATTACTGGCCAATGTGAGCGTAAAAAGCCCTGCGGTGACGGAGCAAATCGTCCAAACCGGGATGAGTGTGACGGCATTCCAAATGTTCTTCTTCGCGGGATTTGCGATCTTGGCGGCGGTTATCTTTGCGCTCTATGCTAGGTCCTATCAAATGCAGGACCATTATCGCCAAGTCTAGGTTAACCATTTAAGACAAAGCGCCTTTAAATAAAAAATCAGCCCCTAAGCGAACTTAGTGGGCTGATTTTTTATGGATAGTTTAACTAACCGCTAACGCGAAATTATTTGCCGATACAGAAACTAAAAATGTAAAACCACTCAAAGTGTTAGAAAGCTATTGGCGCACATATGGAGTGCAACCTTTTGTTAGGTTTTGCCATGGAAGAACCCATTCTAGGGGATTTGCAGCATTTTTAAAGTGGGATGTCTGGGAAAGTGGGACAAAATTATTATCTTTATTGTTACTCATTTTGAAGTTTGTTTTATCAGTACAAGCTATTGATTTTAAATAAAAATTTAGTAAACGCCCTTGCGTTTTTCTGCCTCCATGCGAATCTTTATAAAGCAGGAGGTAATCATGAAAAAATACCCGTCTTTATCATTAATTGCTTTATGTGTGTCCTTGTCAGGTTGTGCAGCCGGACTTCGTCATTATGCTCAAGATGAATCTCGGGCTTTAAATCTAGCGCGAGCCGGGGGCATCTACGATTTGGATTTGAGAGATTCCCACGATGGTACCCACTCTTATAGTAAGAGTATGTTGGTTCCATTGCTTGATCTCGCCAGGCTAACGACTTCATTTGATGATCCGCTTCGGCGTCTTTCTGGTACGCAGACGTTCGCGTTTAACGCTACCGATATAATGATGACACCAGACAATCCCTCGGCTAGACCAAGTCTAATGGGATGGATGCCGGCATCTGCTGCTACCTCAGAATCTCAGGCTTATGAGAAATATGTGCATCTTGTCGATCAGGCTATCCAGCATGTGGCCGATGATATGGCATTGAATGTCACTAAACTGAGTAATGTAGAAACGCCAGAAATTGATGGTCATCCCATGATTCTTTGGTCTGTTGAAAGCGCTGAGCATGGATGCGGTATTGGTCAATGTGTGGTTGCTTACAACATTACGACTCCTTATCTCTGGAAGAGCCCGCTCTACATTAAAGATGGTGAGTCAGAAAGCTATAACATCGCTGCTAATCACCTGAAGAACTATTCTCGCTTTGTTTTCCGCCAGTCAGGCCCAAAAGACTTTCCAATTGATGAGTTTTATAGAGCCGTCAGTGCTGCATTGCCATCGTGGATGGTGATCTATTACCCACCAAACCATGTGGTTAAGGATGGCCAATCTCTCCAATATCCAGTGTTGTATGAGCAAGGGGAACAACTGCTGTTTAAGGAGCCTGCATTATGAAAAGTGAATATCAGGAGCTAGACAATATTGTTTTGGCGATGGATGAAGTCCAAACGGACCCCGTAATTCTTACTTACCTGATCAGTTATCTATTGACGAGAAATTCGGTGTTTCATCAGCCTAGAGTGGGATGTGTCAAATGCAAGAGCACGGGAGAACTAGTTTATCCCCATAGCTGGATTGAGCTTCCAGGCGGTTGGACTGTTGATCTTAGACTGAATCAGGCTTTCAACACGTTCGACCGCTATCCGCAAGGCATTTTCGAGCCATCATCCTACCGGAGCCTTCAGTATTTCGGTATGCCTCTTACCGTGCCTGAATTCGAACCATCTGAACTCGATGAAATGACTGATTTTATGTTTTCCAAGTTATTCAGTGTGCAAGGACTGGATATTCGAGTGAGCGGAGGTTGCTATGACTGCATTTGAGTGGGGAATGCTTGGGCTATTCCTATTTTTTAGTTTGGTCACCTTCTGGTGTCTTTACAGCTATAGAGCCAACCAGAAATTGTCAGGCCAAGGCAAACCTCAAGCCGAAAAGTGGGAGGGGAAACATGATTCAAAATCTCAAAAATGATTTAGTAAATATAATGTTGCTTGGTGTTCTGCTACTCGGATTGATGCTGGCTCAAGACTCTGCATGGGGATTCTTGCTTGCAGGTTTGCCATTAGCTATTTGGTGTTTTAAAGCTTTCGCATTTATCCAACGCAGATGGTGGCTAGCCGTTCCTTTTTGGTGTGCACTTACTTATTTGTGTTGGCAAATGTCTTTGGCGCTTTGGATTGGATATATAGTGGTTGCAACTTTTAAATATCCAATTGATTTAAATAGTAATTACCCAATAAATAATCGTAAAAAGGTGAAAAGTCGTAAGTACGATTCAGAGTTCTATGGTGATTACACCTCAATAGATATAGATAAACGCGGGCATTTAGGTACTGGTATTGGCATTCCTGATAGCTTTGATTACGACTACCGAAACCATATTGGGTTTAATGACTGATTTTTGGCCCTTAGCTGGTTCCTTTTGAGTACACATCAACGGAACTAGCCATCAGACTGGTTTTACTACCAACAGAACCACCTAAACCAGACCAGAGATAAAGCACCACTTATAACAGACTGTGGAGACCTAGATGTTCATTCGAGCTTACCTTCGTGCATCAACCAAAGAACAAAATGCTGAACGGGCACGCGAATCACTCATTCAGTTTGCTGCTCAGCATGGCCAGCGAATCGCTGCCTTTTATATAGAGAATGTTTCTGGCGCCACTTTGCACCGACCTGAGTTGATGCGTTTGATTGCTGAGTCAGGCGAGGGTGACATTGTGCTGGTTGAACAAATCGACCGTCTGGCGCGGCTCAAACAAAGTGATTGGGATACGTTGAAACAAAAGCTGGCTAGCAAACGTCTAGCCATTGTTTCACCAGAACTTCCTACCAGTTGGCTGGCTTTACAACAACATAGCGAAACTGACTTTACCGGTGCGATTTTACAAGCGGTTAATGCCATGATGTTGGACATGCTCGCTGCCGTTGCTCGCAAAGATTATGATGACCGGCGACGTCGTCAATCACAGGGAATCGCAAAGGCTAAATCCGATGGTAAATACAATGGGCGTCAGCCTGACCTTAAACGGCATCAGCACATAGCCAGCCTATTGAAGACTGGCCATAGCTATAGTGACATTCAGGACATGTTGGGGTGTTCGCGGCACCTGATTGCATCAATATCGAAAGTGATAAGTTCCTCTCACTAGCAAGTTATTCAATAAGGCATGACAAGTGTAACTGCTGTTTTGTTAGCCAGTTTTAAGTCTTTTAAGATCAATTATTTCTCATTTTTTGACTTTATTGCTAGCCGTGAAAATGCAAAGCCTATAGGATACAAAAATTACAATTTGTAGGTTTTGTGAGTCATATGAAGGCAACCAAGATAGACCCTCAACTTCTTGAAAAAGCAACGAGTATCTTTGCTGAATTAGGTTTACCGATTGAGCAGGCCATCAACGTATTTCTAGCAAAGTCCGTTCAGGCCAAAGGCTTTCCGTTTTCAGTTGCTCTGGATATTGAGGAACAGGATGCCTCACACATTCAAACACAGCGAAAAATCAGCAATGCCGAGATAACCGAGGCTATCCAAGACCTGGTTGAGCACGCTCTGCCACAGAGTGAAATAGAAAACCTCACACAGCTAACCTATTGTCGCAACACCTTTGGGTTGTCATTCCCGGTGCTTAAACTGGCTAAATCACCACGGCCAGAAGACATTCGTAGTGCAGCCAAAGATGCCAAAGAGCGCAACCGCTACTCCACCACTAAAGTGGCCCAGAGAGATGAAAAAACCTACGTGATTTGCACCCAATGGACAGACAGGCACCGCAATGCGTTTTGTCGTTGGCAAGCCATCTTTAGCTAGCACAAAAAAACAAACAAAACACTGATTTTTAACGACTTAACTTTATTTAGGCAGTATCAATGAACTTACAAGACAAAGAACAAAGCGCCAAACTCTCCAGTGCTATTTGGCGTATGGCAGACGACCTATGGGGTGATTTCAAACACACCGACTTTGCACGAATCATCCTGCCCTTTTTGCTACTGCGTCGTATTGAATGCGTGTTGGAACCCACCCGTGAGGAAGTGCGTAAGTTCTATCTGGCCGAGAAACAATCGGGCATTGACCTTGGTTTAGTGTTGCCAGAAGTCGCGGGATTCGCCTTTTACAACACCAGTGAATACAGCCTAGAAACCTTAGGCGCGTCAGATACAGGCGACAACCTAGAACTCTACATCAGCCAGTTCAGCAAAAACGTTCGTACCATCTTTGATGAGTTCAAATTTGGTCAAACCATAGAAGATCTGGAAAAAGCCAAGCTGCTCTACCGCATGGTGAGCTACTTTGCCAATCTCGACCTGCATCCTGATGTGGTGTCTGATCGCGTATTGTCTGATGCCTATGAAGAGCTGGTTTTCAAATTCGCCAGCTCAGTCAATGAAAAGGCGGGGGAATTTATGACCCCGCGCGATGCCGTGCGTCTTGCCACCAAACTGGTGCTGGCAGCGGATGAAGATATCTTTAGTGAAAAGGGCGTGATCCGCACCATCTATGACCCAACCTGTGGCACGGGCGGCTTCCTTTCCGATGCCATCAGCCAAATTGAAGAAATGGGCAGCAGCGCCAAAGTGGTGCCTTTTGGTCAAGAGCTCGACCCAGCGACCCATGCCATGGCGCTGACCAATATGATGATCCGTGGCTTTGATGCCAACAACATCAAACAAGGCAACACCCTATCCGACGATCAGTTACGTACCGACAAGTTCCACTATGGCCTTGCCAACCCGCCATTTGGCATTAAGTGGGAAAAAGCTAAAAAAGAAGTGGAACGTGAGCACAAACAGCTCAAATACGCAGGTCGCTTTGGCCCTGGTCTACCCAGTATCTCTGATGGCTCCATGCTGTTTTTGTTGCACTTGGTATCGAAAATGGAAACACCTGAAAATGGTGGTGGCCGCGTCGGCATCGTGCTCTCAGGATCGCCACTGTTTAACGGTGACGCAGGCTCCGGCCCATCCGAAATCCGCCGCTGGCTGCTCGAACAAGACTTGGTAGAAGCGATTGTTGCTCTGCCAACCGATATGTTCTTCAACACCGGAATTGGCACCTACATCTGGATTTTGTCTAACCATAAAGAGCCAAGACGCAAGAATCAAGTGCAACTGATTAACTTGGCAGATATCTGGACCCCAATGCGTAAATCGCAAGGTAGTAAACGCAAATACCTGAGTGATGAACAGATTGATGATATTGTCCGTGCGTACGATGGCTTTGAAACCAGTGATAACTGCAAACTCTTTAGCACTACCGATTTTGCCTACCGCAAAGTCACTATCCAACGTCCACTACGCGCCAAACTCAATCTCACTGAGGATGGTATCGCCCAGCTGAAAGACTTAGCTACGTTCCAAAAGCTCAAACCAGAACAGCAAGCGGCGTGGGTACAACACCTCACTGATAACCTTGGCCTTCAGCCTTATGAGTGGGCGCGTTTGGCCGTGAAGAAAAATAACAATAAGAATGACTTTGGTAAGTGCCCGAAAGCACTGGCTACGGCCTTAACTTCGCACTTTATGTTGATAGATCCGCAATTCGAGCCTGCTCTGGATGAAAAAGGCCAAGTGATCGCCGACCCGAAACTCAAAGACACCGAAAGCATTCCCTTTGATCGTGATGTTGAGGATTACTTTGCACAAGAAGTGCTACCGCATGTGCCGGATGCCTTTATCGATCACTCGGTGCGTGATGAAAAGGACGGCGAAGTGGGCATTGTCGGCTATGAAATTAACTTTAACCGCTATTTCTACCAATACGTGCCGCCACGCGAGTTGAGTGTGATTGATAGTGAGCTAAAAGCATGTGAAGCGCGCATTCAGGCACTACTCAATGAGGTGGCGGAATGACGCGTCCGTACACTGAGTATCAGCAAAGTGATATTAGTTGGTTAGGTAAGGTTCCTAAGCATTGGGCCAAGAATAAATTCAAGTTCCTACTCAATGAAAAAACGAAGACACAAAATTTAGAACTACCTTGTGGCTCTATTAGTTTTGGGCACGTCGTGTTCAAAGATTCAGAACGTTTAAGCGAAGAGACAAAGGCTGCATACCAAGAGGTATTGTCCGGAGAGTTTCTCGTCAACCCTTTGAATCTGAACTATGACTTGAAGAGTTTGCGAACAGCATTGGCAGATATCGACGTTATTGTTAGCTCAGGCTATATCGTCCTCAAATCGTTAGATGTCGTTGATAAAGCCTACCTCAGATGGTTGCTTTATCTGTTTGATGTGCGCCATATGAAAACATTGGGTGCTGGGATCAGACAAACCATTTCTTTCAAAGATATCGCAGATTGTGCTGTTTACATTCCAAACGATTCAGAACAAAAAGCCATTGCGACATTCCTCGATCACGAAACCCAGCGTATCGACAGCCTGATCGAAGAAAAACAGACTGTTATTAAGCTACTAAAAGAAAAACGCCAAGCTCTTATTAGCCATGTGGTCACTAAGGGGCTTTACCCCAATGTGGAGATGCAGGACTCTGGCATTGAGTGGATTGGGCAAGTGCCGAAGCATTGGAGTGTCGTGCAACTAAAACGCCTTATTGATTCAATCGAACAAGGCTGGAGCCCTGAGTGTTTAGCTACCCCAGCCAAAAACGAAAGATGGGGAGTGCTAAAGTCTGGTGCAGTTAATGGGGGTGTTTACAGTCAAGATGAAAATAAAGAGCTTCCTGAAACACTATCTCCAAGACCAGAAATCGAAGTAAAGGTTGGCGATCTCATAATGTCTCGAGCCAGTGGTTCAAGAGAGTTAATAGGCTCTGCGGCTTATGTCTACGCGACAAGAGAACGACTAATGCTCTCAGATAAGTTATTCCGGCTACATTGCAAAGAAGACGTGGACGCTGAGTTCGTAGCAATTGCTTTAGGCTCATTTCCATTGCGACGCCAAATTGAGCTTGCTATTGGCGGTGCTGAAGGCTTAGCAAACAACCTATCGCAAGCAAATATTAAAAAACTACTTATTCCTAAACCACCAAAAACTGAGCAGGAAGCGATTACTTCTCACATAAAGTCAGTAAGTTCAAAAATTGAAGATTTAATTATTGAAACAAATAACTCTATTGCTCTTTTAAAAGAACGTAAGACTTCCCTTATCAGCGCAGCGGTAACAGGGAAAATTGACGTCAGGGAGGCGGTGTAATGGCAGCACATCATGAAGTGCATTTTGAACAATATATTACCGAGCAGTTGGTGAACAATGGCTGGAAAGAAGGCCATTCCAACCACTATGACCAACAACGCGCCCTTTACCCGCAAGATGTCATGGATTGGGTAAAGGCCACCCAGCCAGATGCCTGGCACAAACTGAATAAACTGCATGGTGCGAATGCCGAGCAGGTGCTACTGGAGCGTTTAGAAAAAGCCCTTGCCAGTAAAACAGGTGGCACCATTAATGTATTGCGTAAAGGCTTTACCATTGCAGGCTGCGGCACCATTGCCATGGGCCAACGCAAACCCGAAGATGCGCGTAATGAAGAGCGTATTGCCCGTTATGAGCACAACATTTTGCGCGTGGTGCGCCAACTGAAATATTGCCCGACTCGCGAGTGGGAAATTGACTTGGTGTTCTTTATCAACGGCCTACCCGTTGCCACTGCCGAGCTAAAAACCGATTTCACTCAGTCGATAGAATCAGCCATAGCGCAGTACAAGCAAGACCGTTTGCCCGTTGACCCAAAAACCAAGCGCAAAGAGCCGCTGTTAACCTTTAAACGCGGCGCAGTAGTGCACTTTGCCATGTCTGATACAGAAATCGCCATGGCGACCAAACTGGCGGGAGAAAATACCTATTTTCTGCCCTTCAATAAAGGCCATGATGGTTCTACCTCTGATTTGCCCGTACACATCAACTTGCCGGGTGAAGATGGAGAGTATCCGGTCAGCTATTTTTGGCAAGAAATTGCCCAAAAAGATAATTGGCTACGCATTTTCTACAGCTTTGTGTATGTCGAAACCAAAGAGGTTGCCGATAGCAATGGCAAGGTTGAGCGTAAGGAAACACAGATTTTTCCCCGTTATCATCAGCTTGATGCGGTAAACAAGATGATTGATGATGCCCGCCAGAACGGCGCAGGCATGCAGTATCTTTGTGAGCACAGCGCAGGCTCAGGCAAAACCTCGACCATTGCGTGGACGGCCCATGATTTGATTCGTTTACGCAGCACCGATGGTAAAGCGGTCTTTAAATCCGTGATCATTGTGACCGACCGCACCGTGCTGGATTCGCAGTTGCAAGATGCGGTACAGCAGCTGGATCATCAATATGGGGTGATTAAGGCGATTGACCGCGAAAAGAGTAGCGAGTCGAAATCAAAACAGCTGACAGAAGCACTGCTAACAGGCACGCCGATCATTGTTGTTACCATCCAAACCTTCCCGTATGCGTTAGAAGCAATTCTGACCAATCAATCTTTGGCACAAAGTAACTTTGCAGTGATCATTGATGAGGCGCACACCTCACAAACTGGCTCTACAGCCAAAGGTTTACGCGCAGCGCTTACGCTAAACCTGAGCCCTCAAGAGTTGGAACAAATGAGTATTGAGGACATTCTTACTAAGGTGCAAGAAGCGCGTGCCATGCCCAAGAACGTCTCGCACTTTGCTTTTACAGCAACACCCAAGCACAGCACTAAGATGCTGTTTGGTCGCCCGAAAGACCCTAGCCAGCCAGTGTCAGATGAAAACAAACCAGAATCGTTCCACCTCTACACCCAACGTCAGGCCATTGATGAGGGCTTTATTCTTGATGTGCTGGAGAATTACACCCACTACGATACGGCTTACAAAATTGGTGAGAACAATCTGGATGAGAAGCGCGTAGACAGCAAACAAGCCCGTCGTGCCTTGGCTCGTTGGATGTCACTGCACCCAACCACTGTCAGCCAAAAAGTCGAATTCATTATTGAGCACTTCAAAGCCAATATCGCTCACCTTCTGGAAGGTGAAGCCAAAGCCATGGTGGTCACATCTGGCAGGCCGCAGGCGGTGAAATACAAGCTTGCCTTTGATAAGTACATTAAAAAGCATGGTATCGAAGGTATTCAAGCCTTGGTTGCCTTCTCAGGCAAAGTCCCCGGCAAAGATTTGGGTGATGAAGACAGTCAAGACCCGCTGGGGATTGATTTCGACAAAGAGTACACCGAGTACAACTTAAACCCAGACACGCACGGGGCTGACCTGCGCCATGAGTTTGAGAAAACCGACTATCGCGTCATGTTAGTCGCCAACAAGTTCCAAACGGGCTTTAACCAACCAAAACTGGTTGCAATGTACTTAGATAAGAAGATCTCAGATGTAGAAGCTGTGCAAACGCTGTCGCGCCTAAACCGCACCTACCCAGGCAAAGACACCACTTACGTGATTGATTTTGCCAATGATCCGCAAACCATTCTCAATGCGTTCAAAAAGTACGACAACGGCGCGCAGCTTAACGAAGTGCAAGATGTGAATGTCATTTATGACATCAAAGAGATTCTGGATGAGCAAAGCATCTACAACCATCAAGATTTAGAGTTGTTTAAGCAAGCGCGTGGTAAATCGATTCTCGGCCAGGCACCCGACAAAAAGTCACACGCACACAAAAAGCTGCTTGCTGCCACACAACGCCCTACCGATGTGTTCAACGTTAAGCTCAAAGAGCTGGTTGATGCTGCAAACCATTGGGATCAGCAATACAACAAAGCGCACCTTGCTGGTGATGAGAAAGCGGCGAACTACGCGGAATCGCAACGCAGTGAGTTCACCAAGCAACGTGAAGCACTGATGCGTTTTAAGTCGGATTTGGCTCGATTTGTGAAGCATTACAGCTACATGGCGCAATTGATTGAGTTTGGTGATCCTGAGCTGGAAAACTTTGCCGCGTTTGCCCATTTGCTATCACGTCGATTGAAAGGGGTAACACCAGAAAACATCGATCTCAGTGCTCTGGTGTTAGAGAAATTCAAAATCAAGTATGACAAAGAGCCGCTTCCAATGGCAGTGAATCAGGTACTTGAACCTATCCGCCCCAATTACAACGACCCTACCGATCGTGAACAGGCATTTCTTGCCGATATCATTCGTCGCCTCAATGAACTGTTTGGCGATGTCGGCGATGAGCCAGGCCGCCGAAACTTTGCCAACGGCACCATTACGCGTGTCACCCAAAACCCAATTGTGGTTGAGCAAGTAGAAAAGCACGACAAGTCGATAGCCCTCAAAGGCGACTTGCCACAAGCGGTGAAGCAAGCCGTTGTACAAGCTCTGCTCAAAGAAGGTGATATAGCCCGAACGCTACTCAAAGACCCACAAGTTATGGCAAGTTATGTTGAGTTGATTTTTGACATGATGAAGCAAGGTGCAGAACAGGCGGCGGTGAAATAATGAATACTGCGTTTCGGGTTTTACTTACGTTCAATGCAACATCACTACTAGTGATTATCTTTGCGGTACAAAAAGGGTACTCACTCGGATATTTCTTTGGTGATTTCGCTTGCTTCGATTGGATAGCAGCACTTCCGAACGCAGTATCATATTTACTCTATTTTCTTATCCCTGTCTTATCGACTGGATTGAGTATTTGGCTGAGTAAGTATTTGGGTAAAGACGATTTTAAGGCGGGTGAAGTAGCGAGTATTGAGCATGCCAATAACAGCTTCCTACCAAGTTATTTGGGTTACTTTTTCGTGGCGTTGAGCATTGGTAACTGGGAGACATTGTGGTTTGTTTATGGCGTTTTGTTTGTTTTTACTCTCTTATCGCAAGCACTCTACTTTAACCCATTGTTTTTACTGTTTGGTTATGAGTTTTATAACATTACAACCAAAAACGGAACGGCCATTTTCCTTATTAGCCGAGAGCGCTACAAGAAGCCAGATGACATCGAAATACCATTGGCTTATCGAATCAATAATTACACATTTATCGAGCGAGGATAATGATGGACCATGTACTGGCACATATAAAAACCAGAGCAAAAAAACGCATTTTCAAATTGGTTTCTGATCAATCTCTTTTTGATACCGTCACAATCGACTTAAATGCCTGTATTCCATACAATCCAGACCATAACCTTGACGAAGACTCATGGTTTAAAATTGAAGGCTTTAGTCAAAAAGAGTTTTGTATTGAACTGCTAAAAAAAGACTATGATTCAAAAGACTACGATGACTTAACCAAAGATAACTTCGCCAAGATCGCCTACTTATTTGCAATTCAAGGTAATGATTTTTACTTTCAAAAAATCACTCCAAGCCTATTCGTAAAACGCAAAACGCTTGTTTTTGGTGAAGCCGCAGAAATTGAGAAGAGCCAAACACGTTTAGTAATAAACGCCTTACCTGATGCAGTGTACTTCAAAGTGGCCGATACCTTGATATTCAAAAATCTGGCAACGATCTCGAGCATTTTTAAAGGTATCGATGAGTTGTACAAGGAAGCAACAAAAGAAGAAGTTGAGCAGTTTTTAGATGCACAGTTTATAGAGTTGGGTAATGACTACAACGTAGATAGCGTCTCAAAACCTAATAGAAAACGTATTGGCCTTGCTATGGCAACACTTGATGCGATGTCTGCTGACGATAAAACTAACATGCTTGATTATATCGACGGTTACTGCGGTGAACAGAAGCTGAAATTCGATAAAGAAAATCAGAAGTTTGAAATATCTAATGACGATGAGTTGAAGTTACTGCTTTATGGCATTGAACAACGCTTCTATACGACCCCGTTTGGCAAAGAAAAAAGGCTCGCTAACTCTGTAACCGCTATGGATAAATAATAGCCCATTATCAGTAACATATGAAGGTTGATTCAATGGCCGATAACATCCCACAAGCTCCTCAAGGTGAGTTTGTTCTTTTCACCAGTGCTGATGGTCAAACCCGCGTTGAGTGTCGTTTTGAGTCTGACACCTTGTGGCTTTCTCAGGCTGCAATGGCAGAGCTTTATCAAGTTAGCTCTCAAGCAATCACCCAACACGTAAAAGCTGTCTATTCTGAAGAAGAGCTTGAGCAAATTTCAACTTGTAAGGATTACTTACAAGTTCAACTGGAAGGTGGCAGAGAAGTAAAGCGAAGCATTCGTCACTACAGTCTTCCGGTTATTCTTGCAGTAGGATACCGAGTTCGCTCAACACGTGGCACCCAGTTCCGCCAATGGGCAACCAGAATGTTGCAAGAATACCTGATCAAAGGATTCGTCATGGATGACGAGCGGTTAAAAAATCCGCCCGTTGGTCACTCTGCGGTGCCTGACTACTTTGACGAGATGCTGGAACGCATTCGCGATATCCGAGCTAGTGAGCGTCGCGTTTATCTGCGGGTGAAAGAAATCTTTACCATGGCTGCTGATTACGAGCCATCTAACCAAGAGACCAACCGCTTCTTCCAAACCATTCAGAACAAGCTGCATTATGCTTGTACGCATATGACGGCTGCTGAGCTTATCGCCAGCCGTGTGGATGCCAGTAAGCCGGATATGGGCTTAACCAGCTATAAAGGCGATGAAGTTCGCAAGACAGACGTTACTGTTGCCAAGAACTATCTGCGTGAAGATGAAATCAAAGAGCTTAATCGCATCGTCAATATGTGGCTCGACTTTGCCGAAGATCAAGCGCTGCGTCGCAAGCAGGTATTCTTACAGGACTGGGCTGATAAGCTTGACCAGTTTTTAAGTTTTAATGATCGGGACGTACTAAGCGGAGCTGGAAAAATCTCCAAGAAAGACGCTGATGATAAAGCGAAATTGGAGTTTGACCTCTTTGCCCAGCAGCGCCGTCGTTTAAAAGAAGCCGAAGGCGCGCGGGCTAATATTGCAGCACTCAAGGCCATACTCAAAAAAGATAAATAGCCGATATAGTGCAGCCCTGATCTCTAATGAGTTGAGGGCTGTGTTGTAAGATCATAACTATAAAGGATTATCCATCTTAAAATCGTCGATATCGCCTGTCATTTTGAATAGATTGGTGTCATTCCAACGGCATAGTTGTCTAACCCGCATTAGATTTGAGTTAGCTCTGCGGATGATGGCAAAAGCGTCCTCAACTGCCTCAATTACAGGTTTTTCCCAGTCTTGAGCTAGCGAAAAGGTTGATCGTAGATAGCGATATTGATCGCCACGAGACAAATAATGGCTGATGATGTTATAGCCCTCAGTTCCCTTTTTGCGCGTGAATTCGTTATAGAACCAATACATTTCAAATTTTCGATCGCGAAGTCGCACTCTACAGCCGTAATGTCCGGGGTAGCCGGGAGTATTTTTGCCGCGGTGAGCCTTGTTGTGCTGCCAATACAACTCAGCAACCCGTTGTGCAATGTAGTAATAGCGCAATTGTTCTAGCTCAACAGACTTATGTATGTAATTCAGATATTGCTGCGATGTTGAACGGGTGAAAAGCATTGCCTCGTCGTGATCTATCTTCTTGTCATCGCTTGAGACAAAAGTATTCCAAGCAGCAATTTGTTTTTCCAAAGTCGTAAATGGATTCGAAGTGTCAGTCATAGAATTATCCTCTGTGTCGTGAATACAGAGTCAGTTTATTGTCGTGTGACCTAATCCATCGCCTGCCTTCGTGCCTTTTTTGGGCGCACAGGTCTTTTTGTTGTTACGTCTTGGCCAAAAGACCCTACCAATTCCTTTCCAATAACTATCTGATGGGGGACCTTGTACGATTTATTCCATACAAGCTTTATTGCCAATAAAAGACCTGAGCTAAACGATTCCATTTTTAATGGGGGACATGTCTTAAAGAGTTGTAAATCGTCAGGTCTCAAAACTTTCACATGTGAAAGTTTTCTCTGGTTATTCACTGGCGCATAAATTGATACGGTAATGTCGGCCAACTCATCAATGGCTTAGCTTTTTGCTCTTCTGAGGCTGTTTTTAATCTATATGTTGAAAAAATGTCATTAAATATCAGCGTGTTGAGATTTATTATTGAAGTTCCCAAAAAGGGCTGTTCCAGCGGTCTGTTTAATAACTGATTTTTAGGATGATGCTGCATGAAGGTTCAATAATTTTCAGGAGGCATCGTGAACCAAGTTACTTCAACTACCAACGAAAGGTTACTCACATACCAAGAGGTGTGTTCTCTCACCCAAATATCACCGGCGACACTGCGGCGCTATGTCCAAAGTGGCAAATTTCCATCACCAATAAAACTCAATGTTCATGGCCGATCAGTCCGTTTCCGACACAGCGAGGTATTGGCTTGGATGCAATGTTTGTAGGAGGAAAAATGCAGCTTGAACTACGTAATAATGGTTTATTCCGCATACAGGATGGTGAAGAACGGAAAATTTCCGATCCAATTTGCGTTCTTTTTAGAGTGCGTAGTGATGACCGAATTCGGAGTAGTGGCGTGTTGTGCGAGTGGCTCAATCTGGATGGCTGTTCTGTCCAGGAGGTATTTTTGATGAAGATATTGAATGGTAGCCAGTCTATGTTAATTCGAGAGCGGTTATTAGACAGCGGTTTTTGGATAGAAACTGGCATCGATACGTGGAAACTGATTCAACAATATTTAGTTCAAGAATCGCGCAAAGCGAGTACTGCAACCATAGTGGAAAGGACTGGTTGGCATCGTGAGGTATTTGTTACGCCCAGTTGGATTTCTGGTAGGAGTGATGAACCGTATCTATATCTATCTCCGCGTGTTGCCCCAAATTTTCAGCAAAAAGGATCTTTGGACGATTGGCGACAAGAAGTCGGGCGTTTTTGTCGTGGTAACCCATATTTAATTTTCGCTATTGGCTGTGCCCTTACAGGACCACTGTTAAAACCCGCCGGTTTGGAGAATGGCGGTATTCATATTGTTTCCAATTCTGCTGATGGTAAAACCGCACTTCTCCAAGTGTGTGCAAGTGTCTGTGGTGGTTCTGACTTCATGAAAAGTTGGAGTGGCACTGCCAATGGTATTGCTGCTGTCGCAAGTGAACATCACGACCTAGTTTTACCGCTTGATGAAATTGGCATGGCCAAAGCGGAAGATATCGATACCTGTTTGTATCAAATTTTTAATGGTGCTGGGAAATTGCGGGCAGATAAAACCGGCAAGCTTGCTGAATCTGAGCATTGGCGTGTGCTGGTATTAAGTTCAGGTGAAAAGTGGCTCTCAGAGATATTTGAAAGTTTGGGTCGTAGCCCGATGGCCGGACAAGAAGTTCGTTTGATTGAACTTCCGGTAATTGGTCAGCATGGGGTGCTGAATGCTCTTCACAGCTTTTCCACACCTCAAAAGGCCATTGATCATCTGAAGTCTGCAAGTGCGAGAACGTACGGATCATTGCTGAGATCATTTATCGAATTGATCACGACTGATGTAGTGGATCTTAATCAATACGTGCCAAAGGAATTACAACGCATTGTTGATAGCTGGCTACTGCCGGATTCATCCTCACAGGTGCAGCGAGTCACCCGGCGTTTTGCGCTGATTTTAGTGGCCTTGCAGCTTGCCTCTCGTAACTTTCTGGTTAATTGGAGTGAGGACGAATCAGAGCAAGCAGTGCACAGCTTATATCGGGTTTGGTTGGGAAGTCGCGGTCATTTAATGAATCTTGAGGAATATAGCTTACTACAAAAGATTGGCGGTGTTCTCGCTAAGTGGGACAAACGACTTGCTAAAGAAGGCGATGTATATAGGCCAACAAGCATAGGATATCGACGGTTTATCGATGGTGAGGAGCTTTGGCTCATCCACAAAGATGAATTTTTGAAAGGCTTAAATTTGCCAACTCATTATATGCGTGATGTTGAGCTGCTCTTCCGCCGTCAATGTCTTGAAAGTAATGAACGCAGCCGTGGTACCTATAAGCTAAAGATGAGCGGTCGCTACTATCGTTTTTTTGCCCTTTGGCCTGACAGGGTGAGGCAAGCAATGCTGAAGATGGAGCAAGTCGATGATGAATAATTCAAATATCCCACTTTCCCACTTTTCCCTGTTTGATTCTGAGGTAGGAGTATCAACATGACTGAAAAAGAGATGCTTCAGCGCATACTGATGGATATGTCATTGCTTAAAAAACTGATTACCGATCATATCAAAAACGAGCAACGTCCTGACACGACAAAGGAAATCCTCACCGTTGAGGAATGTGCTGAGCTGACGGGGCTAAAGAAAAGTACTTTGTACCGGTTGACTCACGAACGCAAGATCCCATTCTTCAAACCCAATGGTAATCGGGTGTTCTTCAGGCGAGCAGATATCTTGGCTTGGTTGCAGAGTAATCGTGTGGCGTCTTCTGATGAGATTGATAAAGCCGCTGCTGATCATCTCGTTGCTAACCGAAAATTGTATGGCCGGAGATATTAGGTTGATGTTTAACCTTTTGAAAATAAATAGGAATGGTCGGATGCGTTACATGTCACAGTTCTTTAACTGTGACATGTAACGGTTACTCGTTGGATTGACAGCTCAGGCTTTAATGACTAAGTCTTAATGTGCGTGCGAATGCGCTTTTAAAAACACATCATTAGCTAGATATGTCTGTAAAACATACTCCAACAGGTGTTGTACACAGCGGTGCTAAAGGCGGCACCACTGGCTGCGGTACTGACACAAAGAAAAATGCTGATCACTGGGTTAATTCCCACGAGAAAATCACATGTGATAAGAATGGCTGTAAAAACTAACGATCTTATGTGGTTGATGGAGGGCACTGTCGAGGTGCCCTTTTCTTTGTAAAGATGTATTCGTTTGGTCGTAATAATGCTCTTAGTCTGATGACTCATCGAAGATATCCGGAAAGGTCCGCATGGCCTCTGTGCGACGGGTTTCCAGAATATCTGCGTAGATTTCTGTTGTTCTGAGTTCGCTATGGCCAAGCAATCTGGAAAGGGAATAGATGTCTAGCCCTCGGGCAAGTTGGTTTACTGCAAAGGTGTGGCGGCCTGCATGAAAGGTCACGTGTTTGGTGATCCCGGCACGTACAGCCCACTGCACTAGCGCGACGTTGCTATAGCTGTCGTAACGCAATCCCTTAAAAACCCGTTCTGTCGGTTTTCCCCTGTTTTCCAAGTTGAGCAAACGTACTGCTGAATCCGGTAAGTCGAGATATTGCAGGCCATTGCCTGAGTTTTTGAGCTTTATCTGGGAAAAGATTATTCGGTAGTGCCCTTGAGCAAATAGTTCAATTTCACTCCACACCAGTTTATGAATGTCTGACCAGCGTAGACCCGTAGTGCAGGAGAACAGAAATGCTCTCCGTAGTACATCGTAACGGCATTCTGCCTTGGTAAGGGCCTTTACCTCATCCAGAGTGAGATAAGTGCGCTGTGTCCTCTCTGCTTTGATGGATTTGACTTGTTCAACAGGGTTATCTCTGATGATTCGGTCGCGTTGCGCTTGGTTGAGTGCTGCCCGGATTTTATTGAAGTAGCTACAGGCGGTATTCCTGGAGAGGCCGGTATCTGATTTTGTTATTGCCTCATGCTGTAGGTAATGACGGAACCCTTCCAAAAAGTATTTATCTACCTGTTCAAAAGTGAGTTCTGCGTGGCGGTGATAACGGTGGAGATGGATGCCCGCAGAAACCCAGATTGAGTAGTTGGATTTGCTACCGGATGCTTTACTCGCTGTAATTTGGTCGAAGTAGTCAAAGAAGCTGGCATTGAGTTTTGTGCGGTCATCTAAGCCGTGTTTGGCTGATTCCATTTCCAGTAGACGCTTGGCTCGAATGGCCTCAGCTTTTTGCAATGTAGTTTTATTGTGCTCGCGCTCAACTGCGTTTTTGGGCTTGTTGTAGAGGAACAGATTTAACGTCTCGTATGAGCGTTTCTGAGCTCTTGAGCCGTCTTCCGAGGTCTTTGAACCGTAATAGTACACAAGCCTGATAGCACGTTGGCCATTCTTATCTGGATCTCGTTTATGTATGCTGATTTTCATAGGTTTTTCTCATCTTGTGCGCCATATGTGCGCCAGAATTTATCTGTGGCGCACACGTGGCGCAAGAATCGACAAAACCCTTCAAATCACTTCCCACCCAATAAAACAAAATTATTTTAAAATCATAATGTTGTTTTGATTTGGTTTGATACGTTTTACTATTTTACTTCCCGATACAGAATGAGCTGAAAATTTTGCCCAGTAGATCGTCAGAGGTGAAGCGGCCTGTGATTTCGGACAGGGCTAATTGCGCCATTCTCAGTTCTTCCGCTAACAGTTCACCTGCGAGGTAAATCTCTAATTGTTCTTTACCGAGTTGCAGATGGCTTGCGGCAACATCTAATGCTTCGAGGTGACGACGACGGGCGATAAAGCCACCTTCGAGATTACTCTGGTAACCCATCAAGGATTTAAGGTGTTGCTTTAATTCCTCGACGCCGAGACCGGTTTTAGCCGAGATCCGATATACGCTGTAACCTTTCTCTTCGGTCATGGCGAGGTTCTCACCGGTGAGATCGGCCTTATTGCGGACAACGGTCACGCCTAAATTGGCGGGGAGGCGATTGATAAAATCGGGCCAAATATCGTGGGGATCGACTGCATCCGTGGTGGTGCCATCGACCATAAATAACACGCGATCGGCGCTGTTGATTTCGTTCCAAGCCCGCTCAATACCGATTTGTTCTACCGTATCAGTGGTGTCACGCAGGCCTGCGGTGTCGATAATATGCAGTGGCATACCATCTAAGTGGATATGCTCGCGCAATACGTCGCGGGTGGTGCCAGCAATTTCGGTGACAATCGCCGATTCTTTACCCGCGAGCGCATTAAGCAGACTGGATTTTCCGGCATTGGGGCGACCGGCAATCACTACTTTCATCCCTTCACGGATAATCGAGCCTTGTTTGGCGCTGGCTTGGACGGCACTGAGTTTGTCGATAATTTTGTAGAGTGCGTTGGCAATTTTGCCATCACTTAAAAAGTCGACTTCTTCATCGGGGAAATCAATCGCGGCTTCGACGTATAAACGCAGATGGGTGACTTGATCCACCAGCTCATGGACTTCCTTCGAAAATTCACCTTGTAGTGATTGCAGCGCGCTTTTGGCGGCTTGCTCACTGGTGGCATCGATAAGGTCGGCAATCGCTTCGGCCTGGGTTAAGTCCAGCTTATCGTTCATAAAGGCTTGTTCGCTAAACTCGCCTGGTTTGGCGATGCGAATGCCTTCGACTTCTAATACGCGCTTGATCAGCATATCGAGGACGATTTGACCACCGTGGCCCTGCAGCTCTAATACATCTTCACCAGTGAAGGAATTAGGGCCTTTAAAAAACAGTGCGATACCTTGGTCTATCACTTGGCCTGAAGCATTTTTAAAGTCGCAGTAATCGGCGTAACGGGGTTTAGGTAAATGACCCAATACGGCCATTGCCACATTGGTTGCCTTATCACCAGAGATACGAATGATACCCACGCCGCCCCGTCCGGGCGCGGTGGCCTGTGCCACGATAGTGTCAGTTGTCACGGAAATACCCATTAATTCGATCAAATCATCTAAAGGAAAAGGCGGCTCATTAAGCCGCCTTTTTGAATATGCTGAGCCGTTAGCTCTTATCTAGCGCTTGGGCTTATTTTAAGCCTTTTTTCTCTAGACCTGCATAAATAATCTTCTGCTGGATGATGGCAACAATGTTACCCACTAACCAGTACAGTACTAGACCCGATGGGAACCACAGGAAGAATACGGTAAAGATCACTGGCATCCATTGCATCATCTTCACTTGCATTGGGTCCATGGTTGGTGCGATTGGTTGCATTTTTTGCATCACAAACATAGACGCACCCATCAGCAGCGGCAGAATGTAGTATGGATCTTGTACAGATAAGTCGTGGATCCATAACATAAATGGCGCGTGACGCAGCTCGAAGCTTTCTAACAATACCCAGTACAAGGCAATGAAGATTGGCATCTGTAGCAGGATAGGTAAACAGCCACCCATAGGGTTCACTTTTTCCTTCTTGTACAGTTCCATCATGGCTTGACCCATCTTTTGACGGTCATCGCCGAAGCGTTCTTTCAAATCCTGCAGTTTTGGCTGTAGGTTACGCATCTTCGCCATTGAGGTGTACTGCGCTTTAGTAAGCGGGAACAGTAAACCACGAACGGTTAAGGTGATCAGGATAATCGCCACACCCCAGTTACCCACAAATGATTGATAGAACATCAATAACCAGTGGATTGGGACGGCTAACCACCAAAGGAAACCGTAATCAACAACCAGGTTTAAGGTATCAGATAACGCAGATAGCGCTTTTTGATCCTTAGGACCAACATAAAACTGTGAGCTAATTTCTTGAGTCGCACCTGGTGCAATATCATATACCGCGCCACGGAAACCAATGTTAGCTAAACCGCCAGCACTTACACTTGAGAAAATGGTGTTGCTATCGGTTGCTGGTGGGATCCAAGCTGATACGAAGTAATGTTGCAGCATCGCCGCCCAACCACCGAGAGTCGGTTGATTGAGGTTGCTCTTGCTCATATCTTCAAACTTGTACTTTTCGTAACGTACATCTTGAGTCGAGAATGCGGCGCCACGGTAAGTTGGCATCATCATGCTGCTTTCAGATGGCTTGATGGTCTGTTTAATCTGACCGTACATCTGAACTTGCAATGGAGCAGCTGAGGTGTTGTTGATTTTGTAATCGATATCAACGTTAAACTTGCCACGATGGAAGACAAACACTTTTGTGTAAGTCACACCGTTATCAGCCACATAGGTCAGTGGTACTTCTAAGGTGTCTTGGCCATCGGCTAAGGTAAATTCAGTTTTGCTGGCGGCAAATGCGGCGCGACCTTTAGCACTGCTATCGATACCATCACGGCCAATCAGGCCACTCTGAGCGATATAGGTGAAATCTTTGGTTTGCTCAAGCAAAACAAATGGCTGGTCTTTACCCTGTTCCAGTTTGTGTGAAACCAGAGCTGCAAAAACGATGTCACCACCCACTGGGTTGATTTGTACATCGAGCTGATCGGTTTTAACTGTGATCAGATTTTGCGTTGCCGTTAAGGCTGCTGGGACACCTGTGTCTGCTTCTGGAACATCAGCACTGTGATTTGTGGTTGCATTCGCCACTACAGACGATTCGGTTGCAACGGGTTTTGGAGCTTTGTCTGCTTGCCACTGTTGCCACAGCAAAAAGCTGACAAACAGTAGTCCTATTAGCAATATATTGCGTTGAGATTCCATAGCCTATTTATTACACCTGTCATTTTTAGGGGGGACGGGATCACTACCGCCGGGATGCAAAGGGTGACATTTTAATATGCGTTTCAATGCAAACCAACAACCTTTCGCGGTTCCGTGCACTTTTATTGCCTCAATGGCGTAATGCGAGCATGTGGGATTGAAACGACATCGAGGCCCTAAGAGGGGGCTGATGAAGATTTGATAGCCACGAATAAACGTGGTTGCTAGCCATTGTAGCGGCGACTGAGTTTGCGCCATAGCTTTTCTATCAACTTGTTGATCTCTGCATTTTCCATTTCCATCACCCCATTTCTGACCAGCACAACAATATCAAGGTGAGGGATGTCGTGTTGATTGAGGCGAAAACTATCTCTGATAACTCGCTTAATGCGATTACGCTGATTGGCGCGTTTTACATAGCGTTTAGCTACAGTAAGACCCAAACGCGGATGTTGTTCCGAATTAGGAATGGCAAGCAGAGTGATTTCAGCAGAAGAAGCTTTGATGGGATTGGAGAATACAGATTTAAATTGCGCGGGAGTTAGCAAGCGTAACTCCCGCGTAAAGGTATAGCTAGTCAACTAGTTACCTACTTAACTTATTAAGCAGATAAACGAGCGCGACCTTTCGCACGACGACGTGCAAGCACCTTACGGCCGCCTGCAGTAGCCATACGAGCGCGGAAGCCGTGAGAACGCTTGCGCTTCAGGTTGCTAGGTTGAAAAGTACGTTTACTCATGATGGCAATCCGTCTTTGTTATAAGTGAACATATCCTTATCTCTGGTGACAGAGGTAAGGGTAAAAAAGAGGCCGAATTGTAATCACTTTACCTGTCCCCGTCAACAACGAAAGTCAGCAAGTGGCTTATTTCTGCCCGTGTATCCTTTGATCAATTTCCCGTATACACCAGAAGATGTGGATAACTCTGTGTATTGGCACTACATGTAGTAGTGAAGGGGATCTATCAAGAGATCAAAGGGGCGCCATTATAGATCAATGTGGATCGCTTAATAAAGCGGGATTTGCCCTATTTGTTGAATAAAAGGATCGAATTTGATCTTTGATGATCGGGGATATCTCCATAGAATGATCTTGTTGGGGATAATTATTTTTTAAGGATAGCGATCATTGAGATCTCGCTATAGAATACACCTCTTTTTGATGATCTTTTGGGGATAACTTA